>CALEDQ010000034.1 GCA_937949615.1 uncultured bacterium | reverse complement strand
CTGGCTTTCAAGGATCATTTCTGGTCTGGAAGATTCCGGCTGGTTTATTATCTGCGGGCTATCTGTGAAGGCAGTTTCAAAATGAAGCCAACTCAGGTGAGCCTGATGTATAATCCGGAAATCAATGGTATGAGCACGCCGGCGACAGTTCAGATACTGGCGGCTGAATAAAACAACCTGCCGGCGCCATCGATACCGATGGCGCCGGTTTTTTTAAGCGATGCTTCAGCAAGTATGGGTGCCTTCTTTACGCGTCTGACAAAAACGATTTTCGCAAAAAAACTTATGGCGGCATTACTGCTGCTGTTTATGGCTGCCGGCCTGGCCTGGCATTGCCGCTTCAGCCTTCTGCCGTATTTCTGCGACGATCCGTTGCCTCTGATTGAACGCCATTTTTCCAGTGGCGGCGCTTTGACCGACCGCCACGGCAAAATTCTCAGGGTTTTTGCTGACGTGCGCGGCGATTTTTCGGTATATATACCTCTGGCAAGCCATTCTCCTGATTTGCTGCAGGCGATTCTGACCGCCGAAGACCGCAACTTTTACCAGCATCCCGGTTTCGATTTTTTTGCGATTCTGCGGGCCGCCTGGCAGAATCTTACCAACAAACGCATTGTTTCAGGCGCTTCAACGATTTCACAGCAGCTGATTCGCGTAGTCGATCCTGGGCCACGCACATTGACGACCAAAATTCGCGAGCTTTTAATGGCGCTTCGTCTTGAAGGCAGTTTAAGCAAGGCTCAGATACTCGAACGCTATCTGAATGCCGTTTCTATGTTTGGTAATGTGCGGGGTATCAATATGGCCGCACTTCTGTTGTTTGGCAAAAGCCCGGATATGCTTAACCTGGCCGAAAGTGCGACGCTGGCGGCGGCAATTCAGGCGCCCGGCCGTCTCGATCCCTTTTCACAAAAAGGCAATATCAGACTGCTTGCCCGGCGTAACTGGGTGCTCGCTGAAATGAGGCGCACCGGAATTATTGCAGAAAGCACCCTTGTCAGCGCCAGAAACTCGACAATCCCATCCTGGCGAAAACCGAGGCCGTTCAATGCTCCACATTTCTGCGATCTGGTTCTCGCACAGCACAGTCCATTAAAAGGTACCCGAAAAACGACGATCGACATGACCCTGCAGAATCTGCTTGTCGGCACACTCAAATCGCACCTGCCACGTCTGATGAAAAAAGGAGCGTTGCAGGCCGGCGGTATGATTGTCGACAGTACGACTCTTGAAATTCTTGCCATGGCCGGTTCATGCGAATATGGCCCGCTGGCTGCCGGGTTCAATAATGTCTGCCTCGCCCGACGCTCAGGCGGCTCTATTCTCAAACCATTTCTTTATGCACTGGCGCTCGAAAACGGTTATTTTCCGTCTTATGTGATACCCGACACAATGCAGACGTTCAAGACGCCGCAGGGGGAATATCAGCCATACAATGCCGACCGCAGATCGTATGGCCCGGTGACGATCAGAGCTGCCCTTGGCAACAGTCTTAATATCTCAGCGGTCAAAATGCTCAACCTTCTTGGTATCGGCGACTTTTGCCGGATGCTTGTCGAGCTCGGCCTGGTCAGCAATAAGCCGGGTGCAGCTGAGTTCTATGGTCTCGGGCTGGCCATCGGCAATCCTGAGCTGCGCATGCTCGACCTGGTGCAGGCTTACGGAATTTTTGTCAACCAGGGTAATCTCAAAAGCCTGAAGTATTTTCCCGATCAGCTGCAAAGCAGTTCATCGATTATTTCGCCGCGCACTGCCTATATGATTTTTGACATCATGGCCGATCCGTCGGCACGCCTGTTTACCTTCGGTAATCCGGCTTTTTTTAAAACCCGCAGTATGACTGGTTTGAAAACCGGAACCAGTACAGAATACCGCGATTGCTGGCTGGTTGCCGTTAATTCCCGTTTTATCATGGCCTTCTGGGTCGGCAACTTTTCAGGTGTCCCTACCCGTGCTCTCAGTGGTGCAAGCGCCTGCGGGCCAATTTTTCACGATATCAACGACTATCTTGAGACCAGATATCAGCCGGCACCGGTAGTTGCCCCGGAGGGAATCATTCGCCGGGCTGTCTGCTCTATTTCGGGGCAGTTGCCCGGGCCAAACTGTTTTATGACCGGTTATGAGATTTTTGCTGAAGACGGCAATCTGCCCGAAGTCTGCGTTTTTCATCGTTCGACCGGCGAAGAGCATGACCTGCCTGCAGATTATGCCAGCTGGCTGAAACATCGCCGGCGGTTTCTCGATGTCGACCCTTTCAGACTGGCCAATCAGGCCGAAACAGCTGACCCCTGGGTGATAAAAGGGCTTGAGTCTGGCGATGCTCAGTTATCGGTTGCTTCCGGCAGCTTTTATTCAGCAGATAAAACAAGACTGGCGCGGAATGTCGGCATCAAAATAGTCTCACCACATGATGGTGACTGCTATGTCATGTCTGCCAGCCACGAAAATTATGCTCTGTTGCGTGCTATTCCATCAGAACCAGTATCTGAAGTTATCTGGCTGATAAACGGCATCGAGTTTATCAGAACTCCGCCGCCGTATGAGGCTTACTGGCCTCTTGCCAAAGGGGTGTTTCGCATTACGGCATTGACCGAAAGCGAGATTGCCGCCGAAGTCGAGATTCAGGTCGAGCATTAAAGATTGTTGTCGCAATCAGGGAATACATGGTATTCTCAACTTATGCGACATAACAGAATGCTTGTAACAATCTTCGCTCTGGTGCTGGCAGCCGTTTTTTGCGGTCAGACTGTGCAGGCCTGCAGTCTTGCTTTGCACGACTGGAAGCTGATCTTTTACCGGAAAATACCGGTTCCTGTGCCATTTTTTCCACTGGCCGAGCTCGATGTTGCGGCTACCAGACTTGAACAGGCCAGTTTTGCCAGGGTTTTCTGGGTTGGCTCGCATAATTTTATCAGTGCAGTCGCTCCGGCCTTTTTGCCTCTTTTTGCAGACAGGGCGGCCCGCCTGCCATGGGCAGCCTTCGATTCAGGGCCATCATTGATCGCAATGGCCCGCGAAAACTATTGCCCCGGTGAAGGCCCGCTGATTGTTGGTTCAGATAACAGTTATATTAAAGTTGCTCTTTTTGCCGACCAGAGTTCTGCTTTTGGCTGCATGCAGCTGGTTATTCAGCAGTCCGGGCGTATCAGAGCCGTTCATCCTGATACAAAAACTCCGTGGGCACAGGAAACCAACGGTATAAGCTGGCTTTCGCTGATTTTTTACCAGCTGCCGGTGCCAGGTCGAATTCTTTCTTTTTCGGCATACCCGGTTCAGAAGAACCGATTCAGCATTTACGAAGATCATTCTTATGTTGAAGCGCTGTTGAGTCAGAGAATTCTCAAGCGCCGCCCCGATCTCGTCGTTGACCCTTACAGGTTTGATTTTCCGGAGCTGCCAGAATGAGACAGCGTAAAAATATTTTGCAGATGTTAAGTTTTTTTGTCGCTGCCGTACCCCTGCTGGTTTCCGGCGAAACCTTCCGGGCGGTTGATTTTGAGCGGCTTTTGCAGAAACATCCGCTGATGCGGAAGTATGACCCGGAAACCGGGCGATTTAAAGAGACAAAAAGCGAAATTATACCTGTTGAGAATCTGCAAAAACGTGTCGCATCGATTACGGCCGAGATTGCCGATTGCGAGAGTGAAAAGTCAGAGCTGGTGCTTGCGGCAATGAATTCGGGTGAGGCTTCGACCGAAGCTCTGACCTGGGAAAAAATCGGTCAGATTGACCGCAGGCTCGCAGAGTTGAAAGCGAGGCTGCAGACTGAGCAGTCGCTGCTGGCGGACAAAGGCGTGCCAGGGTATGACAAGCTTCTTGAGATTGCCGGCCGGATTTATCATGAAACAGTTCTGCCTGAAACTGCGACCGGTGCTCTGCTTCTCAATAAGTTGCCGAGATTTGCTGCTACACCACCTTTGCTTGCCGACAACGATCTGCGGCGGTTTTTCTTCAGTCGTAACGGTGAAGTTCTCGAAAAATATCTGGCACAGGCCGGAAAAATCGCTCTGATGTTTGAAAAAACCGATCAGCCGATTCTGTACTCTGCAGATAGAGAGGTTTCTGATGCGAAAAAACACTGATTTGCCGATTTTGCTGCTGCTTGTGGCGGTAATGTTTTTGCCGTTCTCCGTTGCTGCTGCCGGAGTTGCTACCATAGATCTTAGCATGGCCGTCAGTCTGCACCCGCGCATGTCGCTGTTCGATTTTGACCGCATGGGGTTCTTCAAGGTCGAGCCAGGTTTGCCCCGCGAAGCTTTCGATGAGGCAGTTGCAAAACTGAAAAATTCGGCATCGGCAACAACCGCACTGGAAGAGCTACAGCAGCTTCAGCAGCAGCTCACCGAGCTCGATCGGCGCAAATCTATGCAGATTGCGCTTTTTTCCTCAACGATTACGGCAGAGCGTGAAGCTGCCCAAAAAGAACTCGAATTAATCTCTGTCGAAGAAGAGCGCCTGCGCGGGCTAATCTCTGACAGTGAACTTGCTGCCGCCTGCCCGGATCTGACCGACCCGGCAACCACCCGCAGATATCTGGCCGAAATCGAAGCCGAAATTCTTGCGGCAGTCAGAAAAGTTGCTGCCGAGGGCAGTTATACTTTGGTTCTCAATACGACCGTTCCGGTGCCTTATGGCTACCCGGTCCGCTATCAGGCTGGTGAAATGTTCGGCCAGGGTATTCCTGGTATCAATTTTTCGTTGTTCTACGCTTTTCTGGCAAAGGAACATCTGGCGCATCCTTCAGATTCAGCGCCCCCTTCCCGCGAGCTGATCAACTGGCTTGAACTGACACGCTTCCCCGATGCGGTCAATCTTTTGCCGATCAGGCCTTACCCGCTCGTTCTTTCAGGCGGGGAATGCATTCTGGCACGGGTCATGAAGATTGTTTACGATAACCACAAAGTGGATTCTGAAGTATTCAAGGTTGTTGAATCGGTTATTCACAAGATTGACGAAATGGACCGGCCTGAAAAAAAGCAGAACGGTCAGTAACCTGCGGTTTTATGCCGCTGGCATCCAAATTGCGTATATTCCTCCGGGAGATTGTCTATTTATGAATTCTCAGATACTGAAAAAGCGGGTAGCAGGATTTACCCTTATCGAGATAATGATTGCCAGTGCCGTGTTTTCGCTGTTCACGGTCGGGCTTTTTGCTTTTTATCGAATGGGCAGCAATATGTTTCTGACCGGCAGCTGGAAGCTGACGCGCCAGAAAGAGGCTGAAAGATTTCTCGCCATTCTTAAAGAACGTATCGAGCAGGCGGCGAATGCCACTTCGATCAACCCCACGGCGGCAAACCAGATTACGGTCTCGCCATGCACGTTTCTGACTCTTAATAACAATACGCAGGTTGCCAAGATTACCGCAAATCGCCGAATGATGGTTTTTACAGTTGCCAAACCAGATACGACATATCTGGCTGCTGCCAACAAGGGTGTTCTTGTTTATCACTGTCTGATGGCAGTTCCGGCAGAAAAAAATCTTTACACCCTGCATTTGCATGCCAATACACAGGATGTGGCATTCGGTGGCGTCGATTATTTCAACACCACCGCTAATTTCAAACCGAACCCGGCGGCTTTCACCAATTTTAACGATCGTTTCAGCAACAGCCCTCAGAATTTTGGGCTCGGAACTGTCCCTTATACCTATAAGCTTACCGACGTCGCTTCAGCAACGATTTCATGGGGGCTTGCCGATCCGGCCGCCGTTGGCGGTGAAACCGACAAGGTCATTGGCATCAAGATTCGCCTGCAGAACCCGAAACACCCGGAAACTTTTGTCGATCACGGGGTTCAGGCTAAACTCGACATGGCTGTTCCGATGCAGTCGTTCGCTCTTGGAGGCTTCTGATGAAAACCATTAACAGAAGTACAGGTATGACTTTAACCGAGGTGATGCTGGCGATGGCGCTGCTGGCATCGGCTTTCATTCCGATCATCGGGGTTATGGGCACATCTATCAAAGCGACCGACAAGGACGATCGAACCATCAAGGCCGTTAATCTCTGTCAGGAGAAACTCAACCGCGCTTTGCAGTTTCCTTTTACTTCTATTTCAGTGGGTACGTATGGTGGTGCGACCGCTAAAACTCTCAAGAGCAACGCTGCTGCCGGTTCGATCAACCTGATTCTCGGGCCCGAAACGATCGACGGGGTGCAGTTTACTTCTCAACTCGATGTCTCTGATGTGCCGGTAACTTTTCAGGTTCCCACCTATGATCCTTTTGCTAAGGGTGAGCAGCCGAATACCCCGGCCAACTGGGGCTGGACTAACCAGAATATCAATTTTACAAATGTTTATCACAAATATGTTCTTACCGTCACCTGGCAGGACAAAGGAAGCAAGGCCAATAAGTTCTATACTCTCGCTTCCCATAAGGCAAAGATCCGGAGATAACCCATGAAAAATACCGATAATCGCAGAGGTATGGCTTTGATTCTCGCTCTGGTCTTTGCAGTGGTACTGTTGCAGATGGCTATTGCCTACAGTTCGATGACCCGTGCCTCGAAACCGCAGACTATTCAGATCGACGAAAGAATTAAACTCGATTATCTGGCCCATGGTCTGACAGAACTGGCGCTGCTGAAGTTTCAGCTTTATCCCGCCGACTTCTATGCCTGCTGGGAAGCAGCCAAAAAAGGTCAGCCGCAATATCTGAGATCTTTTACTATCAACGCTCCCGAATTCACGATCAATAATTTCAGTGATTCCAACTCTTCATTCAATGCTGTTCCGATCAATATTCAGCTGGCCAGCATGGCCATTCTGACCAACGATAAATGGAAGACCGAGGCGCTGTTCATTCAGGCCGGGGCTGCCTACACCGACCAGTATGGCCGTAACATCGCCAAAGAAGCCGTCAGGCTTGTATCACTCGAAAGAAAGCTCAATAAATAACGGGGGAAAAGAATGAATCCGGGTCTAAAGTTACGCCTTTCAGTTGTATTAGCTGTTCTGCTGTTTGCTGCTTCAACTGTTGTGTTGGCCCAGCGCAGCAGAGATATTGCCTATGTCGGTAAAATAAATCTTAGAGCCGTGGTTTTGTTGCACCCGGTCATGACTTCGTATGATGTTGAGCGCCAGGCTTTTAAGGTAGACACCGGAAAGGTGCCTCAGCAGCAGATGCAGCAGAAAGCCAGTCAGCATCAGGCCGCTCTCGATGAGCTGACCGCAACGATCAAATCTCTGCAAGGCCGCCTGCAGGAAACTCACCGTAATTATAACCGGCAGATGGAAGAGCTTTCGGCCCGCTATACCGATGGCATCGACCAGCTGGCAACCGGCCCGGCTGCCGTCAGAAAACAGGAATTCCGTGTCGATCAGAGCAAGGCTGAAGCTTCTTATCAGGCGAAACTGACGGCTCTCGGTGCTCAGCTTGCCACTGCCGAAGAGAAATATGATCGTCTGAGCCGCATTGCCTACACGGTTGGTTTTACCGATCCCGATGAAACCCGTAAAAAATTCACTGCGATCATTGGTGAAATACGGCAATACACCCAGCAGATCGCCACCCAGAAAAATGTTCAGGTGGTTCTCAATACCAGTTTGAGCAGCGTTCTTGCCAGAACCCGCGAAAGCGTCGTGCCGCCCGATCTCGATTATGGCAGAATCTTCAGCATTCCATTTCCGCGAGAGATTGCCAACGATTCTGCCGCTATTGGCGGTTATTATGGCAATGTCACCAGTATGGCCGCCAACTGGCTGAGCCATGGCGACAAGATTCTTGAGCCTTTTAAATCGGTAATGCTCGACAATGACGTTTTTATCGGTGGCGTCGATCTGACTGCCGAAGTTCTGGCTGCGATCTTCAAGGCCTATAAAATCGATCCAAACATTGGTAACGCGGTAATTCAGTCAGTTAATCTTAACTGAGCGGGTTTTCCTCAAGAAACAGGAGGGGTTTATGATTAACAGTTATGCAAGGATCCTGAGAATGGCGGGGCTGATGCTGGCGGCAATACTGCTGTTGTCACCAGCTGCCTTTGCGCTTGCACCAGAGTATGAGCGCAACGGGGAATGCTATCTGCTGATCGGCCAGGGGCCGGTCGCAATGAAAGGGGTTTTTCGCCTCAACAACCCCGAAAAAGACAAATACTTTGACCCGTCAAAGCATCTGTTTACACCTAATAACACCTTTTCGTTCGCGGTCGATCTGAATCGCAATATTTATACCTTCACCGAAGAGGTTGAGTCTGGTTTTACCATGCTCAGCTCCAATCTTAAAAGGCAGGTTCTCGACGGTGTTTCTGCCGCCCATTCCGACTGGGGCTACCATGCCTACTTTCATTATGATCACCGCAGCTGGGGAGCGGGATCAAATGTTTACCGCGTCGGCCCTGCCGGCCGTACCGTTTCCGGTAGTGGTTCCAGACCGAAATCTGCCGGGCCAGGCACCTCGATTTCAGCACCGGCGGGCAACCCTCTTCCGACCTTCACCGGGGCATTGACCCTTGATAAATACGATGGACGTAACTGGTATGAAATTCCCAACGGCTCCTGGTATTCAAGCTGGAAAACCGCTGGCGCTGTGGGCAGTTTCGGTACGTTTTATGTCGTGTTTGGTGACAAGGAAGAAGGCAAGGCCCACAACTGGAAGCTTTTCACCTGGGCTCCCAATAACCCGAACCTCGATGCTCCCGTTTATACCAACACGATCGGGAAAATCGTTGCAACTTCATACGACAAGAAAATTACCCGCCAGATTTTTGCCGGCTGTCTTGACGGCTGCGGTGGCGCCAGCGGTTCAGGCAGTGGCGTCGCTGATGAAATGACCAACGACCTTGCTTTCATGCCACCGATCAAGTCTCAGCCTTCGCGTACCTATTTTTATGCACGTCCGAAATACCAGTCAGGGGCTGAAATAACCCTGAATAATGCAAAATATACCCCGGCGGCCGATAACCCCCTCATCGGTCTGCCCGATAATACTGACACTCTCTGGATCGGCGTTTCAATGCGCAATGTCAATTCAGACTATGTTTATACTCTTGGCACTTCTGTCATTAAAGACTGGTACAAACAGGCTACCGGCGTAAATGCTCCGGCCATGAACATTTCTGCCGTTGCCGTATCAAATCAGTGGAATCAGGAAGGCGGTATCGTTTTTGCCTACGACCAGAACGGTAAGATGGTCTACAAATTCGAACGCAAGGAAAAGTCTGGTTCGCCGATTTCCAAAGAACGCTATCAGGCAATTCCGGTCAGTGGCATTTTGAGCACTATTGGCGCCAAACCGAACAGTGTTATCGACGATATCAAAGCTGATGGTTTTGGTAACATGTATTTCGCCATGAGTCACCCGGCAAAAAGCCCGGCTGAATTTGACCCACGCTCGACCTTTGATCCGAACGAAGCAATTTATCTGCATAAGGGCGTCAAAAACACTGGAGACGGCACCTGGCCAGGTTTTTTGATCTATAAACAGGGTTATGGCAAGGTAGTTTTTCAGAGTCGCTACGGTAAAATCCGCGAAATCGGCCGCAAGGATTTCGCCGTTCGTTATTATAACGTTCCGTTCAATATGGCGATCGCCGGTACCGAAGAACTTGAAGCCAAGGGCCTGAGTCAGGCAACAAAGATTCTTGCCAGCTGGTCGGCTGTAATCGGTAACAACAACAATAAATGGGATATCGCTGACTACAACTACGGCACCGCCGGTGCCCCCGGTTTCTTTGAATATACCTACGCTGACCCCGGTCAGTGCCGACTCTCGGTTATCAACGTGCCGACGCCCGATCAGGTTATCAGCCTTGGTGGCAAAAAGTCTTTTCTCGACATCATCGGGCCCTATCTCAATACGATTCCGATGCCCAACACTCTTGCCAGATCGACTGCGCAGAATGTTGGCCTGATCAGCCCGATGCCATCTTCTCTTTCACCTGACAAGCTCTACTTCTTCATGGTTGAAAACTACCCGCTGCCCGACGGAACCCAGGACCCGACCGACCCGGATGCCTCGCCAGACTGGGATAAAGACGGCAGACACGGCGGTTTCATCACTTCGATCGTTAACCCTGAATCTTCGACCAAGGGCGGTAAGGTTTTCTATCGCTGGAGAACCTGGCTGGTTGAAGACCTTTATGGTAACCCGGTTTGCAAGGCGCTTGAGCCCAAACCGCCGATCAATACCAATACCGGTATGAACCACTACCATTATTTCTACTCGCCGGTGCCAGGCAAATACATCATGACCTGTCAGGTTCTTTACGACTGGTATGATTATGACCTGCTCACTTTCGGCAGTACGATCGACGACCTGCCAACGGTTCTCAGAAAGGGTGAAAAGGCTCTGCCGGTTAAATCGGGCAGTTATGATCAGTATTCTGGCGTTGACGCGCTCAATGCCATTATGCTGAAACCTGAATTCAAGTTCATGACAGCTTCGGCCTCGACCTATCTGGGTCAGATTCTTGAAGGCAGTGACACAACCTTCGCCATGGTGCCGATCGTGGTTTCAGGTAACGTGCCGCCACAGTCGAATACTCTGGAAACAGCAAGAATTCAGCGCTGCGACGTTGTTCCTTCTCTTGATTCCGGCACTAAAGCTTATCTTAAAGATAATACCTACTGGCACCCGCAGACCGGTGCTCAGCCGACCGGTGGTTTCCATGGTCTTGAAGCCGGCAAAAGCTATTACTGGAGAATGGACGTTGCCTCGCAGACGAACCTGTTCTTCGATGTTTCGAAGTCTAACGATACCAATCCGGCTTCGAAAAATTTCAACTACGTCGCTGCGAAACTGATGGAAGACAAAGGGGTTAACCCAGATGGCAGTGAAAAGAACCCGTTCTATGTTAACCGCAAGCCTGAATTTCAGTTCATGAACAAAGTCGGTGACGTCCGCTGGGCTGCCAACAGCAAAATCCGTGTTACTGCTCATCTTGAATACAAGGTTCCCAAGGCTGGTGGCGGCTACGAAGTTCAGAAGAAGTTCCTGATTCAGGATAACAGCAAACCTGGTGAACCCATGGAAGTAACAGTTAAACCTGAATCTACGGTTTTCTCGGTTAACTCTCCGATCGTTACACAGACCGGTGGTGACCTGCCGCCGACCGATCCGACCGAAGCCACTCTGGTAATAACCATGCGCCGCATGTTCGAGTATGACATGTACATCAAGGTCTGGAACGGAACTGAATGGATCGTCAGTACGTTCATCACGCTGCCGAAAGACATGGTTCTCGAATCGAAGACCACGGTTAAGATCATCGACATGCAGCAGCCCCGCATTCTTTATGCTGAAACCAACCCCAACAATCTGTTCGGTGAAACCGGTAACGATCTGGCAGTGGGCGTTGGCCCGGCCGGCAAAGCCAATCCGGCACAGGTTCGCATGGCTTTCTCTGACAACAACCCCTGGGAAGCGGTTGACAACGAACTTGGTATTACCAACAAGGCAACCTATGACGCTAACCGCCTGCACAATGTTTCGACCCAGTCGCAGATCAACAGCCTGATTGCTTCTGGCAAACCAAGTGCTCAGCTGAACCTTAAGCCGGTATTTGCAAAACTGCTGAATCGCAAGATTCGTCTGGCTTTCGAAACTTCGTCGCGTGATGCTGCCGGCAGATATCTTAAAGCCAGAGCCGGCCTGAATTTTGATACTCTCTACAGCCACTACTATACGAAAAACGCTGCTGGTGCGGTTGTTGAAAACAACCAGCGCCTGCAGAAAGAATCACAGACTTTCAGCGAAACCGCTGCCAACGGCAATATCTCATACTTTGCCAAGGTGTTCTACAAGGTTCCGCTTAATTTCATCTGTGTCGGTAATGGCGGCTCTCTCAAGATTCCGGCTGGTTATGCCAACAACACTCCCGGTTACTACGATGCGGTTGCCAAAACCATCAAACCTTATGAGTTCTATCTCGAAGTTACCGATTCATCTGGTAACAAGCTGGCAGAAACTCCTCTCAACCTGGTTCTGCATGTTCGTGACAATATGCCGCCGAACCCATACGGTATCATGACCGAGCTCAAAGACAATACCGTGTCTTACTTCCCCTTGATGCTTAAAGCTGCAAGAGCTGCCGGCGTGCCGGTAAGTAAATACAGCGATTATTCGTTCAAGAACCTGACCAAGACCACCTTTGACGAGAATTTCAGTGATCTGAGCTCAACCTGGGCTGCTGATGCAACTGCCGACGGTTATATCAACGGCAAGGTCGGTTATTATCAGTCTCTCAAATCAATGGGTGATCAGATCGTGGCCCCCTTCAACGATTCTGCCTATACCAAACAGATCGATAACGTTACCGGTAATGGAACATCGTTCCTGCCGCCGCGCTTCGTTGAAGACAACGTTGAAGTCGTGTTCCAGGTCGGCGTCAGCGATAACGCCGGTATTGCCACCGCAACTCTGACCTTCAACTACTTCGATTCGATCGGCGCCGAAAAATCGCGCAGCATCTCAGCCGGCTGGAACAGCACTTCGGTTGCTTCCGGCAAAATCGCCAGCACAACCAGTCAGGCAACTGCGGTGTTCCGCGGTGCTGAGGCTCAGTTCCCGATGGCAATCCCGGTCAAGATCATTGCCAGTGACAATGCCCGCGACTGGGATTTCTACACTGCCGGCAGCCTGGCTGATATCAACAATCCCTGGAGCACCTGGAAATGGGGTGCGCCTCAGATTGGTGGTAACACCTTCAAAACCAGAACCTACAAAACTTCAGTGCCTGTCTATGGTTCGAACCTGATCATCAGAACCCTCGACAAGACTATCAGAAACCAGTAAGACTGGGTTACAGCAGAAGGGCTGCCCTTGCGGGCAGCCCTTTTTTCATTCCGGAAAAATATTTAAATTCAGATTTTAAGATAGGCCAGAACCAGATCTCTGGTGGCCAGCAGACCTTTGAGATGTGTGCGCTCATTGCCGTGTGAAGCCGAAACCCCTGGGCCGATCAGTCCGACGCGCAGGTCGTGCCCTGCCCTTAATGCCGCAGAGCCATCTGAGCCGTAAAACGGGAAAACGTCGAGCTTATACGGAATTTTTTTCTTAACGGCCAGCTGAGCCAGTCTGCATCTGAGCTCGTAATCATACGGGCCGCTTGAATCTTTAACGCAGATCGAGACAGATGTTTCATTGCCGGTAACGCCTGAACCGACAACACCCATGTCGACGACCAGCAGTTCCTTGACTGTTTCCGGAATGCCGGCGCAGGCACCATGCCCGACTTCTTCGTAGTTCGAGAAGAAAAACATCACCGGCAGTCGATCGAGAGCCTTACTGCCCAGGGTCAGCATTGCATCGAGCATGGCGGCGCAGCCGGCCTTGTCATCGAGAAAATGGCTTTTGACGAAGCCGGTGTCGGTGTATTCAAAACCGGCATCGAAAGCGACGAAATCACCGACCTGAATGCCGAGCTTACAGGTGTCTTCGGCGTTGCTGACTTCGGCATCGAGTCTGATATGCATGTTCTGGTCGGTGCGGGTTTCTTCGCCGGCCTTGTTGTTAACATGTGCCGCCGGGTTATTGAGAATCAGACTACCCGAGAACTTTTTGCCGGCAGCGGTGAAGATGCGTACGGTTTTGCCTTCGAACGCAGGCAGCAGCGGCCCGCCCAGTCTGGTAAAACCGAGCTGGCCATCGCCGCGTATTTCCCTGACCATGAGACCGAGAGTGTCGATGTGGCCGGCCACGGCAATTTCCGGTTTCGGGTGATTGCCGGCGATCAGGGCGCCTTTGTTGGTGTAGTGGGTTTTAATGCCCGCTTTTTTGAGCATTTTTTCGATGTGGGTGAGAACGTTGTGTGTAAAGCCGGTCGGCGAGTGAATGGCCGAAATTTCTTCGAGAATGTCGACGATGCGCTCTTTTTTTGCTGCTGCCATAAAAACTCAACTTTCTTTTTTTGTGAATATATGCCAGACCGCCGCCCGATGCAAGCAGGCCAGAACATTGGCAGATAAGATTTGCCGGCCGGCCCGTGGATGCAGTAAACTGACTGCCTATGAACCAGGCAGCAATACCATCACTGGCAGAAGATCTGAAAAAGCTCAACGAGCAGCAGACTGCCATTATCAGAAAATTCAGCCGGCCATCGCTGATTGTCGCCGGCCCCGGCACCGGCAAAACGAGAACCATCTCAGTGCTGATCGGCGATCTGCTGCAGAAGGGCACCAGACTGCGAGAGATTCTGGCTCTGACCTTTTCTGACAAGGCCGCTCTCGAACTGCGTGAGCGGGTGCTGCAATATTACCCGCACAGCTTCGATCAGTGCTGGATATCGACTTTTCATTCATTCTGCGCCCGTATTTTGCGAGAGCAATACTGGCTGGTCGGTATCAAACCTGATTTCAAACTGCTGACCGGCTTCAAGGAAGCCCTGATGATGAGCACTGTCTGTGGCCGCCAGCAGCCAGAAGCTTTTGTCGAGTTCGGCAAGGTGCTTTGTCGGCGCGGCTTTCAACAGGAAGTGCTGACGTTCATCTCGCTGTTAAAATCAAATCTGGTCGATGTCGATGACTTTGCCGCGGCAATAAAAGTCTGTCAGAATCTGTCTGATCGAACGCGGGCGCGGCTTGGCGAATTGCTGAATCTTTTTCGTCTCTATGAGCGGGAAAGGGCCTCGACCGGCTATCTCGATTTTCGCGATCTGATAAGCCTCAGTATCAGAGTGCTGCAGAACCCGGCTATTGCTGGCACTTACCGCGACCGTTTCAAGGTTATTCTCGTCGATGAGTTTCAGGATACCGATCCGGCGCAGTTTCTGCTGCTTTGTCTGCTCAAGGGCGAAGATGATACCGTTAAAACTGCGGTTATCGGAGACCCGCGCCAGAGTATCTACCGTTTCAGGGGTGCCGACCCCTCGATGATGACCGCCAATGGCCCATTTAAAAAGCGTTTCAACGCCAGGGTTTTTCCGCTCGAAATCAATTACCGCTCGGCCCGCGGCATTGTCGAAGCCGCCGGCCGTCTGGCCTGGAAGAACGGTTCGCAGACCGACGGCGCTTTGCAGGCCTTCAGTGACCGCCAGGGCAGCGTCAGGCTGTTCAGGGCCAGAGATGAGCTTGAAGAGGCGAGAATGCTGGCAAGAAAGCTCGCCGCACTGATGGTTTATGGCGGCGAAAGGGTTTATAAACCCTCTGAAATTGCCATTCTGGTGCGCAACAATTACCAGATCGACCTGATCGCCGAATGCCTGCAGGCTCTGCATGTGCCGTTCGAAATCGCCGGTGACATGAAATTTTTCAGGTCTGAAGAGGTGATCGCTCTGGTTGCGCTGCTGAAGATTGCTGCCAGCGAAAGCGGCCCCGAACGCAATAATGCTCTGCAGCGGGCTTTTGCCTCACCGGTTTTCAGGCTCAGCCCACTCTGGATACAGGCGGTGCTGGCCGAACTTTCGCCATCGGTGACGATGCAGAACGTTCTCGAAAAGATCAGCGGCGGCGATTTCTCGACGCTGCCTGAAACTGACTCTGAGACTATGCTCAGAGCAGCTTCATTTGCTGAAATGGTTAATATTCTCGGTGGTTGCGCGGGTGAACCGCTGCCGGCGGTTCTCGCCAGGCTTCTGTTCACTGTTTCGCATCTGCTGCAGAACCCTTCATCGGCACCGGCGCGCAATATTCTGCATTTCCGCTCGATGCTCGCCGATTACTGCGAAATGTTTCAGGCGCAGTACAACCGGCCGCCGACCGTATCAGATCTGATGCCCGGCTTCGACGAGTGGCTGACCTATTATGCTTCGACGCTTGAGCAGGTTAATGACACCCCGGTCGACGGTGTGCGCATCATGACGGTGCATCAGTCGAAGGGGCTTGAATTTCCGGTGGTTGCCGTCTGTGGCCTGTGTGAAGGCCAGTTTCCGGTCAATCTGCGCGAGAATCTGCTGGTGCCAACGCCCTCAATTGAAGAGCTGCGCCGGCGTTTCGATCAGATGCCGCGACCGGTCAGCTTTTTCAACCCTTACCCGGTCAGTATCGAAGACCACCTCGAAGAAGAACGGCGTCTGTTCTATGTCGCCATGACGCGTGCCAAAGAGAGCCTGATTCTTACTTATCCGCAACGGCTTGGTTCTGACCCGGCATCGCCGGCGCCATTTCTGCACGAGATCGGTCTGCAGCCAGAAACGGCAGAAGCCGAAGACCGGCCGCTGACACTGGGTGAGGTAAGAACCCGCCTGACCCGCCTCAGCCCGGAAATGCTCGCGGCCATCGAACCGGTGCTTCAGGAAGTCGAACAGTGTCTGCCTGCGGGCGCATCAGTGCATGGCGTCAGGCCGCGCAGTTTTACCACTCATGCCACCGACATGATTCAGCTGCCAGAAGACTATTGTTTTACCGCCAGTTCGCTGGCAAATTACGTCGATTGCCCGCGTCGCTTTTTCTTTCTCAACATTCTGAGAATTCAGGACCCGCTGCTTGCAAAGCTGCCGCATTTCATTACCGGTAACGCTTTTCACGCCTGCCTGGAACATCTGCACCGGCCTGGCAGCATCTGGGAACTCGGTAAAAAGCCGGATGAAAAAGATCTGCAGGAAATCTTCGCGGCCGCTGCTGCGCCGTTGCTTGGCAATATCGAATTTTTTCAGCGCCATCTTGAATCTGACACAATTCTCAAGGCTCTGCCGCTTTATGGCGCCGCCATCTATGACTGTGGCCAGCTGCCGGCCCGCGCCACGATCGGGGTCGAACACCAGTTCAATTTCAAGCTGCACGGCTGCCGGTTCAGGGGTCGTTTCGACCGCCTGGTGCGTTTGAATGACGACTCGGTGCTGGTGGTCGATTACAAGACCAGCTCAGATACCCTCTCGTCAGAAAAGGTTTTTGAACAGGCCTTTCCGACGGAAGGGCGCCCGCGTGAACTGCAGATGCCGCTTTATCTGCTGGCCTGTCGTATGCTTGGCCATAAAAACGCTGCGGCAGCGCTTCTCTATATTAAAAAAGAGCCATATAAGAAAGCTTATAAAGAAATGCAGGCCGGTTATCTGCGTTCAGCCTCGCTTAACGCCGGTTGCGGCCCCGACTATGGTCTGCCGGTAAGTGAGGCGGTTTTGAACGGTTTCGAACGGCAGATTGTCGAAATTCTCGATGAAATCATGGGTGATCGCACCTTTGACTGTCGCCCTTCATCACATCCTGATGCCCGGTCATGTCTGAATTATGATTCAAACCGGCAGCCGGCCTGTGAGTTTCTGCCGTTCTGCCAGGAAAGACTCGCGGCTCTGAAAGCCGGAGGTGACGGTCATGTCTGAACTTTCACAGGTGCTTGTCGACCTGATTGCCGGGCTCACCGATGAACAGCAGCAGGCAGTTCTCGCTTCGGCCAGCGGCAAAATGCGCATTTCTGCCGGTGCCGGCTCGGGCAAAACGGAAGTTCTGACCCGCCGCATTGCCGCTCTGCTCGAACAGGGCATCAGACCTGACGAAATCGTTGCCATAACCTATACCACCAAGGCCGCCGCCGAAATGAAGGCGCGTCTCGTCGATAAACGCCGCATTCACCCGTCAAAACTGCGTGAAATGGAAGTCGCCACTTTTCATTCTTTCATTTCAAGATTTCTGCGGCAGGACCCGTTCGGTGCCGGCCTCGACCGCTCTGATGCCGTAATTGCCGAGAACAACCGGCAGCTGGTGATTGCCGAACTGGTCGACAGTTTCGCCGAAAAGTTCGGCGACCGCATTATCGAAGGGCCCGAAGCTCTTGGCGCGGCGGTGGCAATGAAACTGGTGCGCGAATTTCCGGGGGCGCTGAGCCGAATCCGTCGCTATCTGCTCAAACCGGCCGAATTCTACGGCCTGGCGCGCGAAATTTTCAAAAACCGGCCCGTCTCTGCTACCGAGCTTGAGAAAAGAACTCTCGAATGGCTGTTCCGGTTCTATGTCTGCTATCTTGAAGAACTTGAACGCCGGGGTTTTCTAGATTTTGACGAGATTCTTCTGCGGGGTCGCAATCTGGTGAAAGACCTGCGGCAGGCGGGTGTAGTGCCGGCCCGGCGCGTCTTTCTCATCGATGAGTTTCAGGACAACAACCCCGATCAGCTCGATATCGTCGACACCTTCTGCCGTGACCGCGACAGCCACATCTGCGTCGTCGGCGATGAGAAGCAGAGCATCTATCGCTTTCAGGGTGCCAATATCGCCACTTTTCGCGACTTTGCCAGCGACAATGATGTAATTCTGCGCGATAATTTTCGTTCGTATCGCGAAATTATCGAGCTTGCCGACAGCTTTCTCGAAAGGGGCGGCGACTGCGGCAAAATGTTTGTCAGACAGAACGCCCGCCGGGGCGCCTCGCACAGGTTTCCGGCCGTCAGCTGCCTGCCTGCTCCCGATGAACAGTCGGACACTGAGACCTGTGAACAGATCGCCGAAATGCTGCAGACTATCGTTTCTTCTGGCCTGCGGCTGGTTGACCGGCGCACCGGGCAGGCTCGTGCCGCCAGTTACGGCGATATTGCAATCATTGTCAGCAGTGTCAGAGCACTGCCAAAGGCTTTCGAAGACGCGCTCGCCGGCCGGCAGATTCCCTATCTGATGTCGGGCGGTTTCAGCTTTTATGACCGCAGCGAGATCGAAGAAATTCTGGCGTTTCTCAGACTTTTAAATCAGCCCAACGATGACCATGCGGTCGTCAAGATTCTGACCGGCCCTCTCTATGGCCTGCAGGATTCTGAGCTGGCGACCATTTCGCTGGCGGGGCGTCATGAAAGGGTGTCGCTGCTGCCCCATATTCTTGCGCAGCAGGAAGAACTGCTGCCGGAAAAGGCGCGACAGTTCAGGCAGCTGTTTGTGATGCTGAAAGAGCGCAGCTCGCGGCCTGGTCTGCTCGATCTCTGTCACACCATTCTTGAACAGGCCGGGTTTTACGAATACGCCGCTGCTCAAAAATCTGATCTGCGGCGACTGCGCATGCAGAATAATCTGGGCAAATTTATCGGTATCGTTCGCTCTTTTGAGCAGAACGGGGTTTTCACTTCGCTGCCTGATTTTCTGCTTTATATCGAGCGTATTCTGATGGCTGACATCGACGAAGATGAGGCTGGTCTGGGTCTTGAGGAAGGTGACGCAGTGAAGGTCATGACCATTCACAAGTCGAAGGGGCTTGAGTTCCCGATCGTCATCTGCCCGTTCCTCAAGCGACGTGCCTACCGTTCTACGAGCCGCATTCTTTTTGACCGACAGCATGGTCTGATTGTAAATGACCCGTCACTGCCGGCGGGCAAGGGGGCTTCACCGGCCCTGTCCGCCTATGTTGAACAGGATAAAGCGGCGGCTGAAGCCGAAGATCGCCGCAAGCTGTATGTCGCCTTTACCCGGGCCGAAGACCTGCTGGTGGTGACCGGCAGACAGATTCACAGTCTGCCGCCTGAAGACGAAACCAAACCTGCCGAGCCGCTGCATGATGTCTGCGAGATTATCAGGCAGAACCCCGAACTCGGCAGGATTCTGCCGCTGCCCGACTGGCGCGGAATCATCGAGTCATGGCTGCTTAACGGTCATGAGCAGCCGGCCGAGAAAAAAGTGCCGGCCATGCCGGTGCCTGACCAGGCCGAACTGGAAAAGGATCTTAGAGCTGTGGCCGGGTTTATCAATCGTCAGACCAGCCCGACCGTTACCGCTACGCACGAACAGGAAATCTATTCGCTGCAGGATCTCAGGCTGTTCAAAACCTGCCCGCGGCGCTACTTTTTCACCAGCCGCCATATAAGCCCGTTTTCTGAGCGCCCGGTCAGTTTTTCCGGCACTCTCGGAACCATCGTTCACGAGACGATCCGGCTGTTTCACTCTGCCGGCGGGCATGCAGAGACCTTGCCCGAGGCGGCGGCCAGGCTGGCAGAAGAAAAGCTGGCGGCTGTTTTTCCCTGCTATGGCGATGCTGGAAAAGAGGCGGCCGGCATGGCGCGTGCGATCATGCGCAAATATATCGCTTCAGAGCTTGGCAGAACCGGTCCCTGGATGATCGAGGCCGAGGTGAACGTCAAATTCAGTGATGCCGGTGGCGAGTTTTTTATCAGGGGCTTTGCCGACCGGGTCGACCGGCGTGACGGCGAAATCAGCATCATCGACTTCAAGACACGGCATTATTCACCCGAAGCGCATGCCGGCTACCGCGATCAGCTGGCGCTTTACCGCATTGCGGCCGCGCGCGGTGTTCTGGGCGAAACCGGCTGTCTGAATTTTGCCCGGTCGTTCATTGCCTATCTGACGGCTGACGGCCTAAGGCTCGAAGAGATCGAACCCGATATGGTCGCTTTTGAAACTGAGATTCTGCAGACAGTCAGGCAGATAAGGGCTGAGACTGAATGGAAACCTGCTGCCGGCGAAATATGTGCCGACTGCGGTTTTGCCGTTCTCTGTCACGGCGCCGCCCGTCGGGAATCCGAAGATAATCAGCAGACTTGATTTAAAAGCCGGGCAATGATATTAAATTACAGGCTCAGGATACATTTTTAATCAGGAAAGGGAACGAATTATGGCAATGAATCTTGTTGGTCGTCATTTTCTCACGCTCAAAGATTTTACTACTGAAGAAATCCGCTATCTGCTCGATCTTTCCAGAGATCTCAAGCGCCTTAAATATGCCGGCGTCAAGCCCCGCAATCTCGAAGGCAAGAGCATTGCTCTGATTTTTGAAAAACCGTCTACCCGCACCAGATGCGCTTTTGTTGTCGCCGCCGTCGATGAAGGCGCGCATCCTGAATATCTCGGTAAAGACGACATTCAGCTCGGCAAAAAAGAAACCGTCGCTGATACTGCCCGCGTTCTCGGCCGCATGTTCGATGGTATCCAGTTCCGCGGTTTCAAACATGAAACTGTCGAACAGCTCGCCAAATATGCCGGCGTTCCGGTCTGGAACGGTCTCACCGATAAATATCACCCGACCCAGATTCTTGCCGACCTGCTGACCATGGAAGAATATTTCGGCACGCTCAAAGGCCTGACCTTTGCATACGTCGGCGATGGCCGCAACAATATGGCCAACTCACTGATGATCGGCTGCGCCAAGATGGGTATCGAATGCCGCATCGTCGCTCCGAAATCACTGTTCCCCGAAAAGGGTCTGGTAAAAGAAGTAGAAGCGATCGCCGCTGCCAGCAACACCAAGCTCATCATCACTGATGACGTTGCCAAGGGTGTCAAGGGTGCCGACGTTCTCTATACTGACGTATGGGCCAGCATGGGTGAAGAAGACCAGATGGCTGCCCGCATCAAGCTGTTGAAACCCTATCAGGTCAACATGAAGATGCTGAAGATGACCGGCAAAGAAAAGCCTCTTTTCCTGCACTGCCTGCCGGCTTTCCACAACAATGACACCATCGTTTCAAAAGAAGTCGGTGCCATGGAAGTCACAGACGAAGTTTTCGAAAGTAAATTCTCAAAAGTTTTCGATCAGGCCGAAAACCGCCTGCACACCATCAAAGCCGTCATGGTTGCCACCCTCGGCAGCAAATAATAAGCTTTTTCACGCAAAAAAGGCTGGCCTTCGGGCCAGTCTTTTTTTATAACCAGATTATTACTGCGCAAAATCTCTGCAGGACGAGCAGACTCAGATCATATCAATAAGATAGTGGCTTGCAGAGAGGGCATTTGTTGGTTTTCGGCATGCAGGCAGGGCAGATGTGATCGTGATGAATGCACCTTGGAAAGGTGTTGATCGCCGTAGCCAGGTCGAAAGTTTTTTGGCAAACCGGGCATTTAATGGTCTTTTTGCTTTTTCCGATATTTTCGCGGCGGTGCGCCCAGCGCCAGATAGTATGTAAACCACTTTCGGCTTTTTCACTCAGAAGTCCGGTGGCCTTCATGCAGGGTTTGCATATCTTGTGCTCCTGGTCTGACGATCTGCCATAAACCCCGCCTGAACAGGCAGAGCAGGTTGGGCGGCCGCACCATGAGCAGTGCCAGTCGACATCGGCAAAATCGCTCATTCCGATCTGATAAGACCCTGAAAAGAAAGTTTGACCGCAGATGTGACAGGGCCCTGGCATACGTTGCCGATCGGCTCCGTGCTGTAACAACAGATCTATCATTGTCTGGTTGTTTTTGTTATGCGCGGCGAGAAGTGGGTTATCACCATCTTTGCCCATGGCGTTAACATTTGCACCGCCGCTGAGCAGAGTTTTCGCCAATTCCATGTCACCCCAGTGCACTGACAGCGTCAGCGGTGTGGTGAAGTTTTCCCATGTCTGATATTCTGTGGAAATGCCATTTTTGATGAGGAACCTTATTAAATCAGGATTTTTGCCCCAGATGCCTCTACCGATCAGGTAACCATCGTGTTCTTCGATGGTTTCTGACAGAGTTGCTCCGTATTGCAAAAGCAGCTGCAGCCCTTCCAGATTTCCCTTTTCGCAGCAGATGTTGACAGCTGTGCGCCCTTGTCTGGTTCTTGCATCCGGCTTTACGCCATTTTCAAGGAGCAGACGGATAAGATTGTTATTCGCGCCCATCGCTGCGTAAATGAGCGCATTGCCGCCGTCTACCGTTACACGAAAGATATCTGCCCCTTCGCGGTAGAGTTCCATGGCGGCTTCTTCTCTGCCGCGCTGCAGGGCTTCGAAAAATTCAGAAACCCCGGCAGAATCAACCGGTTCGGCTCCAAGTATCTTTTTAATTCCGGATTTGATCAGTCGTATCATTGGTAGCTGTCCAGTTGGTCAGATTAATATCAAAGCAAAAAATCCTAGCATCTGGTTTTAAAAAAGACAATATCACGAAAATGATCATGGTGTGGGCGGGTTTTCTTGCGCTAATACAGGATTTGCTGCTTGAAACTTTTGAACGTGAGTTCCTGATTGCTACGCCGAAAATTTGCAGTACCAATAACTTTAGATTATATTAGTGGTAGCCCTGCTGTATATGAATATCGGCTTCATGCCGTGTACACCAAAATGAGGTCTGATTCCATGAAAACCATAGACCTGAATCTTTCAGATTATACTCTGGCGCAAAAGCTGCAATTGCTTGAAACCCTGTGGGATGACATTACCAGAGGGGGCGGTTTCGATTCGCCAGAATGGCACGACGCTGTTTTAAAAGACCGTCAGAAGGCCTATGACGCAAACAAACTGACATCCTCAGACTGGCAGCAGGCAAAGAAGCGCATCAAGAAAAACCTTGCATGCGAGTAGAAATCCTCAATTCTGCCGAAAATGACCTTGAGGAGGGCTTCCGTTTTTACGAAGCCCAGTCGGTAGGCCTTGGTGCCTATTTTCTTGATTCGCTTTTCTCTGATATAGACTCCCTTGCATTTTTTGCGGGCATCCATCAGAAGCATTCAGGTTATTATCGCCTGCTGGCAAAGAAGTTCCCTTTTGCCGTTTATTATACTATCAAAGAAAACGTGGTCCTGGTTTACGCAGTCCTCGACTGCCGTCGAAAACCCTGCTGGATCCACAACAAGCTCATGAAATACTGATCGCGCTTGTTCTTCTGATCGCTTCTATCAAAGATTGTCGTGTATCTGTACGTCGATTGCAACGTCTTCGCTTCTTACCTCATAGCGCTTTTCTGGCTTTGAGTAAACGTTGACTATCTGGTGAGACGTTGAAAAGGCATTTTCTTCCAGATAATTACTTTGCCCAAAAATCAAGTCTTCAATCAGGTTTGCATGTGTTTCGGAGTATTCTTTTGACGCTTTGGCAAGGGTCTCGATTTCTTTAACCTTCTGCAACTGGCTTATATTCTCAGTCTGGTCGTCAGGCATCAGTATGAACAGGTAATCTCTTGCGCGGCTGATAGAGACATTGAGAATGTTTTGTTTGTTCAGAAACATCTTTGGTGATGAAGAAATGCCGGGCGGTGGGTTGAATACCGTTATGATTATATCGCATTCATCGCCCTGAAACCCATGAATTGTGCCGGTTTGCAGAGAAGCATTCGAAGGAACCTGACGCCAGGAGGCAATCAATTTGTCGATCAAATTGGCTTGAGCGCGATATGGTGCGATGATGCCAATCTTGAAGGTCTTGTCATCAGATTGATTCTTTTGTATCTGGCTGGCAATATGTTTCGTGAATTCAAACGTGAAGAGGGCAGAATAGATATGATATGGCGTTTTGCCCTGCAGGCGCTTGGCTCGATAAATACTTTCGTACTTGCTTACCGGAAACTTGATTATGTTCAGGGGCCTTAAATCAAAATGATCTATCTGTAATGTTCTCTGGCTAACAGGTTGGCGGTGATGCTGGAGAATTCCGCCATAGGTGAATCTGCTGAACATCTCACCAATAACCGGGATGCTTCTGTATTGAGTTGTTAATCTGGTTATCTCAAAAGCATGGGGTGTCGTTGCCGGGCTAGTGAAAGATCTTGGCTGGTTAAGTTTAACCATTGAATAGATATTTTCATCCTGCCAGTTTTCAACAGTTGTTATTGGCTCGATCTGGAAGGGGTCGCCGGCAATTATGAATTTTTCCGGAGTTTTTTTATAAATCGGGAATATTATGTTTGCAACAGGAACCATCGAAGCTTCATCGATAACGATGTAATCCCATTGTAAAGCTGCCAGATGCAAACGTGTCGAGCTGTCCGGTATAAAATAGTCGTATGGGAAACGGGCAATCGTAGTAACTGTAACATTGCGTGGCAATTTTCGAATGTCAAAAGTTTTATCTCGAAAAACCGGGCTTTGCTCAATGCTTTCGTCGTTGGTTGCGCCGAAGCGCACCAGCCATTTTTCGTAACTTTTGTCGCCACCCATGATTTCCATAATTCTTGAAACCAGCACATCAGCTGCCTTGTTGGTTGGTGTCAGCACAAGAATTTTCAGTGTTTCTGTCTTTTGCATGAATGGTATCAGAACATTTCTGGCGAGGTGTGTTGTTTTGCCGGTGCCTGGCGGCCCAAAGACAAATTCGATGTTTTGGGGTAAATTTTGCTGCAAATTGAACGTGTCTTCAAAATCAAGGCTGTTAAACTGTTTTCGCAACTCTTCCAGCAGAAATGCCGGGTCCTTTACGTCTATTCTTGCTTCTTTCACCAGATTGAGATCGATGCCATCGATTTCGGCATTGTTTTTGAGCTTGACGCGCAGAGTGTAAGATTTAATGCTGACGACTTCGATTGCGACCTTTCTTGTCTGGCCGCCCATGTCAAAAATAAGCGAAATATCAGCCAGATCCTCTATTGCCTGCGGAATATACCGGTCCGGGTGCCTTAAAACCAGAGTTCTGTCCGTTCCCGGTTCTTTTTCAACCCTGGCAAAGCAAATTGAGATTTCTTTATTCCCTGCATTTCCGTTGCCGCTGTTAATGCACTCCAGTTCCAGCAGAGCTTTAAACCAGCCAAAACTGTATTTTTCAAAACTGCTGGCCAGGTCGTTCAGTTCCTGCAGGCGCTCAATCTGAGCAATTGTCGACGCACTGCGCTGCATTTCCTTTTCAATCTTTCTTTCAAGATTAACCGGCGGCTTGATAAATTCGTCTTCGTCCTTTTCGTGAGCATCAGGCTCCGGTATTTCTGTATCAGCTGTTTCATTAGCGCAAAGCTCGACCAGTTTTTTCAATACCGGTCTGGGAGACACCGGGAACTCGTCCTGCCCGTCAGAGGGAAAAGAGTCGTCGTTTGTGCCAGCATTTTCGCTACTCTTGCCGCCTGAAGATTCCGTTTTACGCTTATGAGCTTTCCAGGCCCTGAATTCACGAAGCTCATCCATAGAAACATCTTTAAATTCTTCAGCTCGCGCAATTAGACGTTTTTGTTCGTCTGAAAAATGCGCAGAATCGTCATTTTCATCATGAATTTGCAAATAATTGATCAGGCAGCGAGCCTGATTCGAAGTTGTCTCATATTCGATGGCCAGTTTTTGAACCGTTAACTCAGTAGTAGAAACATTTTGTCCATTTTGATCGAAAAGCCAGGGGGCGTTGCGCAACTGCCTTGTAATGCTTGATTCAAAATATTCGCGTTGCCAGCGCCTGTAATAATAAACGTGTTCACCTCTCAAAGAACTGCTAAACGCTGTCTCACCAAGTGTTTCAATCAGCAACAATAATTGTTTCCATAACAAAACCGATTTTCGTAGATCCAAACTATTCAATAATTCCTGGCATCCATCAATTTTTTTATCCCGAAAAGTGTTTTCTCTGCCCTTGTGGGACATGCCTAGTTTTTCTACTTCGCAATTGGGCAATTCAAATGCATTTACCGTCGGGAGGCGTTTTATACCTACCTGAAAAAGAAATTCCTGAAGAAGCTTATGGTCTTCGCAGGGAACCAATTCTTTATATGATTCAAGGTCAAGAAATCTGACATCAGGTTTTGAGGCAAAATATTCCACCAGATCGTGATCCGGCCAGTAAATTTCGCCGGCACGGCCTCTGTATATTGTCTCGCTGGTCTGTGATTTGTAAGAAATGAACTCTTTATCTTTTATCAGTGAGACAAATTCACACACATTGGACTGCGGGCATTCCTTGAAATACATGAAGAACTTCAAAAAATGTGGCTTTGTGTCTATTCCCCCGGCTTTATCGTATTGAGGCAGCACCCGATTGTAAATATCATCGCGAAGACTCGGTTTTTTGATTCCGAACTTTTCGAAAAATTCCCTGGTGTTCTTGTTTGTGAGCAATTCTTTTTTGACGGTTGTATAACCGGTAATGGTGTCATCAGGCAAAAAAAGCACTGGTTGGTCACGCTCGTCAAAGGCTGAAACAGCGTTGCCCTGTTCATCAATGAAGATGGGCAACCTGCGAACTATTTTTGCTCTGGAAGAATTCTCGCCAAGATAAGCATAGAATTTGTGTAGCCATTTAAGCGGCTGTTGGCAGATAAAATCGCCACTGATTTTTTTGGATATGGCTTCAAAATCGAACCAGCCAGCCACGCAACTTGTAAGATAATCACGCTTTGGGTAAATCGTTTGGTAAATAACAGTTTCTTTCTCGCCTTCGGTCTGATTTCTCGCAAGTTCTGTGAAAACCCATCTGGCCTTCGGGTTTTTGATGAGCTGCCCAAGTTGCCTGTTTGAGAATAAATCAATTACCGGTTTGTCCTGGAACCAGTATGAATTGAGTTTGGCTGAATACTCACCATTGGCCGCCGGCAACAAGGGCGCTTCATGCATCTTTTTTCTGATTTCAGTAAAAAAAGGCTTGAACGAAATCCTGGAACGGTCATTGAGATCGGCAAACGCAGACTCCCTGTAGGGAATAAGATTGATTATACCGTCATCGATCAAAGCAGTTTTCCCCTGCAGGCCGATATCTCTCAAAATCAGCAATGAATCGGCAGCGAGTTGCGCAAGTTTTTGCACCAGATCTCTGTTCCATTGATTGCCGGCCTTGATGCCCTCGCGGCTGTCGGTAAGCAGAAAGGGGGCGTTGACGATAAAGTTCAGCCCTGTGTTTTCCTTTGTCGGGAAAAAACAGAATGCAGGATACCGGGCCGGAACAAGCTTGTTGTCTGTTCCGAGAAAGAACCCTGTTGAATAGGAATGTTTGGAGCCTTCACTAAATCTCGAAAACAGCCACATTTTCTGTGATTCTTTTGTTCCGTCTGTTTCGTTGGTGAGGGCGAGCAACTGGCAGACTGTTCCATCAACTTCAGATTTTTTTATCTGTTTACGAGCATAAGAACCTTTATGGTCGCCCGCTTCAAAATATACAGATTTCAGGCTGGCAAGAAACAGAGTTGGAAAAACCAGAGTGCGAAGCTTCTCAAGAATATCCGAATAAGCTTCTTCCCTGGTTTTCTCATTATGATTAAATGGCAGCCAGAAACAGGTTTCATCGGCATTGCGCCCTTCGAGATCGCAGTCCAGTTGCAGAGGCACGATGAACTTCTCAATTTTAAAACGAAGACCGGGGTCATAAATGTGCGGCGTCCTGGTGTACTGAAAGACTGCCTTGAAGCCAACCCCGAATTTACCGATGCTGGCGTCCATTTTGTTGGAATTTGCAATCGAAGTGATTGCATTGACGTGCCCGAGAACGCCATTTTGCTTGTCTGTATCTTCCTTTGCCGGGTCAGATACCGAAAAGGCTATGGTGCCATTATGGAAAAAATACAGGCCTGAGTCAGTCAGAATGAACCGGGCCTGAGTCGCCCCAGCATCATCTGCATTCTGCAGCAGTTCGTAGATGAAGTGAGCCTGGTCTGAGTATTTATCAACAACACTTCGTTGGATTCCGCTCATTGAAGGCTTTTCCAGCATACGGGCGCTTTCTTCTCTGTCACGACTCAGTGCTTCAAACCATTTGTTCCAATCTTTTTTCATCACAGACCTCTCGCAATAAATTTTATTCTGGTTCAGTCTTTCAGGGCAGTTATGTGCCGATTGCAATTTGCCTCTAATATCTTCTTCTGCGCCTTTGTTCACGACTATTGATTAAACTGTCTGAGCAAAAACTGTATGCCATTTGTAACAATGCTGTGTAAACTATCCTTTTAATGTATGTCAACGTCTGGTTCTGTGTAGCTCAAGCCACAAACCGTTGCCAAACCTATATAATGAGATGATGATCGATGGGTACACAATAAAAACGATGAAAAAAAAGAGCAGGTTGTTGAAAAAAAAGATTGTCAATTTTATGTAAAAAGCAGCAACGATAAAATTCCAGAGAACTGTTAGGATTAAAGGTATAAGTTCGATTATATTCACGCAAATTAATAAAATAGTGGATACAATATCGAGAAAACTTGGCATATTCTATTGCCTGCCTTCCTGAAGATGTTGATACTGATCAGTTAGTTCTTCTGCGGCCTGGTAGAGGAAAGATGCTTCACCACATGATTTTAGTTGGTCGAAAGTTTCCAGATGCCGCGCGGGGCGTTGTTGTCGATGACGCCTTCGTTGACCAGGCGTTGGCGCATCCAGGAAGCGTTGTTGCGCCAGGCTTCTTCGAGGGTTTTTTCGCGCCATACCAGATCGCCGGGCAGAAAATGGCCCTGCAGTTTGTTGTCGATGAAGCTGAGTACACTCTGTCGACTGGCTTTGCCGCCATTTTTGATGAGGCATTCGATGATGAGTTTGCGGAAAACTGAGAAGTCGGTCTGGGGAAGATTGTTGAGTCTGGACATTTGAGATTCTCCTTGAGTTAAATATTGAAAAAGATCTGTCGATCCTTATTCCGCGAGAAATGTAAACAACGAACACGACTGACTTGTACTTACAGGTCGAAGGAATTTGTACTATCGTGACCAGAAATTTGTACTTTGAACGGAACCCGGCATGTACTTCGCTGACTTTTTAACTGTACTATTTACATGTTTTAGAGTACTGGTTTATTATGTACTCGTGCATATAAATATTGGTACTTTTACTATGTAAAAATTGGTACTTTGTAATGGTCTAAATGTACTAATTTTTTAGTTTGGAAGCAGTTTTTAAGTTATCAAAGAATTGTTTTCACAAGCTTATAATAACAACTGAAAATTTAAAAAGTCAATATAAAAATAAACTTGTTTTTTTAAGTGGGTTTGTGCACGGATATTGGCCGGTTTCGGTCGCAAAATTTTATTGAACCGGCGCTGCAGACATCTTTCTTGCCATTTGCGAGGCGTGCGAGTATCATTCTCAGAAAAATAGCGGGGGTCAGAGAATGAATACAGCTGAAACATTGGCACCGGGGGCAAGAATAGTAGTCAGAGACGCCGAGTGGCTCGTAACCAGAGTCGACAGAACATCGACCGGGGGCCAGGCAATCAGTGCCACAGGAATTTCCGAAATAGTCAAAGATCGCACCGTCATTTTTCTCGACGAAATCGAAAAGAAAATCGAGGTGCTCGACCCCGCACTCACCCGACTGGTGCCCGATAAATCCAGCTCATTCCAGGCGTCGCTGCTTTATATCGAAAGCCTGCTGCGCAGCGCTCCACCCACCGGCAGCGAGCTTTTCATCGGGCACCGGGCCGCCATGGATACAGTGCCATACCAGCTCAAACCGGCTTTTCAGGCACTTGGACAGCCGCGCCAGCGTATTCTTATCGCCGACGCGGTCGGTCTGGGCAAAACCCTCGAAGCCGGCATTCTCATGTCAGAACTGATCAGACGCGGCAAAGGCAAAAGAATTCTCGTGCTGACCGTCAAAAGCATGCTGACCCAGTTTCAGAAAGAAATGTGGTGCCGCTTCACCATACCGCTGGTCAGACTCGACTCAGTCGGTATTCAGCGCGTCAGAAACCGCATTCCCACTAACCAGAACCCCTTTTACTATTACGACAAAAGCATTATTTCAATCGATACCCTGAAGCAGGATACCGAATACCGCACCTATATCGAAAATGCCTGGTGGGATATCATCGTCATCGACGAAGCGCATAACGTTGCGCAGCGCGGTAACGGTTCGTCGCTGCGCGCCCGCCTCGCCAGTCTGCTGGCGAGTAAATCCGACACCCTGATCATGCTGTCGGCCACGCCGCACGACGGCCGGGCCCGCAGCTTCGCCAGTCTGATGAACATGCTCGACCCGACCGCAATTGCCAACCCCGATGATTACGGACCCGAAGATATCAAAGGCCTATATATCCGCCGTTTCAAAAAAGATATTCAATATCAGGTCGAATCGGCCTTCAGAGAACGTGAGATCAAAACCGCCCGGGCAGCGGCCAGTGCTGCCGAAGAAGCCACCTTCGACATGCTCACCGGCTTTGATTTCAGCCGCCTCGACGAACGCAGAACCGGCTCGCATCTGTTCAGAATAACTCTCGAAAAAGCGCTATTCTCAAGCCCGGCCGCCTGTCTGGCAACTCTCAAAAACCGCATCAAAAAACTCGAAAAAGAGAATAACCCCGAATTTGCCAGCGATCTCAACCAGTTGCAGAATTTTGCGCGACAGGTTGACCGCATCGGCAAGGCTGAGTTTTCTAAATACCAGCGCCTGCTGCAGGTCATAACCGATAAAAATAAAGGTTTCGGCTGGACCGGCAAAGATACCGATGACCGCCTGGTTATTTTTACCGAGCGCATCGAAACGCTCAAGTTTCTGTACGAAAACCTGACCCGCGACCTTAAACTCAAAGACGCCCAGGTCGAAATTCTGCACGGAACCATGTCAGACATCGAACAACAGAGGGTTGTCGAGGCGTTTGGTCGAAAAGACCTGCCGCTGCGACTGCTGATCGCTTCTGATGTCGCCTCTGAAGGTATCAACCTGCATTATCTTTCGCACCGCATGATTCATTTCGATATTCCCTGGTCGCTGATGGTTTTTCAACAGCGCAACGGCCGCATCGACCGCTATGGCCAGAGCCAGACCCCTGAGATTTTCTATCTGCTGACCGACAGCGAAAACCCGATGATCAAGGGCGATACCCGCATTCTTGAACTGCTGATCGAAAAAGACCGCGAGACCGTAAAAAATATTGGCGATCCTGCTGAATTCATGCGAGTTTACGATGTCGACGGCGAAGAAAGCCTGGTTGCCGAAGCCATCGGCAAAGGCCAGACGCCAGAAGAATTTGTCAGCACTCTCTCACAGGATCGCGAATTCGACCCGCTCGCCATTCTTTTTGGCGAAAGTGAACCAGAAGACCTCGACAGTCCGGTGCCGACCGCCAGACACCTGTCGCTGTTCAAAGACAACTTCAGCTACAGCCAGGCCGCCATAGAATTCATGCGCAGCTCAACCATCATTCAGGCCAGCTTTGACCCGAAGGCGAAACGTATCGATCTGACCGCCGGCGACGATCTTATGCAGCGCTTTCGCTACCTGCCGGCAGAAATCGCTCCAGAGAAAGGTCTGCTGACCCTGTCTGAAGACGTTGAGCTGGTGCAGCGTGAGATCGCCGGCAGTCGCAGCGAAGAAAGCTGGCCGGGTATTCACTACCTGTGGGAACTCAACCCGGTGGTTGGCTGGCTCAATGATAAGCTGCTCGCGGCGTTTGGCCGAAATGAAGCGCCGGTGCTGCTGCTGAAAAACCGCCTCGCGCATGATGAATGCTATTTCATCATGTCGGGTCTGATTCCGAATCGCAAGGCGCACCCGCTGATTCACCGCTGGCTCGGTCTGCGTTTTGTCGGCGGCCGCTTTGCCGGCGACTGCGAACTGAGCGAACTGATCGACCGTCTCGAACTCGGGCGCAGCAGTTACCCGAATCCGGGGCATGATTTTTCGTGCACTGAGTTGCAGAAGCTTCTTCCGGCCGCTGTCGAAAAGACCAGAGCCCTGATGACTGCCAGCCGCAAAGATTTTGAAAAGCAGATCAACGAGAAGCTCAATCTGCATCTCGAAGCCCTCGAAAGACTGCGCGGCAAGCAGGTCAGGCAGCTCGAGCTCGATTTTGGCGGCGAAGGCGGGGCCGGGCGGCTCAGTCAGAACCGAAAAGAAGAAAAAAGGCGGCGTATCGACAAGCTGTTTGGCGATTACATGCAATGGATCGAAGATACGATGACGACCGAAGATAAGCCTTATATCAGAGTGGTTGCGGTTTTGAGCGGAGGTGTGGCATGACCATCGATTTTACCGGTATCTACAACGAAAACGAATTCTATACCAGCCATTACCTGACCGCCCTGCTCGAAGATGACCTCAAAGACACTTTCAAAAACTGGAAAACCCGCGAAAGCGAACAGGGTGTCAGGCCACCATACAGCCGCCTCGCACCTCTGTCTTCGCAGTATTTTCAGATGCGCAGCCGCCTGAACAAGGCCCGCAAGCCCGTAGAAAAGCTGCAGCTGCAATACGAATTTCTGCAGGAACTGCTGCCGGTGCTTGGCTATGAATTTCGCAGCGACACCAGGGAAATGGGCGACGGTTCACTGCTGCCGCTCGTTGGCCAGGTGGCCACGCGTAACGGGGCGCCAGAACTCTGGTTGATCCCGGTGATCGAAGCCGACGACGAAGAGGGTGTGCTGCTGCAGTCGCAGTTCGACCCCTGTCAGCTGCCTTCGGTGCCGGCGAGCGAAAAAGCCCCGTCACTGCCGGCCGGTGCTGATGTCGAAGAAATTGTCACCCGGCAGGTTTTTACTCTTGAAGAGCCGCCCCGCTGGGTAATCATCTGCGGTTCTTCTCAACTGATGCTCATCGATCGCAATAAATGGAACCAGAAACGCAGTATCAGATTCGACCTTAAAGAAATTTTCGAGCGCCGCGACAATTCAACGCTGCAGGTAACCGCCGCCCTGCTGCACCGTGACTGCATCTGCCCGGTCGATGGCCTGTGCCTGCTCGACAACCTCGACGAAAATTCGCACCGCCACGCCTATTCGGTTTCTGAAGATCTCAAATACGCGCTGCGCCAGTCGATAGAACTGCTCGGCAACGAAGCGGTTCATTATCTGCGCACCCACAAGATCGGCGTCTTTGATCGCGATCTGGCGGGGCAGTTGAGTATCGAATGCCTGCGCTACATGTACCGACTGCTTTTTCTGTTTTTTATCGAATCCCGGCCCGAACTCGATTATGCGCCGATGAAAGCCGATGCCTACCGCCTTGGCTACAGTCTTGAATCGCTGCGTGATCTTGAAATGATCAAGCTCACCAGTGAAGAATCGCGCAACGGTCATTATCTGCACGAATCGCTGCAGATTCTTTTCCGTCTTGTCTTCGAAGGTCATCAGCCGGCGCATCAGGCCCGTCAGATGGTAATGAACGACGGCAGCGGTTACGAAGGTCATCACACTTTCAGAATGACGGCCCTGCAGTCACATCTTTTCGACCCGCAGAAGCTGAAGCTGCTTGGCAGTGTCAAGTTGCGCAATTTCGTGCTGCAGCAGGTCATCGAAAAAATGTCGCTCTCGGCACCAGGTGCCGGGCGCGGTGGCAAGGGTCGACGCGGCCGCATCTCATACGCGCAGCTCGGCATCAACCAGCTCGGCGCCGTTTATGAAGCGCTGCTGTCTTATCGCGGTTTTCTTGCCGAAACCGACCTTTACGAGGTCAAACCGGCCGGCGAAGCACGTAACGAGCTCGAAACCGCCTATTTTGTCAAAGGCGAAGACCTGGTGGCCTATAGCGAAGAAGAGAAGGTTTATAACCCTGACGGCACGCTGCTCTGCTACCCTAAGGGCACTTTTATCTATCGCATGGCCGGGCGTGACCGTGAGAACTCGGCTTCTTACTATACCCCCGAATCGCTGACGAACTGCCTGGTGCATTTCGCCCTCAAGGAACTGCTTCAGAACCGCAGTGCCGACGAGATTCTCAAACTGAAGGTCTGTGAACCGGCAATGGGCAGCGCCGCCTTTCTCAACGAGGCGGTCAATCAGCTGGCCGAAGCTTATCTGCAGCGCAAGCAGAAAGAACTCGGCCAGACGATTCAGGCCGAACAGTATGCCGCCGAAAAACAGAAGGTAAAAACCTTTCTTGCCGACAACAATGTTTTTGGGGTCGACCTGAACCCGGTAGCAGTAGAACTCGCCGAAGTATCGCTGTGGCTCAACGCCATTCACCCCGGCGGTTTCGTGCCCTGGTTCGGCATGCAGCTTTTCTGTGGCAATTCATTGATCGGGGCGCGGCGGCAGGTTTTTGCCGCCGAAAATCTGCGTAAAGGTAATAAAACCGGGCAGCTCTGGCTCGATATGGTGCCCGAACGCATCATGCCGGGCACCAGCCTGCAGGCCGGCCAGGTTTATCATTTTCTGACTGCCGATAAGGGAATGGCGGCGTTCAATGACAAGGTCATCAAGGGTATGCGCCCGGCCCAGCTCAAGCTGATCGACAAATGGCGCAAAGATTTCTGCGCCCCATACAGTGAAGATGAGGTCGAGCATCTGCAGCAGCTTTCGCAGGCGGTCGACAGGCTCTGGGCGCGGCATATCAGTGAGCTGCGCAATATTCGCCGGCGCACCAGCGACAGCATGCAGATTTTCGGGCAACCCGCGCCTGATGGCCGGCAGAATACCGCCATGGGGCTCAAGGATAAAATCTATCAGAGCGAGTTTCTGACCGACGATGTGCGCAGTTCGAGCCCTTACCGCCGTCTTAAACTGGCGATGGACTACTGGTGCGCCCTGTGGTTCTGGCCGATCGAAAAGGCCGATCTGCTGCCGACCCGCCAGGAAATGCTGCTCGAACTCTCACTGATTCTGCAGGGCGATCTGTTCAGCAGCGCGCCAACAAAGGCTGAACAGTTGTCGCTGTTTCCTGATACGGCCCCGAAAGAAAAATTCATCGCCCAGGTAGACGAACACGGTTTTGTCGACATCAACGAGCTGTGCGATAAAACCCCGCATCTGGCGCAGGTGCAGGCTCTGGCAGAACGCTACCGTTTCTTCCACTGGGAGCTGGCATTTGCCGACATCTTCGCCGACAACGGCGGCTTCGACCTGATTCTCGGTAACCCACCCTGGCTTAAAGTCGAATGGAACGAATCGGGCATCATGGGCGACGCCAACCCGCTCTTCGTATTACATCGTGATTCTGCAAGTAACATGGCGGCGAAAAGAGATGAAATTGTCAGAAAACTAAACTTGCATCGAGAGTATCTAACCGAATTTGAAGGCGCTACTGCTACTCAAAATTTTCTAAATGCCTTGCAAAATTACTCGATTCTAAAGGGGATGCAAGCAAATCTCTACAAATGTTTTTTGCCTCAAGCATGGCTGATTGCTAATCACAATGGCGTCGCTGGTTTTCTTCACCCGGAAGGGATTTTTGATGACACCAAAGGGGGGCAATTAAGAACAGAGATCTACCAACGTCTTGTAAATCATTTTCAATTCCAGAATGAATTAAAACTTTTTGAAGAGATACATCACGAAACCAAATTTAGCATTAATGAGCGGTGGTCTGAGAAAATTGGTCAAGCCGATAAGTGATGAAGCAGTAAAATT
>CALEDQ010000033.1 GCA_937949615.1 uncultured bacterium | reverse complement strand
CCTCGACTTCGACGGGCACTTCAACTTCGACCGGCACCTCGACTTCGACCGGCACCTCGACTTCGACGGGCACCTCGACTTCGACGGGCACCGCAACTGAAGTATATGCAAGAATTACCGAGATAAACCCGTTAGCCGGAAGCACTATAAAAGTAAACAATACCTGGACCATCAAATTTGACCTGACGATGAACAGGCAGAAAGCTGAAGCAGCAACGACACTGCAGCCGCCCCATGCTCCTGGCATGGTCTTTCAGTGGTCTGACAGCGACCGGGCAATGACAGTCGTCCCCTCAGGCGAACTTGCCTTTTCAACCACTTATCAGCTTAAAGTGGCCAGCTCTGCAGAAAGCACCGCAGGCAACCGCCTGCAGGAAGATTTTTCCGGCAGTTTTACCACCGCGGCGCAGACAGTTTTGAGCTCCACCAGCCCGGTTGACCAGCAGAGCAATGTTGCTACCGATACCACAATCGAAATGACCTTTTCGCAAAATGTTCTGTCAGGCTCAGTGTCAGGCAGAATAACCGTCAGTTCAGGGTCGGTGAACATTACAGGCAGCACGGCCGTTAATGGCAACCGGATCATTTTCACGCCAGAAGATGCCCTGCCCTGGGGCAGTCAGATTTCGGTCAGCCTGGCCGAAGGCATCAAAGACTTCGAGGGCTTTTCAATTGAGCTGCCACGCTCTTTCTCATTCAGAACAGCGGTTCCTGGTTTTTCAGTCATTTCAGCTCAACCCGCCGATGGCAGCACCGGGCTGCCGGTAACCCAGAGCAGCGAAATAGTTTTTTCAAACCCGGTTAACACCGATTCTCTTTCTTATAGTTACCTGCCATTGCCGGCTGGCGGAGTTTCTCTGACATGGAGCAACGGGAACCGCACGCTCAATATGACCCCGGTTAACCGTCTTTCTCATTCTCAGGCCTACCAGATAACCATCAATACCGGCACCCGCGACGTTTATGGTTCAAATCTGCAGAGTGCTTATTCGACCGGTTTTACAACCAGACCAGCCGTAAATCCGGTCGTTTCATCGACAGTGCCGGTAGCCGGTTCACTTAATGTCATGCCGGATCAGCCGATACAATTGACATTTTCCAAGACAATGCAGAGGCCGGCAACTCAGAGCGCCATTACACTGAATCCGGCAGCGGCTGGCAGCATGGCCTTCAGCTGGTCAGAAAACGACACAATTCTGACGGTAAACTTTTCTCAACCTCTGGCTAACGGGGTTTCATACCAGATGAAGGTTGCCTCTTCGGCGGCTGATACCGAAGAACTGAAGCTTGCCAGCGACTTTCTTCTTTCATTTTCAACCACCGCCCGGCCGGCAGTATTGATCACCAAATCTTCACCAGCCTCTGGTTCGGTTGGAGTGGTGGTTTCCAGCCCGGTAAAGGTTGAATTCTCGAAAAGCATGGACACGGCTTCGGTCCAGAGTGCCTTCAAGCTCATTAAAACAGCTGATCAGAGCGAGGTTTCGGGCAACTTTTCATGGAATGGTAATATCATGACCTTCACTCCTTCGGCAAACCTTGAGTTTTACAGCGACTATCTGGTTTCGCTTGCCGCTTCGGCAGCAGACACAACCGCGACCACTCTTGCGACAACAGTTGAATGGCAGTTTAAAACGGCTGCTGACGAAGGCAGGGTCTGGAGACTCGATCAGGCCGATTCGGCCGCGTCGTCTTTTTCCCAGAGACGTGATCATGTCATGATCAGTTTCAACAATCGCCTCTGGGTTATCGGCGGACATGACGACGCTTTTCTCAATGATGTGTGGAGTTCGGCTGACGGCATCAGCTGGACACAAGAGGTTAATGATGGCGCCGCCGGGATGTTTGCCAGAAGAGCCGGTCACGCCTGTGTGGTGTTCAATAACCGCCTGTGGCTCTCGGGTGGTTACGTTGAGACAGATACAGACTACACTCTTTTCGATGACGTCTGGTCGTCAGCCGACGGTCGCAACTGGGTGCAGGAAACCGCTTCGGCAGAATATTACCAGCGCGCCTGGCACAAAATGGCTGTATATGACAACAAGCTCTGGATAATTGGCGGCGAGACGGTCGACGGGGATGGGAGTCCGGTGCTGCTCGATGAATGCTGGAGCTCTGCGAATGGTGTTACCTGGCAGCTGAGGTCACAGGTGGTAAGCTTTTTTGCGCGCAAACAGATGCAATGTGCTTCATTCAATGGCAAGCTGTGGGTTTTTGGCGGCTATGGCAAGAATTCTTCCGGCACTGTCGTGCCTTTGAATGATATCTGGTCGACCAGCAACGGCGATACCTGGACGCTAGAGAAAAGCAATGCCGGTTTTGCCGGCAGATGTTCTTTCGGAATGACACAGTTCAATGGTAGAATATGGCTGGCGGGTGGCGCGACAAAGCCCGAGGTTTTTGATGCCGGGTTCTATAATGATGTCTGGGCTTCAAATGACGGGCTGAACTGGGTTGAGATTCTGCCTGGGTCGTCAGGTTCGGCAGAACAGTTTTCGCCACGTTCAGGGCATGATCTTGGCGTCGCTGGCGGGCGATTGTTCATCGGAGGCGGCGGTAACCGCACGCAAAATTTCAGAGAGGTCTGGTCGACTCAATGACACAGCGAAACGAAGCTGACCTGGCGGCAGCGGTAGAAATTGAGAAAAGCATGGATTTTTCCGAGAGTTTTTCGGAGAAATACGAGCTGCTCGGGCATCGCTTTTCGTCTTATGAGCTCGGCATGCTCTGGTTTTTTATCTGCACTTTTTTGACAGCCTATATTGTCTGTTACCTTTCCGGAATCGGCTATGGTTCATTCAGGCATGCCAGAATTCTCTACGCTCTTTTCGTGCTGCTGAATATCACAGCCGCATCGATAAGCTTTTTTTCGTGGGTAAAGATTCCCAGTCGCAGTGTTGCCCGCGATGCCACCCTGTTTTTGAATATTTCACTCTGCTGCGCTGCCGGCGGCAACCTTATCGACTATCTGTTCTGGATATTTGATATAGCGCCCCTCAAGCAGAGTGTTTTCACGAATCTGTTTTTCGTCTTTGCAATACTATTCGCCTTACCTGGTGTTCATCTTTTCGGCAGAGTCTGCCGGGTCGAATTTCGCCAGCAGCCGTGGCTGTTTCATGCCGGCTTCATTCTGACTTCATTTTTTATTCCGGTTTTGATGAGCCCGGGCATCATGACCGGAGCCATCGCCCCGCCCAACACCAAGGAAGTTATTTTTGGCCTTATCTATGCTGTTGGCATCGGTTATCTGGCAGCCGTCAGCCTTTACCTCTGGAAAAACGCTCAGGGCCGGCTTTTTCATTCTGCCCGTCTGGTCAGCCTTGGCTGTGGCATGCTCAGTGTCGGCTGCGCCGTTTATTCAGGTCTTTTCATCAGTCTACCGATCGAGAAAATCGCGTCACACCCTGTTCATATAATGATTGCACTTGGCTACATCTCGGTGGCTTTAGGTATCAGACACACAGAAATCATTATCAGTACCATCTTCGGCATGAAAGAAAGCATGCTGCCCCCTTCCCTGCCTCTGATTGAGATTTTTGGACCGAGCCAGGGCATGGAAGTCTACCGACGAATGGAAACCAGCATCAAGAATGCACTTGAAGAGCTTCTGCGATCTAAAGCCGAAAGCGAAATGAAGCAGAGGATCATCGGCGAGCTCGAAAGTGAAGTCAGGCTGCGAAAAGAGACGGAACGCGAGCTGATTCTCGAAAAAGAAAAGGCAGAGGCTGCAAATAAAACCAAATCACAGTTTCTGGCGATGATGAGTCATGAACTGAAAACGCCGTTGACCGCGATCAAGGGATACAGTCAGATTCTCAGCAGCACTTCTGGCCCGGCAAGCAACATTCTGCCGCAGAAAGTCCAAGAAATTGCCTCACAGATCGTTTTGAATTCGAACCATCTGCAGAGCATGATTGACGGCATATTGAGATTTTCTCAGCTCGAAAATGGCAATTTTACCTACCACATTGAAGAATTCAATCTTGGAGAAATTCTTGCGTATATAGACTCGTTGCTCGAACAGCAGCAGTTCGATCTCAGCAGTTTTTCAACCGTTATTCCAGAAAAGAACCTGTATCTGAGAACAGACCGTCTGTCGCTGCAGCAGATCATCCTCAATCTTCTGACCAACGCTTTTAAATTCTGTAAAGAGAGGCGTATCACACTTGAAGTAAGGCGCTCCGACAAAGATCTTTTCATTGCCGTAGAGGATGAAGGAATCGGTATTGCTCCGCAGCATATCGACAACATTTTTCAGGCGTTTTTTCAGGTCAGTCATGGCAATCGCCGCAAATTTGGCGGAACCGGACTTGGTTTGAGCATAGTAAAAAAACTTACCGAAGAATTGAAAGGTAAGATTCATGTCAACAGTGAGCCCGGCAAGGGCAGTCGTTTTGAGGTAATCCTTCCGGATGCGGTAATTCAGGGACAAAAATAATGCATATTGACAAAGCCAGAAAAGAAATTCAGGTATTTTCAGACGGAGCCTGCAGCGGCAACCCCGGGCCTGGTGGCTGGGGCGCCATACTGCGCTACAAAGATGTCGAAAAGGAACTTTCCGGCGGCGAGCCTGAAACTACCAATAACCGCATGGAACTGATGGGTGTAATAGCCGCCCTTGAATCGCTGAAAGAACCATGTCAGGTAAAGGTTTTTACCGACAGTCAGTATATCGCCAAAGCTTTTACCGAAAACTGGCTGGAAAACTGGCAGAAAAACGGCTGGAAAACGGCCGGGAAGAAAGCGGTAAAAAACCGCGAACTCTGGGAAAGACTTCTGGCACAAGCGGCAATCCACAGACTAGAATGGCAATGGATTCGCGGCCACGCCGGGCACCCTGAAAACGAGCGGTGTGATCAACTGGCAGTTGCTGCCAGAGACAGGTTTGCAAAGAAAAGTTGAAAAAGGCGTTTTTTCTCTTAACCATAGCCATATTACTTTTTATGGCTACCGCGCTCCAGGCCGCCGACCCTGAAGATATCTTGCGCGATCTGCCATCGCCCGAAGTCAACTACCCGGTTGATGAAATCAGAATAAGACCGGCGCCAGAAAGCCTGGCAACCGATCCTGTTCCCCTGCCCCCTCCCGCCAGGCCATATGAAATTCGCAAACTGGTTGAAAAAGCCAAAGAAACAACAGCCAACCCGATTGTTAAAACGACCAGAAAGATTGTCGAGACTCTCAGCCGGCCAAAAGCAAAAGTCGCCACCCACTCACTGGCGCTTGCCTCTGCCAGCAGATCAATTGCACCCGGCACTCAGAATACCACTGCGGCAAAGCCGCAGCAGTCAGAGCAGCCAACCTGGGTAGTCAAAGCAGCAAAAACCCTTGCCGGAAACCCGGTATTTACGATGCTCGACACTAAAATTGCCTCAGAAGCTGCTTTTACCAGAGACGTTTTTGATCTTTATGTCAATGGCTATGAAAGCGAAGAAAAGCCGGCCGAAGAAGAGAAGCCGGTTGCAAAATTCGATTCAATAATGGTAACCGCAACAGGCCTGCAGAAAAAAGCGCAATGGCAGGAGTTGAAAAATCTTTTCTCCGAGAACCCCGAAGCCGGCGAAACCGTTGAAGGTCTGAGGTTTCAGATAGAAGCCGAAATCAACTCGGCAAAGCCAAACTACATGAGTGCCCAGCGCTTTGCCAGGCAGCTTCTTGAAAGCGAAGGCAATGACCCGCTGGGTCATTACGCCATGGCTTTGTTTTACTATAACAGCAAAAAACCAAATCTTATACAGGCAAAAAAATCGCTAGACATCGCTCTGAAAGCAAAAAATCCACCAGCAGGCGCCTCAAGCCTTTATTGGACAATGACTCTGAAAGGACTGGCCATTCCTCTGCTGCTGGTAATTGCCGGCCTTGCTGGCGGGGTGGCACATCTGATCAAAAAGCGAAAGGCAGCGGCAGCTGCAGCACAGCTTGAGAGCGAAGAAACCCCTGCGAAAGATGCCGGGCAAAATGCCCAGACAGCTTCATCAGAGGGCATGCCGCCGGTATCTGGCTTCAAAGCGAAGCTTCAGGCAATAAGCGAAAAGGCCAGAGAGCTGTTAAAGAAACTACCTTTCGGCAAGGGAAAGGGCAAGCAGCAGTCAGCGTCGGAAGAGAATGTCTCTGCCCCGGCCGAGCCTTCAACTTCTGCAGCTGAAACAGGCAGACAGAGTGAAAAACCGGTTGAAACACCTGTTGAACAAGAAATCGAAAATTCTGAAGATGACGAAGAAGAAATCTACGAACTCGAGGGTGAAGATTCAGAACTTCTCGAAGACAACGATTCAGGTGCAGTTGAAGAAGAGACTGGTGAGCAGGAATCATCGGATGAAGTAGAAGAAATCATCGAAGAGATTCTGATCGAAGAAGATGAGGAAGAAACAGCAACAGACGACGTCGAAATCGTTGAGGTTGAAGAAGAGGCAGATGAAACCACAGAAACAGTTGAAGAAGTTATAGAAGAAATCGTAGAAGAAGAGGAAGTTGAAGTGGAAGAGGAAGTGGAAATTGAAGAAGTCGAGTATGAGATCGAAGAAGAAGTTGAGGCTGAAGATGAGCCCGAAGAAAAGGGCTGATCAGCGCTTCTTTTGATATTCTGCCAGAATTTCCGGGGCTTCAGATGCAACTTCAGGCCAGAAATAAAGAAGAAGGTTCAGATTAGCAGGAGTTCTCTTGAAGCCACCAAGTGGGCCGGCGTGGGTCCCGCCACCAATAATGGCGTCAAATGCCTGCCTGCCGGTGTAATTATGTCTATGCCGCAGATATCTGGCGATAACAGCACCGGTGCGATCACACCCCCACATACAATGAACGTATGTACCTGAAGCGATAAGCTGCATCAGGTTTTCAGTCTGGGCCATATCAGGCACCTGCTCGGAATTCATGCGCATCTTTACCAGCGGCATGTTTTCCTGCTGACACAGGGTGGCAAGGCGGTCAGTGAACGAATCCTTAAGAGGAACGTGCAGAAGAATAACTGAATTAGCGCCTTTTGCCCGGAGAAACCGCAGGTAATCTCTTACCCTGGCATCGTCGTTACTTTTTTTAACGGGGTTAAAAAGGTAACCGCCCGCCATAAGCCGGCCATCGATAATACGAAAATTGTACGGCACAGCTCCGCTGCCGCCGGCGTCTGAAAATTTTTCGGCATGACTCCCGGCGGAAAATATGGGAGAGCCCTGGCAAACCAGCCATAAGAGCAGAAAAACAAGAAAGCGCCTCTGAAAAAAGAGGCGCCGATAAGAATCGATCAAAGAGGTCAACACTTACTTTTTGCGGTAAACGTTGAGACCAACTTTTTCATCGCGACCTGGAATAGCGTAATTGCCTTCGGTCGTTGCGATAATGAGTGATTTTCCAGAAGAAGACATACCAAATTCCTTGGAAAGATCAACTTTGATGGTGAGAATATTGCCTTCGATGTTCATTTCGACGTTTTTCATTATGATTTCCTCCTGTTGGGCAGACAAGTTTGCTGCAGAGCAGACTATCATACCCTGAGAATCTTTTCCAGCATTTTATCCTGCAGAAATTAAAAAGGCAGCATTCTGATAGCTGATCAGAATGCTGCCCGGCTTAAAATCAAGGAATTCTGAGGGTCATGCCGACTTTGAGGAGTTTGGGATTGGTGATGCCGTTATGTTCGGCAATCTTTTTCCATTCGCCAGAAGTGCCATATACAGATTTGCTGATTTTGCCAAGAGTGTCGCCAGACTTAACAACATAAGTCTTTTCTTCGGTGGTGGCGGCAGCTGCGTCTTCATGATCAGCAACCGGTTCTTCATCGTAGGTTTCAGTGTCAGCAACCGGTGCCGGTTCAGCCTGCGGTTCTTCAACTACGGGTTCGGCAACGGGTTCTGGTTCAACATAGGGTTCGGGTTCAGCTGCAACCGGTTCAACAACGGGTTCAGCCGCAGCCGGAGCCTGTTCGAGAACCTTGAAGCTTCTTACCTGAACAGCGCCGGTCGGATACTTCTGGTCGGGTTTGAAAACGTTACCAAATACTCTGATCTTGACGCTTCTGTTTTCACCAAGCTTTTCAGCCTGTTCGCCAACCAGCATCAGATTCTGACCATCAAGAGTTTTGAACATTACTTTGCCTTCAGCCACTGAATCAACGATACCGGTTACGGTAGTTGAGCGGCTCTTTTTGCTGAACCAGGAACCGGGTTTCCACCAGTCACCCTTGGCAAAAGCGCCTGTCGGCATAGCAAGCATGGTCATGATGACAACAAGGATCAAATTTTTTCTCATTGCGATAAAAGCCCCCTGTAAGAATTAGATCACAGATGCAATGTATAATACTTTCGGTGCACAATTTCAAGAGGTAAAAAAAAGTTGTTAAGCCGATGGGAAGTAAATAAATCGAAATTTTTGCGTTTTGCTTGATTAATCGCCTAATGAAAGCGTGTACAGATCATCGGACATAAAATGAACTCACTGCCTGCGACATGATTTTTTCGTAGGCCTGATCGTTATCGGTGCCGAGGGAGAACCTGAAATGGCAGAACAACGGGCCGTAAAAAACCAGATAATCAACGACCGAACGCGGACCGCCCGAGGTTTCCAACTGCCAGGCAATGCGATGATATTCCCGTTCACCGTCGACTTTCTTTTCCGGGCCCTTGCGTTTCTTGAGAAGTAATTCAGCAGTCTGCTCTATTTCACGGGTATTTCTGGTGACAAACTCGTTTACCACCGATTCGTGCGACTCTTCACCAGCTACCAGAAACAAGCCCAGGCCTTCTCTGAATGGCCCTCTGAATTCGATACCGTTGACAGTTTCAGTGCCGGGTTCAGGCTTCCAGGAAGCGGGCAATACGAATTCGAGCCCGGTGGCGGCATTTTTATATTTCCAGGTTTTCTGGATGGTTTCCGGGTAAAACCCTGTGCCAGACAATGAATAAATCTGATAAAAGCTCAACAGAGCAATAAAAATACAGGCCCAGACTGAAACAAACCCGGTCAGCCGTCTGAGAAATTGCGATTTCAGAACCGGCAGCAGTAACATGGCGATAAAAGCCCCACCGAGAAGTCCACCGATATGAGCACTGCTGTCGACAACCTGTTCAACGGCACCAATAATCAGATTGATTATGAGAATGAATATCAGGGTCGAAAAATTATGCTGCCGGGTCAGACATTCGTAGCCTTTGGCTTTGAAAAACTCAAAAACAATCGCGGCGGCAAGCAGCCCAAGAACTGCTCCAGAGGCTCCGGCCGAAAGTGGCTGACCATAATAGACTGCCGCTGCCCCGCCGGCAATACCGGAAAAAAAGTAGATTCCAAGAAAAATCGGCCAGCCAGCGATAGTTTCAACTGGCGGCCCAAAGAATTTCAGAGCAACAAGATTCATTATCAGGTGAAGCCAGCCAATATGCACGAACTGATAGGTAAACAACCTGAAATATTCACCATTTTTAACAAGAAAGTCACTGTTGGCACCGATCTTAATAAGATCGACAACGTCATCGACATTGAAAATCATCATCAACGCAGCAGAAACAACCATAGTCACCCAACCAAGCAGACTGGAAGCTCCTTCAGACAATTCAGGAGGCAGCGCTTCGGCCTGTTTTTCAATCAATCCGGCCAGTTCTTCAGCATGGGCGGCATGTAATTCTTTCAGGCGAGGAAGAATACGCTGCGCGAAGAATTCTCTGTTTTCGACAAGAGAAAAGAATCTTTTGCGCATGAATGGCAGCATGGTATCTTCAGCAAATTCAACATCCTCTTCTGTCTCGGCCTTCTCAAAATCGCCAAGTTCCTTCATGACGGCCGCCATTTCCTTTTCGCCATCGGAAAAATTGCCGGCATTGAACTGGCAGACGCCATGCCAGAAACTGCGAAGCTGCTGAGGCAGTCGATCGACACCTGCTTCTCTGGAATCCATCAGCTGGTCGAATTCATGCAGCCAGCCGAAAAAAGCGAGAAAAATCATGCGACTGATAACCAGATTTGCCTGCTTCTCGGGGGTTTCATCGTCCGGGTCACCGGTTCTTTCTTCCAGGGCCAGTTGGGCAGCCAGAGCCTCTTCATATCTGCCGGTTTCAAGATATGCCCGCACCAGATAGAGAATCTCTTCAAATGAGTGTTCTGACATTTTTTTGTTTTCATCGTGCAGATCGATAATCAGGCCCTCAAAATTCCGGTTATTGAAATGAAGGAGGCCGAGAAAAATTCTCGTCATTGAATCGTATGGCTCACCACGGTTCAACAGTGCCCTGATTTCCGAGCGCAATTTTAGAGCGTCGTCGGCATATTCGCCGGCCAGACGGGCGATTTCGTGCATGTGGGCATTGAGTTCGCTCCAGGCCAGATTGGCTTTCCAGCGGGCATATGGTTCGATTTCAGAAATACGGTTCTCGGCCATCAGTGCATCGATCTGGCGCTGCAGGTAGATCGGCGCGAGAACCAGGAGCACGATTCCGCTCAGAGAGACCCCGAGGGCGATTCCACCGCTCACATCGCGGGCAATCATGGTTATCATCAGGCAGAGCAGAAAAAACAGCTGCGAAATATAGCCGGAATAATGCTTAAACCCTTTGCGATAAAGAGAAAAGATCATGTAGCCAACATTGGCGATGAGAATATAGATTAAAAAACGATAAGCCAGATCCATTCAATCAGCCTGCTTCTTCTTTTTTGTCTCTTTTTCTTCGGCAACGACCAGTTCGATGCCGCTGCGGTCTTCTTTCATCTGCAGGCGACCCGAGACAGTGCGACCGTCTGCAAGAACGAAACCTTTGATGCTGCGGGTGGGTTTACCGGCAATCAGAGCGTCGATCGCCGCCTGCGAAAGCTTTTTACCATAAAATTCCTTCCAGACAACGTAGTTGCAGCCTTCTTTGAAGCGGTTGCAGCCAAAACCGCGGTTGCCTTCGATAATACCACCCTTCTGACAGGCAGGGCAGGCTGCAATGACCGTGCGCTGCACAGTCGGCCTGGCATTTGTGGCAGAGGCACTTTTTACATCGGCTTTAGCCGGGGCGGCAACCGGGCCGGCTTCACGGGCCGGTGAGGTTTGTCGTGGCAGAGCCGCAGCCCGCAATGCGGCTGAAGACTTTATCTGGTCAACGATACCACAGACGAAAGCAGTGATGCCCTGCATAAAATCATCGTCGTTATCGCGGCCGCGCGAGATGTCGGAAAGGCGCTTTTCCCAGCTGCCGGTCAGTTCGGGACTGGTAATTTCTGCGGCAGCGAGCGTCACCAGCTGTATACCCTTCGGAGTAGGTATCAGCTTCTTTTTATCGCGCAGCATATATTCAACTTTGATCAGCTTTTCGATAATTTCTGCACGGGTCGCAGGTGTGCCCAGGCCGCTGTCTTTCATGGCCTCACGCAATTCTTCGCTTTCAATAAGCTTGCCGGCGGTTTCCATCGCCTGCAGCAGAGTCGATTCGGTATAAGCTGCCGGCGGCTTGGTTTTGCGAGTCAACAGGGCGGTATCATTGATAATTCTGGTGTCGCCCTTTTTCAGGTCGGGAAGCGACTGATCGTTCTCTTCGTCTTCACCAGTGGCTTCAGAGTTCTTTTCGCTCTGCTGCTTTTTCGGGTAAAGAATTCGCCAGCCTTCATCGGTGACCACTTTGCCGGTGGCCTTGAATTGCTCGCCATCCGCCTTGATGATAATGGTCGTCGAAAGATACTGATGATCAGGGTAAAAAGCGGCAATAAAGCGCCTGACAACGAGATCATAAACATTTTTTTCGGCGGTGGTCCAGCCAGAGGTATCAGCGACCTTCTTTTCGGTCGGAATTATGGCGTGGTGATCAGAGACCTTCGCATTGTCAAAAACCTTTTTATCTTTTTTGGGCCGGTTCTTTCGCAGGTAGTCGAGATAACTGTCATATTCTCCGGGCAGGGCCGCCAGCCTTTTTTCGATTGTCGGAAAGATATCGTCAGAAAGGTAACGGCTGTCGGTTCTCGGGTAGGTAACAACCTTCTTCTTTTCATAGAGGGTCTGAAGAGTGGCCAGAGTGTCTGCTGCAGTCATCGAATAGCGTGAGTTGGCATCGCGCTGCAGAGTTGTAAGATCATACAATGACGGTGGTGCCTGTTTTTTGGCGGTCTTTTTGGCACTCTGAACCGTCGCCTGAACACCCTTGAGGCGCTCGGCCAGCTGAGCGGCCTTTTCCTGGCTGTCGATGCGGCTGGGATATTCATCGGCTTCGGGGTTAAACCACAATGCTGAGAAATCTTCCATGATGGCGCTGATTTCCCAGTAATCTTTGGGCACGAAGTTCTGAATTTCGAGGTGACGTCTGACCACCATCGCCAGAGTCGGAGTCTGAACCCGTCCCACAGTGAACATACTGTTAAGCTTGCGGGTGTAAGCGCGCGTAAAGTTCATGCCCACCAGCCAGTCAGCTCGACTGCGGCAGACGGCAGCCTTTGCCAGCGGATCATATTTTTCACCGGGCCTGAGGTCTGCAAAGCCGTTTTTGATTGCCTCATCAGTCATACTTGAAATCCACAGTCGTTTAAAAGGCTTATTGCAGCCGGCATGCTGGTAAACGAGGCGAAAAATCAGCTCGCCTTCGCGGCCGGCGTCAGCGGCATTAATAATCATTTCGACATCGGACCGGTTGAATAGGCGTGCAACCCCGTCGAACTGTTGTTTCGAAGACGGCAGCACCATCAGCTTCCATTCTTTTGGCAGCATCGGCAGAGCTTCAAGGCTCCATTTTTTCCAGGCGGGGTTCTGTTCTTCCGGGTGCCCGAGTGCAACAAGATGCCCGAATCCCCAGGTGACAATATAATCATTGCCTTCGAGGAAACCTTCACCCCGTCTGGTGGCGCCCAGAATGCGACCGATATCTTTGCCGACTGAAGGCTTCTCGGCGAATACAAGAGTTTTCATGGCAATATGCTACTGCATCAGCCATTTTATGTCCAGATTTAAGAGTTACAGATTAAACTCAAAAAATTGCGCTACAAAACCGATGCTTAGTATGCTAACATGAAGAATAAGCTTATTGTTTTCCGGGTAACCCTGCCCGGTTTTCTGATGTTGCACATGTATTTTTCAAGGAGGGTTAACAATGGCGACCTTCAGCTATAAGGCCAGAAACTGGGATGGCAAAATTGTTTCTGCCGAAATGGAAGGCGAAAGCAAAGAAGTCTGTATCGCGAAACTGCGCGAAAAGGGCTACTTTGTTACCAGTATTGCCGAAAAAAAAGGCTCCGGCGGGATATCTTTCAGCTTTCTGCAGCGCGGGGTTTCATCTCAGGAGGTCTGTATCTTCGCACGCCAGTTTGCAACCATGATCGGTTCGGGCGTGCCTCTGGTAAGATGTCTGACCATTCTTCAGGCTCAGGCCGAAAATCCGACTTTCAAAAAGATCATCACCCAGATCAGATCTGATGTTGAAGGCGGGATGACCTTTTCGAAAGCTCTCGAAAAACACCCCAAGGTTTTCAGTGATCTGTTCTGTTCTCTGGTTAAGGCCGGCGAAGTCGGCGGTATTCTTGACTCGATTCTTGAAAGACTTGCAGATTACCTCGAAAGTTCAGAAAGCCTTAAATCGAAGGTTAAGGGTGCACTCACCTACCCGATCGTCGTATTCGGCATTGCCGCGCTCGTTGTTCTGGCACTGGTAATGTTCGTTCTGCCTCAGTTCAAAGAAATCTTCATGGGTATGAACGTCGAACTGCCCATGGTTACACAGATGCTGCTGGCCACTTCTGACTTCATGATCTCATGGTGGTTCATCATTCTTCCGGCAATTGTCGCGGTTCCGATCCTTATCTGGAACTTTTTCCAGACCAAGACCGGGGCACGAATTTTTGACACCAACATTCTGCGCATGCCGGCTATCGGCATGATGATGAGAAAGGTTGCGGTCGCCAAGTTTACCCGAACCCTCGGTACTCTTATCGCCTCGGGCGTTCCGATTCTGCAGGCTCTCGAAGTTACCTCACAGACTGCCGGTAACGTCGTTATCGCCGAAGCGGTTGATAAAACCCGTATCTCGATCAGAGAAGGTGAATCGATCGCCGACCCGCTGAAGAACTCAGGGGTTTTCCCGCCCATGGTCGTGCAGATGATCGCCGTAGGTGAAGAAACAGGCGAACTCGACAAGATGTTGTCAAAGATCGCCGACTTTTACGATACAGAAGTCGACACCGCCGTTAAGGGTCTGACTTCGATCATCGAACCGATCGTTATCGTGTTCATGGGTATCGTAATCGGTGGTATCGTTCTTGCAGTTTTCATGCCGATGCTCAAACTGGTTAACGCCACATGATCTGATGTGAGATACAAACAGGGCCGCCCGCCAACGGGCGGCCCTGTTTTTTTTAATCAGGCCACAGATGAACACGGATAGACACGGATATTTCAGCCCGGAAAAAAACGCCGGGCCATTCCAATATGGAACAGCCCGGCGTCAGTTACAGAGAGAGATCAGATTTTATCGAGTGCCTGCCAGAGGTCTTTTTTGATATCTTCGTAGTCTTCGCAGCCGACCGAAAATCTCACCAGACCATCGGTAATGCCGGCATCAGCGCGGGCAGCAGGGCCCATGCTGGCATGCGTCATACTTGCCGGGTGCTGAATCAGGCTTTCAATGCCGCCCAGCGAAACAGCAAGAGTGCTGAGGCCAACTGAATCCATAACGGTTTTGCCGGCTTTAACGCCACCCTTAACTTCGAAAGAAATCATGGCGCCGGGGCCAGACATCTGCTTTTTGGCGAGCTCATACTGTGGGTGCGAGCGCAGGCCGGGATATTTAACCCATTCAATTTTGGGGTGTTTTTCGAGTTCTTCAGCAAGTTTCATGGCGTTTTCCTGGGCGACTTTGACGCGCAGGGCCAGGGTTTTTACGCCTCTGAGAACCAGCCACGCCTGGTGCGGATCTATAGTTCCGCCCATCTGGCAGATAACCCGGTGCATATTTTTCATCAGATCCTGATTGCTGGTAACCAGCATGCCGGCAACAACGTCGCTGTGACCGTTGAGAAACTTGGTCATACTGTGCAGAACGATGTCAGCGCCGAGCAGCAGAGGTTTCTGCAGCATCGGGCTGCAGAAGGTGTTGTCGACCACGAGAATGGCGCCCGCATCGTGAGCAACTTTGGCACAGGCAGCAATATCGGTAATGCTAAGGGTCGGATTGGCCGGGGTTTCGACATAAACCATGGCGGTGTTCTTTTTAATTGCATTTTTTACGTTGTTAACATCAGAGCTATCGACGAATGTCGATTCAACACCGAATCTGGCCAGTTCTTTTTCGAGAATGGTGCGGGTCGGGCCATAGACAGAACCTGTCGACACAACGTGTTTGCCGGCGCCGAGAAAAGTCATGAAGACGGTGGAAATGGCCGACATGCCGGTTGCAGTCGCCAGACCGAATTTGCCGCCTTCGAGCTCGGCGACGCATCTTTCAAGAGCGGCATTAGTCGGGTTGCCGATACGGGTATATTTATAACCGTCATCTTTGCCGGAAAATCTGGCGGCACCCTGATCAGCATCTTCGAAGGCAAAGGTCGAAGACTGATAAATCGGAACGCTGACGCCTCCGAACAGTTTGTCAGGAGCCTGGCCGGCATGGATACAGGCGGTATCGAATTTTACTTCTGCATGTTTCATCTCTAATTCTTCCTTTCCCCTGATTGTGAAAATTTTCTGCTATACTAAGCCGCTTTTTTAAGTTTGTCCAGCAAGTTTTAGAAAATCGTAAGATTTTATATTACAAACGTGATTATCGATCCTGCCGAAAATGAAAAACCGCCATCTAACAGATGACGGTTTTCGGGTCGGGGCGACTGGACTCGAACCAGCGACCACTTGAACCCCATTCAAGTACGCTACCAACTGCGCTACGCCCCGATTGGTCGAGCTGAAGATTCAGCTGCAGAACCAGTTTGCTTATTCTATCAGAAACACGGGCAATAATCAACACAAATTTGCCGGGCTGGCAAAATTGCCGGGATTATCGCCTCAGATAACCGCTTCAGCCCGGAAGCCTTCGATCTGCTGCGCCGAATAGCCGAGAGAAGCAAGAATCTCATCGTTGTGCTGGCCAAGAACCGGTGCCGGGGCTTTGACTTCGGCCGGGGTATCGGAGAGTTTGACCGGGCTGCCAGGCACTTTAACCATGCCGGCTACCGGGTGAGCAAGTTCAAGCAGCATGTTGCGCGCCAGAACCTGCGGGTCAGAGAGCACCTGACTTATGGTATTGATCGGGCCGGCCGGCACATGACCTTCTTCGAGCTTTTTCAGCCAGTAAGCCGACGGCTGCCGATGCATGGCGTCATTCAGCTGCGGCAGAAGGTCGGGCATGTGATCGCAGCGGCTGCGATTACTTTCATAACGCTTATCGGTTGCCAGATCGGACCGCTCGATGATCTCGCAGAGCTTCAACCAGAGGGCATCGTTGCCACAGGCGATATTGATATAGCCATCGGCCGTTCTAACCGAGGTGAAGGGAGCGATCGACGGGTGACGGTTACCGATCGGAACCGGATCGATTCCGGAGCCGGTAAAGCGGGCAATGGCATTTTCGAGAATGGCAACCATACAGTCAAGCATTGCCACATCAACCATCTGGCCCTTACCGGTGTGGGTTCTATTGTAGAGGGCACTCAAAATACCGATGGCCGAGAAGACCCCGGCGAAGATATCGGCAATCGAACTGCCGACCTTGGTTGGCTGTGAAGCATCAGGCCCGGTAATACTCATCAGGCCGCCCATCCCCTGGATGATCAGATCGTAGGCGGGTCGGCTACTGTAAGGGCCAGTCTGACCAAAGCCCGACGAGGCACAATAAATCAGCTTCGGATTGATCTTTTTCAGAGCGGCATAATCAAGACCGAGCTTTTTCATGACACCTGGTTTAAAGTTTTCGACAACGACATCCGCATCTTTCACCAGTTTCAGGAATATTTCTCGCCCCTTTTCTGCCTTGAGATCGAGGGTCAGGCTTTTTTTGCCGCGATTGATACTCATGAAATATGCGCTTTCACCATGCAGATGCGGGCCAAAGGCTCTTGAATCATCGCCGGTTCCTGGCTTTTCAATCTTGATGATTTCGGCTCCGAGGTCGGCAAGGGTCATGGTGCAGAATGGCCCGGCCAGAACTCTGGTCAGGTCGATAACTTTAATTCCGTGCAGCGGTCCGGGCATTTTTTATCTCCAGCGTGTATTGTAGGGAATTCTGCGGGCCGGTTCGAACGAAGAACGGCCTTCAGTAAGAATCCCGACGTATGACGTCACATTGCGGTCTTCAAGATGGTCAAAAATCTGCGGGGTAGAAGAATTCGGAACGACGGTGCGAATTGGATCTGGATCAAGGTCGGCCCAGACGAATTCATCACAGGCGCGAGCCTGAGAAAGTTTAACCCCGTTAGGGTGAACGATCATCGATGAGCCAAAGAAGTAGGCACCGCTGGCATCAGGGCCAACGCTGTTGGCAGCAATCCAATATACATGATTGTCGTAGGCGCGGGCGCGATTGGTGAGTTCCCAGTGGTCAAAAGTGCGCATAAAAGCTGAGGGACGGCAGATAACTTCGGCGCCCTTAAGAGCCGTTACGCGGGCAAGTTCAGGGAAATCGCCGTCGTAGCAGATAACGATGCCGATTTTGCCAATCGGGGTGTTGATGCAGCATGAATCGGTACCGGGGGTGGTCCAGCCGCCGCCTTCAAGTCTTTCGGTCGGGAACGGATGGGTTTTGCGATAGACACCAAGCACGCCATCAGGGCCGATCAGAGCGGCACTGTTGTAAACGATATGTTTTTCGGGACCTCTTTCGTAAGTAGGAAAACAGATATAGCAGTTGAACTCTTTCGCCCAGGCGATTGCCTGTTCGGTGAGGCGCCCCGGAATTGTATCGACGGCTTCCCAGAGGTCTTCTGCCTTGCCGCGCGGGGTAAAACCGGTGGTAAAGCTTTCTGGCAGAACAATGAGATTGGCTTTCGAGGCTCGAGAACATTCAGCAATCAGTTCGTAAGCTCTTCCCATGTTGCGTTCTACGGCCATTGGCTCGACAGAAAACTGTACGGCAGCGGCAACGATTTTTTGCATACTTCATATACTCCTTTGAACCATGCTTTAAAACATTAGTTAATTATTTTAGCATAAACTGCGGTTATTTTCCATGGGCGGTTTAGTGGTTGAATTAGGGCCGTCGTTTGGAGTATAAGGTTTCTGTAAGACATACCGACCTTCTGGAGGTTCAGATGATTTTTTCTTCAAAGATTGACCGGGACATAAAAAACGGCGGCCGCCTGACGGCAAGCTCTGAGTGGAAAGCCCTTGGCGCCCATTACGAAAAAATAAAAGACCGACACATGCGCGACATGTTCGCGTCTGATCCTGACCGTTTCAAAAAATTCAGCATCGAGCTTGGCGACATGCTGATTGACTATTCGAAACATCGCATCGACAGTGAAACCATGCGGCTCCTGTTCGATCTTGCCGGCGCTTCTGGCGTTAAAGAAGCCGCGTCGGCAATGTTTTCAGGCAAAACGATCAACTGGACAGAAGGTCGGGCGGTTCTGCACAGCGCTCTGCGCAACCGCTCGAATATACCGGTAATTGTTGACGGTGCTGATGTCATGCCAGAAGTCAACGCGGTTCTCGAGAAGATGAAATCTTTCTGCCAGAGAGTTCGCAACGGCGACTGGTGCGGCTTTACCGGCAAAAAGATCCGTTATGTCGTAAACATTGGCATCGGCGGGTCAGATCTCGGCCCGGTCATGATCTGTGAAGCTCTCAAACATTATGCAGACGGGCCGGTGGTAAAGTTTGTCTCGAATGTCGACGGCACGGATTTTGTTGAAAAGACAAAGGGCTTGAATCCAGAAGAAACTCTTTTCATCGTTGCCTCGAAAACCTTCACGACCCAGGAAACAATGACGAATGCCGTTACGGCGCGCGACTGGCTGCTGAAGACGCTGGGCGACAAAAAAGCGGTTGCCAGCCATTTTGTTGCCCTGTCAACCAATAAAGACGCGGTTGAAGCTTTCGGCATCGATTCGGCAAATATGTTCGAATTCTGGGACTGGGTCGGCGGCCGCTATTCTTCATGGTCGGCAATCGGTCTGTCGATCGCTTTGTCAGTCGGCTTCACCAGGTTCGAAGAACTTCTGGCCGGGGCCCATGCCCTCGACAAACATTTTGCCGAAGCCCCTCTCGAAAAGAATGTGCCGGTAATTCTGGCGCTGCTCGGGGTCTGGTACAATAACTTTTTTGGCGCCGAAAGCATGGCTATTCTGCCGTATGACCAGTATCTGCACCGGTTTGCCGCTTATTTTCAGCAGGGTGACATGGAAAGCAACGGTAAATATGTCGATCGCGAAGGTCGCAGCGTCGACTATCAGACCGGGCCGATCATCTGGGGCGAACCTGGCACTAATGGCCAGCATGCCTTTTACCAGCTGATTCATCAGGGAACCAAGCTGATCCCGGCCGATTTTATCGGCTGCATCCGCTCGCACAACCCGGTCGGCGATCATCACGTCAAGCTGATGGCCAACTTTTTTGCACAGACAGAGGCTCTGATGAAGGGCAAGACCGAAGCTGAGGTCAAAGAAGATCTGGCCCGGGAAAAAACGGCGGCTGAGAAAGCTGCGATGCTTCTTCCCCACAAGGTTTTTGCCGGCAACCGTCCGACAACCTCGATTTTGATCAAAGAGCTCACGCCATACAATCTTGGAATGCTGGTTGCGCTTTACGAAATGAAGATTTTCGTACAGGGGATCATCTGGCGTATCAACAGCTTTGATCAGTGGGGCGTTGAGCTCGGGAAAGTTCTTGCGAAAACCATTCTCAAGGAAGAAGAAGAACTTCTGCATGGCAGGCAAGTCGATCTCAAGCATCACGACGCATCTACAGCCGGGCTATTGCAGCATTTCGTGAAGTACAGCCAATGAGCGGGCAGTTGCAGAAACGGGTAAAATTGGTTATCTTATAGGTAGATAGTTTTACACGAAAGGTGGCAGATCTATGATTCCAGCAAGAGTAAATGGTTATCAGCCTCGACAGGCAGAACTGGCGCGCGAACAGCAACCAAGAGAAGTTGAACGCAGACGGCCTGAGCAAAATCGTCAGGCTGAAGACGAAAAGCCGGTAGAACGAACCGAAAGAAATGACAGAGTCGAACGTGACCGACTGGAACAAAGCCGTCAGGCCGCTGAACAGCGGCGAGCCGAGCAGGCTTCGAACCGTCAGCGTCAGCCTGAAAGAACTCTTGGCAGAAACGTAGACGTCTACGCCTGATTTTTTTTAATAGATCTCCAGCGATACCCGGTTGCCGAAGGGCAGCCGGGTATTTTTATCTCACCCAGCTATTTTGTTGCACGTTGGCAGGGAATCTGGTAGATTTTTCAGGTAAAATTCATGCAGCAGGTGAAAAATGTATTTAGGTCGTGTGCTTGGCCGGGCGGTATGCACAGTCAAAGACCCGCAGCTCGAAGGGCTGAAGCTGATCATCGTCACCAAAATCGACGGGAATGGCAATGCCAAAGGTCGGCCATTCATTGCCTGTGATTCAACCGGTGCCGGCGAAGGTGAGACTGTTTTTCTCTGCGGCGGTGGTGAGGCGGCTTTTCCGTTCGTAAAAAAGCGACCGCCTTCTGATGCCAGTATTCTTGGAATTATAGACCAGATTGAAAGCTGACTATGGAAATCGCAAAAGTTGTAAAAAAGGTTGTTGCGACGATTAAGAACGAAGCCTTTACAGGGTATCCGCTTCTTCTGGTTCAGCCATTGACCATGAAATTCGCAAACAAGGGCTCCGAAGTTCTCTGCATCGACTTTATCGGTGCAGACCTTGGTGAAATTGTAATGATAATGAAGGAAGGCAGTTCAGTAAACGATATGATGGGTCTGGCAGAAGCCCCTGCCGACGCCGCAATAATCGGAATTGTCGACCAGATCGTTCTCGATGATCGCAGAATATTTGAAAAATCTCGTGCCGAAGCAGCTTAGCAGGAGGCTTATTGATGGAATCGATTGTTGAACAGATTGCAAAAGAAGTTATGTTGAAGCTGAAATCAGACTCAGCCAATCGTGGGTCTTCGTACACCCCACCACCGCGCCGCATGGAAGACAATGAACGCCCGGCAGCCCGCGAAGCCGGTCAGACAGCAATACTTCTGACTGCCAATTTCAAGGTTGTCGATCAGGTTCTTGGGCAGTTGAAAGCTCTTGCACCCGAGGGCGGCAAGCTGATCGTCTCTTCGTATCTCTATGAAAATTTTGGCAAAGACAATCTTGGCCGCGGCTTTCAGCTGATTCATTCAGGTAACGTCGCCAGCCACAAGGTTCTCGACGGAATCAGCCATCTTCTTGTTCCTGCGTTGTCGATCAACAGCCTGTCAAAGGCCGCCAACCTGATCGCCGACACCTTTATCACAAGAGTTCTCTGTCACGCCCTTGGCGATGGCATTAAAATTACGGTTACCGACGAATCGATACTCGATGCGGCCCGCTATTTCCCGGCTGGTGTGGCAAGAAAAATCGACCAGCTGCGCCGTGAGCTCGAAGGTATGGGCGTGGTTTTCCAGCGTGGCAGTATAAAGGTAACTCCGAATCACAAATGTACGGATTGCGCCGCCGGCAAATGCGCTGACTGCACCAGCTGTTCACCGTCTGCCAGCCAGGCAAAAAAACTTTCTGATCCGCCGCCGATCGCGACCATTTCTGAAAAACCTGGCAAATCCAGTGCCTGCACCGCCGAAAGCTGCAGCAAGAGCTATGGCAGTTGCGTTGCCGAATGCGCCGAAAAGGTCAAGGAAGTCATCAAAGCAGGCGCCGAGCGTATAGAAAAAGGTCTGGGCGCTCCGATTCCCGGCAGCGAACTGGCCCGCTACATCGACCACACTCTTCTCAAGCCAAACGCTACCCGTGAAGAGATTGTCAAACTCTGTGAAGAAGCCAGAGAATACAAATTCGCTTCGGTCTGCGTCAACCCGGCTTATGTCGGCCTCTCTGCCAAACTGCTCGAAGGCAGCCCGGTAAAAGTCTGCACTGTCATTGGCTTCCCCCTGGGCGCAACCTCATCTTTCGTAAAAGCCACGGAAACCCGTGACGCCGTTGCCAACGGAGCCACCGAAATCGATATGGTCATCAATGTTGGCGCTCTCAAATCAAAAGACTACGAGCTGGTTAAAAACGATATCGCCAGGGTTGTTGAAGCTGCCGGCGGCAATACCGTCAAGGTAATTCTTGAAACATCTCTGCTGAACGATGAAGAAAAGGTCAAAGCCTGTGAGCTGTCGAAACTTGCTGGTGCCGACTTTGTTAAAACCTCAACCGGTTTCAGCACCGGTGGTGCGACACTTGAAGACATCTGTCTGATGCGTAAAGTCGTTGGCCCGACCATGGGAGTCAAGGCCAGCGGAGGAATTCGCGATACAGAAACGGCAGTGCGCATGATTCAGGTCGGTGCGACCCGTGTTGGTGCAAGCGCTTCGGTCGGAATCGTCAAAGGCGAAAAGCCGGCCGGCAAAGGTTATTGATTTAAAACAAACGAACCGGGGCCCATTGGGTCCCGGTTCGTTTGTTTTAGCCGGTTATCGCATGACGCAATTGTTATGAGACACAACCGGTCAGGCTGAATGCCCAGAACATGGCAACCATTGCATACAGAAAGATTCTTTTAACCACGAGCAGCCTCCTTGATGAGAACAACAAGAATCATTGCGGTCAGAAACCAGAAGAGCAGCATCTGAAACCTCAGAAAAAAATGACATGCAGACTGCTAATCTATCGACCTTTTGAGGCTGTGAATTTAGGCGCTGCCCCGCGACAGTATTTATGTTCTTAAAATTAAGCTGAAGCCTGCCGGACTGGGCGCTCAGTCTGCCTGCATAGTCGAATTGTCGGCAGAAACTGTATCGGAGGCGCTTTCGGATTCTGGCGGCAGGCTTTTTTCGGAGATTGGCGACACATCGAGAGCTTCAGAATCTGAAGCAACGGCAGCGGAGTCTTCATCGGAACCGTCGGCTTCTGCAGCATCCAGAGTCTTTTTAGCAGCTCGATCGGCAACTTTTTTCCCGGCCGCGGAAAAACTGCTGGGGTTATCCGACCAGAAACCAGAAAGAACCGGCATTTCAACGGCAGGTCCAAAGAGGGGAAAATGCAGTTCACGGCCATTTTCGAGCTCAAAAATTTTTCTCGACTGATCTTTGAACCAGGCCACACCGCTGCTGCGCATTGCCACATAGGTTCCGTTATCAGGAGTTACTTCAAGCAGAAGATGGCCTTCAGAAATCTCGCCAGCAAATTTGCCAGTCCGAATTGCCAGAGGTTCGAGTGCCGCTTCAGAAATAATTTCAATACGGCCAGAAAGTGGCTGCAGGCCATCGGCAAGGATTTTGACGGTTGCCCCCGGAAAAAAACTTATCGTATGGCTGCCGCAAAGAATTTTCGTTTCCGTTGCCAGAGGCAAATTGAAAGATGATTTAACGGTAAGGATCGAGCCGGATTCAATAGTCTGACCATCTTCAAACAGTCTGAAACCAACCGAGCCTGGTGGACGCAGATAAAAGCCCGGCGTCAAAGTCAGTTGTTCCGGCAGAGGAGGTGAAGCAAAACTTAGCCCTGCCGCGAAAAGGTTCAGCAAAACAACAGCCGCGCAGATAATTGCGTTGCGTAGCATTTTCATTTTTTTTCAGGCTGACCCTGCTTGCCTTCGGCTTCGTTTTTTTCAGCAAGAAATTTGTCGTGATCGGTCTTTTCCGGGTCCTCTTCTTTTAAGTGGCTCAGGGATTCCCGCATAAGAAGAACTTCATCGCGAATGGTAAGAACTTCGGAATAAAGAACGGTGATCATGAGGATGATGCCCATGAAGGAAAGTACCGGACTGTTGGCACGAGGAACCTTCATATAAACGTATGAAAAAATGGCAAGAGCATAGATAAGAACAGCGATTTTTCTTATTCTCTGCCGTCTCAGCGTGGTCCGGTTGAAAAAAACGTCGCGCCATTTTCGCGATTCTCGCATGGAGCCTTCAATGACCCAGAGATGGTCACGAATTACGAGCACTTCGATATAAACGACAACCATGAGCAGCATTAAGCCCATATAGGTCATCAGGTCACGATGATGCTCCATATAAAGGTAAACATAACCGAATACCAGCAAAGCAAAAAACAGAGAAAAGATCTTATAAAAAATCTGTCGATCGACAATAGCCCGCCAGAATGACGAAACAATCAGGCGAAAAGGAGAAGCAGGTACATTGGCAGCGTCTTTATTTTCAGGCCGCTCTTCAAAGATCTGGTTTTGCTGATTCATATTAGCCTTCAAAAGCCTGTTTTATAAGATCCGGCTGATTTTCAAAAACAGCCAGTATTTCTGCATCGAGACGGAATGGTTCTGACCCGAGACCAGATATAGACACAACCTCGGCAGTCTTGATATCATAGCCGGCACGAAAGGCCTTCAGGAGATCCATGGCCTGAGCCAGACCGGATTTTCTTGACCGATAATAAATAAAACGGTCAATTATTTCCTGAAAATCTTTCGGAGTCAGGGAAATTTCAGCAAGATTTTCAGCCAGGCGCTTCTGATTTTCGTCTTTTCGGTATTCTCGATAAATCTGAAGGCATTTTTCCATTCTGAATGTTTCCACATCGCGCTGTTGCGGAGCAACAACGATTCTGCCGACCACAAAGCCCGCAAAAGCTATCAGAATGAAAGCAAAATAAGTTAGCAGTTGTTTTGGAGAAATCATAGAGTAAGTCATGATATACCATTTATATGCCGGTGCCGTCAAATACGGTTTAACTTGAAATTGTCAGAAGCTTCGGCTACAATTCAGGCACTTATGGAAAACATTTCCCAAAAAACAATTCTAGTTATCGATGATGAAGAGGCAATTGTATTGCTTCTTGAGACCATACTAAGCATTTACGGTTATCGGTGCGTTTCATGTTCATCACCGAAAGAAGCCATGATAAAGGCCCGCGATGTAAAACCCGATCTGATAATTCTTGACATTGCGATGCCGGAAATCGACGGCTATGAAGTTTGTGTCAGCCTGAAAAGTGAACCGGCCACCAAAAACATCCCGGTAATAATGGTTACGGCCCTCGCCCTTATCCAGGACAAGAAAAAGGGCCTTGAATGCGGTGCAGACGGTTTTATTTTCAAGCCGTTTGACCCAATGGTCGTCATAAACGAAATCGAAAGACTGCTGCCCTGAAAATATTCTTTTTTGCGGCCGGCAGTATTGCATCTCTTCATGCCCTGTGCTATTCTTACCCGGAAAAGTGTGGCTGTGCCACTTATATTCAATTCACTGGAGGCACCGATGACCAAATACGTTTATACTTTCGGGGCTGGCAAAGCCGATGGCCGCGCCGACATGAAGAACCTGCTCGGCGGTAAAGGCGCAAACCTGGCTGAAATGAACAGCATAGGTCTGCCCGTTCCGGCAGGCTTCACCATTACCACCGAAATGTGCACTGTTTATTATGAAAACAACCGCAAATACCCGAAAGAACTTGAGAAACAGGTTTCTGATGGTCTGAAACACATTGAAACCGTTATGGGTGCCAAATTTGGCGACAAGAAGAACCCCCTTCTGGTATCAGTGCGCTCAGGCGCCCGTGTTTCCATGCCCGGCATGATGGACACAGTTCTCAATCTCGGCCTCAATGATGAAACCGTACAGGGCATCATCAAACAGACCGGCAATGAACGCTTCGGCTGGGATTCATACCGCCGTTTCGTACACATGTACGGCGATGTCGTCATGGGCATGAAACCTGAATCAAAAGACGAAGAAGATCCGTTCGAAACCGTCATGGAAAAGCTGAAAAAAGAAAAGAAGATCAGCAAAGACACCGAAATGACTGCTGAAATTCTTAAAGAACTGACTCAGCGCTATAAAAAGCTGATCAAAGAAAGAACCAAAAAAGATTTCCCGACTGATCCGATGGAACAGCTCTGGGGCGCTATCAACGCCGTTTTCGGTTCATGGATGGGCGAACGTGCGATTATTTACCGCAAAAAAGAAGGCGTTCCTGAAAACTGGGGCACTGCAGTAAACGTTCAGGCCATGGTTTATGGCAATATGGGCGACGACTGCGCTACCGGCGTTGCTTTTACCCGCAACCCCGCCACCGGTGAAAATGCTTTCTACGGCGAATACCTGATCAACGCTCAGGGCGAAGACGTCGTTGCCGGCATCAGAACTCCGCAGCAGGTAACTGTCAAGGGTTCAAAAGAATGGGCCAAAGACAACAGCATCAGCGAAAAAGAACGCAAGAGCGAACATCCTTCACTTGAAGAAGCCATGCCCGAAGTCTACAAGCAGCTGGTCGACGTTTATCACAAACTCGAAAACCACTACAAAGACATGCAGGACATTGAATTCACCATTCAGAATGGCAAACTCTGGATGCTGCAGACCAGAAACGGCAAGAGAACTGCCGCTGCCGCCGTCAAGATCGCCGTTGACATGGTAAAAGAAAAGCTGATCACCGAAACCCAGGCTCTGCTGCGCGTTAAGCCCAGCGATCTCGATCAGCTTCTGCACCCCATCTTTGACCCCAAAGCAACCAAAAAGGTTCTCACCAAGGGTCTGCCGGCTTCTCCGGGCGCCAGCTCAGGCCGCGTCGTTTTCAACGCTGAAGACGCTGAACACATGAAAGCCAAAGGCGAAAAAGTTATTCTCGTGCGCATCGAAACCAGCCCCGAAGATATCGGTGGTATGGACGCTGCCGTAGGCATTCTCACCGCCCGTGGCGGTATGACCTCACACGCCGCCGTAGTTGCACGCGGCTGGGGCAAATGCTGCGTCGCCGGTGCCGGTGAAGTTCAGATCGACTACAAAAAACGCCAGATGACCATCAAAGGCACTGTCGTAAAAGAACATGAATGGGTCAGCCTCGACGGTTCTACCGGCGAAGTAATGCTCGGTGAAGTAAAAACCATCGAGCCCAGCCTTTCAGGCGATTTCGGCACCATCATGAAATGGGCCGACAAAGTTCGCCAGATCGACGTTCGCACTAACGCCGACACACCCAAGGATTCAACCGTAGCCCGCAAGTTCGGCGCTCAGGGTATTGGTCTGTGCCGCACCGAACACATGTTCTTCGAAGGCGACCGCATCGACTACATGCGCGAAATGATTCTCGCCGACGACGAAGCCGGCCGCCGCAAAGCTCTCAAGAAGCTTCTGAAGTTCCAGACTGAAGATTTCCACGGCATTCTCAAAGCCATGGAAGGTTATCCGGTCACTATCAGAACTCTCGATCCGCCGCTTCACGAATTCGTACCGCACGAAGAAAAAGCTCAGAAGGAAATGGCCAAGAAGCTGGGCATTTCTCTTGAGCAGGTCAAGGCCAAAGTTGATTCTCTGCATGAATTCAACCCGATGCTCGGCCACCGCGGCTGCCGCCTCGGCATCACCTACCCCGAAATCACTGAAATGCAGGCAGAAGCAATCTTTGAAGCAGCATGCAAGCTGACCAAAGAAGGCGTAACTGTATACCCCGAAGTCATGATTCCGCTCATCGGCACCATTGAAGAACTGAAGAACCAGAAAGCAATCGTTAAACAGGTTGCAGAAGCCACTGTCAAGAAACATGGCGTTGCTGGCAAACTCAAATATCTCATTGGCACCATGATCGAAATTCCGCGCGCTGCCATCGTTGCTGACCAGATCGCCACCGAAGCCGAATTCTTCAGCTTTGGCACCAACGACCTGACCCAGATGACCTTCGGCTACAGCCGCGACGACGCCGGCAAATTCCTGCAGGACTACTACGATCGCAAGATCCTGAAACAGGATCCGTTCCAGAGCATCGATCAGGAAGGCGTTGGCCAGCTGATGAAATGGGGCGTTGAACGTGGCCGCACTACCAGACCCGACCTCAAAGTCGGCATCTGCGGCGAACACGGCGGCGAACCTGAATCAGTAATGTTCTGCCACAAGCTCGGTTTCGACTATGTGAGCTGCTCACCGTTCCGCGTGCCGATAGCCAGACTGGCAGCCGCTCACGGCGCTCTCAAATATGCCGAAGACCGCGACAACAGCCTTAAGAGTCAGAATCACAAACCCGTAAAAGCCAAAGCATCTGAAGCATAAGGAAACAAGACAATGAATTCTCCCCGGCGACGCGCGCGCGAAGTAGCATTGAAAGCACTTTATCAGGCTGACATGGTCAAGTCTGATAACAACGAGGCTCTGAATCAGGTTCTCAGCGAGTCTGTGTTCTACCCCGTCATCGAAGCCGTCGCCCGGGACTTTCTCAAGTCTACCAAAGCGAAAGAAATACTGTCGGGAGAAGTCGAGGCATTTGTCCCCGACTTCTCCGACAGCCTTTCTGCTTACCCGCATGAAACGCCTGAGAATCTGCCCTTGCAGATCAAGGCGCTGCTTGAAAAGTATTTTCCAGGAGTGACCTACAACGCTGATTGTGAAAAAGAAATCAGCAGTTTTTGCAAAAAGATCGTCGACAAGACCGGCAAACTCTTTCAGATTGAAGAATTTGCCCGGCAGCTGAGTGACTGTGCCGGCGAAAACAAGAACACCATCGATCGTCTGCTTGAAAAAACAGCCGAGAACTGGTCGCTTGACCGTATGGCAAGTATCGACCGCTGCATTTTACGTATTGCAGCCTGCGAACTTTTTCATTTTCCAGAAATACCGGTTAATGCCACGATTAATGAGGCTATCGAACTGGCCAAGAAGTATTCCGCTGACCGCAGCTACGAATTTGTCAACGGAATCCTTGACAGAATATGTAAAGAGAATAAATTAATTAAAACTGGCGGAGGGTCATCTGCCCAGACCTCAAGAAAGAATGCAAAAATCGCGAATCAGGAATCGGAAATTTCCTGATCAGGTTTTTAAAATATGGCTCTTCATTCACTGATCATTAACAAGAACGCCAGCTCACAGCGCAATCTGTGGATTTTTGCCATACTGATCGGTCTGGCAATAGGTTGTGCTTCGGCCGGCATTGGTCTGTTTTTGATCAAAGTGCCCCAGACCGTAAAGATTACCTACGTTGCAGCTTCGATTGCACTTGGTCTGCTTGCCGGGGCAGTCATCGGCTGGTTTGGCCGCGAAGTACTGCGCGGCATCGTGCTGTTCATTTCCAATGACCTGACTACCAAGGTTGGCCTGAAGTCAGAAACCTTCGTTTCTACCAGAAGTGGCCTCAATCGAGAGCTTGATTTGTTCGACCAGATGTTCAGGCTGGTTCTTTCGGTTCTCAAGCGGGTGCTGCTGATTTCTTTCAAGCTGGAAGTAGCTTCTTCAGATCTTGATAAGACTGCCCAGACCAGTTCGCAGGTTATCAAGGAAATCGTCGAAGGGGTCGGTGCCATTAACCAGAAGGCCGGCAACAACGCCACCAATCTGCGCGAAACCATTTCATCTCTCGAAAACAGCTTCAGCCTTTCGAAGGACATCAGTTCAAAACTGATCATCGCCAAGGAAGACAGCCAGAGCGTCTCGGAAATCGCCGCCAACACCCAGAATTCGGTTAAGGAAGCGGTTCAGAAAATGCTGAAGATCAAAGAACTGACCGATGGTTCAGCATCGCTGGTTAACGATCTCAATGACCGCAGTAAACAGATCGGTACAATTCTTACCGAAATTGCGAATATCGCCGAAAAAACCAACCTGCTCGCTCTCAACGCCGCCATCGAAGCGGCGCGCGCCGGTGAGCAGGGTCGCGGTTTTGCCGTAGTTGCCGAAGAAGTTCGCAAACTGGCACGCGGTTCGGCAGAGTCTTCGAAGAAGATCAACAATCTGATCAATGACATTCTGCAGAAAACCGAGAATGCCGCTGAAATGATGCAGAACAACACCATTCAGGTTAACCAGGGCATGCAGGTCGTTAATACCGTCGAAACCAGCCTTGGATCAATGGTTCAGACAACCAACCAGCTCAACGACATCATCAAGGACATCAGCACTTCAGCTGAACGCCAGAGTGAAACTTCAGATATCATGTATCAGAAGGTCAACACCATTTCACAGATAACCGATGAAATCTCGCGACAGATTCAGAATATCGCGACAACCGCTCTCAGCAAGACGGTAATCATCGACCAGACCAGCAGTTCGGCCCGTGAACTGCGCACCCTTTCGGATGTTTTTCAGAACGCACTCGTGCCATTCGACTTTCAGGTCGAAGGCGCCAACAAGCGCTCGGCAATCCGCACCGAGACCAGAGTTCCCTGCAAATTCAAAGTATTGCTGTCTGGCGAGCTTATCGACTCGACCCTCAGCGGCAGCGATTTTGAAATGCGCGGTGTCATCGTTAACCTCTCAGCCGGTGGCTGCGTCGTCGAAACCAACGAAGATGTCGAGCAGGGCAAATACATCATTCTGGCCTTTCAGATCGGCAGTAACTTCATTCAGGGCATTCAGGGCCGTCTGGTACGCCTCAAAGCCGCTGTCGGTTCGAGCTCAGAAGATTTCCTCTCCGACAAGAAGGTTGTCAGAGAATGTATCGTCTCTTTCAATAACGTCTCTAATGAGCATGAAAAAGTCATTGTCGATTTCGTAATGAGCGCCCAGCGTCAGTTTGAAATCAATCTTGGCCTGCTGGAATAATGACCCATGGCACGCATTGAAAAAAAGCTTCTCGGGCAATCTCTTGTTTCTGAAGGTCTGGTTACCGAAGAACAGCTGAACAATGCCCTGCAGGAGCAGAAAAAAACCAGTGACACCCTTGGTTATACGCTGATTCGCCTGAAATACCTGAATGAGCAGCAACTGCTGGATTTTCTGGTAACCAAGCTTGGTTTCAGTTATGCCAATCTGCGCAATTACGTAATTGACCCTGCCGTAGTCAAGGCGATTCCAGAAAATATTGCGCGCAAATACCATTGTTTTGCAATTCTCAGGGTGAAAGGCGCCATTACGGTCGCCATGCTCGATCCGCTCGACAGCTTCGTTCTGGATAATCTTGAATACACCACAGCCTGCAAGATCAAGCCACTGGTTTCGACAATGACCGAGATCGAAACCGCGATGCAGGAGTTTTATAAGAGCAACGCTACCACCCATATTCCGGGGGCTGGCGCGCAAAGCACTTCATCGTCTCCTACCCAGACACCGGCCAGCACCAGTATCGAAGATTTTGCCAAAAAGATTCAGGGTGCCGGTGAAAAGCGCATGGGCGATACGGTAATCGACCTGGCAGCCATCAATGTTACCGATAAGCAGAGCATCATTCAGCTGGTAAACCTTATTATTCTGCGCGCCATTAAGGAAAAGGCTTCTGATATTCATATCGAGCCCGATGAAACGGCTCTGCGAACAAGATTCAGAATTGACGGCATGCTGCAGGAAGTAATGTCGCTGCCAAAAACTTTTGAAGCAGCCTGTATTTCACGCTGCAAGGTCATGGCCGAGCTCGATATCGCAGAAAAACGCATTCCGCAGGATGGCCGCATCAAGCTGCAGCTGCAGAACCGCGAGATCGACCTGCGCGTTTCCACCTACCCCACCCTGCGCGGTGAAAAGGTGGTCATGCGTATTCTCGACAAGAGCAGTGTCATCTATGGGCTTGAAGAGCTCGGATTTCCGGACGACACACTCACAACCTTCACCGGGCTGATCAATAAGCCAAATGGTATCGTTCTGGTAACCGGCCCGACCGGCAGCGGTAAAACCTCGACCCTTTATGCTGCCCTGCAGTGCATCAAAGACCCATCGATCAATATCGTAACCATCGAAGATCCGGTTGAGTATCAGCTGGCCAACATCAATCAGGGGCAGATCAACCCGAAAGCCGGCTTTACCTTTGCGGGCGGTCTGCGCTCAATCCTGCGCCAGGACCCTGATGTAATCATGGTCGGCGAAATCCGCGACTACGACACGGCAGAAATCGCGATCAGAGCTGCCCTTACCGGTCACCTTGTTTTCTCAACCCTCCATACCAATGACTCTGCCGGAGCAATGACAAGACTTATCGACATGAGTGTCGAACCCTTTCTGGTTGCCAGTTCGATTATCGGCGTGATGGCGCAGCGACTTGTCAGAACCATCTGTACTGAATGCAAGGAAGAATATCAACCGCCGCCTGCAGTCATCAAGCGCTCCAAGCTTCTTTACCAGGCCGGGAAAACCCAGGTTTTCCAGGGCAAAGGCTGCGGTAAATGCAACCAGACAGGTTACCGAGGTCGCACCACCATTACCGAACTGCTGGTTCCCAATGAGCGTATCAAAGAACTGATTGTCGAGAAGTCGGCGACCAGTGTCATCAAAAATGAGGCGATGAAACAGGGCATGCGCACATTGCGCCAGGATGGCCTCGCCAAAGTTCTGCGCGGCATCACCACCCTTTCTGAAGTAATAAGGGTTTCGGCCGACGACGAAATCTGATCAGCCATGTCACAACTTTTTAACAGCCTTGTAGAGGCAATATCAGAACCTTTTCGCTGTCTTGCCCCTGAAATTTCGGTTTTTCAGCAGACTGCACCCGGCATAGAGAAAGTGATGCCTGCCAGAACTTTGAGCATTTCGCTGACCGACCACGAATGCCAGCAAAAATGCGCGCACTGTAACGGTCATTATCTGAAAGGGATGCAGCCTTTTTCAAAGCTTGACGGAGTTAATCTCAACTCTTATGATGCTGTCCTGATAAGCGGCGGCAGCACCTCTGCAGGCGAAGTCCCTATCAGACAGCATGTTGACGCGATTCTTTCGCTGCCACCGCACCTCAAGTTGAACCTGCACACCGGCTACCAGTCGCCAGCAAGTCTTCTGCCACTCAAGCAGAAAAACCCGGTGGTATCATTCGATCTGCCAGTCTGTGACGAGGTGGTTAAAGAGGTTTACGGGCTTCCTTACAGTCACGACGATTTTCGCAGACTGTATCTGGAGTATGCGCGGCATTTTCGCACGGTTGCGCACGTCACTCTCGGGCTGGCGCCATCAGGTAAGGCCGCAGAAGAGATGGCAACCGTCAAATTTCTCGCTGAATCCGGTGCTTCAGAGGTGGTTTTTCTGATTTTCCGCCCCACCCCTGGAACCCGCATGTGTAATGTTGCACCACCGGCGATCGAACGGGTAATTCCCGTGCTGGCCGAAGCACGACGGCTTTTCGCCGACCGGGTACAGATCGGGTGTATGCGACCGGCAGGCATCTACCGCCGCAATTTCGACATTCTTGCCTGGCTGCACGGTTATCGACGTTTTGTCATGCCAGATCACAAGCTGGTGCAGATCCTTGAAGAAAATGGCGTCAGCAGCGTCTGTAAAAGCAACTGCTGCGCTCTTGAGGCGTAATAATGGCAGACAGAATTAAAATACGTGTTTCTTATGGCACAGCCATAGTTCTTGGTCTGATCGAAGCGCGTCAGGATGTGGCACCGACCACGGCTTATCTGCTGTATGACAACGGTTGCATCGGTCAATGCTCGTTTTGTTCACGCGCCAACGGCAACCAGAAGTCACAGAAACTCTCGCGGGTCATCTGGCCGGAATATGAGTTTGAAACTGTGCTAGAGCGTCTGACTGCCGAATCCAGGCCATTCAGGCGAATCTGCCTACAGACCGGTTTCAACCCGGAAAACACCGAAACTATTAAAAGTCTGGCAAAGCGCCTGATTAACAGCGGGATTTCGACAAGCATGACCCTCAGCCCGTCACAGACAGACCTGGCGCAGGAAATGCTTGCGATGGGACTCGATCATGTCGGTATCGGGCTCGATGCGGCATCGGAAGAAAGTTACCGCGAACACAAGCGCAAAGACTGGTGGCATGACTGGCCAGCTCTGCAGCAACTGCTCAGGCTTGCCGGCGACCGGATAGAAGTGCATCTGATTTTTGGGCTGGGCGACAGCGAAGAAACCTTTGCCAGGCGTATTCATGAGATCGTTGCTGCTGGCGGCAAAATCTCGCTGTTTGCCCTGACGCCGGTTAATGGTGGCTCTGCCCCTGACCTCAGCGCCTACCGACGGATGCAGGCTTTCAGGTTTCTTTGTGAAAGTCGCAAAATCAGTATGGATGACTGTTCATTCGTCGAGGGCCGGCTGACGAACTTTGGCCTGCGTGGCGACGCACTGAAAGAGTCTCTCTGCAGCGGAGATGCTTTCCGCACTTCTGGCTGTGGTGACTGTAACCGGCCGTATTATAATGAGCGACCGGGGCAGATATTTTTCAATTACCCGAGAGCGCTGTCAGCCAGTGAGTTTTCGCAGGCAGTTGCAGCTATGCAGTTGCCCTGATCTGTATTTTCCGGGCTGTCGGTCTTTGTCGAGCTGCGATGAAATGCTCTTGCCCAGTAAATAATCGGGGTATCACAGACAGCGACTATCCATTTCAGCAGATATGTCGAAGCAAAGATCTGAAGCAGAACATCTAATTCAAAAACGCCCCAGAAGGCCAGAACAGTAAAAATCACGTTGTCGATCAGCTGGCTCAGCATGGTTGAACCATTATTGCGAACCCAGAGATAATCTGGAAAGCGTATCTTAAGATAATTATAAAACCAGACGTCAAAGTTCTGACTGACACAATAGGCAGTAATGCTTGCAAGAGCAATGCGCGGCATGACCGAGAAAATGCTGTGCAGAGCGCCTTGAGCGGTGTCTGAAGCATGTGGTTCGAACATCAGGCAGATCTGCATGATAACGGTGGTGGCGAGCATGCTGAAAATGCCGATTTTAACCGCTTCTTTTGCCTCTTTTTCTGAATAGCACTCACTGAGAATATCAGTGGCGAGAAAAGAAGTGCCGTAGATGATGTTACCGAGGGTAGTCACCATGCCAAACAATTCAATGGTTTTGACTACCTGAATGTTTGCGAGAATAGAAGAGAGGGCGACCCAGGCAAACAGACCATTAGCCTTGAAAAGACGAAACGAAAAAGCCATAAGCAGATAGTTTACAGCCAGCAGAACCAGCCAGATCATATCATTGGTCATTTTTTAAGTTCTCCGCCGACACCGAAGTCGGTATTTTCAAAGAGGATATCAACCTTCGGATGCTCACGCAACCATGAGAACTCGCTTCTAAACCACTGTTGCAGCCCAGGATCGGCTTTGACCGCAGTGGTGTTATCGACAAAAAGGTTGATGGTAACGTAATCGAAGTATTCAAGGGCGATTTTGATATCATTTGCGATCATTTCCCGTGTCTGGCCCTGCATGCCAACCATCAGGCAAACTGACTGGAAGTATTGTCGCACTTCAGCCGGGTCGGTGAACGCCATGCCTTTTTTGAGAATCCGGTTACGAAAATGTTCATCAAATGTCTCGACGCCAGTAATAAAAACAATCGGAACCTTGAAGAAATCACGCATTTCCTGCAGGCGCGTGCTATAGCTCCAGTGTGCCTCGAAATAGAGCTGCCCGATCTGCAGGCGAGCGATCACATCTCTGATCAGCTCAAGAGAAGCCTGCGGAATTTCGAAACAGCTGCCGGAATTGATTACCTGCAGGGCGCCGAAGCAGCCGGTAACTTTTTGCAGCACTTCAGCATTCGTTTCATTGATCGAATTCTCGTCTTCGCTGTTGTCATGAATATAATCGCAGAAGGTGCAGCGACCCCAGCGGCAGGGAAAAGCCTTTAACAACACGATTTCTCGCGGTCTTGGCGAGTTTTCGATGCGCGCATATCTGGCGATATTCATGATTCTAATACTTTCTATAATTTGTCAGGGTGCTCAGGGTAATGGTAAAATCGCATTTATGCAATACTTTATCAAAAACTGCCAATGCCAAAGCTGCGCAATTATCACTGCCCGACTTTCACAGGCTTCAGTTTCGGCATTAAAGCAGTTTTTCACTGCAATTTCATAAAAATTTGCGAACCTGGTTCGCTGGTCTGGAGAAACGGATGTATCAATTTCCTGCAGGCTTTTACGCCGATGTGCGTATTGAAAAGGTTTTTCGCTCGCTGGTACGCATCGAAACCGGTCGCCTTGAAGAGGTCAAAGAAAAAGACGACACCGGCGCCTTTATCAGGCTTTTCGACGGTCAGCGCTGGTTTTATGCTTCTACCACCGACCTTGGCAGCATCGATGTGGAGCTTGCCGGTCTGGCAAAACTTGGACAGGCCGATTCCAGAATAAATGAACACCCGACGGTCAGAAAGATGCAGGTCAATACCGGCGACCACTGCCGTTTTGTGCAGACCTGCGTCAGCAAGGTGCAGCTGTCAGAAAAGATCGCTCTCACCGAGTCATTTGCCGACCTGGTCAAGAATGACGGGCAGATCAGTCACTGGTCAGCCTCATATTCAGACGCCCATATCATCAAACAGTTTTATTCGAGTCTCGGCGCCAATCTGAAATTCGACACGCAGACTGCCGGTCTGCGGCTTGGCTTCAGGTTTGGCAGCGGTGCCAACGTTTTCAGCGAAACCTGGTGCAAGGCGATGTCTGAGTTCAAACCTCTCGCAGGGCTGCATCACGAAGCGCGGGAGATGATCGAGAAGGCACGTGAGTTCTTTACCAGCGCCGAAAAAATTCAGGGCGGCAATTACACAGTGGTTCTGTCACCGATGGCAGCCGGCATTTTCGCACATGAGAGTTTTGGTCACAAGAGTGAAGCCGATTTCATGATCGGTGACGAAGGCATGAAAAAAGAATGGCAGCTCGGCAAACGGGTTGGCTCAGAACTGCTCAGCATTGTCGATGACGGCAATCTGCCCGGCAGCGGTTTCACACCGTTCGACGACGAAGGGAACCGGGCCGAAAAAACGATGCTGATCGGCAAAGGTATTCTGCGCGGCCGACTGCACAGCGCCGCCACTGCCGCCGAGCTCGATGAAGCGGCGACCGGGAACGCCCGTTCCATAAATTTTGAATATGAGCCGATCGTGCGCATGACCGCCACCTATATCGAGCCCGGCAACTGTTCGAAAGAAGAGCTGATCGGCAGCATCGACCACGGCATTCTTATCGAATCAGTCAAACACGGATCTGGCATGTCGACCTTCACGCTGGCCCCGTCGATGGCCTATCTGATCGAGAACGGCAGGGTTACCCGACCGGTCAAGTTTTCGGTTATCACCGGCAATGTGATGAAGACGCTCGACCAGATCGATGCGGTTTCAGACAGGCTTGAGATACTCAGCTTCGTTGGCGGCGGCTGTGGCAAGATGGAACAATACCCGCTGCCGGTCAGCTTTGGCGGCCCTTACGTCAGGGTCAGAGAAATCAACGTACAGTAAGGAAGCCAAAATGCGAGAAAAAGTTACCCAGATCGTCAAACAGACTTCGTTGAGCATAGTGCAGAACGAGATTCAGGCGGTACGGCGCAAGAATATCAGAAAAACCGGCTGCCGCGTCATTGCTGACGGCAAAATCGGCGTGGCCGGCGGACTTGGTGAGGTGGCAGCGGAAGATTTGTTCGCCCGGGCCGAAAAAAGCCTCGCCTACGGCATCGATTACGAAGTCGAGCTCAGCCGTAATCTGCAGAAACAGAACTGTCTCGACAGTTTCGTCATCAGCGATGCAGAACTCTGCAAACGCATCGAAAACATTCTTGGCGAGGTCAGACGTCGCCACCCTGAATTCGCGGTCAGCAACAAGGTTAACCTCAGCCATATCGATTTTACACTCGAAAATGAGCTGAATCTCAAGTTGCAGCACCGTGACTGTTATCTGAGTCTCAGCTTTCTGCTGAAAAAACAGGGTTCGACCGGCATCATGGACACCTTTTTCGGTCTCGTCGACCGCAGACTTGAAGAAAGCCGGGTGATCGAGGCCGTCAGCGAAGTCATCAATGCCTACAACAATCTGCTGCCAATGCCGGAGCAGAAGCTGCCGGTGATCATCTCACAGGGTTCGCTGACACGTCTGTTTCAGCGTGATCTGAACGGCAAGATGGTCGGCAACAAAGCCTCGCTGTTCCAGAGCCAGATGGGCCAGAAAGTCTTTTCTGACCGCTTCAGTCTTGAAATCGTGCGTGACCCGGTCGAGACCTACGGCCCCGACTTCGACATGGAAGGCACGATTCCGGCAGCAGAGCTCAACTGGCTGATCAAAGACGGTGTCATTCTCAGACCATACACGGATAAAAAAACGGCGCACCGCTATGGCTTCGCCAACACCGGCTGTGCCGACGGCAATTATGACAGTGTTCCGTCACTGGGTGGTGCCAATGTCGAGATTCCGCACGCCGGCAAAACACTCGCCGGGTTGTTGAACGGGCAGCCGGGCCTGATGATTCAGATTGCCAGCGGCGGCGATTTTACGCCCGATGGCAATTTCGCCTCGCCGGTGCAGGTTGCTTACCTCACCGACGGTCAGAAACTGCTGGGACGGGTGCCGGAATTCACCATCAAGGGTTCAATTTTTGAATTTTTCGGTGATGATTTTATTGGTGTCAGCTCAGACAAAATCTACGTTAACGGTAACGACCGCATGCTCGTCGCCAGAATGGCGGTCGAAAAGCTTTGAAAAATCCGGCCGGAACCAGCCAGGCAGCTTTGCTGCTTGCCGGTTTTCTGGTGCTGGTGATACCACTGGCATTCTTCAACGGTCTGTTGAATGCAGCCATGGAACGCACCCGGGAATCGGCCATGGGTCTGATGCGTGAAGAAATTCTGCAGGCAGCAGAACGCATCAAGGACCAATGCCGGCCGGCCGCCTACGTCAGAGAAGTAATTAAAAACATTCATCAAAAGCTGCTCCCCGAGGTCAAACCGGAACTGATAAGAATGTTTCCGGCAGAAAATTTTGGCCGGGCAGAGTTTTCATCCGAACTGCCGCAGAAATTTCTACGGGCCCTGCGCAAAGAGGGCCTCGATGCCATTCAAATCCTAGTTTTTGCCCCCGAATATGAAAACGCCTTTTACTGGCATTGTGAAGAACTGCAAAAGCAATGCAGAGAAGAAACGTCACTCGTTAACCAACAGGCTCTGGTTCATTACGCGGCGGCCACCAGACTGTTCAACCAGAACTATCAGAAAACATGGCCAAGACTGTATAATCCGCCCGAAATTATTCAGAATGCAAATAGAAATCTTGAACATGAATATACTTTTACTTATCTCAGCCGCTTTTCTGATATCGTCCATTCTCACGACCGCGTCAACCAGTATTTCACCGACTATTTCGGCCGACAATCGATATTTTCCTATTCCTATCAGTGTATCAGCCCCGTAACTCTGCATGGCGGCTATTCGATTATCGTTCCCCAAAGAAGCATAAGGCCTGAAGCTATTTTAAGATTGGCTTTAAAAAGCACATTAGACGGTATTACGGTCAGAATGGTCGATCTTAAGCAGCAGCATGAAGGATTCAGAGAAAACGACGAACAGATAGACTACTTTACCAGGCCTCCATCCGATTTCTGGAATCACTATTTTTTTATTACCGGTGATCGTTCAATGGCCCAGAAAAGCCAGAAAGGCGGCTGGCACCTTAAAGTATCGGGTCACCTGCCACAAACGCTTGTCAGTCAGCTGAAACTGACAAAGTTGTTCAGGGTTCTCGCAATGGGCATGATAATGCTGTATCTGATAATTTCGCTGCGCATCTGGCTTTTTGGGTTCCTTCCGGGTGGGTCGGTGCGTCTGAAGCTGGCTTTTATTCTCGGTCTGATCGTTCTTCTGCCAATTGTCGGAACAGGCATTATTACCTGGCTGGCTCTCAAAGGTTCGGACAGGGTAATCGAGAACCACCTGCTGCAGACAACCATGAACAGTATCAGAGAAGCATCCGAGATCAATAATGAAAATCTGCTGAGGCAGATGCTGGCGGTAATCGAGATCAAGCAACGTCTTGAGCAAGGTCAACAGCACAGCCCTGATATGAAGAAGGCCCTTGCCGTTGCCGGCGACGACCTGAAATGGGTCACAACCTGGACAAATTCGATCAACACGACTTTCGAAACCGGTGAACATTTTCAGTATGATCCGTGGCTGAATATTGTCAGCCCAAACAGGCTGGTAAACAGCCTGCTTAACAAGTTCATGGATTCAATGGGAATTCTGCGCCGGACGAAAAGAAACACCAGCGATGAATTCAGCCGGGTCATGACCCTCGGCCTGATGGGCAACTACATCACTCAGGAACTCGAAGAAAAATGGATTCCGCATGAAAGCACCGTTCAGCGGGAAATATCGCATTCAGCTGATACCAGTCGTGCTGCAGTCTACGTAATCAGAAACAGGCAGGGAAAATATCAGATGCTCTTTCACCGGGTCAGCAATGGTGATGAGCATATACACCGCTATCTGACATGGTTTAAAAACAATTTGCCAGGCTGGTTCATAAAAAAGTTCAAATATTGTGATATCGACTTTGGTGTCCGCCTGCGAAAATTCTTCAATCTACATATGTTTGCCTGGCCTGACCAGGCACTGCTGTCTGAAGAGATGACCAAAACCTTTGAGCGAGCTGTTTCCAGCCGTGATATGGGTTACAGTATTACCCGCAAGGGCAACTCGGTCGGCATCAGGGCCTGGCGCTTCAAAGAGGGTGAAACAGCAGTTTTTGCAGCAATCTGCCGCAGCCGGGGGCAAGGCCTCGCTGGCCTGGCAACCTTCATGACTTTTCCGATACTGCTTGGCTATGCAATTATTGTTCTCTATTTCATTACGGCAATTATCGCGGTCTTCGTTAAAGAACCGGTCAGAATAATCAATTCTGGCATTACTGCTCTCGAACGCGGCAATTACGGGGTCTTTATCGCCAACTTTTCGGGTGATGAGTTCAGACAGATGACCCAGGCTTTCAATGAAATGTCAAACGCTCTCAGACAGAGAGAGATGATTAAACGATATGTTTCAGACAAGCTGATGCAGCAGATTCAAAATCAGACAGATCTAGCCAGGGCTGAGAATTCAACCGTAAAAATTACCGCACTCTCATCAGACATCAGAGGCTTTACCAGTATCAGCGAGAAATTCAGCCCGGCAGAGGTTGTCGAAATGCTGAATTCGTATTTTACCGTCATGGAAAAGGTAATCACTGGCAATGGTGGAATAATCGATAAATATATCGGAGATGCGATTCTGGCAATTTTCTACCATGACGGCCATGGCGAAAATGCGGCCGTCAGAGCCTGTAAAGCCGCCAGAGAGATGCGTGAACAGCTGACTGTTTTTAACAGTGGTCGACTGGCGCAAGGTCTATTCACCATCGAAAACGGCATCGGTCTGGCGACCGGCATGGCCGTTTCCGGCAGTATCGGTACCGAAAATGGCCGCAAAGATTTTACTGTAATCGGCAGCGTGGTTGAAGACGCGGCCATTATTGAAAGCAGAACCGCCGGCTGTACCTCACGCATTCTGCTGTGTCGGGCAACCGCAGACGAAGCTGCACATGCCTTTGCTGTCAGAGAATTTGATCAGGAAACGGTTGAATTAATATGAGCAGTCAGGAATCATATCTGATAAATCAGAAGGTTAAAGTTCCGGGAGTCAGAATATTTCTGGCCTGGCTGCTTCTGGTTCTGCTGCCGGTTACAGGCTCTTTCTGGTGTCTGGACTATTTCCTTGCCGAGTATTCTGTTTTTGCTGAGTCAGAACAGCTTTCTGAAGCTTTCAATCAGCTCGAATCCTATAAAAGCGCGCAGGTCGTTGAAAATTTTCTGAGCGGCCAGTTGAAAAAGCTTGTGCAGATTCAGCCATTACCTGTTGAAAATGCTGAAACCAGCGGCATTAACCGGCAGATAAGCCGGTTAACCGGCGGCAGATGTATCATGACGATCTTTTTCGATCAGGAGCGCAAAAGATTCATTGCGGATTACCAGCGCCCGGAAGACCTTGCCGGGGTCGTTTTTCCGCCGGCATCATTGCTGAAAAGGCAATTACCATTGCTTGACCGCCGAAAACAGGTGCCGGTAAAAGATCTTGAGCAGTTTCATGTGCAAAGTGATCAAAAAAGGCGCAATGCTCTGTCACTGCAACAGCTGTTCAAAACGATAACACCGGTGACTCTGCAGCCTGACCGGGTGGTAAAAAATCATTCGGTACATTTTGGCGGTGATCTGTATTTCATTTATTGCGAATTTTTGCGACCAACGACTGAAATTGCCGGTTTTATAGGCATTCTCAGGGGCAAAGACATAGCAAACTCCTTTCTCAATAAAGAGCTCAGACGCGAATATCCGCAATGCCGTACCGTGGCAAAGCCCATGAACATTCAAAAATATGAAACAATGCCGGCAATCGAGTATAGCGGCATAAAAAGGCTGCCAGACCGGATTTTGCTGACCGGACCGGCTGATCAACGCTATATCAGACACATTCTGCACGGCGGCGGTGTCAGTCTGCTCAAGCATGAGAACAATTGCATGTTTTTCAACGAGTATCATCTGCCACTATCAGCAATGCAGCACCCTTTTTCTGAAATCAGGCCATGGCTGAAACTTCTGGCAGCGGCCATTCTTGGTGGTTCCTGGCTTCTCTGCCTGCACTTCATGCTTTTCGGGGTCAATCTTGCAATCAGCTTCAAACGAAGAATTCTGTTTTCCACAATGTGTGCAGCCGTTTTTCCGTTTGTTTTTTTTGCAGCAGTCTTTTATCTGCATCAGGAATACGACAGTTTTCTCAGAAAGATAAACATGCTGCAACACGTCAACACGCGCCTTGCCACCGTCAATAACGAGCTGGATCAGTATCTGGCATGGATAGAAGACACCATTTCAATTCATTCACAGCAGATAAATGCCAAAAATATCAACGATGACGCCGAAGTCATCAAAATATTCAAGACCATCGGCCGGCACGTACCTGTTTCAAGAATGGCCCTGCAAAGGGGTTCAGGCCAACTGGCGCTTGATTTTCCACAAAGAAGTTCTATCGAATCAGGGAATGACTCTTCAGAGGTAATTGAAAAGTTTTTCCCGCGCAAAGCTCTGGAACTGTTGCGAGAGCGCCCCCCTCTGCAACGAAAACGTCAGAACCAGATCGAATTGCCCGGGGCAGTTCTGAAAGTTTCGCTCATCGGTGATTCACTGGTTGCAAACGGTTCATTTTTCAATGTTGATCAATCCGGCTTTCCTGTGTGGCTTTCAAACACCCGGGTAACCGACGAGAATCTGGCGGAGCGCCCGGCTCTTGGCCTTATTTTCAGCCGCTGCGAACCTGCTCCGATATTGCGTGCCTACCTCAAACAGAGTGCTTTCGCTTCCGAGGGTTTTTCTGAGATGTTCGGCGGCTATCTGATTCGCTATGCCTTCATGCCGGTTGAAACAACCGGTCTGCCCTTTATATGGCGCGGCAGCGGTTACATCCACCTGCCTCAGATACTTGCGGCCGCCGAAAATCAAAAATCAGAAACAAAAATCATCAAAAGCCGGCAAGGCGACGAAGAAATTCTGACCAACCGCCTCAATCACGGTATGCCCCACAATGCAATTGTCCTGGCCACCCCGATGCGAGCGACGACGGCCTTCAGCAATGCCTTTCTGGCAGCCGTCGGCAGTATAATTTATCTTCTGACCGTCTTTTATCTGGTAAACCGGCTGCTCGACCTGTTTTTTGTGCGACCGGTCATGGCCATGGCCGGCTGCGCCGAACAGATTGCGAGGGGCAGCACCACATGGTCTCTTCAACTAAACACCGGTGATGAGCTTTCGAGTCTCAATCTCAGTTTCTCACGTCTGGTTACCGGCCTGCAGCAGCGCAACATGTTAAAGGACTATCTGTCTGATGACGCTTTCTCTGAAATTGCCGACACAGGCACTGAAAAACTTGCGCCCGGGGGTGAATATCGCGAAGCAACTATTATTTTTGCGGCCATCAGCGATTATCAGAAGCTGACCGCGGGTTGCAGCGCTGCCGAAAGTATTAAGATACTGAATCAGTATATCGGCATCGGCGATCAGATAGTAAGAAAGCATGGCGGCAGTATCGACAAGATTCTCAATCAGACTCTGATGCTCGTTTTCAGAGAGTCTCCGGCCGAAATCGGAACTCACGCGCTCAAAGCCGCACAAACGGTGCTGGAACTGGCTGAAGCAACGAAAAAACAACTGGGCACCGGCGTTTATGCCGGCATTTCATCCGGCACTGTCATTTCGGGCAAAATCGGTTCATACCAGGGCAAGCTGGATTTCACGGTAATCGGCAATCCGGTAAATCTGGCTGCAAGACTGAAAAGCGAAGCAGCCGACAGTAATACCGGAATAATAATTTCGGGTGCTACCATGCGGCTGCTCAAAGGCAAGGGCCGGGTTAACTTTCTGCGGCGCAGCTCACTCAAGGGCAAAGCCCGCGAATATAATATCTACGAGCTTTGCGACCTGCGTTAGAAGCACTGCATTTCGATGGCGAAGCCATCTTTATGCTCAGGACAGCGGAAAACGTAGAGACAGCCGGCATCACCCCACATCAGCCCGGCGCCAGATTCAGAATCGATCTGGGCAACAAATTCACCAGGTTTGCCGCAGACCGGACAGACCTGAGTGCCTTCGCCCTGAATCCAGATCGGGTAGCCACCGATGCTGGTGAATGGTTCCATTTCACAGCCGATTTCCTGCCCGATTTCTTCGTAGATGCTGACTGGATCTTCGCCGTCGATTTCTTCGCAAAGGGCGGCCACCTCGGGATAATTCGCCTCAAGCGACTCATAATCAGGCAGATTTGCAACTTTTGCGAGAGAGCATGAGCAGGGTTTAAATTTCTTGTCGACGCCGATGCCATCGACGAACTTTTCAGCCGCCGGGGTCTCCCAGGTTTTAACCAGCCACTGGCCCTTTTCTTCTGCGGGTCGACCGATCGGCATACAGTTAAAGCAGTAAAAAACGCAGTGCAGAGTCCCGGCCGCTTTTTTACCCGGTTGCGGCAGGCAAAACTGAAAAACGAAGCTGAGCGGCTTGTTGCAACCGGGGCAGATCGGTGCTTTTTCGCCGGCCTCGGCATAGGCAGGCCCGCCAAATCTGGTATCAGCCGCCAATTTTGCGTTAAAGCCGGGTTTATCTGGAGAAACTCTCAGACATTCACGTTTAAGGGCACTCAAAGCACGTTTTAACTTCTCAGTCATGGTTTTCTCCTTGTAATTGAGAGACTATTTCGGCATCGGGCCAAAGTGCTCATTGATAATCTGCCAGCTGCCATTTTCGCAAACCCAGACGATGGTTGCCCGGCCAGGATTGGTGAAACGTTTTCCCTGAAGAGTGCCCGACCAGACATATTCGAATGTACCTGAAGCAAAAACTGCGGAAACAATGTTCCATTTCAGGTTGGTAACATCGAATCTTTCATCTCTGATTATCGAAAAAGTCTTGCCGATGGCGCCAGCGACCTGGTTTTTGCCGTAATAGGTCGCCTCGGTAAAGATCACCGTAGCGCGTTCGTGAAAAAACGGGGCGGCGGCTTCCCAGCTTTGGGTTGCCAGCGCATCGATGTAATCATAAAAAATCTTTTCTAACTGATTCTGCATATATAAACCCTATCAATAAAGCTTGCGGCGGTCAACCATGTTTGCCCGAAAAGGGCTGTTCATCACTGATTTCATGATTTTGAGAACCGGCAGTCATGGCTTTCCAGAGTGCAAGCCCACCGACGATTCCAGACAGGCCCTGAATTGCATTAGGCAAAAGGGCAATAAAAGCCGCTGCCGGATCGGTAATGTTGAACATCGGTATCTGCCTGCCAAGCAGCGGGTAAATAAAAGCTTCAAACAGATAATAACCGGCCACCATGCTCAAACCGCCGGTCACTGCGGCAACTACCGGGCGAGTCAGCGAGACTGGGCCTGAATTTCCGGCAATTATACCGGTTAGCCAGCCTTCGCAGCCCTTAACAATGAAAGTCGCCGGAATATAGACCGGAAAACCAATCGCATCGGCAATGGCTGAGCCGAAGGCGCCAACAATAAAACCGGCGCGGGGCCCAAGCCAGAGACCGGCAAGAATGATAAAAACATCGCCAATATTGAAGTAACCGTTGGTTGCCGGAATCGGGACCCGTACCAGCATTGTGGTCACAGCGGTCAATGCAGTAAGCGCCGCGATTACAGCAGTTTCTGCAAATTTAGATTTTATCCGGGGCATCTGAATCTCTACTTTCATCTATCTGTTCAATTTCGTTAACCATAACAGGAATCGGCTCAAAAGTCAGAATTATACAGGCAAAAATCCATTGCGAAATGCTGCGGATAATCCATACGGGCCATCTTAACAGCGACGAAATGCTATGCCAGTCATCACGACAGCGCGGCAGCAACATATCAGGGTTTTCTTCGCGCCAGACGAGCAGCAGTTTTGGAATAACTTCTCCGACATGCTGACAGATTCTCAACGCCAGTGCAAGATGCAAACCGGCATCTCTGAATCTCCCACGTGTTTTTGTGAGTCTGGTCATCAGATTACTGACCGCAAATGAGTTCAAAAAAGTCAGAGAATATGGAAAGACAGCGAGGATATTGAAATAAACGCGCAGCAGACGAAAATTGTCGGCAGAATCAGCAGGGAAAAGGGCCGGCAAAAGTCCGCGAAGAACGGCACCGCTGACAACTGTAGTAATGGCCATGGTATAGGCGGCGGCAAGATAGTCGAGAAGCTTTGCTGTTCCGAGGGATGGTAAGCAGCAGGCCCAGATAAAAAAAGTGATAATGGGCAAAGCGAGCACGCTGCCAGGCGTTTCCGGCACAAGCTTTTCAAGGCCGACAGCAATAATGCCGGCCGGGCGATTTGAAATCAGAGGGTAACCGATCAGTATGAGAACAGCCATTTTCAGCCACCATGGCCGCAGATTCTGAAGTTTGAGAAATGCCGGAAATTCAAATCGGTTCATGGCTTATCTCTACCTGTTCAGGCGCAATTTTTTTCAGTTTCAGGTTGCTAGCGGCAAAGTCGTGCCATTCGGGCTGATGCGATATTATTCCAACCCCGGTTCCGAGCTGGTGAGCCAGCCTGCAGGTATTGAAAATCAGATTGCCGGCATCAGACCGTGAAAGCCCCCAGCCTGGCTCGTCGAGCAGAAGCAGAGCCGGCTTTTCGGCAAGTCTGGCGGCTATAAGGCATGCTTTTCCGGCCAGAAGAGAATTCCAGATCTGATCGTCATCAGAAAGCTGCTTGGAAAGCATAGCCTGCATGAGACTGCGAAAAAGTCCGACGGCTTCAGCAAGCAATGCTCTGGATGATGAAAACACCCTTCTGAGATACTCGAACGGGCTCATGGCAAAAAGCTGAGCAATCGCTTCCTGAAATAAAAGCCGAACATTACGGTTGCCATCAGAATTCATGACAAAGGCTCTGCCGGCGCTGATCGGTAAAATGCCAGCGAGAAGGCGGGCGAAAATGCTTTTTCCGACACCGTTGTCGCCGGTAAGCAAAAACGGCGAAAAAATCTCTTCTGGGCCGGACGCCCATGAATACTGCAGCTTGCTCGCCGCGTGAAAGACCGGAAACTGAATTTCAGGAAAATTAACCAGAGGAGCGTCAACCAGAAGATTTACCGGCAAAGGAGCGACCGGCGGGAATTTATCGCTGCCGGCAGACACGTCGAGCTGATCGCCGCGCAGAATCAAAACGTCAACGGGCTTTTCTTGAATTTCGTAGTGCCGGCAAAGATTCAGCCAGTATTTATGGCGACTATGGTTAAGCCAGAAAACCGGATTGCAGGCGGCAAGAGCCGTGACGTGGCCGCACTGGGCCTCGGCTTTGGCAAAATTGAGCAACAGCAGCTCACCGCCAGAAAGCGTGCTTACCGGCTGAGTCAGCATTTGTGTATGCAGCCCGTATTTTTCAATCAGCATTGCAGCCTCGGCTTCGCCAGAGTTGCTACCGGACTGATTCAGAGCTGAAGTTATTATCTGGATGGCGTTTGGCAGCGCCAGGCCCTGAGCAGGGTCAGGGGTAATAACCGCCAGGGGTTTACTTTTTCTCAGGCAAGCGAGCCATTGTGAAAAGCCTCTGAAAAATTCGCCACGGCCGGCTGCCATTTTTGGGAAAAAAATTCCGGTTGATTGAACGAAATTATCGACCAGGCCTTCGTAAGTATCGAAGGCAGAAATTGTCATCTTTTTTTCGGCAGAATTCATTGCAGGTATGCTTTTCAGTGCTAAACCGCGCGGTTTATCATTTCTATTTTTTCAGCCAGCCGTAGGCTCCGATCGAAACCAGAATCAGGGTACCGCCGGCGCAGGCCATGAGCGACGGGGTTTCGCCGGTGGCAAAAGCGACCCAGACCGGGTTGAGCACGGCTTCCGTCATGGCCAGGATTACCCCTTCAAGGGCTCCAACTTTTGAAATGCCGACTGTAAAAAGGGTATAAGGCAGGCCAAGCTGAAAAAGACCCATAAACACCAGAATTTTCCAGTAATATGGGGTGATGCCGGCGACCTCTGTCATCCATGGCAGGCAGATGAGTATCGTAAGAAGGTTTCCGAGGATAACAGCAGGAAAGGCAAGTGAAACATCGCGCGATTGCCCGGGCGCGAAGGCCCCCTTCCCCGGAATTTTCGAAAGTGAGCGCATGAAAACCGCGTTCAGGGCGCAGGCAATCCCGGAAAGAACGCCAAGAATGTTGCCCCACCAGCCTTCGGTGGTCAGTTGCTCGCCAAAAAACATAAAAATACCGATCAGACAGCCGAAAAGGGCGAGCCATTCTTTTGGGCGAACCGGTTCGCCGAGCAGCGGCACTGAAAGCAGAGCGACATACATCGGTGCCGCATACTGAAGAAGAATCGCATTGGCAGCGGTTGTGTAGCGGGTGGCCGAGATAAAGAGAACCAGCATCATCGCGTAGCAGCAGGCCGAACCCCAGGCCCGGCGAAAACCGAAAGCCCGCCGCGCAGTGTGAGCCGCCTGTGCCAGGGTGCCACAGGCAAACACGTAATAAGCCGTCATCACAAAAAGAGTAAAAATACTGCGGTAGCCTGTTATAAGCAGCGGATTGACGCCGGGCATGGATTTTACACAAACGCCGGAGAAGCTCCAGAAAAGGGCTGCTGCGAGAACCAGCAGAACGCCAACCCCACGATCAGTGAATGTCATTTTTGCTGTAACCTCTGAAAATACTTGCGGGCCGGGATATGAATCAGAGAACAGATTATCAGGTATTTAAGATAAAAAATCGAGTCAAATTTTGAGACAGGCTTCAACAGCAAGTTCAAGAAGACTTTCGCGAATGTCGGTTCTACTGTGCCAGCCTCTTGAGTCCCAGAATTCGCCGCTGAGATCGTCGCCGGCATAGAGAATCTGGGCCATCTCGACATCTCTGAATTTTGCCACGGCAAAAAGCGCTGCAGCCTCCATTTCGACCGAGCTGCAGCCCATTTTTCTCTTATCGTCGATCTTTTTTCGGGTTTCACGGTAGATGCCGTCGGTGGTCCAGGTGCCGGCGCATTCATAATCGACGCCACGGGCCTGAAGAGTTGCGATGACAGCATTGAACGCGGCTTTTGTGGGCACAGCTTTTTCTTCATGGCTCAGATAATGATATGAAGTTCCTTCGTCTCTGACGGCAAACGTTGGAACAATAAGCTTGCCAACCTGGTGTGAAGCCGCAAGCGAGCCGGCACCGCCGCAGGCAATGAAGCGGCTGGCGCCAAGTGCGATGGCCTCTTCGATAAAGCCGGCGGCCAGCGGTGCGCCGACGCCCGGGTGAAGAAGAGCGACGGGCTTGGCCAGCCCCTTGATCAGATATACTGGATTGAAGCCAATCTCAGATTTAAGCTGCGTAATCAGTTCGAGGCGCCCCTGTTTTTCGAGACTGGCAATAACGTCATTGAAAAAGCAGATAACGCAGTTTTCAGGCATGTTTTCAAGTCGCTTCAGTACTTTAGCGGGCTCGATGAATGCCGGTTTGTCAGGGTCAAATTCAAGAATTGCGGGCATTTTCGTTGCAACCGGCTGCTGAAAAGGCTCAGAATCATAGATAGCTGCGTCCTGATTTTCCCTGATTGCATTCAGCCGGGATTGCAGATTGCCGACGTGGATTTCAAGCTTATGACCATCTGGGTCGGTAAAGTAAAACGACTCGCCTTCAGACTGATTTGCAGACCATTCCCTGCAGCCGCATGCCAGCAACTTGTCTTTAAGGCCGGCGAATTCTTCGGCGCCGCAATCAAAGGCAAAATGCGAATAATCATGCCGCGGGGACTTCGACATGTGTGGGTCGTGAACAAGAGCCAGCCAGAGATCACCAGCCAGAAAGTAAGCGCAGTGCTTCAATCTGGCGACCGGGCGCAACCCGAGAATGCTCTCATAGAAAAAGCAGGACTTATCAAGATCACTGACCGCAAAAGTAATGTGGTTCAAGCCGCGCATCTGTATTTCCCTTTTGGCATGGTTTCATCGATCGGAATGTTAACACAAAAACCATTTCTATTATTCCTAAAGTCTGGCTGTGGCAGCGATAAACCATTAAATTTCCAGAAAATGATTATTTGAGAACGCAGGAAAACAGTTTTTTGCTTTCCACATGTTACGCATGCTAGAATTAAAAGCTCTCACAGCTCATTTCCGCGTTCGGCGTGAAAAATATGGAAATAATAACTGATTGCTCAAGAGTTGATTGGCAGGCTGTAGCTGACTCGCTAAAAAAAGTTGGGATGGCTTACCATGAGCCAGAAGTTCATAAGCGAGCTTTCGAGGCCAGCCATACGACTGTTTTTATTTATGAGAAATCACAGTTGATCGGTTTTGGAAGAGCTATATCCGATGGTGAATATCAGGGTGCAATCTATGATGTTGCAGTCTTACCGGAAGCGCAGGGGAAGGGAATCGGAAAAATCATAATTCAAGCCATCTTAGATCGACTGCCAAACTGTAATATCATTCTTTATGCAACTCCAGGGATGGAAGGCTTCTATAAAAAACTTGGGTTTAGAGCTATGAAAACAGGCATGGCCGTGTTCAGAACTCCCCAGGCAATGAAAAAATTTACTGAATAGCAGCTCTGGATGAAATTTTCTTTCAGCTAACACTGTATAAGCTCAGCACCCATGCCTGCCGGGCAGACGCTTATGCAGAGAGCCAACAGTATGCCTTATATTTAGAAAAGGGAAAAAGCCTTCGATGCAAGCCAGCAACATCATGTCAGACAAACCGAAAAAGATTCTGGAACTGGATTTCATTTCTCTCTATGTGCATATCTACCAGATGATCTTCATAATGGCCTGCGCATTTGTATTTCTTATATTTTTCATCAATTTCCTGACGGATGGGCTGATTGCGCTTCGTTTTTTTAGAACTGCGCTTCCTCTACTCGTTTTATTTGCAATTCCAATTGGTTTTTCCAGGTATGTTTACAAGACCAGCTTTCTTATAGATCCTGAAAGAAGAAAACTGATTTATAAGCGAAAACTCTTTCTTTGGTCGCATGAGGTTTTTGTCAGCGATTTTGACGAAATCAAATGTCTAAGAATTGAGGGAACGAAAGCCAAAAAGGGAGTGACTCATTACACTCTTTCTGCAGTCATCGATGAACAAACCAGACATGTTATTGTCAGGCGCCTGTTTGCATCCCCCGAAGATCTACGCCCACTCATGTACGGTGCTTCCCGAATCATTGGTTGTGATTATGAAAGTGATACTTACGATCTTTCATTCGCAGAACATGTATACTTTCTCTTCAAAGACATTTCATGGATATAGCGTTTTTCTGCCGTTATTGCCCGATGGTCTGCCGGCTGCAGGATTTTGAGGAAAAGTTACCTGATGGCCGCCCAACGGTTGCGCCATTCTTCAACTGAGGTGCCGGTGGCGAGAGAAAGCCCGGTCATTGATCGCAGGGCGGTTTCGACCTTCAGGGCGTCCTGCTCACTCGGCGTAGAGCGAGCCCGGCAATTGGCGAGGGCATCGATCAGAAGAGGCACATCCTCGGTCGCGGTTCCTGTTTCGGCAAGGGGTTTGGCCACATCGGCAGCGATAGCAGGCGAACCCTGTCGAATCAGCTTCCGGAGTTGCTCTACGGAAACACTTTCTGCTCCACGCTCGATCATGCGAACCTGCCCCAGCGCCGGCCCGGTGTTCTGCCATTTCAGGATCCAGTCGGCCAACGGGCGTTCAGAGCGAATCACCGCGCTGAGCATTCCCAGGGCGACCAGGCCAGCAAGGCCGGTAAGTCCGACCCGGCGAATGTGGCTGCAGGCAGGTTCACCCCATTGCTCCCGACATGCGGGCCGCCGCGCCAGCCAGAAGATTTTCAAGGGGCGCAGCATAAGAATCATGAAAGGAATGGGGCCGAGAAGCGCCGAAAAAACGACAACAGGGGCCAAAGCCAGCAGGCTTCCCATCAGCCCCCACGTTCCAGACAATCCTTGTGGTGACCTGGAAGCTATCGCTCCCAGAGCCAGGAACCAGATCGCCATCCAGAGCATCCAGAGGCTCACGGGTGGCAAAACCCTGTCCCAGGCGGCGAACACGCACAAGCCGCAGGCTTCCAGGCAATCCGGGCTGAGGATAAGCAATAAGCAGGGTATCAGCCAGGCTGGCAAGCCAGAAATCCGGGGATTCACCAGCCAAAATTCCGATTTTCCGGTCTTAAACATTCTTGCGCATTTTTCTCCTTTATACTACAGAAGATATCGCTTTTTATAAGCCCGGTAGCCTGGCTATCTGTTCGCGATTTTCACAGGACATCAAGCAACGATATCCGTCGCTTTCAAGGGAGTCAATCATTTTTTCTCCCAGTGCATCAGTCATTTCAGGTTAAAGCATCAGACAGACCCGATTTATATTTCTTTAAAAAGCCCTTTTGAGCAAAGTAGCTACATGCATTTGCGGCGAAACGTAAAATGCCGCCTGCTTTATTGACTTCCTGTATGGTATTATATAGGCTGAAAACTACTGATATAGTGCAGGATATAATATTTCCGGCGTATTCGATCTGCCGGAATGCAAAAGCTGGGTAACAGGCAAAGAGAGGAGGTTGCATGCGGATAAACCTCGATAAAACCGCGAATTTATGTTCGTTTCTGACAATTTTATTTGCGCTGCTTGGTTTGTTCAGTTATCTGCCAGGTTTTAAGATTCTCGGCAGTCTAAGTGAAAATTACATACCGATGGCACCAAGCACCTCTGTCTGTTTTATAATTCTTGGCCTGGCGCTGTTTTATCTGGAAAGACTCGAGACAAAACGCTCTTTGAGGTTGCCGGTTGCGGTCGGCATTGTTTTTGTTATTGTTTTTGGAGCGTTGTGTTTAATCGGCTCATGGTTGAACATGGATCTAAATTTTGAAAATAGACTGATTCCTTCGGCCGGAACATTCAATGGCGTTCCAGTTGCGAGAATGTCCCCAATTACAGGCTTTGTTTTCTGCCTGGCCGCCGCAGCAATTTTCATACTGTTTCTCAATCGTTTATATGGCCAGAAAAGCAAATTTACAGAGTATTTAAAGGGTTTACTGGGATTGTCCTCTTTTTTTATTGGTGGTGTGTTCGTGCTTGCCTATCTATACGGTCAGCCGCTCCTGTATAATCAGGAAACGATTCCGATGGCTCTGACAACTGCCCTGGCATTTGTTTTACTGTCTCTTTCGATTTTTATGGCAGAAAGAGACGACTTTCCGCTGTCGCTGTTGTCTGGCTCATCGACTCGCAGTTATCTTCTGCGTTATTTATTTCCCTTTACGGTTTTGAGCATTGTATTGAGCGATTTGTCAACTCTCTATTCAGCGCGGGTTATACAGATAAACCCGGCTCTGATTTCAGGAATTTTTGCCTCCGTGAGCGTAGTCATATCGGTTTTTGTAGCAACCCTGATCGCTCAACATATCGGCGGCGAAATCGACCACTACAGAGCAGCCATTAACAAAAGCAATGATTTATTAAAATCCAGTGAAGAAAAACTGCTGACGACTCTTAATTCTATCGGCGACGCAGTCATAGCAACAGATAAAGAACAGAAAGTCGTTCTCTTGAACCCGGTTGCAGAAAGGCTGACAGGCTGGAAACTGGCTGAGGCTTGCGGGCGTAATATATCAGAAATCTTTGTCATCATTAACGCCAGAACGAGAAAACCAGCTCAAATTCCGACAGAATCAGTTATCGGTATGGACAAGGTCATCGGGCTTGCCAACCATACGGTTCTGATTTCCCGAGATGGCAAAGAATACCAGATCGCAGATTCGGCGGCGCCGATAAGAGGGCAGAATGGCGAAGTAACAGGCGTTGTCATGGTTTTTCGCGATGTTACTGAAGAATATCTTATGCAGGAAGAACTGCACAAGATTGAGCGTCTCAAAAGCATAGGCATGCTTGCCGGTGGCATTGCTCATGATTTTAACAATATCCTGACAGGAATCTACGGAAACATTGCTCTGGCAAGAGAGGCTCTCAGCGAGAACCATCCGGCCGGAAAAGCCCTTGATGAATCGGAACATTCTCTTGAAAGGGCAGTAAGCCTGACAAGACAGCTGCTTACTTTTGCTGTGGGCGGCAGCCCGGTCAGAGAACACGTCAGCCTTGGCAGTCTGATAAAAGAAGTTGTCAGCTTTGATCTGACCGGCAGCAATGTGAAACTGGTTCTAGATTGCCCGCCTGGGCAGCAGATGGCAGACGTTGACCGAGGTCAAATTCAGCAGGTTTTTTCAAATCTGACGGTTAATGCCAGAGAGGCCATGCCATCAGGCGGTCACCTGTATATAAGTCTCGAAGCACTTGAAATTGCAGATGATCAAAGTTCCGGGCTCAAGCCCGGCAGATACATTAAAGTAACAGTGAGGGACGAAGGCTGTGGTATTCCGCCAGAACTGCAACAGCGCGTTTTCGATCCATATTTCAGTACTAAAAATGCCGGCACCGGCCTTGGGCTTGCGACAACCTTTTCTATTATCAAGAGGCACGGCGGTGATATAAAGCTAGAATCCAGAGTCGGTTTCGGAACGACCTTCACTCTATATCTGCCGGCTTGTGAAGAGATCAAAGAACCAGCCCCAAAGAGTCATCAGCCACCGAGCTTTGCTATCGACTTCAAACCAAGAATACTGATAATGGATGATGAACCAGCGATTTGCAAACTGGCATCCCAGGCCCTTGAAATACTGGGATGCGAGGTTACAGCAGTTGCTGATGGCCAAAAAGCCATTGAGACCTACCAGAAAGAGCTTACGGCAGGCCAACGATTTGACGCGATAATACTGGATCTCACAGTTCCTGGAGGCATGGGCGGCAGCGCTGCCATCAGCGAAATTCTCAGGATTGACCCAGACGCAGTGGCAATAGTGTCGAGCGGTTACGCTGACGACGAGGTCATGGCAAACTACGAAAAGTATGGTTTCCGGGGAATCGTCTGCAAACCATACAGCCTGAACACCTTACGCACAGTTCTTCATTCTGTCATAAAACCTCGATAAACTCACCACGTGACAGTTGCATGATTTTACAATACCAAGTAACCGATTGCTTTGGGTTCTCTTGCCTAAAACAGCCTATTTAAAGAAACTTATAACCAGCATTATATTCAGAACCGTTACAATTACTCCAATCAGATAAAGCAGAAACCTGGTTGAAGGGCTGTTTTTGTGTTTACCCATCACTTTTTCAGAAGATGTGAGATAAACCTGAAGAAAAATTGTTATTGGCAACTGAATACTGAGAAACATCTGAGAAATGATCAACCCTCTGAACGGGTTCGAAATTACAAAGATCATTATCAGAGCAAAAAAAATGGAGATGAACACTCCGATTTTCGAGTGGGTGTCCTTAATATCATATGGCTCTTTGAACATTCCCGAAAAAATTGATCCGGCAGCCATTCCAGAAGTAATTGTCGAAGCAAAACCAGAAAAAAGCAAAGCAATGGCAAAAACCATGGCGGCTTTGTTTCCAAGCAGAGGAGCAAGCATAATATTAGCCTGCTGTAATTCTTCCACCCTGGTATTGGAAATGTGAAAGGTAGCGGCGGCAAGCAATATCATGGCACTGTTGATCGCCCAACCAATCAGCATTGAAAAAAGTGTGTCAAAAAATTCATATTTGAGCTGACGCTCTATTACTTCTTCATTTTCAAGATTCCACTGTCGACTCTGTATGATTTCAGAGTGCAAAAAAAGATTGTGTGGCATTACCACAGCTCCAAGAACACTCATTATGATAACCATCGAACCTTCCGGGAAAGATGGTGTCACCCAGGCGGTGGCAGCTTCTCCCCAGTTGATGTGAACCAGCGAAAGCTCATAAATAAAGGAAAGCCCAATAATAGAAACAAAGGCAATAATCCATTTTTCGATAAGACGATAGGTATTAGTATAGAGCATAATGGTCACCAGTCCGGAAACCATAATCGCACCAGCTCTGAGAGGAACATGAAGCAGCATTTCGAGTGCAATAGCACCCCCCAGAATTTCGGCAAGAGAAGTAGAAATAGAGGCCATCATCGCTGAAATAAGGATTGCCTTGGAATAGAAGGGGTTTAAATGGACGGTTGTAGCCTCAGAAAGACATAAGCCGGTAGCAATACCGAGATGAGCGACATTATGCTGAAGAAGAATCAGCATACCTGTTGCAAGAGTCACCATCCAGAGAAGTGAATAACCGTAATCGCCACCTGCAGCAAGATTGGAAGCCCAGTTTCCGGGATCGATAAAACCAACTGTCACCAGCAGACCTGGTCCTATATATTTCAGAATTTCAAGACCACCAAATTTTGGTTTATGATGTGCTGTATTCAGCCATTTATTCAATAATTGCGGAAAGTTCATTTATATCTGTTAACCTTAATTGATTGTAATTTGCCCGAAAATATTAGCATGAAAAAGGATTTTTTTGAATTTCAGTGCCGAAGAAGCAGAGAAAACTTTCTTCGCATTATCCGACAGCTTGAGACCATCTTTAAAATCGGGATCACCTTCTGCTCCCCTCGCACCAGTTCGCTTGAAGAACGGTCGCTCCCTGACTGAAAACTGGCCGTTTACAGGCCTGCTGTTAATTGTTGCTTGATTTATCGAAGAAAATTGCTAATTAGAGCATTTTTGTAAAGCGAGGGCGACCGACTTCTCCGTCGAAATATCCAACAGTTTGAAGCCATCTTTAAAATCGAGGCAGCTTCGGTCTAGCAGAAGGTGTTCTTTTGCTCCAGCGATTCGGCTGCGCCTCACAAGCTTACGCAAAAGAATCACCTTCTGCTCCCCTCGCACCAGTTCGCTTGAAGAACGGTCGCCCCTGATTGAAACTGGCCGTTTACAGGCCTGCCGTTGATTGTTAATTGATTCTCACCCGTTAATTGGCGAAGTAGTACATTTTCGTAAAGCGAGGGCGACCGACTTTTGCGCCAGGATGGCGCTTATGCCGAGCGAGCCAGGATGGCGAAAGCGAGGCCTCCCACGCGTGGGAGGGTCGGTCGCCGCGGCGAAAGCTGGGCGGCCTAAAAGGGTGAAAGCCTCGCAACAGAGTTACGAGGCCTTCATAGACCTGGCGGCGACCGACTCTCCCA
>CALEDQ010000032.1 GCA_937949615.1 uncultured bacterium | reverse complement strand
TCAACCATTCAATGCCGCAATAACTTCTTCTGCCGCCCGTAGAGCCGGATTGTGTAGTATTTTTTTGTCTTCAGTGATTCTAACAGGTATTAGACATAAATGTAATAATTGGGGTTTCTTGATTTTGATTATATTGGTTTAAGTGGATTCTGTATAGTATAATAATTATAGAAGTCCTGCGGGAAAATCCTAAGATGAAGACAGGGGGCAGGAAGATTATGACAGATCAAACCAGCCCGATGCCAGATATTAACCAGCCAACCTGGGACCGGATGATCAAAAGGCTCGAAGAAAGAAGAATCCCACAGCATCACATCCCGTTCATGATCAAATGGGTTAAAAACTTTGCCGACAACCTCGGAAAACAACTTAAAGATACCAGCCCGGAAGACGTGAAAAGACACCTCGATTACCTTAATGCTAACCAGTATTTGCAACCGTTCCAGATTAAACAGGCAAATGAATCGCTTCTGATATTTTTCAACGAAATAATGCCTTGCGACTGGGCAAAACACTGGCCGCCCGGAACAAAAATAGAACAACCGAAGAAGACCAGACCCGAAGAACAACAAAAAAATCCTGAAGAGTTCGAAAAAATGCGATTTGAACTGCTCGAACGGCTTAAAAACGCCATTCGAACCATGCACTACTCGGTCCGCACTGAAAAAGCCTACCTCGACTGGGTCAGCAGATTTATGTATTTCCACAAGACCGCAGACCAGAACAAACTAAATGCCCACAAAATCTCGGAGTTCCTTGAATTTCTCGCACTCGAACGCCATGTTGCCGCCAGCACCCAGAACCAGGCCCTCAACGCCCTCGCGTTTTTCTTCAACAATGTCCTTGGAATAGATATTTCCGGTCAGCTTGGTTTTGCCAGAGCCAAAAGACCGCAACGAATCCCGACTGTCCTGAGTAAAGAAGAAGTTAAAGCCCTGCTTTCGCGTCTCGACGGAATTTACGCACTGCTCGCCGGGATTACCTACGGAACCGGGATGCGCCTCATGGAATGCCTGCGCCTGCGGGTCAAAGATATCGATTTTTCAGGAAACGCAATTACCGTGCGCGAAGGCAAGGGGGCGAAAGACCGCATCGTTCCGCTGCCGGCAAAATATAAAAAAGCGCTGCAGGAACAACTTGAAATCACCAGAAAATTCCACCAGCAGGACCTCGAAAATGGCTTCGGAGAAGCCTCAATGCCTGACGCTCTCGATCGCAAATACCCTGCCGCCTGCAGTGAATGGCCATGGCAGTATGTTTTCCCATCCGACCGGCTGTCGGTCGATCCGCGCTCAAACAAGGTGCGCCGCCACCATATTCATGAAAATTCATTTCAGAAAGCCGTGAAAAAGGCGGTTCAGGAAGTCGGGCTGCCATCCGGGGTCAGTGTTCATACCCTCCGCCATTCCTTTGCTACCCACCTGCTTGAAGCCGGTTATGACATCAGAACCGTTCAAGAGCTGCTCGGGCACTCGGACGTCTCTACAACCATGATTTACACGCATGTTCTTAACCGACCTGGTGTTAAGATCAAAAGCCCGGTTGATGATCTCTGAACCGCAAAAATCCCAGCAGATCTACATTTCCGGAGCTCTGCCGGTATGCCATGCAGCAGATGGTGCTGGCAGCAGGGAATGAGGCTGCCGAGAGTTTTCAGGCCTGACCGGCTGCGATGCCGTTCTCTTTCTGCGCTGAAACATCTTTGCCGTCATTCTTTTCATGAAGACGAAGCAGCAGAACGCCCGCCAGAATTGTCAGGCTGCCCAATGACTGCTGGCTGCTGAAACGCTCGTTCAGCAGAACATAGGCAATGATTACTGTAAAAACCGGTTCAAGAGTGACGATCAGATTGACGATGCTGAACGGCAGATAAGACAGGCTCATGTTGCAGAGACCAAAACCAAGAACCGTCGGGCCGGCGGCCAGCAGGAAAAGCCAGCCCCAGCCGCTGAATGCCTTTCCCAACCAGAAAATGTCTGACGGTGTCACTGCTGAGCCAGGTATCAGACCACCAGGAACCAGATTGAACAGTAACAGAAACACCGAAGCAAAGGCAAAACTGTAAAGAACCGCAACCCACGCATTAATACCGCGTCGGGCGATAGAACTGCCGACCATTCCGTAGATCGCATAACTCAACCCGGAAAAAGCCCCGGTGAAAATGCCCAGCATATTGGTGTTCCATGTGCCCGCATCGGTGGCCCCGGAAACCATGACACAGCCGGCCATGCAGAAAACAACCGCGAAAACTCTGGCCGCGCTGAACTTTTCCCTTAAAAACCACCAGCCAATCAGAGCACTGAAACCGGTTGAGCAGTAAACCAGAACCGTCGCAACCGCAGCCCCGTTCATCGCCACCGAAATAGTCCAGAAGGCATTGAAAATCGACAGAAGCAGCCCGTAAAAAAACAGATGCCGCAACTCCCGACGCGAAACCCTCAAAAGATCGGAGCGAAACCAGGCGAGAACCGGTAAAAGCGTCGCGACCGAAAAAACATCGCGCCAGAATGCCAGAACCAGCGCCGGAACCCCATAGGCCAGGGTAAGGTGCCTGATGATGATCGCCGTCAGCGAAAGCACCGCTGCGCTTCCCAGCGCCATCAGATAACCGTTGAATTTTTCGCCGCCCGTTTGCTTTTGCATGCGCCGATTCTAGCCGAAATTGTGCCGCAATGACAGTTTTTTCATAAACACCAGAAGTAACTGCCAAATTGGTTAACAATTCCTGAATCCCTGCCGATAGGCGCCATGAAAGAATTATTACCGGAGGTATTTCATGAAGAACCTGCTTAAAGGCCTGCGCCCCATAGTTCCCCTCGGAATGATGGTCGCCCTCGCCGGAATCTTTACCTGGTCGGTCAGCGCCGATTCCACCATTACCATTCCGGTACCCCAGGAAATCCGCGATAAACAGGTTACACTCTCACTGAGAATTCCGCCCAATACCGAACCCCTGACCCGCGATCAGTCGCGGCCTAAACTCAATTCTAAAAAGAGCATGATCGTCTGGAACTCAAACCCATCGCCAAAAATCGCCGACAACGACGAAATTCACACTATTTTCGGCACCTTCCTGCAGAAAGGCTGGATCAAAACCCAGACCTCGAGAGGCGTCGCCCGCATGCGCCCAATGGACAAATACTACGCCGTCAGGCTGATTCAGCACATCAGCGAAAGCGTCATCGAAATCGCCCAGGCACCCAACTTCGGCCAGATCGTGAAAAAGTGCAACCTCACCACCTCGGACATCGAAGACCTGCGCCGCATGATCAAACGCTTCGAAAAAGATCTGATCGTGTTCGGTACAAACACCAAAAAGGTCGACAAAGACCTGCTGATGCTGCAGGAAAGATTTAAAACCTCCCGCCAGGGTATTCTCAAGGTCCTGCGCGTGGAAGGGGCCGACGACGGCGCCACAGTCATCCATCTCAGCGTCGACTGACCCAGCTTCCTGCCCGGCGCGGTTACTTAACCCGGTCGCCGGACGGTGCACAAGTTTCAAAAAAACCGCGGTTCCTGAAATTCAGGGACCGCGGTTTTTTTCTGCTAGATTTTTCCGTACAGGGGCTGACGCCAGCGAAAAAAATCCTTATAATCTTAAGACGAATAAAATATCAGCCCGGAGGAAACAGATGTACGGAACTGATTTGCGCAGGTTGATCTGTCTGGTTCTGGCGTTACTGGTTGTCGTCGCTTCGCATGCGGCAAGCTTCGAAAAGACCTTTGTCGAAGGGCTCAACCGTGTCGCACGTGACATTCACGGTGCCACCCGCGCTTCCGGTGCCGGCGAAAAAGATGCCGCCGTCGCAGCTCTTGCCCGCGAATCAGCCAGCGTCGACTCATACAAAAAGCTTGTTTCCAGTATCGAGAATGCGGCTGAAATCGACAAGGCTATTGAACAGCTGCGCCTCTACGGCTACCGGGTTTCATCAACGGCTGAAAAGCAGGCTTTCGAGCAGGGTCTGCATATCCTCGAAACCAGAGTCAAATATCTTGCCCAGACCGAAAATCCGCAGCTGCTCAGCAAAATTGCTCCGCTGCAGGCCGTTAAAAAAGAAGTTGCCGCCAACCTCGCCCGCCTCGACGACAAAGACTTCGTTGACCGCGCCACCATGCTGGCAACCCGCGCCCGCACCGCTTCGCCTGCGAAAAGAACTGCTGCCGGCCTTCTCGGGGCCCAGGTTGCCAACGGCAATACCTCTTTTTCTGTTTATTCACCGGATGCAACCGAAGTAAAACTGCATCTGTTCAAGACCGCTACCGCCAAAGAAGGCACCGCCGTACCGATGCAGAAAGGCACCGACGGAATCTGGCGCCATTCATTCAAAGGCGAACTCTATGGCACCTATTACGGCTACACCGCTGATGGCCCAAAAAGCCCGGGCTTTTTGTTCGACCCCGAACGGCTTCTTTCCGACCCCTATGCCTTCGCCAATGTCGATCATAACGGCAAAAGTATCGTTGTCGACCGCGGCTTCACCTGGACCGTTCCGAATTTTAAACGCCCTGCCTCAAAAGACGCGATTATTTACGAAATGCACGTTAAAGATTTTACCGCTCACAAAAGCTCTGGCGTGACCGGTCAGCACAAAGGCAAATATCTTGGCATGCTGCAGGGAAAAGGCAGCGGCAAAGTTCTCGGCCATCTCAAAGAACTCGGCGTTAACGTCATCGAGTTGATGCCGATTCACGAATTCGATAACAACTTCGCCGGTACCGTTAACCACTGGGGCTACATGACCAGCCACTTCTTCGCTCCCGAATGCTCGTATGCTTCAGGCAAAGACGGCGATGCGGTCAAAGAATTCAAGGCCCTCGTCGATGGCCTGCACCGCGAAGGTTTTGCCGTAATTCTCGATGTCGTTTTCAATCATACCGCCGAAGGCAACCATGAAGGTCTGCCCCTGAATTTCAAGGGCCTCGATAACCGCGGTTACTACCGTGTCATGGAAGACAACCCGAAATATTACTGGAACGGCACCGGCTGCGGCAACGAAATGCGCACCGAAAACCCGATGACCTCCAAGATGCTCGTCGACAGCCTCAAATACTGGGTGAACGAATACAAGGTCGATGGTTTCAGATTCGATCTCGGCACTATTATCGACAAGAAAACCATGCAGCGCGTCATTGACGAACTGCCCCAGGATATTATTCTTACCTCTGAACCCTGGGCCGCCGACTGGAAACGTAACCAGTGGGGCAAGAGCGACTTCAGAAATACCCGCCTGTCGAAATGGAACGACGATTTCCGCGAAAAGATCAGAGCCCTCGTTAACGGCCATGTCGAACGCAACGACGTAATGACCGTGCTTGCCGGTTCATGCTTCTGGTGGGCTGCTAAACCGTCTGAAAGCCTGAATTATCTCGAAGCCCACGATGGTTATACCCTCAATGATCTTTTCCATGGCGACAAAAAGAAGACCCGCCTCGCAGCCATTGCTCTGCTGACCGCTCAGGGTATTCCGATGATTCACGCCGGCCAGGAATTCAACCGCAGCAAGGGCGGCAACCACAACTCCTACGATCAGGATAACGATGTGAACTACATCGACTGGACCGTAAAAGAAAAGAACCGCGATATCTTCGATCTCTATAAAGGACTGATCGCGCTGCGCAAAAAATACGAAAATTTCCGCCAGCCGGTTGCTCTCAACAACCAGCACCTCGACTGGATTCAGCCGGCCAATCAGAATGGCATCGGTATGTTCCTGAAAGGCAAAGACAATTTTGTCGTGCTGCTCAACGGCGACTCGAACAACTGGGTGAATTTCAAACTGCCGGTCGGCGGCACCTGGCAGGTTCTCTGCGACGGCGAAAAAATCAGCGAAACTGGCCTCTACACAGCTGAAGGCGACTACAATGTGCCGCCTACCACCGGTGTAATCCTTAAAAAATGATCTGTTGATGAACGCCCCATCGCATTCTCTGCGGTGGGGCTTTTTCTTGTCCGGAAAGCTTCTTTTGTCTGGAAATGGGCCGCCAAAGCAGGTCGGCCGCTTCGGTCCTGAGATGCCGCGCTATTTTGCGGCTGTTTAAAAGGCTGTTTTCAACCAGACCCACGGTTGCGCAAGCTCGTAAAAACATTATAATGTTTCTATATTTCCATAGCGGCAGGAGGATTTTAAATGAAATTTTCACATAAACTGGGTCTGGTAATGGCGTTTTGTCTTGCAACCACCGGTCTTTTTGCGGTAGAAAGCATGGGCAGATACGAAGGTATCCGCAGCGGTGCACCGGCGGGAGAAGCCGTTACCTTTTTCGATACCTGTGCCTGGACCTACACAGAACCAGGAAAAATGGATATTCAGATCACCTTCGGCAAGAACGACCCCTCAGAAGTCAAAAAAGGTGGTCCTGATGTTTACCAGTTCGCAATTAACCTCAGCCGCGCTGACTACGAGAAGATATTCGAAGCGGATGCTCCCGTTAAAGATATGGTGATAGATGACCAGATCTGGAGTCGTAGAATCAGCACTGAAATCACTGGCACCCGGCGACTGGTGAATATCGTGTTTACCAATGCCATCGACAAGGAAATCACCAGTGTCTTCAAGCGCGGCACCCTCGAAATCGTGCTGGAAAAAGGCGAAATTGCTTCAATGAAAATGATGAAAGAGAAGAAGCGCTTTCTCAATATGGGCGGCTTCAGCACCAGTTTTGTCGGTGAAGTTAAGGGCATGAAGCGTGTCAAAAAGGGGCTGGCCCTTCTTGACGAAGGTGAAATGGGTCGGCTGACCAAAGCTGAAAATATCGACAAAGCTCTGGCGAAAAAGAACACCAAGGGCTTCCAGGAAGCCGCGCAGCTCGAAAAATAAGATAGCTGCAACTGTGAATTACCTGTGGGGCTGTTTCATCGCAAAATGAAACAGCCCCTGATTTTTGCGCAGGAGTTTGCAAAAGCGACTTTGTAGAATTGCCTCAACTCGATGTTTTTTCAAAAACCAATATTACAGGAAAAAGCTGCTGACATTTTCTGATTTTTGATTATAATCTTAAGTGTAATGCTTGAAAAACTTAACTTTATTTGAAGGCTAAAAAGTAAGCAAATGAAAATGTCGACAAAGGGCCGGTATGGGCTGCGCATAATGCTCGAACTGGCGCTCAATTACGGACGTAAGGCGGTCATTGCTGACACTATCGCCCAGAATCAGCAGATTTCGGCTAATTATATTCACCTGCTGGTTAAGACTCTCAGAGATGCCGGCCTGATAACCGCTGCCCGCGGCCCGAACGGTGGCTACCTGCTGGCTCGGCCGCCGGCAGAGATCAATGTTCTTCAGATTGTCGAGGCTCTCGAAGGAAAAATCAGGGTGGTCGACTGCGCTGTCGGTGGCGAAAGCTGCGCCCGCACTCTCGAATGCGTTGCCCGCGAAGTCTGGGAAAAGCTGAATCTGGCGGTAGAAGATACCCTGAAGGGGATCACCCTCGATCAACTGGTGTCGAAGCACGAGCAGGCGCTGCAGGCGCGGCATGACTATCAGATTTAAAGGAGAAAACAGATGTTTTTTGAAGATAACAGTCTGAGTATAGGTAATACTCCGCTGGTGCGCATTAACAATATCACCCGCGGGTTTCCGGCAACGGTTCTCGCCAAAATAGAGGGCCGCAACCCGGCTTATTCGGTCAAATGCCGCATTGCCGCCTCGATGATCTGGGATGCCGAAAAAAAAGGCATTCTGACCCCCGGCAGCCGCGAAGTGACGATTGTCGAGCCGACCAGCGGCAACACCGGCATCGGCCTCGCTTTTGTCTGCGCTGCCAGAGGCTACCCGCTGGTTTTGACGATGCCTGACACGATGTCGATCGAGCGTCGCCGTATGCTCGCGGCATTCGGCGCCCAGCTGATTCTCACCGAAGGCGCCAGGGGCATGAAGGGGGCAATCGAAGAAGCCGAGCGCCTCGTGGCCACCGACCCGAAAAAATTCTTCAGCCCGCAGCAGTTCAAAAACCCGGCTAATCCCGAGATTCATTATAAAACCACCGGCCCCGAAATCTTCAACGATACGCAGGGCAAAATCGACATCTTCGTGGCCGGCGTCGGCACCGGTGGCACCATCAGCGGTGTCAGCCGTTACCTCAAGCAGGGGAAGGGCCTGCCGCTGCATTCAGTTGCTGTCGAGCCGACTGCTTCTCCGGTGCTTACCGCCATTCGCGCTGGTGAAACCCCGAAACCAGGCCCGCATAAGATTCAGGGTATCGGTGCCGGTTTTAAACCTGAAACTCTCGATATGAACCTGGTTGACGAAATCGCCCAGGTTACCAACGAAGAAGCGATCGAATTTGCCCGGCGCCTGCATCGCGAAGAAGGCATTACCTGCGGTATTTCCTGTGGTGCCGCGATGGCAGTGGCGGCCCGGTTGGCGCAGAAACCCGAAAATGCCGGCAAAACCATCGTCACCATCTTCCCGGATTCTGGCGAGCGCTATATCAGCACGGTCCTTTTCGAAGGCATCTGAAACCCCTTCTGGCGCAAGGCATTCATGCGAGGCAACAACATTATGACCGCTGATTTAAAGTCTTCTGGTGAGGCGGTGTGTGCCTGTTCCGCCGGCTGGTTACCAAAAGAATCTGGCGATTGTCGTAACCACCCATAATCTGGCGCCTGGAGCTCTCGCCGACCGGATTATCACGCTTGAAGACGGTCGCATTCTCGAAGAAAAAATCAACCCGCGGGTGTAAAAAGTTGTTTCCTTTGCCGATAGGTCGCCGTAGTATCTTTAGAGGAGAGAGCCAAAATGAAATTACGGCACAACAATCGCGGTTTTCTGGCAATTGTTATTGTTTTTCTGCTGATTCTCGGCGGAGTCGGGCTTTATTTCGGGTATAAGTGGCATACGCAGCGAAATTTCATCAACCTTTACGACGGTGGCATGACCCGGCAACTCGATATGCCGCCATTTGCCGAAAGGGTTACCGATGCTGAGCGTGAGCTGATCGGTGAATGTGCTATTTCTATCGGCACCAGTCATGAGCAGACCAGCGACTTTTACAAGAGCATCTGCGATCGCTATGGCTACCTGTTTACTTCTACCGATAAGGGTCTGACCATTGAAGTCAGAAAGAATTACACTATAGTCGGAGAATATAAAGGGGATAAGCTCAGCCTGAACTGGTCTCCGGTTCTGCCTGAAAAACTCAAAAAGCAGGCCCAGGAAAAATTTGCCGCCGAAATTGCCAAAAAGGCCGCAGAGAAACAAACAGACTGACTTATGTTCCGGCGTCAGCCGCCGGCTGAGGTATAAGCCCTGATGGTTCTTCGCCAGAGTAAGGTTGTGGCGAAGGTGGCTGTCAGGGCTATTATCATTCCGGTCATTATCTGGCTGGCGCTGGCAGTGCCGAGCAGGGCGCCTGCCGGCACCGAGGCAATGTAGGCAACCGGCAGAAAACTGAAAAACATGAATCTGAGCCGCGACGGGTAAACGTCGACTGGGTAGCGGCAGAGTGCGAACATCGACCACATCAGCTGTGCCATGTTGTCGAGCCGTTCGAGAAACACCGCGAGGCACATCAGCAGCAGAAACAGGCAGTAGATCAGCAGCATTGCCGCGACCATCGACATCAGGAACAGGGCGACAGAAGGCAGCGTCAGTTGAATCACGCCTTTGTATATCAGCCAGCCGAGCAGAACCATGGCGGTCGAAATACTGCCGAGCTCTTCGAACGAGATGCGTCGGAAAGACAGAATCAGCTGGGCATTGACCGGCTTGGTCAGCAGCAGGTCGAGGTTGCCTGAGTTGACCATGTCGCCCATCGCTACCAGATTCGGATAGAGAAAAATGAACTGCAACGCGAAAACCAGCATGAACACGCCATAGAGCACCAGCATCTGATCTGAATTCCAGCCGGCGATGCTCTGCGCGGCGGTAAAAAACACCATATACTGCAGAAAGCCGAAAATGAAGTCAAAAAAGTTGGCAATGATCGAAAAGGCGAAGCTGCCACGGTATTCCATCGCCTGCATCATCGAGGCTTTCCAGAGTTTGAGTATAATCGCTGCCTGTCGCATTTTAACCACCATAGGCGGCATAGACTTTGAGGCCGCGTTTCCAGATAAGGCGCATGATCAGCGCAAACAAGAGTGACCAGAAAATGGTTACGGCAAAACCCTGTAGAATCTGTGCCTGCGACAGTCGCCCGGTGACGATCTCGATCGGAAAGCTCAGCATGTAGCGGTAGGGCAGCATTTCAGCGATGCAGCGGATATGCTGCGGAAAAGTGGCCACCGGCACGATCATGCCACCGAGCAGCGCCCAGATGCCGCCGTTGAGAATCAGATTGAGGGTGGTCACATCTTCGAGCCAGAAGCCGACCAGCGAGATCGACCCTGAAATCAGCATTCTGACGAGGCCGCCCAGAACAATTGCCAGTAACATGTACAGCAACAGCTGCAGGTTGAGGTGGCCGAGCTGCAGGCGGTCACTGATGGCGTAGCCGGCCAGCAGAGTGAATGGCAGCAGATAAATCAGCTGAATCAGATTGTTGGCAATGCTTTCGAGCGCATAGCCAGAAAGTGGCGGAAAAGGCTTCAGCAGTTCACGGCTGAGCGAACCGTCGCGCACCGCCATCGGAAACCGGAAAACCAGCCGGCTGTCGGTCAGGTTGAGAATGACCGGCACCAGCAGATAATAAAGCAGATAGTCGGCGTCTGAATAAGGGTTTTCGGCAGTTTTCTGGATTGACAGCCAGGCGGCGGCCAGTACCAGCGGCAGCAGAAGCAGTCTGACCGCCTGAATCAGCATCATGCCGCGGTAGGTGAAGATGATTTTAAAATGGGCCCGGAGTGTGGCGAGATGGGCATTGAAGCTGGTCATGGCGTTTTTGCTGGCGCCGATGCGGCTGCAGCCCCGTTATCGGTAAACAGCTGCCCGATAATTTCTTCGAGGGGTGCGTCTTCGATTGTCAGATCGGCAATCTGGCCGGTGTTATACAGGCAGGCGGCCAGTTCGCCAACAACCTCGCGGCGCACAAGAAAGCGATACAGCTGGCCTTCCTGATGGATCAGGCGGCAGCCATCGCGCAGCTGACAGGGAAATTCGCCATTGTTGATGATGACGGTCATGATTTTTTCGGGGCGCATGCGGTCGGTCAGGTCGCGCAGTCGCCCATCAAATATCTTGCGGCCGTAATTGATGACAATTACGCGCTGCGCCAGTGCTGCCACGTCATCCATGTAGTGTGATGTCAGCAGAATTGTCGGTTTGAAGCGGCGGTGGTAATCGAGCAGAAAGCTGCGGATTTTTTTCTGCATGAGAATATCGAGGCCGATGGTCGGTTCATCGAGAAAAAGAATCGACGGCTGGTGCAGCAGCGAAACGGCAAGTTCGCAGCGCATGCGCTGACCCAGCGACAGTTTTCGGGTCTGCGTTTCGAGGCAGTCGCTGATTTCGAGCATTTCGACAAGTTCGTCGATGCGGGTGCGATACTGTTCGTCAGAGAGGCCGTAGATGCGGCGGTGAATTTCGAAGGTTTCGACCGGCGGCAGATCCCACCAGAGATTCTGCTTCTGGCCCATCACCAGCGAAATGCTTTTGAGAAAATCGTGATCGCGGTTAAATGGCGTAAACCCAAGCACCTCGATGCTGCCACCACTAGGAACCAGCAGCCCCGAGAGCATTTTCAGCGTTGTCGTCTTGCCGGCACCGTTTGGCCCGAGAAACCCGATGATCTCGCCGCGCCCGATGCTCATTTCCAGATCGCAGACGGCATTGACGGTTTTGTAGACCGGCGAGAAAAAATTGCGCAGACTGGCGGCCAGCCCTTCGCTTTTCTGTCTGATGCTGAAGCTGCGGCTGAGTTGCCGGGTGACGATTGCGACTTCGTTGATTGTCTGTGTCATGCAGGCATATTACTAATCCGCCGCCAATATTACAAGTTCGGGGAAAGTTGATTTTGCGTGATTTATGGAGTATTAAAGAATAATCGCATTTCGTACATATCAACAGGAGAAAAAGAATGACCAAGGGCCCCATTTCATCTTTCATTGAAAATCACTACCTTCACTTCAATTCAGCCGCACTGGTTGACGCTGCCAAGGGCTATGTGACTCATCTCAATGAAGGCGGCAAGATGATGGTCACGCTTGCCGGCGCCATGAGCACCGCCGAACTCGGCAAGTCACTCGCCGAAATGATCCGTCAGGACAAGATCGCCATTATCTCCTGCACCGGCGCCAACCTCGAAGAAGACATCATGAACCTGGTCGCTCACAACCATTACAAACGTGTGCCGCACTACCGCGACCTGACTCCGAAAGACGAATGGGAACTGCTCGAAGGCGGCCTCAACCGCGTTACCGACACCTGCATTCCCGAAGAAGAAGCTTTCAGACGCCTGCAGAAGCATATTCACAAAATCTGGAAAGATGCTGATACAAAGGGCGAGCGCTATTTCCCGCATGAATATATGTATAAAATGCTGCTTTCGGGCGTTCTCGAACAGTATTACGAAATCGACCCGAAAAACAGCTGGATGCTTGCCGCCGCTGAAAAGAATCTGCCGATCATCGTGCCCGGCTGGGAAGACTCAACCATGGGCAACATCTTCGCTTCATACTGCATCAAGGGCGAAATCAAGCCTTCGACCATGAAGTCGGGCATCGAATATATGATGTGGCTGGCTGACTGGTATATCAAGAATTCTGGCGGAAAAGGCATCGGGTTTTTCCAGATCGGCGGCGGTATCGCCGGCGACTTCCCGATCTGCGTCGTGCCGATGCTCTACCAGGATCTGGAAATGGAAAAGATCCCATTCTGGAGCTATTTCTGCCAGATTTCCGATTCGACCACCAGTTATGGTTCGTATTCGGGCGCGGTGCCGAACGAAAAGATCACCTGGGGCAAGCTCGATATCAACACCCCGAAGTTCATCGTCGAATCAGATGCTACCATCGTTGCACCGCTGATTTTCGCATGGATTCTTGGCTGGTAAAGTTTTCTTCGTCATAAACGAAAAATAAAAGAAGCAGGCAAAACGCCTGCTTCTTTTATTTTTCGCGCATTTCCAGAAGTTCATAGAGCGGGAAAGTGCGTGAACGACCTTTGATCTCGGTGCGCTCAATAAAGCGCAGGCGGGCCAGGCCGCGCAGCATTCTTATCGTGTTCGGGCAAACAATTATGCCTGTTTCATGCGCTTTGTCTGCCTGAGCTTTAAGTCTGGCTGCAAGATTGACCGGGTTGCCGATAACCGTGTAGTCGAGTTTGCCACTGCGTGAGCCGATTTTACCCGAAACCGCCGGGCCGGAGGCAATGCCGGCCAGCAGCCTGAAGCGACCTTCATCTTTGAAAGCGGCGCTCAAGGCTAGAGCGGTATGACAGGCTGATTCGACATGACTGCCGTCGGCGCCGCGCTCCCTGAATACCAGCATCAGCGTGTCTTCGACCATTTTATCAATGTTGCCGTTATATCTGGCCGCCGTTTCTGCTGCAAGGTCAATCAGGGTGCCGATAGCATCGGTTACTGTTTCCGGGGCATGCTGTTGACGGAAATTTTTAAAGCCGGCCATGGCGACAAAAAGCACTGCCACCTCAAGGCGTTCGCCGCCGGGTTGTAGACTTGTGCCGCTGCCTGACTCGATTTCCTGAATGACCTCTTCAGAGACATAGCTTGTCAGGCGTTCCTTCTGCAACAGATCGGCTGACATGCGATTGAATGAATCAGTCAGCGTTTCAAACTCGTCGCCGGAGCGATAAACGACTGCTTGAGAAAAGTCGCCGGCCGCAACTCTTGCAGCGCCGGCCTGAAGTAAATAAATTGGCGCAACGAGCGATTTTTGCAGAAAGGCGACCAGCGTGCCGACCAGCGTGACAAAAAACAGCAGCGCCAGCAGGCCTGTCTGGAGCATGCTGGTGCCAATCTGCTGCACTGGCGCAGCTCTTATTACCAGAATGCAGCCAAGGTGATGCAGATACATGGCAACATTGCTGGTTTCACCATCGGTCCAGGCGCTTGCCGAAAGGCTCTGCGAAATTTTCTCGACAATGGGCCGCACTTTGTCGAACGGAAATCTTTTATTGCAGAGAATGTTACTGGCCGGTGGCAGTTCATTCGGAAGGCTCAGCGGCACGAAACATTTCTGAACTGTGTAATTGCCGTGTCGTTCTGTTTGTAAAAGCTCTGGTTTCATTCTTGCAAGCTGCTTGAGCAGGTCTAATGTGTCGAATTTTATCAGGGCAATTGCTTTGGGCGCAGAAAAGCCGCTGTCGTCGGCAAAAACCGGAAAAGTGGCATAAACCGAATTCAATTTGTAGGCAGAAAACTTGTGCAGTTTGCCAACATGGTCAAGAACGATGCTGAAGGCGCGTGCTTTAATTTTAACCATGCCGAGCAGACTTTCATCACTGGTTTCCGAAAAATCTTCCGGTTCAAGTGATTTAAGCAGGGCCATCAGACCCATCTGTTTCATTTCATTTTCAAAATCATCGAACTCGAGCCCATCGCGCACTGTGATTGTTTCTTCTCTGTCAGACTGATGATAAATCGCCATGCTTGCCGCGTGTTCTCTCAGCCAGTCGGCCAGAAAGTCGACCGCATTTTTGAAATTTCTTTTGCCAAGTTCTTTTCTCAGGCTGACAACTTTCAGTTCCAGCGAGTTGAGACTGGCGCTGATCTGTCTGCTTGCCTGGTCTGCCTGCAGCTGAATAAATTGCCTGATCTCGGCTCTGGAAAAATCTTCAATGAACTTCTGATGCCAGGCCGCCGCCGCGATAAAGGTTGAAAATGGCAGCAGCGAAGCGGCGAAAACGCTTGCAAAAAGGCGCGGAGCGAGCTTCAGACTGCTTCCGAAACCGAAAAAGTGCAGGCGAAGAATGATGATGGTGGCCAGCATCACCATTGCCAGAACCGGAATTTTCAGTTTTCGAAGCATGGGGCGCATCGGGTGTTCAAGAGTTCCCGGAGGTGCGGTAACTTTGAGGAACGGCAGTTTTTCAACTGTTTCGTCGAATTTAATCGGGTAGAGAGTTCCCTGCGAAACCAGGCGCAGCAGAAATTCTGGCGAAGGCAGCGACATAAGTGATATGCCTTCGCGCGGGTCTGTGAAAAACTTCATGTGGGTCTGACTGAGGCGATAAATTGCCCTTCGACCTTCGTTGCTTATGGTGACGCTGCGCCGAAAACCCTTGTTGGTTAAGTTGTTGCCAGCAAAAGCAAGAAGCAGAGCCGGGTCTATGTCGCGCTCACGAAAAATCAGCAAATGCCCGGCTCTGTTGTCTTCAGCCTCGTCAGCCGGCTGAAAGAAAAGCAGCAGGCGATTGAGAGAGGGTTTTCCCGAAAGAACCGGCATGGCTCTGCCCCTTTTTATTCTCAGATCGCCGGTCGAGCTCAGTACTTTGCGCAGATATTCGCGAAATCTTTGGACTCTGGCAGATTCTTTGAGGTTTGTGCTTTCTGGTCTGGAAAAGTCTGTCAGAAAATTTTTCAGCATTGTGTGCGAAATCAAACCGAGATCTTTTTTGACTTCGGGGTCGATGTGAACTGACAGAACTGATCGGGTGCCAGAAAGACTGAAGAGTGCGGCCGGTCTGAAGCCTGTATCTGCTTCGAAAGTTTCAGCGAATTCCGCGGCAGGTATAAGAGCGAGTCGATTTTTGTGCTTTCTGAAAAAATCAGCCATCTTTCTTTCGACCAGAAGGCTGAAACTGAGGCAATCTTTGAAATCCTGAATTTCTTGAGTCAGCTTCAGCCTGGCTTCCTGGGCAATCTGTTTTTCACTTTCGCTGAGAATCAGATCGGTTATGGCCGTCAGAATGCAGACCGGCAGAATAATGAGAAAAAGCCATATCGCGGCAAGCTTGCCTGGCCCGGCCCGCAACGAGGCACGGCAGAGAATACGGGAGTCAGCAGACATCGGCAACCTCCCTGAAGAAGGCTGTTTCGTTTTCTGTCTGTTCTGGGCAAAAACCGATTGCTTCGTTGCAGAGATCAAAAGTTGGCCGGTCGACGTAGATTCGAGTGCTGGTTCCTGATTTTGTCATGCTTTCCAGCATTTCAGCGCGCTGTATGACATCACCGATCAGAAAGAATTCGCGGCGCCGGCCGGCCCTGCCGGCAAAGCCGAGAACAGCCTCACCTGTAGCAAGGCCGATGCCAGTGTCGATAGTAAATTTTCCTTGCCGGCTACGTATCGCATTGAACTCGGCCAATCGCCGCCGCATCTCGACAGCGGCATGGCAGGCTCTTATTGCATGGTTGTCACTGGTGCTGCCTTCGTAGAATGCGGCGATGATTGCGTCGCCGACAATTTTTTCAATCGAGCCGCCATGCAAGGTAATGGCGCTTTCCATGCAGGTAAAGTAATCGTTGAGAAGATTGACGATTTCTTCCGGCGCATTCTGTTCTGATATCGCTGTAAAGCCCCTGATATCAGAACTGAGAATCGTCAGATTCGCTTTGCCCTGACTTTTTTCGGTGTCAGCGGTTTCAAGACTGGTGAAAAGTCTGTCAGACACGAAACGGCGCATTTTTTCGCGCTGGCAGAGGCCAACCGACATCTGGTTGAAGCTGCCCGCCAGATCTCCCAGTTCGTCACGGCCGGCAATTTCGGCCCTGACATTCAGCCTGCCGGCCTGAATGTTTCTGACAAAGGCGGTAAGAGCGTGAACCGGCCCAAGCAGAGCATCGGCAAGCGTTGAAGAAAGAAGGCCCATTGCCAGAAGGGAGTAGGCAAGCATGCCGAGCGGCAGCAGCAGGTAAATCGAGCCATGCTGAGAGGTTTCGCCAATCTGTGCCTTTGCCACAATTATGACCGGCATATCATCAAAGTAAAGCCAGCTGTTAATGCTAATTTTGCCCTTTTCCCTGGTAACTGTCGACCCGGAGGTGCGTTTTTCAACGGCCCGATCTGCCAGTTCGCGCAACGGAACCCTGCCGGGGCCGCTGCGGGGTATCTGCATTTCGCGCAATTCTGTCGGGCCACGCAGAAACAGCCCATAATCTATCTGCAGCTCCTGATTGTAGTCACTCAGCAGCTGAGCACTTTTATACCAGATCTGCTTGAGCAGTGACCGCATGACCTGTGTGTCGCCAACCTCGTGAAAAAGAACAGCCTCTGGTGAAAATGGTCTTTCAGGGGGAGCGAGAATCTGATTGCATGATCTTTTGAGAGCCGACATCGACAGAAAATTCCGGGTGAGCAGGCTTTCGCGTGCCAACACTGCTGAGTTGGCATAGACATTCCAGTAAGAGTCTGAATATGAACTCAAAAAAAGATTCTTGCGTTGAAAGTCTGCAATCATACGGTTCTCGTAGTTAACGGCGCCAAGTTCCATTAGAATTCTGAAGAGTCCGATCATTTCTTGGAAATGGCCCTGATAGAAATCCTGCCCGTAAAATTTCTGAATTCTCGCTTCGCGGTCAAAAAACTGGCTGTAATTCGCAAATTTGAGCCTTTTATAAGCCTCAGTCAGATTGCTGATGAGTTCCCGCCCGGAATTTGGCGCGAAATAAGTGTCGGCATAGAATTTCTTGAACTCCTGCAGCATCATTATCAGTCGCGGATCGTTTTCAACTGCGAGCTTTTCGAGCAACTGCAGGTGCTGTCTGATTCTCGTCTGGCAGTTATGAATGATCAGACGCTCGCTGCTGCTTCTGATGAGCATGCTGATCAGAAGAAAGCCGATGACTGGAACCAGGACAGAGGTTGCTACCGCAACTCTGAGTTTGCCGCCCAGTTTGAGTCGCTGTAGCGTCGAAAAGCCAGACAGGGACTTAACCATTACCGCCATGAGGCTTATGAGCAGAATTCTGATCAGCCAGCCGGTAAGTTGAACTGCTTGACGATAACCAGAGAGTATGGCTCCGGCATCGATCGAGGTAACGAGACAGTGCTGCTGCAGAAACTGGAGCAGCAGGCGGCTGGTCTCAGGGTTTTTGACGCTGAAATCGGCGGCCAGCGTATGAAAACTGCTCGGAAATCCTGCCAGATAGAACAATCGCCCATCTTCTTCCTGGAAAAAAGGCTGCTCTACCACCCGCTTCAACAAATGTCGCCGGGCCTGACCTGTCTGGTTCTGCAGCGCCTTTTTCAGAACTGCCGTCGGGAAAATGTCGGAGTTGTTGAAACAGCAGTAATAAAGACCGAAAAGCTTTTCCTGCGGCGAAAAGCCATGGCTCAACAGATGAAAAATCTGAAAAGACCTCTGGTGTCCGAATCTTTTTGAATAGAATGTTCTGGCCTGACCCTGATAGAGCGCCGGGTTTGAAAATGCCGAAATGTTCAGAACGAAATATTTGGCAAATATCTGATGGGGGGCGTCGTCAATGTCCAGATTGCGCGAGATGAACCCTTCTTTGCGCCGGCTGAGGTTCGGACTGTCTGGCAATACATTTATCGGGTCGGCGTCGACAAATGCCAGCCCGAATATAGCCGCCTCTGCAAATCTGGCGCGCATTTTGGCGCTGGGAAAAAAATCGCTGGTCGTCGAAAGCCAGTGGTGTTGAAGATCACAGTCTGCTGCCAGGAAGAGAAACGGCTGCATCTGGTAGCGTTGCTGTAGAAACTCGCGGGCTTTGTCTATAAATCCCGCGTCGATAAGTTTCGGATCGATTCCGGGCTGATAGGCTAGCTCTCTTTGTTGACTGCCGGCATCTTTTAACTTGAAATGCCGGTTGAGATCGTTGAGAGCCGTTTCTATGTATTTATCGGGTGCCAGGGCTTCCTGAAAGCTTTCCATGTCGTTGAGCAGCTTTTCACGAGCAAGAATGCCGAGGTGAACTTCGTCTTTTTCGACCAGATCGATGAGCAACTGCTGCAGAAAAAACAATGGCAGAATTAACAAAAGCCCCGCCAGAAAAAGGCCGGCAAGTTGGGCCGTTGTGCCTGTCGCTGCTTTCATGTTGCTGAACCTTCGGTTGGTCTGAACCAACAATTTACCACGACAAGCCGGCACAAACCATAGATTTGCCCTGTGATTTTATCTTTATTGACAGGCGGGTGGGGGAGGGTCAGCTTTTTTTGCGCACGTATTTTTTCATGAAGCCGTTCAGATTGGAAAACATGCCCATGAGGATGTTTACTTCACGAAGAGTGGGTGCCGAACGGTGAAAGAAAGCCCGGATAACCTGAAAAAGCCCGTCGGGATTAACCAGCGGCAGAAATTCACACATGTTCAGAACTCTTTCCATGTGGGCATAAAGGCGGGCAATTTCATCGGTCGTGGCTGGTTGCTCGTAAGGATCGTCAGCCTGGGCTTTAGGCATTGGCACCGGATTGCCGAATTTCTGATAAAGTTCATACGCGATCAGCATTACGGCCTGCGAAAGATTCAACGAAGTGCAGCCAATGTCAGTAACGATGCGCATTGTGCCCATGGTATGCTGCAGATCGTCTTTGGTCAGGCCCCATTCTTCGCGCCCGAACAGAATCGAGACCGGGCCGCCTTTGAGGGCCTCGCTGATGCGTTCAAGACCTTCGCGAACCGTGTAATTTGGCTCGTGGTATTCGCCTCTGCGGTTGGCAGTGCCAAGCACCAGAACGCTACCGGTGATCGCTTCAGGAATCGTCTGCACGACCTTGGCGCTTTCGAGAATGTCGGTAGAGTGCATCGCCATTTTGATGGCGTCAATATTCATTTCGCAGCCTGGTCGCACCACCGTCAGGTCGCGCAGGCCGAAATTCTTCATGGCGCGGCAGGTGGCACCGACATTGAGGGCGCCCTGGGGTTCAACCAGAACGATTCTGATCTTATCGAGCAGGGTACTGGTTTCAGACAAGCAAAAATCTCCAGAAAAATGGCAATAAAAAATAGGCCCGAGCGGACTTGAACCGCTGACCCCCACGATGTCAACGTGGTGCTCTAACCAAACTGAGCTACGAGCCTTTGCGTATGGTTGATATTAGCATTCTCGACTGCCAAAGTCAACAATTTTTGAAATTTTTTACGCCGGTTTTATTTTGCATACTTCAAGTCATGGCTTGCGGAAACTGGCATTTACAGGTATGCTGGAACGGTCTAAAATCCGACCGTGTCTGTTTATGAATACTGCCAATCGCATAATCGTCGCTTTATTTATTCTGCTGCTGATTGCGGCAGTGATGCTGCACGTCATGGAAAGTCGCCGACAGGCCTTTTACAGCGAAAGTCGCATGTTGATGGACACAGTTATCAGTATCAAAGCCTGGCCTGCTGATTCTGGTGAAGCGGTTGCCAGAGCATTTAACGAATTTGCTGTCGTCGAGAAGCAGTCGTCTTTTCATATTGCAGACTCAGAACTTTCACGACTCAACAACACCGGCACGCTGGGTCTGCATGCTTCCGCTTCAGAACTTCTGCAGTTCGGAGTTGAATTTTACCGGCGCACCGAAGGGTATTTCGACCCTTCGTTCGCACTCCTGCAGAAAGCTTATGGCTTTTATGACGACCAGGGGCGTCTCCCGTCGGATGAAGAGATAAGTCAGATTCTCGCCACCGGCTGTGGACTTGACCGCGTTCTTGCGAGAGATAACGAACGCTGGCTGCTGGCCCCTGGCAGTCTGCTCGACTTCGGCGGCCTGGCCGGCGGCTACGCGATCGAACGGGCCAAAATGGTTCTGCGGGCCGCCAGCTGCAGCGCTTTTCTCATTGACGATGCCGGTGACATCTGGTTCGAAGGCCAAAAGCCCGATGGCAAACCATGGCGCATCGCCGTGCGTGACCCGCGTGATAACACGGCACTGGCGTATGTCGAGTCATATCAGCCTCTGGCTGTGTCGACCTCCGGCGATTATGAACGCTTCATCATCATCGATGGCCGTAAATACGGCCACATCATGAATCCGTTGACCGGCCGGCCGGTTGATTATTATTCATCGGTGACAGTCGTTGCCAGCGATGCACTGACAGCCGATGCGTTAAGCACAGCAGTATTTGCCATGCCGCCAGAAACAGCCTTTGCCTGGGTCGATGCACAGAACCTGCCGGTGTTGTTTCTTACCGCGACCGGTTCGCTTCATCTGAGTCAGGCCGGGCGTGCGGTTTTTACCGGAGTGAAAGAAAAATGAGGAGACGTCCGAAGCTGCCTCCGGTTTTTGCCAGTCGTAATGAAGCTTTCATTATTTTTATACTGGCGCTGATTTCACTTCTTGGCCTGATTGTGGCTGCCAATCCGCTGACTTACAACAGCGCCTCCCCCGAAAAATGGCGGCTGACAATTTTTTCGCAGCCACAGCAGATCAGCGAAATTGCCATGCCGGCCGAAAAACATCTTTTGGTAACAGGAAAGCTCGGACCTGCCGAAATAGAATGGGATGACCGTGGAAACGTGCGGATCGCTTCGTCGACCTGCCCGTGCCAGACCTGTATGAATATGGGCTGGAGCGGCGATGCGGCCATTATCTGTGTTCCGAACGGCATCATGATCGAACCGCAAAAAAGTGTGGCTCCTGCTGTCGATGCGGTAACCAGATGAAGACAGATATTGAAGAAAATCAGGCAACCGCCAACGGAGACGTAAAAATCGAAGCCGCAGAACCTCTTGCTGCCGTCAGCCCGGTTTCATTGCCCGGGCGCTCTTCCCGCCGGTCTCTTGCCCGGCAGACTTCCACCTATACGCTGATTGCGATGCTTATTGCTGCTGCCTCGGCTCTGCAGATAATAGAGTCGCCGCTGCCACGATTGCTGCCGTGGCTTAAACCAGGTCTGGCAAATGCACTTACCCTTTATGCCATCATTCGCATCTCGAAACGTGCCGGTCTGCTGGTTGCAGTTCTGCGCACCGCTGTTGCCGCGCTGTTTCTTGGCAGCTTTCTTTCGCCCGTTCACCTGATTTCGCTCGCCGGAGCCACCGCTGCCGCCTTGCTGATGGCTTTTATCTACCGGATCCGCCCGCGTACCGGTCTTGGTATGGTCAGCATTGCCGGCGCCATGGCCAATAATTCGGCGCAGCTGGCAATGGTGCAGCTGCTGTTTGCCGGCAGTCTGCCGCTCTGGTTCCATTTCGCAACTATTGTTCCGGTGGCCGTGCCTGCGGGCCTCATCGTCGCCAGAGTCACCCAGGAACTTCTAAGGAGAACCGCCTGAATGAACTTACCGCAGCTCTATCTTGCCTCAAAATCACCACGCCGTCAGGAAATCCTGACCGGTCTGAAAATTCCTTTCAAACTCATCGATTCACCCTACGAAGAAAAATTCTCTGATGTCGCCGAGCTCGAACCAGAGGAACAGGCCGCGAAGCTGGCCGGCCTCAAGGCTTTTCACGCCTCTTCCAGCCTGAGAAGCGGCCTGGTGATCGGCGCCGATACCATCGTCGTGCAGGGCAACTCGATTCTCGGCAAGCCCAAAGACCGGCGTGAGGCCGAGAGCATGCTCAATGCCCTTTCCGGTAGAAGGCATCGGGTCGTGACCGGTCTGGCTCTCGTCGATGCCGAGGGCTTTCGCACCTATTCGCATGCCGAAGTAACTTATGTTTATTTTCGTCAGCTGTCGCAGAAAGACATCAAGACCTACCTCGATACCGATGAGCCCTACGACAAAGCCGGTGCTTACGGCATTCAGGGCCATGCCGGGCTGTTTGTCGAGAAAATCGAAGGCTGTTATTTCAACGTGGTCGGGTTTCCGGTGGTGGCATTCGAAAAAATGATGCAGATGGCCGGTTACGATCTGGTCGATTTCATGGGAAGCAGGTAAAAATGCGCGTCGCAATTTATCCAGGCAGTTTTGATCCTTTCACCAATGGTCATCTTGATATTCTCCAGCGGGCAGCAACGCTGTTCGACCACGTTATCGTCGGGGTTCTCGTGCACCCCGCCAAAAAATGCCTTTTTTCGCCAGAAGAGCGCGTCGAAATGATCAGCGACGTAATAAAAAAAATCGAGAACGTCAGGGCGATTCATTTTAATGGCCTGCTCGTCGATTTCTGTCGCAGCACCGGCTCGTGCGCTATCATCAGAGGCCTGCGCGCCGTATCTGATTACGAATACGAAATGCAGATGTTTTCGGTCAACAACCAGCTGGCGCCAGATCTTGAAACGGTTTTTCTGATGTCTTCGCCGAAGTTTTCATTTCTCAGTTCGAGCATCGCCAAGGAAGTGGCCCGCTATGGCGGCGATATTTCCGGCCTGGTGCCCGAAAAGGTGGCCCGCGCCATGCACGCCAAATTTGCTGAGAAAGCCTGAGTCTGAGCGACTTACGGCACGTCGAGGCGAAAGAAGCCTGCCACAGGTTTTTTCTGCGGGTCGAGAAAGTTCAGGACTGCATCGAGATGATGGCGCGGCAGACCCAGGCAACCGGCAGTAGAGTTGAAGGCCCGACCCCAGAAATGTATGAAAATGGCGCTGCCTTTTCCGGGGATGACCGGACTGGTATTGTATTCCACCACCAGTCCGTTTCGGTATAATTCATCATTGCGACGCATGTGCTCAAAAGATTCTGCCCTGGTTGAGGCCTTTTTGACCATGCGATTGTAATCAGGCGCGGCCGGATCATCTACCCAGACATCATCTTCAAACACCTGCTGATATGGCATTCTGGTGCCGCAGACTGCATCATAACCAAAGGCGAGGCTGACCGGATAAATGCCATAAGGGCTGCAGCCGTCGCCCTCCTGTTTCATTTCAGGGTCGGCAATGCCGTTGCGACCGACTGACGCGCTCATCGGTCGAAGCGGCATCTGCCACTGGCCGTGCTTTTTTTCAAGACAGAAAAGCTGCGCCCGCGATTTGCCGGCAGCCCTGGTGAGAACGAGCAGCATCTGCCCGGCGCCGGCTTTGTCGGCTTCCTGTAAATAGGCATGCCACGCTGTCGGAATGACAGCGGCAGCTGTGGCGGCCACCCCTGAAAAAGCTGAGATCGCAAGCAGCATCGCTAAAACTCTCCAGAATTTCGTTAAGTTTGTCATCGATTACCCTCTAATTATAATAATGTAAAAATCGGGTCAATACTGACTTAATAAGGCCATGATGAAAATATACAAAAGACCGTTGAAAGTTTCTCTGTCTCAGACCGGCCGGTAACGACGAACCGGTGATCAAACATGCAACACATTCCTGTCATGATTTTAATACAGGCAACAGAATAAACTTCGCTGCACATAAAAAGAACCGGGTTTTGATACCCGGTTCTTTAATAAAAGCTTTATCTGTTACTTATTCGGATCGTAGAAGGGCGACATCTCGCGCAGTTTCTGAATTACCGGCGGAACAACCTTGAGGGTGTAATCAATTTCTTCCTCGGTCGTGAATTTCGAGAGCGAGAAGCGTACCGAACCGTGGGCGTAAGAGAACGGAGTCTGCATGGCCATCAGAACGTGCGACGGTTCGAGACTGCCGCTGGTGCAGGCCGAGCCAGAACTGGCGGCAATGCCGGCAGCGCTCAGGTGTAGAAGAATCGCTTCGCCTTCAACGGCTTCGAACCCGATGTTGGTGGTGTTGGGGAGGCGCCAGCGTGGATTACCATTGATGTGTGCCTGTTTGATGACAGAAAGCAGGCCTTGTTCAAGTTTGTCGCGCAGTTTTCTGACGCGATTATTTTCGTCGAAGATATCGTTCATGGCCTCTTCGCAGGCTTTGCCAAGGGCAACGACGTAGGGCACGTTTTCGGTGCCGGCGCGGCGGCCGTTTTCCTGGTGACCGCCGATCATGAACGGGCTGATGCGGGTACCTTTGCGGATATAGAGAGCACCGATGCCCTTGGGGGTGTGCAGCTTGTGCCCAGAGAGTGACAGCAGGTCGCACTGAATTTTTTTGAGGTCGAGCGGAATTTTGCCAACCGCCTGCACCGCATCGGTATGAAAGATTACGCCCTTTTCGCGGGCGATGGCGCCAATTTCGTCAATCGGAAACAGGGTGCCGGTTTCGTTGTTGGCAGCCATTACCGAGAGAATTGCGGTGTCAGGTGTCAGGGCTTCTCGCAGCTGGTCGAGATCGAGGTCGCCCTTTTTCGAGACTTCTAGTTCGGTGACGCGATAACCTTTTTTCTTGGCGAGAAAACGGTAAACATTGAGAACCGCCGGGTGTTCGACCTTGGTGGTGACGATGTGGCGTTTTTCGGAATTGGCTTCAAGCACACCACGAATCGCGTGGTTGTCTGACTCAGTGCCGCATGAAGTAAAAACGATTTCGTCGGGTGAAACATTCAGAAGGGCAGCGACTTTTTCGCGCGCTGCCTTGACATGCACGGCAACCTGCCCGCCAAAATTGTGCATCGAACTGGGATTACCGTAAAGCTCGCCGAAAAACGGCAGCATTGCGTCGCGTACCCCGGGCGAGACCATGCAGGTGGCATTGTTGTCGAGGTAAACCTGTTTGATTTCGCTCATTATTTGACCTCGATGATCGTGATTTTGCGGTCGACTTCGGCGCGCAGGGTTTCCTGGACTATGTTATGCAGAGTGGCTCTGGCGCCAGGGCAGCCAGCGCAGGCACCACGCAGCTTCACGTAAACATCGACGCCGTCGACGTCGATCAGCTCGATATCGCCGCCGTCATTGCGCAGCATCGGAGCGATCTTCGTTTCGATCGTCGAGGTAACGAGTTTGATGCGCTGCAGGTTGGTCATTGCCGGCGGTTCTTTGGGTTCGGCCGCTTTGCCGGCTTCTTCATCGAGAATGCGCTTGATGTCGGGAATACAGCCGCCGCAGCCGCCGCCGGCCTTAGTGTAGTGGGTGACTTCTTCGACGGTTGTGAGCTTATGTTCTCTGATCTGATGGCGAATCTTTTCTTCATCGACCCAGAAGCATTTGCAGACGACCTGAGCGTCCTGGTGTTCTTCGACTTTTTCACCCTTGAAATTGGCAATAGCGGCTTCAAGAGCCTCTTTTCCCATGACTGAACAATGCATTTTCTGTTCGGGCAGACCGCCAAGGAAGCGGGCGATATCATCGTTAGTGATTTTCATGGCTTCTTCCAGCGACATGCCCTTTACCATTTCGGTCAGGGCAGAGGCACTGGCGATGGCACTGGCGCAACCGAAGGTCTGAAAGCGTGCATCTTCGATTTTCCCTGAGGCGGGGTTGATTTTGAGATATAGTTTGAGGGCGTCACCGCAGGCCAGTGAGCCTACTTCGCCGACGCCGTTGGCATTTTCGATTTTCCCGACGTTGCGTGGGTTGGAGAAATGGTCCATGACTGATTTTGTGTAATCCCACATAATTTGTTCACCTGTAATTGTTATAGTTCGAAACTGGTGGAGGGCCACCCTGTATTCACCATATAATATAATCATTCAGTGTCAGAGTTCAATCATAAATGGTTAAAATAATGTGCAAAAATTCACAAGCTCGATTTGGGCAAAATTCTGGCGTTTTTTGCGGAAAAAAATGCTGGTGCTTGCGCAAACCCTTTTATGGCCCTAAAATCTTTGAGGCTTGACATCTGTTCGAGTTACCGGTATAAATGTTACACCTTGCAATCCACTCAAGAAAGAGAAGCTAATGGTAAATGAATCCTCTACTGGAAGGACGCTGCTGTTTGTTCTATTGCTGGTAGCGTTTCTCCAGCCAGGTAATTTAAATGCCTCGGCACATTTCACAAGTCTTAGATCGGTTGGCATGTTGACCAACCCGGCCTTCAACCAGGCCGTCACAAATGAGAACCCGGCTGAAAAGGCAAGTTTCTTCGGAACACTCGGCCCCGATACCTCAGCCAGAGGCGCAGTAAAGACTTTCACCATCAGGGTAGTCAAGCGCCAGGACGATGAATCATTTAAAGACAGTAAAGATTCAGGAACTTTCACAATTGCAAAAGTTGACCGTATCGAACCAGGAAGCAAGGTTCTTTTAAGACCTGTTATCGGTCGTGTCAGCTCCCTCTTCGGAAGAAGAAAGCACCCCTCTCGCAATTCATGGCATTTTCATACGGGCGTCGATATTGTCGCTCCGAGAGGCACCCCCATCACCTGCAGTCAGGACGGCAAGGTAACCTATGCCGGCTGGCGCCGTGGCTATGGTCTTATGGTGGTTGTCGATCACGGAAATAATATCGAAACAGCTTACGCGCATTGTTCAAAGATTGCCGTTAAGGTCGGGCAGTCAGTCGATGCCGGCCAGAGAATTGCCTACGTCGGAAACACCGGCGTGACTACCGGTTCGCATCTCCATTTTGAAGTGCGCCGCAATGGCAGCGTTCAGAACCCGTTCAGGTTTTTGAGGCTGTAATCGGTCTTTAATCAAAGTTGTCAGAAGCCTGCCGCTGTTAACAATCAGCGGCAGGCTTCTGGTTTTGGTTGTTCCGGCACAGTCTGGACTCTATGAGGCTTATTGGCTAAAAAACATCGACCGCCAGGCAAAAATGCCTGGCGGTCGATGTTCTGCGGTATATACTGTGATTCTGCTATGATTAAGAAGGCTTGTGCGGTGATTGCTGGTGTTTGTTCAGCAGCGACTATTTGCCGGTAGGAGGTAGTTTAACCCATACCTGCAGCTTGGATTTCTCATCGACTCTGACAAGAACATAATCTTTGTAAGTTGCGAGTGCGTTTGTTTGCATAATTACTCACCATTTCTGTTCAAAAACAATGCTGTTACTAAATTATTAAGCAAAAACTATGCCATGCTTGTAAGGTGTTTGTCGGCAGATTCGGATGAGAACATTAGCGATGTGAGTGTTTTGCTGAATTGAAGCGGGTTGTGTGAGGCAAGTCCTGACTCGGGACGCCTTTGAAAATGCACCGAACTGTACACCAGCTTCAGAACAAAACTGTCAAAAATTTGTGCAAAAAGTTTACTGCTGTTCAAAAAATAAGCAAAAAAAGCAATCGCCAGGGCACCGATGTGCGAAAGTTAAACAAATGAATTATAGACCCGGTATGTCAAGCTCTTCTGGCTGATATTTTTCTGATTCGGGGCCGGGTTTCATTGTCTGTAGATACATCCAGGCTGAACCGCAGATGCCTGCAATTCCCATCAGCATCCAGAAAAGGCCGAGATCGATGCAGTTGCTGTTCGCAACCTTGATCATGAATGAATAGGCATTTTTTTCAACAAATTCGAGTTCCTGGGCTTCGGCATATGCAAGCGCCGATACGCCGACTCTCTGCAGAGGCTGGTCTGGATTAGAAAGTGCCTTGAGAATGTCTTCAGATGATGAGGCAACTTCTGATGGCAGAAGAAAAAGATGATACTGGGTAGATGTGATGCCCGGCGTCGATGACTTTCTGATCATTGTGCCACTGAACTCACGCCCCAGTGACCGCGCTGCTGAAATGATCATGCCACATGAAAGAATCAGAAGCATCAGGGCAAAAACTCGGGTTTTGATCTTGCCTGATCGATTGTATGAACCATTGTTATTGTTATTTTTGTCTGTCTGCCCGTTCATAAATCCTGTCGACTTGTCTTCAATTGTTTTCCGTGGCTGGAAACAACTGCAAGCTATAGTTCTCTTAAAAATACTTTAGACTTACAGCTACAAAAAAGCAAATAAATGCAGAATTTTATAAAGTTTTTTCTTGCGGTATCCTTACGGGTTGTTAAAGTATATGTTATAGTTATCCTGTAAGTTTAACTCTGGAGGGTGTTTTACATGAAAAACTTCATCATAGGGCTTCTCGCAGTTCTTATGTTTGTTTCTGGTCCGGTTATGGCTGGTAATCCCGGCAGCATGCAGGTCGATCCAAACGACAAGGCTGTTATCACTCTTCTCTGGATGGTCTATTCTGATCTTCAGATGTGCCAGTCTTCACTTGAAAAATCACTGATGGATAACGTTTCAGCCATCGGTCACCTCAATAATGCCCAGTCAGCTCTCAAAAAGAGCGAAATGGACCCGGCTTATTACACTCTGATCGGCGAAATCGATCAGCGTATCAGCAAAATCAAATTCTATCTGGTCATGAATGAAAGAAGAGCCGTAAATGAACGTCTCGCTCAGCTCATGGCAGTAATCAGAAACGTTCTTGGCGCCGGTAACGGCAGTCTGCCGAACTTCGGTGGCTACAACGGTTATAACCCCGGCACCAACCCGGGCGCCAACAATGGCTTCACCAATCCGGTCAACAACCTGCCGAATGGCTCTGGTTATGTTCCGGTCAGACCCGAAGTTCCGGTAAATGGTTCGGTTAACCCGATGCCGGTTATGCCCTCAGGCGTTGTTCCGGTAAGATAAGTTAAACTTACAATAAACCAGAAACGGCGGTATCAACCGCCGTTTCTGCTATTTAGGCAAATACGGCATGTGCAAAAAAAATATCATACTGCTGACCGGGTTCATGGCTGCCGGCAAAACAACTGCCGGTCGTGCTTTATCTGCCGCTTTTGACCTGCCATTCATCGACCTCGACCAGAAAATTGAAGAAGCCGCCGGCCTGACAATAAGTTCACTGTTCGCATCACAGGGTGAAGCTTACTTTCGTCAGCTTGAAACCAGGCTCTTTGCCGAAGTCTGTGGTAAATCGCAGAAATTCACTATCGTTGCTGCCGGTGGCGGTTTGCCGATGCAGCCCGCAAATCATCAGGACATGCAGAACTGCCATGTGATTTTTCTCGACGTACCCTGGGAAATTATTGCGGCGCGCTTGAATAAATCGGCTAAAAACCGGCCACTGCTCAATGATTCAGAGCCAGATGCCGCCAGAGCGCTCTGGCAAAAGCGTCGCCCGCTGTATTTAAAAGTTGCCGACTTTGTGATAAAAGAAAGTGATCAACTCAGCGAGCTGATAAGACAAATTATTACAGGTGCCACAAATGATGAAACAAAATGATGACCGCATCAGCAGAGAATTTCTCAGGCTCGTCGATATTATGCGAACCCTCCGCTCACCGCAGGGCTGTTCCTGGGATCGAAAACAGACGCTTGCCACTATGGCCGAACACCTTGCCGAAGAAGCCCGTGAAGTGGTCGAGGCTATTCAGAGCGGCGATTCACTGCACGTTAAAGAAGAACTCGGCGACCTGCAGATGATCATTGTATTCTGCGCCCAGATCGCAGCAGAAGCCGGTACCTTCGATATGGCTGACGTTGCCGATGGTATCTGCGCCAAGCTGATCAACCGGCACCCGCACGTGTTCGGGCAGGCCGAACGTGGCGTCGACCCTGACAAGGTCATCGAAATGTGGGGCGAAATCAAAAAACAGGAAAAGATCGACCGCAAAAAGCTGTCGAACCGCATGCGTGAAGCTCTTGATTTTCCATCGGCGCTTGCCGGTGCCGAAAAAGTTCAGGCTGAAGCCGCAACTGTCGGTTTCGATTTCCCTGACGCACATTCGGCGTTGGCCAAAATAAAAGAAGAGACCTGCGAAATTGAGAATGCGATTTTAAATAAAAACCGCGATGAGCTCGAAGACGAGATTGGTGATGTTCTTTTTGCCGTTCTCAACGTTTCGCGACTTTCAGGAGTTAATGCCGAGCATTGTCTGCGCAATGCCACCCGCAAATTCGTCGACCGCTTTACCCGTGTCGAAACTATGGTCGAAGAAGATGGCGGCTTCGAAGGGAAGAGCCTGACCGAGCTCGACCGCTACTGGGACCGGGTTAAACTCGAAAAATAGCCGAAAAACTTACTGCCGCAGATTGTCTTTCAGGCGCAGCAGTTGTTCGCGTCGATGCGGATCACTTTCGACTTCGAGCCCAAGATCGATTTCCTGCAGAGCGCGTCTGAAATCGCTGTTGCGCGCAAAGACTTCAGCCAGAACCAGCCGGGCTTCGCCGTTATTCGGGTTGGCTTTGAGCGCCCCTTCAGCATCGCTCTGGGCGCGCATGAAATCTCGATTCTGCATGTGCATCAGGGCAGACATCGACAGAGTCTGACTGTTGTTCGGGTTGATTTTCAGAGCCTGATCGATGAAGTTGCGTGCTTCCGGCAGGTTTTCTTCGAACATCAGAACCCGCGCCATTGAATAGTTGGGCTCGACCAGATTCGGGTTGAGCCTTATCGCATTGCCGATAAATGTCTTGGCGGCATCGAGGTGCCCCATGCGTGCAAGTTCGAGACCGGCAGTATATTGCAGGCGCAGATCGTTCGGATTCTGCATTGCCTGTCTTTTAAGTTTGTCGGCGGGTGTGTCGGGGTCAAGGCCCGGCGTGGAAACCACTGTTTCAAGCCGGGCAAGGTTTTCGAGCTGCTTCTGTTGCTGCAGGCCGGCGGTTTGTGCTGCGTAGCGGGCATCCTGGGCGGCAAGCAGTTCACATTCGCGAACGATGCGGCGACCATCGTCTTCGTAGGCGGTTCCCTTGATTTCACCGGTAAGGTGTGTGATCTGTTCGCGGGCGATCTTATAATCGCCGTTGATATAGTTCACAAAGGCCTGCAGAAACTTTTTGTCGAGTTCAGACCCATTGGCCTTGATCATGCGCTCGATGGCATGCATGGCGCCTTTGTCATCGCGGCCGAGCAGGGTGCGATCCATGGTGACGGCCGATCTGAAAAACTTGTAGGCCAGGTCGAGGCGATTCTCTTTTTTGGCATCGATTGAAGCTTCAAAAAAGATATGCGGCAGCAGGGGGTTGAGTTTGTGATATTTTTCGAGGTCGGCAAGCGCCTGCTCGATATTTTTCTGTCGCTTCAATATGTGGTAGGTGTAAAAATAGGGCGTTGAGTTATCGGGGGCAATTTCGATGCAGCGTTTAAAATGCTTCATGGCATCATCGAATTTGCCAGCATCGTAATAAAGCACCGCCAGCCAGAAATTGTATTCAAAATTGCGGCTGTGATATTTTTCGCCAAGTGCCACCAGGCTTTCGAGCCCTTTCAGCTGCCCCGAATTTTTCAACAGCTTGATCAGGGCGACAACACCCTCTGGCGAATCAGGGTAATTCTTTACCAGTTCGGTGTTGTATTTGAGTGCCAGCCTGGTGTCGTTTTCGTAGGCGGTAGTTCTGGCGAGACCTTCATAGACCGCCCGGCGCATTTTGGGCAGCAGTTCGGCGCCAAGAAGCTGCTCATAAAGGATTCTTGCCACATTGATGCGGCCGGTTATTTCGTAAAGATAAGCGAGAGAGTAGGCGTTTTCGGGGATTTTGCGCATTTCGAGGGTTTTTTCGAATGCCAGAATTGCCGGGTCGAACTGTTTTACCCCTGCGAGCGAATAGGCCAGCATGCGCTGCAGATCAAAATCTGCCACATCGCGGTGCGGCTGCAGAATTTCGAGGACCTTGTCAAAATTGCCTTTTTCAAATGGTTCTTTCACGGCTTTCACTGCTGCGGTACTGTCGGCACTCGTTGCGGTTTCAGCACCCGACCCGGGCTGGGTCGAGTACGGCCTGATACGGCCCGGGGACTGTTTCCCTGAGAAGGGGTTGAACAGAAACAGCCCGAGTGCAAGAACGACGATCAGAAGAAAAATTGGTATTTTGAGTCCATCCATGGAGAAAATATATCACAATATTTCTTCTGCAAACAATAAAGAAACCAAGGTCAGAAAAAGTTCGTCATCTGCCGATAGAAAATTTGAAGTCTGCCGCCTGACAGGAGTCGCGCATGAGAGTTGAAATCAACCTGAACGAAAAAGACAACGAAAACGCCTGCAATGGAAACGACCAGAATCATCTGTCGGAAGCCGTTTCAGGAGCGGTCGCCTGCGATGTCGCCATTGATATCGGCCAGGTGCTTGCCGCCAATCAGGCGCTGCTGAAAAATATGGCCCGCAAAATGGAAGCCATGGAAGGCAAATTGAGCTCCATGGAGCGCGTATTTAACGAACAGGCCGCCCGACTGGCCGCCGAACGCCAGACGGTGCTGCTTCTGGCCGGCCCGACCAAAGAGGTTAAGCCCTGGGAACCGCCGGCACGCGAAAGTGTCGAAGAACATGCGGCAAAATTCTCGATGTTTGACCGCATTTTTCGGCCATGGCGACTGCGGCGCCAGTAACCAGCAGTGATGGCCCGACCCGGAGAAGGGTCTCAGGCAAATTGTATGAAAAAGCAAAACCACCGGTTAAACAATTTAGAACCTGTTTAACCGGTTTTAATTTTGGAGGGTGAGCCGGTGGGATTTGAGACCGATGCCTGTGAACTTACTTGTCGTCTTCGATGACAACGATGTCTTTCACTTCTTCGATATTGAGAGTGCCGTTCTGAAAGGCAAGGTAATGTTTGCAGGTGTCACATTTTGAATTGTTGTAAACTTCCCAGCAGTAAGTCATTTTGTCGCTCCTTTTAAATCAGCCTGTTTGAAATCAGGCTGCCTTAGCCAGTTCCGGGGCAAATTCTTCGTGACCGCCAATCACTTCTTCAGCCAGCTCATCAGCGATATCGAACGCCTTGATGAGTTCAAGCCTGAAAGCGGGCTCAAGCCACAGGGCCCTTTGCCATGAACGCAGCGCCTGACTTATCTTACCGGTGGTGGCGAGAGCGACACCAAGGTTGTAGTGAGCCTGAGCGTTGCGCGGACATTCTTCGAGCGATTTCTGGTAGGCTTCGACCGCTTCGGCGACTTTGCCGTCAGCGTCGAATTGCAGAGCCTGTTCGAAGAGTTCCTGGCCCTTCTTTTTTGTCCAGAAGTTTGCTGATTCCATATTTCAACTAACCTATCGACAAAAAACTGCAATTCATTCACAGTGCGATTATTATAGCACAATTTGAATTTTCATGCAGCCGCCTGCCGCTGCCGGTTTCAGAGTTTTTTGCGGCTGCCGGTTGCAAAATTCGCTTTTTCTGGCTAAAGTGCAGGCGCTTCAGGAGGAAATATGCAGATCAGTTATTGCGGAAAAACGCCGGCGGTGCCGGAATCGTGTTTCGTGGCCGGCAGTGCCGAACTTGTCGGCGATATCGTTCTTGGCGAAAATGTTAACATCTGGTACGGAACGGTTATCAGGGCCGATATCAATCATGTCGTTATTGGTGACAATACCAATGTTCAGGATTCATCGGTAGTGCATGTCGACCGCTCCGACGGAACACCAGGTTCAGGCTCGGTCAAAATCGGAAAAAACGTTACTATTGGCCACCGTGCCGTCATTCACGCCTGTGAAATCGGCGACAACTGTCTGATTGGCATGGGCGCCATCATTCTTTCGGGCGCAGTGATAGGCGAAGGCAGCATTCTTGCAGCCGGCAGCGTAGTCAAGGAAAATGAGATCATCCCCGCCGGCTCGCTGGTCGCGGGTGTGCCAGCTAAAATCAAGGGGCAGGTTTCTGGCGAATGGAAAACCAGAATCGCCGAATCGGCTGCTCATTACGTGCTGCTGGGGCAGAAGCACAAAACCTCTACAGTAAGGGTTTGAGGCTTATTGCCTGGTCAGGGTAGGCGGGGCAGACCGTCAGGCATGCTCCGCAGCCGCTGCATTTATCGGCAATTACTTGCGGAAACCCTTGAGTTTGTTCTTCCTGGGTTTGCGGGGTGATTTTTATCGCATTGTGACCGGTCTCTTCGCATTTATCCAGGCAGGCATGGCAGTCATTTTCATGATTGCGAATGCAGTTCTTTGCAACAATCTCGGCAATGCCGATTTTTCGCAGGCGGTTCTGCCGTTTCATAGACAGGGCACCGCTTGGGCAGGCAGTGACACAGGGAAATTGCGGGCAGAATCTGCAATAGGCCTCGCCAACTCTGAGTGCCGGTGTGCCGCGATCGAACTCATTTGCCATCAGCAACGGCCTTAATGCAAAGTATGGGCAGGCTTTAATGCATTTGCCGCATTTTGCACAGGTTTCGAGAAATTCCTTTTCACTGCCTGCCCCGGGCGGTCTTATAAGCTCGGGAAATTTTTCGGCGAAGGCAGACAGTTCGTCGCCAAATGCGATATTAAAGCCATTAAGCAGATCGTTTAAAAAGGCCCTGAAAAAGCTTTTTCTTTCCATTCAGCTGACCCCATGGGAAATTTTCTGGTCAAGAACTTCGCGGACTTTTCTGGTCAGTTCCTCGCTGTTGAATGGTTTGGGAAGAGACTTCATTCCTTCTTCTGAGAGGTCCTGGAGTGCAATTACGTCAGCAGTATAACCGGACATGAAAAGACATTTGAGATCGGGTATCATTTTTTTGAGCTTTTCAGCCAGTTCTTTGCCATTCATGCCGGGCATAACCACATCTGAAAGCAGAAGGTGAATTTTGCATTTGGCATCCTGAGCAGCTTTTATTGCTTCAAGGGGTGATGAAGAGGTAATTACCTGGTAGCCGGCCGCTTCGAGCATCATCGATGTGATGGTCAGAATGGCTTTTTCATCTTCGACGAGCAGAATGGTTTCAAACCCGGTGGAATTACTCAGGCTTTCCGGATGTGACGTTTCTTCAAGCTTTGCCTGCCCATAATTGGGGAGGAAAACTTTAAAACAGGTGCCGTTTTCGGGATCGCTGCTGAACATGATAAAACCGTGGTTCTGTTTGACGATTCCGTAAGCTGTTGCAAGTCCAAGTCCTGCGCTGGTTTCGAATTGTCTGGCGGTTGCAGCAGGTTCAAACAGCTTGTAAACGGCATTTTTATCCATGTCACGGCCATTGTCTGAAACTGAAAGAAAGATAAAATCCCCGGGGTAAGCCTCGGCGTTGTTGGCGCAGAAGGCGTGGTCCACATGAGCCGCTCCGGTTCTGATGGTTATCTGCCCGGATTTACCGATTGATTCACGTGCATTGACGCAAAGATTGGTAAGAATTTGATCGAGCTGAGACGGATCGATTTTTATGGTTCCCAGTTTTTCTTCAGGCTCCCAGACAAGCTTGATGTTTTCTCCAATAACCCTGCCAAGAATTTTCAGCATGCCTTCGATAGTTTTGTTTATATCTAGAAGTGCAGGGTTCATAGTTTGCTTTCTCGTGAAGGCCAGAAGCTGTCGCGTCAGTTCAGATGACCTTTCTGCGGCCCGACAGACTTCCTGAAGATGTTTGTAAACCGGATCGGAAGGATCGAGAAGGCGCATTGACATTTCGGTGAACCCAAGAATTACACCGAGCATGTTGTTGAAATCGTGAGCGATACCTCCGGCCAGACGCCAGATTGACTGTAATTTTGTTGTCTGATAAAGCTGCTCTTTGAGTCTATTTTGCTCTGCTTCCGCCTTCTGCTGTTCAGTGACGTTATCGACAACACCGAGAAGTCCGAAAATTTCACCGTTCTGATTCACCAGAGGCACTTTGCTGGTCACGATGGTAATTACTTCGCCATCGCCCTGATGTAAGGGTTCCAGGTATTTAAGCTTGGCTTTTCCTGATTTGATGACCTGGAGATCATCAGCCATATATCTTTCGGCCTGTTCCCTGGGCCATGGGAGTTCAAGATCTGTTTTGCCGACAATTTCATCTGGTCGACTCAAACCTGCAGAGCGGGCAATATTCTGGTTGCAGCCGAGATAACGACCAGTTGCATCTTTCCAGAAAATTCCCTGGGGAATAGTGTTGAGCAGCTGGTTGAGAATTTCGCGACTTTCTGCGACAGCATTGATGCTTTGCAGGCTTTCAAGCCTTTCTCGCAACAGGATACCGAAAACGGTCGTGCCGGCAGGATAAATAAGCAGAACCGGAAACGCGATGCTTGCCAGTGTTTTCCAGCCGGCCCCCTCAGGTAGCGTCAGCATGAGAAGCAGCATGACTGCGTGCACGACAATCCCCATAGAATACAGTTCGAGAGCGGAAATGTTTGAAAGTCCGGCTTTGCGCCAGTGACGCCAGGCCAGCCCGATTATTCCAGACGCAAGAATGACGTAAACTCCGGTTGCCGTGCCGATCCCGCCCTGCAGGAACCTGCAGATAATGGTCAACAGCATTGTCATTGTTACGGCAATTGTGCCGAAAAACAACCCGACAATCGAAATGAGAACGGATCTGGTATCGAGGACGATTCCTGATTCGAGTATCCAGGGAGTGAGCATTACCCCAATGCCTATGAGACCAAGAATCGCGCCGATTACTATTTGCCAGCCCCAATGCAGTCGACGGTTCAATTTATGTGTGGTCAGGTCGAAAATTGCAGCGGCGGCGAGGAGAAAGGCTACGTTCTGTATTATGGGTAATGGAATCATAAAATCCTCTTATAAAAAATCCACGATAAAAAATTCAAGGTGGCGCTTGGGCTGGCAATACCCTGAAAAACAATTGTGTCTGCCGGGCTGAAATCGGCAAAATGGCGGCGACCGGTGTGATCGCCGCCTGCTTCTGTCATTTGGCGGCAAGAGCCTGGTCGAGTCTTGACGCAACTTCAGGCCAGTTGACGACGTTCCAGAAGGCATCGATATAGTTGCCGCGCTGGTTCTGGTATTTCAGATAGTAGGCGTGTTCCCAGACGTCGAGACAGAGAATCGGAGTGCCTTTGCGGTTGCCGACATTCATCAGCGGGTTGTCCTGATTGGCTGTCGAGGTGATGAACAGACTGCCGTCGGTATCGACACACAGCCAGGCCCAGCCACTGCCAAAACGGCCTGATGCAGCTTTTTTGAATTCTTCTTTGAATTTCGCAAAATTTTCAAAAGTGGCATTGATCTTTTCGGCCAGTTTCCCCTGAGGTTCTCCCCCTGCCTTGGGGGCCATTACCCTCCAGAACAGATCATGATTGAAATGCCCGCCGGCGTTGTTGCGCAGTGCTTCCGGCCAGCTGGCGATTTCTGCAAAAGCTTCCTGCAGACTGCGTTCGAAAAAGGTGGTGTTTGAAGCCAGCTTCAGCAGGTTGTCGTAATAGGCGCGATGATGACGACCATAGTGAATTTCCACGGTTTTGGCGTCGATATATGGCTCCAGTGCATCAAAGGCATAGGGCAGGGGAGCGAATTCCGGAACTGCTGGTTGTGCCTGCAGGCATGTTACTGTTAAAACTGCAGCAAGAACAAGAAACAAAACTTTTTGCATTTTATCCTCCTTAAATTTTTATAGATATTTAAAGAATATAACTGAAGCATCTGTTTTTTTCCATGACAAATTAAAACGATAGCGTTTCTATGTTTTTTGCTACGTGATTGCATTTGCTGCTTGTCGACAGACCATTGCCGGAAAAAAACAAAAAAATCCATTTCCGTGCATTGACAATGTTTCGATATTTTTATAAGCTGAACTGCTGGAGAGAAAATCTTTGCTTTATTCACACCCACTTTTCTGGTGCGCTGTACAGCAATTGGTTTTCGTGATTGTACCGTTCGCGATTGTAACGAAAGGGCAGTCATGTGTGGCACGGAGGTTTTGCTCCTGGCAGAATGTAGTATATCGAAAGGGGACAGGTAGTGAAGAAGTTTTTTGTATTTTTTGTAATGATGGTAATGCTTACCGGTGTTGTTTTTGCTGGTGAACTCGAGCTCAAAGATGCCAAAGGCAGCGGGCTCAAGGTAATTTCCCATAAGACGGGTGGCCAGGGCGAGATAACCATGCGCATGAGCTGCTCGCTTGACAAACTGTATTTTTATGATGCAGAAACCCCCAAGGGAAGCTTCACTGTCATGTATTCTCCCGAATTCTTCTTCGGCGGCGAATATGGCGCTCCTCAGCTTCCTGTCATTACCAAGCTTATCCAGATTCCTTTCGGCGCCAATTTTAGAATCGAAGTGAAAAGCTATGATACCCAGGAATACAACCTGGCTGACTATGGCGTTTCTACCCGCATTTTCCCGAGACAGCCTTCTGCACCCAAAGATGGTTCAGAAGCTCCTTTTATCTATGAACAGTCAGCCTACGTTTTCAAAGGCTTCCATGGTCAGCAGCTGACCAACATCAAAGACATCGGTGTAATGCGCCACATGCGCCTTGCCCACCTGACCATCGCTCCGGTTAAATACAACCCGATCGACAACAAAATCATCGTTTACAACAACATTGAATTTGAAGTGATCATGGAAAACGCCGACATGAACAAAACCAGAGCTGAACACGAAAACCTCTGGTCACCGGCTTTCAGCTGGATGGAATCACTCGTCGTCGTTCCCGAAGCTCTGCGCTTTGGTGAAAGAAATGCCGTTCAGAGCTATCTGATCGTTGCTGATCCGGCTTTCAAAGACGCTCTCGCTCCCTTCGTCGCCTGGAAAACCCAGAAGGGTTTCAAAGTTCAGGTCGTTTATGCTGACCAGTTCGGCACCGGTGCCGCGTTTACCGCCGGCCTGAAAGAATACATCGACAACCTTTACAACAATCCGACTGCCGATATGCCCGCTCCGAGCTATGTGCTCTTCGCCGGCGATAATGAAAAGATTCCGGCTTTCAAAGGCCAGACCAACACTCATATCACTGACCTCTATTATGCAGCTGTAACCCCAGGCGATTTCCTGCCCGATATTCTCACCGGTCGCTTCTCAGCCAGTGATCTCAGTCAGCTGCAGCCCCAGATCGACAAAACCCTCGAATACGAAAAATTCCAGTTTGCCGATCCTTCCTTCCTCGATGACGTAGTTCTCGTCGCCGGCTGGGATGGCAGCTGGGCAAGAAGCCACGGCTGGCCCCACATCAACTATGCCAAGAAATACTACATCAACGAAGAAAATGGTTTCAAAAATATAGCTACCTATCTGTCGGCCGGTTCACATCAGAATGAAGCCAAAATCGTCGCTGACGTGGCCAAGGGCGCCTGCTATGTTAACTACACCGCTCACGGCTCCCCGACTTCGTGGGCTGATCCGAGCTTCAGCATCAACAACATCATGAGTCTCGGCAACAAGGGTAAATACCCCTTCGTTATCGGCAACTGCTGTATCACCAATAAATTCGAACTGCCCCAGTGCTTCGGTGAAGCCTGGCTCAGAGCCAAAGATGGCGGTGCTATCGGTTATGTTGGCGCTTCGAACAACAGCTACTGGGATGAAGATTTCTGGTGGGGCGTTGGTCTGCATTCAATCGTAAAACCCAATAATGACGGCGTTCCGCCGCTCAAAGAAAAAACCGGTCCAGGCGCTTTCGAAGCCATGTTTGAAGGTAACGGCACCTCTAATGCTGGTTTTATGATGGCCGGGAACCTGGCTGTTGAACAGTCAAGCTCAAGCCGCAAGCAATACTACTGGGAAATCTACCACCTCATGGGCGATCCGTCGCTGAAGACCTTCATGGGTCAGCCGAAAGCCATGAGAGTAAGTTTCGACAACGAAATCAACGCCAGAACCACTTCGGTGAAAGTTAACGCTCCCGCCGGTTCTTATGTTGGTATCAGCGCCAACGACACTCTGCTGGGTGCCGCTTACGTTGATGCTGATGGTTCTGTCGATGTTAATCTGAGCTCAGTTCCGGCCAATGGCGAAGCAATGGTGGTCGTAACCGCCGCCAACGCCATTCCGTTCATGGGCAAAATCAACATCCGCTGATCTGATTGTCTGATCGACCGGGTGATACTCGATGAAGCAAGGCATCGATGTATCGCCCGGTTTCTCTTTTGCAGGCTTGTGTTTTGCCGCAGCACCGTTTAAACTTTTTCGCTCTCTGGTCGTTCAATTTTAATCACGAGGTCTTTACATGATAGTCATGAAATTTGGCGGCAGTTCTGTCGCCAATGCCGAAAGAATCAGACATGTTACCGACATTATAAAAATGTTTCTGGCCGAACGACCGGTCATTGTGGCCTCTGCCATGGGAAAAACCACCGACAATCTTCTTGCCGCTGCCGAAAGGGCTGTGAACGGCCAGGTCTGTATCGAAGAGATCTGCAAGCTGCATTACTCGGTTGCGGCCGAATTACAGATCGAAACTGCCGAGATTAAAAGCCTGCTGGATGAACTTAAAAAACTTCTTGAAGGAATTTCACTGATTCGCGAAGTTTCTGCACGCACTAAAGACTATCTCGTATCTTTCGGTGAACGGCTGTCTGTGAGAATAATGGCGGCTCATCTCAGCAGAGTTGGCATAAATGCAAGGTTTTTCGATGCTTTCGACATCGGCTTCGTCAGTAATTCTGATTTTACCAACGCGGAACTGCTTGATGAAAGTTATAGCAGAATCGGTGAAGCGTTTGCGGCTCTGCAGTCGGATTATGTTTATACTCCGATTGTCACCGGTTTTATCGCTAAAGACCAGAGTGGCGCCATCACAACCCTCGGGCGTGGCGGCAGTGATCTGACCGCTTCAGTAATCGGCGCTGCAATTAAAGCCAAAGAAATCATGGTCTGGAAAGATGTTGACGGTATTCTTACCACCGACCCGCGCGTTGTCCCCGTCGCTCAGCCGGTTAAGAATATTTCGTTCGAAGAGGCAAGCGAACTGGCATATTTCGGGGCAAAGGTTCTGCACCCAAGATCGATGCTGCCGGCCATGTCCAGGAATATTCCATTCAGAGTCAAGAATTCATATAATCCGTCTCACCCCGGTACCCTCATCTTGAGCAGGTTTGATGACAAAGACGAACTTTTGCGGGTTTTGACCCTGAAAAAGAATGTTACACTCGTCGACATCGTTTCAACCAGAATGCTTGGCCAATATGGCTTTCTGGCGCGGGTTTTTCAGATTTTTGACGAGCAGAGAATATCTGTCGATATGCTTGCCACCAGCGAAGTCAGTATTTCACTGACACTCGACAGCCGCAATGGTCAGCTCGATGGCCTGAGACGCGAACTGGAAAAGATTGCCAACGTCGGTATCAAGACGGGCAAAACTATTATTACCATGGTCGGCAATGTCAGGCACTCTTCTGAAATTCTTGAAAAAACTTTTAAAGTGTTGAATACCAGGGGTGTCAACGTTCAAATGATTTCGCAGGGCGCGTCGAAAGTCAATATCAGTTTCATAGTCGATGATGCTCAGGGTGAAACCTGTATTCAGGAACTGCATCGGGTCTTTTTTGAACCCGTAACGACGCAGGTCTGAAAAATACGGAGAAACAAATGCTTTATAATTTTCCATTGAGTCATAAGCAGCTTTTTGAGCTGACTCAGAAGCATGCCACACCTTTTCATATCTATGATGAGAAGATGATGAGGGATAACGCCGCCCGCTTTAACCGGGTTTTTGACTGGATACCCGGCTTTATGAACTATTTCGCTGTCAAGGCGCTTCCTAATCCTTTTATTCTCAAAGTTCTCAAAGATTGTGGCATGGGGGCCGACTGCAGTTCCCTTGCAGAGCTTGTTCTTGCTGAAAAGGCCGGTATAACCGGCGAAAACATCATGTTTTCTTCGAACAACACCCCGGCAGAAGAATTCTCTGCTGCGAGAAAGCTTGCTGCCATAATCAACCTCGACGATATCAGCCATATCGACTTTCTCGAAAAAGTGACCGGAATGCCTGGAGTCATCAGTTTCAGATACAACCCGGGCCCATTGAAGGACGGAAACGTCATTATCGGCAGCCCGGAAGAAGCAAAATACGGTCTGACACGTCCGCAGATCATCGAAGCCTATCGGATCGCCAGAGACAAGGGCGTCAGGCGCTTCGGGCTGCATACAATGGTGGCTTCAAATGAGTTGAACGAGGAATATCATATAGAAACCGCCCGTATTCTCTTTGAACTGGTCGTCGAAATCAGTCAGAAAATCGGCATCAGAATCGAATTTGTCGATCTTGGCGGTGGTTATGGGGTTCCATACCGCCCCGAAGATGAAGATCTTGATCTTGCTAAGATTTCGCATGGTATCAGAGGTGAATACGATCGACTGATAGCAGCGAATGGTCTTGCCCCGCTCAGGATTGTCATGGAAAACGGCCGCATGATTACCGGCCCCTATGGCTGGCTGGTGGCACGTGTTCGCCATCTGAAGCATATTTACCGTGATTATGTCGGCCTCGACGCCAGCATGGCAAATCTGATGCGCCCCGCAATGTACGGCGCCTACCACCACATTACCGTGCCCGGTAAAGAACACCTGCCGCATGATCGAAAATATGATGTGACCGGCTCATTGTGCGAAAACAATGATAAATTCGCCGTCGAACGCATGCTGCCAGAACTCGAACCCGGTGATCTGGTGGTAATTCACACTACCGGTGCGCATGGGCACGCAATGGGTTTCAATTATAACGGCCAGTTACGCTCTGCAGAACTGCTGCGCCGCTGCGATGGCAGTGTCGTCGAAATCAGGCGCGCCGAAGAAATTGAAGACCACTTTGCGACCCTGGATTTTAACCGACTCAGCAACTTCTGATAATTTATAAGACCTATTTTTGAGCAATCACCAGGCAGGCTGCAAAATTCTGTTGTCTGATTGGCAATGAAGTGCTATAAAGCTTCTGAGCGAAATTCAGGAGCTTGTTATGATCAGGTTGCTGGCTGTTTTTTCAGTTTTTGTTTTTTTCACCGGCTTTCAGATGGCTTTGGCCGAATCTGAGGCTGATATCGAGTTTGCCACAGTTCCCGAAACGAATGAGATGGTTTATCATGACCCGGGAAAATGGCAGCTTGAACCGGAAAAGGGGATTTTTTTCTCGATCAATGGGGTGGTTAATCCACGCTATTTTTCTGGAGAAATAAATCAGGAAGAACCACCGGTCAGTAATTACCTCGAAAATGACGATTTTGAAAGTCTGGCGGCTTTTTATCAGGAAAAAAGCCTGATTAAAAAGGGTATGCAGGCTTTGATGCTTACCGCTACCGCGACGATTCCGGTCGAAATCGGCGAATTCTATTTCGAAATGATGAACAGCGCTTTTTGTTTCAAGGTCCCAGAAAATTCGGGTGAAGAGAACCAGCCATCTTTGCTCGTTGCTGCCGAAAAAGCACCTTCGGTTCAGCTTATAGCTCTTGCCGACGCCGATCTGCCGGAAGCCGAAGCCAGACTGAAGCAGTTTTTTGCCGCTGATAAAAACTTTATCCCGGTGACTGCTTCAAATGCAGCGGCACAGAACCTCACCGGGCCGGAACTCGAAAAATTCATTGCCGAACATCTGAAGGTAAAAAAAATCACCGGGTTGTCAGAGGACGGTTTTGAAAAGGTACGATTTGTCAGAGGTGGCTTCAGTGTCACTGAAGAGTATGACGAAGAGTTCACTGCTGTTTTTCTGGCTGATGGTAGCTGCAAAGTGCTGCCAAACTACACACTTTATTCGGCTTTCAAGGTAAACGGATCTCTCTACTTCTGGGGAATCTGGAACTACCCTGAAACCGGCTGGTGTGATTTTCAGATTTTCAAATTTGCTGCCGGCGGCCTGACACAGGTATTTACTGACGGCTCTTTCTCTAATTGAATGCATGGTTGCAGCGAAAGCGCTCTTTCGTCCAGAAATCGGATAAACAGATGAATCGGCAGGAATTTTCCCGATTAAGACAGCATTTTAACAGTTACGTCGACTCATTTCGTGATGTCGATGCAAAACTGCACCCGATGATGGAACTCAAACTGCAGCACTCTCTGCGGGTTGCCGATGAAGCCCGGGGAATTGCAACCGATCTTGTCTGGGCTGAATCTGATGTGATACTGGCAGAAACCATCGGTCTTTTCCATGATGTCGGCAGGTTTCTGCAATATCAGAAATATCAGACCTATTATGATCCGAAATCAGTTAATCATGGTTGTCTTGGTTCGCAGATACTGTGCGACTCAGACTGGCTCAACCCGATGGCCGATGAAGAAAAAGCGGTTATTATTGAATCGGTACGCTTGCACAATGTCCACAGTCTGCCTGCGGATCTGTCAGCAGAGCTGAAAAAATTTGTGGATCTGGTGCGTGATGCTGACAAGCTCGATATCTACCATGTGGTTAACAGCGCCTTTGATAAGGACAATTTGCAAGAAAATCCTGGCATAATGTGGAATATGCCACGGAATTTTTCGCCGGATTCGATTATTCTTCAGGATTTGCGCAATCGCCGTCAGGCAAGCTATCTTGATGTAAAGTCGCAGGCTGATTTTTGTCTGCTGCAGCTTTGCTGGATCTATGATCTGAACTATCAGCCCGCTCTCAGACGCATTCACGAGCGGAACATCGTCGACAAGCTTGCCGGAAGGTTGCCAGAGAACGACTTGCTGGCGCAGGCGATCAGTGAATTGAAAGATTTCGTGAAAAAATCTGCCGCCGTCGGAAATGACTCATGACTGTCGGCAGCTCTTTCAAGCCAGTTCATGATTCTGCAATTGCGCAGATGAATTCCGGCAACAACCTGCGAGTTGCGGCTTTTGACCATGTTCGTGGTCTGGCAGTCGTTTTTATGATCATTTCACATGTCGCTCTGATGTTTGGCTCTGGCGAAGCTGCGATTACGCCGGTCGGCCGCTTCATGAACGATTTCTGCGGCACCGCTCCGGCAGCACCTGTTTTTATGCTTCTGATGGGTATCTTTATGATTTTTCCCAGCGAAAAAGGTGGCGGCCAGCTTTTCTGCCGTGGGCTGAAACTCTTTGGGCTTGGGCTTCTGCTCAATGTAATCAGAATGGTCATACCGTTTTTTCTTCTCTCGATCTTTGTCCCGGAAGAATTCGAGCGCATGTGTACAATGCTGCAGGTCAGCCGCGCCGAAGTCTACTGGCGCATCTTCTACAATGTCGACATTCTCGGCTTTGCCGGCGTTGCCTGTATGATCATTGCGGTTCTCAGCCTGATCCTGAAAAAAGGCTGGCAGTGGGTTCTGAGCGGGATTGTAACCATAATTGCTGCGCCTTATCTCTGGGGGCGAGGTGAAGACCTTGGGGTTTTCTTTTACCTGTTGCAGCCACTCTGGGGTCGGCAATTCGTCGAGGGTGTGCCAACCGACACCGCATTCCCGGCTTTTCCGTGGCTGATTTTTCCAATTTTTGGTCTGATAATTGGCCGATTTCTCAAAGATGGCAGGAAAGAGGCTCAACTGGCTGCTCTGCTTGTTCGCATCTCTCTGCTGACCGGTGCTGTCGGGGCACTTCTTGTCTGGAAATATGGCATGGGGCAATTTGGTGATTACTATAGAATGTACGCTGGCGGAACCTTTCTGGTCTTAACATTTGCAGCTCTCTGGACTGCTCTGTTTATATGGCTTTCGAGGTTTGAGCGCCTCAGAGCGATTTTCGACCATCTGGTTTTCTGGAGCCGGCATATAACTCTGATATATTTCGTTCAGTGGTTTATTTTCGGTTTCAGCGTTCTGTTGCTTTATTTCCGCAGGGTCGACAATCCCCTGATTCTGATTGCACTTACACCGCTCTCTTTGTGGCTGACCTGGTTGCTCACCCGCCTGTGTCTGGCGTCGTCGGCCCTTATGCGTTTTTTCTGCTGGTTTACCCGCTGAATCGCTGTGTCTGAAGTAATGCTTTTCGCTAATCATCGCGGTTTTACCGGCAGATGGGCGTAGGAAAAAACACTCAGAAAATGTTTGTGTAAAAATTCACAAGCAGCCGTGGGATGTGCTATAATTTACCCGGAACAATAAACATCATTTTGCAAATATTTGAAAGGTTGAGTTAAACAATGCAGGCAACACCCCGTGGTATCAGACCGCATATTGCTATTTTCGGTCGCCGCAATGTCGGCAAATCTTCGCTGATCAACGCGCTTACCGATCAGCAAATCGCCCTGGTTTCTTCGACGGCCGGCACCACTGCTGATCCGGTCTATAAAAATATCGAACTGCTGCCGTTTGGTCCGGTTGTGCTTATCGATACGGCCGGCCTCGATGACGTCGGAGAGCTTGGAAAGCTCCGAGTCGAAGCCAGTCTCAAGGTTATGAAAAAGACCGACCTGGCTCTCTTCGTGCTTGAACCGGAAGAGCATCTGCATGAATCTGAAAAAGAAACGCTCGCGATGCTCAAGAAGCAGAAGGTGCCGTTTCTCGTCATTGTCAACAAGTGCGAAACCAGCCCGATATCACAGACTCTCCGCAACGAAGTAACTGCTGCGGCCGACTGTGACATTATTGCCGTGAGCACCATAACCGGCGAGGGGCTGCAGAATCTTCGCATGGAAAAAATGCAGGAAGGCCTTAAAGGCTTTGACTCGGGGGTCATTGTCGGTGACCTGATCAAGCCGCGCCAGGTGGTAATTCTTGTCACTCCTATCGATATTTCAGCACCCAAGGGGCGCCTGATTCTGCCGCAGGTTCAGACCCTCAGAGACCTTCTCGACGCCGACGCCATAACTCTGGTTGTCAAAGAAACAGAGCTCAAGGCCGCGATTGCGGCTTTAAAAGAACCGCCGGTTCTTGTTGTTACCGATTCTCAAGTGTTTTTCAAAGTTGCCGCAGATGTGCCTGAAGGCATACCTTTTACCAGTTTTTCGGTTCTTTTTGCCCGTTACAAGGGCGATCTGCCGGCCTATGTCGATGGCGTAAAAGCTCTGCAGAAAAAAGGGGCGGGGGCCCGCATTCTGATCGCCGAATCATGCACGCATCACCAGATGGAAGACGACATTGGCCGGGTCAAACTGCCGAAATGGCTGCGCCAGAAATATGGCGAAAGCCTGCAGTTCTCATTCTGTCAGGGTGTAAGTTTTCCTGATGATCTGAAAAATTACGATCTGGTAGTTCAGTGTGGCGGCTGCATGACGAACCGCCGCGAAATTCTCGCCCGCATCGAAGCCTGCCGGGCCGCCGGTGTGCCGATAACCAATTACGGCATTCTGATCGGTCATCTGCATGGAGTTCTCGAAAAAGCCATTCAGCCTTTTGGTTTAACGCTGTAAAAACAACAGGCCCGACCGCACAATGGTCGGGCCTGTTTTATAACAGCTGATTTTATCAGACTTTAGGGGTTGTATAACCGCCCCATTTTACAGCCATGGTGCCATAGGTAAGACCGCCGCCGAAGCCGACCAGCAGTATCAGGTCACCCTGTTTGATGCGCCCTTCCTGAAGTGCTTCGTGCATGGCCAGCGGGATCGATGCGGCCACAGTATTGCCATAGCGCTGAATGTTGAAGTAAAACTTGTCAAGCGGGCAGTTGAAACGCTTGGCGGCCGATTCAAGAATACGGATATTAGCCTGATGCGGCACGATCAGGGCGACGTCATCGAGAGTGATGTTGTTGCGCTGCAGGCATTCTTCGATCATGTCGCCGATAATTTTGGTCGAAAATTTAAAAACTTCTTTGCCGTTGATGACGAGATAATGTTCACGGTTCTGGATGGCTTCAACGGTTGGCCGCTTTGCCGATCCACCGATCGGGATCATGATGTTTTCGCCACCGCTGCCGATCGAGCCGAGCAGAAAATCGAATGCCCCTTCATCGCCTTTGGCTGGCGAATAAACGGTAGCACCGACGCCGTCGCCGAAGAGAACGCAGGAGTTGCGGTCGGTAAAGTCGAGAATGCGGGTGGTAACATCGCCACCGACCACCAGAATGTGGTTGAAGACGCCGGTGGCAATAAACTGGCAGGCAACCGAAGAGGCGTAGACAAAACCGGTGCAGGCGGCCTGCAGGTCAAAGGCGCCGGCCTTGGTGCAGCCGAGCTTGTCCTGCAGCAGGCAGGCGGTTGCCGGCACCTGATAATCAGGAGTGAAGGTTGCGTAAATGATCAGGTCGATATCTTCAGGTTTAAGCCCGGCATTTTCTATTGCCTGGCGGCAGGCGGGAATCGAAAGCTCCAGAAGCGTCTGACCATCTGGAATCTGGCGACGTTCTTTGATGCCGGTGCGGGTGAAAATCCATTCATCCGTGGTTTCAACAATTTTTTCGAGGTCGAAATTGGTTACGACCTTGTCTGGCAGGCTGATTCCGGTGCCTGAGATCACAGCTTTTCTAAGTGCTTTCATGTGACTCCTTAAGATGCTGAAGCTGCGAAATAATACTTTATATATCAGCTCAAGTCAAGAAGGCTTAACCTGCAGCAAACGTATCGGGCTCATGGATTCTTGTTATATAGCGGAAATAATGCAGTCATTATCCTGCAATATTCGTTGTTGCATTGTTATGCCGGGGCTGCATTGAATGATTTCCGCTAAAGCTGCTGTCATGGGCATAAAAAAAGAAATTGGACTAATATCCGGCCCGGGCATATAATAAAATATCAGATAAAAAAAAGAACCGGCAACCTAAGGTGTACCGGCCTGAAAAATAAGGAGGCAAACAAATCCACAGCCCCTTTCGTCACGGTTCGAATTTTCTTTAACCATATTTTTTTTGAAACGTTGTGTATCAGTTCTTCGTATTGCTTAATAGAAAGACAATTCGCCGACTTGGTCAGCGCTTTGCCATAGGCCAGTCAAATGGTCGAGGAACAAAAAATCGGAGGGAACTATGAAAAAATTTACCGGGTTTCTGATGGTCGTTGCGATCCTTTTTTCTTTTGCGGTGATGATTACCGCCGAAGAGGCTGCTGATGAGGCTGCAAGCACCACGACCGATGTGTCTGCCTCTCCTGAAGCAGCTCCTATTCCTGATAATACCGATATGACTCTTGGCATGAGTGAAAATAAAAACGTCATGCCGGCGAATTTCCGTGGTGGTGATCCAGACAGCAGTCTGGTTCACTGTCTTGAAGATGTCTATTACGAAAAACAGGAACATTCTCTGATCTATAAAGAAAACGCCGGCGAACTCGCTGAAGGCGCCAAATTTGAATCTGATCCCAACATCACCTGGGATACCAAAGTAAAAGACGCCGACGGTAACTGGAAAACCCTTTCCTCTGCCAATACCAATATGGCGGCTGACGGCGGCAAATTTTTTGCTCCGGGCGAATATCAGATTGGTAACAGCGGCGCCCGCCAGGTCGGTGGCAGTTCAGGCGCTGACAATGAAGCCGTGGGCGAAGGTACTGACCCGACCAACGAAGCCGGTGGCGCCGGTAATACCGACACCGCTCTGGTTGGCGAAGATGGCAAGACCGAAGCGGATGCCAAAACTGTAACAGCTCAGCAGTCTATGGGCGTTCAGGTGCATGACGTAACTTCGCCCGATCTCTGGGTCGCTTTCCAGGAAGGCGCCGGTACTGTCGACATGGCAGCCACCGAACAGGAACTCAAGGGCAAAATGATGGAAAAAATCATTTCTAACCTTGGTCGCCCGTTTTCAACCAATGCCGAAGATTATGAAGAAGCCAGCTACATGTTTGTCGACGAAGGCGCCGATGGTGAACGCGACAAAGAACCCTTCGAAAAGATCGCCAGACTTTCTGTTGCCGGTGCTCTGTTCAACGAACGCGGTGCTCCGAAATTTGAAACCAAGGCTATCGAATCAAAAACTCTCGACGAAGAAAACATGACCCGTCAGGTACATGTTTCCGGCGGTGAAAAAAGTGCGCTCAAAGGCGTGTTTGTCAGACGCAATGTGCCGTTCATTTTCGCTGCCATGGCAGTAGATAACGGCGACCTGCGCGCCAAAGCCGGTGAAGTTGCCTGTCGCATCGAAAAGGCTGACGGTACTGAAGTCGAAAAAGATGGCAACAGCTACCTTTTCCGCGTTCCCAATTTTCCGCGCGACAGCTATGAAGATCAGCCAGAATACTTCTTCGTTGCCAAAGGCAGCGATAAGGCCGGTAACCTGACCACCATCAGAACCCCCCTCTATGTCGTAAATACTCAGGCTGCCTTTGAAGGCGGAAGAAACCAGTAAGAACGATCAGTCATGAAAAGAATACTTACAGGTTTATTCACTGCAGTTGTCGTATTCTCTTCGATGGTATCTGCCCAGGAGCCCCAGGCCGGGGCTCCTGCCAACCTCGAAAAGACTCCATGGCTCAAGGGCGTTCAGATCAGCCCTTATCCAGTCGATATCAGCCCGGTAATTCCGCTGAAGATTTACTCCGAAAATGGTGAGGCCATACCGGCGACCCTTACAGAAGACGTTCCTCTGACAGTAGTCGCCGACACCACGATTTTCGAAGACGCTCCGCCGGCTGAATACAAGGGGCAGCAGATTCCCAACCCCCGCTGGGAAGAAAACCCCGCCATCTCCTGGTTCTTCATCGACTGGGAAAAAAATAAAAATTACATGGCCTCGGTCAGTGAGCCTCTCGCGGCCAATCAGATGGTCATAATTCCAACGACACCCACCGGCAAGGGCGCCATTACCTGTCATATTGCCCGCCGCATGCGCTACGATCTGCCAGAGCCCGGGCGCAGCAAAGGCACTTTTGCCAATTCAAGCGGTGCAAAAGACGTGAGAGTTCTCGATATCACCCCGCCTCTCTGTGGTCTCGAAATATCGGTCGAAAACGGTGGTTCCGGTGCCTGCTGGCCGGTAGAAAATCCGCCCGACAAATACCCGCTTCCCAAGCAGGCCGATATTTATCTCAGCGGCCCTCTTTTCAATGCCCAGGAACAGGATATCCTGCTGCAGGGGATCGAGCTCGGCAACAACATGGTTGTCGCGGCTGACCAGGGCGCGCTGCATGTTTCCGCCAATGATAAACTTTTGGTAAAGGTTATCGGCAGCGACAATTACAAGCTTGATAACAGCAAACTCAAATTCGGGCTCTGCAACGGCGCCGGTGGTGAACCAGCTCCGGTGGGGCCGGTTAACGCCGATATGATCGACCTGAGTAAGCTGAAGCTTCCCGAAGCTCTGCATCTTTATCTTGATGCAACTGATGTTGCAGGTAACCGTCAGGTAATGTTTATTCCTGTTATTGTTAAATAACCTGCATCAGCACGTCAGAAGCCGGGGGAAACAGCTCTCCCGGCTTTTTTATTTGCTGAGTTTTTGTCGCTGATATGCTATTCTGTATTTTAGAGAGAATGCAATGTACAGAAATCGCAACAGACAGGGTATTACGTTTGTCGAGGTCATTCTGGCCTTTCTGATTCTTGGCGTCATTTTTCTGCCGATTTTTTTCTTTCTTACCGGCGCCGTCAAGGATACAGAAAAGTTCTACACCGAGACCACGGCCATTTCACGGGCCAAGTTCATCATGGACTCGATGATGTTTCAAATTCCATGGTGGGCAATCAAAGACGGTAACCCATGCGGGTTTACCTCTTATAACAGTGTTTCAAAAAAGACGGTGACCGGTGTGAGCTCTCTGTTGCGGCGGGCTGTGCCAAAAATGTTCGGTGATGGCTGCACAACCGGTAATCCTGAAGAATTCAAGGGTGATGGTTTGTTTGTCTGCCGAAAAGGCTTTCAATACCGGGCCAGAGCCAAAGTTGTCGATCTTGACTATGATTCGACCTCTGCTAATCCTGTGGTGTTCAGCATTCCCATTCCCGGAACGCCAGACCGGCACGAATTCCAGATAAATCAGCTGGTCAGCAAGCGTGACGATAAATTCAACCTGATAAAAAAGATTATCGTTCAGGTTAAATGGTCTAACAGCAAAAATAAAGATCCCGATTCTGATCCGCAGGCCAGAAGCATTTTTCTGGTCGGTTTCAAATCTGACCTGGAAGGCTGATGAAATGAAAGACAGACGCGGTGTAGCTATAGTTGTTGTGCTGTTTTTCGCTTTTTCCATAGCGATTATTCTGTTTTTCATGGCCAGTTCGAACACCAACCTGGCCTATCAGAACAAGCAGACACTTTATCAGATGCAGGCGTATTACCTTGCCCATTCGGGAATGCAGCATGCAAAACTGCAGCTGCGGTTGCTGCCAAAAGAAACCTATGAATTTTTTGCTAAAAATGGTACCGGCAACCCTTATGCCGACATCGATTCATCTAACTACCCGCCGACGGCGATGGGGGTTTTCAGCAAAAACAATGCCGGTTACGACCTTTTCAAGACTAACAAGGCGCCAGACGAAAAGTTTCCTTACGGCGGCCGTTATTATATCGAAAAGCTTGAACTGCTGGGTTCGCACGACCGTATGAAAATGGTTCAGGATGGCTATCGCGTTGTTGTCAAAGCGAATGTCGACGGTGGCCGCGGCAAGACTTTTGAAGAAGAAATCAGCGAAGAACTGATTGTGTCGCGCTTTACCGGAGGTATCAAATGAAAAGAAATCTCCGGCATGGCGTTACGCTTGTAGAAATAATGATTGCGGTCGTTCTGCTCAGTCTGCTTTTTGCGTCGGCTAACAGTGTAATGACCTATTCGCGGCGCGAAACCGAAAAGGGCTTCTGGATTCAGCAGGCGATCACACAGTTGCGCAATACCACCCGCGCCATTTCGATGAAAATGAAGCAGACGTCATATCCGTCAACCCTTATCAGAACAGCTGCTGGCGACGAAAAGGTCATTTCGTTCAAAGAAAAACGTGAGTATGATACTGGCGGTCGTCTGCGCAAACTCGACATCAATCCGAGCGACGCCTATGAGATGCGCTCGGTAATCAGCGGCTCAGGGGCATTGATACCCTCTTTCAACGAGCAGACGATCATGTATTTTCCCATTTGTGAGCCAGAACGTGATTACAATACCGGTTATACTCCCGGCAAAATAACCTGGGTGCATCTGGTGCTTAAACCAGCTAACGATTACCGCCATACCGGTCTGGGCAGTCTGTACATGATCGAGCACGAGGAAGAATACGATACGCGCAGCAGTCCGTTGAAGCGTGCTTTCGGCCTGAACCGCACCTTCGACAAAAATATTCCGATTGTCAGAAGCAAAGAGCTGGTTACCGACGTCCGCGAGATTGCGGTCGATTTTTATGATATCGATGAACTGAAAGGCGCTTACGTTACCAAAACTGGCACCTTATCCGATGACATCACGGTGAAACGCACGCTGATTTCACTTAATATCGCCTGCTGCCACCCGAGAGACAAAAAAATCTGGATGAGCGACCAGTGCTCGGTTATCAACAATGTCGAGTTGGTTGAATTGCCCGCTCCTGCCGCCATGGAACTGGTAAAAGTTCTCTCGACCGGCCCGGGCGGTTCGGCTCAGGTCAAGCTCAGCGGTGCAATGCAGACTGTCAGTGTCGGCAGTATGCTGAATTCATACAAAATAAAAGACATCCTTGCCGATGCTCTGCTGCTCGTCGACCCGGCAACAGGTATCGAGTCATATCTGACCAAGCTCGACGACTGAGCCTGCGGTGGTTTTAATTTTTTTTAAAATTTTTGCTAACTAAAACACCCCCGGTTGAACGATAGCTATCTGGAAATCTTTTTTCCAGGGAAAGAACATGAAAGAAAAACGCTATTCAATCAGCCATGTACAGCAGATGATCAACATCAGTCCCGCCGAACTGCAGAAAATGCTGAAAAAGAATGCCCGGGTGCTGCATCTTTTCAAAGAAGAGAAAGAAAACGGCAAAAAAGAGGTTTTTCTCGATGAAGAATCACTTCAGAAGCTGATTTTTATCAAGCAGCTCGAAAATGGCGCCAGGCTCAGTGAAAGTGAAGTCTGCGAAGTGATCCGGGTTCCTGAAGTCGAAAGTCTCGAAGCCTGCGCTTCTACAGAGCGGCAGACCTGTGATCGTCTGATGCGCACTCTTGAATCGGTTTCAGAAGAGGCTGAAGAACTTAAGAGCAAGCTGCATGGTCTGATGATCAAGCACGATCATCTGATCAAGGAACTGAACATTTCACAGGCCAAAAACATCACTCTCGAAAAAGAAATCGGCACTCTGCGAAATCGCGAGGCCGCTTTAATGGGCCAGCTAAGGCAGAATGCCGAAAACTTTCACGAAGAAGAGCTTGAGATCAGACTGGTAAACTGATCTGTCTGATTCAGATTTTAGCCGGTTCTTTGCCGGCCAGTTTGTCTTTGATCTTGCGGTTCAGAAGGGTGACCGTTTCGAGATGCGATGACGGGTCAAGCCTGGCGGCTGCTTCGGCATGCTTCTGAGCATCTTCATATTCACCGGTTTCAAACAACGCGTTGGCCAGATTGAAATGGGCCAGCGCGTAGTTTTTATCGGTTTTTACCGCTTTTCTGTACCAGATGGCGGCTTTGCCGAAGCTGCGCAGAGTTGCATAGGCAACCCCGATATTATTCATCACTTCAACATTTTCAGGTTTGAATTTGAGGGCCTGCCGCCAAAGCTTGATGGCCGCATACAGGCGCCCTTCATCACGGGCGATCTGGCCAAGATTGAAATAGATTTCTGAATCTTCTGGAGTGAGCTTCAGAGCTTTTTTCCAGTAGACGCGGGCATAATAAAGGTTACCCTGCAGATAGTGAGCCAGAGCGTAGTTGTAAATAAGATCTACGTTTTCGGGAAACTTTTTCAGGGCATCATGCCAGATCTTTTTGGCCTTGCCGAGAAAGCCGGTGTAAGCATAAGTGTTGCCATAAAGGCGCAGTGCCAGAGCATCATTGGGATTAGCCGCAAGATAATCTTTCAACAGGGGGCGGGCTTCATCATAGTTGCCGTTGCTCATAATCTGCTGAATTCTGGCTAAATCGATAACTTCTCCCATAGTATTTCCTTTCCGGTCGTATTTGTTCTCAGTATATCAGAAAGTCGCACCAAAGATAAACCCACTCAATGCACTGAATAATATCACAAGCCCAAGAAATGCGGCTGCTTTTTTCGTGCCGACAATCGGAGCCAGTGCCAGAACGCTTGGCAGACTGACTGCCGGCCCTGAGAGCAGCAGAGTCAACGCCGGTCCGGGGTGCATGCCGAAATCTTTCAGGGTTGAGACGATCGTAACTCCGACAATGGTACCGAAGTACATCAAGGCCCCAAGAACCGAAGCCAGAAAATTACCTTCGATGTCGTTACCGTCGAAAAACTTCATGTAATCGGTCAGGGGAAAAAGCGCTGTCAAAACACCAGCTAGAAAGATGCCGCCGAGAACTTTCGGAAAGATAAGCATGAACAGACTGTATGACTTTTTCAGCCAGAGCACGATTTCGCTGCGGTAGAACCAGCGGGCGCAGATGATTGCCAGTAGAACAATCTGCAGAGCCATCGTCAAAATTCTTGGCAGCAGCAGACCATCGTAATTGAATATAGCGCTGATTTTGAGTATCAGTGGGTCGGTAACACCGGTGGCAGTTACCATTATCAGAACCAGAAGCGCAAAAAACGTCAGTAACTGCAGATCGCTGCGGTCAGAGTCTTCTTCGACGATTATCACGTCAGAGTGCTCTTCAGTTTTCTGCGTCTCTCCAAATATCAGCCGCATGCCCAGGCCTATGCCAATGGCGCTGAGCATTACCAGCAACGCCCGGCCGATCAGAAACTTTGTGCCGAGAAGTGTGTAGGTATATGAAAGGGCGATAAGATTAACTGCCGGCGAAGCCATCAGAAAAGTAAAGGCAGGGCCTATGCCGGCTCCCTGCTGCAAAATGCCTGTGAAAATCGGTATGACTCCGCATGAACAGACGGTTAGAACGCCGCCAGAAAAAGCTGCGGTCGGATAGGCGATTAAAGGGTTGGCGTTTGCCCCCATCAGCCTGGTAATGCGCTGTTTGTCAAGAAATATTGCTATGGCGCCGGCTATGAAAAAGGCCGGCAACATGCCGGAAATCAGGTGGGTGCCAAGAAATTTGCCGGCTTCGGCAAGCCCGGGCCAGACCCAGGTAGCACGCAAAGGTTCAAACAAGCCTATAAATGCATTGACCAGATTCTGCAGCATAAGTTTTTATGGCTTCAGGAGCCCAGTTCCTTTCTGATCCAGCCCTCAACTTTTTCTCTGATAACCGGTTTGCCCATCGAGTAGATTTTTCTGCCGATGGCGACGACCGGCGTCGAAATGACACCAAATTCCTTAACTTCCGGAGTCCCGTTGGTCAGCACTTTGAATTCAACCAGCCCTGGAAACTTCTGCGAAATTTCGCTTACCAGCTGCTCGGTTTCACTGCATGAGGCGCATTTGGTCGGGCTCTTTATGACTGTTACAGTAAGCATTTCAGTTCTCCTGTTTCTGCTGGTTCAGAGCGGGGAACCATTCCCGCATCAAAATATGTGAGCGAAGTGCTTCAAACGAATTTTTCAGTTCCTGGATGTTGATATCTAGTTGTGCTGGAGCGGTTCTGTCTGCAAGTCCTTTTGTAATGTCAGCGATCAGTTTCTCTGTCGTATTTATCTCGGCGGTGAAAGAACCGTTCAGCAGAGGAACAAATTCTTTCAGATTGGCGGCGAGCTCAGCCGTAAGCGAGGCGGCTCCGGAAAAGTCTGCCGCCAGCACGAGTCGCTCGAGGTTGGTAAGATTACCGGAAGTTTTTATGAATATCTGTTTTTCGTCACTGACGCCGAATGCTTCAAAAAATGTGCCAATGCGGCCACTGAGTTCAAGAGTCTTGTTATGAGCCTCGGAAAATTTGTTTTCAGCTACCAGGCGTCTTATGTCGCCGATGAATTTGGCTGTGTTACTGGTTTTTTCGGCCCATTGCCTGTCGTTTCTTGCTTCTTCGGGCGGGCTGGTCATATAGCGCTTGGAAAACTCAAGCCATGAGTCCATTACCTGCTTCATTTCGCTTTCGTAATTGGCTTTTTTCTGTTCTTTCAGAGCTGAACCAAGAACGGTAAGCGTGCTGGTGAAACTGCGGATGGTTTTTGAAAATTCACTTGCCGGATTCTGGGCGGTAAGAAGCATTACCAGTGTGTCATCGCAGGCTATTGCCGGTACCCATGCCGTGCCGGCAGCCAGAAGAGTTACGGCGGCAATCAAAGTTTTTGCTGTATTTTTCATATTAGCCTTTCAGATAGAAACAGCGAACTTTTTCACCGACTTCGAGCTTTTCAGTGCCTGCCGGGTGCAGAAAGAGAACATCAGCGCCCGATAAACTCGTCAGCATATGAGATTCCTGAGTTGGCAACGGTCTTACAAAGGTCCTATCAGGCTGAGAAATCAGGGTGCCCCTTTTGAAAAAATCACGCTGCTCTTTATTTAAACTGGTTTCGGCTAGTTCAAGATCGAGAGTCAGACGCTCTGGTTGGGCCCCGAGAACCTTTTTGATAAAGGGTCTGACGAAAAGTTCGAAGGTAACCGATGTTGAAACCTGATTGCCAGGCAGTGCGAAAATTGCTTTTTCATTATAAAAACCGAAAAACATCGGCTTGCCGGGTTTGATCTCGACACCATAAAATACTGGTTTGATTGCCAGTTCGCTAAGAACCGCTTTGAATGGGTCATGCCTTCCCATTGATATGCCACCGCTGGTAACAACGATATCGGCAGCTTCAACAGCCTTGAGAAAAAGATCACGGGCGCTGGTGCCGCGGTCGCGGGCGATGCCGAAGTCGAATGCCCGCGCACCGGCCTCTTCGGCCTGCATGATCAGCATGGTTGAATTTGAATTGCGAACCTGCCAGGGGTGTGGCAGTTCAAATGGCATCAGAACCTCGTCGCCAGAAATCAAAATCGCGACGGTTGGCTTTTTCCTGACGGCAATACAGGTTAGACCGGCAGAGGCAATGCGCCCGGCTGCCTGTGGCGTGATCAGCATGGGTGCCTGCAGCATCAGGTCGCCACGGCTCAGTTCTGACGCCTCGCGTCTTACGTAATTGCCCTGAGGGTATTCAGCGTGGAAACTGACATTCAGCCCATCAGTGGCGGTTCTGGTGTCTTCGACCCGCACCACGGTGTCTGCGCCCGGTGGGAGAGTGCCACCGGTGGCGATGTAGGCGCAACAGCCTTCAGGCAGTTCGCTGATAGTATGACCAGCGTCGATGCCAGATACAACCGGCAGATTTATCGGACTGGCAGCGCTGGCTCCCTTGAGGCTGGCTGCTTTGAGGCAGAAACCATCCATGGCAGAACAGTCAGCCGCTGGCAGATTAAGATCAGAAATCACATTCTGAGCCAGAACCCGGCCGCATGATTCACTGAGATTGATGAACTCAGATCCGGTTCTGATTCTTTCAGAATTTTGCAGAACCAGATTCAGAGCGGTTTCGTATTTGACCGGCTGCATTGTAATTGTATTCATAACTGAATTTTAGCATACCCTTGCTGGCAATTCAATGCTGGGTATGACAGAGTATTATTAAGTATTTACTCTGATTCTGAAAAATCAAGTTCGACAATAACCGGCTCGGTTCTTGCGTTGATCAGATGGTCTGGGCGATTGTTAAGACCCGGAAGGGAGCGGCTGCGAAAAGTGACTGAATCACCGCTCAGGGTAAGCGGGATTCCGCGTTCGCCGGTTTTGAGAGTCACTTTTCCGCCAGGCTTCAATGCCTGATAAAGCTTATCGAGAGTTATCTCAAAAGGCTGTACCGGAGCGAAAGGGCCGAATCTGCTCTCTTCGGGGGCTGAAGCATTGGATGCCGGCCTTATGGATACCGGGGTGTGAATAAGTTTCGCCAGCCTGTCCACCGCCCGCCTGAGACCTGGTCGCCAGTTGGCAGCCCGTTCGGGGTGTGCTTCGGCATAATCATTCAGTTCAGCGAGAACTGCCAGAATTCCTTCCATTTTTTCAAGCTCGGCTGGCTGATCGGCAATGCTGAGAAAGACGAAGCGCAGAGCCCGGCATTCGGCTTCGCCGATCAGAAAGTCAACGTTTGCGGGTTGATTGCGAAATGATGCTATCAGACTGGTGAAGAACCGTGGCGGATAAAGCCAGATTCTGAGGCCGGAAAACCGGTAGCGCCCAAGAGCCAGTTCATCATCGACAAGAAAAAATCTTTTAAATGAACGGCCCGATGTTTCTGATGCGGTGAAAAAACGCTCGGGATTGGCCGGTTGCAGGGGGAGTCCCTGCTGGGTCGGAATCAGCTGCGGCGTATTCTCGGAAGTGAGCGATAAACATTTATTTGGTTGGTTCACCGCCATAAAACCGGGGCTGGTAAAAAACATCGAGGCAAGCGCAAAATGGTCGGTGTCCTGCAGATACTCTGCCGCGTCTTTCAGGAACGAAAGGATCGGCGACGGTTTGCGGCCGGGCGGCAGCGCCGATTTTTCCTGAACTTTCAGGGTATTACCGCGTATTTCCCATATTTTTGTGAAAAGTGGCTGAGACGGCTCGGGCGGGTGGGGAAACGGCACCGATATTCTGCCGGATTCAAGCTGCAGATCGCTGCTGTAGATCAGGTGACCGTTCTGCCATACTTCGACATGCCGATAATCTGAACCGGTGCAGTCATAGTTGATGAAAGCCTGATCGCTTTCTACCTTGAATTCGTCAAGAAGCCCGCCAGCAGTTTCTGACGCGGTATTGCCATATTTAAGAATATGAATTGGCGGACTTGCAAGGGTCAGATTGTTAAGAAATACCGAAGAAATAGAAGATAACAGGCCAGGTTCATTCTTAATAAGCTTTTGTGCAATCACGAACTTGTCGGGTTGCGGCAGAACCGGCATCGGCAGCGATTGAACCGTATTTGCGGTTGAAAATTCGAAGTCGTGAATACCATAAGCAGAGCTGTTGTGCAGGTGGGTGGTGAAAAGGCATGTTCCATGCAGATCAGTAACCACGACACGGTTGACGGTATCGTGCCCGGCCGGCGTTTTCATTTTAACCCTGACCGGAGCTTTGAAAATACCTTTGCCGGACTTGCGATTGATCAGCGCAATTCTGAAACTGAGCCAGTTTCCGGGATGAACTGGTGCTGTTGGCGGCAGTATCAGCAGCCCGGGGCTGTTGCTGCAGGTGATACTGCTTCGCATAAGCTCTTTTTCCGGATATCCGGTTGGAAAAATCGCAATGGTCAAAGTGCCCTGCATGTTTGCGGGAAGCTTGAGCAGACCTCGGTATGACCCATCGCGATGCTGGGCAAAAGTTATGTTTTCCAGCGGGAACTGTGCAGTATCAGAGGCACTCTGGCTTATTGAAGCAGAAAGTCTGAGAGCTGTTTCCCTGGTTAGTCGCTCCTGCTGGCGACTGAAGGCATGCAGCAGCAGTTCTTGAGGGTGCCCTGGCTGCAGCGGTCCGTCTGTCGAAAGCGTGAGAAACAGATTTTCGGGCAATGGGGGCAGAGCTGGGCGCTGTATAAAAACAGCCAGTCCCACAATTATCGCTGTCAGCAGAATCAAAGGTAAAAATTTGCGCATGGCCGGCAAATTAGCATTATAAGCCTGCAATTGTCAAACACCGGCCGCGGTTCGACGTGAATGAGTTTGCCTGAAAGCCTTCAATATCGCGGCAAATAATGTTATAACTGACGCGTGGAAAACGAATGTATTACGGTAACAATCGATCGAATAACTTTCTGCAACGAGCAGACCGGTTATTACGTGCTCAAGGCCTCGGGGCGACAATACCCGCACGGGGTTACCGTGGTTGGCAATTTTGGCATAATTCAGCCGGGCGAAGAGGTCAGGGTCTATGGAACCTGGGCCTGTCACCCGAATTTCGGCATGCAGTTTCAGGCAATGAAGTTCACAGTGCTGAAACCGGCGACTCTCAAAGGCATCGAGAAATATCTCGGTTCCGGCATGATCAAGGGAATCGGCCCCGTTACCGCGCGGCGCCTCGTCGAAACTTTCGGCCTCGATACTCTTGAAGTGATCGAAAACAACCCGGAAAAATTGGCAGAATGCCCAGGCATCGGGCCCGGAAAAGCTGAAAAGATTGCCAGTGGCTGGTTTCTGCAGCGTTCTATTCAGGATATCATGATTTTTCTGCAGGGCCACGGTATTTCACCGGCCTATGCCACGCGAATTTATAGAAAATATGACCGTGAGGCGGTGCGCCGGGTCTCTGAAAACCCGTATATTCTGGCCCATGAAGTGCCGGGTATGGGTTTTAAAAAGGCTGACAGCATCGCAGCGGAGTTCGGTATCACCGGCAACGACCCGCGCCGCATCAAAGCGGCGATTCTCTATCTGATGAGCACTATAACCAAAGATGGCCATCTTTTTCTTAAAGAGGAAGAGCTGCACAAAATGGCTGAAGAAATGCTCGGGCCAGGGCAGAAAGACGATCTCGATGCCGCAGTCAGTTCACTGGTGGCCGAAAAGAAGCTGTTAATGCGTGAATTCAGAATGCAGTCGCTTTTTTATCTGCCCGCCAGTTACCGGGCCGAAGAGGGCAGCGCCCGCATCGTAAAAAAGCTTGTCGATCGGCAGCGTGAGATTCCCAGAGAAAAACTGATGGCGGCTCTCGACCGGGCGGTCGCGACCCATGGGCTTAAACTGAGTGATATTCAGCAGCTTGCGGTCGAAACTTCGCTGAAAAAGGGTTTTGTCATCATAACCGGCGGCCCCGGTACCGGCAAAACCACAACTTTAAAGGCCGTCGTCAGTGCTCATCGCGCCCTCGGCAACCGCGTTCTGCTCGCCAGCCCGACTGGCCGGGCTGCGAAGCGCCTTGCCGAAGTGTCTGGCTTTGCCGCCCTGACCATTCACCGATTGCTCGAATACTCTCCCCAGGAAAAGGGCTTCAGACGAAACCGGCAACTGCCGCTCGATTGCGATACTCTGGTAGTCGATGAGGCATCGATGATCGATATGAACCTGTTTTTCAGCCTGGTGCAGGCAGTTCCTGATCACGCGACTCTCGTTCTCGTCGGAGATGCTGACCAGTTGCCTTCGGTTGGCCCAGGTCTGGTCTTGAATGAGCTTATCAACTCCGGCATGGTGCCGGTTGTTGTTCTCAACGCAATATTCAGACAGGCTGAAACTTCACAGATAGTTAAAAATGCTCACCTGATCAATAACGGGCAGATGCCGCAGCTGCTTGTTCCCGACGGCCAGAGCCAGTCTGACTGTTATTTTGTGGCGGCCGAAGAGCCTGACAAGGTTATCGTCATGCTGAAAAATGTTGTGCAGAAAAGCCTGCCGGCAAAATTCAATTATAATCCGGTGAATGATATTCAGGTTCTGACGCCGATGAACCGCGGTAAACTCGGGGCTACCAGCCTTAATGCAATTCTGCAGGAAATTCTCAACCCGCCGGCACCTGAGCGCAATGAAATCGAACACCTCAGCCGGGTATTCAGGGTGGGCGACAAAGTGATTCAACTGCGCAACAATTACGACCTCGAGGTTTTCAACGGCGATATCGGCACAATCACCGAGATCAACCCGGAAGATCAGGAAGCGGTCATTGATTTCCCCCAGGGAAAAATCGCTTTTCAGACGGCAGATTTTATCGATCTGGCACATGCCTATGCCGTCACTGTCCATAAATCTCAGGGCAGCGAATATCCGGCAGTGGTTCTCGTAGCTTCAACGCAGCACTATATGATGCTGCAGCGCAATCTTCTCTATACCGGACTGACCAGAGCGAGAAAGACCATGGTGTTTCTCGGTAGCCGCAAAGCCATTGCCATGGCCGTTAACAACAACCGTATCAAAATGCGCAACACCGTTTTTGCAAGCCTGCTGCAAAACCTTTGCAATCAGGAATAATTTTTTTTTGCTGGTGCCTTGACGCTTTGGCAACCCATCAGTAAACTTGAAAGTAATTCTGAAGGTACACAACTTTCCGTTAATTACAGGGGGTTCGATTATGATAAGGCGCTATGAATTAAGAGTAACACTCTGCATTGTTCTCTCGCTTCTCATGCTGGTTGACTTCACCGTATTCAATCCGGCTCCTGCCTTTGGCGCACTTGACAAGAAAAGCGTTCTGATCGGTGCTGGTGTTGGCGCTGTAGCCGGTGCTGGTATCGCTCTGGCCGCTCCTGCCATTGGTGGTGCTATCGGTGCTGCCGGTGGTATCGCCGGTGTTGGTACTGCCGTGGTTGGCGGTGTCGCAGCCGTCGGTGGTGGCGTTGTTGGCGCTCTGGCAGCCTTCGGTGGCGCAATTGCCTCGGCTCTTGGCGCTGTCGGTGGTTTTATCGCCGGTATCTTCGCCAGCCCTCTGTTCATTCCGGCACTGGTCATCATTGGCGCAGCTGTAGCCGGTTACTTCCTCTACAAGAAATTTAAAGCTAAAAAAGGTGCTTCCGGCCCCGCAAGCGAAGTCCTTCCTGGCTCAGACGAAATCTATGTAACTCCTGGTGATTATGAAATGAGCGGCGGCGTTGTTCCGGCCGGCGACCAGGATGCTCCGATCAGCGTTGGTGACGCTGCAGTAATCACAATCGGCGCTGGCGATGCAGTAACCGTATCTGATACGGCTCCGGTCACTGTCGCTCCCGATACTACTGCTCAGGCACCGGTTGCTACTACCGAAACCGTCACTGGTGTTCCGACTACCAGCGATTCTCTCAAAGCCGCCCACGACCGCTACATCGCTGCCTACCAGAAGTATACCTCTCTGGTTACCAACAGCGGTGGTGCAGATCCTGAAGAAGTTAAGCGTGCTCTCGCTGACTACCGCACTGCTTACAACGAATATCAGAACCTGCGCATGTCTGGCAGCAAATAACCCCCTGCTGAAAGCATAAAAAAACTACCGCCCGCAAGGGCGGTAGTTTTTTTATCCCTGAATACTGACAGGTAAAATTTTATGAAGCGGTGGTCAGTCTGAAGAAAGTGATGACCGTGTCGCCAAATACCCGCTCATCGAGCAGCCGGTAGGCCGGCATTTTTTCGAGGCCGAGCAGGTCTTTTTTCTGGCGTTCGATGATGAACAGAGTGTCTGGCGAGAACATCGGGCACTGCGGAATATATTGCAGCAGCGGGTCGAGCAGACCCTTGAGATACGGCGGGTCGATAAAAACGACATCAAACGGCGGTCGATCGACCGTCTGTAGAAACTTCAGGCAGTCCATCGTGAAAACTTCGCCCTTGTCGGCAAGACTGGTTATTTCGAGATTTTCTCTGATCGTGCGCGTACATTCGCGTGAAGCATCGACAAAGGCCGCATAGCTGCCGCCACGACTCAGGGCTTCGATGCCAAGATTGCCTGAACCGGCAAATAGATCGAGAAATCTTGCATCGTCTACCAGATTGGCGATGATGTTGAAAGTCGAACCTTTGACTTTGTCCATCGCCGGGCGGGTCTTACCGCCACCAGGCATTTTGAGGCGTCTGCCTTTGGCAGAACCGGTGATTATCCGCATTTTATCCGCCTTCCATAAAGGTTTTGTAACTTTCGCCAAAGGATTTTATCATCTGGCCGGTGAACCAGTCACGAATTTCGGCCGGCTCGCTGGTAAGAATTTCATAGGCTCTGATTCTCGCATTTTCTACCAGCTTCTGCGGAATACGATGCGAAAAACACGGGTGCGACAGTCCGCTCTGTCTGGTGCCGACCAGATCGCCGGGGCCACGCATTTTGAGATCTTCGAGCGACAGTTCGAAGCCGTCATTGGTCGAAGCGAGAACCGCCAGACGTTCAGACTCTGCCGCCACGTGCGAAATGAGAACGCAGGTCGAGGCATCAGATCCTCGCCCGACGCGGCCGCGCAGCTGGTGCAGCTGAGACAGACCAAAACAGTCAGCGTTTTCGATGATCATCAAAGTGGCGTTCGGGTTATCGACGCCTACTTCGACGACGGTGGTCGCAACGACAATGTCGATGCGACCGGCCTTGAATTCGTACATAATGTTTTCTTTTTCATCCCAGGTCTGGGCACCGGTGAGGCAGGCGATTTTTGCGTCAGGAAGCAGGTCGCTGATGTTGTCGGCAGCGCTTTCGACCGAAACCCAGTCTTTTACATCAGAAGCTTCGATCAGCGGGCAGACGACATAAATCTGGTTGCCGGCTGCCAGTGTGTTTTTAACCAGAGGCAGCACCTCACGAAAGCCGGCTGCGACTCTGGTGGCAACCGGTTGCCGACCCGGCGGCAGTTCGTTGATGATACTGGTATCCATATCGCCGAAAATTGTCAGCGACAGGGTTCGCGGAATCGGAGTCGCCGAGAGCAATAGCTGGTGCGGGTTCTCACCCTTTCTGAACAGCTGGCGGCGATGGTTTACCCCAAAGCGCTGCTGTTCATCGATGATGCAGAAGTTCAGGCGGTTGAACTGTGTCTGTTCCTGAAAAAGGGCGTGCGTGCCAAAGATGAACAGTGCCTGCCCGGTTGCTACCGCTTCGTTGAGTGCCCGGCGCTCGGCATTTTTCATACTGCCGGTGATGATTACGGCATGGCGGGCAAACTGTGGAAAAAACCTGGCAAAATTCTGCAGATGCTGCCTGGCAAGAATTTCGGTCGGCGCCATGAAAGCGCACTGGGAACCGGGGTAAAGCTCAATGGCAGAGTCGATCATTGCCAGAAAGGCCACCAGAGTTTTGCCTGAGCCGACGTCGCCCTGAAGCAGCCGATTCATTGGTGGTCTGTCACTGCCTGGCTTGAGGTCGGCGATGATTTCGCCAAGAGCCTGTTTCTGGCCATTGGTAAGCTCGAAGGGCAGGGGGTAGGGAGAATCGGCTGGTGCGTGTCTGATTGCATCAGGCAGTGTCAGAAAGCCGGTGATATTTTCGCGTCTTTTGAGAACGCCCATCTGAAAAAGCACCTGATCGAAGAAAGCCAGCGTGTGCTTCGCTTTTTTCAGTTCTTCGTCTGATTCGGGGCGGTGAATGTCGGCAAGAGCATCGGCTATGACCCTGAAAGATGACTCCTGCACCGCCGGCGGAAAGGATGCTCCCCAGTCGACCTGATCGAGCACGTTGTCGATAAGCTTGCGCAGAGAGAGAGGTGATATGCGGGCCTCGGCCAGTCGTGAATTCGACGGGTAGACCGGCGTAAGTCTTCTGTTTGTGACTTCGACGGCTTCATTTTCAACCGGTTCAATTTCGGGGTTCGACAGGACCAGCTGGTTTTTGATGCTTGTGGCAGAGCCGAAAAGCCAGTATTCGTTGCCAGGCTTCAGCTGTCTGGTAAGATAAACCTTGTTGAACCATTTGGCGCCGATTTTTCCGGTATGATCGGTGAATTCAGCGTTGATGACCGTGAGGCCGCGCCGGGCGTGAAAAGCCTTTACCGAGCTGAGCCGCGCCTTTAAAAGCCCCTGCATCTGTGGCGCCAGAGCACCGATCGGAACTGCCTGGCGACGGTCCTGATAGCGCACCGGGTAGATGCGCAGCAGGTCAAAAACGCAGCCAAACCCGGCGTTCTGTAAGGTTTCTGACTTTTTCGGGCCGATACCGCTGATTGTGCCGACGTGGTCGTCAAGAAGCAGCTTTTTTGCTTTGACCGTAACCTTTTTAATAACTTGTTTACCTCGATAAAAACCAGCTCTTTGTTCTCAAATGAGTTCAAGAACAGGCAGCCATTACGTCATCCCGCGTAAGCTGGAATAACTGCAGATTCAAGCTTCACAGACCACTGGAGGCTTATGGCAAAGTCTCTGAGTTTGTGGCACCTGAACTATTCTTTAAAAAAATACAACTGCTTCATGACCATGAATTCTTCATTCATGTAGACGAGATCCCAGCCGTTGCGGCCGGCTTCGTCGAGCAGATGGCCGAGCTTTTCGAGAAAATCCGGGCCTTTGAGAGCTTTCAGGTCAAGAGTTTTGTAATTATATCGCTGCGGTGACTTTTCAAGCGTCATGTGATTTCTCCTGGCCTGGGTGCTGTTCCTGAAGTATGGAATTCAGATAGAGATAGCCTTTGAGCATCTGGCGCAGCGAGCCATCCTGTTGTGGTGATTGGGCGCAGGCTCGAAGCGTAAGGTCGATGGCGCTGAAGGCTTTCTGATACTGACCGGTAAGATTGAAGCAGTAAGCCAGCAGCAGGTTTGATTCTACATCGACCGGCGAAATATCGACGGCTTTCAGCAGCACTTCGATTGCCTTGTCATACTGACGCAGCTGAATGTGCAGGGTCGCCAGTTTCTGGTAGATAACAGGATTGCGCGGTGAAAGGGCGGCGGCATGGGTCAGCAGTTTGACGCTCTCGCTGAATTTGCCGGCAATCTGATAGATCTGCCCAAGAATCAGGTAGGCACCAAGAATTTTCGGGTAGAGGCTGAGAGCTTTAACGAGGTGCTTGACCGCATCTTCATATTTGCGGGCGTAATAAAAGATCGTGCCCAGGTTGAAATGGGCTTTGACGAGATTCGGGTTGATTTTCAGCGCTTCCTGATAAAGTTTAGCTGCTTCGGAGTTCTTTTTAAGCATGAAGCAGAGGTTGGCGTAGGCAAGCAAAGCTTTGAGATGCTGCGGGTCGCGGGCATAAATGACCTTGAAAATCTTTTCAGCAGCGACAAAATTGCGCGCGGCAATGAAGCGATTGGCATTTTCGATTTCTTCGGCATAGGAATTATCTGGAAGAATCTGGGTATTGAGCACCACCGGTGTTGGCGCTTCAGTTTCAACCGGTAGAATGGCTTCGGCTCCAGGTGCATCTGCTGAAGACTGACGCTGCGTGGCTTCGGTCGTTTTTTCGCCTTCGCCTGAGGCGTTGCCCTGATTGTTACTGACGCTGGTAGTTACTGCAGTTCCGCTGCCGGCATCGGCTATTTCGCGGTTGATCGCGTCCGGGTTATCGATCAGGTCGGTCAGTATCTGGTTGATCTGCTTGAGCAATGTTTCATCATGGCTGATTTCCTTGCCGATTTCACCGATGACGAAAGTCGCAGACTGAACATGTCTTTTATCATCACTTTTGAACAGATCGCGCAGGTTGTCGAGAACAGAATACTCGCCCCAGACCCAGAGTGTTCTGATGGCGGTGCTCTTTACCCGGTTGTCTTCGTGTTGCAACAGGTCTTTTAGGCGGTCAACCAGTTCGGGGTCAGCCTTGCGTGACAGCTTGACCATCGCATCGATAGTGTTCGAAACGACGCGCGGGTCTTCGCTGCTTAAGAACGGGCTTATCAGAGGGATGACGTCTGCTTTGGCGGTTTGCCCGAGGCACGAAATAAGAGTTGCCTGCACGATGAAGTTTTCTTCCTTCTGCAGCTTTTCTTTCAGAATTGGCGGGGCGGCATCAGGGGCGCAGCGTGAAATGGCGAGTGCCGCTTCGACTCTGACGTCAAAATTCGGATCGTCAATCATTGGCCTGAGGTGGGGCAGGGCGTCTTTAAATTCGATCTTGCGCAGTGCGTTGGTGGCATTGCGTCTGACATCGGGGTCTTCATCCTTGAGCGAGCGGCCAAGTTCTCGAATGAAGCGGGCGTCTTTGATTTCGCCAATGGCATAGGCAGCCGAGGCGCGGTACCATTTGTCAGTGTGTTCGAGCATCTGGCGCAGCGTTTCAGAGACATCAAAATCGCCGTATTTCCAGATGGCTTTGGCGACGTTGGCGCGGACACGGTTGCTCGGGTCTTCGAGGTATGGCTGCAGAATGCCGACAATCGACCCTGACTTGATACTTTCGATCGCTTCGATGGCATTGGCGCGGACACGCGGGTCTTCATCGCGCAGAGCCGACTGAAAAACCGGCATCAGCTTGTCTGAAGCCATCATACCGAGGGCCATGATGATCGAAGCGCGGATTCTTGCGCTTTTTTCCTGGGCCAGCAGTTTTTTAAGCAGTGCGATTGCCCGCCAGTTCTTGATTTTGCCGACTGCCAGAATCGCGCTGATAATGGCATCTTCTTCGAAGAAAATCTGTGAAGCATGCTCTTCGAGAGCCGGGGTACTGACGCCAACACTTGATTCGGCATAGGTGTTCAGGGCTTCCATGAGAATGTCGAAAGCTTCGGGGTTTTCGAGCATACCGAGGGCGCGGGCGGCGTTGAATCTGACTTCCTGCTGTGAGTCGTTCAGAGCGTTTATCAGCAGGCCGATCGCCTTGTTATTGTCGATGTTGCCAAGCGCCAGGGCCATGAAATCCTGGATGTTGTCGCTTTCGTAGGTTTCGAGCAGAAAATCGGTCGCTTTTTCGCCTTTGAATTTGGAAAGTGCGATCGCTGCTTCGCGTCGCTGGTCATAGTCGCCGGCAAGAAAATTGTGAATCAGTCTCGCAATCAGAGGCTTGATGCTGGTTAAGACAGTGTTGTTGGCGGTCATCGGATTTCCCCGGAAGAAATAAGGCTTCAGCAAGAATTCTAGCAGAAAAGACATTTTTTTTAAATACGCAAAACTTTAAGAAAAGTTATCGATAAATGCAAAATTAAAGCGGATTTTATATGCCACATCGGTATTTATCCGTGTTTATCCGTGGCAGAAAATATAAATATTTACCCGGAACAAAGCAAAGTTGCTTTTCTTGAGAAATCAATAAACGAGATTTTCGTTTTTAATGATTTGTTTTGTTGAATAGTCTGGGTTCTTACGGGTATAATTCCCCCTATGGCAGATGAAAAAAGCTTATTCAGATTATTGAAACTGACTTTTGACGAGAACGCTTCCGACCTGCACCTGAAAATCGGCAAGGCCGCCGCTATCAGAGTCGATGGGCATATTCGTCACCTCGAAAACTTTAAATTCAACAAATACGACTTCGATCGCATCATCGAAGTGCTGCTCACTCCCGATCAGCAGGACCAGTTCAGCAAAAACCGCGAAATCGACTTCGCCTATTCCCTCGAAGGTGTATGCCGCTTCAGGGTTAACCTCTACATGGACCTCAACGGCGCGGGAGCGGTTTTCAGGGTCATACCCTACCGGGTTATGGAATTCGACGAAATAGGCCTGCCGCCCGCGGCTCGCCGTCTCATCGAACAGCCGAACGGGCTGATTCTCCTAACCGGCCCGACCGGTGCCGGTAAAACTTCGACGATGGCCAGCTATCTCAGTTACGTCAACCGCATGGCCCGCCGACACGTGGTGACGCTCGAAGACCCGATCGAATACCAGTTCGAAGACAACACCAGCTTTTTCAACCAGCGCCAGGTCGGTATCGACTGTCTCAGCTTCTATGACGGGCTTTTGACAGTTCTGCGTCAGGACCCCGACATCATCGTCGTTGGTGAAATGCGCGAACCAGAAACGATCTCGCTGACGCTCAATGCTGCCGAAACCGGCAAGCTCGTCATCGCGACCCTGCATACCAGTTCGGCTGTCAGCACAGCTGAACGTATCGTTAACGTCTTTCCCGAAGCCCGGCACCACCAGATTCTGCTGCAGCTGTCGATGGTGTTGCGTGGTGTCGTTTCGCAGACACTGCTGCCACGTATCAACGGCGGCCGCGTCGCTGCCTTCGAGATTCTGCTCAATACTTCTGCCGTCAGATCGCTGATCGCCGATGGCAAAATTCACATGCTGCCGTCGTATCTCGAAACCGGCACTGAAGTTGGTATGATGACCATGGAAATGTCACTGGCACAGCTGGTTAAAGACCGTGTCGTCAGAAAAGAAGACGCTTACTCAGTGGCACCCAACCCGGCGGCCCTGCGCAAAATGCTTAATGAACCACCCATCTGACGGAGAAGCCGGATGCTGAAAATACATAAATTTTTCGAAATTGCGATTGAACGTCAGGCTTCTGATCTGCACCTGAAGGCAGGTTCACCGCCGCTGATCAGGGTCGGTGGCCGCCTGATTCCGCTGCCTGAAGAGCCGCTCGCCCAACAGGAAATGCCGAACCTCTTTCTGCCTTTGATGGATGTCAAGGCGCAGAGTGACCTGCGCAGCCAGCATGAAGCCAATTTCATGGCCAGATATAAAAACCGCTGGCGGGTGCGTGCCTGCATTTTCAGTCAGCGCGGCTGCCTCTCGGGTGCGTTTCGTTTTATTCCGCTGGCGACGCCGTCGATCGATTCACTCGGTCTGCCGCCCCTGCTCAAGGAAATCGCCACGCGGCCGCGCGGCCTGTTCCTGGTCACCGGCCCGGCAAACTCTGGCAAAACTCACACGCTGGCGGCGATTGTCAACGAGATCAACCGCATGTCAGCCCGACATGTCATTACCATCGAAGACCCGATCGAATTCGTTTACCGCGAACGCAAGTCGATTTTTACGCAGCGCGAAATCGGCGTGACTGCCAATTGCTACCACAGCGCCCTGATGAATGCCCTGCGCGAAGACCCTGATGTGATTCTCGTCGGCGAAATGCGCGACGTCGACACCATCGAAATGGTGCTGACCGCCGCCGAAACTGGCCATCTGGTGCTTTCGACGCTGCATACGGTCGGGGCGGTGCAGACGATTGACCGCATCATCAATATGTTTCCCGGCCACCGCCACGAAGAAATCCGCACCCAGGTTTCGATGTCGCTGATCGGTATCATTTCGCAGATTCTGCTGCCCAGCCTGCACAAGAAAGAGCGCGTCATGGCTTACGAAATGATGATGATGAATTCGGCAATGCGCAACCTGATCCGTGAAAAGAAAACCAACCAGCTGAAATCTGCTTTGATGCTGGCCCGCAAAGATGGCTGCAAAACCCTCAAGGACTCGCTCACCGAAATTCTCAAGGATGAACGCGTAGACGGCAAGCTTGTCTCGACGATCATGAAGGAGATTGTAGAATGAGTCACCATAAACATAATCGTCAGAACCGGCCCGCCGAACCAGAAATCGAAGCTTTTCGCTATGTGAAGGCGGCGCGCCGACTGCTCAAGCCATCAACCACGCGGCTCGAAGGCATGGTCGGTGAAGACTTTTCTGATGAGCTGAAGTTCGAGGCTCTGCTGAGTCTTGGCCGGATCGGCGACCCCGAATCGCTGCAGACTTTGACCAGAGCTTTTCAGGAATACCCGGATTACATAGAACCGGTGACTGCTCTTGGTCACTATCGCAACAGCAGCCCGGTCGCAAAGCTGCTTGAACGTCTACAGGACCCCGATTCACTTTATAAAGAAGAAATTGTCAGAGTTCTCGGCGAGATTGGCGACCCGATGGCAACCCGCCCGCTGATGGAACTGCTGCGCGACGAAGACCGCATGGTGCGTTATTATTCGGCCCGCGCTCTGCATAAAATGGGCGGTCGCGATGTGGTTCAGGCCCTGTGTGGTCTGCTCAACGACCCAGACGAATGGATCGTCATCAATGTTCTCGAAATTCTCTCGAAAATGCGCGACCCAGAAGCTATTCCGGCACTGGTCGGGCAGTTCGAAATTGCCCGTGATTCAAGACTGAAGGCGATTATCATCTCATCGCTGGCCCCGTTCGCAGAAGGGCGCCTGTTGAAGACTTTCGAAAGCGGCCTGGCCTCTTATGACCCGCGTATTCAGGCCAACTCGGTCGAAGCCGTTTCGCTGCTGAAAATTCCGGCGCTCGAAATGAAGCGCAAGCTCAAGAAGTTTTACGGGCACCCGAATAACCGTGTCAGAGCCAATCTGTGCATTGCCCTGGCCAGCGCCGATGCCGACGCAGTTACCGAAGAGCTTGCAGCGATGCTGCAGAGTCGTGATGCGCCTACCAGACGCTCGGCCGCCTATGTTCTCGCAAGAATCAACAACCCGAAGCGCGAAGAATACGTGCATCAACTGCTTGCCGACGAAAATTTCGGTGTGCGAAAAATGGCACTGAAGGCCGCTCTTGAACTTGGCGATCTGGTCGGGGTTCGTGAGATTCAACCGCTTCTTGCCGACGAAAATCAGTGGGTGCGCCGCGAAGCTGTAGAATGTGCGACCCGCATTGCCGATTTCCCTGACGATGCGATTATCGGCCTGTTTAAAAAAGAAGAAAGCCCGCCGGTAGTTGAATATCTGCTCAGATATATCGTTGATCGCCGCCTGACTGCCGCGATACCTCTGATTTTTGAGCGCATCAAAAAAGAGCCGGAAGAGGAACTGCCCTGGCTGATTGCTGCTCTCGGGCATCTTGGCGCCCGTGACGAACTTGGCAAGGTCAAGAAGTTTCTCGGAGCTGTGCGCTCAGGCGTTTATTCTGAGTATTATAAAGCCCTGCTGCTTAACGGCGAACTGAACGTTTTTGAAGAACTGGCCGCTGGCCTGAAAGATAAGAAGCGTGAAGCCGAGCTGCAGGTCTGGGTTAAGATTGCCGGGGTGCTTGGCGAATTCGTGCAGCAGACCGACGCTTTTTCGCGGGTGCTTCTCGATGCTCTTGCCGAAGAAGTCAAACGCGACATGGAAGGCATCGCAACTTTCGAGTCACCTGCGATGATTTCAGCGACTGCAGACTCGGAAAGCCTGATGAAAGAAGGTCTGGCTTTCTTTGAGAGTCGCGATTTCAACCGGGCGAAGGCAATTTTTGAACAGCTCTGCAAAGAAGACAGTCAGAACGCCGATCTGGCGTTTTATCTGGCAAGTTCTCTCTATAATCTTGGCGACATGACGCGTTCCCAGGAAATTCTTGAAAAGACTATCAGTCGCCAGCCCGCTCACATAGAGGCCGGCATCCTGCTTGGTCAGATTTATTTCCGCCGCAAGGAATGGAGCAGACTGGCCAGTTGCTATGAAAAGCTCAAAAAATACGTTCCTGCTGACGACAGAAAAAATGTTATCAGGGTTTATGGGGCGCTTGGTCTGGCATACTTCAACCAGAAAAAGTATTCAGAGGCGATCGAAGCTCTGAATCTTGGTCTACAGGCTAATCCCCGCGATCTGTCGTCGTCTTACCATCTCGCTCTCTGCTATTATTCTGTCGGCGAGACTGACAAGGCGCGACGAATTCTCGAAACGCTGCGCAAGACGCTGCCGGCCGACAGTCAGGTGCTGAAAAATGTTATCGAGCTGCTGCAGCGCATTTAGAAGTAAAATAACTGAAGAGGTCAGGAAATGTCAGAATTAATGAAGGTTTGTCAGCTGGTAAAGGTTAAGGGTGCTTCAGATCTGCATCTTTTCCCGGATCAGCCGGTTTTTTACCGCCTGAATGGCCAGCTCGAAAAGCTTGATTCAGTTCAGCTGAGTGAAGATCAGATCAAGAAGATCATTCTCGAAACCAGCACGCCCAAGGCCCGCGAAATTCTCGGTAAACAGCGGCAGGTAACCTACGCCGAAGAAGTTCCGACCGTTGGTCGTCTGCGCTTCTCGGTATTTCTCGACAAGGGCAAGTTTGCGCTGGCAATACGCTTTATCAACGAAAAATTCTTCGATCTCGATGAGCTCGGTTTTACCGAGGGGGTGCGCAAGGTCATTTCGCAGCCATCAGGTCTGATTCTCGTCGGCAGCCCTTCCTGTGAAGGCAAAACCAGCACCATTGCCGCGATGCTCAATTTCATCAACAGGCACTTCGAAAAGAGTATTTTTACTATCGAAAACCCGGTCGAATACGTCTTTAAAGACGACAAGGCCGCGTTCATTCAGCGCAGTATTCCGGTAGATATCTCAAATTTCTACAATGGCCTCTGCGAAGCATACCGCGTCGACCCCGACGTCGTCGTCTCTGATTCTATAAACTATCCCGATGCCATGGATCAGGCACTTACCCTTTGCGAATCTGGCTGTATGGTCATCGGATCAACTGAAGGCGGTGACTGCCAGCAGATTCTTGAACGCCTGATCAACTGCCGGGAACCGGCCGACCGCGAGGCTCTGCGCGCCAGAATCGCGGCGCAGCTGAAGATGATCGTCAGCCAGCGCCTCGTACCGCGCGAAGACAAGAATGGCCGGGTGGCGATTTTTGACATCATGATCAATACCCCGCAGATGAAAGCGCTGGTGCGCAACAACAATATGAGCATGTTCAGAGCTCTGCAGGGACAGGGCGAAATTGCCGGTATGAAAACCTTCGACTCTCAGCTGGCGCATCTGGTAAGAAAGCGCATTGTCAGCCAGAAGGTCGGTTCTGATTTCGCGATCGATAAATCGCGGATCAACAGCTGAAAGGAGTCTGAAGCATGGATATCAAAAAAATGATCGACAAGGTTAAAGTCGCCGGTGGCACCGAACTGCACATCAAGGTCGGTGCCAAGCCCCTGATGCGCAAGAACAAGTTTCTGCGCCACATGGACCTGCCGGTTCTGCACGAAGATGACATGAGCACTCTGATCAAAGATCTTCTCAACCCCGAAGAGCAGCAGAAATTCGCCAAACTCAGCTCATTTGAGGCAAATTTTTTCGGTAAACCGCCGTGTAATTTCCGTCTGACTCTTTTTCATTCACAGCAGAAGCCTGTTGCTCTGATAAAGATCATCAACAGCAAAATTCCGACCCTCGAAGAAATTCGCTTTCCCGATTCTCTGGTTCAGTGCATTGACGCCAGAAAAGGCATTTTTATTATTGCCGGCCCGGCCAGATCGGGCATCTCCACTTCTCTGGCCGCGATGGTTGAACGTATCAATCAGCAGCATCAGCGCCATGTGCTGATTATCGAAGATCCGATCGAATTTCATTTCGAACAGAAGCACAGCCGCATTTCACAACGCCAGTTCCGCAAAGACATCTATCTGATCGAGCAGGGTATCAATTTCGCGAAACGCATGGACGTCGATACGCTCGTTATCGGCGACCTGAAACGCGAAATTCCGTTCAGAAACATTATCGAATATGTTGCCGGTGGTCATTTCGTTATTCTGAGCATGCAAACGCTCGGAATGGTGAACACCCTCGAAAAGTTCATCTTTTCATTTCCCGAGTCAGACCGAGAGTATGTCTGCCAGGTGCTCGCCGAAAATCTTCAGGGAATCTGTTCGCAGGCCCTGATTGCCGACACCGGTGGTAAGCGCATCGTGCCGGTTCACGAAACTCTAGTGATGAATAGCACCGCCATGAGTATCATTCAGAAGGGTAAAATCTCGCAGCTTGAGCCGAATATCACCAGTCTTGGCCCTGGCAGTCAGCTGTTTTCGCAGTCAGTACAGAAACTCAGTCTTAAAAATGATCTCGAACGCGCAGCTGGCGAAGATTTTCTTGATTTCTACCGGGGAACCAGAGGTTAGCAGTTATGAGAACAATCAGCCGGCGTGCCTTTACTCTTGTTGAAATGAGTGTTGTCGTTGCCATCATCGGCATTCTTTATTCGACAGTGGTGCCGATGTACGGAAAAACGATTCTGCGTGCCAGAGAAACCGCGTTGAAGAACAGTCTGCATACCTTCAGAACCACTCTTAACAACTATTACAAAGATCATGAAAAGTGGCCTGAAAACCTTGAATCCCTGGTGCGCGAAGGCTATATAAGGGCTATTCCGGCTGATCCGTTCACCGAAAAGACCGATACCTGGAAAACCGTTTCGTCAGAGCCTGGCGTCGTGGATGTCTATGATGTCAAATCGGGTGCCGATGGGGTGAGTCTCGACGGAGTGAGCTATGCCGATTTCTGACCGCCGCGGCGTTTCGCTGCTGGTGGTAACCGTAGCAGTGATTCTTCTGGCAATCGGCCTGAGCGTGGTTGTTCCGCGGGCCGATCTCGAAGTCAGAAGGCGGCACGAAGACGATCTGCGTTTCATGCTCGGCGAATTCAGACGTGCGGTTGTCCGCTTTGAACGCTGTCATAACCGGCATCCACAGAATCTTGACGAACTTCTTCGTGATGCTGAAGGCCGGCGATTTCTGCGGCGCGCCTATATCGATCCGATGACCGGCAGTTTTGACTGGCAGACAGGTATCGATGCCAGCGGTACTTTTACGGTAAGATCAGCCTGCGCACAGCCTGGAATCAACGGCGTGCCGTACAGCAGTTTTCGCTGAAGCTCAGCTCTGACCAGCTGATTTTGCCAGAAGACTGCGGGCGAATTCAAGCCCCTGATTGTCTGTCTGACCCAGCATGCGGGCGATTTCTTCAACCCTTTCGCTTTCTTTGACCCTTCTGATGCTGACCACGGTGGCGCCTGAATCAACCGTTTTGGTGACGGTAAAATGATGACTGCCCTCTTTGGCGATCTGATGCAGATGGGTTACCAGAAGCACCTGTTTTTCGCTGCCAAGACTACGCAGACTTTCGGCGACCGCTTCAGCGGTTTTTCCGCCGATGCCGGCGTCGATTTCGTCGAAAACCAGAGTTGGCAGAGCGTCACAGCTTGCCAGAACCTTCTTGATCGCCAGAGCGACGCGCGAAAGTTCGCCGCCCGAGGCTATTTTGCGCAGCGGGCCACCCGGTGCGCCCGGGTTGAGAGAAACACAGAATTCAATATTTTCTGCACCTGATGCAGACGGGCTGACAGGCGTCAGCTCAGCTCTGAAAACGGCGGCATTGAAACCAAGACCTGCCATTTCCTGCGAAACTTTTTTGTTGAGTGCCTCAGCCAGTTTCTGGCGTTCTTTGCTGACACGGGTAGTCAAATCTTTGAACTGACGGTCGATCGCATCATATTCTTTTTTCAGGCGGTCGCGCGTCTGGTCTGGTGTCATCAGTTCTTCAAGTTCCTGACTGATGCTGTCTTTGAGAGCAAAAAGGCCCCTGAAATCAGTCGCATACTTGCGGCATGCTTTGGAAAAAGCCATCAGTCGTTCCTGCACCTGCTGCAGCCGCTCCGGGTCGAGGTCGGTGCTTTCGGCCATGGCTTCGAGATCTTTTTCGAGAGCTTTTAATTCATAATAAAGATTGCTTGAGCGTTGAAAACAATCTTCAAGCTTTGTGTCATAGCCGGCAATTTTCTTCAGCTGCTCAGAAATGCGGTAACTCTGCATAGTTGCACCGATACCTTCATCGGTACCGGAAAGAAGGCCAACTGCCGTCTGCAGACAGTTAATGATCTGTTCTGAATGGCTCAGGCGTTTGAGGTCTTCTTTTAACTGATCTTCTTCGTCGGGGCTTGCCAGGTTGAGAGCCGTCAGTTCCTGGATGGTCGCCTGCAGCTCGTTTATGCGGGCAGCAGACTGCTGATTGCGGTTTTCAAGTTCGAGCAGTCTTTCTGTCAGTCTCTGTCGGTCTTTAAAAATCTGCCGCAGTTCGGCAAGATTGTTCTTGTGGGCAGTGTTGCCGGTGCGGTCGAGCATTTCCTTCTGAACTTCAGGCAATAGTAAGGTCTGATGCTCGTTTTGGCCATGAATTTCCATCAGATGGTTGCCAAGCTGCTTTAAAAATGCGGCATTGGAAAGAATTCCATTCACCAGCACGCGCCCGCTGCCTTCGTCTTTAAATGTTCTTGTAATGGTAAGAGTCTCTGGCGACTCTTCATTGGCAAAACCTGATTCTTCAAGAAAATCAGCCAGTTCTTTCTGGCCGGTAATGCAGAATTCAGCCTGCACTTTTGCCTGGGTTTGCCCTGGCAGAACCAGACCGGCCCGGGCTTTTTTACCGAGCAGAAGTTTTACGGCTTCAAGCAGTACGCTTTTGCCGGCGCCGGTTTCGCCGGTAATTACATTGAGACCGGCAGAAAATTCGAGCTCAGCCCGGTGCATGAAGAGAAAATTTTCAAGGGTGATGGCTTGGATCATTGCTGTGATTGCAGGCTTCTAAAAAACTCCCAGGTTTTTTGACAACCCGGGTTCTGCCGGAGTCCAGAACATTTTTCTGACGCCGGAAGCAGTGTTGCCTGCCCTTACGGTGGAAATTTCCTTCAAAGTACTGAGAATATTACTTTTGCGTGTTTCAGCAGGGGTGGTCTGACGTTTGAGAGCGCTGATCTGTGTCGGGTTGATCGGGCCTTCTAGCGGCAGCAGTGGTGCGGGCTGAATTCCGGCAGAGGCCAGAACGATCGGATCTTTGACTGGTTCGGCTTCTTCGCTTTCAATCTGCGGGCCGGCGTAGTTGAGAGTTTCAAGTCTGGTACCCGGGTAGTAAAAAGCGAGAATCTGGCGGGCGCTGTAACCGATCAGCGACATGCCGATAGCACCATCCTGACACATGCCGACGCGATGCCCGTAGTTTTTGTGTTCCAGTTTGCGGGCATTCCAGGGGAGCGGTTTTACCTTGAGGCCGGCTTCAGGTTTTGGCAATCTGCCGGTTGGCTGGCTCTTTTTGAACCGCTCACCGTAGGAACAGAAAGATTCTTCACTTGCAGTGCCATCAAAGTGGCTCATGAGGTAGGGGATCTCACTGCCGGACCAGGCGGCTTTGCTGCTGATGAGATAACCGCCGCAGTTCGAATGATAAACGGTATTCGCAGGGGCTTTGGCAAAACTGAGAATCTGCCCTTCTGTCTTGCGCACTGCTTTGGCAGCCAGGGGTGTTTCTCTGATTACGCCGGTATAAACCTGGCAATGAACGGTGTCGCAGATCTGATAGCGTTCGTTTGAATGACGATCGATGTGGCGCACGGCATAGGTTCTGGCAGCGATTGTCTGGGCTTCCTGGGCGGCATCGGGGGCTTTGACCCATATTTCACACGGAACAACCGATTTGAGATAGTCTTCCATGTCGACATGGTTTACAGCCAGCAGGCCACCACGCTCAGGCGCGAGGGCGATGCTGCCGCGGTAGGTCTGAACTTTGCTGTTGCCACCTCTTATCTTGAGGTTGATCGGCATTCTGCCGACGGCAGAGAAAATAAGTTCAGTGTTGGAAAAATAAAGAGTCTTGCGATCGTCGATACTGAGTTTCATCTGCCCGTCTTTCAATAGTGACAGGCTTGCTTTTTCTGTTTTGCCCGAATAAACCGCGTGATTCTTCGAACGGTCGAATATCTCGATATACCCGGTACTGGGCTCGATCGTGAATGTCTGCGGACAGCCAAGTTTTGTCAGGCCAACCTTGACGATTCTGGAAACATTAAGATAAGACGCTTCGCAGCTTGAATAGCAAAAAAGGGAAATGAAAACCACGAAGAGTACCGAAAGAAAATACTGCTTTTTTGAAGTCATGCATGGATTCTAAACTACAATGACTTCCACGTCAATACCCCGTGCATAGTCGGTGATAATGCAGCTCAGAGGCCGGCATTCTGCAAAATCTATTTTTTTCTCGCAGAATAACCGAGACTGTTTATTGTATTAACGACTGTTTCCGGGTTTACCCCGTGCCCGCTGACCATGGCAAGCTTTTCTGAAAGCATGACATTTGCGCCGACGACTCCCGGTATTTCAAGCAGAGCATTTTTAACCGCTTCGGCGCACTTGCCGCAGCTCATGCCTTCGACCGCAACCGAAATGCTTTCACCGGCCGGTTTGCTTTGATCATTGCCGGAACTGCATGAACAGGCTGAGCATTCGCCGCTCTGTTCACGGCTTTTCATGGTGCTGAAAAGCATGATGGCAAGCATGAAGATGGACGATCCGATCTCAAGCATGCTCAGTTCGGTGTGACAGGCTGGAGTTATCGCATTCAAACCGGCTTCAGAGAATCGGCGGGCAAAAAGGTCGAGGGCGTAGCCGCCAGCCAGTGAGCCGAAAACCACAGTGGCAATATAAATGACAGCCGAAACCCGGCCGAGAATTTTCCAGACGACCGAAATGGCTGCCGCATTGGTGGCTGGCCCCGAAATCAGAAAAACGAAGGCAGCGCCAGGGCTTACACCCATTTTTATGAACGCCAGAGCAATCGGAATCGAAGAAGTCGAACAGACATAAACCGGAATACCAATAGCAAGCATGATCAGCATCGTGGTGTGGTAATTGCCGATCCAGGCGGCAATCGCGTTGCCAGAGAGAAATGTCGAGAGCAGACCTGCAATGACGATGCCTATGATCAACGCCCGGGCAATCTCAGACGGAAGAGTCAGGAAAGCATAGCGCAGAGCGGCCTGCACCTTTTCTCCAATCGTCAACGAGGCCGTGTTGATTGTCTGGTTACCGGTCGCAGTAATCCTGGTCATGTCATCGGGATCTGTCGCTGAAACCATAAGACCACCGAAAATGCCGGTTATCAGTGCTGCAAGGGGGCGAAAAACTGCGAAAAAAGGCCCTAGAAGTCCCCAGGTGGCCAGAATCGAATCTACCCCCGTCTGCGGTGTCGAAATCAAAAAGGCCGTGGTAGCACCCTTGCTGGCGCCATGCCGGCGCAACGAGGCCGCAACCGGAATTACTCCGCATGAGCAGAGTGGCAGCGGTACGCCCAGCAGAGTGGCTTTGATTACCGAGCCTGCTTTGCCGGTTCCGAGATGCTGTTCGACCCATCTGGGCGAGATAAAAACCGAAAGAACACCGGAAACAAGAAAGCCCAGCAGCAGATAAGGCGACATCTGCCCAAGAACTATCCAGCAGTTGTTGATTAATTGCAGTAACTTTTCCATTTTAAAAGCCCTTAAATTGGTGTCAATATAAATATAACATCTGCTGGAAAATCTGCAAGCCAATAAATTCAGGCTCTTTGCGACGGAACAGTGCGTTTGCGGCAATCGATTTTGCCAAGCGTTATAATCACCGATGCAACCGGGTTTTCGGCAGACTTTACCGGTATCAGGCTAAGATGCAGATCAAAGGCATAATTCTCGCCGATGATGTCGCACTGTTCGTTTTCGACCCATTTTTTTTCGCTCATGAGAGCGGTCAGTTTGTCGCGCAGTTCGACCGGCAGAGGTGCCTGTGCAAAATCGACCTCATAAAGTTCATCCCAGGTCAGCTTGAACAGAGTCATGAATTCATCGTTGGCAAATGCTATCTTCTTTTCGTCGTTAATCATAAGCAACGGCACGTTGACAAAATTGGCAAAAGCCGAAAATCGCTTCTTTTCGAGCTGAATTTTGTCAATTTTGAGCTGGTCTCTGATTTTGAGAGTATCGGCGATGCTTGCCAGCCCGGCGACAATCTGATCAACTTCGTTGCCAGTATGGGCTCTGACAGGAATACTGTAGTTGCCGTCACGTATTTTTCTGATGATTTCCATGATTTTTCTGGTTGGCAGCTTGATCTGGTGTGAGATAAAAAACAGGGCAATGAACGCCACAATCGAAGTGGCGAGAGTGGTTAAAAGAAATCTGCTTTGAAAAGCTTTTCTGGTAAGGAACAGAGCGTCTTTTTTGGCTGTCAGGAGTTGAAGACTGCGATTTCTGACGTAGAGCAATTCTGTCGCTAGTTTTTGCATATTATTATTCAGGTCTGCCTGAATAATCATGAACTCTGCTGATGCAACTCCACCCGTAGTTAGTGCTTTTGTTTGACTGGCAATTCTGGCGGCAAGTATACTGTCTGAGGCGATCAGATGACCAACTTTTGCAATGAATTCAAGCGAATCATCTCTTAGTGCCAGCGCCATTCCCGATTCTTCAGACCTGACTTCGTCGTTTTGCAGAGGTTTGAGATCATTCAGCTTCTGCCTGAATTCATGACATTCTCTGACGTTTTTTTCGGTAGTCAGAAACCATCTGATATCGTTTTCGAGGTTGACTCTGACATTGCTGTCGAATGAGTAGACATGATAGGCCGAAAAGAAACCGAAAAAAGCCAGCAGGCAGATATTGAAGGCGGTACCGAGCTTGAACCTTTTGTCCATGGATATTCGCATATTGTCAGGCCTCCCCGCTGTCGAGCTCTGAAAGCTGGCGTATTTTTTCGTCGCGGCCAACCAGAACGAGAATGTCATTCGGAGAAATCTTTTCGTCGGGCGACGGCAGGTCGTTGAGAACTACCTTTATTATGTTTTCTCCCTTTTCGTTGATTGCCGGCTTTCTTGTTTTTATCGCAATGACGTTAACACCGTAATGGGCTCTGACATTCAGTTCCTTGAGGCTTTTTCCGATGAATGCTGCCGGCGGCTCAAGCTCTGTGAGCGAGTGCCCCGAGCTGAGCTTGATGCTCTCGAGAATATGCGGGGAAATAAGTCGATCAGCTATCTGCTCGCCCATCTGCTCCTCAAGCGAAAAAACTTCGTGGGCGCCTACTTCTGAAAGAATCTGGCCCTGCATTCTGGTTAAAGCTCTTGAAAGAATTCTGTGGACCCCAAGACGCTTGAGAATGGCCGTTACAAGAATGCTTGTTTCAATGTTGTCGCCAACTGCGACTATGGCCACGTCAAGATCCTGTACACCCAGTTCTCTGAGGGCCTTTTCATTGGTGCAGTCACATTGCACGGCCTGGCTGACATGGTCTTTTACGGCATCGACCGCTTCTGGGTCCTTGTCGATGGCCATAACTTCACCACCCTTTGCGAAAATAGAGGTGGCAAGTTTGGCACCGAATCTTCCGAGTCCAATTACTGCATATTGCATTGAATTAACCTCCTGTCAGCCAACGAGAACACGGGTTTCCGGGTATTGAATACTGACGCGACTGCTTTGAGATGTTATTGAAAGAGCCATGGTCAGAGGGCCGGTGCGTCCTATGAACATTAAAAAGATTATCAATAGCTTGCCCCAGACAGTCAGTTGCGGAGTAATGCCGGTTGAAAGACCGACTGTGGCAAAAGCCGAAATCACTTCGAAAATTATCTGAATAAGCTGGTGTTCTTCTGTAAGAATCATCAGAAAAGTGAAAAGAGCGACCAGAGACGCTGATATGGCGACAATAAGAAATGACTTGAGAATGGTTTCGTCAGGGATACGCCTGCCCCTGATATTAACCTGGCTTTGACCTTTGAGCTTGGCTCTGACAAATAAAAACAGGGTAGCAAAGGTGGTGGTTTTGATGCCGCCGCCGGTTGAGCCCGGAGAAGCACCGATGAACATCAGGATGCACATGAAAAACAGGGTGCTGGTTTTGAGGCCGGTAAAATCTATTGTATTGAAGCCTGCAGTACGGGTTGAAACCGACTGAAAAAGCGCCGCCATTACCTTGTCAAAGGTTGAAAGATTGTGCATTGGCGCGGTATCGTATTCGAGAGCCAGAATAAATATTGTGCCGACGGTGATCAGAATAAAGCTGACGGCTACCACCAGCCATGTGTGCGTGTTGAGGCGTTGATTTTTTGCGCCCCTGAGAAAACTGTTCAGAGACCCAAGAACTGTAAAACCCAGACCACCGGTAATTATCAATCCCATTATGGTAAAGTTGAGCACCGGGTCAGATTGAAAACCCATGAGAGAATCGGCATAAGTAGAGAATCCGGCATTGCAGAACGCCGAGACCGAATGAAAAATTCCCGAAAAAGCTGCCTCTGAGATGCAGCAGTCTTTAAGAATGTAAAGGCGCAAGCCAATGACAATTGCTCCGCAAAGTTCAATCAGAAAAGCCCAGAGAAAAATGTCATGCAGTGCTGACTTTAAACTGACCAGATCAGAAAGGTCGAGCACTTCCTGCATCAATGATGAGTGAGTCATGCCCATACGCTTGCCGGCAATGAGTGAAATGCCAGCCGACAGCGTCATCAGGCCAAGGCCGCCGATCTGTATCAGAGCAATTATGATTATCTGCCCGAAAGTAGAAAAATAGGTGCCCGTATCTTCAACTATCAGACCGGTAACACAGACTGCAGAGGTTGAGGTGAAAAGCGCTGTAAGCAAAGATGGTGAGTGATTTGCCGCGACTGAAACCGGCATTACCAGAATAAAAGCGCCAAGTGCAATGACCCCGAAAAAGCTTGTGAGAACCAGTCTTGCCGGGCGGCGGGCAATTGAGTCGGCCAGATGCCCGAAGGTATACTGGTTGAGATACTCGGCAAAAATTGCTGTCCCTTGTCTGATAAGCAGAATGTGAACCGCATGGATACCTTCAAATCCTATCAGAAAGAGCGGTGCAAAAAAAACGAGATCGTAAAAATGGACTGAAAAAAAGCGGCTGGAGGCTTTAAATTTAAAAACAGAAGATATTATAAAAAGGAAATATGAATACAGGAAGAATGATTCAGAAAATTCGACAGCCCTGATATAAAGTTCATTCGAACCCAGCGAGGGCTCGGTCACTACATATATCAGCCCCAGCCAGGCTCCGATATTCAATAGTGCCTGAAAGGAAAGGTGAAAAAGTTCAAACAATTTTTGAATCCTGTCTGATTATTTCAGATGTTTTCTGACCCGCTCAAGCAGGTCTTTTGCTTGTGAATGCCCGGCATTCAAGTTTAGAATCTCGATGCAGGCGGCTTCGGCGTTGATCAGGTCGCCAAGCTGAAAAGATGCTTCAGCAAATGCCATTTTCAGTCGCAGATCGTCAGGGTGTTTGTCTTTTGCGGCCGCAAGCTTTAAGACGGCTTCAGAGCCCTCCCCAAGATAATAGCCGGCCTTGAAGAATTTAAGCAGCGAATCAGCGTCTTTTTCGTCGAGGCTGATGACCTTTTCAAATGCTTCTCTGGCTTTGGCATATTTGCGGTTACTGTAGGCGTTGTCTCCGAGAAGAATAAGAGCTTCACGGTAATCCGGCGCGATTTCAATGGCCCGGCGCAATGCTTCTCTGGCTTCAGGGCCCTTATCCTGTGCAAAAAGAGACTGTGCCTGTCGGTATAATGCAGTTGCTTCAGGTGCAACTGTGCCGGGTTGTTTTGTTGCTGCCGGTGCGGTAGCTTCTGATGCTTTGCTTTCAGTTGTTGAAGATGATTCTGTTACAGCTGTTTTCTGTGGTTCTTCGGCAGGCACACTGGTCGGAGCCGGTTCTGCCTGAAGTGATCGTTTTTGTTCAATATCGGCAATCAACTTACCGATGCTGGCATGAAATTCTGCCGCTTCCGGCGAAGATGGGGCGGTCGGCGCAGCTGCCAGAGCTTTTTTGTAGAGACTGAGTCTGGCTCCGACATTCTCGACCGGAATCTGGTTGGCTCGCTCGGCAAGTTTGCGGCAGAGGTCAAGTGCCGTTGAAGTTTTAAGATTGGCAATTTTTGCTTCGGCTTTTTCAACTTTCACTTCCGGGTATGAGAGTTTGAAGGTCAGCGTAAGCTCTGCAAGTCCAGGGCCGGTTTTTGAGAAATCCTCGATAAATACTGCCAGCCTGGTTGTTCCGATGCTGGTTTCAGCGATCTGCTGACCTTTTTTCAATTTGACGGTGGTGAATGGGGCGGTGGATGCCGAAGCGATGACATTGCCGGACTGAACAATATTCAGCGTGAAATGAATGCTTTCGAGGTATTCTTTACCCGCGCTGCTTTTCCAGGTCTCGTGAAAAAGAACCTCGTGCTGCAGGAATTCTCCTTTGTACGGCACGGGTTCTGCAAACTCAGCTGCCATCGGGTGCGGGTCAAAGCTGAACAGTCTGGTAATTTTCTGTTCAATGTTCTGTCCCGAAGCTGAAACAGCCGACAGAATAATGATCAGAAACATAATTATCGAGAATCTGTTTTTGAACATGGCAAGCTCCTGCAATTCGCTTTGATTAGCTCAGGTCCTTTCGAGCATCCGGCTAATTTACGTCAGGTTGCCTATAAAATCAAGCTCAACCGGCTGTCAGGCCAGCAGCCGGATTTCGGCCGCCTCAAAGAGTTTGAACTTTATGCAGCTTGAGACTTTACAGAAAGCTTTAACCGAAATAACATAGTTATGGGAATCTGCAAAAATACTTTTGTCAGAGGAATAAGTATGTCGCTCCGGTTTTTGCCGGCAGAATCAGATTTGTAAAACCGGTTTGTAAAAAAGTAAAAGCACGAAGCCCGGAACAGTCGTAGATAAATGGCTGAAAGAAAGGTTTTTAACAATGAACTATAATAAAAAGCTGCTGCAGGCAGTTCTTGTTTTTCTTAATCAGAAAGCCTGGGCTGATACGGCAACGGCAGCTGTTGACGCGCCTCAGGCCAATAGCGTTCTTATTCTTGCCGTTCCAGTTCTTATAATTCTGCTGGTGATTGTTTTCAGATTGCTGGCGACTTCGAAAAAATCTTCAGCAAAGCCAGAATCGACTCTGGCTGATTTTGACAAGTCTGAAGAAACCCCGGTTCAAACAAAGGGTGTGAATATTGCTGATTCTGAGGCTTCTTCTGGTGGCAGAAAAACTCAGAAGAATGCCGTTGTCTCTGAAAAACCTGAAATAAGCCCGCTGTCAAGACTCGCAGCACTCGAAGCTGAAGTTGCAGACGAAAAAAGTTCAAATAAAAAACCGGGCTCTTCTTCTGATGCGTCGCCCGGTGAAGCGAAGCGGACCCTGAAAAACAAGGCAGTGACTGCGCCACCTGTGGCCGGTCGTCTGGCCGATGTCGATGCTGCTGAAAAGCCTTCGCAGCCATCTCAGACCACGACACCAGAAAAGAAACCTGCCCCTGCTCCGGTAACCAGCGCTCCTGTCGCGCCAAAAGCTCCAGAGCCGGTTTTGGCGGCTGAAGCCCCTCCTATTCAGCCTAAAGAAAAACTCATTTTTGCTCTCGAAGGTGATGGAAAGCCATACGAAGCTCAGGGAAGCACCATCAGAATCGGAAGGAAAAAAGAAAACCAGATATGTATTCCTGCTAACGAGGTCAGTCGAGAGCATATTGAAGTTACGGCCAGCAAGGGTCTTGTTTATGTAACGCCTTTGACTGAAACCAACACCACGCGTCTAAATGGCAGAAGCATCAAAGAGAAGCAGGTGATCAAACCTGGCGATACACTCAATCTTGGCGGCCTCGACTTTATTGTGGTCAAAGCCAGAGCTATATAAGGCTTCTGAAGCCTTTACTGTTTTTTTGCGCAAAAAAAATCAGCCCCGCATGTTTCTTTGCGGGGCTGATTTCTATTGATGCAGTATCAGGGCTTTTTGAGGGCGGTTTCTGCTTCAGCCGTTAATTCTGGTGATGGTTTGGCCTTGAGAACTTCTTCATACATCATTCTGGATTTATTGATGTTTTTAAGTTTCTCGTAACCTCTCGCTGCTTCTGCATAAGCTTCGGCAATAAACGGGCTGCCGGGATAGAGGACCGGAACCTTCAGCACTTCAAGAATGCCGTTGTCGGTGTCGCCCGAGGCGATCAGGCTTTTGCCGAGCCATAGACGTGTTTCAGGAATTGCCGCATCGGTTGACGGGTAATCTTTGAGAATACCGCTGAATGATTCGATGGCAGCCTTATAGTCGCCGGTCTGAAAGAGAGAAATGCCGGCCGCCCGCCTGGCCATTGGGGCCAGCGGATGATTCGGCTCTTCGGTGGTAATGGCTTTGTAATGCTGTATTGCAAGAGGGTAATTGCCAAGACTGCGGGCGATTTCTGCTATGTGAAATCTGGCTTCCTGGCGGAAATAACCGGTTGCGTCGAGAAGCTGCGAGAATGCTGCCAGAGCCTGCCCCTGATCTTTAAGTTCAAGCCAGCTGAGACCAATTTTAAAAATGGCATCTTCGCGCAGTTTGCCTTTGGGGTTCTGGTCGATATACTGCTGAAATCTGGTGATCGCTTCCTGGTGTCTGCCTGCTTTCATCAACACTTCCGCGGCTCTGAAGGTTGCCTGTGGAGCAAGCTCGTTACCCGATGCGGTAATTGCTTCAAAAGCGGTGAGGGCATCGGCATAGCTGTTCTGCAGATAGGCCAGTTCGCCCAGCTGATAAAGCGCGTCGAAGCGGGCCTTGCCTTTGGGAAACTGCTTGATGACTTTGTTGAAAAAGTCGCCTGCCATAGTGATGTTGCCAAGATTGAACCAGCATTCACCGATGCGATAGATGGCTTTTTCGCGAATATCAGGGTCGACTTTTTCTGATGTTACCTTTTCAAAGTTGGCAATCGCTTCTTTGAAGCGTCCCAGCGAGATGTTAACCAGTCCTGACTGATAGTGAGCTTCGTTTACCTTGTTACTTTTCGGGTATTTTTTCAGAAAGTCTTCAAAGGCCCGCAGACTTTTTTCAAATTCACCATTGCGGGAGAGGGCCAGGGCTTTGATAAAATCAAGTTCTGGTTGATCAGCTGAGTCTAGCGCACTTACGGTGCGGGTAATCCAGTCTATGGCTTTTTCATAGCGGTGCATGTTCATCAGCAGGTCGACAAGGTTTTTGATCGAATCTTTTCTGACCACTGAATTCGGGTTACCGGCCTGTTTTTCGAAAAGCGCCAGTGCTTTTTCCGGTTCAGAAAGCCTGATGTGGCACCAGGCCATGGAATATGCAGATTTCTGACCAAGGTTTGAATCAGGCCCGAGTGCGATCGTTTTTGCATATTCGCTGCTTGCAGCGCTGTAGTCTTTGAGTCTGAAATACGATTCGGCAATGTAAAACTGCAGAGCCTGGGCTTTATCTGCCGGGCATTTATCGAGCGCCTTGGCAAAATGCTCGAGCGCCTGCTTGAAAATGCTCTGGTTGAATTTGCCGACCCCGGCCTGCAGATGCGCCTCAAACTTCTGGGCATCGTTAAGAGTGGGCTCTTTGAGCAGCTCTTCATATACCCTTACCGTCTGCTCGGTGTCCATGTTGAATTTAACCATCAGGAAACCACGTTTCAGGTTTGCGTCAATCCAGAGCGGCAGATCGTTTTTACTGACGCGGGCAAAAGCTTCGACAGCCGATTTGGGGTTGTTGTCATTACTGTGTGACCAGGCCAGACCGTAAGCCGATCGATCGCGAAAAATACTGTTTGGGTATTCTTTCAGCAGCTTGTTATACAATCCGGCGGCTTTGACGTAGTTTTTCTGCCGGTATTCACATTCTGCCAGCCAGAATAATGCCCCGTCGACCTGCGAGAAAACCTTTGGCTCTGAAAGAAGTCGTGAAAGAACTTTTGATGCTTCTTCATAGAGATGACGCTGCACGAGTCCGAGGGCGTAGCGATATTGTTCACGCTGCTCGGGTGTGTCGGCCATAACCGGCGAAGAGGCCAGCAGTCCTATCGAAAGAATCGAACCTGACAGAAAATGCCAGATGGTTTTTTTTGCTTTGTTTCTCACGCCTGCTTCTCCAATTGCTGTTTTTCGGAAATTTCAGTTTTATTTCGTGCCAGAAGAATCGTCGTCTTTTCTATGATTGTCCTTCTGGGCATCTTTAAATTCCTTTATTCCGCGCCCCAGAGCTTTGCCGATTTCCGGAAGCTTGCCAGGGCCAAAGAGGATCAGAATGATTACGAGAATAACGATCAGCTCAGTGAAACCAATGCCCATTTCCTGCCTCCATGTGCATAACCTGCCGGCAATTCTAGCACTTATTACCGGCGCACTTCAAGGAAGAAAAACAAACTTCCTGCTGCGATTGACAATTGGCAAAGGGTGATTTAGTCTAATACCATGGTAGCAAAAAAAGCATTAACATTACTGTCAGCTGTGGTTTTCATGGTTCTGGCACTGGTTCCAGTGTCTTTTGCGCAGGGCGCCGATCCAGACGGTCTTCTGGTAGATATTCCTGAACCGCCAGGTGCCAGGTCAGAGTTGCCGACGCCGATTCCCATGGTTTATGAATTCATGGGCGGCCTGATGGCAGGCGAATATGACATCTGTCTGGCAAACTTCGATGTTGGAACCTTTTTGAAGCTTATTTTTGACCGCCAGCTGCAGCGCATGGACCCGGCCGAATACCGGGAGCTTTTTTCCTTCCAGATTCAGACCCAGCGCAACGAATTCCGCTTTCTGTCAAAAATCATGAACCGGGTTGCCGGTGGTGCCAAGATCGACTATTCGAACCCAAGATATCACAAGCAGGTTCAGAGTAAGGTCGTGGTCAAAATCGATACCACTCAGGGCAAATTTGAGTTTGTGGTCTATTGCTACTATATTAAAGACCGCTGGTACATCTATGATTACGTTTTGAACAATCAGAGACTTACCGATACCTTCAGAAATGCCCTCAAGGGCGTTGGAATTGATAATTATGTTGCGGGACTGCGGCCATTTTATGGCGAAAAACGCGGTTTCAGACCTATTCGAAACAAAGAATTTGAATTCAGTGTTATGGTTCCGAGTGATTTCCTGATCAGAGAAAACGTCAGCCCGGCGCTTCTCGCTTCTGTCAGTGCTTTCGACGGGCAGTTTCTGATGCATGTTCAGGCTGCTACTTATGATGAACCACAAAATCTGGCGCAGGTCGGCAAGGCCATCAAAGAGAGCCTGATGCCTTTCCAGCCAAGACTTTTTGACCAGTGGAAGAGTGAACTTGCCGGCGTCGAAATCGGTCACGTTCTTTTTCATTTTCTCAAAAACAATCGTCGACTGTTTACCCACATGGTTCTGATCCCTCTGGGTAAGAAGCTGGTGGTTCTGAATTTCTATCACGGCAGTCTGCAGTTGATGAAGCACATGACCAATCTGCGTGAACGCATAATTGAAACCCTGAGTCTGCCGAAGATCGAGGCGGTTGGTGGTATTCTTCCGGGCGAAATTCCAGATGAACTTACGGTTAGCGGTGCCAATGAATTCGGTGAGATCGACTCATACCAGGAACCAGCATTTCAGGGCAGCGATGAGATAACTATCACCCCTTCTCAACCTGATTCTTCTGGTGAACCGGCTTGGGAATCAACACCACCACCTCCATCGGGTGAAGAACCTGCCGGTGACGAAGGTGACACCCTGCGGCCCGATTCTTTCACCAGTGACGATTCTGGTGATGTTTCTGCCGGCGATTCTGAATATCCTGATCCTCCATCCGTCGATGATGAAGCGGGCGACGATGTGCCGCCACCGCCAGAAACATCAGGCGATGAGGTTCCACCCCCGCCTGAACCGTCTGATGATGCCGCAGCCAGCGATACGCCGCCGTCTGACGGCAGTTATGGTGATGGCGGTGGTACTATCGACGACGACGATTATTACCCCGGCCCCAGCGATGATGGTGGCGAGGTATCGTTCTAGGGCAGTACCGCACAAGAACCATCACGACGATGATCGGCAGCCGTTATCAGGCTGCCGTTTTCGTTTCTGATAATACTTACCAGGCCGAAGAAATCGTCGCAGCCTGCTTTGATTTCTGAGCTCTCAGCAAGTTTCCTGGCTTCATCGAGTAACCCGGCTGCCGGCTGCCATTCAAGCGTCAGGCGGTTCTGATAGTCAAGATAAAATCTTGGCGCGGCAATGCAGCTGGTCGGAGTGTGCCCGTGCAGCAGGCGGGCAAGTGCCAGAGCTGTATTGAAAATTATCCGGTCTGCACCGGCCCCTCCAAGGGCCAGCCATGGTCGGCCTTTTCTGATAACGATAACTGGTGACTTCGAAGAAACCGGACCGGCATCGGCAGGGTAATCTTTCGGATAAGAAGCGACCTGACCGGTATAGTTGCGCAGACCGTTATTGTAGAAAAAGCCACCCGGAGACAGTTCGCCCGTGCCAAAATGGTTGCCAAGCGTCAGGGTTATCGAAACTGCCATTCCATCTTTATCCCAGACGCAGAGGTGGGTGGTGTTTGAATCGGGCAACTTTCCTCCGGTTATTTTTTCTGGTGGTTGATATTGTCTGACAAATTCATCGAATTTTTCTGGCGTTTTCAGACAGGCAGCCAGCGAGTCAAATTTGGTCGAGATAAATTTCTGGCCAAGCCTGGCGATAGTCATCAGCTCACTGCCTGAGCGCGGAAACAAACCCTGACCGGACGCCAGAAGCTGCAATGCCAGCTTAATGGTAACCAGTGAGCAGGATGGGGGAGGGCAGCCATAAATACTGAATTCTCCGTAATCATATCTCAGTGGCATGACGATTCGACTGTGATAACCGGCGAAATCACGCAATTGATAAAGAGAACCGCGTTTCTGCATGTCGGCAACCGTATTTTCTGCATCTTTGCCGCGATAAAATGACTCACCATTGTCTGATGCCAGTTGCATAAGTGTTCGAGCCAGCCGGGGTTGATAAAACAGCTGGCCAGCCCGCAGCGGGTAACCATTCGGAGCCAGAAACGATATGGTCAAAGGATCACGGGTGTTCAGCAGTTTTTTTTCAACAACCTTTTCCAGATAGGCGGTGACCTTGAAACCTTTGATACATGCGTAAACCGCTGGCGCCATAACCTCAGATGCCGATTTTTTCCCATACAGGCGCTGCATTTTTAAAAGCATTTCAGGAACCGTTGGCAGGCCAATAAAGCTGGCCGGACTGGTCTGTTTTTTCAAAGCCGGCCACCTGGTAGAGCCATCGAAGGCCGAAACCCGTCCGGCTGACGTGCAGACAAGTGCAAAACCGTCACCACCAATGCCGGAATTCGAAAAATCAACGACTCCAAGCATGAAACCGGCCGCCACTGCTGCATCGACCGCATTGCCGCCTGCCTGCAAAATTCTGGCCGCTGCCGCCGCTGCCAGCGGGTGTCCGCAGCTGACCGCTCCGCCGCGGCCCGTTGCTGAAAACTGCCGGTCGCTTGTCGGCTCAGATGCACAAGCTGAAAACGCGAAGAAAAATACCGATGAAATCAGTATTATAGAGACAGACGATTTACGGAATTGTTGCAAAATGACGAAAAAATGGTTCACTGTATTTTGTTTCCCTTCGCTGATGCTGGATTCAATATTTTGAGCGCAGTCGATTGTTAGTCGGTCGTTCATGCTGATTGCTCCTGTCTGATAACCTCAAAAGCTTCAATTGTCTGAGTTTTGCCTTTTACCGAATTTATGGGAAGTTTTCTGGCGTTATAGCCTTCTGGCAGAAAATCTGTCATCTGACCCGAAATCACTATGCCTCCATTGAGTTTTATCGCTTCATACGCCAGTCTGGCAGCAAGATTGACCGGGTCGCCGACAACGGTGCGCGACAGTCTTGCTTTTTCTGCCCCCATTATGCCGGCAACGGTCATGCCGGTATTTATTCCGATTGCTACCTGCATTCCGGTCGTCGCGGTCACCTGGTCAGCGATCATGACGGCTGCCCGGATAGCCTGTAACGGGCACGAGGCGGCAGACTCACCGCGATGCTCAAAAACGATCATGACCTTGTCTTCGATCATCTTGTCTATTTCGCCGCCCAGGCGGCCAGTTGCATCGTCTGCAGCCTGAAGAAGTTTCTGCAGAAGGCTGAAGGTTTCGGCGGCGGTATGTTTCGTCTGAAAATCATTGAATCCGCAAACCGCCGCAAAAAGAACCGTTGCTGCTGTTGTCTCGGCTTTTTCTGCCAGCGAACTGTCGTCGGCGTCTTCAACCTCGCGGCGCACCGAATCGGTAACGAAGCTTTTCAGCAGTTCACCTTCTTCAAGACCGTTCGCCATGTCATTGAACGCTTTGCCAAGTGCGGCAAATTCATCGGGATGATCTTCATGAATACGTATGGTGAAATTTCCCGTTGATATTTCTCTGGTAGCACTTGTCAGTTCCCTCAGAGGCCAGACAAAATATATCGCCCCGGCAAAAGCGAGAAGACCGCCAAAAAATATCAGAATGGCAATAAAAAGCTTGACCCGGTTCTCCATTGATTTTCTGAATGCTTCGAAACTGCTCATCATCTCAGTGCCCGCAATGATAAAGTTTCCGAAAATACCCGGGAGTGCCGAATGAATTGCCGTTGTTGCCGGAGTCTCAGTGATACTGCCTGTGCGTGTGCGGGTCAGATGGGCCGCAATCCCCGTATGAAGAAGCTCTGGATGCTTTTCTGCAATTTTCTCGAATTGATACTTAACGCTTAAAACTGAGTGTTCGTCGCCATGCAGGGCAATTCTCGGTGCTTTCGAATTCAATGACAGCTCCTTCAGCGGCAGACTGTGAGTAACATTTTCCCTTTCGACATACCATACAGCATAGGCAAAAGGTCGCCTGTGAAAGTCGATCGGGTTGGCAATCAGTTGTTCCTGGCGGTAGTTGGCGCTTATTTCAATTCTGATGCCGCTGTTGCGTCTGAAATTATAGAATGCATCAGCTCCGAATATCTTAAGAAAAAAGTCGCGCGACATCTCCTGCTTCAATTCGCTTTTGAGCTCAGTCTCTGAGGCTTCGGGAGAGGTTCCTGTGTAATCAGGCCGCAGAGCCATTATTTCCAGAAATCGTTTCTTGAACATCTCGGCGACCATATTATCTACTCTTGAAACCTCAAACAATTTTTTGTCGGCCGAAATCTTTACTCCGGTCATGGTGTCGTCACCTTTCGCTACCCATACCGAAGAGAAGCGATCGACTCCCTGCTTTTTCTTAACACGGTCAAGGAGTGACATCACAAAGCTTGCGTCATTTCCTCCATATTCAGTGTTTGTGTAAGCCTCAATTTTCTCGATTGAGTTCAGCCCTCGTGCCAGGTTCAATGTGTCGACACCTGTGTCGAAAGTTTTCCGGTCAAAATTCTGCAGGTCCTGATCCAGTTTTTCAACCATGCGATTTCTTTCATTGGCATAGCTGACCCTGAAAAATTCACCCGCAAGATAGGCTGAGGCAAAAATCGGCTGGACGATAAGGAAAAGGAAAAGCCCCGGTATCATGAGTTTGAACGAGACATCAGGGCCTCGACCCAGAACGAGCTTTTCAAAGATGAGTTTGAACAGTATGCACGAAAAAAGGGCCAGAATAATCAGCCAGAACAGCCCCTGTCTGGGGAGGCCGGATCTGGAGACGCTGTCTGGGGCAACTGAAAACAGGAAGCACTTTTTAAATCTGTCGAATTCGGTTCTGGAAAAAGTATGACCTGCTAACCGGCTGTTTGTTTTAAGGCCCTTTTTTAAGTCATTTAATACGAGCTTTTTCAAAAACGGTCGCCCGAAAAAATAATCGGTAAAACAGACTTCGCCGGTATCGGGGAAATAAGCGCCAAGGCCGTAATCTCTGGGAGGAAACCGGTCGATTTTCCATTCGATCGCTTTTTCGAGAGAAAAGCCGGAAAGATCTGCCAGTGCCAGAATATATGAATCCTCGAAAAGCTTTTCTCCTGAGAGAGCCATGCAGACTCCGGGCTCTCTTATGACGATTTTCGTGTTGTTGTTGAGAATTATTTCATTGAGCATGTTTTTGTAAAATGAATGCCATGGCTGCAGTTCGCTGCCTGTCCTGCCATTTAATCCCGTTATTGCTTTGAGGCCGATTTCAGAACCGGCGTGGAATAATTCATGATGATTTTGCGCATCGGTAATGCCCAGGTAAATTTCACATGGTGCACCGGCTTTCTGGGTAACTTTCAGCAGTTGATTCCGAATCTGTTTTCTAAATTCAGGTTTTGTTGCTTTTTGCTTGAAGTTTTCCTCACCCATCATGCGAAATTCTTTGCACAGCCGCGTCTGCTCCCTGATCAGATAGTTCGATTCGTCAGACAGACGATTTATCTGAAGAAGGTCGGCTTTGATTCTGTTTTCCCTGGCCGCCTGAAACTCGCGGTTTTCTAATTCGACCGTTGAACGCATCGCAAAATAGACGCTCAATGGCGGAAAAACCAGGATCAGAGAAATCAGAAACAGAAGAATCCGTCTTCTCATGAGTTTTTCAGCTCCTTCATTTCAAACAGATCCTGTGAGTGCTTTATCAGTTCTGTATAGCCATTACATGCACATTCTGCTACCAGGCCTGTCATCATGATTCTGGTGCTCACGCCATGTTTGCTGGCCGATTCGCAGGCTTCTGCCCGACTTCTTGCGGGGCCGATAACCGAGAATTCCGACCTTTTTCCCGATCTCAGAACCCCGGCCATGACCTGCCCAAAATCGAGGCCGATGCCGATTGCGTAGGTCGGCTGCGCGGCCTTTTCCCTTTTACTTTGAATTCTCTGGTGCTGAACCATCATTGAATCTGCGGCATTCAGGGCTTGTGCAATAGACACGGCTTTTTCGCCCGGAAAAAATGCCACGATTGCGTCACCAATGAACTGCTCGATTCTTCCCGAATTGTGGTGGATTATTTCTACCATTTCACGCAGGTGCGTGTTTAGAAGTTCGGCTATTACCTCGGGCGGGTAACTCTCTGAAATGGTGGTGAAGCTTCTGATATCCGAAAACAGCACGGTTCCGGAAATGGTCTGGGCCAGCTCATTCTGATTGCGTTCTTTGAGATCTGAATCAAAGGTTGTCGAGACGAATTTACCGAGCAGTTTTCTTTCTTTGAGGCCACGGATCATCTGGGTTGTGCCTTTGGAAAGTTCGCCGAGCTCATTCGCGTAGGGATAACTGAAATTGCAGGAAAGATCGCCGGAGGCGATGCGGTTAAAAACCAGATTTAATTCGCCGGTCGGCTGGATCAGCAGTTTAGACACTGCCGCTGCGAGCAGATAGATCGACGCAGCGAGTATTGCCACAACCAGAAGCAGAAATGTTAATTTGAAATCCGATGTTCTGGCTGTTTTGGAAAGGTCGATGATGGCACCGCCAAGGTAACGCTTAACCTTGTTCATCGGTTCGTAAATGAATACAGATTGATTGAATTCCTGCTTTATACGGAATTGATGGTGCATGGAGGCTTGAAGAAATCTGAGAAAATTTCTGCCGGTTTCGCCGGATGTTATTCTGGATTCTGGAGCAACGCTGTTGAAGCCTGCAGAAAGGTTGCGTCCATAACAGAAAAAGCTGGTTTCCTGGTCTGAATTGAGAGTCTGAAGCTCTGTTCGGATTACCTCTCTGACCGTTTCATCGATGCTGATCGCGAGAACGAGATAACAGCCTATTTTATCGCGATTTCCGAGAACTGTCGTAAAAAAAACATGTCTGGCAACGGTTCCGGATTGAAAACTGTTGATTCGTTCAAGAGATGAAAGAAAAACATCCTTGATTGATGGGTTGTCTTCGCCACCAAGCGAATTGACAAGCGTCTTCTGAGTTTTATTGAGACTGATCTGCGGAAACCTGCTGTCTCCGGCAGTTAAAGCCTTGTTAAGATCGCCCGCCGAAATAATATAATAATCGAGGTGATATTTGGCATAAGGCAGATCCGAAGGTGAAGAAACATGAAAGTTCGCCTGTTTGCCCGGGGGAATAAGCAGAACATAGTTGAGAAAAAACGAGCGCTTGCGCAGATCCTGCTGCAATTTCTCAAAGCCTGAGCGTTGAACTGCCTGATCTTCACTGGTAAAAGCTTTGTGAAAAAAGGGGTCTGAAAGTTTTTCTTTAATCAGAACACCTGCCAGACCGATGCTTTCTTCTGACTTTTCATCGAGAAGCTCGATTCCTGAAAAGGCACTTTTGATTTTCTGTTTGATTTCTGCCTCTTTCGACTGTTCAATCAGGCTGTAACCGAGATAAAAAAACAGAAAAACCGGCAGCATGCCTGTCATGAAAAACAGGGTTCTGAACGCCAGAGACAATGAAAAGCCCTGATACCGCAGCCTCAGAAAAAATGTGGCCGACCAGACAAGCAGAAAAACTGTAAGAGCAGGCAGCAGACCTTTTCCAAATCCCTGCGGTTCGTTCTCTCTGAATGAAATTGCTGAAAAAAAGTGGGTATCCTGGCTTATGAGATCAATGTAGTGTGTCCAGCCATCTCTTTTAATAAATTGTCGCCGCGGAAAATCATTGTTGACGAAAAGCTTTTCCAGCGAGCTGATCGAAGCTTTGCTGCTGTCGGCGCTTTGCCGGTTAATCCCGGAAAGAGGCTGGAATGCGTTTGAAACAAGCGGTGATTCGGGAAAGCTTATAAAAAGATCATTTTTATATTCATGGGCAAGTTCTCTGGCGAGTCTGAAAAGACTTGAGCGCGTATCTTCAACAAAAGCACCGGGAAAAAGCGCAATGATTCCACCTGTATTGTTCAATCTGCCGTTGATTTTCTGCCAGTAGATATAGCATGGGCTGCCCTCGAAATGAGCTGGCGTAAGAATGCCCTGCCGCTGGGCAGAAAGATATTCTGGCGCTGAGTTCGCACCAAAGAGTCCGGTAATGAACTTTTCACTGCGCCTTCTGACGGAGTCGTCAGCATGCTTCTCCTGTAGGTTCAGAAGTGCCGCAAAGGCCAGTTCCATAGCTTTTTTCTTTGAATTTTCAAGCCCGGGTGCCGTTATCAGTCTGAACTCACTGCCTTCTTTATTGAAGGCCCAGAGACGGCAATTTTTGAGAATTTCCGGATGAAATTTTTCTTTCAGCATTTCGGGCAGACGTTTCTCAATGGCAGAACCATTGTTCTCAGTTATTGCAGACAGGTTTTTCAGTATTTCTCTAAAAGACTTTTCAATTTGCAGAGACGCGGAGTATTCGGCTTTAACACGCGTCGAAATGATTTCTGCCTGCTCTTTGCGCTTTTCGTTTTTTGCAGCCAGAAAATGCTGAAAGCGGTCAAAACTGATCAGGTGAGCGCCAACGATATAAAGACTGCCGAGAAAAAGGGGAAAAGCCCAGGCGAAGGCTGATCGAACCTTGCCATAGGAAATCATGTGCTGTTGTCTCCCGGAGATTAGTCTGCAGTGATTCTACTGCACCAGAACTGTTTTTTCCAGCACCGGCCACGCATGACAGAAGCGGTCGGCTTTATATTCTTGCCGATATTGTGAAAGAGAAGGCTACAGACTGCCATGATTCTGGGAAAAATCAGCCAGCAGGGCTTCCACTGTGTGTGTCTTGCCCTTGACCTTGCTGATTGGGAGTTTTGTAAACGCGCCATATCCATCGGCAAGTTTGGCTGAAGCGCCGGAAACAACGAGTCCACCATGTTCCAGGTCAGCCGCAGCCGATGCCAGACGGGCTGCCAGATTCACCGTATCGCCGACTACGGTTCGTGCAAGCCTGACATTTTCTGCGCCCATAATTCCTGACACAACCTCGCCAGAATTGATTCCGATGGCAACCTGGAGCTTATATGATAACCATAATTGCTGTTGAATGTGGCGGGCACAGGTTAAAGCTGCTGTTGCGGTTTCTTCGGCACTTTTTTCTTTGCTGTGCGGAAAGACTACCATCACTTTGTCTTCGATCATCTTGTCAATTTCCCCACCAAGTTTTGCCGCCTTTTCAACAGCAGCGGAAAGATGCGCCTGCATTATCGAAAAAAGCTCGGCCGGCGTGAGCTGCTTCTGCAGACTTTTAAAGTCCTTTATGCTTGAAAAAAGAACGGTTGCATCGATGATCTTTGCCTGCTCATCATCGGCGCCAGAATTGGTCATTTCACGGACACTCTCAGAGACAAAATTCTTCAGCAATTCGCCCTCGGCGAGGCCGCCTGCCATTTTGTTAAAAGCCCTGGCTGCAGCCTCAAACTCGTCTGGGTGCCGTTCGTTAATGCGCACCGAATAATCTTCGGCGATGATTTTTTGTGTTGCCTCAGTCAGCTGCCTGATCGGAATCAAAAAATAAAGAGAAGAAAAAAGTGCCAGAGCAAGAGCCGTTGCCAGCATTGCCACAAAATACCTTATGGCATTCGTTGTAAGTTCCTGTCTGATGCTGACAAGACTTCTGGTATATCTCTGACCGCATAGAATAAAGTCTGAATACCTTGCCGGCCGCGTTTCAAATACCGGCGAACCGCTTGCATTTACATCCTGCATGACAAATCTTGAGCCGGTCAGCAGTGACTGGCGGGCAAGGCCCAACAGAGTCGGGAAACTCGCAGACAGTGCCTGCAGGTTTCCCGGGTAAGCGTTTAGATATTCGTTGTTGCCAAACAAAGTGGTTAAAACAGGTTTTTCTGGATCAGTGTTGAGGCGTTCCATCGGGAAATGCTTTCGCAGCGAAAGTGAAGAAAAGATATAGGTGAAAATATACTCGATCTGGTTGTTTTTGCTTATTGGCAGACTTACCAGGGCATTGCTGTCAAAGAACGATTCGAGTTTAAGCAGTGTGCCAAGGTCTTCCTGAAGGTTAAAATAGGTTTGTTCCCCAAAAAGGTTGAGCATAATGCTGTCGAGTATTTCTGCCTTGACATCGTCAAATTCAATTTCATTTTTTTGATTGTTTGTGCTGGCGACGTAACCAGAAATTTTTTCGTTAAGAATTCGTCTGAATCTCGGGGCAAAAACTTCGTTGGTAAAGGCGTCTTCTGTCGGTTTGATGCGGAACGTTTTCAGGTCGCCCTGCAGTTCAACTTCGATCAGCTTTGTTTCTGTTGCTGAAATCCAGACCTCAGAGAAACGCCCGGGATTAGTTTTGCTCATGATTTTCATCAGCATTGCTTCGAGAAGGCTGGGGTGGGGTAACTCTGGAGAAAGCCCTGTAAAAGATGCGATTGATTCGATAGAATTCAGCCCTCTGACTTGATTTATCGATTCACGGAAGTTTGAATAAGTTGTCAGATCAAGATCTTCAAGCTCTAAGGAAAGATCTTCGGCTGCTTTATTCTTCTGGACCTTGAAGTTTGAAATTACGTATTCATTGGTCAGATAAAGCCCTGAAGTGAACGGCATCATGCTGGTTGCAGTAAAGACAAGAATGATAAAACCTCTCAACGAGAGATTTATGGCGCGGCCAAAAATAATCTGATCGACGACAAGCTTCCAGATGGCGCAGCCGGCAATTGCAAGGATACAGAGAAGTATTTTCAGGCCTGACTGATCGGGTTTTTTCGGAACGGTTGTAACAATTCCTGCCTGCCACGGAACTTTTGGGTCAACAGGCGTGAACATAACAATAAATGATTCAAATTCGAGGCAGTTTGTGCCATGCTTTTCCTGGCTGATTCTTCTAAGGATTTTTTGCCCGAGGCCGGGAAAGTTTTCGAACCATTCAGAGAAAACAGGCCTGATCGATGCTCCACCACCGAAAAAAAAGATTCCTGAATCTTTGTTTTTCCATGTGCGGGCCGCTTTTCTGGCGGTTGTTCTTATTCCGGCTCTGGTAAGATCGACAAGAACATTCAGCAGATAATCATTTTTTGACTTGAGAGTCAGCAGCATTTTGGTTGAATCCGGCGATCTGATAATCACTTGATTGGATTTGGCGCTGTCGATGGCTAATTTCAGAAAGTTCAGGTTGAAAAACAACCCGGCATCCGTCAGATACTTCTGCAGCAGTTCAAATCGACCTTCCGGAGGGTTATTGTAAAGGTCCATATAGATAAACTTCATCATCTGTGAGGACAATATTGAAAGGGCGTTGCTTTCTACCCGTTCAGCCCCGTTAAAATTAAGCTGGTGTATTTCCTGATCAATCTGGAAGTGAATTGAAGTCACCATCGGAACCATGTAGGCAAGCGCTGTTGAAGAGATGAACTTTTCAAACTCTTTTTCAGCAGAGGCAGAAAATACTTTCCAGGAAATTTTTTCATACAGTTGTTCGGTCTGAACCAGAAAAAAGGAGAAAAGCTTGAAAAGTTCCTGAGAAATCAGCGAAATCTGGCTTTGTGAATGCAATTCATAGCCAAGTCTGGTTTCTATCTGCTTTTTGTGTTCCTCTAAAAGCAGTGCCGCCGATGAGTTCATTGAAACGGCCGTCATCATGGCGGGCAGAGAAAGCAGAAGCGCGGCAAAAACTATAATTATCGCTTTTCTCATGCTTCTGTTGCCCCTTCCATCAATTCAAAGGCTCCTGTGTCCTTCAGTGGCATGAAGTGGGCAATTTTCTCTCTATTCAAAGTCTCTAAAAAGTATTCAGAAACGATAATTTTTGTGTGTGAGCCAAGTTTGCTGAGTGCTTCAAATTCTTCGGCCTGATGTCTGGCTTCGCCGATGATAGAAAATTCATAACGCCCAGGAGTAACCAGTGAACCGGCAATTACAACTCCATGCTGCAGACCTATTCCGATTGCATAAGTGAAACGGCCCTCTTCATGGCGTTGCTGGCAAAGCTGGAGGTGAGAAGAATGTGCGGCCAGAGCAGCTCTCAATGCTGCAGAACGACTGTCTCCCGGCGCAGTGTCAGGGAAAAATGCGACGATGGCATCGCCGATAAACTGTTCAACCTGCCCTCCCATGGTCTGAATTTCTTTCGACATGCTTTCAAGATGTGAGTTCAGCATTTCCGCAATTTCCGACGGCGGAAAACTTTCTGAGAGTGTGGTGAAACTGCGGATGTCTGAAAACATGACTGTTCCGGTAATTTCTCTTGCCTTTTTTATATCTTCAAAGCTTGAGCCTTGTGAAAGGCTTTTATCCAGGGTGGTTGAAACATATTTTCCCAGTCGAAGTCTTTCTTTGAAGCCGTTCTGCATAAGACTTACCGCGTTTGCGAGCTGTCCCAGTTCGTCCTGGCGATCGATGTCCAGGCTTGTATCGAGGTTTCCCAGACTTATATTGTGAAGAACGAGATTGATTTTTTCCAGGGGGTTCAGAAGGTGCGAAGTTGCAAAGACAGATACGACATACATAAGACAGCTGAGCAGGATGGCAGCTGAAAAAAGCAGCAGAGTTTTTGTCTGCCTTTTTAAATTTGGCCCGGACAAAGAGACAATGCTGCCTCCCGCATATCTGGGCATTTTGCTCATGGGGTAAAAAAGGTAGAGGTGTTCGCTGTCGGTGATAGACTTCTCAAAAATCGAGCTGCGGCAGTTTTTCATCAGCGAGAATGCCTTTTTTCCTGCCCGGCTTTGCAGAATCTGCATTTTCTTGAATGGAAAAATCGAAAAGTCTGAATTAGTCTGTTGTTCGGCAGCAAAAAAAACGTTTGCCCCGGAAGAATTGTGCAAATCCAGTTCTCTGGCCAGATAACGCCGAAAAACATTCTCAGAGCCTGCACCAAAGATAAGGTAAGATACGATTTTCCCGTCTTTCGTCAGTATGGCGGTATAATAATAGTTTTTCCCGGAGCTGCCATAGTTTACGAACCCTGCCTTTTCGTAAGCAATAAAGAAAGTTGCAGCAAGAGAATCGTTGGGCAGGCCTGAAAGAATCTGGTAGAAATTTTTCTGGCTCGCGTCCATTTTAATTGCCGGCAACGGTGTCAACTGACTCAAAAGCTGGTTCATTTTATATACGCCCGGGCCGAGAAGGCTGAAAGTTGTTTTTACTGCTGCTCTTTGGCGCTGGTCAGCCACAAGTATTTCTGAAGATATGCCAGGATAGGCGACAAAGAGAAAATCAAGCGTCAGTTCCATGCTCAGCATTTTATTTCTTATCGCGGCAAAAGCTTTTTCAGTGTCTGTTCGGCTGCCCGTGTTGAGCAGATTCTGAACTCTCGGATTTTTGAGAATCTCTGATATGTGGTAGCCAAAAAGGTGCAGCAGATTATCACTTCTTTCGTTAATGCCATTGAGTATCTGACTGCTTTCCCGTCGCAATTCGACAATTTCGTTGTGATATGACTCTTCAATCAGCGAGTAGCCAGCGGAAAGCATTGCAAGAATTGGAATCAGTCCGGCGAGAAAAAACAGGACTCTGAAAGATACCGGCAGGGGGAGCCCGATTCGCCCGTCACGCCAGTAAAAAAAGGCAAAAACAGCAATCCAGAAAAGAACAGTAACGGCAGTGGCATGAAAAAAATCCGGTTTTTTGAACGCAAGCGCTCCTGGTTTTGGGGCAAAAATAACCGCATCGTACGGAAGGTCGGCAGTTAAAAAGCCCCTGAGAAATAGATGCCCGGCTGTTTCATAGATTTGTTTGCCTTTGTCGTCAATTTCACAGGTAACTCTTTCAAGCGTTGCTGCAAGTTTTGAGTGATAATCGCTGTTCTGTTGAATTTTTGCCGGAAGAACTGTTTTGAATTGGTTCCTCAGTCCCTTAATAGGAACAAAGGCTATGGCCAGATGTTTTTTGGTTGTTTCAAGTGTTCTGTCAGATATTATCTGAAGCACCTGTTGGATATTGGCACTTCTTTCAGCAGGGAAAAGCATTGTGGCAACAGCTTTTGTATTCTTTTCATCCCGGTATTGACGCCAGTAAAGGTAAAATTTTTTCCCTTCAAAGCTGATCGGGGTAAGTTTTCCTTCTCGTTGTTTGCCAACTGAAAGAGGCGCAGAATAAGGCCCGAAGACACCTCTGATAAACTTTTCTTTTGAACTGATTTCATTCTGACTCATTAGGGGGTTGTTGGAAAACTCGAGAAAACCCTGAATAACCCTTTGCATGACCCTCTGATGAGTTGTGGCCAGGCCCGGGTAATTTATCGGGAGGATTTTATTGCCGCTGACAGAAAAAAGCCATATCAGGGTTTGATCGTCAATAAAGTCGTGATCAAAATGCTTTTTTAACAGCTTGAGGAAATCTTCTGGCGAAAAATTGCCGTTGTTTTCGAATTCTTCTGCCAGACGGTTGCCAGCCTCTGATATCAGGTCAGAAAATGTATGACAAGATCTTATTGAGGCAAGAACTATCTGAGCCTTTTCACTCCAGAGATTTCGTTTTCTTATTATCTCATCTCTGTTGAGAATTGTGTAAAACTCTATGGCGGAATAAGCGATTCCAAGGGTAATAAGAACCGGAAAGAGGAGGCCAAAAATGTTCCGGAAATAGCTGGCAAAAATGTTGAATATTTTCTTCACACGATCTCTTACCCAAAGCAAAGGTTATTCTCAGATTATACCTTTGCTTTGTTTGTGACACAGCAAAATTTTGCATTTCTCACCTTATTAAAGAAGCTTTTAATTGTTGTGTAAATTTGCAAAAAAATTGCTTATATGAAAGGACTTTGCGATATAATTTATCCGCCATGTTTCATACCAATTTTGTCCATCTGCATGTACATAGCCATTACAGTCTGCTCGACGGGGCCGCACCGGTCAAAGCCATTGTTGATGCGGCCCGGCGCTTTCGCATGCCGGCCATTGCCCTCACTGACCATGGCAACATGTTTGGCGCCATCGAACTGTACCAGTATGCCATCAAAAAGGGTGTTAAACCGATCATCGGTTTTGAGGCCTATTTAACCGCCGGGTCTCATACTGACAACAAGCGTGATCTGCCTCTGTATCATCTGGTACTGCTGGCACGCAATATCGAAGGCTATCGCAATCTGGTCAAACTTTCGACAATTGCTTTCACCAAGGGCTTTTATTACAAACCGAGAATCGACTTTGCCCTGCTCGAGCAGCATAAAGAGGGTCTGATAGGCCTTGGGGCCTGCCTCGCCGGCGAAATACCCAAAGAACTGCTCGAAGAAGACCGAGAAGGCGCCATGGCCGCCATCAAACGCTATCAGCAGATTCTCGGTAAAGAAAACTTTTATGTTGAAATTCAGAACCATGGCCTGACTGATCAGATAAAGATTCTGCGATCTCTCGTCGAAGTAGCCCGGGCCTGCGACTGCCCGATCGTCGCCACCAACGACAGTCACTATGTAAAACCCGACGACTGGGAAGCCCAGGATGCGCTGCTCTGCCTCAATACCAACTCGAAGATCGACGACGTCAACAGAATGCGCTTTGGCTCACGCGAATTCTACCTTAAATCGCCGCAGGAAATGACCGAACTGTTCTCTGAATGGCCGGATGCAATAACCAACACCCTGCGTATTGCCGAACGCTGCAATGTGCAGCTTACCCTGGGTAAGTCCATTCTCCCCGAATTCGAGATTCCCGATGGCAAAACCTCTGAAAGTTATCTGACCGAGCTTTGTGTTGCCGGTTATACCTGGCGCTATGGCTCCCAGAGCCCCGGCGAAGTTGTCGAAAAACGTCTTGAATACGAGCTTTCGGTCGTTAAGCGCATGGGTTTCTGTGATTACTTTCTCATCGTCTGGGATTTCATCAGAGCTGCCCGTGAAATGGGAGTTCCGGTTGGACCGGGGCGCGGTTCTGCCGCCGGTTCGATTATCGCCTATCTGCTCGGTATAACTGACATCGACCCGCTGAAGTATGGCCTGCTGTTCGAACGCTTTCTCAACCCTGAGCGTATCAGCATGCCCGATATCGATGTCGACTTCAGCGACGACGGTCGCCAGAAAGTCATCGACTACGTCAAAGAAAAATACGGTTACAACCGGGTTTCGCAGATCATTACCTTCAACTTTATTCTCGCCAAGATGGCGATTCGCGACATCGGCCGCGTCATGGGCATGGAACTGCCCGAAGTCGACAGAATCGCCAAAATGATCCCTGAAAAGCCCGGTATTCACCTCAAAGCCGTTGTGAACGATGTGCCGGAGCTCAAAGAAATCGTCGAGCATGGCACCGAACAGCAGAAACGCCTGCTGAAAATTGCCGGCACCGTCGACGGTCTGGTCAGGCACACTGGCGTCCATGCCTGCGGCATCGTTATCTCGGCCATCGATCTGATGGATATCGTGCCGCTCTGCATCGATAAAGACAAAAACATCATGACCCAATATGAGAAGAACGCGATCGAGTCGATCGGCCTTCTCAAAATGGACTTTCTTGGCCTCAAGACCCTTACAATCCTGCAGCGAGCCCTCGAAAACATCAAAGAGAGCCGTGGCATCGACGTCGATCTCGAAAAAGCACCTATCGATGACCCCAAAGTTTATCAACTGCTGCAGCAGGCTCTGACCCTCGGAATATTCCAGCTCGAATCTGCGGGCATGCGCAACCTGATTGCCCGCCTCAAGCCTTCAGTCTTCGAAGACATCATCGCGCTTCTCGCCATGTACCGCCCGGGTCCGCTCAGTTCCGGCATGGTCGACGATTTTGTCGAACGCAAACACGGCCGCAAGGAAATGGCCTACCCGCACCCTGACCTGGAGCCTGTTCTTAAAGATACTTACGGTGTTTTCCTGTATCAGGAGCAGGTCATGCAGACCGCTAACGTTCTTGCCGGTTTTACCATGGCTCAAGCAGATGCTCTTCGCAAAGCGATGGGTAAAAAGATTGCCGAAGTCATGGAAAAGATGGGCAAGCTTTTCGTTAAAGGTGCGATCGAAAGAGGCATTGACGGTGCGCTGGCACAGTCGATTTTCGACCTTATGGCTGGCTTTGCTGAATACGGTTTCAATAAGTCGCACTCGGCTGCTTATGCCATCGTTACTTTCAGAACTGCGTATCTCAAGGCGCACTACCCGGTAGAATTCATGGCGGCCGTTCTTTCATCTGAAATCAACGACACCGACAAGATTGCCGAGTATATCGATGAATGCCGAACTCTCGGTATGGAAATTCTGACCCCTGATATCAACGCCTCTGTTGGCCTGTTCAAAGTTGACGGCGGCAATATCCGCTATGGGCTCAGCGCTATCAAAGGGGTAGGGCAGGGCGCCGTCGATTCAATCGTCGAACAGCGCAGTAAAGGTGGCCCGTTCAAGTCGCTTGCCGATCTGACCCGCCGGGTCGATACCCGGCAGGTAAACGCGCGGGTAATCGATGCCCTGATCAAAGCCGGGGCACTCGACGGTTTCGGGCTCAAAAAAAGCCAGCTGCTGCAGATGGCTACCGAGGCTCTGAAAGCCGGCCAGTCGGCGATGAAAGATCGCCTTGCCGGTCAGGCAACTTTTTTTGATCTTCTTGGCGGCGAAGACAGCGGCATGTCCGAGGCTGAAATCAAGCCGCCCGATATCCCGGAGCTGCCTGAAAAAGAGCTGCTGCAGGCAGAAAAGGAAGTTTTCGGTTACTATCTGACCGGTGACCCGTTCGCTTCGGTTGCGCCGCTCGGAAAAGTATTCTCGACGCATTCGCTTCCTTCTCTGGCAGAGGCTCAGGATGGCCAGACCTGCCGCATTGCCGGCATTCTCACCGGTTACAAACGACATCTGACAAAAAAAGGTGATACGATGGCCTTTCTGACCCTCGAAGCCGATAATGCCGCTGTCGATGTCACCATTTTCCCTAAGGCTTACGAACAATACCATCACCTGCTCAAAATCGATGAACCTTTGTTTATGATCGTTCAGACGCAGCTGATCGATGGTACCATCAAGGCCAATATCGAAAAAATTCTGGTTCTCGACGATTTCAACGCCGAAGGCTTTTCGAAAATCACGCTGGCGATTCCGGCAGCTTTTGCCGAAAAACAGACCTACAGCAAGCTTCTGGCTCTTCTCCAGACCAGCCCGGGGCAGCTGCCGTTCACCATTCGCATTCAGGTTCCTGAAGGTGGCAGGGTTATGCTGAAGCCGCCGGCCAGATTCAGAATCAGTTTGACTCCCGCTCTGATAAAAGGCTGGGAGAAAATTTGTGGTAAAAATACGATCAAAATTGAGTTTCCGCAGCTTGAAATATTGACCCGCAAAAGCTTCCGGCCGCGCCGGAACTTCAAGGTCGCTGAAGGCTGAAAAGAGGGGAAAATGTCACTCAGAAAAATATACATACTTGCTCTTCTGATGGTTGGTTGGTTTGGTGCTGCCGCTTCGGCTGTAGAATTGAACGATGTCTACCGGCAACTCGGCGATTATAGAATCGTCGCTTCTTCCGGTATCCGCCTTTATTTTCCGCAGACGGCTGAAAAGGCGATTCCGCGTATTCTTACTGCCTTTACTCATGTGCGCGAACGTCTGATAGAATTTTTCCCCGAGCAGAAACAATATGAGGCGACAGTCATTCTCAACGACCATGATGATCGCATCAGCAGCTCGAACGACTCAGATTTCGACTGGATCAACCTTGGCATGTTCGAAGAAATCGGCGTGCTTTCGACCCGTGCCTATTCTCTCGAAAAACGCTTTGCCATGCGGCTTGCGAATATTCTGATTCTGCGAACTCTCGCGGCATCGAGCAATTCATGGCGGCGTCAGCTGGCAATGCTGGCTGTGCCACAGTGGTTCATGGATGGCATGGCGCTTAGCTACGCGTTTCCCCTTGATTCGATACATTACAGCCGCCTGCTCGACATGGCCCGCCACAACCGGCTTTACTCGCTCGACCAGCTTAATACAATTCTCAGCCAGTCGACGCTGGTGCGTGAAGAAATGACTTTTCAGGCACACAGCATGTTCGAATACTGGGAAAAAACCTACAAAAAAGGTGCCGCTCTCGATCTTATGAAGAGCATATTCCGCAAGCCGGCAGGTTTCGAAAAACTCTTTAAAGCGCATTTTGGCGTGAGTTTAAAAGATGCCTACAAAAGCTATCGCGACTATGTCTGCGAAAGATGCAGCGAATTGAAAGAAAAGGCTTTGGCTCAGGAATTCGAAATCGAAGACAGCGATGCTGGTGGCCAGTTTTTCCGTTCACTGCGACAGCTTGGCCCTGACGAAAAGGTCTGGGTCTCTTCACGCCGCTACAGCACTGAAACCTATGATCTTTTCTATCAGAAGGGCAGTCAGAAGCCCAGAATTCTACTTAAAAACGTGCACCCGCTGCTGATGATTGATGATTCATCACGCGAAATCATCATTGGCCGCTACTGGGTAACCCCGCAGAAGCAGCGCCGACTTGGGCTGTGGCTGGTAACCCCGGACGGTAAAGAGAAGTGCCTGGTGAACGAGCCAGGCAGCTTCAAACCTCTGGGCCGCAAGTTCGGCAGAATCTTCTATACTTCGATCCAAAGCGGCATCACCAGAATCATGTCGGTAGATCCCGAATTCAAAAATTCAACTCAGGTCGAATTTGATTTCGGCCCTGATATCAGACCTCTGGATGTGGCTCTAAGCCGCTCCTGCCGTGAACTTTACTATACTTTTGAAACTTTCGATTTCAAAAAAAGGCTCGCGGTTGTCTCTATCGTTAAGGACGACGAAGAAAAGAAACCCATGGAAATTCTCGCCTCGCGTGGCGATATCAGATCGCTGGTCTGCGAAGACGGTAAACTGTGGTTCGCTGCTGAGAAAGACTTTTATACCACGCAGCTGTTTTCTATAAATAACGATGACAAAAAGCTGGTTAAGCATACGCAGCTGCCGGGTGGCGTGTGGGATATCAATTTCGCTCAGGATCGTGTTGAAGTTGTGACCCTCGACAGAGGCGGTTTCTGGAAAACTTCATTTGCCGAAGCTGCCAGCCCGCTTGAGACAATCGAACTCGCCAGCTATGTGCCGGTTATCACTCAGGAGTTCAAACCTGAGAAGAGCAGCAGATATCGCAGCGAATACCACACCAGCTACTGGAAACCACTGCTCAGCGAAGATGAAGCCGGTTATGTTTTTGGGGTTTACAGCTATCGCACTGACCGCCTTGACCGCAGCAGCATTGTCATTGCCCCCACCTATGGTTTAGAAAGCCAGAATTGGGGCTATACCGGAGCCTACATGCAGCGCTTCGGTCTGTTCAAGCTGACCGCTTCAATTGTCGATCAGACCCGCGAAAAGAGCTACCTCAGCAATGATTACTTCGAACGCAGTCGCGAGAAGATTCTCAACATCGATTATCCGTTGAACCTTTCCACGACTCTTTCAGTCGGCATGGATCTCACAAAAAGGCTGATCGCCGAAATACCTGCCAACAGCCCGGGGCCATTCCCGACCGTTGGTCGCGACCATTCGTTCTATGGCAAAATCAATCACCGGGCTATTCGCACCGAACCATACTGGCAGGTGTTTCCGCGCAAGGGCCGCACGATCACTGCAACCTACAAGCGTGGCAATGAATTTCTCGATGGCGACATGAACTACGACAGCATGTCATTGCGCTGGGCAGAGTATTTTCCGTTCAAAAACATGGTTGTAACTGCCCGCACCTGGCTCGCCGAAGATGATAAAGAAAACGATATCAGAAGACCAGACGATCTGAGTCTTGGTGGAGCCGATTTCATGCGCGGCTTTGAAGCGGCTTTCAAATCAGGCGATCGTTTGCGCGCCTTCGCCCTGCATCTCGGAAAACCGGTGAATTTCAGGTTCCCCAAATTCCTCAGCTGGGTATATAATGAATTCATGGTTGCCGAACTGTTCTGGGAAACCGGTGATGTCAACAATCAGGGAAGTTTCCACTTGTATGCCGACCGCGGTATCGAGCTGCGAAGCCAGATTCTTCTCTTCAAACGCCTGCCGATTATTGTCAGAGTCGGTTTTGCCGCCCAGAATGGTACTGATGAAACCAACACTTATTTCGCAGTCGATATGTCAGACCTGTCTGGCATATTCCAGTAATCAATGTCTTAAAAGGGAAACCTGTCGTCTATGCCGCGAGCCTGTCTGAAATTACTGCTGTTGATCGCTGTATTTCTGCCGATTTCTTCGGCGGCATTTGAGCTGCCCGTCGAGCTGAAGGGCGAAGTGCGCAAACTGTTCAGTCAGATGACGCCACCGCTGCCCGCTTCTGAATTTGGCACGCTTCCTGATGGCCTTGAAATTGTTGAAGGCAAGGGGTATCGCGGGCTTAAACTGAAACAGGGCAAGCTCGAACTCCGGGTAAACACCTGGCTCGAAGAAGTTGGTCTTCTTGAAAATTACAAAAAAACCGATGAAGAAATGCGCGCCAATGGCGATGTCGAAGTTCTTGTCGCCGCAGTGAACGGCGCCTTTTATTCGCCCCGCGGCGTTCTTGGCCAGTTGATTTCAGAAACCCGCCTGCCGCCCGGAATTTTGCAGATTCCCGGCATTCTTTCCCGCAGTTTCCTGGCTACTTTTCGCGGGGCAAAAAAACGTCAATTCTGGTATCTCGGCGAAACCAGCATGAAAGCTCAAGAACTTTTCGACCCATACAACCGGTCGAAAGCCTGGTTCAATAATTCGACCGTTTTCGATTCTGTCATCGATAATCTGATTGGCGGCGGTGGCTGGATTCTCAGAAACCGCGAAGACGTTCACATGGAAGCCTATGAGCGGCAGCGTTTCCGATTCCGCAAAGAAGATCAGACCAGCCGCAAGACTGTAATTGCACAAGACTCAGACAGAAACATGTATTTTCTCGTATTTGAAACCGGGCATAACTTTCACATGGTCGCCCGCACTTTTATTAAAGATCCGGCTTTTGCCAAAGTCCGCGATGCCATTTTTCTCGACGGCGGTTCTTCATCGACCATCGTTTTGAACGGAAAATACCTGGTGGCGCCCCTGTATGTCGTCGACAAGGCCAGATTTTCCTGTATTCAGGTTCTGGTACCGCCAACAACCTGGTAACCCATCGGAGGCAAGCATGCCCTGGTTTTCTTACCCCGCTCTGGCTTTCAGAGGCCGGCGCTATCAGCCTGCCGGTGAAAATCAGCAGACCCGTTACGATGTCATAGTAGTTTCCGGCGACGCCTATGTCGACCACCCTTCTTTTCCGACCGCAGTTGTCACACGTCTGCTGCAGAGATGCGGCCTGAAGGTGGCGGTTATCGCTCAACCCGACTGGACAAAAGACGAAGATTTTCTTGCCTGGGGAAAACCCTCGCTGTTTTTCGCAATTGTTCCGGGCGCCATGGACAGCATGGTCGCCAATTATACCGCCAGCCGTATGCCACGCGGCCGCGACCGTCTTTCGCCTGATGGCGAACCCGGCCTTCGCCCTAAAAGAGCGCTGCAGATTTATGTGCAGAAAGTTCGCCAGCTTTTTCGCGACTGCGGGCTGGTAATTGGCGGCATCGAGGCCTCGCTGCGCCGTTTTGCCCATTACGATTTCTGGGAAGACCGCCTGCGTGACCCGATTCTGGTCGATGCTCCGGCTGATATTCTCGTCTATGGCATGGCCGAGCCGGTAATCGAGAAAGTGGTCGACTGGTATAAAGCCGGTCGTCAGCTCGCAGTTCCGCAGATTCCGCAGACCGCCATAAGGGTTAAGAGCGGCAGCTGGAGCGAATGGCTGCCCGCAGAGCATATGGTGCTGCCTTCAGTTGAAGAATGCCGGCAGAACCCCCGCGCCTTCATGGAAATGTCTAAAATTCTCGACACTTCTGTGCGGCCCGGCGCCAGAATTCTTGTGCAGCAGCACCCGAAGGGCGACACCATCTGTTTTCCGCCGGTCGCCGAAGATTATCGACGCGAAACCATAATTATGAGCGATCTGCAGTTTAATCGCCGCTCGCACCCACTTTATGAAAAGCCTATCCCGGGCCTTGAACCGGTGCAGTTCTCGGTTCAGTCACACCGTGGCTGTGTCGGTGCCTGCAGTTTCTGCGCTCTCGCTATTCATCAGGGGCGAACCATACGTTCGCGCACTCAGGCCGATATTCTTGCCGAACTGGCAGAATTCGCGAAACACCCTGATTTCAAGGGCGTCGTTCCTGATATCGGTGGCCCGGCAGTCAACATGTATGGCTGGGAATGCCGCATCGGCGGCTGTGAACGCAATCAGTGCACGCACCCGGTGGTCTGCCGCAACGTGGCGACCACTCTGAAGCCACTGGCCGATCTGCTGAAAGCTGCGAGTCAGGTGCCTGGCATCCGCCGGGTGTTTCTCGGTTCAGGCCTGCGCTATGACCTGATCAGGCCCGAAGAATGGGTGATTTTTGAATACATTGTTTTCAATCATGTTTCTGGTCAGCTTAAAGTCGCGCCGGAACATTTTGACAAAAAGGTTCTCCACCTGATGCGCAAAGGCGAAAACGCAGATTTTGCCGGGTTTGCCCGTCGCTTCTATGACTCGTGTGCGCGGGCCGGCGAAAGGTTGTTTCTCGTGCCTTATCTGATGACCGCTTTTCCGGGCAGTGAAAATGCCGACAAGGTTCTTGCCGATGTGATCAGAGAACTGCATCTTGCCCACGAACAGATTCAGGAATTCACGCCGACGCCTGGCAGCATCGGCTCGGCCATGTTTCATACCGGCCTCGATTTTGATGGCAAACCGGTTAAAGTCGTTAAGAACCAGTCTGAAAGACTCGAAGGCCGCAGCAGAATTCAGAACCGGCCAGCTTCAGGCAGCGGTGGCGGTCAGAAATCACCCGGCGCCCCGGCCAGAAAAGGGCACAACCGCGATGACAGGCACGCCACGAAAAAGCCGCATGAAAAAAATCATGACAAGCCTGGTGAAAAACATCATGAAAAACATCATGAAAAACGAAGGCCGACGCATAAAGCGAAACGATGAACCCGCAGCAGGCTTTGCTTGACCATCTTTATCAGCACGAAATTCTTTATGTCGATGAAATCGACCGACTGCAGCGCCAGTCAGAATCAGTCTCGATAATTGCCGAAAAAAGCATTTTTACCGGTGGCTGGATCTACCTGCACGCCGATCAGAGCAGCGGCGACTGGAACCTCGCCCGCCAGCTCGGCTGCCCCGAATTGGCCCTTGCCGGTCTCGACCGACTGCCGGCCGAAGAAATCCGCCTGCTGGTGCCGCCAGAAGCCGCCGGCCTTGTCAAACACCTGCACCAGGAACCCGACCTTATTTTTTTCTGCAGCCGCGAAAGCCATGCTGATAACGAAATAGAGCTTCATGCCGCTGAATTCAGCCTGAAAACTGCTTATGAACAGAATCTGCCGGCTATTTATCTTTGCCGCTCAGACGAAATCTGCGGCTACGTCAGACCCATCCGCCAGACCCGCCATTTCGTCGAAGTTTACATCGAACTGAAACCTGCCTGCCGCGGCAAAGGCCTGGCCAAGCCCCTGCTGGCCAAAGCGGCCGCCGAGATACATAAATTGCAGAAAAAGCTGTATTACGCCGTCTCCGCCGACAATGCCGCATCGCTGCAGACCGCCCGCAGCACTGGCCTGCAACAGATTTTTTCCCTCTGCCGCTTTGTTATAAATGGTAGTATAAATTCCTTGCAACCGCGGAAGGGTAAATTTCCTACTGAATCTTCTTCTGATAGGGGCTGATTTTTTCATCTGAACACCTCGCGACCGAATTAACCTATCTTCATCATATGTTCACTTTTATTTAAACAGTCCAGACTGGCCAAAAGACCGGTAGCGTTAGGCCGGGATAATTGCTGAAATTCTGGCTGTTACAAATTTGCTAGGTTGAAGAGATGTTTCCAAACCGCCAGTAAAAGGTGTCTTGCCTTGAAGTTTTTCGCAAAAATTCGGGACAAAAATGATCTGGGCAAAACTGGCGTCAAGACAGCGTAAATCTGTGTAACCTTTTGTGTGTTTTCGGAAGGTCTGTTTTCAACCGTTCAAAAATGTGATTTCTCAAAAAATGATTTTTCAAAGTTGTGTGATTTCTTTGTGGTTAAAGAGTCCATGTAATTCAAGGGTTGTCAGTTTTTCGGGTTCTCCTTAAACTGGAAACTCTGAATTTGAATCTGGTTTGCGTGATTTCTAGACAGGTCATATCAAAAACATTATAATGCTTGGTTAGAAATAGTGGAGCACGGGGAAGTGAATAATAATAAAGTTGAAGACCGGGAAGATCAAATTCTGGACTCGGAACAATTTTGTGCAAATTGTAATGTTCAAAATTGTAGCTTCAGAAACTTGCCATTTAGAAATGATTTGAAACTTTGGGTTAAGCAATTTATAAACACAGCTTTATTCCTTAATGCCGATGAAAAAGAGAAAATCTTTAATCAAATAATTAAAAAGCTATCGCCCTTGGCAAAGCAATTTTTGATTTTGGAAGAGATTCTAAGCCTAGATGGCTTGTTGAAGAAAATTTCAACGCAATATGAGCAGCTGTTCGACTCCCTGTCATCGCTATCTGAAGTTGGGTTTCTAGTAGATTTTGTCAAAATATTGTTTGACATAGCTGCAAATTCAAAAGCGCTACTTATTGACTCTGGAGTTGAAGATAATAATAGCTTTATTCGTTTAGACAATTATGACTCATTTCATGAGTCGGCTTCTCCGGTAAATACATTCTCTAGTAGTAATGGAGGTTCTGAGAAGTGTTTTAGTTTGGAGAACTTTTCTGAATTAGATAAGCAAAATATGTTCAAATCGGTGTTATTTCAGTTGGACCCACGGTCAAAAAATATCGTTAAACGCCTTCAGATTAAACATCTAGAAGATTTTTTGAGACTAACAGAAGAGGACATCTTGACTGTTCGAAATGCTGGAGTAAAAACTGTTAGAAGAATTTTGGCATTGATTTGCCAGATCAAAAAAAATGGCAAAGATTTTACCTATGAGACTCCCAGTAAAGACAGTTCTGAGTATCAGAGAAAAATTGTCGAGTATACGAGAGCAGATTTCCAGATTCCATTTGAGAATGAGATACTTTCTGATTACTATTCAAAAATGGATCGAAGGTCTAGAACTGTACTTAAACAGAATGGCTTAGTGAGCGCAAAAGAAATTCTGCTTTTGACGTCTGCTAAAATAATGACTTTCAAGAATGCAGGGCAATTGACAGCAAATAGGCTTATTAAGTCCCAAAAAAATCTTTTAAACTTAATTGACTTACGCTTGAAAAATGTTCATACAGCGATAGCAAAAAATGACTTTCCCGAATTTATAACCTTGGAAAGCCAACGGAAATGTTTTGATAATTTTCTTCAATGCCTAAGTGAAAGGGCTAAGAATGTATTAGTCAAGAATGGTTTCAGCTCATACGATAGCCTTAGAAAAATTGATTATGTTTCTATTATGTCTTTGAAAAATGCTGGAAAAAAGACTGCAGAAGAAATCATTGCTGTCTTAGAAAGACTAAAAACAAACCCAGACGAATTCTCTGAAAACAGCATTTATAATGACCTCAACGAGGTTAATGTTAAATATTCTAAAGACTTATTCCAGTTTTCAGACCCCATTAGTTCCATTGAAAAATGGATTGAGAGTCGGATAAAAAATTCATCGCATCGAATAATGATTTTCCATAGATGTGGTTTGGGAGCAAAAAAAACAGAAACTTTAGAAGCCGTAGGATTATTAGCAGGAGTTACACGTGAAAGAGTTCGACAAGTTTGTATAAACGTCTGCAAAAAGCTTGCGCATCCGGCCGCTAGGAAGGAAATTTCTTCTTTAATTATTAGAGGAAATGAAATCATTCGGGCATTTCGTAATAATATTGATTTTGTAACTTTTTTGTCCCTGCTTTTTAAGGACAATGCTGCAGCAATAGAGTTTTTTAAGTATTCAGAGTCGTTCTTTGCTATCCTCTTTCCTAAAACCTTTGGTTCCAAGAGAAGCCTATCGAATAATCAGGTCGCTATTTTTCCAAAACCATTTATCGAATTTGTTGTTAAAACCTGCAGACAAAACAGCCTCTGTAAAACACTTGGTGAGAATTTCTGGTTGCTTCCTATAGACCTACTGGAAGAAAGAATGGAACAAAATCTAGAAATGGCAAAAGAGCTTTTTCCAGAATATACCAATACTAGAACGACTACAATGGCTTTGGTCGCGGCCGCCAAAGAAATTATAGCTGTGAGAGATGGGTATATTTTTTCTGCTGCTTACTTCAAAGTTAAGTTTGGAAAATTACATATTGCCTGCGAATCATTGCTACTGGCTTTTTTGAACGGCGTTCATTATACAAAGTTTGCAGAATATTTAAATGAAATTCGGTCTCCAAATCGACCGATTTCAGAGAGAAACATACACTCTTCACTTACTCTTATAAATTCTTCCTTTCTCATAGGCAGAGGGACATTCATACATAGCAACTATCTGCCAAATCCGAAGATTTTACTGATTGAGATTGAGAACTGTATATTGGATTATCTTGAGAAAAGTAGTCATCCTTTCGTCTCCATAACAAAGTTTTACGAAGCATTTCAGGGGAAACTGGCGGAGGCAGGAATTAATTCTGAATACATGCTTTATTTTTTGTTGAAAAGATTTTCAGAAAAATTGGTGTTTGCAAAATGTCCTTATCTTTATTTGAAAAAGGGGTATGAGGGCAGAGTTATGCTCACAGACCTGATAGAGACTTTCTTTTATGAAGCTGGTGGCCCTTTGGACTATAAGTTCATTGAAACTGAATTGATAGAAGCAGTCGGTATCTCTCAACTTCAATTTGATTTAATTCGCCCTAGGCTTCCGCAGATTGTCAAGGTCGGGCAAACTATGTATTCGCATATAAACCACATAGAATTTGACATTGAAAAACTCAAACAAGTAATTGAGTATGCGAGTTCTGTAGTTGTAAAAGAAGGGTATGTTTCTATCGAAAAAATTTTCCAAGAGAAAATTATTCTATGCAAATCTGGTGGGATTGATAATCCATATTCTCTTTTTCATTTAATGCGCTATTTTAAGCAGACGGACGGTCTGACCGTTCCATTTAAGACGGTAGATTATCCGCATATTTCGCAAGAGTATGGACAGAATAATGGTTTTAGCATTAAAGAGTGCTTGAATGATTTCATAAGAGATTTTGGTGCGCCATGCCCGATGAAAGAAATAATTCTCAATTTTAAGAAGAGAAGAGGGGTTAAGGAAAACACCCTTAATAATACTTTTTACCAAATTCCCAGCGTTGTCCGGTATGATTCAAATTCTTATATTCATCTTGAGGTAATAGGATGGAATAATGCTTCAGAGGAAAAGCTCAAAGAAGTAGCTCTTGAATGCTTCACGAGAGAAAGTAGATTGGGGAATGCCTTCGGCAGGATAAGCCTTTTGATTGAGGAAATCGATTATAAATTGCCTCTAGGAAACGATTGTGCTTGGACGAATTTCTTGCTTTTTGAGCTTCTAAAGAGAAATAAGGGCTTCATAATCCTAGGAACAGGAAGAGAGGCTTTTGTCACCAAAGACAACAACCTACGAATCAAAACCATAACTGATTTGGTTGCATATTACTTGAAAACCCGCTTTAATGGGGCATCATCATTACCCGAGTTAGAAGAGTTTTTGCGAAAGGAAAGGATAATTCTGAAGCGGATTCCAAAAGAAATTTTCGATGACAACGATTCAATAGTGATCAGGAATGATCAAGTCTTCTTGAAGGAGTTGTATGAATGCTTAGGGACTTGAGCCTAAAGTGTATATACGATAGTTCCGAGCATAACTTGATTCAGGATTTAATTGTTCCGTTGCTAAGGAATTCAGTAAGATACTACCGGGGGGTTGGCTTTTTTTCTTCAAGTTGGCTGCGACTTGCTTCTGAAGGACTGCTGGACCTTGTAAGGAATGGTGGTGAGGGGAAGATTGTAATGTCTCCGGTTTTAAGTGAGGATGATTGGATAGCCTTTAAAATCGGTGATGATGCCAGCAGAGATATAATTCTCAAAAGAAGTCTTGAAATAGGATTAGACAATCTTTTAGATAATTTGCAAAAAAATACGCTAACTGCTTTGTCTTGGATGATTTCAGACGGAGTTTTAGAGTTTAGATTTGCTGTTCCAATGGGTATTGGATTTTGTGATTATCACGACAAGGTTGGCGTTTTTATAGACGAAAACGGCGATAAGGTGGCTATACATGGCTCTTTTAATGACTCATTAAAAGCGTCAATGAATGGAGAGGCGTTCTCAGTTTTTAAGTCATGGGAGCCAGGCCAAGTTGAATATGTTGACCGCCATTTTACAAGGCTTGAACAACTAATGAAAGAGGGGAACAGTCAGTTTAGGACATTGTCAATTCCGAATGCTGTTCGGGAGAGAATTGTTCGCCTTAGAGATTCTGAACGTCCATATACACTGAAAAATGAAAACTTGTCAGGCTTGGTCGGGAATTTTACGCCGCATTGCCCAAAGCAGCTTTTCTCATATCAGGAAGATGCTATCCGAAGATGGATTGCTGCAGGTTACAGAGGAATATTTGAAATGGCAACAGGTACCGGCAAGACTGTTACCTCTTTGGCTGCTGCAGTCTCTGTGTTTCAGAGCAAAAATAGTCTTGCACTGTTAATTGTTGTTCCGTATTTGCATTTGGTAAAGCAGTGGGAAGCCGTCTGTGCGAGTTTTGGTTTTGCAAGCATAAATTGCTGTAGCGAGTATAAGGGTTGGCAGATGAAGGCTACCTTAAAAATACAGGATTTTAACATTGGCGGGGTAAACGACGCCTGCTTCATAGCTGTAAATCAAACTGCATCAACTCAAGAGTTCATAAGAATATTCGAAGGCATCAGGGAAGATTCTTTACTAATAATCGCAGATGAGGTTCATTATTTGGGCTCAAAGAAGCTGAGGAACGTGTTAAACATAAAAGCAAGACTTAGGATTGGTCTGTCGGCAACTCCTGAAAGATGGTTTGATGCCGATGGCACAGATTGCATAAATCAATATTTTAAAGGGACATGTTTTGAGTTGCCATTATCTGAAGCGATTGGCAAGTATTTGACGCCGTATGAATATCAACCTGTTATAGTTCACCTTTCTGAGAATGAAGCTGAAAGATACGAGTCTCTAACTCAAAAGATAAGAAAAATGTGGTTATATTATCGTGCTAGAGATGATATAGATGAGAATGAGCGGTGGCCCGAATTGATTGGTCAAGTTTTTGTGATTTATAAGTGATGTTCATGCGGCCAGTTTGACCTCGGGCCTGCCGAAGTAAACCATGTCAGGTGTCTGATAGTCAAGATTTTGATGGAATCGGTTCTGGTTGTAGAAAATGAAATAGGAATGCAGGCTTTGCCTTGCTTCTTTCATTGTTTGGTATGCCTTTAAATAAACCTCCTCGTATTTGACGCTACGCCACAGGCGTTCGATGAAAACATTGTCAACCCATCGACCCTTGCCGTCCATACTGTTGCTTCGCACATTGAATTAGACCAATTTTGCAGTTTAATTTAGATTGAACTT
>CALEDQ010000031.1 GCA_937949615.1 uncultured bacterium | reverse complement strand
TGAACATCACTTATAAATCACAAAAACTTGACCAATCAATTCGGGCCACCGCTATAATCACCACAAGCCCTGTTTCAATTCAATATCAGAAGGAGAAACCATATGTGGGAGAGAATTCTGAGCGCCATCGAGGTTTCCGACAATCAGCTGGTGAGCTTTTATCTCAACACCGAAGCAGCTCTGGTTTACGAACAGAATGCCCGTAACGAAACTCTTCTTCATTACGCAGCACGATATTCAGATACCGGAACAATCACAGAGTTCCTGATGCGTGGAGCAAGACCGGATATCGCCGACGACTTCGGCTGGACCCCGCTTCACGAAGCGTGCCGTTCAGGAAACGAAGATGCAGTGACTCTGTTTATCAACACCGGCATCAACCTCAACTTTGTCAATCAACGCCGGGAATCACCGCTTCATATTGCCGCCAGACATAATTTTCCGAGACTGGCCGCGAGACTTGCTGAAGCCGGTGCCGAAAAAAACCTGCAGAACACCGAAGGGAACACTCCTCTGCAACTGGCTCTGATAAACGGCCACGTTGGTGTTGTTGACGTACTGCTGACCGCAGGAGTAGACTCAAATCTGAAAAACAGGGAAGGCTTTTCGCCTCTGCATACTGCCGCCAGATTCGGCAGATTCATGTGTGCCGATCTTCTTCTTTCCAATGGCGCCGATGCATCTCAGAAAGACAACGGCGGCAACACTTTCACCGACATTGCCAGAATTTTCAAAAACGAAACCTTTCTGCTTCTGATCAATGTAAGATTACAGCAGGAAAGCAGCAGGCCCGATGAAAACAACGATGATACGATTACCAAAAAGCGCAGTGCCATACTCCAGAAATATATCAACGACGGCTCACCGGTTCAGAAATCAAAAACACGTAAAAACATCCTGAATGCCTTTCTGCGCTTTTTCTTCAAGCGAAAAACCTTCTCGAATATCTCAGACACTTTCTGGCTGTTTGAATCAGCGGCGTGGTTCGGCCTTTTTCCCTATCTTCTGTTCCTGATCTGGAAAGGCATCGAATGTGCAGCTGTTCCAACGATGGTGCACCTCAGTGCCTTCCCCTGGGATCAGCTTCATGGAACATTCGTTCAAAATCTGTTCAACTGGCTGCTGATTTTCGGTTTTTCCTGCCTGCTCGTGCATTCAGAAACCGACGAGGCTTCCGCTCTGCATTTTTTCAACAATCTAAGAGAAGCGGTATTCTTCAGAATCACTCACTTCGCTTTGATCGCCGGCTACTTCTGCGGCAACCTCGCTTTCGGGGCAACATTTCTTTATGAGTTCGCAATTTTCTGGCTGGGCTTTTTTGCACTCTATGCCATTTCTTATGCAATCTGGTGGTTCGACACTCACAAAGCCCCGCAAGCCCCGGCAGAAGTATTGCAACAGAGCCCGCAAACTCTGGCAGAGACTGTTGTCGACGAAGGCGGTTATCAGAGCCTGATTACGTATGCATTTGAATTCTCAGGCCAACCTGATAAACCGTAAACAGGGCGAATCGGCAACAGGCTTTCCGACTTTTCAGATTTTTTATTGCAGAGAGTGCAATACCTGTTTAGAATAGGCTCGGCATCCGGAAATGAATATTTCCGGGCCGGTGCCGATTCGATTGCCAGAACCAGCCGCATTGCCTGCCAGGATAAAAATGGCATACGAATCGAGCCAGGAAGTTACAGGAGTTGCACTGATATGCTTTTAAGCCTTATATTTTGCACAATCGGGCTGGTAATTCTCACCTATGCCGCCGACAAACTGGTTGAAGGAGCCTCGAATCTGGCAATCAACCTCGGTGTCAGCAAAATGGTCATCGGTCTGACAATTGTCGCTGCCGGTACCTCACTGCCAGAACTGGTGGTCAGCGTCAACGCCTCACTCAAAGGCAACCCGGCCCTGTCACTCGGCAACGTTGTCGGCTCTAACATCATGAATGTGGCTCTGATTCTTGGCATCGCCTCTCTCATTCAGCCGATTGCCTGTGAACGCCAGATGGTGCGCCGCGAAACCCCGATCATGATTGCAATGACCGGTCTGGTCTGGTATATGGCCCATACCGGCAGTGTCATCACCCCATACGAAGGGCTTATACTGATTGGCCTTTTCTTTGCTTACACGATCATGAGCTACATCATCGGCCGCCGTGAAAACGCCATTGCCGAAGAAATGAAAGAAAAAGCCGATGAAGTTATCGTTACAGCTGAAGAACCCGAAGAAAAGCCAACCACTTTCACTAACATAATTTATGTATTTGGCGGGCTGGTTGGCCTGGTAGTCGGCGCCGAACTGCTGGTCCGCGGTGCAGTAGCCATTGCCCAGAGCTTCGGAATCTCAGACGAAATTATCGGTCTCACTCTGATCGCCATCGGCACTTCGCTGCCAGAACTGGCAACCTCGATCGTCGCCGCCCGCAAAGGCCAGTCAGACATTTCGGTCGGTAACGTCGTCGGCTCGAATATATTCAATCTGCTCGGTATCGTCGGCTGCGCCGCCGCTCTACCACTGGTTATACCGGGAGCAACACCGGCCAATTATCTGGTCATATCGCCCAACATGCTTGGCATACACATTCCGCTGATGTTTGTCGTCGGTCTCGGTGTTCTGCCGCTGATGCGCACCGGCATGAAAATCGTCAGACTAGAAGGAGCCTTTCTGCTCGCCTGTTACATTGCCTACACGGTCATGCTTTATCAGACCGCCGGTTCAGATGCGCCAACACCGGCACCGGCACCGGCTCCGGCAGTTTCAATTCAGGCTCCGGCCCAGGGAAATGGCCAGACCGCCACGGCAACCGTCGAAACCGCGCAACCCGGTTCAGCCGCCGCAGTTATCGACAACGCCCCGATCCCTGAACCGGCAAGCATTTCAGACAGCACTCCTTACCCCGAACTGCAGATTCCGCTCGCCAGCGAAACCGCGGGCACAGCTGCGACTACACCAGTTGCAGCTTCTGCAGCAGTGGCAGCTCCCTGACCCCTTGTAAAATAAACAAAGCCCGGCAGATGCAGAATCTGCCGGGCTTTGTTTATTTTCAGCGGAACTGTTTTTATTCTTTGAGATCGTTAAGCAGCTGCAGGTTGAGAGCCAGCATCGACATCAACAACTGCTGAGCCTCGGCCCGCGTCATGTTATCGAGCTGACCGAAAGAAAAATTGCGCCTGAATACCTGAAATTGAGCTTCTGACATGTGTCTGAGCTGGCGAAGCTCGCGGCGGTGCAGCCGGTTCATGGTCTCAAGCTGCTCACGGGAAACCTTTACTTCTGTTTCAGCCTGCATCATCTCCGAACCCCAGACCGGTGCGGTCGACCGGCGCCTTTTTGGCTTTGCGTTTTACCAGCAGTTTGCCCTGACGAAAGGTATCTGCCAGCGCGAGAGGAATTTTCATTTCGGCCTGCACCAGATTGGCGCGGGCTTCCTGTTCAGCGGCACGGTTTTCCTGGGTCAGAGCCATGGCAAGAGCGCGCCGCCCCTCGGCTCTGGCTTCACCGACCTTCTTGTCAGCGACTGCCTGCGCATTTTTCAGATGCGCGCCGATGTTGCGGCCCACGTCGATATCTGAAATATCGAGAGAGACGATTTCGAAAGCGGTACCGGCATCGAGACCGGCCGCGATGACATGCTTCGTCAGAATTTCGGGCTTGTTGAGAACAACCGAGTGCTTTTCGGCAGAACCAATGGCCGAGACGATGCCTTCGCAGACGCGCGCCAGAATTGTGTCTTCACCGGCGCCACCAACCATGGTCGCCAGATTGGCTCTGACGGTGATATTGGTGTGCACGATCAGTTCAATACCGTCTTTGGCGATGCCGTGAATTTCGGGGGTTTTAAGAACTCTCGGCTGCACGCTCATTTTAACGGCGTCATTGACGTCGCGACCGGCCAGATCGATGGCTGCTGCCCGTTCGAAATTGAGATCGATGTTAGAGCGGCTGGCACTGATGAGGGCAGAGATAACGTTGGTGATGTTTCCGCCAGAGAGAAGATGTACTTCGAGGCGGTCGAGCAACACCGGCAGGCCGGCCTTGCGTGCCTTGACGTAGTTCTCGATGATGAAATCGGTCGGAACATTGCGCAGCTGCATCGCGATCAGTTGCATCGGTGAGCACGGTACATTCGCCGATATGCAGTTGATATAGGTCATAAACGGAAATAATTTTACCAGATAGCCCAGCACGATGATGCCGATGACCATCAGGGCAATAATCAGAAGATGCATTGGTGTTCCCCTTCAATTTCAACTTTATTACCTGAATATCCTAACCGATTTTTACAGATCAGGCAATAAGCGACAAGCCTCTGCCCACTATTGGTTACTGTATAAACTGAGTGAGCTGATTCATCGGCCAGGTTAAGCAGTCTGGCTGCTTTTTCTTCGCAGCGGTCAATAATCACTATTTATTTTGCGGAAAAAGGCAAGTGAAAACAAAATGATACTTTTTTCGGTACATAAAGATTGACTAAAATCTGGAATATGTTAGATTCTTTATGGTAAAAAATTCACGAACACTAAAACATTTGCAGGAGGCACTGATTTTGAAACAGACTATCTGTAATGACATTTACTGGGTCGGAGCACTGGAATGGAGCAAAGACCACTTTCACGGTCACGAGCTTTCGATCCGCCACGGCACCAGCTATAATTCATATTTCATCAACGACGAAAAGAAAGTGCTGATCGATGTGGTACGTGATTCGCATCTGTCTGACCTGGCCGATCATATCAGTCAGTTCTGCAAAGTCGAAGAACTCGACATTCTCATCATCAACCACGCCGAGCCCGACCACGCCAGCGGCCTGCCCAGACTGCTGCAGATGAATCCGAACCTCGAAATCTACGTCAGCCGCGGTGGCAAAATCTCGGTTACCAGGCATTTCCCCGGTGCCGAAAAGAACCTCAAGGTCGTTAAAACCGGCGACGAAATCAAAATCGGCAAACGCACCCTGCGCTTCTTCGAAGCCCAGATGCTGCACTGGCCCGATACCATGTTCACCTACTGCCCCGAAGACAAGATTCTTTTCTCAGCCGACGCCTTCGGCCAGCACTATGCTGCCCCCGAACGCTTCGCTGACCAGATCGACCAGAAGGGGCTATGGTTCGAAGCCGAAAAATATTTCGCCAATATCCTCACCCTTTATTCACAGCAGATTCTCAAAAAAATCGATGAATTTCTCAAACTTGGCTGGGAAATTGCGATCATTGCTCCGGCACACGGCATGTGCTGGCGTCAGAACCCGACTCAGATCGTCGAAAAATACGTTCAGTGGGCAACCGGTGAACCGCAGAAATCAGCTTTGATAATCTTCGACACTATCTGGGGCGGCACTGAAAAGATGGCCCGCGCCATCGCCGAAGGGCTCGAAGACGAAGGCGTTTCATACCGCATGTTCAATGCCGGCGCCGCTGACCTCGCTGACACGATGACCGACTTTCTCTCGTGCCGTGCTCTGGTAGTCGGCTGCCCGACCCGCAACAACAAGCTGCTGCCGACCCTCGCCCTGTATATGGAAGAAATCAGCGGCCTGCGTTTCAAGAACAAGATCGGCATGGCTTTCGGCACCTACGGCTGGAGTGGTGAAGCCGTCAAGCGCCTCGAAACCTTCATGCAGGAAGCGGGTATCGAAGTCGTTATTCCCGGTTACAAATGCCAGTTTTCTCCGAGCCCGGAAGATCTCGCGAAATGCCGCGAAATGGGGCGTGAGCTCGGCCAGAAGATCAAAGCAGCCTGAAAAAATGCTCGATAAAACGAGGCAGCCTCTCCTGTCGAGGGGCTGCCTTGTCGTTTTTCTGCTGTTGTCCGCCTGTCAGGCTTTTTCTCAGCCCTATGACCTGCCGATACGAGTCATTGCCCGTGCCGACACGCATCGCCTCTATTACAACTATTACAGTATCAGAGAGTGTCTCGATATCTACAATGACGACAATCTCAAACCGCTTATCATCACAGGGGTCACCGCAAGCACCTGGCGCGGCCACAAAAAAGACGTCATGGACGACGACTGGTTTGTCGATCGCCGCCCCGTAACCATCAAACCCGGAACTGTCTACCGGGTTGTCGAGCGCAAGCGTGTGGTGATCGGCATGTTCAAGCGCGACTGGTGGGTACGCTGGATAAAATTCAAAGTTATGACCAGTCGCGGTGAATTCGAGAGCAATTTCGTCGCTTCGCCCTTCAAAAAGCCCGGCGAACTGCGCAACGAAATTCATCAGCCCCAGATAGACACTCTCAGCGAGCCTCAAGGGCTCACTCCAATGCAGAAAAGGCTGCCAGCGCCATGATAAAAACCGACTGTCACAATCACAGCAATTATTCACAGGACTGCCGCGAAACGCCCGAACAGCTCGTCGAAGCGGCCTTAACCCGGGGCATGGATGTAATGGCAATAACCGATCATGCCGATTTTGCTCAGGGCGATTCGATTTTCGACCCCGATACCTATCTCACTCATCTGCACGCGCTCAGCAGCCAAACCACCGGCCTTAAATTACTGTGCGGCGTTGAACTCGGCATTCAGGCTGAACACGCCGAACTCTGCCGCCGATTCGTGGCCGACCGGCAGTTTGACTTTGTCATCGCCTCGATGCACCGGGCGCGTGAGCTTGATTTTTACTACGGCGAATTTTATAAACAACACAGCAACATAGAAGAATGCTGGAAAATCTATCTCGAAGAGTCGCTGCGGGCAGTGCAGGCTTTTTCAGATTTCGATGTCTTCGGTCACATCGATATCATCAGACGCTACAGCCTGACACGCGGCACCCTGATTCCCGAAACGCTGCAGACTCAGCTAGATGCGCTCCTTTCATGGCTGGTCGAGCATGACAAAGGCATCGAAATCAACACTTCCGGAATACGCTACGGCCTCGACAGTTTTCATCCGCATATCTCGATTTTGCGCCGCTTTCGTGAGCTCGGTGGGCAGATCGTCACCATCGGCTCAGACTCGCATGGCAGCGCCACCATCGGCCAGGACTTTGCCGGAGCAGTTGAGCTTTTGCGGTCCTGCGGCTTTCAGCGACTGGCGTGGTTCAAAAATCGTCAGCCCCACTTTGCAGATGTCTGATTTTCGGCTATAATTTTGCGGCAGAGCAAGTGAAACCCATAATTTGGCAAGTAACCTGAAAAAACGGGAGACCAGAATGAGAGAATTTTTCAGCGAAAGTAACCGGCAACCCCTGTGCCTGCACGGCAAAAATTTCATTCACCCGCAGGACAAAACCACCGCCGACGTGACAGCCGACGGTTATAAACTGCCAGGCATCATCGACGTGCATTTTCATGGGGCATTCGGCTGGGATTTCGTTTTTGGCGATCCTGACCGTATCGAGAAAATGCTCGACCAGGTCATGGCCCGCGGCATTACCGGTGTTTTTCCGACTCTGATCACCTGTTCCGAAGAACAGCGCCTGCAGGCTCTTAAAGACATCGCCATCGTGGCCCGTCGTCGCACCCGGCCGCCTTTCATTCACGGCATATACCTGGAAGGCCCTTTTCTGGCCGCCGAAAAACGCGGTTCACACCCGCAGGAATTCCTTTTAAAACCAGACATCGAGCTGCTGAAAAAGTGGCAGAAAGCTGCCGACGGTCTGGTTAAAATCATTACCGTTGCCCCCGAACTGCCAGGGGCAATCGAATTCATCAGTCAGGCGGCAAAATCAGGGGTATTCGTCGCCCTCGGCCATTCAAACGCCGACTGGAAAACGACTGAAAAGGCGATTGAAGCAGGCGCCAGACAGGTTACCCATCTTTTCAACGCCATGCCGACTTTTCACCATCGGCAACCAAACATGCTCAGTCATATTCTTGCGAACAAAAATCTCTGCGTCGAGCTGATCGGCGATTGCGAGCATGTCGCCCCCGAAATCGTCAGATTCATCTATGGTCTTTACGAGCCGAACCAGATCATGCTCGTTTCAGACGCGGTAGCCCCGGCCGGCATGCCCGACGGTGACTACGAACTTTACAATACTCACCTGGTCAAAAGCGGCTGCCAGTGTTGCCTCAGAGGCGGCGGACTGTTTGGCGGGGCGACTCTGCTGATCGACTGTCTGCCGAAACTCGCTGAAAAAGCTGGTCTTTCATGGGGCCTGCTCGGCACATCGGTCTGGCGCGTGCCATGCGATCATTTTAAAATCAAACCGCCCGAAACCGAAGTGTTTTTCGACACCAACATGAACTGGCTGGCAACCCGTGTCAATCACCAGGCCTGGTATTGCCGCCCCTGAACGCACCAGCACAGTCAGCGGACGACGAGAAGGTCTTCGCGACCGATGGCAAGTAAGGCGGCGTTGAGCACTGCGAGATCGTCATCGAAGCCGAAAGTTTCAGAAAAATCGTTCTGGGCGTCGTCGGTGTCGATAAAATACCTGATTGCAATCGAAACGACGTTCTGATGTGCTTCTGGCATGCCACGAAAGGTCTGCAGCAGCTGTTTGAAAGTAGTCACCATTCTGCCGATCAGCTCAATATCGATGGCCGGGTTATCTCTGCTGCCGGCGACAATTTTTTTCTGATAATCATCGAGGTCGGCACAAAGATAGTTGGCAGTCGCCGAATCGAGGGGCTTAGAATGTCGTGTAGCGATTTTTCTTAGGTTTTCGGGTAACAGACCGAGAAACTTTTGCAATGTTTGTTCCAAGTGGGATCTCCTTGCCTTCATCGTCTTTTTTCAGCTCTACGAGCAGCTGCAGAAAGGCCTCGGCATCGGCAAAAACCGCTTCGGCCCGGTCGTCGATTATATTCAGGTTAACAGAATTGCGATCTTTCGGCTCGAAATAAATCTGCCTGAGAATTTCATCGCCACTGCCGAACACCCTGCCAATATCGGGCAGACGGTTTTCGGCAAACTCGAAGCGCAGATGATTGATAACCCTGGTCACCTTCTTCACAGCGCACTGCGAAGCGAGAACACGGATGCGGCTGATTGCAAACAGGCCCTCGGCCTCGTGTGGCAGCAGACCGAAGCGGTCTTCACACTCCTCGCGGATTTCGTGCAGCAGAGCGACATCAGAACAGCGCGCCAGGCGTGAATAAAGCTCGACCCTGGTTTCCTCGTCGGCAATATAAGTCGTCGGGAAATAAGCGGTAACCGGAATCTCGACTGCCGCATCGATTTTCTCGAAGTCGACACGGCCGCTTCTGACTCTTGTTACTGCCTCTTCAAGCAGTTCCATATACAGAGAAAAGCCGATACTGGCTATATGCCCGCTCTGCGACTCGCCGAGGATATTGCCGGCGCCCCTGATCTGCAGATCGCGCAGGGCGATTTTAAAGCCAGAACCGAGCGCCGTATGTTCTTCGATGGTTTCGAGGCGGTCGGTGGCCTCTTTGGTCAGACGCCGGTTCTTCGTGTAGAAGAAGTAGGCCCATGCCTGTCTGGCCGAGCGCCCGACTCTGCCGCGCAGCTGATACATCTGTGACAGACCCAGTCGTTCGGCTTCGTCGACGATCAATGTATTAACGTTCGGTATGTCGAGCCCTGACTCGATGATAGTGGTTGCAATCAGCAGGTCAAATTCACGCTGCACAAACGCCAGCATCGTTTTTTCGACCTGCTCTTCAGGCATCTGCCCGTGCGCAACCGCGATTCGGGCCTCAGGCACGAGCTCACGCAGAAAGTTCAGTTTGCGTTCGATCGTTTCAACCCGATTGTAGACGTAATAAATCTGGCCGCCACGTTTCAGCTCTTCGATAATGGCACGTTTGACCCAGGCCGGGTCGAAGGGTGCAACGTAGGTCTGCACTGGCCGGCGATCCTGCGGCGGGGTATCGATGATGCTGATCTGCCTGATGCCAGACATGGCCATCTGCATGGTTCGCGGAATCGGCGTAGCAGTGAGAGTCAGCACATCGATATGGGCCTTGAGCTGTTTCAACTTCTCTTTATGCTTGACCCCGAAGCGCTGTTCTTCGTCGATGATAAGCAGCCCAAGATCACGAAAGCTGATATCTGAAGACAACAGACGGTGTGTGCCGATAAGAATATCGAGAGTGCCGGCGGCAGCCTTCTTAAGAGTTTCTTTCTGCTCAGAGGGTTTGCGCAGGCGACTGACCATGTCGACACTGACCGGAAAGCCGGCGAAACGCTTTTGAAAAGTCTGAAAATGCTGAAACGCAAGCAGCGTCGTCGGTGAGAGCACCGCAACCTGCTTTCCGCCGCAGACAGCCTTGAATGCCGCCCGCATCGCCACTTCAGTCTTGCCGTAACCGACATCGCCGCAGACCAGGCGATCCATCGGAATTGCCGACTGCATGTCCTTTTTCGTCTCGATGATTGCCTTCATCTGGTCGGGGGTCTCGGTGAACGGAAAGCGCTCTTCCATCTGCCGCTGCATATCACAATCTTCGCCGAAGGAAAAACCCTGGCTGGCGTGGCGTTTGGCGTAGAGTTCGAGCAGTTCGCGGGCAATCAGTTCGACATTTTTGCTGACCCGGCTTTTCTGGCTGACCCAGGCTTTTGAATTAAGGCTGTGAATTTTCGGAACATAGCCTTCGTTGCCGAGGTAGCGGGTTACTTTGTGAACCTGGTCGGTCGGCACATAGAGGCGGTCGGTGCCGGCATACTGCAGGAGAATGTATTCGCGGGTGTTGCCGCCGGCAGTCATTGTCTGAATGCCACGGAACTCAGCAATACCATGGTCGGCATGCACGACGATATCGCCGGGCACCATCTGCTGCAGATTAAAGATGTTCTGCTGTGTCGCATGTTTGCGAACCGGTGCCTCACGGGCCGGGCCAAGATAGATATCTTCTTCGGCAAAAACCGCAATGCGGTGTTTATAATCTTTGAAACCGCGGCGGCAGCTGCCTTTTAAAAACAGAACCGACCCGGATTTAATACCAAATGGCTGCACCGATGAATGAATTTTGACATTACGTTCGCCAAGCAGGCCACGCAGATTGTTGAGACGGTTTTCATCGTTGATGACGATGGCGATGGCCCAGCCAGCCTCGGTGAGCTGCCGCAGGTCCTTGAGCAGCGTTTCGCGCGAAGGGTCGGTTGGCGGGTTCTGTGCTTCGATGCTGGCAAACATCTCTGAATCAGGGTCACCAAAGCGGCTGAATCTGACAAAGCCATGCCGGCTGATTTCATCGCCCACTGCGACGGCCGGGTGGTAATAACTCTGTGGCGGGTGCAGCGGGGTCAGGTCGGCCAGTTGCCTGAATTGAACATCGACGTTCGCAAGAAACTCTTCGGCGGTGCTAAATGTCTGGTCTTTATCTTCGACGAAAATGCGGCAGCTGCTCCAGAAATTCCAGATAAAGCCGTGGCCCTTTTCCTGAAACGGCTTCAGTTCTTTGTAATCACGCGAGTCGGGGCTGAGCAGGAAATGTTCGAGACGGCGTTCGAGCAGACTGGCGCGGCGTTCGTCAAGATTCCTGATCTCTTCTTCGATGCGGGCAGCGAGCTTTTTCAGTTCATCTTCAGAAGCGATGAATTCGTAAACAGGTGTCACACGCAGGATGTCGCGTTTATCGAACGAGCGCTGTGTCGCCGGCGAAAACAGTTTAATCGAATCGAGGTCATCACCGAAAAAATCGAGACGTGACGGAAACTCGTTATCTGGCGGGAATATATCGAGCAGACTGCCCCTGACCGCAAAAGTACCCTTTTCTTCAACGACCGCAGTGCGACGATAGCCGTTTTTTACCAGTCGCAGCAACAGGTCGTCACGGCGCAGGTCACTGCCACAGCGGACTTCAAAACAGCCTGAAAGCCATTTTTCCGGGTTGAAAAATCTTTCGAGCACGGCGGCGACCGGGGCGATCACCAGCCCCCCGCCGTGGGTTTCAAGGCTCATGGCTGCCAGCCGTGCCGACATCACTTCGGGGTCAGCTGCCGTCTGATCGTAGATAGAGTCACGTTCAGGCAGCATGCAGACCAGGCGGTGCGCAAACGGCCCCAGCCAGGTTTTTACCTGGCTGGCAAGATCTTTCGCCCTCTCGGGAGTAGTCGTAAGCAGCAGACTGACGCCGGCCTGACGGGCAATGGCGGCCAGACAGACAGCCCCGAGAGCGCCACCACAACCCTGCAGGGTTTTGCAGCTTTCGAGTTGTAAAGCTGCGAAAAAGTTATCGAAAGGCTCGCCACGCATTCTGCTGCCGTTCATGATGACATTTCAGCCTCTTGCCGCAATTGTTGCACCCTGAAAGGTGCGAGTGTATAATATCAACCGTCGAAGCATAGTACAGCAGAGCAGTCTTAGTCAAGACTCGATCTGAACAAGGGGCCCCTTCACAGATCTGCCGCCCCGGAACAGGAAAGCCGTTGAAAGACACAGGAAAAACCAATCTTAACGCCTATCTGTTTGCGAATCTGGTTATCGTGGGCGTTCTGTTGATCGGCCTCTGGAACCGCAAACCAGTCTGGGACGTCAACCTCAGATTCCCGAATCTTCTGTTGATTCTGGTGTTGCTCAACACCATACTGCTTTTTCGCGAAACGATTCTCGGGGTTGGCAACAGGCCGGCCCGCACCCGGCAGCGCCGTGCCCGCCGCCGTTCGCGCAATCTCAACGAACTGCGCAGCATTCTCAAAAATGCTGGCCAGATCGACGAAAGCCTGCTGAATAAATCACTGGTAAAACTCAGAGAAATTTCGGGCTGCGAGACTGTGGCACTGTTTTCGCTCGAAGGCAATCAATGCCGCCAGCTGTCTGCCGCCGGCGAACTGCCACCAGCGCTGAACGGCAGCCGCATGACAATCAAAGGCGAATCGCTTCTGATAAAATACTCTGGCAGCCTTGGCGAAGAAGAAATCGGCAAGCTTCTGCCCATGGCAAAACCAATGCATTTCAAATCAGCCGTTACCCGGCTTGAACTGACGGCGCTGCCGCTGCAGGGTTGTCAGTCAGCGACGGTTATCTGCATTTTCTCAAGCCGCGAGGGGCATAAGGCGCCGCCGGTCTCGCTGGCAAGTACTGCCCTTTTCCTTGAAACACTGCTGGCGCTGATCGAAAGTGCAAAGCAGGGTGGCGACAGCCGCTACAAAGACAAAACCACCGGTTTGCTGCTACACGACTGCTTCACCGATTCATTTGAAACCGAAGTAGAGCGTTCAGAGCGATACAAGCAGGAAATGAGCCTGCTCACCCTTAAAATCACAGGCTATAACGCCCTGACCGACAGTGAAAAAGCTGGGGTCGCGCGCAATGCGGCAATGGCCCTCAAGCAGTCGCTGCGCCGTCTCGATCTGATGTTCTGCGGCGCTGGCGAAGGCGAATTCATCGCCATTCTGACCGAGACCGGGGTAAAGGTTGCCACGGTCGTCGCCCAGAGAATTCAAAAAGCATTTGCAAAGCACAACGAAAAAGCTGATTTTATTAATAAGGCCAGTATCGGACTGGTGATCGGGGCCGCGACTTACCCCACCGATGCCACGCACGGCGCCGGCCTGCTGGAAAAGAGCAGCGAAGCCTGCAACCAGGCGGGTGTTTCCGGCACCGGTATTGCCTCTTACAGCGAAATTCAAACGGACTGACAGGTTCAGTCACAAACAGGAGCACGAAAAATGGAAAACCTTGTCAAAGTGACTTTCAGCCTGAACGGCCGCCAGGTCGAAGCTGAAGTGCTGCCAACCATGACCGTTCTCGAAATGATCAGACGCAATTTCAGACTTACCGCCGCTAAAGAAGGCTGCGGCAAAGGCGAATGCGGCGCCTGCACGGTTCTGCTCAACGGCGAGCCGGTCAACAGCTGTCTAAAACTGGCCGCGTCGCTTACCGCCTCTGACCAGGTCGTCACCGTTGAAGGCCTCGAAAAAGATGCGACCATGCAGGCAATTCAGAGCGCCTTTGTCAGTGAAGGCGCTGTTCAGTGCGGTTTCTGCATACCAGGTATGACCATGACCAGCTACAAACTGCTTCAGAGTAACCCGAACCCGGATGAACATCAGATCAAACAGGCTCTTTCAGGTAACATCTGCCGCTGCACCGGTTACCGCAAGATCGAAGCTGCCGTGAAAAAAGCTTCAGAAACCAGGAGAAACAAGTGAGCAGCATCAGTTTTTTCAGACCAGCAAATATCTCAGAAGCATGTGAGCTTCTGGCAAAACCCAATCATCTTGCTGTTGCCGGCGGCACTGACCTGATCGTCAAACTGCGCAACGGTCTTTTTCCGAATGCGGCGGCGCTCGTCGATATAAGTGCTCTGCCGTTCAAAGCGATCCGCAAAGAAGGCGACCGGCTGCTTATCGGCAGCGGCTGCACCATGAGCAACGTTATCGCCAGCCCGGAAGTAAAAGAGTATTTTCCGGCTCTGGTCAAGGCCGCGTCAACGGTCGGCGCCACCCAGATCCGCAATGCCGCTACCCTCGGCGGCAACGTCGCGAACGCTTCGCCGGCTGGCGACACGATTCCGGCGCTTTTTTCTCTTGAAGCCGAAGTGCTGATCGTCGGGCAGACCGGCAAACGCAAAGTCGCCATCGACGAATTTTTCACCGGCCCGGGTCGCAGCGTTCTCAAGGCCGGCGAATTGATCGAAGGCTTTGCTCTGCCGCTGCGAAAAACCGCCGGCGAATTTTTCAAACTGGGCGAAAGGCGCGCTCACGCGATTTCCAAGATCAATCTTGCTCTGAGCGTATTCAATGACGGGCAGAAACGCTATCGCATCGCGATCGGCTCGGCAGCCCCGACGGTTCTGCGCTGCAAAGGCGCCGAGGAGCTGCTTGAAAAAGCTGGTGAAATCAATGAAGCGATCATCGAAAAAGCGGCTGAATTCGCCTGTGAAACCGCGAAGCCAATCAGCGATGTAAGATCTTCGAAGTCTTATCGCAAACAGATGGCCGGCGTTCTGTTGAAAAGAGCTCTCAAAGCGATTATTTAACCACCAGATACCGTTCCGAACGATTAGAACCGAATACTGCGCACCTGTTCCCGTGGGGAGCAGGTGCGCAGTTGATTTACAGGGAAATAAGCAAGAGATGAATGAGAATCTCTCCTCTGTATCCGGGGAAAACTTGTGTGCGTAAACCACACTTTTTTGATTTGTGCAATTTGCGCACTCAACTTTCGTTCTAAAATACGAGCACTTTTTTCACAAATTTTTTTGTTCCGTACCCCGCAATGCCTAATTTTACGGCAGGAAGATGCCGATAACCTGAATATAGAGGGCATGCATTCTGCCCTTATGTTTGCTTGGCATTGTTTTTGCTCTCATAAATGAGGGAGAAAATTTTGCCCTTGGAATCAGGGAAATGTGAGGCTTTAACTTGAAAAGAAGAACTTACCTGTTTCTGGCAGTTTTCGTGATATGCTGCAGCTTTGGCTACGCAATCACTGCCCTTGAGGTTTTCAACGAAGGCAGACGCTCTTTCGACCTCGGTCGCTGGCAGGAATCGAAAGAAACTTTCGCCCGTTTCATGGCAACCTGGCCAGATCACAAACTCAACCCAGAAGCTCTCTATTATTTTTCGCTGGCAGCAGCCCGCACTCTTCCAGAGAGATCCCGTGAATATTCAGACTCTCTTGTTGATGAAATCGCTGCGGCAATCAGCACACTGAGCATCGAACTCCCAGGCAAAGACCTCACTGAGCTCAAAGTAGCAGTTAAACTTGCCGGCAACCGCAATCCGCCGGTATCATGGTCAGAACTCGCAACATTCAGTCCTGCAGAGCTCAAACATTATCTCAACCGTGGCTGGCACCCAGACCCGTCATCGACTCCAATCGAAACACTGTTCTGGGAAACCACCTGGCGCAAAAAAAACACATCCCCACTGGAACCAGATCTGACGGCATCTATAGCCATGTTGAAGGCACGCGCACTCTGGCAGATAATGCTTTCCCCCTTGTCGTTGTCTGCAAATTCCGATATACTGAAGACATGGGGTTATTGGCCCGTACACACCTGCTTCGAAAAGGAAGTTAATCTGGGTTTTCAATACGGAAACCCTGATATAAAAAGGGAATTGGCGTTGTTGGGTTACCACTACGACTGCTTCCGAAACGGTGGTTTTGCGAAAGCTGATGTTTCACCCCGGAAAAGCCGCTGGTATACCTACCTGTCTGAAAGAGGTCTGAATCTTCAGGAGGCTTGGTGTCCAAGGTGAAAAAGTTTTTGCCAAAAATCAAGATTATTGGCGCAATACTGCTTCTGCTAGCGGTGGCATATTTCTTTTCCTCGATTCCCTCCGCCACAAGCATCGACTTCGGCACCATGCGCAAAAATCTTGCAAGCTTTGGCATCAGAACTGAAATTGAAGAGCCTCCCCAGATCGCTTCAACCAGTAAAACCATTGAAGAAGAAGTTGCTGCACGCAACGAAGAGCGAGACAAGCACGTCAACGAATCGCGGGCCCGTCAATATGTTGAATCGGCCATCAACGATTATTATCAGGGCAGCTATGAAGAAGCCCTGCGTCGCCTGGACCGGGCACGCATCTACGACCCCAGCAATTTCAGCATTTTCAAACTCAGCGGTCAGATTTTCTTTGAGAAGAACAAGTTTCGCAAGGCTTTCAACGACTGGGAAAGAGCCAACCAGCTTCCGAACGATGACCGCACCATAAACCGCGATCTCGATGTCCTGAAAAGACTTATCAGATACAGCCGCAATGAGATCGATCGCCTCAACCGCACCCTTAACCGCGAACCAGATAATCAGGTCGCCAAAGCGCGCCTCAAAGAACTCGAAGAGCAGATGCGCGAATAATGTTGGTGTACAGTCGGCGGTTTTCAGCCGATAGGTACACTCAATATGAGCGATGAAAAAACCAGTTTTTTTGAGCAGCTTTATTCAGATGCCAGCCTCCAGTTTTTCTGCGATCTGCCGGGCGGCCGAGATAAAACACCACCTCAGCTTTGTGCCAGCAGTCAGTTTGCGCTGCTGACCAACCGTCAGAAATTCAGAGAATTTTGCTCGTCGCAACAACTCACAGTTCCGCAATACACCGTTTCCGAGCAATTCGCCCGACTCAGCGCCTGGGCGGTAAAATTCAACAGGTTTCCGCTGATCATGAAAAGCTTGACCAACCTCGCCGACGGCCGGGCCTGTTACATTCTCAAGGCTTTTCGCGAACTGCCGGAGTTTTTCGACCAGATCGCCGGTGAGTTTCCTGGCCCGGTCATGCTCGAAGAATTTATCAGCCCAAAAGCAAGAATAGAAATCACCTTTTTCAACGGCTGCCCAAGAACAGTTGCCCAGGTCAGCCTCGACAAATCATTGAAGCTCAGGCACAGTTGGCGGGCTTTTCCGGTCAGACTGCCGGCGCCGGTAATCAACCGGATGCTTGAAATCACGAAACTTTTCCATGCTCTCATCAGCCTGCAGGATGTTCCCATACGCTTTTCATTTGCGGTAACCGCAACAGGCCCCGTATTAACCGCGATCAACAGCGGTTACAACCGGCCTGAATATCACCCCGGCTGGCGCCAGGCGGCCGGCATCCTTCCCCTTGCCGAATCCGGGATTGAAGCTGCAGCGACCGAAAAATTCTGCAAAATTCTGCATTTTTACGAATGCCGCAATGATGAAATTTCCGAAAGCAGACTGAAGCAGGCGGCCGAAACCTCTCTGCGTCAGTGGGCATGTTTCGAAGACCAGGCAGTGATTATGCTTGCTTCTGAAAACACCGCGACCCTGCTGGAGGATTCCAGGAGGGTCGCGGCGTTGTTCAAGCACCTGGTCGAGTGATCAGAATTTGCTGCGATAACCGCGCCAGACATCGTAGAACAGCTTGTTGCCCTGAAAATGCGGGCAATATTTATAAAACGAATAGGTCGCGGCATTCTTGACGGTAACCTGCTGACCATCGATATTCATGGTGACTTTCTCACCGCGGTCGAGCTTCGCCTTTGCATCATCGTAATGGCGTCGGTAGGTCTGAGCTGCATATTCTATCTGTTTGTCAAAACCCTTGAATTTCTGGTTCCAGTTGCCGGAATCGTAACAGCCGACGCCAACTGCCCAATCGAGCTGTTTCTGAGTGGCGGTTGTCTTGCTGATCAGCCCCTGCTCACACTGAAGACGCGTAAGAAGAACCTGCGGGTTGATACCATATTTTTTGGCAGCGTCGTAAATCATCTGCGCCGGGGTCGAGCCGCGATAAGGCTTGGCCAGCACCGAATTTTTCGCTTCAAGAAACCGCTGAATCTGTGCCACTGTCATGGTGCCCGAATTGGTCAGGGCGTTATCAGAGATCAGGTAGTCTTTCTGAAAAGTCTGCTGCCAGGATTCGTCACCGGCAGGGGCCACCTTATAGCTGCCGGCCGCGCCAGAGGTCGAACCGGTCGTGGCCGGGGTCTGCGTATTCTGGCTTTTTACGGCAGCAGTGCCAGCAGGTTTGATACCGCGCGGCAGCGCAATCATCTGACCCGGAAAAATCAGATTGGGAGTGGCGGCAATCGAAGGCACCTGGTATTTGAGAATATGCTGCCACATGCCTGAAGCCCCATAAAACTGCTCGCAGATCTTCGACAGCGAGTCGCCCGACTTGACCTGGTAATAATCCATGCCGGTGACTTCACCGGCGACACCGGTCACGCTACCGGAAACTGCCGGTGCGGCCGCCTGGTTGGCGGTGCTGCCGGCGGCCAAAGTCTCTGCCTGGCTCTGAACGCCGTTTCCCGAGTTGGCCGAACTACCGATGGTGACAGTCGAAACACTGAACGGGTTGGTAGAGTCAGTATTAACAGCGGGAGCAGAAGTGCCCGCGGCAGCTTCTTCGCCTTTTTCGAGTTTTTCGAGGTCCATTTCCCGGACACCGGGCGTATTGCGCAGAATTTCGATTTCGAGGTTGCGTTTCGCCTCTTTAAAGGCATCGGCGTATTTTTTAACATCTTCGCGCCCGAGGCCGGCAGCCTGCTGATATTCCTGATAGGCCTTCTGATACTTATCAAAAGCCTTTTCGACGTCGGCTGGCGAGGAAGGGGTGCTGGCAGAAGTCAGAGTTGTCTTTTTATCTTTATCGTCGCGGGTCATTTCGTTGGTGACGACAAGGGTTGCAGCACCAAGGGCAATACCCACGGCCATGGTCAGCATGAAACCGATTACGCCCCTGCGATTGTTGATAATCATGATATTCACCCCGAAAAATCAATTGAAAACGGATCAGGTTGTTTTAATCATAGCAGAAAAAACTTTAACCCGATGTAAGAAATACCAACTTTCTCTGCAAAAGTTTGTACAATTTGTTTTATATGTGGTAGATTAAAAGCAACCTTCATTACAGCAGGCTTTTTAGATGAGCAGCAAGGCAGCGGCCGATAAAACCTCGATCTTTGTAGGAGTGGCATTTCTTCTTATTGCCGGCATTATCGGTACAGGCGGCATACTCTGGAAAAATTTCGTCGAGTATACCGGTAACGCGGCCGGCCTTCCTGAAGTATTCAGCGGCATTGCCCCCCGGGCACCCTATGAAGCGTCCAACGACCCCGAAAGCCGCCGCGAAATCATCTTCACTTTCGTGATCCCGCGCGGTGATCTTGTTCAATTCATTGAAGTGATGCAGCCGAAACTCGACCGGATTGTCGAGAAAACCGGCAAGACTGCCCGCATCGACGTTTCGGTAAACGAACTGGAAATCATCAACAAGCTGAACCGCAAGCTTGCAGACTATGGCAGCATCACCGCCATGGCCTATATCAATTACCGAAAGAACCACCAGATCAGAGCCGTTCTTGAAAGATTTTTCGAGCCGCCCAAAAAAGTCATTTTTCTTGTCAGAAACAATGACCCCGCCAACTCTCTCGAAGACCTGCGCGGTTACCGTATTGCCTATCGCGGCGGCGACCAGCTCTCCGGTTATCTGATCCCGGTAAGGGAAGTTGAAAAAAAGGGATTTGCGCACAGCACCTTTTTCAAACAGGAACACTTCTCGGAAAACTTCAGCGACTCAATTCTCGGCCTGCAGAACGAGCAGTATGACTGCATCATTCTCACCAGCAACTTCTTTCTGGAACAGCCCGAAAGCGTGCGCAACACCATGAAGATCGTACACGAAAGCCAGCCGGTGCCTGGCGGGCTCTACATTGTCAATTCAGATTATCGCAGCCCTTTCGAACAGACAGTTGTCGGTAATTTCATGAAACTCGGCAGCAAAATGCAGTCTTCGGAAATGTTCTCAGGCATGTTCACCACCAGACAGCCAGACGAAAAGATTTTCGATCAGCTCGAGGAGGATCTCGCCAATGCTCGTTGACCAGCAGATGCAGCAGAAAGCGCACAATTTTTCGGTAAGTTTCAGACAAAAAATTGCCGTCACCTTTACCCTGCTGATCATCTTCATCATGCTGGTCTCGGTTTATCTGGTAACGATTCAGATCAAACACACCAGCCTCGGGCGGGCCGAAGAAAGCGGCCGTCTGCTCGGGCGCATGATCGCCCTCGCCATGGGCGAAGATATTGTCAGAGGCAATTTCCAGGGTATCGACTACGCTCTGCGCGAGTTTGTCAAACTCAACAAGATCGAATACTGTCTGATTCTTGACAATCAGGGTCGCATCATTTCGAGCACCCACCCGAACACGCACGGAAAATACTTTTCTGATGGCTGGTCACGGGCAGCGCTTTTTTCATCTGACCTTTCGATACGCAGAGCCACCGCTGGCAGCCGACCGGTATATGACACATCGGTGCCGATCGTGATCGGCGGCAAGCGTTATGGGCTGATCAGAGCCGGTTTCACTATCGACGAGGAATACACGCACATCCGCAATCTTCTTGTTTATAATCTCTCGCTTGGACTGGTGCTGATATTGATCGGTATTTTCATTGCCTACGGAATTTCGGCGACTCTTCTGAGCCCACTGAACTCGATTCTGCAGTCAATCGAGTCGATGAGTCATGGCGACTACAGTTACAAGGCCATGGTCAGGTCGACGGACGAATTTGGTGAACTGGCAAATTCTTTCAACCGACTGGCCTCGATTCTGCACGATAAAGAAACCACCAGCAATTTCATCACACGCAAAATTTTCGAGCATTCGCCCGAACTTGCGAGCCGTAATTTTTCAGGCAAAACCGTGCATGCGGTCATTCTTCATCTGGAACTGCACCGCTTCAACAGTTTTATCGAGCGCAGTTCCCCTTCTGAAGCCGTTGACACACTCAACCGCTTTTTCGGGCAGACCACCGAAATTATCGCCAGAGCCAATGGCCTGATCGACAAACTTGGCGACGGCTTCATCACCGCGATTTTCCCCATCAATAAGAACGACGCCTGGCCGGCACCGCTGCGTGCAGGTTTCGCCGCCCTTTCCGCAAGAGATAATCTGAATGTTTTCAATTTCAAGGCCGCTCAGCTTGGCCTGGAAGAGATAAACATGCGTTCCGGTCTCAGCTGTGGCAACGTCATCATCGGGCACATCGGCACCCGAACGAGATCTGACTTTTCGGCAATCGGCCCGGTTCTGGCCAATGCCCGCAACGCCGCCAGCCATTCAAACCGCAACAACTCGTTCCAGCCGGCCGGCGATCAGTCTTTTGCTTCGGCAGCACGCGATTACCTGCTGCTCAAACCCGTGATCATACACGATGAAAGCCATGAAGGCAGTGATTATTTTACCATCACCGGATTTTCAAATGTGGCTTATTTCTGTGAGCGCCTTAAAACAGCTTCTGGTCGAGGAGCCGTTGCAATCTACCAGGCTCTTGGCTTGACCGGCACTTCAGAAGGCCTGAACCAGCTGATAAAACTCATCGAAGACCAGGATTTCGGCTTCAGAACCGACGCGATCCGGGCAATTTCGCCGTTCATGTTTCAACAGAACATCCAGGCAATCGAATATCTTAAAAAACTCGCCACCACAACCGACAGTCCCGAGTTCAAATCGGTTGCGGTCAGCATACTCGGCATGAGTCGTTCACAGACGCTTGCAGACTTTTTCTCCGGGATGTTCAGCGACCCCGACGACCGGGTGCGAGCCAACGCCATCGAAGCCTACATTCCACTCGATGTGGCCGACAAACGCGACCGCCTGAAAAGCCTGCTAAGCGACCCGGCTCCGCGCGTCTGTGCCAACGCCCTGCTTGGCCTCTGGCTGGCAGACGATCAGCAGACCCTCAACTGCCTTTACGACCTTCTGAAATCCGACAGCAGCGGCAAGCGCGCTTCAGCTGCCTTTGCCGTCTACTTTCTCGCGGCGGCACGCAAGTTTCGCCGGCTTTTTCCGGCCTATTGCGAGCAGCCGGGCCTGGCGACACTGCAAATTGTCGAAAGCATTTTCCGCAGACTGACTCTGATGCTTGAAAGCCAGGAAAACTCAGAAAGACTTCAGGCTCTCAGGGCGATCGGCAGGGTTGCCGACACCGGCAGCCGGGATATCGTCATCAAGATGCTCGACGAAGAAACCGATCCGGAAATCATTAACCTCGGGCACTCGGTTCTCTCTGAATGGGAAAAAACCTCAGGAGTTCAAACCGAGGCGCCCCGACCGCGCAATAGAGACTGAAAAAGCTTCTCACCGACAAACAAACCGGCGACGGCGGTAAAAAACTGAACCCCCAGCACCGGCAGCAGCAGCCATCTGGCTGTGGCCATGATATCGAGGATCTGAACGATCATATAACCGGCACCGCCGATAATCACGCCTTTTACCAGCGCCGGTAAAACAAAGCGCATGGGCATGCTGTGGTTTGCCAGAATGAAATACAGACCGATCAGCGCCAGATTGCCACAGACGATAACCGGCAGAACAGGATACATCGGCGCCGGCAGATGGCCGGAAATGATACCGCCGAGAGGGCTCAGAAAAGCAAGAATGAAGGCATGCCGCAAACCGTTGCAGAGAAGAACGAAAATAAAAATGGCATTGACGATCGTGCCGGTTACCGGGTTTGGCAGGCCGACAAGCTGAAGTGCTAGCAAAACGGCAAGAAAAATGCCAGTTCTGGCGGCAACCGCAAGATTTTGTCGCGATGCAACATTGTCTTCATGCGTGGTTTCCATAGCAGCAAAATTTTAACATCCTGAAGCTGTTATGGCAATTCAAATTTTCTCTTGCTGCAAACGCAAAAGTCCTTGCCATTTAATTGACAAGTAAAATTTTCATGGTATATTTACTGCTTGTTGTTTCAGGACTGAGGATATTTTTGGATTGAAGATCCCTGAAGGAGGTCTGTGTGGACGCACAACTGTTTTTCTGGCTTGCCCCGATAGGCTCGCTCACCGCGCTGGTTTTTGCCTGGTATTTTTACAATGCCATGATGGCAGCTGACCCGGGCAGCGAAAAGTCCCGCGAAATCGCCGAATATGTTAAAGAGGGCGCAATGTCGTACCTCTGGTCACAGTATAAGGTCGTCGGCATTTTCTTCATCGTTGCCTTCGCCTTTTTCGCCTTTCTGTCATTTGTACTTCATGTACAGAGCCCCTGGACCCCGCTCGCGTTTCTGACCGGCGGCTTTTTCTCTGGTCTTTCTGGCTACCTTGGCATGAAAACCGCTACCAACGCCTCTAACCGCACCGCGGCCGCCGCTGCCAAATCCCTCAACCAGGGTCTGCAGGTCGCCTTCAGAAGCGGCGCCGTCATGGGTTTCGTCGTCGTCGGCCTCGGTCTTCTCGACATCTCGATCTGGTGGAAAGTTCTCAACTGGGTCATGAGCGTTAAAGAAACCGTTTTCAAAGACAGCATGTTTGCTGTTCACGATTACATGGAAATCACCACCATCATGCTGACCTTCGGCATGGGCGCCAGCTCACAGGCCCTGTTTGCCCGTGTCGGCGGCGGTATCTTCACCAAAGCCGCTGATGTCGGTGCCGACCTTGTTGGTAAAACCGAAGCCGGCATTCCAGAAGACGATCCGCGCAATCCGGCAGTTATCGCCGATAACGTCGGCGACAACGTCGGTGACGTAGCTGGTATGGGTGCCGACCTCTACGAATCATACTGTGGTTCGATTCTGGCCACCGCCGCTCTCGGCGCCGCCGCCTTCAGCACTCCCGAGCTGCTGCCACTGCAGATCAACTCAATTCTGCTGCCAATGACAATCGCCGGTGCCGGTATTCTGTTCTCACTGATCGGCATCTATTTTGTCAGCACCGACGAAGATGCTTCTCAGAAAGAACTGATGGGCGCCCTCGGTCGCGGCATCAATGTTTCTTCTTTGCTTACAGCCGTAGGCAGCGCTATTCTCGTCTGGAAAATCCTGCCTGACCACATCTACATTCTTGGCTCGATCATCACCGGTCTGATGGCCGGCATCATCATCGGCTGGGCCACTGAATACTACACTTCTTCAGACTATGAACCGACCCAGGAAGTTGCTGCCCAGTCATCCACAGGCCCGGCCACTGTTATCATCGAAGGTCTGGCAACCGGCATGATGTCAACCGGTATTCCGGTTCTCACCGTCAGCCTCGGCATCATCCTCGCCTACGGTTTTGCTGATGGCTTCAACAACCCGGCCATGGGTCTCTATGGTATCGGTATTGCCGCCGTCGGCATGCTCTCTACTCTCGGCCTGACTCTTGCCACTGACGCCTACGGTCCTATCGCCGACAACGCCGGTGGTAACGCTGAAATGTCACACATGGGCCCCGATGTCAGAAAGCGCACTGACGCTCTCGATTCACTTGGCAACACCACAGCCGCTACCGGTAAAGGCTTCGCCATCGGCTCTGCCGCCCTGACTGCCATGGCTCTGCTCGGCGCCTACATCGAAGAACTCCGCATCGGTCTGCTGCGTGTCGCCAAGTTCAGCGAATCACAGCTCGACCAGTATATTTTTGCCGGTCCCGAAAGAGCGGTTCCGATCGCCAAGGCCACCATGGCCGACTTCATGGCCTATTACAATGTCAACCTGATGAACCCGCTCGTTCTCGTCGGCGTTTTCATCGGCGCCATGATGGTATTCGTTTTCTGCGCCATGACCATGAAAGCGGTCGGCCGTGCTGCTCACAGCATGGTCGAAGAAGTCCGCAGACAGTTCAAGGAAATCCCTGGTCTGCTTAAGGGTGAACCCGGTGCCAAAGCTGACTATGCTGCCTGCGTAGCCATTTCTACCAAGGGTGCCCAGAAAGAAATGATGGCCCCCAGCCTTCTCGCCATCATCACCCCGATCGTTGTCGGTCTGGTTCTCGGTGTTGGCGGCGTAATCGGTATGCTGGTCGGCGGTCTCGCCTGCGGCTTCGCCGTTGCCGTAATGATGTCGAACGCCGGCGGCGCCTGGGATAACGCCAAGAAATACGTCGAATCAGGCCAGATGGGTGGCAAGGGTTCTGATAACCACAAGGCAACCGTAGTCGGCGACACCGTCGGTGATCCGTTCAAAGATACTTCCGGCCCGTCACTCAACATTCTCATCAAACTCATGAGCATGGTGGCCGTAGTTGTTGCCGGTCTGACCGTCAGCTACTCACCGAAGATCCAGTATTATTTCGGTTTCGCTCCGACTGAAATCCGCTACAAAGAAGAATTCAACAAGCTTCTCAGCGCCCGCGAAGTCAAACTTCCCGGTCTCAATGAAACCGAAAAAACCGGCAAAACCAGCTCTATCTTCGAAGAAGACCCTCTGATGGGCACTGAAGACATCATTCTGCCCGACGAAGATGCTGCCAACAAAACCACCACGCCGGCCCAGAAACCCGAAGTGAAAGCTGGCGAAGTCAAACCGGCAGAAACCCCGGCTGACACCAAACCGGCAACCACCGAAGGTTTCGGCGCCATCGACGAAGTCAAACCGGCTGACAAACCAGCTCCGGCCGCAACCAGCGGCGGTTTCGAAGGCGGCTTCGACGCTATCGATGCTACCCCGAAAACTGAACCGGCTCCAGCCGCTCCGGCCGATGCAGCTCCGGCTCCGACCGCTGCCCCGGCCGACTCTTCAGCCGCTCCGGCACCGGCGGCCCCTGCCACTGACGCCCCGGCTGCAACTCCGGCCCCGGCCGATGCAGCTGCTCCGGCAGCTACCGAAGCAGCTTCAGCCCCTGCAGCCGCCCCCGCGGCCGGCGGCGGTTTTGACGGCTTCTAATCTGTTCTAAAAAACCGGCTGTCTGCAGATGCAGGCAGCCGGTTCTTTTTTTCAGCCGGTTTCCCGGTAAAGCTATCAGATAATACGAATCGCGAATTTCGGGCAGACTGGTGAGCAGTAACCACAGAGCACGCAAAGCTGATGATCGATCTGTGGCGTCTTTTCGCCGGGCTTCAGGGCCGACTGCTGACAGGTTCTGATGCAGGCGCCGCAATTTATGCAGACCATCGCGTTGATAAACAGGCGGCGCGGCTGCCCGGCAACCTTTCTGGCAAAAGCCTGATCGACCGGAGCACCATTCGCCACCAGCACATTCATGTCGACCTCATCGGCAGAAGTCATGCCGACGACCGCTGAATCTACGACACCCGACCTGAGGACCCAGTCGAGCGATGCGGCCGCGTCGTTGCGCAGCTGACCGCCACCAAGCGGTTTCATGGCATAAATACCTTTCCCATTGGCACGGGCACGTTTGAGAAAAGCCGTCATATCATCGAGGCTGGCGTCGAGAATACCGATGCCGTCACGGTTATACATCGGATGCAGCACATCGATCACCGGGTGCTGCCCGAGCATATCGATAGTTTTTGCCGAGTGCGAACTGGCCCCGACAGCGCCGATTAAACCGGTCTTTTTCGCTTCGAGCAGATAATCGAGAGCGCCCTGTCGGCCGGCGAAATCTTCGGCATCACGAACCGCATGCAGCAGAAAAGCATCCACCTTTTTCAGGCCGGTCTGCTGCAGACATTCAGCCACAGCAGCCTGCATAGACTCGCGGGTGCGCGCGGCCGACTTCGAAGCAACGACCGGCGCCGCGCCTTTCCACTGTCTGAGCGCTTCAGCAACCTGCGAATAAGAGCCATACATCTGTGCCGTATCGATAAAATTGATACCGCTGGCAAGGGCATGCAGAATGACCCGCGCCCCATCAGCCACATTCAATCCACGCTGCATCGGACTCATCGTCAGTGTGCCGATGCCGAGGTGAGTTATTGCAATACCGGTTTTTCCGAGAAAATTCTTTTGCATCTGGTTTCCTTAAATTTCAGCATGCAGCTGTTTTTGATAATTGTAGCCCTGCCGGCCGCACTTGCCAACCCGCTTTTTTCAGCACCGGCCTTTATTGTTTTTACCCGGCGCATGTGCTAACTTTTTATCGCACCGGAGGAAACCCATGAGCCTTGCCCAACTTGAAAAAACCCTGCGCCTCGATATCAAAGCGGCCCTTGGCTGCACTGAACCTATAACCATCGCCCTGGCCACCTGTAAAGCCAGAAGAATGACCAGTTCTGAAATTGCGAAAATTACGCTGCGCCTCTCGACGAACCTGCTCAAGAATGCCATGGAAGTAGGCATTCCCGGCACCGGTGGTCAGCGCGGCATTCCGCTTGCTGCGGCACTTGGCTGCTACTCAGAAGCCGAAGAACCAGGGTTAACACTGCTCGAAAACATGAACGAAGCATGGCTTGACCGGGCCCGCCAGTTTGTCGACCGCGACCTGATCACCATCGACCTCGCCTCTGAAAAACACGGTTTGTTCGTTGACGCCCTTGTCGAAGACGACAAAGGCGGTATCGGTCGCTGCATCATCAGCGGCAGTCATGAGAACTGCATTCTTCTTGAAAAGAACGGGCGAACTATTTTTTCGTCTGACGCCTCTGGCGACAACGGTTCAGGTGAACTGCTGCAGCAGCGACAGGCACTCGCTTCGGTCTCGTTTGGCGAAATCTGGAACAACATCGGGCAGTTATCGGAAGAACTGCGCGAACACATGCTCAATGGCATCGCCATGAATCTCAGAGTTGCCGAAGCCGGCCTCGCCAAAGACGGGTTTCTGCACATCGGCAATATCTACAATAATCTCATCAAAGAGGGCTGGCTCGGCAACGATGTCGTCAACCGCGCCAAAGCTCTGACTTCTGCTGCTGTCGATGCGCGCATGTCGGGCTGTAATCTGCCGGTAATGACCTCGGCCGGTTCAGGTAATCAGGGGTTGACAATTTCACTGCCGCTGCACGTTCTTGCCGAGCACGTCAAGGCTGACCGCCGCCGTTTAAGCGAAGCCCTGGCCATCAGCCACGGCATAACCAGCATTTTGAAGCATCATTCAGGCACTCTTTCTGCAATGTGCGGCTGCGTCGTCTGCTCCGGCACAGGCCTGACCGCCGGCGCCACCTATCTGCTCGGCGGCGACCTCGAAACGGCAACGGCAGCAGTCAACAACATGGTCGGCAGCATCACCGGGATTATCTGCGATGGCGCCAAGGTCGGCTGCTCGATCAAGCTTGTCTGTGCTGTCGATTCGGCATTTCAGGCGGCAATGATGGCCGTACGTGGTCTACGCCTGCCGACTACCAATGGCGTTCTTGGCGAAAACCTCGAATCGAGTCTTGCCAACATCGGTCTGATCGCCGCACCCGGCATGATTGAAACCGACGACCAGATTCTCTCGATCATGCTTGGCAAACCGCTTAAAACCGGGCATGTTTCTTGAACCGGCGCGGCAGATTGCCGGCAGACTGAGTTTTCCGGGCGACAAATCGATCTCGCACCGGCTGCTTCTGATCAGCCTGCTGCTCGAAGGCAATCTCGAACTGATCAATATGTCAGACTGCGTCGACGTAGAAACCAGTCTGAAGCTTGTCGAAAAGCTGGGCGTTGTAGTTCGGCGCGACCAAAAAACAATTCGACTGCACAATAGCCAGCGGGCGACTCCAGCCTGTTCAGCACCCGCCGAGCTCGATTGCGGCAACTCCGGCACCACCGCCAGGCTTCTGGCCGGTATTCTTGCCGGACGGCCCGGCAAATACATTCTGACCGGCGATGTTTCGTTGTCGCGCCGGCCAATGCTGCGGGTAGTCGAACCATTACGCCAGATGGGTGCAGAAATCGAATGTTCAGATACCGGCACTCTGCCGGTTCGCATCAGCGGTCGACCAACTTTGACGCCAACGACCTTCTGCAATCGCCACAACTCGGCGCAGGTCAAATCGGCTCTGCTGTTTGCCGGGCTGTATGCTGCCGGTAGCACGGTTATTGAAGAGCCTTTTACGAGCCGCGATCACACAGAGAAACTGCTGAAATTTCTCGGGGCCGACATTACCAAGGATGCCGGCAGAATCTGTCTTAACGGGCCATTCATGCCTGCCGGCGATTTTTCATTCACCATTCCGGGCGATGTCAGCAGTGCCGCATTTTTTGCCGTGGCTGCCGCGATTTTTCCCGGGAGCCACATCGAGCTGGAAAACATTCTGCTCAACCCTGGCCGAACCGGCTTTTTCAATGTACTGAAAAGAATGGGAGCCGGCATTTCGTTCAGCGAACAGACTGAAATGCAACAGGAGCAATCAGGTACCGCAACCATTACAGGCGGCGCTCTACATGGCGTCGAGATTTCGCCAGCCGAGATACCGTCGCTTATTGACGAACTGCCGGCACTGGCAGCCGCGATGGCTTTTGCCGACGGGCCATCAAGGGTAACCGGAGCTTCAGAACTGCGCCGCAAGGAAACCGACCGCATCAGCAGCCTCGTCAGCCAGCTTCAGAAAGCCGGCGTAACATGCCGTGAGCTGCCTGACGGGTTTTATATTGCCGGCAACAGCCGTATGCCAGAAGCAATCGAGGTTGATCCTGCCGGTGATCACCGCCTGGCGATGGCTTTTGCCATTCTTGCCAGCCGCAGCGAAAATGGACTGTTTATAAAAAATCCCGATTGCGTAAATATTTCTTTTCCGGACTTCTTCAATCACCTGCAAAGCTGCATCAAAGGCTGAAGTAAAAAGCTTTTTACAAAAAGTTTTCCGTCACTTTTTTAGTTGCACAAACAACAAAAATAGTGTACGATATCGCCCATTAGTCGGTTTATATTTCCAACCGATGAGTTCACAGGAGTTCGTTGCACACCTTGCAGACGCCCAGTAAGACAGGTTTTGATATAGTCGCCATCGACGGTCCCGCCGGTGCTGGTAAAAGTACGGTAGCCCGCATGGCTGCCGACAAGCTTGGTTATGGTTACCTCGATACCGGCGCCATGTATCGCGCCGTGACTCTCAAAGCCCAGCAGGAAAACATCGACTTTTCTGATGTCGCCGCCATGCGCCGTTGCGCCAGTGAATGCGGTCTGCGCTTTGAAACCTGCAAGAATTCCTCACAACCGCGTGTTTTTCTTAAAGATATCGAAGTGACACACGATATCCGCAAACCCGAAGTGGCCCGCAATGTTTCTGCCGTAGCCGCCAACCAGGGAGTGCGCGAATGCATGACCGCTCTGCAGAGACAGATCGGCAAAAAAGGCAAATGGGTTGTCGACGGCCGTGACATCGGCTCGGTCGTTTTCCCGGATGCCCGCACCAAAATCTTTCTGACCGCCTCGATCGAGGAAAGAGCCAGACGTCGCCTGCATGACCTGCACGAGAAGGGCTTTGAAGCCGATCTCGAGAGCCTGAAACAGGAAATCGCCAAACGCGACGAATATGACTCGAACCGTGAATTTGCTCCGCTCAAACAGGCTGACGGAGCCGTATTGCTGGATACTACCGCGATGACCATTGATCAGGTTATCGATCGGATTATCATAATCGTAACTAATACCCGGGACAAGTTGATCCCAATGGAGGAACGTATGACTCAAGTTAAAAACACTCACCAGGAACAGGCTGATAGCGCCGAAGAGAACCAGATGACAATGGAGGAAGCGCTGAACAGTGAGTTCCGAACAATCTCCAGAGGGGCCATTGTAACCGGCACCGTTATTGAGAAGAACCAGAGCGGTATTTATGTCGACCTCGGCTACAAATCCGACGGCATCATTCCGACTGACGAACTCGATGGCGAAGAAGGCAAATATAACGTTGGCGACGAAATTAAAGTCTACGTCAAAAAGGTTGACGACGGCCACGGGCAGCTTCTGCTCTCTCTGCGCCGCGCCCAGGAACTCGGTTCATGGGATGACCTCGACGAAGCTTTCAAAAATAAGACTCCGGTCGAAGGCGAAATCAAAGAACGCATCAAGGGCGGTTACAACGTCAGCGTTCTCGGCGTCAGAGCCTTCCTGCCCCAGAGCCAGCTGTCACACGGCAAAAACGCCAAAGAAAGCATCGGCAAGAAATTCCCGATGGTTATCACTGAATATGACCGCCGCCGCAAGAATGTCGTCGTTTCTGAACGCGCCATTCTTGACAAGGTTCGCGACAAACGCAAAAACGAAATCTTCGAAAAATTCCATGTTGACGATGTCATCAAGGGCATTGTTTCAAGAATCGTTGAATACGGCGCATTCGTCGACCTCGGCGATGGCGTTGAAGGCCTCATTCACCGCAACGACCTCAGCTGGTCAGTGATTTCCAACCCGCGCGAAGTCGTTCAGCCGGGCGAAACCATCGAAGCCAAGATTCTGAAAATGGATGTCGAAAAAGGCAAAATCAGCCTCGGCATCAAGCAGAAAAAAGACAACCCCTGGGAAACCGTTGACAACCGCTACAAAGTCGGCCAGAAATATCATGGCAAGGTTAAAAACCTCATGGATTTCGGCGCTTTCGTTGAACTCGAAGAAGGCGTTGAAGGCCTCGTGCACATTTCTGACCTGTCATGGGCCAGAAACATCAAGCATCCGAGCGAAGTCGTAAAAACCGGCGACTCAATCGACATCGTCGTCAAAGAAATCGACAAAGAAAAGAAACGCATTTCTCTGTCATACAAAGAAGTTCTGCCCCATCCGTGGGAACAGGTCACTTCCAAATACAAAATCGGCGATGTGGTAACCGGCAAGGTTAACAACATGACCGACTTTGGTGCCTTTATCGAAATCGCTCAGGGCGTCGAAGGCCTGCTGCATGTCTCTGACATGGACTGGGTCAAAAAAGTCAGCCACCCGAAAGAAATTCTCGAAAAGGGTCAGGAAATCAAGGTCAAGATCCTCAATATCGACACTGCCAACCACAGACTGTCACTTGGCCTGAAACAGACCACCACCGACCCCTGGGAAAAAGTTGAATACGAATACAAAATCGGCGATCAGGTTACCGGCGTCGTTAAGAATCTGGTTCCCTATGGTGCCTTCATTCAGCTCGAAAACGGTCTCGAAGGTCTGCTGCACGTTTCTGAATTCTCATGGCAGAATGACGTTGAAAATCCGGGCGCCGCTCTCAAGGTTGGCGATCAGGTCAACGTCATGGTCTATGAAATCGACAAAGGCAAGCAGAAAATCGGTCTCTCTCTGCGCCGCCTCCAGGATGACCCCTGGAAAGATGTTGAACGCAAGTTCGGCAAAGACAGCGTGCATCAGGGCAAAATTGCCACTCTGCTCGACAATGGCGTAGAAGTTGAAGTCACTGAAGGCGTCATCGGCTTCGTTCACATCTCTCAGCTGTCAGCTCAGCGTGTTAACAGCCCGTCTGAAGTGGTCAAGCAGGGCGACACCGTAACCTACAAGGTTCTCGAACTCGACCGCAAAAACCGCCGCCTGAAACTCTCGATCAAAGAAGCCAACATGGACAGCGATGCCAAGGAACTCAAGAAATACCAGGCTGAATCAGAATCTGGTTTCTCTGATACCATCGGCGACCTGCTCAAAGCTCAGCTCGAGTCTTTCAAATCAAAGCTCGACAAGTAATCTAAGCCCCTGAGCCTGCCCGGCAGGTCGAAGGGCGCCCCGTTAAACAGTTCGACAGACATCCCCGTCGCAAGGCGGGGATGTTTTTTTGCCCAGCAAAAATAATTGGGGGATTGACAAGAAGTACCCGGACAAAGTAAAAAGAGTTCGTGTAAATTTTAATGTTCTTTGTTCTCTTTTTCACAACCCGATACTCATATAAATAATTCGGAGGCAAAAAAATGGCAGTAAAATTAGGAATCAATGGCTTTGGTCGCATCGGCCGCCTGGTTTTCAGAGCAGCAATCAACAACCCCAAAATCGAAGTGGTTGGCATCAACGATCTCATCGACGTCGACTACATGGCATACATGCTGAAATATGACTCAACCCACGGTCTTTTCAAGGGTGAAGTTCATGTTAAAGACGGCAAGCTCGTCGTTAACGGCAAAGCCATTCGCGTTACCGCCGAAAAAGACCCCGCAAACCTTAAATGGAACGAAGTCGGCGCCGAATACGTCGTCGAATCAACCGGCCTCTTCCTGACCAAAGAAACCGCCGCCAAGCACATCGCCGCCGGCGCCAAAAAAGTAATCATGTCAGCCCCGTCCAAAGACGACACACCGATGATCGTCATGGGCGTTAACGAAAGTTCATACAATCCCTCGGTCGACATCGTTTCGAACGCTTCATGCACCACCAACTGTCTGGCCCCGATCGCCAAAGTTCTGCATGACAAATTCGGTATCGTCGAAGGCCTGATGACCACCGTGCACGCCACCACCGCCACTCAGAAAACCGTTGACGGCCCGTCTGCCAAAGACTGGCGCGGTGGCCGCGGCGCTGCCCAGAACATCATTCCGTCATCAACCGGCGCTGCCAAAGCCGTCGGCAAAGTTATTCCGTCTCTGAACGGCAAACTCACCGGTATGGCTTTCCGCGTACCGACCCCTGACGTTTCAGTCGTAGATCTGACCTGCCGCCTCGAAAAACCGGCCACCTACGATCAGATCAAAGCCGCCATGAAAGAAGCCTCTGAAACCACCATGAAGGGCATTCTCGGCTACACTGAAGACGCAGTCGTATCAACCGATTTCGTCGGCGATGCACGTTCGAGCATTTTCGATGCCGACGCCGGCATCTCTCTCAACGACAAATTCGTCAAGGTCGTGTCATGGTATGACAACGAGTGGGGCTACAGCAACCGCGTCGTCGACCTGGTCCTCTACATGGCCAGCAAGAAGTAACAGGGCTTTTAGAATACCTTGAACAATCAGCAGGGAACCTGATCAAGAGGGGTTCCCTGCTTTTGTTTTTTCCGTTATAATTTTCTCTCTACCCCCCGTTTAATGGAGGCAAAAATGTTTCGTACGATCAAAGATATCAATTTCGCCGGCCGCAAGGTTCTGATCCGCGTTGACTTCAACGTGCCGCTCGATGAAAACCTCAACATCACCGACGATACCCGCATCCGCATGGCAGTTCCAACGATTAAGCACATCACCGACAACGGTGGCCGTGCCATTCTCATGAGTCACCTCGGCCGTCCCAAAGGCGGACCAAACCCGAAATATTCTCTCAAAGCTCTGGTCAGCCACCTCGGCAAGCTTCTCGGCAAGACCGTCAGCTTTGCCGAAGACTGCATCGGGGAAAAGGCAACCGCAGTCGTCAATAATATGAAAAATGGCGACGTCGCCCTGCTCGAAAACCTGCGCTTTCACCCTGAAGAAGAAAAGAATGACCCGACCTTCGCCAAAGCCCTGGCTTCTCTCGGCGAAATTTACGTCAGCGACGCCTTCGGCACCGCGCACCGCGCCCACGCTTCGACTGCCGGCATCGCCGACACCCTTCCCGCCTACGCCGGCTTCCTGATGGAAAAGGAAATCAACTACCTCAGCAAGATCACCACCTCGCCTGACCGTCCGCTCGTCGCCGTTATGGGCGGCGCCAAAGTCAGCGACAAGATTCTCGTCATCGAAAATCTGCTCGAAAAGGTCGATGCCCTGCTGATTGGCGGCGGCATGGCCTTCACTTTCCTCAAGGCTCAGGGTTACAACATCGGCAAATCACTGTGTGAAGCCGACAAGCTCGACCTCGCTCTCAAGCTGATCGAAAAAGCCAAAGCCTCTGGCCGCAAGCTGCTGCTGCCGGTTGACGTGGTTACTGCCGCCGAAATCAAAGAAGGCACCCCCACTAAAACCGTCGACATCAAGAATATCCCCGAAAACGAACTCGGCCTCGATATTGGCCCGAAGACCATCGAAGCCTTTGCCGCTGAACTCAAGACCGCCAAAACCGTTCTCTGGAACGGCCCAATGGGCGTTTTCGAAACCAAACCGTTTGACATCGGCACCCGCAAGGTCGCCGAACTGCTTGCCGGTCTGAAAGCCACTACAGTTGTCGGTGGCGGTGATTCAGTCGCAGCCGTCGAACAGATGGGCGCAGCCGACAAGGTTTCACATGTTTCCACCGGTGGCGGCGCCTGTCTCGAATTTCTTGAAGGCCAGACCCTGCCCGGCATCGAAATTTTCTCACGCAACATCAACAATCTTACACATGGAGCCGCCAAATGAGCCGAAGACCTCTTATCGCCGCCAACTGGAAAATGCACAAGACCACGCAGGAAGCCAAAGCTTTCATGGCTGAGCTGTTACCGAAAATCGCCGACCTGAAAGACGTCGACGTGCTGGTCTGCCCGCCATTCACCCTTATCAACGCAGTTGACCAGGGGCGGGAAGGCAGCCAGGTGCTTCTCGGGGCCCAGAATATGTATTTCGAAGAAAAGGGCGCTTTCACCGGTGAAGTTTCACCGGCCATGCTCAAGGACCTCAACTGCGAATTCGTCATTCTTGGCCATTCTGAACGCCGCTGGGTTTTTGGCGAAAGCGATGAACTGATCAACAAAAAGGTGCTCGCGGCTTTTGCCAAGGGTCTGATTCCGGTTCTGTGCGTCGGTGAGAAGCTTGAAGAACGCGAAAAGAATCTTACCGATCAGGTGATTCTCAATCAGCTCGAAAAGAACCTCAAGGGTGTTTCAGAACAGCACCTGCGCGGTATTGTCATTGCGTATGAGCCGGTATGGGCCATTGGCACCGGTAAGAACGCCACAACCAAGGATGCAAAGGATGCGATCGCACTGATTCGCGAATTCATTCACAGCCGCTACGGCAGTGAAACAGCCGCGAAGGTTCGTATTCTTTATGGTGGTTCGGTAAAACCTGAAAACATCAGCACTTATATGGAGCAGGACGGCATAGATGGGGCGCTGGTTGGCGGAGCCAGCCTGGAGGCCGATTCTTTTGCAAAATTGACCAGGTTCTGATCCGTTCAGGTTTCATGGGGGCTGTCTGATAAGCCCTGAGCCGGTGCAAATCACTCAGGGAACTGTCAGCAGCCCTTTTTGCATTCAGCAATAAATCCTGTACAGGGGTGGCGGTCTGGGGTAAAATGTTGGCAATATGGGGATCAGATTAAGAATAGCTTTGGGTTTTGCCCTTCTGACGATCGTGGTTGTATCGGTCGTCTCTTTCTGGGCGGCGCAAAGCCTGGGTTTTTCGCTCGACATCTCCGACCTGAGCAAGCTCGAGAACCTTCGGCAGCAGCTGTTAAGCGGTCTGACAGTCGGCCAGACAACACTTGTCCGCCTGGCTGGCGAAACGGCCACCGCCTTTGCCGACAGCAGGTTTTTCGAAAATCAGCTGCCGGTGCAGCAGCGGCAGGCAGAGAAAATAAAATCAGCGCTTGGAGCTGACTGGCTTGAGGTATTTAAAGACGGGCGGCCTCTGATATTTGGTCAGGCAGCTTTTATCAGGCCAGTTACCAATCCTGGGCTGCCGGTAAGAATTGCCAGTTCCGGTCCTTTTTCATATAAGGGTTATCTGGCGGCAGAAATTCCTCTTGCCTCTGACGGACTCAGTCTGATTCTGGCAAGATCACCGGCACTGCTTGCCAATCTACCAGACTTTTTCTGTATTTTTGACCAACAGGGAATACTGATGGCGCGCGGTTTCAACCCGGAGCAGGTTTCGTTGCTTAACCTGAGCCGCGAAAACATTACTCATCAGCTGCAGGTCGGCGATGATCTCTATCGTGTCAGAGTTTTTCAGGAAAAAAACGGTGTCATGCTTCTGACCGGCTACCCGGCACAGCGGGCAACCCTGTCTCGCGATCTTGTCGATCAGCTGATGCTGCGCCTTGCGGTTCTCGAGGTTATCGGGCTGCTGATTCTTGGTTTTTTTCTGGGTGTCAGGCTTTTCGCCCCGCTCAACGCTCTCAAGCATGGTATGGAACAGGTTGCCGACGGGCATTGGCGAGAGATTCCGCTCGATAAGCCACCCATGCAGAACAGTGGCAATGAAATCGAAAATGTTGCAATGAGTTTTAATCGCATGGTGCGCGAACTTTCGCTGGCACAGTCAAGATTGATCGAGGTGCAGAAAGAGCTGGCCCAGAAAGACAAGATGGCGGCGCTCGGCCGTTTTTCTGCCGGCATCGCGCACGAAATCAACAACCCGCTCGGCACGATTCTGGTGACCGCCAGCATGCTCAAAGAAGCTGCCGCGACGGGCAGCAGTATTCCGCCTGAAGACTTCGATGCCATTATTGAAGAAGTTCGAAGGTGTCGCGACATCATCAGCACTCTGCGAACTTATACCGGCCGCACCCAGCCACAGTTGAGCCCAGTCACTCTCGGGGCCTTCATCGGGCAGATTGAAAACTTCATCAGAAATGAGTCGGCCTTCAAGGAACTGAAACTCGTCGTCGAGAAACCGGCGAATGAACATCTCGGGCTGATGATAGACAGCAAGGCAATGCAGCAGGTTTTCAGCAATCTGGCCCGCAACGCCCTCGAAGCGATGCACGATATCGATCCCAAAACCATGCGTATCGGCAGCGAAATTTTTCAGGACCACGTAAAAATCAAGGTTCAGGATCACGGGCGCGGCTTCGAATGTCTGCCTGAACATATTTTTGAACCGCTATTCACTACCAAAGCTCAGGGAACCGGTCTTGGCCTGGTCATCTGTCAGGCAATCATTGACGGCCACCATGGGAAAATCGAAGCCACAAGGCTTGAATCTGGCATAACTGAATTCTGTATTCAGCTTCCTGTCGCAGAAACATTCAACAAAAACACAGAGGAGTAATTACCAATGAAGGGTCGCATAGTTCTGATCGACGATGAACCAAAGCTTCTACAGGCTCTAAAAAAGGCACTCGAACTGGACGGCTGTGAAGTAGCCGATTTCTCTGACCCCCAGCGCGGCTATGACTATATCTGCTCACATGAAGCCGATCTGGTAATTTCCGACATCCGCATGCAGGGTATGTCTGGCATAGAACTTCTCGGGAAGATCAGAAAAATTAAACCAGAACTCCCCTGTATCCTTATGACAGCGTATTCCTCGGTTGAAACAGCCGTAACGGCGATCAAACTCGGCGCCAGAGATTACCTGCTCAAGCCCTTCGAGCTGGCGGACTTTAAACAGGCGGTCAGACAGGCACTCAGTATCAGAACCGCCGCTACCAGAACATCTGTACCGGCCCGTGGGCTGATTGGCACTTCAGAGGCAATGCAACGGGTTCATAAGCTGATAGCCAATATTTCCGACACCAGCAGCACGGTTCTGATCAGCGGCGAAAGCGGCACCGGCAAGGAAATGGTCGCCAGAGCCATTCACGCCCATTCCACCCGCAGCGACAAACCTTTTGTTGCCGTGAACTGCAGCACCATTCCTGAACAGCTTTTCGAAAGTGAAATGTTCGGACACAAAAAAGGCAGTTTTACCAACGCCTATTCTGATAAGCACGGCCTGTTCAAAGAGGCCGAAGGTGGCACTCTTTTTCTCGACGAAATTGGCGATCTGCCGGTGTCGAACCAGGCCAAACTGCTGCGGGTTCTGCAGGATGGCAGTTTCAAGCCGGTCGGAGCAAACCAGCAGCTGCAGGCTGACGTGCGCATCATTTCGGCATCGAACAAGATTCTCAGTCGCGAAGTGCAGAACGGAAATTTCAGAGAAGACCTGCTCTACCGTATCAATGTCGTCGAGATCGAACTGCCGCCGTTACGCGCCAGGCGTTCTGACATTCGTGAACTGGCTGAATTCTTTATAAATCTTTATTCAATGAGGCACTCACGCAGCATAACCGGCTTCGACCAGTCATTTATTCAGGCTCTTATGGATTATGAATGGCCCGGCAACGTCAGGCAGCTTGAAAACTGCATTGAACGGGCAGTCATAATGAAGCGCTCCGGGCAGTTAACTGCCGCTGATCTGAATCTGCCCTCTGACCGCGACAATGGTCAGCAAAATTTCGAACAGGGGCTGCCACTCGACCAGACCATGGAAAAAATCGAAGAAAATCTTATTCTGCAGGCTCTTGAAGCGGCCGGCTGGAATTATTCAAGAGCTGCAGCCACTCTTGGCGTGACCAGGCAAAACCTGCATTACAAGCTGAAAAAATACGGAATCCGCAAGGAAGAATGAAAAAACTGTCAGCAGCATTTAAGGTCGACAGAAAATTATCAGGCAGCTTCAGACTGCTGCCGGTTCTGGCAATTCTTGCGCTGCTGCTGTTGCAGACTCTTCAGGTCACTGCCAGCTACGATCCCAGTTACCAGATAGCCAGAAGCGAGAACCGCCTGCTGGTTAATTTCATGCAGCCTCTGGCTTTCGACCAGATTCTTCTTCCGACCCGCAACGACGAACTCTGGGGGCAGGGCATAATCTGCCGGGCTGCCCTTATCGAAACTGCAGAGCGCCAGTTCATTGCCTCGGCCAAAGCCGACGAAGGCTTCATGGTGTTTCGCCCGCAATCAGTAGCAAGTTCTTCGTTTTACATTACTCCGCTGATTACTCGGACCGCCGGCCTTGAAAATTATGAGCAGAACCAGGGCAACCGTATTGAACTGACCGCTGTGCCGGCCGAGGTGCGGGCAATTGAAAACCGAATCAGGCAGCTGGTTGACGCGACCGTGCAGTTCAACAGAGAAAACAGCTGTTTCTCGTGTCACACCTCGTTACCTCTTGCGCTGGCAGTAAAAACCGCGGCCGCCAGGGGCTACGAACTCGACCAGCAATTGCTGCAGACAATCGGCAATGAAATGGCCAGACTTCAGCTCGCCGACGGTTCGTTCTTTTTTCCAGAACAGCCGGCCTATGGCCGGATAATGACAACGATGTGCGCCGGAGCGATAATCAGCATGCTGGCAGAGTTCAACCCCGCTCTGCATGAGAATCTGAAAAAAATTCTGCCAGTAATAAAAAGCTGGCGAAACTCAGACGGCACCCCCGGCTCTGACTTTTTCTTCAGGCCTGTATTTATCGGTCAGCCGACTGCTCTGCTTTTTGAAAGCATTCTGACCAGTACGGTTTATTTCAAATCCTTTGCCGAAGGCAACGGGGAGCCTGATGCACAGCTTGGCAAACGCTTGAACGAACTTTCAGGCTGGGCAAAGGAGCAGAAGAGCGAGGCAATTCACCGCCGCATCATTATAATGGCCGGAATGCCGCTTACTTTTCAATTTAATGAGGCAGAACGCCCCGGACTGATAAGAGAGCTTACCCAGGTTATCTACGACGAGCCTGAAGGCAAGCGCCGCGACATCAGGGCTCTGGCGGTCTGGCTTCTTAACCGTATCAATCCGACAAACCAGCTGCCGCTTCCCGCATTTCCTGAGCCGCAAAACCTTGCCGACCAGATATGGGACTGCTTCGAGCAGATAATTCAGACCCGGCACTGGCAAAAAAAGTCGCCTTGATGGCAAAAAAATAGCGGCAGGCTGCCGATAAGGTTTAGAATGAAATTCAAGCACAGCCTTCTTTTTATTCTGATATGCTTATGTCTGACATTCAGCCATGCTGCCAAGGCGGCACCAGCGCGGCAGGCAGGTTTTGACCAGTACAATCCACCCGATCTGCTAAAAGATTTCGAAGTTCTGCGCCGCCGCATCAGAGAAAACCCACGTGATGTCGCCGCCATCAATTCGATCGGCATAATATATGCGCGGGCCGGCAAACTCGAAGATGCGATCAGGCTCTGGCGACATGGGCTAAGTGTCGATCCGCGCTACATTCATCTCTACAACAATCTTGGCTCGGCACTTAAACAGAAGGGACTCCGCGACGAAGCCCGGCTGGTGTTCAAAACCGGTCTGAACTTTTCGGCCTCATTCTGGATCAGCTACAATCTCGGCCTTCTCGAAAAAGAAGAAGGGAACCCGGCCGCCGCCGCCGCCTGCTTTAAAACCTGCCTGGCGGGCAATCCCGGCTTTCAGCCAGCGATCAGCCAGCTTGCCGAGCTTGGCTATCATGTTCAGATGCCGAGCACCGAGCGGGTTGCCCGCCCGTTGAGTCTCGGCAGCTACAAACCACCGGTCGAAACCGGCAATATCGACTTTTATCCGCTTTATCCGAATGGCCGCAATGAAGCCGAAAGCGAAAGCAGTCGTGAAGAAGCCTACGTCAGCTCACCTTCGCCGACAGTACCTGGCCGGCCAGCCCGCACGAATATCAGCAAACCCTTTACACCGCTGACTTCTGAAGCCTGTTCAGAGATAATCGCGTCATTCAAAGCAGAGCCACGCGACCGTTACATCGCCCTGACCTTTGATGACGGCCCGCATCAGAGTTATACCCGTGAAATTCTCGACATTCTCAGGCAGGAAGGTGCGAAAGCCACCTTCTTCGTGGTCGGCAGCCGGGCCGAAACTTACCCCGACATTCTTGCCAGAATGGCAGCCGAAGGACATGATATCGGCAACCACACCTGGAACCACCTTAACCTCGCCAGAAATTCAGCTTCTGAAGGCCTCAGCAGCCTGCGCCGCACCAACGAAGTGATTGCCGGCATTACCGGCCGCAACTGCAATCTGGTCAGGCCACCATTCGGGGCGACCAATTCAAAAGTCAAAAGCATGCTGCATGGGCAGGGCTGGCACGAAGTCATGTGGGACTCGGACAGCCGCGACTGGCAGAACAAAAACCCTGACATGATCACTTACCGGGTCATGAAATCGATCGGGCCGGGCAGCATCGTGCTCTTTCACGACATTCACCCGGGTGCCGCTCAGATGCTGCCTGGTATGATCAGAAGCTTCAAAGCGCATGGTTACCGCTTCATCACCATTTCTGAGCTGATCCGTCTGACCACCGCCAGTTAAGCCGGTTGTAATTAAAACATCATCGGGTCTATAATCAGGGCATGTGGATCGTCATTCTCAACTTCTGTCTTTTTCTTCTGCTGATCGGCTTCTTCTTTTATGGAATCAAGAAGTGGTCAGGGTTGATTTCTGATTATGAAGAAGACAGCGAAGACGACAAAACCACAGAAACTCTGATCGACGGGTTTCATTACCGCCTGCCGCTCTGGATACTTATTATCGGCGCTGGCGCAATTTCACTGGTGGGACACATCATCAACTGGTTCGGCTTCTAGCTGATTTTAGTGGCTGAGATAGTCTTTACCGTCGGCTGAGTGCACCAGCAGCGTCGTTGGCATTCTTGTCAGCATGCGGTCAAAATTCTGCAGCCACTTCCCCTCTTCACCATGTTCTGGCAGCTCAAAACCAAGAAAGACACAGTCGGCGTCGAGAGAATTCAACTGCAGAGTCTCAGCAAAATTGCTCTCAGCGACAACAACTTCAACTTCGGCGTTCACTCTTGCCTCATGCAGCAAGTGTTCAAGCTCGGTTTTCGCTTCAGACAGCAGAGTTTCGTTACTGACTGCGCGTTTCAAAATGATTCTGGAGCCTGACCATTCCCAGTTGTGAACAAGCAGGTGCGCCATCAGCACCATCAATGGCCCGTTCTTGTGACCACGCCACCAGACGTCGACGCGTTTGCGCCGGTCAGGGTCAGGCAGACCCCGGTCGCAAACCAGAATCTGACTCACATTAAGACTGGTTGCCTCGCGCAGAAACTCGACATAACCCTCCTGGTTCTGGTCGTTTCCCTTCCAGCCACAGACGAAAATATTCGGGCGCAGCGGCCCATAGGCTGACCCGCGCAGAATCATGCGCACACCCGCCAGAATATCATCGGCCACGACCACCTGCGCCAGCGCCTGAATATTTTTCTCTTTGAGAAAAGCATCGAGTTGGAGCTCGGCAGCCGAGCGTTCGACCGCCATTTCCCGGAGATTGCCGAAAATTATGTTGGCGAGAACGACAACGCCACGCCCGGCATTAAGCCAGACAGAGTAAGAAACCATGGTCTCGCGCGAGCCAGGGTTGCCGCTGAGCGCCAGAATCGAAGGGCGCCAGTTTCTGGCATCGTCTGGCAGATTCTTCAGCAGAAAAAGATTCTTCTGTATGCGACTGTAAAGATAGCCACGCCTGGCATCGCCGAAAGAAATCGCCATATCGCGCCGCCGCAGATACCACAGCAGCAGAAGTACAACCGCGAAGGCAATCGATGCCGCCTTATAATCGACGAGCAATGCTGAACCGAAGCTGCCGATCACCCCGACCAGAGACATCGACCAGTGAAAGTAGCGAAAACGTGGCCTGAACGAAGGATTTGCAGAATATGACTCGATGAATGCTGCCAGATTCAGCAACCCAAAGGTGAAAAGAAAAAACATGCCCATAATCGCAGCAATCGAGTTGAGAAAAACACCGCCCGAGCCGTCGCCACCTATCCAGAGAAGGGCGAATGTGGCAGCGGCACAGAAATAAAGCCCCAGGCGTGGTTCGTCAGATGGGCCATGACCTTTGGCAAAAGGCCGTAGAAGCGGCACGATCTCATCACGGGCGATCGCCTGAAGCACGCGGGGAGCGCCGACAAAACGGCCAAGAGCACTTGACAGGGTCGCAGCGTAAACCCCGGCCACCACCATAAAACCAGCACCGAAAAGCGCATTGTCGATCATCACTTTGAAAGGTTCATTAATCAGGGTTTCGCGACCAAAACCGCCGCCATAGAAGACGATCTGCAAAAAATAAACCGTTGTTGCGACCAGTAGAGCATACAGCGTGCCAACCGTCATGTTCTCGCCGGGTTTTTCGAGATCACCAGACATGTTTATGCCGGCAATGAACCCGGTAACACTCGGGAAATAGATGGCAAACAGATACCAGAAGCCGGTAGTACCGCCAGCGCCCGGGACCGGCCGCCAGTTGAGATTGAACTGCTGCCAGCTGAAACTGCCGGCGGCACCGACGAGATAAATGAAAATCGAGCTGAAAAGAACCGCCATGATGACATACTGGGTTTTAATCGCCCAGTCGGCACCAATCCGGGCAATCATGAACAGGATTGCGGCAGCGGTCATACCGATGTACATAAAATAAGGCGTCATCACAGGAAAAGCCTTGACCACCGCTTCAGAAAAACCCAGCAGATAAAATGAGATCGAAACCACCTGCGCTGCAAAAAGCGCCAGACCGATCGCACCACCAAACTCTGCCCCGAGAACCCGTGAAACCATAAAATATGCGCCACCGCCCTTGATCGGCATATTTGTCGAAATGGCGGCAACTGAAAACGTTGTCAGCAATGTAATGAACTGCGAAAGAAAAAGAATCAGAACCGCATTGAAAATGCCGGCTTCGCCAACCACGTAATTGGCACGCATGAACATGATCACGCCAAAGATGGTCAGAATACTCGGCGTGAAAACCCCCGCGAAGGTGCCAAATTTTATCGTGCTGCTTTTTCCGGCATAATTGGCGTTGAGCATCAGACGATTCTCTCCAGAGTTCTTTGTTGCGGCAATTCTAGCATGCAATGCCCGGTTTCGCAATTTAATCGGCCGCCCCTTGGAAAATATGGATTTTTGCTTTATGCTGTAATGGTTAATAATTCACCGGCATACAGCTACCAAAGGAGAGAGGCATTGGAAAAGGAAAACACTACCAGACGTCGTTTTAAAACCTTCCCGAATCTCAAAGCCGAAAGTTTTCAGCACCCCTGGGATCGCCAGGCCATCGGCGCCCTGCAGGCAATCCCTGGTTTCGAATTTCTCGTCACCAAACTGATGGAAATCGGTTTCGAGCAGTTTTTTCGCATCACCAACCTCGCCAGCAACATTCACGTAAAAGGCAAAATGCTGCCACGCCTGCGCGAAACCCTGCGCTACGCGACCCGCATTCTTGATATGCCTGAACCAGAACTCTACGTGACCACCCATCCGATTCCGAATGCCTTCACTTACGGGCAAACCCGCCCGTTTATCGTTGTAACTTCAGCTCTGATCGAAGCCATGGATGAAGAAGAAGTATTCTTCGTGCTCGGCCACGAGCTAGGGCACATCAAGTGCGGCCATGTTCTCTATCGCACCATGGCAAGAAACTTCAAGATGGTCCTCGACATTGCTGCCGGCGCCACTTTTGGTATTTCCGGCCTGCTGAGCAAAGGTCTCGAAATGGCCATGTTCGACTGGGAACGCAAATCAGAGCTTTCTGCCGACCGGGCTGGCCTTATCTGCGTGCAGAACCAGCACATCGCCAACCGCGCCTTCATGAAAATGGCCGCCGCTTCGCCCAAGCTTTACAGCGAAATGGACGAAGGTGAATTTCTGCGTCAGATCAGATCTTACGAAGATGCAAGCGATGAATCGTTCATCAACAAAACCTATACGGCATTCATCACGTCGACAATGTCGCACCCGTTCCTGATCATGCGGGCAAAACAGCTCGATTCATGGATAGAAAATGGTGAATTCAGCAACCTGACCGGCATCAACCCCGAAGATGTTAAAGATGCCAGCGACAAGCTTATCGACTTAGCAGAGCAGTAATCTCTTTGTGATTCTGTGAGACGGCCAGATCGAGTGCGGTCTGGCCGTCTTCGCTTTTAAGAGTTTTATCAGCGCCAGCATTGAGTAAAGACTGTACAGCCGGGAAATGCCCCTGCTGCGCCGCGAGGTGCAACGGAGTCCAGCCGTCGTTGTCGGCCTGGTCAATTTTAGAACCGAGGCTGAGAAGAAACTCGAGAATCGGCATGCAGCCGCGAAAGGCAGCCCAGTGCAGCGGGGTCCAGCCGTCGCGTTCGGTTCTGAAATAATCGGCGCCATGAACGATCAGCATGCGGAAGGTTTCGGGCTGCTCGCGGGCGGCGGCCAGATGCAGCGGCGTAACGCCGTCGACGTTGGCAGCATCGACCTCGGCCCCCCGTTCGAGCAGAGCAGCCAGCACCTCTTTCATGCCGTGTTTTGCTGCCAGGTGCAGCGGGTTAACCCCGGTATGGTCAGTTACGCGAAAATCTTCGCCATTCAGAATCATCTGCAGAGCGGTTTTCGCATCTTTGGCTTCGAGAGCGATCAACAGAGGATTGTTTTCTACCATGACTTTCTCTCCTCGGGGTTGTCTTCATCTAAATTATCCATGAAAAAGAGTAAAGCAACAACTGCATTTTTTCATAGACAGCGTATTGATAAGGCGGGATAAAATCATTATACTGTTATTTGATGCCCACCGGGTATCAGCATTTGAAAGATTGTACGGGAGGAAACCATGGGCTTTTTTGCTAATCAGACCCGCTCGGTAATTGAATGGAAAGATGCAGATCCTGATCTGCTCATCTGGCGCTGGGATGGCGCAAGCGATGAATTGAAAAACGCTTCAAAGCTCATCATCAACCCCGGTCAGGCGGCAATTTTCGTCTATGAAGGCCAGATTCGTGCTATTCACGACTATCCCGGCATGTTCGAACTGAAAACCGCCAATATTCCTTTTTTGACGACTCTGACCAAGATCATGCAGAACTTCACCTCAGAACACAAGGCGCATGTCTATTTCGTCAGAATCACTGAATTCGTCAACCAGAAATGGGGTACCAAAGCCCCGGTTAAATATACCGACCCGGTCTACAAATTCCCGGTTGGCATGCGCGCTTTCGGCAACTTCTCTTTCCATATCACCGATGTCCGCAAATTCTTCACTGAATTCGCCAGCAACATCGAAACCCTGCCGATCAACAGTGTCCGCAACGTCATCGTCGACCGCTTCCTGCAGCAGATGACCGATATCTTTGCCACTGCCGGTTTCAGTTATGCCGAAATCGACAAGAATCGCATGGAACTGTCGAAAAAACTCAGCGAAGCCGTTGCTCCTGAATTCTCCGCCATTGGCTTCGAAATGTCGGATTTCCGCATCGAAAACACCGACTTCGACGAAAAAACCCAGGAACGCATCGACAAGATCTCTGACAAAATGGCTGATGCACATGCAATCAACGCTATGGGTCAGATCAACAATCAGGGCCTCAACGCCTACGCTACTGTCGAAAGACTCAATGCCATGAACACCGCCGCCGCCAACCCGAATGGCGCAGCCGGGATGGGCGTCGGCATGGGTGCAGGCATGGGCCTCGGCGCCGGCATGGGTATGATGGGCGGCATGATGGGCAATGTCGGCCAGCCGGCTCAGCAGGGTGGCGCAACCGTTCAGTGCGGCTGTGGCGCCAGCATGAATGCCAACGCCAAATTCTGCCCTGAATGTGGCAAACCGAATTCTACCGGCACCGTTGCCTGCGTTGGCTGCGGAGCTCAGATCAAGCAGGGTGCCAAATTCTGCCCTGAGTGCGGCAAGCCTCAGACTGCCACCTGCGGTAAATGTAATGCCGCAGTTCCGGGCGGTGTCAAGTTCTGCCCCGAATGCGGTGAGAAGATTCAATAATCTTTTATACGCCGAAATAATTCAAGTTAAGTTGGTTAAGCCTGCCGTCAACGGCAGGCTTTTTTATTGCCAGAAAAAGCGAACCGCCACCCGATCAACAGGCGGCGGTTCGCTTCGCAATAGTCTTAAATCAGTCTTTTACTGAAAGAAAGTGGTCAGACCCAGAACCAGACGGTAATTGTAACCATAACGCTGGTCATTTGACACCGCAATCGGCACGCTGACTTCAAAGGCAAAGTTTTCAGTCGGAGTATAGCGCAGGCCCGGTATTACATCGACCTTCATGCCTTCAGCGCCCCAGTCTTCACCAGCCACTTCGGCCATAACGGTCACGTTGTGGGTATGCGGGTATTCGATGCCGAAGTTATAATAGAACTTGTCGGCAAGACCATCAGGGTAGAACTGGGTATTCGGATCACCGGTCATAACGTAGCCGAGGTTAAGATGGCCAACGACGCGTTCAAAACTCTTGCTGAACGCAGTAAAAATTTCGAAGTCGGTTTTGCCGGTTCCGAGGCCTTTGTCGTCATTGCCCGTGGGAAACTTGAAGCCGACACCGAAAGCACCGCGCATCTGATAGGACGGATTGTCGAAAACGCGATATTTAAAACCAAGTTTCGAATCACCGGTGCCAGATTCTGAGATGTCGCGGGTCCAGAGAATGCGTGATTTGATGGTGTAATCGATGACCGGAATATTATAGACGATTTCGAGATCATCGGTCACGGCATAGTTAAAGAAGATCGGCATTTCAAGCATATCACCGCTTTCGTTGTTCGACAAAACCCGGTCATATACGCGATCAAGATCAAACCAGCTTGAATGAAAACCCATCTTGAATGAGCCAGCCTTGCTGACATCGGCCGAAGTGGTATGCGTCAACCCGGTAAAACCAGACATATTACAGGCCAGAACCCTGGTGACTGCTTCTTCGATCGGCACGGTCATCATCGTGTCAGAATAGAGCGGCGGCAGAACTGTGCGTGAAGGTACCGGCAGAGTGGTTACCGGCGGCAGATCGAGCGGTTCCTGAGAAAAAATCTCATTGTTACTGCGGGGAGCCTGCTGTTGACCACTTCTGACCACTGGCGCCCGGCTCGATTTTTTTGCGCTTTTCGCCATCGGCACCGGTTTGGCAATGTTGGCCGAGAGGTCAACGCCACCCATATCGCCTGAGCGGGTTATAGGCGGCAGGCTCAACTGCTGCGGGGCTGCCCCGGCGCCGGGTGCGGCGGTAATGGGCGGCAGCATCTCAGTCTGCCCATAATATTCAGGGGCATTCTGGGTTTTCTGATAAGTGTCGGAAGATTGGCCAATCACATTCTGCATCGAGCTCGAAAAGCCATTTTGCTTGAGCTGCACCTGCGAATGCGAATAGCTCTGGCCCCAGGCCGACGACGTTACCAGCCAGGCTGCCAATGCGACTATTGCGGTATTTTTCTTCATACCCAGCTCCTTTTCGCTCACCCGGCTGCGCGGCTTTTTCGAGCCACCAGCTGAGCAAACTTTTTGACGGCGTACTATACGCCGGGGGTCACATCGGCAGATGTCTGAAGTTTGCTTAGTATTTTAAAAAGGAAATTTACGCCGGGTCGTTAAATTTGAATTGAAGAGCATTGGCACCTTCAGGCAGGGTTATCAGCACATGCCCGCCGTGACTCAATCTGCCGAAAAGAATTTCTTCGGCAAGTGCATCTTTGATTTCACGCTGAATGACGCGGGCAAGCGGCCGGGCGCCATGAACAGGGTCATAGCCTTTTTCTGACAGCCACAACCTTGCCGACTCATCGAGCTCAAGTTCAACGCCGCGCTCTTTCAGCTGTAAATTGAGCTCTCTGATAAATTTGTCGACGACCAGTTTCATTGTTTCCTGACTTAGCGCAGCAAATGAAATTATGCCATCGAGGCGGTTGCGGAATTCTGGCGAGAACAGCTTTTCGATCGCCGCTTTGCCCTTGTATTCGGCATCTTTGCTGTCACGTGAGAAACCGATCGAACCCTTCGCCATTTCGCGGGCACCAGCGTTCGAGGTCATGATGAGAATGACATTGCGAAAATCAGCCTTTTTGCCGGTATTGTCGGTCAGCGTCGCGTAATCCATCACCTGCAGCAGAATATTGAACACGTCTTCGTGCGCCTTTTCGATTTCGTCGAGCAGCAGCACCGAATAAGGATGTTTGCGTATCGAATCGGTAAGCGCCCCACCCCGCTCATAACCGATATAACCCGGAGGCGCCCCGATGAATCTCGCGACCGCGTGCTTTTCCATGTATTCGCTCATATCGAAGCGCATAAAATTAACTCCGAGCGAGCTGGCCAGTTGTTTGGCGACCTCTGTCTTGCCGACCCCGGTCGGCCCGGTGAAAAGAAACGACCCAACCGGGCGCGTCGAACCGGTCATACCGGCGCGTGAAATCTTTATCGCCCGCACCAGCGCTTCGAGGGCCTGGTCCTGGCCGAAGATCACCTTCTGCAGGTCGAGCTGCAGATTCTTGAGTTTATCGAGATCAGAAGTCGATATACGTCGTGACGGAATGCGGGCAATGCGTGCCACCGCCTTTTCGATGTGGGCCTGTCTGACCACCAGCTCGCCTTTTTTCGCTTTTTTAGCCAGCTTAAGAATTGTGGCCGCCTCATCGATCACATCGATCGCCTTGTCGGGCAAAAACTGTTCCTGAATGTATTTGGCCGAAAGTTCAGCTGCCGCTCTGATTGCCTTGCGGGTAAACTTGACCCCGTGAAATTTCTCATACACCGGGCGCAGACCCAGCAGAATCCGCCGGGTTTCTTCAACACCAGGCTCATACAGGTCTATTTTCTGAAACCGCCGCGAAAAGGCGCGGTCTTTATCGAAGTTTTTATACTCTTCAAAGGTAGTGGTGCCGATACATCTGAATTTTCCGGCACCCAGTGCCGGTTTCAGGATATTGGCAGCATCGAGAGTGCCCCCGCTGACAGCGCCAGCACCGATGATGGTATGAATTTCATCGATAAAGAGAATCACACCAGGTATCTTTTCGAGACTCTTCATTGTCGCCTTCAGGCGGGCCTCGAAATCACCGCGGTATTTGGTGCCGGCAAGCAGAGCACCCATATCGAGCGAGTAAATCTTCGTATTCTTGAGGGTTTCGGGCACTTCGCCCTCATGAATACGCAGGGCAATACCTTCGACAATAGCTGTTTTGCCGACTCCCGGCTCCCCGACAAAAATCAGGTTGTTTTTGCGGCGACGGTTGAGCACGATAATTGCCCGCGAAACTTCGCGATGCCGACCGATCAACGGGTCGATCCCGCCACGCGCCGCCTTGTCGTTAAGGCACTCGGCAAAACTGGCGAGCGGGTTGCCGGTGACCGCCGCATCGGCTTCATCACCTTCACCAGGCTCGGCATCGGTATAACCATCTTCATTTTCGCCGGCTTTGCGTATGCCGTGTGAAACGTAATTGAGCACATCGAGCTGACTGACGTTCTGCTTCTGCAGGAAAAAAACCGCATGCGAATCAGGCTCGCTGAAAATCGCGACCAGCAGATCACCAGCGCGGGCTTCTTTTTTTTCTGAGGCCTGCACATGAATCATCATGCGCTGAATGACACGCTGAAAACCGAGTGTCGGAACCGGCTCAGGTGCTTTGTCGCTGTTTTTCTGCGGCACATTGGCGGCCAGGTGATCGTCGAGCTCCTTTTCGAGCTCGAACAGGTTGGCACCGCAGGCTCTGAGTATTTCAGCACCTTCCTTGTCGTGCAGCAGTGCATAGAGCAGATGCTCGACGGTGATATATTCGTGGCGCTCGTCGGCGGCCTGGTTGATAACTGCCTGCAGTATAATGTCGAGATCTTTGCTGATCATTCTTTCTCCATATCACATTTGAGCGGAAACCCGTTTTCACGGGCCAGGGCATGCACCTGGGCAATCTTGGTTTCGGCTATTTCGCGGGTATAGACGCCGGCCAGCCCTTTGCCGTTGCGGTGAACATGCAGCATGATGCTGGTGGCATCGATCTTCGAGCGGCCAAAAACTCTTTCAAGCACTTCGACCACGAATTCCATGGTGGTATAGTCATCGTTGAGCAGAAAGACCTTGTACATCGAAGGTTTCGTCGTTTTCTGCCTGGTTTTTTCAACTACCCCGCGTTGCGGGCTGTCTTCATTCTGCCCCATTGGCGGCTCCTTCTTTAAGGCGTGCCAGTTCGGCCGCGGTCTGTTCATTTTCGAGATGCAGGGCTTCCCAGGCGCTCATGGCCGATTCCAGCCGGGCATTTAGCTCAGCGTGGTTCTGGGCAACTTCGGCGACCCGGGTCGGGCTCCATTCAAGTGGCGGGCTGGCCAGCTGGGCTTCAACCTCGGCCAACTGCCTTTCGAAGCCGGCAATCTGTTTTTCATTCTCTTCAATCTCGCGCTTAAGCTTCTGCAGGCGATTACTGAGCTGTTTCTGCTGTTTGATATCTTCACGCGCCTGCTGTTTACGGTCAGAAACCTGTATGACGCTGCCATTGTCATTGTCTGACTCACTGCCGCTCAGGTCGCGCCGAGACTTCGCCCACATATATTGGCTGTAGTTTCCTTCATAAACGACGGCGCGGCCGTTCTCGATCGCGAGAATCCTGGTTGCCAGGCTGTCAAGAAAGAAACGGTCGTGCGAAACGATGATGATCGTGCCGGTAAAATCTTCGAGGGCGTTCAGTAATGCCTCGCGACTGTTGATATCGAGATGGTTGGTAGGTTCGTCGAGCAACAGCAGATTGCAGGGGCGCAGCATCATGCGCGCCAGCCCAAGCCGGCTTTTTTCGCCACCCGACAGCACCCGCACCTTTTTTTCGACGTCGTCACCGGAAAAAAGAAAAGCGCCGAGCAGATTGCGGATCTCAGGCACCATGTCCATCGGGGCTTCGCGCATTACCCGGTCCTTGACCGTTTCATCGCCCTCAAAGCTGATTTCTTCATCCTGGGCGAAATAACCAAAATGCACGCGGTAGCCGGTTTCGAGTCGCCCCTGCCAGAGATTGTCTTCGCCGGCAATGACGCGCATCAGCGTCGTCTTACCGGCGCCGTTTTCACCGATGATCGCGAGCCGGTCGCCACGGTTGAGCACAAACGAAACATCTTTCAGCACCTGGTTGCTGCCGTAGGCCCGGGCAATTTTTTCGCCGCGCAGAACCACTTCGCCGCTGCTCTCGCAGTCTGGAAAATGAAAGCTGAGTTTCGGCAACGCCCGCACCTGAGCGACGGTCTCGATTTTTTCGAGCTGTTTGATGCGGCTCTGCACCTGCGATGCCTTACTCGCCTTGTAGCGAAAACGTTCGATAAACTTTTCGACCCGCTTGCGTTCGCGGTCCTGGCGGTCCTGGGCGGCGGCCGCTTCCTGGGCCCAGGTTTCGCGGGCTTCAAGAAAGCCTGAATAATTGCCACGAAATACCCGCGAGCCCTCTGGAACAATCGCTACTACAGAACTTGCCAGTTCGTCGAGAAAGTAGCGGTCATGCGACACGACGAGAATACCGCCCGGGTATGATGCCAGATAATCTTCGAGAAACGAAATCGAAGCGATATCGAGATAGTTGGTCGGTTCGTCGAGCAGCAGATAATCAGGCTCGGTCAGCAGCAGGCGCACAAAATAGCCGCGCATCTGCCAGCCACCCGAAAAGGTTTTGAGCGGGTCATGAAAACGGCTTTCGGGAAAGCCGAAACCCTTCAAAAGCCTGATAGTCTTGGCCTGCCAGGTGTAACCGCCAGACTTTTCGTATTCAGCTATCAGACGTTCGTATTCATCCTGAATCGCGGCACCGGTGCGACCGGCCGCCATTTCTGCCTCGATGCTCTCGATGCGCAGCTTGATGTCTTTCAGGCGTGCAAAAGCCTGGGTGACCAGTTCCCAGAGGGTCATCGTCTCTTTTTCGCGCGCCCAGTTCTGGTTGTCGGCAAGAAAAATTTCCTGCGGCAGATAGCCGATGCGGCTTTCTTTTGGCCTGGTCACGGCACCTGAATCGGCATGCTCATGCCCGAGAATGATACGCATCAGGGTGGTTTTGCCCGAACCATTGCTGCCAACCAGTGCCACGCACTCGCCTGGGTTGACGGCAAAGGTCACCCCTGAAAAAAGGGTTCTGACACTGAAAGATTTTGATAAATTGCTGATCTGTAAAGACATACGGTTTCCTGTTATTCAGGCAGAATTCTAACACTTTAACCCTGTGGTTTCAATGTTCGCGGGCCCATAACTGCGCATTTTTGACTAATACCGCCAACCGGGGTAAAATAAAAGCAGAGAGATCAGGAGGCGGCTTCATGAACAGAACCGGAATCAATCCGGAACCTTCGCTTGCCCTGTTGACCGACCTTTACCAGCTGACCATGGCATACGGTTACTGGAAAACCGGCAACCTCGAAAAAGAAGGTATTTTTAATCTCTTTTTTCGCAAAAACCCTTTTGGCGGCGGCTTTACACTTGCCTGCGGATTAGCGCCAGCCATAGAACTGTTTGAAAAATTCGGGTTCAATTCTTCTGATATCGATTATCTCGGCAGTATCTGCGGCAACAACGGTCAGCCCCTTTTCGAAAAGGACTTTCTGCAGTATCTCGCCGATCTGAGATTCACATGTGATGTCGATGCGGTGGCCGAGGGCTCGGTGGTTTTTCCGAATGAACCGCTGCTGCGTATCAAAGGCCCGATTATTCAATGTCAGCTGCTTGAAACTCCGCTTCTGAACATCATCAATTTTCAAAGCCTGATTGCCACCAAGGCAGCCCGTATCTGCAAAGCCGCGCAGGGCGACCCGGTGATGGAATTCGGCCTGCGACGTGCTCAGGGCGTCAACGGCGCCATCTCGGCCAGCAGGGCAGCCTACATCGGCGGTTGTTCAAGCACTTCAAATGTTCTTGCCGGCAGTCTTTACGGCATCCCCGTCAAAGGCACCCACGCCCACAGCTGGGTCATGTCGTTCAACAGTGAAGAAGAAGCGTTTCGCGAATATTCGCGGGCAATGCCCAACAACAGTCTTTTTCTCGTCGACACCTACGACACCCTTGAAGGAGTTAAAAACGCTGTCAAAATCGGCAAAGAACTACGTGACAAGGGCTTTGAACTGGCCGGTATCCGTCTCGATTCTGGTGACCTGGCCTATCTCAGCATCGAGGCACGAAAAATTCTCGATGCCGGGGGCTTCGCAAAAGCGATTATCTGCGCCAGCAACGATCTCGATGAAAACATCATAACCAGTCTTAAACAGCAGGGCGCCAGAATCAATCTCTGGGGCGTCGGCACCAGACTGGCGACCGGCCACGATCAGGGCGCTCTTGGCGGGGTTTACAAACTGGTTGCGCTGCGTGACCCTGAAAAGGCCTGGCAGCATCGCATCAAGCTTTCCGAACAGAAGATAAAAATCACGACACCTGGTGAATTGCAGATAAAGCGTTATATTTTGGCCGGTGAAGCCAAAGGCGACATGATTTTCGACCAACTTTCGGGCACGCCTGAGCATGATTTCATAATTGACCCTGAAGACAATACCCGTAGAAAAACTATGCCGGAAAAGTGCGAAACCGTTGAATTACTGCAGCCGATAGCGAGAGCTGGCAAAATTGTGGCTGAAAAAGTCAGCATTCATAAGATCCGCGAGTATGCTGCCAGCGAACAGACTTTATTTCACGAAGGAATCAGGCGGTTCGTCAATCCGCACGTTTACCCGGTCGGTCTTGAAGAAAAACTTTTTGCTCTGAAAAACCGTATGATACTTGAGAATCGAAAAATTCACGACTGGCAGAAGCCCTGAGAAAGCCAGAGAGGGAGAGATACATGAAGGCTCTGTTACTTGTAGACATGCAGAATGATTTTATGCCCGGCGGCGCCCTGCCTGTAGTAGACGGCGACAGCATCGTACCGCTGGCCAACTGGCTCGCATCGAAGTTTCCGGTGGTTGCCGCAACCCAGGACTGGCACCCGCAGAATCATCAGAGCTTTGCTATGAATAATCCCGGCCGCCTGGTCGGTGATGTCATCGACCTGAACGGCTGCCAGCAGGTTATGTGGCCGGCTCATTGCGTTCAGGGCAAGCATGGCGCCGACTTTCACCCTGAATTGAAGGTCGATCAGCTTCATATGATCTTCAAAAAAGGCCTCAACCCTGAAGTTGATTCATACAGCGGCTTTTTCGACAACAACCGCCACCATCCGACCGGGCTTGCTGACTGGCTGCAGAAAAAGAATATCAGCCAGCTTTATATCTGCGGTCTGGCTACCGATTACTGCGTAAAATACACGGCTCTCGATGCCGTCTCGCTTGGCTTCAAGACCTGGCTGATCGAAGACGCCTGCCGGGGCGTCGATCTTCAGGCCGGCGACAGCGCCCGCGCCATTCAGGAAATGCGCAACGCCGGCGTCAGCATCATTTCGAGCCGTGAGCTGCAGGTCTCACTGAGTTGAGGGCTACATGCCCCACTTCTTGAGATCGATGCCCGAAAGGTCGAGATTGGCAACATTATTGGTATTGTTCTTGAATTCCTGCAGCTGCTTGACAATCTGCTGACCTGAATTGAAAAGCTCTGACTTGGCATTATACATTTCTTTAACAGTGCCGCTTTTAAAGCCGCTGCCACCGAGAGACTTGATACGGCTCCAGTTCAGTTCGCCCTTGTTTTTCATGGCCGCCAGAGCTTCTCGCACGTTCTTTGCACGGTTTTTTTTGGAGTCAGACATCTTGCCAAGCCAGTTGCGTTCAAACATCGCGTCGGCGCTCAAACCAAGAATGTCGTTGTCGAGTTTGCCCATCGAAGACTGAATGTCGTTGAGGCCGCGCATCAGTTCGTCACGAACTTTGAGAATCTCGCCCACCGTCATTTTGGTGATGTCGGCGCCGGCAGCAGACCATTCGCCGGTAAAGTCCTGAACGAGTTTTTTGGCATCGGCCTTCACACCAGCCATGATGCTGCCCTGGGTCGCGAAAAACTTGTTGACGTCACCGACGTCACGCCAGTATTTGTCGAGTTCTTCCGAGCTGTCTTCGCGCATCACCACAAGTTTTTCCTGAGAAAATTCGGGTTCTTCAGCTTCTGACAGGCCGTCAAAACCGGCTTTTATTTTAAGACTCACTACCAGTCGGCCGGCGGCATCAGGAACGGTAGAAACATCGAAAGTTTCGACATTGCGACAAACCATCCACTGTTTGCCGTCAAAACGTCTGATCAGGTCAGGTTTAACAAAAAGGTAGCTGAGCGGCACGTCTTCGTCTTCTTTTTTACCGGGCTTCCTTACCTTTATCTGAATGACATCGTCACTGACCTGCTTGAATGTGCCTTTTCGCGCCTGACTCAGATCATTTTCCAACAGTTTCAGCACTTTGTTGGCTTCCTGTTTAACGTAGTCGCGGCTGAGCACGAGAGCCCGCTTGTTGGCGGAATCCTTCAGCAGGTAATAAACCGGTACTGAAATAATGGTCAGAATGAAGAAGGCAACCATCAATTCTACCAGAGTCATACCTTGTCGTTTCATAACAATCTCCTCCAGCGTTTCAGGGCCTGACAATCAGAAAAGACTTGTTGCGAACCACCTGCGGCCCACCGGCCCGACTGAATGAACAGGAAATATCGGTCTGCACCATGGTTCGATCAAGCTTGCCTTCTTTGGTAAGAAAGCTCCAGCTACCTACCACAGCAAAATCCTTATATTTCTGCTGAATCTTGAGAACTTCATTCAAACTGATCGGGTAAAAACCGTCAGAAAGCTGAAACGGGCCCGCAAATTCCTTGTCGGCCCCCTCGGCCTCGGCTCTCTCATAAAATTTCTTGAAAGGCATCGCCATCAACTCACTTTTGACGCTCTCAAGAATTCTTTCGGCCATCTGAATTTTCTCGGTTTCAATCGCAGTGGTGGCATCACTCGATGACATCTGTGTCAGCGGCACAAGTGCCAGAATGAGAATGGCTATGGCAATGGTTATCTCGACCAGGGTAAGACCATGGCGATGCTGATTAACTCTGTCTGTCGCAAGATTAAGCATTTTCATTTCCTATTGCGGCTTTTCAAATTTAAACGCAGCAGTCTGCGCGCTGAAGGTAACATAATAGCGTGTCGGGTCCCATTTGGCTACGGGTCTGATCATTGACATCAGCGAGCTGCGACAATGATTCGACTCGTAATAAACATGCAGATTTCCCTGGCATTCTTTACGATTGAAACGGTTGACCACCAGATTTCCATGAACTGTCAGATTGGCTCCAATCGGGTTCATCACACCCTTATCACCAAACAGACACGCATAAACCGTGCGGTCGCCATAGTGATTGACAATGGCGCCATTGCGAGCCACCAGTGAAAAGAGCGTGGCATTACCGTTCGCATCAAAATCCTCGCGGGTTACGTTGCCCTTCAGATGAATATTGGCGGCGGCAACAATAATACCGCGTCCCATAACATGCAGATCGCTGTCGATCCAGAGGTTGTCGTTAACAAATGTTATGCCGTCGCAGATAAAGGTCTTTTTGCCATTGTATTCAATGCAACGGTTATCGAGATCACGGTTGAATTCAAGCGAAGACGGGTAAAAATAGCTGGCTTTCTTCAGATACTGCGTCGGGGAATAGATATTCGCCGGCAGATTGCCAGGATCATTGGGGTTCCAGGCCGACCTGGCTTCGTCGTCGCTCTTGTATGGCGGGAATCCACAGAAACCATAGGGCTCTTTTTCAGCTTTTGCCCAGAACCATGGGACCGGAATTTCGAGCCCGAGAAAGCCGATGATCGGAATCGGCGGAATCAGAATCTTAACCAGTAACAGGCGGATATGGGTATAAACTTTTTTTAGATAACCTTCAACCCGTAATGAAAATGGGAATTCAAGATGAAAGTTACCAAAAAGCATGGTTCTGGCGAATTTTGGTGGAATCGGCAGCCAGTAACCGCCACTTCCTCCGGGTTCGCCGCCGCCAAAATAGCCCCAGTCAAATGGCTCACCCTTATCCCAGAAATTGTAATAAACACTCTTGATACCTGGAATGACATTATGTTCCTTGTCACTTGAACCAGAAGGGTGCGCACCACTGCAGGCGGCCTTCGAGTCATCCTTGTGCGGCAGCAGCAAGGCCACGATTTCCATTTTTTTGAGGTTAGCAGGGTCAAGCGAAAGCTCAGGAAACATGGTAATTTTCAGCAGCATTTCCTTGGTGCCGTTGACGCGCACCAGGCCGGGCAACTGCACTTTACGGAACAGATCCTTGATTTCGAATTTGAAAATATTCTGAATTGAATCCCAGATTGCCTGCAGCGAAGGCATATTGTGAATGACGATATCGCCGGTTCCCTCGTTCCATTTGATCTGGTCGTCACCCGGCCATTTATCAGTGTTTTCCAGGGCTTTTTCATAGAGCAGCTTTGAATTCGCCACAAAAAATGTATAGTCGGAGGCAATCGGCTGCACATCGGCAACCCTGAATTCACGATGCACCACCAGCTTCTTTTTGATCGTGGTGCCTGAGGGGTAGTTCGGCGAGTATTCGACTTCGGCGATAACTTCGAAAAAACCCTGCTTTTCTACGGTTACATCCCATGAGACATTGCCGGCAAAGGCACGCAGAAACGGCGGCAGACAGTTCTGAATTGCGTCTTCGATGCGTTTATTGATCTTGTCAAAGTCGATATTGAACTGAAAAGCGCCGCCAAAAATCTTTTTAGCGAGAGACTGAGGGGTCAGCTGAATCTTTTCCTGAATTTTGGCAAAAACCTTGTCAAGAAGTGGCTGCAGCAGATAACCGATCGGAACCGGCGCTCCCTGCACCATGATTGTCCAGTTTTGAACGTTTGGCGCCTTCAGCAGTGGTTTGTTGGGCAGAAATTTCAGCAGATCGATATTCGGCATCTGCGGTGGCCCGCCATCAGAGTCACCGGTCGGATCTTTGCCGATACCGGAAACGACATCGGCCGCCCCGATCTTCAGCTTGTCATATATCGAACCGAGAAAACCGGTTACCTTGCGCAATGGCACTTCGACGCCGCCGACAACATAATCGGGGTTATCGGCGAGAATGCCGAAAGCCTTTTTGATACGGGCAGTGCAGGTAACGCGCACCCGGCCGCCAAGCGCATCGAACATGCCCTTCAGAGGCGCCAGCGGTGCTTTCGGGTCTGGCGAAATCGTATCGTAGATATAAACTATGCCCTGCTCGTAAAGAGGCTTGAAAATCTTGTTATTGAACAGGTCGAGCTGAACATCGATACCGTTTTCCTTGGCATTTTTGAAGCTGACCGGGTCGACATAGGCTCCAGCAATAGGTGCCGGCAGGCGAAAATACATAAACCAGCTTTTCAGCAACTCATCTGGCTGTGAAAAAAGCTTCCAGAAGGCGTTGTAATCGTTCATGCTGTCTTTGACAATTTTAAAAGTCATGTTGGCAGCAGATTCAGCACATTCTTCGGCACGCTTTTCATGGCTCGAAAAAACGGTGTTCCAGCGACCTGAAACGGTCATGCGCGAAATGGTAATACCAACCAGCACCAGAACGCCAAGCACGCCCAGCGCCATCAGGTAGGCCGACCCGCGTTTTTTCAGTTTATAAAAAAACAAATCAGATTCTCCGTTTCTGCCAGCTCATGCTCGCCTGCTTCAGTTTTAGCCAACTGTCACTGCGACTCAAAATACTTACGAAAATTCTCATCCATATGTTTCAAAGCTTCAACACTCGCACGTGCCGACTCTTCACTTTCGCCGTCAGCACGCAGTTTTTCCATGATTACATCAGGGCTGGTGCCGGCAGACAGAGACTGACTGAGTTCGAGCATTTTGCCGAAGGTCTTGCCAAAATCAGCAAAAGCGGCAATATTTTCGTTACCGGGCATGTTTTTCATTTCTTTTAACAGACGATCCTGCCACTTGACCCAGGCAAGGCGGTCCTGTTTCTTCTCAGAAATCTCTACCAGTCGCTGCAACGCGGTCATCTTACCGAAAGAATTGAGATTCTGATCGTTGGCGGCCTGCTCATAGTAAGCTTCGGCCTCTGAAATGTTGCCCGCATCCCAGGCCCGGGTGGCACTGTGAAAGTTCGAATTCAGATTGGCTGCCGCAACCATGCGCTCTTCTTCTGAAGCATTCGGGTTATTTGCGAGCTCGGTCATGTACTGTCGAAAATCTTTTTCGTAATTTTCGGCAAAACTGCTTCTCTCTGATGCTCCGGTAGAAATGGCCGCCGCGTAGGCTTTACCAGAAAGCAGTTCGCGGGCGCCGGTTTTAAGAGTTCCTTGCCAGTCATCGCTGCCGACCTGAGTCTTCTTGTCAGAACTTGGAATTTCGCTGCTGATGAAACTAACCTTGCTGGTCGTTTCGGTTTTATTGCTCCGCTGCAGGGTTGACGCAGGTTCAGAACCCCACAGATACCAAAGAATCGGTGTCAAAAGCACAGCCCCGGTCAGATAGATCCATTTGAATTCAAAAAGATGCAGAAACAGTTTCTCAACCGGTGTGTCTTCTGGCGCAACCTCGTTGATTTCGAGATCGTCATCGCCAAGAACCGAATTGAAAGCGTAATCGGCGCGGTCCGGGGCTTTTTCTTCCTGGTCGGCCTTGAAAGCTTCCCAGCACTCCTGTTCTATCTCTTCGGATTTTCGCTGAAAAACATTTTCAGCCGAAATCAGGGCTGCACGCCAGATTTCTTCGAAACCATGCTTGAGATCACCATTTTTATTGTGTGTAAAGGCAAACAGACGGAACATGCCCTCGCGGGTCGGATTGGCGGCAACCATGTAACCGGCCTGCACCTGCAGTTCAAGGTTGGCTTCATGAGTCAGCATGCGCCAGAGCATCGGCTCGGCTGACGGATAATCAAGAAGCGGCAGCAGTGAAAGGCCGATGCGACGGGTGGCGATAACCCCCGACCGCAGCATTGACTGCAGATATTGCACCGCCGCTTCCTTGTCTGCTTTCAGAAAGACTTCCATGGCTGCAGACTTGATGCGCGGGTCGTCGGCAGCAAGAAACTGGTTCAAAGACGGTAAAATCGCGTCCATGTCGATATTGCCGAGGGTTTTAACCGTCTGCGCCAAGACTGAAGGATCTTTATCATTCAGCAGTGCTGCAATCGATGGCGAATCGATACGAGTACCCAGCCTGGCGATGGTTTTAAGAACATCGAGAACGATATTCTTTTTGATATCGGCTTTGAAGAGAGCAAAAAGAGTCTGTCTGGCGCTCAAATAGCCTTCTGGGGTGCTAATGGCCAGTAAAACCCCGCGCTGCTCCTTCATCGAAAGTTTCAGAAATTCTTCGAGCGCAGGAAAGCCACCAACAGCTCTGACAGGAACAGACTTTACCTTGTCTTCTGCGATCAATGGCTCGATTAAAGCTTTTACTTCGTCTGATGTCTCACCGGCAAAATGTTTTTTAAGAACAGTTTTTATCGACTCGTGATCAGCATAGGGGCTGAGGCGTTCAATTGCCGAAGCCCGCAGCTTGGCATCGCGGTTGCTCAGGTCAGCCACCGCACAACGGATAATCTGTTCTGACCTTCTGAAGGCAATGCGCTGTTTCAATTCGAGAATGTACTCTTCAACGGTCTTTTTGAGAATACCGGCTGCCTGTATCGCTTCAATACTCTGCATCAGAACCAGTTGCAGAATATGCTTTTTAATACCGGCTGCCAGCATCATAATGTCATAAATTTTGAGAGGAAACTCGACGGCCGGATTGAAGGCGGCAACAAAGCCGGCTTTAACCATGAGAAGCGGCTGGGTTTCGCGGCCAAGAAACTGCAGAAAAAGGTTTTCGACCTTGGCAAAATCGATCAGCATCAGTTCACGAAGCGCTTTCTGACGAATCAGAGCATTTTTGTGCAGCAGAAAAACCTGAATATATTTTATCGCTTCGTCGCAGTCGACCTGACGCAGCAGCTGAACCGAGTGCAGCTGCACTCTGAAAGATTTAGAAGACAAACCGATCCTGACCTGCTTTTTAAAGGCGGCGACGTCGCGCTGCTGCAGCATTGAAAGAGCGGCACAGACAACTTCAGGGTCGCCGCCGGGCAGCAGCATCGGAACCATTTCACAATCTGTTTCGCTGCCAAAACGACCGAGAATCGTCAGACCGGCCTCGATCATTCTCGGGTTCTTTTCGACCGCAAGACAATCACGCCATTCCTTGAGAATTTCGTCAGACGGAGGCCTGCGCAGCATCTGTGTCACAACTGAGGCTTTAGCCGGTTCGGCACCCGCAAGAAATTCTGCAATCGTTCGCGGTGTAACCTCAAGCCCCTTAAGCTGCCCTTTCAGCTCGCTTCTTGCCTTTTCAAGATTTAAAACCCAGGCAGCAAGCTGGCGGCAGACGCTTGACCCGTCGCGGGAAGAAATTTCTTTGACTCTGGCGTGCAGTCCGGCCGGTACACCGGTCGCGACGAGCTCTTCAAGGGCGATCTGGCGTGCGATTTCTTCTTCAGAAGAGAGAGCGAGCTCGATCCAGTCATTCAGATCAAGCTTCTGTGGCCACTTTTCAGCAACTTTGTCAGTCATTGATAATCCCGGTGACTCCCAGTCTCTATTACTGTACAGTATAGCAGAGAGCAGAGAGCTATACCATGTTTTTGCAAACTGCAATTGCTGGTTCCGTTACTTATAAATTTCGGGTAGAATTAAAAACCGTACAATCATCTGTGAGGTTATTTCGATGGCAAAACTCAGAAAAAGCCCTTTAAGCCTTCTGTTTGCTCTGCTGCTGGTCGTTTCGTTTCTTTCGGCACCGGTTCAGGCCGCACCTGAAGAAACCTCAACCGGCAGACTGCGCATCAGCTTTTCAGCAGCTGTCGAAAAAAGCCTGAAAGGAACCGCGGCGGCTCTTGACCGGGCCACCCTGGCGCTTTTTGACAAACTCGACAAAACCGACAATCTGAGCGTCAAAGTTCACAGTCATTTTTACGATGCCACCATCCGTCGTTATTTTGTTTCGCTAAGCGGCAACGGAATCTTTCAGGGCAAACTGCCCTTCAAGGTTGAACATGACAGCTATCTTGTCTCAGGCAACCAGGAAATCTCCTACGATTTCTATTTCAGCGAAGTCAAAAAAGATCGCGATGGTATCAGCTTCAAATATTCCGGCAATTTCGTGGTCTCGCTTGACCGGGTTGCCTACCGGATGATTCAGACAATTCCGCATCTGGCGGCTTCCGGCTCGCTCGGGCCAGTTTTCGACATGCTGTCAGATTTCTTTGAAAAGCTCAACATTGGCATTCTGTCGCAGGCAATTTCAGAAACCCTGCGCAAGTTTTCGACGGTCGCACTCACCAAAGCCGGTACTGAACTTATCAGCCAGGCAGGCAAGAATAAGAACCTCGGAAAACTGATTGCCGAGTGCATCAAAGATGGCTCAATGCTGAGCTTCATCGGCATCACTATTTTAAAAACCGCTTCAACCAGCGCTGTCAGCGTCAGTGGCGCCAGCCTTGGTGCCGCGGTTGGCTCGATCGTTGCGCCTGGCCCCGGCACTGCCGTTGGCGCCTTTCTTGGCAGTCAGATCATGACCCTTGCAGCCAAAATGCTGGTTCACGAACTGACGGCTGAACTGCCGCTCAAAATCAATATCAAACGCCTGGTCAACAGCTGGCATATACTGCAGCACAATGCCGGCGACGAAGAAGCCCGCCAGGCCTGTGAAGAAGCACAGAAGAAAATCGAAAAGAAAATTTCAGCTGAATTCAACCGTGAAAAATTCAGCCTTTTTGGAACATTGCTGGAACAGATCGAAAAAATGCCGGCAGAAGACCGACTGGCTATGATACCGGTTCTGAAGCAGCTTCAGCAGCTGCTTGGGTTCAAGATCACCAATGAAGGCGACTGGTATTACGCCAGACAGTATTATCAGCTCAAGGCTGCCGTTGAAAAATGGGGCCTGCAGAAACATGTTGTTTTTACGGTCGAACCCCGGCAAAATTCAGCCAGATAAATTGACAATCAATCAGGCTGGTGCGATAATGAAGCCCTGTTTTTAAAGCCCGGTGAACGGGAAATTTTAAGGAGTTGTTTTTAATGAAGCAAACCGCCATGGAGAAAGAAAAAGTGACCGCAACCAAAAGACTGCCCTACAAAGTCAAAGACATTGATCTCTGGCAGCTTGGCCGCAAGGAAATCGAGATTGCCGAACACGAAATGCCGGGCCTGATGGCTCTGCGTGAAAAATACGGCAAGAAAAAGCCACTGCGCGGAGCCAGAATCATGGGTTCGCTTCACATGACCGTACAGACTGCTGTTCTCATCGAAACTCTCGCCGAACTCGGCGCTGATGTCAGATGGTGCAGCTGCAATATTTTTTCGACCCAGGATACAGCCGCTGCCGCCATCGCCAAGGCCGGCATTCCCGTTTTTGCCTGGAAGGGCGAAACCCTTGAAGAATATTGGTGGTGCACCCGTGAAGCCATCATCTGGCCGGATGGTCAGGGCCCGAACCTCATCGTCGATGACGGTGGCGACGCTACCCTGATGGTTCACCTCGGCACTCAGGCTGAAAAGAACCCCAAAGTTCTCGACAGAACTCCGGACGGTGAAGATGAAGCCCAGCTGCTCGCACTGCTCAAACAGACCCTGAAGAGCGAACCGAAAAAGTGGACCAGTATCGCCAAAAACATCAAGGGCGTCAGCGAAGAAACCACCACCGGCGTTCACAGACTTTACAAAATGATGGAAGAAAAGAGCCTTCTTTTCCCCGCCATTAACGTTAATGACTCAGTAACCAAATCGAAATTCGACAATCTCTATGGCTGCCGCGAAAGTCTCGCCGATGGCATCAAACGCGCCACCGACGTTATGGTTGCCGGTAAAGTCGCAGTCGTCTGCGGTTACGGCGATGTCGGCAAAGGCTGCGCCCAGAGCATGCGCAATTTCGGCGCCCGCGTTATCGTCACCGAAATCGACCCGATCTGCGCCCTGCAGGCCGCCATGGAAGGCTACGAAGTCAAAACCGTTGAAGATACTCTCGGCACTGGCGATATTTACATCACCACTACCGGCAACAAAGATGTCATCACCGCAGAACACTGCAGCAAAATGAAAGACCAGGCGATCGTCTGCAATATCGGTCACTTCGATAACGAAATTCAGATGGCAAAAATCGAAGGCTGGCCCGGCATCAAAAAGACCAACATCAAGCCTCAGGTTGACAAATACACCTACAAAGACGGCAAAATGATCTACGTTCTTGCCGAAGGCCGCCTGGTTAACCTCGGCTGCGCCACCGGTCACCCCAGCTTCGTCATGAGCAACTCATTCACCAACCAGACTCTTGCCCAGCTCGATCTGTGGCAGAACAATCATGAAGTTGGCGTTTACACTCTTCCGAAGAAACTCGACGAAGAAGTTGCCAGACTGCACCTTGAAAAAATCGGCGTCAAACTCACCAAGCTGACCCCGAAACAGGCTGAATACATCGGCGTTCCGGTTGAAGGCCCCTACAAACCGAATCATTACCGCTACTGATCGGCAAAAAAAACCGGTGTCTGCAATTGCAGGCACCGGTTTTTTTTTACCTTCAAACTTTCTGCAGCATGCCGACAAAATCTTCGCTGACCGCCCGGCGATTTTCGCCGGTAATTCGATGCAACCGGTCAGCTAATTCCTGACGGCGGCCAGCAATGACATTGAGTTTTTCTTCGAGCCAGATGCGGGTCAGCTCAGCAGGCGAACAACAAAACTGCCAGCGGCAGGCTGAGGCAAAAGCGGTTACCTTAGGGTCATAAGCGATGCCAATCCAGGGAATCGCGAGAGAAGTTGCGACGATACACCCATGCAGCCGCATTGAAATTACGACATCAAAATCAGACAGCGCCTGTAGAGGTTCGTCGGCATAAAGAATATCTCCCTGCCAGCCAGCCCGGCGCCAGACTCTTTCATCTTCTTCCGGCTGGAATGCTACCGGTGTCAATGTCAGATTTTCGAGTTCGGCTTTCATGCTGACGAGATCGGCGGCAATTTTTTCACTGCCGGCGACCGATGATCTTATAATTGCCGCAACCCGCAGATTGCCCTTCTGTTTCGCTGGCCTGCCGGCGGCCTGAGTTTCGTTGAGAAAAACCAGGTCGGCGCCGGTATTAACAGGTGAAACGCCGGCGATTTCTTTTGCCAGATCTGCCGATTCGGAATCTCTGACACTGAAATACGCCGCCTGCGAAAGCTCCAGTGCAAGCCAGCTTGTGAGTAGCCGGTCAAGAGTATTGTCTTTTCTGAATGGCCCCAGTCCCTGGGCCGGAAGAAAAACTCTGGCGCCACAAAGTCTGGCAAAAGAAACCAGTGTCAGATAAAAAACCAGGCTGAGGCGACTGGTCGCCGACTGAAGAATGCTGCCGCCAGGAAGCACAAAGATTTCTGAACTCATAAGTTCTTCGGCAACGGCGAAAAGGTCACAGCGGCTGACAAAACAGACGTTCGAAGACGCTTCGACCGAATCTGAAACATCGCAGCGATTAAGAATCACGAGGCGGTAGTCAGGCCTTTCGCTACTGAACCGCCGACAGAAAGATTTGCGCAGCAGTTCGTCACCGGCATTGCCAAAACCGAAATAACCAGCCACAAACGCCTTTTTCTCTTTCTCTGCCCCAAGTTTGAGAATAAGATTGAAAGATGCCAGCACCAGAACCGCACCCAGACCAACTACCACCCCGAGCCAGAGGCCGTTGAAAATACGCAGCAGGCTCAACATCAGCGGAGTGTGAAAGTGACAGAGTGAATTAACTGCTGAAACCTGGCCCATCTGCATAAACACTGCCAGCAGTGGCAGAATGGCAAAATTGCGCCGCAGATAGAAAAAGATAAACAGCAGAGCAGCCGGGTAACCTACGAGGAATTCCTTGTTCCGGGGGCGGGCCACCAGAATGTTTTCGAGAAATGTGCGTAAGGCGTCTTCGGCCTCAGATGGTTTGAGAAAGGTGACATTGCCGGAGCGCAGCACATAAAGGGCCACACTGGCGGCGGCAACCGCCAGAAGAATGCCGCCAACCGGGGTAACCGGCTTGTGCAGCAAGGCAAAGCAGCCGCGACCATACTGACGCAGGGCCCAGAAACCGGTTATCAGAAGCGGCAGGATGAATGCCAGCTTGATACCTCTGAATTGTTCAAACTTGAGCAGAAATTCGATCTCTGAATAGATACCGGCAATAAGAAGACCGCCGATAACCGACGGCATGACCATAGTGATGACAAAGCGCGGCAGACTTTTGAAAAACCCTGTTTTTGCCATCTGCAGCCCCTGCATGGCAGCAATTACCCCGATACATGACCATGCAACCGCACCAGCCATGCCTGACACGGCGATAAAACTGCTGCGTGACATCACCATGAAACAGAAAAGAAAGGCTGCAACAAAAACCAGTGACCAGTTTGCATCAAGAGAAGGCCAGAATGAAACGCGCATGAGAACCAGCAGACCGATAAACAAGGCAAGTCCGATCGCCAGCACTTCATAAATACTCATTTTTCCGACAATGTGGCGCGGTTCGTGCATGCGTTCTGCTGGAGTGGTCGCAACCCTGAAACCTGCCTCATTGAGTTCTTTTACTGTTCGACTCAGATAATCGAGGTTAAAAGTTGCAAGATTTTCGATAAACTTCTTGTCATCCTGAAAGAAGCATCTGATGTAGAGCATTTTCAGACTGCGATCCTTGACTGCTCTGACCCAGCGAGCCACAGAACGTTTCACGTTGTAGACCTGATCGAGCTCTTTGCGGCTGATGCTGTGAACTCTGACAAAGGGGCGGCTGGAGGCGAGCCCCTGCAGGTAACTTTCGATGCCATCCTGAAGGTTGAATTCAACCCAGCCGATGCGGTATGACCGGTCTTTGAACAATGCCACGATCTTATTCAGCTCGCCTCTTGAACCAAGCATTTCTTCTTCGGCAAAAAGCAGGGCCGAAACACTTGCCGGTGTCGGTATAGAATTGATGATCTTTGCAGCCGCATCAGAGGTCAGGCCCGGGTAGTTAAAAACTCTCACAACCAGGCCGAGGCCGGCGTCATCGGCCATCTGGAAATATTCAGACGAAAATCCGAGACCGACGCGTTCACGAAATCCCTTGCTCGATTTGTTTATCAGCAGCAGATTACGATGGATGCGCACCAGACGATCAGCCGGGATTTTCCAGGAAAGGTTCTGCTCGATACGGTCGAGAAGGGCGGTATCATCACTGTGTACCCACAATGAGCCAAGCGTGTTGGTTCCGGCCGGCGGGTCCATTTCAAAAGTTTCTTCAAGAGAAAGTTTGCGGATCTCTTTGCTGTTGAGAACCGTTATTTTGCCTTCAGACTCAAGCGACGCAAGGGTATCTTCGGAAACCGCAACTGAACTGGCGCCATTTTTGCGTAAAGCGTCAAACAGTTCTTTGAGCGACCAGCCCTCTTCACGGGCAAGCTGCCTGATTTCTTCAAAATCAACAACGGTTTCGACGAAAACATTGCGCTGCTCAGCGATATGACGAAAGACCAGACGCCAGGAAGCTACCAGCAGGCCAGGCAGCAGGAGCGGTATGACAACAAGCCAGAAGACAGGGATGCGTCTGAGAAATCTCATCGGCTCAAGGCTTTCCGGCTTCACTCATATAAGAAGCCATAATCAGAGTCAGTTTGCGTGCTTTGAGCACGATTCCAGAATTTTCTGGGATCAGAATCAGGTGATTAGGCGGAATATCAGCATTGCCGGAAATTTCGCGACCGGCTGAAAGGTCAATGACGGCTTTGCCCGAGGCAGCTTCGAGACGCAGCTGCCCTGAACGGACGACCAGCAGCGCGCCTGCTTCCGGCCTGATCTCTGAGTCGGCGGGAAGTGCGATGGAGCGAAACTTGAGAAAATGCTCCATATAGCTTTTAGAAACCAGCGGATCGCCGGCACTACCTGGGTTTTGCCCCATAGCGGCCGAGGCAATCAGAATAATGGCAATAAAAAAACATGATTTGAGGCTGATTTCAAACAGTCTGGTCATAACCGGCTCCCGTGATTGGCGATGGCAAAATCGTACCACAGCCGGTAGCAAATGTAAAACCAGAGAATTCTTGACATTGTCGGGTCCTGGTGCAGTAGAATACATGGCCAACCTATCTGGAGGAAGACAATGCTGATCAACGAAATTGAAATTGCCGGCTCTTCGATATCACTCAAGTGCTGGTCAATGAAGGTAGAAAATGTCGAAGGCACCTTCGATACAATCATGAACAAAGCTGATATGTTCAGCATTGACACCGAGCTTCCCGGTTTTCACGACTGCGACTGTGAAAACTCGATCATTCGCGGTTTCTATTCGGTGATTATTCCTTTCGAAATCGAACATCTCGTCGACGGTATCACTACCAAAACCCTTTTCAAGCGCATTGAAAGCTGCGAATTCATCATCACCGGCAAGCTGATCGTCACTTTTGGCAAGGCGGGGCCGATGAAGCTGCTCGGTGCTGCTCTTTCGGCAGCAACCGGCGAACATGTCGACCTGCTTGAATTCGAATTTCAGCATCTAAATCAGCTGCAGGAACGCATGACCAACATCAAGGCGATCGTAGTTACCAATCCGAAAGAAAAAGAGATCCGCCGGGCCCGACTGGCCGGGCACATGGAAAGTTATACCGAATACAACATCATCGACCCGCGCAATCACGGCATCGAAAACATTGCCGGTCTTATCGACACACCACTCGGGCCAATGACCATAACCGTCGGCAAGAAAGGCAGCATCAGATTGAACGTCAAAAAAGGTCTGATTATGACTGTTGAATGCCTGGAATGGATTCTCGACCTGATTGTCAGCGAACAGGCTCCCAACCCGGGAAAAGCACCGCAGTCAGTATTCTGAGCCCAGACTGATCAGATGGTTGCTTCTGGCAAAACATCGCGTGATCGCGCCAGCTTCGAGTGATAAATAAACACTCTCTGGCCAGCCACGATGGTATCGCCGTCGACGAGCACCCGGTAACGAAACCTGGCCTGATTGATGCGCAGAGTCATGTCTTCGTCGTGCGCTTCGATTATATGAATTCCATCTTTCTCGCTGATGACGAAAAGGTTTTCAGGCCCTTCAGACAGGGTCAGATCGCATTCATCGGTTGAGCCTCCGATAAATTCAGGCCCGTCAATATAATACCGATAAATCACCATTGAGCTGATGTGCTCATCGAGCCAGCTTTCTTTCAAGAGTTCCCAGGCAATGGCGAAGCCAGAGCCGGTTACCCCGCCCAGCAGCAGAAAAGCGACCAGATTATGGCCGTCGGTGACAAAAAATCGATCAACAAAAGCTCCGGCAATTATAAGAGCCGGTGTCAACCCCATGAGACTTCGACACATGATCTTGATGCTTCCGTGCAGAATGCCAAAACAGCCAGAAAGACAAACCGACATACTGAGCCACCAGAAAAACCGTAAAAACCCGCCGGCAATCAATGTCTGAGACAAAATAAAATCAGCGACCATGGCAAAAATAACCCCGCCAAGCATCGTTACCGAAAGCCCGACCGAGGTTGACGAAATCCAGCAGGTCAGGGCCTTTGAGAAGCGTTTTTCCATGATCAGAATCGGTAATGACGAAGTCAGACCGGCAAACAGCCCGCTGAAAACACCTGTGGCCAACAGGCCGGTCTGAAAGTTTTCAACGAGATCCCAGGGGTTCCCGGCAGGCGAAATCAACGAAGTTATCAAGCCGGCCAGAAGCCCTGAAAAAATAATTTCGCAGTAGAAAAGCCAGTTCAAACGGTGAAGCTCACTTCAATGAGATAAAAAACAGCGGCAGGCAAGGAAATTCCTGACCTGCCGCTGCATTGTATCAGTTATTCTATGGTTTCTACAAGCGTCAGCTGGCTGACGAAATAAATACCGTAGCCTTCGGTAATCTCATCTGAGGTAATGTTGACATTACCATCTTCGAGATAACGCTTGCGGTCACGAATGATGTTGAGAAGGTCGCGGGGATGAACCGCACGTAAACCGCGTTTGTCACGCTTGTAAAGCGAAAGAACCTGCTCGATATTCGCAGGATCGAAAGTCAACCCGAGTTTGCTGCAGACCGATTTCCAGATATCGGTGTATTCAACGACATTCGGATTGCGAACATTTATTTTATATGGCAGACGGCGCAGAAACGCGTCATCGACGATCTTCATCGGGTCTAGGTTAGTGCTGAACAGAACGATTTCGTCGGTCGGCACTTCCATGCGCTGGCCACCGAGAACCAGGTAGTCAACTTTATTTTCAAGCGGAATGATGAAGCGGTTGAAGATTTCTTCAACTTCGCAGCGCTGCCGGCCAAGGTCGTCGATGAGCAGAACGCCACCGGTCGCCTTAACCTGAGGCGGCGCATCGAAGCAGCCGAATTTATTGTTGTATTTTACTTCGAGATCTTCAAGAGTCAGTTCACCCCCGGCGGTGATAAGTGGTGGCTGAACAGCGATCCAGCGTTCATCGAGACCTTCCATATCGAAGTTTTCTACCGGCACATGGCAGCTTGGGTCAAAAATTCTCACCAGCTGGTTACTGACTTCGACGGCATACGGCACCACCATCGGCGGCAGCAGTTTGACAACCGAGCTGCACAGGAAGGTTTTACCGTTGCCGGGAAACCCGTAGACAAATGCGGGCTTACGCGCACACACGGCCTGACCGATCTGAAACAGAACGTCTTTGTAGCCAAGGTGATGTGAAAATTTTTCTTCCATCAGCTTGCGGTTGATCGAAAAGCTTTTTTTACCTTCATCAAGCATCTTGCGGGTAACGCGAATATATTCTTCAAAACTTACCGGAACCGGGCCAAGATACTTGTCGCGATCGAGAATATTCTTGGCGCGCTCAGTACCTTTCGGATAAAGGCCATACTGATAATCGGAGCCCATACCGGTGCCGCCGACCATGCCGACTATTTCGCCCTTCTTCAATTCAGCGATAATGCCCTGAACGATTTCAGTGTCGATTTTAAGAATTTTTGCGAGCTTGCGTGGCACTTCCTTGCCATGCACATAAAGTTCTTTGATAATCTGATTAGTGATGATTTCTGGATCGACCTTGAGGTCGAAAAGAGACTTTGCCTGAGCCGGAATAATAGTGCGCAGATCAAGAGCCATAATTTTCCTCCATTAGTTCTGTTCTCAGAATGATATAACAGTTTTCCCGGCCACATTCAACCGCCACGGCACAGGCAGTGCAAACACAGCTGATTTTTTAAAGGCGCAGAAATACTGTATAATGCCGGCATGAAAAATTCTGCCTTAACCTCGATCGTTTTACTTGCCGGCAATTCAACTCGTATGGGCCGACCAAAGCAGCACCTGTTACTGGGTAATCAGACTTTTCTGCAACTGATCATCAGCAGACTCCTGGCGCTCGAAGGAATCACACGCATGCTGTTTGTCGGTCAGGCCGGCGACACAGACGGTCAAAATGAGGTTACAAAATGCAATGGAATATGGATAAACAACCCGACACCGGAAGATGGACCGCTAAGTTCGATCAGACTGGCATTGACAGCGGTTGATGAAAACTCGGCGATTCTTCTCTGGCCGGTCGATCACCCGATGATTTGCGAAAAAACTGTTAAATGCCTGATTTCAGAATGGCAGAACAAGCCAGATATGATAACAGTGCCTTCGGATGGCAAAAATCGCGGGCACCCCGCAATTTTTCCAGTCTGGTGCCGCCATCTGTTCGAAGAAATCCCGCTTATCGATGGTGCCAGAAAAATACTGCAGACGAACCCTCAGCGCATCAATCACATGCTTACCGACGATTTCTGGATAACACGCAATCTCAATACGCCAGCGGCTTTGGCTGAAGCTGAAAAATGGATTAAATCTCAGTCACAGGTTCAACAATCAACAGAGTGATATCGTCTGGGGGTCTGGTCTCGCCCAGCCATTCTTTAAAGCCATCGAGAACTTCTTTAACAGCCTGTTCAACCCCTGAAGAACGACTGCGGGAAAGAAGTGCGCGAAAGCGCGCGTCGCCAAAGAACTCGCGACTGCCCTGGCGGCGAGCTTCGGTAATACCGTCAGAGTACATGATCACGCGATCACCTGACTGCAGCTGCACAGGAAACTGTTCATAGCTGACTTCTTCTGACAAACCGATCGGAACATTGCCATGCTCATACACATCGAGAGTTCCATCGGCTCTTTGCACCAGTAGCGGCGTGTGCCCGGCCCGACAATAGGTCAGAAGCCGTTTTTCAATATCGAAAACCGCATAAATCATCGTAAAATACTGGTAGTTATTTTTATGCAGCATGAATTCGTGATTCAGCTCGTCAGCCACCTGTGCCGGAGGTTTTGGCGTGCTATCAAGTTGTCTGACAATACTGTTTGCGCCTTCCCAGGCTGAAAGCATACGATGAACGGTCACTGCAAGCATTGCCGATTGAATACCATGCCCCGAAACATCAAGAATGAACATTGCAGCCGTATTATTGTCGAGCGAAACGACATTGAGAAGGTCACCACCGATATTTTCGCATGGTTCATAATACCAGGAAAAATCTACACCCGGAATACTGATGCGTCTGTCAGGTAGAAGGCTGCGCTGCATATTGCCTGCGGCTTCGAGATCTTCGCGAAGTTCTTCAAGAATTGAACTTAGTTCCTGATTCTTTTCTTCAAGCTGCCGCGCGAGCGTTTCGAGCTCTGCCTCGTGAAATTTTCGGTGGTCGGTTTCTGATTTAAGCCGAAGCATCGACCTGATTCTCGCAAGAAGTTCAAGTTCATTGATTGGCTTGGTCAGATAATCAACCGCACCTGCCTCGAAAGCTTCGACCAGATCTTCTGTTTCAGACCTGGCACTGACAACGAGAATCGGAATATCCTGATATTCATCATGACCGCGAATCTCACGGATAGCCTCGATGCCTGTGATATCCGGCATCATGATGTCCATCAGTATAAGATCGATGTCAGATTTTTTTTCTGACGGCACGATGCCGATGTATTCGTATGCCTCAGCAGCAGATGATGCCAGATAAATATGGCTGAAACCTTCGGTTTCAAGAATAGCTTCAAGCAGCATCAGGTTATCGGGGGCATCATCGACAACCAGAATACTCATTTTTTTGGCCACATGCTTACTCATGGCTTTTCTCCGCTTTCCGGCAGAATTACACTGAAGCATGACCCATGCCCAGGCTCGCTTTTTACAATGATTTTCATACCAAGAAGTTCAGCGAATGATCTGGCAATGGCAAGGCCAAGACCGGCACCGCCATATTTCCGGGCAATACGATTATCTGCCTGCTGAAAAGCCTCGAAGATCAGATCGATCTTATCAGCTTCGATGCCAGGGCCGGTATCAACAACATCGATCTGCACCGGCCGATTTTGGGTATCGACCTGAACCTCAATCTTTACCGGTTTGTCGGCTGAGAACTTTATGGCGTTGTCGATCAGGTTCTGCAGAATCTGGCGCAGCTTGACTGCGTCAGTTAAGATGATGCGACAGTTATCAGGTACCGACAGCAGGATATCAACGTGTTTTTCTTCGATCAGCACCTGCATCAGATCAATAATCTCGTCGAGCAGTTCTCTGAGATTAACCTCGCGGGTTTCAATATCGAGCTGGTGGCTTTCGCTGCGTGAAAAATCTAGAATACTTACAATAAGCTTCAGAAGGGTCTCGCCATTGCGAAGAATGCGGTCAAGATAGAGCATGTCGCGTTCAGAAAACCTGTTATCAGTATTTTTCTGCAGATGGCGTGAAAAGCCGATTATAGAATTCAGCGGCGTTCTGAATTCATGGCTCATTTTGGCAATAAAAATTCCTTTGGCCATGCTCGATTTTTCGGCTTCGTTCTTTGCCTGTTGCAGTTCTTCGAGCATCCGCTTCTGCTCGGTAATATCGCGACTGACGCCATATATAGCCCGATTGGCGCGATCGACCGAACTGTTCCACAGCATCCAGCGCCATTCGCCATTTTTCTGACGCAGCCGCATCACCCGGCCAAAAACATTGCGTTCACCGAGAATTTCCTGCAAAATCTGCTGGCCTGGCCCGATGTCATCGGGGTGAATCAGGTCGCAGAGAGGCTGCCCCTGTAATTCTTCGGGAGCATAGCCCATCACATCATGCCACTGGGGGTTGACGCGCCGAAAAAGACCGTCAAACCCAAGAATGCAGAAAAGGTCGAGCGACATCTGGAAAAAGCTGTTGCGCTCGCTGATCAGTTTTCGGCTCTCGGAAAGGTCTCGAATGAAGCCGGTAAACAGGCTGCCCTTCTCAAGCCTGACTTCGCCAACTGCCAGATCGATTGGAAAAAGGTCGCCATCCTTTTTCTGCGCATCGACTTCGCGGCCAATACCGATTATATGAGGAATTCTCGTGGTAAGGAACCGCTTCAGATAACTGTCATGTTTTGATCTGTGCGGCTCTGGCGCAAGCATCGATACGTTGCGCCCGAGCACTTCGCTGCAGCGGTAGCCGAACATTTTTTCAGCAGCACGGTTAAAAGCCTGAATAACGCCCTGATCATCGATAATCACAACGCCGTCGACCGCCAGGTCGACAATCGTGGCCATCGTTCGCTCGCTGATCAGCAGGTTTTTCTGGGCTGCGACCAGCATATCGGTGACCTCGACTTCGCTTTCGCGGTTTTTTGCCTTCGAACATTCACAGACCACTTCGATAAAGTCGTGCCCGCCAAGTTTGACCAGAGAGAAAATAAATCTGCCGGAAAGCAACTGATGGTCGTGTGCGTCAAAATTCAAAATTCTTTCGATACGATCGAACCGACCACGACTTAGTTCTGAGATTTCATTGACAAAGCCCTGAATCTGCAGGTCTGGATGAATGTCAAACAGCTTGAATGAAGCCCCTTCGCCGAGCCTGAAATGTGCAATCGCCTCTTTGTCGGCATATTGCATCTCAAAGTCCAGGGCTGAAAAAATAAACAGCAAAGCTTCCTCCGAAGGGCTCTCTTTAAGTTTCCAGAATACTATACCACGGACGGGGGTTGTGATATCATAACAGAAATTTTTCAGCCAACCACATAATTTCTTGAACGGAGAACCTGAACATGAACATGATTCCACCAAATCCAGGCCTAAATCCACTGGGCAGCAAGCCTGCAGTTCCGCAGAACCCCGGGATGGGCCGTCAGGAAATCACTCCGCCCAAGTGCTTCGGAACCGACTATTTTGGCAAATGGAACACCCAGGGCATGACTTTTGAATCGATGAAAGTCGACCACCCTGACTATCAGCAGAAATGCTCCAACTGCCCCCTTTTCGAACGCTGCTATATGGTCAACCACATCAGACTGCTGCGCATCAAGAAATAAAAAACTGACAGACAAGGAAGGAATCGCCCATGCGAGCTTACGATATCATCAAGAAAAAACGTGACGGCCTGAAGCTTAATCAGGCTGAAATTGCTGCAATAATAAAAGGTTTTGTCGACAACACCGTGCCCGATTATCAGATGGCCGCTTTTCTGATGGCCGTATATTTCCGCGGCATGGATGAAGAAGAAACCTACTGGCTGACCGAGTGCATGCGCACCAGCGGCGATGTAATCGATCTCAAGGGTATCGAAGGTTTCACCGTCGACAAACATTCTACCGGTGGCGTTGGTGACAAGACGAGCCTCGTTCTCGGCCCGGTTCTTGCCGCTCTCGGTCTCAAGGTTGCCAAAATGTCGGGTCGTGGTCTTGGGCATACCGGCGGCACCATCGACAAGCTCGAAGCAATCAAGGGCTTTTCGTGTGAGCTTTCAACCCCTGAATTCATAAAGGCCGTCAACACCACCGGCGTTGTCATCGTCGGTCAGACCGGCAATCTCGTGCCAGCCGACAAAAAAATCTACGCTCTGCGTGATGTAACTGCTACGGTCGACTCGATTCCTCTTATCGCAGCCTCGATCATGTCAAAGAAACTGGCAGTAGCCAACAAAGGCCTCGTGCTCGACGTCAAGGTCGGCAGCGGTGCTTTTATGAAGAGCCTCGACGACGCCCGCGAACTCGCCAGACTGATGGTCAAGATCGGCAAGCAGGCTGGCCGCAAGGTCACCGCCGTAATCTCGAACATGGATGAACCGCTCGGCGAAATGATCGGCAATTCAGTCGAAGTGATCGAAGCCATTGAAACCCTTCGCAATAAAGGGCCAGAAAGTTTCACCACCCTGATTAAAGCTCTGGCCGCCCAGGCTCTTGCCCTGGCATCTGACCTCAGCCACGAAGCCGCTGAAGCGAAGGTAACCGAAGTTCTCGAAAATGGCCAGGCTTACAAAAAGCTGCTCGAAATGGTTAAAATTCAGGGCGGTGATGTATCGATGATCGAAGATTACCGCAAACTGCCGGCAGCCGAAAAAACCGTCGAGCTGAAAGCCGACAAAGCCGGCTACATTAGCCAGATTCATTGCGAAGAAATCGGCCTTGCCGCCATGATGCTCGGCGCCGGCCGCGAAACCAAAGAATCGAAGATCGATATGGGTGTCGGGCTCAAGCTGATCAAGCATGTCGGTGACCAGGTCAAGGCTGGCGATGTAATTGCCGAGCTTTATGTCAACCCGAAGAAAGACAATGACAAAGCCGTTGACCGTCTGCGGGCGGCAATCACTATCAGCCCACAGCATGTAACTCCACAGAAACTCATTCTCGACATCATTTCGTGAGCAGAAACTATGTCAGGTTGCACCAGTAATGCCGCGTTGCGGCTGGCTTTTGAAGAAAGCGAAGCCGCAACGCTCTCGAAACACGCCTGTCTGGCCAGAAACTCGCGCGGCCGTGAGTTTCCTGAAAAAGACTGCTTTATTCGCACCTGCTTTCAGCGTGATATCGACCGCATTATTCACAGTGAATCCTTTCGCCGCCTGAAACACAAGACTCAGGTTTTTTTGTCACCCACCAACGATCATTTCAGAACCAGACTCACCCACACCCTTGAGGTGGTCTGCACTGCCAGATGTATTTCACGCTGCCTCGGTCTGAACGAAGATCTGACTGAAGCTATCGCCCTCGGGCACGACCTCGGGCATACTCCGTTCGGGCACAGTGGCGAAGAGGTATTAAACGAGATCAGCGAAACTGGATTTCATCATGCCTCTCACAGCGTCAGAGTGGTAACCCGTCTCGAAAAGAACGGCGAAGGGCTCAATCTGACCAGAGAAGTCGTTGACGGTATTCTCAAACACAGTAAGGGCAAACATGGCTCGGCCACCATTTCCGAACAGGCCAATCTGCCGCTGACAGTCGAAGCTCAGGTAGTTCGTATAGCCGATCTGGTAGCCTACATCAACCACGACATCGACGACGCAATCAGAGCCGGAATCATAACCACCGCCGACCTGCCGCAGGAAGCCCACAAGCTTCTTGGTGAAAGACATTCGGTGCGTATTCATACGATGGTTCGCAACATTGTCGACAACAGTGTCGACAGCAATGTCATAAAAATGAGCCCGGAAGTCGAACAGGCAACCGCGGCCATGAAAAAGTTTTTATATAACGACGTCTACACGCGCCCCGAAATCGACGTGGCGGTTCAGAGGTCTAAAAACCTTCTCAGACAGGTTGCCGACTGGTATACCCGGCACCCTGACGATCTGCTGAAGCACATCAAGCATCCTGTTCCAGAAGGACAGAGCCTCAACCGTACGCTTGTCGATTATCTGGCGAGTATGACCGATGACTTTGCGCTGCGCCGGTTTCAGGAAATCTTTGTTCCGCATTATTACAGTTTTCCTGACAGCAAACCTCGAAAAGCGGAGAATATAAGCTAGCCATGCTCTCAATCAGCAAAAAGATTTTTTCCGGCTTTGGTTTCGTGTTATTGATCTGTATTGGCGTTTCTGGTCTCGCCGGCTACAACATGCTGAAGCTGCGCGACATGATCGATTACCTCAAGGGCAATTACACGACCGCCATGCTGAATTCGCAGGAACTCATGGCCAACGTTCATCTCAGCGCCACTTCAATCACTGAGCTGATCAGATCGCTGCGCAATCGTGACGAGTCGATTTCTTTCTACAATTCAGCCAAGGAAAGCGCCTTTTCGCGACTGGAAAACATCGACGCCAATCTCAAAGACCCATTCCTCAAAGATGCCCCCAACGTCATTGCCTTCAAGCAGACGACCGAATCAAACCTTTTTGAGCTGTTCGACCTGTGCGACAATTATCTGGCGCTGCCGGCCGGTCAGGAAATAAGCCCGGCAAGCGTTACCGAGCTTTTAACTGCAATCCGCGACAAAGAAATAGAACTGACCTCGAAATGCCGCGGACTTTGTGAAACCCTTTCGAACTATTCACGACAGATGACCCAGAAGAACGTCAATTCAATGTTCGACATCATGGGTTATGTGGTTAAACTGCTGCCAGTGGTAATGCTGGTTTTCGGCTTCGGTTTCACCATGTTTATTTCAAACGGCATCTCACGCCCGCTCGAAAAAATCGTCAGTTCGATGTCAGAAGCCGAAAAAGGTCATCTCAACACCCGTCTGAGTTTTGACTCGCACGACGAGTTTCAGAGAGTTGCTGAAAGCTTCAACCGCATGCTCGAAGGTATCTGCCAGATGATTTCGAAAGTTCTCGAAACCAGCGATGATCTTGCAACCAGCTCGCAGCAGCTCAGTTCGGCCTCTGTCGAATCTGCCGCGACGCTTCTCGATATTTCCAAGAATGTTAACGGCATCAATCACTCTTCGCTCGAAATTTCGAATAACCTTGAAAAAACAACCGCTTCGGTTGAAAGTTTTTCAGAATCAGCTCAGAAAGTGGCCACTCTCGCAGCAACTGCCGTTCAGGCCGTGAGCATCACGACTCAGGCAGCCGACAAGGGCGGCAAGACCGTTAAAAAGTCGGTCGAAATGGTCGGCAAGATTAAAGAATCGGTCGATATCGCCACTCAGGTTATTCTCGATCTGAACTCGGCCTCACTGCAGATCAGCGAAATCGTCAACACCATCACCGCCATTGCCAGTCAGACGAACCTGCTGGCCCTGAATGCCGCAATCGAAGCGGCGAGAGCCGGGGAACAGGGCAAAGGCTTTACGGTTGTAGCCGGTGAAGTAAGAAAACTCGCTGAAGAGTCGGCCGAAGCCGCAGAAGCTATCGGAACCCGCATCGAGAATATTCTCACCAAAACCCAGAATGCGGTCGATTCGATGACCCTCGGGCGCGGCCGCGTTGACGACGGAATTCGCATCATCAGAGAAGTTTCGACGAGTCTCGACAACATCATCGACAATGTTAACGACGTCAACAAGAAGATCACCGAAATCAGCGCCATTTCGAGCGAACAGTCGGCAAACTCGCTGGCTATGACCAGAACGATCGAAGACATCACCAGCCTGACCAAGATTACGTCAGAAAGGCTCGGGATCGTTGCGACTTCAGTTGAACAGCAGACGACCACGGTTTCTCAGGTATCAAGTTCGACTGAAGATCTTGCAACTCTGGCCGATGAGCTGCACCTGCTGGTATCGCGGTTCACAATCAAAAAATAGAACCGCGGCCCGGTCAGTTGAAGCCGGTCAGGCGCATTACCACGGGCATTAATACCGCCCAGGCGACGACAGCACCAATCGCAATCAAGGCCCGGTTGCTCAGACTGGCAATTTTTTGAGAATTCATGGCGGTAAAATAAACAACCAGAGCCAGAATTAAACTCAAAATCAGTGCTGCCAGGTCAAAGGCGTTGCCATAAGACAGCCATTTGAAAAGGCAGTTCAGGGCTGATGAAAACAGCACAACATCGCAGAGCATGACCAGCCAGCCGGTCAGCCAGCGTGGGCCATAGCCCTTTTCGCGAGACACAGTTACAGAACCTGCAGAGTTTTTGCCATTCATTTCAACTTCATTCATGATGCCTGATTGTAGCGCATCATGGCAGTCATTTCAACAGCAAAGTATAACCGCTGTTTGAAATGTGGTCATGATTGCGCTATAATGCGAAAAACCAAAATTACAGGCAGAATGCATGGCCAATCTTAAAAACACCTACGCACAGCGGCATTATGAATCGGCCCTCGATTTTTTTGACCAGGGGCAATACGATAAAGCCATGCAGCAGATTGAAAAAGCCATTCAACAGTCTCCGGGCAACCCAGATCTTTACGCCACCAAGGGCATTTTCCTGCATCGCATGAACAATATGATTCACGCTATCGAAGCCTATCAGGCAGCGTTGCGGGTGGCACCCGATCATTCTTTTTCACATTACAATCTCGGGCTCATCTATATGAAGCAGAACAAGGCCCTGCAGGCAATCCAGGAATGGGAAGCCGTCATCAGAGCCAAACCACGTGACGTCGACGCCATTTTCAACATTGCCGTAGCCCTCGCCCATCTTGGCAAAACCAAACAATCCGTGCCATTCTATAAAAAGGTGCTCGAAATCGACCCGAATCACATTCAGACGCATCAGAATCTTGGGGTCATTTATCGTGACGAGGGCAATTTTGCCCTGGCCAAAAAGCACTTCAACAGACTAAAAGAACTCGACAGCACCTTTATCGAAGTTGTCGAAAACGAAATCATGAAATGCGAAGAGCAGGAATTTCTACAGAATCTGACAAATTCAAATCAGCAGTTGTCAGAAACCGTAACTCACGTTACCGGCAACGAAATGGCCAATGCCCTCATCGCCATTATTGAAGAAGACTTCAATCTGGCCCTGACCCTCGCAGAAGAAAGTCTGGCCATCAACCCGTCCGATGTTCAGGCTTTACTGATCAAAGGGCAGGCCCTGCAGGGTCTTTCACGCAGCTCAGATGCAATTGCTGTCTTTATGCGGGCAATAACTGAAGCACCTGATTCAACCGACGCCATGTTCCATCTCGGCAATATTTTTCTTGGCCTTGGTGAACTCGAAAAGGCTCTTGAATACTTCATCCGGTTGAAAAAATACGATTCTGAATACCCGCTGGTCGATGAAAACATCAACAGCATCAAAGCGAAACTGCCACATCAATGAACAGTCGAAGCTTTTTCAAACCAGGCATCAGAGCAAGACTGACCATTATAATCCTGCTGATTTCCCTGATTCCTCTGGCTTTTCTCGGCTATCAGGCTTATTTCAATCAGAAAAAATTTATCACTGAAGAGGTCACCGCCAGCCATCTTGAGCTTTCTAATACGCTTGCGCACGGGATTTATGAAAATCTTGAATTTACCAGACGCCTGCTTAATGCCATCGGCGAGCTCGAAGCGGTAAAATCACTCAATCCAGCGGTTTCTGAAGACTTTTTTAACGCTCTGATGCGCCATTTTGCTTTTTTCAAACTGATGTATCTCATCGACAGCGAGAGAAATATTATCGCCACCACTGACGCTGCCACAAAACTGCCCGCTGACTGGCTCTACTCAAAAGCAATCAGGCGCAGCTACCAGGGTTCACTCTCAGAAGTCGTCACCTCTGCCGATGGTATGCCATTCATGACTCTGGAATCGGTTATCAAGTCGCCTGAAAGACTCGGCATAACCGGGGTGCTTATTTCTGAAGTCAATCTTTCAAGCATACGTGACCTGCTGCGCAATGCTCTGAAGAACTCAAAATCACAGGGTCTGGTACTTGACGAGGCCGGTTCGGTAATAGCGCGCTCCTCAGAAGAATCGCGAACTCTCAACATTCCGCTGTCAGAAACCATCGACAGTGACCTTACGCGCCTGCGCGACATCGATGGCGAACCATATCTGATCACCGCCGTCTCGTTGAAAAAATTCGATTTTTATCAGGCCCCGAACTGGACAATCGTTCTGCAGATACCAGAGAGAATAGCCTTTGATGCGATCTATAAATTCAGGGCCCGTATAATCAGAATTCTTTCGCTGACAGCTATCATTTCAATCTTTCTGGCTATTCTTCTGGCAAGGGGCTTTACTGCCCCGCTGTCGAATCTGATCAACGGTGCCAGACACATCAGCAGCGGCGATTTCGAACACCGCATACTGCCGATGTCGAGCGATGAAATTGGTGAATTGACAACCACTTTTGATGAGATGCGGGTGAATCTGCGCACTACCAAAGCCGATCTCGATTACCGTATTCTGCAGCTGTCGACTCTTTACGAAGTCGGCAAAGCCATCAGCTCTGAACTCGACTTCAGAAAGCTGCAGAACATGATTCTCGAAATAGTCGTCAAGGTGGTTAAAGCCGAAAAAGGTTCGCTGATGCTGCTCGACGATGCTGAAAAAAGTTTGACCATAGGCGTTGCGGTGGGTCTCAGCGAAGAAATTACCCGTGACACCAGGCTCGAAATCGGTGAATCAGTAGCCGGCTGGGTTGTGAAAAATCGTCAGCCGCTTTTTGCGGGCAACGTCGAAACCGACCCCACCTTTCAGAGCATCAAAAAAAGAAATATTCGCACCGGCACCATGATGTGTGTGCCGCTGACAGCAAAAGACAAGATTCTCGGCACCCTGAACATTTCGCGCTCAGAGCCAGACAGCTTCTCTGAAAAAGATTTCGAACTATTCGTCAATCTGGCGAATCAGGCAGCAATAGCCATAGATAATGCCAGACTGTATCGTTATGCGGTCACTGATGAAATGACCAGACTTTACAACCACCGTTATTTTCAGCAGCGCCTCGACGAAGAAATTCAGCGCGCCGACCGCTACGAGAACCATGTTTCACTGATAATACTCGACGTCGACCATTTCAAGAAATTCAATGATACCTTCGGGCACCCCGAAGGCGACAGAGTTCTCAAAACCGTTGCCCGCCTCATCGAAAAAAATGTGCGCGAAATCGATATTCCGGCACGTTATGGTGGCGAAGAATTTGTCGTGATCTGCCCTGAAAAGAACGGTGAAGGTTCACTTATCCCGGCTGAACGTATCAGAACCGCCATTGAAGGCTTCGATTTCAGAATCAACGGCGAACACGTGCCCCTGACTGTGTCTCTTGGTGTCAGCTGCTACCCCGATGCGGCAAAATCGAAGGCCGATCTGGTTCAGAAGGCCGACTTCGCCCTCTACTATTCAAAGCAGCATGGCCGCAATCAGGCGACTCTTTATAACCCGGTCATGAACCGCAACGAGAACTGAACGGGAACATCACTCGCGGCGACGCAGCAGGAACTCTGCGTATTCCCAGTCTGAGCGGGTATCGATATCTACCGAATCCTCGGCCGACATGGCAAAGCAGCCGTGCCGGCTAAAATCATAAAGGCTCCGCCGGGCAGTCAACCATTCATGTCTGACCAGATAAATCGCGCCGTTCTCGATGTATCTGGCAGGTATCCGGCCGGTCGGGCAGACGATACCCTCCTGACTTTCGGGGGTTGCCAGGCAATTTTCGGCAACCCTGAACATCCATTCAGGGTATTGTTCGACCGCAACCATCGAAGAGAGGCTGTTAAAGCCGCCAGCGGCAAAAGCTGCAACAGCCGCCGCAATATGCCGGGCAGTCAGCAGCGGCGAAGTTACCTGCAGCAGCGCCACCGCCACCGGCTTTTCTTCAGGAAAAAGCTTCTTCAGCTCAGCAACCGCATGCAGCAGAACATCGAGTGAAGAAGCCTGATCGCCAGAAAGTTCGGCCGGTCTGATAAAGGGAACCAGCGCGCCGGCAGCCCGGCCATCAGCAGCAATCTGCGGGTCATCGGTACTGAGAAGCACGCGGTTGAAGCATCCTGATTCGGCTGCCGTCTTTATGGTGCGCACCGTAAGAGAATCGCCACCGGCAAAAGGCATGGCATTCTTGCGCGGCAGTCTTTTTGAGCCACCACGGGCGGGAATTACCGCCCAGATCGGCAGATCAGTATTTGAGCACCGAGAAGACCCTGCTGTTGTCAAAACGTTCGCGACCTTTCAAAAATTCGAGCTCGATGGCAAAAGCGATACCGGTTACTTCGGCGCCGATATCATGAAGCAGTTCGACTGCTGCCAGAGCCGTGCCGCCGGTTGCGATGAGATCGTCGACGAGAAGCACTTTTTCGCCTTTTCCGACCGCATCGGCATGAATTTCGATTGCATCGGTGCCATATTCAAGACTGTATTCACGACGGATCTTGCGGCACGGCAGTTTACCGGCCTTGCGGATCGGCACGAAACCGACTCCGAGCCTGAGAGCGAGAGCCGCACCGATAATGAAACCGCGTGATTCAATACCACAGACGTGGCTGATGCCAGAATTGCGATATTTGTCGGCAAAGATGTCGATCAGACATGCAAAAGCCTTCGGGTCATTGAGAAGCGGAGTAATATCCTTGAAAATAATGCCCGGTTTTGGAAAGTCAGGAACGTCTCTGATAAAAGCGTTTAAATCCATATTTTCCTCAATTTTCATCAAGTTTTTTCTGCTCGCCCGAAAGTTTTTTTGTCAACTTCTGATAAGTGACCATATGTGGCTCAAGCAGCTTGTGTCTGAATTCTTCTTTTTCGTATTTCTTTACCGCCAGTTGCCCAAGTTTCAGTAAAAGCTCATCCCGGCGTTTAGAGAATTTTTCGGCCTGTGATGCGGTAGCCTTCTGCTCTGGCGATTTTGAAAAGAGGCTTTTAAGCTGACCAAAAAAGCCTTCCGGCTTGGCACCGGCCAGCTTTTCTTCCTGTTCGGCATACTTCTGAATGAAGAAATTCATTCTAAGAATTTCATGGCCAAGACTCAGCATGTCGGCATACTCGATTTCGCCGACCTGATAGACGTCAAACATCGTGCGGCCGATTTCTTTGTACAGCTCGTCCAGTTCCTTTTTCAGATCGGTTACTGAAAAATTGAGAGCGGCGCGATTCGACAGGCCAACCGCCTCTTCTTTACCCTTGCGGAAAAACCTGGTCACCGTCGAAGCAAGGTCTTCCGGTTTTTCGCTTTCAGCCGGCTTGCCATCATTTTTTCCCTCAGCCGACCGGCCCGCGTCATCCGGTTGAACGATCAAAGTTCTGGTCGGTGGCTCGGCTCCGAACTTTTCTTCCATCAGCTTGATGGCTTTCTGGGCAGTTTCCTTGAACACTCCTTCACCGGAGGTTCCGAGGCCTTTGAGAAAGCCATAAGCACAGGAATCATGATAATTTGCCAGAGCGATGATGGCTTTAATACGAGTTTCAGCATGGGTAGCCGATCTCGCCGTTTCGAGCAGCAGCTCTACCGCTTCGCCGGCCTGAATATGCGAAAGAGCATAAATTGCGCTGCCCTTCATCCATTCTTCAGGTGATTCAAGCATTTTTCTGAGTTCGGCAAAAACCTTTTCCTCGCCGAAGGTCTGCAGGGCTTTGGCGGCAACAGCTCTGATACGGTTGTCCGGGTCAGAAAGAGCCGAAAAAAGTGCCGGAATCGAATCTTCAGCCTTCAGAATTTCGAGCGCCTCGATCGTATTTGAACGCACCCGATTGTCTGAATCTGAGAGAAAGCCGCTGAGAATACCGGCTTCTTCTTTTTTCAAAAAACCGGCAAGACAGCTGATCAGAGCCGCCCGCACAAAAGTGTGTTCCTCAGATTCAAGCATTTTTACCAGCTGATCTTTAAAATCTGCTCGATTGCCGGATTTTATTTCCATTACTGCGGCGAGGCGGTCCTGATAATCGCCGGAAATAAGCTTTTCAGAAGGATCTGAGGTTGCTGTTTCGCCACTGGCAGTTCTTAGGAGCTTTTCGGTTTTTCGGATCTTGTCTATGGCTTTTCTGGCAAAAAATCTGACGGCAACGTTCCGGTCCTGGGTTGCTTCGATCAGATTCAGCAGTATTTCTTCGCGCACCGCTTTGTCGGGGAAATCGAGCTTCATCAGCGTCATCGCCGAGAGAGCCCGCAAATCGTCATCGCTGTTTGTCAGATCTTTAAGAAGTCTTTTAACCTTGATATCCATAGTTTGTTTCCATTCTGCAAAATCAGTCGGCGGGGCCGCCCTTGATTTTATCGACCAGAGCTTCAATAAGTCTGGTGATGCGCTTATTGCCATGCCCGCTCTTTGCGGCCTGCTGCAGAATTGCCTCGGCCTCACTAACCTTCTTGAGGTGAAATTTGCCCAGAGCCAGATAGTAACCGGCTTCGGCATTTTCCCGGTCAATTTTCAGAAGACTTTCAAGCTGCGAACAACCGGCTTCATACTGACCAATCAGAACATTCGCCACCCCAAGGTCATGGTAAATGCGCTTTTTCATTTTGGCAGAGGCTTCGAGTTCGCCGCTGGCAAATCTCGAATAGACTCTGATCAGACCGCTCCAGTTCTTCAGCTGCCTGAACACCTTGCCAAGCAGGAAATTACCACGTGCATGGTCGGGAGCCTTATCGATAAAAGTCTGCAGATATTCGCGCGCCTGTTCATATTTTTCCTGGTCGGCAAACATTATGCCCATATAGAGAAAGACATTTGCCGGCGGCTGTTCTTCGGTTTCGAGAACCTTGTTGAACTCGCTGATCGCTTTTTTATATTTGCCGATGTTGTAGGCTTTAAGGCCCTGGCGGTAATGGGCCGAGGTCTTGCGGCCATCGGCGTCGGATTCTTCGCCATCTTCGGCTTCGCCGCCTTCATCAGCACCTGGAGCAGGCAGATCGAGCAAACCTGCACCGAAATCAATGCCGGCATCTGGTATTTTTGCTTCTTCGCCACCGCCAGCAGCTTCTCTGTCGACGGGCGTCGGTTCAGAAACATCTTCAACAGAAGGCTCGGGCGGCAGCGGTTTCGGTTTCTCCTCGACCTCCATTGTTTCAAGGCTTTTGAGAAGTTCTTCGGGCATATTTTCGCCCTGATCAAGAATTTTGACGCTGCTGATAAGTGACGGAACCAGCACCGAAATCTGGTGTTCATGGCGCACATGCGCGAATCTCTCTACGAGATCGTCGAGAATTTTGCGGTCGCCGGCTTTGATGAGAACTTCACTGAGGGCCTGAATAACGCCGGGGTCTTTCTGCTCCAGCCTCGGTGCCACCGACTTAACTCCTTCGACACCGCCAATAGCGGCAACAGAGTTCAGAAGGGCCTTAACAACCTGAAGACGGCGATCTTTGACATGCAGTTTGATTGCCGACATCGCCTCTTCAACGGGATGGAAGGCGAAAAAGTTCATGCAGGCCTCAAGATTCGGGGCGGCCCGCTCGCTTTTGAGCAGACCAAGAATTTTTTTGTGGGGAAAGTTCGAAAGGCGGGCCGCCATATCGATAGCGTGCTTTCTGATCCATTTGTTGTTGTCGGAAAGGGCACGTTCGAGCTGGTTACAGACGAAATCCGAGGGAAAATTTCTCAATGACTGAATCATTCTCTTGCGCACCGCTTCGTTCTGGTCAGCAACCAGAATGGCGGCAAGATCCTGATAATCAGTCGGCGGGATCATGCCAAGAATAAACGCCGCGCTGCGGCGCAGCTGCACATCGCTCGATTCGACCATATCGCGGATTTCTGGTTTGATTTTTTCTGGATCGAGCCGGGCAAGAGCAAGAATCGAATTGGCTCTGATGCGGTTGTTCGGATCGTGCAGCGAAGGTTCTATACGGCTTCTGATTTCATTTTCGGGCAGATTCAGATTGCCGACCGCCTCGATCGAATTGGCACGAAGTCTGGCGTCTCTTGCCTGCAGCCCCTGATCGAAGATGCCCAGCAGGGTTACGCTTCTGAATCTTGCGAGAAACGAGATCATCAGAGCCTTGCGGCGCAGATCTTCATCCTGGTGGTATTTTTCGATAAGAATCGGAATCGAATCGAGTTCGCGCATGATGCAGAGAAGGCGGAGAATTGTCATCGAGATCCATTCGTCGGGATCTGAAATAAATTCGCACATGGCGAGCGCCGCGTCTTTGCCGCCGATATTGAACAGACTGTTGGCGGTCTGAAAACGCACATGCCGGTCAGGATCAGCGAGGTATTGCTTGAGTTCGGCGACCAGCGCCGGCTTTTTCCGGCTGCCGAGGCATTCGACGATGATCTCTCGATGTGCAGAACGTGGGTTTTTAAGCAATTCAAGCAGATAGGTCTGAATTTCGTCGTTATCGAAGCGGTTGGCGGCGACGATTGCTTCTTCCTGGTCGGAATGGGTCTGGAGGTAACTGTAAATGGAACCTGCCGACTGAGCCATACCGACTTCAGACATAAGAAGTACCAGTCTGGCTTTTATCGCTTCTGAAAATTTGCCGCCGAGGTGATTGTTGACTGCATTCGCGATTTTTTCACGAATATCTCTGATTCTTTTCTGAGCTACTTCGTTCATTCTTCCAACTCCTGCAGCAGGCTTTTAACGACACTCTGATCGATGCTGTCATCACGCATCAACCTTTCAAGGCTGTCTTTGAAAGTTACGCAGCCTTCACGGCGAGCCATGATCATCGCCGTGTTCAGCTGATTGTATTTTTTGTCGCGAATCAGGTTGCGAATGCCTGAGGTCGCGAGCATGAGCTCGTAGGCCACTCTCGGTGACTGGAAAGGGTCGACGCAGGGAATCAGCATCTGTGAAAAAATACCGATCAGACTCAGGCTCAGCTGTGAACGGGCCTCATCCTGCTTACCTGGCGGATACATGCTGACGATATGTTCGATCGTCTGGGCCGCACCCATGGTTGGCAGAGAAGAAATGACGAGGTGACCTGTTTCGGCAGCCATCAGAGCCTGTTCAACAATAGAGCGGTCTTTAAGTTCGCCAATCACCATAACATCAGGGTCTTCACGCAGTGAGTTGACAAGCGCCTCTGAATAGGTATTGATGACCTTGCCGATTTCGACCTGGGTAAAAACGGCCTGATTCGGGGTGTAGATAACTTCTACCGGGCTTTCCATGGTAATGATGTGACGGGCAAAGCGCTTGTTGATCGCATCGGCCATTGCCGCGACCGTCATGGTTTTACCTGAACAGGCCGGACCGGTCACCAGGAACAGGCCGCGCGGCCGCGCAGCGATACCGATCAGTGCTTCGGGCAGTCGCAGTTCTTCGATAGTCGGAACTTTCGAAGGAATGAAGCGAAATGAGCCGGCGAGACCTTCGCGCTGCTGAAAAATATAATATCTGATGCGGGCGCGATTGAATTTATACTGAAATATCGAATTCACGAAGAATTTCGAGCGCAGGTCTTCCTGTTGAGCGGCATCGACGATTGGCAGAAACAGGTCATACATCTGCTGTGGCGCCAGAGCTTCATCTTCAGAGATGATCAGATGGCGGTTAACCCTGAATGCCGGTGGAGCACCCGGTTTGAGAATCAGATCGCTGGCACCGAGCTCGATAGCCCGCTCAAAATATTCGAATACTTCCGGTCTCATGCTGCACCTCCCGCGCCTTCTGGTTCTTCAATCTTGCGTTTGACGAAAGCCTTATTGTTTGCCCGCATCAGCGCTTCATTCTTATCGACCTTGCCGCTGACAACAAGCTCAACGAGAGAGTTATCGAGTGATACCATACCAGAGCCAGAGCCTGATTCAAGATATGAATGAATCAAATGAACGCGGTTTTCGTTGATCAGACCGCGAACTGCCGGGGTATTGATCAAAATTTCGAAGGCTGCCAGACGGCCACGGCCAAGACGCCTCGGAACCAGTGTCTGAGTAACGACTCCCTGCAGATGCGAGGCAAGGCGGCCAAGAACCTGTGAATGCAGATTCTGCGGGAAAAGGTTTACAAAACGATCAATGGCCTGAATAGCCGTGTTGCTGTGCAGAGTGGCGAAAACCAGTTTCCCCGATTCGGCTGCCAGAAGTGACATTTCAACGGCATCGGCGTTGCGCAGTTCGCCGACCATCAGCACGTCGCAGTCCATTTTAAGGGCGCCCCTGATACCCTCTTCAAAGCTGAGACAGTCGACACCGACCTGGCGCTGGCTGATCAGACTCATATCATCTTCGAACAGATATTCGATCGGGTCTTCGACGGTGATGATCGTTTTATTGTAGGTGCTGTTGATGTGGGTGATGAAGGTCGACAGGGTCGTCGACTTACCGGCGCCGGTGGCACCGGTCACCAGAACGATGCCGCGTTGCCGGTCGGCCAGTTTTCGACCTGATTGCGGCAGTTCGATGTCATTGAACGACAGGTGCTTGAACGGAATTACCCTGAATACCGCGTTACCACCATGCAGATCGTTGAAAAGATTGACGCGGAAGCGTGCATTCTGAAAACTGAAGCCAAGATCGAGTTTGCGATGTTTGATAAAATTGACCAGTTGAAGATCATCGAGAATCGACTCGAGCATCGCCTCGTAATCAGACACTGAAATGACCGGCATATCTTTGATAAGCCGCATTGCGCCGTCTATTCGCAAAATGGGAGGATAGCCGACCTTAAAGTGCAGGTCAGACGCACCTTTTTCGACACAGAGTTTCATCAGCTCAAAAATCATGATTCCTCCAGCCCCTGTTCATTGATTACCATGCATACTGTTAATATAAATAATCAGTTTTGGATTCTAACAGAAAACCACATTTTTTTCCCGAAAAAATGACTTTTGCCATTGTGGTGCACACCTGTTATAATTCGTTTCTGTCGTTTTCAAGAAAAAATTACCGTGTGGGCAGCAAATGATCGAATTACAGGGCGTTACCAGGATTTTTCCGAACGGGGTCAGGGCATTGAACAACATCAGCCTGACCATAAATCCGGGTGATTTTGTTTTTCTTGTCGGGCCTTCAGGCGCAGGCAAGAGTACTTTTCTGCGCATGCTTTTTCGCGAAGATGTGCCGACCGAAGGCAAAATTCTCATCGACGGCAAAGATATCACCACGATGCCCGAAAGCCGGGTGCCCTACCTGCGCCGCAATCTCGGCATCGTGCTTCAGGACTTTCAACTTCTGAAGCGCCGCACTGTGGCCGAAAACGTCGCCTTTGGCCTACGGGTAGTCGGCGCCTCGGCGTCGGTGATCAACACCCGGGTCCAGGAAGCACTGGAACAGGTCGGTCTCTCACACAAACGCCGCATGTTTCCCACTGAACTGTCGGGCGGCGAACAGCAACGCGTCTGCATCGCCAGAGCGATTGTCAACAACCCGCTGATACTCATTACCGACGAACCAACCGGTAACCTCGACCCGATGATCTCACAGGAAATCATGCAGCTTTTTCTCGAAATCAATGCGCGCGGTACGACCGTGGTGATGGCCACTCACAACCACAATCTCGTGAACAAGCTGCGCAAGAGGGTTCTCGCCCTGGTCGACGGCCAGATCGTCAAAGACGAAGCGTGCGGAACCTACGCCTATGAATAACCGAATCCGGAGCCTTGTCTGATGTCTTTAGCCAACCTGAACTTTTTTATGAGCGAAGCCGCGACCAATCTGCGCCGGTCGGGCATGATGTCGTTCATAACCATATCGACCATAGGTATTGCGCTGATCATGATGGGCGCTTTTCTGCTCGCCACCATGAACATGGAATCTTTTCTTTATCAGATGCAGGCCGAAGCCCTGGTTACCGCCTATCTCAAGCCGGAAGTTTCTATTTCCGACGCCAAAACGCTCAGTCTTCGCCTGACCAGCCTCGATGAGATAGAAAACATCATGGTCGTCACCCCGGAACAGGCGGCCAAAGAACTGTTCAGCAACCCTGACGATCAGCAGTTGATGCAGATCGGCATAACTCCCGAAGAAAACCCGCTGCCAACCACCCTGCGCATGAAGGTCAAGGCCGGCACACATCTGCCGCCACTCCTCGAAAAGTTGAAAGCAGAGCCGTTGATCGATAACTTCAGCTATGGCGAAGAACTGTTTCAGCAGTTTCAGGGCCTGTCACACCTTCTCTGGGTGACCAGCCTGGTCATCGTAATCATGCTCGGTCTTGCCTCTCTGTTCATCGTCTATAACACCGTGCGCCTGACTCTCTACATGCGCCGCGAAGAGATCATCATCATGAAACTGGTTGGCGCCACCAACTGGTTTGTCAGAGGCCCGTTCATTGTCGAAGGTTTCATTCAGGGCATGGTTGGTTCGTTTCTGGCAATCATCGTTCTGTTTGCCACCTATCGTTTTGCTCTCGGCAAGCTCGCCGAACTGATTCCGTTCTTCACCGCCAGCATCGGCTTCGAGCAGATGTTCAAACTCGCCGCCAAGCTCTTCATGATGGGGCTTGTGCTGGGCATATCGGGCAGCCTGCTGTCGTTGCGCGACATCAGCAGATTCAGCAAGTCCACGCCAGAAGGGGTCTGAAATGCCCTTTCGCCATCTCAGGGAAACCCTCTGCCTTTTTCTTCTGCTGCTGGCACTGCCAGCTGCTTTGCCAGGGGCGTCGGTGCGAACAGCGGATACCGAAGAACTGCAGAATGAAATCGCAGCGATAAACCTGCAGCTTGACTACCTCAAACTTAAAGTAAGTGACAGCCAGAAAAAGACACGGTCACTCGAAGCGCGCATTAAAGAAAAACAAAGTGAGGTCGCACAGCTGAAATCACAGATCGAGCAGCTGACCATGAGCCAGACAGAAACCACCGCTCAGATAGCCAGGCTTGAAGAAGAGTCAAAGGTCGGGCACGAACAGCTGAAAGCCTTGCTGGCCCGTTTTCGCGCCAGACTGGTGCAGCTGCATAAAATAAAACAGGGAACCCTTCTGAGCTCGGTTTTTTCGGCCCGCGATCTGAACTCTTTCCTCAATCGCTATCACATGGTGAAATACCTTCTGCAAAGCGACAGCGAGCTTATCGAAGATCTCAAGAAACGCGACCGGCAGCAGCGAGCTCTGGCAGCCGAGCTCCAGAAAAAGCACACGCATCTCGAAGCAGGAAAACTGGAACTGGATGATAAACAGAAAAAACTCAACCGCGAAAATTCTGCTCTAAACGCCATGCTTTCGACCATTCTTCTCGAAAAAAAGTTGTTTCTGGCCCGCGAAAAAGAACTGGCCGGTGCCAGAGAGCGCCTCGAAGACGAAATTTCGCGAGCCGAACGTTCGCTGCGCACCCCTGAATTCGAAGAAGAATTGCAACAGCCGGCAGTTGACCGGCCGGCACCAGCCCGCATCATAAAAGAGGGAGCACTTTCAAGCAACGCCCCCGAAGCCGCAAAGATCATGAAATTCATCTGGCCGGTCGAAAAAAGCGCCCGCCTGGGTTCTCAGCAAAGTGGCGACGAAAGCTCCGCCGCCCTGCAGATAAAGGTTAACGCCGGCACAGAAATAATGGCGGCTGCCAAGGGCAAGGTTCTTTACAAAGGCACCATCAGCGGCCTGGGCGATGTCATCATCATCGGCCATCAGCGTGGCTTTTCAACAGTCTATGCCAGACTCGACAACATCTGGGTCGGGCTCAATCAGATCGTTGAAAAGGGTGAAACTATCGGACAGATTGCCGGTGGTCGCAATCAGGCTCTGCACTTCGAAATCCGTTTCGGCGGCAAAAAACAGCTGCCCCTTCCCTACCTTCCCGCCGATTCCTGAACTCAGGCACGCCGTTCAGCACTTTAACGGACAAAAAAATTGATTTTTTGTGAAATTGTGCCAGGCCTATGCTTTATACCCGCACCCTTCAACAAGGTGTAATCGGGCGTCCACTCTGAATGCACGATAAAAATGCATTTGCGTGGCAATTATTTTGTGTTTTTTGTAAAGTGTTTTTCATTGTGTTAATATTATTAACTGATAACAACTTTGTCGGGTCTGAAGGAGCTTCATGATGGTCAGAAAATTTTTCCGCAGCATTGTTATATTGGGCGTTGGGTTCGGGCTCCTGTTCGGTCTTTCGCACAGCACCGCTACCGCCTCTTCTACCAATATAACCTATTTCAAGTCTCTTGACCTTATCAAGAAGGTTCTTGAGCTTATCAAATCAGACTACGTCGACGAAAATATCGATGAACAGAAGCTGATCTACGGGGCAATCGAAGGCATGCTCAAAAAGCTCGACGACCCATACACCCGCTTCATGGAACCAAAGAGCTTCAAAGAAATGCAGGTCGAAACTCAGGGCGAGTTCGGCGGCCTCGGCATCGTCATCTCGATCAAAGACCGCATGCTTACCGTCATTTCACCAATAGACGATACTCCCGCCGCCCGTGCCGGCGTTCTCGCCGGTGACATGATCATCAAAATCGACGGTAAAGACGTCATTGACATCGCCCTGCATGATGCGGTCAAACTGCTGCGCGGCCCGGTCGGCAGCAAGGTTGTCATCTCGATTCTGCGCGAAGGCGAAAAAGAATCGAAAGATTATGAACTCGAACGCGAAATCATCAAGCTGCCCAGCGTAAAATACTGGGTTATTGCCCCGAATATCGGCTATATTCGCCTGACACAATTCATTCAGACCTCATCAGAAGATCTTGAAAAGGCCATGATCGATCTCGAAAAAAATGGTGCAGGTTCGATCATTCTCGACCTGCGCAATAATCCGGGCGGTCTTCTCACTTCTGCCGTCGAAGTCGGCCGCAAATTCATCCCGAAGGGCGACATCGTTTCGATCAAGGGTCGTGATGGCGAAGAAAATACCTACAGCTCGTTCTTCAAATACCATCCGATGCTGCCTCTGATCGTGTTGATCAACGAAGGTTCGGCCTCAGCTTCAGAAATCGTTGCCGGTGCCATCAAAGACAATAAGCGCGGTCTGCTGCTCGGCAAGAAGTCTTTCGGCAAAGGTTCGGTTCAGACCGTCATCTCTCTGAATGACGGTTCTGCCATGGCTCTGACTACCGCTCTCTACTACACTCCGTCAGGAGTTAACATTCATAAGTCGGGCATCAAACCCGATATCGAAGTTGATCTGCCGAAACTTGATGAAAGCAAACAGGAAGAAATTCGCAAGGCAGTTGAACTCGACCAGAAATATCTGCAGAAACTCAGCAACGCCCACAATCTCAGAAAACCCGAAGCCGAAGTTGCATCAGCGCCTGTTACTGCAACCGAAAGTGCAATTCTCAAGGTTGAGCTCAGTTCCGGCACGATTAACGTAACCACCGCCAACGGTTCTGAATCTTACAACCTCAGCGGTTTTGTCGAACCCCCGGACAGTCTGACTCAGGGCAAGCTTGAACAGTATGTCGTCAATCCATTAGACACACAGCTGCAGCGTGCAATAGACATCCTCAAATCCACCAATGTCTTTATGCCGCTGATGGATTCGAAAGAGCAGTAAAGGAAACAGATGAGCGCAGGAGCAGTCACACCCAGACGTCGCCCTGATACGGGCGTAACCCTGATAGAAATTCTCATCGTCACGGTTATCATCGCCCTGATGGCTGCTCTCGCGTTCCCTGTCTACAAAATCGTACAGCAGCGCGAAAAAGAACGCCGGCTGAAAAAGATTCTCAATGATGTGCGTGCTGCCATTTCCGGTGGCAAATCACAACTGTCTACGGTTTCGTTCAACGAAGGCATGAGAACTTTTATCAGAGTTCAGGGGATTGAAATGATAAAAAGCGCGCACAATCTCAGTCATCCGGTAGAAGGCGCCGTTGCATCGGCGGCAATCTCATCCTTCACCCTGCATCTGGTTCAAGAAGGAAAGGGTTACCCACCAACCCCGTTTCATCTTACCTACGGGCAGAATTATTCTATCGAAATCGCCACCGGGCCAACCAGCCACCCCGCATCTGTCGCCGGCAGTGTTACGGTCAACATTTCCAGACGTTTTCTGCGCAATCTGCCGCCAAACCCATTTCAAAGCTGGTATCCCAATGCCACCTGGACCTTCCGGCCGGCATATTCAAGCCCTCTGACTCCGACCCCGGTTTCTTCCCACACCTGGAATAACGACGGCGTTACCCGCTACGGCGTCATGGATATCTACTCGAGCGGCGCCGGCATCGCACTCGACGGGAGCAACACCGATGAATGGTAACAGACGAAAAGGCTTTTCGCTTTTCGAAATGCTTCTGGTCGTTGCGCTGATCGGAGTAATTTCGACGGCAACCGTGCCGGTAGCAGAGCTGATGTTCATTAAAGCCAAAGAAACCGAGCTCGAAAACAATCTGGCGCAGATCAGGCAGGCAATCAGTCTCTGGAAACGAGACTGCCGCAATGCCGTCGTCAGGCAGTATGGCTATAACAATCTTTACCTGATTCCAGATTCAAACCTGCACCCGCCCACACTGATGTCGCTTGCCCGCCCTGACCTTCTCCCCGGCGGCAAGCACGATGTTCTCGATCCCGATGGGGTAACCGTAAGAGCCAGTTTCTACCCCAAACCCTATCTGACCAGCATTCCCATCGACCCGTTTGTCGGTGCCGCAACCTGGCAGGTGCATTACGCCTCAGGAACGACTCCGGCCATCTTTGAGGGCGGAGCGGTTGTCGGTGGTGACCCGGCAAATCATGTCGGCATTCTCGATGTTTCTCCGGTCGACAATACCGGCAATCGAAGACGCGGTTTCGTCCAGGCTATCGACGGAACCAATTACACAGACTGGTGAGGATTAAGCATGTTTAAAAAGGGTTTTACCATCATCGAACTTCTGATAGTTATCGCCATAATCAGCATTCTGGTTGGCATTGCCGTGCCTTATTACAATGATTACATTACCGACGCCCGTCTCTCGGTGCTCAAACAGAATGCCGCCACCTTCAGAAATTCGCTGAATCAGTTTCGCGGCGACAATCTGCGCGGGCCATTTGCGGTCGATGTCTACAAAGGCCCGACTCTGATGCACAGCAACCCCTTGTCAGGCACAGCTGATGGATCAGAGCTGATTTCAGGCCCGATTCAGATCATCACCAATGTTCCAACTCGACGACAGAATATCAAGTATATCCCTTCCATGCCAGTATTTACTGACCCCTTCAACGGTGGCAACATCACAGCGCCAGCGATTGCCGTTTCCGGGCCATCGGCATATTTTTACGATAAAGCCCCGGCTAATGGTCGTTTCGACTTTGACCCAAACAACGACAACGACATGTCAGATTCAGAATTTGCCTTTCTCGACGGCAATAACAATGCCCAGTTCGAAAACACTTACGATACGATCCTGTTTTTTGACACCCGGGCGTCATACGCGCCTTTCAATGCAGCAGATCCAACCACAGCTCTCGATTATACCGAAATAACGATAACCGACTCTTCAGGAAACGCTCATTAAAAAAAATATTAACGAATTTGCCGCTGCTGCCGATATCTTTGAGGAAGGACTGTTTTAACCAATGACCAATGATTTTCTAAAACGCAAAAGAATCGGTGAAATCCTCATTGAGATGCGTGCCATTACGCCGCAGCAGCTCGATGCGGCACTCAAGCGCCAACCGTCTTCCCGCAAGATGATTGGTGAAATTCTTATTGAAGACAAGGTTCTGAATGAAGAAACCCTCTTTCGCGGCCTGTCAACCCAACATGGCATTGAGTTTATAAACCTGTCGAACATGGAGCTCAACACCGAGCTCATCAGACAGATTCCAGAAAGTCTGATCAAAACATACAAGTTCATTCCGATCAGAAAAGAACCCAAATCGCTGACGATCGCCGTATTCGACCCGACCAACGTCAAGATGTTCGACAGCATCAAGATGGCCACCGGTTATATGTTTATCAAATGGGTCATTGCGATGAAGTCGCAGATTCTTCACATCATCAACGATGTCATTTATCGGCCGCAGAACGTTCTCGACAACGTTCCGATGGACGAACTGCTCAAAGACGTTAAACTTGAATTCAGCAAGGAAGAAAATCAGTTTTCCGAAGCGTATTCCGGCCAGACAGCCTCAGACCTCAACCTCGAAGAGCTGAAACGTGAGTCAGACCAGACCTCGATCGTTACTCTGGTTCACAAGATCATTCTCGATGCCGTTAAAATGCGTGCATCAGATATTCACATCGAATCATTTGAAAAGATCATTCAGGTAAGATACCGCATCGACGGTATTCTCTACGATATTCTTCCGATTGAACGGGCCGCCCAGCAGGCAATCATCTCGCGCATCAAGATCATGTCGAATCTCGACATCACTGAGCGCTTCATGCCCCAGGACGGCAACTTCAAGCTCAGGGTCAAGGGCCAGCATATCGAGTTCCGCGTAGCCATTCTTCCGTCTATCTATGGCCAGAACTGCACGATCCGCGTTCTCGATTCCGGCCGCGTCAATCTTGACCTCAAAGGGCTCGGTTTTCACGAAGACGATCTGCAGATTTTCGAATTCAACATCGGTCGCCCATGGGGTCTGTGTCTGCTTGCCGGCCCGACAGGTTCCGGTAAAACCACCACGCTCTATTCGGCCCTTTCCCTTATCAACAGCCGTCAGAAAAAGGTCATTACCGTAGAAGATCCGGTAGAATTCAAAATTCCCGGCGTGCACCAGATGCAGGTCCAGGAAAACAAGAATGACCCGAACCGCTCACTGACTTTTGCCAAGGGGCTGCGCTCGATTCTGCGTCTCGACCCTGACATCATTCTCGTCGGCGAAATCCGCGATTACGAAACCGCTGAAATTACCATCAAAGCGGCTCTTACCGGTCACATGGTTTTCTCGACCATTCACGCCAATACGGCAATCGAAACCATTAGCCGTCTTGAAAACCTCGGCATCGACCCATATCTGTATGCCTCCGCTCTCTGCCTGCTTGTCGGTCAGCGTCTGGTCAGAAAAATCTGCCCCAGCTGCAAGACTCTTATCGATACGACACCATATATAGCTGCTTCACTTGGTCTCGAAATGAAAGACCTTGAAGGGCACCCGCTTTATCGTGGTGTTGGCTGCAAAGACTGCAATAACAGCGGCTTTAAAGACAGAACCGGTCTCTATGAAGTTGTTGAAGTAACACCTGAACTCAAGGAACTGATTGGTCAGCGCCGCACCAGCGTCGAACTGATGCAGTATCTGCGCAAACGCAAGGTTAAGACTCTTGCTGACTGCTGTCTGTCAAAAGTTCTCGACGGCGAAGTTCCGATCGAAGAGTATATTATGATCAACATGGGAAGTAACTGATGGGAAGGTTCGGATCAAAATTTAATTCAGTTCTCGAACTGGGAACCTATGAAGTAAAGCTTCTGTCGCTTGAATCGGCAAAGCCGGGTGAAATTCGCCTGAAAAAGTGTCTGTCTACCAGCACTCCCAAAGATTTTGTCGCTTCTACCTTCATTGAATACCCGATTATTGATCCGATGCCTATCAAAAAAGCTGTCAGTTCGCTGATAAAAGAGTCGAAGCTGGCTTATGAAAATGTCATGATGCTGCTTCCAGACCATGCAGCCCTGATCAACCTGCTGATTACACCGCCAAGATACTCTAAAAAAGAGATGGATGAAGCGATCAAAGAAGACTTTGTTCCGATAATGCCGCTGCCGTTTGAAAACTGGCATATGGTTCAACAAAGCATCGGTTCCTGGGAAGAAGACGAAATTGTGCTCGCCATGGCCATCATCAGAAACAATCTGCTCGAAGCCGGCCATATCGTTCAGCAGTCTGGTCTGAACCCGACGGTTGTCGACCTGAACTTTCTCAATGTCGCGAATCTGATCGAACATCACCTCGCCGCCAGCGAAAACAAAGGTAAAAATATCTGCCTGATTCATCTTGGCAACGAATCAACCTCGATCGGAGTCTTTAAGGACGGTCAACTGAGAGTATTGCAGAACCGCCCGATCGGGGCTTGTGACTTCACCAAGCAGATCAGCAAGCACTTTCATGTGCCAGAGGCCGACGCAGACCAGTTCAAGCGCAACGAAGTCTGCTTCCTGCCAGAACCTTCACCGGAACAGGATGTTCAATACAATTTCACCGTCATAAAAAATGTTTTCGCTCTGCTCTGCCGCGAAATCTTTGGAGCAATCGAAAGTTACCTGACCAAGTTCCGTGAGTTTACAATCCATGAGGTAATTATCTCCGGTGGCGGAGCGAATTACGAAAACATCAACGTGGCTCTGACCACCCAGTTGAGCCTGACCACAAGAGTCAGAAGAGTCTGTGAGTTTTATCAACTCTATGTTAACGGCAATCCGGTTGACGACTCCGAGAAGAACTCTCTTGCCGCCGCCTGCGGCTGTTATCTGAGGGAATAGCCATGAAGTTTCAATTCGATCTGCTGCCAGTAGAATACAAGAGCCTGCCCCGCGACAACATCGGGATCGTCCTGGCTCTGATCATTATTGTCACGACAATTTCTGCGGTTGGCAGCATGACAATAAAGAATCGCAAAGAGCTCTCTGATGCCCAGAGCCGCCTCAATGCCAAAGACTCCGAACTGCGCGATATCATCGACAAAACAAGCAAGCTGCAGCCGCCGCTCAATGAAATCAACGCCCTGCGCAGCAGCATTGAATTTATCAACGCGAACCTCGATACTCCCGCCAGCAACATGGTCGACTTTTTTGCCGCCCTTGAAGCTGCAGTGCCAGAACGGGTATTGATCAATGATCTCAGCCCGAAAAACTTCACCAATCTGAATGTGCCTTTTTCAATAATAGGCGAAGGCTCCACCATCCAGGACATACTGGAATTTGTTAACCGGCTGAATCAGAGCGGCAAATTCTCGGCGCAGCTGAAAAGCAATACCAGTCTGGTTCAGGAATCAGGCGTCTCGCAAAAGTTTGCTCTCGATCTCACCTATAAACCGACTGCGCGAAAATAAACCGAACAGGAAAATGCTGTGAAGACAAGATTAAGATCAAATCTGGAACGGGTAGTGACCTACGGGCTGATGGCAGCTGCGATAGTGTTTCTTATCTACTTCCTCAGCTCGGTTAACACTAACCAGCGCCAGCTTATTGCCGCAAAGAATACCGAAATCGCGAGTCTGGTAACCAGAATCGAAGATTCACAGCGCGAATTCAACACCCGGCGGCAGCAGATTGAAGAAATTACCGTGCAGCTGCGCGATAAACGCCAGGAAGTTAAGGAAAAATTTGAAAGACTGCTCGAAAGCTCCACCAATTACACAATTTTTATCGAGCAGGTTCAGAGAAAAGCCAAAGCTCTCGATATTCTTATCATGGATTCGACTTATAATTCTCCGGCCCCGGTTTCCGGTGCAGGCAGCAGTTATCTTGAATTCAAGTTCGACATGAGAATTCACGGTTCTTACAACCGGTTGAAGCAGTTCCTCTGGGAATCGGAAAACGCGCTCGGCCGCCTGGTCAAGATCTCACAGCTCGAAATTGTTCCGCCTCTCAATGATAAAGACGGCAACATGACCATGAAGCTGACACTTTCTACCTTCTTCCTGCCCTGACTAAGAATAGGAAAAGCATAAATGAACCAACAGGAATTAAAAGAATACCTCAGAAAAAACAAAACCGTCGCGTTTGGTGTTCCTTTTATTGTCGGCGTTCTGATGCTCGACCTTCTTATACTTAAACCAAGCCGCGAAGCTAAAAAGAAAGCGGCCGCCGGCCCGGCAATTTCTCAGACTCAGACCCCCGCCACAGCAGCCGCAACCACAGGAACTGAACCAGATGCCAGACCGCCGATTCAGCCGCCAGAGCCTATAGTAAAGCCCGTTTACCCGGTGCTCTCTGATAAAATCGAAAGCAGATTTGCCGCTAATCAGCTCTACCCTTATGAAGCCGGCAGAAACATGTTCATCTGGCCCGAAAAACCGGGAACCGTATTCGTCACCAAAGAAGATACCGGCGAGCAGACAGCCGTGGTTGAAAGACCAGATATCGCCTATCATGGTTTCTTCACCCTCGGAACCGACAGAGTCGCGATTCTGCGTTTTGCCGATGAGCTTCTGCTTACTAAAATCGGCTCGACTCTGAAGCGCACTCCCTTCTGCCTGACAGAAGTAACCCCCGAAAAAATTGTCATTTCCGATACCTCAGAAGAGGGCGTGAGAGATTTTGAAGTAGCTCTGACCGAACAGCCTGCCGGCCAGTCCAAGGAGAAGTAAAATGGATTACCTGACCATCAAGAAACTTTTCCAGGATCGCGACAAGAGTGTCAGACTGTTCTGCCTGAAAAGCCTGTTGCGCCAAAATGTCGAAAATGTTGAGGAATTCATTCTCGAAGGCCTGCGTGACGGCCGCCCTGAAGTGGTTATCGCGGCCATGAAAGCCTCGCGGAAGTGCCCGAACCAGGAAATATCGGGAATGATCCTGACCTACCTTGAATCACCGAACAGTATTCTCAAAAGCGAAGCTCTCTACGCTCTGCAGGGTCGTAATTCGCAGGCAATCAAGACCGCTATCTGCGATTTTCTCAAGCTGGAAGAAGACCCGGCACTGGTCGCAACCGGCGTCAAGGTTCTTGGCTCGTTCAAATCAGCAGAACTGGTGCCGCTGTTCAAGGCTTTTCTCAACTATGCCGATGAGCGCGTCAGAGCCAATGCCGTTGAATCGCTCGGCGACATAGACGCACCCGAAATCGTCGAAATTCTGAAAGTGCTGGTTTCTGACCGCAATAACCGCGTCAGAGCCAATGCAATCAAAGCCCTGTGGAACAAAGGCATCAGATTTGGCCTCAATACTCTTTCAGAAGAGCTCAGATCGCCAAACACCCGAAAAAGAGCGTCTGTTGCCTATATCCTCGGTGAAATTCAGGAAGACCGTTCACTTGAGCTGCTTGTCGGCCTGCTGAGCGACATCTCGCCAACCGTCAGAAACCGGGCAGTGATCAGTCTTGGCAAAATCGGCTCATCGCGCGTCATACCTCAGCTGGTCGACGCCTTTTTCAATGAAGATGAGCTGAATATACGCGAAACCATTATTCTCACAACGATTAAAATCAATAAAGACAATGCGATCAGCCAGCTTTCCGAAAGGTTCCTGCGCGAAGAAAACTCACGCCTGCGGGCAATTCTCGTTAAATGCCTTGGTAAAGCGGAAAATCCCTGCGCCCTGCCGCTACTGTCAAAAGCCCTGCGCGACAGCGACGGGCGGGTCAGAGCGAATGCGGTTGAGTCTATCGGCCAGTTGTGCGACCCGCAGCTTTCCGAACTGCTGATTCCGATGCTCAACGACTCGCATAACCGTGTCAGAAGCAATGCCGCCACCGCTCTCTGGAAACTTGGCGGTACCGGCGCCATCGTGACTCTGAAACAGATGATCAGATCGTCTCATAAACAGATGCGCTCTTCAGCTGCCTGGGCACTTGGCGAGATAGGTGCGCTGCAGTTTGGCGACGTTCTTCAGGACCTTACCGGCGACAGTGACCCCGACGTCAGAAGATGTGCATTAAAAGCACTGGCAAAACTTTCTAAAATAACTTAAACTGTCAAGCGGTCATACTCAGAGAAAAACGAGGAAGTCATGAACCGCTTGAAAATTTCATCAGTGATATGCCTTGCCATTGCTTTTCTGCTTTGCCTGCAGGGAATTGTATCTGCCCAGTCCGAACAGGCCCGTGAGCTGAACCGCAAAGGTCAGCTGGAAATCGACAGTGGCCACCACCAGGAAGCAATTAACCTGTTGAAACAGGCCATGCAGCTTGAGCCCGGCTGGGGCGAACCATATTTTAACGCTGCAAAGCTTCTGCGCCTGCGCAACAAGCGCGACGAAATGATTAAGATGCTGAAAAAGGCCATTTCGCTCGACCCGCAGAACAAAACCTACGCTGAAACATATTCGAAAATTCTGCGTGAAGACCTTGGCAATGCTGAAAAAGCCAAAAATGAAGCGGAAGCCGAGCGGCTGCGCCAGGAAATCATTCAAATCAACCCGGCAGAACTCGAAATCGGCGTTCAGATGGTGAAAAAGCAGATAGACGCCGGCCAGACCGACAAAGCCCTGGCACTGGCCGAAAATCTTCTTGAAAAGAACCCGTCTTTACGCACCCGATATGATTCTGAACCGATGGGGCAGCTGTATCAGCTGATGGCAAAGCTTGAACTGCAGAAAAATAACCTTAGTGCAGCCAAAACTCATGCCGACAACGCTTCCAAATACTCTCTGGACAACCCTGACAGCAATCGAGAGCTGCTCAATCAGATCAAAGAAAAACAGAATCAGGCTGTCGGTCTTCTGCTGACCCAGGCCTCCGAAGAGCAGAAAAGCGGCAACGCCGAAGCAGCAATGCAGACTCTGAAGCGTGCCGAAGAAATTCAGCCCAGCAATGAGAGCGTCGCAGCTGCAATTGCAGAAATAAACCAATCACGTGATGCCAGCTCAGCATGGAAAGAAGCCTCTGAACAAGTCAAGAAGGGCTCCTGGCTTGAAGCCCGCGACCTGCTTGAATATGTTGTATCTGTTGACTCGGGCAACTCTGAAGCGCGCAAACTATTGAAACAGGCGACCGACAAAGAAGAAGCACTCATGAAAACCCTCGGCCGGCCGGACCGTCTGCCGCGCAGCTCAACCGACCGTGCAGCTCTTGTCGAAGGTTTTCTGCGCCGCGGAGTTCAGTTCATCGAGGCCGGAAACCAGAAAGACGGTGCCGTTTCTTTAAACCGCGGCCTGGCAATTATCGAGATCGATAAAAGTCTTGAAAGGTTCAGGGCGGCCTTCGAACAGGAACTCGCTAAAATTAAGACTTCCGACAACCACCGCGAAACCTGGGAAAAGGCTCTCGAAGCCCGTCAGGCCTACGAATATGAAGAATCTCTGAAGCTGCTGTCACAACTGCCCAAAGATTATGATGTGCAGATGCCAAGCTATCTTGCCGAAGCCTACTGGAAAACCGGTAAAGAAGAGGAGGCCATGACCCAGGCCCGCTATCAGCTGGCAAATCAGCCCGATAACAACCGCGCCAAGTTCATTCTCGGCTCGATTTTCCTTGAACGCAACGATAAAGACATGGCCTATAAATATTTCAAGGAAATCTACGATTCTGACCCGGATTACCCGGAAATAAACGACAAGTTGCTGGCTGCGAGTGCCTCGAAATGGAAAACGGTTTTTCCGATCGTGATTGTGGTTCTGCTGCTGTGGATCGCCTATGCGCTCTACAAATACCTGCCCGAATACAACAAAAATGCCGCGATTCGCAAAGCCGAAAGTTATCTGCGCAAAGAAATGCACGATGAATGTATTGAAGAGCTCAACAAAATCCGCCGCCTGCCCAATTTGACCCAGTTCGATGCGGCGATGATTTCAAAAATACTGGCACAGGCTTATCTTAAACGCGGTATTTACGATCGGGCCATCGGTGAATGCAAACACCTGATCTCGATCAACCCGAAAAACGAAGATGCCCATCTGTGGCTTGGTTTTGCCTATCTTGGCCGTCGCATGATTTCACCAGAAAGTCTGCCTGAACTGCTTAACCTCTATAAAAAAGAACAACGCAATATTGCCCTGGTTTCGCTGCTCGGCTCACACTATACCCAGCAGAAAAACCTTTCCGAAGAAGGGGTTCAGATTCTGGAACAGTGGCTGAATCTCGATGCCAACAATCCTGAGGTGCTCAAACCCCTCGGTCGCTATTACCTCAAAAAAGGCCGCAGTGATGACAAGGCAATGAAGGTTTTCCAGAAAATGATGGAACTCGGCTCGCCAGAGGCAGAATTTCTGCTCGGGGTCGCGCGGATCCATCTCAAGCTTCGTCAGTTCGACAGCTGTCTGCAGCTTTGTGAGCAGGTCATCAACAGCGACATCAACAACGAACTGGTGCATTCGGTTCTCAGAGATGCCTACCACAAACAGAACCGCATCAATGAACTGCTTGAAATCTACGGTAACTTTCTTAAGAACAATCCCTATAACGTCGCTTTCCAGAACGGTCTGAAAGAGGCCCAGAAACTGGCGGCCGCCAGCCCAGCAGCAGCCAGCACGGAACCGGCTCAAACGACTTCAGATCAGATCGCCTGTCCACACTGCGGGCAGGCAAATTCCAGCAGAGAATACTGCTGCCAGCATTGCGGGCAGAACCTGGTATAAGAGGTATTGCGCCTGAAAAGTCACTTCAGCAAGTCACTGGTTTTATCTTCTGCCGGCAGAAACTGCCGGTTGCTGGTGTTTACAATGTTCTGCCTGCTGGCATTTCTGATGTCAACGACCATTCTGCAGGCGGCCGGCAGCAGCGAAGACTACGCATCACTGCGCAAATTTCTCACTGCCAAGATGTATGGTGAGGCCTACAATGAGATTCTTCGCCTTGAATTGACAAAAGATGAAACCGACCCGAAACTCGAAAAGCTCAAAATAGACCTGCTCGAACCAACCCGTGAAAGACTGACGAAGCAGGCCAAAGTCAGTCCTGATGACCCGGCCATCTTTACAATTCTCGCAGACATTGCCTTTCATCAGGGTAAGCTCGATGAAGCCACGAATTATATCAACCGGGCCCTTGAGAACAAATCCGGGCCAACTGCCAATTTTGTCTTCGCCAAAATCCTCTTCCGCAAAGGTAATCTCGCCCAGGCTTTTGACCAGATGGGCACGGTTCTTGAGAGCATGCCCGACTCGCCGGTAGTCTTTGAAGACTTTCAGTTTCTCTATTCATGCAAAAACTACGGGGTAGCTACCGCCAAAAAGCTGGCCCGCAACACCAATTTTCTCAAAAGGGCCACCCCGGTGGCTGGCGGCAGTGATGTCCCGGAAGTGCCGGAAAGTCCGTTTGAGAATGATCCGACCCAGACGGTTGTATTGCCTTCAGAGCCAAAACCGCAACCGGCAGAGGCGACACCTTCTATCAACACAGCCGCACTGAATACCGGCGATGAAGACGGCACGCTTCCAGATGACCCGGATGCCCTTACCGGCCTGCCGGACGAAAACCCGGACATGGCAGGTAACATCGACAACCCCGATCTGACAAATGACCCCGACGATCTGCCAGACTCTGACGAGCCCGTCGACACGGCAAACATTACCCCGCGCCCGACGCCCGTTTCCCCGGAACCGCCAGCGGTGACAGTTGAGCCTCCCGAAACCGACCCTGAAACAGAAAACATCAAAAAGGCAGAATACTGGCTGAATCAGGCGGTCAAGCAATTCGAAAACCGCAAATACGACGAAGCCGACAACAACTGGAAAAAAGCGGTCGAGCTGCATGCCGATCTACCTGGCAAAGAAGAAATCAGGGCGAAGATCGACGCCAAATATGACCTTTTCAAGCGCTACAAGAAGGCGAAAGACCTTTTTGATCTCGAAAAATACGAGCAGGCTCTGCCGACTTTCGAAGAGGCTTACAAGGAAGAACCGGAACGCTTCAAGGAAGCGGCGTTTAATATCGGCAAGATATATCTGCTGCGACCTGAACCTGACTACGTTCAGGCTCTCAAGTATCTCGATGAGGTTCTGAAGCAAAAAGACCTCGATCCTCTGTTCAAACGCGATATAGAATGGACCAAACTCGAAATTTTCTACGGCATGGAACGCTATGAAGATGCTGACGAGATTTTTCAGCGATTCATGCGTGACGAAGAAGCTTTTGCCCGCAATCAGGTTAACTTCAACCAGTTCCGCTATGGCCTGTGGTATAAGCTCAACCAGACTCTGGTTCATGTCGGATTTGGCATTTTTGCAGCGATGTTTCTATTGGTATTCGCTCTCAGACTACTGCCAGCGATAACTCTGTCGCTGTCTGACCCTCTGATAGTCGCCAGGCGCATGTTTGAGAAACAAAACTACACCAAGGCAATCAGCGTCGCTGAAAAGGCCCTCAATAAAAAACAGCCGGTTCAGGTAGAGCGCGAATTTCTTGAAATTCTGGTTAAATGCCACTTCGAGCTGAAAAATTTCGTTCGCTGCCAGGAAAACGCCAGACTGATACTCGAAAAATTTCCCGGCAACTCGATTGCCTGGGGCTTTCTCGCAAAAGCTTCAATGGCCAGTCATGACACTTCAAACGAAGCAATTGCCATGTATGAAACCATCTACAAGGAAAACCCGGCAAAATCAGAGTATCTGCCGGTTCTCGCCAGACATTACGCTCAGACAGGCAATACAACAGTCGAAGCCATGAGCGTTCTCTTCACCTACTATCAGACCGGCGGCAAGGAACCGCCGATAATCACTGCTCTGGCCGAAGGCTACGTTCAGAACCGCACCATGGGGAACGAAGTAATAACTGTTCTCGAAGAAGCTCTTAAAATTAAAGACAAGATCGAATATCGAGAACTGCTGGCACGCAACTTCTCAAAAATAAATCGTTATTCAGACGCAGCCCGCGAATGTATCAGAGTTCTCAATGAAAATATCAACAATATGGGGATCCATGTTGTTTATACCTCGTCAATGAAAAAGATGAACAAGATTGCCGAGGCAATTGAACAATACAAGACATTTCTGCAGCGCTACCCCGGCAACCCGCAGCTGACCGAAATTCTCAATGGCCTGAAAAAAGATCTGACGGCATTTGGAGGCGGTGATGACGACAGCCTGCCTCAGATTCCCGACGAACTGCCGATGCCCGGTATGCACGAACCAGGAATGGGTATGCATGGCGGCGATCTTGACCTCGATAATTTTGTCGAACCACCGCCAGAAGGCTTTGAAATGGAAAGCAAAGGCGATATCCCGCTGCCTGACTTTCTGAAAAATGATGAGTATTCATCTGATGTCCTGCCTGACCCGGTCAACTTTGCCAAAACCGGTCCAGAGAGGCTGTCCCCAGCCGAAAACCGCAAAACCCCTTCTGTTCCGTTGCCGACCATTGATCTGCCGACTCTCGATCCGTTCGAAGAGAGCGAATCTTTGTTCGATGATTTTGCCAACGATCTGCCCGAAGAGCTTGGCGGCCCCACCAAATCAGATGTGGCTGCAACCGTCAATGATTTTTCTTCGCGAAATCAGATTCGCCCAGATGATCTGATGGCACCAGAACCGCCAGCGCCAGTGCCGGCCAAAGTGCCGGCAGAAAAGAAGACTGCCACCCAGGGTCTGGTGATGAATCTCGCCGCCGCCCAGGAAAAAGCCAGAGCCCGCCGCTGGGATGAAGTGATCTCGATTCTGAGCTCAGACTTTGCTTCTGACCGCAACAAAGAAGCCGGCATCATGCTGGCCAACGCCTGGTTGGGCAAGAACAAGCCGATGATGGCTCTCGAAATCATCGAAACACTCGATTTCGATCCTGAACTGATGGACGACAACATCAAGGACGTTCTTTACCGGATCGGCACCGCGCTCGAGGTAGAAAAGAAACTCGATGAGGCATTGCGCATGTATGACCTTATCTGCAGCGTTGACATCAACTTTAAAGACGCCTTCGACCGCTCTGACAAGATTTACAGCCGCAAAAAAGCCGGTTAAAATTTGCCCATCAGCAGCTCGGCATTGAGAGCAAGGCCTTCAAGTCTGACGCCGGTGGCACCGGCAAAGGTGTAACCGGCGCCAAATTCAAGAACGATGTGTCTGGTCATCGGCAAAACCCCGATTATCATCGGTTCAATAAAGGTAAAAGAACCTTTATTGAATTCGAACCCCGATGCTTTGCTGCGCAGACGATAAGTGCCGACCCCGAATGAGGCACGCCATTTGACGCGGGCGTCTTCCCTGAATGAGTCTTCGAGAGTCAATCCGGCCATATCGAGGTTGAACTTGAGACTTTCGCCGGTCAGGGTGCCGGTATAAAACACTACCCCGATTTCCGGGTCATAAAGCTTGCCGGCAAAGGCACGGACGCCCCAGACATTCATTTCGCCGCCGAAGTTCTGCGGGGCAGCGACCCGTTTATATTTGGCTACCGGGCCAATACCATAGACATATTCAGTACTTTTCGGCTGAGAATCCATGAGCAGTGTCGGGCCGGTCAGGCAGAAAGCCGCCTGGCTGACGAAAAGACAGATAAAAATGCCGAAAAACAGTTTTAACTTGCGCATGCTCGCCTTATCGACAGAATGAAACTTTTTTTTCAGAGCCGTACACAAGTTTCGCTCCTGAGGTTTAAAAAGGTTGCTTTGGCTGCGCAAAAGTCGGTATATTATCATTCGAATAACAGGCAAGGCTGCACTTGATTTATCAGTTAATCTGCCTCAGGAGGATAGAGTGAGTAACGATATTGGCCCAACACCCCTTGGGAAGTTCGTAATGTTCATGTTCGTAATCGGCTGTATTTTTGCCGCAGCCGTTTCGTTTTCGCCAGACCTGAAAAACCGACTTTTCCCCTCAGATAACAGTGGCACTGTTGGACAGACCGCCAGCAGCGGCGGCGACAGTCAGCCGACAACCGGAAAAGTGAAGGTTGAAGCCCCTGATACTGCAGGTGTAACCACCGTTCAGGAATACACCTATGTTCCAAACGAGTCTCTGCCCGCCGTCACCGGTGTTTCGGCCTACAAATGGGATGAAGCGAACAAGGTGGTCGTGTTTCCGATCAACGTCTGGTTTGGCTGGCTACCGATCATTGCCGCCAACAATGGCTTCGAACCGAACGAAGAGAGTGTTTTCTTCAAAAAATACGGTTTCAAGGTCAACCTCAAACTGATCGACGACCCGATCGTCGCCCGCGATGCTTTTGCTGCAGGCGAATCACATATTCTCTGGGGCACCCTTGATATGATGGCTCTTTTCGCCCCCGGTCTGATGAAAGACAGTCGCACTGCACCGAGAATTTTCCAGCAGATCGACTGGTCAAACGGCGGCGATGGTATTGTTGTTCGCGGCAATATTCGCTCGATTAAAGATCTCGAAGGCAAAACCATTGTTTATGCCCAGAACAGCCCGTCACAGTATTTTATCACCAATTTGTTGATCAATGCAGGGATTCCGCTGAACAAGGTAACCCACAAGTATACCTCGACAGCTTTTGAAGCAGCCGCTGCTTTCGTTGCTGATAAAAGCATCAACGCCTGCGTCAGCTGGGCCCCCGATATTTACACTATTCCAGAGAAGATTGCCGGCACCCAGATTCTTACCACCACTGCTGACGCCAACCGTCTGATCACTGACGTATGGGCTGCCAGAGCCGATTTCGCCAAAGATCACCCCGAAATTATCGAGGGCCTGGTGGCGGGCATCTTCGAAGGCATGACCATGCTGAAGAACGAAACCACCAAAACCCGTGCCTTCGCACATATGGCTGAAGGTTATGGCATGAAGCTCGAAGACATCAAGTCGATGGAGCAGGATGCCTACATCACCAACTTCGCCGAAAATCAGAATTTCTTTCTCAACAAGAACAGTCCGACGAACTTCGAACGCACCTGGAAAAACATCATCTACGTCTACCGCGAACTTGGCCAGATCGGCACTCCGGTTCGCTTCGACGAAGTCGTCGACTTTTCGGTCGTCAAAAAGTTTGTCGAAAAAGGCATGTTTCCTGAACAGAAAGAAATTCAGGTCGCCCGCTTCGTTTCTACGAGCTACAAAAAGGTTTCGGCCGAAGCTCCGGTGCTGACCCAGACCGTCAGAATCAATTTTTACCCAAACTCAGACAACGTCTATGAACCTGAACATGATGAATTTGGTCAGGCAATCCAGAACACTCTCTACGACCCGACTGTCGATGCGACTCTCGAAAAGATCGCCCGCATGGTCGGTCAGTATGACCGCGCCCAGGTTGCAATCGTCGGGCATACTGACAGTTCGATGAAGGGCAAGGTTCCGGAAAAAGCAGTTAAAGATCTGTCGAGCGATCGCGCCAATTCGGTTCGCAGTGCGCTCGTCAGAAAATACAAATTCCCCCGAGAAAAATTCATCGTCGAAGGCAAAGGCTGGGACGAACCAGCAGATCCCGCAGACCCGATGAATCAGGCATTGAACCGGCGCGTCGAAATTCAGGTTTTTACCCCGGAAAAATAAAACTTCCAAAGGAGCTGGAAAATGTTTAAACGGTTGATGAATTTAATTAGAGGTTTCTTCAGTCTCTTTATCAAAGGGCTTGAATCAAGTAACCCGGAAGCCCTCATCGAAGCCGAAAAGGAAAACCTGAGAAACCAGATTTCGCGGTTCAACGAAAGTCTGGCCAATCACGCTGCCTTTACCGAGCGCCTGATGCGCCAGGTCAAAACCCTGTCTGCCAAAGACAAGGAACTGACTGCCAAAATCACCGCCAATCTGAAGGCAGGCAACAACAAAGTCGCCGGCCAGCTCGCTCTGCAGCTGCAGACCGTCAAACAGCAGCTTGAAGAAAACCAGTCACAGCTCGAAATTGCCGACAAGACCTTCAAGGATCTTGAAAAATCAAGAGACGTGGCCGTTCGCGAAGCTCAGATGAAAATCGAAAAGCTGCAGAACCTCGTCAGCGAAACCCAGATGCACGAAGCCCAGGCCGAACTCCAGGAAATGGCAAAAGGCATGATTGCCGGCATCGGTTCAAGCGGCGATACAATCAACCGCGTCACCGAACTGCTTGAAGAAAGACGCGACAAAGCCGTTGGCCGCTCACGTGTTGCCGCCGGTTCTTATGACAACTCAAATGTCACGATGAAAGAAGCCGAAATGGAAGCTCTTGGCGACGCCGCCCTGGCAGAATTCGCTGCCATGAACGGCATCTCCATGCCCGGCTCAGCACAGCCGCTTGCTGAAACTGATTCCAGTGATGATGTTCCGCAGCGTGGCATGGGCCCGATGCAGAAAAACTGATAATTTTTGAAATATTTCAATAAGGAGCAAGAGATGAATTTCAGAGGAAAGCTGTTTCTGGTTCTCATGGCCATGCTGGCCATCTGTTTTGGCGTTGTTCAGGCACAGGAAGCCGCAACCGTCGAAGCACCCGATACCGAGTCGGTCACCACGGTTAAAGAATACAAGTTCGTACCCCGCGAAACCCTGCCCCCGGTAACCGGCGCTTCCGGCTACAAATGGGATGACAAAGAAAAGATCGTGGTTTTCCCGATCAACGTCTGGGCCGGCTGGCTGCCGATCATTGCCGCCAACAACGGCTTCGCTCCGAACGAAGACAGCGTTTTCTTCAAGAAATACGGTTTCAAGGTCAACCTCAAACTGATCGACGACCCGGTCGTCGCCCGTGACAGCTATGCCAGCGGCGAAAGCCATGTTCTCTGGGGCACCCTCGACATGATGGTGCTGTTTGCTCCCGAACTGATGAAAGACAGCCGCACCGCTCCCCGTATTTATCAGCAGGTCGACTGGTCAAGCGGCGGCGATGGCATCGTCACCCGCTCAAAAATCCGCTCTGTGGCTGATCTCAAAGGCAAAACCATCGTTTATGCCCAGAACAGTCCCTCACAGTATTTCATCAGCAATCTGCTGATCAACGCCGGCATCGGCCTCAGCGAAGTTACCCACAAGTATACTTCGACCGCCTTCGAAGCCGCCGCTGCTTTCGTATCTGATCCAAGTATCGATGCCTGTGTCAGCTGGGCTCCAGATATCTACACCATCCCCGAAAAAGTTGCCGGAACCCGCATTCTGACCACCACTGCCGAAGCCAACAAGCTCATCGCCGACGTCTGGGCCGTGCGTGCCGACTTCGCCCGCGACAAGCCCGAAATCGTCAAGGGTCTGGTTGCCGGTATCTTCGAAGGCATGGACATGCTCAATAACGCAACCACCAAAGCCCAGGCTTTCCAGTGGATGGCCGATGGTTATGGTATGAAGGTCGAAGACGTCAAAGCCATGGAAGCCGACGCCCACTCGACCAACTTTGCCGAAAACCGCGAATTCTTCCTCAATGCCAACAATCCGACCAACTTTGAACGCACCTGGAAAAGCATCGCCTATGTTTACAACCAGGCCGGCCTCGTAAAAGAAGCCGTTCCGTTCAACCAGATCATGGATTTCTCGATTGTTCAGGATCTCGAAAAGGCCGGCACCTTCAAGCACCATCAGGATAACTACGTCAGCAAGTTCGTGCCGACCACCTACAACAAGGTCAATGCTGAAGCCCCGATTATCACCCAGACCGTCAGAATAAACTTCTACCCGAACTCTTCGAATATCTATGAACCGGCCCACGACCTGACCGGCAATGCCATTCAGAACACTCTCTATGACCCGAACGTCGAAGCCACCCTCGACAAGGTCGCTCGCCTCGTCGGCGCCTATGATCGCGCTGTTGTGGCCATCGTTGGTCATACCGACAGCTCGATGAAGGGCAAGATTCCTGAACAGATCGTTAAAGATCTCAGCATGAATCGTGCTGAAGCGGTTAAAAAAGCTCTGGTCGATAAATACAAATTCGACCCGAAGAAATTCGTCGTTGAAGGCGAAGGCTGGAACAAACCCGCCGACGCCGACAATCCGATGAATCAGGCGCTGAACCGCAGAGTCGAAGTCTCTGTGTTCCCGCCCGAAAGTAACTGATAAACACTGACCGGGTGGGGCTGCCCCACCCGGTCTGCTCGAGGAAGAAGCATGAAATTCACTCTGCATGAGAATTTTTTCGGAATTAGAACCGGCGTAAAACTGGTCGACCAGATTCTGCTCGGCGTTATTCCCATTTTTCTCATATTGTTGATCTGGGTTCTGGCCACATCTGGCAACGCCATTACGGTTACGCTGCCCGAAGGAACTTTCGAAGGCTTTGAGAAAGTCCCACCCGCTGACGGAACAAGATTTACTGAGAGAGTTTCGCTTTTTATCGATCAGAGCCGCCTCGAATACGCCGGCGAAAAAGATGAAGACCAGCAAACCAGACTGATCAAAGCTGGTGAAAGCTTCAAACTTGGCAATATGCCTGCCAGAGTTTTTGGCAAAGGTGTCAGAATCACTCTGCCACCAGGCAAAATTGTCGGCCGCGAAAAAATTGCGCCGCCCCCGGCGCCTGCAGAGAAGAAACCGGAGCAGACAAAAGCCGTAGACAGCCAGATGCCGGCCAGCGCTTCTTTATCCGAGAATATTTCTCAGCCGATTTCAGAGACGACTCCCAATATTGGGCACACACCAAACCCGGGTGAAGCTCAGACTCACACCCCGGTGGCCGCCACGCAGAATACACCAGGCACAGCCGCCGCAAACACACAAGCTGTGCCGACAACCCCAAAATTCATTTACCGCTACGAAGTTGTCGAAACCAGAGTTATCAGTCCATCGGTGCTGCCAAGCCCGGGCGAAGTTTCGCGCTCTTTTCCGTCGCTCTGGTCAAACCGCTATCTGCCCAAAAATATTCTTTACAGCTTCCTGCGTGTCGGCGCCGGTTTCATTGTCGCCTTCATCGTTGTTTTCCCCATGGCTTTGCTCATGGGCACCTTCAGCAAATGCAAGGCCATTGTCGCGCCACTGATGCTGTTTGGCGGTTATCTGCCAATTCCGGCCCTCGTGCCGCTTTTCATGATTCTTTTTGGCACCAATGAACTGCAGAAAGTCATGTTTCTGGCTTTCGGCTTCGCCATCTATCTGCTGCCACTTTTCGTGAAGTCGCTCGAAGAAGTCGACAACGTTTACCTGCAGACCGGCTACACTCTGGGAGCCAATAAATTTCAGGTTCTCAACAATATCCTGCTTCCGATCGCTCTGCCCAATATTTTTGATGCCATGCGCCTCGGATTCGGTATCGGCTGGGGCTACATCATCCTTGCAGAAATGGTCGATATGGGCAGCTTCGGGGTCGGCACCCTGATTCTTACCAGTCAAAGAAGAGGGCCACGCGAAGATATTTATCTGGTGCTCATTGCCATCGTTCTGATGGCCTTCATCACCGACAAAATCTGGGACAAAGTCGGGCAACAGCTGTTCCCATACAGGAGCCAGAAAAGATGAGCAACCAGCCACAGAAACCTTCATTATTCAGAAAAATTGCTGGTTACTTCGTACGTTTTGGTGATGAACCTGATGTTCCGCAGATTGCGGATCGTACGAAAGCCCAGAACCAGGTGCCGGCCAAAGCCAGCAAAGCAGACTCTGACGAACAGTCCGAAAAACCAGCCGTTTCACCGGCCAGACCTGTCGGCCACGAAAAGCTGGCCGGGCAGAAACCTGCAGCAGCTCAGCCCAAAACAGAAGAGTTTCCTTTTCCCGGTGCGATGGCACCTGTCAGCGATGAACATAAACCGACAACCGCCGTGTTAGAACCAGGAGACAGGCCGGCAAAGCCAGTTGCCCAGGGCGAACAGCATGTCTCAATTGAAGAATCCTCTGACACCGGCGAGCCCGGCAGCTGCGTCGACAATCTGCACAAGTCCAAATATCCGCCGATTGTCACTTTCCGCAATGTCACCAAAATTTTCAACCCGGGCACACCTAACGAATTCATGGCCCTGAAAAACATTTCCTTCGAGATTGAAGACCTGCCTGACATCGGTGAATTCATAGCTCTGGTCGGCCCCTCAGGCTGCGGCAAATCGACCGTTCTCAATCTGATTCAAGGTTTTCAGGAAGTGGGACCGCCGACTCTTGGCGAGGTTCTGGTGCGCAACAAACCGGTTACCGGCCCGGGCCGAGACCGCGGCATGATTTTTCAAAAATACAGCTCTTTTCCGCATCTGACCGTATTGCAGAACGTAATGTTCGGTCTGCAGCTCAACCGTGAGAGCCTTGGCTATTCAGAACAGGTCATGGAAAAACTGTCACGCGAAATGATCGCGAAGGTCGGCATGAAGGGGCACGAAGACAAATTTCCATACCAGCTTTCGGGTGGTCAGCAGCAGCGTGTCGCCATCGCCCGCACTCTTGTTCTCAAACCACGCATCATTCTGATGGACGAACCGTTTTCGGCTCTTGACGAACCAACGCGCATCGAGATGCAGGAGCTGATAACCTCACTCTGGCACGAGGTCGAAGCAACGGTTTTCATCGTCACCCATTCGCTGGCAGAAGCTGTATTTCTCAGCGACCGCATTTTCATGTTTCAGGCCAACCCTGGCCGTCTGGCCAGTCAGATCGCCATAACCCGCGATATGATCGGCAAATACGACGGCATGACGCCGCTTGAAGTTCAGGAAAGCCCGAAATTCAATAATTTCCTTAAAGAAATTACCGACGAATTCATTAGAATTGGTGGTTCAGCATAATGGCACCTTATCGCAAGCCCGGTTATTCTGACTATCTCAGCGAAGCCTTCAACGCCGGCCTCGTCATCAAAGGCATGGGCGAGATACCGGTCAACAAGCTTTTCATTCTCGGCTCATTCATTCTCGGGTTCAGCAACCCGGGTTTCTGGTTTCTCGGCCTGGCTCTTGAGTTCGTGTATCTCTGGTATCTTTCTTCAAACCCGCGATTTCAGAGATACGTCGAAGGCAAGCAGCTTGCAGAGATCCAGCAGTCACGTTCAGACAAGATGAACGAAGTTATCGCCAGTCTGACCCCCGAAAATCATTCACGCTTGAAGAGGCTGAACGCAAGCCTCGCTGAAATCAACAAGCTGATGAACTGGAATACCGACGATGGCTCAGGCTTCATGAACACCAGCAAGCAGGCAACCCTCAACCAGCTGCCGTCGATCTTTCTCAAACTGCTGAAAACGAAGCAACTCATCGAAGAAAGCCTGCACCGCACCAAAGCCAACGAAATAAAAAGCGAAATCAAGAAACTCGAGCAGCAGATAACCCCCGATATCAGCCCGGCACTTACCAAATCACTGCAGGGCAATATCGAAATTCACAAAAAGCGCCTCGACAATCTCTCTGCCGCCAAAGAGAACGAAATGCTCGTTGAAATGGAACTGCAGCGCATCGAAAGCCAGCTGCAGATGGTGCGTGAAGGCATCGCACTCGACAGCAGCCCTGAATCTTTCAGTTCCAACATCGATCATATCAACAATACTCTCGACGAAACCCAGAACTGGATCAACACCCATACCGACTTTCTGCGCAAACTCAGCGGACCACCGCTTGAAGACCCTGTCTTTGAAAGTGACAGCGAACCGGTTACCCCGCCACCGACAAGAGAGACCGAGTAAAGGAAAAATATCATGGCAAGTTACCCACAGTGGGCCAGCGAAATGTCCGAAATTTTCAAAAGCGGTTCCATCAGCCAGTTTTTGCTCTACGGAAATATAGATGACTGGGTAACTTACGCCGGCGAGGGCAACCAGGCCCTGCAATGCCTGTCTTTAAAAGACTTTCTCACGCGCATCATGTTTGCACCGTTTGAAGTCGTTCTCACCTACGATCGCGGGCACGGCATCAGGGCCAGCAAGGGTGGCGAACTGTTTTTCAATTTTCTCAAGGCCTACGACAGCTTTCACCGCACCGGTTTCGCCACCAGCAACGGTGGCGATATAACCGCCGATTCAGCCAATTCATTGCCGAAGGAACCCAAAAAGGCGCTGGCACTCATCGATCGTTTCATCAGACATGGGCTGGTGCGCATGACTGCAGATAAAAGCGGCAAAGCGGTTGCGAACCCGATGCGGATCGCCGTCATCATCGACTACGCCCAGTATCTGCTGCCGCGGGCCGAAATCGCCTATACGAGTGCCGAATCGGTCGAAACCCTGATTCGTGTGCTCGACTGGGCATCTGACCCGAATATCAACAGCGCTTATGTCAGCACCTGCCTGATTGCCGAAAACCTCAATGACGTGAACCGACAGCTCGTCGAAAACCCGCGGTCGGCCAAAATTCAGATCAGCCTGCCGAACTCAGAGACGGTTCTCAATTTTGTGCAGGCCATCACCTCTTCAATCACTGATTTTGCGACGATCTGTGATGTTGATCGCGCCTCGCTCGCCCAGAAACTTGAAGGCCTTTCATGCATCGACGTTCAGAACCTCATTGAGCGGGCCATTAAAAACAATCACCGCATCAGCATGGAATACCTGCGCGAAGTTAAGAAGGAAATGATCGAGAAGTCGGCCGGCGGCCGCATAGTGTTCGTCGAATCGACGCGCAATCTTGAAGATGTGGCCGGTCACAAAGAAGCCAAATCCTGGCTGCGCCAGGATGCCTCGTTGATGAAACGCGGTAAAATTAAAGCTCTGCCGATGGGCTATCTGATCACCGGCCGAATTGGCACAGGTAAAACCTATCTGGTCGAATGTTTTGCCGGCGAAGCCGGGGTTCCGTGCGTCGAACTGAAAAATTTCCGCGATAAATGGGTTGGGGCAACCGAAGGCAATCTCGAAGCCATTTTCAAGATTCTGCACGCCATGGGCCAGGTCATCGTTTTTATTGACGAAGCCGACCAGGTCGCCGGCAAACGTGACGGCAACTCAGGCGACTCGGGCGTTTCCGGCAGAATTTATGCGATGCTGGCCAGGGAAATGGCCGATACCCGCAATCGCGGCCGTATCTTCTGGATATTCGCGACATCGCGCCCCGATCTGCTCGAAGTCGATCTGAAGCGTGTCGGGCGTCTCGATGTGCACATGCCCCTGTTCGCTCCGCAGACTCTCGAAGACAAGCAGTCACTTTTCAAATCGCTGGCCCGCAAAAACAAGGTCAAGCTTGAGGACAGCGACATCCCGCAGTTTCCTGACTCGCTTGACATTGGCGGCAACGAGATGGAAGGTATTCTGATCATGGCTTCGCGCATGTTCGAGCTGCAGGAAGAAGATGCACCCGACCGCAAACCAGTCGGTTATTTTATCAGCGAAGCGATGAAGTCATATCGGCCGATGGCTCATTCTGCCCGTCTTGAATACATGGACCTGGCAGCTGTGGTCGAATGCACCGATCAGAGATTTCTACCCGAAAAATTTGCAAAGCTCGATATGGACGACATAAAAAGACGCATGGACGAGCTGAAGCTTGAAATGAGCGAATAGTTCAGGCAACGAATTCGCGCTGAGCGCAGAGATATTTGATCAGGCGCAGTACGGTACCTGAACCCGGAGCAGAGGTCAGTTCGTAGCTGTCGGAGAGCATGCTGATCAAACCAAGCCCGCGACCGCGGGTCGAGTTAAGACAGCGCAGGTTCGCCGGGATTTTTATGCATGAGGTATCGAACCCGCAGCCTGTGTCTTTAACACAGACCTCGAGCCTGTCTTTAAAAATCAGAAACTCGACTTCGAGTTCTGCCGCGCCTGCCATTCTACTGCCATGTTCGACCGCATTTGCATAGGCCTCATCAACGATCATGGCCAGTTCAAATATCTGATCTTCGTCAAAACCCATTCGGCGGGCAATGATCTCGGCGTTGTCTCTGATCGCTCTCAGATAGCAGGGGTTTTTGAATCTGAAAAACACCTGTTCAGGGAACTTTCGTTTTTTCATCTTTGCTTGCCTCAATAATAAGCATAATCTTTTCTGTTCTTTTCGCAAGCACCTTGTACAAAAGCCCTGGAGGCAGTTTTTATAACCGCCTGCAATGAAATCCAGCTTATTTTCGAATACCAGAAAGTCGCCGCACGAAAAATGGCGGCGGGCTTTGCATTTCTGGCGACCTTTATGGTACAAATTCTGTCATGTTGAAAAATTATCTTTACCTGACAGCCTTTTTGCTTCTGTTCGCCGGTCAGACTCTCGCTGAACCGCCAAAGTTTCCGTCATGGATGGAAGAAGTGGAATTACGAAAACCGGTGGCAGAAAACGGCTTCAATGAACCGACCGCACCCGTCGACCCGGCAACCGGCCAGCCATCAGCAAGTTCAAGAGGTCCGGGCGCGACATTTGGCAAGCCAAAACTGCCTGATTTCAGCAAATTGCGCGAAAAAGCGATCAAAGCTGAATTCGAAAAGCGCGCCGCCGCTGAAGGCGAACTCGAGAACTCTTATTCAGCCTCGGTTAAGAACATCGACCAGCTGAAAAGCGAAAAGGGCCGACTCGAAACTCTTCTCTCGGCCAACCCGGGCGATAACGAAAAGCAACAACTGCTCGCCGGCATCGGCGGCCTCGCGCAGAAAATTGCACTCAGCGAAGAACTGATCAGACTACTCAGCCAGGGTGGCGAGCCGAACGCGAAAATACCAGTTGCCAGCCTTTCGTCAGCGCAGTTTGACCGCGCCATCGAAATCAAGAAGCTGTTGTTTCCGGGTAGCCATAAGCCAGCAGCCCCGCCGGTTACAGCCCCCGCAAAAACAGCTGCAACAATTGAATCTGAACCACAGGCTATCGACCATGATCGTGAACCAACCGAGGAAGAATTGATCAGAGCCAGGCAGTACAAACCCGGCCGGATCAAGTCGTTTTATAAGGAAATGAAACAAACCGAGCAGCAGAAACAGGAGAAAGACGAAGAATGAGCGGTCACAATATCGGAATCGTTGGCGCAACCGGGGCCGTAGGCCTGAAAATTCTCAAAGTTCTCGATGAACGCCTCAAAGAAATCAAAAACATCAGACTGTTTGCTTCAGAACGCAGCGCCGGTCAGAAAATTGCGTTTCGTGGCCGTGACATCATCGTCGAAGACCTTGCAACCAGCAATTTCAAAGGACTCGATGTCGTATTTTTCTCTGCCGGCACCGAAGTCAGCGTCAAATACTGCCCGAAAGCAGTCGAAGCCGGTGCCGTCGTCATCGACAACACCAACGCTCATCGCATGAACCCGGATGTGCCGCTGATCGTGCCCGAAGCCAATTTTCATGCCCTGAAAAACCACAAAGGCCTGATCGCCAACCCGAACTGCTCGACTATTCAGATGATCGTCGCCCTGGCACCGATTCACCGTGTCAACCCGATCAGACGCATTGTCGTCGCGACTTACCAGTCGGTTTCCGGCACCGGTCTCGAAGCAATCGACATTCTCAAACGACAGAGCGAAGCCATGCTCAACGGTAAAGAGATGCCTACCGGTGTTTATCCGCACCCGATCGCCTTCAACCTGATTCCTCAGATTGACGTGCTGCTCGATTCTGGCCTCTATCGAGAAGAAGAAAAAATGGTGCGCGAAACCTGCAAGATTCTCGAATCTGACATCAGAGTCTGTCCGACCACCGTGCGGGTGCCGGTAATGTATTGCCACAGCGAAGCGGTTAATATCGAACTGACCCGCCCGATGCAGCTTGCTGAAGTAAGAAACATTCTCAGCAAAGCTGAAGATGTGGTGCTTGTCGATGAGCCGGCAAAATCGGTTTACCCCACCCCGCTTGCCTGCGAAGACAAAGATGAGGTTTTCGTCGGGCGTCTGCGCGTCGACCCTTCGGTCGATAACGGCTTCAATATGTGGGTCGTCGCCGACAATCTGCGCCGCGGCGCCGCCACCAACGCCGTAAAGATTTACACCGAAATGGTAAAGCATGGCCTTCTGTAAACGGCAAAAAAGTCTGACGCCAGGTATGCTTCTGCTGGCGCTGCTTCTGGTGACTCTGGCGGCTTTGCCGGTCAGAGCGCAGTATGCCGTTCTTCAGGGCGATGAACCGAGAATCAGAGCAATTCTTTACACAAAAGAGAACCCGCGCGCCCTGATTTATCATAATTCGCAGCGATTTCATGCTCTGCCTCAGACCAGGCTCGATGACGAATGGTATGTCGATGAAATCAGGCGTGAAAGTGTGCTTTTCAAGCGCACATCGACGCGCAGTTTTGCCGAGATTTATCTCAATGCTCCACAGAAAGCGAAATTTCACAAAGACTGGTCTTTTTACGGGCACCCGATCGCGCTCTGGGAAGCAATCGAACTGCTCGCCCACGGTTTCGGTTATCAGGCCATCATGCACTTTCAGGCCGGCGGTGCGGTTGTTCCCGGCAATCACGGTGACACAGTCCAGAAACTGCTGAAAAAGATTCTGCCACCCCACCATCGCTTTGCCTTCGCCGGACCGGTTCTGATGGTGCTGCCAGTACAGCCCTCCGGGGAAGAATGGACCGAAGTGCTCGAACGCATGAAGCTTTGCGTGCCAGAGCGTCTGTCGCTGCGTTACCCCGGGCTGAACAAGCCAGGGGTCATTCTTTCGCGCGGCGATGACATTCAATTCATTCTGCGCAAGATTTCGCTTGGCGGTAAAGTGCCGATTCAATTTCCGCGCGATCTGCACTTTCCGGTTTACGCCTCGTTTCGCAACATTTCGTTCGCCCAGATGCTGGTTAAAATTCTCTACCTGAACCAGTGCATTCTCATCGAGCGTGAAGAAGGGCTCGAAGTCACGCCATGGCCGCGACAGATACTGCAGCGCCGCCCCTATGCCGACTTTCCACTCATCAAAGCCCTGCCTTCAGAACCGCAGGAAGGCTCAGGCCCTATGCCACCGCCACTGGCGCGCGAACACCTGCTCAACCACCCGGTTGTGCAACAGAACCCGGGAAATTAAGCCATGTCCGAAAAAACCTTATCGATTCAAAAATGCTCATCTTACGAGCAGACAGCGGTAAAAGAGGCAATTATAAAGCTTCTTGAACCATTTGGCGGGATCACCGCCTTCGTCAGGTCGGGTAACAAGGTGCTGATCAAGCCGAACATGCTGACCTGCAAAGAGCCTGAGCGGGCGGCAACTACTCACCCGGCCGTCATCGAAGCGGTGGCCAATCTCTGCCACGAAGCCGGCGCAACCGTCTTTATCGGTGACAGTCCGCCGGCGGTGTTTGGCCGCACCGAAGAATTCTGGGAAAAAACCGGCTTCGCGGCTGCTGCCCGCAACAGCGGCGCGCAGCTGACCAGTTTTGAGACCGATGCGAAAGTGCCGGTCAAATTCTTTTCAAACGGCCGCGAGATCACCGTTCACCTGGTCAAGACACTTTTTCTTGCCGATGTGGTCATCAATCTGCCAAAAATGAAAACTCACAATCTTACCCGCATAACTGGCGCGGTCAAGAATCTTTTCGGCCTCATTCCTGGCCTGGCAAAAGCGCAATGGCACAAAATCTTTCCGCGGGCCGAAGAATTCTCTGATTTTATCGCAGATCTCGGCCATCAGATTCCGGTAACCCTCAACATCATGGATGGCATCGAGAGCATGGATGGTCAGGGCCCGGCCGGTGGCCGGGTAGTCAAAAGTGAAGTGCTGCTGGCAGCAACATCGCCGGCAACCATCGATCTTGGCTTCTGTCGTCTGGTCGGGCTCGACCCGGCAACGGTGCCCACCCTGCGCCGCTGCGCCCGGCTCAACTGGGGCCCGAAAAGCCTCGACGAGCTGGAATTTGTCGGTTGCTCACCCGAAGCGGCAGGCATAAAAAATTACCAGGTGCCCGGAACCCCGCCGATCTCGCTGCTACCCGATTTTTTCATCAATTTCATGCGGCGGTTTCTCTGGGCCGGCCCGGTTCTTCTGCCTGATACCTGCATTAAGTGCGGGAGATGCAAGCAGATCTGCCCCGCCGATGCCATAAATATTTCGGTGGCCGGCGCCGAATTCGACCGCCAGAAATGTATCTCGTGCTTCTGCTGCATGGAAGTCTGCCCGGTCGAAGCGATCGAAATGAAATCAAGTCCGCTGTTGTCACTGGGTTTGAAAATGCGTGGGCTTAAACGACGACTGCGAAAACGCAAATGACCAGTTTCAAGAATCTGTTTAACCGCCTGCAGGCCTTTCTGCTCGACCTTCTGGCACGCAAATGCGCCGCCATGAGCAGCAACAGCAAAAAGCGTCTGGCCCGTCTCATTGCCGCAATTGCAAAGCCACTGCCCTGGGTGCGCTTCAATCAGGTTGTCGAACGCCTCAAAGAGCACCTCGAAATCGACCGAACGGCAGCCGAAAAGCTTGCAGATCAGGTATTCGAAAGCTTTCTTCTCAATGCGTTTGAAATGGCCGGTCTTAAATTTTTCAGCAACGAAGAACTTAAGGCAAGAATCAGGGTCGAAGGCCTCGAAAACCTCGAAACCGCACTCGCTCTGAACAAAGGGGCAATAATCGTATCCGGGCACTTCGGGCTTTGGGAGCTGGTGCCACCCTGGCTGGCAATCAATGATTTCAAAGTTACCACTGTGGTTCGCCGGCAGAACAACCCCTATGTCGATACCTGGTTCGAAGAAATGCGCGGCCGGCATGGCGCTAAAACCACCGATTCGGGCTATGGAATTCGCGAGATACTCAAATCGCTTCGTCAGGGCAACATCCTGGCGCTGATGATCGATCAGGATAACGGCAAACAGGGTATATTCGTCAGATTTTTCAAACGCTGGGCCTCGGCACCGACCGGGCCGGCGCAGATATCGCTTAAAACCGGCGCACCCATTGTTCCGCTGGCCTGTTTCCCTGATTTTGGCGGCAGGCATCTGATAAAAATCTGGCAACCGATTTATCCCGGCCAATATAGCAATGATGTTCGCGGGCAGCAGCAGTTGACCAGCGACTTCACCGCCCGCCTCGAAGAAATAATCAGACAACAGCCACAGAACTGGTTCTGGTTGCATCGACGCTGGAAAACTCAGCCTGCTGACGCCCCTGAAAACGAATGGGCAAAACTTGTTTTGACTTCTGAGACAGATGCAGGCGATAATATAAACAGGAACTGACATGGGAAAACTGTATCTGAAAACGTATCAGTGGGTTTTGCGGGCGGTGGTAGAGCTGCTCGACCTGTTTCCGCCCCGGCGCATCGACAAAAATGAATTCGCCCTGCGCAAAGGCAGGCTTCCCGAAGACTTCAAAGCCCCTGACGAAGGTATGATCTGGGTTCACGGTGCTTCACTCGGGGAAGTGATCACTTTGCGCCCGTTTCTTAAAGAACTGGCCGACATCTATGGCCGACAGAGCCTTGTCTGCACCGCAACCACCATGGATGGCCTCAGACAGCTTCAGAAAGACGAAATCTGTGGCTTTGCCACACTTCTGCCAATCGAACTGCCTGCCTTCACGGTGCCATTTATCGAGCGGATCAGACCCAGAGTCATGCTGATCAGCGAAACCGAAATCTGGCCGCTGCTGCTCGACACCCTGGCCCGCAAAGGTGTTCCATATGGCATTATCAATGGCCGTATCAACGAAAAAAGCGTGCGCATGATGCGGCTGGCCTGGCCCATTTTTGAATCGGCGGTCAGTGGCATGGCGTTCGCTTTTCCACAGGAAAAGCAATATCAGAGACGATTCAGAATTCTTGGCATCAAAGACGAGCGGCAGCAGCAACTCGGCTGCTTCAAATATGATATCGCCGAATCGATACCCGACCCGGTTGCTCTGCGTCAACAATACGGTATAAGCGACGGCAGGCAACTGATCTGTTTTGGCAGCACTCACCCCGGCGAAGAAGGTTTGATTCTCGACGCCCTTGAACCGCTCTGGGAAAGAATGGCGGCGACCGTAATCATCGCTCCTAGGCATGTTAAAAGGGTTCATGAAGTCGAAGAACTGCTGCGGGCAAGAAAAATTGAATTTATCAAAGTATCTGAAGGGGCTTCAAGCTCAGCCAGAGTAATTCTGGTAGATACAATGGGCGAACTGCGCAATTTTTATGCGATTTCTTCACTTGTGTTTGTCGGCGGCAGTCTGATCAAACGCGGCGGCCACAACCTGATGGAACCGGCAGCCTATGCCCGCCCGACCCTTACCGGTCCGCACACATTCAATTTCCGCTATGAGATGATGGCCCTCAACCGTGCCCGTGCCATAAAAACGGTCAAAGATTCGGAAGAACTGCGGCAGGCGATCAGCTTATGGCTGCAGCAGCCTGATGACTATTCCGAGATGGGTGCGCGCGCCCGGCAGGTGCTCGAATCGATGGCAGGCGCCTGCCATCGGACAGTCACCAGTCTGCAGCAACTTGGTTATCTACCCCATGTCTGACTGCGAAATAGTTCTGCGCCTGAATGCGATGGGTGATGTTCTGCTGACGGTTCCGACACTGAGAGCTATGGCAGCGCGCGGCATCGAAACACATCTGGTTATCAACAGCCGCTGGCAACAGCTTGCCGGCTTTCTGCCCGCCAAAGTTCATCTGTTCTCTGGCACCGGCAGTCTGATCAGACTGGCGCGCGAGCTTAAATCACTGAACCCAGGAGCGGTATTCGATCTGCAGGGAAAACTGGCAACCATCGCCCTGCGCAATCTCATCAACGCCCCTATTACCCGCAGCTATCAGAAGCGTACGATTGGCGAACAGTTCATGGCCCTGCGCCAGCAATATCCTTTGAGATTCTACGATCAGAGGCCTGTATGGCAGAAATATGCCGAAACCTGCGGCGTCGAAATCACGACACCTGACCCATTGCTGGTTCTAACCGATCAATACCTGCTTGAATGCGAAAAAATCTTAGAGGCAGCAGGTTTGCAGAAAAAGCGCTATATTCTGATTCACCCCGAGGCTTCAAAACCCGGCAAGGAGTTGCCACAGGCGATTATTGAGCATCTTCAGAAGAATTCACCACTGCCGACTGCTTTGATCGGCACCGCGAAATCTACTCTTACAGTTTCCGGGCCTCATCTCGATCTGCGCAACCGTTTTGAGCTCTACCATCTGCCCGGTATCATCAAGCACGCCACCGCCGTTATCTCATCTGATTCAGGCCCGATGCATCTTGCCCGCAGTGTCGACACGCCGCTCGCCGCCATTTTCATGCAGACCTGCCCGTCACTTGGCTTTGCGCCGGTACCGGGCAGTAATGTTCTCGTGCTTTCGAAAAACCTGCCGTGCAAACCCTGCAGTCTGCATGGTCAGAACGACAGCTGCCCCGAAGGGCACTTTGCCTGCCGTGACCTCGACCCAGAACAGACGGCCGGACAGATTTACGACTTTCTACAGAAATTTATATGAAAATCATCGTCATCGGCCTGAACTGGCTGGGCGACATCATCATGTCACTGCCGGCACTGATCGCCGCCTCTCAGGCAGGCGAAACCCACGTCGTGACCCGACCACACCTCGCCGAAGTCTACAGCCTTTTCGAGCTGCCGCTGCATGTTCACGCGGTATCCACCAACGCCTGGCCGCACGAGGTTTTCAGACAGCTCCGCCCCTTGCGCCGCCTGGCCGCTGAGCAGACGATTGTATTGCCAGATTCGCTGCGGGCCGCGATGCTGGCCAAAGCTGTCGGCACAGCCAGCAGCACCGGTTATGCCACGCAATGGCGCAGTCTGTTTCTCGGCCGCGCAATTGCCAAGCCTGCTGATTTCACGCAAATGCACGAAGCCGACCTGCATTACGGACTTTGCCGGGCAGCCGGTCTGTGCAGCGAGCCGAACCGGCCGAGGCTGAAAAAGTATGGCTGTTCTGATGCTGAATTTGCTGCTCTGGCGGCAAAGCTGCAGCTGCCGCCCAAATATATGGTCATGGCCCCGGGAGCGGCATTTGGCGCCGCCAAGCGCTGGCCACCCGAGAGGTTTGCCGCCCTTGCCGATCTGGTTACCGCCAACATGAAGCTACCGGTAGTCATTACAGCCAGCGCTTCTGAACAAACTATCGTCGACGAAATCTGCAGCAATGCCAGAGCTTTTCTGATCAGTGCAGCCGGTCGCACCAGCCTGCGCGAGCTCGGCTGCCTGCTCAGTCGTGCCGAAGCTCTGGCCGCCAATGATTCAGGAACAATGCATCTGGCGGCGCTTTATCAGACTCCGACGGTGGTACCGGTCGGACCAACCGACATGATCAGAACTGGCCCGCTCAACCCGAATTTTGCCGCCGTTACCGCCTCCGGCGTCTGCCCGATCGCCCCGTGCCGGCAGCGAACCTGCCCGCGACACGATCATGCCTGCATGCTGGCAATTCCGCCAGAAGCAGTTTATGCCGAACTCACCCGCCTGACCGGGGGTTCAGATGCAGCCTGATCGAATCATTGTCTCGCGTACCGACCGGGCCGGCGATTTTATTCTCACCCTCCCGGTCTTCAGAGAGCTGAAAAAAGCTTTTCCACAGAGCCGGCTCATTGCGCATGTCCGCAGTTATACTGCCCCTCTGGCGCAGCTGGCCGGCGAAATCGACGAAATAATTCTCGATGACAGCTACCCGGCAGGCTTATGGTCTTCACCCCTGGCAGAAGATTTTCGCGAAAAGCGCTTCGATCTGGCGGTAATCGTTCACCCGGCCGGCCGCAGTATTCTTGCCGCCTGGCGGGCCGGTATCAGACGTCGGGTCGGGCGGGCCTCAAATATTTTTCAGCTGTTTCTCAACGACCGACGGGTTCAGAAGCGCTCGCGCAATGAAAAGCACGAGTTTGAATACAATCTCGACCTGCTCAGCGGTATTGTGCCGGCCATTGATTTTTCGCCATGGTCGTTCAAACTCCCTGAGCAACTGATAACCGAAGGCATGGAATTTCTCGCCCGGACCGGCATGGCTGACAGCAGACCCGTGATCGTTCACCCCGGGCACGGCGGCTCGGCTCATAATATTTCGACAGCCATGTATGCGCAGCTGGTTGCCGGGCTGCTGCAAAACGATGTGCCGGTGCTCGTCAGTCTTGGCCCGGGCGAAGAATCCCTGCGTCAGCAGTTCCCGGCACCAGTTCAGGGTCGACTGGCCTTCGCCAGCGGCCTGTCAGATCTTGCAGCTCTTGCCGGGGTATTTGCCGGCTGCTCTGCATTTTGTGGTGGCTCAACCGGCCCGCTGCATCTAGCGGCCGCGCTGCAGCTTCCCTGCGCCGCTTTTTTTCCGCCGGTGGCGGCTATGACACCAAAGCGCTGGGGTCCGGTCGGCTGCGCCAGCCTGATAATCAAACCCGAAATCTCTGATTGTGACGGCCGCTGCGCCAGCTGCGGCTCAAATGGCTGCATGAGCCGGCTGCAGGTTCAACCGGCAGTGGCCTGGCTTACAGGAGAACGAAAAAAATGAATACGCCTCTGATAATCAACGATTACATAACCATCCCGTCTGAACAGCTTGAAATCAGTGCGGTCAGATCATCCGGCCCGGGCGGTCAGAACGTTAACAAGGTCGCCACCTGCATCGAACTGCGCTTTCGCCCTGAATCCTGCGGGCAACTGAGTATGCCGGTTGTGCAGAGACTGTTGAAAATCGCCGGCAATCGTGTCGATTCGGAGAACACGATCATTATCACCAGCCAGCGTTACCGCGAGCAGTACCGCAACCTCGACGACGCCTGCCAGAAACTGCGCGAGATGATTCTCAAGGCACTCAAGCCGCCCAAAGTCAGACGCGCGACCCGGCCGACGAAAGCTTCAGTCGAAGACCGCATCAACCACAAAAAACAGACCAGCTTCAAAAAAAGCCAGCGCCAGAAACGCGACTGGGACGAGTAGAAAAAAGAAGCGGGCCCCGGCAATTTGCCAGGGCCCGCGTTTTTACCACGACTTAAAGCTTATTTTTTACCTGCCTGAGCTTTTTTGAGAGCCTGCAGGGCTTCAAGAGTTCTGGCGTCATCGGCGCCAAATTCATTTTTGAAGTTCACGTATTTGATGTAGAGGCTGTTAACATCTTCAGCACCGGCGGCGCTCTTCCATTCAGCGGCGGCCCATTCGGCATTTTTCATTTCAACGTTGAACTTGTAAGCCGGAACCAGTGTGTCGCCAGGTTCACAGTGAGTTGCAAAGCCGGGGCGCAGAACCAGACCTTTGCCCTTGGCGATGCTGTTAACGGCTACTGCGCCTTCCATGACCGAGATCGACGATTTCTTGCGTGAAGAAACGGCCACTTCAAATTCAGTGCCGCGAATACCAGCGACGAGAGTCGGGGTTTCGATCTTGAATTCGGTACCGCGTTTGGTGAACTTATACCAGGTCTTGCCCTTGAAAACCTTGATGCTCATCGGCTGAACTTCGACGAGAGTTCTTTCTTTGATACGCATGGTGGTGCCATCGGCATAAACCAGCGACGCCTTCGATTCGCGAAGAGTTTCGAGCAGGTCGCCGGCATAAAGTTCGCACGACTGGGTAATAACATCGGTCTTGGTGCTGCCCACGCGGGTCAACTTGATCTGGCCGCTGAGAATCTCGAGTTTTGCGTCGAGCGCCACGAGTTTTGCCGGCTCAGCCCAGGCCGCCGAAAAAGACAGCAGACAAAAAACGAAAAGGAAGCAAAGCACTGTATTACGATTCATGATATCAAGCCTCCTGCACCTTTGAAGGGTGGTCGAATTACTGAAGTTTCCTAAATTATAAGAATCACTTTAGAAGGTGTCAATGGTACCAAACCGGAGCAAAAAACCGATGCAAAGGCTTTCAGCCCTGCGAAACCTCGGTGCCGGCCCCGATATAATCGGCAAAAATTCTTATCAGCTCGCGCTTGGCAACTTCGAGATTGTCGTTAACGATCGCATGTTTGTACTGATCACGGTAGCTCAGTTCCTGGCGGGCATTTTCGAGCCGGTGCTGCAGGGAATGCTCACTGTCCATGTTGCGTTTGCGTATGCGGCTTTCAAGTTCTTCGAAGGTCGGCGGCAGAATAAAAATCATTACCGCCTCCGGGTATGAATCGCGAATCTTCATGGCGCCCTGAACATCGATATTGAGTATCACATGCCGACCCGCATTGAGGTTATCGGTAAGAAAGCGACGGGGCGTGCCATAGTAATTGCCATGTACGAATGCCCATTCAGCGAACTCATCACGCTTGATAGCTGCCTCAAACTGATCGGGCGAACAAAAATTGTATTCCTGGCCGTCAGTTTCGCCGCCGCGCGGCGCCCGCGACGTGGTAGAAATCGAATAAACCACTGCAGGAGCGAATTTTTCGACTATGGCATTGCACAGCACTGTCTTTCCGACCCCGGAAGGCCCGGAAACAATGAAAAGAAAACCTTTTCCGGCATTATGCTGTAGATTCATCCTGAATTGTCACTTTTTTTTGGCAATGAGAGAGCGGCCGGTCATGGCAGCGGGTTTTTCGATACCCATAAGCTCGAGAATGGTTGGAGCGATATCACACAGTTTCCCTGACGGGCGAAGTTCTACCGAAGATCTCGAAAGCAGGCAGAAAGGCACCGGGTTAACAGTGTGTTCAGTAAAGGCTTCACCAGTTTCAGAATCGACCATCTGCTCGGCATTGCCATGGTCAGCAGTGATCATACAATCATAACCCAGTTCATAGGCAAGCGGAATCGCTTTGGCGAGAACGCAGTCGACAGTGCTGACCGCTTTCATCGCAGCTTCCATGATGCCGGTATGGCCGACCATATCGCAGTTGGCGAAATTGACCATGATAAACGGGTATTTTTCTGATTTTAGGCGTTCGACGAGAAATTCATTGACTTCGAAAGCCGACATTTCGGGCTTGAGATCGTAAGTTTTGACTTTGGGTGACGGCACCATGTGTCGATCTTCGAGCGGGAACGGCGGCTCGTAACCACCATTGGTAAAATAGGTTACATGTGCATATTTTTCGGTTTCGGCCAGACGCAGCTGGGCAATACCTTTGCGCGAAAGCACTTCGCCGAGAACTTCGTCGAGACGCTGCGGCGGAAAGGCAATCGGGAAGGAAAATTCATCTGAATAGTGAGTAAAGCTGACGTAATCGACCTTCATTTCGCGACGCTTGAACTCTTTAAATTCGGGGGCAGTGAACACTCTTGTGATCTGCCGCATGCGGTCGGCTCTGAAATTGAAAGCGAGAATCGCATCGCCGTCATCGATGGTGGCAACAGGGCTGCCATTTTCTTCGATAACCACCGGTACGACGAATTCATCAGTCACATTGACCTTATAAGAGGCTTCCATGGCGACAGCCGGGTCTGAGGCACGATTCCCGACGCCATGTACCATGGCCAGATAAGCCTTTTCCACTCTTTCCCAGCGGTTGTCGCGATCCATGACGTAGTAACGGCCAGAAATGCTGGCAATACGGCCGACGCCGATTTTTTCGGTATGCGCAATCAGTTCGCGAATGTAATGAACACCGCTGGTCGGCGAGGTATCGCGGCCATCAGTGAAGGCGTGCAGAAAAACTTTATGCAGACCGCGATCTTTGGCAAGTTTGAGAATAGCGGCGATGTGGTCGATGTGGCTGTGAACACCACCGTCAGAGACCAGACCATAAAGATGCAGTGCCTTGCCGGAGGCTTTAACACGGTCGATAACTTCTACCATGGCTTTGTTTTCAAAGAACGAACCGTCTTCAATCGAGCGGTTGATGCGGGTGATATCCTGATAAACGACCCGGCCGGCACCGATATTGAGGTGCCCGACCTCTGAATTTCCCATCTGGCCGGCAGGCAGGCCAACGTCGAGGCCTGAGGCCCCGAGGCGGGTAAATGGGCGTTCTGCAAAAAGCTTGTTGATGAATTCCGGGTTGGCAGCGTGAACCGCGTTACCTTCGGTTTTTTCAGACAGGCCAAAGCCATCAAGAATGATCAGCAATACTCTTGGTTTTGATTCCATGTTAGCAACCTTGAAAACAAAGTTAGGAAAATACCTCACGGGATTTGCGGATTATAACCACGCCGGGCGACTTATGTCAAATCGTTGCGCTGAAGCGCTTTTCGCAGGCAGACAATTGACTTTGAACCGCGGCTCTGCTATTAATCATGCTTATGATCATTGCCGGATTAGGAAACCCCGGGGCCGAATATGCCAACACCCGCCACAATGCCGGGTTCTGGGCCGCAGACACAATTGCGGCCAGATTGCACGCGACTTTTTTGCCATGGAAAAACCACTCGCTGGTTGGCGAACTGACCCTGCATGGTCAGGTACACCTTCTCACCAAGCCTCAGACATACATGAACCTTTCGGGCGAAGCCATTGCGGCCCTGCTGCTCGAAAACAATATCGCGCCATCCGACCTCCTGGTTATCGTCGATGATATCAACCTGCCGACCGGGCGCATCAGAATCAGGGCATCGGGCAGCGACGGCGGCCACAATGGTTTGAAGTCGATTATCAGTCATCTCGGCAAGAATTTCTGGCGGCTGCGCATTGGTGTTGGTCAGCCGGCAGGAGAAGAACAGAACCCACATGAGAACCTGGTTTCGCATGTTCTCGGTTCGGTATCGCCCGCCGAACTTGAAATTTTCAACAAGGTTCTGCACGAAATGCCTGACATAGCCGCGATGTGGCTTCTTGGCATGGGCAATAAGGCCATGACAAAGTATAACGGCATTGACTTCACCGCACCCGAAGAAGAGTGATTTTTTATTGTTTTTGCGCTATTGCATTATAATTGCAGCTGCTTTATAATGGCTCTGATTTGTAACTGATGAGGTTGCTGATGCAAGATGTCACCAATTTAACAAGAACTCAGCTTGACGCGCTCAGAGAAATCGGAAATATCGGTTCAGGAAATGCAGCCAGTGCTCTGGCACAGTTTCTCAACCGCAAAATCGACATGGCGGTACCGAGCGCCTCGATTATGGATTTCAAAGCCATTCCGGCCATCATTGGCGGGCCTGATAAGACCGTCATGGGCATTTTTCTGAAGGTCATGGGTGAAATTTCGGGCCGCTTTCTGCTGTTGATCCCCGAAAAAACCTCCCTCAAGCTCCTTCACACTCTTATTCCCGGTTGCGAAATCGACACCCCGCTGAAGATGGGCGAACTCGAAAGCTCATGCATGCGTGAAGTCGGCAACATCCTGGCAGGTGCCTTTCTCAATGCACTATCGGTTATCACTCAGACACCGATGCTGAATTCACTGCCATCGATGACCTACGACATGGCCGGCGCCATGATCGATTCAATTGTCGCTGACATGACCGCCATCAGCGACAAGGTCCTGATGATAGAAACTTCATTTATCGAAAGTGAAGAGGATCTGCGGATTCATATTTTCCTGCTTCCTGACCCCGCTTCACTGCAACTTTTACTTAAGAAAATCGGAGTCGTCTAAAAGCATGTCCGCAGTTATCCCCGTAGGAATGGCCGAACTCAAAATTGCCAGATGCCCCGAGCAGCTGGTAGTTTACGGTATCGGGTCGTGTGTGATCGTCTCTCTCTATGACCCCAAGTCCAAAGCAGGCGGTCTCGCCCATGTCATGTTACCAGATTCGACCGGCATCGATCCAAAGGTAATAAATCCGGTCAAATTTGCCGACACCGCTGTTCCTGCCCTTTACGAAGCACTTACCAGCTCCGGAGCCTATAAAAGCTCTCTGGTGGCCAAAATCGTTGGTGGGTCAGAAATGTTTCCGCCAACCGAAGATTTCGAAAACAATATCGGCCGCGATAACACCGAGGCCGTAAAAAAAGCCCTGAAAAAACTCAGTCTGCCCCTGATCGCCGAAGATACCGGTGGTCGACGCGGGCGATCGATCGAGTTTGATCTCGAAAGCGGCATTATCAGGCTTTCGATTCTGGGCGAAGAACTCCGGGAGATCTGATGTCACGACTTTCAATGTTGATGGGCTTATTCATGGCTGTGACCGTAACCGGTATTGTCATGATACTTGCCATCATGGGGAAAGTCGCTACCGGCACCATCATCTATCGCGGCATTCTAGTTTTCTTCATGTTCGGCATTCTCGGAACCCTGTTTGGCAGCTTCCTCGAAGTCGTGCTGATGCCAATTACCACCGAAAAGGAAACGGAAAAACTGAAAAATGAACTTTTACTTGAAGACGCGCAGTTGCAGAAAGAACTGGGCGACCTTCTCGATGAAGACAAAAGCTTGAAAAATACCTTTGGCACCCCTACCGATGAGTCATGGCCGGGCAATGCCAGTAATGGCAACAGTTCGGCTGCGGTCTCATAAGGCGGCCAGTCACGGAGGGATGATGTGAATAAAGAACTTCTGGTAGGAAAAGAAACTCAGGAAATTACTGATCCCAAGCTGAAGGCCCGCCTTCAGGACGAGGAAGATCAGAAACTCTGGGAACAATACCGCACCACTCACGATCAGCGCATCAAAGATGCCCTGATCATGAAATACGCCTCTTTTGTCAAATATGTTGCCGGCCGCATTGCCGTCAACCTGCCAAGCAACGTCGAATTTGACGATCTGGTCAGCTACGGCATTCTTGGTCTGATCGACGCGATCGACAAATACGATTCTGAGCGCAACGTCAAATTCAAAACCTACGCAAAAACCCGTATTCGCGGCGCGATTTTCGATGAACTGCGCATTCTCGACTGGACACCCAGATCGATTCGCCAGAAAGCCCGCAAACTCGAAAAGGCCTATGCCAAACTCGAAGGCAAACTTGGCCGTGATGCCAAAGATGAAGAAATCGCCGAATATCTCAATATCGATATTTCAGAGCTGCACAAGCTTTTTGATGAAACCAAAAAATCTCTGCTGCTCTCCCTCGACGAAATTTTCTATGACGATGACGAAGGCTCATCGCGATTCGACTTCGTCGAAGACGAAAAAAGCGACAACCCGCAAAGCAAAATTGAAGAAGCCGAAGCGAAAAAGATTCTCGCCGATGCTATCTCCAAGCTTTCTGACCGCGAACGTATGGTCATCACCCTTTATTACTATGAAGAATTGACATCGAAAGAAATCGGCAAGATCCTTGGCGTCTCTGATTCACGCGTTTCACAACTGCACACCAAAGCGATTCTGCGCCTGCGTGGTCGCCTTAGCCGAATCAAAGAAGCTCTAATGCAGACCTGATTCATTCAGAGCACACGAGAGGCTTTAAAGCCCTTCGAACGCTCAAAGCAAAACAGCCATAAATGAAAAGGCTGCCGGATCAACCGGCAGCCTTTTTGTTTGCCTGGCCCCTATTTTTCAGGCCTTTTCCGTATCTTCTTCGTCGAGCTCAATCACCACGTTGCCTTCAGAATGTTCCTGGGCGCCCTCGATCTTGAACTGTTTGATCAGTTCGCGCAGTTCTTCTGATTTGGCAGCCAGCTGACTGAACTTTTCATCTTCTTTCAACGAACCCAGTCGGGTCGAAATATCATCAGAAAGAGACTTTGCCTTCGCAAGTGTAGTTCTGAACTTTTTGAGCAGGTCGTTCAGAGCGGTAGCAAGCTCTTTGAGATTGTCGCTGCGACGCAGACTGACTTCAAAAGTCAGATCGCCCTCGGTAATGCGCTGAATGCTCTTTTCGAGCTTATAAGCCGGGCCGGCGGTCTGATGTGAATACATGACGCTGACAATAAACACGATAATGACATTGACGAAAACCAGCACCATCAGTCTGGGCCAGAATTCGGTGACAAAATGCTGCAGAGTCGAAGTCAGACTGCGGGCCTCTACGAGGGTAGTGCTGGTCGACACGAAGTAAGAGCCCAGCACATAGATATTGCAGGCGGTAATAACGGCCACCAGAAAGGCAAGCAGCAAAATCGTGCCGGCAAATCGGCTCTGCATGTCTTTCGAAATAAAATAATTCTTACGCTGACTCAAATTAAACCCTCCTGTAGAGGCGAATAGATAACCGCTAATCATCTTACTCAACCCCTCTTTTTTTGTCAACGCGAATTCTGGCAGCAGGCGCAAGAATTAACCTCCGGCGTTACAAAATCATGCAGAATGGTGCGATTCACTGCTCATGGTGGTAAAATAATGCAGGCCGTCCGGTTTCAATAAACTGTCTGACCACGCAAATCTATTTCGGAGGCACAACAAATGCTTTTGAGATCATCTGGAAAAACAGCTGCACTGCTTGTGCTGCTGACACTGCTTGCTGCCGGCCTGCAGGCGTTCGGGCCAACCATCACTCAGAATGGCACCTGGCAGTCGATAAGCTCGTTTCAGGTAATTCAGGCCCGCATCAATGACCAGAACGAGCAGGTCTGCCTGCCCCGTATCATGTTCAAGGACGAAGTTGACCAGAATCTTCTCAAAGAACAGATCAAAAAGGGCATTCCCAGCCAGGAAGCAATTTTCCATCTTTACCACGACGGGCTTGGGTCGCCCAAAAAACAGGGCGGCATGTATTACGCCTCTGACGTCTTTCTCAAAGATATGAAAGTCACCTACACCGGCTTTCTGCGCAAGCTCGGCTATGACTTCAAGGTGAGCAGCACCCCCGCATTCGAAGATAAGGAATTCATGCGCGATGTACTTTACAGTCGCCATATAAACACCGCCATGACCGCCCAGCAGGAAGCCGATAAAAAAAATGGCGGGAAATCCGGCGAAAAACCTGCGGCGGCGCCAAACAAATCAACGATGCGTGTCACGACAATTTTTGACGTGCTGCCGGCCGGCGTCATTCCGCCAAGAATCAGAGCCCAGCAGGAAGAAATCGCCCGCCGCGTCAATGCTCTCAAGGGTCGCCCATACGAAACCGAGATTGTTCAGATCGACCCTTTGCGCTGGGCGGCCGGGCGCATGGGCCTGATCCGAGAAGACGGCACCATAAGTGGCGCCAACGTCGAAGGGCAGAAACCTGAACTGATGATCAGGGTGCCGGCGATTGCCGGTTGGCTGAACGCAGACATGATCAAAGAGCTCAACGGCCAGCCCTGTGAATTCGTGCTGCAGCGAAACGGCATGGGTCTTGAAGTTGTCGACAACGGCCGTTACCTGCTGCGTGACATTTACTTCAACAATCTCAAACTCAGCTGGGAAGAGTGGCTGCAGAAACACAGCCAGATCTGCCCCGAATTTGTTGAAAAACCCGAATACGCCACCGGAACCATTCCTCTTGAAGTGAAGCTGGTTTCGGGCAAGTGGGAAGCCATGAAAGCACCGGTCCTCTGCGAAATAACCTTCGCCAGATCTACCCCTCTGAATGGCCCGCGCGAGCTTTTCAGAGTATTTCCCCCTGACCCGCGCCCCAAAGATTTTGCTGCTTTTGCCACAAAGTTCAACGGCATTTTCAAAGGCCGTGATGCCGACATTTCGATACTGGTGTGCCCTGACGGCAAGCCGTATCACGAAATTGGTCAAAAGCGGGCCCGCCGTATCTATTTCCCGGGCGAGAAGAACACTCTCGACATGCTGCAAAACGCGGTAATGACCGGGCAATTCAAGTAATTTGACGTCGCCGCGACTGATGCGGTAGCTTGTCTGATGAAAATTTAACTGAATGGAGAGATTGAATGAACAACGCAGTTTACAAAATCGATATCCCTGCCAATGAGCCGATTCTTGGCTATCTGAAAGGCTCAAAAGAAGAAAAGGCTCTTGCTGCCGAACTGCAGCGTCAGTCTGAAACCGTTATCGAAATTCCGCTCATCATCGACGGCAAAGAAGTCAAAACCGGTAAAATCGGCGAATTCAGAATGCCATGCGACCATAAGCACGTTCTCGCCCGCTATCACATGGCCGGCGAAAAAGAAGTTAAAATGGCCATCGATGCCGCCTGCAAAGCCCAGCAGACCTGGTGCAACGTTCCCTGGCAGGATCGCGCCGCCGTGGCACTCAAAATTGCCCGCCTGATCGCCGACAAATATCGCGCGGTCGTGAACGCCGCCACCATGCTCGGTCAGGGCAAGAACATCTTTCAGGCCGAAATCGACTCAGCCTGCGAAACCATCGACTTTCTGCGTTTCAATGCCAGTTTCATGTCACAGATTTATGCCGAACAGCCGGTCTCTGACGCAACCCAGATGAACCGCCTCGAATATCGCGCTCTCGAAGGCTTCGTTTTCGCGGTTTCACCGTTCAATTTCACCGCCATTGCCTCAAATCTCAGCATGTCGCCCGTGATCATGGGCAATGCCGTCGTCTGGAAGCCCGCCACTACCGCCATTCTTTCAAACTACTATCTGATGCAGATCTACAAAGAAGCCGGTCTGCCTGATGGCGTCATCAACTTCCTGCCCGGTCAGGGCTCGCTCATCGGCAATGTCGTGTTTGCTGACCCCCGCCTGGCCGGCATTCACTTCACCGGCTCGAGCTCAACCTTCAATTCACTCTGGCTCGAAGTTGCGAAAAATCTCGCCAACTACCGCTCATACCCGAAAATCGTCGGCGAAACCGGTGGCAAAGACTTTATCGTTGTGCATGAATCAGCTGATATAGATACAGCTGCGACCGGTATTGTAAGAGGTTCTTTTGAATATCAGGGCCAGAAATGTTCAGCCTGTTCACGTGTTTATGCCCCCGCTTCAAAATGGCCGGCTATCAAAAACAAGATTCTCAATATGCTCGGCGAAATCAAAATGGGCGATGTCCGCGATTACAACAATTTCGTCAACGCTGTAATCGACGAAAAATCTTTCGACTCGATCATGGCCTACATCGAAAAAGCCAAAGCTGACAAATCGGCAAAAATTGTCGCCGGCGGCAAAGGCAGCAAAGAAAAAGGCTACTTCATCGAACCGACCGTCATCGAAACCACCGACCCGAATTTCGTCACCATGCGCGAAGAAATCTTTGGCCCGGTCGTCACCGTTTACGTCTATGAAGACGCTAAATTCGAAGAAGCTCTCAAGCTCTGCGACGGCACTTCACCCTATGCTCTCACCGGCGCGATCTTCGCCCGCGACCGCATGGCGATTCTCAAAGCAGCCGACATGCTGCGCTATGCTGCCGGCAACTTCTACATCAACGACAAGTGTACCGGCGCCGTGGTCGGCATGCAGCCCTTCGGCGGCGGCCGTGGTTCAGGCACCAACGATAAAGCCGGTGCCATGCTGAACCTGCTGCGCTGGACCTCACCGCGTGCTATCAAAGAAACTTACGTTGCCCCGACCAACTATCCGTATCCATACATGGATTAATTGCCAGAATGCAACAGGGGCCCGGTTTTCCGGGCCCCTGTTTTTTATTGCAAATTCAGCATGGCATCTTCAGGAATAAGCAAGCTGCAGGCCTTCTTCAATTGCAGACCAGAGCGTATCAACGCCTTCAAGACCGACAGAAATTCTTACCAGACCAGGTGTAATACCTCTTTTCAGACGATCTTCCTCGGGAACGCCGGAATGTGTCATCGACGCCGGGTGCTGAAAATAGGTTATGGCACTGCCAAGACTGACCGCCAGCTCAGCCGGAGTGGTGTAAGAAGCGAAATAGTCCATCAAACGGCGACCTGGCTCAAAACCGTCTTTCAATTCGACGGCGATCATACCGCCAGCCAGCCGCATCTGCTTTTTAGCCAGCTCGTGATGTTCATGCGACGGCAGCCCAGGATAGAAAACCTGTTGCACTCTCGGGTGCTTTTCGAGACGTCTGGCCAGTTCAAGAGCGCTGGCGCAAGCTCTTTCCATGCGCAGATGCAGGGTCTGCAGGCCCTGTGAGTTGAGCCAGGAATCGAAGGGGCTCGGCGTCGGGCCAAAATCTTTATAAATGTGAAACAGATGGTCACTCATGAATTCGTAGGGCCCGATCACTACACCGGCAACACTGGTTGAATGCCCGTTGACATACTTCGTGAGGCTCTGAATCACTATATCGGCGCCCAGCCTGAAAGGCTGCTGCAGATAGGGAGTCGCGAATGTATTATCGATGACCAGAGGAATCCCGTGCGCCTGCGTGATTCTCGAGATTGCTTCGATATCAGAAAGACGCAGAGTCGGGTTATCTGGGGTCTCAAAAAACACCATCGCCACTTTGGGGTTCTGCTCGATAGTCTTCTTTACTTCTTCAGTGCGCGTGGTATCGACAAAATGGGTTTTGATGTTGAATTTTTCGAGAGTGCGGAAAAAACTGTCGGTGCAACCGTAGACGCTGCCGCAGACAATTTCGTCGCCGCTGCGCACCAGTGCCATGGTAGTGCATGAAATCGCGGCCATGCCAGACGAACAGACGAGTGAAGCAATCGTCGGCCGGCGTTCATCAGCAGCCAGAGCCGCATCGATAATATGCTGGCAGTCGAGCATAAACAGGGCTTTTTCGAGATATTCGGTCGTCGGATTGCCGAGGCGGGTGTAAATGCGGGCAAACGGCTTTTCGCCGCTTTTCGAAACACCCAGAAACCTGTCGGCGCCATCTTTTACATTGCGAAAACTGAAAGTCGATTTCTGCACAATGTTTGGCAGACCGATACCCACGCCTGTCGACGCAAAACGGTCCGCTGACATGAACTTTTCACCCGTCCGGGCGTATTTTTCCTTGCGCTCAACCCATCCGGCAAACCATGAATGCTGTGCCATTCCTTACCTCCAAATTTCTGTCTGTATTAAAATCAGTCTAGCCCGTAATATCGAACAGGTCAACCCGCATGAACAAAGGTTGCAGCTTTTTTGCAGAAAAAGGTGGCAAAACCGGCTGTTCAAGAGTATCATGCAGGCACCTAAAAAATTAAAAAGGAGGCGCCAATCATGAACCAGGATTCTGACGATCATGAACGGGAACACTGCCAAAATCCCTCAGACCAGTGGCTACTTTCTGGCCGGGCTGATAGGCGCCCCGGTATACAGTGAGTCTGGCCGGCAGTCTGGCAGAATAGTCGATTTTACCCTTTCGCTGCGTAACAACTGGCCATGCTTTGACCAGGCGATTGTTTTCGACTTCAATTCAGCTTCTGAAAAAATCGCTGCGAAAAGCTGCTTCAGCAGTTTTTCGCCAGAAAAATTCGTTCTGTCGACTTCGCCACACGATTTGCCGGCCTATGTCGCAAAACCTGAACAGCCGGTCGCCAGCGAACTCTGGGACAAATCGGTTATTGACACGGTCAACGTGCGCACCGTTCAGGTCAATGACCTCGAGGTAGTTACCGATGAAACCGGCGAAATCTGGGTCAGCGGCATCGATATCAGCCTTAGAGGCGCTATGCGCCGACTCGGCCTTGAAAAATGGGTCGGCCCGCTGCTGAACCGGCTTGGCTATGTTCTGCAGCCAGACACTATCGCCTGGGACAAAATCATCGGTTTTAACGATCATTTTTCGGCTCTGACAACCGAGGTCACTTCTGACAACTTTCAGAACCTGCATCCGGCCGACATCGCCGAAATTCTCGAAGAACTCGAAGATTCTGAGCGTATCTCGATCATCGAAACCCTCGATGAAGACGTGGCCGCCGAAACAATCGCCGAAGCAGACTCAGAAACTCAGCTGCAGATTATCGAACAGCTCGATACCGAAACCGCTTCTGAAATCATCGAAGAAATGGACCCCGATGAAGCGGCCGACCTTCTGCAGGACATGGACCAGGACCGCGCCCGCGAGATTCTCGATCACATGGATCTCGACGAGGCCAGCGACGTAAGAAAGCTGCTCGAACACGACGAATACACCGCCGGTGGTATCATGACCACCGAATATGCAGCGATCTATGAAGACTTCACGGTCGCGAACGCTTTTTCCCACATGCGGCTGGTCGCGGCTGATATTGAAATCATCTATTACATGTATGTTCTCGACAACAACGACCGCCTCAAAGGCGTTGTTTCGATACGCGACCTGTTGTCAGCCAATCCCTCGATGCCGGTTTCAGAGATCATGGACAACGACATCGTATCAGTCAGGCCTGAAACGCCGCAGGAAGAAGTTGCAACCATTCTCAACAAATACGATTATATGGCGATTCCGGTTGTCAATGATCAACAGCAGATTCTGGGTGTGGTTACCGTCGATGACGTCATGGATGTTATTGAAGAAGAAGCCACCGAAGACATCTTCAAGCTGGCCGGTACTTCAGACGAAGAATTGACCTACAGTTCACCGCTGCAGGCCTGCCGCGCCCGCCTGCCATGGCTGCTCATAACGCTCGCCACCGGCTTTGTCAGCAGCACGATCATGAAATTTTTCATGAATGAATTCAAAGAGGTTATGGCTCTGGTATTTTTTGTGCCGGTCGTCATGGCAATGGGCGGCAACACCGGCATTCAATCATCGACGCTGGTAATTCGTGGTCTGGCTCTCAATACCTTCACAAGCGCCGATCTTCTCAAACGCCTCCTGCGCGAAATTGCCGCCGGGGCAATGATGGGCCTTGCCTGCGGTCTGGTGGTCGGCATCTGGGCTGAATATCTTATAACCAGCGGAGAAACTGTACACAAAACATTCTCAGCGATTTATCTGGCACTGACAGTCGGACTGGCAATGATGGGCGCCATGACCTTCGCGGCCCTTTTCGGCGCCATCGTACCGATTATCTTCGACCGCTTCAAAATCGACCCGGCCGTTGCCTCAGGGCCTTTCGTAACCTCATCGAACGATATCTTCGCCCTGTTGATCTATTACGGCGTCTCAGCCCTGCTGCTGTCAATGGCCTGAGAATAGCTGACAAACACCCGTGAACTAGAAAAGCCGCCGGCATAAAACACCGGCGGCTTTTTTGCTGGTCTGAAATCTTAAATACAACTTAACGAATCAATCAGTTAAATTACCCGTTAACTTGCAATCAGAACAGTTAAAGATTACTGTTTAGCCGGGGCCTTTTCAGGGCCGGGTTTGGCAGCATATAGTCAGTGCGTTCGTCGAGTTTGAGCGGCTGTGCCCAGAGGTTGTCTTTGACCATATTTTTAAACTTCTTGCCGAAGATGGCTCCATAGCGGTTTATGTAGTCTTCCTGCTTGTCTTTGCCTTCGAGAAACAGCGAGCCAAGGCTTTCAATCTCGGCAACGGCGCGGCTGACAACCCCAGTGCGCACCAGTGCATACATCGAGATACCAAAAAAGTGATACCAGGCGCCGTAATTGTCGCCCATCTGCACAGAATCGTGGCGCAGGTAGGCCAGCTTTTTCTGAATCGGGTCATTTTCGCGGTCGACCCGGTATGGGTCGCCGGCCAGCACGTTTTCGGCAGTCAGAAAGGTCAGATACAGGTTACCCTTGTTAAGAACGTAGCTTTCCATGAACATGTGGTGCAACTGCATCTTACCGTCGGGATACATCATGATTCTGGCCTTGAGAGCTTCTTCCTGGCCAGTTACAGCATAGCGTGAGGTCCAGCCGCAGGCAAGAAGCAGAAACAGCTTCGATCTGAAAAACAGCGGGCTGGGAAATTCTTTCTGCTTACGGAAAATATGACGCCCGAGACGATGCCAGAAACCATAAATCAGATAGCGCTTCGCTTCTGGCGACCAGCGGTGCTCTTCGCCCATGGTCGGCACGATGCGAGGGTAATAACTCAGCATGATCTCGCGGCATTTATTAACCAGGCGGTCAACGTCGATCGGAACGGTGCGACCAATCTGGAAACCGGCTTTGCCCTTCTCTGCCTCTTCGAGAGCTTTGAGCTCTTTTTCTTTTTCGATCTCAGCCTGCGGGTAAGAACTTTTTACCAGCGCTTCAAGCAGTTTCTGGGGCACCTGATCGAGCTTACGGATCAGAAAGGCATCGCCCTTCGGATCCTCAAGACAGAGCCCGGTCTGCTGATAATGGGTTGCTTCCTGGGTTTTGATCCATTGTTTGAACTCGCCGGCGTTGGCTGGAACCGCAAGAACCACAAGCAATACAAGAGTCTTCAGCAGTCGGCTTCCGTTCATTTTTGTGTACCTCATTACAGATATTATTTCTTAATTATAATGATCAGAACGAAATCCGAAAGGCTCAGGCAAAAATTTTCTGAATCATGAAAGCTTCGGCAAAGAAGAAACCTGATTCCGAGCCGCGCACTTTGGCAACTGCCCGCAGCACTTCAGGCGAACGCGGGTGCGGGTCTGGCCGGGCCTCAGAACGGTAAGTCTGCATGGCCTTGATTTTAGCCTCAAGATCAAACTCGCTGATTTCGATATAGCAGTTTGGTTCCCACTGGGCGGGGCGCAGATAACCGGTACTGCTGGGCACTTCACCGCACAGCACCGTAACATGGCTGTCCAGCGCCGGCCGGGTCGCAACTACCGCAGCGTTGTGGCAGTATTGATGATCGATATTGGTGCAATAACGATGATGCGTGAGAATCAGGTCGGGTTTTATCTGCGCGATCAGAGCTTCGAGCCAGTGAATTGTTTCGAGCAGCGAATGGGTATCCATCTCATTATCAGGAAAATGCCCGAGGTGTATGTTAGCTGGCGCCACTCCGAGAACCGCCAGAGCCTTTTCGCAGTCGGCCCGCAGCTCCGCAAGATCTTTGTCGCGCTGAACCGGGTCTGGCTGCATCATACGCCGGCTGTGAATGCCGGTTGCCGGAATCGCAACATGCAGAACCGCACCGCTGCGGTGCAGTCTCGCCATCAGGCCACCAGCCGCGAGAGTTTCGTCGTCAGGATGGGCAAAGAATACCAGAACATTCCGATAACGGCTTATATCAAGCATTTTAAGGATGGTCCTTTTTCAGCGTAATTTTCACGTCAGCAATAATGCTGCCGGCCTTGAGAGCCGGGCGAGAGAATTCAAGACGATAGCTGCCATATTCGATAAAAGCCGGCGGGTAGTCTTCGGCATCGAGCATTCTTATATGGTCAAAAAGCAGCTGCAGACCCGCCATATTTTCGTCAATTCGGCTTTGTTCAGGCTTTCGACGTTTGAATCTGGTTATCTGACCGTTTTGCGGCACTGGCACAGGCCGGTTTCGCGCAATCGTTTCGACCATGCCGGCAATGATTCTGGCTGCTCTGATAAAAATTTCTTCGGCAAGGCCGTGCAACGGTAGCGGCACTTTCATGTAAACCGGCCCGGCATCGAGTTCGTCGGTCATTTTCAGCGCCGAAACAACCGTTTCCTGGTGGCCGGCGGCAATCAGATTCTGCAGAGGGCTGCCACCGCGCCCGTATGGCACATCAGTCATGTGAAAGCAGACGCATTCGGTAAGCTGCAGAATTTCATCAGCAATCTTTTCGCTCCAGTGCGGGAAAAAAATCATCGCAGGTTTCAGCTTTTTAACCAGTTCAACCGTCAGTTCAGCCGGGTCAGAAACAAAGTGCCAGCGGCCGGCAAAGCCCGGCAGAGCTTCGGCAAAAACCGCCCGGTTCCAGGGTTTGATCGCGGCAACAATAAAAACCTGTTCTTGCATCGCATTTTCTTTTTTTGACATAACAGCATTTTAACCGACTTCAAACAAGTTTTGAAGCGATTTAACAACAAAAGCCAACCCATGCGCGGCAGTTTCGCTGCTTTTAATTTTTGCGGGGGTGGTTTATATTTAAGCAGAATCAAAATTGTGAGGAATGCCATGATCTGGGCCAGATATAGACGACCGCTGCTGTTTTTCGTTTATTTTCTTTTTTTCTTTCACACTGCCCTCTGGCATTACTGGGGCTATGAAAGCGTCGGGCATCTTGGCTTCGGCGAATTCTTCGGCAGCATGCGCACCGGCATCATCACCGCCGGCACCGTGTTTTCGATCGTCGTTTTTCTGCATGCGCTGTTCTTTGGCGGCCTTTTCTGCGGCTGGTTCTGCCACTGGGGCATCACCCAGGATCTCGCTGCCTGGATCATGAAAAAAGCCGGTATCAGGCCGCAAATGCAGCACCTGGATTCGAAACTGATTCCGTGGGTCTGGTTCATCATCATTCTCGCGCAGGTTGCCGTTTTCTGGCTATATAACGGCTTTCCCACCAGCTTTTCATTCAATCCATCGGCAACTCCGGTCTGGACAGGCGTGCCGCGCTCAATACTGTTGATCTGCCTGACCACCATCGTCAGCGGCTTTGCGCTGATTTTTCTCTTCGGCGAAAGGGCTTTCTGTCGTTGCATCTGTACTTTCAGACTCTGGTTCAGCTGGTTTGAACGAATTGCCCCGCATAAGGTAAGGCAGATCAAAGACTGCACCTCATGCCAGCTCGAATGTACGAATGTCTGCCCGATGGGTATCGATGTTGCTGCAGAAATAAGAGACCTCGGGCACGTTAAAAATACTGAATGCGTTAAATGCCACATCTGCATTGGTGCCTGCCCGAATCAGGTTCTCGAAACCTCGCTGCGCAAAAACAACTTTCACAAAGACGGTGAACCACAGACACGCCCGGCAGCTCTCAGCAGTTCTGTTTCGCTGGTTCAGGCGGCCATGGCCGTCATCGTCGTCGTTATTTTCGGTTTCGAAGTCGGCGGCAACATATCGCTGTCACTCGGGTTTTTAAGTGGTTTTCTACTCATCCATATCTGGCATACCCGTTCAATCTCAGCTTTTGAAATAGTTCTCACTGCTCTGGCAGTAGTCGGGCTGTATTTTAAAGACGACATGAACGACCCGGTTTCTCTGATTAAGGGCCTTGTGGCGATTGCCGTGTTCATTTTTGCTGCCAGACAAATCGGTTTCGCGAAAGGCTTTGAATTTATAAACGGGCAAACTCCAGGGTTGCAGGTTTCGAAGCCTCTGGTGGTTATCACACTGCTGGCCGCCGTTATTCTCGGCGGCCGTGAAGCGCATACCAGCATGCTGATTTACCAGGCAAACGCCGCCAGAAAAAACAACGATAATCTCACCTACGCCAGCATCATGGAAAGCTGTGCCGGCTCGCACTCAGATCCGTCCGGGGCCTGGTATGATCTGGGTAAGGCCCAGTTGAAAATTAACCAGCCGCAGAAGGCCGGCGACAGTTTCAAAAAAAGCCTGCAACTCGTTTTCTCGACAGAAGTCGCCGTAACCATGTTCGAACTGCTTGCGGAATTCGGCAACCACACGGCCTCAGAAGACTTCGCCGCCTGGCTCGCCCGCGAATATCCGCAGATCGACGAATTCACCTTCCTTGCCGGCAACAGTCTGATGGCAAAAGGTGATATGACCGGTGCCGAAAAAATATTCAACAATTTCATCACCCGCAAACCCGCGCATCATGACGGCTATCTCGCCATGGGCGAACTGCACCTGAAGCAGAACCGCATCGACGAGGCCGAAGAAATGTTTAATCGCGCCTATGCCATTTCGCCAGCCAGCTCGGCTTTCTTCATGGCCGATATCAGCCACCGGCGCAGTCAGTTCGACCGGGCCGAGAAGTTCTACGAAGAAGCCATTCGCACTAACCCACCCAACATCGTCTTTTTAATGGACCAGGGCAGCAACTTCGTCGTTCAGGGAAAATTGCGCGAAGCCATAAACGCCTGGAAAGCCGCCCTCGTGATCGACCCGGAGTTCGAACCGGCAAAACGCAGCATCGCCGAAGCCGAAGCCGACCTCGCCGCCAAAAAAGCCGCAATCCTCGGTGGCCAGAAATAAAAAAAAGCAGCCGGAGCGGCTGCTTTTTTTTATCTGGTTACATTACTGTTCACCGAATACGGGGGTGCCGTCGATGATCAGTTCAAAAAGGCTGTTCTGGCCAACCTGGTAGCCGATCTGTCTGAACGAATTCAGGGCAAACAGCGCCAGATCAGTTCTGCGGCCGACTTCGATCGCACCTGTTTCATTGCCGAGAGCAAGTGCATGCGCCGCATGCAGAGTGCCGGCAATCAGGGCCTCAGAGGCGCTCATTTTCAGCTGCAGCATTGCCAGCGACTGAATGATATTGGCGCCGAGAAACTGGCAGCTGCCGGGGTTATGATCAGAAGCAATCGCCAGCGGCAAACCGGCGTCGATCATTTTGCGCGCCGCCGCATGGTGTGATTCCATCAGATAGGTTGATGTGCCGGGCAGAACGGTCGGTATCACACCGCTGCCTGCAAGCTTTTTTATACCCTCATCACCGGTCATCAGTAGATGATCGGCACTGATGGCACCAAGTTCAACCGCCAGATCGACGCCGCCGAGCACATTGACCTCATCGGCATGAATTTTGGCTTTAAGACCGTATTTGAGGCCGGCTTCGAGAATGCGCCGCGACTGGGCGACCGAAAAGGCCTTGTTCTCGGTAAAAACATCATTGAATTCAGCCAGGCCGGAACGGGCAACTTCTGGTATCCAGACATTGCAGATCTCGTTAACGAAAGCGTCGGGATCGGCGCGGCGATCGGCCGGCACAGCATGCGCCCCCATGAAGGTGGCGACAATGCGCACCGGATAAGCGGCCCTGAGCTGATCGACAACCCGCAGCATCTTCATTTCGTTTTCGAGGTCGAGACCATAACCGGTCTTGATTTCGACGGTAGTGACACCGGTTTTCATGACCTGTTCGAGGCGCTGTGCCGATTTTACGAACAACTCCTCTTCGCTCAAACCGCGCACCGCATTGGTGGTGCGCAGAATGCCGCCGCCGGCGGCAAGAATATCGAGGTAGCTGCGGCCCTGCACCCGCATTTCGAATTCATCGCTGCGATCGCCGGCATAAACCAGATGAGTGTGCGAATCGACAAAACCCGGCACGGCCAGCAGGCCTTCACCATTGTAAAAACGTGCCGAGCCTTCGATTGTCACATTCTGCCCGAGTTCGACCGCCGGGCCAACCCAGACGATGCGGCCATCTTTCGAGGCGATCGAAACATGCTGCAGCTCTTCGGTCTGCCAGCTTACCGCAGTTTTGCCACCACGGTATGGCTGCGGGAAAACCACCGCTGAATCGAGATTATGAATGATAAAGTCGGCCGTCGGCCGATTTGCATGCTGTTTGTTACCCATGGCTGTGCCTCAGACAATTTTGACCACTTTGCCGACACGGTCAAGCAAAGAGCTGTTCCAGAGAAGATCTTTAGCCATGCGCAGATCAGGAGCGAGAATGCGGTCTTCGCCGAGGGCCGAAACGTGCTCGCGCAGCAGTTCATAAGCAATGGCGCTGCCTTTTCCGAGACGCAGGGGTTTGACGAATTCGTAGGCCTGAGCGGCACTGACCCATTCAATCGCGAGAACCTGAGCGGTATGTTCGAGAATTTTACCGGCCTTACGGGCGGCAATCGTGCCCATGCTGACGTGGTCTTCCTGATAGGCAGATGTCGGAATCGAATCTACCGACGCCGGGTGTGCCAGAATCTTGTTCTCGCTGACCAGTGAAGCGGCCGTGTATTGAACGATCATCAGGCCAGAGTTAACACCCGGGTCGACCGAGAGAAATGGCTTGGTTTCGTTGATAAGCGGGTTAAGCAGGCGATCGATGCGTCTTTCGCTGATATTGGCAAGTTCAGCCATGACAATGCCGAGAAAATCACCGACAAAGGCCATCGGCTGCCCGTGGAAATGGCCGCCAGAGATGATTTTGTCTTCGCTGAGAATGATCGGGTTGTCAGTGACTGAGTTCAGTTCGATGGTCACCTGATCGACAAGATGGTTGAGATTTTCGCGGGTCGCACCATGCACCTGCGGAATGCAGCGCAGGCTGTAGGCATCCTGAACGCGGGTGCAGCCGATGTGACTGTCTCTGACTTCAGAATCGTCGACACAGGCAAGAACGTTGGCAGCAACCTGCCTGAGACCAGGGTATGGCCGAAGAGAGATAAAGTCTGGGTCGAAGGGTTTAGTTGAGCCTTTGACCATTTCGACGGTCATGCTGGCGATGATGTCGGCCGATTTTGACATGTGCAACGAGCGATAGAGAGACAGGGCCAGCACCCCGGTCATTACCGAAGTGCCGTTGATAAGAGCGAGACCTTCTTTGGCCTGCAGCTGAATAGGTTTAAGGCCAGCCTTTTCGAGGGCAGGCAGGGCCGGGTGGCGCTGGCAGCATTCGCCGCCGAGCACTTCGCCTTCGCCCATCAGAACCAGCATGATATGTGACAATGGCGCGAGGTCGCCTGAACAGCCAACTGAACCCTGCTGCGGCACCCACGGAATAACATCTTTATTGAGAAGGTCTGCCAGAGCGTTGATCAGTTCGGGGCGCACACCGCTGACCCCATGCAGCAGCGAGTTGATGCGGATAGCAATCATGGCCCGCACCGCATCTCGGGCGAATGGTTCGCCGACCCCGGTGGCATGGCTGCGAATCAGGTTGGTCTGCAGTCTTTCAAGATCAGACTTGTTGATGCGGGTATTGCAGAGGTGACCAAACCCGGTAGTGATACCATAAACAACACGGTTCTGCTCGACCAGACGCTCGACGATCTGACGCGAAGCTTTTACACGCTGCATGGCGTCGGCGGCAATGCCGACCTGTTCGCCACAGGCAATCTGCCAGACTTTTTCGATGGTCAGGTCTTTACCGTTAAGTTCAATCATTTCCTTGTCTTCCTTTATGTTTCAGGGGTTTTGTCATGTCTGCCGACAGAATGCTGTTCGTATGGCAGACAGGTGATAGCGTGACACGGGCAGTTCTTTTCGCAGACGGTGCAGCCAATACAGTTTTTAGCATTGACCGGCTCTACCGTTCCTTTAACCGTTCGGCGAAACACACCACCGGGACAGAGTTTGATGCAGAGACAGCACTGACTGCACAGTTTCTGGTCGAGAGCATGAATGAAACGGGGAATCCATTCAAGGCCCCCGAGAGTGTGGTTAACTTGTGCAGAACGGCTCATGGGTTGCATTATACCACAACCCATAAGCAAACCCAAGAAACCTGCTCAGGCGTAAAACCCTGTCAGAATCACTTTTCCAGCAGATGGCCGAATTCCTTGTCGAGGTCGTCGAAGGCATCTACCAGCAGCTTGAGAGACAGGCGGCAGACGTCGCCGATCGTCGGAAACCAGCGTTTCATAAGCTTGATTGCCTGCAGTTTGCAGCGTTTCGGGTCCTGGCAGAGAGTTGGCAGTTCGTTGAAGTCCATTTCGAACTTGACGATGATCATCTGCACAATATGCATCAGATACAGAGCGAAATATTTGCCGAAGGTGATGATCTTGCTGCGCGCCATCGTCATTTCGCCGTGAATCTTGTCGAGATCGGCATCGGGAAACCTGGCGAGAAAGTCTTCGACCTGGCTGAACGACTCGCGTTCGAGCCGCTCTTCAAAGTCTCTGACGAGTTTTTCGCCTTTGTCGCAGTAGTCGATGACACCCTCAACCTCTTTGCGGGTTTCGAGAATGATCTTGCGGAAATTGCGCCATTCGCGGGTAATATCGCCCTCGGTCGGGTAGCGCAGATGTTTTTTGATGAGATCGAGGGTTGCAAGCGGTTGGGTGCAGTATTTGTCGATCGATTCTTTCAAAGACATCAGAGTAGTGCCTTCGATATAGGCGCCGCCCTCGGTCGAGTTGATACAGGTGCCGCGGTACTGGGCAAGATCGGTGACAAATCCGCGTCTGAACAGATCGTAAATCTGGTTGGTATAGACAAACTCTTCGTAGTTGCCCTTAACCTTGATCAGATCCTTTTCTTTCAGTTTCAGGTTCGTAACACTGGGCGCGTCGTCGGCATGCGTCTTTTCGGCGCTCTTGAAGGCGCAGTCCTGACCGACGAGAATAATCGGGTCGCAGCCGAGTGCTTCGAGAATTTTGAAGGCCATATTCGAGCACGAGGGCCCGACCTGCAGGGTTCCCTTCGGTATGTTGATCCAGTCAAAGTGAGCAAAGGCGCGGTAGACCATAAAGGTCGGCCCCGGCCAGGCTTCGTAGGATTCGCGTCTGATTACCGGGCAGGCCGCCAGATAAATCTGTTTTTTATAATCATCCGGCAGTTCTTTGAACATCGTGGCGACATGCATGATGCGCTCGAGACTGACGGCGGCGTGGGGCACGATATCATGTTTCAGCAGGCTCTTCAGTGCCGAGTCGGCGGCGATCATCACGCAGTTGCCGACCGCCCGCTTCAGTTCTCTGACATTCTTGTCGAGCGACGGCCCGGTTGAAACAATAATGCCCGGCTTGCCCCTGAAAGCCCCATAAAGATCTTTAACACCGGGGTTTCTGATAATAGTTGCGAGATTCTTCATGATGTTCTCGACGCCGATCATCGAATCTTCCGGGCAGTTGCCGTAATTGAAGATAATGGCGTGCGCGGCCTCGCGAAAGCACTTGAGCATGTGTTTGTGATAGTTGCCATGCACCTTGTCGATAACCGGGTGGTCGAAAACCTGCAATGTCTTGAGAAACAGCTGCATCGCGATCCCGGCATTCTTGATCATGTCGTTGAGAACTGCATAGCCCTCTTCTTCTGGCACGCCGACAACCCAGCGGATCTTGTCTGATTCAAGCAGATCGGTCATATCGACGGTTTCAAGGGCCACCCGCAGTGCATCGACGTCTTTTTCAATGAGAACGATAAAATGATTTTTCTCTTTAAGCTGTTCAAGACAGGCCCTGAGATGATAACCCAGCCCGAGGCCAAGCACGACCAGCAGTTTTGGGTTGACCAGCTTCGAGTTTTCGATCTGCTGAGCCGCTTCGCGCAGGGGATTATATTTGCTGTGAACCTGATAAACCTTGTCGTCTTTTTTGATGGCAAGCGTCATCGAGCCATCTTTGGCCTCTTCGACGATGTATTCACACCCTGAAGGGGGTATTATTTCCATGGCTTTGGCCAGCACCGGCATACGGCGGCGCAGCACTTTCATGTTCCGTGCATAGACATTGGCTTTCATCGGCAGAGTTCCTTTTTGTTGATTCGCAACGAATATATAACAATACGGGGCACGAGGTAAAGCCCTCGCCGCGCAGGGAAAAAGCAGTCAGGCCCGGCTGACCGTATGATGCAGCGCTGCCGCTGCCTGAGCGACTGCCACAGCGATGGTTCTGAATTCAACCGGCAGATTCAGCCTGAACGGCACGTCGTTGGCCAGATCGAGAATTACCCCGGCAGCGGTATTGAAATGAAAAACAGGCCGGCCACTTTCAGTATCGTCACTGCTCGCCGCATCAAAAAACAGACTGACCTCGGCTTCATCTGAAATATCAGCCAGGCCGGTCACCACAAGCATACGTCTGAGATTGTCGACGATCGACTCTTCTGCCAGTATTCGCAGAGACAGGCGATGATTCGCAGTCAGACGCGCCGAAGGCGCAACCCAGGCAAGATGTTCGGCACCGGCATAAATGTGCTGACCGGCTTCGACAAAACCATGCCGCTGAAAGACCTTCTGTGATGGCAGGTTGTCGATGCGGGTCTCGGCAACAAACAGAGTGGCCGCTCTCTGCATTTCACTGTTTGCACAGCCCATTCTCAGAATCTGGCTGCCCAGGCCTCTGCCGGCGCAATTGGGTGCGGTGGACAGCGAAATACGGTAACAGCCAGGCATTTCGGCCGGATCGAAACGAATCTGGGCCGCTGGCCGACCGTCTTCTTCAAGAATGAAGCCAATGCGGCTTTTATCAGCCATAAAGCGCTCGAACCAGTTCTGGTGCGCCGCAAAACCGATCTCGCTGCTGTCGCCAAACCAGCGGCGATTGGCCGGATGCAGCCGCCATTCGTGCAGCAGTCGGCAGTCGCCCGCCTGCCAGCGTCGCAGTTTCAGATCATTTCCCATGTGAGAATGTCATCCTCATCGATATCGACTTTTGCGGTACGACCGATCACGATTTCCATGTGCCGTACCGGAATCCCGAAACCGGGCCTTTTTACAGCAATCATCTCTTCAGTGATCTTCGTTCCGGCCGGAATCTTGACCGCCGCAACCAGACTGCGCCGCGCGATACGATAAAGTTCGTTTTCGGCGGTGGTGTGCTGTTTGAAAGGCGATCCGAGTATTTTTTCGGTCTGTCTGATAGCGGTAATCATCTCTTTGAGCTCATGTGGCTCAAGCGAGAACGGGTGATCAGGGCCTTCCTGCTTACGCGACAGTGTAAAATGCTTCTCGATGATACAGGCGCCGCGGGCAACGGCCGCCACATCGGTTACATGCCCCATGGTGTGGTCAGAGAAACCGACCGGCACCTGAAAAGCCTGCTTCATGGTGTCCATGGCCCGCAGGTTGATGTCTTCATACTTCGGCGGGTAGGCAATGGCACAGTGAAGCAGAGCAACCTGACTGCTGCCGCCTTCTTTGACGGCCTTGAGCGCCACTTCGATGTCTTCAAGACTCGCCATGCCGGTAGAGAGAATTATCGGTTTGCCGGTTGCCGAGATTTTTCGCAGCATCGGCAGATGAGTGATTTCGAAACTGGCGACCTTGTAGGCCTCGACCCCGGCGACTTCAAGTTCATCGACGGCTTTAAGATCGAAAGGCGTCGAAAGAAACATGATGCCCTTCTCGCGACAGTAGGCCATCAGATCAGGGGTCCACTGGCGCGGAATTTCGATACGCTTGATGACATCCCACAGCGTTTCGTTGTCTTTCGCCAGTTTTTCCTTTTTGAGGTAGCTGGCCATCGGTGTTTTCTTCGAATAAATCGCTTCGGCCGAAAAAATCTGAAATTTGACCGCATCGGCACCGGCTTCGACCGCCACGTCAATCAGCTTTTTCGCGTTGTTGAAATCGCGGTTATGATTACTGCCGGCTTCGGCAATGATAAAACAGGGCCGGTTTTCACCGATTTCGAATTTACCAATTTTCATATGACCTTCTCCAGTCTGCATCAAATAATGGCACTGCCTGCCACGAAGCGTTGTCTATAACATCGACACATCGCTGCGCTCCCCTGCCATCGATCAGTGACTGCTGCCGTCTGATCATTTCTTTCCAGAATTCAGGCTCGGCATGCAGACGCGCTAAAGTTTTTCTGATAAAGTCGGCATCGATGAGATCGCTGCTGCCAATGCCGAGGCTGGTTTTTTCACGACTGATCACTTCATCGGCGCAAAAGCCCTGTTGTTGAACACTTCTTGTCTGGCCATGGCCCCCGACGGTTTTAACAAAGGTCTGCAGGCTGTTTTCGAGCCATTCAGACTGCAGATCAACGTTTATGCGCGATACAATATCGATCAGAAAACTGGTCGCCTGTTCCTTGATGATAACCGAAGTCTGACGCTGGTTGTCAACCCACAGCAGACACAGACTCGGAACCCCGAGAGCATAAACTTCCCAGAGCGTGCCGCCGCCACCTGTCAAGGCAAGAGAGGCGCTGGCGAGCAGTTCAGGAAATTTTCGGCTGTCGGTGTTGATATAGCGCCGGGTCGGATTACGGGCCACCCAGGCCTCGATCTCGAGACGCGGGCAGTTGTCTGAAATCGAAACGCACACAGGATTCAGCACGTCCTCAGGGATGGCTTCGAGCACTTTCATAAGATGCTCTACGACATCGCCGCCGCCAAGAGTCACTATTATCGGGCCATCGACACGCCAGGCTCTGCCGATAATGGCGCAGATTTCCGGCCTGATCAGAGTGTATTTCTGACCGCAGCAGATATGCGGAATTTTCTGCCGCTCGTAGGGCATCGGGTCGAACAGCGGGTTTGGGTTGATGACGATCTGAGCCGGAGTATCACGGTCAGCCAGATCGTCAATGACGACGATATGTACTCTGCCCGGGTTGAATCGCTGAAAAAGAGCATAATCATCGCGGCTGTAGCGGTAAGTATCGATGATGACGCAATCAACAAACCAGTGAAAGCGCTCGCTGAGAAAATTGAAAAAAGCGGCCGCGTCGGCGCGCGATTCTTTAAATTGGGCAAAATCGATGAGATTTATCACCCGGTTGACGTCACCTGAGGTTTCTGCAAGCAGTTCTTCAGGCAGCCCGTGCCCAACGAAAAAAACGACCCAGTTGCGTCTGATCATCTCAAAAGCGAGGGTTCGGCAGCGCATGAAATGGCCCATACCAATGCCGGGGCCGGCATCAACCCTGAAAACCGCGGTTTTCGTGGGTATCAACCCGCGCCTGTTGAGAACTATTGCCATTTAAGCCTGCGGTTCTCTGATGCCGCCGATTTTTTCATGCCTTCAAAGCGGTCAACATCTGAATTGATGGCAATGAGGTCCGGATTCTGTTCGAAAAATTCCATGATCTGATAGAAAGAAAAAAGTTCAGGCCCGTTGGCGAAATGAGCAAAAACTTTTTTCAGCAGCTGATAATCGTTATCACGATCGAGTGTCAGTCTGATATGCTCATAGTTCTGCCCATAACTGAGATTGGCGGTTTTAAACCGGTCGAGATTCTCGCGAATGAAAAGGGTAACATGCTCGCGGTGCGAAACCAGCTCAGCCAGACGCCCGACATTCTGCAGCACCGACGTTTTAATGACCTCGGCATCAAACCCCACCGGAAAAGTCGGCGGAATTACATTCGAAGTATAGTCGGAACCGCTGCCGGCGTGCAGAGAGAGAAGCGCATCGATGATACCAGGGTCGATCAGCGGGCAATCGGCGGTAATTCTGATGATGTTTTCACAGGGAAACTTTTCAGCCGCCAGCAGATAACGCGACAGAACGTCTTCTGAACTGCCGCGCACGCAGGGCACTCCACGTTCGGCGCACCAGGCGGCGAGTTCGTCATCACCAGCAAGCTCGGTGGTCGCGACGACGACCCGGTTAACCAGCATAGCTGCGCCGCTGCGGCGAACCACATGTTCGAGAATCGTGCGGTTACCCAGTTTCAGAGCGGTTTTTCCGGGCAGGCGGGTTGAACCCATTCTTGCCTGAATGATCACCTGATTCTTAACGCTGCTGCTCATGCCATTGCCTTTTTAAGCGAACTGCAGACCCGGTCGATTTCTTCATCACCCATCTGTGGAAAGCACGGCAGCGACAAAGCCTGCCTGTAATAGGCCAATGAATCTGGAATTTCTGCAGAGTCGACAGTACCGGCATAATAAGGCATCATCGGGATCGGTATATAATGCACCTGAGTGCCGATTTCGTCGGCCTTGAGCCGGTTCATGACTTCGGCCCGGCTGCGACCGGCGGCAGCAAAATCAATCTGAACGACTGCCAGATGATAGGCATGACTGACTCCGTCGGCTACCTGCGGGAATTTCAGCCATGGCAGGCCGGCAAGTCGGCTCTGGTAAGCAGCGACAATCGCCTGCCGTTTAACGATATTTTCTGCCAGTCGCCCCAGCTGTGATGCACCGAGAGCCGCCTGAATATCGGTAATACGATAATTGAAGCCAAGCTTCTGCATTTCATAATACCAGGGATTGGCGCTGCCGTCAGCAGCGAAGGCCTCGGCGGCGTTCTGAAAACCCGAAGGCTCACGCATGATGCCGTGGCTGCGGTGCAGTCGCATATTGGCAGCCAGGGCTTCAGAGTGTGTCGAAATCATGCCGCCCTCACCGGTGGTGATATGTTTCACCGGGTGAAAGCTGTAGACAGTCATATCAACTGACGGAAATTCACCGACTTTCCAGCGGATACCAAGGTTGTCTTCCCAGCTGGCACCGATCGAATGGCAGGCGTCCTGAATCCAGACGAAGCCGAATTCTTTTTTCAGCAGGGCGAAAGCCTGCATATCGCAAGGGTGCCCGGCCAGATCGACGGTTATCACCGCTTTAACCGGCCGTCCCTCGGCCGCACACTTTTCAAGGATACGCCGACAGACCAGCGGTGACATGGTCAGGGTCGCCGGGTCGATATCGGCAAAGAGAATTTCGGCACCGTTGTAACGGGCACAGTTGGCGCTGGCAACGAAAGTTATCGGCGGCACCACCACCCGGTCGCCCTGGCCAATTCTGCCGGCGATTGCTGCCAGATGCAGGGCGGCAGTACCATTACTGCAGGCCACGGCGAACTGGGCGCCAGTTTCCAGACAGAGAGCTTTTTCGAAAGCCTCGATGGCCGGTCCCTGTGTCAGATAGTCGGACTTGAGAACTTTAACAACCGCTGCGATGTCTTCGTCGGTAATATGCTGCCGACCGTATGGAATAAAGCTCACTCGACCACACCTTCCTGCTGCAGAACGTTTTTAAGCTGCTCGACATCGAGCCACTGGGTGTTGGTGTCGCTGGCGTATTCAAAGCCGTCGGCCACGGGTAAAGCGCCTGCCGGCAGCACGACTTTCCAGAACGGAAAATCAGGCATTTTAATATAACGGTCACCCAGCTCGAAAAGATGCCGCGAATCATCGCGGGAGATCATCATTTCATGCAATTTTTCGCCAGGGCGGATACCGATTTTCTTAATTTTGCAGCCGGGGGCGATTGCCTCGGCCAGATCGGTGATGCGCATGCTCGGAATCTTCGGAATAAACAGCTCGCCGCCGTTCATGAGATTGAACGAATCGATAACGAACTGCACTGCCTGCGGCAGGGTTATCCAGAATCTGGTCATGCGTTCATCGGTAACCGGCAATTCTTCGCCTTTCACGGCGAGTTCTCTGTAAAGAGGCACCACGCTACCGCGGCTGCCGAGAACATTGCCGTAGCGCACTACCGAGAAGCGGGTCACCAGTTTGCCGGAGTAGGCATTTGCGGCAATGAACAGTTTGTCAGAGCAAAGCTTGGTGGCGCCATACAGATTGACCGGGTTACAGGCCTTATCGGTACTCAGGGCGACGACTTTCTGAACGCCGGCCTCAAGAGCAGCGGTAATCAGATTCTGCGCTCCCATGATGTTTGTCTGAACCGCTTCGAACGGGTTGTATTCAGATGCCGGCACCTGCTTCATCGCGGCCGCGTGAATGACGTAATCAACGCCGGTAAGGGCGCGATACAGTCGCTTTTCATCGCGGACGTCGCCGATGAAGAATCGCAGACGGTCGGATGCAAACATCTGCTGCATCTGATACTGCTTGAATTCGTCGCGTGAGTAGACAATGATCTTGTGCGGTTTGTGGTCGCGCAAAACCTTTTTAACAAAGGCTTTACCGAAAGACCCGGTTCCACCGGTGATCAGAATTGATTTGCCGTCCAGCATCGGTTCTCCTTTAATCTAAGTTACGCCCGCTCAGGTCGATAACGCTGTTGTCACCAATGTTCAGTCTCTGCAGTTGTCCGGTCAGTTCGACCGCATCGCCAATCAGAGACTCGTCGAGCATGGTATTGCGCAAAATCGAATATGGATTAATGACCGAGTTTCTGATGATCGAATCATGAATTTTGCAATTCTTGGCAATCGACACATAGGGGCCAATGACGCTGTGTCTGACTTCAGCACTCGGGTGAATCGAAACGGGTGGAATGATCACGCAGCCTTCAATACAGATATGATTGCCCTGGGCTCTCTCAAGAAGGATTTTATTGGTCTGCAGCAGCGTTTCGGGCTTGCCGCAATCGAGCCATTGTTCAATCTCGGGAGCGCCAAGTTTCATGCCATCCGCGATCATCAGCTTGAAAACCTCAGGCAGATAGAATTCACCCTTTACCCTGAGGTTCTGCTGAATACTGCGCTGAATGTAGTTCATAAAGCGCCGGCCATCTTTAAGGTAATACATGCCGACCTGAGCCAGATTACTCACCGGCGTATCCGGCTTTTCAACCATATCGACGATGACATTGTCTTTCATGACATTAACCCCGAAGCGCTTCGGGTCTTCGACCTCTTTTGAATAAATCAGGCCATCGAGACCCTGGCAGAGCACCGGAATGCGGGTCAGATCGGTGACAAACAGCGTATCGTTGAAAACCACAAGAACATCGTCACCTTCGTTGATGCGCGGCGCCGCCAGAGAAACGGCATGCGCCGGCCCAAGCAGCTCGGTTTGCTGAATATAGGTGGCTTTCAGCTCGGGGTAATGCTTTTCGATATAGCGCTGAATTATATGCCCGTTTTCATCGGTTATGATGATGTATTCATCAATCTTCAACTTTTTCAGTCCATCGATTACGTGCTGAAGAACAGTCTTACCAGCCACACGAACCAGCGACTTCGGCTTGGTAAAAGTGTGTGGTCTCAATCGTGTGCCTTTGCCGGCAACGGGCAATATCAGCTTCATTGCTTTCTCCCGATCCCTTCATATTCGAACCCGAGCTGAGCCATCTTTTTCGGCTCAAAAAGATTTCGTCCGTCGAAAATGACCGGCAGCTTCATCATACTCTTGATCTTATCGAAGTCAGGGCGCCTGAATTCGTTCCATTCAGTCACGATCACGAGTGCATCGGCCCCTTCGAGAATTTCATAGACCTTTTTGCCGTATGCAATGCGATCGCCAAAAACCTTGTGCGCTTCTTTCATCGCTTCAGGGTCGTAGGCCCTGACTCTGGCGCCTTCGGCCAGCAGATTCTCGATCAGAACGATCGACGGTGCTTCACGCATGTCATCGGTATTCGGCTTGAATGCCAGACCCCAGACCGCAATCGTTTTAGTCTTTAACTCTGCGCCGAAACGGCTTTTGAGCTTGTTGAACAGAACTTTTTTCTGCCGCTGGTTCACAGCTTCGACGGCTTCGAGAATCTGCAGATGATAGCTGTTCTGCTCACCCATTTTCACAAGCGCCTGAACATCTTTAGGGAAGCATGAGCCACCGTAGCCAGCCCCCGGAAAAATGAATGGATAACCAATGCGGCTGTCAGAGCCGATTCCCTGTCTGACCTGAGAAATATCGACGCCCAGCTTTTCACAGAGGTTGGCAATATCGTTCATGAATGAAATCTTGGTCGCCAGCATGGCATTGGCTGCGTATTTAGTCATTTCGGCCGAAGCGATATCCATGACGAGAATCGGTTTGCCGGTTCTGACAAAGGGTGCATAAAGCTCTTTCATCAGTTCGCCGGTGCGCACGTCTTCACAGCCGATAACCACACGGTCGGGCTTCATGAAATCGTCGATGGCATTGCCTTCTTTGAGAAATTCAGGGTTGCTGACCACGTCAAAGGGAATATTTTCGCCGCGGCGGTCGAGTTCTTCCTGAATGGTTGCGCGCACTCTGGCGCCCGTGCCGACCGGAACCGTCGACTTGTCAACAATTATCTTGAATTCAGTCATACATCTGCCAATGCCGCGGGCAACGGCAAGAACATGCTGCAGATCGGCCGAACCATCTTCGCCGGGCGGAGTGCCAACCGCAATAAAAAGCAAAAGTGACTTTTTGACGGCTTCTTCAAGATTGGTGGTAAACGAAAGCCTTTCTTCTTCGACATTTCTTTTGACCAGAGAATCGAGGCCGGGTTCAAATATTGGTATAATGCCATTTTTCAGGTCATTGATCTTTTTTTCGTTAGTATCGACGCAGACAACATCATTTCCAGATTCAGCAAAACAGGTGCCGGTAACCAGCCCGACGTAACCTGTTCCTATCATGGCGATCTTCATTTTCTGCTTCCTTTCTCATCTGTGGTTGAAATATGGTAAATTGAGAGTCATAATACCACCTGCTTCAAAAATTTAAAACCGCCACGAGTTAAACTCATAATAATGATTCGAATCCTCGACAGATACATATTCACTCAGTTGATCGGGCCGTTTCTTTTCGGCTTTTTTCTCTTCGTGACCATCATCGCCATTGACCCTCTGATGTCGACTCTGCAAAGTATTGTCAACGAAAACATTCCGATGAGCGTCATGGGGCGCTGGTTTCTCAACCGCCTGCCCCAGGACATGATATTCACTTTTCCGATGTCGGTACTTCTGGCAAACCTTCTTGTGTTCGGGCGCATGTCGAAAGATTCAGAAACGACCGCTCTCAGGGCCGGCGGCACCAATTTTTTCAGAATTCTTCTGCCGGTGGTTGTTTTTGCTCTGACGATCACACTTTTCAGCTTCGTATTCAACGAACTCGTTGTTCCAACAGCAAACCAGGAAGCGAGAAACATCAGGCGAACAGAAATAATGCGGCTTGTCGAGCCAGAAGCGTCTGAAAATTCGGTAATGCGCACTTCGGATGGAGCTTTCGCCTATGCCCGCAAGGTTTATGAAAAACGCGGTCTGATGGAAAAAGTTCTACTCGAGTATTATGACGACAAAGGTGTACTTGAAAAGCGCATTTCTGCAGCCACCGCCGAGTGGGATGGCTCAGCCTGGGTTCTTAAATCGGTAATCGAACAGTCATATTCTGAGACAGGCGGGCTGGCAGCACCGGCAACCCGTCCACAAATGCGAATAACCACGATCGAAGAGAGCCCTGAAGATTTTGCCAGACAGAGTAAAAAACCCAATGAAATGAGCTATTCTGAACTCAAGGGCAGAATCGAAGCTTATGAACGTACGCAGTTCATGGATACCACAGAAATGCGGGTTGGCCTGGCAATGAAAACATCGCTGCCTTTCGCCAGCTTTTTCTTCGCCATAATCGGTGCCAGTTTCGGGCTCACCAACAACCGCAGCGGCGCTTTTATCGGCTTCGGGGTTTCGATTCTCATCATTTTTATCTATTACGTTATGATGAGCCTGTTTACCGCCCTCGGCAAATCGGGCTTTTTGCCACCCATGCTCGCAGCCTGGGCTCAAAACATCATCTTCGCCTTTGTCGGTTTTTACATTGTCAAAAGAATCAACGATTAAAAAATGTTCATGAAAAAACTTTTGTTGATGGCCAGCTTTGTGGCTCTGCTGTTGATAAAACCACTATCAGCAGAGGTTTTTAAACCGATTCAGATCTTTTTTCCCGGAAATTTTCAGGGCCGCCTTTCGGAAATCACCCCCGATCTGCAGTTTCAAAAATCAGAAGCCTGGAAAATACCTGATACAATCGACTCTTTCAGACGCGACCAGACAAAGACCTCGATTGTTTATGCAATCGGTAACGATTCTGATTTTTTTGTACCACTCAGTTATTTTACCCGCGGACAGCTTGAAAGAGATTTAATTACAAGATGTAATCCGACAGTAACAGCCGTCAGCACAGCCGATATTGAAGCCCTCAACAGCACGACGATTGACCGGCATCTCAGACAGAGATTATTCACCAATCTTGACCCGCAGGGCAAAAAGCCGATGTTCAGGCCCTTCATGCAGCAGAAATTCGATGGTATCGACTTCTGGTTTTTCAATTTTATCGAGCCTGAATTATGTAAGAACCTTCAGACGATGGTCTTTGGCACTGACACAGTCGATGACCCGATCAGAGCCCTTAATCGTCTCGACCCACGTTTAGGGCCGGAAAGTTTCAGCATTTCGACAGTTTATGGCGATTTTGCCATGCTTGAACGTCTTGCCGGGGAATTCAGACGGCGGCCCGGAATCCATTTTCTGATTCAGGTGCCAATGCCTGGCCAGCAGACGCCTCTCTCGAATTACAATCCGACGTGCAACGAAAATGTTTTCATGATGACTTTTGCGACTGGCAATCAGTTTTTGCCGATGCTCAATATTATCCGCAAAACCCATGGTTTTCCAAGACTGACTCTACGAATGCTGCCGCTCGCCAAAACCCGCTCAGTAAATGCCCGACACTGGCATTATGATGCGATGCAGACATTAAAACCAGGTCTTTTTGAGACTCTCAGAGTCATACCAACGACATCAGGCGCTTCGACCAGCGCCCGCAGGTTCAACCCGCAGGCCCACGCCCACATTATCAGGCTCAGCGCCAGCACTGACATTGCGATCACACTTCCCCCTGATTTCGAATATCTGCCTGACAATATAGTCACGACGGCACAACTTATTACCTGCATGCCGAATGACCGGATTCAGCGCTTCAGACTTTCCGGCAGCGAGCTGCAGAGCCTGGCCGAAACACTGGTGAAGCAGCACGGTATGTCTTCACTGGCTTTTTCAGGCTGCGATTTTTCGGTTCTGGGCGGGCAGTTGCGCGAAATGATGGTTTCGGGACAGCCACTGGTCGCCGAAAAAATTTACTCGGTCGCAACAACTGACACAACCATGCGCGATCACGTCATTAAAAATTTCCTGACTGGTCGGACCATTGAAAGATATGACGGCAATTGTGTATGGAATTGCTGGAAAACCATTTTGAAAACAGTTAGAATATCTGACAGTAACCTTTTTGAGTAAAGGAAGATTATGCCAAAACCGCGCCGATTTTTTTCAACGCTGCTTATAGTCATGGTGTTCGGCGTTCTTGCTCCGCTTTTTGCTGACAATGCCTCATACACCCCTGACCCCGAAATTACCGCCAGAATTGCGTCTGATCCAACGATAATCAAGAGCAAGCTTATTTCTTCGATGAACAAAATTCTCGAAAATCCGGCCACTCTGACCATTGAACTTACCCCTGTCGACGATGAGCACACTGCCCGCGGCCGCTTCAAAAAAATAGAAGTTTCCACTTCGCGGGGCAGTATCGACAACCTGACCTTGAATCGCGCCGACATTGACTTTGAAGATGTTCAACTCGATACCCGCAAACTGATCGAAGAAGAAAAAATAGACCCGGTCTCGATGAGCAATATCAATATGGATGTCAGCATTCTCGAATCTGACCTGAATGCCTTTCTCGAAGCTAAAAGCAAATCGATAAAGGTCGACAGGCCCCGCATAGAGCTGACCACAGGCAATATGGGCCTGTCCGGCTCGACGAAATATGGGCCCGTCAAGGTAGAATTTTCGGCGGACGGGCATCTTTCGATCAAATCGGGCAAAGAAATATGGTTTCATGCAAAAAAAATGAAAGTAAACCGCATGACTATGCCAAGATCATTTGTGGGTATGATCATAAAAAAGATCAACCCGGTGCTCGATCTTGAAAAGTTTCCATTCAGGCTCAACCTTGAAGCAATCGAACTGAAAAAAGGTGAGATGCATTTTACCAGCTTTCGAACCGGCGAAAACACCGTCGCAAAATAACCTGACTTTTGCAATTTGGTTTGAATTAAAGTAAAATACCCAAGTTAAATTTACTATTGGAGGCAATATGAAGAAATTTCTCGTACTTCTTCTTGGTTTCTGTTTCGCAGTGCCGGCATTCGCAGGCACCATTGGCGCCGTCAGCAATGAAGCATGGCTCGACCATGTTTCTCAGATGCAGTCAATGCGTCAGCAGATTATGGCGCTGGTAACCAAGAGCAACCCGACTGTCGAAGACCGCCAGAATCTCGACCTTCTCAATCTGACTTTCACCGAAAAGAAAGCCGAATGGGAACAGTATCTCGAAAGCGTTGCCCAGGGCAAACAGACAGAAACTGAAGTCAAAAAAACTGAAACCGAAGAGCCGGCCAAGGTTGAAAAGGCTGATGATACAGCCAAAAAACCCTGGGCGCGCTACAACAAGCATGGCCGCAAGCACAAAAAACATGGCAGACACGTCTGCAAAGCTGATTGCAGCAAGCACAAAAAATGTGACGAAGCTAAAAAAGCCTGCGAAAAGAAATGCGAAGAAATGTGCAAAGATGGCTGCAAAGGTCTCTGCAAAGAAGAATGCAAGGGTCTGACTAAAGAAGAATGCAAAAAAGCCTGCGGCGACAAAAAACCCTGGTCACGCTACAACAAGCGCAGCAGAAAAAATCGCCATCACAAGCACCAGAATTGCAAAGAAGCCTGCGCCGATAAAGCAAAAGCTGACAGCAAAGAAGCCTGTGAAAAAGCATGCACCGACAAAGCCAAAACAGAATGCTGCAGCAACAAGGGCGACAAATGCTGCAAAAAAACCGGCAAGGCCTGCGCCGACAAAGCAAAAGCTGATTGCAAAGATGCCTGCGAAAAAGCGTGCACTGACAAAGCTAAAACCGAATGCTGCAGTGACAAGGGCGACAAATGCTGCAAAAAAACCGGCAAAGCCTGCGCTGACAAAGCCAAGACTGAATGCAAAGAAGAAGCCTGTGCTGACAAAGCCAAGGCTGGTTGCAAAGACGAAGCCTGCGCCGACAAAGCCAAGGCTGGTTGCAAAGATGCCTGCGAAAAAGCATGCACCGATAAAAAGTAATAACCCGTAATAAAAAAAGGCGTCGAGCAATCGACGCCTTTTTTTATTACGGCCTTTCAGAGATGATTTACATGTGCGGCCATGACAAAGTCATTTTTATGCAGACCGTTGATTTTTGAGGTTTTAAATTTAACCTTACAAAACCCCCAGCCAATCGTCAGAACCGGGTGGTGCCCCATTTCATCAGCAAGCCTGCCGACTTTAACAGCAAAGCTCATGGCTTCGGCAAAATCTTTAAAGATAAACTTGCGGGTAATCTCTCTCGCTTCAGAATCAAGCTGCCACTCTGGCAGGCCAGTTAAATATGTTTCGCAGGCCTCGCGGGTCAGAGGTTCCACATCAGAACTGCATGGTACACAGGCGCGATGTTCAGTCATATTTACCTCCCATGTCTCCATTTTAACACACAACTGCCGCCTGTTTTCAAACCCGGATATTCCGGCTTGCCGCAATCTTTGTCAATAGCGATGAAGGGATAGAATCGGCTCAGATACTACTCTGTAAAAACCGTTAAACAGGGTGATACCAGTCTGTGCATCTTGAACAGGTTGCTTCTGAATCGAGTTCGAGCTTGAGATGGCGTTGCCTGAACTGCCTGGCAGATTCAGAGTTCCAGATTTCTTTCAGGCTGTTCTGTTTTAAATCACCAATGATCATTCTGCCATCAAAATCGTATGGGCATACCGAAACACGGCCATCACCCAGAACCGTCAGGCTTAAAACAGCATTACGGCACGGACGGCGACGCACCGGTGTGAAGTCGACCTTTGAAGTGCGTGCTCTGGCACCGGCAAATGTCGAATCACCGATAATCTGATACCACTGCACAGCCTCAGGTGCACTATCAAAAGGCCATCTGAAAAAGTGGTCTTTGAATACAGGCTTAACGACTTGTTTCCAGTAGTTGAGAAAGGCCTGCTGCTGATTTTCAGATATTGCCTGCCGCAGAAAGCTGACCCCGATTTCAGGAAAATTATCAGGAGCGGCTGCTTTGCCAACGCGCGCAAAATTGAGAAAACTTTCAACATTTTTCCAGCTGCAACCGGGGCGGCGCTTCAGAAAATCCTCTTCTGACAGGGCGTCGACACTGATTCTTATCTGGTCGAAGGCATTAAATGGAAACCCTTCCGGCGGCAGTTTCTGCAGCGAAGTTATCAGCATGGCACTGAAATCTGCAACCGACGCGGCCATATCAGCAATAAAAGGGTTCAACAACGGTTCACCGCATCCCGAAAAAACCCAGCGACAGTCGTCTCCGGGCGCAAATGCACCACGCACCCGTCCGAAAATCTCGGGGGTCATGATTATCTTTGGCCTCTGCATTACCGGATAAACGCACCCGGCGCAGGAAGCATTACAGAGGCTGGCTGGTTCAACATTAACTATCAGAGGTGCAAAGCTGCACCAGTTGTCTTCCCAACCAGAGTGGTTCAGCCAGTTTTCGTATGAAAAGCCGGGTTGAACGAAATCGGCAGTGATCGAACCCGAAAGCGTATGCAAGGCCCGTTCCGAATTAAGACGCAGATCAGCCACCAGTGCCGGCCGAATCCGTGGACAGTGAAAAGCCCCGACTTTGAACGGGTAAAGCGGCTTGCGAACTGCCCAGGCAAGCCCGCCCCGCGCCCACATCAGATCTGGATGGCTCTGCAACAGCCCAAGCAACAGATCAGCCTGAAAAATATACCAGGCAGCACCGCAGATGCGTTCTTCTGCGGCAAGCATATCGAAAGATTCACGGCGAAAAAGCTCAAGACTTTCTGCTACCGCTGATGGCTCGACCAGAAGATTCTGGACCGGTATCATAACGGCGGTCTGCCAGCCCTGTTCCTTTACAGCTTCAGCCAGAGCAGCACCGACCCAGGTGTCATTGCCGCTGTCATCTTCCAGATTCCAGCGCTGCTGTTGCAGCATTTTCGGCTTTTCCAGGACTTCTGCCCGAGAAAAACGACTGACTTTTAAATTGAGGGCGGCGGCCTGCCCGGCCAGGTCGTCAAATTCAGATGTATCTGGAATTACCAGCACCCGGGCCGACAGAGCCCCATTGCCGGGAAACCGGCGGGCAAGAATTTCGATGGCGGACAAACCTTCTGCCAGCGGCCGGCAAAGATCTACCTGCCGGCGATACAGGTTTTTCAGCCCATCGACATAAAAAATGATTCCGGTACTGATATGGCCCCCAGAAAATACCTAGTGTATAAAATGAAACCGGACACCGCTCGAAAGTGGCGTCCGGCCCATTTTACCGCAAAGCTGGCTTAAAACAAAGATAAAAATCAGGCATAGAGATCAATTGCCCCACCCAGCCCGGTTGCTTCAGATTCTGCAACCTTTGCGCCAACCGCTACTTTAACCATTTTTTCGGCAAGATCTATGGTCGCCTGCTGGTTGGCTTCGAGAATTTTCATCAATTCAGCTGTAGCTGCACCATTGACACCGCTGATTCCGGACAAAGCACTCACCTGCCTTTCTTAGTCAGACTGCCACGTTCAATCGCGGCCGTGGTGGTACCACCTGCGCAGAGGTCTGATGCTTCTGCATTGCCTGTTCCCAGGTATTGCGCAGATTCTGTACCAGCGGCTTTATCTCCAGCATTGGCTTGACGTCTTTCTTAACATTGGCCTCGCCGAGTTTCTCAAGAAAGAACACATACAATCGTTCAAGGTTAACGGCGATTTCACCGCCCTTTTCCTTATCGAGGGCAGTCATCAGCTCGGCAAAAATGGCCTGAACCCGCAACAGCAGGTTGCTGATCTGTTCAAGATTCTTTTCTTCAAAGGCAATCTCTGCCTGACTCATGAAACGCAGAGCACCGTCGTAGAGCATGAGAATCAGTGTCTCAGGCGATGCCGTTTCGATTTGAGTCTTTCGATAAGCGGTATTCTGGGTGTATGGATTACTCATTGCAATGACTCCCTGGAACCGTTTTCGACTTGTTTTGCCTGTTCAATTCTTCTACTGCCTTATCTAACAACGGGATCTGGTATTCGTGAAATCTTTCGAGTGCTGCGAAAAATTCGCTTATCTGCCGCATCCACTGCCCAACTGTGGTTGCTGCTGAAGCCCTGAGATTGACCACATCCATGGTATGACGAGTTATATAACGTGTCTGATGTATCGAAAACCACGGAAAAAGATCTTTGTCGCTGCAGATCTGGTCGTGCAGCTGCAGAATGTCAAAAAATTCAACACGTGACTTACCATCGAGCCTGTCAACGGGCAAGTCTGCCGATGTGCTTATCAGTCTGCGGCAGACGGCTACAGCCCGGCGGGCAGCGCTCTGATTCTGGCTCATAGTTTTGCGAAACTGGCCGAGACGATTGATCAGCGCTTGTCGATCAGCTTTAACCGGTTTTTCCAGAGCCAATCTGAGTATTTCTGCCACCGGCGCGCTCTTATGCGACCAGGTCTCGATCACTCTGGCAAGCGGCATCAGTTCGACGTATTTGTCTACGATACCGCCCTCGGTCGCGTTGATAACCTTTGCTCTTGTCTGACGAAACTGGTCTTCGAACCAGTCTTTATAGAGCTTCATGTTCTGATCGGTAAAAAGAATCGAGCCATCGGCACGCCCCAATTTAACAGCGCCGCGGGTATTGATGTATTCGGCTGATTCATGCTCGATCGACGTAAACTGATGCACCTTTTCGTAAAAGATGTCGTCAGAATACGAGCCGCGGGCATGCAGGCGACCATCCTGAAAAGACAGGTCGAGACCGACAAAAACAATCGGATCTGCCCCCATGCGACGAACCAGGTCAAAAACCGTGGTGGCGATCGAGCCCCAGCAGCCCAGGGTGCCAACCGGCTCGCGCAGATCTTTACAGATCGGTTGCAGGCCGCCACCGAAAGTCATCAGCATCAGTGGCCCCCTGAAGCTGGTAAAAATATCCGGATGAGTCATCGGCTCGACAGCCAGAACCACATCGGTTTCGTTTTCGACACCGACAAAATCGAGTGAGTTTTCGTATGACGGATCGGCAGCGCAGACAATATCAGGCTTGATGCCGTTTGCCACCAGCTGTCTGAGGGCGGTATCCACAGCGACGATCGGAAATTTACCCTTAACCTGCGCCAGAAGATGCATGTTTTTATCAAGCGACGGCCCGGCGGCAACGACTATGGCAGGGGTGCCGGAAAAACGGTCAAAAAGCCTTTCAACACCTGGCAGAGTAAAGCCGGCCGCCAGATTGGCGAAATAGTTCGAATGAAACTCGAACCCGGCATGCATAAGAGTTACCAGATTGCCTTTAGAGCGGTTGCACAGATAGCGGATCTTTTCGATAACCCTCTCAAAATATATCTTGAAACGCCCAACCGAAGGCGGGTGATCGATCAGGACCAGGCGCTCCATGGCTGTCCAGTCGAGACTGGCGCTCCAGAGATCGCCAACTTCATCAGCCGTCATGCCAACCACAAGAGCAACGCGTTCATCAAGAAGGAGTCTGCTCAGATCACGGCTTTTCAGGGCAGCAATAAACACCCCGGCGTCTGGTTCGATGACAAAAAGCTGCGGGCCGCTGACTCTCTGCTTGAATTCTTTCAGCAGCACTTCGGCCATGTAGCCAAGACCGAAGCCAAGCAACATCGCATGTGTCTGCCCCTGAAAAGACGCCTGAACCTGTTTTTCGGCCTCTTTAACCGGGTCATAGCGGCTGTGATAAGAAACCAGTCTTTTGTTTTCGTCGCTGAAACTCAGAGTCGGCTGACCGCTTTTCGCTGTTTCGACAGAATAAACTTCCTGACGCCAGATACGGGCAGCCGCTGCCACCACCGAAAAAACATTGGGGTGACGACGGAGGGCATTCAGGTTTCTATTGAACAGCTCTTCATTCATTTCAGCTGCTGCTCCCCAGGATGGTTTCGATAAGCTTGCGGGCATCTGAGAAAATCTCGGGAAATTCGTATTCGAGAATGTCAGCGACGCCAACCCAGTCTTCTGATTCCTGGGCCGATTTGACCGCTGCCATCTGTTCGTTGATTCTGCCAAGAAGGCTCTGACGTTCAGACTCGACGGAAGACTCGGCCATATTGGCGGCAAAGGCCCGATCAGCATTATTGAGCATGGTAACCAGCCATTCGACGCCATCGACAAATTCGATGTAATGATCCATGGCGCTTTTAATTTTGCCAATGCGCAGTTCAGAAGAGGCCTGCTGCGCAACACCTTCAAGGTGAGTGATGCCGGCGTCACCGTCTTCGAAGGCTGCCTGAATCATATCAATCGCTGAGGCAGCAATCAATTCGATCTTTGCAAAATCGACGACCTTGAGTTCGTCGATTTTCTCAGTTTCATCCGGACAATAAGAAGTGCCGTCGAGAAGCAGCTCAACGATCGACGAACCGCTGCCTTGAAGCGATTCTTCAACAGTTTTAACCAGCTGAAGTACGGTCACTTCAGCATTTATACCCTCTACTTCGAGGGAGTTACCATTAAGTAAAATTTCCAAAGTTAAACCTCGAACCTGTTTCTGGATTCTGCGTCTAGTTTACTTGCTTCCGCTTAATTGTGAAAGCTGATTTGAAAAAGCGGTAGCCTGCGACTGATAGTTCGACATGGCGGTCTCGAGACTGGCAAACTGTTTAAGCAGGGCTTCTTCACGGCTTTTCAGTCTTTCCTCCTGAGCGGCAATCTGATTGTTGATCAGACCGATCTGTTTGTCCATTTCGCTGTTTGAAGCGACACCGGAACGACCGACCCTTTTGGTAAGCAGACCGTCAGACTTGGTGAATTCATTGAGCGTGGCCTTGAGACGCCGGGCAATACCCATTTTATTGGTATCGGTAGAGTCCTGATTGAACAGAGCGGCAACCTTGTCAGGGTTCTCGGCCAGAGCCTGCTCAAGCTTTTCCTTGTTGCTGACACTCAAAGTACCGACCATAGTGTCTTTGTAATCAGAACCAATGGTGCCCGTGGTAATGCCAAGGTCTGAAAGGCTGTCAAAAAGCTTGTCGACACCAGGCACTATTGAAGACATCACGAGGCGCATCTGTGATCTCACCGATCTCAGGGTGTTGTCTCCCGACAGAAGACCAACCTTAAAAGCATCTTCGTAAGCTGTGAGATCTGAATCTCCGAGCGCCTTGATTTCATCATCTGTCAGAGCAGTCAGTTCCCAGTTACGTTCTTCAGTCAGTCTTGAATATACCAGTTTGGTGACTTCATTGTAGGCGTCGACAAAATCGGTGATCGCCTTCGAAGCGGTTTCGGTGTCGGCGTTGATGTTAACCACCGAACCCGAGGCCCCGGTAACATCATACAGATCGAAGGTAACGCCTTCAACTGCATCGGAAATGCTGTTGCTCTGGCTGACCTGATCGGCGCCACCAAAGACACCATCGACACTGTAAATGGCATTTTTGCCGACATTCTGAACCGCACCATTCAGGCCCATTGCCGAGAGAAAGTTGCTGCTGTCGGAAGCGGAGCCCAGAGCAATTGCGCGGTTACCGGTTTCGGTCGAGGTAAGAATGAACTGCCCGTTTGTCTGGTCATAATGGGCCTTAACCCCGACCTGGGTATTCGAATTGATCGAGCTGATCAATGAATCAAGTGTCATTGTCGATGTGCTGCCGATATAAAACTGCACACCATTGATGGAAAAAGTGCCGGCAGTAACAGAGTTGGCAAAACCAGCCTGATTAAGAGGTGAAGAAGTTCTAACTTCAGAAATCGGGCGGGAACTGACAAGAGTCGAACCTGTATCGAGGCCACTCACCGAACCGCCTGCCAGCCCCAGAGAAGCGCCGAGGGTTCCGGCGGCATCCTGAATCTGAAGAGTAGCATCAGAGCCCTTCTCTTTGCCAACGATGTTCACTTTGCCCGTTGAAGCATCATAATAGGCTTTGTCGACACCTTCAATTTCAGAGATACTGTCGAGAATGTCCTGAAGAGTTTCGGTGCCATTATAATTTATATCGCTGGCCTGACCATTCACCATTACTCTGAGGGTTCCGGCGCCCACACCAAATTCGCCGGCGATAGTACCGGCTCTTGTCTGGGCCAGTGTCTTGCCGAGGTTGCCAGAGCTGGACAGCTGTGCTGCCGAAGCTTGACTGCCGGCAATCATGCCGGTCACCAGCAGGAAATTACTGCTGTCTGTCGATGACCCGACGCCGATCGGGTTATTACTGCCATCTTTGCGGGTAAACGAAATAACATCTTTCGCCGAATCGTAGGTGGCGTTGACCCCGGTCTGAGCGGTAATGCGTGAAAGAACCCCCTGCAGGTCATCAGTCTGAGAATTGATGTTGATCTGAACTCCATCGATAGTTATTACGCCTGAACTGATCGTTTTGGAGAAAGTCTCATTAATCAGCTTCTCGCCTTTGTCATTGGCAGAGGTTTTACTGGCCCCGCCAAAGAGGTCGGCTGCCAGCGAGCCGGTACCATCTGCGAGGGTAAAAGAAGTGGCATCTGCAGAATTGGTATTTACCAGTCTGAGTTTGCCATTTGCCCCGTCGAATCTGAATTCTACAAGTCGGTCGGCGGGATTACCGGTTGGCACGCCGCCTTTAACCAGACTGCCTTTGGTATCGATTTCGCTGTTGAGCTGCTTGATAAGGTCGGCAACCGTCGTTCCCGGGGCAAGAGCTGAAAGGTCAAAGGTTTCAGGAGTGCCGGTGCCACTTCTTTCTATGGTAAAAGTACCCTGAGTAATGCCGAGATCGGCAATCGTGGCGTTCAGCCCTGATCTGATCGGTTTTAGAACCGACTCTTTCACCGGCACGTCTTTATCAAGATCGATTTGCCCATCGGCCTCGAACATCGACGAAATAATGTTTGAAGTGCCCGTATCAGCTATTTCAAGCTTGAGATTAGAATCGAGAAGATTGAATTTAAGACGGTTGTTTTTGTCATCGAAAGCGACATTGACTTTGCCTTTAAGCTCAGGCTTGTTGGCAATACTGACATTCATCAGCGTCACCATGTCTTCGACACTGTTCGCACCGGTCACCCCTGGCGAAAGAGTATAGGTGCCCGAACCACCGCCCACGATTCTCACTTCAAGGTTATCAGGGTTGACGCCGAGAGCATCGAGAGTGGTCGAGCTGCCGCCAATGGCATCAGTGGTAGCAAGATTCTGGCCGAGTTCGAGAGACCCGGCAAGTTTGGCTTTTGAAGCTACAGTGGTAGAAGATGCCAGCTGCTTGACATGAACTGTATAGCTGCCGATCGCCGCACTGGTAGAGGCACGGGCATTGACGACACGCGGATCGCTGGCATCGATCTTTTTTGAATTGAAAGTTTTGCTGAAAGTAAGGTCGGTTGCTTTATTCTGCAGGTCAAAGAGCTTCAGGTTGACATCCTGAAGCATGTCGCGCTGATAGGTTATGGTATTGCGCTTTCTCTCAAGACTATATTTGGAAAAGCTTTCGGCTTTGATCAACTGATCGATCAAAGATTGAGTATCGAGACCGCTCGAAAGCCCGCCAACCCAGTTTCTACTGATGCTGCCTACCATACTGTGCCTCCTGCCGAAAATCAGCGTCGCCGACTTTCTTTAAACAGTTTCCTTATGCCTTCTTGTCAAATATCAGGCCGAGATAATCGTCCATTTTTGCGACAAGATCAAGAACTTCTTCTGTCGGAATCTGCCGGATAACCTTATCCTGCACGATATCTACGACAGAAACCATGGTGCGATGAGTTTTATCATGAATCTGAAACCGCAGCGATCTGTCGAAAATCACTGCAGTCTTATTAAGCTTATCGACCGCATCACGTAATTCTTCCTCATTTTTCTCCTTGTTTTCCTTGGCAGCCTTCATCGCCTTGCCATCAGGAAGTTCGGTCTGCTCAGCCACAGGGTTTTCAACAGGACGGGTGCCATTGGTGGCCGACGTCTGATTAGGCTGTGGTTCAAGAATTGGTTTGATATTTCCGATTTCCATTAATTCCACGCTCCTTTCTACATACTAGAGAACAGTACATCAGACCTGAATCCTGGAATACAGGTTCAGATCAGAATTGTCATTTTTAAACTTCGGGTGATGCGGTTGCAGCATGTTTCCGGGATTGCCGGCTACACAGGCATACCAGAACCAGTCGCGAGAAGAAAATGTCTCGCCACCTGCCATTTTTCTCTGTTTGTTCAAGTTATTTTTGTCTGCCAGAAGAAAATGCTGCATGTCAGATTCCTCCTTGAATCTTGCCAGGGCGCATCCTTGCCGGAGAAAAGTGCAAAACGCAAACAGACACACTTTCCTCCTATCCTTATACTACTTATCGTCATAAACCACTCTCAGGTAATGGGCGATATTTAACATATTAGACCAACCTGGACAGATTAAACAAAATTTTTAGAACATTCCGACTCGAATTAACTTTTTTTCATCTATTTTCTATTGCTTTTAATCATCATTAGTATTGTCTTGCACCCCGGAGGTACCCCGTCAGAGCAAACAGACATTACCGACAAAAGAACTCAACCTGATCAGGTAAAGTTTCAGCCGGCTATTTTATTTATTAAAAACACCGGCCTGGATCATATCAAGACTGAGGTTGACACCGGCCAGGAATGCCTTGCCGTTAAGCATTTCGTCGTCGGCAATGCGCTTGACCATCACTTCACCGGCACCCTCGAAATCGCGCGCCATGGCATTGAAAAACTGCTGTTGTGTCTCGGTCATGCGCCCATCGATGGCATACTTGAGCCAGTTACGACCCCATGTACCGGACCGGTGCAGATAGCGTCTGATCTCTACCGCCAGCCTCTGAAACCACGACATTCTGAAACGCCCGCCAAACGAAAAGCAGCGGGTGGTCAGCAGCATACCGCAAAGGGCAGCATCACCGGCCGCCACTTCCCCGGGCCCGAAACCGGCAACCCCAATGACCGGAATCTCAGCCGATTCTATCAGGTGTTCACGAATCGAGCGTGACAAGATCGCCAGAGGCTGCTCGAGCTCTTTGAGGAAAACGCAGTCAGGCTGGCGCAGCCGGCGGTTGATCTGACTGCGGATATGGCCAGGGAAATCCCGGATACCGATGCGCGCATCGGAATCGAAGCTTGGTGCCCTGGAAAGGTCGAGGCGGGTCATGAACGGAATGGTAAGACTCGTATCTTCGAAAATCCAGCCGTCTTCAGTAATTTCCTGGTCAAGGGGCGGCAGTTTCTTGCAGAGAATAAAATCTGGCCCGCAGCCATGCGGTGCCGAAACGATATTGATCATTCTGCCGGTAAGCGACAACAGGGCAATACGGCTCTCGCTGCGCAGACGCACCGAATATTTGCCGTTTACCCCTGAATATTGAAGAAGCTGCAGATCGACAGCCTCAACCTCTGCAAAAAACCGATTTTTAACGCTCATACAACGCCATCATAACACAACTCCGGCCGTATTTTCTACGCACCGGCTGCAAAAACATTTGTGACTAATTTTCTGATAGTCAGACGCCGATAATTGCAAGGAATACTTGTAAATTATAGATCCCGGTTGTTCCTCTGCTGGCTAAAAAGCTGATCAGAGGCCTGAAATAAGGAGACAAAATGAAGCGATCGAGTCTGCTGTTCTTCGCTTTAGTCCTGCTGCAATTATTTTTTGCGTCAGAAGCTTTTGCCGCGACTACAGTAACCGCCGTAAGCCTGACCAGAAATATAGATGCTGATGCCAACGGTTACACCAATTTTAATGACACGGTGAGAGTTGAAGCCATCGCAACCTATACCGGTGCGACCGCCTGGGCAGTTCCGCCTGTGGCTGACTTTGCAGGGTTTGGCCTTGGCCCGGTTATAATGACACAGCAGAACGCCGCAACCGGTCTTTATCGAGCCGACATCAGACTGACAGAATGGGTAGCAGGCCTTAACTACAACACACTCGTAGACGTAATTGTCACTGCCAGCGCTAATGATGGGACAAATGCCTCATCAGATTCAAACGACATTTATGTTGACCTCGACCAGGTATTGGGAACTAATCCCGACGTTTCACCTCTGCTGGTAAAAAACGGTCAGAATATTACCATCGCGATAAGCGACACCAAATATCAGGCCACTCCACTCGGCGGAACAACTGCCAATGTAAACCTTACACCGATTGGCGGCGGTAACAATGTTCCGATCCCTTATGTTTCAGGCACAAATTTCAGTCTGACCCTCGACGCCACGACCCAAACCTACCTGAATAACCGTGAATATACCGGCCCTCTGACCATCTCTCTCAAAGACCCGGTTAACCCGCTGGTTCAGTATATTTCAAACGATTTTGTTCTCGATACCCGCCCGCCGGTTGTTAATGCCGGTGAAACCCGCGTCACCATAATGTCAGGAAATGCTACTGCCCTGGCCGGCGACGTTATCCGCCTCACCGCGACCGTTTCGAACTACGACAATGAGACTGTCTACGTCTCTGTACCAGACCTGAATGCCGGTGCCAACCCCGCCGCCATTCAGACCGGGCTTACCATGAACCTGATCTCTTCATCCGGCGCCAATAATCCGGCCGTATGGCAGACCGATGTGGTTCTTTCGAAAGCTGCCATCAAAAGCAATGCTATTGTCGCCTCATTCACCTTTATCGACGATACCGGCAACTCAACCGTAGTCAATCGCACCTTCGCCATTGACCTCGATACACCGGCCTACAATTACCTCAACGCCAACTGCCTGCAGCCAAATCTCGCAGACTCGCCTTATGATGTAGCAACCTCAACCTGCTGGGTCGAAATAGTCGCATCAATTCCGATCAATGTCACTCCTGACACTCTTACCGTAACTGCCGACCTGTCTCCGATCGGCGGACCGGCCGCACAGGCCATGACCGGCAGCCTGGTAACCGACTACCGCTGTGTCTATCAGATCAACCCGGGCACTACCGAAGATGCAATTCAGTATACTTTTGTGGTCACAGCCCGTGATACGGCTGGAAATCTGGTTTTACAGGCCACAACCCCGGCCGTCAGAATCGACAATGTCGTGCCGACCATTGGCAACATAACCATCACCAGCGGCCAGCCAACCGTTCTTTATGGTGAAGATTTCACGATCACGGCTGAAGCCAATCAGATCGAAACTGGTCAGGTACAGGTCGACCTTGCCGCTCTGGGCCTGGGTATGGCAACCCTCAATCTGCAGTCAGGAAACCTTTACTCGGGAACTTTCACTCTGCCGCAGGGAAATGGCGGCGCAGTTCCCTACTTCGAAGGGCGGGCAAGCTTTACTGTCTATGTTAATGACACAATTCAGACGCCTGCGGTTCCAGCTCACACGGTCACGGCCACCACCCCCTCATACAGCTTTTATAACCGCGACCTGACCATCTCGGCCAATGTTCTCAATCCGAACAATACAGATTCGCCCAATGATTACGCAACGGCGACCTGCAAACTTGAACTTATAGCTACCATTCCGGTCTCGGGAAGTATAACGCCACTGAGCGTTTCGGTCGATCTGAGCAGCATTGGCGGGCCGGCCAGTCTTAACATGACTCAGGTGCCGAGCACCGACAATTATCGGGCAGTCTATACGATCAATGCCGGAGCCCTTGAAGACGACAATTCCTGGCAGTTTCTGGTAACGGCATTAGACAAATTCGGAACCCGCATTGTGCAGCGGTTCACCTCGCCGGCAATAGCGATCGACAGCACACTGCCGGTTATCAACAGCGCCGTTCTGACCTCAACCGACAACCCGATCAAGGTTGGCAGTCTTTTTACGGTCACGGTCAATGCAATCGGGGTTGAAAACGGTTCGGTATCTGTCAATCTCAGCTCGATTGGCAGCCCTTCAGCTGTCATTCTGCCTCAGACTGCTGCCAATACCTTCAGTGCCAGCTTCGTGCTTGCCAATTCAAGCGTTGCCGGACTGGCCCGTGATGAATCGACCGGATTTCCGGTCGCCGTAAGTGACACTGTTTTCGATCCGACGATACCTGATAACGTAATTGGTCATCTGATACAGGGCAACACCAACCAGATGCCTCTCGATAATGAACCGCCGCTGATTCAGATTGCCACATACACCATGATCAGCCAGAAAAACCCGCCATACGTTATTATTGGCGATCAGGTCATGCTAGAAGTTCAGCTTGCATCGACCTCAGCTTCGCCGGCCTTCGACGGGCACACCGTTACCGCCGACCTGCGCGACGCCGGTTTGAATGCTGCACAGGCCCTGACTTTCGCCGGCGGCAAATTCACCTATACTTTCACCGTTGCCACCGGCACCACCAATCTGGGTGCCACTTTTCCGCTGACAATTACCGACAATGCCACAAACGCCCCGGCGACCGGCACCGCTCTGACACCTGTCGTCGCTTCGATCAGCATACCACTTTTCGACCAGAACCCGCCTGATCCCGGAATACTCAAACTCACGGTAACCCGCCGAACGGCGCAGATTGCCGACAGCGGTGATAACAACACCCTGGTTAATCATCACAAGAATCTGCATTTCAATCTGCCATTCACCCGCGAAATCATCGACGACCATGCAACTGCGACCATTTACGTCTATCAGGTCGCCCAGAACGGGCTCGAGTATGTCGACGATTCGCTCAAACTTATCGCAGGTCCTGGCGATTTCGTCAGAATGACGGCTTCAGACACCGCTTCATACACACTTGTCTTCGATGTCGCCACTTTTACAGCAGACAAAAGCGACCGCTATGCCTACCCATACAGCTTTGTCGCCACAATGTATGACCGCTCAGGCAACCTGTTTTCGGTACAGACTGACCCGAACATCAGATATAGAACCGACTGCTATATTCCGACCATTGCTTCGGTAAGCGCCATGGTTATCGGTGGTGGTACCGCCAGAGTTGGCAGCCAGATACTCTATCGCGCTGAAATACTCGACAATATCGATGAAATCGACGGCTGGAACCGTGTTCCGCCCACCATCGACCTGAGCTCATTCGGCCTTGATTCAGCCACTCCGATGACCAATAACCCGAGCGGCAGTGACTGGTATGAACTGACAACGACCGTTCCTGCCGGAACCTTCAACGGCACGAACGAATCATGGCTGGTCAAGGTTCGCGACGGCGGCCGCAACTTTGTTGCCTCGCAGACCCAGCCGGTTACTCCGGTTGATAATAAAGCGCCCATTATCAACAGCATGACCGTCACCTGGCAGGGCATGCCCGCAGCCATGCGTTCTGGCATTCTTGCCACTTTTACGATCAGTCTTGACGCAGCCGAAACCCTCGGAACGGCGACCGTCGACCTGACAGCAATCGGCGGGCCGGCCAATGCCATGATGACCGCTGACAATCTGGCTAAAACCTTTACGCTGGCAACCACTACAGCAGTTACAAGCCGGGAATACACCAATTACAAATTTACAGCAAAAGTTACCGACCCAAACGCAAACGAAGTCACAGTTGAATCGAATGCGGTCACCTCAGTAGATTGCCACTTCCCGTCGTTTTCAAATCATGGAATCGTGATTTCTCAGACAAATGGTGACAATCCTCTTGCCGGCGTTTCAAACATCAACGATGTTCTGGTTGTTTTTGCCAGCGTCAGCGCATCGATAGATGCCGTCGCTTCTGCAACCCTGAGTTCAGGCACCACTCACATCGCAACCGCCTCGCTGGTTTTCAATGCAACCAGCAACAGACATGAAGCCTCATTTACCGTGGGCAACGACCTCAGCAACTGGGGTCCGCTCGTTCTCAACTCACTCACCTACCAGTTATCTGCAATCGATGACGCTCTGAACGTCGCAACCATCTCGACCGGAATTTCAACATTCACCGTTAAGAACGTTGCCCCGCAGCTCGCAAGTCATTCATTCTGGCTGAGCCCGAACAACGACCTGATCGCTGCCGGATCGAACCTGTTCCTGAACGTCGCCTCTGGCACTTCACCCGATCTGCTTCTCGCAAGTGCAACTTTCCTGAACGGCGCCCAGGTAACCAGCGCCTATCTCAATCTTTCTGCAATTACCGGTGCACCGGCAAAACTTGCGATAACGGCGCTTTCAGGATCTGTCGCCTCCACTTCAACCGGAGTCAATCTGTCGACCTACTCTCAGGTTGAAGATACAACCGCAGAATTTTCGATAACTCTGCTCGATGAAGCGGGCAATGCAGCAACCGGCAGCCAGACTTTCAGAGTCGATACAAAACGCCCAGCAATCACCAGTGCCGAATTTGACGGCACCCGCCTCAACGTCTCATTTTCTGAAATCGCCACCGCTCCGGCACCGCTCATGTGGCGCCTGGTCGGCAGCAACACCGTTCCGATCGGCAGCGTTGTCAAGATGGAACTCGGCAGCGATACTCTCGCGACCTCATCGCTCGGTTTCTTCGACTATGAGTTCATTCTGACCTCAACCGGCCGAAAAACCGTTGCCGGCTGGGCTTCGACCCCGCTGTATCTCGAACTTCTCAGCACCGACACTGCCCCGATCAAGGATCTGGCCGGGAACTGGCTGCCAAAAGCCAATTTTCAGCCTATTGCCATAACAGATTCATCTTTCAGAGAGCCCGCACGTATCACCAGCCTGACGATGACCCACACCTGGCCGGCTTCGATCACCCTCGATTTTGTTTTCAACAAAACGATGGCAACTGGCACATCATTCGTCGCTTCTGATGCGGTTCTTTTTGTCGATAATCCGCCCGCCGGCATTGTCGATCCATTCGATCAGGTCGACTACCGCGCTGCCTATTGTTTCCAGGCAAGCGATACCATCGGCATGCAGTGGAACGCCGAAGGCACCACCCTGAGAATCATCATGTCAACCACCGGCCGCGACTGGATCGCGAAGAAACTCGGCGCCGGCGCCAAAACCCTTAAATTTGCTCAGAGAAATGCCAGCCGCCGCTTTCTCAAAGACGACCTCGATAAACCTCTGACCTATTATTCATACAGTTCACCCCTCGTCATTACCGACAATCGCGGTGTCACACCAATTCCGACGCTCCTGATCAAAGGAACCCCGGCTCCAAAACTGCATCTTGGCTCGGGAACCCTTTCGTTCAACTTTTCTGACAGAGTTCTGCTTTTCAGCAACGACTACAAAGCTTTCGACGACGATACCATGCCCAGCATCAGCGAGCCGATTCCAACCGATGCCAAAGCGTTCAATTCTTTCAAAAACCGCATCCATCTCTACAATATGGATACCGGCACCTTTGTCACCCTCGCCTGCAAAGATCTCACCGCAGCTGCAGGGGCAAACGATCTTGCCAGCACCGCCGCCAGAATCGAACTGACTTCTGCCGACGTCACCAACATTCTCAATCTTTATACTGCCAGCGTTAACCCGACCTGGGGCATCAAGGTCGATTCGGGCGCCTTCAGCAATTGGTGGGGCGTAACGAACAGTGCCTACCTGCCTCTTGGCCCGGGCAACGTCGACGTATCGACGATGACCGTCAGCGTTCCGGCAAGTATCAGCGCCTGTGCTGTCTCCGACATACCACCGACAAAAGAAGACACCGGAAACTTTATTTTTGAATTCGAGCTCGCGCCGGCGCAAACCGCCAGCGGTGTTGCCATTCCTTTTGCAACCGCCATGACACCGGCAGCAGCTATTTTCAGACAGAGTGACGGCGCCCGCATCGCTTCGGGCACTTTTACCGGCTGGTCAACCAGAACTCTGAACGGGGCAACCATCAATATCGCTTCTTTCAAAACCTCAGAAGCGTTCACTGCCGCGGTCGACTATCAGACCCCTGCGACTCTTCAGCTGTTCGATATCAAAGACATCTTCGACAACCCGGTCAATGGTCTGATTGCATCATTTGTCTATAACCGTTCCGATCGAACCGTTACCGGCACGGGTTTTACCACCGCTTCGGCCGCATTCACCATCGACAATGTCATTCCAACAGTTCTTTCTGTCGTTCCTGGCGACGTAATTGGCGTCACCAATGCTGATGCAGGTTTGTTCCAGGTGAACTTCAGTGAACCCATGGAAACTTCGGCAGTCATGCACCCCGGTCTTGTGCTTTCTACCGGCACGACCAACATCAACTTTATCTTCTCACATTGGGAAAACAGCAATCAGAGAGCGGTATTCAAAAATCTTCAGGCAATAACCGTCGACACGCCAAATGGCACCTGGACCTACACCATTTCAGGCGGCGCCGATACCGCTGGCAATCTCCTCGTCAGCACCAGCCGCGACGTCAGAGTTCTCTCAAATGCTCCGCCGGTAGCGCCGGGCGGTGTGGTTCTCAGAACCGTGCAGCCGACCATATCACCGACCGAAGTTATCAATCAGCCGCTCAGTTTTGCGGTCACCACAACCGCCGACCTTTCAATAACCTATCAGAAAATTCCGACCGAAAATCTGCCTCACGTCGCAAGATTCTATAATTCAACCGGCGCGCTCATCGGCAGCACCAACGTCGTCATCGGCGCCGGCACTACTGCCACCGCAACTTTCAGCAACGCAGACTTCGCACCGGCACTGGGCAACATTGGCCCCGAGCCGATCACAGTGAAGCTGGTCGACAATGCCGGCAACCTGACCGGCAGTCTTCTCGAAATCATCTATGACAGCAGTGCTCCAGCTCTGACATCCTTTGATCTGGTCGGTATCGCCACCATCAGCCAGGGGATCTATTATTACAACAGCCTCAGTCTGGGGAACCTCACTGCCGTCGCCAACAGCCCGGCTACCGATGCTCTGCGCCTGACCATTGCCTCTGAAGCAGTTCTGGCAACCGCAACCGTCAGCATGACCCGCAGTTCAAGTTACTCAACCACTTTTGGCAGCAACCTGCCCCCGGTTCTGGCGCCGGGCACCTACTCGATCGGTATCGCCGACGCAGCCGGCAATCAGCACACCGGCCTCGCAACTCTCTCTTTGACCGTTGACAATGCCAGCCCGACCGTCCTGGCCATACAGCCCTCGACGGTTATCGGCATTACCGCTGCCCGCATGGCTACCTTCACCGTCACCTTCTCAGAAAGAATTGACAATACCGTCATGCCTCTGCTGGAACTTGCCACCAGCTCAAGAGTCATTGCCATGGATTTTGTCGGCTGGGCAGACACAACGATTGCCACCACAGCCTATTATGTTAACCGTTTTGACATCGACGTTCTACACCCCTCCGGGATTTATACCTACCGGATCACCAACCCCGGCTCGGTCAAAGACCTGGCAGCCAACCCGCTCAACCCCGCCGGCAACTTCACCCTCGATGTTCAGTCGAAGGGACCGGCGGCACCAGTCACGGTTCTCAGTCTGCAACCAGATATCTTTGGTAACAGCGTGCTGCAGAACAGTCACTACAGCACTCTCGTCGACCCAAGCGGCTCTGCCTCAGTCAGACTTGATTACAGCAGCATACCTCCGCTCAACTGGCCACATCAGTTACTGGTCTACAGCCCAGACCGGATCAACGTCGCCACTCTTGCAATCGATGCCGGTTCATATATCGCCGAGTTCCCGGGAAATCTTGCCTCATGGACAATTCCGACCGGGCCGGATCGTGACGGGCATTACGCTTTCAGAATTATCGACAACCTCGGAAATATCGGACCCGAAACCGGCTATCTTAACAGAACTCTGTATCTAGACCGGGCTTCAGCAACGGTTGATACACTCACATTCAACGATGGCGGTTTTGGTATCGCCAGTGCCGGCATCCGTTATTTCTCGCCGATCGTAAACGGTTCTGCAGCCATTACTCTGACAACTGCAGCAACCGACAGCATCAGGCTTGTTGCCTCAGGAACAGCCACCTACACCTTCGATCTGGCCTCAGCCACAACCACTCATACAGGTCTGTTCGGCGGAACCCTGCCGGAGGGGCTCTATACCGTCAGCACCGCTGATTTTGCCGGCAACTTCTCGGTCGGTGCCACCTCAACTTTCCAGGTTGTCGTTGACAGCACCGAACCTGCAGTCGCTGCCGCTTCACCGAGCGCCACCCTCGGCTCGCCCCGCATCGGCGCAGTTGCAGCCAATGGTGGCAGTTTCCAGATCATCTTTTCTGAAAGAATGCAGACTGGTATTCAGCCAGTCGTGGTCATTGCATCGACGACTCCGTTGTCAAAAGAAGCGCCCCTTAAATTCGTCAGCTGGTCAGACGACTTTACCTGTAATTTCGTTTCTGAAAAAGCCATAGACGATACGTTCGCACCTGGCACCTACAGCTACATCATTTCGCAGGCGAGAGACTATGCCGGCAACCCGATCGCTCAGACTCTGCATGGTGCTTTTACAGTCGAAATCTATGCCAGAAAACCGCTGTTCAGCGCCACCCTGACCAGCCGTCAGCAGCCGATAAGCGGAAACACCGATCTGCTCAATCAGCCCTTCAGCCCCGTAGTTCTGCCAAGCGTGGCAACTCTCACGGTCGCTTACAGCGAAGGGCCTCACTCAACCCCGCACCAGATCAAGCTTTATGACAGCACCAATGTTCTCGTAAGAACGATAGATCTTGCCGCCAGCGGCACTGAAGGCATAGCCGCAGTTGACGCAGCGTTCTTCGGAACACCTGGTCTGATCAACTCGAAGCTGCATCGCTTCACGGTTCTCGACAACCTTGGCAACTACAGCGCCACCTCGACTCTCGATCTGATCTATGACGCTGTCGGGCCGGATGTCGGCACCCTCACCATCAGTAATGTTTCGCCCGCCTCGGTCAAGCCTCTTTACTACCATAACCCGGCTCTGCACGGAAATCTGGTGACTGCGGCAGAAACCGACGATGCCAGTGGCCCGGCCAGACTCCTGCTGGCTAATGGCATCGCCACCAGAACTTATCTGATGACGCCTTCAACCGGCACAAGCAACTACAGCTACAGTATGACTGCCACCGACAACAGTGCAACTGCCCTTCCCGACGGAACCTATGGCATGACAGTGGTCGACGGAGCCGGCAACTTCGCCACCGGCCTCGCATCGACTGCGGTTCTGGTCGTTGACCGGGCCGCACCGGTTCTGACTTCATCGCAGATCAGCACCGGGCTGTATTTGAGTTCAGGCGCAGCCGGGGCCGCCACTTTCACCCTTACCTTCAACGAACCTCTCTATGAAAAAGCAACCCCGACGCTCAGCATTGCCACAACCTCAGCCGGGATTGCCTGTGTCTGCACCAGCTTCGCTGGGAATACCGCTACATTCACGACTTCTGTGACAGTCGCCAACTCATTGCCTCAGGGTGAATATACCTGGAAAACCAGAGCAACCGACCTGACCGGCAACGTCTTCGACGGAGCCTCCGGCACCGTGCTGGTAAGATCGCGAGGCCCGGTTGTCGCTTCGATCAAAACCGAATCGATGCAGGCAACCACCGCCAGCGGCAGTGAAACTCTGATCAATCAGCCGTTCAGCTTCCTGGTCAATCCCGGAGTTTCGACCTTCTCCGTTCAGCTCGGCGGCGCTCCCGACGGTAATCCGACCCTTGTCTATCTGCACTATATGCTTGAAGGCAGCGTAGTTGCCTCTTATCCTCTGACTCTCGTCGGCAACGCCGCGACATTCTCGTGGAGCATTGCCCAGGGCCCGCAGCCGGCACAACCAACGACTTATAATATGTTTCTGGTTGATACCAACGGCGACTACTCTCTCGAACAGCTGGCCTGGCGCCTCGACAATGCCACTCCGACCGTTACGGGTCTCAGCTTTACCGGCGGCGAAAACGATGTTGCCAACTCAATCATCTACTTCAACCCGTTCAAACACCCGTTCATTAACACAAAATTTCAGGCGCCCGCCGAAACCGAGGCACCGAAACTGCGTGTCAGAAGCTCCAATTCAACCGACACCTATGAGCTCAGTCCTGCCGGAACCGGCTTCTGGAGCACAAATTTCACCGGCGTCTACAGTCGCAGCACCGACACCGCGACCAGACTTCCCGACGGTCGCTATGACATCGGCATGGTCGACCGCGCCGGCAACCTGGCCGTCTCTGGTTCAGAAAACCTTTACCGAATGGTTATCGATACTCAGAACCCGGTGGTCAGCACCTATACAATGTATGTTGCCTCGCAACCCGTCAGCTGGTTTGCCCCAAGTGCCGGCAATCTTGACATCTTCACAGTTACTGCCGAACCTCTGAGTGCTACCGGCGCTTTCTATCTCGAAATAACCAATATCGTCGGCACCAGAATCAATCGCCTGCCATTGGTCGCTTCAGCCGGAGCGCTTCTGGCAACCTGGAACGGCAGAAATGATCTTGGCAACCTTGTCGCAGACGGCGATTACACTTTCAGAGCTTCCGACTATGCAGGCAACCTGGCCAGTGCAGCTGCGAAAATCAGAGTCATCGCCAGCGAGTTCAAGGCTTCTTCGGTAACCCAGATCAGTTCAACCTCGGCTAAAATCTGGTTCAATCAGGAATTGAAGAGCTCGACAGTCACCACCGGTTCTTTGAATGCTTCTCCGTCATTGACGTTCAATACGGTGGCCGTTGCCGAGCCCATGGCAATTCTCTTCACAGCCAGCCAGAAATTTGCTCACAATCAGATCTACCAGATTTCTGTCGCCAGCGGCGCTGCGGGTGTAAGAAGCATTTACGGTGCTTCTCTGTCGAGCTCCAGCAATCAGATTGCGTTCACCGCAGATGGCGAAGGTCCCGGAATTGTCAGCCATGACTTTTCGGGCCTGACCAGTCAGAAAGAATTCAAGATCGTGTTCAATGAAACCCTTGATGGCAGCAATGCCGGAAACGTTGCAGCCTATGCCCTGAAGAATTCAGCCGGATCCAGCATCGCGCTCACCCAGGCAACCCTGCAGACCGACCAGAAGTCGGTTAAGCTTACAGCTGCCGAAGATCTTGTTGAAAGCCAGAACTATGTGATCACCGCCAGCGGCGTAACTGACATTCTCGGCAATACCGGAACCGGACTGCCCTACACTTTCCAGGGTCGCGACCTGACTCCCCCCGTAATCAAAGTATCAGCGTTTTCGAACCCGGCAAATGTTAACGACATCATTGTTCTGGCATCAGCCAATGAACCTCTTAAATCAGCCCCGGTTCTCTACGTCAGACATGGCAGCGCCTCTACCGTAAGCATTGGCATGCAGGCCCGCACCGGCAATCAGCTGTTCATGGCCGGCGTCTCGCTGAATTCAGCCAATGGCAGCACCGGCAGCCTCATAGTCAGAGGCGAAGACGTTTCTGGCAATCAGGGTTCCGGTGAAGGAAGCTTTACCATCGCTTATGTTGCAGCCAATATCGCCGCCCAGATACTCTCTGCCGACGAAAATCTGAAACTGACTTTCACCGAAAACAGTCTGAAAAAAGGCACAACCGTCAAAATTCTCAAACATGAACTTGCTCACGATACTTCAGGCAATGGCCTGATTATGGCATCGCTGCAGAAGGAAATGCGCTCAATCAGAGGTCTACGAGCGTCAGTGGCCAGCAGCCGGGAAGTTCAGAACAGCTCCGAACTGATTCCGGTTTCTGAGGGCTATGAAGTAAGCATCGATGCTGAAAAAGTCAGCAGAGGCTTCAGCATGTCGTTCAGGCTGCCGGCCACTGCCACGGCAGGTCTTGGCCTGTTCAACCAGTCAGGAAGCAGCTGGAAATTCATTACCTCGGAAACAGCTGACAACGCTTACTCTGCTCGACTGACCTCTTCTCAGATCGTTGCGGTCATGCGTGACGTTTCTGCTCCGAGAATCAGTCTCGACCAGAGTCTTGATCTGACTGAACCGCTGCGTTCTGCCAGACCGGAGTTCAATGGTCAGATAGAAGAATACGGTGCCGGTCTCAATGTCGCAGAAACAATGGCTTCAATCAACGGCGGAGCGCCGCAGCCGGTGACCGTCGATGCCACAGGTCGTTTTACCTTCAAGCCTCTTTCCCCTCTGACAAATGGCGATCATGAGCTTGTCATCAGAGCGGCTGACCAGACCGGTAATCTGGCGCAGACTGCAGCAATCAGATTCCAGGTAGCGCTGCCGCTGCAGATCGATCAGATCATGCAGTATCCCAACCCGGCCAGAACCCGTGGGTTCATCAGAATCAGCGCCAACAGTGGCTCTCTGACTGACGACCTGGTAAGAATCAGAATCTACGATACTGCCGGCCACAAAGTTGCGGCACTCGGCAATGTCAGAGCGGTCAAAGAAAATTTTGCCGCCGGTGGCTCGCGTTATCTCTATGACATTCCATGGGATCTGCGCAATGAAGATGGCAAAACCGTTGCTAACGGTGTTTACATCGCCAGAATCGAGGTTCTTGACCCGTTGAACCCGGCGCTCAAAGTTAAGAAAACCTGCAAACTGGCAGTATTGAGGTAAAAAAATGTTTAAACCAGGCACGAACGACATTCTCAGAACTGCTTTCTCATTGCTTATCGCCGCTTCAATAATGCTGATCGGCTGTGGCGGAGGTGGTGGCGGTGATGGCCGGCAGATTCTGCCCGGCGAAAATCCTGCCGGCCCCGTCATTATAACAGGCACAGGAACAGGCACCGGAACTGGAACAGGAACGGGAACTGGCACCGGTACCGGCACTGGCACCAGCATCTCGGTTGAGCAGAAGGTTAAAAATGCCTGGACAGTCATGGATTCTGCAAACTGGGGCGGAGCCATCTCGAACTTCAGTGATATTCTCGGTGACTCAAGAGCCACCCAGGCTGAGAGACAGCAGGCTTTCAACGGTCGTGGCTGGGCAAAAGTAAAGTATTACAAAACCATCGAAGGTCTGGAAGACTTCAAAAGTTCTGTTCAAATCGGCAACCAGAGTGCTGGCAGCTACCGTGAGTCACTGCTTGGTTATGCCCTGGCATTGATTCAGGCCGGTGGTGACAGCAATATCAGAACCGCAACCACAATTCTTTCTGATGATATTGGCCTTGAGGATCCTCTTTACAAACTGACATTGGAGCACACAATCATCGGTGTAAGCTCTCCTGAAGCACATGCAATGTTTGCTTATGCCCTTTTCTGGCGAAATGACCCGGGCGATACTGCTGCGGCAAAAACTCAGATACAACAGGCCAGGTCAGAAGACAGTTCAACGACAGGAACCGTTTATCAGGTCTATTTAACCCTTAAAGCAGGCGGACTTGATATTTAAAACACATTGACAGGGAGTTCTGGTTCTTCTGCCGGGGGCGATGAAAATCGCCCCCGGCAGCTTTTTTGTCTGGCAAAAAGCATGCCATTTTTTGAGAAATTCGTTTTTTTTATCAGAAATTTTGTTGTCTCTGCCGATGACTTTACTTGAATAGTCGAAAACTATCAGTTCCACCCGGAGGAACCATAAAAATGGCAAACAAGAAGGCAAACAGAAAACTCAGCAGAATTCTCATCAGCAGTGTATTTTTCATATTTCTGCTGCTGGCGGCCTCGCCCGGCTGGGCTGATATTTCCAATGCTCAGGTCGTAATTTCTTCAGATCTGAATGGTGATGGTATTGCCGGTATTGGTGATACCCTGACCATTTCATGTCGCTCTACCACGACGAGCACAACCGGTGAATTTCCGTTTGTCTCTGCTCCGGCAATGGGTATCAGCAACCTGACGCTGCCCCAGCTCGCCGGCAGCCTCTATTCAGCCATTCTCACTGTTTCTCCGGGCAGCGTTGATGGCGATGTAACTTTTACTTTTGGTGATGATTCAAACTCTGCACCTCAGAGAATTATCAGGGTCGATAACCGCCGCCCGTCTTCGCAGTATGGCCCGACCGCCAACACCGGCACCGGTAACGGTGGTGTTTTCAAGCTCAATGATCCGCTGCAGATCGACCTTCTGCTGAACAGCGCCGCCGATGGCGATTCTGTCTCAGCCAATCTCACCAATCTTGGCCTCAGCGCCAACACTATTTTTCAGGCAAACGGCGCCAACGCCTTCCGGCTCAATCTGACCAGCATCCCGACCGGCAAAGAAGGAACTCTGCAGACAATCGCAGTAACTGCCCTTGACAACGCCGGCAACGCAACCACCTGGAACACTGTTTCGATAAGCTACGACACCATCGCCCCGATTATCAAATCGGTAATCATAACCAATACCACCGCCAACAAAACCTATATTACCGCCGGCGATGCCATCAAGATTCAGGCAACTGTAAGCAATTTCGACAACGATACACTGGTAGCCTCAAATACTTCTCTGTTCGGCAACAACCCCGTAACTCTCAACCGCGAAGCCGGTGGGGTCATCGGCGGCGAAGCCGTTTATGAAACCATCGTCTACGTTACCGAAGCCGACCTGATTCAGAATTCCTTCATTTTCTTCGATGTAACCGCAACCGACGACGCCGGCAACAACGTCAAAAAGACCTCGAACTCTCTGCGAATCGACAGTGTTCCGCCTGAATTTCAGGGCGACCTGGTCATGAAGATTTTCAGAAACGGCAACAACATTACCAACACCAATCGCACCGCTATCATCAATGATACGCTGCAGATAAGCGGCAACGTTGCTGTCGGCATGAAAGACATTCTTCTGACTGTCGACCTCAGCGGCATCGGTGGGGTCAACAACCAGATCGTTCCCTTCGCCGATGGTTCGAGCGCTCCCAATCTGAGCACCACGACTTTTGGCCTTGATTACCCGATTTTTCAATACACCTCTGAAAATTCAACCCCGCGCGCTTTCACCGTTACCGCAAAAGATATCGCCGGCAACGTCATTACCCGTGTAACCCTGCCGATTATCTATGTCGACAACCTGCCGCCGACTATCAGCGCCGGTCTGGTTCAGAATGTCAGCAGACCTGGCCAGCCCGCAAGATATGGTGATCAGATCGCCATTACCGCCACCGTCGGCAGTATCGACAATGGCAGCGTCTGGGTAGATCTGAGAAAGCTTGGTGGCGATGCCAGCAGCACTCTCAGCATTTCCGGCACTTCATACCGCGTTGACCACGTTGTAACTGATTCTCTGATTGGTGGCATCACCGATCAGTCTTTGAACTTTGTCGTATATGCGGTTGATGATTCAGGCAACACCGTTCAGACAGTTACCAACAGCCTGAGCATCGACAATGAACCACCCCAGTTTCTGACCGCAACCTATACGGTCAACCCTGTTCTTTCGACAACTCACCCCTATGTTAAAGTCGCCGACCGCCTCACCTTCAGGGCTCAGCTGGCGAGCTCAGCCTCTTCAATCTATGATGGACAGACTGTAAAAGCTTATTTAACAGAGCTTGGCCAGGCCAACCCGGTCGAAATGACTTTTGCCGGCGGCTACTACACCACCAGTCTTGACGTTCCGGCTGGCAGTCTTAACTTCGAACACTACTTCAGCCTGGTTGCCACTGACAACGCCGGCAATGAAAAGAACGCCGTCGTACAGGTTAAAATCGACAATACCGTGCCTGATGTCGGCCCGATGGGTGTTAACTTTCTAACCGACCTTGCCAAAACTGGCGCGATCAACGTGGGCGATCGCCTTGAATTCATCATTCCGGTAGCTGACAAAGACGATGGCTACTGTGTTCTTGACCTTTCAATGATCGGCGGCAGTGCCACCACCATTCTGACCAACTACGACCCGACCCTGCGCCGCTACTATCATGTGCAGGACTGCGCCTCAGCGCCGGTCGAAAACCCCGGCTACGTCTTCAGAGCCATTGTCTATGACAAAGCCTTCAACACGATGAATTCACTGTCGAGCACCTTCGAGGTCGACTGCCGGCTGCCGATCATCAACAGCTTCTCGACCGCAGTTCAGGAGCTCAAAGGCAAGGCCGGGGTCATCAACACCGGCGACAAAATCAAATTTACCGCCCTTGTCGATCTCAGTTCTCTCGACGGTGCTGTGCCGACGGTCAATCTTTCGACGCTTGGCGGCGCTTCGAACCAGCAGCTCTATGACGATGGCGCCCATGCCGATGGCGGCGCCAACGACGGCGAATTCTCATATACTCACACAGTTCTTGAAGGCACAACCAACGGCGAAAACGTCACCTTCGTTCTGACAGTCTCCGACAATGCCGGCAACCGCTCGACCATGTCGGCACCGACCTCATATCTGGTCGACAACCAGTCGCTGGTCATCACCTCGGTTACCAATATCCAGAAACAGGATACCAACGGTAACACCATCGTCGACCTCGACGGACAGTATACAACCACCGCTACCTTTGCCACCGACACCGTTACTCTCAAAGTTCTCATTACCGGTGCCAACAACGGCGCTCCGGCTTCGGTGACCGTTGACCTGACAAAATTTGGTCACAGCGAAGTCGCCAGTATGGTTCCCTGCATCATCACCCCGACCGGGTTTGAAGCAGAAGTTGTTATTGAGCCCAAACGCGGCACCACCAATAATGAAGACGTTAAACTGGTTGTAAAAGTCACCGATGAAAACGGCAACGAAACGGTCGGCCAGGCCGCCAACGCCGTCAAAGTCGACAACCAGCCCCCGACCATCGAAGTCTACCCGATTACTTTTGTGCTCGATAATGGCAGACTTGGCGAAGCCAATCTTGGCGATGTCATCCAGATCAAAGTCAAAATGACCAAACATGACGGCATTCTGCCAATGATCGACTTTGTCAATCTCTATACCGACAACGGTCTGACACCACCGAGCCCGACACTCTTCCCGCCCAATATGACCGGTGGCAACGAATACACCTATAACTGGACAATTCCGGAAGGACTCGGCACTCTCAGCTCACTGGTAATCATCGCCCTCGATTCGTCAGGAAACATGGCCTATGCAAACACTCTGCCGATCCGCTTCCTGTCAAAGACTCCGACTTTTGCAGGCTATCCGCAGACCAGAGCCGATCTTCTCACTGATGCCAACCTGAACAATATCATCAACCCGGGTGACAGCGTTAAGATTACCTGCGTTCTTGATTCAATCTACAACATCAACAATGTTCCGCCCGCAGAAGTGCTTGTCGACATCAGAAGTCTGACCAACAGCACCAGTGATGACTCACAGGCCAGATATTACGACGGCGATGCAAAAACCTGGTGGATACCGCTGACTTTTGTCAACAATGTCGGCTCTCCCTATGTTTACAGCGGCACCTTCGTGGCATCGGCAAGCCTGTCTGGCCTCGACAACCCGGCCGTTTCTTTCAACGCCAAGGTTCTGCACCCCGATACACCGGCGATAACCATGGCCACTGCTATCGTAACCAGCAACCCCGATCAGCCGATCGGTATCGACACCCAGGTTCCGGCCATAAAGCTGGGAACTGCTCCGAAACTTTTCATCGCTGAAGAAAACGGTGATAATACCGCCTCTTATTCGGCCAATATCAATGACATCATCAGAGTTCAGGCCGAAATCGACCGTCTCAGCGACCCGGGCTCCGTCAGCGTCGTGATCTATCAGACAACCGGTGGCGAAACCGTTTACAAAGCTCCGATGTATCAGCTGATCGGCAGCAACATCTGGGAAGCTACATTCATGCTGGCTACCGGCACCAGAAATACCGGTGAGCCCCTCGCCGACGGCGAATGGCGCAACATTAACGGCGCTTCGGTAACCATGCGCATTTTCATGTCTGACGATGCCGACAACCTGGCAACCTCTTCACTGATTACGCCAAGCCCAGGAATCAGTTTTGACAACCACCCGCCCCAGATCAACAAGTCGACAACTTTCCAGAGAGTATTCGCTCAGTCCAACCAGGCTGAGGCATGGGTAGCCAATGTCGGCAATGGAACAGCCTCAGACACTATCGGGGTAGTCGTTCAGCTCACTGAAGCCGACGCCAGCAACCGGGCCTACATCGATCTTTCTCCGCTTGGCGCAACTTCAACCTACATGCTGCAGGCCGATGGCCAGTATTTTAAAACGGTCGGTGTCGCCTACCCGACTCAGTATGCCCATTTCCCGCTGCAGGACGGCAGCTTTGACCTTGCCACACCAACATTCAGAATCTATGTGGTCGACAAGGCCGGCAACCGTGATTATGTCGAAGATACTTACAATCAGCTCGCAGTCGACAGCCGCAGACCAGAAGTAACCTCTGCCTCTTACGACGGCCGTGTTCTGAGCATCTGGTTCTCAGAGCAGATCAGCCCCGCAACCTTCGACATCAGCTATGTAAGACTGGGTTATAAGGCTGACCAGACCGACGTTCAGCTGTCACTGAATGCCGCAGTTCAGCTCGACCCGGCCATCGATCTTCTGTTTACAGATGTCGACAGCAACATGATGTCAATCCAGCTGGCTTCACAGACCAAAAGTGTCATCGCCGACTGGGGCAAACGCACACTTTATATCTCTGTAGCCACCAACAACAATCAGAATCCGACCGACAACATTACGCCGATTGCCAAAGACGTTGCCGGCAACTGGCTGAAACCGGTTTCGCGCAATATCACACTGACCACCGTCGATGTGCCCACCGACTACACCATCAGACCGAAACTGACTGGTGGGCGCTATGTTGCCAACCTTACCGACGCTGAAAGACGTTCTCTGTATATCGAATTCGACAAAGATGTCGACCCGACGACTCTGACCGCTCTTTCTCTCAGACAGCTGGCAATCTGGTATAACAAGGGCTCGAACAACGAAACCTGGGCCAATGCCTATCGTTTCAACACTCAGGCCGTCGATACCTTCGATCCGAATGATGTTCAGAACACCAGCAGGGTTCTCAGAATCGAACTTTCTGAAGAAGCCCAGGACTGGATTGCTCTTAAATATGGCCGCCTTGGCAGCCAGTTCCATCTGCAGGTCAATGGCACCGATCTTGAACCGCCGCCTTACCCGACCACCAGCCCGACTCTGATCAGAGACTTCGAAGGCAACAGCGTCATGCCGATTCTGCCGGTCAATGCCGTGACCGCAAATCTTACTCCGCTGAACACACCTTTCCAGATCAGTTCGAATATCAACCTCGACCTCTCAGGCGCCACTCCGATTCTGACGATCAACATGCAGAACAACCGCAAGGCAAGGCTTTTCGATGATCCATACAGCGAAAGCACCCTTGCTCTCAGCAGAACCATGCCGGTTGATCTGTCAAGAGTTTACATTTATGAAAAGAGCGATACCAACACCGGCCGCTCGATCTCTCTCGGCAGTTCAAGCAATGTCAACCCCATGGTCAAGTGGACCGGAAGCAACAGCTACACCGATCTGAACACCCGCTATGCTTCGACAACCGTCAGAATTCCGCTGACCGCTGAAGCACTCAAAACCATGCTCAGCTGGGGCACCAGTGAATTCTACCTTGCCTGCTCGACCAATGCCTTCAAAGACATGTGGGGCAACAGCAGCGAAGTTTACCCGGGCACCAGCGGCACTGCCGCCAAATTAACCACGATCACACCAGTCGGCTATACCCCGGCCAGAATCCACACTGTGGCCATCACTCCGGTTAAAGCTGATTCTGCCCTGTTCAAGGGGCAGCCCGCCGATGGTTTCTTCTACGAAGTCGCTTTTGATACCGCGACCCTCTCTGCCGACGTCAGAGTGCCGATCGCCCGCAACATTCAGCCAACCATCGAACTCTTCAGACAGGGAACTGATGAAAAGATCGATACCGGTCGCTTTGTCAGCTGGCTCGATCACAATCAGGGCGGAGTGACACGCACAGCAATTCAGTTTGCCAACACCGGCCTGCCTGAAGCCGGCAACTTCCAGCGTGTTCCGGTTTACGTAAAAGTTTCCGGTTTCACCGATATCTTCAATGTCGACAACCGCCAGAACGGTGTTGCCTCTGCAGCTTTCGACCTCAGCAAAAAAGTCGACAGCAGTGCCTATCAGTATGGCTTCAACCAGGTAACCAGTTACCCGATGATATTCGACAACGCAGCCCCCTTTGCCATCAACGCCTCTTCACCGACGACCATCGGTGTTACCGGTGCCGGCAATCTGCGGGTCAGAGTATTCTTCAACGAAGCCATGGACCAGACCAACACCAGTTTTGCCAGACCGACCCTCAGACTCGTTCAGGGAGCCAATACGGTCATGAGCTTCAGCTGGAGCGGTTGGGTTGGCTCAGCTACCGCAGAATTCATCAACTCCAACTCGTTCGATGCGAGCACAACTCAGGGTGAATGCTACTATGCCATAACCGGTGGCTATGACGAAGCCGGCAACAAAGGCTCCGACGTCACTCTGCCAACCGTAATCAACATTCATTCAAAAGGCCCGAACGTCAGGGCTTACAGAGTTCAGACGCTGCAGTCGACTGTTGCCAACTTTGCCGACGACTTCGTCTATAACCAGCCCTACAGCCCCGACGTCAGCTCTGATTACAGCAATCAGGCCAATCTGCCAGGCATTGCCACGATCAGTATCGAATTCGATACTCTGCCGAGAGATGCTACCGGCTGGTTGAGAATCTATACAAGCGATGGCAGTCAGCTGGTCGCCAGCCTCACTGCGAAACCCTCTTCTTCAGGCACTGCCTGGGAATCAGTATGGGATGGAACCAAAGCAGACGGACAGCTTATCGTTTCAGAAGTTCCGATTACCTATGAGCTGAGATTCTATGATCTGGCCGGCAACGAAGGCAGCCGTCGCGGCAACATCGTCTATGACCGCCGGGCTCCCAGAGTTTCAGAATGGCAGTTCACCAATCTCAAAGTTCTCAACAACCGGGCTTACTTCAGCCCGACCGTGTCGAGCGTCGCCAAAATCAATGTAATTACCGGTGATATTGGCCAGGGTATGAAAATGCGCCTGACCAAAGCAGGTGAACGCAAAAATACTTACGTAATGAGCAGCTACTCAAGTTCCGGCTACACCATCAACTTCGATGGCAAAAGCTCTGATTCAGTGCCTGCCAACCTTTCAGGTCATTATGAAGTCAGCCTGGTCGACCTCGCCGGCAATCTGGGGGTTCCTCTGACCACAACCAGCAGAGCGACTGCAACCCTGGTAATCGACCGCGACGTGCCGGTTCTCGAAAGAATCACCATGTTCAAGGTCAACAAGGGCGCCAACGTTGCCATCGGTGATGCGGTCACCAGATTCAATTCACGCAAAAACGACCTGCGTATCGAGGTCGTCGAAGGCACCTATCTCACTGAACCGCTCGCATCTGGAACAGCCCTCGTAAAAATCATGTCCGGCTCGACCCTTATCCGCGAGCTGACAGTCCAGCAGGTCGATGTTCTCTCGCCGCTGTTCGCCATCTGGGATGGTAATGACGACAAGGGTCAGGCAGTCAATGACGGCACCTACGTCGTAAAAATTACCGACCTTGCCGGTAACGTTGCAGCGCTCACAACCGAAGTAACTGTCGTTAAATCGGTATTCAAGCTTGAAAGCGTCACTCAGGTTGGTCTTGACGGCGTTCGCATGACCTTCAGCCACGATGTTCTCGTCAGCAGCGCCGAAGGCCCGTCTTACTCGATTTCGCCGGTTTCACCGGCCGGTCTGGCCATCTCTGGCCCCAAAGTCAGCGCTACCAATCCGAGAGTCGTCACTGCCTCTCTGACTCCGGTCCTCGGAAGCGCACAGAATGGCACGCTCTACACCGTAACCGTAACACCTCTCGCTGTATTCAGCGTTGACGGCGATGACATCACCGCCGGCAACAACCAGCAGAGTTTTACAGCTGATACCCGCGGCCCGGTAATCAGTGCCATCACCTATGATGGCGTCACCAGCCAGAGAAAATTCAATGTGGTATTCGATGAACAGCTTGAAAACAGCAGCGCCATCAATCCGCAGAACTATACTCTGACAGTTGGCACCACTACGATCCAGATCGACAGTGCCAGCATCAGAGCCGACCTCAAGTCGGTTGTCTTAACAGCAGCCAAAGATATCAGCGAGGGCAATACCTACAGTCTGACAGTAACCAACGTCAAAGATCTGATCGGTAACAGCAGCAACAGTTCGATTTCGTTCGAAGGCCGTGACGTAACTCCTCCGGCGCTTACAATCACAGCATTCAGCAACCCGGCAAACGAATTTGACGTGGTTGTGGTCGTAAAAGCCAACGAAGATATTTCTGGTCAGCCCTCGGCTGCAATAACTCAGAGCGGCGGCACCTCAGTCGCACTGCTTCTCAATTCCGGCACAGACCTGCGCATGTTCATCGGTGGTGCCCATCTTGACCGCAACTACCCTGGTGTTGCAACCATCAAGGTCACCGCCAAAGACATTTCGCAGAACACCGGTACCGCCAACTTCAGCTTTACCACTGCCTTCGTAAACGCCTCGATGCGGGCCGCTGTAAAATCAGGTGACGGCAATGTCGAAGCGGTTTTCGAACCAGGAACTCTCAACAAAGATACCCTTGTATTGATTATCCCTGAAAAACTCAGCAAAACCGGCAATGCCTCAGTCAGAGGCAGCCAGATAATGCCGAGCGCCCTTGTCGGCATGACTCAGACTCAGCTCAAGTCGATCAAAGCCAGCGTGGTTGCTTCCGACAGAGCGTCTGAAGAACTCGAACCGCTTGGTCAGGCATACAGTCTGGTGATTCCGGCAGGCCGTCTGCAGGGTGCCGTTGCAATGAGCATGAAGGCTGAGCCTCAGACACTCAGTGGCGCAGCGCTCTATCACAATGATGGTTCAGGCTGGAAAAAAGTCGATTATTCGGCCGAAAATGGCAATCTGCACTTCTCGGCTGCAACGGCCGGCACCTTTGCCCTGATGCGTGACACCAGGGCACCCCGCGCCAGCATGCTCAACGACATCACCTCAGCCCCGGTGCGCGAAAGCAGGCCGGTATTCACCTGGTCGATCGAAGAATTCGCCTCGGGTATCGCACCAGAAACAGCCATAGCAGTTCTCGATGGCAGAAAATACCCGGTCATGCTTGATGAAACAGCTACCGTCGCCCGCTTCTCCATTATCGACGACATGGTATCGGGTGAGCACAGCATTGCTCTGCAGATTGCCGACAAAGCCGGCAACCTGAATGTCCTTCCGGCTCTGAGATTTGTGGCCCAGCCGCCACTCAAGATTCATGAAGTCGTGCAGTTCCCGAACCCGGCCCGCAATCGTGTAAGTCTCAGAATCAGCACCAACCGCAACGAAGTTGACGCTGAAGAGATCAGAGTGAAAATCTACGATACTGCCGGACATCTAGTGGCTGCCACCAACGATCTGGTAATGCGCCAGAGTCCCAATGGCGCCGGCAAAGTCGTTCAGGACGTCGTCTGGGATCTCAGAAACAAAGACGGCAAAGCAGTGGCCAATGGCGTTTACTTTGCGAAAATCGAAGTCAGAGATCCTGACAACTACGAAAAGAAAACCCGTTATACCCACAAGATCGCGGTATTGAGATGAGATTCAGGAACGATATGAAGAACTCAGGTAATGAAATCTGCTGAGCAGACTGGAGATATAAATATGAACAGAAGAATGATCGTGCTGGTTGCAATATTATCCATCATCATGATTGCCAGCGGCTGCGGCAGTGGTGGTGGCAGCGGCAGATACACCATTCCGCCAGAAATACCGACTCCAGGAACCGGAACTGGTGTTGGCGGCACCGGCGGCACCGGCGAAACCGATATCGACTCGCTGATACTTTCAGGCTGGGAAGATTTCAAATATGGCGCTTACAGCAGTGCCATCAATAAATTCAACCAGGCCCTGACTTCGACATCGATATCGAATACTCAGAAAATTGAGGCCTATAATGGTCTTGGCTGGTCACTGACCAGGTCAACCGGTATTGAATCAGGCTTCTCTGCGTTCTCGCAGGCTGCCGCCACTAACAATGAATCGAGAGTTGGTCTGGCGGCTGCATTGATCCAGCGCGGCCAGAAAGATGGTTTTGCCCAGGCAGTCAAACTGCTTGAAGAAGTTGGACTGCGCGAAAACTCAACAACGTTCAGTGCAAAGAACCCTATCGGGGTCAGCAATGCTGAAGCGCACGCAATGCTTGCCTGGTGTTATTTCTGGACAGGAGATACTTCCAGAGCTGCGACCAAGATCAATTTTGCCCGCAGCATTGAACAGTCCAACGACAGTTCGGTGACCCAGATCTATAATTCTCTTGTTGCACTCGGGTTGAAATTCAACAACTGATCTGCCACAAAACCGTTGCCGGTTCCTGCATCTGTTGCCTGGAACCGGCAACGGTCTTTTTAGAACATCTGGGATTTCTGACCTGCTAAAGAATCTCAGGAAAAAACCAAAAAAAATCGTTCATAAAATTAACTTCTCTGCCGAAAAGATAGATAACTAGTTCTATCGACTTGTAAGGGGAAACAATATGAAAAAGGTTTTAAAAACCCTCTTCCTGGTGGCTCTCAGTCTGGGCACCATGGGTACCGCCTTCGCCGAATCAGCCGGCCAGGCAGGTGCATATCTCAAGATGGGTGTTGGCGCCAGAGCGCTCGGCATGGGCAGTGCATTCACCGCTCTCGCCGACGATTCGACCGCCTCATTCTGGAACCCGGCCGGCCTCGCCCGCCTGCAGAAAAACGAAGCTTCGTTCATGCATGCTGACCTGACCATGGACCGCGAATACAACTTCTTCAACTACGCTCATCTTCTTAAGGATAAAGATGGCAAGAGCAAGGGTGTTGTCGCTCTTTCGCACATGACCTTCGGAGTTGACGGTATCCCCGAAACCCGCCTGGCAGATAAAGTCGGTGTGGCAGACAACGCCGACCCGACGTTGAGAACTTATGGTCCTGCCAACAACAATGAGCCGGCCACACGACCTGACGGAAGTTTCTGGAATGGCGAAAATGTCTATATTTTCGGTTATTTCAAAGATGTTGAAAAGAACACTTTCGCCTCTTATGCACGCAGACTTTCTGACAAATTTTACGGTGGTGTCAACCTTAAATACCTGAAGCAGGAACTGTTTACCAATTCTGCCAGCAGCTGGGGTCTCGACTTTGGCTTTATGTATGAAAGCAGCGAAAAGACCACCTTTGGTCTCACTTTCAGAGACCTTGGCGAAAATATGGACTGGGACACCGCTTCTGGCCATTCTGACAAGGTTCCAACCACTACAACCATTGGTATTGCCCACAAAGCCAATGACAAACTGACTCTGGCAGCTGATATCAACAAAGTTCAGGATATGGATGCCAAACTGTTCGCCGGTGCCGAATGGTGGCTGCAGGATTATGCCGCTCTCAGACTTGGCTCGCATGACGGCGACCTCACCCTCGGTGCCAGCTTCAAGCTTGATACCTGGCGGTTTGACTACTCATACGCCGATGAAACTCTCGGTGACGCTCACCGAATCTCTGCTTCAAAACAATTCTGATACTTTACTGAAAACCCCGTTACAAGCCCTCGTCTTTCTCTTGCATTCAAGAGAAAGATGAGGTAGTTTTAGAGCCTTAACCAAAATTAATGCCGGGAGGAACAAAACCAGCATGGAAATCAAAATCGACTTAAGACCCAAGGGAAACAACATTACCCTGGTTGTACTGCGGGGCGAAATTGGCACCGAAACGGTCAACCAGCTCAAAGACAAAATGGAAGCCATAGTCAACGAAGGAAAAAATCGCCTGGTAATGGACTTTGGTGATGTCAGTTACCTGAACAGCATGGGTCTTGGAGTAATTGCGGGTACCCTGAAAAGAGTAAAAAAAGAAAACGGCGATCTCAAGCTCCTCAATCTTTCTCCCGCTGTCAGAGAATTGCTTGAACTTACCAGACTGACCAAGGTTTTCGAAATTTTCGATTCTGAAGAAAGTGCCCTCAAAAGCTTCAGTTAAACCTTCGATTCTCTGCCAGAAACAACCCGCAACTTGCTGAACAGAAAGAATAATTTTCCTTCGATAACCGGTTCGACCAGGGTATTTGGCCTGATCGGCAGTCCGGTTTCCCATTCTCTGAGCCCGAAGTTCTGGAATGCTGCCCTGGCAGCCACAGAAACTGACGCGGTTTATCTTGCATTCGATGTCGCTGAAGAAGACGCAGCAACTGCGCTGGCCGGGCTTTCGGCCCTGAACGTCTGTGGCATCAATGTTACCCGGCCGCTTAAACAGCAGGCGACTTCTTTTTGTCGACTGCTGCATGAACCAGCACGGTCAACCGGTGTCGTCAACACCATAAAATTGGGGAAAATCGGCGGCGAAGGCTGGAACACCGATGTAACCGGCCTGCAGCGCATTCTGGCCCGAATCCCCCAGGCACAGGGTTGTACAACCATTCTGGGCAGCGGGGCTTCTTCTCTTACCGCGCTTTGGGCATTAAAACGAAGCCAGCCACAAAAAATTTTTCAGATAGCCCGTAAATTTTCTGAGCAACACGGTCACCAGGCCAGTGATGAATTTATCAACAATAAGCACTACCCTGCCGATATGGCAATTACCAGGCTTGCCTGGAATAATAAAAACTTTGCGTATGCACTTGAAGAATCTGATATAATCATCAACACTACCCCACTGGGATGGTCCTCTGAAGATCACATTCCCGAGTTCGACAAAAACCTCGACAAAGGAAAAATCTTCATCGACTTCAACTATGCACCGGACTCAAAGCTGGCTGCATCGGCCAGGAACCGGGGTTGTGTTGTGATTGACGGTCGCGAACTGTTGTTTGAGCAGGGCATTGAATCGTTCAGCCTGCTTACCGGCAAAGACGCGCCGGAGGATGTTATCAGAAGCTGTATCTATTCATGATCATGTTATTCTTGATAATCACGACAATTTGAGGCATTATTTCTGGTAAAGAAATAAGGAAGGAACTGCAGAAATGAATCAATCTCTGCCTGCACAGCCAGGAGCACCAGCAGGGGCCGGCGCCGGCGCCCCACCAGGTCCACCCACCCCAAAATCTGCGGCTGCAACTTCGATTCTTTCCAAGAAAATGCGCCTTGGCGATGCGCTCATTTCCGAAGGTCTGATCAATGAAGAACAGTTGCAGCAGGCGCTCGCTCTCCAGAAAAAGAGCGGCAAACGCCTTGGCGCTGTTCTTGTTGAAATGCACCTGGTCACCGAACAGGATATCGTTCAGATCCTGTCGAAACAGCTGCGCATCCCTTTCATCGACCTGTCTAACTACCTGATCGACCCGGTTATCGCCAAGCTGGTGCCTGAGCACATTGCCAAGCGCCACATGCTGATTCCGATCAACAAGGTCGGCAACAAGCTCACCGTTGCCATGGTCGACCCGCTCAACATTATCGCCATCGACGATATTCAGCTGATGACAGGCCTGATGGTCAAACCGGTCGTCGCTACCCATACCGACATCAACAAAGCCCTCCAGGATGCCTACGGCGCCGTCGCCCAGCAGGACAAACTGATGGACGACCTTGAAGATATCGGCCACACCGACGACGAAGACCTCGATGGCCTCGGCGAACTCGGCGAAAACGACGCGCCGATTATCCGTCTCTGCAACCTGGTCATTTCTCAGGCTGTGCAGAACGGGGTTTCAGATATTCATATCGAGCCGTTCGAGAAGGAACTGCGCATCAGATACCGCCAGGACGGTATGATGTTCACCGCCATGAACCCGCCGAAGAAGGCTACTGCAGCTATCACTTCGCGTATCAAAATCATGTCGTCGCTGAATATCGCTGAAAAGCGTCTGCCACAGGACGGCCGCATCAAGATCAAAGTAGCCAACCGCATGATCGACCTTCGCGTTTCGGTTCTGCCGGTTATCTGGGGCGAAAAGATCGTTATGCGTATTCTTGACCAGACCTCACTGAAGGTCAACCTTGAAGATCTCGGTTTCGAGCCCAAGACCCTCGAACGCTTCAAGTCAGGGATCGCCTCACCATACGGCATCATTCTGGTTACCGGCCCGACCGGCTCGGGCAAAACCACAACCCTTTATTCGGCCCTCACCTCGGTCAACTCGATCGATACCAACGTCATGACCGCCGAAGACCCGGTAGAATACATGCTGCACGGCGTCAATCAGGTGCAGTGCAAACCTGAAATCGGGCTGACATTTGCCGCCGCCCTGCGCTCCTTCCTGCGCCAGGATCCAGATGTAATCATGGTCGGTGAGATTCGCGACTTTGAAACCGCCGAAATCGCCATCAAAGCATCGATGACCGGCCATCTGGTTCTCTCGACCCTGCACACCAACGATGCCCCTGGTACAATCGGCCGTATCGTCAATATGGGCATCGAACCTTTCATGGTTACCACCTCGGTAATTCTGGTTCAGGCCCAGCGTCTCGTGCGCAAAATCTGCAAAGACTGCAAGTTCGAAATCAAGCCGAGGGCTGAACAGATCAGTCAGTTTGGCATTACTCCCGAGCTGATTCGCCGTATCGATCTGCCGCACATCAATGAAAAGAACATGTTGTTCTACAAGGGCAAAGGCTGTGAATCGTGCAACAACTCAGGCAGCCGCGGTCGTATCGGTGTATACGAAGTAATGATGATGTCCGAACGCCTCAGAGACATTATTCTCAACGGCGGCTCGACCGATGACATCAGACGCCAGGCAATTGAAGAAGGCATGCTGTCACTGCGCGAATCGGCTCTGCGCAAAGCTCTTACCGGTATGACTTCACTTGAAGAAGTAGTTCGCGTCACCATGGGTGAACACTGATAAATATACGATAGACAATTAACTAAGGAGTGCGGCGATGTTTGTCCTGAACGATCTGCTGAATCTGGTCATTGAAAATGGAGCATCCGACCTTCATATTACGGTAGGCACCCCACCGGTAATCCGCGTTGACGGCGAACTGATACAGACCGACCTTGATGTTCTCACCCCCATGGACACAAGATCGCTTATCTATAACATGCTCACCGCCGAACAGCAGAAAGAATTCGAAGAAAACTACGAACTCGATCTTTCTTATTCCGTTCATGGCTTCGGCCGCTTCCGCGTTAACGTCTACAAACAGAGAGGCTGCATCGGCGCCGCCTTCCGCATTATTCCGACCAAGATTCCGACGCTCGAAGAACTCCGCCTGCCTGAAAAGCTCCGCGAGTTTACGCGCATGCGCAAAGGCCTGGTTCTGTTCACCGGCCCCACCGGCTCAGGTAAGTCGACCTCGCTGGCCTGTCTGATCAACATCATCAACGAAACCAGACGCTGCCACATCATGACCATCGAAGACCCGATCGAATACCTGCATTACCACAAGCGTTCGGTCGTCAACCAGCGTGAACTGCACATCGACACCAAATCATTTGATGAAGCTCTCAGACGCGTTCTTCGCGAAGATCCCGACGTCATTCTCGTCGGCGAAATGCGCGACCTTGAAACAGTCTCGGCTGCCTGCACCATGGCAGAAACCGGCCATCTGGTTTTCGGCACTCTGCACACCACCGACGCCGCCCAGACAATAAACCGCATTATCGACATGTTTCCGCCACACCAGCAGGGCCAGATCCGCTCTCAGCTCTCTTTCGTTCTGCGCGCCGTCGTCGCCCAGCAGCTGCTGCCGGTCGCCAGCGGTAAAGGCCGCGTCGTCTGCAACGAAATCCTCGTCGGCAACCCGGCGGTCGCCAACTGTATCCGCGAACAGAAAATTTCCGGTCTCTATACGGTAATGCAGACAAGCCACGAAGAAGGCATGCTGACTTTCGAAATGTCGTTGCGCGACCTGTATCTGCGCGGTGACATCACCCTCGAAGAAGCCATGGTACATACCATGCATCCGAAGGAACTCGAAAGAATGCTCAAGAGCGCCTGAGTGCCTTGTCAGACTTTGAACTGCTCTACGCTCTGCTTGATAATGGCACACTGACCATTGGGTTTGCCGTTTTCTGCCTGCTTTTTACGCTGGCACATCTCGCTTTCAGACACCGGCCACAGAAGGAATCTCTGCGGCCGGTTTTTCGTATTGCCGCAGCGGCAGCATTTCTCGCTGCAGTCATCACGTTATGGCCGTTTTATGAAAATCGCATATGGCAGACACTTGCCGATAAGATTTCCGAGAGACCGTTTGCCTCGCAGGCCAGTCTGCAGCGGGCTGCTGCATATTATGAAAAAGCCCTGAAAACTGGTCGATGGAACACCGGCCTGCTGAGAAATTACGCCAGCTGCCTTGTCAGAAGCGGTAAAGGCTCAGAAGCTGCCACGCTTCTCACGACTGGGCCATGGTCTGAGAGCGAGCATCCCGAACTGCTGCTGCCAACGGCCAGGGCCTTTCTGGCTGCCGGCCGCCATGACGCAGCGGTCGAAACCGCCCGTAAAGCTCTGCTGCTCAACGATGATTTCGAAAGGTTCTGGGCCATGCGCACCGCAGCCGAAGCTTATATTGCCGGCAATCAGCATGAAAAGGCCGCACAGTTTCTTGAGAACTGCCTTGCAACGGTCAGCGATCAGGCTACCAGGCAGATGCTGCAGAATAAAGCCAGAGATATCCGTCAGGGTAAAAGCTGGCTGGAGGACCAATGACACAACCGTCTGCCAAACCCGCCTTTCAACTGCTGCGCCTGTTTCGCCCAGAAGAAATCGTCTATCTGTCATTTTTTGCGATTCTTGCGATCATCTCTCTCATTGAAGGCGAATCACATATTCATCTCGCGCAGGATCGCCTTGGCTATACTTTTCTTGCGATCGGCACAGCAATCATAACTTTCAGATTCAACCGTCTTCTTTACCGCAGCCACGGAATTCCATGGGCAGAACTGCGCCTTGAATCATGGCAGAGTTTTCAGCTTATCCGTGACATTTTCAGTGTTCTGATGTGCTGGGCGATGTATGCCAGCATCAAATCCATAATGCCGGAGTCAGCACTTCTCGATGACTGGCTGATCGAGGCCGACCGCCTGATTTTTGGTTTCGACCCGATAGTTGCGCTCGAAAAATTGATCAGGCCATGGCTTACGGACTTCATGGTTTTTAATTACGTTATGCTTTTCGCTTACATCCCAGGGGTCTTTTTCGTTCTGACCTGGAAAAATTGCCGGCGCGGCCTGCGCGATTTTATGCTGGGCCTGATTCTCGCCTCATTCTTTGGTTATCTTGGCTATCTCGCAGTGCCGGCAATTGGCCCGCAGCACACCCAGGCCAGTCTGTTCACTGTCGACCTCTGGCAGCGTGAAACGAGAGCCATGGCTCAGGACGCTCTCGAGCTTCTTATCAATCTCAACCGCATCAAACGTGACTGCTTTCCGTCGATGCATGTCTGCCTGGCCTGCATCTGCCTGTTTTATTCCTGGCGCTGGGCTAGAAGCTTTGCCTGGCTGCTGCTGCCGGCAACCCTCTGTCTGATTTTTTCGACTTTTTATCTGCGCTATCACTACGTGGTCGATGCCATTGCCGGAATAGCACTCGCAGCGGCGGTTTTTGCCTGCACCCCGAAATTGTTGAACTGGTGGGAAGCCAGTATCGGCCCACTCGAAACAGATAAAGTCGAGAAAAACTCGTGAGTCGGGCAATAAGTCTTTTGCCGGCTCTTTTTCTGATCAGATTATTGCAGGTTTTTCTCAATTTTCCGGCCGAATTCGGCGGTCTGTTCAGACCCGAACCATTTTCAGCCGGTTATGCACAGCCTTTAATTCTGCTTGCTGCCGTAATAATTCTGGGCTGTACGATGGCGACCCTCAAACAGGCCGGGCGGCCACTTCAGAAGTATTTTGCCGGCTTTCTGGCCTGCAATTATTTTTTAATTGCCCTTTTTCACAACAAAGTCGGTCAGCGCAGCTTTCTCTGCGAAGCTATCGACGGGAACCTGCAATTTGACGAGCTTGTCGGACTATATGCCATGGATTTCTTCTTTCAGGAACCATACTATTTCTGGGGACTCCTCTGGATTGCTATCAGCACGTATTTTCTCAACCGAAAGCATTGCCTGCATCTGCTGCCGGCTTTTATTATTCCGGTGCTTTTACCGATCAGACTCAGCGATGATGTGTTTCCGGCCATCGCAGCTCTGGCAATGGCAACAGCCGCTATGACAGGCATTTTTATCGGCCGGCGACGGCCGGCGACCGGAATTCTTTATTTCTGGTGTGGTGGACTGTTGCTGATTTTTGCCTGGATGAACGGTAATGCCGCCATTTATCGAAATTCATGGACTGCTGCCATTATTCTATCAGTAATTGTGTGGTTACCCGGTATCGTGCTCAACGCAAGTTTCAAGCCCCGGAACACCGAAGGAGCAAAAGGTTTGAGCTGGCTTATACCGGCAATTTGTGGCATGACCTGGCTTACAACCCTGACCAACGTGCCTCTGGGTCGAAACCTTTTCAATCTCTGGTTCAGCATCTTTTCTCTGCAGCACGCCGCCTGGGCGACCGTTGCCGTTTCAATGGCAGCGGTGGCAGTTTTCTTTGCCGGCCGTCTGCTGAAAACATCAGCCAGACCAGTCTTTACATTAATGGCAACGCTGATCACAGCCTTTTACCTTCTCGATTGCCTGGTAATGTATAAAACCGGTCTGCGCCCTGATTTAGATACGGTTTCATGGGTTGCCGGTCTCGAGAACATAACCAGTCTCACCAGCACCATTGCATCACTCAACCCGGTAAAGGAAATATTTCTGCCCCTTGCCCTCCTTCTCGGTATTTTTCTGGCTGCGAAACGGTTACCCTTTTTGCAACCAGATTCTGACAGCTTCAAAGCCCAGCTGATCTTTGCGCTGGCGGCCGCTGTTTTTTATCAATCGTTTACCGGCATGCCGGGCGGCCTGTTCAGAGACCCTCTGGTCAATCTGATTTCATCGGCACAGACCAGAATGTTTCAGCAAAACGAAGTCAGCAGCCTGACAGGGCTTTCGGCACGATTCACCGAAATCGGTGCCAAACTCAGCCATTCTGCGACAGCAACAGCCGGAAACGGTCAGACAAAGCGCAATCTGATTCTGGTAATGCTTGAGTCTACAGCCAGTCAATACGTATCCCTTTTCGGGCACCACGAAAAAACCTGGCCACGGCTTGAGAAATACCGTGACCGCATGGAAATCTTTCCTTTTTTCTTTTCATGTTTTCCAGAGTCATCAAATGCAGACTTCTGTGTCATGTCAGGGCTGTACCCACCTGATTTTCTGCTTTTGCGCCAGAATCCGGCAATACCCGTCAGGCTGCTCACCGATTACCTTAAAACCGCAGGCTACGACTGCAGCATGTTCTTCTCGGGCTTTCTCGGTGACACCGGTCTCTCAGGCTTTTATCGAGCACGCGGCTTCGACCGCATATATGACGCCGGCAACATGCCGGAAACCGGAAGAAATGAAAGCTGGCTCTGGGGTGTAAAAGAAGAGCATGTAATCACACAGATCAAAAAACAGCTCGGGCAGCTTGCCGCAAAGCCTGAAAAACCTTTTTTCATTTATTATCGAATGCTTTTTCCGCACGCCCCTTTTCAGAGTATAGCTGAAACTACTCCCGTATTCAGCGAAGAAGGGCATCAGAATGGCAATCTGGTCGGCAGATTCAAGAATTGTCTGCTTTATCAGGATGCTCAGATTGCCGATCTGCTCGAATACCTCAATTCATCCGGCATTGCCAGCTCAACAGTGGTCATGCTGGTTGCCGACCATGGAACCATGCTCGGGGAAAACGGTCGCCTCGGCCACGGCTGGAATCTCGACCCGCTGTTAACCAATGTTCCGATGGTCATTATCTGGCCGCAGGCAGAGGGTTTCAAAGAAAATCCGACGCTCTGCTCACAGGTCGATGTTCTGCCAACCGCTCTCGCCATTACTGGCACAGCCATGAGAGAACCTTTTCTCTGCCAGGGAAGAAACCTCCTTTCCGCCATTAATGATGAAACCAACAAAAATCCCATAATTTTTCTTTCTTCCATGAGCCAGCTGGCGCTGATTGCCAATGGCTTTTACCATCTCGTCAGAGATAAAGACGCCGATGCGGTCGAAACCTTCAAGATCAGCAGAAATGGTGAAAGAACTGAATTCACAGCTGTTACCACCGAAACATCAGACAGGCTGGCAAAAAGTCGGGCAGCAAAAAAGTTTTCTGCTCTACAATCGTCTTTTCTCAACCATGCGGGATATTATCAGCAGGAATTGAAAAAAGCGCAGAAATGACAAAGACCATATTGGAGATTCCATGGTGCGAAACTGAATGCAGGAGCTGAATGCGTTTGCTCTGACGATCTTTTCATGATATGTTTCAAGCTATGAAAAAGCTTGCCGGCAGCCTTACCCATTTCTGGAACGACTTCAAACCCCTCATTTTTTCAGGCATTGTCGTTCTCGCAATGGTCAGAATCATTGTTCTCTGTCTGAATCTGCCGGCCAGTCTTGGCGAGCTCTGGCGTCCGCTGCTTGAGCAACCGGCCTGGGCAGGGTGGGTCGCTGCACTGACAATAGCGATTATGGCATTCTGCATCGCCGGTGACCTCAAAAAAGCTTCTAACCGTTTAAAAACCCGCTTCATGATTTTCTATGGCGGGCTGTATCTGCTTATGGCACTGTTCAACAACAATGTCGACCGCTTCGGTTATCTCTATCATCTTATGAGTGGTCGTCTTGACCTTGATGGCCTGCAGAGCCTCCTGACCATGGATCTTTTTTTTCAACCGCCATGGATTTTCTGGAATCTCTGCTGGATGGCGCTGACTGGCTACTACTGTCACAAACAGAATTGCGTTGAACGAATTGTTTATTTCTGGGCCATATCTTTTTTATGGTTCAAATACAGCATCAACAACGTTACATTGGTATTTTTCATATCAACCTTTATTGCCGGTTTAACCGGGCGCTATCTTTTCAAATCTGTATCATCAGCCAGACTGCATCTGTTTTCCGGGGTGGTGTTCTGCGCCCTTCTCTATTTTCTCAACAACAACCCGATCGTTTATCGCGCCACCTGGCTGGTCGCGCTTATTCAAATGCCGGCTGTCTGGATACTGTCTTTCTGGTTCATCAGACAATGCGAGCAGGAAGGCACCACAAGCACCATCGCGACAACCTGGCTGATTCCACTTGCCGCCGGTGCGGTTCTTAACCAAACCCTCTTCACAGCCTCACTTGGCAACAGTTTTTTCAATTTCTGGTTTATGGTTTCTTCCTTGAACTATGCAGCAGGAATGTTGCCGGTAATCGTTTTTCTTCTGATGGCGGCGGGCCTTGTCAACCTGATTAGACCAATGCTGGCCAAACTGTTTTTTGTGATCGGAATACTGGCGATGGCTGTTTTTTACCTCACAGACGGAATTCTGATGTATAAAAATGGCCTGCGCCTGACGTTCTACACCCTCGACTGGGTCTGGGGGCTGAACAACCCTCTCAGTATACTGCACACGGCTTTTGAGCTCATTGAGTGGAAAATTGCCGCGCTTTTTCTTGCAGTTCCTGCAATTGCAGTAGCTCTTTTCATTAAATCAGCCCGTAAAGTACAGAATGCCTCAACAGGCTACAGGTTCGGCAGCACATTCGTTTATCTTCTAATACTGGCTCAGACAGCGGCAACCGGCTTTCAGACAATGACCATCTGCCCGTCGGTAATGAGAGATCCGGTAAAAATCCTGATTGCATCAATTCCGGCCGCTTCTTTTTCAGGGCCACCGATGCCTCTTCAGAATCTGCTCAGGCAATTTTCCGAGAGCAACGTAACTTTCAGCCATCTGCACAACCAGATCGCAGGCAAAAATGACCGGCCAAAACAGAATATTATTCTGATCATGCTTGAATCGACAAGCAACAGGTATATTTCTCTTTTCGGCCACAACGAATTAACCTGGCCAAAACTTGAAAACTATAAAGAGCGACTCGAAATTTTTCCTTATTTTTTCTCATGCTTTCCGGAGTCTTCAAATGCTGATTTTGCGACAACCAGCGGGCTGTACCCACCCAACGCAATTCTTCTGCGGCAGGTGCCCGAGTTCAACTCGGCAATTCTGATCGACCGTCTCAAGGCTGCGGGTTACGACTGCTCGATGTATTTTGCAGGATTTATCGGTGACACAAACCTGGCTTCGTATTACATGCCGCGTGGCTTCAATCGCTTATACGACGCGAATTCTCTGCCGGATATCGCAAGAGAAGACGGATGGGTATGGGGCGTCAAAGAGCATGTAATCGCAGAACGCGTTGCCAGACAGATTGAAGAACAGGCCAAATCTCCAGGCAAGCCATTTTTTATCTATTATCGTATGGTTTTCCCTCATCTACCCTTCGATGCCATGTCAGACGAAGCTCCCAAAAAGTTCTCCGAAGAAGACTATCTCAAGGGCAGCTGGGTTGGCCGTTTCAAAAACTGCCTGCTCTATCAGGATGCCCAGATCGCAAAAATCATTGAACAGGTCGATAAAAGCGGGCTGAGAGATAACACTGCCATTGTCATTCTTGGCGACCACGGAACCTCGCTCGGCGAAGCCGGCCTTTTCGGGCACGGTTGGCACCTGGCACCCGAGGCTACCAATGTTCCTCTGGTCATCGTGCATCCGAAAGCCACCGGCTTCAGAGTCAATCAAACCAGCGCCGCACAGGTCGATATAAAACCGACAATTCTGGCTCTGGCCGGCGTCGACAATCCCATTCCCGATTTTTCTCAGGGTTACAACCTTCTCGAACCGGTACCGGCGTCGCGCAGCATCTTTCTGACCTCGATGCAGCATCGCGCCATTGTCGAAAACGATCATTACTTTCTGATTCAGACCAGTGACCCAAAACATTCAATGGTTTTCAAACTCAACAAAGATAACGGCCCCCACCGCTTTACCAAGGTGCCCGACTGGCCACTCGACGACCTGGCAGCCAAGTATGACCGTTTCAGCCACTTTCTTGAACTACAGTGGCACCTTTTAACCCACATCAGCCATTTTGACAATGAACTCAAAAAACTCCGCTGATTCAGCGCGGCATCAATTTTCATTTCTCCCCGCAATTTTTTTCGCCGTCTTTGTTTTTTATGCGCTGAATTCTTACAACCTCGGTTTCGTTTACGACGACCAGGAACAGATACTTGCCCGCGCCGAAACCCCTGTTTCGATAAGCCTGCGACAAACATTCATGAACCCGCATTACAGTAATCTGGCCTATTATCGTCCCCTGGCACGTTTATCGCTCGATATTCAGCTCAGTCTTTTCGGAAAATGGCCGGCCGGCTATCATCTTTTCAGCAGCTTTCTGGGGGCCGTTCTTGCCGTTCTGCTTTTTCGCATGCTCACAATTCTGATGCCTGCCGCGGAACCGCTGATATTGTCTGGCGCAACACTATGCACTGCACTGCACCCGGTTTTTTCTTCGTGCGTTTTCATGATTTCTGCCCAGGAAGTCCTGCTGGCCGGCATTTTTATCATCGCCGCCGCCACTGCTTTCTTAAAAAAACAACCGCTCCAATCAGCCCTGTTGGCTCTGGCGGCGCTTTTCTGCCGTGAAAACGCGGTTTCTTTACCGGCATTACTGCTTATGATCTGCCCCTGCGGCAGCAGAAAAACAGAGTATCCCCGATTTTACGACCTTTTACCAACCCTGCTGCTGACCGGCATCTATTTCTGGCTGCGCCGACAAGCAGTCCCGGCCGGCACAATCTCAGAGATCGACTTTTCAGGGCCATTCACGGCTGGTATTTATCTTTTTCAGACAATCCTTTTTCCAGAGCCACAACTGGTTTATGAACCAGCTGTGGCAGTCTGGTTTTCAGCATTCTCTCCGATCCCGACAGGATTGGCCATTTTTGCACTGTATAAAATCGGCCGGCTGAGTTCTGACTGGGGTCAGCTCAAATTCTGGCTGATGTGGCTCTTTATGATGTTCCTGCCAACGGCGAATCTGATCGGGCAGCAGACACCGTTCGACGAACGCCATAATCTGATTATCCTGCCGGTATTCACTTTCATGCTCGCATTTTTTGCCGGCAACATTTTTCGACGCAAGCGCAGAACGGCAGTCGCCGGAATCTTTCTTCTGGTCACACTACTGGGCGGCATGAGTCATTACCGCGCTCAATTTTTCAGAGATGATTTCACTTTTGCTTCGCAATGGCTCAGAACCGACCCGGAAGCCGGTGAAGCCTACGCCATTTTCGGCAGACTTTTTATGGAAAAGGGGCAAAGACAGCAGGCAATTACGATGTTTGAGCAATCTGTACGTTTCAGACCCAATATGGCCAGCTCACACGACAGTCTCGGATATCTGCATTCCGAAAATGGCAGAACCGATCTGGCGAAAGCCTGTTTTAAAAACGCCGTAGCACTCGATCCGACGAATTCAATCTACAGGTACAATCTGGCCCAGAATCTCGGCGCTGCGAAAATGTACACAGAAAGCTACGCACAGATTTCTCTCGCCGGACTTTTTGCCTCCCCCGGAACTGCAGGTTACCAGAGCATTCAGCAGCGACTCGCTGAAGCGCACGCCGAAATCATAGTCTGGACAATCGCATTGACAAGTCCGATATTATAAGTTAGACTTAGGTTGACCGAAGTTCTAATTTTATTTTTTTTATGGAAGGAGTCTTTTATGAATAGAAAAGGCTTTACGTTGATTGAACTTATGATCGTTATCGCAATTATTGGTATTCTGGCCGCCATCGCTATCCCGAACTTCCGCAAAGCTCGCGAACAGGCTCGTGAAAAGGCATGCTACGCCAATATGAGAGTTATTCTCGGTGCCATCGAAATGTACAACATGGACAACACCAGCATGATGTCTACTCTGGCTGACACCGATGCTACCTCTTCAGGCGGCAAACTCGTTTCTGGTAAATACCTGAAGAGCCCGGTAAACAGACCCGAAATGAGCTGCACCTATTCTGGCGCCAACATGGACGGCACCGGCCTTATCACCTGCGGTATCCACGGTACTGTTGAAGGCGCAGGCAACTGATCTTGAACTGAACGGTTCTAAAAAAGAGCGACGCAGGTCGCTCTTTTTTTTTGTCTGCGAATATTATAGACTTGCACTATCTGAGAACAATTCAAAGGAACACCGATGCCATACGACGAAACACTGCACCTGCTGTACACGCTTTTTTTCACCCTTTTTGGCAGTCTGCTGGGCAGCTTCAGCAATGTCGTCATTCTCCGCATGGCAACCGGCAAATCGGTGATTTTTCCGCCCTCTGCCTGCCCGGCCTGCAATCACCGCCTATTTGCCAGCGATCTTCTGCCGGTTTTCAGCTGGCTGTTTCTGCGCGGCCGCTGTCGTTACTGCCAGGCACCGATTTCATGCCAGTATCCACTGGTTGAGGCCTTTATTGCGGCCATAGTCGGTCTGAGCTTTTACAAAACCGGAGGACATGCCCTTGCTTTCGTCGTGCTGGCGACCCGCATGGTCATCTGGTTCATCGCCAGCGTCATTTTTCTGCGCAATGAGGTTCAACGCCCCGAGCCTTTTCTCTGGGCCATCATGTTTTTTATTCTGCTGAATTTTCCGATTGGCGGCTGCCCGTTCATCGACCGCTCGGTATTGCTTGTGCCATTGGCGGCTGTGATAATCGGGTTGGTCGCCAGCCTGAAAAATCAGGCAACCGAAATCTTCAAATGGGGCGGCTTGAGCTTTTTAATGTTGTTCAGCCTGAAAAGCTTTTTTGGGCTTTACCCGGCTATTCTGCCCGCGCTTCTGGCAATCATGCACATCAGCGGGAAATTCCGCCGACCGGCGCGCATCGCCTTTTTCGCCACCCAGCTCATCTCGATCGCCTGCACCCTTCTTCTCTGATCGATCAGGCGGCTTTGTGGCGCAGGTAGTATTCGGCTTCTCTGGCAAAATTTGAGTCTGGAACCAGTTCGGTGATACGTCTGAAACGGTCGAGACTGGCCGGCAACTTGAGTTTGCGTTCCAGTTCACCCAGTCGCAGCAAAATTGCCGGAGTTTCTCTGCCAAGTTCGATGGCCCGCTGCAATGCCTTCTGTTCTTCGGCTGGCTCATTGAGACTGCGATAAACAGTTGCCATGCTGACAAAAACCTCAGGCAGATTCTCGTTCAGCATCAGGGTTCTCTGATACTCTTCAAGCGCCGATTTGAACTGACCGCGAGCGGCATACAGATCACCGAGAATACGGTGCCCTTCAATATGCCCCGGAAACCTTCTGAACAAGGCATCGAGAGTTTTTTCGGCGCGGGCCTGATCGCCAGCTCTGATCTGGTTTTCGGCAAGCTTGACGGCGAATTCTGCACGCTCTTCGGCCAGAATCGTCAGTTTGCGATAGACATCGACGGCAAGATCAAATTCTTCAGCCGCTTCATAAATTTCGGCGAGGCATTTCCAGTAGGAAACATTTCTTTCGTCGCTCTCAACCAGCTTTTCCATGGCCACGATCGCCTGATCGAAGTCGGCCATTTTATAATAACACTGTGCCATCAGGTACATTGACCGAGCCTGCAGATCATTTTTTCGGCAGGCCATGCGAAAATGCGTGATCGCCATGCTGTATTTGCGCTGTCTGAACAGGCAGCCGGCAAGATTGAAATGCGCATCGAAAGCGCCGGGGTTGGTGCTGATGATACGTCTGAAGCACTGCATGGCCCCGTTCAGATCGTTCTGCTTCATCAGCATGGTCCCGAGAGAAAAATTGGCAATTTCGAGACCGGGCTGAATTTCGAGAACCTGGCGGTACTGGGTAACTGCGCCATTCAGGTCGCCATAGCGTTTAAGCTGTTCTGCCAGTGTGAGGCGAATCTCGGTTTTTTCGGGCAGCGCATTGGCCGCCATCATCATGAATGAAATCTGTTTATGAAGGTCACCCATGCACTCATACATTCTGGCATAGGTGACAAAAGCTGGCGCAAAGCCAGGTTTGAGTTCGAGGGCACGGTCAAGGTAAAACTGTGCGTCGAGATATGACTCGATTCTGATATGGCAGGCGGCAAGCTCGACCATAATGGCGACATTATCGGGACTGGCTTTAAGAGCCTTGGAAAAAACATTTACAGCCTGCTGATTGTCGCCATTGCGCACATAAAGACGGGCAAGACGCAGCATCAGCTCGGCATCTTCGGGATTCTGTCTGCTCTGTTCCTCAAGCTGAACGAGCAGCCCAGTCAGTTCCTTCGGGCTTTCAAGCATTTTATCTGCCTCATTGTTCTTTATTTTTTGAGGCTCTGCACTTCCCTCACCAGCGATTTACGGTCGGCGGCACTGAAAAATGCAGATCCCATTACTAATACATCGGCACCTGCGGCGCAAATCTTTTGTGCATTCTTCAGAGAAATTCCGCCATCGACCTGAATCAGCGTATTCAGGCCCTTGTCATCGATCATTTTTCGTAACTGCCTGATTTTTTCAATCACCGGCTCGATAAGCTTCTGCCCCCCGAACCCCGGGTTAACGGTCATGATCAGAACCTGATCACATTCTTCGAGAACATATTCGATCTCACACAGAGGCGTCTGCGGATTGAGGGTTATGCCTGATGCGAGACCCATCTCACGAACCGCAGCCAGATAGCGATGCGCGTGCCGGCAGGCTTCGATATGAAAGGTAATGCGGTCGGCGCCGGCATCTTTCCAGGCCTCAAGCCAGCGTTCCGGCTGTTCAATCATCAGATGCACGTCAAAAGGCAGGCGGCTGTGCGCCCTGAAAGCCTTGATGATCGGCGGGCCAAAAGTCAGGTTCGGCACAAAATGGCCATCCATGACATCGACGTGAATCCAGTCGGCGCCGGAAGCCTCAATGGCCTGCAGCTCGGCGGCCATATTGGCGAAATCGGCTGAAAGAATTGAAGGAGCAACGAGAGTATGCTGGTTTTTCATGCCCGCAAGCTTACCAGAAAAGAATCAGAAATACCATGACCACCAGGCACAGACCCATGAAAATCACCGGATTTCTCAGCCAGTGCTTTTCTTCATGCAGCTTCCAGTTCCCGGCTTCAGATTTTTCAGCCGCGGCCGGCTGGGGTTTTATCAGCCTGAGATGGCGGCGACCGGCAGTTTTGCTCTCAGAAACAGCTTCGCCGGCGTTGTCAGAATTGCCGCTGAAACCTTCTTTTCCGGTGTTATCGACAACCAGAGCCAGATTGCCTTCAACCGCAGCCTGCGCAAAGCCATTGTCGTCACTGCCATCTTTACCGCTGCGGTCTGACTTGAGAATGCTTACCGGTGCTGATGCGGCCATGGCCGGAGCAGACATCTGGGCCGGCGGCATATTGACGACCGGCGGCATTGAAGTATTTACATTCGACATTCTGCCATTGAGAGCGTCGACCACCTGTGAGGCCATCGAAAGCTGACGGGCAGCTTTGCTGCGAATGCTGGTCTCACGGATTTTGCCGGAAAGATCAGCCAGCGACTTGAGAAATTCTTCGTGCGAATTGCAGCGCCGCCCAAGCTCGCGGGTCAGAGTGGCCCTGACGAAATCGACAATTCTCGTCACCTGTTCCGGCGGCATATCCGGATGTCTGATGCGCAGAAGTTTTTCGAGTTTCATATCCCACAGCTCGTTGATGCCACCGTTCTTTCTGATCGGTGATTCGCCGGCGAGCAGCTCAAAAAAGGCAGTTCCAAGAAAATACAGATCTGAATGAACGCCGGTTCCCTCACTGCGGGTGCTCTTTGAGGCAAGTTTCAGGCGTGGATGTGTGAAAGAAAGAACACAGATGCGGCCATCATCGCGGCGTATCACGTTTGACAGCTTGATGGTGCGGTGTTCGACCTTCTGATCGGCGGCATACTGCAGAACCGTAGCCAGTTCCTGAATGATTTTAACGCATTCCTGCATCGGCAGAACTTCGCCCTTGATCAGCGCGGGCAGGTCCTTGCCCCTGATCACCGGCGAAACCACGTAGGGGCGGTCGTCATACATGTCGACATCGAGCACTTCAGCTATCAGCGGGTGCGAAAGGCTGGCGAAAGACTTGATTTCATCACTGAAGCCGCGAACCCTTTCGGCGTTCGCCGCCATCGACTCTCTGAGAATCTTAACGACTACCTGAGTGCCTGTGGCTACTTCGAGGGCCGAAAAAATTTCATACATGTGGCTCTCAGAGAAAGCAGCTTCAATTTTATACTTTTCATTAATCAATTCACCGATCATTTCTGCCTCCAGACTGACATGCCAGTTATGGCTCGACTCTGCGTTCTTCTACGGGAACGTCATTGATATAAATCTGTACTTTACTATTCGGCACAACAGGTACCTTGACCTTAACAAGTTCGAGAGGTTTGTGAGCACCGGCATAAACCTGCTGCCGGCCGTCGGCGGTAATGTGAATGAACTTGACTTCCTTGGGCATGAAACCGTCGGGCATGACAAAACTCATCTCACGGTCGACCACCGGTGCCACAATCTTAGGCGGAGCCTGGACTGCTGTGATAACCGGGCTTTCTACGCTTTCAGGCTCGTCATCTGCAACAATGACTTTTGGCGGAGCCGGGGTTGCCGCAGGTTGAGCTGTGACAGCCGAGGTTACGCCGGGTGTTGCGGGCAATGCGGGCTTGGCTGCAACAGGTTTCGGCATATCGAGCACGGAAAAAACTTCGAATTTTTTCAGATCGGCCGGGGTCGCAGTGCCTTCGTCGCTCCCTGATGACACCAGCAGGCTGACCACTTCACCACGTCTCAGCTGCGAGTATGGAGCCGGGCTGGTTGAAATTATCTGGAATTTCTCACGGTTCGCATCGGGCCGTGAAAAAATGCGACCAAAATTAAGACCCCAGGCTTTGAGGCGGTTCTTTGCCTCATCCATCGAAACACCGACCAGATTGGGCAGAACCAGAATTTCCGGCTTGCGCCCAAGGCTGATCAGCAGGTCGACTTCTTTGTTGACGCCATATTCTTCAGATGGCAGGGGTGACTGCCCGACAATTCGGTCAGGAGCAATTTTGTCAGAGTAGATATAAGCGCGATCACCGGCCGAAAGCTGTGAATTCATGAGAGCCACGTCGACTTCACGCTGACTGCTGCCAGCCAGTTCAGGAACACTGACCTTCTGCAGACCGAGAGAAATCGACAGCAGAACCTGCTTGCCGGGTTTGACTACCGTTCCGGGCTCCGGAAACTGAGCAATTACATGATCCTTGGCATGCCGGTCATCAAACTTTTCGTCACGTCTGACAACTTCGAGCCCGGTCGGCTTGCTTTTCATGACTTCGACAATGTGTTTGCCGCGAAAGTCAGGCACAATTACCGTTCCGCCGCGATTGAAGAACTCGTTTAGCTTGTTGTAGGCGAAGTAAACGCCACCAATCAGCACGGCGAGCAAAATCGACATCAGAATCGACATTTTGATGAGAATCGACAGACAAGAATCACTTTTTTTCCTGGTCATCACTTTTTCCTGCAAGCTGGCCACAGGCGGCCAGAATTTCCTGTCCCCGCGATTTTCTTACGGTTACAGCAATACCTGCTTTTTTGAGAATTTTGCGAAATTCTTTTTCGTCTTTTTCTGGCGAAGGTTCATAATTCGAACCCGGAAAATGGTTGAAACGCACGATATTAACGTGAACCAGCAGCCCTTCACAGAAGCTGACAAGATTCATCGCATCCTGAAGTTGATCGTTAACACTCTTCAGCAGAACCACTTCGAGAGTGACGCGTCTGCTGGTGTGAGTGCAGTATGAACTGATAGCTTCCTTCAGCTTTTCGAGAGGAAATTTTTTATTGATCGGCACCAGAGTATTGCGGGTGGCATTATCAGCCACATGCAGCGATACAGCCAGATTAACTTCTCCAGGACGGCTTATCAGTTCAACAATCCCTTCGATCACGCCGGAAGTGGAAATGGTGATACGGCGGGTTGCCAGGCCCAGCCCCTGCGGGTCAGTGAGCATGTCGATCGCTTCATACAGGGCTTTGCGATTGAAGAACGGCTCGCCCATTCCCATAAATACGATATTGGTCGGTTTTTTGCCGGTTCTTTTAACCAGCAGCATCACCTGCAGCATAATCTCATCAGAAGAAAGATTGCGTTTGAAGCCCATCTCGCCGGTGCGGCAGAAAACACAGCCAACCGGGCAGCCAACCTGAGTTGAGAGACAGAAAGTCAGCGCATCTTCATCGGGTATTGCTACGGCCTCGACCAGTTCGTCATCGCCGAGCTTAACCACCACTTTACTGGTGCCATCGCGGTCCTGCAGATATTTCTCGACCGGCGGCAGAATTTTCGGAAAAGCGGCTTTGAGCTTTTCGCGATCTGCCAGCGACAGATTGGTCATTTCATCGAACGAAAAGACGAATTTGCGGAAAATCCATTCCTGCACCTGTTTAGCCCTGAAAGCGGGCATTCCGAGGTCGGCAAGAGTCTTCTGAAATTCGCCGAAGCCAACTGAGAACAAAGATTTTGCTGTCATTTTCTTCCCCTTCTGACAATACATCGGCAGCCTTCAGCAAACTGCTGAAGAAAAACTGTGGCGGGAAGAAATCAGTTGAGATTGAACTTGTCGAGCATGTCACCCATCATCTGAACGAGGGTCAGAAGTTCCTTGGTGACGTTCATATACTGCCTGATATGTGACAGCTGCTCGTTAACTGCAAAGGCGACCCTTCTGGTGCCTTCAGAGGTGATCTTGGTGGCGCCCGAAATGCTCTCGATGCTGCCGCGCAGTGAGTCGATATTCTGCGACTGCTCGGTCGAAGCGGCGCTGATATCCTGAATCATCTTGTTGACGTTAAGAACCGAGCTGACGATCTTGTCGAGATTGTTACCGGCCACATTGGCGATGTTGACGCCCTCGATAACCTTGGCGGCACCACGGTTGATCGTTTCGACCGCTTTACCGGTCTTGAGCAGCATTTCTTTGATCTTCTTGCCGATGTCTTCTGCAGCTTCGCCAGATTCTTCTGCCAGTTTACGCACTTCGCCGGCAACGACCGTGAAACCCTGGCCGTGTTCACCGGCGCGGGCCGCTTCGATTGCGGCGTTCAGTGCCAGCAGGTTGGTCTGATAGGCGATGTTGGTGATGGTGTTAACGATTTCGCCGATCTGTTTACCGGCGGAATTCAGATTTTCGATAACGTCTTCGAGGCCGAGAACCTCGTCTTTGATCGATTCCATGGTGTCGATCGTTTCGCTCACCGCATTCTTACCCTCGCCGGCAATCGCGGCAGTCTCGGCGCTGTCGGTAGCCGCTTCGTGCGAACGATCGGCGATTGTCTGCGCTGAAGCCGAGACTTCCTGGATGTGGAGTGTCGTCGATTCGAGCGTATTGGCGATATAGTTCGAGCTGCGCGAAATTTCCTGAACGTCAGTGAAGAACTGTTTGACGTTTTCATCGGAAAAAACCGGCATGGCAGTCAGCGGCTCGAGCTTGCGCCCGATTTCCTGGGCGATTGAGTAGGATTCCTGCAGCAGGGTGCGCGCAGTTGAAAGAAAGGTATCAAACTGAATTGCGCACTCGAGCATATCGTTTTGAGCGCCTTCAGCACTTTCGTTCTGAAAGCTCTTCAGGCGATCGATAACATCTTTGATCGGCATCGAAACCTGATTCATGAAAAACCAGAGAAAAACCAGAACAATCGGCACAAAAAACAGAGTGCCCATATAGAAAATACGCGAGGCAATCTCAAGATTCTTTATGCCTTCGTCAAGAGCTTCGAGGTCTTTAAGGCGGGAATTAACAAATTCGTCGAGAATCGCCGCTTCCTGGGCCTTGATTTCGATTTTGCTGACCGCTTCGTCAAGCAGACGCTGCTTGGCAGCCTTGAGTTCTTCAATCGAAAGCTTCTGCGTGGCAGGGGCTGCAGCCTCGCCGCCTTCGGCTGGTTCTTCGACAGCGGCATCAGCACTGGCGTCAGCTGCGACAGCGGTATCTGACGCGGTACCGGCGGCACTGGCAGCGCTGGCGACCTTTTCGTCATTTTCTCCTGCTGCTGACTCACCGTCAACCGTTTCAACTACAGCTTCTTCGTCGCCAGAGGCTACGGCAGCATCGGATGGCGGGGCATCGCTGTCAGCTGGAGCGGCTTTGTCAGCTGGAGCGGCCTCAGAGGCTTCACTGGCCTCTCCCCCCCCCTCTTCCTGAACCTGAAACTCTTCAAGACTCATATTCTGAACATCTTCGAGTATCGGGGTGTTACCGAGAGCCTGCAACTGCGAAGAAACGCTTTTTGTGCCGGTAATGACATTGCGGGCAGCAAACATGCCTTTGCAGGCCGAGAAAATCACGTTGGCGGCAATAACCGGTATCAGAATCAATACCAGCGTCAGACCGAGAATTTTAAACTGTAAGGTGACTTTATTCATATTACAGAGACCGCCTGTGGTCAGGCGGGCTTATTGTATCACAACTGAAAAGATTTGGCAGCTTAAAGCTTGATTTTACCCTGACGCAGAATTACCGGGGGAGACTGGGTAAAATCGGCAACTGTCGACGCCAGGCCTGCCGGCAGAATGCCGCCGTCGATCAGCCAGTCGATTTCGCCGGCAAATTCTGCTGCAATGACATCGGGGTTAACGTCTGATGGGTCGCCGGAGCGGTTGGCACTGGTCGTCAGAAGCCGAACCGGCAGACGGTGAAGAATCTCAAGAAGCATTTTGTGATCTGGAATTCTGACACCCATTGTCGGGAAATTGAAAGCGCTCAGCAGCTGATGCCCGGAAACCGGCAGAATTGCAGTCAGCGCTCCCGGCCAGTATTTTTTCAACTGCTGCGATAATTTTGCATCGAGGGCGAAACCGAGGTTTGCGAGCTCTTCGAGGCGGTCGACGAAAAGAATAAGAGGTTTTCTGCTGCTGCGGTTCTTTATCTCGTAAACACGCGCCACCGCTTTTTCGCAGTCGGCGGCAACCGCAAAACCATACAGCGTGTCAGTCGGAATGACAGCAACGGCACCGTTCTGCAGCGAAACAGAGAATTCGTTCCACAGCTGCTTGTCTTTCAGGAGCTGATCAACAGGGACTCTTTTCATGCCGTCTCCTTTTAAAGCTTTTCGAGAATAAAATAGCGCTCACAGCCATGCAGATCGTCAGCAGCGGCAATAAGCCGCCAGCATGAACCCACAAGCCTGGTCAAGCCCTGACGCTGCCCATGACCGTGCTCAAAAATCAGCAGACCTCCGGGTCTGATCACCGATACGGCCTGTACGAGCAGCCGCTCGATAAGAGCGAGACCGTCTTTGCCGCCGTCGAGAGCCAGATGCGGCTCGAATCTGCTGACTTCAGCCTGCAGAACCGGCACTTCTGCCGATTCGATGTAAGGCGGGTTCGAAATCACGACATCGAGTGAAGCCGGAGCAAAGCCGCTCAGCAGATCGTTCTGTCGCAGTTCAAGGCGGGCGGCAGCTTCCGGAAAGCGCTGCAGGTTGGCAGCAGCGATCTGCAGCGCCGCCGGCGAAATATCGAGCAGAAAGCCGGTTGCGCCGGCAAATTTTCGCGCCATGGCAATCCCGAGAATACCGGTGCCGGTGCCGACATCGGCGAAACTGAAGCTGGCGGCAAAAGTTCTTCTGGCAATTTCGGCAGCGGCGGCCATAAAAACCTCTTCGGTTTCGGGTCGCGGAATCAGAGCGCCCGGGCCAACCACAACGTCAAAATCGAGAAAACTCCACTCGCCAAGCAGATATTGCAGAGGTTCGTTGTGGCAACGACGATCGAGCAGTTGCTGAAAAGGCCTGACAAAACTGTCATCGGCGGGCTGACTCCAGAATTGCGGCAGCCGGCCGTTGGCTATACCGAGAACGTGCGCGGCCAGACAGTCGGCGTTGAACGCGGCATCTTCGATCTGGTGCCCGGCAAGCAGTTTTCTGGCGGCAAGAATCTGCTCTCTTATAGTGGTTAAAGTCATACGGCAACCAGGCGATCGCTGTTAAACTTCATTCTCGGTTTCAGCCAGTTTGCGCAGGTTGTCAGCCTCGATCAGCGCTTTGATAATATCGTCGATATCGCCGTCGACAATTTCGTTCAGGCGATAGACGGTAAGGTTGATGCGGTGATCGGTAAGACGCTGCTGCGGAAAATTGTAGGTGCGAATGCGTTCGGAACGGTCCCCGCTGCCAACCAGACTGCGGCGATGCTCGGCCCGGTCTCTGTCGCTCTGCATGCGGGCATTGTCGAGCAGCCTCGCTTTGAGAATGCGCAGCGCCTTGGCTTTGTTCTTGTGCTGGCTCTTTTCATCCTGGCAGCTGACGACGATACCAGTGGGCAGATGCGTCACGCGCACAGCCGAGTCGGTGGTATTGACGCTCTGGCCGCCCGGCCCCGACGATCTGAAAACGTCGATGCGCAGCTCGTTTTCATCGACAGTGACATCGACATCTTCGGCTTCAGGAAGCACTGCCACCGTCGCCGCCGAGGTATGCACGCGCCCCGAAGCCTCGGTGGCCGGCACCCGCTGCACACGATGCACGCCGCTCTCGAACTTGAGTTTGCCGAAGGCGCCAGAACCCTGCACTGCAAACACCACTTCTTTAATACCGCCAAGGCCCGTATCGCTCATGCTCATCAGTTCGCATTTCCAGCCCTGACGCTCGGCATAGCGTGAATACATGCGATAAAGAACGGCGGCAAAAAGCGCCGCTTCTTCGCCACCGGTGCCGGCGCGGATTTCGAAGATGGTATTCTTGTTATCATCTTCGTCTTTCGGGATCAGCAGCATTTTAAGCTCGGCCTCGAGCTCTTCGAGCTTCGGCTTGAGCTCGGCAATTTCGAGTTCGGCCATTTCTTTCAACTCGGGGTCGTTTTCGGCCGCAAGCATGTGCTGAGCACCTTCAAAGCTGCTGCGCAGGTCGCAGTATCGGGCATAGGCCTCAACGACCGGCTCAAGTTCAGCCCGCCGCCGGGCGAGTTTCTGAAACTCGGCTTGGTTGCCGATCACCTTCGGATTCGAAAGTTTGTCGGTCAGTTCCTTGAAATTCTCTTTAACCGATTCGAGCTTGTCGAGCACTTTAATCAGAGCCTTTCGAGCATCTTCTGCACGAGCTTGAGAAAGTATGGCTGGGCTTTGGCAGCCGCAGCGATGACTTCTTCGTGATTCACGTCTTCGTGACCTTCACCAGTCGCCATATCGGTAATGCAGCTGATGCCAAGAATTCTTTTAATGCCGCCATGAACGGCAACGATGACTTCGGGTACAGTTGACATGCCAACCGCATCGGCACCCCAGATTTTCATGGCGCGCAGTTCGGCGGCAGTTTCATAGTTCGGGCCGCTGACGGCGAGGTAAACGCCGCGTTCGACCGGTGCGCCGATTTCACGGCCAACCTTCATGGCTTCTTCGACAAGAGCTTTGGTATAAGCGCCCTGCATTGGCGGAAAACGAGGACCGACGCTGTCGTCATTGCGGCCGATCAGCGGGTTGTTGCCCATAAAATTTATGTGGTCGGTCATGATCATCAGGTCGCCAACCTTGAAATTGCGGTTGAGGCCGCCGGAAGCGTTGGTGATAATGAGATCCTTGATGCCGAGAGCCAGCATGACGCGCATCGGAAAAGTGATTTCCTGCATGCTGTAGCCTTCGTAATAATGAAAGCGGCCCTGCATGGCAATGACCTTTTTGCCGCCGGCTTCACCGATAACCAGCTTGCCGGCATGCCCCTTGACTGTCGAAACCGGAAAATGCGGAATCTGCTCATAGGGTATGGCCACCTGATTCTGAATTTCGTCGGCAAATTTGCCGAGACCAGAACCGAGCACCAGGGCAACCTGCGGTTTTACAGATGTTTTGGCAACGATAAAATCAACGGCCTGCTGAATCTTCGCTTTTAATTCCATATCATTCCTCGTGGGGCAGAATCGCGCATCAAATGCGGCAGAAAAGCGTAACACAGCCCCCGACGCCTTGTCAACGCAATAGCCAACCCGAAAAATAGCGTTGCTATTTTTCGGAAACAGATAGTACGATCAACAATGATGACGCATAATTAAACGGAACAAAACTGAACAACAGCCAGATGAACACCTGAAGATGGCTTTGCAGTGCCTGGCTTCGACAGGTCCAGGATTAACTTCTGTTTTGCTGCCAGCTTCCTGAACAAGAAAGGTTCTCATGCAAAAAAGGTCGCAGTTGTTCCCATTTCAACGAGGTTTCCTCTTTTCATTGGTGTTCGGCTTGATTCTGGCAACCGGGATTACTGGAGGTTGGGAATGCCGCGCGGAAGGATTGCCTCCATCGGATTTGAGGGGGGATGCCGTAAATCATCGGTTACTCAAGGAATTGCAGGCCAGAAAGATTGTGATGCTGGCCGATTTTGGGCACGAATTCCCAATGCCTTATCAGACTATCGTTTCTCTTCTGGAAAAATGGGTTGATGAGCTGGAACAGGGAAAAAATCATTTTAGACGATTGACCATTGTATTGGAACGCGATGAAAGCGATCAACAGAGCCTCCAGAAGTTTTTTATCGCTGGCAATCCGGAATTTCTTTTTAACGTAGTACCGCCTCGTGCTTCCATCGAGAGTTTTGAATTTTTTTGGGATTTACGGACCATTCGAAAGCGAATTACATCCATCAACGCCCGCTCACCCAAACAACCGAGGGTCGACCTGGATATTCTTGGCGCGGAGGATTTCGGCGAAGCTTCCAGGGAAAACTTGTGGAAAGCCAGTGAAAGAGATGGTCTCCTCTGGTTTGTGAATCGGCGGGATGTATTATCCGCAGAGAGAATCCGGAAATACCTGGAAACGCATTCAGGTCGAAAAATGCTGGTTTTTTACGGAGGGGCTCATTTACAGAAGGGGCTGGTCGAAAAAGATCTTCTCGGCATCCTGACCAAAGAGGAAGCCAGGGGGTTTTATCTCGTTTCCTATTTGAAGAAATTCTTCGGTGAAGACGCCGTGCTTTCCGTCTCTCAATTCCCTGCTTCAGTCTGGGATATTCAAAAAGAACCCAGAAAAACGGGTAAAGAAGCAGATCTTTTTCTTTCACCCTCCTCGTTACGAAAACGCCCCGAATACGAGTTCGATCCAAATCTTTACGATGCCTGCATAAAAAGAACCGATCGGTTCGCACCATCTCATGCCCTTGGCAAAATCTTTTCAAAGCGGGTTATTGAATGGCTGATACGAAATCTGGAGGAGCTTGAACCTCTCAAAGATGGCTTTCTGGGAGCCAGAGACCACCGAAAAACGAAAGAAAACCTGACATTTATTACTCAGAAAGATTTCACTTCGGCCGGGGAATGGCGGAAGTGGTGGAAGCGAAGTGATTTTGATCCTTGCCGCCGCCTGGACTTGCCGGAATTTGCCAGCCAGATGTTTCCACTCTGTGCAGACGCCATCATGCATGGACACACGGAAAACAAGTTGCAGGAACTTGGGGTCGAACTCCCTTCAACTTCCCCTATTGGAAAATCATGGGAAAAAGATATCTGGCCGGAAGTCAGGAAGCAAATCAAATTATACAATTACATCGGTTTAAATTTGATCGGGACTCCAGATGAACAAAGGATTGCCAAAGCTTACCTGATCAAGGAGACCGGAAAAGATTTTTCCAACCCGGCATCATACGTAAAATGGTGGAGAAAATCGGTTTATCGGACAGAGTATTGATCACGAAAATCCATTAGAGAATTGCTGCCAGCCATCATTGCACGCATCGGCGGGGCTCAGTGAAAGAAAGAGGCGGCGGCACTCGAATACGGCAGCAGCAGGTGCCACCTGCCGGCAAAATGCCTGGCGATGAAGGCGAGATCGTCTTCAGGAGAAGGGCTCAGCTGGTCAACGACACGCAGAAGCGAATGCAGATCAAGAAAAACCGCCGGCCAGTTACCGGCTTCGCACAGCGTTTCGATTCTGATCAGGCGATAAGAAAGGTTACCGGGCTGATTGCAGATCAGCATGGTCAAATCGGCAGTCGCACCCGGGTAATTGCCCCGACTGCGCCGCGCTTCGGCCCTTAACAAGAGCGCTGCCCGGCCGGGCTCAATTTCGAGCGATTGAGAAAAAGTTTCTTCTGCTTCACGGTATCTTCGTAACCGCAGCAACAGCCGGCCAAAATCGTTGAGAATGTCACCGCGGTCGATGTTAAGCCGCACGGCCTGTTTAAACATTGCGAGTGCCTTATCGACATGGCCCTGAACCGAATAAATCCGCGCGAGGCCATAATAACCGCCAAAGAAATCGGGGTATTCATCAATGAGCTTTTTAAAATGCCCGGCGGCCTCGTCATGCCTGCCGGCCTCTTCATAGAAGATGGCGAGCTGATTGCGGGCAAAACGGTTCAACGAATCGATCTGCAGCGAGTGTTCAAAAAGAGTGCCGGTGTTTTTCCAGACCTGGCTGTGCTGAAAGCTCAGCGCCGCCAGTATAAATACCAGCAGAAAGCCGACTGCCTGAAAAACAGCTGTCCTTCCGATCGAACGACCAGCCTGGGCAGCCAGTGCCACTGCCGCGCCAATCAGCCCGAACAACGGCACATACATAAAATGCAGCGCCGCATAAAAGTTATAGCCCACCCTGACAAGGCCTGACATCGGCGCCAGATGCACGAGAAAAAACAGAATACCGACTGTTGCCGCACGATTGCGCCAGCCCGCAACCGCGAACGATAAAAACAGCAGAAGAACAGTGATCGGGCTGATACCTTCAGTTCCTGGATCGAGACGGTTCAGCTCATAGGTTGCCGAAAGCCCTGTCGGCAAAAAGGTCTTCGCCGAATAAAACACCACGCTGCCGGCGGCAGCCCTGAAATTGAGAGAGCTCTGGTCGCCCGGCTGAAATTCCTGCTGCGCGGCCAGAAAAGTTGTAAGAAAAAGTATCAGAGCCAGCAGCAGAGCCGGCAGCTTTTCTTTCAGCAGTTCCCGCGAAACCGGTCTTTTTTCGAGCAGATCCAGCATGAGCCAGCTCAGAGGCTGCATGAATGCGAGAGTCTTCGCCAGCCCAGAAAGCAGCATCGCAGCTACCGCCAGCCACATATTTCTGCGACTGCCGGTTCTTAGAAAACGCATATAGGCAAACAGCGAAGCGAAATAGAACAGGCCATGCAGCAGGTTTCGGCGCTCAAGAACCCAGGCGACCGTTTCGACCTGAATCGGGTGAACGGCCCAGACAGCTGCGATTAGCCAGGCAACCGGCTTATAACCGATAATTTCTGCTGCCAGCAGATAAACAAACGTCGCGCCGGCGAGATGCAGCAGCAGATTGATTAAATGCGAAATCGAGCTGTTGAAGCCGAAAAGGTTATACTCGACCCAGAAACTCAGCACACTCAGAGGGCTGTATTGATTGGTTGCAAGCGAGGTGAAAATATCAATCAGCCCCTCGAAACTGAAAGGCGCCGTTATCAGTGGGTTACTGAGAATGACCTGATCTTCATCGAAAGACAGATAATCAAAGCCGACCACCGAAGAAAACGAGAGCAGCACCAGCAGCCAGAGACAAGCCGGAAATGAAAAGCGGCGGCCGGTCAGAGCGCTGATAAAGCCTGGCAAAACAGGTTTCAGGGGGCCACCGCCAGAATGCGTCCGGCAAGATTCAGATAACTGCTTTTCGGAAACTGCTGACGCAGCATCGCATAGACGCGGTCGGCTTCGGGCTTGTTGCCGAGCTCGGTAAGAATGCGGATGATGTAATAAAGCGCGCCTTCCTGAACCGCCTGATTACTCGATGTTTCGAAAGCTTTCTTGAAACCGAAATAAGCTTTGGTAACCAGTCCCATTGCGTATTCTGAATAGGCACTGAGAAATTCATACCGATCGACCGGCACGTTGCGCGGGTCAGGCCTGAACTGCTTCAACAGCTGCAGGGCTCCCTGCGGGTTTCTTTCCTGAATGTAACATTCAGCAAGCAGATAGGCGGCTTTCTGAAACTCGCTGTCGTTAAGACCGCCATAAAGGGCGTCGGTAAGCGCCAGGCGGGCCGAAAGAAACTCGCCTTCGTCGAAAAACCTTATGCCGCGCTGCAGATTTTCCGCCGAGGCGACTGGTCGAACATTGTCGAGCAGCGTATTTTTGATAAAATCAGCCGCATACTGATTCATTACTTCTTCGGTAAGGCCGTTGAAGCATACCGACAGCTCCTGATCAATATCGCCGGATTTCATCAACCGCTTCACAAAGCGATGCAGAGCGCTGCTGCCGAAACTCTTCAGCAAAAACCTTATCTTAAGATAGTTTTCAACATATTTTTCGAGAGAAATCGGGTTGCCATCGATGTTTTCGTCTTCACCGCCGATGGCGTTGATATCGAAACCGCGCCGGGTGAGTGCTTTGATGCGGGCCAGGCCCTGATCGGCAGCATGTACGGCAGTCCCTTCCTTGATCCACATCGGCAAGGCATCGTATTCCTTCAAACCCATTGCATCAGCCATTACCGCATGCGTCATCTCATGGGTCATTTCTTCAAGAAGAGTTGCCTGACCGTTTATCAGAAAATCGAGGTCGATATGAATGTAATGAACGATGGTGCGGTTGACAGTTCGAATCGACTGGCGCTTGCCACGCAGCCTGAAACCTTTGTAGGTCAGCAGGTCGGAAAACATGACGACAACGTACATCTGCTCGCGGGCCGGAATACCCAGCGATTTTTCGATACGCTGAAATGATTCCTGGTAGACAAAGGGCAGATCAGCGAGAGTCTTCGCGTAACCCGGGTGGCTGCGAAATTTGCCTGAATAGCTGGTATCGATATGCAGCACCGCTTCTGAGACCAGGGGCAACAGCAGAATAAAAGCAGCTGTGGCAAACACAGCAGACAGTATCTGATTCAGACGTCTACTCACCTGCGGCTTCTCCATTCACTGGCTTGTCCTGATCAGGAACCGCGATTTCGGTTCCGAGTCTTTCGGCAACCTCGCTGCGGGCCTCATAGATCTGTCCGAACAGGTTGTGATCGGCAGCAACTTCAGGCCTGGCAAGAAGGTTATCAAAGGTCTGTAACGGCTTTTTCAACATGCCGTTGGCATGCAGTATCATCGCGTAATGAAAATCCACCTCGGGCGAAACTTCGCTGCGGCCCTGAAAAATGGTATTCATTATTTCCAAAGCTTCGGCATAGATCTTGTTTTTGTAAAGAGCCCAGGCAAGAGTATCTAAATTAAAAATCATACCAGGCAGAGAATCTGTCGACATGCGCGCCATTTCGAGAGCCTGCGGCAGATCTTCATTAAGTTCGAGCAGGGTATAAGCAAGGTTGTTGAGCACAACCGGGTTGGTCGGCACATATTTTAGCGAATTTCTGAAAGCTCTGGCCGCCCCGGCGTAGTCGCGGTATTTGAGATGCAGATCACCAAGATGCTGCCAGAGATAAGCATCTTCTGGAAGCAGAGCGGCCGCGGAGGCTGCCGCGGCGATCGCCTCTGCCCCACGCCGTTCAAGATCATAGGCCGAGCTGAGACGGAAATAAAAAAGCGGTGCCTGAGGCTCAAGCTTCACAGCCTTTTCGAGGTGCGCGGTCGCCTCACCGGCTGCAAAATCAGAATGCTGGCCGTCAATAATCGCCACACCTCTGATGTAATGCAGGGGCGCATAATCAGGGTGTTTCTGCAGCGCCTTGTCGGAAACCGAAGCAGAAAGTTTTGTCGCATCGAGATCATAGAGTATTTTTGCCTGTATTAGAGCCCTGGCAGGTTCAGAGAGCGAGAAATGCATAACGACAGCAGCCGCAAAAACCACTACCGGAATCAGAGTTACGGTGTGTTTGAGCAGCAAAGCTGCCTGTGGTGAACTCACGCTTTCAGGAAATCTGACAACCCTGGCTCTGGCAGAAACAGAAAGCAAACCGATCAGCAGCAGGGGCAGATAAATAACTCCGAACATTTCTGCCCGTGCCTGCATTAACGCAACCGGGCCGATGTTGTGCAAAGCTTCGCCAAGAAGCAGAATTTCGAGGGGATAAAGCAGAAGGCCGCAGACAAGAGCCTGTGAAACGCCAAAGAAACCAGCCTGCCAATAACTGACCGGCAGCACCGGTAGCGAGAATAACCAGACCAGCAGGGCAAAAATGCCGGCAGCGCCAATAAAAGCAAAAACCAGAGCCCCGGCAAACAGCAGGCCTGAATCTTCGGGTGACGAAACACCGAGCTCGTAACTCAGCGCAACGCAAAACAACACGAGAAAAAGTGGAGTTAGAAAAAACAGCAGCCGTTCACGCCGGCTCTGTACAGGTTGGCTGACCGGTGCACCGCAGATGCCGCAGTACATAAGATTTGAGGAAACTGGCTTACCGCATTCGGGGCAGTTCTTCAATCAGCTGACCTCGTGAAGTTCTCCAACAAAACATTTCTGCATCATTGAATCGATCGTGGCGATATCTCTGGTCTGGCCAAGCACCCACATCAACTTGACCATCGTCGTTTCCGGCGTCATATCCATAGCCGGGATCGCACCGGCATCGAGAGCCGCACGCCCGACCTGATAAAGTTCCATTTCGGTCGAGCCAACGATACACTGAGTGCAGACCACTACCGGCACGCCGCGTGTTATTGCCGCAGTGATGGCAGGAATCAGACTCTTTTCGCCAGTCGGGATATTGCCGGCGCCGTAGCCTTCGATAACGATACCGTCATGTGAACTCGCCAGATATTCGATGACTTCAGGTTTGATGCCGGGGTAAACAGGCAGCATTGCGACATTTTCGTTCAAAAAAGGCCTGAACAGAGGCTTGCGACGGCTGCGCAACCGGGCAAAATCGTTGAATTTGATCGAAAGCCCGATAGTACCGAGCGGCACGTCATTTACCGAAATAAAGGCCTGCATATCGAATACCGACATCTTCTTGGCCCGAGTGCCCCTGATAATCAGAGTTCCGAAAACCACGGCAACTTCAGCAAGTTCAGAAATAGCGACACGCACAGCGTTGATCAGGTTAGTGCGGCCATCTGAGCCGATCTCTTCGAGCGGCACCTGAGCGCCGGTGATAATCACCGGTTTATTGAGTTCCTGCAGCAGAAACGACAAGGCTGAGGCAGTGTAGCAGAGGGTATCGGTGCCGTGAGCGACCACAAACCCGGCGTATTCATTGATGCGCTGAAAAATGGCCTTGCTGAGAGCGAGCCAGAAATCTGGCGTCAGGTTGCTTGAATCGACGTTGGCCACCGACACCACATCGATGTCAGCCAGCTGCTTCAATTCAGGAATCGTAGCAATCAGGCTGGCCGCGTCTTCGCACGGGCAAAGCTCACCGCGTGGCCCGCGCAGCATGGTAATGGTACCACCGGTTGTTACAAGCAGAACTTTTGGCTTGACGCCACGGCGTTCATTCACTGTCATATCGATTGCCTTATCAGAACTTGTATTCGATACCGAAGTGAACGTCACGGCGATCGGCTGCATCATCGATACGCAGTTCGAAGCGGATGTTCTCGGTCATCAGGTAACTGCCCTTGAGTCTGATTTCAGAATCGGTGGTATCGATAAAATCGACGCTGAGCTGAATCGGCTTGCCAAGATAGTAATCAAAGCCAAGGCCAACCTTCGAACTTATGATACCGCCCCTCTTGACGAGGTTGGTATCGGCACCACGGGCAACCATGAGGTTGAGGCTGTCTTCACCGCCGATATCTTCGACACCGATTCGGTAGAAGGTCTTGTCACTCGGATAGAGATCGACGTTGAGGTCAGAGATGAAAGTTTCGGTTTCTTCGCGGTATCTGAGCAGATACTTGAAGTCGATGCGGGTCTGGCGGATATTGAGGAATACCTTGTCGACGGCCTGCGCCAGTTTATGGGCATCATCGAGGCCAGTGTTGATCTTCTTGCGGATTTCCTTGTCAGCCACGATTTCTTTAACTTCGCGGGTAATTTCTTTGGCGTTGTCAGAGGCATCTCGCAGTGATTCAATGGTATTGCGCAGATCGTCAGTCATCTTATCGTTGCTGTTCAGTTTGGCAATCATATCATCAAGCCGATCAGTAGTGCTTCTGACGTTGGCGATGATTTCCTTGAAGTCTTCGCGGCTGTCTTCGGTAATGCTCGACAGACGGTCACTGAACAGTCTGAAGTTGGCAACGACCGACCTGATATCTTCGCGGTTCTTCTCAATTTCGCCATCGACGCGGTGCAGAATGTTGTCGAGGCTTTCGACGATACGATCACTGCGGTTGCGCACCGAAGCGATGATTTCGTTCATCTTGTCAGAGGCAGAGCGGGCGTTGCGGAACATGACACGGGTATTTTCCTTGAGTTCCGGGTCGCCGATGATATCCTTGGCCGATGCAGTCAGCTCCTGGAGCTTCTGAATCAGCACATTGCCCTGTTCAAACAGCTCGTCCATGCGTGTCGGGTCGGTGCCCGCCACAATTTCGCCATCTGAGACATAAGGGGAAGTGTAATCGCGGGTCGGCATTATTTCGACAAATTTTTCGCCCATCAGACCTGCAGTCGAGATCGTAAAGGTGCTCTTGCGCCTGATGTGCAGCTTTTTTTTCTGAATGTAAACGTAAACGTAGACCTGATCGTCACGAATCTCGATCGTGGTTACCTTACCGATCTTGACGCCCGACATCGAAACGGTCGAACCTTTGCTCAGGCCGTTGACAGAATAGAAGCTGATGACAAAATTGTAGCCCTGTTCGGAAAAGCTGAAGTCACCAATAATGAAGACCATATACGACAGCAGTACCGCCGCAATTAATGTCATGATTCCAACTTTGACTGTCGAGTTCATTAGCTTCTCCTGTTTATAGCAGAGTCATCGGACCCTGCGCCTCGCCCCGGATAAACTGCTGTACGATCGGGTTCGGCGAATTGATGATTTCTTCGCGGGTTCCTATTTCAACTATCTGGCCGCCAAAATGCAGAGCAATGCGGTCACAGACACGGTATGCCGATTTCAGGTCATGGGTAACCACAATCGAGGTCACCCCGAGCCTTTCTTTGAGACTGAGATGCAGTTCGTCGATAGCCGAGGTCATGATTGGGTCAAGACCGGTGGTCGGCTCGTCATAAAGAATTATTTCGGGTTCCATGGCGATAGCACGTGCCAGACCGACACGCTTTCTCATACCGCCCGAAAGCTCTGAAGGCATAAGATAATTGGTGCCCGGCAGACCGACCATTTCGAGCTTTTCTGAGACGATATGATGTATCGCCCGGTTAGAAAGGCTGGTATGGCGCCGCAGACCGAATGCGACATTTTCCTCGACATTGAGCGAGTCGAACAGAGCAGCCGATTGAAACAGCATGCCCATGCGCATGCGCAGAGCATCCAGCTTTTTCTGTTCGAAGCGGGTGATATCTTCGCCGTCGATGATCACCTGACCGGCATCAGGCTTCATCAACCCGATGATATTCTTGAGCAGAACGCTCTTGCCGCAGCCAGACGGCCCGAGAATGACAAGCGATTCACCGTCGTAGATCTTCAGGTTCACGCCTTTGAGAACCTGCTTCGGGCCAAAACTCTTCTGTAGATTCGATACGATAATCATTGCAGATATGCCGTGTTAAAGTTGTTGATGCCGACTGTGAGAAAATAGTTGACTGCGAGAATCATCATGATCGAGACGACAACCGCGCTGGTGGTGCTCTGACCGACGCCTTCGGCGCCACCCTCGGTGGTAAAGCCTTTGTAACAACCGATAATCGCGATGATGCCGCCAAAGATCATTGCCTTGAAAAGGCCACCCATGAGATCCTGAATCAGGAGCATATGCAGAATCGAATCTCTGAATGAGATAAGGGTCAGGCCGATCTGATGCACAGCAACGATCGAACCGCCAATCATGCCAACCACGTTGGTAAAAATAGTGAGCATGAACAGCATGATGGTACAGCCCCAGAATCTTGGCACAACGAGATAGTCGACCGGGTTGGTCGCCAGCGTTTCGAGCGCATCGATCTGCTCGGTGATTTTCATGGTACCGATTTCAGCGGCGATGGCACTGCCCACCCTGCCGGCGACAACGATAGAGGTAAGAATTGGTGCCAATTCGCGGGCCATAGCCAGACTGACGACACCGCCGACATAGCTCTGTGCACCCATTTGAGCGAACTGATAACCGATCTGAACGACCAGAACCGCGCCGGTCGAAACACCGGTGATTGCCACCATCGACAACGAGTCAACGCCAATGCGTGACATCTGATCGAGCAGGTTTTTGAATGAGAACCGGCCGGTTTTGAGGTTGTGAATTGTCCAGTAGATGGTCTGCATGAACAGAATGCTCATGCTGCCAATTGCTTCGACAAAATCTTTTACAAGTCGGTTGAACAAGGTCATTCCTCGCTGAGAGTAAGGGTTGTATCAACCCGGCCGGTTACCACAAGGTTGGTGGGCTGAATTTCGAAATCTTTGCCGTTGAGTTTAAGCTTTTTGCTTTCATCGCCTTCGGCGGTCAGTTGAAAGAGAATGTCTGAGTTTTTCGGCGAGTTGACCCAGCTGCGGATAACCGCGTCGAAATCACCAGGCAGAGCCTCATCTGAACGAGAATCTCTGCCGGTCTTGCTTTCGCGTGAATCGGCCGGCACGTCAACGTCTTCAACTTTCATATTGAGACCATAAACAGAGAGAGTGAGGTTTTCGCGGCCAATATCGTGCGGAATCGGCAGTTTAACCTTGCGCACAAACTTCTTTTCGCGGAAAGGCCGCAGTGTAACTTCAACATCGAGAACTCCGCCACTCGAAACCGACGAATTCTTGATTTCGACCTTTTCGATCGAAAGCGTGCGGCGCCGGGTTTCTACTTCAATTTTCAGCAGCAGCCTGGTCGGCATCACTTCCTCATGTTCGCTTTCGGTCACCATGTCCATCAGGCTGGTCACTTCATTGATGAGTGCCTGCACGATATCGGTGCGTGAATAGAACATGTTTTCACGGCGAAAATTGTATTTTTCACCCTTGCGGCTTGAGCAGTCGAGAGAGATGCCCATCAGCGCCGTCCCGGGGCCGGCCCGGTCGATTACCCCTTCAAGTGCTTGAATCAGGGTTGATTCAAGAACCATGACGAAAACCGAAGGGTCTCTGACGATCTGGTAGTTGATACTGCGGTTGATCTGCAGATTTTTGTCGAAAACGTCGATCTGCACCGGCACCATTTCAGGCAGGCGGCCGATCTCGCCGCTCAAACCCTTTTCGCGGTCCTGAGTGATGACCCCGAGCATTTCGGTCGGAGCACCAATTTTGAAAGGCATCTGCACACTCGAAAATGAATGGTGAATGTAGGCGCCGGTGAGCAGAAACGAGACCGCGCCTTTTTTGAGGAAAGGATGCGCCAGAGCCAGAATGCGCTGGCCACTTCGGTGGGTTACCGTGCCGAGAGTGGTCATATTGATATCACCGCGGGCAAGCTGAATGCCGAGAGCTGAACCCGGCTCGAAAGTTTCGGCTGTATTATCCTGACGCTCGATGCCGTCAAGCTCTTCTTTGCCCGGCATAGCACCCTTGCGGGCTACAATGACGTTTTTCTTCTGCAGTTTTGATTTGAGCACGTCGGCAGCGCGACCATAGAGACCTTCGATGTAGACATCGACCGAAGCCTGTTGAAAAACCGCTTCGCCGTTAGCCGGGCTGATAGTGCGGGCAATCTCGAAAGGTGCTTCTAAAATGGCAGAAACGGGGTTACCCCCGAGCTGTACCGGTGTTTCCGGAATCCAGCGTTTTACCGGGTCGTCAGCGCCAGTTTCGGCACAGGCCATGTCTGGATACGACCAGATTTCGAGCATCTCTTCTATCGGAGTTACCAGGCCAACCGTATGATCGGTCATAATCCAGCCTGAACTGATACCGCCCATGAGCTTTCCATCGATATAAACAGGACTGCCGCTCATACCGGCCGCAATGCCGCCAGCTTTTTTGATCACTTCGCCGCTGACCTTGACCAGAATTGACTTGCCGTTGATCAGCACGTTTTCATTCACCTTGTTGTTGGCCAGAATGCCGAGAACCTCGACTTCGAAAGTTTCAATCTTGCGACCAAGCACGACAGTTTTACCAAAGCCTTTCATCCCGATTTTGACATCTTTGAGACGCAAAATATCGACATTCTGTGCAATGGCCAGACTGGCATTTCCGAACAGAAAAGCCAACATCAGGAGAACCGCGATGCAGAACCGATGCTCAGCAGAAAGCATTGACATACCCATTTTAAATGGCCACACCTTTTTCCTAAAAACCTCTGAGACCAGGCAATTTATCTGCCCCAAAATCGAGACATCAAAACCATTACACAACACCCGGTCAGAAATCTATCGGCATAATACAGCCTAAACAATAGTCGGGCAATAGCATTTTGTTAATTGCCGGGGTTGATGAAAAATTGATTTCAGCCCATCCGATTTGTACCATTTTCAGCTGGCGACTGCCATCTTTTCTGCCACAGCGCAAACATCAGCAGAGCCCACAGGCGATAACCGTTGTCTCTGACCCGGTTTCGATGATCGTCGAACAGCTGCATCACCGACCCGGTATCAGGAAAAAGCCGGCGAAAGCTTTCAGAATGAACACAGTCGGCAAAGAATTCAGCCAGACCGCCTTCAAGCCACAATGAAACCGGGCTGCCAAAACCATCCTTTTTCTTTTTCAGCAGCGGGGCCGGCAGAATTTTGGTCAGACTGCGACGCAACAGCGATTTCGTCTGAAAAAGGCTGAATTTTTCATTTTCCGGAATGGCAAATGCCGCTTCAACGATACGGTAATCAAGAAACGGCGATCTGACTTCGAGGGTATTAGCCATCGCAGCCTGGTCAGCCTTATAGAGAATATCGTCGACCAGCCAGCTCTGCAGATCGACCAGCGCCTGCTGCTGTAACATCGGCAGGTCATTAACTGTGGCATACATGGGAGCAAAGGTGTCGAAGGTCTGATGCTGCCCGATTTCAGCCAATGCTTCCGGGTGCAGAAGATGCTTTTTCTCGTCTTCAGAAAACAGCTGGCGCCAGGCGCAATGACTTTTTTCAGGGGGCAGATGCGCAAACTCACAGAACTGGCGCAGCTTATAATGAGTGCTGACTTTTCCACGGTCTGCCGGCAGCAGGTTTACCAGTTTCAGGCCGATGTGCAAAAGGGTTTTCCAGAACGGCATCGACCGGAAGCCGGTCAAAGCCAGAGCATCAGCCCTCCTGGTCTCGTAACCGGCAAACAGCTCATCACCACCGTCGCCTCCGAGCACAACCTTCATCTTCTGCGCCGCCATGCTGCAGAGCTGAAAATACGGCATTACCGAAGTATCGGCGAAAGGCTGGTCAAAATAATCAACGATGCGCTCGAGAAACGCCGGATCAGGTTCGCAGAAGTGCATCGATTCATTGTCAAGATTCAGCCCGGCAGCAAATTCGGCCGCGGCCACCGACTCGTCATAGCTTTTCTCTCGAAAACCAATGGTGAAGGTCTGCAGCTCTCTGCTGTTCCTGGCAGCCATCAGGGTAATCGCCGACGAGTCGATGCCACCGCTGAGAAATGAACCGACAGGCACATCGCTGATCAGACGGTATTGTACAGCCGAGTTCAGCAGTTCGGCGAGATCGTCAATGCGATGGCAACTGCCCTCTCTGATCCGGCGCGCCAGATCCCAGTAGTGCACGTGGCTGAGGCCGGCAGACGAAACTTTGATGAAATGACCGGGGGCAAGCTTTTCAATACCCGCAAACGCCGTTGCACGGCCGGTGACGTAGCCCAGTGAAAGATAGTCTGATAACGCATTGAGATTAAGGCGCACCGATAATTTCGGGTGCCTGAGAATGGCCTTGGGCTCAGAGGCGAAAACGAACTCGTGCCCGTCATACCAGTAATAAAAAGGCTTGACCCCAAGGCGGTCTCTGACACAGAAAAGGCTCTGTTCGACCCGGTCAAAAATGGCAAAAGCGAACATGCCATTGAGATGCTGCAGACAATCAGGGCCTTTATGCGCCCACAATTCTGCGAGAACCTCGGTATCAGAAGTAGTGCGCGGCGAGAAATCAGGAATGAGGCCATAAAGCTCGCGATAGTTGTATATCTCGCCGTTGAAAACCAGAACATAGCGACCATTGGCAGAAACAAACGGCTGATCGGCCCTTGCGGCCAGATCGATGATCGATAACCGCTGATGACCAAGGGCGACCGGGCGCTCGACCAGAAAACCGCTGGCCTCATTACCGCGGTGTCTGAGACTGGCAGCCATGTCTCTGATGATTTCGCCCGGAGCTTCTGATGTAAAACTAAAAAAGCCGCAGATTCCGCACATAATTGGTCAGCGCCACCGTTTGAGCAGCTTCTGCGCCAGAAAAAACAGGTCGCCCTCGATGAGACAAGCCGAAAAACCTGATTTAAATCTGAAGCGGGCCAGCGGACCATAGAGTTTGGCAGCGCACCTTATCAGGGCGTCTTTGAGCGACCCGCTCTGCAAAAGCAGAGCGGCTTTGTTATCAACAAAATAACTGGTAACCTGAAGCATTCTGATCGTGTTTTTCATTTCTTCAGACAGCCAGGGGGCCGCCACTTCCTGCTCTATTTCAGAATTGATCCATTCGTCGAGGCTGGCGGGCGGGCGATAACCCATCTCGATTGCCTTTTCGCCAAGAACCGAACCGGGAACGACCCTGAAAATATTTGGCTGAAAGATAAAACAGCGCGGGTTCTCTCTGATGAGCTGCTGCAGCAGGCGCGTCGTCTGCCGCATCTCTTCGACCGTTTCAGAGGGAGTGCCGACAATCCAGTTGTATGCTGCAATCAGCTTCGGGTGGCGTGCCAATTTGCGATTGATTTCGATTATATCTTCGACCCTGATACCCTTCTGAAAAAGGTCAAGAACCCGTTGAGACCCAGACTCGACACCGATATGCAGCATTTCGGTACCGGTTTCTGAAAGCAATTCGAGAAAACTGTCATCCATACGCATGATTTCATCGACCCGGGCGCCCCTGAAACTCAGTTTAACCCTGATATTTCTACATTTAAGCAGTTCAACTATTTTTCTGATGTGGTCAAGATTGACAAAGGAGTCGTCGTCGTAAAAATAGATGGTGGTGGCGCCATACTCTTTTTGCAGAAAAGCGATGTGATCAACAGCTTCAGCGGCAGCAACCGGAACCCACTTTGGGGTAAACTCACGATAAAGAGCCGGCGAAATACAGAAAGCACAGCGGTATGGGCAGCCATAAGCGCTGTAAATGGGAAAAATCCGATCGTTCGAGCCGATCTGCCCGTAAACCGAGTAATCTTCAATCACCTCATACGGCAGATCCATGTATCCGACCGGTTCGAAGCCATGAAAGCGCGGGTTGAAATGCCGGGCGCCGGCAAATCTGAAACCCAGCCCGGGAATCTGTTCAAGGTCTGCAGAATTGCCGGTTCTGCCAGCCATAATTGCCTGCGTCAGAAGCCTGACCGATGAAATCCCGCTGCCGGCAATCACATAGTCTATACTGGTTTCATTAAGACATGAGGCGGGGTCGACGGTCGGCATCGCACCGCCCCAGACGACCGGCACCTCAGAGAGAGTCTTGATGAATCGCGAAATTTCAAGCGCATGGGCGGTTGGAAACCCGGCCATAACCGTTAAACCCACCCACAATGGCTGACAATCGGCAATCAGACTCTGCAGTTTTTGGCGCCAGTCTGCTTCAATAACCCTCGTATCGAGTATTTTTACCTCGATATCGAGTTTTTTCAGTGCCGAAGCGATATACAGCAGGCTAAGGGGCAGATGTCTTGAGAACTCGCCGGAAAGCCCCATTTGAGGCTGAATCAGAATGACAGACCTTTTATTTCTCATCAGCTTCGTTTTGCAATCGAATCAACGTAGATTTTTCCGAGAATAAAAGCCAGAAAAGAGTAGCCGATGGTCAAAACACTGACTCCAAGCGAAAATACGAAACCAAGAAAGGTTTCGCGTTCGAGGCGGTTCTTGATCAGCAACAGTCCGGAAAAGCCGGAAACGACAAGCGCCAGCAGCCCGGCAAAACACTTTATCGGCTGATAAATCAGCGACATGCTGATCACAAGAAAAAAGGTGCGAATCGAATCGCGCAGGTGTCTGACCTTTGAAACGCCGGTGCGGTCACCATACTCGATCGGAATGTATTCGATGAACTGGTGGTTGAGAGCGGCAAAAAAGGTCAAAGAGGTCGAAAACGAGAAGCCCTTGCTGAAAAGGTGCCCGCCCAGGTCGACGAGAGACTTTCTGAAAATTCTGATACCGCTGTTCGGGTCCTGTGAATCATGGTTGCCAAAATATTTGAGCAGCAGTTTCAGAACCGCCCGCATCAGGCTGACAACTCTCGATTGCTCTGCGATCTGTCGGGCGCCGACAACCATGTCGTAGATATCCATCAACGGAATCATGCGGCGAAAAATCTCAGGGTCATAGGTGCTGTCGGCATCGATTATGCCGATATACGGGAACCGGGCCCTGTTGATGCCGGTAAGCAGCGTCCGGCCATAACCGTAATTTTTGGGATGGCTGAGAAAAATGCATTTGCCGGTCGGAACATTGGCTGCAGTCTGATCTGATGACCCATCATCGACCACGATAATTTCGAAGGGAAGTCCGTCGAATGAAGACAACACCGCGTGGCACTTCTCGACAGTCGCAGCAATCGCTTTTTCCTCGTTGAATGCAGGAATTACTATAGAAATGCCGTGTTTTTTGATTTCACCAGAATAATTCATTGATTCCTCTTGCCGTCTGTTCCGAATTCAACCGTGTCAAAGCAGGCTAGCACAGCAACAGAAACAAGTCAAACGGGCACCGGCATCAGAAAAGGAGTTCGCAGGCGGCTTCATACGCCAGAGTAATCAACTGGCGGCAGTTTTCTTTCTGACTGTGAAGGAAAATTCGATTTCGTCGAAACCGCCAACCCAGAAACACCATAGACGCGAGCAGACGTAAGGCGAGAGACGTGCAAACGCATCGATAACCGACCCGGCCAACTCAGCAGCACTGCACATCCAGCCGGGCATGACCGTGCGTTTCAGATAAGCCTGGGCAAACCAGCGCAGGTGCATATTCTGCAGCTCAAGTTCGATTCCCTGATAACCGCCTTTGAAATTGGGGTTGAAATAGAGAGGAAAAGAAACATCGAACCCGCGACAATGCTGGGGGTGAGTAAAACCACGCGAAAAATGTGGCACCCGCAGCCTGATTCTGCAGCCATCTGCACCGATTCGATACAGTTCACGCATTACGTTGAATGGATCGCTCAGGTGTTCGAGCAGATGGTCGGCTTCGATAAGGTCAAAACTGCTGTCGACAAAAGGGTAAGGAAACTGGTTCAGGTCATGGCAGACATCCGGCCCCGAAACTGCAGCAAAATCGACGTTCAGATAACCGTCTTTTTTGAATTCTCCACAGCCCAGGTTCAGCTTTCGCAATTTTTGCTCCCGGCTATCTCGATGAAATCAGGATTCCGTTCGAGATTCTTCTTTCATGACCGTCTGAAGGGCTGTTCACAGTGCGGCCGCGCACGATCATCGAAGAAGAACCGCCGCCATCGAGATTGATCGCATGTCGGGCGCCGAGCGATCTCAGATAACCGGCCAGTTCATCGAGTTTCATACCGGCATTGCGCTGAGACCGGCCATCAACGACCACCAGCAGCAGGTCACCATCAAAAGTGAGGGCAACTGCAGTTCGCGGGTGTCGGCCATGCACGATCGAGCTGTCGAATTTTTCTTCTTTGCCGTTGATACTGTTTTTACCGTTCTCAACCAGACGCGGACCACCGCAGACAGCGTGTCTGATGGTATCCCAGGGGCGATCGATCGAATAGTCGAGCTCGACCGACTGCCCGAGTTTGAGGGCAGCAAGCTCAGAGGCCTTTTCCCCGCCGGCAGATACGACGACGCCATCGGGTGGAATCAGTGCATCGCGGTCGTGAATACCGACGATTTTGCCTTTAACCAGCACCAGTTCGAGGCCATTTTCGTCAGTCATGGTGCTGCGCGAGTATTCTGGCGTAAAAACCACCAGGTTGTCGCCACGGCGCGGCTGGTTAACCGCGTCGATCTTCAGCGAAAGGCCGCCAGACCGCAGTGTACCAGAAAAATCGGGATTGCCGAAAATCAGCGTGTCATCTTCGGTAACGCCGAAAACCGAGCGCTTGTAAAGGGGCGAGCTGATGAGGCGGCGGTTGATGATCAGGGTGCCGATCGGGTCGCCACGCGAAGTAAAGTAGGCGCCGTTTATCGCTGCCACGGCGTTGTAACGCCTGGTCATCGATGACAGAACCTCTTTCTGAGCAATACCCTCGTTGGCGAGCACCGGAAAAACACTGACATTGTCAGAGAAGGGCTCGACCCTGAGAATGTGGACATCGGAGCAGCGTTCGCCGACTTTGGCGCGATCGCGATAATAGGTCAGGCCATCGGCGATCTTTTCACCGTTTTTGATGGCAAACGCCGTTTTCTCAAGCTGATACGGAACGCAGAGTTTGAAGACACCCGCGGTTTCAGAGGCAATATACGGGTTCCCGATGCGGCCACCGGCGGCAAAAACCATTTCAGAATAAGTGTCGCTGTGATAGAGAGAAAATTTTGTCAGCTTTTTCTGCAGTTTATCAAGCTGGTCTACAGATAACGGGCTCACGGCCGGCATCAGCCGCATTGTCAAGAGGCGGCCGCCCTGATTGCGCTTGAGAATTTTTACTTCGCACGAAAGAGAAAACTCGACGATCTCAAAAGCTTCTTCGGTTCTGATGTTCACATCGAGAACCACCGGGCTGGTGGCCGGACCGACTTTTTCAGTCTGAGACGCCACCTTGCTGTCGAGTTCAGAATCTTCTGGTTCGGGCATCTGGTCTTCGCTCATCATTTCGATGGCTCGATCAGCACGATTCGGCACATGTTTCTTCATGTCATAGAGTTCTTCACGCTCTTCGACATCATGATACACGGCATTTTCTGTCTGCAGAATCGCACCGACCAGAAAAATCTGGCCGACCAGCAGCAGCATGACCAGTTGTTTTAAAGTCTGACGAATAGCAAAACCTCGAAAAATTCAGATTCCTGAAAATCTTATCGGCCTTTGCCCACGCAAACTTTAAAGATTGTTACGAAATCGAGATTATTGCCGGTCTGAAAAGCCGGAGATCCCTTCGCTGGTCGGCGTGCTGCCAACAGATGCCTGCACTGCAAAATAAAGAGCCAGACAGAGAAGACCCGAAGCAACAATATGCAGCATAAAAGCGATTTCAGTGCAGTAGTCGAGCAGACCAACCGCTTTGAGCAGATACAACCAGTCGTGCTGCACCTTACCAACTCCAAAAAGCGGCAATTTGCCGGCTTTGGCATCGCCAAGGTAAACCGCAGAATACATCAGACTCTCGGCAAACCAGAACAGGCAGAGACTTGCACCAAACCTGTCGCGCTGAAAAACCAGGTGGCCGGCAAAAATCAGAGGTACCAGCAGTTGCAGAAGCGTGCCGCCAGCCACCATGAGAAAACGGTTGCCCGGCAGCCCGAACAAAACGTGGCCGGCCTCGTGAATCAACAGATTGGCACCGTCGATAAAATGATACTGATAATCGATCATCAGCCACAGCGCATAGGGTATCAGTGCCAGAGTAAAAACCAGACGCATTTTCATGCGCTGATTATACAATACCCCCGACTCTTATTGATAACTGCAAAATCACACCAGATTTCGCCGCCCGCATCCGCGTTCATCCGTGTTCATCCGTGGCTATTCCCGACTATCCTTTTTCATCCGTGATTGAAATTTGACGGTGCGTCAGATTTTTGACGCAGACTGGCGCTGAAAAGCGTCAAATTTCTGACGCGGCAGCGACAATTGTTAGCAGTTTCCGCTGCTGATGGCAGTTTACAGATCTGGCACAGCTGTTGCAATGAACCATGGTAAGTTCAAAATCCGGAGGAAAATATGAAAAAGCTTCTCACCGTTCTGTTTCTTGTCACCGCACTGCTCGTGCCCGTAATCGCTTCGGCCGAAGAAGCCCCGGCAGATGCCAAAAAAGGCCCGGCCCTTGAAAACCGCAAAGAAGTGACCGCCGACCAGATGATCGAACGCATCGAAGGCCGCAAAGCCAAGATTCTTGAAAAAATCAAAGAAAGATTCGATAAACTCAACGAAAAACTTGCCGGTTTCGAAGGCCGCATCGAAAAAATTTCACAACGCAAGGAAAAACGTGCCGGCAAAGGCGGCGAAGGCAAAATAGCTGGTGATGCCGCTGAAAACCCGGCCATGAGCGAAGAAAAGATCAAAGAGCGCAAAGAAAAGGTCACCGAACGCTATAACAAGTTTAAAAAGAACATCGAAACCCGCCGCGACGAAATGGCAAAACGCCAGGAAGAGAACAAGGCCAAATTTCTTGCCCGCATTGAAAAGTTCAGTCAGGCCGACAAGGACCGCGTCATTGCCGCCCAGGAAAAAATGCAGAGCGAAGTGCGCGCCGAAGTTTCGAAGCTCGCCGATGAAGCGTTGAAAAAGCTCGAAGTCACCTATCAGAAGATCATGAGTCTGTAAGGCCGATCAGTCGTCGCCATCGCCAAGACCAAGCTTCTTCATTCGATATAAAAGCTGGGTTCGCGGAATCTTCAGGATGTCTGCGGCCCGGCTTTTTGTTCCCCCGGCTTTTTCGAGAGCGGCAGCGATCATGCGCCGTTCCAGGGCCTCCAGTGCTTCAGACAGGCCGATTTCGGGGTTATCAGCCGCAGCAGTCACTGCCATCCCGCCCCGGGAAAGTTCTAGAGGGGTTTCTTCCGGGCGATCTGGCTGCAGCAGAAATTTAGCTTCGACATCACGGCCCTCGGAAAGAACGGCTGCCCGTTCAAGAGCGTTTTTCAGCTGTCTGACGTTGCCGGGCCACTGCATGCCGGCAAGACGTTCCACAAGGCTGTCAGAAATGCGCAGAGAAGCCTTACCCAGCTCGCGGGCAAGACGTTCGAGCAGACTGCGGCAGAGTTCAGGAAAATCGTCTTTTCGCTCGCGCAGCGGCGGTACCAGAATATTGAAAACACTGAGTCGATACAACAGATCTTCGCGAAAACGCCCTTCGGCTACCATCTTTTCAAGATTTCGATTCGTGGCGGCAACAATGCGCACGTCGACTTTAACCGGCGAACTGCTGCCGATTCTGATGATTTCCTTTTCCTGCAGGGCCCGCAGCAACTTTGCCTGCATTGCCAGCGGCACCTCGCCAACTTCATCAAGAAAAACCGTTCCCTGGTCGGCGGCCTCGAAACTGCCGATACGGCGTTGTCTGGCGTCTGTAAAGGCGCCTTTTTCATGGCCGAACAGTTCGGCTTCAAAAAGTGTTTCAGGAATCGAAGCACAGTTCACCCTGACAAAAGGCCCGCCAGCCCTTGGTGAGAGTTGATGCACCGCGCGCGCCACCATTTCTTTGCCGGCCCCGGTTTCACCGGTAATCAGTACCGTCGAGGGGTAAGGCGCAACCTTGGCCAGAAGCTGTTTGAGATCTGTAATCGCCTGGCTTCTGCCAACGATACTGTCTAGAACGTTGCCAAAACCGGAGGCATCGAGAAGACTGTCGCACTGCCGTTTCAGCAGTTCATTCTGCTCGTCGAGGCGACGGCGCTCGGCAATTTTCTGAATTCTGAAAGAGAATTCTTCCATCGAAACCGGCTTGGTCAGGTAATCTGAGGCACCGAGGCGCATTGCGGTCACCGCCGATTCGACAGAACCGAATGCTGTCATGAGAATAACCTCGGGCAGCCTGGGGCTGGAGCTTTCGCGCGCTTTTCTGATGATTTCGAGACCTTCACCATCCGGGAGTTTGAGATCGGTCAGCACCAGATCGTAATTGCTCAGATCGAGCAGTTTCTGCCCTTCCCTGACTGAGCCGGCCACATCGGCCACATGCCCTTCCTGGTTGAGAAAAGACTTTATGGCGCGGGCCAGCGAAGCGTTGTCGTCAACTACGAGTATTTTCATGTTGCGGCACCTCGATTACGAAAACAGCACCAGAATCGGGATTTTTTTCATGATATATCTCACCGCCATGCGCTTCAACAAGTTTTCGCGATATGGCCAGCCCAAAACCGTTACCACCGGCACTGCCGCTGACAAAAGGCGTAAACAGCTGTTCCGCGATTGCGGCCGGAACCCCGGGCCCGTTATCAGCGATTTTCAGGCGCAACAGGCTGCCATCGGTTACAGCCCTGACTGTAAGATGCAGGTCTCCTTCAGTCGCGGCCCGGAATGCATTGTTGACGAGATTTTCAATTATCTGCTGCAGCATCGCCGTGTCAAAAAAGCCGGTCAGGCCCTCCGGTATTTCGAGCGTAAAGGTAAAATCACCCAGAATCTGACGGCGGCCAGCGATGATACGCTGAAAAAACTCATGCAGCACCACTTTTTCGCACTGCGGGCGCACCTTGCGGGAATAATCGAGAAAGCTGGTCAGCAGACGACGCAGATGCCCCAGTTGCTGTTCGATTTCCTGAATTGCCGGTGATTCGCCCGTTGCCGCTCCGGCTCTCGCAATTTCGCGCTTCAGCAGCCCGAAGTGCATTTCGATCGCCGACAGCGGGTTGCGAATCTCGTGCGCGATGGCCCCACCGGTAAAAGCCAGTTCATCGAGTTTGCGGCTGAACACCTTTTGCACATGAGTTTTCTGTTGCTCAAGATCGGCAGCCATTCTTATAAAGGCCTGATACAGATTGTCGAGTTCACGAATCGAGAGTCTGAGCTCTTCCGGTTGCCTGCCGGCAGAAATCATGGCAACCCCGTCACGAAAAACCTCGATTTTAGCCGAAACGTTACGGGCCAGCAGCAGCGAAACCAGCAGGCTGACGATAACCGCCAGACCGACCCCCTCGGCGAGCAGGCGCCTGAAATCATCCGCCAGTCGCAGATATTCCATGTCAGATTCTATGCCGATGACGCTTTCGAGCAGACCGTTGGCGTCGAGAACAGGGCAAAGCACGATCTTGAAACGGCGTTCTTCCCCGAGTGAGTATGGATCAGGAAAAACCATCGCTCCACGGTCGAGGTCGTTGATAAAATCATAGACCAGATCCTCAGCCTCTTCTGAAGTCGGCGGCAGCATTGAAGCAGCATCAGCTGAGCTGTTTGAAAACGAGGCGATGAAACTCGGACGCGGGCCGGAAAGGTCAAGCCAGTAGAGGTTCTGAATCATACCCGCAGAGGCTTCAAGGCCCCAGAAATGGCCAATGAGAGCTCTTCTCAGGGCGTGATCGTTTTCGGCAGACTGTACCCGGCGCACTTCGAACATCAGCGACTCGGCCGTCTGCTTCATGCGAAGCGAAGCTTCGCGATCGAGAGACTCGTAAAATCTTGTGTAAAGCCAGCCCCAGATCGCAACCGCAGAAATCAGAGAGGCAGCCGCAACCCCCCAGAAAATTCTGGCAGCCAGGGTTGCGGGTTTGAGGCGGCGAAAAAAACTCAAAGGGTGGCGTCAACCTCACGCCAGCTCAGAATTTCTTTCTGAATGGCCAGCTCATAGAGGTTGGTGTAATCGACCTTCTTGTCGACAGTGTAGTCGTAGCTTGAGCGTTCGAGAACTTCCTGCCAGTTGAAGTAAGTGATGCGCACATCGTTGGGCATGCGGCGGCGGTCGAAATAATCGACCGAAAGGTTGCCGACGATATCCATGTTGCACAGCTTCTTCATCTGCGAATCGGTTTCGAGTTCCATGCCGCCTTCGGCATGAAAACTGCCTTCGAGACGCGGGCTGAGATTTCTGAACGGGTGAGTGATGCCAAAGCGCGACCAGTCAGTATCATGATGCGGCTTGTAGATGATTTTACCGGTTTTCGGGTTTTCGACCGAGGTGTCGATTGATTTGTCGCGCAGAGCAATGACGCCGACGCATGAATCGAGACCAGAGTCATCCTGCAGGGTGAGAATATCGCCACCAACGTAGATATTGCCTTCGACGACCAGCAGTCCCTTGCCTTTTACCCAGCCTTCAAGAAACACGTCACCCTTGATGTAGGTCAGGCCGTTAATTTCGACGGCGCGGCTGGTATCGTGGGCTTTGGTCGGGTTGCCGAAATAGCGCGAATACTTGTTGCTGACCTTGCGCCAGTCGCCCCAGCCATACAGGGGCACGACCTTGTCATAGTTGACTTCATTGCGGCCAAAGGCTTCCTGAAAGTTGACATTGCCAAAATACTTGGCGTGCTCAGGGTTGGTGGTCGGGTCGACAACGCGGTTGGCAAGCCGGCGGTAGACTTCGGCCGGATAGATGTTGACCTGTTTGTCTTCGTATTCCTGCACTTTGCGGGTCTGAGAATGATACAGTTCATCGCTGGTCTTTACCCACCATGGCCAGGTGAACAGACCCTGCCATTTGTAATACTGGCGGGTCACGGCCGCATCGGTGTATTCAATTTCTGTTTCACTGAGGTCAGCGCCGCCGTTCCAGCCGGTCCAGCCGATGCCCATGTCGAGCCAGGGGTGATCAAGTTCATTGCGCATACGGGTCAGCATCAGCCATTTCGGCAGGTCAACGCGAACGCCTTCCTTCATGTAGGCCTTGCCGCCCTTGACAAAGAAGCCCCACGGATCCCAGAAGTCGAAGCTTTCGATCTTGAATGAATCCTGATTGGCTTTGTTAAGAAACAGACCATGGCTTGGAGCGACCATACCGACGGCATTGGCATTCAATGGCCCCTTAAGCAGCATGGCTTTGAGCGACTTTTTAACTTCGACCTGTTTGCGGGTGCGGTGAAAGCTGCCCTGAGAATTGATGGTGATCGTACCCTGACGGGCGATTTCGCGCGGCACACCCTTGGCAACCAGATCTTCAAATGCTTTTTTGTCGAGCTGCCAGGTAAGTCGAGCCTTTACCGAACCACCATCGACAATCGGCGGCACCGCTTTGTTACCGGAAGAGAGACGTGACAGATCGACGTCGACACTGCCTTCGTCCTGGCCGGTAATCAGCTTGTAAAAAGCGTTTTCCGGGTCGTTCATCTGGCTTTTTACCGTGAACAGGGTTTCTTCGATGCCGGCTTCAGCAAGCAACAGTGAAACGGTTGCGTCAACGTAGTTTTCTGAATGGTAAACTTCGCCGCGCATGAAATAGATCATACCGTAAACGATAATGCTGATTACGGCAATCGTGCAGATAGTAAAAAACAGGGCCAGGCCGGCTCTATTTTGCAGCTTTTTTTTCATATCAGGCTCCCTTCGGGCACCGCTAATACCATAATAATAACAATGTACCCCCGAATGCGCAAGCTTAAGAACTGTTAAGCCGCGGGTTGTCGTATGCCCCGCAAAGTGGTATCGTATGGCACAGCAGAAGCACCGATATCTTTTACTCTGGCAGGTGGTAAACATGCATTCCAGCCCGCTGACGACCGCAAAAAACATTCTCGAACTCGAAATGGCTGCCATCAAAAAGGCCGCCGACAAACTTGGCGACGAGCTGATCAGAGCGGTAGACCTGATCCTCACCAGCCCGGGCCGCCTCATCGTCTGTGGCATGGGCAAGTCAGGCCTCGTCGGCCGCAAAATTTCGTCGACCCTGTCGAGCACCGGCACCGCCTCTTTCTTTCTGCACCCTGCCGAAGCCCTGCATGGCGACCTTGGCATGATCAGAGAACGCGACACAGTGCTGCTGCTTTCGAATTCGGGCGAAACCGAAGAGATTGTCAGGTTGATTCCGTTTCTGCGCCGTATCGGTACCAGCATCATCGCTCTGGTCGGCAACACCACCTCGACTCTGGCAAGAATGTCTGATGTAGTCATTGACGCTGGCGTTGAGCGCGAAGCCTGCCCGATGAATCTCGCCCCCACCAGCTCGACCACCGTTGCCATGGCCATCGGCGATGCGCTCGCCGGCGCCCTGATCGAAGCCCGCGGTTTCAGAGAAAAGGATTTCGCGCGGCTGCATCCTTCCGGCAGCCTCGGCCGTCGCTTTGTTACCGTCAAAGATCTCATGCATTCCGGTGATATGATTCCGAGAATCTCGCCCGAAGTTAAGCTGAAAGACGCCGTTGGCCGCATGTCGCGCGGCGGTTTCGGCGCTCTGGTAATCGTCGATACGAATGATCATCTGCTCGGGGTATTCACCGACGGCGATCTGCGCCGCTATTTTGAACGCAGTGCCGTCTGCAGCCTCGAAGTGCCGATAAGCGAGGTAATGACTGCAAAGCCGAGAAACACCTCGCCAGACCGCCTCGCCATGGAAGCTCTGAAAATCATGGAAGAGAAATCGATCACCTCGCTGCCGGTCGTCAGCGGCGACATCGTCGTCGGCTTCCTGCATCTGCACGACATCCTGCGCTCCCGCCTCGTTTAGCATGAGGCAGATTTAAAACAGATTTTGCGGTGATTACCAGCGTTCATCGGTATTAATCTGCGGCTGAGCAACCCTCTTCACGATCAGCTGAAACGTCAGTATAATTGTACACATGATTAAAAATCTTCAGACAATTCTGCTTGTGTTCATGCTGTTGACGGCCATACCAGCTTCGACCGAAGCCTCGTTCGCTTCTGATGCCCTGGCCAAAGCCCGGGCCGCGATGCAGAGCGCCTTTCAACTCAGCTTTCTGAATAAGCTGCCGGTTATTTTTTATAAAGACAGTTTCGACCGTATGTTCGCACACGCCAACCGCAGCATCGACGAAGTAAGTCTGCAGCATGATGGCCGAACGATAACCCGCAGCGATTTTCAGGATGACAAGGCCCTGCATATCAAAAAGTCGGCTGAACTGGCTCTGCACATCAAGAGCCTGATCGGTTCAGCTCACCTTGCCTACGGTATAACCATGGTTATCGGGCTCGTGAAAGAGGCTATAGACAGTTCGTTTCTTAATCCGAACGGCTCACGCAGTAAAGAGGATCTTTACGCCGACCACGTAGGTGCCCGCGCTGTTTTCGGTGAAAAGAAGTTCGACGCTTCACTGAACAAACACCTGAGCCACTTCGTCAAACCTTCTGCCACTGCTACCGGCACTGCGGCCGCCGTGCAAACGCCACCGGCTGCCGCCATGGCCCCTGAGCCGGTTCAGGTCAACCCATTTGCCGCTGATAAACCTCTGGCAATCAGCAATACCAGTGATGCCCGCCAGCAATTACTGAAGCGCTATTACGAAGCCGCCGAAAAAGGTGATACCGAGCAGATGAAGCTCCTCGGCGCCGAACTGCAGAAACAACCCTGATCCACCCCTTTGATTTCATCAGCAGAGCCTGAGTAAGAAATTTACAAAGAGCGCGGCTTTTGCTAATCTTTTGTTCTGATATTCTTTTGCGAAAGCGGCAGCATGGAAAGAAAAGAATTCGAACAGGTTCTCAAACGATCACTTGAACTCAAAAGTCAGCAGAAAAAGCAGCAGGAAGACAATTTTTCCATCGAAGATCTGCAATCAGCTGCGGCTCGACTCGGCATCGAACCCGAGATTCTCGAGCAGGCAATGCGCGACACCAAAAAGCAGTTCAAGAAGTTTCATCTGGCAGACAACCCTGATGTGGTTCGAGAAGCCTTTATAAAGCATTTTCTGATGACCGAATCGCATACCGGCCCGGGCATGACCATGGTCAGGCTCGACCACACTTCGATCAGCGCCGGCAGCGACAGACCGGTCCGGGTTTATCACCCGCACGCAAACACAATCGACGCAGCGGTAGAATTTACCGCGGCACCTGATGGCGGCACAATTGTCACCTGGTCTGGCAACTCCATACTGCCAACCAGAACCAAAGTTTTGGTGGGCGGCTGGCCATTTCTGGTTCTCATACCCATTGTCATTTCCGCTTTTTCGCAAGGAGTTGCCATTACCGATGTTGTGCCAATAGCCTTGGTTTTCTTTTTTACATCCATTTTAATGATGTTTGGCATGAATCACAACGCCGGCCGCCTTGACGCTTCTCTGGTGAACTACTTTCAGAACTGCCAGACACTCGATGAAATCGAAAAACAGAAACAGCTGAAAATCGAACTCGAACAGCTCAGAGAAAAGGCCGCCGCAACCCCTGCCGCAAAAGCCAAGGCCACGCATGACGACACGCTGCGCGCGCCCATTCCAGAACTTCACGAAGATGACACAGACGAAGACCAGCCAGACGCGCAGCGCCCACCCGACACGCGCCTCAGGCAGTAACCCAGTATCACACACTCATCGATGTAAGTCTGGCTAAATCATGGCTCATGATTTAAACCGAAATATAAAAAAAGACAATGCGGGCAACCGAAACATTATTCCTGTCGGGCCGTCTTTTTGTTAACCCTGGGCGGTAAAGATCTTTGCCACATACTTTCAATGTGAAAAGCGGCTTTGATGACCTGGTCGAAACTGATATCGGGAATTTCGTCATTTTCCTGCAGATAGCCTGCCAGATACAATTCTGACTGGTTTTTCAGGCCGGCACGCGCACAGGCGATATAAGCAACCGATTCAGCTTCAAATTCTTTCACAGCATGCGACAAATGACTTCTGTCCGGCCACCATTCAGCATTGGGAGTGCCAAGGTGACCACAATACATGTGAGCAAGCTCATGCAGCAGAGAAACGAATTGTGATTCCCTGCTGGCCGTATTTGATAGTTCAATCAGATACCTGGCATCAGAAAAGGTATTCCAGTTTTTTTGCACTTCATCGGTGATATTGCCGAACTGCCTGATTCTACCGCCAAGTTGCGACCCGAAATGCTCATAACGCACTTCGATCAGGTCACGCCTGCAGTTATCGACTGTCTGATTCAGCTCATTTTCGATTTTGCCGGCGGTCGCTTCGAACGGAAAAAGAAAGTCATCAGGAATATCAACCGCCGGCAACCTTTTATCCTGTTCTGTATCTGCAACGTCGTAAACCAGCATGATCGGGCCACCCGGCCGCAGTATCATCAGAGGTTTGGCCGCCACTTTTATCAACCTGTTGAATTTGTCGTGCCAGCGTTTGGCCGAGTTGAAAAATCTGGCGCCGGGCATCTGAATATGCACAAGCATGGCATTGAATGGTGAATAATGCCGGAATCGTGCAATAAAACGCACCAGTTCAAAATATGCAGCACTCTTTTTATATTGCCGGGTAAGCTTGAACAGTTCATCGAGAACTGTCATCGCTTCGAATTCTCTGCTTTTTTCCTCCCTGATCCGCTCGACTTCGGCTCGATTAAAATAGCTTCTGTTACCGGTTTCAATCATCGGCTCATCCTCCGAATCTTTTTAATTCAGATCAGACTATGTCGGGCAAATCAGCCAGTTACCCGTGGCATTAGTGGCTCAGGCCTTTATTTAACGAGAAACGGGCTTGGGGTGCCGTGGCTGGTGACGAGAACCTCTTTTTTGGCGCGGGTGGCGGCGACATACAACAGAGCGCGTTCCTGTTTTTCCTGGTCACCGTTGATCACGGGGTCATCTGACCTGGCTTCGACTCTTTCCAGAGGCACCACTCCACGATTGACGCCCACAATCAACATATAGTCGAATTCGAGGCCCTTGACCCGGTGCATGGTGGCCAGGCGCAAGCCCGGCCGACTGCGGTCTTCAGGCTCGGTGCGATGAATCAGAATGGTTTTGATTTCGTTACCGATTGCCTGCGCATACTGGTCGCGCAGCGACTCGGTTCTGGCGACCAGGCAGACGTTGGCGAGCTGGTTTTCAGAGGCCGGCAGTTTCTGCAGATAATCTTTGATAAAAGCGATTTCGTCTTTGAACTCGGCGAAATGCTTAACCAGCGGGGCATTGCCGTGCATGAGCGATTTATAGCCCTTCTGGTCGTCGCTGCCGCCGTCGAGATCGTCGGCCTGATCTTCAAGAAGCAGGTGCATGGCCCAGTTTTTCGTTTCATCGGTGGTGCGATAATTGATTTTGAGCTTGTGAGCGCGCCCGACGATATTTATGCCGCATTTGCCAAGAACCGCCTGATTTCCGTAAATACGCTGGTGCGCATCGCCTACGATAAAAATATCGTTTTTGCCTTCAGGCACCATTTTTCGCAGCAGTCTGAAGGCCTGTTGCCCCATATCCTGGGCCTCATCGACGATTATTGCGCGATAACCGGTGCCGGTCTTCGAGTTTTCAAGCACTACGGCAGCATCGAGCATGGCATCATTGATTTCGCTCAGGCTGTTTTCACTCAGCAGATTGCGATATTCCTGAAACACTGCCCAGACCTTTTTGCGCACAACCCTGTTGATGCTTACACCCCGCCCGGAACGCACCACCTTGAAGTAATCTTCGAGCGTTCTGATGCCATTGGGTTGAATAACTCTCTCCCATTCTTCACGATAAAACGACTCAGGAAGCTCGACATCGGCTGGTTTCAGATTCATCGCGTCATTCCAGAGGCGATTTTCGCCTCTGGGGTAATAAATCTCGCGTTCATAGCCGTTCTTGCGCAAAAAGCCGCCTACCCAGCGGTCCAGATTAACGACCTCGATGCGCCGCAGGGTTTCGCGTGAACAGATTTTGCCGAGACTGGCCTGAATATCGGCCGCAAGATTGCGGGTAAAGGTGGTAAAGAGAATGCGGTCGCCTTCCTGATTAAAAACCTTTTCGGCCAGCCATCTGGCCCGGTGCATCGCCGCCACCGTCTTGCCGGTACCGGCGCCGCCAAGCACCCTGACCGGGCCGTTCCATTGCCTTTCGACCAGGCGGCGCTGCGACGGATGCAGAAAGATGCGCCACTGTTCGAGTGGCGCCTGCATGATCGCCGTCAGTTCCAGATCATCTTCAACCACATAGAAACGCCTTTGCGTATCGGGGTTATCGAGAGCGGCAGCAAAATCGGCGGTATCGACGGGTCTGTCGTTCTGGTCGCGGTCGAGGTCGCGCAGAACCTCTTCGTAGGTCATGCCTTCCGAAAGATAGTAAAGGGCCTCGTAAGCTTCCTGCGGCAGACGGTCGGCCAGACGGTCGAGTTCTGCAGACGAACAGACGGCTCTCACCAGCTGCAGCTGGTCAGCCGGCACTCCGAGGCGCGCCAGTTCACGATCGCGAATCTTTTCGAACAACGGCCGGCGCTGTTCGGTTGCGGCCTGCAATACCGGCTCAGGCCTTTCGCTGTCGACGTCGAGAATCTGAATAGAACCGGTTTCCGGGTGAATCAGACATTGCTTGTTTTCGGCCCAGCGATAAGCCTCATCGTGATGATCGACCCAGAGAAGCACGTAGACATTGTCCTTGTCTGGTTTCAGCACGATGCCACGATAGGCTTCGTCTATTCTTACCGACCGCAGGTTCTTGTCGCTCGCCGCGCCGATTTTTTCGTAATTGATACCCGAGGCAGTCGGGTTGTTTCTGAATTTGCTGACGAAACTCATGACCTTTGCCTGCTGATTACGCGGAATCCGGGCAAAGGCAAAGAGAAAATCAGAGGAAATTGCGACTCTCACCTTCATCTGTACGTTATTCATGCTCGTTTTACTCCTTTGCCCTCAGCAGTTGTTCAAATTTATCAAGATCACCGGTAACTTCGGTCAGAGCAAGAACCTGCCAGCCATGTTCGCTGAAATGAGAGAACCATGCCTGCCTTTCGGCGGCGGGTATGGCGATTTGCAAATCGGGCCAGGCAAGTGCTGCCACTTCATCGCAGATCAGCCTGCCGTTTGCGTGCCGCAATTCAGTATCGGCTTCGGGCAGTGGCAAGCCACGCCCGGCAATTTTCACGAGAAAGTCTCTGAAAACCGGGTCGACCACTTCGATAAGTTCCTGCCAGGCGCCGGCAGGCTGCCCGCTTTCGGCAGAGGTTTCCGGCCCGGCGGCCGGTTTGCCATAAGGCCAGGCACGGCCCCGAACCGTAAAGAAATAGGCATTGGGCAGAAACTGCAGCATATCGACCAGCTTCAGAAAACCGTTCCAGTATCGGCGGTATTCATGGTCTTCGGGCTTTGCGTTACTGTCATCGAGACAGCAGGCAATATACATGCCGGCAGCCTCGCCCTTTTTTATGCTTTCATCGTTTATTGCCAGCTTGACCTCGATCGAAAAACTGTCAGTGGCAAACCGATGCTCGCCAAACCGCCAGCTGCCGCCAGTAGACAAAGCTATAGCTTCATTGAAGGCCGCATGCACTTCCACCGGGCACATTGCTTCCAGCCGGTTTTTCCAGCGCATGGTTTCAGTTTCATTCAGGGGTTTGTTATCGAGCAGCAGCATTGCTGTGGCAAAGGCGCTCATCTGCCAGCGGCGCTCATCGCCATCGCGCATCCAGCTCAGCAGCAGCGAAAAGCTGTCAAGCGCAGCCGGATTCGGCAAAGTTTCGACCTTATAGCCGGCCAGCAGTTTCATATACCTGCCATGCATACTCTGCGCGCCCGTATCGATAAGATCTTTGCAGAAATCTTTCGGTTTTTCTGCAGCCAGATGCAATTCAACATCGTTGTAAGAGAGCAGCCAGAGACTGAATCTGCCGCTTTTCAGTATCGCATCGCGCTGTGCAAAATCCTTGTCGGTTCGATCCCAGTGAAAGCCGAAACCGTCGGTAAAAACGACCAGCGGTCTGCTGCTTCTGCAGCCTTTGACCGGGTAAAAAACAAAGTCAGCCTTCGACTGCACCTGCGCCGGTATCCCGTATTGCTCACCGAGCGTTACCTGCGGCTCGATTTGCCAGACCTGTTCGCCGATCTTCAGATAATAACCCGGCTTGTTGTTAACCACATCGAGCTTCAGCATCACCGGCATATTCAGCTGTCTGCCGCAGCGTCTGAGTATTTCGATAAAACCGGCTTCGAGCTTGCCATCGAGAAGGGCGTTGACGTTCACTTCTTCGAGTGAGCCGACGCTGACCAGCCGGTCACGATGTTCAAGAATTCGAGACAACAGTTCGATCGCGGTGCTTCGCGATGTGCCGGCCATGTTGTAGCTCTGCTTATAGGCAAAAAGACATCTGTAACAGCCATCCTGAGCGTCGGCGCCGGTATGGCGGCCACACTCACAACTGCGCAGCACATTCAAAGCCAGTTCGAATACTTCCATAAGCGGTTCGGTCGAACGCATCAACTGCTTGAGATAACCGGTGCCGCCCGGTACCGTATCGTAGAGAACCAGATACTGCTTGCGCTGGCTCGAATCGGGTATCGGTTCATCGTGCAGAGTCAGCTGCAGATGGCCGATATTGCCGCCGAATTTGCGCTTCAAACCAAGATTGACCGCTGCGATGAAGCTGTGCAGTTCTTTGCCGGAAGTGCCGGTGACGAAAGGCATCAGCATCATGACCGCCTCAGAGTGAAAATCACGATAAAGATAAACACAGTTGGTAAGATTGCCGGCCGATTCTTTCTTACGCGAGACACAGCTGAGGCTGTGCTTTATTTCGCCCTTGGCGTTCTGAACCTTGCCGCAATACCGGCAGATAACGAAGCCCCGCCGACTCATCTCGGCACCGTTCACCCTGAACTTTTCGGCCTGCGCATCGCGTTCGCCGAAGTTTATATCTCTGAAACCTGCTTTGGTATAGAATTCAAACCCGAATGGCAGTTCGTCACTGTCAACCTTGAAAGCCGCGATTCTCTCGGCATCGCGCAGTTCAACCACCATCTGGCGGTTGAAAAATCTGGTTTCACGCTCGTCACTTTCGTCATTCAGACGGCTGTCGCGGTCGTGACTGGTCGAAAAGACCTGGGTAAGTCTGAGCATCTGCCTTTTCTGGCTAATATTGGCCCACTGACTGCTGCCGCAGCCCGGGCAGCTGGCCGCGGCCTGGCCGGTGATTTCACGGGTCATGAAAGAACAGTTGTCGCACATCTGCCAGGTTTCGATATCAGAAACGCTCAGATCGACCTGATCGATGGTGACCCGGCGACCGCCCGCGTAAAAAACCGCGCTCGGCACCAGTTCACTGATTGCCGAAGCCGCCGGGCGCTCGTATTCAAACCGCAGGGTTTCGTAGTTTCCTTCACCATCGCTCTTTGTTTTTTTTCTGAAAATTACCGACCTCAGAGTCACACCGGCTTCCGGAAAAGCATAATTGGGCAGCAGCCCCTCATCGGTAAAGAAGTTGAGAGTATGCTTACTGCCGAGATCCTGCACCAGGTCGTTGAGCCCCTTCTTTTCCATCAGCAGTTCGTCAAGTTCGCTCTGGTAATTGGCATCCCTTACCTGCTGTTCCTTTTTGGTGGCGATTTTGCCGGCAAGGGTCTTGATACGACTGCGCAGGCCTTCTATGGTGCGATTCTGCTGCAACAGACGGTTGATGATGCGATATTCGAGCGAACCCTCGTTCGTCTGACTTCCCTGCATGAAATTCTGCAGATGTTCGACCGACTCGGCGCTGATAATGCCGGCAAACATTGCAATAAAACCCTCAAAAAGGCTGGTCTGATTCAATCTGATGAATTCAAGCAGATTGTGCGGAAACCGGCCCTTATCTGGCTGGTCGATACCGTAAAGCGTCTTCTGCAGATTTACCGGCAAAGCACTCTCTTTAACTCCCGAAGCCGCCCAGCAGTCGAAACAGTAGGCAGTAAGCTGTCTTTCAAGCACCGCCGAGGCATTGAGAAAAATGCCCGGCGGCTCGACCCGGCCTGCGATCATATCGGTCGGGTCGGCGAAAAAATAGAGGTCGTGCGGCCGGGAATTGGCAACCGTAAGGTTCAGTGAGTTGCCATTCTGGCGCCCGGCACGGCCGATGCGCTGCAGGTAGTTGGCCTGGGCCGGCGGTACCGAGCAAAGAATGACCGTCGACAGTTCACCGATATTGATGCCAAGTTCAAGGGTTGGGGTGCACGAAAGCAGATTCGGCGCACCAGGCAGCTGATTGCTGTTCTTGAAGCGGCGTTCGAGCTCTTCACGTGGCGCCCGGTCGAGCAGGCCGGTATGTTCGGCGGCAAAAATTCTTTCGACATCGCCGTGCGCGTAGAGTTTGCCATAATAATCCGGCAGCGGTGCAGCCGACCTGAAATGGCCGGTGCAGACGGGCTCGATACATGGTGCGTTTTCCCAGAAGCCTGATTCTGCCATACCAACCGAAATCTGGCGGTTACAACTGCAGCAGGACAGGCGGCGAATCTGGCGTTCGACACGCAGTGCCGACGGTTCAATGCCCCAGACCCGATCACCTTTGCGTTTGAATTCAACGATAATGCCTTCTTTTATCAGTGCCTGCAGAACCAGTTCATAGACCTGCGGCGCCAGCCCGGCAATCAGCTCATTGTCGGCGGCCAGCAGTTTTTCGAGCCAGATTTCGCACCAGGTGTGGCGACCGCTGCCCGATCGGGTCAGAAGTTCGAAACGGTTGGTGCGCCGCGTCGTCAGAAAAGCGGGGGTGCGTGCCTTCGGGCTGAAGTCAGGTGTCCAGTTGATGCGATTAAAGGTGAAACTCTCGCCCCAGGCGTCAATCAGACAGTCTAGCTCGGTATAATAAATGCCGCCGAGATTTTTAAGATGCATCAGCAGGCCGGCAATCAATCTTCTGACCGTTGCTTCGGTCAGGTTGCGCAGCATTTCGATTTCGTTCGCCAGAGTGGTGCAGGCAGTGGCAACCGCCCTGGCAAATTTTGTATTATCGACCACCGCCATCGAAGAACCGGCCCGTTCGAGGGTGCGACCGATTCTGGCCCTGAAGCCGTATTCGCTGAGAATCTGCCAGTGCACTCTTTTTTTGACAAGCTCGAGCAGATCATTGCCCGGGTCGGCGTGGCCGGTAGCCAGTAACTGCTCATACTCGCGCAGCCAGGTCATGTTCGGCCCGACGAAGGTGGTGATGAAGCGCTCTGTTCCGAGCCGGGCCAGCCAGAAGTCGATAAAAAGACCCGGCAGTGCGGCCAGATCGATGGGCGCGGCAAGAGTCTGCACGAATTTCTGCAGGGCAATGCGAAAGTTGAAGGTGTAGGTGCGCCCGGCAAAGAAACCGGCGCGATGTGCCGCATCCTGAACCGAGTCAGAGAAAGTCAGCAGCTTTTTGTCGTTGTTGAAGTTCGAGGCATACATCTGCGAAATCGCAACGCTGGTAAGACTGGCGGCACGCGAACCAAGAATGGTCAGACTGCCCTGACTGCCGCAGAACGGGCAACCGTTGGCACTGACGCGCCGACCTTCTTTAACGACAACGGTTTCGGGCATATATACCCTGATCAGTCTGGTATTGTCGCATTTGCAGCAGCGGCCCGCCTCAAGATTCTTCGTCAGGCTGAGACAACCGGCGCACAGATTAAAAAAGCTGCCGGTTTTTTCAAGTTCGTGGCTGGTCGTAATTTCAGGAAAAAAGAACGCGACCTCGGGGTCGGCCTTGAAAAAGCTGCTGTAAAAGGCACGCAGTTCACCGCTGATCTGCTCGTCGAACTGCCGCTTCAGCCCGGCCCAACCCATCTTGTGACATTCACGGCAATGAATCAGCGGCAGGTGAACAGCCAGCTGTTCATGGGTGAGATCGTCAGCAAAGGTGATTTCTGGCACCGGATCGACCAGACCGGTCATGCGGGTCAGTTCGCGCAGCCACAGCTGAAAACGCACCTGCAGAAAGGGCGTGGGCCGGCTGGCCGAACCGTTACGGGCGGCCGAGACCAGTGCCAGCAGGCTGTCGATAAGGTCGCTTTTGTATTGCCCGGGCGCATTGAAAAATTCCGGGGTATATTTTTCGAGTTCGCTGATGATTTCGCCGTAGCTGCGGGGTTTGCCGCGCAGCAGCTTGAGCAGATTCTGAAAAAAGCTGTGCTGCAGAAGTTTCTGGGGCAGGGCCAGCCGCCAGGCCTGGTCGGCAAAAGCGGCAGCGTCGAGGGGCTCGTCGAACCACAGTTCATGCTGCGCCCGCAGGTATTCAGACTGTGACGGCCAGGTTTCGGGCTGAAGCCGGTCGGCTGCGGCTGCCGGTGGCACCATGGTGCGGTTGATGAAATGGCTTTCGAGAAATTCACCGGCGCCCAGGCGGTATTCGCTGATGATGGCGTCAGCGGCGAAGTTTTCGCCGAATACTTCGCCGGCGTATTTGAGCAGGGCGTTGCCTTCGGCGTCGTTGCCAAGGGTAGCCGAGGTGCCGACGCAGCAGAGGTGCCCGGCCGGCGTCGCAAGTCTCGCTTTGAGGCGCCTGATCAGACAGGCCAGGTCTGAACCCTGCGCGCCATCGAAAGTATGCAGTTCATCGACGACAAGGAACCTGAGGGTCTCGGGGCCGTTCTGTTTCCAGATTGCCTGGTCTTTGATGCGCAGCAGCAGGTAATCGAGCATTTTATAGTTTGTGATGAGAATGTCGGGCGGGCTTTTGCGCAGCAGTTTCTTGTCGGTGATGATGTGGTCTTCGGCCATTACCGCGCTTGGCGTTTCGTCTTCCTGGCCGACGTAGATCCCGGCGGTGACGTTGCCGCGCAGCTCGGGGTTTTTGTGAATGGTTTCGGCCAGGCGGCCGGCCTGGTCGGTGGCGAGGGCATTCATCGGGTAGATGAGAACAGCCTTGATACCGGTTTCACCGCGATGCTGCCAGCAATAGTCAAGCACCGGCAGCAGAAACGATTCGGTTTTGCCCGAACCGGTGCCGGTGGCGATGATCGTCGAGGCCGGTCGGCCGCCGCTGAGGCGGGCAAAGGCTTTTTCCTGATGCAGGTAAGGCACGAAAGGCAATTTTATGGCGGCAAAATGGTCGCGGCCGCTGCCGCTTCTGAACGGCAGCTGAATCGAGATGAACGGGCCCTTGAAAATACTGTCTTCGCGGGCGAGCAGACGATCGAGGGCGCCGGCGAACAGGCTTGTGGTTACCGGAAAAGTTGTCTGGAGAAAATCGGTGATACCCTGTTTGACCTGCCGGGTGACGATTGAAGGCAGCATGCGTTATTCCCCCTGTGGTTCGGCCAGCCGGCGGCGTTCGAATTCGGCCCAGACGGTGGCGTAATCGGCCTCGCGATCGCAGCGGTCGAAAGGTGCCTCATAAACGATGGTGCGCTCGACCGGGCCGCCGGGCATGGTATCATCGACGATTTTGCGCTCGACCGTGCCCGACTGCATGTCTTTGATTTCGTTCCATTCGGGGCGCGAGAAGCCAACGCCGACCAGCCCCTTGCTACAGGTAAAAACGATACGGCCGCGGCGGTCATACCAGGTATCGGATTCATTCTGGCTCAGCACCGGAAACTGAATGCGGTAAATCGTCTGCAGTTCTTTAAGCGTCAGACCCATTGCCATTGCTACAAGCACGTCGATTTCGACCAGGGCCTGCCGTCTTTCGTAATCGCTGCGCAAGGCGCAGCTACGCTGCCACTCTGGCGTCAATTGAGCAAAGAAGTTATTGTTAAGCCGCGAATCATTTTTGCCCCAACACTCAAAATTGAACCCTTTCTGCCAACAGGCTTGCCAAAATTCGGCATAATGAGTCGTTAAACAGTTCAACATCAAACCGCGAATAGTGGCAGAAGGCAGGTCATAATAAGGGAAAGTAGCAAGCATTGAAGCATATAAATCCGATTTTCCTGTCGATCTTAAATAGAAATCGTAAACAATCGAAAAAGTTGCGGCGGCAAAATTTGCCAAGACTTTGGGTGAGCGCATTACAGTTGCTAAAACTGTATTTATATTTGCTGAAAACTTGGGTGCTATTGCGCTAATCAGAGAACGTTCTGCAGATACACCAAACATCCTCCTATTAACAAATCTGTAATAAGCGGTCACTGGTAAAGACTTCGAATTATTTGCTTCAAGCCATGGAACAATCGGGGTACGATACGAATAAATATCCATTGGACAAGCCGGCGCATAGTTAGTGCGCGGCAAGTAATCATTGGGTAACTCGGTCAAATCAATATTGTCGTAATCAGAATTCAACACACATTTTGCTCTAGGAGTTTTATAATGAGGGTTGCCAACAAAGAAGTGTGGCCCGGAAAGAATAAACTCATTTGTCTCTTTGGCAAATGCTCCAGTGTTATTGCGTTTAATAGTGTTGTCTTTCTGTGCGCCTGTTTCGTGCCAGAACTCAGTAGTAAAAATTTCAGTATTAAAATCATTAAGCCGTTTGTTCGCATTAGCGAACCGATGTAATACTGAAATTAATTCTTGCGAATGAAGAGCGGGTAACCTTGCCTGCAGAACAGGTGTCCCCGGCTCATCATAAAGTCGTGCAAATAGCATTAGGATTTCTTGATCTATCCTGAGAATTCTTGAAGCATGTCCAACAGTATTCCACTTGTTTTCATCGTTCTTGATACCGGGAACAAGGCCGGTTCCATCGTGTAAATAGCAATCAAAAATCGTTTTAGGAGAAAACAAGTTTGATAAGTGATCAAAACTAGGTGAAGTCAACCAATTGCGATAAACATAGCGGTGGCCCGAATTGATTGGTCAAGTTTTTGTGATTTATAAGTGATGTTCA
>CALEDQ010000030.1 GCA_937949615.1 uncultured bacterium | reverse complement strand
TCGTAAAGTGGCCGGATTAAATCAGAACGACCGGCCGGATTTTCAAGAATACACAGAAGAAGTCTGGATGCCACCCAAAGCTTTTCTGCCACATCATCAGCCACGCATGGTGGATGATTTGAATAAGGAGGACATCTTCTAAAGTCTGGCTCCCAGAGACTTATATCATCATCAACAATTTTACGCAAAGAAGCTTCATGAACCAGAGAAGCTATTTGCTCTGCCTCTTTTAAAACCACCTGCCTGTCTTTCTCGGCAAGATTATCATAATGATTGGTGTTAGTCGTATAGTCATCATCTTCAAAAAGGTCATTCGGATTCACATCAATGGCTGCGAATAAATCAGGGTTGTCCTGTTTAAAGCTATAAATTTCTCTGGAAGCTAATGCATACAGTGCATTTGCTGTTTCAATCACGTCGGTATCTGCCGAAACCTGCAAAGAAAAAAACAGTGATAAAGTAATGAAGGCAAAAACCAGCCTTGTTTTCATTTTTCCCCCTTATAATTCATTGTTTGAAAAGTATCTTCCAACATTTATGATACACAAGTATCAGTTGCCATTATAAGCAAACTTCTAACAAAAAACTCGCCCACTTTTTGCAAAGCGGACGAGTTTTCAAGCTGTGGAGGCGGCCCAAACAGGAACATATCCACGTCCGCATTTCATTATTATCCGAGAGGAATACCTTTTTCAAAATCAAAGTTTGAAACCAAGCCAGTTTCCTTGTCTCGAACGAACTCAGTAGCAATGTAATCAACCTTATCTCTTAGGATCTTGCAGACATCGAATTGCCCATCAGGATAAATCTGGAGATAATTTCCAACAGGTTCACCATTTTCAAACTTTACCCAACTTCCAGAGTTAACATACCAGTCCTCAAGCTTGCCTGCCATGTGAGTGTGCCCACACACAACAATGTCAAATTCGCCCTTTTCTTTCTCTTTTTCCATATGCTGGAAATGTTCGCTAACCAAAGAAGTGTTTTGAGCTGGAGTTAAACTTTTTTCATGCTCATTGCCCCAAAGCTCATGCCATTTTTCTTCTATTCCATCCCACAATGAGGCGGCACTATTCTTGATATCAACTCCAATTTTTATAAGAATTTCTTCTGTGGTTACTTCTGTAACAGATCCAGCACCGAGTTTGTCTTCGACAATACCTGCTAATATAGCCATCATTCTGCCCCAAGCAGGTGAATTTCCTTGATTATACGGGTCAATTTCATGACCATGGAAGAACTTGATTCTCTTTCCACCAATTTTAACTGAAAATGCTGATGTCATACGAGCAAAGAAAGGGTGTTTAAAAACGCTTTCTCTATTTTCAACCAATGGCTCAAGATCAATGTCATGATTTCCTACAACGAAAATGGCTTCCATTTCTGCCAATTTGTCCAGCAAAGGCAGATTGACTTTGATCACTTCACCAATATTTGCCTGCCAGAATTCAAACAAGTCTCCAAGGATTACAAGTTGGCCATTTCGCTTCTTTACCATCTTGAGAAAACTTTCAAATAATGCCAGCCGGTCAACCTTGTTTTCTTTTTGATCCTTACCAGGCAGAAAAAAGTTATCACGTTTTCCACGGTCACCAAGATGAAGATCGCTTATTACGAATATGTCTCTTTCTGGATTTAACATAGCTTACTCCTTAGAATTTTATAGTCCACTCGGCTTTGATTTGAACGTTGTCTTTCAAAGCTTTATCCAGGTCGTTACATTTCTGAAGATCCTGCCAGGCGCCACTCAGGCCCTTCACTTCAATATGAAAAGGCTTTTCATGTTTGTCTGACCGGAATATCAGAGGCTCATTCGGATCTGTTGGTAAAGGATTTTCGTGATCATCAGGGTCCAACAGCTTTTTTGTGCGGTCTTCTACAGCCCTCTCAATTGCCCGTCTTGCTTCCGGTGCGCAATGGTCTACAGAGTCTGCTGCGATATCTGCTGCTGTCTGACCAAGTTTTTTGGCCAGCTCATTTCGAAGTTGCCTTAGTAAATTCATTTTTTACTCCTTTAGGCTATACAAGCCTAGATTGAAGGTTTTTGTTTCGTAACGGATCCAGTCAGATTTTTTTTTCTGACTGGATCATTGGATTAGTAGTTACTTTTGATCTTTTGGCGGGCAAGGATCGTTGCCATGGCTATCTTTGCGCTGAATTTTGCCATCCTTGCCATGAATCACCAGCTCGGAACCCTGATTTTTACTGACTTCACGACCGTAGGCTTCCGCATCCTTCTTGTTGTCGAAGTTTTTTGAAGCCTTCTCGGCCCCGCCTTTTTGAACTTTCCAGCCACCGTTTCCGTTTGGCTGAACGTGATGAGTTTCGTTAGACATAACACTATTCTCCAATTCATAAAATTTGAATTGCTGTTGAAACAGCTGCTGCCGGAGTTGTGAATTCTTTTTTTGTGTGTTATGCTCAAATCATAGAGAACCTCCCCACCAAAGGTGGTTTTCTCCTGAAAGCGCAAAAGCCTTCAGGGCGAGAAAGTGGCCGTAAAAGGCCCGCGCTAACAGTTGCCTTACCCATCGGTCACCACACTTCTGGAGTATGGCAGCTGTTTAAAAGATAGACCCGCTGCCAATTGGCACGGGTTTTTTTTAATTTTAATACATCGTCAATTATACAGATTTTCTACAGGTACGCAATACATTTTGTAAATTTAATGAAATATATTTTTAACCTTCCAGGTTAACTTTTAATTGCATTATTTTCATTATGGGTTATAATCTTAGTGACGGGATATCTGGATGGAATTTGAAATAGAGAATAGAGAGTTAATCAAACTCTATACAACAGGAAAATCGAATAAACTGCGATTACCACCTGGTATCGCTGAAAAATTCGTAGAACGGGTTGAACGCATAAAGGCTTCGGTAACCATTGATGATTTAAGAATTCCGCCATCAATGAATTTCGAAAAGATGCACGGACACACAAGTACTTTCTCAATAAGACTTAATCAGCAATATCGACTGGTTTTCAGAATCGAGTTTGCCGACGAACAAATGAAAACAGGAAAAGTTTTTATTACCGACATCTGGGACCATGGGAAAAAATACTGATTACCCATGAAACGGGAGAAAAAAATGACAAACCTGAAACCCTTTAAGGCAATAGGCCCTGGCGATGTAATAAAAGATGAAATGGAATTCTATGGCTGGTCGCAGAAGGATCTGGCTGAAATTCTGGACATCAGCGAAAAGCATCTGAGCCAGATACTGACTAACGCTGCTCCGATAACCATTAATATGGCGCGTTTGCTCAGCTCAACCTTTCAGCAGAGCCCTGAATTCTGGATAAACCTTGACGCACAATACCGAAAAAGTTTTGAGCCCGACAATCAGTTCGATGAAACTGCTGTTAGAGCTGAAATCTTCAAGCGCATGCCGGTGAGAGACATGCAAAAAAAAGGCTGGCTGCCCAAAAATAAAGAAGAACTTTTCGATGCTGCCAAAAATTTCTGGAACATAGAAGATCTCAAATTCGACTTTCTTGAAGAAAGGGTAAATGCCTGTTTCAGAAAATCAGAGGCCTTTTCAAGTAAATTTAACGCCTTCTTTGCTCAAACCTGGCTGAGAAAAGTAGAAATAGAAGCTGAAAAGCAAAAGGATGTTCCAGAATACTCCAAAACCAGGCTCCAGAAGCTTGCCAATGAAATCGCACGCTATTCCACACTTGAAACCGGAATTCAGGATTTCATCAAAGAATTGAGAAAAACCGGCATAATCTTTCTGATTATCCCGAATCTTGAAAAAACCTACACAGATGGCGCTGCCTACTGGGTTAAGAACAATCCGGTAATTGCGTTGACCGGAAGATACAAAAGAAACGACAACTTCTGGTTTACCATTGCTCACGAAATAGGCCACGTTCTCCTGCATGCAAACAAGATCAAATCCCCTGTTTTCATCGACAGCCTTGATAATACAGACCTGCTCGACAGTCACTCAGAAGAAAGAGAAGCAAACGATTTTGCCGCTGAACATTTAAAGTATGAAGAAATTCGTCATCATTTCAAAGGCCTGGCAAGAATTTCGGGTCTCAGGGTTGAGCAGTGTGCGCAAGATTTGGGCATTCACCCGGGAATAATCGTTGGCTACCTGCAACATGAAAAAATGCTCAGCTATCGTAATCTCAATGAGTTCAAGCTTTGCATTGAAAGCATTCTGCCTGAATTGTGACAGATCTCTAATAAGAAAACTCGCCCGCTTTTTTGCAAAGCGGACGAGTTTTCAAACCGTGGAGGCGGTCCACACTGAGCTATTTCCTCATACAAATTAGCCAAAGTTTTGTCTAAAAATATCACGACCAGACAAGCATAGCAAGTTTGATTGCGACTTTTGGATGCCGGTTCGATTCCTGCTTAAAACCTGTCAGCTTGACCAATTTTCTCAGACCACCGCTATTATTGCTGCATTTTATTGTCAATTTTTTGCCCACAATGTGGACAAAGAAGGGGTTCCCTAGGATTTTTTTTGGTTTTTCCGATTTCCTCGATGAAGCCAGCACCTAGTATCCCTGTAGGCAGCGCGAACATCCCTATGCCAAGTATTGAAATAATTGAAGCCAGGAATTGGCCAATGGGTGTTTGTGGGATCATATCACCATAGCCAACAGTTGTGAGGGTTGCAATAGCCCACCACATCGTTGCTGGAATGCTTGAAAAAACATTGGGTTGAAGCGTTGACTCAAAATGAAAAATTATGGAAGACGATATGATCAGCAAGAACATCATCAGCACAGAGGTTAAGATTAACTCTTCCTTTTTGCCAGCAACAACCCGCTTTATAAGATTGAGTGAGGAGTAGTATCTTCCAAGTTTGGCGATTCTGATAACCCTTAAGAGGCGGAAAATTCTCAATGTCCGAAGATCAATTCCCACAAATGGCAGGAAAAATGGCAATATCGCTATCAGGTCAATTATCTGCATGGGTGTGGCAAGATAGCTTATACGGCCTGAAATGGAGGCTCTATACTTTTCTTGAACCACGCAAGACCAGGCACGGAGAAGATATTCTACAGAAAAAACCAGAACCGACACCAACTCAAAGAATTCAAGACTGGTATTATATTGGCTATCAATCCATCTTACCGAGCCAGCAATAACAGCACAAACATTTAAAATGATTAGAGCAAGGATAAATAAATCAAAGGACTTGCTGAAATTATCATTGGGTTTCGGTGTGTCAACGATTTCCCATACTCTTGTCTGGAGGTTTTTGTAAAAAGACATTCCTTAACTTCTTCTTTGGAAATTTCTGAAAATTACGTTGTAGGCAACGAGTTTTCAGAATACTTGAATTGTGGGTTTTCAAACAATACATTTTGAGCGTATCATCTAAATAAAATTTGCAGGAGGGGTTACTTTGAGTCGAAAAAAAGGATGCCTGTTCTCCCTGATCGATTTTTTAAAGGCTGTTAACAAGTTTATCTTTTTCTGGAAGAGCCCTGGCAGATGCGAAGAATGCAAAGTGCCAATTGCCCGACGTTTCTATGAGGTTAAGGTCGATAATAACAAGATGATTCGGGTCTGCCCAAACTGCGCCAAAAGGTATAAGCGAATCGCAAGTAAGATTGCTCAGAATGGCGGCTGATTAAATTCCGAATTCTTATCAAAAACTGCACCAATTCAACACGGCCAGCACTAAGATGAAATCCCGGTAAATTTGGTAAAGAGCAATTGAAAACCTTTTCTGGAAAAGATTTTTGACGAACCAATCTGAAGATGACAACTGGTGATTATTCCGCTTTTATGGCCTTCGAAGGCCAGAAAACCAGAAAGAGTTTTAGATTTTGTCAGATTGAGGAGAGTCGCGCTGTTGCTTAAAATGGTCTTAGCCAAAGAATTTCTCGTAATCGTCGTGATTGCCGACCCAGAACCAGGTAATTGTATCTTCGTCGAGAATGCCTAGAGCACGGTAGCCGAGAGAAAGCCGCACTGACCAGATGTTTTCTTCACGGTTGATGCACTTGAATCGTAAAGATGGGTGAAACTGGTTTTCAGACCAGAGTCGATAAGCTTTTCTTGCCTGAATCCTTGTGCTTCTGTCGAGGTTGCGATAGTTTTCCCAGAAAGACGGCAGAGTTGCCGAATTCATAGTTTTTTCAGGTCCATGGGTTCAGATTTGCCGTTCTTTACATCTTTTCTGGCCTGTTTGGCAGCAGCAATCAATTTGCTCTGGCTTTTGGCAAATGAGTCGTTCCAGTTGGCCTCATCCTTAATTTCTTCGAGGTATTCGCGAAGATGTTCCATTACACGTTCCTGAACCTGTTCCGGAAGCGATTCAAGCATTTTAATCATGGTGGCCATCGTTGCTGTTGTTGCCATAAGAAATCTCCGGCGGCAGAGTAATGTCGCCAGAACGGCCTTACCATCGGCAAATATTCCAGTTGCCGATGAACTTTGATTATTTGAGAAATTCTCAAATGTAAAATTATATAAAACCGCTCTGAAAGCGGAAAATCCTCGCCACGGACGAGGATTTGCGCATTGGAGGCGGCGGGAATCGAACCCGCGTCCGAAAAGGTTCACAGACACCGTCTACCATTATATCCTGCGTTTATTTGTTTAAGACTTTCGTAACCCACAGGCGGGTCTCTACTCGTCCGATCCGTCTGGAAAATCTCGACTTTGTACCCCAGTGGCCCGGTATTAAGCCCAGCCGGTTTTGTCTACGGTCGTCTCAGTGCTTACCGGCAGAATCAGCTGAGGGACCGTCACAGCAAATTAGGCTGCGAGTGCCAGTTCTTCGTTGGCAGTTAATGTTTGATCGATTTTATAACGAGGCCCTTCGATCAACCTCGAATGGCAGGTGGATGATCACGCTCCCCGTCGAAACCAGGTCGCCCCCGATTCCGTCAGTTGTAGTAAACAACCACTGATAAAAGTATAGCCCAAAGCCGGCGCAAAAGCAAGAATTAGACAAAGTCCGCTGCATCAGCGCCGCAGAAGACCGATAACCTCAGTATCTTTGAGATTTTCATTCTCTAGCGCAAAATCAAGGGCGGTCCTGCCGTGCTCGCTGTCGACGCAATCTATTCTGGCGCCGGCATCGACAAGAATTTTGATTGTTTCAGGACTGACAGTCATTTCGGCCGCCGCCATGAGCGCCGAGAAACCATATTTATCACAGATGTTTACATCTGCCCCGGCCGCAACAAGCGTTTTTACGACCTCCGGTGTCGAAAACCTGGCTGCGAAAAACAGCGGCGTTCTGCCACTGTCATCAGTCGAATTGACGTCAATTTGCCTGTCCAGGAAAAGCTGCACGACTTCAGGGTCGGTATTGCCCGCGGCTCTGAGAAGCAGTTCAGCAGCAGAAACGGGTTTTCCGGCAATTTTTTCGGCTTCGGCAAGCAGGAGCTTTACCACCGCCGAATTGTTATACTGCGCAGCATAGAGAAGGGCAGAGGCGCCATGCCTGCTGACCATATCGATTCTGGCACCCGAAGCGAGCAGAAATTTGACCATTTCGGGGTTTGTGTTGCTCATAGCCGCTGCCATCAAAGCTGTTATGCCATCTTTGTCAGAAAAATTAACGTCGATTCCCTGGCGCCGCAGTTTTCTTGCAAGATTCAAACCGTCTTCTGCAGCTGCTGAAAGCAACCATACTTCAGGAAAAAGCTGGCTCCTGCGTGTCAGTTTGACTCCATGCCGCAAAAGCAGTTCGATAACCCTGGCGCTTATGGGTTCCTTGGCGGCGCCGTTATGAAGCGCGCTGTGAATGGCCATGCTCAGAGCTGTGACATTGTTTTCTGCGACCGGATCTGGCGCAGCGCCGGCTTTGAGAAGCATGGCGATAATCTTTTCGTTGCCCTTAACCCCACATGCCCAGATCAACGCCGTTGATCCCTTTTTGTCGCGGGCATTTACCTGTGCGCCCCGCCTGATAAGCGCCTGCGCCAGACTTTCGTTGCCCGGCTCAACCACCGCGAGCATCAGCGGTGTCAGACCATTTTCGTCTTTTGTGTTAACCTTCGCCCCGAGCTTTATCAGAGTTTCGGCAACTTCGCGGTTTTTGTTGTAATGAATCGCGCTGGAAAGGGCTGTGCGGCCTTCGGCGTCGACCGTTTCCAGGCTGGCTCCGGCGGCGGCAAGCATCGCAACAATGCGCGGGTCGGAATTGCGGGCAGCGGCAAGAAACATGGGAGTTGTTCCCGGGGCTGCCTTATCATTGACGCCGAGGCCGCGCTGCAGCAGAAAGGAAACGATTTCCGGATTCCTCGCATTCGCTGCCGCACTGTGCAGAAGACTAAAGCCCTGCTCGTCAGTTAAATTCGAGCTGCCATAGAGTTCGAGAGCAGTCTTGAACATTTTCAGGCTCTTGTTGCCGGTTGCAGCTTTAAGAACTTCGAGATCAATTTTGAATCCTTCTGAAACCAGAAACTTGAGAGTAGTTTCATCGTCACGAAAAACCGAAAAGGCGCTCATGACGTCTCTTTGGGTCGCGGCATCAAGCTTTGCACCTGCATCGATAAGGGCTTTGATGATCGTTCGATCACAATTGGTCAAAATGGCAGTTGCGAGAGGAGTGCTGCCGTCTTCTCCAGGTTTGTTGACGTCGGCGCCCTCACGGATCGCCCGTGTCAGTTTCAGGAGGGCGCCTGGCTGCCGGTTGTTTATGATTTCTTCAATGTTTTCGGCAAATGCCGCCGACTGAAATGAAAATAACAGGGCGAACGGAATAAGTTTTCTGAGCATTAAATCCACCTTCACAACAGGATTGTTTCGATTCAGACTACAGTATAAGAAAAAAGGCCGGCGAGAGCAATTGCATTGATTTGCTGAGATTAGCGTCTGGTTCATGTGTCAGAACTTGTCGCTGAGAGGTGCCAGAATGTCTGTTTCTGTCTCAGATTGTTCAAAATGGTCAAAGCCGCAGGTTTTGTTTACGTAACGAGATTCTGTTGCAAAAATTTGCAAAGTCTGCCCGGTTCGACGCATTATGCATGGTTACTTTTTGCCAGGACTGTGATAATTTCTGTTTCTGAAACAAAGTCAGGTTGGAAAATTCAAATATGGAGCGTTTATGAGAAAGTCATTCGTTTTTGCCCTTTTATTCGGAATGGCATTCTTCGGAATGCCGGCAAACTGCCTGGCTGCCGAAACTGCCAGCGTAACTCAGACTGTTGAAACTCAGGAAACAGTGGCTCAGGATGCTGAGGTCATTTTTCCCGCTGATGGTCAGGAAGTCCAGGTATCCAAAGGTTTTCAGCTGAAAGTTTCTCTCGAAGGAAACATCACTACGGGATACGACTGGGAAATTGAAGATTTCAAGCCATCATTGCTTGAAGTGACTGAATCGGTCTATGTCGATGCTGCACAAAATCAGGAAAAATCTGATGCTCCTGTTAAAGTTGGTGCCGGCGGTGTCAAAACCTTTACGTTTCGCGCCAAAAAAGCCGGGGAAACCAGACTGGTTTTCTGGTATAAGCGGCCCTGGTCTGAAGATGAACCGGAAAAGGCAATCGTCCTGAACGTCAAAATTAAGTAACTGCCTTAAAAACAACCGGTCCCTGAATTGGGGCCGGTTGTTTTTTTAGCCATTTATTGCGGGCTTTCAGATTTTGTAAACAGTCGAATGGCCACAAAAACGCCGGTTTTATATGCAGGTGCAAACGGCTGATCAAAGATGGAAAAAGTGATATAGTTTTATGTCTTTGAATGACAATTGAAAACTAATGAATAGTCTGAAAATCAGGCTCTGGAGAAATTGAGATGAAAAGAATTCCCGCGTTGCTGCTGCTTACCATTCTGTTCTTTACCGGCTTTCTCGATGTAAATATTCTGTTCGCATCGGATCCGGCAACGGAAGGGATGGAATACATTGAAGTCCGCAACGAAAAGAACGAACGGGTTAAATTTTCCCGATTGATCATGGGAACGGACCATCTGGCACAGGAAGACTGGTATGGCGAAGTTCCGAGAAAAATAACCGAGCAGAGCATCAACAACCTGTTCGACGAAGCCGTGCGCCTCGGAATCAACCTTTTTGACACCTCACCAATTTATGTCGGCGACGTCGAATACCGGCTCGGAAACTGGCTGGCGGCATATCGACAGAAAAACCCGGGCAAAAAAATATACACCCTTTCAAAAGGCGGGTTTCCATTTGACCTTTTCTGGTCAAAGAAGCTGCCAGCCGGTGAGAACTCCTTCTGCCTTCAGGAACTGCTGAAAGCAAAAAATATCATGGCCGAAGGCTATACAGATCTGCCGAATTCGACCGACGGAACCTATGCCAGCCGCCTGTTCGGCAGCAAAGAGCAGATCGCCGGAAGAATCGGCGAAGAACTTGGCAATACCATCAAAAACCTGCAGGGAAACCCTGATGTCTACCTCATGCACAGAGATGACGGCGATTTTATCAATTTCGAACCGATCAAGAGAAGCCAGAATTCCGTTAAAACCATAATGGCAGCCCTCAGTTCCAACGATATCCGCGATAAATACACATTCCTCGGCTGGTCAAACTGGAAACCCCACAGAATCACCAGGTCGCTGGCGCTGGCAAAAAAACAGCCCGATCTCGCGAAACCGGTTTTCAACAGCCCTTATTTTTCACTTTTTGAAATGTCGGAACGGGCTATTCATGCCGGCGGCGTCCAGGTCACCCACGAAGAAATGATGGATGAAAACTTTCTTAAGGGAATCAAGATCATGCCCTATTCACCGCTTGGCGGCGTCAGCATTCTTGACCGGCCCGAACCCTGCTGGGATAACGCCAGAAAAGATGCCAGAAAAAAATACGCTCAGGGCGATCCATACTGGAAAAACGTCTATCATTCAATTTTCACCTGCGCCAACGAAGAGCGATACAACCGTCTCGTCAAATTCACTGAAGATTTCAACAACAGGCACAAGACATCTTATACCGCCGACCAGATGGCCAACGCCTACACACTGGCACACAAACGCACCGACTTTCTGGTAATCGGCCCAATAACCGTTGAACAGCTGAGAAGAACCGTGGCGTCACTCAAACTGGCGAAAATGCTGACCCGAGAAGATCTCGACTTCCTCTATTACGGCAATGAGTGACTGAGGTCTTCAAGAAAATCAGCGCGGCAGGGTCTCGAAGCCTTCGCCGTAAACCTGCTCCGTGTCCTGAATTACCACAAACGAATCGGGGTCGGCGTCAGCGATCAGACGGCGCAGTGTCGGCACACGGTTGCGCCCGATGACCGTTGCCAGAGTCGTTTTTTCGACACCGCTGAAACCGCCGTATGACTTGTATTCGGTTACGCCGCGCGACAACTCGGTAAAAATCAGTTCCTTGATCGCTTTCGGCTTGTCGGTGATGATCATCACCAGCTGATTGGCGCGAAAGCCGTTGAGAACTGCGTCAAGAGTGCGCGACTGAATGAAAATGAAAATGAACGAATACATCATCGTTCTGAAACCGACCATCATATCACTGAACGTGAAAAACCCGATTGTCAGAACCACCGTGTCAGTAACCAGCAATGTCTTGCCGACGGGAATATGCCGAAGCTTGCGCACGACCTGCGCGAGTGCGTCGGCCCCGCCGGTCGCCGCGCCCTCGTTGAAGACGATTGCCATGCCGGTACCAATTGCCAGAGCGCCGTAAATCGATGCTACCAGTAGTTCGTGATCGAGCAGTTGCCTGATTTTAACGTCATAGCCACGACTCTGAAGATACCAGAGAAAAATATCCATCGAAAAATACAACAGTGACGTCGAATATACCGATTTCGCGCCAAAGGCTTTCCCGAGAACCCTTATTGAAGCGGCAAAAATGATAATTGTCAGTGTCCAGGAAACCAGGCCGACAACCGGCAGCATGCGGCCATCGGCAAAAAGGCTGCCGAGAAACTTCGCTGCAATGATGCCAAGGCCGGTGACACCGCCTTCGAAGAGATTCAGCGGTAGAATGAACAGCACATAACCGAATGATGAAAGAAGCGTGCCAAGGGTTATCCATAACCAGGAACCAGCACCGTTTTCGGCTTTGTGGCTTGTGCTGACTGATTCCATTTCGAGCTCCCTTGTGATGATTGATTTTTTCCACAGTCATCTTAAACGAAGTCAGGCGGATTTGCCACTATACAGACTGTTTCATAATTATGCACCGGTGTTTGCCTGTGCAAAGTTAAAGCTATATAATCAGTCTGCAAAAAATCACACAAGGGGTCTTTATGAAAAAAATCGTATTCCCTATCTGCCTTGGCTTTGCTGTTCTCGGCAATTTTTCGGGGATTTATGCCCAGGAACCAGTCAAGGAGCCAGTCGAGACTGCTGTAAAGGCTGATCAGCCCCTTGCTGGACAGTTGAGTGTCGAACGCGCCGCCTCGCCTTCCGGGGCCGGGTCCGCTGCCGTGACTGGAACTGAAAACTCTGCCCCGGCGCCAGAAACAACCTGGGAAACCATTGTTTACGGTGAAGACTGGCAGAAAGAGCGCGAAAAAATCGGGCTGTGCATTCCGGAATTTGCTTCGGGCCTTGCCATTCCGGCTACTCAGGCTGACAAAAATAATAAAAATACGCTGCCGGTCGAAGTTGCCCAGAATATCACGCTGGCTATCGAAAATTATTACCTGCTGCTCGACAAGATCAGCCTTGGTGCTGCCGGCCGGCCTTTCGAAATTACTGCTGCCAGAATCACTGAAGGCTATATTCTGCTCTGGGTCGATGAACCTGGCATCATGGACGGTGGTCGCGCTCTTGTCTATTCGATCGAAAAAGGCAGGATCGTTGCCGACTTTTTTGACGGTGGCATCAGAGGCTGATGATTCCAACGTCTTGCCAATTTGTAATACTTTGTGATATTTTAGTCGATAATCATGTAAATCTATATATTGAGGTCGAAGAATGGAAAATCCTGAACGCCACGAACCGCAAGGTTTGATTGTATCCATTGTCAGAACATTCCTTGGCGGGCCATTATCGATTCTTCTGATACTTTTTGCCGTTCTTGCCGGTGTGATCGCAGTATGGGTAACGCCGCGCGAGGAAGAGCCGCAGATAGTAGTTCCGATGGTCGATATCTATGTCGGTTTCCCTGGTCATTCGCCGCGCGAAGTTGAAGAACTCGTGACCAGACCCCTCGAAAAGCTGATGTGGCAGATCGACGGCGTCGAACATGTCTACTCGATGAGCAACCGTGACCAGTCGATGGTGACTGTCAGGTTTTACGTCGGGCAGGACCGCGAGCGCGCCATGGTCAAAATTCGCGACAAGATCGACGGGAATCAGGATCTGGTGCCTCCCGGCGTCAGTAACTGGATGGTGAAACCTGTCGAAATAGACGATGTGCCAATTGTCACCTTGACCCTTACTTCGCCTGACACCAGCGCATCAGAACTGCGTCGTATCGCTGAAGAGGCCGAAGCGCGTCTGGCGAGAGTGCGCAATGTTTTCCGCTCGGAAATCCATGGCGGCTATCGCCGGGAAGTGCGCATCGAGACCGATCTGGCTCGTATGCAGGCACTCGGTGTCTGCTTTGCCGACATTCAGATGGCGGTAGCCGGCAATAACCTGCTCGCTGACGCCGGTCACATTGTCGATGGTGATACCAGCATGCGCGTGCTCTCGGGCAAAGTTATCAGAAGTGCGGCTGAGATTGCTAAAATTCCGATTCGCTCGGTTGAGGGGCGCCCGGTCTACATCGAAGATGTGGCGGCTGTGTACGATACCGTCGAAGAGCCTGAACGCTATCATCACTCAACCTGGGGGCCTGCTTCCGGTCGATCGGAAACCGGCGAGCGCCACCCGGCCGTCACCATTTCCTTCAGCAAGAAGAAAGGCACCAATGCGGTCGACGTTGCCCGCGAAATCATTGCCGAAGCCGAAAAGCTGAAGGGCAAGGTTATACCACCCGAGGTTGATCTGATTGTCAGCCGCGATTACGGTTCCACCGCCAACGAAAAGGTTAACGAACTGCTTTCGAGCATGGTATTTGCGGTTCTGACCGTTGTTGGCCTTCTCGCTTTTACCATGGGCTGGCGTTCAGCTGCTGTCGTCGGTCTCTCGGTGCCGGTCAGCTTTGCGCTCGCACTGTTTGTCAATCTGGTCGCCGGTTTTACCATTAACCGCGTCACTCTTTTTGCGCTGATTCTCAGTCTCGGTCTGGTCGTCGACGATCCGATCACCAATGTCGACAACATTCAGCGCCATCTGCAGATGGGCAAAGAAGCCCCTGAAAAAGCGACAATAACGGCGGTAATGGAAGTCATCGTGCCGGTTATCATGTCGACGCTCGCCATTATCGTGGCTTTTCTGCCAATGTTCTACATTACCGGCATGATGGGCCCGTATATGGGCCCGATGGCGATCAATGTTCCTCTGACGGTGACCTTCTCGACTGTCTGTGCTCTGACTTTCGTTCCCTGGGTGGCTTTCAAGCTGTTGCGGGGTCTGCCGGCAGATGCTCAGGGGCAAAATGACGGGGTTCCCGCCTGGATTCGCAGCTTTTATCGCTGGCTGATTACGCCGTTTCTGAAATTTCGTAATGCGGTCATTCTGGTAATTGTTATCGTTGTTTTGCTGATTGGCTCGATCCTGCTGATGGCAAACCGTAAAGTGCCGCTTAAAATGCTGCCATTCGATAACAAGGATGAGCTGCAGCTGGTGGTCGAAATGCCGGAAGGCTCATCACTGGAACTTACTGACCGCGCCGTGCGCGAATTTGAAAAATATCTGGCACGGGTTAACGAAGTCAAAAGCGTGCAGTCATACGTCGGGGTTCCGGCTCCGATAGATTTCAACGGTCTGGTGCGCCATTACAACCTGCGACGCAGCCCCCATAACGCTGACATCAGAATCAATCTCGCCCACAAGAGCCAGCGTATACAGCAAAGTCACGCAATTGCCCTGCGTCTGCGCAAAGACCTTACCGCCATTGCAGATAAATACAATGCGGTGGTCAGCATTGTCGAGATTCCACCCGGGCCACCGGTTTTCTCGACGATTACTGTCGAAGTCTATGGTGACGAAGACCGAACCTACGAAGACATTCTCAAGGGTGCTGAATTCCTTCAGCAGCAGCTTAAAGAGGAAGACAGCGTTCATATAACTCAGATCGACAACATGAATCAGGCTGCGCATGACCGGATCGTCTTCGTTCCTGACGTTCACAAAGCCGCAATGCATGGGCTTTCGGCAATGTCGATTCAGCAGATGTTGATGCAGGCAATCAGCGGTAATCATCTCGGTATCGCCCATATCGACAACGAGCGTGAAGCCGTGCTGATCAAAGCCCGCTTGCCGCTTGCCGACCGCAATAATCTGCAGCGTCTGCGCGAGTTGCCGATGCGCGACCGTGCCGGCAATCTCGTAGCGGTTGGTGAACTTGGTGAATTCAGGGTCGAGCGTGAAGAGCAGGTTATTCAGCACAAGAATATGCGGCCGGTAGTCTTTGTCACTGCCGAGTGTGTCGGTCGTCCGCCGGCAGAAATCATCCTCGACATGAGCCGCAGACTCGAAAAGAACCCGCTGCCCCCTGGCATTTCGCTCGACTGGGCCGGTGAAGGTGAATGGGAAATAACTGTCAGAGTTTTCCGTGACCTCGGCATCGCCTTTGGTGTCGCCCTGTTTGGCATCTATCTGCTGCTCGTGGTTCAGATGGGTTCATTTGTGATGCCCCTGCTGGTCATGTCAGCTATTCCTCTGGTTATTATCGGTATCGCTCCAGGCTTCTATCTGTTGAATCTGGTCAGTGCCGGCTCGGTTGGCGGTTATCCCGATCCGATTTTCTTCACAGCAACCGGCATGATCGGCATGATCGCACTCGGCGGTATCGTTATCAGAAACAGTGTGGTGCTGATCGAATTCATTCAGGATGCGGTAAAGACTGGCATGAGTCTTGAAGAAGCTATCAAGGAAAGTGGTGCGGTGCGGTTTCGTGCAATCATGCTGACAGCTGCTACAACGCTTCTCGGAGCATGGCCAATCACTCTCGACCCGATATTTTCAGGGCTGGCCTGGTCGCTGATATTTGGTCTGATGGCCAGCACCGTCTTTACCGTTCTTGTCGTTCCCACTATCTATTACTTCAGCCAGAAGTCTGGCAATGCGGCGACTGAAGCTGCAGTTCAGGAGGTTAAATCATGACCGAAGTTAATAAAGCCAATAAACAGTCTTTAACCGGCCGTCTGATCGGCCCTGTAATCGGAGTTGGCGGGCTGCTGTTTCTGATGCTTTTTCAGGGTGGTTTCTTCGCTTCCGGGCAGATCGTGCCTGGTATCAGCAGTGAGGCCCAGGCCGGCAATGTCGACACTTTGACGGTCGAACAGGGCACCAGACCTGACTTTTATCAGGCGATCGGCACGGTGCGCAGCCGCAACCAGGTTGACGTTGTGCCGCGCATCATTGCTCGCATTCTTGAAATAAAGGTGCGCAGCGGCGACCGGGTTAAACGTGGCGATATTCTGGCTGTTCTCGATGCTAAAGACCTGTCTGCGATTGTGTCGCAGGGACAGGAGCAGCTGCGGGCGGTAACCGCTTCAGTCGGAGCTGCAGATGAACAGGTTAAGGCTGCAAAAGCGGCTCTCGATCTGGCTACCAAAGAGATGGAACGTACCCGCGCCCTGTTCGAAAAGAATGCTCTTGCCAAACGCGATTATGACCAGTCGATTGCTGCCTTTCGACAGGCTGAAGCCGGCATGCAGCAGGCAATTCAGCAGCGTACCGCCGCGTCGGCACAGGCAGCTGCAGCCGGTCAGGGAATTAAACAGGCTGAAGTCGGTCTTGGTTATGCCACGGTGGTCAGCCCCATCGATGCGATCGTCGCTGAGCGACTTGCCGACCCGGGCGACCTTGGCAATCCTGCCAGTGTCATGCTGCGGCTGTTTGACCCTGAAACTCTGCTTCTCGAAGTTCCGGTGAGGGAAAGTCTGGTGCAGGAAGTGGCGATTGGCTCGCAGGTCAGCTACAGCGTTCCCTCGCTCGGAAAGACTTTCGAAGGTACGGTTCGCGAGATTGTGCCGTCGGTCGACCCGCGCACCCGCACATTCCTGGTCAAAGTGTGCATCGACAAATCAGAGGGGCTGATGCCAGGTATGTTTGGCACGATCAGGGTTCCTCTTAAATCAGAAAAAAAAGTCATAATCGTTCCGGAATCTGCTATAATTAAAACCGGTCAGCTTGAGTCGGTGGTCGAAGTCGAGGGCGGCAGACTGCTGCGCCGGCAGATCAGAAGTATCGACGCCGGCGACGGAAATCGCGAAGTGATTTCGGGGCTGAAGCCGGGGCAGAAAATTCTCAAGGTTGGCAATTCCAGAAGCTGAACAGGCTTTTGCATATCTAAAATTTCAAACGGAGGAATTTCAATGAGCAAAGTTCTCAAAGGCACCAAAACCGCTGAAAACCTTATGAAAGCGTTCGCCGGTGAATCACAGGCCCGCAACCGCTACACCTATTATGCATCTGTAGCCAAAAAGGAAGGTTTTCTGCAGATCGCCGATATCTTTATCGAAACCGCTGAAAACGAAAAAGAACATGCCAAAATGTTCATGAAGCAGCTGCTCAAATACGGCATGAATGAAGAAGTCGTGGTAATCAACGATGCCGGCTATCCGGTCGCTTATGCCGACACCCTCAAGAACCTGCAGTATGCTGCCGACGGCGAAAAAGAAGAATGGACATCTCTTTACAAGAGTTTTGCCGAAACCGCCAAGGCTGAAGGTTTTGCTGATATCGCTGCCGTTTTCACCAATATCGCCAAGGTCGAAGAACGCCACGAAGCCCGCTATCGCAAACTGCACGACAACGTCAAGAATCACACCGTTTTCAAAAAAGACGGCAAAGTATTCTGGAAGTGCAATAACTGCGGTCACATCATGGAAACCCTCGAAGCTCCGCCAAAATGCCCGGTCTGCGAACATGGCCGTGAACATTTTGAAGTCTGGGTCGAAAATTACTGAGTTGTTCGTGTAACTAAAAGCAGGCCGTCAGCATTGCTGACGGCTTTTTCGCTATTCAAAGTGCTGTTTATTGCTTTTTTAAGCAATCAGAACAGGCTTTTAATCCGAGAGATTTCTGAACGCCGGAGTCTGCATGAAAAGTGCCAGCACAGACACTTCCAGCAATTTTTTTGTCAGGTTCAGACTGCTGACCTGGCTGGGGGCATTTTTCTGTTTTGTGCTGGTTCCGGTTCTCCTTGTTAATGAAGCGCTTGAAGGTATGCTGCAGCTGCGCAGCGATAAAGAAAGCCGCCAGGTTTTCAAAGAGATGGACGACCGTCTCAGTTTCATGACAAGACATGCTGACGAGTCGCGTTATTATCACTCGCTGCTGAAAAATGCTTTTAAAAAAGCTTCGCAGAGCTCACGACCGCTCGATGAATTTGCCGGAAGTATCGAACTGCTGCGGCGGCGGTTTCCCGGGGCGCTCAAATTCATTGTCTGGAACAAAGATGGCCGGGTCGTCGATCGTCTTACCGATGAGAAGAGCTATCGTTACATCGTCAACAATCTTTTTGATTTCTTCAGAGAAATTGCAGAGCATTGTCGCAGCAATTACCCAGGTGAACCTGAACAGCTCCCGGTTGTCGAGAAGCGCATCAACCTTTTCAGGTCATATCTTGGGCGTTTTCTGGTGCCGCAGCATCTCAGGTTTCCCTTTCAGGCGGGCGAACATGGTCGTTGCATCCTTGCCGACAGTTCAGACGGGTTTCCGCTGTTCTGGTTTGATTCCAACCAGTCTCTAACTGTTTTTTGTGCGATAAAAAGCCAGCTGTTCAGGAACCCCGGAGTGAAACATGCGGTAGAGGTTCTCAACCGCCCTGAAGACCCGGTTAAATGCGGGTTCATCGAAATGAGTGACGTCGGCCGGAAAATTGTCGGCATCAGCGATGCCGAGCAGCGCCAGATTCTTCTCGAACTTGGAAAATTCGAGAACGCCGGTCTGCCACATCGGCAGACAGAGAACTATTTAATGGCTTTCAAGCTGCTCTCGCCTGATCTGCGCGGCTTCTGTCTTATCCATCGTGATTCTCTCAGGCTGGGTTATCCCGACCGGCGGCGCTATGAAATTCTTACCCGTCTGTTTCTGATCGTTATTGTGGCTCTGTGGGTCTTTTACTGCTATACGTTGCGGCAGCCGCGTCTGAATATTTCGATCAGAACGCGCATTGCCTTTCTTTTTCTCTATGCGAATGGTCTGCCGCTGATGATTCTCGGTACTATCGGCTATGAATATCTGCAGCAGCGTGAAGATGCACTTATTGGCGAGGTGCATGCCCGCAATGAAAGGATTCTGCAGGAAATCGATTCGGGTTATCGCCGCCACAAAATGGCGATGAATCGTCGCACTTTTGCTGAACTCGAAGATTTCTGCCGCGAAATGCGTTCGCGCCTGCCTGATCGAAACGATTTCGAGCAGCTGAAAAAGGCCGTGCATGCTCTTGATGCTGAAGAATTGACGATTTATGGCGAAAATGGCGATACGATCGTGGGCTACCGGCGTAATCGCAAACCGGCCGGCCAGACCTTCATGCGCATGTTTGCCACCAGTGCAATTGCCTTTGCCAATCAGACCGAAGAGACTTTTTCGTTTGGCGGCAGCGATGGCAAATCGCGTCTGGCAATTACCAGCAATACCATTGTCAACGACCACCGGTCGCTGCTCGAAAATCTTCTCAACACGCTCGATTCGGTAGAGCTTTACAGCTTTGGTACCGGGCTTAAACTTTGTTTTGCGAGATTGCTTGGTGACCACGCCGGTCGAAAGATACATTCGGCAATGGTCATCACCTGGGAACTCGAAGAAACCGAGGCAATATATGCTGCTCAACAGGTTGTGCGCGGCAACGAAAGTGGCGGTGACAGATCTTTTGCTGCTATTTCGGCTGCAACCGGTCAGATGTTTTCCCGGCCCGGCATGCGCGAAGAAACCCTGCGGCGTGTAATGCAAAAAGCGATGAATATTCAGTCGGCTCACGAAAACTATGTGATGCTGCAGGGAAAGAGCAGCCTGATCACTGCCATCGCCGGCCGCCAGATGGGGAGCATTGCACTGGCAGCCATCGTGCCGACCGATCAGATTGTTGCAGAACTTCAGGCAACCTGGCAGCAGATGCTGGCGTTGGCGTTGCTCAGTATTCTTATCATCAGTGCCGTTATTGCGGCTTTGAGCCGACAGTTTCTCAAACCGGTCAGGCAGCTGGCGGAGGCTGTCAGACAGATCGGTCAGCGTAATTTTTCCTATCGAACCAGTATTGAAAGTCTCGATGAGTTCGGTGAACTCGGTGGCGTGTTCAATATGACGATGGAAGGCATGGCTGAGCTTGAAATCGGCCGGATCGTTCAGGAAGCCCTTTTACCAGATCAGGGTTATCAGAACAACTGTATCGGCATTTTTGCGCGCACCGCAACCATGACGAAACTTGGCGGCGATTATTATGACTATCTGAAACTCTCAGAAACACAAACGGGCGTGTTCATGGGTGACGTCGCCGGCCACGGAATTCCGGCCGCTATTATCATGGCGATGGCCAAGGCAACAGTTCTTGTTAACCGACCGTTACTGACTGACCCGGCGGCTCTGCTGAGTGCACTGCACGATATGCTTTTCAGGCTGAAAAGCGAAGGTTTTAAACGTATGATGACCTGCCAGTATCTCGTGATCAACGATCAGACCGGCGAAGTCCAGATTGCCAATGCCGGCCACTGTTTTCCGGTTGTGGTTGGCAGTAATGGCAGTTATTCAAGAATGGAAGAGATCATTGGCACTCCGGTCGGAATTGCCCGCAAGGCCCGTTATAAAAACCATCAGATTCAGCTGCAGCCAGGTGAGACGCTGATTCTCTACAGTGACGGCCTGATCGAGGCCACCAGCGCTGCCGGCGATGTTTTCGGTCCTGATCAGCTGCTGGAGCTGGTAAAAGACGTCTGGAGCGCGAACCTCGAACAGTTCTATCAGAATCTTTTTCAAGCGAACCGTGCCTGGGTGAAGTCAGTAGATGATGATCTGACGATTGTTCTGGTCAGATTCGAGAGGAGCGGCTGCTGATGAAAATTCTGCCGCGTTATCTGCTGCTGTGGTTTGCCCAGATGTTTCTGTTCGTGCTCATTCCGATTCTGCTTTTTTATGGCGGCTTCAGTCATATTGAAAAGCTGCGCAGCGACGCTCTGATAAAAATTGTTGAGCAGAATCTCGAAAACGAGATGCAGAACTTCGAAGCTCAGGTTGACACTGAAAAATTTCTGTCACGGATTTTCCGTGAGACTTACCTGGTAAATCGGGTGGCTTCGGCGGCTTTTGCCTTTGGCGAACTTCGCACAAGACTGAACGGCTCTTTCGATTACCTGCTTTGGGATGAAGCTGATCGTTTCATTGGTGGGTCTATACAGCCTGGCAAGCTTGCCGGCGACTGGCAGATGGCATTGCAGTCTCTGAAAAAGCCTTTTAAACAAAGTGACAGGGATATTGTCGCCGATGATGATGAAATGACCAACCTGAGAAGAATGTTTGGGCCGCAGATTGTTCTGCACACCGTAGATAATTGCGTTTCTGAACAGGGCGAGAAACTTCTGTGGTGTGACAGTACCGGTCGCCGGCCGTTGCTGTGGGTTGGGTTCAGGCATGGCTACATGGCGATCATTCTGGTAAAACCTGAAAATGCTGCCGGAACCGCCGGTCTGGAATATTATCTCAAACATCACCAGTTCGAGAGCAGCCTTTTTTGGCCTGGTTTTGTCAAAGGGCGAAATTGTGTGACAGCAAAACCTCTACCTGACGCCCCGGAAAGTCTGCAGAAAATCATCAGACACGAAATGACTCCCGGTGAGCGTCTTGAGACTGCGAAGGCGTTTTATTATGCCAGAGTCGTCGAAGATGATCTGACACTGTTTGCGGTTGTCGAAAAAGCTTCTGGCGTGGTGCCCGGGCAGACGAGAGCCAATCTGGCGGCCCTGCTGATTTTTATGCTGCTGCTGCCCTGGCTGGTTGTCAGCGGGCGTGCCGCGATAAAGGGAACCGGTTTGAAAATGTCGATTTCTCGCAAGCTGGCACTGTTGTTCGTTTATGCGAACGGGTTGCCTCTTCTGATGCTTTTTTTTACAGGCTATGACTTCATGCATCAGAAAGAGCTGGCACTTTATGACGAGATACATCAGCAGGGTACGCATTTTTTGCAGAATCTCGATGAGCGCTTTGAATCTGAACATGCACTGCAGATTGTCAACATTCGGGCCGGGCTGGAGAAATTCAGGGCCGATGTGCGACAACAGGGCCTGAATATTGAGAATTACCGAACCCTGGTTGACAAGGTTTATTCTGTTGTTGAATCGCGCGGCAGTGTGCGCTTTTATCTTATTGCCAGCGAAGCCAATATCTTTGGAACCGGTGATTCTCTGTATTTTGGCGACCGGCGGCAGGCTCTGGTGCCGGAAATCATCGACAGTGCCGATTTAAAGCGAGGAGATGAAAAAAAAGTGCTCAACTCGCTCGGGCGCTTCATCATGGCCAGTCTCAACGGTCGGCCGCCTGATCCGCGCTCTTCAACCGAAGTCGAACTGATAGCTGAATCGGCAATGCAGAAGCCCCTGATTGAGGTGCAGCATGATTTTATCGCCAACAATGGCAAGATCGATGTCTGGGGTATGGGCACCAACAAAAGCCCGGCATGTCTGAATCTTATTTCAATCAATGACGACCGGCAGGTTGACTACATGTGCATTATCAACTGGACACCGCATGTAATGGAGAATCTTTACCTGAAACGGCAATTCCTCAGCGCAAACCGCAATATTGTCGATCTGCAGGTAGGCGTAATTCATGAAGATGCCGGCATCTTTCTGCCGGAAAAATTTCCAGACCGTCAGGCAATGAAGAAGCGTGTTCGCAGCTTTACTTCCAAGCCCTGCCCTTCACGCGAATTTATCAGTATCGGCACACAGACATATCTTTTGATGGGCTTTACCGGCAGGTATCTGACCAACTATCAATTATTCGGGCTTTACCCGGTCGACAAGGTCAAGACGCGCATAAGCAGGGAAAAGGCTGATCTGTTCTTCGCCGGTCTTGTATCGTTACTGATTACCATCATTCTGGGGCAGTTTCTGGCACAGAGTTTTCTTTTTCCGCTGCAGAAGCTCTATGCTGGTGCTGAAGCGATCAGGTCGCGCAACTTTTCACTGCGCCTGCCGCCCCTCGGTCGTGACGAATTCGGTGAAATGGCTGAGATATTTAATACAACAATGGTAGATCTCGAAGAACTGCAGGTTGCCGGGGCAATTCAGGAACACCTGCTGCCACGTCAGATGCCTGACTGCGGGCGTTTCAGAATTTTTGGCCGTATCGTTTCGATGGGCGAACTTGGTGGCGATTATTTTGATTATTTCAATACTTCGGGCGGGCGTTTCAGCTTGCTGATCGGTGACGTGGCCGGTCGTGGCGCCGGCGCCGCCCTGATCATGGCAATGGCAAAGGCCGCAGTCATGCAGTTTTCGGATGTCGTCGAGAAACCTGAAATTCTTGCTCTGCGCCTGCATGAGCTGATTCAGGCAGCAGGAAAACGTACTCAGAAGACGATGATCATGCAGTATCTCAATCTCAACGGAATTGACGGCACCGGAGTTTATACCAATGCCGGTGGCTGGCCGCCGCTGATCATTAACCCGCATACCGGCACGGTTCGCGAAATTACTCTGCCTGGTCCGATGCTGGGCGCAATGAAAAAGCCGAGGTTTGGGGTTGCCGAAATTGCTCTGCAACCGGGCGAAGCGGTGATTTTTTACAGCGACGGGGTAATCGAGGCAAGAAATGCGGCAGACGAAATTCTTGGGCTTGCCAGGCTTAAACAGATGGTTGAGCGCTGTTTTGCTGCTGACCCGGAAAAATTCTTTGCCGGGTTGCTTGAAGAACACCGAAAGTTTGTCGGTGCCACGCAGGCCCAGGATGACATGACACTGCTGATCGCCGTTTTTGACGATCAGCAGCATTCAGTTCAACTGGAACCAGCTCAAACCGAAGTTGTGGATGGGCTTTCCTGACCTTCATCAGTGTTTACTGCCGGTTTTTCGCTGCCTGAATTATCATTGCCGCTCTGGTTGTTGAGGCTGAAGAAAAAGCCGGTGAGCAGCAGAATGAAGGAAAATGACATCAGAATGCCGGCCCAGGCCGTTCGCGAAAGTGAAGAACCGTAGTTGACGGCGACTCTGGCTCCTGACATGACCTGCTGGCCTGTATGCCACAAGCCGGTAAGCGCAAGAATGCCGGCATTGATATGATTACAGCGGCTGAGCCAGGTTGCTGTCAGGCCGGCAACAAGCAAAGCATGGTTGATCAGCACCGGAACACTGAAATCAGGCGCCGATACTTTTATGACAATCAGATAGATCAGCATGACGGCACTGTCGTAAATGTTGATGTTTTGCTGAGAACTGAAGAAGTGACGCCAGAGGGTCTGTGCAAAAAAAGCTGCAGCCAGCAGCCAGGGGGCGATGATTGTGCCAAGTGAGAGGGTCGGAGCGATGAAACGATATGAATCGCTCATGACATTTATTGTCATCTGCAGCGGCAGTACAATGAACGGAAAGATCAGCAGCCAGCGCCACAGAACCGTTTCGTCGCCGAGATATTCATTTTCTACTCTGAGGCCGAGGTTGTTGCTGCGCCAGTTTTCGATAATCAGCGGCAGATGAAGCAAAGCTGCGATCAGCCATAATGAATAAAAGACGTATGAGCCGTCGAAATAGCCGAAGCTCTCTCTGCCGATTGAATCGACGAGATAATAGCCGACTTTGGGGGCGACCCAGATCAGCGAAAATGCTCCTGCGACAAAAAACAGGCGCGTATGGTGCACGGTCAGACCAAGAACTTTGATGACTGCCGCGAGTTTAACTGCAGCCATCAGCATGTAAACGCCGGTGGCAATGCCGCCGGCAGTCGTGCTGAGCCCAGAAATGCGCACCTGATAGAAGGTAAGATCGCCAAGAAACAATAGCACGAAGAAGAGCAGAAGTTTGCCGTGTTGTGGCTGAATTTTTTTCTTCAGAAGATAGAGAGCCATTGTCACCATGATGATCTCATAGATATTCTGAATCAGAAAGAAGCCGCTTACTGCCAGACTTGAAACCTGCCCGGTTTCAAGTTCGGAGCCGGCGAGATAGAGCCCGCCGAGCATGAGAACGACGCTCAGCAGATAAAGGGGGTTGTTGTTTCTAAACCATTGTGACAGCCCATTTGCGTTGCCGCTCATGACGCACCTCCGGAAATAATGAATAATAAAGGGGAAAAATAATAATGATAAATTGCATGCCGCAAACGGTGTGCCAGTTTAAAAAGCTTTGTTGAAGAGGGTTTTAGCGAAATGACTGCGCCGTCGCCGTCGCATGTGTGGCAGTTCTGTCACACCAGGCAATTTTTATCAGAAACTTTGCAAGTTGCTGCTTTTGCGGTATGCTGTCAGCATCTGCAGGTCTTTTAAGGGAATCAATGAGCGGTACCACGACAAAATTGCCAATCAGCAAACGGTGGCCACTGGCCTTCTGGTTTGGTGTCGCTTTCTGCTTTTTCATTTTTCCGGTTTTTCTGCTCGATGTCGGCCTCGAAAATATGTTGAAAACCCGAAGCGAGATACATCGTCAGACCGTTTACCGCGAACTTGGCACGCGGCTTGAGCGACTGCTGCAGTATTCAAACAGCCGCCATTATTATAGCTCTCTGCTGAAGCGAATTTTCGAATTCGCCAACCGTCAGCCTGACCCGGTCAAATACCTCAGAGTTGCTTTGCCACACCTGAAGGCCAGAAATCCTGAAATTTTCAGATTCATCATCTGGGATCAGAAAGGCAATACTATTGAAGATCTCAGTGATGAAAAGGGCTTCAGATACATCGTTAAAACTATTTTTGAGGTTCTGAAGGATGTTAACGCTGATGTTCTCAAAAACTACCCGGGCGAACCGCAGAATATCAGTCTGGTCGAAAGGCGCCTGAATCTTCTGCGCTCGTATCTTGGCGCCTTTTTGATTCCTGATAAGCTCAACCTCCCAATGCTGCGGGGAAACCTCAGTGAATGTATCCTGGCAAGCGGTGACCCGGAAAAATCTTATTTCTGGTATCAGGTTGGTGAGCACTTCACGATGATGGCGACCATCAACAGCAGTGCTATCGAGTCTGACGATTATCTCAAAAAGCTTGTCGATGCAATGAATGACGCGCCTGGCGTCAAAGTCGGCATTGTCGATCTGCTGCGTGACGGGGCGCTTTATACGTCTGTTTCAGATGAGCTTAAACCTGAACTTATGGTTGGACTGGCAAAATTCGAAAATTTTACGCAGCAACAGCTGGAAACTGAGAATCTGCTGCTGCTGGTAAAAATTCTCAATCCTTTTGTGCGCAGCGTTGCCTTTGTCAGAAAAGCCGACGCTCTTTTCAATGCCGCAGCGATTCATAAGCGAATTCTTTCAGGTGCTGTTCTGGTCATTTTAATACTGTCGATTCTGGCTGCTTATTTGATTTTCAAAGAAAACCGCGTGTTTTCGATCCGCTGGAAGCTCGGGTTGCTGTTTCTTTATGCAAATGGCCTCCCATTGCTGATTCTAGGTTTTATCGGTTATGAATATCTCCAGCAGACCCGCGGGATGCTTCTTGATCGCGCTTTTGACCAGATTTCCGGGCTTCTTGCCGACTACGATACCCGTTTTGAAACCATTAAATCAGAAACAGCTGAATATTTGAATCAACAGATCGATGCAATCAACAAAGAGTTTGGCAGCAGAATGGTTTCGCAGAAAAAACTCGATGAACTGCTGAAAAAAGTGAATCGACTCAAACCCTTTGATTTCGTGGCTGCTGACCGTAAAGGCAAATTGTACAAGGCAAAAGTTCCCGGTAGAAAAGCCAATATTTTCTTTGCTGCGATGAGCAAAACCATGCTCGATTATTTCAATTTCAGAGATTACACGCCGCAGACTCTTTTCAAAGAAGATGAAGCTACTACCGGTGGCGGCGGGAAAATCAAAGCAGAAACATTTTTGTCGGGCAAGACGATTATTTTTCACCGGATTCTCCAGAGAATCGGGCAGGTGCACCCTGAGCAGATGGCACAGGATGCAAGACAGTATTACTGGAACGTTTTTGGTGATTTCGATAAACGGGCGTTCAATCTGCTTGTCGGTGTTTCATGGGATTTTCATACTCTGCAGGAATCCTACGTGAACAAAAGCATCGACAGCCTCAATCAAAATACTGACGATATACGTTTTTACGGAATTATCGAGGCTAATGGCGTGACCTACCCGCCGACAAAAGATCTCAGCAAGGAAATTTTCGGCCTTTTTCGCCAGACTTTCAGTTTAAGAACTCTTTACGTCGATGAGATCAGGGTCGACGGCCGCCAGTTTGCTGCCTACGGTACTATTGGCCGTGAACTCGACCGGGTTGCCATGGTCGGTCTCTACCCGCTTGACCGTATCAACAGACAAATTGGCAGCCTCCAGTGGCGTCTGATAATTTTTGCCCTTTTGAGCCTGAGTCTGACGACCGGTGTCGGCTTCATGCTTTCTGCACAATTCATGGAACCGGTTAAAGAGCTTGAACGCGGCGTACAGGCGATCGGCCGGCAGGATTTCCGTTATCGTCTGCCGGTAAAAACAGCCGATGAATTCGGGCGGTTGAGTGTTGTATTCAACCGCGCCATCGAGAGCCTTGAAGATCTTGAAGTTGCCAAAATCGTTCAGGAAAACCTGTTTCCTCAGGAATCGCTGTCACAGAACAATCTGCGTGTTTTTGGTCGCAGTGTCGCAATGACCAGACTGGGCGGTGATTATTATGATTTTTTCACTCTGGATGAAAGCAGCGTCGGCATTCTCATGGGGGATGTTGCCGGTCATGGGGTTCCTGCGGCACTGCTTATGGCAATGGCAAAAGCTTCAGTTCTGTTGAGCGATGAAGACCGGCGGCGGCCGGCTGCCATGCTTGGCTCTTTGCACAAGGTCATTCACCGGGTCAAGAGCAGCAAGATCAAGCGCATGATGACCTGCCAGTATTTTTCCATTAATTCAAAAACCGGTTCATACCTGGTTTCAAATGCCGGCCATTGTTTTCCTGCTGTTATCAGGCGCAATGGTGAAGATGTCGAACTGCTCAAGCTCGTCGGTACGCCGCTGGGCATAACGAAAAAGCCTAAATACGAAGATACGCCTGGGCAACTTGAACCCGGTGATATCGTGCTTCTCTATACTGATGGCATCATTGAGTCTCATAACGCCGCTGGGGTTGAAATGGGCTTCGACCGCTTTGTTCAGATGCTGCAGCAGCAGTATGACCCAGACCTCGAAACTTATTATCAGAAACTTTTTACTGCCTATAAACAGTGGTCACCAGCTGCAGACGATGATATAACAATGGTTCTGATCAAATTTTCAGCCGGCGGGGAGACTCTAACATGACTAAACCCCGAAAAATTGCCGGCTGGCTGGCTTTTATGCTCTGTTTTGTCGGGATTCCCGGCTTCCTGCTGGTTCTTGGCATGCTGCATCTTCAGAACCAGGCCGCCGACAATCGTCTCGAAAGGCAACATCAGAAACTGCGCGAATTCTATCTTGATTTGAGAAAATTTGCTGATCCGCAATATTACTGGTGTTCTACGCTTATTGAAAAGCTGGCGCCAGATTCAGTAGCCAGTGAAGCTTCTGCTCTTAAAGGAACCGACGCGTTTTCAAAAGTGCTGATTTCGCGCTTGAAAGACCTGCGGCGCAATCTGAAGTTTAATTACGTTGTTTACAGTCCAAGGCGTGGGGTTCTGTCGTCGTCGATGCCACTTGAACCTGTCGAAGTCTGGAAACCAGGTCTGAGCTTCGCCTGGAAGGCGATTCTTTCCGGCAGATCAGACGTTTCGCATGAAGAGCAGATTGCTGGTGGTAAAATTTTTGGCCCGCAGCTTTACTGGGGACATTTTGAAAATAATATTTCCATTCGTGACTTCTCTCTCGTCTGGGGTGACGCACAGTTTAAACGTCCTCTTGCCTGGGGCAGAATCATTCGTGAACATCTGGTTCTTGCTTTTATCGAGCTTAAAGATCTCAGAGGTAACGACGGTATTTTGAATCTGTTGAATGAATTCAGCCATAACAGTGGTTCCCTGTGGCGTTTTTCGCTTCAGGACGACGCTGATGGTTTCAGACACGGCACCAGAGATCGCAGAATTGCACGGCAGGTTACGGCGGCGGCGGTAGAATATGGCAAATTCAAGACTCAGAAGATCGAAACCGAAGATCTCATGGTTTACCCTTTCTTCCTCCGACCCGGGATAAAGATCTATGCTTTTATTGAGAAAGAAAGGTTTGCAAGCAGTCTTGTTCCTGACTATGCCTGGCCGGTCGTATTTGTCTTTTTGGCTGTAGTTTATCTGCTGGCCGGTTATTCCTGGGGGTTGTTCTTCGGCGGTCGACCAGACGATCTGTCGCTGCGCTGGAAACTGCGGTTTCTTTTCTTTTTCGCCAATGGCCTGCCTCTGCTGGTGCTTTTCTTTATCGGCAATGATTATCTGGCGCAGAAACGCAGCAACCTGATGCTTGAGGCTCACAGTCGCGGAATCAGTTTCATTCAGGACTTTGATGAAAAGATCGAGGTTGAATACGCCCGTCGTCTTGTTGACAAGAAGAAGGCCCAGGAAAAGATGCTGGACAAGCTGACGGTTAATATTAACGATGAAAAGGCACTGCAGGGATTTGTCGATGCACTGGGTGCCAGCGGTAACCAGAAATGGAAGATTGTGATGGTTGCCAGTCGAAGCAACATCATCGTTACCGAGAGGGGCGTTTATGATGAAAGCCGAAACCTGAGCCCGCAGGAGGATGAACCTCGGTCTGAGCGCAGTCGCAATCAGAATGACCTGACCCGTAAGATCGGACAGTTCTTTCTTGATAAGATCAATGGCGTAGAAGTCTCTGAGAAAGTGCAGACCGAGCTTGAGCTGTTTATCGAATCGACGACTCAGCAGCCGCTCGCCAACTTTCTTTTCGACCTGCTGCAGAAACGTGGGTCATTTATTCAGTGGGGTTTTGGCCAGAATGTGAATCCTGCGATCTTTGACACCTTTTCTCTCAAAAACAGCAGTTCTCAGGATCTCTTTTTTCTATCGTCGTTTCGGATTCACGAATTTCAGCACCTGTATCTGCAGAATGCCGTTCCACAGGCTAACCGCAACAACCTCGGCCTGAAACTGATAGCATTGATGAATCAGGAATACACAGTCCCGCCCGAAGCTTATAAAAATGCGGTTCTGCGCGAATTTGCCAATACTCTTACTTCTTACCCGGGCAAAGAAATCAAGATTGTCGATTATCAGGGTGAAAATTATCTGGCGATGGGCATTGCCGGCAGACATATCAAGGATTTTCGTCTGATCGGGCTTTACCCGCTCGAAAAAATCGACAATCTCATCGATTCTCAGCGGCGCCAGCTGATGTTATTCGCATTGCTCAGCCTGCTCATGACCTGGGGCCTTTCGCAGGTTCTGGCGCAGAGCTTCATTCTGCCCCTGCAGCAGATTACTGCCGGTGCTCATGCAATCGAAAACAAGCATTTCAGCCATCGTCTGCCCGACCTGGGCCGTGATGAGTTCGGTGCCATGGGGCGGGTATTCAACTCGGTCATGGTCGATCTCGAAGAACTTTCGGTTGCCAGCGCGATTCAGGAGCAGCTGTTACCGCAGCAGCAGATCGAAACCGGCAATTTCAGCCTGTTTGGCAAAAGTATTTCGATGGGTGAACTTGGCGGCGACTATTTTGATCACATCGAGCTGGCCGGCGGGAAATTTTCGGTGCTGCTCGGCGACGTGGCGGGGCATGGCGTCGGAGCTGCCCTGATCATGGCCATGGCGAAAGCCGGTATCATTCAGTCTGAACATCTTCTTGAACAACCTCTGGCGCTTGTTACCAGGCTGCATGGCCTGATTTTTGCCTCCAAGACAAAGAAGCAGAAAAAGGTCATGACTTTTCAGTATCTGTGCCTCGATGGTACTGCCGGGCGTGGCGTCTATTCGAATGCCGGGGCCTGTTCGCCAATGATCATCAGAAAGAATACGGGCCAGGTCGAAGAGTTGACCCTGACCGGCGCGGCTCTCGGCGCTTTCAAAAAGGCGAGTTATTCTGAAATCGAGGTGATTTTTAACCCGGGTGATGCCATCGTGTTCTATACTGACGGCATTGTCGAAGCGCGCAACCGTAGAGGCGAAGAACTCGGTTACGAGCGCCTCAAAAAGCTTCTGCTCGACGCCTGGGATATCGACGCTGAAGCTTTCTATCACAATATTTACCAGGCCTATCTCGACCACATTGGCAACGAAGGGGCTCAGGACGACCTGACGATGGTCATTCTGGTTTTTGATCCGCAGAGAACCGTCGCCAGCCAGCCACCAGCCGATGACAAACCGGTTGCTCCCGAGGAGACTGGAAATGGCTGAAACATTAGAAAACCGGCCGGCTGACGTTTCGAATTTCCGCTCTCTGAAAAATGCGGTGTCGATACTGGTTCTGGTTTTCTGTTTTCTGGCTTTCCCGCTTTTCATAATATTTTCGGCGTTGAACAACCTATATCTCGTCAAAGTCGGCAATCTGCGACAACAGAAGCTCGACCAGATGCACGGGCGCCTTGAATATCTCGAAAAATACAGCAGCAATGGCAGATACCTGCATTTCCTGCTGCTGAATTTTGCCGAACAAGCCGAAAAAGCGGCTGTTCCGGCAGATTATCTCAAGGCTGCCGTTGCCAATCTGCATCAGCGATACCCCGGCGATTTTGAGTTCGTCGTCTGGGACGAAAAAGGCAGGGTAATCAGAGAACTGACAGATCAGAAAGGCTTCAGTTACATTCTTGCACGCCTGTATGAAGTGCTGCGCGATGTCTCAGAGGCTGTCAGCAACGACAGTCAGGTTGAAATCGTCAGCATCAGATCGGTAAGCAAGAATCTCAATCTGGTCAGGCAGTTTCTCGGCAAGATTTTTATTCCGGAATACCTTAAAAAACCATATCTGCAGGGCAATGACGCCGGCCCATTGCTGACCGACTTTGCCGGCAGATTTTCTTCAGTGTGGTATCGGGTAGGCAGCCGTATCAGCTTTTTCTGCTTTATCAGCGAAAAACTGATGAAAAGCAGCTCCGGCCTTGAGAAAATTGCCGATTCTCTCAACCGCCGTCAGGATGGAATTATATCCGGCTTCAGTATCAGCCCTGAATTTTCGGCGCCGGCCAATCGGGTTGACGAAAGATTCATGCCAGTGCTGACTCTGGCCCTGTCGCAGTTCGAAAATGTTTCTGAACCGGTTTTTGAAAACGATCAGGCTCTTATCTGCATGAGCATGCCTGAGTCAGGTCTGAGAACTTTCTGTTTACATGCCAAAGACCCGGCACAGTGGTCGGTTGAATTGAACCGCGACATAATATTTGCGAGAATCTCGGTTCTGTTGTGCGCTTTTTATCTGTTTCTCTATATTTATTTCCGCTTCAAGCAGCAGTTTTTCTCAATCAGCTGGAAACTCACCGGCCTGTTTCTTTTTGCCAACCTGGCGCCCCTGAGCATTCTTGGTTTCATTGCCCACGACTATCTGATCAATCGCAAGCTGGCCCTGCGTGACGAAATTGCCGGCAGTCTCAGCAAGCTGATGCGTGACTTCGACCTGCGCTATGCTTCTCTTAAATACGATTTTGCGCGCGAGATTACCCGCAGAATCGAAGATGTGGCACCGGTGGGCGTCAATGGCTGTCTGAGTGCGACCGAAATTGCGGCGATCAAGAGCGCCTTATGCGAATTCGCTCCATCTGATGCCTATCTGATTGCCAGCAGCGGCATGGTATTTGCCGACCATGTGTCGGGCGACAAAGACCGCTCTGCTTTCAACTTTATTGAGCCGATGGGGCAGGCAATTCTTAAATTCTGCAATGGTACGATTCTGAAACGAAACAAAGAAGATCTGTTCAGCCCGATCATGTCGCCCGAAGATTCAGATTTTGTCAGAAAGATCTATCGCGACCAGCGGCAGGTAATTCCGCTTAACCTGGCGAATATTAAAAAACTCAGCTACTGGTATATCTTTGGTGATCGACTCAATTTCCAGAACAATTATTTTCTCATTCTGTTCTGGGATGAAGACCGCTTTCAGGAACTTTATATCAGCCGATATTTCGCCGGATTGCAGGCGAATTCTTTCGACGCACCGTTTTTTGCCCGCAAAATCGATGGCAAGAAGAGCTGGGCGCCGGCCGGAACATTTCCGGTTGAGCTGGCACGGCAGATGGAGCGCACGACTGGTTTTCGCGAAAACCTTATCGGGAGCGTTCTCATTGGTGATCAGTCACATCTTTTTGTCGGCCTGAAAGGGCGCAGCCTCAATTTTAATCTGCTGGCGGCTCTTTATGCCGACAGCAGACTCGATGCAAGAATCGCGGCGCTGCGTTTCCGCATCTTGGTCGGAGCTTTTCTCAGCCTGCTGCTGACGCTGATTATTGGTCAGGCCCTGTCACGGCAGTTTCTCACCCCGATTCACAACCTTGCGCAGGCTACGCTGGCGATCGGCGCTCACAATTTTGCCCACCGCATTCCGGTGGTCGATGAAGATGAGTTCGGGCATCTCAATCAGATTTTCAACCGGGTAATCGAGGGTCTTGGCGAGCTCGAAGTCGCAAAAATTGTTCAGGAAAGCCTTTTTCCAGGCAATCATTTTACCGCCGGCCGCTTTTTGATTTATGGGCGAAGCGTGGTCATGACGACGCTCGGCGGCGATTATTACGACTGTCTGCAGATCAATAAAGATCATTGGGGTCTGGTGATCGGCGATGTTGCCGGTCATGGTGTTCCGGCCGGTTTGATGATGGCCATGGCCAAGGCAAGCGTGTTGATGGCGCCGGAGAATGAGAAAATGGATGCGGCCGTTCTTACGAGCAGACTGCATCGCATGTTTTTTGCAATCAAAAATGACCGGCTGAAGCGCATGATGACGTTTCAATATTATGTTCTGCGTCCCGCCGACGGGCATTTTTCGTTTGCCAATGCCGGTCACTGTTTTCCGGTGGTGGTTAAACCGGCTGAGAAAAGCGCCGAACTGATCGAACATATTGCAACTCCGCTCGGAATCGGGCCGAGAGCCAGGTATAAAAACTTCGAGTTTACGATTGCCCCGGGTGAATCGTTGTTGCTTTACACCGATGGTATTGCTGAAGCCAAAAACAGCAGCGGCGAAGAGTTCGGTTATGAGCGTCTCAAGCAGTTGTGTCTCGATGCCTGGGACCGCGACCCGGAAACCTATTATCGCCGCATTTTCGCTGCTTATGAGCAGTGGTCTGTGCGGCCCGACGACGATCTTACGATAATCGTGGTGAATCATGATGCCTGAAACAGAAAAAAAACAAGCAGGTTTGCCGCTTGGCCGCTTTATCGGCTGGCTGCTGCTGGTTGCCTGTCTGGCCGGGATTCCGGCGGTTCTGGTTTTTACGGCGGTTTCGCGTTTCTATCAGGTGGCTGAAGACGAGCTTGCCTTCAACCTTAAAATGCACATGCAGCAGGCGACCAGCGAAGCAATGCGCAGCACCAGCCAGGAAGAATTCTGGTGCCGGCATCTGCATCAGAAATTTGTCGAGTTCATGGAGGCGAATGCTTCGGCGGCAGTGGTGATCGAATGGTTGCACGACCAGCGCCGGCTTTTTCCCGGAGAAATTGATTTCATATTCTGGGATGACAAGGGCAACCAGCTGGCGAAAACTTTTGTGAGCGAGTTTTCAGAGGCTGAGTGGCGCGAGGTATTCTGGACGTTGAGCGATTTTGGGCCGTATCTGATGAATGTGCCGTATCGTAACCCGAAACTGGGCAATATTGAGACGGCTCGCAGGGTTCTTGGCCGCCAGACTCTTGGGGCGATGTTCGGCAGTGTGACCGATCCGCGCGCCTATGCTCTCGCCTGGGTCGACAGTTCTCTGGTCAGGCCGCCGATTGGAGCTTATTATATCGGGTGTGGCGGGGCGATCGTGCGGCTCGATCACCGGCAATTTTCGAAAGTATCCGGGTTGAAGCATTCTATACGGACGCTTGCGTCAGATACCGGTATGCTGCTTGGAGTTATCGACAATTCTGACTCTGCCCCGGCGATCTGGCGCACCGATGGCTTGAATACGGCCGATGAGCTGCTGCAGGCTTTTTCCGAATGTGAAAAACGAAGTCTCAGCTACTATGAACTTGCTGGTCAGCATCTTGGCTACCAGTATCTCAGCCCTGGTCTGCGGCTTTTTGGCATTGTGCCGCGGCTTTATACCGGTTCTGGTATTATCGGGCGGTCGATGCTGGCGACTCTGGTATATCTGGTGCTGCTCTGGCCATTCTTTCGTTATACCTGGCTGACAATGATCAGGCTGCAGCCCGGCAGTGCTTCGATCAGGAACAAGCTGGCGTTTCTTTTTCTGTTCGCGGCCGGCATCCCGCTGCTGGCGATGGCGATCATTTCACAGGAGCATTATTCACATAAGCGGCACACTCTCATGGCGGCGGCGCATCAGAATTCGGTAGAACTGCTGTTGAGTTTCGACCGGCACTATTCATCGTTTCTCAAAGATGTCGGACTCGATCTCGACAGGTTTTTTGCCGGCTGGAGTCTTGAAGCGCGTGGCCTTGAGCTTGATGATCGGCTTACGAAAATGGTTGCCAGCTATCTGTTGAAATTCGAAACCGAGAATTTCTTTGTGGTGGCCAGCGAAAGCCGGGTTCTTGCTGCCCGTGATGGCTTTGTCGCTTATTCAGGTTCGATGGAAGACATCAGAATCAATTATGAGGCTTCAGGTCTCAAGAAGAAGAATCTTTCAAATTACGCCATCGCGGATATTCAGACGGCAAACCTCGTTGGCAAGAAGGTTATGAGCGATCTCAACCGTGTCGAGATTCCCGGTCAGGTTCTCAATAAGATCGAACTGGTGGCTGAATCACTGTTGCAGAAATCGTTTGTCGAGATTACCCATTCAATTATCGACAATATCGGCAGCATCAATCAATGGGGTTTCGGTTATCTGAAGGATTTGACTTATTTCAGGTTTCTTTCGGTTACCGGCCGTGAAATTACCGATTATCTGGTCATGGTTTTCTGGAAACCGCAGGTTATCCAGGGGGCGTTTCTGCGCAAGGCTCTGCCACTTGCCAACCGCAATTCAGACGGGTTCAAACTGCTGGCCTTCAACCGCCTGAATGCCCGGTTTACCGACGAATCACCCGGTTATGATAAAGCTCTGGTTGAATTTGCCCGTCGAGCCGGACAGAAACCGACTGAAGAGATAGAAATTGTCAGATTGAATGGTGAAGACTATCTGGCTGTCGGTTTCAGCGGGCGTTATCTGGAGTTTTATCAGCTGATCGGGCTTTACCCGATGCGCAATATCGATCGTATCATCAGCGGGCAGAAAACTGATCTGCTGCTGTTCGGACTCTTCAGTATTCTTCTTGCGGCAGGTCTGGCACAATTGCTGACCAGTGCTTTCGTTGAACCTCTCGGCGTGCTGCGTGAAGGGGCTCTGGCGATTGAAAACCGTAATTTCAGTCACCGTATCAGAAATGCCGGGGGCGATGAGTTTGGTGAGGTTGCCGGCATTTTTAACCACATTATGGTAGGCTTCGAAGAACTTGAGGTCGCCAAAATCGTTCAGGAGAGCCTGTTCCCGAAGCCTGAATTCGAGATGAACCGCTTTCGCCTTTTCGGGCGCAGCGTTTCGATGGGTGAGCTGGGCGGCGATTATCTGGATTTTTTCAAAATCGATGAAAACGGTTTTGCGGTTCTGATGGGCGATGTGGCCGGGCATGGGGTTGGCGCGGCCCTGATCATGGCGATGGCCAAAGCCGGCATTCTCAGCAGCGGTGAGCAGCTGACCTCGCCGAAAGCAATTCTGACCGGGCTGCATCAGATGGTACTTGCTTCAAAGAGCAGCCGGCAGAAGAAAGTAATGACTTTTCAGTATCTTTATATGAACAGCGTTACGGGGGCCGGTCTTTATGCCAATGCCGGCGCCTGTTCGCCACTGGTTTATCGCCGTTCTGCCGGCAAAGTCGAAGAACTCAGGCTGGCCGGTGGTGCACTCGGAGCCTTCAAAAAGGCTGTTTTCAATGAGATGCCGCTGCAGCTCGACTCGGGTGATGCATTGATTTTCTATACCGATGGTATTGTCGAATCGCGTGACCGCAGCGGCAGAGAGATCGGTTATGATGGCCTGCAGCAGATACTTGTCGAAAGCTACGATGCCGACCCGGCGGTTTATTACCAGAACATTTTTGCCCGTTATACAAAACATATCGGTGGTCAGGAAGCGCAGGACGACCTGACTTTTATCATCATGACATGTTTGTGAAATTTTCGCTTGACGTTCGCTTTTTATTCGCCTATATTTAAGGTGTGAAAAGTTCGAACGGAGGCGAGACATGACCCCTGATCCATTAACCCCGAAGCAGCGCACTGTGCTTGATTTCATTCGCCGTTTTTTTGCCGAATGGGGCTATGCCCCGACGATAGCCGAGATCTGTGACGGCCTTGGTCTGGCTTCAACCGCCACGGTTCACAAACATTTAAAGACTCTCGTAGAAAAAGGGCATATCGATTCGCTTCCTGGGCGTTCGCGCGGTCTGTCGGTTAAACCGCATACGGTTGTGGCGGCCCGCAGCGTTGACGTGCCTCTTCTTGGCCGGGTGACGGCCGGGCAGCCGATTCAGATCAATGAGGTGCCAGAGACCATCAGTCTGCCCGAATCGATGATTGGCCGCGGTGAAACCTTTGTTCTCGAAGTGCGCGGCGAATCGATGATCGACGAAGCGATCAAAGACGGTGATCTTGTCATTGTCGAAAAGCGCAACAGCGCCAATAACGGCGATATGGTCATCGCCTGTATCGAGAACGAAGAAGTGACACTCAAACGTATTTACCGCGAAGGCGGTCGGGTGCGCCTGCAGCCTTCGAATCCGGTCATGCCGCCGATCATTGTCGAGAATTGTGATGTGACGGTCAAAGGCATTGTTATCGGCGTCATGCGCAAATATCGCCGCTTCTGATGAAGATTAACGCTGATAAATACGGGCCGCGGGTGAACACGGGTGAACACGGATGAACACGGATAGACACCGATAAAAACTGACGGCAACGGGTCGAAAATACTGGGCAAATCTATACATGTTTAAGGCAGGCCAAAACATTGATTGATACAATAAGAGAGAACCTCAATCTGATGGTGATTGAAGCTGCCGAGCTCAACCGGCATCTTCTGCTCCTGCAGATCGGTAAGCTCGAAGACGAGCTGCTTCCCTGCGAGCAGCAGCTTGAAGAATGCCTGCAGGCAATCAATCATGGTGGCGAAATTCCTGACCGGTCTGTGCTTGAGAGAGCGGCACAGACCGCTGCCCGCCTGCGCCGGCTGCAGATCGAACTGCAGGCTACCGAGCAGTTGATGCAGATTGCTACGGGAGTAAACTGACGCCCGGCAGATTTTAAACGCCGGCAGGTTTTGTTTATAAACTTTCGGCTGAGGGCTGCAAAATTGCGGCAAATCCGGTATACTTACCACACTGCATGAAACGGCTGAGTTGTTTTTGTCTGGCCGGCATCGGGCATATATTGCCTTTTACAGATCAGAAGAGACAGAGCGGACATTCTGCAGACGAGTTTATTCAGCAACCCTCAGGAAATCGCCATGAAAATTGTAATCTCTGACAGGAGCGGGCAGATCCTTTATGAAGGCAGCCCAAGCCTGAACGGAAACGGTGTAATAATCGGCAGTGGCAACGATTGTGATATTCAGCTCAACAAGATGGGGATCGCCCACAATCAGATTCAGCTGCGCTATAACGCAGACGGCCTTCTCACCCTGCAGGATCTCCAGAGCCCGTTCGGTACCATTGTTAATGGCAGCAAGGTGCAGCCTGGTTTTATTGCAATTATTAAGCCGGGTGCGTTTATCGAGCTTTCTGATGATGTTTTTGTCAGACTGCAGCTCGAAGGCGGCGATGTTCCTATTGCCAACGCAGAAGAAAAGCTTTTTCCCTTTTTTCTCAACAGCAACGAAACCTTTGTGCGCAAATGTTTCAGTCAGATAAAGAGCAAGATTCCCCGCCAGCATTACAATGCCATTTCAGCGGCCGAAGGCGAAATGGTGACCAGAATAAAAGAACTGTCGGCAGTTCTCGAAGTCACTTATGCCCTGAACTCGATTGGCAGTTTCCCGAGACTGCTTGAATTCACTCTCGAAATGGCGATTGCGGTAACCGGCGGTGAACGTGGTTTGCTGATGCTCTACAATGAAGAACTCAGCCGCCTTGAAACAGTTGCCATGCAGAATTTTGCGCCCGGCGAAATCAATGATGACCTGCAGGCGACCGCCGGTCTTGTCAGCCGCTGTTTTGAAACCGGTGAAGCAATGATTGGCCCATCACATCGGTTTAAACAGCCTGGCCGTCGCGGCCGCAATCCTGAAGATGCCGGTATCGTTTCGGTTGCGCTGGTTCCGTTGAAAGAGATGGCTACCAATATCGGGGTTCTATATATAGACACCAAGCACAGCGGTAACATCATGACGGCACGTACCGACCAGATGCTGCGTATTTTTGCGGCACAGGCGGCAGTGGCTATCAGCCGCACCCGCATGTTTCATTCGGCGACCACCGATTCAATCACCAGCATTGCCAACCAGAACCTGTTTATGCGGCGTCTGGGTGAAGAATTCTGCCGGGCGCAGCGCCACCAGAAAGATATTTCACTGATTCTGATGGATCTCGACCATTTCAAAGCTCTTAACGAAACTCACGGTGAAGCCAACGGTAACCGTGTTCTCAAAGAAGTGGGCCGGATTTTCAGAAGCGCAACCCGCATTCATGATCTCGTAGCCCGTTTTGGTGCCGACACTTTTGCAATGTTACTGCCGGAAACTCCTTTTGCCGGGGCAAAGACAGTTGCAACCAAGCTCAAAACCAATCTTTCAGACACCAAAATCAGGGCCGGCACCAGATCGATTCAGGTTACCGGCAGTTTTGGCATCGCCAGCAGTTCGAAGGCGACTGCAAAGCCGGCAGATCTTCTCAGGATGGCCGAAAAAGCTCTAAAAATGGCAAAGAAACGCGGCGGCAATCAGATTGCCTAAAATCGACAGAGGAACAGCAGATGATCAATCCCCTCGATGACCTGAATTTTTCGCGCAACCAGAAAAGTATCGAAGAGCTCGAAAAGCTGGCAGGCTTTTCCCCCAACCGGAGCGGCAGCAATAAGTTCACTGCTGTTGCCGAAAATCTCGTAAAGAAGACTGAGCGGCCGGCCGAACGTGGCAGCGAGTCCGAAGCCGACAAATACTGGGATTTCCACAAATCGTTTGTCAGTCTTTATGAACGCGCCGGTCGTTCATTTGCCCTTTTTATCGGTGACCTTCTCGATATCATTCTTGGCGGACCGGTTCAGGCGCGCCTGGTTAACGACATGATCGAAGAAAAGATCAACCGCATGCGCAAGGTTAAAGAAGCGGCCGCTGAGCCTTCGACCCAGAAGCACAAAGTTCAGGCCAGGCGCAGTTCAAAATATGATGTGGTCATTGGCGGTGAAAAGCGGGTTTTCTCGCGGCACTTTCTCAAGCGCAAGGGCTTTCTTGCAGCTCTTTTTCTCGACAGTGACGAATACCCCTCGTTCAAAAAGCTGATCCGTCAGATCGAGATCGTCTGTCGCGAAAGCCTTCAGGAAGGCGCAATACCTGATTCAGAAGATGCCAGACTCGCCGAACTGAAGAAAATAATCGGAAATCTGCGTTACGAAATTTCGCAGGCCGAAGTGGTGCACGCCTGGGCTCTGCTCGAAGCCGATGGCTTCAGGCATCTTGAATTGGCATTCAATGAGACCCGCAACCTTAATCTGGTGCGCCCCAACTTTTATGAAGACCTCGACAAGGCATACCGTGATGGCAAGAAACTTATCAAACTGCTTATCGAAGATATTCAGAATGAATTTCCGCCAACAGAAGACAAGCAGGATGCCTACGAAGACTATCTCAGCAATATCCTCGAAATTTATACCCATCACCACTTCGTTCTGAAATACTTCAATCAGACGCGGCCAAGCATTTCGCTCAAAGATTTCGAAATGACCCGTGAAGAACTGCACGAAAAGATTCAGGACCTGCGTGAAGAGAGTGATGAACTGCGCCGGCGCATCAACCAGGTCAACATCGAAAAAGACCAGGCTCTGTCAGAAGCCCGTGCCCTGCGAACCCAGAACGAAGAACTCAGGCAGAAACTTGCCAGGCTCGATCCGGCCGAGGTTCAAAAACAGCTGCAGTCGGCTGAGGCCAAAGTTCGCGCCAGCCGCAAGGAGCTTGAAGAAACAATCAAAGAAGAAGAAGAACTGCGCGAAGATATGCTCAAGCTCGATCAGGAAAATCAGGAGTTGACCCGCAAACTGCAGGCTCTGCATGCGATTCCTGACGAAGATGCCTATTCAGTGGCAGGGCTGCTTGATGGCAAACGCGTGGTGATTTTTGGCGGTGTCGGCCGCGATCACTATCTGCCGATTCTCAAAGAGGCCGGTGTCGCCAATGAAGATTATGAATGGTATGAAGGCTATCACACTATCAGCCAGGCAAGAACTGCCGAGATCGTTGGCCGCTGCGACCTCGCTGTCGTCGTTACCAGTTATGCCGGACACCTGCTGCTTTACCAGGTTCGCCCGTGTATTAAAGACCATCAGCATTTTTTCAAGATTCATAACAGTGGCGCCGGTTCGTTGCGCAAAGAGATCCTGAAAACTTTCAAAAAATAGCTAAATCTGTTCTGATGGGTCGGCGTTTGCAATTATGGAAAACATGAAACCCGAAGAGTTGTGGCAAAAGGCGATTACAGGCGATCAACAGGCCTGGCAGCGACTTTATGAACTTTTCGGCAACCGTGTTTATCAGTTCTTTCTCAGAAACACCCGAAATGCCGATCTGGCTGCCGACAAGACCCAGGAAGTATTCCTGAAAATCTTCAGAAACCGGGAAGCCTTCAAGTATGGCTCGCTGAAAACCTGGATCTTCAGAATTGCCCGCAATCTGCTTATCGACGAATGGCGTCGGGCAGGGCAGCGCGAGATTCCAAGCGAAATTCTGCCTGATGTCATCGATTCTGGAATACAGGTTGAAGAAAGCGTGATCGAGGCAATCGAACATCAGCAGCTGGTCATATATATCGACGAATGCCTCGATCGTCTCGAAGAAAACGACCGCATGGCGGTATGTCTGGTTTATATTGCCGGGCTCAGTATACCGGAGTTTGCCGAGGTCATGGAAGTTCCGCTCGGAACGGCCAAAACGCGGGTGCGCCACGCCCGACTCAGGCTCGACCAGATGCTGAGTGAAAAGATTCAGTTGAAAAGGTTTGAAAAAAACGTATGAACTGCGAAGAGAGCAAAAATTTAATTGTTGAGATGACCGAAGCTGATGAAATCGGCAGCAATGCCGAACTTTCGGCTCATCTTGCTACCTGCTCGACCTGTCGCCAGTTTTTAAAGTATGAGCTGAAGATGCGTAACGGGTTTGAAGAAATTGCCTCCGAACCTGTACCTGCAGAAGTTGCCCGAAAAATACTGGCGGTGCCGCGAATTGTCGCGGCAGAAACCACTGCGGTTACTCCAGGCTGGGTTAAAAAGCTGAGTGCTTTTGTTAATTCCATGACTTTCAAGGTTGCGCTGGCATCCGGCATTACCGGGTTTGCCGCTGCGGTAATTTTCCTGCGCGGTTTCAGCCCTGAGTCCAATCAGCATTCATACATCGTCAAAGATGAATTTAAACAGGTCAGAAAGCTTGAACGCCCGCTGTTTAATAGAGCGGAAGCAGATGTGAAGCTGTCTTCGACGACCACGATCGTTGCAGCCGGCGCAGCTGTCGGCATGCAGCCCGAATTGAAAAAAATGACCGATGGCAGATCGAAACTCACCGATGATCTGCTGGCTCTCAAAGCAGAAAAAGGTGTTGAGCTGACCGCTGAGCGAAGAACAGCAGTTTCAGAACGTATTCCTGGTGCGGTAAGCTTTTCGCTCGACGAAAATACCGGTACTTCAGGAAAGTTTGCCATGGCACCGGCCGAGCCTTCTATTGCAGCTGACGAGCCGGATTTCGCGGTGGCTGAACAGGTGAACAGCAAGGCTGACGAGAGTGTGCAGGAGAGCATGCTGATGGCATCGGCGCCAAAAATGAAAGAAGTAATGCGCAGCCTGCCTGCCTCTTCAAAAGCTGCCGGCATGGTCAGCAGTGAAATCGCTGATTCTTTCAGCACAAAAGAAGCAGAAGCAGAAGTTAAAAGCGACCCACGGGCTGCCGCTATTTTCAACTTTCTCGAAAGTAATGGCCTGGCAGCTGAAGAAGGTTTTATTGACCTCGATGAACTTTTCATGAAGGGTTACATCGATAATTCCCAGTTGCGTGAATGGCGGGCACCAGATGGCAATGGCTGGTATTTAAGCCGTACCGGCAATCGCCCTGGCATAATTCTCAGACGTAAGCCCTGAAAAAAATAAATTATTTTTTCCCTTTTTGGCTTTTCATTTGATTTACCTGCAGAACGAAAATTCTGGAGGTAAAACATGCGCAATTTTCTGGTTATTTTCCTGCTGCTGGCTGCGGTTTCTTTGTTGGCCGACCCTTTTGCTGAAGAGCAGTTTTCTCTATCGGCAGAAGCGCTTGCAAAGTCTCGCTCTGGGCTGATTGAACAGCTTTTCTGGCTCGATTTGCCGGGCATCTGGGCAGATGAAGAGCGTTTGACCGATCTTGGTGCCGGCTATGACCGGGATAACCGGCAATATTTTCTTGAGAGACCAGCCCGTTCTGAGAGTTTTTCTGACAGCAGCTATCTTGTCACCATTGATTTTTCTGATGCTGATAGCCCGCTGATAACTGTTTTTGCACCCCAGGATACCTGTTATCAATGGCTGCGGCTGCGTGCACGCATCTGCAACGGCAGAGTTGTCGGTCGCCCGGTATTTCAGCCTGACAGCTGTATCGGTGATCTTCTCGATTTTGGTGCTGCCGGCCCGGGTCGAAGATTTTTTCAGGCAAGCCTGACGGCTGATAATTGACACTGTTACAGTTGTATTTATGGCGTGTTGGGTGTATTCTTTTCGGGGTACGATAACACCAACCGAAAGGGGATAATATGGCACTCGAACTTAGCAGCAAAAACTTCAAATCTGAAGTTACTGAATTTCAGGGAGGCGTTCTTGTAGATTTCTGGGCTCCCTGGTGTGGTCCCTGTCGCATGATGGGCCCGATTATCGACAGCCTGGCCGGCAAATTTGCAGGTAAGGTAAAGATCGCCAAGCTGAATGTTGATGATGCCGCCGATATCGCCGCTACCTTCAACGTTTCAACAATTCCGACCCTGATTTTTTTCAAAAATGGTAAAGCTGTGCACACTTTGGTTGGTGTAACTCCTGAGCCAGAACTCGAAAACCAGATCAAAAGCAAACTTCTCTGACGTCAGTTTCGCACTCAGAACAGGAGCAATAAATGAATCAGATCATCAACAGTAGCGCAATTCAGGCTATTGTCAGAACCGATCATCACGACCCGTTTCAGATTCTTGGCGCCCATGTTGCCGAATTCAAAGGCAAGAAGTGCGTAGCAGTCAGAGCTTTTCTGCCCGATGCCGAAAGAGTCGAAGTAATCGACATTGCCAATGGTATGCCTTTTAAAATGAACCGGCTCGATGATGCCGGTTTTTTTGAGGCGGTAATTCTCGATCGCACCAGTGTTTTTGCCTATCGCCTCAAGAGCTATTACACCAATGGTGCCAGCGCTGAATTTTATGACTCTTATGCCTTCATGCCCACCCTTGGTGAAACTGACCAGTATCTGTTCAACGAAGGCAATCATCATGAGCTTTACGAAAAACTCGGCGCCCATATCCGCTATATGGACTATTATCAGGATAAACTGGGCGGTATTTCGTTTGCCGTCTGGGCCCCGAATGCAAAACGCGTCAGCGTTGTCGGCGATTTTAACTGCTGGGATGGCCGCCGCCATGTAATGCGGTCTCTTGGTAACTCCGGCATCTGGGAAATCTTTGTCCCGGGTCTGCAGGCCGGCCAGAACTACAAGTTCGAAGTGAAAACGCAGCAGGGGCATCTGCTCGAAAAGATCGACCCGTTCGCTTTCTATGCCGAAGTTCGCCCGAAAACCGCGAGCAAGATCTATGATATCAGCGGCTATGACTGGAAAGACAACGACTGGATGAAAGTGCGTTCTCAGAAAGACTGGAAACGCGAGCCGGTCTCGATTTTCGAGTGCCACCTGGGCTCATTTATGCGCAACCTTGAAGAAGGTAACCGCTTTATGACCTATCGTGAACTGGCCCCGCTGATCGCAGATTACGCAAAAAAACTTGGCTACACGCATGTAGAACTGCTGCCGATTACCGAACATCCTCTCGACATGTCGTGGGGTTATCAGGTAACCGGCTATTTCGCCCCCACCAGCCGCTTTGGCAGCCCGAAAGATTTTATGTATTTCGTCGATTACCTGCACCAGGAAGGCCTTGGTGTTCTGCTTGACTGGGTGCCGGCACATTTCCCCAAAGATGCCCACGGGCTTGCCAAATTTGATGGCACGGCACTTTATGAACATGCTGATCCCAGGCAGGGCGAACACAAAGACTGGTCGACACTGATTTTTAACTTTGGCCGCAATGAAGTTAAAAATTTCCTTATCAGCAGTGCGCTGTTCTGGATGGACAAATACCACATCGACGGTCTGCGTGTCGATGCGGTTGCTTCAATGCTGTATCTCGATTATTCGCGCAAAGCCGACGAGTGGGTGCCGAATCAGTATGGCGGTCGCGAAAACCTTGAAGCCATTGAATTTCTCAAATACCTCAACAGCATCTGCCAGGAAAAACATCCGGGTATCATGAACATTGCCGAAGAGTCGACAGCCTGGCCCGGGGTTTCAAAACCCTGCAGTGAAGGCGGGCTTGGTTTTACCTTCAAATGGAACATGGGCTGGATGAACGATACGCTTTCGTATTTTCAGAAAGACCCGATCTATCGGCGCTATCATCATAACAACCTGACCTTCCCGTTGATCTATGCCTTTCATGAATATTTCATCTACGTGCTCTCGCACGATGAAGTCGTGCATGGCAAGGGCAACATCATCAACAAAATGCCCGGCGATTTCTGGCAGAAGTTTGCCAACGTCAGACTGCTGTTCAGTATGATGTGGACAATGCCCGGCAAGAAGCTTCTGTTTCAGGGCACCGACTTTGCTCAGTGGAACGAATGGAACAGCAATCAGAGCCTTGACTGGCATCTGCTCGAGTATGATTCACACAAAGGTTTGCAGAGACTGGTTAGTCATCTCAATCATCTCTACCGCAGTGAAGGGGCTCTTCACCTCAAAGATTGCGATTCGAGCGGCTTCGAATGGATCAACTTCGACGATGCAGACAGCAGCATGATCAGCTGGGTACGCAAAGGTGACAACCCTGATGATCTGATGATTTTCGTTGCCAACTTTACTCCGGTGCCGAGAACCGGTTATCGTCTGGGTGTGCCGCGCGAAGGTTACTATCGCGAAGTACTCAACTCAGACAGCGAAATGTATTTTGGCTCGAATGTCGGCAATTTCGGTGGCCGCTGGAGTGAAAAACACGGCTGGCATTATCGTGATCAGTCGATTGTTATTGATATTCCGCCTCTGGCCCTGGTTGGCTTCAAACTGTCAGTGTAAGAGTTAAATAAAAAAGCGGCTGTTTCAAATGAAACAGCCGCTTTTTTATTTATGCTTTTGCGGATAGCTGCGGGCGCAGCTGGCAGTGTCTGTGCCGGCGGAGTTTACGGACGGTGACGGGTTTTTAACCAGCTGACAATGCGTTCTTTAATGCCTTCAGCATCGATTTTCAACATGTGGCGAAGTTCTTCCTGACTGCCGTGTGGCACAAACTCGTCGGGAAGGCCGATGCGCAGAATCCCGGCTGTGTGGCCAAGTTCCATTGCATGCTCTGCTACCAGGCTGCCAAAGCCGCCTGGCAGCGTGTTTTCTTCGACAGTGACGATCGGCAGGTTGCGTCTGACTGAATCTGCGAGAAGTTCGGTGTCGAAGGGACGAATGAATCTTGGGTTGACCAGTCGGGCGCTGATGCCCTGTTTATCAAGCTCTTCAACTGCCCGGGCTGCCGCACCAAGGGTGTGTCCGAGGGCCCATACAGAAATCTGCGACCCTTCTTTGACTATTTCAGCTTTGCCGGCCTGCAACAACGGGTGGCGCTGTCCTGACTCGAGGCTGCAGGCACTGGTGCCACGCGGGTATCTTATGGCTACCGGTCCGGCCGCTGAAGCAGCGTAATGCAGCATCGTTTTCAGTTCTGCTTCGTCTGCGGGGGCGAGAAATTGCAGGTTGGGGATAGCCCTCAGGAAAGAGATATCGAAGGCGCCGTGATGAGTGGGGCCGTCTTCGCCGACCAGTCCGGCCCGGTCAAGACAGAAGACCACCGGCAGATTCATCAGAGCAACATCGTGAACCACCTGGTCGAAGGCTCTCTGCATGAAAGTTGAATAAATGGCGACGAAAGGCTTAAGACCGCCTCTTGCCATGCCTGCCGCCATGGTTACCGCATGCTGTTCGGCGATGCCGACGTCGAAAAAGCGCGACGGGTGCTCGCTGGCAAAGCGGTTAAGACCGGTGCCCTCCTTCATGGCGGCGGTAATTGCCACGATTTTGCGGTTGGTCTGGGCAAGTCCGCAGATAGTTTCGCCGAATACTTCAGTAAAGGTCGGTCTGGCTTCGCCTGATTTTTTAACTTTGCCGGTCTCGATCTCGAAAGGGCCGATGCCATGAAATTTGGGGCGTTGTTCCTGAGCCGGCTGATAGCCGCGACCCTTTTCGGTCAGAACGTGAACGAGCACCGGCCCTTTGCGGTCTCTTGCCCTTATCAGAGCCCTTTCAAGCGTTTCAAAATCGTAGCCGTCGACTGGCCCGAAATATTTAAAACCAAATTCTTCAAAGAGCATACCCGGAGTCAGCAGGTATTTAAGACTGCCTTCGAGTCGGCTGATTACATTGTAAAGCCTTGAACCAAAGCCGGGGATCTGCTTGAGTATGTGGGCAAGATAATCTTTCGGCGTGGTGTAGGCCGGTTCGAGTCTGAGCCGGTGCAGATACATCGAAAGGGCGCCGACATTCGGAGAAATCGACATCTCGTTATCATTGAGAATAACCACCACGTCGTTTTTTTCGTGGCCGGTAAAATTTAGAGCTTCAAAGGCCATACCGGCGGTCAGGGCGCCATCCCCGATTACAGCTATTGTCTTGCCACCCATCTGCAGCTGTTCTTTCGCTATCGCAAGGCCTTGAGCGGCAGAAATTGATGTGGAGCTGTGGCCGGTGTTGAAAATGTCATGCCGGCTTTCACATATTTTGGGAAACCCGCTCAGACCGCCAAAAGTTCTCAGGGTTGCAAATTGCTCGGCCCGGCCGGTGATAATTTTGTGGGTATAAGACTGATGCCCGACATCCCAGACAATCTGATCGTGGGGTGAATGAAAAACGCGATGAACAGCCAGTGTCAGTTCTACTATGCCGAGGTTGCTCGCCAGATGACCACCATTCTGGCTGACGACGTTAATTATGCGCTCGCGGATTTCGCCACTGAGCTGCTTCAGTTCGTCTATTGAAAGGCTTTCCAGGTCTCTGGGTTCGCGAATTCGGTTTAAAATCATCGGGTTGATCGTGGCAACAGATTTGCAGAAGTATACCACAGTTTACAGACTATTCCAAACCTGAATTGACAAGGAAGAGGAACTGGCATAATGCTGTCTGAATCGGTGATAAGCCGTCGGCAAAATGGCATAAAATGCCTGTCGGCTCAGTTCTCTGTTTTCAGAGCTTGAAGAAGTTTTTCCAGGTCGACTTCATGCGCTTTTGCAGCGCCTTCAAGTGTCTCGCCGGCCGCTACCGCGCAACCGATACAGTGCATGCCGAACTGTTGCAGAATTCTGGCCGCGTCAGGTCTGGCTTTTAGTATTTCGGCGATCGTCATATTTTCGTTAATTGCCATTATTTTCTCCTGGCTGGGTTTCTTCGGGCGGCATCTTCATTCTGTCGAGCTCGTGGTGCTGATCCTGCAGAGCCTTGTTCGATTTGAAAAGCAATACCCAGACGGTCTGGAAAATAATTTTGATATCGAGAATGAAGCTGTAGTTATCGAGATAGTAATAGTCGTAGGTAACTTTGTCGACAAGCCTGAGGTAGTAACGTGAGTTTACTGCAGCAAGCCCTGTGACACCGGGTTTTACAGCCAGGCGGCGGCCCTGAAATTCATAGTAATCTTTGACGAAAAACGGTCTCTCGGGGCGTGGCCCCACGACCGACATTTCGCCGGTCAGAACGAGAAAAAACTGCGGCAGTTCGTCGATGCCAAACCGACGTAGAAATTTTCCGAGCGGTGAAATCCGCGGATCATCGGCTGTCGATACAGTCGGTCCTGATTTTGCCTCTGAGCCGACCCGCATAGATCTGAACTTGATTACGTCGAATTCTTTGCCGTAGCGACCGACACGCTTCTGTTTGTAAAAAATCGGGCCGGGAGAATCAAGTCTTACGAGAATTGCGGTGGTGATCATCACCGGCATGCTTATCAGCAGCGCGAATATTGCAAAGAAAATGTCGAAAGCTCTTTTGATAAATCGCTCAAGCGAGGCGAGCGGCCTGGATGTAATGGTTATGAGAGGAAAATCTTCAAGACTCTGCAGTCCGACGGTGCCTGCGGCTTTGCGCGGATCGATTGAAATGCGGACTCTGAAGTCGTGCGGTTCTTCTTTGCGGCTGTAATAGATCTGTGCCCAGAAACTGTCGAGATTCAGATTCGGGTCGGTGACGAAAACTTCGTGGGCATTACGAAAAATCACCTCAGAGGCGAGATCCGGCAGTTGATCGGAGGTCATCGTGTGAACAATTCTGAAGCGCACACCACCGCGACGGTGAAAATGCTTGATAATTCGCCGGCCTTCTGACTGGTCGCCGATGATTATGGCTCTGAGCATGCGGGGATGCGGCTTGAGCAGTGCTGATACGAGCACTCTGATGACAAAGGTGGCAAAGATGCTCAGACCTGTCGCCAGCAGAAAAATCGGCCGGGGAAAAGTGTAGGCATAATACGCCACCGCCCGCGAAAAGAAGGCCAGCAGGTTGAAGCCGATAAATGAGGCCAGTAGAGCACTTGAAGTGTGCGAAAAAATGTCTGACGCCGCCGTCAGCTTTCTGATATTGAAGATGCCTGAAAGGAGCCCGAAGCTGACATAAAGCGCAAACAGTATCCAGCGCACATACAGGTATGAATCGAGATAAAGCTGAATCTGCGGGTCGGAACGAAGCCACAGGGTAAAGGTGATGGTAAACACCTGGTTGAGCAGCAGGGCATCGAATAACAGCAGAAACAGCGAAACCATGGTTTCTGCGCCCTGAGGCAGTCTCAGGCCCTGCCATCTTTTGCGGCTTCTGGTTCCGGCCATGACCTATTTGATATTGCCAAGCAGTGTGTAAAGTCTGGCGATATGAATCTTTTCCTGACGGATCAATTCTTCAACCAGGCTCTTGTTCTGATCAGCCGGGCCGAGAATGCTGAGAATTTCCTGAAAAAACAGAACGGTATCTTTTTCAAAGCCGATGGCATGATAAATCGCCTGTTCATCAGTGTTTATTTCGTTGGCGATTTCGGCGTGCGAGCGCAGATTGGGAAAAACTCGACCATCGAACAGGGCGTTTAGGTAGCCGAACATTTCAGGGGTGTTATACTCGTCGGCGATTTCAAACTCGTTTTCAGCCTGGCTCTTGGCGAGTTTTTCGCGGATTTTGACAAAGTTTTCGAGATGGCTCTGCTCTTCACGGCCAAGATACTCAAAAACCTGCTTTACTTCGGGATTATGAGATTTTTCAGTCATCAGACCATAGTATTCTTTACCATTTTTTTCGATCTGAATAGCCATTTCCATGAGTTCGTCAGTATTGAAAGTCACAAAGATGCTCCTGAATGTTTTTAAAGTTTGACTGAAAGCTCGATTTCGCGGGCAATCTCTTCGAGGCTGAGAATGCGCACGGCTGCTTCCTGTTCGAGGGCGGCTCTCGGCATGCCGTAAACAACCGAAGAATTGCGGTCCTGGGCAATGGTGAGCCCACCCATAAGCTTGATATTTTTCATGCCGCGCACCCCGTCTTCACCCATACCGGTAAGAATTACGCCGATACATTTGTGGGCAAATTCTTTGGCCGCAGAGAAAAACAGGGTGTTGATGCAGGGGGCGAATCTATCCTGTTCGACCGAATTGGGCGTGACCGAAAAACAGCAACGGCCGTCGAGGGAACGGCTCACCCGCGTCTGGTGGTCACCCGGGCAGATGTAGGCAATCGAGTTCTGCAGCGTTTCGCCGTCGCAGGCTTCTTTAACCCTGATGCCGCAGAGCATGTTGAGTCTTGAGGCAAAAGCGGCGGTAAAAGCCTTGGGCATGTGCTGGGCAATGACAATCGGCGCCGGCAGAGCCGGATCTATAAGAGTCAGAATTTTCTGAATCGCTGGCGGGCCGCCAGTCGATGAACCGATAAAGATGGCACGATTGATGACTTCGTCGGTGTTGGTGGTATTTTTCTTGGGGCCCCGGCGCGCCTGTGAATATTCAAGCTTGATGGCCTGCGGTTTGCAGCTGGCTGCCGCGTGAATCTTGTGCAGCAGATCGTCTTTGAGGGTAAGAATGGTTGCTGAAAGTGTCGAGCCTGGTTTGGGCACGTAGTCAACGGCGCCGAGATCGAAGGCGTCGAGAGTAACCTTGGCTCCTTCTTTGGTGAGAGAGCTTACCATAAGAACAGGGGTCGGGCAGATGCGCATAATTTCTTTCAGCGCCTGCAGTCCGTCCATAATCGGCATTTCGACGTCCATGGTCACGACATCGGGCTTGAGTCTCGCTACCTTTTCGACTGCTTCACGACCATTGGCGGCTGAGCCGGCAATTTCGATGCCGGGGTCGGTCTGAAGCATGCGCTCGATTGCGGTGCGCATGAAGGCAGAGTCATCAACAATCAGAACCTTTATTTTTCGTGTTTCGGTCATGTTTTCTGCTTTGATAATAGAGGTTTCCGGTAGGCATAGCTGTTTTTATGGTTCACCATCGTAAAGCCACCGATGCCGGCCGGCATGCATTCGGTTTCGCCCAAGAAAACCACGCCTCCAGGGTTAAGATACTTGAAAAACTCTTCGAAAAGACGATTTCTCAGATTCTCATCAAAATAAATCAGAACATTTCTGCAGAAAATGATATCTGACCCGGTCAGGCATTGCAAGCTCTGCAGGTTTTTTAAATTCAGACGCTGAAATTCTACCATATTGCGGATTTCATCAGAAACTCTGCAGTTTCCGTCTGAATCAGGCTTGCCGAGCTTCATGCCAAAGCGACCCTCGAATTCAGGCAGCTTATCGCGCAGTGAACGGCTGTTAAAAAAGCCTTCACGAGCCATCTGCAGATTTCTTGAGTTGATGTCACCCGCATTGATCGAGAACCTGGCTTCGGGAAACCGGTTTTGAAAGTATCTGGCAAGCATCGCTACCGAATAGGCCTCTTCGCCGCGTGAACAGCCGGCGCTCCAGATACGGAACGGGAACTGATAACCGTGCAGTGTGAAAAACTCCGGCAGCAGCACTTCAAGCATGAAATCGAACTGCGCCGGGTTACGAAAAAAGAAGCTTTCGCTCACCGTCAGGTCGGCGATCAGATCATCCATGGCCAGCGGGTTATGATTGCAGGTTTCGAGAATGCGTATGTAATCGTCGATCGAGCTGACCTTGTAACGCATCATCTGGTCGAGAATCTTTTTTTCAGCCTGTCTCGAGGTAACCCGCTCGATCATTATACCTGAATATTCATGCACCAGATGGCTGATTTTCGCAATTTTTCTGGGTTCTACGCTGATCATGCTTTGTGGTAAGGCTCCCCAAACATGATTGAAACGGCACGGTAAAGCTGTTCGGCTATTACCAGAAGTGCCAGCTGATGATTCAAAGTCAGCGGAGAAAGAGAAATAAACTCAGTGGCGGCAGCTCTTACCCGTGGATCATGCCCTTCTGCAGCACCCAGGCAGAAGGTCATGCGGTTTACCCCTGAATTGATCTTTGTTTCAAGCCATTGGCAGAAACCGTTGGTATCATGGCATTTTGCATGCTCATCAAGCGCGACGATACATTCGCGCCCTGACAGTCGTCGCAGCAGTTCGTCTTCATTGCGGCAATTCACTATCTCAACCGGTAATCGCCTTGAACAGCGTTCAAGATAAAGCTCTATCAGTTTCTGATAAGGCTTGTCAGCGATTTTGCCGGGCATGAGAATTTCGACCTTCATCTGGTGACTGCTCGTTTCTCTGCTGTTGGCTCAGATCTGCTGATAAGGTGCTTTTTGAGGGTTGCCGGTAACGGCGAACCAACGGTAAGCCTTTCGCCAGGCTCGTCCTGGGTGGCGATACTCAGGTGGGCACTTCTGAATCTGGCGCCTGAATTCGAAAAAAAGGTTTCGAGAGCTTCTCTGGCAAGCTCTGGCGTGTTCGACTCCTGGCTGATGTGCATAAGCACAAGAACCTCAGGAACCTTGCTCATGCGCGAAAGAATGCCGCGCACGCCCTCGTTGGGAAGGTGCCCCATTGGGCTTCTGATGCGGCGCTTCAACCAGGAAGGGTAAGAACTGGTGCGCAGCATGTCTTCGTCATAATTGCTTTCGACGCAGACCAGATCAGCATCTTTCATGTGTTCGAGAACTTCGGGGGTAACATGCCCAAGGTCGGTGGCCAGAGTCATAATCTTGTTCGAGCTCTCAAATCTGAGGCCGACTGGTTCGGTGGCATCGTGTGGCACCTTGAACGGCAGGCAGCGGCAGCCGTTCAATTCAAGCTGACGGCCGTATAGAAGTTCGACGTGGTTTTTTACTTCGAGCCCTTTGGAAGCGAGGGCGCACAAAGTGCCCCGGGTGGTATAGACTGGAATATCGCCGGTGCGGCTCAATACAACGCGCAGTCCCTTGATATGGTCATCATGCTCGTGCGTGACGAAGATGCCTGAGATATCAGAAAAATCAAGCTGCCGCTGATCGAGAAAATCTTTGATTCTTTTGCACGACAGCCCGGCGTCTAGAAGATAGTTGCGTCCTTCAAGTTCAAGCAGTGCCGCGTTGCCTTTGCTCCCCGAACCGATAAATGTTATTCCTATCAAGTGTTATACCTGCTTTATGGGTTTGTTTGCTGTGTTAATTATGCACTGTGCCCCGAAAAAATTCCATAGTTTTTGCTATTTTCATCGCAAAATATGATCAGCGCGACTCACCGGTATTTTCGCCGCGCAGGCTGCGAAAGGCCTTCGGAATGAACGAAGCGACCTCAGAAATCGACATGGCGTCAGCCCCGAGCTCGGCCCGTGCAAGGTCTGCCGATTCAGAAAGCAGAAAAACACCGGCAAGCGCAGCATGCAGTTCTGGAATCCCGGTGGCGGCAAGGCCGGCAATAATTCCAGAAAGCAGATCGCCCGACCCGCCTCTGGCCAGACCGCTGTTCGGCCGACTGCAGATGTAGGTGACACCCCGATAATCGGCGATTACCGTTATCGCTGACTTCAGCACTACGGTTACGCGATTTTTACCGGCAAATTTACGGGCAATTTCGACCTGATTCTCAGCGACGTCGGCTACTGTTGTCTGGCAGAGTCTCGCCATTTCTGCGAGATGCGGGGTAATGATGATGCGGGCCTGCGATTTTGCGAGAAGATCGGTATCGGCAATCATGTTGAGAGCATCGGCATCGAGGACCATCACACCATTCCAGCTCTCAAGAAGATTGATCAGACTGGTTGCGCGGGTGGCGCCACGACCCCAACCCGGGCCAGCCAGAATGGTTCTGTAGCGTCCGGCCAGCTCTGAACATTTTTCTGGCGAAAGCGACAGGCCACCCTCGAATGAGGGCAGATACTGCAGAATGGTCTCAGGCAGAACCTGGCAGCCGAGTTTGCCCTGCAGACAATCAGGCAGAGCCAGAGTGACAATACCGGTGCCGGCACGGTGCGCACCGAATGAGGCCATGACTCCGGCGCCCTGATATTCTTCAGAACCGGCCATAATCAGCAGTTTGCCGGCATCACCCTTGTGCATGCAGTCATCGCGCTGTGGCAGCAGAGCCGAAACCAGTCCGGAAGTGACAAGAAAGTGTGTCGAGCCAGGGCTGGCCGCTGAAATTGCCGGCAAGCCGATGTCGGCAATCCAGATTTCGCCGGCCGCCCGTTTGCCAGGCAACACAAATAGCCCGACTTTCGGAACCCCGAGGGTAATGGTGTAGTTGGCGTTGAAACTGGGATTTGACAGCCTGCCGGTGGTTGCGCACAGGCCAGATGGCAGGTCGATACTGATACGGGTGGCGCGGGTGTCGTTCATTGCTCTGATCACATCGGCATGGAAACCCTGAATGTCGCCTTTGATGCCGGTGCCATAGAGACAGTCTATCAGACATTCAGAGAATTCCATCGCGATTCGCAGGCGGTCTATATCCTGAGATTCTTTGAGCAGCACCGGCGTAACCCCGGTTCTGAGAAGAATTTCGCAGTTGAGACGAGCGTCTGGCGTCATTTCTTCAGGGGTGGCGGTGATGAAAACGTGAGCGGGAATATCGTTATTGAAAAGATGCCGGGCGATTACCAGGCCGTCGCCCCCGTTGTTGCCGCGGCCACAGACTATGGTGAACCTCTTGCCCTTGAGGCCGCCGAGAATTTTCTCGATCGTCAGCAACGACTTGATGCCGGCATTTTCCATCAGAACCGTGCCGGGAATGCCTACTTTCTCGATGGCATGCCGGTCGGCGGCACGCATTTCCTCTGCGGTAAAAAGCCTCATCTTGCCATCCTCCTGTCAGGAATGGCAAATTATATCAGGATTCAGACGATGGCCGCAAATTTTAGAAATTGGCACCCAGGCCAACGATAAGTGGGCGGTAATCGTAAAACTGATCGTAACTGCTGGGGCTGTGAACTGCAATGTCCAGCCAGAAGCCACGATGCGAGCTGTAACGCCAGCCGGCAGAAACCACGTCGCCGTTGTAGTCAAGAAGATACTGGCTTTTGTAACCGCGCTCGCCGGGTTTACGCCCGGGAAATTCAGCGCCGATGAGCAGACACAATGATTCTGGCTCTTTTTTGCCACGGTTGTAACGACCGAAATTGGCCATGCCACTGCCGGGGTTACCGCCAAAGTTCCAGCCGAGGCCGAAACCGCCGATCGAAAAATACATTGTGTGGTAATTGTTGGGATTGGTGTCAAAAACAGCCCCAACGGCTACTTCAGAAAATTCGCCTTCACCGATTGACGGCAGTCTTACCTTGAAATTCAGAGTTGGGTCAGGGTCAAGTGCGCTGTTTCTTGAATCAACCGCTTTCTGCAGGCCGAGCTCGAGGTCGCGAAATGGCGAAAAAGTGAATGCCATATGGGTCAGGTAGCCTTCGGTACTGGTTCCGGGTACCTGGTAAAGGCGGTTGTGCATTGCCAGTTCGACGCCCTTGGCATCGACGGTTTTGTGTGAAGGAACCTGGATGAAACCTGATGGCCCCTGCAACGACAGGCCGGCTGCGTCGGTCGGGCTGGTAAAGCAGACAAAGCCTGCAATCATCGCAGGCAGTAAAAATCTGTTGAAAAAACTGCGGATTTCAGAGCTTATTGTCATGGTCGGCGTTGCGTCGACCCGTTTCAGATTTCCGGAATTTCCTGGTTCACTTTGTTATCGGCGCAGAATTTCTTGTGGCAATCCCAGAAGTTCTGGCAGTAAGTGCAGCAGTTGCGCATGGCCATGTTGCGCTCGCCGCGGTACCAGTTGATTTTGCAGTTCTGGTAGTATTGGCAGCGCCAGCAGCAGTGCCAGCTGATTTTAAGAAAGTTTCGCCGTTTGATTTCTTCAATGATCAGTGCCATCGACATCAGGTTCTTTTCGACCTGTGTCGCTTTCATCAGTTCATTGAATTCCTCGATTTCTTCATCGGTGCCGTAGAGGTTAACGATGAAGATTTCTTCAGCAAATACCGGCAGATATTCCTTGGTCATAGGTTGTTCAGTAATTCCGGGTGAGGGTCAGACCCTGTAATTATCGGCAGCTTTTTCTGTTCACAAGAGCAATTTTACTTTTTTAATTCATTGTCGTCCAGCCAGTGTCTTTACACCAGAACCGGTAAAGACAAGAACCGACTTGCTGTCGGCAACCGGAAAGGCCCCGAGAATTCGCTCACTTGATCTGAAGGGCGTTGGCACAAAACTGTTGTTTTCAAGAAAGAACAAGGTTTCCCGGGTGGCGATCCACAGCAGCCCGGAAAAATTCATCGAAACCGGCTGATCGGTGATAACTCCGATAAAGTCCAGTTTTTCGTTTTTGAATTCAAAAATTCTACCATCATTCAGGGCAATATACAGATTGTCATGGTCACCTGGTTCTACTGCCGCAATTCTCGCTGCGTCGATGTTGCCTTTAAAAAATACCAGATTCCACTGACGATCCGACTCATGTATCATCACGCCCTTGTCGACGACGACAAGATAGCGGCCGCCGATTTTCCAGACCGAGTTGAAATCGCCCTTGAATTCGCCCGGAATCCCGAACAGCTCGCGGATTTCGCCGAAGGCAAGGGTTTTGATCGAACCGTCGGCAAAGAGCAGCAGCAGTGTTTCGTCAGTATCGGCAAAAATATGCACCAGTTGTCTGGTTTTTTCGGGGCCCGCCAGTTGAACACCCCTGTCGTTGTCGATTCTGAAAATGCCGGCTTCAGGGCCCCAGGCATAGCATGTCTGATGGTTTCTGACAAGATTGGCAACCCCGATCTGGCTGATTCCATCGATTTGCGCCCAGTTGCTTCCATCGTAAGACCAGACGCCGCGATTCTCGGTCGAAAGCAGATAGCGCCCGCCAAACTGCACCGTATCAGAAAATATCGGCTTCTGCAGTTCGGCCGGCAGAGCAACGAATGGCTTTTCATGCGGTGCCCAGGACTCTGAAGCGGCCGGGCTCTCGGTCAGAGGTAATTTACCGTCGGTTTCGAGAAGCCCGAAGTCGGGCAGGCGGCCGTATTGCAGCCTGGTCGCCGGCAATGCCGGAACCATCGGGAAAGACGGTGTATAAGTGCCAATCTCTGGTATTGGCCCGAACAGTCTGGCATTGGCATCACCGGGTGCCGGCGAAAAATAGAACAGCATGATCGAATCGGCGTTGACGGCCGCCAGAAAATTGAGACCAATGCTGAGCGCCTGACACGGAATGGCTGAAAGTCTTTCCATACGCCCCTTGTTGAAGCGAAATACCCCTTCGTCTGAGCCGACGAAAAGAACGTCGCCAGAAACGGCAATGTCGTTGATATAACCGGGCTTACCGGCTGAGAGTATTGTCCAGACCCAGTTGCGTGAATTTCGATAGCCGGCGATGACGCCCTGATCTGTACCGATAAAGACGTTGCGGTCAGTGGTGACCATACAGCGCAGATGCCGGCCGGCAAGAACCTGTAGATTGAGGGGTTCGAAGCTGTCGGCCCGCCCGGTCAGAATTCCGTCTTCATGCAATAGCCAGAGCTCGTTGCCCTGGCGGCCAAAGTCTTTGATCGTGCGGTTCTGCGTGCCAAGCACGAAAACGGCGGCATCACTGCTGCCGCGCAGCATGCCGCGCCCGATGGTTCCGATGAGCAGATTTTCAGGGCCGGAAACGGCAATTGAATTGATCAGCTTTGCCGGCAGCTGATTCTGGTGGTAATAGGGTTTCAGGATCGTGTTTTCCAGCACGTAGATACCAGAATAGCCGGCAATGAACATGCGGTTCCCGTCGATTTCCAGATCGCGCACAAAGAAGTCTTCGGGCAGCTCGGAAGCGGGCGAGGCCGTGCCGGTGAGCGGGTCGATCGCAGTCAGGCCACCATCGCCGCCAATAAAAAGGCGTTCATTGAACCACCTGGCACAGGTTACCACTGAATGACCGGTGAACGGCAGGTCCCTGACCCGGCTGACCTGGCCGCTGAAAATCCCGGGTTCAGAAATCTTGCGTGGCAGAAAGGTTCTGCCAGGATTCAGCCCGATCAGGCCGTAAAGAAACAGGCAGAAAAGACCGATAAAAAGCAGTTCCGGGGTCATTGCCCAGCAGCGGCTGCGCAAAAATTCTTCGCGCCCCGCCAGACGGTTTTGTTCTTCGGTTACGCCTATAAGTGCCTGTTTCTGTTCGGTAACCACTTCGCGCCCCGCGGCCTCGTCGGCTTCTATGGCGGCAAGAATGCCGGCGCGTCGCCTTCTCAGAACTTTGAGCTGAATCGACAGCTTGCCGATTTCCCACCAGCGCACCGATTCATCGACTATCCAGAACATGGCGTCGATGAGGTGATGAATCCATTTAACCATCAGGGTCTGGCTGGTGTTTTTCGGCTGCCCGTGCAGCGATTCACCGCAATGGCGGCAGAATTCCACCATCGGGTAGTTCATCTCGCGACAACGCGGGCACTGAAAAGTTTTCTGTTCCATTCTGCTATTTTCAACCACAGGGGCTGCCAAGTCAACAAAAGAGCGCGAAGCTAAAAATCATTCTGCCAGGAATGGGTGATGCAGTCGCCCGAAAGGGGCCGGCCGAGAAAATCGGCGGCAATGGCGGCAAAGCCCTCGGGGCTGTCGGTGACAAAAAACTGTTCCTTGCCTCGTTTTGTTTCTTCGATTGAGATGCGCCTGGCAACCAGCATTTCTTTAACTTCCTGTGCGGTCTCGCAGGCCGAATCAACCAGGGTGACCTTTTCACCGAGAAAGTCTCTGATAAGATTTTTCAGCAGCGGGTAATGAGTGCAGGCCAGGATCAGAGCGCTGATATCGATTTTTTTGAAATCGCCCAGATACATTTCAAGAGTCAGCCGGGCAATCTCAGAGTTCATCAGGTTTTCTTCTACCACCGGAACCAGCAGCGGGCAGGCTCGGGCAACGACTTTGATGCTGCTGCGCAACCGGCAGAGCCTTTCCTGATAAGCGCCTGAATTGATTGTCGCTCTGGTGCCGATAACTCCGACGGTTCCAGCACCGGCCGCCTTGATCGCCGCTCTGACGCCCGGGTCGATAACTCCGATTACCGGCAGCGATGTTTCTGACTTGAGCTTGTGCAGAGCGATCGCCGAAACGGTGTTGCAGGCAACCACGATCATCTTGACGTTCTGCATCTCAAGAAAATGGGCGATTTCTGAAGCGAACTTCTGAATCACCTGCACCGACTTGCCGCCATACGGAACTCTGGCCGTATCGCCAAAATAGATCAGGTTCTCGGCCGGCAGCAGTTCGCGTATTTCCTTGAACACTGTCAGCCCGCCAACGCCCGAGTCGAATATGCCTATTGGTCGGTTATCCATATAATCAGTTTTCTTTCACGCCGGTTTTGATTTTGCCTTCGATGATGCCACGGCGTAGCTCACTCAATTCCTGAATCAGGTTTTCGCCAACAACTTTAAAGCTTAACTGAAAATCAGTCAACCCGATGGCATTATCGGCAAGCCCGTATGAACGCCTGATATAGTCAGGTTTGCGCCCGGCGCAGATGTTGGCGACTATGGTTTCGACGACAAGATCGACTCTTTTCAGCATGCTGGTAAGTACCAGGCCCGGTGCCAGTGAATCCTGGTTCATGTCGACCCCGATCGCATAGGCTCTGGCCTTGACTGCTGAAGAGATAACTCCGAGCCCTGAAGCCCCGGCAGCAGGGAAAATGACATCACAGCCGGTGCGGTAAAGATTGTCGGCAACGCTGCCGGCCGCCTCGGGATTGTTGAAGCCCGAAAAATCATTCGCGACATATTCTTCGACAACCTGGGTCGAACTGGCCGCATCTGTGGCTCCAGTCCGGTAGCCGACCGCAAATCTCTCGATTACCGGAATTTTTACGCCACCGATAAAACCGATTTTACCGGTTTTGCTGACTCTGGCTGCCAGATAGCCGCACAGATAAGCGCCTTCTTCTTCGCGAAAAGAAACGCCTCTGATATTATTTTCGTCGAGGTCAGAATCGATGATGAAAAAGGGCAGATCCGGACGCTCTGCGGCAATTTTGCGAATAGCGTCCACGAAGGCGACGCCAACTGCGATGATGGCATCGAATTTCTGCCCGGCGAAAAAGCGCAGGGAGGCTTCCGGATCCTGCATGGTGGCAGGCTCGATGATGACCGACTCGATATTGTGCTTTTTTTCAGCCTCTTTCAGACCGTCGAGCGCGTAATCATTGAAACCTTTGTCATTCAACCCCCGCGGTGTGATCATCAGACCGATTCTTTTCGGCGGATTTTCAGGTTCTGGTGCGTTTCTGCTGCAACAGCCCGAAAGCATTAAAGCTGCCGCCAGAATTAAGGTCAGAATTCCAGTGCGGAAAACTGATTGCGCGCAAATAACTGATTTTCGCGACATTCCTGTGCCTCCCGTGCATAGATCTCTGCCAGTTCAGGCCCGACGCGTGATAGATACGCCTGACGCATCGCTTCCTGCGGGCTTTCAAATGAGACTTTCAACGAACCAGGCAGCCGGTTCAACTGCTCTTTGAGATATTTCATGGTCTTTTTGATTTCGTAACTGCCCGGCGCCGGCAGTTCGGCCCAGGGCGTGTGGCGCTTGGGGACGAAAATTGAAAAGGCGGCCGAAACTGAAGAAGTGCCAGGGGCCTGTCGAGCGGTTTTTTCGATCAGACTGATGGTTGCATCGAGGTCGTCACGATCTTCATCTGGCAGACAGGCGACAAAATACATTTTCAGATGTTCAAAGCCCTGAGCGAATAAATCTTTGATGCGTTCAAGAAAACGTGTTTCGTCGAGCGGTTTGTGCATCGCCCGGCGTAGCCTATCGCTGCCGGTTTCGGGAGCGATAGTCAGACTGTTTATGCCTGATTTTCTTAAGGCTTCGATGATCGGTGGCGTCAGTTTTTCCCATTTCACTGAAGAATTGCGGATTCTGATGCCGCGTTCGACAAGCATGCTGAAAATTCTTTCGACCTGTGGGTGATCGAACAGAGAGGGAGCGACCAGTCCAAGGTCTTTGCAGTCTGGGTGCTGATTCAGCCATTCTTCGATAACTGTTGCATCAACGGCCCTGACCGGCGCATATATACAACGGGCAAGGCAGAATGAACAGACTCGTGGGCAGCCGCGCATGACTTCGATGATGTGGGCGCCACCAAATGCGTTGCAGCTTGAGACGATATGCGACCACGCCGGTTGCCGGTTGACATCGTGCAGTCCGCAAAGTTGCGGTGGGGTGGGCTGTATCGCCGGAACCCAGACCCCTTTGATTGCCGACATCGCTGCCGGGTCGAAACCATCAGCCTGCAGCTGATTCAATATCGGAACAACGGTTGTTTCAGCTTCGCCGGGCACAAGAATGTCGAAAATTCTCGACAGGGCAGGGGCATTTGATGCCACTGCCGCCCCGCCTGCAATCAGAAGCGGGTGGTGTCGGTTGCGTTGTTCGGCAATTACCGGCAACCCGAGTGCGGCGAAAAGACCGGGTATCTTGTCGAAATCGCCCTCATAGCTGAATGAAAACATGAGAATGTTGAAATCGCCAAGCGGCCGACCGGTTTCAAAGGAGTAAAAGGGTGGGGACAGTGGCGATTCTGGTTCGAGAGCCGGAAAAAAACGTTCGACGCCGATTCCGGGCACTGACGCGATGAGGCGATGCACTGTGAGAAACCCGAGGTTGCTCATACCCAGACTATAAAGATTTGGGTAGATCAGAGCGACACTTGTGGCTCCAGCATGAACGGCCTGCAGATAGTGCCGTTCCGAAGCCTTCAGAGTGCTGGCAACCGACTCATAATTATGGCGATGTTTAAGACCCACTGTTAACGAATTCTCTGTAAAAGATATGAACCAGGGGCAGGCGTGCCTGCCCCTGGTTCATGGAGTTGCGGGGAAATTCCAGGTCAGCCGTTTCTGCGTTTTCTCAGGAAGGTCGGAATTTCGCGTTCATCAGAGGTATTGTAAGTCGGGGGGGCATTTACAACCTGCTGCTGAGGAACGTAGGTTTCCTGAATCGGGCGAACGGTGCGGATATCATCGAGAATGCGTTTTTTCGCATCGATGCCTGATTTGATTTCTTCACCGAAACCGGTGGCGATAACGGTGATTCTGATAGCACCACCCATAGCATCATTTACGGCAGTTCCGAAGATGATGTTGGCATCGGGGTCAACAACTTCCTGGATGATACTGCAGGCGTTCTGAACTTCGTGAATTCCGAGGTCTGAGCCGGCGGTGATGTTGAGCAGAACGCCCTTGGCGCCCTGAATTGAAGACTCGAGGAGCGGGCTGGCGATTGCCATCTGAGCGGCAGTAACAGCGCGGTTTTCGCCTTCGGCAGTGCCGACGCCCATGAGAGCTGAGCCGGCCTGGCTCATGATGGTTTTTACGTCAGCAAAGTCTGTATTGATTTCGCCGGGCACGACGATAAGGTCTGAGATACCCTGAACGCCCTGGCGCAGAACGTCGTCGGCGTAGCCGAAAGCCTGCAGCATGGTGACGTTTTCTTTTGAAATCTGCAGAAGTTTGTCGTTCGGAACAACGATAATTGCGTCAACGCAGCTTCTGAGATTTTTAATACCGATTTCAGCAGCGCTGGCGCGCTTCTTGCCTTCAAAAGCGAAGGGTTTGGTAACAACGGCCACAGTCAGAGCACCGATTTCACGGGCAACTTCAGCGACGACCGGAGCAGCTCCGGTGCCGGTGCCACCGCCCATGCCGGCAGCGATGAAAACCATATCGGCGCCTTCAAGAACTTCGGCGAGAGCTTCACGGTCATCTTCGGCAGCTTTTTTGCCAATTTCGTAGTTGGCGCCGGCGCCCAGACCTTTGGTGAGTTTGTCGCCAAGCTGAATCTTGATTTTGGCATTTGATCGTGTAAGGGCCTGGGCATCAGTGTTGGCTGTAATGAATTCAACACCTGACAGACCGGCCTCGATCATGCGGTTTACCGCGTTTGAGCCGCCACCACCCACGCCAATTACCTTAATTTCAGCATTTTCCAACGCTGACTGGTTACTAAAATCAAACACCATGCTCGCCTCCTGTTTATTACTGCTCTGCCTTCGGCAAATCTATTTCTTATTGTAAAAATTCTTCAATCAGTAAAGAATTTTCTTAACCAGGACTGAATTCGTTCTATTATACCATTTAGGGCACCAGATTCTCTAGTGGGTGCACGATAATTTTGTGCGCCATACCTTATGAGACCCAGAGCGGTAGAATACTGCGGTTTCCGCACCTGTTCATGGAGACCGACCACGTCGATTGGCGCACCGCGGCGCACTGGCAGATCGAGAATTTCTTCGGCGAGTTCGGGGCACCCGCTCATCAGAGAGGTGCCTCCTGTTAATACAACACCTGCGGGTATGACGTCAAGAGAAACATGTTTTTCGATCTGTTTCTTGACTTCATAAAAAATTTCTTCCATGCGCGGTTCGATTATCTCGACGAGAAATGTCTGCTGAAAAGGTTTTGTGCGCTCGCCACCGGCTACCGGAACTTCAATGGTCAGATGACTGTCAGCCAGTTCTGAATATGCGACTCCGTGACTGATTTTGAGTTCTTCAGCTGCCTGTGTGGATGTTTTAAGACCGACTGCCAGATCGTTGGTGACAAGGCGTCCACCAATATCGATGCTGTGTGAGTGAACGACGTGCCCGTTCTGGAATATGATCAAATCAGTTGTGCCGCCGCCGATGTCGACAAGAACGACGCCAAGTTTCTTTTCGTCTTCTGAGAGCACCGCCATGCTCGATGCATATTGCTGCAGAACCACGTCTTCAACTTTAAGCTTGGCCATCTCACAGCATTTCATGATGTTCTGCATCGCAGTCACTGCACCGGTTACAATGTGCACCTGAGCTTCGAGACGGCCACCGACCATGCCAAGCGGGTTGTTGATATCCTTCTGTTCGTCGACGACGAATTCGCGGGGCAGAATGTGTATGATATCCTGATGTGGCGGAATTGAAACCGCGGTTTTTGCGTTTTCTACGGCGCGGTCGATGTCTTCTGAAGTGATTTCCTGGTTGTTGCCCTTGATGGCAACGATGCCCTGGCTGTTCATCGAGCAGATATGCGCGCCGGCAATGCCGACATAAATATTGTCGATCACCACATCAGCTGATTTTTCGGCTTCTTCGACCGCATCGATGATGGCCTGAGTCGTGCGCTCGATATCGACGATAGCACCTTTTTTTACGCCGTCGCCGGATGATGCCATGCCAACGCCGAGCACGTTGATGGTGCGCCCGTTCTGGACTTCACCAATTACTGCACAGACTTTGGTTGTGCCTATGTCGAGGCCAATAATGATATCATCCACCGGCAGAAGGACCCCTGTTTCCCTGTGATGCACCAGCGCTTTTCTTTGGTCGAACGACGATTTCGCTTGGTGCCCTCATGTCGAGGTAGAATGGTTCTACATTATTCTTTCTCAGGTTGTCAAGGAGTGCACGTAAAAAATCGTAACGATTCTTGAAATCTTCAACACTTCTGGGAAATATTTTTTCGCCTGTAACAAGCACCAGATAAGGGTTTTGTGCGCTTGAAAAGTTGATTTCAGAAACCTGATTCAGTATACGGTCACCCAACGATTTAACCCAGTTTTGTGCAACGTAGAAGTCGTCGTTTGAATGCAGTGAGTCGCCGGCCCTGGCAGTCTGAAGCTTCAGGCCGGTTATGACCGGAAGTTCCTTTTCGCCCATGCCTTCAGTGCTGATGATTACGCCATCTTCGGCGATTTCGTAGAAAGCGATGCCTACTTTGGCATAAAGAACCGGCTTGCGTTCGATGATTTCAATTCTGAGGGTGTAGAGGCCGTCAAGATTCAATTTGACGTCTTTGATTACCGGTTCGGTTAACAATACACTTCTGATCTGATCACGGTCGAGAGCAAAAAGTTTCATGCCGGGTGCCAGGCCTGCGGTTTTGAGAATGTATTCTCTTGACAGGGTCTCGTTGCCGGCTACTTCCAGAGTTTTGATCTCGAAATATGAGGTGTGAAAAAATAGATGGCGCAGTTGAGTGATTGCCAGATAGCACAGACTGATTATCAGAAGCAGAAAGGCGATGGTTTTTACCGGTCTGGCGAGTCGGGCAAAATTTGACAGCCTTGAACGATAGCGTTTCTGGCGCAGTTTGTTCCGCGCATCTTCTGAAAGCTGCTGTTCAAGAGGCTGCCGGTACGCACGACCGGCTCTGCTGAGATCTTCTGTCAAAATAACGAACCTCAGAAAAAGATGCAGTATTCTAGCATCGTTAAATCATCAGTACAAGCAGGAAATTCAGTTCTTCAACAACTGCGATATCTGCTCAAGAATACGCTCTTCGACATCGTCTGGCCGGCTTTTTGCCATGGCCGCCGCCATGCCGGCAAGTTTTTCGGGCTGTCTGAGCTCTTCAAATACCCTGGCAAGACTTTCGCCGTTCAAGTCGCGGTCGAGAAGAAGTCTGGCTGCACCCAGATCTTCGAGAACCCGGGCATTTTTTTCCTGGTGGTTGTCGGTTGCAAAAGGAAACGGGACCAGAATGGCCGGCTTTCTGCAGACGGCGATTTCAGCCAGTATTGTGGCGCCGGCGCGCGAAACGAGCAGGTCGGCTACTTCAAAAGCCTCCCGCATTTCATGCAGGTAGGGCAGCAGGGTGTAATTTTCCGGAAGCTGTCCAATTGAAGTCTTTACCATGTCATGATCGCGTTCGCCACTGATATGAATCAGTCTGACGCCGCTCTGACCAGGCAGCCAGTTTTTTGCCAGATCGATACAGGCCCGGTTGAGTGACAAAGCTCCACGCGAGCCGCCGACCGCGAGAATGACAAATTCGCCTGGTTTGCGGCTGAATCTTGAGCTGGTGATATTTTTGCTGAGAAAGGCCGAACGAACCGGGTTGCCGGTGAGAATGGTCTTTTTTCCGTCTTCTTTGGCGGCAGAGGCGTAAGTGAGAAGCACCTTTGCGGCTGAGCCGGCAAAAATTCGGTTCGTGACACCCATGGCCGCATTCTGTTCATGAATGACCGCCGGAATCCCAAGTATTTTTGCCGCTGCCAGAACCGGGAACGCGACAAAACCACCGGTCGTGACCGCGAGATCTGGTTTAAATGTCTTTAGATGTTTGAAAGCATCGTAAATACCGGCGGCATTTCTAAAGGGAAATGTCAGCCAGTCTTTGCTTATGGTTCTCGGCATGCCCTGGGCTCTGACGCCCATAAATACAATGTCTGACTCGCGGCTGACGATTTTTTCTTCCATGCCGCCACTGACGCCAACATAGCCACTCGAAAAAGTGAAGCGCCGTGCCAGGATTTCTCTTATGGCCAGTGCCGGGTAGATATGTCCACCGGTTCCACCACCGCTGAAAACTATACGCATTTAATTTACCTTTTTCTGATTGTCGGAACCGACGGTTCGGCAAACTGCCCCGAGAAAGGTGCGGTCCTGTGTTCTTCAAAGGCATTGCGGCCGGCGCCGTAACGCGAAACATTTAGAAGAAGACCAACGCCTATCGCCAGAAACACAAGACTTGAACCACCATAGCTGACAAAAGGCAGAGTAATACCGGTAGTTGGCATCAGACTTAGAACGACGCCAATATTTACCAGGACCTGCAAGCCAATGATGACAGTTATGCCCGATGCCAGCAAAAAACCGAAATTGTCGGGTGCGCGGGTAGCGATGTAGAGCCCGCGCCAGAGCAGGGCGAGAAACAGCAGCAGAACCACTGCGCCGCCCAACAGACCTAGTTCTTCGCAAATGATGGCAAAAATGAAGTCGGTGTGTCTTTCAGGCAGAATAAAAAACTTCTGCCGGCTTTGTCCGAGACCTAAACCCCAGAACCCGCCCGAACCAATTGCGACGAGTGATTGAATGATATGATAGCCGCTGGTTCTGGCATTTTCCCAGGGGTCGATGAACGCCCAGAAACGCCGCATGCGGTAACCGGCCTGAAAAATCAGAGCGGTGATTAATACTGCGCCACCCGTTGCCAGGCCGCCAAGATTCGCCATTGAACCGTTTCCGAGAAAATACATGCTCAGGTAAGTGCCACCGATAAGTGCCGCTGTCGACAGGTTGGGCTCTTTGTAAATGAGAATGAAAATGACCCCGGCTACCAGCATGTCTGGCAGCATGCCATGCATAAAGTTTTTGATTCTATCCTGGCGCAGCGAAATCGAATGTGCCATATAAATCACGAAACACAGTTTGGCAAACTCGGATGGCTGAAAGCCGAGACCGCCAAAACGTATCCAGCGTTTGGCGCCACCAATATCGCGGGCTACGCCCGGCACCAGCACCAATATGAGAAAGAAAATCGCTACGCCGAGCAAAGGCACCGCCATTTTTTCGAGTTTCTGGTAAGGAAAATGTGAAACCCCGAACATTGCCAGCAGGCCGACGACAACCCACATGAACTGGCGTTTCAGATAATAGTGTGCGTCTGACATTGTCGCCAGCGAAGTGACCGAACTGGCTGAGTAAACCATGATCAGACCAACACCCATGAGGGCGATGACAACAAAAAGAAGCAGATGGTCAAAATGGCGGCTTTTATTCATTTCGGCTGTAAGGCTTTGACCAGTTCCTTGAACCTTTCGCCTCTGACTTCAAAATTGGGAAAAAGGTCGTAGCTGCTGCACGCCGGCGAGAGCAGCACGGTATCACCTTTTTCTGCCCATTCGTAAGCGATACTGACAGCCTGTTCGAAATTACCGGCGCTCTTAAGTGGGACCAGCCCTTCGAAGGCAGATCTGAAGCGGTCGCGTGCCTCACCGTAGAGAACCACGCCCCGGCTTGCCGTGCGTACTGAGGTCACCCATTCAGAAAGATCGGTGCCTTTGTCGCGCCCCCCGGCAATAAGGATTATTGGCGGCCGACAGGCTTTGAGAGCCGTGATCGAGGCAGCGCAGTTGGTGCCCTTTGAGTCGTTGATAAAGGTCACGCCGCTGATATCGGCGACCCATTCAAGTCGATGCTCAACCCCAGGAAACTCTTTGACCACCTTCTCGAGATTTTTTGTCTCGACGCCGGCAAGAATTGCAGCCAGAGCGGCGGCCATGACGTTTTCCAGATTATGCCTGCCAATCAGCTTTACCGAAGAAACCGGAAAAAGATCGTGTTTTTTCCTATTTTCATCAATATAAATGAAGCGATCGCCGCAGACAGTTACACAGGGAAAAAGCTCGCCGGTGTCCCAGCCGAACCAGGCGGTTCTGCATCCGACCTGCCCGGCCATCTCTCGCATGCTCTGCTGATCGGCGTTGAGCAATAGCCAGTGCTTTGGCCCCATGTTCAGCGCAATGCGTTTTTTTGCATCTATGTAAGCCCTATAGCTGGGGTAGCGGTCGAGATGATTTTCGAAAAAGTTGGTAATCATGGCAATATCAGGGGTGAATTCAGAAATAGTTTCGAGCTGAAAACTGCTGACTTCAAGAACCTGAACAGAATTGTCACTGGTTCTGGTTGCAAAATCCATCATCGGTATGCCGATATTGCCACCGAGAAAAACGTCACTGAACTGTTCGCGACAGAAAAGAGACAGCAGAGTTGTAGTGGTCGTCTTGCCGTTGCTGCCGGTAACTACCAGTCTGCGTCCTTTTGACAGCCTGTAGGCAACTTCAATTTCAGAGTAAACCGGAATTTTGCGCTTTTCAGCTTCGACAAGAACCGGTATGTCTGGTCTTACACCGGGGCTGAGAACGATAAAAGACGCATCAAGAACGCGTTCAGTGTGCCCTCCGGCCTCGAACTGAACTTTGCCGGTCAGGCCTTCACGCTGAAGACTCTGTTTCAGCTTTTCTTCGTTCTGAATGTCAGAAATGAAGACATGTGCACCACTTTCAGCCAGGCTTCTGGCTGCCGAAAGTCCGCTCTTGGCGGCTCCAATAATACTGATGGCCTTTCCTGCGACGTTCATTGTCTGCCTCATGAAATGTGTAGATTCAGGCGCAATGATAGCACAGTGTGCATTAAACGACAATTCTCTGTTTAATATTTCGTGGCGCGCAGTTCTGCTCTTCTGCAATTCTGATAATTTCGTCAAATTCAGGTGCGGTGACTGTTTCACCGTCTGGTTGGGTAATTTTCTTTACCCTGATTCTGCCAAAATTGCTGTCAGTTTCTTCAGAGACCCTTTTTAGAACCGATCTGTCGACATTGTTGCGCCGCACCCCGATGGTTGGCAAAAGTGAAAAGATCATGTCTTCAATCATCTCCACTTTTGCCTGCTCGACAAGTACCTGCAGCTGATGCCCGGGCCGCCCTTTTTTCATCAGAATCGGAATCAGGCAGACATCGAGGGCGCCGACAGTCATGAGTTTTCCGAGAGCGTGCCCAAGTTCTTCGCCCGTGGCATTGTCGATATTGCTGGTCAGCTGGGTTACCTGATCAGATTTTTTTTTTTATCGTTTCTGATTCAATCAGAAACGCTCTTAAAAAATTGGCCCGGCCGGTTTTCAGAGTGCCGTGCCCATGTCCGACTCTGGTAAAAGTCTGGGTGCCGGCAGCAGCCTTCGCTTGCATGCCGCGCAGCAGTGCTGCACCTGTTGGGGTTGTCAATTCGAAAGGAACGTCATGGTCGAAGACGACGCTGAACCCCTTGAGAAGCAGGGCGGTTGCCGGAGCCGGCACCGGCATGATGCCGTGCGCGCACCTCACCATGCCCGAACCGAGATGCACGGGTGAAACGATGACCTCACGCACGTCGAGGTCGTCAAGGCAGATCGCCGCGCCCACGATATCAGCAATGCTGTCTCTGGCCCCGACCTCATGAAAGTGCACTTCGTCAAGGCTTTTGCCGTGAACCGCAGCTTCAGCTTCTGCCAGCTCTCTGAAACAGCTGATGGCAATTTCACGGGCCCGCGGGCTGATGGCGGCGGCTTCGATCATGGCCGTTATTTCTTTCAGACCTCTGTGCGGCGCATGACCGTGTTCGTGGTCATCATGAGTGTGTTCATGATGGTGATGATGGTGGTCATCATCACTGTGACAATGTGTGTGCTCATGTTCGTGCTCATGCTCATGAGTATGGTGCCCGTGACAGTGTGAGTGCTCAGAATGGTCGGTTTCATTGTGATGATGCTGGTGCTCGTCATCGACCGTATTGAAATACAGACCTCTAATACCGTCAACCAGGCGCTCTTCAATGATTAGTGTGATTTGACCTTCTATGAAATTTATCGATTTAAGACCTTTAAGCAGCTTTTCTCGGTTCGCGCCGAGATCGAGCAGAGATGCAACCGCCATATTGCCGGCAATGCCGCTGAAGCAGTCCCAGTAGAGAGTTGTCATTGTTTCTTTCCTTTCAGAATACGAACGGCCGCCGCCGCTGCCCCAAAACCGTTATCGATATTGACCACCGTAATCCCAGCCGAGCATGAATTAAGCATGCCGAGCAGAGCGGCAAGACCATTGAAACTCGCACCATAACCAACTGAAGTCGGCACCGCAATGACCGGACAGGCGACCAGACCGCCAACTACACTTGGCAATGCTCCCTCCATGCCGGCTACGACGATTACTGCATCAGCATGCCGGAACTGCTCGAGGCGATTCATCAGGCGATGAATGCCGGCTACTCCGATGTCGAAAATTCGGTCGACACCGAAACCCATAAAATCAAGCGTTATCGCCGCTTCTTCGGCAACCGGAATGTCAGAGGTGCCGGCCGCGAGAATGGCAACCCGGCCCCATGGTCTCATGACTACTTCAGAAACTGCCCAGGCGGCACTGCAGGTGAAATTTATGTTGGCCTGCGGGCATTTTTCGGCAAGAAGTTTGAGAGTTTCCTCGCTGCATCTTGTCGCCAGCGCTTTTCCGGTGGTTTCGTAAAGACGGCCGAAGATATCGCAGACCTGCTGCGGTGTTTTTGACGCGCCATAAATCGCCTCTGGAAACCCGGCTCTGGCTTCTCTGCCTGTATCAAGCACTGCATCCTGTGTTAAAACTTCACTGTCTGCTGCTGTCTGTCCAGCGGGCAGCTGTGACTGACCGTTTTCGGCCAGTCTTCTGGCTGCTTCAGCTGCAGTTATCAGACCGGTTTTATAATCTTCCAGTATTCTTCTGGTTTTCAGATCGACTGTTTCCATAGTTTCCTTCTGCTGTGTTGTTTATTGATTGTCGGTTACGCAGCCTGGGCCGGTTTCCGGGTTGAGTGTGAAAGCCTGCAGATCCGATCGCTGATGACCGACTGCGAATACTATTGTGCCAAGGCAGACCGCAAACCAGAGAGTCAGAGCCCGTATGAGAAAAGTTGCAGATACAGCCTGCGCTTCCGGTATTGCAGCGAACACAAAGAACATGCCCATTGCTCCTTCGGTTACCAGAAGCCCGCCAGGCAAGAACGACAGAGCTCCGGCAATTGAGCCAAAGGCATGCGCAAAAATCGAAATGGCGGGCAGGTTGTCTGTCTGCAGACCCATGGCGCGAAAAATCATGAACAGTGCAGCCCCTTCACCTGCCCATGAGATCGCACTCAAAGGCACCGAAAAGGTCATTGCTCTAAGACTTAGAATGCTGCCGGTGCTTTGCTGCATTGCCTTTACCGCGCTTTTAAAACCTGCAAGTTTAGGATGCATATTCAGAGCCCTGTCTGCCAGATTCCAGAATGATGGTCTGGTCATACATAAAACCCCTGTTATGATTAAAAGGCCTGTAAGAGCGAGCATTTTACCGCCATAGGCAAATTGTGAGAAGCCAATCGCGCAGAGGATCAGAAGACCGATCAGATCAGTCAGGCGCTCTGCCATAATAATCGGAGCAGTTGTCGATATGGGTATTCCCAGGCGGTTTTTTAACAGCAGCGATTTAACCAGTTCGCCAAGTTTGGCAGGGCTGAGAACCATGGTAAAGGCTGAAAAAAATACCCATAGATTCAATTTGAGCGGCACCCTGATGTTGAGAAGTCGTAAAAACCAGTTCCATTTGGCAAAGCGCAGTGCGTAGTTGAAAAGCACGGCCAGAATGATGAGACTGAGCCATTGAAATGAAATGCCCCTGAGAAGTTCAATTACCCGGTCAAGGTCGGCAAACATGGCAGAAGCTGTTAAAAAAAGCACAGCTGCCAGAGCCAGCCATAAAGAGAGTTTGAAAGTAATCGAAGACAGGGAAATCGTTTTTTGCATCAGACTATTTTTTCATATCTGCAGGCTAAATTCAAATGCAAAAAAAAGCCGGTTGCAGAGGCAACCGGCTTTATTGCACGAGTGATCAGCGACGATTGTAATAATCGCGCATCGCCTTTTCGGTGAGACGATTCAAAGTTGCTTCGTCACGCTCTTCTGAATCGAATGGTATGGCAACCGGAATGATTTTTGCTGTTTTGGGCGCAACTACCTGCAGGCCATTCTGAATACCGCCCGAGAGCTCACTTTCGACGGTTGAAATGGTTTTGTTGGTAAGCGTCTTTTTGAGAAAATCAACGATTTTGTTCAGGTCTGGCGCAGCGCCATCATCATATTTGGCTTTCTCCAGCCCGGCGGCAAGAATCTCTGATTTGGCGACGCCGTTCCAGCCGCCAAATGTCTGCAGCATCTTGCCATTGGCCTCATCGACAATGCCGCCAAGCTGTTTGTCAATCTGCTGTTCAGTCATGCCCTGAGATCTGAGCTGGTTGACACGCATGTTGACGTATTCGTTCCGGAAGGTCGTGGGTTTTACCATGGCTGAAGCATTGTAGGCCTGTCTGACTACGTTGTCGATTTCTGCCTGCTTGAGTTCTGCCTGAGAACCACCTTTGAGGCGGGTTAACCAGTGGGCGGCATCGCCGCTCTTGTATTCGGTGCGCATGACTTCAACGCCGTTTTCGTCGGTGACGACAACGTAATGTTTACCATCATTGCCCTTTTCGACTTTGCCGAGCAGTTCCTGGGTCTGGCGATTGGCTTTTTCTTCCATCTGGGCAAGTTTCATGGCGTTGGCTTTGGCTGCATCATCGTAGCCCTTTGCAACTTCTGCCTGAGCCTTAACTCTCAGTTCCTGGGCGCTGAGCTCTGCATTCTCAGACTTTTTGCTCAGTTCCTTTATTTTGAATTCTACGTAGCTTTCGCGGCCAAGTGAACGTGCTAGTTCTGACTGCCTGGCATATTCGATATCCTGTGATACCTGTTTTTCAATATTTTTGATGACGGTCTTATTTTCACTGTTACTCTGAGCATTGCTGGCATCGAGCTTTACCTTCTGGTATTCGGTGCGCAGATTGTTAACTTCACGGGCATACTGTTTGAGAGCCTGTGAATATTCTTGTTTGGTTGCATAATCACCAGGCTGTGGCCGGTCAGCTTTGCGAATTTCAAGGCGCTGGCGGACTTCGTTGGCTTTCTGCCATTCTGGGTTCTGTTCTTCGTAGGTCTGTTGAACCTTCTGGCGCTTCTGTGAGGGAAGATCCCACAGGCGGGTTTTGGCAAGAGAAGTGCCGACTACCGCGGTCTGCATGGCAGCGTTCGAAAGCATCGCCGATTTTCCGGCCTCTGAGAGCTTAATGCTCTTGTAGGCATTTTCGAGATCGGCAATTTTGCCTTCATAATAGGACCAGGCCGGGGAATCCTTTTCATATTTGCTTTGCAGCATGCGATTGTATTCGATCTGATTGAGAATCTCTTTTTTGTCGACTGCAGCGCTGGCAGCGCCGGTGGCAAAGGCGAAGGGATTGCTTATCACGGCATTCGATATAAGGTTTGCCTGAGAAGTGCTGCCAAAAAGTTTGCTCGATGCAATTTTGGCCCAGCTGCTTTCAGCTCCAAGACGGCCGGCGATGCCGCCGAGAACCCCTGAAATCCCGGCTGAAACAATGGCTTTGTGTTCATCCTTGCGGAAGTTGTCCCAGGTGTATTTTTCTTTGGTGATCGTGTCGAGTTCTTTGAGAGCGGCTACCAGCTCTTTCTGCTGCTCTTCATTTGGGTTATCGATGGCCGAAAGCTTTTCGATTTTCGTTTTCAGCTCTTTCTCACGTTCGTCGTAGTTGTAATAATGATCATACCAGAGATTGGTTACGGTGCCTTTGGCCACGTTCGAAACGGTGCTGCCGAGGAAGCTTATGGCACCGGCCTTGGCTGCGGTTTGAACTATGGTTTTTACCGTCAGTGGCCCGACAGACTGGACCAGACCGCCCGTAAGCATATTGAAAGGAGCCATGGCGCCGCTGATTGCTGCCTGAATGCTGACTTCGCGCAGAATCTTGTCCATGCCCTTCTTGCTGTCTGCATCCCTGAATGAGTTTTTGCGAAGCTCATAAGCGAGGGTCATTGCTGCGGCTGCAGTTGCCCCGACGGCGACGGCCCCGACGACTACCCAGGCCAGCGGGCAGACTACGGCAGCAGAAAAGGCCATTACTGCAAGGGTTGGCAGAAGTGCCTTGCCGATCGACCAGGCGATTTCTTCAGCCTTGCTCATCTCTTTCTTTTTTACCGCATCGTCCGCTTCAGTATCTGAGATGGTGGCGGTTGCCGAAGCCGATTCACCGGTGGCTGAACTGACTGCCATCGGGTTGTCTTTGTCGATGGCAATTTTGTTTTCGGTAAATGGAGTGCCCGTAGCGGCCTGCAGCCGGTTTATCGAAAGATTTTCGAAGATTCCCGGGCTGACGCCGATAAGTGCCGCGATCAGCAACAGGCCAAGAATACGATGAAGGGCGTATTTTTTCTGGATTCTGCTGTTAAGATTCATACGTGTCTCCCTGTCTCCGGTAAAATTTAACGTCAAATAATACCGCTGTTGATTGTACAAAGTTTATCAGAATTTTCTGATTTAAAAAACCATTTACCGCTACTGAAGTCGATAACTGCAGAAAATCACTTGATAAAGCAGCAGCTCTTCGTGCTATTATCGGCCGTGCGGGTCATCTCTTAATTTATTACTTCTTGCGAGAAAAGCCGATGCAGCAGACAGTTCTGACAGCCAGAGAAAAAATTGTGGCTGGTTTTTATCTTGTTTTTACCGTTCTGGCATTCTCTTCGATCGAGATAATGGTTAGTCCGGTCAGAAACGATATGGCGCCGATGCTGATGAACTTCTGGCGCTTTCTGATCGGAACCATGACTCTGCTGCCATTCGTTCTGCTGACAAGATTCAGGCAGTTGCTGCAGCTGCAGCGCGCCGATCTGTTTTATCTCGCCTTTCTCGGTTGCATGAACATATTTTTGAGCATGGGAGCTCATTCTCTCTGTATCAAATATGCAAAAGCTTCCACAGCCGCTGTTTTGATCGCTGCGAATCCGGTAGCTACAAATTTTTTCGCCTGGCTGCTGCTGCGCGAAGAAATGAGCCTGAAAAGAATTTTTTCTCTACTGCTCGGGCTTGCAGGGGTAGCGCTTATCGCCGTTAGAGCCGACAGTTCTGTTGATACTCCGCTCGGAATTGCCTCGGGAATCGTGGCAATGGTCGGCTTTGGCCTCTATACGGTTTTGTCTAAACGGCAACTGCAGAAACATGGCAGTCTTGTCGTTCTGGTAATGAGCTGTCTGCCGGCGTTGATTCTATATCTGCCGATTCTGTATTTCTTTCGGGCAGGGTTCTGGCCGCCATCGCACACCTGGCCGAATCTGGTCGGCTCTGGAGTAATCGGAACCGGCCTTGGTTATCTGACATTCATGAAGGCAATGGAATATCTTTCGGCAGGCCGTACCAGCTATCTGTTCTTTTTCAAACCACCTGTTGCCATGCTGCTGGCATGGTGGTTTCTCGGCGAAAAGAGCTCAGCTGCCGCAATTGCTGGAACCCTGCTGATAATGACCGGTATTCTTGTTGAAACGCTGCGCCGGGAGCGATAAAAACGGCAGATCAATAACCGATAATGAAGGGGTCAGTATCGGGGTTTTCGATTTTTACCGGGCTGGCTTTGCCGGGCGTAGCGGTGCTGCCGCGGGTAGTATATTCAGCTCCGGTTTGTGGTGGCTGGTCGGTGAACTGCCAGTTGCCCTGGGCATCTTTCCATTTGTAGATGGTTCCGGATTTGTGAGTGATTGTCTGGACACTTTTTTCTGGCTTTGCGGCAGCAGGAGGAGCCTGATTGACTGCAATTCGGGCGGCAAGATATTTTTGCACGTCGGCGTTGTTGCCGAGTATCAGGCGAATATCCGCGTCAGAAAGCCTGCCGAAAGTTTCGCGATCGAGAGTTTGTGCTACAACCGTCGCGTGCTGCGGATAATCATTGATGAAGTTCTGAAGAAAACGGCTCATGCGGTTTTCCTGCTGGTTGTGCTTCTGAAAAGAATCGAGAACCAGTTTCTGACCGTTGGGCAGATCGGCGGCCAGGCGGGTAAAAATCAGGGCATTGATCGCTTCGATATCGAGAAAGCCTTCACCGCTGATCTGAACGTTGGCAATCGGGTATTCATCGTAGCCTCCCTGCGGCTTTTCGATTTTCACGGTCTTGAGGCTGTCGCGAAATTCTTTCTCTTCTTCGGGGAAGAAAATCATTTTGATGAAATTAGCAAAGCCTTCGGCAAAAGAAGCCTTTGGCTCGATTTTTTCGTTGATGTAGTGGCTGTCGTCAAAGCCATAGGCATTGGTCTCGGTGAATGTTTTGTCGAGCGCATGCCCGAATTCGTGGGCAAAAGTGCTTTTCATTTTTCCGGCTGTGTCTGAGCCATACCCCAGACAGTCAGTGCCGCTGATGCGTATTTCTGAGTGCAGGTCAAAGTCATCACCGGAGCGGCGATAGGTACGTGAGTTCTGTGGCCAGAAATCGTCGGTAATTTTGGGGTAACGGCTTGTATCGGTATATCCGGTAATATCGACCAGATTCAGATCGATCGCCTTTGACTGGCCGGGAATTCGTGTTTTCATCGAATCGAACTCGGCCTGTCTTGAGAAACGATAGGTTTCAAGAAGACCTTTCTGCAGGTCGGTCAGTTCGTTTTCGGTTGCTGCTCCCATCAGTCTGATCAGGTGCGCTTCATCTGTCACTTTTATGGTTTTGACGCGGTAGGCGTTCTGCTTGTCGGCGGAAATAATCACCTTTTCGCCTTCCGGAACATTCTGCTGCATGGTGCTGGCCGGGCCAAATGCGGTTATGACCGAGTAACTGGTAATGACCGTTGTTTCAGCAGCCATGGCGGAAAATGCAAAACAGAACGGAAAAATTGCCATCAGAATCAGCAACAGAGGGCGTTTGAACATAGTTTTCCCTTATCGGTTGACGAAATGTCTGACGGCTTCGAGGTAGCGGGCGTTTTCAGACAGGTTTTTTTCTACCACGTTCAGCAGCTTCTGACGCTCGAAATCATCGGGGTAGATCTTTTTGTCATTGACTGCGGCTTTAATTGCCTGATAGTCGGGGGTGAATCTGACACCCATTTTCAGCCATGAGCCCATTTCGTCGGGTTGCTGGCCGGTTTTGACTGCGAGAATCTTCACTTTGCGCGGTGATGCCTGTGGCACTGATTTGATGACACTGGCGTTGCTGAGAATCTGAAGATCTTTTGAACTTTCGAAAAAAATCTCAAGATTTTCGAGGGTGCCGAGTCGGCTTTCAATTATGGCGGTCAGCCTTATTTTGCCTGCTTCTTCAACCTGATCGGTTATCTGCAGTGAAATGTTTGGCGGAAACACATAACTGAACTGATTGGCGTGCAGGCGCCCATGAATCAGCGACGTAAGAATAATAAGCATCATCAGCAGCTGCAGCCCGGCAACCTGTTTGATCATAAACAAACCCTCAGAATTTAGATTTTCTCAATTCTAATGATTTATCAGCAAACAGGCAATATCCACTTACCATTCATAATATTGAGTTTTGCCGTCAAGGCTGGTTCCTTCTGATGGCGAAATCAGCTTGCCCTTGTCGCCATAGGCTGTCGGTTTTGTCTGACCTGGTATTACCGCTTTTTCTAGCTGGATGCCGTCGAAGAGAACTGAGTAGGAAGCAACAGTCACGGTGGCATCGGGGGTGGCATTTTTCAAAACGATGAAAGTGTGGCTGGCACTGCTTTCGACAAACTGATAAGTAAAGGCAAAATACAGGCGATACCAGGCCTGATCGTTCTGTCTGGCTATATCCATGGCGCCGGCGTCGATTATGCCAGGGCCACTTTGCGTCAGAGTCTTGCTCTGAAAATCGAAACTGACCTCTCGGTAAGAGGCGGTTGACTTGTCCGGCAGAGTTTCGAGAAAGCCGATTGCTGCAGTACCGGTTGCTGTTACAAATGCAGAAAAAATCATGGTTTCTGGAGCAAGGGCAGAGAAAGAGGTGGTGGCGATTTCCTGATATATGCTGCCGGAAGCGAGGTCAGGGCCGGTGGCGGCACTGAGTATTGACAACTGCAACTCGCAATTCTGGCCTTTAAGACTCTGAATCCCGGTATATAGGCCGTTTGCCATGGGTGAGTCGAGCGGGCCGACTGTAACCTGGCAGATTGTGCTGGCAGCAACAACCAGTGGGTCGGGGATTGCTGAAAAACTGATGAGTGAAGAGTTGATGGTTTCTGGACCGGCAAGATTCGTTTTGACCCATTGCGCATCCAGGCCGGCAATGTCGACGTTGCCGATATTATTGATTGTCAGATCAAAAGGCACCGTTGACTCGCCGGGTTTTACATCGCCGAGATCGGCAATCGAAGGCAGAATTTCGATCTTTTCGAGGGTGTTGACAGTGACCGACAATACAAACGTGCCCGAGGCTTCACCGCTGTCGATCGTTCCATCGCTATCTTCATCTTCAAAGACAGTTTGAGTGCCGCTGTAAGTGCCAGGAGACTGATACATCGGAACCGTCATACTGGCAGAAGTGGCCTTGGTTCCGTTAGAAGAAACATTGAAAGGCCCGGCAGGCAGGAAAGAAAAGGCGCTGGTTGGCAACGTGCTGGCGCCTGAAACCAGAGCCGTTTTCGCCCATTTGAGCTTTGACAGCGGAATAGAAGTAAGGTTTTTGATTTCGAATGATTTGTTAAGAACTGATGGAGTTCCTGGGATACTGGGATCTCCGCTGCCCATATTCACCGGTGTGGTTACTGAAAGTTTCTTTTCACCCACGGTCAATTTCAGAAGCAGATTGTGGCTTTCTTCAGCTCCGACATCGAAAGCGTTGTTCTGTGGCTGATAATCGTCATAAATAATCTGATAGCCCTCGTAAGGTCCGGCCGTTTGGCCGACCGGAACTGTAACGCTTACGGTTATGGTTGCTGTCTGACCCACAGCAAGGCTGCCGGCCAGCGGGCTGTTGAAAGTGATCTGTGTCTCTGAGATGCTGGGTGGCCCTGGTGCGACCGGGTTCAGCGGGAATTTCATCACCTTGATGATTTCTGCCGGGTTGTTGATGGGTATATTGCCTGAATTTTTCAGAGTCAGGTCGATCGTGCCGGATTGCCCTGCCGGAATAAAAAAGAGATCGGCCGGATTGGGGGTAACGGTCAGAACTCTTTTGCCGGTGACTCTTACTTCAATGCTGACCGTATCACTGGCTTCAGTCGGATCAGGAGAAAAATCGTTGTCGGTGTCATCCCAGACTCTTATTGTTCCGGTATAAGTGCCAATAGTCTGTCCGGCCGGTATTTGAACCGCAACCTGGCCGGTTTTGATCTGACCGGGGCTGAGATAATCGAAGGTTGCCGGTGTGAAAATACAGCTGGCGGCCGGCATTGAAGAGGCGCCGTCAGTCAGATTACCTGTGGCAATCGCCCTTGGTTTTGCCAGAATCAGTGAGCCGGTATTTTTTATTCGGTAAGAAACCGAAGTTGAAGTAGAGTTCGGAGTGCCGGTAGCCAGCAATGGCCCGCTTTCGATAATATCCAGCGCTTTACTGCCGACCTGACAGGTGATCGTGAATGTATCACTGGCGCTGATAACGGCACTGTCAAAAAGGCGCGCCGGGGTGCCGGAATAAAGCCCCGGGTCCTGAGTGGCAAGAAGTTCGATGGTCAGCGTTGCATTGAAGGTTTGCCCAAAGCCGGCAAGAAAAAATGCCGCTGGTTCGATTGCATAACGATCGTCGGTAATCTGCAGAGCATTGTCGAAAAGAGTGGTTTCCTGCCACCCCAGGTTGCTGAGGTTTGTGTTGCCGGCGTTGCGGCAGAGGAAACCGACTGATTTTGGCGGGTCTCCGGGCGCAACGCCGCCAAGGTCGACGGTCGCAGGTATGACCTGCACCGAGTAGTATGGATTGATGGTTACTTTCAACTCAAAGGTTTTGGCTACTTCATTGGCAGTTCCGTTGTTGATTTCGTCAGCGTTTTCGTCGTCGTAGACGGTCTGTATTCCGCTGAAAACGCCTACAGGCGTGCCTGCTGGTATATAAAGGCTTATGGTTGCCACTTTTGCGTTGCCGGCGCCGGGTAATATCGGCCCCGGGGGCATCTCAATCGTCAGATAGTCTTTTGAAATTGAATAGGCGCCTTGAGTGAGGTCTGACAATTCAACTGCCGGCTTGACTATATCCAGAGTGCCGACATTGGTAATGGTCACGTTGAAATCGGTCAAGGTGAAGGTCGGGGTTGCGTTGCCGAGGTCTTTGGGGTTGTCGGTTATATTAAAATCTTTTGTACCAACTGAGAACCTCACCATGAATGTGCATGATGCTTCGCCGGCATCGATTACATCCGGGTTAGAAGTGTCCTCCCAGAGGGTAAAAGTTGCAATGTGCTCACCAACTGCGTCGGCTCCGACATATGCTGATATGCTGGCGATTTCGACCCCATCGGTCGCGAGGGCCCCAAGCGGATTCGGGGCGATGGTTACGTAGGAGTTCACGAATGTTTGATCAGTCTGCTTGAACTTGAGATTTGTCAGGTTTAGATTGCCGCCGTTAAAAATGTTGATCGTTACGGTTGCGGTATTCGAATCGATCGGGTAGCCACCGAGTTCTATCAAATTTGTATCGGTGTAAACGACTTTGCATTCGCTGGCAACTGCCTGAACCGTGAATTCATAATACGGTTCACCCAGATCTCTTGCACTGTTACCTGAAAGATCATCATATACCGCCATTATTGCCGTGTAAGTGCCGGCCGGCTGATTATAGGGTATGCTCAGATCAAAACTGCAGGCGGTTGACAGGGTGCCGGTTGCAACTGAAAAGCCTGAAGTGGGAGTGAAGTCAAAATAGGCATAAGGGATTTTGGCTCCGGATGGTGAAGTTGGGTAGGCCTTCTGCCAGAAAACGTTCTTTAAATGAGTATTGCCGGTGTTTTTCAACTGAAATGGCCATGAAACCGTAGTGCCGCAGACCATGGGGGCAATTTGTATCGGATCAGGCTGCACTTCAAGGTCGCGCAGAAGTATCTGAATATTGTTACTGGTTGTTGAGGCCAACGATACAGTCCGCTGTGTCTCTGCATAGGTCGTGTTGAGGTCGATGCCGCTTGCAGCAACTTCCATGGCAAAACTGCTGCCTATATCAGTAAAGTCTGTCGTCTTGAATACCCAGGTAAAAGTGGCCGGTTTGCCGAAACTGACGCTCACCGAAGCCGGTGTTGGCCCTGAAATAAGTGTGTCGGCTGCCCCGGTGTAGGTTGGTGCTCTTATGGGTAGAACAGGAATGACCGGGTAAATTGTTGAGCTGGTAGCCACATTATTGGATAATGACAGGGTCAGGGCAATTTCATCGCCCAGCGGAACACTTGTCGAGGCTATTGTGAGCGATCCGGCAAGCGTTCCTGGTGCCTGTACTTCAAAATATTGAACGCCCTCCAGGCTTTGATCATTTCCGCCGGGACTTTTGACAATATGAATCTCGGCGCGCCATTTTCCAAGTGCTGCAGCGGCCGGAAGAGTAAATGAATGGTTGCTGACACCGATACCTGATTGAATTGGTGAAGCCTGTTTTACGTTGTTGGCATCGTAAACCCATATCTGGTAGGCATTGCCACCACCAGGTGCGGCCATGCCGGTAAATTTGACATAGACCTTCTGACCCTGGTTGAAGGTGTATTGTTCAGGATTATATTCAGTATTGCCGGCACATTGACCGACGGCAGACAGAATTGTCCAGAAATACACGGGAGCACAGACGGTCGTTGATGTCGACGCCGGATTATTGGCCTCGTAGGCAGTGAAGGATGCGGAGGCATTAACAGCACCGGTGGCAGAATCTGCATCGACTGAAACCGTGAATGTTACACTTACATCAGAATTGCCGGCCAGAAGAAAGGGGCTTGTGGTCGGGTTCGTCACCGTCTGGTGATGAGTTCCGTTGCCGAATGAAAGACTGGCAGAGTCAACATATACTGAAGCTTCGCCCTGGTTTCTGATCAGCATCGCAACTGTAAGGCCGGTCTGATTGCGGTAGACATTGCCGTAGGTTTCGGACAATGAAACAATACTGAGAACCGGTTGGCTTTGAATGATACAAACGTTGCTGGTCTGGGTCGCCGCTGTCAGTGAAGTGGAATCATTAAGGTCGTAGCCATAGCCGGCACCCTCAACCTCAAATGATCCAACCGCGGTTGCGGAAAACTGCCAGTTGAAAGTTGTCTGCCCCAGGCCGTCTATTGATGATGTTTCTGGGATTGGACCGGAAATAAGACTGGCATTGGGTGTAAGGTTGGTAAGAACTGCGGGAAAGGCATCGGTAACGGCGGCACCGCCAGCGTTGATGATAGTCGAAGTTGCCGTGAACGTCTGGTTCAGAGTTACTGTTCCCGGGAGCTGGTGCTGTATTGAGATGGCAGCGGGGGTTACTACGTAAAACTGTTTTTCTGCGAGAGGAATGTTGTCGATAACCCTTGTGGCAATTACACGCCAGAGGCCCAGCGGTGAAGCCGCATCGAGGCTTAGCTGATCAGTCATCACTCCGTTTTCATCGGTTGTCAGGGGCGGGTCAGTTACCCTGACAAGAGTTCCTGATGGGTTATACCAACGGAATCTTTGTTCAGCGAGTGGCTGTAGATTTTCGGTTTTGGCATAAACGATAGTGTTACCCTGATTGAAGCTGTTCGATTCAATTATGTAAGAGGGGAATTTTGGCGGGCCCTGATAGGTTTTCATGACCCCGGCGACGACTGTCCAGATACCGGTCTCTGTCGCGCCGTCATAATTCGTAGATGGAGTGAGAAGATTGACATCTCTGAAGGTTATATCGGCATCGATTACGCAGGTGCCGGTTGCCGAAAGCGGGCTGACGTCAACCAGATAATGAATGGTCACCGGAAGACCCGGGTATACTGCAACCGGCAGTGTGTCGACCAGGCGAATATTCTCGTAGCTTCCAAGATTGAATTTGAGTGCGGTTGAATCCCAGTAGGCGGCAGCATTTTTATTGCCGTCGTTTACGACTTCAACTGCGATTGAAACGTCTTTCTGGGCTCGATAAACGGTTGTGGGAGTGGTTATTTTCTGAACCACCAGATTGGCTGGTGAACGGATCAGCCACGAATGCGTCTGCAAAGACGAAGTGGCGACGATTGTGCGGGCCGGAACGATCTGAATATTGGTGCCGGTGGCAGTTGCATCGATTACGTCTGTATCCGGAATACTGCCGTCAAGAATGTCTACCGAGAAGGTAACCGTTGTGCTGGCTCCTCCAGCAATATTCACTGGCAAGGCGGTCTGCAGGGTTTTATTGTAAACACCTATCGCCGGGTTACTGAAATAAAGGTCGATTTCTGAGAGCTGGGCTGGCGAATAACCTGTATTCGAAACATATACCTTCACCGGAATGCCGCTTTGACCTATGGTTACTGTGGTTGGAACGGCTTCAACCCTGGTAATTACAAGCTTGGCCGTTTTAAAAACCGCAACCGGCGATAATGGTGAAACGACACCAGCTGAATCAACATCGGCAACCGCGTAATATACGGCATCGGCAGCTGGCGGGGTGGCGTCGGTATAGTTAGAATTGGTTGCCGGCGCCGAAATTGTGGCGATCTGTGTCCATGGCCCATCTGCCGCCAGAGACCGGTAAACCCGGTAAGCAGAAAAAGTGACGACTGAAGAGCTGCTGTCATGCCAGTCAAGATCGCAGCCACCAGAAGTCGTTTCTGAGGCAGTCAATCCGGATGGGCTTATGTTGCAGTGGATTCCATCTACATCGATGGTGAGAGTGGTGTTTTTCTGGCCACCGAGGTTCCAGTAGAGGTAAAAGCGATAGCGGTTACCGCCTGGCAAAATTGTGGAAAGGCCAGTCTCTCCTGTCCAACCTGGATTTTGTGCCGCGTTTCCGTTATTCTGCAGATTCAGAAAGGTATTTATGATTGTATCGGGGGCGTCTTGTCTGCGAATTGTACCGCTCATATTTGCAGTCCATGATTTCCCACCGTTTACTGTGTAGATTTCACGGAGGCCGTAGGAAATATATGCATTGGTATCCGAAGCTTTTGCAATTGGTGGAAAATCCTGCCAGATAGCGCCATCGGCATAGTAAAACAGGTTATCGGAGCCGCCTGCAGGCACAAATTTGGCATGAAAATAGCCGTTGCCGGCATCATAACCGGCAGCATTTATTCTGCCCCATTCATTCATCGGGTCAGGTTGAGAAATCTGATTGTCATCTGACCAGTTGGTCGCAGGGTTGAGGTTGGCGCTGAAATTTCCGTTGGCAATCTGTTCGAGGGCGAAGGCAACATGAGTATAGATGAGGGTCAGGATAAAAAATGACAAAAAGACTGCAATACGTTTTTGTCGATGATTCAACATGTTTACCTCCGGTTGCCGGTACGGATTTCTCTGATGGCGATAGCTGCCTGCCAGATTGTCAGCGAGAGAATTATCAAAAGCGCCAGATATTTTATATTTAAGAAGTCGGTGGATTCAGTCTGCGTAGCCTGATCAGATGAAAATTCTTTTAAAAGCCCTGAGAGTCTGGCTTTTGCGAGATATTGCTCCTGAATAGAGGTTTCGTCCGGGTATTTTTTTAGGTACACTTCAAGAAGTCGCTGCTTTTGTACCGTCGGACTGGCAAGAAAATTGAACAGAAGTTCGTTTCCTGATTCGCGGGTGATCAGATTCGACGAGATTTTTTTTTGCCCGGTTTCATGGTAAGAAGACAAAGACCATCCGGGGTCCGGCAGGTCTTTCCAGATGAATTTTGCCTTCAACAGAAGATTCTGCGCCTGCTCACGGTTGCCGCTCTCATGGGCGGCACGTGCCTTATTGAGCAAAGACATTGCCATGTTGCGCTTTTTATCTTTGGCCGTTGACGGAATTATCGTGAGAATGACCAGAAAAAAAGCAGTAGAACCCCAACCTTTTTATACCTCATATCCTCATAATATCAGATTAAGTCTGTTTCTGTAAAAAAATTATTACAAAGGCCCCCTGAATAAGGAGGCCTTGTATTCGAATGGTTTGTTCAATGTTTCACAGGAAACATGAATCAGTCTGAATGCAGCTTCTCTTCAAGTTCGCGCAGGCGCTTGAGAATCTCGGCCATTTTGTCGTCATCTCTTTTTGCTGCATTGCTGTCGTTTTTTTTTGCAGAGGCTTCGTTGGGAGGGCTCTGCGTTTGTTGGGTTTGCGCCGGTGAAACTGGCGTCTGCATGAATGGATTCATGCCCTGGAACGGATTTTGCATCTGCACCCATGGATTCTGAAATGGCATCGATGGCATCGTCGGCATGCCTGGCATCGTCATGCCGGGCATCGAGAACTTGCCTTCCTGGTAGTTTTTGTACATGCTCATCATCCAGGGAAAAAACTGCTGGAAAAAATTCTCGATCGCCTCGGGCGGCGACTGCAGCATCATCTGGTAAAAATAGGTAGGAACCAGCTCATAGCGGTCTTCGAGCATGACCTGCATGAGAATATATTTGGTGATGTCTTTTCCGGTGGTTTTTTCGACGACTTTCACCTTGTCGCCGCGCTGCAAAAACTCACGAATCTCTGTCAGTGAAACATAACGGGCTTCTTCGACACAGTATAAACGACGATTGTCGTATTTTTTAATCAGAATTTCTTTCACTCAAAACCTCGGAAATGTGATTAAGAGCAGCGGGCAGAACAGTCAGACCGACGTGGTGAGTATCGAGCGTTTTAACACTTGCCACTCTGGCGCCACGGGCTGTCAGACCTTTCTGATAAACAGCGCTCTTCAGGAACAGAACTCCGTCGCTGCTGTCAGCGAATTCACCGACCGGAAACTCAAGCCAGAAAAACTTGACAGTGTCAATTTCCTGTTTGGTTCCGGCCAGGATGTGGCAGGTTACCGAAGGGTCGATTCCTTTCCTGTTGAGTGAGCTTATCACATTTCCGGCTTCCTGTATAGCACGGTCGATACCTTCCGATACCAGGAGGCCGCTGATACCACCATTATAGAGAGCGTTGCGCGAAACATTTGCGTCTGCAGTAATGCTCTGGTAATTGAAGTCAATGCCGTCTTTAACCCAGTTGTGAAGCATCTGATACTGCCCCGGGAACAGGCGGTTATGAGATTCGGTTTCGACATACATGCCCTGCCAGACCATTGAGCGGGCACCGAGCGGCGCGGCAAGTTTCTGCTGCATTACAGTAAAATTATACATGTAATATCTGAACGCAGTATCGATACCTTTCAGAGGCGAGGCGACAAAGATGATTTTACGGATATCCTTCCGGAATGGCGTCAACCATGAATATTGCGGATATTCGGCCCCGAGGTCAGAAGCATAAATACGCACCGACATGGCGCCTTTGCTGTGGCAGATCACATCAACTTTTTCGGCTGCGGTTAATTCTCTTATTCTGGCAATGGCATTGGCTAACTGCTGTGCCTGAAGAAAATTGTCGCCATGCGGGTGTGAAAAGGTAACGGCGAAGACCGAAAAACCATTCTTAACCAGATGCTGCATCATGCCCGGTTTGTCGATATTGCCATTTTCAGGCATATCAAAAGTATAAGGATGACAGAACCCTCTGCAGGCGTTGTCTCCGGCACCGTGAACGAGAAGCACCGGTATTTTGTGCTGCGCGCGGTTCCAGCGCGGAGCAATATGCAGCAGAACATTGCGTGAATGCGGCTTGTTGGTGCCGAAGGCTTTCTGAATGATGCTGTGATTCTGGCGACTTTTTACATGAAATGGTTCGGCGACAAAATTCGGAGAATCATCTTCGAGAAGTTCGATTCTCTCCCAGGGGGAGCTGTCGCGGCCGGTAACATCGCTGACAACACGTACTGCTGCCCCGGCAAATGCCGGCAACAAAACCAGCAGAATGAGAAAGCTTAAAAAAGCGCTTCTGAAGAAAAATCGCCTGAAATCAGATATAGAATTATTAATCACTACTCGATCACCTTTCCTGCGAGAGGCAATGCAATACTCTTTTTGTCTGTCGTGCTGACTCTGACGGGCTTTTCGTTGATCAATACTGAGAGATTAAATGTCAGTTTCAACAGGACGGTTAATTGATACAAAACAATTCTAACCGAAAAAACTCAGATTTCCAAGACTCACAAAAGGTTTTTTTTGCCGTGAAATTTTGAATGCGGTACAACCGGATCTGAGAAATATGATGAATTTAGTGAAAAAAATAGCAAAAGACTTGCAAAAGCATGCCTTCAGGCGTAAAAAGGCTCATGCAACTGAAACACAGGCTGAGGTAAAACGTATGCAGCAATTTGTAACGGCAATTCTGGTGATTACAGTCGGTGGCCTGCTGGCATGGCTGACAGGAAGACTGAAGAGTCTTTCTGTTGTCATTGGCACCGGCTCCTGCGTTGGCGGCGGGCTCCTCGCTCTGATACCGGCAACTGAAATTCTTATGTCAGGCGGGCAGGCTGCAGAAATAGTATTAAATCTGCCACTGGGCGCAGCTACCATGAAGCTCGATGCCGTTTCGGCCTTCTTTTCGTTGCCGGTGATCGTTCTTGGATCACTGGCCGCTGTGTATGCTGCGGCAACCAGTCACTACGACAAACATGAATGTGGTGGCTACTGGTTTTTTTACTGCCTGTTGATGGCTTCGATGCTGTTTTTGACCGCATCTGCCAATGCTGTGCTTTTTCTCATGGCCTGGGAAATCATGTCGGTCGCCGCATTTTTTCTGATAATTCACAGAGACGAAATCGCCTCCGCCAGAAATGCCGCCTGGCGCTTTCTCGTTGCCAGTCATGTTGGAACCGCAGGCCTGTTTATTATGTTTGCCATTATCAGCGCCCATTGCGGGTCATTTGAATTTGCCTGTTTTACCAGAACCCCTGTTTCTGCCGAAACGGCATCGCTGGTTTTCTTTCTCGCCCTGTTTGGCTTCGGTGTCAAAGTTGGTTTGCTGCCTCTGCACGTCTGGATGCCCGATTCATACGCATTTGCCGACGCACATGTTTCAGCCGTGCTTTCGGGTGCGATGAGCAAGATGGGGTTTTATGGGTTGATCAGGGTTCTGATGTTTTTGCCGGTTCATTCGGCATCCTGGGGCTGGGCACTTGCTTTTGGCGGACTGCTGACCGGCGTCTTCGCTCTGATCACCGCTCTTGCGCAGCATGACCTCAAAAAGGTGATTGCCTACAGCAGTATGGAAAACGCCGGTATAATAATGATGGGTCTTGGCTGCGCCATATTGGCCGGTATCTGGAAAGTGCCTGCGCTGGCTTTTGCTGCGCTGACCGGGTCATTACTGCATGTTCTCAATCATGCAGCCTGCAAAGGTCTGCTTTTTCTCGGTTCTGGCGCCGCCTACTTCGGCACCGGAACCAGAAAGCTCGAAGCGATGGGCGGTCTCGCGAAAACCATGCCATATACTGCCATGTTTTTTGGTATCGGTGCCGCAGCAATCTCTGGTCTGCCGCCTTTTAACAGCTTTATCAGCGAATTCATGATTTTTCTCGCCGGGTTGCAGGCGGCGCGTCTGGGGACCTCGTCTGCTCTGCTGCTTGCCGGTGTCATTCTGGCCGGGCTTGGGTTGATCGGCGGTCTGGCAATGGCAACCTTTTCGCGGACTTTTGGCCTGGTTTTTCTCGGCGCCTCACGCAGTGACAAAAAAGTCGAGCCGAGGGAATCGGACTGGCTTGTCAGATTGCCAATGGCCATTCTCGTTCTGGTCATTTTTTTGCTGGCGCTGCTCTCGCCATTCATTCTTATTCCGGTAGCTCGGGTTGCATCCATGATTGCCGCCGCATCTGGGGTGACATTCACTCCCGAAAATGCGATGTTGAACATTCAGCCGGTAATGATTGCCGCAACGATATCATTCTTTTTTATGCTGTTTGTTGTTCTTGTATGGAGGCTTCGCAGTCGGTTTTTCAGTGGTGGCGATGTTAACGACCGCTGCACCTGGGATTGTGGTTTCGCAGCCCCTGATGCGCGCATTCAATATACTTCTTCTTCTTTTTCACAGCCGGTCAGCGAGGTTTTTTCGAGCATTGTCAGACCCTATCGTCACGGCGAAAAGGTTGCCGGCTTTTTCCCGGAACGTGCCAGCTTCAGAACCGATGCCCCTGACTCTCTGCTTCGCTATCTCTATGTTCCCCTGTTTGGACTGATAGATCGGGCAATGGTGCCTTTGCGTGCGCTTCAGCACGGGCGCCTGCACCTCTATATCTGCTATCTGGCGATTGTTCTTCTTGCACTTCTGATCTGGAAGGTGGTGGCAGCATGATCAGCATTCATTCTGTCGTATTTTTCATTCTGACGCTTCTGCTCGCTCCGGCTCTGCCCGGTATCATCAACAAGGTAAAAGCCTTTTTTGGCGGCAAAATGGGACCGCCGGTCCTGCAGCTTTATTATGATATTGCCAAGCTGATGAGAAAATCTGCGGCCTATAGTCAGACCGCAAGCATGGTTACCCGTCTTGCGCCTGTCGTGATTTTCTTTTCGACACTGGGAGCGGCTCTACTGGTGCCTTTTTTCTTCAGTGAGGCCTGCTGTCGCTTCGCTGGCGATGTGATTCTGATGGCTTATCTGCTTGGTATTGGCCGCTTCTTCATGGTTATTGCGGCCATGGATCGCGGCTCAGCTTTTGAAGGAATGGGTGCCAGCCGTGAAGTTCTCTACAGCGCTCTTGCCGAACCGGCTTTTTTCTGCGGTCTGCTCGTTTTGATCAATGAAACAGGTGATCTGAGCCTTTCCGGTATTTTCAGCGGTCTTTCGACTGAACTCTGGCGCCAGAACCCCGCAATAATGCTGTTGATTGCAGTGAGCTGGATGATCGTTCTGCTGACCGAAAACGCGAGAATTCCGGTCGATGACCCGAATACGCATCTTGAACTGACCATGATCCATGAAGTCATGATTCTCGATTACAGCAGCAAAGATCTCGGACTGATCGAATACGCTTCTGCTCTCAAGCTCTGGTTGTTTTCGAGTCTGCTGGTCGGCCTGACCATAACTGCCGGCGCTGTTCCATCATATCTGCATATTCCGGTATTCATGCTCGGAATGTGCGCGGTCGCGGTCATTATCGGCTGCGTCGAATCGACAATCGCCCGCCTCAGACTGATTCATATTCCAAAATTCATTGTCGGTTCAGGTGCTCTCGCCATCATTGCCCTGATTCTGAAGATTGCAGGAAACTGAAACCATGAACAGTATAGCTACACTTCTTGCCTTGTCATGTATTTTTCTGCTCGGTTCAAGCCGTTTGCTGATGTCGATCAGAATGGTCGCTTTTCAGGGGCTGCTGCTGGGTATTCTGCCACTGGCCGCCGCTGGTGACAGTCATCTGTCGCTGGCCCTCATTTTTCTGTCGCTGGCCAGCATCGCATTGAAAAGCATTCTGCTCCCCTGGCTGCTGAATAAGGCGATGGTCGATTCGGGAACCCGCCGCGAAATCGAGCCTTTCATCAGCTTTGGCGCCTCGATGCTTCTCGGGCTTTTTCTGCTGGCCGTGTCGGGCTGGATCGTCGACAAACTGCAGGCCACCGAGCCGGTGCCTTCACCGGTTACGCTGATTGCAGGGTTTTATCTGGTCTTTTCAGGCCTGCTGCTTCTGATAACCCGGCGCAAGGCGCTTACTCAGACCCTCGGCTTTCTCGTGCTTGAAAACGGAGTTTTTACTGCCGGCCTCAGCCTTGGCAGCGAATTCTCTGTAATGGTTGAACTCGGCATTCTGCTTGACGTCTTCGTTGGCATTTTCCTGATGGGTATCATGCTGTTTCATATTGACCGCGAATTCGACCACCTCGATGCCGACCGTTTCAATGAACTGTCCGACCTCGAAATTGCCGCTTCGCCCGATGAGGAGGTCACTGAATGAATACCGCCTGGGCTCTTATCATTATTCCGGCCATCAGTGGCCTGTGTTCTCTGTTCATCGACTCGGAAAGACTGCGCAAGAATCTGCTGGTCGTCGTCGCCTTTCTGCATCTCTACATGTCTCTGCAGCTATGCAACGGTTCTGCTGGCGAGCTTGACGGTATCTGGCTCGGGATCGACCATCTGACACGAATCTTTCTTACCCTCACCAGTCTTCTGTTTACCGGCTCAGCCGTTTATTCGATGATTTATCTCGATAAGCACCCGCATGCAGACGGTGCCGATCTTGCTGGCTGGCAGTTTTTGCGTAACCGCAATGCGATTTTTGTCGCATGTATGCAATTGTTTCTTGCGGCAATGAGCCTGGCGATTCTCAGTATGCATTTCGGGTTGCAGTGGATCGGCATTGAAGCCACAACTCTCGCCAGTACTCCGCTTATCTATTATCATCGCAGCCGTCGCTCTCTCGAAGCCGCCTGGAAATACATGATCATCTGTTCGGTTGGCATCGCGCTCGCTCTGATGGGTGTTTTCTTTCTGGCCAAAACGACGACCCAGCATGTTCAGCTTTTCACTCCCGCCGGCCTTGTTCTGTTTGCCGGTTATTTGAAACTCGGTTGGCTGAAGGTCGCCTTCATTTTCTTTCTTGTCGGTTACGGTACCAAGATGGGTCTGGCACCAATGCATACCTGGCTGCCCGACGCGCACAGCGAAGCCCCGTCGCCGGTTTCCGCGATGCTTTCAGGTGCTCTTCTTAATTGTGCTTTTCTTGGCATTCTCAGAATCTACCAGGTCTGTGTGGCCATTCCCGCCACTGCCGCCTTTGCTTCAGAATTGCTGATCATTGCCGGCCTCGTTTCGATGGGGTTCTCTGGCATTTTTATCATGCATCAGCCTGACTACAAAAGAATGCTTGCCTATTCGAGCGTTGAACATATGGGTATTCTTGCCACCGGTATCGGCCTCGGCGGATCTGCAATTGCCGGCGCCCTTCTGCATGCCATCTGCCACTCACTGATCAAGGCCCCGATGTTTCTGCTCGCCGGCAACATTTTGTCGGCCTTCAATACCAAGAAAGTCGAAGAGGTCTCTGGTCTGCTCAAATCGATGCCGTTCACCGGCATGCTCTGGCTTGCAGGTTTCCTGGCAATAACCGGGACTCCACCTTTCGGAACCTTCATCAGCGAATTTTCGATTCTGAAAGCTGCTTTGCAGACTCGCAGCTGGACAACGGCCGGCTTCTATCTCCTCTTTCTTCTGATCGTTTTTATCGGTATGCTGACGATTGTCATGCAGATGACTCTCGGCCGCCGGCCCGATGACCACGCCGATGAACATCATCACCACACCGTAGCCGACAAAGCCCATGATCTGAAACACGATAAACATCATAAGCATGAAGCTTCTGCCGCCGCAGGTTCTGTAATCAATGAGGAATTTCTGCAGCTTCTGACGCCGATTGTGTTGTTGTCTCTGGCTCTAATTCTCGGCTTATACCTGCCTGAATACATCAGAACTGCTATAAATGGCGGTGCCCTGCTTCTTGGAGGTGCAATACTGTGAAAAATACCCTGTTGCTTAAAAATGGCAGCTCTGCAAAACTCGAAAATATCCCGGTAATTGAGGCAGAAGGTTTTCGCCAGCATCTGAACGTGCAGATTCAGAAAGGCGGGCGACTGTCGGCACTGTTCCTGGTCCCTGGTGACCCGCAGTCAGGACTTTTTGCCATCGTTTCGCATGATCGCACCAGTGAAATCGAAGTTTTTTCCTGCAGTTGCGGCCGCAAATTCAATGCTCTGACCCCGATCATGCCTCAGGCTCACTGGTTCGAAAGAGAAATCGCCGAAATTCACGGCATCGAAATGATCGGCCACCCATGGCTCAAACCGATCCGCTTTCAACCAAAAGCCGGGCAGAATGTCGAAATTATTCCAGGTGTCACCAGCTACTTCGAAGTCAAGGGCGATGAAGTGCATGAAGTCGGTGTCGGTCCAGTGCATGCCGGTATTATCGAACCCGGTCATTTTCGCTTTCAGTGCCACGGTGAAAAGGTTTTTCACCTCGAAATTGAGCTTGGCTACCAGCATCGCGGTATTGAAAGAGCGATTCCCGCTTCGCAGCCTCAGAAAATTATCAGACTTATGGAAGCGGTGGCCGGCGATACCAGCATCGGTCATACAACTGCCTATGCCATGAATATCGAAGCCCTCGCCGGGCTGAAACCTTCACAGAATGCGGCGATTATCCGTAGTGTCGCTCTCGAGCTTGAACGTATGGCCAATCACACCGGCGACCTTGGAGCCCTTGCCGGTGACGTCGGCTTTCTGCCAACGGCAGCTTATTGCGGCCGCATCAGGGGTGATATTCTCAACACCACCGGCATGATCTGCGGCAACCGCTTCGGGCGTGGCCTGATCAGAACCGGTGGCGTCGGCCACGAAATCGATGCCGATCTGAAAAAAGCAATTCTCGATAAACTGCTACTTATCGAAGCCGACCTGCGCTCAGCCATCAGCCTCGTCTGGGATACCCCTTCGGTGGTCTCGCGATTTGAAGAAACCGGCCTCGTCAGCCGGGAAGATGCGGTCGCTGCCGGGTTGGTTGGCCCTGCTGCCCGTGCCTGCGGTGTCGCCGTTGATACAAGACTTTCGCACACTTTTGCTGCCTACGACAGAATCAGGCCTGAACTGGCACTTGGCCGTCAGGGCGACGTCAATGGCCGGGCAACGGTGCGCTGGCTCGAAATTCAGGATTCACTGCGTATCATCAGAACCCTGCTTAATGAAATGTCCTGCGAAAAAGCGGGCTGCAGCGCAAAAAAAGCAGAACTGGCACCGGATTCCCTGGCTGTCAGCCTTACCGAAGGCTGGCGCGGCGAAATCTGCCATGCTGCAATTACCGACAGCAAGGGTAACCTTAAAAGCTACAAAATCGTTGATCCCTCATTTCATAACTGGTTTGGCCTGGCTCTGGCATTGAGAAACCAGGAAATCTCAGACTTTCCGCTCTGCAATAAGAGTTTCAACCTCTCTTACTGCGGTCATGACCTGTGAGGTGAAATATGTTACAGATTCTTAAAGCCAGATTACATCAGGGATATCGCACATTCCCGTTTCCGGAAAAACAGCCGCCCATGGCGCCCCGCTATGTCGGACGCCCGAAAATTCTGCCGGGCAGCTGCAAGGGCGACTGTGCCGCCTGCGCCGACATCTGTCCGACCGGCGCTTTATCACGCGGGGCCGGCAACCGGCCGGTGATCGATCTCGGTCGTTGTATTTTCTGTCGCGCCTGCGAAACGGCCTGTGCCGAAAAACTGATCAGCTTCACCCAGGAATTCTCGATGGCCGCAAATTCGAAAGAAACGCTCGTGATCGCCGACGAAAAATTCAGACAGGCAGAAGCCATGGGCAATGAATTACGGCGCCTGTTCGGCCGGTCGCTTAAATTGCGACAGGTCAGCGCCGGCGGCTGCAACGCCTGTGAAGCCGATACCAACGTTCTCGGAACCCCGAATTTTGACCTCGCGCGCTTCGGCATTCAATTTGTGGCTTCGCCAAGACATGCCGACGGTCTGCTGATAACCGGGCCGGTGAGCCAGAACATGAAGCTTGCCCTGCAGAAAACCTACGAAGCGCTGCCTTCACCGTCGATTGTGATTGCTGTCGGGGCCTGTGCCATTTCTGGCGGTCTGTTCAAGGGTAACAGCGAAGTGAATGACGGAGCTGCCGGTATCGTTCCGGTCGATCTTTTTGTGCCCGGTTGCCCGCCACACCCCTGGACAATTCTCGAAGGTATTTTGCGTTTCATGGGGCGTTTGTAATTCTGTCAGGCTTGCAAAATGCAAGAAAAAGTTGATAAAATGATGGCAGGAGAGTGAAAATGCCCCTTAATTTCCGAAAAATTGCCATTATTCTTTTTTTCTGCCTTTCATTGCCTGCTTTTTCGCAGACCATTGATTTAAGCCAGTTTATTGGCCCGTTGCCGCTGCCGATCCCATCGATGCAGGCTTCAACCACGATTCAGGAAGACGTTTCTGATTCGATGGCCGAAATTCTGCCGAAGGCCGAGGCCCTGAAAAATGAGGCCGGGAAGCTGGCTGAGGCTGTTGCGGCAATTGTCGATATCGAAAACCTCAAGTCAGAGCACCAGTTACACCAGAGACGCCTGCAGACTAATCGCGATTCGTTGCGCGAAATCGTTGAATCGGGAACTTATGGCTTCGAAAATGTTTCATCATTGCGAAGCGAAACCAGAGCTTTGATTGATGCTGTAAACCGCCATGCCAGATATATTGCTGAAAAACTGGTTAAAATCGAGGGCCTTAAACAAACCTGGGAAGCAAAAGAAACCAGCTGGCAGAATCAGCAGAATGCAAAAGAAACGAATCTCAGCGACGCGCTGCGCAATGTTTTCAAAGAAGCTCTGGTGGTGACAGATACTGCCCGTAAAAGCCTTGATGGTCTTGAGGGTCCGCTGGTAGCCTTTCAGCAGAAAGTTGTCGAGCTGCAGCGCCAGTCACAGCAGCAGCTTGAAGATATCGACAAGCTGATGGCCGAGATGCGCAAGGATCTTTTCCGAAAATCGCGGCCGGCAATGTTTACCCCGACCTTCATTCTGCAGTTCGACCGCACCCTCTGGGAAGACTTCTGGCTCGGCATAGCCAGCTTCGAGATGCCTGACCGAAGGTTTTTTCAGACTTCCGGCTGGATCTTCTTTCTACAGCTGATTCTGATCGGCGGCTTTCTCTATTTCCTGCATACCTGGAAAACCCGCAATCTTGAAGCATTAAAACTTGGTTTCATCATCAACCGCTACTGGTCGACTGCCTTTTTTCTGGGAATTCTTCTGCCTTTGCCTCTTTTCGACAGTGTTCCCAAGCTCTTCAAACTTTTCTATGCCGGCATTGTTACTGTGACAGCGTCAAGGGTCGTTGGTGGAGTGATCGATCTGCCCTGGCGCCGGCGTCTTCTTTATATAATTGTCGCTCTTTATCTGGCCATTCAGTTTTTCACCTTCATTGCTCTGCCGGCTCCGGCATTGCGCCTTTTTATTGCGCTTGTCGGGTTTGCCGGCGCTCTGCTGTGTTCATGGCGAGCCCGCGTCAATGAGGCAGAAGGGCGGTCGTTTACATTTGTCGCTGGTGTGAAACTCGGCGGCGCATCACTTGCACTGGTTTTTCTCTCACAGGTCGCGGGCTATGTGGCATTTTCAAACCACCTTCTTGATGTCACCATCAAAACTGTTTTTCTTGGCGTCATTGCCTGGATGATCGACCTGATCCTGCGTGGTGTCGTTGACTTTGCTTTTGACAATGGCTTCGTTCGCCGCTACGAGCTGATTAACCGGCATCATCGTCTTTTTATCAAACGCATTACCATGATCGTCGATACGGTCGTAGTATTTGTTACTTTTGCCGCAATGATATCGGTTTGGGGCTTTTTTGACAGCACCCTGCTTTCAATTGAAAGAATCCTTGCTTTCGGAGTTTCGCTCCAGGGTTACAGGGTTTCGCTCGGAAGGCTTGTCTGGGCAGTCATTCTCGTATATTCGTCTCTTGCTGTTTCATGGCTGGTTCAAACCATTCTCGACGAGGAAGTTTACCCGCGTCGCAAGGTTGAAAAGGGCGTCGGTATTTCTATCAACCGCTTGATTAATTACGCATTTGTCATTGTGGGTGCCGTATTTGGTCTCTCAGCCGTAGGTATAGAACTGCAGAACCTGACTGTAGTTGTCGGGGCCCTGGGCATCGGTATTGGTTTCGGTCTGCAGAATATCGTCAATAATTTTGCGAGTGGCCTGATTCTCCTTTTTGAGCGATCGATCAAAGTGGGTGATATCGTTCAGATAAGGGGAGACTGGGGCACGATCAAAAATCTCGGTCTGCGTGCCACTGTTGTCGAGACATTCGATCGCTCTGAAATGATTGTGCCCAACAGCGATCTTGTTTCATCGACCGTCACCAACTGGACCCTTTCTGATCGTCAGACCCGCCTGATTATAAAAATCGGTGTCGCTTACGGTTCTGACGTTCAGAAAGTTACCCGGATTCTCCTGGGTGTCGCCCAGGAAAACCCCTTTGTGATGAAGTTCCCCGAACCGGCGGTATATTTTATGGCCTTTGGCAGCAGTTCTCTCGATTTTGAATTGCGTGTCTGGGTTGCCGACATTGATATCAGACTTAAAACCATGAATCAGATCAATTATGAGATCGAAAGACTTTTTCGTGAAAATGGTATCGAAATTCCTTTCCCACAGCAGGATGTTCATATAAAATCGTTCGACGAGCCCGCGAAAAACATGCTCAGCGGCACGCAGATCAATCCTGCCGTTGAAAAACAGAGGTAAAATGATGCTTGAGAGATTTTTCAACCTGAAGGCCAACGAAACCGACGTCAGAACCGAGATTCTCGCCGGCATTACCACCTTTATGACCATGGCCTACATTCTTGCCGTGAACCCGATGATTCTCGAAAATGCCGGCATGTCGTTTGCCGGAGTTCTGACTGCCACCGTTCTTGTTGCTTCTCTTTCAAGCATTCTCATGGGCCTGATCGCTAATCTGCCATTTGCCCTCGCACCCGGCATGGGTATAAATGCTTTTTTTACCTTCAGCATGGTAATTGGCATGAAAATTCCATGGCAGACAGCGCTTGGCGCGGTTTTTATTTCGGGCCTGATTTTTCTGCTGATGACGGTGCTGCGCCTGCGCGAGGCGATTGTCAGAGCTATTCCACACTGCGTTCGACTTGGCGTGGCTGCCGGCATCGGTCTTTTTCTCTGTCTGCTGGCACTGAAATCGTCTGGTTTTATTGTGGCAAATCCGGCCACCCTGGTCAGTTTCGGTGGGTTCAACGCTCAGACCCTGGTTTTTCTGATCGGTCTGGCACTCACCATTTTTTTTGAACAGAACAAAATACCGGGCAGTCTGCTGCTCGGCATCGCTTTTACGACCGTTCTCGCGGTAAGTCACGGAAGAATCTGGCCAGGTCAGATTCTCGTGCAGATCCCGCCGCAGCTTTATTCAACCCCCGATTTTTCTTCGGTGTTTCTGCAGCTCGACATACGTGGGGCACTGAGCTTCGGCATCATGGGTGCCGTTTTTACCCTGCTGTTCACTGATATGTTTGACTCTATCTCGACTTTCCTCGGAGTCGCCTCGGTTGCCAATATGGTCGACGAAACCGGCGAGCCGCGTAATTTCGACAAGGCTCTGCTGGTCGACGCCATTTCGACGACGCTCTCAGGCCTGGTAGGCAGCAGTTCCGGCACCACCTACGTCGAAAGCGCTGCCGGTGTGGAACAGGGTGGCCGTACTGGTCTGACTGCGGTTGTCTGCGGGCTTCTGTTTTTGCCGTTTCTCTGGCTGGCGCCGATGCTGCAGATGATACCCGCCTGCGCCATCGCTCCGGCTCTTCTGCTCGTCGGCTTTTTCATGCTGCGGGCGATTGCCGGCGTCGACTGGAAAGACTATGAAGTTGGGCTGCCGGCTTTTGCGGCGCTGATTCTGATTCCGTTCACCTTCTCGATCAGTCAGGGCATCAGCTGGAGTCTGATTCTTTTTCTGCTGCTGAAAGTCTACAGCGGCAAAATCAGTGAAACTTCACCGGTTCTCTGGGTGATAACCTTTTTTGCCGGCCTTGCTCTCTATCTTGCCTGATGCCGTAAAAAAATTATTTGCGGCACCAGTAGACGAGCGCTGGCGGAATGTTGTTCCAGACCACCGGGCTGGTTTTAACTTCTGAAAAGTGTTTCTGCAGTTTCTTTCTGAATCTGATGCCTGACGGCAACAGCAGACCGTGCAGATAGGCGAAGGTGGTAAAAACACCGCCTTTTTTCAGGCTGGCAACAGTCTCATAAAGTATCTCATCCTGAAGCTCTTCGGGAAATACTGCCCATGGCAAACCGCTGATAACCGCGTCAGCATGCTTTACCCCGTGTTGTCTGAGGTATTTGCGGATTTCTGCGGCTGAGTCCTGATAAATGGGCACTTCGGGTACATTCTGGTTGGCGATGCGGTTCATCTGTTCATTCAACTCAAACCCGAAAAACAGGGTCTTTTCTGGATCGATCTGTTCGACCACTTTGCGCGTAAAAGCGCCGGTGCCCGAACCAAATTCAACGATTACCCGGGCGCGGTTGAAATTGATCGGCTGCAGCATGCGGCGCGCCAGTTTCTGCGAACTGGGTGCGATTGCCCCGATTCTTCGGGGTTCTCGACAGAACTGTTTTACAAACTGCCACCGGCTCATATTCTTACCCACAGATTGATTTTCAGCTATTATAACTCATCAGCACAAAAATCCCATATTTTTTTGTTCACCGGCAGAGAAAGTATTATTTCGTAAATGTCATAGAGCATGCTGATTTTATGTTATTCTCAGTGTACCCCAATCGAAGAAAGGTTCTGTCTGAGATGAAAAAAAGTCTCTGTTTTCTGCTGACCCGGTTTTGGGTTTTGTGCGCTTTTTTGTGCTGTAGTAACCAGGCTTTTGCCGGTGGTTTTCAGATTTATGGGGCTGCCGCCCCTGATGCGATTGCTCTTGGTGCGGCCAACGTCGCGCGCGACGACCTTGTTTCGAGTGCCTGGTATAACCCGGCTGCCGTTATGGACTTCAAAAAACCTGAGTATAATTCGGGCTTTTCGCTGGTTAAGCTCAACTGGAGCTATGAGCCTGGCAACGGCCAGAGCCGCATCAAAATAAAAGATAAAACTCAGGCTGTGCCGGGAACGAACATTGTTTACCCAGTAAACAGTCGTTACACTGCCGCATTTTCACTCTATACACCATTCGGTCTCGGAATGAAGTGGAATGACGAAGACGTTCGCCGTCTTGCCAACTCAGGCATTTTCAATGACCCTGCCGGTTCGCCCGCCGGAACTCTCCTGACCAGAGCAATTCCTGCCCAGGCCGATCTTCAGGTGCCTTATCTCAATTCGACCATTGCCACCAGATTGAGCGATAAACTGTCGGTGGCGGCCGGTATCAGCCTGATCAAGGCAGACATGAAGCTGAGGTTTCATTCGAAGGGAACCCTGCTGCCCAACACCCTTCTGTGGGACAAATTCACCAAATATCAGGCTGATGGCTGGGGAATGGGTTATGTTCTCGCAGCTCACTACAATGCCGGCAATAATTGGAAATTCGGCGTCAGATACCTTTCTGAAGCAGATGTAAAAATGAAAGGCACCGTCGAAGATCACCCCGAAATTGGTCTGATCGGTGTTAAAGGTACTCTCAAGCTTCCTTATACTCTCACCCTCGGTTTGACTAATTCTTCTGTCGACCGCTGGATCTTCTCTTTCGATGTTACCAAAACCGGATGGAACCGCTTCGACGAACTGAAGATCGTTCCGCGCGACTCCTGGCAGACCAAAGGTGGTTTTGCCGCTCCGAAAAACTGGGAAGATTCTCTGACCTGGCGCTTCGGTGCTGAATTTAAACATGACGAGCGCTGGACTTTCCGCGGCGGTTACGCTTATGACAACTCTCCGGTCGGCGATGAAACCCGTAATTTTGAACTCCCCGGCACCGACGGGCACATATTCTCAATCGGCGCTTCGCGCAAGACGCGAACCTTCGTTTATGACGTCGGTTACAGCTATATGCTGCTCGAAAAAGGCCGGGCCGGCTCTCTGTCTCTTGGCGGGGCCGGCGAATTCACCGGGGCCGACAATCATTTCCTGATGTTCAGCGCCACCCGCGAATTTTAATCTAAAAGCGCACATAAAAATGGGTCAGGCTATTGCCTGACCCATTTTTTACGTCTGTTTTATTGCGTGGTTACTTCATTTTGCGTTTGACGAATTCGTCGACGAAAAATGAGGCAACGTGCTCGGCGTATTTGCCCGGGCCGAAGCCGGCATCGTAACCGAGTTCTTTGGCCAGGTCATTGGTAATGCGCGGGCCGCCGGCGACCAGAATCACTTTGTTGCGCAGGTTGGCAGCTTCAAGCAGCTCAACCAGCTCGACCATGTTGGTGACATGCACGTCTTTCTGGGTAACGGTCTGCGAAACCAGTAGGACGTCGGCTTTGAGTTCGACCGCTTTTTTGACGAAATCTTCGTTGGTCACCTGGCTGCCGAGATTGTAGGCTTCGATCATCTGGTAGCGCTCAAGCCCGTAGTGGCCGGCGTAACCCTTCATGTTCATGATCGCGTCGATGCCGACCGTGTGAGCGTCGGTGCCGGTGCTGGCCCCAACGACGACGAGCTTGCGCCCGATGTTTTCCTTGATGAAATCATCGACGCCGTGCATGTCCATGACGGTTGAATCGATGGTGGCAACCTTGATGCTGGTGATGTCGACCGTGTGGGTCAGATTGCCGTAGACGACGAAGAACGAAAAGTCCTTGTCGAGAGCTTCGTGATGCGAAACCTGCACGTCTGACAGACCCATTTTGGCACCGAGCTGGCGGGCCGCTTCGATGGCGCGTTCGTTATCGGCAACCGGCAGTGTGAAGCTGAGCTGCACCTTGCCATCGTTCATCGTGTCGCCATAGGGCTTGAGACGGGTAAGATCGAGTTCTTTACTGAAATTCTTTTCTTTGGTTGAATAAAGGCCGCTGCTCATTTGTTGCCCCCTTTCAGCATCATGTCAACGAACGGGTTGAAATAGCCACTCTGCTTTTCGACAACGCCGTCAAGCCCCTTGCCGCCGGTAAACGGTCGTTTTACGCCGGCGAACTTGCCCTGTTCAAGAGTCTTGAACAGACCATCGCGTCTGATATTCTCGAGCATGCTGCAGGCTTCGTTGAGAACCTGATTGGCGCGGGTGGTGATGATGCCATCTTTCTTGAATTCAAGCTCATCGCCGAGGTCGGCCATGGTATTGAAAATATAGCGGGCGTTTTCTATCGACAGGGCGCGGTCTGACATCAGCGGCGTATGGATCGCTTCGGTCAGCATGCCGAGCAGATGCAGCTTCTGACTGGTGAGAATCGTCACCATGTTGAACAGCGTATCCTGCACATGGCCTCTGAAAATATTGCCGGTCTTGAATTTGGTTGGCGGCATATACTTCAACGGCGCTTTCGGAAAGATTTCGCGGGCCATCTGTGCCTGTGCCAGTTCGTAGACAAAACCATTCTTCAGGTCTGGGTTGATCTCGAATGCATGCCCGAGGCCCATCTGTTCTTCTGGAATGCCGCTGATCAGGGCGAACTGCTCGTTGATGAACTGCGAGGCCAGCACTGTATGAGCTTCTTCGACAGCATCGGCAGTGGTCAGGTAATTGTCTTCGCCGGTGTTGATGATTACGCCGGCAAAACCGTTGATGATGCGTGAAAAATACTGGTCGACGAGAGTGCGCTGCATGTTGATATCACGGAACAGAATGCCGTAGAGAGCGTCGTTGAGCATGACATCGAGGCGCTCAAGAGCACCCATGGCGGCGATTTCGGGCATGCACAGCCCTGAACAGTAATTGCAGAGTCTGATATAGCGACCCTGCTTCTCTGATACTTCGTCGAGAGCGGCGCGCATCAGCCGGAAGTTTTCCTGAGTCGCAAAGGTGCCGCCAAAGCCTTCGGTGGTGGCGCCGAAAGGCACGAAGTCGAGCAGACTCTGACCGGTGGTTCTGATGACGGCAATGATATCGGCGCCCTGGTTGGCGGCCGCGCGGGCCTGAATGATATCTTCGTAGATGTTGCCGGTGGCGACGATTACGTAGAGGTAGGGGCCCTGCTTGTCGCCGTAGCGGCCAAGGTATTCTTCGCGCTGTCGACGGTTGTTTCTGATTCTTTCGACGGTCTGGCGGGCAATTTCTTCGATTCTGGCGCGAATTTCGAACATGTCGGCCATTTTGAGCCGGGTGATGTCGAGCTCGCCATTGGCAACCGCTTCGGCAATCTGTTGCGGGGTTTTGCCGGTCTGGATCATGGCATTGCCGACATAAGCCGAAAGGCCGAGGCTCAGGCCGTTGTTACTGCGGATATTGTCGACCAGAATGTTAGGCAGCGGTATGCCCTGGGCATCGACCCCGTCGATACCGAGCAGACGGGCAACAGTTCGTTCGATCGTCACACTGGTGTGCTTTTCGATGAACTTCTGGGTGTCGGCCGCGATTTCGCGGGCATACTGCCTGGCTTTGTCGACTACGGCAAAATTGAGATTGAGTTTGCTTTTCATCGTCTTCCCTTAACCTTGAGATATTTTGCTCAATTATACCGCCGAAACGTCGTTTCCGCAGTATTTTTTTAGTTTGCCGGCACCGGGCCATGCTTATTAAATTTTCAGCTTTTTGCCTGATGACAATTTCACTGCCCACAATATATACTCATGGTAGAGACAAGAGAAATTTCGTTTTGCGGTTATGCGAGGATTTTTTCTTACTGCAGACAAACAGAGACCGATGGCCTGGTTGGGGAGAAACATACATGCAAAAAGTTCCCGGCAGATATGACCGGATTTTAATTATATTCATTTCACTGTTTCTGACCGTCGTTATCTGGGGATCATACATTTTTCGTGTCGAAAAAATGCTGCACGAAGAAAAAAGAAATCTGGCGACTGAAGCTACGACTGTTCTAGATGCTTCTGTACAGCACACCTTGATGCTGTTGAATCAGATTGGCGTTTTTCTTCGCAGTGTGAGGCAATTTTACAATCACTGCCATTCGATTGAAGAAACAGAGAGATTTATCGAATCAATACAGCTCGACCGGTCGCTTACCCCGAACTTTTTTTTAGCCGATGCCGCTGGCAAACTTCTGATTCCCAGCGATGAGAGCACTCGCGGGGTAAATGTTACAGACCGCGGCTATTTTAGATATCACCAGCAGAATGCCGGTGACGGCCTTTTTATTTCGGCGGTCGAGATTGGGCGTGTTACCGGCAAATTTCACTTTCGCGTTGCTCTGAGAATCGACAAACCAGACGGTTCTTTCGATGGAGTCGTTCTCGTGACCGTCAGCCCGGAACTTTTTACCCGCTATTTCAAAGATCTGCAGCTGGGGTCTCAGTTCGTCGCATCTTTGCTCGGGATCCACGATAGAAAAATGCGCGCCAGGGTTCCGGAACCGGCAAATGACATGTGGGCCACAAGTTTGCAGAACCCTGAGTGGGAAAAGATAATTTTCGATGCTTCGGCGAGCTTTCAGACCAGGAGCCCGGTTGATCATATTTATCGAAACTTTGTTTACAAAAGGGTTGGCGATTTCCCTCTCGGAATGCTTGTCGGTTTTTCTGATGCGGACGTCATAAACCGGGTTGAAGAAGCAAAAAAATGGTTACAGCTGATTGCTATAATGCTGACGATTTTCATTGCTGTTGTGACGATCGCGATGCTGGAAAAGGTTAAAGCCAGTCAGCTGCTGTTGCAGAGAAATCAGCTTATGCTTGCAGACCTGGCGGCGGCTGCGAAAATTCAGAGCGCTTTGCTGCCCAGGATGGACTTTCTGGATCGCCGGGTTGATATGCATCTACGCTTTTTGCCATGTAATCAGGTTGGCGGTGACATGGTCAATGTAATTCCATTTTCTGAGAATCTGATAGGCGTATATTGCCTCGATGTCTCCGGTCACGGTATTCCGGCGGCTCTTACCGGTGTGGCGTTATCACACATGTTGCGCAGTGATGGAAAAATTGTCAGCCAGATGCACGATGGGGTGGTTGTTCCAAACTCGCCCGGAGAAATCATTGCCCGCCTGGAGCGCGAATTCCCCTTCGAAGACCTTGGTCAGTATTTAACCATGGTCTTTTTGCTGATGGATCGCGCGAAAAATCAGCTGCAAATAGCTGCTGCCGGTCATCCTGCTCCTTTGCTGGTTCTGCCTGACGGGCAGGTCGAAGAGATTAAAGTCGGTGGCTTGCCGGTTGGCTTTGGCGATGGTGAAGTGCGCGAAGAAATTATGGTTGAGATTCCGGCCGGGGCGGCTTTAATTCTATATTCAGATGGCATTACCGAGCAGCCGGACCCAAAGGGAAAGAGATTTGGTCTCAGCAGACTGAAAAAAACTCTGGGTGCGCATGCGCATGAAGGAATTACGGGAATGGTGGATGCAGCCTGGAATGAACTGGCATCTTTTCGCGGAAAAGCATTTCAGGACGACGATATGAGTCTGCTGGGAGTAAATTTTTCAGTTGAAAAAAATACAAAAATCGAGAGTTGACTCAAGGCTTCAGTGAGCGCCATTCATGACTGGTAATGGCGGCGTAAAATCGAGAGAAATTCAGAGTCGAGGCCCAGGATGGTGGCAATGTGCATCGCATCTTTGGGCACCTGATAATCGTCATTAATTTTCTGCAGCCGGTAATCCATTTTTTCGCACAGTTTTTTTAGAAGCGCCTCTCGATCAGCATGTTCTTCAAGAGCATTCTTCTCTTTAAGGCCGATTACCTGGTAATAAGTGGCGCCCTCGATTCTGATACCGTCGAAGTGGGTGGCGATAATACCGTAAGAGCCGCTTTGCTGTAAAAACTCGCCGAGGGCCTGCACAAATCTGCTGCCCTCCGAAGGATTCGTCGATCTGGCGAATTCGTCACAGATGGCAAGCCCGATGCCCTGACGGGTCAGAGCGGTCAATTCGCTGAGTCTGATAATTTCGGCACCGAAACTGCTCAGGCCTGAGGCCTGATTCTGACCATCACCGGTGATCAGGTAGATAAAGTCAAACAGCGGTGTGCTGAAGCGTCGGGCAAAAACAAAAAAGCCAAGGGTGGCGAGTTCGGCATTCATGGCGAGAGTCATCAGTGCAACCGATTTGCCGCCCATGTTGGCACCGGTCAGCAGAGTTGTGCCAGGGTTCAGCTCGATCGATACCGGTGTAAACTGTTTGCCGTGACTGGCGAGAATTGCCTCTACTTCGGGGTTTATCATCTCTTCTGCCTGCAGCGGTTTTTTCACGTTGCCGGCGAACACTTCGGGGCGGGTGCAGTTGAAGCGGCAGGCCAGGCGGGTTTTGGCGAGCAGCAGTTCAAAACGACCGGCTGCCAGACCGTTATGCCGCATTCTTGTTACCCATTCGAGCAGCTGTTGACCAAGATTTTCTCTGACCAGATGCTCTTCAGTCTTTTCTGCCTGGACCAGGCGCGCCCGCTGGTTGCGCAGTTCATCGCGCGTTTGCTGGTCATTGCACTGTAATATTCTGTTTTCGAGCTGAATTTTTTCGGCTCTTATCTCTTTAAGCTTCTGTGAATAGGCTTCGTGCACGTGAAACGAAGTTACGATGGTGCGGTCGGGGTTGAGAATTTTGATGACCGGCTCGATATCGCTGAATGAAACTGATGGCAGCTGCAGACCAGACTTGTCATACCAGTTTTTCAGGCTGGTAAGCATCATCGCAAAGCCTTTTATTTCGAGCAGCTCGGTTTCGTCAGGCACCTGCCCGGCTTCGAGATTGTCGAGTGACCCATTGATGAAACGCAGGCATTTAAAGATACTGCCGGCCTGATCGAAATAACTTTTGTCGTTGCGGGCCGCGGCAACCATGGTTTCAAGTTCAGAAAGGCTCTGGTGCAATTGTTCAAGCTGATCAGGCTTTGTCGGTCGCAGGTTCTTAAGCGCTTCGCGACCGTATAGTGATTCTATCTGCAGTTCAGAAAGCAGCCAGGCAACTCCGGGGGTGCTGGCACGGTATTTTTTCTGTCTATGCATGCTGAACTGCCTTTCTGCTGAATATCTGATTCTCTGAGGCGCACACATCGAAAACCGGCAGGTCGATTCTTTCAGACAGATGTCTGCACAGCTCTGCGCCGTCAAGTCTCAGACCCGATGGCGCCGTCGGATTGACCGTGACGGCAATCAGATTGACCTGGCGCCTGACCGCCAGTCTGGCACCACGGCTGGTTAGATCGAGTTTCTGGCGGCTGTTGATGAGATATCTGGTGCCGTCTTCGGCGACAATCTGCAGCCAGTCGAGTCGGCGGCATTTGCCGAGCAGTTTCTGCAGCATCGGCCTGGTTACGGCACCGTTGAATAAAGCTGTGGTTGGCTGTCCATTGCGGTCAGCGATCCGGTCGGCACATTCATCGCTGAGTGCGCTGGTTAGTCCGCAGATATTACCGCTCTGATCGAGAAGAATACAGCTGTTGGCGTCTTCGTTTATGCAGGTGAAAGCTGTCTCATGTTCGAATTCCGGCAAAGTGAGAAGTTCGGTGTAATGGCCGGTCTGCTCGACAATATCATCCGGGTTCGGCGAAAAGGCTGCGCCGGTTGCCAGTATGCAGGCCTCGGAACTGGCGATGGCGGCAGTCGATTTGCGGGCGGCGGCGCCGTCGACGAGAACCTGCGTGGCGCCAAGTTCGTGCAGCATGCCGATCAGTGCCGACATCTGTACCGTAGTCGAGGGCCCGGCGATCTGAGCAAAACCATCACTGCGGGCCCTTGTGATGATGACTTCGCCCATTGGCGTGTGAAAGCCGGTAAAACGCAGCAGTTCGCGCGTAAAATCACATTGCCCGAGAAGACTGCTGGCTGTGGCAACCATTGTGCCACAGCCAACATATATCGACGGTTTGTCGGTTCCGGTCACCTGATCGGTATCTTCACCATCGTAGCCGATCGAAGTGATTGCCTGAACCACGGCTGGTCTGCTGCTGAGAAGATGGTTGAGCACCGTTGTTTTGCCGGCATTTTTTTCCATGCCGATGATGGCAACGCAGCTGTAACCTTCGATCAGTTCAGCAAGTGACCTGCCCATTGTTCATGATCTTTTTTTGCGTTTTTTGCGCTTCAAACCTTCGGGTTCGAGCGAAATCTTGCCCTGATGCAGGCCGGCAACGCCTTCGATTTCGACGTCGCCTTTCTGACAGGCGTCACATTTGCAGCTCGGTTTGTAACCTTCGGGCTCGTTATAGCAGGTGATGACACCTTCATAATTGCGCAGAATCGTTTTTTCGTAGCCGCTCGAAATCAGGTAATTCGGCATTACCGGAATCTTGCCGCCACCACCGGGTGCATCAACCACGTAAGTCGGCACGCAGAAACCGCTGGTATGGCCGCGCAGGCCCTCGATGATCTCGATGCCCTTGGCTACCGGGGTTCTGAAGTGTGACAGCCCGTAAGAAAGGTCGCACTGGTAGATGTAATAAGGTCTTACTCTGACCTTGACCAGCTCATGCACCAGCTTGCGCATCACATGAATGCAGTCGTTGACGCCGGCCAGCAGAACCGACTGATTGCCGATCGGAATACCGGCGTAACTCAGCAGTTCACAGGCTTTGGCGGCGTCGGTGGTGATTTCTTTCGGGTGGTTGTAGTGGGTGTTGACCCAGATCGGGTGATATTTTTTGAGCATGTCACAGAGCTCGGGCGTAATGCGCTGGGGCAGAACGACCGGGGTGCGGGTGCCGATTCTGATGATTTCGAGATGCGGAATGGCGCGCAGCTTCTGTAGAATGCCTTCGAGCTTGTTGTCAGCCAGCAGCAGCGGGTCGCCGCCTGAGACGACGACGTCGCGAATCTGCGGGTTGGCCGCAATGTATTCGATGGCCTTGTCGATGTGACTGCTGGGCATGGCCGAGTCTTTCTGACCGGCAAAGCGTCTGCGGGTACAGTGGCGGCAATACATCGAGCACTGGTCTGTGACCAGCAGCAGGGCGCGGTCAGGGTAGCGGTGGGTCAGTCCGTGAACTGGCGAATCGCCGTCTTCGTGCAGCGGGTCTTCGAGATCGGCCGGCGAACGATAAAGTTCGAGGTCGGTCGGAATCGCCTGTTTGCGCACCGGATCATTTGGGTTATCCGGATCGATGAGAGTCAGATAATACGGCGTAATCGCCATGCGCAGGGTTGTCAGACAGTCTTTGACACCGTCGACTTCCATTTCGGTCAGCTTGACGAATTTTCTGAGGTCGTCGATGGTTTCGATACGGTTGCGGACATGCCATTTCCAGTCGTTCCAGTCGGTGTCGCTGACGTTCGGAAACAGCTTTGCCCGTCGCTGAATGTGCTCATCACGAGTGTAACTGCTGTTCAATTACTGATTCCTTTCCCTGTTGGGGCACTTTTTGAGGTGTCTCAGCAGTACATTTCTTCGAACAGTTTGCGGAGTGCCGGGCTTTCGCGCAGAACCTGCAGCGAAATGGCAGCGTGGTCTTTGCAGTAGCCATTACCGATGATCATGTTAACGTCTTTGCCAACGCCTTCGGCGCCGAGAGCGGCCTGGGTGAAGCTGGTGGCCATGCTGAAGAAATAAACGGTGCCGCCTTCTCTGCAGGAGAGAATGCTGGCCATTTCGGTGTTGGGAATATTAACGCAGTTGATTACCAGGTCAGCAAGCTTGCCATCGGTAAGAGCGCTGATTTTGTTGTAGATGCTGATTGCGTCGGTGGCGTCAGCAGCGAAATATTCGTCGGCGAGACCGAGCTGGCGGGCACGTTCGGTGCTCTTTTCTGAGCCGCCGATGCAGATGACCTTACCGGTGATGCCGGCGCGTTTTTTGGCTTCATACAGGCAGAGAAGGCCTGATTTTCCGCCGCCGCCGATTACCACGACGATGTCGCCGGGGCGAACGAGCTTGGCAGCCTGAGCGGGGGCGCCGGCTACGTCGAGAACCGAGAGAGCGAGGGTTTCGGGCATATCGTTCGGCAGAACGGCATAGATGCCGCTTTCGAACAGAATTGCCTGGCCCTTGATGTCAACCTGATCGATGTCGGGTCTGACTTCGAGAATTTTTTCGATTTTCAGCGGGGTGAGAGAGAGAGAAACGAGGGTGGCGATCTTGTCGCCGACTTTCAGCGGAGTTTTTCCTTTGAGGGCCGGGCCAATTTCTTTAACGGTGCCGATCAGCATGCCACCTGAACCGGTAACCGGGTTTTTGTGCTTGCCCTGCTTTTCGACGAGACCCATCATGATTTTCTTGATCTCTTCGATATCATGGTTGGCCTGTTTTTCGATCTGGGTGAAACTGGCTGAGTCAACATTGAGGGTTCTGACGTCGATCAGAATCTCGTTGTCATAAATCTCCATGGTGTTGTCGATTCTGAGTGCCGGCTGCGGCAGAACGCCTTTGGGCTCGATAACACGGTGGGTTCCATAGGGGCATCCTTTTTTCACAGTCATTTCTCCTTGCGTATGTTGATTTTATGAAGACTTTGCTATGTACAAAACAGAACCTTGTCTAGCTATGATAGCAGCAAATATTCAACTTACCAACCGGGAATTTTTTAATCCCCGGGCTTAAACTTCCATCGTTTTCAGATTATCTGAAACTATGAATTCGGCTTCGGTGTTTGCTCGTATTTCGTCGATGGTCGTGTCTTTATTGATCTCGATCAGGGCGAGGCCGAGGCCACCCGGGGTGACCCTGAAAACGCCAAGCTCGGTCACGATCATGTTGACGACATGGCGTGCCGTCAGTGGCAGGCGGCACTTTTTGAGAATCTTCGGCTTGCCGCGTTCGGTGTGCAGTGTCGAAACGATGACGTTCTTCGCGCCGACGACGAGATCCATCGCGCCGCCCATTCCCGGAACCTTTTTGCCCGGGATGATCCAGCTGGCGAGACTGCCTTCCTGATCGACTTCGAGAGCGCCGAGGACTGTATATTCAACGTGCTTGCCGCGAATCAGGGCAAACGACATGGCGCTGTCGAAATAGCAGCCGTGCGGCAGAATCGTGACCATGGAAGCGCCGGCATTGGTGATTTCAGGGTTTTCTTTGCCGGGTTCGGGGGCAGGGCCCATGCCGATCATGCCGTTTTCAGACTGCAGAATGACATTGACGCCCTGCGGAATATGGTTGGCAACCATGGTCGGCAGGCCGATACCCAGGTTAACCAGCTGATTATTTTTGAATTCGCGGGCGATGCGCTTCGCGATAATGTTTTTGGCCAGTTCGATATCTTCGATCATCTTGTTGCTCCTTGCCCGTCAGCGTTTTTCGGATTTGAAAATGTGGGTGACCAGCGGGCCCGGTGTCATTACCAGCTCGGGCATCAGTTCGCCTGGTTCAACCAGCTTTTCGGCTTCAACCACGACAACGCTGGCAGCCATAGCCATCAGCGGGTTGAAATTGCGGGTAGTTGCGTTGTAGACAACGTTGCCGGCTTTATCGACGGTGCTGCCGTTGATAATGGCCAGGTCCGCGTGCAATGGCAGTTCAAGCAGGTATTCGTGACCATCGACGGTGATTTTCTGCTTGCCTTCTTCAACGACAGTACCGACGCCGGTCGGGGTCAGCACACCGCCGAGCCCGGCACCAGCGCATCTGATACGTTCAGCCAGAGTGCCCTGCGGCACCAGATCGACATTTAGAGTGCCTTCGACCATTTGCTTACCGGTTTCAGGGTTGGTGCCGATATGCGAGGTGATAACCTTTGCGGCCTGCTTTGCGGCAACCAGACGGCCAACGCCACGGTCAACGAACGAAGTGTCGTTGCAGATAAGAGTCAGGTTTTTGGCACCGCTGGCGAGAATGAGGTCGATCAGCGTTTCGGGGGTGCCGCAACCAAGAAAACCGCCAACCATGATGACCATGCCGTCTTTGATCAGGCTGGCGAAGTCATTTTTGTTGATAATCTTGTCAAACATCAGTTGAGCCTTTCCTTTTTATTTTACTCAGCGGGGCTTGAGGCCAAGAATGGCGCGGGCTTCGTCGGGGGTGGCGATTTCGCGGCCAAGTTCTTTGGCGATGCGCACCGCTTTGGCTACCATTTCACCATTAGAAGCGGCGAGAACACCTTTTGCCAGATAGGTATTGTCTTCAAAACCGACCCTGACATGGCCGCCGAGCAGAATGGCGGTGGTGGCCATCTGAAACTGCGACCTGCCGACACCTGAAACCGTGAAGGTGCTGCCGGCCGGAATACTGCCCTGCATATAAACCACATCGCGAACGCTGGCGCTGATACCGCCGGTAACGCCCATGACGAAGTTAAAGTGCATCGGCGACGCGATGAACCCCTTTTTCTGCAGTCTGATAGCAGTGTCGATCATGCCCTTGTCGAATACTTCCACTTCGGGTTTGACGCCGAGTTCAAGCATTTTTTTGCCGAAGGCGATGATCGTGTTTTCTGAGTTGACGAAAATGTCGTCATTGCCAAAATTCACGGTGCCACAGTCGAGGGTGGCCATTTCCGGTTTCAGGTCGACTGGCTGCAGACGTTCTTCGTTCGACATGCCGACAGCACCGCCGGTCGAAGGCTGAATGATTGCCTTTGGGCAGCGTTCCTGAATGGCGTTGATCGCGGCGCGAAAACGCTCGCGGCTCTGTGTCGGGGTGCCGTCATCTTCGCGCACATGCAGATGAATGATCGAAGCGCCGGCGTTGATTGCCGATTCGGCTTCGCGTACCAGTTCGGCGATCGTGTAAGGTACTGCCGGGTTATTTTCTTTGGTTACTTCAGCGCCGCAAATGGCGGCGGTAATGATGAGTTTTTCCATGTTTCCCTGCCTCAGTATTTCTTTTCGTCGACGAATGAAAGTGATTCGTCAATGGCTTTTAGCGTATATTTAAGATCTTCGTCGGTGTGCCGGTAGCAGATATAACCGTGGTGATACGGTTGCAGGAACACTTTGCGTCTGATCAGCTGAGTATAGAAGTCGACGCGCTTTGCCTTATATGTTTTAGATTCGTCTTTGTTGAAAGTGACGAAAGGCATCTGCGGCACCGGGGAAGCGCCGGTCGAAACTTTGTGCTTTGCCAGGACCTTGCCGAGCTCGGCGTTGAACCATTCGCCCTTCGCTTTGATCACATCGAGAACCTTGTCGCGTTCGAGCATTTCAATGGTTTTGAGGGCCGCGGCGAATTCAAGACTGTTCGGGAAGAAAGTCGACGAAATGAAGACTTCCTTTTCGATCTTCTTCATGAACTGGGCTTTGCCGACACAGGCGCCGATTGGATAGCCATTGGCCATCGCCTTGCCGAAGGTCGACAGGTCAGGGGTGACGCCGAACAGGGTCTGGGCGCCGCCGATATGCACTCTGAAGCCGGAACGGATTTCGTCAAAAATGAGAACTGCACCGTATTTATCGGCCAGAGCTCTTACGCCTTCAAGAAAGCCTGGTTTCGGGTATTCTACCTGCTCGGCGAGCGGGTGCCCGATCGGGGTGACAATAATGGCGGCTGTCTGGTCGCCATGCTGTTTCATGAGTGTTTCAAGCTCTTCGAGATGGTTATAGTGAAATTCATAAACATCTTCATAGAGTTTGGCCGGAACGCCGCCCTTTACTTCGACGCACCAGTCGTGCCAGCCGTGATAACCACAGCGTATGATCTTGTTGCGGCCAGTATAGCCGCGTGCAACGCGGGTTGCCAGAGTCGTGGCGTCTGAGCCGGTTTTGACAAAAACGGTCATTTCGGCGCATTTGATCAGATTTTTCAGCTTAACCGCCAGCTGGTTCTGAATTGGCTGGGTGAGAGAGAAACAAAAACCTTTATTGCGCATCTGGTCGATTGCGGCGTTATCGATTTCTTCTTCACGGTGGCCGATGATGATCGGGCCATAGGCGCAAAGATAGTCAAGATATTCATTGCCGTCGATGTCGGTTATTCGACCGCCTTTGCCGTGGTCAAAATATATCGGGTATTCGCCCTCGACAAAATTGTATGGGCGTCTGATACCGAGAACACCACCCGGGGTGCATTTTTTGCCATGTTCAAACTCGGCCATGCTTTTAGTTAAATTGAGCTTCGGTGCGTCGTACATAATTCCTTCCCTCCTGATATCTGCTTTCTGATGAGGTAAAACAAGCTGTGAATCAAGTGCTGAACCACTTGCAGGGCAAATCAGCCGTAGCTTTGTTAATGCTATCACAAACTTCAGTTTCTTTCTGCAAAAAAAAATCCCCCGATGCCGGGGGATTTTCGGTAGTTTTAATATCAGTCTTCAGAAGAATTGTCGTCAGATGAACTGCCTGAATCTGAGTTATCACTGTCGCTGCCGGAGTCGCCTGAATCGCCCGAATCTCCTGAATCGCCAGAATCACCGGAGTCACCCGAATCTCCTGAGTCACCAGAATCACCAGAATCACCGGAGTCGCCCGAATCACCTGAGTCACCTGAGTCACCGGAGTCTCCAGAATCGCCGGAGTCTGAATTATCAGGCTTATCTGAATCGTCTGGTTTATCTGAATCGCCAGAGTCACCAGAATCACCAGAATCGCCAGAGTTACCTGAATCACCAGAATCACCAGAGTCGCCAGAATCAGAGTCGTCAGAGTCTCCTGAGCTTGAAGTATTGCCTGCGTAGCCAGAGTCGCCAGAGTCGCCATTGCCCGAAGACGAACCGGAAGAACTGTCAGGAACGCTTTCCCAGGTGTCGGCCTTGATATCTTTGCCAACAAGTGTACCTTCGATTTTTATATCTTTATTTTCATACTGTTCGGCAATGGCCTTGCCGTTTTCATCCATTACCAGTGCATAAGTTACCGGGTTCCCGGCCCCATCACGGTTGTTGGTCTGAAGGACAGCACCACTGATCTGCCTGCTGGCGTCTCGCGAGACGGTTATCATGCCGGAAAAGAACGCAGCAGAAACAGAGGTCAGTGACATGGCAAAGAACCCTGCCGCCAGGGCGGCAACGGTAAGTTTCTTCGATCGCATTAAATACTTCCTTTCAGGTAACTTGCGGGCGATGAGTAAGATTAATCATCAGTCTTCGTTGCTATAATAATCGAATTTTTCTTCGTCGTCTGTAAAAAGTTTATGTCCGCGTCTGGGTTTTTTGGCCTTCGCACGGCGTGGCTCATTGTTGAGGTCGAAATCATCGTATTCTCTCTTCATCTTTTTCAGCACTTTTTTTTCTGGTTTCTGAGTTTTCACCTTTCATTCTCCTTTGTATACAAAGAAAAATCAATAAAATAAACAGACTCCTACCTTGCTTATGCCAAGTTTGCTGCGTTTTGTCAAGAGGGGGTACACCTTCAGGGGCGGGTGGCAATTATAACTGCCCGCACGGGGGCGGGCAGACCTTCAATCGTCAGGTCAGGATTATCAGGGTTGAGGCATTTTTCCAGTGATTCCCCCGGCATCCATGGCGTGGCTCTTTGCTCTTCAACTGTAGTTTTTGTGGTGTCGGCTATTCTTATATCGATAAAACCGGCCTTCTTCAGCCATTTACATAAAGCCGGTACCGATGGAATGAACCAGACATTGTTCATTCTTGCATAGCGATCTTCCGGTACAAGAACCTGATTCTCATCACCGGCTATTACAAGCGTTTCAAGAACCAGTTCGCCGCCACGGCGCAGCAGCATTTTCAGACTTCTGAGAAAATCGAATGGCGACCGGCGATGGTAAAAAACGCCCATCGAAAAAACCGTGTCAAAAGCTTCCATATTTTCTGGAAGGTCTTCGAAACCTGCCGGCAGAAGAAAAGTGTCTGGTATTCTGAGGTATTTCTGCACCGCCGTAAATTGCGCCAGAAAAAGCATTGATGGGTCGATGCCGATAGTCAGAGCAGCTCCCATGCCGGCCATGCGAAAGAGGTAATAGCCATTGCCGCACCCGACATCAAGAACTTTTCGGTTTTGCAGACTGCTGATATGAGGCGCTACCCGTTCCCATTTCATATCGCAGCGCCATTCGCTGTCGATAAAGGTGCCACAGATATCAAATGGGCCTTTACGCCAGGGTTGCAGTCTTGATAGCGCCTGTCTGAGTTGTTTTGCCGATTCGGATGACAATGGCTCGTTACTGATGGCCGAAACGACCCTGTGACCAATTTCGGAGCGGCAGTCGGTCAGTTCTGGAAGCATCTGCAGTGCGCTCAGCCAGCCTGAAAGATTACCATCAGGCTTGTTTATGAAAGTTTCGACGGCGGCCTGCAGCTGCCCCTGCCACTTTTGCAACCCATGTCGGCTCAGCGCCAGATAAAATTCTGAGAAATCAAAGGGGCTGGTCATTTGATTGCGAGCATCGACATGAAATTGAAGCACTGAAACCAGACATCAGCGCTGCTGAAGCCTGAATCGAGCAGGCGCTGCGCATGGGTTTCAATGGTTTCAGGAATCAGGACGTTCTCAAGGGCGCTGCGCTTCTGGCTGATTTCAAGCTCACTGTAACCATTGCCCTTTTTGAAGGCGTGATATACATCGATCAGAAGCTCGTTAACATGCTGGTTGCCGAATTTAACTTTTTCAGAGAGAATCAGAATGCCGCCAGGCAGCATGCCGGCGGCTATCTTTTCAAGAAGCGGCCGTCGCTGAGCCGGATCAATGAATTGCAGGGTAAAATTCATTACCACCACTGAGGCATTGCTGAATTCACAGCTGTTGACATCGGCGCAGATAAATTCCATTCCGGCGGCATCCCCCGGGTGACTGGCGATCTGACGGCAGCGGTCGATCATGGCACTTGAATTGTCGATGCCGATAATCCGGCAGTCTCTGACTTTAAGCCCCTTGAGCATTGCCAGCGAACTGGCTCCGAGTGAGCAGCCGAGGTCATAAAGATGCGAGCCGGGCTGGGCATAACGTGCAGTCAGGGTTTCGATCATGTTGATGATTGCCGGGTAGCCGGGAATCGATCTTTTCAACATGTCGGGAAATACCGCAGCAACCCTGTCGTCAAAAACAAAATCCGCTGGTTTTTCGATTATTTCCGCAAAAATTCGGTCTCTGTTCGGTTCAGACATGAAAAATGCGCCTCAATTTGAAGTGAGACGCATTATAACAGCAGGCCGGCAATAAGTCTATCTGGCTGACTGGCCTTTGAGCAGCCAGAAATCATTATAGAGAAGACCGTGGTCGGAATAGTCGAGATCAAAGCCGGTGACCTTGCTGGTTGCATATTTCCAGGGGCCGTAGGTGAAGAGATAATCGATTTTAACGTCAGGCAGGTTTTTGAAGGTGGTATTCAGATTGGCAGAGGCGTCTTTCATTCTTTCAGACAGCCATTTGATGCGTTCTGATTTTGGCCGTGAGTTGAAGTCACCACATAGAATGACCGGCAACTCGCTTTTTTCAACGATTTCCCAGATCTGTTCGACTTGCCGGGTCGCTTCTTCTTGTTTCAGGCTGAGATGGGCAACGAGAAGCTTGATTTTACCTGGAGCTCCCAGGTCGATGGTGGCCTCGAGGCAGCTTCTCTGTTCATTCTTTTCGTCAGCACGAAAAAGGTTGTGGTTCTTATGAGCAACGATCGGAAATCTGGAAACGATGGCGTTTCCCTGAGTTGCCATTTTGCCGAAAAGACCACGTTTCAGGTTTTGCGCATATACATGCTGGAAACCGAGATATTCAGCAATGAATTTTGGCTGATTCTTGAATAGAACGCGCAGATCACCACTGGCGATTTCAGTAAAGCCAATGATGTCGAGGCGGTTATTTTTTACCAGTCTGGCGATCCCTTTCAGCTTTGAAGGTTTGCCTACTTCATTGAGTCCGCCGGTATTTTCGCCGCGCGCGTGCGCAATGTTGTAGCCACCGACCCTGATTTTTTTCAGGCTGCTCTCTGATTTGATTGTAGCCTTGACCGGGGCCTGATTCAAAGATTCTGCCGCCCCGCTGACCTTAACCGGTTCATTGGCAAACGGCGAAGCGGCATTGATACTCGTCGGGCAGAAAAAGCACAGCAGGGCAATCAGACTCACGCAAAGTTCGCGCATGTTCATGCTCCTTGGTAGTTCAATCTATCTATAATATACCTGCAATCTGGGTACCGGTTTTTAAAAATGTTGAGAAAGTTGAGATACGGCATTACAATGGGTTTTAATTCCTGGAGTTGCGGAGAACCTCATGAAAAACCGTCTTTTTTCTCTCGTCAGGGAAAGCTGTGCCCGTGTAGCCGGTCTGGCGCGATCAGTCAGTATAAGGCAAGATCTTATCGGGGACTATGTTGCCTCTCTGCCCATCGAAAAGGCACTGAACCCGGTAATGGATACTGAAAATCATTTTTGCGACGACCCTGAAGCGGCGCTGGTCTATTTTCTTGTGCTCGACTGCATAAACTTTGGTTCAGGCTGGTTCAATGAACTCGATCTTGAACCTGGCTGCGCCAATGGTTATTTTACGATTTCCTCGCGTCTTAAACGCGATTTTATCAATAGGGGAAGCTATTCGGCCGGTTTTTTGCAGCAGATGAGCGCTGAAGAGTGCTGCCGTATTTTCGGTCAACGCCATGATAACCCCGCGGCTTTTCAGTTGATGAACCTTTTTGCTGCTGCTCTGCGTGATTTTGGCGATCTGCTGCAGCGGAATTTTTCAGGCTCCTGCCGTGAACTGGTTCTGAGTTCAGGGCACTCAGCCTCTGAGCTCGGTAACAGACTGCTGAAAATGCCATTTTACCGTGATATTTTTCCTTATGCGGGCAGGGATGTCTGTCTTTTGAAAAGGGTTCAAATAACGGCATCAGATCTGCATATTGCCTTTAAAGGCAGTGGTTATGGCAGATTCGACGACATCGCAGACCTGACCATCTTTGCTGATAACCTGGTGCCGCATGTGCTGATGCTCGATGGCATTCTGCAATACAGCGCCGCACTTGCCGGAGCAATCGCTGCAGGCCAGTCGCTTGCTTCGGGTTCTGACGAGGAGATCGAGCTGCGTGCCTGCTGCATACATGCGGTTGAGCTGATGCGCGAAGAGCTTGCCCGCCGAAATGTCACGGTGACCTCTCAGGGTCTTGATTACCTGCTATGGAACCGCGGACTCGACGAAAAATATGCCAGAACTCCGTCGCATGTCACCAGATGTGTTTTTTATTGACGGCAATAAAAAATGGCCGCGGTTGGCGGCCATTTTTATAAAGAAAAGAACAGATACTGGTTGAGGTTATTTCAAGTAGGTCGGTTGCGGAATATTAGCGGTTTTAACTTCGGGCCTGAGTTCTTCGCCGAAGGTCATTACCCGGTCATTCTGGCGCGGGTCTGAAGGTGCATACATGGAAGCGATGAATTGAAAAATCCTGCCGGCGCTGAAGTTTTCCTGAGAAAGCGCCAGCCCTGAGCAGAGAGAGGCCATTACCAACAGAATTATCAAGGTAGTTTTCTGCATACTTCATTCACCAGCTTTTGTTCTGTCTGATTTATAATAAGCAAGATATGTACCATTCTTTCGACATTTCGCATGCAAAAATTTAGCTGAAAAAGGCCAGTTTAAAGGAGTTAAAAGAGCAGCCAGGTGAAAAAAAGACCCGTTGTGCTGAAATTTCAGCAGATTACTGCCAGTTTTTAGCTTCAATATGAACAGCCTGGTTGGTCAGCAACGCAAAATTTCCCCTGCCAGACATTTTGCGCAGCCATATCACTCTCGAGCAGGCGCCTGAAAACAGTTTCAGTGATTCCACCCCAGCGTGGTGCAATGAGAAACTCTTCAGGAACACGGTTTAAAAATCGTTCTATGTAAGCCTCAGCTGACAGGTGACTGATAAAACGGGTGAGCAGAGAGGCATAAGTTGCCGGAGTATGTAGATGAAACATTGCAGGAGAGTTTTTAAACAGTTCTGCCGCGGCGGTATCTTTGACGATCTGCAGATGGTGCAGTTTAACAAGGCTGGCTTTCGATTCAGAAATAATTCTGGCACTGATTTCTGGGGCCTGCTGACTTTCTTCGGGCAGACCGAAAATCAGGTGGACGCAGGTTTCGATTCCGGCCTGCTGCAGGCTGGCAAGAGCGTTCAGAGATGTCTGTACATCGTGGCAACGGTTGATTCTTTGTAAAACTCTGTCTTCGAAGGCTTCGACTCCGAGTTCAATTCTTAGATAAACTTCGCCCGAGATCTCCTTGAGCAGCTCGATCACTTCGTCACCCAGGCAATCTGGTCTGGTCGCAATAACCAGGCCTTCGACCCCTTTGACTGATAAAGCTTCCCGGTAGAGCCGGCGCAGAGTTTCAACCGGGGCAGAAGTGCCTGAAAATGTCTGAAAATAGGCAAAAAAACGACTGCAGCTGTAGCGGCCCGCGAAAAATCCTATTCCCGCCTGCAACTGCTCCGTGACGGTTTTGTCGGCGCTGACATAAAAGGGCGAAAAGCTCCTGTTGCTGCAATAGATGCAGCCGGCTGTCGAAAGCGTACCATCGCGGTTAGGACATGAAAAACCGGCATCGACAGGTATCTTCTGAACCCGCCCGCCAAATTTTTTCAGATAATAATTACTGGCAGGATTGAAAGATGGATTGTTCAAAATTTATACATGGTATGATCGCAGGCATGGTTGAGCGAGCTGAGCAGGCTGTCAATACTGCGCAGTGAATCGAGAAGAATTATGCTCTCGAATGGATCATGCTGCCCGGTTTTAATACGGTGCAAAAGATTGCTTCTGGCGGCCCGGTTCAGCATTGCCTGACTGTAAACCTGCTGCGAAACGTCTTCGGCTTCCTTTTCAGTCAGTTTTAGATTTCCCATGAGGCAGGTATAGATTTCCGTAATGCGTTCCATGCAGAGATGCAGTTCTTCTCTGGCATCGGTTGTCAACGATTTGCTGTTTTCAGACTGCTCGGTCAGAAGTGACATGAATTTTTCGAGCTGAGAAGAAACGATTTCCAGGTCCTTGCTCAGGTATATGGCTCTGGTTACTTGTCTGCTGAGATTTTCCGGCAGGTTTTTCTGGGCCAGGGCTATCAAAAAACGGTTGAGATCGCGGGTAATTTCATCGCGCTGCTTGCGCAGTGAATCGATGCTGCTGGTGGTTGAGGCTACTTCATCAATGTCGCTTTCCGGGTTCTTCAGTAGTTCATTGATCTTGATGAATTTTTTCTTCATGATGTCGGCTGCAACCTTCAGTTGAGCTTCGGCCTGAGCGATGGCGACCGGAGGCGTTGCAAGAAATCGTTTGTCGAGGTTGGTGGTGGTTGCAATTTCTTCTTCAGACTGGGGCAGAATTAACATTACTGCCGAGCGTAGAACTCCTGTGAGGGGAAGGAAGATCATGACATTTATCAGATTGAAAAAAGAATGGGCATTGGCCACCTGTCGCAGGGAATCTGTTGAGGTCAGCATGATCAGCTGACAGTAATAGGGCAGAATCGGAAGAACCAGAAAAGTTCCGAATACATTGAACATGGTATGGGCCAGAGCCGCCCTTTGTGCAGCGCGTGATGCACCCAGGGCTGCAAGAACCGCGGTTATACAGGTGCCGATGTTGTCGCCAAGAATAATCGGAACCGCTGCCATAAGAGCAAGGTAGGGGTCGTCGCCGAAAGCACCTGTTCCCATAAGACTCATGGTCAGACCTACTGTTGCCGAACTGCTTTGCACGATCAGTGTGACACCAAGCCCTGCTAAGACGCCGAGAAAACGGTTATGAGAAAGCGCGACGAAAACCTGTTTGAAAGTTTCGTGCTCACGATAAACCTTCAGGGTTTCCCCCATGAATTTCATGCCGAGAAAAAGCAGGGCGAAGCCGAGCAGAACCTCACCCCAAGAGCGATTTTTGCGGCTTTTACAGATCATGATCATGGTGCTGCCGATTGCGAGAACCGGCCAGGCGAGATCATCGAGTTTGAAAGCGATCAGTTGCGCTGTTACCGTGGTCCCGATGTTGGCGCCGAGTATTACCCCGATCGCCTGGGTCAGGTTCATCAGGCCGGCGTTGACAAATCCGACAATCATGACGGTCGTAGCTGAACTGCTTTGAATGACTGCAGTCACGGCGAGTCCAGTCAGCATAGCTGTTATCGGATTGCGGGTCAGGGTCGATATTATCGTTTTGAGGCGGTTGCCGGCAATCATCTGCAGGCTGTTGCTCATCATGTTCATCCCGAAAATGAACATGCCCAGAGCCCCTGAGAATATTGCGAAACTGTCGCACGCTTTTTTTCCATAGATAAAATGAACTGCGAGCAAAGTTACCAGAAAAACAATCAGCAACAGCCATTTTGCAGCCAGTTTCAGGTTTCGACGTGTGTTTTTGTTAAGCATCTGCTTCTCCGGTTCAATTTTTGCGCAGTGAAAATAAAAAAAGTGCAATCTAAGCAATTAATGTGCCAGAGTTACTTCTGCTCAATTTCGTTTTTAAGAAGGCTGAGGTCTTCGGCAATTTCATTGAGAAGCTTTTTGAGCTCGGGGATATGAGCAACGGCTTCGTCGAACTTGCCGTCACGACTCAAAAATTCAATCTCTCTGGCCAGTTCAAAAGCGTTGGCGGCGGCCAACATGCCGGCGAGCCCCTTGATCGAGTGTGCGGTCTCACGCAGACGTTCACTGCTGCCTGTGCCGATGCAATCTTCAAGATCTTTCTGAAGAATGCCGGAACGACGCTGAAAGATTTCATTTATCTGCAGAATGTTTTCTGGTTTTTTCAGAACGCGCAGTTCGAGTTCGCTGCGGTTAATCTGCCTGAGACCGCTGGTGGCCGATTTAATAACAGTTTCTTCGGTTGTTGGAGCCTGTTCAGCGCCTTCGGCGGCCTTGTCCGTGAAAAGTTCAGAAATTACTTTCAGCAGATCTTCAGGAAAGTAGGGTTTGCTGATGTAACTTTGCGCGCCGGCGTCTCTGGCCATGTTTTTTTCCTGTTCAGAGGCGAAAGCACTGATGGCTATGACGGGAATCTCTGCCGCCGGTGACGGCATTTTGCGGATTTCCCTGAGAGCCGCGATGCCATCCATGCGTGGCATCTGAATATCCATCAGAATAGCGTCGAAACTGTTTTCTTTCAGGGCTGCGATGGCTTCAATACCATCGCTTACGCATACCGAGGTGCCGTTGAATTTTTCGATTATCGAACTGGCGAGGAAAAGATTGATTTCGTTGTCATCTGCGATAAGGAAATTAAGTGGGTGGCCGTTTCTGATGAGATTTGTGCTCGCAGTCGCTTCGGGCAGCTGAGCGGCGGCAATTGACTTTATGGTTACCGGTATTGAAACCTTGAAGGTGGTGCCTTCTTCTACGTTTGCTTCAACCCTGATTTTGCCACCCATAAGGTCGATCAATTGCTTGCTGATCGACAGTCCTAGACTGTTGTCGCGCTTTTCGTCTTTTATGTATGGGTCGTTGAAAACGAAGGCGCCAAAAAGGTTCTTCTGCATCTGTTCAGAGCTCCCTGCCCGGGAATCGGAAACCGAGAACTCAATGATACAAGCTGATTGTGCGGTTTTTAGCAGCGAGGTGGTCAACTTTACTTCACCGTGGTGGGCAAACTTGATCGCGTTGGTAAGAAGATTAAGCAGAATCTGGCGAATGCGATCGGGGTCTGAGATAACCATTTCCGGGACTTCCGGGCTGATTCTCAGAACAGTGCGAACTGATTTTTTTTCGGCCTGAAACTGAATGATTTCGACGAGATCTTTCAGCAGCAGGTGCAGATTGAATTGAACCGGATTGATGGTGAGCTTTCCTGATGCAATCTGCGCCAGGTCGAAAATGTCGTTGAGAAGCGTCAGCATTGATTTGCTGGAAGCTCTGATCAACTCAAGCATATGTTTCTGGCGATCATCAGCGCAGTTCGAGGCAGCAAGCTCTGTCAGGCCGATAATTGCAGTCATTGGCGTTCTGATTTCATGGCTGGCATTGGCAAAGAAGCGACCTTTAAGAGCGTTGGCTTCTTCGGCGGCATTTTTGGCTTCTCTGAGCCGTGATTCGATTTCGCGGTGCATGGTGATATCGTGCAGAATCAGCAATAGGGCTCTTTCCCTGTTGAATTCCATAATGGCGCCGGTGACTTCAGCCGAAAAAATTTCACCGTTCTGTTTTCTGAATTCGCGCTCATGCTTGAACATTTTTTTCGAAGCACTGTGCCAGGAATTGGTTAAATTGCGCTTTTTCGTTGGCATCAGATCGAAATAATTCATGCCGATCGCCGACTGTGACAGCTGAAACTGGCGCAGCATGCTCTGGTTGGCTTCAATTATCTTCAACGTCACAAGAGAAACGACAAAAATACTCTCCGGCGCGTTTTCAAAAAGGGTCTTGAAACGATTCTGCGCAACCTCAAGTGAACGCATTGCTTCTGCAGTGCGCGTAATTCCGTTAAGAATAACGACAAAAATAATGACAATCAGAAGAATTACCATCAATACCCAGATCTGATTGTTGCGCACATTCGATTCCATCAGCATCAGAACTTTGCTGTTAAGTGTCTGCAAAGGTTCTACGCCGAGAAGGTATCGGGAAGCCTCAATTTCCGGAAACCGCAGTTCAGGAAACTCTTTGAGTGAAGAGATGCTTCTGGTGGTTTTGTTGCCAATTACAGCTCTGCGGCCAAGATACGAATAATCGCTCGAAAGGAAAACCGTTCCGGTAGCGTCAATGATCATGGCTGGGTGATAGAGCCTCAGGGTTTTGTCGAGGTCGTCGAGGTTGCGCTTGACGGCACAAACTCCGATTACCTTATTGTCAGGCCCACGTATCGGGTAGCTTGAATAAAAGCCAAGAGTGCTGGTCAAAACGCCAATGTCGATCTGTACTCCTGATTTGCCCTGAATCGCCGATTTGAAATAATCGCGAAATGAAAGATCTTTGCCGATGAAAAGATGCTCAAGGTCTGATGAAGCATGAACAATGCCGTTGAGGTCCATTACATAGCAGATGGCTCCGGGATTGTTGGCGGTAAAGTTCTTTAAATAACGGTTCAGTCGCTCCAGGTCTGCGGGAGTGCGGCTGGTAAAATAATCTGACATGACGGGAGAGGACCCCATGATTACCGACGAGGTTGACGCAAATGCGAAGCGCTGATCAACGATCTTGGAAAGCAATTGAATGGCCTTTTCGAGGGTCAGGGTTGCATGCTGATTCTGCTGCAAAGCCATTGAGTGCGATAAGCGCAGGCCAAATACAGTTACAAGGATAATAGAAATAAAGATTACGGCAGGAGCCAGCCGGCTGAAAGATGTCTGCTCTGAAATTTTCCCGACCTTTTCGCGAAAATATCTGGCGGCGATAAGCAGTGCTGAAATGCTTAGCAAAATGATCAGATCAAGGTAAAGAATCAGGCGGATGGACCAATCCGACAGTTGTATCAGATAATTTTCGCGGGTAACTGTCGCCAGATGCAGAATGGTCTGAACCATGACTGAACCGATTGCGAGCAGAAAGCCGGAACTTGCAACCAGACGGTTTTCTGCAGCCAGTTTTCTGGCCAGTTTAAAGCCGGCTAGCAGAGCAATACATTTTACCAGGAAGAAAACAGTTATCAGAATGGCATAGGCGTGTCCGCCGTTAACCAGGTATAACCCGGTAATTATTGCTGCCAGAGGGATATGAAGCAGATATGCCGGCAGTGTTTCTTCTTCGCTGAACCATGATTTTCTGAAAAATTCCGCGATGAAAAGTGAGCCGGCGAGGCGAACCGAAGCTTCGAACCAGAGAAAAAAGCTCTCAGGAAAAAGGGAATCGAACGCCATCAGAATTCTGCTCAATCCTGAGGCAAAAACTCCGAGGGTCAGCCAGTTAAGTTTCAGTTGCTCTTTTAAGGCTGGAGAGGCTGAATTGAGCAGCGCGCTGAGAATTATCAGAAACACTCCGCCGAGATAGACGTAGTATCCTGGTAATAGAAGAAAAATGTCAGATAATGCGAGCATGCAGATCAGCTTTTAAGTTTTATTCAGAAAAGCTGGAAGCCTGTTTTTTTCTTGATGGTTACGACAATTGCTGCGAATGAGCCGAGCAGGCAGCCAGCCCCGAGAATGAGAAAAAGAAAGCCAAGAGCACCGAGGGCTGCACCGGCAAAGCCGTAGATGTAGTTATCCCAGTTTCTCATAGTTCCTCCAGTTGTTTCATTGTAAAGCTTATGTTTTTTTTGTTGAAAAAGCAACCGAAAATCAACTGTTGGTGCTTAATTGGTGGCCTGTGAAAAATCATGCCTCGGCAAGACTGTTAAGGCGTCGGAAAAGAATTTTTTCTGCAATCTGGCCGGGCTTGAATTCTTCTTTCAGTATGTCATAGGCTTTTCTGGCTTTTTCATGACTGCCGCAGGTGAAAATATCGATCTGCACCCCCAGATGCTCGGGCCATGTGTGCAGAGTGATGTGAGACTCGGTCAGCAGAGCCGCTGCCGTGTAACCGGATGGTTCGAACTGATGCGATCTTATCAGAACACAACTTAAACCACTGATTTCGATTGCTTTGTGCAGAATCATTTCACCGGTATGACTGTATTCAAGCAGCTCTGGCTGACAATTGCTGAAGTCGGCAATGATGTGAATCGAATCGGGTCTGGTCATCGGCGTCTGCCTGTCTGCTTCAAAGGGCCCATTTTTCCCAGCCTTCTTCGTAGTATGACTTGACAACATGAGTATCGATAGTATTTATATCGGTTTCGATTCTGGCAATGTCTGGCGGGAAGCGGTTCATTACTTTGAGGAAGTCGTTATTCACAAATTTTGCCGGCACGGCAATCTCGATGTTCTGCCAGTTGAAAGGGGCATTCGAAGCCATGACAAACCCCCAGCTGCCAAATGACGGAACATAGCAGTGATACGCTTCCGGCTGCATATAAACGGTTTCGGAGGCTGTGTCGCTTTTAAAAAGAGGGTTTTCGATGGCAGCGAAGGTGTTGTAGATACACCAGAAGGCTTTGTGGGCATAGAGAGGCGAGGTTGCCTGGGTTACAATTTTGCCGCCGCGTGCAAGTTTGCCTGCCAGCAGACGGTAAAAGGTTTTTGAATAGAGGCGGCTCAGCGACAGATTATCGGGGTCAGGCAGGTCGATGACGATTACGTCAAACATTTCCTGAACATTTTCGAGGTATTTCCAGGCGTCGTCGTTAACGATCAAGGTTTTGGGGTTGCGCATCGAGTCTTTGTTGAGATCACGCATCAACAGGTTGTCTCGGGCGAAAGTCGTGATGGCCGGGTCGATATCGACAATGGTGATCTTTTCGACTTCGGCAAACTTGAGTATCTCGCGGGCGGCCAGGCCGTCACCGCCACCGACAACCAGAATATTGCGGCGCGAATGGGCCGAAGCCATTGCCGGAAAAACCAGGGCTTCATGGTAACGGTATTCATCCTGACTGCTGAACTGGATACTGCCGTTGATGAACATGCGAATATCATTTTTGGTGCGGGTGACAACGACGCGCTGATATGGCGACGTCGTCGAATAAATGATTTCGTCTTTGTAAAGAGTATCTTCAGTGAAAGTAGAAATGTGGTCGGCATAGACGAAACAGGTGCCCAGAAGAATGATGCCTGTTGTTGCCAGGGCTATCAGACTGTTGCGCGATTTAAGACGTTCTCTGAATACATAAATTGCCGAGGCCGCCACCGCCACATTCATGGTGCCGAACATCAGCCCGGTGCGAACCAGTCCCAGTTGCGGCACCAGAATGATCGGAAACAGCAGCGATGCAAACAGGGCCCCGGCGTAGTCTACGGTCATGACGTTCGAAACCACTATTTTCAGGGTGTTGTGTTCTTTGACAATGCGCAGAATTATCGGCAGTTCAAGGCCGATCAACGTGCCTATGGTTATCGAGACCAGCAGAAGAAACGGTGTGTAATTATCGATGCGGGCAAAGGCTATGAACAGCACAATCGAGCTCAAACCACCGGCCATACCGGTCAATATTTCGACGAGCACGAACCAGTCGTGCAGTTTGTCGTTGATGAAGCGCGACAAAAAAGAGCCAAGCCCCATCGAACTCATGAACAGGCCGATGACCAGCGAAAACTGATAAACCGAGTCGCCGACGAGATAACTCGAAATGGTGCCGGCGAGCAGCTGATAAACCAGCCCGCAGACGGCAATAAGAAATACCGCGGTTAAGAGAAAAACCTGCAAAGTTGTGCCCTTTCAGGCTTTCAGATGGTAGAAAGCCCGCTGTTAAACGAAAATGCTGTGAATCAGTGCATAGCTGAAGCGATGATGATGGAAAGGCCGATCATGACCGACCCAATGATGATACCAAGAGAGGTGTTCTGGTCGATCTCGATTTCCTTGCGCACTGAAAATGGCGAAATCTTGCAGATTAGCCAGAAGGCGATGATATAAATTACCAGACCGATCAGCGAATAAGCTATCGTTGAAAGAATCGGGCCGGCCGAAAGATCTGCGATGTTGGTTCCCATTTTGTTTCTGCTCCAGATTATATTATGATGATCTGCGCCAGGCGCAGACAGAATTACTTGCCATGCATAAAACCGCGGTGCCCGCCATTCGTGTAAACACTGCGTTCACGAATGTTTTTTTCCCTACGGACCTGCGGTGTTGTTGAAAAACCTTCCGGTCGCATAAAATCGGTTGCTATGGCCAGAACCGTAATCAGGCTGAAAATACCGGCGAACATCAGAGCTAGTTTATTCATCAGTCGTCGTCCTCGTCGTCGTCATCCTGCCATCGCTTCTGTTCAAAGCTGAGTGCCTTGAAAAAGTAAGGAACGGCGAGCAGCAGACAGGTAAAAAACCAGGCCAGCGTGTAATGGCCAAGGCGAACACCTTTGCGGATAGAAACATTGACATTGCCGAGCGAAAAGTCGGGTGCCGGCTGTTCAGATTCACCAGTCGCCCCTTCCCCTTCTACTGAAAGCTTATAATCACCGGATTCAGGAATCCGGAAGTAGGAAACGACTTCAGTGTCACCTTCTGACCAGTATTCACCATCTTCATAGCCTTCGTAGAAGGCCAGAGCGGTCGGCATGTTGAAAAGCTGGTTTTCTTCTTTCTGGTCGACCACCTTGACATCAAAAAATGACCAGGCATTTTTGAGATTCGGTGTGTTGACCGAAATACCGTAAAGTGAACCAGGCGCGTCAACCTTGAATTCTTTCGAGGTTTCGCCCTCCGAAAAAAGCTGATTGCCGAATTGATGATGCATTACCGGGGTGCCGCTCGAAGAAATGAAAAAATACATCAGCAACGCCAGACCGGCTGACAGAAGCGCGCCCTGTGACATGGCAGCGAAAGTCGGGTTGGCTGCGAAAGGCTGGCAGCAGAAGACGGTGACCGGTTGAATATCTTCGATTCTGAACGCTTCACTGATCTCACTGGTCGAGATGTATTCGCCCCAGAAAAATTCCTGTTCCTGGCCGCGCATTTCGATTGAATACATATAGGGCGGGCAAACGCCATCCATATACATGATTTTTTCGCCCTGCTTTGCCTGCCAGGTCATTTCGCCTTCTACATAAGAAATTTGCGCTCCGGCACTTTCAAAAACTTTGAAAGTGTGGTCACGCACTGTGAATTTCGTTTTGCGCGGGCTGACAATTTCTACCGGTGTTTCGGGCAGATCCTTGACCTCGTGCATCAGTACGTAGTGCCCATCTTCATAGCAAAGCCAGGCATAGCCATGCGTGTGCGAAAAGAGCAGGTATTCGAGCCAGCGATAGACCTCGCCGTCTTCTTTCTGTTCATACTGGATGACACCAATGGTTGTGAACTGAACGCCCCTGAGTCTGGCGGTCGCTCCAACCTTGATGGGCATGAAAGGCCGCTTCTGGTTTAAAAATTTGTGCAGCAGCTTGAATTGATCTTTGCTGTCGAGACATGAGCCGCAGTACTGGCAGACGATCGACCTGACGTTGTGACCCCCGCGCAGCTCAATCGAGCCGCCGCACTGGGTGCAGCTGAGCTTTCGCAGTTTCAGAGGCTGGGTTACGGTTGCCATGGTCACACCTCAGAAATTTCGAAAGGGTCGATCCAGACCCCACGGTAACATTCTATGCCGCCGGTCTGGTATTCGATGGTAAATGATGCGCGTTTGGGGCCAAGCAGATCGATATAATCGTATTTCTCACCGGGAACCGCCCTGAAGGGCAGTTCACCCTGAGCCCCGACCATGGTTGCAGTGTTCATTTCGATTACCGTCATGCGAATGCGGTTGATGTTTAAAACACTGCCAATTTTTAGGGTTTCGTATGCCGGAACGTTCAGTTTGTCCTGGACAAGGGTTTCTATGGCAATTTCGCCCTCATCGACCGATACCCAGCCTTCTTTGCCGTTATCGCTTCTGACAAACCATTCATCCCACCAGCCGTCGCCATAGTCATATCTGACACGACCGACCGGTGAGAATCGCCAGTCTTTATGTTTGAAAGTTCGGCCAATCTGAAAAATACTGGGAGTATCGGTAAGAACAGCCGATTTCCCGAGATCTTCGAGCTTGCCGTTCTGCAGAAAACTGGTAGTGTTGCATGCCGGGCAGACCAGAATCTGAGACGATCTGGTAACCTGCGTGATCTGATTGCCGCAGGAAGGGCAGGTAAGAGTGATGGCCATCCTCATAACCCCCGGCAGTTGATTTATGCCCTAATGATATAACCAAAATGCAACAAATGTCTACTGCTCAGGAAGCGTTGTCGGCAGATGGTTGATCGGTTTCGGGCTTTTTTTCGGCTGCGAAGTCAGATGAAAGAAAGCGGTGCAGCAGGCAGACCTGGGCCGGCAGAATCGTCAACTCGCAGAACAGGGCGACGATGATTGTCATTGACAGCAGCAGACCGAAATAAATAACTGATTTGATACTGGCAAAGACCATGAAGAGAAAGCCGATCGAATAGATCAGCGAGGTTGCCACGATTGCCGGGCCGGCTTCGCGGATACCGTCGACCACAGCTGCAACCGGCGCAAACTTCGATCTTGAAGGATCATAAAACAGATAAAGAGCGTGAATGGTGTCGTCGACGACGATGCCCATGGCAATTGCCGCAATGGTAACCGTGGCGATGTCAAGTTTTATGCCGAACCAGCCCATAAAGCCGAGTGTGAAAAGAATCGGGAAGATGTTCGGGAGAATAACCAGCAGCATGGCCTTCAGGCGTCTGAAAAGAATGAAGATGGCGCCGAAAACAAAAATGAAGGCTGAAGCGAAACTGTTGATCTGGCTCCAGGTAACGTAGCTGATGATGCGGGCATACAGGGGCACATAGCCACCGAATTTCCAGGTGGTGCCGCTGCCGCCGAAATTTTTCTCAAGAATTGCCTGGGTTTTCTTTTCAAATTCGTAAAGTCCGGCGGCGCTGATCATCGGAACTCTTACCGTCAGACGGGTTTCGCTGTAATCAGGGTTGTCGGTCATGTATTCGAGATCGTTGTCGGGGTCAGATTCGTAGAGCAGCAGCAGTTGACTGACTGCCTCGTCACTTGCCGGAACCACGTAGGTTTCTGAAACCGGCCCGTCACTCATGACTTCATTCATCTTTTTGAGCACGTCGAGAATCGAGGCTGGTTTTTCCATGCCCGGAACTGCGAGAAGATCCTTGATCGTCTGATCGAGGCGGCGCAGAAATTCAACTTTTTTGACGCCTTCTTTCTGCCCGGTAATCAGACGTACTTCAAGCGGCAGATAATTGCCGTAGTTAGCCTCAACCGCATCGCTGTCTACTCTGATAGGGTTACTTTCATGCAGGAAGCCCATCGAATATGTGTCGACCTGAAGTTTTGAGATGCCATAAATCGACATGGCCGAGAGAACCGCGACGATTACCAGAATGTGCACATAATAGTTCGGCATGCGCTGCATCCACCAGTTGACCTGTGATTCGAAAGGCCTTCTGATTTGAACTTCTTCTTTGAGATCAATCTGGCCGAGAATAAAGGCCGCGACAATCATCGAAACGGCGTATTCGGCCATGCAGGCAAACGCCGCGAAAGCACCAAAGACTCGCAGGACATCGAGCGGACTGGTGACGAGAGCGAGAAAACCGGCAAAGTTGGTAAGTGAGGTGAAAAGGCAGGGTGAAAGAACTTCGTAAAAGACATGTTCTAGGCCTTCTTCACGGTTCTTTTTGACCAGAGCAGAATTGAAACAGTAGTTGTTGTAGGCATAGGCCACGTCTGAAACAGAAAGAATCATCATCAGCGTTGGCAGAACGATGGTGACCATGTTGAAGTTCTGCCCGAACAGCCCATAAAACCCGAGAAATCCGAGGCCGCTGAAGAACATGGCTCCAAGGGCCATGAAGAGAAAAACCCATGACCGGTAGAGAATAAAGATCAATGAAGCGATGGCCACATAGGCGACCGCATTGAATACCGCACCGTCCTGAATGCTCAGGCGGTTGAGTTCGTTATACATGACGCCCATGCCGGCGAGCTTGAAGTTGAAGCCGTTGAGCTTCTGCCGCATCGCGTTAATAATCTCCGGGCGGCGGCTGTCCATATCGGGGGTTGCGACAGGCTCTGCAATGATAATGGCCCAGGTGGAACTGGCATTCTGTAGAATCCGCTGTTTGAACGGGTCATCCATGAAGCGCTGCTTGATCTTTTCAGCCTCTTCAATTGTGTTGACCGGCCCGCTCATCAGATCTTCGATGATCAGTTCTTCACCACTCAGGCCGATAAAAGGCGAGAGTCCGACACTGAGAACCCTCTTGAAATTGTGTGTGTCGTCTTCAATCTCTTTAGATGCCTTGTAGATGGCTGAAAGCATGGCCGGTGAAAACATGCCGTCACGGCTGCAGTCGACCATTGCCAGGATCACTTCGTCATTGCCGTAGCGCTTTTTGAATTCATTATAGGCCTCAAGCGCCGGGTCGCCTTCGAGAAACCAGAGTTCGAGACTGTTATCGATGCTGATGTTGCGCGAGAAATAGAGCCCGCCGACCGAAACAATTACCAGCAGCGTGAAGAGCAGGCGCCGCCATCTGACGATGAAGCCGGCTCCCCACTTGAAATAAGCATCTGCGAACTTGGTATTCGACATCTCTGATTCCTTTACTTCTGGAAATTCTGTCTGCGGTTACTGAGATTTCAGCACCAACATCCGGTGTTGGTGCTGAAAGTCAGATTGAATGAAAGTTGTGCAGGAAGTTCCGGCTCTGTTCTGTGGTCATGCGGTGTTTCGAGGTTAGAAAGCCAGCCCGGTCAAACTTGCCGAGGAAGTAAACGATCATTTTTTTCCACCAGGGCCAGTCATGGTTGACATCATAGCCCCAGAGATCGAGTAATACCGGAACACCGGCGGCACTGAGGTTGTCGCACATATGAATGGCTTCGCCGGTCCATTCTTCCCAGGCACCCTGGCCGCTGCAGACGATCAGAAGATTGTTTTTCAACTTCTCGACAATGTCTTTACCTTTGAGATCGGCACTGTAGCGCATCGGGTTATGCAGATGCATTTCGTTGCTGTAAAAGCCCTGCATCGCAAATTCGATATTGTAACAGCCGCTGAGAGCTATTCCGGAATCGAAGGCTTCCGGCTGGCGCAGAGCGAAATTGGCGGTATGAAAGGCGCCGAAGCTGCAGCCGTGCGCAATTACCCCGGCCCCTTCATGCCCGTCGTTCATGATATGCGGAATGACATCTTCTTTTACAGCCCGGTCATAGTCGTTGGCGCGCTTGACCCGCTCAACCGGATTGGTGCGGGCGAACCAGCTTTCGTGGTCGATACTGTCGATACAGTAGACATGGATTTTACCGCTTTGAATGAATGGTGCCAGGGTATCGATCATGCCGAAGTTCTCGTAGTCGAAGAACCGGCCTTCCTGTGACGGAAAGACCACCATCGGCTTGCCGGAAGTGCCGTAAACCAGCATTTCCATCTGTCTGCCCAGGGCGTTGCTGTGAATGGTGCGGTATTCTCTGTTCATCAGGCCTCCCAGGTAATGTCGCGAATGACATTCTTGAGCTCGTCCAGATTGGCCGAACGGGCCAGATAACCCCAGTGACCCATGACATCGTATTCGATCGGGTTCATCGGCTGGCTGTGAACGATGCGGTCGCCCCATTTGGCGTAGAGCTGGTCGTGAGAATATTTATAGGGGCGATTGTGTTTGCGGCCGATAAAAGCGCAATGATAGCGGCGGGTAAACGGGCGCTTCGGTTCGTGCCCGGCCATGATCGATGCCCACCAGTCGTAGACGTCGATGTCGCACGCAAAATTGAACATGTGGGTGGTCAGGCCTCCGGGGGGGCGCATATTGATTTCGAGGGCCTGGAATTTGCCATTTTTCAGCTTGAAGAATTCGATATGGAAAAACTTTTCGCGAACGTTGGCAGCCTTGACGATGGCTCTGCCATATTTTTCAAGTTCGGCAGGTATATCGATCAATGAGTAATACCAGACGTTTTCGTTGTTTTTTACAACCTTGTGAATGTCGTTGCTGAAATAATGTGATGTACAGAAAACGATATTGCCGTCTTTGTCGGTGAGGCCGTCGAATGACTGCAGGTCCCCATCGACGAATTCTTCCATGAAATAGTCGTAGGTCTGCTTGATTGAGAAGAAGTGTTTGAGGTCTTCTTCGTTGCGGATGGTGTAAGTGTCGGCTGCGCCAACCCCGATGTCGGGCTTGATGAAAACCGGGTAGTGCCCATTGATGAATTCCTTGCACTGCTTGATGTCTTTAACGACGATGCCTCTGGCAGCTGGTACCTGCGCACGCTTGAAGACGTCTTTCATCATCGATTTGCGTTTGATGAACTGCAGATTGTCTGATTTGGGGCCGGTAACGTTGTAGGCATCACGCACGAGTGCTTCGAGTTCTATCCAGGGTTCGAGGTGTGATTCAACCCGGTCGATTTCACCAAGGTGTTCTTTGAAAAAGCCGGCCGCGTCGACTACCTGCTGGTTATTTTCCAGCTTTTCGACACGGTAGTGTCCGCTGAGGGACTGTCTGACTCTCGGATCGAGAGCTTCGTCAGGCAGATCTGAAATGCCGAAAACTCTTACACCATACCTGGCGAGAGATTCAACAAACTGAGAATAGTGTGCGGGGTAATGTGGCGAAATGTAGACGAGATTCATCGTTTTTCTCCAGGTAATGATTTTACAGACATTTATACACTAAAATACCCATAATCAGGAAGTGTCTTGAAGAGAAAAACAAAAAGGCAGTTACTGTTTATTTAAAAATCCAGTATAATGGTCAAAAATGTACGCTCTTTAGCTCTCAAGTAAGGAGAATTGATTATGAGTAAGAGAATACTGGCCGCGTTACTGGTTGTTATACACCTTTTGACGCTTGGCCCAAGCTGGGGTGCCGCTGCAACGACGACTGCGACAAAGCAGAAAAAGAAGCCGGCGACCACAACTGCGGCCACTAAAAAGAAAACTACAGCCAAACCTGCAACCAAACCGGCAGACAAAAAAGAAGCCTCCGCTGCTAAAAAACCTGCCACGACAACGAAAAAGCCGGCAGGCACAAAGCAGACTTCTGCCGCCGCCAAAACGACTTCGAAAGCCCTGACTGCCGATCAGCAGCAGGTTCTTGAACATCTGCAGATGCTCCAGGAAGTCTGGCAGCGCAAGATAACCCTTGAATTTCTTGGTGACAAGCGCTCAGATAAGCTGCTTTCCGAAATTCTTGCAGACTTTCCGAAAAAACTGCAGAACAATTTCGTCTCCAATATCCGTGGCGATTATCAGGCCGAATTCATGGCCAACTATGCCGCCAAATCAGATGAAGAGACCAGCCGTGCCTACGATATGTTCAAAGATCAGCCAGGCCTCGACCCGGTTCTTGGCGCGGTAATCAAACAGTCTGCTTCGCCGCTTGAACTTGCTTATTTCGACCTGGTCAAAAAAGTGACCACCCGCCGCAAGTTTCAGGCAACCAATGATCCCAGCCCTGAAATCAAGAAACTCGATACTTTCTGGCAGACCGTCTATGGCAAAATGCGCGAGAATGCCAATAAAGACCGCTACGACGCAGTCGCTGCCCTTTACAAAGACGCTTCCGCCAAAGATTTTCCGATTTACTGGTATGACGACGCCCAGCATGCGGTCGCTTTCGAAACCGAAGGCCGCAAAACCGGCACTCCGCACAAAAAAGACCGCAAGAAATGGACAATCCTCGCCTATATCTGCGCCGACAACGATCTTGAACGCTTTGGTCTGATCGATATCAACGAAATGGAAAAAGTCGGCAGCAGTGATAATGTGAATATAGTTGCCCAGATTGACCGCATGCGTGGTGGCGAAGGCGATACCATTACTGATGGTAACTGGGTCGGCACCCGCCGCTACTATGTTTCCAAAGACGCAGATCCAGGCAAAGTTACCAGCAAAATGGTCATGAATCTTGGCGAACAGTCTATGGGTACCAAGACAACGCTTGCAGATTTTCTCAAATGGGGCGTCAGTACTTACCCGGCTGACAATGTTGTGGTAATCGTCTGGAATCATGGCGCCGGCTGGGTCGGCATTGCCCAGGACCAGGAAGACGACTCTCTTCTCAGCATGACCGATGTATCATGGGCGCTGCGTGAAGGGCAGAAGGAACTCAGCAAGGTTAACGGTAAAGAATCAAAGTTTGCCATTGTTGATTTCGATGCCTGTCTGATGGGCACCATCGAAGTGGCTTATGAAATTTCTGACACGGCCCAGTATCTTACTGCTTCTGAAGAAACCGAACCGGGCAACGGCATGCCCTACACCGATTATCTCGCTCCTCTCATCAAGAACCCCGATCTAACCCCGTCTGAATTCACTAAACGCATGGTGGGCACTTATGTTCAGTCTTATGCCAAGGGTGGTTCTGCCGGTAACTCTTTTGTTAAGGGTTCAGCCGTCACCAAGTCGACTGTTGATCTTGGCAAAATCGGCAGCCTGGTTAAAAAGTTTGACAAACTTGGCAAGGCTCTGCTGGATAACCATGAAATTTATGCCGACCTGCTGGTCGCTGAGGGCGGCCGATTTGCTTCAATCAAGAAATATTCTGACGCGACTCTTGTAGACCTTATTGACTTTGCTCACAAACTTGCTCAGATGCCAGAAGCGCCATCTGAAGTCAGAGAAATCTGTATCGATATCATCAAATCTTATGGCTACCCGGTCGAAAACGATAAACTGGCAAAACCTGTTTTGATTACCAGCGACAAGCCAGGTGTGGTTGTCTGGGGCTATAACGGTTGGCGCATGCCCCCGAAATCATTGTGGCCTTCAGGCACAAGAGTGTTTCAGTCAAGACTTGCTCTGACTCCTTTGCAGGAAATGCAGGGTGGTGGCTATGCATGCCAGATCGGGCCTTTTGAGCCGGTTCAGGATGAAGCTCTTGAAAAAATCGTTTTCGTAGACGAAATCAATTATCAGGTTGTTCTCAAAGATGGCAAGGCACTCGATAAACGCAACATCAAACAGGGCAAAGAATACCTGATCGTTTCAAAGTTCCCGGAAACCTCACCGATGGTAATTGAAGGCCATACTCAGGGTATGGGCGACAGCCACGGTCTGTCTATTTACTTCCCGCCTTCCTACTCGTTCGTAAACAATTACAAGGCCCTGAAGTTCGCCAAAGACACCAGCTGGGATGAATTCCTTGAAAAAACTCCGGTGTTCAAGCGCAAAGCCGATGTTCTGCTGTGCGGTCAGATGGTCCAGGACCCGATGACTCTGCCGCTGCTGGCACATGCTCTCAAAGCCAACAAAGTTGAATTCCAGGTATTATGGGATCCGGCAGTGTTCGCCTTCAAATTTAAAGATATTCTGCGCCAGTTCGCCGGCAAAGGCCTGGTCATAACCGACAGCGTCAGTGCCAGCAGCATGGGCCAGCTGGCCCCAAGCTCAGAAGATCTGCATGATTACCTTACCAATGGCGGCAGCCTGATGATGGCTGCTCAGTCGGTTGGCAAGTCGAACATTCATCGCGATCTGCTGAAGGATTACTTCAAGTTTACCTTTGTTGAAGAAGAAAAAGACTTTGACGAACTTATCTGCAAAGGTAAAGAAGAATTCACCATGCATCTTAACGGCGATGAATCGGCTAGAACCGCCTCTGACATCACTGTCATGAAAACTGCTGAACCGTGCAAAATTTTCGTCACCATGCCTGATGGTCGAGGCGCCGCGATTTATGCTACCGGCCAGGGTAAGAATGATAAGTCATATTCTGGCGTGTATCTTGGCTTCAGATTTGAGGCAGTTGGTGATACCGAAGCCCGCAATCGTCTGATGGGTGAAATTCTCGATCGTCTGTTACCGGAAAGGCATCAGCTCAGCCTTTTCTGAAAATGATCAACGTGCCTAACAGGCACTGACTGTTAAATGAAAGCACTGCCGCAAGGCAGTGCTTTTTTATGGCATAAACCGGTCAATTTATGTTAAACCAATATTAATAAAGTGATCCGGGGGTACTACAGTTTGGATAATTCTCAGTTACAGATTTCTATCAAAAAAAACTTTCCGGTAGTCAGTTTTATCGGTAACTGCAAGGCTGAAGGCATCGACGGCATCTGTGCCCGTTTGCAGGAACTTGCCGTTGCCGGACATAAAAAATTCGTGTTCGATTTTTCGGCCTGCAAGCTTATCAACAGCCCGGCCATGGGTGAGATTCTCGAGGCAATTCTTCTGATCGATCGCGATTTTGAAGGTCATGTAGTTGTCTGTGGGCTTGATTCTCTCAAAGAGACGCTGTTTTCAATTTCTGGCATCATACCTATAGCGCAGCCCGCGCCAGATGTTATCGCCGCCCTTGCACTGATCGAAAATATCGACGACTGATTTTTTTTGTTACATCTTTTTACTTCATGCGTAATGCTTGATAGAAGGTAAATTTCATGTCTGCGAGGGAGGTTTTTATGCGTTTTTTCAAAGCCTTGACCTTTATTGTTCTTATGGGGCTCGTTTCGGTCAGTATGACCGGTTGCGATGCCTCTAAGATCCTCGATGTCATCAGTAAAGTTGCTGAAGGTGTCCAAAAAGCTATTCCGGCGATCAAAGAGGTTGTTAATACCGTCGGTAACGCTTTGCCGCAGAATACCGATACAGCTACCAACAACAACACAACCACCACCACCAATAATGAGCAGGCTGCCGGTAATAATGCCAATGTAACCATCACCAGTGCCGGCGATGAGGAAGATGTCAGCGGCTCAACTACCACCGGAACAGGTTCGATTCCATCCCTGACTCGTCCAAATGGCCGCGCCGAAATCGAAAGAGTATTCGGGGCTCGTGGCACAAACCAGGTTACAGTTAATATGGCCGCCGGCCCGAACGGATCGTCAAGATCTGTTACCTGTCATCGTTTGATTGCAGATCGTTTGAAGGCTGTATTCGACGAAATCAAATCTTTGGGACTGTCGAACCTTATCGATACCTTCGATGGTTGCTTCAATAACCGAAACAAAAGAGGCGGCTCGACTCCGAGTGTACATTCATGGGGAATCGCAGTCGATCTCAATGCTTCGGCAAATCCCATGGGCAGCAGCAGCATGACAGCCGGGCAGCGACGACTGGCAGAAGTCTTCAAAAAATACGGTTTCTATCAGCTTCCCAATGATCCCATGCACTTTCAATATTGCACAGGATACTGATCCTTTTTTCGTCGCCTGCAAATGCAGGGTTAAGAATCAACCCGCATTGTGATAGAAATGAAGCGGTTTTATCAGGTTGTTTTAATTACACGTAAGATAAGTTAGCCGGAGGACACGAAAATGAAATTAAAAGTATCTCTTTTCATACTGGTGGCAGTTTTTGCTCTTGCCGCTGGAATTCAATTCACTTATGGCGCTGATAAACTTTCAGAAAAAGAATGGAAGAAATTCGACGGAGCCTGGTTCGAAATCCAGTATCCCGCAGACTTCCGGGTTGAGCCTTCTCTGAAAGGGACGACCAGCACAGAAGGGCATGACAGCGCGTTCTTCGTTTCTCCCTCGAATGATGTAGCATTCTATGTTTTCTCGCCACAATGGAATGGAGAACCTTCTGATATTTTCCTGAAACAGGACACTGAAAAGCAGTTGTCATGTGAAAAAGCAGATAAAGACGGAAAGAAAATCGAACAGTTCACTATCGAGAGCCAGGATGGCTCATATTTCCGGACCTATGAAGATCTGCAGGATCCCGAAACCAACACTCGCCGTGTTTTTGGAATCAGGTATAAGGATCAGAAAACCCTTGACCAGTATAAGGAACAATATAAACGCTTCCAGGAATCTCTCGTCCAGTTTGCTGATTGATCTTTCCAGAGATGGTGCGGAACTGACCTGAGTAAGTTTCCCCATAAGGCTTTATAAACTTCCCCATGCAGGCATTAATAAAATGCCAGGCATGGGGAGTTTTTATTATGCTGTTTTATTTTAAAAAAGTGGGGGGGGGTAAAGTCGATCAGTCGGTGTTGTGGGGGTCGGTATACCAGTTGCGGTTCAGACCGGGGTTATTGATGATCGAGTTGAGAATCGTCGGGTTGGCGGTTTCCATGAAATCGGCGATGAACAGCTGCCCGACGTTGCCCGAGACATTGTCGTCCTGGTCGAAGAGCTGCAGCGAAATACGGAAAAAACTGCGCGAATAACCGGCTGAAGTGATGGTTTCTGGTCTGATTTCAAAGAAATTGACCTTGTCGCTGAGAACCTTGCGGTTCTGGCCGCCGCCGATTTTCGGGTGCAGGTGCAGAACCCTTTCGAGGGTTTTAAAAACCGAACCGGAGCGGCTTTTGAGAATGTATTCAACCCGGTTCATGCGGCGATAGCTTTCGGGTCCGCTGTTGGTCGGAATAACCTTTTTCTCGTATTCGTCGCCGTTGAAGGTGTAAAAACTGATCGTCACGTCGCTGCCGGTAGTCGTTTCGGTGAAGATGTCGCTGATGCTGTGACTCTTGTCGTTGACGAAAATGAAGCAGGAAAGGGTCAGGTCGAGTTTGAGCTGGCTGAGTATCTGCTGCCCGGACATGACGACGTTGTTGCGCTGAACGCCCTTGAGGGCCGAGCGACTGCCGTGTGAGAGAATGCGATAGGTGGGTATGAGAATCAGCATCATGATAGCACAGACAATCATGACTTCGACGAGGGTAAAGGCGTGGTGTTGTTTTCTCATCTGGCAGGTTTCTCCATGACGATGGTCGAAAATGCCAGATGGCCTCGGCTGAGCCAGGACTTGACCTTGTTGTTGCTTTTGACTCGGACCTGAACTGTAACAAGAATGCCGCTGCCGCCAGTGCTGATCTTTTTCATGCTGATCATGCGCTCGAATGAATCACATTCGCGAAAATATGAAGTGGCGGCAAAAATTGGTTTTTCAAGCACCCCATGCCAGGTGTCGAGCGGAAAAATATCGGGTTTGGTGATGAACTTGTCAGCCCATTCATAGCCCATGCCCTGAGTGAACTCGATCACTTCGCTGCCGAGTGAGGCGGCGAGAAATTCATAATAGGCATCCATACTTTGCGAGCTTGACGATTGATTGATGAGAAAAAACGACAGCAGGGCAATCTGCAGGATTACCATGCCGATCAGCACTTCTACAAACGAGAAGGCGCCGGTGCTGCGACGCTTATTCCTTGGCGAAACTGATGTCTTCATATCTTACCCATGGTGAAACGGTCAGTGCAAAAATCTCATCATTGTCAGTCGCGGCCTTCAGGCGCTGGTCATACTGAATGCGGCCTGGCGAGGACGGGAAGCGGCTGAGAAACAGCTGGTCGACGCCAACAGAACCAAGAACATTCAGTGGCTTTGACGGAACGATCGCGCCGGTATTCGAATCGTTGAAGGCCAGCAGACTGGCTTCGATCTGAGCATCGGTTTCGACTCTGATGTTGCCTTTGCGGGTGAACAGAATGAGAAGGTCTTTGGCCGGGTCTTCACGCTTGAGGCCGCAGTTGATGGTGAAGCCATTCGGGGCGATAATGGCGCCGGCGCCCTTGATTTTTAAGTGGTCAGACCCGGCTGGGGGGGTGAGGCTGACGTGGTCGAGTTCGACGCTGACGACGCCGCGCAGGTTGAGAACACCGTTTTTGCGATCGTAGACGCCGTTCTTTTCAAGTTCTGAAGCGTGCAGATAGCGGGCGGCGCAGAGTGTGTAATGTCTGAATGGCCTGAAACCCTCGCCGCCGGTCATGGTCAGGTCGCTGAGTGGTGATGAATTGCGGCCAAAAAATTTGGGTGGTGCTTTGAAGGTTTCAGTGACCGGATTTTTCGAATATTGTTGCCCCTGGTACATCAGGTAGTCTTCGACAAGGTTCGAATAGAGCGGCAGAGGCGGGTTGGTATTGTTGATCGTCGTTTCGAGGCGCTTGCAGAAATCGAGATGCTGCGGGTTGCTGCCGTCTTTCAGGCGTGGTGTTTCGGGCGAATAGCAGACGAACTGCAGCGATTCAAACTTTTCTTTGCCTTCGGGGGGAAGTGGTGAGCCATCGTAGGTGGTGCTCGAGGCATCGAGAGCAAAATGAACTACATACAGCCAGCGCTGGGTGATGGCACCGCGCAGAATGGTGTCGAGATATGATTTGTCGACTGGCCCGGCGAAGCTGATGCCGGAAGGGTTCTGCGGAATTACTTTGTCTGGGCTGCCGGGTGCGGCAGACAATACGTTGCGCGCTTCTTTTTCGCGGTTGTCAGGGGTGCCGGTGCGTGCCGCCGGGAAGCGGCGCATCGAGAAGACGCCGTTGAGGTTTTTGAGTTTCGAGATTTTAACCTCATTGGCTTCGAGATTCTGTTTAAGTTCTGGTAGAAGCTTGAAACATTCTTCCTGGTTGATATTGAAGGTTTCTACAGGAATCTGCGGCATCAAAGCATCGGCGTTGTCCGCATCGGAGGTGTTCAGAAAGACACGTTTGCTTTCTTCGTTCTGATCGGCCTGCCCAAAGTAGACAAAGCCGCGGCGGTCGACCGGAATCGAACTTTGATCCTGTATTACCAGCTTCTGCCCGGCGTTGATATTCAAGCCCCGGTAGCCTTCATTGAATTCTCTCAGGCCGTTACGCACCAGCAGAGCGAAATCAAGTGGAAAGGTCATGGCATAATAGTTGGCGCGTTTGTTGTAATTTGATACGAGGCATGCCGATTTGAAATCAAAGTGGCGGCGGCGCTGACAGCGGGCCAGCAGCTTCCCTGAGGGGGTTTCGAGGGTGGCGTCGACGAAGATTTCGAGAGTGCCAAGACCCTCGCCGTCGTGATATTTCTGGTTCTGCGGGGTCTGAATGCGCTTGTCGAAGACCCTGCCAGTCAGCGTGTATTTGAGCGCGGCGCCATTGAGAAGAGATTCTTTGTTGGCGTCAAACAACGGTGCCGGCAGTGCGAATGCGGTGTTGCTGATTGCGGCTGTGCGCATCTGCTCGATGATTTTTTTGGTCAGCTCATGGCCCGGGTCACGGGTAACATTCTGCAGGTTGCTGAATGCAGAATCGAGCATGATTTCGGTCAGATTGCGCAGCTTTTCGCGGTTAACGTGATAAAACGACGAGAAAGCCAGCTGCTTCGAAAAATTGTGGTAGAAAAGAATAAAAATCGCCATGATCGTGACGACCGACATTACTACCCAGAAGACCATGCCGCGCCTTTTTTGAAATGAGCGCGGGGTCGGGGCAATGGTCGCAGATTTTCTGGCGAAGACAGTCAAGGGCTGATTTCTTCCTCGTCGGGTGAGAACATTTTTATTTCAGTGCCGGTGCTGGCAGCGGTCTCTTCAACCTGATGCCCCGGGCTCGCAATATTCATTGTGGCTGAACCATTATAACCTGAAACTGTTTCGGTTGCGATTATCTCGCTGCCGGTGGCAGAAACAGCCAGTTCTGACGGCCCGGCGCCCTGGCTGGCGCTGACAGTCGGTTTTTGTTCGGTCTGACCTGGTGGCATGGTTTCGAGATCTTTTTTCAGTTCGGCATTAATAAATATCGATATGGCGGCCGCAGCGGCGAGAAGCGTCAGCAGCACAAATTTGAATGGTATGGCTATGACTGCCGGCCCGGCCGCAGTGGCCGAAGAACCGGTGGTGCCAGTTGTTGCGGCGGCTTCTGCAGTCTGAACCGCTTTCAATACGGCAGCTATCGAGGCGGCTTCTTTGCCGGTAATGGGTTTGCGATGAGTTTTGAGGAGGCTGAGATTTTCGGCTGCCTGCAGGCAGTCAGGGCAGGAAGCCAGATGCTCGCGCAGCTCTGCTGAGAACTGGCGGTTACCAGAAGTCAGTTCTTCAATAAACTTTTCACAGATTCTGGTCATAAGTTTCCTTCTTCCAGCCTGTCTTCAGTTTTTCAATCGTGCGCATCATCCGCATTTTGACCGCACCAACGCTGAGGCTGGTCAGCTCTGCGATCTCGGCGAAGGGCAGATCCTGAAAAAAGCGCAGTTCCACCAGGACCTGTTCTTCCGGGGTCAGTCGGGAGAGCATTTCTCTGACCTGAGTGCGATTGTTGGCATCTTCCTCGAATGTTTCACAGTAGTCTTTGCTGAAGCTGGCCTCCATATACTGGCGCTGACATTTCTGGCGGCGGGTCCAGTCGATGAAGGTATTCTTCGCGATCGAAAACAGCCATGACTTGAACGATCGGCCCGATTCATATCTGTCGAAGGCCTTGAAGGCTTTCAGATAAGCTTCCTGAGCTATGTCATCCACTTCTGACTCCGGCAGACCAAGATATCTCAGAAAGAAACCGAGCGACCGCCATGTTTCTTCGATCAACCGCGAAAATTCTTTGTCATTGTTCACACATCAGTTCCTTCTGTTTACTACTACGCCTCATCTCGACAAAAGATAACATAATTATCGCGAATTGATCACTTCAATGGTTTTTACCACCAGAGTCTGATCAGGCAGGGTTCTGAACGGCATCGCCCTGATGATGATGCTGTCGCCGGGGTTGGCGACAAAAGCCTTGCCCGATCTTGGCAGGGCGAGAATTTTCTGGTTGTCCTGAGTAATGGCTGAAATCGAGCCATCACTGCTGTTGAACTGTCTGACACTGAGTTTGAACTCGGAAACCTGTGACGCTACAGCGGTATAGCCCGGCACTGCTTCAGGGACAGTGTCTTCTTCTGAGCCGGAGAGGTAGAAAAACAGAGCCAGCAGCAGCATGCCGCCGAGAAAAACTTTCTTCAGCAGCGGGTAATATTCTGAAAGCTCGCTGAAGGAATCGGCAAGGTTCCATTTTACTTTTGCTGCAAGCTTTTCAAGCCTTTCTTTTTCGAGCTTTTCTTCGCGGTTCTTTTCGCTTTCGGTATGGACGGCAGTCTGACGCTCAATATATGCGGAAATCTCTTCTTCTGAGGCTATATTGAATTCGATCAGGGTTTCTTTGAGCATATTGCAGGTATTGCTGAAAAGACCCTGCATTTCGGGTTTGAGAGATGCCAGCCGTGTCAGGTCGAAGGTGCTTTCCATGACCGGGTTCGTCAGGTAAAAAGACAGGCAGGCGTTGAGCATTTCGGGGTTGCTTTCGCGTTCGAGAAATGCCGGCAGCAGGTCACGGATACTCGCAAACTCGAAATGAATCAGTGAACTGATCGCTTTTTCCCTGACGCGGGCGTCTTTGTCGCCGAGCATCGAGGCGAGCAATTCTCTGGCATTTTCCGGGCTCTGGCGGCACAAACTCCGTAACAGGGCGGTTCTGACGATCAGAGACGGCGAATTTATGAATACTCTTATCTGCAGCATGAAACTGTCGCTGTCGAAGGCAGCAAGATATTCAAGGGCGGCAGCGATCAGATCTTCGCTGTCGCTGCGGAGAACCTGTCTGGCGCGGTCACACCAGCGGTTGTCTTCGCAGGCAACTGCGGCGCGAAAAGCTGAAGGCATAAGATTGGTTCCGGATCGCCCGGCGGCAAAGGCTTCAGATATTGTTTCTCTGGCGCCCTTGTCACCCACCGCCCTGATTCTGAGAAGGCGCTTCAGAAGGTCGGGTGAATCTTCGACGGTTGCTGGCTGACTGGTAATAACTGGTGCGGTGGTGGTCCTGACTTCTGCCTCAGCAGTTTTAACCGGCCTGGTTTCAAATACCAGCTTCAGCAGCTCGTGACTGTCAGAAACCTTCATACTGTCGATTGCTTCTGCAACTTCTTTGAGCTGGCGTTTTTCCTGGAGCAGCAAAATCAGCTCCCGGCGGGTGTCGGGGTCGGCACCGTCGTAGGCGTTGATGCAGCTTTGCACGAAATGACGGGCTTTAATGCGCTTCGGATATTTTTTCAGAGTGGCGAGGAATTGATTGAAATCCGGGCAGATCTCGGCCATGCGGATCATGGCGCAGCAGTTTTTCTGCAGCTCGAGAAGAAATTCGTGACGCGACTGGGGTGTTTTTTCGATGATGTCGCAGATACGAAACGGAATCTCGCGGTCTGGATTCGATAAAATAATGGCTGCCACGATTTTCTGCAGTCTTTCGTCTTTTTCACGCCCGAGCAGCTCGATGATGCTCGATTTGTTGAGATTGAACGGCATGATCGACATGGCTCTGAGAGCCGCAAGCCGGGTATAGTAGTCACCTTTTCTCAGAGATTCAGAAAGAAAGGTGGCCGCACTGGCCGGGTGTTTTCTGGCCAGCCCGCGAATGGCGGTTGCTCGAATGATCGGATCAGCAGACATTACCAGGCGGTCGAAGTTTTTTTGCAGTCGGTCAGGGAAGCGGGCGATGATTGCTTCGAGACAGGCGATCTGCAATACCGAAGAATTAACATTCAGCCCGGCTTCAAGAAGATCAACCAGTTCTGACGGCCAGAAAGAAGAACACCGGCGGGTTATTTCAGCCTTTACTACCGGCTTGCAGGCGGCCTGCCAGAGAAATTTTATGGTTGCCACGCCCCCATCTTTTTTCAGAACTGCGGTCGGCGTTTTTCGCAGCGCGTCGAGCTGCTGTTCGGGGGGCATTTTTGCGAACGCCGCCGGACTGATTTTTTCGGGGGCAGGTTTTGCCGGAGTTTTTTTGCGGCTCAGGCGTTCTTCCACGGAAGAAATGGCGTGACGCAACAGCATCAGGCATTCATCGTCATCTTCGAACTGCAAGCGTGCGCTCAGAGCTTTGAGAAGTTCCTCTGATTCGCCAGAACGGATAGCCTTTTCCAGGGCAAATACCCTGAAGGCTTTTACCGGTGCCGCAAGTTCGCTGATAAGACTGTTGACGTCTTCCAAGTATTATTTCCTGTTAGAAAAATCTTTCCAGCAATACATTCTGCCTGAGAGAAACGAATCTTGCAACGCTTTAAAGAAACAAAATATATCTGAAGCTGAAAAAAATCCAGCTGTGTATGCAGGTTACAAAACAGGTTGTTGTGAAATAGACTCTTTTTTAAAAAAACTGGGGGTTGCGGAACATAAAAAAAGCTGTCATAATTCTATGTACAAACTTCGGTTTGAGTATTTATTGATGTTGTAATCGAGTAGCCCTGATAAGTATGTGAGTATTCAAAAGGGGGTTGCCATGAGGCGCCACAACGTATTAAGTATCGTAATAACCGTTCTTTTCTTCTTCGCTTTCTCTACCTGTGTCGATGCCGGCTCAAAGCAGCGCCCGGCCAAATCACCCCAGGAACTCTATAAAGAAATCATGCTGCATCTCGATGAGATCGAGCAGCACAACCCGAAGGCTCAGGTCAGCATTTACAAGACCAGAGACGCTCTGAACAAACTTTATTCGCATATTTCCGGCGATCTTACCGACCCATTCCACGCCAATGGCAATCTTGCCGTTCCCGACATGGAAAAAGGCGCCGACATGTATGGTCGTGCGACTGGTTTGCGTGATGAAGCACTGAAAAAAGAACTGTTCAACCTGGTCAACAACCATGTTTCAGTTGGTTATCAGAGAGCCCAGGATCTCATTTTCAGTGATATCGACAATCGCGACGGTTACGTTGAATGTGTTTATACTGGTCGTAAACTCAAAACCAGCGGTGAACCCGATGCGACCAACATGAATGTCGAACATTCATGGCCTCAGTCAAAGGGTGCCGTGGGTATCGCCAAATGTGATCTTCATCATCTCTTCCCCGCTGACTCAAAAGCCAACGGCATCAGAGGCAACAATCCATTTGGTGTAGTGAATAGCGTCAGCTGGGAACAGGGCGGCAGCAAGACTGACGGCGACGTGTTTGAAGTGCGCAAAGAACAGCGTGGCAATACCGCCCGTGGCATGTTCTATTTCTCAATCCGCTACAAGATCAATATTTCTGATGCCGAAGAAGCGACTCTGCGCCGCTGGAACAAAGAAGATCCGGTCGATGAACTCGAAAAGAAGCGCAACGACCGCATTCAGAACTTTCAGAACAACCGCAACCCATTCGTTGACAAACCAGAACTTGTAGATCAGATCGCTGATTTCTGATTAAACAGTAGAGAAAAAGCCTGCAGCACAGACTGCAGGCTTTTTTATTTCTGTTACATTTTAAATCAGTAATTTTCTGGAATAAGAAAAACCCGGCGGTGGTTGCTGCCGGGTTTTCAAATGGGCTGAATCTATGCTTTTTTCTGGCTCAGCTTTGGGGCTCTGGTTTCAGGTCGAGAATCCTTACCAGCTTTTCCGGGTCGAGACGGTATTCGCTGTCGACACCGCCGCAAAAGCCGTGGGCACTCATCAGGCGCAGGGTGAGCTTGTTCCATTTAAGGGTTTCACCGGTGTTATTGTCAACCAGCTCAACATCGCCTTTTTCGAAAAGACCGTCGCCCCAGGGGCTCGGAATTTTACCGCGATCATCTCTGACTTTGATGCGATAGCGGTTTTCAACCAGGATTTCTTCTTCCATGAGGTCAGTGCCGCGGTCTGCAAGCTGCTGCAGTCTTTCAGCCGCCTGGAGTGGTGTGATTCCGAGTCGGGAAAAGCTCTGCTGATCTGCTACGAGAATGTCGGCGAGCTTGCGGTCATCTGAGCCGAGAAAACCTTTTAGTGTAAGCACGCCGGCCTGCATTTTGCCCTGAACCTGGTCTAGTTCTGGAGTCTGTTTCACTTTGCTTTTCCTTTCTCAAGAGAACTTATCGTAGAAGATCTGGGTTTTGGGCATGCCCTTCGAGGTGAGAACCTTTTCGCACGCATCGATCATGCCGGGACTGCCGCAGAGATATGCTTCCATGTTTTTCAGATCGCTGTAATTGCTGGAGACGACGTCAGTAATAAGACCTTTTGCATAAGGATGATCGCTGTCATCACGTGAGAGCGCCGGTACGAATTTGAACCATGGGTGGTTTTTTTCGATCTCCTTGAATTCTTCGACGTAATAGAGGTCTTTTTTGGTCACGGCGCCGAAGAAGAACGTCGCTTTACGATTACTTATGCCGCGGTCGATCATATCGAGAATTATGCTGCGAATCGGAGCAAGCCCTGAACCACCGGCAATACAGACGATCTCGCGGTCGGTATCGCGCAGAAAGAACTCGCCGAATGGCCCGATCAGCTTGACCTTATCGCCTTCTCTTAGGTGTTTGAACACATAAGTGGTGACCATGCCGTTCGGCACATACCTGATGATCAACTCGATGGCTTTATTGTCTTTTGGAGCTGAGCTGATCGAATAGGCGCGTGAGGTTTCTTCTCGCACTTCGTCGTAGGGCTTGCTGAATAGATTGGCAAACTGGCCGGCCTTGAATTTGATCGTTTCACCTTCGGGCAGTTTGAAGCGGATGCCCTTGATATCATGGGTGAAATCGGTGATTTTTTCGATCACGGTTTCAAATTCCTTGATACTGAGCAGTTCTTCAGGAACCTGAATTTTGATGTCATTTTTGACTTTTACCTGACAGGCGAGGCGCACGCTGGTTTTGCGCTCTTCGTCATTCAGATAGGGCGTTTCGGTTGGCAGTAACGGGCCGCCGCCGTCGACAACCCGGCATTTACAGGTGCCGCAGCTGCCGCGCCCGCCGCAGCCTGATGGCAGAAAAAGCTTCTGACTGGCCAGGGTGGAGAGCAGGTTGGCGCCGCCTTTGACTTTAAGCGTCTTTTCGCCGGCGTTTACGTCGACAGTCACTTCACCATAGTTGGCAAAGAAAAATTCGGCGATGAGCAGCAGAATCGTCAGGCCGCCGGTAAGGGCGCTGATAACTACAATTGCGGTTATTATCGGTGACATGGTGCTTATCCTGTCAGTTGATTTTTACAATACCGGAAAAGCCGATGAAAGCCATGGCCATGATGCCGGTAATGATGAGGGCAATGCCCGGGCCTTCGAGTTCGGCAATTACTTTTGACTTCTTTTCCATGCGGGTTCTGATACCGGCGAGAGCGGCAATTGCGAGGGCCCAGCCGGTGCCGGCTCCGAGACCGTAGGCGATCGACTGCATGAATGTGTATTGGCGGATAACCAGAAACAGTACACAGCCGAAAATGGCACAGTTAACCGTGATCAGTGGCAGAAAGATGCCGAGTGTCAGATAGAGCAGGGTGCTGACCCGTTCGATGATCATTTCGATAATCTGCACAAACGCGGCGATAACGATGATGAAGGCAATATACTGCAGATACTCAAGCCCATAAGGAACCAGCAGTTTGTGATAAACCAGCCAGTTCAAAGGCGCAGTGAAGGTCGAGACGAATATTACCGCGACCCCGAGACCGAGCGAACTTTTCAGGTCTTTGGAAACGGCCAGAAATGAGCACATTCCGAGAAAGTTGGTCAGCAGAATGTTGTTGGTGGTGATGGCAGCAAAGAAGATTACCAGTGGGTGAATGCTTTGAATATCCATGGTTTACCTCTTACCTTCGCCAGCTTTGAAAGCCCTGACGAGCCAGATATAGGTTGCCAGAGCGAAAAAACCGCTTGGAGCGATTACCATCATGTTCCATCTTGTCCAGTCGGTGGGAAGAAGCTGCATGCCGAAGAAGGTGCCAAGACCGAGCGGCTCACGAATCATTGCGATCGGCAGCAGCACTAGCGAATAGCCGATTCCGGCGCCGATGCCGTCGAGAATTGCATCGACCGGCTTGTTGTTCATTGCGTAGCCTTCGGTGCGACCCATAACGATGCAGTTGGTGATGATCAGCCCGACATATGGCCCGAGTTCATTGCTGATTTCAGGAAGGTAAGCGTCGAGGATGATCTTGATGACAATGACGTAAGCGGCGATTACAAGCACCTGAATGATCATGCGCACCTGCCGCGGAATGACATTGCGCAGCAGTGAAACTGTGAAACATGACATCATCAGGGTGAAGATCAGGCCGAGGCACATTACCAGTGTGTTTTTGACGAGGTTGGTAACAGCCAGAGCCGAACAGATACCGAGAATCTGCCCGATTACCGGGTTTTCTTCCCAGAGCATGCGTTTTAAGGCGGCAACACCTTTTACTGGACCGGCGCTCATTACTGCTTGCCTCCTTCGTTAAGACTGATAAAGCTGGTGATGGTATTGTTGATGATCTTTTCTACCGCATTCGAGGTGCCGGTGGCACCGGTGATGCCATCGACTTCGTCTGGTTTCGTGGCAGAACCTTCTGCTACAAGCTTCAGGCGCAGCCCATCACTTCTGACACTGTTGATCGGCTTGTCTTTGAAGCGGGCCTTGAATTCGGGCTCGCTGATACGGCCGCCCAGACCGGGAGTTTCGCCGTGCTGTGTAAATTCGAGTCCGCCGATTTTGCCCTGATCGAGGTCAAGAGCGATGAAGCCGGATATGTTATCCCAGAAACCCTGCCCGGAAAAGGCCACGACAAAAAACCGGCTGGCTCCCTGGCTGGGGCGGTAGCATTCGAGTGCCGGCTTTTCAGGAAAAGAGACTTTGGCGGTTGCCGAGGCGAAAAGCTGCGGGATTACCTGATCAGGCAGGTTATTGCCTGGCTGATAGAAGCCGAAAAGTCTTAGAATGACCTTTTGACGGGCGATGGTGCGGTTGGCGATTATTTTATCGTTGAGCAAAGCGTTCACGCCACTTACCATGAAGACGAAAACAGCGGTCACGATAACTGTGAAGATTACGGTTCTGATCTTTTCGTTCATGCTGCTTTTTCCTTCTGCATTTTCTCGAATTCGACACAGCCGATTTCGATCAGCGGGCCGAAAGTGTTGCCGAGAAGAATGGCGAACATGAAGCCGGCGTTGAATGCCGACAGACTGCGGATAACTGCTGCCAGAAACCCGATCAGTATTGCGTATATCCAGCGGGCTTTGTTGTTCATCGGTGCCGAAATCGGTTCGGTTACCATAAACACTGCGGCAAACAGAGTGCCGCCGGCGAAGACGTTAACCAGATAGCCCTGCATCAGCGGCAGAGTTTCGAGGCCGGCAGAATGCAGCATCAGTTTGGCGAGCAGAATGCCGATGAAGGGCCCGATCAACAGAGGAATGAAGAGGATTTTCTGATACAGCAGCCAGGCCATGCTGAGCAGAATCAGAATCGAGCTGGTTTCACCCATCGAGCCATTGATGTTGCCGACAATCAGGCGGCTGAGGGAAATCCCTTCGAAAGCTTTGAGAGCTTTTTCGGCTTCGTCGTTCTTCTGGGCTGCGATAGCTTCGCGCCGGTAAATGTTGAGTTTTTTTATTGCGGTGAGGGTTGTAGCACTGGTAACGCTGTCGACATTGAACATGCTGGCGTCGACTGCCGCGGTTTTTGTTGTGGCTGTGTAAGAGGCAAACCCGGCGGCACCGCCCTGAAAAGGCACATACCAGGTAGCGGCGAGGGCAGCCGGGAAACTGATGTAAAGAAAGCATCTGGCGACCATCGCCGGGTTGAAGATGTTTTTACCGAAGCCGCCAAAAGCCATTTTGGCGAATATAATGCAGAAGAAAGCGCCGACCGCGATCTGCCAGAATGGCACGTTGGGCGGGCAGATCAGGCCCAGCAGAGCACCGGTGACCAGGGCGGCCGCTGAGGCAGGTTTCCCTTCGCGGCGTGTGAAGAGATATTCTGCCAGCCAGCAGCAGAACATCGAGAAGAAGACGAACAAAGCGGCGCGCCAGCCAAAGTTGTAAACCGCACCGAGGAGCGGCAGACAAAGCGCGATCAGCATGTTCACCTGGGGTTTCTGATACTGAACGTACTGTTTGAGAAATGTAGGCATGGTTCCTCTGATGGTTGAATTATTGAAGCTGCAGGGCTTCTTTTATTGTTCTGATGCAGTCTTCGGTATGTGAGAGCGGCAGAGCGTGGCCGCCTTCGGGGATTGACTGCTGTTTTGCCGTGGGGATGCATTCGGCGATGACCTGTTTCTGATTTTCGACTGAGCAGACGGCGTCTTTTTCGCCGAAAATAACGTAGACCGGGCACTTCAGGCCTTTCATGCCTTCTTTCACTTCGTTGAGGGTTTTGAGCATGTTATTTTTGTCGACCATCATCGCCATCAGAGATTCGAAACGGGTATAGCGCGGCAGCCAGGTTTCACGGAAATCGTCGGCGAGAGCGGCCGGCATAAAAACTTTTTCGAGGTGCTGCTGCATTTTGGCCTGCGAAACCAGTGGCAGAACCAGGCCGAGAGCGGTGCCAAGAACCGCGCCTTTTGCCAGGTCAGGTATGGAAGTCGGCCGTTCTGAGGGATTGTCAGGGGTGAGATACGGGGCAGCCATGATGATGCCCTTTACCTTGCCTGGGTAGCGTATGGCGATGCGGGCGGCGATATGGCAGCCCATCGAGTAACCGAACAGCCAGGCGCTGCCGTTGCAGCGGCGGTCGATCAGTTCGGCATAAACATCGATGTCGAGCCAGACATCGTTGGTTTCATTGATCAGTTCTTCGCTGCCGTTATGCCCTGGTCGGTCGGGCATGATCAGGCGACAGGCAAGGCTGTCGGCGTGGGCCTGAATGCCAGCGAAGTCTTTGCGGCTGCCCGGGTTGCCGTGCAGAAAAAGAACTGCTTCACCCTTGCCGGTTTCAGAGAAAGAGATACGTGTCTCTTTTATTTCAATGGCCGTCGTCTGTTCAAGTGCCGTCATATTTAACCTCAGGATTTTTCTGTAATATTATCACAGAGAAATCACCATAGCTACAGTATTGAATATGTCTCAGAAGAGCGGCAAAAATGAAGCGTTTGTCGATAGTCGACAAACTAAGAAGCAACAACCGGATGTATCACCGGGAAATAAGCTCATAAAAATGGCTTCGTCCTGAGCCTGTGCCGGGACTTCCGCTTTTCTTTTTCGTTGATAGAGGCGAATGAAAAGGCAATGCCGGATTAGAAAAGGAATTCGTCAGTTTAATGGGCTCGCTATGAATACAAAACTTAAATGTAAGTTTTGATAATTTTTTGTAGTTTATGGTTGTCTAAAGATTTTTTTGTTATACTGAAGTTAGAGAGACGCCGAACTTTGTACCTCATACTCGATTTTCTGAGGCCGGGACAAAGTGAGGGGCCGCTGAAAATGAAAAAAAGAGCTGTACAGTCAGATGACTGGTTGAGGTTAAATCACTGGGATAAAAATCTCAGTTTTTTTCGTCCAGAAAATCCGCCAATGTGAAAAAAAGCACAAACAGGAATGGCGGTGATTGAGGGCTTCGAAGATGTTTGCCTGTTGAGAAAAGTGTGTCGGCAATGGTTGGCAGAGAAGCGATGATATTTGATTTGCCTTCAGTAACTGCAAAACAAAGCGGATTTTACAGACCAGACGGGTGTTTGTTTTTTTGTTTGTCTGTCTGTGTTTATCCGCTTGCATCTGCGGCTGCAGGTAAATAGAACCGTAAACAATCCCGTCAGAGAATGAACCAGTCAGGTCGGCTCGGTTTTTCTCTGAAGATACATGACGACGGACTGCATGGTGCTTTAAGTATGGCGAATCTGCTGCAGTTCTTGCATTCTGGCTGAAGGGCGGGTCTGGAACTTTTTTCTTGTTTCATTCTGGCCTCCTCAAAATAGATTCTAAAATATATATCGACATAATTGTCCGAGCCGGAAAGTACAAAAACAGACAAACCCGGCAGCTGCTTTTTTGCTGCCGGGTTTGAGAGGTTTCGGACGTTGAATTCAGAAATTATTCGTGTTCGCGGGTTTCGAAGAATTTGATTTCGGGCCATTCTTTTATGACGTAGTTGAGGCGCCATTTATCAGGAGCCATGAACGTCAGAGCCTCGGCCGCGTCGTATGACAGGCTGGTTTTATAGCGCTTTTTGAATTCTTCGAGTTTGCCTTCGTTGTCACTGGTTATCCAGCGCGCTACCGAAAATTCGACGTGTTCGTAGATCGCGTCGACACCGTATTCTTCTTTCAGGCGTGACATGGTGACGTCGAACTGCAGAACGCCGACGGCGCCAAGAATGTAGTCGTTACCGAACAGTGGCCGGAAAACCTGCACCGCACCCTCTTCAGAAAGCTGCAGCAGGCCTTTCTGCAGTTGTTTGGTTTTCAACGGGTTCTTCAATATGACCCGTTTGAAGATTTCGGGGGCGAAGTTCGGAATGCCGGTGAATTTGAGGGGCTCTTTGATTGAAAAGGTATCGCCGATTTTGATCGTTCCGCGATTGTGAATGCCGATGATGTCGCCAGGGTAGGCTTCTTCGACGTTCTGGCGGTCCTGGGCCATGAAAATCGTGGCGTTCGCCAGGGTGATTTCTTTGCCGAGGCGGTGATGCATGACTTTCATGCCGCGGTTGAACTTGCCCGAGCAGATGCGCACAAAGGCAATGCGGTCGCGGTGTGCCGGGTCCATGTTGGCCTGAATTTTGAAGGCAAAACCCGTGAAGTCGGGTTCGTATGGCGATACCAGACGGGTTTCGGTCGGTCTGGGGGTCGGCGGCGGTGACAGTTCGACAAAGGCGTCGAGCAGTTCCTGGATTCCGAAGTTGTTCAGGGCGCTGCCAAAGAAAACCGGCGTCTGGTTGCCCTTGAGGTAATGCTCATGGTCGAAAGGCGAGGCGGCGCCGGCAAGCAGTTCGAGATCGTCGCGCAGTTCCTGGGCCTGGAAGCCAAGGATTTCGTCAAGCTTCGGGTCAGAAAGATCGTTGATGGTGATCGTGTCCTGCGGACGTCGTGCTTCACCTGGTCTGAAAAGAACGATTTCCTTGCGGTAGATGTTGTAGACACCTCTGAAGGTTTTGCCCATGCCGATCGGCCATGAAAGCGGCGCACATTCAATCTGCAGCTTGTCTTCGATTTCCTGCATCAGGTCGAGGGGCATGCGGCCTTCGCGGTCGAGCTTGTTGATCAGGGTGATGATCGGGGTATTGCGCATGCGGCAGATCGACATCAGTTTTTCGGTCTGGGTTTCGACGCCCTTGACGCTGTCGATAACCATGAGGGCGCTGTCGACCGCAGTTAAAACCCGGTAGGTATCTTCTGAAAAGTCCTGGTGGCCTGGTGTGTCGAGAAGGTTGATTTCGAAATCGCGGTAATCGAACTTCATTACCGAGGTGGTAACCGAGATGCCGCGCTCCTGTTCGATCTTCATCCAGTCGCTGGTGGCGTGGCGGTCTGATTTGCGGGCTTTGATGGCGCCAGCCATCTGAATGGCGCCGCCGAAGAGCAGCAGTTTTTCGGTCAGAGTGGTTTTACCGGCGTCAGGGTGGCTGATGATGCCGAAACAGCGGCGCCGGTCGATTTCTTTCTTGTTGTGTTTGTGCATAGACTCCTCGCTACCAGTGAAGTAGGGGAAATACTATACAGCAAAACCTTGTGACGGTCAATAAAACTCAGGCTGCGATGTCGAGGCGACCCTGCATCATCTGCTTGATCTGAAGAGCGCGGGTGAGCTCTGCCATGTCAGGATTGTCTTTTCCCGGAGGCATGATGGCATTGTTGATTATTTCGTTCGCTTCTTTGATTGCCTGTTTCGGGTCATTGGTGGTCGAGGCCGGGTTTGCCTGAATTTTGGCCTGATTCAGCATGTAGCGGTAGCGTTCGACTGGTTCGAGGTTGAACATGCCTTCGGCTGGTCGGCTGTTAAGGGTGAAGCTGTCACCGGCTTCCGGCGGTTTTTCTTTTTTGAGCCAGTCGGCGAGGTTGGCTGTGCGCAGCGAACCGGTTTCCAGAATGCTGCTATTGTTCTGGAGGTTACTGTTAGATCCAGGGTTAAGGACAGTATTATTAGATTTGTCGATATTCATGCCTGCTTATCCTTGTCTGTTTATGTCTGTGCAGGTTATCGGCATTTTATCGGCGCAAGTTTAATCAGAAAAGCGACCTGTTTTGGCAGCGGCTTGCAGATAACTGTGGTAGAATTGGGAAACTAAAATCTGCTTCGAGGTTTCAATCATGTCTGATGCGAGAAAATTTGCCGAACAACTCATCGATTTCTGTTACGCCAGTCCGACGGCTTTTCATGCCGTGGCCGCTACCAGAAAACTTCTCGAAAAGAATAAATTTCAGCAGCTTGAAGAAGGCGAAGACTGGAAAATCAAGGCTGGCGGCCGCTATTTTGTCGTGCGTAACGACTCGGCGTTGCTCGCGTTCGTTGCCGGCAGCAAGCCGGTCACCTCTGCCGGTTTCAGAATCATCGGTTCTCACACCGATTCACCCTGTTTTCGCATTAAACCGGCTCCCGAAATGGTTGCCGAAGAAAAATACCTGAAGCTCAACACTGAAGTTTACGGTGGCCCGATTCTCAGCACCTGGTTTGACCGCCCTCTGGCAATTGCCGGCCGGGTCGTCTGCCGCAGCGCCGATATTCTGAATCCTTCGGTGAAGCTGATTAATATTACGCGCCCGGTGTGCGTAATTCCGAATATTGCCATTCACATGAACCCTGATGCCAATAACGGTTTCGTGCCGAACAAACAGACCGACCTGCTGCCAATGCTTGGCCAGATCAACCAGAAGCTCGAAGAGAAAGGTTATCTTGTCGGTCTGCTGGCGAAGGAACTCAAAGTGAAAGTCGCCGATATTCTCGATTTTGACCTGTTTCTTTACGAATACGAAAAGGGCAGTCTGATCGGTGCCCGCGAAGAGTTCATTTCTGCCGGCCGTATCGATAATCTCGGGTCGGTGCTGGCAAGCGTCTCAGCTCTCTGCGAAGTGAAAAAACCGGCTGCAACCTGTGTGGTTGCTGCTTTTGACCACGAGGAATGCGGCAGTTCCACCCGGCAGGGGGCCGATTCACAGATTCTTGCCGAATTGCTCGAACGTGTCGTTCTTGCTGCCGGCGGCGGGCGCAGTGATTATTTCAGAGCTCTGGCCCGTTCTTTCATCGTTTCGTGCGACGGAGCTCACGCAGTGCACCCGAATATGGGCGGCAAAGCTGACCCGACTTCGCGACCCATGCTCAATGGCGGCGTCGTGATCAAGCTCAGTGCCAACCGCAGTTATACTTCAGATGCCGTTTCAGGCGCCGCTTTCATGCAGGTCTGCGAAAAGGCCGGCGTCAAAGTGCAGCGGTTCGTTAATCGTTCTGATATGCGTGGTGGCTCGACTATCGGGCCGATTTCTTCAACCCACGTCAGTATCGCTTCAGTCGATGTCGGTATTCCGATGCTCGCGATGCATTCGATTCGTGAACTTTGCGGTGTTGAAGACAATCTGGCCATGTTCAAAGCCCTGCTCGAATTCTACAGCTGCTAGAGGTTTTATGCGCGGTGTTTTGCGAAAGGTTGTTTATGCCGTCGGGCTGGTAGTTACCGGCCTGGTGGTCATGCTTGTCTACACGGTTAACGAAATGATCAACCGTCCGGTTCTCGCTAACCCCGGGCGTCTGAGCGACAATGATTACGTCGAGCTCAAAGCCAGAACCGAAGACGGTATAGATATTCATGCGGTATTCTACAAAGGTGCTCCTGAAGCTGCCACGTTGATTCTCTGCCATGGTCACGGCGTTAATCTGATGCGCATGGACGACATGGTCGGCTTTCTGCGCCGGGCCGGCTACAGTCTGCTCATACCCGACTTCAGGGCGCACGGCCGCAGTGGCGGCAAATACTGCACCATTGGTCTGCATGAATGGAAAGATCTTCGTGCAGTCATCGATGCGGCCAGAGAAAAGGGGCTTATTGCTTCGACAACGCTGATTGCCGCCTATGGTCGTTCGATGGGTGCGGCGACGCTTATCAATGGTGCCGAAAACCTGCCGGAAATAAAAGCTTTTATTCTTGAATCGAGTTTTGAAAGCCTGCGCAAGATCGCTGCCCGCGATGCCTGGAACAATTTACTGATTCCTGATACGCCCCTTACCGATCTTGCCTTCTGGGTCACGAAGCAGGTTACCGGTATCGACTACGCTTCCAACAGCCCTGAGAGCAAAACCCGTGGTATCAGTAACCGGCCGGTTTTGCTGATTCATGACGAAAGAGATATCAGGGCCGATATGAATGCCTTCAGTTCACTTAAGGGCCGTCTGCCACAGGCGCAGACCTGGTCAGTGCCTGAGGCCTGGCACGTATGCGCTCACCATAAGGCACCGGTCGAATTTGAAATGCGTTTTCTGAACTTTCTTTTCAGGTCGGGGGTTCCCGGCAGACAGTAACGAATACTGACAAACATTTACACACACACACACACACACAGTCACAGAAAGGTCACACCATGAACCGTCTTCAGCGTAAACTCATCAAAGCCCGTCATAAACTTGCCTGGCGAAAAATCGAAGGGCTGGTTTTTCTTCTGATTTTTGGCACTATTTTTGGCTTTGTTGGTTATAAAATGGGCGTCTCGAACATGTTCAACACGATCATGAAGACTGCCCACGACCTGCTTATGAATACCGTGTTCTATATCATGGGTATTACGGTGATGGCGGGTGCTCTTGGCAAGCTGCTCGTCGAATTTGGTGTCATCAGACTGCTCGAAATGATTCTGGCGCCACTGATGCGACCATTATTCAATCTGCCGGGTGTCGCGGCTCTTGGTGGCCTGATGACCTTTTTCTCAGATAACCCGGCCATTATCAGTCTTGCGCATGACCGCAATTTCAGCGGTTATTTCAAGAAATACGAACTGGTGTCGCTGACCAATTTTGGTACTGCTTTCGGCATGGGGCTGATCGTTATAACCTTTATGGTCGGAAAAGGGTTTGCCGCTGCCTCTCTGGTTGGCCTGGCCGGCGCTGTTGTCGGTGCCATAGTATCGACCAGGCTTATGCAGAAGCTGATCAGGCCATTGATAAAGGAAGTGGAACCCGAAGCTTCTGCTGCTGAACTGCCGGTTGTTGGTGATATATCGTTTAAGTCTAAAGGGCCGATATTTTTGCGCTTTCTCAATGCTATTCTCGATGGTGGCAAGCAGGGTGTCGATCTGGGACTGGCAATTATACCGGGAGTTCTGATCATCAGTTCGATGGTTATGCTTTTCACTTTTGGCCCGGCTGACGCTGCCGCCGGCTATCAGGGGCTGGCTTATGAAGGGGTGCCGGTCATGCCATGGCTGGCCGGCAAATTTTCCTGGTTGTTCAAACTGCTTTTTGGCTTTACCAGCCCTGAATTGATCGCTTTTCCGATCACCAGCCTTGGTGCGGTTGGCGCTGCTCTCTCGCTCATCAGCACTTTTCTTAAGCATGGTGTGGTGGGAGGCAATGAAATTGCGGTTTTTACCGCCATGGGCATGTGCTGGAGCGGTTACCTCAGTACTCATACCGCAATGCTGGATGCTCTGAAATACCGTGAACTGACCTCAAAGGCGCTGATTTCACATACGGTCGGTGGTCTGCTGGCGGGAGTTACCGCTCACTATCTGTATATTCTTATCTATTAAATGTAGAGCAGTTTGAAAGCGATAATGTAGAGAATGATGGCTCCGGCGGTTTCGACCCGCTTGCCGAAGGACTCTGACAGCCGTCGACCCATGGCGATGCCAGTGTAAGTCATGATTGCGGCAGTGATGCCGATGATGATTGCCGGTTTCAGCAATGACATGCGGGCAATGCCCATGCCAAATCCCACGCCCAGTGCATCGATGCTGGTGGCAATCGAAAGCCCAACCAGTGACCAGCCGCGCGTCGGGTCGCCGGCGTCGGATTCTTTCTTTTCATCGTCCGTTTCATCTTCACCAGACATGCTTTCTTTGAACATTTTGGTGGCGATGATGAACATCAGCGTAAAAGCGATCCAGTGATCGATATCTTTTATATACTGATAGACAGAGTTACCGATGGCCCAGCCGATTATCGGCATGAGAAACTGAAACAGCCCGAAATGAAACCATAACCGGAAACAGGCCCGCCGACACGGCCCTCTGGTTCCTACCGCCATGCCGACGGCAAAGGCATCACAGCCGAGAGCAAAGGCAACACCAAAGCTGAAAATGAAATCATTGAGAGTCATGGAGATTATTTGCTTAATGTGGTAAGATGGCAGCAGTATAGCACAGCTGCTGTTGCTTTTGTAGCAAAACCTTTGGAGAAGGCGTTTTGAAGAATCCGTTACTCGAAAAATGGGAAGACCGGCTGCAAAATCTTTTCAATCGTATCGATCGCATTCTTGAAGAGAAATACGGTGAGCTTTATCCCCTCAGGCCAAACCGACCTGCGCATGGCAGGGGCGTCACCCCCGATGCCGACGGTCTTTTCGATCTGGGGGTTTCATTCTCGGTCGGAATTGGCTCACAGTTCGGGCCGGGTTATGTATTCAGAGTCAAACTTGCAACCTTAAACCGGGTGCCGGAAGATCTTGTCGAGAATATTGAGAAAGAGGTCGTTGAACTGCTTACAATTGAGCTGCCAAAAGAATTTCCCGGCAAAGAACTCCGGGTTGCCCGTGATGGCCATGTTTACAAGATTTTCGGCGACCTGGGTCTCAACTGAACCCCGAGCAAGGCCCTGAACAAGGGAAGGAATCATACGAAAGAGCGGGCAGGACAACAGGTCTGCCCGCTCAGCCATTTAGAAACAAAAAAACTGCTGGATTTTTTTCTGATTTTTTATATATCACTCATCTTGTCTTGTCATAAATTGTACATGAAAGTCATCAGAACATGAATCGCATAGTCTTGATCAGAGCTGCCAACCATGATTGAAAAGATAGACGAAAGCAAAAGGGTTAAATGTCCATGGTGCGCCGAGCAGATCATGCCGGAAGCATTGATCTGCCCGTTCTGCCGGTCGAAAGTGAAAGAGCTGCCGATGCCCGAAAAGATTGCCAGCGCCGAGAAACCTGCAGAAAGCCGGCCTGGTATGATGCGTGCTATGATCTTGAATCTGGTCTGCCCTGGGCTTGGTGCCTGGAGGCTTGGCTACAAAACCAGAGGTGCGTTAGTTTTTATTCTGGTACTTTTTGGCATTCTGGTTTATACCGCCGAGGTCGTTCCGGTCATTCAGAAAGAGGTTGAGATTGCCTTCAGAACCGGAAACACCACCGGTCTGATGCAGCTGGAAAACAATCTGAAAGACAACTCCTGGCTCGATATCACCTTTTATGTCTATTTATTGTCATTTGTAGATATCTTTTTTCTGATAAGGAACTCTAAAAAAACTGATCCAGGGAGTGGCAGTTGAGCAAAAACGCGAAATCACAGACCGGGAAAGGGCAGAGCCTGTATCTGCTGGTTCTGCTGTGCTTTCTGCCGCTTCTGTCTCTGAACTTTGCCATCAGCTTTCTGGCCGGTATAGATACTCACTGGAAACGTCAGGAACAGAAAGAACTTGCACAGCAGGAAGTCGAAGCTCTCGCTGCCGGCGCCGATTTTCCTTTTCAGTTTGCCCGCCGTGGCGGCGATTTTATTGATACTTTCAAATCTCTGGTAGAGGCCGATTTGAAGCCGGCGCAGCTGACTTCAGGTCTGCAGCAGAGATCTGAAAAAATCTTCCGCTGGCCATTTCCGAAATATGAACTGTTTCTGTTTCATATTCCAGACAGCGGTGCCAGTACCGAAATGCTTTTATCGCATACCGACTATCGGCCAAGTCGCAGAGCCTTTTGCCGGGCCTTCGAACATCTGGTGCATACCAACCGCGGCGAAAAAATAAGTGGCGATATTGCCCGCCAGAACGACGCCATGGTTGCCGGTATTCTTGGTGGTGAAGCCAGATCTGACGTCATGGCCAGAACCCAGCGTGGCCGGCCTTCTTTCGCTTTTTACCGGTTTTTTCCGCACTGGTTCATGTGGGACTTTTTCGAGGTCAGGGGCAAGGGCGCATACGGCCTGTTTCTTTTTACCCGCAGTGATGAAAAGAGCAATTTCTCAGGAAAACTTCTTGCCCTCCGGGACCTTCGAGAGCAGAGAATAGGGTATGGAGCCTTTGTCCCCCTGTTTAAGGGTTTTGGCGGGTTGGTGGTTCAGTCACCTCTGCAGAAGTCAGGATTGCTCAAAGACTGGGCGCGCGAAAAGGTTTCGTTGAAAGAGAATGACCTTAAGAAGTGGCTGCACGAAGGTATTCCGCCAGTTACTCAACTTGGAAGCTTCAATGCCTATTCTTACCTCGGAAAAAGTCAGTCACATCTGGCCGTGTTGCTGATGCCGATTATTAAAGACCAGGCGCAGCCTCTGTGGCTGTTTTTTCTCAATCTTTTTGCCGGTGGAGCTCTGATACTGCTTCTTATCAGGGGTTGGCTGCTTGGTGCCTGGCCTGATATAAATCTCAGGCTGAGATTTATTCTTACTTACCTTCTGGCTGCAACTCTTCCGGTCAGCATGCTGATCATTACCGCCTATGGCTATGTCACTCAGTACCGCCGGGCAATACATTTTCAGACAGTGTCGCAGCTGCAGTTCTGTATCAAACAGTTCGATGCACGCAAAGCCCAGATCCTTGACGAATACAAGGCTGCCTTTGCCGAAGCGGTAGTCGATGAAAAGTTCAGAAACCTTCTTAAAGAGCAGGGCCCCAAAAGCACTGCTGCCCGTGACCGGGTTGCCAGCATTTTCCGGGACCGACCACAGCCTCTGCCTTTGCTTAGCTTTGCCATCATGGATGAAACCGGTGAAGGCATAAGGGAATACAGTGGTCACACCCAGGCAGAAGGTGAACCGACTTTCGAAGCTTTCAAGTTTCCCCTTGTGAGCGCTCTGCGGAAAAAAATACTTGCCGCAAACCCCGGAATAAAACTTAAAAAGTTCGAGGCGACCCCGCAGCAGACGACTTCGATTGAAGCCTATAAGTCGGTGAGTGGCAACGACCTGATCGAAGAGGTTGACAAGCGCCGCTCTTTCCCGATCGCGCGCCAGCTTGGCATGATCACCGCAACTCAGATGCATGAGCTGATTAAAATAGATGGTCAGGAAAAATATGCTCTCATGGTTGTCTGGGATGACCAGGCTCTCGACGTAAAAACCTTCAAACATTCAGTCGATTATTTCGGACTGAACAACCCAGGGTTTATCTTCGTTGCCTATCGCATTTCGCCTCAGGGGCTGACCTATCTTTATAAACCCGATCGCCATTCAAGCCCGGATTTTCTTGAAAAGAGCCGGTCACTGGCTGAAATAGCTTATTTCCGCGATAGTTATGCCGGAGCGAGATATGACAACCTTTCGCTCGTGGCCCTGCCCTCAAAAAAATATTCTCAGACAGTCATTGCCGGAGGTGCACAGCATTTTGACCTTGAGCGCGCAATCAGCTACCGCCTGATGATGCTTGGTTTCATTCTCGGTCTGACGCTCGTTGTGGTTCTTCTCTGCAGCTATCTTTCGGGCAGACTGTTTCTTGACCCGATCTCAGGTCTTAAAAGTGCGCTTGACAAGGTTGCAGCCGGTCATCTCGACATCGAAATTACCAGCAGCAGTAACGATGAGCTGGGGTTGCTCTGTTATGAATTCTCGAATATGGCGAAAGGCCTGAAAGAAAGAGAAAAACTTGCAACCTTGATTTCTGACCATGCGATCGAAGCCATGAGCCGGAAAAATGAAGCCGGCGGCCCTTCAGACACTGATGCCTTTTCTGGCGTAGCTCTGGTTTCAGATATTCGCAATTTTACCGGCATGTGCGAAAAATACCGGCCGGATGAGATTACAGAACTGCTCAACGAGCATTTTGCCCAGATGACCCGCATTATTTCAGATAATGGCGGAAGAATATACAAATACATCGGTGATGCCATTGAAGCGGTTTTTGCCGAAAATCCCGACTTGAAAGAATCTGCTTCAGAACGGGCTTTTAATGCGGCATCACTGATGCTGGTCAAACTTCTGCAGATCAATCGCCAGCGCAGCAAAAGGGGATTGTTCAAATATCAGATCGGTGTCGGTCTGGCTTACGGAAAAATGTTTGCCGGCAGTATCGGCAGTGTCGATACCCGTCTTGATTTTGCCATAGTCGGTGACCCGATCAAGCGGGCAGCGGTGCTGGAGGCCTGCTCGGTTCAGAATCCGGCTTTTCCTCTGGTAATCGATCGTGAAATCTGCAGCAGTCTGCAGCATAAGGGAATGACCTTTCAGGAAATAGCCGATCGCGAAGATAATCCGGCTTTCATTCTCTCTGAAATCGGTGGGCTTCCTGATTATGTGGTAACTGCTGAGTCGGCTGCCGAAACCGAAACCGGGGTCGCTGATGCAGCTTTTAATGAAAAAACCGATTTGAATCGGGTAGTCGCAGGAAGCGGCAGCGGATTTTCGCATTTCAGCGTTTTTATCGCCGGAGCAGCTTTTATTCTGCTGATTTTCGCAGGATTGTTCTGGGGCGATATGCTTCTTAAAGATTCTTATCTGGATCGTCGCAAAGTAGAGCTTTCTGCTGACAATTTGAGGCTGATCGAACAGTTCAAGTGTGAAGATGCGGTTCAGGTCGCTTTTGATAACGTCTGCCGCAAAATGCTTCTTGACATGGAAAAACTGGTTTTTATCGATCCACCGACCGGCAGCCTTTCAGAACAGATAGCCAACCGGCTTTCGACAATCGAACCGCAAAGGGGAAAACCCGATCGGGCCGCTGTGTTTCTTTTTGACCGCAAGTCTGGGGTGGGTAAAGATGCCTTCTCGACAAGAGTAGTCTACAGTCAAGGTTTTCCGTCCGGCATCCTCGATAGTCTTACCGGCCTGGCTAACTTGAGAAAAAACACTGAAAACGATATAAGCACCGGCACTCTGTCTTCAGAACTGATTCCGAGCATCTATGCTCCCACAGTTTTCAGCGATCGCATTACCGACTCGATGTTCATGTTCGAATATTTGAACCGTACAGCCAAAGTTCGTTTTGAAGCTGATCTCGAATTCATGTTCTATAATTTTCTTTCCGACGCCAATGGCATGCGCAACGGCATGATGGTTGTGTCGGCCCGTGTCGAAAGTCTGAAGCGTTCTTTACCGATTCTTCTCGATGGTTACGGCGGTGAAACTCTGATCGGTATAAAAGCTCCCGGTGCAGAGACCGCCTTTTCCGACAATTTCCCAGAAGAGCTCAAGGTGGCGCTGGCTTCCGGTGATACTGCTGTTCTGAATGACTATGTTATTAACGAAGACAGTTTCAACCTAGACGGAATCAAACATGAATTGCTGCTGGCCAGGCATAACCATGCTGCTGACGGTGGTAAAGGCAATAGTTTGCCGGTGCAGATCTTTATTGCTGTCGGGTTCGTTATCATGCTCGGCTACTGGTTCAGAATCTCGACCGGTACTGCGGCTCTGAATCATTCAGTGGCCGGGAAAATGTGGCTGACGCTTCTCGCTGCTGCGGTCGTTCCTATCATCACCGTGTTTTATGTTTCCGAGCTTTATCTGAGCGAAGATCAGAACGCCAGAATGTCGCAGGAACGCAGTGACCTGCAGAGATTTATCGATCTTTTCGAGCTGCGCGACAGTTTTTCTGCTCCGCTTGGCTGGAAAATGGTCAGCGACTGGACCTATGCAACTTCGACCGCAAAACTGATGCGGGTGCTTAATAACGCCTCAGGCCCCGAAGAAATCGAACCCCTGAAAAAGCTTCTTAAGGGGATGACCGATTCATGGCATCTGCAGGCGCGCACTCTCGACAGAAGTGTGTTCAATTTCATCCCGCGCGATATTGCCGTCGCGGGCAAAAGCGGCTGGGACTTCGCAAGTTCAGGCTATAACAAAAACGAAACCACCGAATTTGCCATGATGTTGCAGCAGATTGCCAGAAACCTGGCAAGTCGCCGCAATCAGCGACTTGGCGAAGTAACGATGCGCAGTGATGCCATCAAGGGCGAAATTGTCGTCGAAACCGGTCTGCAGACCGTTCGTTCGTTGTTCGGAGACGACGTTTACATCAAGCTTTCACATGGTCTGGGGCTGCCGATTGTCATGAATGTGCTTTCTGGCACAGCCGGCATCATAATTTATCCGGTGCCGACAATTGAAAAACCTGAATATATAATGGTCTGGATGGTTCTGTTCGATTTTGACGGCTATCTGGCGAGGATTGCCAGAAATTACAAGGGTAATTACCTGATTTTCCCTGCAGAACTGCACAGATATGGGCGAATTGTGCCTGAAGGAAAATCGACTTTCAGGCAGATGATCACACCATATGCTGCAATGATTTCTTCATCGAATCTGCCGGTATCGACATCAATAAATTTTGAGGGAAAGGGCTGGCTGGTCGAAGGTCGCCCGGGCATTACCCAGATGACCTCGCTGCTGCTGGCTATGGCGCCTGAAGAACCGATCCGGGTGATTACCGACAGAAATCGCCTGCTTTTCAATCTGCTGCTGCTGGTATCGATCGGTTTGATTCTTCTGATCGCCAGAAACATCGCTGCCGACATTCTCGAACCGATCAGATATCTGATCGAAGGGGCCAGGGCTGCCGGCAGCGAAAACTATGCCTACAGAATCCGTATTTCTCGAGCTGACGAGCTTGGGGTTCTTTGTGATTCATTCGACAAGATGATGAAAGGCCTCGAAGAGAAAATGCTCATGGGGCGCATGGTTTCAAAAACCGCTCTGAAGGTTTCTCTTAAAGATAAGGAACAGGAAAGCCGGCGCGCCGAGTATGTTTTCCTCTATATTGGTATTCCCGACTTTTCGACCTGGATCAAAGGCATGTCTGCTGAACAGCTTATTGCTGACCTCAAAGGCCATGTCAGTTCACTGTCACGCATCATAATGGAGCAGGGCGGCGACGTCGACAAGATTATCGGCGATAAACTGCTGGCTGTTTTCACTGCCGAGCGTGATCGTGCCGGTGCGGTATTTTCCGCCTGTCGCGCTGCTCAGGAAATTATCATGGCCGAAAACCGCAGCCAGCTGCCTTTCCCGGTGGCTATCGGCATGAACTACGGCGAAGTAATCACCGGTTTCCTCGGAGTTGGCGAAAAACGTGATTTCACAGTAATCGGCGATGCGGTCAACGTAACCGCGAGAATCGAAGGACAGGCCGAAAAATTGCGGTTTGGCCGTTGTCTGATTTCGCAGAATGTCTATGAACTCGCTTCTCGTGATTTTACCGCCCGTGAATTTGGTGAAGTCGAGCTGAAAGGGAAATCTTTGCCTTTGAAGATTTATCAGCTTACAATCTGAGATAAATTAAATCTGCAGATGGAAAAATGAAAGACCGGCTGAGCAATCTTCTTCTCGTGCTGCTTCTGTTTCTGCCTCTTCTGGCCGTTAATCGTGGCTGGCACGAGGTAGATGCCATTGTCGGGCGCTGGCACGATCAGGAACAAGAACGTCTGGCGAACCAGAAACTTGGCGAAATTTCGGCAAATCTTGATTTTTCTCTGCACATGGCAGAGCAGGCGGCGCGCTTCAGCAGAGGTCTGGCCTCGCTTCTGCGTGAATACCCGGGCCGAAACCCGACAGGCCTGCCGGCGGGCGAACTGGCCGGTAATATTTTTTCAGCGCCATTTCCAAAACATCATCTCTGGGTTTTTCTGCGCCAATCCGGGCAGTCAGGCGTTCAGACCTGGCATACCAATGAGAAAAATGCCAGCCGGCGATCGATGGAAATGATCATGCAGAGCCTGATCGATGAGAACTCGCACGAAAAAAAAGGCGATGACGAGACCAGACGCAGTGAAAAGCTGCTGCAGAAAGTTTTCGGACACGGATGCAAAATTTCATTGATTGCCGGCGAGCAGCGCAATATCGCGACTCCGGTTATCTATCGCCAGACCCCGTCATTTTTGCTATGGGATTTTGCTGAAATCGGCGATGGTCGAAGCATTGGCTTCTTTCTCGTAGTTCCCCGCGACCAGGACATTGGTGCTGCTTCAATGGCCCTGGCTGCCAGAAAGGCCGGGCTTGGCACCGAGATGGCCGGGGGCTTTCTGAGGATTTTTAAGACTGCCGGGCCAGATCAGCTTTTTCCCCGACATATTGGCTTTTCGAGAATCTTTCACGACTGGCGACGACAACTTGGTGTGGCCGATGAAAAGATTGAAAAATGGGAAAAAGAGGGGTTTCCGTGGGCCAGAACTCTGGGCCGTTACCGATTGTATTGTCGTATTCTGCCGCTTGAAAGCCATATCGCCTTTCTGCTGCTGCCTGCCGGCGATGACAGAGAACAGCCGATATGGCTCTTTTTCCTGAATCTTGCAGCAGTTTCCCTGATTCTGCTTCTTTTTCTGCGCGGTATTATTCTGGGTGTCTGGCCGTTCGCTTCGATCAGCAGCCGTTTTGCTGTGGTTGTGCTGTTGGCCGCAACTCTGCCGGCTTCTCTCTATGTTACCTCTGCCACCGCCTATGTCTTTGAGCGCCTCAAAGCCGATGAGAACAACCTTGAAGAGACTCTGGTAACCAGCCTGCTCGACTTCGATGCCAGCAAGGAAACGCTTGAAAACGATTATCTGTCTTTGCTGGCCGAAATTCGTGATGACCGGGCAATTGAAGAAATACTTGCCGGTGGCGGGCTCGCCAGCGGCAGCGCGGTTTTTGCCAGGGTTCGCGATTTGATTCATAGTCGTGGTGGCCGACTTTCGGTTACCGGCTTTGCTTTGTATGATCTCAGCGGTGATTATAAAATTGAAAGTTCAGGAAAAATAAAGGTTTCCGGGTTTGATGTGCTTGCCAGGTTCTATGGTTTGCCTCTCACCCTGAATCTGCGCAAAACACTGATGCGTGAAGAGCCTGAATTTTTTCTGCCGCCCCACCGGATTGACGAAAAAAATCTGGCGGCGATGCAGTCGTTCAAACGTGACAGCGAAGGAATCGACGTTGAACTGGCCCGTTACCGTGGCCTGGTTGTCAGAAGCGATACCGGGCGCGGTTATCTTGGCTGCATGAATGATTTTATTACCATCGGTGGCAGAAAACGTTTTGTAATAATGCTTGCCTGGCTTGAATCAGATATTGACCGCACGGTAATTGCCCGCAGTGTCGAACAGCTTGGCCTGCGCGCGCCAGAAATCAAACTTGCGGCCTTCAAACGCAGCGACAAAGGCGTTGAAATGGTTCTCCGGCCGGACCGGGCCTTTTCACAGGAGCAACTCAGAGCCTGCCAGCGATTCGCTGACTCTGCCTTCAGTATTAAGAGTGGCATTCTTAAAACAACGATGGCCGGCATGTCAGTTGTCGCCTATGCTTCGCGGCATTTCGACAGCACGGTTCTCATTGGCGCGATCGACCATACCCGCAAAGACAGCGATCACCGCTGGCGGGTTTTGCTTTTTCTGCTTCTGGGCGGGCTTGCTCTCGTTATGCTGGCAGTAAGTATTCTTGTTGTCTGGTTGAGAATTGTCAGGCCATTACAGATGATCAAATCTGGGTTTGACTCGGTTGAGCGCGGTAAATTACAGCAGTTGCCGGTTGTTGAGCGTACCGATGAGATAGGTCTGCTCAACAGTGAATTCAATGCCATGATCAGAGGTCTTGAAGAAAGGCATCGTCTGGCATCGATGCTTTCTGAGCACGCGGTAAATGCGCTTGCCAATACCACCGGTACCGGCCGGGCACCTACCGAAAAATTTGCCGGGGTGGTTCTGGTAACCGATATTCGCAGCTTTACCAGCATGTGTGAAGAGCACCCGGCAGCCGAAATTACTGCCCTGCTCAATGACCACGTCACTGAAATGGCCACAATCATTGGCAGTTTTGGCGGAAAAATCTACAAGTTTATCGGTGATGCGATTGAAGCGGTTTTCGCTGATGATTTTCATTTTCATCAGTCACCGGGCATGCGGGCGACTCTTGCCAGTATCTGCATGCTTCGCCAGCTGTTGAAAATAAACGCGGCGCGTGAAAAAAACGGATTGTTTACCTATAGAATCGGCATTGGCCTGTCTGCCGGTGAAATTGTTGCCGGTGAAACCGGCAGTCGCTTTAGTCGCCGTGATTACGGCATGTTTGGCAGTGCTTTCAAGCGTGCTGCCGAATTTGAAAGCATGACCAGAAATTTCGTTGAATGGCCGATAATTGCTGATCGCCATCTGGTGCAGGCGGTCGAAAAAATGCCGCTGCAGTGGAATGAAGTCGGTTACGGTGACGAATTTGTCTATAACATGCAGTCTCCGGCTGGTGAAGCGATTGAAACCCTGCTGGCCGCTCATCAGATGCGTCTGAAAGAAAACCAGGATAACAGCAAAGATGTTGTGCCCGGTCTTGAAAATAAGTCTGAGCCGGTGTCGGCTTTATCCCAAAGCCGCTTTGCCATGCCGTTTGCCTTTCTGGCCGGTGCCTTCTGTATTATTTTTCCGCTGGTCGCGTGGTTTGTGACTGAAAAAAACGGCATTGAAGCGCGCCGTCGCCATGCTGAGCGTGATGCCCGCACCTTTGCCGCTAATTTGAACGCTAGAATCGGAGCCCCTGAACAACAGAAAATTGTCTTCGAACAGTATGTCGACGCACTTTGCGAAAATATGGCCGCAGCAAATGCCTGGAATCAGAGTGGGGCGCCAGCAGCTTCTCTTAAGGCCGCCGCCGATGAAATGCTGGTTAAGCTGCAAGCTTCAGGTCTGAGCCCCGAACTTTTTGCGGTTATGCATAAACCGGGTGGAGCAGAAAGTAAGATCATTAATTCTGACTGGAAACTTGTCAGTTATTCAGGCAGGCCACAGCTTGAACAGCTTGTTCTCGACTTTCTCAGACTTCTGGCGCTCAGACTGTATACCGGCAAAGTGCCGGACACAGAAGATTTCATGAAGAAAGTTTCGATAATTCTCGGTATTAATATGCGTTTCTGGCCTTTTTATAATGATGCGCATGCAAGGCTCACAGATGGGTATATCGAGGGCAACGAATGCTACATTTTCTGGCAGCCGGTTCTGCTGCGTGATCCTAAATTGCAGCGCGAGGCACTGGTTGACTTTAAAAGCTCTGGATTGAGACGGGTTCCATCAGAGAAAGAGGTGCTGCAGGTCGGAGCAATCATGTGCGCCTTCAAAAAGACCAGTGTTCATGAAAATTTTCTTCGTTTTCTCGCGCCGCTTCTAGAAGGTGAGGGGTTGAAATTTGCGTTGCACGGCGGGATGGAATATGTGTCTGCCGGTTTTCCCGCTGCTGCCAGGTTGAATGTTAACGACGGCCTGCCCTCTCTGCCTGGCTGGTATTTTTCTGAAATTCCTATAAACAATGGCTCGCAGAGTTCGCGTCTGCTTCTGGCAATTGAGACCCTGCCGGAAAAAGCCGGCCAGGTCTGGCCAGGAATGCTGATTGCGCTTTCTCTGCTTTTTTTCTGGTATCGCAGTCTGCGGGGGCAGACTTTTGTTGCCCGCAGTTTTCCGGTTCAGCTCTGGCTTGGGCTGTTTGCCTCGGCGATTGTTCCGATCACCTGTGTTTATACGGTTAACGAATGGTATGCGGTTGAGCAGAAGGAGCTACGCGTCAATGAAGAGCGCGTGCGCATGATTTCTCTGATCGAGCAGCTTGAAAGACGTCAATTCATGCAGGAAACCCTGGAATGGGAAAAAATCAGGAATATTGCCGGATCACAAAAGTTGATTCAGGCCGCACGGTCTTTGGCGAACCCGTCTAAACGGGAAATGCGTGAACTTGAACAATTTATTCGTGCCAAGACTTCAGTCGATCACGGTTATACCGGTCGAACCAGTTTCAACGAAGCGATCATTTTCAGCTCATTTGGCTGGAATCATTCGATAATGGCCAGCAAAGACGAAAAAGAGTCAAGCGACTTCAAGCTTCTTATCAATACCTCGCTTGAAGCCCTGCTGAATTCACTTGGTGTCGAAAAAAAGACTGCCGGCAAAGCCATGAATACCGGTGATGCGGTCAAAGGCGAGATGACTCTCGACGCCGGGCTGGAAATTTTTCGCACCATGTTCGGTGTCGATGCCTACTTTAAGCTGGTGCACGGCCTCGATCTGCCGATCAGACTTTTTTACTCGACAGGCAGCGGTTGTCTCAGATTGATGCCATTTCCTGCCCTTCTGAAACCTGAACTGATAGTTTACTGGCTGTTTTTTGACAGTCTGAATGGCACTACCCGTCGTATTTTCAAAAATGCCGAGGTCCCCTTTCCGGTATTTGCAGAAGCCAAGTTGATGTATGGCGCACTCAAGGTTCCGAGGGGCGGCAGCTGGAACCCTGAAATTGCACGGATTGCCAGGCTTGCTGTTGCGGTTAATGGCCCTTTGAGCAGCCGAAAAATCATTGCCGGGCGTGAATGTCTGGTTGAGGCAAGACTCGGCAGTCATAATGAAACCATGCTTCTGATCGCTATCAGTCCTGAAGATGAAATAATGACAGCTGTTGACAGGGGTCGGCGCAGATTTCTCGCAATGCTGCTGATTTCGATCATTGCAGTTGCTCTGCTGACACTGCTGGTTGCTTCGGACGTTGCATTGCCGGTCAGGCAGCTGCACGAAGGTGTAAAAATGATGGCAGCAGGGCAATATGACTTTCGCATTGTATCAGCCAGATGTGATGAACTTGGCCAGATGTTGCAGGCGTTCAATGGCATGGCCCGGGGTCTGCAGGAACGTGAACTGATGGGGCAGATGGTTTCGCGGGCAGCCAGAAGAATTGCCGGCGATGAAGAGAGCTTGAGAAAAGCCGAAAGTGGCATACATCTTGACGTTACCGTGCTTTATCTCTCAGTGCCAGGCTTTGCCGATCTTCAGAAAAAACTGGCACCCGAAGAGCTGCTGGCCGGGGTGAGCACACAGATCGACGTTCTCGGCGGCATCGTCATCAACAACGACGGCGAAGCCGACAAGATTATCGGCGAAAAAATTCTCGCCTATTTCTACAGCTCCGAAGGCCTCAAGAAAAGCAATGCCATGGCCATGCACGCACTGCAGATCATCAGCGCCGCCGAGAGGGAAGGACTGCTGCCTTTCCCGGTGGCGGCCGGGATGCACTGTGGCAGCGTCATTGCGGGTCTGCTCGGCATCAGCAGCAAAAGAGATTTTACTATCATTGGCGACACCGTAAACACGGCAGCCAGAATAAATGCCATGGCCGCTGAACTGCCGGAGCAGAGATATCTGGTCAGCGCTCTGGCCGCCGATGGCTGTGGCCTGGAAAGCCGGCTTTCGCCCTTTGGCAGTGTTTCACTGAAGGGCAAGGCTGAAACCGTAGATTTACTGCATGCCAGAATCTGAGTCTGAGGACTGCTCTTTCTGATTCTTTTTGCCGGCCCTGGTCATATCATTGAGATAAAGTTCAAATTCGCCGCTGATTGCGGTGACCTTTTCGTCTTTGAGGCGTAAAGAACCGGTAATTACCGGGCAGCCGGGGTCAGGTTCGCTAAGATTCAAAGAAACGTGCCCCAGCGGTACCGGCAGTTTCAGTTCGTTGCTGTCTGCGGCAGCGGGCCTGGTATCTTCGCTGAAAAGGTCGGCCTCGATATTGATTGCGGCATAGCTGGTTACCCTGAGTATGTAATCATAGCCGCCGATCACGAGCTTGCCCTTTAACTGCTGATTTCCTGATTCCGGGGCGAGATTCTGCCCCTCTGACGCGTTTGCAGCGGTATTGGCATCTTTCCCTTTCATGCTGATCAGTGCAATTTTGACGGTTTTGAAATCTTTGCCCTGAAAAGCGAACCCGAGTCCTTTGAGAATCGCTTCGTGTTCCTGTTGCTGATCTGGTTGAGCTGACAGAGCCGATGCTGAAAAGAGAACGAATAACAGCAGACTGAAAATAATTCTTTTCATGGTGTTTCTCCTGAAAGCCATTTCTAATATAATTCTAGCAGACAATCTTATTTTCGGAGAGACGGCTTTTGTTTAAGCAATGTAAAGTTTTTGCGGTTTTGCCGAAATTTCTGAGCATTTTCTTGCTGTTCCTGTTTTTTATGACCGGAACAGTTTTGCCATTGACGGCTGATCCATTTCACCGGCAGGTTGCTGACGGAGACCTCGATGGCGTGCGCCGGGCTCTGGCGAGAAACCCGATTCTGGCGACGATGAACGATGAGCTGGGCCGCTCGCCTCTGCATCTGGCGGTGATAAACGGTCAGCATGCCATGGTGAATGTACTGATCAATGCCGGTGCCGATGTAAATGCCGTTGACGGCCTGAAAAAGTTTACGCCGCTGCATTATGCGGCCTTCTACAGCTACCCGAAAATTCTTGAATTTTTGCTTACCCGGCGCGCCGACATTCTGGCACAGGATATCGAAGGCAATCTGCCGCTGCATTTCGCTGCAGCCAATGGCAGCCCCGCTACCGTTAAAATACTTCTCGAAAACAATTCCGGTCCCGACTGCCTTAATAACAACTGGCAGACGCCTCTGCATCTGGCGGCTGCGGCTGTCGATAATCAGAAGTCTTTTCCGGCCGCTTCGAAAGACGAGAAAGATTATCTCGAAGTGGCAAAACTGCTGCTGCAGGCGGGAGCGACCCTTGGCATACACGACATCTGGCGCAACCTGCCAGAAACTATTGCCTGGCGAAAAGATCACCGCTCGACTTTTCCGCGGCGTTTCGAAGAGTTGATGCGACAATTGGGGCGAACACGATAAAACTTTACTTGCCTGCCGGTTTTTTATTAAACTGACAGGGTACACAAAACCTATTCTTAACGGGTAATCAGCATGAACAAAACATCAGGTGCGAAGCCTGGTTTCTTTAAAAGCATCAAGCTCAGGGCCTGGCTCGGCATATTTCTTCTGACAATTCTGCCGCTCTTCTCGCTGGGGCTCTATTCGTTCAACATTCTTGGCGAAATCGCCCGCGATATTCTCATCGAGGGGAATATTCAGGCTTTTCAACAGGTAAAATACGAGGTCGACCAGTATGTCAGTGCCTATGACGAGCTGACCCGCTATGTGGCCGCCGATGTGCGTCTGCGTGAACCTGCTTCCGAAGGCGCCTCACAGGCCCTGCAGCAACTCGATCAGGCTTACGAATATATCGAGCGACTGGTGCTTGTTTCTTCCGAAGGCACGCTGCTGAATCACTCCAAACCCGATCAGAACGCCATCACCGCCCTTTCGGTGCCAGAGCAGCTTCTTTTCAACTCAGCCCAGAGCATTTTTTTCTCACCCGAGGCCTTTCACGTCAAGGCGCCGATTTCTGACAGCCCTCAGAGTCCGGTTGTCATTTCGACTGTTTCTTTTTTAAAGCTGCGGAAATCGCTCGAAGGCATCACCTTCGGCACCAACTTCCGCTATTTTCTCGTTACCCAGACTGGCGAAAATATTCTTGAACAGCCTGATTTTCCGAAAGAGCTGATTTCTGACCTCATGGAAAAACCCTGCGGTGCTTACGACCTGCTGCCGAAGGGCAATGGCACCTCGCCTCAGGTCGCCATTTCGCTGCCGATTCTGCATTATGGTCTGAGAATTTTCGTTTTTCAGAATGCCGGCGAAGTCTACGCGGTCGCCAGATCGATCGGCGAAAAGACTCTCAAATTCGTCATTCTGCTGTCGGTTGTCGCGTTCATGCTGGCGACCTGGTTCAGCATCAGAATGACCAGCCCGATCATCGAGATTGCCCACAAGGCCGATGAACTCAGCGAAGGCAATCTTGAAGCGACCGTCGATATGAACCGCAGTGACGAACTCGGCTTTCTGGCCGGCTGTTTCAACAATATGAGCCGCCGCATCAGGAAGAAGGTTATGGAACTCAGCGCCCTTTATCGGGTTACGCAGCTGATCAACACTTCTGCAACCTATCAGCAGGCCCTCGATGGCTGTCTTGAACATCTTGTCGAGATTTTTCAGGCACGTCGCGGCTCGATCATGCTGTTGAACGAAGACCGCACGTTACTCAAGGTCGAGAGTTTCAAGGCAGCCGGTGCCACCCCAGATGGTAAGGCTGTCGGCGAAGAAACTGCCGCCGCAGAACCTTCTGCCGAAAACTCAACCAGTGCTGCCAGACCCAGATTTGCGCTCAAGGTTGGCGAAGGTATCGCCGGTGAGGTGGCGAAAAGCGGTGAACCGATTCTCTGCATGGACTGCCGGACCGACGAACGTTTTAAGAATTACGACAGCAGCGCCGGCACAAAGTCGCCGGATACGTTGATCTCGGTGCCACTCACTGTGCATGGCAATACCATGGGTGTCATCAATCTTGCTGACCGCTCCAACAGTCGCCCGTTCACTTCTGAAGACCTCGATCTGCTGCTGGCCGTCGCCAATCAGATGGCCATGTCGATCGATAACGCCAGACTGCACGAACTGTCGATTGTCGACACCCAGACCGAGCTATATGTGCGAAAATTCTTCGATATCAGACTCGAAGACGAAATCAAGCGCGCCCGGCGCTTCGGTTTTCCGCTCACCCTGGTTATTTTCTGCATCGACGGCTTTTCTGCTCTTAATGACCGGCATGGCAACGGGGCAGCAGACGCGGCGCTTTTCGATCTGGCAAAAATTCTGCGCGATTCGGTCAGAGCGACCGATATTACCGCCCGCACCGGAACCGATGAAATGGCGGCGATTCTCGCCCATACCTCGGCCGAGCAGTCGTTGATCTTTGCCGAGCGTCTGCGTGAAAGAATTGCCGCTTTTCCGGTCAAACGCGATGGCTTTGAATTCAATGTCAGCATCAGTGTTGGCATTTGTCAGTTTGAAACAGCTGTTGAACGCCATTATCAACTGGTTGAGCGTGCCCACGAGGCGATGCAGATAAGCGCCGGCCGTGGCAATGCCACCACAACCTGGCAGAGAAAGGAAGCCCGGTCATGAGAAACTTCAGAATTTTTCTGATTGTTATCGCTGTCATTTTCTGCCTGACTTCAATCTCACATGCCAGCGATGAATACCAGGTTCGTCTGATCAAGAAATTTTATTCAATGGGCACAGCTACCATCAATGGCACTTACTACCCGGTCGGGAATTCAATTGCCCGCCTGTTCAGCACCAAAATGAATAATCTGGTTACAATTGCCGAACCTACTGCCGGCTCACTTGCCAATATCGAGTATCTCAGACGTGGCCAGATCGATCTGGCCCTGGTTCAGAGCGATGTCGCCTGGATGGCCTTCAATGGCGCCCATAACTTTACCGGCAACCGCTTCACCGAACTTCGTATTCTGGCTTCTCTCTATTCTGAAGTAATTCAGATAATCGTCAGGGCCGACTCGTCGATAAAAAGCATTGAGGATCTGAAGGGTAAAAAAATTGCGGTCGGTGAAAAAGACAGCGGCAGTGCCGCCAGTGTCATGCTGGTGTTGAGCGCTGCCGGGCTGAAGCCGGAAGATTACACCTTCGTTTACGAGCGTTTTACCAGGGCAACCGAGTCTCTCAACGATGGTTATGTCGACGCAGTCTACTATGCCGGTGCGGTGCCCGCCGATGGTATCAGCCGCCTTGCCGGGAAAACCCCGTTGCGACTTGTAGGCGTTCCCGCTGAAGTAGGTAAAAAGCTGGTTTCAGAATATCCTTATTTTTCAGTCGAAACAATCCCGGAAAAATCATACCAGGGCCAGGAAACCCCGGTTCAGACTGTTGGTTTCAGAGCACTGCTTGCCGGCACCGAAAATCTGCCCCGCGACGAAGTGCTGAGCATGCTGCAGGTGATCTATGACAACCCCGAAATGATATCTGACCAGAACAAAACCATTATCAGGCCGGATGTCGCCAATGGCAACTCAGGTGTCGCCGAAGAAATGCTGCACCCTGGCGCCAGACGCTTCTTCTCGCTGCGCCAGAAAAAATAATCACGGAGTTCTGTACCGGTTTTATCGAAAAAAGCTGAGAAAATAATGCTGTCGGGCCTCTGGCGGCATTATTTTTTTAGGGTATAATCAAAATAATCCACTACTGTATGGCGGGGTACTTATGAAATTAACAAGAGCTGGTTTTAAAACCGCATTTTTGCTGCTGGTTCTTACTTTTGTTCTGAATCTGGCTGCTTTTGCCGCGCAATCTGATTCTAAAGCTTTGTTTGACCGCTATCAGGCGGTTTATAAAAGCTACCGCGAAGCGGTCGAAGCCCAGACCAATGCCGAAGAGGTCAAGCAGCTGGCTGCTGAACTGCAGACTGCCTGTAAAGAATATTATAATTCAATCGGCGTAACTGCTTCATTCAGCAGCGATGAGCAGGCTGAGCCGGTTCTGAGCTCAGACACTGAAACCAGTGGTTCTGACAGTTCAACTGCAACCCGCACCGGTTCAAGAGTCGTTGCACAGAAAAGCGAACTGCAGAAAAAATACGAAAGCATTGTGCTGGCATTGGCTGCCCCTGACCGCTCAGCCAAGCTTGCCGATATTCAAAAACAGCTCGAAGATTTCATTGCCGGCTGTACCGACCAGAGACTGCTGAAAGAGGCTACTTTTCAACTTGCCGATCTGGTTCTTGAGCGCACTTCAAGCCTTGCTAAAGCCCAGGAAATACTTCTTGCATACGCAAAAACCACTAAGGATGCCGAAAACCGCCGCCAGGCGATGGCCCATATCAAAATGCTGCGGCAGAAAAGCATTGTGGCGAAAAAACGCGAAGATTTCAAGGCGATTCAGCAGGCAACCGTTAATCAGTGGGGTAAATATACAAAAACCTCATGGCTGGCGCTGCCGGTCAAACTTTTTGGCCTCGGCTCATACGGTGTAAATAACATTCAGCGCCGGTTCAAAGCCCGTGAACTTGACAAGGCGCTCGAAGAATTTGACCGGGCGGTTCTCGAAACCTACCCGGCCGGCTCGGCCGACGCCCTTACCCGTTCGCATCTGGTGCCGTTGAACCGTGTCAGAATGATGGTGAACGGTCGCACCAGTTTTCATTATCGTCTCGAATATGCAAAGCGCGCCCAGTCGAATCTCTATGTTCAGACCCTGCTGTTTCAGGATGACGAAACCGGAAACGCTCTTACCGACATCATGTGCGAAAGAGCGCAGAGCGGCGTTGACGTTAAACTGATTCTCGATGACTTTTTCTCTTTTGGCAAAAAAGACGGGGTCATTCAGCGACTGCGCAATGCCGGCGTCAAGGTGCTCATCAACAACCCGATTCTTAAAAACCTGGCCAAAGCCAATTTTCGCTCGCACCAGAAGCTTTTTATTATCGATGAAACCATCGCCATCGTCGGCGGCATGAATATCGGTGATGAATACGCCAAAGGCGAAATCGCCGAATATGGCTGGCGTGATACCGACGTTGAGCTGCAGGGGCCGGTAGTCAGAGAAATTCTCGGGCTTTTTGAACGCAACTGGGAAGACCTGACCCTGAACAAATGGAACGAAACCGGTGAAATCAGCAGATATAAAAAGGCAAAAACCGATGTTAATACATTCAAGGGTCTGAAGAATGTCGATAAGCTGATTCGTGGCCCGATTCCGGTCTATTTTGCCGTGCCGCCGATATTCGACGATGTCAATGCCCGCTTCGTCACTACTGCGCCCATCAGCGACAAAGACGACAATATTCTCGATCTTTTCGAGATCTACCTGAACCGTGCCAGAAGCGAAGTGGTGTTTCAGTCAGCCTATTTCATTCCGACCGATCGTCTGGTTACCGCCATTGAAGACGCCGTTCAGCGCGGTGTTGAAGTGAAGGTGATCACCAACTCGATCGAGTCGAACAACCACCCGAGTGGCGGTTGGGCCGGCCGTGATTCTTACGAAAAGGTGCTGCGGGCCGGCGCGCGTATTTTCGAATGGCAGGGCGCCCAGACACTTCACTCGAAGGTCAGTCTCTTCGACCAGTTCGCTGTTACTCTCGGTGCCTATAACGTGAATTCACGCAGTCACAGCTGCGATTCAGAAGATGTCATCGCCTTTGAAGACTTCAGGGTTGCCCGCGCCTTCAGACAGATGCTCAATAAAGATTTTGCCCGCTGCCGCGAAATCACCCTCGAAGAAGTTCAGAGCTGGAACAGCGACACAATGAAGAAAATGCGCATGGAATTCTTCAATCTCTTTAAATTCATGTTCTGATTTGTAAGCGCAAAATATAACGACAGCCCCGGTTATTTCCGGGGCTGTCGTTTTTACAAAGCCTTCTAGTTCTTAAAATAAAGCCGGTAGATGAGCCCGATGCCGTTGCTGAAGCTGCCGAATTCACTGTGCTGCCTGAGAATTCCTTCTGCGCCGACTGGTCTGGAGCCGGTGTTGAGCCATGCGAAAATCGCGAGATCTGATTCATCGCCGGTGCTGATACTGATTACGGGCTGCAGCAGGTTCGAGCCGTCTCTGAGGTTGTGAAGAACGTTTAGATTGGCGGTGGCAAGAGGGTTCATTTCACGCCTGGTGCTAAAAAACAAATAGTCAGATGCTGCAAGATACACCCAACCCTGCTGGTATGGGCTGGTCATCTGCGCCGCCGGCAGATCGTCAACTTTTCTCGCCCCAAAATCATGGTGCATGATCGCAAGGCCATGGCGCCAGCCCTTGCCGGTGCTGCGTTCGACGCCTGTTACCCAGGCAGCTGCGACCTGTTGCGACACCCCGCCAAAACTTCTTTCATCGTCGTACCGATCAAAAACCGCAAGTTCTCCCCACAGATTATAACGCCTGCGTTCGCCTTCAAATGACGCTGTTGCAAAGTTTCGGCGTCTGAAGCGGCCAAGGCAGATTTCGAGGTCGAAGCCCCCGTAGGTGTCACGATGCCGGCCAATTACGGCATTGTCGGCATTATCGTCGGCAGCGGCCAGAATAATTTCAGCTTCTCCGGTATCGCCGACAGTTCGGCGCATTCGCAGGGCGTCGATACCAGGTTTGAATGAGCCGTCAAGATAGCCAGGCTGGAATGGGGCGAGAATATCTGCCACCGAAATGAAATGACTGGTGCCGAAGCTGATTGGCTGCCTGCCCAGCTGAAAGTCAGTTCTGCCTGAGCTGAAATTTACTTCAAGCCTCTCAAGTTCACCTGAAACAAAGGTTTGCGGCGATTCGAGCAGGTTGCTGTGCGTGTTGCAGGCTTTCATTCCGGTGTTGTCTGCGGCGGTTGCCCAGCTCGATAAAAGATTGGTATTTGAAGAAAAGTAGAGCGAGGCAATTTCGTATTCGGCTTTGACGGTAAAATCAGAAAACCTGTTGAAGACGCTGATGCGGTTCAATGACTGTAAAATTCCCTGCGAACTTTCGAGAATGCCTGCCTGTCTGAAGGCGTCCGGAAAGCGGTTGTAATTGAAAATCGTGCGCGTGGCCATGGTCACTTCGGGCTCGGCGGCAAGTAACGACGCAGAAACGAAGAATACAGAAAGCATGGGTAAAAAAATACCCTTAATAAGCCTGTTTGAGAGTTTAATTAAAGAGCTGGCGCCTGATTGCACAAAACTTAACCTTTTTTATTGCAGATCTTCGAATCTGACCGCTTCTTTTCGACTGTCTTCGTGAATACGGCCGTCGCGCAGCCGGATGACCCGTCTGGCAATGTCGATGACGCGCTGGTCGTGCGAACTGAACAGAAAAGTGACCTTCTGCTCAAGATTGAGCCGATGCATCATCTTCAGCAGACTCACTGCCGTTTCTGAATCGAGGTTTGCGGTTGGTTCATCGGCAAGAACGATTGCCGGTCGCCCGACCATCGCCCTTGCTACCGCCACTCTCTGCTGTTGCCCGCCGCTCAGTTCGGCAGGTCGGCGATGTTCGAGCCCTTCGAGGCCAAGCTCGGCAATCAGTGGCTGCATGCGTTGTTCATGCTCTGCTTCAGAAACGCCCTGAAGCTGCAGAATGAACTGAATATTCTCGCGGGCGCTGAGCACCGGTATCAGATTGTAGGCCTGAAATATGAAACCGATCTGAAAAAGCCGCTGTCGGGTCAGCTGATCATCGGTTTGAGAATTCAGTGATCTGCCGTTGAAAAAAATGTCGCCGACTGACGGGCGGTCAAGACCGCCGATCAGATTCAGCAGCGTCGATTTGCCACTGCCGGAAGGCCCGGCAAGGACCGCAAATTCACCTGGTTCCAGCTTCAGGTCAAGTGAGTCAACAGCCTTGACCTCGGTAGTGCCTGAATGATAGATGCGTGAAACGTTTTTAAGCTCTATGCTGCTCATGCGCTGCTCCTCAAAAAACCCGCATGGCTTCGGCGGGGTTGACGTTCAATGCCTTGCGGGCAGGATAAATCGACGCGGCAATAACCAGAACAATCATTGCCAGGCTCAGACCGATCATCCATTTCCAGTTCCATATACTGACGATGATTGGCTCGAACAGAAGTCCGGCGACTTCCTGAGCGGCAAACATGGCTGTCATGTCGAGACCATAATACCAGGTGTAAAAACTCGCGAGACTGCCGAAGCCCAGGCCTATGGCACTGCCTGTCAGGCCGAGAACAAAGGCTTCAGCAAGAATAAGCTGTCTAATCCGGCTTTTCTGCATGCCGAGAGACTGCAGCAGACCGAATTCGCGGGTTCGTTCGAGAATGCTCATCAGAAGAAGGTTGACCGTGCCAAGCCCGACGAGAACGAACAGCAGAAAAACCATGAATTTGAACTGGGCCTGATCCATTTTAATCGTGTCGGCGATCTGTTTCGAGGTTTCTTCCCAGCGGAAAACCCTGAAATCGGAAGTGGCCGGGCATGCAAGCTTCAGAGCTGTCAGCTGCTGGTCGAGCAGGTGCATGTCTTTGAGGATAATGGCCACTTCATGCACTGCGTCAGGGTTTCCCAGGCTGGTGGCAAGATGCCGGCGATCGACGAACATCATGGTGTTGTCTATCTGAGTGACGCCACTTTTGAAGATGCCGCCGACCCGGTACAGTTTTGAGCTGATTTCGCCTGAAAAATCCTGAAACATTACGACAAATTTCTGCCCGACTTTGATTCGCAGTTTTTCAGCCAGCTTCAGGCCAAGACAGGCCCGATCCTTGCTCCCATCTTCCGGCATCGCGCCGCTGACGAGTCTTTTGCCGGCCAGCAGAGGATTGATTGCCGACTCGGCCTTGAAATCGACGCCCATGACCATGACTGAGGTGTTTTCGCGACTGCTGCGGGCCAGCGCTGGCAGATGCAGGCGGGCCAGGGTTTGCGCCAGGGCAGGATTGTTTTCAAGCAGTTTCTGGGCCGGCGGCAGTTGAAAAAACATTTCGGTAAGCCGCTCAGAAACGTATCCCGGATGATGCAGGCTGAGGTGCCCGCTACCGCTGCGTACCGCATCCTGGATCATTTTTTCGTAGGTGCCGCCGGAAATATTCTGAATCCAGATCACAAATGCCAGGCTGCCCGAAATTACCAGGAGCTGAACCAGGCTGCGGGACGGATTACGCCAGAGGTTTCGCCAGCCGAGTTTTAACCAGAGCATGTTAAGTCTCCCGCAGTGCTTCAACCGGCTTGAGCCGATAAAGCCTGAAAGTTGGCAGTGCTGCTACCGCAATTCCCAGTAAAACCATGGTTGCCAGCGGCATTAGGGCAGACATTGCCGATGGCACACAGAAAATTTCTGCTTTCAGCTGGGTTCCGCCCCATGAAATATTGTCGATCCAGTAATTGAGGCTGACAGGGTGATAGTAAAGGGCAAGGTTGGCGAGCGTGCCCAGTAAAGTGCCGATCAGGCCTGAAACCGACGCCATCATGACGCTTTCGCTGAGAATCAGCGCGGCAAGCCGGGCGCGGGTCAGCCCGATTGCCTGCATGACCCCGAATTCATGGCGGCGTTCGAGAAACGCCATATACATGGTGTTGAAGGTGATCAGCGCCAGGGCTGCATAGTAAACCGCCGAGGTAAAAATCTGCACGTTCAGCCAGATGTTCAGCAGTTCAGCCAGCTGGGGGAAGATGCTGCGCCAGTCGCGTGCCTCTATCTGCGGTGTTCTGCCATTAAGCCTGCGACTGACCTCTTGCGCCTGCATCGGACTGGCCAGAAAAACGCGCAGACTGTGTATCTGGTTGTTGAGCGCCATCAGTGCTGCAATCTCGGGCAGATTGACGATTGCCAGACCGGAATCTCTCAAATTGTCACCCGAGTCGAAAATGCCTCTGACCCTGAAGAGTGCCGATGCCATGGAACCGTCGGCCGCACTGCTGAAAAAAACGATTTCGCTGCCGGGCACAGCGCGCAGCTTCCTTGCGAGGCCTTGACCGAGAAGTATTTCGCCGTTCTGCCCGGAAAGAAACTCGCCATTCTGCACATCCTGAGCTATTCTGCTGCTCTTTAATTCGGCAGAATAATCGACGCCGAGCAGTTGCACCGGTTGAGTTCGACTCTCGGCGGCATTGCCGCAGCTGAGCAACGCAAATACGTTGATGCGTGGACAGATTCCTTTGCAGACAACTGCTGCTTCAGCAAGCAGTTTTTCAGCCTCGCTCTGCGAAATGGTGTCGTTGAGAGATGGTGAATCAAGGTATCCTGGTCGTGACAGGCATAAATGGCCGTTTTCTCGGCTGGTCGCGTTCTCGATCATGTTCCACAGCATGCCGTCGTAATAACCCAGCGAAAAAACCAGCATGGCACAGGCAAAGATCATGCCGGCCATGGTGAGCTGCGTGCGTCGCCGATTGCGCCAGAGGTTCCGCCAGGCGATTTTAAGCAGCATCAACGGTTTCTCAGACTTTTGATCGAAAACAGGTCTGGCGGCGGAACAAACGAAAAATCAATTTTCTGGTAAGCCATTTCTGTGAATTCTTCTGGCTTTTCTAGAGGGGTGACGCGAAAAACGAAAGGCAGCCAGCGGCCGTCGAGTTCTCTGACCTCTGAAAAGCTCATGGTTCTGACTTTTTCGCCTTCTTCGTCAAAAAAATCAATCGAAACCGGAACCATTTTCTGCAGATCGATGCGATAGACAAGCTTGCCCCAGACTACTGCGGCATCTGGCTTCGGCGTGCCGGTTATTTCGGCTGAGTCGGTGGCAGAAGCCGAAATAACCAGAGTGTAAAGTTCATCGATTCTGTTGTCTTTAACCAGATCGTCATTGGTCAAGTGGCTACCCATCCAGCTTTCGCCCATCAGGCTCGATGGGATCTTCATCAGTCTGTCGATTCCCGGCAGGTAGTTCCAGATGTTGTCTGCAACTTTCAGGGTGCAGGTGCCCTTTTCTTTTGCGGGGGCAAGAATTCTCGTGAGAAATTTATCGCGCCCTTCTGACCAGCTTTCCATCTCAAGAGTACGTGACCAGCGGCTGGTTTTGATGGTCATGCGCATGCTGCCGTGCGAGCTTTTTCCCTGATACTGAGTTTCGACACGGCGGACAAGGTCGACCGGATCATAAGGGGCCGCCGTCGTCGAAGCCGGTTCTGAAAAAGCACAGACTCCGAGAAGGCAGAAGCATAAAACTGGCAGAAATAACCGCATGATTTTTCCCTCGATCTTATTTATATGAATATAACCAAATTTGTTAACGATTGGCAAATCGTGCACCGGTTTACGGTTGCATTGCCGGATGTCATACGGTAGAATTTTGTGACACACAATAGATGACCGACAGGTTTGCGATAGAGAACAGGAGTTCATTACATGGATTTCCGGAGGAAACTGCAGAGCCTCGAAAACATTATCAGCATGGGCGAGAAGCTGCTCACCACCTTCGATGTGACTGAACTGCTCGATGCTCTTGTCGACAGCGTGTCTTTGCTGCTTGAATCGGAAGGGGCGACGCTTTATCTGGTTGACCCGTTCGAGAAATGCCTGACTTCGCAGAGTATTCATGCCGATGGCATCAAAGAAGTCACGGTCGAGATAGATAATCGTTCAATTGCCGGTTATACGGCCCTTAACCGGCTGTCGATCAATATTACCGATGCTTATGGCGAGCTGAGTCATATTCACCCTGAATTGAAGTTCAATCGGCATTACGACGAGGTCAGCGGGCGAAAAACCCGTAATCTGATCACTCACCCGCTTTTGATAAACGATGAGCTGATCGGGGTATTTCAGGTAATTAACAAAAAAAATGGCGATTTTGACGAGTCTGATCAGATAATTCTCAAGAATTTTTCGCTGGTGGCGGCGATCGCGATCATGAATGCCCGCCTGATGGAACGGGTCATGGAAGCACAGGCCGGCGCCTATAACGTTATGGAAAACGCGTCTGATCTGGTTATTGTTCAGAACAGCAGCGGTTGCCTTCTGCACCTGAATCGCAGTGCGATTGCCTACCTGCGCAGCAAGGGGCGAGCTGCCGAAGTGATGGGGCAGAATTTCATCGATATTTTTCCCGAGCTGAGCAATCTGACCGCCGAGATTCGTAAGGTTGTCGACGGGCAGCTCGATCGCTCGGTTTCGACCGGCAAACCGGCTTTTGTCATTTTCACCGAAAAAAATATCTGTCATCAGATCGAAAAAGTAATTCTGATGATCCGTAGACCATGCTGTTCAAATAGAGAGGAAGCGCCAGAACCCTCAAACTGAAGTTCAACGCATTTTGACACTCTATGAATGAAAAAGAAAAACCCCGGGTTCTGATCGTTGACGACAACCCTGATAATCTGATGGTTGCTGCTTCGGCTCTGGCCGAGCATGGCTTCTCGCTGATGCTTGCCCGCAGTGGTGCCGAAGCGATTGCGGCCGCCGACCGGTTCATGCCCGACGCGATTCTGCTCGATGTCGTCATGCCCGACCTCGATGGCTTCGAAACCTGCCGTCGTCTCAAAAACAAGCCTCTGTGCCGAGATATTCCGGTTATTTTTCTGACCGCAAGGAGCGAACAGGAAGACGTGCTCGAAGGCTTCAAGGCCGGCGGTGCCGATTTTATCAGCAAGCCGTTCAATCGCGAAGAGATGCTGCATCGGGTTGAGGTCCATATTCAGCGGTTTCGTCTGCAACAGCAGCTGCAGAAAAGAAATGAAGCGCTGCAGGAAGAAATCGAGCTCAGACGCAAACGCGAGCTGCAGCTGAGTGTTTCAGAGCGCGCCCGGGTCGCGATGCGTATCTCTGCAGGTATTTCGCATCATTTTAACAATATGTTTCAGACCGTGCTTGGTTACAGTGAGCTGATCGAGGCTGCTGCCAAGCCAGATTCTGATATTGTCAAACAGGTTCGCCGCATTGTTGCGGCTACGCAGAAAACCAGGCAGATAGTCAATCAGCTTGCCAATTATCTCGGCAATTCAAACAACGAGTCTTCTGAGATTCAACTCGAAGACGTTTTTGCCGAAATCGAAGTCGCTTTTGCCGGTATTCTGCCGGCCGGAGTTTCGCTTACCTCGAGCATCGCCAGAAACTGCCCGAACCGGGTTTTTAACCGCACCGATATCATTCAGGCTCTGACCAACATCGTGATGAATTCGATCGAAGCCATACCGGCTTCTGGCGGTCAGATCAACATGAAGGCGAGCCTGGTGCACGGGCGCGACTATGGCCGGCAGATCGAGAATATCGATGTCGGCGCCGATTACATTGAGATTGCGGTTGTCGATAACGGCACCGGCATGGAAAAAGCGGTTCTCGACAAAGCCTGTGAGCCGTTTTTTACCACTGCGGGCAACTTTGCCGATAAAAATGGCCTCGGTCTTTCGGTCGTTCAGGGAATCATGCACGCCAGCCACGGGTTTATGAGCATCGACTCGGAAATGGGCAGCGGTACTGTCGTCAGGTTGCTTTTTCCGGTTTCAGACGCTGCCTGAATGGGCGGCAGCCACGGTTTTTTCAATGTCAGGACCGACTTCGGCCCTGGCGGTTTTCCAGAGTGAGAGAAATTCAATATTTTTTCGGGCGCTGACTCTTGGCACCGGTGCAAGTGCCCATAGTTCAAGACCGGCACTTTGCAGCTGCCGCTGCAGCCTGTTGATAATGTCGATCTGGGTCTGCTGATCGGTTATAACGCCGCCTTCGGGGACCTGCGCACGTTCGGCTTCGAACTGCGGCTTGATCAGGGCGACGATCATGCCGTCACTTTTCAGCATGCGGGCTGCTTTCGGCAGAATCATCGTCAGCGAAATGAAAGAGACGTCGGTAACGATGAGATCGAATGGCTCGCCGAGCGCATTATCGGCAATGGTTCTGAAATTGGTGCGGTCACGCACTGTCACTCTCGGGTCGTTCTGCAGGCGTGAATTCAACAGACCGTAGCCGACGTCGAGGGCGACGACCTGGCCGGCGTGGTTATGAAGCAGAACATCGGTAAAGCCGCCGGTCGAGGCGCCGATATCGAGACAGCGCCAGCCGGCCGGGGCAATGGTAAAATCGGCGAGGGCCTTTTCGAGCTTGAGGCCGCCGCGCGAGACCCAGCGACAGAAGCGCCCCTTCACTTCAAGAATGGTGTCGGTCGAAATTTTTTCGCCGGCTTTTTCCCAGACGCGGTCACCGCTTCTGATTTCGCCGGCCATGATGAGGCGGCGTGCCTGTTCGACATCGTCAACCAGGCCCTGCAGCACTGCCAGTTCATCGACTCTTAATTTTTTTGCCATGACAGGCGTCAGGATAACATGTTCGGCCACGATACCCAAACTTTTATGCCAATGATGTTGTTCTGTTGATGGCGACAGGCTATACTGTCGTTGAGAAGATTCGCAGAGGTGAAGAGATGGCAGAGATTCGCTGTGGGCAGTGTTCTTCGGTGTTCAACATTCCCGAAGATTATTCTGCACCCTATATAAAGTGCCCGGATTGCGGTTCGCACCAGAAAAACCCGGCTCTTGCCACCCATGAACCGGTTTATCGCATTCTCGATCATGCCGGGCGCCAGCGGGCTGCTCAGCCGGTTGCCACACCGGTCGAGCCACCAGAAGAGCAGGCTGTTGCTGCGCCAGCGCCGTCTGGCTCGAGAATTGCTCCGCCGGCGGTGGCTTCACCTGAAAAGAAGCAGGCAGCGCAGACGGTGCGGGTCGATCACAAGATCAGCGGCCGGCCAGTGAGTGAAAAGAAGATTCTTGAAGATGCTCTCGGCAAAAACGGTATGGAAATGGTTTTTCAGCTGGTGGCCGGTTATCTCGATGAGCTGAACGAAAGCCGTCGCCAGGCCGAGAAAACCCGGGCAATGCAGACGCTGATGCGGGCCAAATTCCCGGCTGAGCTTGCCGCCAGAGCGGTTGCATTTGCTGAAAAGAGCCCCGAGACCGAAGCAATTATCTGGGGGAACTATCTTTCATCTTTGAAGAAAGGTCTGTTATTGCTGGGGGTCGGTGCTGTCATTTCGCTGGTCGTTCATTTTGCGGCAAACCCGGGCCGTGAGCTGGTATTTTTTCAGCTGCCGTTTGCGGTTGGTCTCGCGTTTACCTGCAATTCACTGCTGCACATGGCAGGGATGAAGTTTGCCGGGCTGCGAAAGAGCTCTATTCATTACGCGTTTTTATTTTTCGCGTCACTGATAATTCTCGGTTATATCGTCTGGGGTATCTATTTCTGATACAGGCTCCGGAACCTGCTTTTCAGCGATGCGCCTGGCCAGATTTCTCAGCTCGCGGAAAAAGAAGAAGGTGGTAATGAGAAAAGCCCCGGCGTCAGAAGTTGGCATGGCATACCAGACCCCATTCAGGCCGAAATGCTCGGGCAGAATCAGCAGTGCCGGTATCAGAAAGCCTACCTGTCTGATGATGGTCAGTGCCAGGCTGACTTTGGGCCGGCCGGTAAACTGAAAATAATTTCCGGTGATAATCAGATAGCCGACTATTGGCAACAGAAGCATGAAGCGTCTGATGGCGTCGATGCCGACACCCACGATGTTTGAACTGCTGTCGCTGATGAAGAGCCTGAATACATGACCGGGGAACATTTCGATGAAGATGAAACAGGCGATGCTCAGCACTGTCGCTGCGGCATTGGCAAGGAAAAGAGCTTTTCTGACACGGTCGAACCGCCGGGCGCCGTAATTGTAGCCGGCGATCGGCTGCAGACCCTGCGAAACCCCGATTACCGGCATCATCCAGATCATGTTGAAACTCATAATGACGCCCATTGCCGAAATTGCGGTGTCACCACCGAATTTGGCGAGCTGGTTGTTGAAAAGCGACATTTGAACACTCGCGATCGTGTTCATAATGAAATTCGGCGAGCCCATCATCAATACGCTGCCGATCATTTCAGGGCGAATGCGGAAATTCTCGCGGCGCAGCTTTAAAACGCTGCGACCGCTGAGAAAATAGTGAAGCACCCAGAGCGACGAGACGCTGTAACCAATTACCGTTGCCCAGGCGGCACCGGCCATGCCCCAGCCCAAAATGCCGATAAAAATGTAGTCGAGAATTACATTGATAATGCCGCCAATAAGCATTGTCGCCATCGCAACCCTGGGGTTGCCTTCACCGCGAATAAAGCTGTTGGCCGCAAACGAAATCTGGTGCGTAATGGTGCCGATAACCACAATCGAAAGATAGGTGCGCGCATAGGGCAGAACCTTTTCGGTTGCGCCGAACAGTATCAGCAGCTGATCCATGAACAGCAGCGAGACAGTTGAAAAAACGATCGAGGTTGTAACCAGCAGGTAAAAGCCCTGCCCGAGCAGCTTCTCGGCTTCTTCATGGCGTTTTTCGCCGAGCCTGATCGAAATCTGCGAATTGGTACCAAAGCCGATTAGCATGCCGATCGCCATGACGATCATCATCAGCGGCATCGCGATGGTAGTGGCGGCAATGCCCAGCTCGCCGACGTAGCGGCCGAGAAAAATGCGGTCGACAATGTTGTAAAGCGAAGTGATGAGAGTGCCGGTCATTGCCGGCACGGCAAATCTGATCAGCAGTTTGCTGATCGGCAGCTGTTCGAGGTCGCGTGTCTGTTTCATGTGGCGGGTTTTCTCAATATAAAGTGTGTGTGTTCGCCGAGCGAAGCGAAAGGTTCGGTGTGACAATACTGCATTTCGAGATCGAGCGTCCTCTGGCACGATGGCCGCTTCTGCACCATTCTCGTAAAAAATCCGTAAAAGATCCTGATGCCGGCTTTTGAAACAATTTCCAGGTTTTGTGCCGCAAAAACCGGCAGAACGTCAGTTTCGCTCAGTGGATTCGACGGGGTCAGCACCCGCGGGTTAGTCGGCCGGCCCGATATGGCCTTGTCAAATTGCCCGTTGATTCCCCATTTGAGAATCAGCTTGCTGCGGTTGAAGTAGAGCAGGGAAATGGCCCCGCCCGGCTTGAGCATCGGCGTCAGAGTCTGCAGAGCCAGCGGTGGTTCCTGCATCCATTCGATTACCCCGTGCAGCAGAATCAGGTCGAAGCTGACCCCGGGCAGCAGCTCAGGAATCTGCTGCAACGGGGCGTGCACGATGTTGATCCGTTCATTCAGACCGGCTTTTGTGTTTTCTTCAGCCGCTGTCTGCAGCATTTCTGCCGAAATATCGCATAGCGTTATCTGATGCCCCATTTCGGCAAGCCAGCGGGCGATCTGACCCATGCCGCCGCCGGCATCGAGTATGTGCAGTGGTTTCCCGGCGGTCAGCTCGTTGATTCCGGTCAGCATGTCGTGTTGCAGTATGGCAAGTCGCACAGTTCCTTTATCGGAGCTGTAGATATGCTTGCGCAGCCGGCCGGCGAGCTTGTCGAAGTTGCGGTCCATCAAGTGGCTCAGACGACTTTGAGACGCAGCGCGTTGCGTGGCGGAACTTTTCTGTAGGCGTATTTAGGGTAGCCGATCATCAGCGCCGCAAAAATCTTTTCAGAGTCATCGAGGCCAAGGTTTTTGCCGATTTGTTTGTCAGAGGCGGCCGCATTGGTGACAAAACCGCCCCAGCAGGTGCCGAGACCGCTGGTTTTGGCGGCCAGTTCGAGGTTGGCTATAGCTATGGCAGCGTCGAGATTACCCCAGGCATATTTTTCGGAGCCGTAGGCGACGAGAAGCTGTGGGGCATTGCGGCAGACAGGATCTTCGCCATTGTCAAAGGCGGCGACCAGCGGTGCCATACGCTCAATCGGCCTGAAAATATTGATGACATCGGCGGCGACCTTCCTGACTTTTTCATGACCGTTTACGATCAGCCACGAAAGTGACTGGGTATTCTTGGCGGTCGGGCAGTATCTGGTCATGTCGAGCAGTTTCTGCAGCAGCTCGATCTTGACTGGCTCGCTTTTAAAAGAGCGAATCGAACGTCGGCTCATTACCAGATTTTCGAACACTTCAAATTCCGGCAGTTTGTCGATTCCGGGTTTGAAATCGGCTGCATCCAGAGCCGTCACAGTGATTGCATCCCCCGGGCAGGCCGATACACAGTGGCCGCATTTGATGCAGGTCGATACCAGACCGGCTTCGACTTCCGGAACCCCGGATTTTCCCGGCTTAAAGATCTGACATGGGCAGATTTTAACACAGATACCGTCTTTGCGGCACTTCGCAGGGTCAATAAAGATTTTGGCGCTGTTCATCGCTCTTTCTCCATTCATCTGGTATGTCGGATAAATTACCATAATTCCGCGATAAATGCACGAATCGCAGTCGAATCATTATGGGCAGGAGGGTGTGAAAAATTAAGTTGAAAATGTACCGGTTTCGTTTTTTACTGGTTGCAGTCAGAAGATTTTCAATAAGGAGAACGAATGATGAATTTGCGACGCTGGCTTCTCAGTCTTGTCATGATCATGCTGCTGGTTGCGGCTCCCGCCCCGGCCAAAACCTTTACCTACCTGACCACCACGGTCGAGGAAATCGCAGCTTCTCTGCCCGAAAAACCGGTTTCTGTCGGTTTTGACGTCGATGATACGGTTCTTTTTTCTTCACCCGGCTTTTACTATGCTTTCAGCAATACCGACGGCCCGAACGGCACCAACAAATATGGCCCGAAACCCCTCAGTTCCGACCTTTTCTGGAAAGACATGAGCTGCGATTTCGACCGTTTCAGCATGCCGAAAGAAGCGGCCCGTGACATCATCGAAATGCACAAAAAACGCGGCGACAAGGTCTATTTTATTACCGCCCGCCCGGAAGTTAAAGGCGAGATTCTTACCCGCCTGCTGCACCGCGAATTCAAGCTCGAAGGGCAGCCGGCTGCAATTTTCTCCGGCAAAACCAGCAAGGCTGTTTTTATTAAAAAACATGGCATCAGCCTGTTTTATGGCGACTCCGATACTGACATCAGCGAAGCACACGACGCTGGCATCAGAGCCATTCGCTTTCTGCGCTCACCGATCTCGACCAACAAGAGCAAATACAACCCCGGCATGCATGGCGAGGTTGTTCTGCGCGATTCCGAAAACTGAAACCGCACCGACAATTTTGTTGACAAGCAGTTTTTGCTGATGTACAATTCACCTCACCATGGAACAGTGTCTGTTTTGTAAAATCGTTGACGGCAAGATTCCCGCCGAGATCGTCTATCGCGACGACTCAGTGGTTGCCTTCAAAGATATCAATCCGCAGGCACCGGTGCATGTGCTGGTTATACCGGTCAAACATGTTGCAAAACTGACTGACCCGGCCGCCAGCGACGGGAAAATGCTGTCGCAGATCTTTGCGACCATCGCCAGACTGGCGGGCGAACTGGGCCTCGAAAAAGGTTTCCGGGTTGTGGCCAACTGCGGTGATGAAGCCGGTCAGACCGTGCATCATATTCATTTTCACGTTCTCGGCAAACGTCGTCTTAACTGGCCTCCGGGCTGAATCTAATCGAACATACGAGGGAAACCTCTCTGATACGAAATCAGAAGGGGGGTGAATTGAATGGCAGAAGTAAGAGTAATGAAGGATGAACCACTGGAAAAGGCATTGAAGCGCTTCCAGAAAAAATGCCAGGAAGCTGGCATCGTGAAGGAAATCAAACGCCGCAGGGCCTATGAAAAACCAAGTGAAAAGCAGAAACGCAAAGCTGCTGAAGCACGCCGCAAGCAGAGACGCCGCCGCTAAAACGGCAGCTGATTTCGCTGTAAAACAGCCCATGCAGAGCCTCGCGCGCTGCATGGGTTTTCTCATTTCTTTTTTTCTTGTTCTTCTGATGTCCGCGCCGCTCCCGGTGGCCGCCCAGAGCGCTTCAGGCACCGTTTTTGTCGTTGAAGTCCACAAGGAAATCGACAAGGGCCTGTCGTTTTTCATTCAGCGCCAGTTGCGCCGTGCCGAGCTCGAAAACGCCGCCGCCGTCATTCTCGAAATCAATTCTAACGGCGGCCTCGTCGAATCTTCCCAGGAAATCAAAGACGCGCTGCTGCGTTCAAAAGTTTCAACCATAGCCTACGTCAAGGGCCGCGCCCTGTCGGCCGCTGCCCTGATCGCCATTTCATGCCACCGTATTTTCATGGAACCAGGCTCTGAAATGGGCGCTGCGACCCCGATAATGCTGATGGGTACCGGCGTGCAGGCTGCCGAAGAAAAATTTGTCTCGGCTTTCCGGGCTGAATTCAGGGCCTCGGCCGAAGCCCGCAAGCGCCCGCCGGCAATTGCCGAAGCGATGGTCGACAAGAATCACGATACGATTGAAGGTCTCAACAAAAAGGGCGAAATTCTGACTCTGACCTCAGAGATGGCTCTGAAGCACGGTTATTGCGATCATATTGTCGCTTCGATTACTTCGGCGCTGCGAATTCTCAATCTCGAGAACGCCAGGGTCGAGCGTATCGAGCCGACTTCAGCCGAATGGATCGCCCGCTATCTAACCAACCCGCAGATCAGCGTCATTCTGTTTACGGTTGGTTTCTGGTGCCTGGTTCTTGAATTTTTCGTCGCCGGCTTCGGCATTCTCGGCTGGGCTGGCATTGTCTGCCTTGCCCTGTTTTTCGGCGGGCACCTGTTTGCCTATATGGCGGGTCTTGAGGCGTTGATTCTTTTCGTCGTCGGCATGGTGCTGCTGCTGATCGAGGCTTTTATTATTCCCGGCTTTGGTATAACCGGAGTTTCAGGCATAATTGCCGTCTGCTTCAGTATCGTAATGGTTTTTGGTGGCATTTATTCAGCTTTGACCGCCATTGCCAGCATTATAACCTATTCGGTGATAATTACCGGGTTGGTTTACTGGTGGGGCCCGAAGCTGCGCGTTTTCGACCGTTTCGTTCTCAAAGAAGAGATGGCTCCGGAGCAGGGCTTCGTTGCTACCGAAGCCAATGTTTACGATCATCTGCTCAACCTCGAAGGCATTGCCACCTCGCCCTGCCGTCCTTCCGGCAAGGTTCAGATTGGCGATGAGCGCTACGATGCCGTTTCTGACGGTGATTTTATCGAAAAGGGCGCCCGCGTCGTTGTCAGAAAAGTAGAAGGCCAGAAAATCGTCGTTCGCCAGGTCGTCGGCTGAGTTTCTGAGCATCGTCAGGTTTTTTCTGATTTATCACACCCGGTTGTGTTAAATTAAACCATATTCAATATGACAACCAGAGGAAACAGCATGCGATATCTGCTAGTCTTTTTGCTCCTGATAACCACTTTTGCCACTGTACCGGCCTTTGCTGCCAGCGATACGGCTGAACTGCTGCCTGAAAAGACGGCTGTAGGTTCTTCTGATCAGGCTTCGACAACACCTGGTTTCGCTGAACAGGCTGAAAAACCGGCCTGGGGCATGATGGTTATAATGCTGATGCTTGCAGGCTTTCTCTTCCTTTTTCTCGAAATTGCCATTATTCCAGGGTTTGGTATAACCGGGGTTATCGGTATTCTGCTGCTTGGCGGTGGCATTGTCGCTGCCTATCTCAAACTCAGCAGCACGATGGCGGTTGTTGCCACCTTTTCCGGTATCATTGGCGTCATTCTGCTGCTGCTGTGGTTTTTCTTCATTTTTCCGAAGACCAGTCTGGGTAAAAATTTCGTTCTTTCCACTGAATCGTCGGCTGCCGAGGGTTTTGTCGCTGTCGAGGACATGCAGCGCTATATCGGGCGCGAAGGCGTTGCAACGACCATGCTGCGCCCTTCCGGTATCGCGAGGATTGACGGCGAACGTCTCGATGTTATCACTGACGGCGAATTTGTCGAAAAGGGTGCGAAAATCAAAGTCATGAAAGCGACCGCTGGCCGCATCATCGTTGCCGAGATTCCCGGTGGTTCAGAAAACGAATCAGCTTGACTTTGCCGGTGCTTTAACTGATATTGATTGATGAATTAACAGATTCTCATTAACGGAGGGGTAGAATGTCTGAAGGCTTTATTCTGATTGGCGCTTTTATTGGGATTTTCCTGTTTTTCGTCTTCACCTATTTTGTACCGGTTGGTCTCTGGATCAGCGCCATCGCTTCTGACGTGAGCGTCAGTCCGCTCGATTTTATCGGTATGCGCTTCAGAAGAGTATCTCCGCACGCCATCATTAACCCCGCCATCATGGTCAAGAAGGGCGGTATAGATATCGGGCTGCAGGCCCTCGAATCGCACTTTCTCGCCGGTGGGAACGTTTCAAAAGTATGCTCAGCACTTATTGCGGCGCAGAAGGCCGGTATCAACCTCTCTTTCAAGCAGGCAACCGCCATTGATCTCGCCGGTCGCGACGTTCTCGATGCGGTAAAACTCTGCGTCAAGCCCAAAGTTATTCAGACGCCGCTGGTAGCCGCTATGGCCAAAAACGGCATTCAGGTCAAGGCGATTGCCCGCGTCACTGTTAAAGCCGACATCAACAAACTCGTCGGTGGCGCCACCGAAGAAACGATTCTTGCCCGCGTCGGCGAAGGTATCGTTACCACCATCGGTTCTGCTGCCAGTCACGAAGAAATTCTCGAAAATCCCGACAGAATTTCAAAAACCATTCAGGATAAGGGCCTCGATGCCAACACCGCTTTCGAAATTCTTTCGATCGATATCGCCGACGTCGATGTTGGCGAAAACATTGGTGCCAAACTGCAGATCGACCAGTCAGAAGCTGATATGAAGATCGCTCAGGCCAAAGCCGCAGAACGCCGCGCCATGGCAGAAGCCAAAGAGCAGGAAATGAAAGCTCTCGAACAGGAAATGAAGGCGAGACTTGTCGAAGCTGAAGCTTCAATCCCGCAGGCGATTGCTGATGCCCTCAAAGACGGAAATATGGGCATTCTCGATTATTATACTCTCAAGAATATCAGTTCTGACACCGAAATGAGAAAATCATTCTCGCACATGGCTGAACCACCCAAGGCCGGAAACAAGCGCTGAGACGCCCAGGAGGCTCTTAAGTGGAAGTAGTAATCGTAATTCTCGCCCTGATCTACTCGGTCTGGTCGGAAATTCAGAAAAAAAAGCAGGAAGAAGACGCTAATATCGACTTCTCTGAGCTTACCACCCTCGATGATTTCTTTAAAACGCCAGGCGGTGGCGCCGGTCAGACTGCCGATATCGACAATACCGCAAAGCGTGCCCGCGAAAAAAGGGCAAAGAAAAAGAAGCAGCCGGCTCCAGCATACGAACAACCGGTTGCGGAAGCCAGACTTTCGGCAATGCCGGTCCGCGGTGAAGTTAACTACGATCAGCTGCCGTCTCTTGAATCGAAAGGTTACGAAAGTGCTTTCGGCCGGGTTGAGGTTAATTATGACGAGCTGCCGGCCGTGTCGGGGCGAACAAATTACGAAGATGAAATTCCCGAAGCCAGAGCTTCGCTGCCGGTACAGTCCGAGGCTTCTATCGATCAGGCTGAGGCTCGCCGTCATCATGACGGCTTTAAACTGAGCCGCCAGGACCTGCTGAAAACCTTTGTGCTTTCCGAAGTTCTACAACGCTATAACATCAACCGCATATATGAGCGAATACCCGGAATCAGATCAGAAGACTGAGCATCCGCACCACCACGAAACTTTCAGACCGACAGAAACTCCTGGCAGGCTGGCCTGGAAGGTCTGTCGCTATCTGGCCCGCTTTGTCGGCAGTGTCTTTTTTCCGTATTTTCGTGTCTGGGGTGAAACCGACCTCAAACCCGGCGGGCAGATTTTTATCGCCCGCGATTTCGGTATCCTGACCTGGATAACCGCCCTGCGCGTTTTTAAACGACCGGTACGCCTGGTCTTTCTCTCTGAAAAACATGATCCACGCTGGTTCAATCTCGCCGTTAAGAGCGGGTTGGCTCCCTTGCGACTTTCTGGCTCAGTTGATCAGAACTTTCTCATGCTTGAACACATGGCTGATGCCGGCGAAAAGTTGCTTGTAGTCATTGCCCGGGATGCAGACAAAAACATCGAACAACTGGTGCGGCGTTTGCGGGCAACCAGGTCGTTGCAGGTTCTGTTCATGGCTATTTCGGGGGCTGCCGAGGCTCTGCCGGAAAGCGCGGTCGTGCCGAGAGCCGTGCCGGTTTCGGTTTTCTGCGGTCTGCCGCATTACGCTGCAAACGTCTCTGATTCTGCTTTTGCCGAGCTCGATTTTCTCGAAAACGCCATCAAAGACCTCGAAATCGACGAGCTGCCCTCAATTTTTTTCAATCACCGCCGCAATCTCGGCAAAACCACATCTGCTTGATTTTCTGCAGTTCAGAAGCCCATTTCCGCTCAATTTTGTTTTTTGCCGGCTTTTTGCCGGTATAGTCTGAATATTGAGCCTAGAAAGAACAGCGCCAGAAATGTCCATGAGGTCGTGAATGGCCCAAATGCCTTGAGAATGGCCGGGTCGGTTTTCGCGTCAAAGTAAATCCGGGAATAAACAAGAACCTGCAGCCCGCATATCGACAGAAACGACACCAGAAAAGCATCGAGTCGGCGAAAAATGAGCCTGGCAATCGTTGCAATCAGCGTAATCAGAAACGCCAGCCCGGTTTGAATGACTGCCGCTGCAATGGCCGAGCCCAGATGCGGAAAGATCCCGCCCATATCGTAATCGAGCCCCTGCGAGGTAATGACCAGATCCGGCAGCATGTAAATAAAACGATAAGGCGCATGCAGAGAAAGCAGAATGAAGAAGAAGTTGTAAAACCAGAGAGCCGCCAGCGAAATACGGGCAGACTGTGCCGCATCTGGCTTTTCGTTCTGCTGGCCACCAGTATTTTCTTCTGACTGTGAGGCCTTGATTATTTCATTGCTGTTATCGAGGTTTTCCTGATCCATTTTTTCTCCTCATAATGATCCAATGTTACGATGAATCTGCCTTTTCAACAACATTGCAGCTTGCATAAGCAAAAGTTCAAAACGTGGTTGACCCTTACGTAACGTCATGCATTAAGCTTGTTTTATGAACAAACGCCGACAAAAATGTAACGAAAAATTTGAACCCGATGCAGAAGAAGTCTGGCGGGTGGGGAAACTGGCCAGACTGGCCGGGGTCAGCATTCGCACTCTGCATCACTACGATGCTGCCGGTCTGCTTAAACCATCGGCGCGCAGCGAAGGCGATTATCGTCTCTATAACCGCAGTGACCTGCTGAGGCTGCAGCAGATACTTTTTTATCGTGAACTCGATCTGCCGCTGAACGAAATCAGGGCGATTCTCGATTCTCCAGGTTTCGATCTGGCCAGTTCGCTGAAAGAACATCGAAAAAACCTGGAAGCCAGCCAGCAGCGAACGTTGCAGTTGATTGCGACCATTGACCGAACTCTTGCGAGTCTGAATGCAAAGGAGATTATCATGCAGGACCACGAATACTATAAGGGCTTTATTGACCGCGAAACCGCCGAAAAATACGATCGCGAGGCGCGCGAACGCTATGGCAGCGCCAAAGTCGATGAGTCATGGCAGAACATTCGCAAAATGGGTAAAGATGGCTTTCAGAGGCATCTCAAAGATGGCGAAGCCATCAACCGCAAACTTGCCTCTCTGATGCAGCTGTCGCCAGAAACACCAGAAGTCCAGGCGGTAATTGCCGAGCATCATGCCTTTATCGGTGGTTTCTACGAAGTAACCCCTGAAATTTACGCCGGGCTTGCCGAAATGTATGTTTCTGATGCAAGATTCAGATCATACTATGAAAAGGTGGCGCCCGGTCTGGCAGAGTTCTTGAGCGCCGGCATGCGCGCCTTTCTGAAACAAAGGAACGAAAAATGAACCCGCATCAGCCGCAATACCCGTCGAGCCGCCGCGAAAAAACCGCTGAAAATTTTCACGGAACAATTATTCATGACGATTTCAAATGGCTCGAGGGCGACGCCGAAGGCAACCCGACTCCGGAAACCGACAGCTGGACAGACGCTCAGAATTCCCTGACCAGATCTGTTCTCGATCGCCTGCCGGGCCGTGCTGCTCTCAGAGAGCGCCTTAAGCCACTGCTCGAAAGCGATTCGTGCTGGCTGCCGGTTTTTGCCGGCAAACGTCTCTTCTGGTTCAAGCGCCCTGGCAACCTCAATCAGCCGCTTGTCTGCATGTCAGAAGGCCCTGGCAGGTCTGAGCGGGTATTGCTCGACACCAACCGGTCTGATGCGACCGGTTTAAGCAGCGTCGGCTGGTTTGAACCTTCGCACGACGGAAGCCTGCTTGCCTACGGAATCTGCAACAGCGGCGACGAGAACCACGAATTGCGGATTCTCAGGGTTGCAGACCTCAGCCATCTCGAAGATCGAATAACGAACAAGGTTGGCGGTGTTTTCTGGCTGCCTGATGGCAGGAGCTTCGTCTATTCAAGACTGGCTGATCCGGCCAACCCATATTCGCGCGAGATTCGCCTGCATCAGCTTGGCGATTCAACCGACAACGACCGGCTGATTTTCGCTCAATACACCGAAGGGCCGCTTGCCACCACCTGGGGGCCTTCGGCCCGGCTGTCAGAAGACGGCCGCTGGCTGTTGCTCAGCTATCATACCAGCACCCGTTCGAATGACCTGTGGCTGGTCGATTTTTCTGAATGGCTCAGAACCGGTAATCTGGTGCGCCGCGATATCATCGTTGGTCGCGAAAGCCGCAGCTGCGCCTGTGTTGTCGCTGACCGCCTGTTCATTCTCACCAACGAAGGGGCAAAAAACAGTCAGATCTTCGTTGCAGATCCTGCTAGCCCAGGTATTAACGACTGGCGGCAGTTTGCTGGTGAAAAAAAAGACGCGGTCATTGAAGACTGGGGCTTCACCAGCGGCGCTCTGCTGGTCGAATACAAATGCGAAGCGGCTTCTCGCCTCTCTTCTTTCGATCTGCATGACGGCAGTGAGACGATGGTTCAGCTGCCGGGCATCGGCACTGCTTCCTTTTCGTGCTCGATCTCGCACCCCGACTTTTTTGTCGACTACACCTCGTTCAACTGCCCGAACCGTATTCTTCGCTACGACAGCCCGGCTTCAAACCCCGTCGCATGGTGGGAAAGGCCGGTCGCGGCCGATCTGTCTGCCATGCAGGTGAACCGGCACTGGTTCACCTCAAAAGACGGCACCCGTGTAAGTATGTTTCTGATCAAGCGCGCCGGTGTCGAAAAGACCGGTTGCAACCCGACCGTAATCTATGGTTACGGCGGCTTTGGTCTGAGCATGACCCCTGCCTACAACGGCACTGTGATTCCCTGGATCGAAGATGGCGGCATTTACGCGGTCATAAACCTGCGTGGTGGCGGCGAATACGGTGATGACTGGCATAAAATGGGCACCCTCGGCAACAAGGAAAAGGTGTTCGAAGACCTCGAAGCCGCTGCCGAATGGCTGATTGCCGAAGGTTACACCTGTCGCGAAAAGCTGGGTGTCAGCGGCCGGTCGAATGGCGGCCTGCTAGTTGGCGCAGCAATTACACGCCGCCCTGAACTTTATCGAGCCGCTATCTGCGGCGTGCCGTTGCTCGACATGCTGCGCTATCAGCGCTTTCTCATGGCCCGTTTCTGGGTGCCGGAATATGGCACTGCCGAGAACCCCGAACATTTCGTCTGGCTGCGCCGCTACTCGCCTTACCACAATATTGTCGCAGGGCGCGAATACCCGGCTGTTTTCACCTTTACCGCCGAAAAAGACACAAGAGTCCACCCGATGCACGCCCGCAAAATGACCGCCGCTCTACAGAGCGCCACGGCCAGTTCTTCAGAAAAACCGGTGCTTCTCTGGGTCGAACGCCAGGCCGGTCACGGCGTCGGCAAGCCCCTGACCCAGATTCTCGAAGAACAGACCGACCAGTGGTCATTCATGCGCTGGCAACTCGGCCTCGATCGGTAGCGCAATTCAGAAATATGTCTTTGGCGCTAATTCACAGCAAAAAACAGTATCGCCCTGCTGTCAGCATTATTTGAAGTTTACTGATAGATCATGCGGCGTATTTAAATATATTTATTATGAATACGGCGTGAGATTGAAACTTTGTTAATGACTATAGCCGCTTGCTGACGCTGCAATCATGAAAGTGCGAGGCGAACAATATGAAAAGACATGTTAGCCCTTATTATACAGGCCTGAGCCTTTCTTTTAAGGCGTTGTTGCTCTGCGCTTTGCTGATTTGTTGTAACTTTGCCATGGGCGAAGAGAAACCGGCCCCGGGTATCAAAGAGCAGTTCGAGCAGAAAATTTCAGAACTGCTCGGCGTGCCGGTTGCAGTCAAGGATTACAAATTAAGCTACGCAACTGTTATCCTGACTGGTGTCAAAATAGGAGCCCAGGCGCAGTCTGAACTGCCTTCGGCTGAGATAAAAGAGCTTTCTGCCACCTGCGACATGATGAGCCTGCTCGGCGGTAATCTGGTCATGAAAGAGATCAGGATAAAATCAATGAAAGCTGCCATCACCCTCGACTCTGACGGAAAGCCCGTATTGGCCACTATTCCCCGGCCGGCCTCGGCTGCCCCTGAATTGAGCGTCGAGAATCTGCCATTTGACAAGCTTTCTGCCAGCAAGCTTGAACTGCGTATCGCTTCAAAGAAGAGTGGCAAGACGGTGCTTATGCAGATGCCATCTGCGACTGTCGCACGGTCTGAATCCAGCAGCCAGCTGGATATCGATTTTGCCGGCAGCCTGTCGCTGTCTGGCGCCAATAAAGCAGATGCGGCAGCAGAACTGCCATTCAAGGCTGATATGAAAGTGCAGGCGTTCAAGCCTCTGCAGGCGTCAGGTCTGGCAACAATAAAGTCTGCCTCTGTCGAAACTCTGGCAGCAGTAATCGGAATACTTGTACCCGGCCATATCGACAGCCTGCGCCTGGCAGGCGGCCAGACCGCTGTAGAGCTCAATTTTTCCAGTGTCGCAGCTAAGCCGCTGCAATTCTCGTTCAACGCCGATCTGAAAAATGTCGATTCGCTCGTCTACAACGCCAGCCCTGAAATCAAGAACTTGTCAGCGCAGCTGGCAATGACCGGAAAAATGGCTGACGGCTCAGTTTCGGCGGACATTGATATTTCCAGTGCGGCTCTCACAATACCCAGCCGCAAAATCGACATGAACAAAGTCTCGATTAAACTGCAGGTAGAAGGTGCGCCCAAAAATCTCTCTCTGACCGGATCAGCATCGGTTCCGCGTTTCGATTTCGACCTGCCGGTTTCTTCAACGAATCGCAGTTCATATCTGTTTCCGTTCATCGATGTCAGCACCAGTTTCAGCTATAGCGACAATGTGTTTACAATAAACAGCGCCCAGGCAAAGCTTTTTGGCGGGTCGCTCAGCGGCAGCGGCAAGGTTTTTACCGGTAAAACTCCGGTTCAGCTGCAGGTAAATGCAAAGGGCAGTGATTTGCGCGCCGAATCTTTCCTCGACAGCAATACCACACAGAAACAGGTAATAACCGGGCCGGCCGGCGGAACTTTCAACGCCGAAGGTGATATCGAAACCCTCTCGTCCTGGAACGGTACCGGCAGTCTGCACATGCAGAACGGCAGATACAACACGCCGCCGGTCGTTACGCCTTTTCTGTCACTGGTTAATCTCAAAGAGTATTCTTCTGGCGATATCAGCGAAGCCAGTGCCACTTTTGTCATCAGACAGGGCATTATGACAACCAGTGACATGATGTTTCTCAGCTCGGCCGGCCGGGCGGATTATCGTGGTGATGTCGGTCTCGACACCAGTCTGAAAGGGAATCTCGAGATTAGATTTGCACCGGTGGCCGTAGCGAAGAGCCGGGTTCTACAGCAGATATCTCTCGATGGCAAAACAGCCAGTATTCCGAGCCGTGTCGAAGGCACGCTGCTGGCGCCAGTCTTTCCAGGTTTCAAGCCCGAAAAACTTCTTGAGTTAGGTCTCAAACGCCAGGGTCAGAAGCTGCTGATCGATATTCTCAAACCCCGCAGCAAAGAACCGGCCAGCGCCGAGCCGACTCCCGCCACAAAAAAGACTGACCCGGCCAAAGATCTGCTCAAAGATCTTGGCAATATCTTCAAGCGGCGTCGCAAGTAGACTTTAGATAATGAATCTGTCTGCTGGCTGGTATTATTTAAAAGTAGCGGCGACGTTTTCTAGCTCGCGCATTATCGGAATCTGCTGCGGGCAGTGAGTTTCGCAGCGGCCGCATTTTACGCATTTTGCGGCCCTTGCTGACTCGGCTACCTGGGCAAAATACATGAATCTGATTGAGTCGTTGGACTTTTCGCCCATCATGTGAAAACTGTTGTACATCGAAAAATTCTTCGGAATCTCGACTCCGGCCGGGCAGGGCATGCAATAGCCACAGGTTGTGCATGGCACTTTCATTCTCTGCCTGAAAATCGTCTGCACCTGATTCATGACTTCGCGCTCTTTGGCAGTCATTGAGCCGGCCCCGGCTGTCGCTGAAATTCTCATGTTTTCGGTAACATGTTCCATGGCGCTCATGCCGCTCAGAACTACCGAAATGCGCGGGTCGTCGTAAAGCCATTTCAGAGCCCATTCAGCCGGCGAATGTTTGAGGCCTGATGCCGCAAACACCTCGGTTATGGTTTCGGGCAGATTGGCTGTCAGAGCGCCACCACGTAATGGCTCCATGATTACGATACCAAGGCCGCGTTCAGCGGCATATTCGAGCCCGGCGCGGCCGGCCTGATAGTTTTCGTCGACGTAGTTATATTGAATCTGGCAGAATGACCAGTTGTAAGCGTCGACAACCGTTTTGAACAGCTGCAGATCGTCGTGAAACGAAAAGCCGGCATGGCGGATGCGCCCGTCGGCCAGCGCCCGGTCAAGAAAGCTGAAAACATCATGGGCGGTGAGATTTTTCCAGAAGCCTTTGTTGATCGCATGCACGAGATAAAAATCGATATGATCGGTTTCGAGCCTTGCGAGCTGCTCGTTGAGATACTTGTCCATGTCGGCATGGCAGGTGATCAGCCAGCTTGGCAATTTGGTCGCCAGCTGCACTTTCTGCCGATAACCGTCACGCAAAGCTTTGCCGACAAAGGGTTCGCTTTCGCCGCCCCGGTCAAAGCCATAACCATGATACGGAAAAGCGGTATCTACATAATTGACACCGTTGTCGATCGCATGTCGCAGCATCTGAGTCGCGAGCGGTTCATTGATCTGATGGGCAACCCCATCGATTACCGGCAGACGCATGCAGCCAAAACCAAGCTGCGAAACTTCAACCCCGGTCTTGCCAATTTTTCTGTAGATCATGAAGGTCTCCTTTATTTTGCCGCTGCCAGGCGGCCGGATAAGTAGCTCGCCGCATCTCTGCCCGCCCGCGAAAAAAAACGCCGGCCTGTTTCCCGTAAATCTTGCCCCATATCGTATTCAGCTGTCAATGGCGCTCACTAAAATTGCCTGCCCGGCAGACCGGTTTGTTTGTTAAGTTTTGCCGGTGTTGTTTTATGTTGCTTGAAATGGCGGCAGGCATACACTATATTGCCTTTCCTATGAGTAATGAACTTGATTTGCACGGATATACCCAGGTTGAAGCCATCGAAGCTCTGGTGCGCTTTTACAACGCCAGAGTCAGAAAAGGCGACCGCAGTCGCTTTGATGTGATTCATGGCTATGGGTCTTCGGGCACCGGCGGCACTCTTCGCCAGCGGGTGCGCAGTTTTCTGTCGCGTTTTGCCGACTGCCTGCGCTTCGAACCGGGCGAAAACTATTCACCTGCAAACCCTGGCAAGACCATGGTTATTCCGCTGCGTGAACTGCCAGATACTCTCGACATGCTTGCCGAAGAAATCCTTGAATACTGCGCTACCGCAAGAACCATGAGCAAGATCAGCGGCAAATTCCGCCGTCATGGCGATGTTAAAATACAGGCCTCAATGCGCGCCCTCGAAAAACAGGGCGCGATCACCAGCTTCATCAAGGGCCCATACCGCCACTACCAGGCAAAATAACCCTTAGCCCGGCAATTTTATCTCCCAGCCACCTGGTCTGCCATAAATCAAGACATTGATGGCCCCATAAAGAATGCGGCAAACCGGTTCGGATTTGTTGCCGCAGGATTCAATAAAAACGATTCTGGCAGAAGAAAACATAAGGGGCAGTCGCCGCAACAGTATTTAAAACGATAAGGTTCCGCTTTATTCTGGTCGATTATAAATATTGTAACGTCTGCTGATGTTGATCTTTGTCCGGGCTTGTCCGTTAATGTATCTTTTTGTCTGACAGCCCCGATGTTAAGCTGATATCAGAGTCCTAATCTGTTGTACAGGAGAGTCGAAAATGCGTTTGAGAAGAATCTTGATCATTGTCCTTTTTGCCCTGCTTGCTGTCACCGGTCCCGCCGCCGCCGAACTTTATCTGAGTTCCGGCCCTTACTTTTTCAGAGTGCAGGCAATGAATGGCAGTTTTAAAGATGTTCAGAATGCCCGCGGCCGCGTTTTCGTCTCCGGCAATTCAGCCCGCATCGATGTCGAAGCTGACGGTTACCGTTCAGGCTACGAATACGTCTCGTTACAGAAAAACGTCACCAGCTATTACGTGCGCGTTCGCCTCGAAGAGCCTATGGTGTCGATGAATCTGGTCGATACCGACGTTAAACCGGTTGCCAACAGCTCTTTCAACTACTATTCTCAGAATATGTACTGGGCCGACGAATTCGGCTTCACCGGCCAGTTCCCGAAAGCCGGCTTCGAAAAGCTGACCGCCCGCGACTTTTCGGTGCGCATCAACCATCTCTACGCTTTCGCTCCAAGAGTTTATCTGACCGCCAATGGTGATTACTGGCGCTTCGAAATCGTGGTTAAACGCCGCGACATGAACGGCATGTTCCTCAACCGCTTCGAAATCATGATCGAACGCGATCCGGTTGCCGCTCCGCCGGCAACTGCTGAACTGGTCGCTATCGCCGCCGATTACAACCGTAATCTGGAACTGGCTGCCGCAGCCCGCAGCGAAGACGAAACCCTGCTGCTGCAGAGCCGCCTCGAGTCAAATGCCGCACAGATCATCGAAAACTTCGCCGGCCTCTCTGCTGATGATCAGAACGAAGTTCTGGCACAGCTCCCCCAGGAAAGCCCTCTGACCCGCACACTTAAAGGCATCGCCGCCTTCGAAAATCTTCACAGATAATACCTGCACTGATTGAATCAGCCCCCGGCCGGCCAGCACCCTGGCTTCGCCGGGGGCTTTTAACATTCTGCACTGTTGCCTGTAACTGATTTCAAATCGGTCAGATTCATTTTTACATGACTGCTAGACCGCCCGCCGAACCGGTGAAAGTGCTCAAAGAAGATTTTATCTGGCTGTATGAGCAATATTTGCCATCGCCGGCCGATTCAGCTATGCTGACAAAAAACCAGTTTCGGGCCGGCCCGATGAAAGAGAGTGAAAAAGTGCAATTCTGGCTGATGAAAAGTGAACCTTCGGTCTATTCGATAAGAGATCTGCAGCGTGACGGCAAAACCGCCTGGGAAGGCGTTCGCAACTATCAGGCCCGCAACTTCATGCGCGACGAAATGCAGATTGGCGATCTGGTGCTTTTCTATCACTCGAATGCCGACCCGTCAGGCATTGCCGGCGTGGCAAAAATCGCAAGCAGGGCTTACCCCGACGCCGCTGCTTTCGATCGCAAAAGCCGATACTTCGATGAACGCAGCACCCCTGAAAAGCCACTCTGGTTTCTCGTCGACGTCGCCTTTGTCGCCGCTTTCAAAGAAATTCTCCCCCTCGAAACAATCAAACAGGCGAAAGAACTCGAAGGCATAATGGTCGCGAAACGCGGTATGCGCCTATCGATTCAACCGGTTTCCGAAGCCCATTTTAAACATATCTGCCATCTGGCTGGCTGCCAAATGCCTGGTAAAGAGGTCTGAAATGAGCAAAACGAAAGTCAGTGCCGTTCAGGGTGACATTACCCTGTTGCAGGTCGATGCCATCGTAAACGCTGCGAACAGCAGTCTGCTCGGCGGTGGTGGAGTTGACGGAGCGATTCATCGCTCTGCCGGCCCGGATCTGTTGCAGATCTGCCGGACTCTCGGCGGCTGCAGTACCGGCGCTGCAAAAATCACTCCCGGCTTCAACCTGCCGGCAAAATACGTCATTCACACGGTTGGCCCGGTCTGGCACGGCGGCAGTCAGAATGAGCCGGCCCTGCTTGCCAGCTGCTACCGCAAATCTCTCGAACTGGCAGTCGCCAATAAACTTCGCAGTATCGCCTTTCCGGCGATCAGCACCGGTGTTTACGGTTACCCGATCGGCGCGGCGACAAAAGTCGCCGTTGCAACGGTTACCGACTTCCTTCGCGAGACCGGCGCTGATCTGGAGGTCATTTTCTGCTGCTTCTCGTCCGGCGATCTGGCAATCTATCAGTCCGAACTGAAAAACCGCTGAAACCAACCTGCCGGCATGCCAGATGCTTTTTCACATTGGCATTATAGAAATCTTCGTCACTACCGCTGCGTTTATGCCCGGAACGGCTACAGACGGGAGTTTTATAAAATAACGGCTTTGGGTCCCTGCCAACCGTTTCGGCGAGTGCAGATTTCGCAGGGATGACATAATGGGTGCCTGCTCCTGAACTGATATGTAAAAGGGCTCGAATTATCGAATTGCAGACCTGCGCGCTGTGCTCAAGAAAGCTGATATCTGAGTTATTTGCCCGCGCGTTTCAACAGGCCGATGTTCTCAAGCTCGTAGCACAATGCCTCAGAGTCACTCCAGGTAATGAAAGGCACGCCGAGCTTTTTAAAACTGGCGGCATGATCATTAAGCTTCTGCAGATGCTCCTCATCATCTGAAACGAGATGAATGACAACCGCTTTAATTAACCCAGGATTCGTGAGCTCTGCAGCGAATTCGGCATAAATCTGCGGGTCTTTCTCACCGCTGTCTCCGAAAAGCAGCATCGGCATCTGCGGAAACCGGCCGGCGATAGTCTGCAGCCAGCCAAGTTTGTGCTGCTGGTGACTGCCGCCTGTCAGGCTTTTTTTGAGAATCAGCGTTCCCTGCGGGAAACCGTTCGCCTGCAGAAAACTTTTCAGACTTCGGCTCAGAAATGCCGGCGAGCTGCTGAGATAGAAAAAGTGCGGGTTGCGCAGCGTCGCCGTTCCGGATGCGAGCGCTTTGTACAGCTCAGGGGTGCCGTTGACCGGTTCACGGTTTTTGCTGCTTTTCAGCAGCGAATTATAGACCATTTTCAGACGACTGGTAACTTCAGTGATCAGAATGGTGTCGTCAACATCACTGACAATAACCGTTTCAATTGGTTCAGAAAAAGAAAACTGCTCGAAATGCAGCTGCTGGCACTCGTGTTTGACGGAAATGCTGAAACTGCTTATTGAAGCCGGCCTGATTGTGCCCGAAAATTCACCGTTCTGAACCGTCGCCGAACAACTCGCGCCCTCGGTCTCGATGCTGACCGTGCTGCTTGCCAGCCATGATCGCAGCATTCCTGAAATTCGCGCTCTTTTGCCGATCGGCTGGCTGAACGGATCGGCTGCCGAAATGACTCCGGAAAAGCTGATCGTCTGACTCGCCGGCTCAGGAAACACTCTCAGATCATAAAGATCCGCAGCTTCAACTGCCGACCCCATCACCACTGTAATTATCGCAAGAGCAAAACAGGCCAGCCATTTTTGTGTTTTTTTCAAGTTTTTGAGCATTGTGTTTTCACTTAACCCGGCATTCCGACTGATCTGATTTTGCGCATGAACTCCCGCCAGTGCCTGTTTAAAGCATAATTAATCTGCACTATCTGCGTTTATCCGTGGCTATTCTTAATCTTGTGTCCATCCGTGGCCGGTTTTTGGGCTTAAATCGGTGTTCATCAACCATCAGAGGGTCGTGAACTGAATGCGGTCGATTCGGTAACCAAAGCCGTTCACATACTGGTCACTGATGAGCAGCAGTTCGGCAGTGTCGCCCTCGATGACCTCTGACCACCCTTCGCCAAAGACGCCATTGATGCTTTCGACCGGCATCTCGCTGCCCGGAACGCAAATCTTGAGCAGATCGCCGTTGTGGTTGACTTCGATGCGCGAAAAATGCAGCCTGAACCGGGTCGCTCCGGGCACTTTAACGGCCTGGCGGTCTTCTTTGCCATTGTAATAGGGGTGCAACGATTCAATTACTCTGTCTTCGTTCTGCCATTTGCTGAAATCGTAGTCAGGCAGCCTTTTCCCGGTTTTGTTCTGCAGCGCATTTGCCACATTGAGGCGTAGACCGCCCTTGACGTAGCGGCCGAGCCCGCGCACCTGGTCGGCACCGTTCAGCAGGGCGGCCTTGACCTGCTGCCATGTCCAGTCGGGGTTCTGGCACCAGACCATGGTTGCCGCCGCCGCAACCTGCGGGCATGCCTGCGAGGTGCCCGAAAAGGCCCGGTAAACATTTTTCGGCATCAGAGAGAAAATATTCTGCCCCGGCGCCGCGATTTCGACCATTGAACCGTAATTGGCGAAACTCGACAGGTCGCGGTTGTCAGTGGCGCCGACCACAAGCTGGTTTGGCACGCCGTAGCATGATGGGTAATCTTTTTCTTCAGGGTTGTCGAGATCCTTGCGCGAGTTGCCGCTGGCACAGACGAACAGTGCCCCTTTTTCATGTGTATAACGCACCGCATCCTGCATCGCCTGCGTGAACGACGGGGTGCCATAGCTGTTCGACAGCACCCGGGCGCCGTTATCGACAGCATATTTTACTGCCCGGCCGACTTCTTCCCCATAAAGGGTGCCACCCAGCCCGAAAATTTTGACGATCATGATCTTCAGGCCCGTATTCATACCGGTAACACCGACGCCATTGTTGGCGGTCGCCCCGATAATGGCGCCGCAATGGGTGCCGTGATACTGGTCATCCTGAATGTCGCCGGTTTTTCTGACGAAATTGTAACCATGTACATCGTCGATAAAACCATTGCCGTCGTCGTCGATGCCGTTGCTGCGTTTATCGTTGCCATCGGCGTCGGGGCCGCTTTCGCCCGGGTTGACCCAGAGAATCGCCGGGTCGATATCTTCGTGTTTCAGATCGAGCCCAGAATCGACAATTGCCAGAATGATGTCTTTTTTCGGCTGCCAGAGGTTCCAGGCCTGCCGCATTGCAGAATCACAGCCGGCAATCCCAGTCTGCCCCTTGTCGTCGGCCTGCCCGAGATTTTCGAGATGCCACTGCTTTTCAAAAAACGGGTCATTCGGAAACATGCCCTCGCGGCTGCGTGCAATATCAGATTTTGTATACTCGCGCCCGGCGTCTGCCGGTTCAAATGGCTGGCACGGAACTTCGGCAGCATTGCCAGTTGCAGAAAGCAGCAGCATGAAAATCAGTGCGAACAACGGCATGGGCATTTACCTCCGGTATTTTTTTACCCGTTTATGATACACCAGTTTCTTTGGGCATAGAACAGAGTATAAAAATTTACAGGGCAAATTTGTTGCAGTGCAAAACTTTGAAAAAAAATTCACAAGCAGGGTTGCAAACCTTGACTTGTTACGCCTTTTTGGCTTAATATCACCTTGCCTTTCGGCACCGGAATTTTTTCAGCCCGATGCCAATAACATTCAGGCAGGAGTGCGATTGTGACTAAAAAGACATACGCAATGATGGATGGGAACGAAGCTACCGCGCTGATCGCGCACAAAACCAATGAAGTAATCGCGATCTACCCGATTACACCCTCCAGCAATATGGGCGAACACGCTGATGCGTGGACAGCCGCTGGTCAGAAAAACGTCTGGGGTACAGTCCCAACCGTTTGTGAAATGCAGTCTGAAGGCGGCGCCGCCGGTGCTGTTCATGGCTCTTTGACCACCGGTGCTCTTACCACTACTTTTACCGCCTCTCAGGGCCTTCTGCTCATGATCCCGAACATGTATAAAATCGCCGGTGAACTCACTTCCACCGTATTTCATGTTTCGGCCCGCTCACTGGCCTGCGCCGCCCTTTCGATTTTCGGCGATCACAGCGACGTAATGTCGACTCGCCAGACCGGTTTCGCCCTGCTCGCTTCCAACTCTGTCCAGGAAGCCCACGATATGGCCCTGATCGCTCAGGCCGCCACTCTCGAAAGCCGCGTACCTTTCATCCATTTCTTTGATGGTTTCAGAACTTCTCACGAAGTTAACAAAATCGAACTGATCGCTGATGAAGACATCAAGGCCATGATCGATGACAAACTGGTTCTCGAACATCGCGCCCGCGGCCTCAACCCCGATCGTCCGAGCATGCGCGGTACCGCTCAGAACCCCGATGTTTATTTCCAGGGTCGCGAAACTGTCAACCCCTTCTATGACAAGACCCCAGAAGTTGTTCTCAAGGCCATGAAAAAGCTCGCCAAAATTACCGGCCGTGAATACAGCCTGTTTGATTATGTTGGCGACCCGAAGGCCGAACGCGTTATCGTTGCCATGGGCAGCGGCGCCGAAACCATTCACGAAGTCGTTGAATACCTCAATGCCAAAGGCGAAAAAGTCGGCCTCGTTAAAGTCCGCCTGTTCCGCCCCCTCAGCACTGCTCATCTGGTCAAGGCTTTCCCGAAGACCACCAAAGCCATTGCGGTTCTCGATCGCACCAAAGAACCGGGTTCTGCCGGCGAACCTCTGTATCTCGATGTGAGAAACAGCATCGGTGAAGCTCTCGAAGCCGAAACCGCGCCGTTCACCAAATGGCCGAAAATCGTTGGAGGCCGCTACGGTCTCGGTTCAAAAGATTTCACCCCGAATCAGGTTCTGGCCGTATTCGACAACCTCAAAGCCGACAAGCCGAAAAATCACTTCACCGTCGGTATCGTTGATGATGTGACCAAAACCAGTCTCGAACTCGGTGAAGCAGTCGAAACCGGCGATCCGAAAACCTTTTCCGGCATGTTCTACGGTCTGGGTTCTGACGGTACCGTTGGCGCCAACAAAGATGCCATCAAGGTTATCGGTGACAAGACCAAAAACAATGCTCAGGGTTACTTCGTCTACGATTCAAAAAAATCAGGCAGCATGACCATTTCTCACCTGAGATTCGGCGAACAGCCGCTGCGCTGCCCATACCTGATCTCACACGCCAACTTCATCGCCTGCCACAACTACAGCTTCATCGAAAAGTATGACATGCTGAAGAACCTCAAAACCGGCGGCACCTTCCTGCTCGAAACCGAACACAGCAAAGACGAAATCTGGGAAAAACTGCCCCTCGAAACCCAGCAGCGCCTGATCGACAAAAAAGCCAGATTCTATGTCATCAACGCTATCAAGCTTGCTGAATCGATCGGCCTCGGCAACCGCATCAATATCTTCATGCAGACCTGTTTCTTCGAAATCTCGAAGATCATGCCGCGCGAAGAATACATGAAATACCTGAAGGACGCCGTCAAGAAAACCTACGGCAAGAAGGGTGAAGAAATCGTTAAGATGAATCAGAAAGCCATCGATATGGCTATCGAAAATCTTTTCGAAGTTAAGATCCCGGCCAAAGCCACTGCCAAGACCAAGATCAAGGCTGCCATGGTTCTCAAAAACGCTCCGAAAATCGCTCATGACGTTCTTGAACCAATTCTCGCCGGCAAAGGCGACGACGTAACCGTTGGCCAGATGCCCATCGACGGCACTTTCCCGACTGGCACCAGCCAGCTCGAAAAACGCAACGTCGGTATCAAAATGCCGCTGTGGGACACTGAAACCTGTATTCAGTGCGGTATGTGTTCTCTGGTATGCCCGCACGCCGCCATCAGAACCAAAGTTTACGATCCGAAGTTCGCCAAGAGCGCTCCGAAGACCTTCAAATCATGCAAAGCCAAAGGCTTCAAAGAAGACCTGATGTTCACCGTTCAGGTTGCCCCAGAAGACTGCACCGGTTGTGGCGCCTGCATCAGCATCTGCCCGGCTTTCCAGAAAGATGCCGCCGGCAAGAAGCTCGAAACCAAAGCGATCAACCTGGCTCACAAAGACGAAACCATGCGTGTCAACGAAGCCGAAAACTGGGATTATTTCCTCAACAAGATCCCCGATCCGGATCGCGCACTCATCAACCTCAGCACCATCAAGGGCACTCAGTATGTCAAACCGATGATGGAATTCTCGGGCGCCTGCGCCGGCTGCGGCGAAACCGCCTACATCAAGCTGATCACCCAGATCTGCGGCGACCGCCTGATGGTTGCCAACGCTACCGGTTGTTCTTCAATCTACGGTGGCAACCTGCCGACTACTCCGTATACCACCCGCGCTGACGGCCGTGGTCCGGCCTGGGCCAACAGCCTGTTTGAAGACAACGCTGAATTCGGTATGGGTATGCGCCTCGCTTCTGACAAGATGATGGAAGAAGCCGTCGAGCTGCTCAACAAAGCCGCTGCCTGCGGTTGCAAGTGCTCAGCCAGCCTCAAGGCCATTGCTGAAAAGATTCTCGGCAACGCCCAGAAGACCCAGGAACAAATCGAAACCCAGCGCGCCAACGTCGAAGAACTGAAAAAAGCTCTCAAAGACTGCAAAGACGAAGTCTGTGTGCGCCTGTCCAACATGGCCCAGTATCTGGTCAAACGCTCAGTCTGGATTATCGGCGGCGACGGTTGGGCATATGATATCGGTTACGGCGGACTTGATCACGTTCTCGCCTCTGGCAAGAATGTTAAGGTTCTCGTCATGGACACCGAAGTTTATTCAAATACCGGTGGTCAGATGAGTAAGGCTACCCCGCTCGGCGCCGTTGCCAAATTCGCCGCCGGTGGTAAAACAATGCCGAAAAAAGACCTGGGCATGATCGCCATGACCTACGGCAATATCTACGTTGCCAAGATCAGTCTCGGTGCCAACCCGGCCCACGCCCTCAAAACCCTGCTCGAAGCCGAAGCCTACGACGGCCCCGCTATCGTAATCGCTTACAGCCATTGTATCGCCCACGGTATCGACATGTCTGAAGGTCTCATGGAACAGAAAAAAGCCGTTGAAGCCGGTCACTGGCCGCTCTTCCGCTTCAACCCCGACAACCTGGCACAGGGCAAGAACCCGCTGACCCTCGATTCGAAAGAACCGACCCTGCCGCTGGCTGACTACATCTACGGCGAAAACCGCTTCAGAATGCTGAAGAAATCTAACCCGGATGTGGCTCTCAAATTTGTAGAACAGGCTCAGAAGGATGTTAAACTGAGATACAGCCTCTACAAACAGCTGGCCGATATCAAGGTAAGCTGAGTCTAGAGTCCGAAGCATTTCTAAATGGCAGCCTCCGTAAGGAGGCTGCTTTTTTATGCGTCGAATTTTCTCACAGGCTTTAGCAAGCTTTTTGTGAAGGGCATTAAATTGACAAACCCATGGACGCCAATTCTGCGCAATCCTTTACTATTAAAGGGTTTAGCGGTATTTTAAAGCAGAAATCTGCCATTTCCGGCAGATCTGTTCTTTTTTAGCAAATGTTTCGGTTGGTAAAAAAATGGAGGTTAGTTGTATGAGGAAACTTGGTCTGCTGGTTCTGATGATGGTTCTCTCTGTCGTTTCGGTTTTTGCTCAGGACGATCTTGATGCTGCCTACATAAAAACTTTTGGTAACGGCGTCATTCTCGTCTCCGATAAAGGTATTCCGCCCCGCGCCAAATACGACCCGGCGCAGTTTGACCTGCGCGATGGCAAGTTCTTTATTGCCGCCGGCCCCGAAGCTTCGATCAATTTCCGGGCTCTGCTGCCGGCAGGAACCAACCTCGGCGCCGAACTTGAAAAGGTGAAGAAAGCTCAGGAAGCCAATCTGCAGTACAGAAAAGAAGACCTCTGCATTTACAAGGTCTGGTCTACTCATGATTTGGGTGGCACTCCTCTTGAAAACGTTAAATGGCCCACCAGTCTGAAAGAAATGCCCAAATGGGCAAGCTCTACCGATGCTTATTCGTCTCTCGATCCGGAAGTTTATTCGTGGGTTGCTCCTGGCGTAAGCTGGGATGGAGATTTCAGAACAGCCCTGTTTGGGATGCTGATCAACAGCAAGCCCGGCCAGAAACTTTACGTTACTTTTCATGTCGGCTTTGAATACCAGACCCCTGCCGGTCAGGTCGAAAGCAAATGGAACGACGTTCTGCAGAAATGGGAAAACGTCACTTCCAGTGGCATGATCGGCTATGCCGTTTCTGAGCCTCTTGCCGCTTCAACTGTCGAATTCAAATAATTTTTAAAGATCGAACGGAGCTGTCTCACAAGCGTGTGTGGCAGCTCCGTTTCTTTTCTCTGCCGGTTCTGTTTACAAATTTCGGTTTGATGATGTATTCTGATGCCGGGTTTAGGCAATAAAGCCATTGGCTGAGCAGCTAAATGGCGATGAAAATTTGCGACAATTTCATAATGCTGGGGATATTATTCATGCCATTCTGGGGCAAACTTGTTTCTACAGTATTTCTGATTCTTGCCATTACCGAGACGGCAAAAAGAAGCGCACAGCTTGGCGCTCTGCTCACGGCATTGCCCTGGATAGCGCTGCTTTCACTCGTCTGGCTGCAGATAGAAAGCCAGCCGACCGAAAAAATCGCCAGCTATTCGGCCTACACCTTCTGGTATGTTCTGCCGACTCTGCCGATGTTTCTGCTTATTCCGAAACTGCTGCAGGCCGGGCTGAATTTCTGGGTTTCTTTGGCACTTGGCGGCGCTTCAACGATAATCTGCCTGCTGCTGCTCAATCCTCTGGCGGCAAAGTTCGGGCTCAAGCTTCTCTGATACCCTCGTGGCATTAATTGGTGAGTTCCTTCTATAAGGCTGTTTTCACAGCCTCATGTTTCCGGCTTTCAGATGAAGAATTTTTTTGCAGCATGAACCTGTTGTATAATCTCGGGTGAGGAGAACAGCCGATGCTCAAGAATAACACCGGGAATATCAGCATCCGACCACAGATGGTCAAGGATGCGAAGGGGTTTTATCAGATTCTGACGCAGGGAAATTTCGCGTTTTTTCCGGTCAATGTCGCTTCAATCGAGGCAGAGAGGCGCTTTTTGCGTAAAAACGTCAGACAATGGAAAACCGGCGAAACCTGGAACTTCTCGATCATGCTCGGCGACCGCCTGATTGGCGCAATTGGCGTAATGCCAGAACCCGGCCGACCCTATTGCGCCGAAATCGGCTATTTCATCGAAGCTTCACAGCATGGCCGCGGTTACGCCCTGCAGGCAGTAAGGCTGGTCGAAGATTACATCATTGCCAATCAGCCGCAGATCAGGCGCCTGTTTGCCTGCATGGTCGTCGACAACCTGCCGAGTGCCAGAGTGGCCGAGAAAGCCGGTTTCTCGCGCGAAGGGCGCCTGGCCGGTTATCTCAAGGTCGGCGAAAAATATCACGACGCCTTTATTTACGGCAAACTGATCAGATAAAGTATTCGATGCCCGAGATTTTGACCTGAGACTGTGCGCCAATGCGGCGAATGATATTGGCTGCGAGAAAATGGCCGATCCGCAGGCAGGTTTCGAGATTCAGCTTCTTGTACTGGCCGTAAAAAAAGCCCGCCTGAAAGTTGTCACCGGCACCGTTCGTGTCTTTGACGTCTTCAACCTTATAGGCCGAAACCCTGATTTCGCCATCAGGAGTAACAGCCACCGCCCCTTCACTGCCAAGCTTGATGACCGCCAGATCGGTATATCTGAGCAGTGGTCTGAAATCTCGGCTGCCTTCGCAAAGTGCTTTGGCTTCATCTTCGTTGGCAAAGAGAATATCGATTTTTTCGCTGAGAAAAGCATCGATCTGGTCGCGCGATGATTTGACCACCAGACTGTCGCCGAGATCGAAGGAAATCTTGGTTCCGGCTTTGCGGGCGATGGCTACCGCGTGCCTGGTCGCCAGATTGATCGGGTTGTCGCCGCGGAATTCATAGGCCGAAAAGTGCAGAAATTCTGAACTTTTGATAAGACTGTGCAGAATCTCATATTCATAAAGCTGCTTGGCAACCCCGAAATCAAGACCGAAAGTTCTCTGACCGTCCGGGCTGATGAGCGTGTAGCAGAGGCCTGAGTTGCCGCGCTTGATCGAAACATAGGTGTCGATATCGTTGTCGCGCAGATTGTTGATGTAATCGTAGCCGAAGTCATCGCAGCCAACACAGCCGATAAAGGCGCATTTTAGGCCGAGATTGCTGGCGCCATAAATGACGTTGGTCGGCGAGCCGCCCGGAGCGATGCGGGGTTTGTAGGTATTTACAATGCTGGCGAGCTTTCTGAGATTCTCTTCGTTGAGCGCAATGCTGTTGCCCTTGGGCAGATCGAGTTTCTGCAGCATTTCATCGCTGACTTCGACGATGATGTCGGTAAGAGCATCTGAAATTGCGGTAATCTGATACTTCCTGTTTTCGGCACAGCCGCTCATAATTAAACCCCGGCGTCATTAGGATGCTGCAAAGCTTAATGCCAACCGCCCCCAAAGTCAATGCCGGCCGCGTTTAAAATGACCAAGTCTTTTGGCGTGTTAATTGCGGCGAAATGTTGTAAGATATAGGCACATTTTTCATGCGTTTTATCGGAGCATTGCTGATGAATTTCCTTCTGACCGGGCGGGTTGCCGATGCTGCCTGCTGATGCAAGAATCGTGCGTGGCGAAACCTCGGTTGCCATCACTGACCTGCGCGAAGAACACCCGGTTACGGGTGCGTCTGGCTGGTCAGAGGTAAGCACTACCCGCATCCGCGATGTCTACGTCAACTACGACCATAAAACGCCCCTCTTCAAACTGGTTACCTCAAGAGGCGCAGTCTTGCGCTGCACTCCCGATCAACTCTGTTTTGGCCGGATCAACCCGCAGGTAAGACAGTATTCACTTTATCTGCACGAACGCTCTTCACTTGGCTTCAGAATCGCCATGTCTTCTGACCTGTTGAAAGATATTTTCAACATGGCAACGATCAAACACGAAGTCAGCTCGGGCACTGAACTGATCGACCGGGTCTGGATCATCGAAACGACCGGCAATCTGCCTAATGCCGTGTTTATGCAGAAATACGCCGTTTTTAAATATGGTCTGCCCGATATTCCGTTCTCGGCACGTCAGCCTGATGCCGAGCTCTCAGAAGAACTTACCCGCCAGATCTTTAACAGCATCGATACCCCGTCGCGGGCCCATGAGCTTCTGCGCGATGCTCACATGTTCGTCGAGCATCCGCATATCACCATGCGGGTTTCTGGCAGCGAACAGCCGCGCAGCAATTCCATTCAGTTCGTTATCTTTGGTGGCAGCGAAAAAGGTTCGCAAAGCGGCTTTTCACACCTGATTCAGATCACCGGCGCCACTGACCCGAACCGCGCTGAACACCGTCAGTTCAGTCGCCGACAGGGCAAACACGGCCTCTGGCAACTCGAAATCACCCGCGATGACATGGAAGAAGCCGAACTTTTTGTAAAAACCCTCTCGCATCTCGATAATCTCGAAGTCGTCAAAAAAATACAGCTGACCCGCAAACAGCCGTTTTATGTGCTGCCGGCTTCGCACCTCAAACCCGGAATGCTGGTTCCGGTAATCGGCCGCAAAGGACAGATCGAAGAAGATTCCGTGGCAACGGTCAGCACCGAAGAATACCGCGGCCCGCTCTATAACCTGCAGGTGCATGAACTGCACAACTTTATCGTCGGCAGCTGGGTGGTGATGTGCTACAACCCGGCCAGCCGCCTCACCGGAGACTAAATAGTGTTCAGCCCGATCGAAAAAACCATTGCCAAACTCAACGAACGCCAGCAGGAAGCGGTTCGCATCACCGAAGGCCCACTGCTGGTGGTTGCCGGCGCCGGCTCAGGCAAAACCCGCATGCTGACCGTGCGTATCGCTCATCTGATCGAAAACTGCCAGGTCGATCCGTCAGCAATTCTGGCGGTAACCTTTACCAACAAAGCCGCAAAAGAAATGCGTGAACGGGTGCGCGATCTTGTTGCCGGTGCCGAACGCGTTACTCTGACAACTTTTCATTCTTTCTGCTGTCTGCTGCTGCGCCGCTGGCACAAATACGCCGGCTTTGCCGACGGCTTCACCATTTATGATGAATCTGACAGCGAAAAGCTGATGAAGAATGTTCTCAAAGAACATAAAATCGATACCAAGCGCCTGACGCCGCGGGCCGTGCTCGAACTGATTTCATCGGCAAAGAATGAACTGATCGGGCCCGAAGAATATCTCGGCTTCGCCGGCCAGACAACGAATACTCAGAATACCGCGAAGATCTACGCGGCCTACCAGAACCAGCTGATGCAGAATCAGGCCGTCGATTTTGACGATCTGATTTTCAAGGCCTACTATCTGCTGCGCAACAACCCTGATCTGCTGCAGAAGCTGCAGAATCAGTACCGCTATTTTCTCATCGACGAATATCAGGACACCAATCACGCTCAGTATCGTCTGATCTCGCTTATTTCGAGCAGCAGCCGCAACCTCTGCGTTGTCGGCGACGAAGACCAGTCGATCTACAGCTGGCGCGGTGCCACCATTCGCAATATTCAGGATTTTGCCAAAGACTTCGAAGGTGCTCAGATCGTTAAACTTGAGCAGAACTACCGCTCGACCCAGAACATTCTCGACGCCGCCGGCGCCGTTATTGCCAACAACAAAAGCGCGCACCCGAAACGCCTCTGGACCGAACAGAAGGGTGGGGAGCTGCTGACCTTTCAACGCGCCGGCGATGACCGCGAAGAGGCCGAATGGATCGTCAGAAAAATTCAGGCTCTGCGCAACGAAGGCCGCCAGTCGGGCGACTTTGCGTTGCTCTTCAGAATGAACAGCTTGAGCCGGCCGATTGAACAGGCTCTGCAGCGGGCTGGCCTGCCTTACGACATCACCGGTGGTCTCAAGTTCTTCGATCGCCGCGAAGTCAAAGATATACTCGCCTACCTCAGGGTTATCGATAACCCGAAAGACAGCATATCGCTCGAGCGCATCATCAATACCCCGAAGCGCGGCATCGGCGACAGCACGGTCAGCCGTCTCTACGGCGATGGCAGTGTGTCGCTCTGGGAAGCCGTAGCCGCCGAGGGCGGCCGCAGCCCGGAGTCGAAGATCGGTAAATTCTTCACGATGATGCTCGAATTCATGGAAGCCGCCCAGCAACTGCGGGTTTCGCAGTTGTGCCGCAAGGTTATCGATGACACCGATTATTTCAAGTATCTGAAAGACGACGATCCCGAGTCGGCCGAAGATCGCCGCAACAACGTCGAAGCCCTGGTTTCTGACATCAGATACCAGGAAGAAGACAATGTCAGCCTGAAGTTGCATGACTATCTGGCAAACACCGCATTGCACGCTGCCGCTGACGACCTCGACGAAACCCAGCAAAAAGTGCATCTGATGACTCTGCACAATGCCAAGGGCCTTGAATTTCCGGTGGTTTTCATGGTTGCCATGGAAGAAGGCATTTTCCCGCACAGCTCTTCGAAAGAAGCTCCCGAACAGCTCGAAGAAGAACGCCGGCTCGCCTATGTCGGCATGACGCGCGCCCGCGAATGCCTTTTCCTCAGTGCTGCCAGTCGCCGCATGATGTTCGGTTCATGGGGCTCAAACCCGGTCTCGCGCTTCGTAACTGAAGTTCCGACGCATCTTTTTCATGGGCGCACCGCTTCTGCCGGCATGTCTGCCGCCGGGCGCGCCGCCTCGGCTGCGGGTTCGGTTATTCCGGGTGCCGTGACCAGCCGCCCGAAATCAGGCGCCTTTACTTTCAACCCGCAGGTAAAGTGGTCAGAACCTAAAAAAAGTGCGGCGACACCGATTCAAGGTGACACCGTCAGCGGAACCATGTTAAATTTAAAGCCGGGCGTCAGGGTCGTGCATCAGATTTTCGGGCCCGGCCGGGTCGAAGAAACGACCGGCGCATCTCTCGCAGAATTCAGGGTTACAGTACGTTTCGAACAGAAGGGGCTCAAAACATTGCTCTTGCAGTATGCCGCACTTCAGGTTATAAATAGCGAAAACGCATAGGAGGTCAACGTATGAGATTTTTGCGATTTGTCTGGAAGCTGTTTGTTATGGCCAGCGTCTTTGGCATAGGTTATATCATCGGTCGCGAGCACAGCTTCGAAGAAGAAGAAATGTGGGAAGACGAAGCCGAGAAGAAAGAATCTAAAGACGACAGCAAGCCTGCCTGCAGCAGCTGTGGTGATAATGAAGTAGAATTTGAATTTGAAGACGCCGATGCCAAAAAGGTTTCTATCGTTGGTAACTTCAACGACTGGAACAAGGATGCCAACCCGATGAAACTCGAAAACGGCATCTGGAAATGCACTCTGAAGCTCAAACCCGGCAAACATGAATATCAGTTTGTCGTCAACGATACCGACTGGATCGTCGACCCGAAATCAGGCACTTCAGTTAAAAACAAGTATGAAGGAATGAATTCGGTTATCGAAATCAAATAACACCTGTGCCGCCTGGCGGCATTTCTGTGACCTTATTCAGAGCCAGTATCGAGTAAAAGTGGAAAGTTAAAGCACATGGTCAGGAAAATCTACCTCGAAGAAGTCTGTGATCGCGAGAATCTCCGAAGTTTTCTCGGGCGTTTCCGGCGATTGACCGGCCTGAATATTGTTCCGTTCAACGAACGTGGCGAAGTGGTGCTTGGCAAAATCGAAGAGGTTTTGCCAGGCATGACCGATGCCTCTGAGTTTGTCGATTACCCGACCTCAGAGCTTATTGAGCGTCCCGATGGCTCTCTCGTCAGGCTGATGAAGCTTGAATACCGCGGCAGCATGTTCGGTGCCGTGCTCATCGGGCCATTTTATCGCAAAAGCGCAAAGATTAAAGGCGACAAAGACCTGCCGGCTCTGACCGACGAACAGCTTGATGCCGCCGTTGAGTCGATTGGCAGCTTTTTCATGCAGATGGTCGATCTCGCTGCCGAAAAAGAATCTCTCGCCCGCAAAGAAAAGATTCTTTCGGTCCTCGAAGAAGCTTCGAACATCATGAATTCGAGCCTCGAATTTCAGAATCTGCTCGAATTCCTCATGGATATCGCCATCGAAATTACCGGGGCTACCTGTGGTGCCCTGCTTCTGCGCAAAGAAAACAAAAATTTTCTCGAAGTGGCCGTTGCCCGCGGCAAATACCCGCAGGAAGTGAAAAAAATCAGGGTTCCGTTCGGCCAGGGTATTACCGGCTGGGTTGCCCGCAACAAAGAAGCCCTGAACGTGCCCAACGTTCTGCTCGAACCGCGCTATATCGAGACACCCGAGTCGATTTATTCTGAGCTGGCAGTGCCGCTGCTCGTCGGCGAGAAGCTGATCGGCGTCGTTTCGGTCGACTCTTCAGAGATCAACGCTTTTTCTAAAGACGACGTCATTTCATTGAATACCCTGGCTTCGATGGTCACCAAGGTGCTCGAAAATGCCCGTCTGCTCGCCGATTCGAACCAGAAGCTCAAAGAACTGACCCGCGTTTTCAGAATTTCAGAGAAGCTTTCAGTGCGCTCGCTCGACCGCGACGGCTACTGCATGGTGCTCAAAGAGGTTTCCGATGCGGTTGACTGCAGCGCTGCCTCACTTATGCTTTATAACAGCGACCGCGAAGAACTCTGCATGCGGGCTTCGTTTGGTCTGCCTGAAGAGCTCGATACCCTGGCAATCGGCATGGGAAAAGGCTATCATGGCTGGGTGGCCTCGCAGAAAAAGCCGCTGCTGATCCAGGATGTGCATCGCGACAACACCATTGCCCGTAACAATTTTTTAGACCAGTTTGCCCGGGCCCTGCTGATTGTTCCGCTTTTAACCGCAGACGGTCGCTTTGTCGGCACTCTTGGTATTTATCACCGCGAGGAAACCGAAAAGATCTCAGATTCAGACCAGGAACTGCTCAATACCATCGGGCGCATCATCACTTCACATTTTGAAAACGAGCGCCTGTTCAACGATTCAAAACGCAAACTCGATTACCTGTCGACCCTTTACAAGGTTGGTTCTTCGGTCTCGCGCACTCTTAACATTGCCAGACTGTTCGACACCATTCTGCAGCAGGTCCAGGAAGTCGTCGACGTCGAAAACTGCTCGCTGATGGCTTACGATCCGCTCAACGAAGTGCTGACCCTCGACGCCGCTATCGGCCTGCCGAGCAATATGGTCGGTCAGATACATGTAAAGATGGGCGAAGGCATTGCCGGCTGGGTGGCTCAGAACCAGAAGCCGGTTCTGCTTAAAGACGTGTCGAAAGATTCGCGCTTCGCCAATCACCAGGGCCGCCTCGACTACAAGACCCGTTCGGTTTTGTCGGTGCCGATCGTTCATAACGGCGGTCTGCTCGGCGTTCTCAACGTTAATAATAAACGCAGCGGTGAAGCCTTTCTCGAAGATGACCTCAACCTGCTGCTTGGTATCTCTGGCCAGATCTCGCAGGCAATTGCGAACGCCAGTCTGCATGAAAAAACCGACAGTCAGGTTGCCGAACTCAGTCTGATTCAGGAACTCGGCAAAGCGATCAACTCTTCGCTCGACCTCGATTCGGTTCTCAACTATTTTATCGATATGACGACCCGCATCACCGATTCTGACCGCGCCACTCTGATGCTGTTCGATGATTCCGCCAAAGAACTGTATGTCGAAGTCTACCGCGGTTTTGAAGACCTCGGCGTGCGCGAAGTCAGACTGAAACTCGGTGAAGGCGTTGCCGGCCGCGCGGCTGAACTGCGCCGGCCGATCAAGGTCGACAACACCGGTAAGAGTGTCGAATACAAAGAGCTGCCCAAAATTGCCCGCAAGGCTGATCTGACACTGATTTCTGCGCCGTTGCTTAACAAAGACAACCTTGTCGGTGTCATTAACTGTGAACGGGTGCTGAGCAAAAAAGGGCCGTTCAGCCCCGAAAATCTCGACCTGCTCGAAACGCTCGCTTCCCAGGCCTCGATTGCCATCGAGAATGCGCGTCTGTATCACAACCTGCTCAATGTTTACCTCGAAACGATCAGGTCGCTGGCGGCGGCTATCGATGCCAAAGACAGTTATACCCACGGTCACTCGCGCCGTGTAACCGATCTCAGCGTCGGCCTTGCCCTCGAAATGGATCTGCCGCGCTCCGAAGTCGACACGATCAGACATGCTTCGCTGCTGCACGATGTCGGCAAAATCGGGATCTCTGAACAGATTCTGCTCAAGCCCGGCCGCCTGACTGATGATGAATTCGAAACCATCAAGGCCCACCCGCACATTGGCGCCGGCATTCTCAACTCGATCGAATTTCTCAAAAACGTCTGCGAAATTATCAAACATCACCACGAACGCTATGATGGCAAAGGTTACCCCGACGCCCTCGCTGCCGACGATATACCGCTCGGTTCACGTATCATCTGCGTCGCCGACTCGTTCGATGCCATCACTTCGTGCCGCCCTTACCGCAAACCGCTGACTTTCGATGAAGCGACTGAAGAAATCGTGCGCTGTGCCGGCAATCAGTTCGACCCTGAAGTGGTAGACGCTTTTGTCAGACTTCGCAAGTCGAAGTTCTGCCCGCCCTGGTTCAAGGGCGAAGTGCTCGATCAGTCTCTCGCAGACACTTTTCCGTTCCAGCTTTGATCTGCCCCCGGCGGGGTAACTGCCTGAAACACCTGTGTGGCTCATCAGGGCAGGCTTTCTGCCTGTCCCCATTTGCTGCGCAAATGCGGCAATGACGCCGTTCATATCCGTCATTTCTGGCATAGAACCGTAATCCATGAATTTAATGCGATTTGCCTCTGGCAATTCACGTTTGACATCGAGCCAGGTTTTGCATAATCTCTTTAACATCTTTTGAAGGGAGTTTTTTCATGAAAAAACTGGCTCTGGCTCTTATTGCAGCTCTTCTGCTTCCGGCAGGTGCCTCTGCCTGGGATAGATCATATCAGCCCGATTCGCGTGGTCGCGTTAATTTCAACAAGGTTACCAGCATCGAGGTGCTTGGCTGGAAATCTGACCTGGATGGTACCGTCAGAGTTGAAAATACAGGCACGGAAATCGATCTCGACAATGATGTTTCTTTCAGCAGCAAAACCCGCTTTGGTTTTAGAGTCACCCACGTTCTCAGCGAAAAATCGGCTCTTGAACTTTCTTACATGAAGCATGAAAACAGCGGCCGCCTTGTCAAGAATATTACTTTTGATAACAAAAAATTCAGAGCCAATGCCAATATGAGCATCGAAAACAGCTGGCTCGACCTTGCCTGGGCCTACAATCTGACCCGCTCCAGAGAAGTCGATCAGCCTGGCCGTGATGCGTTCTACCTTGACGGTATGTTTGGTATCAAATTCAGCAATTCCGATATAAGTGTTTCCGGAAACGAGAATTCGATTGCCGCTGCCCGCCTGGAAGCAGGCTGGAGCGAATCTTACCCGTTGCCTTATCTTGGCCTGAATGCCGGCGCCCAGATTTCTGACAATCTCTGGCTCAAGGGCCAGTTCAAGCTGATCAAAGTTAATGCCGGTGGCTACGATGCCCTGCATAACGACTACAACCTGAATGCCGCTCTCAGACTCAATCCGAATTCGAAAAATACTGAGTGGTATGCCGACCTCGGCTACCGCGGCGTCAGATACAACCTTGAAGGCGAAGGCGACAAGGCCGAAATCAAATATTCCGGCCCCACTTTCGGTCTTTTCACCAGATTCTGATTACTGCTGCTCAGAAACTGCCGGGTTGCCTGCTTAAAAGCGGCCCTGGCAGTTTTTTTGTGAAAAAAGTATCTGATAATCACGCACAGTTGAATAAGCATTTCGCACTGTCACGACAAAGCCTGATTTGCTTTTGCAGTTCAGGCAATCGAATAACTGGTCGTCGTATTAACATTTCTTTGCAAAGCCCGGGTTGCTTTGCCGCAAAAAATGAGAGATATTGAAGGCAGAGGTGGCAGATGAAGTCATTAAAAATTATTGTTTCGCGATTCAGTGTCGCTGCTATTGTGAAAAATTTCGTAATCACTCTGTTTGTTCTTGGCTCTTTTTCGCCGGCCTGCTGTCAGGAATCAGTCGCTTCCCAGACCTGGACTCTCGAACAGTGCCTCCAGTATGGTCTGAGCCAGCACCCGCAGCTCAGAATCGCCGAAAGCAATATTTCTGCCGAACAGGCCAGAGTGCTGCAGACACGCAGTGCTTACGACCCAAAGCTTGATCTGCGGGCCAACTGGCGCCATTCTAAAGTCGAAACCGCATCAGGGCGTAATATTGTCGACGCAACCAACGACAGCACGTCTGAGTCGGTATCCGCCTCGAAACTGCTTTTCGATGCCGGTCAGACAGGCTTGCAGAAAAAGGCGGCCGGTGAATCGCTTGCCGCTGCCAGAGCCAGACGCGACTCGACCCTGACCGGGCTTGCTGCCGATATTAAAGCCGCCTTTTTTAGAGCGCAGCAGGCAACTGAACTTCTTAAAGTCCGTGAAGAAACCCTCGATGGCTATGAACGGCATCTCGAAAAGGTCGAAAGCTTTGTCGAAGTTGGTACCCGCGCCCCGTTCGACATCACCCGGGCTCAGGTCGACGTCGCCAATGCCAGAGTCGAATTGATCACGGCCCGCAGTAACCTGAAAGTGGCTCTGGCCGGCCTTGCCCGTGCTGTCGGTCTCCGCGAAACTATTGAAGTTGCCCCATACGAAGACTTTCGCCAGCCAACCACGCTGAATGCCGACAAAGACAACCTTCTGAACGAAGCTATGAATCGCCCCGATCTTAAAGCCGCCAGTCTGCAGGTTAAAGCTGCCAATATCAGGCTTAAAGAAGCCCGTCTCGGTCGCAGCCCCAGTGTTTCAGCTTCGGCTGATTACCAGTGGTCCGGCACCATTTCGCCGCTCGATCGTCAGTGGGGAATGGGCGTCAGTATGTCATGGCCGGTTTTTGACGGCGCCATAACCCGGGCTCAGATAGACGCAGCCCGCAGTACACTTGAAAATACCGCCGCGACTCTCGAAAACAGCAGGCTGGCGGTGAATGCCGAACTTGAGAATTCAATAACCGGGCTGACCGATGCCCTTGAACGCTTGCAGGCAACGACAGTGCTTGTGCAGCAGGCCAGTGAAAGCCTGCACCTTGCCGAAGGTCGATACGATGCCGGTCTCGGTTCACCCCTTGAAATTACCGACGCCAGGGTTGAATTTGCCAGAGCCCGCGGCAATCATGTGGTTGCCATGTTCGACAGCCTTATTGCCCAGACCGAGCTCGATCGAGTGCTTGGTCGGCTTCCGGCTGAATACCGTATTCAGGAAATAGCAGCCCCCGAAAAAGAGTCTGGAGAAGCGAAAAAATGAAAAAACTTATCATTGCAGCGATTTTGTGCGCAATTCTCGTTGTCGGGGGCCTTGGCTGGTATTTCTGGCGTTCGTCTTCACAGCCGCGTGAATACTCTACTGAATCGGTCTCCAGAGGTCATATAAGAACGACCATATCTTCGTCTGGCTCTTTGGCAGCCTTAACTACTGTCGAAATAGGTTCGCAGGTCAGCGGTAACATTCTCAAGATTTATGCCGACTTTAACGACGAAGTCAAAGCCGGCCAGTTGATCGCGGAACTCGAAGCATCTTCTTTTGAAGCACAGCTGCAGCAGGCCAAAGCGAATCTCGAAAATGCCGTTTCGAGCGAGCTGGCAACCCAGGCACAGATGAAAAACCTCGAAGCCTCTAAATTGACCGCCCAGGCCGATATTCAGGCTTCGCTCGCCAATGTGCGCAAGGCCGAGGTTGCGGTCGAAGAGGCTGAACGCAATTACCACCGTATCCAGGAACTGTTTGACCGCAAACTGATTTCGGCCTCAGAACGGGATTCAGCAAAAACCGCGCTCGATTCACAGAAGGCCTCACTTGATTCGACAAAGGCGCAAAGCCAGGCCAGTAAAGTAAAAGAACTTGCCATCAAAGCTCAGTTTGAAGCTCTCGAAGCTGAGCGCAAAGGCGCTCAGGCACGGATCAGACAAATGGAAGCACAGTTGACTGTCGCTAAAATCAACCTTGAACGCACAAAAATCTACTCCCCCATCGATGGCGTCGTTATTTCGCGTGAAGTTGACGAAGGGCAGACCGTGGCTGCCAGCCTGCAGGCGCCAAAGCTGTTTGTCATCGCCCAGGATCTCAAGAAAATGCAGATCGATACGGCCGTCGACGAGACCGATATCGGCGTCGTGGCCCGCGGTCAACCGGTAACCTTTACCGTCGACGCCTACAAGGATCGAACTTTTAACGGGGTCGTAGATCAGGTAAGGCTATCACCGACCGAGAACTCGAATGTCGTTACCTATTCGGTCATGGTGCGGGTCGAAAACAATGATTTGTTGCTTAAGCCAGGCATGACCGCCAATGCCGAGATTCTCGTCGGTGAGCGGCAGAATGTTCTCCGCCTGCCGGCCAAGGCGCTTTATTTCAAAGCTCCAGAAGAACTGATGAAAATGTCTGCCCGCAGCAATGGCCGCTCTGGTCAGGGGCAGGGCGGCGGTCGCCGCCGCGAAGAGCGCACTGCTACCGATACCATACCAGTCTGGCTGATGTCTAAGGGCGGGGCCATGGAAGTGAAAACCGTAAAAATCGGGTTTTCCAACCAGGACTATATAGAACTGCCTGGCGATGAACTCAAAGAAGGCGACCAGGTGATCATCGGTATCAGAGGCGAAGCTGCCGCCGGTAACAACTCACGCCGTGGCAGCGTCAGAATGAGATTGTAAAATGAACAGAGACAAACCGCTGCTGCAGGTGTGTAACCTGGCGAAAACCTATTTTATGGATGGGGTTTCGGTTAAGGCTCTGCGCGGAGTGAATCTGAGCTTTTATCAGGGCGAATTCACATCGATCATGGGAGCCTCGGGCTCGGGCAAGTCGACGATGATGCACATCATGGGCTGCCTCGATCGGCCCACTTCCGGCCATTATTTCATCGATGGTGAAGATGTCTCGCGCTTCAGCAAAGACCAGCTGGCCATGGTGCGCAACCGCCGCATCGGCTTCGTTTTTCAGGGCTTCAACCTTCTTTCGCGCACCAGCGCACTCGAAAACGTCGAACTGCCGATGATTTATGCCGGCATATCCTCGGAAGAGCGCCGCGAAAGAGCTATGACAGCTCTGGCTTCTGTGGGCCTCAAAGGTCGCGAACATCATCATCCTAACCAGTTATCCGGCGGTCAGCAGCAGCGTGTTGCGATTGCCAGGGCTCTTGTTAACCGTCCGTCGGTGATTCTTGCCGACGAACCGACCGGCAATCTCGATTCGTATTCGAGTGTCGAAATCATGGGGATTTTTCAGGACCTGAATGCCAACGGCATCTCTATCGTTCTGATTACCCACGAACCAGATATCGCCATGTACACTTCGCGGGTCGTCAGGCTGTCTGATGGTCAGGTCGTCTCGGACGAACCTGTCAAAGAAAAGCTGCAGGCCAGCGAAGAGATTAAAAAACACCGCCGTCCTGGTAGTTCAGATGATGAACAGGAGGAACAGGCATGAGCTTCTGGGGCATCATCAAACTCGCTTTTATCAGTCTTGGTCGCAACAAACTGCGCTCTTTTCTGACGGCACTCGGCATTATCATCGGTGTTACATCGGTTGTCGCAATGGTGGCGGTCGGGCAGGGCGCCTATTTTTCGGTGCAGGAAAACATCTCGAAAATGGGCACCAATCTGATCATGGTCATGCCGGGCGGCGGCAATCGTCGCGGCTTTCATGGCCCCAGAGGCTCGGCGACAACTCTTACCCCAGAAGATGGCGAGGCTATTGCCCGCGATTGCCCTTCTGTCGGAGCTGTTTCGCCGATTGTGCGTAATTCCGGGCAGGTGGTTTTCGGCAATCAGAACTGGTCAACCAGTATAATGGGCGTTAATGAACAGTATCTCGGCATCGCCTCGCGCGAAATTGTCGAGGGCAGGTATTTCTCACATACCGAAATCAGAGGGGGCCATAAAGTCTGCGTGATCGGCAAAACGGTTGCCGAAAACCTTTTTGGGAACCTGAACCCGATCGGGCAGATAATCAGATTCAAGAAAATGCCGATGCTGGTCATCGGCGTCCTCAAGGATCGCGGCGAAACCGGTATGGGCGGTGGCGATCAGGATGACCTCATTCTTATGCCGTTCTCGGTCGTGCAGCGCCGTCTCATGGGTATAACCCACGTGCAGATGATTCATCTGTCGGCAACCTCGCAGGAGACAGTTGAAGCGGCTAAAGAAGAGATTACCCAGCTGCTGCGCCGTCGGCACCGCATCAGAGAAGGTCAGGACGACGACTTCGACATTCGCACCCAGGATGACATTGCCGAAATGGCCGGAACCACGCTTACAATCATTGGTCTGCTGCTCGGAGCCATTGCCTCGGTCTCGCTTCTCGTCGGCGGTATCGGCATCATGAACATCATGCTGGTTTCGGTAACCGAAAGAACCCGCGAGATTGGTATCAGAATGGCTATTGGCGCCAGAACCAGCGATATTCTCTATCAGTTCCTCGTTGAGTCTGTTGTTTTGAGCTGTGTTGGCGGTATTTTCGGCATATTTGGCGGCTTTGGCCTGGCTCAGATTATCGGAAAATTCGTCGAGTTCTCGCCGGTGGTGTCGAACACCTCGATCATTATTTCAATCGGATTCTCAGGTGCAGTCGGCGTATTTTTTGGCCTCTACCCGGCCTGGAAAGCATCGCAGCTCGATCCGATCGAAGCTTTCAGATACGAGTGATCAACCTTGGTTAAAGAGTGTCACCGAGATAAACGCATGAGCAGTCTGCCGGTGGAAAACTCTGCAGATGCTTAATTAACGAACCCGGATAAAATCGGTAATTCTGCAGCTGGGCGATCGGCAGCCAGATTACACCTGTCTGCATGGCGTCAGACTCGGCCGCTGCATGTGTGTGCACCGGTTCCTTGAGTCGGCAGGCGAAGACAAACTCGATCTGATGAATTGCGTCGTCATATTCAGCCAGTTCATGATTTGCCGAAATATACTCGCGGACAAAATGCAGGTTGCCAACCTCGACGTGCGCTCCGACTTCTTCAAGGCATTCCCTGACAACTGCATCTGCAAGGGTTTCGCCATGATTCTGTCCGCCGCCGGGTAGAAGAAAGAACTCGCCCAGCAGATCGCGATTGCTGGTGCAGAGTACCTGGCCATTCTCGATAATAAGTGCTTTGGCAGAATTACGCAATGGCCGTGCCGGCATGGCAAATGCCGATGGTCGGGCCTTTACTTCCATGTCAGTCATGGCCGGCAGCTGAAAGAACCATATTTTTGCTGCTGTGTGCCGCAAAAAAGTGCAGCAGAAATGCAGCCGTTCGCCGGCTGATCGACATTTCGAGAACTTCGTCGGCTTTTGCCTCGATAAAAATGCTGTTGCCTTTTTCTTCGAGCGTCAGGTCTTCGCGATCGCCAATTGCTGCTTTGATATCGTCGGTTCGGTTTTTAAGAGCGCCAGACATGGCTGTTCTCTGTGCATTGTCTGGAATAAAAAGCTGCAGTTTGGTAACTTTGCTGGCAGCCAGCAGACGCAGGTGCTTCATTGCCTGCAGCCAGCCGGGTAGAAATCTTTGCCCGATGTTTTTCTGCAGATTTTCAAAGCTTATTTCGGCCGCCATGGCCGGGCGACCCCTGACCATGCGATCAAAGGCCGAAAATTCAGCCGCAACGAGATTATTTTGGTCGTCAAGATTGCTTAAAACATTGCCGGCAATATTCTCGGGGCAGATTATGATCGTATCGTTCCTGAATTCGAGAAATAACCTTTCCCTGCCGGCTGCGGCAAGATTCATCAGGGTCGAAAAACCCTTTGTTGTCGCATTTATCCGGTTTCGCCCGATTCGGTCGGCAATTGCCGCCGGCGAAAACTCACCGGTCAGAACCATGGCATAGCTTTCAGCATTGCGCAGATAGAAGAAAACCTCGTGAATTTTCAGGTTGCCACTGAGAATCCGGTCGTTCAGCAATTCAGCCGTCGCGGTTTTCATCTGCTGGCTGACACTCTCAGACTCGCTTCTTGCCTTGCTGATAGCTTCAACACTTCCGATAATCTCTTTAATGGCTTCGCTGCCTGTATGATCCTGGTTAAAGATCCCGGAAACCGAAAGGTTTGTATAAAAAGCCAGTGCCGGTCTGGCAATCGGGGCGGGGTAGTGCTGGCTGTCGTTCTGCTTTTTGTAGCCCGGCAGAAGCATCAGCACTGTCAGCGCAAGAATGGCCATCATAGTTGCATTGCTTGTTTTATTCATACTCTGCATTATCGGAAGAAAAGGCTCCATTTTTCACTACCTGCTGAGAAACTTGAAAAAGTTAAAAAAAAACGATCGTATGCCGATTGGTCGAGCGTGAGGTACCCTGAATGAAAAATTACCGGAAAATTATCGCTCTAGTCTGCCTGATGCTGCTCGTTATCGGCTCGTCAATGGCAGAAGCCGCTGCCTGGAAGCTCAGCCGCAACCTCTGGTCCGAAGAAGATGAAAAAGTTTACAGCAAATTTGTCGAGGCCATCTGCGACTCAAAATATTCGAATCTGAACCGCTTTATCAAAGATCCGAAGGTTAACCCTCTTTATGGCGAAGAAGACAAAAAGTTCAATCTGTCGCCAGACTGCGCCGATCTGCCATACGCTTTGCGGGCCTACGTCGCTTACAAGCTGCGGCTCCCATTCAGTTATACCGCCTCGATATCTGGTAATGGCGGCGACCAGCGGTACAGCAAGGGTAATAAGCCTACCAGCTTTAAAGATCAGGATTATTTTTCTTCTCCACAGAATCTTTTCAGTCAGGTTACTCTCGTCAATTCAGGCTATTTTCGCATGGCCGCCGATTCTGAAGACCCAGATCATTACCCGGTCAAAATCAGCAAAAAGTCGATTGCGCCGGGTACTGTTTATTATGACCCCGATGGACACGTTGCCGTCGTGGCAAAAGTGACAGAAGACGGCAGGATAAGAGTGATCGATGCTCACCCCGACCGCACCATTTCAAAACCCTGGTTTGGGGCTAAATTTACCAGGGGTTCGAAAACTAATGGCGGTGGTTTTAAAAAGTGGCGGCCGATCCGCTATACATCAGGCGGCAGCACTGTCAGAACCCGTAACCACAATATTTCTGACTATTCTGCCGACGATCAGTTTCAGAAAAGCTATTCATTCAGAGGAAAAAGTGGTCTGGGCTATCATGAATATGTCAGACAGGCTCTTACCGACGAAAACCGAGGGATTGACCCGGTAAGAGACTTCGCTTTCATGATGCAGGACCTGTATGAAGACATCAGTTACCGGGCAGTAGCCGTCAACATCGCCATTGAAAAAGGCATCCATTTGAAGCCGCACCCCGGTTCATTGCCATGGAATATCTATGGTACCGACGGCCTGTGGGAAGAATTTTCGACCCCGTCACGCGATGCCCGTCTCAAGGTTGCATTCAGAGAATTTTATGACCGCAGTCGACAGATGGTGATCGAACAGGAACAATTCGACCCGTCGGCTGCAAGAGAATTGGCCGCCAGACTGCTGCAGAAATATGACGAACTCAGCGGGCAGCTGCAGATGGCCTATGAAAATTCGGCGGGGCGCAGGGTAACTCTCTCGTTTGCCGATATTAACACCAGGCTGTTCGACCTCTCGTTCGATCCTTACCATTCTATCGAGTTCCGCTGGGGTGCCAGCGGCGAAGAACTTGCCAGTGCCGGCGACGGTGAGACCAAAAGACGTTTTTACGAAAATGAAAGGCGCCTGCGCAATCAGCTCGAACGTGTGTACAATCAGGCCACCCCCCTGAGTATGGGCCCGGAAAACCCCGTCGATGTCGATATTCGCGGCTGGCTTGCCGGCTTTCTTCAGGGACATCGCGTCGATTCAACTATTGTTGCCATTAACCGCGAAGTAGTCGCTCCGGTTGCTTCAGAAAGTTCAGAACCAGCAGAACCAGCAGAACCAGCAGAACCAGCAGAAACCCCGGCCCCTCAGACAGTAGAAGTGCCGACTGTCATTGCCGACGCTGTTCCAGGCGAAACGGTTGAGTCCGATGCGGCCTACGAGGTTCCGGATCATGAAATCAATGAAGAACCGCCTGAAGACGCTCTGATTTATGACCAGCCGAAAACACCGGCAAAAGACAGTCCGGTGACTGCAGCGACTGATGCTCTGCCGAAATCACAGCCAGAATCTATCGTAGAAAATGTTCCGACGGCCGCACCGATCCCGGTAAAAACCGATAAGAGGTCGGTATCGCCTCTGGTCGCTGACAGCGGCATCTGGGCGCCATTATATCGTATTGGTGATGGTTTCGCCGCTGCCATAAGCGAACCAGAAAAGTCATTCTCTTCACATTGAGCTTTTTAGATAAATTTGCCCGTTTTGCCTCAAAAAAAGTCAGACTTCCGCCGATATTATCAGCACCCAATTTTGTCAGAAATCAGGAGGTTGTGCATGTTTTTCACAGTTCTTTCGGTTGTTTTTCTGCTGTTCGTCGCTTTAGTCTCACAACCTGAACGCTGGCCCGAAAAATGCGCAAATTTCCTGAGGGAGCATCATATCAAACATGGCTGATCAGTTCTCAATTGCTGAAATAAGTCGTCTGACCGGGATTGCTTCGCATACTCTTCGCTATTACGAGCAGCAGTTTCCTGTGCTGCTCGATGTCGAGCGCAGTCGTGGCGGACATAGAATCTACCGCCGCCGCCATCTTGAAACCATCAGCGCCATTCTTCGCCTTCTCAAAGAAGAAAAAGTTTCGATCAGACGTGCCAGAGAAATTCTCGGAGAACCGGAAAGCGAAACTGTCAGGTCTGGCAACAGCGATTCTTCAAGCGAAAATGTCGATGGCAAAACAGAAACTGCGCCGGTCGAGGTCAGCCGGATGCTGGCAATGGTTCTCGATCGCCTTGACAGCCTGTGCCGGAACAATGAAAAGCGCGATCAGTTACTGTATGAGCTGTTGCGTAGTCGAAAAAGCGACAGTGATCACGAACTGCTCGACCAGATTTCGCGCTGTCGTCGCGAAACACGCGAAACGGTCAAGCTGTGTCAGGCTGTGATGCAGCAGAGATTTAAATCCAACTAGAGAAGGTTTCAGATGCAGATTGATGTCGCTTTTACACCAGGTGAAGTTCAGGCCCTGGCCAGCAAGGTTTGCGTGGTCATAGACGCTGTCCGGGCGACTTCGAGTCTGACCGTCATCATGTCAAAAAAGCCGAAAAAAGTCATTCTGACAACCACAATTCAGAAAGCGACGAAGTTGGCCTCACAGCAGACGATTCATCCACTTCTGTGCGGCGAAAGAAAGGGTCTGCCGCCGGAAGGATTCGATTTTGGCAACAGCCCCCGTCAGTATTTTGAAGCCGATCTCAAGGACCGGGTAATGATTTTCACTTCGAGCAACGGCACCCGCGCGGTTGCTGATCTCGTAATTGCGCCTCATGTCTTTCTGGGCTGCTTCCTCAATGCTTCGGCCGTTGTTAAGAAGGCCTATGAGACAGCAAAAACCAGCAATATGGATGTTTTATTTGTCTGTGCCGGCCGTGAAGAAAAGTTTGCGCTTGACGATGCCTACTGTGCCGGCCTTCTGGTGTCACGCCTGATGGCGCTTATTTCCTCAGATGAAGAATTCAGTCTGAGCGATGGAGCTCAGGCTGCCCTGGGTATCTTTGGCTATTACCGCGATGATCGTCGTCTTCTTGAAATGTCTGGCGCCGGTAAAGCCGTAATTGAAATCGGTTTGCAGGAAGATCTGACCTTTCTCATGCAGCGCGACCTGATAGATTGTGTACCAGAACTTATCCGCAAAGATTTTCCCGAGCCAGAATATGGCTTTTCAGTGATGGTGTAATAGCTTGCCAGCCCAGAAATACCCATTTCAGCTGCGCCTGCACAACCAGACGGTCGCCGAGATCGAAGTGACCGATCTTCTCTACCCGGAACACAAGGCCTTTGAAGTCCTGTTGACGCTGCTTCCAAAGCTCTCTTATATTATTCTCAATCTTTCTGAAAAGGCTTCGATGCATCGCTCGATGGAAGAAGCGCTTGATAAGCTTCCTGAGCCCCAGAAGGTTTTTCTGGTAACCTGCCGCGATGATCAGATGCCATTCAAAACCTTTGCAGTAAAACGCTTTGGCGATATTGCAACGGCCCTTATGCGCACCAGAAGCGAAGGAAATATTGCGGCGATCGTCAAGCAGGTCATTGCTCTGCCGGCGATGCGTACGCCGGCGTTTCGCCTGCTGAACATGCTTAAAGACCCCGATATTGCCTTTTCAAAGATAGAAGAGGTGCTGGTTAAAGAAGAACGCCTCGCTGACCGCATGCTTAAAATCGCCAATGGAGCAAATTTTGCTCGAAGAACGCCTTTTGAGAGCCTGCGCGGAGCAGTTCAATTTCTTGGCATCGAAGGTATCAGACAGATTTTGATCGAAGAGGTTTTTTACGTTCTGACCCGGGTTTTTGTTAATCAGGTCGACAAGCTTACGCACATGCGACGCTGCTCGGTGCTGGCTGCTCACATCGGCAAGCTTCTCGGAGCCGAACAGCGCCTTTTCTGGAAAATGCGTTCTGCCGGGCTGCTGCACGATCTGGGCTCGCTGGCTTTGAGCTTTCATGATAGTCAGGAATATTCACGGGCCATGGCACGCCGCAAGGCACAGAACCTCAGGGTTTGTGATGCCGAACTGCAGGTGTTCGGTATTACGCATCAGGAAGTCGGTGAAGCCCTTGCCCGTGAAATGAATATTCCTGAATATCTGTTGCCGGCAGTCGGGCATCATCACGATTCTTCAGTGGCCGATGACGACCTTCTACTGCTCTCAGTAATGATTGCCAACGGCTATATGAATTCGCAGATAGAACAGGTAAGTTTTACACCTTATGAGCACTACCTGGATGTATTTGCCCGCGCCCGTGCAGAAAATATGGCAGGTAAACCTCAGCCGCCAGTCGTCAGAGTTTCTGATGCCGGTGAAGATCTGCCACCAGAAGAGGGTTCTAAGCAGGACGAGGTGTTCAGTTCGCCAAACATCAATTTTTATCTCAAGGAGGAACTGGAAAAGATAATGATGTGTGGTTACCGAACCGAAGACTTCTGATTTTCAGTTGCCCGGTAATTCTGCTTGCGTTCTGTTCTGTTTTGCATAAATTACATTTCTTTGTGTCCACAAACCAGTTAAACGGAGATTCTTATGCGCAAAATTCTTATTCCATTGTCGGCTCTCGTATTTTCAGCCGGCATCGCAGTTGGTGCCCCATTCAAGGATGTTCCAACTTCGCACTGGGCCTATGATGCAATTCACAAACTTTCAGCCTCCGGCGTCTTTCAGGGTGTAACTCCCGAAAAGTTTGCCGGTAACAAAGGTGTCAGTCGCTATGAGCTGGCAGTAACAACTGCAAGACTGCTGGCAAGGGTCGAGCAGGTAATGCAGAACGAAGATGGAACCAGCAAGCTGGTTACCAAAGAAGACCTGGCCAGTATCGAGAATCTGCAGAAGGAATTCTCTGACGAACTGGCTTCGCTCGGTATCCGCACCGGCAAGCTCGAAGAAGATCTGGCAAAGACCAAAGAAGATGTGTCGCTGCTTAAAACCGATGTGAAAGACATCAAGGATAAAATGGCCACCGGCATCGATGAAAAGATCAAAATCGGTGGTAATCTGCTTATTCGACATTCAAATCTCCACCATAAGAATGACTGGGCCGTGAATCCGTTTACAGGTGTTGCCCGTGCCGGTAACAGCAATAACTCGCTTACCGAAAGCCAGTTTCGTTTCATGTTCAATGCCAAAGTCGATGAAAACATCGATTTCTCGGCAAGATGGGTGCTGTTTGGTAAATACACCGATTCACAGTTGAATCTCGCTTCATCCAACCGCGGCGGTGCTTTTGGCAGCCCCGGCATCGGTAACCTTACCGTATCAGATAACAATATCAACTATGCCTACCTGAATATTAAAAAGATGTTCCAGGATCCCGGCATGTTTACACTTGGTCGCGTTCTTTACAATGCCAATCACGGCCTTCTTGTAGATAACTATATCGACGTGGTTCGTTACGGCCGCAAGGTTGGTGATGTCGATATGATGGTGCAGGCCATCTACGACCGCCATCAGGGCAGCTACAAAGATGACGGTCCGGTCGATTACAGGCCGGTATATAACCTGGATCTGAAGACCAAAGTGCACGATCACTCAATGTACCTTGGCCTTTATGCTCAGGATGAACCGGCACTGGCAAGACGGCGTGGCACTACTGTGCTGTTGTCACCAGCTTTTCCGACTACTGCCCAAATTGCCGCCGGCAACTTTGGTTCACAGCTCAGCGACAAACGCCGCGACGTTGAATTTGGCTCAAAAGGCCAGATTGGCAAAAGCAGTCACTGGTCTTATGACCTGGGGTTCACTTTCACCAATTACTCGATCGATATGTTGACCTCTGTTGCCACTCCGACACATGATATCGATCTCGCCGGCTGGCAGGGTCTGGCAGCGGTTAAATACGAAAGCCATAAAAACTGGGCCGGTAAAGTCAGCTATGCTTTTGCCGACGACGAAGCAATGGGTGGCATCACTCTGTTGAACGATATGCGCTATGTCGATTTCTCCGAAACCCCATGGGAAGACATTTCTCGCGGTAACCCCTATTTCTCAAGGGGTATGCAGAACATGTACGACTTGAAAGTTCAGGCTGAATACAAACCGAAAGAATGCAAGCATTATGCTCGCCTTGCTTTCGACTTTCTCGATGAACTCGACGATGCACCGGTTAACGATCTGAACCGCTATCGCTCTGGCCAGGGTTACGTTAACAGTGCAATTCCGGCTGATAAAACCAACACCCTGTATGACCGTACCAACAACTTCGCTACTGCTGAAGCCAAGGCTATGGTTACTACCGTTGAATACCGCTACCAGCTTGCTAAAAACACCAGAATCAGAATTGGCTGCACCATTTTTGACTTCGGTGGTGACGCTGTTAAGGGTGCCGCCAGAATTGGCGCCGGTAACGGCAGATTCAACGATTTTGATTATACCTATCTGTTCTCTGAAATTGGCAGCAAATTCTAAGCCTGCCTGAAATAAAAAGCTGCGCCCGTAAACGGGCGCAGCTTTTTTGCTTCTAATTGATTTAATCAGCCAAGAAACTGTTTAACAGTGGCGAGAACTCTTTCAGGCTGCAGAGGTTTGACAAGAAAACTCTTGGCGCCGGCCATTACTGCTGCCTTTACCTTGTCGACCTGGCCCATTGCAGAGCACATGATGATCTTTGCCTGCGGGTCAATTTTGAGAATTTCTTTCACCGCGGTGATGCCATCCATGTCTGGCATAGTGATATCCATGGTTACAAGGTCGGGTTTGTGAGCGGCATAAAGTTCCACCGCTTCTTTGCCGTTGACTGCTTCAACGACCGTAAATTCGTTATTCTCAAACAGATGCTTGAGCATCAGTCTCATGATTGTTGCATCATCTACTACAAGTATCTTCTTACTCACGTTTTGTAACCTCTTTGCCTGCAGATTTCCAGATTAACCAGCGGTCAGCTTTTTGGTTTGTTGTCGAATCTAAGAATAAGATCGATCGGGCCCCATTCACATGAAAAATGAATCATGAACAGCGGAGCTGCCGGGTAAAAAGCGATTTCCATTTCTTTGCCCTTAACAATTGACGGAACAGTGATGTCACATTTGTAGCCCTCTTCCTGGAGAAGTTTGCTGGCTTCGCCGCCGATCATATTGCCAATCTCACAGACAGCGCTTTCGGCCACTTCATCATACTGGGTTACGGGTACACCCATGAGAATTGCCGTGGCAATTTTAAGCGAGATTGATTCGTCGAGAGTGATAATGAACTGACCCTTCAGGTCGCCAGTTACCCCGAGAATCGTTGCAATGCCGGTGCTGATTTTATGACCGCCCGGAAAATATTCAAGGCCGGTTTTCTTCAGAGAGACATTTCCAACCTTGCGGAAAACTTCAATCGAAGCCAGAATAAATTGATTGGCAACCCGCGAATCCATTGTTTGTTCCTTAACAGAAGTGTGAGTTATGGGCACGAAGAAAATGCACTCAGAGTTAGATTAACAGATTCTCATTCTGATGGCAATTCCTTGAAGAAAATGCGTATGTTTTTTTATTACAATCGCAAATTAGCCATAAGTGCACCTGATAGTGGCGGTTCTTCTTCAGCTGTGCTTTACTCAGGCTTTTTGTGACAGGTGCCCCGGTTTGACTTTTGTTTTTGTATTAATTAGATTTTGAAATAGCTTTAAAACTGTCTGGAAGGATATTGGGTATGAAAAAGATTCTGGTTGGTATGCTGTCGGTTCTTTTTGTGTTTCTTTTTGTATTCTCTGGTAGCCTCTTTGCTGAAGATGTTGAGAAAAACATCACCACCGAAGAAGTAACCGCCATTCTTGATCTGGCAGCTGCCGAAATGGCCAAAGATGCCGCCGGCGTGATTGCAAAAATCAATGCCAGTGAGCACCCATTCGTTAACAAAGACAATCCCGCCCTTTATGTCTTTGTCTACGATACTGAAATCAACATGCTTGCTCACCCGAACAAAGGCCTGGTTGGTAAAAATTTCAAGGGAAAACCCGATGTTAAAGGCAAAAATTTCCGCGATGATATCGTCAATGGTGCCATTGCCAATGGCAAAGGCGAAGTTGAATATGCTTATCAGAAACCGGGCGCAACCGGCATTTTTGACAAGGTTGCCATGTACGTTAAAGTAAAAGGCAGCGATGGCAAAGACTATGTTCTGGTAAGCGGCAAATACAAAGATAAAGAAAAGAAATAACAGCTGTTTTATTCTCGGGCAGGCCCCCTGCCACTGATTTAATATCGGCGACAGGGGGCAAATTGTCTGCGTTTTTTCAGTTTTGGGAGTTAAACCATGAAATTGACAATTGCCATGCGGTTCTGGTGCTGGACTATCCTTGCTATTCTCGGGTTTGTCTGTATTGGCATTCTAGGTCTGCACCTTACCGGGAAACAGCAGGAAGCTCTTGTCTCAGACCGGGCCCGCAGCGAAGAAATGGCATTGTTCTTTCAGGGCAACGTTCTTTTTCAGCAGACAATGGAAAGCTATCAGAAAGCCATTGTCAAAATAATGCTTGGGGAATCACCAGATACAATGGTTGAGCTGATGGAAAAAAATATTGCAGCCTTTGCCACTCTTCAGCTCGGAATCAATAACAATGATAAAGAAAAGCTGATTTTCTTTATCAAGGATGGTATTGAAAAGATCAAAAAGAACAACTCCTATGATGCTGCCGAGTGGATTGCTGCTCCGGGGAACCCAGCAGATGCTCTCAGGGCGTGGCTTGACCAAAAGGTAGCCGAGCGTCGCACTGCTACTGTCGAGAATGCCGAAAAAATTGACCGCGAAACGCAGACAATCAGATCGTATGTTGTCGCCATATTTCTCCTGATTGCTCTGGCGCTCGTTGTTTTTTCGCTGGTTAATATCGTGCAGATTACCAGACCCATCATGGTCGGTGTTGATCTCCTTTCCAGCGTTGCCGAGCAGGGGGACATATCGGTGGATGTTCCTGAAATGTATCTGAAGAGAAGTGACGAAATCGGGCAACTGGTCAGGGCTGTGCAGATGCTTATCAACTCACAGAGACAGCAGGCGGAGATTATTGCCAGTATCTCTGAGGGGAACTGGGTGCAGACTGTCGAAATGCGCTCAGAAAAAGATAACTTCTCGTTGGCTTTACAGAAAATGGTTTACCAAATGAACGAAAAGCTTGGCGAAGTCAATGAAATCGCCGGAAAAGTCGATGCCGGTGCCAGAAATGTCGGAGAGGCCAGCGAAGAACTCTCGCAGGCTGCTACCGAGTCGGCGGCTTCCCTTGAAGAAATCTCCTCGACCATGGCCGAAGTTGATTCGCGCTCAAGAAAAAATGCCAAAGATGCTCAGGCTGCAAGCCAGTTGGCTATTGCCGCCCGCAATGATGCCGAAAAGGGGAGTGCGCACATGGCTTCGATGGTCAGTGCCATGGAGGAGATCAGAGCATCGAGTCAGCAGATTGCCAGAATTATCAAAGTTATTGATGATATTGCTTTTCAGACCAATCTGCTTGCTCTGAACGCTGCCGTTGAAGCGGCGCGTGCCGGCAGACATGGCAAGGGGTTCGCTGTGGTGGCTGAAGAGGTTCGTAACCTTGCTGGCAGAAGCGCAAAAGCGGCAAAAGAAACTTCTGAACTTATAGAGTCCTCGAATGCTAAAGTCGGAAATGGAACGGTAGTTGCCAATCAGACGTCCGCAGCCCTTAAAGAGATATTCAGCGGTATTTCAAAGGCTGCTGAAATTGTTGAAAACATCGCCATTCTGAGCAATGAACAGGCTACCTGTATTGCTGAAATCAGCTCCGGACTGGGGCAGATCGACCGGGTAACGCAACAGAATACTGCCAACGCAGAAGAGATTGCCGCATCGGCTCTTGAACTCTCAAATCATTCTGGCAGATTGCATGAGACTCTCTCCCGCTTCAGACTGATCGAAAGATAACCTTTTTTAACGAAGATAAACAGATAGTCGGCTGCGAATCAAGATTCACAGCCGACTATCTTGTTAATGATCTCTTTTGATTCTGTTCTCAGGTCAATTTGAAACGTTTGAGAAGGTCGCTGAGCTGTTTTGCCATTCGATTAAGCTCTTCGGCCGCCGCCGCTGTTTCTTCAGCTGTGGCACAGTTCTCCTGGGTCGCAGACTCAATTGCTGAAACGCCACCGGAAATCTGGTCGACACCGCTTGCCTGTTCTTTACTGGCTACGGTAATTTCTTCGATGAGCGTAGTGGTTTTGAGGACGGCACTGACAATCGTCTGCAGACCAGCATTGGTTCTCCCGGCGATCTCAGTACCGTTTTTGACTTTCTGAACGGTGCTTTCAATCAGTTCACCAGTTTCGCGAGCGGCTTTGGCGCTTCGCCCGGCCAGATTTCTGACTTCATCGGCGACAACCGCAAACCCTTTTCCGTGCCGCCCGGCACGAGCTGCCTCAACCGCGGCATTCAGTGCCAGAAGATTCGTCTGAAAGGCAATGTCGTCGATAACCTTGATAACTTTGGCAATCTGGGTCGAAGCATTGCTGATGTCACCCATCGACAGAACCATGCTGCCCATCTGTTCGTTACCGGCGGTTGCCGCATCACGTGCTTCATTGGCGAGAACTCTTACTATTTCAGATTTTTCAGCATTCGATCTTGCTCTTGACGCGATATCAGCCAGAGAACTGCTTATCTGCTGAACCGAAGCTGCTTCACCGGTCGTTTGACTGCTGAGTGCCTCGCTGGCGCTTGAAACTCCTTCGGAACCTTCAGTCAGAGAAGCCGATACGATATGTATTTCAGAAAGAAGGCTGCGAAGCGATTCGAGCATTCTCTTCTGAGCGTGGCCCATGGTGTCGTTGTCTGAAACCGGTCTGACTTCAATGGTAAGATCGCCTTCGCCCAGTTTCTCGGCAACCAATGCCGCCTGCCGGTTGGCTTCAAGAAGTTCGTTGATTGAGTCGACTACGGCATTGATTTCGGTGGCGCCACGTGTTGTCAGTCTGAGACCAGCGTTTCTGGTCGCTGCTACCTCAAGCATTTTGGCCGAGATTTCCTGCATCGGTTGCACAACCTTGATGCGAAGAAGTATCGAGAGAAGAACGAGAATTATCAGGTCAAGTACCAGAATCATGCCGACGGTCTGAATCAGCTCTTTTTTCAGCGCTGCTTCAACGAATCGCGAGTCGGTGAAAACCTGCAGCTCACCAAGCTCCTCTTTGGATTTTTTTGTTTCAAAGAACAGTTTAATGGCTGAACAGGGCTGACTGCCGTCGTGACTCTCAACTGCTTTGAGTTTCCAGTCATCATCGCGTCCGAAACCTTTTGTCTGTTTGCCGTTGACTACAAGCATCTGGCGAAAATTCCGGTTTTCCATTTCCGCCTGCAGAGAACGCTCGATCTGTGCCTCTTCAAAAGAGTATATTGCAGCGGGAAGAACCACTGCAAGACGTTTTGCAGCATTTTCACACTCGCTTTTCAGATCTTCCATCGCTCTGGCGCGCCGCTGCTGATACTGCATGGTGCCACCAATCAACAGAATGGCTGAAACAAAAAGAATTACCCAGAGCAACAGCTGGGCCCGCAGACTTTTAAACATCTTTTTAAGTCCTTTGGCTTGTTTTTGTCAGGTTTTTACTGTGCCCAGTCGCTGATGCTGTATTTGTCGAGAATTTCTTTGAGTTTGCCGCTGGCTCTCAGTTCCTGAATGCCCTTTGAAAGCGTTTCGGCATATTTTTTGGAGGTTTCTTTTGCCGGTGAGAAGGCGATGAAAAGGTCATCCTGGCTGCCGACCTGGCCGGCTGAAACAACTTCAGCTTTGGCTTCGTTCTGAGCCATAACGAGCGGGTTTTCGACAAAACCGTCGATGCGACCGGCGCCAACCATTTTGATCATTTTATCAAGCGCATCTTCGCCGGTTGCTACGAAAATTTTCTGTTCGTCATCTTTGTTGGCGGCGATATAGTCATCGAGTTCCTTGTTGTATGAATAGTCGGCGATGATACCGATTTTCATCGATTTCAGACCTTCGATATCTGTGAATTTAACAGTGCTGCCAGCTTTAACAAACAGGTCAGTCGCCATTATGCCCATTTTTTCACTCGGAAAAACAAAGCCTTCGGCGTCTCTCGGGCCGGCGCCAACCAGGCAGTCGAATTTGCCTTCTCTGGTTTCTGCTACTGCGCGGTTCCAGGGCATGGTCTGATAATCGATTTCAATATTCTGGGGCCCGAAAACGGCTTTGAGTATTTCAATGCCATAACCCGGCTTTTCAGCGCCCGGCTCCCCGTTATACGGCATCCAGACGTCGGCTCTTACCGAAATGGTTTCAGCGGCAAAAGATGCACTGCAGACAATCATCAGAACAGCAAGGAGGGCAACAATTTTTCTAAACATCCCTTTTCTCCAAAGATACAAAATATTATTTAAGGTCTGGCCTCAGTCTATCATTACTGATAAAAAAATCAAGCAAAACTCGATAACTCTTGAATCTAACGGCCTTGACGCCGCCGAAAAGAAAAAACCGGTCGGAGTCGAACGGCCGAATGCTTTCTTTAAACCTTTGTATATCAGGAAAAAAGACTGAGAATTTTGCCGGGAATATCGTTGAGAGATACGACGAATTCTACACCACCGGCATTTATCGCTGATTTGGGCATTCCGAAAACGACGCAGCTTTCTTCGCTCTGGGCAATAGTTCTGGCACCGGCGTCGCGCATAGCTTTCATTCCTCCGGCACCATCACTTCCCATGCCGGTCAGCATTACACCGACCGCGTTCGCCCCGGCGCAGGCTGCGGCCGAACGCATTAAGACCTCGACTGACGGGCAGTGACCACAGACTTTTTCACCTTTCTCGCATTTAACACGATAAAAACCGCCAGAGCGAATAACCGACATCTGGTATGAACCAGGAGCAACAAGCACAACACCCGGCATTACCCGGTCGCCATCAGCGGCTTCTTTGACGAACACCTGTGAAAGGTTGTTCAGCCTTTCGGCAAAAAGCTTGGTAAAGCCTTCTGGCATATGTTGAACAATAACTACCCCGGGCGAAACAGAAGGCAGCCTGGTAATGACTTCTTTTATCGCTTCAGTTCCTCCTGCTGAGGCTCCGATGACAATAATCTTGTCGGTCGTTTCAGCCAGTGCTTTTGGCACGCTGAGAGTTCTGAGAGTTTCGCTGCGGGCAACCTTGAAATGGGAAACGTTCGCCGATGCTGCCAGCTTGACCTTGGTGCGCAGTTCGATCATCATTTCGTCAAGCCCGCGGGCCACGTCAGCTTTCGGCTTGGTGACAAAATCAACAGCCCCGGCTTCAAGGGCTTCAAGTGTAATTCTTTTACCGCGCTCGGTTAAGGCGCTGACCATGACTACAGGCAACGGATATTGTGCCATCAGCTTTTTGAGAAATTCGAGACCATCCATGCGGGGCATTTCGACATCGAGAGTAATTACATCAGGTTTGAGCTCGACGATCTTGTCGCGGGCCATATAAGGATCTGCTGCTTTGCCGACCACTTCTATCGTTGGGTCTCTCTGCAGGCCATCGGCAAGAATGTTGCGAATCATTGCCGAATCGTCGACAACCAGCACCCTGATTTTCTTTTCCATCATTTTTTGCCCTTTCTGAAAATTGCCGGTTGAATGTATTCGAATGGGCAGTCGGCAGCTCTGATAGATTCTGAATGCCCGGTCAGCAGATACCCGCCCGGTGCCGTGAATTCATAAAGCTTGTTAACCAGCTGATTGCGCGTCTTTGTGTCAAAATAGATCATGACATTCCGGCAGAAAATAATGTGAAACTGTTTCTTGAAAGGAAACGGGTTCATCAGATTCAACAGCCGGAAAAGGATTTCATTGCGAACCTGCGGTATGAATTCCCAGCTATCATTGCCGATAAATTTAAGATACTTTTTTTTCAGGGCTTCGGGAATATTCTGAATCCGATCCGTGCTGTAAATACCACTTTTTGCAATCGCGATGACCTGACTCGAAATGTCTGTTGCGAGAAGGCCGGCATTCCATTGCGAATAAGAGGTTTTGAAGAATTCCATCATCGTCATCATGATCGAATACGGTTCTTCGCCGGTCGACGAAGCTGCACACCAGATTCGCAGATCTTTAGAACCACTTTTTATCAGGCTTTCAGTTATTTCTGGCAGAATTCGATCTGCCAGAAAGCTGAAATGCTGAGGTTCGCGAAAGAAAAAGGTGTGGTTTGTCGACATTTTATCAATCAGAGTCTGCAGTTCTCTACCAGTCGGATCGCCTTCGATCTGACGAAGAAAATCTGAAAAAGAAGAAAGACCCTTCTGGAGAATGATTTTTCGCAACCGGCCCATGACCAGAGCGCGTTTCTGGTCTGACAGATTGATGCCAAATCTGTTGTACAGAAGGGTCCTTATCTGGTTGAATTCTTCATCGGTGAGTTGCATGTTCCACTGCTCGAAGGGTTCAGTATTTTCCAAACTCTGATTCGTCAAGTGCAATTACCTCGGCAGGTTTTTGGCCGGCTTTTAAATTACCTTTAACTTTGCTGTTACCGTCGCTCTTTTTCTCTTCCTGTACCGGCTTTTTGATTTTACCTGATTGTTCTGCTTTATTCACTACCTTTTTTAGAACTGGTGAATGGCTCTTTTCTTGTCTGATAACATTGTGGGAATCGCGCAGTTTGAATTTTTCAAGTAACGAAGCCAGTTCGCGCGCCTGACTTGAAAGTTCTTCCGCAGCCGCAGCGGTTTCTTCCGCATTAGCAGTATTCTGCTGGGTTACCTGGTCGATCTGGTCAAGTCCCTGGCCGATTTCGTGAATGCTCTGAGCCTGTTCGCTGCTGGCGGTGGCAATTTCTCCCACCAGATCCGCAACTTTTACCGAACTGCCAAGGATTTCCTGAAATGCCCTCTCGGTGGCTCTGGCAATTTCGGTGCCATTGTCAACTTTGCCGATTGAACTTTCTATCATGTCAGAGGTTTCTTTGGCTGCTTTGGCGCTGCGGCTGGCAAGATTGCGCACTTCTTCGGCGACAACTGCGAAACCCTTGCCGTGTCTGCCGGCACGTGCTGCTTCAACGGCCGCGTTCAGCGCAAGCAGATTGGTCTGAAAGGCGATATCGTCGATGACTTTGATGATTCTGGCGATCTGCTTGCTTGATTCCTGAATGCCGGTCATGGCACTCATCATTTCGAGCATTTTTTCATTGCCTGCTTCGGCAGATTTTTTGGTCTGAGTGGCAAGGATATTTGCCTGTGAAGCATTTTCTGCATTCGTCTTGGTTTGACTGCCGATTTCGGTTACCGAGCTGCTTATCTCTTCAAGTGAGGCGGCAGACTCTGTGGCACCCTGAGATAGAGACTGGCTTGCATCAGAAATCTGGCCGGCGCCGGCGTCGACCTCGTTAGAAGCCATCTTTACCTGATAGAGTGCTGAATGAACCTGCTCTACCATAGCCTGGTTAGCAATTCCAAGAGCGTCTTTTTCAGATCTTACTGAAACATCGATACCCCAGTTGCCACCTGCCAGCTCTTCAGCATTGGCAACCTGCTGTCGCTGCTGCTGCAGAAGCAGATCGATACTCTGGGCCAGTCGGCCGATCTCGTCAGCTCTTTTAAGATCAGCTGCTGGAACATTTATTGTGACATCGCCAAACTTCGCAAAGCTGTCAAGCAGCCCTGTACATGAAGCAATCGGTCGAGTCAATCCCATCGCCACTGTCCAGGCAAAAAGGCAGACCACAAATAATATTATCAATACAGAATAGGTCATGAACCTTTCATTTGTATGAAACGACTGGGAAACCTTTGTGATACTCTTGTGAGCAATGGCTTCAACCTCATCATCGTAGGCGCCGGTTCCGACAACCCAGCCCCAGGGCTCGAAAAGCTTAACGTAGGAAAGTTTTGAGTAGCCGGTATCTGCCGCCGCGCCAGGTTTGGCCCAGTAATAGCCAAGTAACCCTTCGCCATTCTGAGCTTTTATCAGTTTGTTCATGTCGATAAAAAGATTTGTCGGCTTGATTTCTTCAGCGGCAGGAGAGTTTTTGGCTATGATTTTGCCTTTGTAGAAGAAATTTTCGTAGCGGGTTTTATCGATAAAATTATTTACTTCGGTTCCTTCAAGTTGCGTCGAAACGGGATGAGCAAGCATTACCACCTTCTCAACATTGTTGGGGTCATATGAATGAATCCAGAAGTATTCTGCATTGTTTTTTCCATATCTGAGCTTTTTTACCGTTTCCTTGGCTTCTTTCTGAACCTCTTCAACAGGCCGATTGCCACGATTGTCGTAAGCATGTTTGATTGCCGCATAGGCAACTTCGGTCTTTTCTTTCAGTGAATCAGCAATACCAGACCTGATTGAGTCTGTGAGAATGCTGGCGATATCCTCGGCGGCCTGGTCGTTTGCATAGGCCGAAAAAACCAGGGATCCTGCGCCCACGACTACCACTCCAAGACAACCCAGAATCAGAAGTTTCCATTTAAGGGCAAGATTAAGCCAGAATTGCATATGTCACCTCATTGATCAGACTTTTGCCAAAGACTTTGTTGGGAAGAACAAATAACCCAGTAATATTTTTACCTGGCCAGCACAGAAAAAGGTCATTTGAGGACCCTTTTTCTGTGCTGAAAATCCGGTCGGGTATGTTGTCAGTATTTACCGAACTCGTCGTCGTCGAGAGCAATTACTTCAGCAGGATTCGGTTTCTTTTCCTGCTTTTCGACCATCGGCTTCTGTGGCGGCACTTTCTTTAACGGCGGCTTTTTCTCTGCTTTTTCAACGGGTTTATTCAAGCTCTGAGCCGTCGGCTTTTTAAAAGATTTGACCAGACTGGTTGCTTCAATTTTTTCGCTGATGCGGAACTTGGCAAGCAGAGCATTGAGTTCGCGTGCCTGACCAGAGAGCTCTTCGGCCGCTGCTGCAGTTTCTTCAGCGTTAGCGGTTGTCTGCTGTGTGACTTTGTCTATCTGCTCAAGACCCTGGCCGATTTCGAGAATACCCTGTGCCTGTTCATTACTGGCTGCGGCGATTTCACCAACCAGGTCGGCAACTTTTACAGAACTGGCAACGATCTCGTGCAGGGCACTTTCGGTTGCCACCGCGATTTCGTGGCCGACTGCAACTTTGTTGATCGAATTTTCGATCATTTCAGAAGTTTCTTTTGCCGCTTTGGCGCTTCTGCTGGCAAGATTACGAACTTCGTCTGCAACTACCGCGAAGCCCTTGCCGTGTCGGCCAGCTCTTGCTGCTTCTACCGCAGCATTGAGCGCGAGAAGGTTTGTCTGAAACGCGATGTCGTCGATTACCTTGATGATCTTGGCGATCTGCTTGCTCGAGTCCTGAATTGCGGTCATGGCGCCCATCATTTCAGACATCTTGCCGTTACCGGATTCAGCGGCCTTGCGGGTCTGGGTCGCCAGAACATTGGCCTGCGAAGCATTTTCGGCATTGGCTTTCGTCTGGCTGCCGATCTGGGTAACCGAGCTGCTTATTTCTTCAAGAGATGCTGCAGATTCGGTGGCGCCCTGTGACAGAGACTGGCTGGCGTCGGCTATCTGGCCGGCGCCCATATCTACTTCTTCGGCTGCCTGTTTTGCGCCTGCCAGAGCAGAGGTTACCTGTGTTACCATCTGAGAAAGAGCCTGGCCAAGCTTGTCTTTCTCTGAGCGTATCATTACTTCCTGGTTCCAGTTGCCATCTGCCAGATTAGTGGCCAGAACAACTTCCTCATTCTGCTGTTTGACCAGCCCCGAGATTGCCTTCGCCAGTTTTCCGACTTCGTCGCCTCTGGCAATGTCATCTGCCGGAACATCGATACTGGTGTCACCTTTGAGTGCAACCGCCTCAAGAAGGTTAACGCCGTGATTAAGCGGTGTCGCAATGCTCATGGCTACAGACCAGGCAAACAGGCACACCAGCAGAAGAATTATAATGGTTACCATGAACTGGTATCTCTCTGTCTCTGAAAGACTCTTGTTGATTACTGCGATTGATTCATAAAACTCATCGTAATAAGAGCTTGCACCAATTACCCAGTCCCAGGGTTCGTAATAGATAAGAGCTACATATTTATCGCGCGCCTTTGTCGCACCCTGATCGAGCCATGGGTATGAATAGATTACCGGGTTGCCGTCTTTACCTGTTGGTAATGCCTGAGCGACCATTTTCTGAATGAAAAGTTCACCATTGCTGTCTTTGCGGTCGGTGAGATCGACATTAACGCCGAGAGCTTTGTGAATGATGGTCTTGTGTTTCTGATTGCCTGCCCCACCAAGAACGAAAACATAGCCGGTTTTACCGACTTTGATGCTCGAGATCGCTTCGGTGACTTCTTTTACCATATCGATCGGCAGACCGACATAGAGCATGCCGGTAATGCTGCCGGTTGAGTCTTTTATTGGTTCGTAAGCGGCAATATACCATCTGCCGACTACCTGGGCGCGCCCGACAAAGGTCTCACCATGCATAATCGCGCTTACTACCGGGTTGGGTGTGTTATCCTGGTTGACCGCCGGAATATAGGTGCCGATCGCTCTTTTGCCATCCTCACCAATGACATTGGTTGCGACGCGCAGCATATCGCCACGCGTATTCATACGCTGGAAAATGGTGCAGGTGCCGCCCAGCATTTCCTTGACCTTGTCAACGACCGGTGTTACTTCGGAGCTTGAAAAATGCTGGCCAAGCCAGACATCGCCAACCGTAAGCTTCGGCAGGCTTACTTCCTGGGTCTGTTGAGTAAACTGGTTTATCGCATTCCATTTAATATTTTCACTCGAAAAATTAACTCCGCCGGAACTGTCCAGAACATTTCTGGCGGCCGCAAGGTCGCCTTTAAGCTTGATGTTCAGAAGCTCGTCCTGAGTCTTGACGAGATGCAGAACTCCTTCTGCAATAAGCTTTGCCTGTGATTCAGCTTCTCCCAGCATCGTGGTCTCAACCAGCTTACCAATGACTTTGCCGGATGAGTCTGTCAGCCAGAGGGCACTGATACTCATTATCACTACACCAAGACAACCGAGAATGAGAAGTTTCCATTTAAGAGACAAATCTGCCCAGAGTTTGAAAAAAAACATTGACTGCGCCTCCTGTCAGGAATTTTGCCGAATACAGGACATCAGAGCATCGCAAACAATCAGATCATAAGCTCACCTTGATCTGGTTGTTGTACAGAAGCTCATCTATTGCCAGCAGAATTATGACTTCGCCGTCAAATCTGCCGATTCCCTTGATGTATCTTGTGACTTCGCCCTTCGAAACACTCGGGGCAGGAGAAATCTGATCGGGCAGTATTGAAATGACTTCTTTTACGGCGTCGACTACCAGACCAATTGAAGCATCGTTGATGTTGACGACGATGACGCAGGTACGGTCATCATAATCGCGGGGCTGCATATGAAAGCGGAGTCTGACATCAACTACCGGAATGACGTTGCCGCGCAGATTTATTACGCCTTTCATATATTGAGGCATATCGGGTACTTCGGTTATCTTTTGAATCCCAACTATTTCGGTTACATGCCGGATCTCGATACCATATACCTCGCCGCCGATGCGAAAGGACAGATACTTGCCCTCCTGCGTATCTTCGTTTTCGTCGTCCTCAAGATCAAAATCATCGTTAATTTCTTTTCTCTGGCTTTCTGACATTGTGTGTTCCTCCTCAGATGATTCTTAGCTGCTCATCACTGGCCTTTTCAATCAGGCCGCCGATGTCGAGTATCAGACTGACAGCACCATCACCCAGAATGGTGCAACCCGAGATTCCCCTGGCAGACGACAGAAAATTTGACAGGCCCTTGATGACTGTCTGTTGCTGCCCAAGAATCTCGTCAACAAAAATCGCTGCTTTGCGGCCCTGGTCTTCGACTATTACCAGAATGCCTTCATGCAGTTCAGTGTATTTTGAAGCTTTTCCATGAAGTTTGTGAAGACGAACTACAGGAATCATCTCTTCACGTATTCTTACAATCTCTTCGCCCTCGGGGGTAACTGTTATTGATTTAGCGAGGGGTCTGACAGATTCTCTAATCGACAGAAGAGGAATCGTATACTGCGAATTTCCGACTTTAACCAGCATTCCGTCGATGATTGCAAGGGTCAGCGGAATCTGCAGATAAATCGAAGTGCCCTGACCGGGTTTGCTGCGGATCGAAATGCGGCCTTTGAGCTTTTCAATATTCTTTTTGACCACATCCATGCCGACTCCGCGGCCTGAAACTTCAGAGACGCTGGCAGTAGTCGAAAAACCAGGCTCAAAAATGAAAGCATAAATTTCTTCATCGCTGAGGTGACCCGGATCGCCCTTAAGCAGCCCACGCTCAATGGCCTTGTCGAGAATTTTCTGGCGATCGAGACCTCGGCCATCGTCAGATACGATTATCCAGACTTCTCCACCCTCATAACGAGCTTCAATAGTGATTTTGCCGGTTTCCGGTTTTCCGAGTCGCAGCCTTTCTTCAGAAGATTCCAGGCCGTGATCGACAGAGTTTCTTACCATATGCAGCAAGGGGTCTGCTATCTGCTCCGTCATGGTTTTGTCGACTTCTGTTTCTTCGCCAAGCAGGGTGAGTTTAACTTTCTTTTTAACTTTGCGGCTGAGGTCATGTACGACCCTTACAAGCTTCTGAAAGGTCATGGCGAGCGGAATCATGCGCACGCTCATTGCTACGTCCTGAAGCTCACTGGTGACCCTTCTCAGATGATGAACCGCCCGATCGAAGCTTTCGAGAACCAGATCCCGCAGATCAGGGTTACGCGTGACCATGGTTTCAGCAATAACCAGTTCGCCGACGAGATTCACCAGTTTATCAAGTTTCTGAAGGTCTACGCGAATATCCGAACGCTTGATGACCTTATCCTGCTGTGAAGTTTTGGCAGTCTGTTCCGACTGCTTCTTCAATGCCATTTCAACCGTATCATGATCGGTAGCGCCCATGTCGACAAGAACTTCGCCAATGGTTGCCCGCTGCTTTTCAAGGGCTCCGAGAAGCTGTTCCTCTGATACCGCACCCTCTTCCAGCAGAATCTGCCCAAGTTTTTTGGGGCCTTTGCCTTCTTCTGTGTTCAGACTGTTTTCGAGCTGAACAAGAAGGTCTTCAACCATTTTAAGGCCTTCAAAATCACCAGGACCACCTGAAGCAAGATTGCCGACACCTTGTCTGAGAGAATCGATGACAATCAGAAAGGTCATCAGATGCTCCGGGGCAAGTTCAAGCTGGTTATCGACGAAAATTTCAAGAACTGTCTCGGCTTTATGACTGAGGTTTTCGAGCATTTCGAGCCCAAGAAAGCCACAATTTCCTTTGAAACTGTGCATGCCTCTGAAAATTTCTCTTAGCGACTGGTGCGAACCTGAGGGTGACTTTTCGAGCTCAAGTAGAAGCTTTTCAGACTTGTCGAGAATATCCCCGGCCTCTTCGACAAACTGTTCGACGATTGGCCGGTTGGTTTCGCTGTGCGCATTTTCTCTGGTAAGCTCTGGCTTGAATATCTGTGCTGAACTTTGACGTTTTTCATTATCATTCTGGTTGTTTGTATTCATTTTTTTATCTGCTGCTGGTGGCTTTCCGCTGGCAGAATCAATGGCTTCGCTCAATCGTTTTTCGATAGCTTCACGTTCGTCCTCGCGCCCTTTGTCAGAATTGTTCTTATCGATAAGATCGAGATAGCCGCGTGTCAGGTCGATAGCTTCCATCAGCAGGTCGACATGCTCTGACTGCAGGCTGGCTTTGCCGCTTCTGAAAAGGTCGAGAAGTGTTTCTGCCTTGTGGGTCAGTGATGCGATATTGTTCAGCCCTAGGCTGCCGGCGCTGCCCTTCATCGTATGGAAAAGCCTGAATACACCGTTTATGCCAGAAGCGTCTACGACTCCAGTCCGTTCTGCCTCTTCGTGGGTGGCAATCAGCTGAAGTTCAACCTCTTCAATCAATTCACGGCTTTCGGTAACAAAGACCCGAAAAAATTCAAGTTCCATGTCTTTGAACATAATGCGGAAACTTCCTTTTACTTCATTTCGGATTCATCAAGAATCAACTGAGCTCGAGTTCCCAGATTATATCATCCCAGAAGGATTCCGGTGCAAGGAGATATATGTGTTCTTCTCCCACGAGAACGTTAACACACCTGAATGGACCACTCTGTTCTGGTATCAGTCCGCGACCGGATACCGGCAGGCCAATGCGAAAAACCCGGTCAGGATTTGAACGCAATGCCATCAGCCTGCCGCAGATGGTATTGAGAATTTCGCCGAGATTGTCAAAATTCTGTTCGGCGGTGGGAGCTTCGCCAGTAAGGCCGAGAATTGCTTCGGTAAAACGATTCATCAGTGCGTCAGGAACCGTAATTACTATTTCGCCCCACGGAAGCGGAGCGAGCATTTTGATGCTTGCCCACCAGCCATCCAGATTAGCTTCGGGCAGTTTGTTGCTGGTAACCTCAGAGAGTACGACTTCTTCGAATACAAGAGTCTCAAAAGCCTCTGAAAGAGCTTTGTAAATCAGATCTTCGCAGGAGCCGGGTTTGGGGATCATTCGAAAAACTCCTTTCCGACAGTTTGCTCGATGCCGTCAAGGAGCTTTTGTGGCGAGGCCGGTTTGTAAATTATCTTGTCGACCCCGATACTTTTAAGCTCGCTTTCTAGAGCCGGATTAGTCAGAGATGAAATTACAAATACCGGAATATGATTCAGTTTTGGGCTGCCTTTTACGGCTTTCAGAAGGCCTGTCCCGTCGAGGTTTGGCATGTTCATGTCGGTGATCAGCAGCGAAATATCACGGGTGCGCAGAATGCCAAGAGCTTCGATGCCATCAGTTGCATGCACGAATTCGCAGCCTGCACAACCGATCATTTCAAGACATTGCTGAATGATTCTTCTGGCTGTCGCCGAATCATCAACAATCAGAATTGTACGCATCTTGCTTTCCTCCAGATTATCGCTGCCAGAACGTCAAATTTTCCGGTTTTCATAACCGGGTGTATGTATAAGAAGATCGTTTGCGCCAACAGTAAGAGTAACGGTTCTGCTGATTTCTCCTCCTACCTCTTCAGAGGCCGGAAACAGCCGGTTTGCCCAGAGCGCTTTTTTTACCGCAAGATAATTTCGTTTGCCGATATTGAAGGTGCTGTTCGGGTCCATTACCTGAGCGCCACCGGCCAGTTTAACCACCATATCTGCCGGCATGCAGCCAAGCTTTGCCATTTCGGCAAGCAGCAAGGGTATCCCGACATCAGCAAAAGCCCCGGGGCGCTTGGTGGCCAGTTCTTTATTTATGGAGCTTTCTGGGAGCTGAACATGAATCAGACCCGCAATTGGTAATTTTTTCGAGAAAATGGCGACTGCAACGCACGAGCCCAGGGCAAGGGTCTTGATGACAGTTCCGGGTTCGCCAGATGCTGCGAGCTCTCCGATACCGACGTAGATGGTCATCAGTTTTTCTTTCGGGTGCAGATTTTAAGCTCTGTCGGCAACAAAGCCTCGCTGCCATCTTTCGAGCAGATGCAGGTATGGGGGCGGTTTGTCTGCCTTTTCTTCAGAGTGCCATAAGTGCAGTACCTTTCGGGACTACACCGTCAGCATAATTGCCCAACTTCCTTTAAAGATCGTATTCCATTTTTTTTCTATGCAATAACCGTGCCTGAGGACTCAAGTATTTTTTCTCTCTATTAATGAGTCTATCCAGTGCGGTGATTTTTGTCAATTAGTCCATAAAATGCGGCAGTAAATGCTTAATTGTTTTTTTTTTAATACAAAAAAAATGTGCAAAAAAAACACGTCAGGGTACCCTGACGTGTTTTTTTTGGCTGTATGCTGTCAATAGACAGTATAGATCTCAGTCCAGAAAATGTGATAGTCATAGTCATTGTTCAGACCACGACCGGCAGAAATTTTGTTTACTGCCACAGTCTTTCTCTGAGCATCACCGAGCAGATCGAAGGTGGTGTAGCCAACTCTGATTCTGGTGTTGTCGGTAAGCTGGTAGCGGTATTCAAAAGTCAGAACGGTCGCTTCCGGGTCAGCAATGCCGAGACTGTTGTAAGAATCATAAGCGGTGTTCGACTTGTCAACCGGAATGGCGCCGACCTGATTTACGCGGCCCTGACCGTTCAGATGGCGGGTCATATCGTTTTCGACCTTGTCTTTCATTTCGCCAAGGAAGTCGCCGGCCAGTCTGAAGTAGTGCTTGGTGTTGTTCGGGCGGTATTCGGTCTGCAGTTTGAGGTCATACATGTTGACCAGACCGCTGTTAAAGTAATTGTTGCCGCGGGCGATATCTTCATACGGGGTTTCGGCGGCATCCATGTATCTCATGTCATTATTGATCGAGATAGCGCCAATTGATTCATCGTCAGCAAAAGTGCCGGCGAGCTTGGCAGCCCAGTGCTTTTTGCTGTCCCATTTTATGGCGCCATGACCCATCCAGCCGTTCATGTCGGGGCTGATCCAGGCAGAGAATGCGGCGGTGTCGGCAGCGGTATTCAGCACATCAGCTTCGTAATGAGTGTATACAAAGCCAAGGTCGTAGTTCCAGTGACCATTGCCACCGATCGGGCCTTTTGAACCGAATTCAACGTCCCAGCGCTTGTCGCTGGTCTGCTGACCGGCAACGGTGTTGCCAAGGGCGACCGGTCCGGCCAGGAAAGCTGCGGTCGGGGCGGTAAAGAGCGGGGTCATTCTTCCCTGGGCGATGAGGTTGGGTTCATCCTGGCCATACAGGCCGAGATAGAAATCATGTTTGCGGTAAGTGGTGCTCAGGTCGAGGTTCCAGACGCCACGGAAGTCAACGGCGGCGTCATCTTTGTAGTTGCCCTGATGGCGGTCGTAAACAGTCTGCAGGATCATGTTGACATCGCCGATTTTCTTGCTGTAGCGGATGACGTCGATGTAGTTGTTGAGCAGCAGGGCGTGATTGTGGGCATAGAGGTTGCGGCCGAAGACGAAATCGCCACCGAAGCGGAACATGTCTTTAACTTCGAGGTACGCCTGATAAATGGTGTTGTCGCTGAACTTGTTAGCGCCAGTGCCGCCGATACCAAAAGCACTGTTCAGGCCGGACTGTGCATTTCCCGCACCAATATTGGTGGTGTTATAGTCAAGCATTGCCCAGTAGACGAAAGCCGAGATGTTTTCGTCGATGTTGGCGTTGAAAGTCAGGCCAATCATGCTTTCGGTGAGGCTGTTGTCGGAGTTGCCGGCTCTTGCTGAGCCGTTAAGATTGTTGAGTGCCCAGTCGTGCTTGTGGGTAATGTTGGTGTGGCGAACCAGCATGTCGCCGCCGAGTTTGACCTTTTCCAGGCCGCCTTTGGCGATGTAGTCCTTGATGCCTTCAACATCTTTTTTGAGGAAAGATACGTCTTCTTTGACAACCTGCATGTCATCTTCGAGCGAGGTAACCTTAACGCCGAGGAGAGCAAGTTCGTCAGCAAATTCTACGGTCAGTTTTTCGAGGGTCTGCAGGTCGGTTTTGGTAACCAGATTGGTGCCGACGCCGGATTCGAACATCTGTTCGACATGGGCGAGCATTTTGGCAGTGACCATGGCGAGATCGAATCTGGTCAGACCTTTATTGCCTTTGAATTTACCATCGGGGAAACCCTGGATAATGCCTTTGTCAGACAGTTTGTTGATGGCGTCAAAAGCCCAGTGCGAAGCGGGCACGTCAGAGAACGGTGCTGCCATGACTGCTGTCGAAGAAAACAGCAGAGCGGCCAGAACGAATAGAGTGAAGCGTTTCATTTTTCCTCCAGAAACCCGTTAAACTTGATGTCTGTTTCTGTCTTTTGTCTTCTGGGCACTGACAATGGAACGCCGTTAGAAGTTTCCATGTTTCCTTCTGCTGCGCTGCAAATTCAGGAGCCTCATTCTGACTCTGGACAGATAACGTGCGGGCAGAACCCCACATAGGAGAAACAATCTATTGTGGACAATAACAGTTGTCAAGGACAAAATTTTTGTCAGAAACATAATCTGTACACTCTTGGAAATGTTGATGCCAGCGTTGAAAAGTTAAAAAAACGTTTGTGTACAGAGCACTTGCCGAAATGTAAGAAAAAAAGTTACACTGTTAGTATAGATAGAATTCAAAAAATAATGGATTTGGGTTGGAGCAGCGTAAAATGAAATTTTCTGGTTACGGCCTGTCAGGTTCGGTTACTAATCAAAAAGGTAAAAAGGGGCGAAAATCAAGAAAAGTTTCTCTTGAAGGTGCTGCCACAATCGATGATGCAGCAGCTTTGACCGAATTTCTGCGCCAGGTTGTTTCTGATGCAAAATCTCTGATTATTGATCTGAATGCAGTTAAAAGCGTTGACGTGTCTTTTTTTCAGATACTGCTCGCCATGTCGAAAACCTGCTCTCTCGGCAACATAGATACTTCAATTATTTCATTACCCGATGAACACGTTGTGCCCAGAACAGCCATCAACTCAGGTTTTCCTGCTCCTGCCGACGGCTTCTGGTTTGGTATGGCCTGTATTTCAAACATTGGAGCAGATTCATGACCAAACGAATTCTCATCGCTGACGACTCAGGGAGTATCAGAGAAATGCTGGCCTTTGTTCTCACGCAGGCCGGTTACGAGGTTTTATCAGTCCAGGATGGCCGAGAAGCCCTCGATAAGGCACAGGCATTCAGCCCGCACCTCGTTATTACCGATCTGAACATGCCAAATCTGAACGGTATCGAACTGGTAAAAAACCTCAGAGGAATGACGAATTTCAGGTTCACTCCGATTCTGGTTTTAACCACTGAAGGGCAGGACGAAAAAAAACAGGCTGGAAAAGCTGCCGGCGCAACCGGCTGGCTGGTCAAGCCTTTCAAGCCCGAAAAGCTTCTTGCGGTCGTTGGGAAAGTATTGCCAAATTAGCGGCTTGACAGGGTCATTTCTTATGTTGAAGCATTTCTAAATGGGGAAACAGAATATGGAAAACCCGACCGGCTTTTTTCGCGAAGAAGCGGTTGAACTGCTGGCAGCTCTTGAGGGTTACCTTCTCGATCTTGAAAAGAACCCGGCTAACCCTGATCTGATCAACGATGTTTTCAGGGCTCTGCATACACTTAAGGGCTCCGGGGCAATGTTCGGTTTCAATGATCTTGCCGGGTTCGTACATCACATTGAAAATGTTTTTGATCTGGTCAGAAAAGAAGAACTTTATCTTGACCGGCCATTGTTGAATTTGACCCTTGAAGCCCGTGATCTGATGAAACTTCTCATCGACCCGGCAATTGAAATTTCACCATCGGCGCGCCAGCGTATGGCTGAATTGACCACAGCTTTTTCCAGTCTTCTTCCCGTTAAAAAGATTACAGAAGATCAGCAGGTAAATCTTTCAGAAGCCTCCCTGGCTGTGCCAGTCACAGAAAACCGATCTGGAGCAGCAGTTCACTACAGAATCAGCTTCGCCCCGCACCAGGAATTCTTTGCCAGCGGCAATAACCCGTTGAATATTATCGCCGAGCTTAAATCTCTGGGCGCCCTCAAAGTAACCGTCAACTCTGAGCAGATACCTGATCTGGTATCTCTGTCACCCGAAAAATGTTATCTGAGCTGGTTGTTTGAGCTTGTAAGTGCAAATGATCTCAATGCGGTAAAAGATGTTTTTATGTTTGTCGAAGATATCGCCGACCTGAAAATTGAGATCGTGAGCGGACTCCCGGCTTCTGAAAATATTGCAGAGACAGTGACCGGAGAATCCGCCGCTGCCTTAGAACTGCAAAGGGCTGAAACGATTAAATTGCCTTCGCTTGCCGATTCGACATCGGATTCAACAGCTCTGTCAGGCATAAAAGTCGATGCCGCCAAGCTTGAAAAGCTTATTGGCCTGCTGGGCGAACTTGTAACGATTCAGTCCCGCCTGAGTCAGGCCGCCGAAAATCGCGGCGACAGTGAACTGATTGCCATTTCGCAGGAACTCGATGCCTTAACCGGAGAATTGCGCGATAACGCCCTCAAATTGAGCATGCTGCCGATCGAGTCTATTTTCGCACGCCTCGAACGCTTCGGCGAGAGTGAGGCTGCGGCCCTCAACCGCCAGATCAGATTCAAATTTGCCGGTGGCGATACCGAGCTGGATAAAGGCGTTTTGAGCCGTCTGTTCGAGCCCCTGACATTTCTGATCAGGTTCTGCATTCACAGCAGTCATGAGGAAACAGCCGTTCGTATACAGAACAAAAAGGATGCCCGCGGGCTGATCTCGGTTGCTGCCTGGCATTCGTCAGGAAATGTCTGCGTTTCGGTAGAAGATGACGGTTGTCTTATTCAGTTGTCAGAAGAGCATGGCAACGTTCTTGAAAAATCGCAGCGGATCATTGAAGAATTGCGTGGCAGCCTTGAGGCCAGACTTAGCCCCGGCCGAAATTCGTTGTTTGTTATCAAGCTGCCATTGAACCTGGCTATTATTGAGGGGTTGATGATTCGTCTTGCCGAACGGCTGTTCGTTTTTCCTTTGTCGCTGGTCGAAGAATGTATAGAGCTGACCCGGGCCGACCAGTCACGGCATTATAACAAGAATGTTGTCATGGTTAGAGGCCAGATCGTGCCTTATATTCTGCTGCGCGAAAAGTTTGCTGTCGATGGTGAGCCCCCCTCAGTTCAGCAGGTGGTAATTATCAATCAGAATGGTCGCCGGGTAGGGTTTGCGGTTGACCAGGTCGTTGGTGAATACCAGACGGTCATAAAAAGCTGGGGAAAATTCTGCAGTCACACTCCTGGCATTACCGGCGCAACGATTCTCGGCGATGGCAATATCGCGCTGATTGTCGATCTCCCGGTTCTTATCGAAGAAGAAAGAAACTATCTCGGCTCCGAAGGGGACAACTAAGTCATGGCATTCAGCTTCTTCTTTCGTGATGTTCCTGCACTTGAAACCGCAACTCAGGCTATGATTGAACAGGCCCAGGGCCAGAGTCGCATTCGCGTCTGGGTTGCCGGCTGTGCAATGGGCCAGGAAGTTTACACTCTCGCCATCCTGCTGGCCGAGAGAATGCATTATTTTGCATTTCAAAATTTGATAATCTACGCCTCTGATATCGAGAAGGATTTTGGTGACATCGTTACCCGCGGCGAGTATGAGTGGGGCGATATCGAGCGGATTCCTGACCAGTTGAGAGATAAATATTTTGCCGAAACCGGAAAAACTGGAGTATTCGCGGTCAACAGTATTTTGCGCAGTCGGGTGAACTTTGTGCATCACGATCTGCTGACCCTGACACCAGTTTGCGAAGAAGTCAGCCTGATTGTCTGCAAAAATGTTCTGCTGCATTTTCAGCCGGAAGAGCGCATCGATGTTTTTCGCATGTTTCACCGAACTCTCTCTCGTAACGGTATTCTTGCGAATGAAAACACTCAGAAATTGCCCCAGGAAGTCAGCGGCCTGTTTCAGCAGATTTCCAATGACTCACAGGTCTATCGCAAAATCGAGGGGGGCAGATGAAGATTTTTCAGCTCGCACAGAATCCCGAAAAATACAGCTGCCGATCTTATCTTATTCTTGGCACCTGGAGCACGCTCGACGATGTAAACACGGTTATCGATCCTGGTATTGATGGTTCCGTCATAGATCAGATCGAAAAGATTTATACGGGTGTCGGTAAAAATCCGGTCGACCTCGTTGTCTTGACCCACAATCATTTTGACCACGCAGGAGGTGCTGCACATTTAAAGAGACGCTACAACGCAAAAGTGATGGCTTTTTCACCAGGGGAAAACGTGGATGTTCTTTTTAAGAATGGTGACCAGTTGCGCTTTGGTGACCGACAGTTCGAAGTAATTCATCTGCCGGCTCATTCCAATGATTCAGTGTGCTTTTACTGTCATCAGGATCGGGTAATTTTTACGGGCGATAATACCCTCAGAGTGCGGAATTCCGATGGCTCGTACAAGCGGTTTTATCTAGAATTTCTGCAGCGAATGGCAGACTGCAGAGTAAAAACCGCCTATGGCGGTCATGATCTGCCAATCGAGGAGGGTTTGGGCGACATAATCAAAGAAAGTATCGGTCATGTCAGCAGGGCATTGGGCCTTGCTCAGGTTTTTGATCAGTAAAGGTTGTAATTCTACTGAGAACGGAGAGATTCTATGTTAGAAAACGTGACGTTGGCGAAAAAACTCATGGGGGGCTTCATTGCAGTTGCCTTGATCACTCTCATAGTCGGTTATCAGGGCTACAGCGGCATTGGTGATTTGAATGAGCACCTTGTCGATGTTGGTGAAGTCAGAATGCCTGCTGTGGAACAGTTACTGATCGTCGAAAAGGATATCGAAGCAGTTCGCGTTGCGCAGCGAACTTTGCTGAACCCGGATCTTAACGATGAAGATTACAAACGCCAGTTTACCAATATTGCTGCGGCCCGTGAGAGATACATGGCGGCTCTGGCAGCCTATGAAGTTCTGCCTCATACGAAGGAAGAGGCTGAAGAACATAAAAAATTTGTAGCTGCACTCGACGAATGGCGTAAGGTCAATACTACGTTTCTCGAAGAGATTAAAAAGCTTGAGGTAACGGGTATTCGCAACCCGGTTCTTCTCGAACGCGATATCAACCGCTTCAAGGGCGACCACTTCAATCTCGAAGTTCAGATTAATGACCTGATCGATGGCGGCAACGTTTTTTCCGGCGGCGATGATCACACTGCCTGTAACTTCGGCAAATGGCTGGCAGGTTTCAAGAATGCCAATCCGGAAGTCAACGTGATTATTGCTGAAATCCGCGCTCCTCACCAGAAATTTCATGCTTCGGTCAAACGAATTCGTGAACTGGTGAGGGCTGCAGATATAGAGGGCGCCAAAAGATACTATCTTACTGAAATGAAACCGTCAGCGGTTCAGACTTTTCAGTATTTTGACCAGCTGCTGAAAATTGGTGCTGAGGCAAAGGCAATTTATGACCGCATCAACCAGATCGCTATGCTTGAAGCAGTTGAGATTCAGCGGGTTGCCCTTGGGCATCTGAAAAAGATACTCGAAATCAATGAGCACCTTGCCAGAGAGAGCGTAACCGAATCAGAAGCTGCTGCGGCTCAAGCCAGAAAAATCGCTGCTTTTGGTATGTTTGCCGGTTTTATTCTTGCCCTTTTTGCCGGCCTGTATCTTGGCCGCAATATTTCCGGCATTCTTGAAGCGCTCAAAGCCGAAATGCAGATGCTTATCGAAGCGGCGGTCAACGGCAAGCTTTCGACCCGTGGTCATGCCGAACAGATCAACTTTGAGTTCAGGCCTCTGGTTGAAGGTGTAAACAGACTCCTCGATGCGGTAATCGGGCCGTTGAACGTTTCAGCAGAGTATATCGACCGTATTTCCAAAGGCGATCTGCCGAAGAAGATCACCGATACTTATCACGGCGATTTCAATGAAATAAAAATCAATCTGAACAACTGCATCGACAATATCAACGCTCTGGTTGTCGACGCCAACATGCTGGCCAAAGCCGCTGTCGAAGGTAAACTCGCAACCCGCGCCGATGCCGGCAAACATCAGGGCGATTTCCGCGCCATTGTTGACGGCGTTAACAAGACTCTCGATGCGGTAATCGGGCCGTTGAACGTGTCTGCAGAATACGTCGATCGCATCTCGAAAGGCGATATTCCGAAGAAGATCACCGATAACTACAACGGTGATTTCAACGAAATCAAAATCAACCTCAACAACTGTATCGACAACCTTAACGCTCTTGTCTCGGCTTCAATCAACATTGCTCAGGCGGCTTCTCAAGGCAAACTTGATCAACGAGCTGATGCTGCTGGCCAGCAGGGCGATTACCGTAAAATTCTTGAGGGATTCAATCAGACCGTTGATTCATTGGTCGGATTTATTGATTCCATGCCTGCTCCTGCAATGATAATCGACGATAAGTTCCAGGTTAAATATATGAACCGCTCTGCTGCCAGTGTAGTTGGTATGACCCAGAAAACTGTGGTTGGTCAGCATTGCTATGATCTCTTCAAAACTGATGACTGTAAAAGTGAGCGCTGTGCCTGTCAGCAGGCAATGAGACATAACCGTGATGCAACCAGCGAAACCAAGGCCAGACCTGCCGGGAATAACCTGGAAATTTCCTATTCCGGAGTTCCAATCAGAGACAATCAAGGGAAGGTTATTGGTGCCCTTGAAGTCGTAACGGATCTTACGGCAATTAAAGCTGCTGAAAGAGTTTCCAGAAAGGTTGCTGCTTTCCAGGAGCACGAAACCAGAAAGCTGATCGACGGATTAAGTGCTTTGTCCCATGGCAATCTCAATTTCTCGCTGACCGTAGAGGCTGGGGATCAGGATACCAGCGGTGTTCGTGAAAATTATGAAAAAATTGCCTCTGCGGTTTCCAGTTGTTCAAATGCAATACGGAAATTGTGCGATGATGCACAGACCCTTGCTTCAGCAGCAGTAGAAGGTCGTCTGGCAACACGTGCTGACGCCAGCAAACATCAGGGTGAATATCGTTCTATCGTCGACGGTGTTAACAAAACTCTCGATGCGGTTATCAACCCGCTCAAAGTGGCTGCCGACTACGTCGACAAAATCTCACGCGGCGAAATTCCGCCCGAAATCACCGACAATTACAATGGTGATTTCAACGACATCAAGAATAACCTCAACGCCTGTGTGAAGAACCTGACTAACGTCGCTCTCGAAATCAAGACCGCTTCTGACAATGTCGCCAACGGCAGTAATGAATTGTCGGCCAGCGCCGAACAGCTTTCGAGTGGTGCCAACGATCAGGCGAGTGCCGCTGAAGAAGTTTCATCCTCAATGGAAGAAATGAGCTCGAATATTCAGCAGAATGCTGACAATGCGGCTCAGACCGAAAAAATCGCCAAGAAGGCGGCAGAAGATGCCAGAGCCGGCGGTAAGGCAGTTGCTGAAACCGTCGCCGCGATGAACGAAATTGCTTCGAAAATTGCAATTATCGAAGAGATCGCGAGACAGACGAACCTTCTGGCTCTGAATGCCGCAATTGAGGCTGCCCGCGCCGGCGAACATGGCAAGGGCTTCGCGGTTGTCGCCTCCGAGGTTCGCAAACTGGCAGAACGCAGCCAGCTGGCTGCCGGCGAAATCCGCAACCTTTCTGCATCGAGTGTGCAGATCGCCGGTAAGGCAGGTGAAATGCTCGCTCAGATCGTTCCCGACATTCAGAAAACCGCTGATCTGATTCAGGAAATCAGCATTGCTTCTCGTGAGCAGAACACCGGTGCCGATCAGATCAACAAAGCAATTCAGCAGCTCGACTCGATTATTCAGCAGAACGCCGGAGCTTCTGAAGAGCTTGCTTCAACTGCCGAAGAAATGTCTTCGCAGTCTGAACAGATGCGCTCGGTAATCGCCTTCTTCAAAATTCAAGGGGCTGCAAATATGCATGGGGTGAAGGTTGACCGCAAGCCGGTTCACCGACAGACTCCAGTTGCTGACCATTCAAAGCCGGCAAAGGCTGAAAATCTTTCGAAACAGCAGATTGCCAAAGGCGTCAGCAGCTCTTCGAAAAAGGGTGTTAACCTGAATCTGGGCGACGATATCGACAAGCACGACTCTGACTTCGAAAAATACTGATTGTTGGCTGCTGGTGAGCGCAGCAGGCGCTCACCAGCTCACTGCTCAGGAGGAAAAAATGTCCAGCGAAAACAAAGGTGTGGGTACAACGGTTCAATACCTTGCTTTCAAACTCGGAAGCGAAGTTTATGCGGTTGATGTTGCCAAGGTCAGAGAAATTCTCGACTATCCGCCGATTACCAAAGTTCCGCGCACGCCAGACTTCATGCGCGGCGTCATCAATCTGCGCGGCAGCGTTGTTCCGGTTGTCGATATGCGTCTTAAATTCGGTATGAGCATGACCGAAAAGTCGGTGAATACCTGCATTGTCGTGGTCGAGGCGCTCGTCGAGAACGAATTGACGACTATCGGAGCTCTGGCTGATTCGGTTCAGGAGGTGGTTGAGCTCGACCCGTCAAGCATAGAACCGCCACCAAAGATCGGTTCACGCCTGAAAGTCGAATTTCTCAAAGGCATGGGGAAGATTGGCGAGAATTTTCTGATGATTCTCGATATAGACAAGGTCTTTTCTTCAAGTGAAATGATGATGGTCAAAGAAGCCGCTTCGGTTGGCAAAGACCTGGTGGAGCCCGACAAATATCAGGACTGATGAATGGAAAATTTCGCGAAAAAGCTATCTGTAGCTGATAGCCTGGCTAAAATGACCGAGGCTGATTTTCGTCAGCTTAGCCGGTTCGTGCAGGAAACCTGGGGCATCAAGCTGCCGCTCAACAAGAAGCTGATGCTTGAAGGACGTCTGCGCCGCCGGCTGAGTCAGCTGCATATGGCAGATTATCGCGAATACTGCGAATATCTTTTCAGCCCGGAAGGGCATGACCGCGAAGCCCGTGAAATGATCGACCTGGTATCGACCAATAAAACCGATTTTTTCAGAGAGGCTGAGCATTTCACCTATCTTGTTGATCAGGCAATTCCTGAGTTGCGGGGTTCGCATTCGGTCGGTGACTACGGTGTTCCGTTGAAAATCTGGAGTGCCGGCTGCTCGAGCGGTGAAGAACCTTATACCATGGCCATGGTGCTCAGCGATTATGCTGAGCATCAGCCTGGTTTCAGGTTTTCGATCTATGCCAGCGATATCTCGCAGAGAGTCCTTCAGGCGGCGGTCATGGCTATTTACAATGAGGCAAAGATTGCACCGGTTCCGCTCGATATGCGGCGGAAATACCTGATGCGCAGCAAGGACAGTTCGAAGCAGCAGGTTCGCTTTGTGCCGCAGATTCGCAACCTGATAACTTTTGACCGCATCAATCTGATGAATATTGATGAGCAGGTTGAAGAGGTCTTTCATATTATTTTTTGCAGAAATGTTATTATTTATTTCGACAGAGCCACTCAGGAAATCCTTCTGAACAAGTTTTCGCACAAGCTTTGCCCGGGCGGCTATCTGTTTCTTGGCCACTCAGAAGCTCTTGCCGGGATGCAGGTGCCGTTTCGGAGCGTTGCCCCGATGGTTTACCGCAAGATCTAGAAACGAGGCGCAATGATGATTAATCCAGGTCAGCCTGTCAGGGTTCTTATTGTCGACGATTCAGCTGTAGTTCGACAGGTGCTGAAAGATCTTCTCTCTGAAGACCCGGAAATTTCAGTGATGGGGGTTGCAGCCAACCCGTTTATCGCTGCCGAGAAAATCGCCGAAGAAGTTCCGGATGTGATTGTTCTCGACATCGAAATGCCGCGCATGGATGGTCTGACTTTTCTTCAAAAACTGATGTCGCAGCATCCGGTCCCGGTGGTTATCTGCAGCAGCCTGGTTTCAGATGGTTGTGAAACCTCGATGCGGGCTCTTGAGCTTGGCGCGGTGGATATTGTTTCAAAGCCTCAGCTGGGTACCAGGCAGTTTCTTGAAGAATCGCGAGTGCGGATCTGTGACGTGGTTAAAGCGGCCGCCGGCGCAAAACTGCATAAACCCATCGATCCTGAGCGGTTGAAAAAAAATTCTGCCGATGTCATTCTAAAACGTGCCAATCTGGCAACTGTAAAAACCACAGAAAAAGTCGTGGTCGTCGGCGCTTCGACTGGTGGAACCGAGGCATTGCGCGTTTTTCTGTCAGACCTGCCGATCGATTGCCCGGCCGTGGTCATTGTTCAACACATGCCGGAAAAGTTTACCGCCTCATTTGCCCGGCGCTTGAACGAATTATGCCGGGTTTCTGTCAAAGAAGCCGAAAACGGCGACAGTCTGCTGCGTGGCCAGGCTCTTATTGCTCCGGGCAACCGGCATCTGCTTGTCAAATCAAGCGGAGCACGTTTTTTTGTCGAAGTGAGAGATGGCCCGCTCGTTTCGCGCCATCGACCTTCTGTTGATGTTCTTTTTCGCTCTTCAGCCCGCTATCTCGGCAAAAATGCCGTTGGCGTGATCATGACCGGAATGGGAGATGACGGGGCGAAGGGCCTGCTTGAAATGAAAGAAGCCGGTGCTGTCACCATCGCTCAGGATGAAAAGACTTCGGTCGTTTTTGGTATGCCCTGCGAAGCTATCAAACTTGGTGCTGCCGATCAGGTTTTACCACTTGACCGTATCGCCAGAGAGGTTTTGCATATATGTCAAAACTGACCATGCCAAAAATTCATGTCAATATCGGGCAGTTGCATGCCTGCCGTGAGCCGGCGATTCTTAATACTCTGCTGGGTTCCTGTGTTTCTGCCTGTCTGTTCGACCCTGAAGCCAGAGTTGCGGGAATGAATCATATCCTGCTTGTACATAAGGCCGATATGGAACACTTCGATGCCAGCACCCGCTATGGCATTCATGCCATGGAAGTTCTGATAAATGAAATGATTCAGCTCGGGGCGCGGCGTTCAAGATTACATGCCAAAGCCTTTGGCGGCGGCAATGTTCTGGCCATGGGCAACCCTGATAACATAACTCCCGGTCAGCGCAACGTCGAGTTTCTTATCAATTTTCTGCAGATGGAAAAGATACCATTGCTTGCCTACGATTTTGGCGGACCATGGACCAGAGTAATCAATTTTCATACTGATACATACGATGTTTTTGTTAAAAAGACCCAGAGGAAACTCAGAGATGTTACAATTCAGGAAGAAGGTTTGTTCAGACAGGAAGTTTCTCAGGGTGTCGATCACGAAGAGGGCGGCGAAATTACATTATTCGATGACTGAACAGCGGGGGAAGTATGGCCAACGATCTGAAAAGCGTTTTTCGTGAATCTGCCGGAGAATTTCTTCTCGAACTCGAGCAGGCTCTGCTGCACCTGAACAAGAATCCTGAAGATATTACCGAAATAGACAGAATGTTCAGAGTGATGCATACCATCAAAGGGTCTGCCGCAATGGTCGATCTGAATGATGTCGCACATTTCGCTCATACTCTTGAGAGTGAATGTGATTACCTGCGCCAGGGGCAGGCAAAGGTTACCCCTGAGATCATTCATCTGGCGCTGTGCGCGCATGATTGTCTTTCATCGCTCATAGAATCCCATTATGGTGGTGAGCCTGTTGATCAAGAGCATGTAGAAAGTATTCTGCAAAAATTCGCCGATGCCCGCACACAGGCAACGGTCAAGTCTTCTTCTGATGGCTATGGCTACGAAAAAACTCTCAAGCTTATCAAGGCGACAATCAAAGATTTGACCGGGCGTTCTGGCGGAAGCGATCCTGAAAAAACAGTTGCTGCTGCCGGGCAGAAAATGACTCAGCTTTACTACCTTCTGGTTATTCAGAATAAGGAAAGTGCCGCTGAATTCATCTCAAAGCTCGAAACGGTTTTTCGCAACGCCAGGGTTGCTGAAAGTAATTTGCCCGAGGAGCTTCTTGAGCTTGCTGTAGAAATGATGCGTGAAGTCGAAGAAATGTATGATGATTCCGGCGAAGTTGGTGAAGCAGATTTCGACCCGGAAAAAATTCTGCAGTCGATGCAGCGACCTATCAGCCTGAACAGCCGCTTGAAAGAAATTACAGATAAAATGCGCATCAAGAATGCAGCTTTGCCCACATTGCCCGCATCGTATAGAATCAAAATATCTGCCGAAGAGAGAGGTCCGGGTTCTATGAACGGTCAGGTGAGGTTTGAAAAGGTTTTTAATCGTATTGGTGTGGTAATGCCAATAAAACAAAGAAAATCTGAATCAGAGACTCCCCGGTGACTGGCCGGGAAAATGAAAAAACGAGAACGACAGCATGAAAAAAATCAGTATTGATACTCTTTTGCGCACAGGCCTGTCTGTAGAAGAGATTAGAGAGCTGCTGCTTCTTGTCGGCGGCGAAAACACGCGGGTTGAAATTCTGTCTGATGATGAAAGTGCAGAAAATTCTGTTCCTGAAGGCGAAAGTGTCGAGCCAATCGGTGAGATTCTTGTCAAGCGTGGCGATCTTACCCCCGAAGCGCTCGATAAAGGTCTGAAAAAGCATAAACCCATCGGTCAGGAACTGGTTGAAGAAGGCCTGGTTTCGCCTGACAAAGTTGCTTCGGCTCTGGCCGAGCAGAATCGCCAGAAAGAGGCACTGGCACGTAAAGTTAAGGTAGAAAAGATATCAACGATCAGAGTTGCTTCTGATAAACTCGATCGTCTTTTTAATCTGATCGGCGAGCTGGTGACAGTTCAGGAACGCCTTTCACAGGTTTCCGGAGTTATCAGAAAAGCCCAGCCCGGTGAGCTTGAGCAGGTTCTTCAGGAATTCGATCTTGAAGGAATATCAGAAGAAGTCAGTCTTTTAACCAACAGCCTGCGCGATAACGCCCTGAGTGTGCGCATGTTGCCGATTGAATCGACTTTTACCAAATTCCGCCGTCTGGTTCACGACCTGTCGACTGACCTGCATAAAGAAATTGAGCTGACCATGAGCGGTACTGATACCGAGATCGACAAAACGGTTATCGACAAGCTTGACGAACCCCTGATGCACATGATTCGTAATTGTGCCGATCATGGTATTGAACGGCCGGAAGTGCGTGAGGCAGCCGGAAAGCCCCGCAAGGGGACTATTCATCTTTCGGCTGAACACTCGTCGGGAAACGTGGTGATTCACGTTCGCGATGACGGAGCCGGTCTCGACAGAGAAAAAATTCTGAAGAGAGCTGTTGAACGCGAAATAGTCTCTCCTGGAACTCTATTGAGCGATCGCGAAGTTTTCTCATTGATTTTCATGCCCGGTTTTTCTACCGCTGCCGAAGTCACAAATGTTTCGGGACGCGGTGTCGGCATGGATGTTGTAAAAAAGACGATTGAAGAATTGCGTGGCTCGGTCGAAGTTTTTTCGACCCCAGGTAATGGCACCCAGATCGATGTAATTCTGCCTCTGACTCTTGCAATTATCGATGGCCTGCTGGTTTCTATCGATAATCGCTCGTTTGTTCTGCCGCTCAGCGTGGTTGAAGAATGCTTTGAACTTCGCCGCGAAGCGACACAGAAAAGCACGACCGGCGGCAATCTCGCCAATGTGCGTGGCAGCCTGGTTCCCTATATCCGTTTGCGTGAGCTTTTTAAAATAGATGGTGAAGCACCTGCCATCGAGCAGATCGTCATTTCACACGTGAAGGGGCAGCGCATCGGCTTTGTCGTTGATACGGTAATTGGTGAGCACAAAACTGTCATCAAATCGCTTGGCAAAATTTATCACGACGTACCTGAATTCTCGGGTGCATCTATTCTTGGTGATGGTTCCATCGCGATTATTCTCGATGCAGCCCGCCTTCTGCAGACCAGTCTGAGCCTTACAGCAGAGCAGGGTTAGTCCTTTGTAAGATTAACATTGCCTGTTTTTCAGTTATTCCCGCGCCGGGGCTTATAGCAGCCGCGCTAACGGATTGGTTCTGTCCGTTATTACACAATGAGCAATTATACTTGTTTTTTTTGTTGCAAAATTCAACCCTATTGAGACAGAATGTTAACATTCACCGATCGAGGAAATTGAAGCAGGTAAAACAGGATGCAGCACCCCTTTCAACTCAGGGATCACGGTGGCAACGTCATCGAGATGATTGTTGTCGAAGAGATTCGCTCTGACCACAAAGTTGCCGAAGCCTTGCGTATTCTTATCAAAAAATTTGATTACGTTATCCTTTCGCTTTCTGAATCGGCATCGCTGCATCCATCGTTCTCTCAGACGATGGCCGATCTGGCCGCAACCGGCAGATTGCTCGTAGTTGCCCGCGAGGATAACCAGGTTGCCATTGAAATGCACGAAGTAAAGCGCTTTAAAGAAGTGCATGAAGCTGAAAATCGCGTCGAGGGCGAGCGCCATGTGCAGAGAATTCTTGAACAGCTCAAGAAAATGTCGCCTTTGCAGTCTTCTGCCCACAAGCTTATGCAGATGCTGCGTAACCCCGATGTAAAATTTGAAGAGATCGAAGAAGTCACCCGCAACGACCCAAAACTGACGATGCGCATGCTGAAAATTTCGAACAGCGCCTTTTTTATGCGCCGCATGCCCTTTGACAGTCTCAAGTCGGTAGTGGCATTTCTCGGAATTGAAGGCATCAGGCAGATCATCCTTCAGGAAACCTTTGAGGGTTTTGCAAAATTCTTTGCCAATCAGCGTGATAAACTGGCACACATGCGCCGGTGTTCGCATCTGACCGCATATATCGGTAAGTTGCTTGGTGGCGACCAGGTTCTTGTCGGCAAAATGCTGTCTGCAGGTCTGCTACATGATCTTGGCGCCCTGATGCTCTGCTATTACGACAGCGACGAGTATGCCCGCGTCAATAGAATGGTGCGCAATGACAAGAAAACGATCTGTGAAGCTGAAATCGAAGTTTTTGGTATCGATCATCAGGAACTCGGCCAGATCCTTGTGCCCAAAATGGGCATGCCTGAATTCCTCGGGCCGATAATGGCAAAGCACCATAATAAATCGATTCCGGCTGGTGATCTGGTTCTGCCGGCGGTCATTATTGCGAATGGTTACCTGAACCAGCATATTGAGAAGCTGCCGTCTTTTACACCTTATGAACAGTTTTTGCCAGCCTTTGCCGAAGAAAGGCGCAGCAAAAAAATGAGTGCGACTATCGGCAAAAAGTCAGGCGATTCGAAAATGGCTGACATTACCGCATCAAAAGAAGAAGAGGGTGACGTTTTTGCCGTTCCTCATATCTTCGAAGTTCTCAAGAAGGAACTCGATAAATACATTCTCAGCGGTTCGGAAGCACACGGCATCTGAGCGGATGCCGCGCTCCGGATACCGCCTCAAGTCTTCTTGCGAAAGATTATCACCGTTAATGGCTCCAGGCTGATTTTTGTGCCTTCAATCCGGCAGCCGACCGGTTTTGTGATCGGTTCGCTACCTGCCTGCTCCCGGTCAACGATAACCTCACTCTCAGCAAGGTTCAGGCCAGTTGTGAGCTGCCTTCCCTTATTGTCGGCATTTATGAATATCCAGTAACTTTCACCGCCTGTCGCTTTGCAGCTCCAGGCGATGACCAGATCTTCATCTCTGAGCTCGGGAGCCGTAATCAGGCTGACATTCTCATCAACCAGTTTTTTACTGCCGAGCCTGAAGGCGTCAGAAGAGCGTCGCAGGGCAATCAGGCCGCGGGTATAGGCAATGGTTTGAGCATTGAGCGGGTATTTCTTCGCATCGGTCGCCTTGCTCCAGTTGAACATGTTTATTGCATCTGAAGAATCATATGAATCATGAATGAAGTATGGGTGTTTGAAAGGCTTTTTGTCAGCATCTGACAGATAATGGAACTTCTGTTCGGGGGTGCTGTCGGCCAGCCATTGTTTGCTGCGCCCGAATTCCTGCCCGGCGTGCAGAAAAGCGGTTCCCTGGGCAGTCAGAAGCATGGCATTGCCGATTCTGATGCGCCGATGAATTTCTTCGTCATTGGCAGGTATTTCTGGGTCTTTTTTTATCGACTGCGCGATGACATCGTAGAGCGGCAGATTATCATGGGCTTCGATATATTGAACCATGTCGCCCGGTGCATCGGCCGGCGTATTGCCAGGCTGAGCCTTGAGATTGGCAAAAATTTTTCTGATGCTGCGCGGCCCACCGGTCAGAAACATTGGCTCGCCTTCGCAGCCAAAGCCAGACTTGAGCTCGTTTCTGAATTCGTCACTGAAAACACCGACACTGTCGGTTTTGTCCATCCAGTCCTGGTCGGCGCCCTTTCCGGCCAGAGCCGGGTCTTCCAGATGTCCTTTGAAGGTGCGCCAGCCTTCGCCCAGAAACAATACCTGTGGATTGATGGCTGCAGCAGCATTGAAGGCTGCCTGAATCGCATCATGGGTTGCGTCTCCCATCATGTCAAAGCGCATGCCGTCGATTTTAAATTCTTCAAACCAGTAGGTAACTGAATCGATAAGCAGGCGTTCAGCCATTCTGCGATTGGTGGCGAGATTGTTGCCAAAATCGCCGAGAAAGCTGCCGTTGGCGTCACTGAAAAAGTAATAGTCGGGCACGATATCGTTAAGAAAGCTCGCCTTGGCCATGTGTGTGTAAACCACGTCGAGAACCACCCCCATGCCGGCGGCATGAATGGCGGCGATCAGGTCTTTAAACTCAGCGATGCGGGCTGCCGGGTCTTCCGGTTTCTCTGAATATGCGCCATCTGGCGAAAAATAATTCTGCGGGTCATAACCCCAGTTGTAGTTATTATGCCGGGCTTTGTATTCAAGCTCGCGCTCGGCCATGCGCGTTTCATCGCCAAAATACCAGGCCATAACCGGCAGCAGCTGAATATGCGTAACTCCAAGCGATCTGATATACGGCAGTTTGTCGATAAAAGCCTTGAAGCTGCCCCAGCGATGCTTCAGGTCTTTTTCGATTGTCGGGTCAGCGGTAAAGTCGCGAATGTGTACCTCGTAAATTACGGCATCCTCGCGCTTCTGATAACCGGCAATCTTCGGATGGTCAAGTTTTGGTCCATACTTGCCGGGGGAAACGATCGCCGCCTTGCCAACAAAATCACCGCTGCTGCCTGCCGACTGACCAGCCGCGTCAATGGTAACCGCCGCCATCGAGCGTGCATATGGATCGAGGACCCGCTTGGGGGAGTAGCCAGGGTTGGTAACTTCGAACTGATAAAATGTGCCTTCGAGAACCGAGCCTGCCGGAAGCTCCGCTGCCTTGAGAGTTGTCTGCCAAACGCCTTTCTGGCCACGTTCCAGATTTTTTGCCAGTATCTCTTTCGTCTGGTCTTTCGCATCGTAAAAGAAAATTTTGACAGAGTCTGCCAGAGGCGCCCAGAGCTTTATGACTGCCGTGTCATCGATCAGCCGGCAGCCGAGCTCTTTTTCTTCGCAGGCATAAAGGCGGTCGATCAGACGCCATGAGACTTTGGTGGCCAGCTGCTGCCCCTCGAACTCTATGCCCAGTGGCGCACTTTCGGCTGAAAAGTCGGCATCGATGAGCACAGATTCTGAGGCTGCCGCTGCCACCGAATTTATACTTACGGCTCTGCCATGACGATCTTTGAGCCTTAATGCTGCTTCCAGCCGTTGCAGATCGAGGCTGGCAGCAGTGTTGAACTGCATGGTGATTTTGCCGGCATCCTGTACCGTAGCAAATTTTATCACCGGTTTTAATTTGAGTTCAGGCGAATTGTAAATATTGTTATCGCCTTCTTTTATCCAGATTTCGCTGCTGTTGTCAGTTTTCATGGTTTTATCACCCGCCTCTTTTTCGCCGGTTACCCGATTGATCACAATAAAGCCGATTTGAGCCGCATTTTCGAGAAGATCGATGTCGGCAAAAGCGCCGAATGCATCTTTGCCGCTGAATGGCGTCGCGCCGGCCGGCCAGTCAGAAGATGGTTTTTGTACTTCATCCCAGAGCCAGAGCCCGAAGTCTTTATAATTGCCATCGGCGCGCTGATAATGAATGCGGATCTGCCCGGGCAGGGGGGGCTGATTATCGCTGCCGGCTGTGGTTGCAGGCGTTGTCGATAACCAGAGAAGGACTGCCGCGGTCGCTAGTTTTTTTATCAGCCTGAAGAACAGTTTCATGACTACCTCTACCCATTTCACGAGATTTGTCTGTTATGATAAACCCTTTTGGCAATTGATGCGCAAAAATTCGTTTAATTGCCAAGGCCGGGTATTTGTGTTATTAATGCTGAAACAGATGCAGATAGTGTATTTATGCGGACAATACTGAATTTTTTCATGCACGTCTTCGACCGGGTTTGTGATACCCGGGTAACCGAGGCCGCCGCCGCCATTGCCTATTATGCGATTCTTTCGTTCTTTCCCCTGATTCTTTTTCTCATTGCTTTCAATTCATCGTTTCTGCAGAGCGCCGAAGTCCAGGGGCAGATTTTGAAATTCGTCGACGAGTATCTGCCTGGTTCAGAAACCATAGTTGTCGGCAATATTCAGCACCTTATCAATGCCAGTGGAGCGGTCGGGCTCGCCGGGACTGCTGTGCTGCTCTGGTCAGCAACGCTTGTTTTTGCAGGCTTTGCTCAGAACATCAACATGGCCTGGACAAGCGCCGAAAGCCGCCACTTTCTCATCGATCGCCTCATCGGTCTTATGATGATCGGCATCATGGTGATTTTTCTGATTCTGACGCTGATAATGAACACCCTGGTCGATGTTCTGCCCAGACTTTTTCCTGACTACCTCGGGCCTATACTTGCCGATATGACGCGTCTGCATTATTTTCTGATCGATTATCTGCCCATGAGCACCATGTTTGGTCTGCTGCTTCTGCTTTACAAGTATGTTCCGTCGGTTGTCGTGCACTGGAGCGAGTCTTTTATCGGCACTGTTTTTTCGTTTCTGGCGCTGCAGCTTACCCGTCGGGGATTCGTCTGGTATCTTTCTTTCGGCACCGACAGTTACAGCCTTATTTACGGCTCGCTTGGGGCGGTTGTGGCATTCATGCTCTGGATATATCTTTCATCGTGCGTTATTCTGATCGGGGGGCACGTTAGTGCCAGCTTCGCCCTGTTCTTTCGCCCGGCACCTCTGCCGGTCGGCAGTGACGAAACCGGCAGAGTCGATAATCTGCCCGAAAGACCCGATTTTTCCTGATTGTTGCCGGGGCCGGTTGTGACAGTTACCACTTTTCTGCCGGTTTCTTCTCGCTTTTCATGCTCAGTGAGATGCGCTTGCGGGGAATATCGACCTCAAGCACCCTGACCATGACTTTCTGCTGCACTTTTACCACTTCTGCCGGGTCTTTGACGAATTTGTCCGAGATCTGGCTGACGTGTACGAGGCCGTCCTGATGGACGCCGATGTCGACGAAGGCGCCAAAGGCAGTGACGTTGGTCACAATGCCCGGCAGCTTCATGCCGACGGCCAGGTCTTTAATTTCGTTGACTCCTTCAGTAAATGAGAAGGCTTCGAACTTTTCACGCGGGTCAAGACCGGGGCGGGCAAGCTCTTTCATGATGTCGTTGAGGGTGGGCAGCCCGACTTCTTCTGTAACATAATTCTGCAGCTTGATCTGCTTGCGCAATTGAGGGTCTTTCAACAGCTCTTCAATGCTGCAGCCGATATCCTGAGCCATTTTTTCGACAATTTTATAGCTCTCGGGGTGAACGGCGCTGCGGTCGAGCGGGTTGTCGCTGTTGCGAACCCTTAAAAAGCCGGCCGCCTGTTCGAAGGCTTTGGGGCCGAGTCTTGGCACTTTCAGCAGCTGCCGGCGGTTTTTGAATGGGCCGTTTTCTTCACGCCAGGTGATGATGTTTTTGGCGAGCTGAGGGCCGAGGCCGGCAACATAACTCAGAATCTGCGGGCTGGCAGTGTTGACTTCGACGCCGACCCCGTTAACGCAGCTCATGACCACATCGTCGAGCCCTTTTTTCAGCCTGCCCTGATCGACATCATGCTGATACTGCCCGACTCCGATCGACTTGGGGTCGATTTTTACGAGTTCGGCGAGGGGGTCCATCAGCCTTCTGCCGATCGAGACCGCACCTCGCACCGTTACGTCATGATCGGGAAACTCGCTGCGGGCGACCTCAGAAGCGCTGTAAATCGAAGCTCCGCTCTCGTTAACCATTACCAGAGTGATGTTTGCCGGCAATTTGAGGCTCCTGATGAAGGCTTCGGTTTCGCGGCTGGCAGTGCCGTTGCCGATGGCGATTGCCTCGATTCTGTGCCGACCGATAAGCTGCTTTATCAGAATCCCGGATGCTTCGCGGGCCTGCTCAGACTGTGAGATGAAGATGACGCTGTGTTCGAGCAGCTTGCCCTGCGGATCGAGGCAGACGACCTTGCAGCCCGTTCTGAAACCCGGGTCGATTGCAATGACCGATTTCTGACCGAGCGGAGGTGCCATCAGCAGCTCACGCAGGTTGGCCGCAAAAACCCTGATCGCTTCTTCTTCTGCCTTTTCGCGCAGCTGTTTGCGGAATTCATTTTCAATCGAAGAGGCCAGCAGGCGTTTATAGGCATCTTCTGCCGCTTCACGCACCTGTTCCCAGGCAGGGCAGAATTCTTTGCGGAAATGGCGTGAAACCATTTTTGCGGCCTTGTCGTGGTCTGGTTGAATGTTTACTTTGAGAAATTCTTCGTTTTCACCGCGCATGATCGCCAGCAGTCTATGCCCGGCAGCTTTGCCGGCCGGTTCCTGCCAGTCGAAGTAATCGCGGAACTTTGCGCCTTCCGTTTCCTTGTCTTTGACAACCTTCGAAACCAGCACGGCTTCGAGCGCAAAAAGCTCACGCAATGATGCTCTGATATCAGCATTTTCGCTGATCATCTCGGCAATGATATCGCGGGCCCCCTGCAGCGCCTCCTCGACCGAAGCGACGCCTTTGTCAGGGTTGATATAGGCAGCGGCTTCGCGATCTGGCGCAAAAGTTGGCTGCTGTTCGAGCAGTGCCAGAGCGAGAGGTTCGAGCCCCTTTTCCCTGGCGATGGTCGCTCTCGTTCGCTTTTTGGGTCTAAATGGCAGGTAGAGGTCTTCTAGTTCTGCAAGGGTTGTGGTAGCGGCAATTTTACCGTTCAGTTCATCGCTGAGCAGGTTGCGCTCGGCAAGAGATTTAACGATGGCTTCGCGGCGCTTGTCGTATTCAGCAAATTGTTCGAGCCGATCGCGAATAGTGGTGATGGCGACCTCATCGAGAGAACCGGTTCTTTCTTTGCGGTAACGGGCAATGAACGGCACCGTCCCGCCTTCTTCGAGCAGCTGGGCTGTCGACATGACCTGAATCGGGTTGATTTTAAGCTCTTCGGCGATTCTTGCAAAATAGGTGTCGTTCATTTTCAGACCTCACAGATTGTTTGTCTGATTTATATTACCCTGTCGTCTGACAGTCAAGGGCGAAAGTTTCAGCTCAGATCGCCGCTGAAACCTTTGCCCGACCGTTCCTGAATGTGCGGCACATATTTTTTGTCGGTGCGCATGATATGGTTGACCAGCCAGTCTTTGAGAAAAACAAAGGTTTCAAGACCGATGCAGCCACGTTTGCTGCGAAAATTTTCGTAAATGTCGGTAATCTGCTTGACCAGCTGCTGATGAGCTTTGATATGAGTGTCGTATTCAGGGTAACGGTATTTGCGCATCATGCCTTCTTCAAAGCTGAAGTGGCTTTTGGTGTAATCGACGAGTTCATCGAGGATCTGCTGCATTACCTCCTGGGCCTTGCCTTCCTTGAGAGCGTAATGCAGATCATTGGCGAGGGCGACCAGTTTGCGGTGCTGTTTGTCGATCTGCGGAATCCCGGTCAGCAGGGCTTCGGTCCATTTAAGGGGGTCTGAATCCCGGCCGCCGGTGGCCAGGTGCAGAGAAACTTTCTTCGCCGCTTCAACCGATTTGAAACGATTGACCGCCGAACCAAGAAGTTGCACCTGATGCGCCAGTTCTTCAGCGGCTGAAGCTGTCTGTTCGGCATGCGCCGAGTTCTTCTGGGTTACTTTATCGATCTGGTTCATGCCGATAGTTATCTGGGAAATGCCATGCGCCTGTTCCTGACTGGCGGCAGCTATTTCGCTGAGCAGATTTGCGGTTTCTTCGGCGCCGCTTTTGATCTTGTCGAGAGAATCTGAAGTCATCGAAGCGATTTTGGTGCCGATCTCGATGCTGGTCATCGAACTGGCAATCAGTTCTGCCGTTTCTTTGGCGGCTGACGAACTGCGGCCGGCCAGGCGGCGCACCTCGTCGGCGACGACTGCAAAGCCCTTGCCGTGTTTTCCGGCTCTTGCAGCTTCAACTGCCGCATTCAGCGATAGCAGGTTGGTCTGAAACGCGATATCTTCAATGATTTTTGATATGCGCGTGATTTGTTTGCCGGATTCGCTGATAGTGTTAACTGCCTGAATCAACTCACTCATGTTCTGGGTGCCAGTAACTGCCGACTCTCTGGTTCTGGTGGCGATGTCGAGTGCCGATGCCGCATTTTGAGCGGTATTTTTGGTGCGCGCATCGATCTCGGTCATTGACGCCGAGACCTGTTCAAGAGACGCGGCTGAATCTGAGGCGCCTTCGTAGAGCGATTGACTGGCCTCGGAAATCTGGCTTGACATTGAGTTGAGCAGGGTAATGCCGTCGCGGATGTTCTCGATAAGGTCATTCAGACCGCCAACCATTTTCTGCATAGCGTTGCCGAGTATGTCATCTGCTGAAGAAACCTTGAACTCGACGCGCAGGTCGCCGTCGGCAATTTTTTCTGCCTGCCTGGCCTTCTGCTCAAGCTCATCAGACATGAAGTCGAGAGCGCCGGCCATACGGCCAACTTCGTCATTCGAGTCGATACCGAGGCGACCAGAAAGATCGCCGCGACTGACCGCTTCTGCCAGGGCAACCACCTGTCCGACTGGCCCTGAAATACTGCGTGCCAGACGTGCCGAGATCAGGCCTGAAATAAAGGTTGCGGCAAGAATGAGAAAAATTGAAAAATTCAGGTTGCTGATCGCATCAGAGGTTGCAAAAATCGCTTTTTTCTCGGCAGTGGTGAGTTCGGACTGAATAATACTTTGAACTTTCTCGATCAGATCGGTGATCATCGCAAAATACTCTTTGCCATTCTGTGCAAAGCCGCCTGTGGCCGCCTTCGCAAAAATGATGCCGATTGTCTGATTGATTTTTTGCCAGTCAGCCCCATTGGCAATCTGCTGCAGTTTTTCGTTCGACGAATTTTCGAGCTGCAGAACCCTCGAGGTGATACCGGCAGAAAACATGGCCCGGAAATCGATGAGCTGTTGAAACGTGCTTTCCGAAACCGGTCGGTTATCGAGCAGAATTGCGGTGATCATGGCTCTCAGCTGCCCAAGACTTTCTTTGGCAGCTTCAAGGGTGACGATAGAGATGAACTGGCTGCCCAGTTGAGATGAAGCCGCATATTTGCGAAAATATTCATTCTGCTGATCGAGAAGATTGCTGATTGCGCTATTATATTCTCTGGCGACAGCCTCAACGTCTGAACTGCCAGAAATGCGGCTTCTGAGACTGCTGATATTGTCGGACAAGCCGCGCAGTGAGCTCTGCATTCCCTTTTCAGACAGAAGCAGATTGCTGAGCAGGCGGTCGCTGGCCTGACGATGTTCCGATACCTCGTCTTCTCTGGCCACTTTTTTCAGAAAAAGAACCGAATAGCCGCGTTCTTTCTGAAGCTGATGGGCGAGGTCAGAGCAGTTTTTAAAGAAAACGGCTGTCTGCTGAACTTTTCGGGAGTTTTCTATGTCCTGCATTGCCATGCTTATCTGGCCGTAACTTTGCCAGAAAAAGGCCAGAAGCGGAACTCCTGTAAGAAATGCAAGCTTGTGAATGAGTTTCATTTTTGTCTGACCTCTTTTGTCGATTCATTGATAATGCTTGCGAGAGTGTTATTCTTCAGATAATCAAAAAAACGGCATGACATTTCGTGAAGTAATTTATTAATTTTACATGGAGAAACGGGACACCGGCAGTTATTTTCGTCAAATTTAAATGGTCCGTCGATTGCTTCGTAAATCTGCAGCAGAGAAACATTGTCTGACGGAAGAAGAAGGCGGTAGCCACCGCCCGGGCCGCGCAGAGCCGATATCATGCCGCTTCTTCTCAGCCTCTGCATAACTTTTGCCAGATGTGCTTCTGACGCATTGAGAGACGTCGCCATTGCCGCCAGATTCAGACCTTCGACCGGGTTTTGCGCCAGCAGCAGCATCGAGTGAATTCCAAGACTGACCGCTTCTGACATGCCAAGGTATTTGCTCATTTTCGGCTCCGTTGAAAATTCTGGTATTTTGATACCAGAATAGCAGAATTGCCATGTTTTGCCAAACTTTTTACAGCCGAGACTTGTAAATTGGTATTATTTTGTAATATAGTAATGAAATTACTGCTATTGTCTCTCGGGCAAAGCTCTGATAACATCTTTTCCAAACTGAGTCTGGAGGAATTATGAGAATTCTCAAGATTTTTGGGATACTGGTTTTGACACTGGGCGCCATTTTTTGCTCAAATACTGGCTTTGCCCGCACAATTAATGTTGGCGTCATCAGCGACGGCCATACGTCGAATTCTTCTACTCTAATTGAAATGATCGATGAAGAAACCAGAAAACTTCTTCCTGAAGGCGACCAGATCAATTTTGCCGAAAAAAATATTCACGATGGGAACTGGAACATTTCTGCAATCAGGCAGAAATTCGAAGCTTTGCTTGCATCACCGGATGCCGACGTTATTCTTACCATCGGTCCGGTTGCATCGCAGATCGCCGCCGCCCATGAAAATCTGAAAAAACCGGTGCTGGCCGCCCACGTCATCAATGCAGCCATGCAGGGGCTTAAAAAGGTCGCCGGTACGAGTGGCACCCCGAATCTGACTTATATCGATGCCGGCATCGATATTGGTCGTCATATCGACCGTTTTCAGGAAATTCGCAGATTTTCGACTATGCATCTTCTTATCAGCTCATACATGCTCGAAGGTATTGCGGGCTTGACTGAATACCTGCGCCAACAGGCCGAAGAACGCGATGTGAAACTTGTGGTTATTCCTGTCGGCAGTAATCTTGCCGAAGCCGTGGCGAAACTTGCCGATGCCGAAGCCGTCTATGTCGCGCCAATGCTTGATATGCCTCCTGAACAGCAGAAACAGCTGATCGGCAGAATCAATGCAATGAAAGTTCCAAGCATGGCCATGATTGGCAGAGCGCCGGTTGAAAGTGGTGTTCTTTGCAGTATCGCCATGGAAATCGATACCCAGAAACTCGCCAGGCGCATTGCTCTGAACTTTCAGCGCCTGCTGATGAATGACGATCCTTCTACTTTTCAGGTCGATTTTTCGCATACCGAACGCCTGACGATCAACATGCAGACTGCCCGTGAAATCGGGGTTTACCCGACCTGGAGCCAGATGACCGATGCAGTGCTGCTCAACGAAGAACCTGACAATATTGAAAGAAAACTTTCGATTACCCAGGTAATCGAAACCGCATTGTTGCGCAATCTGCAGTTGATCGCCAAAAAGCAGGAGTTGACCGCTGGTGAGCATACCGTTGACCGGGCGAAATCCAATCTGAGACCAAAAATCAGTGCTTTTGGCCGCCAGACAATGCTGGATCAAGACCGGGCCGAAAGTATTATGACGCCTGGCCAGCATGCAACCCAGATCGGTGCCGACCTGATGATGGTGCTTTACAGTGAACAGGCCCGTGCCAATATCGATATTCAGAAGCTCTTTCAGAGTGCCCGCCGTGAAGAAGAGAGAGCGTTGATGCTCGACATCATCAGAGACGCTGCCATTGCCTATCTTAATGTGCTTAAAACCAGAACCCTGCAGAATATTCAGCGGGATAATCTTGAAGTTACGCGTGCCAATCTCGAAATTGCGAAATTTAGAGAGCAGGTTGGTACTTCTGGCCCGGCTGAAGTCTATCGCTGGGAAATCCAGATGGCAGGTGCCAGACAGGCCTTGATTGATGCAACCGCCATGCGCCGCAAGGCTGAAATGGCTCTCAATCAGGTGCTTGCGGCTTCACAGGAAGAAGAGTTCACCACCGCAGACTGTGACATTTTCTCTGAAGTATTTTTTCTCGATTACGAAAAAGTGGCGCCATATATCGATAACCAGATGGGTTATAAGCTGTTTCGTGATTTTCTGGTCGGTGATACCTTTGTGTTCTCGCCTGAGATTCAGCAGATCAGCCGCGGTATTGAGGCTATGGATCGCTCAAAGAAATCTGCGAAAAACCGCTACAGTCATCCGACCATCGCTTTGCAGAGTAATTTCAGTCGAACTGTCAGAGAATCTGGTGTCGGCGCTGTCAAACCTGCCATGCCAGCTCCATTCAACAGTGTCTTCAATTACCCCGATAAAAACGACTGGCATGTGGCACTGAATATTTCTATCCCTCTGTATGAAGGCGGTGACCGAAAAGCCGCCATCAAAGAAGCCGAAGCTAATCTTAAAAAACTTGCGGCCGAAAAGGAATATCTTATGCAGCGGCTTGAATTGAATACCCGTGCTTCTCTCGAAGATGCCCGCGCTTCATTCTCAAGTATCGATCTGGCAAAAACCCGTGCTGAATATGCCTCAAAAACACTTGAACTGGTCAGAAATGCTTATTCAAGAGGCGCCGTGAATATTCTCGATCTTATCGATGCCCAGAACGCTTCGCTGGTCTCACGCGAAGCATCGGCCAATGCCGTATTTGCCTTTTTAAGTGATTTTGTCAGGGTTTGCCGGGCGGTCGGCACCTTTGATTTCATTCTCAATCACGAAAGCAACCGTGAATGGTATGATCGGCTGGTCGCTTTCTACAATGCCAATGGCAGTTTCAAGCCCATGTTGCGAAAAGCGCCGGCCGTCAGCAAAATTGAGCCGACGGTCAGCGAAGAAGTTCTTTACGATGGCAACGAAACTTCAGAAAAGTAATCGTTATAACAAAACCGGCCTGCAGAGCAATTTCTGCAGGCCGGTTTTATTTTTTCACGGCTAATAAATCAGCCTGATGGCCGGAAGCCGCGATCCTGGATCGCGCGTCAGCCGAACCAGCCAATATTGAAGGCCATATCCTTTTCGGTGTGACCCATGCCGGCATAGTCGCATACCAGTTCTTCGCCTGCCTTGATCGGGCGGGCAGTGAAGGTGCCTTCGGGCCGGTCGACGAGGTTGGGCTTTTTAGAATGGTTCATGAAGCGTGCATCATCGATGCAGTAATAGAGGAGATCGCCGCTGGAAAAGCAATATCTGCGGAAAAAATCCTTCTGCCATTCAGGCATTTCTTCAAGCCTGTCTTCAGTGAGAACCTTGTCAAAATCCTGATGATATGCCCACACCTGAGTGTCAGCCGGCATATCTACAGCAGCGAAAAGACCGAGACCTTCAATATTAGAATTTTTTACCACAGTTTTTACAAGCAACATACGACGATTGTTCGCCCGATCCCGAGCTTCGGTCAGCCGTTCGACAGCGAATACTCCTCTTTCTGCAGATTTTCCCGGCCACAGATTTTGCGCCGGGAATGGGGTTGAGGATAGCACCGCGAAACCTACTAATCAAGAGGGTTGAGAAAGATTTTTAAAAATGTTGAGCAGTTTGGCGGTCATCACTTCTCTTAGAAAACTTTGCCTGACCACTTTGAGGTTTTCTGCAGCTGCCGAAGCCATTTCCCGATAATTATTCAGCAGTTCCAGGCTTCTGTCGGCCAGTTGAGCCGGGTCGGCCGGGTCATAATAAAGATTGCCGCGAATAGAACCGAGAATATCACTGGCTTCGCCTTTCAGACCATAGAGAATCGGTCTGCCGCCAGCCATATAATCGAAGACCTTTGACGGAATGGTTTTGTCCATGGTGCCGTCATCTTTGAGGTGCAGCATCAGGGCATGGGCATTGCGGATCATTTCGATGGCCTGCTCTTTTGGCACCAGTCCGAGTATTTCTATATTGCTTAATCCGGCATCTTTAACAGCCTTTTCGATCAGAGGTTTCTCGATGCCGCTGCCAACCAGTCGAAATCTGATTCTGGTTTCTCCGGCTGCTGCGAGCTGGCGCGCGGCCTCGACTACCAGGCTGAGATTCTGACAGTAGCCCATGTTGCCGATGTAAAGAACTGTCATCGGCCGCGGCTCCGGGTCTATCGGCATGGCGCTGTCGGCAACCATTGCAGCCGGAATCGCGTTGTAAATGACTTCAGGGCGCCTGCCTCCGGAAACACGGCAGATGTAATCGGCCATTGGCCCGGCAACACAGGTGATCTGGTCAGCAGCCCGATAGAGAAGGTATTCAGTCACCTTTGCCGCCCTGAAGAGAAAGCTGCCCTCTTTGATCTGACCGGCGACTACCGCTGATTCGGGCCAGATGTCGCGAATGTCGAGGCACAGAGACGTTCTTTTGAACCAGGCGGTTATCAGGCCGGAAATGCCGGTGAAAAGAGGCGGGCTCGAAGCCCAGATGACGTCAAAACGCCCTTTGTGTCTGCCTGCCGCTCTGATCGCTCCAAACATGAACGACAGATAATGAGCGATGTAGTTCCATTTGCCGCGGCCTTCATATTTGATCAAAGGAACCCGGCTGACTCTGATTCTGCCATCGTCGATGCTCTGGCCGTCGATCTGCCCCTTGTGGGGCTCACCCGCAATTACATGCACTTCACAGCCCATTTCGGCAAGCATGGTCGCTGTTTCCTGCATTCTAAAAGCACAGGCTGTGACATCCGGGTAATAGAACTGGGTGATGATGAGGACTCTAAGCGGTCTGCCAGGAGATGACATAATCGATGGCCTCGGCTTGTGAATTGCTCAGAATTATTTTTTCAGCGCTTACCGGCTTGCCAAAGGCTGGATACCAGACATACGGGGCTGTCCGAAAATTTGCCTCTGTGGTGATGCTCAATACAGTATTGCCAATGCTGAAACTGGTTGTTGACTGGCGGTTTTCTGGTATGATTATCGCGCCGGGCGCCAGATGAAGCAGTGAAATGAAAGTGCCGGTTACCCGTCGCTGCGTCAGCCGGTCACGAATTTTTATGTGCTGCTGCGAAAAGATCACTTCGCGACGGTAGTGCTGGCCATACTGATCGATAAACTCAACTACGAGCATGCCATGCTCTGAATCGTAGCTGCGATGTGTGACTCTCGCTCTTCTGCCGATTCTGAAGGTGCCCCAGATATCAGATTGTTCTGCGTGCTCGATCATCGGCAGATTGTGGGCTTCGGTTCTGCGACATTCATGACGGATATCGGGGTTCTGATATGAGCCGCAACCGGTGTCGATTATGCAGCGTTCACCGTTGAGAGACAGCTCATACGAAAGTATGTCACAGTGGCTGTGTCCTGGTTGAAATGCTGGTGACGGCTCACCGCAGCTGAGAACAAAATAGCAGTCCGGGGTGCGGCGCACAAAAAAACCAGAATGTTCGAGAAGATAATTCATGGTTTTCCAGTCACGATTGATGCCTGTCTTAAGGGCGGAGTCGTTGAACAGCGCGATTTTGCCATCAGGATGCGTCATAACCGCAAGCCAGTCACGCATCAGCGGAATTCGGTCGCCACAGAGCATTGCCATTCTGGCAATCTTGCGGCTGAGATTTTGACTGATTCCGTCAAGTTCGAGCAGTTTACGATTAGCGATTCTGACAGCTTCTATTGCATGCAGCATTTCGACGTGATACATGGGGCTGCGTTCGAAATGCCCGCCATCCTGCATGATTTGCAGGCGTATCTGCTCGACCAGTTCGTCAATGCAGAATTCAATCAGAAGTTCGCTTTCCGGGGTAACCCCTTCTTCGTATTCTGCCAGAAAAACGGTGGCGACAAAAAGGGCTTTGAGATTTTCGAGAAGGTGATTGGCCTGAATATGGTATTCAAGGTCGTTTCTAAGTCTCTGACACTGAAGGGTGATCGAGCTGACAATGCAGTCTTCGGCATCTTCATCGAGAGCCGGGTGCTCGCGACACCATCTGACCCACTCGGTAATTCTTCGTGAAAGCGGGTAGGGCTCCCATGTTTCAGCTCTGGGTGAATTGTTTTTTTCAATCCAGTCGAGGATCAGAAAAAGATTTTGAGGCGAATATGTTTCGGTTTGCCCATCATGCAGCCAGGCAAAGTAGTTGAGATTATAAATCCAGAGTTTTTCGGGACGGTCAGCGAAGTGGCCCGTCTGCCACTGCATTTCTGCCGGTTTGAACTGATGTGGCCGATTGAGAAACTTGAGTTCGAGTTTTTCGGGAGGCTGCAGAAGCAGCCGGGTTTTAAGCTCGGCAGCCAGCTGCGAAAGTCTGCCCGGATTGCCTGATGATGAAAGCATCCGGCGCAGAGCAAAAAGCGGCCGACCATATATCTGAACCGGCAACAGGTGGCGGATTGTATGAAAAACTCTGCTGAAAGTCATTTTATCGGTTTCGTAAGCCTTTCATTTTCAGTCTAGTGCAATCCCGCCAGCCTGTAAAGTCATACCTGCAACTTCGACCAGTTCATCGATGCCAATGGGGCATGCCAGGCCTTTTTCAATCGCTCTGACAAAGGCGGCGGCGCATGCTTCCTGCCCTTTGTCCTGCGCCCACAGTGATTGATTTTTTGCGCCCGGCCAGCCAAAATAGTGCAGACTTTTAAAATTATCGATCTGAAGAATGCGACCGGCCGAGAAAACTTCGATTCTCTCTTTCGGGAAGTCTTTGCTGCCATTGGCAAAATAGTGAACGGTGCCGATCGAGCCGTTCCGCATGGTCATGGTTATGGTCATGGTGTCGGGCATTTTGTCCTGTGACAGCGGATTATTCATGGCAGATGTCTGAAGCGAAACAATCGGCTGACCGGCCAGATGTCTTATCAGGTCGATAAAATGACAGCCCTCGCCAATTATTCTGCCGCCGCCGGCCGCCATGTCGTGCGCCCAGTGTTCGGCCGGAATCTGACCGGCATTGGCTGTGATGATTATACTGCATGGCGCGTTACTGTCTCTCAGGCTCTCGGCAGCTGCTGCGGTAAGAGGCGAGAATCTGCGATTGAAGCCGACCATAAGCTGAAGAGATTTTTTTTCGGCCGCTTTTTTCCAGGCCGCTTTGATTTCTTCGAGTTCGGCAAAATTCAGGCACAGGGGCTTTTCGACGAAAACGTGCTTGCCGCTGTTGAGCGCCTCGATGACGAAATGTGCATGGGAGCCATGTCTGGTGGCAATCACGACCGTATTTATCTCAGGATCGTTGAAGATACGGCCCGTATCGGTAGTGCTGATTGAAAACCCGTGCTTGCTGCCGATATGGCTGCCTGAAACGCCACCGGCACTGGCAATTGTTTTCAGTACCGCACCCGCTTTTACGAACGACGGGATCAACATGCCGCCAGCGTAATTGCCGGCTCCGATGAAGCCGATGACCGCCTTGTCACAGGCAACCGGTGGCTGGTGCGCGATTTCTTGCAGAAATACAGACTTCTGCTCCAGATCAACCTTGCCATCGTAAGTCAGAACCAGACCAAGAATATCTTTAGCCTCAGAAACCATTTCATATGCTGCTTCGGCTTCGTTGAAGGGTATTTCACGGCTGACCAGTTCGCCGGTCCGAAGTTTTCCGGCGGCCATGAGATCGAGAACGGCAACGAAGTTGCGCTGTTCGGTCCATCTTACAAATCCTATGGGGTAGTCGAGCCCCTTTTCTTCATATTCGCTGGCATAACGGCCGGGGCCATAAGAGCAGGAAACCTGAAAAGAAATTTCTTTTTTGTAAAAATCGTCGCGCGAAATATTGAGCCCGCAGACGCCGATGAGAACGACTCTGCCGCGTTTGCGGCACATCTGTGGTGCCTGCTGAACCGGGTCGTTGCTTGAAGTTGCTGCGGTGATGATCACCCCATCGACACCATAACCGCGCGAAAAATTCATCGCCAGCTCAACCGGGCTGTTGCCGCGCGAAACGTCATAGGCAGAGACGCCATATTCACGGGCCAGATCGACTTTGCTGCGGTCGAAATCGAAGCCGATGACCCGGCAGCCATTTGCCTGCAGTATCTGGCAGGTCAGCAGACCGATCAGGCCAAGACCGATAACGGCGACACTTTCGCCCAGAGTCGGGTTGATCAGTCGCACCCCTTCAAGAGCGATTGCCGAAACCACAGTGAAACTGGCACTGGTGTCATCGACTTCATCGGGAATTCTGGCGCAGAGATTGGCTGGAACACAGACAACCTCGGCATGGTTGCCATTCGATATAACCCGGTCGCCCTTTTTGAAGCCTGCCACACCGGCGCCGACTTCGAGAACGATGCCGGCATTCGAATAGCCAAGGGCAAGCGGCTGATCGAGTTTGTTGAAGACGGCATTAACTGTTGGCATCAGACCGTCGGTTTTCACCTTCTGCAAAACCTGCTTGACCTTGTCTGGCTGCTGACGGGCTTTGTCTACCCAGCCGGCTTTGCCGAAATTCAGCAGCATGCGCTCGGTTCCGAGCGAAATCAGGGTGCGGCTGGTTTTTATCAACAGCGAACCGGCTTTAACTTTTGGTACCGGCAATTCGGCAAGTTCAATCTGACCGGTTTTAAGGCTTTGCAGAATCTGTTTCATGTGCTTGCGGCTCCTGACTTAGATCTTGATACTCTGGTAGCTGGTTCGGTCGATAAACAGCCGACACCATATCTCGATGCAGAGAAGCGAAAAAATCGTGTAGCTGCCGTCGATGCGCCCTTCCTGATCATCGGTAATCAGTCGACCGACAGCTTCTGGCGAAAAAATGCCGCGGTGGCGAAGCACCTCTGGCGAAAGCAGGTCGCTGATGATGCTGCGCAGATCATTTCTCACCCATTGCCGCAGCGGTGCTCCGAAGGCAGTTTTGGGCCGGTAAATGACCTGATGCGGCAGAAACGGTTCCATGGCCTTTTTAAAAATGGCCTTGCCGTTTGCAAAAGTCTGTTTGAAACCGGTCGGAATTCTGCCGGCAAACGCGACCAGATCTGGGTCGAGCAATGGCACTCTGGCTTCGACGCCGTAACGCATGCAGGTTTTGTCAGTATAGTTGAGGTTGTGATCAGGCAGAAAAAAGCGGCTGTCAAGAAACAGCATCTGGTTTATCGGGTCTTTTTCAGTTGAAATCTCGGTCATGGCATCGATCAGAGGCTGGGAAACATCTGTCGAAAAAGCCTCTTCGCGGTGTGCCGCAGAGAAAAGGCCCTGCCGCAGATCTTCAGACGACCACTGGTAGTATGCCAGCAGTCGCTCTCTGTCGCTGAGATGTGCGTTTTTAAGAACCTTGACCAGGCGTCTGGCCCAGGGATTTCTCACATCTGTATGCGCAGAGGCGATGCGCCCGGCCAGCGTTCGCAGCGGTCGCGGCAGCCAGCCCCAGAGCGATTCAGTTTTCAGTGCCAGATGCCGTCGATAGCCGGTAAAGATGTCGTCACCACCTGCCCCCGAAAGCAGCACTTTGATACCGTCTCTGCGTGCCTGTTCAGCGATGAACATCGCGTTTACCGGTGCCGGGTCGGCCTGTGGTTCATCCAGATACCAGATAAGTTCGCTGACTCTCTGAATCAGCTGTTCTGGTGAAACTCTTATGGTTGTCAGGTCTACTTTCAGATGCTCAGCCACTTTTCGGGCATAAGGAAGATCGGCCGGGCAGCCTTCGACCTCATTGTCGTCTTTGAAACCGATGCTGTAACAACGAATTGGTGCATCTGGCATCAGTCGGCGCATCATCGCGACAATGGCGCTCGAATCGAGGCCGCCTGAAAGAAAAGCACCCACCGGCACGTCGGCTATCAGTTGTCTTTTGACGGCTGTTTCGAGATGAGCCGTCAGGGCTTCGGCACATTCTGAAAAACTCAGATTGAGTCTGGTGCCATCGTAGGGAAGGGTATACCACTGCCATTGTCTGCTGATCCTGCCGTTTTCAACGATACAGGCACTGCCGGGAAGAAGTTTTTTGACGCCCCGGAACATGGTCATTGGCGCCGGGTTCCAGATATAGGCCAGGTGAGCATTGACGGCCTGCATATCGATGCTGCGGTCTAGGTCAGGGCAGCTCAGAAGCCCTTTCAGTTCGGAGCAGAATGTGAATCCTGCACGGGTTTGGGCATAATAAAGCGGTTTGACGCCCAGGTGATCGCGGGCGATGAAAAGTTTTCGCGTTCTGCAGTCGTAAATGGCAAACGCGAAGATGCCGTTGAGCTGCGACAGCATCTTTTCGCCTTCGTCTTCATACAGGTGCAGCAGAACTTCAGAGTCAGAACGGCTGGCAAGCCGGTGTCCACGCTGAAGCAGTTTCTCGCGCAGTTCGGCGAAATTATAGATTTCACCGTTGAATACCAGCCAGAGGCTGCCGTCTTCATTGGTCATCGGCTGGTGGGCATCGGGGCTCAGATCGATGATTGACAGCCGGGCATGACCAAGAGCTGTTCGCCCGTCGTCTGAAATCCAGATTCCATGATCGTCAGGCCCGCGATGGCTTATGGCTTCAACCATCTGCCCGGGCAGCGACCTGGAAAAATCTCCGCTGAATCCGGCAATTCCGCACATTTTCAGTGCTCTCCGCCAAAGAGGCGTTTGATTCCGAGAAAGTCTATTGCCCGACCAAGGTCTCTTTTCAGCAGTGATGGGTCATACATATATGCCTTGCGCCTTGCAAAACCACGCCGGGCAAGATTGAACAGGTTCGAATTGTGCTTGTGAAATTCTTTGGCGGCGAAGTCTGACAATTCCTGAAAACGGTTGTGATCTATGTGAAGTACGCGTCTGGCAGGATCTTTGAAAAACAGATCCTTGGGGTTGGTTTTAAGAAAATGCTCGAGCGGCGGATTTGGGTCGAGAAGGCCCATTTCGACACCCTGGTCGAAAAGCTTGGTCTTGGGGAAAGGGCTGTAGACACCAAGACCACCGTAGTAAGGTCTGGCGCGCCTCAGAAATCTGACAGTTTTGAGAATATCCTCTTCGGTTTCGGTGGGCAGACCGATCATGAAGTAGCCAGTCCAGAAAACCCCATGCCGGTTGAGTATTTCAGCGGCTTTGAGAATCTGGGCGTGCGTGATGTCCTTGTCGGTCTCTTTAAGGATTGCGGCCGATCCGGACTCGATACCGACGCTGAGCTGAGCCAGACCTGCTGCCTTCATTGCCGCAACGAGTTCATCGTCAAGAATATCGACGCGGGTTGTGCAATTGAAGGTTATCTTGAAGGGCAGTTTCTTGAAAGCTTCGCAAAGATCGAGAACGTGCTTGCGTCTGACGGTGAATGAATCGTCTTTCAACGAAAACTGTGTGGTTCCGTAGGTTCTGTGAACTTCCATGATTTCTGCAATTACCGATTCAACCGACCTGAACCGTACCTGGCGTTCCCACATGTGAAAGCAGTAGCTGCATCTGAAGGGGCAGCCACGCGAAGTCAGAATGACACCCATATCTTCTGACGAATAATGTTCAGGGTTGAGAAGGGCGCCACGATCGGGCAGAGCCAGGCTGTCGAGATTCTGGGTAAAGGGACGGTCGGGGTTGTGAACTATCTGATCGTTCTTTTTCCAGGTCAGACTGCCAACCTTGCTGAGATCCCCACGATTCCGTATCGCATTCAGCAGTTCCGGGAGAGATTCATCGCTTTCTCCGCGCAGAACATAATCAACTTCCGGAATCCCTGCGGTAAGTGCCGGCATGGTCGAAGCATGTGCGCCACCGACAATTATCGGCACTTCAGGCAGCACTTCGCGGCAGAATCTGGCGGTTTGAATAACCGAGCCGAATTTGGTCGTCAGTGCAGAAATTCCGATAAAATCCGGTTTCTGTCTGACAACGAGCTCGCGCATCAGCTTCCAGGTAGGGTGCTGTGGGTCATTGAGAGCGGTGATATAGCTGTTGTAGCTTTCATACTCGCGCGAAAAATTCAGCGAGCCTTCTTTTGGTTCGGCGGCATCCATGTCGAGAATGCTGCATTCGTAGCCGGCTTTTTTGGCCGCACCGGCCAGATATGCCAGTCCAAGAGGAAAATAAAGGCTGAAAATGCCTGCGAAGCTTTTGAATGGCGGGTCGATAAGCAATAATTTCATTTGTTCACCAGATTCCACAAGTATCGATAACGATTTTGGGTTTGAGAATTTCGGGGGCAATTTTTCTGAACTGCTGGTGCGCAACCAGTAATAACACTATGTCCGCCTCCCTGAGAACCTGATCGAGCTGGAAAAGCTCAAAGTCAGGGTGTTTCTGGCAGAATGGCTCACAGACCATGAGCTTGCCGAGATTCATTTTTTTGAGACTGTGAGCGATTTCGACCGCCGGTGATTCACGCAGGTCGTCGATATCCTGCTTGTAAGAGAGGCCGAGCACGCCGATGACCGGATTTTTAAGGCGGCTGGCGGCCTGGGCTGCCTTGCTGACCACATGCTCGGGCTTGCTGTCGTTTACCAGCCTGGCGGTCTTTATCAGTCTCGCTTCGTCAGGGCAGGCGTCGACGATAAACCATGGGTCGACGGCAATGCAGTGCCCGCCAACTCCGGGGCCGGGTCGCAATATGTTCACTCTTGGGTGAAGATTGGCCAGTTTGATGAGTTCCCAGACGTTAAGATGCAGTCGTTCGCAGATGATCGACAATTCATTGGCAAAGGCGATGTTGACGTCACGAAAACTATTTTCAACGAGTTTTACCATTTCAGCGGTAGTTGAATCGGTAATGTGAATCTGGCCTTTTACAAAGCTGCTGTAAAGCTGTCTGGCTTTTTCGGCACACTCCGGGGTCAGGCCGCCGATTACCCGGTCGTTTTCGACCACTTCACGCATGATCTGGCCTGGCAGAACCCTTTCCGGGCAGTGGGCAAGATAAACGTCTCTGCCTGGAGCGAAACCAGCTTTTTTTATGATCGGTGAGATGATATTTTCGCAGGTTCCGGGTGGCGATGTCGATTCGAGTATGACAAGATTGCCCGGCTGCAGAAATTTGACCAGGCTTTCGGTTGCGGCCTGCACGAATGACATATCCGGTTTTTTGTCTTCTTTGAAGGGTGTCGGAACGGCAATGATGAAGACATCACTTTTTTCTGGCGCGAGAGAAGCTCTCAGTTTGCCTGACTGCACTGCCGCTCTGACGAAAAGATCGAGATCCGGTTCGGTAATGTGGATTTTGCCGCTGTTGATTGTGTCGACGACTTTCCTGCTGACATCAACGCCCAGCACCTGATAGCCTTTGGCTGCCAGAATCGAGCTGGTTGGCAGGCCGATATAGCCAAGGCCGATAACGCAGATCTGTTTCATTCACATCACCTCTTCACAGGGTGTCTACAAAGGATAAAAAATCTGCGGCTAATGTACCAGAATTTGATTGAGACAACAACCATCTATATTGGCGGCGGGAAATTACAGGGGCATGCATTTAAAGGCCATGTATCAGAAAGACGACATACAGGCATCAATTAAATTAGCCATTCTGGCCGAAAAGATTTTTTTTATATGCCGAAGAAGTCTTGAATCGGGGAAATGTAGTTGTACAGTGTGTTTGCAGCCAATGAAAATTTTTATGCAAAAAATGCTTGACTGTAAAATCGAGTTCTGGTAATATACATTTCGTTGCAACGCAAGGTCGCAGCACCGGGGCGTAGCGCAGTTGGTAGCGCATCTGGTTTGGGACCAGAGGGCCGCTGGTTCGAGTCCAGTCGCCCCGATAGGTTGCAAAGTTGTTTGCGGGAATAGCTCAGTTGGTAGAGCGCCACCTTGCCAAGGTGGATGTCGCGGGTTCAAGTCCCGTTTCCCG
>CALEDQ010000029.1 GCA_937949615.1 uncultured bacterium | reverse complement strand
TGAAGAGCAAAGAATGAAGAGCAAAGAATGAAGAGCAAAGAATGAAGAGCAAAGAGCAAAGAGCAAAGAACAAAGGACAAAGGATGAAGGGCAAAAAGCGAACGAGGGCCTGGCGAAAAAAGTTGAATCTGCGGGCCGGGTTGTTCGTTATATTGGTGGCGAAGCGCGCGTCATGGTTTTAATATTGATGTCGATTCGGGCTGATTGTGGTAGATTAACCGGTAGCTGCATTGCAGGAAAACAAAATGCGAATTGATTATTTGAGCTGGATAGTCTGTCTGCTGCTTGGCGCCATTATTTACGGTGCCGGCCCCAGGCTGATCGACGATGCCGAAAACCGGGTTCTTGACCTGCAGTTTCGCCGTCGTGGTATCGCCGAAGTCGATTCGCGCATCGTGATTGCCGGCATCAATCAGGAAACGCTTGCCTGGGCAGGGCGTCCGATGTTTGCGTGGGGCCCGGTTTATGCTGAGCTGGTGCAGGCTGTGAAAAACGCTTCTGCATCGGCATTGTTGCTCGATCTGGTTTTTGCCCCCGGCTCTGAAAGTGTGATCAGAGAACATGTAAAAGAAACGGCCGGGCGTCTGCAGGTCGATCTGCCCCCGAAGTTTCTGCGTGAAATAGGTTTTGACAAGCCTTTTAGAAGCGCGCTGCTCGAGCTGATCGCTTCCGGGGCTTCTCTGATCGCCGGTTTTGCCTGGGAAAACGGCCAGCCGGTGTTTTCTGACCCCGCTCTGCTGCATATCGCAAAAAAAGACAATACCGGTTATTTCAACCTGGCAACTTCGCAGGATGGCGTAATAAGACATGTCGAGCTGTTCGGGCAGGGGCCGGCCGGGCCGGTGTTCGCCGTTTCGATGGTGGCGGCTCTGCGCAGCGGGGTTGGCCAGGTTGCAACACCAGCGCAGGCTCTGCAGCAGATAAACTTTCGCGGGCCCCGCGGTACTGTCAGAACGGTACCGGTGCATCAGATTATCGAGGCTTACCGCACCGGCCGGCCACAGCCGGTTGATCTGACAGGCAAAATCGTGCTGCTTGGCTTTACCGACATCACAGATTTCAAGGCCACGCCGTTTGGCTACATGCCAGGGGTCGAAGTGCATGCCAGCATTCTCGACAACATTCTTGACAACCGTTTTCTGCAGCCGCTGACTCCTGAACAGGAGCTTTGGGGAGTTATCGCGATGCTGGTCGGGCTGTTGATAATTGCCAGGTTGAGCCGTTCATACGCGATTATCATCGGTTCACTGATTTTTCTCGCCTGGCTTGGTATCGCGGTTTTCTGGTTTGACCCGCTGGTGATTCCGGTAGTCAGGCCGATGCTGCTGCTGCTGGCCTTTCTTGCCTGCGAACGTTTTCTTGCCTACCGCGCGATCTATCTTGACCGTCGCCGGGTGCGCGAAGTTTTTGGCCGCTACGTCAGCGATTCAGTGGTTAAAGAGATTCTCGCCTCGAACGACCGTGATTTTCTGCAGGGAAAACGCCGGCGGTTGTGCATACTGATTGCCGATATCCGCGGTTTCACGACTTTCAGTGAACAGCATGACGCGCATGCGGTGGTGCAGTTTCTCAATGCCTATTTTGCCAGGCTGACTGAAATCATCATGAACAATCGCGGGGTCGTCGACAAATTTCTCGGTGATGGCCTGCTGGCATTTTTCAACGCTCCGGTCGAGCATGCCGATTTTGCTGATGATGCAATAAAAGCGGCGATACAGATTGTCAGATATATAGAATCGCCAGAATTCAGGGCGATCTGCCACGGTGCCGATCTGAAGGTTGGTCTGGCTGTGCATGCCGGCAATGTTGTTTTTGGCAATATCGGTTCTGAACGAAAGGCCGAGTTCACTGTCATCGGCGATACGGTCAACGCCTGTTCGCGCATGGAAAACCTCAACAAGGAATACAAAACTTCGATAATTGCCAGCGGCGAGGTTGTCGGGCTGGTCAAAATGCCGGTGAAATGGAAATTTATTGAAAAAACGAGTCTGCGTGGAAAAGCCAACGAAGTTGAGCTTTTCACAATCGATAACCTGGAGGAAAAAAATGTTTAACAGGTTTGCTGTAATTCTGGTGCTCTGTTGTTGTTTGATGATGGCCACAACGGCTCGGGCTGCTGATGTGGCTCTGGTAACCGAAAAAACCGGCACGGTGCAGGCCTCACTGGCTGGCGATGAGTGGAACGTCGAACTGGCAGAAATGCTGCCAGATGGCGTTGAAATAAAGGTTTCGGAAGATGGCTCACTCGTGCTGGTGCATCTGCCGACCAACCAGGAATATCGTTTCGCACCGCAGGCCAGCGCAAAACTGACGCTTGCCGCTGTTACCGGTGAAAAATTTACTGCCTCTGCCGTCGAACTCGTTTCGGCAGATCTCAATCTCAGTCAGTCGATGAGCAACCAGACCGGAGCGGTTGAACCGGGTCGCGTCAATGTCGCAGTTCAGTCTGCGCCACCGCCGCCGCCGGTTGTGACTCCTGCGGCGCCTGCTCCGGCACCGATTCCATCCGATGAAATCATGGAAGAACGAAAAGCGGGCCCGAGAGGATCAATTATTCCGTCGGAAGAAATCAAAGACTCTTCTTCTACCGATAATTATTCAGAACCGGCCAGGGAAGCAGCTGTTCCGGATGCGTATAAATCGCTCAGCCTTGCGCGAAAACCTCAGAAGGAAGAATTTGATTCTTCATCTCTGGGCGCCGCCCCCGAAATTGAGGCCTCTGCCGACCAGGAATCCGGTGCCGCTGCCGGAAACACTATTGCTGGCAGCAGCGAAAGCGAAGTGGCTCCGGCTGGCGCCATGCCTGCTGCAAAAGTTGTCTGTCTGGCTTTCCCGGCTGAGGCTTTTGCAAAATTCTGCTCTGATGAGACTTTGAAGGTCAAAACTGACAAAGACCTTGTCAGCCGTATCAATTACCCGGCGACTGGCTGGGTTGAAGTTGAAATCGAAGGCGCTGACAACTTTGCCGGAACTTTCAATCTCGAAGGCAATCTCGCCTCTTTCAGCGTTGATGTTGTCGTTGCCGGAACAGCATCGATCATCGAAGCCTGGAAACTGGAAAAGAGCGGCAAATTTTATCAGGCTGCTGCCATGTGGCTGACTCTGCAGAAGAGCGGTCTGGCAGCCGAAAAGGTTGCTCCGCATCTCAAACGCCTGAAGGCCACAATTCTCGAAGCGAATAAATAAATTAAAACTGGTTAAATGGGCAGCCCGGCACTTTTGAGCAGGGCTGCCTTTTCTTCTGCGTTTAAAGGCCTGAGTTCGCCGGCTTTAAGCTTGCCGATGCTCAGTGGGCCGAACCTGACACGGTGCAGGCTGATTACCTGGCGGCCGAGGTGAGCAAACATACGACGCACCTGGCGTTTGCGGCCTTCGCGAATGACAACCGTGTAACTGTCTGGTTCTGAGTTTTTTCTGATCCGGCAGGGGGCGGTCATGCCGTCGTCGAGTTCGAGGCCGCTGCTGAATTTTTCGCTTTCTTCGGCTGACAGGGGGTTGCCAGAAATTCTGACGAGGTATTCCTTGTCGACCTTGAAAGAAGGGTGCAGCAGGCGGTTGGTCAGTTCGCCGTGATTGGTGATCAACAGCAGCCCGGTCGAGTCGTAATCGAGGCGCCCGACAGGGTAAAGGCGGCGGCCGGCCGGCAGGTAATCGGCGATGGTTGGGCGGCCGCGTTCATCTTTCAGCGTGGTAACGACGCGCAGAGGCTTGTTGAAAACAAATATCTGGTAATCGTCAGCGGGCGGCGTAATAATTCTGCCGTTAACCTTGATGACCGGCGGATTGTCGGCATCGACCGAGAAACCCTGCCCTTCAACCGTCTGACCGTTGACCGAAACGGCGCCGGCATCGATAAGCTTTTCGACGGCCCGGCGAGAAGCGACGCCCCAGTTGGCAAGCAGTTTCTGCAGTCTTACCAGTTGCATTTAACGGTAAAATTCATGACCCTTCCGGCTGCGGTGTCTGAATAGCTGCCTCTTTCAAAAAACGGTGCAGTGATGCCGGGAACACGCTCAATCATCGGGAAGAGCTGCGTAAAAATCAGGCCGCTTTTCAGTGTTTCACCCATAATGACGACTTTTTCAGAAAAATCGGTTTCAACTGCAGTGACACCAGGAGCCTGGTCGTTGAGCTCGGCGGTTTTCCAGGGCAGCATGCCGGGCGAGACCAGCTGCTGCAGCAGGGCGAATCTTTTTGCCGATTCGTTCTTGCCGGGCGCGGCTCTGAGAATCAGCGCGGCTTTTTCATCGGGCCGGGCACTGATAGAAACCCATGTCGGGTACCATTCCTGAGCGATAATCAGGTTCAGGGCCGTTTCAATCTCGTTGAACGGCAATGAAAGGGTAAATTCCTGTTGTTTCTCAAGGTCGCTGATCATGACATGGCCAAATCTTGGCTGCAGGGCTGAAACTACCGGGTTGTCATTCTGAGCACCGGCCGGGCCGGCCAGAAAAAAAGCCGCGAAGAGAAAAATGGCTATAAAAGCCTGGAAAAATCTGGAGTTTTTCATGCAAAACCTCTCTTGGTGGAGATCGGCAACGACCGGCTCAAAGGAGTCAGGCGGCCGCCGGCAGTTCAACTGTTACCAGGGTGCTGGTATCAGGGGTGCTTTTGATGGTGATATCGCCGTTCAGATGTTTGACCAGTTTCTGAGCAACTGCGAGCCCGAGTCCGAGAGACTTTTTGCCGGTGGCAGTAAAGGGTTTGAACAGATTGCTCTGCTGGTCGACCGGGATGCCCGAACCGCTGTCAAAAATGATGAATTCAACCCGGTCGGTGGTTTTTGGCTTGAGGCGGGTGACGACCTTGATTTCGCCGCCTTTGGTGCCGAGGCCGATCAGGGCGTTGATAAAGATATTAGAAGCGATGGTCGAGAAGGCTTCGGGGTCGATTTTTACATTGGGCAGATTTTCGGGCAGGTTTTTCGAGACCTTCAGATTCTTGCCGATATCCTTGTTGCCAGAAAGCAGTCTTGCGGTAACCACATGGTTCTTGAGCGCGGCAAAAATCTCTTTTTCGACGAGCTGATTAAGCGGCAGCTGGCCAATTTTGGGCTGAAAGTCAGAAAAGTGTGAGATCAGGTTTCTGACGTTGTGTTCCATTTTCTGGCCCTGAGCCTGAATTATCGGCAGTACCTTTTCGGCCTGATCGGTTTTGGCGGCCTGTGTCTTGATGGCTTCGAGCGGGGCTGCGATATTGTTTCTGAGAATTTCGCCGCTGATGCTGGCATGAGCCGCAGTGGTGCTGCCACCGCCCGAGACTCTGGCGAGGATGCTGTTGAATTCATGCAGTTCGCGGGCGAGATCGCCAATATTGCCGCCGCCGATGGTGGTGGTAATTTCGACTGGTTTATGGGCTGCAGCAGAAGTTGCCGGTGCAGTTGCCGGTTTGGTTTTGCCCGGAGCGCCTTCTTCTTCCTGCCCACCGGCATCGATGGTGGTGCCGAATACCTCTTCGACGTTGGTGCTGCCGGTGATAAGCTTGTAGAGAGCCGATTCGCGCAATGACAGCATGCCGTCAGCCAGTGCCTGACGCCGCATGTCTTCAGTGGTAGCCTTGTTCTCGATCATTTCACGCATGCCCTGGGTCATGGTGAGAACTTCGTAGATGCCCTGGCGCCCCTTGAGGCCGGTGTTGTCGCAGTCGGGGCAACCGGCGCCGCGTTTGAACATCAGATTGTCGAGGCTGAAACGATCGGTGAGCTGCAGTTTGCGCAGCAGTCTGTCGTTGATGCCGAGAGACTGCAGCAGGTCTTTGTCGGGTTTAAATTCATTGGCGCAGGTTTTGCAGACTTTCTTGACCAGGCGCTGGGCCTGCACGACGCGCAGCGAAGTCGCAAGACTGAACGGCTCGATACCCATATTCAGCAGACGCGCGACCGTGGCCGGGGCGTCGTTGGTATGCAGGGTCGAAATGACGAGATGGCCGGTGAGCGCCGCTTTGATGGCAATACTGGCGGTTTCGTAGTCGCGGATTTCGCCGAGCATGATGACGTCAGGATCCTGGCGCAGGAACGAGCGCAGCGCGGCTCCGAAGTCGAGGCCGATGTCGGCGTGACACTGTACCTGGTTGATACCCATCAGGTTGTATTCAACCGGGTCTTCGGCGGTCATGATATTGATTGAAGGCTTGTTGAGCAGAAATAGCGACGAATAAAGGGTTGTGGTTTTGCCTGAGCCCGTAGGGCCGGTGACCAGAACGATACCGTTCGCGCTTTCAACGCCTTCCATGTATTTTTCGAGAACAAAAGGTTCGAAACCCAGGTCTTTGAGGTCGACTTTCAGGTTGCCCTGGTCACAGATACGCATGACCACTTTTTCGCCCCAGACGCATGGAATGCACGAAACGCGCAGGTCGATCTTGCGGTTCTGCATGTTCAGCTTGATGCGGCCGTCCTGCGGGCGGCGGGTTTCGGCGATGTCGAGGTTGGCCATAACCTTGATGCGGCTGATCACGCCGGCGTGTGCGGCCTTGGCCGGCGTCATGAACAGCTTCATGGTGCCGTCCTGGCGGAATCTGATGCGCAGTTCATTTTCGTAAATTTCGATGTGAATGTCGGAAACATTCATGACGACAGCCTGAGTGAGAATCAGGTTGACGAGCTTGATGATCGGGGCGTCGTTCTCATCCATGCCGCCGAGTTCGTCGAGTTCATCGCCACCGGCAGACGGGCCGCCGATGCCTTCAGCCAGCGAGTCGATATTTTCGCCGTAAAGGTTGCCGAGGGCAGCAATAATAGAAAGTTCAGAGCTGACGACGGGTGAAACGCGCATGCCGGTCATCATTTCGATGTGGTCGATAGTGATGATGTCAGTCGGGTCGGTCATCGCGAGAACGAGTTTGTTGTTCTCACGCTTTACCGGGCAGAGAATCTGCTCGTGGCAGAGTTTTTTCGGCAGCAGCGTTGCCAGAACCGGGTCGACGAGACTTTCGTCAAGATCGATAAACGGAATATTAAACTGCTTTGACAGGGCGATAGAAAGCTGTTTGTTTGAAAGAATGCCGTGTTTGACCAGATAGGCACCCATGCGCAGCTTCTCTTCTTTGGCACCCTTCAGGGCCTTGTCGAGCTGTTCAGCAGTACAGTATTTAGACTCGATGAGAATGTCGCCAAGGCGTTTTTTCTGACCTTTGCCGGCTTTGGCAGAGGACTTTTCACCAAGCATCTGCGAAATTTTGTTGTCAAGAGCATCGCCCAATACCTTGGCCGGTTTGAGGGCCATGGTCAGATGGGCGCCGGTAAGAAGCGAAGTGTCAGCCGGAGCAACGGTGCCGACGATCAGTTCGGGGCCATTGATTCTGATCGGGATGATGCGTTTTTCTTTGATGATCTTTTTGTCGATCAGCTTGAACGCATCCTGGGTAATTTCGACTTCATCGATCTTGATGAAGGGGACATTCAGTATTTCGGCTTCTTTGCGGGCGAGCAGTTCAGGCGTGATTTTTTCGGCGGCGGTGATTGCCTGAATGAAAGCGGCGGGGTCGGCATTTTTGCTGCGGGTTTCTTCCCAGAACTGGGAGGTGATGATGCCATCGTTTATCAGCATTCTGCCGAGTTTTTCGATAGACTCGCCATCGGTCGGGAAAGCCGGAAACGAAAGTTTAAAGGCCGCTTGATCCATAAAAATTTACACCCTGGGCAGAGTCATTTCTGCTCTTTGAGAATTCTTTCAGCTATTCTAGCAAATGATGGTCGCAGGTTCAATGATAAAGCCTTCTCAAAACTTGCGCGAGCTTTTTTCTTTGCCTTTGCCCGCAGCAGCAGGCCAAGCTGGAAATGTGCATCGGCGTAGTCAGGGTTTAGTTCGATGGCCTTTTCAAGACATTCGCGGGCGGCGGTGGGCTTGTTCAGCTGAATTTTCGCCAGCGCGACCCAGTAAAAAGCGTCGGGGTAAGTGTCGTTGATCTGAACTGCTTCTTCGAAGTGGCGCAGGGCGTCGTCCCATTGGCATTCTTCGAAATATTTGATGCCAAGGTTGATACGGCTCGAGGCCAGATCGAGTTCAAGAATTGCGATTTTTTTCAGCTCAGCGAGGGCTTCGGCAAAGAATTCCTGTTTTATCAGGCTTTCAAAGTTGACGAATTCAGGAGCATCGGTTTTGCCGCTGCGAACAACCATTTCGCGGAAACTGTCGATTGCCATTTCGATGTCGTCAGTGATTTCGTAGATGGTGGCGAGATAAAACCATGCAGCCAGAAGGTTCGGGTTTTTCTTGAGAATACTGCGAAGAGTGCTGCGGGCTTCAGAGTAATAACCTCTGAAAAACAGTGTTTTGCCCAGCGCCAGACCGATATCGAGGTAGCCGGGGTGCGCGACAAATTCAGCACGCAGCTTTTCAATTTCTTCTTCAAGGGCCTGCATGCGGCGTTGCAGGTTCTGCAGGTTTCTTGCCAGAACTGCCCATTTGGGTCGAATCTTCAGGGCTTTGCGGAACAGCCGTTCGGCATCGTCGAGATTATTTGTCTGCATGCGCATGGCGCCAAGATTGTTGAGAATGCGCGGATCTTCTGGTGCAAGCCGCAATGCGGTTCTGAAGGCGTCTTCTGCGTCCTGATAGAGGCTCATGGCCAGATAGACATTACCAAGATTGTTGAGAATTTCGGCATCGTCTGGAAAAGCGTGCATGGCGCGCTGCATTGCCTTCTCGGCCTCGCTGAGCATGCCCAGGCGGCGCAGCGTGTTTCCCAGAAGCAAAAGCAGTGGTCTGGAGTCGGGAATGATCATCTCGGCCTGGCGCAGCTTTTTTAGAGCTTCGTTGAAATTGCCGCGCTTGAGAAGTGCCTGAACTTCTGGCCCGAGATAAGACGAATTTTCGACGGTCAGTTCATCAGAGAGTTCTTTGATTTCGTCATCGAAACTCTCTTCGATAAAATTGCTCAGCTGCCCGGCGACTTCGTTGTTTTTTTTATGGGCGGCTTCAATGATGAAGTCAATGTTGGGGTAGTCAGGTGCAATGTTTTTTACCTGATTGAATTCATTCAGGGCAGCAGAAAAAAATCCGGCTCTGAAATAATTAATTCCTCTGTCAAAAAGTTCTTCAGCCTCTTTAGACCTGATAAACATTTTACGGGTATTGCCTTGAGGTTGGGTTAGTGATACAATAGCTATACTCCATTGTGCACTAGCTTGTCAATGGGAAAAACGTACCCTCAGGAGGGTTCTCATGGATTCCACGCCCGGAATCAAGATGAAGTTCTGTGAATCTTTAGACCGCTTTGTTGCCATACGATCATTCACGCCAGAGCAGAAGCAGCAGCTTTTCAAGAACATCAAGATAACCGACAAGAAATCTTACAAGCGGTTGATAATCAACGCTTCAGTCGTCAACTATCTCGATGAGATTGCCCCTCTGGTCTTTGGAAACAACGAATACCCCCTGCTCGGTGAAATCATCGAACAGGAACTTTATAATCTTTGCGTCAAGGTCAACCCGACGCTCGATATTAAAGAGGTTACCATTCAGGTTGACGAGCAGGCTGCCAAAGGTGGCGCCATCACCATGCTCGGCTCTGAGAACGAAGAAGCCAAAACTTCGCAGCAGCGCTACATGGAAATTGAAAATCACCTGCGCAAGCGCATTATCGGCCAGGACGAAGCGGTAACCGCTGTGGCTCAGGCCATCAGAAAAGCCCGTGTCGGTCTGAAGAACCCGAAACGCCCGGTCGGCAGCTTTATTTTCGTTGGCCAGACCGGTGTCGGTAAAACCGAGCTTGCCAAAGCTCTCTGCGAATTCATGACCGGCAGCGAAAACGATCTGGTGCGCATCGACTGTTCAGAATTCGCCATGAGCCATGAATATGCCAAACTGATCGGTGCTCCTCCAGGTTACATCGGGCACAACGAAGGCGGCTATCTGACTGAATCAGTCAAGAACAAGCCGAATGGCGTTGTCGTTTTCGACGAAATCGAAAAGGCGCACGAAAAAGTTCATAACCTGCTGCTGCAGTTGCTTGATGAAGGTATTCTCACCGACAGCAAGGGCGAAACTGTCAGCTTCAGGGAATGTGTCATCATTCTGACCACCAACGTCGGGGTTTCTGACATTACCACCGAAGAAAGCAAACCCGGTTTCAGAGTCGACGAATCAGCTGTCAAAGTCACTCAGAAACTCGATGACCTTTCACACGAAAAGAAAGTCAAAATTACCCGCAAGAGCCTTGAAAAGAAGTTTCCGCCCGAATTTCTCAATCGTATCGACGATGTGATCGTTTTCAGAGCTCTCGATAAGAACGACAATCTTGAAATTCTCAAAATCCTGCTCCAGGAAGTATCTGACCGTGTTTCAGGCCTGAATATGCGCCTGACTTTCACTGATGAACTCAGAACTTTCCTGGTAGACAAGGGCACTGACCTTAAATATGGTGCCCGTCCGCTGCGCCGCACCATTCAGCGTTATATTGAAAATCCTCTGGCAGAGCAGATTCTTAAAGGCTCTTTCAATAAGGGTGACGATATCTCTGCTGAGACTGGCGTTGATGATGACAAAGAGCCGTGCGCCAATTTCAAGATCGTCGGTAAGGTCGAGATCAAAGAGATCGAACCGCCGAAAATGCCGCCTCAGGCGCTTCCGAAGTTTGTCGATCCGCCAACCAAACTCGAAGAAGAAGAATAATTCAGTAAAAAAAATACCCCGGTCAGGCCGGGGTATTTTTTTTACTGCTCTAATTTCGCTCAGCGGCGACTGCGGCGTGTCTTTTTAGCGACTGCCGCCGGGTCTTTGCCCTGGCGCTTCATATAGAGTTCGTAGGCAATCTGGCCGGCAATCGAAGAGGCTTTGGTGCCAGAGTGATTGGGCTGGCCCGACAGAGTGACGATGCAGAGGTCGCGGCCGGTTGCCTTGGTGAAGCCCCCGAACCAGGTGAACAGGTAGTTGGGTGATGCGCCGGTCAGAGTGCCGGTTTTGCCGCCGCAGATGGTTGCCAGGTCGGGGCAACTGCTGTAGCCGCCGAAACCTTTTTTGCCGGTGCCGACTGAAGTGGTGCCATACATCATTTTGTAGATTTCACGGGCGGTGGTTGCTTTGATCGGCTGGGCGAGCTGAAATGGTTTGCGTCTGAAAATAACCTTGTTTTTGCGCACCACGTAATCGACCAGATAGGGTTTCATGGTTTTGCCGCGGTTAAGAACGGTTGAAACAATGCTGGCAACGTGCATCGGGCTCACGAGAAAGTCGCGGTTGAGACCGGCAGCGGCCTGACCCAGTTTGATCTGGTCGTTGGGCAGGTCGGCAAGCGATTTGCCGACCGGCAGATCGAAGAAGAATGGTTTGTTGAAACCGAAAGCAGCAGTGTATTTTTCGAGAACATCGCGGCCGATTTTTTTGGCAATGCGGCCGAAGACGCCATTGTGTGAATTGGCGAAGGCTTTCCAGACAGGTATGTAGGTTTTGCCCCAGGCGAGGAAGTTGCTTTCCGTGGTGATTTTACCGGTGTCGATGGCGGCGGCGCCGGTAACGATCTTGAAGATCGAGGCGACGGGGAAAGTTGGCTTGAGAGCCCAGTTGTCGGTTTTGAATTCTTCAGTTTCGATCGATGTGACAATCCCGCGATGGCTCGACGACATGGCGAGAATTTCGCCGGTGGCCGGGTCCTGGATAATGGCAACGCCGATGCGGTTTGAATAGCGTTCGAGAATAGTTTCGAGCATCTTCTGCAGTGCTGGTCTGACGGTGAGAACGATATAGGTTTCACTGTCATATCTGACGATGTAGCGGTCGAGAAGAGTGGCGAATTCCCATTTATTTCTGCTGATGGCGTCAATGTAGGTGAGAGCTGAGGCAGAGCCTGCGACTGCCTGGTTGCCCCGCAGTGCTGAAGCTGCTGTCGATGCTCTGAGTGGCAGGGCCTGAACCTGGGTGGGTTCGCGGCGGGCCATGGCTTCGGCAGCGGCTGATTTATAGGCCACTTCAAAGCTTGCATTTTCAGATCTGGCAGAAGCGGCTTCGGTTGTCTGCATGTCGATAGAGGCGGTTGACATTTCGGTCGACACTGCGGTTTCGGCCGTCGGCATTTCACTCATGGGCTTCATTGCCGTTACGGTTTCATTTGCCTGTGCCTGTGCCTGTGCTGCTTCAGAACTGGTCGATGCTGATGCTGCGGTGGCGAGATCGAGCGTGGCACCTTCACTGCTGGCAGACGTCTGACTTTCAGTGGCAGAGTCAGTGTTGCTGTAGCGGATGGTGACAACCGGGGCGATGGGTGCCACGGGCGCTACAGTATTTGTCGGAGCTTGAGCAGTCATCTGCTGTTTTCCGGCATCTTTGGCGGGTTCGGCTACATAACGGGGTTTTTCGCCGCGGTCGGCAATTTTAAGAACCAGTGCCTCAACTACCTGAGAATCGAGTGCAATACCCATGAAAGCTATGTAGAGAACAATGCAGAGTATATTCAGGGGTTTGAAGTAGTTTGAAACCATTTATAGCGCTGCTTTCTAGTTGATTCTGGTTTTTTCGACAAGGCCGGCGCGGGGAACCTTGAGATTGGCGCCAAGTTTCAGGCCACGCTCATCTTTAATGCGGTTGATGCGGATCAGAGACTGAACCATCTGGTGATTGCCGTATAATCTGCGGGCAATTTTGTCGAGAGTGTCACCGGCCTGAATTGTGTATTCGACGAAGCGGTCGCCTTCGACTTCGCGCAGACTGTTTTCTTCGTTACTTTTGTTGGTGCCTGTGTCGATGCGGGCAAGCGGCATTGATTTTTCGCTGAAATCACGGGTTGCCGGGGCAAAGGCGCCTTCGGGAGCGACTTTAATCGGAGTCTTAAGGCGGTGCTCACTTACCAGACTGTCGATGCGGCCGACGAGAACCGGTGAAGCCGGTCTTTCGATGCCGGGAATGACGCTGGTGTGCGGCCCGATATCGCCGTGAATGGTGAAGGCGAATGCAATCTGCAGCAGGAAAAGTCCGCCTAAAAAGAAGAGAAATAGCCCGAACTGGGTTCTGGATCTGCCTGGAGTTTTCTGTTTTTTCATGCCCGACCTCCTGTGGTTCTATAAAGCTATCGGCATGTTTTTTGATAAAACTTAGGAGGTGGGTGGTTCAGAATTCTCGGAAAATTCACTCTCACTTTTCTGCAGCTCGGCAAATTTGAGATTTTCGATGGTGAGAATAGCAAACCCGGCGATCAGAACGTAGAAATAGCCGAACGAATGAGAAACCAGACCGAAGGCAGCAGCCAGTTCGGGCGATTTCCCCAGCATGCCGTTGAGAACCAGCACACAGCAGAATTCGTAGACTCCGATCATACCTGGGCTGGCCGGGATCATCGAACCGACCGAAAGCACCGAAATCAGTAAAATCGCGCCTTTGATGCCGAGATCGAGGCTGAACATCTGCAGGCATAATACCAGGGTCAACAATGACAGAGCCCAGCAGACGAAAGAAAGCAGAGTGGCCTGTGCAAAAATGGCCGGCTGACTGACCAGACCGAGGCCATTGATGAATGAATCACGGATGCGCGTAAGAAGGTGGTCGAGGCGCTCTGGCAACAGTCTGAAGATGGCGCTGGTGATTTTTTCGAAGAGGGCGCGTTTGAACTGCATCATGGCAATGGCGACCAGCACCGCGAAATAAAAGATGATCGCCGAGAAACTGGCTTTGCGGATCAGCGGCGTTGCCGTGAACAGGTTGAGCGAGGCGACGATCAGGCTGACAATGACGATGCCGTCGAGAAAGCGTTCGATAACTACTGAGCCGAAGGCTTCGCCGGCCGGTGCGATGTTCTTTTTTTTCAGATACCAGGCGCGCAGGAATTCGCCGGCGCGGGCAGGCAGCAGATTGTTGAACAGATAGCCCATTACCAGACCGAAATACGAATGCTTGAGGTCGAGGGGGCGGTTAGCCAGGATCATCTGCCAGCGCCAGGCGCGGGTAACGTGTTCAAGGGTCAGTGATATGCACATCAGCAGAAGATATTCAAATCTGAGGGTGCTGACAATCGACGGAATCTGCCGTAAATCAACCTTTTGCAGAGCAAGCCAGAGGAAAAAAAAACTTGCGGCAATTCCCCAGAATTTCTTGGATTTTAACATAGCGGGCATGGTACCATGTGGCCTGAACATTAACAAGATTGTTTATTGGCATATCTTGCGGCATGATTCAAAGATTGCAGCAAATCCTTGAGGTAGCTTCAGATGTGGGTAGCATTACAGATCAGTGTTTGTGTGATTTTTCTGCTGCTTGCGGCTTTCTGGGCCGGTAAAAAGCTTGGCCAGAAAAAGTTCTTCAAGATCGAGCAGGAAATGAAAGCCCTCGAGCTGTCGTTCAAACATCTGACCGATGACATCGAAATGGTTGCCAGCCACAATATCAAAGCGCTCGAAGGCCAGTGTAACGTGCTCAAGGAGCTGCTGACGGTTGCCGACAAAAAGTGTCTCTACGCCAATGACCTTCTCAAAGAGATCGATGATGGCGTAGAATCTCTTCGCAAGCGTAATCTGAACCCGGCCAATGCCTTGACAAGTATCGATCAGGGGCATGACAAGCGTTTTCGCAAGGAAGTTCAGGATACCTTTGAAGAGATGCTGAAAAAGATTGCCGCTCTCAATACCCGCATCAGTGAGCTTGAAGACAGCCAGGGGGCAGATATTTCCCATGCCGGTGCCGGCTTCGATCAGGATGAGCTGAAAATGATGATCAGCAACGAAGTTTCGGTGTATCTGAAAGCACTCGAAGCCAGTTTCGAAACCTATGAACCGGCAGTAGCGACCGCGAACAGTCGCGGCTTTGAGCGCTCCGCTGAAGCCGTTGCTCCCAGGGTTCTTGAAAATACCGGCGAAAAAGTTTCTGATCGGCCGGTCCTGCGGGCAGTCAGCCGGGAAGCGGCCGCCAACAGTATGGCGGCTTCACAGACTGGGCAGGCTGCCGGCGCGGCCGCTTCTCTCAAGCCGGTTACGAGTCTGCCATTAAAAGAAGCGCGTTCTGAAGTCTCTGAAATACCGGTCAAAAAGACCGATCTCTGCCGAAAGCCGGCAGCGCCACCTCCAGCGGCCAATTTCAGAGTCAATGAAGTTCTCAGACTTTATTCGGAAGGCTATTCTCTGCCACAGATTGCCAGAAGCCTCAATATGGGCAGAGGCGAGATCGAGCTTATCATCAAAATCTATGGTGAAAGCCTGAGCATGAGGAATGTTCTCTGATGTCGAAAAAAAAGAACGCTGAAAAAACCGTTCATAAGTCTGAACAGGCGGCATCTGCCAGGGCAGCCGCAGTCTCTGTTACTTCTGAAAGGGCAGCAGGAAACAACAGCGGCCCATCGTTTTTAAAAAGTCTGCCTGCTTCAGTCAAGAACTGGCTTATCCTGACCGGTTTTGTGGCGGCCGGCGCCGGTGTTTATTATCTGGCCGATGTAATTGCGCCGTTTCTCGTATCGCTGGTGGTTGCCTATATTCTCAACCCGGTGGTCAGAAAACTGGTAGAACGCAAGGTGCCGCGCCCGTGGGCGGTTCTCTCGGTCTTTCTTGCCTGCTTTGCTGTATTTGTGCTGTTTATCGTGCCTTTCACTCTTACCATGATTTCTGAAGCGGGCGACCTGGTAATCAAGCTAAGTAACCTCGATGTCAAAAGGCTTGCCGACAATTACAAGGTTCTCGGGCTTGATTTTTACGAAAAATTTTCGAGTTATCCCTACGTTAAAACCTACCTCGACGAGTTTGTCCAGAGCGACAGAGTGCGAGAACTGGCAGCCCAGGGTGTCATTCTCGTAAAAGATGGTGCAGTTACCACTTTTAAAAAGGTATTCGGCTTCCTCGGGGGTGCCTTTTCAGGCATGTTTAACATGTTCCTGATTCCTATTCTCGTTTTTTACATTCTTCTCGATATGGATCAAATGTATGCCGACTTTAAAATGCTGATCCCACACGATTATCGGCCGAGAACTCTCGATGTGCTGCGCAAGCTCGACGAACAGCTGAGTTCGCTGCTGCGCGGCCAGGTGCTGGCCAATTCGATTTTTGCCGGGCTGATGACCATTGGCATCTGGATTTCCGGTCTGCATTTTTTCCTGTTTCTCGGCCTGTTTGCCGGTATTGCCAATTTTATTCCCTATCTTGGGGGGCTTTTTACCGTGATTCTGGCACTGTTGCTGGCCATCGCTCAGTTCGGTTTCTCGGGTATGCTGCTTACTGCCATGGCCAAAGTCGCCATTGCGGTTCTGATAATTCAAAGCATCGATGGCTGGTATCTGCAGCCCTATGTCGTTGGTGAAAACGCCGGGTTGCATCCGCTTACCGTGATGCTGGCCCTGACCATCGCCGGCAGCCTGGGCGGCATACCGGGTATGGTGCTTGCAGTGCCCGCGACCGTCATTCTCAAGGTCTTTGGTCGCGAACTCTATCACGAACTCTACGATCAGGTATGAACATGAATGCTGAAATGTCTGCCATTACCGTAAATCGCCTCTGCAAAAACTTTGGCCGGAAACAGGTGCTCAAAGGTCTCGATTTTTCGGTGCCACTCAATACAATCGCTGGCTTTCTCGGCCCGAACGGCGCCGGCAAGACGACGACGATGCGCATGCTTCTTGGCCTGATTCCCGGTATTGACGGCGAAATAACCATGCTGGGCCAGAGTATGCCCGGTGGTCGAACGATCGCGCTCGAAGAAATCGGCGCTGTCGTCGAAAACCCTGCGTTCATAGAATCTATGAGTGCTTACGAGAATCTTTACTGGTTTGGTAGTCTCTACAAGCCTCTTACCGATCAGCGTATTTTTGAAGTCATCGAAATGGTTGGTCTGCGAGACGCTGCCCGCCAACGGTTCGGCACTTTTTCCACCGGGATGAAACAGCGCCTTGGCGTTGCTTTCGGCATTCTGCACCGACCGAAACTGCTGATTCTCGATGAACCGACCAGTGGCATGGACCCGGCGGGCCGGGTTCACATGCGCGAAATTCTGACCCGCATTCATGATGAAGAAAAGACCTCGATTTTTCTTTCGAGCCATCTGCTCGATGAAGTTCAGCGTCTCTGCAACTATGTTGTGATCATTGACAATGGGAAATGCGTGAAGCAGGGTTACGTGTCAGAGCTGCTTTCGGGGCACAGCGAAAAATGGGAAATCAGGGTGGCTGATGAAGATGCCGCGAAAACCCGCGAGCTGCTTGCGACCATGCATGAAGCGGTCATCGATATCAATCAGGGGCCGCGCGGGTTGGTTGTCAGCCTGCAGACCGGAAAATCGGCCGAGGTTAACAGCGGCCTGATCAAAGCCGGAGTGAGGGTTATGGCGTTGATTCCGCTCGAAGCTTCACTTGAAGAAACTTTCATCAAGTTGACCGGCAACGGGATTACCGTCGGAGGTGGCGCATGAGACGCATGCTGTTTCTGATCCTGTTCGAGCTGAAGAAGATTCTCAACCGCAAGAAAGCACTGCTGTTTCTGCTGGCCCTCAACATTGTGCCGCTGGTCGCCAGTCTTGCTTTAATTGTGGCTTACGTTAAATTCAAGGGCTTTGGTTTTGGCGAAGTGCAGTTTTCGGTACTGCATGAAATAGTTAAAGGGCTGTTCACCGCCCATTTCAAGTTGTTTGCCTTCATTGCGCCATTTTTTCTGGCACTGGTGGTCGGTGACAGTTTCTCGACCGAACTCAGCCGGGGTTATATGAAAATGCTGCTGCTGACGCCGGTCAGGCGCTGGCAGGTGATTACCGCGAAAACGCTGGCGATCATGCTGTTTCTGCTGCTGGCCGTCTGCCTGGGTGGCTTTTTTCTGCAGGCTGACCTGCTGGTTGCCCGTTCGTTGACTCAGGCTTCCGGGGTGTTGCCCGATGCACTGAATATCGATATCAGCAAACCACTCTATCTGGTCAGCACCTCTTCGGCTTTTCAACTGCTTGTGCTCACTTTTGTCGGCAACCTGATGCTGATCGGTTTTTTCATTGTTTTCGCCCTGTTTTTTGAATCGGCGATTCTGATGTCTTTTACCAGTTTGAGCGCTCTGATGGGTATTCATACCTTTTACCTGATCGCTTCAAGTCTGCTCAATAAAATCGACGTCTGGTACGAAAGTGCTGCAAAATGGTGTTTTACGCGGCACCTCGATGAACTTTTTTCGGTAAATACAATCGAAACTATTCTTGAAAGTCGCGGAAATCTGCTGACTGACAATATTTTCACCGCATGGCAGGCAAGTCTCGGGTGGGCTGTACTTTTTTATGCAATTGCGGTATTATTATTTTCGAGGCGACAGATTTTGCATTAATTATAAACTTTGAGGGGCCCGCTGCCGATATTTATTCAGAAATGAAATAATGGAGGCAGAAAATGAGTTCTTTTAATAGAAAAAGTTGGCTTGGCCTGATTCTGTTGGCTTTTGTGTTTTCGCTGACCGGCAGCACCCTGTTTGCCGTAACCAAACATCAGATCTTTGAACTCAGTCAGCAAATCAAGCAGAAGCAGTCACAGGTAAACAAGCTTTATGCCGAACTGCGCAAGTTGAATGAAGAGGGTGGCCCCGAGGCCCAGGAAAAAGCCCAGGTAATCATGGCCGAGATCGTTGAACTTAAAGAACAGATTGGTGAACTGCAGAGAAACCTTGAAGAGCTTAAAAAAACCGCAACGCCGAATGAGCTGCTGATGCGTCGAACCGCAAAGAGATAATTAAAAGTCACTGTTCGAAGACCAGAAACTTTTAAATTATAAACTCCTCCAAAGAACCGCCGCCCGACTGACCACCGGGCGGCGGTTCAGTCTATGGCGACTGGTGAAAATCTGAGCGGCCATAGGAAAAACGGGCCACGGATAAACGGGACGGATAAACGGCCACGGATAAACACGGATAAACACTGATAAAACCGCGGAATGCTGCTTTAAATACGCCAGAGATAGAAGGATAAAAGGCTTTTTTATGGCCATAAAATAAGCAAATAAAAATGGCCGGGGCTTGTGGCCCCGGCCATTTCAAGAGAACGTTCTTGTTATTTGGTCTTCAGTTCGCTGAGCAGGTTTCTGACATTGCTCTGAGTGGCTTCGTCGAGGCCGCCTTCGGTGAACACTCTGAAGTTCATTTTGGCGATCAGGTCGGCGCTGATGTCGCGATTCTTTTCGTTGGCGGTAGCAACGTAGTTGATCAGACCAGAGATATCGCCACTGCTGACGGCGGCAACCAGTTCTTTGGTTGAGGTTTTTTTGTAATAATCTTTAACCATGGCTTCCCACATGGTGTCTTTGGCGAAGGCCAGATCTTTGTATTCAGGTGAGAAGCTGTATGAAGAGGCCGGGAGATATACGGCCATACCAGTGGCGTTCTTGGTATTGTAACCGCTGAGGCCATTCTTGATAACTACTTTGTCGATGGCGGCCAGGAGTTTGCTGGCGGCAGTCTGGAAAGCTTCGTCTTTGATCGAGTTCTTGGTGAGGGTTACGAAATGACCAAGGTCGATGTTGGTGCGATAGTAGAATTTCTGGGCAGCGTTGAGAGCGCCTTTGAATTCAGCACCATAGTTACCGGCAATGGCTGCTTTGCAATAGCCGTTGATAGCATCGCGAAGATTGTCAATTTCGCTGCATTTGAGAGCAGACTGAGTGGTTGATGACATACCGGCGCTGCCACCATTGTATGAACCAGCATATTCAGTTGCAATATGTTTGGCGAAAGCTTCGGGAGTCATGTCTTTTTTGAGGCCGGAAAGGATTTCGATGTAGGGATAGCCCTGGCCGGGTTCGGTTTCTTCTGAAGCTACGAGATAGTCGCAGCCGTCTTTAATTGCATAAGCAACTTCGATCATCTGCATCAGGCATGCGTCGAAGCAGAGCACATCAATCTTTTTGCCAAGAGCAGCTTCGATTTCACTGAGAGCAACAGTCAGCTGATTAGTGGTGATGTGGTTGCCTGACTGGTCATCATAAGAGATGCCTTTGATGATTTCGCCTTTGGCGTCTTTCCAGCCTGAACCGTGGTTCCAGATTACTGAGCAGTAATGCTTGGCAGGATAAGCTCTGGCGGTTTCAACAACAAATTTTACATATTCTTTGTAGTCGCCCATGTCGATTTCACCGGGTTCGCCGATTACCTGGGCGCCATCTTTGGTTACATAGTTGAGAGTAGCAGGGCCGTGTTCGCGATCGATCAGGCAGATTACGTTGATATCATCATTCGAACCACCGGCTGAAGCCATTTCCTGCAGATCACCAACCCCAAAAGAATCAAGGTTGTTGTCGGCATTGAGGAACACCATGAAAGTCCATTCTTTCTGAGCGGCGCTGGCCGGAGCACAAAAAACACATGCCAGAAGAAGAACTGCAATAATACTGAATACACGCTTCATACTTATTACTCCTTATACTCTTATACGGGAAACAGGACGTTTGAGAACTATACTTATCAAAACTTATACAAAATACACTGATCTTTTGATTATAGAAGCTCAATTGTACCCTGTCAAGAAAACTTGTAAACTAAATTTTAATTTCGACATATAATTTTACAATGAAAAAACCCCCGGGCGCCTGAGCGACCGGGGGTTTTTATTAAAGCGTCTTACTTGTTGGAAACTGAATTTTTGAGAGCTTCGAACAGGCTTTCGAATTCGCCTTCGATTGCTTTCGGCAGAAGTTTTTCTGAGTAAACGGCGAAGTTGAGTTCCTGCAGAGCGATGCGGCTGGCTTCAGGATTCTGGGCGGCTTCGGCTACCAGGTTTCTCATTTCGTCGAGGTTACCAGCGGTTACACCGGCAACTACGCGTTCAGCGGCTTCTTTTTTGGCCAGAGCGGCGATCATTTCATCCCACATGGTGGCTTTGGCGAAGCACAGGTCATTGTATTTTGATTCGAGAACCAGATTGGCCGGCAGGTAGATTGCCAGGCCTTTGGCGTTCTTGGTGGTCGAACCGGTTGCTTTGTTGATGATGATCGCATTTTTTACAGCTGCGATTACTTTGTCGCATGCAGTTTTGACTGCAGCGTCGATGCTGGTCTGAGCCTTAAGCAGTTCGGCGAAATGAGCCAGGTCGATATTGCCCGGGTCACCGAACTTCTGGACTTTGGCCAGAACCGATTTTACGATCATGGTGTTCTTGCCGGCCATCAGAGCTTTGGCAAGACCGTTAACAGAATCTACAACCGGGCCAAACTTCGACATGTCGAGGGCTGACTGGGTTGATTCGTCGAACCCCTGGCTGCCGCCAGTGTATGATTTGCCAAAAGCGTTAACCCAGTTGATGGCATAGCCCTGAGTGTCCATACCGGCTTTTACACCACGGAGAATGTCGTCATAGGGGGCGCCTTTGCCCGGTTCAAGTTCTTCAGAGGCGACCATGTATACAACATTGTCTTTAACGGCATGAGCGACTTCGACCATCTGCATGAGGCAGGCGTCAAAGTTCAGGATGTCGATTTTCTGACCGAGAACCTTGCTTACTTCAGCAACAGCGATACCAAGCTGAGCGTTGGTGATGTGGTTGTTTGAAGAATCATCATAGGAAACACCGCGGTAGATGGCGCTGGTGCCTTTGTTTTTCCAGCCTGAACCGTGATTCCAGATGGTGAAGCAGTAATGCTTGGCCGGATAATTTTCTTTAATAAATTTGGCGAATTCAACGAACTGGCGGTAATCGCCCATGTCCATTTCGCCCATGTCTTTAATCTTTTTGATGTTGTTCTTTTCGATGTAGTTGATCTGAGCCGGGCCGTGTTCGCGGTCGATCAGACTGACGACATTCAGGAAATCATTCGAGCCAACTTTGGCCATTTCCTGCTGGTCTTCTACTCCAAACGGATCCAGATTGTTGTCGGCGTTAAGGAACACTGCTACGGTCCAGTCTTTAGCTGCGGCAGCGTTTGCAGGTGTGTATGCAGCGCACAACAACAGGGTTACAACGACGATGATACTTGATACTCGCTTCATTCTCGGTCTCCCTGAACTTATATACTTATCCGGGAATGCTCGCTCCGGATATTAATCATTTTAATGCTGTCTTAAAAAGTGCGCAAGAGGTTAAAGAAAAAAATGTACACTTTATTTTAGCCTCTGCTATAGTTACCTGAGAACCTGTCATCACTACAAAAACTGGGTTGAGATATGAAAAAGATTGAATTTTGTGGTTTTCCGGTGGTCAAAGCGACCCCCGACGATGTTGACGATCTCTTCGCTTTCGAAAAAATCTGCTTCGAACATGCGGCCGACCAGTTTCCGAAGCGCAATCTCAGACATCTGATAACTTCGCCGACCAGCACGACTCTGATCATCAGAGACGAGAAGGGGGAAATATTCGCGACGATCACCGGGCTGCTGCGGCATTTCAAAGTGCCATCGGGCCGTGTCTACAAGATCGGCGTGTTGCCCGACCGTAAACAGAAGGGCACTGGCTCGTTTCTCGTTAGAGCTATTGAAGACTGGTTCAGAGAAAATGGCATGAAAAGAACCTGCGCCGAGGTCCGCGAGAGCAATACGCCATCGCGGCGGATGTTTGCAAAGAACGGGTACAAAGAGACAAAAACTATTTTCTGGTATTACGCCGGCGGCGAAAATGCCGTCAAATACTGGAAGAATCTTTAACCCTGCATGAATTAAAAATGAACTTTGGCTGTGCAGGTTGTTGGCCACGGATTAACACGGATTAACACGTGTCACACGAATGTTCAGGGCAATCGCCTTAAACTTCTGGGCTCCGGGTCTATGACCAGAATGATGCAATTAATATTCGTCGTTCCCGCGCACCTGTGATCTGTTAAATCTGCTCTAATTGTTCTCAAAAATAAAACCGCCCCCGGCAAATCTGGCGGGGGCGGAAAATTTAATTGTGCTGTGAAATTACTGCTGATGCTGCGGCACTTCAGGCTGCGGTGTCGACGAGGCTGATTTTGTCGGCGGGTGCGGTTTCTTCGCTTTTGCCGGTTTTGTCATAAGAATTGCGGCTGTTGAAAAGCTTTTCGAACATCTGTTGTTTGAACTTGTCTGCATATTCAACAAAATCTTTGAGGAAATCCTGATAGTCCGACTGGCTGACCTTGACTTCTGGCTTGAAAAACATTTCGATAAGCGAACCGTTGCCGGCTTCTTTGTCTGCGGTCGGCAACAGGGCTGAAATATCGGTAGTGGCGGCCGGAAGGGCTGCTTCGCCTTCCGCTGGCAGGGCTTCAGTTGATGCGGTACCGCCGAGGGCGTCGGTTCTCGCATTTTCTACATCTGCGAAAAAGGCCTTTGCCTGTTCCTGCATTACGCCCTTGATCTGGTCGAAAGCACCACCGGCTTCGCCGTAAGTGGCTTCGAGTTCATTGAAAAAATTGTCAGATTCCTTGAGAAAATTTTCGAGAGCCTGGGGGCTGAGGTCGGCGAGACCTTCAACCGCATCGAAAAATTCACCGGTGGTTTCTGGCGAAATTTCGAGCGACTTTTCGGTACCATTCATGAAAGAGCCGACCGGGTCGATCGACAGGCTGAAATTGCCCATGAAGGTTTCTGATACCTTGCCGCTCAGTTCGGCAAAGCGGTTGGCACCCTGTTTGCCCATTTTTGCTTCGACTTTTGAAGACAGTTCATAGAAAAGATCGAACTGAAAAGAAATATTGAGACCGCCAGCCTGAATCGAGCCGGCTTCCGGGTTTTCCTGCAGATCGGTTTTACCGGAATCTTTGCGTTCGTGAGTTCTTGAACGTTCAAAAACGTCTTTCAGACTCAATGGTGCCGGTGCGAAGGGTTTATCGCTTTTTTCTTCGTCAACGCGGTCGCGAAATCTGTTCTGAAGCTGTTCAAGTATTGACCTTCCGTGGTCGCTGCCTAATTTAAGACTCATATGCTGCCTCCTTGCAGTTGAAAGAGCATACTTCACCCTTTCTTTAATAATCATCGGCAGTTTGCCGGCGAAAAGTTACGCGAAAATCGGGTAAATTTCGGGTCTGCTTAAAACCACGCGGCAAAATTCATAAAAATTGGCATGGTAATAGCTAAATATCTTTAATTTTCGTTGCTATTTAAATATGATTTGCTCTGTTGGCGAATCGGAGGTGCGCCATAAATGCATGCCGGCCAGCATCGGCTCTTTGTTTTGTGTAAGATTTATAGCATCGCAATGCTGTTGTTCTGGCGGCGGGATAACGCAGAATTATTGATTCTTCATGTTCAATACTGGCAGACCACTATCGACGCAGGAATAAATGAAAAGCTGCTGATTCAGACGCGGCAGAGGACTACCTTGATTCTGTCAATGAAGAGTCGGGCGTTGAATCGGTCCTGTCTGTCTTTTCGTTTTCTTTATTGTTATTGTTATCTGGTCTCTTGTCTTCTGGGCCTTCTTCGTTTTTTTCTGAGGGTAGAGGCCAGGGGCTGCCATCTATCCATACGATGAGCTCTTCAAGAAGACTTTTTCTGAATTCTGGTCTGCTTTCGGATGTTTCCAGCGACTGCTTATCGGGTGACTTTGGAGAAACAGTCAGCGTCGCGGTCTCAGAGCCAGGTGCGGTTGTCACTGAAGATACTTCGCTTTGCTGACTGTCATCAGTTTGAGTGAGTCCGGTCACGATTTTTGCGGCCTGCATTTTTTCAAGAAGTGAGAAAATTCCGGTGAGCTCCTCTGCGCATGAGAAGGCGGGTGTGGCGGTCGGGTCATTTTCTCGGGCCGGGAAACGGCCATCGAAGGCAGCTACTCTCGATCTGAATTGATTAGAGCGGCCGGCGAGGCTGGTGAGTTTTTCTGACAGCGCCTGCTGCCGCTCATCAAGTCGGGCAGGGGAGGCTGATGCCTGGCCATAAAAATCTTCGAGGCAGATTTTGAAATCGAGCAGGCTGCGCAGCATCTGATTCAGTTGAGCGGCATGTCTGACCCCTGACAGCGAATCGTTCGAGCTGACGAGATAATCGAGTATGCCACTGAAAAGGGCGCGATGGTGTTCGTGCTGGCTCAGAAGAGCGTTCCAGCGGTCGGCTGATTGATTGAGAAGCTGAGATATTTCAGATATGACTTTTTTCAGCAGGTCAGCCGGAGGGGCTCCGACGGCCCGGCGCCTGGCCTGGTCGGTAAGAGCCGTTGCGAGATCTTTGACATTCTGCAGGGCTTTTCGCTGAATTTCTGCAATCTGACCGGTCAGCTGGTGCAGGCCGTTAAGCTCGGTCAACATTTTCAGACGCTTCTGCGGGTTATATTGCAGGTCTTCGATCGAAATATTGATGATTGCTCTTGTTGATTCGAGCATCAGTTCATTGGCGATGCCGAGAAATTCAGGAAAAACCAGGGTGCTGGTCAGCGCCGGCAATGGCGCCCGCCTTATCAGCCTGGTCAGATATTCGCAATTGCGGCGGAAATATCGGTCTTCACTGGCAGAAGCCGCGACCGCCAGAGCCAGGTCGGCACTTTTCTGCATTCTGCCGTTGATGCCGGCTAGAGTTTCGAGACGTCTTTTCATGCGCAGCATTGAGCTGCCGGTAAACGGGTCGGCTGCGAATGGGTCGTAAACCTCCGGGGCTGCCGTGGCGATTTCTTCTGAGGTTATATCTGCATCAGAAATCAGTTCGGCATTCGGTTCTGTTCCAGAGTCGGCATCTGTGACAGCAGAGGCTGTGTCTGCTTCAGAAGTCTGGTCTAAAACTGCTGCTTCTGGGTCTACGTTTGTTTCAGGTGTTTTGGCAGTTGCTGTCGACTTGCTGATCTCGGTTGGAGCGGTCGCAGTAATGCCGGCGTCATCTGAAGTTTCAGCAGAAACTGTCTCAGCAGCAGGGCCCGGCGTGGCAGAGGCAGGCGCTGGCTCAGCAATCGCCGGCAGGGCGGTGGCTGACGCGGGCGGGTTTCCGGAAGCCGTGGCTTCTGAAGCAAAGGTAAAAGCAGGCACTCCGGTGAGAATGCCTGCCGAAAGGCAGAGAGAGAGCAGAGATTTTTTGTTCATCCGACCTTCTTACATGGAATCGCCAACACGACCACCACGATACTTTTTCATTTTTTTGGCGCTCATGGGCGGGAAAGACATCTGCCCCGAAGCGGCCACGTTCGTCATATTACCATACCAGGTGTAGGTTCGGGTAATCGGGTTGAGCATTGCGTAAAGCTCGGCGCGGCCGTCGTTGTCAGCGTCGACATAAATCTTGTCAGAGATGCCGTCGATGTCGAGGTCGTATTCCCACTGGTCGATGCGGCCGTCGAAGTTGCGGTCATACTGGTAATCGTTGAAGCGGCCGTCGAAGTTGCGGTCGGTGGCCCAGTAGTCAGCGCGGCCGTCGCCGTTGCGGTCGGCTACGATCAGGTCGACGCGCCCGTCACCGTTGCGGTCATACTGACCGGCGGTCTGCATGAAGTTGCCGCTGTGGGCGTAGGCCATGTCGGGGTTCATCGATTCGACGTCGGGCGCCGATTCCCATTCGTTAAGGCTGGCTTTAACCTGCGTGGCTACTACCGCCATAATCGCTATGATGAGGCCGAAAATCAGAAATGGTCTTCTGGTAAGCATAAAAACCTCCATAAGGTTATGGCGTGAGAAAGTATAAAAAGTCGGAGGTTTGGCAAGGAGATTTTTTAAAAAAAGATAAAGTATATGCCCTGAGCTGCCGACGCCAGCGCTCCAATCGCGATTGCGTAGCGTGATCTGCCGGTGAGTCGGTTGGCTGCAGCGACTGCGATTGCTATGACAAGACCGGCCGGCATCAGTCGCGCCGGAAACAGCAGTGTAAGAAGTGCAATGCCAGCGAGTGCGTTCAACAGGCTGCCACGCCCATGGCAGGGAAACCGCCGGCCGAGATGGCAGACGAACAGGCCGCTCAACATGGCGCCGCCTGCGATCAACAGCCCGCACCATATTGCCGGTGGCAGCGATACGGTTCGCGCCAGATCGGTTATCTGAAACAGGTCGTCACGGAACAGTGCGGCCGGTTCAGGCATTCTGACATGTATACTGATTGTCAGAACAATGGTGGCGGCCAGCAGCAGGGCGGTGATGCCCCATGAGAGTGCCGGATTGCTGAACTCTCTGTTAACAGCCTGATTCAGGCCCGGTTTTGTGGTCGAACGGTGCGAAAGCAGCATCAAAGCACTGATCGGCAGAAAAATTACCGCCGGAATGAACCAGTTCCACATGCCGGTATCGATACCGGGTGCGATCGCATGAAACATGTGAGTCAGCGATATTTCGCCGGCAGCGAACGCCAGTGCCAGGATCATCACGTCGATCTGTTTCTGGTATTCAGAGTTCTGTGCCTGCGGGTCGAGTCTGAAAAACAGCGCGGCCCGGGCTTTGATGAACATCAGATACAGCAGGCAGGAAAATACGATGAAACTGAATATTGAAGGCAGGCTGAGGTCTTTTACCGGCACCATCAGCAACATCAGGCCGAGAGCTGCAAGTTTGCCCGCGAGCGTCGAACGCTGCTGAAGAATCTTGCTGTCGAAACAGGGAAAAACGGCGGAAATGCAGACCGAGGCGAGAACGCAGGCAGCGGTGAATAGTGCCGCAACCAGAGCAGACTGCAATATGAAAGCCGGGGCAAAATTCATCTGCTGCATACTAAGAATTGTGGCTGGCACAAAAATAGCCTCGGCGATGAATATCCAGAACGCGGCTTTTTTTAAGAGCAGCGAAGACGGCCTGATCGGCAGAGTTTCAAGCAGCGATATTGCTTTGCCCTCATAGCCGATGCTGTTTACCGGGCCAAAACCGCAAAAATAGATAACCGCACCGGCAATGATGTTGAGCATCGAGCCAGGTGATGAAAGTTTGAAAACCTCTTTCAACAGCAGAATTTCGATGACGATCAGGGTGATCGGCATCATCATGGCGTTGACCAGCAGATTGAAATCGCTTTTCAGCAGCAGCACTTCTTTGTGAATCAGTCCACTGAACCATTTGCGCCCGGTGCGGCCGCCTTTGCGGCTGCTGCTGTGTGAATAACTGTACCAGTTCAGGTCGATGGCAAGTTTGAAGAGCAGGATGCCTGCAAGAATTACAATTGCCCAAAAGCCTGAAAAAAAGAAAAATTCATCACAGAAGCTGCCGCTGAGCAGTGCCACTGCCAGCCATTGAACCGGTACCATGAAACGAAAAACCGTCTCGTTGAGAATATCGAGATTCGCGACGATGAATTCGAGAATCTGCATCGGAAAATTGTTGAGTATCACATACGGCGCCACGGTTATGAAGGCGCTGAAATAGCCGAGCAGCGAGAAGAAGTTGTTAACCGCTGTCGGTCTGAAGAAGCGTGTCAGAAAAACACTCGTCAGGTTGATCAGCAGACCGATCAACAGACTGATCTGTAGATAGAGAGCGGTCGCGAGCAGCAGGCTTTCGAGATTGCAGGCATTGCGGCAGGCGATGCCCAGGAAAGCGCTGTAGAGAATGATCAGACCGAGGTAATCGGTAATCAGCCGCTCAAACAATTTAACGACGACCAGACTGAGAGGTGGCAGCGGCAGTGTGCGCAGATAGCCGAAATCAGAGCTCATCTGACCGGTGTTGAGGCTGTGCCCGGTCAACAGGTCGCCGGTGAAGACGACGAAAATCACATAGATGATTATGCCGCCCAACAGCCAGTCAAGCATGATATCGGCATAAGGAACCATGCGCAGCGAATTGACCAGGTCTGCTGCTCCGGTGGTGATAAGAACTGCCGTCAGGACAACGCTGAGTGTGACACCGATGCTTTTGCCGAGCGATGCCCAGCTTTTCAGGCTGTTCAAAAGCAGTCTGGTTTTAAGGCGACACAGAATCAGCGTCAATCTCAGGGCTTCTGGCATCAGTTAACTACCTTGTCGGGCTGGCGGGCTTAAAAATACCGGCGGTATTTTTTCTCAAGGTAGTATGCTTCTTTTTCGAGCGGGATGTCAAAGTCTTTGCTCTTATCATAAAGCTCAGCCCAGCCACATTGCAGACCCCAGCTGATACTCCAGCCGGTATCGTCGACCCAGTTGTCGCCAAAGCGCTCGTCGAGGCCTGAAATCAGGTTGCCGAGGCGCAGAGGCGACATGGCGTCACGCCGGTACTGAAATGTGTGAACCAGCTCGTGCCCTGAATGGGCGCCAGACTTGTTGGTGGTAAAGGTATTGGCATTGCTGTAAGCCAGAGCTCCGGTGCCGTTCAGGGTGCCATCACGGCTGCTGCTGCGCTCGAATGCGAAAGTGCCGTATTTGAGGCTTCGCCCCCAGTCAAGTTTTGATCCTTCTGCCAGATGCACTACCGGTGCTATGACAGCATTCAGAGCTGGTTTGAAACGGATGGTGCGATCTTTGACAATCAGCCATACCGGTCCGATATCCATGCGGTAAACGAAGTCATCGCCGGCCGATTCGGCAAGGGAGGCTCCGAGATTGATAAGAATTTTAGCTTTCCAGGCTTGCCAGGCTGGTTTTTCTTCAAGTTTTGGCGCGATCTTGAAACCTTCCTGCATCAGCAGACCGCCAAATGCTGCCTGAATCATGGCTTTTTTGACATCGGCGCCGTTGAAGTGGGCACGCAGCCCTGCCAGGGCCGCCGGAATGCAAATGTTGGTGACCGCCAGTTCCTTGTCGCTGAATGCCCTGGCGATCCGGTCCGTTGAGGCCAGTGCAAAAACGCAGAAAACTGCTGCCATCAGCAGGCGTAAGGTGCCTGAGCCATAAATGATTTTCAGCAAAACTTTAATTCCCTGATTCTCATGCGGCAGGAATCGGAAACAATCTGCTGTTTGTGAACGAAAAAAAATCAGGAAACTTTGTAAAATACCTGAACCTTGCATTTCCAGATTATACTTTGCGACCCGGTGATATAGGCGAGTCGGAGGCTTTGTACTCTGAATCTGGTTGCATAAGGCGAAATCTTGCGCAGAAAGTCGTTAAGTGTTTTAAAATCGCGGGTCGAAATTTCATAGGTGATATCGAGAATCTTATTCTCAGCCTCACGTTCGACCGTGTCACTGATAGCGACATCCACTTCTTCAGTAAGATCTTTGATGAATTCCTGCAGTTCAGAGATCGGTTTGACATTTTTGTTCTCGATGCCAAACCCCTTAACCGTTACACTCAGATCGAGCTTGTTGCCATTGCCGGATTTGACGGTTACATCGCTGCCCGCAGCCTTTTTCAGCAGGCTGACAATGGCGTCTTTTTCGGGCGGGCTTGAACACTCGAGCTGTAAAGGCATGATTGTTTTGTCAGCCTCTTCGGTAAAATCACCGGTTTGCAGGCTGGTTATATTGTGGCTGGCCGGGTCGAGCAGCAGGCGTTCGATGACATCGGCAGCTTTTTCACAGCCTGAAACCGGGATCGAGCGATAGACCCCCTGCACCCATACCGGTTCGGTCGGCTCTGGCGCTACGGTTTTCAGCTTGTTGATGAAAGTGTCGATTTTCGGATTCGCCTGGTCTTTTTCGCGGGCGATGAGAATATTGAACCAGGCCGTCTGATGATCACGCAGTCTGCCAGCAATTACCGCGCGCATGAAACGGGCGCTGGCGTTGTCTGGTTCGCGTTCAAAGACCAGATCGGTTTCTTCAATCGCTTTGGGGTAGTTCTTTTTCGAAAAATGACGGTTGGCAAGCTTGAGATGCACGGTAATATGGCGTTTGTCTGCCTCTGAAAGCGGCGGGGCAGCATTGTCGATGGTTCTTCCCTGAGGCTGACCTGGCAGAACCAGATCGACGCCCTTGCCTTTGCCCGAGCCGGCAGAGGTGGCAGAACCACCGTCTTTTTTTTCAATCTCGCCGGTATACTGCTGCGCCTTCTTTTCGAGTTCATCCCAGTTGATGTCCGCCGCTGAAGCGGCATTCAATGCCAGAAAAAACATCGGAACCAGCATCGCCTTTTTCATAAAACTTCCCCGGACTTTTGTCTGTCAGGCTTCTGATATTGCGGCAATCGCTTCGGCTTCAGTCGGAAAAGCGTCGCAGAGTGTCAGAACGCCAGTCATCTGCAGAGCCGTCTGTGTCAGTTTAGAAAGCCCGGTGATTGCCACCTGGCCGCCGTTGTAGTCAATTATCTGAACCATGATGTCGAGAAGAGTCGACAGGCCGGTACTGTTGATAACCGGCGTTTTTTCAAGGTTTATGACAAAATTGACATTGCCCTTGTCAATCAACTCGGAACATTTATCCCTGAAGACTTTTCCTCCCGCGTCGTCAAGGTAGCCCTGAGTTCTGACAATCGTAACTTTTCCGGAAGTTGCAAATTCTATTGTAAAATCGCTCATACCTTCAGGATAATAGGCAGGCCCCATCACCCTGTCAAGTATAATAGTTCACTATATGAGCATCCATAGTAAAATGCGAGTTAAAGCAGGTCAGGCGCTTGCAAAAGCGACGCTTGTCGAACAACCCATAGTTCCCTGCAAACGATGCCGCTAAGACCGGACGTTTTGCCTGGAGGGCAAAACGCGGGCGATTGCCGCAGGATGCGGCTTAGAGCCCGAGTTCCGGTCGTGCGAGCAGAGTGAGCAGATGGAACTATGAGGGTGTGAAGATCGCAGAGCGTTGCAACGACTGACCGGCCTATATACAATGAAGCATAAAAAGGTTTTCATTTGGCCGGGCGAGGTTGTGTTGTTTGGGTTTGTCTGCTAATGTTTGTTGGTGTTCTTTTACATACTTAAAATAAAAATGAGGAGACAGAAAATGACCAAACAGACTGGTAAAGTCACTTTTATGGGCAATCCCCTGACTCTTATTGGCAATGAAATCAAGGTTGGCGACGCTTTTCCGAAGGGAATCACTCTGCTGACCAACGATCTCAAGCCTTTTGACCTTTGCTCAGACAAGGGTGTCAAAGTTATAACCACCGTTCCGTCGCTCGACACACCCGTTTGCGACATGCAGGTGCGCAAGTTCAACGAAAAAGCTGCCGGCCTCAAAGCCAAGGTCTATGCCGTTTCTGCCGATCTGCCGTTCGCGCAGGCACGTTGGTGCGGTGCTGCCGGTGCCAAAAACGTCATGACCCTTTCTGATCATGCGGCTATGGCTCTTGCCGACGCTCTTGGCATTCACATCAAAGAACTGCGCCTGCTCGCAAGAACCGTGTTTATCGTCGATTCAAAGGGCAAAATCGCTTATCGTCAGATTGTTGGCGAAGTAACTTCTGAACCGAACTATGACGAAGCTTTGAGCGCCCTCGCCAAAGTTTCCTGATGTTCTTGCCGCTCTTCTGATGAATGTCATTTCATTCGACGCGATAACCAGATCGTATATCGAGCCTGGCTCGCGTCGCCGTGTCGAAGCACTTCGCGGCCTGACTCTTCAGATTCGGGCCGGCGAAGTTTTCGCAATGGCGGGTTTGAACGGCGCCGGCAAAACCACTGCCATGAAAATTCTTCTTGGCCTGTGTCGGCCCGATTCTGGTGGTGTAACCAGACCGGGCCAGCCGGGTACGGCCGGTGCAACAGTCAGCATTGGTTTTGCCCCCGAAGAACCGGATCTGCCAGAATATCTGAAGGTTAAAGAAGTGCTGCAGGCTGCCTGTCGGCTTTCAGGAGTGCGACCCTCTGAAGCTCTTATCGACAGGGCCATACAGATGCTCGCCCTCGAACCGGAAAAAGACCGCCTGGTAGAGCAGTTGTCGAAAGGCACTCGGCAGCGCGTTTCTCTCGCTGCCGCTATTGTGCATCGCCCGCAACTGGTGATTCTCGATGAACCGGCCAGTGGTCTCGATCCTTTAGGTCGCCAGCTGGTCAAGCGGGTGATCCGGCAGTTAAACGAAGAAGGGGCGACGGTTTTTTTTACAACCCATATTCTTTCCGATCTTCCCGGGCTTTGCCATCGTATCGGCGTTCTTCATGCCGGCCGACTGGTTTTTGAAGGCACGCCGGCCGAATTTTGCGATTCTGATTCGACGGTTGAGCTTGAAAAACGCTTCGCCGGTCTGGTTGGCGAATCAGCGGCGGTGCCGGCATGATGCTGCAGTTTTACACCATCTGCCGGCTGGTTGTTGTTAAAGCCTGGCGCGGTAACCTTTTGCCCGGGCTCATTCTTGTTTTTCTGCCGCTGTTTTATGCGGCATGGGCTTTTGAAAACGCCAACCCCGGTTTTCAGACCGGTTTTATCGCTGATCTGGGTGGCAGCGTCATGAGTCTGATGGCCGGCATTCTTGTGCTTGTATCGGGCTTTGAACATTTTTTCTGGGCTGCCACTCAGCGTACCCCATGGTTTTTTCTCAGCCGGCCGGTTGATCGAACGTTGTTTACCGCCGGCCGCTTTGCCGGGTTTGCTGTAGTGCTTGCCTTTGCCCTGCTGGCTGCCGCTCTGATGTTTTCATTGCTGATGTTTGCGACTGAAGGGCACCTGTTTTTTCAGCTGTTCATGACCGCTCTGATGGTTTTTTATGAATTTGCCATGCTTGCTGCTGTTTTTCAGCTTCTGGCGGTTTTTTCCTCGCGTCTTCTCGCCTGTGGCGCTTTGTTGATTGTTTTTGTCGTCGGGCACAACCTCGATGGCATTCGCAGCCTTTTTGCCGATTCACCGGCAGCTGCAGCCGTGTTTGAAGTGTTTGCCGCTCTTCTGCCTGATTTGAGTGTTTTCAGGGGCGGCTGGTTTGCCGGACTGCAGCTGGAGCCCCTGCTGATGGTGACAATTTATGCTGTTCTACAGATAGTTTTTTATCTGCTGCTGACCGGCGGGCTTCTGCAGCGCCGGGATCTTTAAGCCATGCTCTGGCAAAACAATTCCAGGTATCACTGCCGTCCGGCATTCATCGTGGCTCTGTTTTTATGCCTTGCTTTCAGCTTTAACTGGTCTTATAAAAACATCTACGGACAAACTCTGACAAAAACAGACAAACCCGAATCGATCGTCAGGTTTGTTCCTGAACGTTTGCGTTCGTTGGTTGCTGCCCGTTTCTGGGCCAGGGCCGATGAACTTATGCACCGCGGGCCTTTTCCCGGCAGTCGTCAGCAGTTTGTTGCCGGGTCGCTTAACGGCAATTCTGATATTGTGCCTTTACTGTATATGGTGATTGCCATCATGCCGGAAGAACTGGCGCCATATCAGCTTCTGTCGCGATGTCTTGCCGGTCTGCAGGCTGATTGGCGCGAAAGTCTGCAGGTTTTACAGCAGGGAATTATCAACAACCCAGATCACCCGGCGCTGCACGAACTTTATGCTGCCGCGGCCTGGCTGGTGATCTTTTCCGGCGGTGGCCGGCCTGCGATGATTTCTGCATCGAGGTATCTCGAAAAGGCGGCCGGCATATATTCACAGGAAGCGATCAGGCTATCTTCAGATCCGGCGTTCAATGCAGCGGCTTATCAAACCATGCTGGCCAGGATCTATCTCGAACTCGATGATCCGCAGAAGGCTCTGCTGGCCTGGCAGAAATCAGGCCAGAGTCTAGATGGGGCAACAGATCGGCTGGCCGCCATCCTGAGGATTTATCGCGACAGCGGCCGCCTGCCTGACGAGAAATTTCCGTCGATCATGTCAGAAAAGCGCCAGACTGGTGCAACTCAAAAATCTGAGCATGTTCACCATCACCAGGATGGCGAAGCCAATGACGCGTGTGAACTTTGTCATGACCAGATGCCGGAAACCCCGCCGTCGCAGCCTTTTAAACGGCCTCTATTGGCGGGGTTTCTTGTGACGCTGTTACTGCTTGCTGGAAAAATCAGGGCTCGCGGCTAAGAATTTTGTGAATTCTTTCGCGACGTTCCTGAATAAGCTTTTTAAAAGCTTCAAGGTCATCACGGGTAGCGGTTTTGCTCTCTGCAATCCTGATTGGTTCAGGCTCGAGTTCTGTTATTACCCGGTTGATAAGTCCAAGGGCTTCAAATCTGGTTACCCTTTCATTTCCTTTGAAAAGGTTGTTGTTATAACCCATTCTGATGCCGCCCCGCGCCAGAATCTTCAGTGACTTGTCAATGGCACTGCCTTCTTTTACGTCTGAATAAAGTATATGGTTGTCGGTTTCACTGTGAGGAACTGCTTCAGTGAGAACCGCGCTCATGCAGGCAAGTATGTTGCGGGTTGCATCGATATTTTTTGCTTTACTTTCAATATGTTTGATTCTGGCGGCATAAGCCGGTTTGTCGAGACGACCGAGAATGCCCTGAATGACCATACTGAGATCTTTTACGCTGAGAGAACCGGTTCCGTTCAGGCGTTTGCCAAGGTTGGTAAGATCGAAGGCTCCGGCTTTTCTCAGATTGAGCAGCGGTGCGGTCATGTAGTGATCCTGCATGACATCTTCGAAGAGAGCGATGCGCGTCGGAGTTTTGCTGGTGGTTGCAAGATCGAAGAAACGTTTGAGAAGCATGAGTGCTTCTTTAACCTTTAATTTGTCGTCGGGCCTGAACTGACCGGCGCTTGAGCCCTGAATCAGACCTGAAGTGATCGCAAAAGTAAGACTTTCGCGGTATTTTTCTTCCGGCTGCCAGTCTCTGAAACCGAGTGAAGCTTCAAAAGATGGTCGGGGAAGCAGTTCGTTCTGCCAGCCATGCATTACCGAGCGCAGCAGAGCCTCGCTGGCTTCGCGACGGCTGATGCCTTTTTGGGCCGTGCCGATTTTTATGATACCGAGCTTCTGGAGCTCTTTCAGATCAAAATTGTTTACCAGTCCGCTTTCAACGAGAACGCCATTGAGACCGCGGTTAAAGGCATGCTCGGAAATATAACTTTCAAGCATTTTTTTGTTCAGCTGTGTGGCATCGAACAGCCCGATCTGCTGTGAAAACTGGATTTCGGCACCGAGGCGGCTCTTTCCGGCAGCCTGTAGAGAAGAAATTTCACCGGCAGAAGTCCAGGTGATCGCAGCAAGTAAAAGACCGGCCACAAACTCTTTTTTACCGATACGCATAAGCGCCCTCCAGCGAGTCATTTTTTCAGTAACCCGCTATCGGCAACTGTTTGTAGTTAATTAACGAAAAATTCTGGTGGCTGATTTTTGTAATTGGCAAATATAGCCCAGGAAAATTTGCTTCAAGTTGCTGTTGATATATCCTGCTCTGAAATTGTGGCTTGCATACTCAAAGCTTAGAACGGGATTTTTCATGGCAAAATTAGCGTTTTAAGGTTGAAAAAATGCCTTTTTTTGCGTTGATTTTCTGGATTTATCAGTATTTTCGCTGGTCCGACCCGCCGTCGAGTCTTATGCGGTCGCGATGTCGTTTGACGAAATGAACCGTGAAGCCCTGAACTCTGGCCAGATCGTAAGCCGATTTGAATGGCCGGGCATCGACGATACGATTGGCTTTGGGCAGCTCGATGTTGAAAAACGCCGCCATCTGCTCGGCAGTAGCCGAGTTGATGTTTATCTGATCTGATACGGCGGTGGCAGTCGACTCGTCGTTCTGCCATTCGACAGAAAGGTTCGTGCCTGTGGCAGGCTGCTGTTGGCTGCCGGTATCGATCGGACGCCCACCTTCAGTGAAAACACCGAGCCAGAAGTCGATGATGTTGCTGGTTGCAGCTGCCAGCTGGCGTCGCGACATTTCCATGACATCGGGCAGACCCTGGCCACCGCCACGATAGGCGCGGTCGATAGCATCATATTCTCGATTGGCGCTGCCGGCCATTTCCTTAACCCGCTGTTCAACATCGGTGACAGGGCGATAGCTGATTTCGGGCAGCTGCAGATTACGCAGTTCTTTATTGAGGTCGCGCTCATATCTGGTATGATACTCGGATTCGTCAGGGTTGCGCTCACTGCCTGCGGTATGCAGCGGTTGATTGATGTCTGCTATGTAATGTGACATCAGACCCAGCATGTAGGCAATTTTTTCAGGCTCGGCCTGATTGCGGATCAGCCCGGCGGTCGTGTTGTAGAGGTCTTTGATGCGGTAAAGACCGTCGACCATTGACCCGTCAGGGTGATAGACATGATTGGTGAAGTCTTTTATCAGCGTGTCGGGGTCGGTTGAGCCCTTGAGAAAACTGGCTTTCTGCCCAGCAAACTGGTTTCTGAAGGCATCGGGCATCAGGCGCACCGCATCGGCGGTAAGCTTGCGATGTGTGTGATACGACCAGGCGTCAACGCTGCTGCAGCAGAAAATCAAAGCCAGACACAGATAGAACGTAAAAATGTGGTGTTTCATGCCTTTTCCCTTGATTGTCAGTTCAGCCCGCGCCCAAAATTCCCGCCAGGCCCACCCTATTTTACCACACCCGCCAGTGTGGCGTTCTGCTTACATGAAGCGGTTCATTTCGTAGATGGGGAGCAGAACGCCGATCATGATGGCGCCGACCGCCGTGCCCATGATGACGATCAGGACTGGTTCAAGAATCGTCAGAAACAGCTCGGTGACTGAACGGTTGTCGGCTTCTAGTTCAGTAGCGGCTGAATAAAGCATCGGTGCCAGTTCGCCCGACGCTTCGCCTGCTTCGATCATCTGAATGACAAAAACCGGAAATCCTTCTGAGCTTTTAAGTGCTTCAGAAAACGATGTGCCGCGCTCCAGAGCCCTTTCGACCTTTGCAAGTGCCTCGCTTTGCAGCACCGAAGTTTCATTTTCCCTGATGACTCTGATACATTCAAGAAGGGTTACACCGCACTGAATCATCATGCCGGTGCTGCGCGCCCAGGTTTCCATACGCATGCCTTCTATGAAACGACCCCAGATCGGCAGTTTCAGCTGCAGTTTTTCATACTGCCGGCGACTGCCGGGAAACCGCATGGCAATTTTGAACGCCGCAAGCAGGCCAATCAGAGAAAGCGACAGCAGAAGCCAGTTCGTCGAGAAAAAATTGCTGAACGCGATCAGCCAGCGGGTGATCCAGGGCAGATCGCCCTGAACGTCAGCGAACATACGTGCGACTACCGGTACAAGATAGACCATCAGAAAGGCGAGCACGCCGATCGAAATGATGGCAGTGATGGCAGGGTAGGCGATCGCTGCGGTCAGGCGGCGGCGATGATCGAGCTCACGTTCGAGGTGCGACGAAAGCTGCGCAAAAGCAAAGTCGAGGCGTCCGGTGGTTTCGCCAACCCTGATGACTGAAAGCAGAGCCGGCGCAAAAATGCTTTTCATTTCAGCCAGGACACCCGAAAGATCACGGCCTTTTTCAATGCCCTCACGCAGAGTGACAAGACTGCTGCGCCGGCTGGCCCAGGCAGCCTGAGTCTCGATGCCTGCCAGGGCTTTTGTCAGCGAAACTCCGCCCTTCAGAAGGGCTGATAACTGGCGTGCCAGGCGGGCCTGTTCGGCCAGCGAAAACTGCCCGGCGCCAAAACTGCTGGTCTGCTCATCGGCCGCCGGCTCGATTGTAAAAGGTGCCAGACCACGGTTTTTAACCGCCAGCCGGGCAGCGGCGACGTCGTCAGCCTCGATCAGGCCGCTTACTTCATTGCCATCGCGCTCATAGGCCTGGTATCTGAAAAGTGGCACAATCAGCCTCCCTGCCAGCAGACGCGCTCAATTTCGGCTGTCGAAGTTATGCCCATGGTGATTTTGTGCAGGCCGTTTTCATACAGACTGACCATACCGCCCTTCTTTGCCTGAGCCCTGATTTCATCGAGGCTGGCGCCACGCCCGATCATGGCCGAAAGGCTTTCGTCGATGACCATCATTTCGTAGATGCCGCAACGGCCCTTGAAACCTGTTCCGGAACATTGCGGGCAGCCAGGGGCAGACCATTCGCCAGCTGAATTCTGCTGCCGGCAGGCACAGCAGAGTCTTCTCACCAGGCGCTGTGCCAGCACCCCGATCAAAGTCGAGGAGACAAGGTATGGCTCTACATTCATGTCGATAAGTCTGACCGCAGCCGAGGCTGCGTCGTTGGTATGCAGAGTCGAAAACACCAGATGTCCGGTCAGACTTGCCTGAATGGCCATCGAAGCGGTTTCGTCATCGCGGATTTCGCCGACGAGAATGACGTCGGGGTCCTGACGCAGTATCGACCGCAGGCCGGCCGCAAAAGTGAAGCCGATGCGCGGCTTGACCGGAATCTGACTTGCGCCGGGTAACTCATATTCAACCGGGTCTTCAAGGGTAATGATGTTGACATCAGGGCTGATGATGCGCATTATCGCCCCATACAGAGTCGTGGTTTTACCTGAACCGGTCGGACCGGTAACGAGAAGGATGCCGTTCGGGCGCCGGATCAGCCGGTCAAATGTCTGCAGCACTTCTTTGTCCATGCCCATCTGTTCAAGCGTCAGCAGTTCGGTTTTGCGATCGAGCAGACGCATGACCACCCGTTCACCGTGTGCGCATGGCACTGAGCTGACGCGGATATCGACTTCGCGGTCACCGAATCTTACCCTGATTTTGCCATCCTGGGGCAGGCGGCGTTCAGCGATGTCGAGCCCGGCCATGATTTTGATGCGCGAAGTGACCGGCGCATGCAGCTTGCGCGGCGGCGAAAAACGGTTGACCAGAACGCCATCAATACGGTAACGGATGCGAAAACCTTCTGGCGAAAGCTCAAGATGAATGTCAGAGGCACGTTCGCGCAGAGACTGAAAGATCAGGGTGTTGACGAATCTGACGACCGGTGCTTTGTTGGCCGATTCAAGCACGTCTTCGGGCTCGAAGTTTTCGAGATTGCCGTCGACGTCTTCTTCGATACTGATCGTCTCGATTATTTCCTGTGAATCACGGCCACGGCCGTAGGTCTCGTTGAGTGCATTGCTGATGACACCGGGCGGCAGAACGACAAAACGCAGTTTCTTTTTGAACTTGCGGCTGAGCTCTTCGATAACCCCGGGTTTGAAAGGGTCGGCCGACGCCACGAACAAAGTATCTTCGGTCTGATGCATCGGGAAAGTCATATTGCGGCGCAGGTGTTCGAGCGGAAAAAGCTCGAGAATACCGTTGTCGATATCGGCCGGGTCAATGACCTGTGCAAATTCGAAGCCCCATTGCAGGGCAAGGGCCGAAAAAAGTGCCTGTTCATCGATGTAGCCGCTGTCGATGAGAATTTCCCCGAGCAGGCGGCGGGCGGGACCAGTGGTTTGCTGCCGCAGCGCCTCGTCGAGTATCTCAGGCGAGATCTCGCCGCGCTCGACGAGAATCTGCCCGAGCTTTTGCCGGTTTTTCATCTGTCTGCAGGCCTGCTACTTCTTGTCGATGTTGGTTTTAAGTCTTTCAAAGGCTTTCAATGCTTTGTCTCTGAACTGGCTTTCGTGCGCCTGCTGTTTCTGCACAGCAACCTTTTTCACTTCTTCCAGTTTTTTTTCTTCGGTGGTGGAACCTCTGGCTTCGTCAAATTTTAACACTTCTTCGGGTGTCGAGAGAATATGTGGTGTGATAAAAACCAGCAGATTGGTTTTCTGGGTCACATCACGCCGATTCTTGAAAGCTTCGCCGATAAACGGGATATTCGACAGCAGCGGTACTTTTTCGATTACTTTGGTTTTGTCTTCACGCATCAGACCACCGATAACGATGGTTTTATGATTCGGAACCGTAATCGTCGTCTGCATCTGGCGTTTGGTAAGCACCGGAACATTGAATTCATAAAGGTTTTCTTCCTGGCGCTTTTTGATTTCCTGGTCGATTTTGAGAGTGACGAGATCGTTCGAATTGACTCTCGGAGTCAGGCCGAGCACTATGCCCACGTCTTCATACTTGAAGTTGGTAAGGTCGAAGCGGCCGGTGTCGCGGTCCTGGGTGAAACCCTGGGGCAGGGCGACCACTTCGCCGACTGAAATTTTCGCTTCCTGGTTGTCGGTGCTGAGAATCTGCGGTGCCGAAAGAATCTTGAAATTTGAGTTATTGCTGTAGGCCTTAACCATAGCCTTGATTTTGCTGAGAGCGGTGGGATCGCCTTTTGCCAGGTCGGCAGCGGTAACGGCTTCTTTGATCAGACCGACCTGGAAACCGCTGTTGGCAGAGGGATTGGTGCCCTTGATGCCGTAGTTGGTGCCGCCAAAAGCACGCCAGGTATCTGAGTTATAGTCGAAAACGTTCCATTCGATGCCGAGATTATGGGTCAGCTGACCGCTGACTTCGGTAATAAGCACTTCAACGAGAATCTGGTGCCGCATGACATCGAGAGAGGCGATAATGGATTCATATTGCGGAAACTGCTGCGGCGGCCCGGTCATGATGATCGAATTGGTATGTTCTTCTGCAACGAAGGTAACGATCTGGCGCGGGCCTGAAGTTGGTGCCGCGCCCTGTTCGGTCTGCTGAACGAGTTTGGCGAGGGTTTCGGCAAGCGCCTTTGCGTCGGCATTGACGACTTTAATAACCTTGACATCACCGCTACCTTTGGCAGGTGGAGAATCGAGGTGCTGCAGCAGTGACTCGATGCGATTCATGACATCTTCTGATCTGGCGGTAATCATAATTGATCTGGTTCTTTTGATCGGAACCAGCCGGGTCGTTTCGATCATTGCCGATTCTGAAGCGGATGTGATTTCGTTTTTGCGGCTGAAGCCGAGAATGTCTTCGAGCTGTTTGGCAGTTTCGGTCTCATCGGCGTATTTGAGGGTGAAAAACCTTGTCAGTTCAGGTCTTGCGTCTGTTGTTGAGGTGTCGAGGCGATCGATCAGAGTTCTGACCCGTTCAAAATTTTCGGGTGAGGTGAGAACGAACAGGCTGTTACTGCGTTTGTCAGCAATAAAATTGACGCCGCCCTTAATCGTATCGCGTTCAACCCCGCCGCCAGAAATAATTTTTTCGAGCTGAGCTTTAAGATCTTCAGCCGCGGAATATTTGAGCGGGACAATGTCGAGACCCGGGCGCAGCAGACCCTTTTCGAGTTCAAGCAGAACTTCAAGAGCCCTCTTGATATTGACTGAGCGGCCGGTCAGAACGATTGTGTTCGATGGTGGGAAAAGCAGCATCGAGGCATCGCGGGGCAGCAGAGTGGCGAGAATTTTACTGGCTTCTTCTACTGAGGTTCTTTCGAGTGGCACAATTTGAGTGATCAGGGTGTCATCGTCGCTGAGTGAATTCAGTTCTCCGGGGGTGCGGGTTTCGGTGCCTGCCACCTTGGCATCGCTGAGGGCAACGATTTTGAACATTTTGCCCGAAGGTACTGCTGTGTAGCCGCGCACCTGAAGAATCGACTCAAGCATTGCCAGGGCCTCTTCCTTGCCGAGAGTGACTGGCGAAATGATGGTTACATCACCCTGCAGCGGCTGATTGATGATAAAACCGCGACCAGTTTCCTGACTCATGTAGCGAACCAGGCTCATCAGATCGACAGCTTCAAAGTTGATCGCGATCTCGTCAGATTTTGAGCCTTCAGATGGCTCGATGATCTCGGCGGCGTTGATATCTGGAGCGGCGGTTGTGATGCCGGCATTGTCAGAAGGCTGAATCGCAGATTCACTGTTGCCGGTCTGGCTGAATTTTACGATCGGGGGCAGGCCGGGATTACGATTCTGTGAACGGTCGGGTGCAACAACCTGAGTACCCTGAAACTGTCCGGGCGTGTTTCTGATCAGAGGCTGCTTCTGAAAAGGGTTTTTCTGGGGTTCGATCACGCGTGTCTGCGCCTGAAGACAGGTGGCAATGGCCACGGCAAGAATACAGAAGCCGATTGTGAGTTTGAAACTGCTTTTCTGGCAGAAATTTCGGTCAGACATCTTATTTCCCCGATACAGGTTGAGTCAGGATAGCTGCGGCGTCGGGCAAGGAAACCCGACGTTAATCGGGAAAAGTATTTAAATCTCAGGCTCTGTCAATGACTTTTTATTTTTTGTCATTTAGGGCTGGCTGTTGGCTGGGCGGCGGGGTCAGAGAAGGCGAACCGGAAGCTGTGCCGATTGGTGGCTGCCGCCTCTGGGCTCTCAAATTAATTACTTTACCGTTTCTCTGGATTTTTAGCCCATACGATTTTTCGCCGGCTGAACCAAGATTTAAAGCTACATCCTGAGACCTTCTGAATTCGCCGGCATCGGTTCCGAGAATGCGGTCACCGGGTTTGAGTTCATAATCCTTGAGCAGCTCGGGGATCTCGTTAATTTCGACCGAAAAACGACCGCGTTCCTGCGAAATTCTCAGTTTGCCCTGGTTTATCATCCCGGCAACTGCATCGGCGTTCTGCATGGGGCTTGGTGGTGTCTGGTTGATCTGAGGCGGCATTCCGGCAGCGCCTGTGCCACCGGGTGTGCTTATTGATCCTGGACTGTTGCCGGAAGGTATCGCTGGCATTGCAGAAGAACCTGTCCCGCCAGTTGGACTGCCAGGGGAAGCTCTATTACTGTCGAGTTCGAGATAGCCAGTCCCTTCGGGGGTCTGCAGTCTGATCTGGCGCAGACCGGCTTCGATCAGGCGAACTGAGCCGCTGGCATTTTCTCTGATTACAACGACTTTTTTTTCGCCGGGCACAAAAACAAAAGCGGCGCTGCGGCCGTCTTCAAGAACAATGCCGCGCAGTTTATAGCCTTTTTTATCGAGATCGACCGGCGGCGGCGGGGTGTGGATAACCATGGTCGGAGTTGCGGCCGGCGGCGGTTCGGGCTTTTTGATTTCGGAGTCGGCAGATGCAACGGTAACCGGTGGGGAAATGTCGAGGCCAAAGAAGGCCATCACAGATGATGAGCCAATATGGTCGATCCTCTGCGGCTGGTTTTCAGCACTTTTTTGAGCATCAGAAAGATTAATCGCCGGTGGCGAAATTTTCAGGCCTTTGCCCGGTCGTATGCTGAGAGCAAAATACCCGCCGAGCAGCAGACCGGCTATGGTCACTGCGGCGGCAGCGATGATTTTTTCCCTCTTGCTTATACCGGTAGACATGTCTCAAGTCTAACCCCTTTCCCCCAAGGTTACAACCAGCCGTTTTATCAATACTCTGGAATTGTTTCGGAAAGAAAATTTATTATGTGGTATCATTTTGCCTGAAATTTTTGCAAACTGTCTGGAGGGCCCTATGGCTTTATCAATTTATAATTCACTCACCCGTCAGAAGGAAGAATTCAAACCAATCGAGCCCGGGCATGTCGGAATCTATGTCTGCGGCCCGACCGTTTATGGCCCGCCCCATCTTGGCCACGCCAAGAGCTATATTACCTTCGATGTACTGGTTAAGCATCTGCGTAACTCAGGCCTCAAGGTTCGTTATGTGCAGAACATCACCGATGTCGGCCACCTGACTGACGATGCCGATGCAGGTGAAGACAAGATTCAGCGGCAGGCTCGCATCGATCAGGTTCACCCTTATGAAATCGTCGATAAGTGGACCCGTCAGTATATGTACGACATGGAAAAACTGCGGCTGGCCCATCCGAATTTTTATGTCAGAGCCAGTCAGCATATCGGCGAGCAGATCGAAGCCGTGCAGAAGTTGATCGAAAAAGGTCATGCTTACGTCGTCGATGGCAGCGTCTATTACGACGTCGAGTCTTTTCCTGAGTATGGCAAGCTTTCAGGGCGCCGCCTTGAAGAACAGAAAGAGGCCGTGCGCGTCGAAAGCCGCGGCGACAAGCGCAATCCCCGCGATTTTGCCCTCTGGAAAAAGGCTGAACCAGGCCACATTCTTAAATGGAACTCGCCCTGGGGCGAAGGTTATCCGGGCTGGCACATCGAATGCTCGGTAATGGCCAACAAATATCTCGGCAAGACCTTCGATATTCATGGTGGCGGCCTCGAAAACAAATTTCCGCACCACGAGTGCGAGATTGCCCAGTCGGAAGCATTGAACTGCACGCAGTTCTGCCGTTACTGGATGCATAACAACATGGTTACTGTCGACGGCGTGAAAATGGGCAAATCGCTGGGTAATTTCAGAACCTGTCAGGATCTTCTGGCAAAGCATTCGCCAGAAGCGATCAGGGCTTTCGTTCTGACCACCCATTATCGTTCGCCCTCAAATTATACCGAAGACGCTATCGATGCAGCTGCTACTGGTCTTACCCGTCTCAGCCAGCTGCAAATTGCGCTTCTTGAAATCGTCGACAAAAAAGTGGCGGCCGGGGCCGCTGATAATGAAGCTGTCAATCTGTGCAATGAAGTTGAAACGAAAATTCGCGAGCGTCTCGATGACGATCTCGATACTCCGGGCGCCATTGCCGCACTTTATGGCATGGTTACCGAAGTTAACCGGTTTATCGGTTCGAGCTCGCTCTCATCGGAATCTGCCGCTCGCATTCTGCAGTTGATTAAAGTTTACGGCAGTGACATTCTCGGCATTGTTCCGGAAGCGGCTCGTGCTGATAGTGGTCTCGATATTGCGCCGATTATGGATATCATCATCGAACTGCGCAAGGAAATGAAGGCCAGTAAGAAATACGACGTGGCCGATGCTATCAGAGACCGTCTCAAAGCCGGCGGAATTCTGATTGAAGACACAAAAGAAGGCATGCGCTGGCGCAAGGCCTGATATGGATGTAAATAAAACGCTTCTTGGCGGTTCTGACGCATTTCTGGTGGCTGAAGCCTGGAGTCAGGATGAAGTCGGCCGTCTGCCGGCCCGCACTCTTGCTTATATCGGTGATGGGGTTTATGAACTGGCTTTGCGAATGAACCACGTCAGGAAAGGTATCGATGGCGCCGGTCGTTTGCATGATTCTCTCGTTGAACTTGTCAGTTCGACGGCCCAGGCACGGGTGTTCGAGCTGATTTTTCCGGAACTGCCTGAAGCTGACCAGGAACTGGTTAAAAACTGGCGTAACGCCAAGACGCCGGCTCGCTACGGTTCAGGAACACGGGCTGAATATGCCCGGGCTACTGCTCTCGAGGCCTGGGTCGGGTATTTGTTTCTGACCGGACAGAATGATCGCCTGCGGGCACTGATGATTGTGGCTGCGGGTTTGAATGAAGAATAAGGATAATAAGATGAATAAAAAGCAAAGTGGTTTCGGTAAAGACAGCGGTCGCGAAGAACGCGGCGGCGAAAGAGGCAGAAAGCCGAAATTTTCAGAAGACAAGCGCGAGCGCAAACATGATCGCGATGATAAATTTGTCGAGCGTGGTCGACCATCTTTTCCGGGCCGCGATGAAGAAAAACGTCATGACCGCCCGGCAAAGCGCGACGACCGCCCGGCGAAACGCGATGATCGACCTGCAAGGCGTGAAGATCGCCCGGCAAAGCGTGATGATCGTTATGAAAAACGCGATGATCGGCCGGCAAAACGTGACGATCGCCCAGCCAGAAAAGGCGATCGCCCGGAAAAGACATTTCGCAAAGAGCGGCCAACCCGGAAGCCTGAATTCGAAAAGAGTTCGGCCATGCGCGAAAAATCATTTGCCGGCGAAGTCCAGCAGACAGAGGGCGGCGAAGATGAACGCCTGATTCTTAAAGGGCGTCACGAAGTTGTTCAGGCTCTTGAAAGCGGTCAGCAGATTGATTCGGTAGTCATTTCTACTGCGGTAAAGGGCCCGGTTGGCAGTGTGGTTCGCGATCTTGCCAGTACCCGCGGAATTCCGGTCAAGGAAATGAACCCCGACCTGTTTGCCAGGAAATTCGGCGACAAGAGTCAGGGAATCGTTGCCATCGGTGGGTCTTTCGCATACTGTTCGCTTGAAGAGATTTCAGCAAAAGCCTGTGCCGGCCGCGGCATTCTGGTCGCTCTCAATCATGTCGAAGATGCAAGAAATCTTGGGGCGATTGTACGCACCGTTGAATCTTCTGGCTGCAGTGGGGTACTTATTCCGAAACACCGTTCGGCCGGTATGACCGAGTGGGCGATTCGGACTGCCCAGGGTGCTGCTGCTTATCTTCCGGTTGCCAGAGTAAACAACCTCGGTGATGCGCTTGAAAAACTCAAAGAAGATGGTTTCTGGGTCGTCGGTCTCGATGGAGATGCTCCAAAGAGATATAACGAAGTGGTGTACAGTGGCAAAACTGTACTGGTTGCCGGTGGTGAAGACGCTGGATTGGGCGAAAGAGTCCGGAAAGTCTGCGACGATGTCGTATCAATTCCACTTTCTGGCAAGACGCCATCGCTGAATGTTTCAGTCAGCACCGCGGTTGCCCTGTACGAGATTTTACGCCAGAAAGACTTTTTTAAAAATAATTGAAAAAATAGTTGACATTAAATCAGGCGTGCTTTATAATCCGACAATACCGTTAACGCGGTACAGTTCCAAGTGAACTGGTGCTGCTGGCATAGCTCAATTGGCAGAGCAGCTGACTTGTAATCAGCAGGTTGCGGGTTCAAGTCCCATTGCCAGCTGCAGACGGAGAGATGCCCGAGTGGCTAAAGGGGGCAGACTGTAAATCTGTTGGCTAGCGCCTACGGTGGTTCAAATCCACCTCTCTCCAGTGATCGCCCGTGTAGCTCAGACGGTAGAGCACTTGCATGGTAAGCAAGAGGTCACCGGTTCAATCCCGGTCGCGGGCTTTTATCGTATCTTTGGGTTGATATTGATTTTCCCATAATTTCTCAGGAGGACGCCACATGGCAAAGGAAACTTTTACCAGAACCAAACCGCACGTTAACGTTGGAACCATCGGCCACATCGACCACGGCAAAACAACGCTGACCGCTGCAATCACCATGACATCAGCAGCAGCTGGTGGAGCTAAAGTAATGAACTATGCAGACATTGACTCAGCTCCTGAAGAAAAAGCCCGCGGTATCACAATCAACACAGCCCACGTTGAATATGAAAGCCCGAAGCGCCACTATGCTCACGTTGACTGCCCAGGCCACGCCGACTACATCAAGAACATGATCACCGGCGCAGCTCAGATGGACGGTGCAATTCTGGTTGTTGCCGCTACTGACGGTCCGATGCCCCAGACTCGTGAACACATCCTCCTGGCCCGCCAGGTAGGCGTTCCCAAAATCGTAGTTTTCCTCAACAAGTGCGACCTGGTTGACGATGCCGAACTGCTCGACCTCGTAGAACTCGAAGTTCGCGACCTGCTCAGCAAATATGAATTCCCCGGCGACGATACACCGATCATCCGCGGTTCAGCCACTAAAGCTGTTGCCGCTGGTGGCAAAGGCCCCGATTGCGAATGCATTCAGAAGCTTCTTGAAACCCTCGACGCTTACATCCCGGAACCGGAACGCGCCCTTGACAAACCCTTCCTTCTCCCGATCGAAGACGTTTTCACCATCACTGGTCGCGGCACTGTTGTAACCGGTCGTGTTGAACGCGGCATCATCAAAGTCGGCGACAAAGCTGAACTCGTTGGTATCCGTGAAACCCGTGAAACTACCGTTACCGGCGTTGAAATGTTCCGCAAGCTCCTTGACCAGGGTCAGGCTGGCGACAACGTAGGTATCCTCCTGCGCGGTATTGAAAAGAATGACGTTGAACGCGGTATGGTTCTTGCCAAACCGGGCAGCATCAAACCCCATGCCAAATTCCACTCTCAGGTCTACATCCTGAGCAAAGAAGAAGGCGGACGCCACACTCCGTTCTTCTCTGGCTACAGACCGCAGTTCTATTTCAGAACCACCGACGTGACTGGCGTTGTTCAGCTCGGCGAAGGTAAAGAAATGGTTATGCCTGGTGACCGCGCTGAATTCCAGTGCGAACTGATCACCCCGATCGCTTGCGAAGAAGGTCTCCGCTTCGCCATCCGCGAAGGCGGCCGCACCGTAGGCGCCGGCGTTGTAACCAAAATCATCAGCTGATTTTCTGTAACGTTAGTGGGGGCGGGTTCACGCCCGCCCCTTCTTGATCTTCAAAGCCGACCTGGTCGGCTTTTTTAAGCGAGGTTAATGTTATGCGCGAAAAGATTACTCTGGTTTGCAGCAGCTGCAAACGCAAAAATTACATGTCAATGAAAAACAAGCGCAATGATCCTGACCGCATCGAACTGAACAAGTACTGCAGCGCCGAACGCAAGCATACCGTTCACAAAGAAGGCAAGTAAGGATTTGTTGGCGAACATAGGCCAATAGCTCAATTGGCAGAGCACCGGTCTCCAAAACCGGGGGTTGGGGGTTCGACTCCCTCTTGGCCTGAATGATTACCCCACTCGAAACGAGGGTCACATGAGCAAAATTGCAAACTGGTGGAATGAAACCTCCCGCTTCCTGCGTGAAGTCTGGATTGAAGTCAGACCGAAAAATGGTCGCGTTTCGTGGCCAACCTACGAGAACGTCAAGGTCTCAACCAAAGTGGTTGTGGTTTCCTCAATCGGTCTTGGACTGTTTATCGGGCTGCTCGACATCCTGTTCGGAAAGATCCTGACAGCTATCGTCGGCGGCGGAATGGGATAAGGGCTTACTGTGGATATTCTAAAAGCAAAATGGTATGTGATCCATACCAACTCCGGTTCAGAATATAAGGTTAAAAAGAACCTTGAAAACCGTGTTGAGCTCCTTGGCAAAAAAGACAGCATCTTCCAGGTGCTGGTGCCCGAGGAAAACGCTGAACGCGTTCAGGACGGCGAGCGTGTCACTCAGACCCGCAAGATCTATCCTGGTTATGTTCTGGTTCAGATGGATATGGACGACGATACCTGGACTGTTGTTAAGAACACTCCCGGTGTTACCGGTTTCGTAGGTCTCGGCAGCAAACCGACGCCTCTGCATGATAAAGAAGTGCAGACCGTTCTGCGCGCCGCCGGTATTGGCCCACAGCGGTCAGCCGCCATGACCCCGATCGGGTTTACCGAAGGTCAGACCGTCAAGATTATCGACGGCCCCTTCACAGATTTTATTGGTGTCATCAAAGAGATCAACCAGGAAAAACGCAAGGCAAAGGTTCTTGTATTCATATTCGGTCGCGATACCGCGATCGAGGTCGATCTCATTCAGCTCGAAGAAGCTTGAAAACTGAAGAATTCGTTCTTAGAAGGAGTTAATTTAAGTTATGGCCAAGAAATTAGTAGCTGTCGTTAAATTGCAGATTCCGGCTGGTAAAGCAAACCCGGCCCCCCCGGTTGGTCCCGCTCTTGGCCAGCATGGTGTTAACATCATGGACTTCTGTAAGAACTTCAATTACAAGACGGCAAAAGAAGGCGATGCAATTATTCCGGTCGAAATCTCTGTATTTGCTGACCGTTCTTATACTTTCATCACCAAAACCCCGCCTGTATCGTTCTTGCTGAAAAAAGCCGCTGGCATTCCCAAGGGCAACCAGACTCCTGGTCGCACCAAGGTTGGTAAAGTAACCAAGGCGCAGATCAAGGAAATCGCTGAACGCAAGATGCCCGACCTCACCGCCGCTTCTCTCGAAGCCGCTATGAACGTCGTTAAGGGCACTGCCCGCAGCATGGGTATGGAAATTGTTGACTAAGTTTGCCACTCCGTGGTAAACTCTTCTACCCTCGAAGAAAGGAGGAAGCAAAGATGCCGAAACACTCCAAAAGATTTAATAACGCTAAGAAAGACCTCGTTCACCTGAAACAATATTCAGTGGAAGAGTGCTTTGATAGAGTTAAAAAGACTGCCACCGCCAAGTTCGATGAATCAATCGACGTTGCCGTTCGCACCGGGCTCGACCCGAAGTATGCCGATCAGCAGCTGCGCGGTAGCTGTGTTCTGCCTCATGGTTCAGGCAAAACTACCCGCGTGGTCGTTTTCGCCGCCGGTGCAAAAGCACAGGAAGCCCAGGCAGCTGGAGCAGACTTCGTAGGCGCCGAAGATTTGGTCGCCAAGATCGAAGGAGGCTGGGTTGATTTTGATGCCGCCGTCGCAACACCCGATATGATGAGATTTGTCGGTAAGCTCGGTAGAATTCTTGGTCCACGCAACCTGATGCCCAACCCCAAGGTTGGTACCGTCACCATGGACGTAGCCAAGGTTATTACTGAACTGAAAGCTGGTAAACTCCAGTATCGTGTTGAAAAGGCCGGGATCATTCACACCGCCATTGGAAAAGCTTCTTTTGATGCCAAAAAGCTCAAAGAAAATTTTCTTGCCTTCTTTCAAGCGATTCACAAAGCCAAGCCGACTGGTGCCAAAGGCACCTACATCAAATCGGTAACCGTCAGCTCAACCATGGGCCCCGGCTACGATCTCGATGTAAACGAAGCTCGCGCTGAATCAGAAAAGGGTAATGCCTGATCTGACTTGAACTGAGACTGGTCGAAGACCGCAGGTCTTAAATAATTGGCCGCAAGGCCTCCCTGCCGAGACTGGAAGACAGTACGATAGAATTATCGAACCGTTTCCGGTTTTGGTGCCGGAAACGGTTTTTCTTTATCCCCCCTCAAGGAGGTGAAAACATTGAAAGATCTCTCTAACAAAGAAGCCTACGTAAAGGAATTTTCAGAAAAACTCGCCAAATCACAGGTAGTGGTTCTCGCTAACTGCGAAGGCGTTACCGTCTCTGAAATGACCGCTCTGCGCAAAGCCGTACGTGAATCAGGCGCCGAACTGAGAGTTGTAAAAAACACTCTGCTCTGCCGTGCTCTTCACACCACCCCGATGAAAGAGCTTGAAGGTCACATGAAGGGCAATACCGCTGTAACTTTTGGTTACAACGATCCGATCGCCCCCGTTAAAGCTCTGTTCGACTTTGCTGACAAAGCCAAGAAGTTCACATTCAAAGCTGGCTACATGGAAGGCAAACTGCTCAACGTAGCAGACCTGACCGCCCTTTCCAAAGTTCCTGGCCGCAAAGACCTTCTTGCCATGCTCGCATCTGCAGTTCAGGGCCCGATCCGCAAACTCGCCGGCGTTCTCGACTCTCTTCGCAAGAAAAGAGAAGAAGCCTCTGGCGCCCCCGCCGAAGCTGCTGCCGAAGCCGCGACTGCCTGATTCCAACCCGATTTTTGCATAAGACTTATAAGGAGTTTATAAAATGACCAAAGAACAGATTCTCGAGTCTATCGAAAAGATGACCGTTCTCGAACTTTCTGAACTTGTTAAAGCCATCGAAACCAAATTCGACGTTACCGCCGCTGCTCCCGTTATGGTAGCCGCCGGCCCGGCAGCCGCTGCTGTTGAAAAAGACGAATTTGACGTTGTCATCGAAAACAACGGCGCCAACAAGATCAACGTAATCAAAGTCGTTCGCGAACTGACCGGTATGGGCCTCAAAGAAGCCAAAGACCTGGTAGACGCAGTTCCGAAGACCCTCAAAGAAGGTCTCACCAAGGCCGACGCCGAAATGATGAAGAAAAAACTCGAAGAAGCCGGCGCCAAGGTTGCCCTCAAGTAATCTTAACCGCTTCTCTCACAAAAACCCCGCTTCGGCGGGGTTTTTTGTTTTCCGGTGGCCCTGAGCCGTCTTGCCGGTGCGCACCGTCATTTTATGGAAACTTTGGGCCCTCTCTGTTAGTATATGGTTGATAAAGCAGAGGGAGTGTACCGAATGAACGAAAAAGTTTCTGTCGAGCGCCTCGAAATATTTGCCCCCCTGAGCGGTTTTCTCATGCCGATCGAAACCATTCCTGACCCGGTTTTTGCACAAAAACTCGTTGGTGATGGGGTTTCGCTCGACCCGACATCTGAGTGTCTGAAAGCTCCGGTTGCCGGTGAAATCATTCAGCTGCACGCTTCGTCGCATGCCCTGACGATCAAAACCACCAGTGGCATTGAAGTTCTCGTTCACATCGGTCTCGATACCGTAAAACTTGGCGGGCGCGGCTTTGAAGCTCTGGTGAAAAAGGGCGACCTGGTTGAAAAAGGGCAGGAGCTGATCCGCTTCAATGCCGATCTTGTGGCAACCAGCGCCAGAAGTCTTCTCACCCAGATAGTAATTTCAAACCCTGAATCTGTTTCTGAGATCATCAAGGAAACCGGCACCGTCGAGGCCAGTTCCGATGTCATTTTCACCGTCGTGCCGGCAGCCCCGGCTGAGGCTTCAGTCGGCAGCCGCGAAATACAGAAAGTTGTTTCCGATTCAATCGTTATAGTCAACCCGGCCGGTCTGCATGCTCGACCGGCTTCTGTTCTGGCTGGTCTGGCACGCCAGTTCGACAGTGAACTGCTGATTAAAAAAGGTGACAGAACTGCAAATGCCCGCAGCGTTTCTGCAGTTATGGGTCTTGAAGTGATCAAAGACGACAAGATTCTTCTGATTGCCAATGGCCCCGATGCTCAAAAAGCCATCGACCACATTGTTCCCCAGTTGCGCGAAGGTCTGGGCGAAAATCTGCATGCGGCCGCTGCCGAAACTGCTGCCGAATATCGTAAGGCCGAAAAAGCTGCCAACAATCAGCTTGCCGGTATCGGCGCATCACGCGGCATTGCGATTGGCAGGGTGCTTAAACTCAGACCGGAAAAATATGACCTGATTGAATCTGGTCGTGGCAGTAAGTTCGAGCAGGCTGAATTCAACAATGCCGTCAGACGGGCGGTTCTGCAGTTATCTTCTCTCAGCGATAAGCTTAAACGCAGCGGTAACCCCGAAAGGGCTGCTATTTTCAACGCTCATGCCGATCTGCTTGAGGATCCTGAACTGCTCGAACTGGTTGAACGCGCGATTATGGCCGGTAAAAGTGCGCAGTTCGCCTGGCACAAGGCTTTTAATGCGCACGCACAGAAACTCCAGAGTCTCAATAATCAGCTTCTGGCTGCCAGAGCTAATGATCTGCGCGACGTCGGCTACCGGGTGCTGCGAATTCTTCTGTCGATTGAAGAAAAGACCTTCAACACCTCAGAAAAACAGGTGCTGATTGCAGAAGACCTGACGCCATCGAATATCGTCAGTATCGATAAGGAAACTGTGGTCGCCTGTTGCACAGTTTCAGGCGGTGCAACTTCGCATGTCGCCATTCTGGCCCGCTCAATGGGCCTGCCCGCAATTGTCGGGCTTGATCCTGCCGCCCTTGAGCTCGAAGACGGCATTACCGTAGTTGTCGATGGCAATGAAGGGCTTCTCACCGTTCAACCCGATGAAGCCGAAGTTGAATCTGTTTCATCGACCATGCAGGCGGAGGAAAAGACCCGCGCCGAAGAAAAAAAACGTGCCGAAGAACCTGCTATCACGAACGATGGTATAAAAATCACGGTAGCAGCGAATGTTGGCGATATCTCGTCGGCCGCTCAGGCTGTCGAGCTTGGCGCTGAAGGAGTCGGTCTGCTGCGTTCGGAGTTCCTTTTTATGAACCGCTCTGTGGCTCCTACAGAGGATGAACAGTATGATGCCTATCTTGAGGTAGCTGCCCGCATGGGAAAAGAGCGGCCGGTAATCATTCGCACCCTCGATGTCGGCGGTGACAAGCCTCTCTCTTATCTTCCGATTCCCGAAGAGGAAAACCCCTTTCTTGGCGAACGTGGTATAAGAGTTTGCCTCAACCGCCCCGAAATTTTGAAAATTCAATTGCGCGCTATTCTGCGGGTTTCGCAGAAATTTGATGTCAGGGTCATGTTTCCGATGATTGCCGACATATCTGAATGGCGACAGGCCCGCCAGATTATGCAGCAGACTGCCGAGGCGATCGGAATCCCGCCGGTAAAAACCGGTATTATGGTCGAAATACCCTCTGCAGCTCTGCTTGCCGATTCATTTGCCGCCGAAGCCGATTTCTTTTCGATCGGCACGAACGATCTGACCCAGTATGCTCTGGCAATGGATCGCGGCCACCCGAAACTTGCCGCTCAGATCGATGCCATGCACCCTTCAGTGTTGCGCATGATGAGTATCGTCGCTGAAGCCGGTCGTAAACGCCAGATCGAAGTTGGTGTCTGCGGCGGCCTTGCCAGCGACCTCGAAGGTATTGCCGCGCTGATTGGTATGGGCATCGGCAAGCTCAGTGTCGATATTCCGGTCATTCCTACGGTCAAGGCGACCGTCAGACGACTGTCGGCAGAAAAATGCAGCCGGCTGGTGCGGGATGCGATCAGAATGAGTGATGCCGGCTCGGTTCGCAAAGCTTTTAAAAAGCTGATCGAAGAAAGCAGAGGTGAAAACTGATGAAAAAGTTTTTGCAGGGGCTGTTTGCCACACTTCAGAAAATCGGAAAATCAATGATGCTGCCGGTTTCAGTTCTGCCGGTTGCTGGTCTGCTGCTTGGTATAGGCAGTTCTAACTTCAGTTTTCTTCCGGCGGTTGTTTCGAAAACCATGGCTCAGGCCGGTGGTTCCATTTTCGCCAATCTGCCGCTTCTCTGTGCTCTTGGCGTCTGTCTTGGCCTCACCGGCAATGACGGTGTTGCAGCCCTTGCCGGCCTGGTCGGCTTTGCCGTGATGGTTGCGACCATGGGTGTTGCTGCCAGTTTTCTCGGCATTGAAACCAGAATGGTTATGGGTATGCAGTCTATCGATACCGGCGTGCTTGGCGGTATTCTCGTCGGTCTTGTCGCTGCCTGGCTGTTCAATCGTTACTACCGCGTGCAGTTGCCGCCTTATCTTGGCTTCTTTTCAGGTAAGCGTCTGGTGCCGATTCTCACTGCCTTTGTCGCCATTCTGCTTGGCTTCGGTATGAGTCTGATCTGGCCTCCTATTGGGGCTCTGATTGCCAGATTTTCGCGCTGGGCCGCCTCAGAAAGCCCGGCAACCGCTTTTGCGATTTATGGTGTTGTTGAACGGGCTTTGCTGCCTTTTGGTCTGCATCACATCTGGAATGCCCCGTTTTTCTTCGAAGTTGGCGAATTCACCACTGCTGGTGAGGTTATCAGGGGTGAACTGCATCGTTTTGCCGCCGGCGACCCGACTGCCGGCAATATGGCCGGCGGCTATCTATTCAAGATGTTCGGACTTCCTGCTGCTGCAGCAGCCATGTGGTACACCGCCAGACCCGAGAATAAAGCAAAAGTGGCCGGCATCATGGGGTCTGCCGCTCTTACCTCATTTCTTACAGGGATTACCGAGCCGATTGAATTCTCTTTCCTGTTTCTCGCGCCGATGCTTTACGGTGTGCATGCGGTTCTGACTGCAGTTGCCTACTATCTTTGCATTACTCTTGGCATCAAACATGGTATGACCTTTTCGCATGGTGCATTTGATTACGTTCTTTTGTTTTCAAAGTCGACGAATGCCCTTTGGCTTCTTGTGCTTGGGCCTTTGTGGGCAGTGCTGTATTTTGTCGTTTTTCGCTTTTTTATCGTTAAATTCAACCTGCCGACTCCTGGCCGTGAAATTGAAAGCGAATTAGATCCCTCTGCTGTCGCTGAAAATGAATTTGCCAGGCAACTGGTGCTGGCTTTTGGCGGCCGTAGCAACATTCTTACTCTCGATGCCTGTATTACCCGTCTGCGCATGGAACTCAAAGATATCTCGAAGGCCAGCCCGGAACGCCTTAAACAGCTGGGGGCAGTCGGTGTTGTCGAGGCTGGAACCGGTTTGCAGGCCATTTTTGGTACCCGTTCCGAAATTCTGAAAACCGAAATGGAAGAATATCTTAAAACTGCCGGTGACGATGCTGAACCTGCAGCAGAAATTTCCAGCCGTCCTGCCGCTGTGGTTGCCGGTTTTCCGGCAATTGCCGCTGACCCGCAGGCACGCGATAAATGCGAAAAATGGCTTGCCGCTCTTGGTGGCAGAGACAACGTCATCTCACTCGCAGCCTGTGCTGAAACCAGATTGCGCATTGTTCTCCGCGAGGGTGGTAACTATGATCGCGAAGAACTTCTCGATGCTGGAGTAAAAGGCATAATGTCGTTACCGGATGGAGTAATTCATCTTTTGACCGGTCTCGGTGCCCATCAATACGAAATCGAACTTCAGGCACTGATGAAGGCTCAGTAAAAGCTTTATTCAATACCTTTGCTTTAATGCTCTGCTTCGAATTGAGGCTGAATCTTTTTTGTCTGTGTTTTGTTTGCCATGCCAGCCTGAAAAAAAATTTGGAGGATGCATTTGCTATATTTTTTTGATGAATTCAGGCTTCGGGGGTTGGTCAGAACAGCTGCTTTCTTCATTTTGGCAACCCTGATGTTGCCTGTTGGAGGGGTAGCCTTGGCGGCACGCGGTAGCGAGACGTCTATTGAAGAAATTGTCGGATATCAGCAGAGAGATATTCAGGCAGCTGTTGAGAGCGAATTATTCGGCAATTCTGGAAAAACACTGGGCATAAGCTTTAAGCCGTTGGTGAAGCTTGCACCAATGGTAAAAAAAAGCTTTGTAAAAAACGGGATCCCTAATACAAATTATGGAATTCCTTTTTCAATTTCAGCAACAGCAGCCTCAAGCACGGTTTTTCCCGAGATGGAAGAATTAGGCATTTCGTGCCGGATTATTTTTGATGCCCCAGATATCCTCAAGAAAAGCCAGCTTATGAGTTATATAAAAGGTTTTGACGAGCAATTCCAGGATGCTGCCGATATTGCCGCCGGTCGAGCCGAAGCTCATAAAATCTCGCGAAAGTTTTATCAATCGAACGGTTGCGCTGCTGCCCTCGAAATTACCAGCCGAAAAACCGAGCTCAATAAAGAGCCGCCGCCGCTGATTTTTCAGACACCTTCTGATGCCGGTGGTGGATTGATGCTTGGTGGTGTCGATATTGCCGGCGATGGAGCGGTTGTTTCCGGGCGCGATGCAGAAAAATCCACCTCTACAGCTGCTGCAACTGCATATAGCTCGATTTTTGCGCCTGAACTCAAAGTTTTATTCGTTGCCGGGGATGAATTCAAGCAGATGCAGGTTGAATGTCTTGCCAGGTTCAGAATGAAAAATGAGGATACGCCAGAATTCATTAAGAGGCAGGTAGCTGCGCTTGAAGATTTTGCCGGCCTGCTGGTTGATAACGCTGTAAAAGCGGCCAACAGGAGCGGGATCATTCAAAAACCGGCCATCTCAAAAACAGATTCGGGTTCTGACCTTAATAATACAGCTTCATCGACAATTCAGCCGGATATTACTGGCCGGGATGCCAGAATTGCTGCTATTCAGGCCAGACTGGAAAAGCTGGTTCCTGATTATATTCCAGACAACCCTGCCAGATCTGATGACGAAACCGTTGAATTGATCGAAGAACTGCTTGAAGGAAAGACCACTGCCGAAATCAGACAGGAAGCAAAGGAGCTGGAAGAGAATACTTTGACTACTTCTGATGGTTCAGGCCTTGAAATCATCAGAATTACGCCGCCTGCTGACGAAACTGTCGGTCCAGGCGAAAGTTTTCAGCTTGAGCTGAAAATCGTTAATCACAGTTCTTTAAAAACTGCGGCGGCTTTTACTCTGTATGCAGTCGATTCCTGGTCAGGTAAGGTACTTGGCAAATCAGTTCAAAGGGTTGGGCCAGGCGAAAGCTCCGTGGTTTTTTCTTTGCGGGCGCCGCCTGCCGGTGAGGCAGCCAAAAGACACGATTTTGCGGTTGTTCTTGAACCAATGATCGGCAGAGGGCCTGAAGCAAAGCAGGTTAAGATGGTTTTGCGCGGTTCTCAGTCCGATGGTGACGTTTTAAATGTTATCAGGCGTGCAATTTTTTCTGTCTGTTCAGACACAACATTTGAGGGTGAGCGTTTGAGCGAAGCCGATGCTGAAAATGTCTGCGGGCAGTGGCAGAAAAAATTCTGGGCACCTGAGCCTGAAAGAAAAAGGATTCTCGATCTTTTCAAGTCTGATTCGGTCTCTGTGCTCGATAATGCCGAATTCTTCGCCCGACAGGCAGCATTGAAAATTGCCGCTGCCCGGGCGGATGAACGTCGACTGAAAACCGAGGCAGAAGCTCAGCAGATGGAGAAAACTGCCAGGCTGATAAGCTATTTCCGACTTGAAACGGCTGCTTATAAACGCAATTCTTTGCTCGATTTCAGGAAAGATCCGGGTTATAACCTTCTCGATGTTCTTGCCGACAACGTCGTTTACGATGAAAAAACTGGCGAAGTCATTGGCGATCTCGACAGCGCGCGTGCTGCAGTAACTGAAGCACACTGGCAGCTGGCGCAGGAAACGATGAGCGCCGCCGAAAAGTATTATCTTGCCGCCGGTGATGACGGCCTGCCGCAGGGATCTGACGTCAAAACCCCTGATTTTGTCGAGGATATATCGGTAAATGTGAAAACCCTTTCAGAAAGCTTCAAAAAGTTGAGCGAAGTTGTTGAAACCATCAGGGCAGGGGTTGACGGAAACACTATGGACATAAGAATGGCAGAGCAGCTGGCGGCGGCTTTCAAAAAAGCCGCAAGGCTTGTCAGAAATACGGCCGAATTTGCAGGTGACGCGGCGAAGCCACTTGCTGACGCTCTGGCTGAATATGAAGGCATCTTTACAAAAGTTGCCGGCGTGAAGGGGTTGCGTAACGGCCAGCTCGGCCTGAGCGACCTGCCTGCAACTTTAGCTGCCCTTGCGGGTTCGATAAAAAATATCGGGGCAAGAGTTAATTCTGCCCTTGAAACCTACGAGAACGCATTGCGAGCGTTGCCTGAAACAGGCCGGTTTGCCCGTTCCATAAAAGTGATCAGAGGCAGTATTGCGGCTTTGCGAAAGATGCTTGCTGCCGGCCTGGATATCGGTGGAAAAATGGCAACCGGCCTGGTTCGTTTTGCAGATGGTCTGCTTGAAACCGCTGCCCGCGGCACCGGTAAAACGGCTGGCCAGTTTCTGGAATCAGGCGTTGACGGTATCAGGGCAATAGATGGCAATACCGGTCAGGTTGCCGACAAATTCGCTGAAATGCTTAAGGGTGGGTCAGAAAAGATTGGGGCGTGGGCCGAAAATAATAAGGGCAGTCTCAAACGCGCCGGCAACTATCTTGACCTGTTCGGAGTTCTCTCTGACGCAGATGCTTATTCCAGGGCCGGCTATTCGCAGACTGAATCTTACGCCAGGGCCCTGGTAAGTGGTGGTATTGAAAAAATCGCGAGCGACCGTCTCAGCCCACTCGGGCTGATCAATTACGGCATGGTTTTCGCAGGCGAAAAGGCGGCAAAAAATCAGGCTGTTAATGATTTTATGCAGAAAAAACTGGGCATGTCGCCAAAACAGGTGAATTTTTCGACGCCGGTCAGGATCATTTCTAATACCGGCGTTAATTATCTGAAAGATTTCTTTGATGAGGCTGTAGAGCCTGGTAAGCGCATAAAGATGGCCCGGGAAAATTCGGCCCGGATTGCTGAGCTGGTTATTCTCGAAAATCGCTGTCTTGAAATGGCAAGGTCCGCAAAGGATGCTGAAGTTAAGCAGCAGTACATTGAAAAACGCCGACTGTTTCGCGAAGAAATAAGAAGACTTGGGGGCAGAACCGAATGAAAAAGCATCTGCTGGTCGTCGCTTTAAGCCTTTTTATCACGATTTTTCCATTTGCGCAGTGTGACGCTCAGAGCGCGCCCGCTTATAAGAAAGCAGCCGCAGTTGCTGCCGGAATACTCGGCGACTACATTGGCCAGAACCCCACAAAAGAGTCTGAAGATGGCGGCGCCGTCACCTATCATGGTCTGGCGCAGAAAGACAAAGCCGGCAATGTTTCAAGGGCCATTCTTAATATCGATATGACCGTTTATTCACACAAGCAGCATCCGCACCAGAATCAGCTTGATTTTGTCAGAAAACTCCCTGAAAAATGGGATTTCAAGCTTCAATACGGTCAGCATGCATTTGAGCGGAAAATGCCAGCCAGGGGTCTCGTGCGTGCCAAAGGGCATTATGCGCTCCCGGCTGAGCGTTCGAGCGTCAAAGAGTTAACTACTCAGGCATTTGTCGATTTTTACGCCGGTGACGATCAGGCCGGATATTTCTGTGTCTCTATCAATCGCGCTTTGCCGGCGGAAAAGGGAGGCACGGCTGAGCTGGAAGCCCTTGGACATGCCCTCGTAATCGATGACGTCGAAAAAATTGTCGCTGCAATTGAGGCAGGGCTTGCCGGAAAAATGCCTTCAGAGCAGCAAAAGCCTGATTCGCCTCCTGCAAAGTCCGAAGTTGTTGAACATAGCGAAGAACCTGGCTGGTTAAGCCTGTCGCCGCTGGAAATTATTAAAACTCTGCATGAAAAGACAGGTCTGAAAACGACCAGTCCGGCTCTGATCGCCCTCGAAGAGCTGGGTGATTTTTCCGGAATCAGGAGCGTTGAATCGCTTGATAAAGAGCGTCTGCTCTGCATTGCTGTGCCTGACTCGATTATAACTTTTTCAGCCGGTTCGCTGGCTGGCAATAATTGCGTTATGGTCAATCAAAGAAATGAAAATGCGGTGCTTTTAACGCAGCTGGCAGACGGCAATCTGGCCTTTTCACCAATCATGAAGGTTCAGAAGGCTATTGGTCTTACCTGCAGCATTCTGGCTCCAGAGCTTCCGGAAAAATGGCTGTCATTTCGCGGCAACCTTTCGCCGCAGGAATACATGGTATTGAGGAGCCTTGCATCGCTGCAGTTTCTTGATAAATCTGTGCCGGAAATGCCTGGTTTTGCAATTCGCGAGATAATGTTCGAACTTGGTAACCCTTTGCATCAGGTTGCGATTGCAATGTTCCCCGAGAATGCCCGTGACGCATTTTTCGGGGTTGGTCATAACCGTAATGAGCTCGCGGTCGCTTTGTTTTCTCTTGTATCCAGGCGGCTGATAAAAAAGACAAGATTGCCGGGAAAATACCTTTTCGCTCTGACTGCCCGCGGGAAAGACATTACAGATCTGATAAGCGCCGGTAACAGTGTTCTGACAGTTACAAAAATGCCGATCCAGGTGAAAGATTCCAGCGGCCGGCCAAAGGCGGGCGTTACTCAGCCGGCAGTTATAATCATGTATAACGGCATTACCGCTCTACCAATGATTTTTTCAAGCGGCGGCAATATCTTTTGCCCGTTCAGTAACGGTTCAGGCAGCAGAAAAGTCCAGCCTTCCCAGACTCTTGAACAGATCGTTGAAAATTACCTTTGATTTTTCTTTCAGTCAGTGAACTCAAAGGTCGCGAGAACCGAGTCGGCTTCTGCACTTCTGAGCGCAAACAGGCTTGTCGGAATCATTGCCCAGACAATGTAACCCCGGTTCTGACGCAGCAATACCACCGCGACCATATTGACCGGAATATTGTTAAACTGGCCTGCATAGACTGACATGATTGAAGGCACACCGCAAAGATTGCCTTTTTCGCTGTGAAGAAGGTTGCCGCCACCGAGAATATGCTGTTCAAAAAGAGTTTTGATCAGTTCGGTTGTTGCGCCGGCCGGGACATCGAAGCTTCTTACCCGCACCGAGAGATTCTGGTCAGCTGAAAGCCCCGTTCTGACACGGTCGGTGCCATCCATGAGAAGTCCGGCCTGCCAGTCTGCGGGGAACTGGATGCGATATTTGTGGGCGCTGTCGTTTTCAAGTTTCCAGCCGGTTTTAAGCGGAAGAAGAGACTTCTGGGGTGGGGGCACTGTCTTTTTTTTGCTTTTGTTCTTTTGTCCAGCCGGCTTTTGGATAATCTGTTTTTTGCTATCGTCACTTTTTTGAGTGAGATTATTTTCTTCAGTTTTTTCTGGGTTTTCGGCTGTGATTTTTTCAGGGGCTTCGGTGCTCATTCTCTGGCGCAGAACTTTCATTCTGTCGGCAAAATCGCTGGCAAGGCTTCTGGTGGGTATTAACAGTATGAAAAATATTGAAAAAATGGCAGCGACGCGGATATTGGTATTTCCTGTCATCGTTTAATCCTCACTTCCATATTTCTTTTTTCAGCATACTGAAATATGAGGATAATCGCAAATATTCGAAACTGGCTTCTAGAGGGAGACAAAGAAAATGGCTTGTCTGGCTTGCAGCTAGCAGCCTGTTTTTACAAAAGTTTCGGGCAGACTGCCTTGAGCTCGCAGTTGTCACAGTCAGGTTTGCGCGCCGGGCAGCGCTCGCGGCCATGCAGAATCAACATGTGTGAGAAGGCGATCCAGTATTTGCGGTCGATGATTTTCATCAGGTCCTGCTCGATTTTCTCGGCATCGCTGTTGTCTGAGAGGCCCATTCGCTGGGAAAGACGTGTGACATGCGTGTCGACGACGATGCCTTCGGCTTTGCCGAAGGCGGTGCCAAGCAAAACGCTGCCGGTTTTACGGCCGACGCCGGGCAGACTGGTCAGTTCGGCGAGCGTCTGCGGGATTTTACCTTTGAAGTTCTCGATCAGAGCTCTGGCACAGGCAATGATGTTTTTTGCCTTGTTGCGGAAAAAGCCAGTTGATCTGATCTGGTCTTCGAGCTCTTCCTGGCTGGCTTCGGCAAAATCCTCGATCGTGGCAAATCTTTTGAAGAGCTCGGGAGTTACCATGTTGACGCGCTTGTCAGTACACTGAGCCGATAAGATCGTTGCAACCAGAAGCTGCCAGGGGTTTTCGTGTTTCAGCGCGCATTCCGGTGCCGGGTATTTTTTCTCAAGCACCTTGATTATGGCACTGGCCAGCTTTTTTCTGTCGTTAATTCCCGGGTGTTTTTGGTTCATTGTCTATGGTTTCAGGGGCGACTGCGTCAAGTTGGCTGACTGCATCTTCGTCTTCAGGCTCTTCTACAGGTGTCGGGGCAATATCGGCTTTTCTGTCTGTATTTGCTGCCGCGGCCGGCTTAATTGCTTCCGATGGTTTCTGGCTTGCGCCCATATCTTTTAATTCGGCCAGTCGCCTGGCAATCGTTTCTTTTACCTGCTTTTCATCAGGCACAGAAGCCGGATGGAAGATGGCGACCCCGGCTCCTGCAGCCAGAAGTGTCGCTATGCCGGTTGACATCAGTCTGATAAAATAACCCCATTCCATCGCCGTTCCAATAAGCCAGATAATTCCCCACATGATGATGCAGATCAGAAAAATCATCATCAGGGTGCAGATAAGTCTGACAGCGTAGGGGCCCTGAAAATCCTCTGGGCGCAGATCGAGCCGCCGCTGCAGCAGCGCGTCAATTTCGGCATTCGGGTGTCTGCCGCCCTGCAGGCGCAGCATCACAGCCCGCATCAGATTCAACTTTTCGAGCTGCAGCAGATCGTCGGCAATGCTGGGTGGCACAACCACCGACTCATTGTCGGGCTTTTTTTCAGCGCCTCCGGCAGCTGCCTTCGCAGTGGCTTCTGTATTGGCCGCATCAGCCGGCGCGCCGTTCTGTTTTTGCATATTTTCGTCTGGCATGACCGCATGATAACACGCGCGCATTGACTTGCCAAACCCAGTTCAATTCTTCCCCGCTGTCATATATTCACTCTGAAATCGCTTTTGTGATATAAATGTTTCAAATTAGAGGTTCGCCGGAGGTATGGTCGCATGAAAAATTTTCGCAGCGGTTTCACTCTTATTGAACTGCTCGTCGTTCTTGTAATTCTCAGTCTGCTGGCCGGTCTGGTGCTGCCACGCATGATGGGCCGCACCGAAGATGCCCGACGGCAGACTGCAGAAGTGCAGATTCGCAGTCTTGAGAGTGCTCTGGCGCTTTATTACGCCGACAACGGTTTTTACCCGACCACCGAACAGACGCTTAAAGCACTGGTTGTCAAACCAGCCAGCGAGCCACAGCCCGCGAAATGGAAAGGCCCGTATCTCGAAAAGGGCATTTTGCCAAAAGACCCCTGGGGTAATGATTTCGTCTATCTCGCTCCCGGCGTGAAATTGCCTGATTTTGATCTGGTCAGCTACGGCAAAGACGGCGTTCAGGGCGGTGAAGGCGAATTCGCCGACATCGAAAACTGGAACATTGGCCGCAAATAACCGCCAGGGCTTTACCCTGATCGAACTGCTCGTCGTTCTCGGCATTCTGTCGATGATGGCTGGCGTCATTCTGCCGTCGGCCGCTGCTTTTATCCGGCGCGACCGCCTCGACCAGTTCGTTTTCGACGTCTCACTGCTCTGCCGGGAAACCTTTGAACAGTCGGTCTATGAAGGCCGCCGCTACCAGATTCAGCGCAACGAAAATAACGAACTTATTCCGCTCAAAGAAGAAAACGCGACCTTTACCCCGGTAATGAGCGTTCTGCTGCGCCCGGTCACACAACCGGCCGGTTGCAGTCTCGAATGGCCTGAAAAAGGCTGGCAGACTATGCCTGAAGGCTTTTGCGAAACGCCGCTTCTGCGCTTTTCCGACAACGAAACCGGTGAGATCAGAATCATGCGTGTCAGGGCTTACGATGCCAACCTGATCAGAGAATCGCACCAGTTTGCCGCACCTCAGGCAGGAAACCATGAACATTAAGAAAAAAGCCGGTGTCACGCTGGTCGAGGTGCTGCTGGCGCTGACAATTCTAACGCTTGTTACCGGAGCTCTATCACAGGGAACAAACTATCTGACCCGGCGCCTGGTCAGGGCTCGCAATGCCTCGCTGGCCCGTAATCTTGCCTGGCGACGCCTGGTGCAGGCACAGGTGGAACCGTTGATTGTCGGGCATCGTTCAGGTGTGTTCGGTGCAGAATTCCCCGGTTATGGCTGGAACGAAACGGTTGCAGCACCGGCAGAGATCGTCAATCGCCCGACCGGCCTTTTCAGTTATCGTCTGAACGTGACCTGGCAACAGGGCTGGGAAAACGATCAGGTTTCTTTTGAAACGCTTCTTTACCAGCATCCCACAAAACAGAAGAAGGCCGGCAGTGATGAAAAATAACCCGGCTCCGGCAATACCTTTATATCGGTCTTTTCGGCCGGTCATGACTGACTCAGGGAAAGTGGTGCAGCGACCGGGCGGTTTTACCCTCGTCGAAACCCTGATATCTCTGGCTCTGCTGGCGGTACTCTTCGTTTTGCTCGGTGGGCTGTTGACCGGTATGGCAAAAATTTCGCGCACAGCCGCCGATGTCAGTGTGTTTGACCGCGAAATCGAGTTCTGCGGCGAAATTATCCGCAAGGAACTCGGTGAGATACTTCTCGACAACAGTCGCGTCGATTACACTTTTCTTGGCGGTAACGAATTTTTTGCCTATACGACCACCCGTGATGAACTGCTGGTGCGCGACAGTATTCCTGGCGGCGCCAAGCGCGTTGAATGGCGTTATGACCCCGGTGAACGCAAACTGGTGCGCACCGTAACCCGCCTGGTTACTGCCGGCAGCGTGCTGCCACCGGTATCGCGCAGCTATTTCCTCGAAGGGCTTGCTGGTATCGAGCTTTTTTACTTCGACGGTGTTGCCTGGTTTAAGGCTTCCGGCATTTCGTCGGTGCTGCCGCCGGCCAGGTGCATCGCTTTGCGCTTTGTGACACGTGATGAGGAAAATCGGCAAAAATCTTACGAAACGGCTTTCTGGCTGCCTTATGCAAATCCGGCTCTACAGAAATTCTAGGGGGGTAGCGATGGTGGCAGTGCTGCTGATGTCGGCGCTGCTGATCGCTCTATACCTGCGCTTTATGGGCAATGCCGGGTTGCTTGCCCGCATTGACGCCCGTCAGGATGCAGTAATGCAGATGCGCCTCGGCGCCCGCGGCGCCCTCGACTACGCGCTGGCTCTTCTCGCTCAGGACCGCGGTCTTGGTGATTCATACAACGAAAACTGGAAAACCATGACCGAACAGACATTTTCGCAACCCATTATGCTTGGCGGTGCCAGCTGTGCGGTGCGCATCGATGACGAATCCGGCAAAATGCTTGTGAACAAGGCTGAAGAGGGCGAGCTGACCGCGCTGTTCGAATTTTACGATCTCGGTATCATCGCTTCGTTCAGCATTATTGACGAAGAGATCAAAACAGGTGCCGCTACCCGTCTTTCGCAGCGAATTCTCGATTATATTGACGCCGATCTGACGCCGCGCTCACTTGGTGCCGAAGAATCGGCCTATCTCGAGGCGGGCCTGCTTCCCCCGAGGAACGGGCCGATGACTGATATTCGCGAACTGCTCAATATCCCAGGCATCACTCGCGATCTTATGGTTGCTTCGGGCACCCGTCCCGGCCTTGAAGACCTGCTTACCGTGCATGGTGACGGGCGCGTCAACCTCAATACCGCACCCGAGGGTGTCGTCAGAGCGATTCCAGGGTTGCCGACGACCTACAGCCGCGAGCGGCTCGAAGAATACTTCACGCAACTGCTTGCCGCCAGGCCGTTCATGGAACTTGCAGGTTTTACCAACTTTATCGTAAAGTTTGACTGGAGAATTCAAAAGTCCTATACCAACAAGTTCATTTCGATGACTTCATGGTTCAGGGTTACAGCGCTGGCCCAGGTCGGCGAGAGTGTTCGCAGCATCGATGCGCTGGTTTATCGCGAAACCGAAGGGCAATGCCGCATATTGAGGTTGATAGAGGTTCCATGAGTCAGAATTTCAGGCTGATTTTTGCCGATGAAAGCGGCCAACAGAGCGTATTCAGTCTCAGCTCTGCGTCTCTGCAGCCGATTGTTGCGGCAGAGGCGGCTTCTTCCTTCGCCGGCGAAGTTTTTCTGATTCTGCCCGCCGCTGCTGCTCTGCCTTTCACAGTCGAACTGCCGTTTTCTGACCCGGTGAAGATTTCCCGGGTTCTGCCGCAGTTCGTCGCTGACGTTTATGTCGATGTCGGCTCTGACTGGTTGTTTTCCTGGCGATCCATGTCGACAGCAGCAGGGGAAACCGCCTGCCGGGTCGCCGGGCTGGCGTTTCCACCACAGTTCGCGTCGGTTATTGCTGCTGCCGGCAGCAGTTTGAGACTGGCAATCCCTGATTTGTGCCTGGTCAACGGAACCCCGGGCAGCTGCGTGCATTTAAAAACACCGGTTTCAGAAATCACTGCCGTTTTTTACGATGACTGTGCGGTTAAACGTCTGTTTGCGTCTGCTGCCGGTTTGCCGGTTGAAACGCTGCTGGCCGCAGAAGGAATCGAAAATCTTGTTTCTGCCGATCTTTTTACAGATCCGCCATTGCTGCATAATCGCCTGGTTTCATTGCTGACTTCAGAAGATGAAAATCTCGATGTTTCCGGCTTCCGGCAGTTCCGTCGCCATGGTTTGCGTCGGCTGGCAATGACGGCAGGCGCTGTGATTCTGCTGCTCTGGTTTTTTTTCTGGCATTTCTTTATCTGGCTTGAATGCAGAATCACCGAAGGTGCCGCGCAGCGCACCAGAACTAACATGCAGCAGGCTTTTTCGACGGTATTTCCAGGTATTCCGGTTGTTGAGCCGCTGACACAGGTTTCGCGAAGTATTTCTGAACTTGAAAAGCGTCAGAAAGAGGCTGCGACACTGCCGCGACTGCCGTGGCTTAAGCTTTTGCAGGTTTTGCCTGCTTCTGGTGGCGGCGAAGCGGGAGTTGTGCGTCTGACGGCCCGTGATGCCGGAGTCAGACTCAGTGGTCTGGCGCGTAATTATGCCTCACTGGAGACTTTTCGCGGCCGGCTGGATGCTTCGGGGCTTTTTACAAAGGTTAATACGGTTGAGTCACGCCAGGCCGAGGGCGGTATCAGCTTCGTTCTGGAGGCCACATGGAAAAACTGAAATTCTGGTGGTTTTCGCGTAGCCCGCGTGATCGCCGCGCCCTGACTGTTCTCGCTGTGGTGGTTCCGGTTATTCTGTTCTGGTATCTGGTTACCCGTCCGCTTGAAGATCGTCTGAAGCTGGCACACCGGGTTCTTGAAACCAGCAGAGCGCAGGCGCTCGATCTGCAGAAAAAGCTTGAAGAATTCGCGCAGTTGAAGGCTTTTTCCGACAGTCGGGCGCAGGCCGCTTCGTCAGAGGCCGTCACCGCTCTCGAAAAAGTTTTTCACACTCTGCCTGCCGGGGTTGCCAGCCCGACCTTGAATCGCACGACTTTGACTCTGGCGGGTCGCAGACAGTCGGCAGCCATGGTTACCCTTGATCAGGTTTTGCCTGCGCATGCCTGGCAGATTCTTGCTGCAATTGCCTCGGCCGGCGTCAATATCGCTGAGTTCGAATTTTCGTCTGATCCGGCAAAGAACCGGCTATCAGCATCTTTTAAAGCCTGGTAACTTTTTATTTTTTATTGCCGGCTTTGTGAAAAAAAAATCTTTACCCGCCTATTGATTTTAAAATTTTGCAGGCGTAAGATTTTTAAAGATAAAGTATAAAGCCGCAAAAAGAGTTCTTAATCAGGAATACAGGAGGAATCCCAATTCTGGCCGCCCTGGCCACAGACGTATGTCCGGTTGTACGCTTTTTCTGGTTGGTTAGTGTTCTGTTCCAATTTGGTTGTTCATAAAAATCTGGAGGTTAGGTAGATGCAAAATTGTAGTCTGCAAAGACGCATGTTGCTCGTGCTCATCGCACTTCTGTTCTTGCCCGCCGTCTCGGCTTTTGCCCAGACGACTCCGAGCAATATTTTCAGAGTCCTTGTCAGCTCTGAAATGGCTGCTCCGGTAGAGGGTGCAACGGTATATGTCTGGGATAAAGCGAATCCCTGGAATAACGCCAATGCTCTCACCGATGCCACCGGCTCGGCTACTGTAGTAATCAGCGGTCTCACCGCAAATCCCACTTCACTCACTGATCCTAATCCGAACGTCGGAATTCTGGTTCTGCCAAATAATCAGGCAAATGGAACCAGTCTGGCTTTCGCAACCACCGAAACCCTGTTTTATAACTTCTGGGGTGGCGAAGCTTATGCGCCCGACATCAGTGTAATGCTTGCCGAAGGCTGCAACCTCACCGTTGCGCCAAAAATGAAGGATGGCGATACTGTAACCCCTGGTATCGTTTCGAGCATGCAGGTGTTCCTGCCCGGAGTTCCCTGGCAGGTAAAAACTTACACTCTTAACTATTCAGATATCTCTGTTGCTACTCCAACCTGGAGTGTAATCTGGCCAAAAAATTCTAGTTTCTCGGCCAATTTTGGCGGCGATTCTGACTGGGGTGATTTTGAAAAGCCTAAATATTACGGCTGGTTCAGCCCATCAGAAACTATTGGTGATGAAACTGCCAAAACAGTAAACTTTGTTCATGAACGTCAGGTGAAGGCTCAGTTTGCTGTTAATACCGGCACAACCGACACACCGTTTGCTATTCAGTGGTCTAATAATTCTGATTTTTCATCGTTCAACGAGGCTCCCTCTCTCGTTGGCACCGGCAGCGTTTTCCTGCCCGAAGGCGGTTACAATTTCAGAATCGTCCCGGGTGGCCTGGGAACTTTGCTTCCGGCCGTCGTGATTTTTCCGAATGTTCAGCTGACGAAGGCTTCTCCTGTCGTGAAAACGATCTCTGTTGGTGATGGTACTGGCGTCAGCGGCACCGTTGCTCTTCAGAATAATCCGGATCTTGCCCTGGTAAGCGGCAATCTTAAAGTTGTTGCCCAGAAAAAGATCGATTTTGGCGGTTATGAATCATGGCTGGCTGTTGAAGAGGCTTCTATCAACGGTGACGGAACTTTTGCTTTCCAGCACAAGTTTGTAATTGGCGATGAATACAGAGTAATAACCACCTATAGTTATACCTATAACTATTATAATCTCGGGGTTGTCGATTATAACTCAAGCCCTGCCCGTTCTTATGCGCATGCAGTAGGTGTTCCGTTTGTCGTTTCATCGACTGCAAAGGTTGAGAACCTTGTGTTGCCGCAGACGGCCGCTGCTGAAGTAAGCCTGAATGTTACAGGTGCTACGGCTGTGAACCACGGGGTGGCAAAAGATACCAACTCAAATCTGATCAGACCCGAAATCGCTCTTCTGCCGGCTCCCGGGTTTGACTATTCAAGACTGGTTCCACCGAGTCAGTATGAACTCGATCCTTTCAACGGGAAACTTTTCGTGCCTTTCCTGCCTGCAAGCAATCCGTTTGTTATCAGGATTGATTACGATGAAGACTATGATACTCTTGAAAACCCTGTTGTAATAAAGGTTTCCAACCCTTATGCGGTTGCCCCCGGCACCACCGGCGTTTTCACAGTCGATCTCGACCTCGCAAATTTTGTTACTGTCGAGGCCGGCCTGACCTTCCCCAATCCCGATCCTAATGCTCCTGCCGGGATGATGGGCTTTGTCGGCGAAGCAAAGGCAATTTTCAGCCCGATCATTGGACTGGTGGGCGGAGTTGAACTGAAAGCCCACGAAGTATTCGGTAAGAGTGACGGTTTCGATCGCAAGGTTTTCACTCAGTATGATACTAACCCGTTTATTTTCAAGGCTGAAAGAGGCAAAAAGTTCTTTTTGAACGCTGTTGAAGTGGCCTCGTCTGAAAATGGTTATGAAAAGCCATTACAGGGCTTCCTCGACTTCAATGAAATTATCGCTGTTCCTGTTGATCAGAGCACTGCACAGAACATGATCCAGAACATCGTTGTCAATGAAGACCGCTCGTTCATGGCTCAGGTTAACGTTGATGGCCAGCCGGCGATCAGCCAGCCTCTTTCTGTTAAGATCGAGACTTTGACTGACGGTGATGGTTACTATACCTATATTCGCCGCCAGCAGAACGTAATGACCGATCCGAACGGCATGTTCAGGATCTCCGGTATTCCGAGTGGTAATTATAAGGTTGACCTGATTCTCGATCAGCTTGACCTTAACAACGCCACCGAAAGTTCTTATTTTGCTCAGAGCATGCCTCTGCTGCGCCGTGAGATTTTTGTTGCCGAAGATGCCACCTCTTATCCGACAACTGAAAATCCGAATGGTACTAAGCTGGTTTTCGGTCTGAATACATCAGCAATCGGCTTCCTTGACGCGACTGTGGTTGACGATAAAGGCCAGCCGGTAGCCAACGCAATGGTTCAGGTTTGCCGCAAAGCAGACCAGACAACGATGATGATGCCTGGATATGAAGGCTCGAATCAGTACATGCGTGGCGAGGCTTTTTTCCTTTGCCATACCGATGCAGAAGGCAAAGTCGTCAGAAATGCTATACCTGAGCAGCCGATGATGATTCCGCTTGAAGCTAACGAATACGAAGTATTTGTCGTTGGTATGCCAGAAAGCTTCAGACCCGCTGATTTCAGTTACGACTTTGCTGACTGGGGCGAAAAACCGAACGCCACCGTTCGTATCGTTTCTAACGGTCAGATAACACCGGCGAGAATCACTCTCGGCCGCAAATTTACCGTCACCGGTACGATCAAGGAAGCTGGCTCTCCCCGTGCCTATCTGAATTTCCAGGTTCTTGACCTGAAGGGAAATAATCTGGCCTGGGGTTATACCAATCAGGATGGTTCTTTTGAAATTAATTCCGGTATTCTGCCGGGCGATGCTCAGTTCGCAATTAATGTTGAAGATAACAACGGCAAACGTTTTTATCTGCATCGTGTCAATGTGGCTCCCGATGTTGCCAATAATTTTATCATCGACCTGTCACCGACTTCGCTGACTCAGATGACAATCTTTACCAGAGACAACGACGGCGCCGCATTGCCTGAAGCACCAGGCAGCCTGGTTCTGTTCTCGAATCCGGATCTTGCTTTCCGTGCTCCTTACTGGAATATTAACTGGATGTCGGCAGATGGTAATGGTCGAATCAATATTTCCGTGCCGCAGATTCCGGCTGACCAGTATGATGCAGGTTATCGCTACGGTTTCAAAGCCAACAGCCTTTATCGCTCAGTCGAAGTAAAACTTCCTGACGGCTCTACCAAATATCTGCAGAGAATATATACGCCCCCGGCGCTTACAATCCTTGATCTGATAGCTACTCCGACTGTTTCCTTGACCTGGCAGAAGCCGGCGGATGTAACCATTAACGTGACCAATGTTCCGACTGTTGCAGAGCCCAGAATGATCGGCGTGCTCATGACCAGCGCCAGATTTGCTCAGGGTCCGACGACAGAAGATAAATACCACCAGTCGATGACCGGCGAAAAACGTGAAATGTTTTTTGCCGCCATGCGAAATGGCAGTTTCGTTTTCAGTAACGTCGCTCCTGGTCAGGAATACGTTTTCCTGGCATATGAATCCTTGTCATTCGTTGATCCTTATACGCTTGAATGGGCTATGGATATGCCTGTTCCGGCGGTATTCAGACATCTTTCACAGCCTTTCTTCGTTGAAGGTACTATGACGAAGGCTGAAGCTGAAAATTTCAGAAACGTTGTGCCGTTTACGGTCACCTGCACCCAGGATCCGACTGTAGTGTCTGACATCAGTGGTGTCGGAATCAGTTTCACCGCTGACCCGCTCAATACCACTGGTAAGGTTGCCTGGCCCCTTATCGCCAAACCTTTCTGGGAACAGGTTCCAGTCAGACCATTCCCGCTCATGGTTCCTGAAAGATATGCCTTCAGAGTGGCTTTTGCTCCTTCTACTCCTGAGCAGAAAAAGTATCTCGCCAAAACCTATGAAAATGTAGTGGTTTCTCCGACAAATCCCTCATTTGATCTTGTTCTTGCCGAGTTGCCCAAGGTTTCTGGTGCGTTCACTCTGAACAATGCACCCATCAACGGTGTACTCATTCTCGTTCCGGAAGGCGCCGATGTCCTTTCTGAAAATTTCCGCCCGATCCGCGTTCCTGCTAACAATGGAACCTATGAAGCCTATCTGAAACCCGGATTCTACAATGGTTACGCTGTTCCTTCAGCAGGCGCGGCAAAATACATTGAAATTACCATGGCTTCAATTTCTCAGACCCTTGACTTGAACATCGGCTATGGTGTTCCGGTTCAGGGGATGGTTAAGCTTGCCTCTGGTGAGCCTGTTGAAGCTTCGGTAATGGTTTTCAGAAAAGTTGCTGCCAGAAGTTCTCTGACTGATGGTAACAAGATGTATCCGTATCCCGCAGTAGCAGGCAGCAATGAAATTCGCTGCGGCTACGATGGCAGTTTCTTCTTCGTTGCCGAACCGAATGTTGACTATTACGTTCAGGCTGTTGTTCCGGTTGGTTTCTTCCCCGGTCTGCCGACCAAAGTTTCTCTTGGAACTACCCCGGCAACTGCAGAAATTATAGTAAGCACCGGTGGTACTATCAGCGGCAGCATGAATGTTCCAGGCTGGGTTGAAGCAAAGGCCGTCGGCAGCAGTGCTCTGGCTGGTCAGTTTGGCACAACCGGCGGATTCTACGCCGATGCCAGCATTCCAAATAGCCAGGGCCGCTACGACTTCGTTCTTTATGGTCTGAATCCGGCAATGGCTTATGATCTGACCTTCTGGCCCATGCAATATGGCTATTCTTATAAAAAGATAAGCAATGTCACTGTTCCAATGGCTTCGTTGTCAGTCGATCTCAGCGCCGGGTACAGAATTACCGGTCAGCTGGTCGACGAAAACGGTCAGCCTCTCAATGCTGCCAATGTGTCGGTCAATCTCGCCATGACACTGCCCTCTGAAGTGATTCCGGAACCCACAACTACGTCATCGAATCTGAAAATGAGACGCAGCATAACCACGGTTGCCAATCCGGATTACACTCTGGCTGACGCAATGCTGAGTGGTATGTGGACTCAGACCAATGAATATGGTCAGTTCTCGTTCGATAACGTTCCGACTTTCCTGTTGGCCTTTATCAAACTCGAAAATGGTTTCGCCGTTGACGGAGTCAATTATGGCCGAACCAGAACCCCCAACTTCACCCCGAATTTCGTGAATGATCTGATGCATTTCGAAGTTAAGGTTCCGGTGGGTGGCAGAATTATCGGTCGTCTGATCGATGAAGCCGGTAAACCCGTTAACTACAGCCATGTTGAAGCTAATATGGGTCAGGAATGGGGCTATTCAATGGCCAATGAAGACGGCACCTTCGCAATCGAAGGTCTGGCTCCTGGCGCTAATTACATGGTTCACCTGATGGAAATGCCCGGCTTCGTTCCGGTGTTCAGATCTGGTGTGCTGGTTGAACCCGGCAAGACTACCGACCTTGGTTCCCTTGTCGTTGCCAAAGCTGTAATGGCCTATGGTATGGCATCTGGTTCAATGTCTCTCATGAAGAGACCGGCATTCATGTATGGTATGCCTCAGGGCACCAGCCTTGGGCTGATTGCTGTAGATGGTAACCGTGCTCTTACCGACGATGATCTGTTGAACGGTCGCTTTATGCAGGCTGTTAACGGTGAAACCGATCTCTATCTCGATCCGAACATGGAAATCGATGAAGTTGGTTTCAGCATGTTTGTCAAACCCGGTAAAAACAGTCTGGGCGCAATGCTGCATCGTGAAACTTCTGATGGCGTCAGAACCTATGTGTCATGGGGCTGGCGGCCAGGGCTTGTTGTTCCGACCCAGGAACAGCTTGAATACGGTTCGTTCGATATCTCATCCGGTTCACCGGTATTGTTCCCCCAGAAATTCGGCACAGTTGAAGGCAGCCTGAAACACGCCGTCGATACTGCAGTGGTATTCAACCCCAACGATGCCGTAATCGCTCTCTACCCGGTCGTTGCCAGTGGCACTACCTTCGTTCTGGTTCCGACCCCGTTCCCGACTGCAATGACCAGCGCAGTCAACGGCAAGTGGCTGATTCCTGAAGTCCCGCAGGGTACTTACCGCATCAAGGTTATTACCCGCAAATACGGTACTGTCTTCATGACCAAGGTAATTACCGTCGGTGATACTGTGGTTGTCGAAGACCTCGCTCTTGGCACTTCAGTAGTGAAGGTTTCTGGTAAAGTCGTTCTCGACAACTCCAGCAGCACTCCGGTAAGCTCTGCCAAAGTAAATCTGGTTCTTGCCAATCTCTCCACTTCTACCGATGCTTCGGGTAACTTTGCTTTCTATCTGCCGATCAACGAACTTCTGATCCCGCAGATCGAGATCTCAAAACCCGGTATCATGACCAAGAGATTCGTTGAAGCCGGTGGTATTGCTACCTCTGGCGCGAGAATCGCTACTGACACCGTTCTTGGTGATCTGACGGTTTCAGGTTCGGTTGGTACGGTTGAAGTTACTGTTAAGTCCGGCAAGACCAATGCAATACATGTAGGTGCTGAAGTTGCCCTCGTTTACCAGGAATCGGTCGATAGACCGGTCTGGACCGTAGGCGAACTGCAGACTACCGATGAAAACGGTAAGGCCAGGTTCCTCTCTGTTCCGACTGGCAAAATGGTAACTTTCAGAGCCCGCGCTCACTATCATGTTCCGACCATCGCTACCATAACCGTTGACCCGACCACGGCTGCCGGTGCTCTTGAGATCACCATGGCTGCTGCGGCTCCGAAGGTCTTCTATACTGGTGTGGCAGAGCCGGTTGATGATAATAATCTGCGCCTCAAAGCCAGCTTTGACTTCAACCAGGTGGTTGTCAAGAACGATATCGGCCTGTATATAGCAGATCCGCTCACCAACCTGCGTGATAATGCCAACACCGCTTATCCTGACCTGATCGGTGGCCGCCTGACCTTTATGACCTATAATGGTCTGGTGCCGAACCAGGATAATCTGGTTGCTACTGTTACTTACAATGGTTTTGGCGATATCGGTCGCTTTGATATCGTCAGCAGGGCCCTGTTCCGCAAGGAATACGAAGTTGACCCGCTTGCTCAGAATGGTTTCACTGGTCGCCAGACCGATGCCGATGGTAACGTTCTGCCGGCCGGTATCAACGTTCCTCCTGGCTACCTGCCGCCCGAAATCGATTCGTTCAACCTTGAAGTCGCTTCTCCGACCATTAATAGCGGTGACGGTCTGGTTGACGAAAACGGCAATCCGACAGGTGAAACTCCTGAATTTGCCGGCCCGACCTTCAAGTTCACCTTTGGTTCAGGCGACAGTAACTTTGGTGCAGGCACTCAGCAGGAAGGCCTCTTTGAAATTACTATTGCCTACGAAGAAGGTACCAAGCTTGAACCAAGATGGTATGATGTTGGTGCCAGGGCCTGGTCAAAAGTCGGTATCATTCAGGATTCAATCCGCTATGATTACCCGACCAAGGGCTATGTAACCTTCAAAGTCGACCACCTCACCGAATTCGCCATTCTGAAGAACGTAACCAGTGCAAGCAGTGGTTATCGCTGTGACTTCAATAATGATGGTGCAGTCAATCTCAGTGATGTGGTTTACATGCTGGCCTGGTATCAGTTGAGCGCGGCCAACAGAACAGCTGCCAATGTCAAGACTCGCGCTCAGGCAATCCTGGCTTCTGTGACCGGTGACGTCGTTTATATGCCTGATACGGCAATTGACGATGTTAACGGTGATGGTCTGGTTAATCTGAGCGACGTGGTTATGGCGTTGGCCTGGTATCAGCTCTCTGTGGCCAATAGAACCGAATCGGGCGTTCTGACCAGAGCCAAGAGTATTCTTGGCAGCGTCACAGGCAGTGTTACTTCAATGCCGGGAGTCAATGTTTCCCGCTGATAAATTGACCTGAAAAGGATCCCCTCTGCTTCTGCAGAGGGGATTTCTTTTTACACGGCCAAATGTACAGCGCTATGGAAAAATCATGCTGTAAAAATGCGGTCTGTAAGATTGACAAGCGATGGTATATGAAAGTAAAATGACCGGCGAGGACTTATTTCATTGGAGGGAAAGTTTGTGAAAAAACTGTTTTCATGGGTGTTGGTTATGGTGCTTGTCACCAGTGTTGTTGCTTTGGTCGGTTGCAACGGCCTTTGGGGTTTCGATGACGACGACGACGTCGCAATGAGTTCCAGTCTGACGATCTCCAGAAAAAACAAGATAACTGTTGACAGCATTAATGCTGCTCTGCGCCCGGTTCTTGCCAGCGGCACTGCTTTCGATTTCAGCGGTTTTGGTGCAGAAGCTTTCAGACAGGATACCGATGTTACTGGTGGACTGATCGACGTTTCTGTTGCAACCGCAACTGTTGATGCCGCCGGTAATTTTACCATAAGCTTTGTTGGCACTGCCGGCAACTATTATGTTAAAGTCGGAACCGGCACTACCTGGCTCTACTATTATTATGGTCAGGTCGCCGCTGCCAATGCAAGCGTTGACACCGTTCTGCCGGTAACTGAAGAAACTACCGCCCAGGGTCTCATCATTCTTGCCAACAAATCAGCCGGTGTTGTTACCACAGTTGAAAACGTTCCTGCCAACGAAGTCGCTGCCGTTAAAACTCTTGTTGAAACCGCTCTTGTTGCCGGCACAGACCTCTCTACCATCGTTGTGGGCGTAGAGCTCAATAAATCGACTGCCAGTATCGTCGTTGGACAGACTGATACCCTTACAGCTACTGTCCTTCCTTCAACTGCGGCCGATAAAACCGTTACCTGGGCCAGCAGCAATACCGCTGTAGCTACTGTAAGCAATGCCGGTCTTGTCACTGCCGTTGCTGTTGGTACTGCTAATATCACTGCTACCACTGCTCAGGGTAGTTTTGTGGCCACCTGCGCTGTAACTGTCACTCCGATCAGAGTTGCCAGCGTATCGGTTGCCCCGACCACTCTTGCTCTGCTCACTGGCGCTACCGGTAATCTGACTGCAACCGTTCTGCCCGCTAACGCAGCCGATAAAACCGTTGCCTGGTCAAGCAGCAATACCGCTGTTGCCACTGTTAGCAATACTGGCGTTGTAACTGCTGTTGCTCCCGGCACCGCCAATATTACCGTTACTACCACTGATGGCAGCAAAACCGCAGTCTGTGCCGTTACTGTAACTGCCGCTCCGGTTGCCGCTACCGGCGTAACCGTTAACCCGACCACTCTCTCTCTGACTATTGGCGGCAGCACCGGTACTATTGTTGCTACTGTTGCTCCGGCAAACGCTACCAACAAGAATGTTACCTGGACCAGCAGCGCACCCGGCGTTGCCACTGTTAATGCCGGTGTTGTAACTCCTGTTGCTGTCGGTAATACTACCATTACCGTAACTACTGCTGACGGTGGTTTCACTGCTACCTGTCAGGTAACTGTAGCCGCAGCTCCTGCTCAGGATCAGACTACCGTAACTTTTGACAAAACTGTCACCGGTCTCTCTATTGCAGATCTTAAGATCTACATTACTGCAGGAACCAGCGCTACCTTCAATGCTTCAACCTTTACCACTTCAACTGTAGTTGTCGCTGGTTCGAACCGTGACATCGTGAAAGATGCTACTGAATCGAACGCGACTCAGGTTGTTCTGATGTTCAATGGTGTTGCATTCGATATCATCAATGATTTCAACAGCCTGACTTTCAGTACTGCAATTCCCGGTGGCTGTGTCGTAAAAATCATGAACCCGACTGGCGATACTCTCGCTACCAGCAACAATCTGTAAAACAAGTTCCCGGGGCGCTTGCGCCCCGGGTCTTTTTTATCTGGCAGAGGTTTACTTTGTTACCAAGATATATCTGTGTTCTAGTTTTGTTTATCTGCTTTGCCATAATTCCGGCCCGTGCCGAAATTGTCGGTGATTTTGACGGCGACAGCAAAACTACTCTGAAAGATGTGGTGATTCTGCTTGCCTGGTATCAGATCACCGATAAAACCAGTATTGAAAAATGCCTGGCCCGTGCTCAGGCAATTCTCAGTACTGTTACTACAGTGACGAGATTGCCGGTTGAGCCTAATGACAGTCTCTCAGGAACCAAGGTTGTTTTGAAAGATGTCGTTTTGATGCTTGCCTGGTATCAGATTACCGACAAAAATGATTTTTCGAAGGTTCAGTTACGCGCCAATACGATTCTGGCCGGAGATTACTCATCTCTTGAGTATCTTCCCGAAACCCCGATAGGTGATTCGACTGTGCCGGTCACTGTTACCGGAATTCAGGTCGATCCCTGATTATTTGCCTTAGGCATATTTTGCACGGGTGGCAGTTTAACGATTGCTGCCCGTGCTTGCTTTTAGCTGTTGCTGAAACTCTCGTTGCATTGTCTGTATAATTTGCTTCTACGTGGTCCGCGAAATATTTTCGCCAAAGCGGACCAAAAAAAACGCGTTGCTTTCACCTGACTAAATAATAATTCTGTTGCATAAATTCGCGGCTTTGATTATCTTTTTGTGTTGATATCACACACATTAACAGGTAGTTCACTTTATGTCCGTAGAGGTAATTCAGCTTGCGCGCGGAGGAACTCTGATCAAGACCCCTTCCGGGTCTCTGCAGGTTGGTGCGCCCCCCGAAACCATCAAGGACACCATGAAAATTCTTGGTGACGTGCCTGATACTTTTGTTATTCCGAACCGCATGTTTTCAGCGGAACGCGGCGTTTCACTCGCCGATATCGAATTTCCCGCTTATTTCAATTTTTTCATCAAACGCCGGCCGATTCACGTCATTGGTCACCGGCACCAGCTTGAAACCATCATGCGTGTCGTCAGAGAAGCCGTGCTAGGCCCTGACAACATTCAGCTGATGCGCGAATACCCTTATGGTATCAACCGCGACCTGATTCCGAATCTGCGCGCCGAAATGGAATACCTGCGCCCGCTGAGCCTCTCAGGGAAGCGCAAAGCCGAGCTTTCTGATATGGCGATCGGCATTCCGTGGGGGCCAGAGAACCGGGTGCCTTTCGGTGACATGGCGCTCGAGCGTAACAAGGACTGCCTGCGCGTCGTCGACGGCAAGAAGGTCATGGCCGAAGTCTCTCTCGACGTCGCCTTTGGCAACGGAACTGAAAGACCATCTTCCGGAAAACCTTTTGAACCGCCGCTTTTTGGTGTTACAGTAATCGGCTCTGGCTCTGGTTTTGACCCGGGTGAAATGACCAGCGGTTTTATCATCTGGGTTAACCGCCGCGGCATTCTCGTCGATCCGCCCGTCGATTCAACCCACTGGCTGCGCTCGATGGATATCAACCCGCGTCTGATCGATGACTGTATTCTCACTCACTGCCACGCCGACCACGATTCGGGTATTCTGCAGAAGCTTCTCGAAGAAAAGAAGATCAATCTGTATACCACCGAAACGATCATGGAAAGCTTCGTGCGCAAGTATCAGTCGCTGACCGGCCTTAACTACAAGACTTTCATGAGCCTGTTCCATTTTCACCCGATCAGCCTGCAGGTGCCGATTCGCATCAACGGCGGTGAATTCAGGTTTTTCTATACCCTGCACTCGATTCCGACCATCGGTTTCGAAGTCTATTATCAGGGTAAAAGCTTCGTTAACTCTTCTGACTCGCTTTACGACCCCGAAACCTTCAAAAAACTCTATGAACGCGGTGATGTCAATCGCTACCGCATGATTGAGCTGACCAATTTTCCGTGGCATCATTCGGTGATTTTCCATGAAGCCGGCATTCCGCCGCTGCATACGCCGATGCAGAATCTTGTCGATATGCCGGATGCAGTTAAGAAACGCATTCATCTGATGCATGTCGCGCAGAAGTCGATCCCGGAAGGCTCGGGGCTTAAAAAAGCTCCGGACGGCCGCGAAGAATCGATCATTATTCCCGTCAACGCTCCGGCCAGCAACGAAGCACTTGAATATCTCGACGTGCTGAACCATATCGACCTGTTTTCAGGCCTGCCGATCGAGAAGGCGCGCGAATTTCTTACGCTCGTCAAGGTCGAAAACTATAAACAGGGTGATCTGATTATTCGCAAAAATTCGGTTGGTGACCGCTTTTTTATGATCGTCAGCGGACGTGCCCGCGTTGAGCGTGACGGCGTTACCATCAAAGCCTATTCAAATAACGACTACATTGGCGAAACCTCGATGATTCTCAATGCGCCGCGCAATGCCGATGTCATCGCCGAAACCGACATGAAGGTTCTCGTCATGGATAAATACGACTTTCTCTATTTTATCCGTGGCAGCGAAATTGCCCGGCAGATGAAGATTATTGCCCAGAACCGCGAATTCGACACCTGGAGTCTTTTCGATGCATCGCAGCTTTTCAGGTCGCTTTCGCCGACGCAGAGAACCCAGTTGCAGGGAATCATGGGCCGCATGAAAATAGCCCGTGGCGAAACCCTCGCCGGTCAGGGTACAACGCGCGAAAGTTTCTATATTGTCGATTCTGGCGTGATTAACATTGAACGATCTCATAAAGCCGTGCTGCGCGCCGGCCGTGGCAGCTTTCTTGCCAAAATTTATGCGACGCCGCGCCGCGGTATTCATCGCTTTTCGCTCGTCGCTGCCGAAGATGCAGTTCTTTATTCCATCGATGTCATGGAATTCTACCGCTTTCTTGAAAAGAACCCCGGAGTATTCCTGTCTCTGAGGGAAGCCCGTATTCGCGACAACATTCAAAAGCCAGACTCCGAAGGGAAAAAAGATGATCGATAAATTCCAGGCCAGTATGCTGGGTTACGCGATTGGCGATGCTCTTGCCGCGCCGATTGAAGATGTTTATCGCTCGGCGGAAGAAGGCGAAGAGCCGATTACCTTTTATGTAAAAGCTTTTCCGTCGCACCCGGTCAGTCATCTCAAACCCGGACAATACTCAGACGAAACGCAGGTAATGCTGCTTTTTGCACGCAGTCTGGTCGAAAAGGGTGGTTTTTCGGTCGACGATCTTACCCATAAGCTTGTTGACTGGTTTCATGGGCAAAAAAAGCGCTCTGAATGGCGTTTTCCTGGCAATACTCTGGTTAAATCATGTCGTAAACTTGCTTCTGGCGTTCCGTGGAGTCAGGCCGGGCATTTGTCTGCCGGTATCAATGCAGTTTGCCGCACTCTGCCTTACGCTCTTGCCTATTTCAGAACTCTGCCGCTGTTGAAGAACGCTATCGATAAGTCGTGCCGGCTGACGCATACCGACCAGAAGGTTGTTGGCACATCATTTGCATTTTCCTCTATCATCGCGCTCGGCCTTGAAGGCAGCGAATTTTCGCCAGATTTCATCATGAACCGGGCCATCGAAAAATCGCAGCCGTTTGCCACCGAAATGGTGAAAAAGATGAAGGCGGTTAAAGACTCACTCAAGCTCGATAACCGGGCGGCGATTGAAAATATCGGTAACAGCGGTTATTGCCTCGATTCTTTTGCGGCAGCCCTTTACTGGTTCTTGAAGTCTGAGGGGCGGTTTGACGAAATGATTATCGGTGCGGCCAACTCTGGCGGCGACGCTGATGCAATCGCAGCCATGGCCGGAGCTCTTTTCGGAGCCTGGTTCGGTCTCGGCGCCATCCCTGAAAAATGGCTCGGGCCTCTCGAAGATTTTCAGGCTATCAGGCAGCTTGGCTGCGATCTCTATCGCATGGCTGTTCCGCAGAATTAACTGCACTGCCTGTCCTGCCTGCGTAGATAAAGACAGCCCGGTGTTATATTTAAATGAATGGTTTTCCCGTCATTCCCGCAAAGGCGGGGATCTTAGGAGGCGGCGATGAACGAAAAAATTTCAGAAAAACAATCTGGCTTGACTCATCAGGACAGCGAAGGCCGTGTAAAAATGGTCGATGTCAGTCGTAAAGATCCAACCATGCGCGTGGCGACTGCCTTTTCTTCACTCTTTGCCGGTGAAAAGGCTCTGGAGATGCTGAAAGCCGGTGAGCTTGTCAAAGGCGACGCCTGGGCAGCATCACGGGTCGCGGCGATTATGGCTGCCAAGAAAACTTCTGAATTTATTCCGCTGACGCACCCGGTTCGACTCGACTCAGTGCGCGTTGATCTTTTTCCGCTCGGAAAAGACCGGGTTGGCTGCTTTGCCACTGCCATTGCCTTTGATCGCACCGGTGTCGAAATGGAAGCTATGGTCGCAGCCACGACCGCCATGCTGAATATGTATGACATGGTTAAGGGGGTCGACAAGGCCGCCCGCATCGAGCAGACCAGATTGATCAGCAAAACCGGCGGCAAGAGCGGTGAATGGCTTGCCGAAAGCGCGGCGATCGGTAAGGTTGAAAAGCTTGCCACCAGCAAGGGCAAGGGAACCCCGAAAGACCCGTGTGATGAGGCGATGCTGAAGGTCAACTTCGGCCTCGAAAGCGATGCGCATGGCGGCGCCTGGCATCGGCAGGTTTCCATGCTCGGGGTCGAGAGTATCGAAAAAATGCGTAAACAGGGCCTGAGCGTCGATTTCGGTTCGTTTGCCGAGAATATTGCGACCTCCGGAGTCTGTCTTTATGAATTGCCGGTCGGCAGCCTGATCTGGTGCGAAAATGGTGTCGTGATGCAGGTTACCCAGATCGGCAAGGAATGCCACACGAAATGCGCTGTTTATTACAAGGCTGGTGATTGTGTGATGCCGCGCGAAGGCATTTTCACTATCGTTCTCGCCGGTGGCCCGGTCAGATCCGGCGAAAAATTCATAGCGCTGAAACTCTGACATGACTGACCCGGCAAAAAAAAGGTGGGTGCTGGCGCTCGATCCCGGTTCTGACAAAGTTGGCTACGCCGTTGTCTACTATGATCTCAGCCATGGCGAAATGGGAATCGCCTACCTGTCTGAAATGCAACGGGTCTTTCGCCGTTTCTGCGCCACTGACGTCGATGATCGCCCCCAGGCAGTAGTCATGGGAAACGGCACCGCAGCTGCTGTGCTCTGCCGGCTTTATAATGACCTGCAGCTCGATATCCCGGTCAGATTCGCCGAAGAACGCAATACTACTTATAAAGCCCGCGGCCGTTATTTTGCCGAGAACCCGCCAACCGGAATCTGGCGTCTGGTGCCGCTTGGTATGCAGACGCCCCCGCGCCCGGTTGATGATTACGCTGCCTGGCTGATCGGCGAGAAATACCTCAGCGAAAACAATTTGACCGAAAAAGTCTGAAACCATTTTTTGCCAGTTGGCAAAACCGGCATAAATAATTAGGTTTAAATATATAAAGTGTTTTCCGGGGGGTGCTATGGGTAATGGCAAGGTTGGTTCTCTGGTTTTGCTGCTGCTGATTTCTGCGTTCTGCATGACAGGCTGCTTTTTTAATAAAGATGGCAGGGGTTCTTCAGCCGCTCAGACCCCTGAGATTTTGGCAGAGCCCCTGACCAGTGTCCGCTTCGAAATTTCACTGCCGGCAGAAAACAGTTCTTTGCGTGCTGCCACCGGCGATGTTCCGCAGGTGTTTTTCGAATTGCGCCTGCTCGATCGTTCCAGTAGCAGTTCTCCGGTTGTGATGCTGCGCAAGCAGGCACAGATCGTTGCCAGTGACAGCGGTTTTATCGCCAGCACCATTTTTGAGAATGTCGCGGTGTTGCCGGCGATTGCGAGCATGAGCATCAACGGCGGTTATCTGGTTGGTGTTGACAGCAAACAGTATCGTGTCTGGGTTGGCCGCAAAGACCTGGTGGCAGCAAGCGAAAACGTCATAACCCTGGTTGGTCAGGGTGATAAAAGCACAGTAGACGTGGCAGTGAACCTGCTCGATCGACTGATAGCAACCCCTGCCAATGTCGCGACTCTGGCGCTGCCGATTTTTGAAAAGGTCGATGGCATCGTTGCCGGCCTCAACCTAAGCTCAACCACTGTCTATGACGACGCCTATGCCGCATACAATGCTGCTTATGCACCAATTACGGTGCCGGCAGATTCCGAATTCGACCCCCCCGCCGATTATGCCTCGCTTGCTTTTCCGGCAACCGGCAGTGTTCAGCTGGTAATGCCTGCGTTCACTGCTGCCTCTGAAGCCTGGGTGGTTATGATGAACCGATCTTCAGGGAGTCTAAGCCCTTCCTGGTCAGTTCCCATTGCAGGATCAGCTTCTTTGAGAAAATCAGCGGCCGCTGAAGGGACGTCTGAATTCAGTTCTTTGCTTCCGTCAGGCGAAGAAATGGCCTTTCATTTACGTCTTCGTCGCCTGAACCCTGGAAGGACACAATCTGGTTCTTCCTCTTTGTCTACTCTGAAGCCGTCAATACGGGCGGTGAGCGTCAACGATTCTGAAAATTTTCGGGCTTACATTATAAGTAACAACCAGGTAATTTACTCAGCTGTGTCAGCCACATGCCGCAAAATTGCTTTGCTGCAAAACGGGCGCCAGGCTTTCTTTTTTGTTGATAACGACGATCTCGCGGTTGCTGGCTTGGATTCAGTTCTGAGCGGTCTTGAGACAAACTGGTCAGTTGCCTCGACAGGTATTTATGACAAAAACAGGTCTATATTCGGCGAAGAACCGCCAGGAACAATGAACAGCTCAAATCTGGATGACTTCAACAGCAATGGCGATATCTACATGCTGATCTCCAGAAAAATTTATACTGCTGGCTATTTCTGGGGAACAGATCTTTATCCGGCAACCGTTTTTGCTGAGTCAAACCATAAAAAGATATTTTTTCTGCAGCTCAGCTCAAGCTTTAGTGACCTGAACCGCGAAATCAATGATATTTCAGCAACAATGGCTCATGAATTTCAGCACATGATTCATTTCTGGCAGAAGAGAAAACTTCCCCAGTCTGATGCATGGCTTGATGAAGCAATGTCCGGCTACGCAGAATACATCAATGGTTTCCGTATCGAGAATCAGAACAATCAAAGCAAAGCACTGCAGGCCAACTATTATTTTGAAAGGGTTAACAGTATCAGAGTTGATAAATGGCACCTCGAAACTGATACAAACCTTGTAATGGGTGCTCATTATGGCAAAGCTTTCCTTTTTGGGATATGGCTGGCTCAGAATTATAGCTTAAATGGCTCGGTTCAGAATCTTCTTTCTGTTCAGCTCACGGAAAAGTCGGCGGTTGAAGCCTTCACCGGTGAATCCTTCGATAAAACATTTGCAAAATTCATGCTGGCTCTGGCAGTAAATAATTCTGCCGGCGGCACCTATGGCTTTAAGGGCCTTGATCTTACTTCAACCTACAGTTTTGGCCCTGATCTTTCAGCGGTTACTTTGACCGGGCCGGCCAGAAGAACCGTATCTGTCGCTTCTGCAGGTGATTCTGCTTCTCCTGCTCTTTCACCTTATACAGCCGCCTATGTGAATATAATCAATGGTAATGGCGGAAACGTCACTATCAACGCTACCCTGCCGACCGGAGTGTCACTGTTTCAACTTCAGAAATAGCTTTTTCCGGCCGGATTCATCTTGTTGCATGCCTCAACAGCAGAGGTTATACTGAAAAAAACTGTGTACGGTGTTTAAGTAATGAAAAAAACTCTGCTGATTGCCTGCCTCTGCCTGATAGGGGCACTTGCCGGCTGTTTTAGCGGCTCTGACCGCAACTCAGGTCTGCTGTCTGAAAATCCGTCTGGGGATGCCGCAAAATTGCCATCTTCGGCAACCGCAGAAGTGAGTATCAGGCTGAAGCTGCCTGATGAAGCACTTCGCGCTGCCTTCAGAGCGCAGACATCCGCCAGCGCTGTTTTTACGCTCAAGCTGATCAACCGCGGCAACCTGAGCAATCCGATCACCCTGATGCGCAAAACCGCAACCATCAGCGGGGGTACAACCGCTCCCGATGGCACGGCGACCGTGACTTTCTCATCTGTGCCGGCGGTGCCGGTCATTGCGACTCTTGAGCTTGTTGGGGCCGGAGTCGTTGTCGGTGCGACGAAATATCAGGTGTTTCATGGCGGTGCCGACCTTTTGCCCGGCCAGAACAACGTGGTTACTATAGTTGCCAGCGGTTCATTGCTGCAGGAAGACGTTGTCGCGAGAGCAGCGCTGCTCTCTATTGCTGATTTTTCAACGATGAACGTCATTTCCTCGGCGATTTTTGCCAATCTCAACGAGGTTTACGCGTCAGCTGCCGCCGGTGACAAGACAGTATCTGAAAAGATTTTCACAAACTATAAAAACAGGATTGCCGGGGCGAAACTGATTGCTCTTACCGGCGGGTCGATACACAGTATTGGTCTGCGCGATGACGGTACGTTTGTCGGGTTTGGCAACAATGCTGTCGGGCAGCTTGCCATGCCCGGAGTTGCTGAAACCTATTACCCGAAGTTTTCACCTTTTACCAGAAAGGTCAGCGCTATTGCCGCCCGCGATGATTATTCGCTGCTGCTTTGCGAAGATAATCTGGTTTATGCCTGTGGCGTGAATGACCTGTTGCAGCTTGGCAGCAGTGTTGGCGATTCAACCGTTTACCCGGTACAGGTGCCGGTGTTAAGCAATATTACTGCCGTCTCAGCTGGCAAACAGCATGCGTTGGCAATTGGCAGTGCTGGTCAGCTCTATGTCTGGGGCGCCAACAGCAAGGGCCAGCTCGGGCTTGGCAGTGTTTCGACGGTCGGTGTCGCTCCGCAGGCGGTTTTCGGAATGACAGGAGTCACCGCGGTCGCAGCCGGTAACGATTTCAGTCTGATCATAAAAGACGGCAAAGTGCTTGCTGCCGGTGATAATTCGAGATACCAGCTGACCGAAGCGGCTGTTGATGGCTCTGGCGAACCTGTTTTGAGCAGCTCTGTCTTTTTTCAGGTAAACATGCCGGTCGATGCTGCCGCTGTCGCGGCCGGCAGCGGGCATTGCCTTGTACTTGGCGTTGATGGTTATGTGTATTCATGGGGCTTTAACAGTTTTGGTCAGGCCGGTCTTGGTACTTCCACGCCGGTAATTTCTTCGCCTCAGAAAATTACTGCTCCAGGCAGCGTTCAGAAGATATTTGCCGGTGCCAACCACAGTCTGATGGTTACAGCTGCCGGTGAATTGTATGTTTTTGGTGACAATACTCTGGGCCAACTGGGAACTTCGACGACAGATCTTACAAGTCCGGGCAAAAATATATTTTTCAGCGGTGTTTCTACAGCCGGTTGTGGTGAAAACAACTCTTATGTTATTTCAACGGCGGCAAATTATGCTTTTGGCGATAACTCTGCCGGCCAGGTCGGCAACGGTCTTACCGGCGGGAGTGGCGTTTCTACTCCTGCGCAGCTGAACATTGCCAGCCCATGGAATTGAATCTCACTATGGCACAGCTAATGTCATGAACAGTAAAGCAAAAGCAATTCTGACTTTCACCGCTTTTACCACTTCAGTAGCGGTTTATTTCGGGTTTGTCGGCTTGGACAAAGCTCGAATGGAACAGTATTACAACATTTATACCTGGTATTTTCTCGCATTTGCGCTTTTTCTCTGGCTGCAGCAGTGTTTTAAGCTGTTGCCGGCGCCCGCCGAAATCAGCCAGCGCTTCAGCAGACATCTGTGGCCGGGTTTACTGGCGGCCGGGCTGAGTATTGCGGCGATTTTTGCATCGCCACCGGATTTTCGCATTCTTGCCGATGAGACCAACCTGCTCAGCATGGCGATGGCAATGTATGACGAACACGCATGTACTAATCCGACCCAGATGGTTAGCTACTATCATGGCATGCGTCGCGTCATCAGCCAGGTTACCGATATGCGACCGGGGCTTTTTCCTTTCGCGGCCAGTGCTTTACATTCTTTGACCGGTTACCGGCCTGAAAACGCTTTTGCAGTCAATGCTATGGCCGGTTTTGCCTGCCTTTTTCTGGTATATTATCTGACTCAGCTTTTCTGGGGCCGGTTCTGGGGAACTGTGGCAATGCTGCTGCTCGGGTCTTTCCCGGTTTTTGTGCTCTACATGACCTCTGCCGGTTTCGAAGTTTTCAATCTGGCTTTCGTTCTGGTCTTTCTGCTGCTGCTCAATCGCTTCATCCGAACTGCGACGGCAGCCAATGCCGAGGCTTTGCTTCTGCTTCTGCCGCTTCTGGCGCAGACACGTTATGAATCGGCGCTTGCGCTTTTCTGCGCGGTTCCAGTCATTCTCAGGCGCTTGCCTGGCAGCGAATACTGTCATTTCAGCCTGAGACTCGCCATTCTGCCGCTGCTTTTTCTGCCGGTTGCCTGGCTGCGGGTGGTGACTTTCAGCCAGCAGGCATTTCAGGTCAGCAGTATCGATCAGGCTTTTGGGCTGGATCTTTTTGTGAAAAACATCAGGCGGGCATTGCCATTTTTCAGTGGCAGCGAAAGAGCCTATGGTATGGTGCCGATAATATTTTTTCTTGCGGTTGCCGGCCTTGTCTGGGTTTTCTTTGACTGGCAGGCGCGTCATTGCCAGGCGGTAAAAGATCAGCAGGCAGCGTTGGCATACCGGGCTGACCGCCTTTTTCTGCTGGCCGGAGCGTGGTTGTTCTTGCTGCATGCCGGCGCGCGCTTCGCCTATTACTGGGGCGACATGACGCTGCAATACACGTCGCGTCTGGGTATAGTCTTTTTGCCGGTGCTGGTTTTTCTTGCGGTTTATCTGCTGCGGCGCCTGACGCTGCTGTTTGCCTGCAACCGCGGTTGGGCAGCAATCATGACAGTGCTGGTTTTATTGCATGGCTGGCCGGCGGCAGGTCAGAATCTGGCTGTCAGAGACATTCTTTTTTATCGTGAATTCAAAACGGTGCGCGAGTTTTTAGCCCGTAATTTTCCTGATCATAAAGACTATATAGTGGTTACCGAGCAGTCAAATGCCATGACGCCTTTGCGTTACAATACTTTTACCATCGGGCATCTGAATGCCTGCGCCGATCAGATTAAGCAGGATCTGAAAAACCGCACCTGGCGCTATCTGATCGTGGTTCAGAAGATTGAGATCGACACGGGCAGATGCGTTGACAATTCAGAAATTAATCCGGACTTTGCCCTTGAAACCATCTATGAATCGCAGCTTTCCGTTAACCGAAAATTACGCATCTCAAAACACGTGCCAGAATAAAGAGAATAACATGCAAAGAAAAATTGCTGTGCTGGTTATTACTTCTATAATTGCTCTGCTTGCCGGCTTTGTACCGGCAATTACGACGACAGAGTTCTATTATCAGAATCTTGCATGGTTTTTTATGCTGGTAATTGCGCTGTCTGCGGTTGCTTCATTTTCCGGAATGGTGCGGCAGATCATCTGGCCCGAATGGCTTTCGCAAAATAAGGCCATGCTTTTGGGGGCTCTGTTGCTGGTTGGCTGTGCGGCCCTTTTGAGTCCGCCAGATTTCAGAATTCTGGCCGATGAAACGAATCTTCTCGGTGTTTCATTCGAAATGCACAGAGGCCTGAAAACCAGACTGCCGCTTGAAGGTCTTTTTTACTACCACGGCATGTTCGAAGGTCTGACCAGTAAAACCGAAATGCGGCCGCCGGGATACCCGTTTTTACTCTCGCTGGTTCACGGCATTACCGGCTACCGGCCTGCGAACGCTCTGATTCTGAATCTGGGCCTGGCGTGGCTGTCACTCGTTCTGATGTATTTGCTGGTTGCCGGATATGCAGGAAAAATCTGGAGCTGGCCAGCAATGATTCTACTGGCGGCTTTTCCGGCATTTGTGCAGTCAACCTGTTCGGCCGGGTTTGAGATATATAATCTGTTTCTGGTTCTGCTGTTGCTGTTTATGGTCGCAAAGATGATCGAAGGTCGTGTCGGGGTTGCACCGATTATCTCTGTTCTTTTGCTTCTGGCTTTTTCGCGCTATGAGTCTATCGTTGGTTTTATCTGCTTTGTGCCTTTGCTTCTTTTTCTTCATAGGCCTGCTGCGGCAGAGCAGAACGAGAATGGGTCGGCAGCCACTTACCAGCTTATTACCTGGGCGTTTCCACTTCTTCTTGTTCCGGCATTTTGGCTGCGAAGACTGACTTTCAACACCGGTAGTTTTCAGGTTCAGAGTCTTGACGATGCTTTTGCGGCTGCGAATTTTCTGCCAAATGCGGCTGGCTGGGTCAAATATTTTACTCTGCCGGAATTTTCCGGTTTTATTGGGCCAATAATCCTTGCCGTGGCTGCTGTCGGGCTGATTCTGAGATTGAAAGAGCTAATTTCAACTGTCGGCAATGCTCGCATGAAAATGTTCGAAATAAGCATCGGTGCGTTTTTTCTTCTGCATCTGTTGATCCGGTTGTTTTATGCGCAGGGTAACCCGATGAACCCTTATACTGCGCGCCTTGTCGTCATCATGCTGCCAGGCCTGGTTTTTCTTGCAGTCTCGGCGGTGATTCGCGTCGTCAGCATGCAAAAATGGTCTGCTGAAACTGCTTGTCGCTTCTCGGCCAGAATGGCTGTTTTTGCTATTCTGTTGCTGATCACCAGCTGGCCGGCAGTTTCCGGCAGTCGCGGCACCAATAACATTGCTCTTTACCGCGAATTCAAATGGGTCAGGCAGCAGTTGGCCCGGTTGCCTGCCGGTGAAGAGAGCATTGTCGTCTGTCAGCGGCCGACAATGTATATTCCGCTCGGTTACAGTGCTGTCGGTCCCGAGTATCTGACGGCCAACGCCGCAAAAATCATGAAAATGCTGGAAATCTGCGCTTATAACCGTCTTATTTTCGTCGAGGCGATCGATTATAAAACCGCCAGGTCAAACATGTCGTCGCTGCCAGCCGAAATATCAGGTCTGAAGGCCGAAGTTCTTTTCGAGACTCAGCTGACCGGCAGTGAAAAATTGAAAATCACCTCTTTTACCCGCTGACCAGGTTTTTTGTCATATGTCACTGCCTTCGCGTGAATTACGGGTAGGCCACTAATTCATAATGTGACAGTGGATCAGTCTTTCTCCATATTCGCAATATTTTTTATCTGTGTTCATCCGCGTTCATCTGTGGCTCTGAGGTATTTGAATTAATCAGCAGACGCCCGTTCTGTGTTCATCCGCAGTCAGAAAAACTGTTGCTTTGCCTGAAAAATGGTGATATACTGCGGGGTACGTCCCTGCTTCTGTCTTTAATGTGACAGAGGCTGAAACTTATCCGAAGGGAGGTTTTCATCAGTGAAACCTTACGAAACTTTGTTCTTCACCGAACCCGGCATTGAAACCGAAGCCCTTGATGTTCTCATCGGCAAAGTAGAAAATGCAATCACCAAAAACGGTGGCCAGATCGAAAAGATCGACAAATGGGGCAGACGCCCGCTCGCTTACCCCGTGGAAAAACACATTGAAGGTAACTACGTTCTTGTGAATTTCCAGGCTACCGGCGATGCACTCAGAGAACTCGAAAGAACTTATCTGATCAATCAGACAATTCTTCGCTTCATGACCACCGTTCGCGGTCAGTAAGCCGGGTTTAGCATGGCTGGCAATCTCAATAAAGTCTTTTTGCTCGGTAATCTCACCAGAGACCCCGAATTACGGCACACTGCTCAGGGCACTTCGGTCGCCAATTTCAGCATTGCCGTAAACCGCACCTATAAGGGCAACGACGGCGATTTTAAAAAAGAAACAAGCTATTTTAACATCATCGTCTGGGGCAAAACTGGCGAAAACTGCGCAAAATTTCTTACCAAGGGCCGCCCGGTTCTCGTTGAAGGCAGGTTGCAGAACCGCAGCTACGAGACCCAGGAAGGTCAGAAACGCACCGTAACAGAAATCGTTGCCGATAACGTTCAGTTTCTCGGTGGCGGCCGCGGCGAAGCCGCTGAAGAAGGTGGTAATGACCCCGGCTTCAGCGCTGATTTCAGCGGTCCCATGGGCGGCGACGATGACGCAGTTCCGTTCTAAGAACGGACTATAATTCTTAACCAGCATTCCAACGGAGGAAAAAAATGGCCGAATTTAAAAGACACAGACACAGAAAAGTCTGTCATTTCTGCAAAGACAAAGTATCTTTCATCGATTATAAAGATATCTCCCGCCTGAGAAGATATATCAATGATCGCGGCAAAATCACCAGCCGCAGATCAACCGGCACCTGCACCGCGCACCAGAAGCACCTTACCACTGCTATCAAGCGCGCCCGCAACATGGCTCTGCTGCCGTTCGCCAACGTCTGATTCGAATTGAATACCGCAAATGAGTAATCCGACCGCCATAAGAACTCTGGGGCTGGCCGTCATGGTGATCATCACTATGGCAGGCTTTGTTGCCGCCACCCAGATGCCTCTTATCGGTGCGCTGGTGCTCTCGGTTGCCGCTCTGCCGGCATTTCTGGTAATTCTGGCCTGGGGAGGCCTCTGGTTTCTGCTCTATTCGGCATTGACCATGACCCTCACCAGTCTGGTCGCAACGCCTTCGGCTGCCATAATGCTTATGCCGCTCATTCTTATGCCGGCGGCATTTCTCTATGGCGCGGTCAAGGTCGGTCTTGCGCCGTTGCGGGCAATGTGCCTGGCTTTACTGTCAGCTACGCTGTTCTCAACCGGAATGTGGGCCGTCACCAACCAGGTCAGCAGTTCTGATGGTCTGCTGCCAGTGCGCGAACAGTTTGCCAGTCAGATTGCGGTAGTTGAAAAACAGCTCGATAAAATTCAGGAAAAAGGCCAGGAATCTCAGGAATCAGTAGAGCTGATTCGTGAAAATATCCGTGAAGTCTTTGACTACACAGTGCTTCTGATTCCGGCAACTTTCCTGTTTGTCTGGCATCTGCTGACTCTCGGCATCTTCTATGCCGGGGCGGTGCGCCTTGCCCCACGATTCGGCTTTCAGATCGCCACCATGCCGCCTTTCACCGACTGGCGTTTCGACTGGCATCTGATCTGGCTTTTTCTTGGTGGCTGGCTGCTTTTCTATGTCGTCGGCGCTGATGAAACAATGCCGATGTATGGTTTTGCCCGCACTGTCGGGGCCAACTGCCTCGCGGTCAGCAGTATAATGTATTACATTGCCGGCTTGTCGCTGATTTTCTTCATGTTCGAAAAGTATAAGCTGGGCCCGTTCGCAAGAGTTGGCCTGTCATGCATGGCTCTGGTTTTCACTCAGGCTGTCGTCTGGTTTGGCATCATCGATGTCTGGGCCGACTTCAGAACCCCGAAACCAGCGCTTTTCCAGGCGTCAGATGATTCTGACGACGATTTTTAATTGATAATACCCCAGGAGGAAGATAATGGAAGTTCTGATGATCAATACCGTTCCCCGGGTTGGCAGAAAAGGCGAAATCAAAAAGGTCGCTGAAGGCTTCGCCCGCAACTACCTGTTCCCGAGAAACTATGCTATTCCCGCTACTGAAGGTGCCAGAAACCACCTGAACCTCATGAAAAACTCATGGGAAAAACAGGCTGCCCGCGAAAAGCAGGCATTTGTCGATATGGCCGGCAAAATCGAAGGTCTGGTTCTCAAACTTACCCGCAAAGCCGGCGACAAGGGCCGCCTTTTCGGTTCAGTTACCAGCACTGAACTTGCTGAAGAAATCAACAAACAGGCTGGCGTCAATATTGACAAGAAACTGGTTGTTGCCGATCACATCAAGGAAACCGGCGAACATTCAGTAACCATCCGCTTTACCGGCGATGTCAAAGCCCACCTCAAAGTGGTCATCTCTGCCGAAGAAAAGCAGGACTGATTCTCTGAACTGAGAGGTAGTGAGCGGCCTGGTGCCGTTCACTACCTTTTCTGTCTTCGGAATATTTTTTATTCTGCGATTATTCCGGTAGCCCGGGCAATCATCAGGGCATTTTTCGCCCTGGATGCGACATATTTTGTCACTTGCGGGAAAGTATAATTTTCTGGTATTTACCACACCACCGGAAAACCTCATGGAGGGTTAACATGTCAGACGTTTTTCACAAGGTTCCGCCACACAGTCTTGAAGCAGAACAGAGCCTTATCGGCTCGATGATGTTAAGTGAAGACGCCGTTGTTGCTGCCCTCGAAATTGTTGAGGCCGTTGACTTCTACCAGACCAGTCACCGCCATATTTTTCAGGCGCTTGTCGACCTTTTCAACGCCCAGCGCCCCTGTGATCTGATTACCCTGCAGGAAGAACTGCGCAGCAAGGAACGCCTCGCCGAAATTGGTGGCGTCAGCTATCTTTCGCAACTGTTGAATGTTGTGCCGACGGCGCGTAACGCCGAACACTACGCCCGCATCGTTAAAGAAAAGTCGATGCTGCGCAGCCTGATTTCGGTATCGGGCGAAATCTCGACCAGTGCCTATGACCCTCAGGCTCAGGCTGAACAGCTGCTTGACGCTGCTGAACAGAAGGTTTTGCAACTCAGCCAGTTCAAGGTTACCCGACCATATATGCGGGTTAAAGACCTCGTAAAGCCCACCTTCAGTTATCTCGAAAGCCTGTATGAGAATAAACAGGCGGTAACCGGTGTTCCCAGCGGTTTCACCGATCTGGATGAGTATACAGCCGGCTTTCAGAAGTCTGATCTGATTATTCTCGCTGCCCGCCCGTCAATGGGTAAAACCGCCTTTTGTCTTAATATTGCTCAGTATGCCGCCTATCATTCACGAAAGCCGGTAATGTTCTTTTCTCTTGAAATGAATCATCAGCAGCTGGTTACACGTCTTTTATGCTCTGAGGCAAGAATTGACGGCTCCAAGGTGCGTCGTGGCTATCTTGGCGATGAAGACTGGATGAAGCTTTCTCTGGCTGCCGGCGTTCTCGAAGACACTCCGATTCTCATCGACGACATGCCGAACGCCAGTCTGCTCGAAATTCGCAGCAAAGCCCGCCGCGCCTTCACCCAGGAAAAAATCGGCATGATTATCATCGACTACCTGCAGCTGATCTCGTGGTCTGGCAGCGAAAAGCCCGAGAGCCGCCAGCAGGAAGTATCGGCCATTTCCCGCAGTCTCAAGGGGCTGGCCCGCGAACTCGAAGTTCCGGTCATCTGCCTGTCACAGCTCTCGCGTGCAGTTGAGTCGCGTACCGACCGTCGCCCGATGCTTTCCGATCTGCGCGAATCCGGCGCCATCGAGCAGGACGCCGACGTGGTCATGTTTCTTTACCGCGACTGGTATTACAACAAAAAAGAAGAGAGCAAGGGCAAAGGCGAAGTCATTATCGCCAAGCAGCGCAACGGCCCGGTTGGCGCGGTTCAGCTGGCTTTTAACGAAAATTTTGCCCGCTTCGAAAATCTCGAAATGATTCACACCGAATACTGATGCTTGATTCACTGATTAACCTCGACCAGCGCCTGTTCATGTTGCTGAATGGTGAACTCACCAACGGCTTTCTCGACTGGTTCATGCCGTTCATTACCGATGCAAAAACCTGGCTGCCATTCGTTCTGCTTGCCTGGTTTCTTATGATCTGTCGCGGGGGAAAACGCCTGCGGGTGCTGGCACTGGCGCTGCTGCTGTCAGTGGGCGGCACCGATTTTTTCTGTGCCCGCGTCGTCAAAAAGGCAGTCGGAAGAACCCGCCCCTGTTCGCTCGAACAGACTGACAGCTTTCGCTGCCGACTGCTGCTGCCGATTAAAACCAGTAAATCGTTTCCTTCGAACCATTCGGCGAACACGGCGGCATTTGCCGTCGTCACTATGATGATCTGCGGCTTCAAAGCCGGGCTGCCTCTGCTGGTTCTGGCATTTCTCGTGGGCTATTCAAGAATTTATGTCGGCGTGCATTTTCCTCTCGATGTCGCTGCCGGCTGGCTGTTTGGCGCTCTGATCGCCTGGCTGATCACCAGGCTGATTCTTGCCAGAGCCAATCTGCAGGAATGCGCTGTCCAGCCAGAAACTACTCCAGTCGAAAAACCAGACACAAGGCTGAACAGCTGAAAAAGTAACTCTCCGCAAAACTGCAGCTTCGAATTTTGCCTGTTCAATGCTAAAATAGAGAGGGAAGCATTTTATTCATCCGGAGGAACCGCGGTGCGCAAGGCAGTTTTAATGATTTTTCTGGCGTGCCTGCCGTTTTTTGCAACGCCGGCGTGGGCCTGCGACGTCAATCTGTTCTCGATCATTGCCGGCACCAGCAAAAATGATGCTTTCAGCGAGGGCATAACCGGCCTTGCCCAGGCCATAAGAAATCTGGGTGAAAACTATGCCGACGGAAAAAAGGCCGAAACGTATCTTTTCGAGCTGATGTCGCGCTGGGTTGATTTTTCCAGCGCCTTTAACCAGTTTCCACCAGAATGGGGGAAGCTTGACCCGGCCTGGGGCAGCAAATTCAGTGATCTTGGCCGTATTATCGGCGAAATCCGCCGGCAGCTCGATGCTGACCCGGTGCGTGCTCATGACGAGATGTTGCGCTTTTCACGCCGCCTCTCGTTCCTCTACGAAACGATGCCAAAATCTGACAGAGCCCGGGTGCTTCTCGATTTTACCCGCAGCTTCGATGGTCTCTGGAGCGCGCTTTTTGACCAGAATCACGACATGTTGAAAGAAAACGCCCAGCTGCTTATCAAAAGCTGTAAGGCACTTCAGGCTCTGGTCACTGAAAATGAGAAGTTTATTGCGGCAAATATGGCTGCCTGGGCTGAGCAGATAAGGGTGTTGTCGACCCAGGTCAATGTTTTTAAAGCCGCGACGCTGCGCATGACTCTGACCGCCGCTGAGGCCGAATTTGTCAACCTCAACGAAAAATTTTCGGCCTCAATGCCACATTCTGACCTGAAAAAATGAAAATTTTCAAAATCATCAATGCTCTCACTCTTGGTGGCGCTCAGTTCGTGGCGCTGGATCTGGCGCGCCGGGCCAGAGAAGAGGGACATGAAATCGAAATTGCCTGTTTTCGCGATGGTCCCCTTGGTGAAGTCCTTCGCAACGAGGGCTTCAAAGTGCATCTGCTTGGCGAAAAAATGCTCGATCTGCCGGCATTTTTCCGCATTTTAATGCTGCTGCATTCCTTCAGACCGGATATTGTCCACTCACATCTGTTCAGAGCCAGTTTCTGGGCTCGTATTGCCTGTATGTTTTTTCCGGCGGTCAGACTTGTTACGTCGGTGCATGGCTACGAAACAAAGACTTATCATCATGTTGAAAAGCTCATGAGCCGCTTGTCCGACTATATGATCTTTCCGAGTCGTTTTTTGCGTAACTGGTATCGTAAAAATATTCGCAAATTGCGCTCTGACGAATGCAGTGTTCTTTACCCGGGTGTGAACATCAGGCCTTCGGGTATCGCTACAGCTGCCGTCGGGCCTGTAAGAATCGGGACTCTCTCCCGGCTTCATCCGGTAAAAGGCATCGATCGGTTGATCGAGGCCTGTGCAGAACTGAAAAGGCGTTCTGTACAATTCTCGCTGCTAATCGGTGGTGCCGGCCGGCATCGGGCAGAACTTGAGACGCTGGCGGCAAAGCTTGGCATCAGCGACCAGTGTTTCTTTGCCGGCCAGGTTAGTGATCAGCGCGCGTTTCTCGACGGTCTCGATATTTTTGTCGCCCCTTCCCGCGAGGAAGCCTTTGGGATTCACGTCTGCGAAGCCATGGAAAGAGCTCTGCCGATTGTCGGTGCCAGGGTGGGGGGCATTCCCGAGCTTGTCGATCATGGGCAGACGGGCCTGCTGTTTTCTCCTGAACATCAGAACGAGCTCGCAGATTGCCTCGAAAAGCTCGCCGGTGCGCCCGATTTTCGCAGGTCGGCTGGTGAAAAAGGTCGACGCCGGGTTGAAACTTCTTTTAACCGCCAGACCGGCATCGAAAAGCATCTTGAGATTTTTTCGCGGCTGCTTAAAAAGCAGCCACATGTCCACTTTGCAGTTTCATCGGGCGAACTTGGCGGCGGTGAACGTCTGGCGCTCGGTTTAATGAAGAGTCTTAAGGAAAGAGGCTGGCGGGTTTCTGTGACCTGCGCTGGTGCACCACTCAGCGATGCTCTCGCAGCAGCCGGCATCGAATACTCAGTTGCCGAAATGTCGGCGGGTGGCTTTTTCTTTATGACGCGGCTGCTGCATGATCTCAAAGCTCTACGGCCACAAATTGTCAGTTCGCATCTTAACCGCGCCAGTCTGATTTCCGGCATTCTTGGGCGTCTGACGGGTTTGCCGGTCGTTTCGCACATACATGGGTTGAATCAGAAAATTTATTATCAATACAGCACCAGGCAGGTCGCTGTTTCGCAGGCAGTTTGTGATCACCTGCTCGATCAGGGCGCCAGTCCGCGCAATCTGTGCGTAATCAAAAATGCCATTGCCGGGCCGGTGCTTGCACCGCGGAAATCACCAGAAAAGGGCCTTCAGGTAGCGATTACCGCAAAACTTCATGCTAACAAGGGACATCGCTGGGCTCTCGAAGCCATTGCCGGTCATGCCGATCACTGCGGTATCGATAAAATTCATATTTTTGGCGACGGACCTGAACGCGAAAATCTTGAAAAACTTTGCTGCAGCCTTAATTTGACCGGGCTGGTTACCTTTTACGGCTTTGTTAAACAGCCTGACCGCTTTTATTCCAAAATCGACGTCGCTCTGCTGCCATCGCTTGGCGAAGGCATACCGCTCAGTCTTCTTGAAACCATGCGCTTCGGGATTCCCTGCATCGCCACTGACATCGGCGGGATACCCGAAATAATCAGTAATGATGAAAACGGCCTGTTGATCAAACCAGGCGCTGCCGATGCTCTGGTGCATGCTTTTAAAAAGATCGCAGAACCAGAAGTCTACAAGCGCCTGAGTCGGGCCTCTATCGACCGCTTTTCGTCGATTAACGACTATAAAGGTATGGTTGACCAGTTTGAAACCCTGCTGCGCCAGGAGTTGCCCGCTTGTTCTTAAAAGCCCCGTCTTCTTTATCGACAGTGGTTTTTGTGGCGCCGGTTGTGTTTTCTCGGCTGCAGCAGCGCCACCAGGCTTTTGCCCGTGAACTCGCGGCGCTGGGCTTTCGGGTCTTTTTCGTCGAGCCCTTTACCAGCCCGGGTTGGTCTGTTGCAGTCGAGAATGTTGCTGATCGTCTGACGGTTCTAAGACTCAGAGTGCCGTTTAAGGCTTCTTCTGTTCCGGCTTTGCAGAAAATTGTCTGCCGGATTGCTGCAAAAATGTTAAAAAAGCAGATCGACTGTCACTTTTCACAGGCGATCCTCTGGCTTGCCGAACCTTCAATGGCTGCTCTTACAGAATTTTCATGGGCCCGCATTCTCTATGACCGCTGTGACCTGCATGGCAGCTTTCCCGGGCAGAAAAATTCCGTATGGCGCCGCTACGAAGCTGCGATCGAAGAAAAGGCAGACCTGATAAGCGTTTCACACCCATTTCTTGCCGAAGCCATTGTCAGCCGCCGCGATAAAGTCGTTCTCGCGCCCAATGCCTGTTCAGAAGATTTTCTTGCTCAGAGACGGGCAGTTGCCGACAACAGCCGATTTCTGCTCGAAAAAAATGGCAATTCAGGGCCGTCGCCAGTCAGGCTGGTTTCGTCGGGCGCCCACTACGAATGGGTAGACTGTGAATGGCTCAAGATGCTTGCCTGTCTTGACGATGTCGAACTGCACATCGCCGGAACCGGCCGTGGAAAAACTTTTTCTGACCTGCTGCAGCTGCCGACTGTTAAAAATCACGGGCATCTCAATCACAATGACCTGCTGCAGCTTCTGGTTGAATGTCATATCGGTCTGATACCATTTTGCGATTTGCCTCTTATAAAAGGTGTCGATCCGATTAAAGCCTATGAATACGCTGCCTGCGGCCTTGAGGTCTGGGCACCAGATCTGGCTGCTCTGCACGGTAACCGGATGATCGGCCGTTTTGTTGCAACCAAGGCAGCTGCGACGGTTGCTCTTAAAGAGTATCGCTTTGCACCGCAGTCTTTCGCCGGGCCCATACCAATCTGGAAAGAAAGACTCACCCCAATTCTTGCCCGCCTGCTATGACTTTTTGGGGTTACTTGACGTTGCGGACAATTTAAGTCAGTATATCGCCTATGAAAATTCTGATTCCCGGCTTTTTTGGTGAGGGTAACCTCGGCGACGAAACGATTCTGCAGGCGATCTGCAGTTGTCTGCCCGCCGGCAGCAATGCCACCGTTACCAGTGGTTCGCTGGCGCAGGGGCCTGCCGCGCCGATTCGCCGCCGCGGCCTGGTGTCATGGCCGGCATATCTGCAGGCAGTTGCCGAAAGCCGCCACGCCGTGTTTTCTGGCGGTATTCTGCAGGACTGGTCTTTTGAAGGAGTAACCTGGTTTGCTCTACGCCTGATCGCTGCCGCCACCATGGGTTGCCAAACCTCTCTCTGGGGCGCCGGAGTCGGCCCGTTGCGCAGTCGCTGGGCCCGTACCATCGTCAGTAGAGCTCTGCGCCGTGTCAGCCATGCCTGGCTGCGTGATCTCGAATCAATAAAGCTGTTTGATGAACTCGGCCCGATAAAGGCCGAATTCGGTGCTGACTGGTCGTGGATTTTTCCGGTCAGATGGCAGGTTGAGCCGCGACTGAATGGTCCGCTCGGTCTGAATCTCAGACCCTGGAAATCAGGCAATTTTGCCGATCTCGTGGCACATCAGCTGCGTCACAACGAACGCCAGATTATCGGTCTTGCCGCCCGCCGCGACGATATGGCGGCAATCAGACAGCTGGCACCTGGTGCGTCAATAGTCAGGCCGGCTTCATTTTCCGAATTTGCCGAAGCCTGCAGCAATCTTTCGCACGGCCTGGCGATGCGTTACCATGCTGGTCTTGCTATGATCAGGGCCGGCCTGCCGGTTAAACTGGCTGCCTACGACACCAAGGTCATGGAGCTGGCCACCGACGCCGGAATTCAGATTTTACAGCAGAATCAGGTTGCTGATTTTCGTCAGGCCCGCCCGGGTTTCTGCACCGAAAATGAAGCAAGACTGCAGAAAATGCGGGCGGCTTTTGCAGCCATGCTGGCGCAGGGTTAATGATGCTGGCATACCTGACAAAGATCTACGGCAGTCTGACTGCCGCCGAACGAATTTTCTTCGCGACTTTCGATTTTCTCAAATACCGTCCGCAGGCCCGCGTTATTTCGGTTGGCAACCTGAGTATGGGTGGTACCGGCAAAACCCCGGTGCTGTTCGAACTGCTTGAAGAGTTGAAGCAGCATCGCTGCTGCGTGTTGTCACGCGGTTATCGCAGCCCATGGGAACGCAGTTTTTATCATCTGCAGGGCAGGGGGCCGCATCCGCTTGAACTGACCGACGAAGCGTTGCTTCTCAACTCCAGATTTCCCGAGGTTCCGGTCTTTCTCGGCAAGAATCGCCACCATGCGGCGATAATCGCAGAAAAACGTTTTAAGCCAGAGCTGATGCTTCTTGACGATGGTTTTCAATATCGCCGGCTGCATAAAGATGTCGATCTGGTGCTTTTTGACGCGATGGCCGATTTCTCTGAAGCACAGCTGATACCGGCTGGCCGTCTGCGTGAACCGGCATGGCGTCTGCGACAGGCGCAGGCAATACTGCTGACCAGATGTGAAACTGCCTCGGCCGAAAAACAGTCAGAATGGCTGAGCTGGCTGAAACAACAGGCACCGAAAGTGCCGGTATTAAGGGTGCAGACCATTTGCGACGGTCTGTATGACTGGCGTGGCAGCAGAATACAAGCTGGAAAAGAAGAAAGATTTTTCGCCTTTTCGGCCATTGGGCGCCCGGCCGGCTTCTATAGTCAACTCAGCAGTCTTGGTCTTAACCTTGTTGAAACAGCTGAATTCAGAGACCATCACCGTTTTACTGCCGCAGAGCTGCAGGCTCTTGTCACAAAAGCTGCGCAGAGCAATCTGCGTCTGGTCTGCACCGAAAAGGATTTTTGCAAGATTCCGCCGGAAATCGCAGAAAAGATGCGCATTCTTACGCTGCGCATAAGAACTCTGCCGGTTTCAGGGCATACTTTTACTGCTGAGCTGGCCGCTCACGGCATCAGACTGGCTGAATAAACTTTCTGAACTGCTGATTTTCAGGACCGGTCGACAACCAGGCCTGCCAGTTCCTGCTCAGTGATCTGTCTGAAAGAAAAATTGTAGCCTTCATAGATTGCCAGTGCGTAAAAAAGAACATCCATTGGATTGAATGTGGCTTTCATGACTTCGAAGGCAATTGACGGCTGAGAAAGCAGGTCCGTGGCCATTTCTAAAAAAGGCAGAGATTCCTGAATGGCGATGAAGCCACAAATAGAGAGAAGGTTTCCGATAGCGCAGCCAAGAAATGCGAAAAAACCACCCAGCCAGCCGAAGACTGGTGAGATGCCTTTGCCGGCCTTTCCGACCGAAAAGCCGACCAGAACGCCAACTGCAATCGCCATCCAGCCGATCTGATATTTGGCGAGAACTGTAACTCCGGCCCAGATTGCCGCACCGATGAATGCCGAAACCAGACCGGCCACAAGAGCCATCGGCAGATTCTGTTGCCCTTCAAGTTCATTTTTAAAGGCCTGCATTTTTAACGGGTCGATTTCAAGAGCTTCGGCCGTGGCTTCCTGATTATTTTCGGTAGTCTGCAGATCGTTGTTCATGGCAATCCTTTCAATGTCGAAAACTTTACCTTCACTTCCGCCTGCCCTGTGATAAACATTGATTGATTTGACATTTCAGGAGTTTTCAGGCTGATTTCAATTTTAACAGCAAAAAGGTTGTACAGCTACTTGCTACCTGGGGATAAAAAAATTAGAATTAAAAGAATCTCGACGCGGAGAACCATATGAAAAATATTTTCAGGTCAGTTTTATTTGTTGGTCTGATGCTTTGTCTGCTTTGTTCTGCTGTTTACGCCGGTGAACCTTATCGGCCGGTTCCTGATAACAGTAGTCTGTCAGATGTGTTCAATGCCATCAAGGTCGAAGGTCGCTATGAATCGACCCGGGTTCGCCTGATAACCAATAACAGCGAGGCCTGGTATACGCGCTGGAAAATGATCGAAGATGCCCGCGATACCATTGATTGCACGTATTACATTGTTGATAAAGACATCTTCGGCCAGGCATTCATCGGCCTGCTGCTTAAAAAAGCCCGCCTTGGCGTGAAAATTCGCCTGATGATCGACGGTCGCGTCTATCGCATGCCTTACATGAGCAAAATGCCTGACAAGATCGAAGAACTGGCTGCTTTCCCGAATGTTCAGATCAAACTCTACAATTCGGTCAGCAAATCTCTGCTCTCAGCTTTCACAGATTTCAAAAAAGTCGTGGCTTCAAACCATGACAAAATCATCATCTGCGACGGTATGACCACAATCGTTGGTGGCCGCAATATCGGTGCCGACTACTTTGCCCAGAACGGCGAAAATGATATCGTTTACAATGACGCCGACGTTCTCATGCAGGGCGAACATGTTGCCAAACAGCTCAAAGCTGCATTCGAAGACGAATGGAATTACCTGAAAAACTCTGTTGTCAAGGCCGACGCCATAAACTTCAAAGATCAGCTGGCCAGGGTCGATCTGGCTTATCGCGTCATGAGCCGCTACATGCAGGGCCGTGGTCTGTTTGACCCCGCAAAAATGAATCTTTCAAAAGACCTCGCAGAAGCTCTCGTTGAAATGAATAAAGAGATTGCTCTGTTCAAGGGGATTACCTCGTTTGCCGCTTTCGACCTGTTCAGAGGCGAGCGTCAGAAACCGGTCAAAATTCTCGACAAGCATTCCTATTGCGGCCCGCTCAACGGCATTACCCCCTCGATCCTCAAGATGATCGAAGCCTGCCGCAGCGAAGTGATCATCCAGAATCCTTATCTGGTCATTACCCCTGAAGTTGAAGCAGCTCTCAAGCGCGCTGCCCAGCGTGGTGTAAAAATAGTTTTCCATACCAACAGCGCTGAATCGACCGACTCTCTGTTTCCGCAGGCATTTTTGATGAACGACTGGGAAAGAATGCTGACCGACATGCCGGCTGCGCGCCTGTTTGTCGCACCGAGCCAGAATGAACGTCTGCATGCCAAGATCTTCGTTTTCGATGGTCTGGTAACCATTGTTGGCTCATACAACATGGATCCCCTCAGCGAGCAGGTTAACTCCGAAGTCGTCGCCGCGATTCATGACAAGCCCTTCGCTCAGATGACCCGCAATCGCATCTTCAATCTGATGAAGAAGAATATCATCGAATATCGTATCGAACGTGACAGTGAAGGCCGCATTGTTAAAAAGGTCGGTCCCGAAGATCACGTGAAGAGCGAAACCGTTAAAAAGATGAATCGGCTGCGCAAGCTGCAGTGGCTGCGCCCCCTGATCTGATCGTTTAAATCGATTACACAAAAACCGGCCCGTATCACCTGGATACGGGCCGGTTTTATTTTTAATGCCACCGGATAAAACACGGATGAACGCTGAATTGGAATATATAAAAAGCCAGAATAAGCCGGATCAGCAGCCAGAAATGGGGTTAAAAATAAAAATCCGACTGACCGGATTGAATATATATAAACTTCAGTCGCTCATGGGAACTTCGGCTGGTTCTGCAGGCTCTGACTGGGCATCAGTTTCCTTTTCCTTCGGGCGCAGATCGAATTCACCGCTGCCATTGCGGCGCAGTTTCCATTCTTTTATCAGCGCTATGCGTCTGAGATCATCCTGACTTACTGATACAAGACCTTTCCACGCCAGTTCGCCGATTTCGTGGTTCAGAATGGTCTGTTCCTCGACATAGCCTTCGAGCAGTGGCGAAAGATTCTTGCCAAGCTGCCCGCGCACCGTCGGGTTGAGCTTAAAGCCGAACGGGTTAACGAACAGAAACAGATGCACGATGGCCGTCAGAAAAATAATGCCGATCAGATGGTAATTGAGCGGCAGCGGTTCGATTTCTGAAAAGCATTTGAGCAGAATAGTCAGCCCCATCAGCACAAAAACCGGCAGAGCCGCCGGGTTTATCAGCGCCATGAAGCCAGTGATGGCATAAAAGAACAGATTGGGCATGTCTTCGTGTGCCAGTCGGCCCAGCATCGCGAGAGTTATCAGCAGAAAGATGCCGGCCAGCAGATACATGATCTGCATGTCGTTTTCGGGCATGAAGTTCCATGATAATACCGAACCCGTATCAACCGAGCTGGCCGCCCCTTCCGGAAAGAAGAGCAGCCCGATCAGCGCACAGAGAGCCAGAGTCGGGCTGTAATGGTCGTTGTAAAAAGCATGGCAGGCGACCAGGGCCACCAGCAGCCAGCTGTTGAGACCGAGGCCGCTTGCTGCCGCCGTGATCGGAATCAAAACCAGACCAAAATGATTTTTCAGCCGGTTATTGTCGAGGACCGTAATCGTTCCGGCTACAAAAATCAGCGTCAGAAGCATGCGCAGACTCAAAAATGCCTGCATTGACAGCGCGAATACTGCCAGAAAAATTATGCCAGGCAGTATTTCGCGGCTCTTGAAGACCCAGGTGCAGAGAATACAGCACAACAGAAAGTAAGCGATGTGAAAGATCGCTTTTAACCCGAGCAGCGAGGCGCTCGAATCGGCAATCGTCAGTGCGATCGACTCAGGAAAGAAGACCCAGCCAAGCGACAGGTCGAAATCACGTGCAAGAGTCAGATCCCAGAAGGTTTGCGCCGGAAAAGGAGCAGAACGGGTAAAGAAGAATAGAACCGCGACAGTGGCGACCAGTGCCGCGATTCGGTTCCATTCAACCGGTGCCCGTGTCTGCTGTCCTGAAGCTGCAATATTTACTTCTGCCATGCTTGATTCTTTTCAGCTCAGTCTTCGAGGCCGAGAATTTTTTCAGGCTTGATCGGCAGTCGGCGTATTCTGACACCGGTAGCATTGTAAATAGCATTCGAAATGGCCGGAGCGACGCCCATCAGCGGCACTTCACCGAAGCCTTTGGCGCCATAGGGGCCGCGGTCATAGGGGTGCTCGACGATGATCGGGTCGATTTCGGGTGTGTCTTCAGTGGTTGGCAGGATATAGGTTGCGAAAGCGTTGTTGAGCATGCGGCCATTGGCATCATGGCGGATTTCTTCCATGGTTGCGTAGCCGAGACCCTGCAGAGTGCCACCTTCGATCTGCCCTTCGACCTGCTGCGGATTGATGGCTTTGCCCATGTCATGAGCCGAAGTTATGCGGATTACCTTGAATTCGCCGGTTTCCATGTCGACTTCGACCTCGGCGATATTTGTGCAGTAGCTGTAAACGAAGTAGGCATTGCCCTGGCCGGTTTCTTTGTCATAAGAGGAATCGGGGGCAATGAACCAGCCAAAAGCGCTTGGCATAAGCCGGTAAGCGTAAAGCTTGGCGGCCAGTTCCTTGAAGCCGATCTTCTGGCCTTTGGGGTCTTTTATGAGAAATGCCTGCCCGTCGATCAATTCAACTTCTGCGGTCGATGCGGCTCCGAGCATGTCGGCGGCTACCTGCAGCAGGCGCGGCCTCAACTCGGCGGCTGCGAGCATCAGAGAGTTGCCCGACATGAAGGTTGTGCGGCTGGCCACGGTCGGGCCTGAATCCGGCACCATGTTGGTGTCGGTTTCGACGACATTGACGAGATCGAACGGCGCACCGAGGGCGTCGGCAGCAATCTGCGCCAGTACGGTTCTGGCACCCTGGCCCATTTCGACGTTACCGATGGCACAGTGAACCGAGCCGTCCTTCATGATCGTCATGCTGGTGCCGACACGGTCGAGATGCTTGCCGCCAGCACCAAGGCCGACGCCGTAATAGACTGAAGAAATACCGATGCCTCGTCTCACATTGCCTTTGCGGTCGGCAGGGGCCTGCCATTTTGCCGCCCACTGTGAGCGTTCGCGGGCCTTGTCGATGGTTTCCATCAGGCCGCATGACTGATCGAGAACCTGGCCTGTAGCTGTTTTAGAACCGAGCTTGTAACCATTCTGGCGTCTGATTTCGAGCGGGTCTGCCTTGAGGGCGACCGCGATTTCGTCGATCATCGATTCGCCGGCAAAGATAACCTGCGGTGAGCCGAAGCCACGGTAGGCTCCGCACGGAACCTTATTGGTCGCCACGCCATAAGACCTTACATGAATGTTTTCGCATTCGTAGGGCCCGAGGGCATGCACGGTGCCGCGCCAGAGAACGATCGGAGTCAGTGTCGAGTAAGCGCCGCCATCGACATAATAGTCGATGAGAGCCGCAACGATTTTGCCGCGCTCGTCGGTGCCGACCTTCATTTTGATCAGGCCGGGGTGACGTTTCGAGCTGGCGATGATATCTTCTTCGCGCTTGTAGATGAGCTTTGCCGGGCGATTGAAAAGCTTGGCAACGATGGTTGCCTGTCCGGCCACCACTGACGGAAAATCTTCCTTGCCGCCAAAGCCGCCACCGGTGGTGGTCTGCACGACTCTGGCCTTGTTGCGGTCGATACCGGCAGCCGCGGCTACTGCATCATGCACGTAGAAGGGGCACTGCATGCTGCCGTAGACGGTCATCGAGTCCTCAAGGCCCGGAATAGCGATAACGCCGTTCGTTTCAAGATAAGCGTGTTCCTGATACGGAGTTTCGTATTCCTGCTCGAAGATGTGAACGGCTTTTTTCATGGCCTCTTCAGCGTTGCCCTTGCAGACGTTGTAGCGGCTGAAAATGTTGTCGTCTTTGTAAATGCGTGGCGCATCAGGCGCAATAGCTTCTCTGATGCCGAGAACCGGCTTGAGAGGCTCGATCTCGACTTTGACATGGCCGGCGGCTTCCTGTGCCTGTTCCAGTGTTTCGGCAACCACGAGAGCAACCGGTTCGCCGTGAAATCTTACGTAGCCCTCGGCCAGAAATGGTTCGTCTTCGAAAACCAGCGGCACGGCGTTTTTGCCCGGAACCTGCTCAGCGGTGATCACGCCGACAACCCCCGGCATTTTTTCGGCGGCCGACTTGTCGATCTTGATCAGCCGCCCGTAAGCGTGCTGTGATCTGACGGTAACGACATGCAGAATGTCTGAAAAACTGTAGTCATCGATATATTTTGCGACGCCTCTGAGCTTGTCGAGAGCGTCTTTTCTGGGCATTGATGTGCCAACTACCGGCATGGCAACCTCCTGAGGTTCATCGGCTTTTCCTGCAGTCTATCACATGCCGGTAACAGTTTCCACAATAGAAGTTGATGCCCATGACGAGATTATCTATCGCTCGAAAGCACAAAAGCTGCCGGACGCGCCGACAGCTTCTGTGCTTTTGCAGATTTTACAGGTCAGATAAACTGGCTCAGCCGATAATGGCTGTTTGACCTGCAGAATTCTGTTTCTACAGGCCCATTCCGAATTTTATCCCGACCAGAAGAATGATCGCCACTACGAAAAACAGCAGTTTCTGCTTGATTTCTCCCGCCGGATCCTGCGGTGGCTGCTGATTGTTTTCGTTGTTGTTTTCTTCGTTTTCGTGATTTTCCATTTGCAGTTCCTTCGTAAAATTAGGGTTTGCTGATTCTATCGGCAGCTTTGTAAAAAATACCCAGCCGTTTTGCCCGAGTTTTCAGACTACCACAGATGCACACCGGCAACAATAAGTGAATCGCGACTCTTAAAAAATGCACCAGAAAGCTGTTTTTTTGCTGCAAATTGTGGCATATATAAGGTTGATTCATTCAACCAGAAATACAATTAATCTCATAAGGTCAGGCAAACTTCAATGTATCTTAAGTCACTTGAGCTGATGGGCTTCAAGTCTTTTGGCCGCAAGACGGTGTTTGATTTCACTCCCGGTATCACTGCAATTATCGGCCCCAATGGCTCGGGAAAAAGCAATGTGTGCGACGCGATCCGCTGGGTTCTCGGCGAACAGAGTGCCAAAGCTCTGCGCGGCACCAAAATGTCGGAAGTCATCTTCGCAGGTTCTTCTGAGTTCAAAGCCTCTGCTTTTGCCCAGGTCAAGCTCACTCTCGACAACGAAGACCGCGCCATGCCGATGGATTATTCAGAAGTCAGCATCGGCCGGCAGCTGTTCCGCTCCGGTGAGAGCAACTATTTTGTCAACAACACCCGCACCCTGATGTCGAGCATCAAAGAAATGCTCATGGACACGGGTATCGGCAAAGACGGCTATTCGGTAATCGGCCAGGGCGACATCGATGATATTATTTTTCAGCGTACCCAGTCTCGTCGTGCTCTGATCGAAGAGGCTGCCGGCATCACCAAGTTCAAGCACCGCAAACAGAATACCCTGACCAAACTTGGCCATACCCGCACCAATATTACCCGCCTCAGAGACATCACTTCCGAAATCGAAGGCCAGCTTGGCCCGCTTGCCGAGCAGGCTGAAAAAACCCGCAAATTTCAGGCTCTCGCGGCCGAAATCCGTCAGCTCGAAATCGACCTGATTCTTTATGATCTCAACCAGCTGAACGGCGAATTCGAGAATATCAACTCGATGCGCCTCGGGCTGCTCGCCAAAATCGAAGAAATCGAAAAGTTTCTCGCCGAAGTCGACGCCAGAAAGGCCGACGCCCGCGTGCGCTTCGCTGAATTCGAAAGCGTGCTGCAGACCCGCCAGGATGAAGTAAAAGGCGTCGTCGTTCAGATCGACGACCGCCGTCGCCAGATGGCCGCCCTGCGCGAAGACATCAAGAGCCAGCAGGCCCGCAGTCAGGCTATTCTCGAAGAAATTGACGGCATCGAAAGCCTTCTGCTCGACGGTGGCCAGGAAATCACCGACGCCGAAAACCGCCTCAAAGAAGAAGAGGCCCGCGAGATTGAGCTGTCGGCCGTTATGGCCGATATCGACGGCAATATCGAGAAGGTGCGCAGTGAACTCGACAAGCATCTCAAAGAACAGGCGCATGACAAAGACTCTGCCTACAACGTCGCGGTCAAGCTGGCTGAACGCCGCAACCGTATTACTACAATCAATCAGCAGATTCAGATTCTCGAACGCCAGCTCGAAAAAGGCGAAGGCGATGTTGCATCGGCTCAGACCCATGTCGACAAGCTGACCAATGAAAACAATCGTATTGCCGCTGAAATTGCCACGATGCGGGCAGAAATCGAAAAGAACCGCGCCCTGCTCTCAGAAGAAATGGCGCGTCTCAACAAAATCGAAAAAGATTACAAGAAAACCGAAGAAGAGCTTACTGGCGTTTCTGACCAGGTCAAAATGTTTCGTGCCCGCAGCAATCTGCTCGAAGAACTTCGCCACAGCAGCGAAAGCGGTATCTTCCGAGGCGTTCAGGCAGCTCTTGCCCTCAAGGAAACCGGCCGTTTGCCAGGTATTCACGGCATTGTCGGCGAACTGATCAAGGTGCCGGCCGGCTATGAAATCGCCATCGAAACAGCTCTTGGCGGCAGCATTCAGGATATCATCACCCAGGATTCAGAAACCGCCAAGGCGGCAATCGACTCGTTGAAGCAGAACAAGGCAGGTCGCGCCACTTTCCTGCCTCTCGATATCATGACCGCGCCCCCGGCGCTTGGCCGCGCCGAAGCCCGCGGCTGCCTCGGTGTCGCTCTTGAACTGATTCAGTTCGACGCAAAATTCTACACGGTCATGAGCAACCTGCTCGGCCGCATTCTGATTTTTGATACCCTCGACAATGCGGTCGAATATACCCGCAAAAACCGCAATTTTAATCGCATCGTCACCCTCGACGGCGAAATCGTCAGATCGTCGGGCGCCATGACCGGCGGCGGTGAAACCCGCAAGGCCGGCGGCATTCTCTCGCGCAAACGCGAACAGGAAGAGCTCGAAGAAAAGCTGAAAGCCTTCGAAAGCAAAGAAAGCAAGCTGCGCAGCCTGCTGAATAACCTCATTAAAGAGCGCCAGGTGCTTCTGACCTCGACGCGAGAACGCGATGACGCGGTTCGCCGCCGCGAACAGTCTCTTGGCTTTTTCGAAAGCAGCCGTGACAAGAACGCCCAGGAACTGAAGACCCGCAGTGAGGAATATTCAAACATTTCGCGCGACCGCGCCGAAATGACCTCGCGCCTTGAAACCCTTAAAACTGAGCTTATACAGGCCGGTGAAGAACTTGCCGCGATCGAAAAGCAGCATGAAGAGCTGGCCGGGCGTCTTAATGCTCTCAGCGGCCGCGAAGGCGCCATTCAGACCCGCCTCAACAGTTTGACTGCGATGTATGGCGAGCGCAAACTCGAAATGGCACAGATTGTTGAACGCAAAAAAGCGATCAAAAAGGAAATCGACGCGGCGACCCGCCGTCGCCGTGATGCCGCCGAGCGCAAAGACCGCGCCGCCGCCGAAGTTGATCGCCTGAAAGTTCTCAGCACCGACGGTGAAGGTAAAGTCGCTGAAATTCAGGCCGGTATCGATGAGCTTGAAAAGCGCAAAGAAGCCCTTGAATCCGCCATGGAAACAATTCAGGCCGATTACCGCCGCATGTCGAAAGAGCTCGACCAGCTCGATCATGCTTATCAGAGCCGCGTGCGCATCGAAGATTCGACCCGCAAAAAGCTTTCTGAGCTTGATGTCAAAATGGCCGAGATCAAGACCCATATCAGCACGAAAGAAGGTATTCTCAGCGGCGAATTCAATCTTGACCTCGAAACCATTGCTCTGGCAAACAAATACGAAAGCCGCGATGAACTCGCAGGCCGTATCAATCAGCGCAAGTTCGAACAGGAAGTGCTTGGCTCGGTTAACCCCCTGGCCATCGAAGATTACGAAAAGACCAAAGAGCGCTACGACTTTTTGAATTCGCAGATCGCTGACATGACCGAAGCCGCTGACTCACTTGAACAGGTGATCGCCGAAATCGAGAAGATATCTTCTGAAAGATTTCTCGAAACTTTTGGGCAGATCAGCGTTGCATTTAACGACATTTTCGAGATTCTCTTTCCGGGCGGCAGCGGTATGCTCAAACTGACAGATCCGGCAACGCCCCTCGAAAGCGATGTCGACATCGTCTGCCGACTTCCCGGCAAAAAGCTTTCGACTCTCGAATTGTTCTCTGGTGGCGAAAAGGCCCTGATCTCGCTGGCGCTGCTGTTTTCGATTCTGCAGGTCAAGCCGCCGGCGTTCTGTCTGCTCGACGAAGTCGAAGCTGCCCTCGACGAAGCCAACGTACGCCGCTTTACCCGCATGCTGCGCAGTTTCGCCGACAAGACCCAGTTTCTGGTCATTACCCACAACAAAGAAACAATGCAGGCAGTAGACGTCATCTACGGCGTCACTCTGCAGAAATCCGGCATTTCACGCCCGATTTCGATACGACTTGAAGATGATGACAAAATTAAGGAATTCACCGTGAGCAAGGCAGGTATGCGCGAACGCAATTATGCGGTCGCGGCCGCCGGTGCCACCGAGGAGAAACTGCAATGACCGAAGAACAGAAAAACGGCAGCGAAGAAAAGACTCCCGCCACTCAGACCCGTCAATGGGATGAATCGCGGGTAATCGTTCTGCTGATCGGCCTCAGCCTTCTTATCGAGGGTTTGCTGATTTATTACCAGGCTGGCCCTTCGCAGGCAGTCGTCGCTGGTGTTACCGGCCTGGCCGGGGTTACCATGCTTCTCTTCGCCTGGCTGGTGCCATTCGAAGAATTTGAAGAAACCAGACCGGTTGATGAAGAGGAGACCGACGAAGAACTCAAACCGGCAGCACTGCCAGATCAGACACTGCAGCCCGGTCAGGTGATTGAAAAAACCTCGACTGTTGCTGCTGAAGAGCTTGTTAAAACTGGTGCGGCGCTGGCTGATGCCGGTGTCGCCGTTGTTGAAAAAGCAGTTGAAAAGCCGGTAGAAAAACCTGTCGAAAAGCCTGTCGAAAAGCCTGTTGCTCCTGTCGAAGAAGAAGAGCAGCTGTCATGGTTTCAGCGGCTGACGAAGGGTCTTACCAAGACGAGAACCGGTTTCGTCGGCAGACTCAAAAAACTCGTTCTTGGCAGCACTAAAATCGACGACAATCTTCTCGACGAGCTCGAAGAAGCTCTTTTTGAAGCTGATGTGGGCGTAAAAACCACCCAGGAACTCCTGCAGTATCTGCACAAAAAGGTCGACGAAGAAGACATCACCGACCCCGACAAAATCTATGCAATCCTGCGCGACCAGCTGCGCGGCATGCTTACCCGCTTCTCTTCAGAACCGGTTTTCAATCCGAATGGCCTGACCGTGTTTCTCATTATCGGTGTGAACGGCGTTGGCAAGACCACGACAATCGCCAAACTCGCCCGGCGCTTCGTTAAAGACGGCAAAAAAGTCGTTCTGGCTGCCGGCGACACTTTCAGAGCTGCAGCTATCGATCAGCTCTGCATCTGGGGCGAGCGCGTCGGTGTCGAAGTTATCAGAGGCAGCGAGGGCGGTGATCCTGGCGCTCTGGTATTTGATGCAATTCATGCAGCCAAGAAGCGCGAAGCCGATCTGCTGATCGTTGATACCGCTGGTCGTATGCACGTTAAGGCCAATCTGATGGCCGAACTGAAAAAGGTGCAGAAAATCGCCGAAAAGGAAAGCAACGGTGGCCCGCACGAAATTCTGCTGGTTCTCGATGCAACTACCGGTCAGAATGCCGTTCAACAGGCCAAACAGTTCAAGGAAGCTCTGCCGATCACCGGTCTGGTTGTTACAAAACTTGACGGCACTGCCAAGGGTGGCGTGCTCTTCGCTGTTGAAGAGCAGATCAGTGCTCCGGTCAAGTTCATCGGTGTCGGCGAAAAGATGGACGACCTGATGCCTTTCAACCCCGAACAGTTTCTCGAAGCCCTGTTTGCAGACGACTCAGAGAAAACCAAACAGAGCGACTACAACGTGGTTCAGTAAACTATACAAGGTTCAGTGACCTGTCTGGCTGGCAGAATCGGCTTTTACTGCAGCTTTGTCGTCACAGAAAAAAAGCTGGCGCCAGAACTGTAGTTCACTGCTGACCGAATTCTGCAATCCTTCGGAAAAGGCGGCTGCCAGCTCGGCAGAGTCACTGCCGTTGATCGAATCAATTCTGTCTGCCGTTTCAAGAAAGGTGGCGGCCGAACTTTCGAGCCGGCTGAGAAGCAGCGGACTTTTGCCAAGTTTGTCAGCAACCGCTGAGCCTGGCCCGATAAACTTCTTTTCAAGCCACTTAACCCAGCCATCTTTACTATCAGACGTTTGAATGCTGTCGGTCTGGCTGAAAACCTTTTTGGCATCTTCAATTTTAGCCGGGTTTTTGATCAGATCTATTTTCAGTCGCAGAATCTCGTAAGCCTCGGCCGAAATCTCGCCTCGCGTCAGCCCGGCGATCGAAAACCCGAGATTCTTTACTCCGGTTTCCCAGGTTGCCGAGGCGATAAAACCTAGACTTGGTGGTCTGGTTGCCGCGCTGCCGTGGGCGAGAAAAAATCTGATCCATTCGCGGCTCAGATTGCCATTGTGTTTCGGGCTGTCAGGATGTGAAACCCGCTGTGCAATCGTGGCCTTTTCGCATAAATCGAGCAGCAGCTGGCACCTTGCTGCAAAATCGCCCTGAACGAACGCACTCATGTCGCAGGCCGGCGCTTTGCCTGCAATTAACTGAAACAGCAGCAAAAAGAAAACAGCAGTGCCATTGATTCGAGCACTGCTGTTTCTGTTAAGCATATTTTCGGTCGTTTTATCTCTGTTCAATTGGATGAACCAGATTTTACGAGGCCTTTCTCATTCAGGCCATCCGCGTTTATCCGTGTTCATCGGTGTTCATCTGTGGCCCATTTCTTTCCACGTTCATCCGTGGTCAGTTTTTGTTTTCCTTGGTTTCGAGAACACGGGTTTCAAACGTGCTTTCCACGACGGTGACCGGAATCACCAGAGATCTTTCGTTGTTGTCCTGATCTTTGGCCTTGAGTTCGATGGTTACCTGTTTTTCACCATTGATTTTCATCGGCATGTCGACGGCATAGCTGGCTCTGGGTTTGTTGTCGAGGTCATTGATCTTGACTCCTGCAACACTGAGAGACGGGATCAGAGGCACGGCCGGGCTGTTCGACGGCATCAGGCTGCGGGTGCCGGCGCCATCTTTGTCACTTATGGTCAGAGTGGCTTCGGAGAGCGATCTGAAACCGGTGTTGTCGAAGATGTGCACGTTAACCAGCAGGCGACTGGCTCTGCGGAACTTCGGTATCGCATCGGCAAAGACGTCAGTTACCAGAATGCTGTTTTGGCCAATCTGACTAGGATAGCCGGCACAGCCTTCGATTTCTTCGTTGTTGAACGAGCTGATTTCGGCACCACCCTGCAGGTTGAAGCATTTGGCCGAGAGAGTGCACTTGCCGAGCTGACTTACATCATTCGGAACCGGGCCCGAGTCATGAATGTTTTCGTCGAGCTTGAAGACCCAGCGGCGGTTGTCGACCTGCGAGACCAGTTCGATTTCGAGACTCGGCGGATCGTTGTCGATACGTTCGACAGCTTTGATGAGGTTGTTGTCGACGAGTATCTTCTCTTCGTCAGCTACCGACATGCCGAGGTCCTGGCAGGCCTTGGCGTGATAGAACTGGTGGGTGATGTCGCGGGCATCAGAACCGATACCATCGTAAACCGAACCCATGACCGTGTAGTTGAGCGTGCCGATCCAGTTTTCAAAAGGCTGATTCTTCTGGAACGGGCCGGTCGGGCCGTATTCTTTGATCGTAGTAGTGAAAGAAGCACCGTTGGTCCAGCTGTTATCAGCATAGAAGCCCGGATCATCGGCCCCGGTGATAACTTTAACGGCCGAACCGGAAATCTTGGCTTCGGGTTTGAAGATTTTATTGTCTTCAGAATTGTCGAGGACATTGGCTTCATTCTTCAGAGTCTGGTAAGCCGCGAAGAAGTCTTTGAATTCAGCATGCGGGTTATTGTCATAGGCGGCAAACCCTACGTTGACGTCGGTTACGTCGTCGCCGGTCGTTTGAATTACCGGGGTCGGGTTATCGCCGGGTGCCTGCACCAGAGTCGGAAGGGTTACGTCGCGGGCCAGCACTTCAATGCTGTCACCACCGGCGTTGAAGAACTGGCTGCCTTCGAATTTCCAGCTCTGGTTGAGAATGAAGTTGCCGGCCGGTTCGCCGCCATTGGCGAGTTTCATGCGGCCGAGAACGTGAATCGGGTTAGTGCCGGCGGCATGGTTGGTGCTCAGTGAATCTTCGTCACCGAACAACGGAATCATACTGCTGAAGCGCTTTTCATTCTTGTTGTCACCGAGGTCGTTGGCTACCCATGATACTCTCGGGTAGATGATTTCGAGGTTAAGACTGTAAGTTTCGGGGTCTTTCGGAGTGTTGATCTTTTTGATCGACTCGGCCGGAACCACGATGTTGACCGAATATTTGCGGTCATTGAGAAGGGTCTTGGTGACGCCCGGGTCGGTGCAGCTGCCCTGAGCGACGAGAATGCCGCGGTCATGCCGCACGTCGGTGCCGAGGGCGGTTGTCGGAGTGGCAAGCTGGTAGGGGCCGTTGGGGCGCAGGTAGAGTGCCCACTGGATGAATCCCCAGTCTTTGTCATCGGGTTCATTCTTCAGATCGGTTCCGTTCGAGAATTCCGGATCGCTGCCCTTTGCCCGGCCCGGGTTGAATACGTCAGATTTTATTTTTGTCTTGATATCGCTGAGGCTGCCGGCCGGATTGTAGTTGTAAACATGTGCAGCGGCGGCTTCGTTATCGATTTCAGAGATGTTTGCCGGAACTTTGTAAGGAAGCGCCGGGAACAGATTTGGGATTTCCTTGTAAAGTTTGGCGTAGTAGCGGTAGTCCCAGACGCCGATACCGTCATAGGTTTCCAGGTTCTGATCGACAGAGCTGGTATAGTTGGCATCGCGAACGAACTGAGCGTCGAAGCTGATTTCAATACCGCTGAAACTGTTGTCTTCGATAAAGTCGATCTTCGAGTCGGCGCCTTTGGTTGCTGCCGCAACCCCGGGCATGTATTTCCGGGTGGCGGGCTTCATGCTGATGTTAGTGACGAAGCTCGGGCTCTGATTTAGATTGAGACTCTTTGCCACGACCTTAACCATGAAAGGCTGCAGGGCTATGGTAGTGGTGTTTGCCGTCAGCTGATGCGGCCTTGAATTATTGCTGGTCGGGAAGGTGAAATAGTTGTAGGTCATCGAACCCCTGATTACATAGTTGCCTGGGTGCGGGAACTTGTAGGTAAAGGTTCCGAGCTCGCCTTCACCGTCTTTGGCTGTTACCAGGCTGTTGATGACTTTGTAATCATCGATGCTGTTGCCTTCGACCCAGTCGACAGACCATTTGATCGAAGTCGCTCTTCCGGCAGCTTCAAACATGTTCGACGGGAAACCGCTGAAAGCGCCGTCGCCGTTTTCATCATGTTTGTATTCGCCGTCAACGTTCGGAATGGTGTTGAGTTTTACATTGGCATAAAGCTTGGTGTTGGTGGTCGGGTCGACGATGTCGCCCATCGGCTTGAATTCCTGAAATTTGCCGTTGATGTAAGGTTTGTAGCCTTCAACTTTGAAAACCAGAGAATCGTGTTCGCTGATCGAAGGGTTGTCGGCGACCGAGCTGTAGGCATTATCAGGATTGCCGGCCTGGGTGACAATAATGTGGTGAACCGAAGTTCCTTCGTAATTGGCCGGGATTTTGGCAAGGTTGACGACTGCCAGTTCGCCAGGGAATTTTGAGGCTTTGGGAGTATCCACGTCATCACTGACACTGAAAGTCGGGGTGCGCCACTGCATGGTGCCGCCAGCCTGCAGAACTGCATGTCTTACCCAGTAGTCGTAGCCGGCTTTGACTTTGCCGCGATCTTCTTCGGCACCGAGAGCTCCGGTTCCCTGGGGGTATCTCTTAACGGTCTTGAAGATTTCCTGTTTCAGTTTCACGATTTTGAAATCATCGGGCTGAGGACTGCCGGTGACGTCAACGATTTCTTCTACCTTCTCACCATCAGGATTGGTGGTGATTTTGATTCTTTTCCAACCAGAGGTGGAGTCATAATATGATGATTTGTCGGGAGCGCTGACTTCAACGACTGCAGCGGCCATGTCGGTGTCAGAGGGGAGTTTTTCGGTGCGCAGCACGTAAAGATAGCCGTCACCGTCGATACCGATATCATCGACAATGCCGTTCAATACCCCGAGAGGTTCGGCGACCGGGTTGTCGTTGCTTACATAGTCGAGTTTTTGAATCAGGCCGGTGTTTTCATAATATTCATAGGCGATACCGCCGCGGCCCCACCATGAGTCCTGAACCACGAACTTGTCGGCATCTGATCCATAAATGAAGTCCATGCCGCCGCTGTTGCCGAAGTCTGAAGAAACGCCGATAACTTTCAGAGTTGCCGGAGTTACGCCAATGCCTTTCAGGTAGTCCCGGTTGGTGATTACATTCGAAAAATTGGTTCCTTCTGCGTCAGTCGAAATATCGTAAGCTGTGGTTTTTGTCAGGTCACTGGCAAGAACCACTCGCATGGCCGCATTAATCGAAGAATCAGCTGTAAACGGGCCTTTGCGGGTTCCCTGAGGGTTGAAGCCATAGCGACTGCCCTTTGTCGAAGTTACAACAGTAACTGTTGAAAGTTTTGTGAGAATACTGTTCTGACCGATTGAGCCACCTGGAATACAGTTGTCTCCGCAGTATTTACCATAAGCTTCGCGTACGTCGACATCGAGCGAAGAAAGCATGCCGGCGCTCTGTTCAGTCGGGGAACTGCACGGGTTGTTGTCTAAAGCAGCGTAAAGATCGAGAGTTTTTTTGCGGTGCTTGTAAATACGCTTTACAATACACGAAAAGAGAGTGTTCGGACTGCTTTGATGGCCGGCTGCTCCTTCATTCCAGAGTTTGAGAGGTTTCATGCTGCCATTTTTGCCGATAGTTCCGTCGAGAGCTTCACCTGCAAACTGCGGGTGATAGGTAGTTCCGTAGGCATAATAGGCAACGCCCGCAAAATGTGACGGAATGATTACCTTGTTCGGATCTGACTCGTGGGCAATACCAGAGGTTGCTGAGAAATTGCCATCCCAGATCGGTGTACCAATCGCTCCGTCTTTGGCGTTGAGAAATTTTACTTCTGTCGGACCGCCGAAGTTAACGGCATAAGTATAGGTTTTGCCGGCTATAGTGAAATTTCTTTTCCAGTGAGTTCCTTCTGTGGCAGAGCTCATGTGCGGCGTACCGGGGCGGATATACTGCGAAATGCCGTCCTGGGTCGGCTTAACGACCTTAAGATAGATGGGAGAATCGGCTTCGAAACTCATGCCGACGGGCAACCAGCCTACTGGGGCGTCTTCCCAGGTCCCGGCAGTTTTTGACGAGAGAAGGAAAATCTGCTTCTGCTGGTTAACCGCCAGGCCGCTGACTTTTCCGGTCATGGTGTTCAGGTTGAACAGCTTCAGTCCTTCAATTGGAAAGGGCTTGCCGGTCGAATAATCATTCATACGGAAAACCCCGTGATTATCGAGGTCTTTCGACAGCAATACGTAAGCTACACCGTTCATTACCGGCGCTTCGGCGTAAGCTATGCCGGTAAGCCCCGCGAACAGCAGCAAAGCAGCTGAAGCTGCAAGTTTGATCGAATGCTTGAGATTCATACTTTTCCTCCCCGAACAGACTGGAGCGCAAAGGTCGTCAGTTAGAAACAGCCTTCTTGAAATATTCCTGGATGAAATCACGATGGTCTTTGCTGACCTCGTGCTTCTGATAAATGTAATCAACCACGGCCGGCGTCATGTTCAGCCCGCCTTTGAGAACGAAAGAGGTGAGACGGCGATCGTCACAGTTGACCAGGTTGTCGTTGCGGTTGCTCAGCCAGGCATTGAGAGCGGCGCCGAGCGTCAGTTTGCCTTCTTCCTCGTTGAGCTTTTCGGAAAGTTTGCCGAAAAATTCAGGCATCGGGTTGACGCTGAGCATCTTGCTGTTGATTCTGGCAAATTCAAACGAACTGTTGAAGACGAAGCCAATTTTATAGAACTTGGAAACGGCCTCGACACCTTCATACACGTCATCGAGAATCAGCGAGAAAACCTGGCTGGTTTCCTCGAAAGATGCGTGCCCTGCATATTCTGCAGAAATATTCAGTTCGTTAAGTCTTGCCTGCAACTTCTGGATCTCCTGGTTCAAATTGCGCGAGTCGCCAAAAAAAGCCGAGTCGATTCTGGCTTTCTCTTTATTATACTGGTCCTGAGATTTTCCGGAAGTTCCGCCTGCGATTTTTGTACCCTGCAGTTTTTTCAGGTTTTCAATGTAGGTGTTTTCGATTTTTTTCTTTTCTTCGCTCAGTTTTTCCATTTCAGCCTGAATGGTTTTTACTTCAGATTCAGCTTGCTGGCGACGCTCGATGCTTTTGTTCTCTTGATCGCCCTTGAGCGCCGATAGTTTGAAACGTCTGGCGGAAGCATCGAATTCTTTCATCAGCGGATGCAGCATGACGGCGTCAGCGACGTTGACGTAGCCGAACTGTGGAGCTTCCTGGGCTGTTGCCTGGTTGGAAATAACCAAAAGAACTGCTGAAACGAGAAGCATGAGGCGAATCAGTTTCATTTACCATCCTCCGATTGTGTTATGCGGTGTCAGAGCAACGTTTGGGTTGCCGATTGCTGTTTCCGAACGCATGGTGCTGCCGCGTGGTATGCGGCAGTTTATTCTGACCGACAGTGGGCTTTTCGGCGCCGTTGAATTTGGCTCACAAAAAATGCTTTCAACGTCGCGGCAGAGAGTTGTGCGATAAACGCCGTCGGCACCGGCCGGTGGAACTGTGCCGCGGGCCAGAGCCTGGATGTCGTTGCCGTTGACGGTCTCGCGAAATCTCGAATAGTTCAGTTGCCCTTCGCTGGTGAGCGAAAAAATGTGATAAATCAACTCAGCATCAGTGTTTTCGCTGGCGGCATAGCCGGTTTTGGCCGGCGTGGATTCGGTAAGCGCCAGAAACTTGCTGCCGCCGGCCGAGAGGTCGGCGGACTCGGTTGCATGAATTGTGCCACGGAAATAATGCAGAGCAAAGTCGGCTTTCTCGTTTTCGATGATATTTCCCGGAAAAGTAAGGCTCGACGGGTATGAACTTTTTTTGATCGAGGTGCTTATCTGGCGACTGGCGAGTTTAAGCTGGTTGATGATGTTCTGGGTCCACATCGTCTGGCTGCTCATGCGGGTGCCCCCGGAATAAAGGCTGAAGAGGGCGGCCATGAAAAGCGACAGAACTCCGGCTGCAATGAGAATTTCTGTGAGGGTGAAGGCCTGTCGTCGTTCTTTCATGATGAATTGTGTTGTTAAAGAGGTGTTTTTCATGGATTAATCACGGTTGATTTTGACGGTTTTTTTGATGTCGTAGTCCCAGGTTTCGCCCCTGGCGGTTTCGACGACCGAATTGATCGTCAGTTCGATAATTGCGGTGTTGTGTACTTTGCTGGTTTCTTCAGAGATTTCCTGGGCGGCGATATTCAAGGCTTTTATGCCATACTGAGCCTTGTTGAAAGGTTCTTTCATAAGGCCGCTGATCTGGTTCGGCAGTGGCGACATGTTGAGAACAGCGTTGGTGTCACCGGCAGGAACCTTAGTCACTTCTGATCGAATGTCGGCCATAAATTCGTTGAGCCAGCGCTTTTCGGTACCGCCGTCGATCGAAAAATTCTGGGTCAGCAGGCGGTTGTTGGCGAAATCGCCCTGGCGATAAAGAAAAATCGGGCCCGGGTTATACTTCGAAATTGCTTCGTCAGGCGCATCGAGATTCTTGATCTGGGTGAAGTCGAACAGCGGGTTCCGGCCCTGAGCCAGGCAGATAGCGTCGTAGAGCTCGCGGTGCAGAAATTTGATCTTGAGCATCGCATGCTCGACGCCGGCTCTGGCGATAAAGTGTGCCTGCAGCTGGGCGTAGCTGGTGACATTCGAGCGGTTGTACTGCTGGGTGTTTTTGATGATATAAGTCGCGAGCAGCCCGAGAACGGTTGCAAAAACGAGAACCAGAGGTATGGCCATGCCTTTTTTATGCATCGGGTTGCCTTTCAATCGAGATTTGCTTTCATGGTGAACAGTTCGATGGCTCGCTCGTGGCCGTCGCGGTTTTTCCATGAAATTTTGAACAGAATTTTTTTCATGACGCAGTAATTGTTCGAACCGGCTCCCTGCTCGGCGCCAAGTTCAAAGGCGCCGATAGTCGAAGTTGCAGGCTGAACGACCTTTGCACCGTCTTCGTGATAAGGCGACAGAACCGCTCCGGGCATGTAAGCGTCGCTGTAGGTATACCAGATATTCTGACCATTGCCGTCGACCTGATTTTCGTAAATCGGCCGCGGGTAGCAGGAAAATGCGAGTTCAGAAGAAAGGTCGACCGGGTTGCTGACCGGTATCGGGAAAACGTAGATGCGGGTTTTGTAGGCGATGCCGCGTTCGTCAGTGATATCGCCGCGCGCATAACTGTCGGTACCGCTGCCGTTTCCCAGGAGTGATAGAAAGGCGGCTTTATCGTAGGTGTTGTGGTTGAAGATTTCGGCGATGTTGTCCTGGGGGTTATTGCCGTCAAGGTCGCCAACCTTGCCGCCGGCGACGCGTATCGAGTTGAACGGAACATCTTCGAGCAGGGTGTCGAGAATGTTGCGGGCCGCAGTCTGGGCGAAAACGTGTGAATTCGAAACGTCAGAATCGCTCGACGATGTACCGATAACCCCGATCAGCGGCAGGAACGCGAAAGCAAGAATCAGCAGGGCTGACATGATTTCGAGAAGCGTGATACCTCTGCGTTGCATCATCTGCAAAAGCCTTTTTTGATTAAGAATGTTGTACCATATTAAAGCAACGCTGGCCTTAATTCAAGCTCAGGGCAAGTAAAAATTATTTTACCCGGCTTTACAAAAGAAAATTCTTGACTTTGCCATCCGCGGCTGTTACAATACAATTCGATCAGCCGGGATGGCGGAATTGGCAGACGCACCGGACTTAAAATCCGGTGGGGTAATACCCGTGCCGGTTCAAGCCCGGCTCTCGGCAAACCCTACGACGCGGGGTGGAGCAGTCTGGTAGCTCGTCGGGCTCATAACCCGAAGGTCGGCGGTTCAAATCCGTCCCCCGCAACCGCAAGGCATCGGCCTGAATAATATTCGGGCCTTTGTTTTATCCGGCAAGGTAGCTCAGCTGGTCAGAGCTCACGGTTCATACCCGTGCGGTCGTCGGTTCGATTCCGACCCTTGCTAGTGTAAAGGAATCTCACAAGGTTCCGTAAAGTTTAAAAGCCCGCTGATGAAGCGGGTTTTTTTATGCCCGTGGGTTCGTTGGGGTTTGCTAAAATCCGTTGACATCTATCTGTTTTGGGGGTAACTTTGGGGGTAGGTAGACTGAACTCGAATGGAGTTACCCCCATGAAATTAAAAGATGTTCAGATTAAGGCTATAAAGCCTCTTCCACAAGCCAAAAAATATTTTGATGGTGGCGGCCTTTTCCTGCTTGTTACCCCCAATGGGGGTAAGTGGTGGCGGTTCAAATATCGCTTTCACGGCAAAGAGCGGTTGTTATCCCTGGGGGTATATCCGGGGGTAAGTCTCAAAGATGCCAGGGAAAAGAAAGACGAGCTTAAAAAACTTCTTGATAGAGGCATTGACCCCGGCGAACACCGAAAAGTAGAGGCCGAAACTGAGAAGAGCCTTGTTGAAAACAGCTTTGAAAAGATTGCTGTCGAATGGCTTGCCAAAGAAAGCAGTTCAATCTGTGCCGGGCACCTGAAAGTTGTCAAAGGGCGATTGGAAAAGTATGTTTTTCCGTATGTTGGCAATCGCCAGCCGGCCGAAATTTTGCCGAAGGACTTGCTGAGTATTTCCAACCGAATAATTGAGCGCGGTGCAGTTGAAACCGCTCACAGGGTTTTGGGTGCTTGCGGCCAGATCTTCAGATTTGCAGTTATTACCGGTCGCGCTGAAAGCGATCCAACAAGAGATTTGCGTGGGGCTTTGCCGCAGGTAAAAAGAACTCATTTCCCGGCACTGACTGACCCGGCAAATGTGAGCAATCTTCTGAAAGATCTTTATGGCTATGAAGGCTCTGAAATAACCAGGGCGGCTTTGAAGCTTGCTCCTTTATTTTTTGTCCGGCCAGGTGAATTGAGATCGGCAAAATGGTCTGATATCGACCTTTGCAAGGCTCAGTGGAGTTACATGGCTACAAAAACCAGCACGCCCCATATTGTGCCGCTGTCCCGGCAGGCGGTTGAAATATTGAAAGATCTGCAACTGTTAACAGGTAGCGGTCCGTATGTTTTTCCAAGTGCCAGGACCAACACCCGGCCAATGAGTGATAACACTATCAATGCCGCTATGCGCCGCTTAGGGATTGAGAAGGATGTCATGACCGGCCACGGTTTCAGAGCTATGGCCAGAACCATGCTCGAAGAGGTTTTGAAATTTCCGGCCCACCTGATTGAACATCAGCTTGCTCACACTGTCAAAGATCCGCTTGGCAGGGCTTACAATCGAACAACCCACATTGAAGAGCGTGCCAGGATGATGCAGGCCTGGGCTGATTACCTCGATGAGCTGAGAAATGACAACAAATGACAAAAGAACTTCTGATCGACAATGAATACCTGGAAAAGAAGATTCACACGTTTTGCAGTTTGGACAGTTGGTTGTTATTCCCAGCACTATGAACAGTCAGGAGGTGTTAGCAAATGAATCTGGAATCTTTTCCTATGGCTGATGTTTGTCAAAAAGACATTTGTGATTTTGTTATACCTTTTATTAACGTGAATGTAAGTGATGCGAAATCCTTTTACAGGGCTTATTACAGTCGTTTAGAAGCGCAAGACGAAAAATTTAAAAACAAGCTTGAGTTAGACCTAGATTCTCGTTCTGATGATTGGTTTGTTTCCTATCAATCGCTTTTGAAAAATATGCTTTTAATCGCTTTGAAAGTCTATCAAGGTAAGAAATCTGAATTGACAAAAGAGATTCTCGCCCTTGTCCCATTGATAGAAAAAAAGGTCGCTCTAGCTGCAACGGTGGCAAAGGTGGCGTCATGGGGTAGCGGGGACTATATCTATGTTTCGAGCTGGTTCTCTAGTAATTCTATCCTTGAAAGAGAAAACAATAGGGTCATTCGCAGTATTGCTGAATTATTTCAATTTGAAGTCGGGAAAACAGGTATTGGTTATCGCATAGTCGGTCTTTGCAGTAATTGTGGTAAGATTTTTGAAAAAAAGAGGAAGGATCAAGAGTATTGCTCTAAAGGGTGTGGAAGCACTGTAAGAAGCAGGCGAGCATATGAGAGAGGGAAATTATAATCTGATATTTCGGACGCTTTTTGTGGTATTTGACTTTTAAAAGCGTTTGAATTAAAATAGACTACATGAGAAGCTACGAACTTCCCATGTAGTCATTTTACTTTCAGGCAACTATTTCTAGTCACCATTGCACAAGACCAAAATAGCATGCCTCTAAGCAAAATGGCAACCGATCGGCCTTTTTTGTCTATCGGTAACACATTTGCAAGGGGCATTTTATGTCAAATGAGAATCAGATCAAGGGATTTTTGCGCGTCAGTCAGGTCATTAAGCTGCTTGGCATCGGCAAGTCAACGTTTTATAAATGGGTTGCTGACGGCCGGTTTTCTCGTGGAATCAGGTTGGGTGAGCGCATTAAAGTCTGGAAGTCAGAAGAAATATACGCTTTCATGGACAAAGCAGCAAAAGAAGCCAAAGTGCTGGAGGCTTGATCGTGAACAGCAGCAATGTCAAACCTTTAGATGAGCTTGAAAGACAAATTCATTCACTCAGAACTGTTTCGGATCTGCTCCTGACCAATGACGGAAACGATATTCGCCCTTCTCAGATTGCCGGACTTCTCAATGTTTTTCTGGACAGTATGGAATCATGTTTAAGCCAGATCAGCAGGGGGTGAGGTATGGTCGAGAAGATCATTATTCCTGCAAGAGTCAATCACCCGTCGCGGAAGTATTTTAAAGCGGCCAGAATATCAACCGCAGACGTAAGCCGCTACCTCGGTGTTTCCTACAATACTGCCTGGCAGATTCTGGTTGGTGATCGGTCGCCTACTTTGCGGCAGGAAGTAATGCTGGCAAAGCTCGTGAAGGCGATCCAAACCGGCACAGTTGAACGGGAGGGGGAATCTGCCAATGAATAAAGCCCAGAGCGAAGGCCAGGAAATTTTGGCAGATCACAGGGAAGTGTCAGACCGCTCTAATATCGCCTCTGGAAGGCAAAATGGGATATCAGTTGAAGAAGCGATAAGATTGTCAGAGCAAGAGAACCAGCGGCAAATTGAAAAGCATCGGCCAAAAGGTAGCACGGCAGAAGAATTGCGCAATGCTTATAATCCAAATAGAACCACTGAACTAGGCAATGCTCAACGGTTGGAGGCCTTGGCAGCGATTGATCTTAAATTTGTGCCGGGCATTGGCTGGCTGTTTTATGATTCTGGCGTGTGGCTCGCTGACAATCATGCTGCGACAGAGGTTTATAAAAACAGAGTTATAGACTCTTTATACAAAGAGTTAGAGCCTTTAATTGCAAATCATGATACTGAAGGCATCAAGAGGCTTTCTGCGTGGGCGAAAAGATCAGAAGAAGTGAAGAAGGCCGAAGGAGCTTTGGGCTGGGCAAAATCATCACCATCGTTCTATACCTTGCCGGGAAAGCTTGATTCTGACCAGATGCTTTTGAATGTCAAAAACGGAACCATCGACCTGAGAACCGGAAGATTGAGAGCGCATGACCGAAAAGACCTGATTACCAAGCTTGCACCGGTGAATTTTGATCCAAATGCCAAAGCGCCTGTTTTTGAAAGCTTCTTATTGCAAATCATGGGCGGTGATAAAGAGCTTGCCGGGTTTATTCAAAGAGCGGTTGGCTATTCTCTTACTGGCTCAGTAAAAGAGCAGTGCTGGTTTATCTGTTATGGCGTGGGGGCAAACGGCAAAGGCACTCTATTGAATGCTTTGCTGGAAATTCTTGGCAGTTATGGCATACAGGCAGCGCCTGATTTATTGATGCTTGCAAGGAATGGTGGTGAAAAGCACCCCACAGAGCAGGCCGATTTAATGGGGCGACGGCTGGCCGTAGCACAAGAAACAGAATCAGGGCGGCAACTGGCAGAGGTTGCGGTTAAACAAATGACCGGTGGCGACAAAATTAAGGCCCGGTTCATGCGCGGCGACTTCTTTCAGTTTAATCCTACTCATAAGCTTTGGCTTGCAACAAACCATAAGCCAGTGATCAAAGATACTACTGAATCAACGTGGCGGCGGATAATCCTGATTCCCTTTGAAGTTGTTATTCCGGCAGAAGAACGCGACAAGGATTTGCCCGAAAAGCTTTTCAACGAATTCCCGGGTATTCTGGCCTGGGCGGTTGCTGGCTGTCTTGAATGGCAAAGAAGCGGTCTGCAAATCCCTGCAAAGGTGAGGGCGGCAGTTGAAGAGTATCGCGAAGAATCAGACGTTATAGGCCGTTTTTTAAAGGATCGGACTTTAAAAGATGCTGGTAACTCTGAATATTTGGACAAGATTTTTAAGAGCTATCAGGAATGGTGCAATGAAAACAATCAAGGCGCAACGTCAAGCCGTGGGCTGTCGCAATCTCTTCAGGAAAGAGGGCTGCAAAGAGTCCGAAAAGAGCTTGGTATGGCGTTTCTAGGTATTCGAGTAATGCCATGATTTTTAACTTTCCTGTAGAAGCTGTAGAAGAAAAGGGTTAATCCTCTATATTTTTTTTCATGGGACTTAATACTTTCTTCCTACAGTTTCTACAGCCAAAACAATTAAATCCGCTATACAAGCTTGTTTCTGGCTGGCAATCAAAATTATTAATATGAACATCTTAGAATTTCTACAATCTGAAGGAATTACCACCAGGGCGAAAAATCAATCTGAGTATTCCAGCCCTTGCCCTGTATGCGGCGGCAACGACCGCTTTTCAATCTGGCCAGAGCGTAACCGCTGGCATTGCCGGGGTTGCAATAAAGCAGGTGATCTTATTGAGCTGGTCCAATCCTGCAAGGCTCTATCTTTTCCTGAAGCTTGCCGGTTCATCGGTGAAGATCATCGAATTAGCAAAGGTGAAGGCACTCGCAGCGCGTCTAATCGTGCGAAGAGAGAAAGTCACAAACAACACCTGGCATGGCAACCAAAATCGGCAGAGGTTGCATCTTCTGGCTGGCTCGATAAAGCAAAAGTTTTGATCGACTGGTCACATGAGCAGTTGTTAAGAAATTCCGAACAGCTCGCCTGGTTACAGATCGAACGCGGTATCAACCTTGAAACGGTGAAGCGGTTTAAGCTTGGCTGGAATCCTAAAGACCTATTCCGGGAGCGTAAGGCGTGGGGGCTGCCTGAAGAACTCAGCCAGAAAACTGGTAAACCGAAAAAGCTTTTTATTCCTGCCGGGCTGGTTATACCTGGTCGAGGTTCCGCTGGCAGCATCAACCTGGTAAAGATCAGGCGGCCAAATCCACCAGAAGGGCAACCCAGGTATTACTTTCTACCCGGCGGTGTTGTTGCACCTTGCTTCTTTGGCGACAACCTCAACAACGTTATTGTTGTTGAATCTGAACTTGACGCAGTTTTGCTCGCTCAAGAATCTGGCGGAATTATCTCAGCGATAAGCACGGGTTCGGCAACAAACCGGCCAGACTCGAAAAGCTTTGAGATCCTCAGTCGGGCAGATCATCTTATTATTTCACTCGATAACGATGATGCAGGAGCTAAAATCGGAGTTAATTTCTGGCCGGACACTTTTAGCAATGCCCGGTCATGGTTCATACCGCCCAAATATGGTAAGGACCACACAGCGGCTTTTCTGTCTGGTTTCCCTCTTGCTGGTTGGCTCAAAGGGATCCTCAGCCATGAAAATAAAAAGCAGGCTGATGAATTGGCACGAATTGATTTAGAAGCTCACCAGCAAGCCGAAAACGATACTCTTGAATCTGAAGTCGTCGAAGTGAAAACAAACAAAGTGGCGGCCACAGAATCGCAAAATTTGCCATTGCCTGAAACATTGACTGACCTTAACGAATTGGCGGAACAAGAATTGACAACTACGGAGGCAGTCAGGCTTGCCGATTTGGCAGGTGAAGCAGATCGGTATCAGCTCAATCGAGCTTTGAATACCCTCGACACTTGCAAGGCTGGGACTGACGATTACAATTTTGCGCTGTCAGTCTTGGCTGCGGCCATTGAAGATGCAGCGGAAAACCTGCACAAAAACAAACGAAAATTGGCAGCATAGCCAACAGCTCAAAATACATGGAGGTAGCATGAGCAAAACTGAATCACAGAAGGCAGTCGTCATAATAGACACACGCGAACAGCTGCCATACAACTTCACTTTTGAATCAACCAGGGGGACTTTGAAAACTGGTGATTATAGCCTTGCCGGCCTTGAATCGGTTGTTTCCATTGAGCGCAAAAGCCTTGATGATTTTGTCGGTTGTATAACCGCCGGGCGTGATCGGTTTGAAAAAGAGCTGAGCCGGGCCGACTCTCTCGAAAGATTCTGGGTGGTGATCGAGGCGAATTTGACGAGTATTGAAAGCGGCCTATATCGCTCAAAGGTCAATCCTGAATCGGTCCTTGGAACTCTTGCTGCATGGTCGAACAGGCACAAAGTCTGTTTTATGTTTGCTGATAATCGTAAATCTGGCCAGAAGCTAACCGAACGGCTTTTAAAACATGCTTGGAATGCTTATTTGAAAAGACGGCAGTCAGAAGTTTGCCAGGAAAGCAAGGCAGCTTAAGAAAAAATGAATGGCTTTCTATTTTCATGATTTCGACAATGAGGATGTATGAAAAAGAAAAATTTGTATGAAAGATACGTGTCTGGCGAGGTCAATCAAGAATTAAGCGACGATGAGCGCCGGGAAATTATGCGTGGCTATTACCAGGAGTGTGACAGAATCCGAGAAATCCGGCGCACCTGGCCCTACAAAGAACAGTTAATTTTTACTGGCACGAGAATAAAAATTATCCCTGCACCAGAACCGCCGACCAGCCCATCATTTCCCGAAATTCTGAGAGGTTTAACCTGTGGAGCCAAAAATAGAAAGGGTCAGCCATGCAAAAGAATTGACCTTTGGGGCAATGGCCGCTGCAAATTTCACGGTGGCATGAGCACTGGTCCGAAAACTGAAGAAGGAAAAAGAAAAGTAGCCTTAAATGCAAGAAGGAAGACTGTGAATTATTTTTAAGGCACAAGTAAACCTTAAGAATTTGTAAGTTCACTGAGGCCGTGTAACAGCTAAATTAAAAATAGCGTGTCATCGTGCTCAGGTAAAGGTATTTCTTCACAAATTCGAGTAGAGGAATCAATGTTAATAAATTTTGCACTTGGCAGATTTTGTTCAACCATATCCGGTTGTCCTTGCTCCCTAATCATGCCAATTATCCTAAGGTTATTATTCCATTCCAGCGCCCAAAAAATTGGTGATTTACTTTTAGAAGGGTCTCTGCGCATTATACATTTGAAAAAACCTTTTCCAGTCACCAGTCTGAAGCAAGTTTCCCATGAAGAAGTTCTAGATATGAGCTCTTGAGCTGAGACATTTCCCCAATCAGTCTTTTTTAGACTGAACAATGGCACGACAAGGTTTGAGGGGAGAAATAGGCACTTCTCTGATGACGCTTTTGTGAGGGATGCATCATTTGACTCGATGTTTGCAATTAAGTAGTAAAAGCCTTGGATGTGGTATGTGGAAAGCAAAAGTTCAGATTTCATTGCTTGAGGAGGTCCAGAGAGGGCAACGGAAACTTTGAAGTTAGAAAATGAGAACTCAATGTTCTCTTTTATTCCGCTTAAAGCGATTGGCTTATTGGTTTCGGGATGGTTTGCTCCTCTAAATTTGCCTGTTATCGCGTCTTTTTTCCCCAGCTTTCTTTTTAGCTCATTTCTTAATTCTACGTTTGCTGCTGGTGCTTGATCAATCAAAGAGATGACAGATATTCCTCCCTCAAGCTTTGCTTTTTCTCCATTACATTTTTTACAGGCTCTAATGATAAAATTCCACTCTCCATCCAGAAAGCCTTTTGGGAGGAAGCGTCTTCCAATGACATGCTCAACATCTGTTTCCTTTTCACCAAGAATGCTAAGGTTTGCTCCGCAATATGGGCATAAATAATTATTGTCTAAAACAATTGGAGCGGTCTCTAGGTTAGTTATCATCTGAGTATGTCTCTTTGTTGTTAACAAGCTTGAGGAGTTCAACACTTTGCTTCAAATCTTTTTTTAAGGATGGAATTGTTATTAACTGGCTTCTGTGAAGTTTGTCGGTAGTTTTAATTTCGACGAATTTGACTTGGCCATCTTTTACAAGGGTAAGGTCTGGCCAGCCATTTCGGTGTTCTACGCTTTGAGAAATCCATTCGGCTATTTCTACAAATGTTTCCTTTGAAAGCGCTTCAAACATGGCTTCGGCGAATTCAACAGTTAGACCGGGATACCATTCATGGATCAAGTCATATTCAAGGATCTCTTCGCATGAGGCCAAAAATTTGATTTTGTCAGTTTTTCTGATGTCATCATATACGATTTCCAGCTCATCCTTGTTTTTATGGGCTAAGAAAACTATTCCGCCCAGACAAGCTCTTGTTCGTGCAGTTTCTGGGTCATCCTTGAAAAAACTGGTCGATGTCAGTGCATCGAGGCTCAAAGATTTCAGAACCAATCCAATTCCGCCAGCTTCGCAATAGCTGCCGGTATAGCCGAGCCTTTTAAATGCATCGAACGCGTATAGTTCCGGCTTTGTGTTTCTTTGCCATTTCTCCGTTGAGCACTGCAGATCAAGCAGTGCACATTGCTGTTTTAGCGATAGAAACTCCATTGCCTGGATCCACCCTTCGTGAGTTAAAATCCCATCCTTAGACAGTAGTCGCCTTGTTATCAGGCTCTTTACAGTGCCTTTATTGAGCGTTTCACTTTTGGAATTGTGAAAAATCTCCATCAGTGTGGATTTCATTTTGGGCGACAATTTTTCTGGCATTATAAGGATCCTTCACAGGCCTGGCTCTGAAAAAAGTTCTATCTATTTTTATTGCAACAGAATCTATTTAACCACTATTTGCTGTCTTGCGCAATTCGTTAAAGTTCCGTTTTAGAACACGTTTTTGATATTTTTCTGGAAAAAACGGCACAAAAATCCAGATTGGCGACCATAAAATTAGTGGAAATTCCTGTGGCCTACTGATTTTTTACACACAAAAAGCAAACCCCATGAACATACTGTTTTTTACTAATGTTTTCGCGGCACGAGTTGCAATATTTGGGCTGATAGGTATACTACATATCAGAAGAGGCTTGCGCTGCCACCTGGGCCTGACGATCAGCAGGCGCGTCTGCTGTGAATCCCTCGGTAAGTTTGTTGGAGGTGACTCCAGCATCCAATGGTGGCAAGTCTCTTCTTTAAAAGCCTTCGCGGGGCTATCGCTTAACCTTAGCTGGTCACTCGGTGCCAAGATACCCAAAGGCTGTTCTTTGAAGATGCTCCGGCAGTGGTATCGCCGAAAGGTGTGCCACCCTTATGCCGGGGCATCTTCCCTGTTTTAGGCAGCTGTTAGGTTCTGTCTGGGCAGATCATATCTCTATTGCAACGAGCTCTCGTTTGTCTTTCAGGTCGAGGGATTCGGAACCGTTATCAGACTTGGAAGCTACCGCGCCTCCAGTCGAATTGGTGGTTGCGGAACAGGCGGTTCCCGCTGCTTATGCTTGCTAATGGCGCGGCCAGTTTTGATGCCTTCAACTTCCGCAAGGCTTCAGGAGTGACCCTGTCTGCCGTTGCTGTCAGGCTCTTTCTCTTCTTTGGTCTGGTCGAAGTCGAGAAGGGAAACCGAAACGGCGTGAAGGTTTTCTGGCGCAAAGCTGAGTTACACCGGCCGCCACTTTTCTAATTCCCCTGACCAGCTCCGAGGGAGCGTGAAGAGATTCAACTTTTTGTTTCTGTCGCAGCCCGCTCGGTGAGAGATACGAGACTGCCGTTGATTCTACGCTGGCAAGCCTTTTGTCGCTCGACTTGGCGGCACGACGACCAGACAACAGACAGCGCCTTATTATGCGCTGTCTGTTGTCTTGACTGTAGACTGATTGGCTTTCAGGTTGATCAGTGGCGACCGGCAAAGTTGGTAAGATGAGCCAGCTTTCGACGTAATTTCTGGTTCGGTTGTCTAGGTAACCAGGGTAAAATTTGACTGGTGGCTTTGTTTTAGCTGAGAAACGGTTTGTTTTGGTGTGCCGGTCATGGCAAGGCGTAGCGGCGGCAAATTATCATCCTTTTGACGCGGGCATTCTTCTATCTGCCAGGCAGAGATAAGGTAACCAGTTTTCGCGTGGCGGCCGGAGGCGGCGGTAAGCTTCTTAGGGCCGTCTATCCGGTTATAGCAGCGACAGCAAAACTAGACCGACCATGCTTTGTGGTCGGGCAGGTTTTGCGTTGCGGGCTTTCCCGGCTGTTAATAAAGTGGCGGCCGGCATTCGTTAATCTTTTGCAAGGCCAGATTGAAGGCAGCTTTGTCAGGCTTCAGGGGCAAAGCCTTTATGATGGATTCGTTTCCCTGATGGTGAGATCAGGTAAGAGTCCGAATCCCCGTAATAATGGCAAAAATAGTGATTTTCTGTCTCATAAAGGGTTAGCCAGAGTTGCCTTTCTTCATCTGTTTCGGCAGGAATTATTTCTCCCGGCCATTCTAAGCACCAAACCTTTTCTGACTCGCGTGTTTCGTTGAAGAAATCAGATAAAATTTGTGCTGTTTCCTGTAGTTCTGGCGGATTGTCGTTAAAAGTTTCCTGGCTCGACCACCACTTTTCAAGCTCTTCGCCAGACATTGGAACTAGCCAGAAGTCAGCTGAAGCCCCATGGTCGAATTCTCTGAGAATCACCAGGCCTTTGAATACTAAAATCCTTTCTAATTCTCTCATTTGTGGTCTCTCCCCTGGTAAAAGGCAGATTATTTCAATTTTAATCTGCGGCTTTGCAAAAGTCGCGACAGCCATTCTATGTGAATGTTGCAGCGTGTTGCAATAACCTTGAGACAAGCTGGTAACATCACGTCTGTTGGGCAGGTTTTGCGCTGCGGGCATTCCTGGTTGTTCAAGAAAGTTGCAGCTAGCAAGCTTGCAGAATCTTTTACCTAGTTAGATTTTGTTGCAAAGCCATAGATTGAATTTTTAAGAAGGCTTTGCAATCCTTTGCATTGCGTTGCAACTTTCCATGATGCTGGTAAGATCAGTAAGACAGGACTTTGCGCAAGACGTTTGCCATCACCATTATGACTTGCGCCGGTCGCTGGTGGTTCGCCACTATTCAGAGAGCGTCCCCCTTATTCTGGGCAATATTTATGAAAAAAAGTGGCGGCCGGTATGCTGTGGCAATCCTTATGAGTAGCCGGTTTTGTGGTTTTGCTCAACGGTGTAATGCGGGTTTCAGGATTGGAATGGTATAGCCTTTTATTTTGACCGGAAAAGAGAATTTATAAGTTATTCAGATCCCACAGACTCTCAACGATAGCTTCTAATTCTTCGTCACTAATGATTGAAGCATTTTCACCGATGATGTTTGCCAAAGACAGATTCTTTTCCGTTTTGCTCGGGCCTACGAAAAATTCCAGAGAGCACCTTGCAATGGCTTCTTTAATTTCGGCGGGGCAAAAGTCTGAATTTTCGGTATCTCTGGAACCCACAAGAATTTGCGTGCGCGAAATTGGTAAAAATGCCTGGATTACTTTCTGATCTTTATCTACACACGCTCTGAATAGGCTCTGGTTTGCTTCAATCTTGAATAAAACGGCAGAGTCGCCAAGTATCAAATCTTCATCTGGCCATGCTTTAACCTCAAAATTCAATTGAGAATACTTGTCTGCTCTTGGTTGAAGCTGGTTTAAGCATGAAGCTAAAGCATTATTGTGGCCGCTTTTCACGGCTGCTTTTAAATAGCCAGGCATATTTGCTCTGAACTCTTCCAACAGAGGTTTTATAAAAGGTTGTATGTTACTCATAAAGTGAGGAAGGAGATGTTCCACCTGTTTGCTGAGAGCCTTGCGGTATTCATTGTTGATGCCATATTCGTCAAACTGTTTATTGATTGCATCCTTAATGATTGCTGGCTTTGAAAGCACCATTTTGGCGAAATATGGTTCAAACCTTTGTTTATCGGCTGCAAAATCAAGGATCTTTCCTATCATGTATTCACTGGCGTTGTGAAACGATGACCGGAAATTTTTGGTTCTGACTTCCATGTGAGCAAAGAAATCTGGAAGTAAAACATCGGATAAGGCCTTGTTAGAACCAGATCGAATGGATTGAACTAGCTCTGAATAGCTTTTTTCGAGATCGGTTATAATGTCGTCTGTTTCTGAATTGCCTTTTTCTGTGTAAAAAAACTTGCTTACCCCAGAGTTAATGGTATTGGTTTCAAAGGTGGGTTTATCTTTGGTGAAAACCCAAGCATATACCTGGTCGCCAACAACTTTGCTTGCAAAGCCGTTTTGCAAAAATCGTGGAATAAAATGCTGACGAATCCCAGACATAGTTTAGTATTCTAATTTCCTTCTATTTGGTTGAGCGAGGTCTTTTTCGTTTGCAGGAATCAAAAAGCTTCTGCAAAAAGCTACATAATGCCTTTCCAGGGTCGTCTAGTTCTGATTTTATAGAAGTAATGCCGCGATTGGCAAGAAGGCATTCTTGGATGATGTTAGGCCGAGGAAGAAAAATGAATGACTTGGGTCTATCTTTTTTACAGTCTGTTTTTTCCCATTGTTTTTGAAGCCTATAGATAAGATAGCGCAGATTTATATCAGAAAGGCTATATCCAATAAACAGTATGGTTTTGCCAAGGACATCGCTTCGGAGCTTAATATCTAGTGGAGATTCAAAATCCATTCTGGCAAAATAGCTGGATTCTGTGAAAACTAATGAATTGTCATCTTCAAAATCACCGTGGAATTTTACAATTTGTGTTCGATCTTCTTTTGCTTTGGCAATATCGGCAACAGTAACTATTTTAGAATAGTCTTTCTTCCAAAAATCAAACGCTTTTTCAATCCATCGGTCGAAATTAGTTGTGTAAATTGCAGAAAAATTCAGTTCAGCGATCAATTTATGAATTACTGAGGCAGAAATGTCTATTCTTGAGTCGTGCCAAGTGTTGTCCATCCAGCTTCTTAATTTCCCAAGATTTCCAGAATTGAGAGCGTAATACTCTGCTAAAGCCATATAATCGCCTTGAATTTGAAACAACTCACGATCAAATCCTAATTCATCAGCAAGCTTATCGATTAAGGAACTGTATGAAGGTAACTTTAGATTCATTGATAATCCTGCACCTGCAAATAGGATGGCTTTTCTATTTTTTATTGCTTCAACCAGATCTTTGGGTATCATCTCAAACCACCTAAAAAATTTGCAAATTTGTTCAGGGCTAATCGTCTCATAGAGATTTTGTTCTTATCTTTTCCCATTTCTGCAAAAGTTTTCTTTTTTCCTTGTGGAATGAAAACACAATCCCATTGAAAGTCACGGTTCCCTTTAGGAACGCTGGGAACATGACCTTTAATGCTCCCTTCGAATATGTGGAATTGCTTTCCATCAACATACGCAATTATAGTTTTTGCTGTTAATTCGTTGTTTGAGGCTTTCCCAAACAATTCGGCGAATTTGTCTGCGCCTAAAGAATCCCAGAAAATTTGAGTTAGTCCACCAGGAAGACCATTCATAAAGTCTATATATAAACCGGTGTGTTCTACGAAAAGTGGTTTCCCAATAGTTTTGAATGCTTTTAATGCTTTATCTCTTACTAATCGTAAACTGTCCTCTGTTTGAATTTCTTCTATTTTTTCCATAATTGGAACCACGGAGATGTCAGAGCTCTGCAATATTTCTGATGCTTCTTGTATTTTGAATTTGTTTGCTGATAAAAACCTGACTTCCAAGGCAACCCTCCCAGAGTGATTAAGTTCCGTTTTTCTATGTGACAGCGGATATAGTCTTGATTACTAATTGTTTTGCTTCATGTAATAACAATTAAAGGCAGCTATAATTCTGCTCTTTCGTCCTGCAAGGTTCATTAAATCACAATCAGGTTTATCATGCAATTTTTGTTCAGATAGGATCACTGAGACATCAATCTGATTAGCTTCAAGGCCTGGCACGTGTCGGCCTGAATGTTGGCAAGGGGCTGGAATGGACTGTTTTGTGGGGGGCAATAATTTCGAGTTAATGGCTTGGAGGTTGCCGAGATTTAGTTATTCAGATTTTGTGCAAGCATTGGAGAAGCTGGGTGTGCTTGCCTCGGTGTTTCGGTTAGCTCAAGCTGTTTCATTTTATGTTTCTTGATCGATTAGAGTTGAATATGGAGGTGTTGTATTCAGACTTAAAAACACTGCTTGTTTAGTTGTGTCCAATAAAGATTGAGATATAGTCTCTAATTTTAGGCAGCTTGTCCAGTCGTGTCCAAAAAATATTGACTTAAATCTTTAAATGCTATATATTTAATTAGGGATGGAACAAATAAATTTCGCCAGGAAGTGTGCTTATGAAATCAACACTTATAATCAAGCTAATTCAAGCTCATTCAAGCGGTAGTGAAGACGCTTTTAAAAAAGCTCTTAAAGATTTGTCTGACGATGAAGAGCGCAAGGGCAATGCCGCTTTGGCCTTTTCTCTTCAGTCTGCCTATTCTATAAACAATAAGTTATCTAATAGCTCTCCAAGCCCTTTGGCAGAAATGTCTTTTTCGGCGCAAAGTATGTTTCCGGCTCCTAAGGATAAGGATTCCGCTTTAGAGTTGTTGGAGCTGATGCAGCCCAAAATAAAACTGAATGATGTTGTTTTGCCTGAAAAAACAAAAGAAGTGCTGATGCAAGTGGTTGAGGAGCAAAGACAGGCTAATGAACTGTTTGCAAAAGGAGTTGTGGCCACGAATAGAGTTTTATTTTGTGGGCCTCCTGGTTGCGGAAAGACGATGACGGCAAACGCAATCGCAGGTGAAATAGATATTCCCATTGCTTATGTCAAATTGGATGGTTTGGTATCTTCCTATCTGGGGCAAACCGGGACAAATATTCGCAAAATATTTGACTATGCAAAAAATAAGCGCATTATGCTGTTTTTAGATGAGTTTGATGCAATAGCCAAAAAGAGAGACGATTCAAATGAGCTAGGGGAATTGAAGCGTGTTGTGACAACGCTTTTGCAGAATATGGATAATATGCCTGCGAATGTGTTTCTTGTTGCAGCAACAAATCATCAGCATTTGTTGGATCCTGCTATTTGGAGAAGATTCAATATGTCCATTTTGCTTGAACTACCAAACGCTGTTCAACGCGAAAGCATTATATGTAGAAGTTTGGATAGTATGCTTGCTGATTATTCGATGGATGTTTCAACAATTGTTCGACTTACAGAAGGCATGAGTGGTGCAGAAATAACAAATTTTATACAGATATTAGCAAAGCATTGCATTTTGCAAAAGACAACAAAGACTTTGACAGATAAAGATATTGCCAGTGTGTGGCTAAGGCAATCAACTCTCTTGATTAGTGAAGATAATGATGCTTATACCAAGGCTCTTCATACTTTAAATAAAAATGGAGTTTCGATGCGGGTGTTAGAAGAAATTACCGGCATATCTAAATCCACTTTAAGTTATCGTTTTAATAAGGAGGAAAATTAAATGGATAACAAAAAAAGTCATCTTTGGATCCCAGATAGTGAAGTTCAGCGGCTTGATAAAAAATTAACTGCTCGGCCAAAAGCTCGGAATGTTTCTTTTGAGGATCATGGTAGCAAACTAAGTAATAGTTTGACGGCAATAAAAGCGGCATTAGATACTGTTGCACCCGACAATTCTTTTTCGGATTCTGATATGCTTGTGTTTAGTGTTAGACTTCCTGAAGGGGAAAAAATCAAAGACAAGAAAGAGATTTTTGATGCGACGGGAATGAGAATTAGGGCTGTAAAAAATTCTCGAAATGCTATTGTAACTTCTTCTGCTAGCCAATTTGAAGCTCTGAAACAACGCGTAAACAAGTATAGTCAAACGGGGGTTGGTAAGTCTCATTTTGATTTTATCGAGGATTTTAGTCCATACATTGGAAAAGAAAAAGATTCTTCAGGTCTTATTAAGCAGATGACTAAAGAGGTTTGTCCCAAAACGCTGGATATTCAGCTAATGTTGATTCCGAACCTAGACGAATCACTTTATAAATCTGCGTTAGTAAAATTGATTGATAAAATTGTTGCCTCAGAGGGCGCTGTTCAGCAGGAACCGTATTACTTATCCGACAATACTCCCGTTGTTCGTGCGATAATTCCATCTGCTTCCTTGACAAGATATGAGAACGATCCAGCTATCTATAGAATTGAGGAAACTGATTTTTTTAGCGTAGACGCGTCTGCTTTTGATGAAATTGATTTAGGCGCGTTTTCAATAGATCAAGGCGTCGATATTGATAAATTGCCAGCGGTTGTTGTGCTTGATTCCGGTATTTCTTTTCCTTCCAGCTTGTCAAGCGTCGTGCTTGATCGTTGGAAACCTGCAAATTCTAGTGGTGGAAATGCTGATCATGGCACTAAGGTTGCCAGCCGTGTCGCGTTTCGCTATATAGATCAACAGCTTTTGACGGGTATCTTGATTCCGCGGGCCAAGGTTATCGATTGCAATATTCTGGATGGCAGTGTTCCTGTTAATGTCTTTATCAAAAGGATTCAGGATGCGGTAGGAAAGTATTCAGACATTGCAAAAATCTATAATTTATCTGCAAATGCTCCGGCTCCGATTGAGGGAGATGAAATGAGCATTGTTGGTTATGAGCTTGACGCTCTTCAGTTACAAAAAAGTGTGCAATTTGTTATTTCTGCAGGGAATCACGATCTTTGGAAGACTGAAAGTTCTCTTGAAGATATATTGGATGACGATGATTCAAGAATTGCATCTCCAGCTGATTCTATGTTGGCAATAGCTGTTGGTGCTATTGTGGGAGCAGATCATGTTGATAGCCTTTCAAAAGCTAACGATATTGCTCCATATAGTCGTCGTGGGCCAGGTTTTAGAGGTTGTTTAAAACCAGATTTATCAACCTATGCTGGCACAACTGTCCAAAAAAATGGCTGTTCATACGTGCCTAGAGATCAATTTGCTCTATTATTGTCTAATAAGGCAAAATTAGTGCCTGATGCTGGCACAAGCTTTGCTGCTCCTGTAGTTGCTGGAGATTTGGCAGAGATCCTTGGCGAAACATCGCAGAATGATATTTTGCTTGCAAAAGCTCTTTTGTATCACAACACGCAGCCTCTGTGGGATGGTGAGGGAATAGACGACAATGAGCTTGCCTATGCGCATAGTATTTATGGTCGCGGTATGCCAAATTTGGAAAACAGTAAATTTTCTTCTTCATCTAGAGTGATCTTTGTAAGAACTGGAACCCTTAGTAAACTTAAAAAAGAGCGGGTTACAATTTATATGCCATCTATTTTGGCGGCGCAAGTTGGGCGAAATGTAGCTAGAGTTACAGTGACATGTCTGTGTGCGCCACCAGTTGATCGCACCAAGGGAACAGAGTATCTGGGGGCTTATATTCGTGCCTCATTGAAGAAAAGTCATGCAGATGGTGTATCTCTTACTCCTGTTAATCAGGATTTTAGAGAAGGTCGGCAAAAATGGGATGTTTGCCAGCAGTTTACAAAACTTTTTTCACAGTTTAATGCAGGGGACTGGCAGGTTTGGCTTGAATTGTTCTCACGATGGGAACAAGAACATGTTGATGTGCCTTATGCTCTTGTTGTTGAAATTGAAGATGTTAGCAATACGCTTGATGTATATGGTGAAATAGAAGCCCTGAATAGATATCGACCGCTCAATACTTTGCAGATCAGATTGCAGAATCAGCTATAGGTTTGTCTGTTTTTCGATTATTAATTCTGGCAAAAACTGATTGAGACTTAGGATGTGTTATTTCGTTTATGATCTTTGCCAGGCCAATGGATGAAAATTGGGGGATTTTGATGGCGTATAATAACTATATCAATTTGGAAGAAGCTTCAATATCAAAAGATATATACAGAGTTATTCCTGTGCAACGGCTATTAGAAATGATGCAAGCTCGAAAAAATGTTCTTGCTAAACCCAAAAAATGGGATGATCCATTTGAAAATGCTTTACTCTCTTCTGCAATGAAGTTGCCAGATGGAATAATTTGCTCTTTTGCAGCGAAAGACTCTGTTTATGGGCAGTGTTGGACCATGCATGCTGAGACTGACGCTATGTGGCGAATTTATTCTGGTGACAAAGCAGGTGTTAAAATCAAGACTACCATTAGTAAGCTGTTTGATTCTTTGAAGAATGCTAAAAAAGAGTTCTGGGAACTGAGGTGCTTTATTGGTAAAGTCTTGTATTTTCCAGAAAAGGAATTGTTTCAAAAATTTGATGAAATTGAAGTGATGAATTCTAATGGCTCAGGGATTGCTGAGACGCTGCTTTACAAGCGAGTGGAGTTTGAGCATGAGAAAGAGGTGCGGTTGATTTATTCTGGCGTGGATAATGAATGCCATTCTGATATTTTGGAATACTCGATAGATCCATTTGATTTGATTGATGAAATTGTTTTTGATCCGCGCATGCCTTCTGTGCTTGTCGAGGCTTATAAAGATAGAATTTTGCGACTTGGTTTTGCAAAGTCGGTGTTGCAATCTTCGCTATATAAGACCCCTAGGCCTTTTTTGAAAGAGTTGTAAGCTTTGGCGTGTTTTTAATTAGTGTTAAAAAAGTAATGTAAAAATAAAAGCGGGGGTAACTCTGGGGGTAACTCTAAAATTTTTACTTGATGAAATGCTTTATCTGAAATGATTAAGGCCGCGTTGTTAAATAGTGACCCTTGCTAGTGTCTCAACAAAAAACCCGCTTACAAAGCGGGTTTTTTGTTGCCCGGATTCGGCGAAGTTCGATGCTTTTTGCTCAAAATTGTCGTTTTTAGGGACAAAATAGTGACAAAACCCTATAATGAACAAAACGGTTTAAAGTATGTCTCTGCAATCCGGGAAGACCAGTTTTAATGCCATGACACAAGCGCCGACCAAGTAATTCAGGCTGATATGGCAAGGTTGTTTCAAGCTACTCAGCAGAATATAAGCCAGCATTCACAGACCATTCTATGAAAAAAAGAACTGACAACCGAAACAGCTTGCAAGAAAATCTTGTTAGTTCGACAGGAAGGTAACAGAGAGGTCCGGCGTGAGATTGAACATTACAATCTCGATGCAATCATATCAGTTGGCTATCTGGTAAAAAGCAGTATCGCCGCCGAGCTTCACATCTGGGCGACTTGCGGCTGAGTCAGAATCTTTTTGTTTTTTATTAAGGCCGTAATAATGAATGTGGGGTTATGTTCCGGGGGCGTAATAAAAAAATGTAACTTATCGGGGGAGACGGGCGTATAATAGTTGAGTAAATAAAACCCGGAGATTTCAGAATCTGAAACCCGGGGAACGGGGTTTGATATCAGGATGCGGGCGAGCCTGCTCAGATGGCATTGCCGGCGCCCGGGGTACCGGCTCCGAAAAACAACGGAGGAAAGCGTATGAAATTCATGAACAGATTTGCTCTTCTCGCTGCGGCTTTTTGTGCTGCAATGACCGTTTGCCCGGTAATTGCCCAGGAAACAGCTGCTGAACCCGAGTCTGCAACTGCCAGTACTACCGAAGTGGTTATTCCTGACAGCACTGACATGACCCTGGAAGTGAAAGACAGCCCGGTTACTCTGCCTGCGAATTTCCGTGGCAAAGAAGCCGAAGAGGGCGATCTGCAATGGCTCGAAGACGTCGGCGTTCTGATGCAGGAAAACTCCAACCTGTATAATATTGATGCCGCCGCCATTGCTGAGGCCGCCAAATTCACCAGTGAACCGAACATCACCTGGGAAGTGAAAAAAGAAGACGACGGCGGTAATTTCGAATCGCAGAGCTCCGATAACACCAACAAGGCCACCAATAACTGCAATATCACCGAACCGGGTTATTACCAGGTTCACAACGGCGGCGCCAGACAGGTTGCCAGTTCAGGTGGAGCCGAAGATACCACTACTGAAGGCACTGGTGATTCAGGTGGCAGCGGTGCATCCGGCAGCGGCAGCGGCGAAACCGGTAAGACCGGTGAAGAAGGCGCCGAAGGCGACAGCAAAACCGTAACTGCCCAGCAGCGCGTTGGTATCGAAGTGCATGACTGCACCTCTCCCGACGTCTGGGTCGCTTTCCAGGAAGGTGCCGGCAGCGTCAATATGGCTGCCACTGAAGAAGAACTCAGAGCCACCATGGCCGGTAAAATTGTCGAAAACAAAGGCCGCCCGTTTTCAACCAAATCTCAGGATTTCGAAGCTGCCAGCTATCTTTTTATCGATGAAGGCCAGGATGATGAAAGAAACCGCATCCCCTGGGAAAAAACCGCCCGCCTCTCGATCGCCGGTACTCTCTTTAATGAACGCGGCGCCCCCAAATTCGAAACCGGCGTGCTGACCTCGAAAATCGACCAGACTGATTATCGCAACCACGTAAATGTCGTTGGTGGCGAAGAAAAGAACCTTAAAGGTGTCTATGTGCGCCGCAATGTTCCGTTTATTTTTGCCGCCATGTCGACTGACAACGGTAATAAACGTGCCTCTACCGGTAATGTTGAAGCCGTCATCGAAACCGCCGACGGCAAACCGGTCGAAAAAGACGGTGACGCCTACATGTTCCGCGTTCCCAACTATCCTCGCGACCAGTATCCTGATGAACCCGAATATGTTTTTGTTACCACTGCCAGTGACAAAGATGGCAACATCACAACTATCAGAATGCCCCTCTATGTAGTTAATACCGCAGCTGCATTTGAAGGCGGCAAGAACCAGTAACGGGTAACCGCATGAAGAAAAACCTTTTATTCACCGCATTTATGTTTTTCCTGGCCGGTTCTGTCATTGCTGGTGCCGAAGATTCAGGCGATGCGAAAAAAGCCTCTGAGGCCCCATGGCTCGAAGGCGTAACCATTGGTGAACATCCCGCTGACCTCAGCCCGGTTCTGCCGATGAAGATCTGTCTCGAAAACGGCGAAGCGATTCCGGCAACCCTCACCGAAGACATTCCATTGACGGTGGTTGCCGAAACCGCTCTGTTCGATGCCGAGCCGCCTGTAACCTATAATGGCAAGGAAATTCCGAATCCTTCCTGGAGCCGAAACCCTGCCATTTCCTGGCTGTTCATCGACTGGGAAAAGAACCGCAATGTTCCTGCTTCTGCCTCACATGACCTGGCAGTCAATCAGATGGTGATAACCCCTCTCAATCCGACTGGCAAAGGCGCAATCACCTGCTATGCCGGCCGAAAAATGCGTTATACCTCACCAGAAACCGGTAAGGCGCGTGCCACGTTTGCCAATTCAAGTATTGCCGCCGATGTGCGTGTTCTCGATATCACGCCACCGGTGTGTGGTCTTGAAGTAGCCCTTGAAGATGGCCGTTCAGGCACTTTCTGGGTTGCCGAAAACCCGCCGAACAAATACCCGCTGCCGAAAATGGCCGATGTGTATTTTTCCGGCGCCCTTGTAAACGAAGCTGATCCGACCGAAACCCTTACTGTGCCCGGCATTGAACTTGGCGCCAATATGGTTGTAGCCCCTGAACAGGCTGCAATAAAGGTTCCGGCCAATGCCGTGCTCAAAATCAAGGTTAACGGCGAAGACAACTACAAACTTGACAACGCCAGACTTAAATACGGTATCTGCGCAGGTGCCGGCGGCGAACCCGCGCCGCTCAGTGACGTGAATGCCGATGAAATCAAACTTGCCGAGCTGAAGTTGCCAGAAAACCCGCATCTGTATATTGATGCTTCCGATGTGGCCGGAAACCGCCAGGTGCTCTACGTGCCGCTGAAAATCAAATAATTCTCTGCCTCTCAAAGCCGCTGCAGAAAACCTCTGCGGCGGTTTTTCTTTGCGGGCATCCTGGAGATCTGGTTTGAAAGTCGCAAAATGCGGCCTTTGACAACCGCATGGCTGAAGAGTAAATTGGCAGCATCAACTCGGGAAAGTTACCCGCATCAGCGTCTGCAAAGAAAGAGGCCTCGAATGAAAATCAAACTGCTGACCGTATTGCTCGCCTGCTGGCTGACCGTGCCAGTTCTGGCCCAGGAAAAAAACAATCCTGATTATGAACAGGTTGTCAGCCGCGTCGCCGGTATGACCACTGACCCGGCTGCCCGTGAACTTGCCGCCAAATACGGTCTCGACATCATCAACATCACCTGGGAAGACACCGGCCGCTTTGAAGGCTCGGCCGTCGGCCCGAACATCAGCGACATGACCATTCAGGTGCATCACGGCAGCAAAGAAAGCCGCAGAATGACCTGCATGCCGGTTATCCGCTTTCCGAATTTCACTGATAAAACCGCTGACATTCAGCTTGGCAAACTCTACGCCCGCGTCGGTAACGAAAAAGGCCAGGAACCCAAAACGATTCCGCTCGGCGCTCTGCTCGAAGATCCGCGCCCGCTGCTGAGCAATTCTGCATCATGGACCGGCAGCGCCAGCATGCTTCTGGCCACCCGCGATTCGCACGTGCTGGTTTCGGCTCAGGCCTGCTTTCTGCCGATTCCGAAGGGCGAAGAAGCCGTATTCAACCCGGTAATCTTCAACTATCAGTCAGCAGCCGGTAATCCCGCTGTGCTGGCGATTCTCGTCACCCGCGAAGGCACCAGCATGACCATCGTCGACAACGCGCGTGACGCCGTGCAGAATGGCGGCGCTTACGGTCAGCGTCTTTTCTTCAACAGCAACGGGGAAAAGGCCTCGCTGACCGGTAAGCGTGCCAGTGATGCCGCCGATGCCGCCGAACCTTCTCAGGCAGCCGACAAACCTGCCGACAGCACGGCAAAACCTTCTGCCCCGGCCGTCGGCAGTACCGCTGCCGATAACATGGTAATGCTGATTCAGGTGCCGCTTAAACATCGCGAATATTTCCGTGGTGACAGCAAGGGCATCATGTTTGAAGATGCTGAAGTCAGTCGTGAATCTCTTTCTTCTAACGTTGAAGATGCAGTCATCGGCCACGGTGAAATCGAAGGGCCGTTCGTTGAAATGGACAATCAGCCGATCGAACGCGACGAGCGCTTCCCGATCCGTATAACTGTACAATTCTACAAAGCTACCGATAATGGCGTGGTCAGTGAAGAAGATATCAAGTCGATTCGCGAACAGATCGACCGTGTTTATGCTGATGGCAGCTATGTCGGTTCACTGGTCGTGCCGGAAAAAGAAGGCCTGCAGCGCCCCACCGACTGGAAACCCACCCGGATTTCTTTCTAGACAAAAGAATCTTGCATAATCGATTCGCTAAAACGGCCCGGCTGGTTGACCAGTCGGGCCGTTCGGCGTTAATATGGCCAGATACCTTCAAATTGGCTTGAAAAAGAGGTAAGCATGTCTGTTGCCCGCTATTTTTCTTTAAGACTTTTAATTGGTTTTGTTGTTGCCGCTTCTCTGTTTGTCTATATGGTAGAGCCTCTTTCTGCTGCATCTTATGATGCAGAGACGATATCGATGTTTACCATGAATTCGGCCACCGCTCTGCAGCGCATCCGCAGTGGTTACTTCTCTGTGCTGTATCGTGGTTTTGGCTCACGCAGGTCGGGCGAAATCGAGCGTGATGAACTGCTTGGCTTCAGATTTCTGCTCGATACGACGCATCAGTCACGCGGTCTGCGCAATCTTGTCGAAGGCTGTGAAAAAGCAGGCATGAGTCCTGATGAAGCACTGAAAGCTGCTAAAAAACAGCAGACCGCTTTGCTGCAGAAAATTTTCAACACTGTCGCCTCGACAAAAGATCTCTACGAAAACCGCCCCGGCAAATTCGAAGCCAGCAAGGCCGGTGTTCCCGATCCCGAAACGCATTTTATCTTTGCTTCGCCGCGCATCGGTGTCGCCCGTATGTATGGCCCGATTGTCATGGTTATCGAAGAAACCCGGCCGCGTGGCCTCGACCTTAACGGCATTGCCCGCGATGCCCGTTATTATTCGCTCGCCCGCTTTCTCAAAAACATCGGTGATCATGATTTTCGCATGATTCTCGCCGACTATATTGCCGATCGTGATGAGTATGTGATTCCGTCATACATCGAGCCCGTCGACGTCAGCGGTCTTATTGTGCATGGAACCTCGCCGATCGTCATCGGTGGTCGTCTGGCGGTGCCGCCGCCGCCGATCGTGCGTGTTTACCGCAAGTATCGCCGCAAAGGCGCTTTGACCATCGATGTGCTCGATGGCCGCGACCGTTTGATTGCCAGGCTCTGTGCTTCGCCGTCAGCTGCCGAAATCGGTCCTGAAGAACCACGATCGACCGCAAAACTGCCATCTTTCATCGAAAAGGCCTGGAATGATTATTTAAAGACGATTCGCAGCCAGAAAGCCAGGTAGTTTTTTGACCGACCAGCTGATGGAACCCAGCCTGAAAATCAATACAGCACAGCAGCAGAGATTGCTGGCAATGATGACGCGCCCACCGGCGGCAATGAAAATCGCCGCTGCGGTTTCCGGCGGCTGTGATTCGGTGGCCATGCTTCTGCTTCTACATCAGTGGTGTCGCATGAAAAAGCGCCAGCTTTGTGTGTTTCATGTCGACCATGGTTTACGGGCATCGAGTGCTGAAGACGCGGACTGGGTAAAAGCGCTCTCTGCCCGTCTGGGTCTCGAATTTTATCAGAGGCGCCGCGACGAAGTTGTTTTTGCCAGCAGCCACGCCGAGGGCAGTGAGGCCTGGGCGCGTGATCTAAGATATGCTGCCTTTGCCGAAATGTTGCGTGAATCAGGCGCTGAAATTGTCGCCACCGGTCATAATGCCGACGACCAGGCCGAAACCATATTGATGCGGCTTATGCGAGGCTGTTCCTGGCATGGGCTTGGCGGTATCGCACCCCGTATCAGACTGATATTCGGCAGCGATGTTATCAGGGTGTGGCGGCCGTTTCTGCGCGTCAGCCGCAGCAGTTTCGCGACTTATCTGCGTGATGCCGGTCAGGGCTGGCGCGAAGACGAAACGAATTCAACCGATATGTTTTTCAGAAACCGGGTGCGGCATCAGCTGCTGCCGCTGATGAATGAAATGCAGCCTGGTTCGGCACAGCATCTGGTCGCGCTTGGCGATGATGCCCGCCAGCTACAGATAAAAATCTGCCGGCGTGCGAAAAGGTACATTACTGAAAATGCCTCTGAGAACGAACTGGTGGTTTACATAACTCCAAATTGTACCCTCAGGGCAGAAATTTTACGCCTCTGGCTGTACCGATTCGGTGCCGGAAAAAACACAGAAAGGGTTCTTCTGACCAGGCTGGATTATCTATGGACCAACCCCGAGTCTAGTCATAAAATCGTGTACAGAGATTTCGTGATTTCCCGTCGCAAAGACCGCCTGGTTTTTGAAAAAAATGTTGCGGGTTGCCGGCCTGTTCGAAAGAATCCGGTGGAGTGCTCTGATCGTGAACCGCAGACTTCAGAGATAATAATCAAACCAGGTGAAGCCGTGATGCTTGGCCGCTGGAAGTTCCTGCTGCTGCAGGCCGATTCTTTGCCCAGTCTGCCTGGTGAATGCCTGCCTGTCTCTGAAAAACTGCCCGGCAGTCTGGCGCTTCGTACACGACGACCGGGCGACCGTTTTTGCCCGCAGGGTGGCAGTGGGAGCAAAAAACTGGCAAGGTGGCTGATCGATAAAAAAGTGCCGGTTGAAAGTCGCGATTCGATACCATTGCTTCTTGCAGAAGGTCAGATCCTTCTGGTCGCCGGTCTCGCCCGCAGCAGATTCATGAATGAATATCTCAGGTCAGACCCTGGTCCTGGCTGGTGGCTGAACATCGCACGATCCGGCTGATGATCGATCAGCGGATAAAAAGAATTTTATCGGGGTTGTCGCTGCCGGCGATTGCCTGCATGCTGCGACTGATGCCCTGACCAGCGACGCTGGCCATGAATTTCCAGCTTTTGTCGGGTTGCTCACTGCATTCGATGTTCATGGTGATTCCGGGCATTATTTCTTTCTGAAGTGGCTGAGGTCGAATGTTCTGATTATTGTGCAGCTGCTGCATCTGCATGATGATGGCAGATTCCATCTGATAGTCAGCGGCAATAAGAGTTGTGGCAGGGATAAGCGGCGATGATTTCATGCTGCCGAGAAACCAGGCGATCGAAATGATCGAAAGAGTGAGAATTGCTGAGAGAATAAGGTTTCTGGTGGCGCTTGAATCAGTTAAGGTCATGGTTGATGCCTCGCAGAGCGAACGAAGTGAAAAACGGAATGTCCATGCGGTCAGTCGGCATGATTTTTACTGTCAGAAGGTTCGGCAGGTCTTCGCCGGTTTTGAAAAAAACCGACTCTACGCCTTTTAGAAGAATTTCGCCCTTTTCATTTTTGTCGAAACGGTGCAGATTACCGCCGATAAAAGCATAGCGGCTGATCAGATCGCTCTGGCTGTTGTAGAGAGCGAAACTGTCGGATGCAATCTCGGCAACTGCAGCAATTTGGGCGTCTTCGCGTATGGCTGTAAGAATTATATTGTAACTGGCGGTTATATCATGGTTTTCGGGGTCAGAGGGGTTTCTTGCTTTATAGAACTGCGCCACGGCAAGTATGGTTGCAAGAATCAATGAGATGAATGCCACTCCGAGAATGCCTTCAAAAGACAGTTCGCCGCGTCTTTTCATTCTTCGCCTTCTCCGTTGATTTCGAGTGCTTTCTGCGGTAGCAGGCGCTCGAAAAATACCTTCATGGTGCGCCCTTCGCGTTGGTATGTTATGTAAACTATCGCTTTGAAAAGGTTCCCGTCCAGGTAATACGTGTCGATCTGACACTTGTATGGTTTCAGCGTCCAGAACAATTGTGGATCGTTAATTTCGGTAATACTGTTGTTGTCTGGCGAGATGTTCCGGAAATATTGACTCACCGGCTCGACATGTTCGGCCGATTCAACCACCGGTTCTGCTTCACTCATGGCCGGAAGATACGACGGGTTGACCGCCCGCCTGGCCACGATTGTTTCAATCACATGGTGCGCCAGCAGGGTCGCTGTGTATTCCTGTTGATTGGTCTGTCTTGGCGGATTGCCGATACGAAAAATGAAGACGACCGGATACATGGCGGCCGACAATACCGCAAGCGCCAGCAGCAGTTCCATCAAACTGGTACCACTGCGAACCTGAGACCTGACCGGTCTATTTTTCGGGCTCATTTTCATGCAGACGATTATATCATGCACAGGCGCTTTCACCCGAATTTTTTTCACAAATCGAACTGTTCTATTAAACTTCCAAGGTTTTTTGCCGATGATGTTTGCAGGAATAATAGCTCAGGAAGGAGCGGGGTAATGGTCAAAAACTTTCAGGTATTACTGGCGCTGGTTTTAAGTCTGTCGCTGTTGACAGCGGTGGGCTGCGGAACAAAAAGCACCCTCAGAGGTACTCTTATAGGAACGGTTGTCGATTCTCAGACCGGCATAGGTATTGCCGGGGCAACGGTTGTGACTTCGCCGTCGACAACCTCGTCGATTACCGATATCAATGGCAGCTTTACGATCGCTGACGTCGACCCGGGCGTTTACACAGTCACAGCCCATGCCAGCGATTTTAACTCGAATTCACTGACTGTTAGTATCGACAGCGGCCTTTCGGCGACCACGCATATCGTTCTGGTCTCGATGGGGGGAAGCTTTTCGCGCAACATTCTGCCAATTCTCAATGTCAACTGCGCCATCGTCGGCTGCCATAACGACAGCACCGCACAGGGCGGGCTCAGACTCAACAGTTACTCGAATCTGATGCGCGGTTCGAAGAGCGGGGCAGTGGTGCTTCCCTATGACGCACAGACCAGCAAGCTTGTCAGGCGCATCAAGGGCATCGAAACCCCGAGAATGCCGAAAGACAGACCTTCCCTTTCTACTTCAGACCAGGGTCTCATAACCAACTGGATCAATGGTGGGGCAAGAAACAACTAAGTTGTTCAGGAAATATCAGGAGAAATTAATGAAGAACGTCAGACTGGGTATGCTCGTAGCGGGATTTCTGGTGGTTGGCGGAACCGTATTCGTCTCTTCTTCGTTCGCAGGGACGGATACTTCACCGGGTCTGCAGGTTGTAAGACACGACAAGGTTGCCGGCAAAACATTAAAAACTGCCCGGACCGTTAAGCCGGTTCAGGCCGCCAATAGCGCTGAAGACAAAATCGTTCTGGTTGCACCCCCTGGTGAGCTGCCGATGGCATCGAGCCACATGGTGACTTCGCTTAAGCCGATTGTTCCGACCAATGTCAAACAGGCGGGTGCGCCGGCGGGTAAAGTTGCACGCACAGCTCCAGCTGCTGCTTCAGCTAAGGCCGGAGTTGCAGTTAAAACCGCCAAAGCTGCCAAAGCCGAAGTGGCTCAGGCGCCGGCCATGAAAACCGACCCGAAAAACCTTTTCACACTTGTAAGACTTTTGAATTACGCGCCGCACCCGCTGACCGAAGAGTTGCTCAAGAGTTCTCCTCTGACCATGAATGGCAACAACTACTGGTTTTCCATTAAATATGACGAAGACTGGAAAGTTTTCAACGATGATGACGGCGTAATCAAAGGTATCAGCTTCGAAATCGACGTGATGGAAAACAACAAGAAGGTTCGCAGCCTCAAGACCCCGAAAGTGGCCATCGATGCAGCGAAAGTCAAAAAGGGTCAGGTTCTCGGAATTGCCGAAGTCGCTCCTTACAAGTTCACCATCAAGGTCGAAGAAGTGACCAAAAACAAGAAAGGTGTTTCTGAACTCGTGTTCAAGCTCGATCTGCTTGGCTGATTTCAAAACATGACGCTGCTGTCAGTCAGGAGAATCTCTTTTGGATAACAATACTCTGATAGGCTCCATTTCCGGTTTGTTGCTCATCCTCGTCGGCATTAAACTTTCCGGCGATCTGGGTATATTCTTCGATGTACCTTCAATGATGATCGTTTTTGGTGGTGGGTTTTGCGCCATGTTTGTAGCCTATAGCCATGAAACGGTGATGAGTGCTATCGGTCTTATTAAAACGGCGTATATGGCTCCAAGAGAATTCAACTACATGAAATTGATCAGCAGCATTCTGATGACGGCTGACGTCGCGCGAAAAGAGGGCATTCTTGCCCTCGATTCGCGGATCGCCGAAATAGAAGAGCCTTTTATGGCCCGTGGTCTGCAGATGGTTATCGACGGTGTCGACGTAAAAGTCATTGAAGACATTCTCGATACCGAACTTGATTCACGCGCCAACCGCCACGGTGATACTAAAGGAGCTCTTGAATTTCTCGGGTCGGTTCTTCCCGGTTTCGGTCTGATCGGGACCATTATCGGGCTGATTGGTCTGTTGGGTAACCTCGATGATCCGTCGTCGATTGGTCCGAATATGGCGGTTGCACTTATTACGACCTTCTATGGTGCTGTTTCTGCGAACCTTCTCGTCATTCCGTTTGGTAAGAAAATGGATGAACGCAGCAAGGCCGAGCAGCTCTATGGCGAAATCATTGCCCGCGGTTGTCTCTTTATCGCCGCCGGTGTTCACCCTCGTATCATTCAGGAACGCCTGCTGGCCTTCATGTCTGAGAAGACCAGAGTGACCTTTAACGAACTGCATCTCTCAGAGGAGCTGGGTCAGGGTGGCTAAGCGAAAAAAAGCTGACGAAATTTCTGCACCACTTTGGTGCCTTTCCTATGGCGACATGGTAACCAACATGCTTTGCTTCTTCGTCATGTTGTTTGCCTTCTCGACCCTTGATTCTCCTAAAAAACGCCAGGAAAGTGAATCACGTGACGAGCTTTATCATGCCGTTTTCAGTATCAACGTGTCGCAGGGTGCAAACCAATGGCTGACCCCCGGCGGCAAGGGTATCGTTCTGACGCCGGCAACCAGAAAAAGCGAAATCCCGCTGATTGTGAAGAATGTTAAAAGCAAGCTGGCAAGAGTGCCGCTCGCGGATCGACTGCGCGTTCTGGCAGAAGATCAGATGGTAAAAATTCAGATTCCGGCAAATGTCCTTTTTGAGAGCGGCAGCGCCTCGATGAAGAAAGGCGCCGAAGAAATTCTGACGGCCCTGGTACCGGTTATCGGTACAATTGATAACTACGTCAGAGTCGATGGACACACTGATGACCTGCCTGCCAAAAATACCGTTTATCCTTCGAACTGGGAGCTGTCTACTGCCCGTGCCTGTTCGGTCGTCAGGTTTTTTGTCGATGAAATGAATCTCGATCCCGGGCGTTTTTCAGCTCAGGGCTATGCCGATAACCGACCAAAAGAACTTGCCGCCACCCCTGAAGCACGCGAAGCGAATCGGCGCGTCGAAATCATCATTCTCAACACCAAGAGAAAGGTCGTTAAAGACTTCAGCTGGGAACAGTAAACTTTTTGCCGTATCGATGTCTGTTCGTTCACTCTGCTGGATGTAATTCGATTTCTTTAATCAGTTTTTCGAACTGTTAGAAAAAACCTGACTGCGTGAATCTTCCATGAGCTGCTGAATTTTTTGTGCCTGCAGCTCAGAAAACCCGGTAGAAGCACCTGCGGCAACCATAGGCCCAAGAATTTCAAGAACCTGACGGTAACGTTTCATGTGAAACGCTGCTTCGGCTTTTCCGATAAGATAGCGCCGATTCTGCGGTGCCGAGGCGGCCAGCTGTGAAAAAAACAGGTATGACTTCTGGTATTCCTTGCTTTCGAGTGCCTTTTCGGCCATTTCGGCGACCGCTTCAGACGAAAGAATGCTTTCAAGTGAGGGATAAGGAGTCGGCAGTGCCAGTTCCGAAGGTGGCCGGTCAATTTCTGCGAATATGGTTGCTGTACCCGGAAGTGGCTGTCTGATCAGAACCGGTTCGAGGGCGGTACTCTTTGCCCACTGGTTTTCCATGTCTGACGGTACAGGGAGCGACGGACCGAAATAGCCTCTTTTGTAAAAATCGGCGGTGGTTTTGCCGTCTGCCAGATTCTGGCGGTCTGGGTCGCGGCTGAATGGCCCCATGCGATACTCGATTTCTCGCAGAAGCTCTGTATACCGCAATACAATCGGATGTTTCGGCGCCTGGCGGGCGGCAGATCTGAACCAGTCTGATGATTTGAGGTAATTGCCCGCATGAAAATCGCTCATGCCAAGAACCAGAAGAGTCTGAAGATCTTCGGGAAAGTAGCGATGAATTTCGAGAGCTCTGGCCGAAGCCTCTTCGAATCTGCCACTCTGATAAAGCCGTTCGGCTTCACGCAACGATGGCGAAAGTTCCGCGCCGCCAAGCTGCGCAGAAAGAGCCATCATGGCGAACAGAACTGTCTTTTTAAGGGGCTTTTTCTTCATTGGCGGGGGCTTTCAGCGGTTCCTGCAGGTTATCCCAGTTGACTTCGTCAGGCTGAATCTCTGCGTCTTCATCGCCGGGCGGAATTATTGAATGAGAACCGGTCAGAGGCTCAGAGGGTTCATCCAGTTCAGCCGGTGGCAGCTGAATCGCCTGGCCGGCGCCAGGTCCGCTCTGATGCTCGATATCCCAGGAATCGCCCTTGAGATAGTCATCAGGTGGTTCAAAATGCTCCTGACTGGTGACGTGTTGATAGGCCTGATTGGCGGTAATCAGAAAAATGGCCAGCAGTATGAAGACTACGCCCCATTTCCATGTTTCGTTTCCAGTTTGCATTTTGTGTCTCCTGAGATCAGAATCTGGTTTGGGTCAGCGACCTTCGGCCAGCGGAAAATTCAATACCAGGGTGCCTCTTACCAGGCCACCATCGCGCATAATGAGATCGAGAGAACGTATCGAGTTGATCGGCATACTGCGGCCGGCCTCGCTGAGAAATTTGCCCAGGGCTCTGATAGAGGTGGCAAATGTCAACTTTGCCGGTACAACTTCGACACCGGGCCATTCAATGTCATCTTCTGCCGCCAGTCCGACTGGCATGCCCTGTTCGTCGAGTTGTGGCAGCTCCTGAGTGCCGGCGGCGAAGCTTTGCCCGCCTGCCTCCGCAGTTTCCATTTCTGGTTTGATTCTGAAAGATTCGATAAGATCAAAAGAATGCATTTTGAAGCTGTCGCCACCCTTTTCGCTTATCTGGCGCAACAATGAAGCTTCTTCGCCGGCTCTTATGAGTTTGCTTTCTCCACTGGCTTTTTTCCTGCCGGCCATTGCTTCAGCGGTTTCCGGCTGAATCTTGCTGACTTCGGCTTCAAGCGCCGCATATTTCCTCTGGTTTTCTTCGAGCAACTGACTGGCCTGCTGCAGTTCAGTCCGAATTGACGAGAGAAAGAACAGGCGGCCGACAAAAAAGACAACGATCATCAGAACAACTGCGGCAAGAGAATTGGCGGCAACTTTGTTCATGGCAGTTCTCCCTTGAGAAGGAATTCAATCCCGGAAGCTCTGCCCTTACGGGTCTTGAGGCTTCTTATGCGTTTTATTGCTCTTCTGCCTATAAGATTTTCGGCATATTGCCCGACGGCAGCCGGTGTGTCGGCAGTTCCTTTGATGATGAGTATCTGCCCTTTCAGTCCTTCGCGTAACTGTTGTTCATCGCCAGTTTCCGGACTCAGTCGGCTGACATAAGGTGAGGTTGGTTCCTGTTCCGGCTCATCACTCTGAGGTGATGCGTCGACCTGGCTGGCAAGAGAAATCGATTCAGCTTCAAGTTCAGTTCTGACAAGGATCTCTTCGGCCCGCAGACCGGCGGGTTGTTTGTCGATTGTGTGAAACAGCGCATCGGCAGTGGCAGTTCTGGCTTTCATGACTGGCTCAAGCGCTTTTTTGGCCTGTGGCGAAAGTTTTATCTGGGTTTCTGTGGTGGCGCGATGTTTGCTGAGCTTGATCATGGCCGCGTCAGTATTCATTTTTAGAAAGCCGAGCTGACTGTTGACTGTATCCAGTTCGGCTTTCATTGAATTATGACTGGCCAGCAGCAGTATAATGCTTAAAACCAGACAGGCTGCGGTAATCCAGACTGGCAGAAGGCCGGCGAGCTTTTCCATTTTGAGCTCACGCCTTTTGTTTTTCAGTCTGCCGGTCAGGTTCATGCTCTCTGCGTCTTCGGCAAGACCGGCCAAAGAGGCGCCGACTGTCGGAATATAGGCGAGCAGGCGGCGCTGTCTTTCTTCAGCCGGCTGGTTGTCAGTGAGCTCCGGCATGACCGGGCTGATATCGAGGCCAGAAGAGACGTCGACTATGTTTACCCGGGTCGGGTTGAAATAGCTGCGTTCAAATGGCAGAACGCCTGGCTGCGCCGCACCACCACCCATGAAATAGAGAATGTCGATCTGGTTTAGTTTGCTGACTGCTCTGAAATAGTCGAAGCTGAAGCGTATTTTCTGCGAATACATTTCGAGCTCGCCATCGGTCGGCGGGTCTGACATGTCAGCCATCCCCGATGGAATGAAGCGGTAGAACTTGAGTTCACCGGCCGAAAAAATCTGCAGGTTTGTACCCGAATGACCGAAATTCACAATAGAAAGAGCCGGCAAGCCCGATATGTCAACGATTTCCTTGAGTTCGTGGGCGCCGTAGACTTCGGGGTAAGCTCCTGACAAATTGATACCGGCTTTTGCGAAAAGTTCTGTAAACCTTTCGAGCAGTCGCTCCGGCACTACGGTCAGCGCTACTGTGTACGGGTTCTTGTGCAGAATTTTATATGAAAAGGCGTAAGGCTCTTCGCGAAATGCCGGCGATAGAAGCTTTTTCGCTTCCCAGTTGAGGAGCTTTTCTATCTGGTCAGGCTGAACCTGGGCTGGCAGCTCGATAATCTTGATCTGCAGCTCACGGTTGGCAAACAAAGCCGAAACTTCGCAGCACTGCTGCATTGGCAGACGGGTGGCGAGGTTTTTGAGAGCTTCGATAAGCTGCTGTCTGAATTCCTCCTCGCCGGGGTAGGCAGAAACAGGCTTGAGCAGTTCTTCCTCAATGGCGGCAAGGCGCCGGCCACGTTCGGTTAATTCAATGACTGCTGCTTTGATTGATACGGTGCCGATATCAAATGCGATATACAGACCGTTTTGCGATTTCTTCTTCATGAGGCCTCCACAAATCTGCCGCTGCCGGTTCTGCCTGACTGATTCAGAACCGCCACCCGGGCCAGTGAACGTCGAGAAACTTCCCGGCTGCCCTCAAAAAGAACAGCGGTTGCTTTGATATCCATACCGGTTTTCTGTCCGGCCGCAGTTACAGTAACCAGGATGCTGCGATGATTACCGTGTTTAGAAACGTAATCGAATGAAAACGGCTTGAAATTCCTGCGCAGTTTTGCCAGGCCTCTTTCAAGACCGCCATCGGCGGCATGAAAGACGACAGCTTCAATGGCATCACTGCGACCAAGGTCGAGGGCGTTGCGGCTGATCTGCTGGCTGCCGGTCACCAGAATGAAAATAATCGTGGTTACAAGAAAGGTCAGATAGAGGCTGAAGCCGCGTCGGTTCATACTGAGCGCCTCCTGAAACAGAAAAGGCGGTTGAGGGTCTCGCTGCTTTCTGCCTGCCCGTTATGGTTGCGGTCTTCGCAGAGTTCAAGCTGCACAAACCAGGTCTCATCGTCGTGGCGGGTAACCTTCAGACCGTTGACAAAATAATGGTCAGGCAGTTTTATTGCCTTGTTGATAGCTGCCGCATCGAGTTTTTCGGGGGAAGCGGCAGAGATTTGCTCGCGCAGCCAGACCCTGATCTCGGCAAAACCGACCCGCTGCTGCCAGCCGGAACTTATAGCCCGGTAGCGCATGTGGCTCCATTCGAACATCTGCAGCAGCGCGGTAATTGTTAAACCCATGATGAAAATGACCATGGAAATTTCGATCAGCGAGAAGCCCTGGCGAAGTTTCACTGCTTCACCTCCGAACCGGGAACAAAAACGAATGATTCAAGCTGAAAAGAACGTTCGCCCTTGTGTGTGGTGATCTGCAGGCGCACGGCGCCGTCACTGTCTGGCGCGGCAATGGCGGTGGCGACTTTCCAGCCCGGCTTCATTCTAAAACGGCCGGGTCGCCCGGCAGCAGCGGCTGCCAGTCGACCAGCCAGCAGGTCTGATTTGACGAGTTCAATTTCTCTTTCAGCAATGTATGCTGCCTCAGATTCGAAGGCAGCCTGCATATCGAGCTGGCTCGACGCTTCGAAACCAGAAAACATCGTGGCAATGGCGCCTGAAAGAACCAGCAGGGAAATCAGGATTTCGATAAGCGAAAACCCTTTTGATAATGCGGTTCTATAAAAATATTTCTGCATCAGAGTTCCAGGTTGACCGTTTCAAGTTTGTTGCCCGGCATGCGCAACGCCAGATTAAGTGTTTTTACCCGCTGCCCGGCATGACTGAAAATGCCGTCGGCGCCAACATCGATTGTTTCAAAAACCGAACTGCCGTCGAGTTCGGGCATGCGCAGCTGAAGTGAACCGGATTGTTCGACAGTAAAGGTCTGATTGCGAAAAACGATACGCAAAGGCGTTCTGCGCATGCTGGCACGTAATCTGCAGGCCTGAAAAAAGCTTTGCAGCTCGTCGGTTCTGGCACGGGTCTGCGAATCGTGGGTTACGCCTGCGTAGATCGAGATGCCGGTGCCGCAGAGTATGCCCATTACCAGAACGACCATAAGAACTTCAATCAGCGAAAAACCCTTGCCACTCAATTTACCGGCAGAATGCAGACTGCGTTGGTGGAGGCGACTGCCTGTAAAGAGCGTGGAACGGGCCGCTGGCGAATTGAAGTCGCGGCTGACTGCCATCAGCTTACCAGTAGTGGTGGGCACTGTCCTTTGAGCCGTCGGGGCCCATCTGACCGTTCATGCCGATCCAGCGGGTGCCAAGGCGGAGGGCGCAGACAACGCCGCGGCCACCCATCTTGCCGTCTGAACCGATGATCCACAGGCCGGTATTATCGGTGCTGTAAAAGCGGTAGCTCGAACCGTTCCAGGTGTAACCCCAGCGGTTGGCGGCTTCGGGGCAGATGAAAAGCTTGGTGTCTTTGGCAATGTCATTCAGCTGCAGCAGCGCGTTGGAATATTTCCAGCGCAGGTTGCCCGAGCGGTCAACCCATGCCCAGCGGTTTTTGCCGATATCAAGCTCAAAATTTTTCGCTTCCCAGAGGGAGATAAGGCTTTCGATACCCTTCTGATTGGAAAGGCATGATTTGGCGCGCGCAATGGAGGCGATACTCTGGTAACGCGGAATGGCAATGGCAACCAGAATGCCTATTACCAGAACAACGATCAATAACTCGACAAGTGAAAAACCTTTTCTTCGCATAGAGCCTCCACGAATTTTTTGCAACACGTCAAACGCAGTTGTGTTAATTTAACGCACCGTCTTAATTATGTCAAACAATGGCATGTACATGGCAAGTGCCAGAGTCACGACAAAAATCGCCAGAAAGATTACCAGAGCTGGCTGAATCAGCGATACTGCAGTTTCAAGGGTCAGTTCAAGGTCACGTTCATAAATAATCCCGGCTTTTTCGAGCATTTCGCCAGTGTTGCCGCCACGTTCACCGACATCGGTCATCAGAATAATGCTCTCAGGAAAAAGGTGGCGAAAGCGTCCCGCTGACTGCGAAAGCGACTCACCACGGCTGACCGACTCGCGGATATTATTTATGGCTTCTTTATAGACAAGATTGTTCAATGCCTTCTCAACCGCCTGCAGCGAGGTCAGAATCGGCACGCCGCATTTCAGCAGAGTGCCGAGAATGCGGGCAAAGAGAGACATTTCCATCTGCTGAATAACCGGCCCGAACAGCGGCAGGCGGATCGTGGCTTCAGCGATGCGGCGCGCGCCACTTTCGGTGCGGCGCAACAGTATAAACATGGCGATTGTCAGCCCAATTATCGAAATAATCAGAATCGAATGCCCGGTCAGAAAATTCGATGCAGTAAGAACGATGCGGGTTGGCAGCGGCAGTATCTGGCCGTGTGATTGAATCTTTTCGATGAAAACCGGAAAAACATAAACCAGCAGCGCCCAGGCGACAATGACGGTGTTGAGCAGCAGAATTGCCGGGTAAATCATTGACTTGATGATCTTGGCGCGCAGACGGTACATCGCATCATGAATGTAAGAGTAGCGTTCGAGAATCTCGCCGAGAATGCCGCCGATTTCGCCAACCTCGACCATGGTGATGAAAAGGTTCGAGAAAACGCTGCGATGGCTTTTGAGAGCATCAGAAAAAGATTTGCCCGACTCGATCTTTTCGCGCAGGTCTTTAAGCAGAGTCTTCAGCGGGCAGTTTGGCAGCTGCCGGTAGAGAGCGTGCAGACTCATTATCAGCGGGCAACCGGCATTGATAAGGCTCGACAGCTGCAGCAGAAAAAAGTTCATGGCATGCGGCGCGATCTTGAGATCTGAAGTGCCGGATGCAACGAGGCTCTGTAAGGGGGCGGCGGTGATTTCGAGAACGAAATAGCTGCGGTCTGCCAGCCAGGTGCCAACTTCTTCGGCGGTTGCGGCTTCCATGAAGCCTTCCATAGGTTTGCCCTTGACGTCGAGAGCTTTGTAAGCAAACCTTCTGGTCACTGCTCAGACTCCTCATCAGTAGCAATAGCCCGGCGGATCTCTTCGCCGCGGGTCAGGCGCATTACTTCATCGATGGTGGTCACACCTCTGACAGCCTTGAAAATGCCGTCGACGCGCATGGTGCGCATACCGCCGCGAATCGCGGCCTGCCTGATATCTCTCGCCGAAACTGATTTAAGAATCAGGCTGTGAATTTCGTCATTGATCGTCATGATCTCGTGAATGGCAGTTCGACCGGTATAGCCGGTGCGACGGCAGGTCAGACAGCCTTTGCCTTTAAACAGTTCGGCGTTCTCATGCCCGTGTTCGGTGAGAAGTTCCAGCGCTTCACCGTCTGGTTTATACGCAGTTTTGCATGAGGGGCAGATTTTTCTGACCAGGCGCTGACCGCCAACCCCGATAACAGCAGAGGCGACCAGGTATGGTTCGACACCCATCTCGATCAGACGTGTAACTGCCGAAGCGGCGTCGTTGGTGTGCAGGGTCGAAAAGACCAGGTGGCCGGTAAGGGCAGATTCTATAGCAATCTGGGCGGTTTCGAAATCGCGGATTTCGCCGATCAGAATTACGTTCGGATCCTGGCGCAGAATCGAGCGCAGTGTGCGTGCAAAGGTCAGGCCGATTTCTGGGCGAACCTGCACCTGGTTGATGCTCGGAATAAGGTATTCGACCGGGTCTTCAACGGTGGTGATGTTGATCTGCCCGTTTCTGATGAAATTGATGGCGGCATACAGAGTCGAGGTTTTGCCCGACCCGGTAGGGCCGGTCATCAGAATGATGCCGTTCGGTGATGATGAAAGGGTCTTGAACAGGTCGAGCAGGTCTTCGTCGAAACCGACCTGGTCGAGGGTCAGCTGCATGCGGCTCTTGTCGAGAATACGTATGACGATTTTCTCGCCAAAAACGGTTGGTAACGACGATACGCGCAGGTCAATGCTCTTGTTTTGAACCTTTACCTTGATGCGGCCGTCCTGTGGCAGGCGTTTCTCTGAAATGTCCATCTGCGCCATGATTTTGAGACGTGACAGCAGTTCGCTCTGAATGGTCTTCGGCGCTTTCATCAGTTCGTTGAGAATACCGTCGATTCTGTATCTGACCCTGATGATTTCTTCATCCGGTTCGATGTGAATATCGCTGGCGCGGTCGTTGATGGCCTGCTGAATGATTGTGTTGACCAGATTGATGATCGGCACGCTCTGTTCTTCGCCACCGATATCGAAAGTGTTGAAGAAGCTTTCGTCGAGTTTCACTTCAGAACTGCGTTCGGCGGCGATATTATCGACCGCGTTCTGCAGACTGTCGCTGTTGCCGTAATAGTGTCTGATCGCCGCCTCTACCTGTGATTCAGGACTGATCGCGATTTCGAGTTCGTAGCCGGTCTGAAAGGTGATTTCGTCGATGATAAAAACATCGAGCGGGTCGGCCATGCTGATCTGCAGACGGTTGCCGTCGAGTCTGACCGGCAGCAGGTTATGACTGCGCACGATACCGTCTGGAATCGTTGTCAGAACTTCCGGTGGCACCGTAACCTCGTTGAGGTTCAGGCACGGAATATTCATCTGGCTGGCCAGCGTATTGGCTATGCTGTCTTCGTTGGTCAGGCCGGTTTCGACAAGAACCTTGCCGAGGCGTTTGCCAAGAATTTTCTGTTTCGAAAGGGCTTCCTGAAGTTGTTCACCGGTGATCAGGCCGGCTTCGACAAGAATGTCGCCGAGTCGCTTACGTTGTTGATTACCGGGTTTTGCAGACATTTTTTGGGGCTCTTATCTTTTCCAGAAGCATTTTCTGGCGGTTTCGTAGCTTGGGTTGATTTCAAGGGCCTTGCGAAAAGCCATCATCGCTTCGTTTTTCAGCCCTTTGGCCTCAAGAGCCTGACCGAGTTTGTAATAACCGTCTGCAAAGCCTGGGTATTTCTGAATGTAGCGGCGCAGCTGTCTGATCAGTTCTTCAACCAGGTCATTGTTGTCGAGTAATACAGAGGTTTCGTAACAGTAATCTTCTGCGTCCTGGGCCTGGTATTCAGCAAAGAAGAGGGCTATGACCTTTTTGTACTCGTTCAGAGCTTCGTCTTTGCGGTTCAGAGCCTCAAGAATATGCGCCCTTTCATTGAGTGCTTCGCGGTATTTGGGGTTGAGCTTGATTGCTTCGCAGAGCTGATCGTTAGCTTTTTCCAGTATGCCAAGACTGCGATAGGCCTGGGCCTGATGAAAAAACGCATCCGGCCAGCGATTCTTTTCGATGACCCTGGCGAAAGCGTCGACGGCTTCCTGATAGCGGCCGGCGTTGAGAAGAGCCTTGCCGAGATTGTTCCAGTATTCGCTGTTGGGGCTCAGTTCGATGCATTTCTGATAATGCTCGATTGCCTCTTCAAATCTGCCCAGGCGCACCAGGCCATTTGCCAGGCTGCATCTGAGCAGATGATTACCCGGTTCTCCGGCCAGTTTGCGCTGGTTTTCCTGAACCGCCTCTTCGATCAGTCCTTCACTGTAATAGGATCTGGGCGCATCTGCAGTCATTATTATTTGTTTCCAGACTTTTCGACGGCTTTGATTGTCTTCGCAGCCGAGGCGACGCTGGGTGGCTGACTGCTGAGCGAAAGCCGGTCTTTGTCTTCAACTTTTTTGGGCTCAGCCGGTTTCTCGACGACACCACCAAGTTTAACTTCGGTTGGGCTGCCGGGAACTGTCGGCAATGGCTGTGCTACCACATGTTTTGCTTCTTCTTTTTTCTCCGGCGCGGCTTTGACAGCAGCGGCTTCATCGGCAGCCGGTTTGGTCCAGTTGCGATACTCTTCTTCGGGGCCGGACGGTGAATAATACTGCAGGAATTTTACAACGTCGGTAGAATCGTTGAGGTATTCGTGAAAAGACTTGGCGGGAATAAAAGCGGTGCTGTTCGGGCCAAGAATTTTTATTTCATCGCCAATACGCAGGGTCAGATTGCCTTCGAGAACATGAATGATCTCGGTCACGAAGACGTGGCGGTGGCTGCCGATGTGAGCGCCTGGCAGATAGGTCAGATGCACCAGAGTCGCGATCGAAGGCCCGACCTTTGACGGGTCAACCAGTATTTTTGCGCCAATTCGCTTATCCGGCGAAGTATGGTATTCGGCGTCGTCAAAAGCGACGAAATTTACTGATGCCGTCTTGTTTTCCTGTTTTTCGGCAGCGCTGACTGGAGCCTGGCCGGTGAGCAGGGCTATGATCAATGTGAGAGCTATGGTTCCGGAAAAAAGTTTTGTGTTTTTCATGAACGAAATTCTAGCGGTTAAACAATAGCTTGTCAAGGCGCATCGGATTGACTTTCTCTTAACTATACAGTACCATAATGTACAACTCTGAATAAGTCATGGGAAATAATGAACCATTCTCCTGCTGTCAGACGCAGCCTGTTGCTGCTGCTGGTCCTGGCGATACTGCATCTGCCGGGCTGCTGTTCGCGCAAGACAACTGATAAGCGAAATGACAACGGCCGGAAGCCTGCAATCGATTCGAGCGCAAATTCTTCTCAGAACGGCAGTGTTCAGGCACAGGGCTCTGGTGAAGTGCTCATTTCGGGCAACGAGTCGGTCAGACCGCTTCGCGATAAAGACAAGCGCATTAGAGAACAGTATCGGCGGCTTGAGTATGCGTTCGAAATGTATAACAGCGCCAATTTTGACGGGGCTCTGCGCGAGGTCGAAAGACTGCAGCTTGAGATCAACAATGACCCATATCTCGAAATGCAGAGCTGGTATCTTTCTGCAATGATCTATCATAAATCCGACAAACCAAGCCGAAGAAAAAGGGCAATGCGTAAAATGCTCGAAAGCATGGAACAGGTTCAAAAAGATCCGAGATTCCGCGCTGCCTTTGAAGATGGCATGATCAGCCAGGAACTGATGAATCTGGCCCGCGAGAAAGGGAACGACCGCTATGGCAAATTTGAATAAAAGTGGCTCGATTTTCCTGCTTACCCTGACCGCGATGACGGTTCTTTTCATCTTCGGGTTTTCAATAACCTTCTTCACCGGCTCAGAAGACTATGCTTCGGCGATGTCATACGAATCAGAAGTGGCCTTCAACCTCGCTGAATCAGCAATCGAGGAGTTTGTTGCCCGCATCAAGAACTCACTGAACCACGACGATGCCAACAATCAGCTGTATAAAGTGCTGCGTGCCCACGATACCGACGTAACCAAAGAAATTCCGCTCGAAGCGGCGCAGGTTGCAAAACTGACTGCCTATACCCGTGAAACTGCCCGCCAGGTTTACGGTATCCAGTTTGGCCGCGGCCTCGTAGAATCGAACGATTTCGTCGTCGATGCGGCGATCAAGCTGCAGCACATCAATGCAGTCGAGGCGGCAAACGGCGATCAGGTTCTTTATAAGCTCAAAAAAGATCTGAAAGAAAAGCAGGGCGAGCTCGAAGTGCGCGCCAAAGTTATTTACAAAGGCCATACTGCAAAGGTTTCGCTTAAGTTTCTGATTCGTGTCGTCAAAACCTTTGTTCCGCCATTCAACTATTTTACCCTCTATGTTAAAGATGGCAGTGTCTATGGTGGTTCACATTTCAATACCTTCACCTCCTCAATAGACCAGAAGCGCCAGCTGCGTCTCGATAACGGCTGGAACGCCATTCGCCGAGACTTTAACCCAACTGTCAATTTCGACCAGTGGGAAAAAGACCTGGCGCAGCTCGGTGGCGGTGCCATCACGCCGCCCGGCCGCGTCTATCTTGGCCAGGACCTCAACAGCCTGATGCAGGCCGGTCCGGCTGTTCTTATTCGCTCTACCAACGGCGCCAAATTGCTTTTTGGCGATAATCTCAACGCCAATGTCGACAAGTTCACACAGATGAATGCCCAGGAAAATTTTTATCTGCGCTTTGACGTGCCGTGGATGGGCATGAAAGACTACGTTAAAGAGTTCATGGAACTCCAGGGCCAGGAAAAAACCAAGGAAGGTCTTATTTTTACCAGCTGGGGCAACGAACACAAAATCAGACTGTTCAACATTGGTGCCGGTAAAGAGCTCACCGAGCCGACAACCAACGGGCCGCCTTCTTTCATTAACTGCTTCCAGAGCTATTCTGTTCACACCGGTAAGCTGATTACCCAGACCCCAGGTGGTATGAACTCCAGTGAAGGGCTGATGAAGTATCGCCTGATGCCAGAAGTCGACCGCAGTGGTTTCGACCCGTTTGGTTCAGCACCGCCGCTCGACCGGCTCGAACCGATGAGTCGCGCTGATTTTTCAAAAATGTCACCGACACTGATCTATGGCCCGGCCATGCGCCAGTATTTCCGCGCGGTTCAGATTCACCCGAAAGATGGCGAGCCGATCGAATTACCCTTTATCGATTCGAAGGGGCCGCTGATTCAGATGATTCCGGGTCTCGATCTCAAGACCAAGATGACCGCCACTCAGGCTGCCCAGCTTTTTGAACTGGCCGGCGTCGACAAGGATTTTGTCGAAAAGATCCGCCGCAACTGGGAAAAGCTGCCGGATGGTCTGCGTGAATTGCAGAATTACGCCAATTTCATGAGCGATTCTGGTGTTGAACTCTACAACAAAGGCCTTGCGAACTTTCTCAACCGCCTGCGCAACAAACAGGCCGAATATGACGGAGCTTTGAAAGACTTCATGGGCGGCTATCTTGAGAATTTCCCCTATCCGTATAATGAAGTTCCCAAAGGCATGGACTCAGTAATCGGCCAGACACCGATGCTCGAATTCTATGAAGGCGCTCTCTGGCATGCTTTGCCAGATGCCTACAGCTCATATCTGCTCGACTTCTATTTTATACCCAGAAGCACCGAAGACTTTTTCCGTGGCCGAACGACGGTTGCAATCGGTGGCACTTCTTATGACCGTTTCGAATTCAAATATATCAACAATGTGCAGGCTTACCGCAGCGGCGCTAAAAACCAGACCCTCGAACTCAATGGTATTCTGGCCCTGAACGACTCAGAGCCGCTTGGCCTGAGAAACCTGAGATTCCGCGGGCACGGTATCATTTATTCCAGCCCGATGATGGGTGGCGGTAAAGTCGTAATTGCCGGTGATCTTCTCGGCGTCGATACCGACGAAAAGGCGATTCACTCATCGATCGGTAACGATCTGCTGACAATCATCGCGCCGCAGATCGTCATCGATACCACCATGGCTCAAGGCAGCCGATGTTACGTCGAAGCGAATCTGATCTCGGTTTCTGAACCGATGCTCGTGAAAGGTGACAAGCCTGTAACCATCAAGGGCACTGTGGTTACGCCGTTTTTGAATCTTGAAGAACATTTTGCCACCCCCGGCGAAAACATTATCGTATATAATGCTCTCAACGGAATCTGGCGCAATATGATGCCAACCCTGATGGATAAACAGTATGTGGCCAAAATCGTTACCGGCGGGGTCGGCAAATTCGACTGGAAATACGAACGCGAATGATTAACAGAAACAGAAAACGGGCTTTTTCGCTGGTCGAAATTCTGATCGTCATCATGATGATCTCGGCGGGCATTCTGCCGATCTATTCACTGATGCGCTCTGGTCAGAAACGTATTGTCAGAGCCGACACACGAACCATGGCGACGCTTTTCGGTGCCTCGGCGCTTGAACTCGCCAGAACCCTGGGTTATGACAAGGCTCAGCGATTACAGAAAGACGAAGATTTTCTCGAATTACAGAAAACCGCTGACAAAAACGGTTTTGAGCTGAGATTCGAGCCAACCCTGCAGCCGGTAACACCACTGCCGCAGGGCGCCAAGCCGATGTTTCTGCTGCGCATAAAGATCTCGGTGGTGTCAAAGTATAAGACCGCTGAGTCTGATGTGCCGGTGCTGACCTTTGTTTCAATTCTGACCGACCCGAGATACAACTATTACTGATATGCACAATAACAGACGCAAAAACGGTATGACCATGGTCGAACTTATTTTCGCCGTAGGTCTGTTCATGCTGCTGTCGGTGTCGATGTATCAGATCATGCGGGCGGTACGCACTACCTTCACTCATTCGCAGAACAAACTCGATATTCTGCAGACGACCCGCATCATCATGTCTGGCATCAGAAACGAGCTGCGCAATGCCTCAGACAAACCGCAGGTTTTCAACGACCGCTTGAATATACCGCTTTCACCGACTGAAACGGTGCAGTATTATTTTCACCCCGAAACCAGACGCCTTTATCGTGGTAAAAAAGCCGGCATCAACGACCCAGACCCGGGTGTTTCCGATATGCGCCCGTTCCTGTTCAACGATGGGCAGATTCTCACTTTTGAATACGACTCGAGCTATCGTGACTCGAATGCCTTTGTCGAATCAGAGCTGGCTTTGAACTCGAAGGTCTGGTTCAAGGTTTCGATGAAAATTCTCTATACCGAAAAATTCGACAAACTCACCGATGCTGATAAACAGAAGATTCTCGATAAACCAGATGACGATCCGCGTGTGAAATCCTTTTTCATGATGATCACCCCGCGCAAAGTCAACTGGCTGCTGCAGGCCACTCAGTAAACCTGCAAGGGATCAACAGGCGGCCAGCACCATCACTGCGCAGGCTGTGATCTAAATCGCTGTGTATATAAAAAAGCGGCTCACCGGTTATTCTTTTAAATGGGCATAAAAAGAGATGCGGCAGCGCTCTGCTGCCGCATCTCTTTTTAAGGCTTTAAGGGTGTTTTATTTCGCGGGTTCTTTGCCGGTCAGTTTTTTGTAATTTTCGAAAGCAGCCTGATAAGCCTGGTTGGCTTCGCTGATTTTCTGAGCATTGCCTTCGCGGGTAGCATTCAGGTATGCCTGATAAGCGGTGCGATAGTCGCTGTCGGCTTTGGCGATTTCTTCGCTGCTGGCCGAAATGCTGACCGGGCCTGCGACAGTCTCGGTGGTAACCGGAGCCGGAGCCTGGGCGCTGCTGTCATAAGAAGCCGGAATTTCGGGTGCCAGAGCGACGCCGGGCACGGTAGAGGCAGAACCTGCGCTTGAGCCGCCATTCATGAAGAGAATGCCGCCGGTTGCAGTTCTGTCTGCCTTATAGAGAAGATTCATCGCGATTTTACCGAGCAGGCCGCCGACGAGTGCACCGGCGACATAGCCAACCGGGCCGAAAGATGCCAGGGCCATGACGCCGAGAGCGGCGCCACCGAGTGCTGCAAGATTACTGAGACTGCCGGTTGCATAACTGGTAACGATGCCCCCGACTATCCAGCCTGCGACACCACCGGCAAGCATGCCGAGCGGTGGCATAAAAGCGGCGCCAAGAGATGCACCTGCCACGGCGCCGGCAATGTTGCCTGCGATCTTGGCAAAAGGTCTGACGGCATTGAGAACGCTCCCGAGAATGCCCGCCTGAGCTGTCATGGGAACGAGAAGAATTGCGAACACGAAAGACGCGATCATCAGAATGCTGAACTGTTTGTTTCTTGCAAGCCGATAAAACATAACATACCTCCCTCACGAAACTTTTTTAAGTATAAGAAAAAACAACCCACTCCGCAATGTACCGGCGGGGTGGGTGTAATCTCTGAATTGAAGACAATCAGCGCTGAGGTTGAAAGATGATTCCCTGAATCGATTTTTCGCTGTCTGAATTATCATAGGCAAAAATCGCCAGATAGCGGTTGCGCCTTTTCAGATTGTCGATCTCGGTATCTTTGAACAGCCAGCCGCCTTTTTCGCTGTCTTCGCGACCAACGATGCGCCCCTTACCAATCAGACTCAGTTCAGGCAGTGCCACCAGGTAGAGATTGGCACTGACAACCCAGTCTTCATTCCGGTTGGCATAGATTTCGGCAATGATCGAGCCTGGCTCGCGTTTTGCCGATTCATCACTTTCTTCTTCGGACTGATTGCGATTCTGCACTGGTTTGCGGGCTCTTTTGATTTCGCCTCGTTTAAAGTTCAGTTCGAGAGCCCAGGGTTTACCGGTTATGCTCTTGATAAAACTTTGTCCTTCATGTTTAACGCGCGAAGTTTCGAAACTGCTGTCTTCATCCATGACGTAACGGGCAAGCAGAAAGCCGGCACGTTCCTTCTGCAACGGGTTCAGTGACGGGTTGCCGGAGAGCTGCAGCAGCTCTTCGAGCAGGTCATCAGAGATTTTTTCACCGGCAAAAAGATTGGCCTCGATCTGGTGCAATAGAAGCGACAGTCGGTTGCCGCTCGACATAAGGCCCCGGCCGGCGAGCGGTTTGAAAACTGCGGCCGCTTCAGCAAAGCGACCCTGATAGAATTTGATTACCCCGTCGAAAAAGTTCAAATCACCGGGCAGCTGCTTCGGGAACAGGTGCGCAGCGGTGGCGTATTTGTCTTTTGAAAAAGGCCCCTTGAGCTTTTTCTGCAGGGCTGCCACAATTCTTGCTTCCATTTTGAACTTGTCATTGCGGCGCTCTTCTGCCATCCGGTCATAAATGCCTTCAAGCAGCCAGAGTACTTCGTCGACCTGCTGATAATCCTGGGGTGCAACGATTTTGAATTTTTCGAGCAGGGCGGCGGCCTCTTCATATTTGCCCATCATGCCGAGAACAAGGCCCTGCATGTGGTGCCAGGCGAAGTCCTGAATGTCGGTTGCACCAGAGACCGGTGAAATTGCCGAAAAGGTGAATTCAGACAACAGACCGTAGGCTTCTGCCAGCTGCCCGCCGAGCGCCAGTGCTTCGATCAGACGCAGCCTGACTTCGCGCGGAGTCTGCTGCCGGGTGAAAAGGCGAAAGTCTGATTTATAATCAGGCGCCATGCCGAGGCAACGTCTGAATGCGAGAACAGCTGCGTCGAGGCTTTCTTTTTTTTCGCGACTGTGCTGGGTAAGCATTTTCTGCGTGTAATACAGGCCGCGCACAAAGTTCAGATCAGGTATCAGCAGGCTGGTTTTGAACTGGGCGTTGCAGCTGCGCAGCCATTTGTTGGCGATGCGCAGAGTTTCTTTGATGTCTTTGGTATCGACGACAAAGAAAGGCTCGGCACGGTTAGCCATGTATTGGCCTTTCATCAGTGCAGTCTGATACTGCTTTCTTGCTTTGAGGGTATGTGCCAGGCACAGGTACATGCGCGACCGGTCGATTGTGTCAGATTTTTTCGCATCTTTTTCGGCATTTTCGAGAATACGGATGATTTCGTCGAGATCTCTGACTTCGTAATTGCGTTCGTCAATGGTTTCAAGGGTCTCTTTGGCAGATGAGAGATATTGTTCGGGAGTGATGGTCAGAAGGCCCTTCTGCCCGGCCGAGCAGCCAGACAGATTGATGGCGGCGGTACAGACTGCAATCACTGCCAGCAGCAGCATGCTGATTCTTTTTAATGACATTTGTTTCCTCGTTCGGTGACTAGAAATTTTTAAGCTTGATTGAGACACGGCCCTTGTTATAGCCCGTATCTTTGGGGCGGTCGTGGAAAATGATGAAGTTCTGTTCAATCAGTTTGTCGACGAGCTCTTCGATCTTGCTGAAGCGATAGCGGTCGTCATCAAATTTCGGACCCAGTTCGATGAATTTGTTGTCTTCAATGAAGAACAGATACTGAATCGTCGAGAAAATACCTTCGGGGGCGTCGCGGTTCTTATCTAGGTAGAGATTGACGACGTCGACCTTCGGAATGCGGGTCGTGTCTTTTCCCATTTCTTCGGCTTTGTGCTGCAGCTGCTGGAAAAGCTCACGGGTATCGCCCCAGTCTTTGGCCTGGATCATGGCGCAGTCAAGATCGTATTCAAGATCGCCAGAGCCTTTACAGTGATACATGGTCGGTCGGTCGGCGTCAGGCGTCGCATCGATCATACAGCCTTCTTTCGACAGAGAGCTGATGGTCATGATCGGGTTGTTGAGCTCGATACACAGCCCCTTGAGCTCGGTCGATATTTCTTCTACCTTGAACTTCTCATCCATGTAGTTGCGCGACAACGGCATCTTCTGAATATAGTCGATGAAGATCATGATGTTTTCAGTGTTGAAATCCTGCATGACGTTGTAGGCATATGATCTGATGCGATCGACGGTATCTTCTTTGGTGGCCTCGATGATGTAGAAATTGTCCATGTATTCCTGCATCTTTTTCCAGCCGCCGGTGAATTTGGCGTCGACGATCATGTCAGATCTGATTTTCTTGCGCTGCAGCGCATCGGGGTTGAGGCGGCTTTCTTTGGCCAGCAGACGGTAGGTCAGGTTCTTTTTCGTCTGTTCGTAGGTGAAAAACAGCACCGGAATCTTGTTGAGAGTAGCAACGCGGGTTGCCAGTTCGAGCGTGAACGTCGTTTTACCACGGCGCGGCGCCCCGGCGATCGCATACATGAAACCTTTGCGAAAACCCGAAATGGCGGTGTTCAGATAATGCATCGGTTCGCATGAATAGCCGATGATCTCGATTTCACCAGTAGTTTCGCGATTGTCGATGTCGTCGATGATCTCGCGCATCTCTTCTTTAACCAGATTGATACGCTTGGTGGTGCGGGCTTTCTGAATGTTGCGCACATCCTGAATTACTTTGTTGGTGAAGGTTTCAAGATTGAGGTTCTCTTTCTGCGCCGGGCTATCGATGTAGCCGTGAATGCTCTGCGCCACTTCCTTGAGTTTGCGCTTCAGCGCCTGTTCCTTCATCAGTTCGAGATAATGCAGCGCCTGATCGAGTGCCGGCGGTATCTCGGCGACAATCTTGTCGATAAGATTCTGAACACTGGCATCGTAGAGGTTCATCTGACGCAGTTTGTTCTTGAGCACGATTTTATCGAGGCCAGAAAGTTCGGGGCTGTCTTCGCGCAGCGAAAGAATGCACTGATAGATCGAGCGCGAAACCCGCGTCGAGAATAGCCCCGAAATCAGCCCTTTGCCTTTGAGACTTTCGAGCACGAACGAATCTTTCATGATCCCGGCAAGGATAGCGATTTCAAGCTCTTCGTCGCCATAGCCGGTGACGTTTGAAGTGAAAATTTCGTTCTGCAGTTTCGTCTGCTCTTCGTTGTATTCCTGATTCAGGGAAGGGGCCATCGGTTTTGGCGGTACTGCGGCAGCCCCGCGGGCTGGCGGTGCCACTGCCGGCGCAACCGGGGTCGGCGGCAGCGGCCGGCTGGGAATCTGGCTGTGCGCAGGTGCTGCTGGTTGCGAAAACGCCGGAGCTGCCGGTGTTGTCGGTCTGGTAATCTGCGGTTGGCTCTGCTGTGGCTGAACAGTCACATGACTGCTGTCGTGATCAGTATACGAAAGGTCGGCTGCCGGGGCTTCACCGGCTTCTTCATTATCTGAAATGGCAGACGGCTGCGGCGGTCGATTGATGGCTGGCGCCGGCGTCTGAAGTGGTGGCGGGGCGGCCGGCCGGGTGAACGAGGGGGCAGTCGGTTGTGGCGGTGCCGGTGGAACGGCAGATGGCCTGGGTTGTGCCAGTCCCTGGGGAGCCTGTGGCGCCGCTGGCTGAGACGGAAGGGGCGTTTTGAGAAGATTGTTGAGAGAAAAGCCGCTGCCGGCAGGTCTGGGTGCCGGTTGCCCCTGACCTGGCTGGGCTCGCTGAGCCTTGGCGCATTCAGCGCAGATATAGCCTTCCTGAATTTCTTTGTTACAGATGTTGCAGTTCGCCACGTCCGCCCTCCGCTCTTGTAATGTCAGGCAGTATAAAATTCACTCTAAGATAACGGTCAATCAAAACTAATTCAAGTGCCCGAATCTTTTTCCGGACAAATGCTTTTTATGGCTTAATTTTATGGGATTGCAGACAGGGTTGGTAACTGCAAGACAAGTATTGTCGAAATGCTCGTGGTTAAATATTTTGCCAGAATCTGATCTTTAAAAACTTTTTATGCATGGTTAACGATCATAATGCCATGCAAAAATGTGGTCGAAAAAAGCGCATCTGCATCAGATCGACAGTTTCAACCGGCCTGCAGGCGGTAACCCTCTTTGATTCAGGTATTCTTGACAAGCTTATGACAACACAGTATTATGCCGATACTCTGAAAAGATTAACCTAAGAAGGAGCCTATGAACAAATCTGCCTTCAGCCTTATAAAGATTCTGATCGTTCTATTTCTCGTTCTCGCCAGTGTTGCAGCACAGGCATATGAAAGCAATGTGGTGGTTGGCTTCAAGGTCGAAGGTAACAGGCTTATTGAAGAAAAGATCATTCTTCTCAACCTGACGATGAAAGTGGGGGATACCCTTTCGCCTCAGGCGGTACAGGAAGAAATCGCCAGAATCGGTGAAATGGGCTTTTTCTCTTATGTCGGCGCCGAAATCCGCCCGGCTGAAAAAGGTAAAGAAGTCGTTTTCAAGGTTGAAGAAAATGCCATTATCGGCGAGATCGACATTAAAGGTGTAACAAAAGTTTCTGTCGATGTTCTTAAAGCCGCCATGGAAAGCAAGATTGGCTCGGTTTTCAACAGCAAGCTGCTTACCCAGGATATTCAGAATGTTAACGAAGCTCTCGGCCGCGAAGGTTTCCTGTTTTCGAAGGTCTCCGATGCCTTTGTCCAGGACCAGGGCAGCAAAATCAACATCGTGATTACCGAAGGCGTTCTTTCTGAAATCAGAGTTGAAGGCCTCAAGAAAACCAAGGAAAAAGTCGTTCGCCGTGAACTTACCGTTAAGCCCGGCGAAATCTATGACAACAAAAAGATTGTTCGTGACCTGCAGCGCCTTTATAACCTCGGCTTTTTCGAAGAAGTCCGCCGCGACCATCTGCCCGGCAAGACCCCCGAAGAAATCGTTCTGGTTATTCATGTTGTTGAACAGAAAACCGGTCGCGCCGGTGTCGGTGCCGGTTATTCATCACTCAACGGCCTGGTTGGCTTTGTAAACCTTTCACAGAACAACTTCCAGGGTGACGGCAAACGCGTTTACATGAAAACCGAATTCGGTGGCATCCAGAACTATGAACTCGGCTATTTTGATCCCTGGCTCAACGATAAACCGCAGAGCTTTGGTATCGATCTCTATAACACCAAATATACCCGCAACCTCTATGCCGCCGGCAATGAACTCACTGAATATGACGAGCGCCGCAAGGGTGCCGCGTTGACACTTGGCCGCCGCCTGCGCAAGGATGTCGACCTTTCTTTCCGCTTCAGAGACGAAGACGTTAAACTGACACCGACCAATGGCCTCGCTTCAGCCCCGGCCGGTATCATGAACGGTCGCGTTCAGACCTTCGCAACCATTCTCGACAAAGATACCCGCGATAACCGCTTCAGACCAACCGGTGGTCTGCACGATACCTTCTGGGTTGAAACTACCGGCGGTATGCTCAAGGGTGAAAACCAGTATACCAAATATATGCTGGCTCTCAGACGCTATATGCCCGTATCGAAAAACCGCAAGACCACTTTCGCGATTCAGAGCGTTGCTGGTCAGACAACCATCGGTGATGGTTTCGTGCCGATATATGATATGTTCTCGGTCGGCGGCAGCAGCACGGTGCGCGGCTACGAAGAACGCGAATTTCTCGGAACCAAGGTATTCTACACAAATTTCGAACTGCGCCAGAATTTCGCCAAAAATTTCGATGTCGTTGGCTTCTATGACATCGGCAGCGCCTGGGGTACAGACTATAACCGCAAAAAAATGGATTACGACCAGAAAGCCGGCTATGGCATCGGTATCCGTCTGCAGACACCGCTCGGCCCGGTCGCTCTTGACTACGGCAAGGCAACTGACCGCAGCGATGGCAATACTTACATCAACTTCGGCTCATCATTCTGATCAACCAACAGTAACGAACTCGTAAAGAGTTAAAGAATAAGGAGAACTTTCCAGATGAAGAAACAGCTCATGAAACTTTGTCTCGCTGCTGGCCTTGCTGCCAGCCCCATGGTAGCCAGCGCCTATGAATTTGGTGTGGTTGACGCCGGCCAGATTTTTAACAAATATTCTGAAACCCAGAAGACCAAAAAGGTTCTTGAAGGGCAGAAAGAAAAACTGCAGCAGGACCTCGAATCCCGCAAAGGCGAAGTGAAGAAGCTCGATGACGAATACGTCGCAACTGCCAAAAAAATGCAGGATTTGCGCGATGGCAAAAAAGAAAAAGAAGCTCAGGCTCTCGAACCCAAGCTGACCGAACTGCGCAAACAGCTCGCTCAGAAGAGCGGCGAACTGCAGAAATTCTTCGAAGAATCGCAGAAGTCTCTCTACGAAATGGAAGAAAAGGAAATGGGCTCCCTTTCCAAGACCCTTGACGAAAAAGTTGACCAGGTAATCAAGCAGGTTGCCCAGAAAAACAACATCAAAGCCGTTTTTGAAAAGAGATTCTTCTACTGGGGCGACGAAGCCACAGTAAAAGACCTGACTGAAGAAGTTCTTCAGGCTCTCAATGCAGGCAAAGCAGCTCCGGCAGCTGCTCCGGCCGGCAAACCAGCCGCCAAGCCGGCAGGAAAATGATCTGATACCCGGGCGTCAGCTTCTGGCGCCCGGTTTTTCAATTTATGACAGACAGAGGCGAAAGCAGAAAAATTACTCTTGGAGAACTGGCAGCCATGACCGGCGGCCGGGTCTGCGGCGATGAAAATGTTGTTCTGACAAATGTTGCGCCGGTTGATAAGGCGCTCCCGGGCGAACTGACTTTTCTTTCGGGTGCGAAAAATTATGCCGCTCATCTCGAGTCGGCAAAGACGACCCGTGCCGCCGCGCTTATCGCCCCTGAAGATGCCCCTGATCTGCCATTGCCGTCTCTCAGGCTGAAAAATCCATACATGGGTCTGGTCAGGGCTCTGCAGTTCTTTTTTCCAGAAGAAAAGCCCGATTATCTGATCCACCCGACCGCCTTCGTCTGTGAAGATGCTGAAGTAGCCAAAGATGCCATTGTCGGTCCGATGGCAGTGGTCGAAGCTGGCGCATTTGTTGGCTCTGGCGCCAGAATCTGCGCTCAGGCTTTCGTTGGCAGAGACGCCCGCGTCGGCAGAAATTCGCTGATTCACCCCGGCGCCCGCATTCTGCACGGTTGTGAAGTCGGCGAAAACTGTATCATCCACGCAAATGCCGTAATCGGCAGCGATGGGTTCGGTTTTACTCTCGATAACGGTGTTCATGTCAAGGTCCCGCAGGTTGGCAACGTTGTCGTTGAAGACAACGTCGAAATAGGTGCCTGCGTGACAATTGACCGGGCTACCATGGAAACCACACGTATTGGCGAAGGCAGCAAGATCGACAATATGGTGCATATCGCTCATAATGTGCAGATTGGCAAAAAGTGCGTTATTGTCGCCCAGGTCGGGATTTCAGGCAGTACCATTCTTGAAGATTATGTAACTCTTGCCGGTCAGGTTGGTACAGTCGGTCATGTCAGAGTCGGCAAAGGTTCGACGGTGGCCGCCAGAGGCGTGGTTACCGGCGATGTCGAGCCAGGAAGCTTCGTTTCAGGCTTTCCTATCAAACCGCACAGTGAGGAACGCAAAATTCTCGCCGCTTTGCGCAAGCTGCCTGATCTGCTGAAAAAGGTCAGGGATCTCGAAAAACAACTTGAAACAAAGGAATAGATCAATGCCACAGAAAATTTTGCGGGCATTTCTTCTGTTTGTTATGCTTGTTTTGAGCATGCAGCCAGTTGCCGCTGATACCGAGCACCGTGTCAGATATATGGGCACTTCGATTTTCACTATGCCGACCGGCTATACCCGGTCTGCTGCTTCCTATATCAATGATGCCGGGCACTCGGCGATGATGGTTTCACAGGAATTCATGAACAAATTTTTCGAAGTGTCGTTTCTTCGCCATCTGAATGGTGTCGAAAAGGGTAAAAACCCCCTGAGCGTAAAAATCAAACTGCTGGAAGAGGGAGAAACTCTGCCTGCGGTTGTCTGGGGCGCTTCAGACATCAATACCCAGCTCGGTTCGAAAATTTTTTATTTCGCGACTTCAAAGACCATCGAAGCTTTCGGCGTAAATATTCATGGCGGCTTTTACAAACACCCGGTTACCACTGAACGCAAATACTTCTATGGCTTTGAAAAGATGATTTTTCCGCTGATCACCGTTGGCGCAGAACGCAGTGACGATGTCGATACCTTTGGTGTCAAACTCAGCCCATACCCGGGCGTGAGTCTCGAAATTGCTCAGCGTGACCGCCGCGAAGAGATGTATAATATTATTTATTTCCGCTCATTTTAAGGGAATATGAACGTAGACAGACAGCAGCATACCATAGCTACGCCCGTTCGTATCGAAGGCATCGGACTGCATACAGGCAAGCCGGTGCAGATGGAATTTTTGCCAGCTGCGGCCGGCACCGGTGTCGTTTTTGTCAGAACCGATCTTGCCGGTGAGCCGATCATCAAAGCCGCTCTGGCAAATGTGGTTTCGACCAACCGCGGTACCATAATCAGTGAAAATGGCGCTTCGGTCAATACGGTCGAACATGTGCTCGCGGCTCTGCGCGGCAGCGGTATCGATAATCTGATCATCAGAATTTCGAACGAAGAACCGCCGGCCGGCGACGGCAGCTCACTGAAGTTCGTTGAACTGATACAGCAGGCGGGCCTGGTTCCCCAGAACATCGACCGGATCGACTGCCGGGTCAACGAAATTTTTTCCCTTGTCGAAGGCGAAAAGAGTATGATTTATCTGCCTTCCGACCGTTTTGAAGTTACCTATCATCTTGCCTACCGCGACAATATCATTCCGCCGCAGCATATTCACATTGTCGTCGATGAAGAGTCGTTTGTTGCCAGAATTGGCCGGGCGCGCACCTTTGGCTTTGAGCATGAGTTCGAAATGCTTAGAAACAATAATCTTGCCCGTGGTGGCAGTCTCGAAAATGCGGTTGTCATAAATAATGCCGGCGGCGTGGTTAACCCTGAAGGCCTGCGCGAAGAACACGAACTGATTCTGCACAAGGTTCTCGATCTGGTCGGTGATTTTTCGCTTATTGGCCGCCGGGTCAAAGGGCATATAATCGCCGAACGGACAGGCCACAACTTTAACGTCAAGTTCGCCAGGCTGTTGAATGAAAAATTTAGTCAGTCTCTCACGAGAAAGGATTCAGATATGATGTACATTGAAGAAATCAAAAGTATTCTGCCGCATCGCTACCCGTTCCTGCTGGTCGACAGAATTCTTTCCATCGTTCCCGGTGAATCGATCATTGGTATCAAGAATGTCACTGCCAATGAAGAATTTTTTAACGGCCATTTTCCCGGCAAGCCGGTTATGCCCGGTGTGCTTATGGTTGAAGCCATGGCTCAGGTCGCTGGTGTGCTTTTTCTCTCTCAGCCCGAACACAAAGGCAAAACACCTTTCTTTTGTGGTATAGATAATGTCAGGTTCCGCCGGCCGGTTGTTCCTGGAGACCGTATTGAATTTCATGCCAAGGTTCTCAAGGTGCGGGGCAATACCGGTAAGGTCGAAGCGGAAGCCAGAGTCGATGGCGAACTGGTTACCGGCGGCGAACTTATGTTTCAGCTCGTTTAAGCGAAAAGAGCAAGGAGTAGACACATGTCTGTTCATCCAACCGCGATAATCGCCCCAGGGGCGAAGTTACACCCTTCAGTCAAAGTGGGCCCCTTTGCCGTAATCGGGCCGGATGTGGAAATCGGTGAAAATACCAACATCGGTGCCAGTTGCCATATCTATGGCCATACAACCATCGGGCGCGATAATGTTCTGCATCCGTCTGTGGTAATCGGCACGCCACCACAGGATCTCAAATTCAAAGGCGAAAAGTCCTTTGTCAAGATCGGTAATGGCAACCATTTCCGTGAATTCGTCACGATTCATCTTGCCGAAGGCGAAGGCAATTCAACGATTGTCGGCGACAACAACCTGCTGATGGCCTATGTGCACATAGCCCACAACTGCAAGGTCGGCAACAACATCATCATGTCTAACTGCGCTACTCTTGCCGGTCATGTTGAAGTCGGTGACCGTGCGGTGCTCGGTGGTTTCACCGGCATTCATCAGTTCTGTAAAGTCGGCTGCATGGTTATGATCGGTGGCATGAGCAAAATCGTCAAAGATGTGCCGCCTTTTATCAAGATCGACGGTAACCCGGCCCGGGTAGTTGGCTTGAACTCAGTCGGTCTGAAGCGCAACAACGTTTCACGCGAGTCGATTGCCAATATTCGTGAGCTTTACAAAGTTTTCTTCCGTTCAGAAATGAACGTTTCACAGGTTATGGAAAAATGGTCAGAGCTCGTTAAGGCTGATGACCCTCATGTGGCCATGTTTCACGAATTCGTCAAAAAAGCCAAACGCGGCGTTTACAAGCGCACTCGCCGCGGCGGTGCCGGCGGCAGTGAAGAATAAGCGCGTTAATTTACCAGAGGCGACTGTCGAAGGGCAGTCGCCTCTGCTGTTTTAGGCTCTGGTGCTGATTATTTCTGCATTTTTGCCTTTTCAGAATCTGATCGTTCTGCAATGGTATAATATCTGCAGATGAGTTTTCTTAATTTATTCAAGCATAGAACGGGGCTGCACTTACAGACTCCGTAGTCAGACGGGAAGAATTGCCGGGCTTCATCTGAATTGAGAGGGTTGTCTTTGTTGAAGAATTTTCTGAAACGCTTTGTCGCGATTTTTCTGCCTTTCAGATGTCATGCCTGCAGCACGGCGACCGATCTCGGAATGGTGCTCTGCGACAGCTGTCTGATCAAGCTTCAGGGGCTGATAGATTCACCTCGGCGCATCGAAGATGTTGTCTGCGGTTTTCCTGTTTATACTCTGAGCGCCTATGACAGCTTTATGAGCGACGTCATTCGCATCGTTAAATACCGACCGTCGCTGAAACTTCTTGTGATTCTGGCGGAGCAGTGTCAGAAACGGGGCAAGCTGAAAAGTCTGATCAGAAGTGATGATATTCTGGTTCCGGTGCCGATGCATTCAGACCGCCTGCTCAAACGCGGCTTCAATCAGGCCGAGCTGCTGGCTGAAAAGTTCGCGGTGGTGGCCGGTTGCAGATTCAGCCCGGTTCTCGAACGTATCAGGGCAACCCGGCCACAGGCTGACTGTGACGAAAATGACCGGCAGAATAACCTCGAAGGGGCCTTTTCTATCGGTCGCGGCCTGATAAAAGAGATGTTTGCGGGCCGGCATCTGATTCTTGTCGATGATGTCGTCACAACGGGAAATACCCTGCAGAAGTGCTTCGAAGCTTTGCAGCCGCTCGGCCCCTCGAAGGTTTCTGCTCTTGCCGTATCACATTCTTTCAGGCATACGACAGCGAAGCTGCCAGTAAAAGCCTGATCAGATGATGTTTGTCTATTGCCGGTTTTTAGCAGTTCCCTGCAAAGATCAATATGAAAATAAGTTGTCCGGGTTCTCAAAAGCTGCCGGTGTGGGTTTGACTTTGTGGCGGGCTCAGGTTAAAATATACTGTAATTTAGCTAAATGAACCTGCCTGTTCGTCCGATATTCAACCTTGGAGGCGTCCTCCGCTAACGAGAGACACAACAGGGGGAAGACGTTCAGGGAGTCAGGAGGAACCATGAAGGTTTCCAATGTAAATGTAACTAGAATCTATCAGGACCAGGTAAAGAAGGCTCAGACCGCGAAGCCGGACGGTGAATTCAACAAGCTGATGCAGAATTCAACCGGCAAAGCCGACAGCGCGACCAGAACCTTCCATCCGCCGAGTGGCGTGAATCCGAATAACCCCGTGCTTTCAGGGGCTCCGGTCGCCGAGGCTGATCCGGTCGAAACCGTCAAGTTCGCAGCTGAAGTTGTTGCCAGCGAGCCTGATGTCAGATCCGAAAAGGTTGACCGCATCAAGAGACTTTTCGATGCCGGGCAGTACAATGTTTCGGCTGAAAAAGTCGCCAATGCTCTCTATGCTTCAGGAGTAATCACCAGCTCCTGGGAAGGCTGACACCCTGGTTGAATCCCAAAGTTGAAGAACTTAAAGAAATACTTGGCGAAGAGCTGAGTATTTATCGCAAACTTCTACAGCATGCCGGCGACAAACGCAAGCTGCTGCTGGAAAAGTTCTCGACTGACCTTCAAACCATCGTGAACCAGGAAGAAATACTGGTTCAAAGACTGATTGAACTCGAGCCCCGTCGCCGTGAATGTGTTGCGGCAATTGCCGGCACTGCCGATGCGAATCTCGACACCGCTGTCGAAAAGATTTCTGAGGCAGATGGCAAATCAGATGTCTGGATGGTTGGCAGTCAACTGCGTGATGTCGTTCACGAAATAAAGACAGTCAACGAAGAAAACCAGCGCCTGATCGAACAGGCTCTCGAATTGACACAATACTCGGTTAAGCTCATCACCAAAGCTCCTGCCGATGTAACTTATGGCCCGTCAGGCAAAAAGCCGGGGCAGAGGGTTGGGCCGGCACTGATCGACCGCAAGGCCTGAGAACCCTTTAAAACAGAAATCTTCTCGCAGGCGCGAAGCAGAAATGCCTCGGCTTGTGAGAAGATTTTTATTTGTACTAATGTAAACCCTCCAGATCGCCGATAGAGATTATAGGGAAAAATATATTTCCCCGATGGCAATAAAAAAAGTGCCATGTAATAAGGAGGCCGGCGATGGCTGGAACATTTTTTGGCCTGCAGATTGGCAAAAGCGGTATCTTTACGCAGCGAAAAGCGATGGAAACGACATCGCACAACATCGCCAACGCCAATACCGAAGGTTACTCACGGCAGAGTGCGGTAATTGCCGCAAGCAAGCCCTATATGATCACCAGTCTGCACACCCCGGTTGCGACCGCCCAGGTTGGCAGCGGCTCTCTCGTAACCCAGACTCAGCAGTTCCGTGATGAATTCATCGACGCCAAAATAACCAAAGAAACTTCTACCCTTGAATGGAAAACCTCTGCTGACGATCTTATGAAGCAGATCGAGGCGATTATCAACGAGCCCGGTACCGCGACCATACGTGATGAGCTCGATAAATACTGGGCTGCCTGGCAGGACCTCGCCAACGATGCTTCAAACAGCTCTCTGCGCCGAAATCTGGTTGAACAGACTGAATCGCTGGTTGGTATTTTCTCCGATATTGATAACCAGCTGCGCCGACTGCAGGGCTCTCCTACCTGGTGTTCGCAAGGCAGTATCGAAAATCAGATTCAGGATACGGTCGAGGAAATCAACAGCATTGCCGCAACCATAGCCAATCTGAATGAGCAGATCGGGCGTTCGGAAACTTCAGGCAATGTGGCCAATGATCTGCGTGATCAGCGCCAGAAGGCTCTTGAAGACCTCGCCGGATTGGTTAACGTTAATGCTTTCTACAACCAGAAGGGTGAGCTGACCGTCAATTGCGGGGCTCACACTCTGGTGCAGCACAATGTTTTCAGGAAACTCAACATCAGTGTTAAAGATGGTGAATCGTTAAGCACCGTCTCAGGCAGTACTGGCTATCCGGAATTCTCTGACAACGCTGAGGTTGCCTCAGCGGTCATTACCCATACGGTCGACCAGCGCAATATCACCCTTACGGTTTCGTCAGTTGCCCAGGCCCATTCACAATATTCTTTCCTGACCTTCCATCCTTTGACCGGGCCTTTGTCTGACTTTGGCATTACCAGCGGCAGTTTCAATGTCAACGGCCGCGAATTCTTTCTTGACGCAGAAAATACGACAATGCGTGATCTGTCGCAGATGCTCGACTCTGCCAATCTTAACCTTCATGCTTCGATCAACGAATCTGGTCAGCTGGTCCTTAATTCCAGCCAGACCGGTACTGATTACTCAATTAAAACTTCAGATGGTACCAGTAATCTCTTTACCGTTCTGAACCTGCAGACCGATAAAGAGGCACGCGATGCCCGCTTCAGTTTCGGCGACCAGGAATTTGTTTCTTCGAAAAATGACGTGGCCGATGCTCTTGAGGGGGTTACTCTGCTGATTCGCGATACTGGCGTGGCCAACCTTGACCTCAGACCGGTAGTTACCAGCGGTAAACTCAAAGGGCTTCTCGAGGTCAGAGACGGCGCTCTGCAGACTGCCATCGATGATCTTAACAAGCTGGCATACACGATTGCAGTCGAAACCAACCAGATTCATCGCAACGGTTACGGTCTTGACGGTGGCACTGGCCGTAATTTCTTCAAGCCGCTCGAATATATCGACGTTGATAACCCCTATAAAAATGCAATTCAGAATCTTGCTCTCGAAGACCATATCAAAGCCAATCTGAACAGCATTGCCGCCGCCGGCGGCACCATCGAAAATGCCACCGACAGACTGAGAACCTTCAACGGGGTGGGCGACGGTGCCAACGCCATTGCCATTGCACAGTTGAAACAAACCAATTTCTTCAATGACGGGCAGTCTTCATTTAATGATTTCTACAATGAGGTCGTTACCGAAGTTGCCTCGAAAAGCAAAAAATTTGAAACCGAAAAGAGCTACAGCAGCAGTCTGTTGACGCAGCTCGATGCGAAAAGGTCAGAGCTTTCTGGCGTTTCACTCGATGAAGAACTGGCAAATCTCATTCGCTTTCAGCACGCCTACAATGCTGCTGCCAAGGTGATAACCACGGTTGATGAAATGCTCGACAAGATAATCAATGGCATGATCTGAGCCACAGATGAGCTCAGATGGGCCACGGATGAACACGGATAAACACGGATTAAAAATTAATAAGGCAGTAAAGACCCGATAAAAATAAACGGGCGCAAACAAGGAGACAGGCAAAATGCGGATAACGAATCAATGGATAGTAAACTCGTTTATTAACCAGGTTAATCGCAACAACACCGATCTGAGCGAAATGCAGATCAAGGTGAGCTCTGGCAAGAAGTATATTCGTGCTTCAGAAAGCCCGGTTGACAACGCCCTTGGCATGCAGAACAAGGTCGAGATCAATGAAAATACACAGTTTATCCGTAACATCGACAATGCCAAAGACTGGTATAACAATACTGACGGCGCTCTGACAACCCTGGAATCTGCGATACAGCGGGTTCGGGAACTTGCTGTCGAGGGTGCCAACGACACGCTTGTGCAGCAGGACCGCGATGCGATCGCCAAAGAAATCGATGAAATGCTTCTGCATATCGTTGATATTGGTAACACTCAGATTGCCGGGGAATATATCTTTGCCGGTCATGATGTTAACAGTCGTCCATTTTCTTCCATTACCGGTCAGACACCAGGTTATAACAAAGGTGTGGTGACCTATTCACTTGCTGAAAACCGTGGCGATGTCAACAAGAACAGTCCGCTCGACATTATTTTTGACGGTGACGGCAAGCGCATTACCGCCGAAATCGAGCGTGGCACTGTCATTGAAAAAAGCGTCAACGGTCTTGAACTGTTTTATGGTGGTGAGCCGGTATCGCCGACTCCAACATTCACCTATACTCTGCCGCCGCTCGAAAAAAGCCTGCCGCTGTCTTCTCTCAACTCCGGTAACGGCGTTCAGGAAGGAATTATCATCATCACCGACCATGCCGGTGTCGATCACAAGATCGATCTCGGCGATGCCCACCGGCTCGATGACGTAATCGGTATGATCAATGCCACCGGCTCATTTGAAGCCGGTCTTGAAGAAGTTCCTTCCGACACTGCAGTTTCTCTTGGCATCTATCGCAATGCCGGCTATACCAATCTGCTGGTTGGCCTTTCAGACCCGAAGATGCTCTCAGAATTTACCAATCTTTCAGACCTCAACGATGGTCTGGGGCTGTCAGATGGTTATCTCAACATCAATACCCGCGATGGTCGCAACCACCGTGTCGATGTCTCGGGTGCCAGCACCGTTGCTGATGTCATTGCCCGTATCAATTCGGTAGAAGGCGGGGCTGCTCTTTCTGCCAAGTTTGACATGATTCACAAGCGACTCGAAATTACCGATTTAACCGGTGGTCAGGGCGAATTTTCAATCACCTCGACCCGCACACAGCTTTACGTAAAAGACCTGCCGCCGCATGTCGCATCAGACATTGGTCTGTTGAATAACGTCGGCGCCGGTAATCAGATTTTTTCGACCTACGACCCCGAAATCGACTCGCAGGCTTCGCCGTTGTCGTTCGCCAATGGCGGCAAGGGGGTCGAAAGAGGTTATCTGACCATTACCGGTCATGACGGTGTTGCAACCGTGCCGCCCGTCGATCTGACCGCCGTTTCGACGCCTCTCGATGTGGTCAATGCTATCAACGCCGCTACCGGCGGGCGTCAGACCGCAACCTTCGATTCAACCAGCAAAAGAATTCTGATTACCGACAATACGGTTGGTACTGAAGACTTCAGAGTTGAAGAATATTTCGGCGGTGGCCCGGTCGCGATTCGTGACGTCACCACGGTAACAAAAAACCTTGGCCTGCTCAAAACTTCAAAGGGCAACACCATAGTTGGTGATTCGCTGGTTTCGACTGGCCCGTCGCTTACTGAAGCCAGTCTGCTTTCTGATATCGTGCCGCCGCCCGAAAAAGGGTTTATGGTTCTGCGTGGTGCTGATAAACAGCCGGTTCAGGTTGATCTGACCGGGGCCAATACCATTCAGGATATTCTCGATGGCATAAATAACACCGGCAAGTTCAATGCAGTCTGGGAAAGCGCCGAGCAGCGTTTTGTCGTTTCCGATCCGATGGCTGTGGGCGGCAATTACGGCATTACCATCGAAGAAGTCACCAATACCGGCCGTGACCTTGGCTTTGTCGAAGGAACCAGTAACCACGTGCCCGGCATCATTACCGGGGCGCCGATCAAGGTTGCCGCTTTGCCGACCATGGTTGGTTCGGTCGACCTCAACCCAAGAGTGACCAATGAAACCGAGTTGCAGTCGCTCAACTCAACCAGAGCTTCAAACCCTGGTGTTAATCTCGGTTATATCCGTATTACCGACAAGGCCGGTCGCTTCGCTGCCATCGACCTGCGTGGCTCACAGACGATCAAGGATGTGCTCGACAAGATCAATGATCCCGCCAACGGTATATACGTTGAAGCCCGTCTGAACAAGGACGGCAACGGCATCGAGATTGTCGACAAGAACCACGGTGCCAGTGGCAAGCTCGAAATTATTGATGTCGACAGTACTTCGGCTTTCGATCTTGGCATTTCAGGCCGCACTGTCGATCATGTCCTTACCGGCAAAGACCTTGACCCGGCATTGACGATGAATACCGCTGTCACTTCGCTGGGCAATGGTGCCATTCCGATGGGCAAGGTCTATGTGCAGAGCGGCGGTTTCTCTGGTGAGATCGATCTCACCGGTGCCAGAACCGTCGGCGACGTTATTGATAAGCTTTCAAATACAGATTCGAACTTTAACCTGCAGGCCTGGATCTCTGAAGACGGCAAGCGCCTCAATCTTACCAATACCAAGGGTGAAGCTTATATCAAGGTGCGTGATGTCAGCGGTCAGAGCAGTGGCACCGCCTCCGGCCTTGGTCTGGGGAACACACCTTCGATTTTCACGACGCTGATCGACCTGCGCGATAACCTGCTGCGCAATGACTCCAAAGCCATTTCCGAAGTCAGCATTGCGAAGATCGACGAAGACCTCAAAAGAGTTCTGGATCTGCACGCCGAAGTCGGCAGCAAGACAAATCGTGTCGATGCTGCGAGAGAAAAACAACAAAATATTAATTTAAACCTAAAGAAAATGCTCTCATCTGTCGAGAATATAGATATGGCAGAAGCTATTATCAGGATGACGGAACTTGAGACTGCCTACCAGGCCGCTCTTCAAACTGGAGCAAAGGTGTTGCAGACAACTTTGATGGATTTTCTCAGATAAGTGAAGGAACGACGCAAGGTATGAAGATTTCCACTTCGAGATTTGGAAAAATTGACATTTGCAAAGATGAGATCATCACCTTTGAGGAAGGCCTGCTCGGATTTGGGGACTACCATCAGTATGTGATTCTCAACACCGAGGACGGCAGTCCTTTTCGCTGGCTTCAATGCGTAGATGACGGCAATCTTGCATTCGTCATCATCGAGCCATTGAGTTTCATGTTCGAATATGACGTGGAAATCACTGACTCTGATCAGGAATTTGTTGGCCTGACCAGGGCCGAAGACGTGGTTCTGTATGTAATTGTGTCGATCCCGGCCAATCCCAGCGATATGACTGCAAATCTGCAGGGGCCGCTGGTGATCAATGCTGCGAATCGCAAAGGCAGACAGATCATTTCGAGCAACAGTCGCCATTCTGTCAAGGTGCGGATCCTCGATGAAATGGAAAAGCGTGCTGCCAAGCTGAAAGAGGTCAATGATTCTCTCACCCCCGATAAAAAGGAGGGCGAGAGCTGATGCTGGTACTTACCCGCAAGATTAACGAAAAGATCATCATTGGTGATGATGTTGAGATTGTTCTCGTGGATATTGGCAAAGATCAGGTGAAAATCGGTATCAATGCCCCCAGATCGGTGAAAGTTCATCGCTGGGAAGTTTACGAAGAAATTCAGAAAGAAAACCGCGAAGCCGCTAAAATCACGTCTCTTGACCCGCTCAAGAGCCTTCCGGTTGATATTCTGAATAAATTCGGAAAAAAAGAAAATAAAGCAAAAAAGTAAGAAAACACGAGAAAAGTGGAGAATAAGGAATTAAATTGGCTAAAATCGTCTTAATCTGAGTTAATGTTCCATAACTCCAGATTCCGATGATATGTGTAGATGGGGAAAAAAGAAGCTTCGAAGCTAAAACGGATTGAACCCCCTAAAGTCATGGAGGCAAACCTATGGCCCTGCGTATTAACACAAATGTTACTGCTCTGAATGCTCACAGTAACCTGGTAAAGAATGACACCAGGTTATCGAGTTCAATCGAGCGCCTGTCATCAGGCTTGAGAATCAACCGCGCGTCAGATGACGCAGCCGGCTTGACTATCTCTGAGAAGCTTCGCACTCAGGTGCGTGGTATCAACCGGGCCATTATGAATGTCCAGGATGGTATCAGTCTTATTCAGACAGCTGAAGGCGCATTGAACGAAACCCACAGCATGCTGCAGCGCATGCGTGAGCTGGCCCTTCAGTCAGGGAACGACACTCTCACCAGCACCGACCGTCTCGAAATTCAGAAGGAAATCGCGCAGCTCAAAGAAGACATCAACCGCATTTCCTACGGAACTGAATTCAACACCCGCAAGCTGCTTGACGGTTCTGGAACAGCCGTCATTTCAACCAGCGACCCGAAAAATCTTGACGGTGTAGTTACCGGTGAAGTCCTTACATTTTCAGACTTTTCTGTAGTTGTATGGCCGAAGTCCGAGTATATTCCCGGCATCGGTTACAAAACCTATTCTGGTACAGCCGAACAGCAGCGCTCTGCCATTTTCGTCAAAACTGACGGCAGCGTTGCTTCATCCTCTACCACCCTGCAGTCATTGGCAAATATGGTCGACAAGAATGGTCATTTCATTCTCGACCTGCCTCAGACTCTTTATCTTCAGGGTGACAACAGCCAGGGCGAAATCGTGGTCAGTAAAGACCTGACCCTTGGTCAGTTGACTGAACGCATTCAGGCTTCGATGACCGAAGATCAGCTTGGTGACGGTCTGCATTTCGACGGTTCGAAAGCTCTTTTCATGACCTATGGCGAAAGCAATGGTCAGATTCAGGTAACCTCCGGCCGCAACGGTGAGCTTGGCCGCATCAACTTCACCGGCGAAGAAAGTCTGGTTAAAGCCCTCGGTTTCCAGACTGTAATTCCTGCCGAAGATCCGGTTTACTCAATTGCAGTCACCAATCTTGGCGAGCCGTTTGGCGAACGCAAGACCTTGACCACTCAGATTGCCGGCCACCGCGCCATGGGTCTTATCGAAGGCATCGATCTGATGTTCGAACCCCCGATGGCCGCTTATGCTCAGACCACTTCGGCACAGCTCGGTATTTCGCTGCCGACTGCCGTAACCTTCGACGTTAATGACTCGGTAAGTGCCAACGGCACCGCGGCAGTGAACATAACTATCGCCAGCGGTAACTGGAGCATGTCGCAGGTTGTTTCGATCATGAATGAACAGCTCGCCGCTGTTTCAAGCATGGTTACCGCCAGACTCAACGACTCTTACGCTATCGAGCTCACTACCAAGAATACCGGTTCGGCCGCTTACGTTGAAATTACCAACGCCTCGACCAACCCGCTTGGTATTGCCAACGGCCGCTACAGTGGCACCGGTGGTAACCCCGGTCTGGCAACCGGCTACGATATCATCGATTCTTACGATTTCTCGCAGGCTGGCACCACGATGCAGTTCTCGATCGTCGATGGTCACTCAACCACTGCCAGTGGCACCGTTATCAATCTTACCGGAAACTACACTGCCGGCGGTCTTACTTCTCTTGTCGATGCCATCAATATGCAGATTGGTGTAAATGGTCTGCTGGTTGTGGCTGAGAACAAGAATGGCACTCTTGCCTTCAGATCTCTCGAAACGGGTGTTCAGTCTAACTTCAGCATCAACGACACCGGTGTCGGCGGTCAGGGTATCGCTACCGGCCTCAAGATGCATGAACAGACTACAATTACCGGCTTCGACGGTAACAAGGCTGTGCAGAACTTCGCTTACGACCAGGCTTCGACCCAGTATGGCTATGTGGTAATCGAACAGACTGCATCTGCCGGCGTCGACAATCTGTCGTTCTATGTCGCTGACCTCGATGGCAACGGTATGAGCATTGTTTTCCCGGCACAGTCGGCTGGTTCTTCCTTCCGCACCATCACCTCGATTGCCAATCTCATCAACGAACAGGCCACTATCAACGGCGTTCAGGTTGCCGCCGAAATCTTCACCGGCAATCAGACGCTTAAGATCTTCTCGACCATCCCGGGCAAAGAAGGCAAAGTGGTCTTCGCTGAATGGGGCAGCCCCGATTCTCTGAATACTCTGAAATCGATGTTCAACATCGACCCGGTTGCTTATCAGAATGGTGTCGGTAACTATTCCTACACGATGCATGTTAAAGACACGGCCGTTCAGTTCCAGATTGGCCCGAATCAGGGTCATACTGCGAAAGCCAATATCATCAGAACTGATGTGAAGGCACTTGGCATCGAAGATCTCGATCTGACAACCGTTAAGTCGGCCGAAATCGCCATTGGTCTGATCGACAAGGCTCTGCAGCGTATTTCGTCTGAGCGCGCCAAACTCGGTGCCATCGAAAACCGCATGACCTACACCAACAACAGTTTGCGTGTCGCTCTGCAGAACATGACTGCTTCTGAATCACGCATCAGAGACGTCGATATGGCTGCTGAAGTCATCGAAATGACTCAGTCGCAGATTCTGCAGCAGGCCAGCAACGCAATGGTCGGCCAGGCAAACGTATCTGCCCAGTCGGTTCTCGATCTTCTCAGGTAATTCAACTTCTCTCTCTTCCCTTAATACATAGGTTTGCAATGGGCCGCCCGCCGGGCGGCCTTTTTTTTGTCCATAATTACGTTTGGTTGCGAAAAGTTTTGAAATTGTGTTGCGCAACTTTTGTTTCATTGATTTCTGGTTCTGGTTATTTATTTGATGAAAATCTTTATTGATGATGGTTCTGGGAGTTGGCATAATTGTTGCTTTGTTTGTGCTAGATTTAACAAAGCTGGAGGTTATTTATATGAGTAACAATGTTGAAAAGCTTAATTCTCAGAACTTTTCTGAATTCACCGGTTCCGGTACCGTTCTGGTCGACTTCTGGGCTCCATGGTGCGGTCCGTGCCAGATGCAGCTGCCGATTCTCGATGCGGTTGCCAGAAAAATCGGCAGCCAGGCGAAGGTTGGCAAACTCAATGTCGAAGAAAGCCCTGATATTGCTTCAAAATTCAGCATTTTCAGTATTCCGACCCTGATTGTGTTTAAAAATGGCATGCCTGAAAAGGTTTTTCAGGGCGTGCAGAGTGAAGATACACTTGTAAAAGCCTTAGCCTGAAGGAGCTAGCCATGAAAATACTTATCGTTGGTGGAGTGGCCGGTGGTGCCAGTGCTGCCGCCAGAGCCCGCAGACTTGACGAAAAAGCAGAGATCATACTGTTTGAGCGTGGCGAACATATTTCTTTTGCCAACTGTGGCTTGCCTTATCACATTGGCGACATAATCGAAGAGCGCGAAAAGCTTCTGGTTACGACACCTGAGATAATGAACGAAAAGTTTGCGATTGACGTCAGAGTGCGTAATGAAGTTCTCAGCATCGATCGCAGTAAAAAGACTGTTCAGGTTCGCAACCTTGCTAACGGCGAAGAATATTCAGAATCCTATGATTATCTGATTCTTAGCCCGGGGGCATCGGCAGTAAGACCGCCCATCAACGGTATCGAACTGCCAGGGATTTACACCCTGCGCAATCTCGAAGATACAGATCGCATCAAATCAGCTATCGCCGGCAAAAGCTCTGCGGTGGTTGTCGGTGGTGGTTATATCGGTCTTGAAATGGCTGAATCTCTGCGGCATGCCGGTATGAATGTCACTCTGGTTGAACTGGCAGAACAGGTAATGGGTCCGGCTGACCCAGAAATGGCAGCGATGCTGCATACCGAAATTCGTATGAGCGGCGTAGATCTGAAACTCGGTCAGTCAGTTACCAGTTTTGAAAAAGCAGAGCAGCAGTTGCGGGTTATTCTCAGCTCAGGCAGCAAGGTTTCTGCAGACGTGGTAATTATGGCCATTGGTGTCAGACCAGAAAATAAACTGGCGAAAGAGGCCGGCATCGAACTTGGAGTAACCGGCGGTATCAAAGTTAACCGGCACATGCAGACCAGTGACAAGGCAGTTTATGCCGTCGGTGATGCGGTCGAGGTGACCGACCTGATGACCGGTAAACCGGCTCTGATACCTCTTGCCGGCCCGGCAAACCGTCAGGGGCGCATTGCGGTCGACAATATTTTCGGCCTCGAGCGCGAATATCGTGATACTCAGGGCTCAGCCGTCTGCAAAGTGTTCGATCTGACCTTCGCGATGACCGGACTGAGTGAAAAACAGGCGAAAAAGCATGCGATAAGATACGACAAGGTATATGTACACCCGTCGAACCACGCTTCTTACTACCCGGGTGCAACGTCGATCAGTATGAAGATGATCTATGACCCGGACACCGGCAGGGTTCTTGGAGCCCAGGCGGTCGGCATGGACGGGGTTGAAAAGCGTATCGACGTGCTGGCAGTCGCTATTCGTGCCGGAATGAATGTCTACGATCTTGAAGAAATGGAACTCTGCTACGCTCCCCCCTACGGTTCCGCTAAAGATCCGGTTAACTACGCAGGCTTCGTTGCTGCAAATATTCTGCGCGGCCACGGCCGCCATTTCCATGTGGCTGATATTGCCGGGCTGCGGCCTGATCAGAAGCTTCTTGACGTCAGAACCCGAGAAGAAGTTCTCGCCGGGGCGATTCCTGGATCGCTCAATATTCCGCTGCATGAGCTTCGTAAAAGACTTTCCGAGCTTGACCCGCAAAAAGAATACATGGTCTACTGTCAGGCCGGCCTGCGAGGTTACCTTGCTTATCGTATTCTCGCTCAGCGCGGCTTTAAGGCCAGCAATCTTGACGGCGGCTATAAAACCTACTGCATGATCAATCAGAATGCCTCTTATGATAAGGCGCAGATGACCGATGATGCCGGTGGTGAAGGGGAAACTGCTGGCGAAGCTTCCGCAACGGCTTTCACTGTTGTGAAGAAGCTCGATGTCTGCGGCCTGCAGTGCCCGGGTCCGATCTCGCAGCTTCGCTCCGCTGTCGAGGCAATCGAAAAGGGGCAGGCGGTCGAAATCATTTCAACTGATGCGGGTTTTGCCGCTGACGTGCCAGCCTGGTGCCGCTCGACCGGTAATGAGTGCGTTGGTGTCGAAAAGATTGCCGGCGGCAAATTCAAAGCCACGGTTAAGAAGGTTGGCAAAGTTTCCTGCACGCCACTGACCAGTTGTCATAAGCAGATGACCAATGTGATTTTCAGCAACGATCTCGATAAGGCTATGGCCGCCCTGATTATTGCCAACGGTGCCGCTGCGGCTGGTTATAAAACAACCCTTTTCTTCACTTTCTGGGGTTTGAGCATTCTGCGCCGCCAGCCCGACAAGCCTCTTAGCAAGGGTGTGATGGAAACCATGTTCGGAATGATGCTGCCAAAAGATATCAATGGTCTCAAGCTCTCGAAGATGAATATGGGTGGCATGGGTACCATGATGATGCACAAGGTAATGGACAGTAAACACGTGACCCCGTTACATGAACTTCTGAAACAGGCAGTTGCCAACGGTGTTAAGCTGGTAGCCTGCTCGATGAGCATGGATGTGATGGGCATCGATCAGAGCGAGCTTATCGACGGCGTTGAAGTTGCCGGTGTTGCCAAATATATCGAAGAATTGTCGAACAGTTCTGCCGGATTGTTCATCTGATTTGTAAAACTCTCTCTCTATCCCTCTAATTTCCAGATCATAACCGATCTGGAAATTTTTTTATTAATTTTTAAAAAAGTTGAAAAAGAGATATTTTTATGTGATAACGTAAGCAAACGTTAATAAAATTGTGAAAAACAGATTTAATCACTTTAAATCTGGCGAAATAATGAGCAGCAAAATGTCGATAGTCCTAATAGAAAGGCGAAAATAGGCCTTGTTGACTGCAGACCTGAAAGGAGGGCAATGAAGTTCTAGAATTAAAGAATGTGTTGCAAAGACCTGTAATCTAAGGAGTTCGGCACAAGGAAGTGCTGAAAGACAAAAATTCAAGGAGGAATTTTTATGTCGCTACGAATCAATCAGAACGTTCTTTCAATCCAGACCTATTCAAATCTTACTCAGACCACCTCCAGACTCGAAAAGTCAATTCAGAAGCTGAGCTCTGGTATGAGAATCAACTCAGCCGCCGACGACGCCGCCGGTCTTGCTATCAGTGAAAAGATGCGTCGCCAGGTCAGAGGCCTGAATCGTGCCGTATTGAATGCCCAGGACGGTATTTCAATGATTCAGACTGCCGAAGGTGCTCTCAACGAATCACAGAGCATCGTTCAGAGAATGCGTGAACTTGCTATTCAGGCTTCGAACGACACTCTTACCGGTAATGACCGCCTCGAAATTCAGAAAGAAGTCAATCAGCTCCGCTCTGAAATCGACAGAATTTCTCAGAACACCGAATTCAACACCAAAAAGCTGCTCAACGGCAGCCAGTCTGCTCTGATCAGTTCAACGTCAAAGTCTGTTAATGGCATCGTTACTGGCAACGCCAATGGTGGTGGCGATTACAATGTCAGCATTGCTCTGCTCAGCGGTGGTATCTCTCAGATGCAGCGCAGTCAGGTTTTTACCGACAAGAATACCGGTGAACTCGCTGACGGCAGCACCAAACTTCAGGATATTTCGCAGTTCTACGACAGTAATGGCAGTTTTTCTCTCAGCTCACCGCAGCAGCTGACTCTTACCGGTAACTCAGAAGATGCTCTCATTACCATCGATGCTCAGATGAGTCTCAACGAACTTGCCGCCGCAATTCAGCAGGCTCTTACCAGCGAAGCCGGTCTTGGTATCCGCAATTCAAATGCCGGCGTCGTCGGAACAGCTATATCAGGCATCTCCGGTATTGGTGGTTACATCCAGCTCGCTTCCGGTTCTGTGGGCGATCAGGGTGATTTCTCGATCTCCGGTCCGCAGTCGGTAGTCGATGCTCTCGGTTTCGCCGAAACCAGAAAGTCTGAAAACAACCTGGTGCAGCTGACTCTCACCGATGGCATGGGTAACGTCAGCAATGTCAGAACCAGCAGTGACCGCGCCAGTGGCCTGCTTGGCGGTATCGATCTGCACTTTACCTCTCAGGCCGCCCAGATTGCCGGTAATGGCGGGATTGTGGAAGGTCTGCGACTGACTGCACCCCAGACTTTTACAGTTTCTGCCGGTGGTGCCACTCTGAATGCCACTATTGCAGCAGGTGACTGGTCGATGGAAGGTATTGCCAGAAGTCTTAACGATCAGATTGACACTGTCGGCATCGATGGCTTGTCTGCTTCTGTAGTTGACGGGCAGATTCGTATTGCTTATGAACCGCCTACCGCAACCAACAATTCCACTATTACCATCAGTGCTGCGGCTGCTGATGAACTTGGCATTGTCAACCAGCAGAAAAGCGGATTTGTTGAAGGTGATAAGGATACCTCGAAAGAGATCAGCGGTTTCAGCCTTTATCATACTACGACCGGTACTCTGGTCACTTTCACTCTTACCGATGATGATGGTGACTCAAGCGTTATTACTGCCTACACTACCGCAGATACACCTCAGACTGCCGACCTTGTCGAAATCAACGCCTTTATCGCATCGGCCAACGCTCAGCTTAATACCGATGATGTTCAGGCTAGAATCGATGCTGTAAATGGCTCGCTTGCCTTTACTTCAACCCGTGTTGGCCAGGAAAATCAGGATACCGGTGCTGTCAGAAGTCTGGTAACTCTTGCTGTCAGTGATGCTGATGCCCGCGATACTTTTGGTCTTACCAATGGCACCGCCAAGGGTACTGGTGATACCAACTTCAGAATTCATGTCGTTGACAACAAGCCGCAATTCCAGATTGGTGCCGATCAGGGCCAGAGTATGCAGATCTCCATGGGCGATATGTCCAGTCGCGCTCTTGGTATCGACAAACTCGATATGACCAGCGTCGATGGTGCTCAGGAATCTCTTGCCAAACTGAACAAAGCTCTTGACACCATTTCGACTGAACGCTCAAAACTGGGTGCTTTCCAGAACCGCCTGGAATACTCGATCAACAACTTGCGCAATACTTCCAGCAACCTGACCTCTGCCGAATCCCGCATCAGAGATGCTGATATCGCTCAGGAAATGATTGAATTCACCCGCAATCAGATTGTTTCTCAGTCAGGCACCGCAATGCTGGCTCAGGCCAATATGGTTCCGCAGAGTGTTCTCTCATTGCTCGGTCAGTAAGGTTTAATCGGGCGATTTAAAATTTCTGCCGCCGAAAGCGATGCTTTCGGCGGCGGATTTTTTTTTGTCAAAAAACGTTAAACAAATTCAAAAAGTTGCCGAAAAGGTGTCAGTAACGAGTTGATCACACACATGGAAGTCGTGTGAGCATGATTCATGGAGGAATCAAAATGCTGATACCGTTTGGTCTCTTTCTGCGTTTAAGGCGTAACCGCAGACGCATCGGTCCGGTTGGTTTTTTATTCGATCGGCTGAATGCCTGTAAGAATTCGCTGGCTTTTTTCTTCGCCAGTATTGTTGGTTTCGTCACCCAAATTTCTTCGGAACTGTTTTCTGATCGTGGTTTTAGCTGTTTGAAAAAATAGTTTAAAAACCTCTTGACCAGAGTTCGTTTCTTTATACTTTATCACCCTGTCGCAAGGATGCGGCAAAATTTTCAAACTGATTCACGGAGGAATCAACCATGTCATTACGCATTAATCAGAACGTAGTCGCACTTTCCACTTACGGTCACGTAAACAACACCGCCGGCCGCCTCGAAAAATCGATCGAGAAACTGAGTTCCGGCATGAGAATCAACAGAGCTGCTGATGATGCCGCCGGTCTTGCCATCAGCGAAAAAATGCGCCGTCAGATTCGTGGTCTGAACCGGGCTGTTTTAAATGCCCAGGATGGTATCTCGATGATACAGACCGCAGAAGGCGCCATGAATGAGTCACACAGTATTCTGCACCGCATGCGTGAGCTGGCTATTCAGTCTTCAAATGACACACTTACCAGCAATGACCGTCTCGAAATTCAGAAAGAAGTAATTCAGCTGCGCGACGATCTCGATCGAATTGCCCGCAATACTGAATTCAACACTAAAAAACTGCTCGATGGCAGTCAGACAGCTCTTATTAGCGCCAGTTCCGCTTCTGTCGATGGTATTGTAACCGGTAATCCATCTCAGGCCGGCGGCGACTACACTGTCAGTCTCGCCCTGCTGCATGCTGGTATCTCTGAAATGCAGAGATCACAGATTTTCACTCTCAATGACGGTTCAGGGCAACTGGCCGACGGCAACACCCAGCTGCAGAGTATCGCACAATTTTATAATGCGAATGGTGTTTTTGTTCTCGATACCCCGATAAGTCTTACTCTGAACGGTAATGCCAAAAGCACCGGAATAACTCTCGATGCCCAGATGACTCTCGACAATCTTGCCGCTTCTTTTCAGAACGCTATCAACAGCGAAAGCGGCCTTGATATTAAAAACAGCCGCACCGCAACTGTAAATACTGCTCAGACCCAGATTGCCGGTCTTGGCGGCTATATTGAGCTGGTTTCAGGCAGCATCGGTGAACCAGGCACTGTTTCTGTGTGTGGTGATCAGGGAGTAATCGATGCTCTTGGCTTTACAGTCACCCGCCAGGCAGAAAATAACAGGGCTGAAGTCACCCTTAGAGACAGTTTCGGAAACGTCAGAACCGTAAGAACCGAAACTGACCGTGCCTATGGTCTGCTTGAAGGTATTGACGTGCAGTTCAATTCACAGGCCGCCCAGGTTGCCGGTACACAGGGCCTTGAGCAGGGTCTGCGTTTTACCACTGACTCGACCTTTGTCATCAGCGCCGCCAACCTTGAAGTTACTGTCGAACTCAATGCCGGTCTCTGGGGCATGGAAGCTATTGCCAGACAAGTTAATGCCGAAATCGAGGCAGCCGGTGTGGATGGTCTGAGTTCTTCTATCGTTGAAGGGCAGTTGCGAATCAGCTACGAAAGGCCTATTTCAGCCGCATCAACCATACCTAATACGGTTGCTGTCGCCAACTTTACTGGTCAGGCGGACAGACTTGGTTTATTGGCGGGAACCTATAGTGGTTTCGTCGATGGTAATAAAGACACTAATTCACTTGAATGGGGTTTCAGCCAGTTCAAGGCTACTGCAGCCGGTGGTGCAACCGTTGGCTTTATCGTCGGTGATGGTGTGCATGTTGCCACAGTCCGCGTCACCCTTGTCAATACGGTGACCTCTGCCGACATGATTTCATTCGTAGACTTTCAGGTTGGTGCCAAGACCGAATTCGATACCCAGTCGGTTTTTGCCAGAGTCGATCAGGTCGGTGGTGCCCTGGCTTTCACCTCGACTCTTGTGGGCAAACTGCACCGTGATAATGCGCCTGCCTATACCAGTATGGTTACCTTCCAGTTCAGTGCCGCAGATACAGCCGATGTCGCTCATATGAGCAGCAAGCTTGGTCTTTTCAATGCATCGGTTAAGGGCACCGGCGATACCAACTTCCGCATGCATGTGGTTAACAATCAGCCTCAGTTTCAGATTGGCGCTGACCAGGGGCAGTCAATGGAAGTCGGCATGGCTGACATGACAGCTAAGGCTCTTGGTGTCGATAAACTCGACATGACTACCGTTGCCGGGGCGCAAAAGGCTCTCGGCAAGCTAAATAAAGCCATAGATATGGTTTCTTCAGAAAGGTCGAAACTGGGGGCTTTCCAGAATCGACTTGAATACGCAGTTAACAATCTGCGCAGTACTCACTCCAACCTCAGCGCTGCCGAGTCTCGCATCAGAGACGCCGACATCGCTCAGGAAATGATCGAGTTCACCCGGAACCAGATTGTCTCTCAGTCCGGCACTGCAATGCTGGCGCAGGCCAACATGATTCCACAGGGGGTCCTGCAGCTGCTCGGATAAGTAAATAAGCTTTGATAAGTTGAACTCAGGTCTTTGAAACTGGTCAGGCCCGTTGGCTGCATCGTTGCAGCCATGGGCAGGTTCGAGACAGACCGGTTGTGCCCGGTCTGTCCGCCGATGTTCTCTGTCTTGAACTTTTGTGAGCCTCTTTGTAAAAAGCCGATGCGCTGGCCGCTGGCCCGAAGCTGCTTTAAATGTGCTTCATCAGATGCGCAGGGGTAATGGCTGGCATGAAAGCTCAGGTGGAGTAAAGCTGTTGCATGGGTGGGCGAGGGCTTTCCTGAATTGAAGGCCTCCGGTTGTCCTGGCAACTTCCCGACTGACCCGGGAGCTATGCAGGTAATTAATTCAGCCTTAACTGATTTCGAAGGGGGGGGTAGAAAAAGAGGCTGCCCGTCAGGACAGCGGTATTTGAGGTGGTTGCATATGGCCACCAGGCAATTGGGATGATGGGATGAAAATGGGTGCAGGGATGTGCCCGGAAAAATATTGGTTCATGGAGGAATCATTATGTCATTAAGAATCAATCAAAACGCTCTTTCGATTTCAACATACAACACTGTTTCACAGACTGCTTCAAGACTGGAAAAATCAATTGCCAAGCTGAGTTCAGGTATGCGTATCAACTCTGCGGCAGATGATGCTGCCGGTCTGGCGATCAGTGAAAAAATGCGCAGACAGATCCGTGGTTTGAGTCGGGCAGTGCTGAATGCTCAAGACGGCATTTCCATGATACAGACGGCTGAAGGTGCGCTCAATGAGTCACACAGCATTCTGCAGCGTATGCGTGAACTCGCGATTCAGGCTTCGAATGACACTCTGACCAGCAATGATCGACTGGAAATCCAGAAGGAGGTCGTTCAGCTCAAGGATGACCTGAACCGTATATCGCGAAATACCGAGTTCAATACGAAAAAGCTTCTCGATGGCAGCCAGACGGCGCTGGTCAGTGCAAGTTCAGGGTCGGTTCAGGGTCTGGTAACCGGTTCTTTGAACGGATCTGCCGGGGACTACAATGTTCAGATAGACCTGTTGCGCGGCGGGATTTCAGAAATGCAGACTTCACAGCTTTTGACTGTCAAGGGCGATTCTGGAACTCTTGCTGATGGTGGAACACAGCTGCAGAGCATTACCCAGTTCTATGATTCCAACGGTGTCTTTGTTCTTGGAACGCCTCAAAAGCTGAGTTTGAATGGTAACGGCCGCACGGTAGAAATTACGCTCGATGGCCAGATGAGTCTTGATAACCTTGCCGCAGAGATTCAGAATGCCCTGGTAAGCAAAAGTGGCCTGAATATCGAAAACTCGCGAGTTGCCACGGTAAATACTGTTCAGACAAGGGTTGCCGGTCTTGGTGGTTACATCGAGATAACTTCGGGCTATATCGGCGAAAATGGTTCAATTTCGTTCTCTGGCGACCAGAAGGTTATCGATGCTCTTGGCCTGTCGATAAGTCGTGAGGCCGAAAACAGCCGAATTTCGATGACTACCAGGGATGGCTTTGGCAACGTAAAAACGGTTAAGACAGAGTCTGATACGGTTACCGGCCTCTTGAACGGCATGGATGTCAAGTTCGGATCTCAGTCAGCCCAGATGGCAGGTACGTCTGGGCTTGAAGCCGGCCTTAAGATTACCGCAGTTGGTGGCGAAAGCTTTACTCTTGCGGTTGGTGCCGACAATGTTATTGTGGCCATTGCTTCTGGCTACTGGACAATGGATGGCCTGGCAAGAAGTCTTAATTCTCAGATTGAAACTGCAATTGCCGGTGGTGCCAGTGATTTGCAGGGCTTGAGTGCTTCAGTGGTTGAAGGTGAAATAAGACTTTCATACGAAAAACCGGTCAGTGCCGCCAGCAGCCTTGCCACTTCGATTACTCTTACCGGCGCCAGCAATTCGACTCTTGGTTTCGTAAATGGCTTGTTCAGCGGCTTTGTCGATGGTTCGAAAGATACCAGCAAGGTTGAATGGGGTTACAGCATGTTCGTCAACACTGCCAAATACACCTCTCTCAATGCTGGTGACACTATAGTCATAACTGTTCAGGATGGTATTGAATCAGCACAGATAACAATCATCTCTGTTGTTCTTGGTGCCGGTGACGAAACCACTGCCGACATGAAATCTTTCAGACTGTTCCAGGCTTCTGCCAATACCATTCTCGAGACTGCCAGTGTTGCGATAAGAATTGACCAGCACGGTGGTGCAATGGCCTTTACATCGTTGCGTGTGGGTACACAGCATAATGACAACGCTGCTGCCTATACGAGCATGGTCTCATTGGTTATGACTTCTACGATCACTACCTATATGCAGAACATGTTTGGTCTAAAAGAGGGCACAGTTAAGGGCTTTGGCGATGCCAACTTCAGAATGCACGTCGTTGACAATACTCCGCAGTTCCAGATCGGTGGTGACCAGGGCCAGAGTATGGCAATTTCGATGGGTAACATGTCGGCTGAGGCGCTGGGAGTGTCGAATGTCGACCTGACAACCGTCGATGGGGCGCAGAAAGCTCTCGCCTATGTCAACAAGGCAATTGACACGGTTTCTGCCGAAAGATCGAAACTTGGCTCGTTCCAGAACCGCCTAGAATTCGCGATCAACAACCTGCGCAATACTCACAGTAACCTGACATCTGCTGAATCACGTATCAGAGACGCTGATATCGCGATGGAAATGATCGAGTTCACACGCAATCAGATTGTTTCGCAGTCAGGCACAGCAATGCTGGCTCAGGCCAACATGGTACCGCAGGGTGTTCTTCAGCTTCTCGGCTGATGATATTTGAAATAACCGTTCCAGTCTTCTTCTGCTGCTGAACAACAGCGGTAGAAGAAGACCGGTCCGAACCAAAATAAGGAAAATAAATCTGATAACTGCAAGGGAAGGGGTGAGGTTTCCGTAGTCTGGTTTCAGCGCATGGATGTGCCAATTCAAAAGGTTGATTCAAGGAGGAATCTACTATGTCGTTACGTATAAATCAGAATGTGTTGTCTATAAGTACCTATGGTAGTGTCAGTCAAACCGCTTCTCGTCTCGAAAAATCGATTCAGAAGCTTAGCTCGGGTATGCGAATCAACAGCGCTGCTGATGATGCCGCCGGCCTGGCAATCAGCGAAAAGATGCGCCGGCAGATCAGAGGTTTGAGCCGTGCGATTCTTAACGCTCAGGATGGTATTTCGATGATTCAGACCGCTGAGGGCGCTTTGGGTGAATCCCACAGCATTCTGCAGCGCATGCGCGAACTTGCGATTCAGTCGTCGAACGATACTCTCACCAGCAATGACCGCCTCGAAATTCAGAAGGAAGTCAATCAGCTGAAAGATGATTTGAACCGCATTTCGAGAAATACCGAGTTTAACACCAAAAAGCTGCTCGATGGCAGCCAGACCGCTTTGATAAGCGCCAGTTCAGGTTCGGTAAACGGCCTGGTAAACGGTTCAGTGCAGGGCTCGGGTGGTGATTATGAAGTAGACCTTGAACTGCTGCGCTCCGGTATTGCCGAAATGCAGCGCTCGCAGATCTTCACCATTCATGGCGAAGATGGCAAGATTGCCGACGGTGGTACACAGTTGCAGAGTATCGCTCAATTCTACGATGCCAATGGCGTCTTTGCTCTGGGAACACCTCAGGCACTTACTCTCAACGGCAATGGTAATACTGCTACAGTTAATCTCGACGGCCAGATGAGTCTTGATAATCTTGCTGCTGAACTGCAGAACGCCATGGTCAGCAAAAGCGGTCTCGACATTCAGAACTCTAAGGTCGCGACGGTGAATACCGTTCAGACCGGTGTTGCCGGTCTGGGTGGTTATCTGCAGATCACTTCGGGCAGCATCGGTAGCCCGGGCACGATCACCCTTTCCTCAGACCAGAAAGTTCTCGATGCTCTTGGGGTGAGTGTTAACCGTGAAGCAGTCGAAAACCGTGTAAAAGTGACTCTGCGTGACAGCTTCGGTAACGTCAGAACCGTTAATACTGAAGGTAATGTGGCATCGTCTCTGCTTAACGGCATCGATGTCAAGTTCGATTCACAGGCTGCTCAGATTGCCGGTACTCAAGGACTTGAACAGGGCGTTCGCATAACCAATGCTGGTTCGCAGTTTATAATCAGCGCTAATGGCATCGAAGTAACAGTTGCACTCGATGTTGGTCTCTGGAGTATGGAAGCCCTTGCCCGCCATATAAACAATGAAATTGACGAAGCCAGCGCAGAAGGCTTGAGTGCTGCTGTCGTCGAAGGTGAATTACGTATCAGCTTCGAAAAACCACAGTCTGCTTCATCCACAGTGGCGAATACCGTGACCATAAGCGGTGTGACTCAAGACGCGGCCTATCTCGGCCTGATCGAAGGAACCTACAGTGGTTTTGTTGATGGCCAAAAAGACATGAACGAGGTTGAATGGGGCTTCAGTCAGTATATGGCAACAGCTGCCGGTGGCGTTGACATGCTTATCGGTGATGGTATAACCAATGCTACTGTCGTTATAACACTGCAGACGGATGTTTCGGTTGCTGACATGATTTCGTTCGTCGACTTCTACGTTGCGGCAATGGGAGAATTCAAAACTCATACCATCGCATTGCGTGTCGATCAGGTTGGCGCAGCGATGGCCTTTACCTCGACACGGGTTGGTAAGCAGCATAACGACAACGCTGCAGCGTTTACCAGCATGGTGACTTTCGCTCTCAATGGCGCAGCTTCTGATGAGCTGTTCCTTGGCAATAAGCTTGGTGTGTCAGAAGGCACGGTCAAGGGTGCCGGCGATACCAACTTCAGGATGCATGTCATCAATAACAATGCTCAGTTCCAGATTGGTGGCGATGAAGGTCAGACGATGGGCATCAATATCGGTAACATGTCGGCTGAGGCCCTGGGTGTCGAATCTGTCGACCTGACAACGGTTGATAAAGCTCAGGAAGGCCTGGCACGCATCAACTCGGCAATCGACAAGGTTTCGTCCGAACGTTCGAAACTTGGTTCGTTCCAGAATCGTCTCGAATTTGCCATCAACAACCTGAGAAGCACTCACAGCAATCTGACCGCGTCTGAATCGCGCATCAGAGACGCCGATATCGCACTCGAAATGATCGAGTTCACCAGAAATCAGATCATTTCTCAGTCTGGCACCGCCATGCTGGCTCAGGCTAACATGGTGCCTCAGGGAGTTCTGCAGCTGCTCAAATAAGCAGACGCAAGACTCGAACGCAGCTCAAAAAAAGTTGCCCCGGAAACGGGGCGACTTTTTTGCTTTAGAATCATTAAAAAAACTGCTGTACCTGCCGTAAGAAAAGCTGCTGTAACTACAGTTACGGCATAAATCTGCGGAGGTGTGTTTACCGGGTAATTAACTGACAACTGAATCTTCTGGAGTGCTTGTGAGCCGCTCGCGCAGGGACGCGCGAAACATCAGATTCAAGGAGGAATCAATATGTCACTTAGAGTTAATCATAATATCCCGGCAACCGCTGCATACAGTGAACTGGTCGGGGTATCGGGTCGGTTTGAAAAATCAGTCGAAAGATTGAGTTCTGGCTTGCGAATCAACCGTGCGGCCGATGACGCCGCCGGCCTAACCATAAGCGAAAAACTTCGACGGCAGGTACGTGGCCTGGCTCGGGCCACCATGAACGCCCAGGACGGAATCTCGATGATTCAGTCCGCTGAAGGCGCTCTTAACGAAACTCACAGCATTCTGCACCGCATGCGTGAACTGGCGATTCAGTCAGCGAACGACACGCTCACCAGCAACGATCGTCTCGAAATTCAAAAAGAGGTCGTACAGCTGCGTGACGATATCAATCGCATTGCCCACAATACCGAATTCAATACAAAAAAACTGCTCGATGGCAGTCAGAGTGCCGTTATCAGTACCAGTTCAGCGCAGGCGCGTGGTCTGGTGGTCGGTGCTGCCAGCGAAGGCGGTGATTACCAGGTCAGTCTTGCTCTGCTTGCAGGCGGGTCTGCTGAACTGCAGCGTACCAAAATCATGACGCTGCGCGACAGCAATCAGCTGGCAAAGGGCGACACCATGCTGCTCAGCATCGCGCAGCTCTACGATGCCAACGGCGTTTTTCAGCTCGAAGAACCCCAGACACTGACCCTGCACGGCAATTCACGCACTGCCGAAGTCTATATCGATGCCTACACCACTCTCGATAACCTGGCTCAGCAGATTCAGACCGTTATGGTCGACGATAAAGAAGGTCTTGGTATCAACAGCTCGACTGCCGGCGTCATTGCCACGGCTCAGACTCTGGTAACCGGTCTCGGTGGCTATCTCGAAGTAAACTCAGGTTTCATCGGGGAAAAGGGCCGCGTCAGCTTTGCCGGCCCGCAGGGTCTGATCGATTCTCTCGGCTTCTCGACTGTCAGAGCCGCCAAAGATAACCTTGTCGAAGTTACCCTCACCGATCGCGAAAATAACGTCAGAACCACCCAGATCGACTGCGACCGCGCTTCAGGTCTGCTGAGCGGTATCGATATTCAATTTGATTCACAGGCTGCTCAGATTGCCGGTTCACGCGGTCTCGAAGAAGGCCTCTATTTCTCAGCGACCGAAAGCATTCTCGTTGAAGCCGGTGGCCAGACCATGAATCTGATCGTTGCCAGTGGTTACAGCACTCTCGAAGGCATTGCCCGCAGCTTCAACATGCAGATTTCTACTGCCAGCGGTCCGATATCGATCAACGGCCTCAGCGCCTCTGTCTCTGATGGCGAAATCAGACTCGAATATGCCCGCCCGGCCTCTGTGGCAGCAACTGTCGGTAATGGCATCACGATCTCTTTCTCGCATCCTTCAAATGTTCTCGGTTTCAGAGATGGCGTTTATGGCAGTTCGGTCGACAGCAGTAAAAACACTGATAAGACCGTGTGGGGTTTCAGCCGCTTCCGCCCTGATCTCAACAACAACGATGTTGCCGCTCTTGAAATCGGTGACAGCATCAATTCAACCATCATCGTTCTTGCCGATGCCATGTCAGTAGAACCCGGTGTCGCCACCGTTGCCGATATGATCAGTTTCAGCGAAATGCAGGCACTGTTCAACGCCGATCTGCAGAATGCCGGAGTCGCCGTGCGTGTCGATCAGATCGATAACGCCATGGTCTTCACTTCGACCAGGATCGGTCGCAACAATGTTTCTGAAGGGGTTGCCTGGTCGAGCGTCGTCAGCATCAAATCTGTGACTTCAACTGCAATCGGTTCAGTAGCCTCTGCCGGGGCCAGCTTCATGCGCTACTTCGGCATCACTGAAGGCAGCAAAACCGGAACCGGCGATACCAATTTCCGCATGCACGTTCAGGATAACGATAACCAGTATCATATCGGCGCCAATCAGGCTGAAGTGATGAAGGTGTCGTTCTCAGAAATGACTGCAAAAGCCCTTGGTGTCGACAACCTCGATATGACCACCGTCGAAGGTGCCGAAAGAGCTCTTGGCAGACTCAACAAGGCAATCGACATGGTTTCGTCAGAACGCGCCAAACTCGGTGCCTACCAGAACCGCCTTGAATATGCCATCAACAACCTGCGCAATATGCACACCAATGCCAGTTCTTCAGAGTCGATCATCAGAGATGCCGATATCGCCAGCGAAATGATCGAATTTACCCGCAATCAGGTAATGCAGCAGTCGGCTCAGGCCATGGTCGCTCAGGCCAACAGCAACGCCCAGGGGATTCTTTCACTGCTGAGATAAGCGGTTCGGGAATAAAAAAAATCGCCGGTCGAACCGGCGATACAGAGCAAAGACGTATTAGAGGGAGAGGAAATATCAGACGGCGGCTGCCACCCGATATAAGTCGATGGTTGGTTTTGTAGTGGCCTCGTGTTTGAGGGTGGTCTGAAAGAAAATTTCATCAGGATTGCGCAGACGCGGGCTGACCTGCTGTTTTCGGGTCGTGGCGCCGTTGCCGCCTTCCTGACTGGCGAGAAATTTGTCAAAATCCTGCAGAAAGGCTTCTACATCACCGCTGTTCTGATTTTTTACCGACGGGTGATTGAGAACCTTGGTTTTGAGATTGCCGATTTCTTCGGGTGAGAAACGATTGCTGATATTCTGCAGGAAAGATTTGTTTTCATCAGTTATGCCCTGCTTCATGATGCGATTGGCAACGATTGAAGCGGCAAAGTCAACCTGATTGGCGCGTGGCATCGAGTCGGTCATGTTCCAGAATTGACTTACGAGATCGTCGCGTTTAAAGGCGGTATCGCGATTGCGGCGGTCTTCGTCTTCGAGGTTGATTTTTGATTCGTTGTTTCTGGTGGTCTGCCGGGCATTGAAGATATTAATAGTCGACTGACTGTAGTTTCCGACGTTCATTTGCTGCCTCCTGATTTCTTTTCTTCAATACCTATCGGAAGTTTGCCCCCGATGCCTTAGCTTTTTCAGTAAAAAAAATTAAAAAACCCGAAAAACTCTGCTGACAGATGTTTTTCGGGTTTCTGGTCGAATCAGTTCAGGGCTTTTTTATGTGCGCGGCGGCTTCTTTCCAGGGTAGTGTCTGCTGTTCTCCGGTCACCAGATTTTTCAGTGACAGGGTGCAGCTTTCGGCTTCGGTTGCGCCGATTATGGCCGCATAAGCCGCGCCGGCAGTTTCGGCATAGGCGATCTGCTTGCCGAGTTTCGGGGTTTCAGGGTAGATCTCGACTTTGACGCCGGCTTCGCGCAGGCAGTTGGCTGCTTCGAGAATCTTCGCGTCAGAAACGTCAGCGAAGTGGCAGATCATGACTTCGGGGCCACAGCCAAGCTGGCCGAACAGCCCCTTTTCTTCGAGCACGAGAACCAGACGTTCAAAGCCGATCGAAAAGCCGACAGCCGGGATTTCGCTGCCTTTGAACATGCCGATAAGGCCGTCATAGCGCCCGCCACCGCCAAGACTGCCGCTGAAATCTGGTGAGCGTATCTCGAAGATCGGGCCGGTGTAATAGCCGAGGCCACGGGCAAGAGAAGCGTCGATGTTGAAGTGGCCTGCGGCCGGAGTGCTTTTCAGCAGAGCGCTGAGTTCGGCAAGCTGCTGAATTGCTGCCAGAGCTTCAGAATCTGTAGCCAGTCCGTCTTTTAGGCGTTCCAGTTCGCCGACTTCGTCGAGCCCGCAGGGTCTCTGAATCAGCGCCAGCAGGTTGCGGGTCTGCTCTTCGCTGATGCCGCGTTGACTCAGTTCTTTGGCAACGCCGTCGACCCCTATTTTATCGAGTTTGTCGACGGCAACCAGAGCATTACCTTCGTTGTCGAGACTGATGCCGGCTGCTTTGATCAAACTTTTCAGCAGCTGACGGTGATTTATGTGAATTTCGAAATTGCTGAAACCAAGTTTCAGAAGAACTTCGCAGACGGCAGAGCAGACTTCGGCTTCAGCCAGCAGTGATTTGCTGCCGGTTATGTCGACGTCGCACTGAAGAAATTCGCGAAAACGCCCTTTGCCGGGGCGATCAGCCCGCCATACCGGCTGAATCTGATAGCGCTTGAAAAACTTCGGCAGATCCGGGTTGTTCGCTACCAGCCGTGCCAGCGGCACGGTCAGGTCATAACGCAGGCCGAGATCACCGAGGTCTTTTTCTTCTACTTCGTTTTTTTCAAGCGCCCTTGCCAGCTTGTCGCGGCGATGCAGAATGCGGAACAATAGTTGATCGCCTTCGTCACCGTATTTGCCGAGCAGGGTGCTAAGATTTTCGATCGAAGGGGTTTCGACCGGAACAAAGCCGTATTTTTCGTATGTCTGTTGAATGGTATTGATGACATGCCGTCTTCTGACCAGCTCGGCGGGCAGAAAGTCGCGCATGCCACTGGGTGGCTTCGTCGATATTTCCATCTGTTTCAGCGACCCCGCAGCAGGCTGGCGCCATCATTGCGGCGAACGTTCGAAGCGAAGATGTTCGATGCTCTCAAAGTTTCGACAGCGCTGTGCGAGCCGTCGAGACCGATGTTAAACTGTGTTTTGGTGGTATTCATTTTACCGCTCCTGAAAAGATATTCTGCTATATCTATCGACCGATTCAGTCGCTTTACTGAATCAGGAATTTGTGATATGCTGCTTTGCAGCAAAATTCAAGTCAGGATTAAATCGATGCCCTTTCCGAAACCCTTTTATCGCTGGCGCCCGCACCCCTGGCATGGTCTTGAAGTCGGCAAGCAGCCACCATCCCTTGTGCAGGCCTATATTGAAATAACACCCTACGATCTGGTCAAATACGAAATCGACAAAGAAACCGGCTACATGCGCGTCGATCGCCCGCAGCGCACTTCGTCACAGCCGCCGGCTCTCTATGGCTTTATTCCGCGAACTTTTTGTGGTGCTTCGGTCTGCGGCCTGTCACCGCGCTCATCGAAAGGCGACGAAGATCCTCTCGATATCTGCGTTATCAGCGAGCGACCGATCGCCCGTGCCGAAGTAATACTGCATGCCCGTGTGGTCGGTGGTCTGCCAATGGTCGACCGCGGCGAGGCCGATGACAAAATCATTGCGGTTCTTGAAACCGACAATATGTGGGCCCACGTCAGTGATATAAGTGAGCTGCCGCCGGTTCTCGTCGATCGCATCTACCATTATTTCAGCACTTATAAGCTTATTCCAGGCCACGAAGTCGATATTCACATCGACAAACCCTACGGCCGCGAGCACGCCGAAAGGGTTGTCACCGCCGCTATCAAAGATTATCAGGACAGTTTCGGCTCCTGAGCTGCCGATCAGTCTTTTTTGCCGAGAATCGCCAGCAGTTTTGGCAGATGCCGTCGCATGCGGAAAAGGGCAAAGAGTGCTGACAGGGCCGAACCGGCCGCTGCCGCCAGCGGCGCCCAGAGCGGGAACCGATATTCTTTGTTGAAATGTTCGAATAATTCGAGCTCATGCGGTTCGCCGGCGGTTAAATCACCTTTTTCAAGGCTGATGAGAACCGCACTACGGTCGTCGCCGTCATAAACTCTGGCAATCTCGCCGGCGAAAGCTTCGAGTGCCGTCTGCAGGTTTTCTTTGCCGATCTGGCCGTCCGGTAAAACCGGGCTGGCCTGATGCGTCAACCTGCCCGCTATGGGCGCCGAAAAACCCTCAGAGCATAGAAGAAAAGCCTGACCGGGCTGAACCGGCATTGCCAGGCTCGTATTATTCTGCAGTTGCCATTGATTGTCGCTGCAGGTTAAGGCACAATGCCCGTCGGCAAAAGCCGCCAGAACTCCGCGGTTGATCCATACCGCCGCGAGTGAAACCGCTTCACGAAAATATTCATGGTCAGAACAGGTTTTGCTGTCGGCTGAATGGTCTATTTGTGCCAGTTTTACGTCGCTATCTCCGTATTTATAACCTGGAGAGTTCCGGTGAAGATCGGGGCTGCTGTCGGCAGTCAGACCTGATTTTGCCAGCTCCGCCGCTTCTTTCAGGCGATATTCAACCTCGTTGCTGCCGGTAACTGGCGCAATGTCGTTTATTCTGTTCCAGATGCTGCGTGCGGCAGATTCAGCGGCCCGCAACCCGTGCGGGCCACTGCCATCGGCAACAATCGCCAGGCAGAGTTTCGCATCGATCAGAAGATAATCCTGATTCTGCTCTCTGATTGTTCCCGGCTGCGAAATTGCCGCTGTGATCATGAATTGATGGCGGCCGGTGCGCGGTGGTCAAGCAGTCTGGTGTGAGCGTTAACCAGCTGCTGAACCTTTTCGACCATGTCGAGCAGACCTTTTGAGCGCAGTCCGGCGATCAGCGAGTCGATGAAGACCAGCTTAACTTTCGGGTGCGTGGGCTCGGCATAGCCGGCGCTTCTGTCGTCGCCGAGAATCCAGTAAGTGAGCCGGTCACAATACGGAACCCAGTTCGAGAAATCGCTGAAATCAGCATAGGCATTGAGACGCGGAATGACAATCTGCGGCACGTATTCAATCTGATTGGCGGCATTGATATAGATGCGCTCGTTTTCAGGCACGATCGGGGCAATCTTGAGATTGGGCAGAGTGACCTTGAAGCGGGCTTTGCCAAAGTGATTCACGGCGATTTTTTCGGCGAGCGCTTCCCATTTGGCGTTGATTTCGCGCACTTCCTGGGAATAGGTGAACAGAGCCTTCTGGAAGACTTCGTTGCTTTTCAGTTCAGGCAGCGTGTTTTCGAGGGCCAGGAAATGCGAATGGTTGAACAGAGCCCCAAGCATGAAGCCAAGCCCGTTGTTGAGAAAGTGTCTGCGGGTCAGATGCTGGGCGGCCTTATCGTGTGGCTGGTGCAGGCGGTCTTCGATCAGCCAGATTGTTGCCTGCTGTGCTGTTTCGAGAGCTTCTGAAGATTTCCAGATATCGGCCTGCTCGTTGAACTGCCAGGGTTTGAAACGGCCCGGATAGGCATTTTCAATTACCTGCGACAGGTTCTGGTTGAACAGGTCGAGCAGTTTTGACAGGCCGTTCATATGAAATTCGCGAATGGAAATGCGCTTCGGAATATCTTCGACCGGAATGCCAAGACGTTCTTCGATCAGCCAGCGGGTTGCCTGGCCGGCAATCTGCATGCGGTCTTCCTGGAACCACAGCAGCTGTTCTTCTTCAATAAACTGCCATGGCTTGAATACATCGGGGAAAACCTGATTGACCATGCGGAAACATGAGTCATCGAACTTTTCGAGAAGGGCTCCGAGGCCGTTTTCTTTGCATATCTGCCGGTTGAGCATCAGCGGCAGGTCGCCGCGGCTGCAGCCAAGCTTTTCACTCATCAGCCATTCCAGGGCTTCACGGGCACAGGCGCCGATATTGCGACCTTCGAGCCACTGTTCGGTTTCGCCGAACTGCCATGGCTTGAATTTGCCTGGCAGAGCCAGTTCAATCATTTTGAAACGGCTGCGGTCAGCCCAGAGATAAACCTGGTCAAGACCGGCATTGCTGATGAAATGCTCATTGAACATTTCCGGCAGCTCTTCCGGCTTCTGAATTTTATTTTTGAGTTTTTCGAGAGCGGCTCTGACAGAGAGACCGGCCCATACGGGTGCGAGTTTTTCTTCCTGCAGAATGAAGGCTGGTATTTCGCCCTGTTTATCAGTGATCATGCCGATGATGTCGGCAATGTCGGCTTCGCTGAGTTCTTCAAGCTGATTGCCGAAGTGTCTGGCAAAACCGTCTCTGGTGCGTTCAAGATGATTCATCTGCAGCAGTTCGCGAATCTGAATCACCGGCAGATGCAGTTTTTCGGCGAGCTTTTCGTCGCTGAAAAACAGATAATCTTTCTGCATACTGGCAATGATGGTTTTGGTGACCGGGTCATTCAGGTCGATCTGCGGGCGGCGCTGCTGGGCCTGTGGCTGCTGTGCCGGCATCTGAGAAAGCCCTTCCGGCTGCATGGCTGCAGACATAGGCTGCATCTGTACCGGCAGAATATAGCTGGGCACTCCCATGCCACTGCCGGCCAGTCCGGGCAGCGGCATGCGCTTTTCTTCATCATCAGAAGGTGTTACGAAGAGAACTTCTTCAAGCGTCGATTCGCCGCGTATTGCCAGTTCAAGGGCGCTTTCGCGCAGGGTGCGCATGCCTTCGAGCCTGGCTACACGCTTGATGGCCATTTCGGTGCCGCCTTCCATGATCACGTCTTTCATTGAAGAGGTGATGACCATGGTTTCGTAAACCCCCAGGCGGCCGTAAGTGCCGGTCTGGTTGCATTCGCGGCAACCGGTGCCTTTGTGAAACTTCGTGCCGATGAGTTTTCCCGGGGCAAGATTCAGGCGCTGAATTATGCTCTGTGATGGCTTGTATTCAGTTTTGCAGGCCGGGCAGATGCGGTGCAGAAGTTTCTGGGCAATGACGACGCGCACGGCAGCCGTCACCAGATATGCCGGCACGCCCATGTTGATAAGTCGGTTGATACTGGCCGGGGCGTTGTTGGTGTGCAGAGTCGAGAGCACCTTGTGACCGGTCAGTGACGCTCTGAAGGCGATTTCGGCAGTTTCAAGATCGCGCACTTCGCCGACGAGGATGATATCCGGGTCCTGACGCAGGGCGGTGCGCAGACCACTCGCAAAATCGAGGCCGATTTTGTCGTTGATCTGCACCTGGGTGATGCCGGGAATGCGGTATTCAACCGGGTTTTCAATCGTGAAAATGTTGATTTCGGTGCTGTTGAAATATTTCAGCATGCCGAACAGGGTTGTGGTTTTACCGGCGCCGGTCGGCCCGGTGACAAGAATCAGACCATACGGTTCGTCAAGCGCCGATTTGAGTCTGGCCAGATCGTCGGGGAAAAAGCCGATATTGTCGAGGTCAAACTTCGATTCGCGCTGCAGAATGCGCAGAACCGCCTTTTCGCCGAGCAGACTCGGAACAGTGCTGACGCGGAAGTCGACTTCCTTGTCCTGCATTTTGACTTTCAGGCGGCCGTCCTGGGGCAGGCGGCGCTCGGCGATGTCAAGATGAGAAAGAATTTTGATGCGGCTGATCAACGGTGCCAGCAGACTTTTGGGGCCGGTCATCGCGTCGTGCAGCATGCCGTCGACTCTAAAGCGTACCAGCAGGATGTCTTCACGGGGTTCGACGTGAATGTCGGAGGCGCGCTTGAGAATGGCCTGTTTGAAAATGGCATTGAGAAACTGGACGACCGCGCCCTGTTCTGAAGTTTTGCGCACCATTTCGAGCCCAGAATCGAGCGTCGGCTCGGTGGCTTCGCCCTTGATGCTTTCTTCGCCGCCAACCGAGAAGCCTTCCCAGCTGTAGAGCTGGCGGATTGCCAGTTCGATCTGGTTTTTAGGAGCAATCAGCACTTCGAGTTTACATTGGGTTAGAAAAGCGATCATGTCGGTGGCCATGATGTCGAACGGGTCGGCCATGACGACGGTAAGCTTGTTGCCCTCGCGCTTGTAAGGGATCATCTTGTACTGCTTGGCCTGATATTCAGGGATCAGCGAAAGGATTTTCGCATCGACCTTGATATTCGTCAGGTCGACGACCGAGATGCCGAGAAATTCGGCCCAGAGATCGAGAACCTGTTTTTCAGAGAGAAAGCCAAGTCTGACGATGATGTTTTCGAGACGTTCGAGCGTCTGAGCCTGAATTATTCTTGCCTTGTCGAGCTGATCTTCGGTGATCAGGCCCTTCTGCAGCATCAAGCTTTCGACGGTCTGTTTGGTTCCCTGAATGTTGTTCATGAATTCCTCCGGCCCTGGCAGTTATTTGACTTCGACTCTGAAGGTGCGGCGTTCGAACGAAACGGTGACATCCTGAGTATCGTTGTGGGCAAACATGTGAAAAGTTACGTGACCAACGCGTTTCGGATGAAAAAAGATTTTGGTTTTGTCGGCGGTTTTTTCGACGCGGTGAACCGCAATGCGGTTGTCATTATAGACGTATTCGATCTGCCATTTCAGTTCGCGAACTCCGACGTAGCGTGGCAGCTCGATTTCGAAAATCTGGTTGAGCTTCGCGTCGATGACTTCGGTCTTTTTTATCTCATTGGGCAGCAGCCTGATGGCGCAGTCATTCGAGACGAGGTAGCGCGGCTGCGTCATCACCATTCCCTGAACCTTATAAATGCCAAGAGGAAGCGGGAGACCGTTGCGGTCGATCGAATCCCAGCTCAGCTGCTGTGAACGTGTCTCGCCGCTTTTCAGAGGTATCGAATGCGGTGCGTCAGCCCAGGTCAGGCCCTGTGACCAGCGATAAATCTGGGTGCGGTCATGATAGACTGCCATGTCCCATTGTTGGCCGGTTTTGTAGGGAATATTAACAGTTTTGTCGGTGCGGTTGCGGATCGTTATCGTGAAAGTGGCGGTCTGGCCGGCGATGATCTCGGGTGTATCGGCAGAGACGGTTATCTGCAGGTCGGCCGGGTTGATGAATTCCCATTTGCGGTAAGACTCGGCCATGGCCGTGCTGCCAGCGAGAGCCAGAAAAGTTAACAGAAGTAATATGCGTATGGATTTCATATAGCAAGATGATACAACACGGTGGGCGCTCTGCAAAGTAATTGTTATCGGCCGGCGGCGTTCATTGACACTATGCTCAATCATTCTTATAATTAACGACATAATTGTACCGATCCAGAAAGTCAGTCTCTTCGACAAGAGCGGAGGAATATTATGAATATGAGTAAACGAGTGCTGCGACGAATCTCGCTTTTGACAATCATCATGTTTGTGCTGTCGACCTTTGGCGCCTATGCCCAGACTGCACAGGTAAACATTCCGGTCACTACCGGCCAGCCGGTTGACATTTCGATTCTCAACAATGTTCTGCCCGAACTGAACAACCTGCAGAGCAACCTGAGAACCGCCCAGAGCACGCTCAGCAGTCTCGAAAAAATCTCGACTCCGCTTTACAACAAGATTGCTCCGACCGGCATGGAAACCATGAGCATCGCCGAACGCATCAAGGCCATTATCGGCAGTGCGAAAAACGTGCTCGGTTCAACTCTGAAGACTTCCGGTGAAGCTGCCAAGGCCAATATTGCCGCCGGCGCCTCTCCGGTCAATCTTTCATACGATCAGCAGGTTGCTTATGGCATCGAACAGCTCGGCGCGCAGGCTTCTCAGATTGAAGCCAGCGGCAAGTTTGCCGGTTCAGCTGAAAAGCTTAAAGCCATTCTTGCTCTGGTTAAAGCCAGTCTGACCAAGGTTATCACCGCTGTCCGCGCCAAGATTTTTGCCGTCGGCCAGAAGGTTGGTCTGATCGATAAGAGCAAGTCTTTCGAAAACGGTAAAGTCGTTGACAACAGCAAGGGCGAAATTAAAAACGACGGCAAAATGATGCTCAGTGCCTCTGCCGACGTGCAGTATGCCGATACTTTCCAGGGCAAACTGGCCAAGGGTGTTGCCGAAGGTACCCAGAGCGCCAAGACTTCTCTGAAAAACAGTTTCTCGTTCTCGAACCTGGCTGTAACCACTGCCGTAGCAGTAGGTACCAACCTGGCTATCGACATGATTCATGGCAACAAGCCCTCTTTCTCACAGGCAGTTAAGTCAGTCGCCAGCCTCGAATTTGCCGGTAACGTTGTCGGTTCAGCCCTCGGTGCCGCCGGCGGTCAGTTCACCGCTTCGATCGTCAAGAGCATTATCCCGGGCCCGGTTGGCGCTCTGGTTGGCTCTGTGATTCCGGTCATGTTTGCCTCGTTCTCAGGGCAGATGGGTGCAAATCTTGCTAACGGCATGAAGAGCGGTGAATTCTCAATCGCCAGAGCTTTCCAGCAGATCGACAAAGTTGATCTCGTCGGTTCATCGATCGGTTCAACCATCGGTATGGCTCTCGGTGCTCCGATTCCGGTAATCGGGCCGATCATCGGTGGTATCGTCGGTGGTTTCCTCGGCAGCAAGGTCGCCAAATGGGTAACCGCATTCGCCAAGGGGGGCAAGGTCTCTATTTTCGGCAAAGGTTCGAATACGCCCTCACAGCAGAGCAGCACTCCGACCAGTAGCTTTGGTGGCGCGTTCTCGGGTGGCATCGGCGGTCTTGGCGGAACCGGCAGAGGCACTGGTCCGGTAGTGGCTGGCGATTCAACCTCAGGCGTAGCACAGTTCTCAGTAACCGGCGCCACTTCAGAAAAGCTTGCCGAAGTTGAAAAGAAATACTACGACACCTACCTGCAGTATAACCGCATGGTTGAAGCCAACGATCAGGACGGCGCCAAAAAGGTATTTGAACAGCTGAAAGTTTACTCAGACGAATACAACAGCCTCAAAAAAGCTGTTAAGGCTGAATAAGCAAGGCTTTTAAAGTTATCTCGGGCAAAGAACGGCCAGTGTTGCCGTTCTTTGCTGTTTTAAGGCAGTTGCCGTCTTGACGCGGCGCTGGCGGCATAGTAACATGCTCGCGCCAAAGTATTTTATCTGTTGAGGTGCCCGTGGATATTCTTGTTTTGGGTTCTGGAGCCAGAGAACACTCTATCGTACATGCGCTTGCCAAGTCTCCGTCAGTGCATAAAATCATTGCCTGCCCCGGAAACATCGGTATGGCCAGTATCCCAATCTGTAAACGGGTGCCGTTCAAAGATAACGCCGAGCTGGTCAAATTCTGCAAAGATAGAATTGCACTGGCCGTAGTCGGCTCGTCAAAATTCGTCGAAGAAGGCACTGTCGATGCTCTGGCGCTGGCCGGAATCCCGGTTATCGGCCCGGCTGCCGATGCCGGCAGAATCGAAACCAGCAAAGCTTTCGCCGCAAAGTTCATGGCCCGGCATCATATTCCGTCGCCGCTTACCCGAATCGTGGTCAATGCGGCTGAAGCCGAACAGGCCTTTAACGAAAGCCCGAATCTGCTTGTGGTTAAATGCGACGGTTTCTCACACGGTACCGGTGTTGCCGTCTGTGACACCCCCGAACAGGCGAAGAGCGCGGCAACAAAGTTTCTCAATCTGCATAACCCGCCGCTGATTCTGCAGGAAAAAATCACCGGCATCGAATGTTCTTATACCATCCTGACCGACGGTCAGCAGTGGGTTTCGTTCAGTTCCTGCCGCGATTACAAACGTGCCGATGACGGTGAAACCGGCCCCACCACCGGTGGTATGGGTGCGGTAAGCCCGTCGCCCGACCTGACGCCAGAGCTTGACCGGTTGATAATCGACACTATCGTTCAGCCGGTCGTTGATGGTATGAAGGCCGACAACCTTCTTTATCGCGGCTTTCTTTCAATTCAGCTGATGCTTACCGCAGGCGGGCCAAAGGTTCTCGAATTTAATGCCCGTCTTGGCGATCCCGAAACCCAGAGCATTCTCACACGCTTTCGCGGTGACCTCGCCACTCTGTTGAAAGACTGCTCGATGGGCTGTCTGACTTCTGTTGGTTCTGAAGTAGCTTTTGGCCGACACTCAGCCGTTTCGGTGGTAATTGCCCGCAAAGGCTACCCTGACAACGAAACCGGTGAGCCTGTGGTGCGCGGTCTCGACAAGGTCAGCGATTCGCTGGTGTTTTTCTCCAGCTGCAAAAGAGCCGAAGATTCAGAAGACTACAAGTTCAGAAGCGGCCGTCTCATCAGCGTCACCGCTGTCGGAGAAAGCCTCGAAGAGGCCAGAAACAAGTGCTACGGAGATATTGCCAGGCTCGAGCTGGCCAACATCAAGTTTCGCAACGATATCGGCAAGGATCTCTGAACAGAGAATAAACACCGATAGAAGGAATCTGGCTGCAGATAAGCATCTGAATAACCGCAGTCGCAGTATATAACCCGGCCGCAGATTAACGCGGATATACGCGGATAAGAAAAACGTCATCTGAACGAAGACGCGACAGCTCTGCTGAATTTCTGAAAAATGCGCGAAATGACCTTGAATTGATGTTTTTCAATGGGTGCGTTTCAGAGTTTTCCTATGGCAAGATATGAAAAAACGCTTGCAGACAGCCAGAGAAACACGCCAAGCAGCAATGGTGACAGTCCTACCTTTTTGAGCGTTTCCAGCGATAGTTTGCTTCCGATGAAAAACATCGATAGAACAAGCAGCTGGCGGCCGATTGCTACCAGAATTGTCCATAAGCTCTCATGCGAGGGCAGGATGGTTCTTGTAAGTGCTGCGGCGATAAATCCGAGAATGAACCAGGGAAATACATTGGTTTGTTTCGAACCGCTGAAATAGCTGGTTACAATGACGAACGGCGTTATCCACAACGCCCTGGCCAGCTTGACGGTCGTTGCAACCGCCAGTGCAGTTTCACCATAATGGCTCGCTGCCCCTACGACACTGCTTGTGTCGTGAATTGCGAGGCCCGCCCAGACCCCGAAATCATGCTGCGACATGTTCAGCCATTTCCCGATAACCGGAAAAATAAGCAATGCCACAGAGTTAAGCGAAAAAACCGTGGCGAGTGAAACGGAAGTTTCCTCGTCACGTGCTTTGATGGCGGGTGCCATGGCCGCAATAGCACTGCCGCCGCAGATGGCGGTGCCAAATGCGATCAGCTTTGCAAGCCTGGGTTCCATTTTCAGCCACATGCCAAAAAGATAGCCAAGAAAGATTGTGAGTGAGATCCCGACCACCGTTACCGGGAGAGAAGCCCATGCCTGGCTGATAACCTCAGCCAGTGACAGGCCGAAACCTAGCATTATAACGGCAATCTGCAGCAGGTTGCGACTCCAGACCGAGCCTGTTTCGGCAAAAGGGTTTTTTAACAAGAGACCGAAAAGAATTCCGGTTACCAGGGCCGTGCCCGGGCTGATACCCGGGATCAGACAGGCGGCAGCGAGAACGAAGAAAAGAGGTTTTTGCAGTGTTTCCAGCTTCATTTTGATTACCTCGTGTGAGTTAATCAAATAGTAAACGCAAATTAAAATAAATAAAAATTGTTAAATATTATAAAATTAATTAGTAAAATTTATTAAAAATTGATTGGAATCAGGAACAACCTATGGATGTATCTCTGAGACAGCTTGAGGTTTTTGTTGCCGTGGCGAAGCTTGGTCATGTCACCAATGCCGGCGAAGAGCTTGGTATGACGCAGGCTGCCGTCAGTTTGAATCTGGCGCATCTTGAAAGGCAGCTGAAGGGAAATCTGTTCGATCGTATCGGGAAAAAACTGATATTGAACGATCGTGGCAGACTGCTGCTGCAGGAAGCTGGCGAAGTTCTGGACCGTGCCAAAATAATGCTCGAACGGGTTACCAGTCGTCCCGGTGATCCGGCCGGGAACCTGAGAATCGGCGCGAGTACGACAATCGGCAACTACCTTCTGCCGGCTGTAATCGGTCGTTTCTCCCGGCGTTATCGCCGGGCCAGAATAGATCTCGTGGTTGGCAATACCAGACAGATCGAGGAAGAACTGGCGGTCGGCCATCTTGATCTTGGGTTGATTGAAGGGCCGGCGCACAAATCCGGTCTGGTTGCCAGAGATTGGCGCGGCGACGAACTGGTGATCATTGCTTCTCCTTCCAGCCCACTGGCTGCCAAAAAGAAGATAACGGTCAAAGATCTGGCCCGGGCAGCCTGGCTGGCCAGGGAGCAGGGTTCCGGCACCAGAGAAATTTTCGAGCGGGCGATGCAGACGGTTGGAGTCAGGCCTGAACTGAAATTCGAGCTCGGTCATACAGAAGCGATCAAGCAGGCTGTGATTGCCGGAATGGGCGTTGCCTGCCTGTCGAAACTGGCCGTTGCCAGAGAAGTTTCAGCCGGTCTGCTGGCTGAGATAAATCACCCATTGAATCTGCAGCGCAGATTGCAGATATTACTCCGCCAGGGTAGCCATGAAACGCCGCTGCAGCAGTCGATGCTCGCGTATCTTTTCCGGCCTGAATTTTTACAGGAGTAGTCTTCGGCAGTAAGAAAACAGGGCTTTTTATGCCCGGTTTCCTGCCTGCCGGATTTATATCAGTTTTCTTGCGTAGAAAATTTTTCAGCCGCGAAAGTTACGGTTTCTCCATTTTGCGGAATTACCAGACGTGCTGGATCGACACCTGCTGCTGTTGCGGCGGTTCGCAGGTCTTTTCTGCTGACCGTGCAATGATCGAGGGCTTCCAGATGAATGGCGACAATAGTTGATTCAGGTGAGCCGAGAGCGGTGTCGATTGTCTGCTGAGCGTTCATCAGAATCGGGGCAAAACCGGGAATGGTGGCCCCGCCTGAGTGGGTGATGATTATCTGCGGTTTGAATTCTTTTATTGTCGCGGCAACTTCATCGCACCAGACGGTATCGCCGGCCCAGTAGACGGTTGGCAGGTTTTCGGCCTGAAAAACAAACCCGGAAACTTCACCCATTTTTTCGAGAATGCTGTCGCTGCCATGTTTGCCACCTACACGCGTGATTTTTATTTTTTCCCATGCAACGGTCGAATCGACCGGAAGGACCTGACTGAAGCCGTCTTTTGAGATTGCTGCCGAATCGGCAGGCTGGCAGAATAGCGGTTTCGGCAGTAAAACCGCTTGCTCAAAAGCGCGGTGGTAATGGTCTGGGTGAAGGTGTGACACAAGAATGGCATCGATACCGGAGAGAATGTCAGCAGAAGCAAGCGGCAGTTCAACGGTCGGGTTGCTGGCGATTCCGGCAAATGAGCGAATTTCGCCCTTTTGTGACAGCATCGGGTCGGTTAAAAAGGTTTTGCCGCCGTAAGTCAGCTTCATTGTGGCGTTTCTGATCAGCTGAATTTTGACCCCGGCTGATTCTGATCTATTGCCGTTTATTGCGGGACTGGCGGCGCTGAAGGCCGTGCTCGCGATCATCGTTGCAACAAGTAAGGTAAGTGCCTGTTTCATGCGGGTTCTCCTGGAATAGGATCAAATTTGCGACAGTGCAATTATGGCAGGCTGGGTGATGTTATAATAGAGTCAAAACTGACACAAATGGGGTTGAAACTGACAAAATGGCGGCAAAAACCTTTAGTATCGCGCTGGTAGATTATCCGGGCGCGCTGAAGTCATCATTGTTCGGGTTCGAAGAAATTTTTGCTCTGGCGAACGGCCTTTGCGAGCAAAGAAAGCTTTCGATCAGGTTCACAACCCGGATTGTCGCCATCGACGAAATCGAGCAGCAGACGGTTCTGAGTCAGGCGAAACGTCAGAAAACAGCTTACGATGTGGTAATTCTTCCGCCGGGTATTCAGGCCCAAACCTGCTTTCAGCCCGGCCGGAAAATCACCGACTGGATTATCAGTCAGCATGACGGCAAGGCTGTTGTCTGCTCGGTCTGCGCCGGAACATTCATGCTTGCCGCAACCGGCCTGCTCGACCAGCGCTCGGCAACGACCCACTGGGGCCTGGCCGACGAGTTTTCGCGGCGGTTTCCCGATGTCAGGCTCGAAATTGACAAAATCGTCATCAATGACGGCGACCTGATTACGGCCGGTGGAATCATGGCCTGGATCGACCTGGCCCTTGAACTCGTGAATGTTTTTGCCGGCCGCAGGGTTATGCAGAGCCTGGCAAAAAGGCTCGTCATTGATTCCGGCGTTCGCGAGCAGCGGTATTACAGCTGTTTCACTCCGCATTTCGCTCATGCGGACAAAGCGATTCTGCGGGCGCAGCAGTTCATTGCCGACAACTATCATGACGCGCTTTCGGTTGCGCAGCTGGCTGAACTCTGCTGTCTGAGCGAGCGCATGTTTTTGCGAAGATTCGTGAAAGCCACTGATCTGAAGCCTACGGAATACATGCAGCGCCTGCGCATTCAGAAGGCCTGTGAGCTTATCGAGGCATCTGACGCTACTTTTGAATGTGTGGCCACACAAGTCGGCTATAGCGATATCAGCGCCTTCAGAAAGATTTTTTCGCGCATAACCGGCCTGACCCCGCAGGAATTCAAAAAACGCTTCGTTAAATAAACGGTAATATTTTTCTGAGCAAAATAAAAAGGCTGCCGGTTAGGGCAGCCTTTTTTGCTTGAAGAAGCGGATCTGATCAGATCAGTTTTTTGAAGATGGTGAATTTTGAGAGGGTTTTGAGCAGCCAGAATTTTTTGCCCTGGAGGTCGTCGGGGCCGAGAACTGATTCGACTTCACCCTTTTCATTGATATTGACCTGATACTGAGCTGATTTGGCGATATCAGAGAAAATACCGTCGCGCAGTTCTTTTGCAAATTCGGCGGATTTAACGGCAGCGACGACTTCAGAGTTGACCTGTTCGCTGAGGTAGTCGAGGTTGTAGGTACCGACTACGCCGATCTTGCGGTCAAATACCCAGTTTTTGGCATGCAGTTTGTTCGAGCCCTTGTAGACATAAATCTTGATGCCGGGGATTTCTTTGAAGATGCGTTCAAAGTCTGCGTAAAACATTGCCTGGGTGGCAAGACTGTCGGTAGAAGCGGGGCTGTTGGTGTGCATGATAATCGGGATACCACGCTTGCCGGCGCGTTTAAGAGCATTGAACATGCGTTCGGTGAGAACGACGTATGGGTTCTGCAGCAGAACTTCGCGTTTGCAGCCGTCGATGTATTTGATCATCTGGTCGGTGATGTCGTTGCGCGGGCCGCCGAGAGAATGTTTGTCGATGATTTTGACCGGTGCCTGCAACGCGGTGGCAAAAGGATCGAAGCCAGAGAAATCGCGCAGGTGGCCGTAGCCGGAGAGTTCTTTCATGAAATCGGCAGCAGCAGTCAGATATTTTTTGTTCGCACCTTTACGGGCTACGAAACTTTCGTTCAGCAGGTGGTTGTACATCGTGTCATAAGCGGCGTTGAGCGGGTCGCTCATGATATCGATGTTGCCCCAGAGTTCTTTACCGATCTTAAATGATTTAAGCTTGGTAAATTCTTCGTCAAAGGCATAATCGAGCTGATTTGCAACTTCTGAACTTTTTACAACAACGTCACAGTCACGGTAGGCGCCGGGGTGATCTTCTGGTTCAAGGAAGTAATCCATGGAAACGTTGCGGCCGCCGATGATCGCGATTTCTTTGTCGACAACAACGATCTTGTCATGGTTCGAAGCGAACATTTTGCGCGGATCGGTGAAAACGCTGAGCAGATTGGTGTGAACCGGGTTGAATACCTTGATTTCGACATTTTCGAATTCACTGAGTTCCTGCAGGAAATCCTGGCCGAGCAGTTTGCGGGTCAGCTGCTTGGTGCCGCGGGCATCGAGCAGAAGTCTGATCTTGAGCCCCTGCTGTGCTTTCTTGAGAAGCATGCCGAGCAGAGAGTAACCGAAGATATCCTTTTCCATGATGAAATACTGAATATCGATCGAACTTTTGGCTTCTTCGAGGCATTTCCAGCGGGAATACCAGGCTTTTGAGTTGCTGTAGAACAGGCTGACTTCGCTGAGCTCATTGCTGGTTCCGTTGGCAACCTTGAACTTGTCGAAAGTTACGTCGACAGAAGGTGCGAATCTGGAACCCATTTCTTCATACCAGATCTGGAATTTTTCGAAGTCACTCTGAGTTTTGTTAAAATCGACCATTTTGCCGGCATAACCAAACCATCTGGTTACTTTGACCGGGAAGGCCAGCCATGAGGTGTTGCGATACTTTTCGTAGCCAGCCTGAGAAACGTCGTAGGTCGAGTTCAGGGCGTTTTTCCACTGCAGATGCTTCTGGCCGGCGGCCAGGTAGTTAATGCGTTCTTTGGCCAGCAGGGCCAGTTTTGAGTTCGGGTCGTTACGGCCGATCTGCGCAAGAAGAGTTGAGGCTGTTTTAACGTCATCTTTGAGAAGTTCGTAAGCCTTGGCCAGTTCATAGCGGGCGAGGTCGGCATATTTTGAACCGGCGCTCGATTCGATGAAACCGGCAAGCAGTTTCATTGCCTGGTCGGGGTCTTTGCGGCCCTTTTCTGACCAGAGCTGTTCGAGAATTCTTCTCAGTCCGGTGGGAAGCTGCTGCTGAGCGACTGATGCCGATCTTTCGCCTTCACCGGTAGCAACAAAGGTAGCTGCTTCTGAAACGGTGTCGGCTTCAGTGGCGGTACTGGTCTCAACCGCAGTCGCGGTATTGGTTGCCTTGTTGAGATTGCCTTCATAAACCGCTTTGGCGGCCTTGTAGGCATTGAGGTAACCCTGTACTTCACTGGCGGGTTTCCCTTCGTTGACAGCATTACGATAAGCATTATAGGCAGAGAGATAGCTTTCGTAATCTGAACGGGCGTCGGCAGATGCCGGAACGTTGCCAGCCAGAACCAGCAGCAATACGAGCATCAATGAAAATAGTTTTTTCATAAAAACAGCCTCCACGATTAGCTTAACAATAACATTATACTCATGGAGGGTATGACCGGGAAGGGTACCGAATTAAAAATACGAAAATGTACGAAAAAAGTTTTTTAAAAGCTTACCTAATATATAATTTTTTTGAGGCCAGCCGTTTTTTCTTTGTCCTTGGATGGCTTATGATTCGGGAATATAGTGGAAAAAATCGAATTCACCTGGCTGTTTAACTTATTGCTGAAAGCGAAACGACCGGTTTGCCTGGGAACCCATGATTTTTAAGCTGATTTTCTGTTTAAATTCAGACCTGATTTTGTTCTGGCGTTGCAGTCTGCTTTTTGGGCGCGAAGGTGAAGCTGAGTACCAGCATGAAGAATGCTGCGATCAGTGGCAGAATCACCATGCGCAGCACAAAGGGCCCCTGATAGAGAAAAACCTTTGCCTTGCCGGGTTGTTCCTGGGTCAGGCGCAGCAGGTAAGTGCCGGGGCCCTGGTGTCTCGACAGAAAACTCTGCCACTTTGCCGGGTTCGGCAGAAGGGTAGCGGGGTATTTGCGCAGGGCGAACTTCTGGTTGAGCAGCAGCTCGCCTTTGGGCGAAATCAGTTCGACCTCACCGGCAAAGTCGCCGTCTTCAGACTTGAGATCTATCTGAATCGGGTCGACGCCATTGGCAACCAGAGACAGTTCGGTTGTCGCCGGCATCGGGTAGCCCTCGGCGGCAACGACGCCGAGAGAGCCTTCGCCGATCGGATTGTTCAGGTAGGCCGGATCGATGATCAGACCGCCAACGACCATGATGATGGTCAGAACGAATGTTGAAGCGACCTTTCTTTTCCAGTTTGCCAGAAACAGATTCATGATCGCGGCCCTCCTGATTCATTTATTGGCAGACAGTTCAACTCAGCGCCAAACGGTCACTTCTGACGACAATCTGCGCTGTGGTTCCGTCGGCAACCGTGCCGGTAATTATAGCACGCGCCAGCAGAGTTTCTACCTCTTTCTGCAGCAGACGCTTCAGAGGTCTTGCGCCATACAGCGGGCTGTAACCGCGTTCTATGAGCCACTGTCGGGCGTCAGGGGTAACTTCGAGGCTGATTCGGCGCTCGATCAAACGTTTCTGAATCGAGGCGATCTGCAGGTCGATAATTTTGTCGAGTTCGCCGCGTTTGAGCGGGGCAAACAGCACGATATCATCGACACGGTTGAAGAATTCAGGCTTGAAGAAGCGCTTGACCTCGGCCATTACCTTGTCTCGGGTGCTGTCGTCGATCTCGCCGCTTTCGCCAATCTCGCTGATCAGCGTCTGGGCGCCGAGGTTGCTGGTCATGATGACCACGACATTGCGAAAATCGACGGTGCGGCCGCGGGAATCGGTGAGACGGCCATCGTCGAGAATCTGCAGCAGAACGTTGAAAACTTCGGTATGCGCCTTTTCGATTTCGTCGAAAAGCACGACCGAATAGGGTTTGCGCCGTACCGCTTCGGTCAGCTGGCCGCCGTCGTCATGGCCGATATAGCCCGGAGGCGCGCCGATCAGGCGCGAAACCGAGTGCTTTTCCATGTATTCGCTCATGTCGATGCGCACCATGTTCTCTTCGGTATCGAAAAGCGACTGGGCGAGTGCCTTGGCCAGCTCGGTCTTACCGACGCCGGTCGGACCAAGAAAAATGAACGAGCCGATCGGCCGGTGCGGGTCTTTGATACCGGCACGCGAGCGGATAACTGCGTCGGTAACCAGGTTGACTGCATCATCCTGGCCGATGACACGCTGATGCAGGTGTTCGTCGAGGTGCAGCAGTTTTTCCTTTTCGCCTTCCATGAGACGGGTGACCGGAATGCCGGTCCAGCGGCTGACGATGTCGGCGATTTCTTCTTCGGTAACTTCTTCGCGCACCAGCTTGCCGGTGTTCTGCTTCTGCCTCAGCTCGTCTTCAAGATTTTTCAGCTGCCTGAGAGCTTCTGGAAGACGGCCATGTTTGAGCTCGGCGGCCTTGTTGAGATCGTAGGCGCGCTCGGCTTCACTGATTTCCTGATTCAGTTTTTCGATGAGTTCGCGCTGGGTCTGTACCCGTTTGATTACGCCGCGTTCGCTTTCCCACTGGGCTTTCATGGCATCGCCACGGTTTTTCAGATCGGCGAGTTCTTTGCGCAGGGCTTCGAGACGGGTGCGGCTATGCTCGTCTTTTTCTTTGATCAGGGCCGCCTCTTCGATCTCGAGCTGCATGATGCGGCGGGTGACTTCGTCGAGTTCAGCCGGCATCGATTCGATATCGGTGCGGATCATCGCACAGGCTTCGTCAACCAGATCGATGGCCTTGTCAGGCAGAAAACGGTCAGATATGTAGCGGTGCGACAGGGTTGAGGCCGCAACCAGAGCGCGGTCCTGAATTTTTACGCCGTGGAAAACCTCAAAACGTTCTTTGAGGCCGCGCAAAATCGAGATGGTATCGGTAACATCAGGCTGTTCGACGAGAACCGGCTGAAAACGGCGTTCAAGCGCCGCGTCTTTTTCGATATATTTGCGGTATTCATCGAGAGTGGTGGCGCCGATGCAGTGCAGTTCACCGCGCGCCAGCAACGGTTTGAGCATATTACCGGCATCCATCGAGCCTTCGGCTTTGCCGGCGCCGACGATGGTGTGCAGTTCGTCGATGAACATGATGATCTGGCCGTTGCTGCTTTTGATTTCGGCCAGCACCGCTTTGAGGCGCTCTTCGAATTCGCCGCGGTATTTGGCGCCGGCGATCAGTGAGCCCATGTCGAGGGCAAAAATGGTTTTGTCGCGCAGACTTTCGGGCACGTCGCCCTGCAGAATGCGTTGGGCAAGACCTTCGGCGATGGCGGTTTTACCTACGCCAGGTTCACCGATGAGCACCGGGTTGTTTTTGGTTTTGCGTGAGAGAATGCGGGTGACACGGCGGATTTCGGCGTCGCGGCCGATGACCGGGTCGAGTTTGCCGCTTTTGGCCATGGCAACAAGGTCGCGGCCATATTTTGCCAGAGCTTCGTAGGTCTGCTCAGGATTGGCCGAAGTGATGCGCTGGTTGCCGCGCACCGCTGTCAGTGCCTGCAGAAACTGGTCACGGGTCAGATTCAGTTCAGCGAAGATTTTGCCTACTGCTGTTGACGAGCCGGTCTCGATCATGGCAAGCACCAGATGCTCGACCGAGAGATATTCGTCTTTGAGGCCTTTCATCTCTTCTTCGGCCTTGACGAGAATCTGCGATAGTTCGCGGTTGATGTAGAACTTGTCAGGGGTCATGCCGGGGCCGCTGACGCGTGGCAGTCGACTGATCGCCAGCTGGGCACGGTCGCGCAGCGTCGACAGCGGGATATTGATGTTGTTGAGCAGCCGCGGAACCAGATCGGTTTCGTTGGTAAGCATTGCTGCCAGCAGGTGCTCAGAAGAGATTTCCTGGTGGCCGTGCTGAACGGCGATGTTCTGGGCAAGCTGCAGCGCTTCCTGTGATTTTTGCGTCATTTTGTTGATATCCATATTCAGAACACCTCGTAAAAAATGATGATAATTCGCTTTAAGTATTTGCAAACGGCGTGCCAGAATTGATGGTGACCAGCTATGAGCAGCACTGAGGGCTGGTTATGGCAGGAAAGTCGGCCGGCAATTTCCATATAAAGGACTGTCGCAGCAACGTCGCAGTGTACTGCAGATGCGTCACATTTGTCGCTATGAATTAACTCTGCGGTCGGAAAGGTTCTCGAATTAACTGTTTGCGAAAAGTTTGCTTGACACGAAATTTGGTACAGAGATATACCCTTTAGGTATCCATTGCCTGTTTAATTTTTTTCAGGAGAGATAAAGATGGCTCAACGAGGAATCCGTGAGTATCACGGCAAAAGAATGCTTGCAAGGCACCTTGACGGTTTTTGTGAAGAAAGCGTCGGTTACGACGGTCACATCGTTCTGGTCGACAAAGACACCGACTGGAACAAACTCAAAAAAGACAACCCCTGGCTGAAGACTGACAAGCTTGTTGCGAAACCGGACCAGCTGTTTGGCAAACGTGGCAAACACGGCCTGGTTCTGGTTAATAAGGACATCGCCGAAACCAAAAAATGGATCGACGAGCGCATGGGCAAGAAGCAGGTTGTCAACGGTATCGAAGGCACTCTGACACATTTCCTCATCGAGCCCTGCATTCCGCACGAGGCCGAATATTATGTTGCGATCAAATCGACTGCTGAAGGCGATGCGATTTATTTTTCTCTCGAAGGCGGCATCAACGTCGAAGAAAACTGGGACAAGGTAGTAGCAATCAAGGTTCCGATACTTGGCGGCATCGAAGACGTTAATGTCGAAAAGGCTCTGCCGGCAGCTCTCGGCAAGAACAAGAAGATGGTTGCCAGCTTTATTCGCGGCCTTTATAAGTATTTTGCCGCTCTGCACTTTGCCTATCTCGAAATCAACCCGTTCGCAATCGCAGGCAATAAGATCGTGCCGCTCGACATGGTCGCCAAGCTCGACGACACTGCCGAATTCTGCTGCAACAAGCTCTGGGGCGAAGATATCGAATTTCCGGCCGCTTTTGGTCAGAACCTCAGCCCCGAAGAAATGAAGATTCGCGAGCTCGATGCTCTGTCTGGCGCCTCGCTGAAGCTGACGCTGCTGAATCCCGAAGGCACCATCTGGAACATGGTTGCCGGCGGCGGCGCCTCGGTTATCTATGCTGACACCGTCTGCGACCTCGGCTTTGCCAAAGAACTGGCTTTTTACGGCGAATATTCAGGCAACCCCAGCACCAGCCTGACCTATGAATATGCGAAGGTCGTTCTCGATCTGATGACCCGCAAGCCCGATGCTAAAAAGCGCCCCAAGACCCTGATTCTCGGCGGTGGTATCGCCAACTTTACCGATGTGGCCAAGACCTTTACCGGCATCATCAAAGCTCTCAACGAGTATGGTGAAAAGCTCAAAAAGGTCAATGCCCGCATATTCGTGCGCCGTGGCGGCCCGAACTACCAGGAAGGCCTCGCCAATCTCAAGGCAGCCGCTGATAAGCTCGGCGTGCCGATCGAAGTGCATGGCCCCGAATATCACATGACCCGCGTCGTTTCAGACGCCCTGAAAACTGGTAAAGGAAAGTAATGCCATGAAAAAAAGACCAGATTATCTGCTTTTCGATAAAAATACGACCTCTCTGATTTACGGCATGCAGACCAAAGCGGTCCAGCGCATGCTCGACTTCGACTATTGCTGCCGCAGAACCACCCCGTCGGTCGCTGCCCTCGTAGACCCGGGCAAATTCGGCTCAGAAAAAGTTTTCTGGGGCAAAAAAGAAATTTTCATTCCGGTTTATCCCGATGTGAAAACCGCTCTGAAGAAGCACCCCGACATCGATGTCATGATCAACTTCGCCTCTTTCAGAAGTGCTTATGACACCACCATGGAAGGCCTCAACGAGCCGAAACTGCGCACCATCGTCGTTATCGCCGAAGGTATGCCCGAACGCCAGGCCCGCCATCTGCGCGCCGTTGCTGTTGAACGCGGCAAGGTCATCATTGGTCCGGCCACTGTCGGTGGCATTGCTGCCGGCGCTTTCAAGGTCGCCAATACCGGTGGTACCATCGAAAGCATCATCGAATCGAAGCTGCATCGCCCGGGTTCGGTCGGTTTCGTCAGCAAATCAGGCGGCATGTCGAATGAAGCCTACAACATCATCGCCCTGAACACCGATGGCCTCTACGAAGGTATCGCCATCGGCGGCGACGCTTATGCCGGTTCGACCCTGCTCGAACACCTGCTGCGCTTCGAAGCCAACCCGGCGATCAAGATGCTCGTCTGCCTTGGCGAAGTCGGCGGTGAAGAAGAATGGAAAATCGTTGAAGCGGTAAAAACCAAAAAGATCAAGAAACCTCTGGTAATGTGGGTTACCGGTACTTCGATCAAATACATGCCGAAGGGCATTCAGTTCGGCCATGCCGGTGCCAAGGCCGATGCCAGCCGCGAAACCGCTGAAGCCAAAAACGCTGCTCTGCGCGAAGTCGGCGTTGTGGTGCCCGAATCATTCGATGATTATGATAAGGCAATCAAGGCCACTTACGAGGGTCTGGTCAAGAAGGGCGTCATCAAGCCGGCTCCTGAAGTAGAACCGCCGGTAATTCCGATGGATTACGCCGAAGCGGTTGCCCGCAATATGGTGCGCAAACCGACCAATTTCACCTGCACCATTTCTGACGATTCAAAAGACGAACTGCTCTATGCCGGTCACAAGATCAGCAAGGTCATCGGCGAAAATTATTCGGTTGGCGAAACCATCGGTCTGCTCTGGTTCAAAGAGCGCCTGCCGAAATGGGCCGCCGAATTTATGGAAATCGTGCTCAAGCTTTGCGCCGATCACGGTCCTGCCGTTTCTGGCGCCCACAATACCATCGTTACCGCCCGCGCCGGCAAAGATCTGATGAGTGCCGTCGCTTCCGGTATTCTGACAATCGGCCCGCGCTTCGGTGGTGCGGTTGCCGGTGCGGCTCTGATGTTCAAGGCAGCCCAGGATGCTGGTCAGTCACCTGATGCGTTCATTGCCGACCTTAAGAAGAAGAATATCAAGATTCAGGGTATCGGTCACCGCATCAAGAGCCTGAAGAACCCCGACATGCGTGTCGAACTGCTCAAGCAGTATGCCCGCAAGCATTTCCCGCGCACGAAACTGCTCGATTACGCACTCGAAGTCGAACAGCTGACCACCGCCAAGAAAGACACCCTGATTCTCAATGTCGACGGCGCCATCGGCGTTCTTTCGGTCGATATGATGTACGGCCTCGGCTGGGATGAAGAAAGAATTCAGACTGTCGTTAACAGCGGCGGTCTCAATGGTCTGTTCCTGCTCGGCCGCACCATCGGCATGATCGGTCACTATATGGATCAGTGCCGCCAGAAAGCTGAACTCTATCGCCATCCGTGGGATGACATTCTCTACGATCTTCCCGCCGATGAATAATCAGAAATTCTGATTGAATCTGCAACAGGCCCGCTGAAAAATGCTTTCAGCGGGCTTTTTGATGGCTGTAAAATTAAAGCCAATTAACCCGTTCTACGGGACCGGTCCAGGTTGGGCTGCTTATATATGTTCAGGCTTTGCTGATGCCGAACAGGCGGCGGGAATCTTTTTTGCCTTTGATTGAAAAATGGCCGAGATCGCTGGCTTTGAGACCGTCCGGCAGAGCAGCTGCCGCTTCTTCGGTAGCGACAATGGCGGTGTTCTGCCGAAGCGCATCTGCCTGTGAAAAGCAGCGGGCGGCGAGGTTTACCGGGTCGCCGATTACAGTAAAGTCGCGGCGCTGCTGACTGCCCATCAACCCGGCGATTACCTCGCCGGCATGAATGCCGCATAAGGTTTTCAGATTGCCGGAATTGGTCAGGCAGATCCCGGCAGCGGCAGTGAAGGCACTGGCAATAAACTGCTTTGCAGTCGAACTCTTATCTGAGCCGGCAAAGAAAACTGCCAGAATCTTTCCTTCCATGATTTTGTCGACCTCGCCGCCAGCTTCAATGACTTTCTGGCAGACAACTGTAACCCATTCATCGATACCGGTTCTAATCGTTTCATTGTCTGAATTTTTAAGAAATCCGGCGAAGTCGGCAATTCCGATATAGGCCACAGCCGCGACTCGTTTGTGTCCTTTTCTGGCTTCATTTTCGCTTTCTTCTGAAGCGGCCATCTGCGAGGCGCTCTGAGAAACCATGCGCGCCAGGGTTTCTTTTTCTGCCAGCTTTTTAACCATCTCTGAAAAAGCGATTGCGATGTTTTCAAGCTCATCATGGCGATGAAATGTCAGAGAAAAGTTGAAATCGCCTGAGTTGACTCTGTTGATCGACTTCATAAGCATTTTCAGCGGCCCGGTTATATCGGCGGCCGTCTGCATCGCCAGACAGGACAGGGCGATAATGAAAAACAGCAGCATTGCCGCGAACCAGATAAGTCTCTGATTGATATAGTCAGAAAAGGCTGACAGCCTGCCACTGCCAAGAAAAATGAACTGCGGAAAGGCGTTACTCTGACAGGTCGTGACGAAATAATCTTCGCCTTCATAATTCACGGTTCTTTCGATATGCCCTATTATTTTTGCCTGCCGGCCAATGTCACGCAGAAAAGGGTATCTTTCGCCGGTTTCCGGCAGAACGGGCATCCCTGGATTAATACGGTTGATGGCATGTATCTCGAAAGCGAGTGGATCTGAGTTCGGGTTATAGAAGCTGGAAGCGAGAATACGCGCCAGTGCAAACTTGTCGCTGTGAAACTGAGATAGAACGAGAAGAATTACTCCTTCGGGGTTCAGCGAATCGGGGAAGAAAATCTGGTGAATGATATCTCTCGAAACGCCACCGAACAGCGAAATCCCTTTCCCCTGCCCGAACAGGATGTCGTGGATGGTATTTTCACCGAAAGTCGATGCAAGAACCTCAAAAACCATTTCGGTTGTCATTTCCTGCACGACGACCTGTCTTGCGTCTCTTTTTCGGCTTAGAGCAAAATTGTTGCCTCTCAATCTCTCTATAACCCTTCCGGTGAAGAAGGAAAAAGTGTTTTTCATCGGGTCGGAGTCTTCGGCAAAATTGCCGTTTATCTGCAGAAACTCTCCTGGTCCGGTTGCGAATTCGATCATGAGAGCATTGATCCCATAGCCGCGCCGTATCTGGATAACGTCGGTGAAAAAACCGGAAAGGAATCTTCTTAATTCGGTCGATGCAGATGCAGAAGGTTCAAGTACAGGCACTGAAATAGCGAAATGATTTTTTGAAGCGCTCTGCAGAGTTTTCTGCAGCCTTCTTGGAATCTCATGCTGGCTTAAATGTATTTTTTCTTCAATTCTGGCAACTTTTTGCAGAAATTCTGATTTGTGGTTTTCAAGCAGATTTTGCTTCCAGCCGCCATAGATAAGGCAGATGAGCAGAATAACCCCGGTTGCCGGCACCAGAATAACCCCGATGAAACTGGCAAAAATCTGCCATTCGACTTTTATTGCCAGACCCTTTTCGCGTGTTCCGAGAAACCATGAGATTGAAAATATGACTGCCAGGATTGCCAGAATACCAAGAAGGAGCGTTAAGAAGAATTTTCCTGTTTCAATCTCTCTGCTCGGGCTGTTAAAAGCGATAAGCAGTTTTTTTTCGTTATTATTAATCAGCATTTTATCGGCGATTATGTCAGTTGCAGATGTTTCGGATCTGTGGCAAAGCGCCAGAAGCTTTTCTGAAAGACTGGCCGTCTGTTGAGATTCTTTAACCGGCAGCAGTGGGTGTTTTTCTGACAAATTGTGGCGGAGAACGCCGTTGCTTAGATTCAGTTCAGCAAAGCCTGCAGAAGTTCCATGCGGGCGATAATTCAATTCCGAACCGTTTTCAAGACTCTGGCAGACAATCATGACGCCGCCCAGAAGAAACTGTGGCAGCAGCGCATTGTCGAAAAGCCCGTAATGCCTCAGCTGCCAATTGTCAGGGGATGGGTAAAGATATCTTATTGTTGCTGATTTTTGGATCGCCCCTGGATAGATTATCGGCTGCCAGAACATCAGGCAGCTTTCTGAGGCAATCATGGCCGGAATAAAATTGCCGCGGTTGTCTCTGGAAAGGGCTATGCCCGACACTGAGCCATTTAAAATTTCCATTGCTTCGGGTCTGGGCAGAAGATAACGATTGAGAGCCGAATCATAGCAGTGCAGACAATCATCTAGCAGAATTCTCAGGCGTTTTTCCATGCTCAGATTGTTTGAAATTTTCTGTTTTTCAGCACCCGGTGGGCCGGTGAAAATTATATGAATCGGATTCAACCCGGTTGCTTTCAGCTCATCTCGAAGTGTTTTTTTCAGCTGCAGGCGCTTTTCGGTGAAGGATTTTTCCGATATCGCATTAAGATCACGGCAGAAATCTGCGATTTCACTGTTGAGTCTGATTGCAGTCAATTCCAGCCGGTCGTGAAGAGCGCTGGCGGATTTGAGTATACTTATATTCTCTGAACGGGTGTTTCTGACCGATGCTTCGCGGAAAGTATTGAAACCATGCATGATTCCAAGGCCGCAGACAAGAAGCGGCAGACAGAAAAGTGCAGCACCTTTGAGAAAACTGATTCTGATCGATTGAAATTTTTGTTTTTGCCGGTCGAAGTCTTTTCCGGCTGTAATCGCTTCTGGCGATGCCATGTTTTCCTGATCTTTAAGGAGGGTGCCAGAAGATGCGAAACTTAAAAAATCTTTCGCAGGATCTCTCGTGGCAAAGACAAAACATCTGGTGCCGTCAATGTTTTCTTCTTTGATGTGCGGCAGCATTATGTCAGTTTTGCCTAGAAAGTCGACTGTCGCTTTATCCATAACCAGAGGCAGGTCGGGGAAATATCGACTCAATGCCTCAAGCTGTGACGATCTTTTCAGTGCCTCCCCAATCTGCATCACTTCGGTGCGGTTCGAACGTCTGCCGGCCGGAAAGAAGCTTGTGGTGCCATAGGCGAGTCCTATTCCGATTCTGTAGGAAAACAATCCCTGCTTGGCCCGGTCGTTGTTGATAATCTGCATTGACTGCAGCATCATAACTGAGGCTCTTATTGCCTGTTCGACCGTTTTTTCAGGGTTTTCACCGGTGCATGGAAAGGATGCTTCAATTGCGTCACCAACGAATCTGCCGATTTCTCCGCCATACGAAATAATAATCCGGCTCATTTGCTCAAAGTGATGATTGAGCATGCGGGTTATGACCTCTGGCGGGTGATTTTCACAGAGGGTTGTAAAACTTCGGATATCAGAAGTCAAAGATACCGCCGGAACAGTTCTGATAATGGCATCTGATTCGGCGTCGATGCTTTTGACGAGCTGCAGCGAACCCTCCGATACCAGCGACATCAGCCTTTCCCTTATTCTCAGGCTGTTGATCATGTCGTTGAAAGAGTGAAAAATATCGGCAATTTCGTCTTGTCTTGAGCCGGTCGGCAATTTCTGTCCGAGGTCTTTTTTTGAGCAGTTCAGAAAATTTTCAAGCAGGATGAAGGCCTGAATCAACCGCTTGAATAAAAAATCCTGAAAGAAAAGTATTGTTAAAAAACCGACCAGGAAAAATGCCAGAAAAGCTTTGTTTATCAGAACGATCTGCTCACCTATAAAAGCTGTATCCATAGAACCTGCGAGAAAGATTTCCGGTTGTCTTTTTGATGGCATGGCCAGATAGATCTGTCTATCTGCATGCTCAGAGCTGAAAAACAGGCCATTTCTCAGTGAAGATGCCATGGCTGTGCGGCGCATGTCGATTTCGCTGTGGCTGCGGGCGATGCTGTTCAGATTGTCGTTCTCTTTTCTGAAGACTTCAAATTTCACCCATGAGAATTCACGCCTGATTTTCTGAATGGCTCTTGCAGCAAACGCGTTGTCGAGATCTTTTTCGAGCCATTCGATAGAAAGTCCCATAGCGGGCTTTTGCGCGTCTGGAAAATAATTGACATAGCGCATGATTGAATTACTGCCGTGGGCAACCTGAACAGCGTTTCCGGCGTTGGCATTTGAAAACGGGTGATAAACAGGCAGTTTGGTGTTATTCTCGTAAGCCTTTTTCAGAACTATATCTGAATCTGTAATAAGAGAGGGGTCCCTTGATACCTCGATTGAAGGCATTGCCAGATTTTTTCGCATTGCTTCAATTATTCCTACCCGGTTGAATCTGGCGTAGCCTTCGAGCGTGGCCCGGTGAATTTCACTTTTGAAAGCCCCTGCAGCGTTGCCTTCGGGGTCGGTGAAGGTTATCGCTCCCCATGGAAGTTCGGGAGAGAGGTTTTTCAGCAACTCATCTGATCTGGTAATAAGCTCTTTTGAGATCGGGTTTTTCTGGCGAATTGCTGTTTTTATCCATTCGGCATTTTCCAGCATAAGAAGCTGAGCTCTCAGGTTCTGGTAAGTTTCTTCGATGCTTTCATCGTATTTGTTGATTGCAGTTTCAAGCTTCTGGCGCGCATCACGTACCAGCGAAATCTCAAGTTCTTCAGAATAAATATTGAAAGCTATCAGAAACAGTGAGAAAGGAGCTGCCGCAAGAGCCAGAAAAATAAGGGTGAACCTTGTTTTCAGACTCATAACCGGGAGTCTGATTTCAAAGAGCACGCAAAGTATCAGGCCAATTGCCAACAAAGCATACAAAAAGTTTACAGACACCATCAGCCTGGAAAATTCAGATTTTGACGGGATCTGAGGCAAAAAAACAACAGCCATATGCGTTGAATCAGGAATGATTTTTGTAAAAATCTTCCATTTGCCTGCAGGGACAGCCCATGGCAGATTTTCGCCTTCAAGCTTTGCCAGGCCGGGAGGCTGGTTCCATTGGTTGATAAATAGCTTCAGGTCCGGGTCTGAAGTTGCAAAATCTGGTAAGACTGACATGTCAGCATCAGGGAAAATTCTCAGGAAACCGCCGCCACGCCACCATGTTCTACTGTTATGAATATCATGAATACTGCGGGTAATGGCCTGTGAAGATAATTCCATCACAAAGCGCTTAAATTGCCCGGACTCTGGAACAATAAGGAAAAAACCATTGGTATCGCCTTTGTCAGATGTAAAAGTGTTCCAGACCATCTGGCAATAGCGTTTCTGATAGAGAATTCTTGTCGCTCGCCCTTTTCTGAGTGTGAGGTGGCGAATTTTCAGGCCAGGCCCGAAAAGAAAATCAGCCAGTTTGTTCTGACCATCTGAGAAATCGTTCTGCGCCAGTGCCTGAAAAAGTTTGTACATGGCACGGCGGCTTGTTGTTACCCGGTCGGGGTAAAACAGGGTGTCATTTGTGAATACCCATATTTCATGCTCGGGGAAATCATGCCTCAGAAAACTTCTATGCGGATTAATCTTTTGCTTCTCAGCTCTGGAAACAACTTTTTTCAGTGAGCTTGTCAGCGAACCTGCCAGTCTTGAGAGAAAAACCGCTTCGTTGGACCCGTTTACAAGGCTGTCGAGAAGTTGTATGGCCTCATCTGACTCATGAAGCTGCTTGCGGTTTTCCTGCTGGGTGCTGGTTGTTGAATTGCCGGCGTTGATTATGAGAACAGGAAAAACAAGGATCAAAAGGATCCAGAAATAAGGAACGAGAAGTTTTTTTTGCGTATCCCTGTTTTCCACTCGCTTAGTTCCCTGATATTTTTTGAGCTGTGCTGCCGAAAATATCTGTCAGCACAGGCGAAGTTTAGCAGAACAGCTGTTATCAGGCAATCATCGACGTTTTATGCAAAGCAGGTTTTCAGGTTCCGTGAAAAAAAATATGCAGTGTCTGATTTTGTATTAACTGCTGAAAGTCAAATTAAAGAAGGGTTCTGGGGCTGGCTCTCAAATTCTGACCCGACCGGGTGTATTTTGTGCTGCGGTTCGACGAACTTAAAACTTATTTCATCTATGTGTCCACGCCAGTAAGGTTTGAGTCCTTCAGGCAATATCCATGAAACTTCGCCGTCGAGCGGAACCATTATTCCGTTTCTTTCCTGATAATTCCAGAAGCGGCCCTGCCATGGCGTTAGAACGAGCCTGCCATTGCTTTCGCGATGCCGGCCATCGGAGATAACTGTTTCAATAAAGCCCTCTGCGTTGAAGCAGAATGTCAGGTTAACAGAGGTTTCTCTGTCGGAAATTATGGCTTTTGCTTTGTCGGGCCCGCATTTTCGCCATTTTATCGATTGCCCGGGCAGCAGAGCAGTGGGATACCAGGCTGTTTCTGCCAGAAAGCGCGTCAGCTCACCATGAGCCAGTTCCGGGGTCCGGGGCATATCTGCAAGAGAAAACATCCCCATAAGACTTGCTTTGAGTATGCCGTCGCCTTCGACATAAGCGTCATGGACAAAGACATTAAGCCCGGGAATGGCGCATATTCTTGCATCCCAGATAAAGCCGTTGCCTGCAACCGAAACATGCTGATTCGAGGTGAACGGTTTCCAGTTCTCACCGGTATTGCTCATATTGAAAGTACCAGAGTGTTTTATCGTTACCTCGTCAATAAGCTGCTGGCCATTTTTCATTACTTTTCTCAGGTAACGCTGCACAGGTAAGGGAAGATACCTGATTTCATTATTACGGAATTTCTGAAAGCGTTTTCTGACCTGGGCATTTTGCAGTTTGTTTATCAGCTCAACGGTTCTCGTCTGCCATTTTCTGCCGGCGCTGGCCACAGCGATAAAAATTGCTGATAAAAGGGTTAAAATACCAATTAATAAGGTTTTAAATTTCATGGTTAACTTTCAGTAATTTTAAAACTGCTGTTTTTTGTTGATGATTGCAAATGTTAATCAGGGTTTGTATTGTTTCAGGCCAACGCTGTAGATCTGCTGGACTTCGGGACCGAAGGTGTTGTTCTTCATGTGAATGATGATATTGGGGAGCGGCTCGTGGCGGCCGTTGAAAAAGCGCTCGGCCTCGATCATCGTCAGGTGTGACTGCTCGCCTTCTTTGGCGATGACAAACTGCAGGCGCCGCAGGCCAAAGTTGCCGGCCTTGAGATGCTCGACGATTTCGTAAAAGCGACTGGTCGGTATAATCAGGCAGAAGCGCCCGCCATAAGGCAGCATGTAGGTTGCGGCCTCGACAAAATCTTTAACGGTTCCGTTCAGTTCGTGCCGGGCCATGGCGCGGCCAGGGCGGGTTGGCAGGCGGCCGCTGCCCATCTGAAAATACGGCGGGTTCGAGATCACCAGATCGAATGACTCTGGCAGAATGCGCGCCGGGATGTCTCTGACATCCATCTGTTCGAAGCAGAGATCAGAGAACTGACGGTTCATCTGCAGATTGCGGTTGGCCAGATCGACGAATTCTTCCTGCAGTTCGAAGCCGGTAATTGCGAGGGCCGGGTTACGGTATTTAACCAGAAAAGACAGTATGCCGCTGCCTGAGCCGAGGTCGGCGGCGGTCTGCATATCTGGCCGGAATTTGACAAAGTTGGCGAGCAGCAGTGTGTCGATGGCAAAGGCGGTGCCGTCGATTTTCTGAATCAGGCTGAAATTGGTGCCCGGAATTGAATCGAGTCGTTCATCGGTGTCGATAAATGGTTGAGTCATGGCGATGCAAGGGTATAACAACCTCGACATTTCCGCAACCACAGATGAATAGAGGAAAAGAATGGGCCACGGATGAGCACGGATGAACACGGGTTAAAAAGAATGCAGGAAGCTTTGAATAGAGCCCCGATGAAAAAAGGGGTTAGAATTCCAGGTTGGCTGAAACGGAAGTGCGACGGTCTTCACGTTCGCCCGGGTTTTGACCGATTTCTTCGCCGTAGGTGGCAGCCTGAATTTTGATATCATGCCAGGCGAAAGCAATGCCACCGGTCGGGTAGCCGCCGCGCAGGCCCGCGAGCAAGTGCAGGTGCCGCGTCAGGCGCAATTGCATGCCGAGTCGCAGTTTAGCGAGGCCGGCGCTGTCTTCACCGGTTTCCCAGTAGTCGGCAGCGAGCAGCAGTTTCTCATTGCGTTCAGCCGGGCCGGTCAGTGGTCTGATCGATGCGCCGACAGCGAACTGGCGTTTGAGGTTGCCGGCTTCTTCTGAAAAATCTGAACTGAGCAGGTTCCCGGCAAACAGGCCGAAAGTGGTTTTCCAGGGGTTATTCAGCTGCCAGAGAGCGCCGAGGTCAAAGTCGAGGGCGACGCCGGTTTTTTCGGTGTCACGCAGTGCGCCAGGAGTCAGGGCGGCAAAGTCACGGGCGTAATAAATATGGTCAGCGGTTTTTCGGCTGACAAATTTCATTGAACCGCCCCACCAGCCGGTGGCACGATCTTTGAAAAGAATCTGCGATTCGCCGTAACCGCGGGCAAATGAACCGGTCAGAACGGTATCTTTGTCGACGCGCGACTTTATCAGGGGGCTGGAAGGATTCTCGACCGAAAAGTTTTCGGCTTCACGATAATAGCCGGCAACGCCAAAACCGGTGCTGCCAAGGTAGTAGGCCATGGTCGACCATGACTGATAGCCGGTTTTGCCCATAATCTGCGTCAGATTGTTGAAATTGGTGGCGCGGCTGGCGGCGGTATCTGCGTCTGAGAGGCTGTCGATATGGTTGCTGACCGTATCGTAGTCTTCGCTGCGGTCACCGGTGGCACTTAAAACGGAAAAGGCACTGGTGGTGCGCATGCCAAGGCCGGCAGGGTTGCAGAACAATGCCTGCTGGTCGTCGGCGATTGCGACTGAAGTGCCGCCCATAGCGTGTGACCGGCTGGTCTCAAAGGTCAGGGGGCGATCATAACCAAGGGCTGGAGTTGTCAGCAGGCCGGAAATTATCAGACTGCACAGGGTCTGACCGAGACGGATGCCGATTGATTTCAACCGGTTTTGCTGTCTGGCAGCTGTCTGTTTGCTTTGGGTCATTGATTTGGTTGGGTTAAGCATCAGCTGGCTCCGTCAAGATTGAGCAGCATGTTTTTGAATTCGCTTTCAGATTTGTCGAACCAGGCATTTGCCGTTTTCAGGCTGCTGGCCAGACTACCGACAGCAAGAATTGTGCTGCGATTTGCCGGGGTGTAACTGCCTGAGCGACTGACCCCATTGAGCGGTGATATGAGAACCCAGTCGGTTCCGCGGCCGTTGAAGGCTTCTGCCAGTTCAAGAAAGGCTTTTTCAAGTGACCAGGCCGAGCTGGCCGAGCTGAGCCTGGTATAAAGCAGAGACCAGGCCATGGTTTTCCCGTCATTGGTGGTAAAGTTTATCTGATCGGGGCTATCGAGTTTCTTGTTCAGATTGGTGTCATACTTGGCTAAAAGGGTTTTTGCAGCTGACAGGGTGCTCATGAGTGACCTGAAAAGCAAGTCGTCGCTGCCGGGGCTGGCGAGCCTGCTCATGTCTTCTATCGCTTCGTCAAGCAGCTTGAGATCATTTATCAGTTTTGCCGCCGAAAAAATTATGGCCGATGAGTCGGTCGGGCTGGTGCCGTTCTGCAGACGATCGAGAACCGTGAACATATTGAATCCTGCCAGCCCGGCTTTTGCCGAGGCGCGACCACGATATGCCGCGTCACCACTGCCACCATTTACCATGGCCCGCTCAAACAGGTCGAGAGCCTGGGGGTAAGCTGCGGCGGCAAGCTTGAGGTTACCTTCGTCAATGAGCGCCTGCGAATCTCTTTCGGCGAGTTCGCCGTCGAATGCTTCGAAAGCGTTGCAGCCTGATAAGAACAGGCTCAGAACTGCCAATACTGCGAGTGCCAGCCATGAATGTCGCGACGTCATTTCAGCTCCGGAAATTACTGATTTTCCTGCCACTAATCGGCAGAATTCGCATGATTTTGAATTTTTTCGCAAAAAAAAGTCGTCTGTGTTATAAAGAGCAGCTGTGTAAGGTATCTGGTTCGGGTTGCAGGATTTTGTCGGCAGAAAATGCTGCCGGCAGCGCCGAACCTGCATGAGGCAGTCAGGAATATAATGAATGACAGGTAACAGAGAAAAACCGGCATTGGCCATGAATGGTCTGCAGGTCGAGCAACTCAGATTTCTTGGCCGAGGGCCATATAGTTTTGCTGTGCCTGCTGGGTCGATTTTTGGTCTGAGCGGCAGTTCTGGCTCGGGCAAGACTCTGTTGCTGCGTGCCATAAGCGATCTTGACCCGAACGAGGGTCGTGTAGCGCTGAATGGTGTCTGCAGTAGTGATCTGCCTGCCAGTGAATGGCGGCGCAAGGTTGCCTGGCTGCCGGCCGAAAGCCTCTGGTGGCATGATCGTGTTGGCGCGCATTTCTGGCAGATTCCGCCGCTGCAGTGGTTCAATTCTCTGGGTTTTGCCGAAGAAGTCGTGAACTGGGAAGTCAGCCGGCTTTCTACCGGTGAAAAACAGCGGCTGGCAATTCTGCGCCTGCTGCAGCACCGTCCGTCGGCTCTGCTGCTCGATGAGCCGACTGCGAGTCTTGATAAGGCCAATATCACCGCGGTTGAAAAATTTATTACTGCCTATCTCAAAGAAAACAATGGCCTGGCCATCTGGGTCAGTCATGATTCTGAGCAGCTGGAGAGGGTAGGAGCCTGTCATTACGCCATGCTGCTTGGCGGCGAAATGAGAAAACTGCGATGAATGTGATCCCTCTTGGTGTATTTGAACTTTCTCTTGCCAGTCTGCTGGTTCTTCTGCTGGCCTGGCTGAGCTTCAGGCATCGCCTCGAAATCGAACGGCCACTGCTGATTGCGGCTTTGCGAACAACTGTACAGCTGTCGCTGATTGGTCTGGTCCTCAATTCGGTGTTTGCCACCGTCAACTTCTGGCTGGTTCTGCTGATCTGGGCTCTGATGCTGGCCGCCGCCGGTTACGAAGTAATGTCGCGGCAGAAGGTGAAGGTTAAAGGACCGGCCCGCTTCATGATCGGTGCCAGTTCGATGATGTTGTCTTCATTCTCGATCATGGTGCTGATTCTGGCATTGGTAATCAAGGTAGAACCATGGTATAGCCCACGCTACGCGATTCCGATTCTTGGTATGCTGCTCGGAAATACTATGAATGGCGTGGCGCTGGCAATGAATACTTTTTCGACGCTGGCCTGGAACCGTCGGGCGGTGATCGAGCAGCGCCTCGCGCTTGGGCAGCCATCAGGTGAAGCGATCGAAGATATCTGGCGTGAAAGTGTGCGAACCGGGCTGATACCGATAATCAATTCGATGGCGGCGGCTGGCCTGGTAAGTCTTCCCGGTATGATGACCGGCCAGATTCTTGCGGGCAACACGGCCACCGACGCGGTACGTTATCAGATTCTGATAATGTTTATGATTTCATCCGGAACCGGTTTTGGTGTTATACTCAGTTTATGGTTGATGCGGCGGCGAATGTTCGATACCCGTGACCGCCTGCGCATGCGCGACAGTTTCCATGTCGGCTGAGGATTGTTCTATATGGCTTATGGAGAATAGATAATGAAAGCTGGATTTGTTCAATTTACACCCGAATTATGTAATCTCGATAAAACGCTCGACAGGCTTGAAAAGCTGCTGACTGACGCGCCGCCGGCCGATCTGCTGGTTTTGCCCGAACTCTGTAATTCCGGTTACAATTTTCCCACCCGCAAAGACGCCTGGGAAGCCTCAGAAGAAATTTCTGACAGCCGTTTTATAAACTTTCTGGCCGAGCATTGTCGCAAAAACAATATGTACATCGCTTCCGGGTTCTGTGAACGCGATGGCTTCAAACTGTATAATTCTTCAGTGCTGGTCGGGCCTGAAGGCTTCATCGGCAAATACCGCAAAATACACCTTTTTTACAACGAAAAAGACATATTTTCGGCCGGCGATGTCGGTCTACCGGTCTTTCAGACGCCGGTCGGCAATATCGCAATGCTGGTCTGCTTCGACTGGATGTTCCCAGAAGTCTGGCGCATTCTTGCACTCAAGGGCGCCGACGTTATCTGTCACTCCTCAGCGCTTGTTCTGCCTGGCTTTGCACAACGTTCTGTACCGATTCATGCATTGATTAACCATGTTTATGTGATCACCGCCAATAGAACCGGCACCGAGCATGGTCTTACTTTTACCGGCATGTCCACGGTCGCCAGTCCGAAAGGGGAAGTGATCTGCCAGGCCTCTGCTGAAGCCGACGAAGCCTGCGCTTTCGACTTCGATCTCGAACTGGTGCGCAACAAGATGATAACGCCGCGCAATCACATTTTCGCCGACCGAAGACCAGAACTTTATCAGGACCTTCTGCACCTTTAAAGCACTCTGTTCAAATGCTTCCGGGCAAGCCAGATTTCTGTGAACTAAATCAGGTTATTGAAAAAATGACACCAAACTAATATCCTTTACTTTGGTGCTATTTGGTAATATTATTTTCTTATACGAACTACAGGAGGTAATCCCTTGAAAAAAGTCAGTCTGCTGGTCTTTGCTCTTTTTGTTTTCTGTTTTGGTTTCTGCGTTCCCGGTTGTACCCAGAACGTGGGTTCCGATGCCCCCGAAGTAACCGCCACCACCTGGATCAACACAGATGGTTTCAAGCTTGCCGACCACAAAGATAAAATCGTAATTGTCGAATTCTGGGCCACCTGGTGCCCGCCGTGCCGCAAGTCTATTCCGCATCTCAAAACCATGCATGATGCTCACAAGGATCAGGGTCTGGTAATCGTTTCGCTCTCAGATGAACCGGCCGAAACTATCAACGAATTCAATAAAAAAGCCGGTATGGACTGGATAATCGGCGCCGGCAGTTCAAGTGGCCGTGATTACGGTGTAAGTGGCATTCCGACCGCTTTCATCGTTGTCGATGGCAAAATCGTCTGGACCGGCCACCCGATGGGCGGTCTTGAAGAAGAAGTCAAGAAGCTGCTTGAAGCAAAAGGCGCAAAAGCTCCTGCTGCTCCGGCCGCACCGGCCGCACCGGCTGCCGTCGAAACTCCGGCACCAGCAGTAGAGCCTGCCGCACCAACTGCGACTGAGGCTCCTGCCGCTTCAACAGAAGAAACTGCTGCGCCGGCCACCACCGAAACTCCGGCTGCTCCTGCAGCAACCGCAACTCCGGCGCCGACTGCTGAACCGGCCGCCAGCGACACTGAAAGCAAACCTGCAACAGATGGAGCTGCTGCCCCGGTGGGGGAGTAATGAACGGAGCAGAATTGAAAAGCGGCGATAAGGCGCCGGCTTTCGATCTGCTCGACCAGGATGGCAACAGGCATTCCCTGGCAGACTATGCCGGTAAAAAAATACTGCTGTATTTTTACCCGAAGGCTTCAACCCCCGGGTGTACGGCGCAGGCATGCAGTCTGCGCGATGCTTTTGCTGAGCTGAAAACGATGAATGTGGTCGTGGTTGGGGTGAGCCCCGACCAGCCCGATGCTCTTAAAAAGTTTGCCGAAGACCAGTCGCTTAATTTCGTTCTGCTCTCAGATCCCGAAAAGAAAGTTGCCGGTGTTTACGGGGTTACCGAAAATAAAGCGGTTTTTGGATTGATTTCACTTGGCATTACCCGCTCTTCCTTTCTTATAAGCGAAGATGGGAAGATCATCAATGCCTGGTATCAGGTAAAACCTGAGCAGACTGCACCGCTGGCGATCGAATGTCTCAAGAATAACAAATAGCGTTATAACCTTGACCGGAGCCTGTAAAAAGGGCTCCGGTTTTTTTATGGCCGGCGATACGTGTCTATAAGATTGCAATAGTTGCAAAATTTGCCGATACTGAAAATGAAATACATTCAGAGCGAGAGTGGCAATGAAAAAACAGGAAATCGAATTCAAGGTTCTCGATATAATTGACCGTCTGGAAAAAGGGCAGCTGATCGAGGATGACACCATCGAACTGAAGTCTGAATGGCCCCGCGATCATTTCCGGGCGGCGCGCCGCATTGCCGCTCATGCCAATTCTGCCCGCGGCGAGCCGATTATGTGGTTGATCGGCATCGACGAAAAGAAGGGCGTCATTGGCGCTGACTTTGAAGAACTTTCTATCTGGTTTGCCAAGGTGCGCTCGCGTTTTGATCAACTGATGGCGCCCAATCTGATCAGTCTTTCGATTCCATATAACGGCAAAACGGTCGTTGCTCTCGTTTTTGAAACGGAGCGTTCACCTTTTGTCATCAGAATCCCTGACAGTACCGGCATTATCACCCATGAAGTGCCCTGGCGCGAGGCGAATTCGACCCGGTCGGCAAGGCGTTCTGATCTGCTCAAGCTGCTTTTTCCGATTCAGAAAAAGCCCGATCTCGAAATTCTCGATGGCAAGATCGAGCTGCAGCGGGCTATTGCGGGCATGAGTCAGACCGGGACCTATCAGTGGAACCTCAGTATGAAGGTTTATCTCGTTACCTACTCCCCGGATACAGTTGTAATACCCTTTCATAGATGCGAGGTGCTGTTCAGACCGCAGGGACGCCCCGATGAACGCCGGTTTGAAAATCTGCGCATAATGCCGCCGACCTCATATTCGAGTCGTGGCCTTAAAGAGAAGACTCAGTCGCTCACCGTTAACAGTACCGAACATGAAGTGCTGATCGATACAGCCGGCATGGCCTTTCTTACGGCAGAGTATTTTACCGATGAGAAGCCTGGCCCGAAACTTTTTGACGAGATCGAGGTCAAAGGCTGGCTGCGGTCGCATCATTCTGATGACCCGGTCAATTTCGAGGCGATTTTTGAACTGGTCTCGCATACGCACCAGAAGGATGCCTCCGACCGCATGCTTGGCGAATGGCGCCTCAGCCGTAAAGAACAGGAGCCCGAAGCCTGATTGATCCGGCTCCGGGCCCCTTGTGAATTTTTAAGTGCCTTATTTGATTCCGAGTTCGCGGCGGTCGAGAACTTCATCCCACTTTGTATCGCGTGACATGTCGAGAGCTTTGTAGAAAGTGCGATATTTCTGATAGTCGGCCTTTTCCGGCCAGGCGATGCTGATGATACCATTGCGGGTCACTCTGGCGCCGGCAATCGCATCGACGAGTTCTTTGCCCATCTGTTTTATTACTGACTGGTTACTGGCACCGTTCAGATCAGAATTTTCGCGATAGAAGGCTTCGCCTACTTTGACCAGGTCCCAGTAGTTGGTGCCTTTGCCGAAAGCGGCCTGGCCGCGCAGAGCGAAACTTTTTCCGGTTTCGTTCATTGCGTTGAGGAGTTCCATGGCCAGCTGGTTAATGGCAAAAACGAGCTGAGCGGCCTGCGCGGTTTTCCAGGCACCAATCTGGCTGTTGTTGAGTCTTTCTGCCATGTCGGCAGCAAAAACATCGGGTTTGATGGTCGAGTTGCGTGCCATCAGTTTTGCCATGGCGTCGTAGTTGAAGCCATTGATTGGAGTGGTTTCGGGGCTGCCAACCATGTAATCGCAGGCATCGCGCAGCTGATAGAGCACTTCGGCGCCGGCGGGCATGCAGGCATCGAATCCGACGACATCAAACTTGCCGTCGGTTTTGCAGCGGCTGTTGAAGGCTTTGAGAACTTCGGCCACTTCGAAGACGGTCAGAGCGTCGTGGTCGGTGTGATCATAGGCAACGAAGCGCCCTGGTCTGAGGTCAGGGTTGAAGACGACCTTGCCTGGTTCGCTGCTGCTGACCGAGCCATCGCCCCACCAGGTGAAAACGCCGCTGCCATGACTGTTGATTATCAACGCATAATGTTTGGCCGGGTATTTGTTGTATGCCCATTTGAGGCAGTCCCAGAGGGTCTGGGGCGAACCCATGTTGGTTTCACCAAGAACGCCTTCATCGATGAGTTTGTCTTTCTCTATACGCAGGCGGCTGCCGCCCTTGTAGTTGAGCTTCTGCTCGTCAGATGAACCGGTCGGCATACCGTCGAGCTGCACCAGCAGAGTCTTGTTTTCGCCGGGGCCCCAGCTCTTCATGCTGCTGAGATTACGGAAATTGGCGTTTTCGAGGGTGGTGTCCTTGTCGTCGTTGACCATGTAGACAATGACTGTCCATTCATTTTCTGCCAGACAGAGGGCCGGCATGGCCATGATCGCCAGGGCGCTGAGCAGCATCAGAGCTATCTTTTTCATATTTCCCCCGTAAAGGTAAAAGTTATTTTTTAATTATGGCATAAATGCTGAAAAAGCGAAAGCCCGGCAGTTTCGCTTCTGCCGGGCTTTCTGAGTTGAAAATCAGAATTTGAATTTATGATCGACGATCGGCACGATGTCGGGGCCAAAAACTGTCAGCATGGCTTCACTGCCTTTTTCGAGGCCGATATTCACTCTGGCGATACCTTCTTTATTGGAAGTGGCTGAAGAAGCAGTCACAAGTCCTTCGGTATAGCAGGTTACCCTGGCATTGGCGACCGGGTTGCCTTTGCTGTCGATTACTTTAACCATCGCCTGGCTTTCGCCCGGAATCGAGGAAGTTTCGACTTCGATGCTCACCTTTTCGGGTTTGCGGGTTCTGATCACGGTGGTGCCGTCGCCGAACAGGTGCCACTGTTCCATCATCTTGACGCCTTCGCCGGTTTTTTCGGTCCCATAAATTTCGAGGCCTTTGATGATACCGTTGGTCATCAGACCGCCGACGGTGAGGTAAGAATCGTTGACGATAAATTCAGAAACGATGGCGGCCTGCACCTTGATCGGCGGCACCCATGACTGATTGGTGGTCGAGCCGAAGATGGCGACGGCACCGCGCGGATTTTCAATGTCGCCACTGTTCATCCAGGCTTCGCAGAAGCTGTCTTTGCCGACAAAATTACCGTTGACGCAGGCAACGCTGACAATGACCGGCAGTTTCAGACCGTTTGCCAGTTTGCCGCAGTCGCCATTGCTGAAACCGGTGGTTCCCCATGATGTGGTGGAGCCATGGCCCATGTAATTAATCAACGAAACGCCCCTGTTGACCGATTCAAAGACTTTGTCTTTGAGGTTGCCGCGACTGGTGTCGCTACGGTCGGCGCTTACCGAGAAAGGCGCCGGTTGCATGGGGAAATGCGGATTCATGCCGGGAAAGCCTGGATAAGAGCCCGGGTAAGGATAACCGTCGTAGCCGCCGCCACTACCGCCGCTACTCGCAGGGGCTTTCGGGTCATAAGCGGTGTCGACTTCTGTGTATCTTGACTCAAGCAGAGCCTGGCGCAGTTTTTCGATGTATTCGTAATCGGGCGGATTGCCTTCGCTGCTGCCGATGCCGAGAGCACGGCTGTACCAGGCGGCATCGTCGCCGGTGGCGGGATACTGTTCGTAATTGATGATTTTGGCTATCTGATAAGATACCTGCTCTGGTTTCGCCGCCGAAATGCGGCTGATGATCGCATCCGGAACATGGTCGTCGCCGGCGAGTTTGACGTAGACCGGGTCTGAGTCGGCTTTTTCGTTTTCACCCTTGTTGGTGGGTATCTGTTCGGCGTCGCCAACGAGAATTACGTGTGAAAACCCGGGGTCTTCGAACTGTTCCTGTAGAAAGGCCTTGATGTTCTCAGGGGTAGCGCCACCGATGTCGCTGGTGCCGACGACAATGGTTTTGATGCCGCATTTCTGTTTCCACTGGGCCAGGGGAGCTGCTGCTGCTTTGAGTTCGTCGGCGGCGATGATGATAAGCCGGCCATTTTCGTCAACTGGAGAAAGACGGCGGGGAACTGAGGCGAAGTTCAGAAATGCCTTGCGGTAAATGGGTGCGAAGGCTCTCGATATTTCGCTGCGACCGCGATGAATATTGGCGCCACCTGGCCCGTCATATTTGAGTTTGGCTTGAATGCTGGTGTAAAGCCTGATTCTGCCGGTTACCGGGTTATATTGAACCGGGAAGACTTCAAGTCTGACACCGCGGGCTTCTCTGAAAATGAATGGCTGCGAAATTCTGATGATGTCCTTGTCAGCCGGAAACCAGGCGTTCTTTTTATAAACTGCACCCTGTTTGAACGGAACAGTGGAAGGATCGACGCTGCGCAGAATCGCGCCGCGCGAAGGAACCACCGGTTTAGTGACCGAAATTTCGGTGAAGCGGGTTTTGATGATTTCGAGAACAGGTCTCTGATCCTGGGCAATCATTATCATGCCTGACAGGAAAGGCAGGGCCGGTTTGCCTTTTTCGATCATCAGACTGGCGTGGTCCATGTAAAGGCCGGTGAAATCCTGGCTGTCGGCCGAGAAATCAACTCGTTTGAGCTCCGGTGTAACCACATGAATATCTGAGCCGAGGCTGCGATCGGTGTTGACTCTGATCTGAGAATAGGCCTGATCAGGAAAAGCTGTCAAGATGGCTGCTCCGAAAAGCACGGCCAGAGACATTCTGCAAAAACTCTTCAATTTCATATCCTGTTTATTCCTTTTGTGAAGATACGAGGGCGGCAGGCGCCCATTAAAAGACTACCACAGAGTCTGTGGGCCTGCCAGCGCCAATACAAAAAATCTGCAGGGCGGGCATAAGACTGGCATTTTGAGGCAGTTCCGTTTATAATATCCCCCGGCCCGAAAAATGACACAGGAAAACAACCTGCCCCCACGCTGGCAGCAGATCCTCGAAGATTCATTGAACTCGTCGATTGTCGACGAGAAAACTTTTGCTCTCGATTTTATCGGTCAGCAGAGTTCTTTGACGCTCGAAATGGCAAGAACTCTGATGCCGAAAATAACCGAGGCGATCGTTCATCATGATACCCGTGTCAGATACTTTGCCCGGCGGGCGAGAAACCAGATTCTAGATTCCTTTCCCGAGATTGAGTCGGGTAAGAATGAGGTTTCTGCTTTCAAACTCGAGCTGAAAGAAGGTCAGCAGCTCAGTGCCCAGGAAATTCTGCTGCACAAAATGCGCCTTGGCAGCAGATATGTTGTATTTGAAGCGATGGACCGCCTTACAGAAAGCGGCGACCCGGCACTGGCATCGCCGTTGCTTTCTTATCTGAGAGCCGAAAATGACGAATATAAGATTTCCTACCTGTTGCGTCTTCTTGGCCGCATCGATGATCCGAGAATTCCTGAAACTCTCGAAAAGTATCTTGACCATGAAGACTCGCGGATTGTCGCCAACGCTATCGAAGCTCTGTGGGAATTCGAACGGCCCGAGCTGGCTGATCGGTTCGCTGATTTTGCCACATCTTCAGACAACAGAATCAGAGCCAATGCGGTGCGTGGCCTGCATCGATATTCTCCGACCCTGGCTGAACAGCATATTTCTGAAATGATCAAAAGCGGCAACATCGCACTTCAAGATTCGGGCGTTTATCTGCTGCGCACTATAAGGCCTTCGAATCTGCCAGAACTGCTCGAAATCGCCAATCATTCGCGCTATGCCACCGTTCGACTCAAGGCTCTCGATATTCCGCCACCCTCCGAAGAAGAGACGAAACAGGCCGAAATGATTTTGAAAGAAGATGTCGAGCGCCCAGACCACAAGCGGGACATGATGCTGCTTATCTGTTTTCTGGTCGTTGCTCTGGCGATTCTTTTCGTTTCAGATGAGACAAACAAGCGGCTGCTTTCGGTGCTTTTTCTCGGTCTGGCCACGGTTACCATGATGATGCCCGATAAGACCCGCACCAGTATCCAGAAAACTTCGATTTCGATGGGTTTCATCAGTTCGATGGCCTGGGGAAACACCAGATTGATGGTAATTCCGGCCCTGATGGGTTTGTGGTTGACCTGGAACGCCGGTCAGGTGAATTCCCGTGGTAAACCGGAAAAGGCAAAGCCTGCTCACATCGTTGCCTGGTTCTTTGCGGTTGGTGCCATAATAATCACGCAGCTGCTGCAGGGGTTCAATCCGGAAATTCTTTCGCTGGCCGGTCGGCTTGCGGAGGGTGCGACCAATGTCAATCCGAATATTATCGAAGTGATACAGAGGCAGAAGAGCTTTGAAATTACAATTTTCACTTTCATTGCCCTGATGACAGTCGCAATCATGACCTTTAATTCATGGTTTCCGGTCTCGCGAGAGGCTGACACGACAGCAGACGGCCGCTATCCGGGCAAAAAGATGATATTGTTCACCATTCTTTTTCTGGCAGTAATTATGGCCCTCAACGTTTTTCATACTTTTGGTATCGGTCTGCAGCTTAAATTGACAGGGTTTGCAGAAGTGTCGGGCATCCTGAAAAATCTGATCCCCTGATTAACACAGAACCTTTATTTTTCGCTGCATTTTCCGCGCAAATCACAAGAAAAAAGCGGTGTCACGTCTCAATGAGCTATGACACCGCCGGTTTTGGCTGGTTGAGCTTCAGTCTTTGCGGTTTTCGAGAAGTTTCTGTATCTGCGCGCAGAACTTTTCAGCGCGCTCCTTGATTTTAGCGGCTTCAGCGGTGACATCGCTGACGAATTTTTCGTCTTTGATGCCGGCCATGTTGATCATGACATTCTGATAAGCGCCCCAGATACCGACTTCGAGAGCCCTGGCGCCGACCTGCATGTCTGATTTCGAGGCGATGTTGCCGCATTCAGCTGCTTCGACCATCATTTCCCAGGCGGAATCACCAATTTTCATGGTGGCCAGGGGTACTTCAATTGCCTTTTTCAGGCCGGCCTGCATTTTTTCGAATCTGATTTTCTTTTCGTCTTCGGTGTTCTGCGGCAGACGCATGGCGTCGACGTAGTCATTGAAGGCGTTGGTATCGGCATCGATCATCGGAATCAGTTTGAGCGTAGTTTCATGCAATACCGGAATGGTTTTGCGCAGCCGGCTTTCGAGGTGCTCAAATTTGCGCACCCCGTAAGTGAGCTTGGTAACCATGGCGCCCAGGCCACTGCCGATTGCCGCAATCGCTGCCGAAGCGCTGCCGCCACCCGGGGCTGAGGTTCTGGCATTGATGGCTTCGATGAATTTGCGGGTGCTCATATTGGCGAGCGGCTCGTTAGGCTCTTCCCTGATGATGTATTCGATGATGCGTTCAGCGGGTTTGAACTGAGAGACCGAACTCAGGCCCATACGATCGATAACCAGCTTGATCTTCTGATCTTCGTCGAGAATGAAGAGGTTTTCTTTGTTCATGTAGTAGTCAGCGGCTTTGAGCATCGCTTCGAGCGGAATAAGCCCGACCAGTTCTGAGCCGGCAACGCCGACGTTGATTTTGGCCGCTTCTTCTTTGACCGCTTCATAAACTTCATGGGGTGCGGTTACGTGGTAGTTGTTGAGGTTGAACGAGCACTGAGCCATATTGTATTCGTCAACATACCAGCCAAGGCCCTTGAGTTCTTTGAAGCGGCCGGGTTCGCCCGGGCCGCGGCCGGCTTCGCGCAGGTCAAGGGCGATGCGGTGTGCCTGGTTGCTGGTGCCGAGAATGTTGACGTTGTAGGCGACAAGAAAGAAGCGGGCGCCGGTAACGGTTGCGCCCCAGGTGGGCACAAATTCGGCCGGGCCATAATCAGGTTTCCAGTCGGGCTGAACGATTTTTTCGGGCAGGCCTTCATATTCGCCTTTGCGGATCTGCGGCAGTTTTTTGCGGTATTCGCGCGTCTGTGAATGTTCGTAGAGATAGAGAGGTATTTTGAGTTCGGCGGCGGCGCGTTCGGCAAATTTTTTCGAGATTTCGACACATTCTTCCATGCTGACATTGGCTACCGGAACGAACGGGCAGACATCGAGGGCGCCCATGCGCGGGTGCTCGCCTTTCTGGGTGCGCATGTCAATTTTTTCGCGGGCGACTCTGGCTGCGGCAAGAGCTCCTTCGATTATGGTTTCGGGGTCGCCGACAAATGTGTAAACAGTGCGGTTCGTTGATTTGCCCGGGTCGACGTCGAGCAGGGTCACGCCTTTGACACTTCTGATCGCATCAGATATGGCATCGATGATTTTCTGGTCGCGGCCTTCAGAAAAATTAGGTACACATTCGACGATCTTTTTCATATTCTTTCCTTTTAAAGTTATCTGACGGCGAAGCCGTCTTCTGTAGTTGCTACTGGCTTTTATAGCTCATTCAGACAATATTGTAAAGCTTTTGAAACCAGCCTGAAATGATGGTTTGCAGAATGACCATCCAGGTGTACAATTAGCTGAAATTGTTGATTGGAAAGGGAAAGCAGATGGTTGCAGATATTCAATTGCCGCAGCTCCCGGACAGCGGTAATCCGGATTTTTTTCAGCAGCTGGTTGAATTCGGCCGTTTTCTCGAACTGCATGCCAGACCAGGCCGGGCATACGATCTGCGTCTCTGGCCGAATGCTCTCTGGAAGACGATAGAAGAGCGCATGCTCTATAACTGGCATATCTTCGTTCAAACGCCGGTGCTAGATGGGCAGACACTTCTGCTGCAATGGTACAATTCCGGAGTTTTTCTTAAAACAGCCGACAGCATGCTTGGTTTTGACATTGTGCCGGTGCCGCGCTATTACGGCTGGCCCGAACCGGCCGAACTGACCATGGAAATGGCTGCTCAGCTGGATGCTCTGCTGATTACCCACGATCATCAGGATCACTGTGACCGCCGACTTGTCGAGGCCTGCTCACTTTTGAACAAACCTGTGCTCACGCATAGCGGCGCCGATATTGTTGCAAGAAGTCTTACGGGTATGCTTGACCACTCAGTATTCTTTGGCAAAAAATTTGAGGTCAAAGCTCATCATACCCGCCATGTCTGGCGAAGAACCGCAGCTGAAGTTCCATTGACCTGTTTTGAAGTAGAGCTGGCAGGTGGATTCAGACTTCTGTTCTGCGGTGATGCTGACTATACTCAGGGTTTTGCCGGTGTAAAACCCTCGCCAGATATGCTGTTTATCACCTGGCGGAATCCGGGGCCGGAGTATGAGGATGGACACCCTGACCAGAAGGCTGCCACCATAGACGCGGTCAATAAGGTTCTGCACGAACTCACTCCCCGCCAGCTGGTTCTCGAGCATTACGGTGAGCTTGACCATATCTATCGAGGTTTTTCGGCAAGTTACGAAATGGCGATAAAACTGATCGATCAAATTGAAACGCCGACCAGTATTTACTTTTGGGGCGACATAATAAAACCGGCCCGGTAAACCGGGCCGGTTAAGAGGCTTTTAGCGAAAAAAATCAGCGGCGTGGTGCGGTTCGGCGGGTGCCGGCCGTGGCAGGCTTTCTGGCGACCGGGGTTTTGCTCCAGACCGCGTAGTTGTCACCGCTGGCGGCCAGTTTGAATGAAGCGTCAGCCGGCGACCAGTCTTTGGGGCCGATTTTCATGGCGACTTTGTTGTCGATCAAAGCTGCATACAGGCCGTCTTCCGCTTTGACTATCTCGACTTTGCTGGCGCTGTTAAGCTTGTTGGCTTTGCGGATGCCGATCAGCTTCTGAATCTGGTTGTAGAGATTCCAGTCGTAAACGTGTTCCCAGAATACGCAGGGTATGCCGGGGTGGGTGAGAATGTAGGCGTAGCCCTGCATTACGTGCTTGTCGGGGAAAGGCCAGTGACTCTGCTGCGAACCGGTGTCGTGGTTGTCGAGGAAAGTTACGGCACGGGTCGGCCACCAGCCGATCAGGCCAGAAGGCTTGCCTTCAGAGTCTTTCAGTCGCCAGTATTCACCATTCACCGCCGCCTGAAGAATTCCTTTGGTGGTGAAGTCGAACAGGCATGAAACCTTGCTCGGGTTGCCATCGAGCCAGTTACAGAGATCCTGGCGGTGGCTGTTCTGGTCGGGCTTCAGGTATGAGCCCTGGAAGTTCATGTTGGTCCAGACTTCGCCGACTGAGAAGAGTGGAGCGGTTTTTGAATCATACCAGCCGGCGTATTTTGAGGCGTAGCCTTTAGAATAATCGTAGCGCCAGCCTTTGAAACCGAGTTTTTTCAGCCAGTTGAGCCATTCAGCAATATCTTCGCGCACTTTGTCGTTTGTGTGGTCGATATCGGGTGCCGGGGAAAATTTGTCGCCGGTATCAGGGTTGCCGGTGCCGCCGTAGCTGCCCGAACAGACAGCCCACTGTTCCCATTTTGCCTTGCCGGAGGGAAAGTGGTAGATGTTCCAGATGCCGTTATTGTCTTGTTTGCCGGCACAGCGGTGGTTGATGACGATATCGGCGATCGGGGCGATACCGTGCGAGTTCAGGGTTGCGAGGGCCGAAACGAGCTGGTCGTAATCGCCATAGAAGGTCGGAGAGTCTTTGCTGCCAAGGTCGTAATAATCGCCGGGCAGGTAGCCCTGCGGGCTGACCGAGCGCGAAACGGGCGGAAACCAGACGAAGTCGATGCCCAGATTTTTAAGGCTTTCGGCGCGACTTTCGATGAGTTTATACCATCGGCTGGGAGTGCCGCGGGCCTGGCTGTTCCAGCCGAAACCCTGCAGAAGAATGCCACTGGAAACTTTTTCGGGCGGGTCGGCCATTATCGGGCAGGCGAGCGCGATCAGGCAGAGCAGTGCCAGAAAAGTTACCGAGAATCGGGTCATTCGTAAAAACTGCATACTTTTTACTCCACGACTTATGACCTGTCTGCATCAGCAGGGTGCAGACGTGTTGGCAGAAAGAGCAAACAATGCCGGCTTGTGTCGGCAGGTACATAAATTATAACAGGAATATTCAGAATTTGCCAAGATCGAGGCGCATCAGCCAGCGTGGCTCACCTTTATGGGGGTGCAGAGAAAGTTCTGATTTTTTTCTGAAACCGGCTTTATCGCTGTAAAATTTGCGGGCCGCCTGGTTTTCGGGATTCATGGTCAGTTCAAAATATGAAATGCCGGCAGCTTCTGCTTTTTCGACAAGGTTCTGCATCAGAAGGGTGCCGTAACCGCGCCCCTGATGTTTTTGATCGACGGCAAAAGCGAAAACAACCGCTCCGGTATCATGCAGATTGCGCAGAACCACCGCTTCAGCCAGAACCATGCGCTCAAGCGCCAGGCAGAAGACGCTGCCGCTTCTGGTAAATTGTGAAAGGTTGAATACCGAAATGCCATCTTCACCAAAAGCCTGCTGGTCGATCATGGCTATCTGTTCAAGGAGTTGCCAGTCCTGTGGGTCCGGCTGAATGCAGGTTACTTTATGCACTTTAATCTTTACCCTGATGCTGTTTTGCTTTCATCGACTGCTGCCAGACAGACAACCGATTCTTCTGCGAGAACCGTCATGCAGAAGCGTCGGTGACTTGGTATAAGCCGCGTCAGCCTGAAAGGCATTGTATAGTTTGCCAGCACCTGCCCGGAAAAATTGATCAGAGCGAGCTGGTCAAGATCGGTGGCAAAGACGGCGCCGGCTTCATGTCCGGCAATCCGCAGTGGTTTGCCGTTGAGAACGGTTCTGGTCATCTGGCCGGTACGGCGCTGCAGAACAAAGATACTGCCCGTTTCAGTTCCGGCAAAAATGCACTCCTGGTCGCGGTTATATGTAACCGAAATGATTTTTTCGCTGAGCCGGTAAGAGAAAACCGTCTCGAAATTCTCATCAAATATGGTTATCAGGCCGTTTTCGTTACCACAGGCCAGATAGCCGCCGGCACAGCAGCCGTCGATAAAACTGAGCGGACTGTCAAAACTCTTCTCAAAAAGCCTGGTGCCGGTACTGTCGGTAATACTGAAGGCGGTTGCGCCGATAACCAGTGCCTGACTGGCAAAGGGTTTGAGTGCCTCAACCGGGCTGCCGGTCTCGATTATGTGCGAAAAATTGTCGAAAGCCGGGTAGTATCGAACCTTCTGTTCGTGGTCGAGCAGCAGAATTGCACCGTCGTCAAAGACGTGGGCGTCTGTAAACTGTCCGAAGAATCTGAAAACTTCACCACCCGAAAGGTCGAAGCCGGTGACTCCGTTCTTGAGAAGAATTATCGCCAGGTCGGCTTCAGCCGAAACCGAGATGGTGGTAGCCTCATCGCCGCTGAGTCTTTCCTGCCAGATTTCTTCGCCAATGTCGTTGAGGCAGAAAAGTTTGCCGCTGCCATCCCAGACCAGACTGTATTCAACCCCGTCCTGACCTTTCCAGATGCAGATTTTTGTGTGATTTTCGAGGCTGCCGTTGAGGTCGGCGGCCCAGACCCGGCGAAATGCCGCAGTTGTTGTCGTCAGCGGCTGAACCGGAATTTCCTGAAAGGTCATCTGGTTGTGCAGGCCTTCGCCACCCTGGGTCAGCAGGCCGATTTCACCTCTGGCGGTTGCGTAGAAAATGCCGGTGCCGTCGGCGGTGATCGAGGCTTTCAGCAGCTGGTCTGGAAACCAGTGCTCCCAGATCTGCTCGCCGGCCGGATTGAGCTTGATGATCTGCCCGGCATTCGAAAACAGCAGGGCTTCGCCGGTTTTTGACGCAAACGAGACTCCGGTGATTTTGTGCCCTTTATCGCCTTTCCAGATGCCGAAACTTTTTACCAGGTTCAGGCAGAAGGTTCTGCCGCTGTCGGTGACGGCAATGGCTGTCTGACCATCTTCGTTGAGTTCAAGGTCGGTTATGGTGCCCAGGCCCATGAAGGCATCATAAGGCTTGCCATTGTGATTGACGGCCGAAAGACCTTCACCGCGGTCATCGAAGCACGGAAAAGCCGTTGTCTGGCCGAGAGCTGAAATAGCTATGGCGGCGGGTCGACGCATCAGATTGCGGTAAGCCCATTTGACTCTCAGGCTGCGGTCGGCGCCAATAATCGCCGGGTCGCTGGTAACAAAGGCAAAAGAATCGCCTGAGGCGCTGATCTTGCCAATTGACGCCGGAAATGGACGTTTGCGCCAGAGGGTCGCCCCTTCGGGGCCGAAGAGCAGTGAGTGCTTTTCGCTGTCGACTGCCAGCACTTCGAGCGTGTCGGCCAGTGAAATGGAAACGAGTTCCTGGCCGGGGTTGCGGTGCCAGAGTTCCTGCCCGTAACTGTTGAAAAGGCGCAGAATCGACTGATCGTCGTAGGTAACAAAGCTGTGGTGGTCGCTGGCGAAATCAAGCAGTTTCAGCCCCGGCACCTGAATGTGCCAGGCTTTCTGAAAGCTGTTTTTCGGTTTTTCGCCGGTCATTGTGCTTTTCCTCCCGCCGATATTTCAACAAAAGATATCACATTTGCTCTAAATCACAATAAGAATTAATCACTGTGTAATCAGACAGAACTTACGGGCCTTATTCAGTGCTTATCCGTATTTATCCACGGCCTCTGGTTTGCCGCGTGCAGAATTTTCTTGCGCAGAGTCTCGGAGATTTACGGTAATCGTTCAGAATCTTACCGACCCTGCCGAATTGTTTGCCATCATGAACGGAAAATTGTTAAAAACTGCTGCAATCATAGGCTTCTCAGTGTTTTTGACCGGCTGTCAGATGGGTGGCAGCAAAGACAGTGGCACGCAGCCGACTTCTGGTTACTATCAGACCGGCACTGCCTCCTGGTATGGTGCTGAATACCAGGGTCGAACCACCGCTTCCGGTGAAAAGTTCGATAAAAACGCTCTGACTGCTGCTCACCGCGATCTGGCATTCGATACCTGGGTCGAAGTTACCAACCTCGGCAATGGGCGACGGGTGACGGTGCGTATCAATGACCGCGGTCCGACGGTCATGTCTAGAATAATCGACCTCTCAGAGAGAGCAGCCGATGAAATCGGCATGAAAATTGCCGGCCTGGCGACGGTTACTCTCGAAATCGTCGGTTCCCCCTGAGCCATTAGTCAGATGCACATGTGAAAAGGGGCTGTTTCATACGTTAAATGAAACAGCCCCTTTTGGATTGGCAGTTTAAATTAAAGTCCTTTTTTTTCGTTTTCGTCTTTTGCTGAATAGCGATGGTTTTCGTAAATGGCCCAGCCATTCAGTCGGCCACTCTTGCCTTTATAAGGCGTGGTAACTGTACCACCACGGGCATCGAACTTGTATTTACCGTAGAATTGCACCTGACGCCCAACTTCAAGTTTGAGTGTCTCAGAGCCGGTGATCTGGTAATGAAAATCGAATTCGATTCGGTTATCGCGGCTTTTCAGACGGCAGCTGAGCGTATCGGTGGCAACCTGCTGATAAAGCTGAATAATGTTGCCGCCGTCACGCACTTCCGCATCTGGCAGTTGTTGCTCAAATGCATCGGCTACGGTCAGATCCTGGCTGAAATAATTGGCCAGAATAAAAATGGTAAAAACGACTATCGGTATGGCAACCAGAATGGCTTTGTCCTGCCAGGTGAGTTCAGGTGGTCTCTTGGTCACTGATTCCTTCTCCGTGTTCGATTTAGGTTTATGCACAATATCATAACACAATCCGTGCGTCTACAATCAATAGACATTGTCTACAGCTGAGCATCGTTTTGTTTCTGCATGAAAATACAAGAATCCAACTTAAAACGCGATTTTTTTGCTCAGTATCAGCTGAAAGCAACCAGCCCGACAAATTTTTTTCGGAGAAATGTTTTTTTCAACTAAATAACCGTCGCGAAATTGCCGATTGATTAACTACGGCATCTTAAAAAGGAATTCATGGAAGGGTTCCGAGATTACAAAAGACAAGTTCCTGACCTCAAGGAAACTGCAAGGAGCGCGACGTGTGGAATAATCTTAGAGCAAGACACTATTCGGTTCTCATACTTCTGGCAATTGTGGCGCTGGAAACTTCAGCTATCGCGATTGACAGATTTATCAACCGCGAAAGCGAAACTGCTTTTGCTATCGAAAGCCCTTTCCAGAATAATCCTTTTATTCAGAGCTTTCGCATGGCCGATGCCAGTTGTGCCGTTCTGCCGGTAAAAGTCAGCAACAGAAAGTCTTCCACACCCGCCGCTGTTGCTGAAAGAGTTGCCGTCTCTCAGAACGCACCCGTTAAAACCATCTCAGCCGATTTTATCGCCGCTGCCGGTGAAAACGAAGAATTCAAAAACTTCGTCGAATATTCTGTGCAGCCCGGTGACTCACTTTCGAACATTGCCAACCTGTTTGGCGCCGAAACCGCTGCTCTTAAAAGAGTGAACCGCATCGATGACCGTCACAGCATTCAGGCCGGTCAGACCATCAAGGTTCCGATGCCCACCAGTTCGCTTTATTACACTGTTAGAAAGGGCGATTCTCTTTCCCGCATCGCCAGCCGCTTCAGAGTGCAGCTTCAGGATCTGGTCGAATCGAACAACCTGAAATCACACATGCTCGTCGCCGATCAGCGCATCAAAATTCCGGTAGCTGTAGGCAAACCCGAAATCACCATCGTAAAACCCGCTGACAGCATGGTTGAAGTTGGTAAAAAACTTGATCTGGTGCGCGAAGCCAGAAACACTATCGTGTCTGAACATAAGCTTGAAATGATCAAGCTCGAAAAGGTGCAGATGGCAATTGCTCCGGCTGCCAAACCGAAAATTGAATTTGTTGAAAAGGCATCAGTCGCTCAGAATCAGGAAAAGGCCGCCATGGTTTCTGCCGTGAAGCCGGTTGAAGTTGCCCCGGTTCCCGCTGCCAGAATAGCTGCCAGTAAACTCGACAATGCGCCGCAGGCAATTGCCGCACCGAAGATCGAGATCGAGAAAGAAGCCCGTGAAGTCGCCTATACCGTTGCCCAGGGTGACAGTCTGCTGAAGATTGCCAACCGTTTCAACACCACGGTTGCTCAGCTGCAGGCCGATAACAACCTCAGAGGTACTTTCCTCAAGGTCGGTCAGGAAATCAAAATCAATCCCGACAAGAAACTCTATCGCGTCGTGAAGGCTGAAGAAGCAAAACCCGAAGCTCCGGTCGCTGCCAGCACTGTAGAACATCAGGTTAAGGGTGGCGAATCTCTCTCGCTGATCGCCAGAAGATATCGCACCACCATCGGCGCCATCGTTGCCGCCAATAACATGACCAATACTGTGGTCATGGCTGGCCAGAGCCTCAAAATTCCGGCAGGCAAAAAGAACTCTGCCGAACAGGTCAGAGATTTCAAAGTGGTTCAGAGCCGCTCTGAAGTTACCCGCGCCAGCTGGAAAATGCCGGTAAGGGGTCGTCTCTCTGATAAATACGGCTGGAGAAACCACCCTGTGTATCGCAAGCGCCTGTTCCATGCCGGTATTGATATCGCCGCCCCCAAAGGCTCGCCGATCGCCGCCGCTTCAAGCGGTAAGGTGATCTATGCCGGCCGCCGCCCCGGTTATGGGAACATGGTTATCGTCAGCCATGCCGGTGGTTACTCGACCAGATATGCCCACTGCAGCTCAATTCTGGTCAAGAAGGGCCAGAATATCAGAGCCGGTCAGGTTGTTGCCCGCGTTGGTGCCACTGGTGTTGCTACTGGTAACCACCTGCATTTCGAAGTGCGCAAGAATGGTAAACCCCAGAATCCGCTCAGTTTCCTGAAATAACTTCTGCAGCGAGGCCCGGTCCTTGATGAAAGCTCTTACAACATGAAAAAAACCGCCAGAAAAACAATGCTTGTTCTGGCGGTTTTTCTGATCTTCATCGGCAATGGTTTCACCGCCAGTCGACAGGATCAGACCACCGAAAGTGCGCCCGGCAGTGACGGGCGTTCGGTGCTTTTTCCGGCAGTTAATTACGACCGGGAGTTTTTCAACCCACTGGCCATACCGGAACTGAAGTCACCGACCGCTATCGATCGGCCGCGCGGCATTGTCGTCAACAACCAGTCTGGTGAAATCGGCGGTTATGAACTGAAAACCGCGCAGGATCCCCGTTTTTCTGCGATGGGCGACCCGCACCGCGAATATTTCGTGCCGGCCTCGGAGGCGCGGCCACCCGCTCCGGCGATGAGCATTCCGGTGCTCGATCAGAGACCGCCGCAGTATTACGACATCAACGAATGGGATGAACAGCGCCTGTTCAGCTCGAATCTCTATACCGATACCGGTATCTACTCGACCTGGGTCAAGGGCGATAAACATCTCTCGGCGCGTGATGAAGGGCAGTTTTACGAAACCAACTATCGTTACGAACTGTTCTCGACCCGGCGCAACGGTGATTCTCTCGAAGTCAACGTTGATGCCACCCATACCAATGATAAGCGCCCTTATCGCGATGGCTTTACTCTGAATCAGCTGACGGTCGATTCGCGTACCGACCGGTCGAGACTGGTGCTCGGCCACGCTTTTCCTGAAATGTCAGAATACAGCATGACCCAGAACCTGCTGGGGGTCTATGGTGTGCAGGAATTCGACTACACGAAGGTCAGCGGTTTCGGCGGTTATTATGCTCTCGAAAAAGACGACCTGAAAAATCCACGTTATGTCGGCGGTTTTAGACTCGAACATTCGCGTGACGAATCGATGCGGCTGGGCTTCAACCTTGTCGGTACCGAAGATGAACGCGACAATGCCGGTTCGAGCCAGGAATTTCCGACACTGTCAAACCGGGTCGTTTCATTCGATGCGCGCTTCAAGCCGACTGAAAATATTTATCTCGATGCTGAAGTTGCCCAGAGCGATACCGATTTCGACAAGCGTGACAGCGTTGGTGAGCAGAAGGGTGATGCCTACCGGGTTAAAACCGGTTACGAACGCGAAAACTTTCGGGCCGAAGCCGGCCTCGAACAGGCTGATACCGCCTTTATCACGCCGCTTGGCCAGTCGCCCCGCGACGAGCATGCCTATTTTGCCAGATTTTATTATGAACTGAATCAGTATATAAGCACCAGACTTGGCCAGCGTGTTGCCCGCGACAATCTTGCCAATTACCAGCGTTCGACGATTGTCAGAGAACAGCCGGAGCTGCAGGTGACCGTGCGCCCAAGCGATTATTACCGGCACATGCGCATCGACTTTTTTTATCAGCCGCTGCACGAATACTCAGAGAATTCTGGTTTCATGAACCGTTACAAAGATCTGTTGTGGCTCGAATTCAATCACCGGGCCGGCCAGATGCTCTACTTCGCCGGGCTCAGTCAGACCATCGACAAGGACGACGTCAATGTGCTCAATGACCGTGATATTCAGCGCCTCGATCTCAGCCTGACCTGGGAATACGACAAGCTTAACCGCCTCTACAGCACCTATGCCATCGAAAGGCTCACTTATAAAAGAGCCGGTGGTTATGATAAAACATCATGGGCTGGTATCGGTGGCAGTTCGCGTTTTCATGAAAACGTGCTGCTGCGTGTCGATTACCAGCGCGAAAATGTCGACCCACTCACCGTCAGTTCGAAGCATGACCGGTTGAATCTGTCGCTTACCCGCGAATACAGCCCAACTGCCCGATTGATTATCGATCTTGAAGGTAATCGCAGTGAATTTGCCGGAAATGCCGGCGAATTCGATGATTATACCGCAAAAATGCGTTATTTGAAGGCTTTCTGATGCAACGAACCATTGTTAAACTGCTGCTGGTTATTTCTTTACTGCTGATGAACTGCAGCGCCACCGTTTTTGCCGCTGCCAGATCGGTCAGACCCGAACTGCAGCCCGGTCACAGTTTTATCAACGGTCAGCTGTTCGTCATGATGGTCGACGGGCCGGCCTATTACTGCCAGCCCGGTCAGAAGACCTGGCAGCGTATTCAGCAGGGTCAGACCCTTCCCGATGGTTACAGCGTGCGCACTGCTGCACATGGTTACCTGATTCTGTCGTGGGGCGCCAACAATATCATTCTTGTCAAACCCGAATCGGGCCTGAGAGTTGTGGTTCAGCCTGAAGCCGTAGTGCAGCTGATTCTGCAGCTGCATCGGGCCGAGGTGCTGGTTGCCGCAAGAGACTCTGGTCTGATCGAAATCGAGGGCCGGCACGGCAATCTGCTGGTGAATCATGGCGACAGCAGCATTATCAGCAACGACAATGGCGAGCTGGTAAAAGCCGTAAAGGGGCAGGCCGGGTTCAGGCTGCGCGGTAATGCAGAACCTCTGATGATCGCCGAAAGCTATGCGCTCGAAGTTGCGCCTGATGGGCGCGAGAAACCGCTGATCAGATTCGATCCGGGCAGTGAATATGAATCTTTCAGACGCTTTGCCACCTGGCTGAACCGCTTTGACAGCATGCATCTCGGCCAGTCGAGCGAGGTGCCGTTCAAAATCGACTCGGTCAAGATAAATGGCGAATTTATCAGCAATCTGCCTCAGGAAAACGGTCTGCATGTGCTCTCTACTCCTGACGGCCGTCTGCCTGCTTCTTTGCTGATGCAGGTTAAAATAACCCCTTACCCTGGCCCGACCCACAGATTCGAACTTTATCTTGGCAAAGACCTTGTCTATGTCATGCGTGAAGGGCGCGAAGATTATTTCGAAGTCAATTTCAGGATTCCTTCGTTTCCTGAGTTCACTGCTACCATTCACCAGGTCGATTCTCTCGATCGTCGGGTGCGCATTTTTTCAGCCGGTTTTACCTTTCACAGCCGCCGGGCTGTCGAAGACCGCGCCAGACTTTTCTGCCGCGAGTTTTCTGACGCCTTTGCCCGCCGCGATCAGAACTGGCTGCGAACTGCTGTTTCGCGTGACTACCGCGACTGGCAGGGCAATACCTGGTTCGATTTCAATAATATGGCCGATGATACATTGCGTCGCTATCGTGATGTGCGCCTGACTCTGCACCCGTTCCGGTTCGAACAGAAAGACGGCAAGCTGCTGGTAACTTTGAATTACCGACTTTCAGCACTGACTGCCGACTGGAACTACAGATTTGAAGATCGTGGCACTGATATTTTCACCATTGGTATTGAAGACGGTGAGATGAAGCTGTTTTCAAAAGTTGCCGGCCTGTTTTTCAACCGTCTCAAGGTCGCCGTCGATCTGCGGCAGGGCATTCTACGCGGGCACGTCTATGATGAGCGTACCCGTCGGCCGCTCGAAGGCGTCAGCATTACCGTCAGAGGCACCAGTTACAAAACGGTCACTGATTCGATGGGCGAATACGTGATTTACAATCTCCCGCCGGGAAAATACGATGTCAGATTCTACAAAAATGGTTATGGTGAACTTACCGCCACGACCGTGACTTTGAAAGCCGCAGGTGAGCAGTTCTGATGATAAGAAAACAGTCGCAAGTCAATTTCTGGGTTCTGGCCGCGATTCTGGCTGTGGCATTTCTGCCCGGCTGTCTCAATCATGCCGCCGAAGATAACGGTATGGGCACTCTTACCGGCACTCTGGCGGTTGCCAGAAGTTCACAGCTGGTTGCCATAAGCGGAGATTCACAGGTTCTGATTCCGGTCGACAGTGAAGGTCACTTCCAGGCCCGTCTGGCGCCCGGTGTTTATCAACTGATGCTACAGGCGTCTGATGGACAGTTGACCCTGATCCGCAAGACGGTTCAGGTCGACAACAACATGACCTGCACGGTTGTCGACACTGATATGGTGCCGATGCCGCAGGTGCTTTCGGTTTCGGTGCCGCTGGTTTATTCTACCTCGGCGGTCATAGAATGGGAAACCAGTATCGAATCTGACGGCTATGTTGAATACGGCACCAGTGAACTTTATGGCTATTCGAGCTATGCTACGACCGAACTGAAAAAGCGGCACCGCATTCAGCTCTACAGTCTGCTGCCCGCAACCACTTATCATTTTCGACTGGTTTCCAGCCGCTACAATCTTGAATCGACCCGTACCTGGTCGCGCAATTTTTCGTTCACCACCGAACCCTGAACTGGCTTCCGCAGCGTTCCGGCTTGACTGATTAAGCTTAAGGTGCCGATGTGACGATAGTAATTGCAGGGCATTGCAAATGCCCGTCAATGCTATTCTGGAGGCACAACATGAACGCGTTTTTCATCGGAATCGGCGGTATGGGCATGAGCGGGCTCGCCAAGATCCTTCACTGCGAAGGCTTCAAGGTTGCCGGTTCAGATCGTAACCTCGATGGCGATTACTGCCGCAGACTGCAGGAACTCGGCGTCAGAATCTACCCCCAGGATGGCAAAGGCCCCGAGCTGTTCATGCAGCAGTGTGGTCTGCAGGCTTGTGAATTCAAAATTGTCAAATCCACCGCCGTCGAAAACCAGGTGCCTGATGTGCAGACTGCCGAAAAACTCGGTGTTGATCAGATCATGCGCTCTGACCTGCTGGCCATGATGTTCAACGCGAAAAAGGGTATTGCTATCGGTGGCACTGCCGGCAAAACCACGACCACCGGTCTGGTGGCCTGGATTCTCAAACATGCCGGCCGTGAGCCATCGTGTGCGGTTGGTGGCATTATCGCCGGTCTCGATACAAACGCTTTTATGGGTGAAGGCCCGCATTTCGTTATCGAAGCCGATGAATCCGACGGCTCGATCGTTAAATACCGACCGTGGATATCGGTGGTCACAAATGTTTCGCGCGATCATAAAACTCTTGATGAGCTCAAACAACTGTTTGCCACATTTTTCGACAACACTGACGACACCGGTATGCGCCTTGTCTGCGCCGATGATCAGCATGCCATGAGCCTGGCAAAAATGTGCCGGGGTCGGGTCAGCACTTATGGCCTCAAGGCTCAGGCTGATTTTCGTGCCACCGATGTGAGAATCGATACCGATACCGCTGAGTTCAGCGTCGACGGTGTCAGATTCAGCGTTCGCATGCCTGGTGAGCACAATGTGCTGAATGCACTCGCGGCAATTGCCACGGCGAGAACCTGCGGCCTCAGTCTCGAAGAGATCGCCGCGGCTCTGCAGGCTTTTCCCGGCATGAAGCGGCGTTTTGAAAAAGTCGGTATGGTCAACGGGGTTACGGTTATCGACGATTTCGCCCATAACCCGGCCGAAATTGCCGCTGCAGTTCAGGCCGCCCGTAAAGCTTCGACCCGGCGTTTTATCGTTTATCAGCCACATGGCTTCGGGCCAACGAGTTTTACTCGTGACGATCTGATCGAGGTTTTCAGCAATCTCAAAGAGAACGAATTTCTTTTTCTCGACGATATTTTCTACGGCGGTGGCACGGTCAGCCGTGATATTACCTCTGAAGAGATTGTTAAGACTGTGCGGCAGCGCTTCAAGAACGCCTTCTATGCCGGCAGCCGCGATGAAATTGTTGCCAGAATCTCTGCTGAAGCTGAAAGCGGTGATATGGTGCTGGTAATGGGTGCTCGCGATATCAACGTCATCTGCCGGCAGATTCTCGAACGGCTTCCGGCCCGGCAGAAATGTGCCGCCTGAAAATACCGGCCGGTTGTGGTAGAATGAAGGCATAAAGTCAAACAGGAAGCCACCCTATATGAAAACAAGCCTGGTATTTACTCTGCCGCCAAGTTCTTTGCGCATTGGCCTGTTAGAGGCGCGTGAAGTAACCATCAAGCCATCTTCTGACGGTTATCGTCAGCGTGTTATTAGCGAAGTGCGGCCGTTTCTTTCGCCCGATTTCATGTACCCTGACCATAAACAGAAGGGTGTCAGAAGTCTGTTGAAGACTTTTGGCTTTCATCCTTCAGGCCGCAGCCGTCCGGCTTCTGAATTTCTCTTCAAAGACCTGCAGAACCGTGGTGAATTCAACTTCATCAACAATGCAGTCGATATCAACAACCATATTTCTTTGCTTTCGCATCTGCCGATCAGTGTTATCGATCTTGATAAGTCTGGTTATGATCTCTGCATGCGGGTCGGTTTCGATGAAGAATCCTATGTTTTTAACCGTGAAGGGCACGAACTGGCGCTGAAGAAACTGCTCGTTATTGCCCGGCACGGTGGTGACCGGCAGGCTTTCGGCAGCCCGGTCAAAGATTCGCAGGCGACCAAGGTTTTTGCCGAAACGAAGAACCTCGCCTTTTTCGTATATACTTCGAGCAACATCACACCTGAAGATGAACTGCACCGTCTGCTCAACCAGATGGGTCAGTTCATGAAGAGCGAGGCCGGTGCCGCCGAGGTTGTCAGTCAGGTGCTCGACGCCTGCCCATGAGCTGAAGAGTCTTAATCTGCATTTGCAGTCAGTTTGTTTTTGATGAGAAGTCTGAACTGGTAACGCGGGAGGAAAAATGAAAAGATTACTGCTGCTGCTGTTCTGTGTGGCTCTGCTGGCGTTGCCAGGCTGTCTCGGCAAATCAATCGAGGCGAAGCTCGAAAAGGACCTGCAGTCAAAAGACTCGGCAGTGCGCCTTGACGCTGCGAAAAAACTCGGCGATGTCGCCACTGCCGAAGCAATCAGACTACTGCTCCTGCATCGCGACGACCCTGATTTCAGAGTCAAAGAAGAGATTCAGCGTTCTCTCAAAAAAATCGACCGCCGCACCTTCCTGAATTAGGGCTGTTCTAAATAGCGGCGGTAGTGGCGGGTTTCTGTTCGGCGACGAACGAAAAAATGAGAACCCAGAAACAGAGAATCAGCGATGCTACCGGCAGCTGTAGAGCGGTTGGCATCGAGTAGACCAGCATGACGCCTGGTATCCAGACACACCAGCCGGCGACGACGACCGGCAAAACCTTGACCATGGCAAATTTGGCCGTCATGATTCGTTGCACTGCTTCGACTCTGATGCCGTTTTCGCGCAGAAAGAATACCGATACCAGCAGAAAGTTCGCGACCGGGCTGTAGACAAACTGATCGACAATGGCTTTGAACAGCAGGGTTCGCAGGCTGCTGTCTTCGCCGAACCACAGGGCCTGATAGCTGTAGAAAATATCGGTGATGATTCCGATACAACCGAACAGCAGCCCGACGAACAGCAGATTATGCAGGTTTTTGGCATTCATTTTGCCCTGCTGAAAGAAGATGATTTTCAGTATTTCCGGCAACAGCGCCGCCGACAGAACATAAATTCCGAACGAAAACGGATACCCGACCGAGCTTTTGAGTGCCGAAACCTTGCCAAGTCCGCTGCTGAAGGTGACGCTCGTCGCATTCGCCGCAAAAAACAGCAGCATGAACACCCAGAGTATCGCTCCAGGTTTGATGTTGGCTTTGAACGCCTGCTTGATCTGTGAAACTGCTTCGACAACGGGCATAGGTGTAACTGTCTCCTGAATGTGCATCAATTGTGCCTTACACCAGAATACTCCAAACTCCGCAAAAATGATATACCTGATTAAGCCACGGGTGACGGTGCAGATCGTTTTTGTTTCTCTTCAGATTATGCTGCCTGCCGCAGTTAAAAAAATCAGGTTTGTCGGCTTAGAGCTGTTATCACATTTATTGACATGTTTGCATAAATATTGCTAGAGTTATCTTTATACAGTGAATTTGAGAGCGCTGACTACAGACAGGATCCGAAGATTGAGAGTCTTCGCGTGCCTGCTCCTGCGATTAAAATCTTGTCAGGCAACTGAAGCAATGTGAGAGAAGGCGCAAAAGTAAAAATAACGAAAAAAAATAGCGTTGATAAAAAGCGGGGGCCTATCGTGAAAGAAAAAAAACGGTTTTTGATTGAGCTTCAGAGAAGCCTTTCATGCCAAAATAGCGTTAGTGCTGGCTGCAAACTTTAACGAAAAAGATACAGAATCATAATAGGGAGAGAAAATAATGGAACCATCCGAAAATAAACCGGTCATCCTTGTGGTCGACGATACTCCAGCCAACATTCAGATATTACAGGAAATTCTTACCCCTTCATACAAGGTGAAAGTGGCGACGAATGGCGAGAAAGCCCTGCGTCTGGCGAAAGGCGATGACCCCCCGGACCTGATTCTACTCGATATCATGATGCCAGGGATGGATGGATACGAAGTTTGCCGGATATTGAAATCAGAAGAGAATACGAGAAAGATACCAGTCATATTCGTGACTGCCAAAGAAGAAACGGTCGATGAGCAACAGGGGTTTGATGTCGGAGCGGTGGATTATATTACCAAGCCAGTTAATCCGCCGATTGTGGCTTCGCGGGTGGCCGCTCACCTCGCTCTTCGCCAGGCCATGGTCAGTCTTGAAAAACAAAATGAACTACTGCGCGAGAACGAACGCCTCAGAGACCAGGTGGAGCGGATCATGAGGCATGATCTCAAGACTCCCCTTACTGCTTTTATCGGGATTCCCGGGCTTCTCAAACGTCGGAAGGATCTGCCGGCAGACGTTCTGGAAACCATTGCCATGATGGAAAAATCAGGCTACCGGATGCTCGAAATGATAAATCGGTCGATGGATCTCTATCGCATGGAAACCGGCTCATACCAGGGCTTGCCAGCAAATGTCAGCCGTGGCGGATGGTGAATTCGTTTGTGGGAGGGCTGGTAAGGGCTTCGCGGCGCGATTCTTCGACTTCGTCGACGCGGGAGAAGAACGGACCCTTGTGCATTTCGGCGATGAAGAGCTGAATTGTCGAAGTGTCGCCGCAGGCTTCGGTTTCGACCGAGCCATCGGGATTATTGCGCACCCAGCCACCGACGCCGAACTGCTGGGCCTGTTTGTAGACGAAGCGGCGAAAGCCGACACCCTGAACCCGGCCGCGAATGACAAGTCTGATTCTGAGATAACCTTCGTGGGCCATGCAGATCAGGCTCTGGCCATGGCCAGGGCGGCCAGTTCATAGAAACGTCCCATGTCGGGCTGATAAAGAAACAGCAGCAGGTCGCGCCGGCCGTTGCGGGTGTGGATAAGGCGCATCAGGCTGTAGGTGTCGGTTTTGAGACGCTTATTGCCGGCAAGCTGCAGGGCTTTCTGTTCAAGACTGCCGACCAGCTGGGCGTCGATCTGACCCTTGATCATTGCAACGAAACGGCGCAGGTTAACTTTCTCGCTGTGCATTACGATGATCGAGTCGGTGTGCCGCTGGTAACGATCGAGAAGTTCGATGTCTTTGTCTTCGATAAAATGCGGGCGTTTATCGCAGATTACCTGATTATGAACGGCGATGATTATCGTCAGCCGGCTGGCAGCGGCAATTTCGCGCATCTGTTTCAGGCAGGTGGCCGGGCCGTCGACAAAGTCTGATTCGCAGACCGAATCGATGAGAACGAGTTTTTCACCATCGCCGGGCATCATTGCAGTCAGTTGCTGTATTTCGCGCGGGTCAAGGCCGTGCCGGCCCGTATCGACGCCAGAAAAGAAAAGTCTCGCCGGCAGCAGTTCATGCAGCTTGTCGTAGGCGGCGGCAAGACTGTTGCGCGCATTGTCGCCAACCGCTCCGGCAATCGCCAGGTGTCCCTGCAGGTCGCTGAGGTTGAGCCCGGCAGTGCTTGCCGCTGCCCGCAGCGCAAAATCACGCAGCGAATGTTCATAAGAAAGATAGAGAACCGGCAGGTCTGCTTTAGCCATCAGAGCCTGCTGCATCAGCAGCGAGGCTTTGCCTGATTCACGCGGCCCGATTACCAGATGCACGCCGCCGTGTGCCCAACCGCCGCCAAGACTTTTGTCGAGCCCGGCTGCAATAGTATGAAATACCGGTACCGAGCTCTTAAGTCGTTGAGCGCTTTCGGCAAGCTCAATTTTCAATGGCTGAAAACGCCCGCTGTGCGCTGCTGTCGGTGTGCTTGCCGCCGTGGCACGACTCTGCTGGCCAGCGCCAGGCAGTGGCAGCTGCGGCAGTTTTTCAATTTTCTCTTTCAAGCCGGCAATGGCAGGAAGCTCGGCCTGAATAAACTTGACCCAGCTGAAGGTTTCCTGCAGGCATTCCTGCAGATTGCGTTTTTTACCGCAGAAATCGGAAAAAGCGGCGATGCCATAGGCGAAATGCGAGGCGCCGACTCCGACACGTGGGCGGTGCAGAGTGGGGTGGTTGCAGCCCGGCAGCAGTAATGGCCATTCTTTCTGGCAGCTCGGCAGCAGAATGGTTTTTACTTCGGTTTTGGCTGGCCGGCCCCCGGCGTCTTTAATGCCGGCAACATGACAGAGCAGGCGGTAATAAAGGTCACTCAGGTTTTCGCGACCTTCGAGACCGATGGCGCCGCCATGCACCTCGACGCTGATTTCTTCGGGGGTGGCATAAATCGCCATGGTTTCCTGGGTGAAACCAAGCTTGCGCAGGGCCTCTATACAGCGTACCGAATCGTCGTAGACCTGCTGAAAACCGTAGACTTCGGTTGCCGGTTTAAAAACATTGCCGTTGACATGCACGAGCGTATCGGGCGAATTAAGAAGTTTTTCGAGCTCGCGGGCAGCCGGCAACTGCGGCAACGTACGCCCCGAAACTTCGAGCTGCAGGTCGACGCCGTGATATTCACAGTTTTCGAGCAGCAGGTCACGGGCGCGCCTGATGGCAAAAACGAGAGTCAGCGGACCGGCGAGTGACTTCTGGTCTTCGCAGGTAAACAGGGCGCTGCGACTGCAGCCTTCAGGGTGAGCCTTAACCAGCTCGGGCACCCGGGTAACTTCGCTGACACTGCGGCCACCGTCGAGATCAGGGTGAAAAATGGTTACAAACTTCTGCATGGCAACCTCTCAATTATTTTTTTGAAGAAGTGTTCAGGCCGAGCGCCAGTTCGATGCGCCGGAAAAATTCAGGAAACGAGCTGATGCCAAAGAACAGGTCGGAGTTCTGGCCCTGAGCGAGAATTGTGTAGCCGGCGCAGGTGCCCTCTGCAGGGAAAGGAGTAAAGGTAATCGCAAATTTGCGATTGACCGCTTCTTCGATCAGGTCTGCAACCTGGTCGGCATTGCCGGTTTGCGCGTTAGTGGTGATCTCATCGACCGGCAGTTCAAAGTCTGCAAAATTTTCGGTCAGAATTTTTTTTACATCAGCGCCGCTTTTGAGCAGTTCAGGCGTAACCGTTCGCAGCTTCTTCAGTGCGTCGACGAACGCGGCCGGGCTGAAGGTTCCCCCTGTCTGCCAGTAACCGCGCTCAGGTTCGTCGAGAACCAGCAGTAGAGTGTCTTTTCGCCCGGCAACAAAAGTTTCGAGCTGTTTGAGAACGTTCTCACGCACGCGCATTGCATCGAGCATGCCCATAAACTGGTTTTTTTGACGATTCTCTGCAACGGCAGAGAGGTTAACCAGAGTGCAGAACCCTTCGGGGGCGAGCGAAATGCGGCTGAGAGCCGCTGAAACCAATTCCGGAAAGCCGGGTTTTGCCGCCGGGTCATTGTGCAGGCAGGCGATGATTTTCGGGCTTTTGTTGGTAAAGAGCTTTTCGAGGCCATTAAAATCAACGGCAGTCGCCTGGCTCTGAGTTGCAGCCTTAACCAGTTCGGTCCTTGCCGTCGCCTCGGTTTTGTCTGAGAGCGATATTGCGAGAGAAAAACCTTCGAGATCCGGAGCAAAATAATTATCGGCACCATCGAGAACCCCGGGAACCCGGAAATCACTGTCGCTTACCAGGCCAAGTCGCCGCCCGACCTGGCTCATGCTGCCGATCAGGCTGTTGCGGGTGCCTTTCTGCCGGTCGGCCCAGGCAGGAAAAACCAGCTGAAAGCCCTGCCATCTGATTCCGTCACCGCGGGCACTGGTGAAAGCTTCTCTGAAAGAGGCCGAGGCCCCTGAAAAGCCGGAGGTGCAGAAGACGATGAGATTGCGGGCCGGCGCTTCGACGACTAAACCGCGGCGTTTAGCGACCGTTTCGATCGACAGGGGACTGGCATTGACCGGAGTTATAAGTTCGCTGCTTTCCGGTGGGGTGGGGTTCAGTTGCTGGCCGGCGGCCGGCAGAACCAGGAAAAGGGTGAACACCAGCAGAAGCGCCGAAAGGATGTGTCGCATTCAGGGTCCTCCGTTTTTATTTCGTCTCTATCTTAGCTCAGAATAAATCTCTGCTGCAAGCGCCAAAAATAAGGGGCAATTTGCTGAAAAGTTTCGGGCAGTACGCTAGAATGATTTTTATCAAAACCGAGAGGTAAACAAATGCTTAATAGAGTTGCGTTGAGGCTCTACGCTGTGTTTTGTCTGGTTTTTCTCGTTTTTGGCAGCCTTGCCGCTGCCGAAAATCTTGAATTGACAACCACTTTTTCTGTGACCGGTGACCTGCAGCCCACCGAATGGCGTCTGAAGCTCGAATTCAGTTCGCCGGTGCCATCACTGGAGGTATCAAAAAAGCTTAAGTGCCGCTTTAACAATGCTGCAATGAATTTTCGCATTGTTAACGCACAGAAACTCGACGAGCAGGATGCTGCCCAGCCGCTGCCTTCAGAACGTCAAATCTTTATCATCGCTCCAGAAAAGGCCAGCGACGCGACCGGAACTGTTGAAATTACGATTGGCAAAGGTGTGCAGTCTGCTGATAAAAAGAGCAGTCTCGCCGCTGACACTCTTCTGAAGGTAAAAACTCAGAAGGCGATTCGCATGACCGGCGGCGAAGCCTACTTCGACAGTATCGAAGACAAAGGGATCATGATCGACCTGACCGAAAATGTCAAAGACTACCTGCTGAAAAAGCATATCCGCATATTCCCTTCGGTTGGCTATTTCAAGGTTGATCGGCAGTATTACAGCAATCGCCACTGTTATAAAATCATCGGTAAATTCGTCACCGGCCGGAAATATGAGGTAAAACTCGCCGGCGGAGCCGTAGAGGGCGAAAATCAACTGCTTGACAACGGCAGAGTCGAATTTGTCAGCCGTGGCCCCAGCCCGCAGATAAGTTTTACTGCCGACCGTTCGGTTCTTGAACTGCGCAGCCGCCAGATGGTTCCGCTCAATTTTACCAGTGTCGGTGATTTTAAAGCTCAGCTGATGCGGGTTCCGGCATTCTTTGGCCCGGCACTCGATTCTCTGACCGCTTTTGCCGAAGTCGAAGAAAAACGTCCGGTCGATTCTTCAGGCATGCGCCTTGCCGGCGACAAAGAAACGGCAATTCGCAAAAATGCCGCTGAAATCGACAACCTGATGGTGAAATTCGTTAAACAGCATGAACAGCTGAAGACTTTGTCGGCTGACAACGCCTGGGTCGATCTGCGCAACTTTCTCGAACCGGTTTTCTCGTCTGACAGCCAGGCATTTATGGGTTCTGATAACCCTGACATGGAATACCATTTTTCACTGCCTCTTGATTACCGCCCCGAACCCGAAAAAGGTGGTGCTGTAATCGTTAAGGTCAGCGAAACAAAGACCGAAGAGGGTCAGAGTGCTGCCCGGCTCTTTCAGATTACCGATTATGCTCTTACCTATAAGTTCAGTCGTCGTGAACTGCTGCTGTGGCTGACATCGATCGAGACCGGCCGTCCGGTTGCCGATGTACCGGTAATGCTGCTCACCAATGACGGTCGTTCGTATTTTTCTGGCCGCACCTCACATGAAGGTATTCTCAAGGTTAACGAAGAGACTGAATACCCGTTCGTTATCTGCAAAGACGCCGGCCCTGAAACCGGCAAGGCGAAATTTCTCATTGCAGATCTGGTTATCGCTGCCGCTGCTGGCAGCACTGACAGCTGTTTCATCAAACTCAACAGCAACCGGTTTTCATCATCTTCGGCTTATCAGAGCGCTCCTGATCGCCTGCTGAAGCTCTCAAAACTCGGTCACGTCTTTACCGAACGTGGTGTTTACCGCCCCGGCGAAACGGTTTACTGGAAAGCGACTGCCCGCGAATATCTTGACAAAAGCATCGTTTCACCCGCCGGCATGCTGGTTGAAGCCAATATCGTCAATCCCCGTGACGAGATCGTTTTTACCGACGAGTTCACTCTCAATGAATTCGGCACCTGCTCGGGCAGCTTTGAAGTCAAAGCTCACATGCCGCTCGGCCAATACAATCTGACCATAGTTCCAAAGACCAGCGAAGCCAGCAAGCCCGAAGAAAAGCTTGATCCGCGCTGGAATTTCCTGATGAACCGTTCAGGCACCAATCCTGAGCCTCAGAATAATAACTCTTCTGAAGAAAATCAGGATGAGCCGTCGGTTCCGGCACTTGCGGGTACCGGCTTCCAGGTCCAGGAATTCGAACCGCCCCGCCATTTTGTCGAGCTCGAAATGAGCACCGAAAAACGCAAGATCAGGCAGATCGTCGGAAAAGATGCCGAGCAGCTTTTCGTTAACTGCAAAGTTGCCGGCCGCTACTATACCGGTGGCCCGCTGCGCCATGCAAAAGTGCAGTGGACAGCAAATCTTACCGAAAACTGGTCAGCTGTAAAGCAGTTCCCGATGTTTCAATTCGGCAGCAATGACAGTCAGGAAGAGCTTATCGAGGCGGGTAATTCAGTTCTCGACAAGGATGGCTTTCTGACAATTTCGCTGCCGGTTTCTAATACGGTTCTGAGTGGCCTCAATTCGATTCAAATCTCGGCAACCGTTCTCGACATCGACGGCCGGCCGGCCACCTGTGTCGATTCATTTTCACCAGAGCCGGCGGTTCGCGTTGGCATCATGAAACTTCCCGGTGGCCTGATTCAGGGTCAGGAATTTCCTCTGCAGGTTATCGCGGTCGACAAGAACGCCAGCAAAATTACCCAGGGTGAAGTTCAGCTCGAAATTATGCGTAAACGCTATATTTACACGCAGAAGCGCGATGCATCCGGCGGAATCTTTTACAACTGGAGCAGTGGCTGGGTGCGCCATCACGTGGCGCGTCAGAGTCTTAAAGACGGTATCGCCACTTTTGATCTGGTGCTGCCCGAAGGCGGCGATTATATGCTGCGGGCAACCTACGGCAGTGGCAATGAAGAGTCTGTAGCCGCTTACAGCTTTGTCGTCGATTATTCCTACGATTCTTATTCTGACTATAACGGGCAAAGTCGCACCCGCAGCGAAAACGAAGTTCTGCTGATGCCTGACAGATCGTATGTCGCCGTTAATGAAAAGGTCAGGGTCAGATACTCGTTGCCGCGGCCCTGCGAATATGCTTTGATGACTGTTGAATCCGATGAAATTCTCAGTGCCCGGGTGGTCAAACTTGACCGGCCGCAGGGTGAATTTATCGAGACCATGACGGAAAACTGCAGACCGAACGTTCATATTGGTCTGCTGGCACCTGCAGCCAGAAGTGGCTTTCCGGTCTATGCCAGCCAGGTGGATTCAGATTACCCGAGAACTTACTTTGGCTTTACCCGCATCAAAGTTCAGAATACCGTAGAAGCCATCAATATTGCGATTGCCCCGGAGCAGCAGAACGACCTTGTTGCGCTGCCCGGAGCCATGCAGAAACTCGATTTTGTCGTGACCGACAAAACCGGAAAGCCCGCTGTGACCGAGGTGGCAATCTGCGTCGTCGATGAAGCGATTCTGTCGCTGACCGATTATAAAACCCCTGATTTAAGCTGCCTTACCGACTTTCTTCTGCCGCTCTGTGTTTTCACCGGTGACCTGCGCACTTCGCTGATCACTCAGGACCTCTTCAAGCTTATTTCGACCAGAGCCCTCACCGGTGGCGATCAGGGTGCCGGTACAATAGCCACTGACCTCGATGCACGCAAGGATTTCAGGCCGGTTGCATTCTGGAACCCGGCAATGACGCCTGATGCCAATGGCCGGATCAGCATAGAATTCAAGCTGCCCGACAGCATGACTTCATACCGCATTTATGCGGTTGCCGTTGATAAAACTACCGGTTTTGGCGCTAAAGACCGACAGCTCAAGGTCAGCCGCGACTTCTATATCGAACCGGGCCTGCCGTTCTTCCTGACTGCCGGCGACCAGGCGGTTTTTCCGGTCGCCATGCATAACAAGACCTCACAGGCAGGCTCTGCCGAACTCAGAGTCGCCGAAGCGAAAAACGTTCTTGCTGCGGTTGAATCAGCGAAAATCGATCTGCCGCCAATGATTACCGGCAGGGCAAGAGTGAAGCTTGAAGCCGACAACGGCGCTGGCGAAGCCAGTATTTTGCTTGCCGGTCAGCTGAACGGTCTGAACGATGCGATTGAAAGAAAATTTCCGGTAAATCCGGCGGCGACGGTTATGAATCGCCAGCTGTCGGGGTCGTTTACCAAAGAACAATCGTTCCGACCCGATGTTCCTGAATATGTTGCATCGATGACGACCAGCGAAACCGAAGGGGCTCTGAGCGCCCGGTTAAACCTGTCTCTCAGCCCGTTTGCCCGCCTGTCGCCAGCCCTGAAGTATCTTATGCAGTACCCCTATGGCTGTATTGAACAGACCAGCTCGGCGATTATTCCGCTTGCAGCCATGCGCGGTCTGATCAAAGATGGTCGTCTGCCTGGTTACAGCCTCGAGCAGGTCGACAAATTCCTCGATAAGGGCTTCTCACATCTTCTCAAGATGCAGCGAAGTTCTGGCGGCTTCAGCTACTGGACTTCGGAACGTGAAGATTCATGGTGGGGCAGCCAGTATGCGGTTCTTGCACTTACTGTCGCTGACCGTGCCGGTTACCCGATCGACCGCAGCAGTCTTGAAAAGAGCCTCGATTATCTCAACCGCACCCTGTTTGCGTCGAACAATGACAGCCGTTTCGAACATGGCATCATGGCTTTGTCAGCCGTGAATCTGGCGCTGAACAAAAAGCTCAAGTCAGCTGACCTCGATACCCTGAAGAAGAGATTTACCCAGACGACTGAAGAAAGCAGCCCGTTGCTGCTTTGGGCCGAAGCTCTCTGCGGCGATACGCCAATTGAAGAACTGGCTGGTCGTGCCTCGCAGCTGAAGCCTTCCCTGCGGTCAATCAGTCGCGGCTGGTATTACACTTCGACACGACATGACGCCTTCAATCTTCTGGCATTGCTGGCAGTAAATGCTGACCGTAAAAAATCAGATGATTTTGCCGGCAGAATTCTGGCCTCGCTTTCAGAAAAGGGATACTGGAACTCTACAGCCGACACCGGTATCGCTCTGTTTGCCCTGTCAGAATATTTCCAGAGTTTGAAAGCAGGCAATGAATCTGAACTGGAAGTGACTCTGACGACCGGTGTCGGTTCAAAGGCGGTCAAGGTTGATAGAAACGGTGTTTCTCTCGATCTGACCAAGGATGAGCTGCTGGCTGGCAGTGGTGTTAAAATGGTTTCGAATGGCAATTCTCTGATCAGCTGGAGCTTCGAATACGCTTATCCTGATCTTGCCTCGCGCTCTGAACCGGTTAACAACGGTTTTTCGGTTGAAAAGACCTTTGAAAATCTTAATGGTAAAAAGGAAATCCGGGTTGGCGACCTGGTCAAAGTTACCGTGGTTTTTGAAGATCAGATTCGCAAAGATGGCGACTGGGCTGCTTATCGCAACTTCGCCCTTGAAGATCCGATTCCGGCTGGGTTTACTGCTGTCAACAGCTCATTGAAAAATGATGCGCTGCCGAGTGATGCTACCAGCGAAGATGATGAATATTACTGCGATTATGTTGATGATGCCTATACTTTCTATGCCAATCATCAGGAATTGCGTAAAGATCGTTTGCTGGCTTTCAAGGATCATTTCTGGTCTGGAAGATTCCGGCTGGTTTATTATCTGC
>CALEDQ010000028.1 GCA_937949615.1 uncultured bacterium | reverse complement strand
GCACGCCGGGATCTGTGAGGGGACCGCTCGGGCAACCAGCGGTTCTACCTTAACGACTCCAAAAAGACAAAATTACACATCTGTTTGTGGTATAATATGTGTGGAGGTGAAAATTATGCCTACAAATCTCGCAATTGATGACGATCTTTTGAAACTTGCTCTTGAAATTGGAAAGCTACGAACTAAAAAAGAAACCGTTAATCAGGCCCTAAAGGAATTTATTGAAAAAAGAAGACAGAAAGAAATTATTGAACTTTTTGGCAAATTCGATCCAGATCCAGATTATGACTACAAATCCGGACGAAAAATATGAAAACTCTTGTAGATACTTGCGTTTGGTCTTCTGTTTTGCGCCGGGACAAAATTGCCAACAAAGAAATTGAGAAAAAGTTAATAGAACTGATATTGAACAATGATGCACTGATTATTGGACCAATAAGACAAGAAATTTTATCTGGTTACTCAGATCCCAGAAAATTCAAAAAACTCAAAGATAGGCTTGATGCATTTCCAAATCTGGAAATAATTGACGACGACTATGTCGTAGCCGCAGAATATTCAAATGAATGCAGAAAAAAAGGAATTCATGGCGGACACATTGATTTTTTGATTTGTGCCGTTGCTTCCAGAAACAAGATACCCATTTTCACTTGTGATAATGATTTTCAGCAATACTCTAAAATCATAAAAATTGAATTATATTAAGAGTCTAACATTTGCGTCGACCCGGAAAAACCGGCCGGATCACGACTTGCGTTATGCCTTAGAAAAATAATAGCAGGCCTATAAAAAAAAGAATTGCAACCAGCCCCCTACCTCAACAATTCCTCATAGGAAAACATCCGGGCCGCCAGAGAAATCAGGATGTAGTCAAGAATTGCTACGATGGTGGCCAATCCAAGCATTTGCGGAATCTCCATGATGAACATTCCGGAAATTTGCGCCATCATAAGGCCGACAACGGGAATGACCGTGAGACCGCCCATTTGTTGCGCCTCCTGATAGGTAGAACATTTGGCCGAAATCCAGATGGTAAAAGTCAACGCCAGAATCACCAGCGCAGGGCAAAGAATACCAATGAGAACCAGCCATCGGGCATTAGGGAAGCCGGCCAGAACCAGATAGGACGCAGCGAAATACCTGACAATTCCGCAAAACCCCAGAAACGAAATGCAGGTTACGAAATAGGCCGGAATGAAAGTGCCCAGGATCTTGGCAAAAAACAGCTCCTTAAGACTCAGAGGGCTGTAAAGCAGAGTTTCGAGAGTCTTTCGCTCCTTTTCCCCGGCAAAACTGTTGGCAGCAATGATGCTCGAAATCAGCAAAGGTATCATCAGAAAGAAAACCGGAAAAAAATAATCAATGAGAATTACCAGCTGCTTCTGAACCTCAGACTGGAAAACGTATTGAGTGGCCAGAGTCCTGGCAAGGCCTGCAAAGTCTGAATCCATCGGCTTTTTGTCGGAAACATTCAGAAAAAAGGCAAGAGGCTGCACGACGGTAAGAATGAACGGCACCAGGATCATCGGCAACCAGATTTTCGGCCTGGAGAGTATTTCCCGGATGTCCTTATGAATGATCGCCCAAATTCTGTTCTTCACGACGGAATTTCTCCTGAAAGGAAAAGTAAAGGTCTTCCAGACTGGCATACTCTTGACGAGCTTCAAACACAGTTCCACCCGCCTGGATGGTTTTCGCCAGAAGCTCGGCGGCTTCGCCGTCCCCGGCGATATTTTTTTCGTATCGTCCCGGCCTGGTCAGCGAAAAACCCAGACTTTCGGGAATATCACTTCCCCTGACGATCAGCCGGCAGGAATCGGCAGTGGCCGCCCGCAGGTCGTGCAGCGAACCGAAACCGACCATTCGCCCCTGGTGAATGAAGCCGAACCGGGTACAAATATCTTCGGCATACTTGAGCTGATGGGTGCAGAGAAAGACGGTCACGCCCTCTTCCTGGGATACCTTCTGAATGAGCCTGGTGACCTGCCTGGCCGCTTCCGGATCCAGTCCTGATGTGGGTTCATCGAGAAACAACAACTGGGGTCGATGCAGCATGGCAATGGCAAGACACAGACGCTTTCTCATTCCTGTGCTGAAGGTCTTAACAGATTTGCCGATATGTTCCGCCAACTGAAAATACTCAAGAAGGAACCGCTGCCTCTCCTCTATTTCCGTGGAGGACATCCCGTTCAGCTTCCCAAAAAAAGTTAGATTCTGGGGTGCGGTCAGATGCTCGTAGGGAGCTGCGGTTTCTGTCAGAACACCGCATTTTCCCCGGATCGCCCCAGACTGTTCCTTAACTGACAGCCCCATCAGGTGAGCGGTGCCGGAGGTGGGCTCCAGAACTCCGTTCAAAAGCCGGATAGTCGTGGTCTTGCCTGATCCGTTTGGACCCAGAAATCCGAAGATTTCCCCGCGGGATATCTCCATAGACAGGCTGTCCAAGGCTTTCTTTCCGTCAGCATAGACCTTGGTCAGTTCCTGGATTTGCACCGCAGACGTCATTTTCTCCCCTGTTCCGCCATCAGTAAGAGTATTAAGCCCGATGGCCCGGCAGGTGTTCTGAGTCAGGTAAGTCCCTGCCACCTGCTCCTGATAGGAATTCACTTTTCTGCGACAAGAATACTACCCGCCATTTTCCCGGGCAAGGTGATTTTTTCCGATTTTTTGGAAGAACTGCAACCCCATGATTAGTTCCGGCACAATTTCTCCCCGTAAATATGGTGGGGAGTTTTCGGCAAGACCGCTCAGGCAAAGCGTATCTGTTCTCAAGAATGCACTGCCCGACGGGGCCTTCCCATGTTCATGAAAGCTGTCCTACTATGTCACCCAGGCAATGCAAAGTGAACAACCCACAATGAACGGGCAATCGTCCTCAACCGCCGTATCAGTTTCGGAAGTACCGGAGGTAGAGGTAAACCGTACTCATGAGGAGGCTCAGAAAAGTGAAAGGTACGCCGTAACGTGTGAAGTCCATAAAGGTCAGGCGATAGCGATTGCGGCGGGCAATCTGTGATATCACAACGTTGGCAGAGGCACCGATCAGCGTGCCGTTACCGCCCAGGCAGGCACCGAGGGCAAGCGCCCAGAAGAGAGGCGCAGTGATTTGGGCATGGGTCTGTATGGCGGTGAGATGCATCTGCGTGGAGAACGACGGAATGATGCTCTTGATCACCGGGATCATCGCGATCACCAACGGAATGTTGTCGACGATGGCAGAAAGAATCGCACTGGCCCAAAGGATCACCAGAGCCGTCAGAAACAGCTTGCCGCTGGTGAGCGCCACGATCTTTTTGCCCATGAGTTCGAACACATGGTTGTGCTCCAGCGAGCCGATCATGATAAACAGTCCGATAAAGAATAAGATCGTGGACCACTCCACTTTCTCAAGAGCTTCATGCACATGAACCTTGCAAACAAGCAGCATCAGAAAGGCTCCGGTCATGGCAACGGCACCGGGCTCGATGTTCAGCGTGCGGCTCAGGAAGAACCCAAGCAGGACAAGCCCGAATACAGGGAGGGCGCGCCACAGAACCTTGGGCCGGATGATCGCCTTGTCCGGCTTGGCGAGCGCCACACGCTTCTTCATATCCTCACCGACTTTCGTGCGTCGGGCGAACAGCATGACCAGGATACCGGAGAAGAGAATCATCATCGCCAAGATGATTGGCGACAGGTTGATCAGAAAATCATTGAAGGTCAGCGACGTCTGCGAACCAATGACAATGTTCGGCGGATCGCCAACCAGCGTAGCGGTACCGCCGATATTCGAGAAGATGGCCTCCATGATCAGGAAGGGAACGGTTGGCAGTTCCAGCAACTGGGTAATCAGGATCGTCACCGGAGCGATCAGGATGACGGTTGTGACGTTGTCGAGCAACGCGGAGATTCCCGCGGTAACCAGAACGAATAGAATAAGGATCAAAATACCGTTGCCGCGCGCTTTCTGAGCGATGGTGATCGCCACCCACTCAAACACACCGGTGGTAGAGAGAACATTGACGATGATCATCATCCCGACGAGCAGAAAGACAACGTTCAAGTCAACTTTATGGAGCAGCTCTTCATAGGGGGCGAGGTGAAGACCGATCACGGTCATGGCGCCAAGCAGTGCGGCAACGGTCTTGTCGACTTTCTCGGTTGCGATGAACAGATAAGCGATCAGAAAAACGATGAGCGACAGAGACATGGGTGATATCAGGGGCATGGATGACTTCTTTGGCTAGAAATTGATAATCTGTCGGAGAACGGTGCCATGATCGATTTCGCCGACCAGGCATCCGTTGCCGTCAACTACGTAGACTTTGCTACAACGCTTCACGGCAAGCGCAAAGACGATATGAAGAATCGGTGTATTCGGCGTCACCGTCTCGCACTCACTACTGAGCAGGTCGCCTACCGAGGTCCCGGCTTCTTCTTCGAAATATTTCTCAAACGGGTCGTAATCTTCAATGAAGGCAACGCTCTTCAGACTGGAAAAGAATTCGGGCAACCCGAACTTGAAGAGAATATCGCAGGTCACTTCACCAACGAATTTGCCCCCATCCTCGACCACAGCCGCAGCACTCTGACGGTAACGCGCCAGTTCTCTGGCGAGATCCCTTAGCGGAGTCTCGCGCCGACAGGTGTAGAGAGACTCACGCATGATGTCGCCGGCCACAATACTCACATCCAGGCGGATATCCAGGTCGCATAGGCAGCGATGAAGCTCGGCAGAGGTCTGTGCCGCGTGCAAATCCCGACGCACAGTTTCATCCTTCAGATGCCGCACAAGCTGAGACATTGCTTTCAGCGCAACCATGGGACGGGAAATGGGAGTCAACACCATACAGACAATGTCGACATCCTTTCCATCCACGGCATCAAAGGGGATTGCCTGCTCCAGGACGGCAACGGCAACAAGAGGGCGTGTCAGTTCGGCTAGCCGAGCATGAGGAAAGGCCAAACCCTGACCCAACCCGGTGGTACATTGCCGTTCACGTTCGTCAACGGCGTCTTCTAACGCTTTAACGGTAAGCTGGGGGTGAGAGCGAAAAGCAGGCGTAGTTGCAATCCGATGGATCATGCGCTGAAGAAGATCCTGCTTATTCGAAGCTTTGGTGGCGGCAAACACGGTTTCTTCCGTAAGATATGATTCAAGCTTCATTCGGTTTTCTCGTCGGTTCCGACAACACTGTCTGTGACAAAAAGCTCGATTAACCTGCTTTCGAATCCAGACATCCCGTTATCGATTTCGGGGGATGATATAGTAAAGGCAAGCCCTTTGTCAAGAAATGAATCATACATAAAGAGGACTTGACCGCCGAAGCGGTATCACCTCATAGAGTTCACACCCGCGCCCGTCAGCCCTTTCCGCTCACGACAGGCGCCGATAAGGAGAAATGATATGATGTACCTGTTTATTATCAGTCACATGGAACGAACTGGCTGGTCAGTAAGTCGACGTCTGATGCCTGCGTATCGTACCACCAGGGCATAACCAGTCATTCCAGCAGACCAAAAAATGAAATCATTCTGGAAACTTCAGGATGCTAAGGCAAAAGTTTGCTCCTGCACTATTATGCTGGTAAAATTACCTCATGCAGATGATATTGCGCAGAAATTTTAAGAGGAAAATGAGCATGGCATAGCCAGGTGACCAACAGGTCGCACATTCTAAAAATAGACGCAACACTGCGTATATTTACTGATTGAATGCCATTTTAAAAAACTGAAAAAATACAATGAAAACCTTTACCAGCGACATTTCAAACATAGAATTTCCGATTTCTGAAAGAATTTCGGCTAAAGCCATCAGGCATTCGATATTGGATTTAATTCAGAAAGAGAACCCTCATATTTCACACGAGAGTTTTATTTCTCTTAGTGAACTGAACCTTTATAGAGAAAAATCAATTTCAGAATACCTTGTTAAAGAAGTCGGAGAACTTACTGAACTTGAAAAGACTGTATTAGCTTCATTAACGAGCAATAATACCTTAACAGACAAAATTGATGGCGAAGATAAGCAGTCTTTAACAGTTGGACAAACAATTGCAGACAAAGTAGCCTCATTTGGAGGCAGTTGGACATTTATTATTTCATTTGGAATTTTCATCTCATTTTGGATTTCGGTCAATATATATTGGCTTGCCAATAAAGGATTTGACCCATATCCATTTATATTGTTGAATCTTATTTTGTCATGTCTGGCAGCGATACAGGCACCTGTGATTATGATGAGCCAGAACCGTCAGGAAGAAAAAGACAGAGAAAGAGCCAAAAAAGATTACATGATAAACCTGAAATCGGAACTGGAGATAAGGGCATTACATGAAAAAATCGATCATTTTATAATGGATCAGCAACAAGAAATGCTGGATTTACAAAAAGCCCAGATGGAAATGATGAATGACATAATTAAACAAATTGAAAATAAAAACGGCAGCCAACAAGTGGTTTAAGCCATTGGGGCAGATGTGGTTCTGGAGCCCCTGAAGGAAGAACTCATAAAAGGCCGTTTGAAAAACCATGAAAGAACGCCAGGCCTGATCATGACTGGCGCTGGCCAAAGAGAAATAGAAACATGAGAATGATCGCCTTATCGCTGATTCTGTTGGCATTAACAGTGGCAACTGCAATGGCTGGAGTTTCAGACAAGTGTTTTGAGGAAATGCCGTTCGGATGCCTTTTAATCAGATCAGACATAATACCGAAAGACCAGGCTGACTCCATCGGCAGGAAACTGGGCGCCCCTCTCAGGAGGCTTTCCAACAACTACCTGCGCATTCAGGGAAAACCCGTTCAGGTCAACATTCTTGAAGCGGCAACACCCACTGACGCAGTTCGAATTCACAAGACCATCTCCGCGATGAAAGGACATCCGGCTTTCTGCCTGATTCAAGACAATAAAGTGATTGAATTCTGCAATGCAGATGTGGCAACAGCAATCAAAACGTCATATGAACTTGGATTTAGCCCTAAACCCAGAAAAATTCTCTACGGGCTGACTGCTCAGATATCAACAATCAATAAGGCCGATTACCTGTCATTCAATGAACTGTTCAATGTCTTTCTGAACACGAACACAAAGAATCCCAGCCAGGAATCAATCAATAAGATCAAAACACTCAGTCGCGATTTCATATTCGGCACGTCGATCAGCCTGCGAAAACAGCCCAACAGATCAACCTCATACGAATTCACTCCCAGCGCAGTTGAGATCACGGATATGCCACCTGATCAAACCTCGTATTCTTTCAAACAGATTCCAAATGTGCTTGGCATCCCATTCGTAACACTAAGTGCCAGAATCACCTGTGATGACACGGGAATGACACCAACTGACCGGAAAGCCGACAAAGGCCTGCTGTCTGCAACTTCATACTGGCCTGTTGATGATCCACAGATTCAAGCGCTGGCGAAAAAGATCACATCTGAAAAATCCACATCTGAAGCAAAAGCCCTGGCAATCCTTGAATGGCTGACTCCCGGAAAAAACATCAAATCGGCGGGTCCCACCGGTTCACGATGGGGAGTAAAGAAAGTGTTGAAGCAGATGTATGGAAACTGCTGGGATTCATCTGATTGCTTTATCACGCTTGCCCGGGCCGCCGGAGTTCCGTCTCGACAGATTGGCGGGTGGTTATATGGAACTGGCGGGCATATCTGGGCAGAAGTTCTGATCGAAGGAAAAGGATGGCAGCAGGTTGACCCTACCGGTGGAGGAAAATTGAGCTGTGGAATTTACCATATTCCATATTTCACCACTGAATCGGGAGAAATGCCAATTCTGTATCTATCAATACCGCAAATCGCCATACTAGAAATGGAATAGTCCAACAAAAACAGGTCTTGCACCGAGCAGGATAAAGTGACATTAGCGGCAACATTGCTGAGTGGTGCTGGGATTGGAGCCCCGCTGTTCGCAGGATTGACGCAGTTCCGCCCCGGGGCTACAATGACGAAAATATTTTTGTGGAGGTCTTTATGAAAAAGATCGTGCTCTTTACCCTTGTAGCCGTGCTTTTCGGCTTGTTTGCCCTTTCTCCAATCGAAGCCAGGGCCGCCGCGCGGCAAAAGACAGTGCTGATGGTCCTTACCGGAACCGGAATCATTCCCGGCACTTACAAGCAGACCGGTTTCTGGGCCGAAGAGTTCGTCGTGCCTTTCCGACTGTTCCGGCAGGCGGGTTACAAGGTGATTGTCACCTCTCTGGCTGGCGGCCGCATGCCCGTCGACCCCGGTTCCATCGATCCGAAGAGCGTCGGTGAAGACCACGCCCGCGAATGGCGCCGTGAACTCGATAAGGCACGGTCAGCTCTGAACACCGTGCCACTTTCCCGGGTAAAGCTCGATAAAGTTGACGCAGTATTCGTGGTCGGCGGCCACGGAGTCATGTGGGATCTGACCGATTCAATCGAAATGCAGGCGGCACTGCGCACGCTCTTTTCAGCCGGGAAAATCGTCTCGGCAGTCTGCCATGGTCCCGGGGCTTTCGTGCGCGTGACTATGCCCGACGGCCGGTTCATGCTCGACGGCAAGCGGGTCGCCGGCTTTTCCGCCCTTGAAGAAGAACAGGTCGGAATGACGAAGGTCGTTCCCTATTGCCTTGAGGAAGAACTGAAGAAAGCCAGCGGCAGCCGCTATGAATGTGGAGAGCCCTGGAAATCCTTCGTGATCACCGACGGCCAGATCGTGACCGGCCAGAACCCGACCTCTTCAGCCGATACCGCCAAAGCCGTCATCGACCTGCTGAAGGTGAACGCGAAACGCTGACCCTCCGGTAGAACGATACTTATGAGATATGCAGCATTGCTTCGCGGAATTAATGTCGGAAAATCTGTGCAGGTGCCAATGAAGAGCCTGAAGGCTCTTTTAGAGTCTCTTGGCTGTACAAATGTCATAACCTATTTGAATTCCGGAAATGCAATATTTGATGCCAGTGAAAATCGAAATGATATAACCCAAAAAATAGAATCTTCGCTTGAAGAGATCTTCGGCCAGTTCATTCCGACTTTACTGAAAACATCTGACGAAATAATAAGGATTAAAAACGCAATTCCGGCTGAATGGCATAATGATCAAACCCAGCAGACTTATATCGCTTATTTGTTTAAAGAGGTCGCCCGGCCGGAATTAATCGATGAATTGCCGATCAAGCGACAGTATCTGGAGATCATTTATGCCCATGAAGCAATCATATGGAACATAAAAAAAGAAAATTACAATAAAAGCCAGATAACAAAAATAGTGAATCATCATGCCTATAATAAAATGACGACTCGAAATGTTAACACAGCAAGAAAGCTTGCTGAATTGTGTTCGAATTCAGATTAAAGAAGACTCACGAAGTAACAAGCCTGCCAGGCGCACCAGCTACCAGACTTTACCAACTTGAAAAGCCTGTAAATTTGCTGTACATTTAATGCGTTAACGCCTCGACCGCAGATTATTCAATACAAAACAGACCCGCGCACAGAGAGAATCACAGCATCTCCCCCACCCTTTACCTCAAGGGAATCGGCACGGGCTTTCGGCTGCAGTATTTTCAACAGATATTCACAATAAGGTTTTCAAGAGTTGGATCATAAAAGGAGAACGCAATGAACGAAACCAGTAAGTGTCCGGTGACAGGCAAATCCGCAAGAGCAGTCGCCGGCGGCGGCACATCGAACAGAGAATGGTGGCCGAATCAGCTCAATCTCAAAGTTCTGCATCAGCATACCCTCAAGGCCAACCCGATGGGCAAAGAGTTCAACTATGCTGAAGAATTCAAAAAACTCGACCTCAAGGCCGTCAAGAAAGACCTCGTCGCCCTGATGACCGATTCACAGGAATGGTGGCCGGCAGATTACGGCCATTACGGCCCGCTTTTTATCCGCATGGCCTGGCACAGCGCCGGAACCTACCGCCTCGGTGACGGCCGTGGCGGTGCCGGTTCTGGTTCACAGCGCCTGGCACCTCTCAACAGCTGGCCTGATAACGTCAACCTCGACAAGGCCCGCCGCCTGCTCTGGCCAATCAAGCAGAAATACGGCAAAAGCCTTTCATGGGCCGATCTGATGATTCTCGCCGGCAACTGCGCCCTCGAATCGATGGGCTTCAAGACCTTCGGTTTCAGCGGCGGCCGCGAAGACGTCTGGGAACCGGAAGAAGACATTTACTGGGGTTCAGAAAAAGAATGGCTTGCGACCAGCGACAAGCCAGACAGCCGTTACAGCGGCAAACGCGACCTCGAAAACCCGCTCGCAGCAGTGCAGATGGGCCTTATTTACGTTAACCCAGAAGGCCCCGATGGCAACCCTGACCCGGTTCTCTCAGGGCATGACGTGCGCGAAACCTTCGCCCGCATGGCAATGAACGATGAAGAAACCGTCGCCCTCGTTGCCGGCGGTCATACCTTCGGCAAATGCCACGGCGCCGCCTCGCCGAAACACGTCGGCCCCGAACCCGAAGCCGCCCCGATCGAGCAACAGGGCCTCGGCTGGAAAAGCAGCTACGGCAAAGGCAACGCCGGCGACACCATCAGCAGCGGCATCGAAGGCGCCTGGAAACCCAATCCGACCAAATGGGACATGGGCTACCTGAAAGTGCTCTTCAAATATGAATGGGAACTGGTAAAAAGCCCCGCCGGCGCCAATCAGTGGCTTACCAAAGACGTCGCCCCCGAAGATATGATCGTCGACGCCCACGACCCCTCGAAAAAAGTTCGCCCGATGATGACCACTGCCGACCTGTCGCTTCGCTACGACAAGGTCTACGAACCAATCGCCCGCGACTTTCTCGCTAACCCCGAAAAATTCGCCGACGCTTTCGCCAGAGCCTGGTTCAAGCTCACCCACCGCGACATGGGCCCGCGTTCACGCTATATGGGCCCCGAAGTTCCGGCTGAAGAACTGATCTGGCAGGACCCGATACCCGCAGTCGACCATAAACTCATCGATGCAAAAGACATCGCTGAACTGAAGAGCAAAATTCTCGCTTCCGGCCTCACCATCTCACAGCTGGCTTCGACCGCCTGGGCCTCGGCATCGACCTTCCGTGGTTCAGACAAGCGCGGCGGCGCCAATGGTGCCCGTATTCGCCTCGCCCCCCAGAAAGACTGGGAAGTAAACCAGCCGGCCCTGCTCAAAAACATTCTGCAGAACCTCGAAGGCATTCAGAAAACCTTCAACGGCGCCCAGAAAGACGGCAAAAAAGTATCGCTCGCCGACCTGATCGTTCTCGGTGGCTGTGCCGGCGTCGAACAGGCTGCCAGAAATGCCGGCTTCAACGTCAGCGTTCCCTTCACTCCGGGCCGCACCGATGCTTCTGCCGAGCAGACCGATGCGCCGTCATTTGCCGTTCTTGAGCCGAAAGCCGACGGTTTCCGCAATTACCAGAAAGCGAAATACGCCGTTTCAGCCGCTGAACTGCTCGTCGACAAAGCCCAGCTGCTGACACTGACCGCACCGGAAATGACAGTTCTCCTCGGCGGCATGCGCGTGCTGAACACCAACTTCGGCCAGTCGAAGCACGGCGTCTTCACCCGCCGCCCCGAATCGCTGACCAACGACTTCTTCGTCAATCTGCTCGAAATGCACACTGCCTGGAAACCGGCATCAGAAGACAGAACCGTCTTTACAGGCTATGACCGCAAAACCGGCGAAGAAAAATGGACAGCGTCACTCGTCGATCTGACATTCGGCTCGAACTCGCAGCTGCGCGCCATCGCCGAAGTCTACGCCTGCGCCGACTCAAATGAAAAATTCATCAACGACTTCGTCGCCGCCTGGAACAAAGTCATGAACCTCGACCGCTTCGACCTGCACAGATAAGACACTCTTACCGACAAAGCAAAACCCCTCCCGGAGCAATTTCAGGAGGGGTTCTTTATTGGTTTGAGAAACTAAAGCCGAATCAGACCTTGATTTCGAGGAGGGAATTCGGTGTGTTGGTCAGCTGCTGCAGGCCCTTTTCTTTGACGACGAAGACGTCTTCGATTCTGATGCCGCCCCATTCGGGCAGATAAATACCGGGCTCGACGGTAAACGCCATGCCGGCGCTGATTTCGTCTTCGCATTTCGGCGACAGTGACGGCGCCTCGTGAATGTCGAGACCGAGCGAATGGCCGAGACCGTGGCCGAAATTTTCGCCGTAGCCGGCATCGGTGATGATCTTGCGGGCAACCGCATCGATATCACGACAGACGACACCGACCTTGAGGGCTTTGATGGCCTTCGTCTGCGCTTCAAGAACAGTGGCGTAGACTTTTTTGAATTTGGCGGTCGCCTTGCCGAGAAAGATCGTGCGGGTCATATCTGAATGGTAGCCATCACAGACGGCGCCAAAATCGATCTTGACCATTTCGTTCTTCTTGAGCTTGCGGTCGCAGGGGTGATGATGCGGGCAGGCCGAATTCGGCCCCGAAGCGATGATCGTCGAGAAACTCGGAGCATCAGAGCCTTTCATTTTCATGAAAAATTCGAGGTGCGCCGCCACTTCGTTTTCGGTCATGCCAGGTTTGATAATCTTCATCAGCTCAGCAAACGAGGCATCGGCAATCGAAAATGCCGTCTTCAGCGATTTGAGTTCGTCGGCATCCTTGATCTGGCGCAGACGCTCTACCAGGCCTTCGGTCGGGTAGAGATCCATTTTAAATTCTTCAGAAAACAGCAAAAACTGCCTGAGATTCAGCGACTTTTCGACGCCGAGCGCTTTAACACGCAGCTTTTTCAGGTATTTCTGCATCATCTCGATCTGGTTGTTCTTGAAAATGACGATTTCAGCAGCATCGCCGATCTCTCTGGCGCTCTGTTCCTGATAACGAAAATCGGTAAAGAAAACTGCGTGCTTCTTCGTAATCAGCAGAGTGCCGCATGAGCCCGAATAGCCGCAGAGATAGCGAACATTGTTCAAATTGGTGATCAGCATACCGTTGTAATTTTCGGTAAACATTTCACGTAAAGCTGCCAGACGTTGTTTGTGTTTCATTCTCTTCTCCTTTTCAGCCTGATCGAGCTGAATCAACAGATCAAAATCTCTCTATTCCTGGCCACGGGCAGGGTTTAGAACCGTTACCTGCCGGTCAGAAAACGGGCTGGCGGCAAGTGTCTTGGCCGCTTCGCCGGACGGAGCAATCATGGTAATCGCCATCTTTTTCTCATCGAGCATCGCACGCGCCACTTCCCTGACATCTTCGAGCGTTACGCGAAGATAAGGAGCCAGCGTGTTTTCGGGCAGCTGCGGCTCGACATTATACAAAAAGCCGGTAGACAGACGATTCATGCGATTGGTCGTGCTTTCGAGGGCGATCAGCAGATTACCCTTCAGCTGCTCACGGGTATCTTCGAGCTCTTTCTTCGTCAAACCCTTCGCAGCGATCTTTTCGACCTCGTTATGAAAGAGTTCGAGCACCTTCTGCAGATGCTCCATCGATGTGCCGGCGTAAACGCCGAACAGGCCGGTTTTTTTGTAAGATGTGTGATACGAATAAACCGTATAGGCCAGACCGCGCTTTTCGCGGATTTCCTGGAACAGACGGCTGCTCATGCCACCGCCAAAAGCGGCGTTCAAAATAGTGATCGCGAAACGGCGCGAGTCTGAAAATGAAACGCCTTCGGTGCCGAGAGTCAGATGAACCTGTTCGATATCTTTCTGATAGATAGTCGAAGCCACCGACGGTTTGACCGCCGACTCGCGCGGCTTGAATTCGCCGGAACGCAGAGTCTTGAGCTTCTTTTCGAGCAGCTTCTGCAGTTCATCCCAGTCGAAGTTGCCGGCAACACAGACGAGCAGATTGCCGGTCACATACTGGCGGTTGAAAACATCGTAAATCTGGTCGCGTTTCATGCCCGCAACCGTTTCGGCAGTGCCGAGAATCGGGTTGCCGAGTCGCGAGTGCTTCCAGAGGTTCTGCCCGAGCAGCTCGTGAATGATCTCGTCGGGCGAGTCCTCGTACATCTTGATTTCTTCAAGAATGACGCGACGCTCGCGTTCGAGCTCTTCGGGGTCGAACTGCGAATTGATCACCATGTCGGAAAGCACGTCGACGGCGACGTCGAGCTTGTCTTTCACGACTCTGGCGTAGTAGCAGCAGTAGTCCTTGGCGGTAAAGGCATTGAGATAACCGCCAATGCGGTCGAATTCGCTGGCAATCATGCGCGGCGAACGCTTCTTCGTGCCTTTGAACATCATGTGCTCGATAAAATGCGAAACCCCCATCATTTCGGGGGTCTCGTAAAGCACACCGCTTTTCAGGAACATGCCGATGGAAACGCTCTGCACGGTATCGAATCGTTCGGCAATTATTTCGACGCCGTTGTTCAGGGTCAGCTTAAGATAGGGCGAAGCTTGCAAACTAGTTCTCCGGGGTCTGAGTTGGAACAGAATCAGCGCTAGTATCTTCTATCGGCATAAGTCCCTGACTATCGTTGAATTCTTTTTCACTGGCACGCTGATCTCTGACCGCCTCTTCCTTCTGGCCCTCGGGCGTCAGTTGATCAGGAATATCGACCGACGGAACCGGCAGTTCTTTAAGACTCTTCATGCCGAAATAATAGAGAAAATCCTGGGTGGTTGAATAGAGACGTGGTCTGCCAAGAACCTGTTTTTCACCCGAAACATAGATCAGTTTCTTTTCGAGCAGGTTCGAAATGACGCCATCGCAGCTGACGCCGCGGATAGCATCGACTTCGGCTCTGGTGATCGGCTGTTTGAAAGCGATCACCGACAGAGTTTCGAGCGCTGGCAGCGACAGGGAAACGAGCTTCTGGCCGTCGAGCCGTTGAATGAACTGTGAGATGCGCGCCTTGGTTGCCAGCTGCACCCCGTTTTCGAGAATGGCGATCTGCAGACCGCTGTTTTCGTCTTCATCGTAAGCCTTTTTGCGTGCCTGCACGACTTCGGTCACCCTTTCAGGTGAAATCGACAGAACGGCGGCGAGTTTTTCGATACTGATCGGCTTGTTCTGAACGAGAAGCAGACCGTCGAGAGCCGCACAGAGCAGTTCGAAACTTGCCTCTTCACGCGGTTCGGCAACCGGCTGCTGCTCATGGTTTTCGACTATTTCTTCGGTTGTCTGATTTATGTTGTTTTCAGTGTTTTCCATGGTCACTCCTGAGTTTCAGCGACGTTCAGGTTCTCTTCTTCAGAAAGCATTTCGTCGGCGTTGGCAAATTCTTCGGGCTTTTCGGGGTCGGCAGGCAGTTCGGCTTCGGGCGCCGGGCGCCCGTTTTTGCCCTGCCGCAGAACGATAGGTTCGAAGTTGGCTTTCTGGGCGAAAGCAAGTTCACCGGAGCGTGCCATTTCGAGAATGGCCATGAACGACAGCACCGTTTCGTAGCGGGTGGCACCCTTTTTCAGCAGCTTGCCGAAGGTGACTTCGCCCTTGAACTTCTTGAGCAGGTCGCGGATTTCATTGATACGGTCGAGAATACCGATTTTTTCAAGAACTACCCGGTGAATTGGCGGACTGAGGCGGCGTCTGACGAGCGCATGAAAGATATTCAGCAGCTCGATCGGCCCGATATTGATTTCGAGAATCTCTTCTGGGCCGCGTTCAAGGTCTGAAGATCTGGTAAAGATGCGCGAGGCGCTGCGTTCCATCTCGCGCAGCTGCAATGCGACGAGTTTGAAACGCCGGTATTCGAGCAGTTTTTCCACGAGGCCGGCGCGGGCATCTTCTTCATACATGCTCTCGTCGATGTCTTCGTCGCCAGACATCATCTCTTCGGGCTTTTCTTTCGGCAGCAGCATCTTCGATTTGATTTCGAGAAGCGTGGCAGCCATGATGAGAAAGCCGGAAGCGACTTCCATGTCGAGGATTTCCATCATCTGCAGATATTCGAGATACTGACCGGCGATGTGCGCGATCGGAATATCGTAAATATTGATCTTCTGCTCTTCAATCAGGTGATAGAGCAGATCGAACGGGCCTTCAAAGACCGGAAGTTTTACCTGGTAGGCGCTCATTAATAAAGGAAACCCATAGCCTTTCTTACTGAGTGCATGGTTTCGCCGGCCACTTCGTGCGCGCGTGTTTCGCCGGCGGCGAGAACGTCAGCGATGTAACCCGGGCGGGCCTTGATTTCTTCGCGGCGCTGGCGGATCGGTTCAAGCATCGCGTTGATGCGTTCGAACAGAATGTTCTTGCAGTCGCGGCAGCCGATCCCGGCGCTGCGACAACCGGCACCGATTTCTTCAAGGCGGTCGGGCGTATAAATCTTGTGATAGGCGTAAACGGTGCAGACTTCTGGGTTACCTGGGTCGTTGCGGCGCACGCGCTGCGGGTCGGTGATCATCTGCTGAATTTTGTCTTTGAGGCTGGCGGGAGTTTCGCGCAGTTCGATGCTGTTGTTGTAGGATTTGCTCATTTTGCGCTTGTCGATACCGAGCAGCATCGGCACTGACGACAGAATCGCTTCCGGCTCTTTGAGAATGTCGCCATAGTTGCCGTTGAAACGTCTGATGATTTCGCGGCTGAGTTCAAGATGCGGCAGCTGATCGCGGCCGACCGGAACAACTTCAGCATTGTAGCAGGCGATGTCAGCGGTCATCAGCACCGGGTACATCAGTTTGCCGAGTGAAACGGTCGAGCGGGCTTCGTCGTCGCGCACATCGTCTTTGAAAGTCGGGCAGCGTTCGAGCCAGCCGAGTGGCGTCATATTGCTGAGAATCACGGCCAGTTCAGCATGTTCCAGCATCGAAGACTGGCGCATGATCACTGATTTTTCGGGGTCGATACCGACGCTGAGCCAGTCGACGATCATTTCATCGATGACTTCGGGCAGATTGTCGATTTTGAGGCGGTCAGTAAAAGCGTGCCAGACAGCGGCAAAGAAGAAACATTCATATTTTTCCTGGAGGGCGACCCAGTTTTTGAGAGTGCCTTCGAGATGCCCCAGATGCAGAGAACCGGTGGTTCTCATTCCACTTACCAGTCTTTTCTTTGCCATTGTTTTCTCCTGTTGTGCAGCTAAAATTCTGTTTTATCAGCATTCAGAGCCACGTGGGCTCATCAGTATTCGGTTGCCTTGAGCGCCTCTTCGGCGGCCAGCAGCGTTTCGGAATCGGGGCGCAGCAGGCGCACCCTTTCCCAGCACTCACGGGCCTTATCAAGTTTTTTCAGTTTGAAATAGCCGACACCGAGATTATATTGTGCTTCGGCGTAATTCGGTTCGATTTCGACCGCTTTTTCCCAGTATTCGATGGCTTTATCGAGTTCGTTTTTCTTGTCATAAAGATTGCCCATCGTGAAAAAGGCGGTATGTTCAGAAGTGCCGGCGGCCAGCAGCGGCGTCAGCAGCTGCTCACTCTCGGTGAGGCGGTTCTCATAATAATAGGCGCGCGCCAACAGCAGCTTCTGCTGATCTTCAAGCCGGCCAGTGCTGGCGAAGGGTTCGAGCACGGCAATCGCCAGCGGGTAAAAGCCGAGGCTGACAGCCATTCTGCCGACGGCAAAGGCTTCCTGCTGGCTGCTGATGTTTGCGGGGTTGATCTGCTGCAGATAAAAACCGACATTTTCGCGGTTGTAGCTGGCATCTTCGACGCTGGCCATCTGCAGCAGCAGCTGTGTATTGGCCGGGTCGCGCTCGAGCGCCGGTTTAACGATCTTTTCAGCCTCAGAAAAGCGACCGGCGTTGATCAGCGCCTGACCGATTCTGATGGCCTCTTCGGTCGGCAACGGGCCGTCCTCGGCTTTTTTGAGAAGCTTTTCGAGTTCAGCGTCACAGACGACACCGACGGTTGAGTCTTCAAGTTTGAATTTAAGCACCGGCGCGCCCTTTTGTTCGCTGTCGACCTTGAAATAAAGGTCGATGCGCGACTGAGTGCTCGGAAAAACATTGAACGAAGTCTTTGCAGCTCGACCTTCCTGGTCGATGACCGCCGGAAAAGTGTTATGCAGTTCGAGTTCGAAGTCTTTCAGCGGATCGATCGAAAAGGTTTTGACACCGGTATTGACCATCGTCAGATTGATATAAACTTCATCCTGACGGGCCTGACCGCCGAGCCCGGACTGAAACGGGCGCCTGACGTATTCGTTGACGGTCAGCACGAAACCAGAAGGGTGCAGCACGTCTTCACCCATGAAGAAAACCGGCCCGCCGGCCTGCGCCAGAAGCGATTCCGGGCAGAAGCAGGCAAAAAGAATTACCAGAACAAAATAAATCTTTCTGTGCATAGTGGCAGGTATTGTAACACATCCCCGCCCCCAAATAAACCCGCGGGTCGGACCAGCGAAAAATATGATCAACAAAGAAAAACACTGCCAAAAAACAGCTTTTTTTTTATCTTAAAAGCTTATTTTTGCCCCCAAAAACACTCTTCTAAGGTTCAGCTGTGAAAAACGAGCAGGTAGTCGTAGGCGTCGATCGAGCGGTCGACGGCTTTGAAAAACAGGCGTGAGCGGCCGTAGCGCGACGAAAAGGCGCTGCGCATCGGCTCGACGATTTCCTGTTCGTAGAGTTTTGGCGGCAGGTCGCGGCCTGACCAGCAGAGAACCGCCATATCGGCATTGGCAGCCAGGCGCACGAAAGTCGAGTAATCGGGAGTCTTTTCAAATGAGATAAGATAGCGGCGCAGGCAGTTCTTTATGTCGCGGCGCGCCTGCTCCAGATCGGCATGGCCGTGGAACCAGGCATGGAAGACGGTCTGCAGTTCGGTCTCATGAGTTTCTTCATCGTCGAACAACAGCGGAAAAGCGACCAGCGGGTTGCGATCGACTGCCAGTTCATCGAGAGCGATATTCGAAATTTCGATGCGGCCGGTTCGCCCCTTGACGAAACTGCGGTGCTGTTCGAGGCAAAAAGCCATTATCTGATCGGGTTCCAGCGTCTGACGGCCCACAAAGCCCTTGCTGGTGAGCCAGTAAGAGAGGATCTGATAAACGGCGGCCCAGAAAATTTCACGTTGTTTCTCGTCATCGATTTCATAGGCGGCCTCGCGCCAGTAAAACAGATAGTCGAGCTGCTGACTGGTAAACAGGCGCTCTTTCCAGGTTTTGAACGGATTCATTTCGAGTTCGAGCGGCTTTTTAATCACCTGATTGAACTTCAACAGATTTTTATCACTGAAACCGCCATCACGACTGGTCAACCATGCCCGCGCCAGCATTGCCTGACTGTCGATTGGCGAGTTGAGATACAGAGTGATTTCTTTGCGGCTAAGCCAGCTCAGAGCCGAGAAGCGATGAAAACACGGAAAAAATATCGAGTCGACGCCGCCGATTTCCCCGACTGCTTCAAGCAGCCATGATGATTGCAGGCGCAGCATCTCAGTTGTTCCCGGCGGCCGGCGAAAGCTTCAGCCAGAGCGCGGCAAGTTCCGGGTCAAACTGCAGACCGGCCTGACGCTCGATTTCGGCATCGATATCTTTCTGGCTCTTATACTGCTTCGGACGATATGATCTTGAATGGCGCATTGCCGAGATTGCGTCAGCGATGGCAAGAATGCGAGCGGCTTTCGGAATCTCTTCGCCCTTGAGATTGTCGGGGTAACCAAGACCATCCCAGCGCTCGTGATGCCAGCGGATAATGGCGGGCACTTCGTCGGGGGCCTGCATGCGGCTTTTCAGGTGCAGTTCGCCGAGCAGCGGGTGCGTGCGCATCAGGTACGTCTGTTCATCGTTGAGACGGTCGGCGGTGCGCAGAATTTCGCGCGGCAGCAGAGTTTCGCCGACATCGTGCAGCATCGCGGCAGCTTTGAGAGCCTGCAGCTGTTCGCCTTCGAAACCGTCGGCCATGGCGATTTTTTCGGCAGTCTGAGCGACTTCGAGTGAATGAGCGGCGTCATAACCTTCAAGGCGGTCGACGATCGAAGCAACGCCTGAAACGAACTGGGAATAGCGCTCTTCGGTCGGACTGGTGCGCTCGCGCAGTTCGAAATAGCGGTAGGCAAGCCAGGTGACCAGAGCGATCAGAACAGCATTGAATACTGAAATCAGCATGGTTTAGAACCCGAAGTTGGCACCGACAATGAAACGATGCCGGTCATAGATCTTACTTGGCGTATACAGACCAAAATCCAGACTCAGGGCTTCGTCGAAGGCGTGACGCAGGCCGAGAACGAAATCATTGCCCGAATAGTCGATCGTCAGTTTCGTGTCTATATCCAGATTCAGACTGGCGCCCATGATAAAGAACACCGGGTCGACCTCGGCGCTCTTCTGACTGTAACGACCAAACGAAGCCTTCTTCTCGTCAGGGTTCATGGCGATATTAGTGCCAAGGCCAAGAACAACACGGTTGCCGGGCATGCCGGTCAAAAGCATCACCGAATCCTGGTATCCGTCATTCGGGTCGAGAACGGCGGCAACGGCCATGTTCGGTCTGACCTTGTATTTGCCGGCAAACAGCGGCTCAGTCTGCTCATCTTTGCCACGAATGGCAAAACGCTTGACGATAGCTACTTCCGAATCATCTGAAAAAGCAAAAACACCTTTGAACGTGGCCTCGTTGAATTCCGTTTCGCCAACCATGTGAATGGCGGCCCGCGCCCCCCCCGGCGACAGAACGTCGAGACCGGGCACAATCATGGTGCCGCTCAGGCCGTTGACCGTGGCATTGGCATGCGCAGCCGGCACCGGCGCGAAACACAAACCGAGACAATAGAAAAGGGCCGCAACGCCCGCTTGTAAAAAGCGCTGCCGCCCCTGTTTATGCAAATACTGCGAATCAGTAGCCTTCGATTTCGTCGAGCTTCTGTCTGACGCTGTCCGCTTCACTATGACTGGGGAACTTTCTGAGAAATTCCTGATACGATGCCCGGGCCTTGTCATAGTCCTTGAGTTCCTTTTCGTAGAGTTCGCCTTTGCGCAGAAAGGCATCTGCAGATACATCGGCATCAGGATACTTTTCGGTTACCGAATTATAATAATCGATGGCTTTTTCGACGTTTTCAGAGCTTTTGCGATATCTGATCTTGCCGTCGATCACCTGGGTCTTCATCGAATCCATGTCCTGCTCGTAAATGCGGCCGAGACGGTAAACGAGATCTTCGCCACCCGGTGCATCGGGGAAACGCTGCAACATTTCTTCGAGAGCTTTCGCGGCTCCCTGATAGTCCTTTTCTTTTTCGTCAAGCATGCCAATCAGCTTGCGATAGCCGGAAATGGCGTCATCAGGGTCGGTGCTGGCAGAAATAGCTTTGCGGTATGCGGCAGCCGCTTCCTTGAAGTTACCCGACTCGGCTTGCATATCGCCAAGGTCCATGTTCGCCTTGATTTCCTGCTCGTCTTTGGCATCGGCGGCAATCTCTGTCTGGGCAGTGATAGCACCTTCCTGAGCACCGGTGCCGATCGAGAGCTTCTTCATTTTTTCCTGGGCGGCCTGAAAGTAGGTGCTGTAACCATAATCGGTGACAATCTTCTTGTAGTTGGTGGCCGCCTGTTCATACATGCCCATGGCTTCCTGGCAGGTGGCGAGATTGAAATATACCTTGTCGATCGCAAGAAAGGCCGGGTGTTCTTCGATGATCTTGTTGTAGATTTCTGAAGCCATCACGTAGTTTTTGATGCGTTCTTCATAGATTCTGGCAAGATCGTAAAGGGTTTTCGGCAGTTCGGGGCCGGTCACGCCACCAGAATTTACGCCGTTGTTGAGCATGTCGGCCGCTTCACTGAAGTGAGCCAGTGCATTGCTCATTTCGGCTTCGGCCTGCTTGATGCGGATCTTGCCGATCTCGACCATTGCCGGCGAATGAAATTTGCCGTTGCCGAGCAGCGTTTTCAGCTCTTCAATCGCCTGTTCATAGGTGCCCTGCGCCAGAAGCTGCATGGCCTTCTGATATTCCGGTGTCGACTGTACCGGCTGAGCATCGGCCATATTGTTGCAGAACAGCATCAGTGAAACGATAAGCATTGTTTTAATCTGCTTCATACTTTTCCCCTGTTTTTTTTAAAGAATATTGTATGACTTTCAAGTGCATGATAACATAGATGCCATTAATTATGTTGAGAGTGATGGCAATTTAATGTTCAAAAACCTGTTAAACATTGACAGCGAAGTTGTCGATATCAATAACGCGGGGTGTATTGGCGAAGGTGGCCAGACCGAGATGGAATTCAAAATTCTGCCTCTTGAAAAGGTCTACCCGAACCCGAACCAGCCCCGCAAGATCTTTGATAAACAGGCACTGGAAGAACTGGCGCAGTCAATTCGCGAGAATGGCGTTCTGCAACCGGTTCTGGTGCGGCAGATCGGCAGCAGGTATCAGATCGTTTCTGGTGAGAGACGTTACCGGGCCAGCAAAATTGCCGGAATAAACAGTATTCCGGCGGTCATTCGCAAGCTCAACGAAGAAAAAACCATGCTCGCCGGCCTGATCGAGAACATTCAGCGACAGGATCTCAATCCGATCGAAGAAGCCAGAACCCTCAGAGACATTCTTTTGAATTTCGGCCTGACCCACGACCAGCTTGCAGAGAGAGTCGGGCGCAGCAGATCAGCGCTGACCAACCGGCTCAGGCTGCTGCAGCTTCCCCCCGAAGTTCAGCTGATGGTTGCCGACGGTCAGATATCGGCAGGGCATGCCAAAATGCTCGCCGGGCTGAAAGATCCCGCCGATGTACGGCTGTGGGCCAGAAAAATTGTTTCCGACCAGCTTTCGGTTTATGAAACCGAAAAGCAGATTGCCCGCGAAAAAACGGAAAACTCCAGCGCCTGTCATAAGAAAGGCAGGTTATTGATGAGTTCTGATATGCACGTTCGAGCTGTCGAAGAAAACCTTCAGGAGCTTCTTGGCGCCAAGGTTCGCATTCGCCAGGGCAAAAACAAGGGCCGGATTGAAATTGAATTCTACGACAGAGACGATCTTGAGAGAGTTGTAGAGTCAATGGTATCGGTTTGCCTGTAGTTCTATTTGAAAGGTAAAGCGGTGTGATTATTAAATTCTGGGGTGTCAGAGGGTCAATACCCGTGCCGGGTAAAGACACCGTCGAATTCGGCGGTAATACCACCTGTATCGAAGTCTTGACTTCCGATAATGAGAGAATCATTTTCGATGCCGGCACCGGCATTCGTGTGCTCGGCAACAGTCTGATGCAGCAGGAGTTCGGTCAGGGCAAGGGTGTCGCGCATATTTTCTTCACCCACTCCCACTGGGACCACATCCAGGGCTTTCCGTTTTTCGCACCGGCCTATATCGGCAAAAAAGACAGCAAAGGGAACCGCATCGACGAGTGCTGCAATGAGTTCAATCTCTACGGCGCCTCCGATGTCGGCAATCGCATCGAAACCACGCTGCGCGGCCAGATGGACAACTATTATTTCCCGGTCGACCTCAATTACCTGTCATCAAGAATCAATTTTAAAAATCTTGTCGATAACCGAGTACAGATTGGCAAAGCCACGGTTACCGCGTTTAAACTCGTTCATCCGAACGGCGTGCTTGGCTATAGAATCGAAGAAGAGGGCAAGTCTGTCGCCATCGCCACCGACTGCGAACACCCGACCGATGGCTCGATCGACCAGAACCTGCTGGGTCTGGCCCGCGGCGTCGATGTGCTGATCTACGACGGCCAGTATACCTGCGATGAATATGCACCCCACAAATTCAACCTGCCCGGCCCCGGCAAACAGGGTTTCGGTCATTCAACCCCCGAAGAGGGCATCAGAGCCGCGAAGGCCGCCGGAGCGAAACGTCTGATCATTACCCATCACGACCCGCTCCACAACGATGAAAAACTCAAAGAGATGGAAACTCAGGCAAAGAAACTGTTCAATCGAACCGAATTTGCCCGCGAGGGAACGATCATCGAAATTTGAAGCTTTTTGTAGTTGCCGCCCCGGTGTGTATGGTATGATGTGCACAACATGGCAAGGGCGTCTTTTTTAACTCCAGTATATTTCTTTTCATCGATCAGAGCAGGTTCCGGCAAGGCTTCACTGGTTGCCGGGCTTTCGGTTTTTCTCAACAATCTGAAACAGAAAATCGCCCTGATCGACCTCGATGGCGAAATGCCGCTTAAACTGCGCAGCACCTTCCCGCAGTCGATCATTCTCCAGGAATACCCCGAAATCTCACAGTCGGTTAAGGCCGAAGAAAACCGCTTTCAGAAGAATTTTTACTTTACCGAAACCACGCAGATTTCATATTTTCCCGCCCACAAACTCGCTGATCCTTCGCTGCTGTTCTCCGATACATCTCTGAGAGACTTTTTCATTCAGCTGAAAGCCAGTTTTGACTGCGTTTTCATCAATTTCCCTGCCGGTTTCACCCATTGCCAGAAGGTTTCTGATCTGCTCGCCCGCCAGCATCTGTGGCGCGGCAGCCGACCTGCTTCGTTGATCGTTTCGCAATCGGACGAAAAGTCACTGATCTGCCTCGACAAGCTGCTGCAGCAGAACCCGGCACTGTCATACCAGCTTCAGGAAAACACCTGGCTGGTATTCAACCGCGTGCCTTCCTCACCTGAAGATCAGAAGCTTGCTGAAAGTGTAGTCGGCGGCTCAGAACTGCGAAAAATCTTCGATAACCAGCAGACTTATATCATACCGATCAACGAAGAGTTCCCCAGACAGCGGCTTGAGGCCTGGCCCACCGTATTAAAAACCGACTCACTGATGCATCAGACGGTTTCGGCTTTAAACCGGCTTCTCAATGCTGGCGCCGACAGCCCGCTAAGATTACGCGGCCAGCAGACCGGCGACTTTCAGGCCTGCCTCGATGGCGAACTTCTCGAAAAGCTGTCGCCATATCTCGAAAAGGTGCACCAGGCAACGGCGGCCCGCCTTTTTATCCACCCCTCCGAACTGCAGGTTTTTCTTGAAGAGGGCTCGGGCAATTACCGCATCAGAATCAGAATTTCAGGCGTTACCCAGCCACTGGTCGGCATCAACCCGAAGCTTCGCCAGGAACCTGAATGCAAAGTCATTCAGCGGGCTTCGCCACCGTCATTTGCCTTAAAAGCTTTCAGTCAGAGCCACACTGCGGTCAATCAGATTGAAAAAATCTCAGTTGCAGGCATGGCGATGCGCCCGCTTTACAAGTTCGAAGACTGCTTTGTCACCCCCCCGGAACACAGGCTTCAGCCCGAGATTCCACTTCTGCCCGAAAAAGACCGGCAACCCTCGCCAATTCTGTTCAAGCTTGAGCCAGACCTGCCCGAAGTGCCATCGCTGTCGCATGTTCTGGGCTATGCCACCCGAAAATACAAACAATACACTTTTACCGCCTGCGAGAAATTCTGCGAAATCGGCGGCGTCACGCATTTTTTCATTCCGCCCGAATTTCAGCCGGTTTATTCACGGCATGCCATTTTTCTCGAAAACCTCTTATGGCTCCAGAATATCTCGGATCGCACCAGATTGACGCACTGGATCGAATTCGAACCTGCCTACGAATGGATTCTGCCGCCCGAAGAAGCGACAACGGCAATGCCTGATGAATTTGCCCGCAATCGGCCATTCGTGCCGGAAAATGATTTTCTTGCCAGACTGCCGCTCGACCCGCCACCCGAGTATGGCATCGTCAGCCTGATCAGCAGCTTTTTTCCATACGACAGCAACCTTTTTCCGGTACCATATCATTTTACGCTGCCGACCGAAACAGTTGTTCTGACTACCCCGCCGGTGCCGCCCCGACTGCCGCTCGCATTTGCTGAAACCGTAGAAACGGAAGCCGATGAAACAGCCGCCACCGGAACACGCCTGACAACCTTTTCAACCAGAGATTGCGCAAGCTTTATGATTGTTTCACAAGCGGTAAGGGCTGAATTTGTCGAAACCAGAACCAGCACGGTCAACGTAAAAATGCCCGCCAGCTACCTGTTCGAGCTCGATCCCTTCACACCGCCGCAGCCGGCTGCGCCCGAATTCGTGTCGACATTTCAGAGTATCACGGCCAGTTGCCCGCAGAGTCTGCCGGCAGATATCTCTGCGGTCGAGACCTGCGAAAAATATCTGCCGCCGCAGGACACGAAACTGCCGGCCAGTTTTGCCATCGAAGACCTGATGATGGAATACGTTTATGCAACGCTTGAGCACCTGCCCCTGAAAAAGGATTTCCTGATTTCAGCCAGACGGTCGAAAAAACTTTTAAAGCCATCATTACCGGTTTTCTTCCGCCAGACTTTTCCCGAAAGCCGATTCGAAAGCCTTATTGACCCGCTGGCAGCGCAGCGGCAGCATCTGACCCACTGCTTTCTCTCTGCCGGCAGTGGCTTCAGAAACCTCAATTACACTCAGATTGCCGCCCCCGAGTCACACGTTTTCGACCTGCTGCACGTCAGATTCAAACCAGGCCGCGATTTATCAAACCGTGACTCGGCTGATGCCGCGATTTATCGCTCTGACAGGGTCGTCGACCATTCTCTTAAAAACAGACAGCTGCCACCCTGCCGGGCTCGCATGCTCGAAATCTTTTCGCCGGCCTCAAGTCAGCTGCGGTCATCGCAAAAAACCGCAACCGGCAGGCTGATTGCCAGGTTCACTCCTCTGCCCAGCCAACCTGCCGTGACTCTTACAAGAAGTTTCAGCTCATCGGTCATCAGCCGCTCATGCCATCTTGACCGCCTGCCTGTCGACCTTTTCTCTGGCTATCACCCGGGCCTGACACTTAAACGCGGCCGGCACACTGCCGCCGCCCAGATAACCAGAAAAGCCTGGCTCAATGAATTCAATTTTGCTGAACCGCTGTTATCGACCCTGTCAATGCGCCAGGAGCTGCGCAGATTTCACCATTTCCCCGGCCCGGGCATCGATCTTCGCATCGACTTCCAGCCGGCAGTACCGCGGAGGTTGTTCCCCTTGTCATCAATACCTGCCCTGCCCTTCACCTGGGAAATCTGCCATGCCATGCCCCTGATACCACGCGCGCTGCCGCTTCGTTACCGTCGGATCGAAAACCCGAAAATTGGCGACCTGTCAGCAAAAAGGCTGGCATTGAGAATAGAAAGCGACCTGAAGAACATCATCTGGCAGGCCGGGGCAATCAAGGCCGAAGCCTTTGAAAAAGCTGCTGCACAAATCAGACAGGAACATCGTCGACCAGAAACCAGCCGCCGCTACCCGTTTGCAGTTTCTGCGCAGAAATATTTCCGCCAGATAAAGCAAAAGCAGATAAACTTTTTTGTCAGACCGCCCCAGCCGGTTGAAATGCTCTTCGAACATCTTCACCATATGCTCAGGGCAATGAGAACCGCCGGGCAGGAATTCAGCGAAGCCGCCACGAATTCGAGAAGTCCTTATGCCAGCGAAAGCTTCGCCGGACACGAAAAAATCGGTCAGACAAAGGTCGGGTTCGATGAACGCAGCTCGAACTTCTATAGAATGCCCCAGAGCCAGCAAAGAGAAAAGTATCTGATCAACAAACTGCGGTTGCGCGACCTGATGAACCTGGCCCGCCAGACAAATCAGAAACTGCAGGAAATCAATCAGAAAATTTCGGCATGAGTCTGAAATTCCCGCAAAAGAAGGGTATGCCCGTTCTGGATTCCCCATCCGGATTCAACGGGCCAAAGGTTTTTCTTACCCGCAGACCGTTAAGTGTCGTGGGTAAGCCGGTTCTTGCCGAAAAGCATCTGCCGGTGCAGCCTTCCACCTCTCTTTTGTCGAGAAAATGTTACTGCTGTGACAGCGAAGGACTCTTTCGCTTTCGAAGAAAAACAGCCGGAAACAGAAAATTCAGGCCCGCTGGCGTAACCGCCCCCGAACCGCTGCTCTCCTTTGAAGCCAGGTCGGCATGGGCCGATGAATTTCCGAGACAGTCACTGCCGCAGCGTTCCAGATTGCAATGTTCCAATAATGAAGCAGCGACGATCAGAAACCGGGCTGCACTTTTTGTCGAGCCAGTCGGCCCCGGCAGTCGAAACCCCGCCATGCATATTGCCGACGGCCGGTTGAAAACCAGTCAATTTCATGCCGACAAAGCCGGCACCGGCTTTAAATTTATTTCTGACGAAACTCTTCGCCTGAGGCAAGTCGCAAAAATCCGGAGGGAGCAGATAAACTCAAACCTTGACGGCTTTTTTTCGGTCTTGAGTTCGAAAAAGCGCAGTCGAAGATTTGCCTGCACGGCTCCGGTACTGAAAACCTTTGCCGATTATCTGACCACGCCCCCGGTATTCTTTGACGGCATTGATAAACGCCGGCCGCTGCCGCTTAAAGTCTCGATTCCTGCAGCAGAAAGCGCTGATTTTTCAATGCAGACGCAGCTGAACAGAAGCATCAGCCAGCCGCTGTTTGCCACAACCCTTGCTTTTTTGCCTGAGAAACGGCTTCTTGAGCATGAAAAACATGCAAACTTCATTCTTGAAAACAAAGCCGTCTTCAACCCTGACTTTTTAAGAAAAAAAATCCGCCTGACGCACAATCAGGGCTTTGCCAGATCATGCCCGGAAAAACAAAAAAAGTTCAGCAGCCCGCTGAATCGCCCCGCGCCGGCAATTCTTAAGCAGGCTTCCGACAAGCCTGTCGGCCGCATCGAGAAAGTTGCCAGCCATGCTTTTTCGGTCTTCAGCCCTGGAGCCGGTCTAGATAAAGGGCGGGCCTTGCCGGTTGTCGCCGGCCTGTTTGCGGCACCCCGCCGTGAGCCAAAATTCCGACTCAGATTGAGACTGCAGCGCCAGAATTTTCCGGCCGCCAGCGTGTCTTTTGCACCCATCCTGCCTGCGACAGCCCTCGATCTCATTCGCATCACAAATCGCCGGATTTCTGCGGATTTTGCACGTATGCAGATCACGGCCCGGCATCGACCGTTCTCTGTTCATTCAGCGTTTGCCAGAGTCTGCGCCCCGGCAGATTACCGGCTCAAAAAAGCGAACTTCATGGTCAGGGCGGCAAAACACGCCCGCTACACAATTGCACGACTGCGCAATATTATAATCCCGCGCCAGCCAAAAAGCCTGACTACGACAAGCCTGATTTTTCCGACCTTTGCCAAAAAAGAATCCAGGCGGCTCGCCAGTCCGGGAAAAAGCTACCCGGAATTAAGGCTCGATAAAACTGGTACCAGATTCACTCCTGAGAATTTCTCTCTGAATCTTCTTGGCCAGAAGCCTGCCATCACGACAATCTTTACGGGCACAATGCCGCGGCAGATAAGGCCGGCAACCCCACAGTCATTTCCAGATATGCGTATCGAACAGTCGCCCAAACGCCGAAAACCGCTGAGGCAGTTGCGCTTTAAACTGCACAGCATAAGCGAAGGCTTTGTATCTTCAAAACTCAAACCTCTGAAGAAAATTGAAAAAGAAACCAGTCTTTTTCCGACCTGCACTTTTACCGGAAAGTCTTTGCCGGCAGGCGACAATACCCGTTTTGTCGCTCTCAAAACTTTTCGACAGCCACGCCTGAAACCGAGGCTGCGACTGCGAAGATTTGCCCTGCAGCAGATTCTTCCTGGGCAAATCAAAGCCCAGCTGCAGCTTGAGATGAAAATCTGTTCTGATTTGAGCAGCTTTAAGATGCCCATCAGACATTTTATTATTCCGGATCTCGGGGCAAAAAGTCTGCGACGTTTCAATTGCCGCATCAGCCTGTTGCCACATCCTTTCGGGTTTCCGGTTTTTTCCTTTTCTGAACCGCGCTTCTACAGCCTGATTACCAGACCGTTATTTAATCAACGCCAGCCCCGGAAAAGCAATCTGCACGACAGCGGCGGCTTCATTCTCAAAAAAGATCAGCCGTTCCTGCCGCCATTGAGCATGAAGAACCCGCGACGGCTGCTCTACAATCACCTGAACCCGGCCCTGGCCAGCAAGGAATTTTATCTGGTCGGCAATCTGGCGCTGCAAGGGATAATCTGCCCGGCGCCGCGCATTGCCGATTTTCTGCACACCTGGCTTGGAACACCGGGCAGCTGCATTACGCCACGCAGTGAGGAAAAATTTCACCGACAGCTTCGCCTTAAACAGCCGCAGATAAAACATCTGTCGGAAACCGGCGAAAAGCAGTCCTACCGCGTAAAAAGCTGTGACACCAGTTCTCCGCGCATGAACCGCATCAACCGCCTGCTGCTGCGCGCCCGTCGGTTCTCGGCGGCCGTCACCAAAGCCCCGATAGCAGCCGAAACGCTGCCGGCTGCGAAGGTTTTCAAACCCCGCCTCACCGCTTTGGCTCTGAGCAAACCGACCGGGCACGAACCACAGAACCGGTTCAGCCTCTTCAGCTGTGATATTTCCCAACTGCAGCAGAAGCCGGTTTTTAATGACGACGTCGCAGAAGGCTTCAAATCACAGTTTCATGCCAGGTTCCGCTCTTTCCGCTTCCCGTGGCGCCCCGAAATCAGAATGAGTCCCCGAACAATCGAGCAACCGGGACAACCAGACGCCGGAGTTTCGGTTACGGCAATCGCTCTGCCTGATGAATTGCGTTCTACTGCATTTATTTCCGCAGATACCGGCGCGAATATTCTGCATCTGCCTGCCGGCTTCTTACAGACCAAGGTTTCGACAATTCGTCACCTTTCTTACATTCAGCAGTCTCTGGCGGTTGAACGGCGTTTTACTCTGCCCGAAACCGCAGATTCAATCATGAGAATGCAGAATTCAGAAAAATACCTGCAGCAGTTTATCAACCCGGAAACCTTTTTTATAATGCGCGAAAAGAATCGCTCGCGTCTGAAAAAGAATCTAAGAAACTACAGCTTCCGAACCTCGGCAAAAACCATTCAGCTGAGACCGGCGAGTGAAAAATATTCAGAATTTGGCCTGAAAAACCGTGCAGTCGGAAGAATGCCGCTAGAACAACTGCACTGGATAATAATGATGCGCAGTTTTCTGCAGCCGGAATCTCCGGTAATGCATTACTGTGTCAATCTGCCCGAGACGGTCAAAAAATACTGCGGTTTAATGTCGACATCAGACAGCCTGCCTGGACTTTCTTTTGCCGGCAATCGTCATGAAAAACTGCCAGAACTGGAGCCCGGGCTGAGAATCAGCTTATGGTCGATACTGACCAGCGAAGTGAAATTTTCGGATCTCGCCTTCCCGGTTCCGGCAAAGTCTGAAACGAAGACTTTTTCTGCAGGTCACACCGGCATGCCGGCGATTGAACGCGAAAAAACCATTATCAGACCGCCGAATCAAGGTTTTGCACCGCTTCATCAGCCATCCCCATTCTGGCAACCGGTGCACAATTTTACTCACAGCCTCATAAAATCTGAAAGTGAAAACAGATTCATCGAGATCGCCATGCTTAAGGCCGAAGCACCACCGCGTCATACCCAGATCAGCATAAGACAACGGCGTGAAGCGTTCAAGCCGCTGTTCGTTCCTGAATGGATCGATCAGGTCTGGCAGCGACCGGGGTTACAGAAAAAATGACCTCTGCCGAAACCGGTTGCAAAAAAAATGCCTGTAGTTCGGTGCACTATCGTTGACTTGCTGATTTAAAGTAATTAAAATGCGTTGAGACCCAAGCGGGAGAAAAAAAATGAGTTTTTATACACTGAGTGACAAAGGCAAGGTTCGGCCGAACAACGAAGATTACGCCGAAAGTCTGGCATTGAGCTGGTGCGGCCCTCTCGGCAACCAGATCGAACTGACGGCACTTATTCTTGCAGACGGCATGGGCGGGGCGGCTGCCGGGGAATTTGCTTCGATGCTGGCTGTTAAAACGGTCAAAGAAAACATTGTCAAAAATCTTTTTGAGAAACAACCCGAAGACCTTCTCAATGCTGACAAAACCATGCTCCTTGAGGCCTGGTTTCAGGCCGCCAATCTCACAATTTTTAAAGAAGCTTCACAGAATCCTGAGATGGAAGGAATGGGCACGACCATTGTCAGCGGCATCATCTACCGCAATGGTCTGGCTCTCGCACATGTCGGCGACAGCAGAGCCTATCGCTTTCATCAGAATACCCTGCACCCGATCACCAAAGATCATTCTCTCGTCCAGGAACTCGTTGACCAGGGAAGAATCACCCCGGACGAAGCTTTTGTTCATCCGCAGCGCAATGTCATCACGCGTGCCCTCGGTATTGGTGATGCCGTAAAAGTCGACCGCAAAAATCTGCCGCTTGAATACGGCGATCTGATACTGTTCTGCACAGATGGTCTTTGTGGCTACGTTGAGCCGGTCGATCTCGAAGAAATTGTCAGAAGTGAATACAACCCCGAAGGAACCGACCTGAAAAAGCTCGCCGATCTTCTCGTCAGAGGAGCATGCCTGAATGGTGGCGGCGACAATATCAGTGTCTGCCTCTATCAGCACCTGCAGAAGTTCTGACCTGATGAGCCCAAACCCCGGTAATCCCGAGCAGAGCGACCTGCTGGAAAAGCTTGAAACCGTCAGGCTTTTATGCCAGCAGCTGCTTGAGCATGCCCGGGTTTTGCCCGAAACCGAAGAAAATACAGAATTGCTGAGAACCGCCGGTCTGCTTGAAGAAGTCGATTTCGACAGCATGCTTACCGGCGCGGCGACGCTGTTTGACAATTCTTCAGCTGAATCGGCAATCGAAAAATTCAAAACCGAAATCGCACTGCGCGACCAGAAAGTTCATGAATTCAAGCTCAGCCTGGCCGATTCGGTCGTCGATCTTAAAAATACCCAGAAGGCCCTGCAGGCGGCCAATGAAAAAATAACTTCCCTGTCGACGCAGATTTCTCAGATGCAGCTGCACAGCAAAGAGCTCAGTCTGAAACTGTCAACTGCCACAACCAATCTCGCTGCCCGCGAAAGTGAACTTGAAACGGCAAAAAGAGAGCTCGATGACCTGCGAACGCGAAATTATCAGCTGAAAAACCAGACTGCCGAATACGAAGGGCACCTGAAAAGAGCCCAGGAAGAACTGGGCAAAACCGTCGAAGAACACAAAAACGCCCTGGCCGCCATGGATAAAGCCAATCGCGACCTTGAGCATGTGCTCACCAGCAACCGAGAAATGAAAAAGAGCCTCGAACTGCATGAAGTTCAGGCGCAGGAATTCATCGAAACCATAGACGCCCTGCAGAAAGAGCGTAATCACCTGCAGAGCCGCCTTGACGCTATTCTTACCGGGGTGAACCGCACGGTCACCTATGATCAGTCGGCGAATATCGGCAAAGAAACCGGAAAGAGCGCCGTTCTTGAACCGGCGACCCTGATGCCCTATATTCCATTCTGTTTTCCAGAGAGGTTGCCGGCGGCCATAAAATTCAGGCGCGAAATATCGCGTTCTTTTCCGGCGGCAGCCACCAGACGGATCCACCGCGTTCCACCAGTTTTTGCCGACCCCTCGCGGGCAATCAGACCCGCGAAAGAGGCGATACGCACTCAACTGCGCGTTCCTCGCATCAAGGGCAGGCGTATGCAGGATGTCGCGATTCAGGCTTCGATGTTCGAGCCAAGAAACCCGGATTTTTCACTACTCACTGACTTTTTAATCTCAGATTCAGACAGAACCCCTGACCGGATGAAGTTCTCGACAATCGACTCGGTAGTTGACGCCCGGCAGATGTGGTGGCAGAAAAGCATGCGGCTCAACCGGCAGACATTGCTTTTTCCGCCGATCCCTGAATTCGAGATCTGTCATCATTCTTTCGAGCTGTTTATGCGCTTTATCATTGCAACATTCGTCAGAACACCCTATCTTCAGACAAATGCAATTGTTCAGCACCAGATAAAAGTGCAGAAAAACAGCAGCAGCAGATGTGAGCCTGAACATGCAAATAATTTAAATGAAATGCTTGCGTTCAGGCACCGTTTACAACTAAAATCCTCTAAACTCGACATGCCCGCCCCGAAAGTTGTGCACAGCTTCAAGAAGGGCAACAAGCTTAAATCAGTTCTCGAAACGTTTGGTAACACGATCAGTTCGATCGTGCACCGGTTTGAAAGTATTCCAGACCCGCGATCTGGCAATGGCGATAACAAATAAAAGGAAGACTCTGGAGGCCGTATGAAGCGCACTTATCTGCAGGATGAAGCCAATACCCATTATAATCTGGGTATAGCCTATTACACCAAAGGGCAGTATGAACAGGCGATTAATGAATGGGTTCAGTCACTGATCAAGAACCCACAGAACAGCGAAGCCAGGTTCAAACTGGGTGTCGCCTATTACCAGCTCAATCGCATCGATGAAGCCCTCAAGGAATGGGAAATCGCGGTTTCGCTCGACCCGCAGAATTACGAAGTGCTGCATAACCTCGGCATCGCCTATTACAACAAGGGCGAAGACATGCGCGCCATCGAATACTGGGAAAAGTGCCTCGAAGTGCGCAATCACGACCCCGAGATTCATTTCAAGCTCGGTATCGCCTACTACAACCTCGGCAAAGAAGATCAGGCCATCTCACTCTGGGAAAAAGCCTCGAACCTCAACCCTGAAGATGCCGACATTTTCTTCCGCCTTGGTGTTGCCTATTACAACAAGGGTCTCGACGACAAGTCGGTCATCGCTTTTTCAAAGGCGATCGAACTGAACCCGAAGAACTCTGAATCACACAACAATCTTGCCATCGTCTTCTACCGCCTCGAAATGTTTCCGCAGGCTATCGAAGAGTGGAAAAAGGCCCTGTCGCTCAACCCTCGCCAGCCCGAAATTTTCAACAATCTCGGCAACGCCTACAGCAAGCTCAATCAGCACCGCGAAGCTATCGAAACCTGGCAGAAGATTCTCGACATCACACCCGACAGCTCAGAAGTATATTTCAAACTGGGCTCTGCCTACGGTAAACTCGATGATCTCAACAAGGCCATTGCCAGCTGGGAAAAGTGCATCTCGCTGAATCCCAACGACGTCGAAGCCCACTTCAACCTCGGCGTTGCGCAGTATAACTCCGGCAATTTCCAGAAGGCGATCACCTACTGGAACGCCGTCAGAGAAAAGCGCAGCGAAGATGCCGACATCTGCGAAAAGATCGGTAATGCCTACTGTGGCCTTGAAGACTTCGCCGAAGCCGCCAAATTCTGGAACCGCGCCATTTCATACGTCAGCGATGACCCGCAGCTGCACCACAAGCTCGGTATCGCCTACTCGAAGCTCAACAAGACCCAGGAAGCCATTTTCCAGTGGCAGAAGGCCATCGAGCTCGACCATGACCATTTCGAAGCGCACCACAACCTTGGTATCGCTTTCTACAATCTGCAGCGTTTCGACGAAGCCCTGACCGAATGGGAAAAGTCGAAAAACCTCAATCCGACCGACCCCGATCTGTTCTTCAAACTCGGCCACGCTTACCGCCAGAAACGCCGCCTCGACAACGCCATCATCAGCTGGAAAAAGGCCATCGAGCTTGACCCGAACAACCCCAATACCTATTTCGTTCTCGGCAACGCCTTCGACGAAAAGGGTCTGCTCGACGACGCCATTCTCTCGTGGCGCAAAGTGGTAGACCTCGCTCCGAACGATGTCGATGCTCACAACAACCTCGGCATCGCCTATTTCCAGAAGAACATGTTCGATCAGGCCATCTCTGAATGGGAAGACGCTATCCGCATCACTCCCGAGAACGGCGAACTGTATAACAAGCTCGGCATCGCCTACATCAAGATGGAACTCTTCGACAAAGCGGTCGAATGCTGGGAAAAAGCCCTCAAATACAAACCCGAAGATTCAGACATTCTTTCAAACCTTGCCACCGCCTATCACAACCGTGAAATGTATGACAAGGCCATCGAAATCTGGAAACGCGTCATCAAATACAATCCTCAGGATTCAGAAGCCCGCAACAAGCTTGGTATCGCCTATTACAACAAGGGCATGTATGATCAGGCCATTGAACTCTGGAAAAAGGCCATCGAGCTCAACCCGAAAGATGCTGCCGCTTATTACAATATCGGCACCGAAGAATTCGAAAAGGGCCGCATCAACGAAGCGATTACCGCTTACATGAAGGTTCTAGAAATCGACCCGAAATTCGTTCAGGTCTATTACAACCTGGCGGTTATCTATGCCCGCAAACGCCAGTTCAGAGACGCGATCGATACTGCCCGCCGTTTCCTGCACACCAACCCGACCGGCGTTGAAGCAGACAACCTCAAAACGCTTATCGAACAGTGCGAAAAGGAAATGGAACTCGAAGCCGAAATCTGACCTGTCAGGCGGCAATTCAAATATGCGACAGCCCCCGCCACCGGGGGCTGTTGTATTTTGTGTCGCTGCCGTGTTTTAAAAAGCTCAACCTGTTGAAAGCCGGAGCCATCTGATGAATACCATGCCACTAGTGGTTTATGCTGCTCTGACCCTTTTCTCGCGGCGCTTTTATCGTGCGCAGGCGGCAAAAGCATGCGCACTGGTGACCCAGGAAGCTTCTGATTCTGCGACTGAGGCTGTAGCAGAAGCCGGCAGCGGCAGTTTCACGGCATCTATCTGCGAAAAGACCTGGTATCGGCTGCTGTTCAACCTGCTGCCGACGACCATACTTATTCTGACACCGGCGGCCGAATATGCCCTGGTTTACTCGACTTCAGCGCCGCCGCTCGACGCATACCGGTTGATTGTGGCATTTTTGGGGGCTGGCCTGCATCTGATGGCAACTTTTTCGGCAGCTCGGGCTGTTTATATGCTGGCAACTGCCGAAGCCGGCCGCCTGGTAACGACCGGCGAATTTGCCAGAAGGCGCCACCCGATGGCGCTGGCCATGATCATTCAGGGCCTGGGAGCCGGGCTGCTGCTTGGTATGCAGAAAGGCTGGCCGCTCTGGGCAATCGGGGCCTGTCTGCTTGTAATCGCCTGCCGGTTAGAAGATCAACAGCTCAAACAGCAGTTTCCCGAAGCCTGGAAAGCCTGGAGCAGCAAAGTAAACGCCTTTTTCGGCTAAGGACACGGCAGATCTGCCTTGCCTGTTTCGAGCGCAAATGTGGCCGACAGCTGTGTTATTTGATCTGCCAGCTCATGTGCAGGTATTCGCTGCCGGTCTCGCGCACTTCGCCGATAAAGTTGTCGCCTTCCATCCAGACCGTGTTCATTTTGCCGGTCTTTTCGTCGGGCACACGATAAAAGCACTTGCACTCAAAAATCTTGCCCAAAGGCATTTTGAGGGGAGCTTCAAATTCATCGTCGGCCACCGGCAGCATCGGCACGGCTTTGCGCCCTGAATCCCAGTTGCCCAGTTCAGAACAGTTGCCGGTCACGAACATCTGCGCCTTCTCGGGCAGGTAATCGACCTTCAGTTTAAGTGTAAACTTCTTCAGACCCCAGCTTTTTTCATGATGATAGCGGCGCTGCCAGTGCCTGAAAGCCTTTTCATAAAAGCCAGGTTCTGAAGCCGGCAGATAAATTGCGAAGCTTTTTGCCGGCAGAAAGGTTTCGAGGCGCCCCTGGCGCAACAGAGCCCGGTTTGCCCCAAGTGCCGGTTCGAGAATCTTCTGTTTTTTCGCGGTCGCAAACGGAAAATCGCAGGCAATCTCGCGCGGCTGATCACCGTTGTTGATGACCACAACCGCAAGTGCGTCGGGGGTCAGACGACCATAGACCAGAGAGGTCGCATCAGCATGAATGTGGCACTGCAGACCGCGGCGCAGGGCGTCGGTGCCGCGCCGCAGTGCGATCAGGTCACGGGTCAGGCGGTAAAGCTCATTCTCTTCGTCAAAAACCATCGAGCGCCGGTTTTCGGGCAGCTTGCCATGAGCGCCTTCCAGGCCGGTTTCGTTGCCATAGTTCAATACCGGCACCCCGCGCGAAGTCAGCAGAAAAGCCAGCGCCAGCGCATATTTCTGCCGGTCGCCGCCGCATGAGGTTATGAAGCGGTCAAGATCATGGTTATCGAGAAAGGTAACCAGCAGCCCAGCATCGGGGTAATTGCGGTCATAATAAAGGCGCGAAGCGAGCTGGCGGCAGTCACCGCCCTCGGCAAAAACCGACTTCATCGTATAATAAAGCGGAAAATCGAACAGGGTGCTGAACGCACCATCTTGCCAGATCTGCCTGAGTTCAGCCGGGTCGCCGTTGAGATACTCACCGAGCAGCAGAAAGCCTTTGCCCCCTATTCTTCTGGCATTGGCATTGAAATCGCGCCAGAAATCGGCCGGCACATGCTTTACCGCATCGAGTCTGAAGCCATCCGGGCGCAGCTTCTCGATCCAGGTGCGCGCAACCAGTCTGAAAAAGGTTTTGACTACCGGTTTCTGCGAGGCAAAATCAGGCAGCCCGAAGATACTGCGATTGACCAGCTCTTCTTTGTCGTTCCAGTTTTTTATCTCGCCACCGGCATTGAACCAGTCCGGATTGGTCTTGATGAAAGGGGCATCATAACCCATGTGATTGACGACCATGTCGAGCAGAAGTTTATGATTGCGCTGCTGCAGCTGGCGCCGCAGCTCGACAAGCTCTTCTTCTGTGCCGAAGCGACGGTCGACCGTCCAGAAATCGTGCGGCCAGTAACCATGATAGGCCTGCTGCTTGTAAAAGCGGTCAGGGCGGTTGGTAAAAAACGGACTCAGCCAGACACCGGTCACGCCAAGTCGGTCAAGATAATCGAGTTTCTCGATGAGACCGGCGATATCGCCACCATGAAAGCCTTCGAGATCCTTTTCGTCGACCTCGTGATCATTGGCCCGGTTGCCATTGAAGAAACGGTCGATCAGCACAAAATACAGTATCTGATCTTTCCATGAATCGCAGTTGTCTGAACTTGCCAGCCTGTGCTTCTGACTGCTTTTTTCAGAAGCAGCGGCAGCGTCTGAACCAATCAGATATGGCAGAAAAACCGCCAGTATAATCGTGATGAAAAGTTTCCTCATCATGTTAAAGACCTTTCAGTGATTTCTTCAGTATTATACCAGCTAACCGCACGCTTTCAGAAAAATTGATAAATTTGCATTTTTTGCTTAAAATATTGCGGATATCCCAGCACCATGACGCGGCAATTGCCTCTGAAAGAAACACATGCAAACCATTCAGCTGACTTTGAAGAAGAATAAAGAATTTTCACTGCTCAAGGGGCACCCCTGGGCTTATGGCGAAGCCTTTCGCGAAGTTCCGGCCAGCCTGCGCACCGGCGACCGGGTCGAGGTGCTTTCTCACAAACAGCAGTTTCTCGGGGTTGGCTATGCCGATATCGACTCGAAAATACTTGTCAGAATGCTGCCGATCGACCGCAACGAAAGCTTTGCCGACGGTATCAGCCGCCTGATCAGACAGGCAGTCGCACATCGCCTCGACTTTTTCAAAAACCCCGACACCAACGCTTTTCGCGTGATCAACGGGGAAGGCGACGGCCTGCCCGGGCTGATTGCCGACCGCTACGCCGGGGCCGTTTCGCTGCAGATCTATACCCTGGCCCTTGAGCCATTCATCGATAAGATTGTCAAAGCTCTGCGCGACTCGCTCAAAGACCTTAAATGGGTCTGGCGCCGCAATCAGATCAGAATTGCCAAAGCAGCGGCCGCTGAGCTGGTTTTTGGCCAGAACCTGCCCGAAAAAATAGAATTCAGAGAAAATGGCCTCAAATTCACCACTGACCTGATCAATGGCCAGAAAACCGGCTTTTTTCTCGACCAGCGCGATAACCGCCAGCTGATCAGGAACGTCGCCGCCGGCCGCTCGTTTCTCAATGTCTGCGGCTATACCGGTGCCTTTACAGTTGCCGCAATTGCCGGCGGAGCGCGAGAAAGCGTCACCGTCGACATCGCCAAGCCCGCTTTAATCGAGGCCGAGCAGATTCTCAAACTGAATGGCTTCGGCGGCCCCCAGCACAAAATGGTCAGCGCCGACATGTATGACTATCTCAAAAACTGCCAGCCAGGCAGCTTCGATCTGGTCGTGCTCGACCCACCATCGATGGCCAAAAGCCGCAAAGATGTCGAAAAGGCTGTCAGAGCCTATCGACGCCTCAATCTTGACGGCGTCAGAGTCGTCAAAAAGGGCGGCCTGCTGTTTACCGCTTCATGCAGCAGCCAGGTCTCGCGCAGCGAGTTTCTCGATGCGGTGCGCGAGGCGATCGCCGCTGCCGGCCGCCAGGCTCAGATCGTGCACGAATCATTTCATGCTCCCGATCACCCGACCGCCCTCGCCCACCCCGAAGGATCCTATCTCAAGGGCCTGCTGCTGCGGGTTTATTAAGGCGGTTAAAATATGCAGTCGCGTAAAACCATAGAAGTTGCCGCCGCCGTTCTCATTCACGACAACCGTGTATTGCTGGCAAAGCGCCGGGGCGGCCATCTCGACAACCTCTGGGAATTCCCGGGCGGCAAACTCGAAGCCGGCGAAAGCGCCGAACATGCGGCAAAACGCGAACTGCATGAAGAGCTCGACATCAGCATCGTTGCCGAAAAAACCATGCTGGTGCTCGAACATGCCTACCCCGACATTACCGTCAGGCTGCATTTTGTGAAATGCCGTTTCTCTGACGCCTTCGAAGAATGCCTGCAGAAAACCATGAATAACCCCGAAGTCGGCTGGTACAAGCCGCACGACTTCCCGCTCGAAGAATTCTGCCCTGCTGACCGCATCGCCGCCATCAATCTTCCGTGGCCACAAATAATACAAATCGAGGAAAGAAATGACTGAAAAACCCCTGATTCTGGTAATCAACCCCGGCTCGACCTCAACCAAAATCGCCCTCTACAAAGGCGAAGAGCCGTACAAGGAACTCGACATCACCCACTCTGCCGCCGACCTGGCAGGCTTCGGCAACAATCTCGAACAGCTCGACTTCAGATTCTCTGCCGTCGAAAAAGCTCTTGCCGACTGGGGCTGCCAACCTTCTGACCTGAAAGCCGCGATTGGCCGTGGTGGTCCGCTCAAACCCCTCAGCGGCGGCGTTTACCATGTCGGCGAATCACTGATGAGCGACCTGCAGTCAGGCAAACTCGTCGATCACGCTTCGATTCTCGGTGGCCTGATTGCCTGCCGTGTTGCGAAAACCGCGAAAATACCGGCATTTATCGCTGACCCGGTTTCGGTCGATGAATTCGATGATATCGCCAGAATCAGCGGCTATCCTGAAGTTCCGCGCATTTCACTCTCGCACGCTCTCAACATCAAGTCAGTAGTGGCCGAAGTCGCCCGCGAAGACGGCAAAAAGCCCGAAGATGTCAACTACATCGTCGCCCATCTCGGTGGCGGCATCTCGATTGCCGCCCATCGCAAGGGTCGCCAGGTCGACGTCAACAACGCCAACGACGCCGGCCCGTTCTCACCCGAGCGCTGCGGCACCCTGCCGCTTGGCGGACTGCTGAAAATGGCCTTCAGCGGCAAATACACCATGAACGAACTGAAGAAGCAGCTGGTCGGCAAAGGCGGCCTGGTAGCCCATCTCGGCACCTCTGACTGCCGCGAAGTTGTCAAACGCATTGAAGCCGGCGACGCGAAAGCCAAACTGGTTCTTGAAGCCATGGCCTACACGATTGCCAAAGAAATCGGCGCCATGGCGACCGTTTTAAAAGGCGAAATAGACGCGATCATTCTCACCGGCGGCATCGCCCAGAACCCCTACGTCGTCAGATGCATAACCGAACGGGTTTCGTTTCTCGCTCCGGTCAAATTGAAACCCGGTCAGAACGAGCTCAAAGCATTGGCCGCCCACGCCTGCCGCGCCCTTGCTGAACCCGCAATCGTCAAAGAATATTGATTGCTGATAAGTGCACCTGCTTGAGCAGGCAGCGTTATCAGCCACAGATCAACACGGATAAACACTGATACACCCTGAAAACAGGTTTATTATCGATAAAATACCCATCAAGGAGAGAATATGAATTTTGCTGATATCGACAAACTTCTCGGCACCCGCCGGGTTCCGCTCGCAGTATGCATGCCCGAAGAAACCGATACGGTCATGGCCGCCTATGAAGCCAGCAATCTCGGCTTCGTTGAATGTATCTTCGTCGGCAACCAGGAAGTCATCAAGGGCTATATAGATCAGGCCGCACCCGGCTTCAAGCCAGAGATCATTCATGCTGCCACTCCCGAAGAAGCCGCTTTCAAATCAGTCGAACTGGTGCGCACCAACCGGGCCAGTGCCCTGATGAAAGGCAATATCTCGACCCCGATTCTGCTCAAGGCAATTCTCAACAAAGAAACCGGCATCAAAAACTCCGATGTTCTTTCGCATGTTCTCGTTTTTGAATGGGAAAACAGCCTGCGCTTTCTCACCGACGGCGGCATGCTCCCCCACCCGACCCTCGAAGAAAAAATCGAGCTGATCAACAATGCCAAAGCACTCGCCAAAAAGCTCGGGTGCGATGTTCCCCGCGTTGCGGTTCTCTCGTCTGTCGAAAAAGTTAACCCAAAAATTCCGAGCACTCTCGACGCCGCTGTTCTCGCCAAAATGGGCGAACGCGGTCAGTTCGGCAAAGACTGCATCGTTGATGGCCCGCTGGCTCTCGACAACGCCATTTCTCTTGAATCTGCCCATCACAAGGGTCTGTTCAACGAAGTGGTCGGCCGCGCCGACATTCTGATCGCTCCTGACATCGACACCGGCAATATTCTGGGCAAAACCCTGCTTTATTTCGGCAATACACCAGCCGGCGGCATGATCATCGGCGCCCGCTGCCCGGTAGTAATGCTCTCCCGTTCCGACGATCGTCAGACCCGCATCAATTCAATTAAACTGGCCCTGGCCGCCGGAAAAATGTAAACAGGCCTCGTAACACTCTGGTCAGCAGACAAATTGCCACCCGGCTCAGGCGAAGAACATCGCTGCCGGGTGGCAGTTTTGCCAGTGACGGGCCAATCCTGCGATAGAGGCTGATAAACACACGGCCGGGCCAGTAATGGCGCAGACAGTTATCACGCCAGCCGCGCAAAAAAACCGTTTCCGGGTGTTCTGCGCCAAAAACTCTGGTGGCAACGAAACAGAGCTCATCCTTCTCTTCTTTTTCAGATTTGTCTCTGAAAATTGAGTAAACATCGAAGGTCGAGTCGATCTGCCGGATTCTTTCCATGGTTTTCTGAGCCTTCAAAGGCTCTGCCGATCTGATGTGGCAGCGATAAACACCAGCCAGAGCCGTCAGGTTGTTACCGTCAAAGGCGATGGCGTCGAGAAAACGGCCGAGCGCATTTTCGACCTTGGCGATCTGGCCTGGGCTACCGGGCTTTTCAAGCTCGGCCTTACTGAGCAGGTCGAGCCCTTCTTTGAGATTCATATCGAAAATCTGGGCTTCAAGAGCTTTTTTCAAGCGCTGCGCCCGTGAATTGTTCGGGTTGTTCTTGAGAATCGCCAAAACACAGGCATGCCCTTCCTTGAGGTGCTTCAGCTTCTGCAGTGCCTCAGCCTTGGCAAGCAGCAGATCAGGGTGCAGCGGGTCAGTCTCGAGCCCCAGATTCACAACCTCGATCACCGCATCATAATGAGCACTCTCTTCGTGCTTCTTTGCCGCAGCACAGGTTGCCTGTGAACGCGTCTCGGTAAGATCCCGCCAGTAACGGCGCGCATCGGTAAGACGATTTTGAAAAAAGCTCTGATGCTCGATATCGCCGAGCTCGCTATAAATCTGTACCAATGCCTGGATTGCCGCCGTTTCATTTGGCTCGAAATCGAGAATGGCGATATATGACCGTGCCATCTCTTCGAGATCTTCGCGGTGCGAATGCCAGAAGGCTTTTGCATAAGGCGCTTTATTATCGCGGTCATGCGCGTCGGGATTTTCTTCGATGAACCTTGAGGTTTTCGCGATCAGCTGGTTCCACTGCGCCCGGCACTTGTTCAGACTGTCCTGAATGACATCCTGGCGAAACCGCTCATAATCATATTTGTCATGCATGAATACCGGCCATTCGAAAAACAGCCGGCGGAAATACTCGTAGGCATCCTTTTTCTGCCCCTGTTTCTCGCGCAATCGCCCCAACCGGTAAAAATAGGCGGCTGTCTCGCCACTCTGCCTTTTCAGCTCATCGAGCTGAGCCTGGGCAGCGTCAAAGCGCTCAAGCAGCAGGGCATCCTCGAACGCACCATTAAAATCACGCTGTGCGTCGGTAAAAAATTCATTCTGTGGTTTTAGACCCTTTTCCGTTTTTTCAGCTGACATGGTCAGTCCTCATTGTTGCTTTCTTTTTTTGCTGTTTTCAATATGATACAATAATACCACCAGATGCAACAATATTTTCAGGAAAGAGCGTGAGAGTGACCGATGTTTTCACAGATCTCTGCTGCCACCATCGATGGGTTTGAAGCCCTGCCGGTTTCAGTCGAAACCGATATCGCCGGCGGTCTACCCGGGTTCGACATCGTTGGCCTGCCCGACACCTCGGTATCTGAATCGCGCCAGCGAATCAGAACCGCGATGAAAAATTCCGGCTGCGCGCTGCCTGCCGGCAAAATCATCATCAATCTCGCCCCCGCCGACCTGAGAAAGGAAGGCTCGGGTTTTGACCTGCCAATTGCAGTCTCGATACTGGTTTCACTTGGTCAGCTGCCCGCTGAGCCGGCCGCCAGATATCTGTTTGCCGGCGAGCTCAGCCTGAACGGCGAACTGCGCCATACCCGCGCCATTCTGCCAATCGCTCTGATGGCGCTGCAGTTCGGCTACAAAGGCATTGTCATACCGAAAACCAACACCCGTGAAGCACTGGTTGTGCCAGATCTCGAGGTGCTCGCGTTCTCGAATCTGGCAGAGCTTGTTGCCGCCTTCTCCGGGAAAACTGCTCTGCAACCCGAAAATCGCGATGCAAGTCATTCGGAGCCGCCGCCAGAACCGGCACACACTACCGACATGTCGCTCATCAAAGGTCAGGCCATGGCACGCCGGGCTCTTGAGATCGCGGCGGCGGGCAATCATAACATCCTGCTTGCCGGGCCTCCAGGTTCCGGCAAGACTCTGCTGGCCAAAGCTTTACCCACTATTCTGCCGCCGCTTGATTTTGTCGAAGCGCTTGACGTAACCCGCGTTTACAGCATCAAAGGCCTGCTGCCACCCGGAGCCGGCCTGATCAGACACCGGCCGTTCCGCGACCCGCATCACACAATTTCTGACGTTGCCCTGATCGGCGGCGGGCGTGTGCCGGCACCGGGCGAAGTTTCGCTTGCCCACCACGGGGTGCTGTTTCTCGATGAACTGCCGGAATTTCGCAAATCGGTGCTTGAAGTATTGCGCGAGCCGCTGACTTCGGGCACCGTATCGATATCGCGGGCTGCACAGACCTGCCAGTTTCCGGCCCGTTTTCTTTTTGCTGCAGCGATGAACCCTTGCCCGTGCGGCTTTTCGACTGACCCGGCCCACAACTGTATCTGTTCGGCCGGGCAGCTGGCAAAATACCGCCAGAAAATTTCGGGGCCGCTGCTCGACCGCATCGATCTGCAGATTCAGGTGCCGCGGCTCAAACCCGAAGAAATGGCAGGCAAACCAACCGGCGAAACCTCTGAAACAATCAGAAAACGGGTAATGGCGGCAAGAAATTTTCAGAAACAGCGCAACGCCAGGGCCGGCGAATTTCTCAATGCCCATCTGCCCGGCAAAATTCTCAACGAGATCTGCCAGCTCAGCGATGCCGCGCACAGTATCCTGTTGAACGCGGCCCGCAAATTTGCACTCTCAGCCCGTGGCTACGACAAAGTTATCAGAATCGCCCGCACCATTGCCGATCTCGAAGAGGCAAAAGAAGTGCAGGTTCCTCATATTGCCGAAGCATTGCAGTATAGAACCCGCGACCCGTTTCAAAGTGATTGATCAGGATTGACAGTTTTGTCTGCTGTTTGTAGCATGTGCATATAGAAACATAGAGGAGCAACCATGGTTCAGACTGATTTTCTCAAGGCAGTATCGCTTTTTTCTGAGCTTTCAGAGGAAGAGCTTCGCAACGTCAGCAAGCAGGCCGAAGTTGTCAATTTCGTCAGAGACGCATTCATCTGTAAAGAAGGACAGCAGGCCGATTCGATGTTCATCATCAAATCCGGCATAGTTCAGATTTTCTGTGACGATGGCAAAGGCGGCCGCAAGGTGCTTACGCATCTCAAACTCGGGGAATATTTTGGCGAAATGGCGCTTCTGACTGAAGAGCCACGCACTGCCTCGGCCGTGGCGCTCGCAGAAACCGAAGTCATCAGAATCAACAAAGACAGTTTTCACGCTCTGCTGAAAACCAGCCCCGGCGTGTCTCTGAGCATTATCAAAACTCTATGCAACCGCCTGTCAAAAACCAATATCGGCTCGGCCCAGACCAAAATGCACAATGTTTATGCCATTCTTGGCCCAGATACCTCTTCCGGCAAAAGTCTTTTTGCCCGTAATCTGGCCATGGCAATGCAGAAAGAACTCGGCTGTGACGTGCTGCTCTATGACCCGAACCTGCGCGATGACAGAGTTGCCCGCAGTCTTGGCGTCGAAAAACGCTCACGCATCATCGACGAACTGATCGACCGCGAAAAAATCACCGACCTCAAAAAATTCGTTGTCAGAACCGATTGTGGGCTTCTCACTCTGCTGCCCCAGGAAAACGGCCTTACCGACGTCAGGCTCAAGGAATTCCACACCTTCTCACTGATGCAGACTGTCATGGAACACTATGAATACGTGGTCGTCGACTCAAGTTCGATGTTCACCAAAGTCACCAAGGAAATTGTGCAGAACTGCGACAAGATCATCTATCTGATCTCGAGCAAAAATGTCTCGATTGCCGGCCTGATGGATCATTTTGACGAAACCCGCCGCGGCTGGAAAGTTGCGCCTGAAAAAATCGTTTTCGGTGTCAACCACATGACCGACGACCCGACCCAGGAAAGCCTGATTACCGAAAAAGACCACGAAAGAATCAGTTTCGAAATACCGTTCTGCAAAGAACTCAAGGGCAAACGCGACCCGGAAACACAGCTTCTGTTGCAGACTGCGCCCGATCATCCGCTCAGCAAAGTATGCCGCAAACAGACGATGAAGGTTCTTTTCGACCAGACCATCGGCCTTTTCATGCCGACCTTCGACGACGAACCTGCCAGGGCGGAACTTGCCAGACGCTGGGTCGAAAGCGGCGTCGCCGAATTCTCACAGACTCTCAAAAATGTCGAAGTGCAGGGCCCGGTTACCCGACATGGCGGCCTCTACCACATTCTGACCGGCAACACATCAAAGTGGAGCCTTAACGATCAGGTGGTGAAGATTGTCGATTTCTCGAACCGCTTCAAAAAGGAATTCAATGTCAGCAGCCTGATTCTCTCTCTCAACAACCAGGAAAGCATTATCTGAACCGATTACAGACCGGGCTGCCTGATGAACTCAGACAGCCCGGTTTTTTATTGCGCCGCTTTTATGCGTTCAATTGCCGGCGGGTGGGTGTAAAGCCAGAATACCCTGAGCGGGTGAGGCAGCAGATCTGATTTATTATCACGCGACAGCCTTATCTGGGCATTAACATAAACATCGCGCAGACCGGTCAGTTCAAGAGCGGCACGATCGGCCTGTCTTTCCATAAACTGGCTGATCTGGCTTTCGACCGGCGAAACGAAAAGCTGCAAAAAGATGACGACGATCATTAAAAAGGGTATATTCGCCGCGCTGCCGATTCCTTTCAGGCCAAACCAGGGCACCGGCTCCAGCCAGCCATATAAATAAAACCATGCCAGACAGCAGAGCAAAACGCCTGCCACACCAAGCGTGAGGCCCCAGGCAACGTGATTATGCCGCCAGTGACCGGCCTCATGGGCAAAAATCAGGGCGGCTTCATCGGGGGTGTGACTCTTTATCAGCGTGTCATAAAGAACGATGCGCCTGAACGAGCCAACTCCGGTAAAATAGGCATTCGTATGACTTGAATATCGGCTCTCATCGACAACATAGATTTCCTTAACCGACATGCCGGCCTTGTCGGCCATTTTCAGAAGCCCTTCACGAAACTTGCCCTGTTCCAGCGGTTGCTGATTATAAAACAGCGGGGTAACCACAACAGGCACGAGAAAGGTAACCACCAGACCGAAGCCCCCCATCACCACAGGCACAATAAGCGGCCAGCGGCCAGGGAACCATCTGATGAGCGAAAGAAACAGCATGATGACGACTGTCTCGAAAAGTATACCGAGACCGACTGACTTGGCGTATTTCAGCAACCAGCCGGCGAAATCGATGCGCGCGAACCCGGCGGCCGTTTCCCTGAAATGGCCGAAGTAGATGGCTGAAGGCAGCGACAATAGCTCAATTATAAGCAGAAAAACGATAATGAATGCCAGATCAGCCCGCAAGCTACCAGCCCCTGCCAGCGACTCTGCTTTTTGCCAAAGCGCCGAAAAAACGCCGAAACGCAAAAGAGCCACCAGTGCCAGGGCATACAAAATGCCATACACCGTCTTGAACCAGAAGCCACGCAGTGCATACTCCCGGCCGGCAGAAATGTCTGCCTGGCTGAAGAACTTGAGAACTTCGCTGGTCATCGCCGGGTCAGTGCTGCCAGTGTATTGTGCCCAGAGAAGCATGCTTCTTAAAATCAGCCAGCCACCAAAGAGAAGCCAGAAACAACGTTCAATTTTTTCGGGGTTCATCTGTTCAATCTATTTTTTATCGGCCGCATAGTCAAGAAATTGAAAATTTGACTTGCAGAAGTCATCGCCAGACAGTAAATTCAGCAGCATTGGGCATATTATGGTTACCGTTAACAAAACTGTATCAAAATCTGTGGCGAATAGCGGCAAAGACGCACAGGGCCGCATAAACTGTCGTGAGTGCCAGTATTTTTTCGTAACCTGGCAGGTTTCGGCACCCTATGGCTGCAAGGCGCACGGATTCAAGTCGGCTCAGCTACCCTCGATGGTGGTTTTTGCAAGCTCTGGCCAGCACTGCCTGCTGTTTCGCCAGCGTGTGCACCAGTCTTAAATAAATTGCATACCCTCGCATTTTATGCTATCCTGACAGCCGGTTTTTGCAAAGAACCTTCATTCCAGAAGAATTGCATTGTCTGATTTTTTCTCTAAGGTCCCGCCGGATAACGACCGATAGTTATTGAGAAAAAGTTCCTGCAACAGTCAGGCAAATGCAAGGAGGCGCAGAAAAAAGCAGATGACACGTCGTAACAGGATACACTTCATTGGCATCGGCGGCGTTGGAATGAGTGGTCTGGCCAGTATTTTCCTCAAAAAGGGTTATAAAATCTCAGGCTCAGATCTCAGCAGCAACGATAGAACAGAAGATCTCAAATCTCAGGGCGCAAAGATTTATGTCGGGCACAACGCCCGCAATATCCCCTCTGATGTGGGCCGGGTTGTAGTTTCTACAGCTATCGCCGGCGACAACCCTGAACTTGTTGCCGCCCATCGCCGGGGTTTGCCGACCGTTCACCGCTCGGATCTTCTGGCAGAACTGTTTCTCGACTCAAACTGCGGCATCGCTGTAGCCGGCTGCCATGGCAAAACCACTGTCAGCTCGATGATCGCAACCGTACTCAAAGTTGCCGGCAAAGACCCCACCTGCGTTATCGGTGGTCATGTCGCAGCCCTCAAAGGTAATTCATCAGCAGGCAATATCAATCTGCTGGTTGCTGAAGCCGATGAGAGCGATGCAACCTTTCTCAAATATTTCCCGCAGTATGGCGTTATCACCAATATCGATAACGATCACATGGATCACTACTCAAGTCTTGAAGCCATTATCAAAGCCTTCGAACTGTTTGCCGGCCATATTTCTCAGGAAGGGGCTCTGTTCGTCTGCGCTGACGACCCCATCACCCGCAATCTGAATGTTCCCGAAAAGCTGCGCACCATTACCTATGGCATCAACACGGCCTCCGATCTGATGGCTGAGAACATCAGCCTGCACCCGTTCGGTTCCAGCTTCGATCTTCTCGTTGGCGGGCAGAATTATGGCCGCTTCAATCTCGAAGTTCCCGGCCGCCACAATGTTCTCAATTCTCTGCCGGTTATCGGCTTCTGTCTCGAAATCGGCCTGGCCCTCGAAACCATTCAGACCGGCTTTGCCGTCTTTCACGGCGCCGGCAGACGCTTTGAAATCAAAGGTCAGGTTGAAGGCGTTACCGTCATCGACGATTACGGCCACCACCCCAACGAAATCAAAGCCACGCTTGAAGCCGCCACCAGCCTTGGCGCCCGCCGGGTCGTGGTTGTTTTCCAGCCCCACAGATATTCAAGAACGCTTTTCCTGTCTCAGGAATTCGGTCGCTGCTTCGATAACTGCGACAAACTTTTCATCACCGACATTTATGCAGCTTCTGAAAAGCCTATTCCCGGGGTCACCAGCAAGGTAATTCTTGACCACATGCCGGTTTCACATCGTCGCAAGGTCAAAATGGTAAAAAATGTCGAAGACGTTAAATACCATCTTCTCAACTATGTTGAGCCAGGCGATGTAGTTTTCACCATCGGCGCAGGAAGCATCACCAGAATCGGGCCCGAAATCCTTGAAAGCATGAGAGCCCGCAGTCTGAGTTATTCCGCTATTCCTGTAAGCGCAGCTGTTTAATATTATGTGGAGCCCCGACATGACAATCCTTACCGTATTGTTTCTTTTCAGCGTTGCCGTTGTTCTCTCCCGCGCCTCCGTAAGCGTCGGGTTCAAGATTCTTGACCTGATCAAAGCCAGATACGGCTCCTGAGTCATCTGTAGAAATAAATACAGGCGCTGTTCCAACCGGAACAGCGCCTGTTCTTTTACCTCTTTTTCAGGTCAGGGTGTCGTCACCACAATCGCATAAGAACCGCTGGCCATTATCAGTTCGGAAGAAACACTTTTGACCAGTTCCGGCGTCGTTGAAGCGAGGATCTGCGGGTAGCGCCGATAGAAATCAAAGCCTTTGCCCAGCAGTTCGTCAGAAGCGGCATTGTCGGCCAGCGACAGGTTATCGGCCAATGACAGCGCATACTGACCCACAAGAAATTTTTTCGCCCGCTCAAATTCATCGGGAGTAAAACCATTCTGCTTGAACAGCTCGATTTCTTTTTTCAAACCTTCAGTTGCCTGAGAAGCTAGCGGTGGCGCAGTTACCGCCGTAGCAAGGAAATAACCGGTATTGGCCATTCCGGCATTGTAGGCCCAGCTCGAAAAAGCAACTGAATCGCGGTCTCTGAGACTTGCAATCAGCTTTGAAGCGGGGCCGCCCGACAACATTGTCTGGGCGATTTCCATTGCAATGCTTTTTTCATCAGATGCAGGCAGAGTGCGATTTGCAATCACGACCTGCGCCTGCTCGACATTTTTCTTGAGGTTCAGAACCAGAGGCTCCTCGATCTCCTTGAGTTCGAGTTTTTTCACTTCTCTGGGTGAACTTGAAGAAAACCGGCCAAAGGCAGAGAGCAGAGCCTCTTTCATTTCCCTGATATAAAAATCGCCGACAATCGCAATTACCGTATTACCGCCAACGTAGTGGCGAGAGTGAAATTCTGACAGATCCTGGCGTTTTATTTTTTTGACATCGTCTATCGTTCCAATGTTCGAATAACCGATCGGGGTATCCGGGAAAATGCTCATCAGAGCCTGTTGCGAAGTGAATTTGTAAATATCCTGTTCTTCAAGCTGCAGAGATTCTTCAACCTGAGCTTTAAGCTTGTCAAGCTCTGAAGACTGAAAATCAGGATCGACGAGAATATCGACAAACAGGTCGAGAGATTTCTGAAAATTCTCAGCAAGCGCCTGCAGATTGAAAGAAACGAAGCTTTTGCTGGTCTGCGATGAATATTTGGTACCCATGGCCGCAAAATTATCTGCAATTTCGCTGCCGGAAAAATGTCGACTGCCCCGGACCAGCATCTCGGCTGTCAGATTTGCCAGACCGGCCTGTTTTTTTTCTTCGCGCAGACCACCGGCGGCAATTTTGGCCACAACCGCAACCACCGGTGCGCTGTGATTTTCTTTAAGAATCAGGCGCACACCGTTGTCAAGCGTGATCATTTCAGGCGGAGCATCGTCAGCAACAGTTCTGGGTTCGAGTTTCGCAACCGTGAGATTATTGTCATTGAGATATTCGGTTGCGACCCTTCTGATGTCTTCGAGATTGACCTGTCTGATGTTGTCGGCGAAGGTTTCGGCGTCGCCGATATCAGACAGCATCGCAAAATGTCCAAGATTCGCAGCCTGATTTTCTGCGGTTTCACGACCAAAGATATCGTCGGCAATGATCTGCTGCTTTGCCGCCTCGATTTCTTCCTGGCTGATTTCGCCATCAGTAAGTCTGGCGACTATCCTTCTCGCCACTTCGACGAACTGTCTTGCCTTGCCCGGGGTTGTTACACCACCCACCTGAAAAAGCATCGGAAACTGACTTGAATAGTAACCGGCGCCGGCAGAAGCGGCGATCTGCTGTTCTGTAACCATTTCCTTCCAGAGCCAGCTTGCCGTACCACCACCGATCATACGGGCAACGACATAGAGGGCATATTTGTCGACACTTTCAACTCCAGGAACACGCCAGCCAAGACGGATAAAGGTGTTCTGAACATCACCCTGCTCGACTCTTATGCGCATACCCTTCTGCGGCGCCTCCTGAGGAATGGAAACCGCTGGAGCAGCAACTTTTGCCACACTGCCGGCATATTTTTTAATAATTTCGGCAGCCAGCATGGGATCGACATCTCCTGTAACAATCAACCAGCAGTTGGCGGGCACATAGTATTTTTTATAAAATTCGGCGATCTTTTCGCGGGTAACCTGTTCAAGAACTGCCCGATAACCAATCACCGGGTGCCGGTAGGGGTGAACCTTGAAAGCCTCTTCCATCATCAGCTGAGTGATATAGGTATTGGGATTCTTTGTCGAAGCGTTGATTTCTTCAATAATCGCCTTCGCTTCCTGTCCCAGATCTTTGGCGTCGAGGGCTGAGTTAAAGACTGTTTCGGTAAGCAGTTCCACCAGTTTTTCAAAATAAATCGAAGCACCGGTAATGGCGACACTGGTATAGTCGTTGGCAGTGAAGGAAGCATGTTTTGCTCCGGTTGCCCTTATTTCATTTTCAAGAGCGGCAAACGGAAACCGCAGCGAGCCTCGAAACAGCAGGCGTTCAAGCAGGTGCGCATAACCTTCCTGCCCGGCTTCTTCATTTACTGAGCCAACTTTTACCCAAAGATTCAAAGAGACCACCGGATTTGCCCGCATCGGTCTGATATAAATATTCAAGCCATTCTCAAGGGTAAAGAGGCTGCCGGTTTCGGTCTGCCCAGGCAAAACCAGGCTCTGAGCCATAAAGAGAATCAGCAGCAGTGCCTTAATAAAAGTTTTCATTTTCCACTCTCCTTGTAATTTGCCACATTCTACCACCTGCAGAAATTTAAGCAAACTTTCCCTTAAACAGGCAAAAAGCTGCGCCATTTCAGCTAATCAAGAATCCTTTTATTGCCGATAACCTTGTCAAAACAATAAAACGGAGCGCAAACAGATGTTCAAATCGAATTCGTTTTTTTACTCTGGCATGCTTGTGGCAATTCTCTTTCTGGCCCTTTTTGCCGGAAACAGCCTCTTTCAGGCAGTTTTTGCCGGCGGCAGCGGGAATCTCCCCCGTGAACTAAGGCTCGGCATGGAAATTGGTCTGATCGATCAGGAGCATTTGAAGTCCGGTCGGTTGAATCGCAGCATCAACCACCAGCAGTTTGCCGAAAAAATTGCCATAGCTCTCGACCTGCTCGGTTACGAAAATGCCGACGTAAAGAACCTGAGCCACATGGGCATCATTGCAGGCAAGGGCTCAAAAAGCCCGATCACAAGGAAAGAAGCGGTCGAAACCCTTGCAAGAGCCTGCGCCGCTCTCAAAGCCGCCAGCCTTATCAGCTACGAAAGTTCAGAGCCGTCCACCTACAAAGATTACCGTATCTCTGAAAAATACCGCAGCGAAATCTCATACCTGCAGAAAAAATTTGTCGTGCGCGGTTTTCCTGACGGCAGTCTGGGAGCAGGCCGCCGCCTTACCCTTAAAGACGCTGTGTTTTTTATCTACAGATTTTACGAAGCTGTCGCCGCCGACCTTATGGGAAGTCGCGACAATCAGGGAATCAGCTTTGTCGACATTCCGCTCAGCCACCCGATCATGGCAGTCATCAGGAATCTTACGGCATCCGGCGCCTTTGACAAAATTATTCTGCGCCCAAGTTTTGACGGTGACTCATTCATCACAGTCGCTGACCTCAACGAGATTATCAATGGCCTTTTCGCCAGGGCCGGCAAAGAAACCGATCAGGTACGCATGCGCACGATACTCGCCGGGCAGAGTTCAGATTTTGCCCGCCGCGGACAACTCGCACTCACTCTTGAATACATTCTCGACTCATTCGCAAAAGACAAACTGAAGGCCCAGAAAATCGAATATCTCGACGTAACTTTTGAAAACCCCGAATACGAAGCGCTGGTCAAACTCGCTGGTTGCGGGCTCAAGCTTGGCTACGGTGATGGAAGATTTGCCGCAGAAGATAATGTTACCTGGTTCGAAGCAACCAGCCTGTTGAACGAAGTGATCAAATTCAGCGCCATCGTTGAAGAACCGACGACCAAAAAAGACCGGCTGGCAGTAAAAGATGACATCGAAAACCTTAAAACCCTTTTGAAAGCCAAAAGAGAAAAGATTCGAAAAATCCTCAAAATTGCAGAGGCCACTGATCAGAAACAGGCTGAGCCAGAAACCGGCAACTAAATCTGGCTGAAAATAAGCCTTTCATTTGTCATACAGCTGATTATCAGCTCCTTGTGGCATGAGATCGAAATGGTCTCTGCCACATATTTTGCTTCTGACGGGCTCACTGATGCAAACAGTTTTTCTACCGAAAAGCCGCTGCAATGGCGGATATAAGCTTTAACCAGCCAGAGACTGGCATGCTTGGTGCAGATACACTCGGAATCTCTGGTAAGCTCGATATTCATAACTTCGTCGAAATGAAACGCAGTCAGCCTCACACCGAGAATACTCGACTCTTCGAGCTCGATCTTTTTCTGCATGCGGTCAAGAGAAACCGACTTGCGATACGTCATCAGGATCAGGCCGGCAAGCAAAAAAGCGGCAGAAACGAAAAGACAGAAAAGACAGAAGGTAAACAGGGAAAAAAACAGTTTTCCGGCAAGAAGCAGGTAAATAATACCCGCACCGGCCAGCATGAAAAGAATTCCGAGTACCGAACAGGCACGGGAAGTCCTGAAGGTAATGATGTCCTGATCTATGCCCTGGACACTCATCACCTTGAAACTGCTCAACAATCCCATCTCTTGAATTCCCCGGACGACAAAATTTGCTTTCAGTTCTTGGAGATGTTGCCGATAATAACAAAGTAAGCAGCCATGGTCAACGGATTTTATTGCGCAAAATGGCGTACACCGCGGATCACGGAGCCATCCACATCGGGCGCAGAAAAAAAAATCTGTTGTACATGCATTTCCCGGGCTGTTCAATGCTTACGAGAAGATTTTTTTCGGCTTTTTTTCAACTTTTCCGTATCAATGAGCACAAGCGCCGCAATTGTACAGACCCCAAAAGCACACCGCTAACAAAACGCCGAAGAAGAGACCATCACGCAGCTGTACACATAAACGAAAAAGCTTCATAACGAGTCTGGCACAGTCAGACGCAGTCATCGCAAAACCTGAAAGCAAAAAGCCTCTGGGTATTTCACCAGAGGCTTGAGAGATCAAGCAAAAAAGCTTTTTACTGGCCGGCGCCGGAGACAGCAGACTCTCCAGAAATCGGTTCTGACAACGGAACGGCAGGCGTCGGCAAAGGCTGTTGCTTTACTGGCGCCGTTTCAATCAACAGTTTCTGATTATTCGTATCTTCAACTTTTGAATTATCAAGGGAAATTCCCGGAACAGCATTTTTTTTCGGCAAAACAAGAGCCCCGGAATTCGAGGCCGGTTCAGTATTCTTCAATTCGATCGAGCGATCGAGCTTCAGATTCTGACCAAGAAAACCTGTTTTCAGATCTTTAGTCGGCTGCACCTGCGCCTGAGCCTGAGAAGAAAATTTGGGAAAATTATCTGAAATCTGCAGCAGCGCAGGACCAACCAGAATAACAGAAATACTGGGGAACACGAAGAATACCAGCGGGATCAGCAGCTTAACCGGCAGCTTATTTACGCGCTCTTCAGCCAGTATCATTCGTTGATAGCGCATCTGTTCTGCCTGAGCTCTGAGGGTCGGCCCAATCTCGGCGCCAAGCCTCTGTGCCTGAATCAGAGAACTGACAAAAGAGAAAAACGAAAGCACGCGAACTCTTTCAGCCATATCGGCAAGCGCTTCTTCAAGGCTTTTACCGATCTTGGTATCTGCAAGAAACATCTTGAATTCAACAACGATATCCGTATTTCTTGACTTTTCGACAACCTTGGCAATGCCGCCGGTCAGATCAAGCCCGGATTCGATTGCCAGCGACAGCAGATCGATGACGTAAGGCAGCTCGAATTCAATATTCTTCTGACGCTTCTTGATCAGATGAGCAAGATAAATTCTTGGCAGACGATAACCGATCGGAACCATCATCAGCATGGCAATGATGCCGATTACGCCAATAGAAACAGGATTCAAAAACACACCAACCAGTAAAACGAACACAACCGAAGAGAGCTGCATAATCCCGAGAAATTCTTCAGGAGAAAATTCCGGAGCTTTATTTGAAGCTTCAAGCAGAAATTTGACTTCGCCTTTCTGTCTGGCAATCCAGGATCTTGGAAACAGGTTATTCAAATAACCCAGCGGAGCGACAATCCAGCGCAGAATCTGCCAGCGTTCCCGGCCAGCACGGGCACGGGCTTCGTTCTTCATTACCACCACTTCTTCTGCATCAGGCAGAATCGAAGAAGTCATGCGGTTGATGATCATGAGACCGATAATCGAAGCAGAGATCGAGCTGATCAGAACAATCTGCCCATAGGGGTTTTCAAGCATCGGCATCAGATACTTCGGGTCGAAAAGAACAATGATGGCAGAGAGGAAAAGCGGGATAGAGCCGACCAGATTACCGGAAAGCCTTGCATGGGCCGTTCCTGCAACGACTTTCCCCATGATTTTCTTTCTTTCGGCTACAGTAAGAACGATCTGGCGATAGAGGTCTTCAAGATTACCACCGGTCTCCTGCTGAAAAATGGTTGCATTAACAGCCAGACGGAGATCCTGGCTTGGAACGCGTGCAACAAGATTGCTCAGCGCTTCCACCATCGGCACCCCGAGTCTTCTTTCCTGAACCAGGGTTCTGAATTCATTGCAGATCGGCGGCGGCGTCGAAACAGCAACCAGTTCGAATGCCTGATCGAGATTGCGACCGGCTTTCAGACTTGAGCTGATCATCAGAAGAACTTCAATCAACTGATCTTCAAGATTGGCACCAGTAATACTCTGGAGATATCTCGATTTGTTTCCGGAACTGTCTTTTCCCTTATTTGGATCGATGCTCAGATCCATTTGCTCTTCAAGGAAAAAATAAATTCCTATTATCGCTCCAAGAACAGCCAGGATTTTTATTACAGGAATAACCGTCATTTACCAACTTCCTCCTCTACCGGTGAAGTAGCCTTATTTTCTTTAAACAGATACGCGTTTTCTTCGAGAAACGAACCAGGAATAGACTTCATGAATTCCGGAAGAGCCCCTGTTGGAATGATCTCACCAGCAACCTTTCCGTCTTTGCCAATCCAGCGCTTTTCAAATTTAAAAATCGTCTGTGTCTTAACCACGTTTTCTTCAAGACCAACAACCTCGACAACCTCGAGCAATTTACGCCGGCCATCGGCAAGTCGACCATTCTGCACCACAATATTCACTGAGCTGGAGATCTGCTCGCGGATTGCCCGCAAAGGCAGATCAACACCAGACATCAGAATCATCGTTTCAAGTCTGGCAAGGGCATCTCTTGGGGAATTGGCGTGCAAAGTGGTAAGCGACCCGTCATGCCCGGTATTCATTGCCTGCAGCATGTCTACCGCCTCAGCTCCGCGGCATTCGCCAACAATAATTCTATCCGGCCTCATACGCAGAGCATTGCGTACCAGATCGCGTATAGAAACCTGATTTTTGGCTTCTGTACCCTGCTGGCGGGCTTCCAGACGGCCAAGATTCAATTGACTGAGTCTGAGTTCAGCGGAATCCTCGATACAGATTACCCGCTCTGAAGGAAGAATATGATTAGAAAGCACATTCAGAAGGGTTGTCTTACCTGAGCTCGCCCCACCAGAAACGATGATATTCTTCTTCAGGTGAACGCACAGGCGCAGGAATTCAGCCACTGCCGGCGTCATGCTTTTAAAGCGATGAACGAGGTCTTCCATCGTAAAGGGAATTCTTGAAAACTTACGGATCGTGATCATCGGGCCAGTCAGAGAAAGAGGTGGAATAATGGCATGAACACGCGATCCGTCGAGCAGACGCGCATCAACATATGGTGTACGCTCGTTCAGAGTTCGACCTACCGGCATCAAAATTCTTTCAATAACAGTTCTTACATGGTCGGAGTTATTGAATCTTCTGTCGGTAAGTACAAGTCGGCCGCCTTTTTCGACAAAAATTTTGTCAGGGCCATTCACCATTATTTCGTCGATTTCTTCATCACGCATGAAATCTTCGAGAGGACCAAGCCCGAGAATCTCGTCTACCAGATATTTTCTGACCTCGGCAGAAGCGTTATGACCTGGAATGCTCGGCGGCGTAGATCTTCTCATCGCATCATCGATCTTGCGCTCAACAATTTCGCGAAGCTCATGATCTGAAATGCCAAACTTCTTTTCAAGATCGCCGATTATTTCCTGGCGGACACTGCGGGAATAATCGATAATTTCTTCAGGAATCGTTTCTACCCGGTCATCTGAATCATCGGGCTCAACGCCAAGAGCTGCCATGGAAATGGCTTTTTCTGCAAGAATCTGCAGATGCTTTTCAACCGGGCAATCACTGCCTGAGTCAAAGACTTCGCCACTGAGGGGTAAAATCTGTTCTGGTTCAAACAGGCTATTTTCACTGTTCTCTGAAGCGTCTTCGACATGATTCCGCAGCCATAAAAGCTTTTTTCGCAGACCAGGTCGGAAGTCGACTTCTTCGAGAAATTTTTGCGCAAAAGCCGGCGACGGCGGCTGTGATGAATAAACATATATCAGCCCGTCAGCTCTTGAAAGCAGGTAGAAAGGAAGAGGCGAAAACTGCATCATCGAGTCGATGATCACGTAGCCCTGCATATCTTCAAAGGTTCTGATCAAATGGCCCAGTGCAGGAACCATGTCGCTTTCACTGAGATGAAACCTTGGCAGAAGAGTTTCCTTATTGCGGGCGCCAGAAAAGGGAATAAAATAGACACCATCTTTTCCGGCAAAGACCTTTGGCAGTGACTTCTGACTCAATGCTGCCCAGTTGCCCATGTAATAATCGAGAAAGCTGCTTTTAATTTCCTGACCTTCGAAGATCGTCTCACGTAAAGACGAAGGCTTCAAAAAATTCATTTCGAGCAAAGCAACCGGCCTGCCGGTTTTTTTGTGCAACGATCTTGCCAGACCAGAAGCAACAAATGTTTTTCCTATTCCACCTTGGAAACTCGTAACCAGAAAGGTTCTTGCCGGTTTTTGTTCTGTTTTCATTACCCCTCTTTTCTATTAGTTAATTCAACCACAATGCAATAAAACTGTCAATCTGTTACAATGTTACCCATAGCAATGGCATCAGCCTGGGGAATAGAAAATGACAACTCCTGCAATATCTGTATCAGGCCTGACAAAAAAATACGGCAGTCAGGAAGTGGTAAAGGGCATTTCATTCTGCGTTGAAAAAGGCGAAATTTTTGGTTTTCTCGGGCCCAACGGTGCCGGCAAAACCACCAGCATACGCATGATTATTGGTGAAATACCCGCCACCAGTGGCGAAATAAGCATATTCGACAATCCCGTTCCGGCTGCGATCAACAACATCAAGCAGATGATCGGCGTTGTACCTGACTATCAGAATCTTTACGACCGGCTCAGCGTCAGACACAATCTCGATTTTTTTGCAAAACTGAACAATGTTGCTGAAAAAAGAATCGACGAAGTACTCGAAGAGGTCTTTCTAACCGAGCATCAGCACAAGGCCTGCAAAGACCTGAGTCGCGGCCTGCGACAGCGTGCACTGATTGCGCGCGGTCTGCTGCACCGTCCGTCCGTCTTTTTTCTCGACGAACCAACTTCAGCTCTCGACCCGCACTCGGCGATGCTGATCAGAGAACTGGTCAACAAACTTCGCAGCAACGGCACTACGGTTTTTCTCACCACCCATTACATGGAAGAAGCCGACAGCCTTTGCGACCGGCTCGCCATCATGAACCGGGGTACAATCGTTGCCTGTGGCAAGCCCGAAGAATTAAAAAAACAGTTCGGCCGCCGGTCGGTTAAGATCGAACTGACAGGTAAAAATGGCCCTGAAAGCCGCGAATTTTCAATTGACGACGATAACGAAAAGAGCCAGATGGCCGAATTGATCAAAACCTGCCGGATCGTCAAACTCCACACCCAGGAAGCCAGGCTCGAAGAAGTATTCCTGAAAGTTACCGGAAACGCCTGGAAACCGGATCAGGAGGAACCGGCATGAATTTACGCGCAGTTTCTGCAATTTTTCGCAAAGACCTTCTCGACGGTTCCAGAAATTATCATGTTGTACTGATGGTTCTTACACCGATCATTCTGTCGCTTCTTTTCAGCAACATTGTTTCTGACAGCAAGACCGAAGCCGCCCTACCGGAAATCGGCATGATCAGCAGCCCGCAGCAGCCTCTCATCGAGGCTCTTACCGGCAAGGGCCTGGGCAAAAAACTGACGTTTTTTCAGGACCGCGACAAGCTTGAATCGGCGATTCTCGAGGGCGATGTCAGATTTGGCATAATACTTCCGGAATTGATTGATTCGAGCAAACCCAGCTCCGCCTCTCAGTCGGTAACGATTCTCTACCCCCCGCATATGCCGGAATTCGGTATCGACACCCTCAAAAGTGTTTTTGAAGCCGAAATCAGACATCAATTGAACATCGTGGCCCCGCCACTGCCCTTCGAACTGAAGGCCGAACCCGTAGCAGGCAGCACCAGCAACGCCGGCAATGTTTCTGACAGTATGTTTCCGATGCTCATTGTCATGGCACTCGGTATGGTTGGTTTTCTGGCTCTGCCCATGTCGATCGTCGAAGAGCGCGAAAAGGGTACACTGAACGCCATATTTCTCACGCGACTCACCTCATCTGAATTCATTCTCGGAAAATCAATTTTCAGCTTTACCATTGCCATGCTGACAATAATTATCATGCTCTCGATCAACGGCAAATGGGGCAGCAACTCGCATTTTCTGCTGTTGATCGCTTTTCTTGGTTCTCTGATGACAATTTTTACCGGTCTCATCATCGCCTCTTTCGCCACCACCCAGGGCTCGGTCAACGCCATTGGAACGACTCTTTTTCTCTTTTTTCAGATGATCCCCAGTCTGCAGCACTCAAGTCAGCTGGTCGAGAAGATCGCTCCATTTTTCCCCTCTACCTATATTTTTTCAGGTTTGCGAAAAGCTATGTTTCTAGACCTAACAAGAGTCAGGATTTTTGACGATATATCAATTATATTTGCCGTAACGCTGGCAGTTTATTTTGTCGCCTGGATCATCTACAGAGTGAAAAAAGCCGACAAATAATCTGACTTGCATTACAACGGTCTTTAAAGTAATCTCGAAGCATAACCTCTTTCAGAAGCGGAACAACTAAGTGAAATACCTTGCATTCGACGACATAGTACGTAATCTGCTGGTGTATCTTAAGGGCCAGGTGCCTTCGCTGAGCGCCAAAGACAGCCGGGAAGACGTTTTAAAACAGATCCAGAGCATGACTTTCACGCTCAGATCCACGATTGTTCAGCTTGAAGGCGCGGCATTTCACGACCCCCGCAACACCGAAGACTATCAGAACCTCGAAAAAGAGCTGCAGGCGATAAAACAGACCAACGCCAAGCTTGAAGAGTCTCTCTTCCTGGAAATGAACAAAACCCAGGAACTCCGGGAAAAAGCCGCTGAAAATGCCAAAGCTCTCGAACTTGAGAAAAGCGAAAAGGCAAAACTCGAAAAACTTATCGCCAGCCTCAGAGAAGAAATTGAAAAACTGCAGAACAGCCCTTCTGTTAAAGTCGAAGTTCCCGTTGCCGACGAATCAGCTCTTGAGGCTTTGAAAAACGAAATCGTCGAACTTGAAACAGCCCTGAACAAGGCTGAAACGACAAATCAGCAGATGCGTCAGGCTCTGCAGAACAAAGAAATCGAGCTTTCGAAAAGTAAAGACGCCCTGATGGACGCAATGAAGCTCGATAAATCTGAAATCAGCGACCTGAAAAGCCAGCTGATCAGCACCGAACAGCTTAAAACCGAAAACGCCACGCTCAAGAAAAAAATTGCCGAACTCGAACGCGATCTTGCGGTTCTGCCCAGCAGCGAAGTCTTTCGCAACAACATTGCCGCCGCCGACGCCAAAATCAAATTTCTTGAAGCCGCCCTCGCCAATGCCCAGGAAGAACTCAAGAACCTGCGCAGCAATATGGCTTCTTCAACCCCGGAAGCGGTTCTGCGCGAAAAAGAACAGCTCGAACAGAGAGTTCTCGATCTCGAAGCAACGCTTAAGAGCGTCATTAAAACAAGAGACACCAGCTCAAGCCGCAGTGGCGATAAATTTGCCTTCACCCCCGAAGAATGTGTGTTCCTTTTCGAAACACTTTCGACCACAACCAGCCGGCTGGTCAACAGTCTCGAGAACCGTGATGTCTACATGCGGTCAAAAGAATCGATCGGCATTCTCGAAAAATCGAACGCCATACAGAAGGTCTATACAGTTGGCCAGATTTTTGACGGCAAGATTCATAAAGCGGCAAAGTCTTTCAAAAGCGATTTTCTGCCCGATGGCATCATCATTCACGAAGAAACCCCCGGCTTCGTCTCGGGCACTCGCCTGATTCAGAAAGCCCTCGTCTGGGTCGCCAAATCTCTGTTCACCTGCGGAGAATGCAACAGCGCCTGCCGCCCCCATGAATATTTCTGCCCCAGATGCGGCCTTGAGCTGACCGCCCCTGACGGAACCAGCAAAAGAGAGCTTCCTGCTTACCCGGCCAAGATTGACGTCAATCTACCACTGCTCGATGAGCTCATCAAACAGGGTAATCTCAAAGCCGCCGTGGCTCTCGCCAACCTTATCTCAAGAGAAAACCCGGGGCATCCCGAACTTCTTAAACGCCAGGCTCTGCTGCAGAAGGCAGAACGCCCGCTGGAACCAGCCGGAGAAGCATAATGACCGGTCAGCCTGATTTTACTGTCGACTCCGAAAAATCGATTCTCGAAAAAATCGAGAATTCATTCGACTGGAACCTGATCGCACTGGTTTCGATCTGGGTTTTTCTGCTGGCCACCTTTTTCCTGATTTTTATCGGCTGAACCCGGTTAAGAGCCATGCCGGTGGCTTATGGGCGCCGGTCAAAAAGCCAGACCCTGAACCCGTTGCTGCCAGAATTGAGCAGACTGAATTCGGTTTTTGCCTGCCCGGTAGAAACTTTTACAAAGCCGGCAAAGGCGTCAGGCTTCAATGACAGGGTCTGCCCGGTGCTGACATCGACAAAATTGAACCCCGGCAGCGTCACACCGTTATAAGTGCCTGCCAGATTAAGGTTCTTCAGACCGTAATCGGCAGGGTCTTCTGATGAAAAGCGATTCAGATACAGCGACATCGCCCACCTTGCCAGTGTCTGCGAAAATTCTTCGCCGGTGACCGATGCAACATTGGCTTTTCCGGTAAGTGACGAGCCAATCAGTTTGCGGGTAATTTCGCGGTAGGTCGTGCCATAACGGTTTTCCTGCGCCAGAAAGCGCACGAACAGATAAGAAAGACCATAACTGTTCAACCCGACAAAATTTGTCAGCGAAAGATCTTTCAGATTCTGCTGCGACAGCTTGACCAATGAAGCAGTATTGGCATCACCCTCAAGAATGCCATAACCACACACTTCTTCCGAAAATTTTGCCAGACCTTCATTGAGCCAGACGGCTTCGTAATTGTTGCTGCCGCCCAACAGGCGCTTCTGATAAAAATTGACCATGTGCTGAAATTCATGCGCCATGGTGCCAAATCTGGTTATCTGGCTCGAAAGCGAGTATTTAACATAGATTATCTTACGGGCGTTGCTTTCACGCAGCTGAATATTGCTCTCATCACGGTTGAACAGATCGTTGCCGTAAAAAATCCCGGCAATTCCGATCGTCATCGAATCGGTCAGCAATACCGTCAATCGTCCTTCACCATCAGGGCCCAGATCTGGTTCTTCGCCGAAATAGTCGCGCACCCGCGGCCTGATAACGTCTTCGAAACGCTGCCTGACGTCGGCGACCAGACTGCTCGCCGGGCTTTGAATTGCCGTATCGACGTATATTATCACCTGATCACTTATCGCCTGACAGCGGGCAGTAATTTTGTTGCCGGGGTAAGGCGTGCTGGTTGCAACCTGGCCATATACCGGTATAAAAAAGTCTTCGGTGGCGCCAAGCACGGCAGAAGCACGCAGCGTTGAACTGCCGCGCAGATTGTCGGCCTTTTCCAGAGAGCCAGGGAGCTCATGACCGCTCAAGCCCTGTTCGAAAAAGCGAAAAGCCGAATGCGGGTCGATGCCGGCCGGCATGCTTTCAGCCACGCTGGCTCTCAATGTAAAAGTCGCTGCGTCGGGTGAAGCAACCGCAACTCCGAATGATTTGGCGCCGGCTGGCAGGTCAGGCACCGAAATCAGCGCCGTCTCATTCGCCTGCACCTGCCGCGGAAAAGCGACGGAGCGGTGGCTTGAGGGAACGGGAAGCACCGAAGCGATCGTAAAGCCGTAACTGCCACCTCGGCTCATGATATTGTTGCTGTTGTCTTTTACGGTGTTGTCTGCAATAACGAGCCGATTGAAACTGCCAGGCGGCCAGCCACCGGTCGGGCGAAAAACCATGGTCGAGACGTTCTCCCAGGCCCAGGCGCCGCTGACCGCAGGAGAGAAACTCATGGCCGCCAGCGCCGCGGTCTGATCGACAGCCTCGCTGAAAACCACGGTAACCGTTTGCTCGGCAGCAACTTCGACGGCTCCGTTGGCCGGGCTGACCGAGAGAATTTCAGGCGGGGTCAGATCAGCGGCCACTTCAGGTTTTACTGTGAACGAAAATACGTTCGAGACGGTTGAATTATTGGCCTGATCTCTGGCAACGATCTGCCAGTAATAGATTTTTCCGGCGCCCAGATCGACAGACGGCGACCAGTTCGTCGCGGTAAGGCCTTCTGCGACCTTAGTTGTCGGCGGTATATTCTGATCGAGAAACAGCTCATAAGTGACTGCGTCGTCATCGATATCGCCGCCCGACCAGGCAAATGCCGGCCGCACCGGTACATTGACGCTGCCGCTGGCCGGCGAAATGGCCAGAGGCTGATTGGGCGGCTGATTTACCTTCTCAGCAGTCGTAAACGACCAGACCGGCGAATCCGGGTTGGTCAGGCCGCGAACGTCTCTGACCACAACCTGCCAGAAATAGCGGGTCGAAAACTTAAGACTCTCTGCCGGCGTAAAAATCTGCGCCGCCTGATTTGCCGACACTTTTGCCAGCGGGAAACTCGTTCCGAAAAACAGGTCGTAAGTGAGAGCGTCACCATCAGGGTCAGAGGCATTCCAGCGCAGTTGAGCGTTAACGGCGATGCCGGCCGCCCCGCTTGCCGGGCCCACCGCTTCCGGGTCTGACGGGTTACGATTTACCGGCGAATGGGTGCTGAAACGCCATAGCGGGCCGGCAGTCTCTTTGCCCCGGTTATCGGCAGCGATGATCTGCCAGAAATAGGTCTTGCCAAGCTCAAGGTTGTCGAGCTGCATACTGGTCTGTCTGGTTTTCGTTTTGAGCTGCAGACTGTTCTGATCGGTTCCGAACATCAGCGAATAGGTAATGATGTCATCCTGATCAGGGTCGCCGCCGGTCCAGGTGCAGATGGTGGCTGGCAGCTGGTTGATTGAAAGATCTTCGGGCACCGGCATTCCGGGAACGTATGGTGCAAAATTGCTGAGATCGCCGGTCTTGAACTGCCAGATGGGTGAAGCGGTTACCGCATTATACTGATCGCGGGTGATAACCTGCCAGAAATAAGTCTTGAACGCTACCAGTCCGTTGACTTTGTATCCGGCTTCAGAGAGATTGCCGGCCACAACTGTCATCTCACTGCCCTGAGCGGCAAAAAGAAGGTCGTAAGTGATCGGGTCACCATCGGGGTCACTGCCTGCCCAGCGCAGCGTCGTGCCATCACTCTGGTTTTCGCTGAAATTTACCGGCACAGGATCATAAGCGGCGAGCGGCGGGCGATTATTGGGATTCGGCGGCAGCGCACTGCCGGTCTCGATAGCCAGTCGAAGCACCGCCCGGCCGGTGGCTCCGTCAGGGTCTTTGCCGGTCAGGGTGATATCGACAGTCCCGGAAGCGGCAGGCGCGGTAAAAATAGTCGTCTGACCGGTCTGATTCGAAAAAGTTCCGGCCGTTGCTGACCACAGCCAGGTAATTGCATCGCCATCGGCGTCAACTCCTGCGGCAGAGAAGCTGATACTTTCATTGGTTTTTACCGAAGCGGCCGTGTGCTCGATTTCGACAAATGGCGCACGGTTGCCGGATGTTGAGGTTGAAGGCGTCAGTCTCACATAAAGTTTTGCCTTGCGCTGGTCACTGAAGGTAACCAGAAAAGTCTGCGAGGCATAACCGACAGCAGATACCGCCATTTCTTTGCTCTGAACACCACCTGGGAATGGCCCGACTTCGGCAACACCATTAACGGCCTGAAATTCGAAACCCCAGATGCTGATTTTCGCATTCAAAGGCAGATCTGTACCGACGTCGCTGACATTAACGGTTACATTGTAGGGAGCCGGTTCAAGAGTGACCGGAGTGTTAATCACCTGAGTCTCGAACTGGCCGGTCAGATCGAATACGTCAGACCGCTGACGATAAGGAGTTATACCGGAAAGTTTATGAGCTACCAGACGATGGCGGCCGACCGGCACATTTTTGATGATGAAATCACCATTGTTGTCGGCAGTGGCAGAATGTTCAGGGTATTTTTCGACAAAAACCGTGGCACCTTCGACAGAAAGAAGCGCCATGAGGCCAGGCCTGAGGCTGGCAGAAAGAGGCGGCAGGATTTTCCCCTTGATGTTCGAGACGACCGTCACCGGGGCAGGCTTCTGCCAGTCGGAAAGACCGCCGTCGGAGCTTCCACAGCCAGTTACAACCAGACTGCAACAGATCAGAATCAACAGGCCGAAAAAAGAGCGCATAACTGCCTTTCTGTGAATGAATGTTTAATTGCTGGCTTTAACTCTCTGAATCAGCGCCACGTTTTCGCTCGAAGTGTCACGCATTTCAATGACGTTGAGCTTGGCCTTACCCTGACTGATCAGCGATTTCGCCGCGTTATAGATTCCAACCTCTTCAGGTTCCTTGTTGAATTCGCCCATCCAGCTGAGGTTGATGTTGTTATAGGCATTGCGCAGGTCAGTTGTGCTGCGCGAACTGTTTGCTTCATTCGAAATCTGGATCTCTTTGCCATTTTCATCGACATAGGTGCGGGAGCCCTCGCCTTCAGCCTGTCCCGTTGCCACATCGATAATTTTCTGGGGTGCTTCCGGTGGAGTCTTGCCATCTTTTTCTGCCTGTTTCACGAGTTCCTGATGGCTGCCTTCGATGGTTCGGTCCTGCAGTTTCATTTCGTAGGCTTCTTTATAAAGATCTTTCTGAGCGGCGCTCATACTTGAATAGCCCGGCACCGAACGACTCAGAAAGTTTTCTTCCTTGTCTTTCGTGTAATCGGTCAATTTATTGATCACCGATTTCACTTCATCCTGCGAATCGGCCTTTTCAAGATCAGAGCGCAGGCCTCTCACTTTTTCACCTTCTGTAGTCGAGAAAAAATTCAACCACTGACCGAATTTGGAAAGGTTGCCTTCGCCGGTGTCAGTGTCATCGATCGAATTGTTCATCTCGTCGATAGAGTCATTTGCCTGCTCGATCAGCTCTTTTTGCGTGTTCTCAAGGCCAGTCAGCTGATCGTCATTGAGACTGCGCAGCTGCTCTTCATTCATCGCTCCGCCAGGGCCAAAACTGGCGTCCTGAGAGTTGTCGACTTCGACAACCGCGTCTTTTTCAAGTTTCGCCAGATCGAAATTCGAAACGAAATTCTTGTTGGTCTTTTTGTAGAATTCATCGCGCATGACCACCGAAGTGCGCTCGACGTGATACATTTCCTCGCGCGAACCGGCAATATTCTTGCGGCCGACAATATTGATCTCGAGTTTGGCTTCGCGTCCGGCTCTGAAATCTTCATCGGTCGATTCAAGATCGGTGGCACCGAGAGTGGCTGAATCAACCGATTTGGTAATCTGCATGCTTTCAACGTTCACCGAAAGAATCTTGAGATCGGTAGTGCTTTTTCTGGTCAGGAGACCGTCACTGAGACGGTATTCAACTTTTTCAGTAGAATCCTGGGCGATTTTGCCTTCTTCACTTTCTTTGAAACGCTCAAAAGTGATGTGCAGAGAAGAGCCGTCGGCAGACTGGCCACCCGGCGCATCAAACGTTCCTTCTTTAACCGACTTCAGATCTTTCTGCAGGTAGTTCGAGGCGGTTCTCAGCTCACTCTGAAGGGTCTGGCGTGCGTGCGACTTGGCAATTTCACGCTGCACGCGGATCCAGACGCCATAGATAGCGGTAAGAACGATGGTCGACAGAAAAATGGCGACCATAACTTCTACAAGGGTAAAGCCGGTTTTTCTGCGATTTTTCATAATTTCACCTCTCTGCTAGATAGCCTCTGAATTGTAATAGGCATTGCCGGCTCTGACAACCCGCCGGCCGAAACGTTCGTCTTCTTTCGTGCCTTTGTCACGCCAGAAAATTTCGACTTCGAACCAGACCTCGACGATCTGGTCGAGATCATTCTTCTTGGCTTTCAAAGTCGCGGTACAACCATAGTCTTTCATGGCGTCGATATTTTCTTTAAAAAAGCTCTCGATGCTTTTAGCGGTTTCTTTGTAAAACTGCGGGTGCACATCGAAAGAATTGCCGCTGGCGAGGTCACTGTAGTGCTTCTGATAAACCTTGAAAGGAACGTGCTTGCATTCTTCTATCAGTTCCTGGGCCAGTCGGGTTGCCTTGGCGTAATGCCCCACCTTGGCCGTAGAGGTCGAGCCAAAATCAACCAGTCTGAGAATCGGTATAAAAGCCACCGCCAGAATGAAGGCGGCGATGACGATTTCAAGAAGGGTGGCACCCTTTCTGTTCATGCATGCATGCATCAATTTGCCCTCCATGAAGCCCACAACGGACTGAAAGAGACATGATAACGCTTCGGGTCGAACTTGCCGCGCACCGGGTGCAGGCTGCCCAGCGAGCTGCGAACCCGCGAAGAAACGTAATCAACAGCAACGGTACCGCCCATTGCGGCTTTGTTGAACTGATTGGTAACCCAGTTGCCGGCGATTCTCAGGCTCGAATCGGCATGACAGTAAATGCCCTTGTCGGTATAAAGCGAACCTTCGACCTCATACTGTTTGCCGCCAGACAAAGCCAGCAGACCGCCGTTGCGCAGAATCAGAGAAAAAACCGTCAGATCGTCTTCGGTTCGGTCGAGAACCTTGATGTTTGAACCAAGATACAGATTCCCGCTTACGACAATCATACCCTTGCCGAGCACATAAAAGGCCTCTTCGCCGGCATTGAACGGACTTGCTGCCGAGCCGAGCGAACCGGAAATGTAAGATACACCGTTCAATACAAATACCTTCTTGCCATTTACCGTGGTGATGCGGTTAGGAAGATCTTCGATGAAAGCTTCGGCGTTCTCGTAGTAATAGGTCGCCTTCTTGGCATACTGTTCACTGGTGTAGAGGTTGGGTGGCATATTCTGCAGCAGTGACGGGTCATATTCATAGGTCTTGTAATCGGCTTTGCCTGATTCGGCATTGGCCTTAAGCGGCTCGAGGTTGTAATCATACTTGGTCAAAACTTCCTGGGCTTTCCAGATTGGGATGACCAGAGGTGGAGGCGGCAGGAACACCGGCGGGAAAGGCAGCAGCGGCAGGCGGTCCATCGGGCTCATGCCGACAATGCACATCTGCCAGAGTCGCGAACGTTTGAGCACATTGCCTTCGACTTCCCTCGTCAGAGTCGGGTGCATGCCGCCGTAGCCGAAAAATCTCGTTTTGTTGGCGCCGGTACCGGTTGTCGGAATGGTGTAAAACGAGTTACCGGTGCCCATATATGGCATTTCCCATTTCTGGAAGCAGTCTGGAACGCTGACCACGCCTTTGCTGAGAGGAACTGCGTCGACCATCGGCTTGAGCGCCATAGTTACTGCCAGTGCCAGAACATTGGTGCTCATTTTACCGACGTCGGGAATGAGGTTCAGGGTGCCGGGTGCGGCAAGTTTTTTAAGATATTCGGTCGGTTTCAGCATCGGGAAAGGATCTGGTTTGGTAGCAAAGTCGATACCGTATTTGCCGGGCTGCCCGAGAACGGGTTGAGCCGGTGCACTGTTGTTGGCCGGGCCCGAAAGGCTTACCGGAACCGCAATGTTCGTTTCGGGGTCTCTGCGGGTAATTTCGGCGTTGATATTGTATTTGCCGCCAGCAACCGCCATTTTGGTCTTGGTATTGAGAATCAGCAGCGGCTCGATTCCCTGAAAAATATTTTTGACCGCGCCGCTGTTGTCGCCGGCTACCGGCGGGGCGTTCCAGTCGCCCATAAGAGCGACGTTGCAAATCAGGGGCCGGGTGCCGTCAGAGCTCTTGTCTGAGTAATTGACGCGCACCAGACCCGGGAACTCGCGTTTTTTCAATTCTTCTTCTGAAATTTCTTTGGGGCCGGTGAACACTTCTTTAATTTTTGAGAAGGTGCCTGAGTAATCGAAGTTGTTAACGACGAAAGTACCGCCGTAATTGTTGAAAGAAAGAAAATCGTTCTTGAGATTGGCGATAAAAAAGCTGTACATCGGGGCCGGCGGTTCACAGTCGGCGGTTTTGAAGTCTTTGATCGCCGATACCCTGCGGGTTGCCTTGTAATTATCCTGATAGGTAATCGAAGCTTCGCATTCGAGCTTCAACTGGCCATATTTTTCAAGATACTGCCCCTGATCGAGGGTCGGTGTCAGACTTACACCAGCCGGCCACAGGCTGTTAGCGCTTGTGGGCATCGGAATTGCGTCGAATTTTACCTGAATCGGGTATCGCTGTTTGCCGCCGCCAATCAGCTGATTAACCAGCATGTCAGCAAAGAAATCGAGACTGGTCAGCTCTTTAAAGCTTCGCTCCTTGCCGGCTACCGTAATTTTTGGCATCAACTTGTCGACAACGCCGGTAAGATTGATGTTAACGAGAGTGATCGGCCCAATTTTAACGGGAATCGAGAAATCAAGCCACGACAGATCTTTCGGAAAACCGATTTCGATCGGTGAATAGCCGCCGCCTTCAAGAAAAGTCTTTACATCAGGGCGCAGATTCCAGGCGATGTCAACGCCCGGCACCTTGAAATCGGCATAATCCTTGCCTGGAGAAACGCGAAAAGCCTTGTCAATCTTGACCTTGACCTTAACATCATATTCTTTGGCGCCTTCTGAGGTCATATAGGCAACCAGAGTATCGAGTTCCTTGTTGTCGACGCCTTCCTGAAGGTCTTCTTTCGTCAGCACGATCTCTTCAGAGGCGGCTGTATCGAGTTCAAGCTGTTCATCGGCGCCGAGATTGCCGGCAAGCCCGAGAGTTACACCGCTTTTGGCGCGGGCAGGCAGACGCAGCTTTATTGCCAGGTCTTTGGCAGTAACTCTGGTCGGATCGACATCGTTGATATTGTCGGCGATCATGCGCATGGCACGTTCGAGGGCGGCTTCAGCAAGACAGGTTGCATGCAGCCCCTTGACTGAAAGCGTTGTCTGGCGACCCTCTTCGATCGTTGAACTCATGAACATGGTGGAGGCAAAAAGAATCACGCCAAGAACACCAACTACAATGATGAACGCGCTGCCTTTTCTTGCTGCTGGTTTCATGATTATCCCCCCACCCTATTCAAATTTGGCCGGAAATGCAAAAAGACTCTTGCCGAGACCCTGCGAGACTTTTCCTGGCGGAATTGCACCCTGTTTGATCGCTTCGACATCAGCCAGTCCCTGTGCAACCTTGGCCGGGTCAGCACTGTCCTGAAGCTGCTTGAGTGCCATATAAGCATTACGAACCGAAGCGGCGAGATCGCCACCGCCATAATCAGGCGGCAGCTTGCCGACCAGTTCCATGAACTGCTTGAAGGCCGCTTCGAGCTTTTTCCGGTCCTGGGTCAGCTCATACAATTCGCAGAGAGCGCCCATGGCGTAAACCTGTTGAAAAGCGTTACCATTCGCTTCTTCAAAAGCTTTTAAAAACATGGCTTCGGCTTCGGCAAAATTGCCGCGCTCGAGTTCACCCCTGCCATCGAGCAGCATCGGGTTATGTTCGGCCTTGTAGGCATCGCGCTGCTCTTCGGTAGCCCCCGGCGGGAAACGGTCAGAGCGCTGACTGCGTTTTACGAGCTTGAAGGCGTCTTCGAGCTCCTGCTCAACGCGCTTTTCGGGGGAAGTCGATGAAAACCATGTCGAACCCGAGGGTTTGCCCGAAGAAGGAGCAGAAGATGCGCCAGAACCTGACGAAGTGCCAAAATTGAAAACATTTTTGCGGGCAACCATGGTTTTCATTTTTTCCTGGCTGATCTTTTTAGCGCTGCCACCGGAAAAGAAAAGGATGAAAACGACCGGCACAATCAGCAGAGCCACACCGACGACAAGCAGTCGAATGTCGCTCATGTCGACTTTTTTCAGCAGTTTTCTGAAATCCTTTTCTTCCGCCATCATCAACTCCCCTTCACTCTGTATACGGGTAATTTACACTAACGGTCAGAGCAATAGCAACAAAAGAATGTATTTTGCTGATGCGACAGGCACAGTCATATTGTTACCCATGCCTGCAATACAGGCATTAACCCGACCCCGTATCTCCTGAGGTCTGCAGAATGATTGATACAGTCCTGTTCTGCCGGCAAGGCCAGACAGAACCGAATCTGCCGCTGTTGTTTGATATCAGAGCGGCGTTTATCTCCCTGCAAATAATACGCCCCCTGCCGGCTAAAAGTTGCGACAATTTTCACGAAGTTCTGAGACAGAATCAGCTCTTGAGACATATTTCAATATTTTTTCAATTATGCGAGAGTCTGAGTTTATTTTTAACCAATAACTTTCTCAGTTTATTTATTTTCACCTATTTTCGACTTTAGATTGACTTTATTCTGCAAAAAAGTTTTTATATATATCTGTTAGCACTCAACCGATTTGAGTGCTAACAAGTAAGAGTTTCCAGAAGTTCAAATTCAACAAGGAGGACATCATGAACCTCACCCCGATGGGTAACCGCATTGTCATCAAAGTCACCGAAGCCGAGAAAAAGACTGCCACCGGCATCATTATTCCCGATACCGCTTCGAAAGCCCGCCCGAAAACCGGCAAGGTTATTTTTGTCGGCCGCGGTCTGACTGATAACAAGGGCAAAGTTATTCCCATGCAGGTTAAAAAAGGCGACAGCGTCATTTTTACCGAATGGGCCGGCACCGAAATCATGATCGATGGCGAAAAACACCTGATCATGAAAGAAGATGAAATTCTGGCTGTTGAATAAACCAACATCAATCAAGTTCAAAATCATTCACTAAGGAGATATAGAAAATGGCCGCAAAACAACTGAAATACGGTGAAAACGCAAGAAGAGCCCTTGAAAAAGGTGTCGATACTGTTGCCAACGCAGTACGCTCAACCCTCGGGCCCAAAGGCTGTTATGCCATCCTCAACAAGAGTTTTGGCAGTCCCACCGTTACCAATGACGGCGTCATGATCGCCAAAGAAATCGAAGTCGAAGACCGCTTCGAAAATATGGGCGCCCAGCTGGTTAAAGAAGTCGCCAGCAAAACCAACGACATCGCCGGCGACGGTACCACCACCGCCACCGTTCTGGCCCAGGCAATCGTCCATGAAGGTTTCAAAAACACCGCTGCCGGTGCCACACCGATTTATATCAAGCGCGGTATCGAAAGAGCCGTCAACGCTGTTGTTGCCAAAATCAAGGAACAGTCAAAGCGCATCGACGACAATAAAGACAGCGTCGCCCAGGTTGCCACCATCTCTGCCCGCGACACCGAAATCGGCAAAGTTATCGCCGAAGCCATGGACAAAGTCGGTAAAGACGGCGTCATCACTGTAGAAGAAGCCAAGAGCTTCGACACCACCCTTGATTTCGTCGAAGGTATGGAATTCGACAAGGGTTATGTCAGCCCCTACATGGTCACTGACCCTGAAAGAATGGAAGCGGTTCTCGACAACCCCTACATTCTCATCACCGACAGCAAGATCAACAACATCAAAGACATTCTGCCTGTTCTCGAAAGCATCGTGCAGACCAAGAAACCCCTGCTGATCATCGCTGAAGACATCGAAGGTGAAGCTCTCGCCACCCTCGTGGTCAACAAACTGCGCGGCACCTTCAACTGCGTAGCCGTCAAAGCCCCGGCTTTCGGCGACAGACGCAAAGCCATGCTCGAAGATATCGCGGTCATGACCAAAGGTCAGAAGATCAGCGAAGAAATCGGCCTCAAACTTGAAAACGCCGGTCTCGAACACCTCGGCCATGCCAAGAAGGTTGTCATCAGCAAAGAAACTACCACCATCATCGAAGGCGCCGGCGCTGCCAAAGACATTCAGGCCCGCATCGCCCAGATCAAAGCCGAAATCGACAGAAGCACCAGCTCATACGACAAAGAAAAACTGCAGGAACGTCTCGCCAAGCTCTCTGGCGGCGTTGCAGTCATCAAAGTCGGTGCCGCTACCGAAACCGCAATGAAAGAACGCAAAACCCGCGTTGAAGACGCTCTCAGCGCCACCCGCGCCGCGGTTGAAGAAGGCGTTGTTGCCGGCGGCGGCGTTGCCCTGCTGAATGCCATCGAAGCTCTCGACACTCTCCAGATCAACGGCGACGAAAAAATCGGCGTCGACATCGTCAGAAAAGCTCTGCAGAAACCGATTCACTTCATTCTTGCCAATGCCGGTCTTGAACCCGCCGTCATCATCGAAAGAATCAAGCAGGAAAAGAAACCCGGCTTCGGTTACAACGTTCTCACCAACGAATATATCGACATGTTCAAAGCCGGTATCATCGACCCCGCCAAGGTTACCAGATCAGCTCTGCAGAATGCCGCTTCAATCGCAGCCATTCTCATGACCACTGAAGTTCTGGTCGCCGATATCCCCGAAGAAAACAAAGCAGCCCCCGCCATGGGCGGTATGGGCGGCATGGGTGGTATGGGTGGCATGGGCGGCATGGGCATGCCCGGCATGATGTAATCTCTGACCCGATTTAACCAATTCTCGCGGGGCAGGCGCCAAACCTGCTCCGCCACTTGAAAAAAATAATCCAAATAAGTTTAATCAGGAGCATTTCATGAATCTCAAACCATTAAATGACCGCGTTATCGTTAAGCCGAAAGATGCAGTTGAAAAATCAAAAGGTGGCGTAATTCTTCCCGATACCGCCAGCAAAGAAAAGCCGATCGAAGGTACCGTAATTGCAGCCGGTCCCGGCAAACTCACTGATGACGGCAAGCGCAGCCCGCTCGAAGTAAAAGCCAACGACAAGGTGATCTTCTCAAAATATGCCGGCACCGAAATCAAGGTCGAAGACGAAAGTTACCTGATTCTGCGCGAAGAAGACATTCTCGCCATCATCAACTGATAAGATCACAAGCACAGGAGCAAAAAAATGACTGCCAAGCAGCTCAAATATTGGGACGAAGCACGCAAATCTCTCGAAACCGGTGTTGACATCGTCGCTAACGCAGTTCGCGCCACCCTTGGCCCGAAAGGCTGTTATGCCATTCTCGACAAGAAATTCGGCAGCCCGACCGTAACCAACGACGGCGTTACCATTGCCAAAGAAATCGAAGTCACTGACAAGTTCGAAAACATGGGCGCCCAGCTCGTTAAAGAAGTTGCCAGCAAGACCAACGACGTCGCTGGCGACGGTACCACCACCGCTACCGTTCTGGCTCAGGCCATCGTCCATGAAGGTTTCAAGAACGTTGCCGCCGGTGCCAATCCTTCTTACCTGAAACGCGGCATCGAAAAGGCCGTTGACGAAGTGGTCAAGGAAATCAAAAATCTTTCTAAAAAGGTTGATGACAACAAAGACAGCATCGCCCAGGTTGCCACAATTTCTGCCCGCGACAAGGAAATCGGCCACATCATCGCCGAAGCCATGGACAAAGTCGGCAAAGACGGCGTCATCACCGTTGAAGAAGCTCAGAGCTTCGACACCACTCTTGATTTCGTCGAAGGTATGGAATTCGACAAGGGCTACATCAGCCCCTACATGGTAACCAACCAGGAAAGAATGGAAGCGGTTCTCGACAACCCCTACATTCTCATTACCGAAAGCAAGATCAACAACCTCAAAGAAATCCTGCCCCTGCTCGAAAAGATCGTTCAGGTCAACAAGCCCCTGCTGATCATCGCTGAAGATATCGAAGGCGAAGCCCTTGCAACCCTCGTGGTCAACAAACTGCGCGGCACTTTCAATTGTGTCGCCATCAAGGCCCCCGGCTTCGGCGATCGCAAAAAAGCGATGCTCGAAGATATCGCCGTTCTGACCGGCGGTCAGAAAATCAGCGAAGATCTCGGCATGAAGCTTGAATCTGCGACCATCAATCAGCTCGGTCAGGCCAAAAAAGTAATCGTTGCCAAAGACATGACCACCATCGTCGAAGGCGCCGGTGACACCAAGGCCCTCAAAAGCCGCATCAGCCAGATCAAAGCCGAAATCGAACACAGCACCAGCTCATACGACAAGGAAAAACTGCAGGAACGCCTCGCCAAACTGGCCGGTGGTGTTGCAGTAATCAAAGTCGGCGCTGCTACCGAAACCGAAATGAAAGAACGCAAAACCCGTGTTGAAGACGCCCTCAGCGCCACCCGCGCTGCGGTTGAAGAAGGCGTCGTCGCCGGCGGCGGCGTAACCTACATCAACGCTCTCCCGGTTCTCGACAAGCTCGAAAAGAACGCCACCGACGATGAAAAGATCGGTATCAACATCGTTCGCCGCGCTCTTTACGCTCCGATGCGCATGATCCTGACCAACGCCGGTCTCGAACCTTCAGTCATCGTCGAAAAAGTCAGAGCCCACAAAGGCAATGGCTATGGCTACGACGTAGTCGCCGACGATTATGCCGACATGTATAAAGCCGGTATCATCGACCCCGCCAAGGTCACCAGATCAGCTCTGCAGAATGCCTCTTCGATCGCCTCGATTCTGCTGACCACTGAAGTTCTCGTCGCTGAAGCCCCCGAAAAGAAGGGCAAAGGCGCCCCCGCTCCAGACATGGACATGGACTACTGATGTAACTCACGAACCCCGGCCTGCGGGCCGGGGTTTCCCCCGAACCATAAAGTTGTAAAATGAACGCCAATACGCTTTTTCAGACCGAAGTCTGTGCCAACGACGGCAGTCAGGCCCTGAACGACCGCCAGAAAACCGTTCTGCGCGAAGTCTGTGATGCCTTCATTTCAACCGGCATCCCGGTGGGTTCGCGCACTTTGTCGCGTTCCAGCCGGCTTTCCTGCTCGCCCGCCACCATCAGAAACGAAATGGCCGACCTCGAACTGATGGGCTATCTCTATTCACCGCACACATCGGCCGGCCGCGTGCCCACCGAAAAGGGCTACAAGTTCTATGTTAATTTTCTCATCGAATTCGAGCGTATCAGCCAACTCGAAGAATCTCTGATCGGCAGACTTGCCAGCATTTCGCGCGAAACCCATCTGCGCCAGCAGGACATTTTAAAATCAGCCGTGCAATATGCCTGCCAGCAGACAAAACTGGCCGGTGTGCTTCTTGCCCCGCAACAGGAACACAGCAACCTGCGCTCGATCAGACTTTTCCGCATTCTCGACACCAAGGCAATGCTGGTAACCGTCGATGATTGCGGCAATATCAACGACCAGGTGGTCAACATTCCGGCCGCCACTTCTGACGATGTCCTGGAGAAGCTCTCGATACTGCTCAACGCTCAGCTCTGCCACCAGCAGTATCATCAGTATGAACAGAATTTCATCGAAAATACCAGACAGATACTGTCGCGCTACAACAATCTGCTTTCTCAGCTGGTAAAACAGGTACAGAACGCGGTCAGCGACCCAGATACCAATTCTATTTTTCTCGAAGGCTTTCTCAACTTTTTTGACCAGCCTGAATTCAACGAGCCCGAAAAATTGAAACAGATGGTCTGCCTGCTCGACCAGAAGGAAAATCTGCTTAAACTTCTGGCTAAATCACTTGAAAGCAAGCAGGAAATTGTGGTAAACATAGGCTCCGATTCCGGGCTCGCCATAAAAGACATGTCTTTTGTCACGGCCCGTTACCGCGGCCCCAACCGCACCTTCGGTAAAATAGGTCTGATTGGCCCTCTGCGTATGGACTACAGCCGCGTGGTCGCGACTCTCGCAAGACTTTCGAACACTCTCAGCCAGCTGCTGATTGGCGACAGAAATTTTCCTGAATCAGACAAGAGCTGAAACTTAACTAATAGGGTGAATTCCAGATTATGACGCAAAACGAAAAAACTGCCGAAAATCCTGAACTGAACGAAGCCAGCCAGAAACCTGCCGAAGAAACCTCTCAGCAGGAACAGACCGCTGCCGGCACCGAAGAACAGACCCAGGGGCAGACGCAGGGCCGTGACCTGGCAAAAGAGCTCGAAGAGATGAAGAATCGTTATTTCCGGGCTCTTGCAGATTACCAGAATCTGCAGCGCCGCACCGCCAAAGAGCAGCTCGAAGCCCGTGGCCGCGGCGTCGAAGATTTTCTCAAAAAGCTTCTGCCGGTTCTCGATACTCTCGACAAGGCGCTGGAGCAGATTTACAAGATCAACGTCGACAAAAAGGTCATGGATGGCCTCGAAATGTTTTCGATTCAGTTTTCCGACATGCTCGAAAAAGAGGGCCTGAAAGGCATAGAAGCCAAGGGCAGCAAGTTTGACCCGAATTGTCACGAAGCTCTCTGCAAGCGCACCGTAGAAGACAAAGACGACGAAACCGTACTTACCGTTTTTGAAAAGGGTTACACCTATAAAGATCGCGTGCTTCGCACTGCGAAGGTCGAAATCAACCAGAAATAAACTGTTAAAAACAGACAGGAGGAATTAGATGTCCAGGGTAATAGGTATTGACTTAGGTACTTCCAACTCAGCCGCTTCGGTAATCGAAGGTGGCAAACCGGTTATCATTCCGAGCGCCGAAGGCAACTCGATCGGCGGCAAAGCATTTCCGAGTGTTGTCGCTTTTACCAAAGACGGACAGCGCCTGATCGGTGAACCGGCCAGACGTCAGGCAACCACCAACCCCGACCGTACCATCATCGCTGCCAAGCGCAAAATGGGTACCAAAGACAAATACAAAATTGACAGCAGAGACTACACTCCGCAGGAAATCTCAGCCTTCATTCTTCAGAAAATCAAGGCCGACGCCGAAGCCTTTTTGAACGACAAGGTTACCGGCGCCGTAATCACAGTACCTGCCTATTTCGATGACGCTCAGCGCCAGGCCACCAAAGATGCAGGCGCGATTGCCGGCATCGAAGTCAAGCGCATCATCAACGAACCGACTGCCGCAGCTCTTGCTTATGGTCTCGACAAAGAAGGCGAACGCAAGATTCTGGTATTCGACCTTGGCGGCGGTACTCTCGACGTTACCATTCTCGAACTCGGCAATGGCGTTTTCGAAGTTCTTTCGACCAACGGTGACACCAAACTCGGCGGCACCGACATGGACAACCTGATCATTTCCTACATCGAAAACGAATTCAAAAAAGCCGAAGGTATCGACCTGTCAAAAGACTCGATGGCCCATCAGCGCGTCAGAGAAGCTGCCGAAAGAGCCAAAATCGAGCTGTCGACCACCACGACAACCGACATCAACCTGCCGTTCATCACTGCCACTCAGGATGGCCCGAAGCACCTGGTAATGACCATTACCAGATCACAGCTCGAAAAGCTGATCGATACGATTGTCGAACGCTGCAAACCACCGATCGACAACGCTCTTAACGATGCCGGCCTCAAGCGCAGCGAAGTCGACCACATCATCATGGTTGGTGGCCCGACCCGCATGCCGATCATTCAGAATCTTCTCAAAACCCACTTCGGTAAAGATCCCGAACGTGGCGTTGACCCGATGGAATGCGTCGCCATGGGCGCAGCCATTCAGGCCGGGATTCTTGGCGGCGAAGTAAAAGACGTTCTGCTGCTCGATGTTACCCCGCTTTCACTTGGTATCGAAACTCTCGGTGGCGTCATGACTACCCTGATTCAGAGAAACACCACTATTCCGACCAAGAAAAGTCAGGTTTTCTCAACCGCTTCAGACAGTCAGCCTGCCGTTTCCGTACACGTTCTGCAGGGCGAACGCCCGATGGCAACCGACAACAAAACCCTCGGCCGCTTCGACCTCGTTGGCATTCCGCCGGCACCCCGCGGTGTTCCGCAGATTGAAGTCACCTTCGACATCGATGCCAACGGTATCGTCAACGTTTCTGCCAAAGACCTCGGCACCGGCAAAGAACAGGCGATCACCATCACCAACAGTTCCGGCCTGAAAAAAGACGATATCGACCGCATGGTTAAAGAAGCTGAAAAATACGCTCAGGACGATGCCAAACAGCGCGAAAGCATCGAAACCATCAATATGGGCGAAAGTCTTGTCTATCAGACCGAAAAGACCCTCAAAGAACTTGGCGACAAGGTTCCGGCTGATCTCAAAAACGAAGTCGAAGGCAAAGCCGGCGAGCTGAAAAAAGCTCTCGAAACCAAAGACGTCGAACAGATCAAAGCCAAGATCGAACAGCTGCAGACCACTGCCCAGAAGCTTGGCGAAATGCTCTACAAGAACGCTCAGGGAGCACAGGGTGCTGCCGGGGCCGCAGGTCATGCCGGTCATGCCGAAAATGCCGGTTCAGCCGGCCCGAAAGCTGGCGGCAAAGATGACGAAAACGTTGTAGACGCAGAATTCAAAAAAGCGGACTGATACCGTTACAGGCCGCAGCGCAGTTCTGACTGCCTGCGGCCTGCTTTCACACAGGCTTTAACGATTGATTCAAAGCATAGAGAAACTGATAACCTGTAAGGGAGACTTTAATGGCCAAGCGTGATTATTACGAAGTTCTGGGGATACCCAAAAATGCTGACGAGGGCGAAATCAAAAAAGCGTTTCGCAATCTTGCCCGCCAGTATCACCCTGACGTCAACAAAACCGACGGGGCTATTGAAAAATTCAAGGAAATCAACGAGGCTTATCAGATTCTCTCTGACGCGCAGAAACGCCAGGCCTACGACCAGTTTGGTCATGCCGGCATCGACCCAAGCGGCTTCAACTACCAGGACATGGGCGGTTTTGGCGGTTTCGGCGACATTTTCGGCGACATTCTTTCAGATTTTTTCGGTGGCAGCAACAGCCAGCGCCGGGGCCCGAGACGCGGCAACGACCTGCGCTACGACCTTGAAATAACCTTTGAAGAAGCCGTATTTGGCTGCGACAAGAATATAACCATTCAAAAATCGACCAGCTGCACTTCATGCGCAGGCAGCGGAGCCGAGCCGGGCAGCAGCAGAAAGCAGTGCCCTGTCTGCAAAGGCCGCGGCACCATTTCCCTGGCGCAGGGCTTTTTCTCGATCCAGAAAACCTGTCACCAGTGCCAGGGTGAAGGCGAAATCATCGACAGACCATGCGCCACCTGCAAAGGTACCGGCCGCAATAAACATACCCAGAAACTCGATGTAAAGATTCCGCCCGGCGTCGAAACCGGCAGCAAGCTCAAGCTTTCGGGCGAAGGCGAACCTGGCGAAAAAGGCGGCCCGAGCGGCAGTCTGTATATTTTCATCTCGGTCGGCAAGCATGATTTCTTTGAACGCATCGGCGATGATATCATCTGCGAAAAGAATATTACCTTTCCGCTGGCGGCGCTGGGCGGCGAAATTGAAGTGCCGACCCTCAAAGGCGTTGTGAAAATCAAAATTCCTGAAGGAACGCAGACCGGCAAGGTTTTCAGACTGCGCGGTTATGGTGTTAAATCGCTGCGCGGCGGCCAGGGTGACCAGCTGGTGAAGATTTTTGTGCGCACCCCGACCGAAATCAGCTCAAAACAGCGCGAACTTCTGTTGCAGCTGGCAGAAGAAGACCCCGAGTCGAAAGCTACCGGTATCGGCTCCGGTAAATCATTCTTCGACAAGGTCAAGCAGGCACTCGGCGGCTGAATTGCGCCAACTCAAACAAACAGGTCTGTATCAGGCAAAAATGATACAGACTTTTTTTATTCAGAACAAAAGCGTGTTATTATCACCCGGGTAAGCTAATACAAACTCTGTAGACAACAAGGAAGGAAAATTATGGACAGTCAGGTTTCTCTGAACCCCAATAAACTGGTGCGCTTTCTTGACAAGAAGCCAGAAGACTTTACACGCAAAGATATCATTCATTTTATTGAAAAAAATGATATCAAAATGCTCAATTTCAGATATGTGGGCGGCGACGGCAAGCTGAAACTGCTCAATTTCATCATTAACGACCGCAGACACCTTGATAAAATACTGTCAGTGGGCGAACGTGTCGATGGCTCGAGCCTGTTCAGCTATGTCGACCCCAGTGCCAGCGACCTTTATGTCGTGCCAAGATACAGAACTGCATTTGTCAACCCGTTTTCTGAGATTCCGGCCCTTGATGTGATGTGCTCTTACTACGATAAATTCGGGCAGCCCTTGAGCATTGCACCTGAAAACATTCTTAAAAAGGCACACCGGGCGCTGCAGGAAAAAACCGGCATGCAGCTTGAAGCCCTTGGTGAGCTTGAATTCTATATTTCTTCTGAACTCGACAAAATCTACACCATCACCCCGCAGAAGGGCTATCACGAATCGCACCCGTTCGCCAAATGGGAACTGGTAAGAAACGAGGCCATGAAGGCCATCTCTGAAATGGGTGGCAAGATCAAATACGGGCATTCAGAAGTCGGCAATATCGTTTCTGGCGACTGGGAATACGTTCAGCACGAAATCGAATTTCTGCCGGTCAATGTCGAAGACGCTGCTGATCAGCTGGTCATCGCCAAATGGGCGATCCGCGAAGTTGCCTATAAATATGGCCTCGAAGTCAGTTTTGCTCCGAAAATCATCGTCGGGCACGCCGGCAGCGGCATGCACGTTCATTCACGCCTGGTAAAAGATGGGCGCAATATGATGGTCGATGAAAAAGGTGCCCTTAACGATACTGCGAAAAAGATGATCGCCGGCCTGCTGGAGCTGGCCCCCTCACTGACCGCCTTCGGGAACATTGTACCGACTTCATTCCTGCGACTGGTGCCGCATCAGGAAGCTCCGACCAACATCTGCTGGGGCGACAGCAACCGCTCGGTTCTCGTCAGGGTTCCGCTCGGCTGGAAAGGCGTCGATAACATGATTTTTGATGCCAATCCCAATGAAAAAGAAGCTTTTAAAGACCCGATGAGCAATCAGACTGTAGAACTCCGCAGTGCTGATGGCTCAGCCAATGTTTATCTGCTTCTTGCCGGCATAACCACAGCAGCTCTGCGTGGTCTCGAAAATCCGGAAGCTCTCAAGATTGCCGAAAAACTCTATGTCAGCGTTGACGTCGGCAAAAACCAGAAGGAACTCAATCTGCCACAGCTGCCCAGCTCATGTTTCGAAGCCGGCGAACGACTGCTGGCTGACCGTGCTTTCTATGAACACAACGGCGTTTTCCCGTCATACATGATCGATGGTATAGCTGCCAGTCTCAAGGCTTTCGACGACCAGCATCTCAGTGAAAATCTGTTCGGCGACGGCGACGCCCTGATGAAACTGGTAAAAAAATACCTGCATTGCGGTTGATGAGCTCAAACTAAAGCAAAATACCGCCGGCATACCATAAGCTCTCTGCTGTTGCCTGCTTCACTCCTGGTGGAGCAGGCAACTTTCATTTTTCAGCAGCCGGATGCATGCAATATCTTCTAAGCTCAAGCCAGAATCAGGCAAGAATACATTGCAATATGAACTGCCATGCCCTAAAATAATACTTAGACAAAGTTTTTTTCACTGCAGACAGGCCAACAGGATTTTAATGAGGAATTCCCATGAAAGCAGTCTTTGAAAAAACCGGCACTCTCGAATGTCTTGGTAAAATCATTGAACAGCTGTGCCTGCAACAGCAAACCGGCGGCCTGATGATACTTGCGGGTGATGCCAATGATTTTTCCGTCGAGACTCTGAATGCACTGCTTAAACAATGCAAAATTCCAGTTTTTGGCGGGATTTTCCCACAGATCATTTACGATGGAAAAAATTATGAAAAGGGCTTTGTTGTGGTTTCGATGCAGGCAGTCCCTCAGATCGTCTGCATAAAAAATCTCGATGATCCCAGTGCCATATATGAAGAACAGCTTGCACCCTTCGCCGACAAATGGGGCCAGCCGCCAAGAAATCATGACGAAACCTTCATCGTTTTCGTTGATGGGCTCAGCCACGGCATTTCGTCGCTGATTCAGGACATGTTCTACTGTTTTGGCCTGCAGCGGAATTATATTGGCGGCGGCGCCGGTTCCCTCTCATTCAGGCAAAAACCATGCCTGATAACCCCTGAAGGAGTTCTTCAGGATGCCGCTGTAATCGCCAGACTTCCCCTGCCCTGCGGCACCGGAGTGGCCCATGGCTGGGAATCAATCAGTGAAGGGCTCAAGGTCACAGAATCCGAGGGAAACGTGCTTCATACTCTCGACTGGCGCCCGGCCTTCGAAGTCTATCGCGAACTGGTCGAAGCTCACAGCGGCCTTAAATTCACAGAGAATAATTTTTTTGAAATTGCCAAAAGCTACCCGTTTGGCATCACCAGACTTGATACGGAAGTCATCGTCAGGGATCCCCTGATGAAAAATTCAGCCAACGGCCTTGTATGCGTCGGCGCAGTTCCACCAGGTTCATTTGTGAGACTTCTGCACGGCCGGCCAGAATCACTTATTGAAGCGGCGACCAGGGCCAGACAGCTGGCGGAGCGTTCCGCCCATGGCGGCATAGTTGCCGGCAACGCCTTTATCATCGATTGCATTTCCAGAGCGCTTTTTCTCGGAGAGCGGATAACTGAAGAATTACAGGCTGCCGGCGGAAAACACAGCCTTTTTGGCGCCCTCACCCTTGGCGAGATTGCAAACAGCGGTCAGGATTATCTTGAATTCTTCAACAAAACCACTGTTATTGGGATTTTCGACGACGAAGCCAATCCCCGCCCCGGTTGAAGTGGATAGCAATCATGACCTACCTCAACGAAACAGAAATTCTTTACCAGATATCGCTTGCGATCGGCAATTCACTGAAGCTCGCCCCCATGCTCAGGGAATCGCTGACGACTCTCATGCGCGCCCTGAACTGTTCGGCCGCAGAAATCTGGAGACCGGCAGAAATCATCTCAAATCCTTCACCGGCAGGCAAAGAAGCCTATAAATGGGTCAGACACACATGCATCCCACGTGCTGGAACCACAGCCGGGCTGCCCCCTGAATTCAAATTTCCGGAAAGCACCGAGAGCTGGAACAGGTCTACGCCTTCTTTCCCGCAATCTTATGTGCTTTCGGGGCAAAACCTGTTAATCTTCAACCTTCCGGGTTTTGGTATTTTATTTATACACAAAAGCGGTTCAGCCATTTCGAAAAGCTTGACACTTTCCCTGCAGCTGCTGATGAACAAGCTTGCAATCTCTGCACTGGCATGTCTCGACAATGAAAAAACCGAGCATCAGCTTTCATCTTCACAGAAAATGCTCGAACTTGTAATGAACAATATTCCGCAGCAGATTTTCTGGAAAGACAGTAATTCTGTTTTCATCGGCTGCAATCAAAATGCCGCCCGCTTTCTCGGGCTGCAGAGCCCGGCCGAAATTTCCGGAAAAACGGATTTCGACCTGGCAGAAAACCGGCAGAAAACAGAACTTCTCAAAGGCAGCGACAAAAATGTCATCGAAAGCCGCCAGTCGGAAATTCATCTCGAGAAACAACTGCAGGCGAAAGACGGTTCGACTCTCTGGTTCGATATATCGAGAATTCCCCTGCTTGACAACAATGGGCAGGTAACGGGGCTTCTAATCGCGTTTGAAGATATTACCGGCCGCAAACAGGCTGAAGAAGAGCTGAAAAGAGCAAAGTCAGATGCAGAAGCAGCCAGTCGGGCCAAGAGTCAATTTCTCGCAAATATGAGTCATGAAATTCGCACACCGCTCAACGGGGTTATCGGTTTTACCGAACTTCTCAAAACGACCTGTCTCAGCCCTGTACAGGAGCAGTATGTCAGAAATGCCAACATTTCGGCACACACGCTGCTCGGCATCATTAACGATATTCTCGATTTTTCAAAAATTGAGTCGGGCATGATGAACCTTGAACTGATACGCACCGATTTGTTCGAGCTGTTTGAAAACTGTATCGATATGATCAAACTGGCGGCATCGGCAAAGAATCTTGAGCTGCTGCTCAACATTGAAGCGAATTTTCCGAGATTTGCCCATATAGATCCGGTCAGGCTGAAACAGATTATTGCCAACCTGTTGAGCAACGCGGTCAAATTCACAGAGCAGGGCGAAATCGAGCTCAAGGTCACCCACAGACAGATTGACGATTCGCATAGTCACTTTTTCATTTCAGTTCGCGACACCGGCATCGGCATTTCGCCTGAACAACAGACACATCTCTTCAAGGCATTCTCACAGGGAGACAACTCAATCACCAGAAAATTCGGGGGAACTGGCCTTGGGCTGGTCATTTCGGAGTTGATTGCCAGACAGATGGGCGGGGCAATTCATATCAGCAGCGAGCCCGGCATCGGTTCAGTTTTCTCCTGCGATTTTGTTGCAAGAATTGAACCTGGTGAGCGTCTTGCATTCAGAGGTTTTTCAAATCTGAAAAGATGCCTGGTTGTCGATGACAATGAGAACAGCCGCCTGATTCTCAGCCACATTCTGACCGAATGGGGAATTGAATGTATGCTTGCAGAAGACGCAAGAGACGCGATCAGGGCCGTTAATGCAAATCCAGATTTTGACCTGCTTATCTGCGATTATCATATGCCTGACGTCGATGGAATCGAGACTGTTAAACTTATAAGGCAATTACTGCCCGGCGACATTCAGAAACTGCCGGTTATCCTCCTTCATTCTTCTTCAGATGACCCTGCTCTCTATGCGAACTGCGATGAACTTGGCATAAAATTCCGTCTGGCCAAGCCAGTTCAAAAGGAGCATCTGCTGAATTTCCTGATCAATGCGGAAGGTTATGTTGCCGATCTGCTTAATACTCCGCTCCAGGATTCTCTGCAAAGGTACAGCGTGACTGGCAGCAACGATCTGGCCATTTCAATTCTGATTGCCGAAGACCTGGAAATGAACCAGATTCTGATTGAATCGATGCTTAAAAAGATTCTGCCGGGAGCGCGGGTAATTCTGGCTCGAAACGGAAATGAAGCCGTCGATCTCTGGCTGAAATACACCCCAGACATAATTTTTATGGACCTTCAGATGCCTGTCAAGGACGGCCTGGAGGCCACAAAAGAAATCAGGGCCCATGAAAAATCCTCTGCGCAGCATACTCCGATTGTTGCTCTGACAGCAGGTGCAACGCGTGAGGAACAGCAGCAGTGCATGGAAGCCGGAATGGATGATTTTGTCACCAAACCAGTTCTTATGGCGCAGCTCGAGAAAATATTCGCGCGCTTTTTCACTTTCCAGAAGAGAATTTAAGAGCAGATAATTATAACCAGACCAGCTGAGCTATCATTGCCTGTGACGTCGATATAGGCAAACATGGATTTTTCTGCTAGAGTTTTAATAGAGGTTAATCAGATGCTCAGAAAATTTATCCCGGCATTGCTGCTGGTTTTTCTTGCGGGCCTGCTTCAGGCTCAGGTTGTTCTTTTCAATGATTTTCTCAAGCCCGAAGACCCGGAACTGGCAAAAGAGCTGTCGGGCTATTCCGAAGTCAGCTCCAGACTCAACGAAAGAATCGACGAGCTGCGGCAGTTGAGCCGCCAGCCCTCAGCAACCCCTGAAGCAAAAAAAAACCTGGCCGCGTTTCTTCTGCGAAAAGTGGCTCTGCAGCGTCAGCTCAGCTTTGAAGACAACGAAGATCTCATACTTGAGGCTTCAGACCTGCTGCCCGGGAATTATTACGTCGAAGCTCTCTGGGGCGACCTGCTCTATTTCAAGGGCAACTACGAAAATGCCATGTCGCATTACGAAAATGCGCTTTATGCGCGCCCCGATGATATTCAGCTGCACGGGCGCATGGGTCTTACGGCCATGCAGCAGATGCTTTATGAAAAAGCCGTCAGCCATTTTGAAAAAGTACTTAACGACAAGCAGGATTCGCTCTTCATTCTCTACTCTCTCGGAAAATGTCATTTTGAGCTGAAAAACCTCGAAGAGGCCATAGAATACTGGGAAAAAGCGCTGCAGCAGGCGAAGGAAGAAAAAGACCGCGCCGCGATCAAAGCCGCGATAAATCAGGCCAGAGAATTGCTTGCCTCAACCAGTGAAGCCACCAAAGAAGAAGACCAGCGTTTTGTCATTCACTTTGCCGGGAATTCACAGCAGGATCTCGGCGATATCACCTTTGAAATGCTCGAAGAAATATTTCATCAGGTCACCGATTCGCTGAATTTTCAGCCTGAGGTTAAGATCAATATCATCTTTTTCCTTACAGAAGAATATTACAAGGTCAGCAGAGAGTGGTCAGCAGGCTCAGCACAGGGCATTCAGATAATGGTTCCATTGCGGTCCGGGTATAAAAGCCCGGAATATGTAAAGGGTCTGCTGGCGCATGAATTCACCCACACCATCGTTCACCTCAAAACCAGTAACCGCTGTCCTCTCTGGTTGAATGAAGGCATTGCCCAGTATCAGGAGTTCAATGCTTCTTATGGCTCACCTGAAACCATAAGGCCAGATTTTGAGTCATTAATGCAGAAAGAATTCGTCGAAAAACGCAACTTCGTAGACCTTAACCAGGTTCCATCACTGATTGGCGGCTCCTCGAACAATGACATTGCCAGGGGCTACATTGCCTCTTACCTGGCGGTGCGCTGCATGACCGACTTTTATGGCGAGCAGAGCATTGATGGCGTATTATCAGCCCTGGGGCGCGGCAAAAGCCTTGATGAAGCCATGATTGAAGGAACCGGCAAAGGCATGTCAGATTTCCAGGAAGAGTATGAAGAATGGCTCCGCAATCTTTAACCGATCAGAAACAGTTGCTGTAATAACCACATAAAAAATCAGGCACCAGACAATGCGATCCCGCAGCGAGATTCTCTACGACTATCTGAATTCACGCATGATTTTTTTCATGCTGGCAGCCATGGCTCTCGGTTGGCTGTCCGGTACAGCCCTTGACCCGTTGCGAATTCTCGTTGCCCCGATGTTCGGATTCATGACGTTTGTTACCGCTCTCAAAACCAGCTGGCGTGATCTTGGGCATATTTTTCGCAAGCCCATGGCCCTGATTGTCATTGTTCTTCTGCAGCACCTTTTGACACCACTTACTGCCAGTCTGCTGGCCGAATTCACTCTAGCGGGGCACCCTGAGCTGATAGCAGGCTTTGTTCTGGCTGCCGCCCTTCCGGTCGGCATCACCGCCGTCATCTGGACCGGCCTTGCAAAAGGAGACGTGGCCCTCTCGCTGACTTCGGCAACCATTGACACCCTGCTCAGCCCGCTGGTGGTAACCATGGTCATGATGCTTTTTGCCGGCCGAAAAATTGAGATTGCCTACACCGCAATGATTGTCAGCCTGTTCAAAATGATTGTAATTCCATCAGTTCTTGGGCTGACAGTGCATGACATCAGCAAAGGCGGCTTTCAGCAAAAATATATCGGCGCTCTGGGGCCGGCTTCATTCTTCTGCATGTGCGCTGTAATCATGATCAACACGGCAGCGGCACAAAGTGCGGCGACTGAAATGATCAAAAAAATCCCGATACTTTTTCCGCTGTCGCTGGGTATGGTAGTTTTCGGCTTCATCAGCGGCCAGGCCCTTGCCAGACTTTTTTCGTTCAAAGACACCGTGGCGCGTTCCTGCATATTCTGCGCCGGCATCCGCAATACCAGCGCCGGACTGGTCATCGCTCTCGGGCATTTTCCGGTTGAGGCCAGTATTCCGATTCTGATTGCCATGATTTTTCAACAACCTGCAGCTGCGACGGCTCAGCGGCTCCTGACAAGCGCCAGCAGGCGAGATTAACCGGATTTTCCAGAATACTTTGAGAATTTTTAAACAAAGTATTGAGAAGTTTGGAATTAAGTGCTATTTTGGCGCTGTTAACCCTGAACAGGGTTATATCAAAATATCAGGTCGCATCGAAAGGAAAGTGAAGTAATGAAAAGCATCGCCGAATTCATGGACATGGTAAAAGCCAGAAACCCGAACGAACCCGAATTTCATCAGGCCGTTCACGAAGTCGTAGAAACCATCTGGGAAGAATATCACAAGAATCCCCGCATGGTTAAGGCCAAGATTCTCGAGAGAATCGTCGAGCCCGAACGCGCCATCTCTTTCAGAGTTCCCTGGGTTGATGACAAAGGCGAGATTCAGGTAAACCGCGGTTATCGCGTGCAGTTTAACAGCGCCATTGGCCCTTACAAAGGTGGTCTGCGCTTCCACCCCAGCGTCAACCTTTCGATCCTGAAATTCCTGGGTTTCGAACAGATGTTTAAAAACGCCCTCACCACCCTGCCCATGGGCGGCGGTAAAGGCGGTTCCGATTTCAACCCCAAAGGCAGATCTGATAACGAAATCATGAGATTCTGCCAGTCTTTCATGACCGAACTTTTCCGCCACATCACTGCTGATACCGACGTTCCCGCCGGCGACATCGGCGTTGGTGCCCGCGAAATCGGCTACCTCTTCGGTCAGTACAAACGCCTGAAAAATGAATTCACCGGCGTTCTCACCGGCAAGGGCGCAACCTGGGGCGGCAGCCTTATCAGACCCGAAGCCACCGGTTACGGTGCAGTTTATTTCGGCATTGAAATGCTGAAACGCAACAAAGAAACCTTCAAAGGTAAAGTGGTCGCCACTTCTGGTTTCGGTAACGTAACCTGGGGCTCGATCAAGAAACTGGTTGAACTCGGCGCCAAAGTTATCACCATCAGCGGTCCTGACGGATACGTGCTCGATGAAGAAGGCTTCAACGAAGAAAAAGTTGAATACCTGCTTGAAATGCGCGCTTCATGCAACGACCAGGCTGAAGATTATGTAAAAAAATACAAAAATGCCAAGTTCTTCAAGGGCCAGAAACCCTGGGGCGTCAAATGTGACGTTGCCATGCTCTGCGCCACTCAGAACGAATGCAATGAAGATGATGTCAAGACCCTGATCAAGAACGGCTGCAAACTTCTCCTCGAAGTTTCCAACATGGGCTGCACCGCAGAAGCCGCCAAACTGGCCTCTGACAAGATTCTGTTTGCCCCGGGCAAAGCTGTTAACGCCGGTGGCGTTGCCGTTTCAGGTCTTGAAATGTCACAGAACAGCGGCCGCATCAGCTGGACCTCTGAAGAAGTCGATGCCAAACTGAAACAGATCATGACCTCGATCCACGAAGCATGTGTCAAACATGGCATGGAAGGCAAGAAACTCAACTACATCAAGGGCGCAAACGTTGCCGGCTTCATGAAAGTCGCGACCGCAATGCTTGAACAGGGCATTGTATAAGCCTCTGAACGATCGACTGCCCCGGGTAACCGGGGCAGTTTTTCTTAACCGCCGGGCTGATTTTTTTTGTTGCGAGTCTTGCGGTTTTGCAAAGCTCTGTTATAATTGAATGCAAGGGTGATGGGTACACCCTTAAAAAAATGATTTACAAGCACTTACGGGTAGGTTCGTGCTGGTGAATCGGGTTTATCGGGTTTTTCTCTCGGGTAATCCAAATGATTCAGGAGTATGACGTATGAGGAACAGCACTATTAAGGTTCTCAGCAAACTGCTGTGCATCGTTCTGATCGCCAGCTTCGTATGCGAAGCACCATTGATGGCCGAGTACAGCGCTATCAAGGTAAATGTTGGTGGCCAGAACGTGAACGTAACCCCCGGTCAGTGGGTAACTGTAAAACAGGGCCCCATGACTACTCACTACAACGTTCGCTACGTTGATGGTAAACCGATGGCTCTCGAAATGAGTCAGTACATGAACCTGGTATTCGGTGGCGAAGCTGGTGCAGCCGCTACTGCCGCCCAGGCTGGTACCGCCGCTCAGGCCGGCACCACCACTCAGGCTTCCATTGCCAATGCCGACAGCGCAGCAGCAGTAAGCGGCGCCAAAGCTGAAGGCAGCTGGATCAAGAACGAACTGAACTCTTACGGTTCAAAGATCAAAGACAGCTTCACCTCAGGTAAAACCAGTGGTCAGGAATTCGGCACCAAAACCGTTGACGGCGTTAAAGCCGGCGCCGGCAAAGTTGGCGATGCCGTTTCTTCAACCGGCAGCAAAATTGGCAATCTCCTCAAGAGCGCCAAAGACAAAATTGCTAACCTGTTCAGCAAAAAGCCAGTAGAAGTTAAGGGTGGCACCTCTTCAGACGCTTCTCAGAGCGGCCAGTCTTCACAGAGCTCACAGAGTTCACAGAGCAATCAGTCTGGTGACGCCACTCAGGGCACCCAGGCCTCTCAGGATGCCTCTCAGAGCGGTCAGTCTTCACAGAGCTCACAGAGCAATCAGTCTGGCGACGCCACTCAGGGCACCCAGGCCTCTCAGGATGCTTCACAGAGCGGTCAGTCTTCACAGACCAGCCAGTCTGGTGACGCTACTCAGGGCACCCAGGCTTCTCAGGAAGCTTCACAGGCCGGTCAGGCTTCTCAGGATACCGGCAAAGTCGCTGATGGCGACAAAAAACCCGGCTTCCTTTCAAAGATGAAAGAAACCACCAGCACCAAGTTCAAATCTGGTTACGAAGCTGGTAAAGCCATGACCAACCAGGGCGTTCAGAACGTAAAAGACAGCCTGAAATCAGGCTTCAGCGCCAAGAACATTCTGATGACCGCCGGTATCACCGTTGGTGTTGACCTGGCCACTCAGATGATGCGCGGTGAAAAGCCCAGCCTGAAAAAAGCGGTTAAGACCGTTGTTTCAGCTGAATTCGCCGGTGGCGTTGTAGGTTCTGTAACTGGCGCAGCTGCCGGTTCATTCTTCGTGCCCTTCCTGTCAGCCGTTCCGGTTGTCGGTGGCGTTCTCTCTGCCCTTGCTCCGACCTTCGGTTCGATCGTCGGTGGTTCAGTAGGCGCTTACCTCGCCGGTGACCTCAAAAATGGCCGTTTCTCAATCAAAGAAGCCTTCAAGCAGATTGACTGGGTCGGCGTAGCCGGTCAGACCGTTGGTTCAACCGCAGGCGCAATGCTCGGTTCAATGATCTTCCCCCCGTTCGGCACCATCATTGGTGGTATCGCCGGTGGTATGCTGGGTAACTGGGCTGCCAAGAAACTTGCCGGTCTGTTCGGCAAGGGTGGCACCAGCTACGGTTCAATCGGTATGCCCGTAGGTTCTAATCCGTTTGGCGGCGCCGCTGCTGGTTCTCAGGTCTCCGGTCCTGTAACCATCGGTTCAGTTGCTGGCAGCACTGGCCTCGAAATCCCGGTTTCCGGTGCTCAGTCACCCGAAATCGCAATCTCAGGCGATGCAGCAATGGGTACTTACTCTTCAGAAGTTCAGCTTGCTGAAGCCAAATACAAAGAACTCTACAAACTGTATAACGAAATGCTCACCCAGGGTCGCCAGGCTGATGCCATGAAGGTTGCCCAGGAAATGAACAAAGCCAAGGCTGAATTCGAAACTCTCAAAGCCCAGGCTGGCAAATAATCTAGCAATAGATTAAAGCAGACTCCCCCGGGGAAACCCGGGGGAGTTTTTTATCTGCCAAACAAGCGGAAGTAAATTCCTTGTGTTTTGAGACCAAAATCACGAGTTGCAGAGAATCATCAAAGAAGCGCTGAAAAAAGTCTTATCAGAAAAGCACATAAATTAAAGACATAGAAACGGCGATTTACAGATTCTAATTTGGTAAAAAAACGTGCCATGGGGCATCAACCACAATGATGCAATAAATGAAAATGATGTTGTTCGCCCAAACGCAAGCTCTGGGTTACTGCTGCCAGAATCTGTTCCCCTCACTGTCCAGTAATACATCGCCAGATTGCATTTTCCGGCGATATTTAATGTGGTTTTAAAACCTTTTTACTTATAAAGGAGGGGGGTAAAGATTGCCAAAAATTTTCTGAAAGACAGAACCTCTTGGGAAAGCAAAAGCCGGCCGCGGAATAAACTCGCTAAAAGCAGCTAACAGGGTAGCGGAAAGCTTTGCTTGAATAATCAAAACTCGGGTCAATAATCTACAACCGCTTCTTCAGAAGTCAGCCAGCGTTTATCAGAATAGTTGGCGACCGCCTCTCTTATGGTCACCAGAATTTTCTGATTGTGCTTAACCGGCTCTTTCTGACCTCGCGGCAAAACAGAAGTCTCAATTTCAACCGAAACCTGGTCATCGCTGAGCATAAAAACATCCAGCTTGCTGACATTGCTGCTCAACAGTCTGGTTGTATCATTTCGACCATCCTTACGGTATAGTTTGTTACCGGCCAATGAATAGGCAACTTCAACATAATCATCAGCCATCGCATCTGCATTTTCAGCTTTTGGCACCATCATACTGACATTACTGCCACCAGCGACAAGAGATGGAATAACTTTAGGCTTGCCATCTTCAAGATTCAGTTTGTCGACCTTGGCCTGAGAAATTGCAATATCATGCTGCATATGCTTCAGAACTATTTCAGCGGCGCTCTTGGCTTCTTCTTTGGCTTGAGCCAGCTCAGCAACGTTTCTGGTGGAAGAAAGAACCGAGTAAATCCCGCCGGAAATAATGACCATGATTGTCATTGCCACGAGAACCTCAATCATACTGAAGGCTGCGGCAGGCAATTTTCTGAGTCTCATGGTTTGACCACCACGAAAGAAAGCTTTTCAGGCTTGTGTTTTGAGCCGTCGTTGGTTGTCCAGGTAACGGAACCGGAAATTTCAAGAACCGTTGCGCGGTCAGGGCTGACCCTTATTTCAGGAGTGAACTGAAAATCTTTATAATCTCTCTGAAATGTAATCACGTCGGAGAGTGTTTTGGGATACCCACCGGCCATATTTACAAATGCTGTGGAACCGCCGGCAAAAGTTTCGAGCTCTTCAAACTTTCGCCCCATAACTTCTTCGCGAAATGACTCGAGAATCTTGCGCGCCATTGAAAGTTTGGTTGTTTCTATGCCCTTACTGGCTCCACCGGCAATGGCATAATAAATCGGAACGGCCGCCCCGACAAAGATAAGCGCAGCCACCAGAACTTCTACCAGAGAAAATGCTCTTCTTGTCATGCTTTAATCGTCTTTTTTGGCAAATTTATAACTAGACCAGTTATCTGATACGGTTACAATATACCTTTTAGGATCAAATTTGCCAACATCTCTCATGACAGAAAGTGGCGAAACTCTGCAGGCGGCAGAATTGTAATTTACATCGAGAAAATCGACAGTCGCGCGATCAAATTCGTTAACAACAAGGTTTCCATTTATTTCGATTTTGGAAGTGCCATCAACAAGGGGTGAACAATTTGAATAACAGGCAGCCTCAACTTTAGAACAGCCGGCGAACTGCAGATAGCCCGCCCTTGCAATCAGTGAAAAAACCGTATCGCTGTCTTTTCGAGTTACATTGGCAGAAATGACGATGCTGTCCTTGGCCACGAGGATACCCTTGCCTTGAACTTCAAAGGGCTTGTTGATATTAAGATCACCCATGATATAGGTTACGCCATCGCATTTATAAACCCCGCCGACAAACCTTTCTGAGTCAGCCCAGAATTCACCTTCGCCGCGATAGAAATGCGTCGCTTTTTTTGCATACTGCATCAGGCTAAAGAGATTGGAAGGCATGTTTTTGTAGCTGTCGGGTGACCAGGAGCTGCTGTTATAGCCTTCGTGCCCCTGAATGCCGTATTTTTTTTCCTTGTTAACGTAACGAATGTTTATCTCGGAAAAATCATTAGGATCATCTCTACTGCCGATAGGCTTTACCTTAAGCACCAGATTCGCGTAACGCTGTTTCATTTTTGCTTCAAGACACATCCCAAGCGGAAACCCGATAAAACAGCGGCCAAAAAACTGACTTGGGGCCTCCAGAGCGGTACACAGTGAAATAACATTCAGCAGATTCTTGAATCCGGGGGGGGTATAGTCATCGATCCAGTCTGTTTCGCGGATTACCGGAAATTCAACTTCATGAGATCTGGAAATGGTCGTATCGTTCCAGGCATAGGTGGGCAGAACATTGTAGGAAGGCATGTTCTTTTTGTTGACCAGCGCATTGAACTCAGTTAAATCGGGCTCGTCAAGCGTGCCAATATAGGTGTTAACCGCCATTTCGTTGCGGGAATTAATACGAACCATACCGGGAACCTGGCATTTTTTACCAGCACCGCCACTTGAGCCAGTCAATCCGCTTACCTTCTCGTATTCTCCATCAGGGAGGTTGAGAATACAGATCGATGCAACCGAATGAGTAGGCGACCAGTTGATCTCTGCAGGAAGAGCCAGACCATAGGGATTATCACCATTACCTTCGAAGGGCAAATTTGAATTTGCCACAAAGAGAGAATACTCAGGTGCAGGCGGCTGAAAATCAGTTACCTTGAACGGTCGGTTGGCTATGAGAGTTTTTTCTATTTTTTTCCCGGTGGGGCCGTTCGGAAAATATTCGACCATCGCTCTGATCTGCAGAATACCAGTTTTTTCGACAACAGCGGGCTTATCGCCATAGGCATCTGAAGGAATCTTGCTTTTAATAACAGCAGGAATCTTGCCATAATCGTCTTTTATCTCGGAGATAAGATTGCCAGCCTGCCACTGAAGCCCTGGCATATTGTGATCGCCTTCCATTGCCTGATCTCGCAGAGCTTCGGCGGTAAGAAGGGGGTAAGATTCATCTATGTTAACAAAATCACGAATATATTTCATGACATCAACAGTCATCGAAGCATTTTTATCTGGGGGAGCCATCTCGAACCATGTAATGCCGGTGATCGCGCCTACCACTTGTACAAAGATTTCACCACGCACCTTGAGCTCGGAGTCATATGGTTCCAGCCTGGTCAGCTTGATTTCGCTTTTTTTCACCTTCATCAGGGCTGGAACGCCTTTAAGATACAACTTGTGCTCATCCTGATAGGTTGTATTCGGGAATTTAAAATCCACTTTCCAGTCGCTGTTATAGGCAGACAAACTTCCATCGCCGCTGCCATCGAGCTTAGACATCGAGTCAAGGAATTGGGCAGACAGACCTGCTGCTTCAGCAGACTTTTCGCTGACCCCTACAACCTGATAGCCCTCTTTCCCGGCAGCAAATGCTTCTGCATAACTTACCGAGCACTCGACCTTCAATTTGACATTGTCACTGCCGCCGAGCTCATCGATAATATTCTGCAATGGCTTCAATGCAGGAGTATCAGCCGTCATTTCTATTGGTTCTTCATAGTTTGCAAGATTCAGTGGAATATTTTTACCGCTGGTTGAACCGATTGAATCTTTCGTAAGATTGCATGGATAGCGAAAAAATGGATAGAAATTCAAATCGTCTGGTTTGTTCATGTTTTCTTTTACAAAACCCATAACCAGATCTACTGCAGATTCTGCAACAGCCTCAGCCCGCTTTTCGTCACTCATCATGCGGGTACTGAAACGTCTTGAAGAGGTGCTCTTGAAAAAAAACACCACAATTACGATCAGCACAGATATGACGCCAATGACAAAAAGATAGGCCGAGCCCCTTCTGTCAGACTTCAGTAAACTATTCATTTTTCCCCCGTTGCTCAGATCGTCTTGTCAAAATCGGCCTGCCAGTCAGCCAGATCCTGTTTGAAGCGCTCTTCTGTGTCTTCACGGTCTTCTTCTTTCAGATTGTTTGCCTGCATAATTTCGTCGATAGATTTCCGAAAACCGTTGACGGGATCTTTTATCGCCTGAACAAATTGTCTTCTGGTCTCATAGAATTTTGTGCCCATAGTGCTTTTCTCAATCCCAAGAATACTTAGATCATCGTTTTCAATCAGGCGCCCCTGCTCCTTGAGAACTTCAAGGTAGAGATCATAATCTTTCAGCATCTTGGCGCACATGCGCATCTGATCGAAACATGTGTATTTGGTAATCGGGTCAGCATCAGGGTCTTTTACTCCGGCAAGAAAACCTCTGATTGCTTCTGCCCAGTTGCCTTTTTTCATGGCTTCGTTGCCATCTGCATAGCCTTCGATCATTTTCAGGCGATAGCGCGCCTGAGTTTTGGCGCTGAGACCGCTGCCAGCACTTGCCCTGGAAGCGACCCAGTTCTGTTTTCTTTCAAAAATCCGGTTGAGAACCGTCTGACGTTTTGCCCGCAATACTTTGGCTTCTTCTTCGGTAAATGCCAGTCGTGGCGTTTCATTTTTTGAGGCAGAACTCAATTCACGGGCTGACTGAAAAACCGGTGCGGATTCAGCGACTCCAGAGTCATTGCCAGAAGACCCCGAACTTCCGGTTGAACCGCTGGAACCATTTGAATCAGAACCGCTGCCGGCCGGCAGCCTGACATTGGTGCTTACTTTTGTTCCGGCTGGAGAAGAAATATTAACACCTACAGAAACAGGGGTTGCGGTATCACCGGAAGATACAGAAGCGCCTGGAACAACAGATTTTGCGGGTTTCTTATCGGAAGCAGTTTCCGATATCAGGGAAGTTTCAGCAGGGGAAGCAACAACTGGTAAAGATATAGTTGCAATCTTTGCAACCACAGCGCTGCCAGATTTCTGGTCAGAACCAGTAGCTTGAGAGTTTGAAGGAATTTCGCCGCTTTGGCCACCAGAACCTGATTTTGAAGAAGACTTATCGCCCCGCTCATTCACCGGCATCGTTTTGCTGCTTTGTGAAGCGCGCCTGGCTTCGAGAGAAGAGCTATGCTCTCTCAATGATCTGGCGGGCCAGAAAAGAGAAAGTAAAATTACGATAACACCGGTTACTCCGAGAATAACCGCTATTTTTCTTTCGTCCATCTTCTGATTCTCCCTGTGATGGAAGTGCCTCTACATAAACATACGAGCAAAAGCCGGTAAAAGTTTCATGATCAGGGAAAATTGAGAAGCCCTGAACACAAATCGCCCGCACCCGGCATCGTTGTTACAAATTTCTTGTAAATATGCTACACGAAATGATATTAAAAATAAATCCCAAACCGGAGTATTTATGAGAGACGCAAGATTTATTGTCTTTTTTTGTTTTTTTCTGCTTCTAATAGGCGTGCAGGCTCAAGCCCAGCTGATAGTCAAACCGCCAGCCTTTGTGCTTACCGGCGTTAAATCAGAGTTTTCTATTGAAGGATTGCAGGAAGACAGCACTCAGCCGGTACAATTCAAAGCTGTAGTAAACAATCAGACAATTGAATCCGGCGTCTCGCTGCCCAAAGACCTTAAAACGATAAAACTCGCGATTCCGACATGTGGAACCAGCGAGTTGACCTTAACAGTCGCTGAACAGACAGCCTCAACCCGGGTAAGATGCATACCGGGCTGGCTGTCGATTCTTCCGCCAGTCTTAGCAATCATTCTTGCTCTTATCACGAGAGAAGTTATCAGTTCACTTTTTCTGGGCACTGTAATTGGCGCCACTTTCGTTTTTTCCTACAATCCATTCATCGGGTTTCTGCGCACTCTCGACAAATACCTGCTCGGCTCAGTCGCCGATACGGCACACTCTGCCATCATCATTTTTTCCCTCTGCCTTGGCGGCATGATTGGTGTCGTAAACCGCACTGGCGGCATGCAGGGTATTGTAGAGCTGATTTCCCGCATGGTCAGAGGGCCGCGCAGCGCCCAGCTGGCAACCTGGTGCATGGGCGTTCTCATCTTCTTCGACGATTACGCCAACACCCTGATTGTCGGTAACTCAATGCGGCCGGTAACCGATAAAAACAGAATTTCACGCGAAAAACTCAGCTACATCGTCGACTCAACATCGGCTCCAGTAGCAGGGATAGCTGTTCTTTCAACCTGGATTGGCTACGAAATCGGTTTGATTCGCGAAGCATTCGTCAATCTCGGCATTCCAGAAACCAATTTTTACGGTGTCTTTCTGCAGACCATACCCTTCAGATTCTACTGCCTGCTGACCCTGTTCTTTGGCTTTCTGATAGCTTTCTTCCGGCGTGATTTCGGTCCGATGCTCAAGGCTGAGCAGCGATCATATCACGAAGGGAAAGTGCTTTCCGACACGGCCAGACCGATCAGCAGCCCTGAATCGGCAGCCCCTGAGCTGCCCGCTGAAATGCCAAAACGCTGGTATAATGCCGCAATTCCGATCGCCATTGTAATTATCGGCACCTTTGTCGGTCTGCTTGGTGACGGCGGCATGTATTCGCCGCACTTTTACCTGCAGCGCGCCGAAACCGGCGCATTGCCAGACAGCAAAAGCCTCACCATCACTGCCGTTTCCCAGAACAACGGGACCTTAACCGCAGCCAATGAAGATTTTTCCTTTGCCCGCATCAATTTTGACGAGAAAACCGTTTTCGCCGGCAAATCCGGATTTGAAGCCATCAATTCACTTCACCAGCTCAAAGAGGGCGACGTAATAAATACCATTCTCGCCCCTTCGACCATGTCGTTTGCCGAACGGGCCAGATCAGCCTTCAGTAACGCCGATTCAACCCGCGTATTGATATGGGTGAGCGTTCTTGGTTCGATGGTTGCTGTTTTTCTTGGCTGGATACAGGGCCTGATAAATCTGGAAACCGGGCTCAAAGCCTGGGTAGACGGCGCCAGAACCCTGATCATGGCGGTAATTATCATGACCCTCGCCTGGTCGATCAACGGTGTCTGTACCGAACTCGGTACCGCCCACTGGGTGGTTGCAATGGTTACCGATGTGGTTCCGCACTGGATGCTGCCGACAATCATCTTTATCATTGCCTGTTTCATTTCATTTGCCACCGGAACCAGCTGGGGTACAATGGCTATCCTTTTACCAATCAGCATTCCGCTTGCCTATCACCTCAACATGCAGCATTATCAGGCAAACATCGCCAGCCTGCCCAACGCCCCCGAAATGATGGTTTTCATCAAACAATCGCTGCTTCTTTCGATTGGTGCAGTTCTTGAGGGCTCAATATTTGGCGATCACTGCAGCCCGATTTCCGACACAACCATCATGTCCTCTATGGCTTCAGGCTCTGATCACATAGACCACGTCAGAACCCAGGCCCCATATGCTGCAATCGTAGCCCTGATCGCGATTCTCCTCTGCTACATTCCTGCCGGTCTCGGCGCCTCGCCCTTCATCATGATTCCGGTTTCAATGGTCGTTCTTGGCGGTTTTCTGCTGACCTTCGGGCAACAGCCGGAAAAAATTTCACAAAATGCTTGACTTGCCTTTTTCTGTTTGCTATCATCACAGAACAGCAAGCAGGATTGATTCCTCACCTTGAGCAATTAAGCAAAAAGGTTAGCCCCGCGAGGGGTACATGAAGGTAACATTCATGGAGTAGCGTCTTGCTGCTCCATTTTTTATTTTTCCGGAGGTAAGAGTATCAAAGGTACTGTACGCATCAACAGAAGGATTAGGGTTCCGCAGGTTCGCCTGGTCGACGAGAACGGCGGCATGCTCGGTGTTGTCAACACACTTGACGCTGTTCAGATGGCTGAAGAACGGGGTTATGACCTTGTAGAAGTTGCCCCCGCTGCGAATCCGCCAGTTTGCCGCCTCATGGACTTTGGCCAGTATAAGTATGAGCTTGCAAAAAAAGCCAAAGAAGCCAAGAAGAAGCAAAAGGTCATCAAGCTTAAAGAAGTCAAAGTTCGCCCGAAAACTGATGAAGGCGATCTGCAGACCAAATGCAACAGCATTCGCAAATTTCTTGAAGAAGGTGACAAGGTGAAGGTCTCTGTATCCTTCAGAGGGCGCGAAAGAGCGCATATCGAAGTTGGTTACAAAGTCATCGAAAGAATGAAAGTCATTCTTGGCGAAGAAGCCGACATCGAAAAAGATGCCGCCCAGGAAGGCAATGCCATCACCATGATCCTCTACAGAACCCGGAAGAAATAGCCATACTGCCATCAGGAGGAAAGTATTATGCCGAAAATGAAAACTCATCGCGGTGCTGCAAAACGCATCAAAAGAACAGGTTCCGGTGCGTTCAGACGTTACAAAGCTTATGGCAGCCACATCCTGACCAAGAAGTCAAGCAAGCGCAAAAGAAGCTATCGCCAGTCCGCCAACTGCGAAAAGGGCAATGAACACGCTCTGAAGGTAATGTTGCCGTACTCCTGACCCAGTGTCGAGAGTAACTGGGTTCAAGAAATTCATCAGGAGATAAATCATGTCAAGATCAAAAAGTTCAAGTAACGCAAGACGCAAAGAACAGAAGCTTTTCCGCAGAACCAAGGGTTTCTGGGGTGCTCACAATAATGTCAAGAAGGTCGCCAAGCAGGCCGTTCTGCACGCCCTCGACCATTCTTATGTCGATCGCCGCAAGCGCAGCCGTGAATTCAGAAGACTCTGGATCACCAGAATCAACGCCGCCTGCCGCATCAACGAAATGTCATACAGCTGCTTTATCAACGGCCTGAAGAGAGCCGGCATCGAGCTGAACCGCAAGGTTCTGGCTGAGCTGGCCGTGCGTGACCCTCAGTCGTTCAAAGCTGTTGTCGACAAAGCCAGAAGCGCAGCCTGATAACAATTTTTAACGAAGAAAAACACCCGGGGTGCACCCCGGGTGTTTTTGTTTGAATAACCTTGCGAACTATTGAATCAAAAGCGAATCCAATCATAAAGCGAGCTTTGAAGGCACTCTTGCAGCCGGCAGAAGCTGGCATGATCCTTATTGAAGGGCACAAACTACTCAACGAGGCCATCTCATCGGGCGCCAAACCTGAGATGGTATTTGTCGAGCATCCAGATTCACTGAATGGCAGATTCGAGCTTGAACCTCTGTGTTTTCAGATAAGTCGCAGCCTGCTTCGCGAAATTTCCAGTGTTCATAACCCGTCAGAGATCGTTGCCTTTCTGACTCCCCCACCATCTCCCGACCTTGAAAAAGCTATAGAGACCGCCACAAAAATTCTCGTTCTCGATCGACTGCAGGACCCTGGAAACATTGGCACCATAATGCGCACCGGTGAGGCAATGGGCATCGATCTGCTGATAATGCTGAAAGGCTGTTGCAGTGTTTTCAACCATAAAGTTGCCAGAGCGGCAATGGGCTCGAATTTTCGCCTGCCTGTCTGCCCGGATACAGCTTTTTCTGCTGTTGCAAAACTTTTTCAAAAATACCAGACTGCAATGATCTGCGCTGACATGGAAGGGAAGCCTGTCACAGACTTTCAGTTCCCGCCCAGGGCAGCACTGGTGCTTGGGCAGGAGGGCAAAGGGCTCGACCAGGAAATTTTAAAGGAATGTAACAGCAGACTTGCAATACCAATGCAAGGCCGGGTAGAATCACTCAATGTTGCCACCTCTGCAGCAATTTGCCTATACGAATGGGCCAGGTCCCGCCCGGCCGGTTTCAGTTAAATACAATGCATTTTTTCCGAAGGAGATCAAATGTCTGATTCTCACGAACAACTGTTAAAGCAATATCTCTCAGAAAAGGCCAAAGCCAGTAACACCGCCGATCTTGAAGGTCTCAGAGTCAAGTATCTCGGCAAAAAAGGTGAAGTAACCGAACTTCTTAAAGGTCTTGGCAAGCTGTCGATCGAAGAACGGAAAACCGTCGGGGCCGCCATAAACGATCTTAAGAACCAGATCCAGAGCTCACTTGAAGAAAGCATGCGCGAACTGGCGCTGAAAGAACAGGAAGCCAGGCTGAATGCAGAAAAACCTGATCACAGCCTTCCCGGCACCTGGCCGACCGCCGGCAGCCTGCACCCGGTAGTGCAGGTCGCGAAAGAAGTCGCCGACATCTTCCTGTCAATGGGCTTCTTCATGGCCGAAGGCCCCGAGATCGAAGACGAATATTACAACTTCGAAGCACTCAATGTGCCGAGCCATCACCCGGCACGCGACATGCAGGATACTTTTTACCTCGAATCCGGTCAGGTTCTGCGCACGCAGACTTCTCCGGTGCAGATCCGCACCATGGAAGCACTGCAGCCACCTCTCAAGATGATCGGTCTCGGCAAGGTATTCAGAAAAGACAGTGACATCACCCATTCGCCGATGTTCAATCAGATGGAAGGCCTCGTAGTCGGTGAAAACATCAGCATGGCAGATCTCAAGGGCACACTCGCGATGTTCGTCGAGAACATGTTCGGCAAGCGCCCGTTCAGGTTCCGCCCAAGCTTCTTTCCATTTACCGAGCCCTCGGCTGAAATGGATATTCAGTGCATCTTCTGTGAAGGCAAGGGCTGCAAGGTCTGCAAGGGAACCGGCTGGATGGAAGTTCTCGGCTGCGGCATGGTCAATCCCAAGGTTTTCGAAGCGGTCAAATACGACACCGAAAAATATACCGGCTTCGCCTTTGGCATGGGCATCGATCGCATCGCCATGCTCCGTTACGGCATCAACGACATCAGACTGCTTTTCAGCTCCGATGTGCGCTTCCTGAGACAATTCTGAGGTAATCAAAGTGAAAGTTCTATTAAGCTGGCTTAAAGACTATATCGATATCAACGAAACTCCCGAACGTATCGCCGATGCCCTCAATATGAGCGGCCTCGAAGTGGAAGAAATCATTCAGCCCGGTAAAAATCTCAACAACGTCGTGGTCGGAAAAATTCTCAGCCGCGATCCGCACCCTGACGCAGAAAAGCTGTCGCTGTGCAGCGTTGACGTCAACCGTGGCCAGCCGCTGCAGATCGTTTGCGGCGCCAACAATATGAAGGCCGGCGATAAAGTGCCGGTGGCGCTGATCGGCGCCCGCCTGCCCTCAGGCTTCGAAATCAGCAAGGCCAAAATTCGCGGCATCGAGTCTTCGGGCATGATGTGCAGCAAAAAAGAACTCGGCATCTCAGAAGAGCATGGCGGGCTCTACATTCTCGATGAAAGCGCAGAAATCGGTCAGAACATCGTAAATGCACTCAATCTTGACGATGTTATCTTTGAAATAAGCATCACTCCCAACCGTGGCGATGCGCTCTCGCACCTCGGCATCGCCCGCGAACTCTCAGCTATTTTCAATCTGCCGCTGCATCGTGACCCGCTTGGCGACGAAGATGGCGAAGGCCATGTGGCCGAACAGGTTGCAGTTGAAATTCAAGACAAGGATCTCTGCCCACGCTATGGTGCCAGGCTGATACACGACATCAAAGTCGGCCCCTCACCTGACTGGCTGAAAGAGAGACTTGAAAAGGCCGGGATTCGCTCGATCAACAATGTTGTCGACGTAACCAACTACATCATGCTCGATATCGGTCACCCGATGCATGCTTTCGACTATGCAAAACTCGCCGGCAAAAAAATCGTCGTCAGACCAGCCGGCAAAGACGAAAAGATTGCCACTCTCGACAACGCCGAACGCAGCCTTGACAGCTCGATGCTGGTCATTGCCGATGCCGAAAAACCGGTTGCAGTTGCTGGTGTAATGGGTGGTCTTCACTCATCGGTCACTGACAGCACCACCAGCGTTCTGCTCGAAGCCGCATTTTTTGACCCGACCTCGGTAAGAAAAACCTCAAAACGCCTGGCATTGATGTCTGACTCTTCTTACCGCTTCGAACGCGGCACCAACATCGACAATGTTCCGATAGCGCTCAACGAAGCCGCCAGACTGCTCAAACAGATCGCTGGTGGCCGCCCGGTCAAGGGCATTGCCGACGCCTACCCGAAACCGGAAGTGCTGCGCCAGATAAAGGTCAGAACCCGCCGGGTCAACCGCGTCATTGGCATCAATCTCAATCCGGTTCAAATTGAAACTCTGCTGCTTCGGCTCAAGCTTGACACCAGGCGCGACGGCGAAGACCTGATAGTCAGCGTTCCGCCGTATCGCCACGATCTTGCCATCGAAGCCGACATCATCGAAGAAGTGGCCAGAATGTATGGCTACAACAATATTCCCACAACCCTGCCTGCGATCACTTCGGTTCTGCAGCTGCCCACGCCACTGCAGAAAATGGAAAAACGGCTGCGCGACCATTTCGTCTCCTGCGGCTTCAATGAAATCATGACCTATAGCTTTATTCCCGCCGCAATCGACGAATGTTTCCGTGAGAAAAAGCCCCTGATGCTGCAGAACCCGCTCTCAGAAGATCTGAGCGCCATGCGCACCAGCCTCAAATGGGGCATGTTCGATGCCCTGAAAAGAAACATTCTGAATGACGAATTCAACCTCAGACTGTTTGAAATCGGCAAGGCCTTTCACCCGGCAGCGGGCGGCCTCAGCGAAGAACATTCGCGTCTCTGCATCGGATTCTCAGGCTCAGCCGATCCGAAAGACTGGCGCCGAAGCGCTGAAGCCTTCGACCTCTTCTGCGTCAAAGGTCTGATTCAGAACATAGCCGATCTTCTCAAAGTCAAGGTCAGATACGCCCCGGGCAGTTGCAGCGTTTTCCATCCGGCAATGCAGATGGAACTAATGGTTGGCAAAACTCCGGCGGGCGAATTCGGCCAGCTGCACCCGAATCTGCTCGATAACAAAAAAATGCCGAAATGCATTTTCATTGCTGAAATCGATCTTGATAAGTTTGCCGCTGCCATTGAAGATGCCGGCAGAATGAAGCCAATTCCGGAACTGCCGGCGGTCAGACGCGATCTGGCACTTCTGGCACCGGTAACTGTTGCCCATCGCGATATTCTCAAAATTCTCACAACTGAGGGTAAACAACTTCTTGAAGACTGCTACCTGTTCGACGTTTATCAGGGCAAGGGCATTCCGGAAAACTGCCGATCTCTGGCGTTCGCCCTCTCATTCAGGGATCCGAAAAAGACCCTGACTGACGAAGAAATTCAGCCGATGATCGGCAGAATGGTCAGCAGACTTGATTCTGAGCTTGCAGTAAAACTTAGATAGTTGAGTAGAAAACCGCATGATGACGCTGTATTCGATCATTGCCGCGCCCGATTACGCAGAACTCCTGACCCTGATAATGGTTATTCTGATCTGCGCTGGTTATGTCTCATTTGTTTTGAGTAATGCCAAAAAGCTTGACAAGGATCTTACAGGCTTTGAAACGGTTCTGGTTTATACTCTCGGGATTCTGGCATTCGTATCGGGGGGAACAGTTTTCGGAAAATTGTTTTTCCCGGACAATGCCGAATCTCTGCTTGAGCTTCTTTATCTCAAAGAACCATTGAAATCATTGACGCAGACCGTTCAGATAATTCTGCTGACCGCCCTGAAATCAATGATGTAGTTTATTGCCGTGGGAAAAGAGCGTCCTGGGTTCTGCGATCCCAGACGGAGTCTACGATAGAAAGATGCGTGGCCTTGAATTCAATCAGGGCCCGGCGGCATTCTTCGTCCCAGACTTTCGGAGTTTCAGAAGCGGTTAAACAACCGAGACTGCGTAACCGGTCGAGAATTATCCGCAGATGCAGAGAATTATTTATATCAAGATCGACATTCGATTCAATTGTCTGTCTGATATGCTGTTCTTCTCCTGATCGCCACGAATTTAGAATATCTCTGGCGTCGAGTTCCAGGTTGGGACCATGGATTTTCAGGTCCCAGAATACAGCTTCACGATCTTCAGCCTGGTAGTCATAAAAGTCACATCTTGCCTTCCACTCTCTTTCCAGCTGTTCAAGACGTTCCCGCTCAAGCTTGTCGAGATTCTGTTTCTGGAGAAAGTCAAGGCGGTGTCTTTGAAAAACAGCATGTCTGACTTCTGGTAAAGTAAGCTTGCGGCTATGCGGCTTGAGTGGCGGGTAATGCTCCTCAAGACCGGATCGACTGAAAACGCGTCTTACAGAAACGACATTACCGGAATCTGCAACCTGGCTTTCAGGCTTTTCATCTTTGATACCCCTGCCAAGGGCCTTCATCAGATCTTTTCTAGCAAAATCCAGATTCAGGCTTCTTCTGGTTTCTGGCTCAGATTTTATCAGAACTATTATAAAAAAAATAAAAGCAAGCAGCAGGCCAGCCAATATATAAGGCTGTACAGGCCTGCCGGTTTTCCTGGCAGCGCGATTTCTCAGATCAAAAAGGTATTTTCTTTCAAATTCATCGCTTACGCAAAGCAGAGCACGGTCGACCCAATGAATCTGAAGCCGGTGATCCCCGGCGATTACCGCATCATCGATGTTTTTCCAGCAAAAATTTCTCTGAAAAAATTCCTGATTTCTGACGATCTCGTCGCGCACCCAGCCGGCTGGCCTGGCAGTCTTGATCGTTTCAAGGGCTTTGAGAAAAAGATACGACTGGTTAAAGCCGCTGACCAGATTATTGATTTTCGTTGCCAGCTGGTTCATCAGCTCCCATGGGGTATCGCGCGCAGGGGTATCCTGCAGCAGCGTCGCAATTTCAGCAAAACTGCGAAAGAATTCGCCGGCACGGCCTTTGCCGTCACGGTGAAATTCGCCCGAAGAAACTTCTGAAGCGAGAAGCGGCAGGTTAAGATTAGCGCGGCGAAAGCTTTCTTCAAACGCCGACAATGCCTGCCGGGTTTTTTCAGCAGTGGTTTTGCCGGCCAGCGTCTGCCGGATGTCAGCGAACAGTTCAAGGTCTAGCCTATGTTGCAAACGAATCTTTGGCAGTCTTGGAAAATAAAGTTCAGGAAAAACTGTTATCTGCAGATAGAAAATTAAAGAGGCTTCGGAAAGTCCTTTATTGTTGAGAAAATTATGCAGGCTCTGCAGACCATCGAAAATACGCCGGCTTTCGTCGTCCTCTTCGCCGCCGCCAGCTTTTTCCCAGGCCTGAATTGCTCTTTGCAGCTCAAGATAAGGCTCAGTTCTTTCAGGGAGTTGGTAAATCTCCTGAATAGCCTTGCGAACCTGTTCAAGTTGTAGAATCGATGCACCCATTTAACCCAACCCTTTATTTCATCTCTAATGAATTCTAACTTCTGGCATTAACAGTCGCAAGTTAAATGTAATCCGATGCGGTTTATCTTTTTTTAAATCCGGAATTATGTTATTTCGTTAGTTGTTTCATGAACCATGAAACGGGAGGAAGCATGAAAAAGTTCAATTGTCTGGCGTTGTTTATTTTTGTCTGTTTCTGTCTGTCAGGGTCGGTGCTTTTTGCCGACGGTATGGTGTTTCCGTATGACCCGATCGAACCGAACCCACAGATTATCTTTCGGCCGCCCCCCAGGCCGGTCGACAATTTTACCGTGCCACTCTCGGTTACCAAGCATCATGTGAAGATCGAGATAAATAATCTGGCTGCGGCAACTCAGGTTGACCAGAAGTTTTACAATCATGAGAACAGAGTAATCGAGGGGCTTTACATTTTCCCGCTGCCGATTGGGGCTTCAATAAGCGACTTCGCGATGGATATCGAAGGAAAAATGACCAAGGGTGAGCTGCTTGAGGCAGAAAAAGCCCGCAAGATTTATGAAGACATCGTCAGGCAGATGCGCGACCCTGGTCTTCTTGAATTTATGGGTCAGGGTATCTTCAAAACCCGTATTTACCCGATCAATCCGCTGAGCAACAAAGATGTCAAACTTTCTTACCAGGAAGCGTTGAAAATGGAAGGTGGCCTGGTGCGCTACGTATACCCGTTGAACATCGAGAAATACAGCCAGGAAGACATGAAAGACGTGGCCATCGAGGCTCACATCAAATCTGACCTGCCGATCGCCTCGATTTATTCGCCGACCCATAAAATTTCAGTAAACCGCAAAAGCGACAAAGAAGCGGTGATCGGTTATGAAGCCGACAAGGTTCGCCCTGACAAGGATTTCGTGCTTTATTATTCGGTAGCCCGCAAGGACGTTGCGGTTACTTCGCTGTGTCACCGGCCTGACCCGACAGAAGACGGCACTTTCATGCTGATGCTGGCTCCGGCACTCAAAGATCTCGACGAAAAGACTCCCAGTATCGACGTGGCGCTGGTAGTAGACACCTCCGGCAGCATGGCCGGAGCAAAAATTTCTCAGGCCAGAAAAGCCCTTGAATTCTGCATCAATTCACTCAATGAATCGAGCAGCTTTCTCCTGTGCAATTTTTCTACCGAAGCCGAAGCATACAAACCGGCCATGACCAAGATGACGCCCGAGGTCCGCGAGGGAGCTCTCAACCACATTCGCAATCTCGATGCAATGGGCGGCACAAATATATCTGAGGCGCTTGAGCTGGCGATCAATGCCTTAAACAAAAGCGAATCCAACAATCCGCGCTTTATCGTTTTCGTGACTGACGGCAAACCGACAGCCGGCCAGACCGACCCCGACGAAATTCTGAAAATTGTCGGCAACAAAAACACAAAGGGAATAAGAATCTTCTCATTCGGCGTCGGCGACCAGCTTAACGCAGAATTGATCGACAATCTCGCCGACCAGAACGGCGGTGTTTCAGACTATGTTTCTGAAGATGAAGACCTCGAAATCAAGATTTCTTCACTTTTTTCAAAGCTGACCCATCCGGTATTGACCGACGTCGGGCTGCAGTTCAGCAACGTCGAAGTTTCGCAGATATACCCGCGCAAAACCGGCGATGTATTCAAAGACAGCAATATTCTCGTTCTCGGCCGCTACAGCAAGCCTGGCCCGGCGCTGATAACTCTTACCGGCAGTGTTAAAGGGCAGCCGGTAAAAATGGATTTCGAAACTGAATTCCCGGCCAATTCCAGCGAAAATGCCTTTGTGGCCAAAATCTGGGCGACCCGCAAAATCGGGTTCCTGCTCGAACAGATTCGCAAAAATGGTGCCGATGATGAATTAAAGAACGAGATCATCACACTCGCCAAGCGTTACGGCATTCTCACGCCCTACACTTCGTATCTGGTGTTAGAAGACAACGACAGTCTTGGCCCGAATCTGCGCCAGACACTGGTTCCAGAATCGATGCCCTCGGCCTCATTTGAAGAAAGCCGGGCCAAGTTTTCTGTAGATCGCCTCCAGAATCTCTCTGACGGCGCTGACGCAGTCGGTGCTTCAAGAGAAATGAATTCGCTCAAATCAGCGGCGGCCCCGCAGAGTTTCAGCGCCCCGGCACCGAGAGGCAGTTCCGGCGCAACTCGCCAGGTGCTGCAGACACCGGTTCAGAAGGAAATCGACGCCAAAACCTTCTATCTGATCGACAACAAATGGGTCGACAGTGAAGTCAAGGGTGAGAAAAATAAACTGGTGGTCAAAGCCTGGTCTGACGCATATTTCAAATTATGCCAGAAATACCCGGTGCTGGCCCGGTTCTTCTCAGCCGGTGAAAGAGTCGTGGTCAAGTTTGCCGACCGCATTATCGAAATCAGCCCTGATGATGGCGAAGAAAATAACATCGATCTCTGATTGATGTCATGATCAAACACCGGCATTTCTCAACTGAAATGCCGGTGTTTTTCTTTGTCTGCTGATGTATATCGATGTTTATCGGTGCTTTTTGTGGCCTGTTGTGATATCATGCCCTTCATTCAATAAACAATAGGAGCACAGGGAATGGAACACGCTTCAGAATACGGTGCAAGCCTCCTCGGAATCTTTGTTCAGCTGGGTATCTGCTACGGGTTATCGACAGACCGCAAAAAAATCGACTGGAAACTGGTTATCTGGGGCATACTGCTGCAGCTGATTTTTGCATTTTTGATTCTGAAAACCGATTCAGGCAAGGCCGTTTTCGGCTATCTCAACGACGCGGTTGTAAAAATGCTGAGCTTCACCGAAAAGGGTGCCAGCTTCGTTTTCGGCAATCTGGTTAAATTTGTGGTGCCGGTAGCCGTCTCAAACCCTTCAGCCGCTCCCGAAGTTGCGGCACAGCTCAACAGTCTGCAGCTGACCGCAGGCACAGGCGCATTTTTTGGTTTCAATGTTCTGCCGACAATCGTTTTCTTTTCTGCCTTCATGGCCATCATGTATCATCTGGGCATCATGCAGCGCCTGGTTTATTACGTTGCCATGGTCATGCAGAAGACGATGCACACTTCTGGAGCCGAGTCTCTCAGCGCCGCCGCCAATATTTTTGTCGGTCAGACCGAAGCTCCTCTGGTTATCAAACCCTATGTTGAAAAAATGACCTATTCAGAGCTCTGCTGTGTCATGACCGGTGGCATGGCCACCATCGCCGGCGGCGTTATGGCTGGCTATGTCAGCATGCTGAAAGACACTATTCCCGGTATCGCCGGGCACCTGGTAGCGGCTTCAGTCATGTCAGCGCCCGCAGCAATGGTATTTGCCAAGATGCTGGTTCCAGAAACCGAAGTTCCGGTCACCAGTGGCAATCTTGAACTTCGCATTGAAAAGATCGACCAGAACGTGATTGACGCCACAGCCAGAGGCTGCTCGGAAGGCATGAGCCTGGCGCTCAACGTCGCGGCCATGCTTATCGGCTTTATTGCTCTGATTGCCATGGGCGACCACCTCTGGAGCATGTTTGCCAACCTCGTGGGGCTGACAAAATATAACACTCTCGATTCAATGTTTGGCTTGATCGCCTCACCGTTTGCCTGGCTGCTCGGTGTTCCGGTTCAGGACATTTCGATTGCCGGCGCCCTGCTCGGCAAAAAAACGGTTCTCAATGAATTTGTTGCCTATGCTGATCTTGCCAGTTACCTCAATGGGAACGTTCTCGTCGATGGCAAGCCGGTTGAACTGGCAATGCGCACCCGAGTCATTCTCAGCTATGCTCTGTGCGGTTTTGCCAATCTGGGCTCAATCGGTATTCAGCTTGGCGGCATCGGGGGCATTGCTCCGTCAAGACGCGGCGATCTCGCCAAGCTTGGCGTCAGAGCTCTCATTGCCGGCACCTTCGCCTCTTTCCTGACTGCTAATATCGCGGGCATGATGATCTGATACCGACCTCTCAAAGGGCGCATTACCAAACCGGTGATGCGCCCTTTTTATTAGCGTTCGAAGCCGGTCTATGCTATCATACAGCCTGAAATTTATAGCATTCAGGAGCAGCAGATGAAAATCGGATTAGCCGGCTTGCCGATGTCTGGCAAGACAAGCATTTTTAACATGGCCACCAGAGCCAAAGCTCAGACCCGCGATTATCTGGCACAGACAGACGAAATCAATAACGGCATCATCAAGGTTCCGGATGCGCGCATCGACCACCTTGTCACCATTTTCAAACCGAAAAAAACCACCTACGCAACCGTTGAATTCACAGACATCCCCGGTATCAGCAGCGCCGAAAGCAAGTCGGCCAGCAAAACTCTGGCAAATATAAGAATCTGTGACGCCGTCATGCTGGTTGTCAGGCTCTTTGCCAGCGAAGAGATCCCCCATATTCACAACCGCATCGACCCGGCCGCTGACCTTGAAGAACTCTGCCTCGAATTCATTTTCAGTGACCTCGAAATGGTTACCAATAAAATCGAGCGCCTCAACAAAGAAATGAAGGCCGGCAAAAAGCCCGAACTGGTAAGAGAGCTTGAACTCATGGAAAACCTGAAGAAAGTTCTCGAAGAGAACCGTTTTATCTCTGAAATTGAGCTGACCGATGAGCAGGAACACAGTCTGCGCTGCTACCGGTTCCTGACCCAGAAACCGCTGCTGCTGGTCGGCAACTGTTCGGACGAGCAGTTCAAAAATGAGTCAGACCCGGTAGTTGCCGCTTTCAAACAGGCATGTCAGCAGCGAAAATGGTCACCGATGCTTATCTCGGCTGCCACAGAAATGGAAATCTCGGCTCTTTCGCCCGAAGAAGAAGCCATTTTTCTTGAAGAATACGGCATAAAAGAATCAGGCCGCAACCGCCTCATTTCAGAAGCCTATCGCCTGCTCAATTACATAAGCTTTCTCACGGTCGGCGAAGACGAAGTCCGTGCCTGGCCGCTGCAGCGCGGCACCAATGCCCAGAAATCAGCCGGCAAGATTCACTCAGACATCGAACGTGGCTTTATCAGAGCTGAAGTCGTTGCCTACAAAGATTTCGTAGCCAAGGGCACGATGGCAGCAGTTAAGGCTGCCGGCCTGGCACGCCTTGAAGGAAAAGAATACATTGTCGAAGATGGAGACATTATCAATTTCCGCTTCAATGTCTGATTCGGAAGCCGGAACCAAGCAGAGTCTGCAGCGGCGCCTCGCCAAAGTTTTTCTCGTCATTCTGCTGCTGTTTGTGGTTCTGTTTGCGATCAACTGGCTCTCATTCAGCGACATCGAAGATACCGTCAACGTCTCGCTGCCGGTTAACATAAAAATTGCCAGAGCCTATGAGGAGCTCGCGGCAAAGTGGACTCAGCTCGGTGAAACTGTTACCGAAAGCCTTAAAACAAGCCCTGAAGTGGCAGAAGCGGATAACAGCGAGAAACTGCATCAGCTTGAACTGGTTATCGACCGCCTCGAAAAACTGGTCGACAATCCGGCACGTCTCGAAGTATTGAAGAGCATCAGACTGATGTTCAAGGGTTTCGAAAAGCATTTCACCGCTTTTGACCTGCTTTTGAAAAGTCGCAACCGGATGTTGCGGAAAAACGCTGACCGCCGATCGAAAGCGGCTGAGGGTCTGCGTTCCGATGTAACCGGTCTGCTTGACCGCTTCAAAAGCATGATTATCGACCTCAACAGCACCCTGAAAAACCCGGATTTTCAGGCATCGCTTGGCAACACCTCATCGCTGATGGAAAAAATTTCGCGGGTCGAGAAAGATCTCATTCTGGCAGAAACAGAAGTGGCATTGTATCTCAGCCTAAAAAAGGGAAAAGAACAGGGTGATAAATCTGAAAAATCATCGGCCGGCCGTGTCGAAAGCAGATTCAGAGCGATTCTCTATCTACTGGGCCGCTCGATACAGGAAAGCAATGTGCCCCTGCACAAAAGAGTACTGACTCAGGTCGAAGCAAAAATCAAAGGCTTCTTCGACTCCTTCAACCGGTTGCGCAACCTTCTCGAGGCACCTGAAAGCGAACTTCTTGAAACTGAAGACCAGCTTTTGAAAATGCAGAAGGAAATCACATCTATCAAACAACAGGGTGTAAGTGCTGCGAAAGTTGAAGCAGACCAGTTCTGGAACCAGATCAATTCAATCTCAGAAGATCTTATCGCCAGAGCCAACCGCAATTCAAATTTTACTCAGGCTTTTCTGCTTCTGATCGGCGCCATAAGTGCCTATCTGGCCTTTTTCTTTCCGACTGCACTTGGCGGGCCGCTCAAGCTGCTGAGTGAAAAAGTTGCAAGCTTCAGACTTGGCAGTGATTTCAAGGCCGAAACCTCAGAAATTGAAGAAATAGATTCGCTGGGAAAAGCTTTCGCTCTGATGTGCGAACGCCTGAATCTGCAGGGCGAAGTAAACCGCAACTATCTATCTTCGATTCATGGCCTTACCAAGTATTTCCGTGAGTTGCATGAAACAGAAACCCGCCCGGATCGACCAAACGAAAGACTTGAAAAAGCGGTTAACCTTATTTTAAAAGAACTCATAGAACAGAACGAAAAATTCGATCTGATCAAAGTCATGGTCATTCAAACCAATCCCGAAACCGGTGAAAAATTCTTTGTCAGACTTGGTGAACATGAATTCAGTGAACGTTTCATCAAAAGCCCTGAATTTGAACCTTACTGCCTTTCTGCCGGAGTTAACCTGAACCTTGGGGGGCATACACTTGAAGAGAAAATCCCCTTTGAAAAGGGCTTGACCGGCTGGTATTTTGAATTCGCCTGCGGTATCAAAGCCGGCGTAGAAGCCGACAGCTTCTTCAGAGAAGTTTATTCTTCGCCCCCGATCAAAAACAACCCGGTTCTGACGGACCGCGAATACGAAAAAGGTCTGGCCGGCAGTCTTCTGCTTGAACCACTCAACGTGCCCGGCGACAATGACAGTGAACTGCAGGCTCCGCGCGGAATTCTGTTTGTCTACAGTATTGACGAGAATACCAGATTGTCGTGGCAGGAAATCTTTTTTGTTCAAATTATTGCCGGTCAGATTGCGTCGATAATTGAAACCGACGCCCTGTTAAAGGACCATGACAAGAAAAAGATCATTGACGATCAGCTGACCATGGCCAAAGAAATTCAGGATAACCTGTTGCCCAAGAGCGTTCCGCAGATACCTGGCCTGCGGATCAATAAAATCAATAAATCGGCAGCTGAAGTTGGTGGCGACTACTTCGACTTTTTTGTTCTTGGCCCGAAGCGCATTGGCGTGGTAATTGCCGATGCTTCCGGCAAAAATGTTCCGGCCGCGATTATCATGACGGTATTCAAAACAACTCTGTCGACCATGGAACTCGATAAAATGGGGGCTGGTGAAGTTTTGACACGCGCCAACCGTATTATCGCGAAAAATATTACCAACGATCGCTTTATCACTGCAATGTACGTTATAATTGATGCAGAGACGGGCAATGTTGAAATGGCAAGCGCCGGTCATAATCCTGCGTTTGTCTCAAATGGTTATGGTCACAATCACATTTTGCGCGAAAAGTCAGAAAAGGGTCTGCCGCTCGGCATTCTTGAAGACTATGAATATGGTTCGAAAAACTTTCAGCTGGTTACCGGCGATCTGTTGCTGCTGTACACCGACGGAGTCACCGAAGCCCGCAACAGTGATGACGAAGAATTCGGTGACTTTGGCTTGAAGAGATTTCTTGCCAGAATCAGGGGCAAAAACCCAGCCCAGGACCTTCTCGATGCCGTAGAAGAATTTGCTTATCTGGCCACGCAGCACGACGACATAACTGCCGTGACCATCGAATATGACGGGAGCAAAGCATGAACAGTCAGATTGAATCACAGGCCCGCACCTACTGGGATAAAACCTGGAACCGCTTTCTCAAATACCACGGCATGATCGCCCCTTCTGCCAAGCTGGTTCAGCATCTGTTCAGCCACGTTCCGCGCCACGGCGTAGTTCTTGACCTCGGCTGCGGCGAAGGCCGCAACAGCCTTTATTTAAGTCAGGTTGGCTACAATATCATCGGGCTCGATCTTTCATTCAAGGCTGCCCGGGTCATGAAAAACAACTTTTTTGAAGAAGAGCTGAAGGGCCTGGTGCTTACCGGCGACGCCAGATCGCTGCCACTGGCTTCAGAAAGCGTAGATGGCATTCTCGCGCACCATCTTTTCGATCACCTTGACCGCAAAAGCTTTTTTCAGGCTGCAGAAGAAGCCTTTCGCGTTCTGAAACCAGAAGGGGTAATGCTTCTGACCATGGACAGCTTTTCGGAAATGTCGGGTGACAACAACGCCGTTTCGACTGACGATGGCTCGATAGTTTATGTCAAGGGCACCCGCAAGGGCATGCTGGTCAGGCCATTTCATGAAGACGAAGTTGCCGAGATGGTCGACAAGGGCTGGGAAACCATCAAGAACGAAATTACGCCAGGGCGTGGCAAGATCATGCTGTTGCGCAAATGCAGCCTCACCTGAGATAGCGGATTTTTTTCAACCGCAGCCACAAACGCAGCACCTTACACCCTTGCGAACGACTGGTTGCAGCTTCGCGGTTATTCGACTTCGCGGGTTACCTTGGCCGGAGCGGCAGTGACCTGATTGCGACCATGTTCCTTTGACCAGTAGAGAGCGACGTCAGCAGCCTTGATCAGTGAATCCATGTCGTCAGCGCAGTCAGAAAAGACCGAAACACCGAAACTGGCGGTGATTTTAATAACGACACCGTTTACTTCGAGAAAATCTGTTTCGATCGATCTTCTAATACGTTCGGCAACTGCAACGGCACCGGTCATATCGGTTTCCGGCAGAACGAGAGCAAATTCTTCACCACCATAGCGAACCGGCAGATCGTGGGTCCGCACGGCACGTCGCAGGATCGAGGCAACGTGTTTAAGAACCTCGTCACCCGTCTGATGACCGTAAGTATCGTTAAGTCTCTTGAAATGATCGATGTCGACCATGATCAGAGCGAGGTTGCGTTTAAAACGTGCAGCCCGCTTGATTTCGTCGAGCAATCGCTGTTTAAAATAACGATGCAGATAAAGCTTGGTCATACCATCGGTGATGGCCTGCTCATAAAGCTGAGCATTCTTGACTGCAGCACCGAGCTGAACCGCAAAAACCTTGATCAGTCTGATGTCACGAGAAGTAAAGCCATTTGCGCCGGCGGTGGCGCAGAGATGCAGAAGGCCGAGAAATTCGCCCTGGTTGAGAATCGGCACAACTACAAATGCTTCGCCAAAAACCTTCTCATCGAGTCTCTTCAGCTCGGCCGGCTGACTCTTGCCTTTTTCGTATTCAAAGGTATCTTTGCGCTCAGCGACGATCTGAAGAATTTCGGAGTCTTCGAGCGAAAGATTTTCGGGCAGCTTACTGGCATCGCCGAGGTGGCTCATCAGGTTGAACTGACGATGTTCTTCTTCATAAAGCCAGGTGGTACCCCTCTCGATATCAGTGATCTCAGAGATTGCACTCATCGCCATATCGAGCAGTGCCTGTAACTGCAGTTCAGATGAAATCATCTGCGATGCCTGATAGAGAATGCTTACTTCCTGGATCTTTTCATCGAGCCTTACATTGGCTTCGCGCAGTTCTGAAAGCAGCAGAAAATTATTAATCGCAACCGAGATGTTGCGTGAAAGAGTCTTGAGAAAGCTGACTTCTTTTTCGGTGAGCGGAACTTCTTTGAGTTTATGGCCAACCACCAGAAAGCCGATAAGTTTTTCTCTGACCTTGAGAATCGAAATGCAGTCAAGGTTATCTTCGGCGAAGGCTTCAAGAATGCCGCGCAGGTGGTTATAATCGGCAGTGCGATAAGTGATGTCGGCCGAGTCTGCTTCGAGACCGGCTATTTCATCGTGCGGCAGGTCATATTCAAAATTTTTGTGAACCAGTTTCCAGGAGCAGCGCAACGACACCCGCTTGTTGTAGTTGTCGAAAAGAAAAATGCCGCCCTTGCGAACACCGAGGGTACCCAGCAACAGATGTAAAAGCGACTTGAGCTGTGCATCAAAACTTGAAACACGGCACAGCTCGTCTCCGATGTCGCTCAGAGCTTCAAGAACATACTCATAGCGCAGCACCTGCTGCTGCATTTTCTGTTCAACTGAAGACGTCTGTTCTGATTCAGACATTAAAATCAACCTTTATATTTCGCGACAGCCTCTTCCTCTTTGTCAAAAGGTTCTGCAAACTGCAGAAGGCCCATCATTTCGAAGGTCTTGCGGTTGGTCGGAGTAAGATTGGTAAATGCCAGAGCACCACCAGATTCTTCGATTGCCTCAATTACCCCGATCAAAATTGAGATACCGATACTGTTGATCAAAGGTGACTGTTCGAGATTGATGACAATTTTGTTTACAGATTTTTCAAGGTGCTCTGAGCAGATTTCATCAACCTGTTCAGCCCCAAGGTCATTTAGATAGCCCTTGGTCCTGATTATCAGCACCGGGCCATCAACCTGATGCGAAAGAGAAAATTCTTCTGACATAATTGTTTTTAAAGCTCCTCGGAGACTTGAGCTCTCTCTGCAGACCTGACTACTCTGCGAAAGAATTATTACATACCAACACTAACATAAAAGCAGACGATAAACAACAGGCAAAAATTTCAACTTTCAGCATTTCATTCTTGCTTTTCACTAAACTCTAAATATATTGCATGCCTTATGTGGAAATATAATCGTCAAATTCTGGTCAGATATCTCAGTTTCCTTGCCGGAACAGCCATCGCAGTCTATCTGCTGGTCATGATTGCCGGAAGTCAGGAAGCACTGCTGACCCGCAGTGGTCTGAAAAACACCTTAACAGAACTTGCCGTTGCATGCGAATTACTGCCATGGACACACAGCCTCGGGCTTCTAACGCTGGCTCTGCTTCTGATTATGGCCGGGGTACCCTCGATCATCGTTTTCACCCCTCTGCTGATTACCAAGGGATTTCTGGCGGCGTACATACTGACTCTGGCTGGTCAGACCGGAGCTTCATTTATTTCAATTCTGCTGGCATTCCGACGCTTTCGCCCAGCAGGCAGTGAGCTGGAATTCAAACTCACAGGTCTTACAGACAGATTTCGCGAATTTGCTTTCTGGAGCCGCATTTATTATGCCTTTCCCTTAAGAACCATCGATTCGATGACCCCGGTTCTTCACCCTGAAAATCAGCCAATTCACACGATCATGCCACGCATTTTCTTTGCGATAGCGATTCGAATGCTTATTCCATCTTTATGGGTCAATTCGCTCATTCAACTTCTGACATCGCTGAGCTATAACCCGGAAGGCGATGCAAAGTCGCTTCTGCTATGGACTTCTGCACTGGTCGTCTACACAATCATTCCGAGAGTTCCCGAGCTTTTCATCTGCCCGGCCGATATCAGAGAGGCGCTGTTCATCGTAGAAAATCCATCTTCAGGTTCCGCAGTTTTGCCTGATACAAACGGCAACGGCCCCAAAGGGGTAAATGTTCCCGCCCCGAAAATTTCAGTGAAACGGAATACCGGGGCAACCAGCCCTCAATTAGTAAAGTAGTTGACTATCCCTCCACTTTTGTTTAAACCTATTAGGAAGTTTTTGCACGACTAAAATTCCGGAGGGTTAAATGTCCTACGATGCATCTATGATAAAAGAACTCAAACACCGCGCCGCCAGAATCCGCTGGCTGTCTCTAAAAACCACAGCCGAAGCCGGTTCAGGGCACCCCACCTCCTGCTGTTCAGCAGCTGAAATACTTGCTGCACTCTTTTTCAGAGTCATGCGCTATGATCCGAAAAACCCCGCCTCACATGCTAACGACCGCCTCGTCATGTCAAAGGGACATGCCGCTCCGGCCCTTTATGCCGCCTGGTGCGAAGCCGGTTTTCTTGAAGAAAAAGAACTTTTTACCCTGAGAAAAATGGGCTCGCGTATTGAAGGACACCCGATGCCAAGCCTGCCATTCGTCGATGTCGCAACCGGTTCACTTGGCCAGGGCCTTGCAGTCGGCCTCGGCATTGCCATTCAACAGAAAAATGTCGTAAAAAACGGCGCCCGCACCTTCGTTCTCATGGGTGACGGCGAAGTGGCAGAAGGTTCAGTCTGGGAAGCATTCGCTCTGGCCGACAATCTCAAAACCGACAATCTCATCGGCATCATCGATGTAAACCGCCTTGGTCAGAGCCGCGAAACCATGCACGGCCACGACATGCGCACCTACGCCCGCAAAGTTGAAGCATTCGGCTGGGAAGCAATTGTGGTCGAAGACGGCCATGACATCGAGCAGGTTCTTAAAGCCCTCGAGCAGGCCGTTCACGTTACCGGCAAGCCGGTCTGCGTTATTGCACGCACTCTTAAGGGCGGCGGGCTGTCTCAGATCGCCGACAAGGACAACTGGCACGGTAAACCGATCGTTGCCGGCCAGGGCCTTGAGCAGGCTCTTGAAGACGTCAGCAAAGACCTGATGAAAACCCCGCCGGCGCCGGCTATTGCCAAGCCCGCCGAAATCAAGGGCACCATCGTTACCGGCCCGCTCAAAGCCAATGTCGAACCAGCACCCTACAAAAAAGGCGAAAAAGCAGCCACCCGCCAGGCGGTTGGCCCGGCTCTCGTCAATCTTGGCAAAGCCGATGAAAGAATCTGGGCTATCGACGGCGACACCCAGAACTCAACTTATTCACAGAAGTTTGGTGAAAAATACCCCGAACGCTTTGTCGAATGTTTTATCGCCGAACAGAATATGGCAGGGGTAGCAGCCGGTCTGGCTGCACGCGGCCTGATCCCGTTCGCGACCACCTTCGGCGCTTTCCTTGCCCGCGCCTTTGACCAGATCAGAATGGCGGCTCTCTCTGGTCTTAAAGTAAAATTCATCGGTACCCATGCCGGCATCTCGATTGGCGAAGATGGTCCTTCACAGATGGCTCTCGAAGACCTTGCCACCTTTGCCACTCTGCCGAACGGCGCCGTTTTCTATCCTTCTGATGCGGTTTCGGCCTACAACTGCATCGTAAATCTTGCCAGGCATGATGGCCCTGGTTATGTCAGACTTTCACGCCCGAATTCAGAAGTTCTCTACGATGCCAATGAAACCTTCCCGATCGGTGGTCTGAAGGTCATCAAAAAATCAGATTCCCCTGCCCTGACCGTTGTCTCTTCAGGGGTTATCGTGCATGAAATTCTGAAGGCGCTGAAAAATGTTCCTGGCGCTGAAAAAATCCAGGTCGTCGATCTCTACTGCATCAAGCCGTTCCCCAAAGATGAGCTTGGTAAGCTGGTCAAGGCTTCCGGCGGAAAAGTCGCCGTGTTTGAAGAACACGCCCCGGAAGGCGGCGTCGGGGCTGCAGTCGCCCTGAACCTGACCGGTCAGATCACCTCGTTCAAGCATGTGGCAGTAACGAGTGTACCAAGATCCGGCACACCCGAAGAGCTTCTCGAATCATTCGGGCTGTCTTCGGGCCGCATTGCAGAAACACTGAAAAGCCTGGTTAAGTAAGAACCAATGAAAAGCCAGGGGAAACAACCTCAACAAACAAAGGGTTGTTTCCCCTTCTCTTTTTCACTGAAAAATATTTTTAAAAATATGCAGTTTTTTGCTGCACAACCAGTCTTGTCAAAGTCTCTGAATATCCGTCATTGTTTGCCGACGTCTGTTGTCGTCGGCGGCGAAAGGCTAAACAAAGCATCATTTTGCGTCGACAGGGTTTATGGATTTGTTTGCCTCCTTATTTTTCAGGTCCGGGAATTACCCGGATCTTTTTTTTTGATATGAATTGGAAATTATCAAGGAGTTGAAAAAGATGTACATCATCGGAATTTGTGGGTTGTCCGGTTCAGGCAAAAGCAGTGTTTCAAGAGCGGTAGTCGATAGATTTCCCGGTAAAATCGCGGTTCTCGAACACGATATGTATTATTATGCCAAAAAAGACAAGCCGAAAATTAAAAACTACGACCATCCCGACGCCCTTGAAACAGGTCTGATGATTCAGCACATCAATGATCTGCGCAATGGCAGAGCGATCGAGCGACCAATATACGACTTCAAAAACTCTGACCGCCGCACTGAAACTGTAACGATCGAGCCACACCCGATTCTGATCGTCGAAGGACTGCTGCTTTTCAACATTCCAGAAATAATGCCTCTCCTGGACCTGCGAATCTACATTGATGTTCCCCTCGATAAAGCCATCATCAGACGCATCAAGCGCGACCACATCGATCGCGGTCGAACGGTACAGAGTATCATCACTCAGTATGAAAGCACGGTAAGAGATGCGGCCATCAATCTTGTACAGCCCTCACGCTATCTTGCCGATCTGATTATTCCGCAGGGCGCTACCAATCTCGTTGCCCTTGAAGTATTGTACGGCAAGATACGTGACCTGCTTTCGACGGGCAATAAGCCCAACGGCTTCATTCACAAAAACGAGAAGTAGTGGCAGGCTGAGAAGTCTGCGCTCACAGCAGACCATTCTCGCGAAAACTGAAATAGCCCTTTTCTTCGCTGCCAACGATAACGTGATCGAGCATTCTGATGGCAAGGGCATCAGCCGCTGCAACCAGCGACCTGGTAATCACCAGATCGGCATTTGATGGTCGCAGTTGCCCGGTCGGGTGATTGTGAACCACGACAATACCGGTCGCGTGCAGGGCCATGGCCCGCTTCATGATCTGCCTCGGGAAAACGGCGGTCTGATCTTCGACGCCACGCGAAAGCACTTCATCCTTGATGATGCGGTTGGCGTTGTTCACAAAAATAACCCGCAGCTGCTCTTCGGGCAGATTTTCCATGGCGGTACCGAGGTATCTTATCAGGTCAGAGCCGTTTGAAATACAGACATCGGCTGAAAGCGCGCGACGGCGGCTGAGAAGAATGCTGACCTCGCGCATGACGGCAAGAATTCTGGCAGAGGCAATTCCGATTCCGGGTATTCTGCAGATCTGTTCACTGGTGGCGCCGAAAACTTTTTCAAGAGTGCCGAATTCTTTTAACAGGCTTTTTGCGAGCCCCTTGGTATCTCTCTGCCTGTACACGTAAAAGAGCAGCATTTCAATGATTTCATGATCGGCAAAACCGTCGAGACCGGTATTGTCAAATCTTTGGTACAGACGCTGGCGGTGACCCTCATTAGGATTCTCTGCGACTTTCATACCATTTTTGCGAATAGCCTCTTCACTTTTCAACCCGTCCATTGCCCTCTCCAATCTGCTTTTTGCCTGGCATCAGGTGTTTCAACGATTTTTTGACGGTAAGAATTTAAAATAATCTTTGATTACGTCATTATTATGATAATCTAAATCGTTTTCGCCAGATAGTGAACTTTTTTGAGGAAAAGCATGACTTTTTTCAGCAACAGGCAGTTTTCTCTCCGGATAACCCTTTTCTCTGCGCTTCTCATAACCGTTTTGTTTACCACCATGATCAATGCATTGATGAGCTCAATGCATGTCAAAAATATCATCATGCAGACAATCAGAGAAAATCTGTACATTGCGGTCGGAATCGGGGCTCAGCAGATAGATGGTGATCTGCACTCCAGAATCAGAGATTCACGTGACGAAAATTCAGAAGAATACAAAAGAATTTTTCAACAGCTCGACAGAATAAGACGAATTAACCCTGACATAAAGAACGTTTACACAATCAGACAGAATGATGCCGGCAATTCAGCTGTTTTTATCGTCGATGCCGACCCGAAGATAAAAGAAAGAGCCAGAATCGGGCATCGCGTCATTCAGCTGACTCCGGCGATCAGAGAGGCTTTTGCATTTCGCAACCGGATTGTGGTTGAAAACAACTTTTTTTCTGACGAATGGGGCACTTTCGTTTCCGGGTTCGCCCCTTTCTACACCGCCTCAGGAACCTTCGAAGGGCTTCTTGGAATCGATGTCATGGCAGAAACAGTGAAGTCGCACCAGATGAGCAACATCATGTATATCATTCTGACCAGCCTGGTTGTTGGCATCGTGGCTCTGCTTCTGAGTCTGATTCTTTCCCGCGAGATATCAAACCCGATCAGCGCCGTAACCAACGATATGCGGCAGATAGAGAGTTTCAATCTCGACACTGAACTGGCACCAAGCTCGGTAATTCTCGAAATCAGAACAATGACCGACGCTCTCGAAAATATGAAAAAGGGTCTGAGATCATTTAAAAAGTATGTTCCGACCGAGCTGGTGTCAGACCTGATCACATTGAAAAAAGAAGCCAGTCTGGAAGTAGAAAAAAGGCTGATAACCATCCTTTTTTCTGACATTGAAGGCTTCACGACTATCTCTGAGAAGATTTCCCCGGAAGACCTCGCCGACTCCATCGGCATGTATTTTGGAGCAATGACCAGCGAAATCATGAGCACAGGCGGCATAGTCGACAAATATATCGGCGATGCCATCATGGCGCTCTGGGGAACTCCCCGGCAGCTGCCCGATCATCCGATCGCGGCCTGCAGAGCCGCCCTGGCCTGCCGTCGCCGGGAAATGGAGATAAATGAGATTCTGAAGAAAAAAAACCTGCCGCCTTTCTTCACGCGGTTCGGCATAAATACCGGCGAGGCTCTGGTTGGCAATATCGGTTTTGACAAGCGCATCAGTTATACAGCGATCGGCGACAATGTCAACCTTGCGGCCAGACTTGAAGGGGTTAACAAGTTCTACAACACCGGAATCCTGATCAACGAATCCACGAATGATCAGGTCAGAGACCAGATGCTGACAAGATTCATCGATACCGTTGTCGTAAAAGGCAAGACCTGCGGAACAAAAATTTATGAGCTGGTCTCCTGCCGGTCAGAGGCCTCTGACGAGCTTATCGAAAGAACCGAACGCTACAATGCCGCCATGGAAAAATACGTCAATCGTCGTTGGGCCGAGGCTCTGGCGGCATTTAATTCGCTGAAAACCGGCGAAAGTGACAAGCCGCTGGAGTTGATCATCGAAAGGTGCCAGAACTTTGTCAATAACCCGCCCGGTAAAGATTTTGTCGGCATGGTTTCTCTGAGAACCAAATAACTTCTACGCCGCTTTCGGGCAGAATTTTTTCAGGCAGCTGTGCAGGGCTTGGGCATCGAGAGGTTTGCTCAGATAATCATTCATTCCTGCCGCCATGCCCTTTTCCCGATCTTCTTTCATCACAGCGGCAGAAAGTGCAATGATCGGAAGAACGCCGGAGATTTCACTTCGAATTATCCGTGTGGCGGCAAGGCCATCCATGACTGGCATCTGAACGTCCATCAGACAGATATCAAAACTTTGCCCGCGAAGTATGTCAATGGCTTCCTGGCCATTCTGAACAAATTCACAGGCCGCTCCGGTCTTTTCGAGAATTTCTTTAAGAAGGCGGCGACTGCCCATATCATCTTCGACAACCAGAATGCGGCAGCCGGAAAAATAGACCGGTTCACCGCCCCTGCCAGACGCGTCAACGTCTCCACGAGTGGGTTCCTGCAGACAAACGCCTGTAATAGCCGTAAACAGCTGGCGACGTGTAAAAAATTCAGGCACAAGGGTATTATAGCCAGACTCCCGGGCAGAGTCGAGAGTATCAATTTTTGCATCAGAACTGAGCAAAATCGCCCTGAAACACCCATCTGGAAAATGCTGCCGCATTTTTGCAATTTCTTCGGCCGGCAGAGCATTCCCAGCCACTATCAGAACGGCAGAATGACCATCGCTGCTGAAATTACCGGTTGTTGCGGCATCCTGCAGCAACTTCATCATTACGGGTTGTTCCTGACAAAACCCGATCATTTCAAGTCCAGCACTTTTCAGATAGTGGTGAATGGTTTCTCCATTTGTCTGCCCGTCGGCCAGCACGAAAAACCGGAATTTCTCTCTGACAGACGCTGGCACTTCAGTTATATCATTCTGATTTTCGCCACGACTGCGTAATTTAAGGGTAAAAACAAACTCACTACCTTTTCCGATCTCTGATTCTACAAAAATGTCGCCACCGCAGGCCTTAACGATAGATTTACAGATCGACAGTCCAAGACCGGTACCACCGAATTTGCGCGTCGTCGATTCATCGACCTGGGTAAAAGGCTGAAAAATAGCCTCTACCTTATCGGCAGGTATCCCGATTCCGGTATCACAGACATGGAAACGTAAAACCACATCCTCACCGGTTGCCGCATGCCGAAAAACTTTGAGAACGATAGACCCTTCACGGGTGAATTTGCCGGCGTTGCCGATGAGATTTACCAGCACCTGCTGCAAACGGGTCGGGTCGCCGACAAGACTCTCAGGGACATCATGGTCGATTCTGATTGAAGTTTCGATCCGCCGATTGGCAAGGCGCGGCATGCAGATCTGCAATGCATCTACACAAAGCTGATCGAGATCGAACTCAATATTTTCAAGAACAAAATGCCCCGAATCGAACTTCGAAACATCGAGAATATTGTTGATTATCTCAAGCAGCAGATTCCCGCTCGACTGGACAGTTTTGAGATAGTCGCGCTGCTTTTCGGTCAGACTGGTGCGCTCAAGAAGGGCTGAAAAACCAAGTATGGCATTCATCGGCGTTCTAATTTCGTGCGACATGTTGGCAAGAAAGTAACTTTTAGCTCTGGTGGCAGCTTCGGCCGCGTCTTTGGCCTGAATCAGCATCGCCTCAGCCTGTTTTCGCTCAGTTATATCGATAAAACTGGCGAGCGACGCCAGAATTTTTCCTTCCTTATCGAGAACCGGCGAGCCAAAAACTTCGAGAAGTCTTTTTTTGCCGTCAGGAAGTTCTACCATCATGTCTTCTACCGAGGTTGATTCGCTGCGAATGCCAAACATGATCGGCATCGATTCGACAGCACTGCTGTCGAGCTTGCCATTGCGGTAGAGGCGATAAATTTCTGCCATGGCCTGGTTGGTCGGGCTCGCCTGCAGCCCCTTGCCAAGAAGCTGCAATGCCATTTCATTAGCGACCAGAGGCTTACCGGAAGGCATTTCGACCATGAAAACGCCGACGGGAATATTATTGATCAAGGCCGAGAATAGAGCGTTCTGGCGCGAAAGAACCGCACGGTTCTGTTCGAGCTCATCTTCGGCTTTTTTTCGCTGAGTGATATCAAAATCGCTGCCCCGGTAGCCCTGCAGGTTACCGGCCTCATCGAGAACCGGCAGGCCGTTGGTAATCAGCCACACGAGCTTTCCCTCGCGCGTTTCAGCCTTGTTTTCAAGATTTCTGAAAATGGCTTTCTGGGCAAAAAGCTCCAGCACAGACTTTTTAAAATCTTCTCGCCCTTCTTCGGGATGCAGATCATAAAAATGCTTTTTGCCGACAAGTTCCTCTCGATCATACCCAAGGCTATCCTTCACCGAAGCACTTATATAAGTATAAAGACCATTCTGATCGACTTCCCAGATAATTTCGCAAGAACATTCAACAACCTGCTCGAAACGGTTGTTCAGTTCCTGCAGTTTTTTCTCGGCAAGAGCACGACCACGGATTTCTTTTTCGAGCGGAATATATACCATGTAGCCAAAAAGTGCGCCCACAGCCAGCAGTGAAAAAATAAAAACATAACGCAGCTGATCGCCGAAACGGGTAATCTCTCTCGGAACCAGCACTTTCAGGATTAAATCATTTTTCATTGCCAGATCTTTTAACAGACAATAACCGGCAACCTGAGTAGAATCGAAGGGCAAGACAAAATCTTCAGCACCGCCGGTTAATGCTTTATGGGCCTCAAGAAATCCATGCGACATCTGCAGTGAGTCATTCCGTCTCAACATCAGGCCAGCCTTAACCAGATCACCAAGAAACCTCAGTTCTTTCGCATCGAGAAACTTGGCAAATACGATAGTTCCTCCTGGCGGGCCACTGTTATCACTGTGTAAAACCGGCTGCGAAGAGAGAAATACAAAATTTTCACCTTCTACCATCAGGCCTGATTTCTTGCCGGTCCGGTTCAGGAGATAACCATCACTCAGCCCCTGCTGCAGGAATTTTAAAAAATCTTCTGAAGTTTTGAAGCGCTCCTGATAATCCTTTGAAATCCGGCATATAAGCGGCGCGCCGGCAGAATCCAGAAACAGCATGGCGTCGAGGCGTAGAGAATCAGGCATGGTATCGTTGAAAGCAGAGCTTATAAAAGCCTGATTGTGATCTTTCATGAAATTGTAGGTGTCATCCCAGACAGACCAGTCAGTGACCTGAATTTCGATCTGCCTGATCCTCTCAGCAAAAGTCTCCGTGGCGCGGGAAATATTTTTTCTTACCATTCTCTCTTCGAGTATCGAAAAGCCATGCTGCAATGTCAGCATCGAAATGACGAATATCGCTCCTATAAGAATAGAAACGCTGAAAAATATCCAGAGAGCGGTTTTTCGACTGATCTGCATTTTCCTGACCAACCTGCACTTTTATGGGTTGAAGTTTATCACCGCTGTGAGTGATTCAGCAAGCAGACAGTATTTTATCTGAAACACCCTTCCTGTTGTCTGAATCAAAGAGCCGGCGAAAATATTCAGAAGTGATTTTACTTGCCCCTTTAGTGATAAAGGATTAGACTCGTTTGAAAGATTTACCCATTTATCAAGGCAAGGAGAATGAAGATGAATTCCCAGAAATCTTTAAACTATCTTGGCATCAAACCTCAGAAGAACGTATTTCTCAATCTCTCAGCGGCAGAACTGGTGGAAAAGGCCATAAGCCGTTCAGAAGGCCGCCTGGCCGCCAATGGTGCCCTGCTTATCGACCGCAACAACGGCTCGCGCTACGGCCGTTCACCAAATGACCGCTTCATCGTAAAAACTCCAGGAACTGAAGACGTCTGGTGGGGCAGTGTTAATCGCCCATTCGAACCAGAAAACTGGAACCGGCTTTTCAAGAAAGCCAAAGAATATATCAGCGGCAAAGATATTTTCATCTTTGACGGATTTGCCGGAGCATCACCGGAACATCGGCTGCAGGTGCGCGTAGTTGCCGAGCAGTCTTGGCACGCTCTCTTCGCCACCACCCTTTTCATTAACAGCCAAAACCCGGGTGAGCTGAAAGAAACTCCCGATTTTACGGTAATGAATGTCTGTAACATTCCCATGGAAGACTTCAAAGATTATGGCCTCAATTCTGAAGTTTTCATTCTCGTAAACTTTGCTGAACGCGTCGTGCTGATCGGTGGGACTCATTACGGCGGAGAAATCAAAAAGAGCATCTTTGCGGTAATGAATTATCTGCTGCCCAAAAAGGGTGTTTTCCCGATGCATTGTTCAGCCAACGTTGGCCAGAATGGTCAGACAGCTCTGTTTTTCGGGCTTTCGGGCACCGGCAAAACGACTTTGTCTGCTGATCCCGAACGCCGCCTGATCGGTGACGATGAACATGGCTGGGATGAAAAAGGCATCTTCAACTTCGAAGGTGGTTGCTACGCCAAGTGCATCAAGCTCAGCCGCGAAGCAGAACCCCAGATTTTTGACGCGATCAGATTCGGTTCGATACTCGAGAATGTCGTTGTCGATCACAGACGGATTCCCGACTATGATTCAGACAAAATCACCGAAAATACCCGCGCCACCTATCCGACCAGCCATATCGACAACTGCGTTCAGGAAGGTATTGGCGGGCACCCGAAGAATGTTTTCTTTCTCGCCGCTGATGCTTTCGGCGTATTGCCTCCCATCGCGCGCTTAACGCCCGAGCAGGCCATGTATCACTTTCTTTCTGGCTACACAGCCAAACTCGCTGGTACCGAAGCCGGCGTCACCGAGCCCACCGCAACCTTCTCGGCATGCTTTGGGGCACCTTTCATGGTGCTGCACCCGTTCACCTACGCCAAAATGCTTGGTGAATGCATGAAAAAGCATGGCACCCAGCTCTGGCTGGTCAATACCGGCTGGAGTGGCGGTGCTTACGGCACCGGCAGCCGCATGAAGATCAAATACACCCGCGCCCTGCTCAAAGCCGCTCTTGATGGTAATCTCAAGAATGTAAAATTCATCAAAGATCCGATTTTCAATGTCGAAGTTCCGGCAGAATGCCCCGGTGTTCCGACAGAAATTCTCACCCCGCGTAATACCTGGCAGAGCAGTGCTGCTTACCAGAAAACCGCATATGACCTGGCCAACCGTTTCAATGAAAACTTCAAAAAATACGAATCGCAGTCAACCCCCGAAGTTATCAATGCCGGACCGGTCAGCAAAAGCATGACAGCCTGACAATAGCGAATAAAAACGGTGGTATGGAATAAACCATACCACCGTTTTTTTATGCTTCAGTTATCGAGCCGAGCCGCGAAGTGCGGAATTGAGTCAGGCAGCGTCGAGCTGAGCTGCTGCTTCGGCCATCTGCTTTTCGTGCGCTTTGTCACCGACTTTGCCGGCCGCTTCCCTGAGTTCTCTGAGAAATTCTTCTTCCTGCATGTTCAGCTGTCGGTCAACATATTCAGCGTTAACGGTAATTCTTTTCCGGCCGTTTTCACGCAACATAAACATATCGTTGCGCAAAATTCTTTCAAAAACGGCTCGCAGGCCACGCGCGCCGGTTTTCTTTTCCATGGCGATTTCGACGACCTTTTCGAGACCATCGCGTTCGAATGCCAGCTCACAGCCGTCCATTTCGCAGAGCTTCGCATATTGCCTGAGAATGGCATTTTTCGGCTCGCTGAGAATTCTGAGAAAGTCATCTTTTCCGAGGCCGTTCAATGCAACCTTGACGGGCAGACGACCAATAAATTCAGGAATGAAGCCGTATTCCATAAGATCTTCAGCTTCGGCAGCATGGAACAATGAGTAATCCGCCTTGTCTTTGGGCTGCGGGTCATTGTTAAAGCCAATGAATGAACCCTTGCGCACGCGCTTTTCGACAATCTTTTCGAGACCGACAAAAGCGCCGCCGCAGATAAAGAGGATATGACGGGTATCCATTTTGACCACCTGCTGAGAAGTCGGGTTTTTGCGGCCGCCTGCGAGTGGCACGTTTGCCACCGTACCTTCGACCAGCTTGAGAAATGCCTGCTGTACGCCTTCGCCCGAAACATCGCGCGAAATCGAAACATTGTTCGAAGTCTTGGTCTTCTTATCGATTTCGTCAAGATAAACGATGCCCTTCTGCGCCTCTTCTACTTCGTAATTGGCGTCAATCAGCAATGAGAGAAGAACGTTCTCGACGTCATCGCCGACGTAACCGGCTTCAGTAAAGCTTGTACAGTCACCGATAGCAAAAGGGACTCTGAGAATTTTCGACAGGGTTCTCGCGAGAAGAGTTTTTCCTGAGCCCGTAGGGCCAAGAAGCAGAATGTTCGATTTTTCGAATTCAACATCGGTGTCGTTGATCATTGAAAGGATTTTGTAATGGTTGTACACCGCCAGCGAAATGACCTTTTTGGCGGTTTCCTGGCCGATTACGTATTCAGACAGGGCATCATAAATTTTACGTGGAGAATAATCTCTGACAATCTGCTGCAGATTCACTTTATTGGGCTGCTCTGCCGGCGCCATGCCATTTTTCTGACTGGCATCCTTGCGCACAAAAATATCGCTGGCCGTAGAAACACAGCTCTTACACAAAAGAACGCCGTCAGTATTGCGTACAAAATCGCCACCCCGGCGCAGATCTTTTCCACAGAAAAAACAGTTACTCATATTCTTCTCCAGCAAATTTTCGTGTGACCATTGAATTTGAATTATTCATTCTACCCTAAATCGACGCAATCATAAAGAGAGTGAAATAAAAAAAAGCTGCCGCAGTAAACTGCGACAGCCAGTTTTTATTCTGAAAATTCAGATCATTCGTTGTGAACTTCGTTGAATTTCTTGATGCTTCTCAGGTCTGAAGCGGTAAGAACGGCACCGTTGTAGGCCGCAGCAACGACACCACGTTTAACGAAAACTTCTTCGAGAGCAGCAAGATGTTTGCCTTCGAAAACGTTTTTGTCAGCAGTTACGAGTGCGTTGTAAGCATCGATGAACTTCGGGCGGCTGCCATTGAGATAATAGTGGCTTTTGTAGATAAGAGTGTCGGCATCGGCGGCGCCGATGGCTTTTCTGATATCCCAGAGAACGGCGCCCCAGATTTTGCCGTCAGCATGTACTTCGCCTTCGATATCTTCGGGGTAATGCAGGTCGTTTTCAACGTTTCTGAGGAATGGCTTGTTCATTTTGGCGCAGACATATTCGCCGAGCATTGAATCGTTGCTGAGTGAGCAGGCGAAGTAGTCGGCCTGACCTTCATTGATAGCGCCTGATTCAGCGCTGTATGCCAGGTAGGTAATCGAGTTAAGAACCGCATGTGAGTATTCGTGATAAGCGACTGATTCTTCGCGGGCCAGGCAGTTGAATCTGCTGCCGTCACCAAAGGCAAGCTTGCCTTCCATCGGGCTGAAATAAGCATTGTCATAGTTGGTCCCGAGGTGAACGACAGCGGTCATCGGCTTGTCGAGTTTGGTGTGACCAAGAGCGCTGAAAAAGTCATGAACGGTAGTAACATAGTTATACATACCGACTTCATCAAAATGTGTGCTATCGGGAGTATAGATATGTTTCTTTTCTTCGTTCACTGATTCCGGACCATCTTCGTTATCGATCGCGGCCCATTTACCGGTCATGGTATTGGTGGTCAGGTGCTTCAGGGGTTCCTGGGTGATTTCGCAGCGCAGAGGATTGGAGACGTATACGGCGCCGAGACCGGTTTCAGCATCAGCGAAAGCCATTTCATTATTCATCGACATTACCGAACCATTTTCGGCGTCGATGATGACTTCCCAGTCACCAAGGGGCTGTTCAACAGCGATTCTGGTGACATAAGCCATGCGGGCATTACCGTTTTTGCCGGCAATAATGCGCAGTTCTGCATCTGGAATAGCTCTGAATTTGTTGGCTTTTACGGCTTCGCGGGCTTTGCCGATAGCCTGATATTTGCCGAGCAGAATCTGATTGTCGATTTCATCGATAGCGGGCAGTGAGCCGTTAGCAAGGGTTACAACGCCTTCAGCGTTGATATGAACTTCAACGGTGGCTTCGTGAACCGGTACACCGTCGATCACCATCTGGAATTTCACATGGTTAACCTGGTCGCTGTTGTCGGCACGAACCAGGCGAAGATAATCCACGTCTCTGACTTCGGGAAGATTAAAAAGTTTCGCATGCTCTTCAATATAAGCTTTGGCGGCAAGTACCGGGTCGCCGTTCAGAGGTGACGAAAGGGTGCCGCGCACGCTTGAAAGTCTCTGACCATCTTCGGTCACAGAAATCATTTCAATGCCGTCAACCATAATCTTGCTGCCGAAAAGATTCTTGATAAAATCTGAACTGACAACAACTTTTTTGTTAGTTTTCTTGGCGGTGTTGATCTGTGTAGGAGATACATCAAAGGCAAAAGCCTGTGTACAAAGCAAGGAACCAACGGCAACGGCCATAATTTTCTTCATGCGGTCTTTTTCCTCCAGAATTAAATACTGATTTTTAGATTTTAAACGTAAAAATCAAAACCCGCAAGGTAATTAAAAAAAATTCCTAAAGCAGAAACCGGCAGAGTATAAACTCTGCCGGTTTCTGCACGCCCCCTGAGGGATTCGAACCCTCGTCGCAGCCTTGAAAGGGCTGTGTCCTGGGCCCCTAGACGAAGGGGGCATAAACTTTTCTACAATCGACCGGGCCGGGTCGACATTCATCAGCGCCCCCTGAGGGATTCGAACCCTCGTCGCAGCCTTGAAAGGGCTGTGTCCTGGGCCCCTAGACGAAGGGGGCTGATAAACATTCTCGCGAGCATTGGGCCCAGCAGGACTTGAACCTGCGACAATCCGGTTATGAGCCGGAGGCTCTAACCAACTGAGCTATAGGCCCGCGACGCGAAAATTATCTTATCATATAGCGCTTTTGGATGCAAGCACTTTTTTTATTCCATGTAGAATTCTTTGAGTTTCTTCGATCGGCTCGGGTGGCGCAGCTTTCTGAGCGCCTTCGCTTCGATCTGGCGAATGCGTTCGCGAGTGACGCCGAACTTCTGACCGACTTCTTCGAGAGTTCTCTGCCAGCCATCTTCGAGACCAAAGCGGTATTTGATGACCCGCGATTCACGCTCGGTAAGCGTCGCCAGCACCTTGTTGATCTGTTCTTTGAGAATCAGGTTGAAAGCAGTCTCTGCCGGTGGTAAAGCAGACTTATCTTCAACGAAATCACCAAGATGTGAATCTTCTTCGCCATTGATAGGAGTTTCCAGTGAAATCGGATCCATGGCGGTCTTCATGATATTCTTGACTTTTTCGACCGGCAGACCGACTTCAACAGCCAGTTCTTCTACCGCCGGATCGCGGCCAAGCTTCTGTACCAGTTTGCGCGACGCCTTGCGCAGTTTGTTGATCGTTTCGACCATGTGTACCGGAATACGAATGGTTCTGGCCTGGTCGGCGATTGCACGGGTAATTGCCTGTCTGATCCACCAGATGGCGTAGGTGGAGAACTTGTACCCCTTGCGGTATTTGAATTTTTCAACCGCGCGAATCAGGCCCTGATTCCCTTCCTGGATCAGATCGAGAAACAGAAGGCCACGTTTGGTATATTTTTTGGCAACAGAAACGACCAGCCTGAGGTTGGCTTCAATCAACTTGCGCTGCGCTTCGAGATCACCGTGTTCGATGCGCTTGGCAAGCGTCACTTCTTCCTGCATGGTCAGAAGTCTTATCTTGCCGATTTCACGCAGGTACACCCGCACTGAATCGTCGATATCGTCGAAATCCTGCTGCTGCTTGTCTTCTTCTTCCTTTTTTTCTTCGGCAACCGGAAGTTTCTTGTCGAGACGCACTTCATCGTCGTCAACCAGCTCGACGTTTTTGTCCATCAGCTCGTTGATGACCTCTTCGAAAACTTCGGTGGGCAGGCCGTCGGGCAGCACCCGGTTGATCTCCTGATAAGAGAGATAACCCTGGCGGGTCCCGATTTCTATGAGTTCAGCCCGGATATCTTCTATGGTCCGGGGTTCATTCTTCTTAGCAACTTTACTTTTGGCTTGTGTTGCCTGCTCTGTTGTCATAATTTTCCCTCGTTACTGGAGTGAATCAATACAGCGTTTCGATCTTTCGCCTTACATCGAGCTGTTCCATGCTCAGACGCGCAATGACAGAATCATCGCCGCCGCGCTCCGCCTCCCGGATCTTCTGCTGAATCTCTTTGAGTTCAGCATCGAGGCGGCTTTTCACCAGGCCCTTCACACACTCCATGAAGGGTTCTGGCTGACGGTCTTCGAGAGTAGTAATCAGCTCACTGAGCCGCGAAATAAGACTGGCATCATCGAGTGCTGCTAAAATCTCTGCGGGCTTTAACGAACCACCAGCCGCTTCCTGTTGAAAGCTTATTGCTTCAAATATCTGACGTAAGCGGGGGTCGGAAAAATCGCCGGGGCCAAGCAGCGCTCTGACTCTGTCGAGCTCTTCAGGGTGCTCGAGCAGGTGTTTGAGCACCCACTCCTGCCTCTGAATCTCGGCATTCAGTCTTGGTGATATAAATGTCCTTTTCTTCTGAGTTTCCTCAGAGCGTGGGGCCTCCCTGCCCTCAAATTCTTTCTCCAGAACGTGTTGGTCCATATCCAGCAGTTTCGAGATTTTACGGATCACTTCGCTTCTCGCAATTGAACTGTGAATAGCTGGAACCAGTTCCTTAAACTCCTGGATAAGCTTCTGCTTAACCGGAATCTCAAGAGGAGGCTTCAGGCCACGGGTATGAGTCTCAATGAGAAAAGTATATATATCAGTTGCTTTTTCAAGCAAATTTTTGAAGCTTTCAGCGCCTTCTCGGGTAACAAAACTGTCAGGGTCATCGGTCGAATCAGGGAAAGACACGACGCGAGCGTTAACCGGCGCATCCTTCTGCAGGGAAATGGCGCGCAGCGTCGCTCTCTGCCCGGCAGCATCGGCATCGTAGCAGAAGTAGAGCGTTTCGCAGTTGCGGGCCAGCATGTGGATCTGCTCAGCTGAAATGGCGGTTCCGAGGGAGGCAACGACATTTTTGATGCCGTTCTGAAAAAGACTTATGGCATCGAGATAACCTTCGACGACGATGACTGAGTTCAGACGCCTGGCAACCGGTACCGCTTCTCGAAAATTGAACAGCATACGCCGTTTGTTGAAAGTTTCGCTTTCGGCGCTGTTAAGATATTTGGGCTCGTCTTCTGGCGACATCACTCTGCCGCCAAAACCGGCAACCCGACCATGGATGTCAAGAATCGGAATCATCAGACGATTGCGAAAAACGTCATAGAACCCCTCGCCCTGACCACGAGCCTTTATCAAACCGGCTCTTTCAAGACTGGCAAGATCTTCAGAGGTCTTGCCAAGGCGATGGACAATTGAATCCCAGGCGTTGGGAGCGAAACCAATGCGGAATTTTTTCGCAGTTTCACTGTTGATTTTGCGCTTTTTAAGATATTCTCGGGCAACCGTGCCGGCCGAACTGTCGTACAGGCAGGATTCGAAAAACTTTGCCGCCCGGTCGAGATAATTATAGAGGTCGGCCTTTTTCTCGAAGTCGGGGTCGTTTTCGCGGGGGATCTCGATCGCTTCGCGCTCTGCCAGAAATTTGACCACTTCAGGAAAAGTCATGTGCTCGAGTTCCATCAGGAATGAGAAAACATCGCCGCCCTTACCGCAGCCGAAACAGTGATAAATCTGCTTGTCGGTCACGACATGAAAGCTCGGGGTTTTTTCTTTATGGAACGGGCAAAGAGCCTTGTAGTTATGACCAGAAGGAATCAGTCGTACATGCTCGCCGATTATCTGAATGATATCGGTTCTCTCGCGAATCATCGCTATTATTTCGCTCGAAATAAAGCCCAAAAAAAACCTCGCGTAAAACGTACATGACCTTGGTCGAATTTTCAATATTAATACTGAAGCGTGCGAAAGTCAAGAGTTACCGCAAAGTTTGTGGTTTATCGGCTTTAAAAAAGTTAAAAAATACCCACATGCCGCCCGTAATTGAGATAAAGGCAAAGGCCAGAATGATGAGAATGGTCAGCCACATTTGTGAATCGGCATTGTCCATGGGGTACATTGCGAAGATCAGGTATTCAGGGATCCTCTTCAGCGGCGAAGCCACCACCAGCCATTTCTTGCCGGCGATTTCCTCTTCAGAATACTGCAGAGAAGCGGTCAATCTAACCCTTTCAGCAAGTCTGGCAACAAATGGGTATTTTCCGAAGGCCCGCGGAAACGGCAGCCGGTCAGCGGCGGCCGGAACCATGGCAAGACGCACAGGCTGTACACTCTCGGCGGTCAGGCTGTTGCGATTAATCTGCCGCAGCAGATAACGCTCAGAAAAAGATTCGGCGCCGTGCCAGCCAATCAGAAGAGTTGCATTTCTGCCCTTTTCGGGCGAAACGAAAGTCGAATAAACAAAATTACGGCGATCGGCAAACATCAACTCACTCACCCGGTCGAAATTCTCAAATGGCCTGAAAAGACCCGAGGCAGCATCGCCCATTATTTCAGACAGACTGTTCGAAAATGACTCAAGCATCACTTCGTTGATGCGGTCTTTCCAACTCTGTTCGCCGCCGAATCTCGACTGAAACAGACATCTGGAAACGGCAGCAACAAGCTTCTGCATAGTTTCGCCCTGTAAACCTCGCTCTGGCAAAGCCATCAACACTTTACCATCACCCTGCACCAGGAACAGTCGCTGAATAGCATCACCCTCACGCAGCCTTGCGAAACTCTTCTCGATTTCAGGTCGGTTCAGTTCCTTAACGGCATTCAGAGAGGCAAAACGCCGGTAAAGGCCATTAAGATTACTGATTGCGACATGATAGTTTTCATCAACGGCTTGAACCATGCGCGAAAGACGATCGAGATATTCTCGTTGCGCTGATTCACGTTGTAGACCGGCAATAAAAAAGCCCATAACAGCAATTATCAACGCCGGAACAAACAGCAGAGATACAAAAACAGGCTGCCATCGCCATGAAGCCCTGCTGTTTTCAGATTCTACCAGCTCGCCATGAAGCAGACGGTAAAAGTAAAAGGGCAGCAGAATCAGCATAAACAGCTTAAACATGAAAAAGGCTGTCGCCGCCGGCGAAGAAACATTTTTTTCAAGCAGATACAGAACTCTTGCCGTGTCGATCTGCAGAATAAAAAGACCGGTTTTGCCTGAGTGATTTTCTGACTCGATATTGCGGCGCATTCTCGCGATCTCGTCAGCAATTTCGCCAGGTCCGATAAAACCGAAAAACCGCGGGATCTTTGCAGGAAAAGAATTTGCGGGTTTTTCATAATTTATCACCCCGGCCATGCGGCCCGGCAGGGATTCCCGGTTAAAATCGCCAAGCAGCTGTTTTACCGCAAGATTGCCAGGAATATCATCTTCTGCGAACCATGCGAGCATGCCACCAAGCAGAGTTCCGTCGCCAGCAGGTGAAAAGAAAATATTCCAGTAAAAGTAGCCCGGGCGACCCTTGATAAGCACTTTGACGAGCGCCGCCCTTTCCCTGGCGAGATGCCCGGGGCTGACGGCACCAAGAAACGCATCAAACAATGACTGGTATCTGGTCAGCAGTTTATCTTCTCCATCGATATCTGCCTGTGAAAGAGCTTCGTAAATTTTCTGCACCATGGCCCGCAGACTGTCGGATTCGCCGGGCACCGGAATCAGCCGACGGGCGTTGTCGAAAAAACGAAAATTGATAAAATCAAGCCCGTTGTTTCGCAGTGTCTGCAGGTTTTTTCCGATGTTTGCTGCAGTGAAGGCCTCTTCAGCCATCATACCGCAGGTAAGATTCAGCTGGCGCTGAATATAAAAAGCGTCATCGACCTCATTTTTCAGTTTTTCCAGCAGCAGACGGTTCTCGTTGCCAGCTGCGATTTTTTCCTGCTGCAAAATCCGCGCCAGAAAAATACCGGCCAGAAACAATACGAGAACGGCCTGCAACGAAACCAGAGCCAATGCTTTTCTCTTGAAACTATCTTTATAACAATCCATTTTCGATTACCGATCTGAATTTCTTTGTCTCTATTTTGCTTCTCTGTGAGAAGATGAATATATGATAGCATTAATGACAAGAATACTGTTATCTGCTATGATTATAAATGAAATTATCTCATCAGACGCTCGAGGATTTTATGGTTAAAGCCTTGAAAGCCATTGTTTTTGCCCTGTGTATTGCAGCAACGGTCGTTGTTTATGCCTCAGCTCTCAACCCTGAGGCTCAGGAATTCTACAAAAAGGCCGAAGCCGCTTTTGTGGCCAAAGACCTCAACACAGCCGAAACCAATCTGGTCGAAGCGCTCAAGCTCGAACCAGACAATGCGGTGTACAGGTATATCCTCGGGCAGGTACAATTCATGAAAGAGAATTATCTCGAAGCCAAGAACAATCTTGAGATTGTTTCGCGTTCAAGGCCATCTCCAGATAAAGGTGACGATTACAACACCAAACTGAAGGGCTACAAAAAGAAAATCAAAGACCTCCAGGAAAAATTCAACAGTGCCGGCCTGGCAAAGTTTGATATTTATCAGCAGAACAAAGACAGCGGGCAGAAACTCAAGCTTGCAGTAACTATTTTTCAGGCTTTCAAACTCAACCCGCCGCTGCGCTACAAAAACTTCAAACTGCTTGAAGAGATCATGGCTACCTACGAAGAGGCGTTGAAAAAGTCTTTTGACGGCACCGAATGGCAGAAAGACCCGATGCTGCAGCTGGCTTTTCTTTACGAGATCGCCAACAAGAAAGACAAGGCGGCAGAAGTCTACATGCGCGCTCTCGACTATGTTGAAAACCCGAACGAAGAATTCGTCATCACTCACAAGTTCGATTATCTCAACCGTTCGAACAAAGAAAAACTCCTCGACACTATCGAAGCTGGTGATTTCACCAGACAGGATCTCGAAGAACTGATCGGCAGCGGCAGTCAGAAGGTAACTGAAGAAGACAAGAAAAAGATCGAAGATATCATTTCCGATGCCAGATCAAAGCTTGAAGATGCCACCACCGATGAAGAACGCGAATCGGTACTCGAAGAAATCAAGGCGACGATCATCGAGAAACAGAAGCGTGGCGAACTGCCTGGCCAGGAAGAGCTGAAGAAGAAGCTCGAAAAAGAAGGCAAGACCATGGAAGACTACCTCAAGGAAAAAGGTCTCTAATCTTTACACGAGGTTTGTTATGGCGTTCCTTAAAGGATTCAGACCATCTGCGGGCAGGCGATCGGGTGTTACCCTCATCGAAATCATGATGGGTGCTTCGATTCTTGCCATGCTGTTTTTTGTCAGTTATCGGCTCTTTTCGTCATTCACCCGCACCCAGGAAGTCGGACACTGGGCCGCCACGACCACCAAGCAGCTCCGCAACGGTCTGACCCTGCTGCGCAATGAGCTTTCGCGCGCCACCAAACCCGAAGTCGTCACCCAGAAGGGCTCACAAACATTCGATACCGGCAATGGCGACCGTGAACAGTTTCTTTATCTGCCAGACACCATTCCATTCGAAACCGAAGATGTCGCCACCAACCGCAAACTGGTGCATTTTTACATGTGCCGCCCCGGAAAACAGGGTCTGCCAGGCGAAGCCGACATTGGCCCCGAGATTCTTTCAGGCGCACTGTTTCTCGAAGGAGGCAAGCTCAGATATCGCCGCACAGTAGAAGCACAGCCGGCCGATTTCCCAGATAAAATCGGTGCAGTTGAGCAGGTCATTGCCGAAAACATCAGTAAAATTGCCATTTCTTCAAAAGAAGTGGCCGATCTGAACGACCTGTCAGTCAAAAACCGCAATATTCTTACCATTTCGCTGACCTCAAAACATCCGAGATATCCGAACTCGACGGTTACAGAATCCCTTGAAGCGACCTTCGAGGTGCCGACAAAGCGTGGAGGCCACCCATGAAAAAGCGCGCAACCGGCGTGACCTTCGTCGAAATCATGGTCGGTGTTCTGATTATGGGCATGGCGATATTGCCGATCGTCAGAATGCTCAGTGGGGTAAGCAGCGGCACCAAATCAGACCGCAGCGAAGCCGAAGCCCTGCAGTTCGCCTGCGACATGATGGATAACATCCTGATGAAAATGGACTACGACCCCGGTGCCATCGCCAGCCCTGCCTGGCAGATCGTTGAACGCGGGCACACCGACATTCGTTATCAGATTCTGGTCAAACCGGTTGCCTGGCCGGCAATCATCAAGCCGGTTATCAGATACCACCCCACCTGCGCGGACGGCGTTGAAAAAACCGCTCTCGGGCAGCTCGAAGCAGACATTCTCAGCGAAACCCGAGATCTGGCCACCATCGACAAAGAGACGGTCGACCGGCTCGGCATCGATGCCTCACAGAACAATTTCGATCTGATGGATGTCAAACTGATTGTCGACTGGAAACCCAAAGGGACTGCAGATACAGAATTCATGAAGAACCCGATAATTCTGATATCGAGAAAGGCCCGTCTATGAACAGACAGCACCGACGTGGTATTGCGATTCCGCTGGTTCTGATGTTCGTGTTTGTCGTTTCAGTCTATTTCTTCTCAATGGCTTTCACCAGAACTGAAACACGACGCCAGGGTCTTTCGACCCTCAATCAGAGACAGGCGTATTACATGGCAATGGGAGGAGTTCAGCAGGCCCTGTTGAAAATCCGTCTTCTGCACCGCGAAGCTTACGATGCCGGCAGTCTGGTCAGAGGCATCTGCCCTTTTTTCAATCCCTATGGCGACAACCTGGTTGCCTCAAACCTTACAGGTGCCACAAAAACCCTCAAAGCCCGCAATATTTTCATGACCGATCTTAATTCAGGTCAGCTTCCGGTCGGCATTCTCAACGACGGGGGCGCAGAATTCGCTATGCCCAATGATGATGAATTCGTCTGGGGTTATGAAGTAACCGAGCTCGAAGTTTCTACTTATTACACCTCTGCCACCGACGGTTCGGTCAGACAGGTCGCGAAGGTCACCGCCCTCGGCACATCGTATGACCCGCGAACCAGCAAGACCGGGCGCCGCGAAAAGGTTACCAAGTCTATAGAACTGCAACGAAGAATTCAATAACTGGAGACGTTATGAGAAGGATTGCCCTTGCCGCTGTGCTGTTTCTGACTTCCGGTTCCGCGCTCAATGCCGCTGAAAGCAAAATGGTTTCGGAGATATTGAAAAAAACCAGTGAACTGATGCGCGAAAGAAAATATCAGGAAGCGAGACAGCTGGTTTCCGAGAGCCTCAAACAAGAAAAAGAATCGCACCGCCTCTGGCTGGCAATGGGCTACATCTATGAAGCAGACGGCAAATACCAGGAAGCACTCGAGGCTTTCTATGAAGCCAGAAAACTGAAAGCAGATTCAGAAGGGCTGAAAGAAAGAATCGCCCGCCTGGAAAACCTTCTCAAAGGCACTGCAACACCGGCAGGTGCCACCTCCGAAGCCAACGAAACGCTTACCCGCGCCAGATATTTTGTCGATTCGGGTAATACCAAAAAGGGCCTCGTCGAGTTCGTCAAGGCGGTTTACCTCGATCGCAGCCTGATCGGCAGCGAACAGAAAATGATCGACCTCGGTCTGAAATTCTTTTCGAACCCGGAAAACCTTTTTACCACCGAAGAAAAAACATGTTATCTCGGCTTTTACTCGTTTTTTGCCGGCAATTACGCCGATGCTCGCCGTGAACTGACAGATTATGTGACCAGATTTCCTGAGGGCAGCGAAGTTGCAAAGGCAAAACAACAGCTCGAAGAAATAAATCAGTTCGAAGAGCAGCTGCGCTCGATGAAAACGCCCGTAAAAACCCCGGCGAAGCCGCCGGTAAAACAGGCAGAAAAAAAGCCGGAAGAAAAGCCTGCCGAAGCCGCCAGCCCTGAGACTGCCAAAGCTGCTGACCAGAAAAGCGGCGAAGAAAAACCGGTTTATGTTCAGACCCCGAAAGTCGACGAATATGCCGGCATGGATTCAGCGCAGCTTTACAGTGAAGCAATGAGTCTCGCCGAGCGCCGGCCGTTAAAAGCAATCGGCCTGCTTGGCCGTGCCATAAATGAAGGCACCACCGATCCGCAGTATTATCAGAGCCTGGCCGATCTCTATGCCTCACGCAAGGGTTTTGAGAAAGAAGCGATTTCGACTTATCGTGACATAATGGAAAAGTTCCCTGGCACCATGGCCGCCGCCGATGCGAAGCGCAAAATTCTGCAGATGAACCCAAGCGTCGAACAGCGGGCCAAAGAAGTCTTCGAACATTTTCAGCAGAAACAGTAAAACACCGAAGGCTCGGGTGTTGCCAGGTTGAACCTGCAGCTGTTTTTAAAATTTTACGGAGAAGAAAAGCGGGGCTGTTTCACAAGATTGTGAGACAGCCCCGTTGTTTTAACCGGCAATCAGGTCAGTCGCGGTTGCGGCGGTCTTCGATCGTTCTGATCAGCTCACGGCTCGGCGGAATGATCCTGAACCAGAGCTTCAGAGTTCTGGCATTGGTTCTCTCGTCTTCTGCATAGAGACTGATCGAACATTCTTCAGAAGAACCACCTGATGGATTATGGAAAATGTAATCAGGCCACCATACTTTATCGAGAGCAACTTCGCCCTGATAACCAGGCACGTCAGTCAGCCTGACTAATGCAGTTACAAAGCCTGAGACGCTCTTAAAACGTTCTCTGCCAGAAGTATAGGTCTTAACCCCGTTGGGAACGCCGCCGGCAAGGTTGAACGGGTTGATGTTGTCATACACCCAGTATCTGAATACAAGACGGTCACGCGAACCCTGCTGGAAAGCCAGACGCTTGTCATTAAAGGCATCGTCGCCGTTCCAATAGCCGGTTTTCCAGAGTTTTGTCTGGTCGCTTGAGGGAAAGGCAAACAGCCAGGGCTTGAAGGTTCCGGCATCCATACTGTTTTTCATGGCCATGTACAGATCGTTTTCGATATCGTCTTTGAATTCCCAGGCAGTGCCTTCGTAATAAGAAGATGCTGGAGAATAGGTCTTGTCACCTGTATTTGAGTCAACGGAATATGCCCAGTTAGAAGTTCCAGCACCGTCAATGGCCTTGGCCAGGTTATCGCTTTCACCCATGGCATAAAGATTACCGAATACTGCAGCTTTCTCATTCTTTGAGTTAAGTACTTCGAGCGCAATATTGGGGCGACCTTTGTCAGCGAGTGACGCAACATAGGCAAACCTGCCCCAGGCACCATCAGGAGAGGAAATAGCTGCTCCATCGCCATCGGGCGAAATGGCGGGAAATGCGCAGCCACCAAGAGAGCCACCCTTGATGACCTTGTCGACTTCGAGTTTCAATGCAAACCTGTCGACATTGGCAGGCTCTTTTACCGTGCAGAGAAAGTCAGTTGCGGCGGCGGCGAATGCGATTTCAGCACCGGAAAATTTGTTTCCGAGAACTTTTCCAACTGATTCATCGCCAGTGAAGCTCGGACTGCGGTTACTCCAGGCATAATTTATATCGCCGTCGGGGTATGAATTGCGAACCAGAACGCCGTCAGATGCAGAAACGAACATTTTGAGCGCTTTGCTCCAGCCAAAGAACTGCACCTTGCTGTCGTCGACCGGAATGCCTTCTGAAAGCTTATTTGTGATAGGAGCAGCGGCTTTGAGGTCATTCGAGATAGAAAGAGTATAAGCCGCCGAATTGTCGGCAAGGCCAAAACCCATTGGCTCATCCATGCCATCGGCTGCTACGGTGACCAGGTAGGAAGAATAGCCCTTCCAGTTTGGTTCATCGGCAAGAGCGCCAAGCGTCGACGCTTCCGCGCCGCTCACGTCGTGGATCATAAAGTCAGAAACGGTTATCTTGTCGGGAGCTACGGATTTCCAGACAAATTTCTGCAGCGGCAGAACCAGTCTGTCATCAACAAGAGGCAATGGGCCTGCATAGTTTTTCGCGTCACCCGCAACCTTGAAGCCGGCATAAGCCGGAACACAGACGTTGTAATGCAGCGTCGGCCTCAAGTTCTTTTCGTTGAAGCCATCTTTTACCGGTTCAAGATATCTGGTAAAAACGTCAGGGTTGTCTTCCTGGTTTTCAGGACGTTTACCAGCTTCGACATATTCAAAATCAGCAAGATCGCCAAATACATTGTAGATATTGTTGTGACTGCCGTTAGCGCCAATCACCGGATTATTATCAAAAACTCTGAACTTGATCGTAGATTCGAGAGCTTTGCCGGTCTCACCTGAAGCGGATGAGCTAACCCAGTGATAATGAGCGGGCGGCTGGGTGTCGGCAACAACGACATAAACCATGGTATTGCGGCCGGCTGAGGAAGTGCCGCTCTGGTAAAGGCCTCTGACAAAGACCCCACCAACCGCGTAGCTTTTTTCACGCACAGTGTAGAAATTCTTAACATCTGACTGATCTTCAATTTTCGTTCCTTCGGGCTTCAGTTCTGCCTCAACTTCAATCCAGCACCAGACGCAGTCGCGTGCTGATTCGAGGCCCGAATGCAGATCGACTATCCAGTAATCCGGGGCAGTTGGAGTCGTAAAATTCAGAGCAAGCCTGGCTTTTCCGACTTCATACTGATCAGAAGAGGGGGGAGTGATATAGTATTTGGTGTTATAGCGACCAGTCGGGTAGAAATCCATGTCAGCAGCGCCCTGCATGGCGACATAACCGGCTTTAACAATAACCCTGCCCTCTTCAGCCATATCGACGGTAAAATCTTCGTCATCAGAATTTTTAAAGGTTCGGGTAACTACACTGCCCGTCTGCATAATGGTGCCGGAACGCTGAGTAAGAGTTGAATCGAGGCCGTCTTTAAGCCCCTGAACCCCGGCTGACCCGGTAGAACTCAGCTCATAGTCATTCAGACTTTTTGCACCATCATCACCCTGCGGTTCTTTTGCAGCCGCAGCAATTTCATCCATGTCAAAATCTTCCGGAACTGTGCCGCTTTCCATGAAAGTGGCGCGGGCAATCGGGTCATTCCAGACCGATACAAGAACCCTCACTGCAGTTTCACGGTCATAGGTAAGCTTCCAGATTGCTTTTTCGTTCGGGGTATCGGGAGCGATGATAATGCTGGGGGGGGCTTCAAAATTGACATATCTAAGACCGACAGCTGCCGGCGGGAAAGTGCCGTCGCGGTAGTCGCCACGGCCGTTGCCTGAGATTGTCCAGGTTGGCAGAGGTGCCGCAGCGACAGTGGTGCCGCCAACTCCTTTGATTACGCCTTCTTCCCAGCCGGGAGGTGTGCTGGTAGTCGTCGTGCTCTCGATAACCCCCTCAAATGCCAGCTTTGTACCAGCCGGAACAACAAGAAGTTTCATGGCTTTGTCAGCCCAGCCCTTGTAATATTTGCCGCCCTCAAAAGGTGTTCCTTCAAGACCGGCGGCAGGAACTGTCGTCTGGCCTTCGCTGTTGCCGGTTCCGGGTGGATAAGAAATAAGCCCGGTAACCGGGTCGGCCGGCCCCTTGGCCGAACAGGCCAGAAGGTCTAACGGCGAAAAGACCGTGCAAAAAACGATCGTACACAGACCCAATACCTTTTTAATATTCATATTACCCCCCTCGGGCAAGACTTCTTCTGTAAGCTATACGTTAATTATACCTGAAATAATTCACTTTTTTTTAAAAGTGTGATCCTGTTGATTTTTTGAAAAACTTCTTCATAAGAGGCGGCACATGGCCCGGCTTTTTCGGCATCGGCAGCACCGGCTGCCAGCCCGATTACCGCTGCCTCCGGCAGACTCATACCCTGACTTCGACCGTAAACAAGACCGGCAAGGGTTGCGTCGCCACAGCCAACCGCAGAGACCTCTTCGGCAGGCGCCGGAATAAATTCATATTCTTCGCGACCATCCCACAGGAGAATATTGTTACGACCATCGGTAATCATGGCGCCCCAGATGCCATGCCGTTTCAGAAGACCATAAAAATCAGCCTTCTGATCGACAGCGAACGGATCAAGGGCAAAGGTTTCCCTGGCTTCATCGCGATTGTGCTTTAGAAAAAAGCCACCGGCCGTAACCGCCTGGCGAAGTGCGTCGCAACGGGCATCGAGATATATCTCACCTTTAAAGCCGCGCAGAGTTTCGAGAACGCGGCGATAAAAATCATTGTTTCTTTTTCCGGGAATAGTGCCTGACATGGCAATAAACGAGGCCGAACTCGATTCGGCCGCCACCAGATCGATCATGGCCAGAATTTCGTTTTCTTTTAATTCTTCGCCGTCTTCTATCCACCAGCGGTGCCGGCCGGAATTTCCGTCGAAGACGTTAACGCCGGTGCGGGTCTCAGTCGAGACCGCGACATATCTGGCATTGATGCTCTGCTGGTTGAGTTCGGCTCTGATTTTTTCGCCATTGCTGCCGCCGGCAAAAGTGAGAGCCAGAGCCGGCCGCCCCAGGGTCTTGAGCATGCGCGCCACATTGATACCCTTGCCGCCGACCGTAAAAGGAATTCTGCCGACGCGGGTGCCGCCTGTCAGCCTGCCTGGTTCATTAAACAGCTGATAATCGAGCAGAGGGTTAGGAGTAATGGTCAGAATCATTGCGTTTACCGTTCATATTTACATCAGCACTGATTTAAAGTATCATCTGCGCATGGAAAATGAAACTTTTTCTTTACTGATATTTCACGGTTCGGCGCGCCCCGAAGCCAATGCCGCAGCGTTAAGCTTTGCAGAACGCCTCAAAAAGCGCATCGGCATGACCAGCTTTGCAATCTGTTTTTTGAAGGGCGTTGCACCCGAACTGGCAACAGCCCTCGAAGAAACGGTTGCCAGAGGCTTCAATAAGATCCGCCTGATTCCCTTATTTCTTCTGCCCGGCACCCACAACTGCACAGATATTCCGGCGGCGGCAAATGCAATAAAAAAAGCACACCCACGGGTCGAAATTGAAATTCTCGACTGTCTGGTAGAAATGCCTGAATTTCTTGAACTGATCGGCAAAAAACTCAATACCCCATGAGCAACGACAACAACTACAAAGGACTGTTAAAAAAGACGATTTTTTCGGCGATTGTCGCCATTTCTCTTTTTGCGGCAGCAATTTTTGGCTTTTACTTTGGCTGGGGCCAGATTAAAAGGCCGATGCTGGTCGCTCTGACTTTCCATGGGGTAACCGAAAAGCCTTCATACCCCTGGGAAATTCACCCCGAACCGTTCGACGGTTTTATCAGACAGTTCCGGCGGCACGAATTCACGCCGGTTGCCCCGGCCAGTCTGCCCGCAATGTTAGATCAGGGCTTTTCCGGGCGTCACTTTCTCGTCAGTTTCGACGATGGCCTGATAACTTCAGCAGAAGCAATCAGAAAACTTTATCGCGATTACGGCATCAAGTCGGTATTGTTCATCATCACCGACCTGGTCGGCACTCCGGGCTATGTTGACCGACCGACGCTTCTCGATCTGCAGAACAATTTTGGCTGTCACATTGCACTGCACGGCAAGCGCCATTATGAAGTCACGAAAATTCTGCAGGAAGGCGGCGACCTGACCGGCGAAATTGAAAAGGCCAGGGTCGAGTTGTCGGCATGGGTGCGCAGCGTAGTCGACTGGTATGCCTACCCTTATGGTGATTTCAATGCCTCGGCTGCGGCCGTCATCGCTTCAACCGGCATAAAGCTGGCCTTTACCATCGAAGGCGAAGAAATTACACCTGCTCAGAACCGCATGCTGCTGCCGAGGGTGATGTATCTCAAAGGGGCCAAAGAAGCCGGCGAGCCTGACCCGTCTGACTGGCTGCCGCCAAAATCGGCGAGCACCGGGTCGCTGACGATAACCCTCTCACTGCTCGTTGCGTTTATCGGGCTAAGCTGGACAGCAAAATTTTTACAGCTCAACCGCGCCCGCAAAGCGGCCCGCGCGGCAACTGCGAAAGAACAGTGAAAAAGTAGAGAAGCAGGGTAACCTGTAAGCCGGGTTCTGTACCTCTTGCGAGGCGTCGGTCATCTATCTGGGATCAGAGTTACCCCTGACCTCAAGCGACTTACCCGGAGTAGTAGCGAAACGGGCCGTTTCATCCCCCTGTTTAGTCTTGCTCCGGCGGGGTTTACCAGGAGACACTGTCGCCAGTGCTCCGGTGCGCTCTTACCGCACCTTTTCACCCTTACCTGTGTCTTGCGACCATCGGCGGTGTATTTTCTGCTGCACTTTCCGTCCCCGGAAAATTCCTTTTCCGAAGCCTGGGTGTTACCCAGCGCCATGCCCTGTGGAGCCCGGACTTTCCTCATCCTTGCGGACGCGACCGACCGGTTACCCTGCAAATCTACCTTTTCAAAAACTATTCAACCTTAACATTCCGCCTGGCGCCGGTCAGACGCATAATCAGGCCAGCCTTGCCCGACGGATAGAGGGGTTCTTTTTTTCTTCGCGAGAAACCACAACGTTCGCAGGCATAGATGCGCCGCTGCAGGCCGAGCGTATTTTTGCCGGGTTCTTTGAGGGTTTCGCTGCTGACTTTCAATGCCCCGTTGCAGCGCGGGCAGCGTTCGACGAAGAAAATGATGTAAAACAGAAACAGGCCGATCAGAAGGGCTAGCAGAATTTCTTTTGAGGTCCAGAGGAAATACTGCAGATCGAACACCTGCGAAGCCCCGGTAGCTCTCTGTTCATCACGCTTCAATTCATCGAGCAGCATTCTTCTGATGGCTTTGACACCTTCGAGAAAGCCGATGCCGTCGTTGTTGGCGGCGTTATTCGGCAGAATCACCTGATTGAGAATCTTTTCGCCCATTTCTCTGGTGATAAGATATTTAAGACCAATACCGACGCGCAGGTGAACCTTACCGTGGGCTGCGCCTTCGGGCAGCAGTGCGTAGATCAGAATACCCCTCTTGTCGAGGCTTATCGAGCGTATCCATTCTGAAAAAAATGCTTCTACCTGGCTCTGGGCTTCGGCGAGATTGTCGACATGCAGTGTTTTGATCATCACTCTGATGCGCATCTTTTCTTCGATTTCGGCGCAGTCGGTAACAATCTGGCGGCGAAGGTCCGGTTTGATCAGCTCGGCCTTGTCGTCGACATATTTGGCCGCATCAGGCACCTGCGCCTTAACTACGGCAGAATCGCTGCCAGGTGCAGATACTGCTTCAGATGCGTTCTGAGCCACCAGTGTCTGCTGACTCAAAAAGCAGAGAGCGATAACCAGGAACAGAACTAACCTGAAAAATTTCATAGTCAAACCCGCTGGCCTGTCCAGTAGATTAACATGCTGCAGTTGGAACAGGGTTCGGCGCCCTCATGCGAGGTTACCGCGCTCAACAGACCGGCAGGCATACCCATGCCGCAGGCCGGGCAGGATGGATTTTCTGTCGGAAAAAGCACCTGACCGCGCCTTTTCTGCCGGAGTTCTTCGTATTTCTCAAGAAGGTCGGCGGCAATTTTAAGGCTTGCCTGAGAGCGCTGCGTCTGCAGCAGATCAAGTTCTTTGCGAACTCCGGTTATTTCTTCGGCAACCCTGATTTTAACCTGTTCAAGATGGTCACGGCGACCGGCAACAACTTTCTGCCCCTTGACAGTGTCTTTTTCGAGGGTTTCGATTTTTTCCATGTCTTCGAGAATTTTGCCTTCTTCGGTCGATGCTTTTTCGCGCATAGCGGCAAGTTCTTTTTCTAGCGCCTTGTAGCTGGCCGGTGAAAGCCCGGCACCCTGCATTTTGAATTCGGCAAGTTTTACCTGCTGATTCAGGTCGTTAAGCTCTGTTTCGGCTTTGCGCCGGCGCAACTGAATCTTTTTGAGCAGTGCCAGCTTTTTTTCGATAAGCTGTGCATCTGCCTCGATTTCGCTCTGCATCCGGGCAACCTTCTGTTTCTTTTCTTCAATCTGGTCTCTGGCTGCATCGATTTTCAGATCCAGCTCCTGAAGCGGAATCAGCGGCTTACATTCTATCACTTGCTACCTCAATGATTCGGGGTTGAATTAACAGGCTGTACATTATCAGAAGCCGGCTCAGGTGTCAATCAATTCAACCCGGCACATATGGCAGATATGGCATTTGATGAGGCTTCTCCCCTGAATGGCATTGACCTTGAGCAATAAAAATGCTAGACTGATTTTTCTCATTTAACTGGAGGTAGCCATGGAGTCAATCCCCACAATCGCAATCGTAGGACGGCCAAATGTTGGCAAGTCATCACTCATGAACAGAATCGTCGGCTACCGGCACGCAATCGTTGACCCGACCCCGGGTGTAACCCGCGACCGCAATTACGCCGAAGCAACCTGGAATGGCCGGCGCTTCAACCTGGTCGACACCGGCGGTCTCGACCCCGATGATTCAAAACCACTGATGACCTCTATCAAACAGCAGGTCGATTATGCCCTGCAGGAAGCAGAAGCGATCATCTTTGTCTGCGACGGCAGAGCCGGCCTGGTTCCCGACGACAAACAGATATTGAACTTTCTGCGCAAGCACTGGTCGGGACACCCGATGTATGTTGCCATCAACAAGCTCGATAACCCGAACGATGAATCGCAGCTGGCAGAATTCTATGAACTCGGCATCGACCCGCTTTACCCGATTTCTGCCGTGCATGGGCACGGAGTTGCCGACCTTCTCGATGTTGTGGTCGAAAAGATGCCGGTCAACGACGTCGACGAAGAGGAACTGGAACGCCAGGAAAGAGCCCTGGAACGCATTGCCATCGTCGGCAAGCCGAACGTCGGCAAGTCGATGCTGTTCAACAAACTGATCGGTGAAAATCGCTCGATCGTCGACAACGCCGCCGGCACCACGCGTGACACGATTCTTTACAAGCATGTGCGTGGCGGCAAGACCTATAATTTTATCGACACCGCCGGTCTGCGTCGTCCCGACCGTGAAAAGGACGATGTCGAGCAGTATTCGGTTTACCGCACCCTTGGTGCCATCAAGAATACCGATCTGGTAATTCTGGTCATGGATGCTTCCAAAGGTGAGATCACTTATCAGGACAAGCGTATTGCAGGCCGGGTTATCGACAGCGGCGCCGGCTGCATCATCGTCTGGAACAAATGGGATATCGCAAAACACGATGAACATTTCTGGACGCAGCTGATCAAGGAAACCCGCGAAGAGTTTCCGCTGCTTGCCTTTGCCCCGATGATTGCCACCTCTGCCAAAACCGGGCTGCGCGTCAACAAGCTGTTTGAAATGATCGACCACGTTCAGGAAACCGGCAGGCGCCGCATTGCACCAGAAGTTCTCAAAAACATTCTTTACGATGCGGTCACGATTCAGCCGCCACCGACCTTCAAAGCCCGCGAACTGAAGCTGAAGGCCCTTGTGCAGCTCGATGGCCCGCCGATCGTTTTCAGGCTCAAATGCAATGAGCCGAAGGGTGTGCATTTTTCGTATCAGCGCTATCTGCTCAACCATATCCGCCAGGAAGAAACCTTCGAAGGCTGGCCGGTAAAAATGATCACAGGACACTGATCGATGAATTTCCTTTATGCCAGCCTGCTCGGCTATTTATGCGGCTCGCTTCCGACTGCTTATGTGGTTGCACGGCTCTTTTACGGCATCAACATTTTTGAGCACGGCAGCAAAAACATGGGGGCAACCAACGTTTACCGGGTGCTCGGCACCTGGCCCTTTGCCGTCACGCTTGCGGTCGATGTTCTTAAAGGCATGGTGGCGGTGCTTGCGAGCGCCCATTTGTGGCCGGGCATGCCGGCGCTTTACTTTACGGCGGCCGCCGCGGCCATGGCCGGGCACACTCTCTCGTTCTGGGTCAGATTCAAGGGTGGAAAGGGCGTGGCGACCGGTCTCGGGGTCTTCATGGCTCTGGCTGGCCACGCTGCTCTGGCAAGTCTCGGGGTATTCATGGCAACTCTGCTGATCAGCAGAATGGTTTCGCTGAGTTCGATTCTGGCAGCCGCTCTGCTGCCGGTTTTCATTTACCGTTTTCAGGAACTCGGGCCGGTTTACAATCCTTATCTGACCGGCTTTGCCACTTTTATCGCCCTGTTTGTCATCTTCAAGCACAAAACCAACGTGCAGCGAATTCTCAAGGGCGAAGAGTCCAGATTGCCCTGGCGGGTAAGCGCCAGACCGGCAGAAGCCGGGTCAGACAACAGTGAGGAGACAAAAGCATAATGAACTTTGCCGTCATCGGAGCCGGGTCATGGGGTACTACCCTGGCTGATCTTCTGTGTCGCAATGGCCACCGTGTTAAACTCTGGGCCAGAGAACCCGAAGTCGTTGCGGGCGTCGCAGAATCGCGTCGAAACCCGTATTTTGTCACCCATCTTGAACTGCACAGCGCTCTGACCTGCTCGAACAGTCTCAGCGAGGTTCTCGCCGATTCAGAGATCGCGCTGTTGTCAATTCCTTCAAGCTTCATCAGGTCAGTTATCGAGCCATGCAGAGACGAACTGCGGCGCCTGCGCGGCGTTGCCAACGTGGCCAAAGGCTTTGAGCGAGGCACCGGCCGCCGCATTTCGCAGGTCATCTGCGAAATTCTCGGGGTATCGCCCGATTCAAAGGCTGACCACGTCGCATGTCTGTCAGGCCCAAACCTCGCTGACGAAGTTGCGCAGAAAAAACTGGGAGCTTCGGTCATCGCTTCCCCTGATGAGGAGCTCTCAGAGATTCTACAACAATGTTTTTCAACGCCATATTTCAGGGTTTACCGGCACGGTGACCGCACCGGTGTCGAACTGGGCGGCACTCTGAAGAACATTTTCGCCATCGGCGCCGGCATCGTTGATGGTCTTGAGCTTGGCGACAACGCCAAGGCAGCGTATCTGACCCGCAGTCTGCACGAACTGGTGCGGATCGGCACCGCTCTTGGCGGTGAACCACAGACTTTTTACGGGCTGACCGGGCTTGGCGATCTCATGGCGACGGCGTCTTCGCCGCTTTCGCGCAATCATCGTCTCGGTCAGGCCATTGCCCGCGGCACCAGCCTTAAAGATTTTACCGAATCGACTAAAATGGTGGTCGAAGGAGTCGAGGCTGCAAAAATTGCAAGTGAGTGGGGTAAAAAACTAACTCTTCAGCTGCCAATTACCGAAGAATTATGCAGGGTACTTTTTGACGGTCGCCCCCCGGATATTGCTGCCGCAAATTTGATGGGGCGTTCATTAAAGGCCGAAACCGACTGATAATTTCAGGAGTTGCAGATAATGAAGTTTTTCCGCTCAGGTCTGTTCATTGCGATGGTTCTGTTGTTTCTTGCATCGATTTTTTTCACGATCGTCTACTTTCAGAAATCGGTGCCGGAGCGACCGGTGCCGGCCTCGCCCGACACCCCGACAGCCGCTGTCGAGAAAAGCCCTGAAACAGACCTGAAAACCGAAATCAAGCCGGTTCAGATAGTCTTTACCGATGGTCTGCAGCAGATTCCGGTCAATGAACTGCCGCTCCTCTCAGTCACTAAAAAGAATGATCAGATCGTCAAAATTGAAGCTGACGGCGAACTGGCAAAACAGGTAATCGCAAGTCTGACGCTGCCAAACGTCAAGCAGGCGGCGCCCGCAAGAATCGAAGGCGGCAAAAGCGATTTTCAGAGAATCGTCAGGGGCGAACCCGGCTTTGGCATCGACAAGGACAAAACCCTCGCCGCCCTTGAAAAAAGTCTGGTTGAAAACTACAACGCCACCAGCTTCGCAGTCGATCTCGCAATCAAACCGACCGAAGGAAAGGACGGCTTCTCAAGCAAAATGCGTGAAATGGGTTTTAACACTCTCGTCGCCACTTTTTCAACCCTGCATCCCGGTCATATCGATGACCCCGAACGCAACGTGAATCTTGAAATCGCCAGCCATAAAATTGACGGCCTCATCATTCCTCCCGGTGGCAAATTCAGCTTCAATAAAGTTGTCGGCCCGCGCACCGAAAAATACGGTTTCAAAAAAGCAGGGGTCATCTCACAGGGAAAAGTTATTCCGGGTCTGGGCGGCGGCATCTGCCAGGTCAGCACCACTCTCTACCGTGCCACTCTTCTCAGTGGCATGAAAATCGACGAACGCCACAATCACTCGATCTATGATGGCATCGAATACGCCGATCGCGGCCTCGATGCAGCAGTTGCCTGGGGTTTCAAGGACTTCAGATTCACCAACACTCTCGACATACCGATATTGATCGTCAGCCGCGCCGGCAAAGGCAGGGTCGAAGTTGAAATCTATGCCGAAAAGAAACCGTTCGACACCATCGTTCTTGAGACCAGAAACGAAGTCAAGCACCCCTACGAAGTTCAGAAAAAGAACAACTCTTCTCTGAAAAAAGGCGAAGTCAAAATCGTTCACCCAGGTGTGCATGGCTACAGTGTCGAAGCCTACAGAACCATCATCAAAGATGGCAAGCCCAGCAAAGAAGAACGTCTGAGCAAAGACCGCTATCTGACCTTCAACCGGATCGAGGAGATTAATAATTGAAAAAGCTGTTTGCCGTTCTGCTGTTTGTTGCAGTAACTCTTTCGCAGGCTAACGCAGCACTCGACCTCTCTGTTTTTACGATCAGAGGTTTTGAGGGCAAGGGGCCTCTCGAATTCAATGCCCCGGAAGAACTGCTGCTGCTTCAGGACGGTCGAATAATTGTTGCCGACCAGCGTAACAATCGCCTGCAGGTTCTTACACCCGACGGCGATTTTGCCAGGGCGATTCCGCAACTGGTAGCTTCAGACCCGATCCGTGCCGACGGCAAGAAACAGACTTCGGCCAAGGCCCTTATGCCACCGCGTAACGCCTCAGAATCAGGCAATATCTGCACCGACCCGGCGTTTCTCGCTGAAGTGCAGCGCTATTTTCCGCGGCCAACCGGCATGGCTTTCGACAGCAAAGGGCAGCTTTACGTATCCCTGAGCGAAAGCGACCTCATTGCGGTTCTCGATTTCAACAGCGGCAAGGTCATCAGCACGTTCGGTCGCTCAGGCAAAGGCCAGGGAGAGCTTTTCGGGCCAATGGACATCGACATCAGCCCCGATGGGCGCATCGCCGTCGCCGAAGGTCGCAATAAAAGGGTTCAGATTCTCAACGATGCCGGCAAGTGCCTTAAAGAACTTGTCTACCAGGAAGAAACCAAAAAAGGTGCCTTCAACGCTGTGCCTCCCCGTGGCGTCTACTGGATGAACGACGGCAATCTGGTGGTCACCTACCCGACCTTCAATCAGGTCGTCTGCTGGGAGCCGAAGGAAGGCAAAATCATCTGGCGCTACGGCAGCGGCAAAGGCACTGAAAAGGGCATGCTCAACAGCCCGTCATACATAACCGCCAGTCTCGATCAGAATCTGCTGATCAGCGATACCCTCAATCACCGAATTGTTGAGATCACCCGCGAAGGCAAATTTTTTGAACATCATGGCCGCCGTGGCTCAGCCCCCGGCCGTCTTCTGATGCCGCGCGGCATGGCGCTCAACCGCGATGAGACTCTTATTATCGCAGACCAGGGCAACAACCGCGTGCATTTTTTCCAGCCAGGGCAGGCGACGATAACTTTGCGCGAAGCCAAGCAGCTGGCGCTCAAAGACGACTGGGATGCCGCCCTGACCCGCATCGAAAAAGTTCTCTATCTGCAGCCAAACAATGAACAGGCCCGCGACCTGATGGTTAACGCCCTCTATTTCTTCGGCAATCGCGCTTTCAATGAACGTGACTATTACAAAGCTGAAGAATTCTACCGCCGGGTGCTCAGATACCGGCCCGACGACGCCAATATCCCGCAAAAGCTCGACGCAATTTTCTGGGCTGCAAATCAGGGCTTGATTGCTTCGATAGTTTTTGGCATTATAGCAGTCATAGCTGGTCTGATTATTGTCTGGATAATCAAGGTTCTGCTTACCAGATTCATCTTTACACAATCCCAGGAGTAAGCTCTTGTCACTGAACAAAATTCGCAATTTCTGTATCATCGCTCATATCGACCACGGCAAGTCGACCCTGGCCGACCGCCTGATCGAGTTTACTTCCACCGTCAGCAAACGGGAAATGAAAGACCAGCTGCTCGATTCAATGGACCTCGAAAGAGAACGCGGCATCACCATCAAGGCTCAGGCCGTGCGCATGCTTTACACCAGCAAAAGCGGCGAAGAATACTGCTTCAATCTGATCGACACCCCAGGCCATGTCGATTTTTCCTACGAAGTTTCGCGCTCGATCGCTGCCTGCGAAGGCGCACTGCTGGTCGTCGACGCCAGTCAGGGCGTCGAAGCCCAGACGATGGCCAACGCCACCCTGGCGATCAACCAGAACCTCGAAATCATACCGGTCATCAATAAAATTGACCTGCCGGCTGCCGACCCGGAAAAAGTCAAAGAAGAAATCGAAAATCTCATCGGTATCGACTGTTCAGAAGCGATTCTTGTATCGGCCAAAGAAGGCCGCGGGGTGCCAGAACTGCTTGAAGCCATCATTCATCGCATTCCGGCGCCCAAGGGCGAACAGAACAAAACGCTCAGAGCCCTGGTTTTCGATGCCAACTACGACTCTTACAAGGGCGTCATCGTCTACTGCCGCGTTGTCGATGGCATGCTCAAAGCAAGAGACCGCATCAAGTTCAAGGCAACCGACGCCTCTTTTGAAATTATCGAAGCCGGAGTTTTCACGCCTAAACCGGTGATCACCAACGAACTTGCCACCGGCCAGGTTGGCTTTTTTCATGCAACGATCAAGGAAATGGGCTATGTAAACATCGGTGACACTGTTGTACTTGAAAAAGCGCCGGAAGTTACACCAATACCAGGCTTTCAGAAGGCGAAACAGATGGTTTTCTGCGGTCTTTACCCGGTCGAAACCAATGCCTTCAACGACCTGCGTAACGCCCTCGACAAACTCACGCTCAATGATTCGAGCCTGTCGTATTTTCCAGAAAACTCTCTGGCACTCGGTTTTGGCTTCAGATGCGGTTTCCTTGGTCTATTACACATGGAAATCATTCAGGAACGACTCGAGCGAGAATATGACCTCGACCTGGTCACCACAGCGCCAAACGTTATTTACGAAGTCGTCTTGAAAGACGGTACCGCTTACGAAATCGATTCACCATCGAAACTTCCTGACTACAACGAACTTGAAGAAATCCGTGAGCCATTCGTGCATGCGACCATCTTCATGCCGAAAGAATACATCGGCACGATCATGGAACTCGCCCAGGATCGCCGCGGCGTCATGAAAAACATGGAGTTCATCTCTGAAAACCGCGTTTCAATTTCTTTCGACCTGCCGCTTTCAGAGATCATCGTCGACTTTTATGACAAGCTGAAGAGCCGCACCCGCGGCTATGCTTCGCTCGATTACGAGCACATCGGCAACCGTGCCGCCGACATTTCGCGCGTTGACATTCTCGTAAACGGCGACAAGGTCGATGCCCTGTCGTTTCTGTGCCATCGTGAACGCGCTGAATACCGCGGTCGCAACGTTATCACCAAACTGCGCGGCCTGATTCCGCGGCATCAGTTCCAGATTCCGCTGCAGGCAGCGATCGGCGCCAAAATCATCGCACGCGAAAACATCGCCGCCCTGCGCAAAGACGTTACCGCCAAGTGTTACGGCGGCGACATCACCCGCAAACGCAAGCTGCTCGAAAAGCAGAAAGAGGGCAAAAAGCGCATGAAGATGGTCGGCAACGTCGAAATCCCGCAGAAGGCCTTCATGGCGATTCTCAGGCCCGACGACGATTAAGAAAACCTCTGACAATCAACAAACCCGGTGCAAAACACCGGGTTGTTTTTTTTCGGGAATTTTCGTGCCCTTAATTACAGACAGGATTTTTTTTTGTTATGTTTAGACAGTATCAATATTTCAGGAGGGAAATTTATGATCAAACGCCTTTTATCTGTTTTCATTTTATTAGGGGTGTTGTCATCAGGAATGGTTCTGGCAGCGGATCACAGCGCAAACAAAGATGCGCAGGTATTTACCGGGCGATCTGAATATCAGAATCTTAGAGCATGCCTCGATTTTGTTGCGGATGTGATGGCAGCTGCAAAGGTTAAATTCAATGATGTTCGGGTTTCACCAATTATTATGTCAGAACAATGGTATGAATTTCCAATTGAATTCAGCTGGTTCGCAACCCAGAAAGATCTGGTGTCAGTATCCGAAAAGCTTATCTCACATTCCTTTGCCGAATCCAGGCTTACTCAAAATGCATTCCACGTCTCATGTTCCGCCGAATCTAACGACAAGGGCGAACCTTTTCTGGTTGTCACCAGTCAGCAAAAACTGATCTGTCTCGCCGGAACCGGCAAAGACAAAGAAAATGACTTATGGCCTGCCGTTGCAAAACAGAATCAGCAGACCATGCGAGCCCTCAGAAGCCTTTTGCAGGTTACCACCTTCACGCCTCAAGTCAGCAAACGCATTGAAAAAAATACCGACAAAAAAATCGGCGAAAAAATGACCTGGATCACCAATCTGCGGATTGACGGCGACAACCGCGTTCAGATCACCGGGTATGGCCTCGATACAAAAGAAATCACAAAACTCGGTGATGAGCTTTTCAAATCGGGTTCTTTCATCGAAATCTCCCTGAACAGCATGAGCAAAAATGTTTATGAAAAGGTTCCGGTCTGGCGCTTCGATATTGTTGCAAAGATAAACTGATTTTCTCGTCAGACTCCGATAAAAAAAGCCGGGCGCATTATGCCCGGCTTTTTTTTTATTCAATAGCTTTATTATTGCTCAGAGACGTAATAATCGAGACGGCGCGAGCAGTAGAGGCAGTTTTTGCTGTCTTTTTCGCTGTAAATAAATGATTCGCCACAGGTTGGGCAGATTTTTACCGGGTAGACCGGGTCTTTGTCGTAATTTTTCATGCGCACATACTGCCAGCCAAAGATGTTGCGGCCGGCGGCCATGAATTCTTCCACGATGATCTTTGCCGAAGCCTTGCGGGCGGCATCATCACTCTGCACCTCAGGTGAACGCTGGCGCAGGAAAAACTTGTGAGTTTCCGGCATTTTTGCCGGGTCGATCTTCTTCATGTCGACAAAAACTCTTATACCACGGCCATTTGAGCGATCATAAAGGGTGAGCGCATAGCGACCAATTTTATCATTCATGATCAGATATTTATTGCCTACGGTACAGCCGGTCAGAAACTGAATGGCATCGGAAAGGCAGACCTGCGTTTCGGTGACCGCACCGAGCTTTTTGACATCGCCGAGTTTTTCTTTGGCGAGCAGAACCATTTCTACACCAATTGGAATACCTGGTGCGCGTTTGGTATGAAATTTATAAACTTTTTCGACGAGTTCGTTAAATTCTGCATCAGTCATGGTGCCCCTCCGGGGATTGTTTCTATCAGTATTCCATTAAAGAATAAAAAGCGCAAGATGCTTCAGGCGTTCAATTTTTCAAGAGCCAGGCGGGCGGCTCTCTTCACGTTCTTCGAGCGGTCATTTTTCGCAATACGGCCGAGGCATTCTCTGGCAATTTCGCTGTTGCTCGAAGAAAGGGCCTTGACCACTGCATATCTGACCTCTTCAGAAGCGTCTTTTTCGTAAGCAATAACAAAATCAAGGGCTTCGGCCGCCCCGATACGACCAAGCGAATTGACCGCCGAGGCTCTGACGAACTCATTTTCATCGCGGGCAGCGGCAGCAAGCAGGGCAACCGCCTCAGGCTGCTGAAAATCGCCAAGGGTATTAGCGGCACTGCCTCTGATATTGGGACTGGCATCGAGAAGACTGCGGCGCAATTTTTCGAGATTTGGCGGCAAAGCGCCGATTTCTTCAAGCTTTTTGACCTGCCCGGTCGACACTTTTTCGGGTGCAGACGGTTCTGAAGTTCTTGTCCTGGGGTTTCCGAGCTGGGCATTGCGACTTGCCAGCAGTTTAAGTTCGTCGTCGAGTCTTCGTGAAGCAGCGATAAGCTCTTCGAGAACGTCGAGGTTCTCATTGCCCATCAGAGCCAGAGAGGCCTTGTAGCTGACTTCAGAATCGGAATCATTCAGAAAACTCTTTAAAGCATTGACCGAACGCTCGTCTTTCAGCTGCCCGAGAACTTCAACCCTGACCAGTTTAGCCTCGCGATCCGTCCGGGCAGAAAAAGTTTCAAGCTGGGCAAAAACTTCGTCGTAAGGGAAAGCGGCAATAGCCTTGGCTGCCGAAAATCTGACCACGTCATTTTCATCGGTAAGGCATCTGAAAAGTGCTTTAAGGGCGTCGGGTTCGAGCGTCGTGCCAAGGGCGTAGGCGACAGAAGCCTTGACAAAACGGTCAGGATCATCGATTGCTTCGATGAGAGCAGCGAGAACCCGCTCGTCTTTTCGACCGCTCAAGGCGGCGGCCGCCGAGTATCTGACCGCAACATTTTCGTCTTTCAGTGCTTTGAGCAATGATTCGACCGATTTATCGTTCTGCATGCCGCCGAGAGCTTCAGCCGCCATAAAACGCACCGACTCGACCTCAAAAGGATTCGCGAGCGCTTCGATCAGCGGTTCGACGACATCTTCGCTGTCGAGGCCGATTGCGGCCTTGGCAGCCATCTGGCGCATCTGCTGACTGTTATCTTTCAGGCCTCTGACAACGAGTTCCTTGCGCGGCAACGGCGTGCCATCAGGCTGAAAATACTCGACCGGAAGCTGATCGATCTTGAAAACGACCATTTCTTTGAATTTATAGGGGTTAGCGTTAATTTCCTCTTCCTGGGGCTTTTCGGCTTCGGCCTTCGGCTGTTTTTCGTTCTCCTGGCCAATTGCCCGGATCAAGGCTGCATCACTGCGCCGCGAAACTTCAAGCAGGGGTTCGATGGCACGCGGGTCACCGATCAGACCCAGGCTTTCAGTGGCAGCAAGCGATATGCTCTGGTCTGGTTCATAAAGCGCCTCGATCAGCGCCGGAACCGCCTCGATAAATTTCTTCTTACCGGCTTCGATAATAGCTTCAATGCGTTTTTCGACTGGAGCTGAAAATGTTTTAATCAGAACCAGCGGATCGGTTATCTCTTCATACTGCGGCGACGGCTTTTTTTCGACCGGGCGTTCACGAGGGGATGCGCTGGCTTCGGCAGCATCAGACTTCTCTTCTGCGGACGTTTTACTGAAAGCAGTAGCGGCTGAAACGGCAGCGGTAGCGGCAGCATCAACTTCGGCAGTTTTAACAGGCTTTATCGGAGCTGATTCTGAGGCAACCCGCTCACTGGTAACAGCCGTTTTTGGCACCTTGATTTCGGGTGCAGGCATTTGTTCTGCTTTGCGCCGGCGGCCGACCAAAATACGAACAGCCACAATTGCTACCAGAACCACAACCCCAACAATCAGTGCATAATCTATGTTTGTCATCGCGTTACTTTATCGACTTCATAGTATAATATATTAACAATACTAATTGGCAAATTTTCTTAGGTGGTCAAACAACAGTGCGGGAAATAGGCAATGTACTGATATCTGATGAAGTCTGGCAGACCCGCTTCGGCTGTAATCTCGAAGCATGTCTTGGCTGCTGCTGCAAATACGGCGATCTTGGTGCGCCAATCAGCGAAGAAGAAGAGGCAACGATCAGGGATCATCTCGATAAAGTTGCTCCAATGCTGTCGCGACAAAATCTGCAATTATTGAAAGGCGGCATCAGCGAGCGTTATAAAGGCAATCTGCATATTGTCGAAGTGGCCGAAAACACTCCCTGTCCCCTTTCTTTCATTGATGAAAACGGCGTGATTCTCTGTTCTCTGCACCGTTACACGCTCGAAAACCGTCTGCCGCTGCTCGACGTCAAACCGCTGTGGTGTTCTCTTTTTCCGCTGATCATCAAGAAAACCGCGACTGGCTGGCTGATCAACTGCCATATTCCCGAATTCTGCCGGTCAATCGACAATCCCCCGCCGCTGCTGTTGAGTTTTGCCGATCTTCTTGCCAGCCTTTTCGGCCCTGAATGGGTCGAAGAAGTCAGAGAAGCCTACAAAAAAGAAGAAAAAATGCGGAAAGGCGGCATTTTATGAGTTTAAAAGACTTTTTCTCGCGCTTCTGGCCATGGCGACGGTCAGACGAAGACCGCCTCAAGCATCTGCACCGGCAGATCGACTCGGCGATCGAAGACGCAAAAGTCCGCCTGGCCGACTCGATGGCGACGCGGGCCGGTCTTGAACGCCAGTTACAGCAGCAGCCAGACTCTGGCAATGTTTCCGAAGACCGAAAAAGTATGCTGACAATTTCGCTGAGTGGCGAGCAGAAAGTTTCTGAAAAGCTTACCAGCCTGATTTCAGAACTGAATGAGCGCAAACGTCAGATAGAGCTCACTCTTGAACAGAGCCGACTGCGCAAAAGAAGCGCCGAGGCCAGTCAAATGCTGGCCTCGGTGTACAGAGACTTTGGTTCTGATCTTGAATTGAACAATTTTCTCGAAAAGTTCTCGAGTCAGGCTCTCAAGATCGAATATACCGCTGAGAGCAATCTGCGTATCGAGCTTTTGAACAGGCCTTCAGATCAGTAGAACATTTTTTTCCAGTCGCCGGTGGTTGGCTGCGAACTGGTCTTGATCGGTTTTGATCCGTCTTTTTCGCCGTATTTCAGCTCATCGTAGCGATTGAAATATTCGCGGGCAGCATCGGCCTGATCCATTTTCACCAGAATTTCACCGGCCGAAGAATATAGTTCGGCGCTCTCGCGGTGTTTGTCGATCAGCTCGCGAACCAGCCAGAAGGCTTCTTCGAGATAGCCTTTGCTGACAAGAACTTTGCTGAGAAACCATTTGGCATATTCGTGTTCAGGGTTGACCTTCAGAGTCCGGCGGTATTCCTTGATCGCCTCGTCTTCCATCTTCAGGCTGTAGTAAAGATTCGCGATGCGATAACTGAGTTCGGCGTTCTGAGGGTCTTTGGCCCGCATATCCTTGAGACGGTGGTAATAGCGCTCACGGTCTCTGACGATCGAACCGGTGATTCCGGGATCGCCACTGTAGGAATATGGTAGAAAAGTAACAACAAGAAGCAGGGCCGCAGCCGGTGCCAGAAGTTTTTTCATCATAACGATTTCCTCCGCACCCGTCTAATCGGAAGCAATCGCCTTTTTTTTAACCATACAAAAAGAGACCGGCACCAGGCCGGTCTCTTTTTATACTTTCAAGAAACAACGTTAAAATCAGTTGTCGACTACGCCTTCCTGCGAAGCGTCTTCAACTTCGGGAGCTTCATTACCGGCAGAAGAATCGTTCGATTCAGTGGCGCTGCCCATGTTTTCAGAAGTGTCAGACTGTTTGAGGTTTTCATCAAGTTTCTGACTGTAGGCATTGGCATCAGCTTCGCCCTGTTTCCAGCCGTCTTTGGCGGCCTGAGAGATGGTGCCGAGCAGGTCGCCGAACTTGAGGTCGGAGTTGGCAGCTGTCTGGCCAACCTTTTCAATTGCCTTACCGACATAGTCGAGAGCAGTACCGACTTTGACCAGCACCGCACCGACTTTTTCAAGAGCGGCACCGATGGCTGATGTCCAGGGGATGGCAGAGAGAACTTTACCGATAGCCTGCAGGGCCTGGCCGACGGTTTTCAGGAGCTGACCGATTTTCTGCAGCAGCTGACCGGTTTTGATAAGAGCTTTCTGAATGCCGGCGGCAACCTTGGTCATCTTGTCGAAAGTGTTGTCATCGCCGCTGATGGTATCGCCGATGGCCTTGAGTTCACCTTTGGTGTCTTTGAGACTGCCTTTAACATCGCCGACCTGGCCCTTGGCATCGCTAAGATTGGCATTGGCTTCGCGAATTTTATTCTTGGTGCCGCTGCTCATGTACCATTTGGTTTTGCCTTCTTTGGTATTGAGAAGCTTCTGATATGCATCATCGGTCTTCTGACTGGCTTCATCAGCGCTCTTTTCCGAGGCTTTCATTTCTTCGGGCTTGGCGGTTTCTTCAGTTGCTGAAGCAACGTTATCCTGGGCCCAGAGAGCGGCTTCAAAAATTACCGGGTTAAAAACCATCATAAAACACAACAGGGCTACAATGATTGAATTCAGTCTTTTCATAAATTCCTCCTGATTAACTTGCTTCTGTAAAGCTTACGACCTGACTGCAAATTTTGTTGCAGTTCATTCTACAATTTTTTGTGACCAGTTTCATAGCGCCAGTATTTATTATTTACCGAGCTGGTGAGAAACGGGCTTGAAATCGAGGTTGTCAACTCAAGCGCCTTGCCGATTGAATCTTTGCCATAGATGTTCTCGCCCTCATGAACCTTCATTCTGACCCATAAAATCGGCACTCCGGGGTTGAGCTGATGTGTATAAACCTTGAATTCGACCTCTTCAAAGCCGGTAAATTTCTGAATTTTGCCGTCTTCGGAAAAGCGCATCAGGGTTTTCGCAGCCTGATCGAAGTCGTAGCGAACCAGCTCGACCCGCGGTTCAACATCAGGCGAGCCAAAAACAAATTTATGAAAATGCAGACCGTGGTCATCGATCTGGATCAGTTCGCCCTGACTGGCATCGAGAGCGGGAAAAGATGCCGAGACAAAAACCTGATTACGGGTTTTTTGCAGATTTACATAGCCGGTCGAAGCCGGGTCACCGATACGCGGGCAGGCACAGGAAAAGTCGCGGCGCAGGTAGTTGACCGCCAGCCGTGCTTCCTGCAGGTTCTGCAGATTGACCGTGCCGTACATGTAGTGATGCCGGGTGTTTGACAAAAAACGATAAATCATCAACAGAACGACAAGAGCGATACCGACACTGATCGAAATTTCGACCAGCGTGAAGCCTCTTGAAATAAGCCTTCTCATATTATGTTGCGCGTTTTTTTGCATTTGCCATCCATCAATAAACGAGGTTTTTGTCGTTCAACAGCAGCACCGAAAGTTCGACCTGGCGGCTGCGATCGTCAGGAAGATTGATATTTGCGGGCCGGTGCGCCTCGCTCCATTTAACTCTCACCGTAACCTTTTTGAGCAGGCCGGGTTGTAGATAACTGTCGTTAACCTCACTGATTTCAACCTCTCTGAAAAACCAGGCATTGTTGTACTGTTCAGAATACTGCAAAGCGCCGGCCATCAGACCATCCTTGCTCCAGACCGGGTGCGACGGAGCGCTTACCGCAACCTTAACCGGCGTCAGTCCGCCTCCTGATTCTTCAACCATTGACCCGCAGAACGCCGAAAAAGTACTGTCTTCGATCTGCGAAAATTCAGCCACAGACGACCATTCGATGACCTCATTGGCCAGTTCGACCGCCCGCAGATAATTAATTGCCTTGGAAGTGTCGGTGCGCGAAGAAGTGACCATGTAAATGACCGGTACGGCGCAGGCTGAAACGACCAGAACCGCAATCAGAACTTCGACGAAGCCCATACCCCTGCGCATTGAAGCCAAAGATCCGTTATGTGAATTCATGGCAGAATCTTCCCTTCATTGGCGAAGGCTTCGGTTTCACGATTGGTCTCGGCCTGCCCTGCGACCGAGAAAATATGCGCCGGCGGCTCGGGAAATCTGATTTCTCTGAGCGGCTGCGAACTCGAAGTTCCCTTTTCGATGACCAGGGTCGGTGGCAGCTCAGCACTGGAGGCTGCCGGCAACTCATCCTGGACAATTTCAACCGGAGCTGTTCCTGCAAAGAACTTCAAAAGCCCAAGAGTAAGGCTCATGCAGACAACTACTGACAGAACTATCATCCAGCGGGCCTGATCCATTAGAATGTCTTACCTCCGGCATTTATCGAGAATGAGGTTTTTACCGGCCCGATACTGATATGATACGGATCCATTTTTTTGCCGGCAACTTCAAGGGCTGGTTCATAAAGTAACGGGTCATGTTCGATGATCAGAACTCCATCTTTTGCCAGACCTGAATTGCTCGTATCCTGCACATAGAGGTAGTCAAGCAGCAGATTGCCCTTGATCAGAATCTTTTTTTTGCGGTTGGCAAGCAGAGTGCCGATTCGGTTCGGGTCGGTCGAGCCGTGCGGATTGAAAAAGGCGGCCAGAGAAGCTTCGATCGTTACTTCATCGGCGGTGTCTTTGATGCGGTACTGCCCCTGACGCAGATAAATACGCAGAGAATCATTGGTTTTAAGCTGATCGCGATAGCGGGCGAGATTACCAATCAGGCAATCGCCGCTGCCAAGATAGATAATGCCTTTGCCGCTGTAGTGCCTGATGTCGGAAATATCCAGATCGCCCGCTTCAATATAAATGAGGCCATCGAGAAACATGATTTTTTTGCCATCGACTGTAGAAACCCGGTTCTCGATAAATTCCTTCGGCGAGGGATAGTTATAGCTTGCGGTCTTGAAATCGACAAGACGGCCAAACATGCGGGCCGGCGCCGGAGTTGCCGAAGGCTTCTGCACCGGATACAGAAAGGTCGGAGCCGGAGTGGTGAGCGGATTGATGGTTACTGGCTTGCGCTCGCCATCATAGAAGGTTACGCTTTTGCCGAGCAGGGCATTTACCGAAATATTGTCGATCGCTCCACTCATCATCATTTTGTCGGAAAAATAAGGCGAGGCCGCGAGCTGATTGCCGAGTTCGGTATTGAGAAAGGTTTTTGGTTTCAGCTTAGGCCGGCGAAAGGCCAACGGAACCGGTTCTGGAATTACGTCTTTCTTCTGATCGAAAAAATCAATCTGTTTGGTAAAGGTGTCGAGATAGGCAATTTTGAAAAAGCGTAGAAATGCGGGCCCTTCAACCAGAACCGGAGTCTTGTTGTCGTATCCATAAAGTTTCAGCATGCGCCCAATCCGCATTCTTTCGGGGTTATAGGTTTTAGAGGTGCTGTCAGAAGCCTCATCACCTTTTTTATCGAGGTAGGCATTGAAAAACGGGCCTTTTTTGTCAAACTCTTCGGAAAGATCTGAAAGCCCCTTATAGGCAAGCGCCGTCACCCACTGACGCGGATTCGGCAGATTCGGCCGCTCGTAGCCGTCGACATCCCAGACACCGGCGGCATCGACGTAGCCATGGTGATATTTCCATTCGACAATACAGGTGTTAAGAATTTTTTTGAAACCCGAACATTTGGAATAATCGAACCCGGCGGCATTCTTTTCAAAATCTTCGCAGATCTGGTAACTGGCAGCGTTGCTGTTCGAATTCTTCTTCGAGTCGGTACATTTCTTTTTCAGATCGTCGCCGGTCTTGAAATCCTGGCGTTTGCCGGCACAGCCATCGGCAGCGTCGTTGACAAACACTTCGTAAATACGCATAACCGCCTTAACCCGATAAAACTGATCGACGGTGATGCCGGAAAGGCTCGAAAATTGAGTTTCCTTGAAGGTCAGAAGACTGCTCTCGCCCGAACCACCGGGAAACTTCTGCAGCGTCGAAAAGTTAAACAATTCGGCAAACCCGGGAAGGTCCTTGTTCTCAGCGAAACTCAGATCGAACCAGAGATTCTTCTCACTGTCGCGGCAATCAGGATAGTTTTCGTTACCGAGATAAACTCTGGAAATGTGAGCACCGGTCGGGTTGATTCCCTGCACGATTATACGCCGCGAGGTGTTGTTGTAATCCGGTGAATAGTTTTTCACAAAAAGAGCGTATCTGTCGAGGTTATGGCGCACGTCGAGCAGCCTGACATCGTGCCTCTGATGCGCCTCGATCACGTTATCTTCGCTGCCATCACGGAATGCCTGAGAGTAAACATCGAGATAGCCATTGAAAGCAGACACCGAGCTGTATTCTGCCTTGCGATAAACTCTTAGAAAGGCGCGGCTTTTGATGCGCAAAGGATAGCCGGCTGACTGAGCCATCTGCATGGTCTGTTGTGGTTCGAAGTCGGCTACGAGAGGAATATCAGAATTGATGGCTGCCGCCGGGGTCGATTCAGGAAAAATCGAGCGGAATCTTGAAAAAATACTGCTGCTGCTGTCACTGTTCACCTGACTGCGAATCATGGCCACGACTTCGGCATTGGCCGACTGAGCGAGAAGAGCCAGGCGATTCTGGTCGACCGTGCGGGCCAGCTGGGTTACGGTACCCTGTTTGAAGCTGTTCAGGGCAAAAGCGAGGATCGCCAGAGCCAGCAGCACGGCCATGACGATGTAGAGAATGAACCCGCGCCGGGCCCCGGACGGATTTCGCTCTTTAAATAACCAGACAGCCATAAAATGTAACATCAGCGGCTAACCAGATAATTTGAGATTCTGTACTGAACAGGTTACCACGCATGAATGATCGCAGCAACATTATCGTTGAGGTTGAGAATTTGCCATACTGATGTTAAAATGGCGAAAAACCAGTGTCAATCTCATAGTCAGGAGAAGGCAAACCATGTTCAATCTGGAGCGTAAGGTTGTTTTTCTGTTTCTGGCGATTTCGCTCATATCATCATTTTTTCCGGTCTGGAGCGCAGAAACGGCTTCCGGCACCACGACCGCCAGTACCGCTGATCAGGTAATCATGGCTTTTCAGATAGAAAGAGTCGGTAGTTTTCTTTCTGAGCCGGGCAATAATCCCTATGAAGCTCTAAGAAGACTCGGAAGAGCCATAAACAAAGACTGGCCAGCCGGACAGGCCGATCTGAAAGCGGCATCGTTTTTCAACCCGGCCACAATCGGCACTCCAGACTTTCTCAAACCGCAGAGCACCCTGCATCTGACAAACGATCAGAAACAACATACCGAAGAACTTCTCAGCGGCTACGCAGCAGATTTCGACAAGCTTATGTCTGAATGCCGGCCCGCTTCCCAGGCGCTGATCATCAAAACAGCCTGTGAAAGTAAAAATCTCAAAGAAGTTCTCAAAACCATGACTTTACACCCAGATTCCGCCAAAAAGCTGAATCCACAGCAGCGTTATCGCATCGAAAACCAGATTCTTCCGATGCTCGACGCATCCGACTATCTGGTCGGCGTTGCCGTAGTCTCATTGAACGGTTTTTTCTGCCGGGTGAATATCGTTTCGAACGCCGGCAATTTCGCCAGCAATAAAATCGAGCACAACCTGACAATCGGCGATTTTATCAACGAAGATTCGCTGATGCTGTTTGCCCAGACACACCCGATCGAAGACCCTGCCGAAACGATGAAAAATATCAAGGCCGTGCCACAGTCAGACACCATTATTCAGATGGTTGCCTCAGCCGGGCTTGATTTTGAAAAAGACATTCTTGCCAACACCGCCCGCGAAAGCGTTCTCTACGTCAATCTCGACCCGACCGGCGACGGCGGCCTGCCCGACGTCAGATTCGCCGCACCGGTGCCTGAAATTAACAAGTTGCGCGATAATCTCGACAAACTTAAAACTCTTTGCATGCAGACCGGTATATTTACTCAGATTATGGATGAAGATAAAATTTCGCTGGTCAAACTCAGTTATTTCATGTTTCCGCAGATTTCGGTATATGCAGGGCTTGCCGAGAATTTTCTCGTTCTCGCCACCGGCAAGAAAAACCTCGTAAAAGAAATAAGCCATATTCTCGACGTCAAAGCCGGCAAAGCCAAAGGCGCCAGGGCAGTAAAAAATCTCAAGCGCTTCTGGAAAGTTAAATTTGCCGATTTCAACAACCAGCTGCAGAGATTTCTGCAGTCACCGCTGCTGCGCGACAAGGGAATTCCGCCGGTTTCGAACCTCAAGTTCCTTGAAGATTTCAGCGAGCTTGAAGTGCAGACCAAAGCCGACGAAAAGGTCATCGAGTTTATTGTCGATCTGCCAATCAACAAACAATAATTTGTGGTAAATAATTTTTAATTTGTGGTATACATATTCGAACAGTTCTGAAAATGGGAGAAATTGCGATGGGGAAAAATTTTGCCGGCTTTGTCATGATGATTATGCTGGCTGCAACTTTGACAATTGGTTGCGGCGGCGGTGAAAAGAAACCTGCCGAATCGACCCAGACCCCGGTGGCCCAGCCCGCGTCACAGCAGCCGGCTGAAACCGCCTCTGTTTCACCTTACAGTAATACCGTTCTGAAACTCGGAAGAATACCCTTCACGAATTCATCAGACATGGTCCAGAAGCACAACAAATTTCTCGATTATCTTACTAAAAAACTTGGTGTCAAGCAGGTCCGCCTGCAGACCGCTTCAGACTACGCCGGGATCATGAATCTTCTGGTCAAGGGCGAAATCGACATCGCCTGGCTGGCAACCATGACTTCGGTCGAAGCCCGCAACAACCCTGACATCCAGCTGCTGGTCAAGCCGATCCGCTTCGGCACCACCTCATACCGCGGCATCATCATTGCCCGCCAGGACAGCGGCATCAAAAGCCTCAAGGATCTGAAAGGCAAAAAATTTGCCTGGGTCGAAAAAGAATCGGCCTCCGGCTACATTTTTCCGAAATCACTGCTGCTTGAAGCCGGCATTCACCCTGAAAAAGACTTTGATGAAGCCGCGTTTCTGAACAAACATGATGCGGTTGTGCTTAACGTGCTGCTTGGCAAATACGATGCCGGCGCCTGCTACGATGATGCCCGCAACACTCTGCGCGATAAGAGCAAAAAAGACGAACTGATTCTTCTCGCCACCACGCCCGATATTTCCAATGAGCCGATCGTGGTGCGCAAGAGCCTGGCGCCCGATCTCATCGAAAAAATCAAACAGGCCCTGCTTGACCTCAACAAGAAGTCGCCCGATGGCAAAGAAATCCTCGACGACCTCACCGATGTCGATGGCTTCGTTCCCGCAGACAACAAAGATTACGATTATATTGAAAAGGTTCAGAACCTTCTCAACCAGCACCAGCAGAAAGGCAACTAATCCGGACCGCGCCAGTGAAAAAGTCAGAATCAGCCAACCGATTCTCGATAAAACTTAAATTCATTTCTGGTATAGCCCTGCTTGTAGGGCTTATCATCATTTTGAATTCAGTCAATACATCACTGCGCGAAGAATCACTGCTCACCAGCTCCATGGACCAGTCCGGTCTGCTCCTTTCGTCGACGCTTGCGATCGCCTGCCAGGACCCGATCATCAGCCAGTCATACGACGCGCTGGTTCCCTATACCGAACGCATTATCGCCGGTGGCCAGGATATTCACGAAATTTCGATTCTCGACATCGACGGCCGCTATCTGGCACACCGCCTGCGCGGCGATGCTGAAAGCCTGCTTGGCCAGATCATCAGCGAACCGATGCGCAGCAAAATCGAGAGCATCGAAACGCCGACACGCATGCTCGGAGCCGACGGCAGTTACGTTAATTACATTGCACCGATCAAGGTCGGCACCTCGCGTTTTGGCACCGTCATTCTGCGTTTCGGCTTCGACCGCCTGACCGAAGCCAAATCGGTGAGCCGGCAGCACATCATTCTGATCGCGATGGTCGGTCTGCTTGCCGGCATCATCCTGTCGGTAATTCTTGCCAAATTCATTACCCGCGGCCTCGATAACCTTATCGAAGGTACCCAGGTCATCGAAAGCGGCAATCTCAGCTACCGCATCAAGGCGGTTTCTGAAGACGAAATCGGCACCCTCGCCCATCGTTTCAACGAAATGCTCGACGCTCTTGAAGCCAATAACAAAGCTCTTGACCGCAAGATCTTCGAGATCGAAACCCTGTTCAAGGCCAGCCAGGCAATGAACTTTCAGAGCGATACCGACAAACTGATCAAGCAGATCCTGGAAATGGCCGGCAAAGCCATCAGAGCCGAACGCTGCTCGATCATGCTGCAGTCAGGCGTCGGCTCCGACGAGCTCGAAACCAAGATCGTCTTTGGCCTCAAAGAAGGCCAGGAAGGCGTTCAGCCGCATGCGGCCGTCAAGATCAAATCGGGCGAAGGCGTCGCCGGCACCGTTCTCAAGACCGGCAACAGCATTATCGTCAACGAAGGTCACAAAGACCCGCTCTTCAAGAGCTACGATAACAACCTTGAATTTGAAAAAACCATTTCGAACCTTATTTCAGTGCCGTTGAAGATCAAAGACCGTGTAACCGGCGTCATCAATGGGGTAAACAAGGTTAACAGCGAGCCTTTCACCGAAGAAGACCAGCGTCTGCTCGAAGCGCTGGCTCAGCAGGCAGCCATGGCCGTAGAACATGCACGCCTTTACGAACTGGCCATTACCGATGGTCTCACCAAACTGTTCATTCACCGCTATTTTCAGGCCCGTCTCGAAGAAGAAATTGTCAGAGCCAAGCGTTATCATACCGCCTGCTCGCTCATACTCTTCGATATCGACCATTTCAAGAAGTTCAACGACACCTACGGGCACCAGCAGGGTGACGTCGTGCTTATCGAAGTCGCCAAGCTCACCAAGCAGACAGTTCGCGAAACTGTCGATATTCCGGCCCGTTACGGTGGCGAAGAATTTGCCATTATTCTGCCCGAGACCGACGCCAAGGGTGCCCATCTCGTTGCCGAACGCCTGCGCAAAACCGTCGAAGCCTACGATTTTCCGGGTCAGGAAAAAGCCCTCAAGGTTACCATTTCGCTGGGTGTTTCCACTTTCCCTGATCATGCAAGCGTCAAGAGCGTTCTGATCAAAAAGGCAGATATGGCGCTCTACGAATGTAAAGGCCGCGGCCGCAACTGCTCTTTCATTTACAACGACAGTATTACCGAAAAAGCCGGATGACCTCAGAAGCCCTGCCAGGCTGGCTCGATAACCCGGCCACGCCATTCGACCCTTCTTTTCAGACTCCCCTGCCCGACCGGTCACTTTCACACATAGTCAGGCCGGTTAAAATCGGTAATGTCGTGCTGCCGAACAACCTCGTTCTTGCACCGATGGCCGGGGTTACCGACGGCACTTTTCGCCTGCTGTGCTCACGTCTTGGCGCCGGTTTTACCGTGTCAGAACTCGCCAGCGCCAGAGCCATAACCTACCGCAGCCGCCAGACGATCGACATGGTGCGTTTCCAGGCTCAGGCACGGCCCTATGCCGTGCAGCTGTTCGGCGCTGACCCCGAAACCATGGCCAGGGCCGCTGCCATCATCGACGAGCTCAATATCTGCGATATCATCGATATCAATATGGGCTGCCCGGTTGCCAAAGTGGTTAAAACCGGCGCCGGCTCGGCTCTGATGAAGAACCCGCCGCTGGCCGCCGAAATTATCCGCCGCGTAAGGGCTGCCGTGAAAGTGCCGGTAACCGCCAAGTTCCGCATCGGCTGGAGTGAAACTACCATCAATGTTAAAGAATTCGCCAGAACCGTTATTGAAGCCGGGGCACAGGCGATAACCATCCATGCCCGCACCAGACAGGCAGGGTATACCGGTACCGCCCAATGGCAGCACCTCGAGGGCATCAAGGAAATCTGCGGTGATATTCCATTTTTCGCCAATGGCGACATCGCTGCAGCCGAACATCTTATCGAGCTGCACCGGCGCACCGGGTGCGATGGCTATATGATCGGTCGTGGCTGCGTCGGCAAACCATGGCTGTTCGCAGAACTGCTCGGGCACAGCATGTTTTCCTCCACCGCCCTGCGGTTCAAAATTTTCCGGCATCAGCTGATCGACATGATGATGGAACACGGCCCGGCAGCAGTACCGCTTTTTCGGGTGCACCTGTTCGGCTACCTGCGCAATCACCCGCATTCTGCGAAATTGCGGCACGCTCTGTGCAATGAACGCAACCCCTCGGTCGTCATAGACACCGGCCGCGATTTTTTCTCTGGGGCACTGCAAACTTCAACTGCTGATTGACACAGAATTCTGACGATGTTACGATATTGCACGAATCCAAGGCAGGAAACATAGATGTCAGAACTTGACAAAATCCAGTTTCTCAGACAGGTAGCGCTTTTCAGAAGTCTTTCCGACAAAGCACTGCTCGACCTTTCTGCCATTACCATTGAACAGACGATTCCGCCCAAAAATATGGTCTTCAAAGAAGGCGATAAGGGTGATGCGCTTTACATCGTAAAAAGCGGCAAAGTCAATGTTCTCAAGCGGAACAGCTCAGGAGCAGACTCAGTTCTGGTTTCTCTCGGCAAAGGTGCGGTTATCGGCGACATGGCCATCATTGACGATCAGCCGCGATCTGCATCGATTGCCACCATCCAGGAAACCACCTTCCTTATTCTCACCAAAGACGACTTTCGCAATCTGCTCGCTGACGTCCCAGAAATCTCATTTCAGATTTTGAAAATGACCACCGAGCGCCTGAGAGCCACGAATGTTCACCTGAAAGAACTCGAAGCGTCTACCAACCAGATGGAAGACGTTATCAGAGTTATCACCAAGATTGCGAGAAAAAGTAACCTGCTGTCACTGAATGCATCTATTGAAGCCGCCCGCGTTGGCGAAGCCGGCCGTGCATTCTCGGTGGTTGCGGCCGAAATGAAAAAACTCGCAGAAGATTCTGCGCTCGAAGCCAAAAAAATCGAGTCGCTGCTGCAGGACCTGCAGACTAAAGCCAAAGCCATTGCCGGCATGAAGTAAACGGGTTGTAATTTTGCCCGGAAGGATGTAAGATGTTCAGGAATAAACGCCTGACAGGAGATTCGAATGTCTCAGTATAAATCGCAAGTGCAGAATCAGTTCTTATCCCAGGCACGCAAAAGACACCTCAAGGTCGAGGTGATTCTTGAAACTGGTACGGTTTTGCGCGGCAAGCTCAAGGCTTACGACCAGTTCTCGGTTTCGCTTTCATTTAAAGACAAAGTCGAGATTGTTTACAAATCTTCGATCATTTATATTTCGGTTCTGCCGCCCCTCAGACCGCCCAGTCGCATGGGCAGACCGTCAGGCCCAAGACCCACCGGAACCGGCTACAGACGCCGCCCCGAAGGCGAAGAAAGCAGCACCGGTTATCGACGCCGCCCAGAAGGCGAAGAAGGCGACAGCGGTTATCGACGACGACCTGAAGCAGACGAACCGGCCAGGCCACTGCCGAAGCCGGCTCCAAGGCGCCCGTTCCCCGATTTCGACGAAGAAATCGACAACGATCCACCGCCGCCGAAAAAGGTGCCTACCAGACGCGCCTGATCACAACGAATTTTTAACCCCGCCGCCAGGCGGGGTTGTTATTTTCAGCGTTTTGCCTTTGCGAATGGTTTACTGCTTCGGTCAGACCATACAGAATGCCGATAAGAGAATGAAATCATTTTACTTTGAGGCCAATATGTTTTCTTACTGCCCGAAATGTGAAACCGGCAAATTGAATGCAGCCGGCAACTGCGACAACTGCGGCTATTCTCTGCGAAACAAATGTTCTGACTGCGGGCATCTCAATATTCCCGGTGCCAGATTCTGTGGCGGCTGCGGACGAGGCATGACAGTTCTGATAAGAGCGCAGACCATGGTCAATCGCCAGATCTCTTTCCTGCAGAGATTGAAAATACGCAGGTTCGCGACCGGGCTTGCTTTTGGCGGCCTGTTGAGCGTTTTTGCCTTTGGTTCGATGGGCATGCAGGGGAATCACGAAAACGGCAGGCTTTTACCCAGCTACTTTCAGGCCCAGCAGTTCAGTTTTCATGAAGACTTTGCAGTCAGGTTCGAAAAAGACCTGCAGTCTCTCTGCCGCAACCGCAGACAGGGTGAATATGCCAATGCCGCCGATCTGCATCAGATTGTCGACCTTCTCATAAGACATCTCAAACCCCTGGCTCAAAAGCTCAATCACGGACGTTTTCCGGCCGATTCAAGCGGCGAATATACCAGGGCTCTGCATAATTTTTCACGCGGCAAAGAAGTAACCCGTGGCAGCAGTGCCATGATGCTGTTTCACTTTCTGTCAGATTTTCTCGAATTCAACTATCGGGATTTTCCACAGGAAAGCTCATTCAATGACATCCCCAGATTTCACTTCATGTGTGTTCCGGCTAACGCTCTCAAAGGGCTGGGAATCGACCTGGCACAGAGCCCGGAAGAATTCGGCATGACCGAACCGATCGAAATCGCCCAGCTCTGTAACGCCGCCAGAACCATAGTCGCCAACGCTGAAATCAGGGCCGGCCAGAAAAATTCCTGAGCTGACCGTTTCTGTTTCCCCCACCAGAGCTTAAATATTGAGGGCTGTTTCACCTGAGTTAGTGAAACAGCCCTCAATATTTTCAGTCAGTCTGACTTCAGTTATAATCGTCGCGAAATTCTACGCCACCGGCGGGAGGAGTTATGACGACACCAGGCTCACGAACCGGTGCTGGAGCAGGAGCAGGGGTTTCTTCGACGGCCGGCGCATCGGCAAGATCGTCTTCATCGACAGCAGGTGCATTGGCAAGATCGTCATCGAGAAACGCCTCGTCTGGAATTTGCGAATTTGGGAGCTTCTGCTGCGGAGCACTTTGCAGAACTGCGGTATCAGGATTTTCACGTGATGACCAGGTGCCGCTGACTGCAGGCGGCTTGACCGGCTGTGCCGGGCTCTGATAATTGCCTCTGAAGAAATCCGGGTCAGGCATGAAAGCACTTTCGTCAGCAGCCGATGGGACATCGCTGTCTTCGGCCTCATAACCATTCGAAGCGGCAACTACCGGGCCGAGCAGACCACCGCCATGGCGGCATTCGACCAGAGGCTGTGATTCGATCGGAAAAACCTGTGACACGACTTCATTGCCCGGGCAACCCTTTGAAGCAAGCTTGCCGGTTGCCATGCAGACGCGGCAGCGAACGGCGCCGTCAGGTACAGGGAAATCATTGTTTGGATAGCTCTTGAGGACTTTTTCCATAAAGTCTTTCCAGACCGGGCCACAGACCGAACCACCGGCCTTGCCTTTGCCGAGGGTCTTCGGCATGTCAAAGCCGAACTGAACGATTGTGACAAGATCGGGAGTGAAACCATTGAACCAGGCATCAACATAATCGTTGGTGGTACCGGTTTTCCCGGCGACTGCCTTACCCGGAATTCTGGCCCGGGCACCAGTGCCGCGTTCAACTGCGGTACGCAGCATATCACAGATCATTGCGGCGTTAACGGCTTTCATGACTTCTTTCGCTTTCGGCAGGTTCTCTTCAAGAATATTGCCGTCGCGATCAACGACTTTTACGATCGAAATCGGCCGGCAGTAAATCCCGGAGTTTACAAAAACGCCGTAAGCAGAGGCCATTTCGAGCGGGGTGAACTGGCCGGAGCCCAGTGCCAGCGAAAGATTGGGTTCCATTGGGGCAGATATGCCAAGTCTTTTGGCAAACCTGATGACCTTGGCCGGAGTCAGCTTGTCGATCAGTTTTACCGCCGGAACGTTGAAGCTCTTACAAAGAGCCTTCATCAGAGTTACTGTTCCGTGATATTTCAGGTCATAGTTTTTCGGCGACCAGACTTTGCGGGTCCAGGGGTTGGTATAGGAAATATATTCATCAACGACCGGATCGTTCGGCAGACCACCCTCTTCGAGTGCAGTGGCATATACAAATGGTTTGAAAGAAGAACCCGGCTGACGGTAAGCCTGGGTAACGCGGTTGAATTGTGACTGTTCAAAACTTCGACCGCCATAGAGAGCCTTGATATAACCGTTTTTGGGATCAAGGCAAACAAGTGAACCATTCAGGCCAGGATACTTATTAATGGGGAATTCTTTGAAGATAGGAGCTGATGCCATAGCCTGCTCGGCATATTCCTGAAATTCGAGATCGAGAGTGGTATGCACCTTGAGACCGCCGCAATAAACAAGATTGGCACCATATTTCTCGAGAAGCTGGTCTCTGACATAGGTTACAAAATAAGGAGCCTTGACTTCCTGAGCTTTAAGGGGCACCAGAACCGGTTTTTCAACCTTCGCTTCTTCATACTGAGCCGGCGAAATGAAGCCGAGTTCGACCATCTTTGCCAGAACCAGAGCCTTTCTACTCTCGTTGTTCTTGGGGTTTTTGAACGGTGAAAAGGCTACGGGGCTTTTCGGAATCCCGGCCAGCATGGCACATTCAGCAATAGTCAGATCTTTCGGGTCTTTGCCAAAGTAAATTTCGGCGGCAGCGGCAAGGCCGTAGGCACCATGACCGAAATAAATCTCGTTCAGGTAAAGAGTCAGAATCTCTTCTTTAGAATACTTGCGCTCAAGCTGAAAGGCCATCATCGCTTCGATGGCTTTGCGCTTGAAAGTCTTTTCACTGGTCAGAAAGGCATTTTTTACCAGCTGCTGCGTCAGCGTCGAAGCCCCCTGAACCACGCGGCCAGCCTGAATATTTTTGGCCATGGCACGGGCGATACCCACGACATCGATGCCATAGTGTTCGTAGAAGCGTTCATCTTCGATAGCAACCACTGCATGTCTCATGATGTCAGGAATTTCCTGACCGGCAAGAATGCGGGTGCGGTTTTCTTCGGCATGCAGTTTGGCCAGCAGCCTGCCTTTGGCATCATAAACCTGGGTTGTCAGATTTGGCCGATAGGAGTTATCTGCAATAATCGGGATCTTCTCGGAAAAACCTTTAACAATACCGATAACGGCACCGGTTACCACGATTATGGCAATGATACTGAGCACAAAGCCGAGTTTGAAAAAAAACCAGAGCCAGCCGACAATCTTCTGAGTTATCGTCTCAGACTCATTATCTTCATCTTCTTCGTTGGGATCTTCGATTTCTTCGGGGTCTTCCCCGTTAAAAAAAAGCATAAGTTACCATCCTGTTGCAACAGAGTACAATAAAACAATCGGCATTTTCAAGGCGACAGGTGAGAAAACAATACAAATTGTCTTTTTTTGTTGGCGGTGTTCTGCTATATTGGCGACGTTTACGGCCCTAATTCACTGCAACAGACGGAAAGCAGACCATGAAAATTCACGAAGCAACCAGATGGATACTTGACCGGGGAGTAAGAACCGGCCCTTACGGTCTCGACCGTATCAACTTTTTACTCGAAGAACTCGACAGTCCGCAGAACAACTGCGCCTGCGTTCTGATTGGCGGCACCAATGGCAAAGGTTCGGTTACTGCCATTACTGAATCGATCATGCTGCAATGCCAGGACTATATGACGGGAAGTTTCACTTCACCTCATCTGGTCGATATTCGCGAGCGCATAAAAATACAGGGTCGCCCGATGCCTGACAAGCTCTGGACCAAAGGCACCGAGGCAATTCAGGAAGTCGGCAAAATCATGGAAAAAGAGGCCTCGATCGGCCCGGCGAGTTTTTTTGAAACGGTTACCGCGCTGGCCTTCTGGGGATTCAACGAGTCAGAAATCGATCTGGCTCTCGTAGAGGTTGGCCTTGGTGGCCGGTTCGACTCTACCAACTCCTGCAGCCCCGAAATTTCTGTAATCACCAACATCGGCACCGACCACCAGGAATATCTCGGCACCGGCAAGCTGGCAATTGCCCGCGAAAAGCTCGGAATTCTGCGCAAAAACCGGCCGTTGATCACCGCAGAAAAAGCCCCGGAGATACTTGCCGAATTCGAAGCCGCATGTAAGAAAAACAACAGTCAGCTGATCATCGCACGACCAGCCGGTAATTTTGAAGTAATAGAGAGCAATGCCGAAGGTCATCTTATCAGACTGCCGGAAAGCGAAGAGCCCGTTTTCATGGCACTGCCCGGCGAGCACCAGCTCGACAATCTGGCAATCGCGCTCGAACTGGTCAAGCAGCTGCGCAAACACGGCTTCGACATCCCAGACGAAGCGATCAGCAAAGGAATTGCCGGTGCCAGATGGCCGGGGCGACTGCAGTGGATAAAAGGAAATCCGCCACTGCTGCTTGACGGAGCGCACAATGCTGAAGGTCTGGCTTCGCTCGTCAGTTATCTAAAAGATTTTCCGCCGCCGGCGCCGCTCAATATCATCTTCGGAGCACTCAAAGACAAGCCATTTGTCGATATGGCCGAACAGCTGGCACAGTTTGGCGGGCATCTCTGCTTTGTGCCACCGCAGTGCAGCCGCACCATGACCAGAGAACAGTTCGACGCCACGCCACTGGCAGCGAAATGGCAGTGGCACGACAATCTTCAGGAGGCTCTCGCCGCCTGCCGTCAAAATGCCGGCTGTGTTCTGATAACTGGTTCTCTCTATCTGATTTCAGAAGCTCTCAAGGAAGCAAACGGAAAATGACTTTTGCACCCGGCATAGAAACATTTTTTAACAGTTCATTCAAAGGCGCTCTCAATATCGCGGCAGTGACTAACTTCACCGGCCGTGACCGGCATGGTGTTCATCTTGTCAGGCGCCTGGCCGAAGACAAACGTTTCAATCTGAAGCGGATTTTCACCCCTGAGCATGGCTTCAATTCAGACGCCCCCGATGGTGAGCATGTTGCCAACTCAAAACACGATGAGCTGAAAGTCGAAATCGTCAGCCTCTATGGGCCCAACAAAAAACCCGAAGTCAAGCTGCTTGCAGATCTCGACCTGATCATCTACGACATTCAGGATGTCGGAGTCAGGTTCTACACCTATATTTCGACGCTGAGAAACATCATGGAGGCAGCTGATGAAGCTGGTGTGCCCGTTGCAGTTCTCGACCGGCCAGATGTGCTCGGTGGCGTCATTGTCGAAGGCCCGATGCTTGAGCCAGAATTGACATCATTTGTCGGGCATCTGCCGATCGCATTGCGCTACGGTCTGACTCCCGGCGAGCTCGCCCTTTGGTGGAAGGCTAAAAAAGGCCTTGGCATTGAGGTAAAAGTCTTTGAATGCCAGGATTATCTTTGCCCGACCGATTTCAACGAACTTGGATTTCCGTGGTTCAAGCCGTCTCCGAGCATGCCTGACACCGTAACTGCTGCATTTTATCCGGGCACCTGCCTGTTTGAAGGAACCGAGCTTGCCGAAGGCCGGGGCACCAATGCCCCTTTTCGCAATCTGGGGGCGCCCTGGGTCGATGGTCAGGCATGGGCTCAATGCCTAAAGCCGCTGCTGCCGGCAAACATCAGCGTCAAAGCGACCGACTTTGTGCCTGAATTTGGCAAATGCGAGGGCGAACACTGCCACGGCATCAACCTTGCAAGCAGCAGCCGCAATATCGACAATGCTGTATACATCGGGGTTGCAGCGCTTTATGCTCTGATGCAGACGCACCCGGGCCAGATTACTTTTGCCGGGCGCCCTAATCTCAGCGAACCGTTCATCGACTACCTTGCCGGTACCAGCCTTATCAGAAAAGGTCTGCTCGCCGGTAAAAAACCTGATGCTATTATGCAGTCCGCCAATGCCGGTGTCGACGACTTCAGGCGTGAGCGCCAGGAATTCTTCATTTACCCACGCCGCTAAAACAGGCTGTTATGCAGCGCGGCCCCGTGTTTAACGGGGCCGCGTTGTTTTAAAACTCAGTTATAATGTCGCTCAGCCTTCGGGCTGAACCATTTTCCAGCGATTGAGCCAGAGTTCGCGCCCCTTCATTTCGAGCACGAGAAGGTTCCCCTGGTTATCGAAGGCGACATCGCGCGGGCAGAACTTTTCGGGCCCGTCGATTTTCCAGAACATGCGGCCGTTATTGCCAATAAAAGCCAGTTTACGGGCACCATCTTCAATTGAAGACACAAGCAGTTCGCCTTCGGAACCGGGAGGCCCAAGTTCGATGCCGGCTGGCACAAATTCTGGTGAGAAGTTGTAAACTTTACTCATCAGGTTACCAAGACAGTCATAGAGATCGGCACCCCAGTTGCCTTCGGGACGAATCTGCATGCTCCAGAAGAAGCCGTTCGGAATCGGCATGGCAAAGTCGACCTGATCAATTTCGACAGCCTGAGTGGCAGTTTTGCCCAGAAAAAAGGCCTTGTCGCCACCGGTCATAAGCACACCCTCGTCGCAGGCTTCGACACGGCAGGCATCCCAGGATCTGTCGGGCCAGCCAGGCAGAATATGGCCGCCGAGTCTGCCGTTTTCGTCAAGAAAGAGTATCTGACCAAGAACGATGTCAAAATCGACCATTTTTTCGCCACCGGTCCTGCCAGTGAAGGACTCACCGGTTTCAAGGTCGAATCTGACGAACCTGCCCGAATTGTTGGCAATAAATACCCTGCCTTCAGCACTGCGCATGCCAAGAATTCCGGGAATCAGCTCATCAGATACTCTGATAAGGGGCTCTCTGGTTATATCCTGAGCCAGAAGCAGACCGGCCGAAAAAACCATCACTGTGATAACAATAAACGATCTGAATGACCTGATCATTTTTTCACTTCCCATTCCACGTTTTTCACGGCAAAATTGCCATCGGGGGCCGTTGCAAAATCTGCTTCGGCGACAAAGACCTTCTGGCCGGCATCGGCGACAAAACGGTTCATCGAGGCAGGCGGAACCAAAGAAAGTCTGTGGTTAATTCGAGCCGCTTCGTCGATCTCGAAGAGCTGCAGTGATCCCTTGAAACCACCGGCAGGAACGAACGAAACCAGAAGGCTGTCATTGGCGGTCACGCCCCAGACCCGCGCATTCTGCAGATCGGCAAGACCGACATGCAGGCTTTGCAAAAGCTGGCCGCGCGCCGAGTAGACGCGGTGAAAATAACCGCCCTTTTCGCGCCAGACAAGCAGATGCAGCTGCCCTTTTTTATCGAGAGCAAAACCGGTGCGCTGCCACGGAATCTCGCGGACAAGCTCGCCATAAGCGGTAAAAACAGAGATGACAGTGCGGCCATAGTCGCCGACATAGAGTCTACCGCCAGCGTCGACTTCGAGCTGGTTGATCTGCAGAAATTTGCCGGGTTCAGAACCGCGGCCACCAATGCGCAGCAGTTCTTTGCCGTCGGCGAGTGAAATCTTGCGGATATCACAGCTGGCAGCGTCAGCAACCCATGCGGATTCAGGGCGCCCGGAAGGGCCTGAGACCAGGGCAAAATCTTCCAGAAGCTTGAAGTTTTCAAGGCCAGAAACCGTCACTTCGGTTTTGAGCTCATTTTTCTGATCGAAGCCATAAATGCGACCACCGATCGAGTCTAAAACCCAGAGATTCTCGCCATGAATCCTGAACGCCATCGGGCCATAGGGTGCGTCTTCAGCGAACTTAGGGTCGGTTTTGCTGTTGTAGACAGCGACTTTTCCCTTTTCGCTGCCGTAGGGAACTTTCCAGGACTGGGCGTTGGCCGCAACTGAGAGGGCCAGCAGACAGACAGCAAGTGCAGCAGAAATACGGCGTTTCATTCTGTCAAACCTTTCTGAGAACTCTGGTAATCGGGCCGATCGCATAAGGATCGGTAATACGCGGGGTGCGCAGTGATGAAGAGTTGTTCATCGCCTTGTAGCTGTTGCCTTCTTTGACAATGATGCCGATGTGCGTATCCGGGTCTTTGATACCGTCACCTGTGTAATCATAGGTTTTCCAGGTGATGACATCACCTTCGGCAAATGGCGGCACGGAAACTTCTTTCCAGCCCTTTGATTTAAGGTCTGAAACAGCCGACCGGCAGTTCAGATGAACCTGACTGAGAGCTCCGGCATTTTTGAGGGCGGTGGTCACGACTTTGGCGCAGGCAAGGCGGCCACCTGAAACGTCTGCGGTTCTGAAGGCGGTGCTGCCGACAAGAGCCTTGGCTGCTGAAACAATGCGCTTCTGCAGGTTGCCTGATGCGGCCACGGGCGGAGTTGAATTGTTGCCGCCACCGGAAGTGCTGCCTCTGGTTTTCGAAATATAGCTGGCATGCACATAACGGGTTTTGCCGTTGTAATCGATTTTATACCAGTCGCCTTCTTTACCGGTCACTTTAACTGCGATACCGTTCGGAATGGTGGTCTCAATCTTGCCCCAGGGGGATTGGCGCACATTGAGAGCGCTGGCAGTAACATAGCCAGTGAAGTTATACGGGTTTGCAGGAGTAGCCGCCGGCTTTTTCTCATCGATATAGCGCTTGGCGACAAAAGCTTCGTTGTTGCCCCATCTGATTTTGTACCAGTCGCCGGCAACGCCGAGAATTTCGACGCGCTGACCGTTTTTGATCTGAGTGAGAATATCGCCATGCGGTACACGCCTGACGTTCAAAGCAGTACAGTTCACGTAACCGGCACTCGGAAAAGGCTTCGCCTTCTCGCCCGGCTTCGTGACATAGGCAGAATGTACATAAGCCGTCTTACCATTCACAGATACCTTATACCAGTCGCCGACCGAACCAGTGATGGTAACCTTGTCACCACTTTTAACGGTGCCGATGATGTCGCCCCAGGGCGAGGTACGAAGGTTAAGTGTAGCGGCATTGGTAACCGTACCGGTAACTGTCTTTTCATTCTTATCGACAGCTGCTTTCGCCGTTTTATCGGCAGCAGCATTGGCAGAAGAACCAATATTGAACGGGCCTTCGCCAAAAGGCGTGTTGGCGGCTGCCGGCACGCCAGCCGTCAGCGCTATAAAAGGAAGCAACCAAATCATTTTATGAAGCGGTTTCATTACACATCCCCCTTGATCGGTATTTCTATTTTACCGCAAAATCTGCAAAAAGTTTACATTTCTTGCAAATTGGCAATTTTACATATATATTTTGCTTGAAAATAATAATGCAATCAGCAATGGGGATACATAGATGATCGATCTGAAATCGTTTTCCTTTCTCAGTACCCTTCCGACGCGCGAGCTGGAAAAACTTAAACGCGTCTGCCGCTTTCAGAAATATACTTCAGGCACCCGCGTCATCATTGAAAAAGAAGCGATAGAAGACCTGATAATCGTTGTCGAGGGTCAGCTTGCGGTTATCAAAACCTACGGCGAACGCAAAACCACCCTCTTCAACCTTGACCCGGGCGATGCTTACGGCGAAGTCGAAATTCTCAACGGCACACCGGCCCTCGCGACTCTGATCGGCTATCAGGAATTCCATCTGATGTTCATTCCGAAAGAGGCAGTTCTGCGCCTGATCGGTCTATGCCCCGGCTTTGCCAAGGAAGCCCGCGATCTGTATTCACGCCGGGCTTCACAACTGCTTGAAGAAGGCGAACCCCGCACCATGGAAGCGCGTGTCGTAACCTTCTTCAATGTTAAGGGTGGCGCCGGTAAATCGGTTATCTCATCGAATGTCGCCACCATGCTGGCCCGTTTCTGGAAAAAGAAAGTGGTGCTTCTCGATCTGAACCTGGCCTTTGGCGACCAGGCGATACTTCTTGGCCTGCCCACCGACAAGCATATTCACAAGCTCCTCGAAGAAACCGGCCCGCTCAAGCTGTCAAGCATCGAAAGACAGCTGACCCAGCATTCTTCCGGTTTGAAAGTGCTGCTGCCGCCGCCGCTGCCCGAACTGGCCGAAGCGATTTCGCCGGATCTGGTCGACAGAATCATCGAAGCGCTCAAGCCGCATTACGACTTTATCATCATCGACACACACAATCAGCTGACCGAAATGGAGCTGAGAATTTTTGACTGCAGCAGCCTGATCATGCTGGTCATGACCATGGAACTCACTTTCATCAAAAATACCAAACTGCTGCTCGATCTGTTGATCAGATCGAAAATCCCGCGCGACAAGATCAAGGTCGTTCTCAACCGCGCCTTCAAATCGATGGGGCTCGAACCGGCCAAGGTCGAAAAATCGCTGCGCTATGCAATCAGCCATTTTATTCCAAGCGAAGGTAACATCGTTGTGCCGTCGGTCAATCAGGGCATTCCGTTCGTGCTGTCAAAAAGCAGTGACGGCACCGCGATTCTGCTCGCAATGCGAAAACTCTGCGCCAGCCTTACCGGTGAAGAAATCGAAAAGGGCACCTGGAACATGTTCTCACTTCTCAAGGAAGTCTTCGGCATCTGATCTGACACTGAACATCGAGAAACGCAGCGGCAAAGGGGTTTCTGAGGGGTTTCTGAGAGTTCGTCTGATGCTGGTTGCAGACGCAAAACGTCTACCAGTTGAACAGTTTTCTGAAAAAGCCAGGTTTTTTCTTTTCAACTTTAACGGCAATAATCGAAATATTATCGCCGCCACCGTTATCCAGAGCTTTCTGCACAAGCTGCTCGACGCAATCACCCGGTTCGGGGTTGGCCTTGAGAATTTCAGCGATGACTGAATCGTTGACCTCGCCGGTAAGACCATCAGAGCAGAGAATAAAAATATCATTGTTGGCAACCGGGCCCGAAGTAATATCGACCTCGACATTGTCGGCCAGACCGATATATCTGGTAATCGAGCTTTTATAAGGATGATCGACCTTTTCTTCAGCAGTGATCAATCCTCTGAGAAAAAGCTCTTCGACATAGGAATGATCGCGGCTGATCTGCTTGAGAACATTGTTGCGATACAGATAGATGCGGCTGTCGCCGACATAGGCAATGTAGAAGTCATTTTCATGAAAGGCCAGAACAACGCAGGTGCAGCCCATTCCCTTCGATGATGGCTTTTCTTCAAGCATACGGCGCACCCGATGATTTGCCCGGGTAAAAGCATCACGTAAAATTTTTTCGTAAGGAATCGAAGGATCATGGGGCTCGCCAAGAAACTCGCTGATAACGTCACGGGTCAGCTGCGAGGCCACTTCACCCGAAGAAAGGCCGCCCATGCCGTCAGAAACGATGAAAAAACCACCGTTCTCCGAGACATAATACGAATCTTCGTTATGGTCTCGAACCTTACCAACATGAGTTTTACCGAAAGCTGAGTAACGCACAATTCCTCCCGGTCATTTCAGCTCAGCAAGTTTTTTTCTGACCTCATCCTGTTCTGGGTAGAGAAAGAGAGACATCGCATAATATTGTCTGGCCTTGTCAGGCTTTTGATCCTCGATGAAGAAGTCTCCAAGAGTGTTGAGAAGCAATCGGTTATTTGGATCCTTGTTCCAGGCTTCCATGTAAAGCCTTAACGCTTCCTTACTGTCTTTTTCATTTTTTTTCAGCAGACCGGCGAAAGTAAAGACCGTTGCCGAAGGCTTGTTCTTCATCAGGCCGTCATATACTTCCATAGCCCGTTTCTGATTGCCGGTTCTGATGCAGAAATCAAGAAAAGTCTGGTTGTAAGCCTCGTAATCAGAATATTTACCAAGCAGCTCGGTCAGGCTGTTCCATTCGCTTTCAATTACTGCCAGCGCATCTTCATAGGCGCCCTGTTCCTTCTTGGTTTTCGGAGGAGCATCTGGAAGCCGGCGCAACATAGTCGTCAGCGCAGCAGTTTTTTCCTGAAAGCCACTCAAAGAAGGCGGTTCAAGTTCGAACAGCTTCTGATTCAGGTTAAGATTCTGGCGTGCAACCACGTCATAATAAACAGTCGAAGTGGCAAAACCGGGAAGCGAAAAACTTATCAGATAGCCCATCGGCGGCAGAGAAAGATCGACCGGACTGCTGCCGACAACCTCTTTATTGACGGTGACAGCCGCACCGGCCGGCCAGCTTTCAAGCTTGAGATGCGCCTGCGTCAGATGATAATAACCTTTGAAGACGCCAAGAAAAAGCAGCGTAAAAGCACCGACGATCAGCACGATTCTGATGGTGTTGATCAGCGCCAGAGGCGGTTTAGGCGCAAACTTACGGGTGGTCGGGTGCGTCCCTGACGAAGTCTCATATTCTGCGGCATAGGCATCGTCGTCCTGCCCAGGCTTCAACTCTGACAAATCGATTGTCGAAGTCGGCTGGCCCGGCTGTTCGGCCTCGGGCTCATTGAGCTTTATCAATGCCTGGAGCATCTCGTCACATGACTGGAACCTGTGTTCGCGCTCCTTGGCCATCGCTTTTAGAATTATATCGTTGAGCCGCTGGGGCACAGCATCGTTAACTTCTATTGGTGCGACCGGTTTTTCCTGTATATGTTTGAGAGCGATGGCATTGGCACTGTCGCCAACAAAGGGCAGACGATCGCAAACCAGCTGATAAAGAGTCACACCGAGCGAATAGATATCGGAACGATAGTCGAGATCTCGTTTTCCGAGGGCCTGTTCTGGCGACATATAATCAGTCGAACCGAGTGTCAGCCCTTCGCCGGTTTTACTGGTATTTTTGCACGCTTTGGCAATACCGAAGTCGGTGAGCTTAACATCACCGGTCGAAGTTATCATGAAATTGCTTGGCTTGATATCGCGGTGAACAACGCCCTGATCGTGGCAATGCTGCAAAGCAGACAAAGCGCAGACCATAATCTTGACGATATCGTCGAGAGTGAAGCCCTCGCTGCCCTTGATCAGCTCTTCAAGCGACTTACCGTCGATAAATTCCATGATGAAATAAGGCGGCAGGCCTTCTTCGCGACATTTTTCAACGGTTGCGATATCGATAATCTTGACGATGCTCGGGTGATCATGCAGGCGCTCCATGGTTCTCGCTTCGTCAAAAAAGCGGGCAACCACGTCAAGATCATCAACCCAGTCTTCCAGCAGAAATTTAACAGCAGCCTTCTTCTCGAGCACTGAATGCTGAGCGAGATAAACAGTTGCAAAGCCGCCATCACCAAGTTTTCTGATGATGGTATAGTTTCCAGCTTTTTTGTTTGAATAGTCTGCCAAAATGTAACCTTAAAAACCGAGAATGGATTTGAGTTTCGAGAAAATCCCGCCTGACTCTGCGACCTGCTCTTCGCCAACAATCTGGCGGTTGAGGTTGATCATCGCCTTGGTGAGAGGCGATTCTGACTTTTCCGAGAGCAGCAGTTTGCCACCGTTGGAAGTAACTACAGCGTCATCGGGGGCGTATGGAAGGATTGAAACATCTTTTTTGAGGAAATTTCTGACTTCCTCTGCAGTCGTAATTGTTCCTTCACGGCCAAATTTATTCATGATCACCTTGAATTTGCTTTCAGGGAACTTGAAGGTGTTCATAATTTCGATAACTCTTCTCGCTGCAAGCAGATGACCTATTTCGGGCAGACCTACGAGATAGATGAGGTTTGACAGTTCCCAGGCGGTTATGGTCACATCATCGATGTCGGTCTTGAGATCGACGAGAACAAAATCATACTTGGCTTCGAGGCTCCAGAGAATCGTTTTAATATGCTGAGCAGATATAAGTTCTGCCAGTTCGGTCTTTTTGGGGGCAGCCAGATAGTCAAAACCAGGCCCCTTCTGGATGTATTTGGTGATGCAGTCTGGAGTGATGTCGGTTTCCTTGATCACATCAGAAATAGTCAGACCGGGCTTGCCAACCACAAACGTCAGAATATCGCCAAATCGCAGATCGAGATCGACGACGGCAACCTTTTTATCAGATTTCTCGGCGAGAATTTTGGCAAGGTTGACAACGATAGTGCTGATACCGGTTCCACCCTTGGGACTGTAGAACGAAACGATCTGAGAGCCTTCACGCGAAAGGGGCTTGAGAGTCTGCCACAGATCACCAACTGCCGTATCGATAAAAATGAATTCGAAGGTGTCGAATTTGACAATATCGCGATGGTTGAGGACATGACCGGCATTCGCTGGAATCTGTTCACTGTTGAGAAAAGTGCCGTTCGAGCTGTCTTTATCGGTCAGAACGCATTTGCCTTCTTTGACTTCGATAGTGGCATGCATTCTTGAAACCATTTCACTGGGAAGCACCAGTGTTCTGCCTTCTTCACGGCCAATCGTAAAAACATCAGAGGAATTCAGTTCAAAAGGCTTACCGAGAAATGGCGGCGTATTACCGACCAGAAATTTTTTCTTCATTTCTTCGGTCACAACAACTTTTCTGAAGACCGTTTTTTTGGATTCATCCGACATTTTATTTCTCCCAACTGAGCTGAATGCGTCGCGATTATATCACAGGCGCAAAAACTCGACAATTTTCTTTACATTTAAAATCAGTTCCTGCTCACCTTAAAATTGACAGCCACTTTCAAAGATATTATGATAAGAACCTCTAATGTGAAAAGTAAAGATTTTTTTTCTCGTATACCTCTGCAATGGCTAGGGATAGCTTTTTTAGCCCTGGCGGTTTTGTCGTTCCTGGCAAGCATGTTCATCAACATTCAGCCGGCAGAGCCTTATGTGCCCACCCGCCCGGGCAATGTCGCAAGACCGACAAGTCCTGACGATGGTTCAGATGAGAAAAAGAATCTTCTCGAACGCCTTGAATTCCAGAAAAAACACCAGAGCTTCCAGGCTTCCTATCTCGATCTGATACAGAAAATCGGTTCAGCTGACACTACCAAAATCAATACCAGAAAAGACCGCGACCTTTTCAAAAACTACAATCGCGCCAGAGCAGACTTTTCAGACACTCTCAAAAAGGTCGAAGAATACGAAAAGGATTATCGTCTCAAATGCTTTGCCAAAATGCGCTCACTGATACTTGCGGTTCTTTTTTACGACCGCAAAACCGGGTCGCGCATGACCAAGTTCGATGCTGAAGAACTGGTAAAGATTGGCGCTTTCCAGGAAGCGCCGGCCTGTCCGCGCGGCGGGCGTTATTCAATCATCTATAAAGACGGCAGAAGGCTTTTTAACTGCTCGATCCACGGCACTTTGAAAAACTGAGCCGCAGGTTATCTCGATTCCTTGCCTCTGACCGGCGATGGATCCTTCTTTTCAACTTCACCGTTGAAAAACAGTTCGACCATTTCGACCAGGGTTCTGATAAAAAGCACACCAACACCAATCGAAAAGATGATGGTCAGAGTAACCGCAACCGTAAGTTCTTTGAGCATGATAATGTGTGACTCCCTCAGATATTCCGTGCCGTAACCATATCGACACAACCTGTGTTTTTAATGAGTCACCCGCAATCTTTTAAATCTAAAAAAGAAGGGCGGCAATCATACGAAAGCCGCCCAAATGCTGAGAAAAGGTTTTAAGCAACAAACTTTTCAGTCTGTGTGTGAGATTACAAGAAACATCGGGGTACCGGCGCGATTAACCAGTATTACCGAGCTTTTCTTCGCTTCGCCTTCCTTGAGAGATTTTTCGAGAGCTTCTTCGTCGCCAACTTCCTGACCATTCACCTGAACGATTACGTCCCCGGCCTGCAGACCACCCTTTGCGGCGGCAGAATCTTCGCGCACTCCAGCAACCGCAAGACCGGCTTTAACATCGAGATCCATACTGCGGGCCAGCTCAGGGGTAATTTTCTGAACTTTAAAGCCCAGCTGCCCGGTCAATCCTTCGCCTTCCTGTTTTGCACGCGGTAATTTGCTGATTTCGCGCGGGCTCAGACCAAATGAATCAGGCATCTGCTCAAGCTTGATCTTTAATTCAGTGGCTTTGCCATTGCGCAAAACTTCCATTTCGACAATTTTCCCGACTTCCATACTCAGAATACTCTTCTGAACATCATTGGTGGTCTTCATGACCTTGCCGTCAATTTTTCTGATGATATCCATCGGCTTAAGACCGCCCTTCGAAGCAGGGCTGTCTTCTGAAAGTTGCATGACCACAGCGCCATCACGGTCTTTGAGATCATAATGTTTTGCCAGTTCTTCAGTTACACCCTGCATGGTTATACCAAGATATGGGCGCTCAACCTTACCCTTGCTGACAATCTGCTGCGAAATGCGTGATGCCATGTTCGAAGGGATTGCAAAGCCGATACCCGAACCAGGGGCAGTAAAAATCAAAGTGTTGATACCGATTACCCGGCCTCTAAGGTCAACCAGCGGGCCACCTGAGTTGCCCGGGTTGATGCTGGCATCTGTCTGAATGAAATCTTCAATCGCGGTAGCACCAATGCCGGAGCGGCCAACAGCACTGACTACCCCAACAGTTACCGTCTGCTCAAGACCAAGAGGATTACCGACAGCAATACACCACTGCCCGGCCTCGACTTCATCTGAATTGGCAAACTGAGCCGCCGGCAGTTCTTTATCGACCTTCACCTTGATGACCGCCAGGTCGGTCTGCGGGTCCTGACCGACGATTTCGGCAGGCAGTTCGGTCTGGTCATGGAGCTTGACGACAATTTTGCTCGCTTCTTTAACCACATGGTTATTGGTCAGAATTGTACCATCAGAACTTATGATAACGCCTGACCCGGCGCCTTCGATTTTCTGTTCCGGCGGCCGCTGAAACTTCTGACCACGGAAAAACTGCCGGAAAAATTCTTCAGCACTGCCTTCTGGCGCATCTTCCGGTGACAGCCAGCTGATGCCGCCAGAAGAAGTTCTTTCGATTCTGATATTTACCACGCTGGGCTTGAGGGTGCGGGCAACGTCAACGAAAGCTTTCTGCATGCTCATCGCAGCCTGAAGCCCCGGGTCGTCGGCAGCATTCACAGATGCCGGAATACCGAAGAAAACAATAAGAACCATCAACCAGACAAAGGTGTTGCGAATCATTCATTTACCTCCTGTAAATCTTCAACACTTTTTGACCGGCGAATAGCACGCCGGGTTCCAAATTTCGCCTTGACCTTTTAAACAGTTGATGATTAACTGATTTTCAATTCACAGCAGGAGAAAACCATGCGTATTGTGGTCAGTGGCGGGGCCGGTTTCATTGGCTCACATCTTACCGAAGAATTGTTAAAACAGGGTCACAGCGTCGTTGTGATCGATAATTTCATCACAGGTTCCCGCAAAAACCTCGAGCATCTGCCCGGTGAAAAGCTTAGCATTATCGAGCATGACATTACCAAGCCCATTTATCTTGCCGAAAAAATTGACCGGCTTTACCATCTCGCATCTCCTGCCAGTCCGATCGATTATCAGAAACTGCCAATTCAAACGCTGAAAGTCGGCGCTCTGGGCACACATAACATGCTGGGCATGGCCAAGGCGCATGGCGCGCGCCTGCTGCTGGCTTCAACTTCAGAAGTCTACGGCGACCCCGAAATTCACCCGCAGAAAGAAACCTACTGGGGCAATGTTAACCCGGTCGGCCCGCGTGGCTGCTACGATGAATCGAAGCGTTTCGCCGAAGCGATCGTGGTTGCTTACCGTGATTATCACAAGGTCGACACCCGCATCATCAGAATTTTCAACACTTACGGCCCGCGAATGCGCCTGAATGACGGGCGGGTAGTACCGGCCTTCATTTCGCAGATTCTCAATGGTGAAGACCTGTCGATCTTTGGCGACGGCAGTCAGACCCGCAGCTTCTGCTACGTATCAGATCTGGTGCGCGGCATGATGGGCGTCATGGAACAGGCTGACCAGAACCCGATCAATCTTGGCAACCCGGCCGAAATAACCATCCGTCAGTTCGCCGAAAAGATTATTGAACTGACCGGCATCAAAGCGAAAATGATTTTTGGTCCCCTGCCCCAGGATGACCCGAAACGCCGGCAGCCAGATATCACCAGAGCCCGCACCCTTCTGAACTGGGAACCGGTTATCGGCCTTGAAGAAGGCTTGAAAAAGACTATTGACTGGGCAAAAAAGCATGTCGAAACCACAAAAAACTGACAAACATATCAAAAGCATTCTGATTGACCCCGACAGTATTCAGAAGCGCATCGCCGAGCTTGGCGCCGAAATCTCTAAAGACTATCGTGGCAAAGAACTGGTGGTGGTCTGCATTCTCAAAGGCGCTTTTCTGTTCACCTCTGATCTCTGCCGCCAGATCGATGTGCCACAGAAACTCGACTTTATGGCCGTTTCCAGTTATGGCGATGCGACCCGCAGCTCGGGAATCGTCAAAATTGAAAAAGACCTCTCGGAAAGCATCCAGGGCAAGCATGTTCTCATTGTCGAAGACATCATCGATTCTGGCCTGACCCTGTCATATATCGTAAAGATTCTTCAGGATCGCCAGCCGGCAGATATCAAAGTCTGCGTTCTCTGCAACAAACCCTCGAACCAGCAGCAGCACGTCAAGGTCGACTACTGCGGGTTCAAGCTCGAAGACGAATTTGTGGTGGGCTATGGACTTGACTTCAAGGGTTATCTGCGCAATCTCCCGTATATTGGTGTGGTTAAGGACGAATATCGTTAAAAGAAAAGAGACGCCCATGGTGAATTTCAACAGTGGCAGCCTTGTCTGCGAACGCTATATTCTCGGTCCGCTCGAAGTCAATACTTACCTGGTTTACGAAAAAGGCTCTTCAGAGGGTATTCTCATCGACCCGGCAGAAGACTCTCAGACAATTCTCAAACGTCTTAAAGAGCTCGATTTCAAAACTCTGACCATCTTTCTCACCCATGGTCACGCCGACCATATTCAGGGAGTAGAGTTTTTCCGCAAGCATTTCCCGGGCAGCAAAGTCGCCATTTCCGGGGAAGACGCAGCGATGCTTCCGAGCCCAAGCCTGAATCTGTCGCTGTTTATCGGCGATGCAGTCGAAGTCGGCAATGCCGACATCATTCTCAAAGACGGTGACACTCTTAAAACCGGTGCCCACGAGGGAACCCTTTCCCATATTGCCGGTCACACACCGGGCGGCATGGCCCTGATCTTCGACGGCATGGTTTTTTCAGGCGACACTCTGTTTGCCGGTTCAGTCGGGCGCTCCGATTTTCCCGGCGGCGACGGCAGACAGCTCATCAAAGGCATTAAAGAGAAGATTTTTTCTCTGAGCAACCGCCAGGTTTTTCCGGGTCACGGGCCAGAAACCACAATTGCCGACGAAAAAAGCAGCAACCCGTTTTTCGGTACCTTTTTCAATATCTGAAATGCCAGTTTAACAGCGTTGACACCACCCCCTGCAGATGCTAACATTCTCAGGGAAAAATTAAACAACACCCGGAAAGGAACTCTCCATGTCTGAAACATTCAGAATTCTCGTCATCAACCCCGGTTCGACATCAACCAAACTGGGTCTTTTCGAGAACGAAGAGCTGGTTGCCGAAAAAAAACTCAATCATTCTGCCGAAGACATTGCCCGTTTCCCCCACATCATGGACCAGGACGGCTTCAGAAGATCGGCCATGGATGATTTTCTCAAAGAAATGAAACTTGAACCAAAGGATCTTTCTGCGGTCGTCGGCCGCGGCGGTCTTCTCAAACCACTTCCGGGCGGCACCTACAGAGTTAATGAAGATATCGTCGCCGATCTCAAGTCTTCAAAATACGGCGAACATGCCAGCAATCTCGGCGCCCTGCTCGCCTACAGCTATACCAGAGAATTCGGCGTGCCTTCGTTTATCGTCGATCCGGTAATTGTCGACGAGCTGCAGGATGAAGCGAGATATTCAGGCTTGAAGGAAATTCCGCGCCGCAGCGTCTGGCATGCATTGAACATCACTGCGGTTGTCAGACAGACCTGCACCAATCTCGGCATGGAAATCGGCAAAGAAAATTTCGTCGCTGCCCATCTTGGCGGTGGCATCACCGTTGCCGCAATCGAAAAAGGTCGCTGCATCGATGTAAGCAACGGTCTCGATGAGGGCCCTTTCACACCTGAACGTGCCGGCTGTCTGCCGACCATCGAGCTGGTTAAACTCTGCTTCTCAGGCCAATATACCCAGAAGGAAATCAACAGGATGCTTGTCGGTCAGGGCGGCATCGTCAACTACCTTGGCACCAGTTCACTTCTCGATGTCGAAAAGAAAGTTCTGGCCGGCGACGAAGAATATACAAAGGTTTTCAATGCAATGTGCTATCAGATTGCCAAAACCATCGGTTCATATGTCGCGGTTCTCAAAGGCAAGGTTACCCGCATTATCATCACCGGTGGCGGCGCCCGCTGCAAACCTCTGATCGACAAAGTCAGTGAATACGTAAAATGCTTCGCCCCCATTCATCTGGTACCGGGTGAAGACGAGCTTTCGGCACTGGCTCTCGGTGGTCTGCGTGTGCTGCGCAACGAAACCAAAGCCCGGGAATATCATTCCTGAACGGCTGAGAACGGAGAAAACGATGAGCGACAATTTTTTCAGCAGACTGGTAGCTACTCTTGATAAAAAAATGAACTGCCGGGTAGCGATTCCGCTCGCCAATGACGATGCGTGCGCCTACGCCGTCTGTCATGCCATAAAAACCGGCATTCTCAGTGCAACTCTGATTGGCGACCCCGAACAGATAAAGGCAATGTATGGTGAGGTGGCCCGACACGAACGGGTAACCATTATCGACGAACGCGATGAGAAGAAAGCCTGTGCCAGAGCCGTGGCTGAAGTGCGCGAAGGTCGCTGCGATATTCTGATGAAGGGCATGGTTGCTACCTCAAGCCTGCTGAAAGCGGTATTGAACTCAACCACCGGTTTGCGCAAAAACCCGATTCTTTCGCATCTGACGTTCTTTGAATTTCCCGATCGTCAGGGCCTGAAAATTCTCACCGATGCCGCCATGTGTATCGCACCTGATGCCGACACCCTCGAAAAAGAAATCGAAAACGCCCGCGAAGCGTTTGCCACTTTCGAAAACCGCCCGCCGCTGGTGGCACTGCTGGCGGCCAACGAAAAGGTTTCAGAAAAAATGCCTTCGACCCAGCTGGCAAAAAAGGTGGCAGGCTCTCTCGCCGGCCGCAGCGACATGACGGTCGAGGGGCCCATTTCCCTTGACCTGGCTGTCAGTGAAGATTCTGCCCGCATCAAAAAATACAAGGGCCGGATTCAGGGCAACGCCGACATTTTTGTGGTGCCGCGCCTCGATACCGGCAATGCCTTTTACAAGTCTCTGCAGTATTATGTGAAAGCGCCGATGGGCGGTCTGCTTTATGGGGCCCGCTGCCCGGTAGTTCTCACTTCGAGAGCCGACGACAATGCAACCAAGTTCAACTCTCTTCTGCTCGGAGTCGCTCTCTGGCAGAAGGCTGCGGTCAGACAGGGCATGAACGCCGGGGCCTGAAACCTGGCAGAGAAAGGAAAACGCAATGACAGGTGCCGTTCAGAAGAATGTTAATTCAACAGTACACTTCGCCCACGGACACATACCCGAGATTCTCAAGAAACTCGAACGTTTTCTGGGGGTGGCCCTGTCATTGCGGTCAACTACCGGCGAGGTAGTCTGCAAAACCGACTATTTCTACGGCCCGTGCAGTATCATCAGAGGCACCGAGCGTGGCCGGCAAAGGTGTCGCAAGACTTACCGCAATATTGAAGACCGCCTGCTGCGGCGCAAGACCCCATTCGTCAACGTCTGCTATGCCGGCTTTCTCATTTTCGCAGTGCCTCTTGAATTAAGGGGTGAAATGATTGGTACCCTTCTCGGCTCGCAGATTCTGCCGATCGAGAAAGACAAAAATTTTGATATCGAAGCTCTCTTCGGGCACACCTGCGCCGCCCTGAACCTGACCAACACCGATGAGTTTTATCGCTCATTTGCGCGGGTGAGAACATTGAAGCCGGATCTGCAGCGCATAACCTTTCTGCAGTATCTCGAAGAGATCGGCAGACACTTTGTCAGCATGGCATTTGCCGACAAAAGCTGGGAACTGTTTCTCAAGGAAATCCAGCAGGAAACCCCTCAGTTCGGCAGACTTTAGAAGGAAACAACTATGTTCAAGCTCTTCGCCAATGGTCTGGTTCTCAAGCCCGACTTTTCTCTTGAGCCGGCCAGCGTTCTGGTTCAGGATGACATTGTCTACGACATACTGGCTCCCGACCAGAAGCCTCTGAAGCCTGTCGACTGCGAAATCGACCTCGAGGGCAAGATTGTTTTCCCGGGGCTGATCAACGCTCACGATCACCTGATCGACACCTGCTGGAAACAGATTGGCGAAACTCCTGTCGAAAACTGGTATGAATGGGATCGCAGCATGCGGTCGACGGCAGAATACAAGCTGCTGCAGAAACTTTCAGTAACCGACCTTTACATTGTCGGAATGTATAAGAACGTTCTGTCGGGTGTAACCACTGTTGTCGACCATTTCCCGGCCGAGGTTTCGGGCACGTTTGCCCGCCACGAGCTCGTCACCCTGCTCGAACATTTCTACCTCGTTCATTCTGCTTCGAATCATCAGCTCTCATGGGGCCGCAACATTCAGGAGCAGTTCAATCAGGCGCGGGGGATTCTGCCGTTCATGCTTCACATCGGCGAAGGAACCAGCAAAGAAATTACCGAAGAGATCGAAACCCTCAATCGTCTTGGGGTTCTCGACCGCAACACAATTCTGGTAAACGGCACGCACCTTCAGGATGCCGATCTGCAGCTCATTGCAAGCCGAGGCTGCACGCTGGTCTGGCTGCCGACTTCGTCACAGAATATCTTCGGCAGACAGCCCGACATCAGAAGAGCCATTGAACTGGGTATTCCGCTGACTCTCGGCACCGACAGTTCGGTAACCGGCTCGACCCACCTTCTCGGTGAACTAAAAAAGGCCCTCGAATTTTCACGCAATCATCTTGAAGGCATGATTTCGGCAAAAGATCTTGTTGAGATGACGACCTTGAATGCCGCCAGAGCCTTTGGTCTCGAAAAACAGACCGGCACGCTCACCCCCGGCAAACGCGCTGATTTTGTGGTTTTTGAAGACATCGAAGATGTCGACCCCTTCGAAAACTTCATCAGCAGAAAGCCGGAACAGTTTTCAATGGTGGTGCACCGCGGCACCATGATCACCGGCGACGATGAATTCAGAAAAATTTCTTCAGTCGACTTCAGCCAGTATTCAGAAGTCAGAATAAATGGCGTCGCCAGACTGCTGTTCGGGCGGCCGATTCAAATGCTCGACCGTATCAGACACAAGCTCGACCGCGAAATCGTCTTCCCCTTCTTCAACATAACCGCCGAAGACTGACCGGGGCGATTGAAAAGCTGAGACTTTGCTGTTATATTTGTTCTGATGAACATCACATTCAACAACCCTGACATCAAATTTTATTTCAGCTTTCAGTGCCCGTATTCTTATATTGCCTGGGAGCTGCTGCGTTCACTTCTCAAGCAGAGCCGGCTCACGCTTCAGCCGATCGAGATTGGCCTGAATCCGCCAGGCAACACCAAATACCATTTCAGAGAAATATGGAGTGAGCAGCGCTGGAACCGTATTATCGCCGATGCCGCCGCAGTTGGCCTTAAAATCAGCCGGCCCGAGCGTTACGTCAATGGCATTCCGGCCGCGCGCGCCATTGAAGCCTATGGCAATCTGAGCGCTGAAGACTACATAACCAGCATTTTCAGAGGCTTTTTCTGCGCCCGCGTCGATATTTCCGTGCCGACCTCTCTGCGACTGCACCTGCAGTCTGAGGGCCTCGATTCATCTATTCTCGCCAGTGCCCTTGAAGACCCGAAAACCGAAACCAGAGCCAACGAACTTACCATGCTCTGGGGCCATGAGCGTGTCAGAATGCTGCCAACCATCGAGTGCGGCGAAGAACGCTTCTGCGGCCTGATCGACAAGCCCGGCCTTGAACGCCATCTGCGCGCCATACTGGATTAACCAATGCCTTTTACCTATGAATACCCGCGCCCCTCTGTCACCCTCGATGCGGCAATAATCCGCGTTAGCGATCTGACAATTCCAGAAATTCTTCTGATTAAAAGAGGCCGCGACCCATTTTCAGGCCGGTGGGCTCTGCCCGGCGGCTTTCTTGAAATGGATGAAACGCCCTGCACCGGTGCAGCACGCGAACTCAAAGAAGAAACCGGCCTCGAAAACCTGCCGCTGAAACCGCTTTTCACCTGCGGCGAACCGGGCAGAGACCCGCGCGGTCGCACCATAACCATGGTTTTTGGCTGCATGGTTCGCGACACAGAATTTGCACCACGCGGCGACGATGATGCCGCCGATGCGTGCTGGTTCGATATCGGCAAACTGCCCGAAATGGCCTTCGACCATGACCGGGTGATTGCCCAGATTCATGCCAGTCTGGTCTGGCAGGCCCGGCATCTGATAGTCGGCCAGAATGTTTTTAACGGCAGAGCAACCGCCGAAGAACTGGAAAAATTGCATGAATCCATCTGTAGATGTAAAGACAGCACCCTGATTACGCGGGCAGAAAAGGCCGGGCTGCTCGTCAAAAGAAACGGCTTTTACGAATTTGCTCCCTTCGACCCCTCAGGCCCTGACTGGCACCCACTTGTCTGGTAAATGAACTCTTTAACCCTGGTCACCCCTGCCCTTAAAAAGTTGCGCCGCGTTTTTTCTGTACGCAACCGCAAGGTTCTCTGGGCGCTGAGCATTGGTTCACTGTTGCTGGCCTTCACGATTTATTACGGTCTCTACCGTTTTCTCGACTATGTCGGGCGGGCCCCGATGCTGGGCGAGACCCTGGGGCCGATTGTCGGCGGGCTTCTCGTCTCGAAACTTCTTGAAATGCTGTTCATGACGCTGTTTTTCATGATTCTCTTCAGCAGTATAATTGCGGCCCTGTCGAGTCTGTTTCTCAATGACGAGCTGACGGTGCTGATGTCATCGCCGGTTCCGGTCGGCATGATCTTCAGATCGAGATTTATTCTGCTCTCGGCCGAAAGCACCTGGATGGTGGTCATTTTTTTCATGCCCGCCCTTCTGGCCTTCGCCACCGCCCTTAAGGCAGAGTGGCAGGCCTATTTCATTTTTCCGGTATTTTTAGCAGCCTTCGTCATGCTGCCCAATCTGGCGGGGGCCTTTGCTTCGCTGCTGCTGGCAGCTTTTTTCCCGGTCAGACAGATGAAAAAAGTCTTTCAGTTTCTTTCGATTCTTGTTCTGACTGCTCTGATTTTCTTTTTAAGATCGCTGGAAGCCGAAAAACTGCTCAATCCAAGCTACTTCAAAGACGTTTCACAGTATCTTCTCAGCCTGCAGCTGCCACTGCTGCAGTATTCGCCATCATCGTGGCTGCACCAGGCAACGATGTCGCTTTTCCGCAACTCGACTTATGAAGCCCTGATGCAGTTCATGCCGCTTTTCGTCGCCGCGGTTGCCGGCTTCCTGCTGGTAAATTATTTTGCGGTGCGTTTCTACCGCATCAGCTGGCAGCGCTCGATGGAAGCCGTCGATAACCAGGTCTTGAGCCTCGAATGGCTGAGAAGAGTCATCATCTGGCCGTTCCGCTTTTTCAGCCCTGAATTCAGGGTTATTGCCGGCAAGGAAATCACGACCTTCATGCGTGACCCGGCGATCTTCTCGCAGATTTTCATGATGGCCGCCATCGTCTTCGTTTATGGCTACAACCTTTCGATATTGCCGCTCAAAGATATTCCGACCCTTTACAGCGGTGAACTCAACGACACCCTTGTCTTTCTCAATGGGCCTTTCATTGGCTTCATCATCGCTTCGATCGGCATGCGTTTCGTTTTTCCGTCGATCAGTATGGAAGGCCGGGCCTTCTGGGCGGTCAAATCATCGCCGGTCAACCCGCGGCGGATTCTGACGATCAAACTGATGGTTTATCTCGTGCCGATGCTGCTGCTTGGCATCATTCTCTGCGTCGTCACCAATTCGGTTTTTCAGGTTTCGCACCCGGCCCTGTTCTGGTTGAGCTTTATCAACGTCATGATGATTACCACGGTCATTACCTCTCTGGCCATTGGCGTTGGCGCGATCTATGCCGATTTCGCCGCCGATTCACCGCTCAAGATAGCCGGTTCATACGGTGGCTTCATCTACATGATTCTTTCGGGGCTCTATGTCATCAACCTGCTGGCACTTGAGGTCTACCCGATGTACCGCTTTTTTCACAGCCGCTTTTATCTGATGCGGGGCGGCTCACCATACGTTTTTCTTGGCATCAGTGCTGTTCTGCTGATTATCTGCACTGCGGCCTGGGTGTATTTACCCTTCCAGAAAGGCTTGGAGACAATCGAAAATTATGAACCAGAATGATGTAATGATCCGGTTCGCCGATATAAAAAAGCGCTACGGAGATTTTACCGCTCTCAAGGGCGTCAACCTCGATATCCACAAAGGTGAACTCTTCGGGTTTCTCGGGCCCAACGGCGCCGGAAAAACCACTCTGATAAGAATTCTCACCGGGATCATCAAGCCGACGGCCGGCCAGGTTTTTGTCGGCCCCTTCGATCTTTATGCCCAGCCCGACCAGGCCAAGGCGCTGCTCGGCTATGTACCCGACCGCCCCTATCTTTATGAAAAGCTTACCCCGCTCGAATATTTTGATTTCATGGGTGGTCTTTACAACGTCAAACCGGCGCGTATTCTTGAAAAAGGCGAAGAAATGCTGAAGCTTTTTCATCTCTGGGATCGCCGCCACGAGCTTATCGAAAGCTTTTCGCACGGCATGAAGCAGAAGGTTGCGATGAGTGCGGCAATTCTGCACGACCCCGAGATTTTTGTCGTCGACGAACCCACGGTCGGCCTTGATCCGCGCAGCGTCAAACTGGCAAAAGATTATTTCCGCAGACTTGCCGACGAAGGCAAGACCGTTTTTCTGACCACCCACACCCTTTCGGTTGCCGAAGACCTTTGCGACAGAATCGCGATTATCCGCAACGGCGACATCGTCGCACTCGGCAACCTCGATGAGCTTCAGCAGAAAGCAAGCCTTCCGGGCAACGACCTTGAAGCAATCTTTCTTAAAATCACCGAAGAAGAACAGGCAGTCACAACTCAGTCATAGCAAGGGAAACACCTGTGAGCACATCTCATTCAGACCACCATCATCGCCTCTATTCACCGCTTTTCAGCATCGCGGTTCTTCTGTCGATCAATCTGGCCTGGGGGGCATCCTACGCTGTCGCCAAATATGCCCTCGATGTTGTACCCCCTTCGACGCTCGCCTGCATAAGGTTTTTCATCGGTGGTTTTTTTCTTTTCATTCTTCCATCGCGTGAACATCGTTCGCGGCTTTCGACAAAAGACTGGAAAGATCTTTTCATAATCGGGTCGCTTGGGCTGGCCATTTCGAATGCCCTGCTCAATCTCGGCCTGCAGATGACCACGTCGACCAAAACGGCGATTGCCGCCTCACTTGAACCGGTTTTTACGATAGTTCTGGCAGCTCTGATGCTCAAGGAAATCCTGCAGAAGCGCACCATGGCAGCGACCGCCATTTCCATAATCGGCGCGGCGATGCTGCTTCTCGACAACAAGTCAGTCGGACAGCTGTTCAGAGAGCTGTATTCGTCGGGCGGGTTTCTTGGTGACATTCTTGTGGTTCTGTCGATTTTTACCACCGCTCTCTATTCAATTCTGATGAAACCTGTAGCGCAGCGGCTTGGTGCCATGCGCGCCACCTCCTACAGTTTTTTCATCGGGGCGCTTCTGCTGGCGCCGATTTCGGTCATGGAACTTTCGCAGCTCTGGCCGCTTGAATTTACAAGAGAGGCGATTCTTGCGATAATGTTTCTTGGTGTGATCTGCAACGCCATCTGTTATGTTATCTGGAATATCATTCTCAGACATACCGAAGCCGGAGTCATGGCAGTCACCCTTTATGCCCAGCCCGTGGGGGGCGTAATCGTCGGCTGGCTGTGGCTCGGCGAAAGCCTTTCGACCGGAGGCCTGATCGGCGCAGCCCTGATCTTTGCAGGAATCTGGCTGCTGCCGGGAGAATCTCCTGAAAAAACCTGATGTATTGTTTTGAAGCTCACAGATGCACAAAATATGACTGCCCGGTGCAGCGCCGCCAGATTATGCGCTGCTGGCAGTATCTTGAGGCTGCCAATAAACGGGAGGTAACTCAGGAAGATTGCCCGTTTGCACCCTGTGACCGCTGCAACTACCGTCTGGGCTGGGAAATCGGTCTGATCGACGAAACCATGTTCCCGGAAATCCCGGATCCGACGCCAGAGAGCCTCCTGCCTGAATTTAAAGAAGAAAAAGTCATTGAATCAGAGGAAGAAGAAAAAAAAGAGGATAAAGAAGAGCAGGAAAAGCAGAAGAAGCCTGATAAGCCTCAAGAAGCTATCGAGACTCCCGCAGAAAAACCAGAGATAAGCCCGGAAATCGGATCTGAATTTGTTCAGGAACCAAAAGCAGAAGAGGAAAAAGTCAAACCCGCCGAGGTGATTTTTGCGGTGCCGCATGAGCAGATTGGGCAACCCGGTATGCGGTTCTGCCATGAACTGATCGACTGCCCAAACCCGAACTGTATTGTCAGAGCCCAGCAGATCATTCAATGTTTTCAATTTTTCAAGCGCCGCAGCCCCGAAGAAAAGAAAAGAATGACCTGCACCGCCCGCACCTGCGAAGAATGCTTTTACAAACGCGGCTGGGATATCGGCCTGCTCGATGAAAGTCTGTTTGCAGACATAATCGAAAAAAAGAAACTGAATCTCGCTGCCTCCGACCGGGTAAAGCGCAACAGTCTGGTCGAAATGTATCTGGCTGAGCTTTCAAAAAAACCCCTTTCGCGCGATGAAGAATTCAAACTGGCTCAAAAAATCGCGGGCGACCGTGAGGCTTCTGAACTGTTTTTGATGGCAAATCTTAAGCTGGTGACCAGAGTTGCCAAAAAATTCTCGGGCGGCAGTATTCCGATAATGGATCTGATACAGGAAGGCAATATCGGCCTGATAAAGGCAATTGCAAAATTCGATTACACACTTGGTTACCGCTTCTCGACTTACGCGGCCTACTGGATCAGATACTACATGCAGAAAGCTGTGGCCAACCAGGGTACAACCATCAAATTTCCCCATCACCTGCTGACCGTTGCCCATAAAATACGGCGACATATTCAGGATTTTGAAAGCCAGTTTTTCAGATCACCGTCGATCACAGAGCTCTCGCAGACCCTCGGCATGGAGAAGGAAAAAATTCTCAATGTTCTCAGCATAACCCAGACCCCGGTTTCGATTCATGCAAGCACTGACAATGATTCAGACAGTGGCGAAAGCATGGAATACTATCTGGAAGATAAAAAAAATCTGACGCCCGAAGAAGCCGCTCTTGAAAAAATGAAAAACGAAGCGGTAAAAGAGGCGCTTACCAGGCTGCCGGAACGTCTGCGCTTCGTTGTCGAAAGCTTTTATGGTTTTAATGACGAAGAACTTTCTCTCGCAGATATTGGGAGAAAGCTTGATATTTCGCGCGAACGGGCGCGACAGCTGCTGCTTCAGGCGTTGACGATTCTTCAGAAGGAAGAGGCTATCGTCTGGCATGCGCCCTGAAAGAATTTTGTACCCCCTTTGAAATTCGAATTTCAGATGATATAATTGCAAAATACTGCATCGCGTGCACCCGAGGAGGAAGTATGAAGAAACTGGTAAAATCGCTTTGTGCAATGTCTCTCGCTGCTTTTCTGGGCAGCTGTACCCTTGATCTTTCTGCCGCTCCGCCAATGAGCGAAGTCAGCAGACTCAAGTTCAACAATAACAATAATATTCCCAGCAAAGTGCTTGTCGTTTCCGGTTATGGCACTCAGAAATTCGTTAAAGACCTTTTTGATGTCATCAAGAACATCAACGTCACCGACCAGCTCAGTGGCAATGATTTAATCAAGCTTCATATTATATCTGGCGGCGGCGACCCGGTTTCGGGCAGCGGCATTTCACCTGAAGACGCAAAAAAATACGTCGAAGTAAACACCCAGTTCAATTCAAGCGACATCTGGATGCAGGATTGCATGGAACTCTGCTCTGCCGTTCTGAAAAATGGCAAACTGGTTCCGGCTGTTTTTGATTCGAGTCGTGGCCGTGGCCTTGGCCGCCTACCCGGCGTTCTCGCACAGATGTGGGATATGGTTTATTACAAAAATCCTTCAAACTCACAGGATCACGGCGATTACGGCGGAAACCTCGAAGTTACGCCCTTTGATGATATTCTTGTGGTTGGTGACACCATTACTGAGCCATGTCGCAAGTATTTAGAAGCCAACGGTTATAAAGACCGCATGTTTCTCGGCGCTACCAAATGGCTGCAGGTTGGCCATATCGATGAGTATCTCAGCTTCATCCCGACTGCCTGGGCCCCGGGTGGTTATTCTATCGTCAGAGCCGACACCGCTTACGCACTCGACCTGATCAAGAATGCTCCTGATGCAGAACTGGCGAAAGTCGACAGCTACGACCGCAATTTCCTGCTCAAAGTAAAAGCTGTTCTCAATGCCCAGATGAAAGACCCGAACGCCGGCCGTGGCACTGCTGAAGGCGATTTCATTGCCATGAACTATGCCATTAACGACATCATTGAAGAAAACGTCGGCAAATTGAAGGATTATATCCGCAAAACTACTGGCGAAGAACGTGAATTCGAAGAAGTTGCCTGGCCGTCAATGTTTGAAGGTTCTGGTACAACCAATCCCCGCGGCTGCCATGCCTTTCTGCCCGGTGTCGTCAATCTTCTGGTCGTCAGAGACCACCTCATCGTTCCCGCCACTCATATTCCGGGTTTTGACAAAGCGATTGAAGCAAGACTGAAAGCCCAGGGCAACAAAGTTCATTTTGTCGACGACACACCCTATCATACTTCGATGGGCGAAATTCACTGCGGCACCAACACCCTCAGAGACCCGAACCGCACCATCGTCACCAAAGCCAGAATCAAAGCCGTGCAGAGCGTTAAAAACCGCTTCCGCCAGATTCATAACGACTGATTCTGCTCTCGCAACGACAGCCCCGGGCTTCCGCCCGGGGCTTTTTCATTTTCAAATCCTCACACAAAACTTGACAGGGTCGCTCCAGACTGGTAGTCTGGCTTGTTTTAACACCATATGGGTCTTGAAAGTCAAATTTTTCATGGAGACAATTTAGATGAGCCAGAAGACAGTCGTGATTTATGGCGCAGCCACCATGGGCCAGGAACTGGTCCAGGCAATAGCTACCGCCGGGTGCGAAGTTATTCTCGTTGACCATTCCGAAGAGAAGCTGAAAAAGGGCCTGCAAAAGGTCGAAGCATCTCTCGATGCAGAAATTGCCCGCTGGGGCCTCACCTCTGGCGAAAAACGCGCCATCATGAGCCGCATCAAAGGTTCAACCGACATCCGTGAAGCAGCCAAAGGCTGGCTGGTTATCGAAACCCTGAAAGAAACCCTCGATGTTAAGCGCCAGCTTTTCAAAGAGCTCGATGCCACCTGCAAACCCGCCACCATCATCGCTTCGAATTCAGCAACGATTTCAATTACCGAAATCGCTTCTGAATGCAAATACCCGGAGCGCACCATCGCGATGCACTTTCAGAGCCCGACCCCCAAAGTACCGCTCGTCGAAATTTCACGCGGTCTGAAAACCAGTGAAGAAACCTTCGAAGCCGCCGTTCGTTTTGCCAAAATGATCAACAAAACCGTCGTCAGTGTTTACGACTGCCCGGGCTTCATTACCACAAGAATTATTCTGCCGATGATTAACCAGGCAGTCAAGGTTCTTGAAGAAGGCATTGCCTCATGCGAACAGATAGACACTGCCATGAAACTCGGTTTTGGCCTGAATGCCGGCCCGCTGACCCTTGCCGATAAGATCGGCGTTGACACTGTCGTGTTCTACCTTGAAAATCTCTACAAAGAAACCTTCGACCAGAGCTATCTTCCGGCCAAACTTCTGAAAAAACTGGTGCGTGCCGGCTATAAGGGAATCAAAACCAGCAAAGGTTTCTATCGCTACGGCAACGATGGTCTGCGCCTCTCAGACAGCGGTCTGAAGGCCGAACAGCTGTCACAGGCCAACCACCAGTAACAGGGAGAAAACAGAAATGAAAGTACTCGTATTAAACTGCGGCTCATCATCAATCAAATATCAGCTGTTCGACATGACCACCACCACTGTTATGGCCAAAGGTCTGGTGCAGCGCGTCGGTATGGCCGGCTCGACCATCGACTACCGCAAAGGCGATGACGGCAAGAAGAAGGTCTATGAATTCGACATTCTCGACCACAAAATCGGCATTCAGAAAATATTCGAACTGCTTACCACCAGTGAAGAAGCTGTTCTTAAAAGCCTCGAAGAGCTTGGTGCCGTAGGGCACCGCATCGTTCACGGCGGCGATAAATTTTCTTCGAGCGTGCTCATCACCGAAGAAGTAAAAAATGCCATCAGAGACTGCATCGTTTTCGCCCCACTGCACAACCCGCCCAACCTCAAAGGTGTAGAAGCCGTCGAAGAAATCCTGCCGAAAGTTAAGCAGGTTGCCGTTTTTGATACAGCTTTCCACCAGACCATGCCGGCTGAAGCCTATATCTATGCGCTGCCATACATGTTTTACGAAAAACACCGCATCAGACGCTACGGTTTTCATGGAACCAGCCATCGCTACGTGGCAGCCCGCGCCGCCAAACTGCTTGGCAAGCCGCTCAACGAACTGAAACTGATCACCGTTCATCTCGGCAACGGCGGCTCTGTATGTGCCATCAACAAAGGCAAATCAGTAGACACCTCGATGGGTCACACCCCTCTCGAAGGTCTGGTAATGGGCACCCGCTGCGGCGATATGGACCCGGCACTGATTCTTCACATCATGAAGGAATACGAGCTTACCATCTCTGAAATGGACAACCTGCTGAACAAACATTCCGGCGTTCTCGGTATCAGCCAGATCTCAAGCGATCTGCGCGACCTTGAAGAAGACTGGCCGAAGAAAAGCGAACGGGCCAATCTGGCACTCGATGTATATTCTCACCGCATCAAAAAATACATCGGTTCCTACATCGCCGTTCTCAATGGTGTCGATGCCATCGTCTGGACCGCCGGCGTCGGCGAAAACAGCCCGATTGTCAGAAGCATCGTTCACCGCGAAATGGACTGGCTCGGAGTCAAACTCGATCTCGAAAAGAACGAAGTTACCTGGAGAGGCGCAGAAGGCGACATTACCACGCCCGACTCAAAGGTAAAGGTTCTCGTTATCCCGACCAACGAAGAGCTTGTAATTGCCCAGGACACCATGGACTGCATCAAGAACTGACTATAAACGAAAGCCCCCGGCGGTTTCCACTGCCGGGGGCTTTTTCATTCTATGACGGTTATTTGATTTTTCCCTGCTGAATATGTAAGGGATCATGATCGGCAACACAACGGAAGCCCACCGTAGTACTGCGATAGACCGGCGACCTTCTGACATCGCGGGCTGCCGAGCGACAGGTTTTTGAGTTGTCATCCCACGAACCGCCTCTGATTACCGGCTGCCCGAACTTGCCAGAAAAAAGCTGGGAATCAGCCGCTCTGGGCTCATAAGCGGTGGCGGTCCATTCTGCGACATTACCGGCCATATCATTAACACCCCATGGGGAAGCGCCTGTCGCAAAAGCACCTACTTCTATCGGCTGGTCGCCGACATTACAGCGATCGTCGGAAAAAGTGTTGCCCCAGGGATATTCGCGCCCATCTGTGCTGCGCGCTGCAATTTCCCACTCGTCTTCGGTCGGCAGGCGCTTGCCGGCCCAGTTAGCATAGGCCCAGGCATCATACCAGTCGACGAGGACAACCGGAAAATCGCCCATGCCACGTGGAGGCTGCCCACCGACCCAACTGAACTTGAGCGCCCAGGCATAGGTATGATATGGAGTATGGTCTTTATGTGGTGCTTCTGAAGGATGGCACCATTTGTGCCCATTTTTGCGGACATCTTCAAGAAAGCGCTGATACTGAGCGCAGGTGACTTCATGCCGGTCGATCCAGAAGCCGGCGGTTTCGATCTTGCGCAACGGCCTTTCATCATAATTGCCGCGCTCGCTACCCAGCGTATAAATACCCTGTTTAATTTCAACCATATCGTGGTCGCGACTGCCGGCAAGGTTTGCCATTCTGGCAGTTCTCTGTTCTTCCGGGCTCAGGGAGCAAAGATTCATCGAAAGAGTTATTCTGCCACCGTTGTTTTTGAAACTGAGAACCGCCGGCTTGAACCCTTCAGAAGCAATTTCGATCTTGTATTCAATATTATCTTCAATATTGAGGGGCTTTGCTTCTGATGGCATGCCATTAACCCTGATGCCGGCATCAGCCGGAACCGGTTTCAATTCTAGAGTAATAGAGCTGCTGCCAGAAGCCGTTTCAAGCTTGGCCCCATCGACCGGGCAGAAGTTGACCTTATCTTCAAAATTCTGTCTGCAGACCGGGCAGAGTTTATCTGCCATAACAGGCCAGGCTGAACCCAGCAGCAAAAGAAAAACTGACAAATAGCGGCAATACAGTTGTTTCATCGGGATTCTTCCTCTGAGGTTGAGCTGCACTATTATTAGCACAACCGCAGGGTAAGATAAAACAAAAAAAATGCGACAGATGTCGGAACCGGTGGCACCGCCGGTTTAAAATCGGCTGCCACGGAAATCTTCAATAGCCGCTAATTGAGTTTGCTGGCGCAATATTTGCAATAAACCGCATCATGGTCATGCCCTTCGGCACAGCAGGCCGGGCAGGTCTGAGAGGTCGGGTCAGCCTTTTTCCCAGTTGCCAGTTCGGCTGTGACGATGCCGGTCGGGATAGCAATGATGCCATAGCCGAGAATCATTATCAGCACCGAAAAAGCCTGGCCAACAGCAGTCTTTGGCGAGATATCGCCGTAGCCTACAGTCGTGAGCGTCACCACAGCCCAGTAGATGCTGACCGGAATGCTGGTAAAACCGTTTTCCTCACCTTCGATGACATACATCGCTGAACCGATGAATACCACCAGAGTCAGGACCCCGAGAATGAAAACGGTTATGCGCTGCCGGCTCGCGACCAGGGCCGAAACGAGTTCATCGGCGGCAGAAAGATACTGAGCCAGCTTGAGAATTCGAAAGATGCGCAGAACGCGAAAGATTCTAATGGCCGAAAAGTAATGAGCTCCAGGAACAATGAGACTCAGATAGCTTGGCAGCACTGATATAAAATCAACGATTCCGTAGAAGCTCGTCATGTATTTTATTGGCCGGCTGACCGCATACAGCCGCAGCAGGTATTCGATCGTAAAAACGATGGTGACAAACCAGTCGAGGCAGCTCAGCACCCCACCCCATGCTTCGCGAACGCTTCTGACCGAATCAAGCATGACAACGGTTGTGCTCAGAAGAATCATAAAAATCAGGCAGATGTCGAAACATTTGCCGGCAAGGGTGTCGGCCTCATAGATTATGCTATGAAGCCATCGTTGTCTGGGGTTCAGCACCTGTTCAGATTCGGTCATTTTTTCACCTGTTAAAACAGGAATTCCCGCAGACAGTTTTAAGTCTGGCGGGAATTCTGGATTTTACCAATTCACCTTCGCTACTTGCATTTTGCTTAACGATTTAATGAAAAGACTGCTTTTTCTGACGGTCATCCTGAATCTTTTTGATTTCCTTTTCCTTTTTTTCAAGGTAGCGATTAAGATCAGAACTTCGTTCTCGCAGTGCGGTCATCATCATTCTGGCTTCTTTGGCATACTTGCTGTCCGGGTAATAGCGGACAATACGCTCATAGGCCTCATAAGCCGGCATCGGGTATTGCCAGCGCATCATCAGATTGCCCTGATAGTAAAAAACATGATCGCCGAACAGATAACCAAGAACCCCGAGAATCATGAAACCAATGAGAATCTGTTTGAAAAACATTTTCGGCCTCCGGCTTTATTGAATAGCCGACCGGGTTTCACATCCCTGAGAAGAAGCAAGTGCAGGCATCATAACCAATCTGTCAGAGGTTTTGCGCGGTTTATGCGAGGCAACACCAACGGTGGGGGTATAGAGAACCACCGAATTCACCAGGCCAATTTTAACGCGAACTGAAAACTTGTCTTTCAGTTCAGAGAACTTGCGCTTACGTTCTTCTTCAAGATTGTCAATGAGCCGGTCGATCTCTTCTTCCTTCTGGAAGAAATAAAGGTGAAAACTCACGTTCTCTTTCTTTTTTAACAGTTCCTGCTTCTGTTCATCAAGATATGCTTCAAAAACTTTCAGATTTTCCTGGCACTGCTCGTTGCCCCATTCCTGTAATTCAGCAATGTCATCGACCAGTGAATCTTCAAGTTTCTGGCATGCCTGCAGATACAAACGCAGAATGTCGGTATTGGATTCACTTATTTTCAGACCGGCCTGCGGAGCTTCGGAGTATTCTGTCATATCGATGTTATAGAGCCCATCTTCGACCCCGATGACTTCAGAAGCAGTATCAGCAACAACCGAGAACAGCTTTTCGCGGCGCTGGTCGCATTCAAACTGAACCTTGAAATTGAAAACCACTCTTGGACGATAATAAACATTATCAGACACAACCCGCAACTCATGTGACGGACCCTGTGGCGGAACCGCAGGAGCCTTGAGGGAGAAAAGGCGGCTGACTCTGGGAAGCTCGGCAAGGCGCTCGATAATCTTTCTCAGCAGGAATGAACCTTCGCAGATCAGTTCAAGGTCGCGATGAAGCTCGGCTTTTTCGCGATCAAAGGTGAACTTCAGCGTTTCAAAGCCGTTGAAAAAAGCCTGTTCAGCTGCAGGAATCTTTGCCATCCAGATACCCGCTTCGATTTCGCTGCGATTGATATTAACCATGTCCATGAAAGAAAATACGAGTTCCTGAATCTTATTCACCATTGAAAATTTCCTCCTGGGCTCTGGTAATATCGTTGTGTGTCTGCAGGGCTTTTTCGAGCTTGTTGCCGAGAGTCTTGAATTTGCGCTTCATGGCATCCTGGTTCGGCGACATCGTGACAATATCGATGATGATCTGTTCGAGAGTGCGTTTGGAGTGCATGTTGCCGAGAATCATTTCGAGTTCGCCGATGATCAGCCTGAAGAGGTTGATCTTCTTGTCGAGAAGCTCAAGAACATATGATTCAATTGTGTCACGGGCGCTGAGGTTGATGATATGAACGTCATCATTCTGGCCGAGGCGGTGAATACGACCGATGCGCTGTTCAATCCTCATCGGGTTCCAGGGCAGATCGAAGTTTATCAGAACTTTGCAGAACTGCAGGTTGCGGCCTTCGCCGCCGGACTCTGTCGAAACAAGGATCTGCTTGTCGCGGCGGAATTCTTCGATGCAGCGGTCTTTGTCGACCTGCGACATCTGACCATTGAAAACAGCTACTGAATAGCCTTCGTCTTCGAGCATCTTCACGATATAATCCTGGGTGCCACGGAACTGCGTGAAGATGATCACCTTTTCATTCAGGCTTTTGACGATTTCCATCATGACCTGGCCCTTTTTTGAATGTTTAACATTGCGGGCCATATCAAGCAGGCGCTTGAGGGAATGATCGAAGTCATCCTTGTAGAAGTTGCTGGCAATCATCTTGTCGAGAGCTTTTGCCAGAGCGTGGGTTGAACTGCCCATCAGTTTCTGCAGCAGAATCAGAGTGAGGCGATTGATGCCGCGGGGATTCTTGTGAGTCGGCAGGGTGAAATATCTTTTGCGGATAAAATCGGTCAGTTCGCGATAAAGCTCGGCTTCATCGGGGTTGAGATCGACCGCATGGGTATGAACGAAGCGCTGCGGAAACTTGATCAGAGTGTCGGCGCGGCGGTGTCTGATCATGATGTCTGACAGCATTTCGCGCAGTCTGGTTGAGTTTTTCGGCAGGCGTTTATCGCGTTCGGCAAGAAATTCATCTTTGAATTTCTGAACGGTCGAGAGGTGACCGGGTTTGAGAATCGAAATCAGGTTGAACAGTTCGATCATATCGTTCTGAATCGGCGTAGCGGTGAGCATCAGCAGATACTTGGTATTGATCGAGTTCACGAATTTCCAGTTTTTGGTCTTTTTATTCTTGAGTTTATGAGCTTCGTCAACGATCAGCAGATCGTATTTGATCTTCTGAACGGTACTCTGATTCTTCTGGCTTTTGGCGGTGTCGAGTGAAGCGATGACCAGATCGCTGTCTTCCCAGTCGTTGATTTCGAGATGATTTTTGAAGGAAAGATCGAACTTGGTCTTGAGTTCCTGCTGCCACTGAGTGATCAGCGATGCCGGAGTAAGAATGAGAACCTTCTTGGCCATGCCGCGCAGCAGATATTCTTTGAGAATCAGGCCGGCTTCGATGGTTTTACCGAGACCGACTTCGTCGGCGAGCAGTGCGCGGCCGTTGAGTTTATCCATAACCATGCGGGCGGTCTGCACCTGATGGAAATAAGTGCTGACGCCGAAGCAGGTTTTAAGAGACAGCAGTTCTTCTGAGCAGATGCCGGCGGCGAGTTCTTCGCCAAGCTGAATAAGGCTGGTTTCGCGGAAGGGAGAGAATTCTCCCTTAACGATGCGGCGCAGAACTTCCAGGTTGTGATCACTGTATGAGACAGCGGCATTTGCCTGAGAGGCAATGCGCAGTTCGACTTTTTCGCCGGCATCGACCGGTGTTTTAACGCCAGCACCGTTCATCAGTTTGAGGCGGTAGGTGCGATTGGCAAGATCAACCATTTCAATGGCAACGGTGTCACCTTCGTTTACCTTTTTCTTTTCCCACCATTCGTTGAAGGTCAGGCACACCATGTAACCACGCATTTTGTGGTAGATGGCCGAGTGGGTTACTTCGTCGTCATCGATAAAAGTTACCGAACAAAGATCTTCATTGAAAGGAAACAGCTCTTTCATCTGAGGGTTCAGGAACAGGTAGCCCTGCTGGAAGGCTTTGCCCTTGATCTGAAAGGTGAAGCTCAGCTCATTGCGTGACTCGACCTTAATGAGAGGGGCTTTTTCGGCTCTGGTTCTGGTAAGTGAATTGGTCATCATCAGGCTTTATCTCCCTCAGCTGTTTGATTTCCCTGATTTATTCAGGGGTCTGACGTCTACAATGATTTCTTCGCCGACTTTAACAGAAGAGGCCTTCTCGATAAAGTTCAGATCAGCAATGGCTCTTTCTTTTGAAGCGTTGCCATAATATTTTTCGGCAACTGATTTGAGCGAGTCACCTTCTTTGATTACGTAAATGATAAGTTCCTCATCGATAGTTCTGAGTTTCTTGAATTCAGACAGATCGATATTTCTTGGGCGCTCGGCCGGAGCTTCTTCGGCCACCGGAGCGGCAGCGACTTTGGTTTCCTTCACTTCCGGTTTTTTCTCGACTTTGGCAGGCTTTTCAACCTTTTCGAGTTTTTCAACTTTTTCTGGTTTAGCTGCCTTCAGTGTTTTCTCGGTTTTTGCAGCCAGTTTTTCGACCGGTGCCTGCGCAACTTCTTTAACTGCAGATGCAGTTACGGCTTTGACAACTGGTTTGCCAACGGGTTTGGCAGCTGACTGTTTAACAGAAACAGCTTTCCCCTGTTTCATGTTCATGGCAGCTTTTTCGAGTTCTGCAGCTTTTCTGGCTGTTTTTTCATTTTCGAACGGCACTTCGCGCGGCGGTCGAATCATCGAAGGATCCATGGGAGCTTCGGTGTAGAGCGTAGTGATTTTATTGTCTCCGTCAGTCAGCACACCCTGAAGAAAAGAATATCTGTCAGACCAGACCATGTTGCCATTGATCTTGCTGAAGACCCTGAACTGACCGCTGGCCTTGTCAGCCTTGCTGACCGGCACTGCCATGCGGAAGGTTTTGAGACCACCGGCGGTGATGGTTTCTCTCGGGTTCAAAACAAAGGTTTTCTTTTTGCCGGCGCTTTCGATCTCGACACCAACCTGGTAACTGCCAGAGTTGATGGCACTGTTGCCCGAGTTAAAAACATGGGCAAGCACGAGACCTTTGCCTGGGGCAAGTTCTTTCCCGGCGGTTTTTTCCGGGAGTTTCTCGATAAAGAAACCCCTGACGAGTGGTTCAGCCGGAAGAGTGGTTAGATTCAGCAGAAACAGGGAAAGTAGTCCTGCGGATCTTACAGTTTGCCTCATTTTTGTGTGCTCCTTAAGTTCTTTCAATTCTCTGTGAACAATATCGGCAATCTGCAGACAAGTTCTTACCTACAAAAAAAAGAACTTTCGGAGTTTTTTTTCGGGGGCCGCTTCAGTGGTTGGAAAAATAGCCTGAAGTCGAATTGGAAGCAGAAAAGACAAAGGGCATTCTCGAATCACATTGAATGTTCGAGAACTGAGAAAAGGAATCGGCATCTTCGGCCGTCGCCATTTCTGATCGTGGAGCGGCAAAGGGGTTTTTTCCGGGGATGAAAGGATTTGAGACTTTTTTGAAAGACCCGTCAATCAGATCATTTTTCAGCTCGGGGATAGACATCGAACTTTCAGACAACTGCTGCTTATCAGCCGGCAGAGTCTCAACAGCTGCCGGGTTTTTTATAGCGCCCTGCAGACGCCTGATGATTTCGCGCATTTCAAGGTTAAGACGCTTTTCTTCTTCAAGCTGCCTTACTATCGAATCACTGCTGGCGGAAGAAGCAGATTCAGCAACAGGCTGAGACGGTCTGGCCCGGTCTTTCGAGTCTGTCTGCCCCAGATAATTGAAAAGAATGATTATTGCGACCAGGCAATAACCACCGGCGATAAAAAGGTTCGAAGTTCTTTTGTCTGTTTTGACCAGCATGAAAAAAGTTTATCATAAAAAATAAATTCAATGGCAGGCAAAAAAATAAAACTTTTTCATTTTTAGCCGGTATTCAGGGAAGGTAATTCTGGAAATTTATGGTTTTCAAGACAGTCACGAGAACTGGGAGTTTTTATACCAAGAGAGGAAAGGGGAATAAAGTAGTTCAATAGACTGAGAGAGAATCATTGCCAACAGGCCGGACAGGCAAAAAAACTCCAAGCCTGGCCATGCTTCGTTAAAAACTAATAAAAAGTGTTATAATTTATTATAGAGATGGAAAAGTTTTTGCAGTGTACCACTAAATGTCCTTGTAATGGTAACAGACGTAACGCCTTTACACTGGCCGAGGTTCTTGTTGTAGTAGGCATAGCGTCTCTTTTTTCGTTTCTGGTATTTCGTTTTTATTTTCAGGCCAATCGTTCTCAAACATTGCTGCTCGATGGTCTGCAGATGCAGACTGCGGTTGTAACAGGTGTTAACAAGGTATTGCGTGAAATTCGCAACGGGCGTGGTTTTCTTGTGCCTTCGCTGAATGAGAAATCTACGATACTGGCTTTTTCTGATTTCGAAAACAACGTCGTTTCGATCTTTCCGTTGAAGAACGACCAGATGACCAAAGAAGAGGGTGAAGACATCTATGATGTCTACTGTTATAAAACCGATGCAAAATCCTATTCAGGAGGAGGCTCACATAACAGCAAAAACCTCAGACATCTCTGCTCACACGTTAAAGACATCAGCTTCCAGCTCTCGAATTCGAATTCGGTAACCATCTCTTTCACTTTCATGAAGGGTGGAAAAGTCTTTCAGACCATTTCCGAAGGTCCTCTGATGAATTCTGGAGACGTATTATGAAAAAGCGCCGCGGTCTGACCCTTCTCGAATTGACGATCGGGATGTTCCTGATCGGTGGTGCTGCCGTTATTTATCTTCAGTCGATGCAGTCATCGAAGCAGAAAAATGAATTCTACTCAGAGCATTTTATAGCTTCGATAATGGCGGCAAAAGTCGTTGAAGCCTGTTTTCAGGAAACGGAAATCAATCCTTACGGTATAGAAGCCCTGGGTCTGGCTGATGAGAACGGCAAGCCCTTCAAGTTTTCGACAATGGTCACCGAGGGGCAGACCACCTTTTTCAAGCAGCCCGAGATAAACAAGGAAACCACTCCCTTCCTGTACAATATGTTTCAGAAGGATTTCATGCTGAACATCACCACTGATGAATCAAACAGCCGGCATTTCACTCTCAACACCGCCTTTAAATGGAAAGCCGGCACCGGGCCTGGGAGTTTTAACTATCTCTGTCGGTTTCCCGGCTTTTCACAAAAAAAAGAAGTCATGACCACTTTTGCTTTTCCTGAGGACAAACTCGAAAAAAAAGTGGTCGAACGAATTTTTGAAGAAAAAAACAAAAACCTTGGCTCGATCGTAAGCTCGCCCGCTGCGCGCGAAGTTTCTCTTGCCACCGGTCGCATCTATTTTACCTGCGCGGGTATGCTGTCAGCCGACAAGTTCAAAACCGCCATGGAAAAGGCAGAAACCATTGGCGGTGAGCCACACGCACCCACTTCTGCAAAATTTTTCGAGGGCACAGAGCATTATTTCAATATAGCTCGCGATGTGCTCGATGTCATGGTCTATCTGCAACCCCATATCGAAACCATCAACAAAGATATAAAAACGATCGAGTCGATGAATCTGCGGAATCGTGCGCGTCTGGAGAAATATATCTTCAACGCCACAATGGGGCTGGATGAAATCAGAAGGCTCTTTCTCGTCTGTGTACACGAAGCAGCCAGTCGCTATCGCGCCATGCTCAATGCTTACTCAGACAATCGTCAGCAGCGGGCTCTGATTCAGAGATGCCTCGACATGCACCGGCTGATGTTTGTAGCCAGAGAATTCGCCGAGGGTACTTTCAGCAGCAGCGATGCCGGAACAACTATTAAAAGCGAGTATTATGAATTTCTCGCCGATCTTGAAAAATACTTTTCAGATAAAGACCAGACCCTTGCCCGCCTCGCCGCCCAGGAAAAAAAATTCGCCCAGAGTGATCTGCTGAAAAAGCGTTATTATGCCTGCGACCTGGTCTACAAAATTTTTGCCACGCTTGCCACTCTCAAGACCAAACTTCCAGAGGTTGACCCCGGAACTCTCGACCCGAAAAGTGACGTAATCGGCAAAGCAATGGGCGACGGAACACGCAGCGGTGCACTGACCTGGGCTCGCGACCAGCTCGATGGTGGCACAGGTGAAGGCCTCAACACCAATAATGGCATGAAAACTAAAGACGATGTTTCAGCCTGGAACAACTGGTGCCTGGCATTTGTGGCAAGCGCTTACGGGCGTCGTCTGAACGAGCTCAAAGAGCTTTCAGCCATTGCCAGCTACGAAAATTTCAACCAGGCCGGAAAAATTAAAACCGATAAAAAGCCGCCGGCAGGAGCGATTATGTACACTGGTCCTGTCCCCGGCAACCCTCACGGGCACATATTCATCGCCACCGGCAAATTCAAGAACAACGATCCAATTGTCATCACCACTGGCGGCCCAGGTTTGGACGGCCTGCACGAAATGCCGCTTTCTCAGCTCACAGCATGGGCTGGCGGCAAGTATCTCGGCTGGACCCTTCCAAAAGACGCGAAACAGGAGAATTGAGATGCAGAAAAACAGCACTGGTTATGTATTTCCGCTGATTCTTCTGGCGACGCTGTCGATTTCATTTTTCATTATAACCCTTGTACAACTGCAATCTTCACACCACAATCAATTACAGCATCTCAACAGCTACCAGCAGGCCCTGAATGTCGCCTATTCAGTTAATGTCGACGTGACCGGGCAAATTCGCGAAAAGCAATGGGCCAATCGTTTTTTCAAAGGCAAACCGTTTATCAAAACCGGACAGACACTTTTTGGCACCACCTACGATATGGCAGTAGAAGACCATGAGCCCGATAATTGTACTTTCAACGTCAAAATTCGAACGACCATTGGTGATAAACGCAATCTTTTTTACTGGCGCCAGAGGTATGTTCCCAACATGCTTGATTTTACCAGAGTGGTTTTCCCGGTATTTTTCGGCGAATTCGCACCCGAAATGTTCGAACCGGCAAAAAAAGCCGAGATCGACAAACTTGTCGATCAGTCACTGAAAAAAGCAGCTGACAACCAGAATAATCTTGACGAAATCATCAAAAACGTCGCACAGAAAAACACGCCTGAAGATATTCTCAAGGAACTTGGCGCACTGCCACCCGGCAAATCGTCCAGTGACCTTAAAGATGCCGAAAAACCAAGACCGGTGATCGCCAAAGTCCCAACCAAGCCCTCTACCGCAGCCAAACCCAAAATCAGTGAAATTAAAGAAGAAATAAAAAACTATATTGATCCAATAGAAACTCTCAATTACCCCGCCACCGGCAAAATTGTCGAAGACTACTGGAGCGTCATGCTGCGCGACGCACCCTGGGGTAATGTAATCGCCAAAATCCCTCCCCTGACAACCGGGCTCAATGTAACCGGCCTGCAGGGCGACTTTTTCGAGCTTGAATACAACGGTAAAACCGGGTATTCGCACATGAACTATGTCTGGATACCAGGTCACACTCCTTCGGGCATCGAACCGCCACGCCCCCCGGGAGCACCGCCACCGCAGTGACTGTTGTCAGCTTATTTTTGCTGAATCAGGGTCGAATCTTTTCCATCAGCACGATTGCCTGACAGGCAATCGCCCTGCCCTGCCCCACAGCATCAAAACCCTCATTGGTTCCGGCCTTTATCGATATACAATCTGTTTCGGTCTGAAGAGCTTCAGCTAAAACCGCCAGCATTGCCGGGCGATGCGGTGCAATCTTCGGACGCTCGCAATGTATCATGCAGTCGAGATTGCCGATTTTATAGCCATGTTCACGGGTTTTTCGCACCACTTCCTTGAGCAGAAGCAGTGAGCTGATATTTTTGAACGCCGGATCAGTATCTGGAAACAGGCCACCGATGTCGCCAAGCGCAAGAGCGCCGAGCATCGCATCCATGATTGCGTGAATCAGAGCATCGGCATCCGAATGACCTTTCAAGCCAAGGTGAAATGGGATCTTTACACCGCCAAGCCACAGTTCGCGACCTTCGACAAGAGCGTGAATATCGTGCCCCTGACCAATTCTGAATGTACTCATCATGCGCCCCCGATAAATTCTTCAGCCCGCCGCCGGGCTTCGATATCGACAGCGATAAGCTGCTCGATACTGGCTGCCGGACAATTTGAAAAGGCTCCGATCGTCGACGCGATAATTTCCGGAATACCGGTAAAGCCGATTTTTTTCTGCATGAACGCGTGCACGGCAACCTCATTGGCAGCGTTCAAAACGCATGGCATGATGCCGCCGGCTTTTCCCGCATCGTAGGCAAGCTGCAGGCATGGAAAATCCTTAAAGCGCGGGGCAGCAAAAGTCATGCTGCCTGCTTTAACAAGATCGAGTGCAGCAACTGGCGGTTGCCAGCGTTCCGGCCAGCTCAGAGCATACTGAATCGGCAGCTTCATGTCAGGCCAGCCGAGCTGGGCAATCACCGACCCATCAGAAAATTCAACGAGACTGTGAATTATCGACTGGGGGTGCACCGTAACCTCGATGCGATCATAATCGACGGCGAACAACCAGTGTGCTTCAATGACTTCGAGGCCCTTGTTCATCAACGTGGCTGAATCGATGGTGATCTTGCCACCCATGTTCCAGTTCGGGTGCTTCAATGCCTGCTCGACTGTCACCGCAGCCAGCTTTTCAACTGGCCATTCGCGGAATGGCCCCCCGGAAGCGGTGATGATGATGCGGCGCGGCGACGTATGTGCGGCCCCCTGCAGACATTGAAAAATAGCCGAATGCTCGCTGTCGACCGGCACCAGCTTAAGACCGGCTCTGGCGACTGCCTGCATAACCAGACTGCCGCCGACCACCAGAGTTTCTTTATTGGCAAGACAAATCTGGTGCCCGGCCGAGATTGCGGTCATGACCGGCTGCAGGCCGGCAGAACCGACAATGGCGGCAACGGTGGTATCTGCCCCCGGCTGCATAACCGCAGCGTGGATTGCGGAAGAACCAGCGCCGACCTTGATATCAAGATCTTTCAGAGCCAGACGCAGGTCGCCGGCATGCTCTTCAGAAGCAATCGCCACAAAACGCGGTCTGAACTCGCGCGCCTGATCGGCCAGTTGCTGCCAGTTGCTGCCACCGGTCAAAGAAACGATCTTCAGTTTATCCGGGTTGCTGCGAACGACTTCAAGAGTGCTTTTGCCTATAGAACCGGTTGAACCAAGCAGAGCGATGTTTTTCATGACAGTTAAAAGTGTTTCTTTACGGTATGTTCGACAAAAACATCGACGGGCAGCCCATCGAGGTTTTTCACGGCGCGCACGGCGCTTCTTTTGTCGGCGAAAAGGCCAAATACCGAAGGACCGCTGCCAGACATCATCACAACCCCTTCGTCGGTAGCGCACAGGCGTTCTTTGATGCGCAGAACTTCGGGGTAACGATGCAGAGTGACCGACTCGAGATCGTTAAACACAAGTTTTTTCAGAGTATCGAGGTTTCTATCTCTGTAAGCTTCAAGAATCTGGTTGAAGGCCCGCTCTTTTGCCTCGTTGTTGCCTGGCAGGTAATTCTCATAGGCCCACTTCGTCGAAACCGCCACTCCGGTTGGCACGGCGATAACAACGGTCAATGGCGGCCGGGGCGGTTCGTGAAATGCCAGTTTCTCGCCTCTGCCTTCGGCCACCGCAAGCCCGCCGTGAATGACAAACGGAACATCAGAGCCGATAGTGGCACCCATATGCATCAGATCTGCCGCTGTCAGGCGCTTATCGAACAGGCGGTTAAGCCCGATCAAAACAGCTGCCGCATCGGTGCTGCCGCCGGCAAGACCGGCCGCGACCGGGATTTTCTTTTCGATATGAATAGAAATGGCCGGGTGAATGTTCATCTGATCGAAAAAAACTGTCGCAGCGCGATGCACCAGATTGCTGGAATCAAGCGGCACACCTGGGCGGCTGCAACTGATACTGATTCCTGGCTCGGCGGTCTCATTGAGAGTGATAATGTCATGCAGTGAAATCGTCTGCATGATACTGCCAAGCTCGTGAAAACCGTCCTGGCGCTTGAATTTGACCCACAAACCGATGTTTATTTTTGCCGGAGCCTGCAATATCAGAGTTTTTTTCATGTTTCCACCGTCCGGTATTTAGAGTAGTGCTTCGAACATATCGAGATCTTCGGGAGTCGTGATTTTACCGCTCATCTCAGAACCTTCAGCAAGATAAATGCGGTAGCCAAGCTCACGCACGAGGCCGGCCTCGTCGGTTCCGACCAGGCCTTTTGCCGCAGCATTTTCAAGAGCCTGGCGCAGAACGGCCGTTTTAAAAATCTGCGGCGTCTGGATGCGAAAAACTTCGTTGCGGTTGATCTGTCCGGCAATCTCACCATCGATGACCCGCACCAGAGTGTCGTGTGATGGCATGGCGCAAACTGCATTGCCAGATGTAAAAGCCTGGTTCAGAGCATTGCTGACGAGAGCCGGAGTTATGCCCGGGCGGGCCGCATCGTGCACCGCCACCCAGCCCTGGTCGGCATTGGCAGCCTCGACGCCGGCCCGAACCGAATCCTGGCGCAGCGCGCCACCGGCCACCACTTTGAATGGCTTCTGAGGCTTAAAACTTTCCAGCCGGTTCATGCCTTCTTCAAGCCATTCTTCTGGCAAAACCAGAACCAGCCCGGTTATTTCGGGGGTTTTATCAAAACACTCAAGGCTCCACTGCACCACGGGCTTGCCTTTGAGCGGCAGAAACTGTTTGGGAGTAGCCGACTTCATGCGCTGCCCCATGCCGCCGGCGACCACAACCGCCACCACCCGCTTTTTGTCTGGCATCACCGCTCTCCTAGTTTTTTCGGAAAAATATGATATCGGCCATTTCCTTCAGACTGGAAAAAGCCGGCGGGAGCTGAGCAACCACCGCCACCGCCTCGGCGTGCACCCTGGCTGCGTAGTCTTCTGCCCCATCGAGACCAAGCAGTGATGGGTAAGTCGATTTTTCGAGAATTGCATCGCGGCCGGTAGTTTTACCAAGGCTCTGAGCATCGCCCACCACATCGAGAATGTCGTCGACAATCTGAAACAGCAGGCCAATTCTGCCTGCGTAACGTTCGAGAAGCTCGCAGTGGTCGGCCGGCACGCCGGCAAGAATGGCGCCCGTAAGAATAGGAGCTCTGATCAAAGCACCGGTTTTCTGGCGATGAATGCTTTCGAGCACCGGCAGTTCGGCTCTCTGTTTTTCCCAGGCAATGTCGAGCATCTGCCCGCCGACCATGCCGCTATGTCCCGCAGCTTCGGCCGCCAGGGCAATAATTTTGACCACTTTATCAGCAGCGACGCCACAGTCAGCCAGGCCGGCCAGCCAGGCAAAAGCCATGGTCAGCAGCCCATCGCCGGCGAGAATTGCCGTTGCTTCGCCATAAACTTTATGGCTGGTGGGCCGGCCACGCCTGAAATCATCGTTATCCATAGCCGGCAGATCATCGTGAATCAATGAATAGGTATGAATCAGTTCGTAAGCACACCCGGCCCGCAAAGCGGCTTCTGAATGCAGACCCGCCGCTTCGGCAACCAGCAGACAGAGAACCGGCCTGATACGCTTGCCACCGGCCAGAGCGCTGTAGCGCATCGCCTCGCTCAGCTTCGCCGAAACCTCTGGCATCGGCTGTGGCAACCATCTTTGCAGGGCATCATCGACCTGGCCCGCAAGTTTTTTGAGAGTCTGCGCAAAATCTGAGGCGGTTGTCAGGCTGTTTCGGGTCATCTTCCGTCTTTTTCCGGGTCAAAAGGTGCTTCCGATGGGTTTTCAATGGTGCCACGCAGCTGCAGCATCACTTCTTCGGCAGCGTCGAGGGCCAGGCCACACTTTTTCGACAGGGCATTACCGGTCTGATAAAGCTTCAGACCCAGTTCGAGGGGCGTGCCTTCCTGTTCGAGGGCTTCGACAATTACTTCCAGCTTCTGCATCGCAGCTTCGTAACTGAGCTGATCGATCTGCTGCTGATTTAATTTGAGAATTTCAGCCAGTTCCTGTTCGTTAATACGAGGCATTCGGTGCCCTCCTTAATCGTTCTTTTCAAGCTTTTCAACGCTGACGCCGGCTCGGCCGTCAGCAAAATGAATGCGAAGTTTCTGGCCTGCCGCCAGCAGGTTTACAGAATTCACCACCCTGCCCTCCTGATCGGTTACCATACTGTAACCACGATTCAAAAGTGTCATCGGATTGAGTGAATCAAGCCTGGCCCGCAGCAGACCAGTCTTATGAACCTTCTTGTCAAGCAGGCGCCTGACCAGATTTTCCAGTTCACGCGCCAGGTTCATTACCGTATTGCGCCGTTCGGCAATCAGCAGCGAAGGTTTCACGAGAAACCTGCAACTGGCTGCCCGCTTGAATCTTTGCCGCTGCAGCTGCAGCATTCCGCGGATCGACCGCGCAAGACGCTTCTGCTGGCGGGAAATAAAGTCGACAAGCTCGCTCTTAACCGGCACAACCAGCTCACCGGCGACCGACGGAGTCGCGGCCCGCCGGTCAGCAACGAGATCGGCAATCGTCGTGTCTGTCTCATGGCCAACGGCAGAAACAATTGGTTTGTTAGAAGCGCTGATGGCACGGGCGACCGGTTCTTCATTGAAAGCCCAGAGATCTTCAAGGCTGCCACCGCCACGGGCAATGATGATAACATCTACACGCGGGTCGTGATTCAGTCTTTCGATGCCCGCGACAATTTCGGCGGCAGCCCCCTCGCCCTGCACCTTGGCCGGCACGAGAAAAAGCGGCATATTCGGAAAACGGCGGCGGATAACCCGGAAAATATCCTGAACAACCGCGCCGCGCGGCGAGGTTACAATACCAACGCCCTTAGGCAGAAAAGGCAGAGCCAGTTTTCGGTCTGGCTCGAAAAGCCCTTCAGCCTGCAGTTTCTTTTTCAGCTTTTCATAGGCCTCATACAGGGCACCGATACCTGCCGGTCTCAGGTCCTGGACTGTGATCTGATACTCGCCACGGGGCGGGTAAACCGACAGGGCACCATACACCATGACAAAATCGCCATTTTTGAAGTCGATGGCGATTTTACGGCGGTTTCCGGCCCAGAGGGCCGCCTTGATGACGGCCTGATCGTCTTTCAGTGTAAAGTAACAGTGACCGGAAGCCGCCTTGACCAGGTTCGAGATCTCGCCCTGAATCCAGACGCCGGAAAGCAGCCGATCATTTTCGATCAGGTTCTTCAGGTGCTTCGTCAGATCGTTAACACTCAGCACCTTTGCCGGAAAAGGAACTTCTGGCTTGAAAAGATTCATTATCTGCCGGCAACAGCCTTCTCAGCCTCTACCGCCCGTTTCTGCAGTTCCTGCTGTTCTTTGATGAAACCGGCGAAATTGCGATCGACGAAGCTGGTCGAGAAGTTACCTGAGCGAAATTCACCGTGCTGCAGAACATAAATATGGAACGGAATGGTGGTTTCGATCCCCTTGATTTCATATTCGCGCAGTGCGGCGATCATTCTGTCCATTGCTTCTTCGCGGGTGCGGCCCCAGACAATCAGTTTGGCAACCATCGAATCATAATTGGAGCTGATCAGGTAACCCTGGTAAGCGGCAGAATCAACCCTGACCCAAGGGCCGCCCGGCACCAGATATTTTTCGATCTTCCCTGGGCACGGAATGAAATTCATTGCCGGATCTTCGGCGTTAACACGGCATTCAATAGCCCAGCCATCGGGTTCTACGAGCTCGCCCTCGATCGGCAGAGGTTCACCGGCCGCCACTTTAAGCTGCAGTTCTACAAGGTCGAAATTGCAGACCATTTCGGTAACCGGGTGTTCAACCTGCAGGCGGGTGTTCATTTCCATGAAAAAGAAGTTACCATCGCTGTCGAGCAAAAATTCGATGGTACCGGCGTTATGATAATTGATAGCCTTTGCTGCTTTTACAGCGGTTTCGGCCATGCGCCGGCGCAGTTCTGGCGTAACCGCCGGTGAAGGTGATTCTTCAATGAGTTTCTGGTGACGGCGCTGAATCGAGCATTCACGTTCGCCGAGAGCCACGACCTTGCCATGCTGATCGGCAATGATCTGAACTTCGACATGGCGGGGGTTGCGCATGTATTTTTCCACATAGACGCGTTTATCGCCAAAAGAGGCTTCGGCTTCGCCCTGGGCCATCTTGAACAGACTGATAAAATCTTCTTCTTTTTCGACCAGACGCATGCCTTTGCCGCCGCCGCCTGAGGTTGCCTTTACCAGCACCGGGAAGCCAATGTTTCTGGCGATATTCAGTGCTTCGTCAACGCTTTCAACGCTGCCCTGCGAACCAGGCATAACCGGAACTCCCGACCTGATCATCAGATCTCGGGCGACCGACTTCTGCCCCATTCTTTCGATGGCACGATGGTCGGGGCCGATAAAGACAAAACCGCATTTATCGACAATCTCGGCAAAGCTCGGGTTTTCAGAGAGAAAACCATATCCGGGATGAATGGCTTCACAATTGGTCGCATGAGCAACCGAAAGGATGTTGGGAATATTCAGGTAAGAAAGATCCGGCCGGGCCGGGCCAATGCAATAGGCCTCATCAGCCATCTTTACGTGCAGGGCATTCTGGTCTGCTTCTGAATAGACGGCCACAGTGGCGATTCCCATTCTTTTGCAGGTTCTGATAATGCGAACGGCGATTTCGCCACGATTAGCGATCAGAATTTTTGAAAACATCAGGTATTTTTTCTCCTGTTTAAATGACTGAAAGACAGGTCAATCAATGTTCACAAGAAACAGCAGGCGGCCGTAGTCGACAACGGCTCCGTCTTCGACTTCAACCTTATTAATCACACCGTCAAGAGAGCACTTGATGCGGTCCTGAAAGCTGATTCCTTTGACCAGGCCGAGAGTTTCACCCTTTTTGATTCTGTCACCGACTTTGAGCTTTCGATCAGAGAAGGTAAAGGTGCCAACTTTGTCAGACCGGATCTCGACCTGAGTGCTGGCAGGAGCTTCACTGTCTTCAACTTCAGCAAGCTGCGCGAGAAAGTCTCCGGGAATCATTTCGGCTGCAGAGGTCTGTTCAAGGGTCAGGCGGACCCTGTTCTTTTTACCAAGCTCGAGTTCGAGAGTCGAAAAACCATTCTCGGACATGGCCTGATAGAGCTTTTTGATCTGATTTGCTTCCATTATGGCGGGTTCCTGTTCTATCGATTTTTCAGGCATGCAAATGCTACCACAGCCTGCCGGCACTTTCAATACCCGGCGCCCATCATACCGCAAAACCTGTCAGTGTACGGTGCTTGACAATATCGGGGGGTGGCTATATCATGCCTCTTGGATTTTAGAAATCTACGTTCGCAAACAAATTGAGGAGTTAGATAATGTTTAAAAAGCTGATGCTTGTAGCTGCCCTGATGTTCGCCTTTGCCGGTTCAGCAGTATTTGCTGCCGACCTGATGCCGCTCATCCCCCAGGAAGCCGACTTTGTTTTCCAGGTTAACGTCGCCAAGTTCCTGGCCACCCCCGAAGTAAAAAAAGCTCTCGAAGAAAACCTGCAGAAAAACCCCGATCAGAAAAAAGCCTATGACGAATTCATGGCTAAAACCGGTTTCAACCCGATGGAAGGCCTCAGCCAGTTCGTAGTTTTCACCTCAGGCAAGGTTGACCCGACTAATCCTTCTCAGATGGCCGGCGCCATCATCGAAGGCAAATTCGACCCCGCCAAGATCACTGAAGCCATCAAAGCCGACAAAGAAGCTGCCAAAGACGTTGAAATCACCAAGATCGACGGTTTTGACGCTATCGTTCCGAAGAACAAAAAAGACGGTTTCGGTATTTTCCTTGATGCCGCAACTGCCGTAGTCGGTGCCGAACCTGGCGTTAACGCTGTTAAAGCCGTTAAAATGGGCAAAGGCAAAGCCGTAACTGAAAGAAAAGATTTCTATGCAATTCTGCAGAAACTTGATGCTCAGGCTACCATCAGCGGCGCCGGCATGATTCCGACCGAACTCAAGGAAAAAGTAAAACAGAATCCGCAGGCTGCTCCTCTCGCAGCTCTCAACTATTTCTTCTTCGGTTTCACCCATGGTGAAAACATCATTTTCAATTTCAACGGCGAAGTCGACAAGAAAGAAAATGTTGAAAACGTCATGACCGCTCTCAACGGTTTCCTGGCCATGCTCAAGATGTTCGCCGCCCAGGCTCCCGAAGCTGCCGAAATCATGAACATGATCAAACTGACCGCCAACGAAACCACCGTTCAGATCAGCCTCAATGTTCCGAAAGCCAAGCTTGAAGAAATCAAAGCCAAAATGGAACAGAGAGTAAAAGAAATGAAGGAAAAGGGCGGCGTCGAAGTTGAAGAATCAACTGACGAAGAAACCCCGGCCCCCGGCATCGAAAATAAAGAAGAAACCAAAGACGAAGCCAAAGATGAAGCTTCTGAAGAAGAAGACACTGAACGCGAATAAGCTTTAAGCTCAACAGAAGGCTGCTCCCCGGAGCAGCCTTTTTTATTTGGGAATTTTCTCAGCATGCCGATAGGTAAAGTGCATGCTCAAAAAATATTTGAGAACACTTCTACTTATCTGCTTTTCAATGACTGCCGCAAACCTTCATGGGCAGCCATTCGACACCATCATCCCCGGAACCGACAGCCCGGATGGGCTGACGAAAGAACTGCGAAATCTGCAGGCGGTTGAGCGTGATCTGGCCATTGAAAAACTCACCCGCGAACCAACCCGTCTTGAAGCCTACCTCGAACTTGCCGATCTTCGACTGTCGCAGGGCAAGCTCGAAGAGGCCAGACGTTTTTATGAAATGGCACTGGAAATGTCACCGAAAAATCTGCGGGCCACCCAGGGTCTGGTGATGGTGCACTATCATCTGGGCGAATTCAATCAGGCAAAAGACAAGATTGAAACGATTCACAAGTATCACCCTCTCTCCGACTACAACCGTTCGCAGCTTGAAAACTACCGCCGCAAACTCAGCAATGAGGGCTCACTTGGCCTCAGCATCAGAGAAAATGATCAGAACCTGCTCGAAATCGTCTCATCGATCGACGGCTTTTTTCCGTCAGCAGAATATCGCAAGCTAAATGGCAGATACCGTTTCGAGAACTGGTCACATAAAAACAACGGTGTTTCGGTATCGAGCCAGGTTTATTCCGGAACGATGAACTATGAAGCTGATGAACAGACAAGTTTCTCAGTTACACTTGCTCCTGAAATATTTCCCGGTGGTGACAGCGTCGGCGGCTATTCAGTTCAGGGCATTTCGGGGACTGAAAACCTTAAACTCGGCTTGAGAACCGGAAAAAGTGCCTACAAAGACAATATTTTCACCGTGCAGAATAAATATAACGAAAAGTCTACCGGCGTAAGTTTTTATGGTGACCTGCACCGGCGCACCAGGGCAGTGCAGACTGTAACCTTCGGCGATATTTCTGACGGCAATTCACGCCGCCGTTACGACAGTGAACTGATTCATGCGATATTTTATCGCAATGCCCCTTTTCTGACGGCGACCCTCAGAGCCTTCCAGGCCAGTTTTGAAAAACAGACCGACCGCAGCGGCAGTCTATTGAACTACTGGGCCCCATCTGACCACAAAGGCGGCGAACTGGCGCTGTCATGGGAAAGGTCGGTCGGCTCGCAATGGCTGTGGGGGGTCGACAGCAGCTACATCGTCAGCAGCTACCGTTTCGGCAATACCGAAACTTTCAGCGAAACCGGGGTTGGTGCCACTGTGTTTCTGTCATACCGGTTCTCTACCGGCAGCCTTTTTGCTTCTCTCGGCGACCGCCTGCACGACTATTACCGTGAGCGTCGACTCGAACTGGCCGGCAGCGTATCTTTCTGAGCTCAGTACATTACCCACTGAATCAGAAGACTGATAATATAGCCCGAAATGAAGCCATCAGCAAACGCCCAGCCTGCACCCTTCAAAATGCCGGCCGGGGTAAAGTTGAAGCCCTCATAGATATAGGCGATCAACATCAGCCATGGACTGGGCTCACCACTGGTGATTTCGGTTAAAGTCCAGACCACCAGGGCAAAAGACCAGATCATGCCGACGATAATGCCTATTTCGAACGGGGTCATGCCTTTTCCTCGAAAATGATCGAACCATAGCCAACCCCACGGTCATGGCGCATAATATCCATGCTGGTTGCATACTTAAGCAATGAGGCATGAATATTCTGCCGCCGCGGCCCAAGAATGGTCAGAAGTGCCGTGATCGGCATCAAACCACAAACCGAGCGGTCTTCTTCAACAATCATCCGGTAGAAGCCTTCGGCATCGAGAGCGAGAATGTGGTCGATCACCTCACGATCCAGACGATAAGCCTCTTCTCGCGGAGTGTCATGCGAAAAATCTGAGCTGGCAATAATCATGATACGCTGATCTTTTTCGCCCGCAAGCACCGAAGCAATATCAGAGGCAAGCTTTTCAACCACCTGAAATGTTGAATAGTGCAGAGCGATAGGCAGTATTTTGGGTCTGGCGGTCATAAAATGCTGAATAAAAGGCAGCTGCACTTCGAGTGAATGCTCCATGGAATGAGCATCATTGTCGGCCTTGAGCATTTTGACAGCAGACAGCAGTCGGTCGCGCAGAGTCGCATCGACTTCAAGTGTTCCGAGAGGTGTTTTCCATGCTGAGGCGGCACTTACCGAAAATTCAGTCCCATAATATGTGTGTTTCGGACCAAGAAGAATTATGGTCTGTGGCAGAGGCTTTTCCAGGGCAAGGCGTGCAAAAGCATGCGAGGCTACCGGACCGCTGAACATGTAACCGGCGTGAGGTGCAATCAACCCGGCAAGGCGGCCAAGCACTGGCGCCGAGGCTGAAGCCGCGCCAAGTTTATGTCTATAACAGCCGTCGATCTGGGCATTGAGCAGATCGGCATCTGCCTCATAAAACCTGCCTGCTACCGCTGGCTCTCGAATCATAAGTTCCTCCTGCTCAACCTTTTCGTTTAATTATACCTCACTTTGGCATGTAACGCTTCAGCTAAAGGCAAAGTTCGAAATTGCAGTGAATCTGGTTGAAGGGCGGTGGTTTATCAAGTAAGATATAGGTATGAACTTGAAATACAATAAATTATCCACGGGGCTGGCACTGCTGGTGCTGGTTCTTCTTTCTTTGCCGCAATTATCTGCGGCACCCCGGGTAAAAATCGGTATCGATGTGCTGGCGAGAGAGCACCCTGAGATGGTGAGAGGGAAAAAGCTGGCGATCTTCACGGCAAAAACTGCGGTCGACATGTCATTGAGCCACAGTATTGACCGTCTGGCGAAAGCTGCCTCTGTAAAGGCAATTCTGACCGGTGACAGCTATTTTCGTGAGACGATGCCGGGCGAAAGCCCGGAAATCAAATATGATGCGCTGACCAACGCCAGGGTTTACGAAATTGCCGACCCGATGCAGCGTCCACCGGTTTCGACCATTCATGGTCTGGATCTTTTGATAATCGACTTTCAGGATATCGGCCTGCGTTACTTCAAATACGTCACGCTGATGGCACAACTGCTCGATCTGGCCAGGGAAGCCGGCGTGCCGGTTCTGGTACTCGACCGCCCCAACCCGATCAATGCAACCATGGTCAGCGGCCCGGTGCTTGAAGTTGCCCTGCGCAGCCGTTTTGGCGTATACCCGGTGCCGCTTATCTACGGTTTGACCATCGGTGAACTCGCTCTTTATTTCAACAAAGTTTTCGGTCTGGGCGCCAATCTCACCGTCATCGGCATGGAAGGCTACTCGCGCGGCATGGCGTTCAAAGATACCGGGCTGCACTGGGTGCCACCCTCTGACCATATTCCAGAACCAGATTCACCGCTGTTTTACGCGGTAACCGGTTTCCTTGGCGAAATGGGTGTTTTCTCGACCGGAGTCGGCACTAACCGGCCCTTTCACTACGTCCTCGCCCCCTGGATCGACGGCGAACTTCTTTCACAGAAGCTCGAAAGACATAAGCTGGCCGGTGTCAGATTCATACCGGCCTCAGAAAAACCATATTATGGCCTTTTTGCCCAGAAGAAAACCACAGGCATCGAAATTGTGGTGACAGACCGACTGACTTTCGATCCATTCCTGGCCGGCATGGCAATTCTGAGAGCCCTCAACGAGCTTTATCCAGAGCGGATTCCGCTCAACAATGCAGCAGCGGCTGAAGCACTGGATACTCTTCTCGGCAGCGGCAAAGTCAGAAGCGGCATTCTTGGTGGTCAGACCCTGATGCAGATTTACGCAGGCCTGCAGACCGAATTGAATGATTATCTGAAAAAGAGGCGGGAGTTTCTCATCTACCCGGAATAATATGACCTGTTTCCGTTCGGGCATGTCGATGGTCGAAATCATGATCGGGGTCGTTCTTCTGGCTCTGATAATAGTACCTTCGCTGAATGTCATTGTCAGTCAGACTCAGACGGTCACAGCCACCCGCGACCATTCGTCGGCGGCTTTCGTTGCCCAGAAAGTTCAGGAAATCTGCCGCTCTTTCAAGTTCGATATGCTCGACGCCGACCAATACACCGATGATGCCAAAAAGAAAAAGACCTTTGAGTGGAAAATCAAAAACGATGACGAATACCGAAAACAGACAGTTAACGGCATAGACTATCTGATCGTCCCGGAAGAGACGGCCATAGACCCTGTGCTCACTGACGCCGCCGGCCCAGGTTCAATTCCGAATGTTTATCTGCTGAAATTTACTATTGCCTATGAAGGCAAAGACAAGCGTAATCACCGACTCAGCGTTTCAACCGCCATCTCGCAAAGGGAATAAAATGTCGAGAAGCATGCGAAAAGGCACAACCGTGGTCGAACTGATGGTGGGAATCATCATTCTCACGCTGATTCTGACTGCATTGTGGCGGGTATATTCAAGCAGCCAGCAGACTGCAAAAGAAATCCTCGCCAATCACACTATCAATGATGAGCTTGACCGCACGCTTCTCAAAATCACCGATGACCTGCGTGAATCGAATTATATCTTCGACAACCTGCCACCGGCTGTAGAGCCGACCGCCGTCGCCGGCCTGAAAACCGAGAATGCAGATAATCAGCTTAAATTTACCAAAGTTCTGTATGATTTCGAAAAAGACCCGATGGACCTGCCGGCGGGTCAGGTGAACTACGTTCAGCATGAGATCAGATATTTTGTCGAGAAGGAAGACGAAACCAACCCTAAAAGCCTGTGGGTTCTGAATCGTGAAATGATGCCCTACGATAATCAGAAAAAGCCGGTTAACTCAGAAATGACGGTTTTTCAGGTTTTGAACGGCATAAAAGAGTGCATCTTCTACCGGGTCAAAGACCCGGATGCGTCAAGGTCCGGCAATGTCTACATCAGGCTGAAACTGGCAAGAAATAAGGATGGCCCTGACGCCGGCAAATACGCCAATGAGATCGTCATTTCAGTAAAAGAGAGGGGGGCGAGCCCGGAATGAACATTTTTTCTGCCGCACGCAAGGGTTCAGCGATCATTACAGCGATTGGCATGGGTATTGTTCTTCTCTTCATCATCGCTGCCGTTCATACATTCTCATCATACCGCATGCAGACCACAATCCAGGAAAGCCGCAGAGTTAAGGCCCTGGCCCTGGCCGAAGCCGGGCTTGAGCTGGCGATCGGTGAGCTGTTCAGAAATGCGAGTTTTGTAACCCACAAACTATCTGCCGACCTGAAATGGCAGGGAGCTGAAAGCAGAAAGAGCTATCTGCAGGATGTAACCAGCCACGGTCTGAAAATCGACCAGACAAATTCAGGAACCTACACCGGCAGCCTCGGTGACGGAAAGTTCCGGGTCCGGGTCGGAACCATCCCCTACAAAGATGACCCCAAAACTAAAACGATCGATGAAAGCCTCAGCTATATAAAAATCGAGTCGCTCGGCATCTATGACACCACGTTCAGACGCGTAGAAGCGGTCGTCAACCGCAGGTTCCCGGCCCGCGAGTTTCTCATGTATGACGGTGGCTTTCTCTCGCTGGTATTCGGGGAACCCAACAATAACAACAAAAACATTTTCTCGACCGGACACCTCTACGGGCATGAGGGAGTGGAAATAGGGCGAATTCTCATGTCAAGCCATAACCCGGTCGGCCCCGGCACCATCCAGGAGCTCGAAAACATGAATGCTATAATCAGCGGTGGCGGCGGAATTTTTATTTACAGCCCGCTGAAGGCGAATTTTCGAGAAAAGCGCGGGGCCCCGGAGAAGAATGTTGTGATTCCAACGAATACGGTTTTTCCGACAAACGGCACCTATGACAACCCGGCCGAAAAGGCATTTGGCGCCTATCCGAATGAATTAAAAAAGGCTACTCCGGCTTTCGGCGAAGACCTGAAACCCTGGATCAAGGATAAGCACGCGGGCATTTCATTACCTCCTCAGGCCCCGAAATTCAACGATTACAAAGCAGAAGCAAAAACTTCCAAAGGGCTTTTCATCGCAGCCAACGACACAAGCAGTCTGAGTGTCAAATACCGTATGCCGAGCGGCTGGACCAAAGACGGGGCTAACCATGTCAAGGCTGCCTACCTCGATTTCGGCAGCAATATGCGCGAAAGCAAGGTCAATGTGCCGGAAAACGGTGTGATTTATTGCGAAAAAGATATCGTGATCAAAGGCAACCCGCCCAAAAATGTCAGCATCGTCAGTGATGGCAACATTTTTGTCGCAGGCGACTTTAACCAGAGAGGCGATCGCACCACTGTCGATGGCTATTACGGTTTCCCACAGGACTACGATTCCGGAAAAAGTGCACTGACAGCGAACGATTATTCCGAAACAGTCAAAGAACTCTTCCGTGACGATGTCAATGATGCTGCCTTCAAGAACCACTTTTCGGCGACAGTAATCGCCAAAGAGCGCATTGTCTATGACTACCGCAGCCCGGTCGACTGTTTTGAAAACGAGCTTTTTCCGTATATGAAATACAAACTGGCAGAGAAGATCGCCGATGAAGATACGGCCAAAACCAACTGCCTCGACCGCAATCATGGCGGAACAATAGAAGCGAAAAGCACAGTTGAAGATTTTGAGGCTGATCTCGACAGCTTTTTTACTGATTTTCCGATTAACGACAGCGCGCATACCGCGCTGAAAGATAAACTGAAAACTGCCTATGAAGATAACGATGGCAAATTCAATTTTAAAAAATTCGATGAAGCAAGCCTTGAAATCTGGAAAGCCTATGCAGAAAACTATGAGAGCGGTACGGCCGGTGAACGTGGCGCCCTCAGCACCGATGCCCGCTCGGCAAATTATGGTATCTACAAGCTGTTGAACGATCTGCGCAAAAAAATGGGGGTCAGCGATCCTGACAAAAATGTCAAACCCGAGGATGTCACCGACAAGGCCGGCGATTACCTTTATTATCCTGAAATGACCTGCAATGGCATGTTCATTTCGTGCGGTCAGCGCAACACCACCTTCTATGCTGGGCCTGATTACAACAAGCTTTACAACAAAATCGGTCTGGGCAGCAACGATGACATTGGTAGAATTCATTCACTTTCGACGCATTTCATTCACCGGGTTTTCGGTTCAGAGATGAATCTGCGCCTGTATAAAGTGCATCGGGTCACCACCTCTTACAAGCCCCCGACCAGGCGCAAAATCTATGATGAGACACTTCCGAAACTTGGCGTGACCGACAGCAAATTCGAACTCGCCGGCTTTGTCATCATTTCATGGAAAGACACGATGGCCGAACCAGAAGATTTCAAATCATTCTGAACAGGCTTGAACAGGCACTCCTGTTATGTTACAATCAATGCACCGGAGACGTCATGGAAGATAGATGCCCCCTTTGCCTGAAAATGAAAGAATTCAGGATACCTGAGATCAGCTACCTGAAGTTTCAGAACAGCGAAAGACTCGTCTGCCAGCAATGTGCAGAAGAAATTCGCGGTCAGATGCGTCCTACCTGGCAGATAATCGCCAGCCGGGTTTTTCCGAGAAGTATGCGAAATGCTTAAGAAAGGCTTATAATGTCACTCAGCAGATTCAGCGGCAAGGAAATCGAGGATTTCTGCTCGTTTTTGTCGCGCGAATACGGCCTGAGCTTTCCGCCAGCCCGCTACTCGTTTGTCGAGAACCGCATAGAACCGCTGATGGCTGACTTCAGCTGTCGCACTCTCTCTGATATCATTCTCAGAGCCAGACGTGATCTCAAGCTGCGCATGGACCTCCTCAACAACCTGACGACCAACGAAACCTGGTTTTTCAGGCACCCCGAGCATTTCACCATTCTGCGCCGCAATGTTCTGCCCGAACTGCTGGCACGCAAAAAAAAGACCGGTGACAATCGCATCAGCATCTGGTCAGCCGGCTGTTCGGTCGGGGCTGAACTGTTTTCGATTCTTTTCACCCTGCTCGACGTTCTTCCTGACTCAGAAAAATTCAATCTGCAGCTCGTCGGCAGTGATATTTCCTCAGAAATAATCAAATCTGCCCGGCAATGCGCCTTCAACAGTCATCAGATGCGGTTGATCGACCCGCGAACCATGACCAGATTCTTTCAGGTTACCGGGCATGAGCGCTGGTGCGTCAAGCCGGAGTATACAAAAATGGTTGAATTCGAGGTTCTCAACCTGCTTAACAGCTGGCCGGCCCGCACTTACGACATTATTTTCTGCCGCAATACCATGATCTATTTTGACAGCGACAACAAGCAGCGGCTGACCGAAAGATTCTTCGATACCCTGAACGCCGACGGCTATTTCTTTACGAGCGCCAACGAAACAATTCACGTCGAAGATCTTGCCGGCATACGCAAGGTCTTTCTCGAAAACGAAATTATCTACCAGAAATCAGGCGGGCGGCGAGAATACTGTATTTTCCGCTTTGTCACCCCCGCCGATCTTCTTAGAGCACTGAATATTCTTAAAAATAACGGCTTCGATTACCAGCTCGAAAAAATTCAATCAGAAAATCAGCTGGAACCGACCCGCTCAATATGCGTCAACCGCAGTGACATGAACAATATCGAAGAGCTTTTCAACTTGAGCTCGATAAAAATTTCGAACATTGAAACCCTGAGCCGGTAATTTTTCATTCATCCCGGCGCGGTCTGCTGCCGATTAATTAGGTGTGCAACAGCCCGAAATAGTCAACAATCATATCCGCATTCGTGTAACCGTCCTTCTGAAGCGGGAAGACGGCCGAATCTGCTTTGTCCGCCACAACAAGAACGGCAGGCGCTACTGGTTGCTGCCAGGCGGCGGTCAGGATCCGCTCGAATCCGCAGAGACGGCGGCAGCCCGCGAGCTTGACGAAGAACTGCGCATCAGAGCGGCCGGTTTCCGACTGCTGTTTGTGCGCGAATCGATGAACCTCGATAGTGGCCGCCACATTCAATTTCTTGTTTTTGAAGGTCTGAAGCCAGACTTCTCGACACTGGCAACCGGTATTGATGAGCGGGTTGAAGGTTTTGATTTTTTCGATGCTGATGAACTTGCAGATAAAGAAATATTCCCGGCGATGAAAGAAGACATAATCAGATTCGCCAGAGGTCAGAGACCAGAATTGTTCAAGACCCTGGAATGGATTCCATGACTGACGGAGGCTGGCAATGGTAGAAAAAAAATACGAACAGGTGATCAAGGATTGCAAAAAGCGCATCGCAGCTAATCCACGCGACTTCTTTGCCTATTACCAGCTGGCCCGCGCCCTGGAAATGTCTGGCGAAACCGATCGCGCCATCAATGTTTTCAAAGATGCGATCACCATCAACCCGAAGGATGCCTACGCGCACAACTTCATCGGTCTCGCCTACCGCAACAAGGGCATGCTCAACGAAGCAATCACCGAGTTCAAAAAGGCGATCATGTTCAATACGAGCTACGCCTTTCCTTATGCCAATCTTGGGGTTATCTACAAACTCAAGGGCATGTATGACGAAGCAATCATACGCTTCAAAAAGGCCATTTCGCTGAAGCCTGACTTTGCCTTCGCGCATCTGCAGCTGGGCCTGATTTACAAGCTCAAAAAACTCTATGATGAAGCGATTGTGCGCCTCAAAAACGCCATCGATCTCAACCGCGACTATGCCTATGCGCATTTTTCGCTCGGTGCCGTTTATCTCGAAATCGGCAAGCCGCGCAAGGCAGTGGTCGAGTTTAAAAAAGCGGTTCTGCTGAACCCGCAGGACGCTTATGCTCTCTGTCAACTTGGCCGCAGCTTCGTTGCCATGGAAAGCTATGAAGAAGCGATCAAACACCTGCGCGAGTCGATCAAGATCAACCCCGACAATGCCTTTGCCTTTCTCAATCTTGGCATGGCTCATTTCTTCGGGCAGAACTACGATGATGCGGTCGAATCTTTCAAACGGGTACTCGCCATCAACCCGATGCTTACCGAAGCCAACGTCTATCTTGGTCAGGCTTTTCAGAAGCAGGGGATGGACGATGCCGCCCTCTCCGAATTCAAGAAAGCCCTGAAGAATGACCCGAAATACCCGCGACTGCGCCTGTATATCGGCATGGTTCTGCGCAAAAAGGGCGAAATTCAGAAAGCGATCGAGCAGTTCAGACTTGAGAACAACCTCAACCCGAACGATGCTGAACTGCATTTCAACCTGGGCCTCGCCTACAAAGACCGCGGCATGCTCGACGAAGCGACCGGCGAGCTCAAACGCAGCCTTTTCCTTGATCAGCGCCTCAGTCGTGCTCACGATGTGCTCGGCGAAATCTACGACGTAAAGGGCAATTGCGAACAGGCGGTCTACCACTGGCGCAAGGCCAGCGAACTGCGCAAAAAACCTGGCGCGGCCGCAGAAACTTCGCAGGCCGCCAAGCCGGCCGCGATCATCAAAAGCAAAACCGAAATGGATATGATGATCGAGAAGTTCAAGGCCGAGATCGCTAACAATCCGAACAACGCAGAAGCTCATTACAAGCTGGCCTCTGCTTACAAAAACAAGGAAATGTATGACGAAGCGATCATAGAGTTCCGCAAGGTCATTGCCCTGAACCCGTATGACAGCTTCGCCAACTATAATCTTGAAGTTATCTACCGCCTCAAGGGTATCGACGACCAGAACCTGACCCGCTGGAAACGCTCGGTCACCATAAACCCCGACAATGCCGGCGCGCATTATCGTCTGGGCCTCGCATATCGCGAAAAAGGCCTGGTCGACGAAGCGATCCGCGAGTGGGAAAAGGCCATCGCGCTTGATCCGGATTTCTCACATGCGCATCTACAGCTTGGCATTGCCTACAAGAGTGTTGGCAAGGCCGACCAGGCGATCAATTCGTGGCATAAAACCATCGAGCTCGACCCGGAATTTCAGGAAGCGTTTTTCCATCTCGGCAAAGCCTATCTGAATCAGGGTCGCCTCGAAGAAGCCATCAGTTCGATCAAGCGCACGATCAAACTCAACCCGGCCGATACCGAAAGCCGTTATCTGCTCGGTCTGATCTACAAGAACAACGGCATGATGGAAGATGCCCGCGAAATGTTTGAAGATCTGCTCAAATACCAGGATGACAACCCGGCGGTTCTTCTCGCCCTGGGTTCTGTTTACAAGAGCCTGAACCAGATGGAAAATGCCCTCAACTGCGTAATGATGAGCATCAGGCTCGATGACGACAAATTCTATGCGCATTATCTGCTTGGCAGCATCTACAGAGGCCTTGGCAACCGCGAGCTTGCCGAACAGTCGTTTAAAAAAGCCATTTCTCTGAACCCGGAAGATGCATTCTCACAGTATAGCCTCGGCGTTCTTTATAAAAACACCGGCAGAGTGCCGCAGGCGATCAAAGCCTTCTCACAGGCGATCGAACTCGACTCCGACGATGCCTATTCACATTCACATCTCGGGCTCTCGTTTTATGAACAGGGCCAGATCGACGAAGCAATCGCGTCATTGCAACGGGCGGTTGAAATCAACCCGGAAGATACCTATACGCTGTATAACCTTGGCGTCGCCTATCTCGACAAGCACGCAGCCGATTCGGCAATCGACGCTCTGGTTCGCGTTGTGAACCTGTCGCCCGGCGACTCTTACGCCTGCTTCTATCTTGGTCAGGCTTACGAAGAAAAGCGCCTGATCAAAGAGGCCAAGGCGTGTTACAAGCGGGCTTTCGAAAATGCTCCGGCAAACACCCAGATCTCAAGGTTTGCCAAAGAAGCATTCGCAAGACTTTAAAGGGCATAAACATGACTCAGTCAGCTAAAAGCGGGAAAATCAGCGGTGCTGTTGCAGCTCTGGCAGCCTTGCTGGCATTTGTGGCCTTTGCCGGCATCATCGGGTGTTCAGGCAGCAATGTCACACCGCGCGAAGGCTCGATCAGCGGCAAAATCATCAATATTTCAGAGAAACCGGTTGAAGATGCACTGGTTACCTGGGCCTATGATAGAACCCACTGGTGTCTGACTGATGAAACCGGAGCCTATTTTATCGATGGAATCGGCTTTGGCGAACAGGATTTTGTCGTTGAAGCCTTCGGCTACAGAACCGCAACTTTCAAAGCGGCGGTTTATTCTGGTTCCAATACCGCGGCCGGCAATGTGAAGATGGAAGCCCGCAGCTTTGATTATGAGGAAATCAAGGTTACGGAAGTATCTTCGACCCATGCGGTAGTCACGTGGAAAACCACCGATTACACCAACGGTCTGATTGAATACGGCGAAACCGACGCTCTCGGAAGAGTTGTCAGAGAAGAATCGGGCGTTTTTTCGACCAGTCACAGCCTCAAAATAACAGGCCTGACCGGCGCCAAAACATATTATTTCAAAATTGTGGCCAATCGTGAGGGTCGATCGGCAGAGACATCTTCGCTGCAGACAGTCAATACTCTCAGCACGCTTGAAGACCGCACTCCACCAGCCCCGCCAACCAGCGTCGAAGTGGCGCTCTCTGGGCTGCCAGGTCAGCTGACCGTATTCTGGGCAGCTTCTTCAGACACAGATCTTAAAGGCTATCAGGTATACCGCAGCGAAGTGGCGAATGGCGTGTTCAGCCTCATCAGCAATACTCTGATTGCACGGGGCCAGGAAAGATTCACCGACTTTACCGTAACCACCGGCAAAAAATATTATTACCGGGTCACCGCTGTTGATCAGGCCGGCAACGAAAGCGGCTACAACAATCTGGTCACTATGATGGTTCCGGGCAACATCTCGACCGAAGTTCGCTGGACAAGAGCCAATAGCCCATATCATGTCGGCGGCGACGTCAGTGTAAGTGAAACCGGCCGCCTGATTATCGATGCCGGCGTCGAGGTTCTCATCAGCGAAACTGACGGTCTGCGCAGCGGCAACCAGAATCTGGTTGAATTCAATATCGACGGCGGTGTGATCATAGCTTCGGCCGGCGGCAGTCTGCCAATCGTTTTTGCCTCGGCCGTAACCGGTCCGTCGCAGGGACAATGGCAGGGCATTTCATTCAAGAATGCTGAAAATACCGACAATACACTTGTCAATGTCAGCATTGCCGATGCTGTAACTGGTTTGAGCATCGACAAGGCAAAAGGAACATTCTCAGAAATCGCCATTTCAAACAGTTCAACCGGCGTCATCTGTGAGAACACCAGCGGTCTGACGCTTGGCAGAGTAACCGCACGGCGTTGCCCGATCGGCATGGAGCTGAAAAACAATGCTTCCCTGCTGGTTTCTGAAAGCAGTTTCGTTCACCCACAGACAGGAATTAATTCGCAGAACAATGATGGACTGAAAATCATCGCCTGCAATTTCCTCGAATATACAGAGAATGGTCTGATAAGTAATGAGTCTGGCGGTATAATCGAATTTTCAAACAATCTGTTTGTGTCGCCTCTGGGACTGGGCTTGAAAATTCAGCAGCAGAGCCCGCTCGTTGAATACAATACCTTCGACTCGCCCTACTGTGTACAGGTCAGTCTGGGTAATGCCGTCATCAGAAAGAATCTGCTGATGGCTGATCGCAGTGCCTTTGGCACCGGCCGCAAAGGGATCGAGCATCTGGCGGGTACACTGCCTCTGATAAAATTCGGTCCGAACAATATTCAGGGCTTTGCGAGCGACACCGCCTATATTGGCTGTGAAGCAACAGCAGACAGCAAAACTGACGATGTACTGCTGATGAAAGAGCTGACCGGCGACATTTACGATTACCGACTGCGTCAGGCGTACCCCGATCTGATTGACCAATGGGGGATCAGACGCGAGTCGATACCGTTCGAAAACTAACATGCGGCAACTTTACCCCAGCCGTGGTAATTATTACCTGTAATTTTTCCCACATTACCGGCTTTTTTTTCATTAAAACCCGTGTCTCCTGCTCCAACAAACATTTCCTGGGACTTTTGCGAAAAATTTGCAATTTGGCATTAGTTTTGCGATAATGTGGGTGGCAGTAGCCAAAAAACTTATCAGGAGGATTCCCATGGAACTTATCAAACGTTTTGTCCGTGAAGAAGAAGGTCAGGGTCTCGTAGAATACGCGCTCATTCTTGGTCTCATCGCCATCGTCGCCATCGCAGCTCTCGGCCTCGCAGGCAACAAGATTAAAAACGGTCTTGACACTGTTTCTAACGCTCTTCCGAACTAAGGGTCAGCACTCACAAGGCCGCAAAACAAAATTTTGCGGCCTTTGTTTTTGATGACTATATAAATTTTGGGAAATCTTATGAAATTAAAATCAAAAAGAGGTCAGGGTCTGGTTGAGTATGCCTTGATTCTATCGCTGATAGCACTTGTTTGCATTGGCGCCCTTGCTGGATTTGGACAAAAAGTCGATGAAATCTGGACCGAATATAGCACTGCCATTGGCAATGCCATTGATCGGTCGACCAATTGATGTATCCCCTGTCGAGAATTTTACAAAATGCTCGACGTGGGTATTTTCCAGCCAGCTAAGCTAAAAAAATAGGCGCTGATAGTTTTTTCCTGCCAGAAAACAATGCATAACACAATCAGACTGGCATTGCCTGTTATTATTCTGCTTTCGCTGCTGAGCCTGCTATGGCTTGTCAGCCCTCTATTTTCGGGCTGTAAAGCCAGCGGATATCTCCAGTCAGACCCTGATTCAGTTCTCTTCATGCGATTGTTCGACCAATCGATTTTAAGAGGGAAACTCCTTTCAGATGATGAATACGGCTGTTTTCCCTATTCCATGCAAATGGATTTTCCCCCTCTCCATATGAACTTTCTTGTTCATTTCGCGTGGTTTTTTCACGCCGTTTTTCCGTCACTGCAGTTAGATCCATTGCTGATTGTTGGCATGCTGCCCGTGTTTTTTGTCTGGCTGACTGCGCTTCTGATTATATACAGCCTCTGGAAAATTTCTAAAAATCCTGCCTTCGTTATTATATGCTCGTTTTTTCTCCTTCCTGGCAGAGCGGCGGGCCTCGTCAGCGGCTTTCTCAAGCTTGACTACGATTTTTTCATATCATTTTTCATCTGGCTCTGGCTGTGTAACTGCCTTTTATATATACACAGCAGGCGCCTGACCGCGCTTGTCGCCGGCAGCGTTGCCTGTGCCCTGCTGACTCTGGTCTGGGCCGGAGCACCATTTTTCTTTTTTCTTGTAGTTTGCCAGGCAAGTTTCAGCAGATTCATGAATTTTCGCCAGACCTGCCAGCAATTACATTATGCAGCAGGAACTCTCGTAGCAGGAAGCATTCCGGTAATCTGCTATTTAATCAGCAATTCCAGTCACTTTACAATTTCTTTCAGTCGTTTCAGCTATTTTCAGCCTTTGTGTATATTGCTTGGCGGCCTTTTCCTCTATGCAATTTCGACAATTGAAAATTTTTCCTGGCATAAAATGGCTCTTCTATTGTCAGCTTCCGCTCTTCTTGTATGTATTGGTTTCAAAGATCAGATACTCCAGGCATGTAGTTTTCTCTTTCACATCGATCCCGTCCACAGAAATATCAAAGAACTGGCTCCACTTCTTAAAATCGATCCAGGAAGCAATGCAAACAGAATTTTGATTCTTTCGGCAACTTTTGGGCCTTTGTTTTTTTTCATTCCCGCCTGGGCAATCGTGAAAAACCGTGCAGTTGCCGATTCAGAATGGCTGTTTCTGCGCAACTGGCTCTTTATTTTTCTGTTTCTGGCGCTTCACCAGACGCGTTTTTTGCGCTGGCTGAGCATTGGTTGTGGCTTGTATTCAGGCATTTCAGCCTACATGCTTTTCGCGTTTTTCAGGAATAAACTTGCCGGCTTCAAGTTCAGACATCTCGAACTGATTCTGCTGTTTCTGCCATTTTTTCTGTTTCAGGCGTTCAACAATAATTTCATTATAAGAGAAAACAAAAACCTTCTGAGCACAGAACAACTCGACGCATTTCGCTGGATCAGCGAGAATACCCCCCAGACATCAGGGTATTTCGACAACAAAAAACCAGAGTATGGTTTTTTAACCTACCGCAACGAAAGCAATCTTCTGGCTTATTATGCCCGTCGACCGGTGGTGGTGGGCAACACCTTCTGGGGCTTTCGCACCATGGCCGAGATTTTTTCGTCCCAGAGCGAACGGGAAGCAGCATCTTTGTGCGATAAATACCGGGTCAGGTATATCTTTCTCAACACCTGGGAGACTTACGATGATGATTATTACAATTTCTGGCATTTCTTCCGCTCTCTCCCTCCCGGGCCTGAGTATAAATTGCTTAACCAGCCAATTCCGCGGTCGACCGACTTTAAAAACTGGTTTTATTTCTGGCTTCGCGACCATCTGGCATTAACTCCTCTCGGGAATTTTGGCATTACGAACTGCTTCAGGGTCATATATGCAGCCGAAGCCACAGAAATGGTTTTACCGCCTTATTTTGTTTTCGAGAAAGTGAAGGGAGCAGTGTTACAGCTTCAGGTAGATCCGAAAACGACTGTAACGCTCTCACTCGAACTGACCTTCAACCACCTGAAGTTTCTCTACAAAGTCAGAGAAACCAGCAATGCCAGCGGCAACGTCGAATTCATTCTGCCATACGCAACAGGTTACCAATCAGGGCACGTATTAACCGATCAGATTTATAAAGTGGCTTTCACGACCGACAACGTTATGCGCAAAGGTATACTGTCTGTCAGCAACGATGAGGTTCAAAGAGGCTTGAGTGTTGGTAATATACAAAGTCTTCTTTCAGGAAAAAATTCCGGCGTGCCCTGATCAGGCCATCGATTGAGCTGACAGAATAAATTTGAGGTATTGACAGCTATTTTTATTAGTACTAGACTCAATTCACTTAAGTAGTTGGAGGGGCAGGTTTGAAAAAGGCCAAAATAATCTCAATAATTGTTATTATGCTCTCAGTTATAGCACTGGGTGTATTCATGGGGAAGCAGATGTTCAAGCTTATGGAAGCAGGAAGCGATCAGCCAGCCCCGGTGGTTGCCAATGCCGAAACCGAAGCCCAGTCTACGGTCAAGGTGCTTTACAACATCAACAATAATGACAGCGCCGGCACAGCGCAGGTAAATGCTGAAAAGCCTGCAGAATCGCCGTTACAATCTGATTCATTGCTGAAAACAGAAGCGAAGTCGATTGCAACAGGCACTTCTTCTGGCGAAACGACCAAAAACGAACCAAAATTCGAACCCAACGGACCCAAGTGGTATGCCTATGCCTCCGGAAATGGCACAAACGTCCGCACTGGTCCTTCAACCAGCGACAAGCTGTTTTTCAAGGTTGGAAAAGGTACCAGAGGTGTTGTACTCGAAAAGAAAAATGGTTGGACACATATCAAATGGGATTTTAACCGTAAATCCGGCTGGGTCAGAGACGACCTTCTGATTCAGGGGCCGGCATCAATAATGATCAATCTGGTTCAGAAGGCTGATGATTCAGGAAAGATAGACACGTCTGAAGTTGCCAAACTGGCAGCAAAAGAGGCTTTAAGAGAAAATCTCGTTTCGGTTGCAATTGCAAAGCCCGCTCTGGCATCAGAGACGGTTTCGACCTACACGCAGGGGCAGGCTTTACCAGAGAGTGCCACCATCGAAGCGCAGACTTTCGCAAATGTTCGCAGCCAGCCAAACACAACCTCTGAAAAGCTTGGCAAACTCCCAAAGGGTATGGTTGTAAAAATCAAGAGCACTCAAAAAGAAGGCCGCTGGCGCTGGTTTGAAATAATTTACAACGATGGCCGAAAAACCGGATGGACACGCGAAGATAACCTGAAGTTTTAAGTTTAAAAATATTCCGGTTCAGATATTTTTCAGCAACGGTGAAACAGATGGAACAAGAGTCCGCAGAAAAACAGATAACGGGCAACCTCTTCAAAGTTTTGACCGCTGCTCTCCTCGTGGGCCTTTTGTTTGTTTTCAGTGACGGAATAAGTGGGAACGACTTCTGGTGGCATGTCAAGGCCGGCGAGTGGATGGTTAACAACCGCTCACTGCCTGGCGTCGATGCTTTTTCCTGGTATGCGAAAGAAAAGGCTATCGTCTGGGTTTCACACGAGTGGCTTTCACAGATTTTTTTCCATTTAATCTTTCGCGCGTCAGGGGCACCGGGAATTTTTATCTTCTCTTTATCAGCAGCCATTCTGATGATGCTGTTAATCCTTGTAAGAAACCGCACGGCCATCTGCCAGAATTTTATAACCGCAACCATTTTCCTTGCCCCGATGGTGCAGTTATTCACGTTGTTTTACGGCCGACCGCAGGTCTTCAGCTATTACCTGATTTTTGCAACTCTTTATTGCCTGTATGAATTCAAAAAAAATGAAAATTCGAAAGCCATTTTTCTGATCCCGATTTTTTCTTTCTTATGGGCAAATCTGCACGCCGGTTCTTCCACCCTCTCATACATTTTATGCTTTATCTTCTTTTTCTCAGGCCTTGTCGATTTTACCTGGGGAAAACTGCATTTTGACAAAAACACCCGAAGACAGTCGATTTTGTTTCTCGTCATCGGCATTCTGTCGATTTTCGCGATCGGCCTGAACCCTTATGGCATCGACATGATTGTCTATCCATATGCAAATATGGGTGATGCCTTCATGCAGGATATAATAGAAGAATGGCACCCGCCCGATGCCAAAAAAGTTTCGCATCTGCTGGTTTTCTTTGTACCGATATTCATCTGCAGCCTATCGTTTGTTGCATCTGAAAAGAAAATCAAGGGGCTCGACCTGCTTGTCTTTCTTTTCTTTGCCTACATGCTCTTTCGCAGTGTCAGGTTCTCAATTGTATTTTCCATTGCCGCCAGTTTCTTCGTTTTTGACTATGCAATTCCACGAAAAATTCCGGCAGCAACGAATGGCTCAGGCGGCCGCCCCATGTTTATTTTCATCTGTGTTCTTCTGGCAATTGTCAGCATGCTTTTTTGCGGCAAGACTATCAATACCTGGCGCAACGGCAAGCTCATCTCAGAAGTTCTCGATAAGGAATTTGTCGAATTTGTGAAAAAGCAGCATCCCAAAAGACTTTATAACGACTATGATTTCGGAGAAATTCTGATTTTCAATGAAGTAGAAACCTTTGCGGACGCCCGGGCCGACCTGTTTTCGCCTCACAATCTCAAAGACATGGTCAGCCTTTTCCGCCTTAAACAGTCTGACCCTCGCGCCAAAGAAAAGTTTCTTAACGTGCAGAATCTTATAGATAAATATAATTTCGACGCCTTTCTTTTACGCCCAAACAGCAGTCTGACAAGCTTTCTGCGCACTCAGCCAGAAAAATACCAGATTCAGAAAGAAACCAACAAGGCAATCTATTTTTCGCGACTTCCAGAATCCTATTCATCAGGCGATAAACAAAAATGACTCTTTTATCAATAATTGTGCCCTGCTACAACGAGCAGGAAGTTCTCGGGATTTTTTATCGCGAGGTCTGTCTTGAAGCTGAAAAATTCAAAGCCAACGGCGTCGATCTTGAAATTCTGTTTATCGATGACGGATCACGCGATGAAACCCTGCAGATAGCGAGAGAACTAAGTCAAAAAGACAAACAGGTCAGGTTTATTTCCTTCTCGCGCAATTTTGGAAAAGAAGCGGCTATTCTTGCCGGCCTCGAGCACTCAAAAGGGGATTATCTCGCAATCATGGACGCCGACCTTCAGGATCCCCCTGGATTGCTTTATGAAATGTTCAATGCAGTAACCTCAGGCGGGTATGATGCGGCAGCGACCAGAAGAACGAACCGCACCGGCGAACCACCGATCAGGTCTTTTTTTGCAAGACAGTATTACAAACTGATCAGGATGATTTCCAAAACTGAATTTGTCGATGGCGCAAGAGATTTTCGACTGTTCAGCAGGAAAGTAGCGGATGCCATACTGCAGCTGCCTGAATACAACAGATTTACCAAGGGAATCAACGAATGGGTTGGCTTTAAAACCCACTGGATTGAATATGAGAATGTCCAGAGAGCCGCCGGCAACACCAAGTGGTCTTTCTGGAGTCTGTTTCTTTACTCCCTTGAAGGAATAACGGCCTTTTCTACTGTTCCCCTGGCCTTTTCGGCACTTATGGGGATTTTCTTCTGTTTTGTCGCTCTCTTTTTTGTCTGCTTCATCATCTTCAGAACTCTGATGTATGGCGACCCTGTGAGCGGCTGGCCGTCACTTGCAGTTATCATTCTGTTCACCAGTGGCATCCAGATGTTCTGCCTTGGGATTCTTGGGCAATATCTCGCAAAGACCTACCTTGAAACCAAAAGAAGGCCACAATATTTAATTAAAGAAACTGAAGCGATAAAATAACGGGTTGCCTATTTATTTGAAAACGTCGGTAGCAAATGGTTCGCGGGTGCCAAAATCTCTGGTAATTGCTTCCTGGGTGTCTTTAACCAGCGAAACCGAAAGTCGGCCGCTTTTGAAGCGTAGTTTATCGAGAGTCAGAAGTTCTTTAAAAACCGGGTCTACTGCTCTCTCAAAAAAGAATTTACCGTTGAAACTGCGCCGACCAGGCCAGCTGCAGTTGACTTCGCGCGAGCGCCCTTTCCCGAGAACGGTTTCGTTCAGACGCAACCTGGCCCCGCAGGCTTCAATTTCCGGCAGAAGCTTTGCTTCATTTGACCGGGCACGCATATAGACCCAGAGGGCAGCAAGCTGCTCAAGCTGGGTCTGACGATCACCGGTAATGCCCGAGAATGTGGCATATTCTTTCTTGACCAGGCTGTATCCGGCCCCCTGTCTGCGCAACACCAGATTGAGTCTGAAAGCATATTTCTGACGCTTCTTTTCAGGGTGCACAGCACTGACATGCAGAATTATCTGTGTCTGATCAGGGGTAAGATCTTTAAACCAGGCAATGGCGCAGCCAAGATTGGAAAAGCTCTTTTTAACAGTACCGCGGTATTGGGCATTCATTCTGAAGAATTGCCATTCTTCGCCGTTCAATGCCCTGCCGGCCGGTTCAGGAACTGTAACTGCCGGCGTTTTATCTACTTCAGGCGGCGGCCTGAGAGACTTGGCCTCTGATAAAGGCGCAAAAAGCATAAAAATGGGCAAAAACAAACATATATAAAAGACTGACAGACTTTTTTTCATATTACAGGCCCTCTCTGATTATGAATCGACAACAAAATTTTCGAGCCGGGAACAAAGTTTTGCCGGAACTTCGGCACAGATTTTAACGGTTCCCTGGCCCCATTCCTGGCTTTTTACAATGGCACTCTGCATAATTTCTTTTACCAGCTCGGATTTTGTGGAAAGGAGAAGGTTCAAAGTCACGTATTGCCGGGCGATTACTTCATCGAGGCGAGCCATCAGTTCATCGACGCCTGCACCAGTGCGGGCCGAAATAAACACAGCGCCGGGGTAGGCAGCAAGAATTGTTTCCCGATCGAGATCCTGGAGCTTGTCTATTTTATTGAAGACATAGAGACGCTCACGATGACCCGCAGCCCCGATTTCTTTGAGTACTTCGTCGACAGCAGTCAGTCTGTCACGAAAATGCGGGTCAGAGATATCGCAGACAATAACAAGCACTTCTGAATGTACAACACTTTCAAGAGTAGCCCTGAAGGCTTTTATCAGAGAATGAGGCAGCTTGCTGATAAAACCAACTGTGTCAGAAACGATTCCCCAGCGGCCGCTGGCAAAATTCAACCGGCGGGCTGTCGGATCAAGCGTGGTGAACAGACCGTCACAGATTTTGACTTCGCTGCCGGTCAGCCGGTTAAGAAGAGTTGATTTGCCGGCGTTGGTATAACCAACCAGAGAAAATACTGTTGCCAGGCGATCCTGGCGTTTTCGGCTCTGCAGTTCGCGATCCTGAACCGATTTTTCCAGGTCTTCGCGCAGTTTTTTCAACTTGTTTTTGATGACACGGCGATCGGTCTCGAGCTTTGTTTCACCCGGGCCCTTGACCCCGATGCCACCTCGCTGCCGCGATAGGTTTTCGTAGCCACCAACCAGATGCAACAGCTGATATTGCATGCTTGCCAGCTCGACCTGCAGTTTTCCCTCTCTGGTTGAGGCATGTCTGGCAAATATTTCGAGAATTATCGAGGTCCGGTCACAGACGGGAATGCCGGTTGCCTCTTCGATAGTCTTTATCTGGAGTGCGGTGAGCTCATCATCTGCCACAATCAGGTTGGCATCGGCCGCTTTTGCAGCATCGGCGATCTCGTCGATCTTGCCACTGCCCATGTAAAGGGCGCGGGAAACCCGGTCGCGCTTCTGCACCAGAGTCCCGACCATATCGACATCAGCAGTTTTCAGCAGTTCGCTGAGTTCTTCAAGAGAAAGCCTGATTTCTTCGTCTGTCTGACCAGGCATCTGAATAGCAAGTCCGATAGCACGCTCTTTTTCAAAAACCGTCTGGGTAAGTTCAGCCATTTTCAGGATTCCTCAGCATCAGTGACTTTTAATTCGGGGCGATGCGGCATTCTGACGACTCTTGAGCCGCAAAAACCGCAGAATCTTACGCGATCAAGAGAAAAGGCACCACAGCCGGCGCAGCTCATCAGCCTCGCTTCTTCAGGAACATCGAGCTTCATTGTTCCCAGCCAGATTTCATAGACACCCAGAAGAAAAAGCGCGAGAAGACTGATAACCAGACCGCTGACCGCCTGAATATCGAAATGAAACACGACAAAATCAAAAAAACCATGTACAACCGCCGCAGCGGCAATACCGGCAAGAATGCGCAGTGAAACGACCGTAGCCCGGTTCCGTCTGACGATGGCGTCGGCCACGATCACCGCGCAGATACTCGAAAAAAACAGGTGTGCAGAAGAACTGATGACAATGCGCGGCAGGACGACAGAAACACCGAATAACAGGAAATATTGAATGTTTTCAAGCAGTGAAAAGCTCATGGCGCAGCCGGCGAACCCCATGAAAATTACAGTGGGACGCCTCATATACTCTGAATAATAACTGGCGAGCATGCCACCGGCAGCTTTCAATGACTCTTCGATGAGGCCAATGATTCCGACGCAGGCCATCAAAGTTACAAACCATGCCCCTGAGCCAGAAATGAAAGAGCGCAGATCCGTGCCAAGAAAGTATTCAATCGGAAGATATACGACTCTGGTGATAACGATCGCGCCAATTCCGGCCACAAGACCGCTCAGGAAAGCCCTGCGCAAATCATGATCGACCCAGTGCTTTTTGAATAGAAAATAAAAAATCAGCAATGGGCAGAGCAGGATCAATGAAAGAAGCAGTTCGACTGACTCAGGCAATTACTGGTTCTCCCTGGTGAATACGGCCTGATAAAGGCTTCTGCCCTGGCTGGTCGTGGCATGAAAAACAAAACCGCTGCAGTCGGCGTTCCAGACCGGTCTGAAACATTCTGCCCCGGCAAGCAGTTTGAGAGCATTCTCTTTGCCGGTTGCAAGCTCGTGCAGAAAAATTGAATTTTTGCTGCCATCCGTGCTTTCTGAGCGGGTAAAAGCCAGATACTGCCCATCTGGCGACAGGTCGGCCAGCCAGTTGCGTTTTGCTGACGAAATCAACGTCTGCGGTTCGCCAAGAGGTTCGAGAGTGACCTTCATGATCTGTGAATTTTTCAAAGGTTCAACGATTCTGGTAAAAATAAGTGCCGACCCGTCAGGTGACCAGCGCGGTTCGCGGTCATCATGTTCGCCGCTGGTTATCTGCATAAGGTTGCTGCCTTCAAGGCCGATCAACCAGATATCATTGCTGCCCTTGCGGTTCGAAACAAACGCAATCAGCCTGCCATCCGGCGAAATGGCCGGCATCATGTTTTTACTGGTGCCGCTGGTAAGCGGCATGCTGTTGCCGGACTTGCGGTCATAAACGAAAATATGTTCTGGTTTACTGCTGTCGCTTGAAAAAACGACCATGTGGTTGTCAGGTGTCGTTTCCGGGGTCCAGACATTTCCTGGCCAGGCAAAAACCTTTTCAGCAGTTCCGGAGCCGTCGGCGGGCCGGCGAAAGCACTGGTAAACCGGTCTGTCATCGACTTTCTGACGATTAGAAGCAAAAATCAACTCTGAACCATCGCGGGCCATAAAGCCGTGATAATCTGAACTGGCGCTTTTTTCAAGAACTTCAGTCTTCTTGAACACCAGCTGGCCGGGCGGAAAAGTCTTCTTTTCAGCTGCGGCATCAACACCTGACGCGGCAGCGGCAGAAGCAACATCAGAGAACGATTCTGAAGCGACAGCAATTTCTGCATTACCGGAAAGCATCTGCGCAGCAGATGCCGACATCGGCACGCTGTCTGAAGCATTTTCAACCGGGCTCAGAGTTGCCGGAGCAGAGCCTTTCTGTGTAGAAACGCCAGCAGTCATGGAGAACGAAGCTCCAGCAGATGCAGATTCAGAGACGGTATCAATCTTATTTTCGCCGGCACTTTCAGAAGAATCGATCATGGTATTTGAAGCGACCTGCTGACCTGGCTGAGGCTGCTCGGACCCATCGGTAAACGCACCCAGAAAGGAATGTTCCCAGGCCTGGCCTTTGAAGAAAAGGGTATCGAACAGACTGCCGGCAACGGCACCGGCGAGAAAGATGAAGAGGCCGAGAATCATTCGTCTGCGGTAGCGCTGGCGCCGTTTCTGAGGGGTGTCGCATTCAGGGCAGTTAACTACCCTGGCCGGCAGCTTCTTTCCGCATTTGAAACAATACATGTGGCATCTCCTTGAAAAATTAACAGCTGCATTATACCCTATTCTGCCACCTGTTTAAATAACCCGCGGGCGTTTTTTTCAGGGGTAATCCCAAGATTTCTAACCAGGAAGCATATGCAGAAGAAACAGATCGGTCAGTTGTTTATAGTCGGCTACCAGGGCGAAGAGCCATCAGACGAATTTCTGTCTTTTGTTGAAGAGTGGGGTATCGGCGGGGTCATCGTTTTTGCCAGAAACCTCACCGACCCGGAAAAGCTTCCCGGCCATCTCAAAAAGATTTCTGAAGCCGCCGGACAGAAAATTTTTGCCTCGATCGACCAGGAAGGCGGTCTGGTAATGCGTATTCTCAGCCGCGGCAGTCTTTTCCCGTCTGCCATGGCACTGGCGGCAACCGGCAGCACCGAACTGACCGAAGCATCTCATTACGCCATGGGCAAAGAAATGCTCAGTCTCGGCCTGAACTGGAATCTTGCGCCGGTTCTCGACATCAACCACCCCGATAATCCTGGAATCGGCGCCCGTTCATTTGGCGACAAGCCAGAGCAGGTAGCTCTGTATGGCAGTGCTGCGATTCGCGGCCTGCAGAAGGCCGGCGTTCTCGCCTGCGCCAAGCATTTTCCCGGGAAAGGGCATGCACAGGTTGATTCACACCTTACCCTGCCGGTTATCCCCTACCCTGCCGAGCATCTGCACAACTTTGAACTGCTGCCCTTCAAAAAAGCCATAGAAGCCGATGTTGCCGCAATCATGACCGCCCACGTATTCTTTCCTGCTTTTGAATCGGCGAAAGATCTGCCGGCAACCCTGTCAAAGAGCGTTTTAACAGGTCTGCTGCGTGACCAGCTCAAATTCAAAGGCATTCTGGTCACCGATGATCTCGAAATGGGTGCAATAACAGAATCTTTCGGAATCGCCCAGGCCGCCAGCATGTCTTTTCATGCCGGGGCCGACCTGTTGCTGATCTGTCATCGTCTCGACCAGCAGCGCCTGACTGCTGAAACTCTCTTGAAACAGGCACAGGAAAACAAGGAAACCGCCAGACGCGTCGACGAAAGCCTTGCAAGAATTGCTGCCGCCAGAAAGCGCCTGCCCGAAGCAGAGTCAACCGGAGCAATCAGTGACTGGCAGCGGCAACATGTTCCCCTGATAAAAGAACTGCATGAAAAAAGTGTCAAGTTTCTGCGCTGCTCATCAGAAATGATACCGATGCAGGGTGACGGTTCCGACATACTGTTCGTCGTGCCGCAGATCTCTTCTCTGGTACAGGTTGAGGAAGAGCATAAACAGGGCAGTCTGATCAAAATTCTCGGCGAAGAATACCCAAAGGCCGCAACTTTTGTCTATGAGCCAAAATGCCCATTCAATGAGCTTTCAGCCGGCCTTGCCCAGCTCAACATCGATGCTGCAACCCGGGTTGTTTTTTTCACCTACAATGGCCATCTGTTCAAAGATCAGCTGCAGGCAGCCAGAGCCATCAGGAGCAAAACCACAAATATAGCCGTTGTCGCTTTGCGCAATCCTTATGATCTTGCCGGCTGCACCGACATAGGCAGCTGTGCCGCGACTTTCGGCTTCAGAACCCCAGCTATAAAGGCATTGCTTGAAGTTTTCCGCGGAAAAACCAGACCGAATATTTCTTCATGGCCTGTTGACAATGACACCTGGTAAGAATGCCACATGAACCTGCGGTGTGAGATTGCCCTGCTGATCTTTGCCTTTCTGGTCATTATGCAACTCAATCTTGATATGCTCAACCAGAACTGGTCGGCCCAGGACTGGGCAGACTTTTATCTGAAGATTTTTGAGCAGGCCAAAAAGAATGTGCAGCCAGAGCAACCCCTGGGCTTTGTTACCGATCCTGAAACGCAGAAAAATCACAAAGCCTTTCTGGGAATAAGCCGATATGCATTTGCTCCAGCTGTTGTAAAAGATTCTCCCGATGAAAACATCATTCTGGGATGCTTTAACCGTGAGAAAACCCTTCTGGAATTCTCGCAAAAAGGCAACTACGGCATCGAAAAATTTCATAAATCTTTTGCTGTGCTGAGAAAAAATAAATGAAATTGTTCTTATTTTTCCTCAGCCTGATATTTCCCTGCGCATCTGGAGCTGTAATCATCGGCTATTCAGGGGCTTTTCGTGAAAAAAAATACCCGGTACTGTCACTGGTCACGGGGTTGCTTATCGGTCTTGGAATTTCTTCGATAATGCTTTTTCTCTGGCTGCTTGTCTACGGAAAAGTATCGAATTACTACATTGCCTTTGAGTCAATACTGCTGATTTTTTTGTTTTTTCTGCTGAAAAAAAATTGGCAGAAATTCATGACTCCCCAGCCTGGTGCCTTGCCAGCACAGAACGAAACCGGGCAAAAAGCTGAAGCAAACAGGATTCTAACCCCATCCAGAGTCAAACTGATCTTCATTTATCTTGTATTCTTTCATGCGATTTTCCTCTTAATGGGGGCATTCAAGCTCCCGCAAGGCTATTGGGATGCCTGGGCGATCTGGAACCTCAGGGCCAGAATGATATTTCTCAGCGGCGACGCATGGGAAAGTGCGTTCTCTGATACCTATGGCGACTCGCATCCTGACTACCCGCTGATGTTGCCGTTGATGATAACGAGAAGCTGGATTTTTACCGGCGAACCGACTGCGATTGTTCCGGCCGGCTTCTCAATTTTTGCGGCACTGGCAACTACGATATTTCTTTTTTATGCGGTCGAGAGGCTGAGAGGCCGATATACAGCACTGACTGCAGTATTGTTGCTTATGGGGACGCCATTTTTTCTGAAATTCGGTTGCTGGCAATATTCAGACCAGCTCCTTGGCCTTTTTTTCCTTGTCACCTGCTACTTTTTAATCGCAGGAACACAAAAAGGTCAGGAAAAATTAATGTTTATTGCAGGTTTGAGCGCAGGCTTGGCGGCCTGGACAAAAAATGAAGGGCTTGTGTTTGCCCTGCTCACATTACTTTATCTGATAATGTCATTCTGGCTGCAAAGCGAAAAATCGGCCAGAGAAGCATGGAAAAGCAAGTTTCTGCCTTTCTGCACAGGAATTGCACCCGGAATTCTTACCTTGATCCTTTTCAAGTCTGTTTTTCCAGTCAGAAACGATATTCTAGCAGCTGTCAGTAACCACAGTTTTTCGATTTTTTTTGATTTTGCAAGACACGCAAAAATCCTGAAGCATATGTGGTCTTCATTATTTATCCAGGCAGAAGAAAAAGTTTTTTACCCTCACATGCCACTTCCGATACTGATAGCCGGCTATTTTTTATTCAGCCGCAGAAAAAACTCTCTGCTTTCCACCTGGCTTCTGACAATAATACCGGCAGGGATGCTGCTTTCTTACGCCGCCGCCTATCTTTTTTCGCCGCATGCTCTGGAATGGCATATAGAAAAGTCTTTCAACCGTCTTTTCATGCAGCAGTGGCCAATTATACTGTTTCTCTTTTCAATTCTGGCCTCAGAATCCCGCTCGCAAGGCATTGATTGCAATAACGATGAACTGAATTCAATTGTCTAATGTTTTTGGGAATATTTGCCGATGGTTCTCGAAGAAAATAGAATCAGGAGGCATTTGTTATGATGCACATTGAACTGAAGATAATCGCACTCACGATGGTCTACTTCGTAGGCTGGTTCATGTTCGAAAAAGTCTTTGCCGGTCTGTGGCGCCGCTGGAAAGGTGAAGAAGAAACAGTTCTCCCCACAAGATCCCGTGGGAAAGTTGTGCCTCTGGCAACCGTGACTCCGGTCGACCAGACCTGGCGCTATATTAAAGGCCTGAAGAGCCCCGACTGGCGTATCAGAAAAATCTCCTGCCTGCAGCTTGGTGACCGGCGCGGAACTGCGGTAGTCGAAGCTCTGATTGAAGCTCTTGAAGACCCAAGAGAAGAAGTCAGTCTGGCCGCCGGCGAAGCGTTGGCCAAAATTGGTGACCCGGCTGCAATCGAAGCTATGGCAAGTCATTGCCGAAGCCTTGAAGCCCGCTCAGGCAGATCTTACGAGAATTATCGCGCGGCCTGAAAACCACACCAGGAGATTACCATCTCATACTTTTGAGGCAAAATGCATTCAGACAGGTGCCCGCTCAGGCGGGCATCGTGCTTAGAGGCAATTTAAGTTTTCATCAAGATCATCGGGAAGCAACACAGCAACCTATCAGGCAAATAAACCTTGAAAAATCTGACCGGAAATAGAAAAAGAATTTTGCAGGCCAGCATGGCGGTTTTCCTTGTCAGCCTTCTGGTGGTCATGCGCAGTTTCATTTATCATGACATCAGCCACATTGCTGCCATAACTTCTCTTGTCATACTTCTGGCATCTTTTGCAGCCGGGCTTGCGTGTCTGGCAAAAAGCATTCACCATGGCAGCCCCGAAAAAACCGAATTTGCTGGAAAAGCAAAGCCTGGCATAAACAGTGACGCATCAGGTTATTCCGAATTTCATCTGCAGAATTCCTCTGCATCTATTCAGCATTTTCTTCATCTGATCAATCCAGAACAGAGCTTAAGACAGAAAATCGAAGGGGCTCTGGCCTTCATTTCTGAAATAATACAGGAACAAACTTTTCTTTACTTTGTCATGAACGATAATCAGCCTGATTTTATCGCCGGAACCCGCTCCGGCGCCGATAGAGTTATTCGGCGCATTATTGCTGGCGACAGTCTGGCAGAAGAAATTCGCGAAAAAATCGTCGGTTTCACTGATGCTAAAAGCCTACGCCGCAACAGCCTTCATATCGGCCTGCATACTTTCCCGGTTGGCGCTTCTGACGAGCGCGGGCTGCTGATTCCGATCACATTTTTCAATCAGCCGCATGGCATACTTGCAGTAATCTGCGATCACAAAGCGCAGCAGTCGGCAGAAGCAAAACAACTGTTGCTGGAGGCCGCCAAAGGTCTGGCAATAATGTTCGAGAATCATGATCTTTATTACAGCAACGCACAGATTAAACAGCAGCAGGCTGAATATCAGCTGGCAAAGGGGCTTTTTGCCGATTTTCTGCCCGATTCGGCCCCGGCGATCCGTGGCTGGGAAATAGCCCAGGCAACCCGCTATTCACCCGAACATTCCGGGGATTTTCATCTTTATCTGAACATGCCGGGCAACCGCATGATGATTCTGATCGGCAAATGCTCTGGTCATGGGCTCAAAGCTGCCATGTTTCTCTGTAAACTGCACACGATGCTCAGCTGCATTGTCGACAGCTGTAATTCTCCTGCTGAGCTTCTGAATCGTCTTTCCAGCATCATGAATTCAGACCAGATGCACGATCTGTTTGCAACTGCCGCCGCTCTGCTTATAAGAGCCGGCGACCGCTCCGTCATTGTCGCCCTCGCCGGGCATGCCGTTCCTTTGATTAACCGCAGCCGCAGTGGTTACGTCGAAATACCCCAGCTTGACCCAGGTGTACCGCTGGGTCTTTTCAACAAAGGCGTCGAACCTTACAAAAACCAGAATATTCAACTGTTGCCCGGCGATGGCATTTTACTTTATACTGAAGGGGTTACCGAGTTTCCGGCTGATGGGGGCGAACGCATCAGCCTTGAAGAGCTTCGTCAGATGCTCGACAAACTACCGGAACAGAGTGCGGCAATAATGCTCGACAGTCTGGGCAGGCAGTTGAAACCCGGGAATCAGGGGCAACCGCCCGTTGAAGATCACACTCTTATCTATGCCAAATCGGAGTAGCCAATGAACCAGGAAAGCCAGATTCTAGAACAGCATGTTTTTGTCAGCGACCGGAAAGACCGTGAGGTATTTCAGGCTGTATTCGAAAGGATTTTCCTGTTTCCTGTCTGCGACATCGAGGTCGATTATATCGACCAGCCCAGTGAATTTTATTCAACGATCAACGACCGCACCAAAAAGATCCTGTTAAGTATCCCCAAGCCGGAGAAAATCGAAAAGATTGCCGGCAGATTTATTGAAGGTGGCGAATTCAGACTGCAGAATGGCGACCTGCACGTTTCAGTCAGAGAAAACGAATATAACTATGATCTGATCGACAGCCTGAAGAACTTTCTCAGTCCGGTTTTCCCGCTCTGGCTGTTCCGCAATCCCTATATCTGGGGTGCAACTATTTATGAAGACTATGAACGTCAACACTTTTTTGATGTGCGCAATTTTTCTGCCCGTTCAAGACTGCTAGAAGAACCAGAAGTAGACATTTTCCGCCGTGATGACGGGGTTATTCATAAATATCGCTTTTTCACCCGCGAGCAGTTTGAACCAGAAGAAGGGCTCAAACAACTGCAACCGGTATTTGTCTCGATGCGCCAGGGTCTGCAGAAAAGAAATTACGAGGGGCTCGAGGTACTGCACATTTACTGCACAGATAAACCGGCATTTAGAAGATTTGAACCCAGAACCAAGCTGGGGAAAGATGTGAAGGCGGTTCTTTCAGAAGTCTGAATCTGGCGCCATCAGTGCCAGGAGCTTTTGCGGTTTATATTTTCTGCTGAAGACGAAATTGTTTTTTGCAGAAAATGCTTGCAGTGGCGGGGCCTGAATGACAAAATAATTTATTGAAGAACAGAATATCTGAGGAGATTATTGGATGGCCGAGGCGTCAACCTACCGTGAAGGATTGCTCGATGAGGTAATAGATGCCTGCATCAAGCACCTGCGAACCCACCCAAATGATCATGAGAAACTATTCTACCTGGGAAATGCTTTTTTTCTCAAAGGACAGTTCGACAAAGCTTCTTTCTGTTACATCAAGGCTGTTAATCAGAACCCGAAAAACCCGGTTTATTACACACATCTCGGGCATGCCTACCGTGAACTTGGAGATAGAGACCAGGCAGTCGCATCTTACGAATCGGTGCTGACCCTCAATCCACGCTTTGCCGACGCCCATTTCAACGTCGGACTGATTTTTTACGACAGCAAAGCCTTCGATAAGGCACTCGCCAGCTTTGCCAATGCCCTGGCAATCAATCCGCGCTATGCGGCAGCCCGCTATTACGTCGGCCGCATTTACGAAGACCAGGGCTCGGTTACCAAAGCCATGAAAGAATACCGGCAGGTTATCGAAGACAGCATGGGTGCCAAGCTCGTCAGGGGAAGTGTCACCATCGATCTGGGTGCCGTTTTTTCTGAACTCGGGCTGCTTGATCAGGCAGAAGAAGAATATCGACGCCTGATCAAAGATCACCCGGAATATGCCGACCTGCACTTTCATCTCGGCATCATTCTGCGCAAAAAAGGGCACCTCGATGAGGCCATGGAAGAATTCCGCATCGCCATCAAGCTCAATCCGCACTATATGGAAGCCCGCCGTAAATACTGGGAAGCCGCTCAATAGAGTGTCTGCAGCGTTGTTAATTTTCCGATTATTTTGCTGTTTCCAAAGCGACCGGAATAGAGTAGAATCATTGGCTGACAGCCATGTTTAAACGCAAAAAAATCGGACAACTGCTCATAGAAGCAGGCCATGTCGGCGAAAAAGAACTCAACATCGCTCTTGCCGAGCAGAAAAAGCGCGGCAAGCGCATTGGTCAGGTTCTTATCGAGCTTGGCTACCTGACTGAAGACAAGCTGCTGCCAATTCTCGGCAAGCAGCTGAAAGTGCCTTTCGTCGATCTCAGCAAGGTCGAGATCAAGCCCGAAGTTCTCAAAATGGTACCGGAAAAGATCTGCCGCAAGCACAATCTGGTACCAATCAGTTTTGACGGCAAAAGTCTGATGATCGGCATGGCAGACCCGCTCGATGTTTTCATCATTGACGAAATCCAGTTCCAGAATAACTGCGAAGTTGTCAGAGCCATCTGTTCAGAGAACCAGATCGCCGATGCCACTGACCGACTCTATGTTGCCGGTGCAATGGCCGACGCCCTCAATGCCATGGCCGGAGGCGAAGATGGCGGCGGTGCTGATGGAGCCGCACTTGACGGCCTGAAAAAGGCGAGTGAAGAAACTCCGATCATCAAACTCGTCAATCTGGTATTAACATCCGCAGTTCAGAAGGGCGCTTCTGATATTCATATTGAACCAGACGAAGGCGAATTGCGCGTTAGATTGCGCATCGACGGCAACCTGATCATTTCGATGAACCTGCAGCCGGAAGCTCTGCCTTCAGTAATGTCGAGAATCAAAATTCTCAGTGGCATGGACATCTCAGAGCGCCGCCTGCCGCAAGATGGTCGTATTCAGATGACGATCATGGACAAACCGATCGACTTTCGCGTCAATACTATTCCGACAGCCTGGGGCGAAAAGGCCTGCCTGCGAATTCTCGACAAATCGAACGTCAACGTTCAGCTTGATCAGATGGGGTTTGCACCAACCAACTACGACATGGTTAAAAAGGCAATTCAGTCGCCGAATGGCATGTGTCTGGTTACGGGCCCGACAGGCTCTGGCAAAACTACCACCCTGTATTCCTGTCTGAATGCAATCAAAGGGCCTGATATCAATATCTGCACAGTTGAAAACCCGGTCGAATATAAAATCAAATATATCAATCAGGTTCAGGTTCGCCCCGAAATCGAACTGAACTTTTCGACGGTTCTGCGTGCCTTTCTGAGACAAGACCCGGATGTTATCATGCTTGGTGAGATCCGCGATGAAGAAACGGCCAGTATCGCGGTTGAAGCGGCTCTTACCGGCCATCTGGTTTTTGCGACTCTGCATACCAATGACGCGCCAAGCACGGCAATTCGACTGGTCGACATGGGGGTTGAACCGTTTCTGGTCTCTTCGGCGCTTCTTTGCATTGTTTCGCAGCGTCTTGGCAGACGCGTCTGCAAGTTCTGCAAGGATGTCGACACCGAAATTACGCCTGAAACCATCGCCGATCTCGGGTTGCCGCCCGAAGCCATCAACGGCACCTATTACCGCGGCAAGGGCTGCGAGAAATGTGCAAAAACCGGCTACAAAGGCCGCGTCGGTATTCATGAAGTAATGTACACTCATGAAAATCTGCGTCGCATGATCATTCAAAAAGTCGGTCCCGACGATCTGAAAAACGAAGCAATCAGACTCGGCATGCAGACGCTCAAGGACGATGCGGTTCTCAAGTTTACCCAGGGTCTGACCACCCCCGAAGAGGTTTTTGCTCTGGCCCGTTCTGACTGACGAAAAGAGAGGTTTTAAATGCCAAAATACGATTGTGAAGTCAAAGATTCCAAGGGCGATATTATCAAAACCACCCTTGAGGCTCCTAACCTTCAGGAGCTTGCCAACCGCCTTTCAGACAAAGGCTATTATCTGGTTAAAGCCAAAGAAGTCAAGGCCAGTGCAGGTTTTGGCTTTGGCGGCAGTGTCTCGAAAAAAGAAATGATGATTTTCACCGTCCAGCTGTCAACTCTGGTTAGCGCTGCAATTCCCCTCGTCGAAGCGGTGGGCATTCTTGCCGACCAGACCCAGAACATGTATTTCAAGGGCATCCTGAATTCCATTGGCCGCGACCTGCAGTCTGGCCAGTCTTTTTCAGTTTCAATCCGCAAGCATCCGACAATTTTCGACAAGATTTACTGCAACATGTGCGAAGCCGGCGAAGCCGGTGGTATGCTCGATCAGGTTCTGCAGAGACTGGCAGCCTTTGCCGAAGCAGATGCCGAGATCCGCGGCAAAATCAAAGGTGCCTTGACAATGCCAGTTATTCAGCTGGTTCTGGCGGTACTCGGGGTAATTTTTCTTCTGGTCAAAATTTTCCCGAACTTTTCAAGCCTGTTCAAGAAGATGAAAGTCGAACTGCCGAAAATTACTGAGATAATGATGTTTGCCTCAGACATGCTTCTGGAAAATTATGTCATGGTCGCTGCCGGCGCTGTCGGAATCGTCGCCGCCTTCTATTTCGGCTTAAAAACTCAGGCCGGCAAAATAATCATGGCTCACATTACCCTGAAAGGCCCGATTATTGGTCCACTCACACAGAAAATTGCGGTCAGCCGCTTTTCAAGAACCTTCTGTTCACTTCTTGGCGCCGGGGTTCCAATTCTGCAGGCACTGCAGATTACCGCATCAGTTATGGGGAACCCATTGATGGAAGATATGATATCAAACATGGCAATTGGGGTTCAGCAGGGTAATACTCTGGCCAGTACTCTTGTCAAGGTCAACATTTTCCCGCCGATGGTTAAAAAGATGATCGAAGTCGGCGAAAACACCGGTAATCTTGACGTCATGCTGACAAAAGCTGCTGATTTCTACGACCGCGAAGTCAAAGAGGCACTCGATGGCCTTACCTCTGCGATCACACCGTTGCTGACGGTTGCAATGGGTATCATTATCGGCGCCATCGCCCTTTCGGTTTTCATGCCGCTGTTCAAAATGAGCCAGAGTATGAAATAATGAAAATATTTGTATTAAACCCACCTTTCGTTAAAGATTTCTGCAGGTCAGCCAGATGGGCCGCCAGGTCGCGCGGGCGGGTTCAAAGACACCCGGATGGCCTGCTCACACTGGTTGCACATCTGCAGAAGCATGGCCACGAAGTGGGCTTTCTTGACGGACCGGTGAGCAATCTCGACCGCCAGGGCATCAAAGAGCTGCTGAAAAATTTTGCCCCGCAGATGTTCATTTTCCATACCACGACCCCATCCATTTACAGCGACCTTGAATACGCCCACGATGTCAAACACATCTTGCCGGAATGCCTTACAGTTGCCCTTGGCGCCCATGTTACCGCCCTTACTGATGAAACATTCAGATTCGCAGCGGCAAACTATGAAAATTCACTCGACGCAATCGCGGTCGGGGAATTTGAGTTTTCGCTTGCAGAATTGGCCGGATCGCCAGAAAAAATAAGCGAGATTCCAGGAATTGCGTCTTTTAAAGACCAGAAACTCTGTTTTCAGAGACGAAAAAACGGCAATCTGAACGAGTTGCCTTTTCCGGCCTGGAATCTGATAAAGCCGGAAAATTACCGTGATGGGGGCAAGCGTTTTCCGTTTTTGACATTGATCAACGCAAGAGGCTGCATCGGAAACTGCATTTTTTGCCGCGACCACAGCTCAATTGGCGCTGGCGCGCTGCGACAGAGATCGCCGGAGCTTGTCGTCGAAGAAATGGAATATGATCTGCAGCTTTTCCCCCAAATACAGGAAATCATGTTCGAGACCGACAGTTTCACGGCAATAAGGCGTTATACCGAAGATCTTTGCCGGTTGATGATCAAAAAAGGGCTGAACAAAAGAATTGCCTGGTCATGCAATACGAGAGTCGATATGGACCTCGAGCTTTTGCCGCTGATGAAGGAAGCAGGCTGCCGCATGCTGATGACCGGCTTTGAATTTGGAACCCAGGCGGCTCTGGATGCAGTCAAAAAAGGAGTGAGCCTCGAACAGTCAGTTAAATTCGCTCATATGGCAAACCGACTTGGCTTTACCATTCACGGCTGCTTCATGATTGGAGCCCCCGGCGAAACCGAGGAGTCGGCCCAAAAGACAATTGACTTTGCCAAATCATTACCCTGCGATACGGTTCAGTTTTCCGGCCTATGCCCTTACCCAGGTACCGAACTTTATGAATGGGCAAAAACCAACGGCTTTCTGATTCCGCGCGACTGGACGGAATGGGTCGATGAAAATCACGAGCAATGCACTCTGCTCAACTACCCTCAGCTTCCCAAAGAACGCATCGATTATTACATCGACAGAGGTCTGAAGGAATTTTTTCTCAGGCCGCGGCAGATAGCAAAAATGATATTGAACATCCGCAGTTTTTCAGATATCCGCAGAAAACTTTATGGACTGAAAAGTTTTCTCGATTATTTCGGAAGCAAAAAATGAAAGCAATCAATACCAGATCCGAAAACTGGAACAATTTCTGGGAAAAATCGCCAGGCACTGCAGCAAAGCCCAGCTGGTCGAAGCTTCGCATCATGAGCATTCTTTCCAGACACATTAAACCCGGGGTAAAAGTAATCGATGCAGGGTGCGGTTCCGGCTTTTTCAGCAGCTTTTTCGCGGCCAGTGGCGCCGAAGTTCTTGCACTGGATTATTCTGAAAAGGCCCTGGATCTCTGCCGGGCAAGATGCCCTGAAAACGTAACAACCGCAAAATTCGACCTGCTGCAGCAGTCGATAAGCAGCAGTTTTGGCAGCAACTTCGATCTCATATTTTCAGACGGGCTTCTGGAACATTTCCCTTTTGAGCAGCAAAAAGCAATATTGAGCAATTTCTCCGCAGCACTCAATCAGAATGGAATGGCTGTCACTTTCGTTCCCAATTTATTTTCACCCTGGCAGCTTCTGCGACCGTTCTTAATGCCGGGAATCGAGGAGAAAGCCTTCACTCTGAAAAAATTGATCAGACTTAATGAACTCGTTAACATGAAGGTTTGCGAAGCAAGTGGCATCAATGTAATTCCTGCCGGGTTTTCACCTGACAGCCTGTTCGGAAAATGGTTTGGAATGCTTCTTTACACTATCAGCATGGCCAACAGACAATGAAAATTTCTGTCATCATACCTGTTTACAATGCCGCCAGAACCATCAATAAAACGATCGGGGCAATCCTCTCTCAGGTAGAAGCCAATCCTGCGGTTGAAGTAATTGCCGTAGACGATGGCAGTATTGATGCCACTCCTGAGATTCTCAAAACCTTCAAACAGATAAAAACGATCAGGCAGGAAAACTCGGGCCCGGCCGCCGCCAGAAATACGGGAGCAAAAGCCGCTGCCGGTGAGATTCTGGTATTTACCGATTCAGATACCATACCAGAAGCGAAATGGCTTTTTCAGCTTACCAGACCGTTTGAAAATCCTGAAATCATGGCAACAACAGGCACATATTCCATTGCCAACCCGAACTCACCTCTTGCAGAAATAATTCAGAAAGAAATTTCCAACAAGCACGCAAGTTATGATGAGTTCATCAAATTTGGCGGAACATACAACCTTGCCATTCGCAGGAGCTTGTTTCAAAAAATCGGCGGCTTCAATGAAGGCTACCGAAGGGCAAGTGGCGAAGACAATGACCTTTGTTACCGTATTCTGAGAGAAGGCTACCTGTTAAAATTTGTTCCACAAGCCATTGTCGCTCATTATCACCCTGAAAACCCGGTTAAATATATGAAGGAACAGTTCCGCCACGGGTTCTGGCGCGCCAAACTTTATATCGACCACCCGACCCGCATTGCGGGTGACAATTACACCGGTATTCGTGAATTGATAGAAACATCGAGCAGCCTGTTCTGCCTTGCTGCGTTGGTTTTCAGCATCTTTAAGAGTGCAAGAAAAAACTTTCTCTTTAAGGCTGCCAGTCTGCTTGTTTTATTATTGCTGACGGCAACTGAAATGGTAATGGCCTTAAAAATTACTTTTAAGCCAGGCAAAAACCTGTTTGCGACAGCAGTATTCGTTGCCAGATCTTTTGCCAGAACAGCTGGTTTTCTTGCTGGTCTGCAATTTTTCGCCCTTAAAAAGACAACAGGCTTAAAAACATTGCCGAATTCTGAGAAAGAGCAATAATTATGAAGGCAACACGCCTGTAAACCTAAATTTATGAAAAATGGCTGCATAATAATTCCATGTTTCAATGAGGCAACGAATATTGCCAGAGTAATCGACGAACTGGTTCCATATTCAGAGAACCTCGAAATTGTCGTAATAAATGATGCCTCGACTGATCAAACCAGCGAAACGGCAAAAAGAAGCGAAAAAGCCACCGTCCTGGACCTGCCGGCCAATCTTGGAGTTGGTGGAGCAGTTCAGACAGGTCTCAAATATGCCAGAAACATGAGTTATTCTTATGCTGTCAAATTTGACGGAGACGGTCAGCACCCCCCGGATGCCATCCAGGCACTGCTAAAACCTCTTATAGATGGCCAGGCCGATATTTCCGTCGGGTCAAGGTTTCTTGACAACAACACCGGTTTCAAATCCTCATTAGTGCGGCGACTTGGCATCAGATTTTTTGGAATTCTCTGCTATATTCTGACCGGGCAAAAATTTACTGACCCAACTTCGGGTTTAAGGGCATACAATCAAAAAGCAATCGAATTCATGGCCAGTCATTACCCGACTTTCGATTATCCGGAACCTGAAGAGCTTGTTCTTGCAAGCATGAATGACATAAGGGTAAGAGAGATCCCGGTAAGCATGCGCGAAAGGTTGTCCGGTGAATCAACCATCTCTTCGACAATGTCGGTATACTTCATGCTGAAAGTCACTCTGGCCATGATCTTTATTTATCTCAGAGCTTCGAAACAAATAAGGAAATGATATGCTGGCAGGTTTTGACAGAATTCAGATAATCTCTCTGGCGGGCAGTCTGCTTTTTATGCTTGGCGTTCTTGAACTGATAAGACGTCAGAAAATAAAAGAAGCTTATGCGCTTCTCTGGCTCATCTTCGGCGGAATCTTCATCACTCTTTCATTCTGGAAAAGAGGGCTGGACTTTTTCGCGAACATTGCCGGCATCTACTACCCCCCGGCTCTTCTGTTTCTTATACTCATTGTTGCAGAAATATTGATTCTGATAAATTATTCAATAGTAATCAGCAGCAATAATGACAAAATAAAGAACCTGACGCAAGAGCTCTCTCTGCTCAAAAATGAACTGGAAAAAATAAAAAAACATCAGAACTGATGGCTATTGAATTTTGACCTGCTCAAGAGCCGAAGCCTGCAGCACTCTGCCTTCAAGAACATCTCTTTCGTCAACCTTCAGAGTCGCGTGTACCTTGTTGCCGTTTTCAACATATGCGAGTTTGTAAAATGAATCGGTTTCGACTCTTCCCGATCTGTAGCTGTTGGAGTAAGGTAATACGAAACTCAATTTTCCATTGTTATCAGCTGTTTTACGGATTTTGTAAGCAAAAGGCTGCGTGCCGATAGTCAATTCAAGGGATAAAACAACTTCGGTTTCGGGAGTGACCCTGATCTCAAAGCGAGCACCCTTGACCCGTTCGAAGAGAATATATGGCGCAAGAACACGATCTCCTGCCTTGGCAGCAAAAATCACCCTGAATCTTGAGCCCGCAGGAAATTTGCCCTTGGGGGTAAGCGCCAGATGATCGACCAGCCAGAAGTAGAACCAGTTCTTGAATTCCTTCTTTTCTGCAACCGGAACTGTTTCATATATAAGCTTATATTCAGGCTTTTTGGGCATATTTTTGAAATATGGCCAGAACCCGTATGATTTATCATCAAATTCCCGGTAGGTACTGAGAAGTATATACCTTACCCCGTATTCTTCACACAGAGAGTAAGCACTGTCTTCATCCTCAGAGGAAAAGATGTCTGCCATGGTTTTGAAGCCCCACATGGCGTTATTAACCGCAACCGGTCGACGGGCATAGTAAGAGAGGAGGTTGCCTTCATCCCAGTAAGTCAAGATGCTGTATTCAGGTTTCTTGTCATCGATATAACCAGATGTCACAGGCGTATGCCTGGCAATCCAATTATATGTTTCAATCTGGTGATCGCCAAGGTTACCGTCAGAAATCTGGTGCGGAAACCTTTGCACAAGAAACAGAAGCATCAAAGGAAGAAAGATAAACGCCTGCTTTGCCATTTTCCATTTTTTCTCTGGCAACCATTTGAAAGTCATTTCCCACAGGTTCATCATTATCAGCGCTGACACCAGGCCTCCACCAGCCCCGATCCAACGAAGAAATCTGACCTGATAGATTGAAAGCGCAGTCATCAATGTAATCCAGTAGCGAAATTGCCTGCCGTTGCCGGCAGACAAACCCATCGGAGGTATTACAATGAAAAGTGGCAACAAAACCACCGTCCAGGAAAAAATCTCTGTCAGCTTTGCAACAAATCGGCCGCTGGTTGCAAGCTTACCAAAATCAACGATAGAAATAAGCTCAGAGATAGTTGCATGAATCGGATCTTTTTGAAAAAGAATTCCGGTCGATTGAAGAAGCTGGTCGCGAAACAACAGGAAAATTACCCCGGAAAAAATCCCCAGAATAACGATACCGGTGAGGCGAGGATTTCTGAATTTGTTCAACAAGCGAAGACTATATAAAAAAAAGCCGCCGACAACCAGACAAAGTGGCTGGAACAGACTGTATTTCGTCAGAGAAAACAGGAACCCTTCGTGGAAATAAGAAAAACCAAAAATCAGATTAACTGCACCGCCGATAAGCATACCTGAGGCAGCAAATTCAACATAGCTGCTTTCTTCTTTAAATTTGCAAAGCCATAAAAGGAAACCCAGAAGGGTTGTGAAAAAGAAAAAGAAAGGAGCCCCAGACCAGGTTGCCAGAAACAAAGCAGCAATAATGCCGGCAATGACTTTAAGTTTTGCAGAATTGCTTTCGAGAAAAAGTGCCCCGGCGCTTATCCAGCTCCAGATAAAAAAGGAAATGAGAAAGTCGTAGTCAAGCTTCATAAAGGTGCCTGACATCGCCGCTTCAACTCCAGGCAGCTGACAGAAGGCCGCAAAAAAAACCAGCTTTTTATCTTTAGAAATTTTATAAACAGTTAAAACAATGATCAGGCTGGTCAGCCATGTAAAAATAACGGGCAGAGCACCGGCCACTGAAACAGGATCGATCTGAGAGCCCGGGAAAAGGGTGAAAAACAAACCGGTGAATTCGAGAAGAAAGTAAAGATAAAAAGGGGCAAAGCCATGCTCGATCTCATAGGGAAAACACCCATAGTTATCCTTTTCAACCACCTCCCCACGCAGAATTGACTGCTCGAGCAGGCGGGTGAAAAGAACCGAGTCAGGGTCACGTTGCTGATACTGCCCATACCATGGGTAGCTTTCACATAAATGAGATATAAGCCAGAAGAATGAAACTGCCGATAAGATAATGATGACAAAAAGGAAAAATTTTCTGGATATTTTGTTCATAAAATTCTTGAATTTTCAGATGCGGAGAGTATACAATTTTTTTCTTGGTTCAGCTAAATAAAAATCCTGAAAAATATAGACTTGACGATTAATAATTAACCGCTATATTGCATGTAGTTCAGCGGAGGAGAAAAAATATGAATAGAACGAGAGCAGGTTTTACCTTGATGGAAATCATGGTCGTTATCATCGTTATCGCAGTTCTGGCATCAGTTGCCGGGCCTATGATCGGTTCGATAACAGATCAGGGTCGCGCATCGGCAACCAAATCAAAGATGTCAGCACTCAAAAGCGCCATGCTTGCTTATCAGAGTGACGTAGGCCGTCTGCCATTCAATGGTCTGCCCTCCAACGCCGGATGTAAGGCTGCATATTGTGCCACTTTAATTCTGGGTCAGAATACAGAGACGAACGTTCTCCTCAACGAAGTACTCGGAAACAGTGGTGCCGGCAACTTTGGTATTACCAACTACTCTAAAAAATGGAAGGGCCCGTACATGGATTCAGATCCGAGTGATTTCATGGTCGATTCCTGGGGTAACCCCTTCATCTACGTTGCCTATAAAAACAATATCTATCTGTGGTCTTCCGGCCCCAATTCAGCCTTTGAAGCAACTGAAGCCAACCTTGACAACGCCCTCTGCTCAGCCATGGTTTCAAATGGTGATGTAGACGACATCATCCTCTCAATCGCCAAAGTCCGCAAATCCTTCTAACAACCTCTCCTGACCTGAACAAACAGAAGGCGGTTCGATTTCGAACCGCCTTCTGTGCTTAAGGTTTCATTTGCGCCAAAAGCCTGTTATAGAGTAAATTATTTATTGAGAATACTCTGCTAGGGGAATCATATGGCTGAACCAGTCAGCTTTGAACCGTTTGTTGCCGTTGACATCGGTTCTTTTTCGCTGAAATTCGCTTATGTTTACCGGGATGAGAATGGAAGCCTGGTCTTAAAAACTCTTTCACAGCTCAACATCCCGCCCTACGAAACCGAGTTGTCGCCAGAACAGCGCGAGACAATGAGCAAAGATGACGTGCGCGAGCACTGTCTCAAAGAGCTGCGCCAGTTTCTCACTACTCACATCACCGAGCTGCTTTATGACAACGAAATACAGACGAAACGGGCAATTACTTTTGCATCAAACCGTGAAGTTACGATTCGCTGTATTGAAATTCCGCCCGTAGTCGAAAAAGAAAAACTCACAGAAGCGGTCACTGCCGAAGCCAATAAGCAGATGCCATTTTCGATGGGTAACGCCGTTCTCGGCTACAATGTCCAGGGCGATGTCATCAAAGACGAGAAGGCTCTGACCCAGATAATGGTTGCCGCCCTGCAGAAAGACATTATCGACTATGTCAACGGCAATCTGAAAGGTGGTGGCCTGAGCAATGAAGGCATTCTAACCCTGCCACAGTCGCTGGAAATGGCACTTGGCAAGCAGATGGGCCCGTATTCCGAAGGCGACAAAAAAGTCGGCATCATACATTGCGGCAACACCACCACTTCGGTAATGATTTATAAAAACGGCAAGATCCAGTTTTTTCGCGACATCAATATGGCAGGAGCCACAATCACTGACGCAATCTATGCCGGCGGCGAAATCGACGGGCAGGAAATCAAATTCAAACATTATAATGAAGCCGTAGAGCTAAAACACAAGCTTGGAGTAATGCCTCCGGACGAAATGAAGAACCTCAGCGGCCCGGAAAAGTTTGCCGCCCAGAAAATTTTTGAGAGTGTCGAGAAAATTTTCCAGCACATTCAGCTTTCGATCAGCTTTTACATAACCCAGTCAGGTGAAACCGGTCTCGATAAAATTATTCTTACCGGTGGTTCGGCCGGGATGAATAACTTTAAAGACTTTATTGAAGAGAGCCTGGAAGTATCGACATCGCTAGCCAACCCTTTTCTAAAGGTTAAGATTGGCGAAATCAAATATGATGAGCATAAACTCGAAGTTGAATCACCCGCTCTGAGCCCGGTTCTTGGCGTCGCGCTGTATAATGGCGAACCGGCAATAATCAATTTCGTCGACATTCTTTTCCCGAACCGAAAAAGCCAGGCAGTCAACATCGGCGGCGTCAGTTCAAAATTTGGCGGGAATATTTCCGCAAAGCTTTTTGAACTCGACGAAAAAAAGCTGCGCATTATTGCCGGCCTGCTTGCAGCCCTTCTTATTCTTCTCGGACTTTACCCGATTGTCAAAATCAGGCAAGAGGTTACCAAAACCAAAGACGAATTCAAAAAGCTCAACACCAAACTCGCTCAGCTTAATGCATCTCAGGGTGACGTTCAGGCCATGCTGGTGGAGCAGGAAAAAATGAAACAGTATGAAAGTTTCCCGAATGAGATCGAACGCCTGAAGATTAAAAATGCGCAACTTCTGGTCGAGCTTGCTTCCATGACCCCCCGACAGATTTTTCTGACAACAGCAGAATTTGCAACCACCGGAGATGATCCTCATTTCAAATTACAGGGACACGCTGATAATTCCGACAGTGTTTTTGAGTTTCTCAGTGACCTCGGCAAATCAGAAGTTTTTAATTCCCCCACTCTTGAAAGCACCCAGGAAGTGCCAATCGACGAAACGCGGTATTTTATCAGGTTCGTTCTCAACGGAAAAATCCGCCCGGAAAAGCTCACCAGCGCACAGCCCGCTGAAGAAGAAGCTCCGGTAGAAGAAGGCGCTGTAGATATGGGGTTTGAGTAATGGCAGAAGAATTCAGCATTACTGACTGGCTGAAAAAAGCCAAAGACGACCCAAAGGTTGCCGCACAACCACTGGTAATTGTTGCAGCAATTGCTTTTATGGGCTTCAAATTTCTTTACTCACCCAAGGTGGTTGAGCTCAACAAAGAATTGAAGAAAAACAAAGGTGTCGAGGGGCAAATTCAGACTGTGGAATCGGCCGTCGAGAACATGGAAGAGATCAAGCTCGACATTGAAGAACGAAAGGCCAAATGGTCAACCGCATTAAAGGTCTGCTATCGCAAGTCAGAAATGACCGCGTTTTTGCGCCGCATTCGTGAACTGGCGCAAAAAGCCGGCATAACAGTAAAAAGTGTTAACCCGCAGGCAATTACCCCCCAGCAGGTTGGAAAAGTTTCCGCAGAAAGATTCCCCGTTTCTTTTTTCTACACCGGCGACCTGGTTCAGTTAAGCATTTTCCTCAGGCTTGTAGAACTTGAGGAAAAAGTCACTTTCATTTCGATACCTCCTCTAACCCCCAATGCAAGTGGTCTTTTTGAAGTTGAGCTTACACCAACGACCATCCTCGTGCCTGACCAGCTTGTACTCGATGCGCAGGGAGCAGCCCCAGAAGGCGAAGAGCAATCTACCGAAGAGGGCGCAGGGGAAATAATAGCCGATGAACAGTAAGCAACTGTTTTTTTTCAGCCTGATTCTTTTGTCAGTGGCCATGGGCATGCACTGGTTCAAGAATCGCCCCAAAACCAGACCGGTCAAAACCAACCGGCCGAGAGTCGCTCTCAATCTTTCTGATCTGCAGCTGCAGGATGGCACTGAGGCGACTGATACGACTGCGGTTGAAAACGGGGACCCTGATCAGCCAGAAGAAGGTCAGGAAGGCGAAGAAACCCCGACTGGCGAGACAGAAACCGGTGAGACAGGAACCGGGGAGGCGACCAGTGGCAATGAAGGTTCAGAAACAGCCTCTGACACAACAGAAGTCGCCTCAGCCGCCGTCGACATTATGGATACCGACCCGGTCATCATGGCTCTGAAAAAAATGCCACGCAACCCGTTTGAAAGATCTCCATACGCTCAGCTTGTTGAGCAATTGCGCATGGCAATGGATGTTAAGGATGAGCCGGAAGAAAAGAAAACAGTCTCTCTTCTTACGGCTGCGTTTTCGGCAACCATACAGACAGAAAGCGAACTGGTGGCAGTAATTGATCGAAGTCTTTTCCGGAAAGGTGAAAGTTTTCAGGATAAAAAAATAACAGATATAAAACCAGAATACGTAACCCTGGAAAACGATTCAGGGGTTTTTCTGCTTCCTAAAACCGGCGTAAATATAAACATCAACCCTGAAGACGGCACCTACACGGTTGAGGACAACTTCCGCAAAAATTAATTTTGATCATTAAACCGTTGCATAAGGCCGATATATAGTTATATGCAACGTTCAGCCCGGATAGTAATGTTTGCTCTGTTAATTGTCGCAGCCGTCTTTTCGAGTGGCTGTATCGACAAAACTTTCTATCCTGCCACAGAAATAGAGGTGGTCGGCGTCGACCCCTATGCGCTCATACCGACTGCAACTGACACTGCCTCTCTGCCGACCACCAAGATAACGGTAAATTCGCTCTCCAAAATTCCGTGCACGCTAAAAGCAGCCAGTTGTGCTTTTTTTACCTCTCTTGGTGACGAGATTACCTATCTCAGGATCAATCGACAACCAATGGAGACAAAGCTGGACGCGGAAGGCTCTCTCGAAATAACCATGAACATATACCCCAAAGCTCTGGTCGACATTTTTGAGCTGTCAAACTCAGATATTTCACCGGTAACGGCCAAAATAACTTTACATTTCAACGATATCAACGGCAACTGGGTGGACCGCGAAGCTCACTGCCTGCTCTACAAATATGAAGATATTTCTTCTACTGCCAGCAGGAGAGAGCCATGAGCAAAAGCTTCAAATGGTTTTATCTGGTCGGCTTTGGCTGGGTTCTGCTAACCGGAATGGTTTCCGACAATGTTTTTGCACAAAATAATGCCTGGCAGCCGCTCAGAGGGTCAACCCGAGGCGCCATCAGTCATCCTCTGGCTCCTGCTGCCGGCAGTTCATTCTACCCGACCATCAGACCGCCGGCAGCAAGCATGCCCAGACAGGAAAGTGCCGCGGCAAGAAACAAGGGCTGGGTAAATCTTGGCAATGGTGCACGCATCAAATTGCCCGATAATCAGGGCGAAAACACCAACAAACTTTCAGCTGAAGTGCTTGAAACAATCAGGCAGCTGAAGGAACAGACACCCGAAGAAAGATTTCAGATGGCACCGCCATCGCCGGTGACCGGCAACGTTTCAAACAGTCTGGTTCCGCCATCAGGCGCAGCACAGCCTGAAAACAGCGATAGCGAAAGCGATATCGCTTTACAGGGCTCATACCTGAGCTTTCCTGCTGACAAAAACATCAAGATCTCGTCTCTGGACTTTCGCGGCACTGACGTGGCCGATGCTCTGCGCTCTCTAGCTCAGCTGATCAAGATAAACCTGATGCTGTCTCAGGGAATAACAGGCCAGGTAACCATTCTATTCAGTGACGTTACAATTGAAGAAGCTTTCAATACCATTCTAACCAACTTCGATCTGACTTTTTCCTGGGAAGGCAGCATTCTTCGCATCTTTGCAAAGTCATCAGCGCCGACCATGACGCGTATTTTCTCAATACAGCATACCAATGCAGCAGATCTGCAGCAGATTGTAACCAAAATTCTGACACCCAATGTCGGGACGCTGGAAATCGACAGCCGCACCAACTCGCTTATGGTAACCGACACTGCTGCCAAGCTGGCCGAAGTTAAGAATCTTCTGCCCAAAATCGATGTTAAGGAATCCGCTGTTCAGGTCACTTCAAGGCCCGTTACCGAAGTCTATTACCTAAATTATGCTGACGCAACGACGCTTTCGGCGCCAATCAAAATGTTGTCAGCGAATGTTCAGATTCAGGAATTTTCTTCAAGTCAGGCTTCACAGGCTGGTGCTGCTGGCGGCACCACCACTGGTCGCATGGACATGATGATCATTACCGATACTCAGAACAACCTCGATCGCATAAGAGAACTTATAGAAAAGCTCGATGTGCCGCCAATTCAGGTAACTATCGACGCCCATATCTATGAAATTGATAAAAACGAAGAAGAGCGTCTCGGCATCAACTGGCAAAAGTCGATCCCGATACCCGGGTCAAGCGACAATGTGTTTGACGTATCCATTGCTCCGGAAACATCCGATGCCGGGGGAACGGGCGTATTCAGATTCGGCAGTCTTGATATAAACCAGTTCAAGGCTCTGCTGGCCATGCTGTCAACACACAGCTTTGCCAAGGTTCTCAGCAACCCCGTCATTACCACGCTGAACAACCGACAGGCCAACATTACTGTCGGGCAGGCAATTCCTTATGTCTCAGCATCACAGGTAAATGCCGAAACTGGTCAGGTTACCAATACCATCGCTCAGGCCAATGCCAACATCGCCCTGGTGGTTACGCCTTCAGTAACCGGCAACGACGAAGTTTTTCTTGATATTCAGCCGACTATTTCGAGTGTTCTTGGCTATACCGACCTGGGTGGCAATTCTACTCCCAATCTCAGCAACCGCAGTGCGCAAACCCAGGTCATCTGTAAAAACAACCACACAATCGTCATTGGCGGTATGATCAAGACCGATAAAAGCGAAACAATAAGCAAAGTGCCGTTTTTTGGTGATCTGCCCGGCATTGGCAAACTCTTTCAGAAAAAAACCAACCGCGAAATACGCACAGAGCTGATTATTTTTATCACGCCACATATCGTACACCGCGATTCCAACCGCTCCGCCATCAGGGAAAAATCTGCCGGCTCCTATAATTCACCGCGCCTGACGCTGGCGCCGTGAAAATTAACTTGCAGGGAATTCTGCAAGTATTTAGAATAGCAGGAAAATAACCCGAATCGGCAGGATACCATTGACCGGGCCAACCGCAGAAAGCGAGCTGATTGCTCAACTCAGATCTGACAAGCGCACTGTCAGAATTCAGGCTATTGTCAAACTTACGAGAGCCGGACAGTCAGAACAGGCTTTAAGGGCTCTGGCGCCATTCGCAAGAAGCGATGACCGCGAAACAGCCTTCTTTGCTTCGCAGGCCATCAACAAAATTGAACAAAAAACCGGCCTGAAGCTTCAGGAAATTTTAAATGAGTCTGTTCAAGCTGCCGAAGCAGATCACCAGAGTCTTTCGGCAAAAACTTTCCTCACCCCGCCTCAGGAAAAAATCAATGAACTGCTTGAATTGATACGCTCTACACCTGAGACGATTTCTGTCGAACTGCTGCCGGCGGTCGGAGTTTTTCTGGGCCGTTATGGCAATATGGGTGACGCCCAGTTTATTGAGCAACAGCTCATGACAGACAACTCGAATCTGGCCCTGCCATTTATCAATGCGGCAGAAAATGTCGCGCCTCAGGTTCTGCCAAGGGTTCTGCCGACTCTGCTGGCCAGCCGTGAGCCCCTGGTAAGAAGTCGGGCAGTAAGTGCCCTGAGAAAAATTGATCCTGACGAGGCTGAGCGCCATTTTTCCGACCTTCTCGCATCGCGCGATCCGGAAGACCGCCTGGCAGGCATTGGCATCGCGATTCTTTTTCCATTCGACCGGGTAAAAGGCTATCTGCTTTCAATTCTGCCTGAAGAACAGGATCAGGAAGTCCTTGATGCCTGTCAGACAGTTCTTGCATCAAACCCGGAGCTTGACACGGCACTAAGCGTTCTTGACAGTATCGATGCCGTGCCGGCCGAGCAGAAGAATCGACTGTCGAAGGTTTTTAAAACCATCTGCAAAGGTATCGGTATTGCTGGAATATTGCCCTCAGACCAGGCTACGCCTGAAAATCTGGTAAAAATCTGGAAGCAACAGCGACTGCAAAGCTTTCTCTACGACCTTGAGATTCAGCTTGCCTGTGCCGACAAGGGCAAAAAGAAAGCAATTGTCGAATGGATCCAGAAAAACCGACAGCATCCAAAGGTTGTCGAACTGATCGAGCGCCTCGGTCGCAACCCGCAAACTGAAGATGTTTACCGCCTTTTGTCAGTACAGACTAAGGATAAAGCGCCGGAAAAAATACAGACAGGTAAATCAACCGCTCAGAGTGGGCAGGCCCCAGAAAATGACAATGATAAAATTGCCCTGCTGAAAACTCTTGAAATCGATTCTTTTGCCGAAAACCGCAGCTGGATTGTGCATGAAGCCGCCAACGGCACTGCAAAAATACGCACAGAAGCCTTAAATACGCTTCTAAGAATAAGACCTGACGTAAAAATGAAGGATCTTGCCAGGTCCGCGCTTGAAGCAGAAGATATCGAAGTCAGAATTGCCGGTTTCAAGATGCTTGAGCGCTATGATCCAGACTTTCTCAAGGACAAAATAGCCGCTCTGCTGCTCGAAAACGACCCAAATCTAAGAGTCAGAGCGGTCAGATTCGGTCTCAAGTTTGAAGAAAAAGCCTCCATTGAAGCTCTGCAGAAGCTTCTTGGCGCCTCTGAACAGAATGTCAGATCAAACGCCATAAGCTGTCTGGCACTGTGCCCATTCAACCTCGTCTTTAAAATGCTGATGAACCAGCTCGACCGTGAAGATCACCCGGTCATCGCCCGTCAGATATGCAATATTCTGCTGAGCAACCCGGCAAAACCAGTTCTCAAAGCCCTCGATGATATCACCAGAACTTCGAATCCCGCAGTTGCAATGGTAATTTCACAGGCAAGAAACGACCTTTTCGATATTGTTTCACAGATGCCGACGCCTGCTGAATCAGAACAGACAGAAAAACGCGAAGACCTTTCAGAAAAGCCATATTCAGTAGGCAAGGTCAGAGAAATTGCAAGAAAGAATCAGAGCTGGAAGCCGTCTTATAAAGCCGATCCAAAGACTGCTTCTGAGATTCCGAAGGAAGCAACCAACTGGCAACTGATCATATCAGGAGCAGTGGTGCTGATTTTTCTGGCCATGCTGCCGATCATGCTGCTTTCAGAAAAGGAAGCGCCTGAGCCAAAGCGGCAGACCCAACAGGATTACCGGGTAAATGAGAGAGTAAAACCGGTTCAGTCAAATATTCCGGTCAAATTTCGCATGAACAGGGCCTGTTCACTGAGCGGCAAGGTTGAAAAAATTGTTTCAGATACCAGCCTGGTAATGATTCATGAGAGCACCCAGCTTATGGTTAAATTTGAAACACCCGAAGCCAAGCCTTTCAAGCAGGGTGACGACATAACCGTAACCGTAGTTCCTTACCGGGTTAATCCCAACGGCATAATTTTGTCGCGCGGTCAAAAAATCACAGCAGCAACCGGAGAAAAACAATGAAGTGGCTTGACCGGCTTGAAAATCGATACCCACACTGGGGTCTCGAAGGACTTATCCGTTATATCTCATTTCTGATGCTGACAGTCTTTTTTCTCAATCAAAGCGGCATGCTGCCTTACCACATGCTGTATCTGCACCGCGATGCCATTCTTTCCGGCCAGATCTGGCGGCTTTTCACTTTTCTGCTGATCCCGGCAAGTACGAATTTTCTTTTTCTGATTTTTGAACTGTCGATACTGGTCATGTGTGCCGACGGTCTCGAAGCACGCTGGGGAACATTCAAACTGACGGCCTATTATTTCACCGGTGCAGTGCTTACCATCATCGGGGCAATGATAGTTCCAGAAGTTCAATTTGGCAGTTACTTTATCTACCTTAGCCTGTTTCTCGGTTTTGCAACCCTTTATCCCGATTACGAAATCCTTTTCATGTTCATTCTGCCGGTTAAAATGAAATATCTGGCCATTTTGTCCGGCGGTCTGATGCTTTTTCAGCTGGCAGCCGCTCCATGGGGCATGAAAATTGCCGTCGTGCTTGCGCTTGGCAACTATCTGCTGTTTTTTGCAGACGAAGCAATTGCCACCGCCAGAAGAAATCGCACCCAGAGCATCAGAATGAATGAATTTGCCCGTGCCTCGACCCGCCAGACAGACTTTCGCCACCAATGCAGCATCTGCGGCAAAACAGACATCTCTGACCCGGATATGCAATTTCGCTATTGCACCTGCTCCAGATGTGGATCTGACGGAGTTCCGTTCTGTTCTGAGCATCTCAAACAGCACAAAGAAGCTCAGAATCAGACTGCCGCCAGCTGACACGATTCTCTTCTTTACATGCTGAGGCTGCTTAAATTATCATATCTGAATGAATTGGTTTCAAAGTCGCCTGTCAATTTTGCTGTTATTGCTGGTTATTACTGTTGCCGGGTGCAACCTGATTCCAGGCAGTAACGGCTATTCCCAGCCTGATAACACAGACATTCAGGGCGAACTCATCTTCAGCCGGCAGATAAACACAGATTCTGAGGTTATTTTTTCGTCTGGCGATTTTCAGCTCGACATTCCCAAAGGTGCCGTCGGTCAGAGCTCTTTGCTGCAGATAAGAAAAACCCCGGTAAATTTTATCAATCTTGGACTTGAAGAAGATTTCATTCAGGTTACGAGCCTGTACAGCCTTCTGATAGATGAGAGTGCCAGACTGCTCAAAATGCCGGCTTCGATCAGTTTTTCCATCGATCCCTCGCTTGCCGGAGGCACTCTTTTTGTAGCTGAAAGAAGCGCAGGTAAGTGGCGACTTTTACCGTTCTCCAGTTCAGGTTCACGAATCAGCAGCAATTTTGGCGAATTTTCCGAGTTTGTAGTGCTTAAAAAAAGAATATTGCAGCCTGAAACCGCCAGCGCTTTTCCTGAGTTACTCATCAAACCTGAAGAAATAATTATTGAGGGGAACCGATTTGCTTCCGACAGCCTGCAAATTGAAATCAGATACCGCGAAAACAGTCAGAAAAAATTATCACCTGGCGACAGGCTACTCGAAATTTCTGCTCCAACCCAATTTGAACTGTCTTTTGTTACAGGCGACGGAAAGACTTACACACAAAAATCCTCTTTTTCACCATACCGCCTGGTGACAGATCTGCAAAACCAGATGCTGGTAAAAGAAAACAGCGATACTTTGTCGACAACTTATCTGATCAGCCTTTCTCTGAAGGATCAGGATAAAAATAAATTTCCTGAATTTATACAGGTTACTGCTCTGATAAAAGATCAGGCAGGCAATGTTCTTGCAGACAAAAAAATCATCAGAACCAAATATCTGCAGGAAACCCCGACTGGCACTTCAACTTCGACGGGCACCTCGACTTCAACTGGCACTTCAACTTCGACGGGCACCTCGACTTCAACCGGCACCTCGACTTCGACGGGCACTTCAACTTCGACGGGCACCTCGACTTCAACCGGCACCTCGACCTCGACCGGCACTTCGACCTCGACGGGCACCTCGACTTCGACAGGGACCTCGACTTCGACGGGCACTTCAACTTCGACCGGCACCTCGACTTCGACCGGCACTTCGACCTCGACGGGCACCTCGACTTCGACAGGGACCTCGACTT
>CALEDQ010000027.1 GCA_937949615.1 uncultured bacterium | reverse complement strand
AGTGCTTACGCAAAAATCTGGTCATGTGGGAGTGCCACCACGTGAACACTTACAAAAAATCTTTTGCTGAAAGATATTTATTGTCGGTTTGTCCTTTAATGTGTTATTTTCCTACCCTAAAAATAAACAACAGAGGTTTACGTGTTAATGAAAAAACCTTATCGGGTCTTCTTTTGTGTTGCTTTCCTTTTATGCATTATGCTTGCTACTACCGGTTGTAGAGTCTTTGATTGGTTCAGTAAAGATTCTTCATCCTCAGGCGGCAGCGCACCATATGCGCCTCCAGCAGTTCCAGAAACTTTGGAACAGGAGCGCCCAGTCGTGCAAGCTAGGGTCAATGAACTCTCGCAAGCTTTGACAGCTGGAAATGTTGATAAAATTTTTGAACTTTGCAATGAACAAGATGGTTATAAAGAAAAGTTTGAAGCAAATAAAGAGAATTTTCCTCAAATGGCAGAAAGTCTTAAGAGCGCTAAATTGACGCATTTGGCTGACGATTATGACAGTTACGGGGAGCGTGTTGGTCAAATAACCGTTGACGTTGGTTCTAAATCATTTGCCTTACCAATTGTAAAAATTAATGGGCAATGGTTTTTTCAAGATCTTTGAAATAAGGGCAAAGAGAATGAAAAAACAGATTTTATTACTGGCCTTTTTTTTTATTTTAGGTAGATGCACTGCATGGGAAATTAAGGGAAAACTTAATGCTCATGAGGTAATTAATGGCGCAGCTATAGACTATTTCTATAAAAATTTTAACGAACGTAACAAAAACTTGGATGAAGAAGCTAAATATGTCGGTGTTGCTTGGCATTTTGGTTCAGAGAAATCAGTTGTTGAAAGGAATGATGAGGTTGAATCTTACGCAAACAGATATACCGGTGCAGACAAAATCCCTCCTGTCGACATACAGAAAGTTGTGATTGATCGCCAACTGAATGTTGAAGTAAACACGACAGATCGATTTTATATGTTTTTTGCTCCAAATGATGGCCATGCCTTGGTTTTTTATACCGATTCATCAACCCAAACATGGCTTTACGACCCTTCTTTTGGCAGTGGCAAATATGGAGCGATCAAGGTTGATTTTCCTGATTTGGGAAAAGACACAATTATAAAAAGACTGGGAATTGCCACAAATACTGAAATTTGGTCTTATTTGGCAAAATCAATTGGCTATTTAAGAGGTTTTACCTATTTCAAAGATCATAATATCTACAAAGGAATCTCTGTTTTTGATATCCCTTTCAACAGTGTTAATTACTTGAAAGTTAGATTTCGGAAATATGTTGATTATACATTTTCCTACTGGGGGGACTAATGAAACTAATACATTTCATTTTAACATTTGCTATTTTCATGTTTATGCTTTCGCAAGCCCAAGCAAATGACTTCGTTGATATTACTTTATATTGGCTGAAAGCTGTTGGTAATGATGAAAATATCAATGAGCCAATATTTGGGGATCGGGTGTATTCAACCGAAGAAGGAAGATATATATCCGAGCTTTGTTCTTCTCACAGGTTTTCTGCAAATAGCTTCACAAGATTTCTTAAAGAAACCGAATTCGTTGAAGAATATTGGCCTATTGCTATTGGCGTAGGATCAGACGAAGATGCCTCTATGTTGTTGCAACAACATCCCCCCGTTATTGATACGAAAAAACTACCCAAGGATGTCATCGCCAAAATACTGACTCGGAGAACGCCCTTGTTGAACAATTTTGTATTTGATAAAACGAAGTTTGACAATAATATTTTTGATCCGAAATATTTCGCCTTTGCAAGTAGCAAAGGCCCTATTTCGTATCTTGATTTTATCTGGCAACGGTTGTTAATTATGATGTGTCTCTCGAAAGACATGAGGTTTGAGGAAGAAGTTAACAGTCTTATCAGCTATCTGGCAACTCCAAATCCGTCTACAAACATTTGGGATGAAACCGATAAGCAGTTACATGCAAGGCTTACTTGTGGCGGCGGCATTTCTTATGTAAAGAGTATTTGTATCGGCTATTTAAACCTTTTCAGAATACAGCGAGACAAGCCCCGGCTAAATCCCGGTGATGAAAGCACTTGGGTCGATTTCGAATGGTCTAAATACCGTGTGAAATAAAAAGAAAATTAAGTATATTTAAACAACAATTATTTATACAGGGGCATTTCAGCCCCCAATTTCCCCGCTAAATCTCTCATGTCCCAGGAAAGTAGCTAACGCGCCTTTTCAGCCCTTTCGCGTCTCTCAGGGCCGTTTCAGCTTTTCTGCCCTGCTTCGATCCACCACCAACACCCCACCAGCCGCACCCCCGGCCCCTGATCCTGCCCCACAGCCCGCGTAGCCGGCCATATCACCACAAAACCCCATTTTTACCGCAATTTCACGCCTTTTCCCGCCAGAGCCTTCCACAGCCCACCCCGAACGGCGGCGGCACCCATAAAACAGGGTCGCCGCCCCGATAAACATAATTACAAGACCTTCACAGTTGGTAACGGAAAAAATCAGTGATACGATATTCGGCATAAAGGAGATTTTAAATGTTCCGACTGCCGTCACTCAAGCCTGATACAATAAATCCTGATAATGCCAGAGACCTGGAAGCTGCCGCAAAGAAATTAAAGGAATACAGCAGCAAAATCGAAAAGAATCCGGGTGATGCGACACTGTATCATGAACGCAGCAAGGTGCTTGAATCCCTGGGGCAATTTGATCGAGCAATCGAAGACTTGACTGTCGCAATTACCATTAATCCCGACAAGGATTATTTTTACTATTACCTGCGGCATAGACTGCATTTTTTTTGCGGAAACATTTCTGCAGCATTGAGTGACATCCAGGAAGCCGTAAAAAAAGACCCGGACGCTGAGTATGGCTATTATGAACCTCTGGCATATATCCATAAACTGATGGGAAATACTGAGGCTGCCTTCAAGGCTTTGGACGAAGCAATCGAGAAACTGCCAATAAGAGAATACTATATTGATCGTGCTTCTTATTATTTCTGGAACGGCAATTATGTTAATGCAATGAATGATATAAACATGGCAATCGAAAAAAGCCCGGGCTGGATGATGCTGTATCATTACCGCATCGAAATCCATATCAAAATGGGTGAGCTTGAAAAAGCGCTTGCTGATTGCAATTATTGCATAAAAGCTCAGCCTGAAGATTTTTGTCATTACAAAATGCGGGCAAAGATTTACGAAATGATGGGAGACTATCGTTCTGCCAATGAGGACCACATACAAAGCTCGTTTCTGAGCCCGTTAGCTAATCATTAAAAATTTGTTGGCACCAGAACAGACAAAACAGACGGATGAAATAAAATAATCTCCTGCACCGTTGGCACAGGAGATTTTTTTTACCATATTATCAGTTTTTTTGCTTTTGCCCTGCATCCTGTCCTTTTTTTGTTGACTCTCAGGTAAAATTAGACTATTCTAATAATGTTAGACACATCTAATTTTATCTCAAAGGCGGCTAAAATGGTCAGAACTACATACAGCCTCGCCGATCTGCCCGAAGGCAGCACCGGCACCATTCGCGACATTGACGCCCTTTCACCCACCGCCCGGCGACTTCTCGACATGGGTTTCGTGCCCGGCACGCCAATCAAAGCCATAAAGCGGGCACCCATGGGTGACCCGACCACCTACGAAATCCGTGGCTACCAGGTTGGCCTGCGCCGCACTGAATCAGCCCTGATCGATGTTGAGATAAAACCAGATGTCAAATAAAATCACCACCAACAGTCGCAATGTCTATCTCGTCGGCAATCCAAACTCAGGCAAAACCAGCCTGTTCAACGCCATCACCGGCGAGCGCCACCGCGTCGGCAACTGGCCCGGCGTCACGGTGCAGAAGATTGAAGGCATCACCGACACCGCCAACGGGCGCCTGATCATCAACGATCTGCCCGGCACCTACTCGCTTACCCCGGCCACTCCCGAAGAGGAAATCGTTCTCAAAACTCTCGACGAAGCCGCAACCGGCATCATTATCAACGTCGTCGACATCGCCAATTTCGAGCGCAACCTGTTTCTGACCACCCAGCTGGTCGAGCTCGGCGTCAACCCGGTCGTCAGCCTCAACTGCTTCGACTCGTTCACTCAGGCCGGTGGCAGCATCGACCTGCAGAAGTTTTCGAGCTTTACCGGCACCACCCCTTTCCCGACCGTTGCCCGCAGGGGCGAAGGTGTCAGCTCGATGATCGACTATCTGAGCCGACCAGAGTCCCTTACCATTGAATGCTGCAACAACATGCTTGCGCTGCCCGATCTCTGGAAAAAGGCCGCCGAAGACGTGCTCGCCTGCCAGGGTCTCAAATGGGCTTCTGCCACGCCGGTTCAACGCTACAATGCGCTGCGCGAACTGATCAGCCTAAAACCTCTCGAATCCGACATAAAAGTTCAGGAAATCAGGCGCCAGCTGGCCACTCAACTCAGCCAGGGCCGCGAAAAACCGGTCAAGGTCATTGACCTGGCCTGTGAGCTTGCCTCTGACCGCTACCGCCGTATCGAAAAACTTATCGCCGCCTGCGCCACGATTCCGGGCAAAAGTATCCCAGCCTGGCAGGAAAAACTCGATGCGGTGCTCACCCACCGTTTTCTTGGGTTGCCAATCTTCGCGCTGATGATGGCCTGGGTATTCTGGACCACCTTCTCACTCGGCGAGATCCCGATGGGCTGGATGGAATCGCTCGTAGAGATGGCCGGCAACTTTGTCAAAGCCAACGTTCAGGAAGGCCTGCTGCAGGAACTGCTGGCCGACGGTGTCATCAGTGGCGTTGGCGGCGTTCTCGTTTTTATCCCCAATATTCTCATACTCTTTTTCTGGATCGCGATTCTCGAAGACTCGGGCTATATGTCGCGCGCCGCCTTCATTATGGACCGCATGATGAACAGTATCGGTCTGCACGGCCGCGCCTTCATTCCGATGATCATGGGCCTGGGGTGCAACGTGCCGGCAGTGCTGGCCACCCGCATCATCGACAACCGCTTTCAGCGCCTGCTCACCATGCTGCTGATTCCGCTGGTCACCTGTGCCGCCCGCCTGCCGGTTCTGGTATTGCTGTGTGGCACCTTTTTTCCTGAAAACCCGAGTATCTGGATGTTCTCATTATTCTTCGTCAATCTGCTGGTGCTGATCTTTCTCGGACACATGACCAGTTTCCTCTTCAAAAGCGTCGAAAATAGCCCGTTCCTGCTTGAAATGCCGCCCTATCGCCTGCCGACCGCCGCCAGTGTCTGGCACATGCTTTACGAAAAGGCGATGCACTTCGTCGAAAAGGCCGGCACCGTAATTCTGGCTGGTGCAATCGTAATCTGGGTTCTGTCGGTGTTCCCGCGTGAGGTGCCCCTGAGCTTCAATTACGAAGCCGAACTGGCTGCTCTCAAAGCACAGGCGGTTACTGCCGAAACGACCGAGCAGATTGCCGCTCTCACTCACAAACGTGACATCGAACAGATGGAAGGCCGCTACATGGCACGTATCGGCAAGCTGATGCACCCGGTCATGGCCCCGCTCGGTTTCAGCTGGCGCGAGACCGTTTCGCTGATTCCGGGTTTTCTGGCCAAGGAATCAGTAGTATCGACCCTGACCGTTCTATACCTGCCCTATGACGAAGACCTTGGCAAGGGAATGAGGAAAACCGGCATGAACAAGCTTTCTGCCTTCGTCTTCATGTTGTTCACATTGCTCTACATACCCTGTATCGCCACCCTTGGCGTTGTCTGGCGCGAAAGTGGTTCGACAAAGTTTACGGCACTTTCGCTGCTGGTATATTTTGTGATAGCCTATCTCGTCAGCTTTGCCGCCCTGAAAATCGGCGAGGCTCTGCAGGCAAGCAATGGCACCGCCGCCGAGGCAGTCACCATCGTTCTTGTTGGCATCTTTGCGGGCTGGTATCTTCTGCGGACTCTTCTCAATACGTTTATCGGCCGCCAGTGCAATTCATGCGCCGGCTGCAGCGGTTGCCCTTCAAAAAACAGCGACTGCCATGGATAAAACAGGAATAAAAAATGAAAGATCGTGTTTCAGGCGCTCTTGAATCATATCTTGAACAGATTGCCGAACTGCAGCAGGAACATGGAGCAGTTCGAACTTCCGACCTGGCCGAGCGCATGGGTTGCAAGCGCTCTTCGGTGACCAATGCCCTGCAGCGCCTCTCTGAAAAAGGTCTGATCAATTATCAGACCTATCGCCCGGTGACTCTTACCGAAGAAGGCGAAAAAACAATTAGAGCTCTGAACCGTTACCACGGCATTCTTGCCCAGTTTCTCGGTGAAATTCTGGCTTTTTCTGAAGACTTTGCCCAGCAGGAAGCCTGTCGCCTCGAACATCGGGTCAGCGCCGCGACCATCGAAAGAATGCGCGCCTATCTTGAGTTTGCCGACAAATGGGGAAACTGCGTCTGTAACAGCAGTTCTGAGACAAAGTGTCAGGAAAAAAGCCGGGAGGCTTTTAAAAAGTTCCTGAACCGCAAAAGTGAAACGGCCTAAAAAAGAAAAATCGGGGGTTCCCGATCTGTTTTGTCTGAATTGCTCAGTGTTTTACAGCTGACTGATAAAGATTAAAAATTTCGTAGGTTGTGTGGTTTTCGAGCAGGTCATCAGACTGATCTTCCATCCAGCACAGAAAATTCTCGTCCATCATCAATTCTGTAATTCCGACCATCCCTGGGTGAACCATTTGCCTTCCTCCTTGTAATTTTCTACAAATGATTCATCGGCGAATTTATAAGAATGATTAACCATTTTTTTATTTATTTTTTGTAACTTGTTGAACAGTGGTTCTTTATGGCTTAGAATAGGCTTAAGGTCTAATATAGAAGGAGGATCAGATGCCAGCCGTAACTATTTCGCGTGAGATTGGTGCATCTGGAACTTTTATCGCTCTCAAGGTAGCTGAAGCCCTTGGCTATGTTTGCTACGACCAGCAGATCATCAACGATATCGCCCAGAAAATGGGAAAAAACAAGGATCAGCTCGAAGACTTCGACCAGCAGTCGTATAACCGCATCGGCGTTTTCTTCCAGGAAGCCCTTGCCAGTATCGCCCAGGGTGGCATGGTTTTTCACCCCTTCGGGATCGGCCCGCTCGACTGGGATTCAGCCGAAATTTTCAGCACTTACCCGCGCAACGCCTTTCAGGAAAAAGACTATTATGAAGTTCTGACTCAGGTAATCAAAGAAATTTCCGAGAAGTCGAACGTGGTCATTCTCGGTCGCGGCGGCAGTCAGATTCTCAAAGACCGCACAGACACTCTGCATGTACGCATTGTCGCAGACCATGATGAGCGGGTTCAGCATGTAATGAAAGAGCAGAATCTCGACCAGGTCAAAGCCGAAGAGGTAGTCAACCGCAAGGATGAAGCCGCTGCCAACTTTATTTACGACTTTTTCGATGCCGACTGGAATGACCCGCATCACTACCACATGATTCTCAACACCAGCCGCATTGCTCCCGAAAAGTGCATTGAAATGATTCTCAATGCCGTTAAAAACCTCTGAATATGTCAAAGCGTCTAATTGGTGTCGTTCTGATACTGGCATGCGTAGCGGCTTTTCACCTGCTGGGCTCACACGTTGAAACTCCTCCCGTCTGGTCGCGCGCCGTCAGCGCCAAGGTCTTTTCTGACCCGATCGCGGCCGGCGATAACTTTGTCTTTCTCGGTGGCGACAAAGGAAAACGCACCTTCAAACTTTTCGAAGTCGATGCGACCGGAGCGTTGGTTGCAGAATCACCCGAGTTGAACAGCCTGCCGTTTCAGCCGATCGCTCTCGGAAATATGGTCATTACCGGCGATTCAGCAAAAATGGTACGTGGTTTTTCGGTACCCGGCCTTAAGCTGGTCTGGGAAAACAGCACGGTCGAACAGTTCAGAATCGCCCCAATGAAGGTCGACGATGAAAGAATCATCATTCAGTCTACCGCCAGCACGCTTTTCTGCCTCAACAGCCGCACCGGGAAGCCCGTCTGGGAATACACCTTTTCCGACACCCTGGTTAATTATGCGGTTGGCAAGGTTATTGTCTGCCTGCACGGTTACAATGACCTGAAAGAACCGAAATGGAAAGCCACTGCCATCAATCCTGAAGACGGCACGGTCGCCTGGACATTTGCCGCGCTGCCGCTCGGCCAGGATACCCCGTTGTTCGTGCAGAACATCTGTGTCATGGCCTCAAACGAAGGCGAAATCATGATTTTCGATCAGGAGCACGGCACCCTTCTGCATAAAAACGAAATCAAGGGGCTCAAAGCATCGCAGATTCTCGACGACATCCTGATAATGCTCGCATCAGGCGGCTCAAGAGTCGTCTGCATGTCGCTCATGAGTGGCGCATCGTGGTCAACCACCGTTCAGGCTGGTTATCTTGGAGTCGCCAGATATGGCAACCGGCTGATGCTCTGTGATAAAAAAGCTCTGCGCTGCCTCGACGCCAGCACCGGCGAACAGCTCTGGAAAAGAGATCTGTCTGACATTTACAACGCTTTTCCGCATCGCCGCGGCATCTTTGTCACTCACAAAGATTCGTTCTTTGCGCGCACCACCTATGGCAGCTACATCGAAACCGAATCGAACAAAACCGTATGGGCAACCGGCGGTCGCAGTCTGTTCATGAAACCACTGGTAACGAATGCCGGCGATCTGCTGCTTTCTTACGACGGTTACTACATGATGATGCCGAAACCGGTCTATGAACTTTCTTCTGGTCAGGCACCGCTCGTCGACCCGACCCAGAACAATATCAAATTCTGGAAAGATGAAACCGCCAGCGCGCCAGCAGGCGTTACTGCATCGGGTTCAGAGTCTCAGCCTGCCCCTGCCGCACCGACAGTCGTAGAACCGGCCGACAAAGCCAGCGAAACGCCGACTTCTGATGCCAGGGATACCGGCATCGACGACGGCTGGAAAAAGACCGACTGACGCCACCAGCAAACCCGCTTTTCAAGCCCCTCCGGCCCCATTGCCTGAGGGGCATTTTAATGTTACAATAACAGACCCGTTTCACCCTCAGGAGGTAAAATGAAAACAGGTAAGCTTAATATAGGTTTTGACATAGGATCAGTCAGCATTAATGCGGTCGTCTGTGACGCAGAAGGCCGTTTTGTCGAAGAAATGCCATATCACCGCCATTTCGGCCGCACACTCGAACTCGTCGCCCGCATTCTCGGGCAGATCGAAGACAAATACGGCCGTGAAAACATTCAGCGGGTCGCTTTCACCGGCACCCACGGCAAAGCCATGGCCACCGAGCTTAAAACATATTTCGAAATCGAGACCACTGCCCAGACCAGAGGTCTTTATGCCCTGATGCCCGAAGCCCGCTCCGCCATCTCGATCGGCGGCCATGATTCGGCACTGCTGATTCTCACCCCGAGCGACAAGGGCTTCATCCTCGACGATTTCAAACTCAACGAAGCCTGCGCCGCCGGCACCGGCAGCTTTATCGACCAGCAGGCCGAACGCATCTTCTCCGACGTCGAAGAATTCAACGCCATCAGCGACCCACAGAAACGCATGGAATCAATCCTGATGCGCTTCATGGAAGAAGGCCGCAAATCTGACTGCCCGGCCAGCGTCGCCTGCCGCTGCACGGTTTTCACCAAGTCAGACATGATTCACCTGCAGAACAAGGGTATTCCGATACGCCACATCATCAGCGGTCTGCATGAAGGCGTCGCCAAGAACTACAAATCGACCCTCGTCAACAACCGCAAGCTGCAGGCCCCTGTCGCTTTTATCGGCGGCTACGCTTCGAATCTGCTCGCCCGCCAGTCTTTTGAACGCATTCTCGGCCTGCCGGTAACCGTGCCCGATCATTACACCAGCGTCGGCGCCCTTGGCGCCATTCTCAACGCCATCAGCAAGAACCAGGGCTGTGCCGTCACTGCCCAGCAGATCAACCAGCTCAAAGCTTCTGAGGCTTTTGCCGCGGTACGCACCGAACCGCTCGCCCTCAAGCTGCACCCGTTCGCCGAATGCGGCAAGGCCGAAGGCCTGCCGGCCGGCAAAGACATTGTCGATGTCTACATGGGCTACGATATCGGTTCGACCACCACCAAGCTGGTTCTCATCACTCCCGAAGGCCGCATCGTCTACAAACGCTATATTCCGACCGAAGGCCAGCCGGTCGTCGCCATCAAAAAAGCCCTGCGCAACTGCGTTGAAACCATCGACATCAAACGCGTCAACGTGCTCGGCGTCGGCACTACCGGCTCAGGCCGCGAAGTCGCAAATCTGTTTGTCGGTGCCGACGATGTCGTCAACGAAGTTACCGCGCATGCCCGCGGCACCAGCCATTTCGAGCCCGAAGTCGACACCATTTTCGAACTCGGCGGCCAGGATGCCAAATATACGGCACTCGGCAACGGTTATGTCGTCGATTTTCGCATGAATAAAGTATGCGCCGCCGGCACCGGCAGCTTTCTCGAAGAAAGCGCCAACAAGCTCGGCATCAATATTGCCGGCGAATACGAAGAAATGGCGATGCGCGCCAAAGCCCCCTACCGCCTGACCGAGCGCTGCACCGTCTACATGGAATCAGACCTGATGTCGTATCTGCAGATGGGCGGCGCCGTCGAAGACCTGCTCGCCGGCCTGTCGCAGGCCGTCGTTCACAACTACCTGAACCGCGTCGTTCAGGACGGCAAGATCGGCCGCAAAATCAGTTTTCAGGGTGGGCCGTCACTGAACAAATCGGTAGTAGCCGCTTTTGAACGCATCGTCGGCAAGCCGATCATCACCCTGCCCCATCGCGAAGTCATGGGCGGGATCGGCGCGGCGCTGCATGCCATGGACGAAATCAAGGCAAAACTGGCCGCCGGCCAGCCGTTCAAAACCAGATTCCGCGGTTGGGGCGTTGTTGAACAGCCTTTCATTCACGACGAAGAAATCTGCCAGCGCAACCCGAACTGCCACAACCAGTGCAAACTGCAGATCTACAAAGTCGGTAACGACGAAGCTATCTACGGCGGCGACTGTGGCATGTATGAATCACGCCAGCAGGCTACCAAACGCGCCCCTGACTTTAACCGCGTCCGCCAGGAACTCTTCTTCAAGCACATGAAAGGCCTCTACCGGGTCGCCGGTGATGCGGCCACGACCGAAAAGAAGAGCGGCAAAATCGTTCTCGGCATTCCGAGAGCACTTGGCTTTCACCAGCTCGGCCTGTTCTGGACGCACCTGCTGACCAAACTCGGTTATGAAGTCGTGATCAGCCCTGAAACCAACAGCGAAATCGTCGACCGCGGCATAGCAGCCATGACCTGCGAGGCCTGTTTCCCGGTCAAGATCTCGCACGGACACGCAGCAACCATCAAGGATCACTGCGACTTCATCTTCATGCCGATGCTCATCGAAATGGAAGCGAATCAGGGCAACAACGCCTTCTACTGCCCCTACGTCGAAGCCAATACCTACATGCTGATGGCGGCGCTCGGCCTCGACCCGAAGAAGGTCATCAAGCCGGCCGTTTACTTCAAGAAGGGCAAAATGGACATGCACCTGTCGTTTGCCCAGGAATTCAAGCGCCTCGGCCTGCGTTTCAACGAAGCTGAATTCAGCAAAGCCTATGATGAAGCGACCGAAGTGCTCAAGCAGTTCGACGCCGAAATCAAGAGAGTCGGCGCCGAAATTCTCAAAAATCTCGGCGACCGCCGCGCCATCGTCGTTATCGGCCGCCCTTACAGCGCCTACGACTCGCGCACCAACCTCAATCTGTTCGCCACCTTCAGCCGCCTCGGAATTCATGCAATTCCGCAGGAATTTCTCGATCTGTCGGGCATCGACATCGAATCTGAATACCCGAATATGTATTGGGGCTTCGGCAACCGCATTCTGCAGGCTGCCAAGTATATCAACCGCGACAACCGGCTGTTCGGCCTTTATCTGACCAGCTTCTCATGCGGCCCCGATTCATTCGTGCTGCATTTCTTCAACCATGAAATGAACCGCACCGGGCGCCCCTACCTCGAACTCGAACTCGACGAACATTCGGCCGGCGCCGGCGTCGAAACCCGCCTGCTCGCTTTTATCGACGCAATCAAGAATCAGCAGCAGATCACCGTGCTGACCAGCAAAGACATCAACTTCATGCCGCGCAAATCGACGGCACCGCTGACCGAGCGCACCCTGTATCTGCCGAAAATGGCCGAAGGCGCCCGCTGTCTTGCAGCGGCCTTCAGAGCGGTAGGCTGCAAGGCCGAAGTCATGCCGACTTACACCAATGCCGGCCTCGAATTCGGCAAGAAGCACACAAGCGGCAAGGAATGCTTCCCCTGCATCGTCACCACCGGCGACATGTTCGACGTCATCGACCGCCACATGGCTGACGGCATGGACGTGAACAATGGTCTGGCATTCTTCATGCCCGAAACCGAAGGTCCGTGCCGCTTCGGGCAGTATACGCGCCTGCACCGCATTCTGCTCGACAAGTATAAATACGTCAATGTGCCGATTCTGTCGCCGAGCTCAGAAGACAGTTACCGTTTCAGCGGCTACTTTACCGATGATCAGGCACTGCAGTTCAGACAGCTCGCCTGGCAGGCCATCGTCTACTCTGACCTCATCGAGAAGGCCCTGTGGCGCATCAGACCCTACGAAAAGGTCAAAGGCACCACTGACAAAATTTTCGAAAATGCAATGCTTTCGGGCATTTCGGCAATCGAGGCCGGCGGCGGTCTGCAGTTGATCAAAGCTGCCAAAAAGGCTGCCCGGGCTTTTGCCGCCATCGAGCGCAACGACGAACAGCGTCCGCTGATCGGTATCGTCGGCGAAATCTTCGTGCGCACGCACAAAGAAAGCAACCAGCAGCTGATCAAAACTCTCGAAGACCTGGGCTGCGAGACCTACACTTCGTCGGTTGCCGAATGGATCGAATACACGACCCACACCGGCATCGAAGATTCGAAAGAAGCCTTCAGACGCCAGAAAAGTCTTGGCAATCTCGGTGAAACTGCCAAATTCTGGCTTACCTCAAAGTATCAGCGCATGGTCGCGAAGTTCATTTCACAGCCATTCTCACGGATTCTCGGCAACCGCTTCGACCATTCGACCGAGCACATTCTGCATGAAGTCGGCGAAACCTTCTCGAACCACATCAACGGCGAAGCAATTCTCAGTATCGGCGGCGCTCTGGCGTTCGCCAAAGAAGGCTACAACGGCGTAGTCAACTCGATGCCGTTCACCTGCATGCCGAGCACCATCGCCAGCGCCATTCTCAAGGTTCACATGCGCAATCAGGCGCCGTTCGTCGATATGGTCTACGACGGCACCATTCTGCCGAACCGCGAGACCAATCTGGCCACCTTCGTTTTCCAGGCCAAACAGAACCTCGAAAAGAAAGGCCGCAAAGCCTGACCTGAGGGGATTCGAGCGCAAGACCGGCTAACAGACCGGGCTGTTACACGACACTGTGCGACAGCCCGGTTTTTGTTTATAATGCTTTTACTCTGGAGGAAGAACGAATGAAAACTGCCGCCCTTTACGGCTGGAATGTCCTGATCATTTCATGGATAATCCTGTTCTTTTTCCTGTTTCTCGGCTGGTTGATCATGACCAGAATTCTGCGGCCAATTTTCGCCCCCGTGGGCTCAGAAGCAACCGACCCGACCTTCACTCACACCCGTTTTGGCCCGTTGCTGCTGTGTCTGACGATTCTTTATGGCCCGTTCGTGGCCGGTATGTACTGGGCGTGGAACAGCCATGTCATTCTGCGTGTCGATTCAAGCGGTTCCTGGACAGTGAAAAACCCGTTCTGGGTAACCGTCGGTTCTCTTAAAGCCGAAACCCCGCGCACCCTGGAGGTCGTAATGGCCCGCGAGCCTTACCATGATTCGGAATCGGAGCAGGAAGGCTTCATTGTTTCGGCAGTCTTCTGGCTCACCCCCGAAAACAAGCCCCCGCTGCGGGTCGATATCCCGATCTTTTTCTTTGACACCGATGCCGACTCACACCTGCTCAAAACTCTCGGCTATCCCAATTTTCCGGCCGAAACTCAGGGTGCCAACGGTGGGGTTCTCTTTCCGCGCCATGTGTTTGACCCGGCCTCCGGCCCGCTGTTTCTCCCCTGAACTGAACAGCAACCGCTTCTGCCGAAGAACGCCATTTTCCACGGTCATGAGCAGTTGCAGATTTTTATAAATAGACCAGCTTCTCAGGCCCTGACCATAAATTCAAGGGGCTGTCTCAACGATGAGACAGCCCCTGTTTTATCATAACAAGCTCAAAACAGCCCAGGATGATAATAATGACTAAAAACCTTTTTTCTTCTCAAGGTAATCGGCAACCTTGTCGTGGCCGCTTGATTTTGCAAGTTTGCGAGGTGTATCGCCACCCTGGTTTTTCAGGCTGACCCGGGCTTTGTTTTCGACAAGCGCCTTTACCGCTTCCATGCGGCCGCTGGCGCTTGCGTGATGCAGGGCCGAACTGCCTTCGTTATCAACGTCATCAACTTTGGCACCGCTCTTGAGCAACAGTTTAATCAGGTTCACGTGATTAAAGCGGGCCGCCATGATCAGAGGGGTCCAGCCATCGTTGTCTCTGGCTTTGACAAGATCGGGCTTTTCTTTTAACAGATTCTGAACCTGTTCGAGTCTGCCGTTCTCCACTGCAGTCATCAATTCCTTGATCTCGGCTTCAGTGAAAGGCTTTGGCTGCCGGGTTTCATCAGGCTGCCAGTTGAGAATCGCTTTTGATTGCGCAGCCAGTGGCTGAGCACAGGCAGCAAAGACAAGAAGCAGCCAAACCGTTAAACAGAAAGTGATTTTTTTCATATCTTCAATTGCCTCCAGACGCAAATTCCATTTTATAAATAGCATTTTATCAAACTTTCTTCCAGAAAGTTACAAAAGCTCCAGGGCAGCATGTCGGGCAAACTGCCAGGTTCTGACTACAGGCAGCTGAACAAAGCCTCTCTTTAATTTTATGTGGTTGCCTGAATCAGGGCCTGCAATGTGCTAAACTGGTCAGGCATTTTCACTGCCGGAGTAAAATTAATGCGCACACCTTCAATACACGCCATTCTGATCTGCATTCTCTGTCTGACAATGACATTTATGGCAGTACCAACAGAGGCTTCAACCTGGCAGGTGGTAACCGAAAACACCGGTTTGGGCGGCAGATCGGCCAACTGCGTTGCCGCCTTCGGCAAATTTCTGGCGGTTGGCACCGACAAGGGTGTCAGCATCTACAACGGCGACAGCTGCACCTGGCAACCGCTGCCACTGCCCGAGGAAATTGCCTCGATCAGCGTCGTCGACATTGCCGCCGATGAAAGCGGCGGGCTCTGGCTGGCAACCAATAGAGGGCTGATAAATGTTCAAGGCAAACAAACTTACATTTACGGCCCGGAAAGCAACCTGCCAACCCTCGACATCAACAGAATCCAGATAGAGGAAAACCGCATCTATGCCGGTTGTTTTGGTGGCTACATTGTCAGCGCCTTTATCCCGCAGGGCGGTCTGGCAAAATTTTCGCCGGTAAACTACCAGACCGACCCCGATTCAGCCACCCTTAAAATCAGATCGGTCGGGGTTTCGGCCATGGCCATGCAGAGTAACTTTCAGGGCTGGATTTCGACAATGGGCAACGGCCTGATTGAAGTTTCCGGCAGCAATGAATTCACTGTAACCAACTGCGCCAATCAGCCCGAAAGCTGGATTAACGATTTCTACATTTTCCACGAGGGAAAAAGTCGCGAAAAGCGTTTTCTGGCGGTAACTCCAGAATATCTCAGTCTGATAAAAAACGGGCAGGCGCAGCGCGAAATCAGACTGCCAAAACCTGACCAGTGGTTAAACTGCGTGGTGACAGTTAAAGAAAACCCTGATTTTTTCGACTGGGTGCCATTACCGGAAATGCAGGGCGACGAAGAATTTCTGGCTGACTTTATCGGGCGCCGGGCAGTATGGGTCGGCACCAGATCGAGCGGCCTCTGGCGTTTCTACAAAGGCACCTGGCGCCAGTATATGGCCGAAAACAGCGTTCTGCCATCGAACTGCATCAACCGTCTGTATGTTTACAAGAAACTTCTGCTGGTCTGCACCGATGCCGGCCTGGTCATCGTGCATCTCACGCCCGATCGTTTTGACGAGCTTCAGGAAGCCGGGGTCGGTACCAGATACAATAAAACCTACTTTCCGTTTGAGACTGACATGGTCTATTTTCAGGTAGTGAAAAACTCGAGCTACTGGATATCGCACCAGTATGGCCTGACCCGCTGGAAAACCGACAATAAAAATGCCGGCAGTCATATAAAGCAGAGTAACAGGGGCTTTGAAAATCTCAGCACCAGAGTGGAACCGGTTCCGGAATTCGAGAAAACCGAAGAAGCTGGCGAAGGCGAAGAGGCAGAAACACCCGAAAACGCAGAGGAACTGGCGAAAGCCTTTTCCGAAGAAGAGCAGCAGACTCAGGAGCTTGAATCAGGCAGATACTGGGAGCACTACACCAACCGGTCAGATTTTGCGACCGCCACCAATTCGTTTCCGATTCCGTATCAGGAAATCACCAGCATGGCGGCTGATACTTCGACCGATTATCTCTGGCTGATTTTCGCCGGCCGGCACCTGGCGCGCATGCGTATGGCGCGCCGCATTGCGAAGGTCGATGGCAAAAAGGTCAGCGTTGAAAGACCAGATTGGCAGATGTTGCACAAATTCGTTCCCTGGGCTGATGGCGAAAGGCTCAATGTCGTCTGGTTCAGCGGCGGCAAAGTCTACATCGGCAGCAGCCAGGGTTTTTACATTCTCGAAAACCCCGACAGCGAAGATATGAATGGCGACCCTTTCAGGTGGCAGCACTACGGTGTATTTCAGGGCCTGAGCATACCTGAAGTGCGCGGTTTTGCCTGGTGGCACGCGCAGAAGGGCAAGGTGCTGGCAATTATGCACAACCAGGGCATCAGCACCTGGGATGGCAAAGATTTCACGAGAATTGAGACCGGTGGCGACAACACCTGCATCAAAAGTGGCTCGGACGGCAATCTCTGGATTGGCACCACCAAAGGTCTAAACCGTATCGATCCGACCGGTGAGATGTTTTTATACACCACTGTTAATGCGCATTTTATGTCTGACGTAATAACAGCGATCGGCGTCGTTCCGGGCGAGAATAATTCTATTGGCGTGTGGGTGGCCTGTGATGGCTTCGTTAAATACGGCGAAAAAGGGCAAAGTCTCGATGGCAGCGATAAAATGCCTCATATTGTCAGGCGCAAAGACGGTACAACAGTAACTTACGATGATTATTCAACCTCTGATATAAGGTTCCAATCAACTTCTCTGCATTACTACGACGGTCTGACCTGGGAAAAGTGGCGGGTGGCCGGCATCAGGGACCTTTTCATCGACCGCAACTACATCTGGGCCTCAACCAATGTCAGGGTGCGCCGTATGCGTATCAACCACAGCGATTACTGACAAGGGGCTGTAAATGCTGATTCAGACAAATACAGACCTTTCAGGCGGTTTGTTTGGTTCGGCCACAGATGCGCGCCGATAAACGCCGATCAATCATAAAAAACCGGTTCCATTTTTTTTATTGTGATGCGCAGAAAAAGCAGGTGTCTGCAAGGCTGTCAGGCAGAAATGCGGCTGGTCGATTCCGGCTGATTTTCAAATTTAACAATTCAGGTGAAAAAAAATGGAATAAATCGGCGGCAGATGGATTATAGATATTGCAATGACTAAAAAACCTTACAATCTGCCGCAGATGTTTGCCGAAATGCAGCGCCGCTACCAGGGGCTGGTATATTCGGTAATCTACGGCGTCAGTCTCGATGCAGTCGAGAGCTGGGATCTGACCCAGGAAGTCTTCGTAAAAGCTTACGAATGCCCTGATTTCTGGAGCGAAGGTTTTCAGCAGAAAGCCTGGCTGGTGACGGTAGCCCGCAACGAAGCGCTTAAATACCGACGCAGCTTAAAAAGCCGACTGCGTTATCTCGCGCGTTTCTGCGGCTTCGAAGGAGCAAGCGATGCCAGCGAGCTCGAAAACCGCCTGATACGGGCCGAAGATGTCGAACGTCTGCATGACCTGCTTGTCAGACTCGACGATGATGAACGCCAGATAATAACCCTGCGTTTCAGCGCCGAAATGAGTTATCAGCAGATTGCCGATGAAATGCAGCTCAAAATCGGCACGGTGATGTCGCGCCTGGCACGCATTAAAGAACGTCTCGGCCTTGAATTCGAGGAGAATGAACCATGAAACCCACGCAGATAAAAAACGCCTTTGCCCGCATCGCTGAAGAGGCAGGCAAAGATGAAAAACTCAGGCAGGCTGTCAGCGACAGAATCGGCGCAGAGAGATCGAATGTGCCTCTCGCAGAGCTCAAGGCCCTTTTCCTGCAGTTTATGGCTGTAATTATGCTGGCCGCCGTAGCCTGCCTCGTCGTCGGCCTGATTCAAACAGACGCCACTGTTGTTCTGACCGCCCTTGATATTTCGGAAAACCCGGAACAGACCGGACTGCTGTTCAATCAGGGCGTTGTCCTGAACCAGACTATCATCACTCTGTGGTTGATCCGCGGCATCATGCGCGGTTTTATATTACTTGCGGTGCTGACCTTCATTCTGACTGCAGCAGCAATGCCGGTTCGCCGCCCTGAAGAAAAAACAGGAGGTTCGCCATGCACAGCCTGATTGAAAAATTCTATGCCGGAAGCCCGATGCGCAGAATAATTACCGTTGTAACCTGGCTGCTGATCATTTCAGCGGCGATGGCAATCTACAGCTTTATCACTCTTGCTTCTCATCTCAAGGGGTTGAACGAATCCAACGCCCCTTATAAAACAACGGGAATCGAGAATATTCCCGCCAATCGCGGGTATACCTTCGTCGATGCCCCATTGAAAGAGGCGCTGAATGGCTGGAAAATGCTTGCCGGATTCAGTGAGACTGTCATGATCGAGAGTTCCGCAGGCAAACCAAACCGACTTGGTGACAAGGTTGCCGAGCACGATCAGGAAATAATCAGTGCCATACGAAGTTTCGGCTCACTCGACTGGAAATATCTGCTCATTTTCGCCAGCCCGCAAACCGACCCGCTGACCGATGAACTCGCAGAAAACTTCAAAAAAGCCCGCAAAGTTTCCCGTTTCATCGCCATCTATCATCGACGTTTCAAGCAACTGCACCCCGAAGAGAACAGCTCATTCATCTTTGCGGCCCAGGTAAAACTTGCAAGAATCAACGACCTGATCAGCCCCTTTCTGATCGGCAAAATGATTACAATCGCAATGGACGGGATTGCCATGAAACAGCTTACCAACCTGCTGAACAGAGATCTGATCAGTGATGCGGAAGCCGGCGATTATATGGAACTGCTGAAAGATTCAATCGCTTTCGATAAGCCGATAAAAACAGCGATGGAAGACGAGTTTATTTTCTTCAAACACGCTTATGGCCGCTTTTATGCAAGGGCTCCTCTGGCAATGTGGATTCTCGACAAATTTTATGGTGACCCCTGTGAGCAGTATCAGAAAACCAGCCGCGAAATGTTCGAGAACCCTGATTACAAGCTTGAACTGGATTTTGTTTCGCACAATCCTCTTCTCGTCCTTGCTTTTCCGAACTTCCGCAAAGCCAATACGGTTTCTAAAGAAAGAGCCTGTCAGAAGGCGATCATGCTGGCAACCCTTGCCGCCCGTCTTGGCAAAGAATCAGGGGCAATCGACCTTTTCAGCGGCGAGGCTTTTAAATCGATGCAAAAAGACAACAAAACCGTTTTCTACAGCGTCGGGCCGAACAAAAGCGATGAAAACGGCACAGGTGACGACATTCTGCTGCCAGAGATAACACCCGATCTCGACCTCTGATCTCAAATATCAGACCCGACCGGATTAGTTAGAAAGGCTGCCCCATATGCGGGCAGCCTTTTGTTTTCAGACTCGATGAATTCTCGCAGTATCGATATTCAGGAAAAACCGGTAGCGGCGGTTTCGGGGTCGGTACCGGCGATGACAGCGAGAAATACCGGGCCGTAGCGGTCGCGTTTGTGGTCGCCGATGCCTTTGATTTCGCGCAGAGAGTCGAGATCGGTGGGCTTGAGCACAGCCATCGAGGTGAGCACCGAGTCGGCGAAAACCATATACGGCGGAATGCTGAGTTTGCGGGCGAGCAACAGGCGCAGACGGCGCAGATTCTCGAAAAGCGTCGCTTCTGGCCCGGTAGCGGAATCGGCGAGCGCGGCTTTGCGGCTTTTCTTTGCCGGCAGCCTGACGATCGGGCTGCCAAGTCTGACCGGCTCGGTTCCCTTGCAGACACCAAGACCAGACTGGGTAACCTGCAGCAGCGGGTATTCGCCATCGGTTACGAGCAGATGGCCCTGCACGATCAGCTGGTCGATCCAGGCACGAATCACCTTTTCGGGTGTGCCTTTCATCAGGCCGAAAACTTTGAGCTGATCGTGACCGTTGCCAGCAATGCGATCATCTTCGGCACCCTGAAGAACTTTGGTGACGTAGCCGGCGCCAAAGCGGCCTTCGGTGCGATATACGGCGCTGATAATCTTTTGAGCGACCAGCAGTGCTTCTTCGGCGGGCACTGCTTGGGTTTCGCCGAGACAGACATCGCAGGCTCCGCAGCCGGGTTCTTCGGGGTCGGGTTTGATAAAATTTTCGGGCGGGTATGGCTTGCCGAAATGCTCTGACAGCAGCTTATGCCGGCAGACCGGCGAAATAGCGAAACGGCCGATTTCATTGAGCTGGCGCTCGATTACGCGGCGGCGGGCTGGCGAAATACCCTCTTCTCTGAATGACAGGGCTTTATGCGTCACCAGATCACCGGCCGAGAACAGCAGAACACATTCGGCCGGTTCACCGTCGCGGCCGGCGCGGCCAGATTCCTGCTGGTAGTGCTCGATCGACTTCGGGGTGTTGGCATGAATGACGTAGCGCACGTTCGATCGGTCGATACCCATGCCAAAGGCAATGGTGGCAACGATCACATCAAGACGTTCATGTACGAAATCATCCTGGGCTTTGGCGCGCAGACTGGCGCTCAACCCGGCATGGTAAGGCGCACAGGTGACGCCGGCGCGCGACAGGCCTTTAACCAGGCGTTCGACTTCTTTGCGGGTCTGGGCATAGACGATACCGCCTTCGCCCTTGTGGCGGCGGATAAAATCGAGCACCTGCCCACCCTGGTCGTAACGCGGGTAAGAGCGATAAGTCAGATTCGGCCGGTCGGGGTGCCCGATCAGGCAGGTCGGGCTGCGCAGACCAAGCTGGGCGCGAATATCATCCTGAACGTGCGGGGTGGCGGTGGCGGTGAGCGCAATGCGCGGGATGCCGGCAAATTCGGCAAAAAGCGGCCCCAGCTGCCGGTATTCGGGCCTGAATTCATGGCCCCAATGCGAAACGCAGTGGGCTTCGTCGACCGCAAACAGCCCTAATCTGGGCTTTACCAGGTCAAGCACGCCGCCGGCAACCAGTCGTTCAGGGCTGACATAAAGCAGGTCGAGACTGCCGTCATGCAGCTGCGCAAAGACGCGCCGGCGGTCTTTTTCGGGGCTTTGCGAATGCAGCGCCCCGGCCCGCAGGCCGGTTTCATTGGCAGCCGACACCTGGTCGTCCATCAGCGCGATCAATGGTGAAACCACAAGCACCAGGCCGACACCACAGGCCGCCGGCAGCTGATAGCAGAGGCTCTTGCCACCGCCGGTCGGCATGACTACGAGCGCATCACGGCCGGTCAATACCGCTTCGACCGCTTCGCGCTGCAAAGGTCTGAAGACCTTGTAACCCCAGAATTTTTCGAGGGCCTGCTGTGGTTTGAGTTTTTCCATGCAGTATTTATAGCAGTTTCAGTGACGCACGGCAAGCCATGCGGTCAGTGTGCTGATCAGGGCTCTTTCCGGTGGCACTGGACCAGATTCCCGAAAAACCCGTCGGCCTGACTTGCATGACTCAATACCGCTCCGGCAGGAATGCAAATCGGCATAAAAAAACCGGCCGGGCGCAGATGTTCCGCTCCCAGCCGGCTGGCAGTAGCACGATTCTCAGTGATGCAGATGATTGAACTTCTGCAGGTCAGAGCAGAAAGCTTTCAGTTCAGCAAAGTCTTCGGAGCTTGTCTGCAGGGTTTCGCAAAGTTTTTTCTCGCCGTCGGCGGCGAGTTCGGCCTTCAGCGCAGCTTTGAGTTCAGCTTCGACGGCAGTAAAAGCGGCGTGGGTTTCTTCGTAATCAGCGGCAGCCGGCAGCCCGGCTTTGAGAGCAGCGTAGTTGTCGAGCAGGGCAGCGTAGTTGTCGAGCAGGGCAGCGGCGTTGGCAGTAATGGCCGGGGCGGCGGCAACTGGTTCTGCGTGGGTGGCGGTAACTTCGATATCGAGACGATAAGTCGCTTTGCCCGACCAGGAAAGCATCGAATCGGGCAGGTCGGCGGGCCCTTTTCCCATGATGACGAGATAAAGCATGTCTGAACCGGCCGGAACCTTTGCAGTAATGTCGCCCATCTGGGTTTTTACCGGTGGCGGAGGCGGGTAATAATCATCACCCTGGCCGGGCAGCATGACGCGCGCGGTGTGTGCCTCGCGGTTCGGGGTGGTCGATTTGATATTATCGATGTAGCTGATCTGGCGCACTCTGGCTTCGCTCTCGTTGAAGAAGACCAGCGCGACGCTGAACGAGTTGGGCAGACTGTTAAGATCGCCGGCAAAGCCGATCTTGATCTCTGCAGCATTGCTTTGCAGGGCGACTTTAACCAGATCGGCGCCCCAGATGCTGACCTGATTGCGATACATGGTCGGCAGGCGATCGATGAAGGTGGTAGCCGGCAGCTGAAAACCGGCAAGATCTTCGCCAAACGAGAGAAACGCAGGGTTCACGTCTTTGCGGTTGATGAAACTGCTGATGCAGAAATTGTTGAACAGAGCGTCAAAGGTAGTGCCGCGGGCTTTAAAGAGCTTGTCGTAGCTTGTCATGCCCTGATCCTGGTCAGAAACCAGTTCACGAAAGAATTTAACTCTTTCACCTTCATCGGCGCAGAATTTATTCATGACATAGTAGCTCCACAGGTAGACCTGGCCATAGTTGGCGACCTGCTGCCAGGGAGCCCAGGCCAGCAGACTGTTATCGGGGGTTTTCTGCCAGGCACTGATCTGGCGGGGGTGGCCATAACCGCACAGCCAGGGAGCCATCTGTGAGCAGCCTTCATTGAGCCACTCATATTCTTTCTGATCGTGGAAAAAATGAATCAGGTGCTGCAGTTCGTGCGCGATCGTGGCATAAAATTCTTTGCTGGTAATGTCTGAAGGCTTGATATCGGCATAGAGCATTTCGCGGCAGTTGCTCTGCAGGTCTGAGCCGGCCGGAATTTCGTCGGGAAGATAGCAGTCGGCGCGGTTAAAATAGCCGCTGGTGTAAACCCCTGAGGTTTCGGCGTCATCTCTGATATCCATCAGCAGAACGGTGAGGCGGTTGTCGCCGTCGATGCCGGGGCGGGCTTCGTTGCCGAAGTATTTTGCCGTGGTCGGGTAGATGACGCTGTCGAATTCTTTGACCAGGCCATCGAGAATCGCTTCTTCGACGGTCTGGCCTTCTTCGAGATACAGGCAGATATTTTCGCCGGCTTTAATGAGACGGGCCGGGGTTTCTTCCCATTTTTTAGAGGCAAAATTAAAGGTTTTGAAGGTATGCAGATCGCCGGTCTGAAAATTATTGCGGTTATTTCTTGCCTGGCGCTGCTGAAGTGCCGGCAGGTTTCGGCCCATCGAATCAAGAAGATGGGTGCCGGTAAGAACTGGCTCAGACGCTGAAGCACCAGAAAAAATGCCGGCAACGAGAAAAATCGCAATAATCAGCTGGTTAATTTTCTGCATGTTACCTCCGGGTGTGTCGTGAAAAGCAATTTTCGTACCAGACAGAATATTGAGAGAAGTGCTCTCATGAAGAGGTTCTTAAGCTGCACGTGCATAAATGCTGCCAGTTTTTTATCGCCATCAGCAAAAATCTGGCAACTGAAGCAAACCATTTTTTTGCCCACTGCAACCTTAAAAGGTCATTTTTGGCATAAAAAAGGCGCCTCTAAGAGAAAAAACAGCCATTTTTCAGCAGGTTTTTTCTTTATTGATCAGCTTTTTCGCTGGTCCGACCCCAAAATAGAAAAGTCTGCTATAATTTATAACTGCCGCGAAAGGAAAGAGTTATGAACACACGCAAAAAGCTGAATATCGCTCTGATTTCTCCCAGAACCGGTTTATATCGCCACGGAACGGGTGTTTTCCCTCTTTCCCTGCGCTATGCGCCACTCAACATGGTAACGCTGGCAGCCCTTGTACCAGATGAACTGCGCGGCGAAATCACGGTTTACGATGAAAGCGTCGAAGCGGTCGACCCGACGAAGATCAAGGCCGATATCGTTGGCCTGACCGGGATCACCGGGGTTTCAATGCGGTCTTACGCTTATGCTGAATATTTTCGCCGGCAGGGCATCACCACGGTAATGGGCGGCCCACATGCCACTTTGATGCCGGAAGAAGCCGCACAGCATGTCGATGCCGTCGTCATCGGACACGGTTATGAAACCTGGCCACGGCTTCTTAATGATTTCTGCGAAGGAAAAATGCAGAAGTTCTATTACCCGCCCGAAAAAATCGACTGGTCGCTGCTGCCTGACCCGCGCCGCGACTTTTTCTCCAAAAAGCGCTTCATCACTACAAACAGCACGCAGGCAGTATTTGGCTGCCCGAACCAGTGTGAGTTCTGTGTTACGCCAATCATCTGCAAAAATAACTACGAACGCCGCCCGATCGAAGATGTTTATGCCGAGGTTTCACGCATGCCGGGCCGCTACGTCACCTTTCTCGACCCGAGTCCGGTCGAAAATACCGAATATGCGACTGCTCTTTACCGGTCGCTGATTCCGCTCAAAAAACGCTGGGGCGGCCTGGCGACCACCAGAATAGTAGATCAGCCGGAACTGCTCGACGCCATGGAAGCGAGCGGCTGCTTCGGTCTTCTGATCGGCTTCGAATCGCTCTCTCCCGGCGGCAATAAAACCATCAGCAAGGGCTTTAACGATACCAGCAAATACCGCCGGCTCGTAAAAGAACTGCATGCACGCAACATTGCGGTCATGGGCTGTTTTGTGCACGGCCTCGACAGCGACAAATCAGATTGTTTCAAATATACGCTCGACTTCATTCACGAAGCGAATGTCGATCTGCCGCGTTTCACCGTCTGCACCCCCTTCCCCGGCACGCCATTTTTCAACCGTCTCAAACAGGAAGGCAGAATTCTCACCGAAAACTGGACTCTTTACGATGCACAGCATGTAGTTTTCCAGCCAAAACACATGTCGATCGAAGAACTGCAGGAAGGGCACATCGACTGCTGGCACAGCGCCTACAACATTTCGAGCATGTTCAGACGGCTTGCCGGCTCGCGCACCTTTCTTGAATACACTATTCTCGCCAATATCGGTTACCGGCTCTACTGCCGCGGACACAGGCGTTTCCCGCGCGGTCGCATGGCAAACGACTGGAAACTGAATTGCACAACTGCCGAAGACATCGCCAGAATCGAGCCGGCTTACTGACAAATAATTTGAGGAGATACGTGAAATATGGCAACAGCAGAAAAGAATGCCATCATCATTGGCGCAACTTCCGGCATCGGCAAAGCCCTGGCTGAACTGCTGATCAGCAACGGCTACCGGGTCGGAGTTACCGGTCGCAGAAGCGAACTTCTCGATGAGTTCGCCAAAAAACACGGCGGCAATGCCGTCTGTCAGCAAATGGACGTCGACGCCCCCGAAAAAGTGCAAACCGGGCTGACAGAGCTAATTACCAGGCTCGGCGGCGCAGACTTGATAGTTCTCAGCGCCGGCACCGGGTTTCCAAATTCAGAGTTAGCCTGGAATTTAGAGGCCGCAACTATCGCCACCAACGTCACCGGCTTTGCGGCACTCGCCACCGCCGCGATGAGTTATTTCCTGCAGCGCGGCAGCGGCCATCTGGTCGGCATTTCATCGATCGCGGCACTGCGCGGCAACTCTGAAGCGCCGGCCTACAACGCTTCAAAAGCCTTTGTAAGCAACTATCTCGAAGGTTTGCGCATCAAGGCGGTTAAATCGCAGAAGCCAATCTTCGTCACCGACATTCTGCCTGGCTTCGTCGAAACCCGCATGGCTCAGGGCGAAGGGCTTTTCTGGATAGCAAAGCCCGAAAAAGCCGCTGAACAGATTCTGACCGCCATCAGAGCCAGAAAGCGCCGGGCCTTCATCACCCGCCGCTGGCGCCTGATAGCTTTCCTGATGCGATTTCTACCGGATTTTCTTATCGAAAAAATCTAAAAATCCGTTTTTTCAGTCTTATTTCTGGCAGATGGGACAGAAAAATGAGCTGCGACCCGCGATTCTGATGTTTTCGATGGGGCCGCGGCCGCATGTTTCGCAAGACTGGCCGGCGCGCCCGTAAGCCTTCGTCTCGATCGGAAAATGCGTGGTTTCTGCATTGAGAAACCAGCCTTGTTTCTGCTGATAATCAAGGCCCGAGGCAATTGCGGTTTCGATCACCCTGATGAGAGATGCCGTCAAAGCCTTTATTTCACGCCCGTTCAGACTCCCGGCAGTGCGGTCTGGCCGAATTCCGGCGCCAAAGAGAGCTTCAGAAGCATAGATATTACCAGCTCCGGCAATGATCTGCTGCTCCATGATCAGGCTCTTGATACTGCGGGCACTGCCCCTGCAGGCAGCAGCAAGATACTTTGCGTCAAGATCGCCGGTCAGTGGCTCAGGAACGCGTTTATGCGGCAATGGCACCAGTTCGATGACCCCAAAGCGGCGTGGGTCTGAAAAGGCCAGAATCTTGCCGGAGGCGAATTCGAGACGCAGATGCTCGTGTTTTTCAGGCCTGGCGCTTTTTTCTGGCAAAGTAAAGAACCCGGTCATGCCAAGGTGTATGTGCAGAGCCTGCTCAAAACCGAAATCAAAGTAGATCGATTTGGCAATGCGCAGAACCTGCCTGAGCTCAGAACCGAACAGAGCTTTCACCTGCTTCGAATCAGGTATCGGCCGCCGCAGGCGCGGGGCCAGGCGCTGCCAGCCGGCAAGCTTTTCACCGGCAACAAAATGCCGCAGAGCCGCTGCCACCGTATTAACTTCAGGTAATTCGGGCATAAGCCTCCTTTGCAGCTGACAAACAGAAGCGAAAGCCGCCTGGCAAAAGCCGTATGGCGCTCTGCCAGGCAGCCTGCAGTTCAGTAACCCTTCATCTGCTTTTTCATTTTAAACACTTCACGGGCCATTTTGCCAAAGTTTTTATCGGCACGGTGGCGCTCGTGCAGTTTCTGCTCGAATCTGGCCGATTCACGCTTCAGCTTGCGATAGCTTTCGAAAGTGCGTTCTTCGATTTCGCCGCTTTCGAGGGCGGCGATGATGGCACAACCCGGTTCAGACGCATGAGTGCAATCTGAAAACCTGCAGTTGAGCGCAAGCGCCTCGATCTGACTGAAAGTGGCCTCAACCCCGCTTTCGGCATCAGACATGGCAACTTCACGCATGCCGGGGGTATCGAGAAGCAGGGCCCCTTCAGGCAGATGGTGCAGATGCCGGCCGGTGGTCGTATGACAGCCGCGACCGGTAACTTCGCTGACCTCAGAAGTGGCAAGCAGTTCTCTGCCGGCGAAATGATTGATCAGCGAAGATTTTCCGACGCCTGACGACCCGGTAAAGCAGAAGGTCTGACCAGGTTTCATTCTCTGCCTGGCCTGATCGAGACCCATGCCCGTCACCAGACTGGTTGCCAGAACCTCTACCGCCGGGTGTCTGCGGAAAATCTGCTTTTCGAGCTCCTGCCATTCGCCGTCGGCGAGCAGATCGCACTTGTTGATCAGCACGACCGGGTCGATGCCGCCATTGAGAATGAGGGCGAGATAGCGGTCGATACGGTTGATGCGGAAATCACGGTCGGCGGCAATAACGACAAAAGCCGTATCGACGTTAGCAGCGATAATCTGCACATCGAGCTTGCCGACGGCAGAGCGCTCGAGGCAGGTCCGGCGCGGTATTATCGCTTCAATGACGGCGTTTTCGCTGTCGGCCTGCGAGAACACCACCCAGTCGCCGACGGCCGGCAGGTCACGACGATTGTCGGCCTGGTGGCGCAGTTTCCCGGTAATGCTGGCCCTGAAGGTGCGGGCCGGGGTCTGTATGAGATAAATCTCACGCGAATCAGAAATGACTCTGGCGACCTTTTCGGCAGCAATGTTGTTTTCATGGCAATGCTGCTGCTGAAAGGTGCCAAAACCTAATTTATCGAGATCGGAATGCATGTTGGTAATTTTCCTTGAAATGGCCGGGGCAGTGACGGCGGAAGAGTCTGAAAACTGCTTATGTCGCTTTGTTGCCAAAGCACAGCCAATGGTCGACTGTAAGACAGTTGTCGCAGACTCTGAGCAGGTGACTGCCAATGCAGTGCCCGGAGATATGGCAACGGCAGAGCAGCAGAACTATATCTGCACGACAGCCGTGGCGGAACCTCAGATAAACGGGGTGCGCGAAAACGAGGTTAAAAACTCAGCGCTTATAATTCCTTGCAATCATCTAAATTACCTCCCGTTATTGAGGATCGTTGTCACTTAAATTCTATCGTCAGAAAAGTCAGCTGTCAACAGCCTTCTGAAAAATCACCAGAAACGAGGCTCAACAACCACGTAGTCGTAGCGGCGATGATCGCGGTGATCATCGTGGCGGTCACGGTCTCTGTCTCTGCCGTTATCGTGACGACCGCGATCGTGGCGGTCATGCTTATATGGGTAACGCTTTTTGCCGAAAACCACGATTTTAACCGGTGGTTCTTCACGCTTGACGATTACGGTAGTCGTGGTTGGTGCCGGAGATACCGACGAATAGAAAAAGGCCGGATCAGAGCGCCAGCTGCTGCGTTTTTCGAGATCGTAGATAGAAACCCAGCCGCAGATTGGCTGAGAAGAACGACCCTTGCCCATATGCAGAACTCTGGCTTCAGCAACGACCACATCCATGACCCAGATTGGCTCACCGCGGTTGAGTCGCTGATTATCAACAATCAGGTATGGCGCGGTTACCACGAAGTTGCCTGAAGTTCTCTGCAGGCGTTTTTCCATATCTTCGACCTGCGCAATCGATGTTAGACTGCCGCCACCGGTCAGCAGGGTGTCGATCATTTCATTTACCGCCCCGAGCACGAACAGGGCGCGGTCTTTTTCAGCCATGGCACGTGCGCGATCCGGGCCGTATTCTGTGCCTTTCCAGGCTTCAAGGTATTCTTCGATGGCCCTCTGCTTCTTCAGATGCAGATCATGCATTTTGCGCTGATAAGCACCAAAATAGCGGTAATTCGATTCGAGACGGGCCATGCGTGCATCGTTGGCCATACGCAGTTCGCGGGCCTGGCGGCTGGCGGTTCCGTAGCCGGAATTGGTAAGCAGCATTTCCATCTGGTTGATAAATTCATAGTCGGCAAGCGAAGAGTTCTCAGTGACGACAACCGGTTCTGGTTTTGCCAGAGGCGGAGCCGGCTGCGGCTGAACGACCTGAACCGGCTGTGATTGAACCGGAGCGCTCGGTGCTGGCTGCGCCGGCTGAAAAGCCCCCGCTACTTCTTTGCCACAGCCCGGGCAGAAATTCGCGGCTGCGGGTAACTCTTTGCCGCAATTATGGCAGAATGCGGCCAGAGCAGGCATAACTGCTGCGATCAGCATTAATATCATGACAACGAATGTTTTTTTCATGGCATTTCCCTTTTCGTTTCCAACCTTACAGACGTTAGCGGGCGCACTACAGACGAACCCGGGTCTGACGCCATAAATATCTCACAATCCCGTTCCAACTTAAAGCCCTGTCAGGTTAATTTTTGTTAAGCCATCGCCAAGACTTTGTTATATCTGCCAAACCGGGTTGCGGGGTTGATTGATAATCAGTAGACTTGTACAAAATACCCAAGGCAGGGAAGATTATGCAGAAAAACTGGTTACTGGTTCCGGCATTTTTACTGGCGGCAGGTCTTGGCGCGGCAATGGCCGGCGAGATCAGCAAAGATGAATTCAATCGTCTGCGCGCCGTCGACAAGCTGCTGCGCTCGCATATCAGCGAAATGGAAACACAGCTGAAAGCTTCACCCAGCCTGAAAAAATACATGAAGGAATATGAGGCGGCAGTTCCCAAAGCCGTGCCGCAGTCGGTATCAGACAGCGAAATGGGCAAGCTGCTCGCCGGTGCCAGATATGTAATGATGGGCGATGAGCACACAACCGCCCGCTCGCAGGCCAATACAGTCCTCGTTCTCAAAATGATGAAAGCGGCAAAAGAACCGGTCACCCTCGTTATCGAGTGGGTCGATGTCAGCTTTCAGAAAGAAATCGACGCCTTTCTTGCCGGCAAACTGCCGGTAAAAGATCTCAAGACAAAAATCAGTTTCGACAAACTATGGGGCTTTTCGTGGGCTGATTATGCAAAAATTCTGGCCGCGGCGAAACAGCTGAAAGTGCCGGTGCTGCTGACCGAACGTCTCAAAGGTACACATTCGCTGAGTGACCGCGATTCATTCATAGCCGGCACGGTTGCCGCGCACGCAAAAAAGAATGCCGGCATGCGCTATCTGGTGGTCTATGGTGATTACCATATCCTCGGGCCTGACCATCTTTCCGACAAACTCGCAAAAGCAGGGTTGAAACCGCAGCTGCAGTTGATCGGCGATGCCCCGGAAACCTACTGGAAACTGCTCGGCAAAGTGAAAGACCCCGATAAAATCGGTTTTGCCAGACTGGCAGACGGCATTTTTTATGTGGTCAACGGCACCCCGGCCGAACGCAGTCTGTCATACCGCAATTACCTGATGAAACTGCTCGGCTACACAAAATCTGATTTTGAAGAATGGGCCGGGCCGGCTGACGTTAAACCCAAAAGCGGCACCAGCAACAGTTTCGACGCTCTGCACCGCGAATAACCAGACAAAATGAAGGGGGCTGTCTCATAGCGATATGAAACAGCCCCTTTTTCTTTTGCGCAATAACCGATTACTGCTGCTGTGCAGGCCTTGTCAGAGGCTGGTGGTTTCGCCGCCGTTTTCGATAAGCTTCCAGATATCGACAGCTTTTGGCAACGGTTCTTTGAAGCTTTCGAGCGGTATAAAAGGGCCTTTGCCGGCAGTTATGGCAAGGTGCCAGCCAGAAATCTTCATGCCGTCGACACTTTTTTCGAAGTCACCTTTGGCAAGACTTTCCGACAGATTGTATTCAGAAGAGAAAACAAAACTCCAGTTATCAGGCAGATTCTCGCCGGTGGCAAAGTTCGACAATTCGAAAGTCTGACTTTTGGCACGGTCGAGGGTCAGAATCAGTCGCACCTCATACTGCGGGTAATCGCCCTCTTTTTCGGGAAGAACGAGATAGAGCCGCATCGAATCATCGATACCAGCCTGCGGAAAAGCAAAAGCAGCATCTTTTGACGCGATTTCGATATCTTTTACACATTCAGGCTTAAGCATCATATCAATCGGAACCACCTGCGTTCCGTTCTTCGGCAGCAGAATTATGCGTAGATAAAGCTTGTCGAGGCCCTTATCGAATACATACGCCTGGCGGAAACTGAAAATATCGGCAGGCAGAGACACGGTTTCGACCTGAGAGGTGGCAAGAAACGAGCCAAGCTCTTTGCGGGCTTCTTCCCTGGCTTTGGCGTCCATGGCGGCGGCACGCACCAGGTGGTTAACGGCCCGCTGCCGGTCACCCTGAATGAGCCCAAGTTTACCGCTGATCAGATAATCTCTGGCTGAGGCCTTGCCAGCGGCGGTTTTGGCATCGACATCTTCAGAGATCGTTGAAAGCATGAATTCATCGTCTTTGCCGAGAATTTCTGGATCGATGGCGTAGGCATCAAAAAATGCCTTGAGAGCCTTTTCCTGGTCTTTTCTCGACCAGTATTGCATAGCCAGTTCAAACATGTCGGCCGCATCACCCGAAGATTCGGCCTTTTTGCGGGCCGCTGCAATTTCGGCATCAGATGCTTTCGGGCGCAGCTTGCGCACCTTAGGAACGTAGGGTTTCGGCTCTGAGTAGCGAACTTCAAAATGGCCGACCGAAGGCCCCCAGTGCCAGTTCTCATAGATTTTGTCTTTGGGAATCAGATGGCCGTATTTACGGTACAAGGCCTGCTTGTTCGCCTCATTTTTTTCGAGAAGCAGCTGGCTCTGGGCCTTGGTTATCCAGAGTTTGGCCTTCAGCTCGCCGGGGTCGAGGGCGAGAATCGTTTCGAAGACAACCATAGCGTCTTCGTAGCGCCGGCGCATGAAAAGATCTTCACCGGCGCTCTGAAGCCGGGAAATTCTGGTTTCGAGAGGCAGGCGCTTGTATTCAGCGAGGTCTGAATAGGGTCTGGGCCCGAAGCCGGCCAGCATGAGACCGAACGAGAAAACCAGCAGAAATTTGACAGTTCTTTTCATGGGTCAGGCTATCGGCAGGAAATCCGGTTTATTTAACGATTCACTGACGCTCTGGCGAAAGAATTACCGAAAAATCAGTTTTATCGATTTGAAGGCGGTTGAGAAACGCCACTGAAAGCAGCACTCTCTGCCAGCCCATATTACGGGCCCGCATCATGATATTGCCTTCAAAACCACTCGCGGTTCTGATTTCGACCCCGGAAATAGCCTTGAGCAGCTGACAAAGCAACGACAGCTCAACCTGCTGGAAAATTCCGCTGAAAAAAGCCCCGTTTTTGCCCTTTGGCAAACCCATCTCGAGCTCCGGAAGCTGCTGAAAGAATTTCTTCAGTTCGCGCTCGTTGGCAATGTAGAGACAGTCTTCAAAATAGCGCCAGCCAAAGGGCGTGTCCTTGAAATAATGCGCAAATGCCTCTTCGACTGTCGTCCCTTTCACTTCCTTGCAGGGTGAATTCACCTCATTGCTGATGATCAGTGACCAGCCGTTCTTTGCCGCAATTTTGAAAGCGAAGCTTTTGACGTCGAGAAAACGTTCGCCGACATCGGGCGAACTCGAAAAGCCGGCTGCAATTGAAGACACAGCTACGCTTAGAACAGCAGCCAGAACAACGAGGACAAGTAAACTCTGAGATCGTACAACTCTCATACTTACCCTTTACCAACCTTCTTTTATTTATTTTTCAGGGCTGAACATCGCCAAGCAGGCTTTTGATTTCCTGGCTGTCCATAAGACTTTTCATTTTTTCATTGTTCATCAGGAAGTCATAGTCATTTCGACTGATGGCATCCATTATTTCAGGATCCTGCATCACTTCAGACATTGTGTTTGAATCGCCGAGATCCATCATCGAGTCCAGGAAATCGCCATCCATGGTCATCGAGCGCACCCGGCTGGTCACTTCTTCCTGCTGCCGGGCCAGGTCATCGCTACCGGTCACGCTGGCATTTTCCTGATAAGATTCTGAGGTCTGCTGTTTCTTCTCACCATCGAGAATTTTGATTTTCTTTGTCTTTACGTTTGGTTCAGCTTCGGACTGAGAATTTTCAAGCGCCGAGCCGGCGGCTGTTTCTTTTGGTGGAGCAGCTACGGCCTGATTCAGGCTCGAAATCTCGACAACACGGGCCGCTTCGATTTTGAGACTGCCAAGCGTATCGGTTTCGATTGTGTACACCCCATCTTTCATTTCTACTACCCGACCAACCAGGGTGGTTTTATCTGTAAGAACGATTCGCTGTTTCGCGGTTTCGCCGGCGGCATGGGAGACAACCGGGAGCAGCAGCAAAACTGCCAGAACAAAAATCTGCATGATCCTGTACATTCTGGTTGACCTCCACTGCGCCATTACCCAGATTAGAATTTATTTAAGTCAACAGAATAAGTCTAACAAATTTTTCAGGCATTGACCATATCGTTAAGTTAAAATATAATGCAGAGGCGAGATATCAGAATTCAGGAGGACTAAGGATTTGACTAAGCTTCATAACGTGTATAAGTGTGAAATCTGTGGCAATATTATTGAAGTCGTTCACCCAGGCGCGCCAGCACTCGTATGCTGCAGCATGGAAATGAAACTGATGGAAGAAAAAACTGCAGATTCTGCTGTTGAAAAGCATGTGCCGGTTATCGAAAAAACCGCCAGCGGCATCAAAGTTAAAGTCGGCAGCGTCCCCCACCCGATGGATGAAAAACATTTTATCGAATGGATCGAAGTCATCGCCGACAACCAGAAGTTTGTCAGGTTTTTGAAACCGGGCGAACCGGCCGAAGCCGAATTCTGCGTAAAAACCTCACCGATCACCGTTCGTGAATACTGCAATATTCACGGCCTCTGGAAAAACGAAGCCTGAACCAGTAAAAAACCTACCTCGGCCCGCCCATAAGCTCATAAGACGGTAAGAGGCAGGATAAACCAGAGGGAAGGGGATTTACACATGCGCGACATCATCTGAACATGTGAAGGGCGGTCAGCTCTTTCGAGCCGGCCGCCCCCCCGGATTCTCTTCTGTTTTTATCGACCGATGCTCACCCGCTTACCTTCACGGTGGCGGGTGTCTGCTTTATCGGGCACGTCTTCGCCGTGAATCTTAACCGGGAAATCGAGTGCCAGACCAATGGTTTTGCCGGCAGGGTCGGCGCCAAAAACCTTCAGACTGCCACCGGCCGGCAGACCGTCATCGTGAACGAAAAGATTTTCGAGGCTGCCCTGCATTTTCCATGGATTGCCAAAAGCATCCCAGCTGTAGGCATAAAAACTGCCGGTCATGGTGCCGGTGCGGGTAAACTGGGCCCGCACATGCGTGCGCCGGCGGCTGCGGCCATCAAAGACCAGATCGACATAAACGGCCGTCTTGATCGGCTTGATCCAGCCGTTCAGGCGATTATCAAAATCACCATAGAATCTGTATTCTACTGCATCATGTGAGCGGTCACGCAGAACCTTGTCGTTACTTGCGGCAACAAACCTTGATGGCACCGGAAACCCTTTAAGACCGAGAAGATCGGCACAGACTCTTCCTGTCAGCTGAATTCTTCGAAGTTCTTCGGCGCTCTCTGGCTTGTCGACTATTGTGCGCATGGTTTTGAGAGAACGCAACAGTCTTTTTACCTGATTGGCCAGATCGGCGGTGATCAACTGCATGACCCGCTGCCCGGCAGAAGCTGAAACGACAAACTGCTGATTGAATCTGGCAGAATCAGGAACATCTGCCGAACCCGAGCCTGCAGTCTGAGGGGTTGCAGTGGAAGGAGCAGGCGGAAGTACCGGCGGCGCAGGAGGAGCCGAGAATGGCGGCGGATCAGCAGCCGGGGAAGAAGGCACCTCGGTCATCGGTGCTGGCGGCGCAGCATTCTGCTGAGGTTGAGGTTGCGACTGAGGCAAAGCATTGGGTGGCGGCGGTGGCGCAGCAACCGGCGGCGGCACTGTCGGAGCTTCGGCCGGTTGAGCAGTGACGTTGCCGACATTTCCCGGAGGGGGTGGCGGTGGCGGTGTTGCAGGTGTGATCTGCGGCAGCGCAAAGCTGTAACCGGGTGGCGGCGGCGGGGGCGTTATACTGCCTTCACTCAGCAGCGGGTAGTCACCCGTATTGCTGGTCTGTGCGCCGGCAATATTGACAGTGGGCCCCAGAATGCAGGCCAAAGCAATAAGCAAATGTCTGTATTTCATAAAATCCCTGCTCCTGATCGAAATTTCCAGCTCTTTCTTCGCCTGCCTTCTGATAAGGTGCAACTTAACATATCGCCTTCGGGTCGGCCCTTATCACCGGCGCAAACCTTTTGAACCCGATCGACACTGTTTTTCGCGGCGGTTCGGGTCAGAGTTTAAGATATCTAAAAGCATAAAAATATCCAGTAAATTTCAATCGTCAATGATAATCATTGAATAAATTAGATTTAAATCAATTCAATCAAAATTTAACACCCAGTTAACTACCGTCGCCTGCTGCTCGCCAAAAACAGACTATAAGCTTATTGAAGCCGTACATCGTCAGCGTTAGAATTGCGCTGTTCAAATAACATATACACCCGCTCCAAAGGCAATAATCCACAATCCCCCCACCCCGTCCCAATTGTTTCATTTTCTGCTTTGAAAGGAACATTATGATTCATCCCTCGACAGAACTTCGTTTCATCAACGATGAGATTGGTTACGGCGTTGTCGCAACCAGGTTTATCCCCAAAGGCACCATCATCTGGGCTTTTGACAAACTTGACCGCGAATTCACCCCGAATCAATACGCTCAGTTAGCTCCGATGTATAAAGAAATTCTGGTCAAATACTGTTTCCGCAACAGTAAGGGCAATCAGGTTCTCTGCTGGGACAACGGTCGCTACGTCAATCACAGCTTCCATTCAAACTGCATGACGACGCCATATGATTTTGAGATCGCAATTCGCGACATCAAAGCTGGCGAAGAACTGACCGATGATTACGGCTATCTGAATGTCGAAGAACCGTTCAGAGGCATTAACGAAGGCACCCGCCGCAAGATCGTCTACCCCGACGATCTGGTCAGATACCACAAAACCTGGGACAAGCAGCTGATCAAAGCGATGAAACACATCAACAAAGTAGAGCAGCCCCTCAAGCCAATCCTCACCCAGGAAACCTGGGAAAAGGCTGTCGCAATAGCTGAAGGACGCGAAGAAATGGATTCAATCCTCAACTGTTACTACGATGAGCACCAGGTTCTGCCGCACGATTTCAAACCGACCAGTATGATGGTCTCTGAAATTCCGTCACGCGTTCAGGAGAACTCTCCGCGAACCCGGCAACACCACCACAAATAAACCTCACAGCACGCCGGCCTTTTCTCATCAGGGAAAAGGCCGGCGCTGCTTTTAGTCAGATCAGTGGCGGGTGCGCTTGTCAGCCTGTTTTCTCGCCGTTTTCAGAGCCTGTGAAAATCCGGGCTGACTGTCTGGTGTCTGAGCAGCGGCCCCCGCTGGCGGCTCTGCAATGGCATCTGCCTTTTCCAGGCTGTTTTCAGAGATATTATTTTTTTCAATGATATCGCCAGACACAGAAGTCGCAGGCACAGCAGATGTTTTAACGGCCGGTGCGGCCTTCTGCCTCTTGCGTTCACCGGCAGCCGATCTTAACCTGGCAAGAATCATGGCAAAAAACCCGGTGCGGCGTTCAGCAACTTCGATAATAAAAACCAGCAAAGCCAGAAACAGCAGTTCTTCAGCCAGATTGCGAAACTGAATTTTTGCAGGCAGCGATTTCCAGACCTGCCCAAGATCGATGATTTCTCTGCCACCGGTGACCGACGCCAGTTCTTTAAGCTCAGCCAGCCCATCACGAAAACGCGCCTGAGTGAATTCCGGCCCGTAAAGTTGACAGACCGGCGGCAGTCTCTTCTGCTGCTTTCCAGACCTGATCAGCCCTGAAATAACCTCATTGCCGCGCACCATGGCCTCTGCCTGCAGAGAATCGGCAGAATCCCAGTGCAGCGACAGAGTTTCCTGCACCGGTTCCTGCCCTTCGGCGAGCCTGATCAGCCTCACTTCAGGTGTCTCCCGCAGGCTGTCGCGTTCACGTTCGGGGTCGAGAAGGAGAGAAACCTTCCAGCTGCCATTGTCAATCTGCTGCGTAACCGCCATTTCGCCAAAACTCTGGCGGTCGTCAAGCGCAACCCAGCGACTGGCGCCGAGCAGAACTGCGGCTGCCTGTTTATCGCCGGCAAACCTGCCGGCATGCGGCCCGCCGGTGACACCCATATAGCAGACCACCCGGCCGAGACCAGACTGCCAGGCCGCCAGCAGTGGTGCCTTGTTTTCATCTGTGGTCTGCAGCGCTGCGAAGGCTTCATTGCGCAGATAGCAGAGATTATAGGCCCCAATCTCGGAACTTATGGGAGCAGGGTTCTCGACAAATCTGGCGACACCGGGCAGAGAAACTAGCCCGGCCGGCTCTTCGATAAAAGTGCTGCGCGCCGCCACAAAGGTATCCTGCGAAAAAAGGCGCGGCAGCTCTTCCGGGTCACGGGTAAAGAATATGCGGCCCTTGCCCGCTTCGGCAATTTTGCGCAGCAGATTGGCATCTGAATCGGTCTCTGTGCCAAGCCCGATGACGCTCAAAGTCAGGCCGGCTCTGGTAGCCTTATCGAGAAGTTCCCAATAGCGGCCAGGCTGCTCTGAATCAGAAGCGTCGGCAAAAAGTATGATATGCCTGGTTTTTGCCTCAGCATTCAAAAGCATCTCGGCCGCTTTGCTGATGCCTTCAAACACATAGATGCCGCCGCCCGAAGATTCAACCCGCAGAATGCGGTCGCGCCATTTTGCTTTCTCGGTCATGCGCTGCAGAGGCACGACTTCGTGTGCCTGGGTATCGACGGCCAGCAGCCCGAACTCGTCAAAAGGCGAAAGCAGGTCAAGTGAGCTGGCGGCAGCGATATTCGCGAGGTCCATTTTGGTGCGGTCACCGCGGGCCGGTGCCGCCATGCTGCCAGAGCGGTCGAGAACCACCATCAACGCCAGGGCCAGCTTTCGATGCTGGCTGCGAAGTTCGAGCGAAACCGGCAGTACCGACTCAAGCGGTGATTGATAATAACCGCCGTTGCCGTAGGAATTTTTGCCACCGGTCACCACCAGACCGCCACCAACATGGTTAACCCAGGCGGCCAGCAGCTGCATACCGTGCATGGAAACCCGATCGGCGGCGACGTTCTCAATAATTACCGCCGAATAACCGGCTAGAAATTCAAGACTCCAGGAAATCTGCCCCGGAGCTTTCAGATCGGCCGCAAGCCCTGATTGCCGCAGCAACTGCCACATCGGCGAATCAGCATTGTCAGAAACCACGAGAAATGGTTTCTGCCCCACAACCTCGCTGATTGCCTTTGCATTGTTGTTTTCTGGCATCGGGTCAGGACCCTGCCCGTTGACCTGCAGGCGAAATCTTACGACAGAAGCCTCTGGCGCCTGCAGACTGAAGGCAAGGCTGTTTTCACCCGCTCGAAGCAGCCGGGAAAAGCTGGCAATCAGTCGTTCTGACGCAAACAACGAAATCTGGCCGGCCTGTTCGATCGGCGAAAAAACCCTGGCGCCGGCAATAAAAGCCTCGCCCGGGTTCAGAAGCGCCGGCACCTGAAATTCGTTAATCGCAACGTCACCTGCCAGATCTCGACCAGCCAGGCGGAAATCGAGCGGAATACCGCGGGCGGCCGCCAGAAAGGCGACATTGCGCGGGTCATTACCGGTCCAGAGGCCGTCAGAAATAATCAGAATCCGACCGGTAAGATCGCCGGCAATCAGCGAAAGCGCTCTCTTAATGCCTTCATCTAGACGCGAAGCCTCGCGGCCAATAGTTGCCGAAAAGCCTGAAAATGCACTTCTGGCCGGCGCCATTTCGACCGCCGCCTCTTCGCCAAAGGTGACCAGTCCGAGCGAGGCCCCGGCCGGCATACTGCTTTTCAGCATTTCCATGGTTTCAGAGATGCGCTGATCAGAATTAGCGGGCAGCGAAAGACTGCGGTCTGCGACAATCACCAGAGTGCCGGCCCGGCCGGGCAGTCGCAGCTGCAGACCAGCCAGAGCAAAAACCACCAGAGTTATCACCAGCACGCGCAGAATCAACAGACGCCGCCCCAGCGGTCGATAATACCAGACCATCCAGAGAAGCGGCATGAACAGCAGCAGCCAGTGAGGATCAGAAAGAAGCATCTGCAGGCCTCCTGTGCATGGTCAGAAACTGATGCAGTATCAGCAGCAGCAGAGCCGGCACGATAAACCACCAGCGCACGTCGGCAAAATTCAACATTGTCTCGGCAGGCAGTGGCAATTCCGGCAGCCCGTTGGTGGCAGCTGTCCGCAGGTCTGATTCTTTTGCCGAACAGAGATTCACCGCAATCTGCCAGCTGGCAGCACCGGCCCTTATCTCGTAAAGACCAGGAGGCGGGCTGGAAAATACGGCCTGACGCCGCCAGCCGGCAACCTCAGCCACCGGCCTGCCTTCTTCAGAAAGCATTTCGACCCGCTCGACCTCTGGCGGCAAAGCCACCGAAATCTCGGCACCGCTGCGAAAATTGAAAGCTGCCGGGCCCGGGGAAAACTGCTGCCGCCAGGCAAGAAGGTTATAGAACAGAGCCGGCCACAAAGCACTCTTGTGCAGGTCGGAATATTCAGGCGTATAGTTGAAAATGGCCGTCAGATTCTGCTCGGGTTTTCCCTGCACTTCGAGCAGCGGAACATTGCCGGCGGACATGAGAATCTGCCCCTCTGCTCGCAGAGCAGGGTCGACGGCCCAGGCGGCCCGAACCGGCGGCAGCCCGGCTGTCAGAGGGTGTCCCTTGTCGAGAGAAACGGTGCCGGAAAAAGCTGCCGGCTGCGAAGCTATCGTAAAAATGAATTGCCAGCGGCTGTCATCGATAGACACAGCCTGTCTGGTTGTAAAAAGCAGCTGTGAAGATGAACCAGTCACTTTTGCCAGCCCGGAAGCCTCAATTGCCCGGGTTATCGCCGGCCGCAGCAGCTTCGAGTCGATATCGACCGCGACAGTGAGCGGCGCACGCCTGATCGGCAAAAGCCAGGCGATGTTATCGAAAGAAACCGGATCGTTCTTTATTCTTGCCTGCACCGCCAGGCCGGTATCTTTTACCACAAATCTGAGACGGCGTGTCTCACCAGGTTCAAGCATGGTATCGATCGTTTCGATCAGCCGGTTCTGGTCTGACAGTAGAATTTCGGCCTCGAGACGGCACGGATCAGAAGCGAAGCTGGTGAATTCGACAAAACATCTGTCGACGCCGCCAAGCGCATAACGGCTGGCGGCGGTGATAGCGACATTGCTCAGAGATTTACCGAAAGACAGCCATTGCATACGCCCTTCGGGGCTTTTTTCGGGCTGGTGGTCAGTAAAAACGAGAACACTGACATCTGCATTAAAACTCTCGGTAACATAGCGCAAAGCTTTAAAAAGGTCGGCATCAGACGCATGGCAGCGCCATGTGGCAAGCATGGAGGCCGCCTCAGACGGCATCATGTCGTGTCGGCCGATTACCTCCGGCTGGTTTCCGGCCTTGATCATGGTGATACGCGTCGAAGGGGCCGCCAGAACGACACTTTCGATATATCTGAGGGCGGCGGTTCTCGGGCTGTCTGGCTCATTCACACCCATCGACAGGGAATCATCGAGTATCAGTATCACCGGAATCAGCTTTTCTCCGGTAATAGCACGTGGATTGGCAGCCGCAAGAACCAGCAACACCAGAATGGCGATTTCGATCAGCAGAATGAAAGGCGTCTGCGGCATGGTCAGTTTGCGCCCGCCCTCAGCCGGTGTCTGCCGACGCCCGAAAAACATCAGCGAAGACACCTTAACGTCTCTGGCCTGCCTTCTGAACAGATAAATGGCAGCCAGAACGCTTATGGTAAGCAAACCCCAGAGGGCCGCCGGGCTCATGAAAAATGGCATCATCTGCTCCTGGCCATGAGAATTTCGTTTTTCAACAGTTCTTCCGGCACCATTTCCTGCAGAAAACTGCCGGCGACGCAGCGGGTAAAGACAGCACCGACTCGGGTGCAGCTCCGCTTCCAGTATTCCTGGTGCCTGGCAAAATTCGCCTGATATTCGCGCAGCAGACCTTCTTCGGCAACCACTTCGACCGCCGCACCGCTTTCGCAATCGAGAATTCTGACATTGCCGGCCAGCGGCGGCAGAATGTCGGGCTCGGCAAGCAGCTGCACGATAACCAGCAGAGCCGCATTATTTGACAGCTGGCGCAGAACCGCCTGTGGCTCTTCGTTCCAGAAAAGGTCACTGATCAAAACTCTGACGCCGGCAGGCCTGAGCAGGGGCGGAAAGCTGACAAGTGTCTGCCCGATGTTGCCGCTGAAATCGCAGTCGTTACCGGGCCAGTCGTAAATTGGCAGCGAAGCCGGTTCAACTCTTCGGCACCGGTCTTTAACGATCCATGAAGATACGGTATAACCGGCGTTAATTGCTGCGGTTCGCAGGATGGCCGTCATTGCGTAGAGAGCTTCGCGCTTGCGGGTATCGTCAAGCTGCATCGACCGCGAGGCATCGATCAGCAGATCGAGATGCGGCGACACTTCTTCGCGAAAAAGTTTTACGCTAAGCCGGTCAGAGCGTGCCATGGCGTTCCAGTCGATGTGCCTGACGTCATCGCCGGGCTGATACTCGCGGTGGTCGACGAACTCAAGCGAATTACCGGTGTTGCGGCCGAAACGGCCGCCGCCCTGCAGCCCCGAAAAGCGCGAGGAGACGTTGAGGTAGAAGCGCTGGCCGGCCAGCTCAGCGGCGTTGACTGTTTCCCGCAGACTGCTCATCGGTCAGACTGCCCGGCGGTCAGAAACTCTCTGAACTGCCTTCTCAACCACAGAAAATTAGCCATCAGGCCTGTAAACAGAACACCAATGCCAACCAGCACGCCTTCGGCCAGTTTTGAAGAAGCCACAAAAGGGTTACCCATCATTATCAGGTCAGAATTGCTGCCGACGAAGACTCCAAGAAACATCGGCAGCACTGAAAAGCCGACAAATACAAGCAGCATGACGACCCAGTTATTTCGCGTATCTACCAGGCTGCTGAACAGGGTGCGTCTGATAAAAACGGCAAAAAGGCCGTAGCCCATAGTGAAGCTCATGAAGGTCAGCATTGCTATTGAAGCCTCATTGAGGTCGCCGGCATACGAAACATGCGTCAAAGCTGAAAAGATATTAACGGCCAGCGCTGTAAAAGCAGTCATCAGAGCAACCCAGGCCAGACCACCGGCAGCACCTGAAGAGAGAATGAAAGACAGGCGGCGGGCGGTCTGACCCGCAGGCAGATCGCGGGCCACCCGTTCTGAAATGAAGTCGCGTTCAGAAACCGAGACCATGGTCATTAGTACAAGAGCAGCGCATACTACACCGCCCCAGAGTATTATGAACCTGGCACTCGAGAATTCAGACGCCCAGTAAATGGCAACGACAAGAGTCAGCATCCAGCCGCTGGCCGCAGCAAGACGCACCTGGCGCATGCGGTCAGCGCCGGTCGGTTGAATTACCGCAACTGCTGCCTTGAAAAGCAGATAAATGAGAAACAGCGACAGAATCAGAACACTTGCATACAGACCCGCGCCGCCAACGAAACCGGCAAAACGCACACCGCCAGAGCGCACAATTTCAGAGCCCATGCCCATCAAACTGAAATAAGTGGTTACCTGAAGAAAAATACCGGCACCCCTGAAAAACTGCTGTGAGTGAGCATCCTGCGACAAAGCGGCACAACAGATCTGCACCATGGCGCCGATAGAACTAAAGAGAAGGCCGGCCACAAGCCCCACCAGGGTCATTGACAAATCAACGCCGCTCAAGAAAAAGGTCATGAACATGAACGGTGAAAAAGCGCTGTAAATAAGCAGAATAAACACCATGCCGGCGGCGAATTTGCCCATGATGATCTTTTCGGGAGTTATAGTAGTTATAAACAACAGTTCGTCAGAGCCTTCGGTCTGCTCCTTCGCGAATTTCATGCCGTTAAAAACCGGGATCAACACATAACTGGCGAAAAACAGAATGCCGAAAAGAAATTCGAGGGCTTCGGCACCAACATGCCGGCTGGTCATACCCTTTTCAGCAATCGAAAAGCTCAATACCAGACACTGAAAAATCAGAAAAAGAATCAGAACGCCCCAGAAAAACCGGCCACGCACCACCTGGCGCAGCTCTTTAACAATTATGGGGTTCAACAGGTTATCGCAACGGTCAAACACATTCTGCAGGCTGCTCATTGCACTTCACCCCTGGTAATGTTCATGAATACCGATTCAAGATTCTGCTGCCTAAACTTGAACTCGACAAGCCGGTGCCCGGCAGCCAGCACTCTTGCAACGATTTCGGCCGCCTCTTCGTCACTGCCGGCAAAGTCACATTCGAACACCTTACCGTTGGCGACAAGATTTTCGATACCCGGTTCGAGAACGAGAAATCGGCTCAGGCCTTCCGGGTCGGCAAGCGGTCTGATAATCAGCTTTCTGGTTGGCTGATCGTGATTGGTCACCTCTTCGATAGTGCCGAACTTCAGCATCCGGCCCTGCTCGATAATCAGAGTCGAAGTGCAGATCTCAGACAACTCGCTGAGAATATGTGAACTGATGAGAATTCCCTTGCCCTGCCGCGACAATACGCGCAAAAGCTCGCGCAATTCAATGCGGGCCCGCGGATCGAGGCCGGCAGCCGGCTCATCCATCAGCAGAAATTTCGGATCATTGATCAGTGCCCGTGCAATCGAAACCCGTTGTTTCATGCCCTTTGAAAGCGCCACGATCAGCTTTTCTCTGATGCCGGTCAGATTGGTGAATTCTTCAAGATCATCGATGAGAGACCGGCGCTTTTCAGCTCTGATACCGTAAGCGCGCGCAAAGAAATCGAGGTATTCATGCACACTCATATCGGCGTGCAGAGGCAGAGAGTCTGGAACAAAGCCGATCAGTTCGCGGGCTCGCTCCGGGTGTGTAATGATCGAATGCCCGTCGATTTCGATGCGGCCGGAAGAAGCATCTTCGATCGTTGCCAGAATGCGCATCGTCGTGGTCTTGCCGGCACCGTTCGGGCCGACAAACCCGGTAATATCACCGCCTGCAAGACTAAAACTCAGCCCTCTGACCGCCTGGGTGTCACCAAAATTCTTACAGAGATTCTCAACAGAAAGGATCATAATGACGGCTCCTCCTTGAGAATTCCGATCAGACAGGCGCTTTCCTGCATGTCGGCCTCTTCATCGATCGACTGGCGCAGAAATGGCGAGCGACCAAGTCTGGCGACATAGGTCCCCGGTTTGAGATATGAATAGGGGCTGACATTGATATTATCGATAACGTTGAACCAGCCACGCCTTACCACCTCAGATAAAGAGCTGCTGCCGGCTGTGATGCCTCTGACTTCTTCCATGGTCGACGCGGCCCCGGCACGCACCTGCGTGCTGCGAAAAACACGGCCGCCACTGGTCATGAGAACCACTTCTTCGATGTCGGCACCCAGACCATTCATCATTTCCAGACCGCCGTTACGGGCTGTGAGAGCCAGGCGCTCACGTCGGGTCTGAATCGAGCGCAGATGCATATATCTCGGTATCTTTGGCTTGATCCAGCCATCGCTCAGATGCTGGTCTTCATCGAGCACAATGTATTTGCCGGAATCGTTCGAGCGGTAATCATTGCGGTTGACCGGAAAAACCTCGGTCTGCATATCGAAACGAAAGCCTTCTGCCCGGCGGCGGGCTGAATAAATCGAGTAATTTGCCAGAGTTATGGCCCGATTGTCGCGTTCGTCGAGAAGAATCAGAGCGTTTCTTTTGCCGAGCAGCGTTGAGCTCTCAAAAACAATGTAATAGCCATAAATAAAGACACAGCAGATAAACGAAGCGACCGGAACGGTAACGAAAACAAGAATCCGCCGCCCGAGTCGGCGCAGCATAAACACGTTCACCGGACCGATAAGGAAGGCAAAAAGATAGATGATCAGCATCAGCCAGCGGGCCGAAACTGTTTCGATCTCTTTTTCGTCGAATGGCAATGGCGAATCATCCTGAAAAGACCTGTCAGCAAAAATATCAGAAACTTCGAGCCCATTCAGACTGACCGGTTTAACGCTGACCGGTTTTGGAATCTTCTGCCCATCGGGCAGGGTAATTTCAGAAGAAGACGCAGAGACTGCAAACTGCATGAATTTTTCAGAAAAAACCATCACCCGGCCAAAACCGGCATCATAGGTTGTAAAAAGCGTGGCTTCAGCGTTGTCGATTCTGACAAAGTCTGACGGCAAAGTGGGTTCACCGAGAACCATGAGCGCCCCGCCGGCCCTCACATAATCGAAAATGGCTGCCCTGACCGCTTCGGGCATTTCTCTCAGACTTTCGGCAAAATAAATGATCAGGTTGAACTGGGTATAAGCCAGCCAGTTGCTGTAAAGCTGCGCCAGGCTGCCGTCAAACTGACTCAACTCAAGATTGAGAGCGGCCGCCACCCCGGAAGACCCGAAAACGGTTTCGAAATCGTTGCGGGGAATCTTAGCGTCTACCAGCGCCTGCTTTTTCGCATAATAATTTTTATAACTGCGCAGATACTGCAGCATTTTTTCTTCGAGTTCGCGCCCATCGACCTCTATCACCAGCCCGACACATGAAAAATCACCAAGCGGAAACAGCAAAGCCTCTTCGCGGCTTTCAGAAGGCTGAACTACCAGCGTTTTGGAAATCTGCTCGATATCACGCGAATAGTCTGCGTTCAAAGACAGCCTGATCCGGCGCTCTCGGCCAGAGCGATTGCTGATCATAACCCTGACAAATTTGTAACCAAAAAAACTGCGCACGTCAAAATCAGGCAGCATGGTGAATCTAAGGCCGTCGTAATCAACTTTCTGAGCTGCCATGATCGTCGATGGCGCTGCCAGCAGAAGAATCGCCAGCAGACAAAAAACAGGCACCAGAATTCTTCGCTGCCGCATTACTTTTTCCCCGCCGACATGGCGACGCCGCCAGAAAAATCGAGGTCGGTTTCTTTAACAGAGTTCAGCAGCCCGGAAAGAATCATGGCGCTGGTCTGCCCTTCGAATCTGGCTTTGTAATTAAGCAGCACCCTGTGATTCAGGGCCGGAATGAAAACCTCTCTGACATCTTCGAAACCGACCGAAGGCCGGCCGGCAAGCAGAGCCACGCCGCGGGCCGATTCAGCAACGGCAATTGCCGCACGGGGCGACGCGCCATACTGTACGAATTCTTTAATCTGAGCTGTGGCTGTAAGTGACGACGGGTCGGTGGCATGCACCAGCCGGGCAATATAATCGGCAACCGGCCCGGGCAGATAGATTGCATCCATCACCCGGAAAAGTTCGGAAAGTTCGGCGGCGGCCAGTGAAAAATCAGGAGCAGGCGGTTCGCCATGCCGTCGAGAAGAGATTATTTCGCGCAACGTCTCGGTTGAGGCGGCAGAAACTTCAAGTTTGAAGAGAAAGCGGTCGAGCTGGGCCTCAGGCAACGGATAGGTGCCTTCAAGTTCGATAGGGTTCTGTGATGCCAGAACAAAGAACGGCAGTGGCAGCCGGCGGGTCGTACCCAGAAGCGTCACCGATTTTTCCTGCATCGCTTCGAGAAGTGCCGATTGCGTTTTTGGCGAAGCGCGGTTGATTTCGTCGGCAAGGAGAATGTTGGTGAAAATCGGGCCGGGCTGAAATACCATTTCGCGCTGGCCGGCATTGTTCTGCTGCAGAATATGAGCACCGAGAATATCGCCAGGCATAAGGTCAGGAGTGAACTGAACCCGGCTGAACTGCAGGCTGAGCAACTGCCCAAGACATTTGATCAGAGCGGTTTTGCCAACCCCAGGCAAACCTTCGAGCAGAATATGGCCGCGACTGAGAATGCCAACCATCACCAGGCGGTGCAGAGCCGGGCGACCGATCAGAACGCGGTCAAGTTCAGCGAGCGCTTTCTGAGCCAATGCTGACGCCTTCGCCAGTTCTGGCTGCGACAGCAGTTTGTTTGCCTCGGTCATAGTTTATCTCCTGAATTATTACTGTTCATGATCAAAATATTTTTTTACCGCGCTGCGATGCTTTGGCAGAATTATACCAGATTCGGCGCTGCCTTCAGAGGTTTTCTGCCAGGTGCTGCCGGCCTGAGAAGCCGAATTGTCAGACCCGCTGAAGGTCTGCGGAGCCGACAAGCTCATGCCGATCGCAACCGACTTTTCGAGCGCCTGTTCATTCGGAGCAGGCAAAACCTGGTTTTTAAATTCAACATTGTGTTCTGAACTTTTGCGGTTAAAATTGAGCGGTGCATGACCGCCGCCACGACCTGCCTGGCCGGAAGCGCCACTGCCATTTTCGCTGCCAGAACCGGTCTGGCCGCCATTCTGTGATCCATCGGCACCGCTGCCGTTTTCGCCACCATTTTCGCCGCTGCCCTCACCTTCACACATCATCAGCTCGCTTTGCGAATCAGGCTGCAGATCGGCTTCAGTTGCGGGCCTTATTTTTCCGGCCTTTTTCAGAGCTTCAAAGGTTTTGCGATCGATCAGGCGGGCATTGGCAAGTCTTTGAGCTGCCGCCGCCGCTTTCGCCTGCTGTGCGTCGATGTATTCTTTCAAGGCCTCAGCTGCTTCCCTGGCTGCTTCTGCCGATTCAGCCCCCCCGGCGGTGGCCTTTTCAAGAGCCCTCTGCAGCTTTTCAGAGCCAGAACCGACACCGGCGCCGCCCGCAGCCTCTTCAAGACTTTTGCTGGCTGCTCTGGCAAGTTCTGTAATCTGACTGTCGTTCTGGCCGGCGGCTTTGCTCATTTTTTCAGCCAGTTCGGCAAGTTCGTCGAGACTGTTCTGTTCTGAAAGGGTTTGCACAACACTGGCGCCCGCCTGCTTTTTCAGCTTTTCCTGAAGCTGATCGAGTGCCTCGAAAGTCGCGGCCGGATCATGACGCTGCGAATCGAGACTGATGCGCTCAAGGCTTTGAGAGAGCTGTCTGGCTTCTTCAGGAGAAATCCCACCCTCTTCAGCGAGAATCTCTATCTGCTCCGCAGCGGCACGTTCGAGTTCCTGCAGTTCAATACGCGGATCATTGCGTTTGTCATGCCCGATAACCGGAATCGTCAGCGACAGCAGAAGAAAAAGCAGAGAAACGCCGACAGATAGATATCTGCCACCTGCAACAGGCTTCAGAAGAGGTATTTTGACCTGCTCTGGCAAACGGTCATGCCAGCCAGAGTCACCTGTTTCTTCTGTTGCCATCAACAGGCCACCCGAATCATTATGAGCATCGATGGCGGCCAGCCAGCCACGCTGTTCAGAGGTCTGCCGGCGGGCTGCGGCAAAAGCCAGCCAGATTGCCATTGCAAGACCACAGAGGAAAGGCTGCCAAAAGCCAGTGCCGGTATACCCGGTCTGCCTGAGAATCAAGAAGCAGGCACCGGCAACAAAGTTTAAAATGGTAAGATACTGGAGAAAGAATAATAACATGGCTATCCTGAAATACTGACTTTTCAAAGCCGCTGCAGCCAGCTCAGGTGAAGCAAAGCATTCTTTCTGAGGCTTCGGTTCCATTACATCTCCAGACGTTTATCACCAACCCTGTTCTCTTTGCATTTTAGCAGACAAAGGATAAATCTGGTTCTATTTTTATCAAGGTTCTGGTAGATTATTCTTATGCAAACCAGACAAGTTGAAGTGGTTCTTCCGGAAGATACCTTTCTCAGGCTTGAAGCAGCAGCAAAGGCTGCCGGCCAGACCGTCCAGGAAACAGCGGCAGCAGTTCTGGGCCGGGCTTTTCCGCCGACCCCGCAGGCCGCAGAGTCAGCCGCAATGCCAGGCGTAGCACTGGTTAGAAATAACTTCGCACCTTTGCTTCAGGCCAGCCAGCCCGAAGCCCCCAACTCATCAACAGCTTCTCTAACCAGCATCAATAGTCTGACCAGCCAGGAAACCCCAGCAGCAGGTGCATTTGCCTGCAGCCGACCCACCATCACCGTATCGCCCTCGCCGGAAAAAACTCAGCGCCGGCTTGCGATCGAAGCGAAGATGAAAGAGCTTTCGCTGCTGATAGAAACGGCTGAAGAAGTAAAAAAAGAAGAATATCTGCTGCAGTATGCAATGCTTGCGGCAGAGATTGAATCGCTAGTTTAAACCCGCCCGGAGAAAAATCATGCCAAGAAAAAACAGATACAAACAGCTTTGCGAAGCCTATGACCGTGGGGTTGCCGAATGTAGCCAATATCAGAAGGAATGCCGCGAGTTCGTCCAGGAAATCCGCACCGCCATCATCGAATATCTCAACTGCCCTGATCCGAAACTGTTCATGTTTACACCCAGTTCGGGGTTTGTCTATAACAGCCAGTCACTGCAGGGCGATGCCCTGGATACAGAATTTGGTGAAAACGGCACCGCTGCTATCGGCTTTGCCATCAATGTTAACGATGACGATCTGCAGGAAAAATTCTTTACCTTCCTGCTGATTTTCCGCAAAACCGGCTCGAAAATCATTTTCAACATCGATGACGACCGCGAATTCGTCAACAGCAATGAAGGTATCAACGAGTTCTGCGACTATCTGTTTGAAATCGCCCAGAAGAACCTGCTCGGGCGCCTCGATAACTTTCTGCAGTCACCTGAAAAAATGAACGCCCCGATTGGCTTCAAACACGAAGCCGAAAGCCAGAAAAAGGTCAGTAAAAAACCCTGAAAGGCTCGGGTGCTCCGGGGCGTGGCGGAGTCAGCGAACGCTGAAAAGTTCGTGAATATGGCTTGTCGCCCGTCACCGGGGCCTGAACCGGCATTGCCCGGTCTGCCGGAATAACTACTTCGCGCTTCTTCTTCTCGGCAATCTGAGTCGTTTTTTTCTGCCCGGATTTTTCGAGTGCAATTATTTCATCGAGACTTCTGGGTGGATTGCCCTCATCGAGATGCTGCCAGCCAGCTTCTGCCAGCCATTCAACCGCTGGGTTCACCTGATAGAAACCCTCGTCAATTTTGTCGCCCCAGTAATAACCCTTGGCAAGCTGCACTTCACCCATTACCTCGGCAATTACACCCAGCCGGTAAAAAGCCCAGGTAGTGCGCTCAGGCAACGCTGTTTCAGCTTTATTTTCCTGCTGATAGATTACCGAGTAGAGTTCCTTGGCCTTTTTGAGCTTGTTACCGCTGAGAGCAGCCTCGGCTTGAGCTCTGAATGTGGCATAGCTGTAATTTGACCGACAGCCCGTCAGGCCGACAAGCAGCAGCGCCACAACCAGCAATGAAATGTGCAGGCAGGCCCGGCAGCTGAATTGTTGTTTGCGGTCAGGTCTCATTTCTTTCCTCCGGGAAGAGGTTTCCAGAATTGATCGGCCCCGGCCGGCACCGGTGGGTAAATTCTTCCGGTCCAGATGAAGTCGTTTGCCTGTTTTGCCGGGTCACGCAGCAGCATCGAAATGTCGAAACCGTCAGGAACCTTCTTAACCGTCATTTCGGCCAGATATTCAGAAGCAAGAAACTGCTTGCGGCCATCAGATTCTGTTCTAGAAAAGGCTTTGCCGCCACCACGGTTTTCGACCGCATAAGAGACGTGCTGGTTACCCGGCATTCCGACCTTGAATTCGGTTTTGCCATTCCAGGTATTGCCCGATTCAGGCTTGAAAATAATTTTCTCCGCATCTGATCTGGCGATGTCGTTGCGCATGATGGTTATGATCCAGGAGGCCTGATTGGCAGCCAGAGCGTTGAAGCTGCCACGGGCCACATTCGACGCGCCCCGCGACATGGCAATGATAACCCCGCCGGCAATCATGGTAAAGATGCCGACGCTGATCAGCAGCTCCGTAAAAGTAAAAGCACGCCTGTTCATTTGCGTCTTCCTATAAATGTCGAAAGTTCGTAGTCTTTCTGCGGCGTTCCGACCTTTTCCTTCGACTTGTAGTTGAGAATCAGTCTGACAATTTTGCCATACTCGGGCCCGGTGGCAGGATGCTTGTCGATTTTCAGCCTGGCCTCGATTTCCATATAAGCAGGGAAACTGCCAACCTGCACATCAATTTTGCTCGTGGTTCCCAGGCTGATCTTGCCCTCGCTGACCGGAGCAAAGCTGATCTCGCCAGCTTCAGGCTGCCAGCCGGAATTTTCAATCTGTTCGAGAATTTCTGCGGCAATCTGACTGGCCCTTATTTCATCTGCAGACAGCGTTACCTGCTTGTGCGAAGAACCCATCAACCCCCACAAAGGAACCATCGCCGCCACCATGATGCCGCTGGCGAAAAGAATTTCGAGCAATGAAACGCCTTTTCTGCTCATATTTCGCCTCCTGACGGGCCAATGACCACACCGACAAAATTTTCGACCGGATTAACCGTCGGGTCAAAGCTCTGGTTATACATGATGCCGCCACCACCGGCAAAGTTGTCTGGGTCGAGCGTGTGAGCGGCAATGCCACCGAAAAGCTGCAACGGCGCCTGCTGGCTGGCTGGTTTGACTTCGCCGCCTGATTTATCGAGGGCAACGAGATAGGCAAGTGTCGGATGCTGACCGCTGTTGCGAACGGTAATCGCTCCCTTTTCGGCAAGAATCATCAGCTGCGAATTTTCGGGGTTGTCGGCACTTCTGAATGTACCGACTTCAACCGGGCCGTCGACGATAATGGCGCCACCCGAAGTAGCGCCGAGGTTATCGCCCATTTTCAGGCCTTTTCCATTAGTCTTGACCCTGACGACAGCGTTCGCCAGATTGAAGTCACTGTTCTGGGCTGAACAGAACGCTGATTTCAATACCGCGAAAACATCCTGATTCTTTGCCGCATCGATTTCGTAGCAGACTCTCGGGGTAAGACCCAGAGCCGGATCTTTGCTGTCTGGAATCGTATTGATCTGCAGTTTGCTCTGATCGGTTCCGAGGACCGGCAGAGCGAAATTCATGTCGTTGATCGGCAGAACTGAAGCATCAGGAGGGATATTGATGCTCTGAGTATTCTTTGAATACTGGGCAATAAGACTGTAGCTTTCGTCATAAGAGCAGAAGTCGGCTTTACTCATGATCTTTTCATAAGAGATCAGATTGCCGAGAGCCGAATAAGGCAGTTTAATGAAGAAATCTTCCATCTCGGTCAGATCAGGCACACCAAGAGCCGCATCAGGAGGCGCGGGCAGATAAATCAGGTTCTTATCGACAAAAACGTCTTTCAGAAAGGTTTTATCGATGTCTTTAAGCTTGCCTGGTATCAGGTTGCGCTTTTTGCCAGAGTATTTGTCATAATCTTTCTGCGGCAGCCCGACAACCGCACCAACCGGCGGTTCGGCTCCGGTACCGGGAATAAGATAACTGAGTTCAAGAAAACGATCGTAAACCCGGCCAGTCACTCTGGTTATACTTATGCGGCGATCGGTTTCGCTGTTTCCGGCTTCGCCGAACAGATGCAGAAAAGAGCTGTTCCACCACTTCTTTTCCTTGTCGGGTTTGTGGTCACGAAATTGAAAATCCAGAATTTTCTTCCACATATCTGAAGACGGGCCATCGGTGACGGCATTTGAAAAGCCCCAGCGGGCAATGCGAAACACCATCTGATGACCGTTTACCGGCCAGCCGTTGAAGTCGGAAAAATTCAGCAGCAGCGTGATCGGGTTTTCGGCAGTCGGAAAATACGAATGATAACGCTGCCCGAACTTGCGATGCCCGGCCGCGCGGTTCAGCAGCAGATTGCCACCGCCAAGATAAATCCAGCCGCGTTTTTTCCAGATTTCGGCCTGCTTGTTGAAATGATCGCCGGGCAACCCGTTGTCGATGACGATCGGCTTGTTCGAACCCGGTGCAATGTCACCGGTAGCAGGCGAATCGATCGCTACCGTATTGAATTTGACCGGATCATTTTCGTCAGTGGCCTCACGCAGATAGAGTGTATACTTGGTCAAAGGCATCGGGAATGGAATTACCACCCGGAAAGGTCTGGTTTCGTGCCATTCTTCGCGGGTATTACCGATGAAGACTTCGACGGTCAGAGTCATACGACCACCTTTTTCGCAGTCGAAAAACAGCTCTTTATCGGTTTTATAATCGCTCAGAAGCCTGATATCTGAAAATTTCACATCATAGTTCACCGAAACATCTTTGGTAGGCTCTTCGCCGAACAACTTTTTCACAAAGCCCTCGATGTCGGCATTAGCCAGCCAGACCTTTTTGAACTCGGCGGCAAGCGTTTCCGGGTCATTGTGCACAAAAATCTTGTTGCGCAAAGCATATCCGGGCGAAGCTGCATCTTTGGCATTGGCAGCATTCAGGTCTTCTTTCAACTTGCAGATCAGCATTCTGGACGCAGCCTGCGCACACTTCATCGCCCGCAGATGCTTGAGAATCTCGCGGCTTTCGTTGAATTTACCCTGAACCAGGTGATTATAAGCCATGACCAGAATTGTCAGAACAAAAACACCGCCCAGCACAACGAAAAGAACCACCCCACGCCGGGAGCTGAAAAGTCTTCGGTCAGTCAGCATCGGAGGCACCCTCCTCTGTCTGTGTGATTGTGTGCCGGTTCAGCCAGTCGATGCTTCCCTGATGGATCGGCACGCCGATTTCTTCAAGAATGGCTTTTGCCTTGACCGGATCAGATGGAATGGCGGCGGTCGCCTGGTGCTTCATCTTCAGATGAGTCGAAGCCTTTACCAGAAGATCGGTTATCAGCTCAACAGTTGCAGCGGGGGTTTTATCGGTAGTTACCAGAACGTTGGGCAATCCGATCGTCTGAATCGAGGGCTGCGAATCGCCGTAGAAGCCGGCCGGAATCGAGTGAACGCGCGCAGTTGCGACCTTCTGCAGTATTTTCTGCAGCTGCTGCTGATTGAGGCTGACAAGAGTACAGTCATGAAAAATCAGGGCGTCAGAAACTGTGCGGTTTGGCATACCGGCCTGAATAGTGGCAAAGCCAACCTGACCGGTCGAGACAGCATTCAAAACTGCGTCGGGGGGAAGATCGAGGCCGCTGATTTCATCTCCGGAACCAAGTGCTGAGAGAATCTCTCTTGAAGTACGAAAGGTCGATGAATTTTTCTGGCCGAGAAATCCCCGCAGTCGCCCGGGAAATTCACGGGAAGGCTCAAAACTTGTCGGAGTTTTTACCAGGTGGATAACGTCTTCCCAGAGGGGCCAGACGAGGCGAATAGAAGAACTGGCATCGGCAGCCCAGGTTTCGCGGGCAATGCGGCTTTCGACCATGCCGAGCATAATCCGGCCTTCGCGCAGAAGCCTGACATTGTCAATCGAACCGTTGGTTTCGACGGCCTTGAAAATGCCGCCTTCCGCATCAAAATGACTATTAAACCAGTCCGCCAGAATATTCCCGACAGGAAAATAGGTGCCAAGACGGTTACCAGTGCCAATCAACTGATAAGCAGAAGAATAAAGCTGCGGCGGCAGCGGTGCTTCTACCTCTTTGACCGGCTCGGGGGCGCTCAAAAGAAGAATCGCAATAATTGCCAGAACCAGAAAACACGGCCAGGCAAAGGCTGGAATGTTACCGGAATTTCTCTTCAGCACTCATTGGCCTTCCGTGCCCGATAAGACGCAGGCAATCTCAGCGCACGATAATGCGGTAGTTTTCGGGCATCTTGAAATCGTATTTTTTGATTGAATCGTTAAAAGCCTTGTCATCGTTTTTGGCGCTGACACTTTTTTCTTTGGATTCAGCCGGCTTTTCAGAGTCATTTTTTACCGCCACGGTTTTGTCAGCCTGTGCCGGTGCCGGTATTGCCTTTTTTACGACCTCACTCTGCACGGGTTGCGATTTTTTCTGTTTTTTCTGTTTTTTAAACTTTTTGCCGAAAGACCGCTTGCCGGCTTTTTTGAGTTTCTTTTCTTCTGTCTTTGGCTGAGCCTGTTCAATCACGGGCTTTTCTTCAACCGGTGCAGCCTGAGGAGTAACCGCCGGCGGTGCTGCCGGAACCGGCTCTTCTTTTACAGTGCTTTCAGAAGGCTGCGCTCTATCGATATCTGCCATGGCGATACTCAGAGACTCTGTACGCCCCTGCGACTCGCGAATTTTGACCAGAGCTGCAGCGAGAGCTTTACCGGCAACATAATCGCCGGAGAACAGCTTTTCTTCGACTTTGACAGCAGCCATTTCAGTCTCTGGCTGATCGACGCCATAAATCTTCTGTCTGAGCCTGCCCAGTGCCAGTGCCAGGTCACGACCCGGAACATACGAAGTATTTTCGACTGCCGGAGCAGTAATCGTCTGCTGAGCGAGTCTGCCTCTCATCTCCTCAATGGCGCCCTGAGCCTCTTTCGACAATGCGTCAGCTCTTGTGCCGGCCATCAAGCATAAAAAAACCAGTAAATAAATTAAATAATGACTTTTCATGCCTTCTCCCTGACTATCTGACCAAACTCATGCCATAGTATCACCAATGAGTTTTGTGGGCAATACTAAAAAATCGGCATCCCGCATTTTGTACAGAATTTTTCCTGCATGTTATTTTCACTGCCACAATTCTGGCATTCAATAACTTTTTTACCCTCGATCTTGATATTCTGCTTCATGTCTTCTTCCTTCATGCCGGGAGGAATCCGCATCGGCGGAGGCTCGGGCGCGGCCTTCGGTTCTGCACCGCCAACCGAAGTCGCAATATGACTGATGCTCTTGCCAAGAAGCTCACTGAAATTAACCTCAGGCTTGGCGCGTTTAACGTGAAAGATTTCGATCGGCATCGACTTGCCCTTAACCATGATCGATTCACGCTGCTCGACTTCAAAATAATCAACCACCTTTTCATAGGTCGATCTTGTGATGAAAAGTTCCATGCCTTTGGCAACCGACATTACACGGGCTGCCAGGTTGACGTTGTCACCAATAACCGTATACGACAGCTGTTTTTCACTGCCCATGTACCCCGCTGTAACGATGCCGGTATTGACTCCCACGCCGATTTCGATAACCGGTTTACCTTCTTTTCGCCAGCGTTCCTGCAGCTCGCGCAGGGCGTCAAGCATTCTTACCCCGCAAAGAACCGCTCTGATCGGATCGTCATCTCTGGCAACCGGCGCTCCAAAAAGCGCCATGAGTTCGTCACCGACGTATTTATCGAGTGTACCTTCGAGTTCCATGAGAATGTCGGTCATTCTGGTAAAATAAACGTTGAGCTGTTCTACGATGTCTGTGGGGTCCATGTTTTCCGACATCTTGGTGAAGCCGCGGATATCGGAGAAAAACATGGAGACTTCGCACTTGCTGCCCCCAAGCTTGAGACCTGAAGGATCTGACATGATCATTTCGGCAACACTCGGCGACACGATACGGGCAAGGCTTCCCTTGAGCTCTTCATTCTTTTTCAGCTGATCTTCGCTGAGCTTCTGTGCAGAAACCAGATCATCCATGGTGGCAGAATACAACTTGGCATTTTTCATAACCAGGCCGGCAATATCACCGCAGGTTGCCAGCAGATTCTGGTCATCGCGTGTATAATCGGGGTTGTTCATCTGCTCGACATTGATAATTGCGAACAGTTTGCCTTCAGCGTAAATCGGAGCAGCCATCAGGGTCTTAAGAGCCCCCTGCCCGATCAGCCCTTTCATTTTGGGGTCCATTTCGCACTCTTTTACCCCGAGAGCACCGGCGCCGCCGGTAACTTCATTCATGCGCTGCCGCAGAAGGTAGGTGATCATGCTGTTTTCTTCGTGCGGAATCTCGATTTCCTTCCATTCCTTCGGCTTCATGCCAATCGCTTTAACGATTCTGAATTTGCCTTCTTTTTCATCGTTCAGCAGCAGCTGAACTTTCTGCGAATCGAGACCCTTCGAAATGATCTCGACGATATTATTGAAAATCTGGTCGCGATCGAGACTCTTGGTAAGATTCTTGATGCGCATAAGCGTTGTGGTGAGCTTCATCGAACGCTTGCTGAATTCATCACGGATTTCGCGCATTTCGCGTTCCATTCGTTCTTCAGCAGTCTCAACCTTGGCCGGGGGTTCTTCGGCTTTTTTTTCAGCGGCCTCAGCGCCCTCAGCCGCAGGACCGCCACCTTCTGCCGGGGCTGCTTCTGGCTCTTTATCGCTCTTCAGAGCGCTGTCGAGTTTGTCGTCCTGGTCTTTGCCCTTCTTTTTGGCCTTTTCACGATATTTTGCGGCCGCTGCCGGGTCTACACGGGTTTTAAGCGGGCCACCGCCTTCAACCTGGCCACCGCCCTCAGCTCCGACAGCTTTGATCTGCTCAGAGCGAAAAAACAGATAAATGAGAAACCCGGCAGTAAAGAGCACCAGAATCGAGTAGACTTCCCACCATTCTTCGATCGGAAACTTCTGTGGTTTGAATTTGAGCGCGATGGTTGCAGCTGCCAGCAATACCGGAAGGGCAAACGACAAAAGCTTTATCGCGATTTTTTCGCCGAGAACGCCGAGAACGCCAGCAATCGCAAAAACGTAAAAATAGGAAAAAAACCACTGGTAGATGCGCGGAACCTTGTTGGTAAACACGAGAACCGCAAGCAGCAGGACCACCACGCTGCCAAGAATTCCGAGAATATCCGGCAGACGGTTTTTTAAGCTTTTGGCTTCCTGCGTTTCTTCAGCCATTTTTACCCCGTAACCACAAATTGCTCTACCATTGTTACATGGAACAGCAATTTATTCAAGAGCCGGTGCCGGTGGTTTCGTTCATCAACCTCGTGGCATCGAAACTCTCAGGGGTCATGTTGCTGAGAAGCTCTTCTGCTTCGCTGTGGCGACCTTCAAGACAGAGCAGATGACCATACCAGGCGCAGGCCCGCCCATTTCTCGCTCTGCTTTTACAGGCTTCGGCGGCAAGCTTCATTGCGTCTTCTCTGGCGCCTTCAGAAAAAGCAACGATCGACAGAATAACCTTCTTCAGAGAAGTGGTCTTTTCACCACCATTGAGCTCGCCAACCCGGGCCTTCCATTTCGCCAGCGCTTCTTTTGCATTCATCATAAAATCGAGCTCAGCGAGCTCGGTAAGAATTTCTGCCTTGAGAAACGGCAGTTTAGCGCAATTGATTGCTTTACCAAGGTCGATATGAGCCTGAACGTATTCCTTGAAGGCCATCCCGCAGCAGCCAAGAATCAGCAGACACAGAGCGGTTTCATCGTTCGAAAACATTTTGGCGCGCTTTTCTGAAAATCCGCGGATAATAACGACCGCAGTCGCAAAGTCGCCCTTGCGACAACGCAGATAAGCGTCGAGCAGCTGCCCTGATTCAAGCTGACTCGTTCCCTTGAAGGTTTCAATGTACTCATTTATGTTGCGATGCGCCTCGACATAATCTTCACGACAGATCATCGCCAGAATCATCGAACGCCAGAGAACGACAAAAGTTTTGCGATCGAGACTGCCAAGAACCTTGCGACCGGTCAGTACAACCTCCTCAAAAGCGTCTTTCTCAAGACCCTTGATTGCCTGCGATTCAAGAATTTTGGCATCGGTAAAACTGATGCTGCCATCTTTCTGAATGTTCTTGCGATCGACTGACACCACGCCCGAGAAACCCGCAACGCTGGCAACATTGAAGATGACAAAACGGCCCAGGGGCATAATCAGCATGGTTAACAGCGCCATAACCCCGCTTGCCCCCATATATACGGCACGTGTGGCAAAACCAAGGCGACTCTGAAAAACAAGCACAAAAATCATGAAAAACCAGCAGAAAAACCAGATCCCGAAAAGCTCATAACGCAAAGGCCGCTGCTCGGGCGGCAAAATACGAAAAGCCGGAAAAACGGCAAACAGAGCCAAAGCAACAAAATGCCCGGCAATCAGAAGCTTTGGAATGATCCAGACGCTGTCAAATGCTGAAAAATCGCTCTGCATCGTGGCAACTATCATATCGCGGTAGCCCAGATGCTGAGCCGCCAGAAGAAACGCAGAAGCTGCAAAAACATAGAAAAAATTATGCCAGATGGCAGTCGGTGCAGATAAAACTGTGGCAAGAAATACCAGGGCACCAAACAGCACAAAATAGTAAATAGCCCCGATCAAGCCCTGAACACATAAAGGAAGAGCCAGGACAAATGCAACAGGAGCACTGTTGACAAATCTGCCCACAAATGAATCGCCGCCCTCTGCCGACGCAATGGCAGACATCTGCTGCCCCATCACCTCACAGGTATTGTATGCCCGGGCAAAGTTCCACATCTCCATGTCGAGATAAAAAGCCAGCTGCAGATCATTGTATGGCAGGCCCTTGAAAGTGTCGTAGCCCATGAAATAATCAAGGTTTTCCTGACTGGTCGAAAAACCCAGCAGGCGTTCGACAATGATTTTTCGCACCAGAGCAATGACATTCTCTTTATTGGCTTCAATCGCCTTGCGATAAGCGGCGCCTGCCTCTTCAAGTGAGCCTCTGGCGATCGCAATCTGCCCAAAAAGAGAATGAATCTCGGAGCGGCCGGCTTTGGGCAACTGATCGAGCGGAATAGCCTGCAGTCTTTCAGCAGCCTTTTCATACATACCGATCCTGGCAAGCAGCTTACCGAGTCGCAGCAGCGGCATCATATTCTTCGGGTAAACATCAAGCGCCTCTTCGTAAAGAAGCGCCGCATCTTCAAATTCACCGCGCTCTTCAGCGCGCACACCCTTCTGAACCAGAAGCTGTGATTTTTTTAGAAGAATTGCCCCGTCCTCTGCGCCCGATGCTGAAACAACAAGCGCAAAAAACAGGCAGAAAGCCAGAAATATGAAAAAATTCCGTCTCAAAATACCTCCAGAATGTCTGCTGGCGGCGAAGTTACTTCATGAGCTCCTTCTGTTTTTTACTGGCAGCTTCATCACGCTGAAATGAAACGGTAACAACGTCGCCAATCTCGATCGAAGTCGAAAAACAGGTTTTGTGAACATTGATCACGTCACCATTTTCGAGTAAACAGCGGAAATAATCACCATTGCAAGAATCAACAACTGCCTGCATTTCTGCCTCCCTGTAAAAAAGAATTAAAACCCAAGCTGCGAGAGAAAACTCTGAACGAAACGATGAATTTCATCAACCGCCGAATCATGCTGAGAGGCTTCAAGAAAAGCGATCTTGTTGCCACGCATGTCGCCCTCGCGCGTTTTGTAAACCTCTATACGATAAACCAGTTCGTGCGAAAAATTCTTGTGCGGAAAAATTTTGACGAGCAGCCGGGTCTCGTCCGGAAGCCTCAGAATCATGGTTTCCTGAATAGACCCGGTCTGCAGCGTCACATCCATGCCGACGTCTTCGTTTTTCCTGAAAAGGTAACGCTGGGTTATTCTGAAAATCAGATCACCCACATCACGAAGCGTCAGATTGATTCCTTTTTCCATTCCTGCTCCTTGATGAAATCAGAGAGTTGAATACCGGTAAGATTTTCACCATTGCGCAGACGCACGGTAATCGTGCCGGCACTGGCTTCCTGTTCGCCAAGAATGATCATGAACGGAATCTTCTGCAGCTGGGCCTGGCGAATGCGATAGCCCATTTTATCATTACTGTCATCGAGTTCACACCTGACAAGATTCTGCTTCAGAGCAGCCACAACCTTCTTTGCGTATTCAGACTGCTGATCATTAACCGGGATGACCACAGCTTGAACCGGAGCCAGCCACAACGGCATGGCGCCGCTGTAGTGTTCAACCAGAACGCCAAAGAAACGTTCAATCGAGCCCAGCAGAGCGCGATGAACCATATATGGGCGGTGGCGATTGCCATCGGGGCCTATATAGGTCATATCAAAGCGTTCCGGCAGGTTCCAGTCAAACTGAACGGTGGTCATCTGCCATTCACGGCCGATTGCATCTCTGATTTTAAGGTCGATCTTCGGGCCGTAAAAAGCTCCGCCGCCCTCATCGACTTCCCAGTCAAGGTTTTCGGCAACAATGGCCTGACGCAGAGACTCGGTAGCCTGTTCCCAGCGGGCGTCTTCGTGGCCAACGGCTTTTTCGGGCCTGGTTGCCAGATACGCCTTGATATCCTTGAAACCAAATGCCCGCCACAGTCTCAGACTGAAGCGAAGAATCTCACGAATCTCATCCTGGATCTGCTCAGGGGTGCAGAAAATGTGCGCGTCATCCTGAGTGAAGCCTCTGACACGCAGCAGGCCATGCAGAACGCCGCTCTTCTCATAGCGGTAAACTGTGCCGAGTTCGGCCCAGCGCAGCGGCAGATCGCGATACGAACGCACCTGCGATTTATAGGTCATAATGTGGAACGGGCAGTTCATCGGCTTGATGTAGTAATCCTTGCCATCGATTTCCATCGGGTTATACATGGCATCCTTGTAGTTCTGCAGATGCCCGCTGGTTTCCCAGAGCCAGCTCTGGCCGATGTGCGGCGTGTACATCAATTCGTAGCCGTTGCGGTAATGCTGATCTTTCCAGAAGCTTTCGATTTCATGCCTGATTCTTGCACCTTTGGGGTGCCAGAACACAAGACCCGGGCCAACTTCTTCGTGGGTGGTGAAAAGATCGAGCTCTTTGCCAAGCTTGCGGTGATCGCGCTTTTTGGCTTCTTCAAGACGATCGAGATACTCTTTGAGTTCTTCTTTGGTCATGAAGGCGGTGCCATAAATGCGCTGCAGCATCGGCCGCTTTTCATCACCGCGCCAGTAGGCACCGGCAACGCTGAGCAGCTTGAAATTCTTTATCGCGCCTGAATCCTGAACGTGCGGGCCACGGCAGAGATCGACGAACTTACCCTGCGAAAACACCGAAATCGTCTGGTCACCAAGCTCTTCAATGAGTTCCAGCTTGAAGGTCTGGTTCATTTTTTTGAACATGTCGAGAGCTTCTTCGCGGCTCACAACCTTGCGAACAAATGGCGACTTCGCCTTGATGATCTCTTCCATTTCTTTTTCGACGCTGGCGAGATCTTCGGTAGTAAGTGCGCGTGGCAGCAGAAAGTCGTAGTAAAAGCCGTTTTCAATAGCCGGCCCGATCCCGAACTGAGCTTCGGGAAACAGCTTCAATACAGCCTCTGCCATGATGTGAGCCATCGAGTGACGGCACACTTCTGTGGCTTCTGGTGATTTGGCGGTAACGATCTCGAAGTCGGCTGACTCGGTCAATGGCGTGCGCAGATCAAGGAGATTTCCATTTATTTTTCCGGCCAGGGCGGCTTTCGCCAGGCCAGGACCAATTTTGGCTGCGGCGTCAAAAATCGTGGCTCCTGACTCCAGCTCAATAATTTTTCCATCTGGAAGCTTAAGCTGAATCTGTGACATATTGTCTCCTTATAATTATGCCCGTTTACTCGGGCTTCACACTGATTTTCAGGAATTTTCGCTTGCCGGCCTGCGCTATAAATTCTGCACCCGGCTTGAACATTTTCTGACCATCGGTTTCTTTAACCTGGTCGATCTTAACCCCACCCTGCTGCAGCAGACGGCGGGCTTCGCCGCCGCTTTCTGCCATACCGGTAACCGTGAGAATCTTCATCAGCGGCAAACCATCAGCCGGGGCGGCAATTGAAACTTCTTCGATATTATCAGGCAGCCCGTCACCAGACTTGCCGAACATTTTTTCAAACTCGGCTTCGGCGGCGGCGGCGGCTTCGGCCCCGTGATACTGAGCGGTGATCTGGCGTGCCAGGCGCATCTTGACTGCCTTGGGTTCAGAGACAATCTGTTCGCGAACCGCTTTGAGGTCAGCGATTGCCAGATCGGTCAGCAATTCGTAATATTTTATCATCAGCTCGTCTGGAATCGAAAGCAGCTTGCCATAGATCTGGCCGGGAGCTTCATTGATTCCGACATAGTTACCCAGGCTCTTCGACATCTTTTCCTGACCGTCGAGACCTTCAAGAATCGGCATGGTAAGAGTTACCTGCGGCGCCTGGCCGTAGGAACGCTGCAATTCACGGCCAACCAGCAGATTGAATGTCTGGTCAAGACCGCCAAGCTCGACGTCGGCATGCAGAGCGACAGAATCATAACCCTGCATCAGCGGGTACATGAATTCAACAACGCTGATCGGCACCTGGTTCTTGAAACGTTTGGCGAAATCATCACGTTCAAGCATTCTGGCCACAGTGTATTGCGACGAAAGCTTGAGTACATCGGCAAAGGTCATGTTTGCCAGCCACTCAGAATTGAAAACAACTCTCGCTTTTTCGATATCGAGAATTTTGCCAATCTGCTGCTTATAGGTTTCGGCGTTGGCCCTGACTTCGTCTTCAGTGAGGGCCGGGCGGGTCTTTTTTTTGCCGGTCGGGTCACCGATTCTGGCGGTGAAATCGCCGATAAGAAAAACGACTTCATGGCCGAGCGCCTGAAACTGGCGCATTTTCTGCAGAACTACCGTATGGCCGAGATGAATGTCGGGCGCGGAAGGATCTGCCCCCAGCTTGATTATCAGAGGTTTGCCGGTTTCGTATGATTTTTCGAACTTTTTCAGCAGCTCTTCTCTCGAAACAATGTCGGCGGTGCCGGTTGCCACTATTTCGAGCTGTTCTGCCGGTGTCGCTTTAAATTTCACTTCAGATGCTCCTGAGATCTTTCTGATACTGCTGCAGCTTGACTATCTGCTGCTGGTAAGCTTCGATGCTGTCGCGAATCTTGTCGACGACTTCGGCCGGAGCCTTGCTGACAAAATCGGCATTCTCAAGCTTGACAGAAATTTTTGCCATTTCCTTTTCGACCTTGCCCAGCTCGTTTTCAACACGGCTCAGCTCGGCCTGAACGTCGATGACGCCAGCCAGATCGAGGCAGACTTCGGTGGTGCCCATCAGACCGACGAGGTGACCGGCAGGCTTGCTGTCGACAATCGAAAAATTCTCGACACCGGCAAGCGAACAGATCATTGCCTGATGGTTATTGAAAGCCTGGCTGAGAGCGGCATTTCTGACGACTCTTACCGTTACCTTTTTCGCTGGCGAAACATTGGCTGAGGCTCTGAGATTTCTGATAACGCGAATGGCTTCCATCAGTTCAGAGATCTCCTGTTCGAGCTGTGAATCGATACGGGCCGTATCACTGACCGGGAAATGGCTCTGCATCAGGAAACCTTTGCTCCCTGGCAGCTTCTGCCATATTTCTTCAGTTACGAACGGCATGAACGGGTGCAGAATTCTCAGAGCCCCGTCGAGGCAGCTGAGCAGAACCTGCTGAACCACGGCCTTGCGCTCGGCGTCTTTGCCGAACAGCACCGATTTGCTCATTTCGATATACCAGTCGCAGAAGTCGTTCCAGATAAATTCATAGACGCATTTCAGAGCATCGTTGAACCTGAAGTTGCCTTCGGCAAGATTGCTGTGAACCTGCTCAACAGTGTAGTTCAGGCGCGAGATGATCCAGCGGTCGATCTGTCCGAGCTTTTCAGAAGCCGGCAGTGCGGCATCGATCGTGCAGCTGGCACCTTCTAGATTCATCAGCACGAAACGTGAAGCGTTCCAGAGCTTGTTGGCAAAGTTGCGCCCGATTTCGACCTTGTTTTCCGCAAAGCGGATATCCTGCCCGACCGGAGCAAGGGAAATTACCGTATAGCGAAGGGCATCAGCGCCGTATTTGGCGATGATTTCGAGCGGGTCTGGCGAATTGCCAAGTGACTTGCTCATCTTGCGGCCCTTCATATCTCTGACGATGCTGGTAAAGTAAACATCATGGAACGGACATTCGCCGAGGAAATAATAGCCGGCCATGACCATTCTCGCGACCCAGAAAAAGATGATATCGGGACCGGTTACCAGAGTGTCGGTCGGGTAGAAACGGCGAAGAGTTTCGCTGGTTTCAGGCCAGCCCATCGTCGAAAAGGGCCAGAGCCATGAAGAGAACCAGGTATCGAGAACGTCTTCATCCTGAGTGATACCCTGAGTTGCACCGCATTTGCCGCATTTATCAGGCATATCGGCAGCAACCATTACGTGCCGGCAGGCACCGCAGGTATAGGCAGGAATTCTGTGACCCCACCAGAGCTGGCGGCTGATGCACCAGTCACGGATGTTTTCCATCCAGTGCAGGTAAACACCGACCCAGCGGTTCGGAGTGAAACGCAGGGTGCCGTTCTTTACAGCTTCAATAGCCTTTTCAGCCAGAGGTTTCATTTTAACGAACCACTGGTCAGACAGGTAGGGCTCGATAATGGTTTTGCAGCGTTCACAATGACCGACCGCGAGCTGATGGTCTTCGATTTTTTCGAGCAGGCCCTGCTCTTCGAGCTCGGCAACGATGGCCTTGCGGGCTTCAAAACGGTCAAGACCGGCGAATTTGCCGGCAAGATCGTTCATGACACCGGCTTCATCCATGACGATGACCTGCTCGAGATTATGGCGCCGACCCATTTCGAAATCGTTCGGATCGTGGGCGGGAGTGATTTTTACGGCACCGGTACCAAAGGCTTTGTCGACGTAACCGTCGGCAATTACAGGGATTTCGCGGCCGATAAACGGCAGAATCAGTTTCTGCCCGATCAGGTCGGCATAGCGTTCATCCTGCGGATTTACTGCCACAGCGGTATCGCCCAGCATCGTTTCGGGGCGGGTAGTGGCGACAATAACATGACCTTTGCCGTCTTTGCGCGGGTAGCGCATATACCAGAGAGAACCGTTGGTATCTTCTGGAATCTTTTCTTCGTCAGAGAGAGCGGTGCGACATCTCGGGCACCAGTTGATGATGTATTTGCCCTTGTAGATGAGGCCATCCTGATAAAGTTTGACAAATGACATCTTGACAGCTTCGCTGAGGCCTTCATCCATGGTGAAGCGCTCGCGTTCCCAGTCACAGGAACAACCGAGTTTTTTCAACTGGCTGAGAATGATGCCGCCGTATTTTTCCTTCCAGCTCCAGACGCGCTCAAGAAATTTTTCGCGACCAAGATCGTGACGGGAAGTCTTTTCTTTTGCCAGAGCCTTTTCTACAACGTTCTGCGTTGCAATGCCGGCGTGATCGGTGCCGGGCAGCCACATGGCCTCGCGGCCCTGCATTCTCTGAAAACGGATCAGGATATCCTGAAGCGTATTGTTGAGAACGTGACCCATGGTCAGCATGCCGGTAACATTAGGTGGCGGAATTACGATCGAATATTTTGGCTTGTCGGATGTTTCGCTGCCATGAAAGCACTTGGCGCTTTCCCACTTGCTGTAGATGGAGTTTTCGACTTCTGCAGGTTCGTATGCCTTTGGCAGAAGTTCTGAGGCATTAGTCTGTGACATAGATTAACCTTTGGCGTTGAATGATTACTTTTGAATGAGGTGCAGCAGCTTTTCGAATTCTTCGGGTGAAAGCTTGAGGTTTTTGGCCTGTTTGAAAATGCTGAGCTTGGTTTCGAGCGACTGAATCTTCTCGCTGGTCTTCGGGTCAGCCTTAAGGCTGTAAGCCTTTTTGAGAAGATCCATGGCATCTTCAAATTTCGATTCGGCGGTATAAATGTCGGCAAGTCTTACCATGAGAGGCACGAAGTTCGAATCGAGCTCAAGACCGGCGAGAATGTATTCGCGAGCCTTTTCCTGATCGTTAAGTTCGAGCATTCTTTCGGCAAACCTCTGATAGGTAATCGGCGAAGGTTCGAATTCAGGCAGGCTGTCAACCGGCAGTCCGTTGGGAGCAACGATCTTGGCACCACAGAGGTGGCAGAAGCGGCTGTCGGGATTGCTCTGTGTAGCACCACAGGCAAGACAGCTGAAAAGGTTCTGCACAACCCATACTTTCGACTTTTTGATAACTGAATCGCCTTTGCGATAACCCTTTTCGACCTCGAAAACGATGCAGCGCTCAGGAAATTTCGACGATCTGAAATAGTCGGTGGCGCTGTGTTTTTCGGGATCGTATTCTTCTGAGATGACCTGCATATAGGTGATCTGATTGGGAATAATGAGGCGATCGAGAAGCTTCTGATGCAGAGTCTGCAGTTCGGGCAGCGGGTTTTTGATCAACAGCGAATCGAGACCGTCGAAGAAATCGATAAAGCTGGTAATAATCTCATTTTCACCGGTAACCGGGATGACGCCGGCCGGAGCGGTAACACCGGTTCTGGCTTTGAGAAGTTCGATCTCGGTATCCTTCTGCTTGAGCTGATCGCGGGTGCGGCTGATCATGCCTTCAAAATTCTGAATGGCAAGCAGCTGATCGGCAACCTGCCTGGTGAGCTGTTCGACCTCTTCACGCACGGCCGGATCGTTCATGCTTTCATCCTGCCGCGCCTCAAGGGAAACGCGCAATCTTGCCAGTTCATCTTCGCGACCCTGCAACGTTTCGCTCAGTCTGGCAATTTCCAGCTTCATTGCATCGACCTGGTCAGAATCAGCCGAACCGGCTTTCAATCTTTCGATTTCATTGGCAAGCTGTTCACGCTCTGCTTCAAGAGCGGTAACCTTCATGGCAGCTTCGGCGAAATCATCTGATTCAGCATGAAACTTGGCAAGCTCAGCTTTGAGTTCATCCATTGCCGAAACTTCCTGGCGAAGTTTTTCTAGTTCATCTGAAACCGATGGCGGAAGCACCGGGTTTGCCTTGAGAGAGGCAATCTGAGACTGCAGGCTCTCGATTTCGGCCATAGCTTTAACAAGCTCTTCAGAAGAACCGGCGCCGGGGCCGGCAGCCTCATCTTTTTCAGCAATTATGTTCTTCAGACTGTTTACATCCTGCTCAAGCTCAAGAATGCGATTGTCTCTGGCTGCTATTTCGGCTTTGAATTCTTCAACGGCCGCAGTCTGCGCCGATGCATCACCAGCCGCAGCAACAGCATTGGCAAGCTCGGCTTCACGAGCCATCAGCTGAGCCTTAATCTCTTCAACAGCGGCACTCAATTGAGCAACCTCGGCTTGAGAGGCGTCAAGAGCCATCTGCAGATCGCCGGCCTGTTGCGAGCCCTCTGCCGATGTAACGAGCTGTGACTGCAGCTCTCCGACAGCCTGATTCGCTTTTTCAAGTTCTTCACGAAGCGAAGAAACTATCTGTTCAAGCTCGGCAACACGCGGGTCTTCGACGACTTCAGCGACAGTGCTGCCAGAAACCTGATGCTGTTCAAGCATCTCACTGAGAGCTCTGATCTGCTCATCCTTTGCCAGCTCAAGCTCACTGAACTGATTTTTCTGAGCGTCAAGCTCAGCCAGAAGCCGTTCTGATTCCGTGGATTTATCTTCAAGAGCCTTTTTAAGCTGTACAAGCTCTTCCGAGCCGGTACCTCCGGCCTCGATCTGAGTTTTAAGATTTCGGATCTGGAGCTGCAGCAACTTGATCAGATTGTCTTTCTGGACAATCTGCTGATTCAATTTCTTGAAGAATTCGTTACTGATTTCTCCGTTGGCTTCTGGATTCATACGGTCTCCCTAAAATCAATACAGATTAACAATACAATATACTTCGTTAAAGCCAGCTCCGGCGCCGGAATGCATGTCTCAGCCCCGTGTTTCGGCAAAGAGTTTCTAAACCACGAAAGTCTAGCACAGTGTCAGGGGCAATGCAATACTTGCCATCGCAGCAATATCAGTTTTTTCTCTTTCCAACATGTCCACCGTCAGAATCTTCTTTTTTCTTATCGAAGACTTCTTTGCTCGCAGGCTTGTCAGGAGCCGACCGCCCCATAGGCTTCGAATCCTTAGGTTCCGGCCTTGGCTCTTTAAGATTATTAACCTGATCTTTCAGATCCTTTTTACAATCTGGGCACATTACCCCTTCGTAAATTATCTTCTGGCAAAGCTGACAGGGATGAGCCACCTTTCTCAGACCAACCCGCTCAAGTCTTCCCGAATTGATGAAGGCCTGCACCTGCTCTTCACTGCATCCGGCATGCTCGGCGACCTGAACGACAGATGCACCAGGATTGGTTCTAAGAAAGTTCTTGACCTTCTGAAACAGTTCCTCTTCCTCACGAAAGCACTTAGGACAGACATCTCTCGCAAGTTTAACCATGATAATGCCGCAAACCCGGCACGAAATCAGTTTATTATCAATATCCTGATTCATTTTCCATAACCATCTCTTTCATTTTTTCTTCGCACAATATCATAACAGATAAAATCCGAAAAAAGAATGAAACTTTTCACAAGTATCATTCGTTATATTATATGGGCAGGGTGTACATAAAAAAACACGCAACATCATTCGGCCTTAGGCTGAAAATGCCTCAGAGCGACCGAAAAGCGTTCAGGGAAGTCTGGGCGAGGTTATGGTATAATTTAATATATACTTCAAGAATTGCTGAAATCTGCCGGGAAAAATTCGAGGGAGAAACCTATGAGAATATATAAAGCTGCACTGTTGGCATTTCTGCTGACGACAATTCTGTTTCAGGCTGGCGGCCAGAAAGTGCTTGCCGCCGATATCACCTTTGATTCGTTTGAGGCTGCCGAAGCCGCCGCCAAAAAACGCGCCGAAGAATATCAGAAAAAGATGCAGGAACACATCAAGAATGTGAATGAACAGTGGGAAAAACAGCAGAAAGACCTCGGTGCCGACTCTTCCTCGCCTGATATCAGCAAAATTACCACCCGCCAGGACGGCCAGAAATCTTCAGATTCCGATGCCAGTAATTCCCTCGAAAATGCCGTTAATTCAAGCATCAACCGGATGAAAGACGAAATGGTCAGCAAGGCCGGCCCGACGTCTACGGGCTTCGCCGGGGGCGCTGCCGGCTATCAGTGGAGCGTCAAATTCAAAGACGGGAAATATGTTCTTTCTGACTCTTACAACGAAGCAGAATTCAACACCGGTAAAAAGAAAGAAGCAGAAGCTCCCGCACCGCCGCCGGCTCCCGCCGAACCAGAACCCGTCGCCAGTGATGATGACAGCGGTTCTGAAGTTGTCTCTACGCCTCCGGCAGAACCAGCAGAACCGACAACGACAGCTGCTGCACCAGAAAGCGATCCTGCAACAACGAGCCCCGCAAACACCACCCCGGCTTCAACCGACAGCAAGCCGACAGCCGCACCGACAACCACCGCCACCAAACCGGCAGCTCCCGAAGAACCAGCCAAGCCCCTTACCGGGGTAGATCCGGCGCCGGTCAAACTGCCGCCGCCCTCGATCAGAATGGTAATTCAGCACCCAACTGATTTTTCTGAAGAAGTTTTTGCCAGCAATGCCAGCTCCGAGACAACCGCAAACTATCGACTCGACAAGTTCAAAATTCCTGAAGATACACGCATTAAAATTGCCGTTGAAGTTGGCGAAGACGTAAACCCGGAAGACGTTTCGATGGTAGTGACCGACGACCAGGGCGACAGCGCACCGGTAAGTGCTGCAAAACTGAAAAACTATCGCCACATGTTCCGCGTACCTTCTGATGACCAGTATTCTGCCAGCGTTTATGTCAACAACCGCAAAACCCCCGGCGGGCAGCAGAAAAAGATCCTTCAGGTTGCGATTCCCGTCGGCAAAGTCGATTTCGAAAGCCGCACCATCGATAATCAGCGTGGCAACAAAAGCGGCAGCGGCGCCGGCAACATGTCATCGTCTGACACCTCTTCTTCGGGCGGTAACGAAAGCGTCAACCACTCAAGCTTCGGCAAACCACAGGCCGTAGACCTTTCCGATCTTTATTCTGATCCGGTCAAAGCCGGAGCCGGAGTCGCAGCCGCCGGCAGCAGTTCAGACAACTCATCAGCAGCAGGTTCGACAGAATCTGCCGCAGGCTCGACAGAATCTGCCGCTTCTTCTGGCAGTGAAGCGGCATCAGCCGGCAACGAAAGCGCAGGCGGACAGGCATATTCAGGCGCCAGCGGCGCAACGGGCAGCAGTGACTCCGGCGAAAGCGCGGTTGCTGATTCAGCCCAGGGCAACAATGCCGGCGATATGACAGGCAACAGTGAAAATGGCGAAACGGCAGTTCAGAGCAGCGGCGACAGTCAGGCGACTGCGGGCAGCGAAGAAGCTTCAGACTCCACCGGAAACAGCGGCTCAGATAGCGGCAGCAAGGCAGCAGACTCTGACACAGGCTACACCGGCACAGACTCAGAAGCCCACAACCAGGATTCCGAAAACCTGTCAGGAACTTCTGATGAGAGTGCAAATGAAACCGGTACAGACGAGGGCTCAGAATCAGAAAATTCCGGCAATTCTAAAAATAACGAAAATGCCGCAAATGCCTCTGGTGATAGTCAGGCCGTAAAAAGTCAGGGCCAGAATGTTGCCGGCAACAAATCCGGCACTTCCGCAACAGAAAAGAAAAACGAAGAAGAAGACCCTTTTCTGCTCGCCATTTCTCTGCGCGCAGAAGCGCAGAAGGTCTACCAGAGCTTTGATTTCATCGATGGCAACACTCAGACTTCTTCGGCCATCAAAGCTGGCGGCGAGGTCGTTTTCTCATTGAACATGGGCAACGACGTCAACCCCGAAAGCATTCAGATCAAGCTCTCCGATGGCGCCCAGGAAATCAAGGGAAATCTTAAACGCATGGGTGAATCGTTCGCCTATGTATTCAAGAGCCCGACCGAGAGCGCCTATATTGAAGTTTCCGGCAAAACCAGCAAACGCTCATTCACCTACAAGGTCGGCATTCCCGTCAAATAAACCATCGAACAAAGGCTTAAGCGACCCGGAGACAACCCGTCTCCGGGTTCCGTTTTTTTCGACCACAGACAAAGCGCCGGAAGCATCAATACCCAAAGGGCGAACTCGGCATTCATAACCATCCGGGCCGGTTAAAAGAAAATCGGCATTCCAGAATTCTGCTGCATACCCGGCCCAGAGAGCGGCAAGATCGTCAGCAGCGAGAGAAAAAAGGCGATCCCATTCCTGACAGAATGCGCCCAGAATTTCTGCCGGCGAAGCGGTGGCAGTGATTTCTTCAAGGCCGGCCGAAACGATCCCGGCTCCGCCCAGAGGCCTGAGGTTAACCCCAATACCGACCACAAAACGCATATGATCGGCAAAAGCCGAGGCTTCGACCAGTATGCCGGCAAGTTTACGCCGGGCGTAAAAAACATCATTCGGCCACTTTAACCACAAACCTGCCGGAGCTTTTGCAGACATTTTTTTTATTGCAGAGCAGAGTGCGATTCCGGCGCTGAGTGAAACAGGGAAAGCGGGTGCTGCGGATTCGAACGAAAACGAAAACATCAGACACTGGTCGGTGCTGCTTTTCCAGACCCGTTCGAATTGCCCCCGGCCCGCCGTCTGCGATTCGGCTATCTCCAGCTTTACCGGCAATACAGGCAGAGACCAGTCGCGCTTCAGATCGTCGCTGGTAGAACCGGTTTCACGCAACCAGACAAGTTCATGCTGCGAAAAAAACGGGATCTGTCTGAATTGCAGCCGCAAAGCAGCTATCTGGGCTTCAGAAAAAAGCATCGATCATTTTACGATACCGACCAGTCCTTCCATGGCTGAGAAATCAGTCAATTCGGGCTGCAGAGGGGTTAACGAGACAAATCCGTTTTTCACGGCAACAACGTCGCATTCAGGGCTGTTATCGACAATTTCAGGCCAGCCCTGTATCCAGTAATAAGATTTGCCATTCGGGTCACGACGGTGGTCGTAGGCCTCGCGGTAATCTACTTTTCCGGCACGGGTGATCTTGATGCCTTTTATATTTTCATCAGGCAGATCGGGAACGTTGACATTAAAAACCCGCCCCCCCTGAACCTGCGCTGCCATCAGGCGCCTGACGCATTCTGCTCCCCATTTTGCCGCAATCGAATAATCGGCATTTGAATGATACGAATCGAGCGAAACCGCGAACGATGGCAGGCCTTTGAATGCCCCCTCAAAGGCTGCAGCCACTGTGCCGGAATAGAAAATGTCGACGCACATGTTCGGGCCACGGTTAATACCGGAAACCACCACATCCGGCCTGGTTTCGAGAAGGTTGGCGAGGGCGATTTTGGCGCAGTCGGCAGGGGTACCTGACACTGCGAAAGCCTTTTCAACTTTGACAGGGAAACTAACTTCCCTGACCCGCAATGGCTGCGAGAGGGTCAGAGAATTGCTGGCGGCGCTTCTTTCAATGTCGGGAGCGACTACGGTTACCTGACCGAGCTTGCCAAGAGCATCAGCCAAAGCCACAATTCCGGGTGCGTTAATGCCATCATCGTTACAAAGCAAAATATACATGGTACCTCCACCGGTTCAAACATGCTGCAAATCAGGGGGTGATAACTAAATAACTTGCGGCTGCATGCAAGTCATGATAAGATGTTCTAACTTTGTTTTCAAGGGTTTTTCATGTTGAAAGGGCTGGCAATTTCCCCGGGTTTCGCCCTCGGGCAGATATATTGTCTCAGGCATGTACAGCTTGAGAATATTGAAGGCAGTACAATTGCCCAGAATGAAGTTGAAGGCGAAATCGAACGATTCCGCTCCGCGCTTGAAACCTCAAGGACCGAGATAAACCAGCTGCTGGAGCTGCCTCAGATCAAGAGCAGCCTCGAAATTTCAAATATTTTTCAGGCTCACATGACCCTTATCGATGATCCTGATCTGCAAAAAGAAGTATCAAAACGCATTCGCGAACAGATGCGCGACGTTCAATCGGTTATCAGTGCGGTTATCAAAGATTACAGCAATTTTTTCCGCAATCTGCCTGACCCGCAGTTTCAGGGCAAAGCAATCGACATCATGGATGTCGGCAAACGCATCCTTAAAAACTGCCAGCGCCGCAAAAACCGGGCAAAAAATATCGATGAGATTTCAGAAGGCATTATTATTGCCGCTGAAGATTTGACACCGTCAGAAATCGTCAGCTTCAACCCTTCGCGAATAAACGGCATTGTCATCGAAGAAGGCACGCCGACTTCACACGCATCGATTCTTGCCCGTTCACTGGGCATTCCTGCCCTGATCCAGGTCAAAGACCTGATGAAGAAGGTTCACAACGGTAATTTTGCAATTATCGACAGTGGCAGCGGTCAGGTAATTATCAACCCTGATGAACCCCAGAAAAAGCATTACACCCGGGAGCTCGAACATTATCGTGAAAGACAGCGCCGGATCCTTGAAATTCTCGCCGAGCCTTCAGTAACAATTGACGGCGTCACCGTTGCATTGAAAGCCAATATCGGGCAGACCGCCGATATCGACGCGGTCATTGCCAATCGCGCTTCAGGAGTCGGCCTGTATCGAACAGAATTTGCCTACCTGACCAGACGCACATTCCCGACCGAAAATGAGCTGTTCGAAGCATATTCGGGGGTCGTCAGCAAACTTGGTGATGCAAGCCTGGTCATCAGAACGATTGATATTGGCGGCGACAAAATCTCGCATCTGATGGGCAACTCTCTTGAACGCAACCCAGAACTTGGCTGGCGGGCAGTTCGCATGTCTCTCGACTGTGAAGAGGTTTTTTCGACGCAGCTGCGGGCAATTCTGCGGGCAGCGGCTCAGGCACGACCCGGGCAGGTCAGCATCCTTTTTCCGATGATTTCAAATATCGAAGAATTGCGAAAAATAAAAGCACTGCTGAACCGGCAGCACGAAGATCTCATTAAAAATGGCTATGCTGCCCCCGAAAACATGCGGATCGGCATCATGGTCGAAATACCTTCCGTTGCCCTTCTCGCCGACAAATTTGCCCGTGAGGTAGATTTTTTCTCGATTGGCAGCAATGATCTGGTTCAGTATACGCTGGCGGTAGACCGTACCAATTCCAAGGTCTCTCACCTTTATCAACCGGCAAACCCTGCGGTAATCAAACTGATAAGCCAGGTAGTCAAGGTTGGTCAGCAGAACAATGTTTCTGTCAGTCTCTGCGGTGAAATGGCCGGCGATATCCGCTACACCATACTGCTTCTTGGCCTTGGTCTGCGCGAACTTTCAATGAACGCCGTTCTGATCCCGGCTGTCAAACAGGTTATCAGAAATGTTTCATCCGCAGAAGCTGAACGTCTGATTGCCCCGGTCCTGAACCTCGACACCGCCGACGAGATTGAGCAGGCGCTTTGCAAAATCAACCACAAGCTTGGTATACAGTGAATAAGCGCCCAGCTTTCATCATGGCATTGCTTCTGCTAAGCCTTTTCTGCCAGGCCTGTCAGGCAGATTCAGGCAGCAGCACTCCAGCAGCCCAGCCATGGTCGCCGGTTTCAGTCAAACAGGGCAATTTTCAGGTTCTGCCTGAAACAAGCGCCAGTCTGGCCGGCCACGACCTGAATATCATGCTGGCCCGCACTTTCGATGAAAAGGCCATGGGCCTGATGTTTTATGAAAAGCTCGAAGAGAACCGGGGCATGTTGTTCATCTATTCGGCTCCGCGCCTGATGTCGTTCTGGATGAAAAACACCATGATTCCGCTCGATCTGGTATTTTTTTCTGACAATCTTGAGATTACTGAATGGATCGAAGGCATGGAACCAGGATATGGCAAATCTGAAGCCAGCCTGCCCCACTACCGAGCAATCGAACCAGCCCAGTATGCTCTCGAACTGAATGCCGGAATGATCAAAAAACTTGGCCTGAAAAAAGGCGACAGACTCGAAATCCCGATAACCCTGCTTTATTCAGATTAAACAAATGCTCCCAGGATCTTTAGACAACCTTTTAAGGCTTTCCGGGATCGTTATTTCTGCGATTCTGGCAATACAGCCGTGGTTGATTGCCACCGGTTCAGAAGACCCGTTTCTTTTCAGCTCATGGGCCATTTTTGCGGCCGGTTCGATCAGCATCTGCCTTTCTGCAGTTCTTCTGCTTTTTTTTAAACCCCGCCAGGGCCAGATGGTTTTTCTCGGCGGGTTTTTCATGTTTTTTTCGGCAATAACGGTTGCCACTCTGAACTCAGGTTTTCTCAGCAGTCTGCGCAGCTCGATGTATCTGGTCACCCTGTTGTTACTAACCGCATTTCTCAGAATGTCACGCCGGAGCCAGGACAATCTTGCCATTGCCGGCATGATCTCTTTAAGCGGCGCGTCAATGGCTATTTACAGTCTTTTACAGGCGGCCGGGCTCGATATTCTTGCCTGGAACTCCGATTATCAGATGGTCGGAACCTTCAGTAATCCAAATTTTCTGACTGCTTTCCTGATGGTTTCGGCGATGGTAACTCTCGGAATGCTCAATGAACCAGGTCTCAAGCCCACCGACCGGATTGTTTTTTCTTTATTTCTCGCGGTTCAGATTTTTGCGATAATTTTTTCGGGCCGCGCTGGCGCCATTTTAACTCTTCTGGTCGCCGGCGGCCTTTATTTTACCAGTTTCTGGGAAATACGCCCCGGAAAGCTGATGCGACGTTCAGCCTTTCTGGCAGGCCTGACTCTTGCCCTGATTTTAACCATATTTTACGGCATGGCATATTACGCCACGACCTCATACCCCTGGGAATCAATAAGCAAAATGCCTTACCGTTACATGCCGGCGGTAACCCGATTGATACTCTGGCAGATGGGGTTCGCCATCTTTCTCGATCACCCGGTTACCGGGCTTGGCCCCGGAGCCATATCTTATCTGATGCCTTCACAGCGACCTCCACAGGGTTCGCTTATCGGAATCAAATCTTTCAATGACGATCCACATTCAGCCACCATCAGCATACTGGCAGAAACAGGCTTTATCGGCCTTTGGGGCGCATGCACCATTTTCGCTGTTATTTTTGGCTGTTATGTCTGGCGACGTTCAAAGGGTCTCAATTTAAAAGTTGCAGAAGAGCCGGGCCAGGCAACTCCAGAACCGGCGTTGGTGCCTGCAGCTGCCGGAATTATTGCAGCTCCGGCCACAGCGAAAGAGACTTCAGCCGAGACAATCATTTCGCCGCCGGCTGCAGCAGAACCTTGCCTGGATAAACCAGCAGCAAGCACTCCGGGCAGCGAAACCACAGCAAGCCAAGATGCGGCAGCATCTGCTGAAACAGGCACAGGCCAGGCCTCAGAAGAACCGAAACATGATGATGTAAAAGTTTCTGGCACAACAGCCGCAATAAATGAGACAGCCGCCTTCTTTCCATGGAATTCTTCAGCAATTGCTCTGCTGATATCTTTTCTTGCTTTCAAAGCCGGCTTTTTCGAAGCGCCGTTGTTCTTTTACTCTCTGCCGGTAATTATCGCCGGCTTTGGGGTTTTAAGCGCCATCTGTTCGCCAGACCCGGGCTGCAGCCATCAGAATGGTCTGCTGCTGAGTCGCGGCAGCATGGTCGCCATCATAACCTTCTTTTTTTACAGCCTTTTCAACAACAGCATCTCGATCATACCTCTGTCAGGCTTCATGGTTCTGATAGTCAGCCTGCACTTCTCATGCTGTCTGCGCAATCTTGTCTGGAAAAGGAAGTTCAGACCGCTGGCAGTGCTTTTTCTCGCTTTCCCGCCGCTGTTTGTCTTCTGCACCTACAATTTTCAGATCGCTCATCATCTGGAACAGATCAATCTCTGGAAAGGGCAAAGCCTGCTTAACAGTTCACCAATAGACGCACAGACTGCCTTTACCACAGCAATCCGCGCGAATCCGCAGTCATTGAAAGCCTATTACGGTCTGGCAATAAGTCTTGAAAAACAGAACCGCCCGGAAGAAACCCAGGAAGTTCTAAAAAAACTCGATGCCATGGTTCCCAATGCTTTCAATTCGAATTATGAGCTGGCCAGAATCATGCTTGCCCGCAGGCAGGTTCTCGAGGCCCATCGACATGCGCTGAAAAACCTTGAATGGGACCGCGCCCCGCGCTCTTTCGAGCTTCTTGGGCAGATCCTCGTGGTTGAAGGAAAAAGTGGCGAAGCAGAAAAGGTCTTCAACGAAGGCTTATCACTTTTTCCCGCCAATATTGTCGAAAAAGAAGCTTCAGACCGCATTCGCCTGAATCTGGCCGGTATGGCAGCCAGTCGTGGCGATTTTGCCCGCTGCGAAGAATTGCTGCAGCAGATCAAATCAGATGTTAAGAACGACATGAACAGCCTCTATCTTTCCGGGATGCTTCTGGCGAGGAAGAAACAGAACGAAAAGGCTCTCGAACTTTTTGAAAAGGCCCTTGAGCTGTTTCCTCAGAACCCGAGGTTCATGAACGCCATCGGTTACATTCTCTGTGAGATGAACAGTGAAATGGAAAGAGCGAGAGAACTGCTTGAAGGTGCATACCAGATCATCAGAAAATCAGAACCGATCGATCTTGGTGAACTCCTGATGGTTTCACACAGTCTTGGAAAATTATACTGGAAACAGGGACGCAACCGCGAGGCCGGCGAGCTTTTGAAGATCGCCTGGCAGCAGTGCCCGGAAGAATGGCCGGTTTTAAAAGAAGAGCGCCGCCGAGACTACGCCGAGTTCTGTGCCCAGAATGGTCTGGAGTTTCAGGAATGACAGATTTATCAGCCTATGCCGGGCTGTTCATAGCCAGCATTTTTCTGATTGCCGTGATTGCTGTCTCATCATTTCGGTGCAACAGAACTGTGAGCTCAGATTCAGAAGCCAGCGACGACAAGCGACTCCAGCAGATGGCCATGCAGCTGTTCTGTGAAAATGATTTTCCAACAGCCATAGTCGACCGCAATCTTGACATCATTTTTGCCAGCAACAATTTTCGCGACCGCTTCATGCACGGTCAAGCCACGATGAATTTTATCCCTCTTTTAAATGAGATACCATTTGCAGGGGTAACCGATCTGCAATCGTTTCTTGAAAGCTACAACAAAGATGGCAAATTGCCGGAAGGCCCACACTTTGTCGCTCTGAAGTTATTGCCCGAAGAAGATGAAAAGCTGCCCTCAACCTATTTTCTGTTACGCGGTATTTTGCCGCAAAAAGGTGCCACGCAGCGTCTTCTGGCAATCTCACTCATTGATTCCGCGTTTGTCGCTTCAACAGTAATGGAGCTCAACCATAAAATTGCGCTTAAAGAAAGTAATCTCAAAAAACTTGAAGAGCTCGACCGCCTTAAATCTGAGTTTCTTGCGACCCTGAGCCATGAACTTAAAACACCTCTTGTCTCGATAAAAGGTTATCTCGACCTGATGGCCACAAAAAAAATGGGGCCATTAACCGAAAAGCAGGAAAAAGCTCTGCAGGTTTCACTGAAGAACACCTCGCACCTGAACAATCTGATCTCTTCGATTCTTAATTTTGCACGCATGGAAGCTGGCAAGCTTAAATTTGACATGGTTAACCAGAAGCTGCAGCCTAATATCAATGACATCGTCGATTCGCTGAAACCTTTGGCAGACGGCCGCAATATCGGATTTGTCGTCAGCATGGACCCAGGTCTGCCGGCTGTAGTAATGGACCCGGATCTTATTCATCGTGTCTTGTCGAATCTGATCGAAAATTCAATTAAATTTTCACAGCCTGGCTCTTCGATCAGCATCAGAGTTTTTCAGTCTGATGCGGGCAGAATACAGGTCGAAATTTCTGACCAGGGCTGCGGAATTCCGGCTGACAAAATCGACAAGATCAAGGCGCCCTTCTTTCAGGCAGACAAATCCGATACCAGACCAACCGGCGGCCTCGGGCTCGGCCTGGCAATTGCCGAAAAAATTCTTGCCGGGCACGGAACTTCGCTTTCGATAAAATCAGAAGAAGGCAAGGGCACCAGCTGCAGCTTCTGGCTGAAAATTGCTGGCACTTACTGATCTTCGGCTGCGCCTCTCGCAATATCGAGTTCGCGAAGTTTCAGGTAGAGGTTCTTGCGATGCATGCCTGCCAGCCTGGCGGCTTCAGACATATTTCCCGAAGTTTTTTCGAGAAGCCCCTCGAAATATTTACGCTCGAATGTCTTCAGCAGAATATCCTTGGCTTCCTTATACTGCATCGACATCATGCCCTCTTCGATGAATTTTTCATTTTCCAGTCGCGACCTGAGGTGAAAGCGGCTTGAATCATTCTGAAAAACGCTCTCATCTTCAAGAATAATAACCTTTTCGATGAGATTCTGCAGCTCACGCACATTGCCAGGCCAGCTGTATTGCATCAGTTTACCCATAAACTGATCACTGAAACTCTGCTGCCTACGATTAAGCTTTTCGCAGTATTTTCGGGCAAAAGACTCCACCAGCGCCGGAATATCAGCCAGTCGATCACGAAGCGGTGGCAGGTGAATATTTATTACATTCAGGCGATAAAAAAGATCTTCTCTGAAGCTTCCTTCATTGATCGCCTGGATAAGATCCCGATTGGTCGCAGTTATAACCCTGGTATCGACACTGATTGTCTGATTGCCACCGATTCTTTCAAATTCTCTTTCCTGCAGGATCCGCAGCAGCTTCGTCTGAGTCGCCATCGTCATCTCGCCGATTTCATCGAGGAAAATCGTTCCTGAATCGGCAATTTCAAACTTGCCCAGGCGACGGCTGAGTGCGCCGGTAAACGCTCCACGCTCGTAACCGAACAATTCACTTTCGATGAGGTTTTCCGGCAGGGCAGCACAATTAACGCGAATAAACGGGCGTGATCGGCGCGGGCTGAGACTGTGCAGAGCATTTGCCACCAGTTCTTTGCCTGTTCCGGATTCACCTGTTATGAGAACAGTGACATCGTTCGGCCCGACTCTTTCAATCAGATCATAAACACGCTGCATGCACTCACTTGAGCCGATCAGAGCCGCCAGGCCCTCACGCTGATGAAGCTGTTCCTTGAGTTGCTGGTTCTCGATACGCAGGCGGCATTTTTCGACAGCCCTTCTGACCGTCAGACGCAGCTCATCATTTGAAAAAGGCTTCGGCAGGTAATCGTAGGCTCCGCGCTTCATGGCTTCGACCGCCACAGCTTCTGAACCGTAGGCGGTGATCATGATAACCATCAGTTCCGGGCGTTCGGCAATCAGGCGTTCAAGAAGCACCATACCTGAATCACCCGGCATGGTCAGATCGGTAATGACCAGATCAAAATTGCCGGCCTGAAACACTGCCATAGCTTCTTCTGCAGAAGAAGCCTTGCTGACCAGGTAACCTTCGGGCTTCAAAACCGCTTCGAGTGTATAAAGAACTGATTCTTCGTCATCAACGATGAGAATGCTCGGTGACTTACCCTTTTTCTGATTAATCCGCGCCATTTTCCGCTCCATCCGGCAGGAATATTCTGAATTCCGTCATTTCCTGCGCTGAGTCAAATTCAATTTTTCCGCGATGCAGTTCGACAATTTTACGGGTAATTGCCAGACCAAGCCCGGTTCCATTTGCCTTGGTCGTAAAGAATGGCTCAAAAATTTTCTGCCGAAGCGCTTCTTCTATCAGAGGACCATTATTTTCAACTCTGATCACAATCCAGCCAGACAGCTTTTCAACAGTTATTTCAACCCTGCCGCACCGGCCAACTGCCTGAAAGGCATTCAGAACCAGATTCAAAACCGCCTGTTTGATCTTTTCTGCATCGACCCGAACCAGACAATCGCCTTCGGGAAAACGCCGCTGCAGACTGATTTCATTTTTTGCCGCTTCATGCTTGATCAGCAAAGTCAGTTCATTGATAATTTCAACCAGACTGCAGGTTTTCAGGTTGGCTGCCTCAGGCTTCACGAGGCTGAGAAGCTCGGCAACCACGCGGTTGAGCCGAAGCACTTCGCCGAGCACCACATTCGCGTGCTCTTTCAGATCACCCTGAACCTCTTCACCGATGATTTCGACCAGGCTGCGGATCGCAACCAGTGGGTTGCGTATTTCGTGGGCAACAGAAGCGGCAAGTCTGCCAAGAACGGCCCATTTTTCAGCCTCGATCATCTGCTGCTCGAACTTTTTCTGATCGGTCACGTCATCGACCACCAGAACCGCACCCCTGATCTCATTTCCGGCCCTGAGCGGCAGAAGACTGATGGCAAACTGCCGCACAATGGTGCCGGCATTATATTCAATAACCTTATGAACCCCGCACCCACTTGCCGTCGGGCTGAAAATCCCCTCAAAAAATGCAGAAGTTTCATGATGCATCGTTTCGGCAAATTTTCTGTCAGAAATCTTATCACAGAATTCTCTGAAGCCATATGAACCGGTATCAAAGCCGGCCATGCCAAACATGCCCAGAAAACGTTCGTTCACGATCAGAAATTTTCGGTTGCGGTCGAGAGTTGCCAGACCCTGGTTGATACTGGCAAGAATGTTCTTCATCTGCTGGTTCCAGTCAGAAAGTTCTTCATACAGGCTGGCGTTTTCAATAATCGAAGCCAGAACCGGAGCGATGGTTTCAAGAAAACGGCGAACCCCTTCTGAATAGCCGCCAGAATCATTTTTTGCGAGAATGATGACGCCATTCATCCGGCTACCCGACAGCAAAGGAACGCCAATGATCGATATATTGTCGACAAGGTTTTCATGCAGTGTTTTACTGATGAAGCAGCTGTTAACCACCGACTCAATAGCATCCTGCCCAGGACTTTTTGCGGCCGGAACATTGACCACTTCCTCGAATCTGAGAGTGCGACGATTCTGAAGAACAATCTGAGCGAATGAACTGAATGAAAGGGTTTGTGCCTTTTCAAGAAACTTTTCAAGAATAACCGTGAATTCGTTATCGAGAGTCACTTTGCGCATCAGCTCATAGATTTCCCAGAGCTCCTGGAGCTTTTCATCTATGGCGCGGTTCCTCTGCATATTTTCTTTGAAAGTTTCCTGAACGGTCAGAGCCATTCTGTTAAAGGAGTCACCCAGTTCTTTCAGTTCACCGGCACCCGCCACACCGACTCTGACTGAATAATCACCACGGCCAAACTCTTCGATACCATGCATCAGATCACCAAGAGGCTCAAGAATGCTGCGTGAAGCAAAAATGGCGACCATGATGCCCACAAATATGCTCAAAAGCATCAAAGAAGCGAAATCTGAAGCAGTATTGCTGTTTTTATTCTGCCAGATTGGAGGTAAGCCGACCCCGACCGCTCCCAGAGCTTTGCCATCAATGATAATCGGGAAAAAAAGCTCGCGATATGTCGTTCCGTTACCGGTATGAGACTCAACACCTTTCATCGAGCCAAGCACAGGAAAACCACCAGCCGGAATTCTTGCCTCATCGCCCCAGATTTTCCACCAGTTGACGTCATATATGGTAAGCAGCAGCTCAGCCGAATTACCCGACCGGTTGGAGTAAATATGGTCAATTATGCTCTGGTCGCCACTGAGAAGAAACTGTTCGGCAGGCTTCTGCAGAATACGGCCCAGAGAGTTGGCCGCATCCATAGTATCACCTGAGATGGCAAGCTGCTCGCGCGAGAAAGCTGCAATCGCAAGGAAAGCATTTGTGATGAAAATCAGAGAGACAAAGAGAAAAATAAGTTTTCCCTGCAGGGTCCTGGGGAGCATTGCAGACTCCTGTAGATCAGATTGGAACCCAGAAAGAAACCACAGTTCCGGTGCCAGAATCAGAAACGATATGAAACTCGCCACCGGCAAAGCGAACCCGCTCTTCCATGCTTATCAGACCAAGTTTCTTAAGAGTGCCATATTTTCTGCGGATCTCTGAAACATCAAAACCGCTGCCATCATCTTTGACCACGACCGCCAGACGACTTCGCGCTTCATCATAATTGAGAAAAATGTGAACTGAAGCCGGTTCTGCGTGCTTGACCGCATTATTGGCAGCTTCCTGAATAACGCGAAAAACTGCCAATTCCTTTTCTCCAGACATTTTGGCACGCTCACCCTCAACTTCTACGTAGACCGGTATTCCAGTACGGGCCTTGAAACCGCTGATAAACTGTTCCAGAGTAGGAATCAGCCCGAGATCATCGAGCGCCATCGGCCGCAGATCGAAAATAAACCTGCGAATGTCTTTAAGGCTCCTGATAACAGAATCTTTCAGATCCTGAAGTTCACTGATAAGCTTCTGATCACCAGAATGTTGTTCAAGGCAGTAATCAATGCGCATGGTCAGGCTCGCAAGTGTCTGCGCCGGGCCATCGTGAATATCACGCGAGATCCTTTTACGCTCTTCTTCCTGAGCTCGAATTATGCCCTCAGCCTGAGTCTGACCAGGCGCTGCTTCTGAGTTGGAATGCAGCAGACCATCTACTCTTCTGGCAATATTTTCTGCCTGAGCAGTAAGTCTGCTGCTGAGCATCGGAATCGTCGCAGGGCTGACCGCCGGGTCCAGTTCAAGTGCAGCCTTGAGATTTTCAAAGGCTTTTCTGGCTTTCGGCCCGATCTGAGGACTTACTGCCGCCACTGCCAGTACGATATTTTCGAGATCATCCAGCCGGTCAACTATCTTGCTGCGGCTTTCTTCAGGGTGCTGCACAGATACCAGCACGCTCTGCATTGTGGCAAGGGTTTCTCTGAAAGTGGCTATTTCCTGAGAAAGTGCATCAAAAGTGGATTCTGGCATAGATATTCCTTACTTTCCCGAAGACCTGATCCGATTTATTTCAAGTTCAGCCCGACGCTTGAGAGCATACGAATCTCCGCCGGCGCGTGCAATTTTTTCAAGCTCGGCAATTGCCTTTTCGCGGTTGCCATTTTCTTCAAGACATTTGGCATAGCGAATCCGCAGATCGACGCGATGCGGGCTTTTCTGCAGCGCCTGCTGCAGATATTTTTCGCCTTTAACATAATTGCCGGTGGTCTCGGCAAGACGACCCAGTCTGGTCAGGGTTACCGGATCACGACGGCCAAGCTGATATGAATGCTCGATAGCATCGAAAGCATCTTTATGCATTGAAAGCTTTTCAAAAATTACCCCGATCATATCGTAGGTCTGCGCATCCTTTTTGTGCCTGAGAACTTCAAGATAATGCGGAAGTGCCGCTTCCCAGTTGCCGCGCGAAAACTCGGAAGCACCTTTTTTGCGAAACTCTTCGATTTTGCGCCTGATCGACTGCTGGTCGGGTTCCTGGGCGACGGCATCCATAAAACTGCTTTCATCTGCTTCACTTGCTTTTACCGGCTTAACTTCAGTTTTTACCACCGGTGGCACAGTATTTTTTTCAATAATGGCCGCAGGCACTGGCGCCTGTATTGGCTGTGGCGCTGGTTCAACAGCTTTGTCCACCTGGTTCTGCAGCTGATTTCCCGGTCGATTGTATAATTCGACCCCGGCATGCTGAGGCAGATTGCTCTGCACGACTGCGGTTTCTTCCGGAACTTTTTCAGTGACAGGAGGAACGACGGGAGCAGGCGAAACCACCGGCAATGGCGCAGAGGGCACGACCTTCGGCTCATTTTGTGGAACCGGAGCAACTGCAACCTGAGCCGGTTCCGGAGAGGGTATAAAGACTGGTGCCGGCAACTGAGCTGCAGGCAACGGATTTGTGTCAACCTGCTGATCATTTTTTGCAGCCGGAACAACCTGACTGACAGAGGAATCGAAAAGCACCTTGCCTGAAACCGGAGCTTCAGGAACATCAACCGCCTGCTTTTCTACCAGACGCCCTTCGCCTTTTCCCTGCACAATCAAAACTCTGGCATCATTGCCAGGCTCTGAAACGCGGCCACCGGCGAGAGCCTGCGAAGCCTCAAGGTCATCAGGAACGAGGCTGAGAATTCTCTGGAAATATCTTCTCGCCTCAAAAGCCTTGCCTGAAGCATTGAGCGCTCTTGCCAGCTGACGGTTGCATTCAACATTCAGCGGCTCAAGCGCCAGCGCCTTCTCAAGGTAGGTTATTGATTCAGAAAACAGCTTGAGATCGATGTAGATAGAGCCCAGCAGGAAGTTGCCCCTGACGTTGTCAGGCTCTGAGCGAAGACCTCGCACGATTGCCTGAGATGCCTGAGCAAGTTCAGAGCGGTCATAGAGCAATTTGCCAAGATTAAACCAGGCGGTGGCATCATCAGAAAAGGTTTCGAGATAACGGCGCAGGTATTTTTCGTAATCAGCCATTGCCTCAGCCCGATAAAATGAATTCAGTATCACACGCCACTGGGCTTTATCTGGTTCTGTCTTTTCAAGTGCCGTGGCAAAAAAAGCTGCTGCAGAAGAGTAATCGCCGGATTTTACAAATTCCAGACCTTCGTCGAAGGGCGCAGCCGCTGCTGGTTCAGCTTCGACAACTGCCGGTCGGATCTCAGACACAACTGCGGCTACCGGTTCCGGAAGAGGTTGAGGTTCAGCTACCGCGACTGGTGCAGGAACTGCCGCGGCAGAAGCCGGAAAAACATTGTTACGGGCCGGGTCAGCGACCGGAACAGTCGTGGTTATCTCTGCGGCAACCTCTTGCACGTTGCGTCTGCCAGAAGGAATCTCGGCAGCAACGGCAAACAGAGTATTCTGCTCTGCAGCAACCCTTTCACCGCGTTTTTCAAGCCAGATGCCAACCAGAATAAAAATGGCGGCAAGCCCCAGATAAAGCTTCCATGACTGGCTGTGCATGCGCATGGCGCCAAAATCAGCCGAATAGGCAACCTGCCCCGGCTCCAGGCTCTCATCATCTTCGCCGTCTTTTTCAGCATCCTTGCCGGAAACTTTTGCAGTAACCGGCGAAACTTCGACAACATCAGCATCCTCATGGGCGCGGGCAACCTTTTTAACTGGCTCTGCCGCGGTCGCCGGCTCTTCAGAGTGAGTCAGAAGGCCGGCCGTCGGTGAAGGCCCGGCGATAAGGCTGCCGGAATTGTTTTGCAAAACCGGTAGAAGCACCCGCTCGACTTCAAACCAGTCACGGAAACTACTGAAAAGCGACAGATAATAAGCATCCTTGATGTTGTAAATCCACAACAGAATGAATACCACCGAAAAGAAATAGCTGATGATAACCATCAGATGCGCACCAAGAAGCGGAAAAGCCGCATTGTAAACCATACCGCCATTATACGCACTGAAAGCTGAAAAGATGCCGCCAAAATAAATGGCCATCAGCATTATGCCGCGATCGATGTGACCGGCATAGATCTGCCCGAGTCCCATGACGAAAAAAGACATCAGGGCAGCTGCCCCCGGGTTGCGGGTCGAGCCCTTCAGATGCTGACGCCGTAAATCATCGAACCACTGGTTATTTTCTTGCTCTTTCAAAAAACATCACTCCAAAACATCAATCAGACATCCGCTCTTTACCAGACACAGCTTTACCTGCTTCTGCAGACACTGCTCAACCAGGTCGGTGCGCTCGTAATTCGCGATAATCATGCCTCTTAAATCTGCTGATTTAAACTGCCCGCTCGTCAACTCGCTGCCAAAAGAGCCGGTATTGGCACGCAAATGCTCAAGCAGGTCGAGTGTTTCATTAACCTGCACCGGCTCGGGGCTGTAAAGAATCTGAACCACCACCAGCACGCCTTTGCGGTCCTGGCAGAGCAGATCGATACGTCTTCGACGCTCGTTGCTCAAAGTGACAGAATAGTTTCGATGTATTACCCGCAGCCCCTTCTCGAACATGTTTATATGCGAAGCAACCCAGAGCTCGAACTCTTTTTTCGAATTAAAAAACGAATTGGAAGTGAACTGCTCGAACAGGGATTCAATCATATTAACCTGTTCTTTGAGGCGACGGTTCTCTTCCTGCATGGTAACGATGCGCTCCCAGAGCTTCTTATTTTCCTCAAGAAGAACGATCAGCCCCTTGACCTCGCCCTCGTTGAATTCGCCAAGTGGCCGGGCAAGCAAGCGCGTAACCAGAGAACGCAACGGGGTGGTGCCATCGAACTGAGCCTTATCTGCCGGATCATCACGCTTGATGAGAAGAACCGGTATTTCCTGGCCCTTCCATTTGATCAGCAGATCGTCGCCGGGTGAGAATACCCTGAGAAGATCGCCAATCATCAGCTTGCGCTTTTCAAAATCCGGGGCCCGCCCTTTCATTCTCTTGCCGCCAATCTCTATCTCAAAACCCTCTTTCAGTGAAAACAGGCGACTGTAAAGTTCATCTTCACGGGCAAACCACTTGAGATAGCGCCCGCTGTGCTCCTGATGCGAAAGGCGCTTTCTGATCACCATTTTTTCCTGAGGGGCAAAAATCTGACAGTTAACCACTGAGCCGCGCTCGCGTGAAGTGCTGAGAACAATCTCTGAATCGACCGCAGCCAGAGTAATGGCCTCGCCAACGAACAGACTGCGCTTTTCCCATTCTACCGAGAGATTGGCAATTTCCTGCTCCCCGAGCATTATGTTAAAAACAAGGCTGGCCGGGATCACCGATTTAACATCGGCATCCTGGGATGCTTCCCAGCAGATGGTACCCTTTTCGATTTCACGGGCAGTCAGTTTTTTTCTGAATTCCGGCATTTCAGAAACTCCAGTTGATTATTCGATTTTTCAGTTCTTCAGCAGCCTGACCAAGCTTCTCAACCACGGCATCGGCGTATTCTTCAAGCTTCTGTGCCAGCACGACAGTCACCGGCACCATGGCAACTCCCTCCGGGACAACAAAGTCAAAAAAGCTGTCAGCAATATCGTCATTCATTTTATATTCAATCACCTGCAGACGACCACGCTCCTGCCCCTGACGGTCAAACTCCACCACCCAGGCAGGCAGGTATGTTCGGCTGGAAAAAGCCATTTCATAGTGCCCGACGTCGAAAACCGACCGAAAAACCGATTCCATTTTCGGGTTGAACTTGAGATGATAGAGTGTCTCTTCATCTGAGAGCTTTTCGACCTTCAGCGTCTCAATACGGAAAAAAGTGAACAGGGTTTTGCGGGTAAGGTTGGTAAACAGTTTTTTAGGGCTGAACCAGGAGTAATATGACCCGAAAAAACCACCGGTTTCAGAAAAGTGATAAAACACCTCATTGATTGCCACAACGTAGATCCAGAGGTTTTTACCGTTGAAAAGAACTTTTACAGAACCATCGGCAAAAATTATGGCAAATTTGTCAGGGCTTTTTATCGACAGGGTTACCGATTTACTGGCAGCTGCATTCTGCAGAATTACGCTGGCAGAAATGGCACTGATCTGGTCGGCACGCTTTTCCATGCTGTCAAAAAGATTTTCGACAGAAAATGATGCAATCAGATTCTCTTCTGATGCCACTACCGGCGCGACCGGGAGCAGGCACAGCATCAACAGACCCGTCAGAACAGCAAGAAGTCTTTTACTGCACATCTGACGCTCCGGGCCGGCTCGTTTCTGCAGCAGTCTTCTGCGCAGCTTTCTGCATAGTCTCCAGCAGCTTCTGCAAACGGCGATTGCATTCAATCTGCAGTTCCTGGTCTTCGGAGATCAGCCATAAATGCTGATTATAAGCGCCAAGCAGGCGGCAGAATTTTTCCTGGTCTGAATTGCCCCCAGACGGATCATGAAGCAGCTCTTCTTTAACCATGGCTGCGTCAGCGGTTCTGAGAGATGGAGTCCAGGCGTAATTAGCCAGTAGAGAAGAGAAAGGCACGTTTTCGGTCCAGTCGGGTGATTCGGTAAGCTGCTCAGAAACGAGCCGCGACAGCTTTCTGAGATTCAGACTAACGACGGTAGCCGGCTTATCCTGAAGGTGGCAGCCAGGCAAAGATGAATAGATAAACAGGCGACCACATTCAACACCACAGAAAAGAATTTTCCAGGTGGCACCGGTCTCAGAACAGCAGAAACGTCGGCGTGAATCAGCGGCGAGCGAAAACACTGCCGATTCGTTTTCTGGCAGCAGCTCATTCTTGATTGCTGCCAGAACCGCAAAAACCTTTTCATCAGGCACGTTTCGACCAACTCCAGACACCCAGATCATATCGGGCCCATGCGTGGTAGAATCGCTCAGAAAAGCCGGGCGGATCGCCACATTCTGCAGAACAAAACAGTTTTTTACCCCACTGCCGGTCATGGCAAGAAAAATGTCGGGATGACACCACGGCTCGGCAAGCGGTGCAGGAAAAGGCAATATTTCAGGGACACCTGACCCCTGTAAAACTTTGCGAAGGGCTTCAATAAGCTGCAGAAGAAACAATATCCATCTCCGTTTTTACAGTCGATTTTTAACCGACCGTCTGGTATTATACAGTATCTTGAGCTGGTAAACAAACTCAAATTACCAGATTTATCGCACAGGCAGACAGACATGATAACTTTTGCAGACTTTGACCAGAACATTATCGCCGGGAAAAAGCCGGCCATGCTCGTATTTACCGCCGCCTGGTGCCGACCATGCGGCCTGCAGAGACCGGTAATCGAAAAAATCTCCGCCAGCTTCTCGAATTCGATACGCATCGAAATTATCGATGTCGATGAGCAGAGTGATCTTGCCGACCGTTTACAGGTCCGTACACTGCCGGCTACTCTTTTATATGCCGACGGCGAGCTTGTAGAGCATCTGCACGGGTATCAGGCCGAAGATTTTCTGACGTCTTATGTAAACCATATTATTAAAATGTGTCAGAAAAAAACTGAAGAAAACGCAAAAGAATAAAGCCTATTCAGCAACCCTTATGCGCTCGATCTTCTGCGTTTTTCGGTCAGCGCCAAGTTCGACAAACAGCCCCTCGACCTTACCAGGAGCCTGAGCACAAAGAAACTTGTCGGAAAATCCGTTGATAAAACGACCGGTCACCGTATTGCGGTCAACCCCGATTACTCCGTCAATTGCCCCGCTCATACCGATATCTGTAATCACCGCGGTACCGCCATGCGGCAAAATACGCTCATCAGAAGTCTGAACATGGGTGTGAGTGCCGTAAGCAACCGCTGCCCGGCCATTTACATGCCAGAAAAAAGCAAGTTTTTCTGAAGTGGCCTCGGCATGAAAATCTACTACCAGCGGCACTTCTGCCGGCAATTCACCGGCAAGGCGGTCAAAAGCCGCAAACGGGCAGGATGCCGCATCCATAAATACCCGGCCGGCCAGGTTCATTACCGCAAGATCACCCACACCAGGCTTGCGAAAAACCCGGCACCCGACTCCGTAATCGGCGGCAACGATGTTCTGAGGCCGCAGCACAAATTCGCTTTTCAGCATTTCCGGCCAGTCAGAGCGCGAAAAGACATGATTGCCGGTAGTAATAATATCGACACCGCATGACCTGACAAAATTTGCATGTTTCTGTGAAAGGCCGTTGCCGGCCGTGACATTTTCGCCATTGGCTATTACCCAGTCCGGCTGATAGTGATTAAGAAGCCCCGGCAGCAGGCGCTGCAGGCTATCTCGGCCGGTCTTGCCGTAGATGTCGCCGATCATAAGAATTTTCATAGCTTAAAATATAAGCTGCCCCGGGGTAAGAATTCAACCCCGGGGCAGCTGTTACCTCGTAAAGTCTGAATCAGTGAGCAACTTCGACACTTCTGGTTTCGCGAATCAGAACCACTTTGACCTGACCCGGGTATTCCATGTCGCTTTCGATCTTCTTGACGATATCGCGGCAGACCTTCGGCGCAGTGACATCATCGACTTCATCCGGGCTGACCATGACTCTGATCTCACGGCCGGCCTGAATGGCATAAGCCGAAGAGACACCCTTGAAGCTCTTGGCAATGGTTTCAAGATCAACCAGACGCTTGATATAAGCTTCGAGCGATTCACTGCGGGCCCCGCGGCGTGAAGCCGAAATGGCATCGGCAGCGGCAATCAGCACAGCCTCAGGAGTTTCGAACGGCACGTCTTCGTGGTGAGCAGCAATGGCGTTGACCACTTTCGCCGATTCCTGATACTTGCGGGCAAAATCGGCCCCCAGTTTGGCATGGTTGCCTTCATCGCTTTCGATAACCTTGCCGATGTCGTGCAACAGACCGGCGCGGCGGGCCAGCTGGATATCGGCGCCAATTTCGGCAGCCAGATTGCTGGCCAGATTGGCCACTTCAATAGAGTGCTGCAGAACGTTCTGGCCATAAGAAGTTCGGTAATTCAGACGCCCGACGATTTCGACGAGCTCCTGATGAATACTCTGAATACCAAGAGCCAGCATCGTCTGTTCGCCGGCTTCTTTGATTCTCAGATGCACTTCTTTCTGCGCCTTTTCATACATTTCTTCGATTTTTGCCGGGTGAATTCGCCCATCGAGAGTCAGATTTTCAAGAGTGACCCTGGCAATCTCACGTTTGATCGGATCGAACGACGAAAGAACAACCGCTTCAGGTGTATCGTCGATGATGACGTCAACCCCGGTCAGATTTTCGAAAGCGCGAATATTGCGACCTTCACGGCCGATAATGCGCCCCTTCATTTCTTCGCTTGGCAGCTCAACCACCGTTACGATCGGATCGATCGTATGATCGGTCGCACAGCGCTGAATCGAGGTGGCAAGAATTTCGCGCGATTTCTTGTCGGCAGAGCTCTTGATCTTCTGTTCAGCTTCGTTGACTTTCAGGGCAACTTCATACTGCAGCTCGTCTTCGATCTTTTTCATGAGCTGCTCGCGTGCCTGCTCGGGTGTCAGACCGGCAACCCTTTCGAGTTCCTTTTTCTGCTGCTCGATGATCTCGATGCTGTCTTTCTTGAGCTTGTCAAGTTCGCTTTCTCTTTCACGCAGAGAATCAGCGCGCTTTTCAAGATTCTCGGCCCTGGCGTCAACCTTTTCGATGCGGCTGGTCAGGTGCGTTTCGAGCTTTTCGAGTTCCTGCCGACGCTTCTGCAGTTCGCGGTCAGCATTCTTCTTCTCGTTGAGCTCCTTTTCCTTTATTTCCTTGGCTTTTTTCTGAGCTTTCTGCAGCTCGGTCTGGGCAGAAGCGCGTGCTTCATCAAGAATTTCCTTTTCCTTCTGACGGGCTTCAGCAAGAATGCCTTCGCCACTTTTTCTTGTCAGATGGTTGGTAATGAAATAACCGATGAGGGCACCCACACCTGCAAAGACCAGATATAACAGGTATTGCATGGTTCCTCCGTTGGAATCTGGGGATATTTTTTTTGACAGCCCATCGATGACTGTCAAGGACGGTTTCTGCATGAAATTTAGAGCTTTTCCTGATGAATTTTTACGCTGAATTCTTTCTTGAGTTCTTCAATGTAAGCTTTGAAGGCTTCCTGCTGTTTCTGGGGCAGCAGGTGACCTTTGATCTGCTCTTTTACTTCTTCGAGTTTGCGATTACCGGCGGGCTGACGTTCATCGACCCTGATGATATGGTAACCGAACTGGGTTTTTACAGGCCCGACAACTTTGCCAATTTCAGCAGTTTTGCAGGCGGCATCAAATTCAGGCACCATCTGGCCTTCGCCGAATGAGCCGAGATCGCCGCCTTCTTTGCCTGACGGACAGGTTGATTTTTCACGGGCGAGGTCAGAAAATTTGCTGGGTTCTTTTTCAAGAGTCGCCAGAAGCTCTTTAGCTTCGGCTTCTTCCTTGACCAGAATGTGATGTGCTTTTATCTGGGCAGGAACAGCAAACTGAGCAAGATTCTTCTGATAGAAATCTTCGATATCCTTGTCTTCGATTTTGATGGCATCGAGTTTGTCAGAGAGAAGTTTGTGAATCATGGTGCGGCGTGCCACATCTTTGATTACATCAGGGTATTTTTCTGAGAGGGCGGCAAAATTCTTTTCTGCACTTGCGGCAGCCAGATAACGGGCAGAGAATCTTTCAAGGAAATCATTCAGACCTTCGCCGCCGAGAATCTGAGGGCGAATGAAAGCCGGAATCTGCTGCAGTTCTTCATCGAGTTCAGCAACCTTGATTTCTTTGCCGGCGATTTTAAAGAGAACCGCATTCTTTTCTTCGTCTGACAGAGATTCTTTACGCAGAGTTTCGGCAGCTGCCTGATTAATTTCAAAACCCATTTCTTTTTTGAGTTTTTCGATTTCTTCTTTGTAGGCTGCCTGCTGCTTCTGATTGGTCACATCGCGGCGGATCTGAGCCGAAACCGCGTCGAAAGCCTTAATGCCGCCTTCTTTCTTTTCGCTGTATTTTACAAGAATGTGAAGGTCTTCATCGATTTTGATAGGAGCAGAAACTTCATCCGCCTTGAGGGCTTTGAGAGTTGTGACAATCTCGGGTTCGAGCTGAGCTTCACTGACGAAGCCCTTGTCGCCACCGTTGTCTTTTGCATCGTCTTTGGAATTGGCCTTCGCCAGTTCAACGAAAGATTTGCCGCCATCGAGTTCTTTCTTCAACTCAGCAGCTTTAGTAGCAGTGTCAACCGAGATCTGAAAAAGATGATACTGAATCGGGTCAACAAAACTGTCTTTGTTCTTTTCGTAATGCTGTTTAACTTCTTCTTCTTTAACTTCAACGGCTTTGACGGCCTGATTCAGGCTTTCGGCTGCCAGTCTGAAAGAAGCCATTTCCTTGAAATTCTTTTCGTAATCTTCGCCTTTGTTCAGGCCAAGCTGTTCGGCTTTTTTCTGCAGAACATTGACTTCTACCATCTGATTCAGAAATTCCTGACGGCCATCTGGAGTGGCAAATCTGGCAACAGTCTGAGGATTTGAGTTGTCGATCACGTTCTGCAGTTCTTTATCATAACTGCCACGGGTAACCTTGTCGCTGCCCACTTCAGCCAGAACGTCTTCAGGATTGCCCTTGGCCGCGGCCGCAGGGGTTTCCTGGGCAAAAGAAGGGGCGACTAACGACGCCAGAACGAAGAGAAAAATTATCAAAGCGCCTGAGCGCTGATGTTTCAGATGCATAATGCCTCCGCTGTGATTTTAGTGCGGTAAAATTATAACATCCGTATCAGGCAAATTCAATTAAACTGTCGGGCAATTTTTGCGAAAAAAAACCGCCAGTCAGATATAACTGACTGGCGGTTTTTTAATCCCGTCAGAATAACATTACATTACTCTCACAAACACCAGACCGTCGAAGAACAGAGTGGCATTGCCACCGGCACCTGCACTGATAGCAGTCAGGTCGATATCGATACCGGAAAGGCCGCCGTTGATCTGAATCTGACCGAGAGCGAGCGAAGTTCGACCTTTATTAACCGAACTGTAGCCGCTGATGTCCTTTTCCAGCAGAGTGCTGCTGAGAACACCGTTTTCACGGATCGATACGCGCCAGTTACCACTGGTGGTATGCGGGTAGTAATAGGCATAAACGTTGTAGCGATAAGCGCCGGTGCTTGGGGCAGGCAATCTGAAATAATCAGACGAGAACAGGGTTCCGGCACCATATCTGAACTGGTCACCAGTACCGGGCACACCTACGGTCGAAGGCACGAGCAGAGCAACCCCGGCACCAGAGAAGTAATCGACCTTGGGGTAGTCTTTCGAGCTGTAAACGACATAGAAGTGATTCAAATTGTCGTTGGCCTGATCGTCAAATTCCCAGTTCGGGTTTTCGCCTTCGAGAATCGCCACGAACATGCCGCCCGGATAAGCTTTGACATATGGGCTGAGTTCGCTTTCCTTGCCGGATGAGCTTACCGCAGAAACTTTGAAGAAGTAAGGCACACCAAATTCGAGTTTGAGACCTTTCTTGTCAGGATTCTGGTTGTAAGAACTCGGGAAGGCATTGATTACATAGGGAGAAGCTTCGGTCCACTGCGGCTGACCGGTCAGCATTTTAGTATAACCACCGTCGGCAACGGTTGAGAAATAAATATTGTAGCTGACAGCGTTGCGGCTTGAATCCCAGGCCAGCTTGATCCCTGATTCAGTAGCACTTGAAGACCAGCCCTTGACGTTGGCAGGCACAGCAGGAATATCGGCATCGGAAGCCTGAGTAGTGATCGAGCTCATCTTGCTGATGTTGCCGTTGCGGTCAACGACCCTGACAGCGAAAAGATTGTATGAAGTGCCGTTGATATCCTTGAAGCTCTGAGTCAGGTTGGCGGTGCCGTTGTCTTCGACGATACCAATCAGCGAGAACAGACCATCGTTTGAATTGGCGCGGAAAATCAGATAACTGTCGAGATCGAGGGTCGGATTCTGGCCCTGGAAAATGTTTGAACCGTCTTCATTAACTGTCGGTTTGCTCCAGCTGATAACCGGGTCAACATCATTGCTCACAGACAGGTTGTAAGGAGAGGTCGGAATGGTATCGTCACCCGACTTGAGAGTAACCTGAATTGGGTCGGAGTTTTCACTCTCGGTATAGTTTTCGTTGAAGGAGCGGACAATATAAGTATACTGTTCAGCAGAAGATTTGCTGATCGAAGTATCGACGAAACCCGGTGTATCCTGGGGCACTGATGAAACCCAGGTAACGCCACCGGCACTGGTGCTGAGGCCGCGATATATGTTGTATCCCTTAATGTGGCTTGAGGTTACTTTGTCCCAGGCGACGTAAACTGCTTCGGTAGAAGCTCTTGCCTTGATGTTCACAACTCTGGGGGGTCTCATTTCAGTCGGCAGACCAGCGCGCACCTGAATTGCATTGGTGCGTGAAAGGTCTGATTCCTTACCCTGGGTATCGAAAGCAGAAATCTTGTAGAAATAATACTGATCGTTCACAAGACCATTCTGCTGATCGTTGTCGAGGTAGGAAGGGGCCGGCTGCGTGCCAATGGTGGCAATAAGGGTAAACGGGCCGCCTGAGCTGGCAGAACGGTAGATTTTATAACCAACCAGATCTGCCTCGGTATTTGCTGACCAGTTGAGAAGACAGGCACGCTCACGACCAACCGCAGTAATGTTCTGCGGAATATTCGGAGCTTCGTAGTCTGTAAGACCAGGATCTTTCTTGGTTCCAGTAGTACAGCCGAACAGAGTGAAAATCATGAGCAGCAAGGCAACTGCCATGAAACTTCGCCCGGCTTTTCTGGGCACAACCTTTTTCCACATAAGGTTTATCTCCTTTTCAGAGTAACTTGACAATATTCAACTAAATCATCGTCAAAGGTGCAGAAACTTATTAGCTTTATAAGAAAATTCATCTGCTCCGCCTGACAATAAAAGAAAACATGCTGCCATTTCGCTGGCGTTGCCGCCTGAATGAAAAAAATTGTTTGTCGTTGCAGTAAGTACAGTGATCAAAATCAGTGATACTGCCTTCAGAAAGCCCAGCCTGCAGCAGCTGCCAGCGATTGAGACCGCGCAAATCGAGATGCCACTTTCCCATTTTCTTGAAAAACCGCTGCCAGGCAGGATCAGCATCGACGAATTGTTGGTAAACCTCGTCACCCATCTCAAGACAGCACTGACCGATACATGGCCCGATCAGAGCCTTTAAACGTGCAGACTCGACCTGAAACAGCTCAGAAAACTGCGCGACGGCACGGGCCGCAATATTCATACAGGCGCTGCGCCAGCCGGCATGAACAGCTGCAATTGCCTGGTCACACCAGATGAGAAGTGGCAGACAGTCTGCCGAAAACACGCCGATTGGCCGGTCAGTCAGACTGGTGATCAGACCATCGGTCTTTTCGCTCAGGAAAAACGGAGTATTCTCAGTAACCTGAAAAACCCGGTCCTGGTGAACCTGATGCCCGTAAGTCGGCCAGGCCAGCGCGTTCGCCCCGACGGCCGGCAGGTTTCTCCAGATTTCTGCAACCTGCTCTGAGGGCATGTTATAAAACGACAGATCACCATCAGAGGCTTCTGAGAAAGCCGCAATAATCTTCTGATCTTCGAAAATCTTCATTTTATCAATATTCTGGTGATAGTGAAGCGATCATTTTCTCTGCCAGTTCGTCGACTGCGTCGCGGCGGCTCGAAATTTCCTTGACCATCTTGAGAGTGCGAAGCGCATCGTCGGGGCGGCCTTTTCTCGCGTAGAGCGAAGCGAGAACAACGTATGCTTCTTTCAGAGTGCGGTCGAGAGCGATTGCTTTTTTGCTCTTTTCGTAGGCTTCCTGATAGCGGCCCTGGTTGTAGCAGAGCAGAGCAATATCCTTGTAGGCCTCGGCATTTTCAGGGTTCAGACTCAGAGCCTTGCTGAATTCAGCTTCAGCCAGCGCATACTGCCCTGATCTGAAAAAGTCCTTACCCATATCCATATGCGTCTGTGCCTTCATCGTGCTCTTTTCTTCCATCTGCTTGCGGGCACGCAGCAGCAGATTGCGAGCCTGTCTCGACACCATGGTGGTTTCAGGAGCATTGTTGATAATGTAGTTCAGCTCAGCGGCAGCTTCAGATACAAGACCGCGGTCGAGATAAGATTTGCTGAGAGAATATTTTCTTTCGAGCTCGCGCTCCTGATTGACCGAGATTTCGCGCGGTACGGCCGACATTCTTACCGAAGAGGCAGAATATGAAGAGGCGACGGTATTGGTATCACGTTCATTTCTTGCAGTAATGCTGTCCTGGCTGAATGGATCGGCCATCATGGGTGCGGCTGCTGTCATGGAAGGCGCGACAGGCATGGGTGCCATTGTGGCTGCAGAATCGAAAACCGCAACCGGCTGCTCGATGGCACTGACTGGCGTAAAGCTTGTATTTGTCTCTGTTGGAGCCGCAGCAACATTGTAGGATGAGCCAAGCGAACCCGACTTGCCCTTGCGGTTGAGAAATTCCTGCAGCTTTGAACTGCCCTGCATTTTTTTGACGTTGCTGAAATAAAAGCGTTTTGTCTCAGTTGTCAGACTTTTAACCTTCTTTTCAAGGTGTTTTTTTATCGGATCTGAGTCGGGAGCCTTGGCCAGAGCCTGACGATAGACGTGCAGCGCCTTGGCATCGTCTTTCATTTTTTCATAACAATCTGCCAGAGGCACATAAGCCTTCAGATAGTTCGGGTTGAGCTGAATCGCATTACGGAAATGAGTAGCGGCCGCATTGATATTGTTGGCCGAAAACTCGACCAGACCCAGATTAAAATGTGACTTGAAAAAACCTGGCTCAAGGCGGATGGCGGCATTGAAATGAGCGCTGGCCTCGCTATGCCGGCCGGCTTTATAAAGTGCCCAGCCAAGTGAATCATGGAAACTCGGCGAATTTGGCTGCAGCTCGACAGCTTTCTGGCAGAGCATGACGGCCTTTGCCGGGTCGGTTTCGGTCGTTGCAAGCAAATAGCCAAGATTATTAAGTGCTGATGGATAATTCGGCTTCAGACTGAGCGCCCGTTCATAGGCCCGGGCGGCATTTCTCAGATCACCGGTTTTTTCAAAGGCAAACCCGAGGTTGTGAAAAGCTTCGGCAATATCCGGGCGCAACTTTACCGCTCTCGTCAGGTCGGTTACCGCTTCGACGTAGTTTCTTTCCTGGAGTTTTCCGGTTCCGCGGACATACAGCTTCATTCCTTCGTCCTGATAACCGGGCAGGGCATCAAACGAAAGCGGAAAAGCAGGAACAGTCAGAAAAAGCGCCAGAAAACCGGTCAATACAAGCCTTTTCATGATTTGCCTCCTGTAATATGGCAACAATTTATAATTTTTCCCTATGTCTATCGGCAGGCTGAAGACTTAACAGCAACTATTTTTTGTCTGATGAAAATTTGCATCCCTGATAAGTTGCGTGTATGTTGACGGCATTACATCTTTTGATGACAGGTGAGTTTATGACCAGCAAAAAAACCAGAATAGTCGCGACTCTCGGCCCGGCTTCAGCAGCCCTGGAAACCGTTGAACAACTGATAATGGCCGGCGTTAACGTTTTCCGGCTCAATTTTTCCCATGGCACCCACGAAAGTCACTTGGCCGCCATCAAAACCATCAGACAGGCCTCAGAAAAAACCGGCCGCTTTACCGCAATTCTTGGCGACCTCTGCGGACCAAAAATCAGGGTCGGAAAATTCGCCAGCGGGCCGATCGAGCTCAATGCCGGCGATTCATTTTTTATCAGCGAAAACCCCGATGAGCCAGGCACCCAGCAAGGCATAGGCACTTCTTACCCATATCTCACCAAAGACCTGCGGCCGGGCAATTCGGTTCTGCTCGACGACGGCAACATTATGCTCGAAGTCGTCGACATTGCCGGCAACCGGGTTAATTGCCGGGTGCTCGATGGCGGGCCGCTGAAAGACAAAAAAGGTCTCAGCATGCCCGGAATTCCGCTCAGCATCGAGACTATCACCGACAAAGACCGGGCTGACCTCAAGTTCATGATCGAACATCAGCTTGATTTTGTGGCCCTGAGCTTTGTCAGAAAAGCCAAAGATCTGATCGATCTGCAGCAACTCATTGGCGATGCCCAGATTCGCATCATTGCCAAAATTGAAAAGCCAGAAGCCCTCGATGAAATCGACCAGATTCTCGACAATTGCGAAGGTGTAATGATCGCCCGCGGCGATCTTGGCGTCGAAATGCCGATTCAGCAGGTTCCGGCCGTGCAGAAGCAGCTGCTGCTCAAATGCGGGCGCCGCGGCAAGACTGTCATAACTGCAACTCAGATGCTCGAATCGATGATCGAAAACCAGCGCCCCACCCGCGCCGAAACTACCGACGTCTTCAACGCCATCGTCGAAGGCTCTGATGCGGTAATGCTCTCTGGCGAAACCGCCGCCGGCAGATTCCCGGTCGATGCTGTTAAAATGATGGCCGCCATCGCCACCGAAGCCGAAAAAGTCAGCTCAGACAATTATGAGCGCATCAACAATCTGCTGCCCGAAGTCGGCAACGCTATCGAAGAGGTCATGGCGCACGCTGCCTGTGAAGCCGCCATGAACGTCGAAGCCCGTGCAATCGTGCCGTTCACCCACAGCGGCAATACCGCTCTGCACATTTCAAAGTATCATCCGCCAACGCCGGTATTTGCGCTCACGCCAAAAGAAGCCACCTGTCGCCGGCTCTCCCTGAGCTGGGGCGTAACCCCAATCCTGGTCAAAGACATCCGCAATACCGACGAGATGATCGCGATGGCAGAAAAGACTCTCAAAGAACTCGGCATCGCGAAGCCGGGTGATGTGATAGTCATCGTCGCCGGCGTTCCGCTTGGCGTCAAAGGCAACACCAACCTGATGAAACTGCACCGGATCAGCTGAAAAAGCCTGCAAAGCACAGAGGCCGTATCAAACTCCTGATACGGCCTCTTTAATTTACTGACTGTCGCTGGTCAGACCAGCATCCGATCAAGCCTCATCAACAAAATAGTAGCCACATTTGTCTTTGGTATGCGGAAACATGTCTTCTTCGTTGAACGGATAAATCTTGCAGACATCCGGCTTGGTTTCATGAATGCGGCAGAGAAACATACCGTCTTTCTCGTAGAGAAACGGGCACGGAAAAGAAGACTTGCAGCAGGCGCCACAGCCAAGACAATCGCCGCGCCGGCGCCTTAAACCATCTTCGACCACCTGCTTCTTTAAAAGCATCAGGTAGCGGCGCTTAACCTGCATTTTAAAAGATGTTACAACTTTTTTATAAACTTTCTGCATCGGTTCTCCCACAAGCAAAACAGGGTACCTGATTATAAGCCCCACCCTGCTTACGGTCAACTTTTAAGAAAAATGCGATCAAAGCTTGAAGAATCCGCGGATCCTGCGCAGCAAAGCCGCTCTGGCAGCATTTTCTTCTGCCGGCTTCTGAGCCGCAACCCTGGTTTCATTATGGTCAGCAGCAAGCTGACTGTTACGACTGCTGCGCTCGGCGAGAGTTTTGCTGAGAACTTCTGCCAGTTGCGCATCTTCGCTCAATAGCCGACCCATGGTATCGCGATTGAGTTTGAGAAGCCTGGTTTCTTGTTTGGCAACAACCGAAGCCGAGCGCTTCTCGCCAGTCAGCAGTGACATTTCACCGAAGAAATCGCCTTCGCCAAGTTCAGCAACTGCCTTTTGCCCCGCAGTTGCAACAAAAACCTGAACGCGACCACGGTCGATAATGTAAAAATCCGTATCGAAGGCGCCCTCAGTGACAATATGTTCGCCGGTCTCATACCAGCACTCTTCGAGACGCTCGGCAACGAGCCTGCGCAACTTGCCGTCGAGAGCCGCCAGAAAGTCGATGCCAGCGATAAGGTTCAGCCGGTGCTCGACCGTCTTGTCGTGATCATCTTTTTCATGGTGCAGATAAACATCGCGAATCGGAAAGGGTATGGACACACCCTCGCGTTTCAATCGGTACCAGATTCTCGAAGACAACTGACCGGCTATGCGGTCTGGCCGATCATCATTTGAAAACCAGAATCGCACCTTGTAATTGATAGCTGAATCACCAAAATCAGTAATGGTTACAACCGGTGTCGGCCTCTGATGTATTTCTTCCACCTGCCTGGCTGCTGCCAGAAGAATTCTTCTCAGCCTTTCAGGCGAAACCCCATAAGGTAAGCCAAGGCTTATCTCGTAAAACATCGAACCATCGACACCGGAGTAATTAATTATCTCGTTTTTCGATATCTGATTATTTGGAATAACTACCAGACCGGTGTTTGACTGCCGCAAAGTAGTTGCGCGCCAGTTGGACTCCTCGACCCGACCGAAAAAGTCATTGATTTTGATCCAGTCACCAATCTTGAAAGGTGGCGAAATATGAACTGACAGGCCGGCAAACAGATTCCCAAGAACATCCTGCAGTGCCAGACCAAGAACCATGGTAAACACCGCCGAAGTTGTCAAAAGCGGTGTGATATCGATTTTATAGGTATTCGAAAGAAACGAAAGAATGAGAATCAGGTAAACAATACCCTTTAGAAGCTGCCGGAAAATGCTGGGAAATTCCTCACCGGATTTGCGGCGGGAATAACTTCTCAAAGCCCCGAAAAACAGAATTTCACCGGCAAGAAGCACCAGAGAAGCATTAAGCAGCAGTTGCGCCAGCGCGAACACTTCCGGTCTGAAAAAGTCAAAATCTCTGAAACGACAGTAAACATAAAACGGCAGGGCTGCCACCAGAAGGTAGCCGGGCAGCGCAATCGCCCCCCAGAAAGTTCCTTCGTTCGACCCTGATCGTCTTGCCATGAAGCCGATAAAGGCGCGCCAGAGCACTAACATGACAATCCACATGCAGACAAGAATAGCCTCGCCCAGCATATGGGGCACAACTTCCCAGAACCAGTCCAAAATCTTTACCTCACAAAAAATATGGCGTCGCATCGCATCTATCGACCCAGTTGCGCCAACCATTAACAGATGTTGCTGAAAGCTTGACTTTTTTGCCCCGAAACCGTTAATGATAGAGGCATAACTACAGGAACAGATTATGCTGGAAATTTTCCGAAAACTTGAATTCAGAGCATTTTCATACGAGGAAGACCCCGAATCGGTCGCCGACATGCATTGTTGCGCCGAAACCCTCGAAGGGTCATGGTTCGACCGCAGCGATACGTGCAAAATGCACGCTAAGATCGTTGTCAGAAGCCCCGGCTCTTCGTGGGTACTCGCCTATGGCTCGGTTATTTTTGCCCACGCCGATATGATCAAACTGCCAACCGGCGAAGCATCTGTCATCGGCTGGCGGCTTCATGAAAACTACCGGCACCCGCAGGTAGCAAGACAGTTGCTTGAAGGTCTGGCCCGTGAAGCGAAAAAACGCGAGTGCTCTGGGATGATTCTTTTTGCTGACCGCGCCCAGACCGACGAAGAACTCTCGATGCTCGGCATGCAGCCAGATCGCCGCTACCACTATGTCGATGTTTCAGCCGCCGAGCACGGCAAAGCTCTGCGCAATGAGCGGGTTGTGCTGCACCCCGACGATATCGCCGGCTTGAATCTGTTTCCTTTCATTGGTATTCCGCTGCCGCCATCCTATTTTCTGCATCGCGCCTATCTCGGCGCCGACTACGCAGTGTTCAGGCATATAAAACCGGCAACCCACGAGATTTTTCATAAAGGCAACACCTTTCTTGCCTGCCATGATGGTCGCGAGTGGTGCATATTTAAAAAGGGTGACTTCAAACCCGAAAAAGACGTTATCTCTTCTGTTCTGAAAACCGTTGCCTCACTCCAGCCTGGTCGCATTCTACTGAGCGAAAAGGCATGTGAAGCAGCCGAGCTGATTCCAATAAACGATGGAGTGTATCATGACTATTTCTCTGCGCTCTAAGACAAAGCATTTCTGCATGTTCATGCTTCTCGCCGTTTTTTTCTGTCTTTTCGCCAGTGGCAGCGCTTTTGCCCAGCGAAATATCTGCTATGAATGCAAAACAATAAACGCTGCCGATGCCACCAACTGCAAAAACTGCAATCTGGCACTGAATCTCTGTCTTGACTGCAATACCGAAAATCCTGCCGATAAAGATTTCTGCATTAAATGCAATGCCTCACTTGCCGAAATGCGCATTCTTGGCCGCATCGATCCCAAAACCCGTGAAGAACTCAAGCTTGGCCAGTCCGAACGCGCCAAAATCGAAAAAGAACTGATGAAGGTAAGTTACCTTCTTGAAAAAAAGCCTGAAGACGAAGAAAAGCTTATCTTCAAAAAAGCCATGCTGCTGCACCGCATGAACTTCTTCTCACGCGAAGCCGAAACCTGGCGTGAATTCCTTAAAAAATTCCCCGAAACCAAAAAGAAGTCAACCGCCAACGCTTATCTCGCCATCGCTCTGAGAAAATGGGGTTACCTGCTTTACAGTCAGAAAAACAAGGATGAAGCCGCTCAGCTGTTTGTCGAAGCCACCGAAGCTAACGCAATGGACGCTGAAGCCTGGAGCTGGCTCGGCCGCGTTAAAATGGAAGCCGGCAAAAACGACGAAGCTAAGACCGCCTACCTCAAATCTCTCGAAGCCAACCCCGGCGATAAGGTTGCCATCAACTTTCTCAGGAAGCTGAAAGCGACCATCCCCGCCGAACTGCTTACCCCAAGAGCTGATGACAAAAAGTGACAATCTCAAAGAACTGACCGGCGATTTTCTTGCGCAGTTTTCGCCGACAGTTCTTAAACAGGTCGATGCGCTGTTTGAACAGCTAAAATCCGACAGCTCAAGCAAACTTGCGGTGAATTTCGGGCTGGCGATGCCGCCCGAAATGCGCCGCAGGATACTTGCAGACATCGGCCTCGAAGACGATGCGGCCCCGCAGATCGCCAACCGGCATCTTCCCTACCTCATGGTCATGAAGCAGCTTGTCGAAAAATTCGGCGACCAGGCCGACAGCGTCGCCAAAGAAGAAGTAGCCACCTTTGTCTGGCAGGAAGGCCGCCGTCTGCGGCTCTTCGAAAACGAAATCCAGCAGCTCGTCGACTTTCTGCCGGCCTGGTTCAGCAACATCGCCCGCAAGCGGATCATCGAACTCTCACCGGCCAGAGTCTGCAGCGTCGAAGCCGACCCGGCCAAAGAAGTCTCTGGCGACGCAGCAGAGATTTCGTTCAATGGCATTATCGGAAAATCCGAAACCATGCGCTCGATGTTCGCCTGTCTGAAGCGCATCAGTGGCAGCAGTCTTTCGGTGTTGATTCAAGGCGAAAGCGGCACCGGTAAAGAACTGGTTGCCCACGCCATTCACTCTCTTTCTGACCGTGCCGGCCAGAGTTTTATACCCGTTAACTGCGGCGCCCTGCCCGATTCGATAATCGAAAGCGAACTTTTTGGCTACGAAAAAGGAGCCTTTACCGGCGCGGCCGCACAAAAGAAGGGCTATTTCGAAATCGCCCACCAGGGCACCATTTTTCTCGACGAAATCACTGAAACCTCGCTCAATACACAGGTAAAACTGCTCAGGGTCTTGCAGGAAAAGCAGTTCTACCGGGTCGGCGGGACAAAGCCGGTCGCCGTTGATTGCCGGATCATTGCCGCGACCAACCGCGATATGCTCGAAATGGTCAAAGGCGGCTCTTTCAGACACGACCTGTATTACCGCATCAATGAAATGACCATTGCGCTGCCGCCGCTGCGCGAGCGCAAAGATGATCTCTGTCTGCTCGTCGATCATTTTCTCAAAAGCTTTGCCACCCAGAACGGGCGCCAGGCACCAACTCTCGCTCCCGCCGCCTGGCAGATTCTCAAAGATTACAACTGGCCCGGGAATATCAGAGAACTTGAAAATGCGCTGAAACGGGCTGTGGTTCTGGCAGACGGCGTAATCACGCCCGAACACTTTCCGACCGCCATTCTCGAAAACACAAAACAGCAGGCTGTCAGGCAAGCAGTTCCGACAACCGGCACCCTTGAAGAAATGCTTGCCGTGGCCGAACGCGAGATTCTCGACACCCAGCTGGCAAAATACGGCTACAATGTTTCAAAAACCGCCGACGCCCTGCAGGTGTCAAGACGCACTCTGCAGCGCAAAATCAAGCAGCTCGGCCTCGAAAAGAAGACCCTGTAACAGCGCTAAAACCTCGCTTCTACAAGGGTGGCAACCCCGTAAACAATATTGGCAATCGCCTTCATGTTGCTGCCGGTGAATTCAAAAACCGCATCGCCGGTCTTTTTAATGCCGGGAATCCATTCAAGGCGCGGCGCCAGGCTGACATCACGCAGCCTGATAGTAAGCTGAGTCGGGCCGGAAATCTGCGAAGGCTCGATTGCCGCCACGTTTTTCAGCGCCCGTTTCGTTTCATCGCGCAGCTGCTCACAGATTTTGTCAGGATGAACGCACAGCGCGCCGTCAGTACCGATCGAATACTTGGTGATCACCGTATGCGTCGACGGCATATTGGTGCCTGCCTGCTCGATTGCCTTCGAGTCGCCGCTGATAAGTATCGTCGGCACTTTCATCTCGCCGGCCACCAGGGCCAGAATGTCGAATTCCCCGACCGGTTGCCCGAAAATCTCGAAAGAAACCTTGCTCGAATAGGTATGCGGCAGCACCCCGCCGTATGTGCCGGTGCGGGCATGAATGCCGAGCAGCACCAGACCGGTGAAGGTTGAATCGAGCAGGTCATAACCAGAAGTCGGCCTGAAACCACCCCTGATTACCATAACTTCACGGGGCAGCTGGTCGGTGATCAAAGTCAGACCATTGCCATGAAAGTCATTGACGTAAACTTCTTCGGCCCCTGCACTCAGAGCGGCCTCACAGACAGATCTTATCTCACGGGTATACTGCAGCCGGGCTGCCTCAAAATACGATGAGGCCCCACCGGTCTGAACGTCGGCAACGACGCCGGCAATGCCTTCCATGTCTGCTACGATATAAAGTTTCATAAACCTGCCCCCGAAAAATTTCGCATTCAACGAAGCTGTTTATTATAATATGCTCTATCATGGCAAAAAAAGGCAATCAGTATTTTAAACTCCACAGTCCGTTCCAGCTTCGCGGTGACCAGCCCGAGGCAGTCAAAAAGCTGACCCGCTGGGTCGAACAGGGCAACGAACGGGTCACCCTGCTTGGCGTTACCGGCTCGGGCAAAACCTTCACCATGGCCAACATCATCGAGCGCGTCCAGCGGCCGATTTTGCTGATCACCCATAACAAAACCCTCGCTGCCCAGCTTTACAGCGAGTTTAAAGAATTTTTTCCGGAAAATGCCGTCGAGTATTTTGTCAGCTATTACGATTACTACCAGCCCGAAGCCTACATTCCGTCAACCGACAGCTACATCGAAAAAGACTCGGCAATCAACGAACAGATCGACCGCTTTCGCCACTCGGCCACCACCTCTCTCTTCTCACGTCGCGATGTTCTGGTTGTCGCCTCAGTCAGCTGTATTTTCGGCCTCGGCTCCCCTACTGACTACTCTGAAATGAGAATTTCACTGAAGGTCAACCAGGAAATCAGCCGCCAGAAACTCGTCAGAGACCTCATCGACATTCAGTATTCCCGCAACGACATGGACTTTCACCGCTCGCGTTTTCGCGCCCGTGGCGAAACCATCGATATTTTCCCCGCTTCAAGTGAGCTGGCCATTCGCGTTAAATTTTTCGGTGACGAGATCGACAAAATCGAACAGTTCGACCCGCTGACCGGCGAAGTTACCCAGAAACTCGAAGTCGTCGACATTTTCCCTGCCCAGCACTTCGTCACCACCACCGAAAAAATGGAACGGGCCCTCGAAAACATCGAAGCCGAAATGAAAGAGCAGGTAAAGTTCTTCGAGGCGAACAAAAAAATGATCGAAGCGCAGCGCATTTATGAACGAACACGCTACGACATGGAAATGCTGCGCGAAACCGGTTTCTGCAAAGGCATCGAGAACTATTCCCGACATTTTTCAGGCCGTAATCCGGGCGAACCACCAGACACTCTGGTCGATTACCTGCCGAAAGACTGCCTGATAATTCTCGATGAATCGCACATGACCGTGCCGCAGCTCAGGGGCATGTATCGTGGCGACCGCAGCCGCAAGCAGACCCTGGTCGATTTCGGCTTCAGACTGCCATCAGCACTTGACAACCGCTGTCTTACCTTTGAAGAATTTCTCGGCCGCAAACGCCCGCTGCTGTTCGTCTCGGCCACGCCCGGCCCTTACGAGCTCGAAACCTCTGAAGACCGGGTCGCCGAACAGCTGATCCGCCCGACCGGCCTGCTCGACCCAAAAATCAGCGTCATCAAAAGCGAGGGGCAGATCGACTATCTGATAAGTCAGATCGATACCCGCATCAAACGCAACGAACGGGTACTGGTGACCACCCTGACCAAAAAAATGGCCCAGGAACTGTCGGGTTACCTTTCTGACATGAACATACCCACCAGCTACCTTCATGATGAAATCGACACGCTCGAACGCATCGAAATTCTGCGCGACCTGCGCGCCGGCGAAATCAAGGTTCTGGTCGGCATCAACCTGCTGCGCGAAGGTCTCGACCTGCCGGAAGTTTCGCTGGTTGCAATTCTCGACGCCGACAAAGAAGGCTTTCTGCGTTCAGCCTGGGCGCTGATGCAGATCTGCGGCCGCGCTGCCCGTAACGCCAACGGCGAAGTCATTCTTTTTGCCGATCGTGTCAGCCCGGCAATGAAATACTGCATCGACGAAACCGCCCGCCGCCGCGCCATCCAGGAAAAATACAACCAGGACAACGGCATTCAGCCGCAGACGATCATCAAATCGCTGCCGGCACTGTTTGCCCCCGGCGACGGTCCTGACCGCAGAGAGCCGAAAGATATCGACGCTGTCAAGCTTGAAGAGCTGCTCAACAATCTGAAAACCGAAATGAACGCCGCCGCCGGCCGCATGGAATTTGAAAAAGCCGCAATGATTCGCGACGAAATCATCGCCCTGCAGGAAGAGCATCTTGAACTCGGCGTTCTCGGCCAGCTGGGCAAGGCTCTTAAATCAGGCAAAGAAAAGGGCGCCGCCCGCCGGCGCAAAACCCGCACTCTGATGGCACCAGGTCAACATGGCCGCAAACCCCGCATTTAATCTACCGTTACAGTAGCCCGGTGGCTTGCCTGAAGGGTGTAAAAATATTTGAACATTTTTGCCTTGCCAAGGTGGGGCTATTTTGTTATGTTTTAAGTATAAGAAGTACCCAAAGTTATTTGACAAGTTTCCCTGCGTTGTGCGTGATGGTGCAGGTCAAATTGAGCCGACACCTGTATCTGAAAGGGAATCTGTCTCTGTTTATCTCTGAGACCAGCTTACGAGTGGATGTTATGCCGCTACGAAGCCCTCGATGATTAAGCAGGCGGACAACCGTGCTGTTTCAGTGGGTTCAATTTCTCCTTTACACGGCAATTGCGGGGTTCAAAAACCGCCCTTCACGGGCGGTTTTTTATTTCGGTCGAAACAAGTTTCAGACCGCTCAAAAAAAGTCATCCGGGCCCGGCAGATAGTCATCGGCAGCAATTTTTTTCATGGCCAGCCGATCGCCGCACCTGAAAAGAGCGTATGGCTCAGTCAGCCATGAGCCCAAATTAAACAGCCTTATGCCTCTGACGGTTCTATCGCCACCATAATGCGTATGCCCCAGCACCACAAAATCATACTTGAACAGACCGGCCATTTTGGCCGTTTCATCTTCGATCTTCTGTGAATATTTGCTGCCGGCCGCGCCAATCATCTTCTTCAGGTCTTTCCTGAGCAACCCTGAAACAAAGTATGTCAGAGAATCGAAAGCTCGGCCCCACCACGGCGTGTTTTCGAATTCCTCATCAAAAAAGTGAGCGTGCGTTACCAGCCCGGTCTTACCTCTCCAGGTCAGAACTTCCGAATCAATTGCGGCAGACGGAAATGGATTATCAGGCCCGGCAAATCTTTCATCATGGTTGCCTCTGATAAAAACCAGGCGTCTGAACCCGGCAAACAGGCCCACGAACTCCTGCGGCCTGCAATTTCTCCAGGCATCAAAAATGTCGCCAACCAGATATAGAACCTCAACCCGGTCTCTCAGAGAATCGAGAAAACCACGAAGTCTGTCGATGTCGGCAAAACGGTTCCCAAAGTGGATATCCGAAATAAAAACGGCATCATAATGATCAGGATTGTTCATGTTTTATCCTTATGAGTATGCAGTGATAATTCTGCAGCCAGCTCTGAATTCATTCACCAATAATTGTAATGGTAATTACAATCTTTAAAAGGGCTTTGAGCAAAATTTTACAGAATTCGCCCGATGAAGGTCATCTTCTGCGGCAATCTTTGCAGAATCGCAGAAATTCTGGTTTTCTCAAGTCTTGCCTCGCTGTCTTTACGATAAGTCTTCACATTATTGCCAGTCGCAAAACTAAAACAGATTTTACAGAGCAAAAAAGTGTTAATCTGTGTTTATACGTGTTGATCCGTGGCTGAAAATATACTTCAGAATTCAGGAATTCCACCATAATCATGGGTAAAAAAAGCTTTTTTAACAGTATTGAATCGTATGAACAGATTGGCTCGGGCGACCTCATGCTGGTCATCATGTTCATTGGCGGCTGCGTATCTCTCATGCTCGCCGGAACCGCCTGGGGACTATGGGGTGTCTACGATGGATGGCAGCTGACAAAAACCGGCATAAAAACAATGGCCGAAGTGACCGACCTTTCTTCGTATTCGACTAAAAATGGTGTAAGGCACAATCCGATAATTACCTTCACCACTGCCGACAACAAAAAACATCAGGTTAAACTGACCGAAGGCTGCCCGGCCCAGAAAGGCCTTAAAATCGAGGTTGTTTATCATGCCGGAAACCCGGAAGGCAGCGTCAGAGTAAATTCAACAGGAGCACTTTTTATAATCCCCCTGACGCTTGTGATAGTCACTATTGTTGTTGCGACGCCATTCCTGATCGAACTGCGAAAAATGTTGATCGCTGGCGGCCTGCTGAAAGACCCGAGACCGACTCGACAGCCTCAACGACCTTCCGGAGCTCGAAAGCCAAGCATCGCCGAACTGAACCGGACAATGCCGGTTCAGTCTCAACAACTCAAAGACAATAAGACACCCGGAAAGCGCTGAGGCCAAAAAAACTCAGGTTTCATCTTCCGCCAGTGTAATCAGGTAATCTTTGCTGCTGATCGTAATTTCCATCGATTTGTGCGGATTGATGATAAATCCGTAATTTTTATCACGGTTATCACTGTCAGCGCTTATGCATACCCCGAAACAGGATTCACCACGGCGGATAGCCGCGGCACAAAGATCACCGAAGGTCACCTTTTCGGATGACAACGATGTGAACAGACTTACCGGCTTGATATAAACCTCGCTGCCCTCTTCGCTGAAAAGATCTTCATACACCTTCAGAACATCCTGCTCTTCACCGACCTGAGCATAAATCTTGGAAACAAACTGATTGGAAATGAGAAAATCTTTCACACCGGCCGCCTGAATCACATCGATATTCTGTGAATCGGCAACTTCTGTAATCAACTGGGTTTTGAGCTCACCCTTGACGCTGTTTCTAAAATAGTGCCTGAATTCAAGCAGTTTGGCGATCGTGTCGGAATCTCTGAGTTCGGCAACCCCGCCATCGCCCGAAAGAATGATTATGTTGTCATACTGCTCCGGACGCAGTTCTTTCATAATCTCCTGATTATCTACGACCGCATCGATTATCCGCATGTTGACATCGGGAAACCGCGCCTGAATTTCCGCAAAAGCCTGTCTGGTTTCTTCAGCAGGATCAGACAGAATCAGATCGATACCTGAGCCTTTGATCAGATATTTGCAGTATTCGGCAATGATGATCAGGGTCTTGTGATTCCAGCCAACTATAAGCTGCTTTTCTGCAGTCTTGGGCAGCGCTTTTGCCGGTGTACCCGGCAGATCGCGGATTTTAAATTTCTCTCTTGAAAAATTAATGGCTGAGTCATCCTCGGCAAGAACAATTATGTCGGTGTCATCGTCGAGCACCGTATTGCCGGCTGGGTTCACCTTGACTTCTCCGTCTTTTGTGCGAATCCCGAGTACCGAACAGGTGGCAAAATGAAACAGAGCCGTAGAATAATTGATCCCCTTCCAGCCTTCAGCTGGCCGATAGAAATAAAATTCGCTGCCGGCAAAACCGACCAGTGAGTCGTAAACCTTGGCCAGACCAGAAGTGCGTGAGGTCTGCACCATCAGTCGCGCCAATATTGAATGCTCATCGATAATCGAAATCCTGTCAGAAAGATTTCTCGCGAGCTTCTGCTTGTTCGGCAGATGAATTTCGGCAACGATCGACGGCAGATTTTTTTCATCAACGCTCGACATCACCGCCAGAATGGTCTTTAGAACCTTGGCATCGGCAAGCTCCTTGGTTTCGCGGTCAGAATCGACAGGAGCGTCATTGAGAATGATTATCGACTTGGCTCTGTCGACGGCAACCCTGGCGAGGGCCTGCACACTTGACGTAGAACCTGAACGGCAGACGATTCTGGTAGTCTTCTGATCAGGAATCTTTTCATTAAAAAAGTCATCCATCTCGTCCTTTTCATGCTCTGCCAGCACAACGATTGCCGCATCGGCTTCTGATTCATGAGAAATGATCAGTTCTCTGATAATTTCGAGAACGCGGTCACCAAAGCCAAGAATCAGGTTGTGCCCCTTTTCGATTACCTCGCTTTTTCCTTTGCGCATGTTGACCATCATTGCTTCAAACTGACTGGTAATGAAAGCGACCAAACTCGAAAACAGCACCAGACCCATAAACAGAGAAACAATGCCAACCAGCCGGTGCAGAAAATTACTGCCGGTATCTTCGCCGATGGCACCGCCGTCAGCGATCTGCAGAAACGACAGCCAGAGATTGTCGAGCAGGTTCGCCATGCTCTCCTGAGGCATAATCAGGTTGGCGACAGATCTGACGATTGCCATCAGAATTATCGCTCCGACAAAAAGAAGCATGAGGGCTGAAAAAACCGACAAACCACCCTTGGACATGAAGTTATCAAATCTGTATCTCGCTTTGGCAAAAAAACCGTGTCTGCTTTGGGCCATTTTAATTCCTCAGTTGATCTGTCTGACTTAAAAACCTGCCAACATTTGGCCTGATTTCATATACGTGGATTCTAACATTACACAGAAGCAAAAATACAAAAAAAATTACAGGCTGAAACGTCAATCAGACATTGATCAATCTGAGAAAAACATGCAGCATGAAAAATATAGTGGCAATGTGCATCAAAACAAGACCCCAGAAAGTTATGAATTCAAGGTTTTCTTTTTGCACCTGGCTCGGATTCTTAGTCTCATTGAGAATCAATATCCCAGAACCAATTATCAGCATTATCAGCAACGCTTTCGAGCCAACCATACCCAGCGAAAATCTTGTAACCACAGGCAATTCGACATTCATTCCAGTGAATGAGCCAATAATTGCAGTGTAAGTTACATATGCCAGAAAGTTTAACAACCCAAGAAAAGCGATTTTGAACCCGAGAAAAACTCTTTTTCGCGAATTTAAAACCGGTCTGGCCAATAACTGAGTGTTTTCCATTTTTTACTCCCCATCTTGCTTGTTATTCTCAAGCAATTATAGCATTGGCAAAGACAAACCGGTCTGCATGTTTCTTTTGCTTATTTTATTGCTTTTGTCATTTTTTGCGTTTATCATGTGGGCCATGAACAACAGTAATGTGTTGATTATTTCTGACAATCCCGGCAGTTTTTATGCCGAACCGCTTGCCCTGTCGCCTGAGAAATGCCGCATTACCAGGCTTGACTCAATCAGGTATCTCGGGTTCAGCGGCCTGAAAGCCGTAATTATCGACTGCGCCAGTATCAGCGGCATCCTTAAAAAAGTCAGTCTCGGCATTCGCGATAATGCCGAAACCCAGTCTTTATGGGAACTTCTGTCGACCACCAATGGCCCGAAAGTCTATTTTCTCGTCGAGAAAATGGCCCGGCCATCTTCTGATATGCAGCAGCTTGGCGTCGACTATATCATTCACGCCGAACTGCGCCGCCTGGTTGACAACTGCAGCAGCACCGGCAACGACATCGCTGCCGGCGACCACAAACCAGCTGCCGCCGCCGGCATGTTGACCGCCGACGATATCCGCAGCATGCACCAGGCAGGCACCAGAAGTCTGCCGGCCGGCGCCCGCCTTACCCCCTGGGCCGCCGAAGTTGCCGATTCCCTGAAAATGACCGTTGCCGAGCACCAGCTTTATTTCCTGCTGCCGGTAAACGCCAACTCAAAAGAACACCTCGCTTCTCAGCGGGAAGAACTCTTTGCGCTCGCCAGCCGTTACCCGAGCCTTCTTTTTATCGTCAGCGAAATCTACCTGCCGATTTTCAACAATCTGTTCCCGTCGCTGAGCGGCAGAACCGTGGCACCTTCGGTTCACTGGGCCAGCCATGGCGCCTTCACCGGCGAAGTTTCTGTGCAGATGCTCGTCGATCAGCGCTGTTTTGGCGCCATTGTGCCACCGCAGAAGCCCTACACCGACCCCGAAAACCTCAAAAAACTGGCAGCTCTGGCTCAGAAACAGGGGCTTGTCCTTTTTTGCACATTTACACTTGCGTCTACCGGTACCTGTGATATAATTGCCTCTGATCGTCAGAGCGCCGGCAGCATGATTTCCCTGTATCAGTCAGAGGTTGTCAGCCAGGCGCGGTTGCCCGAATCGGGTGCCATCGCAGTAAACAAGGAATATTTGCAGCAGCTTACCAGCAGGAAAGGAAACTGAAACCATGATGATCGATGAAAATCAGGTCAAAATGATCGTTGCTGAAGTTATCAAAGGCATCGAACTCCGCGAAAGAATCAAAACCGGCAAGATACCGACCGGCGTCAGCAACCGTCACCTTCACGTCAGCCAGGCTGACCTCGAAACCCTGTTTGGTAAAGGTTATCAGCTCAAAGAAATGAAACCGCTTTCACAGCCCGGCCAGTATGCCGCTGATGAAACCGTCACCGTCGTCGGCCCCAAAGGCTCACTCGAAAAGGTTCGCATTCTTGGCCCGGTACGACCCTCGACGCAGGTCGAAATTTCTTTGACCGACAGTTTTAAACTTGGCGTACCCGGCATCGTCAGAGATTCCGGCGATACCAAAAAAACTCCCGGCTGCACTCTCAAAGGCCCCGCCGGCGCCGTAACCCTTGAAGAAGGCGTAATCGTCGCAGCCCGCCACATTCACGCCAGCACCGCTGATGCCGCCAAGCTCGGCGTCAAAGACATGGATCGCGTTGCCATCAGAACCGGCGGCGTCAAATCCGTGGTTTTCAACAATGTTCTCGTGCGCGTCAGCGACAAATTCGCTCTTGATTTCCATATCGATACGGATGAAGCCAACGCCGCCGGCCTCAAGAACGGCGACATGGTCGAAATAGTAGCCTAATTTTAATTTTGTAATAAAACTTTCAGGAGGTTGTCATGCAGGAAGCCCTGGGTATGATTGAAACACGTGGATTGACCGCTCTCATCGAAGCATGTGACGCAATGGTAAAAGCCGCCAACGTAAAACTCGTCGGCTGGGAAAAAATCGGTTCAGGCTATGTAACCGCCTTCGTCAGAGGTGATGTTGCTGCCGTTAAAGCCGCTACCGATGCCGGCGCCGCCGCTGCCAAGAAACTTGGCGAACTCGTTTCTGTACACGTAATTCCGCGCCCTCATTCAAATCTTGACGAAGTGCTGCCCATCAGAGAAATCCTGGCCAGCTCCAAGAAGTAATAAGGGTTAAACTATGATACTTGGCCGCGTTTGTGGTACTGTTGTCTGTACCCGCAAAGATGACAGCCTGGTCGGGCTTAAACTGCTGATCGTCGAAGAGCTTACTCTCGACGGGGCAAAGCCGACCGGCAATCATGTCGTCGCTGTCGACGCGGTAGGTGCAGGTGCTTCAGAGAACGTTCTGGTCGTTGCCGGCAGCTCGGCAAGGCTTTGTGAGCGAACGCTCAAAAAGCCGGTCGATGCTGCGGTCTGCGCCATCGTAGACCAGGTGGTATTCGATTCAGAACGTTCCTGAGCATCCCGGCATTTTAAGAACCGGAGATACAGATAATGAGCGTTTCAAGGGAAGACCTGAATCTGATTGTCCAGGAAGTCCTCAGCCGTATTGGCAATGGCCCGGTTGCGGCCGCACCGGCAAAGCCTGCCGCCAGTCATGGCCGTGGTGTTTTTGCATCGGTTGACGACGCCGTAGCCGCCGCTGACCGTGCCCAAAAACAGCTTGTCGATCTGCCGCTGGCTACCCGCGGCAAAATCATCGCCAACATGCGCCGCCGCGCCCTCGAAAAGGTCGAGGAACTCGCCCGTTTCGCCAATAAAGAAACCGGCTATGGCCGCATCGATGACAAGATCCAGAAAAACAAGCTGGTAATCGAAAAAACCCCTGGCATCGAAGATCTGCAGCCAGACGCACACACTGGCGACAGCGGTCTTACTCTGATGGAAAAAGCCCCTTACGGGGTTATCGGGGCGATCACCCCCTCAACAAATCCAACTGCCACTGTTATCTGTAACTCCATCGGCATGATTGCGGCCGGTAACGGGGTCGTTTTTGCCCCGCACCCTGCTGCAGCCAAATGCAGCCAGTTCGCCATGTGTCTGCTCAATGACGCCATTGTCGAAGCCGGTGGTCCCGAAAATCTTCTGACTACCATTCTTGAACCCAGTATCGAGAATGCGCAGAAAATCATGACCCACCCCGGGATCCGCCTGCTTACAGTTACCGGCGGCCCCGGTGTCGTTGCCGCCGCCTCAAAATCACGCAAAAAATACATCGCCGCCGGCCCGGGCAACCCGCCTGCCGTCGTCGATGAAACCGCCGACCTGAGAAAGGCGGCCCGTGATATCGTTTCCGGCGCCAGCCTCGACAACAATGTTCTCTGCATCGCCGAGAAAGAAATTATCGTTGTCGAATCGGTGGCTGACGAGCTCAAAAAGCACCTGCGCAACAGCGGTGCCTATGAAGCCTCGGCCCGCGAAATTCAGCAGCTTGAAAAAATCTGCCTCGATCACAAAACCGGCGCTCCGAACCGCAATCTTGTCGGTCGCAACGCCTCTGTAATCATGGCCGAAATCGGGGTGCGAATCCCCGAAGAAACCCGCATTATCCTCTGCGAAACCGCACCCGATCACCCGTTCGTCGTTGAAGAACTTCTGATGCCGGTGATTCCGCTCGTGCGCGTCAGAGACGTTTACGCCGCCATCGATCTCGCAGTCAAAGTTGAAGCCGGCAACCGCCACACTGCGGTCATGCACAGCAAAAACATCGACAATCTGCATCTGATGGCCCGCAAATGCGACTGCAGCATTTTCGTCAAGAACGGCCCTAGTTACGCCGGCCTCGGCCTCGGCGGTGAAGGTCATACCACCATGACCATTGCCTCGCCGACCGGTGAAGGCATCACCAGCGCCCGTTCTTTTACCCGCCAGCGCCGCTGCGTCATTGTCGATTCTTTCAGAATCGTCTGATTCCCGCTGACTGTCGGTATCAACCAGGCCCTTCGAACCGTTTTGCGGGCTCAGGGGCCGGTCTCTGGTAATTGAGGCAGAAATGACAGAACAGAATTTTGCACATCTTGGCCTGGTAGGCTGTGGCGGAGCCGGGTTTCCGACTCAGGTTAAACTGGCGGCCCGCAACGTCGACGCCCTGATCGTCAACGCCGCCGAATGCGAACCGCTGCTGCATAAAGACAAAGAGATTCTCAAACACCACACCGCCGACTTTTTCAAAGGCCTGATCGCTTCTATCGATCTGACCGGTGCCAAAACCGGTTATATCGGCCTCAAGAAAAAATATCACGAGCTGCTCGATTACCTCGAAAAAGCCATTCCTGACAAGCGCATCAAAATGCTGCCGCTCGGCGATTTCTACCCCGCCGGCGACGAATACGAACTGGTTTATGAAGCCACCGGCCGCCTGATTCCGCACGGCGGTATTCCGCTCAATATCGGCTGTGTCGTCATGAACGTCGAAACCCTGTTGAACATCGGCCGCAATCGCCCCGTCACCAGCAAGTTTCTCACTATCACCGGCAAAGTGCCCCACCCCTGCACCGTCGAAGTGCCGATCGGTATTACCGTGCGCGAAGCCCTGGCACTCGCCGGGCTGAAAAGCACCGAAGGCCTTCGCATTATCGATGGCGGCCCGATGATGGGCAAACTGATCGCCGACCCCGATAATGACATTGTCAGCAAAACCTGCGGCGGCCTGATCGCCATGCCCGTTGACCATGTTCTCATCCGCAAGATGAGCGCCGGTGACAAAAAAAATTCACGCATCGCACGCTCAGCCTGCGACCAGTGCACTGACTGCTCAGAACTCTGCCCGCGCGCCCTTCTTGGCTACCCGATCCGGCCGCACAAAGCCATGCGCACCGCTCAGTTCACCCCTTATGCCGAAAGTGATTATGCCATCGACTCGATCTTCTGCAGTGAATGCGGCCTGTGCTCGCTGTTTTCCTGCCCCGAAGATCTGCCGCCACGCGAAATGTGCATGATCTCGAAAAAATTTCATCTCGGCCGCGGTGTTAAACCGGCCGACTTTAAAGGCCAGCCGCAGATTCATCCGATGCGCCAGGCGCGCCGCGTTTCCATCGAACGTCTGCTGAAAAAACTGGCGCTTCTCGATTTCAACCACAAAGCCCCTTTGACCAATATCACTCAGAGATTCGAAAAGGTGACTCTGCCTCTTAAAATGCACATTGGCGTACCGGTAACCCCGGTAGTTAAAGCCGGCGAAACCGTAAAAGCCGGCCAGCTGATCGGCGCGGTTCCTGAAGGCAAACTCGGCGCCGCCCTGCATGCTTCCATCAGCGGCAAAATTGCCGCCGTAACTGACCGCGTTATCGTCATTGCCAGAGATTAAGGGAAATACCATGAACATCAGCCGGAATGCCATAGGATTAGTAGAACTTTCAAGCATTTCCATCGGTTATCTGGTAACCGACACCATGCTGAAGACCGCCGCAGTTGAACTGCTGCTGTCACGCACCGTCTGCCCTGGCAAGTTCATCTGCCTCGTCTGGGGCGATGTCGCTGCCGTCGAAGCCAGCGTTGCCGCCGGCATTCAAACAGGCCAGGGCTATCTGGTCAATGACCTGGTGATTCCCAACCTGCACGAACAGATTTACCCGGCGATCACCGCCACCAATAAGGTCGACACCACCGGAGCCCTCGGGGTCATCGAAACCTTCGACATCGTTTCGACGATTCTCGCGGCCGATGCTTCAGTAAAAGCTGCCGACGTAACCCTTTGCGAACTGCGCATCGCCATGGCCATCGGCGGCAAAGCCTTTTACACGATGACCGGTGATGTGGCTGCAGTTGAAGCCGCAGTTTCGGCGGGCCTCAAATCACTCGAAGAAAAGGGTCTGGTGGTTAACTCGGTCGTCATTCCGCGACCACGCCACGAATTGTTTCAGGAGTTCATCTGATGCCTAAAATCGTCATTGGTTCCGATCACGGCGGATTTCCGCTGAAAGAAGAGCTCAAAAAACATCTGCAGAGTAAAAACTACGTCGTCGAAGACGTCGGCACCTATTCTGAAGCAGCCGTAGACTACCCCGATATCGCCTTTCTCGTTGCCTGGTCAGTTTCGCAGAACCAGCACACGCTTGGCATCATCATCGATGGTGCCGGTATCGGCTCGTGCATGGCCGCCAACAAGGTGCCCGGCGTGCGCGCCGCCTGCTGCAACGACCTTTATGTCGCACGCAACAGCCGCGAACATAACCACGCCAATGTTCTGACTCTCGGCAGCATGGTCATCGGCACCGGTTATATGAAGCAGATTGTCGACCTCTGGCTCAATACCGAACCGGCACCCGGCCGCCACGCCGCCCGTGTCGAAAAAATGATGCGCCTCGAAGACCTGCGTAATAACCGTTAACCGGCCTGTTCTCGACAAACCGAACGCACCCGCAATGGTGCGTTTTTTATTTTCACCAGAAATATGTGTTATAATATGATGTAATATTAAGGTCAATTTCGACCCGCGGCTTTCTGCCGCCAGAAATTAAAAATTAAGGAAAGAAACACAATGCGAGCAATATGTATAGTACTCGACAGCGCCGGCATTGGCCCGATGCCGGATCAGCACGAATACGGCGATGACGGTGCCGCCACCATTCCGAACCTGGCAAAAGCTGCCGGCGGTCTTCATGTTCCTAACATGCAGAAGATGGGCCTCGGCAATATCACTGAAATTACCGGTGTCCCGGCAGTAAAAGAGCCAACCGGTTCTTATGGTATCATGCACGAACTTTCGCCCGGCAAAGACACTACCACCGGCCACTGGGAAATGATGGGCGCGAAACTCGACTTCGCGTTTCCGGTTTTCCCCGACGGCTTTCCGAAAGAATTCATGCAGAAATACGAAAAGGCGATCGGCCGCGCAACTCTCGGCAACTACCCGGCTTCGGGCACCGAGATCATCGAAAAGCTCGGCGACGAACACGTCAAAACCGGCAAACCGATCGTTTATACCTCTGCCGACTCCGTATTTCAGATTGCTGCCCACGAAGACGTGATTCCGCTCGAAGAACTCTATCGCATCTGCCAGATCGCCAGAGATATGCTGCAGCCGCCTGAGTTCGGTGCCGCCCGCGTCATCGCCCGCCCGTTCACCGGCAAATCCGGCAATTACACCCGTACCGCCAACCGCCATGATTTCAGCCTGACTCCTGACGAAACCCTGCTCGACATTCTCAAAGCAAAGGGCATTACGACTTACGGCGTCGGCAAAATCTATGACATCTTCGCCGGACAGGGCGTTGAACCGCATGTAACCACGAAAAGCAACGATGATGGTATGGCCAGAACCACCGAATCGATGACAAAGTTCAAAAGCGGGCTGATCTTCACCAATCTTGTCGATACCGACATGAAATACGGCCATCGTCGCGATGTCGCCGGCTATAAAAAGGCCCTCGAAGATTTCGACGTCTGGCTCGGAGATTTCATCAAGCTGATGCATAAAGACGATCTGCTGCTGATCACCGCCGATCACGGCTGCGACCCGACCTACAGAGGCTCAGATCACACCCGCGAGGCCGTACCGCTTCTCGTCTACCAGCCCGGCCGCCCTGGCCGCAACCTCGGGACCCGTAAGGGCTTCTGGGATATAGCTGCCACCATCGCCGCCCACCTGAAAGTCGACTATAAAAAGGGCACCCCGGTATTCTGAAACCGTTTTGCTAAAAGCAACCGGCCGGCAGATTTCGTATCTGCCGGCCGGTTTTTTTCAGAAGAGATTATTCAGCGGGTGCGTTCAGCAGTTTATTGTATTCAACTGCCCAGTTAACAGCAAATACAAGGGTGCTTGGTGTCGGTTCGTTTTCCGGGTTGACAACCAGATTCGACTTGCTGATGCTGAAACTCTGAGTAGCAACTGTTACCGCCAGAGCATAAGACATGTTATAGCCAACCGCAACGCCACCAAAGCTTACGGTTACGGGGCCATTGTTGGCAATGCGGTTTACTGGATTATAATCAGGACCGGTCAAATGTGGCAGGCTGATTGCCATTGAATCAACACGGTTACCCGATTCCAGGTTGGTTACAATAATCTGAATATCGCGGCGCTTAATGTTGTCGAAAAGACCAACTTTGGTAATACCGCTGGCGATGTCAAAAATCAGGCCCATGGTATTATTGGCATCCAACGGCACTTCCTTGGCTTTATCATCCAGAACCATGTCGATATCGAGGCGGTAATTGCCCTGGGTTCCAGAGGGGAGTGTATTGGTGCGGAAAAGCACGACCTGATCCTCATAGCCTCTGACCTGAACGCGCAGATGCACACCGTCACTGCTCTGCAGAGCCAGACCCGGAAGATCGAGAACATACATATCGCCAAAATTGCTCATGACCAGACTTTTGATAATCTGAGCGGGTTTCTGAATTCCGGCGGTAAACGTGGCGGGAATTTCAGCAAAAACGTTGATTACAGCCTGAGATCCAACCATGTAATCTGGAACATTCAGACAGCGCAGCGAGAGCTGATAAGTGACCGGGTCAAGTTCGATACGCTGAAACACATCATTGCTGCCGTCGATGGTAACGTCATCACGCGATTTGTAGGCAGTAGAAGCGCTGTTGGTAGCTTCGTTGCGAACAACCGTCTTGATTGCACTTGAAGATGACAGGGTTACGCCCTCTTCACGCCACATCTGAGCGCTTTTGGTGTATGTGATACCGTTGAAGCTGATAGCGAAGCGAACGTGCTCACCGTTGGGGTTGAACAGAATCGACTGCTGTGTAGTCTTATCAACCAGATCGATTTTGGCTTTGATAGTTGCAGGCAGCGGATTGGAAATCTTTTCAAGTGGCAGCATGCGCAGATCGACAAAAGCACCACTGCGAACACTGACAAATTCGATCTGGGCGGTAGAACCTTCGGCTGCATTGTCGCCAGAAGTGGTTTTCGGATAAATCATGCTGGCATAACCCGGAGCCGAGTATTCAAATACGACATTGTCAGCCTGAACGCTTTCGAAGACAAATTTGCCATCGACACCGGTTACGGCTGAAACAAAGTTATTGCCCTGCACCAGCTCAGAAGTCCCGACAGCTTCTTTTGAAATCATTCTGACCACGGCATTGGCCACCGGAATTGTCGGATTGTCCTTGTCGACAATCTGGCCGACAATTGTGGCGGGTTTAACGCCAAGAGCGCCTTTTTCACAACCCATTGTCAGTAAAATGCTGATGCCGGCAATCGCCAGAAACCAGCCACCCCAGAATCTCAGATTCATAATATTAAACCTCCCGGCCGAATGAGAAGAGTTTCTTTGCATGTTTAACCTCACGGAATAGATACGATCTGGGCTTCGGCGCCGTCATCGTTGATAAGTTTTGAAACGGTGCGTTTTGAGTCACCCTGTTCGACAATGTAACCGACAAAAGTGAAGGTATAGCCCGTCGGCATATACTGAGTGCCAAGATCGACAATTTCAGGTGTCCCGAGGGCGGTGCCGGTCGGGTTGGTAAGAATCGTTTCCGGCCAGCGGGTGCCGGTTTCTTCGCAGTAAGCGCCAACACGGTCATTGGTGCCGAGAGCGGCGTTGCTGTAAACGACTCTGACTTCGCGCATGATCGCCGAGAAGTTATTTTTCAGCGAGAATGTCTGATAAATGGTTCCCTGAAAGTCTCCATTCGGATAGACCGAAATCGGTGAGTTCATGCGGTAACCTTTGATTTCAGCGTCGATGGTGACTGAAAGGCCTTTGGGAATGCCGTTAATTTCAAACTGCTGAGCATCGAGCGTTGATGAAGCCATTGCGACAATCTTGCTGCCGGAACGGGCAAAAATGGTCGCCTGGGCTTTGTCGGCAAATACCCAGCCGGGCACATCGACCCAGCGGCCCACGATTTTATATGTTTCCGGCTGTAATGATACAGTTCCGAGATCTCTATCGGTTATGGCGTCATTCAAAGGGATGGTTGCAGTTACGTAACCTGCAACAGTGATCAGAACGTTGAGAGGCCCGGTCGATGCTGGAATTCTGAAGCCGGTCGTAAATTCTGTCGGCAGGCGGTTGCTGAATGATTCCTTGCCGAACAGAAACTGAGCATTACCGTAAGTAATGATCGTACCATTGGTGGCATCCTTCAGAGTGCCTCTGATGGTCACATATTGATTGACGAAGGTCTGGTCCATTCTGACCTGAGGAACCTGGCGGTTCTCATTGTTGACCACAACCACCTTGATCGCTGCCGAGGCAGTGGTGTCAATCGGTGTGTAGCCGACCTTGTCAAAGGTAAGAGTCCATTCATCAGCGCGCATGCTCGAAAAATAGAAATTACCGTTTGAATCGGAAGTGGTGTATTTGGTGGCCTTGTTGGCTTCAGTGCCTGCCATCGCGGTAATGTTGACATTGGTTATGCCGGCAAGTGTCCGGCTGTCAACAACCGTTCCCGAAATATTCCCACCCTTGAGACCAAGGGTCCCATTTTCGCACCCTACCAGGCTGCTCAGCAGCACCAGAAAAAGTGCCGTCAGAATCCCGAAAGTTATCGGGTTCCGCCTTTCTCTATTCATAATTACGCCTCCAGCAAAGTTCTTAAAAGAGTCGGCTTCACTATCTAATCGGCGCATCCGAAGAAAAAATTAACGATCCTTCACAAAGAAGTTTTTTTCTGTCGACACCGGCAGATGAATAATGAACACCAGATTGATTCAGCGACAGTGTCAGAGGCCCAAAGAAAAAACCGACTGCTTTAACAGGCAGAAAAAAGACTCAGAAAAATCGACCGCACCCCAATTAAGACTGGCAGCGGGCTCAGTTGTTGTCAGCTGCTCCATTCGAACCCGGAATAAGAAAAATTAAGAAAAAAAGTATTCAGATTGTCATTGCGATTGTCGATAGACTTGCTGAGATATTTTCTACACTTTCATGGAGGCAACGATGGTGAAACATCAAACCACTGCAAAAGGGCGTTGGCTGCTGCTTTTCGTCCTGACGCTCGCCAGTATCATCTTTACTGGTTGCGAAAAAGGCTCTCTTGGCATCCAGGGCGGAACCATCACAGGTTACGTCATCAATTCGGTCAACAACCAGCCAGTATCTGAAGTACTGGTAAGAGGTGATGGAACTACAGCGACCGGCGCACATGAGAATAAATCTGTATATACAGGTGGCGATGGCTCTTTTGTCATGAGCGATCTAAGCAAAGGGACCTGGAATCTTTTTGTTGAAAAATACGGCTATTCACTCTCGACTGGCCAGGGAACAGATACCGCCAATATTTCTGCCGCAAGCGTCAATGTTAACAACGGCGAAACCGTAACAGCACCGGTAATCAAGCTCTTCAAAACTTCTGAGCTGGTTAAAGGTTCTCTCAAAGGTTACCCGATCGATGCCATCACCGGTCGCCCGCTGCGCAACTTTACTGTCACTCAGACCACTCCATATTCACAGAGAAAATCGAAAACCTTCGAAACCGCAGAAGACTTCAGAGATGTCGGCTGGAGCGGTCTTGAAGGCGGCGACCATCATTACACCGTCAACTGCACCAACTACCAGGAATACTCAACCGCCGGAGCCAACGGCGCCGGTGCCGCCATTTCAATCGGTGCTTCTCCCAAAGATCTCGGAGTAATCAAGGTTCAGCCGCTGACAGTCAATATTACCGGCACTCTGAGAAATCTGCCCGGCTACATTCTTGAAGCTCAGCAGCGCGATATCATCGTCTGGGCCGAAGCAGCCGGCAAAGTTGTCGCAACCTATACTGAAGGCACTGCCGCCCTCAAAGGTTCGATCGCCTATACTCTCAACGAAATCCCGGTAACCGCCGGCACCGTTGCAGTAAAATGCAAAATCAGAGGCTATGATGTCGTGACCATCAGTTCTGCAGTCAGTCTGCCGAGCAACCTGCCCGGTGGCACCATCGCCGCTGTTGATTGCGACTTTGCCAACATCGAACCGATCAGAAGAGACCTCAGAATTGTAATTCTCAGCTCTGCTCCCGAAAGCACCAAACCAGGCAGCTTTCAGCCAGGGCAGACGGCCCGCGTCTATATCAGACAGGGTGGCAAGGATATCGTACCTTATGTTGACGTTGTCAGCGTGAATTATCGTGCAGAAGCCTATTTCTCAGGGGTAATCACCGGTTACGATCTGAACGTCGTAGCGGTTAACATGAGCGAAGGTTACTACACCGCCGAATCTCCGGCCTTCAAGATTCAGGAAGAAACCACCTCAGCTTATACCCTTACTCTCACCCTCAAATAAGTGTAAAAATCTCAACAAAAAGGGTCTGGCCAGTCGGCCAGACCCTTTTTGCTGTCAGGAAAACGGAAATGAACTTTAAACCAGCAGTCCGCGGGCATAAAGAGCCGCATCGGTATCGGCAAACTGTGTCATGATGATGTCGACATGCCGTTTGACACCGTCGCGATCACCACGCTTCTTGCAGATGACCGCAAGCTGATAATGAGCATTGTCGACATATTCGCAGTCAGGATACTGTGAGATAAGGCGGTTGAATTCAGCCTCTGCTTCGGCCAGCTTGCCCTTGTCGAGCAATGCCTTGCCTTTGAAATAACATTCGTCAGCGATTTCAACCGGCCCTTTGCCCATCGTTCGGCTCAATTCTACGTATTCATCCTTGCCGAAGTAGGCCGCATCGGTATCAGGGTAATTTTCGAGCAGATACTCATACCAGCTGAGAGCCTTTTTCTGGTTCCCTTTGCTGAGAGCGATTTTGGCAAGATTGTAGCAGGCGTTGTCGGCCAGCCCGCTGTTCGGGTAATCCTTGAGAAAGCTGCGAAAAATATCCTCTGCCTTGTCGATATCGCCCTGCCTGAAGGCGGCTATCCCGGCGTCCATCAATTGTTTTTCCACGCCCATTATTTATTCTCCTTGTCGAGGTATCTGCCAAGAAACTGATCGCGAAACGCAATAAAACGCTTTTCGATCAGAGACTGACGAATGTTATTCATAAGATTAATCATAAATGTCACATTATGCAAACTCGCCATGCGCAGACCGAGAATTTCTTTCGCCTTGAACAGATGCCGCAGGTAACCGCGCGAAAAATTGCGACAGGCGTAACAGCTGCAGCCGGCATCGATCGGCGCATCGGAAAGCTGCCAGCGGGCATTCATCATGCTGATGCGGCCGTCAGTCGTGAAGACGGTCGCGTGCCTGGCGATTCTCGTCGGATGCACGCAATCGAACATGTCGATGCCGCGCTCAACCCCGTAAAAAAGATCTTCCGGCGTTCCGACGCCCATCAGGTAACGCGGCAGATTTTTTGGCATGTGCGGCATCATGCCGTCGAGAATTTCGAGCATCAGAGGCTTTGGCTCGCCCACCGACAGACCGCCGACCGCCAGACCTTCAAAACCTATCTCTTCAGTTCTTTTGATCGATTCAAGACGCAGCGGCAGATACATCGAGCCCTGCACGATGCCAAAAAGCGCCTGGCCGTTGCGCAGATGCGGGTGATCTGCACGACAGCGCTTCGCCCAGGCTACCGAGCGTTCCATTGCAGCGCGGGCCGTCTTTTCATCAGACGGATACGGGCAGCATTCATCGAACACCATCATTATTTCAGCGCCGATCGAACGCTGAATCCGCATCGATTCTTCAGGCGTCAGCCAGTAACGGGCCCCGTCAATATGCGACGCAAACTCGACGCCCTCGTCGTTGATCTTGTTGAGCTTTTTCAACGAAAAAACCTGAAAGCCACCTGAATCGGTAAGCATGGGGCGGTCCCAGGCCATCATCCGGTGCAGGCCGCCAAAATGATCGAGGACACCGGTACCGGGCCGCAGCATCAGATGATAGGTGTTGCCAAGAATGATGCTGGCACCTGCGGTTCTGACTTCTTCCGGCGACAGCGTCTTCACTGTTCCGGCGGTGCCGACCGGCATAAAAACAGGCGTCGGAATCTCACCCCTGCGGGTCTGAATACGGCCGGCCCTGCCCCAGCATTCTTCTGAGCTGTAATCGAGAGAAAATGTGAATTTATCGGTCATAGCATTACCATCGAATCGCCAAAGCTGTAAAACCTGTATCTTTGCCGAATCGCCTCTTCATAAAGTTTCAGTACATTTTCACGACCAGCAAACGCCGCCACCAGAACGATCAGGGTCGAGCGCGGCAGATGAAAATTGGTGATAAAACAATCGATCGCCCTGAACCTGTAACCTGGTTTTATGAAACATGCAGTCGACTGCCAGCCGGTGCGCAGGCAACCATGCTCGTCAACCGCAGATTCGAGAGTGCGCACGCTGGTCGTGCCGCAGGCCCATACCCGGCCGCCGGCCGCTTTTGTCGAACGAAACAGTTCGGCCGTCTCTTCTGAAATGTAAAAAGTCTCTTCATGCATCAGGTGTTCATCGATGCTTTCAGCCTCGATCGGCTTGAAAGTGCCAAGGCCGACATGCAGAATCACCTCGGCAATCTGAACGCCTTTCTGACGCAGAGCCGAAAAAACCTGTTCATCGAAGTGCAGGCCGGCTGTCGGCGCGGCCACCGAGCCCTCGACCTTTGAATAAACCGTCTGGTATCTGTCAGGCGAGCTCTCACGCGAGGTAATATATGGCGGCAGCGGCATCTGGCCAAATTCGCGAAATACCGCCACCGGGTCACGACCGTCAAGAGTACGAAGCACCCTTAAGCCAGACTCGAGCACTCCTTCGACTTCAATCTCACAGCCGCCCGGCAGCAGATGCCGGCGGCCGGGCCTGAACTTCTTGCCTGGCCGCACCATTGCTTCAAAACTGCCAGAGGCCAGCGATCTGATAAAAAGAACTTCAGAGCCACCATTACAGGTTGCAGTCGGCAGGGTGAAAATGCGCGCCGGAATCACCTTCGAACTGTTCAGTATCAGCAGATCGCCAGGTCTGAAATATTCGACAATGTCAGCGAACTGACGATGTTCAAGACGATCTGACGATCGATCATAAACTAGAAGACGCGAACCGGACCGCTTTTCTGCCGGAACCTGAGCAATCAGCTCTGGCGGTAGAAAAAAATCAAAAAGTTCAGTTTTCATTAAGGTTTTCCGTTGCTGTGGCAGAGAGATTGACTGATTCCGATGCAGAAAATTCAGAATGATAAGAGGCAGTCGCAACTTCTGTTGTCGCAGCTTCTGAAGCAACAGCAGTCACAGTCTGAACCGCCGGTTCTGATGCAACAGCCGCAGTCGAAGATGCCGGCTGGGTCGAAGAAAAGCTCGCCACCAGCTCTATCGCCGCCAGATCTGAGAACTGAGCGCTGCCGATCGCTGCCGCTTCATCCTGATATGGCATGAAAAAGCTGATTTTATCGACATATCTGGCCTCGCCGGGCAAAGAATTGTTTCTGAATTCAACTTTCGTGCCTTCAAAGGCTTTGATCAGAGCAATGATTTCGGCCAGCGAAAAATCGGTCTGAATGTGCTTGAACACCTGGCTGACAATCTGCGGCAGCTTGACGACAATGCCAGGAGTCATGACTTTTTCGAGAAGAACCTTGATAAACTTCTGCTGACGCTTGATTCTGCCAAGATCGGCGGCAGCATCAGCTCTGAAACGCACATAATTGAGAGCCTGCCGGCCATCGAGATGGTTTTTTCCGACATTGAAGTGAATGTGTACCTTACCCCAGTTGTCATCGTAGTTCATTGCCTTTTCAATGTCGATATCGATGCCACCGAGAATATCTATGACGTTGACAAAGCTCTGAAAACCGACTTCAACGTAGCGGCTGATCTGAATATGCAGCAAGTCTTCGATCAGGGAACTCAACACCTCAACACCGTAGCGTGGCAGAATTTCGTTGATCTTGCGGGCCCGGCCATTGATCAGCACTCTGGTGTCTCTTGGTACCGAAAGCATACTGACCCGGTTTTTTGCCGGGTTGATGCCGAGAACGAAGATCGTGTCAGAACGATGCGTACCATCAACTGAATCAACGCCAAGAACGAGCACATTGATATTGCCAATGCGGGCTTCTCCACCGCTTTCTATCGTGCCTTCCGTCCAGTTGGCACCGAGCGGGGCCGCTGCCACGCCAAAAAACCATTTCTGTATGACACCGGCAAAAAAGATCAGAACGACGGTCAGAAAAGCGATCTCAAATAGAAGACCGCCGTTTCTGCGCCGGGGCAGGCCCGGAAAATTGTAACCGGTCTGAGGGTTACCGTATCTGGTGTTCTGGCTCATGACTGCATATAATACCAGAGCCGACCGGCAAACTCCACAACAAAAAAAGTTGCCGGCAGCTTTCTGCAGCCCTACATGTGGGATTTTTTCTTTATTTCAAGAACACCCTGATAACGTTCGGCAAACGAAAGATCGGCTTCGCGCAGAGCGTCTCTTTCTGCAACCTGACGAACCGGATCCAGAGTGTCGGCCACTGCCAGAATTCTTGTCAGCAGCGGCGAATCGGCGACCGGAAAAGTATGATTTTTAACTGCCGAAATAATCGCCGAATCGATCTCAGGTGCGACCTGACGCAGCCATGCTGCCGCTGCCGGACCATGCGCCAGCATTGGCATCTCTTTCTCGAGGTCGGTCAGCAGGAAATCAGTGCTGCCAACCAGACTGATAATTTCGGCATCAGGCGCATCTCGAAACAGGTCGTGCGCCAGACCGGCGATCAACACTGGCCGAGGGTCGACACCCAGTTCAATAGCGTATCTGATTGCAAGACAGGTCACACTTTTCATGTGCTCCTGCAGACCTTCAGGCGACCGTTTCTGCTGCTTTTCGACCAGTTTCAGCCAGCGATGATAATCGGGGCCCAGGCAGTCATAATGATTGCTCAGCATGATCTCAAGAAGCACCCGCATATCAAGCTCGGGAAGATTGAAATCATGATTGATCAGTCGATTGCGAATCTGCGTTGAAGAAATCTTCGACAGCTGACAGGGCGCCCAGTGAATCACCGCATCCGGAACCGGCGACCGCCGCTCACAGCCTGGCCTTTCCACTACGATAAACTCGGTCATCTTTACCAGCTGCTCGACATTTTTCCAGGTCGGCAGCTCAGCGAGGGAATCGCCACCGATGATCAGAAAGAATTGCCGTTCAGGGTGGCGTTCATGAAGAACTTCAAGCGTTCTGAAAGTATACGACGGCCCGCCCAGCTCCATTTCGACATCACAGACATGCATGTGTGAACTGTCTTTAAGCGCTGTCTGCAGCAGGTGTCGCCGGTGATGGTAATCGAGCATTCCAATCCGCTGCTTATGAACCGCCTGAAAGACCGGCACAAACCAGACCTCGTCAAGACAGCATTCGATCAGTGCCGCCAGTGCCAGCTGCAGATGCTGTTGATGCACCGGATCAAAACTGCCACCAAGAATGCCTGTTCTCAATCGAAAAACTCCCTGTAAGCGAATTCCATGTCGCCAATTGAAAAAATATCGTCTTCACCGGCATCGAGCCGACTCAATTCATCGAAGAAACCAAGCTTTTGCAGCTTCTGTCTGAAAACCGCGATTGCTTCGTCAGACGTAAAATCTGTCATCGCCACCAGTCGCTCGATTTCCGGGCCACTGACCAGCCAGCGCCCGTCGCCTTCTTCTTCGATCACAAAAGGCTCGATATATTCATAGAGTTTTTCTTCTTCGTTGGCCGCCGACAGATCTGACCCCTTGAGATCCTTGAGCGCATTGCTGAGGTATTTAAGCAGGTCTTCGACACCGTCGCGGGTTGCGCCGGAAACGGCAAAGACTTTAATACCGCGGGCCTCAAGAGCATCTCTGAATTCGGGAAACAGCTCGCGAGAGTCTGGCAGATCCATTTTATTGGCCGCAACCACGACCGGTTTGGCGGCAAGTTCTTCGGAAAATTCGCGCAGTTCCGCCATGATCACATCATAATTGCTGGTAATGTCTTCCATATCGAGCTGACTGACGTCGACAAGGTGCAGCAAAATGCGGGTACGCTCGATATGTCTGAGAAACTGGGTTCCGAGACCGGTTCCCTGGTGGGCTCCTTCGATAAGCCCGGGAATATCAGCCATACAAAACGAGGGCAACCCTTCAGGCTTGACAATACCGAGACTCGGCGTCAGCGTCGTGAACGGGTAATCTGCCACCTTCGGACGGGCATTGCTGACGGCACGCAGAAATGTCGACTTGCCGGCGTTCGGCAGACCAACCAGGCCAACATCAGCCAGCAGCTTCAGCTCAAGGCGCAAACGCAGAGTTTTTCCGGGTTCACCCTTTTCAGCGATTCTCGGAGTGCGGCGCACTGCGGTAGCAAAACGCGCATTGCCCCAGCCGCCACGGCCGCCGCGGGCAATTATTTCACGCTGACCTTTATGGTCAAGATCGACAAGTAACTGGCCGCTTTCCAGGTCATAAATCAATGTGCCAACCGGCACTTTAACGGTCAGGTCACTGCCATTTGCACCGGCCATATTCTTCTGCTGGCCATGACCACCGTCTTCAGCCTTGTAAATACGGGTAAAACTCAACTCATAGAGAGTCGTCAGGTCGTCAGTGGCTTCAAAGATCAGATCGCCGCCACGGCCACCGTCGCCACCGGCCGGGCCACCCATGGGCACGAATTTTTCGCGCCTGAAAGCGACAATGCCATTGCCGCCGCTGCCGGAAGAGACCTGTATTGTAACTTCATCTACGAATTTCATGGCGGTAATTATATCATTTCGCCACCGCTTTAACCACTGTTATTTGTAGGTATAATGCCCTAAGAAAACTTATTGACTGATTTTTATCTGTTGTTGTAATGTGCAAGTGTAATTTTTCACTATCTTTTTTTCAAGTAAATCGGAGGCGTAAATGAAAGTCCCTCTCCTGGATCTCAAGCCCCAGTATGCTCAGATCAAAGACAAAGTCATTCCTGAAATCATGGAAATCATTGAGAATCAGGGTTTTATACTTGGCCCGAAAGTCGACAGACTCGAAAAGGAAATGGCTGATTACATCGGCACGAAGCACACGCTCGGCTGCTCATCCGGCACTGACGCCCTGCTGCTCGCACTCATGGCTCTCGATATCGGTCACGGCGACGAAGTCATCACCACGCCCTATACCTTTTTCGCCACTGCCGGTTCAATCGCCAGAGTCGGCGCCGTTGCCAGATTTGTCGACATCGACCCCGCCACCTTTCTGATGCGTGTCGACCAGATCGAAAAGGTCATCACCCCGAAAACGAAAGCCATCATGCCCGTTCATCTTTTCGGCCAGTGTGTCGACATGGAACCCCTGCTGGCGATCGCGAAAAAACACAATCTCAGAGTAATCGAAGATGCCGCCCAGGCAATTGGCTCAAAATACAAAGGCAAAGATGCCGGCACCTACGGTGACATCGGCTGCTTCAGCTTTTTCCCGAGCAAGAATCTCGGCTGCTTCGGTGACGGCGGGCTCGTTTCGACCAACAACCCGCAGCTGCACGAGCGCCTCAAGGGCCTGCGCGTCCACGGTGGTCAGGTTCAGTATCACCACCAGGAAGTCGGCCTCAACGCCCGCATCGACGCTCTTCAGGCCGCCGTCGTTTCAGTCAAACTGCCGCATCTGGCAAGCTGGACCGAAGGTCGCCGCCGCAACGCCGCCCTTTATAACGAACTTTTCAAAAACAACCCCGAAGTCGTCACCCCGATCGAAAAACCCGATTGCTTCCATATCTACAATCAGTATGTCATCAGGGTTAAAAACCGCGACGCTCTCAAAGCCCACCTCGGCGAAAAAGAAATCGGCTGCTCAGTCTATTACCCGCTCTCTCTGCACCAGCAGAAGTGCTTCGCCAGCCTTGGCTACAAAAAAGGCGATTTCCCCGAATCAGAAAAGGCCGCCGACACAACTCTCGCTCTGCCGGTTTACCCCGAACTCAGCCGCGAACAGATTGAATTCGTCGCTGCCACCATCAACGCTTTCACTAAAAAGTAAGCCAGATCACGACTCAAGCAAAACCGGGAACGGAACTTCTCCGTTTCCGGTTTTTTATCGCTAAATTGACGGGCCCAATCTGCCGATTGTCTGAGAGATAAATATATATTTGCTTATCAGATAAATGCAGGAGGCAGTTTTAATGGTCCAGGAAAGCCTGATTGAAGGCATCTTCAGAAGTCTCAGGAAAAATGCCGGCTGGGCAACCATTATTATCGGTCTTGCCGTGCTGGCCTCGTTTCTGCTCAATCGCTACGTCCCCACTATCTATCAGAGCGAATCGCTGTTGCGCGTCATGACCACCGAAAACACCGGCGAAATCAGCGTCGCCGCCACCATGCAGGGCGTGATGTCGCAGCGGCGCGTTGTCGAGGAAATCGCCAGAAAAAGCGGTCTCGATGAAGCCGAAATTCGCCGCGAAGACGCCATCACCTTCAAAGATGCCGGCGCCGGGCTGGTAACCATGGCCATCAGACACGAAAACCCGGTTCAGATCAAAGAACTTGGCAATGCTGTCATTCAGGTTCTCTCAGAACATTTTCTGGGTTACAACTCTGAAGCTCAGGAATTCTCGGTAAAAAACCTGCAGAATAAGCTCGACCACCTGGAAAAAAGCCTCGGTGAACTTCGCCAGGAACTGGTCAAAACCAGTATTCAGCAGTCCGTTCAGGCCGACACCCAGACGGTTAATCTTGAGAATGCCATCAGTCAGCTCGAAGAAAAGATTGACGCCGGCAACAAAAGACTGCAGACAACCCCTGAACAGGTTTTCTACTATGAAGAAGAAGAGTCGCTGATGTATCAGAAACTCCGCGATGAACTGCGCAGCGAAAGAAACAATCTGGTCGAGCTCTTCAAAAGTTACAAAGAAAAGCACCCGAAGGTCATTGCCTGCAAAAACCGCATTGCCAATCTCGAAAGCAATATCGGCAAATCCCGCACCAGAGTTCAGAAAAAGCGCAGCAACCCTGATTACGCCGCACTGAATGCCGATATCGCCCGCGACCGCGAAAAACTCGAAGAACTCAAGGCGCGCCTGAATGATTCGGGCGAAGCACAGGCAGTCGCGCTGCCGGTCGGCGACAACCACCCCGACAATATCGCCATGCGCATCGCAACGCTTGAAGAACTGCACCGCAAAACCATTCTGGAACTGGAAGAATCTAAAATTGCCCGCAAGACAACTGCCGGCCGCATCAATGTCCTCAAAAAAGACGCGCGGCCGCCGACCACAGTGGGCTTCAGCTCAATTCAGAGAGACGCTCTCGCTGTTGCCTCAGGCGTTCTGATGGCCATTTTCCTGCTCTATTCACCGGCACCGATGAAAACCGAAATCATAAGTGTTTCAGGCAATATTCTCGCCGGCGCCGTCGCTCCCGCGAATCACCTGCAGCTGACCGCTGAACCCGCTGAAATAATTCTCGAAGCCCCGTCACTGGCCCGTGAACCCCTTGCCCTGCCTTCACCGCCGGAAGAAGAAATCGAAGTCATGCGCTATGACGAGCGCCTGATCGCTCTCAACGACCCAACCTCTCCCAGTCTCAAACCGTTCAAAAATCTGGTTTCCAATCTTCAGATCAGCATGTCAGAGTCACAGGCCCGCATCGTGCTTGTCGGCTCGGCAAGAACCGGCACCGGCAGAACCACACTGCTGACCAATACCGCCATTCTTCTGGCGCAGACCGGCTATTCAGTGCTGATGATCGATGCCAACTTCCGCAACCCGGTTCTGCATAGGATGTTCGACCTCGACAACAGCCGCGGTCTTGTTGATCTTCTCAACGGCAGCAGCAATATTCGCGAAACGATTCAGCAGACCGAAGTCAACAATCTCACTCTAATCAGCGCCGGCATCGCACCAAAATCACCGGCCGAAGTTCTTGGCTCGCCAGAAATGATCGATCTCCTGACCAACCTGAAACGTCGGGTCGAAATAATTCTCATCGACACTCCGGCCCTGCTCGAATACCCAGAAACCGGCATTCTCGCAGGTCAGACCGGCGCCATGGTTTTTCTGCATCGCGAAGGTGAACCCGAAGAAGACCTGCGCACCGCCCGCAAACTCCTCAACAACGTCAGAGCAAAAATTCTGGGCTATGTAAAAATCTGATTTCGGGTTAAAATAGGTTGTATGATTTATCCAACCTTGCCGCAGAGTATCGCCATAATCGTTGCCTTCACGGCAATGCTGACCGATTCGAGCTCTGGCCGAATCTATAACTGGCTGACTTTCCCAGCCATCCTGACCGGGTGGCTGGTCAATTTTTATCTCAACGGCCTTGATGGATTTGGCCTCAGCATCGCCGGAACCTTTGCCGGCATTTTTCTTTATCTGCCATTCGCCGCCATCAACCTTCTCGGAATGGGTGATGTCAAGCTTCTCGGCGGCATCGGTGCTCTGGGTGGCCCCTGGTTTGCTCTCAGTGTCTTTCTCTACACTTCCGCCCTCGGCATTGTACACGCCTTCATCGTTCAGTTTCTCAACTACGGGACCAATGCCATTGCCATGATGGCAACAAGTTTTACCAGCGGCGCCTTTCGCCACAAGACTATCCAGTCAGAGAATGCCTCTGTAAAAGAAGATGGCAGATACCGTTTCCTCCTCGGCATCGACATTTTTCTCGCCACTCTGATTGCCTGCTATCATACCCTGACTATCAGCTGGTGAATTTTTCGCATTCAAAAAGGCATTTTTACAACAGCCTGCCAATGTTAAAAAATTTTACCGACCGTAAAAAAAATAGTTAGCTTTTTTCGGTAGTTTGTATATTATTTTGTACCCCTCAGGTAAAGAAAAACCTTTTGACTGTCGAAGCATGGGTTGTTCTTGCCTGTAAAGTTCTGCTGTGTTATTCTCTCATCATATTAGTGTCGAGGAGGATCCTCAACCGTGAACAGAAGAGCGATCATCGTGGCATTGCTGGCATCACTCGCCATTTCAATGCTTCTCTGGAACAAGCTGCAGACGAGCCAGCCGGCTCGCATTGAAGCGCCCTTAGTCCAACAACCCGCCATCATGAAAAAGGCTGTTGTGGTCAGTACAAAACGCCTGGCAGCGCGAACACGTCTTGAACCCGGCATTGTCCAGGCAAGCTTTGAGCTGCGCGAAATGATAGCCTCAGCTGTTCCTGATACCGCAATCACCAATCTGGCTTCAATCACCAACAGATACACAGCAGTTACCATCCTTCCCGATGACATCATGACCCCCCCGCGTCTGATGGATGAAGCACAGGTGCCCAACCTTGCCCGTGCAATTCCCCCCGGCAAGCGTGCCGTTTCGATCGCCGTCAATAAAGCGACTTCAGTTGGCGGTTTCATTCAACAGGGTGACTACGTCGACGTAATCGCTACTTTCCGGCCGAGAAACAGCGAGCCGATCACCAAAATCGTCCTCCAGGACATCCAGATCCTCGCAGTTGGCGGCACCTATGAATTCGAAGGCGGTATGGCAACGGCAACCCCGGCCATCGCTGCTGGCAAAGTCGAGCTCGTCACCCTCGCACTTACTCCGACCGACCTTGAAAAACTCATGTACCTTGATTCAGGTACAAGTTTCAGCCTCGTCCTGAAAAACCCCAAGGATAAAGACCAGAAAGTTCAGACCAAAGGTGCGACTGAACGCATAGTCCTCAGTGACATCGGTCACCCCGATTTTATTCAGGCGGTTAAGACAGTTCAGGCAACCCCGGATTCGACCCCGGCCCAGGTAATTGTCGCCCCCGTCGATGACGGGAAAGTCGAAATCATGTACGGCGCAACCTCGCGGCGTGAACTCTATAAATACGGGGGGCCGGCTGCCACCAAATTTCAGCAGCTGCCAGATCAGATGCCTGCTGTCGATTCTGAGCCCGCTGCACAGTCTGTGACTGCTGAAAGTGCCAGTTCGGGCGCTTCTGCCGGGGAGTAACAGGAGCTAAGATGAAAAGGCAATTCACTATGAAAAAATCAACTCTGTTTATGCTGGTTCTGATTTCCGCTTTTATCACAGCTGCTTTTCAGACAAAAATTTCAGCCGCTGAAAAACTGATGATTCCAGTAGGCAAATCTACTTCTGTCCCTGCCCACGGCGTTAAGAAAATTCTGGCAGTTAAAGAAGGCATCGTCGACGTGCTGAACGTCTCCGACGAAGATATCATTCTATCTGGTCTCGGTCTCGGTGAAACTCAGCTCATCCTCTGGGATATGACCGGCCGCCGGGTTTATGATATCGAGACCTTCTCTGAAAACGATACAATCCTGGCAAAATTTGCTTCGATCATCAACAACAAAAGCCTTGAGCTGGTGATTTTCCCTGACACCGCCTATCTTAAAGGCCAGGTGTCGACCCCGGAAGACAAGGCAAGAGCCGAAACCGTTGCTCAGAGTCTGCTTGGCAGCAAGCCCCTGATCAGCCTGATTGAATTCGAAGCTTCCTTCACCTCGCTGCAGCAGCGAATTGAAGCGGCAATCAAGCTCCCCAACGTCAAGGTGTCGGTCATTTCTCCCGAAATCGACCCGAATATCGAGCAGAGCAACACCGCTGTAGGTTCTCAGACCTCTACGATCAGAATAGTCCTTCAGGGATCTGTTAAAGATCAGAATGAATACATTCACCTCTCTGAAACCGTAAAAGGCTTTGTCGAAGATGAAGAAAAAATCAGCAACCTCGTGATAATCGACGACCCGATTCAGGTTGTCTTCCAGGCCTACATCCTTCAGGTCTCCAAGAACAATCAGAAAGACATGGGCATTGAGTGGGGCGGCCAGGGTACCGATGGCGTATTGAGCGGCATCCTTAATTTTGGCGAAACTCCGGGTGCCGATGGCAAAGCGGCTGTTCCCAAATACATGAACCCCTTCTTCATGAAAAATATCAACCGCTTCGACCTTATCGCCGCCCAGGTTAAAGCCTGGGAAACCTCGGGCAAAGCCAAGGTGCTTGCCAATCCCAAGCTGATCGTTTACGGCAGTTCAATTGCCGAAAAAACTGACATCATGGCCAGAAAAATCTCCGGAGCCGGCTGGCTTAAAAAGGATGATTCATCTGAAGCCGAAACCTCTATCGAAACAGATGCCGGTAACGCCTACGTTTCTGTCGGGCAGCAGGTATATTACCCCGGCACTCTCGACCAGGCCGGCAATCCTACCTATGAATCTGTAAATGCCTCTTTGAAGCTGGCAATCCGTGACCTTTTCGTCAATGACAACACTCTTAAATTCTCCGTCTTCGCCAAACAGGAAGAACCGAGCTTTCTGCGCGGCACCGATGGACCGCCAGACATTCTCAAGCGCAGTATAATGACAACTCTGCAGATCAAGGATCAGGAAACCATCGTTCTCGGCGGCCTTATCAACAGAACCGAAGGCGTTTCCTGGAAGGGCGTTCCGGTTCTCAGCAGAATCCCTTATCTTGGTCGCCTGTTCAAAACCAAATCTACCACCAACAGCGAAAACGAACTGGTTATCCTGCTGACTCCCAAAATTGCCAACCGCGAAACTGATCTTTCCGGCAAAAGCAAACTTGAAACCGTTCCGGTGCCGAGACGTTCCGACAAGCTCGAAAAGCTTCACAACATGTTTCAGCAGATCAAGTCAAGCCATATTCCTGCCGAGCAATAAACCCACTGCCTCAACCCGTTTTACGGGTTGAGGCCCCTTCAAGCGAGATTGAAAATTGTCCAGCACACCCACCATTAAGCTTCTGATTGCCGACGACATGGATGAACTGCGATCCAATGTCAGAAGAATGCTGAAAAATCAAGACAACATCAGGATTGTCGCAGAAGCAAGAAATGGCCGTGAAACAATCGATATGGTCAAGGAAATGCAGCCTCATATCGTGTTGATGGATATCAACATGCCTGAACTCGATGGTCTCAAGGCCTCTGAAATCCTGGCCAAGGATTTTCCGAATGTTCAGACAGTCATAATGTCGATTCAGAGCGAACAGGAATATTTCCGCCGGGCAATGAAAGCCGGTGCCAAAGACTTTCTCGTCAAACCGTTTTCGACAAGCGACCTGGTCGACACCATCAACAATGTCTTCAACAGCTGGTTGAAAGATCGTCCCGATCTGTTCGCCAACGAACCAAGTGCCGACATTCTGACTTTTTTCGCGACCAAAGGCGGGGTTGGCCGCACCACCCTCGCGGTCAATCTTGCAGCAAGTCTCGCAATCAAAGGTAAAAAAACTCTTCTGATCGATGCTTCCCTGCAGTTCGGCGATGTTGGCATCACATTAAATCTGGCAGCGAAAAGAACTATTTCTAATGTCGTAGAAGCCGGCGAAATAAGCTTTGCAGACCTTGAAAAAAATATTACCCGTCACGAATGCGGGCTCGATATACTTCTTGCCCCCCGCGAGCCAGCCTTGGCCGACGCGGTAAAAACCGATCATCTTCTCAGAATCATCGATGCAGCCAGACCGTTCTACAATTTTATTATCTTCGACATGCCGCCAATGATCACCGAAAAAGAGCTCGCGATTCTCGATAAAACCACCATGGTGCTTCTGGTTGCAACTCTTGAAATCAGCTCGTTGAAGAATACTAAAATCTGCCTCAAAACTTTCAACGACATCCATTTTGACATGGGCAAGGTCAAGTTAATTCTTAACAAGGAAATCCAGAACGTCGGGATCGGCAGATCCGACCTCGAAGCCGGCCTGACAATACCTGTATATGCAACCGTTCCAATGGAATCGGAAATTGCCCAGCGGTCACTGAACCAGGGCGAGCTTATCGTGTTGAAATCTCCAGCCAGCGGCATTGGCCGTTCAATTCTCGGCATGGCCGAGCGCCTGGCCGGTCCGCGCAATATCCCGGAAACCGGCAAAAGCGCTATTCTTAAAATTAAAGACCTGTTATTTGGTTCGAATTAATGGAGGTAAGTTAAGTTATGGGTGGTCTGCTTTCACGTCTGAATGAAGAAAAGAAAACTACCGAAAAATCCGGCATCATGGAAAGCGCCACAACGCGCGAAATTACCGGATTTGAACGACTTAAGGACCGCGTACATACCAAACTCATCGACGATATGCCCGCTGCCATCATGGCCGAAGCCAACGTCGAAAAAAAGCGCAACATGCTGCGCGAAAGAATTTTTGCGGTAATCGCCGAAGAAAGCCCGAAGGCCAACATAACCCTTACCCAGAGGGAAACTGAAGGGCTGACCAATACCCTTCTCGACGATATGGTGGGCTTTGGCCCGATCCAGCCCCTTCTCGATGAAGAAGACATCTCAGAAGTAATGGTCAATGGTCCCTTCCAGATTTATTATGAAAAGAAGGGCAAATTGATTCTTTCTGATATCAAGTTCAAAGATAACGATCACGTGATGAGAATTATCGAACGCATCGTTGCCCCGATCGGCCGCCGTATCGACGAATCGGTTCCCTACGTCGACGCCCGCCTTCCCGATGGCTCACGCGTTAACGCCATCATCCCTCCTCTCGCCCTCAACGGTCCAACCATCACCATCCGAAAATTTAAAAAAGAAGCGCTGGGCATCGCCGATCTCGTCAGATTCGGCACCCTTACCCAGGAAATGGCCTCATTTATTGAAGCCTGCATCAAGGTTCGCCTCAACATCGTCGTATCAGGTGGTACCGGTTCTGGTAAAACCACCACTCTCAATATTCTCAGCTCGTTCATTCCAGAAGATGAACGCATCATCACCTGCGAAGACGCCGCAGAACTGCAGCTGCGCCAGCCGCATGTGGTGCGCCTCGAAACCCGCCCTGCCAACATCGAAGGCAAAGGCGAAGTTTCTATGCGTGAACTGATCAAAAACACTCTGCGCATGCGCCCTGAACGGGTAATCGTTGGCGAATGCCGCGGTGGCGAAGCTCTCGACATGCTGCAGGCAATGAACACCGGTCACGATGGCTCACTGACCACCGGCCACGCCAATACTCCTCGCGACATGCTCGCCCGCCTTGAAACCATGGTTCTGATGGCCGGTATGGATCTGCCGGTCCGCGCTATTCGTGAACAGATCAGCTCTGCTGTGCACATGATCGTTCAGCAGTCACGTCTGAAAGACGGTTCGAGAAAAATCACCTACCTGACCGAAATTCAGGGCATGGAAGGCGACAAGGTAGTTACCCAGGATATTTTCCGTTTCGAACAAACCGGGGTTGACGAAAAAGGCAAGATTATCGGCCGACTCAAACCTACCGGCATTCGTCCGAAGTTTGCTTCCAAATTTCAGGAATTTGGTATAAACTTACCACCGAACATTTTTACCGATACAGCGAGAGGATGGTAAAAACTTGATTCAGACGATTTTTATTGTTTTTGTTGCTCTAGCAACTCTGTTTTTTGTGTTGCTGCTTTTTTCTATTCTCGGGAAACCCCCGGGAGAAGAAGTCCGTCACCGGATGGAGCAATATCTGGTAGAGACAGAAATGGCAGCGGAGCAGTATTCTTCGCCAGAAGAGGATAATGAAATCAAACAGGCGGTCGATGCCAGTGACGACGATTGGCTGAAAGAAAACCGCGCCGGTGGCAGTGCCGCCAAAAGAATTCTGGCCAATATGGGCACGGTCATCACCCCGAAAGGGATGGCGATGCGTATTGCCGACCAGCTTGCCAAAGCCGATATTCCGCTGAAAGCCAACGAATTTGTTGCCATTCAGTTCCTTGCGATCATGCTTTCACTCAGCTTTGGCATGGGCGTTCTTCAGAACGTAATCCTGGCCGTCATTCTTGCCGCCATCGGCTATATCGGGCCTCTGATCTGGATATCGGTAATAAAGGGTCAGCGCGTAAAAGCCTTTAACGATCAAATTCTCGACACCCTGGTAATGCTTGCAAACGGTCTCAAAGCTGGTTACTCATTTCTTCAATCTCTCGAAATGGTCTCAAGAGAGACTCTGCCGCCGATGGGCAAGGAATTAAAGAGGGTTCTCAAAGAAAACAGCCTTGGCATCAATCTTGAAGACACTCTGGTCGCACTCAACCAGCGCGTTGAAAGCGAAGATTGGGATCTCGTCACAACCGTCGTTCTCATTCAAAGACAGATCGGCGGCAACCTCGCCGAAATTCTCGACAAGATTGGCTATACAATCCGCCAGCGCATGAAAATCAAAGGCGAGATTCAGACCAAGACCGCCCAGGCCAGAATTTCAGGTCTTATTGTTGGCATTCTGCCTCTGTTCCTGGGCTTTATGATCTATCTGATCAATCCCGAATTCATCATGAAGCTGTTTACCTTCAGACAGGGCGCCTTCCGCGGCTGGTTTGTCGTTATCGCCGGTGGCATCTGGGAACTGATCGGGCTCTATGCCATTATGAGAATAGTTGATATCGAGGTTTAAGGAGAGCTTATGAATGTAGTTTTCATGCTTCTTGGTGGCATCATAATCTTTCTCGTCATTCTGCTTCTTTTCCCTTCAGGCAGCAAGAGCGACATTCAGGGCCGCCTCGCGTCTCTTGAAGAGGTATCCGAATTCAAAGTTGCCGAAGTCCAGGAAGCAGAACTGAACCTGCCCTTCGTCGATCGTGTCATCAGGCCGATTCTTACAAGACTTGCGGGCAAACGTGACCCGAAAGAAACAAAAAAGGCACAGAAAAGCAGTCTAAAAAAAGAACTAGCTCAGGCAGGCTATCCTGGTGGCCTTACCGTCGCCGAATTTGCGGTTGTTCAGAATCTGTTCAGGATCATTACACCGGCCTCGATGGTGGCATTTGCGGTCATTTTCAATCCGTCTATGATGCCTTTGGCTTTGCTGTTCGGCATCGTAATCGGCATACTGATGCCACGGATGTTTCTGCAGAGAAGAATCGCCGACCGCCTGCACCAGATTCAGAGACAGCTGCCCGATGTTCTTGATCTGCTAACCGTCGCCGTTGAAGCTGGTCTGGGCTTCGACGCTGCCTGCGATAAGGTTGTAGAAAAAATGCGTGGCCCGATTCCAGATGAATTCGGTCTCACCCTCAGGCACATGCGCATGGGGCAGTCCCGCCGCGATGCCTTCAAAGGTATGGCCGAAAGAGTCGATCACCCCGATCTGAATGCCTTCATTTCGGCAATCGTTCAGGCTGACCAGCTTGGTGTTTCAATTGGGCAGGTCCTGCGCATTCAATCAGAACAGATGCGCGACAAGCGCCGACAGCGCGCCGAAGAAGAAGCCGCCAAAGCTCCGGTCAAAATGATGATCCCGCTGGTATTTTTCATTTTCCCGAATGTCGGTCTGGTAATCGGCGCTCCGGCTGTATTCCAGATGATTGAAGGTACCGCCGGCCTGGGAGGTAATTGAGCAGCATGACTGCAACCCTTGTAAAAGTTCTGAACAGCCGTGATCAGTCAGTCGTAGGAGCCAGAGTCAGGCTTGCTAACAGCTTCTGGGCAAGATTTCGCGGGCTGATGCTTGTGCCTGAACTTGCTGAGGGTGAAGGCCTGCTTATTTCTCCCTGTAATTCAATCCATATGATGTTCATGCGTTTTCCGATCGATGCGATCTTTCTTGACTCAAGCAATTGTATCCGGGCAGTTTATGAAAAACTGCGCCCCTGGACAGGATTTTCTGGCTGGCATAGAGATGTAAGCTCCGTTCTCGAGCTTAAATCAGGTTCAATACAAAAAACTGGTATCAGAGTAAACGACACTCTGAGAATGGAGCAAATCGAATGCTGAAAAAGTTTATAAACTCTACGAACGATAAAGGAGACGGGAAAATGAATTCGAAGAATTCAATTCTCAGACTGGGCATTGCCGCGCTGATGCTCTGCCTTCTCGCAGCAACCTTCATTACCGGCTGCGGTGGCGCTAACTCTTCCGGTGGTGAAAGTAATCCAACTCAGAATTCATCTGGAACCTTGCCCTCTTCTTATAACGTTCGGGGAACACTGATTTCCGATTCTACAAATCTTACTCCCGCAGCCGGTATTACTATAAAACTTTTTATACAGGACCCGGTCACCAGCAATTTTATCGATACAGGCAAGTCAGCGGTTACCCTTTCTTCCGGTGAATTTTCATTCATTGGACTGACAAGAGGTGTGTATGTATTGTCAGCCTCTGGCAGTGCAACACTTCAAAATAGCCAAAAGCTCTTGGTAATTAATGAATCCAACACTGATTCGAATATCGAAACCGGTAACATGATGATTACGCCTATTGGCAGTACTCCCACCGGCGAAGTAACTCTGAGAGGAAAAACTGTTGCTGACGGACCTGGCGCAGCTCCTATCGGAGGTTTGACGATAAGACTTTCCAGATTGGGAGCGGACGGAAGCTGGGCTTTGCTTGCGGACAAAGTTACCCAATCGTTGTCTTCCGGAGAATTTGTCTTTCTTAAACTTGAGACAGGCACTTACAAACTTGATATTGACGGCCTTATAAACGGAATTAGCAAATTTACCCCCTCGTCAAAGCTTGCAATTATCGGAACCACCGCCAATCTTACCGAGCTGGATGTGGGCAATATAATAATGGTACCGGTTCCGTCACCATCCACAGCCATTCCCACAATCGCTTTAAAAGGCAGATTGATAGACGCCCTCGCCAGCTCCCCCATGAGCGTGGCAATTATTTCACTGGATTCAGGCCAGACAACTGTTACAGACGGCCTAGGGTTCTTCGAGATCAAAGGAGTTGAAACTGGCATCCGGCGACTAAATATTTCAAAACAAGGGATGGCTTCTTTTACCCTTTCATTTGAAGTTATCAGTAATGGCGTTGCCGTAACCGGCGTTTCACTGAACAGCCAGTTCTACGCTGTAAACGGTGCAGATGGCCGCACAGTGGATTTGTTTGCTCATGGTTACGATATTAAAATAACCCTTGATCAGCACTCTTCTGGTAGCCTCATGGGAACCGTCAAAAAATTTGTTTTCGACACAGACGGCAAAGCAACTTACGCAACAATTCCTGAAGAGAACTACTCATTCGAGCTCTGGCAGGTCTACCCAGACAATTCTTCGGTCAGGCACGGGGCTGTGACCTCAGATGATGACGGCGAATGGAAAATAGACAATCTTCCACCTTATGAAGATAACTCAGCTTTGTGGTTTGCCGTACCGCCAGGAACTATAGTTGCGGTTTCTCAGGGTCAGACAGGCAATATTGTAACATTTACTAATTCTTCGTCTGAATGGTCAGGATATAACCCAGTTCTTGCCTATGGTTACAAGATTGAATCTGGCAAAACTACCATAATGGATTTCACTCTTCCAACCTTCATTACTCAACCAGCCCCTAAAGTTCAACGAATTGTCGATGCCAGACTGGCAACCGATCCGGCTGCAATTTATCCTGGTGAATACGATCTTGATTCCAATGTTAATTCACTTGAAAATGTTTATCTTAAATGGACAGGCCCCAATCTGGTTAACCAGATTGTCTTGAGCTTCCAGAAGGCTTACAGAAATACTACAGCAATAGAAACCTATAAAACACTTCCGTCAACTCCGGGTCAGATATCATCAGCAACTTTCCAGCCCGGCATAATCGGGCTCGGCTTTGGTCGCTATACATGGAAGGTCACAGTTTATGATCCGGCCACGAAGATTCCTCTTGATTCATCCCCACACCTTTTCATCGTATCTCCATCAGATTCAGATCTCACTCCATCCGGTGGCACAACCATCAGCTTGGCTGCGGTCGCCTACAAGATCACTTTCATGGCCCCCAAAGATGATGAAGCCACAAGTGTTTCAATGGAACTATATCAGATCCTGGCTGGTGGCGCTCAAGTGTTGATAGGCACCCCAGCAAAAGACACAATAACAACCTCACCGATCTGGACTTTGACCCTGCCGGCATCTACAAATGCAGGAAATTACAAATGGCGAGCTGTTTATCAATATTCAAAAGGCCAACCTATGTACTCTGACTTTGCAAATCTGACATTTAACAACTAACTGACCTCGAAAGCTCCGTTTCAGAACTTTGAAACGGAGCTTTCCATATCAGCGGAATTTTTTCCCTTTAAGCGGGATTTTTTCCTCAATTAGAGACAACAATCCACTTGATTATTATTAAAAATTGAGCATGTTTATATATATTATTGCTCCTTATTTCTGCTTCATCTCAATAAACATATAGAGACAGAAGCATAATGAAATGCAGAAACCTTATGTGACTAGCGCCTTGTCGCACTAAAAATTTCAAAAGTCACCACATAATGATTGAGGCAAAAAAACCTCAGAGAGCCCTGCGGAATACCACAAAAATTGAGTGTATTACGCTGAAACATGGGATATAATTTCTGGAATGCTTTTTGCTTATTTGTATTGCGAAGGAGTTTTTATGAAAAGAAGAAAAACAAAAGGTCAGGCCCTGGTTGAACTGGCACTTTTTTTCCCATTTTTCCTTCTGATAATTCTTGGGGGGATCATAGATTTTGGCTTTGCCTTTTATAACTACATTTCTCTGCAGCAGGTCGCCAATGATTCTGTCCAATGGGCTGCCGAGAGGAATGAAACAAGCTTTGGGGTAATATCCAACGCCGTTTATAAAAATATCGCAAAACTTGGCTGGCAGGCAACATCACTAACTATTCACCCTCTTGAGTTTCCACAATTCACCTCACTGGGAGTGACTGAAAACGGCATTAAACTCACTCTCACATACAACTCCCCTGTCTATACACCGTTTTATCAAACCATGTTCAACGCAACCCTTGGAACACCGTATATTCCACTAAAAACATCCGTCACCTATAAAATCCCGTCAATTTTGAGAAAGAGATAAACAGAGGAAAAAAGATGAATAAGCGAAAAAAAGGCCAGGCTCTGGTAGAGTTTGCCCTGGTTCTTCCAATCTTCCTGATCGTTGTTTTTGGAATAATCGACTTTGGTAGAATTCTTCATTCCTGGGCTTCTCTTAACAATCAATGCATAAACGCAGCCCGGGCCGGGGCAAAGCGCAACTCATTCCTCTTTGGCAACAGCCTTTTTCTCAATGACTCGCATGCCAGCGAACAAGCGGTCCTGGATGCTTTCTGGTCAATGCAGTCGCCGTTCATGTCCAGCCGGGGCGACTTCAATCAGGGTAATCCAGATAACAAGCCAACCTTATCTGGTGTAGGATCCAATAATCCGACAGTTTCCGTAAGTGCAACATACAAACTTAATCTTATAACGCCGTTCCTTTCGGCAATTATGGGGAACCATGATGGCACCTATACCATTAGCGCTCTGGCCTCAGAAGATAAAGAGTAACGAGAAGGAGGTCTTATGAATAATTTCATTGCTGATTCAAGAAAAGGTGTCATCGCAGTTTTTACTATACTGGCCGCAGGTCTTTTTATCGGCCTCCTTGCAACTGTCACTGACGTGGGATACGTTTATTACAGTCACGCCAAACTTCAAACTGCCATAAATGCCGGTTGGAAAGCCGGATTCGACAAACTTTTATCCTGCAAACGCGATGGATCCGTTTCTCCCGAAGAACTTGCGGCAATCGATGCTCACATCAGAGAAGTCGTTAAAGCGAATGGTTATCCCGACGCGGCCATTACACCAGAGAATTTAATTATAGAAATCGATCCAGAGACAAATCATCTTGTCGTAAGATCTAACCAGGATGTAGGCACATTCTTTGCGAGATACTTTCAGATTGAAAAAATGGAAATTTCCTCGTCGCGTGACCAGCAGGAATCACTCAGGTTTGTACCTCTGGCAATTCCTCACGGAGTCGTCAAAGATGTCGCTAATAATGCCTACCGTGTCTATATGTTCGGAACTGATGAAGGCTTTGCTTCTGGAACAGAATATATTCTCAAGCTTGGCAAGGGCAAAGGCTCTGCCAGCAGGCTTCTTGTTCCAATGGCAGCAGGAGACCAGCCAAGCAATTCAGCCTACCGCCTGGCATACGGCGCAGCATACTGGTGTCTGCAGATCGACGAAGGAGACTCCGGATTTGGCCCGGTTTTCTGGTTGCTTGGCTACAGAGGCGGGGCTTTTATGCTTCAGGATTACCCTGAAGTCAGGGCCAAACTTGGCGAATATGGCGTCAGATATGAAATTCTCTCCGATATAAATACTATCAATTCTCTTCTGGCCTCGCTAGGAAGCAACGTCATGGAAATTAACAGCAGGCCAAGAATCGCTGTTTATTCCTCTACCAGCGTCCCAGACCCGGTTGAAACCATTCTGCGCAATTCTAAAATTCCTTATGGTCCTTATTCTCTTCCAGGAGGATGGGGGAGATATGAATCCTTCAATCCGGATAGCTGCTCAAGCTTTTACGATGAAGGCATTCTTGATGGAGAGCTAGACAAATACCACTGGCTGCATCTGCACCATGAAGATTTCACAGGTTTCAGCGGCGGCTGCCAGAACTGGAAAAATGCACCTGAGGGTAACAGCTCCGACCCCGATTGTCAGGAACGCTTCAGCCGCGGAACCTATGGCCAGACCGATACGCAGGCAAGGCGAACTGCTGCGAAAGAATATATGTGTGACTATTGTTACGCAAAATATGATGCTATAAACAACAAATGGGGAAGCGGCGATGTCACATTAACTTTGAAAGCTTCAGGCCCGAAAATTACCGCTATTTTTGCCAGCACTGGCCTCTCTGTTACTGTTACCTCTTCTTCTTCATCAAGCTACGTAAAAAATATCATGCTTACGTTCTCTGATGGAAGTACCCAGACTTTCACCTACTCATCAGGGACTTCGAAGACCGTTTCGGGCTCGGGTGGCAACAGCGGCAAGACGATTCAGCAGGTAAGAGTTCAGGTAAACGGTAACAGCACATACTTTTACGGAACAAGTACGGTTGTTGTATATGATAACGCCAGTTGCCGTCATTACAAACGACGCTGTGCAGAATTTGCCACTTACAGGTGGTGGCAGGAATACGAAAATGTTAAGCCGGCAGTTCCGGGAGCAGGGTTTGACCAGTATCTTTACCGAAATATAGCTCTGATTGCCGGAACAACAAGCAGCCCCAAATACATATGTTACGGGGATGATACCAAACCATTGTGCCTTGGTTACAAAAGGCTCGATGACATAGCCATAAGCCATGGATATAGTAATGCCACCAATTCTCTCCCCAAGCCACAAAAAACTATAGACGCCTCAAACTTTCTTGACCTTGATGAACCTGGCTGGTTCCTCAGTGCCTCAAGGGTTCAACAGATGAAGTTCGATGTTGTTAAGAAAATTAAAGATCACGTAACCGCAGGTGGCTTTCTGTTTGCACAGTGCTTTGCACCAGAAACTTTCGAGCTCGCTCTTTTCCAGCGCTCGATCTATCTTGGCAATTCCATTGCAGCCGCATACAACGACACTCTGGCCTTCAAGGACTTCACCTACAAGACAATCCCGCTCGGCGACATTCCTTTGCAGTTTTCCAGCATCAACACCAAAGAATATGCCGGTGGCCACACTCCTCAGCCATTTACTCTGGCGTATCCTTATGACCCGAGAACCCAGAACCATGGAAATCCTGACACTTCGACCGGCCATACCGCATCATTTCTGAAAAGCACGGTCAAACTCGATGTTCTGCAGCTTGGCGTAAGATCTGCTAATGCAAACTACATCAAGTATGTTGGCGGAGAACATGGTAATGGCATATTTGCTTATCTTGGCGGGCACTATCACGACAACATTTACGCCGAACGTCTGGTTCTGAATAATATTCTCTTCGGTTCAACATCAACCAAAGAAGTCACCGAAGGCGGCGGCGGCCTCTCAGGCAGACGTAAACACAGCTATGGTCCGATAGACCCCGACAACACTTTGATCGATGGCGACAAAGAAACAAACTACATCGACAGAATGCTCAACGGCTATAACGCCCCTATGGATCTAAATGACAGACTGAATGTTGAACCAAACGACAACCTTGCCTCTGCAACCCAGGTAGTCACCGATTTGTTGTTTGACGAAACGGCGACTTACTCAAGAAGAATTGTAGTTCCAATCACAGACGTGGGGCCAGAAATCGCAGTCAATAATGCAACCAATGCCTCTGCCCTGACAATCTACGATATCCAGGGTCGTGACAACGCCAGCGGTAGTTTGCGCCCCGCAGACTTCAACTTCGGCTCATCTGTCAGAATAATAGGTTTTGCAGAATTTGAATTGATCGATCGCGATGAATATGGTCGAGAAGGAATGAACATCGAAGAAGGTGCCGGAGGAGATCTTGGCACCTATCAGACAGGCCAAATCCGTGGTAGGTTTATTCGGTATATAGTCGATCCGCGTGAAGTAGCGGCCCTTCTTGACAGCTATACGCCTTAATTTTGCACAAATTATCCGGGAGTTGTTCGAGTGGAACAACTCCCTTTTTTATTCCCCTGCCGGCATTGGAATGACAAAAAACATGCAATTTACCATATGATTTTTTCTCAAAACTCTAAAATCCTGATTTTTTCTTTAATTTTCTTCAAGATATTGGTGTCTGGAGATTTTTTTTCACAAAACAGCAACGTCAACTTTGTGCAAAGTGCGATAGGCCAAACAATCCTTAAAGAAGAAATTGCCAGGCATGGGAATAAAAAAGCTGAAAGCAATCCCTCGGAAGCTGCTCAAGAAGACTACTCTTCTTTGAACATGGGAATTATACCTGTAGGTATTCCTCACGGCATCACAAAAGACTTAGCCGCATTAAAATATTCGTGCAATCTGTTTACTGGAGATGAACACTTTGTTGAAGGAAGGGAATACATCATCAAACTTGGTCATGGAAAACCATTTGGAATTAAATTTTCATCCCCGGAGGAACTGATTCTCATACCTATGGGAAGAGACGACCAGAAAGAGGACGGCTTTCTGAAAGCCTATGGGGCAGCATTCTGGTGTCTGCGCATCGAAAACGGCACCGACATTGGCTTTGTGCCGGTATACTGGCTGCTTGGCTACCGCGGTGGTTCTTTCCTGCTTCCATACCATGCCGATGTTCTCAAGAAACTTAATTCTCTGAGCGTGAACTACAATATCATCACAGGTTCAGACAACATTCAGGCCATATTCGACCAGGTCAACCCGAATGTTCTCGAACTCGTCGATCGCCCGAGAATTGCAGTCTACTCCTCTCAGGACGGCACCGACCCGGTCGAAGACGTTCTGCGGGCCGCCCAGATACCTTATGGCGAATACAGCCTCCCATCCGGATGGCAGCGTAACGATAACTATAAAGCAACCTCCAATGACCATATTTACGATGACGAAATCCTTAACGGGGTTCTCGATGACTACCACTGGGTGCACCTGCACCACGAAGACTTTACCGGTTTTAACGGCGGCTGCGGCGATTATACGCACAGTTGTGAGTATTTTCTCACAAACAACCGCCTTGGGCCCACTAATACATCTACAAACCGGACTAAGGTTAAAAACCGCATGTGCTCATATTGTAGTCAGTATTATAAAACCAGCACCAGTGTTGACTTCTCGAAATCAAATACCTACGATTCCTCCAGCACCACCAGAAACAATGTCTGGAGCAATAATTACAATGGTGTTATCGCCAACTGTAAATTCATAAATACCCGCTGCGCCGAAAGAAAAGGCGTGGGCGGCACCTTCTGGCGCGATGATGCCAGCGTTACCATGTGCGGCTCAAGCGACTACCCGCAGTGCCGCGAATATCAGCGCCTGATCGACATTGCCAATGCCCACGGCTTTACCAGCGATGCGGGCTCTGAACCCAAACCCCAGACTGCAGTCAACACCGGCGACAACGGCCCGGGCATGGCCGCCACTCAGGCCGGCTGGTTCGACAAGGCCAACAAGGTTCAGAAAATGAAATTCGAGGTTGCCAGAAAAATCCGCAACCATGTTGAAGTTGGCGGCTTTCTGTTCGCCCAGTGTTTCGCCCCCGAAACGCTCGATATAGCCCTGTGGCAGGCCGGCATCCATGACGGCAAAGACCCGGTTCAGGCTTTCTCTGAATGTTTCGCCTTCACCGGCTTTGAATACCGCCGCTTCCCTCTGAAATACGGAGCCAGCTACTATTCAACCATCAACGTACTGATACCCGCCGGAAGCAACGTACCATTCAATCTTCTGGCACCCCTCGATGCGCGCTGTCAGAACCATGGTCAGTGGCCAGACACCGGCACCGGCCATACCAGCGTCTTCAACCACAGCTGCATCAATGAAGGCGACAACTGCACCGTGCTCGGCAACCGCAAAAACTACGCAGAACAGGCAAAATACCTCAAGGGCAAACGCGAAAAAGGCGAATTCACCTTCCTTGGCGGCCACTGGCACCACAACACCGAAAGTAAACGCCTGGTACTGAACAACATTCTTCTCGGTTCGCTCGTCGAAAAAAACGTTAACGGTGAAATCACACCACCCGAAGTTGTCGGTAAAAACAAGAACAACTACGGTCCTCTTGACCCGGATAACAGCCTGAGCGGCGGCGCCAACGACTACCGTGACCGCTTCAAATTCGGCGTCAATATCCCGATCGAAGTCAACGATCGCCTGGTCACCGAATCCGGTAACATGCGTGGCCCGACTGACGAAGCCGTCAGCTTCCGCATCAACGGTGATGCCGATTTCACTCCGAACCGCAGAGTAATCGTTCCGATCACCGACATCGGCCCGGAAATCGGCGTTAACAACCCCAAAAATGCCGGCATCGATACCATCTACGACCTGCAGGGCCAGGATCATCCGGACGGCGTCTATAAACCTGAACAGTATGACTTTGGCTCGTCAGTACGTGTAATCGGCTTTGCCGAGTTCGAAATACTTGACCCGAGCGAATACACGCGCGACGAAAAAGACGGCCTGACCTATGAAGCCGGCGACGGCGGCGACCTTGGTCCATATCAGCCGGGTCAGGTTCGCGGTAAGTTCATCAGATACATAGTTAACCCGTCTGAAATTAAAGAATTGCTTTACTAAGACAGGTTCCGGCAGTAAAAAGCCCCGGGCATCGCCCGGGGCTTTTTTATACCGAGAACTCTTCTTCAGTCAGCAAGAGCGATCATTTCGATTTCTACCAGACAGTCGAGTGGCAGTTTGGCGACCTGAACGCACGAGCGGGCCGGTGGTTCGCTTTTGAAGCGGGCACCGTAAATTTCATTAACTTTGGCAAAATTGCCGAGATCTTTTAAAAAGATGGTTGCTTTAACCACTTTCGAGAAATCAGAACCGGCGGCTTTGAGAACCGCTTCAAGATTCTTCATTACCTGCTCGGCCTGCCCTTCAATATCGCCGGCTTCGATTTTGCCGGTTTCGGGAACTATCGGCACCTGTCCGGAAGTGAAAACCATGCCGTTGATTTTGATGGCCTGCGAATAGGGGCCGATGGCGGCCGGAGCTTTATCGGTCGAAATCACTTTTCTGGTCATTTGACTCTCCTTTATTCAGTTGCCAGAAATCTACCAGAGAAGTCGAGTGAGGTCAAACTTGCCAAATTGGTAATCATGGTTATTATTTTGGCAAAAGCTGACGATAAACGCTCAAAGCTTGTCGATCATGTCGACGGCAGCATTGAAATTTTGCCATGAAACGATGTACAATCAGCTGGAACGATAAAGGAGATAACCATGAACATTACAGCAAAACGACTGGTATTTGCAGCTTTGCTGGCGGCACTGTTCACCGCATCACCCCACCCCGCGGCCGCAGTCCAGGAGATTAAAGAAACCACCATGCTTTCACAGTTTCTTGGTGAAAACTTTGGTTATCTCAAGAAAATCCTCAAACATGCTCAGGAAATGCAGCATCAGGCACGGCCGTTTACCGTCAAGCGGCATCGGGAAAGATTCCGTTTCGAACCCGGCGATAAACACCCGCGTGAGATTATGATTCTCTCCCGCAAGATTTCGGCACGCTTCAAAATGATCAATGGCCTTCTCTACCATACAGATATTCCCAACCGCCTGCTGTTGCATAAACAGACTCTTGAAACCATCGAGAGCATGGTAACTTTCAGTAAAAGGGCCATTCGCGCCAACAAAGACTACAATTACGCCCTGTATCTGGCCTCAGCCCAGGGCATTGAAAAAGAAGTATTCGCCGCCAATGAATTGCTCAACAGCCTTGAGCAGGCCGTCAACGCGAACATTAATGAAACCGATGCCCTGAAGGAAGCTCTCTGACGAGCTCCCGGAAAACGAGGAAAGAATGAAGCTTCTGCCCAAATGCGCCCCGGCTGCCGTTCTGATGCTTGGTCTTCTCTGCCAGCCCGTAATGTCAGGTGCGGCCGAAAAAGGCCCCGTAACTTCAAAGGAACGGGCAACCGCCCTGATTCAGGAAGGCCTGAATCATCTTATTCTTGAGCAGAATCAGAAGGCGGAACAGCTGTTTCTGCAGGCCAAGTCAATCGACCCCTATTCAGAACAGGCCTATAATTTCCTCGGCCTGCTCTACCTTCAGGACGGCCTTAACGAAAAGGCCGAAGACATGCTCAAACGGGCAATCGCCATCGAACCGATGTATCCTGAAGCTCTGCGCAATCTCGGCAAACTGTACCTTCGCCAGGACAGATTTGCCGAAGCCACTTCATTTCTGAAACGCACCCTGGCCATGGATCAGAGCCAGCCCTATACCTGGTATCTGCTTGGCATGTCGCAATATTTCAGCGGCCAGATCGATGATGCGATCCAGTCTTACGAAACCGCCTTTTCAATGGAGCCGAATCTGCCGGTCGAGGCTCACTACAATCTCGGTGTCGCGTATCATGAAACCTCAAGGTATCTCGATGCGGTTCAGTCCTACGAAGAAGTGATACGCCAGGAACCGGAACACATCAATGCCCTCAACAATCTTGGTCTGGTGTATTCTATTCTTGGTGAACGCGACAAAGCAGTCTCGCTGTTCAACCAGGTTCTCAAGATCGACCCGAAAAACGTCAAAGCCCGCATCAACCTCGGCAACGTCTTTTTGAGCACCAAAGACCTGGTTGAAGCCGAAAAAATCTACCGCAGCGCCATTTCGCTCGACAACAGCGACATCAGCCCAAGACTCAACCTCGGTGTTGTTTACTATGAAAAGGGTGATTTCGCCAAAGCCCGCCTCGAATGGGATACCCTGCTCAAGGAAAACCCCGAGAACGTCAGAGTGCTTTCGGTCATGGGTTCGGCCTATCTTGAACGTCGTGAATTCGACAAAGCCATTGTCGTTTTCAAAAAGATGGCCCAGTTGATGCCAGAAAACGGCAGTGTCGCCAATACTCTCGGCTATCTGCTGGCCGATCAGAACCGTGAACTGGTGTTAGCAAGAGAGCTCGTGGAAAAAGCAATCGAGCTTGACAAGCCAAACCGCGCCACCTACTACGACTCCCTCGCCTGGGTACACTTTCACAAGGGTGATCTGAAAAAGGCTCTGCAATACCAGGATCGCGCCCTGAAGATTTTCAGGCTTTCACACGAGCCAATTTCGACTGAAGTCCATTACCATATGGGCCAGATCCAGGAAAAGCTGAAAAACTACCCGCTGGCGCGTGAAGCCTATGAACTGGCCATCAAGAGCAACACCGACAGCGAAATGGTCAAAATGGCTTCTGAAAGTCTGAGCCTGCTGAAAGACAAAAAGTGACCAGTTCAGAGCCGACTGCCCCTCCCAGGCAGCTTCTCATGTTTCCGGCAGCTCTGGCAGCCTGGGCTTTGTCTTTTCTGCTGCTCCACAAAATTGCCCCGGCGATTGCTTTCATCCCTGAAAATCCCGCAACTTTTCTGGCGGCAACCCTTCTCACTCTGCTCTCAGCCTTTGTCGTGCATGGGTTCTCGTGTCTTAAGCTACACAGAACCGCTTATCTGCTGCTCGGCGCTCTGGCCGCCGCCGCGGTTTTTCATGCGGCCCAGCCAATGGTCGAACGCAGCCGGGCCATTAACCGCAGCGGCGACATTCCCGGCGAAGTTCTCTTTCTGACCGCCGAAAGCAGTGGCCTGAAAATGCCCGCCGACAAACTGCTGATGGAAACACGCAACCGCATTTTCCTCGCCTGCAGTCAGGAAGTCAGCAGCGCAATACCAGAACCGGCAGGCATGATTCTGCTGCTGTGCCTGCTGCAGCTGGCACTCGCTTCAGGCATTGGCCTCTGGATCGGTGAAGGCATCGACGAAATCACACACCTGATACCGGTTGCAATTGTCGCGACCGTGGCCGACATCTGGAGTGTTTCGGCCGGGGCCACCTCGATGATTGTCGTATCTTCGGCGATCAACTATTTTCTACTGCGCTTCCCACTGCCCGGAACCAGCGAAATACCTTACCTGATCGGGCTGACAGACTTTCTTTTCTTTGCCATCTTTTTTCAGGCAGCGCGGCGCTTCGCGCTCGGAACCGCCAAAAATGCCGTCCTGCTGCTGGCATCATTTTTAACAGCAGTTGCGGCCGCCATTTTCTTTCGGGTTGGCCTGCCGGTATTGCCTTTCATGGCACTGCTTTTTGTGGCTGGAAATTTCAGACAACTTAAGCTAAAAAGAGAAGAGATCAAACAGATACTGATCTTTCTGGTGGTAATCCTCGTGCTTTTCACGGCCATATCGCACTTTGGCCGCTGATCGCATGCGGGCTGCCGGCAAAAACTGAAACAGGTAAGGAGACTCTCATGATCGCTTATTGCAAGATGCACGGGCTGGGTAACAGCTTCATCTTTTTCGATGAAATGAACGGTGAATTCACCAACCTGAAAAAACCCGAAGCCATACGGCTGCTCTGCGACCCGCGGATTGGTGTCGGCGCCGACGGCGTCATCTTCATGCTGCCGCCCAAAGACCCGAAGCATCACTGCCGCATGCAGATGTTCAATACCGATGGCAGCGAAGCCGAAATGTGTGGCAATGCCGTGCGCTGTCTCGCTCACCTTTTCTCGAAACGCCAGCTCGGCGTCAGTCAGATTCTCATCGAAACCAGCAGCGGCGTCAAAGAAGTCGCTCTGGTGAGCTCCGCACAGGGTGAGTCGTTCTACAAGGCACAGATGGGAACCGCCCTGTTCGATCTCGTCGCCACCGGCGAGCAGCTCCCGGCAGACCGCTACAAACCTCTGGTCTGGAACGAAAGAACTTTTGAACCGGTCTACGTCAACGTTGGCAATCCGCATGCCGTTATTTTCCTGAAATCACCGATGACCAGTGACGAAATGAAGACTGCCGGCGCCTGGCTCGAAACCCACCCGAATCACCCGCGCCGCATCAACATTGAATTCGTCGAAGTCATCAACCGTAACGAAGCGAAAATTCACATCTGGGAACGCGGCTGCGGCATGACGCAGGCCTGCGGCACCGGTGCGACCGCGACTGCCGCCGCCGGCATCAAACTCGGGCATTTCGACAATAAAGTCACCGTGCACATGCCGGGCGGCGACCTGCTCATCGAACAGGATAACAAAGACACTCTGTTCATGACCGGCCCGGTTCAGGCAATCTGCACCGGTCAGCTGGCCCCCAGCCTCAGCTGCAGACTCAACCGGCCATGAGTTTCAGAGAAGAAGCTCTACGGGCGGTCAGACAGACTCTGACCGAGGTTCTCGATGGCCGCCCGGCCCCGAAACTGCAATTCACCGACCCGCGTTTCAAAGAACGCTGCGGTATTTTTGTAACACTAAAAAAACATGACGAGCTGCGTGGCTGCATCGGCTTCGTCAAGGGCGTTGAGCCGCTGAGCGAGGCAATTCAGGAAATGGCGCTCGCGGCCGCGACCCGCGACCCGCGTTTTTCGCCCGTCAGCAGCGATGAATTGCCACAAATATCGATCGAAGTCTCGGTATTGACGCCAATGACCGAAGTAAAAAGCATTGAAGAAATAGAAATCGGCAGACATGGCCTGATGCTGCTGCACGGCCGGCACTCAGGCCTGCTGCTGCCACAGGTTCCGGTCGAATGGGGCTGGGATGTCGACGAATTTCTCGTCAATCTCTGTTATAAAGCCGGTCTGCCACCAGGCTCGCACCTTGAACCGGGAGCAAAGCTGCTTAAGTTTTCCGCCGACATCTTCAGCGAATAACTTTTATCTGAACCGGCGAATGGGCGTTTGACGCATCGCGGCCGGCATGTTAAACTTTAAAAAAGTGTGCGGCGTCTGGCCCGAATCTGTTATTCTGGAGCGGATGATGAATCGAAGAGGTTTCGCTTACCTGGTGGCGGTATTGATACTCGGTCTGCTGGCCTTTATGGGCATGTTTCTGCAGCAGAGCAGTTCCGCCGAATATTCCCAGGCCGCCATTTCAGTCTACCGCACCATGGCCCGCCAGCTTGCCGAAGCCGCCGCCGATGAGGCCTGCGTTCTGCTCGAAGAGCGCTTTCGCGACAAAACCACCACCGGCTTTCTGCAACAGCTGTTGTGGCAGGCATCGACCTCACAGACCCCCAAAAATGGTGGTTCTACCGGCCTCAATCCCACCCTGCTGCATGATTTTACTGACCTGAAAGACAAGGTCACACAGGTTCTCACCCTCAAAGATTATCACATGACAAGGGCCGGCTTCACTATCGAAAAGATCCTGCCGAATATCAAAGACTGTCGGCCAATTCCGCAGGGGCCGCTTGACAACCCCGATAACTACCATCATTCCCCTGATCGCATCACCAAATTCGACGATCAGTATGCGAAAGACTGGTATCTCACCCTGCAGCTCGAAGTCACCGTGTCGCTCGAAAAGCGCCGCAAAATCAAAATCGACTACACCATCTCACGCGACATCAAGCTGCTCAACATGGGCCCGATCGCGCGCAACTATTCACTGTTCAGCATTATCGGGCATCAGCTGACCAGCTCAGACCCGGCAACCGTCCAGGGCATCCTGCGCAACGAAATGAATACGCCCGACGCCGCCGGCGGCCGCCTGTTCCTCTGGAATATGCCCTTCCAGTCGCGCGTCTACATGCACGGGCCCTCGATCATCGCCCTCGAAAACCCCGAAATGGCCAGCGATTTTCAGAACCGTGGCGCTTTCAACATCTACGACCCCAAATACCCCAAGCCGGGTAACAATCAGGCATTTCAATACAACGACACCTTTTTCGGCATGTCGTATTTTCCGACCGTCGGTCGTGCCATTTTCCCGTCAAAATCCCTCTGGGACGCCATCTCAGTCTGGTGGCGCGAAGGCAAGCAGACCAAAGACGATCAGGCCGCCAATCAGACGGTCTACCACAATCTTTACACCCACAAAACCGTTTATGGCGGCGTAATGCCGCACCAGAACAAAACCCTGCTCGAAATTCTCGGCGATATTTCGGGCGGTGGCATCCAGGATACCTATTACAAAGGCACAAACGTTCATCAGAAGTTCATGCCGGGCGGCCCCTTCTGCCGCACCCCCTGGAAATACGTTTCGAACACTCTGATGGGCGAAGACCGCTACCTGCCCAACAGCAAAGCCGATTTCGATCAGGCCACCAAGAAAGTTTTTCCGAAAGACGACGAGCATCTGCGCCTCGAACACCGCTGGCACAAAGACGATACCGAAGTCGCCAAGCAGACCCGCATCTACTCGCGCATCTATGAAATCAAATACAACAACGTCACCAACGGCATCACTAAACCGCCGGCAGAAAAGCATCTTGAATTTTCTCTCAGTTACTTCAACGACCCGGATCCGGAAGGCTTTCTCAGCAAACTGGGCTATGCCGCCGGCGCCGTCGGCGAATCATTCTGGAACTCGCTCACCCTGCCGTTCGAAGCAATCGGAGTGCTCGCTTCGCCGCTGATCAGCAAGATTTTCGGCCCGGGTGATGGCATCGCGCTCAATCCGGCCGAACAGAATTTCCCGAATCTGTTTCCGACCAATTTCAAATACAATTACCGCGCCCTCGTCACCAGAAAACTGAAAGACGAAGGCGAAATACCGCGTGATGCTGAAGGCCGCTGGCTGCTCAACGGCGTCTACTGGCTCGATTCTTTCCAGGTCGAGGCTCCGGTCGTCTACGTCGGCACCGGCACGATTATGGTCACCCGCTTCGACGCCGCCCGCCCGTTCAAAATCAAGGGCAGCATCATCGCCCTCAAGGCTGAAGACAAGGTCACTCCCCTCGGGCATCTGAATCTCTTCTATCACCCCTACCTGCCCACTGTTACCGATACCCGCGAGCGGGCAATGATTATAGAAGGCTCTGGGAACCTCATCGAAGCCAGTGTTTTCTCGTGCTACGGCATCAGAACCACCGATGGCAATATCGCCGATCTCACCAAAGTCGGGATCTATCCGGATCAGCCCACCGACAAATGGGATCCGAACTGCCTTGGCAAAATCGCTGAAGTATCGAACATCATCTTTGGCAACTATGTTAACTTCTTTATGAACAAGCAGTTTCAGGAAGGCGATCTGTGGGTGTTCCACAATTTCAACAACCCGCTCTATTTTGAAAAGCTCGGCGCCGGCTACCGCATCGTTCAGGACAGCCTCGACGCCTCGGAAGACAATCGCAAAAAATACGAACTGATGACCCACGAATTCTTTTTAAGCCCGAAAATACAGCATGTCGCTTCGATCGGGGGTGGCGATGATTAAGCGCAGAGGTTTCTCGACCCCCGAACTGCTGATGACACTGGTCGTCTTTTCCTTTGGCATTCTGCCACTGATTGTGCTGTTTCAGAGCAGTTACAAACAGACCGCTCAGGCCAAAAATCTCATGGTCGCCCACAGTCTTGGCAGAACCATCATCTCAGAGATCAGAGCTCTCGGATTTGAAGCGCTCGAAGCCGAAATGAAAAGCCCGAAGCTCGGCATAGTTCATACTGCCAGACCGGTCAGCGGGCCGCTGGTGGCTGACGACGCCGATTCAATCAAATACCCCGATTATTACCAGCGCTTCAATACGACCGTCAAACTCGAGCGCGCCAGCACCGAAAACAACCGCAAGATAAGAGTCGAACTCGACATTGAATGGAAAGAACCGAACCGCAAATTCAACCTCGGTTTTGGTACGGTAATCGTTAAATATGGCACATAAAACCAGGCGCCAGGGCGTCACCCTGGTCGAAATGATGGTAGTTGCAGCAATCCTGACGCTGCTGCTTGGTTTTGCCTGGCAGTTCTATTTCGGTGGCCGGGAAACCATGCGGCATACCGTCAGCCAGAGCCAGGCACAGGCCGACACCCGCATTCTGCTCGACCAGCTTGAGCTTGAGATGGGCTCATGCTACTCATTCCTCGAAGTTGACCCCGAAAAGAAGCAGTTTTCGTTCTACAGCTTCACCTATTCGAAGGTGCCGCTCGATGAAATTTATTACGATAACGCCGGCAACCCGCGCCCAACCGACAAAACCAGCGATGCCCGCATCATGGTCGCCAAATACGAATACCGCTGGGACAAGGAAAAATTCACCGTTATCAAAAAGCGTACCCCCGGCTGGCTCTACTTTCTGCAGGAACCGATGAAGTTCGTTCAGGGCGATTCGACCGTTTTTACCAATAACTACGGCCCCATGGAAAAAACCGTGCTGCGTGACATTGCCGACTTCGAAGTCAAAGCCTACTCACAGACACCTGACCGCGAGGCCGAAACCGGCACGAAAATCGAGCCACTGACTGTAGATAAATCAGCAGACGCCGCATTTATCGTGCTGCGCCTGCACACAATGAAGGACGAAGCCCCGAATCGGCGTGACGAAGAGCTCGACATTGTCACCAAGTTTTACAGCAATACCAAGCTGGCAGAAATAGCCAACCCGGGCTATTTTTCTTCCACTGACAGAGACGGGCGGTACTGAAATGGACAAACGCTGGCCCATAGTCGGTATAACAATTCTGATGATCGTGCTGATCTACAACTTTCTGACGATGATTTTCAGATCTGATCAGAAACGCTTTTCACACGACCGCATCTACGTCGATTATTCTGACTACCGTCACGGCAGCAAACCGACAAAAGCAGGTGCCGGCTCGACTTCTGCTCCTTCGCACCCGAATGCCTACCGGGCAGCGCGCGAAGCGAGAGAAATCAAGAAAACCATGTTTTCGAACGTCATGACCGCAACGATAAGCTCATACAACACCTACATGAACGAAGCGCTCAAAGATGTGCCACCGCCGACCGCCAATTTTCCGAAACCGCGGGCAAATCAGCAGTATGATCAGATGATGGCGCTCGCCAATCAGTCGGTTCCGGCGTTTCAGGCCGGGCTGCAGTTTTTTGCCGCCGGCAACTACGATCGGGCGCTCACCAGCTTCAACGACGCTCTCAACAGCGTCGACCAGATGGATGTCAAGCACCGCGTCGACATTCACAGCATGATGGCCGAATGTTACCTGAAGATGAAGAACGACGACGGCTATATTCAGAACAAAATCAGACAGGTGCGCATGGAACGCCGCCTCAAGAAAATCCTGCAGGAAACTTTCCCCGAGAAACAGGATAAACTCGCGATTTTCGACTGGTCGACCACCCAGGAAGCATCGAAGCAGCTGCTGCGCATGCGCTCACTCGCTTCGCGATCAGATTCACCCGAGCTGCAGGTAATGCTCAAACGTGCCGAGCTCGACCTCGAAGTCGCCCGTAAAGTAACCCAGTAACAAGCCCTCAGATTCCGGATCTCGACAACGAATAACGGCCCGAAAAGTGTTCAATCGCCAAAGCACTTATAATCTCCCCACAAAAACAGGGTTCTAAGCGGTTTGTCTGCGCGGGAATCAAGAGGGATTACCAACAGTCCTAAGTAATTTTCGGCAATAAAAAAACGCCCCGTTGCCGGGGCGCTTTTTTATTGCGTTTTATTAAGCCTGAGACTCTTCGGACGGTTCCATGGCGGCTTTGCGGCTGAGGTTAACGCGACCCTGTGAGTCGATTTCGATAACCTTGACCTTAACTTCGTCACCGATGTTAACGACGTCTTCAACCTTGTTAACGCGGCGGTTTTCGAGCTGGCTGATGTGAACCATGCCTTCGATACCGGGCAGGATTTCGACGAAGGCGCCGAAATTCATGATGCGTTTAACTTTACCGACGTAGATTTTGCCGACTTCGGCATCTTCAGTTACCTGGCGGATCATGAAGACTGCCTTTTCGTTGGCGGCTGCGTCTGGGCTGATGACGAGAATGCGACCGTCGTCGTTGGCTTCAATTTCGACACCACATTCTTCGGTGATCTTGCGGATCATCTTGCCACCCGGGCCAATAACGTTTCTGATCTTTTCCGGATCGATCTCGATAGTGACGATGCGCGGAGCGTAGATCGAAAGTTCGGGGCGCGGAGCGCCGATGGCTTTGTTCATTTCGCCGAGAATGTGCATGCGGCCTTCGCGGGCCTGTTTGAGAGCAACACGCATGATTTCGAGAGTGACGCCGATGATCTTGATGTCCATCTGCAGGGCGTTGACGCCATGAGAAGTACCGGCCACCTTGAAATCCATATCGCCGAAGTGGTCTTCGTCGCCGAGAATATCGCTGAGGATCTTGTAGTTATCGCCCTCTTTGATAAGACCCATGGCGATACCGGCCACCGGAGCCTTGATCGGAACACCGGCATCCATCAGGGCCATGCTGCCTGAGCAGACTGAGGCCATCGATGAAGAGCCGTTGCTCGACATGATTTCGCTTACTACACGGATAGTATAGGGGAAATCCGATGGCACTACCTGTTTCAGCGCTCTTTCTGCCAGGGCGCCATGACCGATTTCGCGTCGGCCTGGGCCGCGCATCGGTTTGGTTTCACCGGTCGAGAAGGGCGGGAAATTGTAATGCAGCAGGAATTTCTTCTTGTATTCGTCGTCGAGACCGTCGATGACCTGAGAATCACCGCTGGCGCCGAGGGTAACGATGCCGAGTGACTGGGTCTGCCCGCGGTTGAACAGAGAAGAACCGTGGGTGCGGGGCAGGAAACCAACGGCGCAGCTGATCGGGCGAACGTCGGTAAGTTTTCTACCGTCGATGCGGCGGCTGTCTTCGAGAATCATGCGGCGCATTTCGGTGTAGATGGCGTTTTCAAGCAGGCGCTTGGCGGCGTCTTTCTTGGTCGGCGCAACTTCTTCACCGAGGCGGGCAACGAGCATCTCTTTGAGCTTGATGTCGATCTGGCGGAACTTTTCGACACGCTCGATCTTTTCGGCAGTGCTCAAAGTATCTTTGATATCAGCGGCGAGGCCGTTGATGATCGCTTCTACTTCGGGCTCAGCAGCCGGGGTCGGCACGGCGGTCTTCGGTTTGCCAGCCTTGGCAGCCAGTTCTTTCTGGGCGGCGGCCAGTTTCTTGATGTTTTCGTGCGCGAAGCCAAGGGCTTCGAGCAGTTCTTCTTCAGAAACTTCGGCAGAACCTGATTCAACCATGGTGATGGCTTTTTCGGTACCGGCTACGACCATTTCGATCGTCGAATGTTCGAGCTGCACGGGTGACGGATTGAGAACGAGCTTGCCGTCGACCTTGCCGACTCTGACGCAGGCGACTGCGTCGACGAGCGGAATCTCGGAAACCATCAGTGCGGCACTGGCAGCATTCATGGCCAGGATATCGACCTGATTGACCTTGTCGTATGACAGAACATAGGTCACCAGCTGGATATCATTGTGGTAGTGTTCAGGAAACATTGGTCTGATCGGGCGATCGATCAGGCGGCTGGTAAGAATTTCTTTAGTGGTGGCGCGACCTTCGCGCTTGAAGAAACCACCGGGAATTTTACCGGCAGCGTAGGTTTTTTCTGAGTAGTCAACGGTGAGCGGCAGGAAGTCTGTTCCTTCTTTTGGCTCTTTGCTGGCGACGACGGCGGCAAAAACCACTGAATCGCCACAGCGGACCACGGAGGCCCCGGATGCCTGGCCGGCGAGAGCGCCGGTTTCAAAGGTTACAGTCTGTGACTGCAGGTCACAAGCTACGATTTCAAATTTCTGCATTACTTCCCCTTAGCGGCGCAGGCCGAGTTTCTGAATGAGAGAGAGATAACGTTCGTTGTTTTTGTTCTTCAGATAGGCCAGATGGCGTTTGCGGGCGCCGATCATTTTGAGCAGACCGCGTCTTGAATGATGATCCTTCGGGTTTTTTTCGAAGTGAGCAGAAAGATTGTTGATTCTTTCGGTGAGCAGGGCAACCTGAACTTCAGGTGAACCTGTGTCTTTGTCAGACAGTTTGTAAGTTTCGATAACCTTGGTTTTTGCGTCTTTGGTAACAGACATGGCAAATCTCCTTGTAATTAGTTGCAAGACCAAGAATTGCCTGCGTTGAGGTACAACCCTAGTCGAGCATACGGCGCTAATTGTAACACATTTCTGCCGGCAAAGCAAAAGATAAAAAGCCCGGGCAAAAAAATCTAATTGTTGACATTTATCGAGCAAATGCGGTATTTTGGGCGCGGCTCAACGGAAATGTGCCGTTGAATGCCTTTCAGTCTGCGACGCCATACTGCAGACCCGCTGCCATGCAGCCCTAACCAACAAAGAGGAACGCGAATGGAAAATGTTTTAATTGAACGCATGACCTATGGAATCGATTCACTCGGGCACACTGAAGACGGCAAGGTGGTTTTTGTCCCCTATGGCGCACCGGGCGATCGACTCGACATAAAAATCACCGAAGATAAAACTGATTACCGTCGCGGCGAAATCGAAAACATCGTTGAAGAATCCAGCAAAAGGCGCAAATCGCCATGCCCCAATTTCCCTGAATGCGGTGGCTGCCACTGGCTGCATATTCTGCCCGAGACCCAGCGTCACGAAAAAGAGGAAGCACTGCGCTTCATCCTCAAACCTCTGCAGCCCGAACACGTCTACCCGATGGAACCGCTGCCGATGACCGGCTACCGCAACAAAATGGAACTGAAAGTCGCGATCAACGGCGACCAGGTTATACTCGGCAACTACAAATATCGGTCGCACGATGTCGTCTCGATGAAGGGCTGTATCGTTCAGTGCCGCCCCAACCTCGAAGTCTACGACCGGCTTGAAGAGCACCTCAACTGCCCGGAAAACCGCGAACTGGCAGAAAGCATCAATACCGTCATCATCAGAACCCTGCCGCCCCAGCAACACTGCGCCTTTCTTCTCAAAGGGGCACCCAGCCAGAAAACTCTCGAAAGCATGCAGGCCTTCTTCGACCAGACCGACAGTCTGAGCCGGCTCGAAGCCCACTCTGAACTGGGTAATCATCTCACGCTTGTGCGTGAAAAGGGCCCGTTCTCTTTCATGGGTCGCAACTGGCGTATTTCACCGAACTCATTTTTTCAGAACAATCTTGAAGGCGCAGAAGCGATTCTTCACACCCTGCTGTCGATTTACCAGGCCTCGCAGCACAAGGGCAAATTCATCGATCTCTACTGTGGCTGTGGCACCCAGACATTTCTGCTCGAAAACCTCTTCGAAGAAGTACACGGTGTCGAATGCAACATTTCCTCATATCAGGATGCCCTCGCCTACCAGAAAACCCGCCCCTCATCGAAGAGCCGCTTTCTCTGCCGCAAGGCCGAAACCATTTTCAACACTCCGCTTACCAAGGGAGTCATCGCGGCCCTGCATATGAACCCGCCACGCACCGGCATTTCGCATCGGGTATTGCGCGGGCTTTCAGGCATCAAGCCAAGATTGATCACCTATCTCTCATGCAATCCGATGACCTTCAGGCGTGATGCCAAGGCGATCAAACAGATGGGTTACAAACTCGACAGTGTTTATTCATTCGACCTTTTCCCGGGCACTTTCCACATGGAAACCCTGAGCGTATTCGTCCGAGGCCAGTGAAAAAGTGAACCAGTCAGCATCAGGCGATAATCTCAACCGGATTCTCATCATCGAAGACGAGCCGGATATCAGCGATTATCTCCAGGAAACCCTGACCCTTTCAGGCTACGAGGTCTGTCAGGCCTACGACGGCCTCGACGGCCTCGAAAAAATCAGACAGTTCAAGCCCAATCTGCTGCTGCTCGACATCATGATGCCCAAGCTCAACGGGCTCGAAGTCTGCCGGCGGATTCGTGCCGATGCCGACATGCGCTCTCTGCGAGTCGTCTTTATCACTGCCAAGGGCAGCCTTGAAGAAAAACTCGAGGGTTTCGAAGCCGGCGCCAACGACTTCATCGTCAAACCGTTCTCGAGCAGCGAACTGCTGGCACGTATCGAAGCTCATCTGCGCATCGATAATCTTGCGCGCGACCTCGAAATTTCTGAAAGACGCTACCGGCAGCTGATTGAGAACTCACCTGACGGCATCATGCTGTTTTCAGACCAGTCGAAGCTGGTTTTCGTCAATTCACGCTTCAACAGCCTGCTGCCGGTAAAAGACATCGCGATCGAGCCCGGCATGAGTATCAAGTCTCTGAGCGCCACCTCACCGATTTTTGGCGAAATCGGGCGCCTGACCGCCAAGGTCTACGAAACCAGACTGATTGTCACCCGCACGCTGATCACCGGTTTCCCACGGGGGTTTCCTTCGGTTCTTGAAATACGCGGTATCCCCACCGAGCTCTCTGATGCCCGCAAGCCGCTGGTTCAGGTTGTGTTGCGTGACGTTACCGAAAAACACAACATGGAAAAGGTGCTCGCCAGAACCGAGAAAATCAACGCGCTCGGGATTCTGACCGCCGGCATCGCCCACGAGATCAACAACCCGCTCACCGGTATCTCGAATGCAGTTCAGATTCTTCAGAAAGCCGGCCCTGATGAAACCAAACGCCGCGAAATTTTCGATCTGATTCTGACCAACATCAGCCGCATCACACGCATTATCGATGACCTGCGCGTTTTCTCACGCCAGGAACGCTTTGAAGGCAATCACTTCGATCTCGTGCCGCTGATCGAAGAAACCCTCAAGCTCCTTCGTTATCAGAGAGAAAACGACAAAATCGAGATTCAGTTTCTGCATGCCAATCCGAGCTGCAGTCTGCGCGGCAGTAAAAACCAGTTTCAGCAGCTGCTGGTCAACCTGCTGTTGAATTCTTCACAGGCAATCACCGGCGCCGGCCAGATTACCGTCGAACTGGCGAGAATCGAAACCCCGGTTTCTTCAGCAGTCATCAAGGTAAGCGACTCGGGCTGCGGCATCCCGGAAGACCAGCTCGAGCAGATTTTCGACCCGTTTTTCACGACCAAACGCGACTGGCACGGCACCGGCCTCGGGCTGGCCGTATCACACCGCATCGTTCAGCTGTTCAAGGGCACCATCATGGTCAGCAGCAAGGTCGGCGAAGGAACAACCTTCACCATCACCCTTCCCCTGGAAACCCAGGAAGACAACGTCGGAATCAGAAAAAACTGACGCCGCGCGCTGCACACTTGTCGAGCAGCTCACCAAACTGTTCCTGCGACAGACCGGCCTGGCCAAGACGGTCGACATGTTTGCCGTAATCGCCGTGGTAATCGCTGCCACCGGTTGAAATCCAGTTGTGACTTTCGACAACCGCCTGAAACTTGCGCACGTCGCTGTTCGAATGTTCTGAATAGTAGGTTTCAATGCCATCCCATGCCATGCTCTGAATTTTTTCCCAGACCCTGTCCCAGTCTGGAATCAGGCCCGGATGTGCCAGAACCGCGATGCCGCCGGCGGCGTGAATAATCTCGATGCCGGTCACGGGCTCGACATGGTCTTTCGGTACGTAAGCCGGGCGGCCGCGCAGCAGATATTTGTCAAATGCTTCCTGAAAGTCTTTTACATAGCCCTTTGACTCAAGGTATCTGGCAAGATGCGGGCGGCCAAGCACCTTTTCAGGTGAATCGGCAAAACTCTGCGCCAGCTCGGTCATATCGAAACCCTGCTGCCGAAGCAGGTCAAGTATCTTGAGAGCACGGGCATAACGCGATTTTTTCTGGGTTTCAAGAAGGTCGATAAGAACCGGCGACTCGGGGTTAACGAACAGACCCAGCACATGCACCGACGAATCGCGGCCTTCCCAGCCACATGAAAGCTCGATACCAGGCACGACACGCACGCCAAGACGGGCGCCGGCAGCAACCCCGGCTTTTACCCCGTCGATACTGTCATGATCTGTGATACCGATTACTCCCAGACCGATACCGCTCGCCTTTTCAACCAGCTGCTCCGGCGTAAGCATACCATCTGAAGCGGTGCTGTGTGTGTGCAGATCGGCATATACTGTTTTTGATTTTTTCAAGGTCCGGTCCTTTCGCGGTCAGGCAGATTGGCTGTTTTAAGGCATTTTAAACCATAAGGAATAAAACTTCCAGTGCTTTGACATTTGGTGATAAATACCTCTATAATTCGCTTACCCATTTACTGGGAGGTAAACATGAACATGAAAAAAAACACGGCGTTATTTCTTATACTCTTTCTTGCAGTTATTTCGAGCAGTCTGCTTGCCTCACCGCGCAATATGCTGCCGAGATTTCCTGAGCTGATAATCGAAAAGGGGCTCTCTGAAAACTTTCAGGTAACCAGCTGTGACGCCCGCGTGAAGATCTATGGCACTGACGCCGAGTCGTCTCTTAAGGTAACCATCAAGAATCAGGGAAAAAATGCCGTCGACAGTTCGGTAAAATTCCGCATTCTCTACCCGACCTCAGAGAATCAGGTTAAAGTCAGAGTCAATGGCAAAAATATCGGCTACCGTCGCGATAAAGCAAGACACTCATTTACACTGCAGCCCGACGAAAGCATAGTTTTCGAGATGAACGCGAAAGTCTCGGTCAACTACAGCATCGACAGCGTTCGCAAGGCACTGCGCGAACAGGAAAAAGAAGAAACCGACAAGAAACGAGGCTTTCTGCTCGATGATTTTACCCGCCTCTTTGAGCACGAAAAATACGGGCGCCGCTTCATGGTTGGGCCACTGGTGTCAAAATGGGGCGTCTTCCCTGTTGATTTCGCTGCCGTAAACGTTGAAGTCGAAGTGCCCGAAGAATTCACCCTCGCGACCGAAGGTGCTTCAGCCTGGCAGGAAGCCCGCAACCGCGGTGGCCGCATTTTTAAATCGACAGCCATCGAAGGTTTTGCTTCTGCCGTCTTTCTGCCCGAGTCTGAAAAAGAAGAATTCCTTCAGACCCAGAAAATTCTCACCTCTGAAAAATTCATGCACTGATTGCAAATCGCTGTTTTTCACCCATTCCCGCGCCTTGATCCGAAAAGGAACAGGCGCGGGAATCTTGTTTTCCGGCTACATCTTAATCCTGCGCACGAACAGCACCAGTCGCCAGGCCAGGCTTGAGGAGAACAAGCAGAATCAGCATCTGTACCAGATAGGCGGCAGCGGCGGCATAGCCGATTCCTGGCACGCCGTAAGCGTTTACCAGCCTTGCCCCGAGATAAAACTGCACGGCGGCCGCCGAAAGCCCGGCAAAAAACGGAATCAAATAGTTTCTCGCAGCAAAATAACCGCGGTTGAGAACCATGCACAGCGAAACCGGCAGCAGAGCGAGAGAATAACTTCTGAACAAGGCGGCCGCTATTGCCGCATCTTCTGTCGTAAAGCGGCCACGCTGGTAGACAACACTGACGATGCTGTCCGAGAACAGCAGAATCAGGGCAACGACCGGCAGAATCGCCAGGGTTGCGAAACCAAACATTCTCCCGAGAAAACGCAGACGACCATGGCCGCTCAACAGGCTCAAACTTGGCAGAATAACGTGAGCAAGGCTGATCGAAATGATCCCGAGCGGCAGATTGAAAAGCTTTTCGGCATAGTTGAGAGTTGCCACCGAGCCGGTTGCCTGCATCGACAGCAGGTAACGCTCATAAATCGGGATGAATGGAAGAACTGAGATCCAGATCGCAACTGGCGTCACGGCCTGCAAAAACTCTCTTGCAACGCCAGAATCAAAAACCAGTGCTGCCTTGAAACTAACCTTGAAAACCTTTGCGCGGTAGAGCAGCCAGAACTGCCATACCACCGGCAGCAACGATCCGAATACCGTGGCATAGGCGATGATCTCGACCGGCCCGCCCCGGGCAAAAAAAATTCCGGCAATGATCGCAAGATTGAACAGCAACGCTCCGATCGCCGGGATCGCAAACTGTTGCCTGGCATTGAGCAGCGAAGTCAGCACTCCCGCCGCCAGACCGCTGACGATGCAGATGGTTTCAATGCTCCACATGAAGCGCATCCGCTCAAGATCTTCAAAGGCAAAACCCGGAGTGAGCGAATGGCAGATCGGGCCCGAAAAAACCGAGAAGAGAAGCGCCATGACGCCGCCAAGCATGCCCAGCAGCCAGAACTGAGTCCAGAATGAGCGCCCAAGCTTTTCGGGCTGCTCGCGCAGATCGACGAACATCGGCACCGAAGCACTCGCAACCAGGCCTTCACTGATGAATCGGTACATCAGATCGGGAATGATCATTATCGCCATGAACATGTCAGCTTCAGTCGACCGCCCGTAATATGCGGCAAAAGCGGCAACCTTGATAAAACCGGTTACCCGCGAAAGCACCGTCAGCGCCGATAATGAAAAAAATGCCCTGGCAATGTTCATGGCAGGATAATACTGTAAAAACGTCTAAAAATAAACAGGCCCGCAAACTGCGGGCCTGCAATTATTTCTGATTTATCAGATGGGGCAGCTTCCACCCTGGCAGCCACCACCGTTACCATTACCATTGTCACCATTGTCGTGACCATCGCCACAGCCGTCATTGCAGTCGCCACGTTCGCCGTCAGCACCGTGATTGTTACCACAGTCACCACCGTTCGGGCAGTTACCACAGTCATGGTTGCAGGCCATAGCGGGAGTTGCAACGAAACCGAGCATCATGAACACAACAAGAAGACTGATAAAAAACTTCATACTCAATTCTCCTGAACTTATTTAGCTTATTGAGAGTACTCAACTTTTTTAAAGCTAGCAATTTTTTTACTGCTGGTCAAGCGCCCGAGAATTAAAGATATTTTTCACAATACTTAAAGTACATCAATGGGCAGATTATTTTTGACAGGGGTATAACACGGGTGATATAATCCACCATCCCGGGCGCCCTGTTTCTCTCAGAGGTGCATCGGCAGTTAATCAAGACAGACTGAAGAGGTGACGGCAGCATGTCCAATCCAGGTTTTATGTCAATGCGATGGCTCAGACTACACATCAAGGAGATCATCTGGGCAACCATCACACTGTTTGTGTTGTCGATTTTTATCATCGGCTACGGCACAAGCAGATCGATCAGGCAGCAGGAAGAACGCAAACGCCGCGCTGATGAATCCGAAGCAAAAGCCGATTCACTGCGCAACTCAATGCCGCAGAATCTTCGCGACAAGGAAAACCTTCCGGTCGTGCACGTTTCCTACCCGGCCAACGGCGCTTCTCTGACAACCATTATCGATGTCAAGACCGTATGGCGCTCGATCAAAGACACTCCCGAATATCAGCAGCTGCAGCAGATGCCTGAAGGAATCAAAGAATTCTACGGTGGCATGCTCAAGGAAAGAGCACTTGAAAATCTCACGTCAATGGCGCTTCTCGACCTGTTCGCCCGCGCCAGCAACATCAAGCCCGGCGTAACCGCCGAAGCTCTGGTCGAAAGCGATCGCCAGCAGATCTCACCGGTCGAATTCGACCGCCGGCTCCGCCAGCAGGGCATGACTGCCGAAGAATACGGCAATCAGAAACTCCGCCAGATTACCTTTCAGTCGGTTGCCCAGAAGGTCATGGCCCCGGTACCGCCCGCCAGCGCCACTGACGACTTCCTGAAAAACTATTACGAAACCAACAAAGACCGCTTCAGAGAAGACGATCAGATCAGCTTCAGCCACCTTCTCATTTCTCCGTCAGATTTTGCCGGCAAGTCAGAAATCAGCGAAGAGCAGATCAAGAACTATTTCGACGCCAATCGCAACAAATTCATGAGTTCGAAGCGTCTCGAAGTCTCTCACATCTTCGTTCGCCACAATGTCCCCGAATATCTCGATACTATCGCGGTAAGCGAAAAGGATCTGCGTGAGCGCTACAGCGAAAATATCGATCGTTTCCGCACCGAAGAAAAAGTTCAGGCCCGCCACATTCTTATCAAGCCGCGCAACAACTTCGACCATGAATTCACCTCATTCAAGGTCAATCTGCGCAATTTCACCAGCAGCGAAGTGGAAGGCAAAACCCTGTTCACTTTCAATGCCGGCATTTCAGGCCTGAAACCTGAAGCCAGCCTCAATCTCGACAGCTTCACCCTGATCGCCGCCGACGGCAAAGAGCTTCGCCCCGACGCCACCAGCATGGCCAAGGCTGAAAACGCGCTCGAACTGCCGCTGACCGGTGGCAGCAAGGCCGCAGTCAGTGGTCAGATTGCCATTCTCGCCGATGCCGGCACTCAGCCCTCGCGACTTATCGTAAAAGACGGCGCTGCCAGCTTCCAGTTCGACGTGGCCGCTGCCTTCGATGAAGAAAAGGCTTTCGCCGCCGCCAAAACCGAAATCGATGGCATTCTCGCCAGCATCAACAACGGCGAAGATTTCGCCAAACTGGCCGAAAAACATTCTCAGGACACCGGCTCTGCCAAAAAGGGCGGCGATCTCGGCGAATTCGGCCGTGGCGCCATGGTTAAACCTTTCGAAGATGCCGCCTTCTCCGCCACCATCGGCAAAGTGACCGAACCGGTGCGCAGTCAGTTCGGCTGGCACATCATCAAGGTCGAAAACCGCATTCCCGAAAAAACCAGACCGTTCGAAGAAGTCAAAGCCGAGCTCACTGCTGAAATCAAAGCTGCTCAAGCTGAAATTAAAGCAGCTTCTTCACTCGAAACCGCAAAACAGAAAATCATTCATGGCAATGAAACTTTCGAAAGCATGGTAAAAATGTATTCGGTCGGCGCTTCACGCAAGGATAACGGCAAACTGCCCGTTTTCTTCAGTGGCGAAATCACCGAAGACTATTCCGCTGACCAGCAGAAGATTCTGCGCGACGAAATCGGCGACGCCACCGGCGCAATCGCCAAAGAAATCGAATCAGCCCTGTTCAGCCTCGAAGCCGGCGAACTGAGTGACGTCATTCAGACCGCCAACGGCTATCATCTGTTCCGCCTTGAAAAGGTGCTCGAACCGATGCAGCTTGGCCTCACCACCAGTCTGAAGAAAACTATCCGTGACATTCTTGAAAAAGAAAATCAGAATAAACTCGCTCAGACTGAAGCCGAAAGAATCAAGGCCGCTAACCCGGCAGCCTCAGTTGCCGACCTGGCAAAAACCATCGCCAAAGCCGAAAAGTCTGAAGCCAAAAATACCTTTGGTCCGCTGCCGATTTCACCGAATCCTGGCTTCTCCAGCAGCATGCTGGCAGATGGCGCCGGTCAGTTCTCTGACAATGGCCGCACCTACCTGCCCGAAGTACACCGCGAACTGATGAATCTGGTCAAAGACAACAACTGGAAAGGCAAGATCGCTGGCCCATTCAAGAGCGAACTTGGCTGGCACTTCGTCGAAGTCACCGCTTACGAAGGCAATCGCTTCGAAAAATTCGAAGAAATCAAGGACAAAATCAGAAGAATGGTTACCCTTGAACCTTCTGAAGAAGACCTCAAAAAAGAATTTGAAGCCAATAAAGACCAGTTCGATGTTCCGGCAACCCGCAAGATCCGTCAGATCGTCGTTGCCGAAGAAAAAGTTGCCCAGGACCTGTACAAGCGCCTCAACCAGGGCGAAATCTTCGCTCTGCTCGCCGGCAAGTATTCAATCGACGGTTCAGCCACCCGCAACGGCCTGATCGCTCCGGTCAAACGCGGCCAGCTGTCTGAAGCTCTCGACAAAGCTGTCTGGTCTCTCGAAAAGGGCCAGTTCACCGCCCCGATACAGACTCCCTACGGTTATGTCATCGCCATGCTCGAAGATAACGAAACTCCAGGCGTTAAAGCCTCTATGACCCCTGAAGTCATTTCGCAGCTGAAAAAGAAACTGCGCAACGACTACCAGGAAGAACTCTGGTCATATTTCGTAAAGGGCCTGAGCAGCAAAGCCTACGTTGTCCGCCACCCCGAAACTCTCAATCTGCTCTGATTGTTAAGCTGAACGGGGCTGTCTTCAACCGAAGGCAGCCCCGTTTTTGCTGGAAGCCAGCAAAGGAGAAAACTTATGCGGCTCGATAAATACCTGCAGGTCACCGGCCTCATCAAGCGCCGGGCCCTTGCCAACGAAGCCTGCAAACTCGGCCTGATTCAGGTCAATCAGGTGGTGGCCAAGCCCACCCGCGAAATCGCCATCAACGACATCATCGATATCAAACTTGCCCGCCGCGAAATGACCGTCAAGGTTCTGCAGCTGATTCAGGGCAATTCGCTGAAGAAAGCGGTGCGCAACGAATACTTCAGCGTTCTTCGCGACGTCGAACGCCGCCCCGAAGACACTGAAGACTTCTGGCAGGACGATACCGATGAATAAACCCGCCAGACAGCGCCACCGACCAGATCAGCCCGACTTCATCAAAGCGAAAAAGTCACTCGGACAGAATTTCTGCATCGATGACCGGATTCCCGAAGAAATCGTCAGACGCCTGGCGGCAACTCCCGAGCATCAGGTATGGGAAATCGGCCCCGGCAAAGGGGCGCTCACCCGACGCCTGACAGAAACCGGCGCCAGAATGCAGCTGTTCGAGATTGACGAACGCATGCGTGAGGTTCTCACCGGTGAATTTCCGGCAGCCAGCATTGTCTGGGGTGATTTTCTCGAAATCCCCGATGCGCAGCTGCCCGCCGTCGACCGGCCATTGCTCGTCTGCGGCAATCTGCCCTACTATTGCGGCACCCCGATCATCAAAAGATTTCTTGAAAAAGGCCCGCACGCCGAGCGCCTCGTATTTCTACTGCAGCAGGAAGTCGCCGTCAAGGCTGCCGCCCCCTGCAATCACAAGGAATACAGCTATCTGTCGGTTCACACCGCTTTTTTTGCCAGAGCCAGCGTCGGTGGCACCTATGGCCCGGGCTCTTTTGCGCCGCCACCGAAGATCAACAGTTCGATTCTGATACTCGAACCCCTTGAACTGAGCGCCAGCGAAAGAGAACGGCGTTTCCGGGCTCTCAAGCCGGCTTCCTACCTGTTCATGCAGCGCCGCAAAATGGCCCTGCCGCTGCTGCGCCGCCAGTTCGCCGGCCCCGACTGGAACGAACGCTTCGCCCGCCTCGGCATTGACGAAAAAGCCCGCCCCGAAAACATTTCGCCAGACCAGATGCTCGAACTCTTCGCCCCCCTAAGCGAGTCCTGAGCTAGCCTGCCCTGAGCTTGCCGCAGGGCCGAAGGGTCGAGCATTAAATGTTTTCGTCTTTGAGCATTTCGCGGCCAGCGGGAGTCTCACGCGCGGTAGAAAAGCCGGTGAGATGCTGAACCACCATGCCGGCCAGTGTCAGGCCAAAGATTGCCGGCAGATAGCTGATTGTGCCCTGGATACGGCGTTCACGGGCATTGGCAGTCGGCAGTTCCTTCTGAGCAGCCGGAACTATCGTATGCGAAAAGGCAGTTACCGGCGGTTCGAGCGAATAGACCACCTTAAAGCCGCTTTCAATGCCGTGACCGCGCAGAATTTTGCGCACCCGGCGTGCCAGCGGGCAGATAGTCGATTCAGACAGATCGCCAACCCGTATCTGAGACGGGTCGAGTTTGCCGCCGGCGCCCATTGACGAAAACACCGGAATATCCAGGCGGCAGCATTCTACGAGCAGATGAATCTTCGAGTCGAACGAGTCGATTGCATCGACGACCGCATCTAAGCCCTGACAGAGAAAACGTCCGCTGTTTTCGGCACTGAAAAATTCATTGTGACCGCTGACAACGCATTCCGGGTTGATCTGGGCAATGCGTTCACGCATGACTTCGACCTTGTCGCGGCCAATCGTATCGCTGAAGGCAATATTCTGACGATTGATATTCGTCGGGTTGACCCGGTCGAAATCAAAAATTGTCATACGCCCGATACCGGTGCGGGCAAGACTTTCGGCCGCATACGAACCGACCCCGCCCAGCCCGAAAACCGCCACATGGCTGTTCTGCAGTCGCGCAAAAGCCTCATCGCCGAGCAAAAGACCGGTTCTCTGAAAACGATTGTCCATAGTCATTCTTCTTTCAGGGCAAATATTCGCAAAGCATTTGTGTACACCACTTCTGCGAGTTTTTCAACCGGCAGACCGCAGATTTCCGCTACCTGGGCACCAATTTCGGCAACCGCCGCCGGCTCGTTGCATTTCTCGATCCAGCCCGGCAGTGGCATATCCGGGGTGTCGGTTTCAAGCAGAATTGCAGCAAGCGGTATCATCTGCAGCGTTTTTCGCAGTTTTTCGCGGTTACGCAGACTGGCCGCCGACAGCGAGATAAAACCACCGGCCGCGACAAACTCTGCCGCCATTTCCGGTGAACCCGAATATGAATGCATGACAAAGCCACGCGGCAATGCCGCTTTCTGCAGCATCGTCAAAGCCCGCTGCCCATGCCCGACCAGATGTACAATCACCGGCAGACTATAATCGCTGGCAATGTGCAACTGCCAGCCGAACACTTCTTCCTGTTGCTCTATTGGCAGAGTCAGACGCCGGTCGAGACCGCATTCGCCAATCGCCACCGGCAAATGCCCGTCTTTCCAGTCTGGCATCACACCGATTTTTACCCGGGCATCGGCAACAAAATCAGGATGTACACCCCAGGCCGTGACGATCTTTATATTTGCCGTGGCAACAGCAGGTAAACACACCGCACCGACCACTCCCGGCACCAGAATTCTTCTGACTCCGGCCACCCCGGCTCGCTGCAACACCAGGTCGACCGCCACTTCTGCCGGCAGCCGATCGAGATGACAGTGCGTATCAAACCAGCGCATAACCCCTCCTGTACCGTGCCCATTATACCCCGCCGCCCGCCCCGATGTCTTTTACTTGTCTTTTACTTGTCTTTTGCCTGTCTTTTCTCTCTTCATGCTCTTTTATCAGTGTCTATCCGGGTTAATCCGTGGCCCTTTTGTTCTTCTGCGGCCCTTTTGTTCTTCATGTAGCCTTTTTGTTCATCCGTGGCTCTTTTCTATTTCTGTCTATCTGTGTTAATCACAGCCGGGTTTTTGTTGAAAGATTCATTTTTTTGCGTTATAATCGTCCACTATGATTTCAAGTTTAACTGGATTCGGGCGCGCAACCTTTACTGATGAAGCCGGGCGCATAGGCGTCGAGCTTAAATCAGTTAACAATCGTTTCCTGCAGATCGATCTGCATCTGCCTTACGGCTACAACTGGGCTGACGGCCTGATCAGGCAGTATCTCAGCACCCGTATTTCACGCGGCAAGGTCTACCTGCACATGGAAGTCGTTGATTACAACCCGAATCAGGAAGTAATCATCAACCGGCCTCTGCTGAAAAAGCTGATCAACCTCAAAGACGAAATCAGCCGCGAAACCGGCAAAGATCTGCCGGTCGACCTCGACGGGCTCCTTTCACTGCCCGGCGTCATGAAGGTCGATTCGAAGCAGGCTGACAACGAAGAAATCTGGAAACGCATCGAACCGGTTCTCGAAGAAGCGGTTAAAAACTTTATCGACGCGCGTAACCGCGAAGGGCAGAACCTGGCCAACGACCTGCGCCAGCGCAGCCAGTTCCTGCGCGAGACGATTGCAAAGATCGAGACGCTGCTTCCCGAATTCAATAAGCAGTTCATCGAAAAATTTACCGAACGCATCAAAGAACTGGCGGGTAAAGCCGGTTACGACGAAACCCGACTGGGTACCGAAATCGCCATCTGGGTCGACCGCAGCGACGTCAGCGAAGAAATTACCCGACTCCGCAGTCACCTCAAAGAACTCGAAAACATTCTTACCAGCGATAAACCCGCCGGCCGCCGCCTCGACTTTCTTGTCCAGGAAATCAATCGCGAAGCGAATACCCTGAGCAGCAAAATCAGCGATGTGGCCATTACCCAGCTTGCACTCGACATAAAATGCGAAATCGAAAGAATTCGCGAACAGGCACAAAATATTGAATAGGAGCGGAGTATGAAGGCTCTTCTGCTGAACATTGGCTTTGGAAACGTTGTGGTGGCAGACCGCATTGTCGCTATTGTCAGTCCTGGTTCTGCGCCCATCAAGCGTCTGAAAGAGGATGCAAAGGAACAGGGGCGTCTGATCGACGCAACCTACGGCAGAAAAACCCGCGCCATTGTTGTCACCGAATCGAATCATGTGATTCTTTCGGCGATCAACCCAGAAACCGCTGCCATGCGCATGCTTGGCAAAAAAGTCAGTCATGATATGGGCGAAAGCCACGAAGATGATATTGTCGATTCTGAACTTGATTCAACGGAGGTTGACGAATGAAATTCCGCTCGAGAACCGAAATTACCCAGAAGATTCCGAACAAATACGATGCAGTGATGGCAATCTCCAACCGTGTGAAAATGCTGGTTGAAGGCAAAAAACGTCTGGTTGAAGAATATGACGAAAACTATGTGAAGATCGCCATGGAAGAAATCGCTTCAGGGGCCCTCGAAATTGAAATCAAGGAAAAAGACAAGGACAAATAAGTCCCGCGTTCTGATTGCATTTGGAAAAGGCATTGCCAGTACGCTTGCGCTTGAGCTGGCAATGCTTTTTTCTCATAGCGGCACCGAAGTCAGGGCAGCCCTGATCGACAGCGGCCATGAATGGCTGGCTGAAGCGCCGCTCAAGCAGATATGCGGTCACTCGCCTCTCACTGTCGGTCATCAGCCCGGCTGGTTTTTTGCCGGGCTCGAATTCGACGCCTGTCTGCTCGTTTCACCGTCAACTCTGGTGCAGCAGCAGCTTTTAAGCGGCCAGACAGCAGACCCGATCATCGAGTATCTTCTCGCGGCGGGGCAGACTTTTCATATTCTGCAGAATCGCCAGCAGATGCCTTCTGATAATATTGCAGTGCCGGCAAACATGCTTTTTTCAGAGCTCCCGGCGCAACCGGGCAAGCTCAGCGGCTTTTTCCAGAAGGTCTTTGCTGACACAACCGCCAGAATTGCTTCTCAAACCCTTTTAACGCGAACCATCGCCAGCATTTCGTATGTGGTGCCGGAAGCTCTGCAGCCTCTTGTTGCCGGCCGTCCTGAATGGCTGCGGCGTCTGCAGAGTGGCCTCGAAAAGCATAATATCCGCGTTGAAGAATTCGGTGAGACCACCGACCTGTTTATCTCAGCCTACGACGGCCCCGCAGTCGATACTGCCGAAAACCGCCTGACCGCTTCGCACCCTGCCGGGAAGGCAGATTGCCGGCTGCAGGTTGATTTTGTCGCCGCTGCCATTGCTGACGCCGATCTCATTCCGACCGACAGCCGAATTTTTGTAAGGCGCCGACCGAATGGTCTGATCATAATTGACAGGCATGGGCAGAGATTTCTGCCTGACGTCTGTGGCGCCTGCTGCTACGAGCGGCTTGCCTCGTATCTTGCGGTCAACCTCAGCCGCAAATTGAAACCCGACGCCTCTGAAGAACCGGCATGACGGTTTTTGTTGAAGTTTCCTTTCCCGATCCGATCGGTGATGGCACCCTGACCTACCATCTGCCGCCAGGCCGCGATTGTCCGCAGCCGGGCGCCCGCGTCGTGGTGCCGGTACAGAACCGCCGTCTGATCGGCTATGTTACCGGCCTGCACGAGAATCAGCCGGCCTTTAAAACCGTTGCTCTCGGCGAAGTTCTCGATCCGATTCCGCTGATTTCACCGAAGATGCTGCAGCTTGCCTGTGCCGTTGCCGAAGACTGCGTCTGCAATGTCGGCGAAGTTCTGCACTGCATGCTGCCGGGCGGCATCAAACAGACAATCGTGCGCCAGGTAAGTTATGCGGGTAATGGCGGCGACCAGCAGCCGGCTCTGCAGTGGCTCGCCGAAAACGACTGGGTAAGCTACAACAGCTTCTGCGACAGATTTCAACTGGCGGCATCAACTGTCAGCCGCTGGATCAGCGACGGCCTCGTCGACATGGCATACAGCGTCAAAGCCGCGCAGGGCCCGAAAATGATCACTGTTCTCAAACTGAACCCCGACCAGCCGGTTGAAATCGAAAAGCTGACGCCCAAAGAAAAGCTGGCGGTTCAGACGCTGCTGACCTTTTCGACCGCCCCGACCGCCGCACTACTGGCCCGCACCGCCCAGATCAGCAGTGCGCCGATCGCGCAGCTGAAAAAGAAAGGGCTGATCATCGAAGTCGAAGAGCGCGTCATGCGTCAGGTCGGCACCGAAGAATATTACCGGCGCGAAGCCACCCCGCCGCCGCCGTTGTCAGAAGATCAGACACGCGTCATCGCTGAAATTTCCGCGGCCAGCAGCTCCGATCGCCGGCCGGTACTGGTGCGCGGCGTGACCTGTTCCGGTAAAACCGAGGTCTATCTGCGCTGGGTGGCCGAAACTCTCGAAAAAAACCAGACTGCGATCGTGCTGGTGCCCGAAATTTCTCTGACTCCGCAGATGATGAAGCGATTCACCGACCGCTTCGGAGACCGGGTCGCAATTCTGCACAGCAAGCTTTCCGATGGTGAACGCTTCGACCAGTGGGAAAAAATCCGCCGCGGCCTCTGCCCGGTCGTAGTTGGCGCCCGTTCGGCGGTTTTTGCGCCACTGCCGCGTCTAGGCACCATCATTCTCGATGAAGAGGGCGAGCCTTCATTCAAACAGGGCGACCCGCCACGCTATCATGCCCGTGAAGTGGCAATGCGCCGCTGCCAGATCGAAGGTGCGCAGCTCGTCATGGGCTCGGCAACCCCGACGATTGACTCGTTCCAGAACTGCCTGAATGGCCGCTACCGTCTGGTCGAGATGAACTCGCGCGTCAGTAATCGGCAACCACCGCGCGTCAAGGTCGTCGATATGCGCCACGAGCTCGTTACCCGCAAAAACCGTTCGATCTTTTCAGAAGCACTCGGGCAGGCGATCCAAAACACATTGAAAAACCGCAAACAGGCCATTCTGTTTTTGAACCGGCGCGGCTTTTCAAGCTTCGTATTCTGCCGGGAATGCGGCGAAGCGGTTCAGTGCCCGAAATGCAACGTCTCGCTCGTCTATCATACCGGCAGCCAGATCATGCGCTGCCATTACTGCGGCGAAATGCAGACGGTGCCACAGACCTGCCCCAAATGCCAGAGTCAGGCCATCAAATTTTTCGGTGCCGGCACCCAGCGTGTTGAAAGTGAGGCAAAGCGGTATTTTCCGCAGGCCCGCATTCAAAGACTCGATTCAGACAGTGTGTCGACAAAAGGCAGCATGGAAGAGATTCTCGACCGCTTCGGCCGTGGCGAAATCGACATTCTCGTCGGCACTCAGATGGTGGCCAAAGGGCTCGACTTTCCCAATGTCACCCTGGTCGGCATTCTTGCCGCCGACAGTCTGCTGCGTGTTCCTGATTTCCGGGCTTCTGAACGTAATTTTTCTCTGCTTGCCCAGGTTTCCGGGCGGGCCGGCCGAGGCGACATGCCCGGCGATGTGGTGCTGCAGACCTATTGTCCCGAGCATCATTCGATCAGACATGCCCTGACTGAAGACTATCACGGCTTTTTCGCCGAAGAGGCGAAAATGCGGCGTGAAGCACTGTTTCCGCCGTTCATCGAACTGGCTTCGTTCATCGTCTCAGGTTCTGACCAGCAGAAGACCCTCGCCGCCGCAAAAGATCTGCACGACCTGTTCGCCGCCCGCCCTGAAGTTAAGGAATTTCAACTGTTCGGACCGGCGCCGGCTTCACTCGAAAAAATCAACGAAAGATACCGTTTTCAACTGATGCTGAAAATGCCAGATTTCGCCACTCTGACCCGCGTCACCCGTGAGGTCTGCCGACAGCTGCGCAAACCAGGCGATACCCGCCTCAGTATCGACATAAACCCTTTCTTCATGCTGTAGTATGCACTGCCGCATTACTCAGTTAAGGTCAAAAAGGGGTACATACACAGTTATTGAGATTCAATGAACTCTCCGGCATAAAGATGCTTGAAGGCCAGCCTGAATGTGGTATACTTAAAAGCTGACACACTTTGTAAGCCACTTTTCTGCCCGGAGGCACCATGAAATACCGCATCCTTCATTACGGCGAAGAACCGCTTCGCGAACCATCGCAGCCCGTTACCGAAATCAATGACGATATCAGACGCCTTGTTGAAGACATGTTTGAAACCATGTATGAATCTAAAGGGGTAGGTCTTGCTGCTCCTCAGGTTGGCGTCAACCTCAGACTCGCTATCATCGACATCGGCGAAGACCCCCTGGTTCTTATCAACCCGCAGATTCTGAAACATTCAGGTAAAGAAACCTGTGACGAGGGTTGCCTGTCCTTCCCGGGCCTGACAGAAAAAGTTGAACGCGCCCGCAAAGTGGTCGCCGAGGCTACCGACCTTGACGGATCGGTCTACGAAATTGAGGCCGAAGGCCTGCTCGCCAGAGCCATTCAGCATGAACTCGACCATCTTGACGGTGTTCTTTTCATCGACCGTATTTCAAAAGCGCGCAAACTGCAGATAAAGCATGAACTGGAAATACTCAAAAGCGGCGAATCGCTTTACGACGAAGACGAAGAAGAAGAAACCGAGGAAATCCTCTGAATGACGACCAGTCCGCTGCGCATTGTTTTCATGGGCTGCCCGGATTTTGCTGTACCCTCGCTGCGGGCGCTCGCCGACAATCCTGATTTTGAAATCGCTGCCGTCTACTGCATGCCCGACCGCCCAAAAGGCCGCGGGAAAAAGCCGGCGCCGACGCCAGTCAAGGCATTTGCTCTTGAACGCGGCTTTACAGTGCATACGCCCGCCACTTTCCGCAATGCCCCCGAAGCAATAGAAACCCTGCGCGCCTTTTCTCCAGACTATCTGGTCGTTGTCGCTTACGGGCTGATACTGCCGCAGCTGGTTCTTGATATTCCGAAAATCGCCCCGGTCAACCTGCATGCCTCACTTCTGCCTGAATTTCGCGGCCCGGCGCCGATTCACCAGGCAATGCTGCTCGGACGCAAAGTCACCGGCAATACGGTGATGCTGATGAGCAAAGGCATGGATGAAGGTGACATGCTCGCGGTCGGGCAAACGCCGATCAGCGACAATGACGACCTGGGTTCGCTGCACGACCGGCTCAGCTCAGAAGGTGCCGTTCTGCTGACTAAAACCCTCAAAGAATTTGCCGCCGGCAAAATCAGGCCGGTGCCGCAGGATCACGCAAAAGCGACCTACACCAGCAAGATCAGTTCGCAAACCGCTCACATCGACTGGAACCGCCCGGCCGACGAGATTCGCAATCTGATCTATGCGATGAGCCCTTTCCCGGGGGCCTGGTTTGCTGATGGCGACGAACGCATAAAAGTTTTTCGCGCCGCCACCGAGAACTGGACCGGCAACCAACCAGCCGGCACAGTGTTGAGCCAGAATCCGACAGATGGCATCAAGGTCGTCTGCGGCAACAACTCGGTATTGAGGCTTCTCGAACTGCAGCGCGCCGGGAAGGGGCGTCTGTGCTGCGCTGATTTTCTGCGGGGCTGTCAGCTGAAATCAACGATTCTCGTGAGCGGTACAGACGAAATTTCATCTGATGCTTGAAAGAAAAAGGTTTATTGTGTTAAAAATTACAGTGCTAATCTGCAACTGACAAGGAGTTTTTCCGGTGGGAACTAAACTGGCTCCTCCTCAGGCGACGATCAAGAGATTGTCTATCTATCTTCGTTACCTGAACGGCCTTGACGGAGATGGTGTCAAAGTTATTTCTTCACACGACCTCGCCCGCAAGCTTGGTCTCAACCCGGCCCAGGTGCGCAAGGATCTTGCATATTTCGGTGAATTCGGCAAACGTGGCGTCGGTTATTCAGTCAAAAAGCTGCGCGACCATATTGTCAAAATCCTTGGCCTGCAGAAAATCCGCAAAGTTGCCATTGTCGGCGCTGGTGGCCGTCTCGGCACCGCCCTGGCAATGTACACCGGCTTTGAAAAACGTAATTTCAAAGTCTGCGCCCTGTTCGACAATGACCCGGCCCTGATCGGCACCACTCTCGAACATCTTGGCCAGATTTCGCCGGTAAGTGAACTGCCAAAACTGGTTAAAGAACGCGAAATTGAAATTCTCATCCTCACCGTTCCCGCCAGAGCCGTAAAAGAAGTTTATGACATGGTCATGCTTTCCGGCGTGCGGGCCGTTCTCAATTTTGCACCGTTCAAGCTCATCTCTACCGAAAATGTGCTGGTACACAACGTCGATCTCACCACCGAGCTTGAATCGCTCAGCTATCACCTCTGCCTTCAGGAATCAGGTCTGCCCGTCGAACCCGACGATGAAGCCTGAGCAAATACCCCAGAACTGGAGTTTTCATGAGTCTAAACATTGAAAGCCAGCAGCATGAAAACAATGTTGTTGTAATCGCCGTGCAAGGCGAAATTACTTTCGAAAATTCAGATCAGCTGCGCGACCGGCTCGATCAACACTGCGATCAGGATCAGGTTCGCATTGTCATCGATCTTGCCGGGCTCAAATATATGAGTTCGGCCGGAATGGGCGTTCTCGTGCATGGCCTCAAGAATACCCGTGCCAAAGGCGGCGATCTGCGACTGATCAACCTCAACGACAAAATGCGCCGGGTATTTCTCATCACCCAGTTTACCCACCATTTCGTCGTTCTCAAAAACCTCGAGGAAGCTGTCGCCAGCTTTGCCTCACCAGTCGAAAGCAGCAGGTGATCGATCATTTCTCTCGAAAAGATATTCGCAGCGGTAAAACAATACAATCCGGACGCTGATCTTGACCGCATCGAAAAAGCCTACAGATTTGCTCAGGAATGCCACAAAGACCAGTTCAGAGCCTCAGGTGAGCCGTATTTTCTTCACCCCGAATCAGTAGCCCTGATCGTTGCCGCCGAGCTCAAGCTCGACTCGACCTCGATCTGTGCAGCACTTCTGCACGATGTCATCGAAGATACTGCCGCCACAACAGCAGATATTGAAAAAATGTTCGGCCCGGTCATGGCCCAGCTGGTCGAAGGCGTCACCAAGCTCAACAAGATGTTTTTCAGCTCGGCCTCGGCAGCCCAGGCAGCCAACTTCCGCAAAATGCTCTTCGCGATGACCAATGACGTGCGCGTCATTCTCATAAAACTTGCCGACCGGCTGCACAATATCAGAACCCTGCAGTTTCTGCCAGAAGTGAAGCAGAAATACGTGGCCCGCGAAACTCTCGAAATTTACGCTCCCCTCGCCCATCGCCTCGGCATCAATAAGGTAAAATCAGAGCTTGAAGAGACCTCGTTTCGTTTTCTGCAGCCCGAAAAATCGAAAGAAATCTACGATTTTCTCAACTCAACCGGTCTCGAAGGCGACGTCAAGCTCAAAGAGGCCATGAAGCAGATCGAAGAGCACCTGAAAGAATTTCATATCGAGGCCAAAATCAGCGGCCGCCCGAAGCAGGCTTACTCGATCTACAACAAAACGATTAAATACAACACCGGCCTCGACGGCCTCTACGACTTTCTTGGCATCAGAATTCTCACCGAATCGGTCAAAGACTGCTACGCCGCTCTCGGTATGGTCCACAAATACTGGAAACCGATTCCGGGCCGCTTCAAAGACTACATTGCGGTTCCGAAGCCGAATATGTATCAGTCGCTTCACACCACGGTCATTTTCGACGGCAAGCCGCTCGAAGTGCAGATAAGAACCGAAGAAATGCACCGCATCGCCGAAGAGGGCATCGCCGCCCACTGGGATTACAAAGAAACTGCCGGCAAGGAAAGCGCCCCCGACTACAAAGAAAAGCTCTCGTGGCTGCGCAATCTCATCGACTGGTATCAGGATGTCAAAGACGCTTCCGAATTCATGGAAACCGTCAAGGTCGAGCTGTTTCAGTATCACGTCTACGTTTTCACTCCGAAAGGCGACGTCATCGAACTGCCCAACGGCAGCACACCGATCGACTTCGCCTATACCATTCACACCGATATCGGGCACCGCTGCTGCGGTGCCAAAGTCAACGGGCATATCGTTCCGCTTGAATACCGGCTGCAGAATGGCGATATCGTCTCGATTCTGACCAACAAAAACCAGAAGGGGCCCAGCCGCGACTGGCTGAAAATCGTCGGCAGTGCCAGTGCCAAGCGCAAGATCCGCATCTGGCTGAAAAAGGAATTTCGTGACGAATACATCATCAGTGGTGAACGCGATTTTATCGAAGCTTTTCAGAGGCTTGGCGGCGACCGCGAAACCGAAAAGACCTTCAAAACCGGTGGTTTCAACAACAAGGTTAAAGAGCTTGGCTTTCCATCGGTCGAAGAGCTCTATGCCGGCATCGGCGCCGGCGAGATCCGCGCCCAGCAGGTAATCGGCAAGCTTTTTCCCGACCTGATCACGAAATCTCAGCCGAAGCCGCAGACAATCGCCAAAAATATCACCCGCCGCGAAAAGGCCCGCAAAAAAATCAGTAAAGGTCCGCGTATCATCGTTGGCGGCCTTGAAGACGCGCTGATCAAGATGTCGCGCTGCTGCAATCCGATTCCCGGTGATGAAATCATCGGCTACATCACCCGCGGCCGCGGCGTCACCGTGCACAAAAAAGACTGCCCGAACGCCCAGAATCTGCAGAACGATACGGAAGACCGTCTGATCGACGTCAGATGGGATCTCGGCATCGTCGACGAAGTGCTCGGCGAAGGCGATTATCTCGCCAAGATCCGCATCGAAACGACTGATCGCAAGGGCATGCTCAACTCGGTCACCAGCGTTATCGCCAATCAGGGCATCAACATTCATTCGGCGTCGGCCAAGACAACGAAGCAGAAAACCGGGATTCTCGATTTTTCGATCGAAGTCAGAGATTCAGGCATGCTCGACGGTCTGCTGCGCGCCCTTGCACGTCTGATCGGCGTTACCAAAGCCTACCGTGTCGACCACCCTTCGAATAAATAGGCATTTATGGCCAGAAGCAGAAAAAGCGACGATTCAGAAGAGCAGCAGATTGCTGCGGTTGATCTGATCGCGCTTCTGACCCCGACTGGCTGCGACGGTCTCTATGAAGGCGAAATCGTCATGCCCGATGAAGATTTCGATTTCGATCAGCTGGCAGCTGCCGTCTCGCCCGAACCCGAGCCGGCAGTAGAGACGAAGAAAACGACCGGACCGGCACCGGCAAAACCGGCAGCTCCGGGTGCTCCGACACGCATGCGGCCGCCACCGACCTCTGCCGAAGAATATGAAACTCTCGCGCGCGCCAGTGCCCCATCGAATTTCAAAGCCAGCGCCGGCCAACCAGCCGCGCCGACTGGCGAAAAGCCAGGCTCAGCCCGTCTGCAGCCACTTGCTGAAATTCCCGGCGATTCCCTGGCAAAGGTTGCCGCCGAAATCGCCGAATGTACGCTCTGCGACCTGTGCAAAACCCGCAATAAAACGGTTCCGGGAGTTGGCAACCCGAAAGCCCGCCTCGTGCTTATCGGTGAGGCTCCGGGCGCCGATGAAGACGCCAGCGGCATTCCGTTCGTCGGGCGGGCCGGCCAGCATCTCGACAAGATTCTCGCCGCCGCCGGTTTCAAGCGTGAAGAAATCTACATCTGCAATATTCTCAAATGCCGCCCGCCCGGCAACCGCAACCCGACCCTTTCAGAAATGCTCCTCTGCACGCCTTTTCTGCAACGGCAGCTGCGCCTGATCGAGCCCAGACTGATCGGCTGTCTCGGCAACGTCGCCATCAAATTCGTCATCGGCCCCGATTCCCCCGGCATCACCCGCATTCACGGCCAGTGGTTCACCTCGATTTTCGGTGTTCCAGCTATGGCCATGTATCATCCCTCGTATCTGATCCGCGACACCAGCCGCGAAAAGGGCAGCCCCAACTGGCAGATGTGGCAGGATATCCAGGCGCTCAAGAAGCGCTACGATGAACGCGGATAAACGCTGATGGCAATTAGAACGAGCCACGGATGAACGCGGATAGACACGGATTTATCAGAAAAAAATCAGGCAGTGGTAGAATAAATAGAGAGAATAGGATTGGAGAGAAAAATGAACGAAGATTTGCTGTTTGAGAGCGAGACGCGCGCGATTATCGGGGCGGCCATCGAGTAATAAACACCATTGGACACGGATTACTCGAGAAGCCTTATGAAAAAGCCCTTGCTGTAGAATTTTCGCTGCAGGGAATTCCATTTGACCGGCAACAACGCTTTGCCGTCGAATATAAGGGGCATCTGGTGGGCGAATATATCCCTGATCTGATCGCATTCGACAAAATTATTGTCGAAGTTAAAACCGTTGATAAAATCGGGAGCAACGAAATCGGGCAGATGATCAATTACCTGCATCTTGCAAAGCTCAAGGTCGGCCTGATTATAAATTTCCGGTACGCCCGCCTTGAATGGAAAAGAATCGTCGTCTGACTTATCCGTGTTTATCCGTGTTCATCTGTGGCTGGCCTGCTCTCTCTCCATCTGCGTTTATCCTATTCGAGGTCGAGAGTCGTGCGCCCCATGAATATACCGTTCGTGGTGCCGCAGAATATGCGCCGCGTGCCAACCCCGCCAGGAGTCAGACCAAGGGCATTGATCGTCGTATGACCTTCAAGCCCTGATTTTATCTGTTTCCAGGTTGTCCCCGCATCGCGGGTGCGGTACAGACCCGATTCGGTGCCAATATAAACATTGATCGTATTGATCGGATCGATGAAAATACTGCGCACATTTGTATAATTTCCAAGTGAAGTGAAAGTTGATCCATCATTGGTTGTACGATAAATACCATCATTTTTACCTACCCAGATAGTTGTGGCAGTGTTTGGATCTACCTTGATCTCATGAATAATACTGGGACCGGTATCATGCCGGTAAAGAATCGAACCCGTGAAAAATTTCCTGGTGATGGACTTCGTAAGGCTGGCCGGAATCGCCCCAACCAATGTCCCTGGGAAAACGTATCTCTCAACAGGATCGCCGCCACTCCACGACCAGTTACCGGTGTAAGCATAGTTATCGGTGTAATAGGTGAAAAAGTCATCCGTTCTGATGTTGTAAATGGTCATATAGCCGTTGACAAATACATCCGGATTCCTCGAAACAAGGAAATTTGTATAACCAACGTAAAGAATATTCGGGTTTTGCGGATTTATTTCAATTGTATTGAAAGACATGGTGCCTGAAGCATCAACAGCAAGCATCGGCTCCTGGCAGGTCAAAGAGGATGGAGCACTGGCATTAGGTGCGGTCCAGACGCGATCGACATAAACGATTGAATGCCTTGGCTCCAGATCATCGTATAGGGTGCCGTCATAATCATAGTCAGTGGTACCGCTATTCCATACAAACCTTAAAACCCCCTGGTCTTTTCCGGCAGCATACAGGTAATTATCATTGGTTGGATCTATAGCAACGGATGAGAACACCTGAGTAAACACACCATAGTTTGAAGCACCGCCGGGGATGTTTCTAGCCGGCACGCTAATCTGTGTGGCAACTCCGCCGTTGATAAGATACAACCCATTGTTGGTCGCCACAACAAGTCTTGACGGGCTCTGAATGCTCATGGCAATATCATTGATGACATATTGCCCGCCCTGACCGACCAAATTAGTGTTCAGATTGGTGATACCGCTCCAGGAAATTGTATTCCAGTCGTAATCACCACCAGAAGGTGCAACTGTGGATCTGTATGCGCCATTTCCATTGGTTCCGGCAAACAATATTCTGGCAACGCCGGCGGCAGTAGTCGGATCGATCTGCAGGCTATAAATTGAATGCGTAGCATTGGTTACACTCTTGAGGTTATCAGAGCGCGGAACCCAGAAATCAAGAAGGTTGATCGTGGTTTCGGCGAAGGCAGTCGGTTTGGAAACGCTTACCGCCTTGAGAGTAACAGCTGCCTGTGGTGCGGTATCGGGAGCAGTGAATTTGCCGGTGGCATCGACGGTGCCGTAAGTAGTATTGCCGCCGGCGACATTCTGCACATACCAGGTGACTGAAGTGTTCACGGTCGGGTCAGTAACCGGGCCAACGTCGGCGTAGAACTGCCTCTTGCCAACTTCGAGAGTTACATTCACGCTGCTGTCGGTCACATCTGGAGCGGTACTGTTGAATCCGTCGTGAATGCGAACTTTCAAAGCCTCCAGCAAAGTAATACTGGCAACTGCAATGGCGGTGGCATCGTCCTGACTGATGGCTCTGATGTTGATCATTTTGACATCGACAGTCTGCGACGCGGGGAAGGTATCGGGCGGCAGATAGACAGCATCGATACCTGACGTATCAAGAGTGCCGTTAAAGGCGTTAACATAGTTATCAGCCCTTACCCAGTCTGTGTCAGACGCGTTTTTGAATTCCCAGTACACCAGGTTGTTCGTGGTGTTGGCAACCGTCGCCTGAAAGGTCAGGCCAGCCGTGTCGGCAACATAAAGATTTTTCAGCTTTGGCGTTACGGTTATTGAGACCCTTGGCGTCAGAGAAATGGTTGAGGTTGCACCATACTGGGTTGCGCCTTCGATAAAATAGGCACCAAGCCGTATGGTCGGGCCACCGGCAGCTGGAGCGAAAACTCTAATCGTATGTCTGCCATCAGTCGTAGTGGTTCTGGTCGCGGTTGTGCCGTCGGAGAAAGTGCCGCCGTCGGGAAGTCGCCACTGCAGGTCTGCAGTTTTCGACGAACTTTCTGCCGCGAAGTAAGCGGAGCCGTCAAACAGTCGCAGCGTGGTTGAGGATGGCGACAATGAGACATAAGGGCCGTCATTGATTTCAAAGAAGATTGTTTCCTGTTTGGAAGGATCTTCACTCGACACTATCCTCAAGGCAACCGGGTTATTTGTCGGAACAGAAGCTGGCGCGTAATAGGTCAAAGAAGCGAGAGTGTCGGTCGGAGGCACAAACGGGCCGGGGTGTACCGTCATTGTCGCGGTTCCCCCGAGAGCGTCAGAAATGTTAACTACACCGATCTGGCTGCTGTTAACGAAGCGAACTGTGATTGTGGCAACCTCACCCTTGGAAATTTTGTAACTCGTTGGAGAAACGGCAACTTCAACCTGAGTAAGCAAGTCGATGTCTATTTCATCGTAGACAGACGGATTACCAAGCAGTTCACCCCGTATCGTTACGGTAGCGGTTGCGGTAATGTTTGACGGAGCTGTATAGAGACCGGTATTGATGTTGATGCTGCCGTATTTCGTCGGGTCGGTGCTTGGCGAAGCGGTCCAGCGCACGGTGCCTTCGACGTTTTCGAGAGTCGCGAGAAACTGCTGAGTCTGAGCGGAGTAGAACGGGCCGGCAGACTGCGGGCTGATTTTCAGACTGGGGCCAAGAACCTTGACAGAAACGATGTTCAGCGGAGTTTCATTGCCGACACCGTCAGAAAATTTATAATAAACATTGAAGGTGCCATTACCGGCAAAATCGGCCTGATCGAGAACGATCGGGGCAACCGGCAGAGAGGTCTTCTTGAAAACAGTGGGAATCGGCGACCCGCCAGAAGCAATCTGATACGAAGCAGTCGAGGTATTGGCATCATTGATGGTGAAATGCAAATAAACCGGCAGTGAGCCAACCGGCACCTGAGCAATCTCATCCGAGGTGGGAGCCACCGTCTGGCGCAGGGTTGCCAGGTTTCCGCTTGGTGAAGAGGCAATTACACTGACATTCAGCGATGCCGCATCGGTTTCTATCCAGTTGGTGGCTGAATTATAAAATTTGCAGTAAAGCGTACGGTCGCCTTTCTTGTCGCCAAGCGAATAAATCTTCTGGGTGGCATAAGGCTCCCAGTAGAGGCTGGGCGAAGAGAAGCTGGCGATACTGTCGGTGATCAGCATTCTTGCCGCGCCGACAGCATAAAGTTCGAGAGCGACCCAGTTCTTGTTCATCGGCTGCGCATCGAAAGTCGAAATGGTTGCACTCGCCGCCCCCCGTGCCAGGATGGTATCGCTGACAGTAATGTATTCATTGCGGGTATTGTGTTTGAAACGGGCATAAACAGTCTTGGTTCCGGGCAGTTTGTCAGTAAAAATGAATGGCTGATCGACAGCGGCAGTATCGGCGACGCTAAAAAAGTCGCCATCTTCCGACAGGCGCACAATGCTTGAATAATCGGCTGAAGTGGTTACGTTGACCGTTACCGCAGAGCTGTTGGTAAATGAATCACCACCGTTAAGCATTATTGACGGCGAGGCTGGCGGCGCAACTGCTACATTCAGGTCGAGAGAAATTACTGGCGTTTCAACATGACCATTGTTGCGGTATTTAGCATAAACAGTGTGTTTGCCATCTATTTTTTCCAGAGGAAAATTAAGAGAATAAGAGAAACTGGCCCACAAAGCCTCACTGGCAAGCCTGGCAAAATCTTCGGTGATCAGCATTTCATTCGCCCCGAAGGCAAATGGCCGCAGATTGACCGTATATGTGCTTAACGGCAGGCTGTCATTGGTGGTCAGGGTATAGCTCGCAGGCCCAAGCAGGGTGATTGTATCGCTTGCGTAGGTAAATTTGCCATCAGCGTCTTCATATCTGACATAGAGGTTTTTTTCACCAAGCTCCGGAGTAAGATAATAATCAGGGCGAACCATCTTCCCGTCAGGTCCGGCAACGTAGTTTTCGTCAGCCACACTGGCGAAACTGACCGTTTCAGAAAGTCTGAAGCGGATGCCCTTCTCTGAGAAAAGCAGCAACGAAACCTTGCGGTCGTTTGTTGAAATGTCGCCATCGTTGATTGACAACGTCGGGGTCGCCGGCGGTATACCGTAAGCTTCAACTTCGAGTGTCATGATCGGCGTCTCGACAAAGCCGGCATTGCGGTATTTCGCATAGATCGTGTGCTGACCATCAACAATCTGCATCGGAAAGGCAAACTGGAAAGAGAAGCTTGCCCAGCCCGTTCCGTTGGTTATCTGGGCATAGTCTTCGGTGATGATCATTTCATTGGCATTCTGGGCAAACGGCCGCAGATTGATTGTGTAGGTCGAAAGAGGCAGCACATCGGGTGTCGAAATACTGTAACTGGAAGGCCCGACAAGATTGATATAGTCGCTTACAACTACAAAGGAACCCGAAGCATCTTCAAATCTGACATAAACCGTGCGGGTTCCGATATCGGGCGTCAGCAGGAAACCTGATTTGATCATGGCACCGCCGGCGGCATTGGCGACATAGTTTTCTTCGGCAACACTGCTGAAGGTTTCGCTCTGGGAAACCTTGATCTTGGTTGCGGTAGCCGAATAAAGGTTGAGAGAAACTTCGCGCCGGTCGGTAAACTGGTCGCCGTCATTGATTTTGACAGTGCCGTTAACCGGGCTGTAGCCACCCTCTGGCTCAAGAATTTTCACCGAGACGATCTGCACCGGAGTGCGGTTGCCAACCCCGTCGATAAAACTGTAATAGAGATTGAAAGTGCCATAACCCGGGAAATCTTCTGGATTAAGCCTGATCGGCAGAATCGGCAACGAGTAATCGGTAAGCGTGGTCGGCACAGCAGCATCTGCGCGCACGAGACGGTATGAAACCGTTGCGGACATCGAATCTTTAATATCAAAATGCAGATAAAAAGGCATCGAAGCAGGCGAAATTTCGGTCACCAGCGTTGAGGTTGAAGCCACAGCAGTTCTGAAAACAGCCGTATTGCCTGTTGGAGCGGTAGAATTAACCCTTACCGCAGCCTGCAGCATCTCCGTTTCAACCCAGGTGGTGGTCGAATTATAGAATTTGCAGTAAATGGTCTGACTGCCGATGCGATCTTCAAGATTCAGAACCTTGCGGAAGGCGTAGGGTTCCCAATACAGTGACGGGGTTGAAAAGCTGGCCAGGCTCTGACTGATGAGCATGCGGCTCGCCTTTTCCGCATACAAACTGAGTTCGACCCACTTTTTATTCAGAGGTTGCGGATCGAGAACGGTCATTGTGGCATTTGCCGGGCCAATCAGAGTTATTGTGTCACTTGCAAAACCAAATGACCCCGAAGCACTCTCAAATCTGGCAAATACGGTTTTTAAACCTGCAGTGCTCGGCGACATATCGAAGGTGATATTCATGCCGTTCGGGTCGGCGATATAGCTGATATCGGGCTCAAGACTGAAGCTTTCGATCGAAGAAACCCGCACTTTGCTGGCATTGCCGGAATACAGGTTAACCGACAGGCGGCTGCTTTCACTGACAGCGTCACCATTATTGATCGTTACCCGACCGGTAGTAGGCGTCACCACCTGACTTGGATCGATAAGCCGGATTGACGACACACCGATGCCACTTTTGTTGCCGGCACCGTCACTGAACTGGTAATAGAGGTTGAAAACGCCGTAACCGCCGAAATCAGCCTGATTCAGCCCGATAGGCGCCACCGGAACAACTTCGATCTTCATATCTGAAGGGCTTGGTACCGCTGCCCCGCCAGGAACGATTTTCCAGGCAACCGAAGCGGTTTTGCTGTCGGTTATCTCAAAATGCAGATAAATCGGCATTGAAGCCTGAACCACCTCACTGACTCTTGCTGAATCGGCAGCGGCAGTGGCTCTAAAAACAGCAGTATTTCCGGTTGGCGCAGAAGCATTAACCGTTACATCGAGCTGAACCGGCAGCGATTCAATCCAGTCGGTTGCGGCATTGCGGTATTTTGCAAAAATCGTGCGTTTGCCCACCTTATCACCGAGCGGAAAAACCAGTGAAGTCTGATATGGAATCCACCCTGAATTAAGAGATTTTACCGCCGGATCCTCGGTGACAATCATGTCGACAGCCTCATCTGCGAACAGGTTCAGCTGCACCCAGTTCTTGTTGAGCGGCTGGACATCAGTTGTCGAAATGGTGGCACTGCCAGGGCCGCGAGCGGTAATCAGATCGTAAACGACTTCGGCTTCATTCGTCGACGCGTTGAAAAACCTGGCATAAACGGTTTTCTGCCCCTCGGTGCGGGTGATATCCCACATGGTGTCGGCAATCGATGCAACTGCCGAATTATAGAAAGTTCCGTCGTTTGACAGCTGCATCTGCGAATAAATACCGGACGACAGCACTTTGACCTGTACCCTGGAGCGGGTTGTCACGGCATCGCCCATGTTGACAAGAATCGTCGGAGTGGCGGGAGTAACTTCACTGACAACAACATCGAGACTGAGAACCGGTGTCTCGACATTGCCGTTGTTGCGATATTTGGCATAAATCGTATGCTTGCCGAGAAACCGTTCAAGATTGAAGGAAGTCGAATAAACAAATGGTCGCCAGAGGGAAGCATCGTTAAGGTTTGCGTAAGCCTCAGTAATCAGCATCTGGGTTGCACCAATCGCAAAGGGCCGCAGACCTACAGAAAAGCTTGAAAGGGGCTGTGTATCAGGGGTCGAAATTGAGTAGCTCGACGGCCCGATCAACAGAATCGAATCACTGCCGACCGAAAAAGAGCCGGAGGCATCTTCCATGCGCACGAATATTTTCTTTTCACCAACCTGCGGCGAGAGCTGAAAATTGCTGATACGCATCGTTGAAACACCAACATTAGGAACAAAAAGCTGGTCAGCAACGCTGCTGAAATTCTCATGCTCGGCAATTCTTATCTTTGTTGTCGACTCAGAATTAATCGTAAGATCGACGCTGGTGCTTTCGGTGCTTGGGTCACCGTCGTTGATTTTTACTGTGCCGCTGGCAGGGGGCACGCCCTCGACCAGGATGCTTTCAACGAGAATTGTGGTCGAGTTGCTGGCATCATCGAAAAAGGTGGCATAAACCGTCTGCAGGCCATAGCCGGAAAGAATCCAGGCTTTCGTTTTGCTGAAGCGTTCGATGGTGGCCCCGGCAAAATTTTCGTTATTGGAAATCATCATATAAAGCTGCTCGCCCTCATCGCCAGTAACGTCGAGAGTCAGCTTCACGGCCAGAGATTTGGTCAGCTCATCACCGTTGTTGATAAGCAACGATGGGCTTTCAGGCGCTTTGGAATCAAGTGTGATACGGCCTTCGACCACCGGCGAAACGTTACCGAGGGAGTCTTTGAAGCGAGCATAAATGAATTTTTCGCCATCAGTACGTGAAAGAACGTAACGATAGGGATTGGCAAATTTAACCCAGGGAGTGGCGTCAGTAAAGGTATCGTTACCCTGAATCTGCATTTCAACCGGCTGTTTTGAATAGGTAAAACTAACCTGAACGGCGCTCTGATTAGTCTTGAGCGCACCGTTGTTAATGGCCATTACCACCTCAGGGCCAGCAGTATCGAGCACAATTGTCGCGGAAAACGATTTGTTCTCATTGGCACTGCCGCCGCGGAACCTTACATAAACGGTCTTAGGCCCATCGCCGGTGGAAATTTTCATTTTTCGGGTGCTTATATATGGCTCCCAGAAAGAGTTCAGAAAATCAGGGCGATCGGAAACCTGCATTTGGGAGGCGCCAGGGTAAAGAATGGTCAGCAACACATCGACTTTATTGGTAAGCGCCTCACCATTATTGACCCATACCCCGATATACCCGGTGTTATCAGTCTGCAGAAGAATCGAATCATTGACCACCGGGCTGAGATTGCCGAGCAGATCGCGAAACTGCACATAGACACGACGGGTGCCGTCACCGGCGGTAAAGGTATAATCACGCAGGGTTGAATAGGTTTCCCAGGGTTGTGAGGTCAGATCTTCGCTGGTGCCGACACGCATCTGCGTCGCACCTTCAGCGCTTAAATAAAGTTTGTTAGCCAGATTGCGGGTCTTGATATCGCCATTATTTATACTGAAAGAAAGGTTAGTCGGTCCGCCCGAAGTCGCCGTCGTTGTATAGACAGTTGGATAAACAAGCGTCTGGCCATCCTGAGATTGCAGACGAATAGAAAATCCATATCTGGTACCGGGAATCAGACCACCGATATCCACCTGGTGACTGCCAGAAAAGGCCGAACCGGCTGAAACACTGTTGGGCGAACCTGTCGAAGTAGAATATTCGACCTGAGCCACGGTCGAAACACTGGCTTCAAAGCGCAAGCGGACCGATGTGGAAGTAACCTGATCGAGAACGACTTTTTCGAGCTCGATCAGCGGCTTTTCAGGAATACTGACCGGATTAGCGGCAATTACCTGAGCACCGCTGAAAAACTGCACTTCTGATTCACCGGTACTGGCAAAAAGATTGTAAACGCCTGCAGGCAGGTCGGTAAAATAGTAATTACCCTGGGAGTCCGTTCTTGTGGTACCGAGAACCAGACCGGTAGCGTCTTTAGCAAGAATCGGAATCCCGCCATAATATGAACTCTCAGCAAAATAAGCACGCCCGGCAAGCACAACTCCCGATGGAACAATCGGACCAACTCCGGTTGACCCGCCACCGCCCCCACCGCCGCCCATACCAAGGCAACCAATGAGAACGCAGAGAACCGTGACCAACCCTATTACTGCCAGATTACGCATATTTTTCAGTCTAGCACGCAGTCGGCGACAAATCAACGGGCTCAGTTGATTTTGTCGAATTCTTCGGCGGGCATCGATTCGTCTTTCCAGTTGATGATCGTGAAGCCGGCGATCGGGTATGGCGGGTGATAATCGCCGCCGCCGCGCACGAAGGTCGTGTCGAACGAGTTGCGGCGCACCACCGGCTGGTCGTTGCGCAGCGAACCGTTGAGATATGGCGTCACTTTGCGGTTGCGCAGGTGAATCATCGGGCCCATGTGCCGCAGAATGAAGCGGCAGTTCTTGTCGATCCACGGGAAACTGCGCATCTCGGGGCTTTGAATGTTGCCAAGTTCGTTGCGCACTTTGTCGGTGCCGTTAGCGTGACTCCAGCGCGCATTCAATTCACCGGAATCGATGAGCAGAGCATTAACCGTCATCTCGGGCATGCGAAAACCCGAGCGCGGGTATTTCATCGCCAGCTGGAAAATGCGGTCGGCGATATTCCAGGGGCCGAGCGTCTGGTCCGGCTCACCCTCGTTCATTTCTTTTTCGGCCTGATCGAGAATCGATTCAATGATCTTGTCGCGGGCACCAGCCAGAATCGTGCCGGTCACATAGGAACGCGCGCCAATGCCTTCATATACCGCCGTCCGCTTCATGGCACTTTTGATGCCAAAGTGAGGTGTTTTTTCGCCGGGGGGTGCTTCGGCATTTTCGGCGGGCTGCAGATATTCGCGCAGTTTCTTGAGCGCCGGGTGCATCGGCAGACCGGCCGTCGTCACCGGAATAATTTCAGGCGGCTGCTTGGGCAGCGAAAAAAGCGAATTTATCGCAGGGAAATTGAGTGCGGTCATCGGCAGTCGTTTATCATACGGCCCGGTGCTGAGTCGCGGTGGAAAAACAATACCGGCGAGCACCAGCTCGTTGATGTTTTCTTCGTCAGCGAGGGCCATGGCGATGTCATAATCGATGACCGTCGTCATTTCGTTACGCAGAAACAGCATCGGGTTCGAATAGTCGAACCAGATACGCCCCATCGACAGCACCATACAACCATTCTTGTCGGTGCCATTGCGCGGTTCTTTGGTGTATTCCTTGAACCCGAGGGTGTAAGTCTGCGGATTGTCGGGATTGGCGTTAAAATCGCCGGCGATATAGACATCTTTCTCGCAGAAAATCGTCAGAGATTTCCAGGGCGGGCAACCCCATATACGCAGCGGCACCTCAGAATAAAGCAGCACCTTGTCTTCCTTGTTCTGATATTCCCAGCCAAAGAAAAGATCGTATACCGCTTCGCCCGGCTTTGCCGGATTGCGCCACTTCGATTCAGAAAACCCCTTATAACTGCTGCCGGCTTTCAGAACAGTCGGAGCCGGTTTGCGGGCATTGCGGTAATAAAGCGGGTTCAACGGCGGCAGTTTCTGCGGGCGGGCGCCGTGATAGCCATCCTGCACAAAGCAGTTGATCATTTTGCCGCCCTTGATATCGGCATACATCTCGAATTTATCGGGGTCGGTCGAGTCATTGCCGGCCTTGATGGTGCCTCGTTTGCCATTGATAAAATCGACCTGCACCGGCGACTCGGCCCTGATAAAGCCGGGCGTCGAAATTTTTTCCATTTCGAGAAGGTCGGCGCCACGATCAAAACTGCCGCGGCGCGTAAAGTTTATCATTTCATGGCCATAAAGCCGCCCACTGCGCATTTCGCCGGGAATGACCCGGAAAGGTCCGTAGCCACCGACATCGAGCACCTGCCCGTCGTAGAAAAGAAAATTACCCGGCACCACCTTTTCGATGATCGTCGAAATTTTGCGGCAGGCATCTTCGACCTGCCCTACCGCCTCAAGCAGAAAATAGCGGTGCGACTCATCGACAGTCTTGCTTTCGGCGCTGTTCTGCGACTTGATCAGCTTAACCCTGACCTTGAACTTACCTGACTGTTTCATTGCCGGCAGCTCGATCGAACCACTGTAGGTGCCGCGCTCGTTTTTATCGAGACGCAGCAGTTCAAAACTCTGCAGATGGTTGTAGCGGTTCTCACTGGCAGACGGCCAGTCGTCTGCCGGAATATACGGGTTGCCATGCGTGACGAACTGGTAATCGGCGCGCATTTCGGCGAGCACGCAATGCAGACCGGCCTCGGCAACGCTGAGGGCCAGATAATCACGCGCAGATTTTGAAAGCAGATGAATCTGCCCACGCTGAAAGTTCAGAATCGCCCCGGCGAGAATGCCAAGAACGAGACAGACCATGAGAACAACGATAATCGCCTGCCCGCGCCGCGCCTGTCTGCTCATGGGTGCACCCCGTTCAGCTTGCCCCTGACGTTGAAACAGGTGCGCACCCGATGCGCAATGCGTTCTGAACTGTCGCGCGGATCACCTTTTCTGACGAACGAAGCGCTGATATGCACCAGATATGGCCCGGTACCGTCAAGCTCGTAAGGCTCTGGAGTAATCAGACTTTTGAAGGGCAAAGACGGCGAGAAAGACTTCAGATTGACCGGCTTGCGGTTGGTAGTAAATACCAGCATGTCTCTGATTCCGTCACAGACCTTTTTCTCATGAACACCGCCCGGCATCCCAGGCAGATCGCCTTTGGCAATACGGAACAAATCACTGGTGCCGTCATCACATTTGCGCAGCTGATATTCGATAATTTCTTCGCGCAGAAATTCAGGGGCGGGTGGCTTGATGGCGAAGTCAAAAACCTGCCGGCGCAGCACCAGCACCTTGCCTTCATTGGTGTACATCAGCTTTTCGACTGTCTGTCGGTTTGTCTGAATCGGGTATTCAACCCAGTTGGCATTGCGGATATCGTTGCCAAGATGAGCGAAAAAGCGGCGGGCACTCTCGTTGACGCCTATATGTTCGAGCGCCGTCTTTATGGTGCGCACTTCGGCGAAAAACAGACGATAAATAACCAGCATCAGCAGGGAGAACAGACCGGCAACGATGATGATTTCCATCAGGGTCACGGCACGGCGGCGGTTTTTGGCTCTGATCATGGCTTCACCACTGGTCGCTGTGCGTCGTAACGACTTCGAATTCGACGGGTTTGCCGTCGTCTGTAGACTTCCAGGCGACATTGACGCGAATAAGTTTCAGACCGGAAGGAAAATCTTTGCTCGAAGACGGGATATCTTTGATACTGATGGTACGGCGGTATTCAACGCCACCGATTTCGACGACCGGAACAAAGCCATCAGGATTTTTGTCATACTGATTGTCAGCGGCCTTGAAGTCGGCGAGCAGTGTATTGTGACCCGGGTCGCCATCGGTGCCCAGCTCAGATGAACGAGCGGCACGAATTGCCTCGACCGCCTGATTCGCCAGAAAAATGGCGTTCTCGTAATTACGCACCTTTGAAACCCCGGTGAAACTGCTCGATATTGTCCAGCCGATGATGAAGACGACAGTCATCAGCAGACCGGCAATCATGACTTCGACAAAAGTCATGGCCGCCCTGCTGCGCGGTTTCAGCAAGCTTTTCAACAGGCCGCTTTTCATGTTACCCGACAATTTTATCATATGAAGCCGTCACAGGCTCAGCAAAAATTGCGAAATAAAAAGGGCTGCGGCACGGTTGGCTGCAGCCCTGATTTTGCGGGAAAATCTTACTTAAAAGAGGTCGGCGGGGTTCAGACCTGCTTCCATAATCAGCATATCGGGGTTTCTGACATCGCCACCGCTGCGGGTATCCTGGCGGGCCGGGCCTTCGCAGACTTCTTTAACCAGTTTCGGGTCAAATCTCGGGTTTTCGAGATTTGAATTCTGCGGATTCGGCGCATCGGCTGTCGGAACCCAGACGAAGTCGGGGTGGTTCTTGCGCGATTCGCCGGTCCATTCGCCGGAAACGATGTTGTTGTTCTCGTCGAGAATCAGGTTGTAGGTATATCTGACCGTGAACCATTTGGTGCCGACGTAATCGGGGTGCACATCATCATTAGCCAGCCAGCAGGTGGTGGTAACTTTAAGTTTGCGGTCGTCGAACCAGCCGGTTGTCCAGGTTGATTCAAATTTATAAAGGGGGTAGTTCCAGACCATGCGGTCAGCTTCGATGTCGCAGATCATGGCGCTTTTGCCTGAAGCAATATAATTTATCAGCAGGCGGTGAAATTCGTCGGGATAAATATCATCGCGGTCGTCGCCGGCATTGCCCCAGTTACGGTTGCCGTAAAAGTTACAATAGGTATTCATATAGACTTCAGAAAGGATTGCCTTCTGATCGGCCGTCTTGAATTCGATGCCGTTGCGATTGCGGGCAATGGTGGGTTCCGGGGTGAGAATAGAGGCAGCTGACCAGCCATTGCAGTGGCCTTCCCAGTTTTCAGCGCTGGGATTGTAATGATGATTGCGCACGTCTGATTCCCAGGCGTGGGCACCGGGGTTTTTGCCGGTGCGGGACTGGGCATAGGCATCGTATTTTTCGAACGGTGACGGGCTGTGGCCGGGCCAGCCCTTGACCATGAAACCTTTTTTGCGTGACCACCAGTCACCAGACCAGGGGGCCGGCTTGATTTCGCCTTTGGCTGAGCCATCATTGGCAATGGCAGCGAACGGAGCGGTTACAACCAGTAATGCAACTATGAGAATAAGCTTTTTCATCAGTATTCACCTCCGTTGTTGCGGCCTGATTCCGGCAGCGGCGTCGGGGCGGAAGGGGGAACCAGTCTGACTTTGCGATCACGGTTTTCTGAAGAAACCGCCCAGGGCGAACCCTGCTGCCACAGCTGAGTGATGTTGGTGCTGCCGCGAGCTTCTTCGATTTCAACCTGATAGGTGGCGCCGCGTGAGCGATAGGCGGCAAAAGTATCGGCGTGCTGTTTATCGGGGGCCTTGTTTTTCTGGGCGACGGTGCGCTTGAATGACAAACCGCCGATATTGCGGATTTTGGCAAATTTTTTGGCGAGTGCCTGGCCACGATAGGCAGAAAACCCATCGGCGCCCTGAACGGCGTTGTTGGCACGGGTAATCGGAAATGCCGGCAGATCGTAAGGAACGACGGTATCTTCGGCAACCAGAGGTTCAGAGCTGTTTGGATCGACATCTCTTTCAGAAAACTTCATGCCTTCGGCAGTCGGAAAAATATCGAGAACTTTGACCGGGCGAAGGTCTGCTGTCGAAAGATAAAGAACGGCCTGGTTCTTCACTTCGCCACCGCGGGCATAGACGTGCAGAACGTAGCATTCCTGACCATTGAGTTCTTTGCGGGCGCGAACTTTGAAAACCCAGTTGACCGGAGGCAACCAGACGTCGCCTGCCGACTTGAGATCGCGATAAGAGGCTTCGAGAACCCAGCGATCGCCGACCTGCCAGGCTGGCACAAAACCTTCGCCGCCAGCGGCGAAAGAACTACCGGAAGTCAGCGCTGCGATAAGCAGCAATACGCTGAGGAGCAGATTTCGTTTCATTTCGACCTCCAGAACGCTTATAACGTAATGTACAACAATTTTAAGAAATTAAACCAGAACCGTCAAGGCCTAAAAAACAATGCAATATCGCTTGTTTCACGCAGTTGCCTGGGCTTCTTTCACACCGGTATCGGCTCCTTCCACAAGCCAGCAACCGATGATCAGCAACCGTCATTGCGATGACAACAATACGGCCAGGGGTTGAAAAAGTTTTCGGGCATAAAAAAACGCGCCTACCAGGACTCGAACCTGGGACCCCAGGATTAGGAATCCTGTGCTCTATCCACCTGAGCTATAGGCGCAGCTTTAATAGCTTGCATTTTACCAGTATCTTCTGGCAAAATCAAGTTGAAGTTATTCAGGGGGATATGCATTGAAAAAGACAGTTTTATTGCTGCTGTGGGTGTTTTTGTGCATGACTGCGCAAAGCCTGCAGGCCGAAGACACCGGCAAGCTCATCAACAACAAATGTCGGGCCAATCTGAAAATGCTCAATGAAGCAACGGCGAAGTTTCTCGCCGAAAACGATTCAGGCCTGCCCTCATGGGCCAATTACCAGACGGTTACCATGTCACTGATCGACCGAAAATACTTTGCCGAGCAGCTTGTGCCACCAACACGCGACTGCAAATACTATCTGGCGGCGGTCAGCCGCGAGGATTATCAGTGGTATTGTGATCTGCACGGCGTTCTTGAAGGCGAGAAAACCGTAACCTTCATGTATCATGAACACCGTTTGATGGGTAAAACGACGGCGCGCTACGGCAATATCGAAAAATACCGCGAACACGTCAAAGATATGCTGCGCTGGACGGAATACACCCCCACTCCGGTTGAAAAACTCAAATATCAATACAATATGAACCCGCTGACGACGATTCTGCTCGCCGTTGGTGGTGTGTTTCTGCTGGTCTTCGTCTACCGCAACGTTACCTGAAATATGAGATTCCCCGCTGCCCGTCTTCGCCGGGCAGCGGGGAAAATACAGGCGCCGGGCAATTTGGTTATTTCAGGGGAAGTTTGAATTCTTCGGCGAACTGAGCGAGCATTGTGTCGATCCAGTAACCGCCAAAGCCCATTTTGCGGGCCTTGAGCAGGTTCAGAATCGCCTTGCCCTTCTGGTTCTGCTGTGACCAGGCCATGGCCAGTACGACATAGGCCCAGCCGGTTTTGTGCGAGCGGCCTTCAAGATATTCTATGGTCTTGATCGGCTGATGCAGAGCAAGATGCAGCGATGCCAGGTCTACAAGCAGGAATTCATTGGTCGGGTTAAGGTGCAGAGCGAGGGTAAGCTCTTCGAATGCATCGAGAAACGCACCGCGGCCGGCGAGAATAAGACCAAGTGCATGGTGGGCGTCGGCGTTTTCGGGATTATCGGCAATTGCCTGTCTGGCAAAGTGTTCGGCGATATTGTAGTCGGATTCATTTGAAGAGCCGAGCAGCGACAGATAGAAATAGATACGGCCAAGTTCGAGATAGCCGTTTCCCATGCTTTCCGGCAGCGTCACCGAATCTTCATAATGACGCCAGGCCTGGCGCAGAAGTTCGGTATTGCCAAGACGCAGACCGTCTTCCATCATTTTGCCGGGATCGATTATCGGAATTCCACCTTCGAGAACTCTTATTGAAAGAGCCGAAGCTGAGGTTGCAAAAATGCAAAGCAGTGCAGTTGTCATAATAAGCAAATATTTATTGCCAATAGACATTTTTATCCTCCTGATGTTATAAATACCTGTATTATTCTCTATCATGCAGCGGTCCTAAAATCCAGAAAAAAAATGGCACAGAATCCAGTCGATGAGAAGAGTTTCAAGTCACGCCTGAATGAACCGCAGGTGTGGATATTTCTGTTCGTCTTTTTTGCCGCTCTGCCACTGCTGATTTACTATCACACCTATCGCCTCTATCTCGAAGACAACTTTCAACGCAACCGCAACTCGATGGTTAACGCTTACCAGCGCGAACTCAGCTCTTTCAGCGTTAAGTCGACAAACCGGCAGATTTTTCAGCAACTGTTTCAGAGTTTTCGCGACACCTACAAAAAGGCATACGTCGAGAAAGATCAGCACCCGGCCCTGATTCGCAATTTACTTCAGGATATTCCGGCCAACTCCTCGATCATCATCTGGGATGACCGCGGTCATATTTCGCCCAACAGCCTGATCAATCTGCCCGCCTCCGGCAGCGAAAACATCGAGAAATTCGTCGATCTTCTTCTCACTGCTTTTGACGAGTTTTCAGCCGGTTCAAATCTGCAGACTCTGCATCAGATCAAAAAATTCGAACAGCAGCATGCCGCATTCTTTGCCGGGCTGGCACCGCTTCTCGGGCGTGGCTTTCCAGTATCGCAGGCTTTGACCAGTCCCAATCAGGTGACCGGCAACTATCTTTCCGCCTCTGAAGTTTTCTTTTTCTGGGATTTCTTCAACAGCAAGAGTAACAGCCTCGGCGGTTTTGCGGCAATTGTGCCGCTGAAAAATCTGTCGCCGGTCTTTGGCCTCAAGCAGGTTCTCAGCCGCGATATCGGCGCTACTCCCGAAAATTCATACGGTTATTTCGATCAGACCTCGGGCGAAGTGGCCATCGCTTATCAGCCCCTGCTGCCAGTGGCTCGCAATGTCATAAAATTATTCGAAAATAGCCTTGCCAACCCATTTTTTATTGAAGATTGGGTTCTTTTCGTTCAGCCACACCCAGACAGCTCAAGTGCCAGTATCTTCAGTCTTTTTTCGACCAGCTCGCTGCGGGAAGCCTTTGACAGTGATCTGCAGTCGACCCGCATCGTAATAATACTTCTGCTGTTGTCGGCCGGCTTTGTCTTTTTTTACTATTACCGGCTGACCAACACCAGCGGTCTGTCGCTGCGCCAGAAGATGGCGGCGCTGTTTTTCATGTGCATGCAGCTGCCGGTCTCGATTCTCATTTTCCTGGGCATCAGATTTTCGATCAGTCAGGGGATTCTGCTCAACAAAGAAGCTGAGGCGCGCCTGACCGAGCTGATCAAGAAGGTAGACTCTTCCACTTCCGGCTATTACCGCAATGTTAACGAATGGCTCAAATCGATCAAAAACCTGCCCGAAATGGTCGAACTCGACAAAAACCGCCTGCGCGAGACTTTCTTCAAATTTGTGCGTTCAGAGCAGCTCGAAACCTACTATCTTATCGGGCTCGACGGCAAAATCGAATTCGATATCGACAATCTGGCCGGCGACAATGCCAACAACCGCCTTTTCATTCAGGAACTCGGCATGCGCATCCTCGCGAACGATTCGAGTGACATGACTTCTACTACGGCTATCGCCGCTCTCGACGATGGCCTTTTCGATCTGGTGACCCGTCGCACCGGTGTCATGCACCAGATTATCTGGCCGGGCAGCAACCTGCACAAGTTCATCTTTTCTGACGTCGTCACCACCAGTGGCGGCCGCAAGTTCGCATCGATAGCGACCATAGCCAAAACCGAACTCGACCGCAAATATCTGCGCCAGGCGGTTAACGACCAGGCACAGCTGCATCAGGGGTCGGCGGAGCTCATCATCCTCAAGGAAGACGACATCTCTGACACGATTCCGAAGCTGTCGCCCATTTTCAAGGCTAATCTGCTGCCGCTGATCGCCGCCAGCAATTTTTCGAACAGCATCGCCTCAGACCTGCTGCGCGACGACACCGAACCGATGCTGGTCGCCATCGGCCGTGGCGTTGTCGCACGCGATTTCCTGATCGGGGCCCGTTTCAGCTGGAACCGCATCATGGAAACCATCAACTTCACCTATATGCTCGTTGGCCTGGGGCTGTTTTTCAGCCTTGCCGCCTCGCTGTTTCTGATCACCATTCTCATCAAGGAATTCCTCGCTCCGGTTTCAGTGCTTTCCAATGGTGCCAGAGCCATCAGCAACGGCGATCTCGAACTCAATCTGCCGGTTTTTGCCAAAGATGAGCTCGGCGAACTGTCGACAATTTTCAATCTGATGACGCGGCGCCTGCGCAATCGCCTGACCGAGCTGACAGTGCTTTACAACCTGACTCAGAAGGCCTCTACCACGCACAGTCAGCGTGAAATCTTCGAACTGGCGGCCGAAAATCTGCAGCAGCATCTGAACGCCATCTCCTCAGGAACCGTATGGGTCGGGCGCAACGACAACGAATCCGATCTCTATCTTTCCGAAAATCTTGAACCGGCAGAAACCGAGTCGATCAAGGCCTGTGCCAGAGCGTCACTGCGCAGCTGCCGCGAAACTCTCGACACCGATGAAACCACCGGCAGACATTATCTCAGCCTGCCTCTCTACTTTGAAGACCGCAAATTCGGGGCGATCTACCTGGTTTTTGATCAGAACCGCTTCGGCGAAAAGAAAGTTTTCTCTGACGATGAAAAGAACTTCATGGACACCCTGCGGCATCACCTTGGGCTGATCATCGAAAACCAGCGACTGTTCGAAGAGGCCATCACCGACGGTCTGACCAAACTTTATCTGCGCCGCTTTTTCCTTGCAAGCCTCGACAAGGAAATCAGCCGTTCGAAACGCTATCAGCTCGAGCTGTCGCTGCTGCTGCTCGACATCGACAATTTCAAGAAATTCAACGACACCTACGGGCACCAGGCCGGTGACCACGTTCTCAGAGAAACCGCCCAGCGGCTGACCGAAAATATCAGAGCCGTCGATACGCCCGGCCGCTATGGCGGTGAAGAAATCGCGCTGCTGCTGCCTCAGACCGGCATCAAAGATGCATACGTCGTTGCTGAGCGCATTCGCAAGGCAATTGAAAATGCCGAATACAATTTCCGCAATCTCAGCATGAAGGTTACGGTCTCGATTGGTGTCAGCTCACTGCATCTGCGCAACCTCAGCATGGAAGAACTCGTCGACGAAGCCGACCGGGCTCTGTACGTAGCGAAAAGCAAGGGGCGCAATCAGGTCAGAATCGCTCCGGAGGCCATGTAATGCACAGATTCATTGATAAATTCCGCGGCTTCACTCTCGTTGAGATCCTTGTAGTGCTGTTTCTGGTCGGGCTGGTAGCCCTGCCGTTCACCAACATGTTTCTTTTCGGCGTTCAGGGCAGTCATGACAATGCCGAACACGTTCTCGCCTATAATCTGGCCCGTGAAAAGCTCGAGGAAATCAAGGGACTGCCCTTTGAAATCATCAAGTCCGACTACGAAAATTTCAGAGAAGTTTTTCAGGACCGCCAGAAATATGATGAAGCCTATTATAACGAAGCATCGTTCGAAAAATATTTCTCTGATGTCTTCACCGACCGCTCACTCAACGACAGCGAACTGAAAACGACTTTCACGCGGCTGAAACAGATCTACCCCAAGGCCTATCTGAAGCCAATGCAGAGTTACCCTGAAGATTACCGCAACTTTCGCCGCGTCGTCAAAGTAGAGCAGATTTCCGAATCGGCTCTGCCTTCAAAAATGAAAAAAATCTCGGTATTCATCTATGATGGCGACGGTAAAAAAACCGCCGAAATTGCAACTTTTATCGGGCAGCACAAATGAAAGAAAAACACTATAAACGCCAGGGCTTTACCCTCGTCGAACTGCTGATGGGCATGTCACTGACCCTTCTGGTCGGCGGTGTTCTCTACCTCATGCAGTCGACCGGCATGTCGACTGTCAGAAAGGGTACTTCACAGCTGCTGCTCACTTCCGAGATCCGCAACAAAATGGAACGCATGGTCGCTGACCTGCGCAATGCCAAGGAAATTCTTGAAGTCAAACCCGATTCAATCAAGATGCGCTGTTATAAATATTCACCAGAAAAACCCGAGCCCGGCGAAGATGCTCTGGTAACCGTGAGTTACGAAATCGAACGTGAGGGTCGACAGCAGGTGATGTGGCGGATCGAGAACCGTGACAACCCGATCAAGATGCTCAGTCTCGACCGCATCGGTGAGAAGCTTTTTCAGCCGTTTTTTGAAGCGCACGACCAGGCCTCACCGACCGGTTGGTCGTTTTACCCGTTCGACATGATTTCAAACGATTCAGGGCAGCGGGCGCGCATCAGTCTGATCCGCATCACTCTCGATTTCAAGCAGCAGGGCGAATCGGCCTCGCTCGTTACTTCGGTGTCACTGCGACCGGCAGCGACAAGAATACGGCAGCCAAACTGGAAATTCCGCTGATGAAGCTTTCTGCTTTTTTCTGCATGGCTTCTGCTCTTATCCAGATGGTTCTGGCGGGAATGGTGCTCGTGCGCAACACCGGCCGCCGTGAGAATCGTCTTTTCAGTCTGCTGCTGCTGCTCTTCACCTTCTGGAGCCTCGCCGAACTGTATCTGAATTTCAGCGGCATCAACCAGTTCGGCCTGCAGCTGCTCTTCACCCCGGGCATACTGCTGGGTTATTTTTTCTGCGTTTTCACCGCCATTTACCCTGAACCCCAACCCGAGGCAGTGATTTTCAAAACCCGCTGGACCCCGGCGCTGCTGTTTATGCCGGCCCTGTTGCTGCTCGTTCTTCTCTGGTCCGGCCGTCTGATCAGCAGCTTCGAGCCAATCAGCGACGGTGTTTCGCTGGCCTTCGGCAGCAACGAGTTTCTGCTCAAGGGTGTCATAATTTTTTACCTCTTTCTCTCGCTTTCGACCCTGTCAAAAAGCAGGCAAAAAGCGGAAACCACCACACAGATGCGGCGTCTGCGCTACACTTTTACCGCAATGCTGCTGCCGGTGGCTGCCGGCTCGATAACCATCGCATTGAGTCGCTGGTTCATGGGCGTCGGCACTGTCTATACTTTCGGCCTGTTTCCGGTATTGTCGATCATCATGAGCATTATTCTCAGCTACACAATGCTGCGCTACAATCTAATGGAAATCGACCTGATCTTCTCGATCGGTCTGGTTTATACGCTGCTGACCGCCATTCTTGCCGGTTGCATGGAACTGATGCAGGAACTGATGCAGTCGGTTCTCAATGTTTCAGATCTGTCGACAAAGATACTTTCGATTCTTGTAATCGCCGGGATTTTTTCGCCGCTCAAAGAAATGCTCATCAGTCTTGTCGACCGCTTTTTCGGGCGACAAAGTTTCGACTCGGCGAAAGTCATGCAGACGATTCTTGCCGAATTGCGGCGCCAGCCTGACCAGGCACGCATGCTCGCGAGATTTGTGGGCGAACTGCAGCTGATTCTTGATTTTGCCACTGCTGAAACCATGGCGGTCAGTATGGGGGCGCCGGTCATCAATTTTCCGGAACTGCCCGAAGGTCTCAACGAAATCGACGGCATCATCCATCACTTCAGCCAGACAGGCGATGCAAAACTCGCGCAGACCGCCAGAGAACTTCGACAGAAAGACTTTCGACATTATTTTCCGTTCAGAACCGAAGAGGAATTCTTCGGTTGTCTGCTTGTCGGCCCCAAAAATACCCGCGTGCCCTATACCGAAGCCGAGCTAAGTCTTGTTACCGGCCTGGCCAACGAGATACCCCACATCATTCAGAATCTGCAGATGATCGATCGATTGCTGCAGCAGGAAAAGATCAGCCAGGAAATATCACTGGCAGCCGGCATGCTGAAGGCCATCAGTGCCAAAACCGGCACCGGCAGCTTCGATGGTTTGAAAATCTGTTCATTCGCGTCACTGGCCGGCGAAATCAAGGGTGACATGATCGACATCTGTGAAGAACCCGGCAACCGCTATCTGAGTATCTTTGACGCTTTTCATCAGGGAATTCAGGCAGTTCTTACCCTCAATCTGGTATTCAGCGTGTTTCGCACGGTTACTGACCACAACGATAAAATCGCCACTGCCGACCGACTGCTCAGACACTTTGCCGGTCAGAACCTCTGTTCGGCGGTAACGGTTTTGAGCCGCGAGAGCGACGGGTTCAGGCTGCGCAACTGCGGAAACCCACCGCCACTGTTGATTTCAGACGGAAAAGTCAGCGAACTGCCGGCCGGCGGTTCGAAACCGGTCGGAGTTGCAGCTTCACCGGCAACCTGTGATATCATGCTGCAGCAGAATGATCTGCTGCTGATTTCGACCAACGGTCTGTTCAAAGCTTTCAGAGAACTGCGGGGTGTGACACTCTCCGATTATCTTGCCGCTGCAGCTCCGAAAAACGTCGAAGACTGTTACAGATTGTTGACCAGTGAAATAGAGCCATTTATCAGAAAAAGATATTCAGACGACATTACCTTTATCATAGCAGGAAAACCTTGATGAGCATTGAAAGACGCCGAAGCCGTAGCATCAAACTCGGTCAGGTTGCCGTTGGCGGCCAGGCACCGGTAACGGTGCAGACGATGACCAAAACCGACACCCGTGACGTTGCCGCCACAGTCAGCGAAATCAAAAGACTGCACCTGGCCGGTTGTGACATAATCAGGCTGGCAGTGCCCGATATGGCCGCCGCCGATGCTCTCAAACCAATCTGCGGGCAGTCTCCGATTCCGGTAATCGCCGACATTCATTTCGATCACCAGCTGGCGTTGGCCGCAGTGCGACATGGCGTTCATGGTCTGCGCTTAAACCCCGGCAATATCCGCACTGAGGAAAAAGTCAGAGAAGTGGCTGCCGCCGCCAGAGATCGTGGTATTCCGATCAGGGTCGGCGTTAACGCCGGCTCACTCGACCCGGAAATCAGAGCCCGCCATGGCGGCGTTACCGCCGCTGCCCTCGCTGAATCGGCAATGAATGAGGTCAGACGCCTGGAAAAATACGATTTCAATCTGATCAAGATCGCGGTCAAGGCTTTCGACCTCAAAACCATGACCGAAGCGGTGCAGCTTGTCGCCGCCGACTGCGATTACCCGCTGCACCTCGGAGTCACCGAATCAGGTCTGCCCGAAGAGGGTATCGTCAGGTCATCGATCGGCATCGGGCATCTGCTGATGCAGGGAATCGGCGACACGATCAGAGTTTCGCTGACCGGTGACTCTGCCGACGAAATCGCCACCGGCATACGTATTCTAAAATGCCTCGGTCTGCGGTCTGCCGGCCCGATAATTGTCTCTTGCCCGACCTGCGGACGCTGCCAGATTCCGCTGCAGAAAATCGCCAGAGAAGTGCAGCAGCGCCTCGCTGGCGTCAATGCCGAGCTGCATGTTGCAGTAATGGGCTGTGCCGTCAATGGCCCGGGTGAAGCCGAGCAGGCCGATTTCGGCATTGCCGGCGGCAAAGAAAGCGGGCTGATTTTCAGACGTGGCCGCATTATCAGAACGCTGCCGGCCGACCAGCTGGTCGACGGTCTTATCGAAGAAATTTTTAAAAGCCTGAATAAGAGCTGAATGGAGAACAGAAAAATGACATACCGCAGAAATCTTCACACAATCACACTTTTGCTTCTGCTGGCTGTTCTTCTGCTTCCTGGCGGAGTTGTGCTGGCACAGAAAACCGATCAGACGGTCAACTTCAACACTCCCCGCGTCGAACTGATTTTTCAGCCGCCGATGCGCTCGGGCTTCAATTCGGCTCATCCCCTCAATATTGAAGTGCCGCGCCTGAATCTGATCGTCAATCTTATCGAAAACTATCTGCAGTATCTTCTCAAACTGCAGAAAATTGCGGCCGGCACAAAAATCACCATGGTTTATGCCCCTGAAGTGGCTGTTGAAGACTGGAACGAAGACAGCAAAAAAATCAGACTACGCGAACCCGGGATAAATCAGGTTCTGCAGCAGGTCAACCAGATGCTGCGCGAGCAGGAAGGCACAGACCGCAGTTTTCTGCTCGACAATGCCGACAACCTGTTCACCATTCCCGATCATTTCCCGCGCAAAACCAGCAAAATTGCCATAAAAACCGAACTGATCAATCACTCATCATTTCAGCAGAGTCTCGAACCAGATACCGATTTTTGCCCGGTCGACGAACACCACGTCATAACCGCCAGGCCCTTCAAAAGAAGCAACCGCCTCTTTATGATGACCGACAACGACAATGTCTGCAGCAGCACTCTACTGCTTGACCAGAGTCAGAACTGGTATGCCAACCTGGCGGCATCGTCTGACGGCACCTATCTCGCCTTTACCGACGGGCTGATACCGATGGTAATGCCACTCAAGGGCGGCAGTCCGGTGCGGCTTTTTCCCGACAACGACGACCTGATTCTTCTCGACATGCGCTGGTCACCGGGCAAATCTCTGCTTGCCGGCATGATGCTCGACAACCGCACACAGGAGCGGCAGTTGTTCATATTTGACGCGACAGCCGGAAAAATGCTTTCCCAGCCCGATCTCGGCAGCCTGCCGATAAACTACCTCAACGCCTTTGTCTGCTGGTCACACGATGGTCGGCGACTGCTGCTGACCGCGGCCCGCAATGTGCACCTGATCGATCTCGATCAGAAACGGGCGGTAGCCGAGGTCCTGCGTCTGCCCAACGAGATCGGCGAAACCATCTGGTCTGAAGACGGCAAATCGTTTGCGCTGGTCGAAATTATCGGTCAGGCCCGCAGCCGCTATCTGTTCGACGATCTCGATTATCGCAAGACGGTTCTGCATCGTTATCGCATCAACGATGATTTTTCGGTCAGCGAAGATCACGCTCAGCGCACCGAGTCACGTAATACGATCAAGCTCGTCTCATTCTGGACCAACGACCGGGTGCTTTATCTCGAAGGCCGCCTGATGAGCAAACGCCTGAACACTCCTTACTGGGATCTCAGCAAAACCTTCAACGCGTATCTGACGCCTCTGCCAGCCGCTGCCACCAGTCGCGACAAGGAAATTACCACGGCGCAGACAACCCCGCAACTGCTGCCACTGCAGTATCTCTACGTTTTCCGCAATCTCGACGGCAAATACATCAATGTCTACGATGCCGGCTTCGATCACAGCAATCAGATCTATGTCGACAGTTTCACCAACGTCTGGTTCATCGGCCTGCGCCGGCCTGAAGAGATTCTGCAGCGCACCAGCGTCTACAGCCTGCGGCTGTTCCCCTACCCGTTCATTGAGAACAATGTGTCTGTATTCAGCGATATCGGAGCCGCAAAAATGGAGTCGCTGCTGAAGTTTCTGCAGGACTACAACCTGCGGGCCATTGGTTTCAACGCCGACATTTCGCGGATGTTCATGCTTGCCAACTTTTCCGGGCCAATGAATCTCTGGTCGGGCGACCTTGCCAGGCTGATCGATGGGCTGAACGCCCCAGAGCCCTGACCCTGGGCGATTCTGAAAGGATCTGACGGAGTATGACAAGGTTCATTTTTTCGCTGGGAATTTTCGTTGGCTCCTTTCTGCTTTTCCTGATTCAACCGATGGTCGGCAAGATTCTGCTGCCTGGTTTTGGCGGCGTGCCGGCAGTCTGGACCACCTGCATGCTCTTTTTTCAGGCAGCGTTACTGGCCGGTTATCTATATGCGGAAAAGTCAATCGGGCTGCTTGGTTTCAGACGCCAGTCGAAGCTGCACCTGCTTCTGCTGCTGGGCGGAATTTTTCTTCTGCCTCTCGACATCGACCTTTCTGATATTCAAAATGCCGTGCATCAGCCGACTCTCTGGCTTTTCAGCCGCCTGACCGTCTCGATCGGCTATCTGTTTTTTCTCATCGCCGCCAATGCTCCGCTGCTGCAGCGTTATTATTCATATTCAGGGCAGAACGACGCCACTGACCCCTATTTTCTTTATTCTGCCAGCAACGCCGGCAGTCTTCTGGCTCTTCTGGCCTACCCGTTTCTCTTTGAACCGGTTCTGCGTGTATCGCAACAGAAAGCCTTCTGGTCAGGCCTGTATCTGTTGCAGATTTTTCTGGTGCTTCTCTGCATCAGTCGGATTAAAAGCGATAAAGTGGCAGAGATCCAGGAAAAAAGTGCCGGTGCCAGCCGACCGCCGCTGCGAAGCGCTCTTGTCTGGGCTTTTCTTGGCTTCGTTCCATGCAGTGCGATGCTGGCGGTCACCACTCATATTGCAACCGACATTGCTTCCGGCCCGCTGCTCTGGATTTTCCCGCTGTCTATTTACCTGATCTCCTTCATTCTTGTATTCGCCAAAAACCCGGTATGGCGGGAAATTGAATGGGAAAGACGACTGCTGCACGGGGTTGTTTTCAGCATAATTTTTTACCATTTTCGCATCTCTGACCCGTTCTGGCTGGTCATACCCCTGCATCTTCTGGTGCTGTTTCTTGTCTGCATGTATTTTCATGCGATGCTGGCGCGCCGGCGGCCGGCAACCGAGCAGCTCAATTCCTATTATGTCTGGATGTCAGCGGGTGGCATTGCCGGTGGCATATTCAACGGCCTCATCGCGCCGGTTGCGTTCGTTTCTCAGGCCGAATATCTTATAACCATGCTGCTCGCAGGCCTGACAATCGCGTATTTATCGCTGGGCAGCCGTAAAACCGCCTTTCGCAGCGGTGAAAAATTTCTGCTCTTCGCCGCTTACACACTGATGATTGTCGTACTTGCCGAAAGAATAGATAAAATCGAGAGCCAGATTTTTCCCCTCGGGGCAGTTCAGCTTTTTGCCTTCGTCATGCTTTCCCTGTCGCTTTTTTTCAGCTTCAGGCCGATAAAACTGGCACTTCTGGCAGGCATCTACCTTTTCGGGCAACTGGCCGGGTCTTCTACCCACCATAACCTGCTGACCACGCGGAGTTTTTTCGGAATCCTGAAAGTAAACCGCGTTGTTTCGGACAATGCCGCGAAATTTGGCAGAGAGAAGGGGCCCGTCGACGTTTTTTACAGTCTCAGCCACGGCACGACCATGCATGGTGTCGAGAGAAAGGTCGATATCCGGCCGCCCTTTCCGCTGGCCTACTACTCGCGCGAAAGTCCGATCGGGGCCATTTTTCGCGCCGGCCGCATCAACCGCGCCTTCAAAAATATCGGGGTCGTCGGTCTTGGCTGCGGCACGCTTGCCTGGTATGGCCGGCCGTGGCAGCATTTTGACTTTTACGAAATAGACCCCGAAGTCGTCAGTATTGCCAAAAACCCTGATTACTTCACCTATCTGAAAAACTGTGCGGCCACCAGCAGAATCATTGTCGGTGATGCCCGGATCAACCTGCAGACGATTCCTGACAGGAGTTACGATCTTCTGGTCATCGACGCTTATTCGTCAGACGCGATTCCGACACATCTGATGACCGTCGAAGCCTTCAGACTCTACCGGGCAAAGCTCAAGGAAAACGGCGTGCTCGCCCTGCACACCTCAAATGTTTACTTCGATCTGCCGCCGGTCATCAGACGAATCTGTGGTGAAATCGGTCTGCAGGTTCTGATCGGCAATGACAACCCAGGAAATTACTCGCTGCGCTATGATGATTACGATCTGACAATGATCAGTAAATCCCAGTGGGTTGCCGCCAGCAGTGACAGGTCAGCGCTCAGACTGCTGCAGGTTTTCTGGCAATGGCAGAATCTGCCGGAAAAGACCGGTATCGGTCTCTGGACCGATGACCATGCCAGTCTTTTTCAGGCTTATAAATGGTAATGAACTTCACCGGTTGCGGCGGTAAAACATCAGGGTACCGCCAGCAAACGAACCGGTGATAAAACTTGCCTCTTTTTGAGTTTTTGCATATACTGGCAAGACCCCAAACACTATGGAGGCAAGGAATGAAGAAATTTAATCTTCTGCTGTCAGTCATGCTGCTGGTCGCTTTCTGTGCCGGCGCGCAGGCTGCCAATGTTCTCTATGACGACACACACGGCCAGACTGCCGGCAACGCCGACTGGGTTCCAGCGGGCGCTTACTCTGAAATGGTCGACATGCTCAAGGCCAACGACTTCAAGGTCGAAAGCCTCAGCAAGGTTACCAGTGGCCGCGCTTTTACCGCCGAGCTTCTCAAGGGCTACGAAGCTCTTATTCTGGCTGAACCCAATAATCCTTACTCCAAAGCCGAATGCGATCTGATCGTCGACTTCGTCAAAAACGGCGGTGGCCTGTTCATCGTCGGCGACCATGGCAATGCTGACCGCGACGGCGACGGCTGGGATGCCGTGCGCGCCCTCAATGAATTCTGCCCGAAATTCGGCTTCAAATTCAAGGGCGACATGGTTTATGAAGCACCGGTTGCCGGGCCAATCAATCAGGATCACCCCGCAATGTTCGGCTTCAAATCGGTAGGCATCTGGGCCGGCTCGACCTTCGACATCATCGAAGCTGACGGCGCCAAAGCCGTTGGTCTGATCGACAGCCGCATTTCAAAAGCTCCGTATATGGTTGCCTCTGAATTCGGCGCCGGGCGCGTTTTTGCCATCGGCGACAGCTCACCGTTCGATGACGGCACCGGCAGCGGCGGCAAGAACAAGCTGCACGACAGCTACGATTCATTCATGTTCTCGCACCCGCAGATCGCTTACAACGCAATGGCCTGGGTCACCGGCAAAACCCCCGATAAACGCATTCCGTCGCGCAAGGTTTCCTTTTACAACGAAGCCAAAGCCGAAGAAAAAGCGATCAACATTCTGGTTGACGCCGCCCACGGCAACGCCTCTTCCGACAAAATGGAAACCTTCGAGCGCCACATGGTCAAGAACGGCCTGAAGGTTTATTACACTCTCAACCTGATCAGACCCGAAATGCTGAAGAATTTCGGCATCGTCATGATTCCCGACCCGAGTCTCAAATATATCGAAACCGAAGCAACCGCGATTGCTGAATGGTTTATGGCCGGCGGCAATCTGGTGATGGGCGGCTCCTGGGATTCATCGAAACTCAGAGGCACTGCCACGATGAATTACATGCTTGGCAAGCTTGGCGCCGTAATGCGCTTCAATGATGACCAGGTACATGACCCGACCAACAAGACCAACAAACCCTGGGGCGTTCTCGCACACGTTCTCAAGAAGGGTCACCCGGTTACTGAAGGCGTCAAAACCGTAATCACCTGGGGCAGCTGCTCACTGATCGACAGAAACAACAAACCTCTGACTGAAGAAGCCGGCGTCGACATTCTCGTCAGCGGCGACAACGACACCTTCAATAAGGATGGCGACCCGAGAAGTCCTGCCGTAATGTATCCACGCAATGTTCCGATTCCTCTGATGGGCATTGAAAAGATCGTCAACGGCACTCTCGTTCTGATTGGCTGCTGTAACTTCACTGACTATCAGTATCCAGACAGTGACATCAACATGGCACAGCCCGGCCCGCCCCCGTTCACTCACGAAACTCCCGCAATCTACGACAATCTCATGAAGATGCTGGCAGGCAAAAAGCCGGCCACCAGATCACGCAGATAATCAAAAAAGCGGGCGCGGCATTATGTCTGCGCCCGCTTTGCACTTTCAAAATTTCTTAGTCAGGACATAGCAATGGCAAATAAACGAAAAAAGGACTGGGGAGCATATCTTTACCTGATGCCCACCGTGGTCATTCTGGTAGCCTTTCATGTGCTTCCCATTTTTTATTCGCTGGCAGTCAGCTTTTACGAATGGGATTTGATTGGTCAGCCCGAATATGTCGGTGTCGGAAACTACTCACGTCTGTTCGATGACCCGATGTTCTACAAATCCCTCTGGAATACAGTTTACTATGCTGCAGTCAGCGTGCCTCTCTCGATCTTTTTTTCGCTGATAATCGCCATGCTGCTCAATAATCCGATCTCGGCAATCGGTCTTTACCGCACCATCTACTTCATTCCGGTAATTACCTCGATCAACGCCGTGGCCATCGTCTGGAACTTCATCTACCACCCCGACTTCGGCCTGTTGAACAAAATTCTCGCCATCTTCAGCATCGACCCGCGCGCCTGGCTCCAGGACCCAACCTGGGCGATGCCGGCGATCATTTTTATGAGCGTCTGGAAAGGTCTCGGCCATAACGTCATTATCTTTCTCGCCGGCCTGCAGAACATCCCCAGACATCTTTACGAAGCGGCGCGCATCGATGGCGCCAGCCGCTGGCAGCAGTTCCGCCACATCACCTGGCCGCTGCTTTCGCCCACGACGTTCTTCATTTTCACCATTTCGACGATCGGTTCGTTTCAGGTTTTCAGCCAGGTCTACATGATGACACCTCGTGGTGGCCCGCTCAAGAGCACCATGGTCGTTGTCTATTACCTCTACCGCAAAGCTTTCGAACAGTTCGAATTCGGCTACGCCCTGGCGGCCGCCTTCGTTCTGTTCATGATCATCTTTGCCTGCACTCTTTTCAACAAGCTGTATCTTGAAAAGAAAGTGCATTATTCATGACGAGGAAAAGCTGAATCATGTTTAAATTCAAACACCCTGAATACGTTCCAGTTCATGTTCTGCTGATCATCGGCTCGATCTTCATGCTGTTCCCCTTCATCTGGATGATCGCGACTTCTTTTAAAAGCCAGGATGAAATACTCACTACCAGCAAAAGCATCGTGCTGCTGCCCGATCTCGCCAGACCGTCATTTTTGAATGGCGAAGAAGAGACGGCCCGCATCGAGCGCAAAAAAGAAGAGGCGAAAGCCTGGGAAGCCGAACAGGCTAAACCGCAGGCCGAGCGCAACAAGAAGATCCAGGCACCGTTTCACTGGTTCGACAACTATCTTTTCGCGCTCAAAGCCCAGCCCTTTTACCGTTTCTTTCTCAACACTATCTTCGTAACCCTTACCGTCACCACGGTTTCGCTGTTCTTTGCATCGCTGGCGGCCTACGCCTTTGCGTTCTTCAACTTTCCGTTCAAGAATACGCTGTTCATGATGATGCTGGGCACGATGATGCTGCCGCAGCAGGCCCTGCTGATTCCGAACTATATCTTTCTCTCCAAACTGGGCTGGGTAAACACTTACATGGCCCTCATAGTTCCGTGGCTCGCCTCGGCCTATTCAGTCTTTTTCCTGCGTCAGTTCTTTCTGCAGCTGCCCAAAGACCTGTTCGAAGCGGCCACGATTGATGGCTGCACCAGATTCCAGTTCTATTACAAGGTGGTTCTGCCTCTGAGCATTCCTTCGATGGTCACGCTCGGCATTTTCTCGTTTCTTGCCAACTGGAACAGCTTCGTCTGGCCCCTTATCGTCACCAACGACACCAGCCTGCGCGTTATCCAGGTCGGTCTCAGCTACTTCTCGTCTGAAGCAGGCACCAGATGGGGCCCGCTGATGGCGGCTTCGACGATGACCATTCTGCCGCTGGTCATCGGTTATTTCCTGGCCCAGAAACAGTTCGTCGAATCTCAGGCCACGACCGGTATGAAGGAGTAAGCGATGCGAAACTTTCTTATTGCCACATTCATCTGCTGGATCCTCGTAATCGGCCTGATCATCAAGGACGACGCGCAGAATGCCAGCCCGGCCGACACTGCCATCGGCGGCGGCAAAGTTGAGGTCGTCTTCTGGCACGCCATGGGCGGGCCGCTCGGTATCGTCATGAACGATCTGGTCGACCGTTACAACAAGAGCCAGAACACCTACTACGTAAAAAGCGTCAACATGGGCAGCTACGACACCCTCGCCAAGAAGGTGCTCGCTTCCCTTGTCGCCAATGAAGCCCCAGATATTTCTCAGAACTACGAGACGCTGACGAAAAAATTCATCAAACACGGCAAGATCGTCTGTCTCGATGATCTGATCGCTTCGGAAACAGAAGACATCAAGGGCGACATCATTCCGGTGCTGCTCGAAAACAACACTTTCGACGGCAAACTCTATTCGTTTCCGTTCAACAAGAGTGTTCCGGTGCTTTATTACAACAAGACCATGTTCGCCAAAGTCGGGCTCGACCCGAATCGCGGGCCTGAAACCCTCGACGAGATGGTCGAATACTGCCGCAAAATCACGAAATATCATCAGGAAACGCCCGGCGCCGACCGCTCGGTTTACGGTTACGGCTGCAGCAAGGCCAATGTCTGGTCGTTTCTCAACCGCATCATTCAATATGGCGGCCGCATCGTCTACGACGGACCAGATGGCGTCATGAAATCAGGGTTTGCTGAGCCACCGGCCGTTAAAGCCCTGAAATTTCTGCAGGATATGCTGCGCGAAGGTATTGCCCGCGAGGGTCAGGCTTTCGACCATCAGAACGACTTCATCGCCGGCAAGGTTGGCATGATCGAAAGCAGTATCGTCAGTAAAGTCTTCATGGAAGCTGATATCAAGGCTTTCGACTACGGCATTGCCCCGCTGCCCGGTCAGGTTCTCAGCGCCGCCGAATCAACCCAGGCGTCGGCCAGTGCCGGCGTCATCAACCACGGCGTCATTCTTTCCGGCAGCAATATCAACATCTTCAACAATGGCGACCCGAAGAAGGTTGCCGGTGCCTGGGACTTCGTAAAATGGTTCACTTCGACCAACGTTGGTGCCGAGTGGGCCGTCAGAACCACTTATCTGCCGGTGCGCAAATCTTCGGTAGAGAGTGAAATCGTAAAAAAAGCGCTGGTCGAAGATGCCAACCTCAGGGCGCCTTTCGTGCAGCTCGATTATTGTCACTTTGAACCCCGCCTCAGTGTCTGGTTTGAAATCCGCGACCTGATGGCCGATCATCTTGAAAGGGCGACCATCGACATGGGCCCGGCTGAACTTTACTGCAATCAGATGGCAGCCGATGTCGATGCAATATTGAAACATGCTACCCGCTGAACTGCTCAATGATGCCAATGCAATCATCGGTCGAATAAGAAGCGCCGAAAAAATTCTGGTCGCGGCACACCTGCGCCCCGACGGCGATGCCACCGGCTCAGTTTCGGGCTTGATCAAATCGCTGCAGAAGGCAGGCAAGCACGTCGAAGCCGCCCTGCTCGATGGCGTGCCCGAAAAATTTGCCTTTGTCTGGCCCGAAGTCAGACTGCTGCGCGAGCCGCAGATCAATTCAGATCATGATCTGATAATGATTCTCGACTCCGGTGATGCTGACCGCACCGGCTTCACCTTCAACCGTGACCCGAAAAAAACCTGCCTGATCAATATCGATCATCATGCCTCGAACACCATGTTCGGCGACCTGAACTACGTCGACACCGGTGCTTCGGCCGCCTGCGAAATCATCGCCGCCATTCTTGAACAGGCCGGGCTGCCGATCGATGCCGATGTCGCTCTCAGCCTGATGCTCGGGCTGGTAACCGACTCACGCTTTTTCCAGAACGAAGGGCTGCGGCATACCGCACACCTGGCGGCCGCCAGGCTGCTCAAAACCGGCCTCGATACGTCACCGATCCTCAACACTCTGAACTCAGGGCGCAGCGAAGCCGATCTGCGGGTGCAGGGCTTCGGGCTGAGCAACTTCAGACTCGAATGCAATCGCCGTCTCGCAACGCTGGTCGTCAAACAGTCAGACCTGAAGAAAATCGGTGCCGCTTTCGGTAACGTCTACGGCAGTGGCGTCTTCAATCTGCTGTTGAGCATGGGCGACACTTTTGCGAGCGTGGTGATTTTTGAACGTGATGACGGCATGTCATTCTGCGAATTCAGAGCGCGCGGCGGCATCAACGTTAAAGACGTGGCAGTCTCGATGGGTGGCGGCGGGCATGTTCCCGCTTCTGGCTGCAGTCGGGCGATTGCTATCGAAGAACTCGCCGCCGAGGCGATCGAGAAAATGAAAATGCAGGTTGAGCGGTTCTACGCCAGCCAGGAGACAAACGCCTGATGAAAATGAAGCTGTTCTGCGTCGCCCTGTCGCTGCTGTTTCTGTCGCTGATACCGGCGAACAGCCAGCCGGTTGCCTCAGAAAGCAGAACTTTCAGCTTCAGTCTCGAAGGTGTTGGCGAAGTGATTCTTGAAGAAGGCCTGACCGACGAGGTTGAAACCACGCGGCTGCTGCTGCAGAAAGCCGGCGGCGCCAGACAGGTCATCGATTCTTTCGAAGGGCTGCTGCCTGCCGATCTTTTAAAAAGCGACCTCGACGGCGACGGGCAGACCGAGATCATCGCAATTCTCAGACACCCTGACGGCATCGACGTGATGCCCTTCATCTATACCGATCTCAATGCTTTCCGCCGCATTTTTCCGGCCCCCGATGTCGATGGCAACCCGATAATCTGCCGGGAACTGTTTTTTTCGACCCACGAGGGCAGCCCGGCACTGTGCGCCCGCAATCTGATCGGCTACCACGATTATGGCCCCCCCGACCTTTACCGGCTTGAACTATACCGATTGCAGAAAGGGCAGCTGACTCTGGTGCAACAGGGGTTCAGCGATGGTGACCACTTCAACATTCTGATGAACAAGGGCGCTTACGCTCTGCATAACGGCCAGTATCTCGAAGCTCTCGACTATTACAACCAAGCGATTTCTTCGGCAACCGGCGAAATCGACACCAGAGCTTATGTCGACGTGCTGTTCAATCTTGCCGAAGCAAGAAAATTCACCAAGGATTTCAAGAGCGCCCTCGAACTTTATCAGCGCATCGTCGTTGAATTCAGTGACAACCCGCTGACAGAGACTGCCCAGCGCGAAATCGAGCTGATCTCTGACAATCTCGACAATCTCGATGCGCTCTCATTCTACGTTGACGTGCTCAGTAACATCAACTGCGACCGCTGGGAAGCCGCCCTCGAACTGTTGCAGAATCACCCGGTCGCCAAAGCCGGCGGCAAGCTGCAGGACCGCTTTCTCTTCACGCAGGGCGAAGTTTTGACAGCTCTGAACCGCGTCGAAGAAGCAATGAAAGTCTACCAGGAAATCAAGGAAAAGTTTCCTGACAGCCCGATTATCGAGAATGTCGATGTCCTGCTCGAAGACATGGAAGAAAAACCGGAAGAAACCGACGGGATATGACGGAACAGAAACCAGCGGAAAAGAAGAGCAAAAAGGCATGGAAGCCTGAGGAAGAAACCACCTTTACCCCGCTGCAGAAAATTATCATTGCAGCAGTCGTTTCGTTTTTTCCGTTCTTTTTCGGTATCGTCTTACCAATACTGGCCCGCGACCATTATGTGAAAAGTCTGAAAATTCCGGCGGAATTTTTTCTCAACGCCCCGGAAGAAATAAATCTGGTCAGCACCGGAGAAGTCGGCAACACCTACAAGGTCAGAATTCACGGCTTTGAATTCAAGATTCCGGAAAAATATACTCCCGCCCGCATCAACGATTATGGTGCGGAATTCAGGGCCGACCCGCGCCCACAGGCCAGACACATCTATATTCTCGCCGAACCCGGCTCCAGAAACATGACCTATACAACCAACGGCATCGCCCGCTGGTTCATGCCGACAGAGATGAGCCGCTTTCTGCCCCTGATTCTCAATGCCAGCTGGCACCCGATCAGATTGATGTTCAAGGCGCAGTTTTATGCGAGCGAAGGTCTGACTTCACGTATTTTTGAAGCCAGATGGGATGCCCATCACCGCGGCTATATCTTCCCGACGCCTGGGCAGAAAGGCTATATCGGCCGCGGTTTCAGAACCAATCACCCGGGTTATTTCGAATTTCTCATGGCTGACCCGGTACAGCCGGTAACTCTGCGCGAATGGGTCAATCTGGCGATGAAAATCAAACCGCCCGGGCAGCATGAACTGCCGTTGCCGCCTGATGCCGTGACCCAGGTCAGCCTGCCAGCCCTTACCAGCCTGGCACCGATTCCTGAGCGCGAAAACGATGCGATCAGCGGCGCACTGGCAGAATTTTTCCGCACCCGGTCGCCTGAATGGCTGATTCCGGTTGCAATTGTCATGCAGAACCGTGAATTCTACCCCGAATTGATTGACCTGCACAAACAGTATCTCAACCGTTTTCCGGTCGATTCACCGCACAAGAAGACCTGGAACGAAATTCTCGACAACGCGGTTGGCAAGATCATCAAACTTGAAATAGACCCGCAGCTTGGCATCAAAGAATTGAAAGTCTATGCCCAGAATCTGACTAACCTCGAAATCGGTCAGGTCTGGATAAAATTTGTCATCAAGCAGGCCACCGGCGAAAAAAGCTTTCTTGCGCCATTACTGCCACACACCCGCATTCTCGGCAAAGAAGAAAAAAACCTGCTGATCAAGGTTCCCGACGATATCAGCCTGGCCGACAACGTCGGTATCGATTACCGGATCATTCAGATCGACTTCACCAGATAAACGGCACCGGGTGAAACTCACCAAGAATCGCCGGGCGCGCCGCACCGGTAGCTTTGGGCACATTCGCCGGGCGCCCCTGCAGAAAGGCATAGCCAAGAATTGCGAATGCCATCGCCTCACGCGCCATAACCGGCACCCCCAGCTGTTCAGTGGTCGTCACTTCTGCAACCCCACTCAGACTTAAGGCAAGACGGCGCATCAGTTCAGAATTCCTGGCACCGCCCCCGGCAACCAGAACTTCTGCCGGCAGCGAAAGCGGGTAAGCCGGCTGGCGAATCGCCGCGGCGATCGATTCGACGGTAATGTCGAGCAGTGTTGACATCAGATCGGCGGCAGTGGCTGAGCCTGCCTGTTCGAGCAGAAGATCGAGGCGTCGCTGATTGAAATATTCGCGGCCGGTCGATTTCGGCGGCGGCAGTTTGAAATACGGGTCGGCGAGAAATTCAGCGAGCAGCGGCCGCAGCGTTTTACCGGTCGCGGCAAGCCGGCCGTCGGCATCGAAACGGCCAAGACCGGAACGCTGCATATAAAGATCCATCAGAACGTTGCCAGGGCCGGTGTCAAAGGCGCAGACGACTTCCGGGCACTCTGCTGCACTGTTGATGGCGGTCAGGTTCGCCATACCGCCTATGTTGACAATTACACGATCGCGTGTGGCATGCCGGCCAAAAAGAAACAGGTCGGCAAACGGCACCAATGGGGCACCCTGGCCACCGGCCGCCATATCGGCGGCGCGAAAGTTGCAGATTACCGGCAAAGCGGTTCTGGCGGCGAGAAGCGCCCCATCCATCAGTTGCAGAGTGCCGGTCAGCGGTAATTCTTCCCAGATTATGGGGATCGGCTGGTGCCAGACCGTCTGGCCATGCACCGCAATATAGTCCGGCAACCGGGCTTCGCCGGCAAAGAACTGCCGGCAGGCCAGCGCGTGCAGTTCGGCAATATATGAGGCGCCCACAGTGATGCTCACCGCATCGCTTTCGCGCATCAGTTTCTGAATACGGGCGAACTGCGCCGCCGAATAATCAAAGCTTTTCAACCAGAGAAGGCTGGCTTCGCCGGCGGGAGTGAATTCGACAAGGCAACCGTCGATACCGTCACCGCTGGTTCCGCTCATCATACCGAGAATTTTCACCGGTTTCCCGGCAGATTTCGCCAGTCGTTCAGTCAGCATCAGCTTCCCCCTGCCTTCAGTCTGTTTTGCGACAGCATCTTCGACTTTTTTGCGGACTTTGTCAAGCTCCGCTGTTGAAGAGCGTCTGCCGGGGGGCAGTTTTTTGCTTTAGTCGGCGGCATTATGTTATTCTGAGACATACAAAATCAGGAGGCACTTCAAAAGTGGCTGAAACCAAACAGATTATAAACACGACTGACCGCATGAAATCACTCGAAACTGCAATCTCGGGCATCGAGAAGCAGTTTGGCAAAGGCGCAGTCATGCGGCTTGGCAGTTCGAGACACCTGCAGGTCGAATCGATTCCGACCGGCTCGTTGTCGCTCGACTATGCCCTCGGCGTTGGCGGCATGCCCCGCGGTCGTATCGTCGAAATCTTCGGGCCCGAATCTTCCGGTAAAACGACAGTCGCCCTGCATTCGGTCGCTCAGGCACAGAAGGCTGGCGGTACCGCCGCTTTCATCGACGTCGAACACGCTCTCGACCCCAACTATGCCAAAAAGCTCGGCGTCGACACCGAAAACCTGCTTATTGCACAGCCCAGCAGCGGTGAAGAAGCGCTCGAAATCACCGAAATGCTTGTCAGAAGCAATGCCATCGACATCATCATCGTTGACTCGGTTGCCGCTCTTACCAGCAAGGCCGAAATCGACGGTGACATGGGCGATGCAACAGTCGGCATGCAGGCCCGCCTGATGTCACAGGCAATGCGCAAACTGACCCCGGTGGTCAGCAAATCACGCTGCGTCTGCATCTTCATCAACCAGATCCGCGAAAAAATCGGCGTCATGTTCGGCAACCCCGAAACCACCCCCGGCGGCCGCGCCCTCAAGTTCTTCTCTTCAGTGCGCCTCGACATCAGACGCAAAGAGCAGATCAAGGAAGGCGATGAACCAACCGGCTATACTACCGAAGTGAAGGTCGTTAAAAACAAGGTAGCTCCGCCGTTCAAGAAAGCCAAATTCGACATGATGTTCGGCCAGGGCATCTCAACCGAAGGCGAAGTGCTTGAAATTGCAGAAAATGCCAACATCATTCAGAAATCAGGCGCCTGGTATTCTTACGGTGACACCCGCATCGGCCAGGGCCGCGAAAATGCCAAGCTTTTCCTGCGCGAAAACCCCGATATCTTCGCCGAAGTCGTGCTCAAGGTAAAAAGATCACTGGGCATGATCAGTGACGCCCCGGCAGCTGAAACCAAAACAGCCACCGAGGAAAAGAAAAAAACCGCTTCGAAAAAGTAATCGATAATAACGAAGCCGTGGCCACAGCCTGAAACAAAACATGCCGTGGCCCGGCTTTTTTTATTGACCCGAACCTGGAGAACAGCGTGAAAAAACACAGACCAGATCTCGTGCGCTTTGTGTTTGCCGGTTCTCTGCTGGTTATCATACCGGTATTCTGCTCTCTGCTTCTGATTCTGCATATAATCGACGGGCAGAAAGAGGTGACACACCGCCACGCCACCTCTCAGATCGAGGCCCGGGCCCGCGACCTTTTTGCCAACCTCGATGCGGGCGCTTTTTTTACACCGCGGTTCAAAAAAATGGCCGAAGAGCTGCTGCCCCGGCTCAGGCAGTTCAAGCAGAATGCCGCTACAGAGCAGGCAGACAGCCTGCAGAAGTTTGTAAAGAACTGCTATCAGCAGACGGTTGCCAGCGTCGGTCAGGATTTTCAACTGTTCGTTTTCGACAGTGCCGGCGAACTCGTTAATATGGGCCTTGCTCCTGAAAAGTCGCTGGCACCGATGCAATATCTCTGGAAAGCCCTGCATAACGAGCCCGGCGTCAACCGCCTGGGTCGCCGGCCTGAAATTGCCCACATTCTCGGCAAGGAATTCCGGATCATCACTGCTGAAAAAGAAAACGACCGCTGTCTGCCAACCGACAATTTCGGAATAACCGGGCTTTTCTACCACCGGCGGCCGGAAAGCGGCAAATTCGGGATTATTGCCTTTGTCGAACTTTCTTCAGACTCGCGCACCATTCTTTCAGAAACAGTCAGCCGGCTGAATTCGCCCGAAACTCCAGTATTGCTGCGCCCGGACTCAGACAATCCGTCGGAGGCGCAGTCCGCATTCCCGGCCAAAGAGCTGTTCGCCCGCGCCGACAGTGATAAGCACAGCACCTTTCTGCATGCTGACTATCTATGGAAGCAGTTTTCCAGCGGAGCAGCCCCTCTTCTGATCGGGCAGCCATTCTCTCCCTCACTGTTTTTACTGCTGCGCCTGGCGACAATTTTCGCCGCCGTGCTTCTGACCGGCTTCGGACTTCTGCATCTGTACCGTTCATTCTTTTCGCAGACAGCGGTCTGGATGTCGATTCGCATCAAGCTGGTCGGCATTTTCCTGTTTGCCGTGTATCTTCCGATTCTGGGCCTTTTCATGCTTGGCTACAACGGCCTGCAGGACCGCCGAACCGTTCTCGAAAACGAAGCCCGCAAAGGCATTCTCGATCTGCTGCTCGAAATCGATTCAGGCTTTGTAAAAAAAGAACGGCAGATTCATGCCGCTTTTGAGGCTTTTTATCGTAACACCGGCTGGCAGAAAAGCCTTAAAAATGGCTACGAAGAACTGAACAATGCGGTCAGACTTTACAATGGCTCAAAGCCTGGGGAGGAAAACTTTTTCAACTGGTTCGATATGCGTGATATTCAGCAGAACCAGCTGTATTCAAGCTCGATCGGAGAAGCCAACGACCGGATCAAGGCCATGGGGCGCACCATGTCCCTCATCAGTCTCGAAAAAGTAATGCCGCAGCGTCTGCAGCAGGCCGGAGTCAAACTGCGCCAGTCAGATCTGGTTCTGGTCAATCTTCTTGAAAACCCGATTCTCGGCTTTTCAAACTTTTTCGAACAGCCCGGGCGATTGCTGCCCATGGATTTCGAGGGTTCACGACTCTACTGGTACTGGAACTATTACGATGCCCCCGATAGCCCGGTAGCATATATCGGCGGCAACACCACCGCCCAGAGCAATATCGTCAGGTATCTGCGCGAGATTCTGAAAAAGCGCTACAGTCTCGGCAACACGTCTCTAAAACTGGCGGCGGTCATGCCGGGCGAAAAACTCTGGTTTGGCATCGACCCGCAACAGGAAAACAAGCTGCAGAATCTTTTCAAGTTATCAATACGCAGCGCCAGAGTTGAAGAAGCCACCATCAACTTTCAGGGCGGCGAATACCTTGCCACCTGCCTGCCGGGTGTCAAGCTTTACCGGTTCTATCTGGCGTGTCTTTTCCCGCTCGCCGAAATCGATGCGAGCATTGAAAGTCTCAGATCACAGATTTATCTCGGCGTGGCTTTCATTCTCATCATTGCGGTTCTGACCGGGCTGCTTCTGTCAAAAACTTTTCTGCAGCCAATTGCCGAGATTGACCTCGGCCTGCAGGCCCTGCGCCGTCGCGATACCGATTTCAGGCTGATGATCGAGAACCAGGATGAGCTTGGCGAACTTGGGGAGACATTCAATCAGATGATGGTCGAAATCAAAGAAATGTTGCTCGCCGGGGCGGTACAGCAATGTCTCATTTCAGCAGAATGCCCGACGATAAAGGGTTTTGAGAGCCTGATCTACAATCGTATGGCTGCCGACGTCGGCGGCGATTATGCTGACATGTTCGAACTTCCCGACCAGCGATATCTGATCGTTCTTGGGGATGTCACCGGCCATGGGGTGAGCTCATCGATCCTGACCGCCATGGTTAAAGCCGCCGTTTTCAGATTTGCCCTGCACGACACCGATCTCAAAACCATTCTGCAGAGTCTGAGCAACATGATTTTTGAGCTGCTGCAGCGGCGCAAGCTGATGACTTTCTGCGCCATGATTCTCGATGGCCGAACCGGCCGATTTTATACAGCCAATGCCGGGCACCCGTTTCCGCTGCTGTGCAGCCCGGACGGTAGAATACGGCAGATCGAGCATGCTGCCCTGCCGCTGGGAGTGTCGCTCAAACGCAGTATTTACGAGGTTGTCGAGAACGAAATCGCGCCAGGCGAGATGTTGATGCTCTACACCGACGGCATTACCGAAGGCACCGACCCATCAGGTCAGGAATTTGGGATTGAAAGAGTCGAAAAGGTTATTGCCGCGAAGCTCTCTGAAGGCATAGAAGCGGTTCGCAACCGGCTGCTCGAAGACTTTTTCAGCCATTATCAGCGACATGAGCTCGACGATGACCTGACTTTCGTTCTCGTCAGGCGTCTGCCTGCCTCTGCAGAATCACCAGAGTGACATCGTCATCCGGCTCACCCCCGGAAAGCCAGGCATCATAAGACGCCAGCAGATCATCTGCCAGTTTTTCAGACTCCAGCCCGGCCCTGGCTGTGAGCATTTTTTTGAAACGCTGGTAACCATACTGCTCACCGGCAGGGCTGGCAACCTCGATCAGGCCATCGGTGTAAAATACCAGCGTGTCGCCCGGCTGCATGATAAAATCACAGGGAACCATGCGGCGGATATTCTTCAAAGCTCCGATCGGCAGATGAACTGATTCCAGGTCGATGCAGTCGCCATCAGGCCTGACCAGCACCGGAAAATTGTGACCGGCATTGGCAAACTGCCCTTTTCCGGTGGTCAGATCGATGGTTGCCGCGAAAAAAGTGATCATCTTACGCACCGGCGGCTTGCTGAAATATGCGTGAATGGCCCGATTAAGATCGGCAAAGAGACTGATGAGGTCGCGTTTTTCACGCACCACCTGATAAACGATTGCCTTGGCCATGGCCATGACCAGCGCCGAACTGACGCCATGACCGGTGACGTCGCCGATAATCACCCAGGCGGTATTGTGATCAGGAACGAGAACGTCGAAATAATCACCACCGACAGCCGAAGCCATACGATTGGCAAAGGCAAGACGATAGCCCGCAAGCTGCGGCGGGGCAGCCGGCAGCAGTGATTCCTGAACATCCTGTGCCAGTTTCATCTCTTTCAGATCGGCGATCATGTGGTTGAAACTGATGGCCAGATCGCCAAATTCATCGTGCTGCACCGGCACGATACGAAAATCGGTATTACGCGATTTGATGGCCGCAACCCCGTCACCCAGGCGGGTAACCGGCTGCAGAAAGATGTCAGACAGCAGCCAGGCAGCCATGAATGCCAGCAATATAAAAACAACGATTGCCGAAACTATCTGCCGGCGCAGCCTGCTGATTTCTTCGGTTATCAATCTGTAGGGATAGAATGAAAACAGACTATAGCCGGGCGCGAAAATACTGCGCTGTCCGAGAATCAGATATTCTTCATCACCGATCACCAGTCGCACTTCTTCCGGCTTGTCACTGAACAGCAACCGGTCGGCAAAATGACGAAGCGGCCTGTTTTCGCGCACTTTATCTGGCAACCATGTGCCGCTGCGGTTTTCAAGAGCGACAAGCGTGTATGGCTGCAGACTGCCGGTGTGCAGTGCTTCATGCAGTCTGGTCTGCAGCAGGCGTTTAACAAGTCTGGAGGCTGACTGCAGAATATAGATAAAGATGCCCGGGCCATTTTTCTGCTGCAGATCGACATTCCAGTATATGAACATCGGCACCGGGCCAAAAAACATGCGATGCACCTCGTCAGGCCGGTTGAAAAGAAAGAAGAAACCGGCTTCAGGGCTGCGAACCGCGGTTTCGAGAAGCGGATCGACGGTGTCCGTCAGATTCGACCCGAACCTGGCATCGAGACAGAAGCGTGCGAAAGCGTCAGAAACCTCGCGCATACCTTCGGAGACCAGCTCATTCTGCAGCGAAAACAGCAGCTCAGCACTGCTGGCGTTGCGCAGTTCATAAATAATCAGGTCATTGCTCCTGATGCCTGGCTCGAGCTGGCTGCGAAAAGCCGGCTGATGGCGTTGCCCGGCCAGGCGGCCCATTTCCCTGAATTCATCGATAAATGCCTCGCCGGCCTTGCGAAAAGTCTCGTCGAACCCGACCATGTTGCGGCGACTGGTGCTGGTAACCGTGGCCAGAAGCGTCGCCTCGCGGTCAGAGAGATAGCGGTAGCCAAGATAAGCGAAACCCATGACCGGGCTGATGACAGCCACCAGAAACAGCGCAAGCAGTTTAAGCCTGATTGGCAGAAACAGCCGGTTGTCGAAAGCGTGGCGGTGGTAGGCAAGCAATGCGAGAATGCCGGCAATAAACAGAATGGTGAACAGGTAGTTCTGCAGCTTCTGAAAAATCTCGATGCCGGCCGGCAGGCAGGCAACTACCCAGAGATCGTCGATTTGCCGGCCACCCCAGATAAGCCCCTCGTCACCAAGATAGTTTTTCTGGCCGAGAACGACGATACGGCTGGCGACCTCGCCGAACTGACGCGCTTCAGACAGACTGCCCGCTTCCTGCAAAAGCTCGCCCGACTCAGAAACGATCAGCCCGTGCGAAAAACGACGGCGCATTTTACTCATTACATGCTGCAGTCTGAAATTAAGCTCCGGCAGGGTCCAGAAGATCAGCATCATACCGCGCTCCGGTTGCGCAGAGTCATTTACCCAGTAGATGAGACCGGGTTTCTGGCGGGTCACGATCTGAGTCACGCTGTCGCGGCCGTCAAGGAAATGGGCCATACGAAACTCATTGCCCAGAAATGTCTTCAGTTGTCGGCGCAGTTTCTGAAATTTTTCGCTCTGCTCGATCGGGTCACGGCCGATCATTTCCCAGAGCCGCGCGCCAAGAAACCTTGAACGCAGCGGAACCTGTGTCGGAGTTGCCAGTTGCCCGCGCTTATCAAAGACATAAAGGTCAAAATCGACAGGCACAAAAGCAGACAGCGAACGGTGTATTTCGGCAATTCCTGCAGCGGTAAAGCCTGAGCGACCAACGAGATGCCAGATACCGCGCCCGAGCTTCTTGAGAAAAACCTCGGTTTCGGCTTCACAACGCACCTGCGAGAGAGAGGTTTCGAGCTGAGCCGAGGTCTGCTGCAGGCGGCTCTCTCTTTCGAGCCAGAGGGTGTGGTAGCCAAGCCCGCCGGCTACCAGCAATGGCAACAGAACAAACAGACCGAGCAAAGCGGCATGCTTGAGAAGTTCAGCATACCAGGTCTTCTTTTCCATGATTGCGCAACCTTCAGGTTTGGGTTATCATCAGCTCTTCAGCTTATATCTTTCTCAGCCAAAGGACAAGCCACCTTGACCAGACTCATCAAAAGCCTTTATGACTGGGTTTTATCATGGGCAGACAGCCCCTATGCTGTTCCAGCACTGTTCGTTCTGGCATTCACCGAATCGAGCTTTTTTCCGATCCCGCCCGATGTTCTGTTGATAGCACTGGCTCTGGCAAAACCGCAGCTATCTCTATGGTTCGCCACCGTCAGCACTGCCGGTTCTGTTGTTGGCGGTATGTTCGGCTACCTGATCGGTTACGCATTCTGGCAGGCTGTGGGGGAATACTTTTTCATCTATGTTCCAGGTTTTTCCAGAGAGCTGTTCGCTCAGATCTGCCAGGCTTATGAACAGAATTCAGTGGCTATAATTTTTACCGCAGCATTTACGCCGATTCCCTACAAGGTATTTACGGTAACCGCCGGGGTGTCAAAAATTTCACTGCTGCCATTTCTTGGTGCTTCCGTGGTGGGCAGGGCCTCCAGGTTTTTTCTGGTCGGCATACTTTTCAAAAAGTTCGGGCCAACGGTCAAGGTTTACATCGACAAGTATCTCAATCTGCTGACCATTCTCGTGGTCATCATCTATTTCCTGGCGTTTTATCTGATTCCGAAGCTGCTTTGAACCAGATGTGACGATACTGCAGCAGTGATTCGCCCATGGCGCTCAGGGTCAGGCCTTTTACCTGAGGCTGATAAAGCACATGTACCGTGTAGAAATACATGAAAACCCACGGGGCCTCTTCGACAATCAGCTTTTCGGCCTGGCGATACAGTTCGACGCGGCGGCTCATTTCGGTTTCAAATCTTGCTTTATCGAGCAGAGCATCGACTTCGGCATTTTTGAAGCCGGAAAAGTTATAACCGACGCCGATGTTCGATGAATGGAAAAGCGTGTAGAGAAAACTGTCGGGGTCAGGATAATCGACGGTCCAGCCCATGCGGAAAAAAGGCGCCGCACCTTTTTCGATACTGCTGAGGTGCTCGCCGAAGTCGACTTCTTTAACTGTGCAGCTGATACCGATATCGCGCAGATTGGCAAGCACGAATTCGGCCGTGCGTGCGTGAATCGGGTCGCGGTTATACTGCAGTTCGATATCAGGAAAGCCCTTGCCATCGGGGTAACCGGCGGCGGCGAGCAGGGCGCGCGCCTTTGCCAGATCGTAGACATAACCGGCAAGCGCTTCGTCATGGCCCGGAAAGCCCGGAGGCAGAACGCCATTGGCTGGCGTCGCGCGGTCATTGAGCACCAGCTTGACGATGGTATCACGGTCAATCGCGTAGTTGAAGGCTTTGCGCACCAGCTGGTTATTGAAAGGCGGCTTCGCCATGGTCATGCCAAGGTAATTGACTCCCCACAGATTCGATTCGAGCAGATTGGCGGCCAGCTTCGCGTCCTGTCTGATGCTGCGATATTTCGAATCGGGAACATCGACATGGCTGAGACGGCCGGCCATGAATTCGGCGAAGCGCGTTTCTTCATCGGTGATCACCGGAAATTCAAGGCGGTCGAGCCAGGGGCGGCCCCTGAAATAATCAGGATTGGCTTCGAGAATGATCGTATCTGAGGCTTTTTCGACCCAGCGGAACGGCCCGGTACCGACCGGCAGACTGGCAAGGCCGGTTTCGGAATCTTCATGCGGTATGACACCGGCATTGATCATTGCCAGTAATGAAACGAACGGCGCGAATGGTTTTTCGAGAACGAATTCGACGGTATGGCTGCCAATGGCGCGCAGACCTTCGATATCAGCCGCTTTACCTTCAGTAAAGGCACGCGCGCCCTTGATGACCCAGAAAAACGACGCCTGTGAATCTTCACGAGGTTTCAGCAGGTGTCTGAATGAAAAAACCACATCGTCGGCAACGACTTTGCGGCCGCCGTTACGGGTCGGTTTACCGCCGGCCTGGCCGTGAAAAGACACGTCGTCGCGCAGGGTGAAGGTATAAGTAAGCTTGTCATCACTGATTTTCCAGGTGCTGGCCAGTGCCGGCACGACCCTGGCGTCGTTATCGAATTCGACGAGACCGTCATACAGCTGGCGGCAGACTTCGTGTGAGTTCGAGTCCTTGATCATGGCCGGGTCAAGCACAATATACGAATCAGCAAAGGCGCGGCGGTAGACACCACCACGCACCGGCTGTTCTTCAGCCTTTTTATCGATCTGCACCTGGCTATCCGAGCAACCGCCCAGACAAACCAGCAGCGCCAAAACAGCAATAAAAAATCGCAGACTTCTGGCTTTATTGTGAAGCTTCGGCCTATCAGCCGGGTTGCTTTTTCTCCAGCGATTCGCTTCGCTCACAAGCTTCCGAAAAAGCAATCCCGTCTTCTCGCCTCGCAATATCTCAAACGGGACAGATTTAGTCAAGAATACTATTAAGGCACTTTTGCCTATAATTCTGCGTAAAAAAGGGTACATCTGACAACCTCTCAGAAAAACTAGGAAATGTATTCTATCACAGTTCTCCTGCCCTGGAAGAAAATTTACGCAGCGGGGCAGACCGGTAATTTTTGCGGGAGTTGCTGTGCTTGATTTAATTGGGTGAACGTGTTAGAATTTGCGCTCGACCTTCAAAAGCTTAGACTGAAAGGAACGCAGCAAAGCCGCAGCAGATGCGGTGTTTGTTGTTTTTCTATATCACAGGAGAAAGAATGGCATGACTGAGTCAGTTGAACACATTACAACTGAAGTTCGGCGTTTCGTTGAATCGTCTTTTTCCTATGAGGTCTATGACGTGACTTTCAAGCAGGTCAACCGGCGCATGGTTCTCGAAGTCATGATCGACACCCCGGAAGGGGTTACGGTCGAAGACTGTGAGAAGGTTTCACGGGCTCTGAGCGATTACCTAGACGAAACCGACCTGATTCACCGGGCCTTTACTCTTGAGGTTTCGTCGCCGGGGGTCGAGCGAGTGTTCAAGCGCCTTGTCGATTACGAGCGGCATGTCGGTAAACTTGTGAAATGGACGCTCTACGACGAGGAAAAGGGTCAGAAAGAGGTTTTCAGGGCACGACTGACAGAATTTTCACCCGAAAAGATTGTTGTTCGTTCCGAAAAAGGGCTCCGTGAGTTCCCGTTGAAATTGGTCAAAGAAGCCCAGGCAGTGTTCGAGTTTCCGGCAAAATTACAGCGTGGATGACGGGGGAGGTTATTAAAGTGACAAAATTTAATCTGATAGATGCATTAAAAGAAGTTATTGGCGAAAAGAACCTGCCGATGGAGGTTCTGGTACATGCGATCGAAGAAGCACTGGTCGTGGCCTACCGCAAGAATTTCGATTCTGAGGAAGACGTGAAAGTGACTCTCGATCAGAAGACCGGCGATTTCAAGGTTATCTCGCGGCGACTCGTCGTCGACAGCGATGATCTCGAAGAGCCCGACCGCCAGTATACCCTCGAAGAAGCCCGCGAAATCGACCCTGACGCCCAGCCGGGCGACACCGTCGAAGAAGATGTGACGCCGCCGTCATTCGGCCGCATCGCCGCCCAGACCGCCCGTCAGGTCGTCAGTCAGAAGCTTAAAGAAGCCGAGCGCGGCATCATTTACGAAGAATACCACAACAAGGTCGGTCAAATTCTTACCGGCAAGGTTCAGCGTGTCGAAAAAGGACATGTTTACGTCGAATTCGCCAAGGCCGAAGCGGTTCTGCCGCCGAAAGAACAGATCCCGGGCGAAGTTTTCCGCACCAACGACCGCATCAAATGTTATATTCAGGAAGTAAAGCCGACCCCGAAGGGTCCGCAGATCATACTTTCCCGCAGTTCTGCAAAGTTTGTCGAACTGCTTTTCCGGCAGGCAGTGCCTGAAATCGGCGATGGCATCGTCGAAATAAAATCTTCGTCGCGCGAAGCCGGCCTGAGAGTCAAAATCTCGGTCGCCACTTCCGATTCGAAGATCGACCCGGTCGGTTCATGTGTCGGTATCAAGGGCAGCCGCATCAAGGGCGTTGTCGACGAGCTTAACGGCGAGAAGATCGATATCGTGCGTTACAGCGACAACCCGGTTGATTATGTAATCAACGCCCTCAGCCCGGCCAAGGTGCAGTCGGTCACGGTCGCCGAAGACCGCCGTTCAGCCCTGGCAATCGTTGCGCAAGGTCAGCTGTCGCTGGCCATCGGCAAGGAAGGGCAGAACGTTAAGCTCGCCTCAAAACTGACCGGTATTAAAATCGATATCAAAACTGAAAAAGACGTTGAAGACATGGTTTCTGACAGGAAAACCGATGAATGACAGCGCGGAGGTAACGGATGGGTATACGCATACACGAAGCAAGTAAAAAGTATAATTTAAGCAACAAAGACATGGCAGATCTGTTGGCCGCCCTTGGCTATGAGGGCAAGACCAACCCACTCGCAGGCCTTCCCGACGAAATGCTGGAAGTTCTTGAAAAACATTTTGCCACCCAGAAGGGTGACAAAGCTGTACGCCCGGCAACTCCCGCCGCGGCACCGCAGCCGGCTCAGGCCGCCAGGCCGAAAGTCGATTTAAAACCGGCTCAGCCGCAGCAGCAGACCGTCGCTCCCGCCAGCAAACCCGCGCCAGTCACCCAGTCTACGCCCGCCGTTTCCCCTGCCCCAGTTGTCAATCAGCAGCCTGTCAACGAAAAGAAACTTGATGACCGCGAACGTGAGCGGGAAAAAGAACGCGAAAAAGAAAGAGAAGCCCTGGCCGAAAAGGCCCGGCAGGAAAAGAAGAAACTTGGCCCCAAGCCTCTGCGCATCGAGGAAGAAGAAGAAGTTGAAGTCAACAAGCAGATAACCATCATCAAAACTGCTTCTCCGAAAAAGGAGACTCAAGCCCCAATCAAGAAAAAGAGCGTCAAAAACAAGACCAACCGCGCTCATTTTTCGAAGAAGGTTCAAGCCGAAATGCGTGAAGCTGAGCGTCAGACCGAGGCAATTCTGGATCGCACCGGAAAAGCCGACAACCTTGAAGAAGACGAAGATTCCCTGCCGAAAGTTCTCGTGCCCACTGACATTACCGTCAGCCAGCTGGCCAAATATCTCGAAGTCGATGCAATTGCCATCGTCAAAAAGCTGTTCGGGCTCGGCGTGGTTGCCAGCTTGAATCAGCGCCTTGAAAACGAGCAGATGCAGCTGCTTGGCCAGGAATTCGGCAAAGATATCATTTTCACTGAAAATGTTTTTGAAATTCAGGATACACCCGACCAGGAAAGCGATCTCAAGAAGCGTCCGCCGGTCGTAACCATCATGGGTCACGTTGACCATGGCAAGACTTCGCTGATCGACTATATCCGCAAGGCGCACGTCGCCGACAAGGAAGTGGGCGGTATCACCCAGCATATCGGTGCCTATCAGGTCAAACTGAGCAACGGCATCATCACTTTCATCGATACCCCGGGCCATGAGGCTTTCACCGCCATGCGCGCTCAGGGTGCTCTGGTCACTGACATCGCAATTCTGGTCGTTGCCGCCGATGACGGTGTGCAGCCCCAGACCATCGAAGCGGTTCACCATGCCCAGGCCGCCGGCGTGCCGATCATCGTTGCCATCAACAAGGTCGACAAGCCCGAAGCCAATATTGACCGCGTTAAACAGCAGCTGATGCCCTACAACCTGGTTGCCGACGACTGGGGTGGTCAGACCACCATGGTTCCGGTTTCGGCCAAAGCCGGTACCGGCGTCGCTGACCTGCTCGAAATGATTCTGCTGCAGGCCGAAATGATGGACCTCAAAGCCAACCCGACGAAGTCTGGTATCGGCACGATCATCGAAGCCCGACTCGACAAGGGTATGGGCCCGATGGCAACCGTTCTCGTGCAGAATGGCCGCATTCAGATCGGCGATCATATCATCTGTGGCAGCAGCTTTGGCCGTGTCAAAGCTCTGGTCAACGATGCCGGCGCCCGCGTCAAAGAAGCCGGTCCGGCTTTCCCGGTCGTGGTACTCGGTCTCAACGATGTTCCGCGTGTCGGTGACAAGATGGCCGTCGTCGAAAGCGCCAAATTCGCCCGCTACGTTGGTGAACTGCGCCAGAAGAAGGCCCGCGAAGAACGTCTGTCGCGCGAAAACCGCATCAAACTGGCCGACCTGTTCAAACAGGTTACCGAAGGTCAGGCAAAAGACCTCAATATTATCATCAAGGCCGACGTGCAGGGTTCTTCCGGCGCCATGAAAGATGCGCTTGAACGCCTGAGCACTGATGAAGTCAAGGTCAACGTCATTCACACCGGCGTCGGTGGCATCACAGAAGCCGATGTCAACCTTGCCTCGGCGAGTAACGCCATCATCATCGGTTTCCATGTCAGACCGATGCCGAATGTCGAAGATGCCGCCAAGGCCGAAGATGTCGAAATCAAGGTATTCAGAATCATCTACGACGCCATCGATGCCGTTAAACTGGCACTCAAGGGGATGTACGAACCTGAATACGAAGAAGAAATCGTTGGCCGCGCCGAAGTACGCAAGGTCTACAAGGTTTCCGGCGTTGGCGCCATCTGCGGTTCTTATGTGACCAGCGGCAGCGTCATGCGCAGCACCTCGGTGCGCATCGTCCGTGACGGCGTCGAAATCTACGAAGGCAAGATCGGCTCGCTGAAGCGCTTCAAAGATGACGTTAGAGAAGTTCACGCCGGCTACGAATGTGGTATCGGCGTTGAAAACTACAACGACATCAAAGACGGCGACATTCTCGAATTCTTCCGCCTCAAAGAGATCGAAAGAGTCATCTGAGATAGCGGCAGGCGGCATTAAACGCAGATGGTCGTGGCAATCGGCACCTTCGAAATGCATTTCCCTGAGGTTCACAGCCTCAAGGAAAAGCGCCACATCCTCAGAAGCCTGATCGACCGGGTCAGAGCCAAATTCAACGCCTCGATCGCCGAAGTTGCCAATAATGACCTCTGGCAGCGCGGTACGGTCGGGGTGGCGATAGTGGCCAACGACCGCCGCCTTCTCGAACAGATGGCGCAGAAAATAGACGAAATTCTCGCTGACCACAGCTCAGTGGAAATCGTCGACACCTATTGGGATTACGTATGACAACAAGAAGACAGGAACGGGTCAATTCACTGATCATGCGCGAGCTTTCCGAGCTGATTCAGCGGCGGGTCCAGGATCCGCGCGTCAGAGGCGTTCACATCGTTAACGTCGACATCAGCCCCGACTTTCACCTCGCCAGGGTTCTCTACAGCTTTCTCAACGAAAAGGGCGAGATCAAGCAGGAAGACGTGCAGAACGGGCTCGATTCAGCCAAGGCATTTCTGCGCCGCGAGCTGAAAAAGACGGTCGAACTGCGGGTGGTGCCTGAGCTCGCCTTCTTCTACGACCCGTCGATACAGCAGGGCGACCGGCTTCTCGAACTGCTGCGCAACATCAAACCCTCAGATTAAAGCATAAGGACACACCCGATGAATGTTTCATGGCCAAGCCCAGATTACGACCGGCAGATAGACCTGATTTGTGAAAAGCTCGACAAGGCCAGGAACATTTTCTGCATCGCCCACCCCTATTCCGACGGTGACGCGCTTGGCTCACAGCTGGCGCTCTACCACTGGTGCCGTGCTGCCGGCAAGAACTGCATCGTCTTGAACTTCGATCCGCTGCCCGAACAGATTTCGTGGCTGCGTGGTGCCGAAGTCTGCCAGAATTACCTGCCAGAAGATGTCGAATTCGATCTCGCGTTTCTGATGGAAACCACCGAAGCCCGCCGGATGGGCGAGCGCGTCGAATTCTTCAAACGCGCCACCACCACCGTGCATCTCGACCACCACATCGGGGTCATCGGCCTGGGCAGCATCAATCTGCTCGAAGAGAAGGCATCTTCGACCTGCGAGATTCTTTATAACATTCTCGAGCGCACCGGTGTCGAGCTCAACCGCGAATGCCGTGAAGCCCTTTATGTAGGGATCATGACCGACACCGGCAATTTCCGCTTCAACAATTCGACGCCGCGCTCACACGAAATCGCCGCCCAGCTGATCGGCAGCGATCTCGTCGTTGACGATATCTACAAGCTGGTCTACGAAAATACCAATTACCATCGCGTCGTCATTCACGGCACGGTAATGGCCCGCACCCGCAGCTTCAACGACGGCAAGGTCGTCGCCAGCTGGCTGGCGCTCGACGATTTTACCCGCATCGGTGCGACCGAAGTCGACGCCGACGGTGCCATCCGCAATCTCAGCTGCATCAAGGGTATCGAAGCTGCCATTCTCTTCAAGGAAGTCGAAGGCGGCAAGGTCAAGATCAGCTTCAGATCAACCGGCAAAATCGACGTCATGGAAGTCAGCCGCCGGTTCAACGGTGGTGGGCATCGCAATGCTGCCGGCGCCCAGATCGACGGCAAGCTTGAAGATGTGATGCAGACGGTGGTAGCAGCGGTGGCAGAAGCCCTGCCGACAGGAGACAACTGCAATGCCTGATGGCTGCCTTGTTGTCTGCAAGCCGCGCGGCTGTTCTTCACACGATGTCATCGCTCGTCTGCGCCGGGTTTATAAAATAAAAAACTGCGGGCACGCCGGCACCCTCGACCCGATGGCCCAGGGCGTGCTGCTGGTTTTTACCGGGCGGGCGTTGAAACTGCTCAATTTCATTCCGGCCGAACACCTCGACAAAACTTATCTGATGCGTGTCACTCTCGGCGCCACCACCGACAGTTATGATGCCACCGGCAATATCGTCAGCCGGCATGAAGGCCCGATCGACTTCAGCAGCGATCAGCTGATGGCTGCCCTGCGCAGCCTGGTCGGTAACTATGACCAGGCCCCGCCTGCCTACTCGGCAATCAAGGTTGGCGGCAAACGCGCCTACGCCATGGCCCGCGCCGGCGAAGAGGTTAAACTGGCAAGCCGGCCGGTACATGTTACCTCGATCAGACTGGTGGCAGATTACAGTAACGACAGCGGCCGGCATCTGGTATTGCGCGTGCATTGCTCGCGCGGCACCTACGTGCGCTCGATCGCCCATGATCTCGGGCAGAAACTCGGCTGCGGCGGGCACCTTTCATATCTGCTGCGCGAACGCGTCGGTCAGTGGGCATTCACCCAGTCCTACCCGTTCTGGAAAATCGAAAAAGGGGTGCCATTCACTGAAACCGCCTCATTCGTGCCGTTCACCGATATTCTGCCATTTCCGAAACTCAAGGTCAGTGCCGACGGCAAGGCGCGCATCAAAAATGGTCAGGCAATTGGCCGGCGTGATATAATCAGCATCGCCGCCGACAGCCCTGAAGCTGCCGACAAATTTCAGATTCTCGGGCCAGATGGCCGACTCATCGCTATTTACGAAACCCGTAAAGAAGGCGGCGAAGCACGAAAAGACGGCCTGAAGCTCTACCCGGTGAGGGTTTTCGCGGAAAATGAAGCTTAAGAACCTGCTGCAGGGAGACCCCGGTATCGGGCCATGCATACTTGGCATCGGCACCTTCGATGGCGTGCATCTCGGCCATCGCAAACTGATCGCCGACATCATCGGCTGCGCCCGTGAACGTGGGCTGCCGGCAGTAATTTTCACCTTCGACCATTCACCCCGCAAGTTCCTGTCACCCGAGATTTTCAAGGGCTACCTGACGACCCCCGAAGAAAAATTCAGCCTGCTGCTCGCTACCGGGGTCGATTACGTCGTTTTCAGACCTTTCGACGAAACCTTCGCCGCCGTCGGGCACGAAGAATTCGTTAAAGACATTCTCATCAACCGCCTGCAGGCTGAAGTGACCTTCGTCGGCTTTAATTTTTGCTTCGGCGCCCGCCGGGCCGGCACCGCCGACATGCTCGCCAGTCTGCTTACCGCCAGTGGCCGCGCCAGTCAGGTCATCGACCCGGTCAGAGTCGACGACGAAGTCGTCTCATCGTCGATTATCCGTGAAGCGGTCGCCGCCGGTGATTTTGCGCGGGCAAACCGCTTTCTCGGCCGCGAAGCGAGTTTTTCGGGCGAAGTCGTGCATGGTGACCACCGGGGCCGTGTCATGGGTTTTCCGACTGCCAATCTGCAGCTCGAAGCAAGCCAGAAAATTCTGCCGCCGAACGGGGTATATGCCTGTCATGCCGACACCCCCGAAGGCTCATACCCGGCCATCGTCAACATCGGTGTCAGGCCGACCTTCGATCGCAGCAACCATCTGCTCGAAGCGCATCTGCTGAATTTTACCGGCGACCTCTATCACCGAACCATCAGAATCAGATTCGTGCAGAGAATCAGGGCCGAAAAGCGTTTTCCTGACATGCAGGCGCTCGTCGACCAGATCCACCGCGACCTCGCCGCCCTGCAGAATATAATCCCCTAAGGCTCAAGGCAGGCGAGGGTGGCGTGCTGACGCAGGTCAGCCTCGACCGAGTCTTCGTCGCGGTTGCACCAGGCGTTGGCAATCGCCGCAATTTTGCGGGCGTTGTCGCCGACGGTCATGTTCATGTGGGTGCCGCCCTGAATGCCGATCAATGCTTTATTTTTTGAACTGGCGGCATGGTAGCCGGCTTCGACTGTGTGCGCCGGGGCGATGCGATCGCTGCTGCCGTAAATCAGGCAGATTGGTGTCATGATCGATGGAAACAGCTGCAGATAATCATTCTGACCGGTGCGGTCGGAAAATTTGCGGGTTTTGGCCCAGGTCAGAGCCTGCAGAAAAGTTTCGACCGGCACATTGACGCAGGCGGTCTTGATCAGGTTGCGAAACAGATTGATATCGACCGCGGCCCGGCCGGGTGCGGTCGCGGCCATCATAGCGCAGAGAATGCGACCGAGCAGACGAATCGGCACGGTGCGGTAACCGGTGAGCGCCGAAATGCGCACCCAGGTGCGCATCAGCGGCGGGTAAAGCGGAATCATCCCGAAGGTGAACGGCGAACCGGCCGTGATGATCGCCGGCGCGTCGACAACACCCGTAGCCTGCGCGGCCATCGCCAGCATGCCGCCCATGCTGTAGCCAAGAACGAAAGGTTTTTCGCCGGCCTCGCGGCAAATCTGCTGCCAGATCACCGGCAGATCATGCTGCAGGTGAAAATCGAAATCCCAGGGCTGGTTGCGATGTGCCTCGATCGGGTAACTGACCGGGTAAATGGTGAAATATTCACTCAGATGCAGACCCAGACCAGATGGAACCGCGAAAAGGTTCGCATTGTTGCAGATTCCGTGCAGAAGCAGTAAAGCTGGTTTTTTCATGCGGGGTAATCTTTCAGATCGGCGAGATTCGGACCATACGACACATCGCAGACCAACGGCACGTTGAGCGCCACACAGGTTTCCATGATGCGCTTCAGTTCGGGGGCGACCTGTTGCAGCTCATTTTCAGGCACCGAATAGACCAGTTCATCGTGAATCTGCAGAATCAGCCGCGACTGAAAACCATTGTCGCACAGCCAGCGCGAGGTTTCGATCATCGCTTTCTTGACGAGATCGGCAGCTGAACCCTGCAGCCGGGTATTCTTGGCAATTCGCTCGGCACCACTGCGCAGCTGAAACTTGCCTGAATTGATGTCGGGCAGATGTCTGACACGGCCAAGCAGGGTTTCGATCTCACCGCTCTGCCGGGCCTCTGCCAGCACCTGTTCGAAGAACTCATTGACATGCGCGAAGCCGTTATAGAAAGCGTCGATGTATTCTTTTGCCTGCGGCCGGCTGATCGCAAGGTCTTCGGCGAGTCCATGCGCCGAGATGCCGTAGAGAATACCGAAATTAACGGTTTTACCGACGGTGCGCTCGGCCGAAGTGACCTCGGCGGGCTCTTTGTGAAAAATGCGGCCGGCACTGATGGCATGAATATCGACCCCCTTCTGATAGGCTTCGACGAGACCCGGATCTTGCGAAAAATGCGCCAGCAGACGCAGCTCGATCTGTGAATAGTCGATCGACACGAACAGATCACCCTGGCGGGGCGGCACAAAGGCCCGTCTGATCTTGCGCCCAAGCTCAGTCTTGATCGGAATATTCTGCATATTCGGGTTCGAGCTCGAAAGGCGGCCGGTGGCGGTGACCGCCTGATTGAAACTGGCATGAATCAGGCCGGTTTTACGGTTAACCAGAGTCGTCAGCGATTCGGCATAGGTCGATTTCATTTTCGCCAGTTCACGGTATTCGAGCAGGGTGCCGCAGATCGGGTGCATTGGCGCCAGCAGCCGCAGCACTTCGCTGTCGGTCGAATAGCCGGTTTTGGTCTTTTTTGGAGGATTGAGGCCGAGGTCTTTAAAGAGAACCTCCTGCAGCTGCTGCGTCGAATTGACGTTGAACACCCGGTTGGCATAGCCGTGAATGGTGGCTTCAAGCTCGGCGGCATGGTCGGTGAGATCGCGACTGAGCTCAGTCAGGTAGCGTTCATTGAGGCCGATACCAAACCGCTCCATGCCCTGCAGAATTGAAACTAGAGGCATTTCGAGCTCAGTGAAAAGTTGGAGCAGCTTTTTATCGGACAGCTCTTTCTGCAGCAGCGGGTAAAGGTGCATGGTCACGAGAACGTCCTGGCAGCCATAATCGCGAGCCGCTGCCAGATCGACGGCGGCAAAACTGCCACCGGCAGCAACCTTGTTGAATTCAGTCATATCAAAACCGAGCAGACTGCGCCCAAGGCTTTTCAGGGCATTCGACCGGGTCGGGTCGATGACATAGGCGGCAATCAGAGTATCGAAGAGATCGCCACCGGCGCTGACACCCTCTTCAGCAAGAAAGGCGAGATCGAACTTGAGGTTGTGGCCGACGATACGGCGGCCTTTGAGGTTAGCACGCAGAAACGCGAAAAATTCTTCAGGGTTCATCTGATCTTCGGGTGAAAGCCCGAGATAGGCGTGGCGCAGCGGCACATACACGGCTTTTTCGCTGCCGGTGGCGAACGAAATACCGACGATACGGTCGCTTATCGGGTCGAAACCGTCGGTTTCGATGTCAAGACAGAGCACCTCGCCGACTTCGCTCCAGAATTTCTGCAGCTCGGCCAGCGAACTGACAATTAGCTTTTCACCGGGCACCGGTTGCCCGGCAGTCTCGGCAACGACTGTAACAGAGGCTGGAGCTGCAGGTGCAGCGAACAGGTCGCCGGTGCTCGGCCCGGCGACGGGCACTGGTGTTTGGCTTGCACCCAAAGCAGTCTGGGCAGGCGCTCCAGTCGTGGCAACCGCCCGGGCGCGGGCGTGCAGGTCGCGGCCGGCAAATTCGCGATACAGCGAATTGAATTCATAGCGGGCGAGAAAGCCGGTGAAGGCGTCTGAATTGAGGTTATCGGGGTGCCAGCGCAGATCGGCGGGCTGTGCGAAAGTCGGCACATCGATTCTGATCGTTGCCAGGTCATGCGATAGACGCGCCATTGATTCTTCTTCGACGAGTTTCTGGCGCATCTTTTCGTTGTCGACCGCAGCAATTTCGCGGTAGAGACGGTCGATGCTGCCGAACTGCTGAATCAGAGCGAGCCCTTTCTTTTCGCCGATGCCTTTGACACCGGGGATATTATCTGAAGCATCGCCCATCAGGGCCTTGAGGTCAATAATGCCCATGGGTGGAAAGCCGTATTCCTTGACGAATTCATCGGGGGTGATCTCGCGGATTTCGGTCACGCCTTTCTGACACAGCTCGACGGTGATGTGGTCATCGATGAGCTGCAACAGATCGCGGTCACCGGTAACGATGTTGACTTCGTATTCTTTTGCCAGGCTTTTGGCAGCAGAGCCGATCAGGTCGTCGGCTTCGTAATCTTCGTGAGTCATGATTTTGACGCCGAGAGCCTCGACCGCCTGGTGTGCCAGCGGAATCTGGGCCAGCAGATCTTCAGGGGTCGGTTTGCGTTTTGCCTTGTATTCCGGGTACAGTCGGCGCCTGAAGGTATTGCGCGAAGTATCGAACGCGACGGCAATCAGATCTGGCTGGCGGTCTTTCAGCATCTTGAGCAGCATGCGCAGAAAGCCATACAGAGCCCCGGTCTGCACTCCGTCGCTGGTTTTCAGTCTCTGATTCTGAAAAGCGTAATAGGCGCGAAAAATGATGTTGTTTCCGTCGATCAGCAGACAGCGTCGCATGTACCCCTCCGGCAGTTTTATCATTTGAGTATACACCACCCGGCGGGCGTTTTAAACCGCAAGTTTGCTTTTGCGGGCGGGGTGGTATAGACTTCGCACAATAGCATCAAAAATCAGGAGACAGGCAATGACCGGAACCGGACGCGAAATTCAGTCAGACATTGCGAGAGCGACGCGGCAGGAATGGTTGCTGACCAACGGCATCGGCGGCTTCGCCGGGTCGACGGTTCCCTGCATCAATACACGGCGTTATCATGGCATTCTCGTGGCGGCGCAGCGGCCACCGGTTGAAAGACTGGTGCTGGTATCGCGCCTCGAAGAAACTTTGATCATCGACCGCAGCGAGTTTTCGCTGTCGACCTGCGTGCACGCTGAAGACATCAAAAACCCGGCCGGTTATCTGCATCTCGAACGCTTCGAGCGCGACCCGCTGCCAACCTGGTATTATCAGATCCGCGACGTCATGCTTATCAAAACCATCAGCATGGTTTATGGCCAGAACACCACGCTCGTCACCTACAAACTGCTCGGCAACAGCCGCAAGGTGTCACTGCGCGTCAGGCCGCACTTTCTCTTCAGGGACTTTCACGGCAACATGTATGAGAACGCCGGTGTGCAGGACTGCGCCGAAGTTTTCGAGCGCCAGATGAAGGTGCAGCCGTTCACCAATGCCCCCGAGTTGTATATCAGGTGGGACCGCGGCAAATTCATGGCAGACTGCCGCTGGCACAAGGACATAATGCTGCAGATGGAAGAAGAGCGGGGTTTGCCGGCGCTCGAAGACGATTTTTCGTGCGGTTATCTTGAAGTCAGTCCGTTCAACGGTTCGGCCTCGGTTATTTTTTCAGACCGGCCAATCAGTTCCTTCAATCCGATGGATCTGCGCAAACGCGAGGAGCAGCGCCTCGAAAACATCGCCAGTTCACTGCACTCGACCGACCCGCTGCTGCGTCAGCTGCTGCTGGCCGCCGACCAGTTCATCGTCGACCGGCAGAGCACCGGCAGTCGCACGATCATTGCCGGCTATCCCTGGTTTTCTGACTGGGGCCGTGACAGCCTGATCTCGCTGCCCGGTCTGACACTGGTCACCGGCCGTTTCGATGACGCCAGGTCGATTCTGCGCACCTTTGCCGGCGCCATTCAGAACGGTCTGGTGCCCAACTGCTTTGCCGACAACGGCAACGATGCGTCATACAACAGTGTCGACGCCTCGCTGTGGTTTTTTGTCGCCGCCTACAAATTCATCGAATACACTGACGACTACGAGTTCGTGCGCGAGCATCTGTTCGACGGCATGACGGCAATCATCGAAGCCTTTCAGAACGGCACCAGATACGAGATAAGAATGGATCAGGAAGACGGTCTGATCAGCGCCGGCACCCCTGACGTGCAGCTGACCTGGATGGACGCGAAAGTCGACGGCTGGGTGGTAACACCGCGCAACGGCAAGGCTGTCGAGGTCAATGCTCTCTGGTATAACGCGCTCAAGATCTACGCAATCCTGCAGGAAAAATTCGAAGGGCACTCACGCGAAGTCACGGCGCTGGCACGCAAGGTCAGGGCTTCATTTCATAAAGCCTTCTGGAACGAGCGCAAGAACTGCCTCTTCGACTATATTAAAACCGATGGCAGCGCCGACCTGTCGTTCAGACCGAATCAGATCTTTGCGGTTTTCCTGCCGTTCAATGTTCTCGACCATGCCGAAGAAAAGGCAATCGTCGATACCGTGTTCGCGAAGCTTTACACTTCTTACGGCCTGCGCAGCCTCGCCCCGAGTGACGAACATTACGAAGGTTTCTACGGCGGCGACCGGGTCAAGCGTGACGGCGCCTATCATCAGGGAACGGTCTGGGGCTTTCTCATCGGGCCGTTCATCAGTTCATATCTGAAGGTCAACAATTTCTCAATGGAATCGCAGCTGCGCGCCTCGCTGATGATCGAACCGTTCATCAGCCACATGAACCGCGAAGCCTGCCTCGGCAGCATTTCAGAAATTTTCGACGGCAACATGCCGCACAGCCCGCGTGGCTGTTTCGCTCAGGCCTGGAGTGTCGCCGAACTGCTGCGCTGCTATATCGAAGACATCAAAGGCCAGAAACCCACGCTGGTAATCTGATGTTTAACCCGGCACTGCATACTCATGCAGCCTTTTCCCGACGGCATGGCATTCATTCAGGCAAGACCGGCAATCGTGCCGCAGAGGCCATATCTTATGAGTAATGAAGAAAAAGGCCGGCTGGTCAGACAGGCCGGCTATCTTGGCAATGTTCTCAGCACCGGGTTTACCGGCGGTGTCTGCGTGGCAATCGGGATTTTTCTCGGGCTCAAGGCTGACGATTATCTGCACAGTGCGCCTTACGGCATATCTGCAGGCATTCTCATCGGTCTGGCGGCAGGAATACTTCAAACCTGGAAACAGATAAAGGAAGGCATGGGAGCTTTGAAAAATGAACGCGACCGAAGTAAAAAATAAACTCCGCACCTGCGAAAAATCGATACTCATAATCGGTCTATTACTGGCTTTAGCAGTGCTGGCAATCTGGCTTCACAATACGACATTTTACTTTTCAGCAATTTTAGGGTATTATCTCGGCTGTTTAAGTTTTATTGTTCTTGTCGAAGAATTTCTCGCTTTAGCAAAAGCACCAGCATGGGTAAATATCCCGGCGCTGGTGTTTTCTAATCTAAAGCTGGTTTTTCTGGGCATTGCGGTTTTTTTTCTTATGCGGTTGGGTTTCGCGTTGAAACAGATGGTCATTGGCATTTTTGTCAGTCAGCTGGCAGTGCTTGTCGTTGTTATATGGATGCTCAAGTCGGCAAAAAAAGGTGTCGATATCTAACAGGCAGGGCGCAATATGCATGCACTCGAACAAAAAATCTTCTATCTGTTCTCTTTCATTCCTGCTTCACCCGGAGCGGTTCTGCCGTGCCTGATCACCCTCTGTCTTGGATTCATCTGCTGGTATTTCACGCGTAATCTCAGCGCCGTTTCCTGCAGCAGAAGCCAGGCCACCCTTGAATACATTCATGAAAACATCAATGCGCTCATGGTCATGATCGTCGGCGAAAAGCTGGTTAATCGGCTTTCTCCTGTGCTTTCGACCTTTTTCATCTACATATTCGCCAGCAATCTGCTCGGTCTTGTGCCCGGCCTCAAATCTCCGACCAGCCTGTTTTCGAACTGTCTGGGTCTGGCCCTGATGGTTTTCTTTTACACTGCCTACCTTGGCATCAAAGCACACGGCTTCGGTTATATCAAACACTTCACCGGCGACATCTGGTGGATGATGCCACTGCTTTTCCCGCTGCACATCATCGGCGAAATTTCGCGACCTATCAGTCTGACTCTGCGTCTCTTCGGCAACATCATGGGCGAAGACGTGGTCATCATCGTTCTCACCGTCGCCATTTTTCCGCTGCTCGTGCCGCTGCCCATGTATCTGATGGCGATTTTCACCAGCCTGCTGCAGGCTATGGTGTTTACGATTCTTGCCGGCGTATATTTTTCCGGTGCCCTTTCTGAAGGACACTGATTTCAGGAGGAAAATATGGATCCCACAACTTTCAGCCATATTGCCGAAGTTCTCGGCGCGGCATTCTGCATCGCGATAGGCAGCGGCGCGGCTGCTATTGCTCAAGGCAAAGCCATTGCACAGACCACCGACGCGATGGCGCGTCAGCCAGAACTTGCCAACGATCTGCGCTTCACCATGATCATCGGTCTGGCGATGATTGAATCGCTGGCAATTTACTGTCTTCTCGTTTCGCTGATCCTTCTCTTCGTCAAATGGTAAAAGAGGCACACTGACATGACCAGGTCCAATTTCCGGCCGCACAGAACCGCAGGCATACCAGCCCTGCTGCTGGTTCTGTTTCTGGCTGGCTGTTTACCGACGGCCAGCGCGCAGACGCAAGAACCAGCCGGCAAAGCGGTAACGGAAGTCGCCGTCACTGGTGGGCATTCTGCAGTTCAGGCCGAATTACCCGCCGCGACGCCAGCAGTCACAGGGCAAAGCAGTGAAGTGCATGGGGCTGAGCAGGCGATTCATCCGGGCATGTTCGATTTCGATCTTACCATTCTTGTTTCGCAGACGCTGAACTTTCTGCTGCTCCTGTATATTCTGCAGCGGTTCCTGTTCATTCCGATCGGCAACATCATCGAAGAGCGCCGCCGCAACCTTGGCCGCATTCAGAATGAAATTGAAGCTGAACGGCAAAAAGCCGGAGTTCTGAAGCTCGAATATGAGAAGCAGATCGAAAATGTTCAGCAGGAGCTCTATCAGATTCGTCAGAAGGCAATTCTGCTGGCCAATGAAAGAGTTGAAGAAATCATTCAGGAAGCCAGAAAGAAAGCGGAAGAAATAATCGAGCACGGTGAAATGGAAATTTTCATGGAACGCCAGTCGGCCTGGGCACGCATTCGTGAGGATGTCGTACAGCTGACACTGATGGCTGCCGAAAAAGTCGTCGAGGAATCGCTCGATGACGATCATCACCGGCGCATGATCGCCCGCACGATCGAGCGACTCGAAAACGACCTTCCTGACCATGGGACGCACTGATGGATAAAAAGCGGAAAGTCATCACGAAACGCTACGCCGAAGCGTTCTTTTTGACAATCGAAGGTGAGCGTTTCGAAGAATCGTTCAAGGACTTTCAGGCGTTTTTCGCCTGTTATGCCGGGGTCGACGATCTGAGCAAGATTCTCAACCACCCGACGATTCACCCGAACCGCAAGATCGAGATGATCCGCCGCCTGTTCGGTGAGCAGGCCGACCGCCGGGTCGTCGATTTCATCTGTCTGCTCGTCAGAAAAGAACGCATTCACATGTTCAGCGATATCGGGCTTGAAATCGAGCGCCTGTATCGCCGCCGGCACGGCATCAGAGGCATTATCATCAAAACGGCGGTGCCGCTGACGGAGACTGAACGGATGCGCCTGCGCGGTATTCTGACGCGCAAATTCGGCCGGGTCGAGATTCGTGAAAAGGTCGACCAGGATGTAATCGGCGGACTGGTCGTGCAGTTCGGCGACCAGGTAATCGACGATTCGCTGAAAGCGCGACTGAAGCTGCTGCGGGAAATGATGGTCAGGGTAGACAATGAATGGTTGATGTCGCTCATCAATCAGCCGAGCTTAGCACTCTAGGAGACATGGCATGAGTATCAGATCAGATGAAATCATTGCTGTTCTGAGACGTGAAATAGAAAACTTTTCAACCGAGCTGAAAACCGTTGAAGCCGGGGTTGTAATGCAGGTTGGCGATGGTGTTGCCCGCGTGCATGGGCTACCGAAAGCCATGGCCGGCGACCTCGTCGAATTTGCCAACGGCGTCAGGGGTTATGTGCTCAATCTCGAAGAAGACAGCGTTGGCTGCCTGATATTCGGCTCAGATGAGGGCATTCATGAGGGCGACCTGGTCAAAGATACCGAACAGATTCTTTCGGTTCCGGTCGGACGCTCGATGCTCGGCCGCGTCGTCGACCCTCTCGGTCAGCCGATCGACGGCGAAGGGCCGATTATTCCCGAGACTTACCGTCCCATCGAAAATGACGCGCCCAATATCGTGCAGCGCCAGCCAGTATGTGAGCCCCTGCAAACCGGGATTCAGGCAATCGACGCCCTGATTCCGATCGGGCGCGGCCAGCGCGAACTGATCATTGGCGACCGCCAGACCGGCAAAACGACAATCGCCATCGACACGATCATCAACCAGAAAGACACTGGTGTCATCTGTATCTACGTCGCCATCGGCCAGAAAATGTCGACGATCACTCAGATCGTCGAAACCCTGCGCCACCACGGCGCCCTCGACCACACGATCATCGTCGCCGCGGCGGCTTCTGAACCGGCACCGCTGCAGTTCATCGCGCCCTTCAGCGGCTGCACCATGGGTGAATATTTCCGTGACAAAGGGCAGCATGTGCTCTGCGTCTACGACGACCTCAGCAAACACGCGGTCGCCTACCGCCAGGTATCGCTGCTGCTGCGCCGCCCGCCCGGCCGCGAAGCCTATCCGGCCGACATCTTCTATCTGCACGCCCGTCTGCTCGAAAGAGCCGCCAAGCTTGCCGACGTTCTCAACGGCGGTTCGCTCACCGCCCTGCCGATTATCGAAACCCAGGCCGGTGACGCCTCCGCCTACATTCCGACCAACGTCATTTCGATCACCGACGGCCAGATCGTTCTCGAATCGGGTCTGTTCAATTCAGGCATAAGACCTGCAATCAACGCCGGTCTGTCGGTTTCCCGCGTCGGCGGCAGTGCTCAGGTCAAAGGCATGAAAAAGGTAGCCGGCCCGCTGCGCCTCGACCTCGCTCAATTTCGCGAGCTCGCCGCCTTTTCGCAGTTCTCGAAAGATCTGGACCGCGCCACCCAGGAGCAGCTGGCCCGCGGTGAACGTCTTGTAGAACTTCTCAAACAGCCGCAGCACACGCCAATGGCGGTCGAAGATCAGATCGTCACGATCATGGCCGCCACCAAAGGCTTTACCGACACTCTGCAGAAGAACGAAATAGTGCGCTTCAAGAAGTTTCTGCTCAAATATCTGCACCAGAAGCATCCCGAAATCATGCACAATTTCAGGGAAAAACCCGAGCTTACCCCCGAAGTCGAAGCAAGGTTCGCCGAGCTGATCGAGTTTTTCCTCAACAACGTCTACGTGCTGCAGTATCACCCTGAGCGCTATCAGGCCGAAAAAGAACGCCGTGAGGCTGAAGAACGCCAGCGTGAAGTCGAAAAAGCAATTGAAGAGAAAAAGCATAAGAAGGAACACTGATGGCTTCATTACGTGACATACGCGAAAAAATCCGCGGGGTAGCCACTACCCAGCAGATTACCAGCGCCATGAAAATGATGTCGACCGCCAGACTCGGCCGTGCCATCGAAGCGATCAATCTGACCAAGGCCTATATCAGTCGTCTCGAAAAGATGGTGCAGTGTGTCAAACGTGAACTGCCGAATTTTGAACATCCATGCCTCAGCGAACGCGAGGTAAAAAACGCCTGTATCATCATTATCGGTGGCGAACGCGGCCTGTGCGGCGGCTTCAACCATGAACTGCACCGTTTCGCCATGCAGGCCATCAATGATCACCCGGCGCCCGGGAAAAAGATTGCGGTAATCGGTCGCAAACCGGTCAGATTCTTCGAACAGAAAGGCATGCCCCTGTTCGCTTCCTGGCCCGATATCGGCATCAAGTCGGTAGAAACCGACCTGTTTCCTATTTCTGAGCGCCTGTTCGAATTATTCATCCGCGGTCAGGTCGACGAAATCAGCGTAATCTATACGTCTTTCATTTCGGCTACCCGCAAACATCCGGTAATCAGTCGTCTGCTGCCGGTCGACACCGGCTCGATGAGCCCGCGGTCACCGGGACAGGCAGCTCATACCTTCGATTTTCTGCCATCCCCTGCCCTGCTCTTCGATCAGCTGATGCCAAGATATCTGCGCAACCTGCTGCATCGTGCCATTGTCGAGTCGTCGGCCGCCGAACAGAGCGCCCGCATGACCGCGATGACTTCGGCCACCGATCGTGCCGAAGAGATCATCGATGACCTTAAACTGGACCTGAACCGCAGTCGTCAGGCCCTTATCACCAGAGAAATCGCCGAAGTTATCGCCGGGTCGCAGGCTTGAGCCGGCGCCCACCAGGAGCCAGTCATGAGTGAAGGAAAAGTAATACAGATCATGGGTCCGGCCGTTGACGTCAAGTTTCCGCCCGGCCATCTGCCCAGTATCCATAACGCCCTCGAAGTCCAGAACCCGCTGATGAACACGAAACTGGTTCTTGAAGTCGCCCTGCATCTTGGCAACGACATCATCAGAGCCGTCGCCATGGGCCCCACCGACGGGCTGCGTCGTGACCTGCCGGTAAAAGATACCGGTAAACCGATTTCAGTGCCGGTCGGCAATCATGTGCTCGGCCGCATTTTCAACGTGCTCGGCGAAACCATCGACGATGCCGGGCCGCTTGCCCGTTCCGGTGAAAAATGGCCGATCCATCGCCCGGCGCCGGCTTTCCGGCAGCAGGGCAAAACCACCGATATTCTCGAAACCGGCCTCAAGGTTATCGATCTGCTGACCCCCTACGCACGCGGCGGTAAAATTGGTCTGTTCGGCGGTGCCGGCGTCGGCAAAACAGTTCTGATCATGGAATTGATCAACAACATTGCCAAGCAGCACGGCGGCGTCTCGGTGTTCGGCGGCGTCGGCGAACGCACCCGCGAGGGCAACGATCTTTACCTCGACATGAAACATTCAGGCGTTCTCGATAAGACCTGCCTGGTGTTCGGTCAGATGAACGAACCGCCCGGCGCCCGCCTGCGCGTCGCTCTGACAGCTTTGACAATGGCAGAATACTTCAGAGACCGCGAAGCCCAGGACGTATTGCTGTTCATCGACAATATTTTCCGCTTCGTGCAGGCCGGCTCTGAGGTTTCATCGCTGCTTGGCCGCATGCCGTCGGCAGTTGGCTACCAGCCGACTCTCGCCAACGAAATGGGCGCACTGCAGGAACGCATCACCACGACCATTACCGGCTCGATCACCTCGGTTCAGGCCATCTACGTTCCGGCCGACGATATCACTGACCCGGCGCCGGCAACCACTTTCTCGCATCTCGATGCGACGACGGTTCTTTCACGCAAAATCGTCGAACTCGGCATTTACCCGGCTGTCGATCCACTGGCCTCGAACTCGCGCCTGCTTTCTCCTGATGTCATCGGTAACGAGCACTATCAGACCGCCCGTCTCGTCCAGGAAATTCTGCAGCGCTACCAGGAACTCACTGATATTATCGCGATTCTCGGCATGGAAGAACTCTCAGACGAAGACCGCACCATCGTCAACCGTGCCCGCCGCATTCAGAAATTTCTCTCACAGCCGTTCTTCGTCGCCGAGAAATTTTCGGGGCATCAGGGTCGCTATGTTCCGGTCAAAGAAACCATCGACGGCTTCAAGGCAATCGTCGACGGCAAATACGACAGCTACCCGGAACAGGCATTCTATATGGCCGGCAACATCGCTGATGTCGAAAAGAAAGCCGAAGCGCTGAAAAAGCAGCAATGAAAAAGTCTTTTACCGTAACTCTTGCCCGCCCTGGCCGGCACCTGGTCTCGTTCGAGGCCAAAGCACTGCAGCTGCCTGGCGACCGCGGCTCACTCGGGGTCATGGCCGGCCGCCAGCCGATGCTGACCGTAATGGAACCCGGGGTGATCAGCATTCTTGAAATCACTGACCACCGCCGATTGTTTGCCACTACCGGCGGCTTCTGTGAAATGATCGACAACGAGGCCACCCTGCTGTGCGACTCGCTGATCACCGTCGAGGAGCTCGAAGCCGAGGAAATGAGCGGCGGAAAGCAGGAAAAGCCGGCAACGACGGCGGCCAGAAACTACCGGCGCGATTTCACAAAAATGAGCGAAGCCGAAAAACGCGCCTACGCTCTCAACCTCCTCCGCCACGCCCTGCGTAAATGACGATTGAGATACAGGAGAACAGATGAGTATCGATATGTTTTTTTCTGGAAATCTGCGTTTCGAACGGGTGACACTGCTGCCTGAACAGCAGCGTGGCAAGGTTTATGCAGATGTGCCGCTGAATTTTTTCACCAGCCTCGATGATCTGAAAACCTACGTGCTCGGGCTGAAAAGCCTTGGTGTCAACGTATTGCTGATTCTGCCGCATTTTCTGCCGAGCTTTTCGGCCTACGTCGTGAAAAATTACGAACAGCCCTGCGCCCTGTTCGGTACCTGGGAAAAATTCGCTGAATTCATGCTGTTTGTCAAAGAACTCGGCATGGACCGCATGATCGATATTCCGTTCAATCATGCCGACTGGCAGGCCGAAAACCTTAAGCGAGAATGGTTCAAGAATCACGCCGACGGCGGTATCGAAGCCGGTGCCGACGATGAAGATGCCGACCGCAACCGGGTGCGCATCAACTGGGGCGCCTACGTTCTCGATAACGGCAGCCGCGAACTGCAGGATTACTGGCTCGAAAAAGTGATTTTTCCGCATATCGAAAAAATGCACGTTAACGCAATCCGCATCGATGCGGCCTGGGGTCTCGACCCGGCCGGCCTCAAGCGTCTGGTGCAGGAAACCCGACGCCGCAACAAGCAGGTCTGGTTTCTTGCCGAAAATCTCGGGATGGCCAGGCTGATCAAGCTGGCCGAATCAGGGATCGCCGCCGGCGCCGACCGCTTTTTCAACAATATGTACTGGTACAGCGGCGGACTTTATATTCCGACCGATATCTACACGCTTTACAAGCGTTCGAAAGGGTTGCCGACCTGCACCATCTACAGCAGCCACGACACGCTGATGCCGGCGATGAAAGCCTGCGCCCGCCACCGCAGTGCCGAAGTCAAAGGACTGAACGACAAGGCGATCGTCAGAAAATTCGTCGAGCACGACAAGCTGCATTCACTCGCCCAGCTGAGCGAAAAAGACCGGCAGGCGGTAATCACGCACATGAAGCTCGATTTTGCCCTCGCAGCCCTTATGAGTTCCGACCTGATGTTTGCCGCCGGCTCAGAAACCGGTCTGTTCGAGCGCATCGACGTGCTGCGTTCAGGCCCGGCCGAATTCGCCCGCGGCATCGACTCTGACCTGCCGGTATTCATGAGCGGCGTTCTGCAGATAAAAGCGGCAGCGAAAGTTTTCAACTGCGAGGGTGCCGTAATACCATTTGGCAGCTGGCAGCCCGACAAAACCGGTGTCAGAGGCTACGTAAAAACCACTGCCGCCGGGCAGCACGCCATGGTCGTCGTCAACAATGGCGCGCAGATGGCGACGCTGGCTCTGCCGGAACGACTTAAAAAGGCCGGGAAGCTGATGATTCATCGCCCCGAAGGGGTGGCGGCAATATCAGACAAACCGGCCCATGTAACCCTGGCTGCCGGTCAGGTGCTGATCATAACAGGAGAACGCTGACATGATTTTCGAAGAAAGTATCAGAACTCCGGCAAAACAGGCCATGGTCGACGTGACCTCGACGATCCGGCGCTTCGTCGCCGCGTCGGGTATGACCGACGGGCACATCGTCGTGTCGGTGCCGCACACGACCGCCGCTCTCACGATCAACGAAAATGCTGACCCCTCGGTTGTCAGCGACATGCTGCGCCGTCTCGAACAGGCATTTCCGACCTATGATCCGAACGACCGGCATGCCGAAGGCAACAGTGCCGCGCATGTAAAATCGAGTCTGCTCGGCAGCTGCCAAACTTTCATCGTCGCCAACGGCGACCTGGTGCTCGGCACCTGGCAGGGCATCTACCTCTGCGAATTCGACGGCCCCCGCACCCGCACTCTGATTATCAGTATTCCATAATTGGGCAGCTTCGGCCTGTCAGGCCATAAAAAAAGGCCGGTCATCAGACCGGCCTTTTTTTATGCCTGAATCAATATTCGTAGATGCTGCCGCCGATGTATTCGCGGATGAGAGCGTCTTTCGGGATGATCGATTCGTCTTCCCAGACTTTGAGGGAGTCGAGAATGTCGAAAACGCGTTTGGCTCTGATGTAGGCATCCTGGCGCTTCGGGTTTTCGCGATAATCCTTGACGAAATCGGGAAAGAAATGGAACAGGTGTTTCTTGTAGACCGGCAGTTCGTAAGGCAGTGAGCCATCGATGATATGATCGACGGTGCCGAGGAACGGAATGATGTGCTGAATTTCTGAACGGCGCACATAATGCCAGTGTTCAAGTGTCTGGCGCGGGTTGTAGCTGCGATGCCACGAATCGCGCACCATACGGCGCAGCAGGCGCACGTCAGTCCAGCGGATGAATTCGCCGGCCTTGTTCTTGATCTGGCAGAGAGTTTCGATGTAGAGCTTGAATTTCTTTTCGTCGGGCACGCTGCTGGTCATCGGGCCATAGAGGCCATGCAGACTGTCGAGCAGCAGAATCTGGTTCTTTTCGAGCTTCATCGGGTCGGTTTCTTTTTCGCGCTTGCCGGTCTTGAAGTTATAGCGCGGCATCTGAATCGTTTTGCCATCGAGCAGGTCGGCCAGATGCTGGTTAATCAGCTTGAGATCGAGGGCTTCCGGGGTTTCGAAATCGTAATCACCGAATTCATCGCGCGGGTGATGTTCGAGATCGAAATAATAGTTATCGAGTTCCATCGACACCAGCTCATAACCCATTTTCTGCAGATGCTCGCCAACTTTGATCGTGGTGGTCGTCTTGCCTGAGCTTGACGGCCCGGCGATGATGACGATGCGCACCTGATCCTTGCGGGCAATGATCTTTTCAGCGGCTGAGGCGATATCAGCGTCATATTTGGCGGTAACTGCCTTAACCAGCTCGGGGTAAGTGCCTTTTTCGATGTGCTCATTGATCTTGTCGACGCTGTAACAGTTGTTATCGATCGACCAGTTCAGCACCTGCCAGATCTTTTTATAGGGAATATTGCCCGACGAGCTGGCCTGCTGCTTTTCCTGGCCCTCGCGCAGCTTGTTGTGAATGTGGCGGAAAATGATAAAAGTCTTGGCCGTTCTTGCGTGCCCGGCTTCGATCAGTTCCTTTTCGATGAGGTCCTGAACTTCTTCGACGCTCGGCAGCGCCGGCGGCTGTTTCGCCAGTTCAAGCTGATGCACGACCTTGTCGGCAAGAATTTCGGCGAGGCGGCGATCTTCACCACCGACTTCAACGGCGGCCTTGAAAATGGCATTGACGATTTTTTCCTTGTCGAATGGCACGACCTGGCCATTGCGTTTTACGATCTTTTCTACCGGATTCTTCTGATGGGGCATTAACCTACCTCTTTAAAAAAGATATCAGACTGATAATTATACACGATTTTTACTTGGTGTCGTCGATGACCTTGTAGGTGACGGCGAGATTACCGATGATACCGGCAATCGTGCCGATTTCCTTGAGCGGGTCAGGGCGCACGAGTTTCGGGCGCGGCGGCACGAGAATGATGTCGCCCCGTTCGATCTTTCTGATGTTACGCATGCGCATTACATCACCATTGGCACGCACGACGATCGTGCGGCGATGGTCTGAATGAGAATTGAAACCGCCGGCGCGATTGATGTAATAACCGGATGAATGACCGGGATTGAAGAGAATCGTCGTCGGATTCATGACGGCGCCGAGCACCGAAACGGTGGTCGGCATCACCGGAATGGTTATCTGATCGCCGTCGAGCAGTGCCACGTCATCGAATTCAGAGGCTTTGCCGTCGAGAATTTTCTGCATCGGTACGGGTATGCGCATCATCTTGTTCTTGAGACTGCGGGTCGACATTTCGATGCCGGCGAAACCTGAAGCCTGGCCTTCAGCAAGGTTCTTATCGGTCGCTTCGGGCATCAGACCGACCTGTTTCTGCACGATCTGCTTCTCGGCACGCTCACCTTCAACTTCCTGACGCAGGGTTTTCAGATCGTCGACTTTGGCGCCCGAGCGCAAAAGGTCGGCGCGCAGATCGAGAGTTGCCTGGCGGAAAAGGTCATCCTGCACCATTTCAGTTGTTTCAAGCTGTTTTTCAGAGGTAATGTGATCGACCCGGCGCATGAATACAGCGCCTTCGGCAAAAGCCACGCCGGTCAGACCACCGGCCCGTTCGATCAGACTGCTGAGACGCTCGCCGCGGTGTTTAAGGGCATAAGGGCCCGGGCGCTTGACCTGGCCTTTCAGGTAGACGATTTCGGGTTCGATAACGCTGTCACCGCGGGCCGGCACGCTGATGCGATCGAGTGGCTGCAGCACGATGTTTTCCGGCGAATTCTGGTCGGCCAGAGCGGCTTTCAGGCTGGCGCGAATGATTTCACTGCCACTGCCTTCCTGGACTCTGGCGATTTCAACTGTATCGGCAGCATCGATCGAAGTTCCCTGCGCCTTGATCACGAGATCGGAAAGTTTCATGCCTTCACGGAACACATACTGGCCGGGACGGCGGATCGCACCGTCGATCGTCAGACGACGGGTATCGGGAGTAATTTCGTCTTCGGCGAACAGGCGAACCCGGTCGAAAGGTTTGAGCTCATGGTTCTGCGATTTGTCACCGGCGAGAGCGAACTTGACGTTGAAAGCGATGACTTCCTGATGACCGGCCGGGCCTTTGCGATAGATCTGGCCGCGTTCGAGATTGGCCTCTTCACCGATCAGGCCGCCGGCGCGGCTGATCAGGTCGCTGACCGTGAGAGCGGCATCGACTGAATATTCACCCGGCCGGTTGACCGGCCCTTCGAGGGTCACGAGGTTACCGACCATTTCGGTTGCCTGCTCGATCTTGATTTCATCGCCATTGCTGAGCATGAATTTTTTCAGGGCCGCTTCGTCTGAAAGTCTTATATCAAAAGATTCCCGGCGCTGATCGCCGGTCCAGCGGGTTACGAGAACCCTGCCCGAATAAGCTTTTGGTAATACCTTGCCAGCCATTTCGATGGCATCGGCAAGACTGGTTTCGCCGAACAGTTCGTAGATGGCCGGGCGGTTCACCATGCCGGTCACACTGATTCTGCTTTCAGCAGCGGGCACAAAAATCGTGTCGCCGTTTTTCACCGGAATGTCCTGACTGCGGTCACCCGAAAGGAAATAGCGGTAAAGATCGATGGTTTTCGCTTTACCGGTTGAATCGAGAACCTTGACATGGCGCATCGAACCACGCTGGGTCGGGCCGCCGGCCTGATAGAGAGCCGAAAATGCGGTAGCCAGACCAGAAACGTTCATGGCGCCGGGTTTCTCGACTTCCCCGACGACGAAGATCTGAATGGTTCTGACTTTAGTCAGAGTCGCCTGCCCCTTGAAGTGCTTGAACTTGCCGGAGAGACGGCCAAGAACCATCTGTTCGAATTCACTGACCGTCTGACCGCTGACGCCAAGCACGCCAAGGATCGGCACATAGACCTGCCCTTCCGGGTTGACCTGCACATCGTAGACGGTTTCGTCGCCGAGTTCAGACCAGATGATGATTTTCAGGGCGTCGCCGGGCCCGAGCTGGTAATTCGACGGTGCCAGCCCCGAAAACAGACTGGCCTGAATCTGCTCGCCCTGTTCGAAGAATTCACGGCCGAAATTTTTCAGCAGCAGTTCGGTGGCCAGGCGCTTCTGCACTTCTTTTTCGACGTCGAACTTGTCGTAGGCAAACAGTTCGCGCGCCGCCAGTTCGTCTTTTTCATTATAAAGAGTCTTTTCGGCCTTCTGCGGGCCGGCCGGCAATGCGGCTGTCTTTTCTCTGATCACTTCATTGCGGGTTTTTTCATAAAGGGCCTGCTCGAGCTGGGAGAGACGCTGCCTGATGTAATCCGGGCTGTTTCTGTCGAGCTGGGCCGCCTCTTCGGCACTGGCAATAACCGTGCCGGACTGGCGCGGTTTGCGGTTTTCCTGATCGACGGCCGGCGTGTCCGGGCCGACGGCAAATGGCTGCAAAGACCCGGTTTGCTGGCGCACCGGTTCAATCATCGAGTTTCCGTCAGAGGGGTTGAGCTGTGCAGGAGCGGTAGAGGCGACTGAAGAGAGAAGCAGTACCATCAGACCATAACGTTTCATTGGTTCACCTGAAAAGAGATTTTGCTATGTTCATCGGCCAAACATGGGTCATAGTTTACCAGAAAGAAATCGACGCCGGAATACCAGGTAGCGTCTCATTCGCCGCAGATGAAGGCGTTTTTGACATGCGTGATGTGAGGTTCGCCGTTACCGAAGTCAATAGCGACGGCGTCAAAGCGACAGGGGGTATCGGGGCTGATTTTTTCGCGGGCCAGGTAGAAACCGGCAGTTTTTTCGATCTGGCGGCGTTTGCGATAGTCGATAGTTTCGAGGGGGGTGCCGTGCTGCAGCGAAGTGCGCGATCTGACTTCAACAAAGACGAGAACCGGCCCGTCAAACATCACCAGATCGAGTTCGCCACCGCGAAACCGGTAATTGCGCGCCTGCAGTCGATAGCCCAGCCCCTGCAGCCAGGCAAGCGCCAGGTCTTCGCCACGACGGCCGAGATCGAGACGCTCACGGCTCATGGTCGCTGCTGACGATCGAGAAGGTATATCTGAGCCAGAATTTCTGCCATTGCCCCCCACAGTTCGGCCGGGATTTCAACGCCGACCGGCACTTTTGCCAGTGATTCTGCCAGACTGCTGTCCTCGCGCAGCGGCACCTCATTTTTTTTTGCCAGTTCGACGATCTGTCGGGCCTGAAAGCCGCGCCCCGAAGCCACTACTTTGGGGGCTTCGCCGGCTTCGCCGAAGGCATATTTGATTGCCACCGCCACATCGTCGAATTTAACCCGGTTTTTTTCCATAAGTCATTTATACCACAGCCAGCTCCCAGAAGCGAATCAGGCTATTTGTGCAGCTTCGGCCTATCAGCCGGGTTGCTTTTT
>CALEDQ010000026.1 GCA_937949615.1 uncultured bacterium | reverse complement strand
GAACATCACTTATAAATCACAAAAACTTGACCAATCAATTCGGGCCACCGCTTAAACCATTAACAAAACGAGATGTGGTAAGAAGATCGTCTAGTCTATCAGGAAACTCTGTTTTGTCCTGAAAATAAAGATCAAGGGCTGCTCTCATTTCAAGCAAAGAGTAGCGCAGCCTCTCTTCTTTTTCTCTCTGAGAAACCACATCTGCCGTCTGAATACCAACCAGCGAAACCAGCAGAATCAGCGCCGTAACAACAACTACCTCGACAAGCGTAAAACCAGATTTCCAGTTAATAAGTGAAGGTGGCTTTTGAGCCAGTAGCATCGGTTCCATCCGGGTTGGGATCAAATGATGGTTTTCCATCCTGAGAAGTTGCTGCAGTTACAACAATATTGTAAGGGGTTCCTTTTGTCATTGCAGCAGCCAAAACTAAACGATAAACAGTGTCTGAAACTTTTTGAACGCTGGATGGGGCTACGGCATTCACGGTTGCGGTTGGAGGACCAGAAAGTTTTCTGCTGAAAGATATTTCTATTGTTGTCGGATTTACCCCCCTCGCACCTGAAACAAAGAATGGCGGTTTCCAGGTAACCAGCAAATCATCATCCAAAGCCCTTCTATTTGGCAATGCAGCATCTACTGTATCGCGAATTCCATCTGGCCCGTGTGATAAAATGATTCCTTCGCGGACACTGATAAAGTAGTCAGTGTTCCAAGGATCTACTGGATTGGTCTGCCCAGCAAAAGTTCTGTAATCCTGTAAGTATTTACCAATAAGCTTTGTCATATCATTAGAAGCAAACATGGTGGGCTCAAGCTGGTCATACATCGCGAGAGCTTTTTTAAAGGTTTGCAGGTCAGCTTCAGCCGCAGTCAGCTTCGACTGGTTTACATAATCTTGATAAAACGGCAATGCCAAGGCCACCAGGGCGGCCAGGATGCCGACTACGACAAGCAGTTCCAGCAACGTAAAGCCGGATCTGCCACTATTTTGCCACTTTGTTTCGGTTTTCACCATTCAGTTTTGCCTGTTACTTTGCAAACAGATTTTTTCTAAACCAAAGAGATAATCGGCAAAACCAATTTATTCAATTAGCTTTTTCTGTAGAAAAAAATTGATTCAGATTCTCACTTTGTTGAGTCTGTTATAATAATACAGAGAAAGTTTTTTGTCTCGCAAATTGAATGTTTAAGGTTAAATGGTTGCAAAATCCTGCCATTGATTTCTGCATAAGCAGACTGGAGCCGTTCGCTGGCCCTGTTTACAGCTCAGGGCAAGCGAAAACGCCGGCAAATAATTGTGTGAGATATAATATTTTCTTTAATTATGCCGTTATCAATGATTGTAAATCCTGCAAAGCAAACACGCATGCGCGTTTTTGCATCTCATTCAGGCCGGAAACGACACCGGCAGCCGGTACAAAAGGTTCTGGAGTTTAACCATGCCGTTGATGGAAATACAACATCATCTGTTTAAGCCTCTCAGCAGGCGACGTGGCTATGTATTGCTCGGCCTGCTGCTGTTTTTCACCGTTCTTGGGCTTTCTGGCACAGTTACGGTTCTGGAGCAGGATACCAGACTGAAACGCTTCAGCGAAGAAGACCTCAAACTCAATCTCGATGCCCTGCGTCGCGCAATTGACCTCTATCGTTATAAAAATCCAGGTGATACAACAATTGAAGCTAAAATGGGAGAAAGCCCAGAAGCTCTTGCGGAATTCTTGGCTAACGAAAGATTTGTTAGAGCAAGAGCGGCCTCTGGAAACATGAAATGGCGAATTATACAAAATTATATCAATAACCCCAGCTTTGAAATTGATGATGGAACCTTGGCTCATCTGCCAGCTGTTGGAACATGGCGCGGCAATTACACTGCCAACGACGGCGTTCCTGACGGCTGGCAACTCAATGCCGACGGAGCTGAGCAGGAAATCAGCATTAACACGGCCGCAACCTATGTGGTAAGTTTCTGGGCAAGATCGACAAGTGCAACGGCCAAAGCTGTTCTTAGAATCAGAATAAATGCGGCCGCCACCCCCGCCATTGAAATCAATGCTACCGGCACCGAATGGAAAAGATATTTCGGCAGCTTTCCACTGGGTGCGGTTCCTGCTACGGTAAGGATCGAGCTGCTGCAGGCCGGCACCACGTCGGGTGATACTACCTTCATTGACGGCCTGATGCTCGAAAAATGGGTTCCGCCCGCCGGCACACCTGGCGGCGCTCTGCCGGTTGCCTCCGCCTGGACCGATAAATATCAGATAGTACCCGCCCAGGCAGTGAACGCCTTACAGGAAAGAGCCTTCAAGACAGAACTAACCGCCCCCGCTGGCTCAGATATTTCGAGCTACAGCTGGTGGTTTCAGTGGTAGGCTATATTTGATCAAGGCTTAACCAGACGCAACGATGAACCTTTATTTGGTGCACTGGCGTCTTTACGCGGCGAACCGTATTTATTCTGACCGTAGTATTCTTCGTAGGTGTCGGTCGGGTAACTTCTGTCATCGCGGGTGCCGATGAACACCTTATAGCTGGGTCTGAATTCGATTGTCTGCTGTGCCAGCGGCGAAGCATGCCCCAATCCATCTGTGAATATGACTGATACGGTTTTGAAGCCCGGAACCAGGTCGAGTGTCCAGGGGTAGGATGCCGGGGTGAGCAGCGGGTTGTTGATGGTTGTCCAGACCGTGCCGTTGTTACTGATCTGAGCTTTGGCAATGCCGCTCGGGTCAGAAACCGTAAAGGTCAGATAAACCACTGAGGTGGCAGTCGTCGATTCGCCGAGATAAACACCGGCTTTTTTATTGATGTAGAAAGATGCGTCAAGCGGCGAAGGCGGCGTCAGGTCGACCCTGATACCGTCAGATGGTGTCCCGAAATTGGCGGCGGAGCTGAAATTAAGAGTCAAATCGCTGCAGCGACCGGAAAAATCTTTGACTTTAATTCGAGCATAGTAAGTTTTCCCATCTTCACCAAATTTATACAGATAAGAAGTGACAGCGCTGCCCAGCAAAGTACTGGTTGCAATCTGAGTAAAACCTGCATCTGTAGCCACCTGAATAAGTACGTCAGCAACCTGTGAAACCGCATCGTTATGGCTGAAACCAAAATAAATCCAGGAGTTTGATGAGACATTATGGTCTGGGTCGTTATTGCCAGCAACCAGATCAGTCGTTGCCCCGGCAGAAGGATCGACAAGATCGAGCGTAATACCGTCAGTATTCTGCCATGCCGACGAGCGGTTACCTGCCACATCAATATACTGAGCTCTGGCGTAAATCTTGTTGCCATCGACCGGTGACGCCACGGTAAAAGTTTTAGCGCCGGTGGTATTACCAGTCAGCCCCGACCAGAGCAATGTAGCAAACGAACTGGAATTTGAAATTTCCACAAAAACATCACTTACGCCGGATTTAACGGCGCCTGGATCAGCAAGACCGGTGGCAGCAAACGAGATTGTTGCATCGCGCGACCATTGCTGGTCAGGGTCGTTGTTCAAAGCAACACTGTCGGTGTAAGCCGTTGCGGTTGGCGGAAACGCGTCTTGAATCGAGTTGACAGCCGCCGAATTGGCGCAGGTGTTCAAAACCGCATCACGGGCACGAACCCTGAAATAGTAGGTGGTGCCGTCAGTCAGACCGGTAAAGGTATGGGTAGGTGCAGTTATCCAGCCCGAATTGGCAGAGATCGTTGCGAATGTCGATGAGGTTGAACATTCAAAATAGTAGGTAACACCACCAGAAACGGGGTCGACAACCGATGAGCAGTTGACGATATTGGCGGTGCCCGACGAATAGGCCGGTTCAGCGCCCATCGCCGGCACCGGCGGAACCGCAGTATCAACCGTAATACCGTCACTCGACGATATGGTGTAGGTGCCGCCACCGTTGTAAATGCGCACGTTGATAAAGTATTTGGTATTGTGAACCAGGCTTAATCCTGTGGCAGTATATGTCTGCGCCAGACCGACGTTTGTCCAGTTCAGAATGTTGGTGCCGCCCGAGGTGGTGCCGATGGAAACTTCGTAACGGGCAATGCCTGAATCCGGGTCGGAGCTGGCGGTCCAGGTGGCGACCAGGGTATTGTTGCTGGCTGTGAAAGCACCAGCATCAGAAACGAGAACTGCTGCCGGCGGCGTCGGGTCACCACCCTTGATACCATTTGAACCGCCTGCAGCCGAAAGGTTGCCGGCCCGGTCGACTGCATAAACCGTAAAATAGTACATGGTGGCACCGGTAATATCGAGTGGCATCGGGCCGAAAGTTATTTCGTTAACCAGGCCAACGTTGGTTTCGGCGACAACGTCGGCTGCTCCGGCTGTTTTTCCGACTCTGACCAGGAAATGGCTGGTTCCCGACTGAGCATCGGTTCCACCTGTCCAGCTGGCGTGCAGTTTGTCGAGATATGGCGAGTAATCACCATCGTCGGTGACGGCCGGGGTTGTCGGCAACGAGGTATCGATGCAGGTCGTGGCAGAGTAAACCCCTGAAACGTTGCCAAGAACGTCATAAAACCTGACGCTTGCGGTATGGGTTGCAAAAGTTGTCGGAACATTCCAGACAATGTATGCATTGAAAGCCTGTGAAGTATACGCTCCGCCGTCATAAGACAGGGCCATTGTCGAAACCGGGCTGGCGTCAAGAACGGTAAACGTCAGATCGAGTGCAGTCTGCTTACTGTATGGCGCCGGAGCAATATTGATCGCACCTGTCGGGCCGGTGGCATCAAAAAGAATATCGTCTGTATAGATACCGATATTACCAACGGTATCGCGGTATCTGACATAGACGATCTTGTTTTCATCACCCGCTGAAAGTGTCCAGGCCATCGAAGTGCCGTAGGGTACCCAGCCGCTCCAGCTGATGCCATCGTTGCTGAAGCTCATGTCGGCAACGCCCTTAGCGTCAGAAGCTGACAAGGTAAGAGTTACTGCCGGATTGTTTGTACGGACCGCACCGCCGGCAACAACAATCGAGCCGAGCGGCGGTGTCGTATCGACTTCGACCTGAGCACTTGCACCGCTGTAGGCACCGACGTTACCGGCACCATCAACCGCCCTGACCCTGAAAGTATATTTGCCCTGCGGAAGCCCTGAAGTTAAATAGCCCGAGGTGGTCGAAGATGCCAGATGAACATAAGCACCACCATTGAGGCTGTATTCAATACCGTATGCTGCAATGCCAGAGTTGGCCGGATCGGTTGGCGCAACCCAGATAAGATTGAATACCCCGTTGTTGTTCAGAACGTTGTCAGGAGAAGGTGTGCCTGGCGCATTTGGCGGATAGCGGTCGACAAAGTTGATCATTTTGTAGACATAGCGGCCGCCAACCTCCAGGGTGACACTCGCCAGGCCGGCATTGGGAGAAGAGAGGGCGAATGTGCTCACGCCTGAGGTTGAATTGGCCTGATAACCAGCGACAGTCGGGTAAACATCGGCAGGTGAAAGACTACCAAGATCGGTGAAAACGTTGACCGCAGTTCCGTTCGGAACCAGATCACCGGCGTTACCGATAGGACTGGTGGTAAAGGTAGTTGACGGATTCGGGGTTGAAGGAGAAATAATCAACTCTTCAGCCGAACAACTGACAGAGAACTGCGGAATCTGAATGAGGTTAACAGAAGTATCGGTGCCGCTGGCAAGACCAAGAACCGCTCTGACGTTAGCAAGACCGAGATTCAAACCAGTGGCCTGCAGACCGAAGAGAAGCTGGCCCGCAGCGTTGGCTTTAACCTGATGACCGTCACCAGGAATACCATTTGAGTCGGCAGGGCTGAAAGAACCGCGATTAGTCAGAACCGTAACTTCGGTACCAGACATGATCGGGTTGCCTTCGGTCGTCAGAATCGGCGATGAAACGTAGTTTGAGGTGTGAGGCGGGTAAAGGCCGACATAAAGAGTATTTCTTGATGGAGTAAGAGTAAAGGTCCCGTAAGCGGCTTCGTAAATACTGCTCGATGAAGAGTAAGCGCCCTGGTTGAGTGAATTGTCTATCAGTTTGAGAAATACCAGATATGCGCCGCCTTTGATAGCCGGCTGAATCGGAACTGCCGCGATACGACTGATTCCGTCGTTGCTGGGGAAATTCGGAATTTCGTAGATTATGGCATAGGTTGTCCCGACAGTCAGTGAACCGGAGGTAACCGAAGCGGTAATTTTATCAGTTCCATTGGCGGTCACCGAGCCGGTAATGGTCGGAAACTCATATTTGCCGCCGGCGAGAGCTTTGGCAAACTTGACTGCCGTACCGACCGGAATCGGTTTATCGACATGGTCGGTAGCGATCTGGTCGATACCGTAAACCGTTGCAGTAAGAACATTGGTTGCAACAGCGGCAGCCGTGCCTAGATTCTTGAACGGGAAAATCTGGGCGCGCGAAGGATCCATATTGGGACCGCTGCCCGTGGTTCCGTCGGCGAGGTTCGGGTCGGCCACCTGAGCGTTGAAGCTTGGCAGAGAGTTGGTAACGGCACCGTCAGAAGGGTTGATCACTACTGGAATCGGCGCGGTTTTATCTAGCTTGAAGGGGTAATTGTAGGTTTGTGAATTGAAGTTTGGCCGGGCACCATCCGGCAGATAGAGCCGGTAATAGTAGGTACCTTCAGTTGTAGGAGCTGCAGTGAGATAATAACGATAACCATAGAGATCGTTGGTAACGTCGTAGTCACGGTAAAGCGTTCCTGCAAGAGCAGTGCCACCGGCATTGACCATTGAAATGGTTGAATTGGCAATGTGAATGTAAGACTGCACCGAACCATTAGCGGTATCTTTGCCCTTAACCGAAAATTGCGTCGGGAAAGGTCTGGCATCAGCACCGGTCAATGCATTGTAAAAAGTTTCGATTGGATAGACATCGAAGGTTTGTGGTGGAGTGAAGTCATTTTTCACCCAGCGGAAATAGTAGTAGCTAAGCTCTCTTGGCAGGTTGGTTGAATAGTATGTATTAGCATAGGTTCTGATCTGAAAGTCAATAATACCGGATGCCGCAGCCTGGTCAATAGTCATTACTGCCGTATTATTACCAGGAGAAACTACAGCTGAAGACAAAATAGTAGAGCCTGAATATATCTGAACTGTCTGTTCAAACAGTTCGACAGGAATCTTCACCGTAACAATCAGAGCATTGGGGTTATCAGTGATAATTGTGTCACGATGGTTAACCGGACTGGCACCGCCCGGGAAAAGAGCTGCCCAGTCAGTCCAGACCGGGTAAACAACAGCAGGGTTGGCAGCATTGGCGAACGAAGCCGATATTGGCGGTCGCGGGGCGGGATTTGGTGAGTTGATATAGAATTTGATGGTGTAGTTATTTCGACAGATCGCGTGGTCCTGGTCAACCAGAGTAAAAGCGTTAAGGCCGTTGGTCATGGTTCTGAACGGAAACATGAATGATTTATAGTTACCCAGACCATCAGGGCCCATGGTTATGCCAGAACCGTAGCCCCAGGCAAGATTAAAACTGGCAGACCTGGCGTCATACCCCTTTTTTGCCGCTGGTTGAGGTTGCTCTGCAGCGTAAAGCAGACCATAAAAAGCAACCGTATTGAAAAGCAGCGAAGCCGGTGTCGTAGTTTTATCGACCAGAGCCGCATTGTTGAAGGCAGGGTCTATCTGGTAAGCGTTGGCGGTTGTATCCCAGGTATACGGAACAAGTGCACTCGCTGGCGGCATGGTGCTCCAGGGATAGGCTTCAAGGTCATAAACATAGAGATTTTTCACGTTACAGTTGGCTGGCGTTGTTCCGGTGGGAACCTCTGGGGCCTGACCCGGGCGCAGGTTATCGATAACGAAGTCAAATGTCCAGGAATTGGAATTGCCGGCAAAATCTTTGAGAGACCAGGTGAGACGGTAGCGGTGCTGATCCTGCAGGCAGTCTTTCCAGGCGGCAGGAGCGACAATGCGCACCCGGTCGGCCGAAATAATTGAAAGAGTCGTACTTACCGGGTTGATGTATGGGGCAACCGCAGGAATCGGGTTGCCGGCATCATCGATGTCGACCAGTGACGCCTGAGCTGAATTGATATCAAAACCTGAACCGCCGGCATCAGAAAGCAGAAAGTCGATGGTGGCAATCGGGTGGTCGCTGGCGGTTGTACCAACGTAGCGTTCCAGACGCTCATAACTGTGAATATCATAGGTTTTACGCGTCATTACCGGTTTAGTGGTATCTATGACAATCGAGATTTCGTTCGAAAAAGCACTTTCAGCAAAACCGTTATGGGCTTTGACCTTAACCGCATGCAGTCCGGCTGTCAGGCTGATGCTGGTCGAAAAAGCACCAGCTCCGGTTGAGATGACCGAGCCCTTGTAAGCTCCATCAACATAGACCATGATAAGGTTCGAGGCTTCTGACAAGCCTTCAACCAATATGCCGGAAGTAATATTCAGTGGAACCGGAACCCCGGGGACAGCGTTTTTACCTGAAATTTTTGTGAGAGTCGGTGCGTTTGGCGGCGAAGTTGCACCTGACATGATAACCGAGATGCCATTCGACCATGTACCCCAGCCACCGATATTGCCGGCGCGGTCTTTAACACGAACCCGGGCATAATAGGTTCTGAAACCCTGGCCATCCTGAAACAGGTAATAGGCACCTGCAGGAACCCATGGTTCCTGAACAAGACCGGTCGTGTCAGGAGAGATGGAAACCTGCACCTGAACTTCACCAACGCCGCTGCGATCATCGGTAGCGGTGTAGTAAAAATAAATATTCGGGTCATAGGAAAAAAGTTCGTCAGGATCGTTATTGCCAGCACCGATATCTGAACAGGCAACGGCCGGAGGAGCAACCGTATCGACAATCAGGTTTGGCGAAGCGATTGAATAAGCGCCGATATTGCCGTCAGCATCATGGGCCTTAACTCTGAAACGGTACTGCCCGTCGGTCAATCCGGAAATCAGATATGAATTGGTCGCCGAAGTGCCAAGAGCGGCATAGGCAGACCAGGCAGAACCTGACCAGGTCGATCTCTCGATTGTATACATCGAAGTTCCGGCGCCACCGATGTCAATGCTGGGGCTCCAGGTCAGAACCGAAGAGCCGGTATTCGAATACTGCGGCGTCAAAGCCAGGCCAAGTGGCGCCGGGGGCGGATATTTATCAATAAAAGTAACAGCGGCATTCGTTGTTCTGCCGCCCATCGTAATGGTAACCGTTGCGGTACCTTTGGTATTTGAGGTCAGCCTGACCGTTGCAGAACCGTTTACCGATGAGGCCTGATTGCCGGCGACAGCAGGGGCATCGTCGGTTACAAGGGTGCCAAAATTGGTTGTACAGGTCGCAAGCGAACCATCAGGCACATTTCTTGGCGATTTGCCCAGAAAGCCAGTTGCAATCTCGGCAAGAGGGTTGGGATTTGCGACCGTAATCTGAATGTTGTCTGCCACAGGAGCGGCAGTAAAGGTATCTATCAAGCTTATCGGTATAACTGAGCTTGTGCCTGATGCCAGACCAATTACCCCGAAAACAGAGAAAGAACCGGCGGTTTTGGTCAGAACATTTACCCCGAAACATGCCTGCCCGACCCCGGTGGAAGCGCCATTCTGGCCAAACTTCACCTGATGACCGTCGCCAGGAATACCGTTGGCGTCGGGAGGAACAAGCAGGGTAAGAGTATTCGGGGTTTGCACCAGAGACAATGGCTGACCGTCTTTTACGTAATTTCCTTTTCTGGTGGTTACTGAAGAAGTGGTAAAGGTCGCCACATCATTGGGAACCAGACCGGCAAAAAGAAATGGCTGATTAAGAGTAAAAGAAATCGGGCCGAAGGCGATCTCGAGATTGCTGGTGGTAGCATAAAAAGTACCGGTATTGTCGGCGCGGTCACGGGTGACAACCTTGGTGATATAGGTACCGTCAGCGCTAATCATACTGATCGGAACCGCACCGACCTTATCGACACCGTTATTAGAAGTAAAAAACGGCACCGGCAGCATGATGGCGTAAGTTTTCCCGGACTGAAAATTCCCCGCGTTATTCTGTATCTGAACTGTGCCATTATTATAAATTGTGCGAATGTAGCCAGAAATTGGGGTCGGGGCAAAGGCACCGCTGTTATTTACCCAGATTTCAACGGGCGAACCAGCACCGGTTCCAAGCGCTGTGCCCTTATAGTCATAAGGAACAACATCACCGCCGGTAAGAGTAAAAACCATACGGCTGCTCGTAGATGTACAGGTTTTATCATCAGCAAGCCTTTTATACGGCCACAACTGCGGTTTAGCAACGTCGATATTGGCGCCGGAGCCGGCAGAACCGTCGGCAAGCACCGGGTCGACGATCTTGGCGCTGAAGCTCGTATAGCTGTTCGAATCTTCATTATTGGCCGGCACCTGTTCTGTTGCAGTCGGTGCCGTGTTATCTATTTTAAACCAGTTGCTGCTGTCTTCGGTGACCAGAGTGAGGTTATCCTGAAGGCGGGCTTTGATTGTATATGTGCCTTCAGGCAGAGCTACAGAAGAAAGGTCGACTGTCCCCTGAAAGGCGAGTTTGGTCAAATCGGCCCAACTCGGGGCCGGGAGTGGGATATTTGTGCCCTGTCCATTGGTCATGGTCACATACGAATTTGGGTAATCAAGATAATAATGCCCGCTCCATGACCAGGCTCCGTCATAGTTGCCGCCCCAGGTCTGAACTTTCAGAGTCATGGACGAGGGTTTTAAAGCAGCATTTCTGTAGCTGCTTGTATGAGCAGGAGAGAGAGAGAGATCCTGCAGCAGAGGCAGGTAAGATTCGTTATTGTGCGCACGAACGACGCGCTCGGCGGCTGATTTGCCGTAGGTATTGCGGGTAAGAATGCCAAGATAAGACAACGTATTGCGGTTGTATTCGAGATTACGAAAATTTACCAGAGTAAATGATTCGCCGTCGCTGGTGGCGGCCGGCATGTCGAAAAATTCCTCGCCGGCGGTGTAAAGACCGTCATCGTTGGCGTCATAAAAAACATCGCCAGCATCGTAAACACCGGCATTATTCAATTTAGCCTGCCCCTGCGGCAGTATTTCCTGGCTTAGCTGCGGCAACCAGGAAGTATAGCTATAGTCACCCCAACCAATCTGCACGGTCTGTTTAGCAGGCATTTTTTTAACTTTACCGGTAAAAGTCGGCCAGAGACGCGAGCCGATGATAGCCGGTTCGCCTCCAGGAGAACATGAAACACGCGGATAAGGCGTACCAAATTGAGTAACAATAGACAGATTTGTCGGGTTGCGGCCCAGACAGTCGCCACTGTCACGACCGCGGACGTCAAGCGTTATCGGCCCCTGGGGAAAAACCAGCCCGGGATATTCAAGCAGAAACTCACCATTTGCCTGGTTAATGATATTAAGTGCACGACGGGTGTAAACTTCTTCGCCGATGTGACAGGCATACCAGCCTTTATTCTCTTCATTCCAGACGTTCAGCTTGCCCTTAATCTTGATCGGGTTGTTAACCACCGTCATACCTGAAAAGTAATTGACAAAACCGCTGCCATCAGGCACATTCGCAGCAGTTTCGCCAGACCCGGTAAAAACGTTGTGGCCGGGGTCCCAGATTTTCAGAACGGTCGGCGGGTCAGGGCGAATGGTGTGAAGATAGAAAGTTTTGGTCTGGGCGGCGACGTTGCCGGCCTTGTCGGCAATCGTTGCCCAGAGCCTGATTTGCCGGAACGGCTGGCGAATGTTGTTCCAGCCGGTGGCGTCAGGGTAAAAGTTTATCTGACTGGTACCGTCATTCGATATGGTTCCGGCGACAGGGTACCAGGTTGATACCGTTACAGTATCCGGGTCGCCTGTGGTTGGCATTGGCGCATAATCAACCTTGTAATTAACGGTCGAAAAGTCGGGTTTGGAAAGCGCATCAGTGACTGTGGCATAAATAAGACCTATTTGACACTGATATTTTGCATCAGAACGGCAGCCGGAGTTACCATAGCGGGTATTAAGGCTGGGTGGGGTCCAGTCAATGATTACCGGAACAGCGACGCTGGGTTCACTGGTGAACAGACCATCGTAAGCAGTGGCAGTAAAATTGAAACTGCCCTGTGGCTGACCGGTCAGGTCGATTACCCAGAAACCGGTGCCGGGGGTAATTGTTGTCGTCAGCAGCGTAGTGCCGCGGTAAAGAGTTACGGTGGTGCCGGCCTCAGCGTTACCTCTTATCTGAAAAGCGGCCTGGTTTGAGTACATCGTTGTTTCAGGGGCAACAGCAACACCGGCAACCTGGGTGATAGTCGGAGCGTTGATTGCCAGAACCGGACCAGCAGCAGCAAAAAAAACGACCGCCATTACGGCGATCATCGTTATCAATCTACGAATTGAACCGCAGAGCCAGCAAGCTGGACCTGAAATTTCGGCAAACAGCACTCTTGAAGGCATGTTCATGCACCTGCCCCATGTAAACCCAACGAACTTTGTACACCCTTATCTGCTCTAATTCTAAGGTTTTTAGAGAGGATTGTAAACAACCTATGGTTATTCCGGCTGAATTTTGTCAGCTTATTGACACGTATTTTGTGCAATGATAGAATGATTCCTTGCGAAATTTTGTATACGGATCAAAATGAGATTGAAGCTTACCACCCAGACCATTTTAAACAGAGCATTTAACGTTGGCAGGTTTTTTACGACCTGACAGCGGGTGTATTGTGCAGAACAGACCCTGCAGCACTGCGGGGTCTGTTTTTTAAATCCCAAACCACTTCATGAGGTTCACGATGAAAGATTCTCCGGAAAAAATGATTGAAAACGATGAAAATACCGAACTGCTGACGATCACCCTGCCCGATGGCAGCAAACATAAACTTGAAAAAGGCAAACAGATCATTGAACTGGCAAAGCAGCTCCCCACAGCAGAAGGGCTGCCATTTATCTGCGCCAGAGTTAACAATGACATTCTGAGCCTCGATTTTGCCCCTGAAATGGACTGCAACATCGAGTTTCTCAACTATAAATCCCCGCACGGCCGCGACTGCTACCGCCGAAGTCTCACTTTCGTTCTCGCCCGCGCCATCATGGAACTCTACCGCAACGCCCGTCTGGCGATCGACCATTCAATCGGAAATGGTTATTATTACGATCTGTTCACCGATGTTCCGGTTTCTGAACAGATTCTTGCCTACATCAAAACCAAAATGCTCGAAATCATCGATAAAAACGAGCCATTTGGCAAAAAGACCATGACCAGAACCGAGGCTATTGCCCTGTTCAACCGCGAAGGTTACCCTGAAAAAGCAAGGCTTCTGAAAAATCTCAATACCGACAAGGTCGGCATCGTTTCCTGCTGGAAATACATCGACCTCGACTTCGGCGCCATGGTGCCTTCTGCTGGCTATCTCAAGACTTTCGACCTCAAGCAGTATGCCCAGGGCTTCGTTCTCCTTTTCCCCGAGCATGAAGACCCGACGACGCCCGCACAGATCCGCAGGCAGCCGAAGATTTTCCAGGCTTACCGCGAAACCAAGAACTGGGGTAAAATTCTTGAAGTAAACAATGTCGGCCGCCTCAACGAAAAAATCAAAGACGGCGGCATCTCTGACTTTATCAAAACCGCTGAAGCGCTGCATTCAAAGAAAATTCAGGCTATCGCCGATGAAATTTCGAGCCACAGCTCGATCCGTATCGTGCTGATTGCCGGCCCGTCCAGCTCTGGCAAGACCACCTTCAGCAAGCGGCTGTGCACCCACCTGAAGGTCAATGGTCTCAGACCAGTAGCGCTTTCTCTAGACAACTACTTTCTCGATCGTCAGCATACACCGCGCGATGAAAACGGTGATTACGATTTCGAATCGATCTACGCTCTCGACCTCGAACTCTTCAACCAGCACCTTAAAGAACTGCTCGACGGTAAAGTCGCTCAGATTCCAGAATTCGACTTTCACACCGGCCATCGCAAGGACAAAACCGACCCGATGCGCATCAATGAAGACCAGATCATCATTATTGAAGGCATTCACGGCCTCAACGACGAGCTCACCAGATCGGTGCCGGCCGAATGCAAATATAAAATCTATATCAGCGCCCTTACCCAGCTGGTTATCGATGATTATAACCGCATCGCCACCACCGACACGCGCCTGATCAGGAGAACGGTGCGCGACAGCAAATACCGCGGTTATTCGGCCGCAGACACCATCAGTCGCTGGTCTTCAGTGCGCCGTGGCGAAGAACGCAATATTTTCCCGTTCCAGGAATGCGCCAACACCGTTTTTAACTCCGCAGTTCCTTATGAATGGGCAATTCTGCGACCGATCGCCGAGCCTCTTTTCCTCGATATTCCGCCCGAAAGCCCCTGCTATTCACAGGCCAGACAGATACTGAGAACTCTGTCGTTCTTTGCACCGCTCGACCCGAAAGAAGTGCCGCCAACTTCGATTCTGCGTGAATTCATCGGTGGCAGTTCGTTCCAGTATTGATCTTAATCACAGGGCCGGTTCAAAACCGGGCTGGCATAATCAAGCAGAAAGCTCCCGCTCAGGCGGGAGTTTTTGCTATAATGCAGATGTAAAATTTACCAACAAGGCCTGAACCATGAGTAAACCCGACATGAAAGCATTGCTGGAAAAAGTATTAACTGATTTTCCGCCGGTTAAGCGTACCAAAGCCGACCCAATACAGTTTCCGCGCTGGTTTTTCGAACAAAAACGCCCGGTGGCAGAAATAGAAGCTGTCGCAGTTTTTTCGGCCATGCTGGCTTATGGTTCAGCGGCCCAATTCATAAAAAAAATCGAAGAAACGCTGCAAAAATGTGACCGGCAGTTTTTAAAACTGATCACCGGTTCAGGGGCCGAAAATTTTGCCTGGCCCGGTTACCGCTTGAGCACCGGAGCTGAAATCGGCATGTTTGCCGGTGGCGTTGGCCGTCTTATCAAAAAGCGTGGCAGTCTTAAGTCTGTTTTTATGCAGGGGTATGAACCAGAAAAAAGTATTCAGCAAGGCCTGACCAAATTACAGCGGGCGCTGGTTGAAGAAATTTCGCTCAAACAGCAGCCGCTGCCGCGCGGCGTAAGACATCTGCTGCCCGATCCGGCGGCCGGTGGCTGTGCCAAGCGCTGGCACATGTTTCTGCGCTGGCTGGTCAGGCGCGAAGATGGCGTCGACATGGGAATCTGGCCAGAGGTTGACCCGGCACGACTGCTTATTCCGCTTGACCGGCACATCAGTCGGATAGCCAGAAACCTGGGCTTAACCAGTCGCAACGCCGATGACTGGAAAACTGCCGAAGAAATTTCGCAGAACCTGCGCAAATTTTCGCCCGATGACCCGATCAAATATGATTTTGCGCTTTGCCACCTCGGGATTGCCGGCGAATGCACCCACGGCAAAGATCAGACCCTGTGCGGCAGGTGCCTGCTCGCCCCCGTCTGCAAAGCCGCCCAGAAAATCAAACTCTGACCAGGTGGCTCTTTGACAAGCTCAGAAACCGGGCATTGTGCAAAATATCGCTCACTGCTGATGCCGGTTTGATTGTCAGCCGTAAATTGCTGAAGTACAAGTTACGGGGTTATGTGGTTAAAGGGTTTGTGGTAATATCAGAGCAAAATTTAACAGGAGTCGAACATGCTCAGCATCAATGAATTTTTTGCCCGTCTGAACGAATTCCCCTGCCCCGAGCTTTTCAATATCGAACTCGAAGGCTTTGACCGCATCGAAAATATCTGGGACGTGCTGAAACGCATCCAAAAGGGTTTTGTCAGCGGCAAAGTGCAGCCCGGCATTCATGGAACCGTTGAAGAGGGCGCATTTATCAGAGGCAATGACATTTACATCGGCAAAGGCAGCATAGTTGAGGCTGGTGCCATGGTCTGCGGCCCTGCGATTATCGGCGAAAACGTCGAAATAAGACACGGCGCCTTCGTCAGAGGGCATGTCATTATCGGCAACGGGGCAGTCGTCGGTCATGCCAGCGAAGTGGTAAGGTCGGTATTCATGCCGGGCGCCAAAGCCCCGCACTTCAATTATGTCGGCGATTCGATTCTCGGCACCCACGTCAATCTTGGCGCCGGCACCAAGCTGTCAAATCTGAAAAACGACGGAAGCAATATAAAAACCAGAATTGGTGAGCACATTGTCGATACCGGCATCAGAAAATTCGGTGCCATTCTCGGTGACAACTGCCAGCTCGGCTGCAATTCGGTAACCAACCCGGGCACGATCATGGAACCCAACTGCAAGGTTTACCCCTGCGCCAGCATTCAGGGGCATTTTGAACGTGGCTCGATTGTAAAACTGCGCCAGAACATCGAAACAGCAGTTATAATCTGATGTAAACCAAAGGCCCGGGCATTATACCCGGGTCTTTCTGCAGGCGCCTGTCAATTTACGGCCCGGTATCAGTATTCGATACCGGGTCGTGCTTTTATGCCCTTGTCGAAATAATGTTTCTGCTTAACCATGCTGGTCACCAGGTCTGCTTTTTCGAGCAGTTCTTCATCGTCGCAGCGGCCGGTCAGAACCAGTTCAAGTTCTTCCGGGGTGCTTTCGATCAGCTCCAGAAGGCTCTGCTTTTTCAGCATGCCATAGGTCATGGTGCTGAGAGCTTCGTCCAGAACGAGAAGATCATATTTGCCAGATCTGACCATTTCAAGCGCCAGATTGATGCCGCGGTCGGCTTCAGCAACATCGGTATCGATAACACCGAAGCGAAAACTGCCATCAGGCTTCATGCGCTCATTGCCGGTAATATGGTATTCGATACCGAGGCGATCGAGTACAACCAGCTCGTTATGCCGATAGGTTTCGCTGCCCTTGTCGAAAAAAATTACCCCCACCCTGCGACCAGAACCGTAAGCCCTGATCATCAGACCGATTGCCGCAGTGGTTTTGCCTTTTCCATCACCGATATAAGCGTGAATCATCTATTTACCTCTATTTCAGAAGGTTATGTCGAATTCAGTTCCGAATAATGGGTCTTCATCGACCTTTGGAGTTGCGGGAGCATTCGTAACAGGCTTTGATCCGGTCGTTGCCGCGGCGGCCGCAGGGGTTGCGAACGGATTGTCATCTTCAGGGAAAATTGCACCTGCGCCAGTCTGAGCTGGTTTAGCGACTGGTGCTGCGGCTGGAGCAGGTGTCGCTGCCGGGCTGCCTGCAGTTGTCGGCGCCGCCGGGTTTGCCGCGAACGGGTTTTCGGGCTCAGTTTTTTGCGGCACGGCAGTGACCATGGTCTCAGGCTTCTTTTTTGCCGTTTCTGGAGCATGTGCAATGAATTCTGGCTTTGTCGGTTCTTTGTCGAGACTGGCAATCTCAAAGCCTCTTTTGCGCTCGCCGCTCATGTCCCAGATTGTGTAGACCGGTTTCCAGTCGATTTCATGTGCACCACGAATAACTTTGCGCATAATAAAAAAATCGCCTTCAGTGACCAGCGGCAGCATGGTGGCCATGAAGGGGCGGCGCCAGTAACCGCCGGTATCTTTGCGCTGAAAATCCATGAGAACGAAGTAATTGCCTTCTTTATACAACAGCCGCTCGATACGCACCGGCACATAATCGAACAGTGACGCGCCCGGGCACCAGACCAGCAGCATATATTTCGCAAAGTCGATCATTGGCGCGGGCTCATCTGAACCCGACTTTTCCCAGAATCGCAGCAGATCGTGGATGTCTCGAATCAGAAAAAATGGCCTTTCGGCATTATAGGTGCTGTTTCGCCCCTGCCACTCGTTGTAGACCGGCATTTCCTTTACCTGGGCAGGCAGACTGCCGGCCCAGGCAAACAGCAGGGCAAAAGCCAGAACCGGCCGCCGGATTTTTCTGATAATTCGCAACATTTATCTGATCTCCAGCCCTTCTTTGGTCGGCACAATTTCGAGACCATTGAAAATCACGATTGCTTCAAGAATTTCGTGCCATGGGCGGTCACGCAGAGAGCAATAAAGAGGCATAAGAACCGGTTTCTGCCAGATTATTCTGACGCCGGTGTCGAAGGCGAGCTTCTGAAGAACCTGGTCGATCGGCTTGCCCTCACTGATGATGCTGCCAGTTCCGTTCAGGGCCGGGAACCAGTCTGCCAGGGTTTTGCTGCGATATTTGTGAATGCGTTCCATGAGGACTTTCCAGCCAGCGCCCTGCACATGCACCGGAGCGACGAAAATCAGACCGCGGCGCAGATAAAAGCGGTGATGCGGGGTCACCACATGTTCCATCATCGCTTCGATGGTTCGCACATGCTGCCTGACAGCGTTCTGTGAGCCGGTCGAGCTGTGGCAGACGAAGTCTTTGCGGTATGCCATGGCTACCATGCGGGTCATCTTAGAGACCGGCATCGGCAGAGTCCATATGACATCGGTTCTATCCTTGTTCGGCAGGCTTGTTTCCGGAACAATAACGTGGTATTGCTTGGCTGCCGCGCGATAAAGCACGACGCTGTCGTGGCGCACGGCAACTACGCGCAGATCGGTTCCGACCATATAACCGGCGGTTACCAGCATCTCGTGCCCCTGCCAGCTAAGCCAGGCAGCACCATCTTCGCCGAAGCTGACGAGCCCCTGCACTTTTATTTCGTCTGGATTCTTGATCATCAGAGCATCGGCCTGAAATGGAAGAAGCGTAATCAGTGCCAGAAGCACGATAATGCCGCGAATAAGCGAAAGTTTTTTCATGAACGATTCCTTTCACGCAAAGCAATAAACAATTTTAGCATACAGCATCAATTTATTATAGAATACCTGATCAGGCAATAGCCACGGAAAACCGACAAAACTTTGCCGGGTCGAAGGAAATTATACCCGATACCCGGTGTTGCCGGTCGGTGCCGCGGCTGCCTGTAGATCTATATCAGTGAGGCCAACGATGAAGTTTTATCTACTGCTTGCGATTCTGACTGCGATGTCTGCAATGACCGTTGTCAGTGCCGGAACCGACACTTCCCCCACCCCGCCGGTCGCCAAAAAAGAACCGAAAATTACCGAAAAACACGGGCACAAGCTCGTCGACCCCTATGCCTGGCTGCGCAATCGCGAAAGCCAGGAAGTAATGAAGTATCTGAAGGCCGAAAATCTCTATACCGAAGAAATGATGAAAGATACCGAAGAGCTGCAGAACCAGCTTTTCGAAGAAATGAAAAGCCGCATCAAAGAAACCGACCTTTCGGTGCCGCAGCGCATCGACACCTACATGTATTACAGCCGCACCGAAGAGGGCAAGCAGTATAAAATTCATTGTCGACGGGGTGTTGAAGAAGGGGCCCCCGAAGAAATCATCTTTGACGAAAACAAATATGCTGAAAACAAGCCATATTTTGCGGTCGGCACCCTGAAGGTAAGCCCTGACCACAATATTCTCGCCTATTCCACCGACACTTCCGGTGCTGAAAAATTCGAGCTGGGTTTTGTCAATCTGGCGACCGGCGAAACCTATACCGACCGCATAGCTTCAACCACTTACGGCGTTCAGTGGGCAGCTGACAACAAAACCGTGTTCTACACCCTGATGGACGACACTGGCAGAGCCTGCCTGATTAAACGACACGTTCTCGGCACGCCGGTTAAAGAAGACAAAGATGTTTATGAAGAAAAAGATGGTCAGTTCTGGACCGGCATCGGCAAAAGCCGTGACCGCAGGTTTCTTCTGATTTCATCAAGCAGCTCAACAACTTCTGAAGTGAGATTTCTCGATGCCCGCACCCCGGAGGGCGAATTCAAGATTTTCAGACCGCGCGAGAAGGGCATTGAATATGGCCTGATCTGCCACGGTGATTATTTTTATATTCTCACCAACGAAAATGCTGTCAATTTCAAGATCATGCGCACGAAGTTCGACAATATCGCTTCTGCCAGCTGGGAAGAATTTGTTCCGGCACGCGACAATGTTCTGATCGATGACCTCGATGAATTCTCGGGACACCTGGTTATATCAGAGCGTGAAGATGGCCTGCAGAAAGTTCGCTACTACGACTGCAAAACCGGCGAATTCAAGTTTATCCCGTTCGAAGAAGCGGTTTACAGCGTCAGCCTCGATGCCAACCCTGAATTCGAAACGAACCTGGTGCGTTATCGCTATTACTCGCTGACCACGCCTGAATCGGTGTTCGATTTCGATATGAACACCGGAAAAGCCGAGCTGAAAAAGGAAACCGAAATTCTCGGAACCTTCAAGAAAGAAAATTATCATGCAGAGCGCATTTTCGCCAAGGCAGCCGACGGTGTAATGGTGCCGATTTCGCTGGTTTATCGCCGCGACATGCACGGCAAGGAACCGGCCAATCTTTACCTGACTGCCTACGGTTCTTACGGCTCGTCTTTCGACCCGTATTTTTCTTCAATACGCCTGTCGCTTCTCGACCGAGGGTTTACTTATGCCATCGCGCACATCCGCGGCGGGCAGGAAATGGGCCGCCCCTGGTATAATGATGGCAAGCTGCTGAAGAAGAAAAACACTTTCACAGACTTTATTGCCTGCGCCGAACACCTGATAAATGCCGGCTACACCACAAAACAGAAACTGGTCATCAATGGCGGCAGTGCCGGTGGTCTGCTGATGGGTGCAGTGGTAAACATGCGGCCAGACCTGTTCAAAGCCGTGATTGCCGATGTGCCTTTCGTCGATGTGATGAACACGATGCTCGACCCGAGTCTGCCGCTGGTTCGCGAAGAATATGAAGAATGGGGCAACCCCGAGGAAAAAGAATACTTCGAATACATGCTCTCTTACTCGCCCTATGACAACGTCAGCGCCCAGAATTACCCTGACATGCTGATAACCGGCGGGTTAAACGATCCGCGCGTCTCGTTCTGGGAACCGGCCAAGTTTGTCGCCAAGCTGCGCGATACAAAGAAAGACAAGAATCTGCTGCTGCTCAAAACCAACCTCGATGCCGGCCATGCCGGTGCATCGGGTCGCTATGACTTCATCAAGGAAATAGCGTTCGAATATGCCTTCATTTTCAAGGTTTTCGGCGTAAAATTCTGAGTCGGTTATAAAAGAACCGGCCGCTGGCTTATCGCCAGCGGCCGGTTTTATTTCAGCCACAGATTAACACGGATAAACACTGATGCAGCATGTAAAATCTGCCTCAGCTCGTGCAGTTACATAAAAATCTGCAATGAAAGCGCAGGGAACCGTCAGGGCCTTTACAAGTATTGATGCGGGATTAGAATTCTTCGGGTTTCTGCTGCACTTCGAGCATTTCGTCGAGCATGGTAAGGTGAAAAATTCTATAGACGCCGGGGCTGCAGTTGATGACCCGCAGTCGCTGGTCAGTCTTCTTTTTGTTGAAGAGTTCTTTATAATAGGCAAAAATTGCCAGACCGGCGCTGGCCATGAATTCAACTTCGTCGAGGTCAAAAATCAGCTCGCAGGCATCTTCAGCCTTGTGCTCTTCGAGGATTTTTTTGAGGTTTTTTACGGTCAGCTGGTCCACTTCGCCTTTGAGCTTGACGATTATTTCGCCAGGCCGATCGTCAGATACGATAATTTCAAGAAGGTTTCTTTGCATGGTTATATTCCTGTAAAATAGCCGATCAGCAAAAGAACGGCACCGCCAAGGCCAGTAAAAAAAGGCACATGGTAAGTGCGATAATCGACCAAAAAAGTGTAATAGACGCTGTAAAACGGAAAAGCCACCAGGGCAACCGCTCCGAGAACCACATCTTTTTTCAAGGCTTCACCGACGATCCAGATCGAGCTCATCATCAGCATAAGGGTGCCCGCAAGCACCAGCAATGCGCCCATTGGCAAACCTCCTGATCGTTCTGCCTTAACATTAACTCATTTTCTGCAGATTGCCAATAATATTTCTTTTTCGCACCGGCAGGTTTTGTTGCTGTTTGCTATCGGAAGAATTTGGTCTATAATAGAAAAATGCAATCTGAAGGAGTCTGAGCATGGCTGACAAGCCCGACCTTTTTTCGAGGCTGTTTCGCAAAACCCAGGATCACAAGAAAAATCTTGAGCAGAAAGAAAAGCCGGCCGCGCCGGGCAAGCCACCGGTTCAGGCGCCAACCGGTCAGGGGGCGTCTGGTAAGCCTGCCACCCCGGCCGCAAAAACTCCTGATAACGGGCCAGCCAAGATCAAGGCCTCATTGAGTGGCAGCAAACTCGACCTCTATCAGACCTGCCCGAAGAAATTCTATTTTACACATATCAGGCGTCTGCAGCGCCCGGCAGGCGCAAGCCCGCACCTGGCATTCGACCAGACCCTGCATAAAACCATGGCGGCTTTTTACCGCAGCAAAAAAGCCGATGAACCATTCAAACTCGACAGACTACTGGCCCTGCTCAGCGAGAACTGGGACCCGCGCGGCTATGAATCTCCCGCCCAGGAAGCCGAATTCAGACTGCAGGCTGAAAACGGCCTGCGGGCGTATTTTGATAAATACTGCAAAGGCCCGTCGCGCCATATTGAAGTCGATTATTTTTTCAAAGTCGATATCGCCGGTGGCGAATATACCGGCAAAATCGACCGCGTCGACCGTAACCCTGATGGCTCGATTGAACTTATCGACTATAAATCAGGCAAACAGCCCTACGGCGGTGTCGAAGAACTCGAAAAAGCACTGGCTACACAGATGCTGTTTCTTGCGACAGATTCGATATGGCCAGGCAAGGTTAAAAGAATAACCTATGTTTATCTCAAAGACGGCAGCAGTCTGAGCGTGCTGCGCAACAACAACGAAATGGCCGTCGCCCGCAAACGCTACCTCGATATCGGTGAGGCCATTTATCAGGGCAGGTTCGAGCCGGTAAGATCGTCTGCCTGCGGCTACTGCGAATTTCAGGACGCTTGCCCGGTCGGTCAGATTCCGGCTCTCAACGCTTCAAAAATACGAACTTTTCTCGATTGCCCGCACAAGTATGCAGCCATTTACGTTAAGCACCTCAAAACCGGCCAAAATGACGAGCCTTCGATCGATCTGGCGCTTGACCGACCGCTGCACGATGCTCTTGCCCATTTTCATCGCGATTACCGGCCGTCAACCGAGCAGGGCCCAGAAAGCGCGCTTTTCACGGCATTTTATAAAATGATTCCGGCTGACCTGCCAGAAGAAATGCAGACTGAAATCAAGAATTCGGGACGGGAATATCTGGCGAATTATCTCAACCGACTTTTTCCGAAATCGCGAACGAAGCTGGTCAATGAATTCATCGAGTTCAACACCGATTCATTCTGCTTCCAGACTACCATTGACCGCATCGACAGCGACCCCGAAGGCAATCTGATTCTGATCGACTATAAAACAGGCAAAAGGCTGATGACCCAGGCCGATCTGCTGACCGACCCGGTTATTTCGGCAATCTGCGCGGCTGCCGACAACCGCTGGCCCGGAAAAGTAAAAAGCTTCGCCTGTGTCTTTCTCAGACATGGTGAAGAAGTCCGCATCAACATTGGCGATGCGATGCTGCGCAAGGGCAGACAACTGCTGCAAAGCATTGGCGAGCAGATCAGACGCAAAAATTTCGAACCGCTTGGCGGCCCCTCCTGCGCCACCTGTGTCGCCTCATCGATCTGCGGCGAAAAGCGCCTGATCGTTTCGATGTCGAAAATTCAGACCCTGCGCGAATGCCCGCGCCGCTATCAGTTTCGCTATATCACCAAGGCGCCGGTTCCTGATAAAGAAAAGCCGGCCCTGGTTCTCTATCAGCTGCTGCAGTCAATGCTGCAGGAATACATCAGCGGCGGCAGATTCATCGAAGCGGGGGCGCTTCTCGAAAAGGCGGCGCAAAAGGTCGGCAAAGATGCCGAACTCAGCCCGGAAGGCCGAGACGAGGTTCTGGGCAAAGCCTATACCGCGTTCAACAATCTCAACGAGCTGATCAGAAACGCTTTTCCGAAAGTGCATTCTATCGGGGAACAGGCCCGCATCGGCTATGAGGAGCTGGTTCTGACCACCCGCTTCGACCGCATCGACCTGCTGCCAAACGGCAATTTTCATGTGATCATTTATAAAACCGCAAAAAGGGCGATGACACCGCACGAGGCCAGACTCGATCTGAGTGGCGTTTACAACTGGTTTATTGCCGACCGACTTTACCCCGGCCGGGTCGAAAAGCTTTCTTATGTCTATCTGCTCACCGGTGACGTGATTCCGTTCACGCCCAGCTCGCAGGATGTCGAAAAACTCAAGCTGTCATTCACCGAATTCATCAGGGAAAATCTCGAAGCGACCTTCGAGGGCCAGCGCAACCCGCTATGCAGTTACTGCGATTACCTCGAAATCTGCGACGACGCGAAAAGCATGCTTCTGTCGCCGAGCAAGATCAGCTGTTTCCATTCATGTGCTCTGAAATACCGCATGAAATATATCGACCGGGTGCCGAAAGAAGCCCGGCCAACGCCCAACCTCAGTTTTGACCGGTCGATTCATTTCGCGCTGCGCGATTTTCACGAGAACTATGAGCGCGGGCGGGTTAAAGCCAATCCATTCAGGGGTATTCTCAACAAATACTGGATTTCTGACGGTTATGCCGACCAGGAAGAAGAAGAGCGCTTCAAAGTGCGCGCCAATGTGATGCTTGAAGAGTATTTCAAGGGCCTCGACGGCAGCGAAAACCCGGTAATGTTCGAGACCGGCGCCAAATGGAGCTGGAACGGCGTCGACACCGTGGTGCAGATCGACCGTATCGACCAGCTGCCTGACGGCAAGCTCGAAATCATCGATTACAAGACCGGCAAAAAGGTGCCGGATGAGCGTGTCATCAATGAAGACGCGAGTCTGATGAACATGTTTCTCGCCGCCAATCAGAAATGGCCGGGGCGCATCGCCAAAGTTTCGTATCACTACATGTCGAACAACAAGCGCTACAGTCTGGTGCCGACCGAAGCCGATATTCAGGCCCACAAGCTGAAAATGGCCGATCTGGTGACATCGATCAACAAGAATGAATTTGAGCCGAAGAAAGGTTCACTCTGCGCCTGGTGCGAGTTTTATGGCCCTTGCCCCGAATGGAAGGTCAAGCCGCACGAAATGGCCGGCGAAACACAGGAGCAGTTCAGACAGCGTATCAGGCTCAGCTACTCGAAGATGAGCCTCTATCTCAACTGCCCGCGCTCTTATCGCAAGCTCTACATCGACAAGGTGCCGCCGAAACCGCAGCCATTCTTCAGCTTCGGCACCACGATTCACGAGACCTTCGAGCGCGTTTACGACCCGGTCAACCCGATTCCGAAGCCTTCGCTGGAACGGGTTCTCGAAATTTTCGAAGAGGTGCGCATGACGCATCGCGAGGGTTTCGATTCTGATGCGACCGAAGAACAGTATCGCCAGGACGGCATCAGGCAGATAAAGATGTATTACAACCATTTCATCAAAGACTGCGAATTCAAGCCGGCCTACTCGATCGAAGATTATTTCGAGATTCCGTGCGGTAAATACGCGGTAATGACCGGTTTCATCGACCGCATCGACAAGCTCGAAGACGGCACCTATGAAATTCTCGATTACAAGACCGAGCCGACAATGCGCACTCAGGATGCCATCGATCATGACAAACAGCTGAGTATTTATTACTGGGCCTGTGAAGACACGCTCGGTCTGAAGATCAGCAAACTGTCGCTGCTGATGCTCGATCACGATGTAAAACTCGAGACGCGGCGCACCCGCGACGATATTCCGAAAGTCGTCGAAACCATCGACAAAACCGCTTACGAAATGATTCACGAAAAAGAGTTTGCACCGCGCAAGAACAAATACTGCAAGAGCTGCGATCATCTGCACGACTGCCCGCTGCGCGACGAAGTTCTCGCCGACGAATCTCTGATCTCGATGAAAAAATTCTGACGGTAAAAAACAGAGCGCCCCGGGCCAGACAACGGCCCGGGGCGCTTTATTTCATGGCAAAGTCTCAGGGAACGAAGGTCAGTTCGAAAGCCTGAGTATTGGTTTTGTAGTGGTTGACTTCCATGTAGAAAATCATCTGATGAACCCCGAGGGGAGCGCTGGCAATGTCTTCGTGTGCGAACGGGATTTCGGCGCCCCACTGGCCGGCGGTTTCGTTGGTGGCGATTTTGGTAACGACCTTGATCGGGTCCTGAAATTTTTGATAGAAGGCTTCGGTATCTGAAGCGACACAAGCGGTGGTGGTAGCTGTGGTGGTGGCAATCTGCCCGAGAAACGAGAGCCTGATGTCTTTGCTCAATGTCGCCACTTCTGAAGCAATAATGCCGATCGGCTCGGTTTTCGGGTTCTGAATGGTTCTGACAAAACCGATGTAGGCGGTGATTGTCGAAACGACACCCGGGCTGGTCCAGTCGCAGGTCAGTCTGAGAATACCGCCACTGCAGCGTGAGATACTGGTTGCATAGGCTTTCAGGTTTGACACGGTTGGCGTCACATATGAAGGATACCAGGGCGAGGTCGGGTCTTCGATGGCACCGGTTTTTTCGGTGCAGCCTGAAGCCGCCAGCGCGGTAATGACGACGATCAGCAGCAATATCAGTCTGGTCTGCAGGCAACAGAATGCCGGTGTGTTTTTCATAATCCCCTTATCGGTCGAAAGCGACAGGTTATTTACTCAAAATCTCCCGCAGCAAATTCAATCGACCGTTAATAATTTATTTGGCAATGGCGGGTGAATCATTCTAGAATGTCGGGGTTAATATTTATGCACGGAAAGGAATTTTCATGAGTCTGCAAAATAATCCACTGATGGCACGCGAAGGCCTGCCGAGATTTGATCTGATCACAGCTGAACATGTTGTTCCGGCCATGGAAGCAACCCTGGTCGAAGTCGAAAACAGACTGCAGCAGATTGAAGCGAATATCGTTCCGACCTGGGAAGGGCTGTGTCAGCCTCTTGAAGATCTTGATCTGCCGTTCGAATACACCTGGGGGGTCATCAATCACCTGGTAAGCGTCAAGAATTCGGATGCGCTGCGCAAGGCACATCAGGAAGTTCTGCCGAAGGTCATCGGCTTCAGCCTGAGAATGTCTCAGAGCAAGCCAGTCTATGAAGGTCTGAAAAAGCTCAGAGCCAGCGCTGAATATGAAAAGCTCAACGATGCCCGCAAACGCATCATAGAGAAGAAGATCAAGGCCGCCGAGCATGCCGGCGTCGGGCTTGAAGGTGCTGCCAAAGAGCGCTTCAACGAAATCATCAACCGCAAGTCAAAGCTGGGCACCGACTTTTCGAACAATGTTCTCGATGCCACCAAAGCTTATGAACTGATCATCACCAGCAAAGCCGACACAGAAGGCTGGCCGAACAATCTCAGACAGCTGGCGGCGCAGTCATACGCCAAAGAAAAGGGCCAGCCCGGCCAGAAAGCCGACCCCGAAAACGGGCCATGGCGCATTACGCTCGATTACCCGAGCTCAGGGCCGTTCCTGCAGCACAGCCGCAACCGTGAACATCGCCAGCAGGTTTACCATGCAATGATGACCCGGGCGTCGAATGGCAAATTCGACAATTCAGAAATTATCAGCGAGCTTCTCAAGCTGCGCCGCGAAGAAGCGCAGATTCTTGGTTTTAAAACCTTTGCCGAGCTGAGTCTCGATACCAAGATGGCTCCGGGCGTGGCTGCGGTTGAAAAAATGTTTCAGGAGCTGGAAAAACCGGCGCGACCCTTTGCCGAAAAGGAACTTGCCGAACTGAAAAAGATGGCTGCCGATTCAGGTCAGAAAGAACCGCTCGCACACTGGGATGCCGCCTTCTGGGCAGAAAGACTGCGCGAAAAGCTCTATGATTATACTGACGAGCAGCTGCGCCCGTATTTTCCCCTGCCCCGCGTTCTCGATGGCCTGTTCAGTCTCAGCGAAAGACTTTTCGGCATCAAAATCGTCAAATCGGCGATGCAGGATGTCCCGAAATGGCACGAAGACATTGAATTTTTCGACATCAACAATGAAAAAGGGCAGACAATTGCCCATTTCTATCTCGACCCGTATTCACGCCCGGCCGAAAAACGCGGCGGCGCCTGGATGAACGAATGTTTTGGCCGCCGCATCATCAGCGGCAAAGTGCGCCTGCCGGTCATTTATCTCGTCTGCAACGGCACGCCGCCGATCGATGGGCGACCTTCACTGATGAGCTTCAACGAAGTCACCACCCTGTTTCACGAATTCGGGCACGGTTCACAGGGCATGCTGACAGTGATCGACGAGGCTGAAGCAGCCGGCATCAACGGTGTCGAATGGGATGCGGTCGAGCTCGCCAGCCAGTTCATGGAAAACTGGTGCTACAATCGCCCCACCCTGCTCGGCATGGCCAAGCATTATGAAACCGGCGAAACCCTGCCTGAAGATCTTTTCAAGAAAATCACGGCGGCGAAGAATTTCCGCTCCGGCTCTGCAATGCTGCGACAGCTTGAATTCGGCAAAACCGATATGTTTCTGCACCATTACTTCGATGTTAACGGTTCTGAATCACCGTTTGTCGCCGCCCGCCGCATTGCCGTCGAAACGGCTGTCATGCCGCCATACGAGCATGAACGCTTTCTTTGTGGCTTTACCCACATCTTTTCGGGCGGTTATTGTGCCGGTTATTACAGCTACAAGTGGGCAGAGGTGCTCAGCGCCGATGCATTCGCCGCCTTCGAAGAAGCCGGCCTCGACAACGAAGAAGCGGTCAGAAAACTTGGGCGGAAGTATCGTGATACAGTGCTTTCGCTCGGTGGCAGCAAACACCCGATCGAAGTTTACCGGATGTTCCGCGGCCGTGACGCCTCAACCGAAGCTCTGTTGAGACATTCTGGCCTGAAGGGCTGAATGCTGGCAGATCATGTTCTTTCCGCTGCATGACCAGAATAATGAAGCAGTTAAAACAGTTCCGATAATCAGTTATCTGGTTATCGGGCTGTGCCTGCTCGTTCATCTCTACACGGTCATACTCGGTTTCGGGGCTTCCGGGCGCAGTAATCTCGTACATTTCATTTACCGGCATGGTCTGGTTCCCTCAGTTTTTTTCGGGGACCAGACCAGTTACCCGATTCCGCTGCAGAACTTTGTTGCCGACGAAGAGCAGCGAAAAATAGCCGAACAGATCGGGCCGAAAGGGTTTGAACTGTTTCAGCCTGACCTGATGACGGTAAAATCATCGACCCTGTGGCTCTATCTGATGCCATTCACCTGCATTTTTCTGCATGTTGGCTGGATGCATCTGATAACGAACATGTGGTTTTTCTGGATCTTCTCTGACAATGTCGAAGAAAAGATGGGGTCACTGCGATTCGGCATTTTTTATGTGGTGGTGGGCACATTTTCGAGCATGGCCCATGCCCTTCTGCAGGTAAGCTCTTCGGTTCCTCTGATTGGTGCAAGCGGTGCCGTCAGTGGTGTCATGGGCGCCTATCTGGTTCTGTTTCCGCGCAACCGCATAACCAGTTATTTCTGCCCGGTCTGGTTTTTCATCAGGCGCATAGACGTGCCGGCTCTCGTGGTGCTTGGCTTTTATTTTCTGCTGAACATGCTGCAGATGTCGCAGTCAGACAAGATCGGGGCGAATATCGCCTTCGATGCCCACATTTTCGGCTTTCTGGCCGGCACCGGTCTTGCAGCTCTTTTCAAAAGAGCCCGCCAGGGCTAGCTTATTTCTGATCGGCTTTCTGGCTCATCAGATAATAGATAACCAGGTTAGAATAAATGATCGGGGCAAGACAGATCTCAGACATCATTGAAAGCGCCTGAATCAGAATAACGCTGATCAGAGCCGGAAGAACCGGCATGAAGAAAGTCATGATTTCGGTCGAGGTGCCGGTGATGATGGTCATGATAAAAGTGGCAAAAATGAACAGTGAACCGAGTTTAAGGCGGTCACGGCTGTAATAGCGGGCGGCAACGTCGAAAGCATCTAGTTTTGGAGAAATAACTGAAGCCGGTTCAACCAGAAGGTAGCGAAAATAGGCACCGCCCATGACCAGCAGGCCAACGACCAGAGCGCACATAACGCCGAGAGACCAGATGATTCCCTGACGCCCGAACATGGTGGCGGCGCCGATGATCGAAGCGGTGCAGAAACCGGCAATTATCAGCCACAATCCCAGCATCAGGTGTTTCTTCAGTGAAATGGCAAATACAGTATTGAAAAGGCCGACAGACTTTTCTCGTATCTTTTCGCCGTCGAATTCACGACCATGAATGTAATCTTCAACCATCAAAGTGATGAGGATTTTCCATTCTACCATCATCTGAAGCGACTTGTAGCCGTAATAAGGAACGCACAGAATCATAAAAAAGACGGCCACAGGGGGGCTGGCAGCCATAAAAGCCAGACAGATGCCGCCAAGAACCGCGAAACCAGCCAGCCATCTGCCGAACTGCAGAAGTGTTTTAACCGAAAAAGTGTAAACATGCTTCTGATACAGGCGCATGGTGACATCGAAGATTTCACTGACGGCGGCTTCTTTAGAAGGAAGCATCGAGAAAAGCTTCTGCGGAACAAGTGAGCACAGGCTGCCCTCGACACGCCCAAGCTCGGTTCTCAATAGAGAAAAAGTGCGAGAATCGAGTGAGGTTCTGGCATTGTAAAAATCAAAGGCATAGGCGGCCAGAACAGCTTCTTTTCTTGCCACAAGGCTTTCGCGTTCGATTTTCAACAGCTGTTCTTCTGAAACCATTCTGGCACTTTCCGGCAGCGGCAGCGAAGAGCGGTCGCCGGTAACCGCCGTCTGCAGAAGGTCATCGACAGTTCTGAGTTCGCTGTCAATCTGCGAAAGTGTTTCGAGCGTTTTGGCATCAATGACTTTCAATTCAAGACAACGACTGGCAAGGGTTAGCAGTGCCGACTTTTCGTTCTGCGGGGTGCGTTCAATCTGAATTTTTTCAGGGATTTCAGAGATAGTACCGGAACTGGAGCGAATCATATTGATAAGCCCGGCAAAAGCCACATCCAGGCTGTTATCAAAAAATGAGTCGCGATTTTTTTCGAGCTGAATCTGCTTTTCAACATCGCGAAGAAAAGCAGCGGCACCGCTTACTCTGGCGGCGGCGTAAAGCTGCAGCACCGAAAAAGTCTTGTCACGCAAACGCGGGTTTGGGTCGCGCAGCAGCTTTTCAAGCAAAGGTATCACCGTTGCTTCTCTGATCTGTGAAATGACATAAATTACGCTGTGTTTGAAAGATTCGCGGCCACGGCCGAGCATGCGCTTCAGTTCGGCAACGATATCGGCCCTGCCGGCTTTTTCGAGAGCGAGCAGCGCATTGCCAACCACCCGGCTGTTATGATCTTCAAGAAGTGGCTGCAGCAATTCTGCAGCCTTTGGCAAATCGACTGCGGCAACGGCTTCGACAGCATTCGCCCTGATCCGGTCATCCTGATGCATCAAGAGCAGGCGTGAGCGACTGAAGCATTCTGCAATTTTAAGATCACGCACCAGATTCAGCATCAGGCAAAGCAGAAAAGAATCTTCTTCAGCTTCAAATGCTTTAATGAAGGCATTCTTGAAGGTCAGCAGATTGCCGGCATTTATCAGGGTCAGAGCAAGATAACGGGTGGCGGCATCTGGATTCAGCAGATAGCCTGGGAGCTCACTTTCTGCTGCCGGCTCAGCAAGAATATCACCAGTGGCCTTCTCTGGTTCTGGCGAAACTTCTGCGAGTTTCGCCAGAATTACGGCCGCAGCAGGATTTCCCAATTCTTTTTCAACACGGATGGCATGCAGAGCCCTGACTCTTATGTTCTTGTCGGGGTCTGATTGAGCGATACCCGCCAGTACAACCAGCGATTGCGGCGATTTTATGCGTGAAAAGGCAAAAACCGCCGAGGCCCTTGCCCACGGGCGATCGTCGACGGCCATCTTTTTCAGCAGATTGAACAATGACTGGCCGCCGATCTCCTGCAGAGCCTTGAGCACATTGGCCTTTACACGGTTATCCTGATCGCCCATCACAGCAACAATCTGTCTGAGAGCCTCTTCGCTGCCAATCATGGCAAGCGCTTCGACAGTATTGGCACGCACGCGGGCATCTTCGCTCTTCAGGTATTTTGCAAGAGTATGGGCGTCATCTTCGTTGCGAAAATGCCCGACCCCGATGATCAGGCTGGCCTGCAACTGCACCATGGGCTCACGCGACAGGGCGTCAAGTAGAAGGAATCTGCCGGTAGGAGTTTTTTCGACGATAACTTTTTTAAGCCCGGCAAATCTGGCATGTGGGTCATCAGAGTGGAAAAGCTTTTCGATGTCGACAGCAGCGAACTGATCAGGTGTGGCTATCGACTGCTCCTGCTGATTCAGGTGTTCGAGCGCTTTGCGGGCCAGATATCTGGTTTCTGGATCAGGATCATTGCCCGCCATTTCAGTAATGCGTGGTACAAGCGCCACCAGATTCGAGCGGGCGGCAAGCACCAGACCCTGCTTGCGCTCTCCTGATGCCGAAGAGTCCAGAAGAGCAGCAATATTGTGCTGTTCAAGAGTCAAGACGACAGTCTACCTTTCCTGGAACTGCTCGTTCAATCTGCGCAGTTCATCTTCTGAAAGAGGAACCTGCACTTCTGCCACCACCGGAGACAGGCTGGCATATTTTTTCAGATAAAAGCTCTGCAGGCGCCCGATACTGATAATTTCGCGGGTCTGGGCGAAAAAAGCGCCAAATAGAACAACCATGATTACGAGAAAAAGAAAAAAGATGGTAAAGCCACGCCGGTTGTTCATTACAATTCTCCTGTGCGCCAGATGGCCCTGATTCGATCCGGGCCGTTATTTATCTGCGAAGAAAATGTGCGGTCATCGATTTTTTCGAAACCCCAGCAGCGGGCCCCACCCTCGAGTCTGATAAGCGAGTGACCGATTTTTACCGCGCGCCCGCCGTTCAGCACTTCAATAGCACGGTTATCAGAGAATCTGACGCCATTCTCATCAGCCGACACCACCGAAACCGGCTGTTTCAATTCAGTCTTGAAAAGCCCGAAAAGTCGTGTCAGGCCAGCCGCGTCATGCAGAATGTCGTTCTGTTGACGGTCTTGAGAGATCATGGTCAGAAGACTTGGATAAATGCTGGTTACCACAATGCCCATAATAGCAATAACGATCATCAGCTCGATCAGGGTAAAGCCCTGTCCTGTTCTTTTCATGGCATGCGCACCTCAAACTTGTACATGGTCGCATACCGGCCACCGGTGGTATTGTGCAGAGAGACCTTGACCAGGCGGTTATCAGGCTCGGGTGCCAGGTCGATTATCCATGAATAACTTTCGATAAGCCCCGAAAAACATTCCGAGGTGATATCAGAGGCGGTCGCCCCTTTGCTGAATTCGTATCTGATCTGGTTTTTAATGCTTTCAATCAGATAGAGAGCCGTGGTGTTGTGCTGCAGGCGTCTGATGACGTTGCGCTGCACCTGAGCCAGCTCAAACAACCCAAACAGCAGCATTGACACCAGCAGAACGGTGATACTGGTTTCGATCAGCGTCAATCCTTTTCTTGCTCTCATATTCAGATACTCCATAAGGCCCAGTAATACGAGCCAAAAACACCTGAAGCGACCAGCCCGACAAACAGGCCGGTGAGCAACAGTGCGATCAAAAGCATTTCATTCGAAATAGTTTTCAGCAGACTGTAGGAATGGCGATAATTGCTTTCTGACGCGTATTTTAGACGTTCTGCCAGCGAGCCGGCATCAGATTTATCTGAGCCGACGTGTTTAAGTGCCGGACTCAGGGAAAAAGCGCTGTTCAGGTTTTCGCCATGATTCAGAGCTGCTGCCACACTCAGCAGATCATCAGAATCGCGCCCCCGGGTCAGCCCTGCGGCATTTTCGATGGCGGCAGAAAGCGGAAAACCCGCTTCCAGATACAGACTGATGGCACCCTGAAGCCGGCCGGTTTCCTGGAGCTGCAGTGCTTCACCGAATCTGGCAAACCTTGCGGCGAGCGATCGGCTGTCGATTTTCGCCGAAAAAAAGGTTCTGAGCATGAAGATGGCCGCCACAATCATCAACAGCGGGATTGGTAGAGAAAGCGGCCACAAATCGAAACTGGCAAAATAAAGCAGACGCACCGTCATCGGCAGCGGCGAAGATAATGCTGTGGCCTGCTCATAAACATGCGGAAAAAGACTGAAATTAAGATGCATCAGCTGTGCCAGCAACAGCGTGACTACAACGGCCGGGTAAAAAAGTGCGGTCTTCAGGCTTTCGCGAACCCTTTCGAGATTAACGAGAAAACCTGTATAAAGTTCAAGAATTTTAAGCAGACGATTGTTGCCGAGCAGCGGCATCAACCTGGCGAGAACCGGGTCAAAATCTTTGAGCTCGCGGCAGGCTTCTTCGACCGGGTGCCCTTCTGACATTTTGTCGGCCAGATGAATCGCCCACTCGGAGGCTTTTGAGCTACCAGAGCGCGCTCCGATCGAGGCAAGGGTTTCGGGGACAGGACGCCCGCTTTTCAAAGCCACTGCAAGCAGCTGGCAGAAAGTTATAATTTCGTGGCTGTTCTGCGGTTGCTGATTCATACGATAGCCCCCAGCATGATATTAATCATTGTCTGAAAAACTGCAAAAATCACACCGCCAAACAGAACACCCTGAAGCAGCACGCTCGCAATTTCGAGCAGACGACCGGCCCGTTCAAGGCCGCAGTTAACCCTGGTTTCAAGCAGAGTCGCACCCTGTTCGAGAATCAGACTGCTGCCGGCGTCGATGGCAGAGAGCTGCAGAAACCAGCTGGTGAGACCATCGAGTCCTGATTTTTCAGCGGCCGGAACGATACTCTCACCGCTGTTTACCGCTCTGGCAAAAGTTTTTAAAGGTTTGGCCAGGCGCGGGAAATTGTGCGGCGCCGCCATCACTTCGAGCACCCTGAAACGCTGAGCTGACGGAATCTGGCTCAGCATGCGAAAAAGATTAAGCTGATCGTAGGAATCATAAGCCCCGAAAAGAAATTTTCCGAGGTAAAAAACCATGGCCAGAATGGCAGCAATACCGACTGGAGCAAAAAAGGCCAGCAAAAAGCCTTCTGAGCCACAGAGAGTATCGATAATCCAGCCGCTGATGCCGGTAAGAGGCAGGCCGGTTCCGTGCATTATTTCTCTGAACTGGGGCAATACGAAGGTTACCAGAGAAAGTACGCTGAGAAAACCGATAGCAATTGACTGTGCCGGATAATAAAGGTGCATTGAAAAAGAAAACGCCGATGGGTAGCGTGGCTGCCAGCTGCTCAAAAGATGCCCTTTCAGTTGGTCTTCAAGAGACGAGGCAAGTATGAATCTCGCGTGTGGCGGAAAGCCTTTGGTCTCAGAACCGGCAAAGACCTGAGAGCAGGCATTTCCGGCGGCAAGCAGTTCGGCAGCTCTGGCAGCAGAATTCTTTATGCTCCGATTTTGCGAGTTCACGGCCACCTGCCTTAAAGCCTGCACAAGCGGCATGCCATCCCGAAGCAGAATTCCGAGATTGAAAACCGGCAAATCTCTTGAGTCGAGAGACCGCATCAAAGCATCGAAATTGAATTTATCTCCTGCGAGCATCAGATCTTCCTCATTTCTTTGCCGTCAGACAGAGCAAATTCTGCCTCAGAAACAATTTTACCGTTCTGCCGCCGCAGCTGCAGATGCAGTATCCCCTTAAGGCCAGAGAGAACCAGCAGGTCTTCACCGCCCATCTGCCTGATACGATCGATCGCCTCAGCAGTCGAACCGGCGTGAAAGGTGGCGATTACCAGATGACCAGATAAACCGGCCTGCAATGCCTCTCTGATACATTTTACATCTCTGATTTCACCGAGGGCAATAACATTCGGGTCCTGCCGCAATAAATGCTTGAAGGCCTGCGACAGATCTTTTTCTTTCAGCTGGTCGAGCGAAGACTGGCAGATATCTGGAATCACGGCCTCGACCGGGTCTTCGACGGTGACGACTCTAAGAGCATTGTCAGCAGTCGAAAGTTCTGAAAGGGTGGCATACATGGCAGTAGTCTTGCCGCTGCCAACCGGCCCGGAAATAATAAAGAGACCGCGTTGCCCGCGAATACTGTCGAGCCAGGCGTCGGCCACCGCTGCCGGCCAGCCAAGATCAGCAATTTTTTTGAAGCGAACCGGCGAAATGATGCGCAGCGAAACCCTTTCACCATTACCGGCCGGAAAAGTCGAAACGCGCACTGAAATGCCGCCATGGCGAAATGCGCCTTCCTGGGCGGTGTCGGCAATATGTGACAGACAGCCCGCCAGGTGCTTCAGTCGAGCAGTTATACGGTCGTGCTGAAAAAGGCTCATTTCTGGGCCGCTTTTAATCTCGCCGGCCTGACGAAAGGTGATTTTAACTCTGTCAGAGGCGACCGGCTCAAGATGAATATCGGTCAGACAGTTGTCGGCAGCGGTCTTAAGAACGGCTTCAACCGCCCGCACGTAGGGCAACGCCCTGAATTCAAGACAGCGCAGCATGAATTCAAAGCCATGCCGGGGAGAAATCGGCCCGGCATGCTGCATAAAGCTGGCAAATTCGTCATTTTCGACTTTCAGCCGCTGCAGCAGCTGAAAAATCTGAGGTGCCCGCCGACCGCAGTTCAGTTTGTGCTCGGCCGCATCATTTCTGGCAATGATGATTGAGCCACGGCTCAGCCTGATATCTCTGACATCTTTCAGCATGATCTCGCAGGGCGAAGAACCGGCAGCGATCGCGACCCGGTCGGCTTCGAGCCGAAAAGTGGTCCGTCCAAGCAGGCGACGCACCGGGCCAGGCACGAAACAAACCGGGACCAGGCCGAAACCATCATCTGAATTGTTGTGAATACTGTCGCTCATGCAGATACTTTAGCATCGGTCAGCTCTTTTTTAAACCTCAAAATCAGTTGAAGAGGCGAAGCGGTTCTGGTAACATCGCAGTTATGGTACCGCTGAAAAACCTTAACCGAGAATGTGCCGGTCGCCCCGTGTCACGGGCAATTCCAGCCCAGATTGCCTGCCGCCTGCTTGGCAATACCCTCAAGCCGTGTCAGCTTGACGCTATCTGCCGGCCCTGCAGCAAAACCGGCGTCTGGCTTTTCTATTCGGCCTTTCTCGTCGCCTTCTGCGCTGCCTTTTTTTTAATTTTCTGGGCCCTGCGCATAACCAGGTTATCAAAGCTGCTGGGCTTATTCGGCAGAATACTGCTGCCACCCTTTAAATGGCTGGCAAAATGCTTTGCCGCCATGGTGCATTTTTATCGCAATCTGCCCTTTTAATCAGCCGCCAGTCCTGGCAAAACCAGCAAACATGAAAAAAGTCTTTTTTTATAATTTTTCCGGCCGCAACCTGCCCGATTATTCGCGCAAAGATTTCGACACCATGCACGTTGTCAATGGCATGATCAAACAGACCGGCTTTCAGATGAGCTTTCCCGATGACGGTTCGATCGGCGTCGATCTTGGTGGTGCCACGGTTTTTTCGGCGTTTGCCGATGCGCATGTGCATTTTACCCAGACCGGCATAACTCTGCTCGGCTGCCGGCTCGAAAACGCCGGGTCATTGAACGAAATCTTCGACATGGTCAAAAGCGAAGCGGCAGATAACGAATACGTTCTCGGCTGGAACATGCAGGAAACCAGGCTGAAAGAAAAGCGCCTGCCCACCTCGGAAGAACTCGACAGGATCAGTTCAAAAGCTTTTATCTGGCTGGCGCGTGCCGACCTGCACTCAGCGGTTGCCAACTCGCGTGCGCTGCAGTGGGCACGCAGTCGTTTTCCCTCAGTTGTCGCGCCACAGGGCTTGATCACTGGTGAAGCATACAATTTTCTTTCTTATGAGCTGAACGCCCTGCTGCCAAAAGCGATGAAGCGGCAGGCCCTTGAACTGGCGGCGCAGGAATGCTATCGCCGTGGTGTCGGCACGGTGCACGCGCTTGAAGGCTGCGCCGCGTCAGAATCAGAAACCCTTGCCGCCGCCGATTTTTTCGATTCGAACCCGCTGCATGGGGTCATCTATCATCAATCACCAGACCCGGCGCTGCCAAAACGCCTGAAATGGAATCGCATGGGCGGCTGCCTGCTTGTCGATGGTTCGATCGGCACACGCACGGCTTCGTTGCACGAGCCCTATGCAGACGCCGACACCAGCGGCAGTCAGTACCTTAAAGCAGAAAATATCGAAAAGCTTCTGACGGCTGCGGCACAGAACCGCCTGCAGCTGGCCCTGCACGCAATTGGCGACCGGGCCATCGATACGGTTACCTCATGCTATGCCTGGGCGGCAGAAAAATTTGGCCGGGCGCCTCTCGCGCACCGCATCGAGCATTTCATTCTGCCGACCGATAAGGCAATCATGGCAGCCCGCGACAACAGCATTATGGTCTGCATTCAGCCGGTTTTCGATCATTTCTGGGGCGGTCAGGCCGGGCTTTATGCTCAAAGACTCGGCAAAGAAAGAGCGGCCCGCTGCAACCCGTTCAAAACCATGCTCGACCTGGGTATTCCGCTGGCAGCCGGTTCAGACAGCCCGGTAACGCCGATCGACCCACTGCTCGGCATTCATGCCCTGGTCAACCACCACAGCCCCGAAGAACGCATCGATCTGAATTCAGCGCTCTCTCTCCATATAACCGAGCCGCACAAATTTACGGGCGAAGGCTCGGCCAGAGGGCATCTCAAACCGGCCCGGCCGGCAGATTTCGTCTGTCTTGCCGACGACCCGTTTCTCACCCCGCCATCGCGAATCAAAGATATCAGGGTCAATGGCCTCTACCTGAACGGCGAGAAAGTATTCTGAATAACGACTTAGCCTGATTTCAGCGACTGCCCCACCCCGGGCTTCTCATCAAGCCCCGGCACCAGAAAATGGCGAGTAAAATAAATGGGCTGTTTCACGCAATGTGAAACAGCCCATTGGTTTAGTCCGGCAGATTATTCTGCCTTATTTTTCCATTCTTCGACACGGGCAACAGTTTTGGCGAGAAGGTCGGTAACCTTCTTTTCGCTGGTGCTTTCGACAGTAACGTTAACGAACGGACGGTCGGGGTCGGGCAGAATCAGAACCCACTCATCGTTCGAAAGCATGATTTTGACGCCGTCGATCAGGCGGGTTTCTTTATCTTTGGCGTATTCCATGGCATAGCGCATGACTTTGCCTTTTTCTTCCCAGGGACATGGAATGCGGGCAGTGCGGGCAAAGAATTCGGGAATACCATCAAAGATTTCTGACAACGGTTTTTTGTGCCGGGCAACATACTCAAGCAGCTTGACCGTAGCGAAAATACCATCAAAAGCAGCCTGGAAAGCCGGGAAGATAATACCACAGTTTTCGTCGAGACTGCATTCTACCTTGTCGTTCAGTGCGGCATCCATAAGAGCACGGGCATTGGTTTTGGTCCGGATAACGGTCGCACCGGACTTCGCGGCAAGTTTGTCGAGTTCGTGGGTTGTAGAAACCGGAACGGCGATTCGGGCGTTCGGATTCAGGTCGAAAATCATCTTGGCCCAGGTTACCAGAGCTTCTTCACCGAGAATGACACGGCCCTGATTGTCGACGAAAGTGATGCGTTCGGCACCGTCGCCCATGATAATACCAAGATCGGCACCCAGAGATTTTACGATTGAAGAGACGCTGGCCTGTGAATGCTCGGGTTTGACGCTGAGAACCTTGGCTTCGTCATGATAGGCATTCATCGTGATTACTTCGCAGTTCAGTTTGCCGAGGAAAGTGTTGAAAATGCCGCTGGCGCCACTGAATGCGTAGTCGATGACCACTTTCAAACGCCGTTCTTTGATTGCTTCGACATCGATATGGCGCAGCAGTTCTTCGCTGTAATTCTCGGGAACGCGCGGCGGGAAAGTGATTTCGCCGACTTCATTGATTGAAACGCGTCGGAAATCTTCGCGGTTGAACAGCCTTTCGATAGTTTTCTTGGTGTTGACCGAGATATCGCGACCTTCAACGTCGAAAATTCTTATTTCGAGCTGGTTCTGGTTATCGCTGGCAACTTTGACATGCACACCGCCGCCACGCATGAAAGCGCTGGGTTTGTAGCGGGCAACCGGCGCCGGAGTGACACGCAGGTCGGCGACATTGATGCCGGCAGAGCTGAGGCCGCAGATAATCGCGCGGTTGATCATGCGGCTGATTTTATGTGAGTCGCGCGAAACGATGATGCTCGACTCTTTTGGCAGGGTCGAACCGAAAGCGGCACCGATTTTCGAGGCCATTTCCGGAGTGATTTCGATGTTTGCCAGACCGGCAATACCGAAATCATTGAACAGGTTCTTTGTCCATTTATCGCTCCAGATGATGCTGGTATAAACGGTTGAACCTTCTTCGACCTGCTTTTTGGGCCATATTTTGACGTTCTCACGAATGATCGCGCCCTTGCCGATGCGACATTCTTCGCTGATGATCGCGCCGTTTTCGACTTCGGCACTGTCCTCGACGTGCGTCTGACTGCTGATAACCGCTTCATCGAGGCGGGCATTTTCGCCAACGTGAACGCCATCCCAGAGAGTGGCGCCTTTGATGCGGGCACTCTTCTTGATGATGCAGCCATCGCCGAGCACGCAGTTTTCGAGTTCGACACCGTCTTCGATAACGCAGTTCTGGCCGATGATAACGCCGCCCTTGAATTTAACCTTGGCGGAGATATTGCTGTTTTTGCCGACCCAGACGTCGCGACCGATGATGTTCAGGCGCTCGCCCGGGATCTTCAGCTTGACTTCACCGTTGAGAACGTTCTGATGCGCCAGCATGTATTCGTCGAGGTTGCCGATGTCTTTCCAGTAACCTTCGGCGATGTAGCCGTAAAGCGGCAGACCTTCTTTGAGCATCAGCGGGAAAAGGTTCTTGCTGAAATCGAATTCGGTCTTGGCCGGAATATACTTGAAAATTTCGGGTTCGAGAATATAGATACCGGTGTTGATGGTATCAGAGAAAACTTCGCCCCAGCTCGGCTTTTCAAGAAAGCGCACGATTTTGCCGTCTTCGGCGGTAATGACGACGCCGTATTCGAGCGGGTTGGTGACCCGTGTCAGAACCATGGTCGCCATCGACTTCTTTTCCTGATGGAATTTGATGGCCTGCGCCAGATCAAAATCAGTGAGAACGTCGCCCGAAATGATGATAAAAGGCTCGTCTTTGAGCTTTTCTTCGGTATTCTTGACGCTGCCGGCAGTGCCGAAATCGGCGGTCGCCATCTGGTATTCCATTTCGATATCGAAATCAGCGCCATCGCCGAAGTATTTGGTGATTACTTCAGGCTGAAAATAGAGAATCGAGCAGATTTTCCTGAAATCATACTGTTTGAGGAGATTGACGATATGTTCCATCATCGGCACGTTCGCGAGCGGAACCATCGGTTTGGGGATGTTGCACGTAATCGGGCGCAAGCGCGTACCAAAGCCACCAGCCATTATAACTGCTTTCATTTTCTTTCCTCACTCATTCCATTCCTGCCCGGAAATATAAACCCGGATAGGTTCATTCTAGAGTCGCGCAGCTGCCAAGTCAACCCGTTTAAATCAAAAACCCGCAACTCCGCATTTGTGGAAAAGGGCCAGATATTTTTCCATCATCCGCCCCCACTCGGCATGCTCGACAATGCGCGTGCGCGCTGCGTTACCCATTTTTTGGATTGTCTGACGCGGCAGTTCCAGAGCTTTTTTGAGACAGGCCCGCAAAGAATCACTGTTTTTATGCTCAAAGAAGAAGCCTTCGACACCGTCTTCATACATCTCGGTCATACCGCCGGTAGCGGGCACAACCGGCACCACCCCCGAAGCCATTGCCTCAAGAACGACGTAGGCATAGGCTTCGTTTGAAGTCACGGCAAAGGCAAACAGGTCGAGGCCCGAATAAACAGCTTCGACATCATTACGGAATTCAAGCAGATGAAATCTCTTTTCGACACCGAGCTCGCCGGCCAGCTTTTTGAGATAATCAGCATAACCCGGCTGATATTCGCGCCCGACGTAGAGAAGATGAACGTCAGAGCGTGACCTGCCAGGGCCATTCTCATCAAAAAGCGCCCGCAACAGTATCTCTGAGCCCTTCTCAGGATGAATTCTACCGGATGAACCGATCACCAGGTCGTCTTCACCAATGCCGAGGCTCTGGCGAAGATTCCGGCGGCGCTCTTCATCCTGGTGATATCTGACCACATCGACGCCGCTCTTGATGCAGACAACCTTTTCGTGGTCGATGCCCCAGAATTTTCTGATCTTGCCGGCAACGTAATCAGCATTCGGGACTACAGCGCTCAGGCCCCTGAAAAGAATGCGGTGAATCGGGTCTTTGCGCCAGAGATTACCGACACCGATGCGATAGAAAAGAAACTGTCTGGTTTCGGCGCTGGAAAACAATCTGGAAAAAAACATCGGGTACATCATCTGCGTGCGAAAAGCCACTACCGCTGAGGGTTCAAGCTGCCTGAACATCTTGAAACACGCAGGGTAAATACTAAGATCATATTTGATCGTGGCCGGAACCGGCCATAATTCAAGCCCTCTGGCCTGACACTGTTTATCGAGAAGCGACCCGGCCGGCGCGGCAATTTTTACGGGATAGCCGCGCGCCTGCAGATCGCCGGCGAAGCGCAGCCCAAAAAGCTCAAGCCCCGAACAACTCTCGTAAGGAAGAAGTATGACAACCGGTTTCTGATTCATACTGAACACCTGAAAGTATTTTTTTAAATTCTGCAGTTTTCAGTAAAAATCTGCAAGATTTATTTGTCATGCCAGGGTGAATGGGAAACCTTTTACTTTTAAACGCTAGTTCTAACCGAAAATAAGAACGTGCAGAGGCGGTTTCTTTTTCTGCGAATAAACACTGTTTATCTTTTCATTTTTTATGTTCAAGTAACCTTTTCTCAATATCTTCCAGTTCCTTCAAATCTTCTTCATCAGCTATTTTTGCTTCAGCTATTTTCCTTTTTTTATCAAATGTCTCATATCGCTCTTCAGCAATCTTTTTAGCTACTTCCGCTTTTACCGTTCCTGCATGAGTGAGCAGATCTTCTTCATTATGCTTCAGGAACGCATCCAGTTTATCAGACCACTCCGCCATGGTTACAGTTCTTCTTTTCCTGGCTTGCCGTTCAGCATAATCAAGGTACATTGTGACGATCTCGTTTAAATCCTTTATCTCGTCCACATTCAAGTAATTTTTGGCTATGGAAACATCGTATTTGCGAACAATGGAACCACGCCATGCGGTAAGTCCCATGTTTGGCTTGTCGGGATTACTCCGCGATTCAATAAGTTCTGCGGCGGTTTTACCCGTAATAGCCCAGAGCATTTTATTCTGTACTTTCTTAAAGAAAAGCTGTGCCGCCTCTGAAGTTTTGTCATAATCAATTGCGGTGGCATAAATATCCCTGATTTTTTGGTAAAATCTTTTTTCGGAAGCACGGATATCGCGAATGCGTTCAAGCCATTCATCAAAATAGTCCCACTGTTGGGATTGTTTGAGCCGCTCATCATCCATGGCAAAACCCTTGATGATATACTCTTTCAGAATTGCCGTTGCCCAGATTCTGAACTGGGTAGCCCGTTTGGAGTTTACCCGGTAGCCTACGGCTATAATGGCATCAAGATTATAATATTTAGTCTCTTTTGTTTGGGTTTTACCCTCAATAGCACCGTGTTGAGTGGTATGTTCCAAAATGGAACTCACCACCTGTTCATCCAACTCACCGCTTTCAAAGATATTTTTCAGGTGCTTTGTAATAGCCGGTCTCTGGACATCAAAAAGTTCGGCCATCTTTTTTTGTGTCAGCCAGATGGTTTCATTTTGGAAAACGATATCTATTTTAACGGAGCCATCTTCGGTTTTATAGAGGATGATTTCGGATTGGTTTGATTCTTTATTCATGAATTATCTTCCTTTTGCTATTCATCCGAAATCCCTTTCCAATTTACTCCCCGTTCTTGTTTTCCAGTCCATACGTCCCAAAATTCAGGGTCAGACCGGTCCTCGCCGTCAAGACAATTAAACAAGAAAGAAAAACTTTCAACGCTTATTTTAAGCAAAATCCATTCACTTTCCAAGCGGCTTTTTCATCGACGGCGAGCGTTTTTGACGGTTTACCGGTCAATTAACCAGCCAATAACGAATATGGCCATAACCTTTGAGTTACATGATCCGCTGCCATAATCCTTAGATGTAATGCTTCAGGAACCTTCTCAAATTCGTGGATTTTACACCCATAAGGCTTTCTTTTGAAATGGTATTGTGGGTCGCGATATTCAGAAAATCATCAATTTGCCCAGGTTTCATCTTTTTGTAGAGCTCAAGCCATTCAGCTGCACCATTATTTTTGTGTAGCTCCCGCTGAATGATATACTTTTCAGGCATTAAGGCAATTTGAACAAACTCCTCAGGCGTCCTACCAAATGCAGCCTCAAAAAATTCAAGTTTCGGGCTCACCAACCCCCTGGTGACAAGAAGAATACACTGAACTCCTCTTAATAGTTTCCAGTGCCAGTTCTCGCCAATGTAACTGCGATCTTTTGCATCTAGCGGCACAAATTTCATCGGAAACGAATATATTTTTGTCCCCAACTCTTCATTCAACTCACAATTAATTCTAAGCCTTTGATAAAAGTCCTCTGGAGTATCTTTATAATTAAAAAGAACATAATTCGACAAGTGTAAAATCCCATACTCGCTAGCAAGACGAATGTTGTGGATATATTGATCCTTCATTGAAATGTGGTCAAACGCAATTCTCAAGGGGCGAAGTGCAATCTTCGCAAGCAATTTCATCTTCTCTTGATTTAACAAACGGCCATCAATCCCCTGATTGAAATCGACCCTTCTCATTTTCAAACCGAGTTTTGCCCCTCTCCCAAATCCGAGATCGATAATATCTTCAATTATCTGCTCAAAGTTATCTGAAGCCAGCACATTATTATCTAACAATATTAAATTTTGCTTAGGTCCATACATTTCCTCTATTCCCTGAACCTGCTTTTTCAATGGCAAATAATGCAGGAAATCAGGTTCAAGCCTAGAAACAGCACAAAATCCACATCTATTTGGACAACCTCTTGTGGCATAACCGATATAGGCATCATCTAAAGAATATTTATGGTCTGTTTCCGCAATTATTGAATAATCAGGCACAAGCTGGTCAACAACAATTTGATCTTTAAATCCAAGATCACCAGGAGAATTAAGAAGGCCAGCAAATATTCTTGCGCCAGTTACCTCATGAAGTTGCTTTTCCATTAATGTTGCAAGAACTCCGCCTACCCAAACATCGGAATAGGAAGGGACTGAATTCTTATAAAAATTTATTGTATCAACGGTTTGAGACCAATAAAATGTAAAAAGCGTACTTACATAGATCCTGTCCCATCTTTCCTTCGCCAATGGAAGGCTTTTCCCCTTTACAAACGTCACAGAATCACCACGAATCTTGTGGTATGAAGATATTTTCATCAGTCCAAGAGGAGGATATTTATTGCAATAACCAGGTTCAACGAGCAGAATTTTAGCCATTAAGTAAGCGTTTCAATCTTTTCTAGAATAGACCGAATACAATAAATGCTTGGGCAACTCTTTTGCAACAGATTTATCAATTCTTGGCTCAGCAGATTCTCCTTGGTCAAGATAATCTGCCAAAAAATCAGAAATTAAAATTTCAATCCCAGCATTGGCATACTCTTCAACCTTGTTTAGTACGGTTCGGTCTTCTAATATTGATGAAAAATTATGGTCGTTTTCCTTAACCATCATTGCGTAGTAGGTAGCATACTCGTAGCTTTCAATTGTTTTAGACCAAAACCTATCATCGCCATTACTTCCAAGAGGTTTCGTCTTCCCGGCCTTAAAGCCAAGACATGCACAAAGAAAAAAAATCTCATGATTATCGCCCATTCCATAATCACTTAGGTCGTTATATAAGACTTTATACTTCTTTTCGGTTCTAACCCTGATATCTGCCGCCATTTTCATAAGCTACTCTCCATCATAGTCTTGCAATAGACTAAACATCTCTTGTTCGGACAATTCAACAATCTCGGTCTCGCCAGGCCCTATTGCTTTAAGGTGGTATGTCCTGTTCATTTTATTTGCCTTGTAAAGAAAACGTGCTTCAGGCTTCCTGAATTCAGTATCAGTAGCAAGAAGTATCCATTGCGACGCGTAGCCAGGCAACTTTTCGATCAAATTTCTTCTGTGCGAATATGATAGTCTACCAAAGGGCGTATCCATAAATAGAGGCATTTCCCAAAGATCACCTCCACTTGCAACCTTTGCCAATGCAGAAATAAAAGAAATTGACATTATCTGTCGCTGACCAGCAGAAATATTAGCCAAAAAAGGTCTTTGCCACTGGTCTAGGATTTGGAGAGAATAATCCTGATTAACAACTATTCCAGAAAAATTCGACCTGCCCTCATCATCAATAAGCTCTTTAAAGAATTCAGTTGCGCTCCTACCAATGACATTTTTGATCTCCAAGGTAAAATCATTATAGATTTCATCCATGGCTTCTCGACAGGCAGAAACAGCATCTGCCCTTCGTACCTTCTCATTTTGAACCCCTTCCAATCGCTGTTTTTCTTTTTTTTGTTGTCCCAATGCCTCTATTTGAGTCTTTATAGAGAGGTTCTCATTTCTCTTTGCTTCCAATTTCAAATCTAACTTTGCTATCTTTGCTTGAATTGTCTGTCGCATCCCCTCTAAGTTATGCGCATCTGGCCTTTCAGAATCACCTATTTGGCTCGCAATTTTTTCCAAGCTCTTTCTGGCTTTTTCCAATTCATTCTTTCTTGTTCCAAATTTCTGTAACAAAAATAAAGCTTCGGCATCCACATCCGGAATCTTTGAATTCACAGTACTTAGGTGCCGCCAAAGTTCCAATATGGAGCTTTCTACTTCTAGGTCGTTGGCTTTGTTTTTGAAAAATACGATCTGATCAAAACATTCTGAACCTGGCACCAAAGGCCTTCCACATATACAAGTCCCAAGCTCTATTAGCTTGTCAATCAAGTCTTTGCGTATCTCTGATGGGATCTCACCCTTCTTTTTCTTTTGATCTATTTGCTCAAAAATATCCCTCAAAAGCCCCTTTACTAACAACAGAGAAGTAACACCAACCTTAGACTTAATTTGGCTTAGTAAATTTGATAGCTCAACTTCTTCCCGTTCTATGAGAGACTCCAGATCTTTTCGCTCTCTAAGTAGCCCTAGAATACCTTTGATAGATTCTAGTTCCTTATCGATTTTTAACTTTTCGGCCTCTGCATGGGAAATCTCATCCTGAATATTTTTGATCTCTGAATCGTTACGTTCTTGCTCTTCCTTCAGAAAATTTATTTGGTTTAACAATTTGGCAATTTCACCCGAAACGCTTGAGATAACCTCTTTAGATAGCCTCTTTTCTAAAATACCGAGTGCTTTCTTTGCTTTTTCGAGTGAATCTATATTCAACAGATTCCTAATACCCTTGCCAATTTCCTTCCTTTGCTCAGGAGTGGCTCTCGTAAGCTTTTCAATTTTTTCACCGTCAAACAGAAAATATTCTCTAACCCTTTTGTCTAAGATAGAATCTACGATCTCGGGAATTTCTTTCTGAGGGATAATTTTGGCATTGCCAGAAGAGTCAAACCGTGTAAGACAAACGGCGCCATCTTCTTCATATGCTTTTCCCTTGTCTAGCATAGCCATCTTTTCCCTTTTTAGAACGTATTTCATGTTATTATGCAAGAACTCTATCTCAACATAGCATTCTACTGGTTTATTAGAGGATGATTTCTGAAGCTCTACTAAGTTAACCAAATTCAGCTCGTTTTTATCGATTAGTTGATCTTGAGACAAAAACCAATCACCATACAAACCAAACATGATTGCCCTGAAAATTCCAGTTTTGCCTCGACCATTCTCGCCAAAAACTACTGAAACGTTTCTGTTCGGGTCATCACAAGAAAAATCAATGACTTGAACTCCGCGAAATTGACGGAAATTTTTTAATGTAATTTTTTCAAACTTCATCTTCATTTTTCCTTACAATTCTTCGAACAAAACTTTCTAACTGCTCAGAAATTGCCTGTTCAGTGTATCTTTCTGCAAGTTCAAGAGCTTTTTTACCAATAACAGATGTGGTCTCATCATACTTATCTAGTTTTGCAATAATTAGTTGATTAACTTTACTCATTCAAAATACTCTCAACTTTCTACACCTAGCATTATTTCAGATTCTTCGACATCATTAGTCCGAGCGGCGCCGTAGATCTCCCAAGGTTCTTTGTCAAGCAAATCTACAACTCCTAACTGATTAAGAGTGTCAAAAACCTCTTTTCTTGCCGCAAACATATTCAATGATTCTCTTGCAAACTCACCAAAACGTGCAATTTCCCTCTTCAACAAGGACATAGCGCTATCATTACCTAATGAACCGGCTTCCAAATCCGGCAAAACAATGAAATCTATTATTTTGGCCTTTTCCTTGCCCACACACTTCCGCAAAACCCTACCACGCCTCTGAATGAACTCCTTGGGGTTTGTTGTACTTGCCAAGAAATAGGCTCTTTCTGTGGCTGGCACATCAACACCCTCGTCCAGACATTTAATTGCCACAAGGACTTGAATTTCACCCTTTGAAAAGCGAGCCAACAATTCTTCTCTTTCTGAAACAGAAACCCCATGTACAAACTCATGACATCTTACGCCCAAACCCGAAATCATCTTTATGACATCTCTGTGACTTCCCGGCGCGGCGTAAATCAACGTGTTTTTCAATACACTCCCATTTGCTTTCTCATGGGCAATTTCTGCAAAAAGATGCTTCTTTAATTGCTCCAGTTTTTCAGCAGCACCCGCAATTACCCGACTTCGTTCAATTAAGGCGTTTTTCAAGTTATCATTAGCGGTGGTCTGAGAAAATTGGTCAAGCCGATAAGTGATGAAGCAGTAAAATTC
>CALEDQ010000025.1 GCA_937949615.1 uncultured bacterium | reverse complement strand
AAGTTCAATCTAAATTAAACTGCAAAATTGGTCTAATTCAATGTGCGAAGCAACATTAGGTAATTATAGGTGATGTATCTCACACACTCACACAGCTCGGAAATTTCATCTTCCTGCTGCTGCATCAGTTCAATCATTTTGACCTGTTCAAACTTTTTCTGAGTAGCCTCTGCTTCTTCGGCCTTTGCATGAAGCAAGCCGCAATAAGCCTTGAAAGAACCTTTCGGCCCGAGATATTTCCACACATTTTTACCATTGATCTTTTTTACTGAATACACATAGAGTCTGCCTTTGACAGCTTTTACCACAGGCATAGTTACCAAACCTCCTTAATTTTTGCTCCAGAAAGATATCTGTCAATACTCTGAGAATCACGATCTGAAGACTTTTAAAAAAAAGTAAATATCCTGTGCTTTTTTTCGGAAGCAAAATAAAGTGCCCGGCACCGGAAAATCAAAATTTGGAAAACGCTCAATAGGGTTTTAATATTAGAGTCTGTTTTTGGGTTAGATAAAAATGAGACCCGCAATTATAGTTGCGGGTCTCTCATAGCGTAACCACTGACGTCACAGTTAGAGATACAGTGTCTTCAGCAGCCAGAAAGCATTAACGATATTGTTGCCACCGTTCTCGTCGAATCACATTAAACAAAATAAAACTGGGGGCAACTTATATTCAGTCTCCTATTCAGAGTCATCCCTTAAAATATTTTTGGGCTCGAAATTATCAGGAACTTTGGTAACATTCGCCTTAGAATATCTCTGTGAAATGTTTTTATTGTTGCCAATATCGTTTCCTGGTTGTTTAAACCGTTCCTTTCTGTGAGGATTCCAAACCTCGGCCGGAATAACGATACACGGTGAAATTCTTTTATTCATACGTTGTTTTTTCTTAGTCGCACCAGGCAGCCTAGATAATGGATCAGATATGTTCAAATCCCTGAATTGCGAATCTTTAAGCAAACTTCTTTCAACCAAACCGGTGTTTATAGCCAGATCCCCCGACTTCAGGATCTTAATGCCATATACCTCTATGGTTTTTGTCTCACCTTCAGACAATACCTCTCCTATGGTGTATTTTTGGCCTGACACTGTTGACGTAACTATTGAATCAAAGATTGCCTGCAAGATTTTATCGCCATCGTCTTCAGTTTCCTTCCTGGCCCAGTCTGGAATATAACGCTTTTTATCTGTAACAATGTTGAGAATAGCGCTAGCCCTGGCATAATTTTCAAGAGTTCTGGTTTCGACCGAAATACCCATCTCTGCAATTATGGTTGGCATATTGCTGATCATTTTTTCTACCCCTACCGTGATTTCCTTCCAATAACGAATCATAGTTCCGACTATTCTGCCCGCCAACTCTGGCCCATCTTTCACGCTAACTCCTGATGGAGGGGACGCAGGTGAGTCTGGTTTTTTCATTTCGAGTATAACCATGCGAGAAGCAATCGCTGAATCTGTTTGTGCTTGCTGCGGAAGGTAAATCGATGCACACCACAGCATATGATTTAAAACATATTTTAGCGCCCTTGGCCCCGGTGTTCCTCTGGAAACATAACCTCCACGGCTAGCCAATTTTGCTGTTTCTAAAAGTGAACCGAGATGTTTGCTCTTTTCAAACTCGTCTAAAGCAGCTATTTTCCCAGTATTGCCAATTTCTTGAGCCATGGCGAAGGCTGTTGATTTACCTAAACTGGCAAACAAGTTTCCATAAAGCGCCCCAAGTATGTAATCAAGAAACATTGTTTTGCCAGAGCCTCTGGGGCCTAAGAGATATATTAATGGCCTCCAATTCATTGCATGTTGCATCACAGACAACATTGCAAAACAGGCGGCATATTCTCCAATCTCCGGCGAAGCCCAGGAAAACGGCCTAACCTTTTCATAAACCTCGGCATAGACATCTTTGAGGCTGCCATTATCGATCGATGCTTCAAGTTGATCTATATCTAGCCATTCGCTACCAGAGAATTCTATTATCCGACCTTCAAAGACAGGCTCGTCAATGCGATGCAGACAGATGCCATCGTATTGATAAGCCTTAGTTCCTGTATTGAGAAGAAAAGAATCCTTAATTTTCCATACGCCAGGACCGATCTTGTCATTGATGGAAATAAAACCCTTCAAATATGCTTCACGCAAAATGTTTTTCTTTATGTGTTGGATAACTGCAGGGTTCTCTTCGCCGGTCAAAATGTTTAACACCAAATTGTCCATCGCTTTTGGCTTGATTGAAACTACGTTACCCTCAATCCACAAAAGAATGTCCACTTCAGTGGTTCGGCCTAGCACTCTAATTTTTTCTGAGATTTTTGCTCGCAAAGCAATTTCGATTGTGTGTTGTCCATAAGTTAAGTTCGGTGACGCCGAAAAGTGACCTGATTCATCCCATTTTTCACGCATTAAACCAGAGCTTCTGAATATACGATCAATTTGGCCAGAATCCACTGATTGCTGGGCTATAATAGCACAAAGAGCCAGGTCTGCTCTGGAATGGTCGTCATCATACCCGGAAATATCACCCGCCATTAAAGCCTTAAATTTCAATGCACTCCTGCCGTGACTCAATCTTGCAACAACTTCTTCATCTGCAAGGAGACGTGAGGTTTGCCCAACCTGACCATTTCTATTGGGTTCTTTGTTGGAATATTTTTTTATTAACCATTTAAGTGCCTGCGACTTTTTAATTTCGCTGCGACCTTCATGAATCACCCCTGTGATCGTTACAAATCCTGATCTACAGAAAATCTCCACGTTCTCACCGGGCGCACCAACGCTCATTTTTTTCTTGGTTAGATCCGGATGCTTTCCCTTGAGGATTATGTGAAATCCATTCCCAGAAGGCGATACCTCAGTGTATGTATCTAACTTTTCGATAATTTCTCTAGCCCACGGTTTTATTTGACCTTTATCAATGGCACCATCAAGATCAATTATGGTCATATCATCGTCTTTAGAAAGCACGAAACCCAATCCACTTATGACTTCATGCGGATTCAGGCGAAATTCCTTATACGCTTTTTCAAAAGAGAGAAGCTGCTCTGACTCTTGCCATGATTTAAGGGGGCGACCTGTTTTCCTATCAATGGGAATCTTGTTGGTTCTGCCATTGTCACCTGGCCGGGTTGCATAAACTACCCACTGATGACAATTCTGAAGCTCAAGAGGTATTGAACTGCGCAGGTCGATTCGAGGAGAGCGAATGGCAGTTTTTACGCCCCGCTTCATTGTGTTAGCACTATCAGGCGGGTTTTCTTTTTTTTTCGCATTTGAGAGTATTAAACGTACCTTAGCCATTATTTTTTCTCACCTTCATCGAATCAATCAATAATCTTATGTCTTCGACACGCCAAACAGTCGTGCGAGAACCAAGCTTGATTGGTTGTGGGTATTTACCGGTTTTGACACCAAGCCACCATGACGATCTGGACACCGGAATTAAGGCAGGAATGGCCTTTTTGGGGTCACCAATAATCTGTGGCAATCTAAGGAAACCTGTTTCAGGAAGTCTTGTCATTATGGGAAACTGCTTATTCATTTTCGTTCCCCTTCTCTGGACTCTCGTTTGATGAGATAAATCGTTCCAGTTCAACTCTAGAAATTCGCCAAGTCCTTTTGCCGATACGTATTGCACGAAGCAAACCGGCGTAAATCAGCCGTCGAACATGGGAAGCGCTTGTGCCGATGGCTTCAGCCACCATACGGGTAGTAAGGTATTTAGATTCCATGATGGAACCTCCTGTTTTAAAATTGCAGGCAGTTCCCGATCTGTGGTATCATCAAATAGCTGAGTTCTGGATACCTCGTATCTGGACCACTGACCGAGCGGGCTTTACCAGAGCTCGCTCGGTCGTGTTTTTACCTGTCGCCCTCATTATGCACGATCTGCACGCTATTTGGGAGACACATGGTTAGCACTTTTTTTCTGCGAATCGTATATCATGGCAATGGATCACGATCTCTCCGCCGATTTCGCTGGCACTGACGTGCGGCACAGGAGTGATTACAATATTTCTGGTCATTGCGCTTTTTAATAAAAACTAATTTACAAGCACGGCAAAAGGAGAAATAATAGCTCCCAACAGGAGTTTCATTCCTATCGTGTCCCAGTGCCTCTAGCAGTTTAGATAGAAGAGCTATCTTCACGCTGCCCGAGAAATATTTCCAGAAATCCTCATTTTTTTTACGCTCTCTAATGCGATATTCGAATTTTTTGGTTTCTTTTTCCCAGGCGATAAAAGGCTTCAAATAGTTTCTAGCAGCATCTTCATATTCTGATTTGGCAAAAGTCGATCGAGATTCCCAAAGATTCAATCTAGAGCCACAAAAAGTCGGCTGAGATTCACCAAAGGAGTCGGGTGTCGTAGCCTGTTCTACCAAACGGGAAGCTATAGAACGTAGTATATCTAGATCTGCCATAGCTGAACTTGGGATCTCACTACCGATCCAATTAGGCACACCATCCTTGGAACTTATTTCTTCTGACTCTTGGACCCATAAAGGCCATTTGATATTACCCGGCTTCTTTCCACCGAAGTCAAAAAAGATGTCAAAGGCCTTCTCAAACATAATTTCTACTGGAATGGCACGACAAAAAGGAACCCCGAATTCAATAAACCACTCGATTGCAGATGTTAGCGGTGGTTTTACAAACCTATCCTTCCTTATAGGTTTGTCCTTGATATACTTTGCCGGTTCACCTGATTTTGCTACCATGTGCAACTCCTTTATACCTATCCCAGTTGTTTAAGTGAATCGAGGTAGTCGGCCCACTGCTGCATCATGATTTTGCGTTCTTCGAGGTGGGTGGTGCGGTTGTAGGCGCGGCCGAGAGGATCGCGGACGGTATGGGCGAGCTGGTGTTCGATGAGGTCTATACGAAAACGCAGCACTTCGTCGCCGAGGGTGCGGAAGATGGCGCGGAAACCATGGCCGGTCATTTCATCGTTGGTAAAGCCCATCGTTCGCAAAGCCACTAAAACTGCGGCTTCGCTCATGGCTCTCGACCCATCTGGCGTGCGCGGATTTGGGAATACGTAGCGCCCGTGGCCGGTCAGAGGTCGAAGCTCCGACAGGATTTCAACGGCCTGGCGGGAAAGCGGCACGATATGTGGCGTGTTGGTCTTGGTTACCAAGTATTTCCATTCAGCTTTTTCGAGGTCGATGTCCTTCCACTCAGCGTGCCTGAGCTCGCCGGGGCGAACGGCCGTCAGTGCGGCAAGTCTCATGGCGGATTTAACCACCAGACTGCCCCGATAAATTTCCATGGCTTTAAGCAGATCACCCAGACGTTTCGGGTCGGTGATTGCCGCCATATGTTTCGTCTCACCCATGGGTCGCAACGCATCCTTAAGATCACGCGTCGGATCGGAAGTTGCCCGGCCGGTGGCGATGGCAAAGCAGATTACCTTTGAAATATAACCACGTAACCGGTGAGCAGTTTCAACGGCGCCACGTGACTCAACGCGCCGCAAAACAGACAGAATTTCCGGTGGCGTTACATCACCGACGGGAGTTTTTCCGAGCCAGGGCAATACGTCACGTGCCAGGCGTTCCATGATCACCTTTCCATGTTCGGGGGTAAACTTGGATGAGTTAAGCTCAAACCACTCGTGCGCCAGGGCCTCGAAGGAATTCTGTGTCTTTTGTTCGGCAGCAATGCGTTCAGATTTTCTGTTTTCACAGGGGTTAACGCCGGCAGCAATCAACTTGCGCGCCTCATCCCGTTTTTCTCTGGCATCTTTCAAAGAGACCTCTGGATACTTACCCATAGAAATCAACTTCGATTTGCCTTCAAACCGATACTTCATACGCCACAGCTTGGAACCCTGCGACGTAACTTCGAGAAAAAGACCTTCGCCGTCAAAAAGATACTGAGGTTTGGCGGCAGGCTTCGCGTTACGGATCACAGTCTCAGACAAAGGCCTGATGAGCTTTGGCATCGTTTTGGGTATAACCTCCTTGAGTAGATTCTCAAAAAAAAGTATCTATACCCATAACTATACCCAAAAAGTTTGGATTTCGGTAGATTTGGCTGGACGAACGGAGACAACCATATAGCACAAAACCCGCCTTGTGGGCGGGTTTTGTGGACTTCTTGGGACTTGCCAAGATTAACTCAGAGCTCCCGAGCAGGGATTTGAACCCCGGACCAATCGGTTAACAGCCGATTGCTCTACCACTGAGCTACTCGGGATCGTTCGTTTCCGAACAAAATGGATTATACAACAACCCCCGGGGGGTGTGCAACTACTTTTTTAAAAATTTTCGAGATTTTCGCGATGCACTTCGGCGAAGCGGGCGCGGGCCTGCATCAGATGCGCGAGACTGCCGGGCAGAACCGCGCGGCTTTCGGCGAGTTCGTCGGCGCTGAAGGTGTCGGCCAGATAAGAAGCGAGAGATTCTTCGCAGCCGGCGGGGTAAGAGTCACCCTGAACGATCTTTTCAAGAGTGCTGAGACGGGCAGCGACTGTCGCGGCACTGGCGGGCACCGAAGTTCTGAAAACAACCAGCAGGTTTTTCCCGGACCATTTCAGAGACTTGCGGGTGATCGAAAGCTTGACGCAATAGAATTCTTCGACCTGGGTAATCTCGCAGGTCTTCTTCAGCGGCACACCCCAGAAGGTGTCGATGACTTCGACGCTGGCGGCGACGGCCGATGGCCACATCTTGACCGGAATATAGGCAGTTATGCCATAATGATCAGACGGGAATCCATACTGCTCTTTGCGGACATAGGCAGCATCGATCGGGCGCTCATTATGATCGACCACGTGAATGTTGCGTTCGAGATCCTGCATAACCAGATCGATCTTGTAAAAAGTCTGATTTTCGCGAATCGGCAGGCGGTAGGTCAGCGACTGGTAACCGGCGGCAAGCGCCTCAACCAGAATCGTCGCCTTGTCGTAGCGGTAGAGATTGACCTTGATGCCGGCGATCAGGTTCATGGCGGCATTACGCACCGTCACATCGACCCGGTAATCGCCGATCTGATAGGGAAAAGCCTGAAGCATGCCGGCAGCCATGACCAGCGCGGCAACAAGAACAAGCCTGGCAATTTTTCTCAGATAGATTTGCATATCTTAATAATCTATCCAGACACAAATCAATACAAGTTACATAAAATTGCGCATCCCCCACCCCTCACAAACGCTCTCAGACAGAACCGCAGTCATAACATGCTGAAACATGCGTTACATTTTTTATGTATATTTCCGGTACATTTTCAAATAACGCTATTACTTTGGCGCAAATCCTTTTAAATTGCTGCAGGCGCATGATTGACGAAAAAATTACGGTATGCTAATCTTGGCAGATGCAATGGCTTTTGTGGTGCCCCGCCAAGGCTGCAACAAGACGAAAGAACAAGAAAAGGCGTGGCACAGGCAGCAAGAAAAATTTATCGGAATCAAGAAAGGAACCCTGTTGACATGACCACCGAGCAGAAAATCTATTACACCAAAACTGACGAAGCTCCGGCCCTGGCCACTGTTTCTCTTCTTCCCATCATCGAGACCTTCGCCGCACCGGCAGGCATCAAACTCGAACTGCGCGACATCTCGCTCGCAGGTCGAATTCTTGCCAGCTTTCCCGAAAATCTGACCAAAGAACAGCGCCACAGCGACGACCTGGCTTTTCTCGGTGAATTGGCCAACCGGCCCGAAGCCAACATCATCAAGCTTCCGAATATTTCTGCCTCGATTCCGCAGTTGACCACAGCGATCAAAGAGCTCCAGGACCAGGGCTTCAAGGTTCCCGACTACCCGGTTGAACCGAAAAACGAACAGGAAAAAGAAATCAAAGCCCGCTATGCCAAAATACTCGGCAGCGCCGTTAACCCGGTTCTGCGCGAAGGCAACTCTGACCGCCGCGTCGCTGACCCGGTCAAAGACTATGCCCGCAAGCACCCACACTCGATGGGCGCCTGGGTCAAAGATTCAAAATGCCACGTTGCCCACATGAATGCCAAAGACTTTTTTGACAGCGAAAAGTCAGTGATCGTAGAAAAGCCCGGTCACGCTAAAATCGTTTTTATTGGTAAAGACGGCCATGAAACCGTTCTCAAAGAAAAAGTGGCTCTCGAAGCCGGCGAAGTCATCGACGCCGCAACCATGAATGTCAAAGCCCTGCGCAAATTCATCGCCCTTGAAATTGCCGATGCCAAAGAAAAAGGCGTTCTTTTCTCGGTGCACCTCAAAGCGACGATGATGAAAATCTCTGACCCGATCATGTTCGGTCATGTCGTCAGCGTCTTCTTCAAAGACGTTTTTGAAAAGCACGCCGCCACCTTCAAGAGCCTCGGTTTCAACCCGAACAACGGCCTTGGTGAACTCTACGAAAAAATCAAAGCCCTGCCAGCCGAACAGCAGGCCGCCATTCAGCACGACATCGAAGAAACCCTGAAAAAGCAGCCTGAACTGGCCATGGTCAACTCAGACAAGGGTATCACCAACCTGCATGTTCCGAGTGATGTCATCATCGACGCATCGATGCCCGCAGCCATTCGTGCGGGCGGCAAAATGTACGGCGTCGATGGCAAGCTCTACGACATGAAAGCCGTGATTCCTGACCGCGCTTATGCCCGCATCTATCAGGCCACCATCGACTTCTGCAAAGAAAACGGCGCTTTCGACCCACGCACCATGGGCAGTGTCGCCAATATCGGCCTGATGGCTCAGAAAGCCGAAGAATACGGCTCACACGACAAAACCTTCGAAATTTACGGCGACGGCATTGTGCGCGTCATCGACCAGGACGGCAAAGCATTATTCGAACACCATGTCGAACACGGCGATATCTGGCGCATGTGCCAGACCAAAGACCTGCCGATCCGCGACTGGGTCAAACTGGCTGTCAGTCGCGCCCGCATTACCGGCACCCCCGCCTATTTCTGGCTCACCGAAGAACGCGCCCATGACCGCAGCCTGATCAAAAAGGTTCGCGATTATCTGAAAGATCACGATACCAACGGGCTCGACATTCAGATCATGGCTCCGAGCAAAGCCATCGTCGCCAGCATGAAGCGTTCAAAAGAAGGCAAAGACACGATTTCGGTAACCGGAAACGTGCTGCGCGACTACCTGACCGACCTGTTCCCGATTCTTGAACTTGGCACCAGCGCCAAAATGCTGTCGATCGTACCGCTGCTCAACGGCGGCGGCCTCTACGAAACCGGCGCCGGTGGTTCAGCCCCGAAACACGTGCAGCAGTTCGTCGAAGAAGGTCATCTGCGCTGGGATTCCCTCGGCGAATTTCTGGCCCTTGGTGTTTCTCTCGAAGATTTCGGCCGCCGCAACAACAACAAAAAAGCCGAAGTGCTTGCCAAAGGCCTCAACGACGCGATCGGCAAGGTTCTTGAAAACAACATCGCCCCGTCGCGCGATGCCAAAGCCGGCATCGACAACCGTGGCACCCACGTATATCTGGCGCGCTACTGGGCTGAAGCAATGGCCGCCCAGAACAACGACAAACAGCTGAAAGAACGCTTTACCGCTCTTGCCGCAAAACTCGCGGAAAAGCTCGACACCGTTCTCGCCGAAATCAATTCGGCCCGCGACAAGACCCTCGATATCGGTGGCTACTACCGCCCCGAAACCAGAAAAGTAACGCAGGCGATGCGCCCGAGCCAGACCTTCAATAAGATTCTTGAAGATTTCCTGGCCGCAAAACCTGCCGAAAAGTGCGCCACCACCGGCGCCTGACGCCTCAGATTTCACAAAATCCCGTCGCCTCGTGCGGCGGGATTTTTTTTGTCTGTTGATCTATGCCTGACAGCAAAGTGCAAATCAGGCTGGATTTATGGTAAGCTGCTGCTGTTGTTGTTCAAATCATAAATTCGCCCACGCAACAGCGAACCGGGCAATTTTACGGGGTTAATAATGCTGTATACAGCTTTGTTCTTTATAGTGCTGCTGCTGATTTCTGCCATTTTTTCCGGAACGGAAACCGCAATCACTTCGGTGAATGAAATCAGCCTTTCGTCAGTTCAAGGTGGCAGCAGTCGGCGGCAGAAAATTGTCACCGAGCTGATCAAAGACAAAAGATCGGTAATTGCAGCGATCCTCGTCGGCAACAACATCGTCAACACGGTTCTGGCAGTTTATGCCGGGGTTTTCTTCGATCAGGTGTTCGTTGAAACCGGCATGCTCAGCGAAAAAATAGCGCCGATGGTCGCGTCGCTGATCACGATCGTCTTTCTGCTGATTTTTGGTGAGATCGTGCCCAAACACCTTGGCGTCACCTTCGCCAAAGCCTGGACCTACGTCATCGCCTACCCGCTCTGGGCAATCGTTAAAGTTCTTCAGCCGGTGACCTGGGTAATGGATGTGGTCAGCCGCATGCTGCTGAAAATGCTCCCTTTCAAAGGTGACGAAAACGCTCCGACCATTCAGGAAATTCTGCTGATGGCGAAAATAAGCGAAAAAGCCGGGCATATCGATTCGCTCGAACGCAAACTCATGACGAGGTCAAGCCGCTTCAACGACCTGCTGGCATGCGAGGTCATGATTCCCAGAAAACTTGTCAAGGGCGTTCCGATCGATATCAAGCTCAATAACCTGATTGAAGTCTTCAGAGAAGACATGTATTCGCGGGTGCCCGTTTATAAAGACGACATCGACCAGATCGTCGGGGTATTCAACTTCAAGGAGCTTTTCAGAATCAATCAGGCGAATCCTGACGACTTCTCGATCGGCAGAATGATGCTCAAGCCCCTTTATGTTCCGGAAAATGTGGCGATCGGTGAACTGCTCGAGCGCATGAAGCTTAAGCGAACCCACATGGCGGTCGTCGTCGATGAATTCGGCTCAACCACAGGCATCATAACCATGGAAGACATCGTCGAACGTCTGTTTGGCCTGATTGGCGACGAATACGATGTTGAAGAACCGGTAGTGCTCAAAAACAACGAAACCGGCGAAGTCGAGGTGGCCGGAACCATCTCGCTGCAGGATCTCAGTGCCATGCTGCAGACCGAGTTTCCGGAAGAAGTCAGACGCACTGTCACTACTCTCAACGGTTTTCTTACCTGGTTGAAGGGTGATTTTCCGAGAAAGAAGGAAAAGATTCACTGGGAAAAATTCACCTTCAGAGTCAAGGAAATCGACGGGCACCGTGCCGAAAAAGTCGTCATCAAAAAGAAAGATTAATTGTTCAACCGGGTAAAACCCTCGGTTTTGCGGCGGGTATAGCGATAAAGCGCGAGCAGCCCAAGCCCCTTCATGCAGGTAGTGAGGCTGATGGCCCACCAGATGCCTGAGACACCCATGCCGAAATAATAGGCGAGCAGCCAGGCCAGCGGCACCCGCCCGACCGTGCACGGAATCGTGATGAAAAGAGTTGGGTAAGTAATGCCGAGGCCAGTGAAGATGCCGCCGATGACCATTTCCCAGGCCATGAAGATTTCGAGCAGACCGACAATGAAAAGATAATCGGCGCCGTAGGAAATCAGCAACGGATCATCGCTGAGCAGACCGACCAGCTGATGCGGGAAAATCAGAAATAGAACGAGAAAAGGCAGCAGAATCAGGGTGGCCGAGCGCAAACCGGCAATCAGAATGCCGTCAATGCGGTCATGTTCGCGACGCCCGACCGAATAACCGGTCAGCGAGGTCATCGCAATACCGAAGGCAATTGAAGTGAAATACGGAAAGCTTTCGATGCGGTGGCAGATGCCGACGGCCGAGAGCGGGGTCATGCCAAACGGTGTGATCAGGCGGGTAAGAAATGGATAGACGATCGACCAGACCCACGAGGTCGCGGCATTGGGCAAACCGATTCTGATGATTTTGCGATAATAGAAGGTGCGGAACTTGAAGAAGCTCAGCAGCGGCGGAATGTAATTGCGACGGCGCAGAATGGCACCCCGCATGATCAGCGACAGCACATGACTGATGACGGTTGCCCAGGCGGCGCCGGCGGTACCCATTGCCGGAAAGCCCCACCAGCCGAACATCATTACCGGGTCGAGAATCATATTGGCAAGCAGACAGATGACCATGATACCGTTGCTGATGCGGTTATCACCGTAGGCATTGAAAACGTTGCCAGACAGCATGTCGAGAAAGATCAGCGGAAACCCGAGAAGAATGATATAAAAATACTCGACCGCGAGCGCGGCCGTGTCTGGCTCGAGGCCCATCCAGGTGAAAGGCCGGTCAAGATAAGGCAGAAACAGAAAGCTGATCAGGGCAGCAAGCAGAAGGCTGAGCCATGAAGACTGCACGATGGCTTCCCAGGCGCGGCGGCGGCGACCGGCACCATGGAACTGCGAAACCAGTGAAGAGCAGCCGGCCCCGGTGATCTGCATGATCGAATAAAGAGACCAGACGATGAAACCGGCCGAGGCAACACCGGCAACGGCGCGGGTGCCGAGCTTCTCTATCCAGTAAATATCGATGATGTCGAAGGCAATCAGGCCAAGAAAGCCACCGATTGCAGGCAGCGAAATATTGAAAACTCTTTTGTAAACAGCCGCATCAATTGCCTGCATCGTTGTTAAGCCGTATCCTTGCCGCGCAGATTACCGGTTAACGCGCTGAATTGCCGCAAGCCGGGGTTGAATTATAGCCTTTCCGGGCAAAAAAGGCACGAAAAAAATCCGGCCACGGGGGCCGGATTTGCTTTTAAAATCTGAGTTTAGCGCGCGGTCAGAATGATTCGGCGCAGTCGGTGATTTTGACCTTTTCAGAAACGATGTATGAGGGCACCGCGAAGGCGACCGGCGAGCGGCGGCCATAGGTGTTCGACAGGTTAACCGATTCGGCTTCGTTAGAAATCTTCACGATTTTGCCAAACACACTCTGGAAAGTATCGGTAATGCGTGACGAGAAAATCGGCCCGACGACCTTGCCGTTTTCGATCAGCACGGCATTGAAGCGAGAACTGCCGGTAAAAATGCCTTTGCTGGCATTCGGAATATTGAGATAATGCAGCGCCGGAATATAAAGCACTTTGCCCATGCCTTTAACGGCTTCGAGCAGGTCATGCGAGTCTTTGCCGGTCTGCATGGTGACGCTGAGCGAACCGCCGGTATGGCCGGTGAGCGGGCGCCCGTATTTGGCGCAGGTTGAACTGTCATACATAAGGTTCTGCAGCTTGCCCTTCTCGACGATCGGCCAGGTCTGGCGGGTTTTGCCAGAGAAATCGAAGCCGAAGCGGTAGGTAAGGTCGTTGGCGGGTTCGTCGACAATGGTGACATTGTCGCCAAGCACCTTGTCGCCCTTGACATATTTAGCGGTCCAACCCTGTTTTTCTTCGTATGAGCGACCGAAGAAGCCTGTCCAGCATGCCATTTCGAGAACTTCGGCAACCGCATCGCTGCCGAGGGCAACGGTGTATTCGCCTGGTTCGATCTGGGTTCCGGCTTGTTTTTCATAAACCGGCAACAGGTCCTTGAAGCTTTTGATGATTTTTTCGACCTTGAAGTCGCTGAGACGCCAGCCGGTAGCGCCCTGGCGCAGTTCCCATTTCTTTTCGGGGTGTTTGAGCACGATATTGAACGCCTGGTCGGTGCCAAGATGGTGCACGCAAAGGTCGTTGGCTGTCGAAGTCATGAAGAATTCGACCGAACCACTCGACCATGAGCCCGAAAAGTTGTATTGCGGCCCGACTTCGTTGAAAATGCGCTGGTAGGCATCGGCTTTGAACGCCGGGTCGACGGTTTCGAGCGCCTTGTCATACTGGCTGTCTTCGCTGATGGCCTTTTCGACCTTGTCAGGAATCGGCTGGTAAGCTTTTTCGCTGGCGACTTCAGCTTTGCTGACGGCAATCTGCAGGGCCTTTTCGACGTATTCTTCAGAAACAACATCACCCATCTGGGTGTGAATGCCGGTGCGGCGCCCGTTGATCACTTCGATATCGAGGCGGGTCAGGGCTTCTGAAGTATTGAGCGAGACAGAATTATTGCCAATGCGCATCAGGTGGCTTTTTTCGCTGTGCAGAATGAAGGTGGCGGTGATGCCGCTGGCAGCGGCCCGGCTTCTGACGGCGCAAATCATTTCATGTGCGGGTGACTTTTTCATGCTGTTACTTCCTTTCGCCGGTGATTACGTTGTCAAAGCGCACGACAGGTATGCCGTGACCGAGCTGCATGACCTGGTTCGGCTCACCCTTGCCGCAGTTGTCGACCTGCCAGACTTTCCAGGTCGAGGCGTCGCCGACGGCCGACAGCGAATTATAGAATTCAACCGTGTGACCCTGATAGGTCGGGTTGCGCAGAATGCGGGTCTTTTTGCCGTCTTTCACTTCCCAGGCGATTTCGCAGCCGAAATGGAAATGTTCACGGTTCGAACCGATCGACCATGAAACGGGGTTGTCGAGCACGATACCGTCTTTGGTCGAGGCGATGATATCTTCGAGAGAGCCGTCGTTACCGGGAAGGATGTTGACGTTAGTCATGCGATCGATCGGGGCCCGGTAGAATGCGGTTGCGCGGGCGGCGCCGCCGCTTTCGCTGAAGATGGTGCGGCCGGCTTTCTGATTTGCTTCATCGACCATGGCGCGTGAGCTGAGCGCGTTTACGAGAACGCCCTTGTCGATCAGCAGATAATCGCGTTCTGGTGACCCTTCATCGTCGAAACCGAACGAGCCGGGCGAATTTTCGATACCGCCGAAGGCGCTGACCGAAAGCTTGTCGCTGCCGTATTTAAGTTTGCCAAAAGAATCGAGGTTAACGAACGAGCCGCCGGCATAAGAGAGTTCATAGCCGAGAATGCGGTCGAGTTCAAGCGGGTGACCGATAGTTTCATGGACCTGCAGAAAGCCCTGACCGGGCAGCAGAATGACTGAACGGCGGCCATATTCAAGGGCATCAGCCTTGATCAGCTGACCGAGTTCGTCTTTGATGCGTTCGGCATGACCGCTGAAAAGTGCCGGATCGGTGAGCATTTCATAGCCGCGGGTGCCTTTGCCGGTGGTAAAGAGTTCCTGGCTGCGACGCTGCATCTGACCGTCGCTGTCGAGAGCCATGATCATCATTTTGCCGAAGACGTTGCGCAGTTTGCGCTCAACTTCGGTGCCCTCGCTGTTGAAAAAATAAATGTTCTTTTTCTGGAATTCGGCGTAAACGTAGCGTTTGACGATCCAGTCTTCATTGAGACGTGCATCAATGGCGCCGAGAAAGTCGAGTTTTTCTTTAAGACTGACAGTGAAAGGGTCCTGTTTTATGGGTGAAGAAAAAGCGCCACGATGGGCCGGTTTTTTGCCCATTTTAAGCGGAACACGCACGAGTTTTGCGGCGGTCATGGCGTTTTTGCAGGCCTGATCGAAACAGGCGTCGATTTCTTTGACGTTGCTGGTGGCGGCAAAGCCCCAGGCACCACCATAGAGAACCCTTACGCCGAGACCACTTTCGAAAGTCGTGTCGTTGGCTTCGAGATTGCCATCATAAAGAAGCAGAGTCTCGGTATCATCATGGGTGTAGAAGCGTGCGTCGGTGTATTCGGCGCCCTTCGCGGTCAAGCGTTCAATGTTCTGAATAATCTGCTTTTTGATTTCGGCAGAAAGACTCATTCGCTACCACCTTTCCAGTTTTTGGTCTATTTTAAATCCGGTACATTCTACAACATCTGGAGGTACAGATAAACAAAAATGCGATTTTTTTCACGATGTTTTTGCTGCGCTTCCGCAGATAAAAGCTATCAGCCAGATCAGGCTGATGAATTGCCAGTCAGCGATTCATCAAAGCTGCAAACGCGACAGAATCTAAAAATCGATTTTCATCAGGGTGACGTTGGCGCCGTGATATTCGAGTTTTTCAATTGTTTTCCAGCCCATGTGTTTATAAAAATGCTCGCGGTCAGGGGTATAGAGGTAGAGGGTTTTGATACCGGCTTCACGGGCATGTTGCATTACTTTCTGAACGACCGTTCTACCCACCTGGTTCTTGCGATAATCGGGGTCGACGAAAACGCTGGCGAGCCAGGGCTTGAGCTCAGGCCGTTCGGGCATATCTGATTCGATAATCGAGGCTGAACCGACGATTTTTCCGTCGATTTCTGCGACATAGGTGGCCGGAATCGTTTTACCCTCGAAGTGCTCACGCATTTTTTCGATTCTGGCTGCGAGAGTACGCCCGGGGTTGAGGTAACCCCACTCATTATGGTGCCAGGTGCAGATTTTTTCGAGACATTCGCGGCGGTCTTTGAGATGAAAAATTTTCATAGTTTTTCCTTTCCTTATTTCCGGGCAATATTACTACAAAAATAACGCCAATGGCCATCGTCAATAAGCAACCGGTCCACCAGAAATATTTTGCAACGCAAAATATTTCTGGTGGACTATTGACTTTTTTGCGGCGTTGCAGCAAAATGAGTTTTATAATTTGTCAGAGGAGCAGTACCCCTTTATGGATTGGACTTCATTGTTTGCGAGCCTTGATCTTAACAATCTGATTCCGGATTGCTACGAAAAGTGGAAACCTTTTGTCAAAGGTGGCCTGGCCTGGTTTCTCGGGCGTTTGAGCGAAGACCGGCAGAAGGAAATTCTCGCAGACCAGCTGGGACTTGGGCCTTTCGCAAGTGCAGCAGACAGACTGGAAACCGTTCTGCGACGCTGCCCCACCCTGCACAAACTCGGACAGATTCTCGCACGCGACAAGCGCCTGTCGCCTGAACTGCGCAACAGCCTGCAGCGCCTTGAAACTCTGCCGCCGCGCATGACCGTCGAACAGATCAGGGCGATTCTGCACCGCGAAAACATAAGACTCGACGGCATAACTTTAGGCGATAAACCGCTGGCAGAAGCAAGCGTTGCCGTGGTGATGCCGTTCACCTTCACTGATGCTGCAGGGCGGCAAATTGATGGCGTGTTCAAAATCGTCAGACCCGAAGCGGAAAAGGCTCTTGAAAAAGAGCTTGAACTCTGGCCTGAACTTGGCAAAGCTCTCGAAGAAATATGCCTCGACCTCGATCTGCCGGTGCTTGAATTCGCCGGCCCACTCTCAGAGGCAGCCTTGCTGGTTGCCGATGAGGTAAGACTCGATCGCGAGCAGATTCATATCCGCCGGGCTGTAGAACTCTACCGTGATTTTCCAGAAATCGCTCTGCCTGAGCTGCTTCCCTGGTGCACCTCACGCGTTACGGCAATGACACGAATCAAAGGCAAACCGCTGGCAGATGCGCTCAAAGAAAAAGCAGACAAAAATGAGCGCCGGCGCATTGTTGAGAAGCTCGTCGACGGGCTCATCGCCCGCCCTTTCTGGATGTCGGAAACCTGGGCGATTTTTCACGGTGACCCGCATGGCGGCAACCTTTTTCTCGATGACAAGGGGCGCATTGTGCCGCTCGACTGGAGTCTGGCGGTCGAACTGCCGAAAAACGACCGGGTTGCGATTCTGCAGCTGCTGATGGGCGGGTTGCGTGTCGATGAAAAGGCGATTGCCCAGGCGCTGGCACAGCTCGGCCTGTCGACTGATGACAATAAGCTTTCTACAGCCTCGCACTGGGCAGTCGCCCAGATCCGGCAGGGCAATTTCCCGGGTTTCGACTGGTGTCTTGCCGTTCTCGACCATGCGGTCGAATTTGGCGGGCTGCGGCTGAGAGCTGAGCTGGCGCTTTTCCGCAAAGCACTTTTCGCCCTGCTCGCTCTCGTAGAAGATATTGCGCCCAATGCCAGTTCTGATGCCGTAGTGGTTGGCGCCGGGCTTGCAAGACTGGCAAGCGAATGGCCGTCGCGCGCCTTTTCGAACCCGTTCACGCGCAAATGGGGCACACACGTTTCGACCGTCGAGCTCAGCACCCTGTTTGCCGATATGCCGTTATCGGTAACCCGCTTCTGGTTCGGCTGCTGGTCAGACTTTCTCGAAAAGGCCACTCCGAAAAACCTGGTAAAAGAAAAAAGTCAGGCCTGAAGCTTAGGGCTTCGGCCTGACTTTTCTACATTACAGATTAATCGAAGCGGGGTTTCGGAACACTTTTTACGATACCCTTCGGCATCTTGTATTTCTTGGCGCCCGAATGGGTCTTGATGCGGCCTTCGGTAAACGGGCAGACGGTCTGCATCTGTTCGAGATACTTCATAAAAATGTCGGCGGTCATCTTGCCGGTCGATTCGTTATCGACGGCTTCAGTAAAACCGCTCAGGCCATTGCCGCCGGCGGCCAGAAAATCTATGGTGGTGACGGTATAAAGCTTTTTGTCACTGAGCGGCTTGCCATTGAACAGAACTTTTGGTTGCGGACCGGCGGTATAATCGACATGCAGACCTTCAGAAACCTGAAGGAAACCGCCAAAACCACCGGCAGTTCCAGAAAAGCTGGCAACTTCGGCAAAAACCTTATTGATCGAAGCACCGCTCATTTTGAGGCGCATCAGATAGTTATCGAAGGGCAGCACGTTGAGAACATCGCCAACAGTGATAACGCCTGTGGCAATCGAGCTTCTGACGCCACCGCCATTAACCAGAGCCATATCGGCCGGTATCAGATCTTTGAAGCAGTCGGCAAGAAGATTGCCGAGATTGGTTTCGCGATTGCGCACATCGCCGCGCTCACCGTTCAGAAACACCTTGGTTTCGGAAACCGGCGTGACAACCTTTTCCTGGATCTGGGTCCAGAGGCGGGCGACCCGTTCGGCAATCTTGATGTCTTCGTGATGTGAAGTATCAAGGGGAACCAGGCCGGCGGCCGTCACTTCGACCGGGCGATTTGAGTTGCGATAGAAGGTTACGTCGTATCTGGTGACATTCTGGCCCCATTCCCCGGGCTGTGACATAAAACGGTGACCGCGTGCCCCGGCGACAATTGCCGGCGGATCGATAGCCAGGTGGGTATGACCACCGAGAATGCCATCGAGTTCGGGAAATTCTTCGAAAAGCTGCAGTTCGCGGTCCCAGCCGAGGTGAGAGAGCAGCAGGATCATGTCGGGTTTTGCCTTTTTAATTTCGGGCAGATATCGGCGCAGGGTTTCAGCGGCGTCGAGAACGGTAAAATCATTGACAAAAACAGGCTGCACAATGGTTTTAAGTTCTTCGGGAGCAAGACCGATGAGTGCAACCTTAATCTTTTTGCCTTCGGGGCCGACTTCGGCAAAGGTGTAGGGTTTGATTTTTACCTGCAGGGCCGGAATCTTTTTGAACTGAATGTTGGCAGCCAGAACCGGAAACTTTGCATAGGCAAGAGCTTCGGCGAGGGCTTCCTGGCCGTTGTCGAATTCGTGGTTGCCGAGAGCCATGGCAGCATAACCGGTATCATTCATGAATTCGATATCAGGAATACCCTGGAAAAAGCGATAGAAGAACGTGCCCTGAAAAATATCACCCGATGAAAGCATGAGAACTTCGCGCCCCTGCTTTTCGATACTGTCTTTGTAATTCTTTATGCGTGCATAACCGCCTACAGTTTTGCCTTCAGGGGTTTCCCACTGCATCAGGTGTGCATGCAGGTCGGAGGTATGCAGAATCGAGAAATTTATTATGTCGAAATTCTGGGCAGAAAATGCCGAAAGACAGGCTGGAATAAGAACCACAAGCAGAAGAGACTTGAATAAATGCTTTATCATCAGTGCACGCACTTTCCTTATGATGGTTTTCTGAAAATTGTAATGATTAAAGTGCTATTGCGCAAGACCCACAGGTAAAATTTGTGCACAAATTTGCACAAAACTGCAGAAATTTTATTTCAGGTTCAGCCAGGTGATGGTTAGCTGAAGAACGGTAGCAAAACTTACCCAGAGAAAATATGGCAGATTTACCAGGGCCACCCACGGCAGAAGCGGTCTGATGCGAACCAGACTCCAGATAAGGGTTAACAGCACGAGCACCACGTCAATTGCGGCCAGAATATTGCTGCGCAAGCCAAACTGCAGCGGTGTAAAGGCAAAATTGCATAGCAGATTGAGAATAAACGGCAGCGCCACCCGCCCTGGCATTTTCTTTTTTATTGCCAGATAAAAAACATAGCCGAAAGAAATGGCAATGATAAGATACAAAACCGACCAGACGGGGCCAAATACCCACCCCGGCGGTGCCCAGACGGGCTTCTTGAGTTGCATATACCAGCTGTATGAAGAATTTTCCATTCATTATATGCTACCTGAATCAGATATTTTTTGCCAATACTTAGTATGCTTGCCAGGAATTCGAATATCGCCGCTTGACAGAATCTTTTTGCCGACATAATATTTAGTATTACCTGAGAGGAGGAAATTTTATGGCCAATTGCGAATGTTTAGCCGGATGCCCGTTTTTCAATGACAAGATGCCTGATACTGAGGGGCTTGGTGCCATGATCAAAAAGAAATACTGCCTGGGTGACAACTCAAACTGCGCCCGCTACATGGTCTTCAAGAAACTTGGAAAAGCCGCTGTTCCCGTGAATCTTTACCCTAACATGCAGGATCGCGCCAGAGAAATCATTGCCGGCAAATAAATCTCTGCATAAAAGCGAAAACCGCCCATCTGAATATTACTTCAGAGGGCGGTTTTCTTACCTGGGGGAATTTTAATTTTTCAGCTTGAATTTTTTCAGCTGAGCCTGCAGATCGAAGGCCTGCTGCGACAATTCTTCAGATACCGAGGCGGTTTCTTCGGCATTGCCGGCGTTGTGCTGAGTTACAGAATCGATCTGGGTCAGCCCCTGAGTAATCAGGGCGATCGAGTTAGCCTGACCGGCGGAAGCCGATGAAATCTCAGAAATCAGATTAACCATTTTAACCGCCGTGTTAACGATTTCCTTCAGTGAAGCATCGGTTTTGGTGGCAATCAGCGAACCGGCCTGAATATTTGTACTGGTGGTGTTTATCATCTCAGCCGTTTCCTGAGCTGCTTTGGCACTGCGGCTTGCGAGGTTGCGAACTTCATCGGCAACAACCGCAAAACCCTTCCCGTGACGGCCAGCTCTTGCCGCTTCAACAGCGGCATTCAAAGCCAGCAGATTCGTCTGAAAGGCGATATCGTCGATAACCTTGATAACCTTGACGACCTGCCTGCTTGAATCCTGAATTTCGCTGATCGACTTCACGAGCTCGGCCATATTGGTGTTGCCAAGTTCGGCGGCAACTCTGGCTCCGTCCGCCAGCTGATTGGCAATAGCAGCATTCTGAGCGGTATTTCTCGTCTGAGCTTCGATCTCGGAGATTGAGCTTGAGATTTCTTCAAGTGAAGATGCGGTCTGCATGGCCCCGTCCGACAACGACTGGCTGGCAGCCGCCATCTGTTCGGCCTTGATGACGACCTGGCCCGAAGTCTCATTGATTGTTCGAATGATTTTGTTCAGACTGTCGATCATGTCAGAAAGCGCCTTGCCGAGAACATCCTGATCAGATGCCAGTTTGACCGTACAGGTCAGGTCGCCTTTCGCGATTGCTTCGGCAAGAACCGCCTTTTTCATCTGCGAATCGGCCATGCTGCGAAAAGCGTCGGCAAGAGTGCCAATTTCATCGGCAGACCGGTAAGTCACCTGAACCCCGAAGTTACCTTTTTCCATTTCGACGGCAGCGGCGGTAATTTCGTTCAGAGGCCTGACAACATGGTTTTTAATAATGAAGTGAACAAGCAGCACACACACAATGAACATCACAGCGAACAGGGTAAAATTCAACCGCGTCTTGTCGTCGAGGTAAATGCAGATATCCTGCAGCTGCGACAGAAGCTCATGGGAAGTCGCCGCTTCAAGCTTGTCGAGCTTCTCCTGAATGGTAGTTTTGCGGGTGGCGAGAGCTGCTGCCTGTTTAATCAGAGCATCATTGTTTTCGCCCTCAGCCATCTGCGTGTAGACTTTGACTGCCTCTTCGACATAACCGCTCATTTCGGTCGACAAATCATTAAGACCGGCAAAATCAGCAGTCTGTGTGTCAACAAGCTTCATTATTTTTTCAAGATCAGCGGCGCAGGCTTTGCTCATTTCCTTTGCCTCATCAATTTTTCCGGTGTCACCCATGAGAACCGAATCATTGAAAAGCTTGACGTAATTCTGAAAGCCGTTGAGCACTTTCTGACTGAGCTTTGAAGCCGGAAATCTGGCATCGGCGGTCACGGTCATCTGTTTGAAGATCATTTTGCTGCACGAATGGAAGGTAACCATCGAAGCAACATAGCCGATGAGGATCATCAGAACCCCAAGCCAGATCTTGGTTTTAATCGATTTACTGTTCATTACCACCCCCGGGGTCAGGCAGAGCCTGACCCAAAACCAGGCCGGCAGTTATTTGACTGCGAGAATTTTCACGCCGTCATGCGCGGTGGCCGGAGATATGTAACCGACGGCTCCGGGGTTGGCGGCAACAAATTTAACCACTTCTTCTTCTGAAGAAACCGATTTTGGCGGAATGCCCTGACCGGTGAAAACTGCCTGTTTCCAGAAGGTGGAAAACTGTGAGCCGTTCTTTTTGACATAGAGCTTGAGAAAAGTTTCGTGGGCTGAACCGGATTCAAGAGTTACCGGCACGGCCTTCTGGCCGCCATCCCACGAGTTTTTCTTGCCAAGAAAGATGTTTCCGAGATCTTTGGCAGAGATATCTGCCTGTGAAACGCTGTTGTTAACGATAACCAGCACCTGTTCGCCATCGGCATAGGCGACACAGGTAATGATCGACATAATGAAAACCGCGACGCAAAATACTGTCAGGATTGTTTTTTTCATGATTTTCCTCTCCTGTGCTTATTAGAAGTTGTAGGTGGTCTTGATGGCAATCAGGTTCCACTTGCGATCAAGATTGGTGTTCAGGTTCTTCTGAACGAGACCGACGCCGTCAATCCAGTGGTGCTCGATCTTGACGCTCCAGCTGGGGTTGATGTTGTAGCGGAAAGAAGCACAGGTATCTTTCTGCCAGTTGTTCCAGTTTTTGTTGTTGCGATCCAGAAAGAATTCACCACGGTAGAGGCTCCACTCGTGGCGGTCATTGTGGCGATAAACGCACTGCAGATACGAACCCTGGCTGGTCTGGGCGGGGCTGATAGCAGAGGCAGAGGCAATCGGAGTGGCAGCAACCTGAAAGTTCTGCTGGCCGTGGGCTGCCATCAGTTCACCGGCAAAAGTGAATTTATTGATGGTGTATTCCAATGATCCGATGTCGATGAGGAATTTGTAATTCAGATCGACTTTTGTCTGAAACCCGGGAGTAACAATGGTTGCAGCCGGTGCCGGCGGGCTGGGAATGATAATCGGCTGATAAATAAGGGTTTCATCCATATGCAGATCGAGACTGGTTCTGGTGCCGCCGACTTTAAGCCCTTCGACCGGGGTGTTCCAGAGAATCTTGGCCGAATAGCCATTATCAGTCGAGCCGCCTCTTTCAGGGTCACCAATGTGAGAAAAGCCCAGGTTAAGCGCTTTTACCAGAGCACTTTTTGCCTGAAGACCGGCTGTCATCTTTGCTTCATAACTGTTGTTAAAGCGCATCAGAATATCTTGTACGATGCCTGAATCGGGGTCGAGGTCGGAGCCGCCGAAGGCAAATTCAAATTCGAAATCGCCTTTGCCGGCGGGCAGATTGGCATAGAGCGAACCGCCGTTGAAAGCGGTCAGAAACTGGCGGTAGTCTTCCATGTAGATGGTGGCCGGCAGCAGAACGGTGGTGCGCAGCATGTCAATGTCGCGACCTTTGTTGTAAAAGCCGAACGGCACTTTTACGCGACCAAGTCTGAGGCCCCAGCGGTCATTGAATTTGTAATCACCATAACCCCAGTCGACTTTGACTTCGTTGTTGCCTTCTTTGCCCAGGTCGCGAGACATGAGCTGCAGGCCGAGGCGCAGTTTGTCATCCATCTGCTTCTGAAAATTGATGACAAATTCTGAATACTCGCTACTGCCGTCTTCAGAAAGAGTCATGTAGTTAATGTCTGAAGACTTGAGATAACCCTGGCTGACCAGGCCGTGAATGATGAGGTCGTCGGCGGCAAATGCCGGATTGAGGAAAAAGACAGAAAGCAAAAAGAGCGTAGCAAAACACTTACCAAATTTGGCCATAACAACTCCAATCCCTGATATGAGGTAAGAACGAGGACGTTCGGTACGCGGGTACCCCTGTTTTTCTATTTTTTTTACTGCGTACCGGTGCCGAAGTTTATTTTGTACAGGTCAAGTTGTCAACAAGTTTTTTCAAAAAAAAGCGTGACGGGAAAAAGCTTCCCGGGTCAGGCTGAACGCTCGACAAAATACATCGGCATTTCGCCCTTGCCTTTCGCCGCTACCAGCCCGCGATATTCACATTTAAACCGGTCTTTTACCAGCTTGTAAGTCGCTTCGGAAATATTGACGCGCATAGGCTCAGATGAAGATTCACAGCGGCTGGCGATGTTAACCGTATCGCCCCAGAGGTCGTAGGTCATCTTGCTGCGACCGATCACGCCGGCGAGAACCGGGCCTGAATGAATGCCGATACGAATCTGAAACGGTAACAGATCTTTGTTTTCGAGTCTTTGTGCAATATAATCGCGCATGCGCAGCCCAAGTTCAACGACTTTTTCGGGGTGCCGGTCATCGCGAACGGGTACCCCGCCGACGGCCATATAAGCATCGCCGATTGTCTTGATTTTTTCGATACCGAGCTCAGCGGCTAATTCATCGAACTTTGCGAAAACCTCATTGAGCGAGCTTACCAGCCGCGAAGGAGTAACGGTTTCTGTCAGCTGGGTGAAACCCTTAAAATCGGTAAAAAGAACGGTTGCCAGAGCGAAGTCATCGACGAGAGTTTCTTCGCCGGCTCTGAGCCTTCTGGCTACGGGTGCGGGCAAAGTATTCAGCAGCAGACGCTCAGCCGTCTGCTGCTCAGCTTCGAGAGCCTGGTTAGCCTTTTCCAGATCGGCGGTTCTTGCGGCAACTTTTGCTTCGAGGTCTTTGCGGGCCTCTTCGAGCGAAGAAAGCGAATCGGCAAGGTGGTCGGCCATTTTATTCGAGATTTCAGCGACCAGACCGAGCTCATTATTGGCCTGGCAGCTGATGCGGGCAGAGAAGTCGCCGGCGCCGAAGCGGGTCAGGCCTTCTGAGATCACTTCGAGAGGTTTTTGAACCTTGCGGCGATTGAGCCAGACAGAAGTGAGCACGACCGCTACCAGCGAAAACAGCACCAGAATGAGCGAACCGGTCATCCATGAAGTCAGACCACGCACAATTTTGCTCTCGATATTGTCGACAGCGCGGTTGTGCTGGTTCATAACCCGGTCGGCGGGCTCAAGAAACTCGGCAAGATAAGTTGTAGTCTCGGCAACCAATGGTATACCGGCAATTTCACCCCAGACCTGGTAGGCGATTTTGCGGCGGCCAACCGACGCCGGGATATGCGCTGGCAGGAAGGTATCAGTCTGTTCAAAATCGATCACACCAGAAACGTGCATGCTCCAGTTTTTGGCAAATTCATCAATATTCTGCTTCTGGCGGGCATCGGCAGAGAGCGACGCGATGACTTCAAAAAGATCCCGGCCGACGATTTCCTTTTTGGCATGCGCAACGCAGATCAGCCTGCCATCGACCTTAACCGAGGCATTGGTATAACCATAACGGCCGAAACTGCGCAAGGCCAGTTTCTGAAATTCCTGGTCAGCGATGCAGAACGCGGCCAGTTCAGCCGCGCTGTTGAATCTGTGCTTCTGCATTTCAAGATACTGCAGCTGCTGGCTGAGAACGGCCTCAGAGTTATGTTTTAAAACGAGAATTCCCTGTTCACGCAGGCCGCTGGTGAAGTCGTCGTTCGTCTGTTCAAACTCGCTGCGGATACCGGATTTTATTTCGCTGTTCAAAAAGCGCAGCAGAAAAAAAGTCACTGCCATCTGCAACCCGGCAGAAAGAAGGGTAATGACGATCACAGGCACAATTACCTGAAAAATCAGCTTTCCTCTAGCAGCGGTTTTTGGCATTGGCTCTCCAGATTGGTCTGAGTTTTGAACGCCGCTAATTATCACACAATTGCAGCGGGTTTTCAAATACGATCAGGAATCGGCACGAAGGCCAAAGAAAAAAACGGCCATGAGACCAGGCTCAGGCCGCTTCTAACAGAATGCTTAAGGTCAGTAGTCCGATTCTTCGATAAAGTCGAACATCCAGTCGCCGGAACTTTCGAATGTTTCGCCGCCCGGGCCGGTAGTGGTGCTGGTTGTATGCAGACCATCGCCATCGGTCGAGCCGGTTACCTGGTGCGTTGCGGTCTTGCCGTCTTCGCCGGTGACAACGGTAGTAAGAGTGTTGCCATCTTTGGTGGTCGTTGAAGTCAGACTGGTTTCATTGCCCTGCGGGCCGGTAATGGTCTTTTCGGTGTTAACGACGTTGCCATCGCGGGTGTGAGTGCCGGTAACAGTGGTTTCTTTGCCTTGCGAGCCATGATGCTTTCTTTCGAAACTGGCCTGATTGCCTTCGACAACTGTCTGACCGGTCGTGCTGACAGAATTGCCGCCGGCTCCGGTTGCTGTTCCTTCATAGTTAAAGGTGTTGCCCTGGCGGTTCACTTTGCCCTCAAAACTCTGCTGACCACCCTTCGGCCCTTTGCGGGTGCCCGAAAAGTCTGCGGCTCCGTCGCCTTCGGCAAGCCTTTTCATGCGTTCATTGAGTTCGGGAATCTGCTGGCCGAGCTGCTGCCGTTCCTCGGGTGTCATAGCCTGCCATTGTTTCTGCAGTTCGGTTTTTCTTTCTTTGTAAAGGCTGGCATCGCCAGATTTCTTCGCCTGCTGCATGGCTTCGATTTTTTCTTTCAGAGCCTGAAAGCGGCCGTTGTCTTTGCTCATGGCCGCCCATTTTTCTTTCATAGCCTGAAGCTTCGCCATTCTTTCGGCTTTTTTTGCTTCGCGGGCCGACGCTTTTTCTTCTTTATTTTCCTGAACGCCCTGCTTGCCCTGGCGCTTTTCTTTCATTTCCTGCATTTTCTGCTGGCGCTGCTGCTTCATCTGCTGCATTTTTTCGAGATTGCGGCCTTCTCTGGCAGCCCCCTGCCCTTTTCCCCATTTTCCTTTCTGGGCGAGTGCCTCAGAAGCGGGTAAAGTTAAAAGACCGACTACGATAAGACCAAAAAGAGCCTTGCGCATTTTCAATCTCCTTAAAATTCAATAAGTTCGAAAGAATTGTACGCCCTCGCGAAAAAGACTGTCAATATGGCGGCAGAAGGCGTCTGAAGCCATGCAGCAGAACGATGACCAGCATCAGCAGGTTTCTCGGCAGGGTTGTCAGAAACCAGATTTCAGGAATCCGCAGATCTTTTTTGCCGGCCAGCGATTCAGCGAGACACGCACCGGCTTCCCGCATCCAGGCGGTGCCGGCCGGCCATTCAAGAATGCCGTTCAGCCATGATTCAGGTATGCCCGTCGGGCCGACGGCACTGCCGATGATACCGCCAAGAATGGCGGCGGTAGTATCGGCATCGCCGCCGCAGGCGATAATTTCGCTGATGGCGGGGGCGAATGCTCTTTGATGCCGCAGCCAGGCATGCAGAACCACCGGTACGGTATGAAGAACATAGCCGGAAACGCCCTTTCCGTGACCTGATCTGCCGGCAAACACCTCTGTCGTTTCATTGGCGGCAATAGAATCGCAAACGCTGACAACCAGAGCAACAAGCTCCTGTGCATCATCGCCAACAAAGGCCTGCAGCTTGTTCAAATATTCCTGCGGGGTGACATTCGTTGCCTGGCGTGCCATAAAGGCGGCCAGCGCGATTGCCAGAGCCCCGTGCAAAGCCTTCGGATCGGTATGCGTAATAACCGTCGAGGCGGTGACCAGGCTTCTTATCGAGTTGAGGTCGTCAAAGGCGGCCCCGAAAATGGCGGCGCGCATGGCCGGACCGTTACCGGCCGAAAAAACGCCGCTTTTCTGTGGCGAAAAGCCCAGCCAGAGTTTTAAAATCGCCCGGAGCGTCGCAAACCCGGCCCCGGCCGGAACCCCAAGCAGCCAGAAGCGCAGGCGCCAGGCAAAGGCACGACTGAAGCTCTTCGGGTCGGTGCCGGCAGAGAGCAGAGCCTGAGCGACCATGCAGCTGTGCTGGGTGTCGTCTGAGACCATGCCGCGGCCAAAAAAGAAACGGTGGCGGTCGGCCGGGCCAAGCATTTTTTTCGCCCGCTGCGGTGAAAGCCCCTCGTATGGCAGCCCGATCGCGTCACCGACAGCGGTGCCGAGCAGGCAGCCAACAATGCTTTCACTTTTGCCGGTCATTCAATTTTTTCTTGCGGGGCGCCAAAGTAATAGCCCTGCGAATACTCGATGCCAAGCTCTTTAACCTTGCTGAAGACCTGTTCATCGCAGACGAACTCGGCGATTACCTTCGCTTCAAGGCTTTCAGCCATGCTTTTGATCGTTTTGGTGATCTTGTAGCAGTTGTCGTTGCGGGCGAGATTCTTGATAAAGGCACCGTCGATCTTGATAAAATCGACGTTGAGTTCCTGCAGGCGATGAAAATTCGACTTTTCGCTGCCGAAATCGTCGAGAGCGAGCTTCAGCCCCATTTCTTTGAGCGTGGTCAGCTGTTTCAGAGCATCTTCGCTGCCCTGAGCGCTGATGTTTTCGAGAATTTCGAGCACGACCCTGTCAGGCGCAATGCGGTGCTTTTCGAGCTGCGCCCTGATAAAATCGATCAGATAGCCGTCTTTAAGATCGTATTCGGTGATATTGACCGAAAATTCTTCGCGGCGGCCGGCAAAGCTGGCGAAACTGCGCGAAATCATCATGCGGGTGATGTCGGGAAGCATGCCGACGAGCCGCGCCGGGTCGATAAAGTAATTCGGCGTGATGATCCTGTCATTCTCGATTATGCGCGCCAGACATTCATATTTTTCGATGCAGCCGGTCTGATTGTTGACGATCGGCTGAAAGAAAGGCACAACCAGCTCATTTTCGAGTGCTTTTCTGATCTTGCGAAACCATTCGATATTGTTTTTCTGAAGGCTCTGCAGCGTCGAACGGCTTGAATCAAAGACGCAATAGCGGTTTTTGCCGATTTCGCGGATTTCTTTCATCGCAATGTGCGCGTCGGTAAGCATCTGGCGACCATCACCAAAGGCGATACCGATCGTGCAGGTGATGTGCATTTCGATGTCGTCGACCGCAATCCGGTGATGGCTGATGCCCTTGAGAATCTGGGCAGCAAACTCTTCGATCTTCTGCCGGTCGCTGCCAGGAATGAGATAAGCCATTTCGTCAGACGGCATCCGGTAGAGGTTACTCCCCTCTGGAATCAGCTTTTCAAGATACCTTGCAACCCCATAAAGCACCTTATCGCCGATTTCAAAGCCGTAAGTCGAATTGATATGGTCGAAATTGTCGATGTTAACCAGCACCAGAGAGCAATGGTCGCATTTGCCGAGTTCAAAATACAGGCGGGTTTTGTTGGGCAGACCGGTAATTTCATCGGTTCCGAGAAGCTTGTCGAGCTCGATGGTTCTTTCTGAAAGCAACTTTTCAATCTCAAGCTGATAGTTTTCCTGAAATCTCTGGTTTTTTATTGCCCGCGCCGCTTTGGCAATCACCTTGAGAAATTTTTCCCGTTCCATGGGCTTGAGAATAAAGCCCTCGACGCCGATTTCGATAGCTTCGGCATAGTTTTCGGGGCTGTTGTAGCCCGAAAAAATAAGAATATGCTGCTGATCATTGAGCTGCTTGATCTCTCTGGCCATCTGCAGCCCCGTCATGCGCGGCGTCTGGATATCGGTAAGGACAAGATCTATCGGACTTTTGCTGTTGCGATAAATTTCCAGGCCCTCATGCCCGTCACTGGCGACATGAATCTCTTTGAAAAGCTGCGTGAGAAGATGCATCGTCGGAATACGCACAAACTCGCTGTCTTCGACATAGAGAATGCTGAGGTTTTTTGTCAGTGCCTGTATTTCGTTCAAGTTTTCCATTCAGGTGCTCCATGGGTGCGGCCAGGGTCATTATTATAACCGGCTTCGTCGGGCTGATTAAAACTTTGGTTTGTAAAAAAGTGTATCTGGTGTTTCGAACAGCGCCCCGCAATCAACCTGAAGCTGAAAAACTGAGAGTGTCGATCAGCAGCTGTCTGAATTTACGGCCTTCTTCAGATGACCTGCCATCGAGATTGAGAGTGTCCTGCAGGATCAGCAGCAGAGAACCGCCCTGCACCCTGAAAGAATAGATTTCCTGGGTTATCGAGCTGTCGCCAATGGTGGTGGTCAGCTTCGAGCCCTTTGTTTCGTTGCCCTTGAGAGCCAGAGTGCAATCCGAAACGATGGAATTCTTTTCACCGAAACGCGGCTGCAGCATCTGCGCCATGATTTTGTGATCCATTTCGGCCGGATAAAGCTGAATCATGAGAACGCAGTTACTGCCCGACAGGTTCCACAGGCTGACATCCTTATCAGAAAGGTCTGCCTCGAAAGTAAAATGCCGGGGGTATTGCAGCGAAATGCCACCGTAGTTAAAGGTTTTAAGAGGCTCAACCTGCAGCAGCCCTTTTATTTTTTCGCCTTTGATGGTTATTTCAAAAGGTTTTTCCGGAACCAGACGGGTTTCCTGACCGTCGAGAAGCAGCTTGAAATTGTCTGCCGGCTCGACAGTTTCATCGACCGCCGCTGGTGCAGCAGCGTTGGCCGGGGCCGATGCCGGTTCAGCAACGACGCCGACCGCCAGAGCCAATGAAAAGGCGGCAGTTAAAGCAATTTTTCGCGTAAGCATTATTTTCTCCGTTTCTAGGTTCAGGCAAGCAGCAGGCGCTCAAAAAGGCTGAGGTTGTCTTCGAGCATTCTACCGCTCATCAGATCGCGCATCGCGGCGACATAATGTTCTTTTCTGACGCCGGCAAGCAGATTATTGCGGCAGATAGCGGCAAGCAGGGCCATATTCTGCATGCGCGGGTCGGGCAGGTCGGCCTGAAAGACTTCGATAAGCCTGAAGCCATTTCCCTGACAGAATTCAGCGACCTGCGCAGTTTTAATTTCTTCGGCCTTTTTCATGCGCACCGGCAGAGGCTGCCATGAGGTGTTGTAATAAACCAGAGTGCCGTTCTTTTTGAGATATTCGCCGGCGGCGCGCACCGCCTCGTGCCGTTCGAGAGCTACCACCAGATCGGCCTTGCCCCGCGAAACCATTGGCGAATGAATGTTGTCACCGATGCGCAACTGCGAAGCGACAATGCCGCCGCGCTGTGCCAGACCGTGCGTGTCGACGCCGAGGGCCTTGATGCCGGCGTGGTCAACACTGCGCTGCATGACTTCACTGATCAGACCGATGCCCTGACCGCCGACGCCGCTGAGATAAACATTGAATACGGTCATGATATTACTCCTTGTTTCCTTCGCGGTTCTGCGGGCGGTTGATCGCCTTCGACGGGCAGGTCTGCAGACATGAGCCATCACCGATACAGAGATCGGGGTTGACATCGACGCTGCCATCGGGGTTCATGACGAAAGTCGGGCAGGCAAAGCTGCTGACACAGACATGCTGGTGATCGCAGGTCTTTTTGTCGATGCTGACCATTTTGGCCTGAAAGCCATCTTTGCGACGCTGCTCACGCATCAGCTTGAGCATGCATGGGTGCTTCGCGATGACGACGGCAAAACCTTCGACCGCCACGGCTTCTTTGACCGCGTCGGTGAGCTTCTGCTGCTGATAGGTGTCGACTTCGAAAATGTGTTTGATGCCGAGGCCTTCAAGCACGCTGCGCACCGGAATCTTTTCGGTGAGGTCATTGAAATTGCGGCCGGTAGCGGCGTGGTCCTGGTGGCCGGTCATGGCGGTGGTGCCGTTTTCCATGACGATCAGGGTGATATTGTGGCGGTTGAACAGTGCATTGATAATACCCGGAAGACCGGCATGAAAAAAGGTTGAATCGCCAAGAAAGCAGACGACCCGGCGGCTGTCATTGAACAGCGACAGCCCGGCGGCAATACCGGTCGAGGCCCCCATGCACATCAGCATTTCGCCCATATTATAGGGTGGCATGAAACCGAGCGTATGGCAGCCGATATCGGCAACCTTGATGTCGGCAGGCGCCAATGCCTGTTTTATTGCATGGAAAGCACTGCGATGACCGCAGCCCGGGCACATCTGCGCCGGTCGGGCCGGAACCTGCAGCGGTGCAACAGGCGATGCCGGTGCGGCAGCGGCCATTTCGGGCCAGAGGTTGCGGAGAATGCCACCCACCTTATCGGCAGTATATTCGCCGACCCATGATTCAACGTCGGTTTTGCCGTGGATCCTGACTTTAATCTGCTTTTCGAAGGCGATTCTCTTGAGTTCGCTTTCAATCAGGTCGTCGAGCTCTTCGAGCACGAGCACTTCGTCATGGCTGCGCAGAAATTCTGCGAGCATCTCGACCGGCAGCGGGTAGATCATGCCGAGCTTGAGAATATCGGGCTTGCCGCCAGATTCTTCGAGAACGTCGAGCAGCGAAAGGTATGGCAGACCGAAAGTGATAATACCCTTCTGCCGGTTCTGATTATTGACACGGTAGTGCTGGCCGATTTTTTCGCTCATGCCGGCAAGCTGGCCAAGATTCTGCAGAGCACGCCGCTTCATCGGAAAAACCAGACTGGTAAGCGGCATATACGGGCCATTTTTGACGTCGAAGCGGGGCGTCTTGTCGAACACGGCAGGCTGCCAGGCGGCGAATGCCACTTTTTCCTTGGCGTGGCAGACATGCGTGGTCAGGCGCAGAATGACCGGAATATGCAGCTGCTGAGCCAGTGCGGCCGCGGCCTTGTAAAAATGATAAACCTCGGTCGGATTGGCCGGCTCGAAGATCGGGGTATAGCTCATGCGCGCGAAATGGCGGTTGTCCTGCTCGTTCTGCGATGAGTTGGCACCCGGATCGTCGCCGAGCACCACGACCATGCCGCCGGTCAGGTTCATCAGACTGAGCTGCACAAAGGTATCAGACGCGACATTGAGGCCGACACTCTTGAAAAAAACCGTCGAGAGGTGACCGTTGACGGCGGCACCATAGGCCACTTCGGTCGCCACTTTCTCGTTGGTCGAAAATTCAAAATAGAACGGCCGGTCTTCTTTTTTGATCGCCGCGATCGCCGAGGCGATTTCGGGCGTCGGCGAACCGGGGTAAGAGGTTATAACCCGGGTTCCGGCCTCGATCATGGCGCGCACGATGGCGGTATTGCCCATGACGATTTCACTGAAAGCTTCGCGCTGCAGCAGCATTTCACCGAGATTCTTCATTTCGTCTCCTGACAGTCACATCTATTGTTAAATTCTAATATACTCCAAACCTCATATTTCACCAATCCCGAAATTTTCGCCGACATGGTTTTGCTGTCGCAATATTTTTCTCGAAAAATTTCTTGATTAATAGTTCTTGACTATGCCGCACTGCAGAAAATATATTAAATAAAGTCCTATTATAATACAGGAGGTATTGATGCCGAGAGCTCTCAGATTAGCCAATGGATTGAGACGAACCGCGATGTGGAGTGAGCGCATTCTTGCCGTAACGATTTTTGCGGGCATGGGCGCCTTTTTTATTTACTCGGTGCTGAGCATGTCGCACATCGACTGGAGCCACTCAGAAACCCTTTATGAGTTAATTAACCGCGTGCTTCTTCTGGTTATCTGCCTTGAATTGATTCGCACTCTGCTGACGCACGAACTTGAGGCCGTTCTTGAACTTCTTGCCTTCGTTGTCGCCAGAAAAACTCTGAAACCGGATCTGACCGCCACCGAAATTCTCTTCAGTGTCGTCGCTTTTGTCATTCTCATGGCAGCCCGCAAATTTTTCATTTTGTCAGAATCTGAAAAAGCCAATTCATCGATGGATTTACCAGAACCGGAAAGCTGACGACAAATTCAGCCACTCAGAAACTCTCTCATCGATCTGTTATAATGCAGCAGCAAAATGTTTTATACTGTGATGCATACTTTGATACCGCCACAAATTTTACCCGGAAGCATGACAGTGGTAGAATCATTTTCTGATGATGAGGGTATGTTTTATCTATGGAGGAATTTATGAGAAAATCAAGCCGCAGCCTTTTCTCCCTTTTTGCCGCTTCGTTAATGTGCCTGTTTCAGGCAGCAGACACTGGTCATGCCGCCTCACTGATAAAAGCCACCTACGTTGATTCTGCCGGCAAAGAGCTGCAGGCAGAATTCGACACAGCCGCAGACAAGGTTAAAATAACCATGCCGGGCGGGCAAACTGTTTCGCTGAATTCAACGATAGCAGCTTCTGGCGCTAAATACAGCGATGGCAAGACAACCTTCTGGGAACACCAGGGTTCAGCTTCGGTATTTGCCGGCGAAACTCTTGTCTTTGAAGGCAAAGACAAAAACCAGCCAGAAAGCGAAGAAGAAGTGGCCGATGACGGGCAATTCAACGAAAACGACGATTCTGGCCCGACCGTGCCGTCTGTCGGCGATGTCAAACCCTTTAAAGACCCAGTTGCACAGTATTCAGCCTATTTGAAAACAAACGACAAGGACTTTGGCAACCCCGGCCCGACTGATCCCTTTGAATGCGCTCTCGATGCCGGCGAGGGAAAAAAGCCCCTGAACGCACTCTGCCAGGTTGCCATCAATGAAGTTTATGTCAGCGGTGAATGGGCCTCGGTCGAGTTCGCTCTGGCACCGCTGGATAAGAAATACAAAGAAATGCCGATCATGGCTGACGGCGCCCTGTATTTTCTGCTCAAACGCGACGGCAAAAGCTGGAAAGGCATGAGCTGGTTTCTCGGCTCTGACCAGCCCAACATGAGCTCCGAAAAGATTCGCGAAATCGGCATACCTGAAAAGGACCTGAACGCTCTCGGCTGGATGGAAACCCCACCGGAAGAAGAAGCCGAGTAAACCTCAAACCGTTTACTGATTACTGCATAAACAAAGTAGAGCAGATTCGCCGGCCGTTTCTATCAGTCACAGACTGGTATTACAATACTGCGAAATGCTTTCAAGATACTTCTGGCCTTGAAACAAGCTTAAGGTAATGAATATGAACAAAAAAACCCTCATACTTTTTTTTCTCGGCGATCTGGTGGTCATTTTTCTGGTTGCGGCGTTTTTCTTTGCTCCGCTCGGCCATTCAATCGGACTGGGCCGCACCTGGACAGATGAGTGCTGTATCGAATGCGGAAGCTTTCGCAAAGGAACCTACGCAACAATCTTTAACCGCAGTTTTCCCCTGGGATTCGAGCCCCATGGCGAAAACAGCATACAAATGCTGCACGACAGTTTTTTTGCACCCTGCAAAGAGCATAAATGGTGGGTCTATCATCTTACTCGCGGCAGTATCGACTTTAAGGGCAGCAGCGAAAGCCATCTGCCGGCCAATTATGAGGGAATGAAAAACTTCAGCGGTTCACAGATGAAAACATTTATCAGCGATCACCCAGACCTGGCCTCGCAGACTGCCGGGCTATTCTTCGAATATTCACGCAGAGGAAAGAACAGTCAGACTTACCAGAACCTGCAACTTGCAATCGACGCTATCGTAGACATGAGTGATGATTCAGAGATCAAAACCGTTCTGGCATCTATGACTGCAGAAATCAGGCCTTAGCAGAAATCAGATAGAGCACCCGGATCAGGGAAAGCATCTCGTGACGTGTTTCGCAGCAACCAGCTGCACATTGTTACCGGTATTTTTCAGACTGGCAGTCTGTAACTCGCCCCCCCCCAAGAGTTTGCGCATATTTTCACAACACCAGACTGAATTAATATCTGCTATGTCGCCCCTCTCAATCAACCGGGTTACTTAAGATATTTTGCCGCCTCTGCGGCTATTGTGATAATTTTCACAGTAAAATCAGAAACAACTGCCGAAAAAACCGGCAATGCCTCTTAAAATCAGCCTGCCCGGCCGCATTTTTTACCTTGATAAAAGGGGTTGCCTATATTTGCCGGCGGCGTTATACTCGCCCTGAAATCAATTAATCAGGAGCCAGACTTGACTACTGTTATAGATGGGAAACAGCTTTCTGAAACTATTCGTGCCGAGATCACCGCTTCGGTAAAGAAGCTGACCGACGCCGGTAAAATACCGCCCGGCCTCGCGGTCGTAATTGTCGGTGACGACAAGGCCTCGCACGTCTATGTCTCTTCAAAAAAGAAGGCCTGCGAAGCGGCCGGTTTTTTCTCGCGCGAGATCGCTCTCGCCGCCAATACCACCCAGGCCGACCTCATTTTTACCATCGAACAGCTGAACCGTGATGCCTCTGTTCACGGCATTCTGCTGCAGCTCCCCCTGCCCGCGCATCTCGACGAATTCGCGGCCCTGCAGGCAATCGACCCGCGCAAGGACGTCGATGGCTTTCACCCGACCAATGTCGGTTACCTGAGCCTCGGTGTCGATACTTTCGTTCCGTGCACGCCGCTCGGCGTCATGGAAATGCTGAAACGCTACAATATCCCCGTCGAAGGGAAAAATGCCCTCGTGATCGGGCGCTCTAACATAGTCGGCAAGCCGATGGCGGCGCTGCTGACCAAAGCGAACGCCACCGTCACGATTGCCCACTCGCGCACCCGCGACCTGCCCGGCCTCTGCCGCCAGGCCGACATTCTCGTCGCCGGCATCGGCAAAGCCGAATTCGTCAAGGGCGACTGGGTTAAAGAAGGCGCTGTCGTCATCGACGTCGGCACCAACTCGATCGATGACCCCTCGTCACCGCGCGGCTACCGCCTGGTCGGCGATGTCGAATACGCCGGCGCGGCGAAACGCGCCTCGTTCATCACCCCGGTACCAGGCGGTGTCGGGCCGATGACGATCGCGATGCTGCTGGCGAATACTCTCAAATCAAGGCAGAACTTCCCGTAAAAACGCTCTGCTGCTTTAAACACGACTGCAGAAGCTGAAGATAATTACAACAAGGAAATGAATGGAGAATTGACCGTGGAACTGCTCGATACCATGCTGATGACCCCGGGTCCCGTACATCTTGATTCCGAAATCCTGCTCGCCGGTGCCAGGCCGCTGCGCCACCACCGCACCAACGATTTCGCCCCGACCTACAGAGAATGTGTCGATCTGCTCAAGAAATTCTTCGGAACCACCCAGCACCTCTACCTGACGACCTCTTCAGGCACCGGTGGCATGGAAACCGCTATCGCCAATCTTTTTAACGAAGGCGAAACGGTTCTCACCGTTCAAACCGGCGTTTTTGGCGTGCGTTTTACTCAGATATGCGAAGCTTTCAGACTCAAACCCGTCGTTCTCAAATGTGACGACGGCAAAGCCGTCACCGTCGAACAGATTGCCGAAGCCCTGAAAAAGCACCCCGAAATCAGCGGCATCACCGTAACTTTCAACGAAACTTCGACCGGTATCTGCAACGATATCAAGGCGATCGGCGAATTTCTCAAAGACAAGGGAAAAATTCTCATCGTCGACGGCGTTTCAGGCCTCGGCGCCCTGCCCTTCAAAATGGACGACTGGCATGTCGACGTCACCGTTTCTGCCTCGCAGAAGGGTTTCCTGGCGCCTCCAGGCGTTGGTATGGTTGCCCTGTCAGACAAGGCCTGGAAAAAGGTCGAAACCGTAAAATGCCACGGCTACTATTTTGATCTCAAGCTCTACAAACGCGACCAGGAACAGGCGATTCCGGCCTACCCCTGGACCCCGGCCATCAACGTCATGTTCTCGCTGCTCGAAGCCCTGCGCAAGATCGATCGCATCGGCCTCGACAACTGCATCAAACATTATGCCAAACTCGCCGGCGGGCTGCGGGCTGCTCTCAAAGCACTCGGCCTCAAGCTGTTCACCGAAGAAAAGGCGACTTCGAATGTGCTGACGGTCTTTTATGCCCCCGAAGGCATTGCACCGAAAGACATCGTTGCCGAAATGCGCAATAAATACGGCATTCTCATTGCCGGTGGCCAGGAACAGTTCGCCGCGACCCTGCTGCGTATCACCACGATCGGCGCCATCGGCGAACGCGATCTGCTCGGCACCATCGCCCTGCTCGAAATGATTCTCAAGAAAAAAGGTTATCTCAAACAAACCGGCGCCGGCGTCAATGCAATGATGGAATTTTTCCTGAAAAACGAGTAAGCTGCCGGCGTATTTCTGTCGCAACGAGAAAGGTGCTGCTGTGTCAGAAACAAAACTCAACATCAAAGAATTAACCAGGCCCGTCGAAACCGTTGGCGTCGAACTTGGCCTGCTGCCCGAAGAAATAGAACATTACGGCCATTATAAGGCCAAGGTCGCTTTCTCGACCCGAAAGCGCGTCGCCGGCAACCCCGACGGCAAATTGATTCTGGTCACCGCCATGACCCCGACCCCGGCCGGTGAAGGTAAAACCACCACCTGTATCGGTCTGGCCGATACTTTCAGGGCCATGGGCCGCAAAACCATGCTCTGTCTGCGCGAGCCCTCGATGGGCCCGGTTTTCGGCGTCAAAGGCGGCGCCACCGGCGGCGGCAAGAGCCAGCTGGTGCCGATGGATGAAATCAACCTGCACTTCACCGGCGATATTCATGCCGTCACTTCGGCGCACAACCTGCTGACAGCGCTGGTCGCCAACCACATTCAGCACGGCAACGAGCTGCGCATCGACCCGAAATCGACCCCGTTCAAGCGGGTCATCGACATGAACGACCGCAGTCTGCGCAATATCGTAACCGGCCTCGGCGGCCCCGCCCATGGGGTTCCGCGCGAAACCGGCTTCGATATCACCGCCGCGTCTGAAGTCATGGCCGCCCTCTGCCTCGCCGAAGATCTCAACGATCTCAAGCAGCGACTCAGCAACATTATCGTCGGCTTCAGCGTCGATGGCAAACCGGTTTTTGCCCGCGACCTGAAAGCCCAGGGCGCCATGTGCGCCGTTCTCAAAGAAGCGATGAAACCGAATCTGGTGCAGACGCGCTATTCTACCCCGGTTTTCGTTCATGGCGGCCCGTTCGCCAATATCGCGCACGGCTGCAACAGCATGGTTGCCACCAAACTGGCACTGAAGCTGGCCGATATCGTGATCACCGAAGCCGGCTTCGCCACCGAACTCGGCGCCGAAAAATTCTTCGATATCAAGTGCCGCTTCGGTGGCCTCAAACCGGCAGCTGCGGTCATCGTAGCCACGGTAAGAGCGCTCAAGATGCACGGCGGCGTGCCAAAGGCGCAGCTCGACACAGAGAACCTCGAAGCGCTCGCCAAAGGCTTTGAGAACCTGGTCAAGCATATCGAAAACGTCAGGCATTTCGGCGTTCCGTGTGTGGTTGCGGTCAACAAGTTCGGCTCAGACACCGAAAAAGAACTGCAATGGGTCGTCGATGCGGTGCGCGAAAAAGGCGTGACCGCCGTCGTTTCCGACATCTACGGTCAGGGACCGGCCGGCGGCGTTGCACTGGCAGAAGCGGTCGAGAAGACGATCGCCTCACAGGCCAACGAATTCGATTTCCTCTACCCGATTGAAATGCCGCTCGTCGAGAAGATCAACGTCATCGCCCGCTGCTGCTACGGCGCCAAGGGCGTCACGATTCTGAAAAAGGCGAAAGACGCCATCGACCAGTTCGAAAAACTCGGGTTCAGAAAAGTGCCCGTGTGTATTGCCAAAACCCAGTCGTCGCTGTCTGACCAGGTCAACCTGCTCGGCCGGCCGCACGACTTTGAAGTTATCATACGTGAGGCGCGCCTGAGCGCCGGGGCCGGGTTTGTTGTCGCCATTGCCGGCGAGATCATGACCATGCCCGGCCTGCCCAAGGAACCCTCGGCCCAACATATCGACGTCGACGAAAACGGTAACATTACCGGGCTTTCGTAATTACAGCAAGGAGAGAATGATGAACAAGACCCCACTGTGCGCAGTACATGAAAAATCAGGTGCGAGAATGGTCGATTTCGCCGGATGGTATATGCCGGTTCAGTACACTTCGATTATCGAAGAACACAACGCCGTTCGCACCAACAGCGGCCTTTTCGACCTGTTTCACATGGGCGAATTCTGGCTGAGCGGCCCCGATGCCCTGAAAAACATTCAAAAAATCTGCTGCCAGGACTCAGAAGCACTTTCTGACCGGCAGATCGCTTATACCCCGATGTGCCGCCCCGACGGCACTATTGTCGATGACCTGCTTATCTATCGTTGGACTGCCGAGAAATTCATGCTGGTTGTTAATGCCAGCAACATGAAAAAAGACTACGACTGGATTGCCAGCCAGCTGGAAGGCGACGTGAAATTTGTCGACAAGTCTTCAGAAACTGGTCTGATCGCTATTCAAGGCCCGAACGCCGAAGCGATTCTGCAGAAGCTGACCCGCCAGCGCCTCAAACCCATCAAATTCTACTGGTTCACCTCAGGCAAGGTCGCCGGCATCGACTGCATCATCAGCCGCACCGGCTACACCGGTGAAGATGGTTTCGAACTCTATTACCCGGCCGAACATTCAGAAAAACTCTGGAACGACCTTCTTGAAGCCGGCAAAGACTTCGGCATCAAGCCGATCGGCCTCGGCGCCCGCGACACTCTGCGCCTTGAAGCCCGCCTGATGCTCTACGGCAACGACATCAACGACGAAACCACTCCGATCGAAGCCAACCTGAACTGGACCGTCAAATTCGCCAAAGGCCCGTTCAACGGCAGCGAAGTCATGAAGAAGCAGAAAGACCAGGGCGTCACCAAGACCCTCGTCGGCTTCGAACTCGGCAAAGGCCCGGCCGCACGACACGGTTACCCGATCATGAAAGACGGCAAAAAGGTCGGCGAAGTCACTTCTGGCACCATGGCCCCCACCCTGCAGAAGAACATCGGCCTCGGCTATGTTCCGCCGGCGCTCAGTGCCATCGGCTCGACCTTCGACATTGAAATCCGCGGCAAAAATTACCCCGCAACCGTTATAGAAACACCATTTTATACCAGGGCAAGGAGTTAATCATGCAGACCCTCACACAGTTCGACCCCGAAATCAGTGCGATTATCGACCGTGAAAAAAGGCGCCAGATGAGCCAGATCGAGCTCATCGCCTCAGAAAACTTCGTTTCTGAAGCGGTACTTGAAGCCCTCGGCTCGGTTCTCACCAACAAATATGCCGAAGGTTACCCGGCAAAGCGCTATTACGGCGGCTGCGAAGTCGTCGACCAGGCCGAAGATCTGGCCCGCGACCGCGTTAAAAAGCTTTTTGGCGCCGAACATGCCAACGTGCAGCCCCATTCGGGCAGCCAGGCCAACATGGCCGTTTATCAGGTCGTCATGAAACCGGGCGAAACCTTTCTCGGCATGAACCTGCAGAACGGTGGCCATCTGACCCACGGCAGCCCGGTCAACTTCAGCGGTCTGCTCTATAACGTCGTTCCCTACGGCGTCACCGACGATACCGAAACCCTCGATTACGAAGCGCTCACCCGCCTCGCCAAAGAAAACAAGCCGAAAATGATCATGGTTGGCGCCTCGGCCTACCCGCGCATCATCGATTTCGAACGCATCCGCAAGGTCTGCGACGACGTCGAAGCGGTAATGTGCGTCGACATGGCTCACATCGCCGGCCTGGTCGCTGCCGGTCTGCACCCGTCGCCGATTCCCTATGCCGATTTCGTGACCTCGACCACCCACAAGACCCTGCGCGGACCCCGCGGCGGCCTGGTTCTCTGCAAAGAAAAATGGGCCAAGGCGCTCGACAAGGCGATTTTCCCCGGTCTGCAGGGTGGCCCGCTGATGCACGTCATCGCCGCCAAAGCGGTTGCTTTCAAAGAAGCTCTTGAACCGAGTTTCAAAGACTATCAGAAACGCGTCATCGAAAACGCTCAGGCTCTGGCCGCCGCCCTTACCGAGCGCGGTTTCCGCCTCGTTTCCGGTGGCACCGACAACCATCTGATGCTCATCGACGTGCGCAATAAGAACATCACCGGCAAGGCCGCCGAAAAGGCGCTCGATCACGCCGGTATCACCGTCAACAAGAACACGATTCCGAATGACCCGGCTTCACCGTTCGTCACCTCGGGCCTGCGCGTCGGCACCCCGGCCGTCACCACCCGCGGCATGACCCCCGAAGTCATGAAGCAGATTGCCGCCCTGATGGACGAAGCGATCGCGAAACCCGAAGACGAAGCCAACCTTGCCGCTGTCAAAGCCAAGGTCAACGCCATCTGCGAAAAATTTCCATTTTATAAATTTTAAGGCTGAACAGGAGATATTATGACCACCAAATTCACCAAAGAACACGAATGGGCAAAACTCGAAGGCGATACCGTCACCGTCGGCATCACTGATTACGCTGCACATCAGCTCGGCGACGTCGTTTTCGTCGAACTGCCGGCCAAGGGCAGCAAACTTCAGAAAGACAAAGTTTTCGGCACCATCGAATCGGTCAAAACCGTTTCTGATCTGTTTGCCCCGGTAACCGGCGAAGTCGTTGCCGTTAACGGCAACCTCGAAAACAACCCCGCCCTCGTCAACGAAGAACCGATGGGCGCCGGCTGGATCTGCAAAGTTAAAATGGCAAATCCTTCAGAATTCGACCAGCTTCTGTCAGAAGCCGACTACAAGAAAATCTGCGACTAATCGCACAGGAGTTCCTTTATGGCTACCTATATCCCCACCACTCCTGATGAACTTCAGGAAATGCTGGGGGCCATCGGTGTTAAAAGCATCGACGACCTCTTTGCAGAGATTCCGCCCGAGCTCAGGCTGCAGGGCGAATTGAATCTGCCCGCCGGCATGAGCGAGTCAGAAATGGCCCGCAAAGTCGCCCGGCTCGCCGAAACCAACGAAACCGTCGAAAAAAACGTCTGTTTTCTCGGCGGCGGCGCTTATGACCACATCATTCCGGCCGTAATCGACCACATTCTGCTGCGCGGCGACTTTTTCACCGCCTACACTCCCTATCAGCCCGAAGTTTCGCAGGGCACTCTGCAGTGCATCTATGAATACCAGAGCCTGATCTGCGGCCTCACCGGCATGGACCAGTCGAACGCTTCTCTGTATGAAGGCGCCACCGCCAACGTCGAAGCGATCAACATGGCCACCGCCCAGACCGGCCGCAACAAAGTGCTCGTGCTGCAGACGCTCAACCCCGAATACCGCCGCGTCATCAACACGCTCAACGGCGCCCTCGGCGTCGAAGTCGTCACCGTGCCGTTCGAAGACGGTGCCGTCGACCCGGCCCGCGTTCAGGAACTGATGAACGACAAGATCGCCGCTGTAGTCATGCAGTATCCGAACTTCTTCGGCAGTATCGAAGATATCGAACGCATTTCGGAAATCGCGCACGCAGCCGGGGCGCTCAGCATCGTCAGCGCCAACCCGATCGCCCTCGGCCTCATCGAAGCACCGGGCAAACTCGGCGCCGACATCGTCACCGGTGAAGGCCAGCCGCTCGGCATTCCGCTGAGCTTCGGCGGCCCGTATCTCGGTTTCATCGCCGCGAAAAAGGCCCTGCTGCGCCGCATGCCCGGCCGCATCGTCGGCAGAACCAAAGACATCGACGGCAAAATCGGTTTCGTTCTCACTCTGCAGGCCCGCGAACAGCACATCAGACGTGAAAAGGCGAGCAGCAACATCTGTTCAAACCAGGCACTGATGGCACTCAACGCCACGATCTACATGAGCCTGCTCGGCCGCGACGGCATCAAGGAAGTAGCTTATCAGTCCTTCCAGAAAGCGCACTACATGAAGCGCGAACTGGCCAAGGTCGCCGGCGTCAGCTTCCCGTTCACCGGCAGCTTCTTCCATGAACTGGTCGTCAAGATTCCGAATGCGCGCAAGGTACTCGGCAAAATGGCCAAAAAAGGCGTTTTCGCCGGTATTCCGCTCGACAACTGGTTCACCAGCCTCAAAGACTGCGTGCTCATCGCTGTTACCGAAAAACGCACCAAAGACGAAATCGACAATTACTGCAACATGTTAGGAGGGTTTATCAATGGCTGAACCCTTGATTTTTGATCTCAACAAAGACGGCCGCCGCGGCTACGCTCTGCCAGCTCTCGATGTACCGGCACTCGACCCCGCCGACCATATTCCCTCACGCTTTCTGCGCCAGGAACTGCCGCTGCCTTCACTGTCAGAGCTCGAAGTCGTCAGACACTTCACCCGCCTGTCACGGCTGAATCACAGCGTCGATATCGGTTTCTACCCGCTCGGTTCGTGCACCATGAAGTATAACCCCAAGGTTAACGAAAACATGGCGCGCCTGCCAGGTTTTGCGCACATTCACCCGCAGCAGCCCGAAGAAACTGTTCAGGGCGCGCTCGAAATGCTCAAGACCCTCGAAGATCAGCTTGCCGAAGTCACCGGCATGGACGCCATGACGCTGCAGCCCGCAGCCGGCGCCCACGGCGAAATGACCGGTCTGCTGATCATGAAGGCCTATCACAAGAAGCAGGGCAATCACAAGACCAAGATCATGATTCCTGACAGCGGTCACGGCACCAACCCGGCGTCGTGCTCGATGGTCGGCTACGAAGTCATCAACGTAAAATCGAATGACCGCGGCAGCATCGACATCGAAGACCTCAAAGCCAAGCTGAGCCCTGACGTTGCCGGTCTGATGATTACCAACCCGAGCACCCTCGGGCTGTTCGACGAAAACATCGGCGAACTCGCCAGCCTGATTCACTCGGTCGACGGGCTTCTCTACTATGACGGCGCCAATCTCAACGCCATCATGGGCTGGACCCGCCCCGGCGACATGGGCTTCGACATCGTGCACCTGAACCTGCACAAGACCTTCTCGACCCCGCACGGCGGCGGCGGCCCCGGTGCCGGCCCCGTAGGCGTCAAGAAGCATCTTGAAGCTTTCCTGCCCAACCCGCGCGTCGTTTTCGACGGCAAAAAATACAAGCTGCAGACCAAATGCCGCGAATCGGTCGGCCCGGTTCTTGGCTCGGTCGGCAACTTCCTGGTGCTGGTGCGCGCTTTCGCCTACATCATGGTCAACGGCAGCGAAGGCCTCAAGAATTCGTCTGCCTACGCCGTTCTCAACGCCAACTACATGATGGCGCGTCTGAAAAAGACCTACCATCTGCCTTACGATCGTTTCTGCAAGCACGAATTCGTGCTCTCAGGGAAATCGCTGGCCCAGTATGGCGTCAAGACCCTCGACGTCGCCAAGCGCCTGCTCGACTTCGGGTTCCATGCGCCGACCATCTACTTCCCGATGATCGTCGAAGAATCGATGATGTTCGAGCCGACCGAAACCGAAAGCAAGGGCACCCTCGACTGCTTCATGGAAGCCATGGAAATGATCGCCCGCGAAGCCGCAGAAAACCCCGACAACCTCAAGAACGCGCCGCTCAAAACGCCGGTGCGTCGCCTTGACGAGGCAACTGCCGCCCGCAAACCCGATATCAATTATTTCCAGCGCCCGGAATAACGCCGAGGCCAGAATAAATCGGTTGAATAATAATTGTTGGGGTTCAACAAGTTGGGGTTCAACATGTTGAACCCCAACGTTTTCCCCGATTGATATCAATCAGCCACAGAAGAAAAAATGGAAATCAGCAAAACCATCGACCTGCCGCAGCTTGAAGTCAGAATGCTGCGTGAAATTCTGCAGTTTCTGCGCCCCTCTGACAGCCGGCAGGTCTGGCTGGTCGGCGGCAGTATCCGCGACCTGCTGCGCGGCGCCAAAACGGTGCCAGATCTCGACCTGGCCACCAGCTTCAACCCGATCAGCGCCGCCCGCGATTTCGCAAGGGCCACCGGTGCCGGCTTCGTCGTGCTCGACGAAGAGCGCCACGTAGTGCGACTGGTCAGCGAAACCGGCAGCGGTCATTATACTTTCGATCTCTCTGAATTCAGGGCCCCGACTATCGATGAAGACCTGCGGGCCCGCGACTTTACCATCAACTCGATCGCCGCGCCGCTGTTCGGCTCCGGCAGCACAGCTCTGGCTGAAGGCCGTATCGAGCTTTATGACCCGCTGAACGGCGTCGAGCATCTGGCAATCGGCCGCATCGAGCCGAGTTCAGACCGGCTGTTTACAGATGACCCGCTGCGGCTGATGCGAGCTTTCAGGTTCAGTGCCCTTTTCGACGCCGAATTTTCACCGAAGCTGCACTCTATGGTCGTGGCGCAGGCGAAACTGCTGAAAGATGTTTCTGGCGAACGCATTAGAGATGAATTTTACAAGGTTCTCGGCGTTCGCGACAGCGCCAAATGGGTGCGCCTCATGGACAGCACCGGCATTCTCGCCGTCGTCCTGCCGCAGCTGCACGCCTGCCACGGCATCGAACAGAACGAGTGGCATCACCTCGACGTCTACGAGCACACACTGCTCACCCTCGAAAACCTCGAAAAGTTCTTGAACAGCGACCAGCCCTACCCCTGGTGGCACAGCTTCATCACCTACCTGAACGAAACCGTCTCGGGCACCCGCACCTACGCACAGAATCTCAAGCTCGGCTGCCTGCTGCACGATCTCGGCAAGCCTCCCTGCCGCCGCTATGATCATGAGGCAAAACGCACCATTTTTCACGGCCACGAAATGGAAGGCGCATCGATGGCCCGCGATATCGGCGAAAACCTGCGCCTCTCGGTCAACGAAACGCACTATCTGCAAAAGCTGGTTAAAAACCACATGCGCCCCGGTGTCATGCTGCAGCAGGGCCTCAACGACAAGCGCCTGTTCAGATTTTATTCGGAAACCGGCCGCGATGGCCTCGGTATCGCGCTGATGTCGCTGGCCGACCGCTACTCGGCGCTCGGGTCACTGAGCGAAGACGATCTGGCAGAGTTCACCGCCGGCATTTTTCAGATCATGCACCAGTTTTACGAGCAGATGAAACGCCCGAAAATGCAGCCGTTTCTCAACGGTAACGACCTGATCAGGCAGCTCGGCCTCAAACCCGGCCCCGAGTTCAGGCGCATTCTCGAAGCACTCGAAGAAGCCCAGTTCACCGGCGAAATCAAAACCCGCGACGAAGCTCTCGCACTGGCCAGAACCCTGCTGCAGCCAGCCGCCTAACGGCGGTGCTTTTTGCTGCGCCCTTTGCGGGGTTTGTTGCCGGCGGTCTTTCTTGCAGCAGACAGCTTGTCAGACTTGACGCTGTAGCTGACGCTTTTTTTGGTATCGAGACCCGCCCATTCGCGATGTGTGTCACTACCTCTTAAAAAAGAATGAATGAACATAAAGAACGGGGCAAGCACGCTGAAAGCGATTATCACCATGATCTGCTCGGCAAGGCTGATTTTTGGCGGGTCGCCTTCGAGATGGGCGAAAACAAAAAGCATGGCGACGAGACCACCGGTGATAACGCCGGTCCAGATTATGTCGTTGGTAACCGGCTCGCTGCTGAACCATGACGGAAACAGCCAGCGACTCGTCAGATAGTTGCCGTCAGGTTTTTCAGCTTCTTCATCGTTGTTCCGGCCCAGATTGTCAGGGCCTGCTGATTCATCAGAGCTGGCATTTTCTGCACAGCCTTCTTCGCCCTCGTTCCCCTCATTGTCACCAATCAAGGCTTGTTCAGCGTTATCAGAGTCTCCAGCTGCCGAAGAGGGCAACGCCGCGCCGAGCGCAGCATTTTTGCCGGATTCGCTGGATTCGCCTGGTTCTCCGGAGTCGACAAACTCTGCGAGGCTCTTTTTCCCGGCATTTTTGCGCAATTCTTCGCGGTCAGGCAGGCCGGCGGCACGCCTCATACAGCTTTCTACGTGCTTGTGAAGGACCTCAGGGTGGATATCGAGGTAAAACATCTTCAGATGCAGCGGTTCGCCCCGCTTCAGCTCGATCCAGACGATGTCCTGATATTCGTTGCGTTCGATTTCGAATTCTTTGATTTCTGACCAGTCGATGATGCGTTTCTTCCGGCCGGGAAAGTAAATGCCGTTCGCATCGATGAGAATTTTGGCCCGCCGGTCGAAAAGATTAACGATGCCTTTAATCAACGTGACGGAAAAGAATAAGAAGCAGCCCCAGGCAATAGCCTTGTTGCCATCATCGCCCGGAATCAGAAATGTCCAGGCAAGCCAGACAAACAGCAATGACGCGGCAATGACCTTCAGGCTGCGCAGAATTGAATTTTTAACCGTCAGCATCGTTTCCCCTGTATTTTCAATGTATTCAGGCTAATGCGCAGTTAATTCGAAGTCAATCAATACTGATCTGACAGCCATATACTTGACACTTCTATATCCTACCAATTTAAGGTTTACATAACTTCACAAGTTCGCCTCTGAATGAGCTCAAACCCGGCAAACAGAAATCTTATTTCTGCGATTTAACTATTACGGCCGGTCAGTCGTTGCAACGCTCTGCGATCTTCGCGCCCTCATAGTTCCATCTGCTCACTCTGCTCGCACGACCGGAACACGGGCTCTGTCGCTTCCGCCATCCTGGCTCACGCGACATAACGACTCCTGTCGAAAAAGCCGCATCCTGCGGCAATCGCCCGCGTTTTGCCCTCCAGGCAAAACGTCCGGTCTTAGCGGCATCGTTTGCAGGGAACTATGGAGCGCTCGACCGCTTCCGCCATCCTTGGCTCACGCGGCATAATGCCGTCCTGGCAACAACAAGCGTCGCTTATGCAATCGCCTGACCTGCCAAAAACTAGCATTTAAAGATAATTAAGTAAGCGTTTGCCGGGCGGTTGATTCGTGTTAAAATTTACCGGCAGAGAGGCTACCTGATGCCATTAAACGGCTGTAGACAAACTTAAAACAACCCGGGGAGAAACCTTATGAGTGAAACCAACAAGCCGAATTCGATCGCCCGACTGATAACCGCCAATTTTTTCGGCGCCTTCAATGACAATGCCTGGAAAATGATCGTCGCTTTTCTCGCGATTCGATCAGCCACTGCCGGCCTCCAGCCTGGCACCCAGCAGTTCGAAAACCTTTCACAGCTGCAGACGACCATGACCTTTGTCGTCTTTACCCTGCCGATCGTAATTTTCTCACTGCCGGCCGGGCTGATCGCTGACCGCCTCAGCAAGCGCAACGTCATCGTCTGGATGAAAGGCCTCGAAGTCGTGCTCATGGCGCTGGCCACCCTGAGCCTGGTTCACCCCGAATTCGTGCCGCCGCTGGTCATTCTTGGCCTGATGGGCGTGCAGACTGCAATTTTCAGCCCGGCAAAATACGGCATCATGCCAGAACTGCTGCCACACGACCGGCTTTCGAAAGGCAACGCCGCGCTTGAAATGTGGACCTTCATCGCGATCATCGCCGGCACCGCCGCCGGCGGCTTTCTGCTCGACCTGGCCGGTGCGAATATCTGGCTCAGCGGCCTGTGTCTCGCGATCTTTGCCGCCATCGGCTGCATCGCTTCATTCGGTATTCCTCACACACCTGTCGCCCGCAGCGAGGGCGGCTTTGTCGACACTATTAAAGGCTCACTGCAGGCCATCCTTGCCGACCGGGTCATCTGGCTGGCAGTTCTCGGCTCAGGTCTGTTCTGGGCCATAGCCAGCCTGCTCGGCCAGGACATCCTCGTCTACGCGAAAGCCCTGACACTTGGCAAGCCTGATTCAGACACACTCAGCGGTCTGCCTCTGGCGTTTTACGGCATCGGCGTCGGCCTGGGCAGCGTCTGGGCCGGCCGACTTTCGGGCCGGCTCGTCGAATACGGTCTGATTCCGCTCGGCGCTATCGGCATCGGCTTTTTCACCATGCTTTTCGGCCTCATCGCGCCCGGCTATTATCTGACTCTGGCATTCATGGCCGCTCTCGGTATTGCCAGCGGTCTGATCGTCGTGCCCCTGAACGCAATTCTGCAGTGGCGCTCACCGGCAGAGCGACGCGGTGGCGTCATCGCCCTCGCCAATGTTTTCATTTTCGCCTCGATCGTCGTTGGCTCGCTTGGCGCCGCCGGTCTGGCGGTTGCCGGCCTGACGCCGCTGGGCATTCTCATTTTCACCTCGATAATCACCACCGCCGGCATGCTCTGGGCGATCTATCTGCTGCCCGACTTTTTGATCAGGCTGATTTTCGTCATCATCACCCACTTCTTCTATCGCCTCACTATCGTCAACGGCGAAAAAATCCCGCTCGAAGGCGGGGCTCTGCTGGTTCCCAACCATGTTTCGTTCATCGACAGTTTTCTCGTCATGGCGAGCACCGACCGGCAGGTGCGTTTCCTCGTCGACGAAATCTACTATCACCACCCGCTGCTGCACTGGCTGATGAAAGCGATGCACGCGATCCCCGTCTCGGCCACCGGCGGCCTCAAAATGATTCTCAAGGCTCTGCGCGATGCGGGCAGCTTTCTCGATCAGGGCGACCTGGTCTGCATCTTCGCCGAAGGCCAGATCACCCGCACCGGGCAAATGCTGCCGTTCAGGCGCGGGCTCGAAAAGATCGTGCGCGGCCGTCAGGCGCCGATTATTCCGGTGCACCTCGACCGCGTCTGGGGCAGCATCTACAGCCGTTCCGGCGGCCGTTTCCTGACGAAACTTCCCGAAACTTTCCCCTACCCTATCACTGTCACTTTCGGCGAACCGATGCCGGCCGACACACCGGCGCACGGCGTTCGCATCGCAGTGCAGGAACTCGCGACACGCGCCTGGGACTACCGCCGCGCCGAGTCACGCCCGCTTCACCATTACTTTATCAGACGCATGCGCACCCGCCCCTGGCGCACAGCTTTCGCCGATTCATCAGGAAAATCGATGAACCGTCTGACTGCCCTGATCAGCTCGATCGCCCTCACCCGTGCCCTCGGGCCGCTCTGGGGTGATGAGAAAAACGTCGGCATTCTGATGCCCCCGACGATGGGCGGTGCCCTCGCCAATATCGCGACCGCGATGGCCGGTAAAGTTTCGGTCAACCTCAACTTCACTGCCGGAAAATCAGGCATGACCTCGGCGCTGAATCAGGCCGGCATCAAAAGCATCATCACCAGCCGCACCTTTATCGAAAAAGCAACGCTCGAACTGCCTGAAGATGCCAAAATTATCTATCTCGAAGACGTGCTGCCGAATATTGGCTTCACGACCCGGCTTCTGGCAGTTTTCGCCGCGTTCTGTCTGCCGATACGGCTGATCGAGAAGCTGTGCGGTGCCGTTTCCCGGCCATCTGTCGAAGAGACCGCGACCATCATCTTTTCGAGCGGCAGCACCGGTGAGCCGAAGGGCGTCATGCTTTCGCACTACAACGTCGCCGCGAACGCGGAGGCGGTCGGCCAGGCGATCACCGTCAACGATTCAGACAAGCTGCTCGGCATTCTGCCGCTGTTTCACTCGTTCGGCTACATGTCGCTGTGGTATGCGATCCGCTTCGGCATGGGCATCGTCTTTCACCCGAACCCGCTCGACGCCGGAAAAATTGGCGAAGTGATCGAGAACGAGGCAGTCACTTTCCTGATCGCGACCCCGACTTTTCTGCAGATTTACATGCGGCGCTGCTCGCCCGGCCAGCTTGGCAGTCTGCGCATCGTTTTCACCGGCGCCGAAAAGCTGACTGAGAAGCTCGCGGCCGCTTTCGAAGAGAAGTTCGGAATCAAGCCGATCGAAGGCTACGGCGCCACCGAATGTGCCCCGGCGATCACGGTCAGCACCCTCGATTACCGCGGCCAGGGCATCTACCAGTTCGGCTCGCGGCGCGGCTTTGTCGGGCACCCGGTGCCCGGCGTTTCGGTGCGCATCGTCGATTCCGAGACCGGTGCCCTCCTGCCGCCCGGCAAACCCGGAATGCTGCTGGTCAAGGGCCCGAACGTCATGCAGGGCTACATCGGCCGTCCCGACCTGACCGCAAAGGTTCTCAAAGATGGCTGGTATACGACCGGCGACATCGCGATCATGGACGAAAGCGGCTTCATCAAGATCACCGACCGTCTGTCGCGTTTCTCGAAGATCGGCGGCGAAATGGTGCCGCACGGCAAGGTCGAAGACGCTCTGCACGAGGCGTTCGGCTCCGATATCAGGGTATTTGCGGTCACGGCCGTGCCTGATGAACGCAAGGGCGAGTCGCTTGCCGTCATTCACACGATCGACGAGGAAAAAATCGCCGGCGTGCTCGAAAAGATGGCCGGCATGGGTCTGCCGAATCTGTTTATTCCGAAAAAGGACAGTTTTGTGAAAGTCGATAAGATTCCGGTTCTCGGCACCGGCAAAGTCGACCTGCGCGGCCTCAAGGAAACCGCAGTCAAAGCCCTCTGCCCTTCAACCTAAGAAACCATATATATGTTATCTCTTAAAAATCAGGACAAGTAATAACATATTGAATATTTATACCGGTTCGGCGGCGTGTCCTATCAGCCGGGTTACTTTTTCTCCAGGGTTGGCTCAGAGCTGGCCTTTGCCTTCGGCAAACCGCTTCGCTCACAAGCTTCCGAAAAAGTAATCCCGGCTTCTCTCCCCGCCTGCAGTGAGTCCTTTTCGATCTTCATAAATACCGTTAGATCTGATTAAGTGAGAAAGGATTAAAGACATGTCTGAGATCAGGTACAATGCGATTACTGGTGACTGGGTGATTATTGCGACTGAACGGGCGAAGCGCCCGATGAATTTTGCTGAGCGGGCGCAGCAGGCGGTGGTGCCGGCCTATGTTGCAGGCTGCCCGTTCTGCCGTGGCAACGAGGCGGCAGCGGCTGATGAAGAGTATCGGCTCGACGATGCGGCTGGAAACTGGCTGATCCGTTCGGTGCGCAACAAGTTTTCGGCGCTTTCGGCGGTCGGTGAAGCGATGGCCCTCGACCCTGAGAAAAAGACCGTCAATGGTGTCGGCCGCCACGAAGTTATCGTCGAATCGCCGCGCCACGATCATATTATTGCTTTCCACACGTTCGAAGAAACGCGCAATCTGCTCGAAGTCTACCGCCGGCGCTTTCTCGCGTTTTATGAAGACCCGCGCGTCAAACACGTTATTCTCTACAAGAACCACGGCCCGGACGCCGGCACTTCGCTAGAGCACCCGCATTCACAGATCGTCGGCACGCCGGTTATTCCAGGACAGGTGCTGCAGCGTATCGAGCTCGCCGAAAGATCACTGCAGGAAACCGGAATCTGTCTCTACTGTAAAACTTTGAATGAAGAAGTCAGTGATGCGAAGCGCCTCATTGCTGAAACAAAGCATTTTGTGGCGTTCATACCTTTTGCGTCGCTGTCGCCTTATCATGTCTGGATATTCCCGAAGCGGCATTCGGCCTGCTTTTCGACAGCCAGCCAGGTTGAACTGGATGACCTGGCGGCTCTGCTGCCGAATGTTCTGGGCCGGCTGCACACCGCGCTGCAGAACCCCTCGTTCAATTTCGTCATCCGATCGCTCGCACCCGACGAAGCCGATGCTCCACACTTTCACTGGTATCTCGCGATCGTGCCGCGCCTTTCGAAAGCGGCCGGCTTTGAGCTGGGCACCGGCATGTATATCAACAGTTCTATCCCCGAGCACAGCGCCGAAACCCTGCGCCAGGCAGCCCCCGCCCTGCCACCACGTCCCGGCTCGACGTTCTGAAGCAGTATAGCCAAGTTTCTGCTCTGTTCACAGTATCTGCAAATAAACCATCACGACAGAAATTGAATTTTTAGCTCAACGCTTGTATAAGAAATGGAAAGTTTGTTTATATTGAACAACACAGTATCATTATTGTATTTTTGTCTCGGACAGCGAATTCATACCTCAGTGTAAGAATAAAGGAAAATATAAAAATGAACACTGTAACCGAGCTAGCCCTACAGAACTTAACACTTATCAAACATTTGAAAGAAATAAACAGTCCTTTTCTCCACACAATAGAAGAAGTTTACAATGAAATCAAAGATATTTTAAACAGCAGAGTTCAGCATGTTTTTCCCAATTATACTCTTCACAATATTGCCCACTCATTCAGAGTTGCAGAATACATGAGTAAGCTTGTTAGTGACTATAGAAAGTTAAATGAGCTTGAAATTGCACTTCTAATTTATTCAGCATTACTTCATGACATAGGGATGGCTGTTAGCGAAGAAGATATTGAATTGATAAAAACAGATCGTTTTCCATTTTGCGAAATTAAATTTTCTGCGATGAAAAATCTTACAAATGGTGATGAGGATATAGCCTTACAGGAATTTGTTAGACTAATTCATTCTTCTCTATCAGCAAAGTATATAACCGGGCCTATAAAAGAAAGGTTTGCAATTCCCAGATTGCCAACTTTGGATTTCTCGAATGAATTGTCAATGATCTGTGAAAGTCATACTAGAGACCACGATTGGATCAAAGCAAATCTTAGAGTTAATGAAATTCGTGGTGACTATGCTTTTAATTCGCAGTTTATTGCCGCAGTGCTTAGATTAGCAGACATACTTGATATTGATAGCAACCGAACCCCGTACGGTTTATACAAACTAATTTCGCCAAAAGGTATTAGTAACGAAGAGTGGCAGCAACATTTTGTTATTTCTAATAACGACAAAATACTATTTAATGAAAAAACGAACCACAAAAAAATTGTATTTCATGGAAAGACAAAAAATGCCAGCATACATAGGAAAATCCTTGTTTACATTGGCTGGGTAGAAAGTGAGCTAGAAAAAACGACCTCATTAGTAAGTGGAATGCAACCACAGTATGGAATGATGTATGAAACAAAGCCTGAAGTAAATATTCAAACGGAGGGCTTTTCATTTTCAGATTACAAGATGACCTTAGAGTTTAAAGCAATTAGCTCATTACTAATGGGCGAAAAAATCTATGGCAACAACACTTTAGGCCTTCGAGAACTAATACAAAACTCTATTGATTCATGTAAAATACGTCAAGAAATAGAAAATAAAAGCTACGAATTTGGTAGTGATAAATACCTTCCAAAAATAAAAGTAATTATTGACGAAGATAAAAATCAAGTGATTATCAAAGATAATGGCACAGGAATGTCGGTTGATATAATTAAGAAACATTTTCTGAACATTGGTGTTTCTTATTACACTTCTGGAGATTTTTTGCTAAAAGATTTTTCCTACCAACCAATTGGTAATTTTGGCATTGGTTTCCTTTCTTGTTTTATGTTGTCAAATAACGTTAGGGTCGAGACAAGACACTACAAATCAAAAAACAAATACACAATTGAACTGGAAAAAGGAAATGAATACACATCATTGACAGTATCTGAAGATGTTTGTTTTGAGGGAACTGAAGTTATTTTAAACTTTAGCGAATTTATGCACTTTTTTGAAAATAGCTCAAAAAAAGTAAGCGATTTCCTAGAAAGGTATTTTTTAACTGATGGCATTACATTTGAATTAATTGAAAAAAAGAATGAGATTATTTTTCCAATCAAGAATTCAATTAATTACTTAGAACCCCTAGATAGAGGACTATTCAAAGTTGACCTCAAAGAATACTTGGGTGGTTTTGAAGGTTATACAATACTAAAAGAAAAAAAAGCTTTTGTAAGCAATTTTGAGCAAATTGACTTCCCAGACACATTGTATAGCTATACTGATGAAAATGGGCTTGAGAAAGTTTCTGATTATTCTTCATTTCAAATAGATAATTATATCTTAGATAGAAAAATCCAGTTTCTTAGGATACCAATAGTTGAGAATCATGTAGAAGATGATTTTCAAAATGGGATGAATTTTACAGATGACGATATTGATGAGGTTATTGACAAGCTAGATCATGAATTAAACTGGATTTCAGTTATTGTGCCAAAAGAGTTGCAAAATGATTTATGTGAGCAAGAAATTGAACAAAACGATGCAATTTTTGAAAATTTTACATTTCAGGACTTGGTAAATCTTGGTCATTCTGAATTCTGTCCAACAAAGATATTTGTTGAAACAAAAACCTTTTTTGAAGGTAAAACGAATCATCTTTATTTGCCTTATACATCTCATTTCCGTAGCAATGGCTGTTTTGGCGGAAGACAAGGGCGCACGGAGCTTTTTATACGTGGGGTTCTAATCAAGGATTTTTACTTTAATATTCCGACCATTGCATCAATTTTTGAAATAAAAACAATAGTAGCAAATATCACGTCAAAAAACTTTATCCCAGATATATCGAGAAACAATATTGATGCTTCTTCAAAAGAAGATTTAAATTCCATCCTTGGCAGAGCAATACACTTTGGGGCTTGTAAAACAATGTCTTTTGCAGCAGATGAAAAGGAAACTATAAGAAAATTTATTGACACATTCTATGTGCCAAATCCTTCTTACGAAAAATCCCAAGCTTAAATCCTGAATTCCCGGGGCATTGTAACGATTTTGGTGGTTTGCTAATAGGCTGTTGGCCAAGCTTAAATGATTTTCTCTGACCGTTACCAGAGGATTCTCAAAATGGTAACGAAAACTGAGAAAAACAGCCGTTTTTCAGGTCAATTTCCCTGAGAATTTACACATAATTTTAACAATTCTGTTATTTAATCACTTAAGAATTTGATCGGTTTTTCAAGACCACCTCTCCTATTGTATTGGCAAATTGCAATTACCGCAGATTATTCTTTCCAACTCAATTCTAAAACCATGACTCACCGACTCGATCTTCTTTTCCACTCCGTTTCCAAAAACGGGATTCTCATTCTCCGAATACGTTGCAGTACAAATTGCTCCACATTTGAGGCAGCGTATGGTTGATTGATATTTTTCACGTTTTGCCATAAAAGCTCTCCTTGGTTGATTTTTATTCCTGCTTATAGCTCTGTCGAAAAAAAGCATTTTGTTCAGCTGTATGTAATGCCCCCCGCCGTCAAGACACTTTTTTGAAAAATTTAAGGTGTTCCTTTCATAGTTTTTCAAGCGGCCTTTTTTAGGGCGTTTTGGTAGTAAATTGTTGCCGGTGCTTCATAATTAAGCGGCTGGCTGGGTCTTTGATAATTATACTGTTCAATAAACTTTGCGATTGCTGTTCTGAGCTGCTTCGGGCTTTCGAATTCGTTGATGTAGATGCAATCGTATTTCATGGTTCTGAAGAAACGCTCTGTTCTGGCATTGTCCGTTGCGCGTCCCTTTCCATCCATCGATATCTTAATTCCAAGACTATTCAGAAGGCCGGTATATTCTTCGTTCGTGAAATGTCCGCCCTGATCGCTGTTGATGATTTCAGGCCTGCTTTTTGCCAGAGCACGGTTAAGACAGGTAATTACAAAGCCTTTTTCCAGCGTTGTGGACAGTTCGTAATCGATTACGCAACGGCTGAACCAGTCCAGAATTACGAACATATACATGAATCCCTGTTCCATGCGGATGTAGGTGATATCAACTCCCCAGACCTGGTCAGGCCTTACTATTTCCAGGTTTCGAAGCAAATACGGTTTAATATACTTTGAATGAAGCAGTTTGCTAAGATTGGGGCCTGGATAGATTGCCTGAATACCCATCAAGCGCATTAATCTCCTGATCCGTTTCCGGTTAACGATTATCCCGTCATTCCTTAAGATGCCGCTGATGATGCGGTATCCATAAGTAGGAAATTCAGTATGTATTTCATCAATTCGGTGCATTAACCAGATGTTGGCTTCGGATTCTTTGCTGATAGTCTCCTTTCTGTATGCGCTTGTTCTATTTACCCCGGCCAGCTCTGATTGCCGCTTTATTGATATACTGGGATTCGATAAGTCGAGCATTTCAAGCCTTTTTAGTCTTGATGCCGAGTTGTGCAGATTTTTTTTTCAACCAGTCGACATCGAGAGTCAACTGGCCAACCAGCTTTTCCAGCTCTTGAGTTCTTTCTTTTTCGGCTTTAAGATCCTTTTCCGCCTCAGTTTTTCCACGCTTAAAGGCTCCCTGAGAGTATTCTAGGAATTCTGCCTTCCAACGACTAAGCATGTTGGGGTGGACTTCATACTTTTGAGCGACCTGAGCAAGAGTCAGCTCTTCCTTCAGGAGCTCCAGAACAGCTTTAATTTTATATTCGGGTGAATGGGCATTGCGTTTATTCATAGTGAATTCATTCTAACTTATTTTTTTCAATTTTTTGTCTCGCCATTGGGGAGCATTATAGTAGATGGGTAGCTTTTTTCTTCCTCATTAAAAAGTTGGTTGAAAAGAAGCTTCTGTTATCAGATTTACAAATTTCAATCTATATACTTCCGGGTTAAGCTTACCACAAAAGCACTCGACAGGATAATTCCCAATAATCCTTCAGTGATTGCGATAAAGCGAGCATAATTTAAAGGTGCTATGTCACCGTACCCAATTGTGGTAAATGATATACCTGAAAAATACATGGCCTCACCAACGCTTAAAGCTTTTGTTACGTTAGATATGCAAAATTGCATACCTGAAAAATAGTAGATAATTGAGAAAAAGAATATAGTTGTGGCCATTAATAGAACTATCCTATAGGGAAGAATTAACCCGCCACAGACTTGGTAAAGAAATCTTTTTAATGGATTTGGTATGGCGGACATACCTGAAATATATTTTAACCTAGCCAAAGCTTCCCGATTTAAATGATAATCTGAATAGGTTAAAAGAAAATCTGATGTTTCCTTCGCTATTTTAATCTTTTCGTCTTGACTTAAATGATCAAAGTCAATTTTTTGGAACTCAAAACTTCTGTGATTTTTTCGGATGGATTCATATTCTGATTCACTAAAAATCAAGGTTTGGTTTCGAATGTTTACCTGATCTTTTGAAAAGAAAACTTTGTCGAACTTATTAGAGGAGGACTCAAACCGTTCAATTTTATTGAGAGAAGAGCGGTGGCCCGAATTGATTGGTCAAGTTTTTGTGATTTATAAGTGATGTTCAT
>CALEDQ010000024.1 GCA_937949615.1 uncultured bacterium | reverse complement strand
CCTCTTCTGGAAATGGTTTCAGGCTACAAAATAAGCCGACCCGTTAAACTCCTGTTTATGAATCAGAACCCTTCCTCAAAAAAATCGCAGCCAGTGTTAATGATTCCGAAAAAGCTCTGGCTGAGCGCCTGAGTGCTTTTGTTGATGAAAAAATCAAATTCCCGTCATATGAAACTATCGTATCGTCATGTAAAATTAACCTTGATTATTATGATGTTTCTGATGAACTTCTAAACGAAAACGTTGATTTCAAGGCTTATCTGAAAAAAGACGCAGATCTGGCAAGAGAACTCAGGAGCTATGAAGCAGGTTTCCTATCTGACTAAGACTCTCCAAGTCATTCCTGAACTGAAAAAGAAAAACGCCCACCGGCAATTTTTATACGCTGATAGTATTGTTCATTGTCGGTGGGAGTATTGTTATTGTCTGGCACGAAGAGTTTCTTTGATTGAGCTTACCGAGACGGGCAGATTCACATTAGCTGGTATAATGGCCATCAATGAATAACCATGTTGATCAAACCAGGGCTTGATTTCGTTCATTGAAATGAAATTGGTGGCTTCGAGGCAATAATATCTTTTTCCGTTGTAGGTGTAATAGACAGAACCAGATGTCATTTGGGCTTCAACTGCGGATGGAAGAACGACACCGACGATTGCATGCCCCTGGCCGCCATTTCCATGCAATAAAATCAGAGATGTATCAAAGCCAGCCTTATGCATTAATGCACCGAGCAGTATTGCGCGATCTTCGCAGTCGCCAGATTTGTTGTATAAGGTTATCGCCGGAAGACAAACATATTCTGCGGCTCCAAAATTTAGATCATCGGTTTCGTATTTAAGACCTTTTGTTTCAAAACCAATACAATAGTAGAACTGGTTTGCTATGTTGTTTGGATAGGCCTGCTTTGCGGCGCTCACTATGGCATCTGCTGCTGTGTCATTGTTGCAGGCATGTCTGAAGATTCTGGCGTAAGCTGTGCCGGCAAATCCTTCAGGAGTTGATAAAACAAACGGGTTTGCCGTGTATAGATGATTGAGGCGGTCATTATCTGCTTTTGCTAATGAAATTCCACTGCCGGAAAAATTTATTATGGCGCTTTCAGCATTTGAAGTAAGTGGATTAATCCAGCTGTAAGTGACGGTTTTGTCTGTAAAATTCTCAAGCTGAACTGATTTCTGATATTCTTTTCCATCTGCCTGGTAGGTTGAATTACAGTAACCGTTTGTAACTGTATGTCTTGCTGTGTAAGAGGTGCCACCCTGGGTAAGAGAATCGGTGACCGTTCCAGAAGTGGCTTTCCCGGAGATTGCATCTATAAGCAAAGAGCCTGTGCGTTGGTAGGCAAATGCACGGTTGAGGATGGTAACTGTCGCTGTATCATTTATCTCGAGCGAAAACACTGAAGTCGTTAACCACTGCTTTGAGCTGTCAGGATTTGTTAAGACATATTTCGCCCTGGCGTTCTCATACTTCAATACGTCATAATCGCTGTTGCCCTCTGCGTCAATTTGGGCTTTGACTGTATCTGCACCTGGCCCAGCCTGGGTAACACCTGCTGCATTGAGATATCTGATTTTTATGGTTTGTGCCCCTTTAGCATCAGAGGGGTCATAATCTGATTCGCCAGGATAATTTGTAGACGTGATGGTGTATACATTGCCACTGTCTTTGCTGACACTGGTGCTTGCCTTTATTGACGTGCGAATATTTCTTAGATTCAGGCTCAACCTCTTGTTTGTGAGGTTCGGTGTATTTTTGGCCAGCAAAGCTGCAACAACTCCAGCCTCTGTAATTTCCACAGGTAATGAAACGGCTTGTATGTATTTAACATTTTCCATCTGACCAGAAGAATCTGTTCCCGACAGATCGCTCGCAGTGTTGCTGTTCCCGATACCACCTCCACCTCCACCACCGCCGCCACCGCAACCTACTGTGCAGATTGAAATAGTCAGGCCAAAGAGAATAAGAAATACCTTACCAATGCTTTTCATAGAACTTTCCTCGCACTGTTGTTTATATATTGAGCAAAAACTGCGCTCGCCTGGCAGAATAGCACATTTTACAAACCAATCCAATTGTTTCTCTGATCAGCAAATTAAACACTTTTCGCACAGTTCAATTTGAAAAAGTCCTTCTCAAGGTCTTTAGAGCAGGCCAGAAAATTAAGAAAAATGCCAGACCAGAACTGCCCAACAATTGTCTGGCATATCTGGCAATCGCATTTTATAAATGGTAGTATTCAAACATCGACCGAGAGGGGGGTAATATGGCTTTGTGGCTTGTGCGAAGCGGGAGACATGGTGAATATGAGCAAAGGTTTCTGAGTGACAACCGCATTTATCTGAACTGGGACAAGCTGAACCAGAACCTGTCAGAGATCAAGCAACAATCAGAGCTTTATGAGCTGCTGGTAAAAACCTACCCAGACGCCAGTGCCGGGAAATGCGGCAATCATGGTGGCCAGATATGGGCCTTCACCCACCGAATGCAGATCGGTGACCTGGTTGTGGTGCCTTCAAAATTTCAGCCGGTGATTAACATCGCTGAAATCACCAGCGACTATACCTACGATAAAAAAGCCGAGCCTGAGTATCGCCATTACCGGGCAATTAAATGGCTTGCCAGAAATAAATCAAGAACTTCTTTTGATCAGGATCTTCTCTATTCTTTCGGAGCCATAATGACCATCTGTCAGATTTCGCGAAACGAGGCCGAAAAGCGGATCAGAGAAATGCTCAAAGCACCCGGCAAGGTAATTAAACCTGACCCGGTGACACCTGAAAACGAAATCGACCTCGAAGAGACCGGCCGTGACCAGATTGCCAGGCTTCTGGAACGCCGATTCAGAGGGCACGACCTGACCCGTCTGATCGAAGCTCTGCTGAAGGCTCAGGGCTACACAACTTACATGAGCCCACCAGGCCCCGACAAGGGAATCGACATTCTCGCCGCCCCAGGGCCGCTTGGGTTCGGCAACCCTCGACTTTGCGTGCAGGTTAAGTCTGGTAACGACCAGGTCGATTCACCGACTCTGAATCAGCTGATCGGGGCCATGCAGAATGTGCAGGCAGACCAGGGTCTGATCGTTTCATGGAGCGGCTTCAAGCAGACGGTTGAACGTGAGCGCGCCGTTCAGTTCTTTAAAGTTCGCTTCTGGAACCAGGACGACATTATCAGTGAACTGCTTACACATTATGACTCTCTCGACGAAGACCTGCGCGCTGAAATTCCCCTGAAGCGCATCTGGACAGTTGCTTCTCAGGACAAGGAATGAATTTTTCTTCGAAGACTATGATAAAGAAACCCTCTGTGTTGGCTTTGTTAATAATTTTTGCCGGTCTGGCGACAGGTTGTTTTACCGAGACACCAAAGAAGCCTGATGCCGAAGCAAAACCGGCCTCTCAAGAAAAAACAGATGCTGAAAAATCTTCAGACAGAAAGCCCACCTTGTCTGAACGACAATTGCCAAAGCCATTACCCTGCACCTCGTGTAATGGAAGAGGGGTTTGCGGTTCCTGCGGGGGACGAGGCGATGGAATTGGCGGCAAGGTCTGTTCTTTCTGCGATGGCAAAGGCGTTTGCTGGAGCTGCAAAGGTAGCGGCAAAAGAGGGTAATCAGGAAACAGGCCGAACTTTGCGAAACCATTTGCATCAAACTACTCAACTCATTGCAACAGCCCCTGGAAATCAGGATTCAAAGCTCTGTTTTGCCGATCTTACCAGCATCATAGAAACTTGCAATGCAATGCAAAGGATTGCAAAGCCTCCTGGAAAGCTCAGCATGCCATCGAATTAAACAGACTATTTTATCGGAATGCCAAAGAAGTTTGTCGAAGCCATTGCCCCAACCTTTATGCAACCGAAACTGAGTCTGCGGTTCCTGGTGAAGCGGTAATGACTGAGGTAGAACAAACTTGGAACAGGATGGAACAACTGTAATTAGACTGTGAACAAAGTTTGAACCGATGTGAACGCTTTCTTTCCCGACCAATCAGGTTTTGTCACTCGCGATTATTCGTGCTTTTTGGAAACTATTGTTAACATGAAGCAATCAGTCTGCCTGGCAAAACAATGGCAGCGCATGCGCGCTGCCCGTTGTTTGTTGACCATATCACCAGGTGAAGTGACAAAAAGTTAAATATTTTGCGCTGCCCTGGAATTCATTTGGCAATGATCTGAAGATAAAACAACATTTCGATTATCCACTGATTCTTCTCTGCAAGGCAATCGATGCGTTTTCAACAGCGACCTTCAGAACCCGCAGGGCTCTATTAGCTCCGCCATAATCTTTTCTGGCATCACATGTGTCAAATTTGTCGAGGGCCTGGTTAATGGCTTCACGCTCTGGAGTTTCAGAGAGTGCCGCAAGTTCAACCCCTCTATGGATTAAAAGGGTGATGTCTATGGCGCCCTGTATTGAGTCCGATTCCTCATCGGCAGGTTCAGAGTCGTTCTTGTGTGTTTCGACTTCAACAAGGGCCTGCGATTCGTCTATATAATCTGATTCGAAAGCCGCCAGTATGCAAGCCGGAGTTCCTGGTGGCATTGGTGGTATCGGTGACTGTTTTTTTCCGGCCAATCCTGCCATCAACCAAGCCCTTAAATTCATACCTGCCAAAGTGGCTTCGGTGTGATCTTTGCCATACTCCGGTGGTATAGGATGACGTATAAAATTATTCAGGGCCTCTCTCCATGGCAAAAGATTCTCTTTCTTTTGCCCGGCAGCATCGGAGTCGAAGCTGACCAAGGTGACTTCACCAGACGATAGCTTTTCAACCGTTGCCTGGTCTGGCCTCATAGCTACACCACCCGTTGATACCGTGGAAACAAAATCCCCTGTTTCCTGCCAAAGCAAGATAGCGTCAAGCTCTGACTCAACAACGGTATGTGATGACCCCGAAATGCCGAAAAATGCCGGAGCTGTGCTGCTACCAGATACCAGACAATACTTATTGTCTTTTTCTTTTAAATCTGCGTCCGGTCGCCTGATTTTAATGCGGATTAGCTGCCCCTTGGCGTCATAGCATGGGATGACCAGCCCGCGGGGCAGCCAGACCAGCATTGGACGGCCTTTGTTATTCATCTCATCAGGCAAACCCCACGCTTCGCGACGGTCATATCTTGCAACAGGGTTCCAGCCAAGTTTAAAACGTTTGATTGTATTTAATTCGATAAGGCGATCTGACTGCAGCCAGGATAAGGCATTTTCATTCTTCAACAGTTCGGCGTGTGCCTGTGCAATCAATGCTGAAGCTGCCGTCTGCCATTCGTGAGTCGGGGGCGGCACAATTTTAATAATTGGCCGGGCAGGCAATTGAGTTGTTGATTTTGACGATTTTCCCGAAGATGTAAATACCACTTTGCCCGATATTTCGCGGGCGGTTTTGAAGTCTACGCCTTCGACCAGTTTGATCAGGTCAATAATATCGCCGCCTTTTGGACTGCAGCCACGGCAAAAAAAGCGATCTTCAAAACTGACGAAGCGATCTTTCCCGCCACAAGCCGGGCAGGTTGATTTGTGCTCACCTGATGAAGACGCTTTTTTCGGTTCGATATTTTTGCTTCTGAGATACTCGAAAATATTCATAGTTAAATTGTCCTTTTGTTTTTGAATTTTGCGCCCATAAATCCAGGGGATAAAAAAGCAAACTGAAGTTGCTTTTTATATCCCTTTAGGGATGATCTGACTTCAGTTACATTTTTGGTTCTGTAACCAGCTACTGATGCCAGAATAAACTGAAGTCAACTTTGCTGAAGCTGGGCATAACTTCAGTTTATTCAACTTCACTTTTTCTCTGGCTCTGGCGGCTTGCATAAACTGAAGTTCTTTTTTGACTTCAGTTAGCTTCAGTTTTTTCAACTTCACTTTACTTTCTTTTTCTGCCGGGGGATTTTTTTTCACGCTTCTTGCTCTTGCTGCGGGTTACCGCTCTATTTTCGGTTGACTTTTCGTTTTGCCTGGCAGAGCTATTCTTTTCGTAAGAATCTACTCCTGCCAGGTAGTCAGTGGAGGGTTGTTTTTCTTTGTCCTGGACACCTGGTTCTGGATCTGGTGATGGACCACAACCTATAACAGTTACACGCTGTTTATTCGATCTTCCGCCGTCGGGTGAGCAATCGATGACGATCTTGTTTTCTGCTTCGAGTCGTAACAGCAGCTTTGATAATTCTTTCTCAAGATTCACGACTCCTGTTTCTTTCATGGCCGCCCGAATTGCCTTTTCCAAGGGGTTCTTTGGCGTAAGCGTCAAACCTCTAAAGGTTAGATCATCACGCGCGTATGATAGGGGATTCCCTTTTTCGTCGAACAGTTGTCCGTTAACTGCTTGCCTCAAAAGGTCGATAAGTGCAGTCGATAATTTGTCGCTCTGTTCCCTTTCAACATTCGCTGGAAACAGAACGCCACCGTCTCCGCGCATGAACCACGCTTCTTGTTCTGCTTCTTCAGAGTAGTTTGATTTCGTTGGCATGACTGCAACAAGCTTTTTCCAGTTACTGGGATAGTTGAACTTTTTCGCTGTCGCAGCATCCATCTTGACCATACTTATAGCAGCCCTGACGTTGTCTCTGAAAGACCCGGCACCTCGCCCGGTAGAGGTTTGAATGTCTCCACTTTTATTTTGCTGCTTGCTTTCATGATGCGTGAACAGGACAGCAGCATCATACTTGACCGAAATGTTTTCCAACATTGCAATCCATGCAGCACCGTGAACATTGTCGTTTTCATTCAACCCAAAGAACTTGCTCAAAGGGTCGATGATGATAAGTCCTACGCCACCCATGTTTTCGATAGAATTGCAAAGCCAGTCGAATACCTGTGTTCTTGCAGGATTTTTCTGCTGATCGAAGGCAATCATTACGCGATCTTCACCAACCAGAGAATTTATGGATAAATTCGCATCAAGATCGTTGCGTCGATCTGCAAGACCAGGCATATGAGCAAATATTTGCCTCATTCTTTTGTGAATTATGTCCACGGGGTCTTCTCCGCAAAGATAGAGAACCTTCTTTTTCCTGGGTGGCATTAACGGCATTGTTGTCTCGAATGGACCAAAGTTAATGCCTGTGGCCAGGCAAGCAGCAAGTTGGAAACAAAGAAAGGTTTTGCCGGTCGCACCCGCCGCAAAAATAGCAATGACACATTTGTCCGGAATTGCCCAGCCTTTGCCATAGAAGAGAAGCTTCTGCTCTGGAGCCGGATTATCGAGGAAGTATCCAACACCTCGCCATTCCAGCAGAGGCCGGGCAAGCTCAGTCCCCTTGAATTCTTCTTCGGGATAATTCGCCTTGGTCAATTCTACCTTGCGCCGGATTTCCTCTATTTCTTCTGCAGTTGGCATTGGACGGGCCGGTGGCCTGATCGTTTCCATCAGAAGTTTGTCGAAATGATTATTCTCCAGCTCATCGGTTGATGAGGGCATTAGCTCGACCTTTCTGCCGCCATCGTTTCGATAAGAGTTCTAATGCTTTCGGCGGTCCAGAATGTGCAACGACCATTCTTAATGGGTTTTGGAAATCTGCCTGATTTAACGCCGTTCCAGAAAGTTGATCTGCTGACCGGAACAAACAACAACACCTGCTTCAGTCTTAAAAGGCCATTTTCAAGTAAGTCTATGCGTTCAGCATTGTCTTTGCTCATGACTGCACCTCCTGCCGGGCAGCCTCGAGAAAGGCTTCAATATCCTCCTGTTTCCATACGAAAATGCGGGAACTGAGCTTTAACCCCGCAGGGGCCCGGCCTTCTTTTACCCAGTTATTCCAGGTAGATCGTTTGATGCCGAGGAGCTTTAAAATGTCTCTGGTTCTGAGAAAGACGGATTGTTCAATCATGGAAAAACCTCGCAGCGAAATATCAGTCTGGCAAAAAAAAGCCTGACTGTTGGCTTTTCGCTCGGGGTGTGTTAACCTTAACTTCTCAGGGTTTTGTGGTTAAATACACCTCAAAACAAAAAAGCCCTTGTGAGTTCTAATCACAGGGGCTTTTTTAATTTGCCGTAATTTACAAATTAACGCTCTTGTGAACAACAAAAACTCACAAGGACAAAATACGCTGTAATGGTTTTAATGTCAATACCATTACAAGATTTTTTTTTGCTTCTCTCTAACTCGTCTTACAGCCATGGTTTGCTGACATCTTGTCGAGCAATATTCCTGATCTTTTCTCTTTTTCTCGAAAATTATCTGACAGTTCGGGCAGATACCGATTTTTTCAAAGCCCGGCCCGTCAACAGATTCGTCGCCGCCCACACTATAAAACATCTCGGCAACTGCTTGAGCCGTGTGGCTGAGAATTTCTTTCAAAAAGTCATTTTCAGGTTGTTCAGATTCGAAGTAATAAGTTTCGCCGTAGCCACACCAACTGGCGATTCTTGGCTTAGATTCGCTTATTATCTCTTCAATCCTGGGAATCATCGATTGTGCGGTCTCTGGTATCTGGTGACCTGCTTTGTCAAGCAGAGGTATTTCAATCATGGCTTTCAGAACAATGCGCAGCTCTTTTATTCGTTCCTGGGCTTCAGGTTTGTTCAGGCAGGCATCAAGTCTTGTTTCAAACCCCTTACGAGCTTGTTTTCGTAGCATTTGGCACTGATATATATTCTCCCAGGCATCCATAAACAGAACCCTGAAATTGTTCAGCAAGTCTTCTTCTGAAATATTCATGAGCGGAATAACGAAGCTGGAAAACCATTTCAGGGGGTTAGCGAAAACTTCAGACCACAAGTTACTGTAACTTTTCATTTAACCATCTCCAGCATAGTATTTCTGGCATGCGAATGATTTAAACAATTACAAAGTTTCATTCTACATCCTCCCCGCCTGGCTCAAAGCCTATCTTTCTTTTTGGAGAAACCGGTGCTTCGAGAAGCGGCAGAATGATCTCGTGGAAAATTTTGAACTGTTCATCATGCCCGGCAAGGCGCGATTCAATCTCGTCGATCTTTGCCGCAATGTTGGCATAGCTCAGACTGACTTTGCGAAGTCTGACAAACGCCTCGATGATTTGAATGCTGACGGCTATAGCCTGTTCGCTTTTCAGAACATTAGCAAGCATAAGAACTCCATGTTCAGTAAATACGCTGACAGGTTTTCTCCGGCCACCATGTGTTCCTTTATTAGTAAGGCTTTTCAAACTTGATATCACAAATTGTGACTTCAAGTTTTCTTCTTCGCCTGGTGAAAGCAGAAACATGAAACTTGCCGGAAAGCGTTCTGCATTGCGTTTAACCGCCTGGTTCAATACTCTGGTTTCTACTCCGTAGAGCTCAGCCAGGTCGGAGTCAATCATGACTTTCTGGCCGCGCACCTGATAGATCTTCTGTTCAAGGTATTCGTTACTGATCTGTATTGTTTTTGTCATTTGTTACACTTCCGCACGGCTTCATGCCGTTTCTTTGCAGGCGCCGGATGTGCAGCCTCTGCTCTCAAGCCATCGAGGTAATCGGCCCAGGCCTGCATCATTTCGTGCCGGTCTTTTATAAATGTCGTTCTGTTGTAAGCCCGGCCGTGAACGTCTTTAACTCCGTGGGCCAGTTGCATTTCGATTACCGGCAAGGGATATTTAAGCTCTTCATCAAGAAGGGTTCTTGCTGTCGCTCTCCAGCCATGCCCGCAATGTTCTTCTTTCGCGATACCCATGCGCCGGAAAGCGGCAAGTATCGCATTATCGCTCATTTCTCTGCTTGAACTGGTCGGACTTGGGAAAACAAACTCACCGCGACCGGTTGCCTGGTGCAGGTCTTTCAATATTCTGACAGCCTGACGGGAAAGCGGCACAATATGAGGATGCCTCGTCTTGCTGGCGGTAAACCGCCACTCTGATCGGTCAAAGTCTATGTCTGACCAGCGGGCTTTTCTAAGCTCACCTGGCCGGACAAAAACCAGCGGGGCAAGCATCAGAGCCGATCTGACAACAAAACTACCGGTGTAACCGTCGATAGCGTTGAGCAGTTTTCCAACTTCTGCCGGGCATGTAATTGCCGCCATGTGCTTTGCTTCTTTTGGCAATGGTTTCAACTGCTTCTTTGCTGCCGCGGTAGGGTCTGACTCGGCCCTTTCGCCTGAAATGGCATAAAGAAAGACATTGCTGCAATAACCGATGACCCGGTGAACTGTTTCTGTCAGGCCACTGGCTTCCATGCGCCGGCCAATCTCGACAATCTGCGATGATTTAATCTCAGATACCGCCAGCTTGCCGATAAAGGGGAAAACATATTTCTCAAGCCCGTAGTTGATACGATATTTGGACTTTTCTGTCACATCATGTTTCTGAACCGCCTGCCATTCTCTGGCAACAACTTCAAAGCTGTTGGCGCTGGCCTCTGTTATCGATGCCTTTTGTGCTTTTCGATTGTCGGAGGGGTTTACGCCACTTTTCAATAGCGTGACCATCTCGAGGGTTTTGGCTCTGGCTTCTGCCAGACTGACAGCCGGATAGGTGCCAACGGAAAGCATCTGGTTTTTGCCCTTGAAAAGATACTTGAACCTCCAACGTTTGCTGCCTTTGTCGGTGATATACAGGTATAACCCCGAACCGTCATGGATGCGGGTAACCTTTTTACCGGGTTCAGGTTTCAAGCCCTTAACTTGCGCGGGGTTCAATGGCATGGTGTAACACCTCTCAGACATTTATTGGTTACACTATAAAGTTACACCATTTTCAGGTGTAACGCAACGCGATATCATGCTGTCTCATAAAGTTCAGACAAACAAAAAACCCGCTTCATCAGCGGGTTTTTGTGAGTTTATTAAACGTCTTTAAACTCATTCTCGGTGCCGGAAGTCGGGGTCGAACCGACACGCCTTTAAGGGGCGCGGGATTTTGAGTCCCGTGCGTCTGCCAATTCCGCCATTCCGGCCTGTGAGCCAATCATATCACAATGCCGGAATACGGCGCAACAAAATTCAGTCCTTGGCGAGCAATCTGATCTTGCGCTTGCATTCAGGGCAGATTGCCCAGTGTTCGCCATACTGGTCGGTTATCACGTCAACGGGCTCAAAAACAGCACCACAGGCGCATTCAACCTGAACAGCGTAAATGTTGTCGAACATGATTGCCACCTCCCTGAATTTTTTATTCTCTGCTTACCTGAAGGTACTTACAAACAGCTAAAAGTAAAGGGCAAAAGTAACACCGTTGTTTTCGCTGATTTTCGGTTGAGGTTGACCGGCAAAAAGTTTAGAATCACTGAGAATCGAAACTGCATGGAGAAACTGCGATGCGCAATTTCATGAATTTTCTGGCCGCTGTGCTGCTGTGCCTGGTTTTTGCCGGGCCCGCCAGCGCTCAACACGATAAATACTTTTTCATCACCCTGACCGGAAGAGCGGTGCTGTCAAGAACCTCAGGCTCGACCTGGCTTTCGCTGCAGCAGGCACAGCCGGTTGAAGTAAAACCGGGCGACATGATCAACGTCGAGGGCGATGGCCGCGGCGAACTGCGTTTTCCTGACGGCAGCAGCGTCAGAATGAAAAACAACGCAATGATCACCATCATGCGCTATGGCATAAATCAGCGCCTCGGCAACGTCTGGCTGAATATCAGACGCAGCAGCGACATCTTCAAAGTTGTGACACCACTTGGCTCCTGCAGCGTTCTCGGCACTTCTTTCGATGTCGATGTCGACCGCTACGGAAAAACCAAAGTAAGAGTCTTTTCCGGTCTTGTAGCAGTCAGAGCTGCAGAAGACAGCCGCAATCGCCAGCTGGTTCTACAGCCGGGCATGCACACCACCCTTTCAGAAAAAACAAAGGTTGCTGACAAACCCGAAAAATTTCAGGCCCCCACCATAGAAACATCTCTGAACAGCGAGTGGGAAGCGCGCAACTTTGCCGCGGCAGCGCCTTCGGCCCTTGAGCAAACCAGACCGCTGCAGCACGACAGCAGAATCCCGCCGGCACTGCAACCGGCAGCCCCGGCCCCGGGCTCAGTTCAACCATCACCTGTCCAGAGCATGCCAGAAGTGGAGCCCGGCGCGATCGAGGCCCCGCCGGTTGGCCCGCTTGGTGGTGCATCTACCGGTTCAGAAGCAAGTCTGCCACCTATCAGACCTGAGCTTCAATCTGACCTGCAACTGCCTGCGGCCGACGACGTCATCAAAGGTATAGAGCCCTCACAGCTCAAAGACGGCGAAATTATGTCACTGGCCAGACAACGGGCGGCTTTTCTTGAAATGCTGCGCCAGCAGAAGATAGACCGCGATTCGGTCATTGGCGGAAGTTTCAAGGAACGCGAAGAAATGGCAAAAGACCTGCACGGCCAGGAATCAGGCCAGCGCGCCAGATTGCCATTCAGCATTTCTGACAATGAATCGCTCGATCGCGAAATGTGGCTGGTCAGAAACCGTATGTTACGCGTTCAGAGCCAGCTTCGCCAGAAAGAACTCGAAATTGCCGACCTGATTCGTCAGAATATTACAACTCCCTCTCATCAGCGGAAAATTTCGAATGCGCAGGCACAATTTAGTGAGTTGCAAACTGAACAGAGAGTACTTGCAGACCGCATTCGCGATGTACAGACAAAAAAAAGATAAAAATTTTTGCCAAAGCATTGACAAACCCGAAAACAGTTGGTACGATTTACTTGTGTTGAGTCCTAATTCAAGTTTCCAGGAGGATCCCCTTCAGTGAAAAAGATCGAACTCGTGCGCGAAATCGCAAAAACCACCAACATGACTCAGACCCAGGCTACCCAGGCTCTTGATGCCACGCTTTCTATCATCAAGAAAGCTCTCAAGAGAAAAGACGACGTACGTCTTGTAGGTTTTGGTTCTTTCAAGGTTAACACCCGCAAAGCCAGAACTGGCATCAACCCCCAGACCAAGAAGCCGATCAAAATTCCGGCATGCAACGTAGCCAAGTTCGTACCGGGCAAAGACCTGCGCGAACTGATCAACAACAAAAAGAAATAATCTTTAAGCGCACAAAAGAGCCGTTCCCGCAAGGGGGCGGCTCTTTTCTTTTGTCTTTAATCAGAGGCAGAAACAATTAAACGCCCGGCCAATCAACGATTTGATTTTAGGCGCAAAACCTCAGCCTGAAAGTTTGGTAGGTTTGCTTTGCGAGGTTAAGATACTACTTGCCTTAGTTTTGACCATCGGGTAAATTATTGAGCATGACTACACAGAAAAAACGTCTGGGCGATATTCTCATCGACTGCAACCTCATCACCGAAGAGCAGCTGAAACAGGCTCTCACGTTTCAGCGCGACCGCGGCATGAAGCTGGGCGAAGCTCTTTCCGAAATGGGTCTGGTTACCGAAGACGATATTATCTGGGCCTTAGGCAATCAGCTGAATATCTCATTCATTCATCTGAACCCGGATATCGTCGACACTGAAGTGACAAAGATGATCACCCCCGAATTTGCACGTGATCACAAACTCATGCCCCTTTACAAAGCCGGCAATCAACTCAGTGTCTGCATGGTTGACCCTCTTGACTCACGACCAATCGAGTTTCTCGAAGGAAAATTCGGAGCCACGATTTCGGTTTCAATCTGTACTGCATTCGATTTTGAACAGACGTATTCTGCCATTTACGGCCCGCTCGACGTTCAGGAAAAAGTCGCGCCCGGTGAAATAGACAACACTGAAAAACAGAGCCTTGAACGCGGCATTCCAAAAGGCATGGAAGGCCCAGAAAAGGTCATTAACTACATTCTCGGCCAGGCGATCATCAACAAAGTCAACCGCATTCACTTCGAACCCTCAGACAAGGGCGTTCTGATCAGATTCAGATCCAACAACGTCCTCGCACGCAAGATCGAGATTCCGGTCAAGGTGCATCACGAAGTAATTTCGCGCCTGAAAAAACTTTCACAGATCGCCGAAAAGGATATGGCACGCGAAGGCGTTGTTGTCGGTCATTTCAGGGTTACGGTTTCTAACCGCCAGGTCAATATTCAGTCGATTTTTTACCCGACCGTGAACGGCGAAATGGTAATTCTCAAGCTCAGCGATTTCGGCAGCATCATAGAGCAACTGGGCCGCACCGGAAAAGCCGCAATCGAAGAACTTCTCGTCGCTGCCAGAACCACACACGGCGTTCTTTACGTTACTGGCCCACGCGAATCAGGGCGAACAACTACGCAGTATTGCATAATCAGCGGCTATGATGCTGAAACGCGCAAACTGGTGACGATCGAAAATCCGGTAGTTGCAGCGCTCCCCAAAACTACCCAGATTCAGATCGGCTCCGGCGGTATCGAAGACTCAATATCTGCCCTCAAGCTTTCCTTGATGCTTGATGCCGACGTTATCTATCTTGACGATCTGGTCGGCCGCGATCTGACCCAGGAAGTCGCTTTTGCGGCGCTTGGCGGCAAAACCGTATTAACCTCTTTTCTCGCCTATGATGCCTCAAGCAGCCTGATCAAGCTTATTGAAACCGGCATTGACCCGGTTCTCATTGCTTCTTCGATGTGCGGCGTCGTCAGTCAGCGACTGGTCAGGGTTTTATGCCCCAAATGCCGGCAGCCGGCTGAAATTCCCGCGGAAATCCTTGAGCTGGTAAACGACGACGATAAAAGCAAACAGATTTTCAAACCAAAGGGCTGCGATGGCTGCAATAACACCGGTTACACCGGCCGTACGCTGATTACCGAATTCATGCCGGCCAACGCCACTCTCAGGCAGATGATCATCAACCGCCAGTCCTATCAGGATTTCAAGAGTTTTGCCCGCAAGCAGGGCATCAAAAGCCTCGAAGAAAAAACCCTCGATATGATGCTGAACGGCGAAACCAGCGCCGATGAATTTATGAGGCTGTTCTAACAATGAGCGACAATTTTTTCGGCAAACTGTTCGGCGGGGAAGCCCCCCCGGGCGACGACAACAAACCTAAAGCTCCAGCTGCACCACCGTCTGCTCCCGCGCCGGCAAGACCACCTGCGCCACCGCCCGGTGCTGGTGGCCCACCGCTTCGCCCTGTCATGCCTGGCGGGCCGAGCGCGCCTACCCAGCCAGCTGGCGCCCCGGCAAGACCACCAATGCCGCCGGCCGGGCAGCCAATGCCACCGCGACCTGCCGGTCCGGCCGCCCCAAATCAGGCGCCGCCCCCGCCACGACCGACAGGCATACCTTCAGGCATTTCGCAGAGTGCAATGCAGAGACCGGGGCCGGCGCCCAGCAAGAAAGACGAAGATGATGGCGAGGTCATCATCGATGACCTGCTGCGCCTGATTGTCGATAAAAGCGGCTCCGACCTTCACCTGACCGTAGGTTCGCCGCCGATGCTGCGCCTGCAGGGCAAGCTCTGGCCAACCGATATACCCTCTCTGACTGCCAAAGAAACCAGGCGCCTGATCTTTCAGTTTCTCAACAATGACCAGCGCGAGCGACTCGAACGCGACCTCGAACTCGATATTTCTTACGAACTCGAAGGCGTGGCACGTTTCCGCTGTAATATCTTTTTTACCCGCCTTGGTATGGGCGGGGTATTCCGCGTCATTCCGACCCGTATCAAAACCCTGGCTGAACTGAAACTGCCAGCGATTCTTGGCGACCTCGCCAGACGCAACAAAGGCCTGATTCTGGTTACCGGCCCTACCGGTTCTGGTAAATCAACGACCCTGGCCGCGATGGTCGACCAGGTCAACAACGAGCGCCAGGATCACATTCTCACCATCGAAGACCCGATCGAATTCGTGCACCAGCACAAGGCCTGCCTGGTAAACCAGCGCGAAATCGGCCCCAACACCAAATCGTTCTCGGCTGCACTAAGGTCGGCACTGCGCGAAGATCCTGACATCATCCTCGTCGGCGAAATGCGCGATTACGAAACCATCTCGCTGGCCGTAACCGCCGCCGAAACCGGTCACCTTGTCTTTGCCACTCTGCATACCCCGTCAGCCGCCCAGTCGGTCGACCGTATCGTCGACGTTTTTCCGGCTCACCAGCAGGACCAGATCAGAACCCAGCTTGCCGACGCCCTGCAGGGGATTATCGCCCAGCAGCTGATTCCGACCATCGACGGCATGAGCCGCGAAGTCGCCCTCGAAATTCTCATCAACACTCCGGCCGTCGCCAACCTGATTCGCGACAACAAAACTTTCCAGCTGCCCTCGATTATGCAGACCAGCAAGCAGGCCGGTATGCAGACCATGGACCAGGCACTCATGGACCTGGTCAAGCAGCGCAAGATCAGCCCCCAGGAAGCCTACCGCCGCGCCTTTGACAAAAAGGCCTTCGAACAATACAAGCCCAGGGAATATTAAACCTGAAACCAGGCAATTTTAACAAAAGCAGCCCGGCGCATTCCGCCCGGGCTGCTTTGTTTCTGCATATATCCAGCCAATAGCATCGAGTTTTGACCGTGGACAGGTAAAATTTGTCTTGCATGCAGAGAGTGCTTAATGTACACTGTTGGCCTGCATTTCAGCATGACCCTATTTTTTGCCGGAGTACCGCCAAGTGAAAGCTCACAGACACATCACCAGCCCAGAAATGATTCGCAACGTCGCGATTATCGCCCATGTTGACCACGGAAAAACGACCCTGGTCGACGCCCTGATCAAACAGTCCGGTCTTTTCCGCGATAACCAGCGCGTTGAAGAATGTTTCATGGACAATAACGCTATTGAAAGAGAGCGCGGTATCACCATTCTGTCAAAGAATCTGTCGCTTGAATTCAACGGCTACCGCATCAACCTCGTCGATACTCCAGGCCACGTCGACTTCGGCGGCGAAGTTGAACGCGTTCTGCGTATGGCAAATGGCTGCCTGCTGCTTGTCGACTCTTTCGAAGGCCCGATGCCGCAGACCCGCTTTGTTTTGAAAAAAGCTCTGGCAGCTGGCTTGAGACCGGTCGTCGTCATCAACAAGATTGACCGACCAGACGCCCGCGTCGAAGCAGTTGAAGATGAAATTCTCGATCTGTTCATCGATGTCGGCGTTGAAGAAAGCATGCTCAACTACCCGGTTCTTTATGCATCCGGTCGCGCCGGCTATGCTGTTCGCAACATGGATGACCCGAGAAACGACATCAGACCGCTGCTCGAAGAAATGATCAAACAGGTGCCACCGCCGGCAGGCGATCTTGACGTGCCCGGCAAAATGATGATCACCAGCCTCGATTACAATGACTACGTCGGCAGAATCGGCATTGGCAGAATTATTGGCGGCGTGTTGAACGGCAAATCCGATGTCTATCGCATGCACCCGGGTGAAGTGGCCGAAAAGCACAAAATCATGCGCCTCTATTCATACAGAGGTATTCAGCGCGTTGAAGTCGAAGAAGCCGGCGCCGGCGATATCGTCGCAATATGCGGTATCGACACTCTTTCAATCGGCGACACAGTCTGCACCGAGCTTTGTGAACCAGAACCAGTAGTTTCGGTCGACCAGCCAGTTATCTCGATGGCATTTGCCGCCAACACCAGCCCATTTTCCGGTCGTTCCGGCAAGTTTCTCACTTCGCGCCAGATTCGCGCCAGACTCGACCGCGAACTCGAAACCAACGTTGCGATGCGCGTTGAAGATGCGACCGAAGAACGTGATACCTTTCTCGTTTCAGGCCGTGGCGAACTGCATCTCGGCATTCTTATCGAAACCATGCGCCGTGAAGGTTACGAACTGCAGGTAAGCAAACCGGCCGCCATCATGAAACGCGACGAAAGCGGTCAGATGCTCGAGCCTGTCGAAGAGCTCGCTATCGATATTCCTGACAATTATATGGGCATCGTCATGGAAGTACTCGGGCCACGCCGCGCCATGCTTGAATCTTCAAAGCGCCTGCTCGACAATTATCTGCGCCTGATCTTCTCGGTGCCGGCACGTGGCCTGCTTGGCTTCAGATCAATGTTTCTCACCATGACCAACGGCACCGGCATCATGAATCAGTGCTTCAGAGCATATGAGCCCTATCGCGGCGATATTCCCGAAAGCCGCAACGGTGTCATGGTCGCCACCGACCCCGGTGTTGCCACCGGCTATGCCATCAAGAACCTTTCCGAACGCGGAACCATGTTCTACGGCCCCGGCGAAGAAATTTACGAAGGCCTGGTAGTCGGCGAACGCCCGCTCAGCGGCGATCTCAAGGTTAACATAGTTAAAAAGCGCCATGTTACCAACCACCGCTCGGCGACCTCTGAAGAACTTGAAAAACTGCCCTCACCCCGCCGCATGACCCTCGATCAGGCTCTTGAATACGTAGCCGATGATGAATGGGTCGAAGTCACTCCCGATGCAATTCGCCTGCGCAAAAAAGGCGAAGCGAGAATCGGCAGAAAGTAAGCCTGACCCTGCTTTGCAATTATTGAAACGAGCATTACCGGCGCTGCTGGTAATGCTTTTTCTTTTGGTCGCAACCCTGCTTGGCGCTCAATCGAGGCTCGCTCAGCTCGCAGCCGCCAGCCCGGCCGACCCGAATGTCTTGAACTCTTATGGCATCGAGCTCGCCAACAGCGGAGACCTGATGGGGGCCATCGGCGTCTGGCGCCGCGCCCTCGACTACGATCGCAGCAATGTTCATCTCTACAACAACATCGGCAGCGCGCTGAAGCGCCTTGGCCAGGACCGGCATGCCTTCGCCTGGTATGCCGCCGCTCTGCAGCTGCAACCAGTCTACTGGACTTATTACAACCTCGCGCTTCTCTATCGCGACCACAATCAGCCGGAAGAGGCCTGCTGGGCTCTCGGCGAAGCACTGCGCCTGAATCCGCAGTTTGCCGAAGCGGCGAGTCTGCTGCAAAGAATCAGGGCTGGCGAAGCCAGTCGCGACCAGAGAAGCAGAACAGAAACCGCCACAGTCAAAAAGCCGGTTGCCGGCCCCGAGCCCGCCGAACTGCCCGGACCCGAAAAAGCGAAGCCCCGGGAAACAGTCGTTGCCAGCCGGCCTGAAACGGCAAAATCTGCGGTTACAAGCAGCAAAATCAGCCAGAAAACGAAGCCGCAGGTCGACGAAGAGCCCCTGCGTCTGCCGTCTGACAGCGGCGGACAGGTATTTCTCACTTTCGACGGCGGCGCTACTGACGCCGGGTTCGATTCGATACTCAACTCACTTCGCCGATTCGGGGTTAAATCGACTTTTTTTCTTACCGGCAAATTTGCCCTCAATTACCCCGACAAATGTCGGCAGCTGCTTGCAGAGGGCCACGAAATCGGCAACCACAGCATGAATCACCCCGACATGAAAAATTTCAGCGCCGAAAAAATTGCGACCGAAATCGAAGCGGCCGAACAGGCCTTCGAAAAGGTTCTGAGCCGGCGCGGTGCGCCATTTTTCCGGTTCCCTTACGGGCACCAGAACAAGCGCGTCGAACAGATCGTCGAAAACCTTGGTTATCACCCGGTTTACTGGCACATCGACACGATCGACTGGCGCGAAGACCCGGTAGAAACCATTATCAGCCGGGTAAAAAACAAACTGCGGCGCAACTCGGTAATTCTGATGCATCTCGGCAGCAAAAACGGCGCAAAAGCACTCGACCGCATTCTGCAGCATGTGACCGCCAGAGGTTATGCGCCGGCCAGACTTTCTGATCTCGACGCCAGCCAGCTGGTTTCACTGCCCTGACCGTCTGTTATTCGGCTTTGCAGGAACTGCAAAAAATTATTGTCTTTGCAGTCCCCGGCTGAGAAGCAAAAACAGTCTGAAATTAATTACAGACCTGCATTGAATGGTGACCACCAATCATCTTCATCAGCTGTTCGGGGGTATCTGCAATCTGAAACAGGTTCAGATGCTCGGCACGAATGGTTTTCTGAGCAATGCCGTGCTGAAACAATGCCAGAAGCGGCCCGAAAAAATTGTCGATGTTCAGCAGAAACATCGGCCGGTCGTGGCGGGCCAGCTGCTTCATCGTCAGCAGATCAAAAAATTCGTCATAAGTTCCGATGCCGCCCGGTAGAGCAACAATGTAATCAGATCTGTCGAGCATTGCCTGCTTGCGCGGCCTGAGGTCTTCGACGGCCTGCATTTCGTCGAGATCGGGGTGCTGGATTCCCCTGTCGATCATATATTGCGGAACAACGCCAATCAGCCGGCCACCGGCATTTTTGTGCGAATCAGCAACGATTTTCATCAGCCCGCAGGTAGTGCCGCCATAAAGCACCGAAAAATGGTTTTCGGCAAGCAGGCGGGCGAATTCAGCCGCACCGCTTTTGATCTTTTCAGAGACATCGGCGCTTGAGGAACAAAAAATACAGACAACCGGTTTATTGCTTGTTTGCTTCATAATGCCAGATTATATCACTTCGATTACAGGTTGTATCGTTAAGCCGACAGATTTAAACACAGGTGCTTGGCAGACAGTTGCGCATGTTGATTTTTCGCGGGCGGACGCTTATAATTGCCTCTCAAACAGTTTCGCCAATTCTTAAATTTTGTCGTCGACGGGAGAAACAGATGGTAGATCTCGATAAAATCATTTCTTTGTGCAAGCGCCGCGGATTCATCTTTCAGGGAAGCGACCAGTACGGTGGTCTGCAGGGCACCTGGGACTACGGCCCCCTCGGCGTCGAGCTGAAGAATAATGTTAAAAAAGCCTGGTGGCGCCGCGTCGTCTATGAACGCGACGACATGGAAGGTCTCGATTGCGCCATTCTGATGAATCGTCTGGTTCTCAAATATTCAGGTCACGAAGAAACCTTCTCTGACCCGATGGTTGACTGCCGCAAGTGCAAAAAGAGATTCAGAGCCGATCAGGTCGACCATAACGAAAAGTGCGCCGAAGGCGACAAACACGACCTTACTGAACCACGCCCGTTCAATCTGATGTTCAAAACCACTGTCGGCCCGGTTGCCGAAGAAAACAACATCGCCTATCTGCGCCCCGAAACAGCACAGGGCATTTTCATCAATTTCAAGAACGTGCTCGATTCAACCAACCGCAAACTGCCGTTCGGTATCGCTCAGATCGGCAAGTCATACCGCAACGAAATCACCCCGCGCAATTTCATCTTCAGGGTCCGTGAATTCGAACAGATGGAAATCGAATTTTTCGTAAAACCCGGCACCGACGATGAATGGCACAGCAAATGGGTCGAAGACCGCTTCAACTGGTATGTTGAACTCGGCATCAAACCGGAAAATCTGCGCAAATACGAACAGAAACCAGAAGAGCTTGCCCACTACGCCAAAGCGACCGTCGATCTGCTCTATCGCTTTTTCCCTGAAAGAGAAGACGAGAACAAGCAGTTCGACGAAGTCGAAGGCATTGCCAACCGCACCGATTTCGACCTCACCTGCCACACCAAAGGCGGCAAACTGGTGCTCGCCGATGGCCGCGAAATACCGAACACGCATGCCGTCAACAAACTGACCTACTTCGATCACGAAACCAATCAGCACATTCTGCCCTACGTCGTCGAGCCCTCAGCCGGCGTCGACCGCGCCACCCTGGCATTTCTGATGGATTCGTATTTTGAAGAAACCGTCAATGACGGCCAGCGCATCGTTCTCAGACTGCACCCCGAACTGGCCCCGATCAAGGTTGCCGTTCTGCCGCTGAAGAAAAATCACGACGGTATCCGCAACACCGCTATGCAGATCAAGAACACCCTGATGAAGAAAAGCGGCTGGCGCACCGTTTATGACGATACAGCCGGCATCGGCAAGCTCTACCGCCGTCAGGACGAAATCGGCACGCCGTTCTGCGTTACGGTCGACTTCGACACTCTCGAAGATCAGTCAGTTACCGTACGCGACCGCGATACCATGGCGCAGGAACGCGTTAAAATCGACGCCCTGCAGGATTATCTGGCGAAAAAGCTTGGAAACTGCCGCTGAAAATAACGGCCGGATCATCAGAGGCGACATGCTGCATGTCGCCTCTTTGCTTACGCCGGGAAGCTTCAGACTGATCTATCTCGACCCGCCGTTTTTAACGGGGCGGGAACAGATCGGAACCGGCGAAGGCATGGCTTACGACGACCGCTGGGCCGGCGAACTCGACAGCTACCTGCCCTGGCTGCAGCAGCGACTGCAGGTAATTTTTCCGCTTCTCTGTGCCGACGGCAGTCTGGTATTGCACCTCGATTACCGGGCAGCCCACTATGCCCGGGTAATGCTCGACGGCATTTTCGGCCGCCGAGGCTTTATTAACGAGATTATCTGGCATTATACAGGCGGCGGTCGTTCAAAAAGCCGATTCTCATGTAAGCACGACACTCTGCTATGGTACAGCCGCGGCAAAACACCGGTTTTTAACCTTGACGCGGTCAGAGTGCCCTATAAACCGACTTCTGGCTATGCCAAAGGCGGTATTGTGGCGGCGAGTGGCCGCAAATATATGCCGAACCCGAGGGGAACGCCAGTTGACGACGTCTGGGATATTCCGATCATCAACCCGATGGCGCGCGAAAGGGTCGGCTACCCGACACAGAAACCGCTTGCACTGCTACATAGACTGATCTGTGCCCTCAGTGACCCCGGCGATCTGGTCGGCGATTTCTGCTGCGGCAGTGGCACAACCGCGGTCGCCGCCCAGCAGCTCGGGCGCCGCTGGCTGGCATGTGATGCTTCTGAAGCGGCAATTAACTGCGTCAGCCAACGCCTGCAGAAAGAGTGCGGAATCACTGTCGCACCCGAATCTGCAGACATCGATGCCAGAAGCAGCTGAACAGCGGGCTTCAAAAATCAATCAGCCGCCTGAATTCAGCATCGACCATCTGAAAATGCTTGAACCTTGCCAGGCAATCGGTTTTCGAATTTCGATATGCAGCCAGATAATCGAGCCATGCCTGCTCGTGCCATGCTTCAAGATTGCGAAAATGACAGAGATACGTCGTTATGAAAAAGTCCCGGCCAGCCTCGGAAACCATTTCTGACACTCGGTCACCAATAAAGAGAAAAGCCCGGTTCTTCTTTTCTGAAGCGGCATGACGCAAAAGCCGGTAGAGCACCGGATGCGATTCGCGCAGAACGAGCATCAGCCAGGTGCTGCGAAACCCCTTATCTGTAGATATCGGTGATTCAATAAAAAGCTGGCGGTAGTGAACTGCACAATTGAATTCCCAGTGTAATGAAGAGCCACTCAGTATTTCCCGATAAAGGTTTTCGTAACGCTCCCGCCAGCCGGCAGGAACTATTACCGCTTTCAACAGATCACGAACCGGCAGCGCCTGAAAAAACCGCAGTTCGTTATTAATAATATTGCCGGCAAATTTCATACCACGAAAATCCATGCCTGGTGCAAGTTCTGTATCATCATTAGTCAGACCATAACGGCAAACAGCGTTTTCAATTTCACGCAGATAATGCTTGCGAAAAGACTGCGAACACCACCAGATCAGACTCTTTTTATCTGAAGATCCGCTTCCGATATCTGAATCCTGAAACAGATTGATTGCAGCAAGACGCCCATACCCTTTTGCTTCTGGCGCAATGCTGTAGGTCGGAAAAACCTGCAGGCAGCGATGATCATAGAGACTTCGATGAAACAACAGACGCGGACAGGGAACATTCTTTCTCCGACTTTGCCACGGGTTATCGAAGTAGTTGATTCCCGGGCCTGACGAGAGAAAAATCAGCTGATTCTGACCACTGCCGATATCAGTATTTTCAATCTCTGAAAACTTTATCGAAACCTGCGAAGGCACCATACCAAGCTTGCAGCGCATATCCTGCGACAGCAGAAACCTTTCACCAGCGATGAGTTCAAGCACCATCCGGCAATCCTTTTCTGCTTTGAGAGTAATGTCGTCGACTCCCTTGTTCAGCGTAGCCTTGTGCAGGGGCATGAATAAAACATCACGGGAAACCGGCTCAATCATTGTATTTACATGGCCATCAAAATTATCACGAAACTGATACAGCCGCTGATAATCGGCCTTTTCACTCAATCTGGCCTTATTGCCGGTAAAAAGTTGCAAAAATTTGTCGATCACGGCACCGTCAGGCCGATTTTCGGATGACCACGAAACTTCGAGATAACCACGGTCGCAGATAAATGCTGCTGGCGGCTGAGCAGCAAAGGCATGCGGCACATAAATAAAAGAAACTTTGCAGTCGTCAGGCATCAGATTGCCGCTGATACAGACTCCCCTCTGATAAAGAGGCATGCCATCTGCTTTTTCAGGGGAAAAAATGCTTCGCCGGCTTTGCCAGACCGACATGGGCAGGCATGTTTCTTCTGCCTGGTCGAGCTGGCCGCGAAGCTTCCACTTCTGCTTTGAAAAGCGCAGATAAAAGATCTGCTGCTGATCGGCAAAGTCTACAAATACGGCCCTTTCAACATCTGGCAGCGCTTCAAGCCGGGCAAGAAAAGCCTGGTCAATTACCTGCAAGTTTTTTTCAGCAGAAATGCCCGGGGCGCCTGCTCCGTCAGTCTGGCAAACAAATTGCCCGAAACAGGGAAAGCTTAGAAAAACCGCAAGATAAAAAGTAAGAAAAAAACCCGGGAAAAACCTTGAACGCATAACTTCGACTTTACGCATGCCTGATTATAACACAGGGCCATACTTGCAGTTTGTGAGGTGGCCGGTATATCATTATTCAGCTTGTTGAAGAGAAACTGTAAGCACATGGAGGAAAATATGTCTGACGCCAGAAAAATGATTTTGAATATGCTCGCAGAAGGCAAAATCACGGTTGAAGAATCCGAAAAGCTGCTTGCAGCAATAAACGAAAAAGAAGCTCCCCGCGAAGAGCCAAGAGGCGAAAGCCGCCAGCAGAATCGCGAAAATGAGCAGAATTCGAGAAACGAAGAAAACTATGAACGGGGCCGCGAGCGCGACGACGACCCATTCAACCCATTTTTAAACGCCACCAAACTCGGCTTTGACCTGCGCAATCTGGCTCAAACAGTTCAGCAGACAGTACAGCAGGCCATCAAGAAAGCAGAGCCCCGCCGGCGTGAATTCAAAGATAAAATGAAAGAATTCGGCAACTGGATGCAGGATGTCGTCGGCAGCATGGCCAACGAACTGGGCAATGTCAAAGGCGAGCCCGCAGACGGGGTTCCGGTTGATTTTGTCGTTACCCCGCCAGAAGGCGCCCAGGGCTGCGATACTTTTATAATTGAAAATGTGTTTGGCGAAATCCGCATTCACGAAGGCAGCGAATTTAAAATGCATGTCAACGGCCAGGTCAGCAAGGCTACCCTCGGTGAATATCAGCCGGCCCAGTGGTTCTCACGCTACGGCATCGAAGTTGACGGTTATAAGCTCATCATCGGTTTCGATCGCGCCCAGCCGGTAAAAGCTGCCATCGACATGGAAGTCACCCTGCCGCCAGACATGCATATCAGCTGCAAAACAGTTTCGGGTGCTGTCAGAATTCGTGGTAATTTCAAGATCGGTGATCTCAACACCGTCAGCGGCAACATTCGCGTTCAGGGAGCCAATCTCAAGCAGTCTCGTATCGAAACCGTCAGTGGCGCGGTTCAGATTGAAGGCGGCGAAATCGCGATGGAAATAAAATCGACCTCAGGTGATTTTCTCGTGCGCGACTCACGCATCGAAGAGCTCAGAATCAACTCGGTTTCTGGCGATATCATGCTGACCGAAGGCAGTATTTCTGAGAGCACGAATGTAAAACTCGTCACCACCTCTGGCGACATCATCGTCGAAAAAATGAGCGGCCCCTGGAAAGTCGTCGAAGCCACTACCCGCAGTGGCGACGTCGTATTAGACTGGAAAGGCGACGCCACCCCGCTGAACAATCAGGGCACCACCCTGAAATCAGGCAGCAGCGGCGCTGAATTCAAGGCCGAATCAGTCAGCGGCGACATTCAGTTCACCTGAGACACACACCTTTAAATTAACGGCATTAAAACGGAGCAATAACCATGGAACCCCTGCAGATGATCGGTCTGATTCTTATCATCACCGCCCTGTTCGCCATTGGCGGCAAGTTCGTAATTTTCTTCAAAAATCGCGAAATCGCGCTGATCAAAGAAAAATACGAACAGCTGATCGCTTCGAATAAACACGAGTATGAATCGGTCAGAGCCACCCTTTCCGAAGACAGTTTCAAGCAGACCAAACGACTCGAAGAGCATTATCTGCGCAAACTCGACGACAAAGACAAAGAGATTCAGGATCTGGTAAATGAACTCGATGCCCTGCAGAGCTGGAAAAAGGAGCTCGAAATCAAGTTTGCCAAATACGAAGGTGCATCGCAGGGCAGCCCGCAGCATCTGATCATGAAACTTCTCGACCACAATCAGAAGTTGAATCATGCACTCAATGCCAAATGGAAAGATATTGAAACTAATCTCAGCAATGAACTGACCGCCACACTCGGAAAAATCAAATCGATGTTTGCCGAAGCCGAAAAGCTTCACCACGACGGCATCGAAATCATTTCTGAATACGAAGCGCGCCTGCCCGACGACGTAAAGCGCAAAGTTCACGAAGAAATGCTCAAACTCCCCCAGTCAACCGGCCTTTAAGCAATAGTTATTGGTGTCGAACCGATTGTGTGATAGACTCGCAGCATGAGCCTGCTCGATATCACAACCGGTGTCATTCTATTTTCGGCCCTGGCCGGAATTTATGCCGGTCTTGACAAGCTGGCCGGCACCTTATTTTATCTGGCCCTGCTGGTGGGCAGCCAATATTTCAACAATCTCTGCCGGCAGCTTGCCGGCGAAGACTGCTGGCTGCAGAATCGCCTTATGCAGCGCGGTTTCAGCCGCATTCGGGCCGGCAAAATTTTGCGCGTTACCGGCGCCCTGGCAGTTGCAGGCCTGTGCAGCTTTCTGCTGTATCAGATTTACTGGCTTTCGCTTGGGTTCAACCTGACGGTTTACGATTCTTTCAATTTTCGCTTTTTTTATCTGGCAGCCCATCTGTTGCTGGTTTTTTATGCGGTTTTTGCGGTCAGAACTCTGCAGACGCATGAAAAGCCGGACTTATCAACGCGCTGGTACCGCGGACTTGGTTATTTAAGCGGTTATCAGTCACTGATTTTTGCAGTTTTTCTGCTGACGTCATATCTGCCAGAAGCAGAAAGCGACGTCTTCAATACTTATGTGGATTATGGCTTTTTTTCGGTATTTATCGGCACAGCACTGCTGAGCGCCGAGATCTTGACTGCCGCCATCCGCAGTCTGCGTCTGGCACTCTCCGGCAGCGACCAGACCGCAATGCCGGTTCCATTTTTCATCAGCTTCCTTGCCGCCGAAGACACCGTTAAAAAGAGCCTGATACGCAGCATAGAAACCATCTCGGGAATCGATGTATCGCGGTCTGAAATCGTCGCCTTCGGCCTGCGCATTCTCGAACCGGTTCTCATAACCGCTTTTCTTGCCGTGTGGCTCACTTCGGCCATAGTCATAGTTCCGGCTGACCAGCAGGCAATTTTCAGGCACTTCGGCAGAATAGCCGGCAGCAGCGCCGCCATGCCCGGCCTGCATTTCAAGCTGCCATGGCCATTCGCTACCGTTGAGCTGCACCGGCCGCACCAGATTCGCACCCTCAACATCGGCTTCGAACCCGACCCGAAGCAAAGAAACATCATCTGGACTAAGTCGCATGCAACGAACTATTTTCACCTGATCGTCGGCAATGGTGTCGAAATAATTGCGATCGACTGCCAGATTCTTTTTCGGGTTGAAGATCTGTTCAGATACGTCACCAGCATGCAGAACCCTGAAGACTTCATCAGCGCCACCGCCTACCGCTATCTGACCCGCGAGACCGTCGCGTCCGGGTTCGACGAGATCATCACCCGCGACCGCAGAATTCTCGCTGATCAGCTGCGCAACAACATTCAAGCCGAGCTTGACAAAGCCGGGCTTGGAGCAGCCATTGTCGAAGTGGTCTTTCTCGCCATGCACCCGCCAATCGAAGTTGCAGAAGCTTATGAAGACGTTATCAGTGCTCAGACAGACAAGTTAACCTACGTGTTGAAAGCGAATACCGAAAACACTCATAAAATGTTCATGAGCAAAGCCAATGCCCACAGCAAAGAATTCGAAGCCCGCAGTTACGCTGCCAATACCGTTGCCAAAGCAATTGGTGATGCCTCTTCATTTTCCAGCCGTTCCGTCGCTTTCGAGGCCGAACCCGATCTCGAAAAATTCAGACTGCGTCTCGACCGCCTGCAGCAGCTTCTGAGCGGCAAACCGTTTTATGTTGTCGACAAAACTCTCATGCGCAGCAGCGACAAGCTGTATCTGAATCTGCAAACATGGTAAAGAAGGTGATTATATGCAATTCTGGCTGAGGCTTATTCTAGCCATACTGCTTCTGGGTCTTGTATCATACAAGGCCTTCATTCTGCCGCTTCCAGAGGGTTTCAAAGCCGTGGTTGCCCATCTCGGCAAACCTGACCGCATCATCGAAACCCCGGGCGCCCACCTTAAATGGCCATGGCCGGTCGACAACTTCTATCTTTTCGACTGCCGCAACCGCATTTACAACACCCGCTTTACCCAGACCCTGACACACGATAAAAAGGCCATAATTCTGCTCACCTACATCGTCTGGCGCATTCAGCAGCCTCTCACTTTTCTGCAGTCAGTTGGAACCATGACCAATGCAGAAGACAAAATCGAAGGCCTCGTATCAAGCTCAAAAAACAACGTTCTCGGCAATTATGACCTCGCCAATCTTGTATCTACCGACCCGGCCCAGCTTAAACTTGCCGAAATCGAAGAGAAAATTCTCGAATCAGTCAGGGAAAAGGCCCGCGAAAGCTTTGGCGTCGAAATCGTCAGCCTCGGCGTCAAGCGGCTCGCTTACCCCGAAAACAATATAAAGGCGATTTTCAGCCAGATGCGCGCCGAAAGAGGCCAGTATGCCGCCAAATACCGCGCCGAAGGCCGCATGGAAGCGGCAATCATTCTTTCTGAAACCGACCTCGAAATTGCCCGTATAAACGCCGAAGCAATAAAAACCTCGGCCGAAATCAAAGGCAAGGCCGACCGCGAAGCCGCCGAGATTTATGCCGAAGCTCACAAAAAAGGGCGAGAATTCTACAAGTTCAGCCGCTCACTTGAGGCGCTCGAAAAGATGGTCAATGAGAACGCGGTATTCATTCTGCGCAGCGACCAGGCCCCCTTCGATGCCCTGAACGGAAATCTTAACGATGGCCAATGATAAAACCCGGACAATCAGCCCGCTGATAAAAACCATCGGTGACTTCATGACTTTGCTGAAGCTCGTCATGGCGCTGGTTTTTGCCGGCTACTGCTTCTCAGGGCTGACGCTGATCAGACCCGACGAAATCGGTCTGATTCTCAGAATGGGCAGACTGCATGGCAGCACACCGGTCGACCAGATTCTCAACCCCGGTTGGGTTCTCGCTCTGCCTAAGCCTTTCGACGAAGTGCTGCGCATTCCGGTCAAGCAGATTCAACAGGTTAAAATCAGAGAGCTGGCCGCCGTCGAAAAAAAAGACGAAGCTGATTACCGCACAATTAACCCTCTAAATGAGGGCTACTGCGTCAGTGGCGATGCCAATATTTTTCAGGCCAGCATACTGGTTAAATATCAGATCAGCGACCCGATCAAGGCGATCTTCGGCTTTTCAGCGTCGTACAACACCTTCAGCTCACTCGTGCATGATCTCACAGTCGCCGAAATGACACGGGTCGCGGCCGGATTTCCGATTGACGGACTGCTCTCAGAAAGTAAAAAAGAATTGTCAACTCAGGTTAAAGAGCGGGTTCAGAAGCAGCTCGACAGAATTCAGACCGGTCTGTCGCTGGTTTCGCTCGAAATTGAAGAAATCGCGCCGCCCACCTACCTCAAAAGAGACTTCGAAGAAGTCAACTCGGCTTTCATCAACCGCCACAATTTTATCAACGATGCCCGCAGCCTCAGCGAAGAAAAACTGCCCAAGGCCCGCGGTAACGCCGGTGAAATGGTTAACAAAGCCCGCTCCTACCAACAGACCGTTGTTGCCGAGGCAACTGCCAATGCCGGCAGATTCAACCAGCTGCTGACTGCCTGGCAGAACAACCCTGAAGAAGTAAAACTCGAAATGACCGCTAAAGTTCAGAAACTGGTAATCGAGAAAATGCGGCGCATGGTCGTTGTTCCGGGTGGTGAAGCCGCTGCTGCAGGCGTAAGACTGATGTTCGACACCAGCACCGGCTCTTCGCTTCCGGTTCCGACCAACGTTAACCCGGCTTACGATGAGCTTTCAGACGAGGAAGAAGAAGATTAAATGATAAACGACCGGCAAACTTCTTCGACCGGGCAACACTCAGTTGGCCTGAACAGTATTCTCAAGCTTAAACTTGCCAACTCAATTTTTGCAGCAGTCTTTCTGATTACCGGCATCGCTCTTGAAATGCTGCTGCCGGAACAGAAGCAGACAGCCCAGCTGATCGTTGCAATTGCCGCGCTGACCGTTTCCCTGCCCGTCTTCATCAATGGCTTCAAAGGCCTTTTCACCCGCGAGCCCTGTTTCATGACCGAACAGCTGGTAAGTCTGGCGATTCTTGCAGCAATGAGCGAAGGCGAGTTCGCGGTCGCCACGATTATTCCGATTATCATGGTTTTCGGCCATCTGCTCGAAGAAAAGAGCATAATGGGTATCGAAGAAGCGATCGAATCGATGCGCCGTCTTCACTCGCGCCAGGCACGGCTGATGGTTGACGGACGCGAAAACCTGGTTGAACCGGGCGAACTCAAGCCAGACGACCTGATCGTCTGTTACCCCGGCGAGACCATCGCTGCCGATGGCGTGATCAGCGAAGGTGAAACCATGATCAACCAGGCCCCGATAACCGGTGAATCGGTGCCGGTCGAAGCCTTTGCCGGCATTGGAGTGTTTGCCGGCACCATCAATCTCAGCGGCAAAATCTGCATAAAAGTTACCAAAGCAGCCTCAGACACCCTGTTTAACAAGATTCTGCATCTGCTTAAAGAGGCTGAGGCATCAAAAGCGCCGATTGTCAAAATTATCGAAAAATATCTCGGGCTTTATTTTCCGTTCGTCATTATGGTTGCGGCTCTTACCCTCTTCTTGACAACCGATATCAGCCGGGCAGTGGCCATCCTGGTGATCAGCTGCCCGTGCGCTCTGATACTTGCCAGCCCGAGCGCCATGATTGCGGCACTGGTGAGTGCCGCCCGCCACGGCATCATGATCAAAAACACCGCTTTTCTCGAATTACTGGCCGAAATCAATACAGTAATTTTCGACAAAACCGGCACTGTCACACTCGGAAAACTTGAAGTCGAAAAGATTTTAGCGCAGCCCGGCAGTGATAATCAGGAAATGCTGAAATACGCAGCCATGTGTGCCAGCGGCTCGATTCACCCGGTCTCGGCCGCCCTGATAGCCTATGCTCACGCGCACGGCGTCAAGTTTCCGATGCCGGCGGTTCAGAAAGAACTGCATGGTCGCGGGGTATCTGCTGAAATTGACGGCAAAAGATTCTATCTTGGCAAACCAGTCTGGATAGCAGAAGAAGCTGGCATCACCATACCGGCAGATCTGGCCGACGAAAGTGGCATATCAGTCTGGATCGCTTCTGATAAGGCTTTTCTTGGGCAGGTAATCTTTTCTGACCGGCCGCGACCGGAAATGCGGCAGGCAATCGATCAGCTGCGCGGCCTGGGCGTTAAAAACGTTATACTGCTGACCGGCGACCGAAGCCAGATCGGCAATGCCATCGGCAAAGCTCTTGGCGTCGACGAAACGGTTTGTGAGTGTCTGCCACAGGATAAGCTCAACTACGTCAATAACCGCAAAGCTGCTGGTGAAAGAGTAATGTTCGTCGGCGACGGCATCAACGACGCCCTGGCACTGAAAGCCAGTGATGTCGGCATTGCGATGGCCCGTGGTGGCGCAGATATCGCGATTCAGAACTCAGACATTACCCTCAATACCGACAATCTGCTGAATCTGGCGCGCATGTTTACCCTCTCTGAAAAAACGCGCAGCATAATCAATCAGAACATTCTCATTGGCACCGGCTTCAGTCTGCTGATGATGGTTCTCGCCTCGATCGGGTTGATCAGCCCGGTTGTCGGAGCAGTTGCCCATAATCTCGGGCCTGTGTTCGTGGTTCTCAACAGCGCCAGAATGCTCAAGGAAAATTAAGGCTGCCTGAGATCGAATCTGATTATGCCATCGAAGAGGTCGATCTGATTGACCTTCACAATGACCTTCTGACCAGGTGTCACGTCGAAATTCGGGCGACGGCAATGCCTGAAAGAGCAGAGAAAATCGACATAAAATGTGACTTCAGTCATGCTGGTGTCGACCACAACGCCGTCATAAAGCAACTCAGCCGATTTCTGCTGCTGTTTGAGATATTTGAGCAGGAAGTAGCGCTCGCGGTCGCGCATGATTTCGTCAGCACGACTGACGGCCGTGTCAGCAATCATCATGGTCTGATCAAGTTCACTCTGGCTGTAGACCGGCGGTCTGCCGCTGATGGCGGCCTTGATCTGGCGATGCAGAAGCAGGTCAGAATAGCGCCGCAGCGGCGAAGTGATCTGAGTGTAAGAAGACAGGCCAAGCGAACTGTGTCGCCCCGGCACACTGTTAACGACCGTTTTGCGCAGCGTTCTCAGCACCGAAAAGAAAGCCACCGGGTCGAATTCTTCTGTTGTCGGCATGTCAACCGGTTCGCCTTCCTGAACGCGGTAGAGGCAGGGCACTGCGTGCTTGCGGCACCACTCGGCAGCGGCATGGTTGGCCCAGATCATGAATTCGGCAATCATACCCTGGGTCATATCGTCGCGGTTACGCCTTTCGACGATGATTTCGCCATCGACAACCTTGACGCTGAGCTCTGGCTGGCGCGGAAACATCATAGCGCCATTGGCCTCGCGCTGCTTTTTAAGCGCTTCGGCAAACTTCACCGCTTCGGCAAGCCAGGGCTCAGAGGCGAGAAGCTCATCGGCGGCGTCGTAGTCGAGAGCCCTTTCGATTTTGATCAATGACTCGCTGATCTGCAGGTGATCGAGATTGCCGGTCGCCGAAAAATCAAGCTTAAAGGTTAATGACAGGCGCTCGTTGCCCTCAGAGAGGCTGAGAAAATTTTCAGAAATCTCGGACGGCAGCATGTGAATGCGTTTATCTGGCATATATACCGAACTGCCACGACGGGCAGCCTCTTTATCGAGAGGTGAGCCGGGCAGAATAAGTTCGGCCGGGTCGGCAACATGAACCCAGAGACTGCAGCCACCATCTGCATGCCTGACAAACGAGAAGGCGTCGTCGCGGTCTTTGGAGCCGGGCGTGTCGATCGCCCAGGTTTTCAGGCCGGTCAGATCAGAACGATTAAGCGATCTGATATCGATCTGGCAAAGATTAGCAGCCTCAGCAATCAGATCAGTCGAAAATTCAACCGGCAGGCGATATCTGATTATCGCCAGATTTTCATCAGCATCTAAAATTCCGGCCGCTACCAGAGCTTGAAAAAGGCGACGCGGGTCACTGAGACCGGCCTTGTCAAGCGCTGCAGCCAGTCGTTTTGAAATTTTCGCCTCTTCGCCACAGGCAACCAGATTTTTCAGATCATTGAGATGTTCGGCCGGAAAATCTCCATCAGAGGTTCGGTCAGCAAGTTTCTTAAGGTGCTCGACCAGCATGGCCTCTTCGCGTTCGACCTGCTCTTTGCGACTCTGCTGTTCAAGCGCTGCCTTGAGTTCGTCTGACGATAACGGGTGCCAGGTGTCGGCCTTGTTTTTGAAATAAAGACGATCTTCGCTCAGACGCCGCAGCAGGGCCGCGGTGGCATCGTCGTCATCAGGGGCAAACAGGAAACCCGCAAGTTCTTTGAGGCTGTAGGGGCGAATTTCTTCGACCAGCAGGCTGTGCAGTTCAGCGAGATCGATGCCGGCTTCAGTCTCATTACGGCGTTGATCGATTTTAATAAGATTCTGTCGGCAGGTCTCGCGGTCTGAAACGCCGGTAACGGCACGTGCAGTCACGTGCAAAACTTTTTTATCAGGAACATTGGTTTCTTTGCCGTTCAGTAGCAGAAGCCTGATGCTGCCACCGGCGGCACTCAATATCACACCGGTTTCCGGCCGGCTTCCCTTGGCTGAAAATTCGACGATACAACCGGTCGCCAGGTTCATTTATTTCTCCATATTTGCTGATCAGCTGTATTTTACCATTTTATTACGATTTTGCCCTGAATTTTTGCTCTTTGCGCGGTAAATCTCGGCAAACCAGCCGCTGATACTCTCTGCCAGGCGGTTGAAATCAGGATCTTCAACGTCTGTTGCCCGACGAGACGCCGAATCGAAATCTGGCCATTCTTCAGTTTCGGCCGCCACACCACTGATTTCACACGGGCGCCCGATCAGCTGCAGAAGCAGGTCGGGACTGTCACCCCAGGGGGCCGCGTCTTCTGCCGCCAGCATCTGTGGCTCAAAATCAGCAGTAACAGATTTCTGGCGCCGCAGCGATGAGAAAACCTGCAGAGCCGCCAGCAGATTCTGCTGTGTTTGCGGCTGCCGGCGGTCGATATCTTCGCGCCAGGCATTCAGACGCTGCAGATCAGCATCGACTTCGCGCTCGACTTCAGCTGGCGAAATGCTGATTATTCGCCATGCCAGATGGCTTCTCTCGCCGCCTGACCATTCGTTAATTTCTCGCCAGTCGCCATTTTTGAGGTCGCGAAATCTGACGCGCAGACTCTGGTTAAAGCTGGCCATTCTCTTTTTATCAGCTTCCAGACGGCGGGCCGCATCGGCACCCTCATAATCGGCCAGCAGCCGACTGGCCCACGGAACCTCAGGAAAAACATGCACAAACAGAAAAGCAAGCTGAGCTGTGTTTGCATCAGGGTAACCCACAAGAAAATTTCGCACCATTGCAAAAATTTCGTCGGCAAAAGCAAGCCGAAGTGGCGTAAAACCGGCCCGGCCAATTTCAGGCAGATCACCGGCAAGCCCGAAGGCAGTCGCGCGCGTATGATATGGCCGGGTCAACCGCTTGAGTTTCTGGTGAACGAACGCCAGAACCGAGCGCGGGTGCAGCGCCCGGCCGGCATTAAAATCTTCGAGCAGAACCAGAAGCATTTCGCTGGCCAGTTCCCTGATCTTTTCTTCGCGCGAAAGACTCAGTTCACGCCAGCCGGCAGCAATGTTGTTCAGATAACCGCGACAGCTGACGATCAGACCAAAAGCCGTCTCGGGGCCAGGCTGCGCCAAAAATTTCTGAAGAGCCTCTTCAACACCCGTATTTTGCATATTTTGCCTCTCATTTGACTGTCTACGCCGATTCGAATTAACTGAATACCGGCAGAACCGTCACCTGTTCGAGCATAGCAGAAGAATTTGCGGCATTCCAGAAGGTTTTTTGCAGAATTTTAAAAAATTTTTTCCCTTTTTTGTTTTTCAGTTGATTTACCTGTGAAAGCAAAAACGGAGGCGAATTTATGATGTGCTGCAATGAGTGCCCGTTCAACCCGATAACAGGTTGCGCCGAAGAACGCTGTCACCGCCCGGTCTGCCGGCAGGCTGAAACACGCTGCAAAAGTGGTTTCTGCGCCAGTGAGCTGGGTGGCCGCTGCCTGCTCGACTTTTATGTGGTCAGGAAACTTTACCACGGTGACAAACTGGCAGAGAAACTCGTTTTTGCCTCGCTGAAATCAGCAATTCTCGGGCGCGACAGGGCTCTGCTGCTCGCAATCTTTCAATCCGCCAGGGAAAATCTGCAACCGCTGCTCTGGCGCTGGCTCGAAGTTTACGAGCCCCGCAGTCTCTGGCTTCTCAACCCGGTTTTTTCATCAGCTGGTCTGAGACCTCTCGATACCTTCAACGACCTTGAACCCAGACGAGCAAAGTATCTGAATGCAATCATGCATAACCCCTGCAGTATCAGCCAGGTCAGAGCAGTCTCTGAAAGGAGCCTTTGAATGAACACCAGCCATTGCCATAAGTGCCGACTCAACATCGCTTCGCCGGCTTTTGACAGCCGAATGTTCAGCGTCGTTCCACTGCCGGCCAGAGAGATTTTTATCTGTAATCAGCAAGATGCGGCTGTGACTTTCCCGGAGGCTTCGCACTCAGAGCAGCGGCATCTCTGCAGCCGTGATCTCTGGGTATTGAGCTTTATCGGCCAGAACGAAACTTTTGCAGTCGAGCAGGCCAGTACAACCCTTGACCGGCTGGTCGCAGGCGGGCACTCTGAACTTCTCTGTCACCTCTTCGAAAATGCCGGTTACGATGTCAGGCGCGATCTATGGCTGCGCATGACCGGTCTTTACCCGAGCCGGCTTTATCTGTTCGACGCTCTTTTCGAACGCGGCTCGCTCGCACCACTCGAAAAGGGCCGGGCCCCCGAAAAAATGTTTTACTACCAGCAGCAGATGCTTTTTGGCATCGAAGGTTTAAACCATGAACTCGAAGATTTATAATCAGCAAATGACTACCGGCAAAAAATATCAGATACAAATGCTGATCTCGGGCGGGCAGACAGGCGTAGACCGCGCTGCTCTCGATTTTGCGCTGGCCATGAAGATTCCGTGTTCTGGTTGGTGTCCGGCAGGTCGGCGGGCCGAAGACGGCCCCATTGCTGCATGTTACCCACTGCTCGAAGCGGCTTCAGAACTTTACCAGCAGCGCACCCGTCTAAACGTCAGAGATTCTGACGCAACCATGATCATTGCAGGCAGTTCGCCGTCACATGGCACCCGCCTGACGATCGAATATTGCCAGAAAATGCGCAAGCCATTTCACATCGTTAATTCTGAAGCGTTCCTCGAGCACCCCCCAAGACTGAAAGCCCATGATTCTTCGACGTTTGCAGCACCCGAAATAAACGGGCAACCCTGGCAGATAAACGAAAATAATCTGAATGATGTCGAGTGGTTTGAACTGGCAGAAGTTCTTAACTGGCTGCATAGAATCAGGCCATGCATTTTGAATATTGCCGGGCCAAGAAAGAGCGAAAGCCCGCAGACAGAAGCACTTGCCAGATCGCTCCTGCGCCTGATTCTTATGCCCTCAGAATCCCCCGCACCGACCTGGCCGCCCAGCAGGCCAGTCACCAGATCACTCAATTTCGATTAAAGAAAAGTTACCTGACAATCTTAAGCGAAAAACCACTTTTGCCGGCCGCTTCACCAAGTTTATTCTGAAAAGGGTAATCATCTATGCTTTGCTCATTTAGAAAAAAGGTGTCGGTTGCAGCGGCAGTGTCGGTCTGATTCCAGTCCCAGATTCTGGCTTCGCCCGTATATATCTGAAAACTTGAATTAGAAGCAAGATTAATTGAAGCCTGCCAATATTGTTTGCCGACACCTGTGCCCCAGAGGTGCTTTTTTGTTGTCGAATCATAGACCTCGCTGCTTCTAAGAAAACCTTCAGTTCTGAGGGTTTCAAGAATTTTGGCAATCGAAGCCGCTGCATCGACACTGTCAGGATCGAAATTTTCTTCCCATGGTTGCCAGGTCTGAGAAGCTATCTTCATCATATCGAACGCTTCGCGTATCTGGCTGATATCTGTGGTTAAGCCATTTTCAGCCAGGCGACGACTAAGCATTTCTTCAGAAGGGCCAATCTGCCTGGCAATAATGACGCCGATCGACAGAAGAATCAAAAGCAGAAGAACAACAGTTCCGTTTCTGTTCATTTTTTTCATAATCCCAACCGTAACCAGCAATGCTTCTATTGCTTAAAGACTTTAATAACTGTTAGAATTATAATGATTTGCAAAACATGAGGGAAGCTATATAGAAAAAAGGTTGGAAGCGATTTTTCTGTCGATTCTTCTGTTATTCATAACAGATGGTCTTTCTGCAAGTTCTCAGGCACCACCGAAAACTTCAAACATCGAGTTGAGCCTCCTGAGACAGACAAGAAATGCTTCCGACAGCCTTTCATTAAAGGCTGAACTGGCAAGAAGCAAAGCTGCTGCGAGGATCTTTGGCGGCAAAAAGGTAGTCAGTTTTGTCCCGCGCCGTGATTTTCTCGGCTCAAGAGAATTAGAGCTGCAACGCCTTCTCGGGCTCAAGCCGGCAACCGACAGCCTGCCGCTGGCGCTTGAACTTAAAAAGCAGTTTTCCCGCCCCAGACCGGAACTCGACGAATTCATTGCCCTCTGCTACTGGGAAACCGGAAGCATTGAAAAGGCCGTAAAAGCCAGCAATGAGTTCTTGAGTCAGCATGAAAGCACCGACCTTCGACAAAAACTGTTCAATACCGAACTTGCTCGCGGCTCTTATGAAATTGCAAAGCACCACCTGAAACATTCGGGACTCAACAGAACCGCCCATTTAAAATCTCTCATTCATTTTTTCTATCTGCGCTCGGGCCTGTATGTTTTTCTTTTCTGGTTACTATCACTGGCGGCTTTGATTGCACTCGCCATCAAGCTGTTCCTGCGATATTTTTCTTTCGAAAAATTTTACCGGATTGTTTTTCACAGACAGAAAATACAGACCACAGCCGGAATTCATCTCAGTGAGCCTCCGGCTGTCTCACAAAAACTTCCGGGCGGAGAAAACCAGATAAAAACGCCAGAAGCGATCAGAAACCCGGATTCAACAGTTACCCCCGGCGAACAGCCAGACGCTCCAGTTATCATAAACCCGGCGACCAACCGCCTGCAGATATTTCAGGATCTGGTTACCGGTAAAATGCTCCGGGTTATCGGCATTTCGTCGCAAAAAGAAAGCTTCAATCGCCTGGCGCTGGCTCTGAAGCTCGCAGCAAATTTTTCCAGATCCGAGTTTCAGACTCTTATTATCGATGCCAACAGCTCAAAACCATATATTCATGAGATCAAAAGCTGCAGAAGCTCACCAGGTCTCTCAGACTGCTGCAGTCAACCATTCGAAATCGAAACCTTCTGTCAGAAAACCAGTAATGCCAGTCTCAGAATTCTGGCACGCGGCAGTCAGATTCTGCCATTATCTATTCTGCAGCCACAGCAGTGGAACAGCCTGCTGCAGACCTGTCAAAAAAGTTTTGACATCATAATTGTTAATTTTCCCGGCATAATCAGCTTAAAAGACCACCCGGAAGCATTAAAACCGGTTGAAATACTGGTCATTGATGGCCAGGCAGACCCAGAAATCGAAATTTACAAACCTCTGAAAGCTGAAACTGAGCTTTATTTCTGGAACAGGAAAGGTTGAGAACATGGAAAGAAAGACTTCTAACTGCCTTAAAATGACAACAACCAGCTGCCAGCAGCTTATTGTCTTCATTATGCTTCTGCTCTGTTCCACTGCAGCAATTCAGCCGGTTGAAGCCCAGCCTTACCCGCCAATCAATATAACCGTCAGCTCAAGAATCGCAGACAATCGACTGACATGGGGTCACCATCCCCAGAACCCGGCAGGCTATGTTGCCAACTACATCATCTGCCGCAGCACCACTTATGGCAACACCGTCCCGATTGCCACCGTAACCGCTGCCACCACGGCTTTTAACGACAATACGGCTGGCTACAGCTACGCTCAGGAATTCTATTACACCCTGTGCGCCATTGGCACCGACACTCTTTTATCAGAACGGTCAGAGCAGGTCATGAGGTTTCTGCCGGTTGTCGGGTTAACAAATACCGGCATGGCCACAAGCACCATCGACAGCGTCCATTACGGCTCATGGCAACCATATCCGGGCCAATGGACCGACACCTACACTTACATCAGAACCACTCCTGATGGCGGTACGAATTATGGCGGCGGAGATTATGCCCAACGCCAGATTGTAAGAGCCACCCGCCCTGCGGTAATACCAGCCGGTGGCCCATACTATTTTCAGGTGATGGTTGGAGCTCCCGACTGGTGGGGCAGCCCGGCAAACCGAAGATGGGTTTCCTATTCAAGCTCACTGCCATTTTACATCAATCCGAACAGTTCTTATGAAGACAACGCCTCTTCAACATTTTTCAACAATTCACAGAACCGTGTAATGGCTGAACCGCTTGCCGCCGGCGGAGTCAGAGCCATGCAGTTCACCAATGACGGTGGCAATTTCTGGCGTATCAGGCGTCCGATAGGCATATCTTCACACGTTTCGCGTGTTGACATTCCCACCCTGGGTAATATTGTGCCGGCAAAGATCAATGCTCCATGCAGAGTCGTTATTACAGGTATTCCAGCCGGAGAAATAGCCCAGAACCGGGCTGATGATGAAGTCAGGGTTGCAGATCAATACGGCAACGAGCTTCCATGTGTCGTTTATAATGAAACAGCCGTCGCCGGATCAGTCACCGGCTTTGATGTTCATTTTATTGCCAATCAGGATGGCACCGCTCAGGAAATCTACTGGCTCTACTGGGGCAACCCTGATGCTTCAGTTCCTGCTTACTCGCCAGGTTTTTCCAACAGTTTCATGACAACATCGCAGTTTGCGGTATCGCCATGGTTTTCGAGAAGAATCCATCGCGGTGGCATAGAAACGACAGGCATAACTTATAACGATGCCGGCAGGCTTATTGCGAGCCCACCAAGCCCTATAGATGATATGTCAGCATCGCGGGCCCTGGGCTTTGTGTTTCCTTATTTCGACTATGCAACCAATACGATCAACGTTTCTACCAATGGCTACATCTCATTTCCGCCAGATTCGCAACCACTAAACGATATGGCTGTGTTTACCGGGGCGGGTCCCAACCATTTCATAGCGCCACTCTGGTGTAACCTGATGGAAAACGGGTCCGTGCCAGGCAGTTCCGGTCTCTATTATCACAATATTGACGGCGGCACTGCCACAAGACATCATGCAGTATTTTCCTGGCGGGCAAGCCGATTCAATGGCATAACTGAAAGCTATATTTTTCAGGCCGCTCTCTTCCGCCAGGGCGACATCAGCTTTCGCTACGACACCATTAATTTTGCCGCACTGGCAAGCACTTCGGTCGATAACCCGAATCCGATAAATATCCCGCCGCACCATACGGCCGGCATCAGCGCAACCGACGGCAGCCGCTGGATGGGGATCACTGATGGCACACCGAGCCAGGAAGTAGTCTCTCTGCGCGATGGCTCGGGGCGAAACGTTATAAACTACTTCCAGTCATGCCATGGCTGGACAGTAAATCTTGGTTACACCGACCCGACAAATACCTGTGCCATGGCCGGGGCAACCTGTGTCGCCGACTACGAATCGAGAATTTTCGACGGCCGCAGTTCTGCCCCGACCTGGACCAACATGGAACACGAAATTACCGGTACCGGACTGATCGACCTCTATGTCAGAAGCTCAGGCACCACGACTTTTCCTGCCTGGAACGCCGGGCACCTGGTTGGTGCGAACCTCTCTGCCGGCACCGGAGTAATCAACCTCACACTGCCTACTGACCGTTATGTTCAGTACAAGGCCGTCTTCAAAAAGAGCAACAGTGGCGAAAATCCTGTATTGCGGCGGGTTAAATTCAGCGTCGGTTACGTAACTATCGACAGCGTAACGAATCAATATAACAATCTGGATGTATCACAGGGCCAGACATTTCTGGCATCTATGACTTATACGAACAAATATTCGAACCCCGTCGACACACTTGTTGCATCTTTAACCTTTACCCCCGCTTCTGCAATTCAGACATGGGTTCAGACTTCACCACTGCCAGGCGGTGTTCTGACAGATAATTCAGCCACTGTCAGCTTTTCGATCACCGTCGATCCAAACTCAGGCAATCTCGATGCCTGGACAGTAGTCAACGGCTACCTCTCAGCCGGCGACGGATTAGCGACTCTTACAAATTCAACCGCTCTCGTAACCAGCCAATACCGCATACGAAGAAAGGCAGATCTCATCATCAATTCGGTCGACACCGCCTTTGAAAAAGTCAATAAAGGTCAGGGCGGTATACCGGTTCAAATGACAATCAGCAATGGTTCGCCGCAAGTGCCCCTTGTTCTGAGAACCGCCTCGCTGACCTTTTCGCTCGGGCAATACACACTTTCGCCGGAATTCGTCTTTGATCCTGCAGATCAGGGGCTTCTGGGGTCGTATTTTCACACTACGACGGCCAATCCACCGCCTTTTCCGACACAGGCCAGTGCAACCAGACTCGATAATACTGTAAACTTTAACTGGGGCGCCGCCAGTCCGATTCCGGCAACCATCAATACCGACTATTTTGCCGTGCGCTGGAGCGGCTATGTAATACCTGAATTCAGCGAGAACTACAATTTCTTCTTCTGGGCCGACGATGGCGTAAGAATGTGGGTAAACGGTCAGTTGATCATCGATTCCTGGGTATCTGCAGCCTCTGAAAGAACTTCGATAAGCATACCGCTCACCGCCGGCACCCCGGCAGAAATTGTCATCGATTACTATGAGCGAACCGGTAATGCCAGAGCCGAATTAAGCTGGTCATCGCCTTCTCAGGCAAAGCAGATCATTCCGACAGCAAGACTCAAGCCGGCACATCTGCCGGTTATTTATGGCGGGCAGTCAATAACCCTCAATTACACAGTGGCGGTTCAGCCGACCTCTCCTTCGGGCGTTGCATATATCAAGGGCATCGCTTCAGGCACAAACGCCTGGGTGCCCGGTATGGTAACCGATTCAAGCAATCCGCTGGTATTTGATTCCTGGATCATTCAATCGCCGGCCAGCATCTCGATCGGGCTCATAAAAGCCCCGACGATTGTTTACCGCGGTCAGGCGAACGTTCCGGTTGAAGTAGAGGTTATCAACAACGGCGAAGCCGATGCGCAGATAGCTTCGATACCTCTACTCATTTCGCTTGGCGATTATGAAAACATCATTCCAGGCGAAACAATGCCGGTTACGATTACCGGCGGGCAAAGCAAATTCATCAAAGTCCTGGTTTCTATTCTCGAAACGACCGCAACCGGAACAGCGGTTATCGATGCCGACGTAACAGGCTCAGACGGTAATACTGGTGCAGCCCTGTCTGTTTCCGGAGCCGCCTTACCAGGCGAATGGACCATTCTTGCAGAAAAAATTCTCTCTTACAAAGACCCTTCTTTTCTTTACCCTACCACCGCCTTTTCTCGGCCAGATTCAGGCAAAACCGACATTTACGCTCTGGCAGAAAATCTTGTTCCGCTTAAAGAATACGCAATCCGCTGGTATGATGCCTCAGGTTCAGAGATCATCCCGGCAACCACTATAGGTTTTTCTGACAACACCGGTAAACTTGCAGGCGAATGGTCTATAAATTCAACCACAGACTTTGGGGTTTATACGGTTAAAATAACCAACCCGGTAAACACTTACTCTCCATCACAGACAAGCTTCAGAGTCGTTACAAGTGCCTCGGTATCGGCGACAATCACCTTGCCTCAGAAAGTTTCGGTAGGGCAGACATTTCAGGGGCTCATGCCGATTACTAATATCGGCGGCGCAGAAGCGGCGGGTATGGTTCCTGATCCTCTCACTATCACGGGCCCTGGAACAGCCAACCTCACCTCAGGCCCGCTGCCGGCAGCTATAGATGTGCCGGGTGAAAGCACCGCAACAATTACCTACAATTTTACGGCAACCGGCCAGGGCAACTTCATGATTTCTGCCGGTGCCGGCGGCTTTGATGCCAGTAACGACAAACCGATTCAGGCAGCCTATACGGACTCAAATATATGTCTCATACAGACGCCGGCAGTAATAAACATCGTCTCCCTTACCGCCACACCAACGATTGTTTACCGAGACCAGCGCAGCATTGAAGTCATGGCCGCCCTTGAGAACACCGGTCAGGCCGACGCCAGAATCAGTCTTGCCGACCTGCGTATGCCCCCAAACAACGCCGTTACCTTTGCCACCTTTGCCCTTGCATCACCAACAGTTCCGGCGATTGTGCCCGGCAATAGCACCGCGACCTTCACGTTCAGGGTGAATATCAATGCGGCTGCCCCGGCAGGGCCAGCCACTTTAACCGCAAGGGTCAGTTATACCGATGCAAACAACCCCACCGCTCCAATAACCATATTGAACCAGCTTCTGGTCTGGACAATCCAGACTCCGACGATTACCTGCTACGCCGATGCAAGCTTCGTTACCGTAAGATATGCATTCAACGAGGGAACTACCGTTTACCCAAAAGCATCAGGCCTGCCAACTTCAACCGATGTGCGCATCCGTTTTTATGATGCCAATTCGCCCAACCCGCCAACAGGAGTTGGCGTAGGGGTTCTGACTCCATTGAATACAGGCGCCACCGGCATCGTTTCACACCCCGGACACACCATACCCGTGGGTACAGATAAAATCAACCAATGGATGATTATTGTAGACGACGGAGACGATTCAACCGTCGGCAATATCTTTGCCGTTCAGTTTTTTGACGTCTTCAGAATCCCGCCATATTCAATTGAACTGGTCATGGCCAGCCCGACATGCTACGTCGGGGATTACGTGAATGCCGCCCTGACGGTCAGCAATCTGGCCACCTGGACCACCAACGTCAGACAGAATCTGAACAGCTTCAACCAGACCTACGTTAACCACAGCGGCGGGGTTTTCAACAGAATCAACTGGCCCGGTGGCATTTCACCGGCATTTCCGGCTGGAGCTTCCTACACCTACAACCTGACCATGCAGGCGATTCTCGATTCGGCATTGAATGCCAGCTCGACGCTGGTAATGCCAGGCAATTCCTGGCGCCTTCTCGATGATGCAAATGGTGGTGCTACTATCTGGCATGGCACGGCGCTCAATGCCGTAAACCCGATAACTGTTTACCGAAAATGTCTGAGACTGCAGACCCTGCCCCTACCGGCGGCAGAAGCCGGTCTGCACGGCGAATACTACCATATTACCCCGGTGAATGCTTCACCGCCGATGCCGGTGGGCGATCCGATCACAACGATTATCGATCCAAATGTCGGCTATAACTGGGGAACCAACTCACCTGTTCCCGGTATTATAAATACAGATTACCATGCTGTTCGCTGGAGCGGTTTTGTAACCCCTGATTTCAGCGAGAACTATACCTTTTTTACCCGCACCGATGATGGTGTAAGGTTATGGGTAAACGGCACTCAGCTGGTTGAACGCTGGATCGTTCAGGGCGTAACCGAGGTAAATGGTGTCATTGCATTAACAGCAGGAGTATCTGTACCGATAGTGATGGAGTGCTTTTCAACTAACGGAAACTCTGTCGCAGAACTTCGCTGGCAAAGCCTGTCGGTTCCTAAAAATTTCATTCCTCCCGCCAATCTCAGCCATACACCTTTTCCGGCATTACTCTGGGATTTTGGCATCGCAGAGCCTGGCAGTATCAGCAGCAAAATCGAAAATCTGCTTACCAACACCGGTAACCACTCGCTCGAACGCATCAGACTTGCCCGCGTCGACCTGCGTAAATCTGTATCAGAAACCATTTCTGGCGCGAATCTTCTGACCGATCCGGAAACCCCGTTCGGTATACCCCTGGGGGCTTCGACAACTATCAATGCTTCACTGCAGATACCCTTTTACCAGCCGCCCGGGGTTTACGTGGCCACTATGGCAATGTTCGAAGACCACAATGATTCGAACACCCTCGAACTGGCGCAACAGTCAAGAGAACCGCACACCCTGATCATGACCAGAGTAGAGGTAAAGGCCATTGCCAAAGCGGTGCCTGCCGATAATTTCATTGATCTCGGCGTCATAGAAGCCGGGTCGACCAGCTCTGAACAGCAGATAGAGATCATTGGTGTCGGTAATCAGAATCTGACCGATCTTAAATTCGATGATATGTCTGCCCATGGCATCACCATTACGCCCCTGACCTTCGGGGCAATGGTCTATAATGGCTACCAGACCGCCAGTATTTCGGTAACCGTTCCTCTGGCCCAACCGCCGGGCGTTTTTTATGCAACCGGCACGATACGAGATGACATCCCCGGTGGGGCAAGCGAAGATTTTACGGTCAAGTGGGCGGTTGGTTCGCAATCTCTGGTGGTCAGCCCAGAACTGTTTCCGCTCGGCAATGCAACGCCGACTTTCACTCTGCCAACTTTCGTCACCACTATCGAAAACACTGGTGAATTGCCTCTTTCAAGACTGAAGGGAATCCCGACTGAGTTTATCAATCAGAGCCAGTCTGGAATAATTGCCTCAGACAATATCAACCTCACTGCACCATCGTTTATCGAAGTTGCCGATTCAGAAACCACGCCAGCCTATATTTACGTACCGGGCGGAAAAGCCACCGGCACTTACCTTGCGTCATTCACCTGGTATGAAGATCTGAACCTTAATCAGACGCTGGAAATCTTTGAAGCAAAAGATGTCGCAATCGCTTCTTTTGTCATTCAGGCTTTTTACAAACTCTATTCACTTAAATCAACCGAAGATTTCGGCGGCGTAAAGCCTGATACGACCAAGACCATCTCGGTGGGCGTCAGAAACGGCGGCAGTGTGCCTGTCAACAGGCTCAGATTCATCACCAGTGATCTTTCGGACGGTAGCGATATTTTCGACGATACTCATATCACGGTTCCCAGTGATGTTTTTGACATAGCTCCCGGCGAACTGCGCTATTTTGACCTCAGTGCGGCAGTTCCAGCTGCCCACGCAAACGGAGTTTTTGTCGGCTCTATGACCGTATATGGCGATCTTGACACCGATGACACTTTTGATGCCACAGACGAACCGTGGTGCGACATCAAACTGAGAATAGAAATCGGCGATCAGGCAATTGCTATAACAGCGCCGATAGAGGCGGTAATGACTGGTAACGCCGCTTCCTCAACCAATTCGGTTTCTATGACAACGAAAAACACAGGTTCAATGGCACTGTCGAGAGTCAGAGTGCAGGGGACCGACCTGGTTGCAACCTCTGGTGCCGTCATCGCTTCCACCAGTTTCCAGTATTCACCATCTTCGCTTCTTGGTTCACTGGTAATAAACCAGAGTCGTTCGAATTCCGTGAGCGTTTTCGTGCCGTTTGGTCAGGCCTCAGGCCTTTACGAGGGGTCTCTCTGGTCATGGGAAGACGCAAACAATGACAGCATCAGACAGCCCGAAGAAACTGCCGCTTCGATTCCGGTTAAGCTGACCGTTACCACTTTGAAGGCAGTACAGACCTCACCCACATCGATCAATTTCGGAATTATGGTTCGCGGCGATCTGACAACCGCTTCGATACTGGCGCAAAACGTCGGGAATACCGGGCTGGTCGATGCGCGCTGGCAAAAAGGTATTCTTAGCGGGCCGACTCCAATCGCCTCGACAAGTGTCTTCATCAGCCCCGACCCGATCGGAATCGTTGCGGCGCCACCGGTAGGTTTTCCGGAAAACATTGTTTCAACGCTGACCCTGACTATTCCGACAACAACATCTGATGGACTTTATAGCGGCACAATGGTCTTTTTCGACGACGACATCGACCCGGCTCTCGATGTTTTCAACTCTGGTCTCGAACAGTCAGCCAATCTGACAGTCACAGTTCAGGTCGTCACACCATTTTTCACGGTTAATCCTGATCCGATAGTCATTCCTGCCAGCGACCCGATCGGACCAACGGCATCCGGAACCTTTACAGTCAGCAACACCGGGAGCATCGCCTTCAAAAGGCCTCGCTACAGCATTTCGAATCTTGTCAACGGCGCCACCACGATCGCTTCTTCGACGGTTAAAATTCTACCTGCCACAATCAGCGCCCTTCTGCCGGGGCAAAATGAAGCGGCCGAAATCTCGACGACCGTTGCGCCGGCGACCGCTTATCCTCCTGGTCTTTATTCAGGGATTTTTACCATCTATGACGACCGCAACAACAATAATGTTCGCGAAGCCTATGAATCATTTCTCACTGTTCCGGTCAATTTGACTGTCAAATCTTATCCACGCATTGATATTATTCCGGCAAGTTTTGACGCAGGCAAAATTGCCCGCAATACTTTCTCACCGGTTCAACGCCTTGCTTTCAGAAATACCGGCAATACGCCCCTGAACGGCCTGACCTGGATAAAAAGCGACATGTTCAAAGCCCCTGGAGTTCAAATACCAGTTGCCAGCCTTAGTTTCTCGTTTTCTCAACCCGAGCCGATAAATCCGGGGGCCGTTGCCACAGCCGAACTGATAATCGGAAGGATTTCTCCAGACCAGGAACTTGGCGGACCTTATGGTCCAGGTGAACAGTTTCTACAGGCCGGAACAGCTGTCGATTCGGTTTTCATCGAATGCGAAATAATTGCCGGCGGACCACAGGGGCTTGATAAAGGCAGCGTCTGGCAGGAAGTGGCAACAAAGACATTTCCGGTCGCGCCATTGGCCAGCAATTACTTTCTTTCAGCCTACGTCTGCCCTGGTTCTGCTTCAGCCAGAATCGGCTTTCTCATGACCGACGAAGTCGGTGTTCAGACTGGCTACAGCGGCATTGAAGTCGACGAAAACGGTAATGCCAGTCTTATTAGTGCAACCGGCGCGGTTCTTGAGAAGCACCTGGTTGAATACAAACCCGGCGTAGATTTGCCATGGTACAGAGTCTTCATGCAGTTCCCCTATGGTTTTAACCCTGCGGTTGCAAGCAAAACCTATATTCTTCTGCAGAACATGGGCCCTGACGGCCTCGGGCATGCGGCCTGGTTCGATGGCATACAACTCGAAAAAGCAAAGCTCAACCAGACGCGACCGACATCATGGAGCGATAGAGCCAAAATCATTGCACCAGGTCAGACTTCGGATCTTTCGGGCAAAAACAGCTATTACGAATGGTGATAAGCCGGTGATAAAAAAACAGGCCCGTTGAATTCACGGGCCTGTTTCGCTTAGAAGTTTTTGGTCAGTAGTGATACTGCAGCATGCTCTGCAGGCGATAGTCGTAACCGAAGAACATGTCGTTGCTGAGGGCAATCGGTGCGGCCACTGTCAGTGACATGCCGGGTTTTACATGGTAGCGCATACCGAGTGTGAGGTCAGTGCTTCTGCCGTTGTTAACACGGTTGTAGAAGTTCACTTCGCCCATGAAGGTGAAAGATTCGTTGGCGTTGTAGTCAAAACCGGCATTTACAAATACACCTTCGTGAGTGGTGTTGCCATCACCAGCCTGGTAACCGCCGTTGAGGTGAATATTACCGCCTTCCTTGCGTTTGCTCGAAAGACCGGCGAAGATTTCCCAGGCGTTGTTGGTATCAGTGTTGCCGATATCGATATCGCTGGTCGGGAAAATCGCGCCCAGACCAAGGCAAGAAGCCATGTCATCATTCTGCGAACTGAACTTGAGGCGCAGTGATGCATCGCCCATGCCTGAATCAGAACCATCTCTGAAATTATAGGTAATCGGCGCAAAAACATCGTAAGATTCGAATGGCAGTTTGAATGCCACTTCGAAGTTTTCGCCGGCGTAGGTCATCAGCATCGGAAATTCCCAGTAGTCGGCGTCTTCACCGTTTTTCAGGCGATTACCGTCGCGACGGGTGATTTTGTTCCAGACCATGCCAAAGCCGGTTGAAAACAGATTTTCACCGAGCGGGTAAGCGGCAAAGGTATTGACCAGACCGGTCAGACCATTGAAAGAGACATGGTTATCGTCAGATGCTTTGCGAACTTTCTGCTCGCCCGGAAGAATGATCTGCGGCAAACCCGATTCAGAATAAAGTACGGCATCATTACTCTGAGTAACCGGGGGCAGCGGCAGAGCTGTCGCCGGGGCCGGATTCGGGGCAGTCTGAGGCGGCGAAGCAATATAGCGGGTGCGCTGACGGTAGGTTACGCCCTGACCCTTTTCATAGCTGGTTCCGGGAACCTGAAGTTCCTGGCCAACTTTGATCTTTGCAGCATTGCTGATACCGTTGGCTTTGGCGATTTCTTTCCATTTCGTGGTTGTACCAAAAAATTTCTTCGAAATCGAGCCCAGGGTATCGCCTTTTTTGACAGTGTAGGTCTGATAACCGGTCGAAACCGAATCTTCTTCAACCCAGCTGCTGTCAGCACTGGTTGAAGGCTCAGCTTCGTAGTAGTATTCGGACTCTGGCGGCGGGGCCATCGAATAGCCTTCCGGAATCTGGTAATCATACTGGCCAAAGGCCGAAGTTGCCAGAGCAAGAACCAGAAAACCAGTCAGAAGGTATGAATTATGCCGTTTATTCATGGAACTTCTGTTCCTTTCAGTTTTAAGAAACCATAAATGTTTCATAGAATCGGGTTGATACACTTTCCCGTTTTCTTCTATCGGTCGAATTGTGAGAATCTTTAATCAACCGGCAATTTTTTTGCGCAATCCTCAAGGGCTTTATTTTGCCTTTCGATATGGTATGAAGTTTGACACATTCTTTCTGGCTGTGATAAGTTTTTGTGCACAGTTCAATTAATACGACAGGAACCGCTTAATGAAAAAAACCTTTGTAGTGGATACCAACGTCATTCTGCACAGCCATCAGGCGCTGTTTTCGTTTAAGGAACACGATGTAGTAATTCCACTCGGCGTAATTGAAGAACTTGACCGTTTCAAGGGAATTAACGATGAAAAAGGCCGCGAAGCCCGCCAGGCATCGCGTGAACTCGACAATCTGCGAAATAAGGGCAATCTGTCGACCGGGGTAATGCTCGAAAGCGGCGGTACCCTGCAGATCATGATCGATTCTGAAAACGAAATGCCTTATGGCTATGGCCTCGACACCCACAAGGTCGACAACCGAATTCTTGCCTGCGCCCTGACTCTCAAAAAGGCCGGCCGGAACCCGATTTTGATCAGTAAAGACATCAACTGCCGCATCAAAGCCGATGCTCTTGGCATAACTGCCGAAGATTTTGAAACCAATAAGATCGACATCGACGAACTTTATACCGGCTGGCGCGAACTGGTAATGCCGGTCAGCCGCATCGAAGCCTTTCTGCGCGATGAAGGACTGGCATACGATCAGAATGACCTATTCAGAAATGAATTCATTCTGCTCAAAGCCGCAGAAAACGAAAATAAAACCGCACTCGCCAAATACGATGGGGTTCAGAAAAAGCTTCTGCCGCTTTTCCATCTGAATTCAAAGCCATGGGGCGTTGAACCGATGAATCTGCAGCAGAAATTCGCCATCGAACTGCTGCTCTGCAACGAAATTCAGCTGGTAACACTCGTGGGCCGCGCCGGTACCGGCAAAACCCTGCTGGCACTTGCCTGCGGTCTGCAGAAGACTATCGACGAGCATCTGTTCAGAAAACTGCTCGTCAGCCGCCCGATCATGCCTCTCGGGAAAGATATCGGTTATCTGCCCGGCTCCAAAGACGAAAAGCTCAGTCACTGGATGCAGCCGATTTTCGACAACCTCGAATTCGTCATGGACCGCCTCTACAAGAATTCCGACGACGTCGACAAGAAAATCCGCTTCCTGATCGAATCACAGAAGGTGCAGATCGAAGCGATCACCTACATCAGAGGCCGCAGTATTCCGAAACAGTATCTGATCGTCGATGAAGCCCAGAACCTGACCCCGCATGAGGTTAAAACGATCATCAGCCGCGCCGGCGAAGGCACTAAGGTCGTACTGACCGGTGACCCCTACCAGATCGACAATCCTTACCTCGACAGCTCTTCAAACGGTCTGAACTTCGTAATCGAGAAGTTCAAAGACCACAACCTGTTCGGTCATATCATTCTGCACAAATCCGAACGTTCTTCTCTCTCTGCACTGGCTTCTGAACTGCTGCAAAACTGATAAAAAAGAGGTAGCTGGCTGATGTTTCTGTCCGACAGACGAGCCGTAACCTTCATCGAAATAGTCATCGCTGTGTCAATTCTGGCGGTGGCTATGATTCCTCTTTTTGGCCTGATCAGCCGGCAAACGGTCGAAACCGACAAAAATGCCGCGCAGGCCTTTGCAATCAACAAAGCATCAGAAATACTCAATACAATTCTCGACAATGTGCCTTTTGCAGCCCTGCGCCAGGGCAACCCCGGCTATGTCAAAATTGAAGACCTGGCCGATAATCCGCGATTTTCGCGCTACAATGACAGCTGGGCCCGCAAAATCATGCCGATTCTCTTCCCCGGTTCTCAGAAAGAGGCGGCAGGTTACCCATGTCGGGGCATCGTCACTGATTCTCGCGGTATTCATTACCTGGTACATCTGCGCGTTGAAGACATTCCGTCAGAACAAAAACCGGCCAAATCTGAAAAACTGCAGATCGGTAATTCTTTCCCGGATGGCAAACCCAAAGACTTCGCCGAGTCGCCCGAGCTGACATTCACTTTTCTGCGCAATCCCGGCATGATCTCTGATGGCTCCTGGATACAGGACTATTCCGAAGACCCTTCAGATACCGGCAAACCATTCTCCGAACTCGATATCGGCTCGGGCAAAGGTGTTTCAGAAGCCCCCGGCAATGTCTACCTCGATCAGGGCATGGAAGGCCTCGATGCGAACGCGCCACGCTTTACCAATCCGACAGCTGAGCGTTACACGGCAAAGATGGTCACCGAAAAGACCATCTATGATGCTCCCGAAAAATTTGCCTGGTGCTCGATGAAAAAACTGGTGGTGCAGGTTCAATGGAACCTTGACCAGCGCTATTTCACCAATCCCGAAGAAAAGAACGGTCGTATTCAGAGAATTCACCTGATGACCATCAAGGGGGATATCGACGGATGAAAAGCCTTCTTAACCGCCGCCGCGGCGTCGCCATCGTCATCGCCCTGTTTTTCTGCTTCTGCCTGCTGATTCTTTTTGTATCGATGATGTTCAGACAATCGAGCACCGCCGGACACAACCAGATCACCATTCAGGAACGCCAGGCCTTTTTTGCCGCCAGAGCCGCGATGCAGCACTTTCTGCTGAAAGCGAAGCTTTTTCCCACAGAACTTTATGACGCCGTCGAATTTGCTCAGGGCAAAAATCCGCTGTGCAATTTCACTGAATTCGATGGCCTTACCGATAGCGGGCAGAACGCTTTCGAACCGCTTGGCAGCCGCGCCGAGCTCTATGTCAGGGTTCTGCCGACCAGAGAGCTCGACAGCGACAAGAAGCCCAAGTATTTCTACTACCCGATTCCGGGCAAAAACGCCTTCGTAAGGCTTGGCAGCTATCACAACCCGGACTATCGTTTTCTGGCACCTGGTCTGGCGGCTTCAGACCCCGAAACCCGCTATATCAAGCCAGAGACTCCGGCAGCCGAACTCAAACCCGACAAATACCTCAAATATTATATACGTGACTGTTGCAACATGGTCTACGAAGGCACAAGACTGCAGCCACCTGTCGAAATGACTGCCGACAAAACGATCAAGAACATCAATGATTTCGATATCGCTACCAATGATGGTTACCCATACACGATGAATTACCGCGTCAACGAAGTGAAAATTCAGTCAATCAAAGGGCTGCGCAAATACGGCGAAGAAGCGATCGAAGTAAGCGTCGAAGGTCTGATCAAGAATTTCCAGGGCAAGGTAACCCCGCAGACTCAGAGGCGCATACAGAAGATTACCAGAAAGGGCTCGGTCGACTGATGTTTAAACAGACCAGAAAAGCTTTTACCCTTATCGAAGTTGTCATCGCCTGTGCAGTCATGGCCCTGTTCATGATCGGAGTTTACCAGTTGTTCATCGGCGGCAGTAAAACCGCCGGCCGCGCGCAGTGGATCAGCGGCACCGTCGATCAGATGCGCAATACCCTGAGCCTGCTGAGCAAAGAGATCCGCTCGGCCACCTACCCGACCACCCTGTTTTCAGACACTTTTTTCGACCCCTGCGACAACACCGATCCCAAAGTGCCTGCCGAATTCTATCTGCGCATACTCAAAGACGGGCAACCCATTGCGACCCCGAACAGCGGCGAGCTCAAAATAATGACCTGGGTGGTCTGCGAACCCGAAAAGCCCAAAAATCAACCTGGCAAAATCATCAAAAACGAGCTTTATCTCGACTTCGTTCATCAGACCAGAGTTGCGCCGGTCGGCAACCTGCGCTTAAAATCGTCTGCCTTCGAATACACCACGGATGCAAAGAACGATTATGCAAAGTCAGGCAAGCTCAATCTGACACCAATCGAAAGTGAAACACGCACAAAAGTGCTGGTAAACGACGTTCAGTCCGTGGAATTTTCGGTAGCGGGCACTCTGCCGCCTGAAAAACCTGTGGACTTTTTTCCGATTTCCGTTAAAATACGTACTCTATATCCAAAAGATGAAAACGTTTTTAAGGAAAATTCAATCATGGCAACCCCGCAGGTTGGCATCGATACCTTTTAAACGGACCTTATAAAAGTTAAACATGGCTAAACAGTGGCACCAACTAGAAAAGCTCGACCATAAGGCGCTTAAAAAGCTGCAGGTCGAACGAGAAAAAGCGCAAAAGCTTGCACAGGAAGCCGAAGAAAAGAAGCGGCGCATGATAATCGGCGTGATTGTCATGGCAGCACTTCTGATTCTCGGCGTTTTTGTCGTTGTCATGCGCAAAAGGGCCGCCACTCTCGCTTTCCAGGAAGAGCGCAACAAGCTTCTCTTCTCGCGGGTGACCGACATCACCGGCAAAGTCGAAGCCCGCCACATCGGTGCCTGGGAAGTCACCAAAGAAAAAATCGAATTCGACAAGGAATATTCTTTTAAAACTGCTCCCGAAGGTGCAATTACCGTGCAGCTGCAGCTCGAAAACCAGGTTAAACTGGCCGGCAAGTCAGAAATGACGGTTATGCCCCCGGTGCTGGCCGAAAAAGAAAACAAGGTCGAAAAAGAACCGGTCATTCTGAAGCGCGGCGAGCTCACGGCGGCCATTTCACTCGACGGCCGCGGCATTCTTTCGGTAGAATCGTCGGATATTCAGGTAACTGGTTCTTCGGGCCTTTTCAAGGTTCTCTATGACGATGATAAAGACAAGGGCGAAGTTGTGGTCAAAAACGGCCTTGTCGAAGTCAGCAAAAAGCGTGGTGGCGGCAAGCCAGTCAAGGTTTCCGGGTTTTACAAGGTCACCTTCGGCGGCGGCGATATCAGCACACCCACTCAGGCAAGCGTAATTCAGTACGACTGGCGCTGAGACCTCACACAAAACATGATACGCATTGTTAAAGCCAAGGTTCACAACCTTAAAGATCTCAGCATCTCGATTCCCACCAATTCTCTCACCGTAGTCACCGGCGTTTCAGGCTCAGGAAAGTCGTCTCTCGCATTCGATACGATTCACGCCGAAGGTCAGCGCCGCTACATGGAATCACTGTCTTCTTACGCCCGGCAGTTCCTGCAACAGATGGAAAAACCAGACGTCGAAGTCATTGAAGGTCTGTCGCCAACCATCGCCATTCAGCAGAAATCGACATCGAGGAACCCGCGCTCGACGGTCGGTACTATTACTGAGCTTTACGATTATTTCCGCCTGCTGTTCGCCGCAATCGGCAAGCCCCATTGCCCGAAATGCGCACAGCCGGTCGAAGCCGCCACCCCGCAGCAGATTGTCGAAAACCTGCTGAGCTACCCCGATCAGACAAAGATCACCCTGCTGGCCCCAGTCATCAGAAGCCGTAAGGGTGAATATGCCAAAGTATTCGACGAACTTCGCCGCGAGGGGCTCTCACGTGTCAGAGTCGATGGTGATATGTGGTCGCTCGACGACGAAATTCCCGAGCTCGACCGTAATAAAAAGCACGACATCGAAGTGGCAGTCGACCGCATCAAGCTGGCAGCGGCCGAACGCGAACAGAATACCGCCCGCATGAACGAAGCGGTCGAACTCTGCTTCAAGCTGGCTGAAGGCCAGTTGCTCGTCATCATTGACAGCCCCGACAGCAAAAAACCGATCGAAAAGCTGTTCAGCGAAAACCTGCGCTGCGCCGTCTGCGATATCTCACTGCCCGAAATCAAGCCACGCCTGTTCTCATTCAATGCGCCTTACGGTTCATGTCAGGCCTGTTCCGGTCTTGGTTTTCAGCTGATAGCCGACCCAGAGCTGGTAGTTCCAGATCCTGATCTATCAATCGCCGAAGGGGCGATCGCCTCCGAAAACTTCATGGATGCGACCTTTTCGCGGCAATGGATGGAAGGCCTCTCCCGCCACTACAAATTTTCGCTCGACGTGCCTTTCAAAGATCTGCCTGACCAGGCAAAGAAGGTTATCTTCTTTGGTTCCGGCGACAAGGTTCTCAACATCAAATATCAAGGCCGCACAATGCAGGGCTCTCTGACCAAGCCATTTGAAGGCGTAATTCCGACCCTGACGCGCCGCTACCAGGAAACACGCTCAGAGGGTGCCAAAAATTTCTACGAGCGTTTCATGCGCACCCTGCCATGCCCAGGCTGCAACGGCCGACGCCTCAACGAAGTGGCGCTCTCGGTCCGCATCGAAGGTGAGAATATTCATGAGCTCTCACAGCATTCGGTCGGCCGCCTCGTCGACTTTTTCGCCGGGCTCAAACTCAATGAACGCGAACATTTCATCTGTAAAAAAATTCTTGAGCAGATCAACAACCGTCTCAAATTTTTGAAAGATGTCGGTCTCGATTACCTCGACCTGTCGCGGGCTGCTCACACCCTTTCCGGTGGTGAGGCCCAGCGCATCAGACTGGCGACCCAGATCGGCTCAGCCCTCGTCGGCATAACCTACGTTCTCGACGAACCGAGCATCGGCCTGCATCCGCGTGATAACCGCCGGCTCATCAATACTCTCAAAAAGCTGCGCGACATCGGCAATACCGTGCTGGTCGTCGAACACGACCGCGAAATAATGGTAGAAGCAGATAACATCATCGACCTCGGCCCCGGCGCCGGGGTACTTGGCGGACAGCTCGTCGTCGACGGGCCACCAGAAAAAGTTATGGCCGACCCCAACAGCATGACCGGCCGCTTTCTCACCGGCCAGGAATTCATCACCGTTCCTGACACCAGGCGGGCTGGTAACGGGCGTCTGCTTTCATTGCGGGGCGCCACCCACAACAATCTTAAAAATATCAACGTTGATATTCCGCTTGGCAAGCTCGTCGTGGTAACCGGCGTCTCAGGTTCGGGCAAGTCGAGCCTGGTTACCGACACGCTGTTTCCGCTGCTCAACAATATCATCAACCGCTCACACCTCGAAGTCGGGCCTTATAAAGAGCTCATGGGCATCGAGGCAATCGACAAGGTTGTCAATATTGACCAGAACCCGATCGGGCGCACCCCCAGATCGAACCCGGCCACTTATACCGGCATCTTCACCCCGATTCGCGAACTTTTCGCCCAGACGGTCGAAGCCAAAACGCGCGGTTATTCGCCTGGGCGCTTCAGTTTCAACGTCAAGGGCGGCCGCTGCGAAGTCTGCGAAGGTTCAGGGCAGATTCAGATCGAAATGCACTTTTTGCCCGATGTTTTTGTGACCTGCGAACAGTGCAAAGGCACCCGCTTCAACGAAGAAACGCTCAAAATCAAGTTCAAAGGGCTCAATATCGCTCAGGTTCTTGATCTGAGCGTCAATGACGCCGTCACCTTCTTCGATTCGTTCGTTACCATCAGACGCAAACTGCAGACCCTGCAGGATGTCGGCCTTGGCTACATCACCCTCGGGCAGGCAAGCACCACCCTTTCCGGTGGTGAGGCACAGCGTATCAAGCTGGCTACTGAACTGTCGAAAGTCGCGACCGGTTCGACCTTTTACCTGCTCGACGAACCGACCACCGGCCTGCACTTTCAGGATGTCCGCTGCCTGCTCGACGTTCTCAACCGTCTGGTCGAGAAGGGCAACACCGTTCTCGTGGTCGAACACAACCTCGACGTGATCAAAACCGCCGATCACATCATCGATCTGGGGCCAGAAGGCGGCGAAGCCGGCGGCCGCGTCATCGCGACCGGAACGCCCGAAGAAATCGTTAAAAATGCCAATTCGCTTACCGGGCAGTTTCTCGCTGAAGACATGCAGCGCACCGGTGGTCTGAACACACAGAAACAGAACGGACGCCGGAGAAAATAACATGGCAAAAGTCAAAACCCGCTACGTATGCCAGTCTTGTGGCCAGAGTTTTCCGAAGTGGCAGGGGCAATGCTCCGGCTGCGAAGAATGGAACACTCTGGCGCAGGAAGTAGAGCAACCCGCGGCGCGGCGTGTTCCCAATGCTCTTTCGGGCAGCATTTCGATCATACAGACCCTCGATGAAGTTGCAATCGAGCGGGCGGCCCGCTGGCAGACCGGTGTCGATATTTTCGATGAACTTATCGGCGGCGGGCTGGTGCCGGGTGGCATCACCCTGATCGGGGGTGAGCCTGGCGTCGGCAAATCGACGTTCATGCTGCAGCTAATCTCAAGGCTTGGAGTCAATATCAAGCCGCTGGCCTACATTTCTGGCGAAGAGTCGGCAACTCAGATCAAGCTGCGCGCCGAACGGCTGCGGGTTGGCAATGGCAGCGACATCATTCTCGTCGCCGAGCAGAATCTCGATTCGGCATTGAACGGTCTCGCTTCCTATCTTCCGAGAATGCTGGTCGTCGACTCGATCCAGACGGTATATACGCCGCAGATGGATGCAACGCCGGGCTCGGTCACGCAGATACGCGAATGTGCGGCAATTTTGACCAAATACGGCAAAGACCGCGGTCTGCCGGTTTTCATTGTTGGGCATGTCACCAAAGAGGGCGCCATTGCCGGGCCGAAGATACTCGAACACATCGTCGACACGGTGCTTTATTTTGAAGGCGACGTCAATTCAAATTTCAGACTGCTGCGGGTCTTCAAGAACCGCTACGGCGCCACCGGCGAGGTTGCGGTTTTTCAGATGACCGACAAGGGCCTCAGCCCGGTCATCAACCCCTCAGATCTTTTTATCAGCCGCAAGCGCAGCGATGCGCCGGGAGTGGTTGTGGTGCCACTGCTTCAGGGAACCCGCTGCATTCTTACCGAGGTGCAGGCACTCGTCACCCAGTCTTTTCTGCCGATGCCAAGGCGTGTGGTTGCCGGCCTCGACAGCAATCGCCTGAGCCTGGTTATCGCAGTTCTCGAAAAGCATGCCGGCCTGAAATTCTATAACCGTGATGTTTTTGCCAATGTTGCCGGCGGGCTCAAATTGACCGAACCGGGTGGCGATCTGGGTTTGGCAATGGCCATGGTCAGCAGTCTCAATGATCAGGCGATGCCGGCTGATGTGTTACCGATCGGAGAGGTCACTCTGGCCGGCGAAATCCGGCCGGTCACTCAGATTTCCCGCCGAATAGCCGAAGGCAGAAGATTTGGTTTCAAAAGATTTGTGGTTTCGGGGTCTTGCGATTTACCAGAAGAAAAAGGCATAATTAAGGTCAACTCTTTACGCGAGGCGGTTAAATCGGTTTTTGCGTAAAAAGTATAGAGATATACAAATATAGGTGATATTATATAATACCGGAGGTAGAGATTGAAAAAGGCAGATACCGTAACATTCAAAGTAGACCCAAACCTTCTCGAAATCCTGCAGGCGATGCCGAACCGCTCAGAATTCATCAGATCAGCGATTCTTAACGCCCTTGACCATGTTTGCCCGCTTTGCAGCGGTGCCGGCGTACTTTCGCCCTCACAGAAAAAGTGCTGGGACAAGTTCGCCGAAAAACATGAAATCAAGAAATGCTCAGAAACAGATCAGTTGCTGTTTCTGTGCAATGTAGAATCAGACTGATTCAGCGGCAAATCCATGCAAAAACCCTGGCAGTCCGGTCATAATATTCAGTCACAGGTTCTGCTGCCTGTTGGTGCTTTTTTCAATGCAGGTTTCAGATTCTTTCGGTTAAATACAGGCCGATGCTGCCAGGGTCAGTACTCGTTTCGACCCTTTTCAGCAATGTTGTTAACAGTTCTGGCGGTTTTTCTGTCGGGCATTTTCTGGCCGGCAGCTGCCGAAACGGCAACCAGCCCAGCCAGGCTCGAAATTTTCGCCAGCATTCTTCCACAGAAATTCTTTATCGAAAAGCTTGCCGGCGACCTCGCCAATGTCGAAGTCATGGTCGGGCCCGGCATGTCACCGCATACCTACGAACCCCTGCCGCAGCAGATGAGCCGTATTTCGCGGGCCAGACTGTTTTTTACCATCGGCGTGCCGTTCGAAAAAACGCTTGTAAAGAAGCTGCAGGCGGTCTGCCCCGATCTGAAAATCGTGGCAACCAACCATAACGTCAAATATCGCATGATGGAAAGCAGCGACCAGACGCATGTTCATTCAGAAAGCTGCACACACGGGCATGGCGAGCCTGACCCGCACACCTGGCTCGACCCTCATCAGGTGCTAATTCAAGCCAGTAATATCGCCGCAGCGCTCAAAGAAAATATGCCAGACCACCGGTCGCAGATTGAAGCCAGGCTGGCGAGCTTTTCCGCAGAGCTGCAGCAGCTCTGCGACGAGCTGACAAAAATTCTTGAGCCGGTCAGAGGGCAGACGATGCTGGTATTTCACCCGGCATTTGGTTATTTTGCCGACCGTTTTGGTCTCAAACAGCTGGCTGTCGAAATTGAAGGCAAAGAACCAGGCCCGCGACAGCTGGCTGAGCTTATCAGAAAGTGCCGTAACGAGAACATTCATCTGATTTTTGTGCAGAAGCAGTTTCCGATCGCGGCAGCCCATACGGTTGCCGAAGCCATCAATGGTGCCGTAGTTCCCATCGACCCGCTTGCCGAAGATTATTTCAGCAATCTACGGCAGATCGCCACAGCGGTAACCGAAGGCCTGGCAAAAAAATGAACAGCACCGACATCGTTGTCAGGTTCAAAAACGTCAATTTTGCCTACGAAGATGGTATAACCGTTCTCGAAAACATCAACCTCGAACTCGAAAAAGGCGAATTTGCCTGCATTGTCGGCCCCAATGGCGGTGGCAAAACGACCATGATCAAACTGATGCTTGGCCTGCTGAAGCCAACTTCAGGAAGCATCGAGATTCTTGGCGGCAACCCGCGCGAGCGCTGTCAGAATATCGGTTATGTGCCGCAGTTTTCAAAATTCGACGCCAGCTTTCCGGTCAGCGTTCTCGATGTGGTGCTGATGGGCTGTATGCAGCGCAGCTTTTTCATGGGGCGCTATTCAAAAGCCCAGAAGGAGCAGGTACACCGGGCACTTAACGATGTAGGCCTCAAAGACATGGCCTTTCGCAGTTTCGCCGATCTCTCAGGCGGGCAGAAGCAGCGAGCCCTGATCGCCAGGGCCCTGATGTCTGAGCCGCAGCTGTTGCTGCTCGATGAACCGACCGCCAGTGTCGACGTACATGGCACCGAGCAGTTTTACCGCATGTTTTCTGAAATGAACGAAAAATTTACCATTGTCATGGTTTCACACGATATCGGTTTCGTTTCTGCAAGCGTCAAAAGTGTCATCTGCGTACGTAAAACCCTGCAGATACATCCGGTTTCTGAACTGACCGGCGAATCGCTGCAGAAGATGTACGGCCTCGACGTTCACCTGATCAGGCATGACCATCGTTGCACCGAAAAGGGGCATGTATGTCCGCATTCATAAAAGACCTTATCGAACTGCCGTTTCTGCAGAACGCGGTTCTTGCCGGCATTCTCTGCAGTATTGCCAGCGGCATCGTCGGCACCTGGGTAGTTCTGCGCCGCATCACCTACATCGCTGCCGCCATTTCGCACTGCATTCTCGGCGGCCTCGGCGCCGCCCGCTATTTTTCAGTTGTTTACGACCTGCCCTGGCTGCGCCCGGTCTATGGCGCAATTTTCACCGCCCTGGCGGCGGCTCTGACGATCGGCATCATCAGCCTGCGGGCAAAGGAACGTGAAGATACGGTGATCAGCGCCCTGTGGGCAATCGGCATGGCCGTCGGCGTTCTCTTTATTTTCAAAACCCCCGGCTACAACGAAGATCTGATGAGCTATCTGTTTGGCAATATTCTCATGGTTTCGCGCGAAGATCTTTTCCTGATCGCCGGCCTCGATCTGGCTGTCGTTGTTCTGACTCTGACTTTCTACAGCCAGACGCTGGCAGTGTGCTTCGACGAAGAATTTGCACGCACCCGCGGCATGGCGGTCGAATTCTATTATCTGCTGCTGCTGTGTCTTACAGCTCTCACCGTTGTTCTCACCGTCTCGGTCGTGGGTATCATAATGGTAATCGCCCTGCTCAGTCTGCCGGTCGCCATCGCTGCAAGGTTTTTTGATCGGGTCTGGAAAATCATGGCCGCGTCGACGTTTTTAGGCATATTTTTCACCCTGACCGGTCTGGCAGTCAGCTACACACCGAATCTGCCCTCTGGTGCCGTCACTATCGTCATGGCCGGGCTCACCTATCTTTTGACTCTGGTTTTCTCGGCGCTTAAAAAACCGGTGCAGAAAACCCCGACCGCCTGAAGCCAGGACCAAAAAACAGGTACAGAAAACCAGGATATTTCGGGTCGATTCTCGCGGCTGACCATTGATTTAATCGTAACTTCATGTTATCCTGCCTTGCCCTCAGGAGAACACCCTTATGATTTTTCAACTGCTCAGATCTTTGCTGGTTCTGACCGGCACCATTGTTGGTGTCGCGATTGGTTACGCAACGGCGAGCGATTACCCTTCACTGATCGATCTCGAAAACCCCGAATTGACTCTGGCGGCTCTGCTGGGTTTCATCGGTTATCTTTTATGCTCGATCGCCGGGCGCGAGCTGCACATGTGGCTCGAATCACAGATCGAGCACACCAACAGCTATGAGCTCGCCTGGGGTGCCGTAGGGCTGCTGATGGGTCTGATCAGTGCCAATCTGCTGTTTTTCCCGGTTTATTTCATAATGTACAAGGGCCTGGGTGAAATCAAGGTCGAAAACAAGTATCTTGCCAGTCTGGTACCGCTGTTCAACCTGATGGTGCCGCTCACTTTCAATCTTCTCTTCGCCTATCTCGGCGTCAAAATCATTCTCAGATACCGCCGTTACCAGTCAAAAATCAATGCCGAGGGCGTCACCGCCCGCTCAAAGATCATCGACACCAGCGCCATCATCGATGGCCGCTTCTCGGATCTTTTCAAACTCGGCTTTCTTGAAGGCAATATTCTCGTGCCGCGCTTCGTGGTCAACGAACTGCAGTTTCTCGCCGACGCCGGCGACGATATCAAGCGCAACAAGGGCCGCAAGGGCCTGAACACGCTCAACCAGCTGAAGGCCGATTTCCCTGACCATATTGTAATTGCCGAGCAGGATTTCGCAGACATTGCCGAAGTCGATGCCAAGCTGGTCAAGCTCGCTTCCGAACTGAATGCGATTATGATAACTCAGGATTACAACCTCAAAAAGGTTGCTGAGCTCGATAAAATACAGGTTCTGAATTTGAATGACCTCGCCAATGCGCTGAAACCGATCTTTATCAGCGGCGAAGACATTGAAGTTAAAATTGTTAAGAAGGGTAAGGAGCCTTGTCAGGGCGTTGGTTTCCTGTCTGACGGCACCATGGTCGTTGTCGAAGACGGCGGCGAGCACGTGGGCGAGACAGTGATGACAACCGTAAGCAACATTCTGCAGACCGGCGCCGGGCGGATGGTATTCTGCCGCATTGGTGACAAAAAGTAATGGCTCTTTCAGAGGAGTAAGCATGGGTATTCGGGTTAAAGAAATCATGGACAAAAACCCGGTCATCGTCGATCACAAACAGACGATTTTCGGGCTGCGCGAGATTGTGATTCTCAGGCAGCCAGAATGCATTCTCGTCATTGATGGCGAAAAAAAACTGGTTGGTATAATGACCCCAACGCATCTGGCGACCATCGCCGATGTCGACATTGAAGAAACCGTGACTGCCGTCATGGAACGCAAGTTCAGACGTGTCAATGCCAACATGTCGGTGCGCGAAGCGGCGGCTCTGCTATCGGCCAGTGAGCTTGAAGCACTGCCGGTCGTCGACAACAACGACGACCTCGTCGGTGTCGTTACCTACAAAGACATCGTCAAAGACCTTGTCGAAGATCATGAAGATCAGATGCTGACGCCCGAAAGCGCCGTCATCTATCTGGCCATGACCAAAGACCCCGAACAGGAAGAATACTGGCTGCAGAAGGTCAACAACAAAGGCTACCGCGCTGCGATCACGCAGGTCGGCGCCACGGCTGAAAAGCTGCCGATCAAGCTGCGCGAAGCCACGATCGTTGCCGCCATTGCCCGTTCGGTTATCAAAGAAGATTCGCGCGAAAAATTCTCAGTCAGCAACGCTGTCAGAGATATTTTCAGTCAGTGCTATACCATCAACCCCGGGCTCGGCGGTGGCTTCAAAGTCGCTATCGTCAGGGGCGAGGGAAGAATCGCGGTTGCCGCATTCGGTCGTTGTGGCCATGCCCTTTCGAACGGCAACGAGCAAATTTTCATGGGGAGTAACATCATTTAATCATGTCACAGCAGGTTCGTGTCCGCTTTGCTCCATCTCCAACCGGTTATCTGCACGTCGGCGGCGCCCGCACCGCTCTTTTCAACTGGCTCTACGCCAGAAAGACCGGCGGCAAATTCATTCTGCGCATCGAAGACACCGATGTCGAGCGCTCGACCCAGGAATCGGTAGACGGACTGCTGCGCGACATGAAGTGGCTCGGCCTCACCTGGGATGAAGGCCCGGAAGTCGGCGGTCCGCACGGCCCCTACTACCAGTCACAGCGCCTGCACATCTATCAGGAATACGCCCGGCGCCTGGTCGCCAACGGCGCCGCCTACCCATGCTTCTGCTCTGAAGAAGAGCTCGAAGCCAAACGCCAGAAGGCCGAAGAAGAACACCGTTCGGTTCACTACGACGGAACCTGCCGCCGCCTCAGCAAAGAAGAAGTCGACCGCCGCGTCGCCGCCGGGGAACCGCATGTTATCAGGGTCAAAGTGCCAGAAAAAGATTATGTGCTCGAAGATCTCGTGCGCGGCCGCGTTGAATGGAAAGCCGAAACCCTCGGCGACTTCATCATTCTGCGCTCCAGTGGCATGCCGGTCTACAATTTCTGCGTCGTCGTCGATGATGCCGACATGCAGATCAGTCACGTCGTCAGAGCCGAAGAACACCTCACCAACACGCATCGCCAGTTGATTCTTTATGAAGCACTCGGCATCAAACCGCCGGTCTTCGGCCACGCCTCGCTGATTCTCGGCGAAGACAAGTCGAAACTGTCGAAGCGCCACGGTGCCACCGCCGTCGGTCAGTATGCCATCGATGGCTTTCTGCGCGAAGCTCTGATCAACTTTCTCGCCCTGCTCGGCTGGAACGAAGGCAACGACCGCGAAATCTACAGTGTCGAAGAATTGATCGAATGCTTCGCTCTCGAACGCATCAGCAAATCACCCGGCGTCTTCGATCACAACAAGCTGATCTGGATGAACGGGCAGCACCTGCGCGCCCTGCCGGTCGAAAAACTCGTGCCGCTCGTCGAGCCGTTTCTTAAAAACGCTCTGCCCGATGACCGCCGCCTCGACAACCCTGAAATTCTGCGCAAGCTCGTCGAGCTGATTCAGATCAAGATGAACGTGCTCACCGACGCCGGCCCGGTTGCCGAATCAGTGCTGCGCGCCAGCCCGCCCGAAAACGAAGAGGCGGCTGCCATGATCGCCACAGACAAGTCAAAAGCTCTGTTCGCCGCGCTCGCCGAAGAATTCGCAAAATGTGAATGGGTGCGCGACGGCTACAATGCCGCCATCAAAGCCGCCGGCAAAACCGCCGAAGCCAAAGGCAAAGATCTGTTCATGCCGATCCGCGTCAAAATCACCGGCTCCTGCCACGGTCCTGAACTGGTCGGCATTCTCGACGTTCTCGGCCGCGACGAGGTAATCAACCGCCTGAAAAGCTGACGAACAAGCATTTCTACCTTATATCAGAAGTCCTGACAGACCCCGCAATCGCGGGGTCTGTTATTTTTCAGGGTACTGGACGCTTATGGCATGGCGAACTGGCTACTGCCGATTTGACTGCAGCTTCTACCTGTGTCTAGCTGATTTAAAGCGGGCTGATCGTTTATTCAACCGCGCCGGTTCATGATTCGGTATTGACTTTGCGGGGTGCTGAAACTATCATGAGGCCTGACAATTCAAGATATGGAGCAACATCGACATGGCAGAAAAATACGATCCGCAGAAAGTTCAGGCCAAATGGCAGCCGAAGTGGCGCGAAATGGGGCTTTACAAAACCTCTGATGACCGCAGCCGCCCGAAGTTCTACTGCCTCGACTTCTTTCCCTACCCGTCAGGCAATGGTCTTTCGGTAGGGCATCTGCGCAATTACGTGCCGACTGATGTTATTTCCCGCATGAAACGCATGCAGGGCTTCAACGTGCTGCACCCGATGGGCTGGGATGCCTTCGGTCTGCCTGCCGAAAACTTCGCCATCAAAATGGGCGTTCACCCGGCAATCACCACCGAAAAGAACGCCAGCAACTACCGCCGCCAGCTGACTCTGGCAGAATGCGGTTACGACTGGGAACGCGAAATCAATTCTACTGATCCTGACTACTACCGCTGGACCCAGTGGTTTTTCCTGCTGCTCCACAAACGCGGCCTCGCCTACAAGGCCACCGGCGCTCAGTGGTGGTGCCCCGAATGCCGCACGATTCTCGCCAACGAACAGGTCGAACAGGGCCAGTGCTGGCGTTGTGAATCACAGGTCGAAAAGAAAGACCTCAACCAGTGGTTTTTCAAGATCACTGAGTATGCCGATCGCCTCATCGACGACCTCAAAACCGTCGACTGGCCAGACCGCATCAAAAAAATGCAGGAAAACTGGATCGGCAAAAGCATGGGCGCCGAAGTCAACTTCAGAGGCATCAACCCGGTCAGCGGCGAAGAATACGATATTCCTATTTTCACCACCCGTGTCGACACCATTTTTGGTGTGACATTCATGACGCTCGCCCCCGAACACCCGCTAGTAGAAAAGCTGACACACCCTGATAACAAAGCGGCTGTCGAAGGTTATATCAGCGACTCACGCAAAAAATCAGAAATTGACCGCCTGTCGACCGAAAAAGAAAAAACCGGTGTCAACCTCGGCGGCTTCGCCATCAACCCGTTCAACGGCGAAAAAGTGCCGGTATTCATCGGCGACTACGTTCTCTACGGCTACGGCACCGGCGCGGTTATGGCAGTGCCGGCGCACGACGAGCGCGACTTCGCCTTTGCAAAGAAATACAATCTGCCGGTCAAAGAAGTCATCACCCCGGCCGGCAAAGCCCAGGGCGATCTCAAGGCCGCCTTCACCGAATATGGCACCCTGATCAACTCCGGCCAGTTCAACGGCCTGACCAGCGAACAGGCAATCGAAAAAATGATCGCCTGGCTTGGTGAAAAGAAACTCGGTACCGGCCGCATCAACTACAAACTGCGCGATTGGCTGATTTCACGTCAGCGCTACTGGGGTGCTCCGATCCCGATAGTTCATTGCGACTGCTGCGGCGCAGTACCGGTTCCCGAAGATCAACTGCCAATAAAACTGCCGGAAATAAAAGAATTTAAACCTGGTTCAGACGGAAAATCGCCCCTCGCCTTCATCGACGCGTGGGTCAACACCAGCTGCCCGAAATGTGGCAAGCCGGCACGCCGTGAAACCGACACCATGGACGGCTTTGCCTGTTCATCGTGGTATTTTCTGCGCTTCATCAACCCGAAGCTCAATACCGCCCCATTTGACGCCGAAGCGGTCAAATTCTGGGCCCCGGTCGACCTCTACGTCGGCGGCGCCGAGCATGCGGTAATGCATCTGCTCTACGCCCGTTTCTGGACGAAGGTCATGTATGATGCCGGCCTGGTTCCGTTCATCGAACCGTTCATGAAACTGCGCAATCAGGGCATGATGCTGGCCGCTGACGGCACCAAGATGAGCAAATCGAAAAACAACGTCATCACCCCCGACGAAATCGTCGAAAAATATGGTGCTGACACGCTGCGTGCCTTTATTCTGTTTCTGGGCACCTTCGAACTCGAAGTTTCATGGTCAGATGAAGGTGTGCGCGGCATGAACCGCTTCGTCAACCGTGTATTCGACCTGATCAGCGAAAACCCTGGCGGTGACGAAAAGGCCGAAGGCAAAGAAGCCGAAGATCTCAACCGCATCATGCATCGCACCATCAAGGCAGTCAGCAACGATATCGAGAACTTCAGCTTCAACACCGCTATCGCCCGCCTCATGGAACTGACCAACGCCATGGCCGACGCAGTCAAAAAGACCAGCCTGCCGAAAACCACGCTCTGGAAAGAAGTGATTCAGAACATGCTGAAACTGATGGCCACTATCACCCCGTTCATGGCCGAAGAACTCTGGGAAACCGTCGGTTTCAAGGGTTCAGTGCATCAGCAGAAGTGGCCGACCTGGGATGAAAAAGCCCTGATCGAATCGACCGTAACGCTTCCGGTTCAGGTTAACGGCAAACTTCGCGACCAGATCGAGCTGCCGGCCGACATCGACGAAGCCGGCGCCCGCAAAGCCGCCGAAGCCAGCGAAAAGGTGCAGAAGTATCTCGAAGGCACCCAGATCATCAAGTTCATTTACGTTCCGAAGCGCATGATCAGCTTTGTCGTAAAATGAACTGACCTGCCTTAAAAAAATTGCCGTGACCGATGATATCGGTCACGGCTTTTTTTTGGCCATGAAGTTACTTTAAAACAGAGGTTTCAGCCAACCCATCTTTGAGAGAAACTTGATCAACCACATTTTCTGAGGATTCTCGACATTACCTGGGCCGAATTCGGCTTTATCTGCGGTAGCGAGATGATACTCGACAGATTTGCCGATATCGAAAACCACTTCATTGCGCAGTTCGGTGGCGAATTCCCGAGATTTAACGGCGGCCACCACCTCAGAATTCACCTTTTCGCTGAGAAAATCAAAGTTATAAGTGCCAACTACCCCGATTTTGCGGTCGAAAACAAAGTTCTTACCATGCAGCTGCCCTTCGTTCACTCTGGCGAAGATGCGCATCGTCGGCATATCGCGCAGAATGCTTCGCCAGTCGCGGTAAAGCATCGCTTCTGTAGGAAAACTATCTGAAGTCTGCGGGCTGTTGGTATGAACCAGAATCGGCACCCTTCGGCGGGCAGCACGTTTCAGAGCCGCTTCAGCCCGGGGGGTGAGAACGACGTAAGGATTCTGAATGATTATCTCGCGGCGGCTGCCGTCGATGTATTTGACGATATTCTCGGTAATATCGTTGCGCGGGCCGGAGATAGAGTTACTGTCGAGAATATGCACCGGGCAGCGGCGTGAATTTTCAGACAGATCAAAATCAGCAAAGCCCGTCATATTCTTATACCCGCTCAACTGATCGTTAAGCTTTTTAACAATTGCAGCCTCACTGCTGAATCGCTTTGTCACCTGAACAGGGCCACGCAGATTAAGCGCTGCATCCATGGCGGCATAGCCTATTTCCATCTGCAGAGTCCGGTATCCGGTCATGCCAAGCAGTGATTTGCCAACTTCAAAAGCTTTAAGAATGTTGAATTCTTCTTCGAAAGCAGTCCGCAACTGTGACGCAACCGTTTCGCTGTCAATAACCACATCGGTATCACGCCAGGCTTTTGCATCATCGATCGCGTCGACCAGGTATTCGTCTGCAATGTTACGACCACCGATGATCGCATAGCGGCCGTCGGCGATAAGAATCTTGTCGTGATTGCTTGAAATAACACGGCGAAAATCGGTTATAGCGCCAATCAGACTCGACTGAAACGGGTTATAGACCTTCACCTCAACGTTAGGAAGCTTGGCGAGTTCTTCAAGGTAGCCCTTGGCCATCACCTTCAGACTGAGTTTGTTAGAACCGCGTGTATCGACCATCAGTCTGATCTTTAAGCCTTCTCTGGCTTTTTTGAGAACCATTCCGAGCAGGCCCAGACCGAAAGCGTCGTTTTCGATGATAAAATACTGAATATCAAGAGTCTGGCGGGCTTCACTCATGATTTTCCAGCGCGCATACCAGGCCTGGTAATTATTATAGATGAGTCTGATTCTGGCGTTATTCTCAGGCTCGCTTCTGGTGGCCTGATACTGTGCAAAAACCGTCTCGACATTGCTCACGAAAGGTGCCTGAGCTGATTCAAACGCCAGCAGAAAATCTTCATGTTTATTCTGGGTGTTTATGTAAGAAACGGATTTAGCCAGATAAACCGAGCCCCTGACTGCCTTAACCGGAAAAGCCAGCCAGCTCGAGTTGTTATAGCTTTTAAAAGCATTGGTCATCTCGGAGAACTTGTTGGCCATTACCTGGCTCCACTGGGCTTTGTATTGCTTTGCCTTGAGATATTTGAGACCCAGACCGCCCCAGCCGGCGACTTTTTTATCGGCAGAATTTTTGCTTACTTCAGTGAACAGCTGCTCGGCTTTTTTAACGTCGATAGCCAGGCGATCAAGCGCTGAAGCCATTTCATACTGCAAAAGAGCTTTATGGTTCGACTGCGGATTTGTTTCAAGATACTTCTCGATGGTAGCCACGATTGCAGTAGCTTCTGCTTTTGAGCTGGTGCATTTAAGAGTCTCTACCAGAGGTTTTATTTCAGCAGGCAGAGCCGAAACCAGTGTAGCCAGGCTTCTTTCAGAATCAGAACTGCCAACCTCTTCAGAGTCATCAGTTTCTGCAGCATCAGAGCCAAATTCAGAAATCTGCCCGTCAGACTGCTTTTCAGATGTATCAGCAGCTGAACTTTTGTTGAGAAAAGCTTCGTAAGCTGCCCTGGCACTGCTATATTCAGAGAGAGCCGCGTCGATTTCAGATTTGCTGAGATTGGCCGAAACAGCGTTCTGGTATTTTTTATAGGCAGAAACATAGCTCTGGTAAGCAGAATCAAGCGAACCAGCGGCCAACAGCTGAACTGACGAAAAGATCAGAAGCAGGCAAATCACAACTGACAGACGGTTATTTTTCATATTTTGTTATCCTTATCTGTACAATCATATGAATTACTGTGCCATCTGTCCAGATAGTGACACCGGTATAGCAGAAAAATATCGCACAAAAAAACACCGCGACCCACACTGGGGGTCACGGTGCCGAGGACAATGCGGCAATTCTATATTAAGCAGCCTGGGCTTCGGCAGGCTTATTCCCTGATTCGGTCTCTTTCTCTTCGATCACCATTATCTGAGCCTTTTTCACGAAACCGAGAAAACCGTCTTTGGTGGCGTCCTGCGGTGGTTTTGGCTGGTAATGGTAGAGCCACATTTTGGCTTTTACCTTGTCGGGCAGGCCGTTTAGATCGTCATAATGGGCATGAACACCAGATTTGAACGGTGCGGTTTCGCAGTCATGAAGAATAAGATCGGCCTGATCGTAGAATTTGCGCATCTGATAAGGAGCAAACTGGGTATCGGTTGTCAGAAAAACGCGATGGTCCGAGCCGATTTCCTGAATCATCAGACCGTAACTGTGCTGAATCTGCATACCACTGACGACATGCACGGTCTGTACCGGAGTGAAGCGAATGTTTTCCCAGACAAACGAGTTGTTGATACGCACCGGGTGGCATTCAAAGTAATCGGTAAGATTCGCGATCTTCCCTTCGAGGGTTTCGAGGCCACCACGCAGGCTTTTGTTCCACAGATCAGACATCAGTGACTGAATACCGAACAGTTTGGGTCTGGGGAAGGCAGGATTGAAGTAGGTCACCAGGGCCAGCCACTCGAGCGAACCGATGTGATCGGCATGCAGATGCGAGATGTAGACGCCATCTATTTCTTTGCCGAGATTGCTGTTGTTGATACCGAGCTCTTCAAGAGCGAACTGGGCATGAGTGCCGCAGTCGATCAGCAGCTTTTTGCCTGATGAAGCAATTACGAGAGCGTTAGACTGGTAGTATTCACGGGTAGTAAAGGCACTTCCGACGCCGATGAATTGAATCTTGTACATGATGGACTCCTTTCATGTTTGCTGCCAGGCAGCAACAGAAACCTGTTAAATTGTGGTTTTGAGACAAAAAAAGACACAGACAAGGTTTCCGGGAGCCGACATCATCGATCAGACCGATCAATGTTAAGCGACAGGCCAGGCCGCTGAGGTTATCAGACTTTGCGTGAGCTGCCGAAAGCTGATCGGGGCGAGCACGATATCGTCACGGTTACACGTGAAACATTAAAGCAACTTGCATGCCAGAATTTTCTGACAATCGCCGTAAAAAATGACCACAAAGGCTCTGGCGCTGTTTTTTCGGCCTGCAATATTTCATGAAACCATGCAATTATGTCTGATTTTGCAAAGTTTTAACCGCCAGGCACCGCGTCATTTTTGCCACAGCCGCGACAACAATGTACCGATAGTTTTTTTCTTTTCAGGAGCTTACCCGGCATTTCAGTCGTTACCGTCAACTTCGCATCATAGCTTACAGGCACAACACAAATCCTGGCAAAAACAGGCGCTGCCTATATAATCGCCTGATCTGCCAGCAAAAAGCCCTTTAATTTATCAGCCGCCGAGACCGCAGAGAATTGTTTCGGCGTTGCGAAAAGCAGTATAGGCATCTTTATCGAGGGGAAAGTCCCAGGTGCCTGAGCGGTGAATCATCTGACCACCGAAACCTGATTTAAAACTATACAGGCCGTAAAAAGGGTGATCGGGGGCGGCACCGGGCGAAACACCACCCATATCGTATTCAGTGCAGCCACGGGCCCTGGCCTGCCTTATTGCTTCCCAGTGAACGGCGTATGAGGCCATATGGTTGCGTTTGTTGTTGGCAGAGGCACCAAAGAGAAACAGGGCGGTGTTTTCAGAAATAACCATGATGACGCCGGCCAGTAGGTCGCTGTTGTGGCTTGCCAGCAGAAATACCACCTCAGTGTTCTGATTGTTCTGTTCTATCACCGAGAAAAGAGCATGAAAATGCTCGTAATCACAGACAAGAAATCTGTTGCGGCCGGCTGTCTGCAGATAGAGCTCGTAAAAAGCCGGCAAATGTTCGATGCTGGCCTGAAAGGTCCGCACGCCTTTGCGTTCGGCGAGGCCGATATTGTATCTGGTTTTCGGTTTCATGCGCGCCAGAATTGTCTTTTCGTCAGCAGTAATATCGACGATCATGCACGAAGCGACCGTCATATCATTGACCGACTTGATAAAGTTGTATGAAGAAGTGCCAAAATTCATGCGCATTTCCTGAATTCTGGCTTCAGGAATCGTCGGATGCAGAAAATCATCGCCGGCAAAGGGCGACAGCCACGGTAGATCGAAGCGGATAAAGGCGGTTTTCGCGTCGAGATGCGGAACAAGTTTTTCGGCGAGCTCTTCGAGGTAGATGCCGTAATTTTCTGGTGGCGGTGCGTATTCCGGGCCCTGTGGTATGTATGCGGCAATACGGTTGCCGGCAAAGGGCTGATTCAGCAGCAGAACATCACTTATGCCGCCGGCATGGCTGATATCGAAGGCCCTCGGTTCCCAGCCGATACGTGCCTTGACCTGACCCCAGAAGGTCGTCTGAAAAAGAATACTGGTAGGAAAAAGGTCATTCAATGCCTTGGGTGCCAGTTTGATTGTCACTGCCGCTGCTCCGAATAGTAGCAGAACGACTGCAGAAAATTGCCAACCCTGGCGCGCCTTTTCCCCTGAAGGCTTGAGAAAAGTGCGACAAAACCAGAGTTTTAAACCTGTCAGCCAGCTCTGCTGTTAATGTTGTCTTCAATCAGTATATTTAATTTCGACCATTGTACCACATTTTCACAAGCGCGGCAGCTTTAAAACGTTGCAAATCCGGCAGGGGTACCATTGACGCTTTTTTAAAGCGTTCTTATAATCAGGATTATGAAAAATCTAATCATTGCCTGTCTTTTAATCATCAGTGTTCTGACAGCCGGCTGCGGTGGTGGTGGCAGCAGTTCAAAGCCAACCACGATCGTCACAGCTCCGACCATCAGCACTGTAACTACCGATAGCGCAGCAAATTCCACCATCGCGACTATTACAGGCATTGCTTTTGGTTCACCAACATCAACAAGCTATGTAACCTATGATGGTCAGATATACAACGCCACTATCTGGACCGACACACAAATACAGGTAACAGTTCCTTTCGCAGTTATTGATGCACAGAGATTCAGGGTAACTGTAAACAATGTCACTTCAAATGCACCAATAAATGTTTCCAACAACATGCGCATCTTCAGCATCAGCCCATATAGCGGCAATCCGGGTACAATAGTTACCATCAGCGGCCAGGGCTTTGGTTCGTCGCAGGTTCAGGGCGCTTATGTCACATTCTATGATCTGACACAGCAAAGCAATTACCAGACAGCTGCCGTTTCGAACTGGACCGATACCAGCATTACCTGCACGGTGCCGACCAACCTCACTCTTTCGCAGTCAAGCTCAGGCCAGGTCGGCGTCACCGTCTGGAAAAGCAGCAGCGCCTATGTGAGCAGCACCTTCAATCTGATACTGCCTGCAATAACTGGGATCAACCCAACTTCTGACAATATAGGCGCACCAATCTACATTTACGGCAGTGGTTTTGGTAGCAGCCAAATTACAAGTCAGGGAACCAGTCAGATCAGAATCGGCGGGAATTACGCCCAGGTGGTAAGTTGGGCTGACGGTATAATAGAAGTCAGAGTACCAGACTTCAATGCCGCAGGTCAGAAAACCATCGAGGTGACCATCAATAACCGCACCATAAGCAATAACAGCTTTTTTGTTGTCGCTCCGGAATTAACCTCATGGAGTCCATCTGGAAATACTGTTATCAGCAACAACCAGACTTTTTCGATCAACGGCCTCAACTTTGGTGCTAAAACTGACTACAGCGCCCCATTAAATATTTACCGAAGCATATCTGTTACAGCAACAAATAATCTGACCGGCACACAAAAAACTTATTACATCGACCCGGATAGCGCTAACTGGTCAGATCGTGCCATTTCTTTTCCCTGGCCCGATGAATACGTCCCTGCCATCAATAAAACAGCAGTTGTAACAATTAACATTGGATCTTTTATCCTTACGATTTCAAATATTCAGTCTGACTAAGCAGGCTTGAGTCAGTTTTAAGCACAGTTAAAAAAATTCAGGCAGGGTAAAGGCAGGCAGTAATCCATTCGAAATCCCCGGGGCAAAACCATGCCCCGGCTTTGCTTTTTCCGTAGCGCTAAATCTTAAACAGCTGTTTTTGGGGGTAAAATAAGCCCTCTAAGAAGAAAAACGGGCGATTTTTTGCGTAATTTTTCTTTATTGATCGGCGTTTTCACTGGTCCGACCCGAAACCGGGGGGGAGCGAAGCGGCGTAGACTTCGAGGGAACCGCGCAGTTCTGAGAATGATTCGGGCAGCATGGCTGCCAGTTTGCGCACGACCATGGCGTTGAAGGGTCGGGCCAGCAGAAGTTCTGACATCAGATCGAGAACAGTTTCCTGGTCGTTTTCGAGCACTTTCAGCTGGATCATGGCGTTATAGAGGTTCATCGAGGGTTCAGTGAGGTGATGCAGTTTCTGCATCATCATTTCGGCACCGGAACCACGCAGCGAGCGGCAGAGTTCCATGCAGCCGGAAAGCAGTGAAGCGTAAAGCGATTTGGCCCGCTCACCAAAATCAGTGGCGCGATCGAGGTTACCTAGACGCATGGCGAGCCGGTAGGCATCGAGAACGTCGGCGAGCGCACCCGGGTTTTCGCTCAGACAGACTTCGAGCAGCGAAGCGGCCCGTTCGCTTTCGCCCTCGATTGCCAGCATGGCTGCCAGCATCCGCCGCACCGGGTATGAGGCCGGGTAACGCCGGTATTTTTCTTCGAGCAGCCAGATCAGCTTCTGACGGTTACCGCCAACAATAGCCATTTCGTTGAAAATGGCGGCCAATTCTGGCACGTTCAACATCGACGGGCCGTGCTGGCGGTTTTTCAGCTGCGTCGAAGTTCGACGGGAAACGGCGAGCGGCAGCGGGTGATCGGGGTTGAGCATCGGCGGCTGAATGCGCAGCAGTTGAGCAAGAGCATAGCAGCCCGAAAGCACAGACAGAGGCTCAGGAACGAGCAACATGCGGTTCAACGTCGCTACGATATCGAGCTGGCCAAGCAGAAACAGGTTTCTGGCGGCAGCACCACGCACGCGTGGCGCCATATCTTTGAGAGCACTGGTAAAATAGGCAACCGCTTCGCTGCCACAGATAAGCATCGCCGCAATCATATTGGCTCTGACACGAGAGTCGGCGTGGTCATGAAATCTTGAATAAACCAGCAGCCGGTTGCAGCCGCAATTACCGAGTGCACTCAGCAGAGAGGCAATTACATGCGGGTGATGCTCGCGTTCAAGGGCATGAATCACCAGATCTTCGGCGGGCCGACCGATCAGGCCACAGAGAATGGCACACTGACTGCGTCTGAAAGCATCGGTCGATTTGAACAATCTTGAGAACCAGGGCAGCAATATGTCATGCAGCCGCAGATTGCCGCGCACCTGCGGCAAAAGAAGACGCAGGCTGAGAATCATCTGCCTGATCACGTCGCCGCTCTTTTCGCTGTCGAAGCGGGCGGCAAGAATCGGCACCGCGGTTTCGGCCGAAACATGACCGAGAGCAGTAGCAGCAGCGGCACGGTGCTGGCGCGACTCACTGCCGATATGTCTTTCGAGCAGCCGCAAGGCTTTCATAGAACCGGTGTGCCAGGCGAGCTGGGCCGCCAGACAGGCAACCGCCGGGTCTTCGCTGCGCATCGCAGTGCGATAGACCTCAGACCGTGCTTCAACCGGTGCCGGAAAAGTGTCGGCAGCATGCAGCGCCGCCTGAGCCAATGCAGAATCTTCACTGGCGGCATAATTGACGATGACCGACCAGACTTCTTCACGGCCGGTACTGGCGGCAAGCGGCAGCAGCCAGGCCTTGCGCTGCGGGTCGGCCGCCTCTTTCAGCAACGAAAGAATGACAAGATAGACTTTGCTGCCGCCACAGGCGAGCAGAGCGCGGGCTGCCTCAAGCGCCACCCGTTTTTCGGCCGAGCGTGCCAGCAACAGCACCTGATCGGTCAGCTCCGCGACCGGGTTCAGTTGCAGCGCGATCAGCACCGGCAGCAGGCGCATCGGATCATTGGAACCAAGCTCCCGCCGCAGCAGATTGACACGATTGTGGCCGCCCGGCAATGAAGCGAGAAGCACCGCAAAACCCTCGGGCAGGAAAAAATTCTGCGGCTGCTGCACCAGTGTTAAAGCCGGCGACTGGCCGGCATGAATACTTTCATGTGTCAGCGGCGTATCGAGCGATTCAAGCACCCGTTCAACCAGCCCGAAGCTGAGATGTTCAGGGGCGAAGGCAAGCGCCTTGAGAGCCGCGATGCGCAGCTGTGCCGGGCCGGTACAGGCGCGTTTTGCCAGCAGATCGACCGACTCGCCGAACATTTCCTGCCAGACGTGTCTGACGGCGATGGTCGCCGGAAACAGCTTTTTCAGCCCAAGAAAAGCGAGCAGCGAAATGGTTGTATCATCGCTGTCGACAAAGTCTTCGAAAATCTCGCGATCGGCCGGAACCGGCTCTCTGGCCATAACGGCGAGAGCTGTGCGGCGGGTCCAGCCATCAGGTGCCCTGACGGCTTCCCGCGGGTTTTTCATGAGCTGATCAAGAAGCATGCAGCAATTCTATTCCGGGAGTTTCAATTTCTCAAGTTCGCTGATTCGTGAAGGGAGATCGCCGGTGTCCCATGAAGAAACCGGCCAGAGTCGAACCGAAAAGCTGCTGAGCAGAGTGATGGCAGCCTTTCTGGTTTTGTCAGGCGAGCTGGTCAGCAGAATTCCCTGCAGATCGGCTTTTTTATGGTTCATTTTCGCAAGATTGCGCAGATAATCACGCACCAGCGTGCGCATCTGTTCGAGATTTCGCTTTTCCGGAGCGAGTTTGAGCTGGTTGAGAAGAGCCGGATAGAGACCTTCCTGTTTGATCAGACGCATTGGGTGTTTGAGAACGATATGCATGATGTTGCGGGCAAGAATAAAGTCGCGCTGTTCATCAGTTGTCGCCGAAGACAAAAGTCCGGAGGTCAGCAGCAGGGTGCCGCCGGGCATCGGAATCTCATCGACGATGTCACTTTCGATCACAAGCACCTGAAAAGCGATATCTGGTCTGGGACTACTTTCGGCAAGTTTGCGCATGCGTGCTGTCAATACTGAATCAGAGACAATATGAATATTTTCCGGCATTTCGTCGGTAAACTGCTGCAGAAGAAGTTCGTCAATCGCCTGTTCAGCCCTGGTTTCGTCGAGCAGACGCGAAAAATAGCGCACGACCGGATTGGCGGCCTGAGCTGCGGTTGCCGTCCAGCCAGATACAAGCAGAATGATCGCAAACAGTTTAAAATTCTTCATTGGCTGATTTTTCCTTTGGCTGAGCAACTGAATTTTCATCGACAATTTCTTTTTGCGGCTCGGCAAGACGGGCAGCAATGCGTTTTTTCAGCAATTTTGCCTGTTCCATGCTGCTTTCAAGCTGGCGGTTAAGCTGCTCGCATTTTTTCACCTGCCCCGGATCGACCGGGATCACCGCTGAAAGCTGCAACCTTGAATACTCGAACCGGTTCACCACCATATCGAGAACCGCCTCTATTTTGGCGAGCCCCGAACGCAGAATCTGTTCATCATCAGGGTTTGACGGGTAGGTCGAGGTCATTTCCATGATCGAGCCGCCAAGCCGTTCAAACAGCGCAATGACATCAGCCATGGCACTGCTGGCATCTTCGATGCTCGACATCGTCTGCGGGTTCATCTGCTGCGGCGAAACCCGGGTGTCGGCCTTCGCAATACGACTGTAAGCAGCAGCATTGTATTGGCCATCGGCAACTGGTCTTTCTTTAAAGCCAAGTTCAGGGGAAATCGCATGTATCTGCTGCTGAAGCGAATCGGTCGCACTCGCCAGACCGGTTGAGTCAGCTGAAGAAGCGACGGAAGAACCGGAGATATCGACGGCCGGGCCGGCACTTGCGGTTTTAACCGGTTCAAATACCGGCAGAATTTTCATTTCCGAACGGTCTTCCTGTTTGAGAACACCTTTATCGATGAGCGTTTTGACGGCATGAAACAGCACCTGGCGGTTCATCAGATGGTTCGGCTCGAAACGGCCGCGTTTCAGGGGCAGAAAGGCACCGCCGACCGTTTCCAGAGGCTTGCAGAAAATTGAGTCGGGTGTAATGTCAGCAAAAGCCCGCGGCAGACGGGCAGCGGTACCCGACTGAATACTGAGGCGATAAAGTGCCTCGACAGCCATTCCACGCGATATCGAAAATTCAAGATGATAGCTGCCATCATCAAAAGCATCGATAAGACCGCTGTTAACCGTTTCCAGTTCAGTCAGTTTGCGGTTATAAACGCGCTCATATACGGCAGAAACGAATTCGTAACGGCTGATGCGTTCGTCCTGCGCTTCTGAACGGGCTGCAGTTAAAAACATACAGCAGGCTAAACAGACGACAAGTACCTGCCGATAAATGTTTTGCCATATTTTACGTATGACAGGAGACCCTTCTATGTCAGAAACGCGTTCTATAAGTTCTTCCATTGCCCCTCCGGAAGATGAAAAAATTGTCATGGCCCAGATTCAGAAATACTCTGAACTAACTGAGCGCAGTCTTGACATGATCGAAAAGCTTCTTCAACAGGGATACGCCATGAATTCACCAGAGGTCAAGAGACTTCAGAACAAGCTTCATGACCTCGAAGTCAAGAGTAACTTCTGGCGCACCCGCATGATGAAGTACCTCTGAAACCGGAACCAGCCGCAGCCCCAGCGTCGCTTCGGCTGCCACCGCAGCTGCCAGCAACGGGCTTTTACAGCCTGCTGCCAGTTTGCCGGCTTCCTGAAGCACCAGTGGGTGCTGTTTCAGCCAATCAGGCAGGGAATTGTATTGACTCACCGCGAGTCTGCAGTTTCCTGCCTGAACTGCATCATAAAGATGCGAAATCTGCAGAACCACCCCACCGGGAACGATTGCCGCAAGCATCATCACCAGTCCGAAAGTCAGCATGCCGAGCCTGATCTTTCTTGCCTGACGCAGAAGGTCGCTTATTTTCGTGCCGCCACCTCTGCGTGCCCTGTCTATTCTATCCTGAATCAGCGGATGTGTCAGCAACCAGTGCGGAATAAATGACGGCGGTGGCATGATCATGCTTTCAAGCCGCTCGAGGCCCGAAGCAAAAGTGTCGGCATCAGTGACCGACACCGCGAAAGCATCGGCCTGAAATTCAGAGTAACGCGCCAGAGCCGTAAATGTCACAGCAAAAATGCCGAGAAAAATAACCATTTCGGCAAATGAGGCCGAGACCGAGTCGGTAAAATACTGCGGCAGCCAGGTAATGACGCTGAGCTTGAAGAGAACCGACACAAGGATGAGATTGATCGAGTAGAGCATGTAAGTGGCCACATGCCCAAGCCGCAGATGGCCAAGTTCGTGGGCCACGACGCCCTCGACCTGGCCAGCCGAGAAGATGGTCAGTAGATAGCGTGTGATGTAAACATAGCGATAGCGCGCTGACAGGCCGGCAACTGCTGCGTTCGGCACCGGCTCATTGAATGTATCCCAGATTTTTATGCCCGAAACCGGGGTTTCGGCGCGTTCAGACATTTTTCTGATCGCGGTTTCCAGTTCGGGGTAGTCGTTGTCTTCGGCTCGCCAGGCCCAGTTGAACAGACGCGGTGAGACCAGATAAAGAGCGATGAAAAAGATCGGCGCTACCGCCATCAGCTTGATTTCGACCAGGGCTTCCATGCCGCCGCTGCTGAGGTCTTCGATCAGCATCCAGAACATGATCGGCGGAAAAAACAGAATCGGCACGGTCATACGTGCCCTGAAAAAATCACTGCTGCTCTGCTTCGGGTCAAGAATCGGCCTGAACAGACGATACATCTCGAACATGGCCGGGTAAGACAGGCCAAGATAAAGAGCCAGAGAAATCAGCATCGGCAGAATCTGCGGCAACCTGGCAACATACGCCGGAAACATCAGTTCAGCCGGGTTGGCAAGCACATGCAGAAGAAGAATCCAGAGAACCACAGCCCAGAGGAACTTTTCCTGAGTGCCAATAAAAGATGGCACCCGGCCGGCAGAGGTTTCTCGGTCAACGTAATCCGGCAGCCAGCGCACCATTATTACCAGCGTAGCAAAGAACCAGAGAACGGTCGAAGCGAGCGGCACCAGTTTGAATGCGCCGCACAGGTTGACCGTGCCGTATGCCAGCACCAGCAGATGCAGAAATAATGAGATCATGTGCGGTCAGGTTTTTCTTTCTTTCTTTTTTGCCGCCGGAAAAAGAATATTGTTGAGAATCAAACGATAGCCGGGGCTGTTTTTGTGCAGCTCCATTCTGGTCGGGCCCTCGCCAACGATGTGACTGACGTCGGCCGGATCGTGGCCGCCATAGAAGCTGAAAAAGCCCTTACCCATATCGCCACGGATGTATTTGACCGAAACACCGTCGTTGTTATCGCCCATCACGACCACATATGGCTTGAGCAGCGACTTGCGGAAAGCCGTTGTCTGCCCGAAAAAGCCGTCAATAACGTTGCGATGGTTCTGGGTAAGCATTGTCGGAATCGGATCGACCTTGGCGGCAAACTCGAACAGACGCATGGTGCCGGCATCACCACTGTAGCTGTTCGAAACATCGATATCAGAAAATTCATAAATCATCGGGTCAGTGATAATCTTAAAATCTTTAAAAGCGAAGCACTGGTCGTAATCGAGCTTGCTCTGGGCGAGTGGGTCGACATCGTCACCGTCGATTTCTCTGGCAACGATATCGACACCGTTGGCTGCAAGCGCAATGTCGATAGAGTCTGCCGCCGAGCACATCGCAAAAAGAAAGCCACCATCGAGCACGAATTTTTTGATGCCACGCGCCACTGCCAGCTTCATTTCGCTGACCTTCTTGAACCCATGCTTCTGTGCTTCGAGCTGGGAGCGGGTCACCTGTTTGCGGTACCAGTCGACGAATCTGAATGAGCCGTAAAACTTGCCAAACTGGCCGGTGAAATCTTCGTGATGCAGATGCACCCAGTCATATCTGCTTATCTCACCGTTGAGCACCTTTTCGTCGTAGAAACTTTCGAACGGTATCTGTGCGTAATTGAGCACGAGCGTAACCGCGTCATCCCACGGTTCGGCATAATCCGGTGAATAAACTGCGACTTTCGGGGCCTTTTCGAGAAGCACTTTTTCCATGTTCTCTTCTTCGATCTGCGCATAAATCTGGCCAACCTGGGCATCTGAAACCGGTTCGACCGTCACACCGGCAGTTCTGGCCCGTTCACGTATTTCTGGCAGATCTTCGGCCAGAAACGAGCCACAGCGATAGTTCAACAGCCACTCAACGTCGGTGCCGGTCTTTTCGAGTATCCAGTAAGTTACGCCGTAGCCGCGCAGATGATCAGACTGTGAGTCATCCATCGGAATCAGGAGTTTCTGAGCCTGAACCGGCAATGCACCCATCAAAGCGCAACAAAGCAGACAAACCGTCAGAAACAGCTGATTTCGGGCTCTGTAACTGCCAGAATCGATCATTTCTTTTCCTCCTTGCTGTTTTTGCCGTGCATGGTCGCAAGAATCTTTCGATAGCGGCCACTGCGCAGATCTGAAGGGAAAGTCTCGACGAAAGTCTGCAGGCTCTCTCTGATCTCAGCCTCCGGCGCCTGGCTTTTCTTTTGCAGCCGCAGTTTCAGTTCAAGCAGGTCAGCGGTTTTGAAACTGCTGGGGTTATCTTTGGCATATTTTTCGATTTCCTGCAGCAGTTCAGCGGTGTCAGAAGCATTCTGCCGCAGCAGAATCAGATCGGCCTGCATCTCGCTGACAAGAGCGGTTGCCGAAGCATTTTTACCGATCGCTTCGGTGATTTCAGTAGCCGCTTCAGTGAATTTGCCGGTGTGAAGCAGTCGCTCTGCCTTGAGTGAGCGTTTCAGCAGGTCAAAATCACCGATCGAACGGCGTGTGATAAACAGAGCCATTTCGAGAGCATCGTTGACGTAATCACCTTCTGAAGTATCTTCAACGATCTTTTTCAGCTCGCCCAAAGCTTTCTGGTAATCACCTTGATGCATCGCAAGACGGGCCGATTCAATCTGATGCAGACTGATGTGGTCCTGGCGGTCGGCGGCGCCCATGTCCATGGCTTCAAAATCCGGATTTTCCAGCTTCTTCCCAAGTTCGTTCAATAATGATTCAGCCGCCGAAAATTTTTCTTCATAAACAAATACACGGGCTTTCAAGAGAGCGGCAAAAACCGCCTTTGATGGCACCGCCTGCAGAAGATCGGTCTGCAGTATGCGATCGATGAAATCATGAGCGGCAGTCAGATCGTTGCGTTGGTCAATGGCAAATTTCGCCAAATCTAGAAGCAGTGTCGCCTTGAGATCAGCATCGGCAACACCCCGCTCTTTAACAATGCGTTCGGCATCGTTATAAGCCCTTGTTTCCCAGGCGTCTTCGTGTGGCGCCATGCGCAGCAGCAGATCAGCCAGCATCAGTTCAACCGTAGATTCGGGGCGTGAATTCATGACCTTTTCGGCCAGATCGAAATGAAAAGCAGTCGGAATCAGCAATGCTTCCTGCTTGAGACGCTCATAAAAAGCGTAATCGAAGCCACCGGCAGCATCACTGACAATTGCCTCGATTTTGTCGATATCACGCACATCGGCGCGTCTGAAATAAAACTCAAGCAAGGCCTGCATAATTGCCGGGTTCTGTGTCTGTTCACGCAGCTTAAGCAGTCGCTCTTCAAGTGAAAAGCCCGGCGCTGTGCTTTCGTAGAGTTTGTCAAAAACTTCCGGTTTGTAGATGCCGGCAGTCAGAACATGCAGATATTCTTCGAGTGCTTCAGCAGGCCGGTTCATTGCATCGAGAACCGTGGCCTTCTCTTCCGAGAAAAGAGTGGGGTCCTGCAGCATCTTTCGCGCTTCTTCGAAGGCCTGCAGCGCCTCTTCGTAGAGCTGATGTTCAATCAGTACGGTAGTAAATTCGGTGAAAAATTCGCGGGCCGGCATACTGCCACCACCCAGCGGCCGGCGCCAGGTTTCGATCGCTTCCTTCTTCTGCCCGAGAACGAAACGGCAATGGCCAAGCTTGCGCAGCGTCACCCAGTCGTCGGGCAGAATTTTCAAAGCCCGTTCGTGCGTGGTAATCGCGTTTTCCATGGCATTTGTATCGGTGTAAAGATCGGCCAGCTTGCGCAGCAGCATCAGGCTGAAATCAAGCTGTTCACCGGCTTCAAGAATCGCGGCAATCGCTTTGTCCTTGCGGTCAAGAGCGATATAGCACTCAGAAGCATACTCGGCAAAAACCTCACTGCGATAGCGAGCACGCCTGGTTTCTAGAGTGTTGAGAAGTTTTTCGACTTCGCCGGTGCGCACCGCCAGATCGAGAAGCTCTTTGAAAGCATCTGGAGCATTGCCGGTTTCAACGAATGTTTCAAGCAGCAGCCAGGCCTCGTCTTTACGGCCGGCCTGCAGATAGAATCTCGCCAGCTGCCGGCCAAGCAGCACATCCTGTTCGTTACCTCTGCGCCAGCCCTCAATCAGTTCAATGCCCTGCTTGAAGCGCTGCAGCTCGAAAAGAATATCGAGCAGCTCTTCGCGGGCCATACGCACATTATCTTCGGATTTATCCTTAGCGATAATATCGTTGAGCAGCTCGATCGCCGCTTCGAATTCTTTCTGATCGCGCATGATCGCGGCGATCTGCCGACGCGCCAGCGAGGCATGCACGTCGCCGGGGTATTTTTCCATGACTTCTTTCAGTTGCTGGCGCGCCAGGTTCAGGCGGCGCATGCGCAGTGCCCCCATGGCGTTCTGATACAGATCAGCCGCTTCGGGTGAGTAGGTCAGATTCTGGGCTTCGACCACCAGAGCCAGACTGAAAAGCATGAACATAAGCAGCACATAAACTTTCATCGCCATGCCTGCTTTCGCAGGCATCTGGTTAAAGACATTGTTAGATTCTCGCCTGCACGGCCCTTCGACAAGCTCAGGGACCGAAATAAATGACGGGATTCGCGGGAATGACGAATGCTTTCTCATTTTTCACCCCCGTAGATATTCAGGGATTTGTAATAATCGTTCAGCAACGGCTTATACGACGGCGGAAATTCCTCTTTCAGGTCGCCGGTGAAGTCTTTGCTCAGATCTCTCGTATCTGAACCGATTTCGCCAATCGGTTTATCTGGCTGCTGCTGTATGATTTCGCTGGCCTTGCGGGCTTTGCGTTCTTCGCTCTCTTCGTCGCGATCTTTAATCGCCTTCTGGGCGCGCAGCATGCGGTCATAGATCGATTTCTGCTTTTCGGCGACCTTCTGGCGCATTTCGGGGTTGAGAATCTGGGTTTCGACATCCTGCATGTCTTTCATGACATCTTCGAGACGGCCCATTGAGTTCATCTGCTGGCGGTTTTCGCGCATCAGTTTTTCAAGAGCTTCACGAATCTGTCGCTGTTCCATGGCCAGGCGTTTCATTTCTTCCGGCGACTGGCCGCCCGGCGACATCTGGCGCTTCATCATCTGCTGATAAAGGCTCAACTGGCGGCGGGTAAGATTTTTAAACTGCTGCAGGGCATCCATCGGGTTCGACGACGAGCCGCTGTTGCCAGATTTATCCTGAGCGCGCATCAGTTCAGCCGCCAGACGGTTGAAGCTGCGAATGATTTCCTGCTGGTCTTCCCAGGCCTGGTCGAGAGCCCGGTCTTCGAGATTCTTGACGATATTCGAAAACAGCCGCTGCGAGCCTTTTATAGCCTCAACCGCAGTCGGATCAACGGCAAAACTGCTTTTTATCAGCTGGTCGAGATCGACTTCGAGCTCGGCACCCTGCTGTTTGACAAGCACCTGCAACAGCGAAACCTGATCGATTATGCCCTCGATCTGCGGCTGCTGACCACGCATAAACTGATTCGGCATTTCATTTATTTCATGATACAGGGCTTCCTGGTCGTGCGAAACGCGCAATGCCCGGCTGATATAAGCAGAAAGATCGAGCTGTGAACCAGAGCAGCTCTGGCACTGCTGACTGATCTGTTCAGCATTTTTCTTAAGCGCATCGAGAAACTTGAGCATGCTCTGCTGCTTCTCAGCGGCTGAATCAAGACTCTTCTGCGCCATATCCTGTTTGATATCTTCGCCGCGCTTCTGATAGTCGTCGTTTTTCATCTGATCGCGAATGTTCTTAACGTCTTCAAGCATGGGGTTCTGCTTGTAATCTTCATTCTTGCGGTTAGCGGTCATCTCTTCAGCCTGTTTCTGCAGCTGTTCAAGCTCTTTGTTGATCTTTTCCTGCTGGTCTTTAAGGTCTTTCAGCTGCGCCTCTTCTTCGGCGCTGAGCTCGCCGCTCTTCATTTTCTCGTTGAGAGCTGCAGTTTCCGAGGCAATCTGCTGCTGACGCTTGTGCAGGTCTTCGATAGCGTTGGCGAGTGAATTGAATTTCTGCTGTTCACGTACCTGTTCGAGCAGGTCGATGGTGCGGTCGAGGCCTTTGAGGTATTCTTCCATCTTGAAGGCCTCTTCGTATTTCTGAATGTCTTTCGGGTCGATTTTCATGTCCTGCAGCGAATCGCGCAGCTGCTGCATCATCTTTTTCGTTTCATCATCGAGCACTTCGTTCATCAGTTCACTTACTTTCTGCATGCGCTCGAGGGCTTCGGGCGAGCTGAACGGGTTGTTTTCCATGTTCTGCTGCAGCTTCTTGAAGTTTTCGAGAATATCTTCGGCTTCCTTTGCCGACTTTTCGCCCTGCTCGAGAGCTTTTTCGATCGCCTGCTGCGCCTCGAAATCGAGTTTCTCTTCGTGCTTGATCTCTTCGTAGGCCTTCATCAGTGCTTCTTTGCGCAGCTTCTGATTTTCGAGATACTTTTCGAGCTGCTCGCTCACCTCGCCCTGCGAGGCCTCTTCGCCACGATACATGTCATACATCGACGGCATGTTGATAAAATAAGTCGTCGTCGAAGCCAGGTTCGGCTGCGGCTGCTGCGCATCTTCGACCTGCACGAAATAGCTGACCCGGGTGCCGGGCTGCAATGCCAGTGTATCGAGCATCCAGGGAAATTCGACTTCGTATTCCGGCATCGGCCTGAAATCAGACTTCATATTCTGCGGAATCAGCGAACTGCGCTCACCGACGCTATAATAAAGCACCATGGCCTTGATACCGTAGTCGTCACGGCCAACGGCCTTGATATCAAGCCTTTTCGATGTCGGGAAAGGGATATCGGCGGCCGGTTTGAGCAATTCGACAGTCGGCGACGCATCATTCCTGGCTTTAAGGCTGTAAACAACCGGCTTTTCGTTGATCAGGCCGATTTCGTTCTGCAGGTAGATTGAATAACTGGTATCGGTAGCCAGGGCAAATTCATAGCTGAATTCGTTGTTATTGCGAATTTCGCAGGTCTGGGTCGCACCCGCCTGCAGTACGATACCGCCGACAGACAGTTTCTGATCGGCGAAAACATCGAGGCGCACCCGGCTGCCGGTCAATGCTTCGCCGTCGCCGGCGTTTTCCGGAAGTTTGACCGGGCCGGTGGCAACGTAAGCTGGCTGAAAAAGCGTCACCTGCAGGCGTTTGACCTGCGGGCGCGGCATGACTTTGATCGAAAACCTCTGTGACACGAATTTTTCGCAGCGCACCTGATAGTCGAGCGATGCCTGCAGCGAGTTGAGGGTGTAGACAAAACGGCTCTGCGAGGCGGTGGTGTCGGGATACATTTCGACGCGGTTGCTCTCGGTTTTGTCGGGCTCGAAAAGTTCGAGAACGATCGGCTCATTCACCGGCCGGGTCGGAACGGCCGAAATTTCGATGCTTTCGCCCATTGCCGCCAGGCCATGCCCGGGCTCGACCTCGATCGAGAGAGTCGACCATGGAGCAATCGCCGTGAACGGAAACAGCAGGCGGCGCGTGCCGATGCCAACTTCGGCGGGCGAAACAAGATACCAGATGCAGGCAAGAACGGCGAAAACCAGCATGGTATAAGCAGAACGCCGGCGCGAAAAAGCTTTGAGCGAGGCAGAAACATCGGCATCGCTGACTTCTTCTGCCATTTCGGCAATAGTGAGGCGGCGCATCGTCTCAGAAGTGCGGCTGTCACTGGCGGCGTTGTCACCGGCAAGGAATTCGACAGCACTAGAAAGGCCGGTGTTGAAGCGGCCAGTTGCCGACTCGATTTCGACGGCGAGCGCGGTTGGTGACGGGGGCGAAAAAAGAGCCGTCAGTGCGTGCCACAGCCACCAGAAAAGCATGTAATAAAGCACCGCTGAGGCCAGCAGCCTGAAACCTTCTGACTGCAGCGGCGTTCTTTCGGCAAGCAGAAAGACCAGCAGACCGATAAAAAATGAAACGGCGGCCCAGAAGGCGCATTTCATCATAACCCGCAGCTGTCGACCCGACCGGTAGGCGGTCAGTCGCATCTGCAGGCGTTCCTTCAGCTGCGGAAATTCACGCAGAAACTGGTTCAGCCGGTTGTCGTTCTGCATAGCAACCTCACTGCATCATCACGTAAACCAGGATATTGAGAGCCATCTGCATGGCTTTTTCCCTGATTTCGGGGGTGTCGTTGGTATGAATCCCGGCGTCTTCAAGGCCATCGCCGATATCGGACTCGTAGGTATAGAGAATTTTCATGCGCCCCTTGTCGAAAAGCGCATAGGCAGCCGGTGGTTTCGCGTCGTGTTCGTGAATTTTCGGCAGCCCGTCTTTAAAATCATACATCATCGAGAAAATCGGGTGATCAGTCGGCAGCAGAACCAGTTCGCGATCGGGGTAGAGACGCCTGATCTCGCGCCTGATGTATTTGTCAAGGCCGTAACTGTCGTTTACCCAGAGAAAGCCACCGTTATCGAGATAAGTCAGCAGCGTATTGATTTCGTGATCTTTGAAGCGCACCTGTCCGTGTCCGGTGAGAAACAGCATCGGGTAACGGAAAAGTTCAGGATCGGAAATCGAAACCGCAATATTTTCGACCTGCACTGGCATATTCAGCCGCTCACCCGCCTGTTTGAGCAGATTCGGCATCGAGGTCGGGCCGACATACCAGTCGCCGCCGCCGTCGTATTTAACCCGCGGAATCACCATGCGATCGAATTCGCCCGCTGTCAGCGGCAGTGTCAGCGCCAGCAGCAGTAACAACAAAGGCGTTGCGGCAGAGTTGAAGATAAAATTATGACGGGGGTTGATCATCAGCTTAAACCTCCGGTGCGGCGCAGATACCATTCTGCAATGGGCAGGAGCAGCAGAACCAGAAGCAGCAGCCAGCTGTCGCGCAGGTCGAGACTGCGGCTTTCAAGCTTCTGGCCAGGAACCGAATCGATGGCAGCGATGATTTTTTCGGCATCGGCATCGGTGGCGAACAGGCCGCCGGTTTCGCTGGCAAGTTGGCGCAGCATGGCTTCACGGATTACCGGCTCGTCAAATTCGGCAGTTGGCATTTCGACAAGCATTTCGCCGGTAGTTCGGCCGAGTTCACGGCCCTGATAGCGGGCTTCGGCCTCAATCTTGTGCAGGCCACGGAAAGCCGGCACAAAAGCTGCTTCATAGCAGCCGCGTTCTGAGGTTTCGATGCACTGAACGCTGTTGGCATTGTTTTTTTCATCTCTGATGGTAAGCATCACCTGAGCATTGGCCTGCAGCTGGTTTTTGCTGTCGAGAACCCAGACTCTGACGCTGGTTGCCTGCCCGACGTAACCACGTGACGAGGGCAGTTCAAGACTTATCTGAGCGTCTTCACGGCGATTGGCAAGCCATTTGAACATATTGACCATCATCGCCGAGAATGGTGAAATGCCACGATCGGTCGGCACCAGCCTGAAGCCGACCGGCCAGACCGGCCCGCCAGCAAGCATGATTACATGGCCCTGACCGGCTCGGCTCTGCAGCATGAACGGCAGCAAATCAGAAGCCCCGCGCACCGTCGATCTGATAAGTATTTCAGCGCCTGGTTTCAGACCGCTGTATTCATAAAGCCCGTCAAATTTCGGCAGGGTCGCGAAGAATTCGAGATTCTGAATCGGGTCGTCGACGAGCCTCAAGAAATTGTATGGCGTTTCACTCGATGGCAGCACCATATTGCCGGGATTACCACGCCAGAGCTCATCGCCGATATTTACCGGCAGGCGCGCGCCGATTTCGGTGCCGGCGTAGCCAAGTTCGGCAAAGGTCTGCCCTGAAGGCAGAACCAGCATGCCGATGCTGCCGGCTTCGAGGCGTTTGATAAGCTCGGCTTCGATGGGCTGCAGAAAGCTGTGCGGCATGCCATTGAGCACAACCACGTCGGCATTTTTGAGATCATCGCTGAGATTAAGCGCATTTACCGCCCGTTCGGGTTTGAAATCACGCGAACATACCCAGCGATCATCGCGTATTCTCACCCAGTGTGTCAGCCTGGCGTTCGGATCAGTCGACAGGGCGTTGCCGATGAATTTCATGTCCCAGGTTGGCCGGCCGCTCAAAGCCAGCACATTCAGGCGTTCTCTGACGACTTTCAGCAGAAAGCCGGCCCTGTTGTTGTCGGCGGTCAACTCGTCAGCGACGCCCGGAATCGTCATCTCAAAACGGAAACTGCCTTCGATATCACAGGGAATGCTGAAAGCGAAAGGCGCGCGACCGGTATCGGCGGCAAAGCTGGCAATGGCAGTCGTGAATGGCTTGCCGTCACGGGTAATCGTTACTTCTACCGCTGAGGTGGCGAGCCGGTGCAGACTGACCTCGCCCCTGACTCTGACGCTCGAATTCAGATAGCCGAGTGCCGGCGGTTTTGGCAGGTGCAGAGCCAGGTCAGGGGCTTCGCCATCGTCGCCCGGTGCGACAAAATATATCGGTGTGCGCATATTACTGAGCGCGGTCAGCGGGTTTTCGCCGGTGGTGCTGACACCATCGGTCAGCATGATGACGCCGAGCAGACTGCCCTCACCGAGATTGCCCATGAGATTGCGCAAAGCACCGCTGATGTCGGTCTGATTGCCTTCGGCAGCGAAATTGAACTGCTCGACTTCCTGACGTGAAACCGGTGAAACATTGTCGGCAAAACTGAAAACTTCAGGAAAAATGCCGGTTTTGTCTTCGATTTTTTTAATAAAACCTTTGTTGAAAAGCTTCTTAACTCTATCAAGGCGTGATTCACCCTGAAATTTGATACTCATGCTGCGCGAGGTGTCGAGCATCACCGCCAGGCGGTTTTTCTGCGGTATCCAGCCCGAAATAACCAGAACCGGCCCGGTCAGAAGCAAAGCCAGCAGCATTATCCAGGCCAGGCGCAGCGAAAGCAGGCGCCGCCGCATTGCCGCCGGAATATTCTTGCCTTCACAGCGATAAGTAAGCCAGGCAATCGGCAGCATCACCAGCAGGGTCAGAACCAGACCGGCCCAGCCCCAGCCGAGATGCAGACCGGCCGATTCGATTGCCCGGATCGGCCCGGTATTGAAGCCTAACAGTCTTAGCAGAAACATTCAGTAATCCCCCTTTTTAGCGGCGGGGAGGTTGGCGGCCCAGCTTTCGCAGAGAGCCAGCAGAGCAAGAACCAGCAGAGCGGCGCCACCGAGATCGTAGCCATCGCGCAGGCGCGAGACTTTTTCCTTAACGCCGGGGCCACGGCCGGCCTCATGCGTCAGCGGGATAAAACGCGGAATTTTGCGCAGATTGATGCGGTCGAGGCGGCTTTCTTCAGGTGGCGGGTTGACCGCAAAGGCGGTGACGAGCTTTTTACCACCAGCGGTATAAATCTCGTAATATCCGGCCTGATCGGTGTCGCGGGTCGTGAAATGAATCAGCCCCTGGGCGGCAACCTGCGTTGAAACAGCTTTTTCACTGCCGTCAGGCAATTTGAGAACGATCTTGTCGTTCGCTTCGGCGCTGATGGTGGCCGAAACCGGCATTCCGGGTCTGATGCTGCCGATATTGACATCGCTGGCAGTGATCATAGCAATCAGTGTCTGATGCAGAAATGGCAGCCAGGTCGGGCGCACCGGCCAGTTGCTCCAGCTGGTGTCGGCGGTGAAAGTAACGAGCATCGAGCGGCCACGGCCGCGCTTTTCTTCGACAATGCCAGGCAGGCCGTGGCTCAGGCGGCTCAACAGCATTGCGGTCGGGTTCGGCCGCACCTGAAAAAATTCAAAAATCTGCGCCCGACCCGGGTCACCGTTACCATCGCGCGCAAAAAGGCTGAAAGCCGGGTGACCGGCATCGAGATCGGTGAGCTGATAACCGACCGTCTTGCTGACAGCATTGCCAACCCGCTTGAATATGCGCGCCGGCAGCAGATAGCCACCGCCGAGGTCGTCGATGAGGTTCTTGTTATACCAGTCAGGCTCGCTGCGATCGCCAAGAAACGTGATCAGATTGCCACCGGCCAGCAGGTAATCAGACAGACGCCTGACAAAATCGGCATCGAGGTGGCGCTGGTTGATCAGCACAACCGCCGCGTAATTTTTCGGGTCGAGAATCTTAACTTCGCCTGATCCGCGCGATTCGACGACAAAGTTATTTTCTTTACTGCGATTGAGCGGGTTCAGGGCGAACCTGACAAAAATATCCTCGCGGTTTTCGGGCTGACCGGGGTTGTTATCGGGCCTCACCAGAAGAACCCGGCAGGGTTCGAAAACCCGCGCCGCAATGTGACGTTCATCATCATAAGGCAGCGCATCGGCGGGCAAAGCCGCGACCAGATGGTTCATGCCGGTTTTCGCGAAGGCAACTTCGATGGTGGTTTCCTTTTCCTGGCCGGCTTCGATTTCGATTTCGCGATCGAACTTGCGCTCACCGTTGACGGAAAGGGTCAGTCTGGCCTTGCGGGCCCGCGCTGCGTGGTTGGCAACCTTGATCTTGACCGGAACCTTGCGACCGCTCATAATTACCGGCGCATCGACTTCGAGGCCGGTTACGGCAAGGTTTTCCGGCGCGGTGCTGCCGGCAGGAACCATTATCAGATCGATGCCTTTGTCGACTCTTGCCAGGTCGTATTTTTCAACGAAGGGTTTCCAGGCCGATTCCGTCATATCGGTAATCACGTAAACCGCCCGGCGATAGTTCGGTAACGGTGCCAGCAGCTTGAGAGCCGGCAGTATCGACGAAGCGAGATTGGTACCGGCCAGACTCAGAGGTGCGTTGGCGATGCTTTTCTTCAGGGCTTCACTGTCCCAGGTCAGCTGTGGAAAAATCAGCCGGCCGGGGTCATTGATCAGGCCAACCGTAGCCCGGTCATCGGCCTGCATCTGATCGAGTATTTCGAGAGCCCTCGAGCGTGCGGTGTTATAAACTGAAATGCCCTGATGAATGCTGCCCATCGACATCGAGTTGTCGAGCAGCACGACAAAGGCGGCCGGCGTGGCTGAAGAAGCCCCGGCACTGGCGCTCTGCCCGATAAACGGCCGCGCCATGGCCATGACGACAAGAATTATGGCCAGCACCCGCAGTGCCAGCAGCAGCAGGTTGCGCATTTTGCGACGGCGTGCGACGTATTCCACAGACAGCTTTATCAGCCGCAGGCTCGGAAATTCTTTGCGCACCGGGGTTTTGCGGTAGTAAAGATGCAGATACACCGGCACGGCGATGCCGAGCAGACCTAATAAAAACCACGGACTGATAAAACTCATGGCGCCTTACCTCTCACTTACAGCCTGACGCCGCGTGAAAAAGCTGCGCAGGTTGGCTTCGAGGGGTGTCGAGGTGTCGGCGATCAGGTAGTCGATACCGGATTTGCGCAACGCTGACTTGAAAGTGTTCAGCAGGGTGCGCACCCGTTTTAGATACTCGTCACGCAGGGTGAAAGCATCGGTGGTGATTTCGCTGCGGTCTTCGAGATCACGGAAAATTGTGGTGTCATCGAACGGGAAATTGATCTCATCGCGGTCGAGAACGTGATAGAGCACGATTTCGTGGCGCCTGGTTTTGAGCTGGCGCAGTTTTTTGATGATAACCTCAGCGTTGTCCATCAGGTCTGAGAACAGAATGAAAATGCCGCGTTTTTTCATGCTCTGGCCGACCATGTCGAGGCTTTCGCCAATATTGGTGGTCTCACTGGCGCGGGTCGCTTCGAGCTCGCTGCAGACCGCCTTGAGATGAGCCATGCCGGTGCGCGGTCTGATCATTTTGCGCAGGCCGTCGGCAAAGGTGACAAGACCGACTGAATCCTGCTGTTTGAGCATCAGATAAGCAAGCGACGCGGCGAGTGTCGAAGCGTAGTCGATTTTGCTCAGCGCGCCAGCGCCTTTATAAGACATCGAGCCGCTGGTATCCATGACGAGGTAGCCCGAAAGGTTGGTTTCTTCTTCGTGTTCCTTGATGTAGAACTTGTCGGTGCGGGCGTAGACTTTCCAGTCGATGTCTTTAAGCGGGTCACCCGGCACATACTGCCGGTATTCAGAAAACTCGACGTTAAAGCCTTTGAACGGGCTTTTATGCTGACCCTCGATCATGCCCTCGACGACTGTTCGCGCCCTGATCTCCATTGAAGACAGGGAAGCCAGCAGTTCGGGGTCGAGAAATCGCGATATGCGTCGGGTTTTTTCCATTTATCGGCTCAGGCGGCGGGTTCGGGCACGGCCTTGAGAATCTTTTCGATGATCGTATCAGCGCTGATGCCTTCGGCTTCGGCGCTGAAATTGAGCATAATGCGGTGGCGCAGCACGGCAAAAGCGAGAGCGCGGATATCTTCGCAGGCGACATAGAAGCGGCCATGCAACACAGCGCGGGCTTTGGCGCCGAGAATCAGATACTGGCTGGCGCGCGGGCCGGCGCCCCAGGTGATGAAGTCATTGACGAAGCCGGCTGATTTTTCGCGGCCCGGTCGGGTCGCTTCGGCAATCGACACGGCATAGCGGATAACCCGGTCAGAAACTGGCACACGGCGCACGATTTCCTGCAGTTCTCTGATGCGGATGCCATCGAGAACCGGGCTCAGACTGCCAACGGTGCCGCCGGTGGTAGCGCGCACCATCGTGATTTCTTCTTCAAGCGGCGGGTATTCCATGCGCACGTTGAACATGAAGCGGTCGAGCTGGGCTTCGGGCAGCGGATAGGTGCCTTCCTGCTCGATCGGGTTCTGCGTCGCAAGAACGAAAAACGGCTCTTCAAGCTTATATGTAGTGCTGCCACTGGTGATCTTGCGCTCCTGCATTGCCTGCAGCAGTGCCGCCTGCGTTTTTGGCGGGGTGCGGTTGATTTCGTCGGCGAGCAGAATCTGCGTAAACAGCGGGCCTTTAACGAAGCGGAAATTGCGTTCACCGGTTTTCATGTTCTCTTCGATGATTTCGGTGCCGACGATGTCGGTCGGCATCAGGTCGGGAGTGAACTGCACGCGCTTGAACTGCAGGTCGAGAAGCTGCGCCAGACTGTTTACCAGAAGGGTTTTGCCGAGGCCGGGCACGCCGATCAGCAGCACATGGCCCTGAGCGAACATGGCATAGAGAACCTCTTCGACGACTTTCGTCTGGCCGATGAATACCTTGCCGATTTCGGCAAGAATTTTTTTGTGGGCCGCCTTGATATCGGCGAGCGCCTTCACTTCATCGATTTTTGGTTCGGGTGTATTCTGTGCAACGGTGGTTGTGATGTCCTCTGCCATGTGGGCACCTCCTGCAATTTCGCATAAACCTTAACACGAAACCGCCGGGTGTACAAGCTACCAATTTGTCGCACGGATTAACCTGGAGAATCTGCAAGAAAAGAATAAGCTACGGTTGAACATGGATAAACGCTGACAACAAAAGTCGGAAAAAGACGAAACAGGCGCCGGCATGTGAAATGCAGCGCCTGTTTGCGAATGCAGCTTTTATTATCGATCGTTTCCAGGAGTTTTAATACTGAGCTCCCAGTTATTCGGCTTTTTTAACTTCGCCGTTTTCGAGGCTGAAGATGGCAGTCTCTTCGCGGGTGGGCTTCGCTTCGGTGTTGGCGTATTCGATGTAGATATTCGGGCGGCCGTCACCGTCGCGATCGGCGATCATGGCGTTACCGGCACAAAAACCGGTTTCTTCCCAGATCTGGGTGTATTTACCGTCTTTATTGTGCAGCAGAGCGAATTCTTTAAAGCCGCCCGAGCCGCCGAGATCCATCTGGATCAGCAGCTCCTTTTCGCCATCGAGATCAAGATCTTCTTCGAGCACCTGCTCGATGGCGCGGCCTTCAGAGGCGAACAATTCGACAGTATTACTGCCGTTTTCGAGAATGACGCGATCGAGACGGGCAATGCTGTCTTCGGCCTGGCGGCGTTCAAGCACAATGCGGCCGCGGTCGCTCACTGAAACGTCGCTCTGTTCGAACAGAGCAGATGCTGTCAATGAGCCTGAGCCGACAAAAATGACACCGGAAACAGCTATCATGGCAAGAGCGATTCTGACGATATTTGAATTTTTCATTTTGGTTTCCTCAGCGGCCGATGCCTTTGGTATTGGTGTAATTTTCTTCGATGAGGCTGTCAACGGTGTGCCCTGGAGTTACCAGCCAGTCCTGAACCAGTTTGCGTTCGTCGGCGGTCAGTTCAAGGCCAAGGCACATCTTCAGTTTCAGGCCATAGCCACGGGTTTCGGTCGGCATCTTGCGGCTCTTTTTAAAATCATCCCATGACATTTTCATGCTGCTCGAAAACGGCCCGAGATTATAGGCACAGGCGGCCATGATCAGCTTTTCTGCGCCAGTCTTTTTGCTGACTGCGCCGCTGTTGAAAATTTCGGCCAGGTATTTGGCACCGCCCTTGAGGTTCTGCGCCCCGTCTTTCGCGTCGATCTTGAGACCACGGGCAGTATTCGGCATCAGCTGCATGAAGCCCTGAGCTCCGGCCCAGCTTTTAGTGAGCTTGCCTTTTGCACTCATGTGCACGCCGCGGCTTTCGATCCAGATGATGGCACGCATATAGTCTTCGCGGGTAATTTTTTCGCCGTATTTGTTGGTGACGTCCGGGAATTCCCATTCGTCGCAGTAAGCGCCACAGGCGGCTTTAAACCATTCTTTGAATTTGGCTGAGCCGGTGGTAACGGCTTTTCCGGTAGCCGGGTCGGGGGAAACTGCCGCCGGTGGCTTAGTACCGGTCGCTGCTGGAGTGGCCGTTCCAGCCGTGGTGTTACCGCTTGAACCTGCAGCCTGCTTACCGATTTCGGTATTTTTGACATCGCCATAAGTCAGGCTGGTAGCTGATTTATTGCCCCCGTTTTGCACCGCAGCTTTTCCGATTGGCATTTCATCTACCTCAGCGGCATTGGCTGAAGGGATAATACCGTCAACGACGGCTTTAAGAATATCAAGCACGCCTTTGAGAACCTTGAAAAAACCGCGCAGTTCTTTTGTTTCGCCGGTCTGAGCTTGCGGCTGTGTCTCATCGGCCGCCACGATCTTTTTCTGTGCCTGCGACCCGGTGTTATTGACCTCAAACGGGGTCTGGGCTGGAGCGGCGTTTATAGTCAAGCAGAACAACGCAATCAGAATAATTGCATAACGCTTCATGTGTTTGTCTCCGGAAAAGCTTTGTCTTGTGTGTACAGTTTATTAATTTTACCCGAAAATTCTTCTCCCGCAAAGTGGCAACAACAAATTACATCTATTAGTATCAATCACCATGAGTTTTCATGCAAATGATCAGGTGCAAATTTTTTTTCGGCTGTAAAAGTTTTTTCCGGCTTCTAAATAGTGTAGAATTAAAAATAGGCAGGGATCAGCAATTGCACCTGTGTCACAAAAACAATCTGCAGGTACGCAACTTGCTTTGAACAGGTTGAGGCTTGAATAAAGGGGCGTTGACATGAAAAAGCTGTTCGCATTTCTCAAGAACCGCGGGTTCACCCTCGTAGAAGCCCTGGTGGCGACTATTATTGCAGGTTACTGCATACTGCCAATCATGGGAACTCTTCATATGGGTGTTAAAAAGACCCAGGGGTTCGACCACTATGAAAAACTCCGACTGCTTGCCAGATCACGCCTCAACAAAGAACTTTCGGTCGGCGCTTTTGACCACACCGCTATCGATACCACAACAACTTATCATTATGTTTATTACAACACGGACGCTGAACCTCAGCTTTTAACGATCGACACAAACATTGCCTCCGGCAGTACAGCCAGTGCAGGAACATTTTTAAATATAGCAACCGTATCAAGCATTCTTTACAGCTACAAAGTAAGCGTCGCAATCAAAGAAAACCTGCAACTCGGAACCTCAACCCAGAATATCCAATCAGATTACCTCAAATCAATCAGCGGCTTAAAAGCTCTGACTGTAAAAGCAGAGCTAGAATATAACGACAATGTCGGAACCGAGCTTGAGATCGATCCGTCAGATCCAAATTCACCGCCACTCCCTTCAATAAGCCTGTTTTCGCTTCTTAATCTACCAAGTTTTTCCGATGATTATATATGGATTTCTAATCCCAAGAATGTTGAAATCATTGCCATTGACCCAATGTCCCGCACTAAAGTGGACAGTTTTCTTCTTCGTCTTGACGACATCACCAAACCGAGAGATGACGGTGCCAATGACGGAGCCAGACCATGGAACATTGCAATTCACCCCAACCAGAAATTTATTGCAATTCAGTGCAAAAACAAAATCAAGGCGCTGAACATTGACCCGGAAAGCCAATGGTATGGTCTGGCCAAAGAAATATGGCCAATGAATACTATCTACAATAAGGATGGGACAACCACAAACATCAGCACAATAGAGCCTGCATATGGTCTCAAACTTGCAGATGTAAACAAAGACGATAAAAACAAAGCAGCCGAAGACAGGTCTATCGTATTTCGACCTGATGGAAAAATGTGCTATGTCGCGGCCCATGAAGAAAAAATGATCTTCGCCTTCGTCGCAAGCAACACCGAGAATTGGGTTAACCTTGCTCTGATCAACAAAACCGCATTTACTACGACCACAGACAAAAGCAGTTTTCTGCACGCCGGAAACGACGGCTACCTTTATTCAGGACCAACCGATCTTAATGTGGTCTTCAGGTTTCCAATGTATGCCCCTAATCCCCTGGTCAACCCTGAAAAAATTGACGACCCCGACAGCGACGAAAAGGTCGAAGGTTGTGCCACAACGTCGGATGGAAAAGAATTCTACATCCTCTGGGACAAAAGCATAATTACCCGCCATGATTCACGCACTGGCGCAAAAATCGGCGGCACAACCATCACCCCGACCGATGCTTCCAAGAACCTGAAGGATATCACCCTCAGTGACGACGGCCGATATCTGGCCATGATGGACCCAACTGACGCTGCCGGCAAGGGTGGCATGTTTGTGCTGAATTTGAGCATCAATCCGATAACCAGTGTCAATTATAATTTGAACACCCAGGTTCCGGCGATTCTTAAAAGGGCCACACCCGACGCCATCAAAAAAACCGGCGTTAATTACGTGTTGTTTTCACCTCAAAGTCAGGATTTTGTTTTCGATGATATTACCAAGCCAAACATTTTTGCAGTAGATATACCCGGCCTGATCACAGATTCTTATACCAGCAGTCTCCCACCGGACAGAGTAATAAACTTTGCCACAATTGATAAATCAGAAGTTGCCATGAATTTGCGCATCCCGCAATTCGTTCTGGTCGGAACAGCAGACAAAAGCATCCAGTTTTTAGATGTAAATACCGGCAAAACGGTCGAAACCAAGAAAATAGACCTTGAGGCTGTTCCTGTAGATGCTGCCATTTCGCCTCAAGGTGAAAAATTAAAAGTTGTCTTTGGCAACGCAAGAGCGGGAGTTGATACTTTCGATATCCCGACCCGCATCCGCACGCAGAACGCGTACGGAGCACAACAAATGTATGAAGTTGCAATTCCTAATACCTACTTTCACACAGATCCCAATCAGACCCATTTCAGCACCCTCGACAAACACAGCACTAACACCCTGCTAAACGGCTATTGGGCAGACGTTCCTCTGCCAGGAACACCACCCTCCGACTATCGTATGCCCAATGACGTCGACTTTAGCTGCGACTGGGTGCCACAGAATATGGTCTCTCTTACTAACGGGGGCTTTCTCTATCTGTTTAAAAAAGCCGACGGCAGCACCTGCCTTGACTGGGTTGGTAAACGTCCATGGGGAACTTATGTTGACAACTACGAAAGATTTGCCAGATGGTATAATTTAAAAAGCCTTACACTGAAATTACCCTGGTCTATTTCGATCACAGCAGCCAACATAGATGGCTGGAATGGCAGAATCGAATTACTGCGCCATCTTTCATTTCCAAACGGTTCAAAGGTCACCCATATTGCATTTGATGCTGCTGCAACTGGAAAAAGCCTTACTCCTGTAATTGTAGAAATAGCTGGCGGTGTTAATACCATTAGAGACATTGGGAGCCCCATTTCTGTTTCTGCGACCGGAGTTCAGACCCATGCCATCACATGGCTCAATGGCGGGGTATTGTCAGCAAACCGTTACCCAGGATGGTGGCATGGATCAGGAACAACAACCAACGTTGGGTTAATCAATTATAGCGATTCTTTGGCCGGCCCTTTTATTTCTGATTATTCGGCTCCAGGGTCGACACAAACAACACATTCAGAAATCCCTTCACTGGCTCTTGGTGCAACTATATCCGATCCTGTTTATCCTCCCGGGGCTCAGCGGGCATACAAAGCACAGTTTATCGCCGAAATCCCCGGTAATTTTCCACCGCTGAATGCCGTAAACATATCAGTCAGCCCTGACGACCGCTATCTGGCCATCGAAACCATCGGTACGCCCAATCAGATACATCTTTACGACTTCGCCGCCAACAATTTTTATCAGGAAACGCAGCTGAATGGTTTGCTGACCGATTATAGAGATCGAACTTCCCCGTTTGCGGTTTATTCAGGCAATGCCTCCTCAAAACTGCTTTTTCCAACTGCAGGCTGCAGAAAACTCGTCCAGGCATTTACCGGCAACGAAATATGGGGAGCTTTAAGAACGACACCTCTCAATTATTCATGGGATTTTGCAGCCACCTCAACCCAGATAATTCCCAATAATGCCATGTATACCCGCATTTTCGGGTATCTAAGACCCGAATCAGAAATAAGCCAGGTCGGTCTGTTCCATAATGACAGCACCCGCCTGTTTTTAGGCTCTTCATTTGTTCCTCAGATTGGCGACTGGCGACCGGCAGCGCCAGGTTTTTATGGCTCACCAATGAAAACAGCTTTCACAATGAAAATTGGGCAAAGTGAATTCGTTCAGGCCGAACACGACCAGGATGACGGCAATACGGGGCTGGCGATTCTTAAAACCTCAGACGCGGGCGCCGCCCTGTTTGCTGCCCTGACTCATCAGGCGACAGGCAGATGGTCGTCTCCCGCGGCCCCCTGGGCAGATATTCCTGAGAAAGAAACCATGCCGCTCAGGTTTACGCCCGCCTGGCTGCGAACTTACAATCTGACCGGCTGCGATAATGACCAGGTAAGTGCCATGGTCTGGTCACGCGACCTTGGCAACCCGCTGCTTTTTCACCTCGACACCATCCAGGATGACTTCTGGGCTATCAGGCCCGGCAATACCGCCCCGACAAGATTCGATATGGGTGGCACTTTCAATACTTCAGACCGGCAACTGGCGGTCTCAGACGACGGGCAAAAACTGATTTTTGCCAAGGAAGACACAAATGAAGTGGTTTTCATCGATATTGCAAACCCGGCAAGCTTCTCATTCAATGGCGCCACACGTGCCGTTTCCACTCTCACGGGTTTCGGCAGCATAGCCAGAATCGCTACCATGACCGCAACCCCAAAGGTTCTTGCAACTCTGCCGTTCAACCGTTACAAATCAACCCCGCACTCTGGCTCATACCAGCAGGTTGCAACCCTTTCGGTAAACATCAGCGGCATCAACAATGCTGCTCTTGCCAGCGGCGGCATCTACATTCTCGGCGGTTCTCCAACCATAAATGGAGCATTCGGAGGATCTGTCACAGTTGACGGCACCCCGACCGACAAAATCTTCAAGTTCGATCCGACCTACACATACGCTCCAGGAACGACAATTTCACCCCTGGTGGCAACCCTGACCCGCCCAATAAAACGCCATGCCGTCGCTGCCTATGACAATGAAGTTTTCGTGTTCAACGGCCGCTATACAGCAACCGACAACACCTCCTGGGTGCAAAAGTTCAACCCGACAACCGGGGAAGTAATGTCATCCTTTGACCCGGTAGCGGTAACCACAACAGAATTTCAGGTAACACTCAACTCTGGTAGTTTGCCAACACCAGTCGCAATTACAAGCTCCGGCAATTTCGACGGCTCATACCCTGCAATCGATGCATTTGACAACGACGAAGGTGATGCGGCGCAATTACAGAGCGGTCAAACTTCTGGCTGGATAGCTTATAATGCAGGAAATGATTCTCTTAAATTCATAGCCAATAAAGTTGCAATTAATAACAGACATAATACTACTTTTGATAAGTGCATGAAAGACTACAAAATCTTCGGCTCGAATTCACCAGGGACTTTTCCAACCGGCTGGACTGAAATTATGAATCACACAATTCCCAAAGGTTCATGGATTTATACCAGCACAAACTCTGGAACAAGTGTCACCGGCAACAGCAGCCCGCCTTACGGGCCATACTTTCACTCATTTACCAATACCACGGCATACAGATATTATCTGGTACAGTTTTTAAACAATTACGCCGGTACCGACCTTGGCATATGCAGAGAAATTATTCTCTTTCATGAAAACGTGAAAAAACTCAGTCCCGTCTCTGTTTCAGCATCAGATGCTGATGGTTCTCATCCGGCCACACATGCTTTTGATGGCAATACCAGCACAGAATGGGATTCAGCTGCGACGCCACCATCGGAACTAATAATGGATATGGGCGCCGGCAATTCTTTTCCGTTACAAATCATAAGAATGCTGTGTTCTACGGATGGAAGGGTGAAACAGTTCAGTTTAGCCGGAAGCAACGACAACTTTACGACCCAGACAATTATTAATATCAATGGAGCTTCACCAACTGGCTGCCCCAACACTGGTTCCTGGCAAACCTACTATTTAGACAACAGCATCGCATACAGATATTATAAGTTTAAAGCCGAAGTATCTCATGATACTGTTGCGCCTGACATTGAAATCAACGAGCTTGAGCTTTACTCAATGCAGACCACCTCAGCTGCCGCACCTGGACCGGTCATGACCAAAACCCTTCTCGACAACCGGTCTCAAAATATAGTTTGCGATACGGCAGCCTGTGCTACCCCTTATGGAATTATGGTTGCAGGTGGTGGGTCGACCAACTGCATTATTTACTGGCCACATGGAATCGACAATTACACCGACAACGCCAGTTATTCGCTTGGCATAAGCAAATCTCTGCCACCCTTACCTGCGAACAGAAGCTATCACAACCTGATCTGGCACAAAGGCCGGGTATTCAGAGTTGGCGGCAGTGATGGTACCGCACTGAACAGCATCGATGTTTTCAGTTTCGATACCAATGCCTGGACAAACGTGTCACTGACTACCGTCGCCTCTTTCCCGGTAAATGGAGCCCAGTTGAAACGCGACAATGCAGCTGCATGCTCGCTTGGTGACGAAATTTTCATGTTCGGTGGTTATGACGGCACGGCTCTGAAGAACGATGCGATCGCCTGGAACCCAGAGACAGGTAATGTCAGACTGCTTGGCGCAATGCCCATGGCTGGAAACTATGCAAAATCCGCAGTAGCCTGCGGTTCTTCGATCTACCTGATCGGCGGCGCAACCAATGCCACCAGCGGCGGCACCGCCGGCATCTGGAAGTTCACGCCATGATGAAAACATCCTTAAAATCTGTATTTGAGCCGCTGGCCAGGTCTGCAAGACGAGCTTTCACCATGATGGAAGTCATGACGGCGGCGGCTATAATTGCGGTAGTAAGCAGCATCGTTCTGCCGGGTGTGACAAACTTTTATTCTTCAGAACGGGTAAAAGCGGTAGCCGAAGTCATGGTGCAGAATATCCGCATGGCCAAATATAGAGCTATGCAGGAACAGGCTTTGCATCGCATAATTTTTTCGCCGGATGGTGGCACTTATAAAATTCAAATTCACTCAGGATTTATAGAAGACAGCGGAGTCGCAAAACCAGATCTTATTGCAGGCCTGGCTGAAGAAAATTACGACAGTTTTAACTGGGAAAGCGTTCTTGATTCTGAAGAAGCCGAAATGGATCCAGGAGTAGCGGTTACCAGAAGTCCTTATCTTGCTGGTCGAACCATTTACTTCTGGCCCGATGGCTATCTGGTAACCGCTATATCCGGTTCAATCAGTGAAACAAATAGAAATCTTCTGCCAGAGTGCTATATTTTGTTTGAATATGGCAGTTCGCGAATAAGGGTGTATCTCAATGCAATGGGAGTATTGTCTTCAGAATCTTATGCAGTCGATAACGACGGTGACTCAGATACGGATGTTTTATGGTAAAAAATCACAAAAACAACAGAAAAGCATTTTCACTGGTAGAGGTTCTAACTGCCACAATCGTCATGACCATGATGCTGGTTTCGGTAATCGCCTATATTCAGTATGGTTCGCTTGTATGGCAAAAGGGGCAAACCAAAATCGCCGCTAAAAACTACTCAAGAATGGCATTCGACCTTATCAAACAGGATCTGATGAAAGCAACTCTGATCACGGTTCCACAAGCTTCTAGCTCTACTGAAATTGCGGCAACACTTACCTACCGAATACCTTCTGCAGGTACTGCCAGCGTATCAATTTCACTTGACCGGAACTGGGGAAAACTCGATCGGAAAATCTCAGGTTTAACAACGGCTGCAATTTCGGCAAGTCATACCATGACCATTGCCAGAAATGTTAATCTATTTCTGGTTGAAAGAATTTCGACCTGGACTTTTAGAATAAGCCTGCAAATCTGCGGCATTGAGCCTACCGATGATATCAACGGCCCCTCAGGGGTTGCCGATGGCGTAATAAATTACTGGGATGTAAGCGGAACCAGTGATATCAGCGGCCCGGCCGGCATACCCGATGGAAAAATTGATTTATGGGATCTCAGTGGCGATGAAATCGTCAGCAGCGAAAGTATTGTTCTGACTGCTCCGGCAGCAGGAGGCTGAAAAATGATCAGGAAAACAAAAAAATACGGGCAAGCCGGTATTATCATGATCATGCTGATTTTTGGTCTGTTGATGACGGTTTCTACCGCTTACATGAAAATGGTGCAGACAGAAGTAGACATACTGGGTATGGTTGATCACTCCGACCGTGCCGCCGACGCTGCTTTTTCCGGCATCAATTACGCTATCGCTCTGGCGCAAAAAAACCGCTCGATGTTCGATGAAATCAGTGGTATGGCCGCAGTTGCCAGTCGCACCTATATAACCTCATTTGCCAATTCCAACTGGAGCCCGGTTCAAATACCATCAGGGGTGACCTGGGACAATGCCAAAGTCAAAACTCTTGTGGCTTCTGTGCCATCAGACTGGATATTCCTCAATGAAACACTTGATAACTATCTAATTGACTCCCAAACGGCAAGCCCGCCCTATTTTTTCAGAGTAACCTCCTACCCGGCCACCAGTACCACCAGCGTGGCCACTACAGCTGTAATGCTGATCAAATCACAGGGGCGTTACTACCAATATTCAGATGCGAGCAAAACCTCAATTATCAGCACTTTTTCGGCGCAGTTGATCGCCGAATGTAAAGTCGTCTTTAAACGAAAAATATTGCAGCTCAACCGCTATCGCTATATGCCTTTTCAAAGTGATACTGATTTTTTCAAATACTCTCCTTACTGATTATGCTATATGGTAAAAAAACTGCAAGTTAAAAACTGGAGTAAACCATGGTCGGTGCGAAGCGCAAAAAATCTGAAAAGTATTCTTACGCAGACTATCTTAAGTGGAACGACGACAAACGCTACGAAATAATCGACGGCGATGTCTATGACATGACCAGTCCAACCCTGGATCATCAAATGATTTCAATGGAACTGTGCCGTCAGTTCGCCAATTTCCTTGAGGACAAGCCCTGCCGGGTTTTGCATGCACCATTCGACCTGATACTGGCGCGTAAAAACAAAAAGGCCGAAGAGATCACTACGGTTCTGCAGCCCGATATTCTCGTCGTCTGCGACGAAAAAAAAACCACACAGCAGGGCGTGTTCGGAGCCCCCGACCTCGTCGTCGAGATAATTTCTCCATCAACCGCTTCACGCGACAATATACTCAAACGCTCAGTCTACGAAAAGGCCGGGGTTAAAGAATTCTGGCTTATTCACCCCGCTGACCGCCTGGTACGCATCTATCGCCTCGGGAAAGACGGCCTGTTTGGCCGTGAAGATATCTTCGATCACACCGCCACAATCGAGGTCAAAACCATGCCCGGCCTGACCATCGACGGCCCGAAGCTTTTCGCCGGCGTCAAACCGCCTGAGCATTCCTGATTCAGGTCAGCGCAGTTCGAGAAGTTCATAAAGCGGATATTCGCGGCTTTTGCCCTTGATTTCAACACGTTCGATAAAGGCGACGCGGCCCTGGCCATGCAGGCCCCTGATTGTGGAAGGAGCGACGACGATGCCGGTCGTGCCGGCCTTCGCCGCCTCGGCTTTCAACCTGGCCGCCAGGTTCACCGTATCGCCGATGACCGTGTAATCCAGCTTGCCAAGTCGCGAACCGATGCGGCCCGAAACGACATTGCCGCTGGCGATACCGGCACGCACGTAATAACCGGCATCACGCATGACGTATGCCAGTTCGAGCGCGGCCCGGCAGGCCTGCAGACTGTGATTTTCACCGGCAGTGGCAGAGCGGAACACCAGCATCAGCGTATTTTCGATGACCTTGTCGATAACCCCGCCACACGAACGGGCAATCCGGTCGGCCTCGCCGATAAACCGGCCAAGGACGGCAAAACGCTCGGCCGGCGACAGGTGTGCGAACAACTGCAGCTGCATGAACACTACGGTAGCCGCCACTCTCACCCCACCGGGCGCCATATCGGCAGCAGAATCACTTTCGACGGCAGTCAGAACATCCTGTGAAACGAAATGCGCCAGTTTGCGGCGCTGTTCAAGGCCCTGAATCATGCCGGTGAATACGGTTTTCAGATCAGCAAATTCATCGCTGGCCTGCAGCTGTACGCTGGTCTGCAGATTGCCGCGGCCAACCTCAGCGGTTACTCTGATAAACTCACGCAATGGCCGCAGATAAATAAGCTCGAATACCAGATAGACGAAAAGCAGCAACAAGAGGCCATAACCGATAAGAGCACCCGGCAAAAGCCAGGTTGTCGATCCGGCCGCAAAAACTTCTGAACCAACCAGCATCACCAGTGGGTAATCATTGAACCAGCGCACCTGCAGCAGATTCTTTTCCTTTTCGCGCCAGACAAAGCCTTCGACTTTTTCGGCCAGATCGATCTTTTCGAGCAGACCGGGTTTATGAAGAATTCGGCCATCTGCCAGAGCCACCAGATGATAGCCGGCGTCGTCCCGGACCACCTCGAAAAATCGCCCGGAAATACCGGCAAATTTTTCTGAGGGCCTGAAATGATTCACAATATAGTCGCGAATCAGATTGTTATCATAAAAATTAAACGAAAGCAGCCCAAAAAGGCTGTATTTATCAGCATTGAACACAAACGCGGTCGAAAAACGATTGCCGGTATTCATGCGCATCATTTTGAATGGCCGCGCCCAGCGCTTGCCGATTTCGTTCACGAAGGAAGCATCGACCGTTCCCGGGTCCCGTTCCTTGCCCTCGGTCTGATTCATTACAAAATTACCGTTGCGGTCGAAACCATTGAGAATGGCCGAGGAGACAAGGCGGCGGCCAGATTCATCTTCTTTCGGAATTTCCCGGTAAAATTTTGTTGAGCTGACATATAGACGCCTGCCGTCATCAAGGTCGAAAAAAAGGTCTGAAGCAATCGAATTTTCGAGCCCTTCTCTGAGGACCTGCAAATATGCCGTTTCGTCGCTGCCACGCATTTTTTCAAGTCTGGCAGCGACCTGCAGCGTATGTTTCTGCAAAGCGGTCATATAATGGGAAAATCCATCATAGAGCTCGTTAAAATAGATTCTCTGCAGTTCTTCGGCCTGATACCAGCCATAAACACGATTGAATTGATTCCAGGTAATCATACCGGCGAGAAGCAGAGAGACGGGCAGAAGCAGCATTACAGCAGTACCGAGCAATACCTTCGGCCTGATTCCCATTCTGAAATCGATGCCGAAAAAATACAGCCGCAGCAGAAATACGGCACCAGCCAGAGCCAGCAGCCGGGCAAGAGTAAAAATCATTGAAGCGCGGCTGGCCAGAGGGTGCTGCAGTTCAGGCATGAGTATCGAAACCTTGAGCAACGGCAGACGGGCAAGCACCCTTTCAAGATTCTTCGGAACGAGCCCACCGGCCTGAATCAGATCGACAATTACAGTGTCCGGAAAGGTCGACACCATATGCTGACCTTCAGCATCTGCAAGATAGTCGGTCATGATTTTTCTGGTCAGTGGCTTATCACCATCAAGGGCGATCGGCAGATGGCTGAAGCTGCGCCTGATACCGCGGGCCTGCAATTTTACAGCATCTGATAAAATCTGCCGCTGATCGAGGTCACAGCCACGCAGAATGACCAGACAGCCGCCCGCGATCTTTCTCTGACTGCCAGACATCTGCCATACCGGTTGATAGAAAAAGAAGGCCGGCCCTTCGAGCTTTGCCGAAACTACGCGACAGATGCGACCAGGTTCCAGCGGAATTTCTGAAATAAGACCAAACTGGCGTCTTAAAAAAATATCGGCATCTTTGCGAGGCCGGCGGTCGAAAGTCTTCTGGCTCTGGTTGATCGCGGCCAGGTAGCGTCGCATCAGGTTGCGCGGTAAAAACGGCAATTGTTTCTGCACATGCGTGGCGACGACAGCATCGACTTCAGCGAAATCTTCCGCGTGGGTCACGACAGCGGCAAGTCTGAGACCGGTCGAGCGATTGAGAATTGCGGCAGTTGCCGAAGCACCATGGCGAAAATCGCTGTGCCCGGCAAAGAACTGAATCAGTTTTCTTTCGACAAAGGCTTCGGCCTTCAGATCGCGTCTAAAACTGTTCATTTCACCGGAAAGGGTGGCGATTGCAGCCTGACGATTGGCCTGCATGGTAATTTCGAAAAGATAGTTCAGGCTGACCTGCAGAAGAACCGCCGGTATCGCAAAAACCGTGAACCAGGCGAGAGCAAGTGAGGCCAGAGAAAGACGGCGGCGAATGTTAATGTTTTTTTCAGCCATCGTTACCCCCTGACTGGCGTCGGCCAATCAGTTCAAAAGCCTGCCCACCCGGTGTTTCCAGAGAGATACCGAATGCGAAAATGTCAGAGAGACGGTTCACGGTTTCGGCGCAAACCAGCATTTTCGAAGATATTGATTTTGTAAGACTTTCGAGAGCTTCGGCCCGTTGCGTGACCTCGCCGAGAACCGCAAAAATCATGCGTCCACCCTCACGGCCAGCGATTCCAGATACTGCTTCGCCGGTGGCGATACCGATACCGTTTTCTACCGAAAACAGGCCGAGTTCGAGGCGTTCCTGGTTCAGTGCTGCCAGCTGTCGTCGCATTTCGAGAGCAGCTTCGGCTGCACAGACTTCGGCCGGCTTTTCCCCGCCTGAATAAAAGACTGCCATTACTGCATCGCCGACAAAGCGTTCTATTACGCCACCATGGCTTTTGATGGCAGTTTCCATACGTGTGAAATAGTCGTTGAGCAGATTGACGATCTGCTGCGGGTCATGCTGCTCACTGAGAGTGGTGAAACTGCGAATGTCAGAAGCAAGCATCGTAACACGTGAGTTCTGCACCGAACTCATCTCTTTCAGGCCGGTTGCTTCACCAAGACGGTCATAAAGGTTCTCAGAAACGAAGCGCCGCATTTTTTCGCGCTGGGCCAGGCCGTTGGTCATATCGTTGAACGCCTCGGCGAGATGAGAGAATTCATCGGTATTTTCGAGCACCAGACGATTTTGATAATCACCGGCGGCAACGGCAGCTGCAGCCTGGCCGATACCCTTAACCGGATTGATGAAAAGCGCCTCAAGAGCGTCAGCAAACAGCAGGAGCGACGTCAGAGCAAATGTCAGCAGCAGAAACGGAAACGCCCATGCCAGTAGAGCAACCATTAAATCAGGCGAACTCGTTGAAATGCCGGAATAGACCATCATATCGTTTTCACTGAAGCGCTGCTTTTCGTAGCGGTAGTAGCCGGCGGCACCGGTCAGTTCGCCTGTACTGACACGCCCGGCCGCCGCCCGGTCGAGCAAAACTTTAAGGAGGTGGTCAGGGCTGACATAGTCTGGCCACCAGCGCAACACCATGTCATCATGCCGTCGGTGACCCATAAGGAAGTGATGCTGATTGCGGCCGGAAGTGCTTGAAAAAATACCAGAGTCGAATTCATGCGGACTGTAAATGATAAAATTGAGATTGCTGACATTGGTCGAGGCCATGGCGCGAATCCGGACAGAGTTGTCGTTAAGATACGGAATAAGAAACCAGATTGCCCGCGAAAAATCGTCAAATCGGTTGAGATCAATGGTTTCGTTGGCTTCATATTTTAAAGCCCGGTAGTCAAAATAATCACGGCGAATCGTATCCATGATTCCGTCAGCAACGCTGGTCATGTGTTGCAGCTTTTTTATATGCGGCGCCTGAGCATCGAGACATCCCATGTTTTCGAGGAATTTGACCGAAAGCAGCTGTTCGAGCTTGGATATTTCAAGATCTATGATATTGTGCGCCTTGAAAGACCTGGCAACCCCGTCACTGCGGAAAAAGTAAAAATCAACAAACGTTCCTGGCACAACCACATTGTGGGCGTTCAGATTCATTATTTCGTCGCCACTTTTGCCGGCCACATCGATCAGACGTTTCTTGATTTTCAGCATCTGCAAAAGATGCTGCTGTCGCTGGTCGTTATAATAGCTGTGCAGCTTCTGCATCTGCCCCTCGGCATCAGCACGCAATTCGAAGCTTCCGAGGCTCTCTATGCGGTCGAGCAGACGCAGTGAAACATGACCGAGAATCGTATATGGCATCAAAACCGCCAGGCTTATCGACAGCAGCATGCGCAGACGCAACCGCACAATAGCTGGAAACCCGAAAAGAACGAAATATGCCGAAACAAAAAGACAGAAGAGAAACAGCAACTGCTGAGCAAAATGCAAAGAACGACTGAATTCAGCTGACCCGGCCATTATGGCCGAGATATCACACACAGTCTGCAGGCCAGCCGGAAGTCTGACCTGATGGCTGAATAGCGAGTTATAACCGATCAGTTCTGTCGGAATCGATGACTCGATCATCAGTCGGCGACCGCGCAATATAACTTTGCCAGGATCGAACGGCGGCCGGGTCAGGTAGTTTCTGGCAAAGCCATCGGCATTGTTTTTGAGTGAGTCTTTCAGCAGCTTTTCTGGCGGAAACCCGCTACCGGCAAACATCACAAAATAGCCACCCATAATCTTCGGCCCGTCTTTAACACGGCGGTAATAAGCAAAAAGTCTGCACTCTCCACGTTTTCGGGTTGCCGTTTCGTAACAGCCGCCCTGAAAGGGCGGCTGGTAGATCATGTCAGAAAACAGTCGGCCCATGACCTTAAAATAGCTCTGGGTCGTGCCACCAAATTCCTGCGCAAACAGGCGTCTGACCTCATGATAACGCTGTTCGGCATCAGGTCTGCTGTCATCAACCCTGACAAAATCGCCATCCTGCTCGGCAAGCGTCATGCTGAGTATCTGCCCGACTCTTTCACGATCATGGGGCACAATATCATCGAGAACCGGGGAAAACCATTTCCAGATGTGGTATATGTCGGCGCTGAACGCTACCATCATCAATGGCTCGACCCCGCTCATGTCACGATAAAGCGCCCTCAGTTCGTCAATGGTACCGGCCTGAAAAATCTGCGGGTCAACACCGGCCGGAAATTTTGGCCTTTCAAGAGAAGGCGACGACAGGCCAGCGCGCCGCTCGGCTTTTTTGATTATCTTCTCGATATGCAGACGGGCGTTGAGATCGGCCTGAAATGCCCGCGCCTCGTTCTTCAGTTCTTGTTCGGCCAGCTGCAGGCGATTCTGCCGGGCCTCATCATCTATCTGCCGTAACCCGGCACCGATAAAAAGAACCGGCAACATCACCAGCAGCATAAAAACCGCTGCTACCAATGTTCTCAGTCCTATTTCATCACGCGTTTTCACTAAGACACCCTATTCACAGGCATTTTTATTTTTTCCGCAGATCTGTGTTAATCCGTGGCCTGTATTTTTTTTTCTCTTTCTCTTTCTCTTTCATCGCTTATCCGCGTCCATCCGTGTTCATCCGTGGCTTAATTTTCTTTCTGTGTTCATCCATTACGGAAAACAGCCCTGAAACAATTGTTTCAGGGCTGTTCTACATTGATCAGAGATATCAGTTCTTCATGCTGTGCACCGGGGCCGGAATGCGCCCGCCGCGCCGCACGAACAGAGCCGGAGAATGCCGGCCAACTTCCATGATTGGGCCTTTGCCAAGCAGACCGCCAAAATCGACGACATCGCCGGCCTGCATGCCGGGTACCGGAATCAGACGGCACGCGGTCGTTTTGTGGTTGATCATGCCGATTGCTGCTTCATCAGCGATAATACCGGCAATCACTTCGACCGGCGTATCGCCCGGAATTGCGACCATATCAAGGCCAACCGAGCAGACGCAGGTCATCGCTTCGAGTTTTTGAATATTGAGAGCGCCGGCTTCGATGGCGCGGCACATGCCCGCATCTTCGGTAACCGGGATAAAGGCACCAGAAAGACCGCCAGCATAGGTTGCAGCCATAATGCCACCCTTTTTGACAGCGTCGTTGAGCATGGCAAGTGCAGCGGTTGTGCCGTGGCAACCGGTTTTTTCGAGGCCCATCAGTTCAAGAATGTCAGAGATCGAGTCACCTTCGGCCGGAGTCGGGGCAAGTGACAGATCGATGATACCGAACGGAATCCCGAGCATGCGTGAGGCTTCACGGCCAACCAGTTCGCCGGTTCGGGTAATTTTGAAGCTTATTTTTTTGATGACTTCAGAAAGCTCACCAAAATTGAGATGAGTTGAATTCTGCAGGGCAGCCCGCACCACGCCGGGGCCAGAAATGCCGACGTTGAGAATCGCTTCAGCTTCGCCTGGGCCCATAAATGAACCGGCGATAAAAGGATTATCTTCAACGGCGTTGCAGAAAACAACGAGCTTGGCGCAGGCGAGACCATTTCTGTCGCGCGAACGTTCAGCTGCTTCTTTAACGATTTCAGCCATGCGATAGACGCCGTCCATGTTGATACCAGCCTGTGAGCTGCCGATATTGACGCTCGAACAGACTCGGTCAGTGCAGCAGAGAGCATCGGCGATCGAATTGAGCAGAATCTGATCGCCACGGGTAATGCCTTTTGGTATCAAAGCTGAGAAACCGGCGACATAGTCGATACCTAGTTCTTTGGCAGCCTTGTCGAGCGCTTCAGCAATCGGCACGGCTGTCGGTTCAGTGAAAGCGCCGGCCAGAAATGAGACCGGAGTAACCGAAATGCGTTTGTTAACGATCGGAATACCGTATTTCTTTTCGAGCTTTCTGGCAACCGGCACCACATCATGGGCAACACGCACGACTTTTTCATAGACCTTGGCGGCACATTTGTGCACATCTGAGTCGGCGCAGCTCATCAGGTTGATGCCGCAGGTGATGGTGCGGATATCGAAAGTTTCGACACCGACTGCACTGATGGTTTCGATGACTTCTTCAAGAGAAAAAAGCATTGCGGGCCTCCATCACAGCCGGTGCTGGAATCGAAAAACGTCTTCGTGCTGAATGAAAACCTTGACGCGCAGCTGTTCAGAAACCGCCTGCATGCGACTCTGAAAATCTTCGAAGCTGCAGTTGGCGGTCGAAAAATCGGTCATCATCATCAGGGCGAACAGATCCTGCATGATTTTCTGGCTCACGTCTTCGACATTGACGTTAGAATCGGCAATGGCACGGGTGATGCCGGCGAGAATGCCGGGCTTGTTGGCGCCGAGCACGGTGATTACAACCTGTTCCTTTTTCCTGTTCAAGGCAAAAACCTCCCCTTCGGGATGTATGAGTTACAAGCCATTATGTACCGCAGCAATATAGCAGAACCGCCCGCTTCCGTAAAGTAATTGTGCTTTTTAAGTTCAACAGGTTATACTCAATTGAATACAAACACAGACACACTCCGTATCCTGACTTTTTGAGGGAAAATTTTGCCAGGCTTTCTGCCCCGAATATCGCCCTGCAATTTATTCAGGTTTCTGCTGATTCTGTTGCTGGTTTGCAGCTGTATCACGCTTACTGCTCAAGGTCGCCGCGAAGGTATGGAGATCAACGCTTCTATCTGCACGCACTGGAAAGATGTTAACGAGTGCCCGATCTGCAGCAAAGCCATTAAATCTACCCCTGATCGGGCACCACAAACCGTAACTCAGGGCGACATCACCCTCGATCAGCTGCCTAACACCCTTTATCTCGACGATGACACCAACAAAACAAAGACGCCGCCGGTAAAAAAAGCACCACCCACCAAACCGGCAACCAGAAAATCCCCCCCAGCAAAATCGACAGTCACCAGCAAACAACCCAATAAAAAGCCTGATGACGCGTTATTGCCTGGTCAGATCCCGGAACCAACCGAATTCTGGACAGAAGAGGAAAAGAAAATCATCAGCACCGCGCTTACCGGCTTAGGCATCGCTACCGGCGCCGGCCTTGGGCTGTATGCGGCTCTCTACGGTCTGGGTCTGGTTGGCGGCAAAACGACGGCCTCTGGCGCAGCAGTCGCAAAAGCGGCTGCGGAACTGGCCAAAACCGGTAATTTATCAGTTTCATCCGGCAGCGCGGGTTCATCAGATAATTTGTCAGGTAATGTCTCAACGCAGCCACAAACTGGCGACAGCAGGTCGTATGTCGATGAGCACGGAAAGCGCTGGATCGAAGTTTTCAACGGTCAGAACTGGATCGACAGCGATTCGCACTCGGCTGCCACGGCCAGGCAGACCGAAAACCAGGCCTGGCAGGAAGCCCAGTTTCAGCGCCAGAGCTCCGGTGATACTGCCTTTGATGACGGGCTGCGCCATGATGCTGCCCGGGCCGCTGCAGAACGCCTTGAAATTCAACAGAAAAACCGCGCAGAAATCAGAAGTATCAACGAATTTCTGCAGCAGATGGCCGAAGGTGACCGTCAGCGCCTGCAGGCTGATCTTGCCAGAGTCGAGAGAAATCTGAAAACCCTTGAATTGTCAAAAACTCTACTGGACTGCGTTTCTATGCCGGTATTGGGTGCTGGCACCGGCGTCGCCGGTGTTGCGGTCGGCACCGTCTATTCGATAGCTTCTGAAGCGGTCGGCGGCATGACCGAGGGTATCGTCAATGCGACTTCGGCAGTCGAAGCCGTCAGAGATGGCATTACCGGCGCAGTAAAAGGGGCAGCAACCGGCACTGTCGGAGTTATTGTCGGTGAAGGGCTCAATTCGGTGGCCGCTGTGGGCTCAACTGCAATCAGAAAATTCTGCAGTGCAATTCCGTTGCGTAACCCTGGCCAGTTGGTGCCAAAAGTTCTGCATAACGAATCAGGTGCGTCAGAGGCAATCAACTACCTCTGGAACAACTTCAGCAAGGGTAGACCGCCGACCGAAGGCATTCTCAACCAGTTCCCACGCATTCACAAACCGGCCGGCCGCAGGCTTACCAGTTTAAATATCAGCGACACCGCCCGCTACCGCCAGGAAATCAGTGAGTTTTCGAAGTCAGCGACGGTATGGGGTCTATCTTCCGGTGTTAAATCTTACGCAATCGATCAGCCACTGGCCGGAACCATCAACGAGCAGCTGTTCGGAAAATGAAAAGAGAAGTTATGAAAAGTAATTCAAATGCGCCAATTAATTTAAAACCTCACTGGTTCAACAGATTTCCTGAATTGGTCGGGCTGAAACCCGGGCCATTGTTTCCGGTTTTTGAGGTAAACGCCCCGGCTGCAGGCAAGATTATCACTGAAATGCAGCAATCAGGCTTTTGCGACCAGAGGGGCGGCGTCAGCGACGACCTGAAAGGATCTATTCAGACTCTGGTGCTTTCCGACCGCTCATGCAGAGTTCGTTTTCTTTGCGAAGACGACCTGTTTGAACAGCATTTTTTTGCAGCCGGCCAGAAAACTGAGAGTGTTTGTCTGACCCGCACCGGTGATGGCTTCAAGCTAGAATTTCCGGCGACTGATGAAGATCTGTTAAGCATGATCGGCGAATTTACCGGCACCGGAACTTTCATGGCAATAGATGTCGCAGAAAAGCTGTCGCATGCTGTCGCACTGACACTTGCAGCCTGTCACGATCTGATTCGTAAACAGATGTATCTGGTGATGGGCGGCGCCCAAACCTGGCAATCGCCGATTTTAACTGCCAAACAGATTTTACAGCATCTTCAGAGCGAGTCTCTGAATAGCTCAAGCTTTGTATGGCTTCTGCAATCGATGCTTTCAGAAAGCCTGCAGTTTGAAATGCCTGCAATTGAAAAAGCAATCAGCGTTCTTTTGGCGAAAGGCTGGCTGAAGAATTTTGCCGATGGAGCTGCTCCTGAAGAAAAACTGCTCATGTTATGCCGCAGAATGCTGGTTTTTGAAAGTCTGTTGAAGGTCGATGTCATGCACGCAGGTTCAGATCGCGTGGGAATTATCTCAACCGCAGCAATTCACTGCGGCAGTCGCGACATCCTTCTTGTTGAATCTGACGACGAAAGTTTCAGATTAAGCGGTATTTCAGGCAGACAACTACTGCTGTTTCTGCATGAGATGATAAGTCATCCAGATATTCTTAAGCCAATCGTGCAGGTTGAAACGGAAGGCAATATCTGCAGCTGCGGAAAACAGCTGACTGCCGATGCAAAATTCTGTAAATACTGTGGCAAGCCCAGACCGACAGATATAACAGACACAACTGCCGCTTTCTGCAGTCAGTGCGGCAAAGCCCTTAAACCGGGTAAAAAATTCTGCACCGCCTGCGGCGCCGGGTGCAGCTGAATTATCTGACGGCAGCGCCACAGTTGCCGCAGAAAGCCTCATCGGCTTCGAATGCCACGCCGCATTTTCCACAGACAGAGGCTGGCGATTCCTTCAAGCGCTCTGATTGAAATGGACGGCCGGTGACCATCATTACAGCCTGTTCAAGAGAAACTTCTCCATCCGGGTCGGAGCAATAAAAGCGACCGCTGGCATCGAACACAGAGAAACTGAATAGCCCGCGCGGACCGGTAATACTTATATTTGGCGGACAGACATCGTCGCCATCAGGAGGAGAAAGCCTGGCAATGATCTGCAGCATCTGGCAGATTCGATCAGCACTGAGATTATCGAAACGAATCGGATCATAGCTGCTATTTGCGCGCATCAGATCAGGAGTCACCCCCTGTAGTTCAACCTGAAAAACTTCGTTGCCCATGTTCACCTCACACCTTTTTCAAATTTTGTCTTAGAGACACGTTAACGCCACAAACAGCGAAATCGCCGCATTGTCTTGAGACAAATTCAACTTTGTATTGATAATATCAGAGAACTGGACTTTTCTTCGAAATAAAACATATTATGATTGTAATTTAGTATCATTTTAAATCGGAGGCATTGCAGATGACGCAGAAAATCGCCTTTTTTGATGCCAGGCCCTACGATCAGAAATCTTTCAATGAAACGAACCGCAGCTTTGGCTTTGATATCAGTTACTTTGAAACAAAGCTCAACGCTCAGACAGCAGAACTGGCAAACGGCTACGACGGTGTCTGCGTTTTCGTCAACGACGATCTGAACGCTGCGGTAATCGAAAAACTGGTGGCCGGAGGTGTCAAGATCATCGGGCTGCGCTGCGCCGGTTACAACAATGTCGATTTCAAGGCCGCCTTCGAGCACCTTCACGTGGTGCGGGTGCCGGCCTACTCGCCATATGCGGTGGCTGAGCACGCTGTTGCCATGATGTTGACACTGAACCGCAAGACGCACAAGGCCTGGATGCGAACCCGCGAAGGCAATTTCTCGCTCAACGGCCTGCTCGGTTTCGATATGCATGGCCGCACCGCCGGCATAATCGGAACCGGCAAAATCGCCCGCTGCCTGATCGCCATTCTTAAAGGGTTCGGGATGCAGATTCTCGCCTATGACCCGCGGCCTGACCAGGAATACGCCACCCAGGCCGGAATCAGTTATGTCGGTCTGCCAGAGCTGTTTGCCGCTTCTGACATGATATCTCTGCACTGCCCGCTGACCCCGGAAACGACACACATGATCGATGCCATTGCGATTAGCAGGATGAAACACGGGGTAATGATCGTCAATACAGGCCGCGGCAAGCTTATCGATACGCCCGCACTTATCGAAGGCCTAAAAAATGGCCGCATCGGCAGTGCCGGGCTCGACGTCTACGAAGAAGAAAGCGAGTATTTTTTCGAAGACAAATCAGCCGAACCGATTGCCGACGATGTACTGGCACGGCTGCTGACTTTTCCGAATGTTCTGGTGACTTCGCACCAGGCATTCTTTACGGCAGAAGCCCTGCATAACATTGCCGAAACGACGCTGCAGAATTTCCGGGAATTTTTTACCGGCGGCCAGCTGGCCAACGAAATCTGTTATCAGTGCAACCGCACCTGCCTAAAAAAAGAAAAGGGGCGCTGCTTTTGATTTACCGCAAATCGGGTTATCGAAACACCGAAAAAAAAATCCCGGACCAGCTTCATTGCCGGCCCGGGATCCTGTTTTGCTATTACTTTGTTTCCGGGTTGCCAAGCGGCATGACAGTGCGGCCATAAACTTCGTTGAGAACCTGAGCCATACCGGTGTATATCGCCGACGCGCCGCAGATGATGCCTTCGTAGCCAGTCAAGTGCTTGAAAGATGCGTCTCCGGTCGCATCACCAATGGCGAGCATAAAAAACAGCACGGTGAGTGAACCAAAAACAAACTGCAGTGCCCGCGACATTTTCAGGGTGCCAATGAACATCAGCAGTGTGAAGATTCCCCACATGCTGAGATAGCAGATCATGGCGTTATTGGAAGTGCTTTCTACCAGACCGAGTTTGGGCATTACCAGCAGACCAACCAGAGTCAGCCAGAAAAAGCCGTATGAACCAAAGGCAGTCATACCAAAGGTGTTGTTTTTCTTCCACTCAAGAACACCAACGATTACCTGGGCCATGCCGCCATAAAAAATACCCATGGCAAGAATCATTGAATTGAGCTCATAGAAGCCGGCGTTGTGGATATTGAGCAAAACGGTTGTCATGCCAAAGGCAAGAAGGCCAAGAGGTGCGGGATTGGCGGTCATGTCGGAAGCTGAACTGGCTGAACTCATTTTTTACTCCTGTGACTGGTAGCTTTGATTGTGCTTTGAAAAAGGCAGGGCAGGATTTTACAATAGTGTACAGGCATTGGCAAGTAAAACGGTTAACAAACTTTTGCAGGTTTGTTCTGGCCGGAAATTTATGACATAATCATAACTGCCGACAGCTCACCCGTTCTTCTTATAAACACCGGAACAAATCTATTAAACACCTTCAAGGAGTCCTGATCATGCAGCATTTTGAATTTCCGCGACAGCCACTTGGTTTTTTTCCGACCCCGCTGCATGAGCTGAAAAACCTGGCCAGAGTCCTCGGTGGGCCGCAACTGTTCATAAAACGCGATGACCTGACCGGTTTGGCGCTTGGCGGCAACAAAACCCGCAAACTTGAATATCTCGTCGGTGCGGCTGTTGCCAAAGGTGCCGACACACTCATAACCGCCGGGGCCATTCAATCGAATCACTGTCGTCAAACTGCTGCAGCGGCGGCCAAAATGGGCATGGCCTGCCATCTCGTTCTGGGCGGGTCAGCGCCACAAACCGCCAACGGCAATCTGCTTCTGGATCAGCTGCTTGGCGCAACAATTCACTGGGCCGGTGAGCATCGCAAGGGCGAAGACATTCCGCGCATTGCCGAAGAATTGCGATCGACCGGCCGGCGGCCATTCATCGTGCCATACGGCGGCTCGAATGAAATCGGTGCTCTCGGGTTTGTCGAAGGTTTGCGCGAACTGCATGAGCAGGCTTTGGCAATACACACAGACTTTGACCATATCGTATTTGCATCGAGTTCAGGCGGCACACACGCCGGTCTGATGATCGGCCGGGAACTGCTTAACATGCCCAGCAGGCTCACCGGTATCGCCATCGACAAGGTCGGAAGCGCCGATAAATCTTTCAGACAACAGATAATCGAGCTGGCAAATGCTGCCGGTCAGATGCTGCGACTCGACCATCATTTCAGTGAAGCCGATCTGAACCTGAACGAAGATTTTACCGGCGCTGGTTACGCCGAGATCGGCGAAGCCGAACGCGAAGCCATCAGTCTTTGTGCCAGACACGAAGGCATTCTCGTTGACCCGGTTTACACCGGCCGCGCGCTGGCCGGCATGATCGGCCTGATCCGCAACGGCACCTTCAGAAAACATGAAAAAGTGCTCTTCTGGCACACCGGCGGCTCACCGGCGCTGTTTGCCTACGCCGACGCTCTGCAATAAAACGGCATCGGAACAGCAAAATTATTGCACCGCATTTTAAAGGGTAGTTTCGAAACACACAGATTGATAAACAATGAACTTTTCATACTTTCCTGACGGGCTGAACCATTTTCTCTGCGGCCTGCTGTTTCTGGGGATTTTCTTCAGACTCAGATGCCGCCGCGAAGATTTTACGCCGCTGCTGGTGATTGGTCTGCTGGTAGGCAGTTCGGCGCTGTTCTTTCTGCCCGCAAAGCTGCCGGTTTTATCGAAAGCGGGCAATTATTATTACCAGTTTCTGCATTACCCAGTCTCAGACTGGGACATTCTGCTGCTCGGCAGTCGCTGGCACCGTTTTTTTCTGACCCATTCGGTTTTCATACCCCTGTTTCTGAGTCCGGCTGCGCGCAATCGCCGCGCCGCCCTGCTTCTTCTCGGGTTGGCTCTGGGTGTCGCCAGTCACCTTGCCTGGGATGCTTATACGAGTCCAAACCCGCTGGTCGTCTTTTACCCGCACTACCTCTTCATGCGCGGCCTCGTCGCCAAAATCTGGCTCGGCCTCAATACCCTCGCCCTCCTTTTCCTCGCCGACATCTACACACGCATTGCCGAAAAATAGAATTTTCAGGGCTGATACAGCCGGACATATCGGCATTCGTTGCTTTATGACAAGAAAAGACTTGATTTAACGCCGGCCGGCATGATAAAAATGCTTATGGCGCCGGAGTAGCTCAGGGGTAGAGCAACGCCCTCGTAATGCGTAGGTCGCGGGTCCGATTCCCGCCTTCGGCTGTGTAGAACAATTTAACAAGGTTTAATCAAAATACCTTCTGCCACGAAAGACAACAGCAGGCGCATAATAAGCGCCTGCTGTTGTCTTGACTGCAAATTTGATCGGCGTATACTGAATAAGTTGCGGCTGTTGCATCTGAGCATGTCTAAAATGGTCGAACGATTCCGGGCAGGGAACGATAACAAATGACAAAACTGATACAGAACGGCAGCGAATACCTTGAGCAGAAGATATATCAGGTGCGCGGTCAGAAAGTCATGCTTGATTCTGACCTCGCAGAGTTATACGGAGTTGAAACCTCAGCACTGAACAGACAGGTTAAGCGCAATATTGAGCGCTTCCCGTCTGATTTTATGATGAAGCTTACTGAGAGCGAGTTTCAGAACTTGATATGCCAAATTGGCACATCAAGTAACGGGCACGGTGGAAGACGAAAACTGCCCTATGTATTTACCGAATTAGGCGTTTCAATGCTTTCCAGTGTTCTTAAAAGCGAGAGAGCTATCAAGATCAACATTGAGATTATGAGAGCGTTTGTAAAGATGAGGGCTATTACAGCGATTCATGGCGAGTTCAGCATGAGACTGGCAGAGCTTGAAAAAACCGTTAAGACACAGGGTGGTAGCATCGATTTTATTCTCAACCTGGTTGACCGGGAACTGAAAAAGAAGCGAATTGGCTTCAAGCCAGGCAAAGAAAAATAAGCAAGCGCTGCTGGATCGGCAGGCTGTTCGTTTTTAAAGTGGCGGCCAATACGATTCTTGCCGATGATATGATAGAGTTCGATCATCTTAGGCGTAATTTTTTTTCTTTATACAGAATTTTTAAATTGGGGTAACTTTCTGGGGTAACTAAATTTTTATGATCCCACAAAGCGCCTGTTTAAGAGACTTACAGAGCAAAATCATATAGCCGCCTTCGTCCAAACTTTCCGGGAGTTCCGGAAAAGCATAAAAACCCGCTATTTTAGCGGGTTTTTATGCTTTTCAGGTTTCCAACAAATTCTTCCGAACTACTGGAGCATCCAAAAAATTTGAGTAGCTTGATTCTGACCTCGCAGAGTTATACGGAGTTGAAACAAAACGCCTTAATGAGCAGGTAACACGCAATATTGAAGTCATTCGGGCATTATGACGCTTACTGTTCAGGCTGCAGAATCTGTCCAATATTCGCGTGGCACCGGGTTCGCCCCTTCCCAGATAATCTGCCTGAAATGAACCGGGTCGGTGTTGCCCTCGGTATTGATGAAGAGTATCTGTGAGTCGTGATTGATTTTGAGAAAATCGCGCAGCGCACCCACGCAGTTCTCGCGCAGAATCGAAACGAGCGCGCCGAGCGTGACCGCACCAGATTCGCCAGACACGATAAAAGGGTCACCGGCGAGCGGAGTTGCGTAAATACGCATCCCCTTTGCCGCAACGTAATCGGGGCAGGTCACAAAGCAGCAGGCAGCCTGTCTGAGAATTTCCCAGGCCACCGGGCTTGGCTCACCGCAGGCGAGACCAGCCATGATGGTATCGAGCTTTCCATCGATGCTGTGCAGGTTTCCGTCGCCGGCCTCGATCGACCGGAAAAGGCAATCGGCGGCTTCAGGCTCTACAACCACGCAACGGGGAGCATCCCCGGGAAACAGCGCATGATAATAACCGATTACCGCGGCCGCGAGAGCCCCGACGCCTGCCTGCACGAAAACATGCGTCGGGCGGGTTATACCCTGGCCCGAAAACTGTTCCTGAATTTCGGCCATCATTGTCGTGTAGCCCTGCATGATCCAGGTCGGAATCTCAGTATAGCCATCCCAGGAAGTGTCAGAAATAACCGCCCAGCTATTTTTTTCGGCATCGACAACGATCTGACGCACCGCGTCGTCATAGTTACCGGCGATAATTCTGACGGTGGCGCCATAACCACGAATCGCTTCAATTCTCGGCCTTGAAGTTTCGGCATGCACATAGACGACACAGTCGTGACCGAGTTTTTCAGCGGCCCAGGCGATGCCGCGACCGTGATTTCCGTCGGTAGCGGTGGCAAAGGTAATTTTTCCGAGTTTCTGGCGAACCTCGGTCGAGGTGAGTTCGGCATAAGTCAGCTCTTCGTCGGCATTCAACAGGCTTTTTATGTATTTGTAAACCGCGTATGAACCGCCAAGAACCTTGAACGAGTTCAACTGCAGCCGCTCAGACTCATCTTTTACCCAGATACCGCCGACGCCAAACATCTGCGCCAGCTGCGGTAGAGCCAGCAAAGGCGACATCTTGAAGCCTGGAATCTGGCGATGGAAACGCCGGGCCTTGCGCGCGATTTCTGGTGAAAAAAGTTTCTGGCAAAGCGTCAGATCCGGGTTTTTGTGCTGGTTGAAGAGCCATTTCAGGTCAGGTCGGGTGTTGTTCATAACGGGTCTCCATTTCTATTTATGATAAAAACACGTATTTGCAGATAATTTGAAAAGTTCAGGCCTCCGACACATAGATCAAACGGCCAGCAGAGAAATTACCACTGTGGCTGGTTGCCAATGCGGTTGCCGATGACTTCGCTCGTCTCGTTGACGACGAGAAAAGCGCCCGGGTCTTCGCGAAGCACAACTTCTTTAAGCTGGTGAAGTTCACGCCGTGAAACCACTGTATAAATCATGCTCACCGGCTGCTGTGAAAACCCGCCACTGGCAGCGATCAGTGTGGTTCCGCGCTGCATTTCGTCAAGAATAGCGCCATTGATTTCCTGCCAGCGCTCAGACACGATCGTGACTGCCTTGCGCTGTGACAGGCCGTAGATAACGAGATCGACCATCCGCGACGACACGAACATGAACACCAGCGTAAACAGCGCCTCATCGATACTGAAAAAGACCACGACACAGGTCAACACGACAACGTTGAAAGTCAGCAGCGTCGTACCAAGCTTGATTCCGAAGCGACTGGCAAGCAGAACCGAAAGAATATCGGTGCCGCCGGCCGAGCCCCGCGACCGCAGAATCATCCCGGAACCGATACCGTTGATCAGGCCAGCAAGAATCGCTGACAACATCATATCGTTGACAGCGATACGAAAGTCGAGCAGTCCGATAGCAAGCGTATAAAAGGCGGTTCCGGCGAACGAAAGCATGAAAAAATGGCCGCCAAGCAGCCGGTAACCGAAAATAAACAGCGGAATATTGAATGCGAAATACAGCCCCGATACCGGCATCGACGGGACCAGGCGATTAATGAACAATGTAACGCCTGTCAGCCCGCCAGACAGAAACTGCTTCGGCACGAGAATGCCGTTGACAGCGAGCGCGCAGATACATGAACCAAGCAGCAGCAATGCGAGACTTTTAATGGTCGAGCGAAAATCCTTCTTTTTCATCTGAGAAACCTTTCAGTGATTCGAGCGCAGCAAACCGCCGGGCGCGATGGGAAAAAGGGAGTGACTGCCGCGTATTGGCGTCAAACTCCTGACAATCAGAGCGTGATGAGAAGGTTTGTTGATTTGTGAAAGTCGCAGCAGCGATCTTTCAGAGCTTCACCGTTTCAGCGCCACGGAGGCTCGAACTGCACCGGAAACAGAGCTTTAACCCTGGGCAGAACCTCAAACATGGTTACCCGCAGGGCAATTGCAGCATATTTCCCGGGCAGATCAGAATAAAAGGCTTTCTGACTGACGCTAAAGCGCAGAGCCTGAGCTTTTCTGGCGGCGGACATGGCATTTTCCTGTTATCGGTGATAAAAAAACAGTGACAGAAAAAGGTCACACTTTAAGCATACTCAATTTTCAGAAATAAAGCAAACCCGGGCGCACGAGCTTCAGACTCACCAGCCCTGGCCTTTTTTTCCGACACGATAGGTAATTCGTGGCTGTTCCCCCACATATTCAAGAACCAGCCTGGGCAGCTTAAAGTTAGGTTCGACAAATTCCCTGCCGACAAAACTGCTTATTGTACGGGCAGTTTCGACATAGTGCCTGAACCTGTCTTCTCTGAAGTAAAGCGTGATCGGTTTAATTACGCCCGTTTGAGAAACAACAACAATGGTAAATTCCCAATATGAGCCGTATTTATCTTTTCTCCACTTGCCGCTCAGACCAATACCGGCCAGTTGATCGAACGAAAGCCGGAAATCTTCTTTGACATATTTGCCACAACGGGTTTCCTGCCAGACTTCCCGGTTTTTGCGGTCAAAGAAAACCCTGTCGGTAAAATAATACTGCGCGATTGCCGTCAGAATAAGCGCAATCACGAGAAAAAAAATACCAAGCGGCACGTCGCAGATACCGCGCTGCTCGTCTGGCAACATCGACATCAGAAAACAATACCCACCCGGCAATAAAAGCAACAACGGCAAGAAGCCCAAAAAAGACCGGTTTGCCCCGAAGTCGATCACCAGTCTGTCGTTAATTTCATCCTGCCCAAATTTTATCTCTGGATAAATCTGCATAACGCGCTCTCCTGACCGCGAACACTTTGTCACCATCAAAAAAATTACGATGACAAACAATTTTATCACACTGCGAATAGTTCTCTGAAAGCAGACAAGAACCCGCAAAGCCTGCCGGCAGGTTCACAATTCGCGGCCTTTTTCCCTAAAAACAAAAGCGCGCCCAAAGGGATTCGAACCCCTGGCCTTCTGCTCCGGAGGCAGACGCTCTATCCAACTGAGCTATGGGCGCAACAGGGCAAGACTAACACAGAATAAGGCACAAATTCAAGTTAAATGGCGTTGAACGGAATCTAACCATCGGCCGGGCAGTAAAAGCTTGTGATTTCGCTGTAAAAGTGGCGAAATAGCGAAAACAGCCAACCGGCACGGGTGAAGAGCAGGGCATAAAATCCCAGACTCAGAAAACATCGCGACCGGCCACAGTTTCGGGGCCCGCTTCGCCACTTTTTAAAAGATCGGGCCCATCATTATGAACCTTAGCTCTTGAATCTCTCCAAAATCGCACTTCTCGGCCTGCAGCAGTCTGCGGAACGCTTTTTTTTCTGCTGAATCCGACTCTGGCTTTCGCATGTGTAGCGCCATCACCGTATGCGCAACACGACTCTCGGCCATCCTGGCCTCCGCATGTGTAGCGCCATCCATGGCGCTAAAAAAAAGAATCCGGGAACTGGTCCCGGACTGAAAAATAAGGAGGCAAACAAATCCATAGCCCATGTCGGCCAGAAATGCTGATTTATTAACTAAAACGTAGAAAACCTCGATCAACAAACGCAAACATCAGCCAATGAAACAACACCACAAAGATCACAGATCTTCATCCGCAAATATAATTTTTTTCAGCCTGTTTCATCATGAATTACAGGACCAGCAAGGTGTTTTAGCTGAAACTGATAGAAGACATGGTGCCCATCATAGTCAAGCACCCGCAGATCGTTTTCCTGATGCAGATCACCCATGATTACATCAAAATGGCTGCCGTATTTTTCTTTAACCGTCTCAACAGGAACTTCGTAAACGATATATTTCATTATTCGTTTTGCAGCCAGTTTCTGTACCAATTCCTCGTGAACAAATGAATCATAGGTAGTCAGAAACAGAATCGGGCCGGTACCAGTAAAGCAAATACCTGCTTTCATGCGCCTACCTCCTCTCCTGAAAAGTTTATTCCTCTTACAATGAATATATTGTTTCCAGGGGTTATTTCAAGAAGTCAGCATCAATGTTGTACCCAACGATGACGATTTTCGGAAAAAATAACCGCTGGATTCATGCCACGACTCACAAATATCCATGGTCTCCGCATATATAGCGCCATCTCTGTATGCGCGACACGACTCCAGGCCATCCTGGCCTCCGCGTGTGTAGCGCCATCTCTGTATGCGCGACACGACTCCCGGCCATCCTGGCCTCCGCGTGTGTAGCGCCATCTCTGTATGCGCAACACGACTCCCGGCCATCCTGGCCTCCGCGTGTGTAGCGCCATCTCTGTATGCGC
>CALEDQ010000023.1 GCA_937949615.1 uncultured bacterium | reverse complement strand
TTTTTTCGTCCGCCCCGCCGTGGCAGGAAGTTCAGTTTATCAAATTAGTTTTAAACTGTCAACAAGTTTTTAAAATTTATTTTCAAAAAAAATGGCATAAGCATAGCCGACGCCCCAGTGACTTATTTTAATGCAATCGACAAGGGATTTTGCTATAATCGCGGCATGGGATCAATGACAGGCAACGTAAATCAGCTTCTTTCAGAGACCAGAAGGCATCTGCAGACATTGCTGCAGAAAATGCCGGATCTTATCACCTGCGTTGTCCCTGATAAAGAAGGCGATCCTCGCGAAACGCTCGAAATTCTTGAGCAGATCCCCGACCATATCATCGAAATCGATAACCGCCCGGTTATAACCGTCGCCTTCTGTGGTCCCAGCGGTGCCGGCAAAAGCACAGTATTCAATATGCTCACCGGTCTCGGGGTGCCTGCCGGTGGCGCCGTCAGACCGATGACGCACGCGTCGCTCGCAGCTTTTCCTGAGCAGATAAAAGCGCAGATAGATCCGCAAGCTATTTTCCCTGAATTCGAACTCTCTGAACTGGTCGAAGCCGCTGAACTCAAAAAATCCGGCACCGCCAGCAACCGCCTCTTTTTCAGATTTTTCAGCAGCACCCATCTCACTCAGAACATGTGGCCCTGTCTTGTCGATATTCCTGATTTCAACACTACCGAAATCGCCAACTGGGACAAAGCCGAAGAAATGATCAGACGCGCCGAATCGATCATTTTTACCGTTTATCACGAAGCCTATAAAGATCAGAAAACCTTCGACATTCTCAGAAAGGTTCTCAAAATCGCCGGCAACGTCACCTGGCTGCTGACCAAACTCGACCCGCAGGACTGCGCGACCAGCGCCGCCGCCATTCGCGACGATCTGATCGCCAGTGTCAGGCTTAACCCTGAATTTGCTGACCAGCGCACCGACGGCCTGGCACTTACCGACTTTCTTGAAAAAGCGGCTTTTTTCTACAGCCCGTTCACTTCAAAACCGTCTCTCGAAGATATCAAGCCCCTGGCAAATTGTGCCGGCTCTTTCATGCAGCATATCTACGGGCAGAACGGCCTCGAAGTCGCCCTGAAACGTCAGTTACAGAGCATCATGGTCGGGGTGGCCGGCTGCGAAAACATCTGCCATGAAGCAGAAACCATGCACCAGAAGCTTTTTGCCGAAATCACTGCCTGTGACCAGATGCTTGAAAAGGCAGCCCAAATAATTACCGGTGAAGAGTTTCCGGTCTTTCGCATTCTTGAGTTGATTCGCAAACAGCTCGAAGCCAACCGGCCATCGTTTCTGCGTCGAGCTTTTCAGCCACTGATGCTACTCGGCTCGACACTGAAGGCGGCAATTTCATCGGCTGCCGCAGCCGTTTCAAGACTTTCGGGCAATGAATTTAAAAGTTCGGTTAAGCAGCGTGACAGCCTCGAAAGAGGCCGCCTCAACGCCGAAGTGAATGCACTCGTCGATTTCTGGCGCCGGAAACCTGAACTCGAAAAAATCACCACCGAGCGCTGCACTGCTGCAACAGAAGCGATTCTTACCGCAGAACTGCCACCGATAGATTCAGAATGGGAAACCTCGGTCAACGAATCGCTGCAGAAATGGCAGGCAGGCAACAAAGATCTCTGGAAGTGGATGAACATCATCGATGATCTGTTCATACTTCTCGGAACCGGTCTGGTGGTCGCCGATTTTTTCATCGACGGCGGCATCGGCACCATGGGTGTCGTCGCGGCAGTAGGCGGCAGCAGTGCCGCCGGCGGCTTTCTGATGTCGCTGTTCAACAACATGGGGCTTGGCCGCGAAGTCATGGAAGCACACCAGAACTGGAAAAAACTGCGCCGCCAGTCTTATCGCAGGCACCTGCGAGAACTGCTCGCCGGACCGATTTTTCTCAATCAGCTTGAAGAAAAGGCCACACGCCTGGCGCCAGATAATATTGCCAGCTGCCGTGAGGCATGTGCCAAATTAAAGGAAATCAGCAGAATCCATGAACACTGACAAATCCGCACTTCTGCATGAACGGGCAATGAATATAACCCGACGCTGCGAAGAACTCAAAGACAATGAACTGTTCTTCATGCTGCAGCGCAATCTTCGCCAGGCAGTTGAGCAGGCCGGCGCAGACGGGCCCACCCCGCTTGTCGTCACGATAATCGGCGGCACCGGCGTTGGCAAATCCTTTATCTTCAGCAGTCTTTGCGCCACTCCGGAAGTCAGCCCATCTTCTTCATCTGTACGTGGCTACACAAAAGAGCTTTTCGTCGCGGCAGCCCCAGAAGACCGTGTTTTACTGCCATTCTCTTCAGAAGAGGCACATTATCTGCCCGGTCTGCTGCCGGGAGCCATTCTGATCGACACCCCCGATCTCGATACCATCAACAGCAACAACGCCCGCATTGCCCGTGAAACCATAAGAGTTTCAGATATTCTTATCGTCGTCACCACTCCTGACAAACGTTCGAATTTTGCCATTCATCAGAACATCGTCGAGTGGGCATCACGCAAACGCTGGTTTTTTGTCATCAACAAAACCGATACGGCTCCAGACGCCACCATCGACAGTCTGAAGAAGGATCTTGCCGACCGTCTTCAGCAGATCGGTTTCTCGGTCGACCCCGGCGCCCTGTTTGCTTTTAGCGCTCGCCAGCCTGCTTCTGATGAATTCAGACGGTTCCGCGACCTGGTTTATTCACCGCGCACTGTGGTCCACAGTCGAATTCTTCGTGAAGAAGCCGATCTCAGACGCATTCTGCATGCCCTGAATGCCGAAAAAACAGCTGAGCGCATTCTCAGGCTGCAGCAGGAACTGATCGATTACCGTGCCGCCCTGAGCACGCAGATCACCGAGCAGCACCAACTGGTCGTCACTTCACCGGCAATTACCGGCCTGGCCGGCGATGCCTTGCGCTCATCGGTCTACCGTGAGCTGGCCGGCAATAACTCGCTGTTTCTTTACCCATGGTTTGCCATAATCAGCTGGTTTTCGCCGGGAGTCAGCGCTGAAACCGCCGACCGCGCAGTCGAAGCGGCTCTGGCAGAAAATTTCCGGTTTTCGGGCTGTCGTGTCGACGAAAGGCGCTTTCTTGAAGACCGGAATCTGCCGACGCTGTCAGCAACAAATCTGCCCGCAGTCGTTCAAAATACCGGAAACGGCGAAACTTTCATGCAGATTCTCGAACATGCCCAGCGCATCTCTGAGACGTCTCTGATGCGCTTCTACATCGTTCTCGGGAATGTTCTGCCTGTGCTTGTATTGCTGTCGGCGCTTTATCGTGCCACAGCCAGCTGGATAAGCGGCATCTGGCTGCCAACCGATTTTTTTGTGCATGCCATCGCTTTGCTGATTATTGCATCACTGCCAGGTTATCTGCTGGTCAGCAAAGGCATTGCCCGGATGACCGGCCGCTTCGTTCTCAAGCCATCGAAGCAGGCTGCCGGTCTGCATCTTCTCGATGCCAGTATTACCGGCATCGATAAAATTCTTCAGGAAACCTCGTTGCTCAACAGTTCCGCTGAAAGCCAGCTGCAAGAGATGCAGCACCTTCTGCCGCAGAGCACCTGCGGTATTACCGCCCGGAACCTCTGACTTTAAAGGAATCTCGACCAGACAGTGAGAGTGGCGACTACCAGAGCGAGGAGCCCCGCCGGAACATCGAAAAAACCGATGCCAAAACGGTAGTATCTCGTACGATTGCCAGAGACCCGATAACCGCGGGCTTCCATAGCCTCTGCCAGTTCTTCGCCTCTGATAATTGCCTGCGCCAGAGTCGGAATCATCAATGGCATCAAAGCGGCAGCCGATGAAAAAAAGCCACCCTTGCCAAGTCTGGCCCCGCGGGCAATTTGAGCCATCCGGATCCTGTCGATTTCTGAAAGCATCACCGGCAGAAAACGCACGGCAATGACCATGACAAGGGCAAGTTCGCGTGCCGGCAGCCCGAACAGGCGCAACGGCCGGAAAACCGTTTCCCAGAAAAACATCAGTTCAGACTGCGGCGAAACAGTCAGATAGCAACCGGCGGCGATAAAAACGCCCAGGATTCTGATCATTCCCTCCAGGGCCGGAGCCAGCTCAAAACCATTGCCACGAAAACCCTGTACCAGACCGACAATAACCAGAAGAAACCAGATGCGTTTTATCGACAGCACAAGGTCAGTCAGTGGCAATCGACCAAGAGCGGCAAAAAAGAGGAGCGCCGCCAGTGAACCAGCCATGGCCGTCAATTGTAGACCATTGAGAGAAAAGAACATTATCAGCACAAAACACAAAACGCCCTTTATAAGGGGATTCAGACCGTATAAAAAGCTGCTGCCTGGTTTATAGCTTATCTGCATGACTTTTCTCACGAGCAATAAAACTGGCGACCGCCTCTGCATTTACCGGTGGCAGCGACGAAGCAGTTGAAAACGGGCCCAGAGCCTGGCAATACCAGCGGGGAAGCGGGTAAAATTCGCGGTTACACACCGCCTGTCGCAAAAAATCGTCACCAGAGAACCAGCTCCCCTGCCCTTCCCTGAGGAACAGAATATTGCTGTCTGGATGCAGAAAAACTTCGGGCTCGTGAGTAACTACGATCACAATATGCTCGTGCGCAAGCTGATTGAGCATTTCAGCCAGAGCCTTCTGGCCATTCGCATCAAGTCCGGCAAGAGGCTCGTCTAGGAGTATGACCGGAGGCATGGCAACAGTGCAGGCGGCCAGAGCCACCCGGCGTTTTTCGCCGCCAGAAAGTTCGAACGGGTGGCGTGAGTAGAACTTTTCGGGTTCTAGACCCCAGCGCTGCAACCATTGCTGCGCCCGTGGCGTAATCTCGTTTTCGGCTAACTCACGCATGCGCAATGAATATTCAACTTCATCGCCAACTGAGGTGTTGAAAAAAAGCGATTCGGGATCCTGAAAGGTCAGCGAAAAGTTGCCCGCCGGCTGAAAAACTGCACCATCATAAAGAATCTGGCCAGAAAATTCAGTGTGGAAACCGGCGATAGTAAGCAGAAGACTGCTTTTACCAGAGCCAGCACGACCAACAAGCAGATTGATTCGCCCGCAGCCAAAACTGCCATTGAGTTTTTGAGCCACCGGCTTACCGCCATAGGAAACAGTCAGGTTTTTCAGTTCAAGCTGTGGGCTCATGCTATGCCTCAAGGATTTTTTCAAGTTTCCAGGCATCTGGAATTCTGAACCACTGCAACTGCTCGACACTGGCACGCAGATCGGCGATTGGCCCGTTAAATACCAGGCTGCCGGCGTTGAACGCGAGAATCTGCTCGAAATGCTGCAGATCTTCGGCAAGCTGCGAGACAACCATGACTCCGATGTCATGTTCGCGGGCAAAAGGTTTGACAGTCTGCCAGAAGTTGTCGCGCGCCCAGGGGTCGAGGTGTGAAGTTGGTTCGTCAAAAATTATCCAGGAAGGCTGCATGATCATCACTGATGCAATGCAGAGCAGCTGCTTCTGCCCTCCGGAAAGGTAATGAACCGGTGTCGCAAGCATATTGCCAAGCCCGAAGCGAGCGGCGGTTTCTCTGACCCGAACCTGCATTTCATCATAATTCACGCCCAGGTTCTCGAGACCGAATGCCAGATCTTCAGCCACGGTTGTACCGACAATCTGGTTGTCGGGCGTCTGAAAAATGATGCCGGCGAGAAAACCACAGCGACCGATGTGATTGAAAGGAGCAAAGCCGTCAACAGACACGGTGCCGCTTTGCGGTTCGATCATGCCGGCAATCAGCCTGGCTACTGTAGATTTGCCGCTGCCGTTGCCGCCGATTACCCCGGTAATCGAGGCTTTCGAGCAGGAAAAAGAAACCTCCTTCAGTTTGAAGGAGGTTTCTGATTTCTCGTTATATCTGAAAGATACTTTGTCGAGAATTATCATCCTGCGACGGATTCACCTCATTTGGTGAATTCGATGATTGCCATTTCGGCATTGTCGCCGCGGCGATTGCCCAGCTTGTAGATTCTGGTGTAGCCACCGGGAACCGTTTCAAAGCGGGGGGCGATGCGGTTGATAAGTTTGGTTACAGTGCCTTCGACTCTGAGAATTCTCTGAGCGTTCTTTCTTTCTTTGGTTACACTCTTGCCATCCTGGTCGACAGTGCGTTTGCAGGTGGCGGGAATGTAGTCAACGATGAATTCCGGTCTCGGATTCTTTTCGGGGTCGGCGATGTACTTTTCAGCAGCTTCGCGGGTTTCTTTGTCGAGATTGGAAATGTATTTCTTGATCTCGTCACGGCCAAGGATTTCGCGATCGTTGCAGCCATGGAAGAACTTTTCGAGAAGAGTTCTCTTGGCAGCTTTCAGACCAGCGGTCTGAGCCTGATTTTCGCCTTTGAGAGTCATCATCTTTTTGGCGATGGTCAGAGCTTTTTCGATTTCGCGGCGCAGATCTTTGGCTTTCTGCAGAGTGGTTTCGATTTTTTCATATTTAACAAGTGAGGTGCACAGTGAGCGCAGCAGAGCTATCCTCTGATGTGACTCGCGACCAAACTTGCGTCCGATTTTCTTGTGTCTCATTCGTCATTACCTCCGGCGGTACCATCATCGTCAGGAAGACTCATATTGAACTGACTGAGTTTTTCTCTGACTTCTTTGAGCGACTTCTTACCAAAATTCTTGATTTCGAGCAGCTCGGAAACTTTCTTGTTAACGAGTTCACCAAGAGTCTGAATGCCAGCTTTCTTGAGGCAGTTTCTCGAACGGACTGAAAATTCGAGATCCTTGATCAGGATATCGTGATGACCCTTCTGCGGGGCTTCCTGTTTCTGGGAAGAAACCATTACGAGTTCTTCCTTGTGAGTCGGGATGCCCTTCTTGTCTTCGACGATTTCTTCTTCAAGAGCCTTGAAGAGATCAACATGTGCCATCAGGAACTTGGCTGACAGTTCAACAGCCTCGGCGGGCTGCATGCTGCCGTTGGTCCAGACCTGAAGGGTAAGCTTGTCGAAATCAATGTTCTGGCCTACGCGAGCGTCAGAAACGTTATACATTACTCTGGTAACGGGTGAGAACTGACTGTCGACCAGGATGGTACCAATCGGCTGATTGTTCATCTTGTGATCTTCGGCCAGAACATAACCGCGGCCACGCTTGAAGGTGATATCCATGCCAAGGGTGATATCGCCGGTTACCTGAGCGATGTGAACGTCTTCGTCAATTACGAGCAGATCAGGATGCGAAGGCAGATCAGCGGCGGTTACGTCTGCCGGACCCTTGACTTCAAGGCGCAGAGTGATGGGTTCATCGACTTCTACGTTAACTACGAGTTTCTTGAGGTTAAGGATGATGGCGGTAACGTCTTCGACAACGCCGGGAATACTGCAGAATTCATGCAGAACCCCGTCGATCTTGACGCTGCTGACAGCTGAACCGGGCAGAGAAGCGAGCAGAACTCTGCGGAAAGAATTTCCGAGGGTCTGACCATAGCCTCTTTCAAGAGGTTCGACTTCGATGACGCCGTGGTTCGAGTGTTCGCCTTCGATATACTTGATTTTGGGTCGGTTGATTTCAATCACGCGAATTAGCCTCCTGTTAAGCTTAGCGAGAGTAGAATTCGATAATCAGATGTTCCTGGATCTTCGGGTCGAGCTGTGCGCGTTCGGGCAGCGCTACGAACTTACCCTTGAGGTTTTCGCGATCTACTTCGAGCCATGAGCTGGCTTCGCGGCTTGAGTTGATTTCGAGAGCATCTTTGATCTGCTGACGAATCTTGCTGCTTTCGCGGATAGCGATAACATCACCGGCTCTCAGCTGATAGCTGGGAATATTGCACTTGCGGCCGTTGATGTCGAAATGACCCTGGGTGATCCACATGCGGGTCTGGGCGCGTGAAAGGCCAAAGCCCATGCGGAAAGCCACGTTGTCAAGACGGGTTTCGAGCTGGTGCAGCAGGTTGACACCAGAGTTACCAGACTTGCGGCTGGCGGCTTCATAGTATTTGCGGAACTGGCGTTCCAGGATTCCGTAGGTTTTTCTGAGTTTCTGCTTGGCGCGAAGCTGTACTTCGTAGCCGGTAGCTTTCTTTCTCATCTGTTCGGCACCATGCTGACCGGGAACAAAAGCGCGGCGTTTGAATGCGCACTTTTCGGTAAAACAGCGGGCACCTTTGAGGAAAAGTTGATCGCCTTCGCGGCGGCAAATTCTGCAAACTGAACCAGTATATCTAGCCATATTCTAATGCCTCCTCAGACGCGGCGTCGCTTGGGCGGGCGACAACCATTGTGCGGAATGCCGGAAACGTCTTTGATTGCGGTAACTGACAGACCAACAGTCTGCAGGGCGCGAATCGCTGATTCACGGCTCATACCGGGACCGGCAACGAAAACTTCCACTTCTTTCATACCGAATTCGAGAGCGCGTTTAGCGGTGATTTCGGCTGAAACCTGAGCGGCGTATGGGGTAGATTTTCTGGAACCTCTGAAGCTGTTTGAGCCAGAGGATGACCAGCACAGAACATTACCGGTCATATCAGTGATAGTGACGATAACGTTGTTAAAAGTTGACTGAATGTGTGCCTGACCTTTGGCGACTATCTTCTTTTCTCGCTTTTTGGTCCGGACTTTGGACTTAGCTCCTGATTTTGCCATTTTATGCTCCTTAAATCAGTTTACATCCTCAAAAAAAACAATTATGCCTTGTTCTTTTTGATAGCTTTTCTCGGACCTTTGCGGGTGCGAGCGTTGGTTTTAGTTCTCTGACCGCGGACCGGCAGGCCTTTGCGGTGTCTGAGACCTCTGTAGCAACCAATTTCCATGAGGCGTTTGATGTTCATGGAAATTTCGCGTCTGAGATCGCCTTCTACGCGATATTCAGAATCAAGAACCTTTTTGATTGAAGAGATTTCGTCTTCAGTCAGGTCTTTGACGCGGGTGTCGGGGTTGATGTTGGTTTTGGCAAGAATGTGCCTTGATGCGGTCCAGCCAACACCATAGATGTAGGGGAGAGCTGCTTCGACGCGCTTGTTTCGAGGCAGATCAACGCCTGCTATACGTGCCATAATTTTCCTCCTGTCTTAGCCCTGTCGCTGTTTGTGTCTGGGATTTTCACACAGAACACGAATGATACCACGACGTTTGATGATTTTACACTTTTCACAGATTTTTTTTACAGATGCCCTAACTCGCATTTTTTTCCTCCTGCGTGCTATTTGCTATCGTTTCGTCAGGACTTATTTAAAACGATAGACGATTCGCCCACGGGTCAAATCATAGGGAGTCAATTCTACGGTGACCTTGTCTCCTGGAAGGATGCGGATGTAATGCATTCTCATCTTTCCGGAGATGTGAGCGAGAACCATGTGCCCATTTTCAAGCTCAACCTTGAACATGGCGTTTGGAAGAGGTTCGACGACCTTTCCGTTGACCTGAATGGTATCACCTTTGCTCATTGTTCGACTAGTTGCCCTTTCTTTAACCCGCCTGGCAGGTTGAGGTGAGAATCCTGGGACCCCGAGGGGTAATGGCCACCGTGTGCTCAAAGTGTGCGCTCAAAGCACCGCCGACCGTTATCGCCGTCCAGCCATCCTGCTTTATGGCTATCTCCGGGTCTCCGAATGTGGCTATGGGTTCGATTGCCAGTACCATTCCTGCTTTTAGCCGCGGCCCCTGTTCTGGGGTACCAAAGTTCGGAACGGGTGGTTTTTCGTGGAGCTTTCGCCCTATCCCATGACCCACAAACCGTTTAACCACTGACAGTCCGCCAGTCTCAATGACTTCCTGCATGCTTTGTGAAACTTTTCCCAAAGTATTGCCGGGAAGTAAATTACGAATTCCGACCATCAAAGCCGTTTTCGTAATCTGCAGCAGACTTTCAATTTCGGTCGGGGGGGTGGCCCCCAGAAATACTGTCTCTGCCATATCAGCGTAGAAGCCGTTGCGCCTGATTCCGATGTCGATTTTGAGAAGATCTCCTGGTCGGAGAATTCTCGCTTGCGACGGAATCCCGTGAACCACCTCGTCGTTGAGACTGATGCAGATTACCCCCGGGAAATCTCTATAACCTAGAAACGCTGACTCGGCGCCGGCCCTTAAGATTTCACCATGAGCATATTCTGCCAGTTCTAAAGTTGAAACACCGGGTTTGGCCTGATGCTTAACCTTATTAAGAATGACCGAAAGAATTCGGCCATTCTCCTGCATTGTCTCGATTTCCTGAGGTGTTTTCAGGGTAATCAAGGCGAATTCAGTTTGTCGATTATATCACAGATTTCAGAAAAAATCATCTCTATTTTTTTATTTCCGTCGACTGTGTACAACTTTTTTCGCTTCTGATAAAAATCTATCAGCGGCGAAGTCTGATCGTGGTACACCTTGAGGCGGTTGAGAATGACTTCTTCCGAGTCGTCTTTGCGCTGATAAAGCTCACCCTGGCAGCGATCGCACACACCGTCAACCTTTGGTTTAAGGTATTCGAGATGGTATGAAGCACTGCACTGGCGGCAGATTCTTCTCGCGGTCAGGCGGTCTGTCAGTACCCCATCGGGTACCATCATCGCCACGACCCCTGAGAGGGGCATCTGCTTCTTGTTCAGCTGCTGGTCAAGTGCTTCTGCCTGGCCGACTGTGCGGGGAAACCCGTCGAGAATAAAACCATCACGACAATCATCAGCAGAAAGTCGGTCAAGAAGAATTTCGATAACGAGATCGTCGGGCACGAGGGCCCCGCTGGACATGAAAGACTTAACCTTGTCTCCAATAGAAGAACCTGATGAGACAGCGGCTCTCATCAGGTCACCTGTGGAAATCTGGGGAATGTTATATTTGTCTACGATCATCTTGGCCTGGGTGCCTTTGCCGGCACCCGGCGGGCCAAGAAAAATAAGGTTCAGATTTCTCTTACTGCTCATCTCAATCCTTTTTTCTTCATGAAACCTTCATAGTGGCGGGTAACCAGATGAGATTCCAACTGACGCATGGTATCCATGGCGACGCCAACTACGATCAACAGTGCAGTGCCACCAAAGTAGAAGTTAACGTTCATGAACATGATCAGGAAGTTCGGAATGATCGAGACAACAGCCAGGAAAACACCACCAGCCAGAGTAACCCTGGAAACGGTCTTTTCAAGGAATTCAACGGTTTTCTGACCGGCACGGATACCGGGAATGAAGCCGCCGTATTTTTTCATGTTGTCAGCGAGATCCTGAATATTGAATGAAATGGCTGTGTAGAAATAGGTAAAGAATATGATCAGAACAACATAGATAAGAATGTAAGTCAGACTGTTGTAGTTGAAAATATTCAGTAACCAGTAGACGATCGGGTTCTTAACCGCTTCCTGCATTGATTCCAAGCTCTGGACCCAGCTAAAGATCATGGCAGGAAACATCAGAATGGAACTGGCGAAGATTACCGGAATAACGCCGGCCTGATTGACTCTCAGAGGAATATAAGTGTTCTGACCACCATAAACTCTGCGGCCAACTACGCGTTTGGCATACTGAACCGGAATCTTGCGGACGCCATCCTGGACATAGACGATAGCCATGATGGTAATGATGGCGAAGAACAACAGGAAGATAGTCTTCACGACATCATGAGCATCACCGCTGAACAGTGCGACCTGATGCACAATCGCTTCCGGGAGGCCAGCGAGAATACCAGCGGTAATGAGAATGGAGATGCCATTACCAATACCTCTGGCTGTCATCTGTTCGCCAAGCCACATAATGAAGGCTGTGCCTGCAGTGAGGGTGATTACAGCCATCAGCTTGAAACCGATACCAGGGTGCGGAACAACCTGGTATCTTTCAAGCATGAAGCTGATGCCTAACGCTTGCAGCGCGCCTATCAAAACTGTTCCGTATCTTGTATACTGACTGATCAGCTTGCGGCCCTCTTCGCCTTCTTCTTTCGCCAGGTGTTCGAAATAAGGGATAACGTATACAAGCAGCTGCATGATGATCGATGCATTGATGTAGGGAGCGATCCCGAGTGCGAAGACAGAGAAACGTCTCAGCGCGCCACCTGAGAACATGTTCAGAAAGCTGAACAGTTCAGAAGAAGGAAGGTTCTGGGTAAGCAGTTTGGCATCCACGCCCGGGGTCGGAATGTGGGTACCGACTCTGAATACCAGAATCATGCCAAGGGTAAAAAGGATACGATTCCGGAGTTCCGGAATTCTCATTGAGTTTGACAGGCTTTGCAGCAAGTTAGATCACCTCCGCCTTTCCACCGGCTTTTTCAATTTTGTCCTTTGCAGAACTTGAGAACTGATGAGCCTTAACGGTAAGAGGCTTTTTGATTTCGCCGCGGGCAAGAATCTTGACCGGGTTCTTGTCGTTTTTGACCAGACCGGCTTCGATGAGTTTTGCTACGGTTACTTCAGCGTTGGCGGCAAAGGCCTGCTCAAGAGCAGCCAGATTTACCACTGAGAATTCTACACGATTCGGGCTGGTGAAGCCGCGCTTCGGCATAATGCGGACGAAACGCATCTGACCGCCTTCGAACCCGGCATAGGGGCGAACCTTGCTGCCGCGGCCGAGCTGACCGTCATGACCTCTGGTGGCCTGGTTACCCATGCCGGAACCCTTACCGCGCCCTACTCTTCTCTTATCTTTGGTAGACCCTTTGGCCTTTTTGAGATTACCAAGGTTAATCATAACGAGGTCTCCTTAATTTACTTCGATCCAGCGCTGCATCTTGCTGACCATGCCAAGAATCTGGGGAGTTGCCACATGTTCAACTTCCTGCTGCATCTTGCGGAGCCCGAGAGCGTGAAGGGTTTTGATCTGGCGTTCTGTGGCGCCGATCATGCTTTTAATCAGTTTGATCTTGATTTTCTTTTCTGTCATGGTTTTTCTCCTTAGCCGTTAATGACCTGGCCGGGAGTAATGCCACGATTTTTGGCGATGACATCAACGCCGCGCATATCGCGCAGAGCGTTCATGGTAGCCTTGGCCATGTTAACGGGGTTCTTCGAACCGAGGCGTTTTGACAGAACGTCTTTAACGCCAAGAGCTTCAAAGATGGCACGCACGGCACCACCGGCGATAACACCGGTACCGGGGGCGGCGGGTTTGATCAGGACCTGAGAAGAACCGAATTTGCCAATGTACGGATGGGCAATGGTGTCTTTGTTCAGGGGAATCTGAACCATCTGCTTGCGGGCTTTTTCAAGACCTTTGCGGACTGCATCCGGAACGGCCTTGGCTTTGCCGATAGCAATGCCGACTTTACCCTTCTGATCGCCTACGCAGACCAGAACGGAGAAGCCAAAGTGTCTACCACCCTTAACGGTTTTAGAGACACGGTTAACAGAGATAATTTTTTCGGTGAATTCGTTTTCCACGACCTGGTCACGTCGGCGACCATCACGACGGAAACGAGGATTTCCTTGTTCAGCCATCTGGTTTCCTCCTAGAATTTCAAGCCAGCGGATCTGGCGCCTTCGGCCAGTTCCTTGACGCGACCATGATATTTGTAACCACCCTTATCAAATACCACAGCAGTAATGCCCTGTTTGATTGCCTTTTCTGCCAGTCTCTGACCGATAGCTTTGGCACCGTTCTTGTTTCCACCTTTTACAGTGGAACGAATATCTTTGTCAAGTGAACTTGCCATAACCATGGTTTCGCCAGTGGAATCGTCAATTACCTGAGCATAGATATGCTTAAGGCTGCGAAACACTGCAAGACGAGGCTTCTGGGCAGTACCGGACAAATAAAATCTGCTGCGTGCATGACGCCGCTTACGCATTTCCTTTTTTCCGACTTTCATTTTGTACCTTCCTTTATTGCCTTAAGCTGCGAGCTTCTTGCCGACCTTGATGCGGACGTTTTCGCCGAGATAGCGGATGCCGGCGCCGTCTTTGTAATGTCTCGGAGGTCGGATTTCTCTGATTTCAGAGGCAGTCTGGCCGACTACTTCTTTATCAATACCAGTTACAAACACTTTGTTGCCGTCTACTTTGAGGGTAATGCCGGCCGGTGCTTCATACACGACTGGGTGTGAATAACCGATGTTGACCAGGATCTTGTTGGGAGCCTGATTCTGTGCTTTGTAACCAACCCCGATGATTTCGAGGCCTTTGGTGAAACCGGCATGGGCGCCAGTTACCATGTTATTGATAAGGCTTCTTACCAGACCGAATTTTGCTCTGACAACTTTGTTGCTGTCTTCGGGAATGGTGCAGATGATATGGTCGTTTTCACGGGTGACTTTGACTTCGCCGGGCATGTCTTTGCTGATCTGACCCTGGGGGCCTTTAACAGAGACCATGGTACCGTTGACGTTAACTTCAACACCCTTGGGGATAATTACGGGTTTTTTACCAATTCTTGACATGTCGCTTCCTCCTGGTTACCAGACGTGGCAAAGAACTTCGCCACCGACTCCAGCTTTGCGGGCTTCTTTGTCAGTCATGACGCCCTTGGAAGTGGTGAGAATAGAAATACCCAGACCGCCGAGAACCTTCGCGATGGTTTCCTTGCCAGAATAAAGTCTTCTGCCAGGTTTGGAAACGCGTGTGATTCCCTTGAGGATGTGAGAATTCTTTTCGCCGTACTTCAGGAACACTTTCAGATTGAATTTATTCTGAAATTTGTAATAGCGGAAATCCCGGATATAACCTTCTTTTTTCAGGATCTTTGCGATCTCGATTTTCATTTTAGAAGAAGGCATTTCGACGCTTTCATGCTTAACCATGTTGGCATTCCGGATACGAGTCAGCATATCGCCAATAGGATCAGTCATACTCATAACTCATTAACTCCTTTACCAACTTGATTTCGTAACGCCGGGAATTCTGCCGACGGAAGCGAGGTCTCTGAAACAGATACGACACATCTGAAAGTCCCTCATGTAGCCACGCGGGCGACCGCAGATAAGGCAGCGGTTATAGGCGCGGGTAGAGAATTTTGGGGCTTTACTCCACTTTTCGATAAGTGCTTTCTTAGCCATAACAACTCCTTGTATTACTGCGCTTTTTTAGCGATCTTGCGGAACGGCATACCCATCTGCTCGAGGAGCTCGTAAGCTTCACCGTCATTGTGAGCGGTGGTTACGATGGTGATGTTCATGCCCTGTACTTTTTCCACTGAATCGTAGGAGATTTCAGGGAAAACCAGCTGTTCCTGGAGACCGAGGCTGTAGTTGCCGCGACCGTCGAAAGCCTTTGGAGAAAGACCACGGAAGTCTCTAATGCGGGGAACAACGATGGTGAAAAGTTTGTCCAGGAAATAGAAGGCTCTATCGCCGCGGAGAGTAACGCGACACCCGATGGGGACGCCAGCTCTCAGCTTGAAGTTAGAGATTGACTTCTTAGCCTTGGTTACTACCGGTTTTTGACCGGCGATGATGGTTAAATCTCTCGTAGCGGCTTCGAGAAGTTTAGCATTCTGAGTAGCGGCACCGACGCCCATGTTGATAACCACTTTGGTTACCCTGGGGACGCGCATCGGGTTACCATATTTGGTAACCAGCTTCGGTGCGATTTCCTTCAGATACTTTTCCTTCAGCCTTGGGAGAGACTTAGGCCCTGTTGCTTTTGCTGCAGGGGCTGCCTTTGCGGGGGCTGCCTTTTCGCCTTTTTCTGTCTTTGCCATGCCGAAACTCCTTATGATATCTTATTCCTGAACAAATTCAGGTTACTTACTTGCGGCCGAGAGGCTCGTTAGTAGTTGCGCAGACGCGATTCTTTTCGTCACCCTGCTTTACGAATTTGGCGCGGGTGAGTTTGGAGCCGTCCGGAGTGAGAAGGCCGATTTTGCCGAGAGCGATCGGGCCTTCTTTTTCAATGATACCACCCTTGCCGATATTTTTACCGGGCCGGGTGTGTCTCTTTACGTAGTTGACGCCTTCAACGATGGCAGTGCCCTTCTCTGCATTTACAGAGAGAACGCGACCTTTTTTGCCTTTGTCGTCGCCAGCGAGAATTACTACCTGGTCATCCTTTTTGATGTGGGGTTTTTCAACGCCACGTCTGGCTTTGATCTTCTTGTGCATTCTGTCGCTCCCTTACAGTACTTCTGGTGCCAGTGAAACGATCTTCATGAACTGCTTTTCACGAAGTTCTCTCGCCACGGGCCCGAAGATGCGGGTGCCGCGAGGATTGTTATCGTTTCCGATGATTACGGCTGCGTTGTCGTCGAACTTGATGAAACTGCCATCTGGGCGGCGGGTTTCTTTGGCGGTGCGAACGATAACAGCCTTGACCACTTCTTTTTTCTTAACGGTACCATCGGGGATAGCGTCTTTAACAGAGGCTACGATGATATCGCCAACCCGGCCGAAAGATCTGCCGCTGCAGCCGGCTACGCGGATGCAGAGGAGCTTTTTTGCGCCTGAGTTATCAGCAACTTTTAATACGGTTTCCTGTCGAATCATTGCTGGTGCTCCTTATTCTACGTTGGCGGCGCCGGTCTTAACGATCTCGCGCACAATCCATTTTTTGGTCTTGCTGATCGGTCTGCATTCTTCGATACGAACGGTATCACCGACTTTGCATTTTTCTTCAGGGTCATGAACCAGGAATCTGGTGTGACGCTTGATGTACTTTTTGTAGCGGGGATGCTGAACCATGCCTTCGATTTCGACCTTGATGGTCTTTTCGGTGCTGTCAGCAACAACTTTAGCAACGCGGCTGCGTCTTAAGGTTTTTTCGTTTTCCATTTTTTACTCCTGCTTAAAAAGGAAGCCGGCCTGCGGTCAGTTCGCGCTGCAGAACTCTGATGTTTTCAAGTTCGCGCAGTTTCGCACGCTTATTTTCCTTGATTGTGGCGATCTGAGAAGCTTCATTTAATCCCATTTCAGACAATTTGTCAAGAAACTTCTTTCTAATTGTACATTTGGGATCTCTGAGACGCTTGGAAGCCGCGCGCAACTGGGCGTCATCCTTGCCGTTGGCATTTCTCAGCTTTTTGGAGATCTCGCCGCGAATGTTCTTGAGCAGCTCGGCAACCTTCTTATCGCAGTTGGTGCGGATTTCCTGGTTAACTTTGCGTGCTTTTACAGACAGTCTGGCTTTCAGGCGGGCGATCTTTTCGGTAAGAGGAGTAATGCGGGTATCGATCTTTTCCTCTTTGAGAAGAGCGTCGTATTCAGCTTTGAGAAGCTGATGAATTCTGGCCTTTTCCATTCTGGTCAGATAAGTCTTGACGCGGGCGATATTGCGGCGCACCAGACTGATTCTGGCCGGATTGGCAAGCTGGCCGGTTACGGCCTGAAACCTAAGGTTGAATAATTCTTCCTTGAAGTGTTTATACTTTTCTTCGAGTTCCTGCTCGTTGAGTTCAGAAAAATCTTCGCGATTCTTCATTGGTCACCTTCCTGTTAGCTATTGTTTGAGACTACCTGGCAGCGGATCGGGAGCTTGGCTGCTGCCTGAGTCAGAGATTCGACGGCGATATTTTCGGGCACACCTTCAAGTTCGAAGAGAATCTTGCCGGGTTTGATTACTGCTACCCAGAATTCCGGGGCGCCTTTACCTTTACCCATACGGGTTTCAAGGGGCTTCTTCGAAACAGGTTTGTCCGGGAAAACGCGAATCCACATTTTGCCGGCACGTTTTACGGTGCGGGTGATAACCTTACGAGCGGCTTCGATCTGGGCGCTGGTTACCCAGTGCGGATCGAGGGCCTGAAGACCGAAGGAACCGAAGGCCAGGTATTTACCGCCTTTGGCCATGCCCTTCATTCTGCCACGGTGGGCTTTTCTGAATTTGGTCCTTGCTGGAATCAACATTGTGCGGGTTCCTCCTTACTTCCTGGTGTTAGTCGGAGCGTTATTGGGGGTGTTAACCGGAGTGCTGGTTTCGCGGTTGTAAAGATGAGCTTTGCCAATCTTTTCGCCTTTGAAGATCCACACTTTTACGCCAACGCAGCCGAAAGTGGTGATAGCTGTATCGGTTGCATAGTCGATATCAGCGCGGAGAGTGTGCAGAGGAACGCGACCTTCGCGGACCCATTCGCGGCGGGCGATTTCAGCACCGTTGAGGCGGCCTGAGCACAGAATCTTAACACCCTTGGCACCAGCGCGCAGAGCGCGGCTGATTACCTGCTTCATGGCGCGGCGATGTGAAACGCGGCGTTCAAGCTGCATGGCGATGCTTTCAGCGATAAGCTTGGCATCGGTATCGGGCTGTTTGATTTCCTGGATGTTCAGGAACACTGATTTACCGGTGAGATCTTCAAGTTCTTTCTTGAGGATTTCAACTCTGTCGCCACCGCGACCGATGATGACGCCGGGTTTGGCAGTGTGAATGGTGATGCGCATTTTGTTGTTCGATTTGCGTTCGATTTCGATCTTGCTGATGCCTTCGCGGCGGAACTGCTTGAGATCGATGAAGTCGCGAACCTTAACGTCTTCATGCACGAATTTAGCGTAGTCACTGCGTTTTGCATACCACCTGGAATCCCAGGTTCTGGTAATACCAAGGCGAATGCCGATTGGATTAATCTTCTGGCCCATTATTCTTTACCTCCCTGTGATTTGGTGGTCTTCTTGGCGGCTGGTTTCTTGGCAGTGGCAGCTTTTTCGGCCTTGGGAGCTGTTGATTTGGCAGCGGTCTTCGCCGGAGCTTTTTTAACAGTCTTCTTGGCAGCGGCATCCTGGGTCTTTTCGCTGACAGCGAATTTGGCCATTGAGAATCTTTCGCGCAGAACGATCTGGGCGTGTGAGGTTCTCTTTCTGATGCGGCAGGCTCTACCACGGGCGCGGGCCATGAATCTCTTCATGGTGGCACCACCGTCAATGGTGATTTTGGCGATATAGAGATCGTCAGCGCGCAGGTCGTGGTTGGCGCCGGCGTTGGCGATAGCTGATTTGAGGAGCTTCAGCAGGGTCGGAGCTTCGCCCTTCTGCATGAACTGCAGAGTGGCCATGGCTTCATCGACGCTTTTGCCGCGAATGGCGTCAGCAATGAGTCTGAGCTTCTTCGGGCTTGAGTGAATGTTTCTCAGAACAGCTCTCGGCATATCGACGACGTCGATAAGTCTGGCTTTTTCTTTCCAGCTGAGGTCGGCAACCTTCGGGTAAACCTTTTCGAGTTTGCCGTTCGGCTGCAGCTGGCGGTTATAAAGACCGGCCTTGGTCAGATAAGTTTCGATCTTGGCGCGGCTGTTTTTGGTATCAAGGCCTTTAATCATGCGGAGGCCATTGAACAGATCTACGTCTTCGGGAATGGTTACACCAACAAGTCGTAACATTCTTATTTCTCCTTCCCTTATTTAAGCTTCACAGCTTTTTCGCTGGCGTGACCCTTGAAGGTTCTGGTGGGTGCGAATTCACCGAGCTTGTGGCCAACCATGTTTTCGGTAATGAACACAGGAACGTGCTTGCGACCATTGTGAACTGCAATGGTATGACCTACCATTTCAGGATACACGGTCGAAGATCTTGACCAGGTTTTTACCTGGCGCTTTTCGCCAGCCTGGTTCATGTCCTGGATTCTTTTAACTAATCTAGCACAAACAAATGGAGCTTTTTTTGCCATTGTGTTTCTCCCTTACTTCTTCCTGCGTGAAATGATGAGACGGTTGGTAAGATTCTTTTTCTTTCTGGTCTTGTAACCCTGAGCAGGTTTACCCCAGAGAGAAACAGGAGTTCTACCGCGGCTGGTCTTGGCTTCACCACCACCGTGCGGGTGATCGCAGGGGTTCATGGCTGAACCGCGGACGAACGGGCGAATGCCTTTCCATCTTGTGCGACCGGCTTTACCGATTGTGACGTTCATGTGATCTGAGTTGCCGATTTTGCCGATTACAGCGCGGCAATCGATCAGAACCATTCTCATTTCACCGGAAGGCATATTGATCTGAGCATATTTGCCTTCTTTACCAACGAGCTGAGCGGCAGCGCCGGCTGATCTTGCGACCTGGCCACCTTTACCGGGGTGCAGTTCGATGTGGTGAATGGTTGAACCGAGAGGGATATTTCTCAGAGGGAGACAGTTACCGGGAAGGATGTCAGCGTGAATGCCGCTTTCGATAACGTCGCCTACCTTGATGCCTTCGTGAGCAAGGATATATCTCTTTTCACCATCGCGGTAATTTACCAGAGCGATGCGTGAAGTTCTGTTGGGATCGTATTCAATGGTAGCAACAGTGCCGGGGATGCCGTCTTTGTTGCGCTTGAAGTCGATAACGCGATACAGTCGGCGTGAACCGCCGCCTCTGTGGCGCAGAGTGACATGGCCGTGATGATTGCGGCCGGCAGTGGTTTTGAGCCACTCACACAGGGGCTTATGGGGCTTGTCAGTGGTGATATCACTGAAGTCGAAACCTGTCATGAAGCGGCGTGAGGGGGTAATAGGCTTATAAACTTTGAGACTCATGGCTTTCTCCTATTCCTGCTTCTCAGCTGATGCCTTCAAAGAAAGTGATCTTGTCGCCTTCTTTGAGGGTCACGATGGCTTTTTTCCATGAGCCGGTGTAGCCCTGGAAAACACCGCGGCGTTTCGGCTTTCTGACAACGGTTACAGTGTTAACTTTGTTAACGGTAACCTTGAACAGAGCTTCAACGGCATCTTTGATTTCATGTTTGTTGGCGCACTTGGCAACCTTGAACTGATAAATGCCTTCGCCCATGCGGTCGTAGCTTTTTTCTGATACGATTGGCTGAATTACGATGTCCTGAGGTGTTTTCATTTTACCAGAACCTCCTCGAGCATTTTGACTGCTTTGTCATTGATGGCAACCTGGCCATACTTGAGCAGGTCGACTACGTTTACGTGCATCGGTGTAACAACCTTGACGTTCTTGATGTTGGCTGTGGCACGTCTGGTGCTTTCGCTGATCTGGGGAACTACAAGCAGAACTTTAGTCAGCTTGTGGCTTTCCAGGAAGCTGGCGACGTCTTTGGTTTTGCCTGAAGCAAATTCAAGACCTTCGACAACACGAACGGCGCCATTGCTGGCCATGGCTGTCAGAACGCCGATGATAGCACGATCAACAACCTTTTTCGGAGGACGCTGGTCAAACACTCTCGGTTTCGGACCAAAAGCTCTACCACCACCCGGATGCAGAGGAGACTTGATGTCGCCCTGTCTGGCACGACCGGTGCCTTTCTGTTTGAACATCTTCTTGGTTGTACCATTGACTTCACCGCGGGTCATGGTGCTGACAGTCCCGTGGCGTTCATTGTTCAACTGAGCTTTAACAACGTCATTGATGGTCTGGGGATGAGCCTTGGTGGCAAATACCTGTTCATCAAGTTTGACTGAACCGCTGGCGGTTCCATTCATTTTAAAAATCTTGGTTTCCATTTTTTCCTCCGTTCCTTAAGCCTGCCGTCTGATGATAACCAGACCATTGGAGGCTCCAGGGATGGAACCCTTCACCAACAGAAGGTTCTTCTGTTCGTCAACCTTAACGATCTTGAGACCCTTAACGGTGCGGCGAACGTTACCCATTTGTCCAGGCAGCCTTTTGCCCTTCATAGTGCGAGACATGTTAGTACCGGAACCGCAGGAACCGGTCGCGCGTGTGCGGTCAGACTGGCCGTGAGTTACCTGCTGGCCATTGAAGTTATGACGTTCCATTGCGCCGGAAAAACCTTTACCCTTGCTGGTTCCGGTGACGCTTACCTGGTCACCTTCTTTAAACATTGAAACATTGATTTCTGTGAGCGGCTCAATGCCTTCAAGTTCGTCAGCGGGCAAGCTTCTTACGAAACGGAACGGTTTAACACCGGCTTTTTCAAAGCTCATGCGCAGAGGTTTGTTCAGCAGACGCTTAACTGCTTCGGGTCTGATTTCACGATAACCGACCTGAACGCTGCTGTCGCCCTTGCGAATAATTGTGCAGGGGCCTACGCTGATTACGGTTACTGGAACAACGTTTCCATCATCTGTAAAAATCTGGGTCATACCAACTTTGGTACCCAATATTGCCTTAACGCCCATTATATAATCCTCCTGTTTCCTTTCCGATTACAACATCTTGATTTCGATGTTAACGCCGGAAGGAAGGTCCATGTTCATGAGAGAATCAACAGTTTGACCTGACGGATTGTAAAGGTCGATGTTGCGTTTATGAACTCTCATTTCGAACTGTTCACGTGCGTCCTTGTTAACAAACGGTGAGCGAAGAACTGTGTATTTCCGGATCTCGGTCGGCATCGGGATCGGGCCGGAAATCTTGGTTCCAGTGCGTTTTACGGTGTCGCAGATTCTGGCAACTGACTGGTCGAGAAGACGATGATCAAAAGCCTTCAGAGACAACCGCATCTTCTGTTTAGCCATTTTAAAATCCTCCTTGGATTTCAATCAGAGTAAATACCGGGGTTAGTTCAATTATCGCCTGCCATCATGTGCTGATGGCCCTGGTTAAAACCAAACACACCCAGGATGCGTTCAATAACAGCCTTCGGTGCTTCATCATAGTGCAACAGCTCCATGGTGAAGGTTGCGCGGCCCTGTGAGAGCGATCTCAGCTGGGTTGAATAACCAAACATATCGGAAAGCGGTGCATGACAGTCGATAATTCTGATGTCTTCACGCATTTCCATGTTGATTACCTTGCCGCGTCTTGAATTCATATTGCCGATAATGTCGCCCATATACTGCTCGGGAGTTTCAATCTCGACTTTCATATAGGGCTCAAGAAGAACTGGTCTGGCATTGCGCAGTGCGTTCTTGGTGGCTTCATAAGCTGCGATCTTGAAGGCAACATCGTTGCTTTCGGTCTCGCGGTGCATGCCGCCGACAAGTTTAACCTGCACATCTACCAACGGGAAGCCAGCTAGGATACCATCATTCATGGAGTCCTGGCAACCTTTTTCTATCGCAGCGACGAACACGGGAGGAAGAGCACCATTGTTCAGGCCATTTACGAAAGCAAAACCCTTGCCTCTTTCGAGAGGTTCGACTTCGAGAATGACGTGAGCAAACTGGTTCTTGCCGCCAATGGTCTTTTCATAGACACATTCGCCTCTGCCTTTTGAAGTGATGCCTTCCTTGTAGGCAACCTGGGGCTTGCCAACCGAAGCTTTAACGTTGAATTCGCGCAGAATGCGGTCAACGATAACTTCGAGATGCAGCTCGCCCATGCCGGAAATCAGCGTTTCGCCGGTATCGGCATCGATCTTGGCCTTGAAGGTCGGATCTTCATTCATCAGTGCTTCGAGAACTTCAGTAAGCCGGGCAAGATCGCCCTGAGTTCTGGGTTCAATGGCAACAGAAATTACTGTTTCAGGGAAAGTGATCTTTTCAAGAGTCGGATGGTCGGTGGTGCAGGCGAGAGTATCACCGGTGGCGATATTCTTCAGACCTACGGCAGCCACAATGTCGCCAGCAGCAGCACGGGGAATATCCTGGCGCTGGTTGGCATGCATCTGCAGCAGTCGGCCGATACGTTCTTTTCTGCCCTCGCGGGTGATGTTATAGACCACTTTGCCGGATTCAATGGCTCCGGAATAAATTCTCAGGTAAGCAAGCTTACCAACGTGCGGATCGGTTGCAATTTTAAAGACAAGTGCGGCGAACGGAGCTTCGGGGTCTGATTTGATCTCTACTTCTGAGTGATCTTCGACCTTATAGGCGATTGCCGGCGGAATATCGAGAGGTGAAGGTAAGTAATAGGTAACGGAATCGAGCAGATCCTGGACACCTTTGTTTTTGAAAGCTGAGCCGCAAAGGACGGGAACGACCTTGTTGGCAACCACGGCTTCGCGGATGGTGCGGCGGATGAGATCTTCTGACACTTCTTTCTCTTCGAGGAAGAGTTCGAGGATTTCATCGTTATAGGCCGAAATTGCTTCGATCATGGCATCTCTGGCAGCTTTTGCCGATTCGAGATGTTCTGCCGGAATGGTTTCGGTCTTGAATTCTGCACCCAGCTTCTTAGTGGATTCTTCATCCCAGATGTGGGCTTTCATGGTGATCAGGTCGACATGGCCGATGAATTTGTCTTCGGCACCGAGCGGCATAACGATCGGCAGGGCCTTGTGGCCAAGTCTTTCGTTGATCTGCTGCACAACTCTTTCGAAGCTGGCGCCGACTCTGTCCATTTTGTTCACGAAAGCAACTCTTGGAACTTTGTAGCGATTAGCCTGGCGCCAGACAGTTTCAGACTGTGGCTGTACACCGGCGACCGCACAGAAAACCACTACTGCTCCGTCGAGAACTCTAAGAGAGCGTTCAACTTCTGCAGTAAAATCTACGTGCCCGGGAGTGTCTATGATATTGATGTCACAATCACGCCAGTGGCATTTGGTTGCCGCGCTCGTGATTGTAATTCCGCGTTCCTGCTCCTGTATCATCCAGTCCATGACGGCGGTGCCTTCGTGAACTTCGCCCAGCTTGTAGGCTTTACCGGTATAGAACAGAATTCTTTCGGTCGTCGTGGTTTTCCCAGCGTCGATGTGGGCCACGATGCCGATATTTCTGATCTTACTGATTGTCGCGTTGGCTGTCATTTCTGGAGTGTACCTGCTTAATGCAACAGATTATACGGAAAATTTATCAAACCCGGAAGTGGGCAAACGCCTTGTTGGCATCGGCCATTCTGTGTACTTCGTCACGCTTCTTCATGGTGGCGCCGGTGTTGTTCAGAATATCGTCGAATTCTGCGCACAGGCGGTCAGCCATTGATTTTTCTTTTCTGGCTCTGCTGTGTTTGAGGATCCAGCGGAAAGCAAGAGCGACAGCGCGATCGGGTTTAACTTCGATCGGAACCTGATAGTTAGCGCCACCCACGCGTTTGCTGCGAACTTCAACGATGGGTTTTGCTGAATCGATTACTTTTTTGAACAGTTCCAGACCGTTATCTTCTTTTCTTTTCTTGGCGACCATTTCAACTGCATCATAGAAAATGCGGCTACCGATGCTCTTCTTACCGCAGAGCATCAGATTGTTGATAAATCTGGTTACCAATTTAGAATTGTAGACTGAATCCGGAGTCAATTCTCTTTTGGTTACGTGACCACGACGTGGCATGAATCAGTTCTCCTTATTTCTTGGGCCGTTTGGCACCGTACTTAGAGCGGGCCTGCATGCGGTTGGCAACGCCTGCGCAGTCAAGAGCGCCGCGGATGATGTGGTAACGAACGCCCGGCAAGTCTTTTACGCGGCCGCCGCGGATCATTACTACAGAGTGCTCCTGCAGATTGTGGCCAATACCAGGAATGTAGGCGGTTACCTCGATCTTGTTGGTCAGCCTGATTCTGGCGATTTTGCGAAGAGCTGAGTTCGGTTTTTTCGGAGTAGTTGTTTTAACTACAGTACAAACACCACGGCGCTGCGGGCAGCTTTCAAGTGCCGGTGAATTTGATTTGTACTTAACCGCCTGGCGAGCTTTTCTGATCAGCTGGTTAATTGTTGGCACAGCTAACACCTTCCTTTTTGAGATTAGTTCCGCATACTGCGAAACCTCCACCAGATAAAGAGGTGGAAATCTGATACTAGCACATGTTTAAACCACTGTCAACAGTCTTTTTATCATTATTTCCGCACCGCGCCACTTTTTCGGCGCCCCACCCTGTGTACACCAACCATTTCACAGTAAAAAAAAATCAGCTGCCCCGGCAAACCGGAACAGCTGATTTTTTTTTCAGAGATTATTCTTCATCTTCGTCCTGGTCGTTTTCATAAACCCCAGGCTGTTTGGTGAAGAGTTCTTCTTCGAGTTCGGTCAGACCTTCCGCTTCTTTTTCCATGGCGTTTTTGAACAGATCTTCAGCTTCTGAAGGAGCTGCAGATTCAACTTCAACCGGCAGGTTCTTGAAGAGAATGTCTCTGGTAACCGACAGACCGGTACCGGCCGGAATCAGCTTACCAATGATGAGGTTTTCTTTCAGGCCCTTGAGGTAGTCGACCTTCGACTTGATCGCAGCCTTGGTCAGAACGCGGGTGGTTTCCTGGAACGACGCGGCTGAAATGAAGCTGTCGGTGGTCAGAGAGGCCTTGGTGATACCCTGAATCATCGGAACACCTGCCGGCGGGCGTTTGCCCTTTTCCATCAGGCGGTTGACACGTTCTTCGAATTTTCTGACGTGAACTGATTCGTTCTGCAGGAATTCGGAGTCACCGGATTCGGTAATGACGACCTTGCGCAGCATCTGGCGAACGATGATTTCGATGTGCTTGTCGTTGATGCTGACGCCCTGATCGCGGTAAACGCGCTGGATTTCATCCATCAGGTAGCGGCGCACGATCGGCAGACCGACAACTTTAACCAGTTTCTTCGAGAATACCTTGCCGTCGGTGAGAACGTCGCCGGCTTCAATGTATTCGCCGTCATGAACGACGAGACCGGTCGAACCGAAGGCCACGCGCACCGGTTTTTCGATACCGCTCTTCGGATCGAGAATGGTGACGGTGTTGCCGGAGACTCTGACAACGCCTGATTCTTCGGCGATAACGGCTTCTTTTTTCGGTCGGCGCACTTCGAACAGTTCGGCAACGCGCGGCAGACCCTGAATGATGTCGGTGGTCTTTCTGGCTGAGGCGCCCCACTTGGCGAGAATTTCACCCTTCTTGACCTTCGAACCGTCGTCAATCCTGAGTTCGGCGCCGTCGAGAACCTGATGCGATTCGCCCGGCTGAACGATGATGCTCTTGATGGTGCTCTTGAGCTTGCCTTCTTTTGAGATGTCGTGGTCGAGAAGAACGACACCCTTGTTGTCGGCTTTGAGCACACCAAGAACCTGGCCTTCTCTGACTTCCTGGCCGTCTTTTACGATCAGGGCGCCACTGGCAACCATTTCTTTGGTGATGCTGTATTTCTTTTCGCGCAGAACTTTCTGGCAGATTCTGATGCCCGGGGTTCCATCACTGTCTTCAACCTGAGTATAGGTTTCGAACGGAATCGGAGCCACAGTCAGTTCGCCATCTTTTACGACGGTCGGCGGGAATTTCAGACTGAGGGAAGCCGGATAGCTGAATTCAACACCGCTGTATACCAGAATCTTTTCGATGATTTCTTCGCAGATGATCTTGTTATAGCCGTAGATGTAGTTAACCTTACCGGCAATTTCGCTGACCATCGGTTCAATGTCGCTCACCAGCTTGTCGCCGGCCTTAACGACCTGACCATCGTCAACATTGATGGTGGCGCCTCTCGGAACCGGATACTGAACCTTGAGATCGTCTTCGCCAATGATGTTGACAGCCTGCTGTTCACCCTTGAGAATGTAAACTTCGCGGACAGCGGCGCGGTTTTCTTCGAGAATTGCATAGAGATCATCGTCGATAACGGTTCCGCCATTGGCGACAACTTCGTCGTTTTCGCGATTGATGGCTGAACGTGCCAGAGTGGCGTTTCTGATGATTTCCATGTCGTCGGTGATCAGATGAACTCTGACTTCAGATTTGATCTTGGTAACTTCGATGGTGCCATCGATTTCGGCCTGGATGAACAGTTTTGAAGTCAGTTCGCCGTTTTCAGCAACATCACCACCGTTGGCGATCTTGCAGTTTTCTTTCGGTCTGAGAATGACGCCGCGCGGAACATTGTATTCGATTTCGTTCTTAACGATGACTCTCTTGCGGTCGAGGGTCTTGTTGGCAGCGCTCTTCTCGTTGATTACTCTTACGAGACCTGAAATCGGGGCAATCAGAGACAGTGACTTGCTCTGTTCGTCGATGGCAGCAGCCATTTCGCCCTTGAATTCATATTCTTCTTCGACTTCTTTGGTAACGGCAATTTTGGTGCCGCCTGAGGTCAGGGCCACGGTTCCGTCTGCTTCAGAGATTACTGAGAGAAGCTTCTGGCCCGGGAACACTTCGTCGCCGTTCTTAACATTGAGAATGAGACCGGCGTTTTTGATCGCGGCTTCCTTGGCTTCTTTGACACCCTTCGGCAGCATGTATTCCACGCGGCTTCCGGCCTTTTCGTTGGTCGGGAACACGAAGATCATACCGTTGTCGCTGATTACCTGCTTGTTCTTGATGCGAACATTTTCAAACTTGGCGATACCGTCCATGCGGGCGATAGCGGCATGTGACTGAGCCGAGATTTCGGCGAGCAGGTTACCGGCGTGAATGATTTCGTTGTCTTCAACCCTCAGAGTGGCGCCCTGCGGGATCTTATAGTCTTCAATGATGAAGTCTTTGGTGACCGGGTCGAAATCCTGGGTGAGGATTTTGATGACGCCGGATTCAGAAACGACCATACCGTCTTTCTGGTCGATACCGTCGAAGATTACTTCGCCGGTGTAACCGGTGACGATGTTGTTCGGGTTGTATTCGGCAAGAGCTTTACCTGGAGTTACCTTTTCGCCCGGTTCGATACGCATTTCGGAACCGACCGGAATATGAACGCGGTCTTTGCGGTTGTTTTTGCCTTCGATGGTCAGATGGCCACCGACGACAACGGTTTTGATGCTTGAACCGAATTCGGTTTTGTCGAAGGTTTCGGTACCGGAGCCGATTTCGAACTTGGCGCGGTCAGAAATCTTGGCGAGTCTCAGGGTATCGAATCTGGCAATACCGGCTGAGCGTGCTTTGATGTATGAGCGCTGGGCCAGAGCGACGCCACCAAGGTGGAACGTTCTCATGGTCAACTGAGTACCAGGTTCACCGATCGACTGAGCGGCGATGATACCGACGGCTTCACCGATATCGACGACTTTGCCGGTGGCAAGGTCGGCGCCGTAGCAGCACTGACAGATACCAACCTTGGAGCGGCAGGTCAGCGGCGAACGCATGATGATTTTGCTGCGAATCTTGATTTCGGGGAAATTTGATTCACGGATGCGTTCGAGAACGTAGTCGTTGAGCGGGCGGTCAGGGCGCATAATGATGCGGTTGGTTTTCGGGTCGATGATCTGCTCAGCACAGATCATGTCGGTTTTGATTTCATTGATGGCAACCGGGAATTCAACGCGGTTTTCAACTTCGGCGGCGATTTCATCTGTGCAGTAGAGACCTGCTTCGAGCTTGATTTCTTCACTGCCAAGCTTGAAGGTGATGACTTTGCCGGTGACCGGGTGAACGATCGGTTTGGCAAGAACGCGACCGGCGATGCGGTAGCGTATCGGAACGACGATATCGTCGATCATGATGTTGTTGGAAGTTCTGTTCTGGCGAATCGGAGATACTTCAACGCCAAGTTCGGAACCGCAGTCATTGTTGGTAATAACTACATCCTGAGCGACATCGACAAGACGGCGGGTCAGGTAGCCTGAGTCGGCGGTGCGCAGTGCTGTGTCGACGAGACCTTTTCTGGCGCCGTATGTTGAGATGAAGTATTCAGACTGGTTCAGACCTTCGCGGAAGTTCGATTTAATCGGGAAGGCCAGAATGTCGCCGCGCGGATTCGACATAAGACCGCGCATTGCGGCCAGCTGACGAATCTGCTGCATGTTACCTCTCGCTCCTGAGAACGCCATCATGTAGACGGGGTTGAATTCGCCGAGGTGAGCAGTCGATTCGAATTCCTGCAGCAGGTCATCGGTAACGTCTTCGGTCGCTTTGGTCCAGACGTCGACTTCGGCCTGTTTTCTTTCATCGCGGGTGATTTCACCCTTGCCCCATCTTTCGCGGATCTTGACAACCTTACGGTCGGCCTGTTCAAGAATTTCGCGTTTCTTGGGCGGATCGATCATGTCAACGATAGAAATCGTCAGACCGCAGACAGTGGCGAACTTGAAGCCGAGGGCTTTGAGTTTGTCGAGGGTTTCGCCGACAATGGTCAGTGAATATTCGTTGAACAGGCGTTTGATGAGAGTCGATACGGTGCCCTTCTTAACCTGAACATTCTGATAGGCAAAGTCAGCGGGCAGACTGTCATTGAAAATTACGCGACCGATGGTGGTGCGGAAATATTCGTCTCTGACATTCTGAGCCTTGTCGTCTTCGCGGCTGTCGACCACGAAGAGATTCTTCTTCATGTAGATCGGCCAGAGCAGGTTGAATTTGCCGGTTTCATAGGCATTGACGGCTTCGACGATGTTGGTGAATATCGGTGAATTATAAACAGTAACCTTGCTGACCTTTTCTTTTTTGATTTTTTCGATAACTTCGTTGGAATCAATAATGGTTCCGGCGGGGAGTTTTTCGGAAATTTCTTCGGCCAGGCGGAAGTTATAGGGACGACCGGCGTTGAGAAGTGTTTCTTCCCAGGTCTGACCCTTTTCGAGTTTGATTTCGCGGGTCGGATAATCTTTACCTTCGGGTTTTTCGATGGTGAGATAGAACAGACCGATGGTCATATCCTGAGTCGGGCTGGTGATCGGCAGACCATCAGCGGGTTTCAGAATATTGTTTGCCGACAGCATCAGCATGCGGGCTTCGACCTGTGCGTCAAGCATCAGAGGAACGTGAACGGCCATCTGGTCACCGTCGAAGTCGGCGTTGTAAGCTGAGCAGACGAGCGGATGAATCTGAATGGCCTTACCTTCGATAAGAACCGGTTCGAAAGCCTGAATGCCAAGGCGGTGCAGGGTCGGAGCGCGGTTCAGCAGAATCGGATGATGTTTGATGACTTCTTCGAGGACGTCCCAGACTTCATTCTTTTCGCGTTCAATCATCTTCTTGGCGCTCTTGATGTTGTGAGCCATGCCCTTCTGCTGCAGTCTGTGCATGACGAAGGGTTTGAACAGTTCAAGAGCCATTTTCTTCGGCAGACCGGCCTGATGCAGTTTAAGGGTCGGGCCAACGACGATTACCGAGCGGCCTGAGTAGTCAACGCGTTTACCAAGCAGGTTCTGGCGGAAACGGCCCTGTTTACCCTTGAGCATGTCGGTGAGTGACTTGAGCGGGCGATTGTTCGGACCGGTAACCAGTTTGCCACGGCGACCGTTGTCGATGAGGGCGTTAACGGCTTCCTGCAGCATGCGCTTTTCGTTTTTGATGATGATATCGGGCGCCTGCAGCTTGATCAGTCTTTTCAGACGGTTGTTGCGGTTGATGACGCGGCGATAAAGATCGTTGAGATCTGAAGTGGCGAAGCGGCCACCGTCGAGCTGAACCATCGGGCGCAGATCGGGCGGAATGACCGGGATGACGTCGAGGATCATCCATTCAGGGCGGCTGACTGAGCGGGCAAACATCTTGACCAGCTCCATGCGCTTGAGAAGGTGAGTTCTCTTGGTGCCGGTAGAGGTCTTGAGCTGTTCGGTCAGTTCTTTTTCAAGTTTCTGCAGGTCGATTTCGGCCAGCAGTTCTTTGATGGCTTCGGCGCCCATTTTGGCGGTGAACATGTCACCGTATTTTTCGCGCAGTTCGCGATAACCCATTTCACCGGCTGAGCCTTCTTCGGGCAGCAGCTGTTTTTTCGAGAGCGGCAGGTTACCCGGATCGATAACGATATAGCTCTGGAAATACAGAACCTTTTCGAGGTCTCTGGCTGAGATGTCGAGAAGCAGAGCGATATAGTTCGGGCTGCCTTTTGAATACCAGATATGACCAACCGGAGTTACCAGCTGGATATGGCCCATGCGCTCGCGGCGCACGGCGGCCTTGGTGATTTCTACATTACAACGTTCGCAGATAATGCCGCGATAGCGAATGCTCTTGTATTTGCCGCAGAAACATTCCCAGTCCTTCTGGGGACCGAAGATTCTTTCGCAGAAGAGCCCGTCGCGTTCCGGTTTGTGCGTGCGGTAGTTGATGGTTTCTGGCTTTTTGACTTCCCCGTAAGACCATGACCTGATTTTTTCGGGAGAAGCGATGCTGATTTGAATCGCATCAAATTTGTCCATATCTAACATTTTAAAATGTCTCCTTCCTTATGCTTATACCGGAATCGGGCTTATTCTTCATCATCAGATTCTTCTTCTTCGTCTTCATCAGCGTCATCGCCTGACACTTCAGCGCCGAGAAGATCGTCTTCAGTTTCTTCGCTGTTTTCTTCCATCCAGTCTTCTTCGGTTTCGGCGATCATAATGCGTTCGCCGCCTTCATCGATTGAGACTTCCTTGGCATCTTTCTTCAGGTCGACCTGAAGACCGAGGCTCTGCAGTTCAGAGACGACAACCTTGAAGGATTCTGGAATACCAGGCTTCATGATGGTCTTGCCTTTGATGATGGTTTCATAAACCTGCACGCGGCCTTCAACGTCATCTGATTTAACGGTGAGGATTTCCTGCAGGACATGAGCTGCACCATAGGCTTCGAGTGCCCAGACTTCCATTTCCCCGAAGCGCTGGCCGCCGAACTGGGCCTTACCACCAAGGGGCTGCTGAGTAACCAGGCTGTATGGGCCGGTTGAGCGGGCATGCATCTTGTCATCGACCAGGTGAGCCAGCTTGAGGATGTAAATGATACCGACCATGATCTTCTTGTGGAAAGGTTCACCGGAACGGCCGTCATACAGAGTTGCCTTGCCTTCCATGTCGACCAGTTTGAGCGGGTCACGGTCGTAGCATTCTTTGAGCTGCTGCATGACAAATTCTTCGTTTTTGATTTCTTTGCCATCGATCATGCGGCCCTTGTTGAATACTGAGGTGGCATAGCGGCGGTTCTGCTTTTCAGCGGCCCAGCCAAGGTGGGTTTCGAGAACCTGACCGACGTTCATACGAGAAGGAACGCCGAGCGGATTCAGAATGATATCGATCGAGCGGCCATCGGCCAAGTAAGGCATATCTTCAACCGGAACGATTCTTGAGATAACACCCTTGTTACCATGGCGACCGGCCATTTTGTCACCGACGGTGATTTTGCGCTTCTGGGCCACGAATACGCGTACCAGTTTGTTAACGCCATACTGCAGTTCGTCGCCGTTGTCTCTTGAGAAGACCATGACGTCAACGATCTTGCCCTTTTCGCCGTGGGGAACGGTCAGCGAGGTGTTGCGCACTTCGCGGGCCTTTTCACCGAAAATGGCGCGCAGAAGTTTGTCTTCGGCAGTCAGTTCGGTTTCGCCCTTCGGGGTTACCTTGCCGACAAGAATGTCACCGGCTTCGACTTCGGCGCCAATTCTGATGATGCCGTTTTCGTCAAGGTTCTTGAGTGCTTCTTCACCGACGTTCGGGATGTCGCGGGTAATTTCTTCGGGCCCCAGCTTGGTGTCGCGGGCGTCGATTTCGTATTCTTCGATGTGAATCGAGGTATAGACATCATCTTTTACCAGGCGGTCAGAGAGGATGATCGAGTCTTCGAAGTTGTAGCCTTCCCATGACATGAAGGCAACCAGAACGTTGCGGCCAAGAGCGAGGTCACCGTAAGAGGTGGCCGGGCCGTCAGCAAGCACGGTGCCCGGTTTGACCTTGTCGCCGATCTTGACGATCGGTTTCTGGTTGATACAGGTGCCCTGGTTGGAGCGCATGAATTTCTGCATGCGGTAGACGTCGATAGATTCCTGCTGCAGGCGGATTTCGTCGGTGATCGACTTGATGCGCGACAGGAAGGTGATATCGAGGGTCTGGCCGGCTTCGATGATGATTTCACCGGTCAGATCGTCAACGATGGTGTCCATAATCTTGCGACCCTGGTATTTGCGGAAGGTCGCTTCACTGACCGCGATCTTTTCGTCGTCTTTGCGGCGGCTGGCGCGTTTGATTTTAACGCATTCAGCATCGACGTAGCAGACGGTACCGGAGCTTCTAGAAAGAAGCACGGCGCCTGAATCGTGAGCGGCGCGCGATTCAAGACCGGTGCCGACGAGCGGCGGTTCAGTCTGAACGAGAGGAACGGCCTGGCGCTGCATGTTTGTACCCATCAGAGCGCGGTTGGCGTCATCGTGTTCGAGGAACGGGATCAGGGCTGATGCAACGCTGACCATCTGCAGGGGCGAGAATTTGATGTATTCGATTTCTGATTTCGGCAGGTAATCGAATTCGTAATCATCGCTGAAGTATTTGGCGGGAACGGCAGAAGGAATGAGCATGCCTTCGTCGCTGATGGCGATATCGGGCTGGGCGACCTTGTAGCGGTCTTCATCGTAGGCATCCTTGTATTCCATTTCACCATAGTTGATCATCCCGGTTTCGGGGTCAACCTTGCACAGTGGCGTGGTCAGGAAGCCAAATTCATCGACGCGGGCATAAACAGCCAGACTGGCGATAAGACCGGCGTTCGGACCTTCAGGAGTTTCAATCGGGCAGATGCGGCCGTCGTGCGTCGGGTGAACGTCGCGGACTTCGAAGCCGGCGCGTTCGCGCTTCAGACCGCCCGGCCCGAGGGCTGACAATCTGCGCTTGTGAGTAAGCTCTGCCAGGGGGTTGGTCTGATCCATGAACTGTGAGAGCTGTGAACTGCCAAAGAATTCATCGACAACCGCAGAAACCGGGCGGGTGTTGATGAGAAGCTGCGGAGTGTAGCTGTCGAGGTCGTGAATCGTCATTCTTTCCTTGATGACGCGTTCCATGCGGCTGAGAGAAATGCGGAACTGGTTCTGGAGCAGTTCACCACAGCGGCGGATACGGCGGTTGGAAAGATGATCGATATCGTCGAGGCGGCCGATGCCGTTTGAAAGATCGATCAGATAGCGGATAACACCAACGATATCTTCGATGCAGAGCACGCGGTCTTTTTTAACCTTGACGTTTTCGATACCGAGTTCTTTGATGCGGTTGAAAGTATCATCATAGATTTCGGCGCCCTGTTCGACGATGATTTCGCCGGTCTTCGGATCGGTGATTGATTCCCAGGCGGTGCGGCCGACGAGATCGACAATGCCGATTTCGACTTCAGAAAGCTTCACGTCAGCACAGATCGGGTTGTACATAATGCGGTAGCCGCGATTATCTTCGCCGATTCTGATGTATGAAGGAATCTGCAGTGCTTCGAGCTGAGCGGCGACGCTCTTTTTGATGCGTTTCGAACCTTCGACCATCAGTTCTTTGGTGGCCGGGTTGATGATGTCTTTGAATGCGACCTGTTCAGAGAGGCGGTCGATCAGTCTCAGTTTTTTGTCGAGCTTATAGCGGCCCACATCACCGAGGTCATATTTTTTCGGGTCGAAAAACAGGCTCTTGATCAGGCCACGGGCGTTTTCTTCAACGAAGAGGTCGCCCTGGCGGAGCTTGCTGAAAATAGCCTTGAGAGAATCGGTAACGGCGCGGTTAACTTTATCCTGACCTTCAGCGGCACTTACAGACTGTTTGTCAAACTTCAGCGAGCTTGCAATAGTCTCGTTGTTGTCGAAGAGTTCGAGAATGGCTTCGTCATTGGCATAGCCAAGAGAGCGCAGGAAGGTGGTAATCGGAATTTTGCGTTTGCGATCGAGTCTGACAAATACAGCGTCTTTCATCAGGTCGAGTTCGAATTCCATCCAGGCGCCGCGATAAGGAACGATCTTGGCTGAATACATCTTCTTGGCGCGGTTGAAACTGTAATAAACGCCGGGCGAACGATGCAGCTGGCTGACGACAACGCGTTCAGCACCGTTGATGATGAAGGTGCCGCGTTCGGTCATACAGGGCAGGTTGACCAGGAAGATTTCCTGTTCTTTAACTTCGCCGGTCTGCTGCATGATCAGCTGAACGCGAATGTTGAGCGGAATTGAATAGGTCAGGTCGCGCTTGCGACACTGGTCAGGGCTGTGCTTGATGCGGAAAGGAGTTTCGCCGATGAATGCGATTTCGCATTCTTGTTCGACGAAGCTGCAGTCGTCATAAAGGCACTTTTGGCGCAGCTTGAGCTGCGGACAATTCTTACACATCGGCAGACCGAGGCTGTAATCATTGTATTCGAGGCAGAGATTACCTACGTAGTCCTGGATCGGAAAAACTTCTCTGAAAACTTCTTCCAGCCCCTGTTTATCTCTCTTGGAAGGTTCTTTTCCGGCTTGCAGAAACCATTCAAAAGATTTGAGCTGGATGTCGATGAGGTTCGGAATGTTTTCAAATAGCCGATCTCTCGCCATCAGATACTTTTTGGCTACAGGCTGTTGCTTTGTCACCATAATTCTGCCTTGCTCCTTAGATTTGTAACATACCCTGCTGCGCTGACAACAGAGCTAAATGGAAAAACGGGTATTCTCAAAAGGCTTGAAAACACCCGCATTTTAGTACGACAAAAGAAGAACTCAGTCTCAGTTTTCTGGAAGATAGAAGATTTTTGTTTGTTAATCTTAACAATGCCGGCCGGTCTCCGAAAACTTAGCAATTTATGTACCATTCGCGAAATGGTCTTGGATTATACCACCCGAAATAGTAGTAGTCAATATTTTGTTATTTTTTTCTTTACTTTTTACAGATTTACTCACCTCTGCTTTTGATGAGCATTTCAAACCTTTTTTCTTCGGGTCGGCCCGCCTGATTTGAAATAAAAATAGAAAACAGTAAAAATTTTCAGCTTTTACACATTACGGAAAAGCCGACCGACAGGTTATAATTAGGCAGAAATTAGCGCATCACAAAATTCCCGTAGCCGAACTTTCAAATTTTTTGCAGAACAAAGGGAATCGCATGAATTTGCCAAAACGTGGTGGTGTCTGCAGTTCAAATGATTATTTCCAGGCTATCACTCATTTTGCGCCTGGAGCAGTTCTTCTTATCACCAATGACGGTCTGATCAGAAACATAAACCCGATGGGCTGCGCACTCTTCGAAATTTCAAGAGAAGAGGCTGCCGGCAAATACCTGTTCGAGATATGTGAAGGCAAAACAGACATCGATCTTGCACTGCTGTTGAAAAGCTTCGCCGAAGGCCGCAGCAAACCGATGCAGATCGAGTTCACCCCTTCTGACGGCAAACAAAAAGTTCTTTCAGTCGAAATGTTTCATTGCCAGGAATTCTGCAGTGACACCCAATGTCTGATCGCCACTTTCGCCAACGTCACCTGCCTCCAGAAATCAGAAGAAGCGCTGCGTCGTGTGCTGGCCGACCGATTGCGAGCGTCATCACATGTATTTTTCTCCTCAGATCTTCGTTATCAGGGAGTTGTTGAAGCTTCACCGAACTGGGTGAGCCTTGTCGACACTGAGGGGCGCATTCTGGTGATCAATCCAGCCGGCAAAGCCATTTTGCAAAGAGATGAAGCCGAAATTACCGGCATTCATCTGTGGGATTTCTTTACTGTTCCTGACCGCGAAACGCTTCGCAAAGGGATCTTTGCGGCATTTTCCAGCAACAGCATCTTCGAGACTGAGGCTGAGCTGAGAATAAACGACAACCCGGTTTTTCTGACTCTTGTCTGCAGACCGGTGCCAGACAGTAATGCCCTACTGTCAAGAGCGGTAATTATCGCTACCGACATAACCCCACGCAAGCGCGCGGAAATGGAACTGAAAAAAACCCTCGACACTCTGGAAGAAAGAGTTGCAGAACGCACCAGACAGCTTGAGGTCGCAAACGCCGAGCTTGCAAAAGAAATTACCGTAAGAGAGGAATACGAAGATAAGCTGAAAAAGGCTATTGAAGACGCTAAAGCAGCCAGTCTTGCCAAAAGCGAATTCCTCGCCAACATGAGCCATGAAATTCGCACCCCGATGAATTCAGTTCTCGGGTTTATCGATCTGCTGCTGTCAACAACCCTGTCCGACAAACAGCGTGATTACGCCTCGATCGTCAAATCTTCCGGCTCACTTCTGCTGGCCCTGATCGACGATATTCTCGATCTTTCGAAAATCGAAGCGAACAAACTGGTTCTCGATAAGACCCCCTTCTCTTTTGGCAAAATGATCAGAGATATAGTTAAACTGTTTGAGCCAAAGGCAGTCGACAAGGGCATAATATTGCAACTCGACCTGGATTCACAGCTGGTCGAACATGAAGTGAACGGTGACAGTCAAAGAGTCAGACAGGTTCTGATCAACCTGATCGGCAATGCGGTAAAATTCACCAAGAACGGCTATGTCAGAGTAAAGGCTCGACTGAGTTGTAACGGCTCAGGCAACTGCTATATCGACGTGAGCATAGAAGATTCAGGCATCGGCATATCTTCAACTGACCTGCCGATGATTTTTGAAAAATTCACCCAGGCCAATACCGGTACAACCCGAAGATTTGGCGGTACTGGGCTGGGTCTGGCCATTTCAAAGCGACTGGTCGATCTTATGGGCGGGACTATCGGCTGTTGCAGCACTCCCGGCAAGGGCTCTGAATTTTTCTTCAATATCCCCTTCGATAAACTTCAGATAGAATCCAGTCCACAGGGAAATGCCGCCAACAGCGCTGAATTACTGGAAAACATCGAAATCAATCCGGCAAATATCTCAGTTCTGGTGGTCGAAGACGATCCTGCCAGCTGCAAATTCGCTGAACAGTGCCTTGAACTTTTTGGTTTCAAACACCAGAGCGTCGACAACGGCCTGAAAGCAACAGAAATACTCAACCGCAACAGATTCGATCTGGTGATTCTCGACTGGTGCCTGCCTGGCTGGAGTGGCCTGGCAATAACCGAAGCCCTCAGAAAAAATCAGGGTCCGAATCAACATGTTCCGATTATTGCCGTCACTGCAAGAGCAATGAAGGGCGATCGCGAAACCTGCCTCAATGCCGGCATGGACGCATATCTGTCGAAGCCATTTTCGCCGGAAGATCTTTTAAGACAGGCCATGAAGCTGCTCAAGCTCAAAAATCAGCACTGAGCTCTTTTTGCCAGCTGTTCATCGATTTTGCTGATCAGAGTTTCGCGATTCACCGGCTTGAGAATATACTCTTCGGCGCCCTTTTTGAAGGCGCTCATAAAAGAGTCTTTAACTGCCGTAAGAATAATGATTGGCAGACCGGTCCCGAGTTTGACACCGCGACCTTCTTCGTCTTTGCGAATGCGGTCGAGCACTTCAAGGCCATCCATTTCGGGCATGGAAACGTCAAGAAGCATCAGATCATAGTCGTTACCGGTTTCCCAGGCGGTTGTATAAAGTTTCAGGGCATCTTTGCCAGAATAGGCGATGTCGCAACAGGCTCTTTCTGCAAGAAATTCTTTCAATAATCTGCAATTAACAGGTTCATCATCAACGATTAAAAATTTTTGCATGTTTCCCTAACCTTTACTGTCAGTTTATTTACATATCTAAATTATAATAAAAAATTTGCCTGTCAGCAGCCATAATCAGAAAATTGCCTTACTATTTTCAGCTCATTTCTATATTCTCAATAAATTGATAATCAAAAAAAAATGTTGTATACTTTCGGCCATGCAAACCAACATAGAAATAACGCGCGCCTTCATGGAAACCCCGGACGGGGTCCTGTCGATTCACCAGATTTCACGCAAGCTCAAGCTGCCTTATGGTACCGCATATAACCGGGTTCATCTTCTCCACGAATCAGGAATAGTTCAAATTCTTCCGCAGGGCAAAGCCAAGCTTTGTGCGCTAAACCCGGAGAACCCGATGACCGCGAGCCTTCTTGCTCTCGGCGCGGCCCAGACAACCGATCTTTTCATAAAAAAGAATCTAGAAGCCGGCCTGCTGCTCAAAAAAATCCGCAAAGCGGTTCTGGAAAATGCCCGCGACAGTCTTTATGCCGCGATCATTCTCGCGCCCGACATGCTCAGCGTCGCAACGGCAACCGGCTCCGATGCCGCCCCTCCTTCAACCGCCCAGGACGTTTCTCTACCAGGCATCGACAACCCGCCGGCCGGGGCTGCCAGCCTTGATTTCTTCTATATTCAGGCGTCGAACTCATTTGACGAAAGCCGGGTAGAAACTGCCATAACTTCACTTCTCCATCCCGGCAGCGACATCAGAGTCACCAGTATGACCGTAGATCGCGACACGCTTCTTGGCATGTTTACCGAAAACGAGAATGAAGCCGGCCTGGCCGCCTACCAGATGCTGCACGAAGGAATGCTGCTTTTTGGTTTCGAAAACTTCTACACCCTCATTCTCGAAGCTTTTGCCCGTAAACTTTCGGCATAAAAGACAGGAGTCAGAAATGGCAGCAAAGTTCAGATCAATAATTTTGCCCGCAATGCTCGCATGCCAGATTGCATTGGCAGCCCAGACTCTGCCTGAAAACCCGGGCAGAAAAACATTCCCCTCCCCTGCCGACCCTGAAAGCCAGTTTCTGGTCAACGAAATCTCAGCAGTAACCGGGATCGCCAGCGACAGCCCGGCCTTTAAATTTATTGAAACCGGCGACAAAATGGCCGTCGAAAACCGTTATTCAGAAGCTAAAGAAGCATACCGCACCGCGCTTCGCCTCGAACCGATGAATCTTTCGCTGTGGGCCGCCTATGACGATACGGTAATTGCCGAATACCTGGCGCGGAAACGTAAAGAAAAGCAGAACCCGGTCATCGAGCGCGATCTTGAACCGGTTTTCAACATTGACCGCATCGACACCTATATTGAACTCGGAACTCTGTATGTGGTCGGCTCTCTCAATAATTTATCTAAAACGGTCAAGAAAAAGATTCAACTCACCGCAAGAATTCTTGATGAAAACAAAAGAGAGCTTCGCAGTGAAACAGGCACCCTGAGAAGTTTTGACAAAGGGCTCCTGCCAAAGGAAAGCTCTCTCTTCGAGATCCCGTTTAAAGACCCGCCCGCCGGGGCAAAGTCTTTCCGTGTAGAAGTCACGGCCTGGGAATAGGCTGTATAGGCTTATCAGCTGTTCGGATCGGTCAATCTGACGAGAGTGTGTCTGCCGTCGAAAATCCGGACAATATGAACCATTGCCGAAATGAAGACCAGAAAGCCTGCCCAGCGAAGCCAGGAATTTTCGAACATATCGATCAGATCTTTTTTGAATTCCTTCATTTCTTCGGGGAAGGCGAACATCAGAACGCCGGTAAGCGCAATAAAAGGAAGAGTAATCATCCAGAAAATTTTTCTAATGAACCACACTTTTTGAACCCTCGCTTGATGATGTTGATTGGCATGACTATAACAAAGTTTATAAAACTTGTAAATAAAGTTTAAAAATTGTATTAATTGTTGTGTACAGCTACCCAGCCGGTATATATTCATAACAAAGAATCGTTCAAAATTCCGTGAACTTAGCCGATAATGCTGCAAATCCTATTCTGTTCTCAAGGTCAGTAAATTAATGGGTTGGTTTTCGCGAAAAATTTCGGATCCTGAAGAGGCTTTTGGAAGACTGCTTCAGAAAGACAAGCGTATATCAGATCGTGCGAAGAGTGACTTTGTCTCGAGCATGAATCATGGTCTGATTGAATTTCTGCACGATAAATTCGAAGAAAATGACAATCTTGAAACCAGATTGAAAATTCTCGAAGTTTTTGTCGACTACCGCAATCAGCTCAATGAAGAAGATCTTCGCCTGCTGCTGACTCTTATCAAATACCCCGACACACTGCTGCGCGAAACTTTCAAAGAAATTCTTGTCGGCATCAAGGAAGAAAACCTCAAGGCCGTTACAGAGGTTCTCGGCAATACTCTTGACCCTGACATACACCGAACCATTCAGCATGGTATCGAGAAGTCAGGCATTCTCAAGCAGCTGCTTGAAAAATGGAACAATTATTCGGTAAAAGAGCAGATCCTTTACCTTGAAGAGATCGTCATGCTGCAGAACCCGAAGACCTACCCCATCTTCATGGATATCCTGAAGGAAGAGGTCGTCGAGGCAAAGAAAGACGAGAAAAAGATTCTACAGGTCGAATTTTCTAAGCACGTCGACAAGATCAAAAACCCGGACTTTCTCGACCTGTGTATTCGCGAACTGCCTGCAATCGCGCCAAGCATGCGTTACCCGGTTTTCAAGTGCCTGCAGTCGCACGGAAAAATGTTTTTCGAAAAGGTTTTTGACGGCCTGGGTAAAAAGAGCGAAGGGTTCCGCCAGCATACTCTGAAGCTGATGGAACAGCTCTCTGACCCGATGTCATATCAATATCTCTTTCCATTTCTGCTCGATCCTTACAAGTCGATACCACCGACGGTTGCAGACACGATCGGCAAGATCGTTAAAGATTATGCTGAAGAGCTCGACAAAATGGACCCGGCGCAGCGCAAAAGCCCCGAAGTCCAGGCGCAGATAAAATATTTCACCGACCCGCTCGAAAATAATCTCAACGACCGGTATTTCCAGTGTATCAAGCTGATGACCGAATGTCTGCTGCGGCTGGGGCGATACGAGCACAACGTAATTTTCCGGAACTTTGCTAAAATTTTCCGCTATAATGAAGGCTACCTGAAAAGCTTTCTCAAGGGCCTCGACCCGGCGATCCGCAAAAATCTTCTTATCAACGCCTGCTGCTATAAAGATGTCGAAACGGGTAAAACCGCCCTCAAGATCCTTGGTGACCCTACCGAGAACTACATCATCGAAACCCTGAACACCCTTCTGCTCGAACACTTCATGGAAGTTCCCTCCGAAGTTCAGGCAGAAACTATTCAGCTGATGATGGACCCACGACTGCAGCGGTTCGTCACCGAAGTTCTCTACCATCAGGACCCGGCACTGCGTTCACGCATTCTTACTATTCTTGGCGAATCCGGCCTGCAGAACGCTCTGCAGATTCTCGAAACCAAACTGCGTGACCCTGATTATTCAGTGCGCATGACCATTCTGAAAATTCTTGATCTCAAACATTTTCAGAACAATGCGGGTACCGAGATGCTGTTGAATTTCCTCAAAGACTCGGACAGCAGCATCGTTCTGCAGACCATCGAGCGTCTCAAAGAGCGTGATCATCCTCAGATCATCAACAGCCTGACCAAGCTTCTCGCCTCTAACGTTGCCGAAATCAAGCAGGCAGCCCACAGGGCCATAGCTTTTGTAACACGCCGCAAATATATGACCGGCTTCGATAAAATGACTGAAGATGCCCGCAAGGCAATCGGTCAGTCACTGATCAAAATGGATACTTCCTTCATGGAAGACATTACCCGTGATCTGTCGGCCTCTGATCAGCGAACCCGCGTGCTGTCAGCCAAAATTCTTGAAGTTCTGTGCGACCACATTCCACCAGAGCTGAAAACCCATCTGATCGTCGCCATCCAGGACCCTGACCCGCAGGTCAGAGCCGTGGTAATCATGGGGCTGGGCAAAATTGGCGGCCCTTCGGTTTCAGGCATGCTGGTTGGCTTTCTCAAAGACCAGGATGACCGCGTCAGAGCCAATGCCGTTGAAGCCATGGCCGAGGTCGGCGATATTTCACTGGCCGAAGAAATTCTTCCCTGTCTTTATGACGACAATAACCGGGTACGCGCCAATACCATCATCACCCTCTGGAGACTTGGCTATTATCAGATTTATGAACCGGTAATAGAAATGATGCGGCACCCCGACAGATGGATGCGTGCCTCTGCGGCTTTCGCGCTTGGCGAACTGAAAGACAGCAGGTTTTTCCCGATTCTGATTCAGGCAATACGTGACCCTGAGCCGGATGTACGCCGCAATGTCATCAAAGCTCTCGGCAAAATTGTCAATCCATTCATGCTGGCACCCTATATCAGACCGCTGCGCTTTGACCCCGACGAGAACGTTCGCAAGGAGGTAATGGCGGTTCTCTCAGCCAAACCACCAGCCCCCGCCCAATGATCTGGCCATTTGGAAGCAAAAAAGACCCGGAGCTTCTGATCAAAGACCTGGAAAGCCCTGATGCCAAAACACGGGAAGCCGCTTTTCACGGGCTGATTGCGCACACGGCAAAAGAGACCGACCAGGTTGTGCTTGCGGCCCTTGAGGCTTTTAATGAGGCTTCGATCGAGATTATACTGCCTCTGATCGATGTCGCCGGTCAGCGGGGCATTCTGGAAGCCCTGCCGATCTTCAAGGCCCTGCTGAAAGGCAAAGAAACCCGTCTGCGGGAAAGTGCCCTGCAGGCTCTCTCTGCCCTCGGTACCCAGGAAGCCCTCGACATCATGATTGCGTGCCTTAATGACATTGACCCGCGTATACGTCAGAAAGTGCAGCATGCAATCAGTGAAGAATTCGGTCAGGAAGCCATGGGAGCGCTTCTGCGCGCACTGCCCGAAGACCGCACCTCGCCGCTTTATTTCGAAATTGTTTCATTAATGGAAGAGCTCGATCTTTTCTCGGTTATCAAAAACAATTTCAATCAGCCGGACATCCTGGTTAAGGACTTTTATTTCGACACTTTGATCAGGTTCAGCCGGCCAGATTTTATACCTCTTTACCTTGAATTTTACCCAAAAGCATCACCGGCACGAAAAGAGAAGATAGTGCAGATTCTCAATGACTACCCGGTCAAGGAATTATTGCCACATCTTATCGAGCAGCACCGGCTTGGGCATTTTGAAGCACTGCATAACCTTTCAGAGCAGGTATTGATCAACCGTTTTGCGCAGGCAAAGGATGAAATTCTTGATTTCGTCTGTTCGATTCATGACACGCGCTTCCGCATAAAAATCCTGCCCGGTCTTTTCAAGCATTTCGATCCTTACTGCTTCGATAAGGGCTTTGAACTGCTCAGAGAGTCTTCGACCGAAATTCGCAGTCAAGTTCTGAACGCTCTGATCAATCTGGTTAAAAAAACCTGGGAGCGGATGAACGATCGCAGTGAGCCAAACAAGATCACGCTGGCAAGCCTTTATGATGGCTGGGAAAAGCGTGTGGTCGAATTGATGCGCAGTCGCGAAGAAATGTCCGATGAACAACGCAAGAACATCAGAAGGCTTTTTCATGCCCTCGCCCAGAATCGGCATGCTCTGATCAGGCCGTTTGTTAAAGAAATGCTTCAGAAAAATTTTCATGAAACCTACTTTTTTCTGAAAGACTGGCCTTTTGACGAAGTTTTCAATCTGTTTCACTGGCTGATTGAAAATGACCCGTCTTTTGGTTCGCTGATGCTCAGCGCCCTGCAGGGCAACAATGATGATACTCTCTGGCGCCTGGTTCTCAAGCTGGTCAACAGTTTTCCAGAAGAAGAGGATCGTGAAGCGTTCAAGCGCAATCTGGCCGCCCGCAACCGCAACATCGCCATCGAAAAATTTCTTAAAGACTCTGACCCGGGTGTCAGGCTGGCAGCAATTGAATTCGCCAGTGAACTCAAAATGAACGGTCTGCTTGAACTGTTGAAGACTTCGACTAAAGACCCGTCTCCGAGCGTCAGACAGACCGCTCTGAAATGCCTTAATCAACAGCATTTTCCACAGATTCAGACCTTCCTGCTCGAGGCGCTGCATGACCCTGATGAAGCGGTTGCATTTTTCGCGCTGCAGACGCTGAAAACGCAACTGTCGCCTAATCAACTTGCCCCGCACCTTGTAAAATTCATCAACAGCAGCTCAGAAAAACTGCGCAGTTTTGCACTTGAAGAAATTGCCCGGCTGACCAAAGAGCGCTATAAAGCCAATTTTGCCAAACTGACCCCGGAAGTGAGAAAACTTGCCGGGAAAGTCATTCAAAAGCTCGACCAGAATTTTACTGAACAGGTAATCCAGGATCTCTCATCGCTCGACCCGCAGACCAGACTGCAGGCAGCTCTGCTTCTCGAAAACATTCAGGTTGACGACAAGGGCAAAGACGCTCTGCTCGCAGCAATGAAAGACCCTTCGAAAGTGGTCAGAGCCGCAATTGTGAAAACGCTCGGCGTTATCGGCGACCAGGATCTGATCAAGCATCTGATCAGCTTCTTCAATGACCCTGATCCGAGAGTAAGAGCCAATACAGTAGAAGCCGTATCACAGCTTGGCGACCGGCAGGCCATTCAGATACTGCTGCCGTTTCTCGAAGACGACAACAACCGTATTCGTGCCAATGCACTCGTCGGTATCCGCAAGGTTGGCAATTTCAATGTCATGCCGATTATTCAGAAAATGCTGACCCACCGTGATCCCAACATGCGTGCGAGCGCCATCTGGGCAATGGGTGAAATCTGTGACCCCAATTTTCTGAATTTTATCTTTCCCTATCTCAATGACCGTAATGAAATGCTGAGATTCAACGCAATAAAAGCGGTAGCCAGAATCAACCCGCAGATGCTTTCTCAGTATATGCCGGTCCTGCGTAAAGACCCCTCGCAAAAAATCAAAAAACTTGTTGCTGACCTAAGCTATAAGGTGCTTTAAATGAGCTTGACCGGCCGAGAAGTGCTGCAGGCGCTTCAAGAATATTTCAGCAGCTCGAATCAGCAGACAGAAACTTTTCTTATGCTGATTTTACCGGCCTGTTTTCTGATTATTGCATTACTTTATATAAGAATCAAACCCGAAAAATCTGTCGACCCCTACTTTGCCATCTCAAAGCAGGATTTTGAACTGCTTGAGCACATCAGAATCCAGAAGGGTCTTGAAGAGTTTGACCGCGACTTTCTGATGAGCGTTGCCTTCACCTGGTCGATCAAACCGACCCGCATGCTGCTTGATCCGGCCACTTTTGGCAGGGTTGAAGAGATGATGACTGAAAAAATCAAAAAAAGCGGTGAAGACCCGGCGGGCAACAAGAGTCTGATTTATCTGAAAAACCTCAGAAAAAAGCTTTTTGGCTCCTGATGGGCGTTTTAAAGATTTCGCACCGCTGAATCGAGAATTATGGTTACCGGCCCCTGATTTTCCTGAGAAATCAGCATGTCGGCCCCAAATACCCCTCTGGCAACCTTGCGCACTCCGGCTGTTTCAAGTTCAGCACAGAAGTCTTCATACATTTTTTCGGCAGGTTCTGGTGCTTCTGCCTCAATAAAACTGGGCCTGAAACCATTGCGAATGTCGCCGAACAGGGTGAATTGAGAGACGACAAGAATTTCAAAACCGCAGTCCTTCACCGACAGGTTCATTTTGCCTGCCTGATCGGGGAATATTCTCAAGCCAGCAACTTTTTTCGCCAGCCACTGCATTTCTTTAACGGTGTCGCCGCGGCCAACGCCGAGATAGCAGACAAGCCCCTCGCCAATATTTGAAACCAGGCTGGCATCGACAGAAAGTGATGCGCATCTGACCCTTTGAACTAAAGCCTTCATGAATCAACTCCAATAAAAAAGGCGCCTTGCGGCGCCTTTTCGAGAACAAAGCTTATTTGGCAGCAGCGCTTTTCTTTTCGGCGGTGCTCAGCTCACACATTACCGGGCTGGCGATAAAGATCGATGAATAGGTACCTACAAGAATACCGAAGGTCAGGGTCATGGCAAAACCCTTGATCGAGGCGCCACCGAGAACGAGAATCGCGATAAGAGCAAGGAGAGTGGTTACAGAGGTATTGATGGTTCGACCAAAAGTCTGATTGATCGACAGATCAACGATAGCAGCCAGGTTGGTTTCTTTTGAAATCTTGCGGTTTTCGCGGATTCTGTCGAGAACGACGATCGAGTCGTTGACCGAGTAACCGAGCAAAGTCAGAATTGCGGCCAGAACGGTAACGTCAAATTCGATACCGATGATTGAGAGAAACCCGAGAGTGATGAAAAGGTCATGCACGGCAGCAACGATGGTGCCGGTGGCAGACTGGAATTCAAAGCGATAGGCCAGATACAGCAGAATGCCGATTACCGAGAGCAACGCCGCCCAGATACCCTGCTTTTTCATTTCGTCGCCGATAGTCGGGCCAACGTTTGAAACCTGCAGAGCTTCATCAGAGAACGGAGCCATTTCTTTGAGACTCTTGAGGATCTGGTCATGCACTTCTGCGTTCTTTGCGGAATCTACCGGCGCGGCGGGGTACTGAATGATGAATTCACGACCCTGACCACCGGCAACCGACTGAACAATAATCTGTTCAGAGGTGAAATACAAACCGATGGATTTTTCCATCTGTTTAAAGAAATCGCGAATCTTGTTTTCGTTTGATTCAGCGTCAAACCTGACCTGAATGATGCTGCCGCCCTTGAAATCGATGCCGTAATTGAGCCCCTTGACGAAGAGAAGCAGGATGCCAAGAATCACCAGCAGACCGGAAATATAAAAGAATGTACTCTTGTGTTTCATTATTGGAATAAGCATGGTTTTTAACCTTTCTCTTTACTTTAAATCAGATGCTCAGGGTTTTGGCGCGACCATCGGCGTAATACATGTCAAGGGCCAGTTTAACGCAGACGATGGCAGTGAAAACGTTGGCAATGAGACCAATACCGAGTGTGGTCGCAAAACCGCGGATTGGGCCAGAACCGAAAGCATAGAGAATCGCAACGGTCAGCAGAGTGGTTACGTTAGAGTCGATGATACAGGCAAGAGCGCGGTCAAAACCGGCATTTATCGAAGCCTTAACAGTCTTGCCAGACTTGAATTCTTCTTTGATTCTTTCAAAGATGATAACGTTGGCGTCAACGGCCATACCAACGGTAAGAATGAGACCGGCAATACCGGGCAGAGTCAGGGTGCCGCCGAAGAAAACGAGAACGGCAAAGATGATCAGGGTATTGAACAGAACTGCCATGTCGGCAAAAATGCCTGAGAGTTTGTAGAATACTGCCATATACATGAAGACAAGCAGAGCGCCGATGAGGCCAGCTGCCCAGCCGGCTTTGATTGATTCCTGGCCGAGAGTCGGGCCGACAACGCGGCTTTCGAGGGCGATCAGGCTGGCGGGAAGAGCGCCGGCGCGGAGAACGATCGAGAGGTTCTGAGCTTCTTCTAGTGTGAAGCGGCCGGTGATCTGAGCCATACCGCCGGTAATGCGGGACTGAATAACGGGAGCACTGTGAACCTTGTTATCAAGAACGATGGCCAGCTGTTCGCCAATGTGTGAACCAGTAACCTGGGCAAACTTGGCGGCACCTTCGGCGTTGAATTCGAGGTGAACGATCGGAGCGCCCATATCGTCGAATGCTACTTTGGCGAATTTAAGATCGCGGCCGGTAACATCGGCTTTTTTGTTGAGTTTGAACCACATAGCCTGCTGCTGAGGGCTGGCGGGTTTCATGAGTACTATTTCAGATTCGGGGTTAACCGGTTCGAGCTGAGCGGCGGTGATAGCCTGATCGATAACGATATGGAACTGCAGCATAGCTGTGTTCTGAATCAGCTGTTTAACACGTTCCGGGTCTTTAACGCCAGGCAGCTGAATACGGATACGGTTGCCTTCCTGAGCTTTGATGCTGGGTTCGGCAATACCATACATGTCGATTCTGTTTCTGATAATTTCAACCGAGCGTTTAACCGCATCGGTAATGCTGTCGTTTTCCTGAATCGAGTTGAGGTCAACCTGATAAACAAGGTCGATACCGCCCTTGAGGTCGAGACCAAGGGTAATCTTGGATCTGGGGAAGAGAGAAGCAAGCATCAGGGGAAGTTTGGCATAGAGCTTTGAAGAACCGACAAGAGCCTTGAGTTCATCAACCGATTTGCCGTTAACTCTGATGCTGGCATTGCCATTTTCGTAATCGGGGTTGATTACACGAGCTTCACAACCTGCGTCGACAAGAGTCTTGCGCACAGTTTCAGCAACATTATTAAGGGCGTCATCAGGACGCACCGGGTTTTTGCTTCTGTTGAAAAGCTCTGCCATCTTATCAACCTGGATTTTCACCACGGCTGATTTTCCGTCTTCGCCGGCAGAATATTCAAGCAGGCGGGCAGGCACACCGGCCTGTTCATCAGGGGAAATGATGCCGAAGGCGCTTTCCCATATCTTTGTAGACGGCAGCGCGTAAAAAACTGAGAACAGCAATACCGCTAATACTACAATGATTTTGACACTATGTTTACTCTTCATTTACAGAAACTCCCTTGCTGAGGTCGACCAAAGTAGACACGTATTATATTCAAGGGGGCACAGCAAGTCAATGAATATTTGCCACTGCTTTCTGATAAAAGCTTTTTAGGGGAAAAATCAATCACAAATTGTACATAGTTTTGTTTTTTCATTGCCTTAGTTTAAAAAAAAGGTTATTTTTAAGTCTCCAAGATGCTCCAGACACAAACTATGCCGGTTAGAAACAGTTGCAGATTACTGTTGTTATTGCTGGTCATGCTGATTTCATGCATGGCTCCAGTCTGCGCACAAAAACAGATCGGCGCGTCAGAAGAACTGACCAAAAAAGCCAAAGACCATCTGAACCTTTTTCAGTATGAGCAGGCTCTGAAATTGTTAAAACAGGCCATGGATCTTGAGCCAGACAACTGGGAACCCTGGTTTCTCGCCGGCCGGGCTTTTATCAAAATGAAAAAGGAAGCGGAAGCGGAAAAATTTCTGGTCAAGGCCCTAAAGCTCAATCCTGGTGAACTTGAAGTGCAGAAAACCCTTGGAGCGCTCTATATTTTGAATGCCAAAGCTGCTCAGGCAAAAGGCCAGACCAATGAAATGGCCGATTCTCTTCTTAAAGCCTGCCAGGCTTACCCGGGCGGGACAAAGATCTGGCAGAGTCTGCTCGAACACTGGTGGAAAACCGGCGAATACGAAAAGATAAAAAAAGAGGGCGATCTTATCGTAAAAGCCAACGCGCAGGCGCTTGCAGAAGCAGACGATCAAAATCTGCAGACCTCTCTCGTCATAGTTGCCAAAGCGTTTTATCGCGACGGCGACTTTGCCATGACCAAAACCTATCTCGACCACGCCGGCAAAATCAGAGCTCATAATGAAGACATGTATGCCCTCAAGCGAGAATTGAACAATAAAGCCGAAGAGAGCGTTAAACGCCTCGTGGACGAAGCCAAGACAAGTTCTGAGAAGGGCGATTATGCCAAAGCCCTTGAGTTGCTGCAGAATGCCGGCAAAATGCCCGGAGCAAAATCTTCAGAGATTCTTGAATTAATGGATAAAATCGAGAAGGAAGCTTCTCTGAAGAAGTCAATAAAAGACATCGATGCTCTGATTGAAGCAAAAAAATATGAAGAAGCTCTTGAAAAACTGCATGAATCGTCCCAGGAATTCCCGGAAAACAAGGATCTGGCAGAACGTCTCAAGTCAGTTTCAGACATTGTGGATAAAATCAGGGCAGAAGAAGCAAAAGCCAGCGCAGCCGTAATCGCCGAAAAGAAGCGCAAAATGGAACTGGCAAGGCAATTGCAGCTCTTTATCAAAGAGGGCGAAGATAACGAACAGAAAAAGAACTTCGACATGGCCGCCATGAGCTATGAAAAGGCCCTCGGTCTTGCTCCAGACAACAAAGACCTGCCGGCCCGCATTGCTGAAATGAAGCAAAAAGCCGCAAAGGCCCGCGAAAGACAGAACGCCTTTTCGATAAAATTCAATGAATTCGACAATCTTTTTTCGGCCGCAAACTATGAAGAATGCTACAACCAGGGCAAAGAACTGCTTTCCGAATTTCCCGAGCACAGCAAAGCCATTTCGGCCATCTTTGCCGAAACCTGCCTTAAAACCGGCAAATATACTGAAGCCCGCGAAGCAATCATTGCTCTTGAGGGCGACTCTGAGCACGAAACCCTGCACGATTACATCATCGGCATGGTCAGCTATCAGGAAGGCGACAGAGACAAAGCGCTCGAATACCTTACCCGGGTTAAAAACCGCAACAGTTCATTCAGAGCCGACATTTCGAGTACAATCTACTGGATCTACCTGTATAAGGTGCAGTTTGGCATTTATATTCTCCTGCTCGGGCTTGCCTTTCCGGCGATAAAAATGGGCAAGGAAGCGCTTGCCAACTGGAAAGCGACGAGCATGATCAACAAGCTCGAAAAGATCAAGGAAAGCGGCGATTATGAAGCCAACCTCGCTTTTCTTGAGGAGCGTTTTGCCAGAGAAGACACGCCTAACCCTAAACAGGTTCAGGTCATGCTGGCCGAAGCCCTTTTACGCACCGGCAACCCGCAACGGGCCTACGAAATGGCCAACAGCCTTCTCAAAAAAGATGCCCGCAACCCGCTCGCCAAAAGGATTGCCGGCGAAGCCGCCCTTATCATTGAAGACTCTTCACCAACGGGTCTCGAACATGTGCAGGCTCTGCTTAAAATCGATGAAGCCCGTAAAGATGTCATTTCATACCTGGCAAGAGTATATATCAAGCAGCAGGCTGACCACAAAATGGCTCAGGATTTTATTCTCAAAGCCATTTCGATCAACCCGGCCGATGTCGAGTCGGTGGTTTATCTCGCTGATGTTTTCATCAAACGGCAAACCTACAGTCAGCAGTCCCTGAAAATTTTCGAACGCGCCATCAAGGCCGCTCCTGAGGTTCCTGAATATTATATGGCGATCATCGAGAATTATCATCGCCTCGACAATCCTCAAGAAGCCCAGAAGTGGCGGGAAACCGCCGCAAGCCGTTTTCCGGCCCAGAGTGAGTTCATGGAAGACAGGCCTAGAGCCGCCACTGGTCAGGCACGCAGTGGCCTGCGCCTTAAAACGGATAACGAACCAGCCGTAAAACCGGCCAGTCCAGGGGCTTTTCCTGACTATGACAGCATCGGCAACGACGGCAGTCAGCCGTCCTCGACGCCGGCAGGCGGCTTTCCCGATTACGAAAGTATCGGCAACGACACTTATCCAACGCAAACACCAGCTTCTGGTGCGTTCCCAGATTACGAGAGCATTGGCAACGAACCGGGTCTGCCGGCAGCGCCCGCAGGCGGCGGTTTCCCTGATTATGACAGCATAGGCGACGACAGCGAAAATCTGTTGCCACCCTTGAAGCCAGTAGCACCGGCTCCGCCGGCGGCAAAACCGGCCCCCCCTTCCGGGCCACAGAAAAACTGCCCACACTGCAATGCCGTAAACTCTCTCAAAGATTATTACTGCAACACCTGTGGCAAGCCCTGCTGACGACCAGCGGTTTGCTGTACCATGGCGTCTGGTTTTACAATCTTTACGAAGTTTGTATATAAAAAAACAGCCCCGGTTTTCCGGGGCTGTTTTTTTATATCAGGGCTTATTTTGCTTTGGGCTTGCGACCGGGTTTGCCTTTGGCGGGCTTTTCGGCTTTTTCAGCTTTGGCCGGTTTTTCGGCTTTAGCGGGCTTTTCAGCTTTAGCGGGTTTGTCAGCTTTAGCAGGCTTTTCAGCTTTGGCAGGCTTTTCAGCTTTGGCGGGTTTGTCAGCTTTAGCCGGTTTGGCAGCCTTCTTGCTTTTGCCGATGAATTCTTCTACAAGCTGGGCAACGGTCGGACGACCGATTTCCTGCAGTTCATAGCCAACGCGCAGACAGGGCTTTTTAACCTTGACAACGCGGGTAATATCGATCGGAGTAGCAGAGATGATCAGGTCGCATTCACAGGCGTTGATGGTTTTTTCAAGATCATCAGTCTGCTTTTTGCCATAACCAAGAGCCGGAATCAGATCGCCAATGTGAGGATATTTTTCAAGAGCGGCGAGAATAGTGCCTTTGAACCAGGGCTTCGGGTCGACGATCTCGCCGGCGCCATAACGCTGGGCAGCAACGATACCGGCACCAATGGTCATTTCGCCATGGGTGAGAGTCGGGCCGTCTTCGATAACCACAACTTTTTTGCCTCTGATCTTTTCCCAGCCGTCGATGAAGATCGGGCTGGCTGCGTCGATGATCTGACAGGTCGGGTTCATGGCCAGAATGTTTTCGCGAACATAGTTGATATCTTCGGGGTTGGCTGAGTCGATTTTGTTGATAACCATGACATCAGCGGTATAGACGTTGGCTTCGCCAGGGTAATAGGCGGCTTCGTGGCCGGGGCGATGCGGATCGGCAACGACAAATTTGAGATCTGACTGGAAGAACGGGAAGTCATTGTTGCCACCGTCCCAGACGATAACGTCAGCTTCTTTTTCGGCATTGCGGGCGATTACTTCATAATCAACGCCTGAATAGATAACGGCGCCCATATCGATATGCGGTTCATATTCTTCACGTTCTTCGATGGTGCATTTGTGCAGATCGAGATCTTTGTATGAAGCGAAGCGCTGGCAGATCTGTTTTTTGAGGTCGCCGTAGGGCATCGGATGTCTTACAGAAACAACCTTGAGACCCAGGGCTTTGAGGGCCTTAACAACGGCACGGGTGGTCTGGGATTTACCACAACCAGTTCTGACGGCACAGACAGAGACTACCGGTTTGCTGCATTTGATTGCGGTCTGATGATAGCCGAGCAGTTTAAAAGCGGCGCCGGCAGCGGTAACCTGGCTGGCGCGGTGCATGATATATTCATGCGGCACGTCAGAATAAGAAAAAACTACTTCCTGAACGTTGTGTTTCTTGATGAGGTCAAGAAGTTTTTCTTCGGCTTCTATCGGGATTCCCTTCGGGTAGCCCTTGCCGGCCAGTTCGGCGGGGTAAACACGACCATCGATGTCAGGAATCTGGGTAGCAGTGAAAGCGACAACTTCATAGGTCGGGTTATTGCGGTAAACCATGTTGAAATTGTGAAAATCACGACCTGCTGCGCCCATAATGATAGTTTTAATTGCCATACAAACATCCTTTTGAAAAATTTTAACCCCGGCCGCAACAAAACTGGCCGGGGAATTCTTTAGTGGTTACAAGTTGAACAGGAGCCTGAGGAACAACTGGAGCATGAACTGCCGGAACCGCCAAGTTCATGACTGGTGCGGTTGCCTGAAGTCGAAAATGCTGAAACTTTTTTTCTAATGTTGTTGCCGTTGCAGTGAGCACAGGTAATCCTGGTCAAGTCTTCTTTAATCGAGCAGAGTTTATCGAAAGTTTTGTGACAGTCGCAACACTCGAATTCATATATCGGCATTTTGGCTCTCCACCTGATATAAATTTACAGATCAACCTTAAAAAGCTGATTAAAAAGATCGATGCTGGCATCCTATCACTATAAAAGAAGCGAGTCAAATCTACGGCGAATAAATACCAGATCAGGCCTCAAAGTCCGTATTTTTCAATTTTGGCACGCAGCGTATTGCGCGTTATACCGAGATGGGCGGCGCTCTGTACCTGATTGTGACGATGCAGCTCAAGGCTCTGGCGCAGCAGCTCGCGCTCGAATTTTTCGAGAACAAAAGCGTAGGCATCACCATCCGGACTCTGCTTCAATAATTCTTTGACCAGAGCACAGATGGCTGCCGGACCGGCTGACGGCTCAAAAGACCGGTCTTCAAGTTCTCGCTGAGGCGTAGTTTCGCCATGGGCCGGGGTTGTCGATTCTGCAGTCTGCGGTTGTGGCTCGACCTGAGCCTTCGGAGCCTCTTCGCGTTCAGCCTTTTCTGGCTTGAGACTGCCGCCAAGACGGACTTCAGTCGGCAGATGCTCAGGCAGAATCACCTGGTCACGGCTGAGAGTATAAGACTGCTCTACAGCGTTGCGAAGCTCTCTGACGTTACCCGGCCATTGGTAGGCAGCCAGAACTCCGATCGATTCGTCTGAGAGCATTTTGGGGACACCGCGACGCTGCGCGGCAAGAATTGAGCAAAAATATTTGGCAAGCAGCGGAATATCTTCGGGCCGTTCACGCAATGACGGCAGTTTTATCTCGATAACCTTGATGCGGTGAAAAAGGTCTTCCCGGAAGCGGCCTTCGGCGATCTGGCGGCGGAGATCCTTGTTGGTGGCGGCAATGATTCTGACGTCGACGTCGATGCGGCGATTGCCCCCTACCCTGACGATTTCGCGTTCTTCAAGTACCCGCAGCAGCTTTGCCTGCATTTCGAGGTTCATATCGCCAATTTCGTCAAGAAAAATGGTACCGCCCTGGGCCAGCTCGAACATGCCTGGTTTAGCAGCAGCAGCCCCGGTAAAGGCACCTTTCTCGTAGCCGAATAATTCTGATTCCATGAGGCTTTCGTTGATGGCGGTACAGTTAATTGCCCAGAAAGGCTTTGAAGAGCGGCGCGAATTATAATGAATCGCCTGCGCAACCAGTTCTTTACCCGAGCCGGATTCACCAGTGACCAGCACAGTCACGTCTTCGCCAGAAACTTTGCCGATCAGCTTATAAACTTCCTGCATGGCCGGGCTGTTGCCTTTAAGACCGCTCGATTTGGGCGCCTGCACGGCAACTTCTGCTTCTTTGCCGGTGTTACGGGTATTCAAGCCACGTGAAATCAGCAGCAGACATTCGTCAATATTGAAAGGCTTGCTGAGAAAATCATAAGCCCCAAGCTTCATTGCGGTAACGGTTGTTTCCATGTCGGTATAGGCAGTCATGACGACAACCTGCGCTTCCGGGTCCTGTTCACGGATCTTTTTGAGAACCTGCAGACCATCCATTTCCGGCATGCGGATATCGACAAAAGTAATATCTGGTTTGAAGCTTTCATAGAGCTTCAAGCCTTTCAGGCCGTTTTCTGCGAGCATCACTTCATAACCGGCCTTCTGCAGCGCCTTTTCAAAAGCCCATCTGACACTGTGTTCATCGTCAACAACAAGAATTTTTGCTTTGCCGTTCATAACACTCCTCATTCAGAAGGTTCTCCCAGGGCTTTTTCCCGGGCTCTTTCCCTTTGAATTCTTTTTTTCCAGCTCTGGGGTGAAGCGGTATCGAGAATGCTGTCGCCATGAAGTACCAGCACCCGGCAGCCAGGATTGATTCTGGCAATCCCCTCTTCAATTCCCTGGCGCAGCTCTTCGAGATTGTAGCGCAGCGAGGTGTGAAACAGCAGCAGGTTTTCTACCCTGGCCGCTTTTGCCGTTTCGAGGACTTCTGCGAGATAAGAATGCTGCTGAAAGTTTCGTTCGTCGTCTTCGATGCTCAGATAGGTGCATTCATGGCAGAGAAACAGGCTTTCGGAAACTTTCTGCGGATCAATCGGCCGTGAGTCGCCGCCGTATGAAAAAATGATCTTTTCGAACTCTTCGGCAACTTCGTTTTTGCCTTTACTCCAGATTGTCTCGTTGATTTCGCGCTGTGACAGGCCGACAAACTGAGGCTTCAGACGGCGACGCTGCTCGATGATGTTGTAACCGAGGCTCAATTGTCTCTGAGAATGCCTGGTTCTGAAAGTGCGCATAAAAACCTTGCTTTTCTGGTCATCGAGAAGGATTTTTTCTTCTTCATCGAGAGGAATCCACTCGAGCTTGAAAGAAAGGTCTTTCTGAGTGCGGGTAAGATAATCGGTAATAAATTCGATCAGCTTGTTATCACGGGGAAAATAAATCTGCAGGCTGGCAGTCTGGTCGCCGGCGCCAAGATTGCGAATATTTATCAGGTTAACCAGGCCGGCGATGTGGTCGGCATGCCCGTGCGAGAGAAAAACGCGGCGAATGCCGAAAACCCGGTTAAGCAGGCTGGTAGCAACACCTTCCCCGGCGTCAAAAAGAATATTGAAACGTCGGTGATACAACCAGGTAGAAAACAAGGCTCGTGAAAACCCGCGGAGTTGATCTTGAAGTGGAAAATTTGGGGTTGTCATGAATATCCTTCCGTTTTTGCTTGCCCTTGCGAGCCCGGTTAATTTAACACAATCTTGCCGCTTCGAGCCAATATAAAATTTCTTCATCCCGGCAGACTATTTGAATTTGCTTCAATAAACCATTGTGTGCTAAATTCATGCAAACCATTCGGGGAGATCTGCATTTTATGAACAGCGAAAAGCTCAAAGATCTGATCGACAGCAAGCTGCGTGACTATATCAAGAGGTTCGTCAGGTATTCGACCTTCTCTCACCTCACATCTGAACGCAGAGAGATCATTGCCGGCACCTTCGTCTATCTGATCGATGATCATGATATGATTCCGGATGATGTGCCAAACATCGGTTATCTAGATGACCTCATGGTTTTCGTTGAAGCCGCCAAACATTTTCTCTCGACCGGAGCCCCGATCAGCGGCGTCTGCAATGCAGAAGAAGTTCTTGAAGATCTGCAGTTCGTTCAGAAACACATGGGCCTGATGTTCGGCGAGCAGCATTTTTCCATCGACACCATCAAACGCCTCGGCCAGAAAAAGATTGATGAACTGCCGATTCTGGCTGAAAAGATCAAACAAAAATATGTCCATCTGGGAGATTTGAACAATGATTAAAAACATTATCAGAGGTTTTTCGGTTGCGGCTCTGACGGCAGCCATGTTCTGCGGCAGCGCAGCTGTCGCAGATGAATTGATTACCCCGGTTTCTGAGCTGCTGAAGAATCCGAAACAGTTTGAAGGCAAGTTTGTTACGGTCAGTGGCCGCTATTCAGGCTGGAAAAATGCTCCCGGCAGTCCCCCGGTTACCAGATCCGACTGGGTTCTCTGCGATGATGAGAAAAACGCCGTCTACTGCACCGGCCTGCTGCCCCAGGACAGCCAGACCGGTGAAACGCCGATCTACTGGAAACCGATGAACGTGCTGGCACAGGTAAAAATCGCCGATGGCCGGCCATTTCTGCAGGTTGCCGAAGCAAAAGCCCTGACCTTGAATGTCGAACAGATGGTTTCAGTGTCGCAGATTCTCTTTGCTCCAATAGAAATGCAGGGCAAATACGTTGGTTTGATGGGCGTTCTGGCCAAGGGTTATGGTGTTAAAGGCGAAAGAATGTATCTGCTGGCCGACCCGACCGGCGCAATCAAGCTTGGCAGAATGCCGAAGCTTTTCCCGAAGGGAACGATTCTACACCTGCGTGGCTATATAAGACAGGATGAAAATGGTCTGCCGATGATCGACAATGTCGAGATCGTTTCTTCAAGAGTAGATTAACAGTTAAGGTTAAAACAGAAACCGCGTGTCAGCAATGACACGCGGTTTTTTTCATCAGGCAAAACCAGATTTTTATTTGGCTTCGGGTGTGGTGTCGGGGTGGCCGCGGCGCAGCTTTTTCAGCAACAGCAGAGCATTGCGCAGCAGGCTGAAAGTCAGGCCATATAAAGCGAAGCCCCAGGTAAGAAAGAAAAGGGTCATGGGCGGGTTGACGACCAGGGCAACAAGGACCAGCAGAACGGCAAAGCGTCTTTTATTGCTGGTCTGAGGCGTCTTTTTCATGGCCGGATATTCAACCGTGCTGACCATGAGAAATGAGGTGACCAGAACAACGAACGGAATCACTATGGCCGGGATGCGCATAAAGTTGAAAAACTGCAGTTCGAAAATAGTCATGGTGGCGAGAATACCGGCACCGGCCGGAATCGGCAGCCCTTGAAAGACATCGTGTTTCGATGGCGGAGTGACATTGAAACGGGCCAGGCGCAAAGCGCCGCACAGAACGAAAATGCCGGTCACCACAAGACCGGAAACGCGATCATGTTCAAGGTAACGGGTATAGACGAGAAAAGCCGGCGCCATACCGAAGCTGATGAGATCGGCCAACGAATCGAGTTCGGCGCCGAATCTTGATTCAACCGAGGTCAGCCTGGCCAGTCGACCATCGAGAATATCGAAGATATTGGCCAGCATTATCAGCCAGCCGGCCGCAAGAAATTCACCCTGCGAGGTCATGACCACCGAAAGGTAGCCACAGACGAGATTCATCGAGGTGCAGGCATTGGGAAGAATTGACAGATGACGGCTGACAAAGCGTTTTTTTTCTTTGCCGGCGTTTTCAGGCTGACTGGTGGTGTTTTCTTCTACCATTTCAACATCTTCTTGCAATCACGCTTGCACCGCCCTGAACCCGCTGCCCGAGGCGAACTTCGATACGGGCATCGAGAGGCATGTAAATTTCGGTACGTGAGCCAAATCTGATCAGACCGAAACGTTCGCCGGCTCCGACCTGGTCGCCGGGGTTTTTCCAGCAGAGAATGCGGCGGGCAATCAGGCCGGCAATCTGCTTAACCAGAACCCTGTAACCGTCGGCGTCTTCAATGCCGACAGCGTTCTGTTCGTTTTTGACTGAGGCTTTCGGTTCGAAGGCTGCGAGAAATTCGCCGGGTGAGTAGTGGCGATAGGCGATTTTCCCTTTGATCGGCGAGCGGTTGATGTGAACGTCGAAAACCGAAAGGAAGATGCTGACGCGCTTGGCCGGGCCATCGAGAAATGGCACATGCTCGACCGAATCGATGCCAACCACTTTACCATCTGCCGGGGAAACGATCAGGCAGTCACCTTCGGGAATCTGACGTTCGGGATCGCGGAAAAAATAGAGTGTGAAAGCGGTGGCAAGATAAAAAATGCGACCCAGCCAGCGGCTGATCGTCGAGAAAACCATGGCGAGCACGAGCAGAGAACCGGCCATGAAAAAACCTTCTCTGTGAATTGGGCTACGCATCAGTCAGGCTCCTTGAGGATAAATTGGCAGTTCATTATAAATCGCGGTCAGGGGCATGTCAAGGCAAGTTAATCGGGGTCATTCAACCGCGTTGATTGCGGCTAGAAGGCCTGGCCAGAGTGTTTCGCGGGCAAAAGCGAGAAAGAAATACGAAGATGGCGAGGGGCCGACAAATTCAGAAAACCAGGTCTGCCGGTCTGGCAGAGTGATAGAAAGGCCGGTGGCGCCCGGAAAAGCCTTCTGAGAATGGTAGCTGCAGACAATCAGACCGGGAAACTCACGCAGCAGGTTCTCAGTGTCGATTTTCAGCGTGGTCAGAGGCCCGGCAGCATTGGTGACGAAGCTTTTCAGATCGCGGTTTTCGGCTTTTTCAAAAGCCTGCACCACGTATTTTTTCTCGCCGTCTTCGACAACGAATTCGAGGTGATCACGCAGACTTGCCAGCACCTTTGCATACTGGTCGCGCTCGTTGCTTATACCGGTAAACCAGGTATTGAGTCGACTGATAAAGCTGTTAAATGCCGAATTGCGAATCATTGAAATCGTTACCGGCTGGGTTATGACGCCTTCGAGGTATCTTTTCCGGTATTCGTCACAGATAATGCGCCCGAAGGTTTCGCCGTCGAGCTTACCAATGCCTGTGGTTGTCATGCTTTTTACAATTTTGCCGTAAGGAAAGCCGGCTGCCGGCACCATAGCCTGCGAAAAAACAGTCATCGAGGCACAGTTTCTGAATTCCCAGGCAACTTCGATACTACCCATATTGCAGGCATCGAATGCCAGAAGTTCGAGTGGTCGCTGACTGCCATCGAAGTTGGCAGCAGCACCTGCGATGTAAGCGGCAATCTCGATGATGTTGCCTTTTTTTTCGGCGCTGTCGTCGACAATCAGGGAGTTGCGCAGGGCCGCCGATGATTTCCAGCCATCGGCATGCGAACTGATGATCAGAGAATAGCGGCGGGCCGGAAAAGCGCGGCGGGCCCAGGTGATAAAATCGGCAATAACCAGCCCCGAGCTTGAATCGAACTTGCCAAGCGAAACCAGTTCGACAATCTTGTTTTTCTGCAACATCAGGCGTTTGAAGCCATCGACTCTGGTATCGACCTGAATCAGAATCTGGGTACCGGAAGGCACGCCGGCCTGCGCGATGTCTTCAATATTGGCGCCGATATACGAAGAAAGGCTGTTGTCGCCGGCCATGTGCAGCAACAGCACATGCTCGTTCGGGTAAGCTCCCGAATTACCGGCATGCAATGAATCTGCCATTGCGGTATACGCGGCTTTCACTTCAGGAATCTGGTCAAGAGCCTGGGTTGCCAGCCTGGTCGGGTATTTTTCAAGCACCTCGGCAATGGCGTTTACCGTCGCACTGATATGCTCGGTTTTCAGCTCTTCTGGTCTGATGCGCCGCCCGTAGCGTTCGCGCAGACTGCGGGCAATCATCGAGCGGGCCGTCGAGCGCAGATCGACCGTTACCTTCATTTCGCCATAAAGCCCGGCTGAGGTTGCCGCCATCCATTCAAGAACCAGATTTTTGTTGCTGCCATACTGACACAGCAATACCACCTGGTCACGGATACTTATGGGCGAAAGGGTGAAGCCGCCCTGTTCATCTACCGTTGCCGGAGCAGCAAGGTCATCCTGAATTTTTACGGTGAAAGGCCGCAGGTCAAGTAAAGAAGGGGTAATGCCGCCAAGATCTTTATGAACGGCGACATCAGCAAGGTTGATGACCCCGGAAAGGCGCAGATCGGTAGGAATGGGGAAATTAAAAGGCAGCGTCGGGTTCGACTCGCCTTCACAGCCGGTCAGAACCAACGCTGCCAGTATGGCAATGAGAAGAAAAAGCTTTCTCAGTATGATCAATACCTGAATCCCTGCCTCAGCTGGCGGCGGTCATTTCGGCAGCCGCTTTGGCGGGAGCCGGCCGGTTCAGAGGTTCAAGATATTCCTGCCCGCCCATGTAGGGGCGCAGAACTTCAGGAATTCTGACGCGACCGTCTTCTTCCTGGAAATTTTCGAGAATTGCCAGCCAGGTGCGGCCAACCGCAAGCCCTGAGCCGTTCAGGGTGTGAACGAAGGCTGTTTTTGCCTTGGCATCGCTGCCCTTGTATCTGATGCCGGCGCGGCGCGCCTGGAAATCTTCAAAGTTGCTGCAAGAGCTGATTTCGCGGAAGGTGTTCTGTGACGGCAGCCAGACTTCGATATCATAGGTTTTGGCGGCCGAAAAGCCGAGATCGCCGGTAGAGAGTGCCACAACACGGTATGGCAGGCCGAGCAGGCGCAGAATTTCTTCAGCGTTGTCGAGCAGTTTTTCAAGTTCGTTGTATGAATCTTCGGGTTTGCAGAATTTTACCAGTTCGACCTTGTCGAACTGATGCTGACGGATCAGACCGCGGGTGTCACGGCCGTAGCTGCCGGCTTCGCTGCGGAAGCAGGGAGTGTAGGCGGTAAAGGCAATCGTCAGGTCTGATTCTTTAAGAATTTCGTTGGCATAGAGGTTGGTGACCGGCACTTCAGCAGTCGGAATCAGGTAATAGTCGAACCCCTGCAGTTTGAAGAGATCCTGTTCGAATTTTGGCAGCTGACCGGTACCTTTCATCGATTCGGCATTGACGATGAACGGTGGCAGAATTTCGCGATAGCCGTGTTTCTGCGTGTGGGTATCGAGCATAAAATTGATCAGGGCGCGTTCGAGGCGGGCACCGGGGCCAGTCAATACCGAGAATCTGGTTCCGGTGAGTTTGGCAGCGCGGTCGAAATCGAGAATGCCAAGATTGGCGCCAAGATCGACATGGTCTTTGACCTGAAAGTCAAATTTGCGGGGGGTGCCGAAACGTCTGACTTCGACATTGGCGCTTTCGTCGCGCCCGACCGGTGTCGTGGCATTCGGCACGTTCGGAATGGTCAGCAGCATGTTATTGAGAGCCTGGTCAATCTCTTCGAGCTGCTTTTCGAGTTCTTTGGCCTGATTGCCCATTTCCTTCATGCCGGCAAAAAGGTCTTCGCAGGGTTCTTTTGCAGCCTTGCGGCGGCCGATTTCCTTGTTGACGTTATTGCGTTCGGCCTGCAGAGCCTCAACCTTCGCGATCATTTCGCGGCGGCGGGCGTCGAGTTCTTCGAGAGGCTGCAGTTTATCGATAACGACGCGCGAAGCGTTGTTTATAAGAATTTCGAGAATTTTTGCCGGTTCGGTCGGGTTGCCGGCTTCCTGAAGGATGGCTTTGTTGGTCGGATTTTCGAGCGAAGCGTCGCCGCGTTTAATCATGGCAGCTTTGAAGAGTTCGGGGTTGGCACGAATCCATTTGATATCGAGCATGTCTATCCATTGCCTCCGGTAGTGTATGGGGTCAGACGGTTAGAATACTCTTTTCGTGCCAGCCTTGCAAGAGGCTGTGCAATTATTCAAAAAAAAGGTCGGGTTGAAACGGGCCTTTCGGAACTTCGGGGCTGACACATTCAGGGCCTTCGTTGCGGGGTGAATTAACGTAGCTGCCGACCCTGATACAGGTAAGCAGGTTGTCAGAAGCCGGCCTGAGCAATCGCAATAAATCGACCGGTGCCGTTTCGGGGTTCAGCCAGGCAGCGATCTGGTCTGGCGCAATGATGGCCGGCATGCGGTGGTGAACCTTTTGAACCGTTCGATTGGCCGGCACGGTGATGATAGCGCACGAATTCATCTGTTCGCCACCCTCGCCGTGCCAGATTTCCCAGATGCCGGCGAGGCACAGCTGGCCAGCATCGGCGGCGGCAGAGAAATAGAAGGGTTCGGCGGTCGCGCCGGCCCTTTTCCATTCATAGAAACCGGAAGCAGGCAAAATACAGCGGCGATAACGAAAGGCATTTTTAAATGCCGGTTTTTCGCGCAGCGTCTCGGCACGGGCATTGATCAGCGTGCTGATTTCGCCAGGGTCTTTAACGAACGGCGGTACCAGCCCCCAGCTGAGAAAATCATATCTGAGGCAGTTGCGGTCAATGTCGTAGAGAAACGCAAAAACCGGCTGGGTCGGCGCGATATTGTAACGATCGGCAAAAACAGGCGGTGGTTCAAGAAAAAGCAGCCTGAACAACCAGTTCAGGCTGCCTGTGAGAGCAAAACGACCGCACATTTACAGCATCGGCCTGACCTGATTGGCTTTATGAAGTTTAAAAGCCTTCAGGGCTTCGGAAATAATCTCGATACTGCGCCGCATTTTTTCAGGCGAAACGACCAGAGCGACTCTTATTTCGTTGCGACCGCGGGCCGGGTCGAGATAAAAACCATTTGCCGGGGTTACCGCCACAGTTTCGCCGCCCATATTGAATTTTTCGAGCATATACAGGCAGAACTCGGTAATATCCTCGAACTCGGGGAACTTGATCATCAGGTAAAAGGCACCGGCCGGCCGCGGGGCCACCACATGCGGCAGATATTCTTTGATCGCTTCCATTGTCGCATCAAGTCTCTCGCGATAGGTCTGCCGCAGCTGATAAAGATAATCAGGGCGGGCAAGAATCGCATCGTATGCCCCGGCAACTCCATACTGGGCAAGATCTGAAACGCAGGCCACCGAATGAGCTGTAACCATGGCAATTTTGTCAATCATCGGCTTGCGGGCAACCACAAAACCAATGCGGATGCCGCACAGAGAGAACGATTTGCTCGCTGAATCGATGACAATCATCAGATTTTTCAGCTTTTCGTTCTGTTCATCATCGCCAAGATCGAGCTGCAGAACACTGAAAGCCTCTTCATCACCAAGAATCATTTCGCGATAGACCTCGTCACTGATCAGAAACAACTGGTGTCTGACGCAGACACGGGCCAGGCGTTCGATTTCATCGCGGCTGTAAATCTTGCCGGATGGATTGTTGGGGCTGTTAATCAGAATTGCCTTGGTTCTTGGGGTAATCTGTTTTTCAATTTCTTCTTCAGACGGAAGCGCGAAATTGTTTTCGGCACGGGTCGAAATTGCCTTCAGAACGCCATCAGCCAGACCGAGGTAGCCGATATATGGCGTGAAGAAAGGTTCGATGGCCAGGACTTCGTCGCCAGGGTTACAGATTGCCAGAAAAACGTTATTAAGCGCATTTGAGGCGCCTACGGTTACCAGAACATTGTCGGTATCTACAACGAGATGTCGCAGATGCCGGCGGTCGAAAAAATTGTTGAGATAGCGGGCAAAAGTTTCGCGCAGATATTTTTCGCCGATGAATGGCGAATAATTGATCTGGCCGGTCTGAGCCTTTCTGGTAATCGCCTGAATGAACTCCGGGATACACTCGATGTCTGGTTGACCGATATTCAGTTCATAAACAATTTTGCCCTGCGCCATCAGGTCTTTGGCGATGGCCATCATTTTTCTGATCGGGCTTGGGCTCAGGTTTTTGATACGTTCAGCATATCTTTCTTCAAACATTGATCTTTCCTCGCTTGTTTATTTATCAGCGTTCTGAATTCTATACTTTTTGTCGGGCAAAGGCAATCGAGATTATCAGTTTTACAGGCCACCGTCGCGATTTTTAAGAGCCCTGTAAATGGCAAAGGCGTCTTTTAAAAGCGTTGTCCATTTCTCAGGTTCGAGCGTAAGGCTCTGGTGAACTATTACAGAATCGTCCTGACCTTCAACCTGAATATTCTGGCCGGCAAACTTAACAAATTCGTTGCGCACTGCAGAATTGAAGAGCGACCGGGTTTCGGCCTCGACGGTTCCCTGCAGAACGAACGCTGACGAAAACTTCTCGTCTTCTTTAAAATTGATATCCTGACCGCCAAAGAGCTTGCCAAGATAATCCAGAAATGAAAACTCGCGGCGCAGATAGAAGTTGGGCAGCTTAAGCTCAGGGTCGGTTATGATGCAGATGGTCTGATCATGAGAAGATGAGTTTTTGCCACTGCCGGTCGTGTAATGATAATCGCCGAGCAGAACTCTGATGCCGTCGCGCACCCCTTCCATGACGTTGGTCATGCGATGAGAATGGCCACGGCTGAACATCTTGAGATGCGAATGCGAATCACGGAAACTGTCATCGCGGGTTTTGAAGTCAAAGCCCATGCGCGGAGCCATCGCCGCCAGGGCGTCATGCCGCTTTTTGGCCAGATACAGAGCGTAACCTATCCCAAAGATAAACAGACAAACTACCAGACCAAAAATCAGAATCTCAAAATTGTTGGTAATCCAGTCCATGCCTCACCCCACGCTTGACCTATTCTGCTGCAGCTTATAAAGTTGTCTCGACAGTTTAAAATGTCAGCACAATAAAAGCAACCGCTGAATGAGAAGAGCCCTTTTCAGGGGTTTTCTTCGGGATCGGCAGAGGTCGAAACCGCGGCGGGTAATCCGCCAACGACATTCTTGACATCTTCCGGCGACCGGCGCAGGCGGTGCATGAACTGATTGAAAGCCTCATCAGCCTCGGCGTTTATATCGATCAATTCGTCATGCATCAGCAGACTCAGGCTTGCCCCTTTGCGGGCGCCAACCAGAATTTTCAGTTTATCCCGGTCGCTGACCAGCTCGATGCTTCTGGCTTTTTCAGCGTCTTTCAGGCCATATTCTTCGAGATTTTCCGGTTTGGCAAAAGAATTTACACGGGTGCGGCCAAGACTGTTAACAAAATCTTTCACATCGGAGTCGGCAATTTTCTGGTCACCGACCATCCAGCCGTTTTCTTTGCGTTCAAGGGTAAGCGAGCCGCTGGCATCAGCAACCCTGATCTCTTTCAGACTCTCAAGTGTCGGAACATCGAGATGCTTCTCGCGCAAACCGTTAAGATCAACCAGCACGCCGTGCAGTTCGCTGGTGAGAACCGCATGAATGGCGACAGAGCCCGATACCCTGACGTAAGTGTCAACGCCCGACATTTCGCCGGTTTCGATGGCAAATTCACGGTTATCGCGGTTGGCAACGAGTATTTTCGCGCGGTAAGGCGCAAAACCGTAACCGGCAGCATCCTCAGGCTTATCTTCGACGAACCGCGAAATTTTAAGATTGCGCAGGTTTTCGAGCAGCTGCGCCACAGCAACGCCGTCGGCTGAGTAAGAAGCCGGTGCGACGATTTCCCAGCCCGACAGTGATTCATTCTGCCGCAATTCAACTCTGCCGTCAGCATCTTCAATCGCAATGCGGTTTACCTGCCCAAATTCTTCAGAGAACAGCCGTTTATCGCGCAAATCTGCCAGGCTTTTTGCAAACGAGCCCTTGATGTAGCCAGGAACCATGAATACCCGCGGATCACCCTGCCTGGCAAGATAATATGAGCCACCTACCTCGGTTTTGGAACCAAGGGTCAGCTGCACTGTCTGAGTGGAAGTTTCTACGAGAACTACCGGGGAACTCGCATCTATTCCGTAAGGCGCGGTATCTGTGGCATTTTCAGCAATGATCAATTCTGACTTGAGTTCGGAAAAGTGTTTCAGCAGCCCCTCTGCCTCACCCTGGTCGGCGGGGTAATCTGCCGGGGAGATTATTCGACTGCCTTCTTTGCCGTATTTCACTTTCAGTTCTGCTTCAACGCCATTTTTCCAGGTCAGTGAGACGATATCCTTATCTGAGCAGCCAATAATCGGCACGGGCTTCTGAACGCCCGGCGGCAGTTTTTCTTCGGTTTCAAAGTAGTTGGCATAGACGAGCAACAGAGCCAGAACTATAAATGCGCCAAGAGTGGGAAGAAATCTCTTTTTCACGGTCACACTCTCCTTCTCGCAAGATAGACGAAGATGCCGAGCATCACAATCAACGCCGGGGCGCCAAACACGCACAGCGAAAAGATTTTTCCGGCATCGTTTTCGTCAAAGACGATACGCGGCATTTCGAGAACTCTTGGCCGTATCGAAATCTGCTGATGCTGCCCGACCAGCCAGTTGACGCCGTTGATGAAAATATCGCGGTTGGCAAGCGACCCGATATAGGCATTCGAGAAAAAGTCCGAGTCACCATAAAGCAGCAGACGCGAACCAGAGGCCACATCAGTTCGTTCGACAGCCAGGGCCAGATTGAACGGCCCTCTGATGTCACGGCCTTCTTCGAAACCGATATCGATCTGTTCACCGTCGCGAAGGTTGCGCTTGGCCCATGAATTGTCGATGGTCTTCATTACCGGTTCGACCTTGAAACCTTCTTTTTTCTCAAAAGTCAGGCTGCGAACATGAAACATCAGGCCAAGCATGTTCTTTTCACGGATTGGTTTGACAATCGGGTGTTCTTCGAGAGAGGGAGCGACTGTCCAGTAGTTTCGCCCAATGCCGCGCGGGTCAACGACGATATCGCTGGCAAAATTAACTCCGAAGTCACTCAGCATGAATTTTTCGAGCTTTTCGAGCGGTCTGCCCGGATCGAGAGCCACTATCAGATGGCCATTCTGCGTTTTGACAAAGCTGCGCAGTTTTTCGATTTCGCTGTCGAGATAGTCCTGCTGTGGGCTGGCAATTACGAGAACCGAGGCACGCGCATCGATTTCTTCATCAACCAGACTGACTTCAGAAACATCGAAGTTTTCACGAACGAGCAATTCGTTCACGCCGGCAATATCTCTGGGCTGAAAGGCCGAAATCGAGGCTTCGCCATGCCCTTTGACGAAGCAGACCATACGCCTGATCCCGCTGGTAACATTGAAAATGGCAGAGGTAATCGCCTGTTCGCCGGTGAATTTCGGTTTGCTGTCGGGCGGGCTGTACTGGCCCGGCACTTCAAACAGATCGCTGCTGAAGATATCCTGACGACTGGCATCACATTGCACCACCAGGGTTCCGAGAGCGGTTATGTTCATGGCCCTGGTGGTTACCGGGTCGCGCATCGGGTCAATCATGGTGAAAGTAAAGCGGTCACTGTGCCGGCGGTATTCTTTGAGTAGATCTTCAACCATGCCTTCTTCGGCAGTTCCCTTCGGAAAAAATGCCGTGATCTTCACATCTTTCTTCAGCTCACGCACGGCTTTCACCGTCAGATCAGACAATGAAAACATCTGGCTGGCGGTAAAGTCATAGCGGATGTTGCGGCGAAAACCGATGTGCGACAGAACTACCCCGATACCGATGATCAATAGAATCAGAACGATATCGTTGATCCACAGCAGGGTTTTGCGACTGGCAAAGATTTCTGACAGCATGACGGGCCGGCTGGCAAAGGCGACGATCGCTGCCAGAACCCCGGCCAGCAGGGTTCCTGAAGCGGCGGTGCCCTGACTTGGAAAATTGACATAGATGAGGCCGGCAGCAATAATGATGGCCAGCGCCACGATCAGCAGAAGATAGGGTAAAATGGGAATCTGAATGCGTCTTCTGTCGTTCATCTGCTTACCTCCACCGGTCTGATTCAAGAACCCTGGTCGCGAGAAACAGCCAGGTCAGTGTAAATACAACAAAGAAAATGACGTTGCCCGAATCGACGATGCCGCGCAGAAATTCGGCGTAGCGATCGAAAATCGACAGGTTGCCGAGGATTTCGCCAAAAGCGTTGTCGAAAGCGTGTTTGGCCCAGCCGAAAATCCAGAAGAGCACCAGACCGCCGAAACTGACCATTGCGGCAATGATCTGGTTTTCGGTGAGAGTGCTGGCAAACAGGCCCATCGAGATAAATGCGGCGCCAAGCAGAATCAGGCCGATATAACCGCTGTAAACCGGCCCCATATCGAATTCAGTCGAATAGGCTGACAAAACCAGGGGATACTGGACCGTCAAAAGGATCAATACGAGATAGAGAGTGAAGCAGGCAAGAAACTTGCCGGTGATGATTTCAGCGGGCGAAATCGGCGAAGTCAGCAGCAGTTCGATCGTGCGGCTCTTCTTTTCTTCGCTGACCAGACGCATGGTCAAAACCGGTGACGCCAGCAGCAGAATGAAAGCGGCATTGTAGAGCATCGGTTCAAGCGACGCCATGCGGCTCGAAATCAGAATTACCCAGAACAGGTAACCAACGATCATCAGAAATGAGGCAAAAACTATATAGGCAACCGGTGAATAGAAAAAAGACTGCAGCTCTTTTTTCATTATCGCAAAAATTTTCATGCGGCTTCTTTCCTTTCCTCGGCACTGGTGAGCTTGAGAAAAACGTCTTCGAGGGTGGCTTTAACCGGAGTTATTTCTCGCAGAACATGGCCAGCCCCGGTCAGATTTCGGAAAAGGTCATCAAAGTCTTCTGCTTTTTCAAGATTGAGTTTGAAGTGAAGCGTTTCTGGCATCTCAACCAGATCTGAAATACCAGCTCCGGTATGCATTTCGACCAACTGACGCCAGTCTTTGCCGGCTGCGGGTCTGATGCAGATATTCCAGGCCGGCTTGCCTGAGACAGCTCTTTCGAGATTGGCAACCGAATCGACGGCGACGATCTCGCCCTCATTGATGATTACAACCCGGCCACAGGTCATGCTGACCTCGGTGAGAATGTGAGTTGAGAGAATGATTGTGTGATCACGGGCAAGATCTTTTACCAGACCGCGAATCTCGATGATCTGGCTTGGGTCGAGACCAACCGTCGGTTCATCGAGAATCAGCACTTCAGGATTGTGCAGCAGTGCCTGCGCCAGCCCGACTCTCTGGCGATAGCCTTTTGACAGAGTGCCGATCACGCGGGTCAGACACTCAGTCAGACCGATTCTTTCAGCAACATAATTTATGCGTTCGCGGCGTTTGCCGGCAGAAAGTTCGCGGAGTTCACCGATAAAATTCAGGTATGAGCCGACCGTCATTTCGGGGTAGAGAGGCGGTGTTTCCGGCAGGTAGCCAAGTCGGCGCCTGACTTCTAGTGAATCTTCAAAAACATCATAGCCCGCAACCGAAGCGCTGCCGGAGGTGGCAGGAATAAAACAGGTAAGAATACGCATGGCGGTAGTCTTGCCGGCACCGTTCGGGCCGAGCAGACCAATGATTTCGCCCTTCTCTACCTTAAGGTTGATATTGTTCAGTGCCCTGAAATTATCATAAAACTTCGTGATATTCGTCATTTCGATCATGCTCAGTTTACCTCCTGAAGCATTCGTGATGGTGGTAGCTCTTTTATTTGCTGAAATAGACTGAAAAAATGCGTTCGGGTTCCAGATTTTTTCGATTTAATACACAATTTTTACATTTTTAACAAGAGCAAATCATCAACAAAAAAGATTTCTAAAACGCACATCTGACAATGCCCGCGATAGAAAAGTCAAGGCACCGCCCGGTCGACCCCGTCACCCGTTTCGGCCGGCGATCTGACGTGCACAACCACAAGTTTTTCAGACCGGCACGGCAACCTGTTGAATATCTCTCACAGAGTCATCAGTGAAGGCTTCAAGCCGGAAAATAGAAATTTTCCATGTGATTTTATACACAGAGGGGGAACAATAAGTCTTGAAAAGTGATTCAGCTTCTGCGATAATTCGCCAGAAATCAAAAGAAAAGGAACCCCGGCATGCCAACCATTGGAATCTCAATGATAGCACACAACGAGGAGCGCCAGATTGCCAATGCTTTAAAATCATCTTCATTCGCAGACGATATTGTAGTCGTTAACTGCGAATCGACCGACAAAACTGCAGAAATTGTCAGAGGCTTCGAAAAAGCCCGGCTTTTTGACCGGCCGAACAATAAAAATCTCAATATCAACAAAAGCTTTGGTTTTGAACAGCTGAAAACCGACTGGATCTTCTATCTCGACCCGGATGAGATCATCACCCCGGCGCTTGTCGAAGAAATAAAAGCTGTGATCAGCAGCGATGCAAAACACTCTGCTTACAAACTGCCGCGCAAAAACATCTTTTTCGGCCGCTGGCTGGCGCACGGAAGTCAGTATCCCGACACGCAGCTGCGCCTTTTCAAGCGTGGGCACGCCGCTTTTGCAAATCAGCACGTGCATGAGATGCTTAAAGTAGATGGTTCGACCGGTCAACTTAAACAGGCATTCGAACACCACCCCTACCCCGAAATCGCCGACTATCTGCGTAAAATGATTTTTTACACCGGTTTTCAGGCTGAATTCTGGCATAATTCAGGTCTTTCTGCCGGCTTCTTCAATACTCTCCGGCACCTTTTCTTCAGACCTTATTTTCGTTTTCTGCGCCGTTATCTGCTCAAACAGGGCTTCAGAGATGGCTGGCAGGGGTTCGTGGCTGCCGCTGGTGATGCCTTTCAGAATATTTTCAGCTATGCCAGATTTCTCGAACTGAGGAGCAGAAAATAGTGCGCATTATTCAGATTCTCAATTCGCCAAACTGGAGCGGCGCTTCGAATTACTGCATTTTAGTCACGAAAGAATTGATGAACCTCGGGCACGAGGTTCTGCTTCTCACTGAGCCCGGTAAGCCAATGTTCAGAGCTCAGCAGCTCGGTATTCCCTGTGATGATACTATCAGGCTCAACCACCGCAATCCGCTGCTTTACGTTCATGCCATCAAGCGCATGAAAACCATCTTCAAAAACTTCAAACCCGACATCATCTCGTCGCACATCAATGAAGGTGCCTGGATGGCAGGAATGATCGCGAAGAAGGTGGTGCCTGAGGCGGTTGTTGCGCGCATCAGAACCGACATCGACCCGCCCAAGGGGCATTTTATCAATCGGTATGTCCACCATGTCTGGACCGACCACATCGTTGTCGGTTCGATGCTGCACAAGAAGCTGTGCCAGCAGATTCTCGACTATGCCCCGGAAAAGGTCAGCGTTGTCTACGGTGGCGTCGACACTGACCTGTTCAATCCATCACGCGCTGCCACCAGTGAATTCCGCAATGAAATCGGCGCAGATAAATCTGAGCTTCTCATCGGCCTGCTGGCCAGGCTTGATCCGGTCAAGGGACATGAATACGCGATTGGTGCGATTGCGGCCCTCAGGGAACTTCCGGTTAAATTCAAGCTGATTGCGGCCGGCTATGAGAATGAAAGGACCTTTGCCTGGCTCAGACAGCTCGCGGCAGAAAACGGTGTCGCTGACCGCCTGGTATGCCTGGGCCTGCGCAAAGATCTGCCAGACGTACTTGCGGCGCTTGATATCGGTCTGATCACCTCGGTGGGCTCAGAAGCAAACTCGAGAGCCGCCCTTGAATTCATGGCATCAGGGAAACCGGTCGTCGGCACCTCGGTTGGAGTCATTCCAGAAATTGTTCATCACGAAGAACAGGGTTTTATAGTTGAGCCGAGAAATGCCGGCGCAACTGCAGCAGCTCTTGAAAAGCTCATCACCAGCCCAATTTTGTGCCGCCGTCTTGGGCAATCAGCCAGGCAGAGTGTCGAGGCCAACTTTTCGCTGCCCCGCTTCGGGCGGGTCATGGAAAGCGTTTACCAGAAGCTTCTCACCGGTAGAAACCGGGGTTGATATTGGCTGTTGACTTCCCGGGCGACAATACCATAGAATCCAAGTCAATTTAACGGGGTACACTGTTTGAATATTTTTCGTAACTTTTCAATCAAAGTCCGCCTGCTGGCGACCTATTTTCTGGTCGCCCTGTTTCCGGTGGTCATTTTTGTCTATGTCAGCTACTCCGGCACTGCGATAAGTCAGGCGACAGCATTTTTTATCGGCGCCATCGCCATTATCAATGCCGTTATCACCTCGTTTCTTGTCGGCGCTTCGATTGTCGGCCCGATCGACATGGTGCTGCATTCACTTCAGAACTTTCAGACGAAAAAATCAGCCGCAACTGTCAGCGACACTGGTCAGGATGAAATAACCGAAATATCATTTGAATTGAACCGGGTATTCGGCGAATGGAACCAGGAAATTGTCACAATCGGCAAAAAGCAGTTCCATCAGGAAAAAGAACAGGAAAAAAATCAGCTGCAGATCAGTCAGAGCGAGCAGCAGCTGGCGTCGACCCGTTCCCTGCTTAAAGTGGCTCAGACTCTGAACACCACGTTCGACTTTCAGAGCAATCTCAAGGCCATTCTCGACGAAGCAGTCACGGCAATGAACGTACAGTGGGCTTCGATTCTGCTGATCAACCGCGAAAAGCATGAGATGACGGTTGCCTGTGTCAGAGGCGTTGAGAAGAGTCTGCTAGACGATCTCGCCGAAGAAGAATACCCGTCGATCCGCCTCAAACCGCACGAAGGGCTGGCGGGTCAGGTCATCAAAGATGGTCTGCCGCTGATTGCCAACAAGGGCTTTAAAGACCCGCGCTTCAAGCAGTTCAGCGAATTCCGCAACAAGGATGAAAAGGTTGCCAGCCTTTTGTGTGCCCCGATTGTCAGCTCAGACGGCATCGTTCTCGGAGTCATGAATCTTATCAACCGCATTGTTCCGCCGGTTTTTCGCAACGAAGATCTGCCCTACGTCAAAGATCTCTGCATGCTTGCCACTCTGGTGATCGAGCGCAACCGGATGTATGCGAATCTATTCGTCGATGAACACACTGGTCTGGCTGCTCACAACGTCTGGCGGGGCTATTTTGCCGAAGAATCAGCCCGGGCTGTCAGATATGCCCAGACCTTAAGCCTGATTGTGCTCGACATCGACAATTTCAAAAAGATTGTCGGCGACACCAATGCCGAATTCGCAACCCAGTTGAACGGGGTCTGCGGCAAGGTTATCGCCAGAACCCTGCGCGATACCGACACAGGCTCGTCGATGCAGGAAAGATTCTTTGTTTTGCTGCCGAACACCGACCTGGCCGGCGGCATTTATCTGACAGGGCGTATCAAAGAAGCCCTTGAAAAAGAATCGCTCGAATTTGACAACCGCAGAATAAGCATCACCGTTTCAGCCGGGGTTGCAAGTTACCCCGAAACCGTAACTGATGTAAGAAACCTTATGAAAGCAGCCGTTCAGGCGTGCAGCCAGGCCAAAGATGCCGGCGGCAACCGGGCGGTCATTCATCGAACCGACAAAAGCAGTCAGGCAGTTTAAATCAATATCGAGGTCGCCATGTCAGCAGAAAAATCCTTCTATATCACCACCCCACTCTACTATGCCAACGACGAACTTCACATCGGCCACGCCTTTTCTACGCTTGCCGCCGATATCGCCAGCCGTTACCAGCGCTCGATGGGCCGCAATGTGCATTTTCTCACCGGCTCCGACGAGCACGGTCAGAAGGTTGAACAGGCGGCAAAGGCCAAGGGTCTCTCGCCGATCGAGCACACCGACCATCTTGTAGAAAAGTTCAAATCTCTCTGGACTCTGCTTGACATCACTTACGATGACTTTATCAGAACCACCGAAGACCGGCACAAAAAGGTCGTCTGCCACGCGCTCAACGAACTCTGGAAAAAAGGCGACATTTATGAAGCCGAATACAGCGGCTGGTATTGTACCCCCTGCGAACGCTTCTGGACAGAAAAAGAAGTGCCCGAAAAAGTCTGCCCCGACTGCAAACGCGCTGTCCAGGAAATTTCTGAAAAGAACTATTTCTTCAAAATGTCGAAATATCAGCAGCAGCTGATCGACCATATCAACAATCACCCCGGTTTTATCAGACCCGAAAACCGCCGCAACGAAGTTCTCGGCTTTCTGCGTCAGCCGCTCGGAGACCTCTGCATCAGCCGCCCCAAAGCAAGACTTTCATGGGGTATCGAACTGCCGTTTGCTCCTGACTACGTCACCTACGTCTGGTTCGATGCGCTTACCAACTATATTTCAGCCGTCGGCTACCCGTTCGACATGGAAAAATTCAACCGCATCTGGCCGGCTTCGTGCCATCTGATCGGCAAAGACATTCTCACGACCCATGCCGTCTACTGGAGCACCATGCTGATGGCTCTCGGCCTCAGTCTGCCCGAATGCATTTTCGCGCACGGCTGGTGGGTTACCGGTGAGGGTAAAATGTCGAAATCGGTCGGCAATATCATCAACCCGCGCGAACTGGTTGCCCGCTATGGTCTCGATCCTTTCAGATTCTATCTTTTCCGCGAAATGGTATTCGGCATGGATGCAACCTACACCGAAGAAAACTTCATTCTCCGCTATAATGCCGACCTCGCCAACGACTATGGCAACCTCTGCCAGCGCATGCTGCCGATGCTGATCAAGAACCGCGACGGGCAGTTCCACAAAACACCCCCCACTCTGCCGCAGACCAAAGAAATCGCCGAAATGGCCGCTGCCATAAAAACCGACTATATCAACGCCATGGAAAACTTCCTTTATCACGACGCGCTCAAGCGCATCTGGGATCTCATTCAGCGCCTGAACAAGTATGTCGACGAAACCGCCCCCTGGAAACTTGCGAAAGAACAGAACTGGGCCGTTCTCGATGAAGTTTTCTACACGATTGGCGAGAGCATTCGCTTTGTTTCACACCTTGTCGAACCATTCATGCCGCACCTTGCCCCCGAATTTCTGCGACAGATCGGCTGCGCCGGTCAGAAGGTCAGTATCAACAACCTGGCCTGGGGTCAGCTTGCCGATGGCACCAGATGCACAGAACCGGCGCCGATGTTTCCGCGCCTCGAAACCGAACGCATTCAGAACCTCAAGAAGGGCGCAAAGGGCGAAGCGTCTCCTAAAGCCGAAAAACCGGCCAAAGCTGCAAAAACTGAAGAAAAAGCTGCTGTCATCAGCGCCGAAGACGGCCTGGTCAGCTTTGACGACTTTTTAAAGACTGAACTCTGCATCGCCCGTATCGAAACCGCTGAAAAGGTAGAGAATGCCGACAAGCTTCTCAAGCTTACTGTTAATATCGGCGAAGAAACCCGCACCCTGGTAGCAGGCATTGCCGCGTTCTATAAACCCGAAGAACTGCCTGGCAGACAGGTGGTAATGGTCAAAAACCTTAAACCGGCCAAGATCAGAGGCATTCTTTCGCACGGCATGATTCTCGCAGCCGCCACCGAAGACGGCGGACTCGCACTTGTCAGCCCTGACAAGCCTGCCAAAACCGGTATCAGAGTAAAATAATGTCTGACTTCAGGCTTATCGACGTTCACGCCCATCTGCAGGATGAAAAATTTGCAGACGATCTGCCCGACGTGGTTAAGCGCGCGAAAAGCGCCGGCGTTACCCGCATCGTCAATGCCGGCACCACCCTCGCCGATTCACGCCGGGCCGTCGAGATTGCCGCAAAATACCCCGGCTGCCTTGCCCTGATCGGCATTCACCCGCACGAGGCCTCTTCGTTCAACGAAAACTCAGTTGCTGAGCTGAAGTCTCTGGCCAGTGCGCCAGGGGTTCTCGGCATCGGTGAAATCGGCATCGATTTTCATTACGATTTTTCGCCGCGCGATGTGCAGATCAAGGTTTTCAAAGAACTCTGGCAACTGGCGGCTGAACTGCAGATGCCTGCAATCATTCATGTCAGGGAAGCCTATGACGAATTTTTCGAGGCCATCGCCGGGCTGCCGGCGCCGGCCAAGGTTTTGTTGCACTGTTTCTCCGGCGATCTCGACATTGCCAGACGGGCAGTCGAAATGGACTTTCATTTTTCGATCGGCGGCGCCCTGACCTTTCCCAAATCAGACCTTACCCGCGAAGTATTCGGGTTTCTGCCGGCAAACCGTATTCACCTTGAAACTGACTGCCCCTATCTTGCGCCGCAGTTTAAAAGAGGCAAGCGCAACGAACCGGCCTATCTGACTTCTACTCTTGAACAGATGGCGAAGGTCAGACGGCTTTCGAGCACGGCAATGGCAGAAATTCTCAATCATAACGCAATCGAACTGTTCGGAACAAAGGCAGGCAACTGAATGGAAACCCAACGACTCGTCTTCAAGCGCCACAGCACCAACGAAATAATTCTCGGCAACGATATCGTCAAAGAAACCGTTTCAAGACTGCTGCGCTTCAGAGTCGCCCGCCACTGCGCCATTATTACCAATGAAACCATCGCCAGATGGTATCTGCCACCACTGGCTTCAGAACTGCGTTCACGCGGTTTTTCCGTGCACGAGATCATCGTGCCTGACGGCGAAAAATTCAAAACTTTCGAGACTGCACTCGACATTATCAAGAGCCTCAGTGCCAGCGGCATGGACCGCGACTGCCCGTTGATCGGCCTGGGCGGCGGCGTTGTCTGCGACCTGACGGGTTATGTCGCATCGATCTACAAACGCGGACTGCCGCTGGTTCTTGTTCCCACCTCGCTTCTCGCGATGGTCGATGCCAGTATCGGCGGCAAAAACGGCGTCAACCTCGAACAGGGCAAAAATCTTGCGGGCACCTTCTATCAGCCGCTGCTTACCGCAATCGATGTTGCCGTTCTGCGCACCCTGCCGCTCAATCAGCTGTCATACGGCCTGGTAGAAGCGGTGAAGCACGGTGCAATAGCTGATTCTGCTTATTTCCGCTTCATTTTCAAACACATGAGCGAGATAAAGTCAAAGCAGTTGCCCTTGATGCAGCGCCTTATCAGGCGCTCAATTCACATTAAAAAATCTTTTGTGGCGAATGACGAGCTCGATACGAGTATCCGCAACCATCTTAACTTCGGGCACACCTTCGGGCATGCACTCGAGGGAGCTGGTAACTTTATCAGACTGCATCATGGCGAAGCCGTCGGGCTTGGCATGCTGATGGCCATCAAAGCCGCCACCTCCAGCGGAATTCTTGAAGAAGATTATTCTGAAGCTCTCAGGGCAATTTTGACCGAATTCAATCTTCCGACAAAAATTCCGAATGAACTTGAAAAAAAAGAAATTTTAAATAATCTTGCTCAGGATAAGAAAAAAAGTCAGACGGGGTACCAGTTTATCCTGCCAGTTTCTCTTGGCAAAACCATGCTTCATAAGGTCGAGTCCGAAAAAATCGATGACTTTTTTACCTCGGCCATGAATATCTGATTCTGCATGCACAGCTGAAAAGCGTTTCAGCCTTACATAAAAAAAACATCAACAAAAATAAGGATGCCGTAATGAATCCAACTACCACTATTTCGCACCGTTTTTCTCCGAACGCTCAGAAAGTTCTGGCAAAGCGCTATCTGACAAGAGGCCCCGACGGAAAGCCTACCGAAACCATTGAAGAACTGTTCAGGCGTGTTGCCCATGCCATTGCCTCTGCCGAAAACAATTATCACAACAGCAGATATACGGTTGAACAGCTTGAAAATGAATTTTACCGGATCATGACCGACCTTGATTTTCTGCCGAACAGCCCGACCCTGATGAATGCCGGCAAAGAACTTGGGCAGCTTTCTGCCTGTTTCGTTCTGCCGGTCGAAGATTCAATGGAAGGCATTTTTGATGCGGTCAAGAATGCCGCGTTGATTCACAAATCAGGCGGTGGCACCGGCTTCAGTTTCTCGCGTCTGCGCCCGGCAAACGACCTGGTATCATCAACGAGCGGTGTCAGCTCAGGGCCGATTTCCTTCATGAAGGTTTTCAACGTCGCCACAGAAACCATAAAGCAGGGCGGCACCAGACGCGGTGCCAACATGGGAATTCTGCGGGTCGACCACCCGGATATTCTTGATTTCATTACCTGCAAAGAAAAGAACGACGAACTTACCAATTTCAATATTTCGATCGCCATAACCGACGTTTTCATGGAAGCACTGGAACGGGACGGCGAATATAACCTCATCAATCCGCGGTCAAAAGAAGTCGTGCACTCGCTCAAAGCCAGCAAGGTTTTTCACATGATCGTTGAGCGTGCATGGCGCAATGGTGAACCAGGCATCGTTTTCATCGATCGTATCAATCGTTATCAGCCCACCCCGGCGGTTGGCGCTATTGAATCCACCAATCCATGCGGTGAGCAGCCACTTTTACCCTATGAATCGTGCAACCTGGGCTCGATCAATCTGGCGCGTTTTGTCACTAACAAAGAGAACAAAACCGAAGTTGATTTCAACCGCCTGCGCGAAATCGTACATCTGACGGTGCGTTTTCTCGACAATGTCATCGATCAGAACCGCTACCCGATCCCTGAAATAGACAAAACGACGAAAGCCAATCGCAAGATAGGTCTGGGAGTAATGGGCTGGGCCGATATGCTTATCAAGATGAATCTGCCCTATGATTCGGAAAAGGCTCTTGAACTTGCTGATTCTGTCATGGGCTTCATCAAACGCGAATCATGGTCAGCTTCTCAGGAGCTTGCCAAAGAGCGCGGCCCCTTCCCCAATTATGACCGGTCGATTTTTTCAGAGAAAAAAATGCCGCCGATGCGCAATGCGACAGTTACCACCATTGCCCCGACCGGTACAATCAGTTTGATTTCCGGCTGCTCAAGCGGCGTTGAGCCCCTTTTCGCGATTGCTTACGAAAAGCATGTCATGGATAATGAGAAGCTGCTTGAAGTGCACAATGATTTTATCAGAGTAGCCCGTGAACGCGGCTTCTATTCTGAAGATCTGATGGAAAAAATCGCGCACCACGGAAATCTCAAGGGTTTTTCACAGATTCCCGAAGATGTGGCCAGAGTTTTCGTCACCAGCCACAATATTTCGCCTGAATGGCATATACGCATGCAGGCGGCTTTTCAGAAGCATACCGACAACGCGGTCAGCAAAACGGTCAATTTCCCCTTCGAAGCCACTAAAAAGGACGTCGAAACGGTTTTCAAGCTTGCTCATACTCTCAACTGCAAAGGCGTCACCGTTTACCGCGACGGTTCACGCGAGGAACAGGTACTCAATGTCGGCAAAGGCCAGAAGGGCAAATCAACGGCTGCCGCTGAAGCACCAAGGGTAACTCCGAGGGCACGGCCAGAACGCACCGTAGGCGTCACTGAACGCGTAAAAATCGGCTGCGGCAATCTTTATGTAACAGTTAACAGCGACGAAAGAGGCATCTGTGAAGTATTCACCAGTCTTGGCCGCAACGGCGGCTGTCCATCGCAGTCAGAGGCTGCGGCCAGACTTGTATCGATGGCCCTGCGCGCCGGCATCGACGTTCAGGAAATCATCGATCAGCTCAAGGGCATCAGATGCATGTCAACCCTGAAGAAAGGCGCAATGTCCGGCGGCATCAAAGTTCTTTCCTGCCCCGATGCGATCGGCAAGGCAATCGAGCAATATCACCTCAGCGCCAAAGACACCTTTGCCAAAAATGCGGCACCTCAGGCTGAAAGCCGCCCCTCAGGGAAAAAAGATCTGCTTCTCGACAACCCCGAGCCAGGTGCAGTCTGCCCCGAATGCGGTGAAGGTCTTGAACACGATGGCGGTTGTGTTATCTGCAAATATTGTGGTTTTTCCAAATGCGGATAAATTAACTTTTCAGGATTGAAAATAAAAGATCCCGGGCAGACAAAATCTGACCGGGATTTTTTACAGGCATCTTTGTAGAAGCTCTTCAAGAATCGTGTACACAGCAGTTTTTTTTATTTTTGCCTGCCATTGACACCTTCTTGTTTTGTCAGTAGAATTTATTAAACGTATGACAGGTTTGCTATCATTCCTGTAATTCAGGCGCGTTATAAGGAGTATAAGAGTATGAATCAAAGAATCGCGCGGATGGGACTGCTGCTGATCCTTGCAGTGATGCTGGTTTCGGCCGCATTCGCAAACGAAGCGCCCCTCCTGAGAGTTACCTTCCTGGATGTACATCAGGGCGACTGTCTTCTGATCCGCTCTGCTGAGAAGACTGTAATGATCGATGCCGGCGATGACAATCGCAATGCCGCCATCAGATACATCATTCCCTACCTGAAAAAGGAAGGGATCAAGAGAATCGACCAGGCCATCATTACCCACCCGCACCGTGACCATTTTGGCGGCTTTATCGACCTGGTAAAAGATTTTGAATTCGGTGAATTCGTTTATTCAAATGACTCTGAAATCTCATCAGAAGGCGAAACAACCAAGGGTGGCAACGATGCCCTTATCTATGCCCAGCTTCGCACCCTGATTCTTGACAAGAAAATCCCCTACCGCAAGGCTAAACTTGGCGAAATGCTCGACTGGGGCAAAGGTATCAAGGCAGAAGTTCTCAACTGTGACGTCAATCGTGATGAAGTTCCCCCTTCCGATACCCTCAAGACCAACCCGAACGAACTTTCAATCGTTATCAAAGCTACAGCCGGCAGTATCAGCTATCTGTTCACCGGTGACGCCGAGAAAAAATCTGAAACCGACATGATCAGCATGCACGGCAAAAAACTTGCCAGCACTGTTCTCAAATCTGGTCATCATGGCAGCAAAACCTCTTCAATGCACGCATTCATGGATATCGTCCAGCCCGAATACGGTGTAATCAGCGCCGGCAAGGGCAATTCCTTCGGTCACCCGACCCAGACTGTTCTCGACATCTATGACTACTACAAAATGAAGGTTTTCAGAACCGACAATGACGGAACCGTCGAAAGCTATACCGACGGCAAAACCCTTACTTTCATAACCAATAACAGCCCTCTCGAATTTGCTTCGAAGCCAAAAGTTATTTCTCTCACCGCCAATTCAGCCACCCTCCAGTGGGAAACCAACCGCCCGGCAACCACCATGGTCAGTTATGGCACCAGCTCGCTCAGCCAGACTAAAGAATCAGTTCATGGTGCAAAGATTCATACCGTCACGCTGACCGGCCTCACTCCTTCGACTACCTACAAGTTCCAGGCTGTTTCAAAAGACCCCCGCGAACCCGAAAAGCTCATCACCTTTGAAGGAACTATAGATACTCCGGCTGGTAATGGCGACCCGCTTCCCAAAATCAGCAAGGTTACCACTAATTATGACCGGCTCTATATGAAGCACCCCTTCAAGATTCTGGTTCCGGTGCAGAACCCCGCTGAAGCCCCGTCGAAAGCCCTTACTCTCGAAGTTTATCATTCAGCCATGGATGAATCGAACCTTATCGACAAGGTTGCCTTCGACAGTATCCCGGCTGGCTCTGCCCTCGAAGCGATTCTTCCGACCCAGATCGACTGGATCGGCCCGGTAGAAATAATTGCCGTCCTGAAGCAGGGCAAAACCATTATCGATACCGCATCTATCAACATCGAAATCATGGCCAAAATCCTTCTGGTCGATTGTGCCCACGGCAACAAGGATTATTTCACCGGCCGTTTCGCCGGCATGAAAATGGACCTCTTCCAGAATTATGGTTTCCAGATGCGCAGCATTTCAAAAGCGATCACTTTTGATAGCATCAAAGACGCTTTTGTAATCCTCTTCCCCCACCCGACCGTAGATTTCAAATCAGAAGAAGTTACCGCCCTGAAAAAATTTGTTTCTGGTGGTGGTTCACTGATGATGTTTGCCCAGTCAGACTACCGCAACCTGTCGAATCCCGACATGCTGAACTCGATTCTCAAGGGTGTCGGCAGCAAAATTCGCTTTAATGACGACCAGGCCTGTGACCCGACCGACAACATCGGGCCGCCGTGGCGCGCTTTCATCGACGTTTTCCCGACCGAAGCGGTCACCGGTAAAGATGTTAAAAAGCTGCTCATCAGAAGTGCCTGCACCCTGATCGATTCGCAGAACAAAGGCCTTAAAGGCTCCAAAAATCTCTTCCTGCTGGCCACCGGCGACGAAGATTCTTACAACACAGAATCAGATGCCATGGGTGATGGTTACATTTACGCCAGCCACACACCGCTGCTGCCGATCCCGATCGCTGCAGCAGAAGACCTTGGATTCGGCCGCGTAGCCTGCGTTGGCGAACCGTTCTACCAGGATAACTTCTACAGCAGCCCGGGCGACCTGACCACTCCTCAGTTCAATCGCAACGTGATTTACTGGCTCAGCCTCGGTAAAGAAAAGAACGTTAAATCTCTCGTCAGATACATTGCCGAACTCGAAAATGAATCTGACCCGGAAATCAGAGCGGAACGCTATGAAGCTTTGTCGAAGACAGTCATGAAAAAAGTCAGACGTGAAGTCGACTATGACCGTGGCGCGCTCAGTGATATCAGCAGCATGCTGAATGAATTCAACAGCTCGACCGTAGACCAGCTGAAGATGCAGATCAACGACGTCTACAAGTTCGAAGACCTGCACAGAGGCAACTGACGCACTTTCCTGCAAAACCAGAACAGGGTTCCCGTAAAACGGGGGCCCTGTTTTTCTTTTGAGAAAAACTGTGTTAAAATCCCCCGCATGTACGAAGTCGTTTTTCCAGACCCAGAAAATGCCGATGATGATGGCCTGCTGGCAGTAGGTGGCGACCTGCGGCCGGAAACTCTGTTAAAGGCCTACCGCAGCGGCATTTTCCCCTGGACGGTACGACCGATTTCTTGGTGGAGCCCGGATCCGCGAGCCATTTTTGAAATTGCAGACTTCAGGCTTTCGACGAGAATGCAGAGGCTTTTTCGCAGCGGCAGATTCTGTTTCAGTCTCGACAAATGCTTCACCCGGGTCATGGAAGAATGCGCCGCTCCGGCTCCCGGGCGAGAGACCACCTGGATCAGCCCCGAATTTATAGCTGCATACACCCGGCTGCATAAAATGGGTTATGCACACAGTGCAGAAGTCTGGCTTGGTGAACAGTTGGCCGGTGGAATATATGGTGTCGCAATTGGCGGCTTTTTTGCAGGAGAATCGATGTTTCATACGGTCAGCAATGCATCGACCATGGCGCTGGCCTTCCTGATCGAGCATCTTAAAAAGCAGGGGTTCGAACTCTTTGATTCACAGGTAATTTCACCACATACCGCAAGCCTCGGTGCAATAGAAATCTGCCGCAAAGACTATTTGTGCCGTCTGAACGCAGCCCTTGGCAAATCCTGTTCTTTCTGAAAAGTTTTTTTTACGGCGGCTTTTATCATTTGGTTAAACCTGATATAATCTTTGCGGAAACAAAACTATTCACCTGAAGGCATTGGAAAACTGTGCAAAAAACAATTATTACACGCGCCGTTCTTGTTCTGGCATTTGCTCTGATCTGTCTTACCAGTCTTTTTGCAGAAGAAGCAAGAATCACCGATATCAGATTCTGGCAGAGTCCTGAAGAAGCTCAGGTTGTTCTCGACATCAGCGCTCCTCCGCGAGTTTCAGATGTGTCGATGCTGCGTGACGGCACTCTTTATTTTGATATTTCAGAATGTGCATTCAGGCCTGGTCGTCAGAGATATCCTCTCCAGAATCCATTTCTTGAAGTTCTGACTGTCCAGCAGAACGATGATAAATCCGCACGCGTTTTCTTCAGGGTTCCCCAGGGTGTCGAAGCCAAAACCTTCGTTCTGGCCAAGAATGACCGAAAGGGTGACCGTATTGTCATTTTCCTGCGCGAACCGCAGGCAACTCTGATGCAGAAGCGCAATGCCGAACTTTTTGAAGTTAACCGCCTCAAGGCCGGCAATGTCAGAATCGTCGTCATCGACCCCGGTCACGGCGGTGAAGACCCAGGTACCCGGCACAACGGCATAATCGAAAAGAATTACGTCATGACCATGGGTAAGCTTGTTAAAGCCTATTTTGACCGCGACCCACGCTTCAAGGCAATTCTTACCCGTGACGGTGATTATATCATTCCTCTCGAACGCCGCCGCGAAATCGCCGAGCGTCTGGGTGCCGATGCTTTTATCAGCCTGCATGTCAACTACAATTCGAAAAAAATCATCAGAGGCGCAGAAGTTTATTATGAATCGCCTAAAGGCGCAGTTGGCGAAGCAGAGCGCCTGGTTGCCGAAACTGAAAACCAGGTCGACTTTGCCGGCAACATGAACAATTCCACCCCGGTTATAAGCAAACGCGAAATAATAGAAAAACAGGCAATAACCATGAACAAGAGCCGACAGCTGGCAGAGAAAGTCGAAGCACAGCTCGTCGCTTCGGTCGTCGAACTGACCTCACGCGGTGTCAAACGCGCCGGCTTCAAAGTTCTGCACTCGATGGCCATGCCGTCGATTCTGGTCGAATTCGGCTATGTTTCAAACTTTAATGATGCCGAAATTCTCAAGAATTATACAGCCAGAACCAGACTTGCCCAGGGCCTTTACTTCGGCGTCCGCGACTTTCTTCTTGGTCACATTGAAGAAGGCTACGACACCGGCTATCTGGACTTTATCAAAACCGCGGCGGCTGAAAGAGCACGCAAAGCGGCTTTGCGCAAAACTCAGGCTGCGGCAAAAACATCAGGCAAGGGCAAAACCCGCACCTACAAGGTTAAATCCGGTGACACTCTTTCTGGCATTGCAGCCAAACACGGAGTTTCAGCCGCAGCAATCGCTAAAGTCAACAAGCTCTCAGCGAAACAGGTTATCAAAACCGGTCAGACGCTCGTTATTCCGGCAAAATAAAGGATTTGCAGAGTGGAATTCTTCAGTAATCTAAAAATCAAGACCAGGCTGTTTTTTACAATGGTGCTGGTTTCTCTGATTCTTCTCGGGATGACTTTTTTTACTTCTGAACGCATCAGAAGCGCAGTTAAAAGCCAGATCCCGCTGCAGATTCTGACGATTCTCAACTCTGAAGCCGGAAAAATCAATGCTGCCATGCGTGGCTATGAACAGATACTTTCTTATCTGACACGCCTGAATTCTGCGGTCCAGTTTCTTTCCTGGCTTGAGCAGGCTCCAGACGAGACGCAAATGATAGAGCAGTGGCGGCAGGTTCTTAAGGCCCCCATTGCCGGTCTCCTCACCAAAAGCGAAGAACTTCAGACCAACGACATCATCGACATTGCGATTCTCAATGCTGATGATCAGACGGTTTTCCGGCTGCTGACCAACGGCCGGGAGCCCAGCAAGGATGAGCCGCCATACGAAAAATTCATCAATGGCAAAATGCGCGACACCCTTGAAGCCGAGGGAATCTTCCGCAGTCAGGTTTTCTTTCAGCAGAACTCCGATGATTACAAAGAAAGGGTTATCTACCTTTTCAAACCCGTTTTCTATCAGAGAAAAAAGATTGGCACTGTTGCAATGGCTATCAATCTTGAAAGCCTCTTCGAAAACGTTCCCGGCGCTCTGGCCAACGTCGGCGGTAAAACCTCGATTATTTCAAGTGAATATTCGCAGAATGGTTTTTATCTGGCTCATTCAGACAGCGAAAACATTCTTGACCCGCAAAGGCGAATTTTTCTTAACTCGAAAGAACCCGAACTCCAGGACCACGCTGAGCGTATCGTAACCAACAAAAGCGGTTTTCATGAATTTCTGCTTGCCGAAAAATCAAACATCCTGCTTGCTGCGGCGCCCATTCAAAACTCAAACTGGGTATTGCTGACCGTAGTTGACACGCAGGGCCTGATGGGCGCACTCAACAAGGCGCAGAACTTTTCCCTGTTTCTCATTATCTTCGGCCTCGTGGTTATGACCGGTATTACCATGGTGGTTATCAACGGCGTCGTTAAGCAGATCCGCGGCGTATCTCAGGGTCTTGAAGAGATTTCGCGCGGCCGCGGTGATCTGACCAAACGTCTGGCAATCGTCGGCAAAGACGAACTTACCGAGGTGTCAGAACGGTTCAACCGCTTCATTGGTTATATTCAGCGACTGCTGCTACAGATTCAGGATGTTATCAACCGCCTGTCACATATGGCCAACAGCATTTCGAATCTGACCTTCCAGTCGAATGAATCGATTCAGAATATTTTCGGAAATACCCAGCGCATCACCAAAGCCTCGAAAGATTCTGCTACTACGCTTGAATCTACTGCCGCCGCCATCGAAGAAATCTCAGCAAATTCGCAACTGATTGCCAAACGTTCGAACCGGGCCTATGAAGAGTCGGTGCAGAACCGTCTCAAGGCAACCCAGGGCATGGAAGCGGTCAGAGAAGCTTCGACCACGATCAAAGAAATCGAAAGGGCCGTTGGTGACTCTTCGAGAGTTCTTGAAGAACTGAAAGGGCAGTCGCGCAAAATCGGAAAAATCGTTCTCACGATCACGGCGATATCAAGACAGACAAACCTTCTTGCACTCAATGCCGCAATCGAAGCCGCCCGCGCTGGCGAGCAAGGCAAAGGCTTTGTCGTTGTTGCCGCCAACGTAAAGAAACTTGCAGAACAGAGCGCCAAGGCTGCCGAAGAAATCGGCGCCCTTATCGGTGAAATTCAGCACAAGACCAATAAAGCTGTTGAAGAAATGAGTCTTGGCAAAGACAAGGTTCAAGAAGGCGTTAAAATCATCAATCAGGCCGGCGGCTATCTTGACGAAATTGGGATGGCTTCAGAAAGCGTCAATGTTCAGGTTCAGGACATCAGTAAATCATCGGTCGAACAGAGTAAGAATATCGAAGCAATCAGTCTTTCGATCGAGAACCTCTCGATTACCACCAAGACTACTACCAAAGAAGTCGACGGCGTTCTCGAATCACTCAAATCGCAGCGCGATTCTATTCAGGATATGGCCAAAATCACCAAGCATCTCAGCATGGTTGCAGACGAAATGAACCGCATGCTCGCCCACTTCGTTCTTGAAACGCGTGAGTTCACCGGAACCAGTCGTCATAGCCATAACGAAGACGTTTCTGAGAATGTAACAGCCATGCTTGAAGACAAATCAGTTGTCGAAGAAACGCAGCCTGCCGTTTCTGCCGAAAAACCCGCTCAAAACAAACCGGCAAAATAAAAACAGCATTCCGGAAACATTGAAAACTCAGCCTGAATGTGTTAGTGTAGCACGTTTCAAAATTGGAGTTCATTGTTTCGCAGGAGATGTTGCATCATGCTTGAGCCCAAAAGTTTTTCCGGTGGTCTGCATCCGCCCGATTTAAAGGCGACTGCAGACAAAACCATAGTCAATCTTCCAATACCCGCAAAAGTCATTCTTCATGTTTCTCAGCATATTGGTGCACCCGCAAAACCAACCCAGAAGATAACTGATAAAGTTGTCTGCGGACAGTGTATCGCTGAACCAGGCGGCTTTGTTTCCGCTCCGGTGCACGCCACAATATCAGGTACTGTAATCGGCGCCGGTAATTTCATGCACCCATTTGGGGTTCCAAGCCCGGCAATCGTCATCGAGCGCTCGCCAGACGTTCCTGAACCCACCTATACAACAGAGGACGGCCTCAGTCTGCCCGCCGAAGAAATTAAAAAGCGCATTCAGCAGTCGGGGGTTGTTGGTCTTGGCGGTGCAACTTTTCCGACTCACGTCAAGCTTTCACCGCCAGAAACAAAGCATATCGATACCATTATCCTCAATGGTGTAGAATGTGAACCAGCCCTCACCGCTGATCATCGGCTCATGCTCGAAGAACCGGATCGTATAATCAACGGCCTCAAGCTGATTATGAAGGTTCTCAACTCTGAAAAAGGCATCATCGGGATAGAAATGAACAAACCCGATGCCATCGCCCTGTTCAACGAAAAGTTCAAAAACGAAAAAAACCTTTCGGTACAGCCGCTTGAAGTCAAATACCCACAGGGTGGCGAAAAGCAGCTGATCTACGCCTGTCTTGGCCGCGAAATCCCATCAGGGAAATTACCGATGGATGTCGGCGTTGTTGTGCAGAACGTCGCTTCTGCCGCAGCAATTTCTGACGCCGTCAACCTGCAGAAGCCTCTGATGGAACGCGTTGTCACGCTTGCCGGCAACTGCGCCGCAAAGCCCGGCAATTACCGGGTTCGCATCGGCACTCCCGTTGGCGATTTCATCGAAATGGCCGGCGGCCTGAAAGCCGACATACCACTTAAAAAAGTCATTATGGGCGGGCCGATGATGGGCTTTGCCCTGTTTGACCTTAATGTTCCGATCATCAAGGGCACCAGCGGTGTTCTCTGCTGGGATGAAACCCAGGCGAAGGTGCCGGTTCAGACTGCCTGTCTGCGCTGCGGCAGCTGTATCAGAGCCTGCCCGATGGGTCTGCTGCCCCAGCAGATGAAACAGCTCGTCGATCATAAAAAATGGGAAAAGGTTGACCAGATCGGCATGCTTGACTGCATCGAATGCGGTTGCTGCGCTTATGCCTGTCCGGCCGGCCTGCCCCTGGTTCAAACCTTCAAACTCGGCAAGAAAAACGTCATGGCTGAGCGCAAAAAATCAGCCGCAAGCAAAGGATAAGCTGGAATGAACGCAATATCCACAGCAACCACCTCCTCTGTTCCAAGACTCCTGGTAACCACCTCGCCGCATATCCAGTCAGGCCTTTCGGCCTCAAGGGTCATGTGGGATGTAAACCTCGCCATGCTGCCGGCACTGGTAATGGCCATTCACAACTTCGGGCTGCGCGCTGCCCTCGTTATTGGTCTGTCGGTCGCCGGGGCAGTTGCAGCCGAATTTTTAATTCAGAAATTTCTGCTGCAGAAACCCTCGACTCTGTCTGATGGCAGTGCCGTCGTAACCGGTATTCTTCTCGCTTTTTGCGTTCCGGCCGCTCTGCCTTTATGGGTTGCTTTTGTTGGCGGCTTTGTCGCAATCGCCCTGGGCAAACAGGCTTATGGCGGGCTCGGTCAGAACATTTTCAACCCGGCGCACGTTGCTCGTGCCGTTCTTCTCGCCAGCTGGCCGGTTTATATGACAACCTGGCTAAAACCCGGTCAGGGTTATGGCATTGCCGATGCGGTAACCACGGCAACTCCGCTTGGTCTGCTCAAAGAAACCGCCCGCGACGCCCAGCTGATGGGAAAAATAACCGCCGAAGGCGGCAATCTGATCAGCTACGTCATGGAGAAACTGCAGATCACTTTTTCTGATCTTTTTCTCGGGATCAATTTTTCCGGTTCGCTCGGCGAAACTTCGAAACTGGCGCTGATAATCGGCGGCATCTATCTGCTCATTCGAGGTCACATCAGCTGGCACGGCCCAGTTGCAATGACCGCGACAGTTTTCGCCGGTGCCTTCATCGTTGGCGGCTCCTTTAACTACGCCCTCTTTCACCTGCTCACCGGCGGTCTGATAATTGGTGCCCTGTTCATGATCACCGATATGGTCACCTCACCGATGACCAACAAAGGACACCTGCTGTTCGGCTTCGGTTGTGGTGCCATAACTCTGCTCATCAGGCTTAAGGGTGGCTACCCCGAAGGCGTCTGCTACTCGATTCTGATCATGAATGCCTTTGTGCCTCTCATCGACAAATTTATGATTCCAAAGCGTTTTGGAACAAGTTCTCAGGAGACCGTATCATGAAAGATATGCTGCACATGGGTCTTTTTCTTTTTGTGATTGCAGCAGTTGCCGGCGTTCTGCTCGCTTATACCGAAAGCGTCACTGCCCCGCTGATTCTCGAAAACAGGCAGAAGGCCGAAGAACTCGCCCGCCGCGAAGTACTTCCCGGCGCTGATAAATTCAATGAAAGTCATTACGCAGACACTGCCGCCAGTCAGACTTATTCATACTCGACCGGCATCACCAGTAAAGGCGAAGTCGCCGGTGTCGTGATCAAAGTCGCTCCCAAAGGCTACGCTGGCCCGATCGAAATGGTCGTCGGCATCGACAAAACCGGCAAAATCAACGGCTATAAAATTCTCTCTCAGAAAGAAACACCCGGTCTCGGTACCAAGCTTTCAACCCCGGTTTTTTCCGAACCGTTCAAAAAGCTGGTTGCCGAAAAGGCTACTCCGGTACTGCTCGTTAAAAAAGACGGTGGCGATGTTGACGGAATTACCGCCGCGACCATCAGCTCAAGAGCTTTCTGCAAAGGTGTCAGCGAAGCGCTCGACCTGTTCAGAAAAGTTCAGCCGCAGCTGACCGCGGCACCACAGAATCTGGCCCTGCCAGCAGCCACGGCAGATACTGCTTCGCAGACCTCGACAACAGGAGGGAACCAGTGAATAAGCTGACTGAACTAACCAAAGGCATCTGGAAAGAAAACCCGATTTTTGTCATTTCTCTCGGTATCTGCCCCACCCTCGCAGTAACCTCATCGATGACCAATGCTCTCGGCATGGGTATAGCGGCCACCTTCGTTCTGATGGGCAGCAACCTGTTCATCTCGCTGATCCGCAACCTGGTACCCGGCAAAATCCGCATTCCGGTTTATATTATGATCATTGCGACTTTCGTCACGATTATCGATAAAATGATCGCCGCCTTCTCGCCGGCTCTTTCTTCCAGTCTCGGCATCTTCATTCCGTTGATTGTAGTAAACTGCATCATTCTGGGCCGCGCTGAAGCTTATGCCAGCAAAAACGGGCCGGTAGATTCGCTGCTCGATGCAATAGGTATGGGAATCGGCTTCACTATCGCCCTTTCCTGCCTCGCGTTTTTCCGCGAACTGCTCGGCGAAGGCAAACTCTATGGTTTCCCGATTCCGTTCTTCAAGGCCGACCCGGCTCTGATCATGATCATGGCCCCCGGCGGCTTCGTGGTTTTCGGTCTGCTGATTGCCCTTAAACGCTTCATGGAAGCGAAAGGAGCCACCAAATGAGTGCCAGTATCATCAGTATTTTCATCGTTGCGATTTTCATTGAAAACTTCGTTCTCAACCAGATTCTCGGCCTTTGCCCGTTCATCGGTGTTTCTAACAAGATTGACTCGGCAGTTGGCATGGGCCTTGCGGTTACCTTTGTCATGGTCATGGCCGGGGTCGCCACCTGGAGCATTCAGGCTTTTCTTCTTGTGCCGCTTAAGCTTGAATATCTTCAGACGATCTCTTTCATTCTGGTAATCGCTTCTCTCGTTCAGTTTGTCGAAATGGTCATTCGCAAAACCGCTCCGGCTCTCTATCAGTCTCTGGGCGTTTTTCTGCCGCTGATCACCACCAACTGCGCGGTTCTCGGCGTTGCTCTTCTCAACATCAAAAAGAACTACGGCCTTGTCGAAAGCGCTGTTAACTCATTCGGTGGCGGGCTCGGCTTCTTCTTCGCCCTGATCATAATGGCCGGCATCAGAGAGCGCCTCGACGTTTCAGAAATTCCCGAAGCCATGCGCGGCGCCCCAATTGCCTTCGTTACGGCCGGTCTGCTGGCAACTGCCTTCATGGGCTTTTCCGGCCTGGTATAAAGGATTCACCCATGCTTACACAGATCGTATCAGCTGTTCTCGTTCTTGGCGTGCTCGGCTTCATTTTCGGAGCCATTCTCTCTTATGCCTCGGTTAAATTCGAAGTTAAGATCGATCCTCAGATCGAAAAGACCCTCGAACTTCTGCCCGGCGCCAACTGCGGCGGCTGCGGGTTTCCCGGCTGTGCCGCCATGGCTGAAGCCATCGTTACCAAAGGCGTGCCGGTAAGCACCTGCCCGGTCATCTCGTCTCTGAACCGCATTAAAATCGAAGAACTGCTCGGCCTGCGCAAGCCCGGCGAAGTAGTTAAAAAGCCGGTTGTCAAAGCAGCTCTCATCAAATGCAACGGCCTCGATACCGCCGAATACAAAAAATTTGAATATATGGGCGTTCCGAACTGCCAGGCTGCCGTGCTCCTGCAGAACGGCCCATGGCTCTGCCCGCACCGCTGCATGGGTCTCGGTTCATGTGTCGCCGCCTGCCCCTTTGACGCCATAAAAATCGGGCCGCAGCATCTGCCGATCGTCGACGAAGACAAGTGCACCGCCTGTGGTCGCTGTGTTCTCGCCTGCCCGAAGCAGATCATCGAGCTCGTCGACAAAGAAAAATTCGTTCACGTCAAATGCAACTCTGTGGAAAGGGGCGCCGATACCCGCAAAGTCTGCAAAGTCGGCTGCATCGGCTGCGGCCTCTGCGTCAAGGTCTGTGCCTATGACGCCATCAAGGTTGATAACAATCTTGCCCACATCGACTATGAAAAATGTGTCGGCTGCGGTGCCTGCGTCGCGAAATGCCCGCAGAAGACGATCATCATGGAAGACAAACCCCAGTTCAAGGGCCGCGTTGCCCTGATCGACCAGGATGCCTGCATTGGCTGCACCATCTGCCACAAGGTCTGCAAGTTCTCTGCCGTAAATGGCGGCACCCCCAAGGAAAAGCATTCGATCATCTCTGACAAATGTGTCGGTTGCGGCCTGTGCGCTGAAAAATGCCCCAAAAAATGCATCAGCATGGTCGATAAAGCCTGACCGAAAAATAAATGCAACATCTTCTGTATTATTTTACCGCCTGTTTTCTGATCGGCAGTCTGCCAATCGGCGAAGCCGTGGCACGTTTGAAAACCGGAAAAACTCTGCTGCAGCCGGGCAGTCGCAACACCCGCCCGCCCGGCGAAATGTTCGACACTCTCGGAATCCCGACCGGCATTCTGATATGCCTGCTCGATGGTTTCAAAGGCTTTATCACGGTTTTCCCGCTAGCGATCTATTTTCTCGGCGATAACCCTTATCAATACTGGTGGCCGGTCAGTCTTGGCGGATTTTTAACAGTATTCGGGCATTGCAACAGCCTGTTTCTCGGCTTCAAGGGCGGTCGCGGTCTCGCACCGACCTTTGGTGTCATGATCACCCTGCTGCCGGTACCGGCGGTTTTTGCCTCGCTTCTCGGCTTCTGGCTGGCCTTCTGGGGCCTGTCAAGCAAACCGGGAGCGTTGAGCGCCGCCGGCGCCATGCCGCTGCTGTCTATTGCCTGGGTTCTGGCGATCAGACCAGACGAGATAAACTATCTCTATGTGGTTGCAACCATGTCGATCTGGACAATGTGGGAACACCGCGATGAACTGCTGAGCTACATGGGTATCCGCCCTTCGCATATTCCGGCCGCTCCGCTGCCGCAGGCGAATACAAGCGACAGTCCGGCAAATCCAGACCCTGGAACAGATCAGGGAGCGTAAGTTACCTCGAGCCTGTCACTCGCCATTTTGATGGCGAACTTCGACAGGTCAGCGCCCTTCAGAAAGGTTTCGAGAAAAAATTCACGCGCCCCGGGCGCCACAGTTTTGTATGGCTGTCGCGGCTCGATGAGAAACCCGCCGACTTTGCGCTGTTTATCAAAGTAAATGGTCACCAGATACGCCGACATCGTCAGCCGGCTGTATTTGCCAAAGGCATATGAATGGTTTTTGGCGCCCTGAAATTTCAGCATGTCTTCGACCTGCTTGACCGGCAGACCGAAGAGCCCAACCGGTTGATCGGCGTCAGGTGCCTTCAAATGATTGTCCATGTATGGGTCGTATTTGGGAACTACCGGTCCGGCCGGCTGCTGTTGAGTGGTTTGCTGTGGCTGTGCCGGCTTGCCACCACCGCCCGTGGTTGTCTTTTCGCCACCCGTGGGTGCCGCTGTTGTTTTTGCATCACCGGAAGCCGTAGAAGAAGGCGATTTTGCCGCGCCCCCTGAAGCGGCTGGCGCGCCGGCCGGAGTGCCAAAATAATTAGGCATCTGGCCGAAAAGTGCAGGTTCAGAAACCAGAACCAGGAGAGCAATAACAACTTTTAAGGTTTTTCTTTTCATATAAACAGGTTACAATACTTTCACCCAATTTATCCATATATCGAACATCAGGAATATTTTTATGAGTCTTCAGGGAAAAGTCACCACCGTAGAAGAACTTACAGTAACAGTAGAAGTTGTTCCTAAGGCTGAATGCAAGGGCTGTCACGCCTGCTCGGGGCTGGCCGGCGACGGAAAGCCCGGGTTAAAAGCCATCAAGGCCATCAAAGGCAGTTTTTTAATTAAACCCGGTGACGAGGTAGTTCTCGATCTTAACCCGGGCGAAGGCAGCATCGCCGCCCTGCTGGTTTTCGGTTTTCCGATGGCGGCATTTTTTGCCGGTCTTTTTCTGGCACCGCCTCTCAGCACTTACCTGGGCTACCCCCTGAGCGATTTGTTCAGAGTCATCTGCGGATTCCTGGGCATGGGCCTGGCTTTTGCACTTCTGGCAATATTTTCACGATCAAGACATGCCAGCCGCCTGACGATGAAAGTCGTTAAAATCGTCGACCCTGCAGAGGTCTCAGAAGCGACCTGTCCGGTCAGCTCAGGGAAATCTCAATAACGGCCTGCAAAATCTGAATTTAATTCTGATTCCCATATCCCTGACACGAACAAACGCTGGAATATCAGGGCACAGATTCGCCATTCTGTGCGTGATAAGCCCGAGCTTGAAAAACTTGCTCTGCCAGTAAGCTCAAAATAAAAACAAAACGGGCTAAAAAAAAGTTCCCCGGTTTAAAATGCCGGGGACAAAGTGAGAGGATCTTTTGAGAGGATACTTGAGTCATCGGGGAGATGACAAAATTATAAAAAGCTTTCCGGGTCATGCGGCGACCGTTCTTCGATTATGCTGCGGTTTAGGAGGGATCAGGTGTGTTGAGCTGATGTGGAAAGAGGATCATTCGTGCTGTAGCATAGAGTGTGACCATATTATAGCCGTGCATTAACTGTAGAGTGACAAAGTACGGTAATACTTTAGACGACCCGGAAAACGCTTTTTCGATTTTCAAAGAACTTATACTTTTATATATGCAACATCCGTGCCAACTTTTTCGAGTCACCCCATTTTTTTATTATTTCTTTACCACAATACTGGACAAAGTCCTTTAAACTTAGCTCCTGAAGCGGAAATAAGCTCGAGCTGAATCTGTAAAAAAAACAGCCCGACATAAAAATCTGCCTGGCCAGCAAATGCCATTGAAAAAAACCCACACTCCCTTATCAAAATTGCCTGCGAGGTTTTTCGCCATTCCCGGAAACACGCACCCAATAAGGCTGGCAGCGACAATTCCGGTTTTTAAGATGAGATTTCTGCCGCACCTCTCCGAGGCATAAACGCGGAAACGGCAAACTATGGACAAATATGATCAAACGCCGAAAATACGCAACCAGACAAGTTTTCGCCTGTTTTTTTCAAACCTGATCTTCAGGAATAAAAGATCGCACAGCTTTGTTTCAACCAGAAACTTTAAGTTCATGTGTTAAAAAAACATACCTTTCCATCATCTCCTCCGTTCTAATTTACACACAGCCGGAAAAAAACGCTTAACTACTCATCAATACAGGCATTTCTCATTCAATTCAATCAATCTGGCAGCTGCTGTTATTTATGTACAACGGGGTTAATTTTTCCCACATGTGAATTTTTTTCACACTTCCCAGAACCCTGAATTATTCTTGATACTCGTCCCTCAATTTGCCGTTGTTAAAGCAAAAAACGCTTCCAGACCCACATATTTTTGTGTTTTTTTTCACAATCACGATTTATAGTGCATTTTTTTCACCTTTACTCAAAATTCGGGAATTAAAATTCCATATCATCCGTGTTTTTTACTTAAACCAAATACTTTGTTGTTCACATAATATAAGTGCAGGTCAGACAAAGCTTCCTGATCAATCAATCAGTTAAGCCCCGGACAGGAAAAAGTTCAATTTTGCCATGCCGAATCAGGGTCTCGCAAAACTTTGGGGATTGCTGTATTATCAGGTCTATGAAAAACATTGTTCTTACCGCTCTGAATACCCGCCACACCCATAGTGCCCTCGGCCTGGCATATATTAAATCTTTCTGGGAAAAAGATCCCGCACACTTACCCCTTAATCTGGTCGAATTCGATCTCAATCAGACCAATGAGGGAATAATCGCCGATCTGATTCTGCTAAAGCCGGATATTCTCGCTTTCTCTGTTTACATCTGGTCTTTGCCGAGAACTCTGGCAGTGGCAGGGGCCATCAAGGCCGCCTTTCCCGATTGCGTAATCATTTTTGGCGGCCCCGAAGTTTCTTTCAATTCTGAAGCGGTCATGACAGATTGCTCCGCCATCGACTTCATCGTCAGGGGCGAAGGCGAGATCACTTTTTCTGAACTGCTCGCAACCCTGCTGGCAGGTCAGCCAACCGATGCAATTACTGGCATCACACGGCGCTGTGGCACAGAAATCCTGAAAAATCCCGATCGACCTTTTATCAAAACCCTTGATGAAATACCCTCGCCTTTCAGGTCGGGTATTTACAAAGGGGTTCACAGCTTTACCTATTATGAAGCTTCTCGTGGCTGCCCGTCACGCTGCACCTATTGCCTGAGCTCGGTTCTCGGGCCGGTGCGCAACCATTCAATCGAACGGGTCAAAGCTGACCTCGACTGGTTCTTTAATTCTGACTACCGCCAGGTGCGTTTTGCCGACCGCACTTTCAATTTTGACCGCGAGCGTGCCCGCGAAATCATCAGCTACATCAAGGCCAACAACCAGCGTAACATCAATTTTCACTTCGAAATTCAGGCCGATTTTCTCAGCGAAGATATCATCGATCTTCTCTCTGACGCCCCCGACGGTATGTTCCATCTCGAAATCGGTATTCAGTCGACCAACCCAGATGCCCTCAAGGCCGTCAACCGCCGCTTCAACCTCGAAATTCTGCGCGACCGCATCGGCCAGTTAAAAAAACGCACGAAGTGTCACCTGCACCTCGACATTCTCGGTGCCCTGCCCTGTGACACCCTGAAACATTTCTACCAGAGCCTCGACGACGTCTGGAAACTCGAACCGCACAGTATCCAGATCAGTCTGGTCAAGGTTCTGCGTGGCACACCGCTCGAAAACCAGCTCAAAGAGGGTCTGCTGGCAGCGATGAGCGAGCCGCCATATACGGTGTTGCGCACCAGCTGGCTGTCGCCCGCCGAGGCTATCAGAATTCAGGATGTCGGCAAGCTGGTTGAAGGCATGCACAATTGCGAAAGATTCCCGGCGACACTTACTTTCATGGTTCTGCACCTGTTCAAAGGCTCTGCCGCTGCAATGTATGATGCCATGGCCATATACTGGCGCCAGAAACGCCTGCAGTTCTTCAATTTCAGCCCGGAAAACATGGCGCGCCAGCTCCTCGCCTTTGCCGGTGCCGGCAATCCCAACCAGTCACTGCTGGCCCGCTGCCGCTCTCTGATCGAGCATGAACTGCGCATGACGCAGAAAATTCCGGCGGGCGAAACCTTTGCCGGGCCAGATTTCGAGCCCAGGTTAAAAAAACACCCATTCAGAGTTACGCAGGGCATCAGAGTTTTCTGGTATGAGTTTGACCCGGTGGCGATGGCTGCCGCCCCCGCAATTGCCACTTCAGATGCAATTACACCGTTTGTGCCGTTGGTTTATCGCTTTGAGCGTGATCTATCGGCCACCCCGTCGATTGAAATTCTCGACCTCGACCTGGGATTGCGTTTTGCGCTCGCTGCCGTGCAGAATCGCGCTGACCCGGCCGTAATTACCGAGAACTGGCGCAGCGTTTTCCCGCAGCTGCCGGTTCCTGATTTTTCCGGTGCTCTTGAAAAATTGCAGGCAGACGGGCTAATATATAAAGCACAAAATCATTAACGAGGTGATATTCATGCCCTTTTATACCTACCGTGCCCGTGAGCCCGAAAAGAGCTGTGATTATTGCCGCGACAGCTTCGAAATTTTTCAGAAAATCAAGGATGACAGTCTCGAAATCTGCCCCGATTGCGGCAATGAGGTTGTGAAAATTATGCACCCAACTGCTCAGGTCAGGGATGATTCAACGAAAAAACTGCTTTCAGACGACAACCTCAAGAAGCATGGTTTTAAAAAGCTGGTAAATGCCGGAGGCGGCAAGTTTGACGAAATTGTCTGAAATCAGCCTGCCGGAAGCTGTACCCTTCAGGGGCTTGCTGCTGCCGGTTCTGGCGACCCCCACCCCGTTCTCATTTTCACGCGTCACCGTCAGAAACAACGCGCTGCAGCTGGCGCTGTCATCGCTGCCGCGTGACAACCGCGAGCTTGCCGGCCATATCATAGCTCAGATCGATGGCTGGCTAAGGGCTCAGGCGCGGCGGGCCCTCTGCGAAGAGGTCGAGCGACAGAAGCAGCAATATGGCTTTTCATATAATTCGGTGGCGATCAAGGACACGCGCTCACGCTGGGGCAGCTGTTCGGGCAAGGGCAACCTCAATTTCAGCTGGCGGCTGATCATGGCCCCCGATGAGGTTCTCAATTATGTAGTCACCCACGAAACCGCCCATCTGAGCCATCTTAATCATTCAAGTGACTTCTGGAACCTGGTTCACGAAAGATGCCCGGGTTTCCGGAAAGCAAAAAGCTGGCTCCAGAGTAACGGAGCCAGCCTGATGAACTGGAAACTCAGCGTTCGATAAGGGTCAGCAGCTCGGCCGCTTTGGCGTTGCCCTGCATTTCTTCGAACTTCAGCATATCTCTGATGCGGTTTTTGATTATCTGCAGCTTCATTTTGCCTTCGTCGGTCTGGCCGTTGTAATAAAGCGCGAAGTCTACTACCAGCTCAGATTCGCCAGTGGTCAACGCTTCTTTGATCGCGTCAAACAGTTCGGCTTCACCTTTGGCAATCTTCTGGAAAGCGAAATCATATTCGATTTCAGCGGCCGATTTCTTGTTTTCGTCGTTTTCGCCGAGAATGATACCGGCCGATTCTTCAATATTAACGCTGCTGACGATCTCTTCGAGAATCGAGCGGGCCCGCGACCGGTCTGTACCCCGGGCAGAACTGACTGAGCTGTTGCCGTTACTGCGACTGGCAACTCTCGGGGCTGCCGAAGAAGCGGCGCCAACCTTGCTGACTCTGAAGGAAAACGCGGCAGGAGCGGCATTTTTCGCGAATGCCTGTTCGGCCTTCATCGCTTCAGGGCCGCGGTTAACCACCACCATCATCAGACGGTCGTGCTTTTCAGAGATTCTGATGACATCCATGGCTTTGAAATCTTTGATATTCAACCAGCTTACTGCCGGCTCGGCCTGACCATCGGCTGAATAAGCCACGACGGCAACGTCAAAGGCATTTTCATAGCCGGCAGCACTGACCTTCTGACCGGCAAAGGCGAAGCGTGCATCGGCACCTCTGAAAGCTGAAGGATTGATCTGGATGGCCTTGGCAGACCAGCATTTCACGTGGCCTTTGCCTTCGTAGGGTGCGCCATCGACTTTGATTTCAGGTTTCAGCAGAAAACGTGACAGACTCTTTTCGTAGCTGTAGGCACCTCTTTCGATGCGGTCGTCATTCAGATAGTTGGCGACGCAGAAGCTGCGGAACAGGTTGCGCACGTTGTTTTTGATGCCCTGTTTGTCGATGGCCGCGTTGAGCCCGGAAAGCCCCTGTGACTTCTGGGAAACCATGCGCCTGATAAAGGCCCGGCGGCGCTCATCGGTGCCGGCAATACGGGTCGAAATATACTGAGACCAGAAATAGACCTGGCCGTAGTTGGCGAGCATATTATCGTCAGACCAGGCAAGCATGTTGTTATCGGGGCTGCGCATATAAGCTTCGACCTGTGACGGATGGCCGTAACCACACAGAAAAGGCGCCAGCTGTGACAGGCTTTCGTTGACCCAGGTAAATTCTTTCGGGTCGGCGCTCCAGTGAATCATATGCTGGAATTCATGGGCGAGAACGCTCAGGAATTTATCTGATGACGGGTCACCTGGGTAAACATCGAGATAAAGCATTTCGCGCTTATTGCTGTTCGGGAATTTGCTGCGGCTGTAGCAGTCACCGGCATTGAAATAACCTGCGGTAAAGCCTTTTACTCCCTTGTCCGGGCTGTAGAAATCTCTGATATCGAGCAGCAGCAGGGTAATTTTCGCTTCGCCATCGATGCCGGGTGATCGCTCGTTACCGAACATCGAACGGCATTCTGTATAAATTTTACTGTCAAAGGCTGCCGCAATGCGGGCGACAGTCTGTGAATTGACGTTGCGACCCTGTTCGACATAGACCAGACAGTATTTACCGATTTTGGTCAGGCGGGCCTTGATACTTTCGTGAGCGTTTCTGACCACATTGAAGGTACTGAAAGTCTCGATATCGCCGACTTCGCGGGGTTTCTGGTCGGCGTAGGCAACCAGGCCCGGAATCTGCGGTGCAGCAGCGGCGGTGCCTGAAAGCACTTCAAGATCAGGGGTATCGGCCAGAGCTTCGGTCTGACGTGCAAACAACTGCGTCAGATCTACTCCTTCGTCTGTCTGTGAGTATGCCGGCAGAGCGAGTAAGGCGGCAATCACTGCGGCACAGGCTGATTTAAGGATTCTATTCGGCATGCAGGCTTCTGTCTCCTGATGAGGATGCTTATTTTCTGATTATACATATTAAGAAACCAACCCGCCATTATTCGGCCCGAAAAAAATCAGAATTTTATTAGAATCTGCTGATTATTTTTTCCAATTGTTCTGCAGCCGGGATTATCTATAACAAAATCAAACTGGTCGAACCGATTCAGCTGTCATTTTGATTTTCTGCAGGCCATGGGCTAAATGAAGAATGAGACAAAACGCTGTAAAAATGGTAAATTTTGCGGCATGAAAACAGACAGCAAAACAGAACCTGCCCCTCAGGAAAAAAACAGTCTCACTGCAAGAATAATGCTTGGGCTCATCTGCGGAATCGTTGCTGGCATGGCGATCTCTTACACGCCGGAAAACAGTCTTGTACATCACTGGCTGATGGGCTTTCTTGAATTAATTGGTGGTTTGTTTATAAATTCGATAAAAATGCTTGTGGTACCGCTCGTTTTTGTCTCTCTTTTATGCGGAGTTGCAAGCCTTGGCGATATCAACAAACTTGGGCGCATTGGCGCCAAAACTCTCGGGTTTTACCTGCTGACCACTGCCATCGCGATCAGTCTGGCGCTGGCTCTGGCACTGGTAATACAACCAGGCTCTGACCTGAAGCTTTCTGAACTCACCAGAACTGTTCCGAATATTCTGCAGAAACAGTCTTTCAGCAAAATTCTTCAGAATATAATTCCGGCCAACCCGATCGCAGCGATGGCTGAGGGCAACATGCTGCAGATTATTTTCTTCGCACTGCTCACCGGAATAAGCATTACCATTGCCGGTCAGAAAGCCCGACCGGTTGGCGATTTCTTCGATTCGGCCAATATTGTGATTATGCAGATGGTCATGCTGATGATGTCACTGGCACCGTTCGGCGTCTTCGCACTGATCGCCCAGACCTTTGCCACAACCGGTTTTTCTGCGATGCTGCCGCTGTTGAAATACATGGGCACCGTTTTTGCCGCACTGCTGCTGCATATCTGCCTTATCTATCTGGGGGCGCTGAAAATCATTGGCAGACTGAGTCCGGTTCAGTTTATCCGCAATTTTCTACCAGCGATGAGCGTTGCTTTTTCGACAGCCAGCAGCAATGGCACTTTGCCGGTCACCATCGAGACAGTTGAAAAGCGCTGCGGTGTTTCAAGCGGAGTCGCCGCTTTTACATTACCGCTCGGCGCAACCATAAACATGGACGGGACTGCAATCATGCAGGGGGTGGCAGTTGTTTTCATTTCCCAGATCTATGGCATCGACCTGTCGCTGAGCGCCCTGCTGACCGTTATTCTTACTGCGACCATGGCTTCAATTGGAACCGCCGGTGTTCCAGGCGTCGGTCTGATAACCCTGTCGATGGTCCTTGAAGCAGTTAATCTGCCAATCGAGGGCATCGCACTGATCATCGGCGTTGACCGCCTGCTCGACATGGCCAGGACTGTGGTAAACATCACGGGTGACGCCGTCTGCACCGTTCTGGTAGCAAAATCTGAAGGCGAGTTCGATCAAAACACTTTTGACGCGTCGAACGAAGGCGAGAAAAATCCGTCAGCAAATACTGCATAAATTAATTCGAACTGGTTTTCTGCGCTCTTTATATTTTCAGCCACAGATGAACACGGATAAACACGGATTTTTTTAATATGTTTTAATTTGCAGTTATCAATATCAAAAACAGTCGGCACGAAATAAAAAATCCCGGTCTGCATCGATAGTGCAAACCGGGATCTGCTTAAAAGCTCAGTTTTTCTATGTTCTTACTTGAGAGAGGCAAAAGCGGCGGTTTCTTCGAGGGTTTTGCGCAGCGGTGCGACCTGTTCGGCTTTGATTTCGCCGGCTTCGATCATCTCGTCGATCGAGACGGTAACATTCTCGCTGCCGTTCTCAAGCTGTCTCTGCATTTCGGCAGTCAGGGCGCTGCGGGCGGTTTCGAGCTGCTGCAGAGCGATCATCACAGCAGCTTCGTCTGAGGTTTCGAGATTGCCGGCGGCACCGGCATAGGCGGCAACTGTGGCTCTGACATCGACTGGGGCAATGGCTCTGGCAACGGCGGCACCAGAATCGGTGACCTTAACTGTGTATTTCATGCCGAGGGCGTTGGCGTAAACGCGGTCGTCGACTTCTTCGTCGGCCTGGGCAACGATGATCAGCATTGCCGAGTCGAAGCCGGCAGTGGCATCGATGGAGATTTCCCCGCCCTGCAGTCTGCTGCTGATCGGCTGCACGTTGATGTATGAAATCTGCGACGGCTTCGTGCCGGTTGAATCCTGCATTATCAGGGCAACGGTAAACGAATTGTACTGGTCTTCGCCCATCTTGCCACGGAAGCCCTGAAAGTTCACTTTCAGGTTGCTGCGGGCGTTGGCAAGGTCGATCTTCACGGCATCGGCGCTCCACAGAAATACTTCGCCGGCGACTTCGCCTGGCAGCACGGCGATAGTGTCTGAAACCGGCAGTTTCAGCTTGCCGAGGGTTTTGTCATAGCCGAATTCGCCTTTGGCGACGCGGGTATCGTTAACGAAGTTGGCGATGGCGAAACGGTCGAAGGTCTGGGCAAAGCCTTTGGAAACGGCCCCGAGAGCTTCTATATAGCCCGCAACCCCCTGTTTCTTCGATGCGACGAGATTTTTGAAGAACTGCGTGCGCATTTCCGGGTTTTCGCGCAGATAATGGTGCAGGATGTAGTAGTTCCAGAGGTAGACCTGGCCGTAGTTGGCGAGCATCTGCTGTTTTGACCAGGCGGTGAGACTGTTGTCGGGAGTGCGCATGAAAGCAACGACCTGGTTGGCGTGACCAAAGCCGCAGAGATAAGGCGCGATCTGCGAGCAGGCTTCGTTTACCCAGGTGTATTCTGACGAATCCTGGTTGAAGTGGATCATGTGCTGGAATTCGTGGGCAATCGTATTCTGAAAACGATCTGAAGCCGGATCAGAAGGGTTGATATCGAGATAGAGCATTTCGCGTTCGTTCGATTTGAGGTGAGCCGGCAATTTTTCCTGCTGGTAGGCGTCAACTGCGTAGAAATAGCCGCCGACGAAGCCACCGGTGCCGTTGTAGCCATCTTTGATATCAAACATCAGCAGGTAGATGCGGTCATCGCCGTCGATGCCGGGTTTCCATTCTGAGCCAAAATTGGCGGTGTTGGTCGGGTAAATTACTTCGTCGAAGCTTTTGCGCACTTTTTCGATCGCTTCCGGGGCGAGAGTCTTGCCTTCTTCGAGAAAAACGTAGCAGTTTTTACCGATGGCCTTGAGCACGGCGCGGGTTTCTTCGAACTTGTTTTCGACGATGTTTTTGGTCCAGAAGGTCTGGGTATCGCCGATGTTGAAGCTGCGGATTTCTGGAGCGGCAGCGCGGTTGCGCATCAGAAACATCGGCTCCGGGTCGCGGCTGACCGTGTCGACAACCGATCTGACTTCTTCTTCGAACAGGTGTGTAGCATCGACCCAGTCATTCTGTGCCGAGGCCGACACTGAAACAAGCATGAAAAAAGCTGCGATGCTGGTAGCGATACTCTTCAAACCTGATTTCATTCTTTGCTCCAGTTAAAAGTGTTTGCTTTGAGCAAGCAAGAAGTCTGCCACAGAGAGAAGTCTTGTGCAGAGCCAGAATCAGACAGTGGGCCGGGAAGGGGCGCCAGTTTTTCGGCAGGCCAGCGCAAATTTCTGGCAGTGACTTTTGGCAGCGCCAAAACTTTGTGATATAATTCGAGCCATGAAAGACTATTACAAGATACTCGAAGTGCCGCAGAACGCCAGCAAGGAAGACATCAAAAAAGCTTTCAAGCGTCTGGCGAAAAAGTATCACCCCGATATCAACAAGGGCGATCACAAGGCTGAAGAGAAGTTCAAGGAAATTTCCGAAGCCTATGAAGTTCTCGGGCGCGATGATGAGCGGCAGAAATACGACGCCGCCCGTCTGGGCCGCGGTTCGTTCAATTTCGAAGGGTTCTCGAAAGAGGGCCCGTTTGGCGATTTTTTCAGTTCGGGTTCCGGTAATACCGGCGATTTCTTCGAGCAGATTCTCAGCAGCCTTAATCTCGGCGGCAGCCGCGGCAAAAGTGGCGGCTCACCATTCGGCGGCTTCGAGAGTTTCTTCGGCTCGCGCAGCCACGGTGGCCATGGCGGCCACTCGCAGCAATCGACTGCGACCCTGAAGGTCCCCCTTTCGACTGCGGTTACGGGCGGCAAGGTTCAGGTCAGCGGACTGCCCGGGGGCACGCAGACGATCGATATCCCGTCGGGCTCGACGAACGGCTCGGTTTTTCGGGTCAGCACTTCGGGCGGTTCATATAATTTAAAGCTCGAAATTGAAGACGAGCACCCGTTCAAGGTCAAGGGGCACAACATCGAGACGACTATCTGCGTAAATCTGGCGCAGGCGGTGCTGGGCAGCAAAATCAAGCTGAAAGACCCGCGCGGCCAGGATTTCATTCTCACCATACCCCCCGGCAGCCAGCATGGTGACGCTCTGCGTCTGCGCGGCCTCGGTCTTCCCGGTGGTGACCTGATGGTAAAGATCGAAGTCGCAATTCCGAAAAACCTCAGCGAAGACGAGAAAAAACACTTCGCCGAACTCGCCGCAAAGATGGGTTGGCGCTATTAACGACGCCGACTTGCGGCCGCCACTTCCCTCTAAAGCCTTGATAGTTAACCATGATAACAAACGCACAATTACCTGAAGATTTTCCAATCAAGCTTGAAATCCGCATCGACTGGGCTGACACCGATTTTTTCGGCCATGTGAACAACCTTGCCGTCATGCGCTATGTTCAATCGGCGCGCGTGCTCGCGATTGAAGAATCGGGGCTGATGCAGCTGCATAAAGAAAAAAACATGGCGCCGATCCTGGCCCAGACTTCGTGTCGGTTTGTAAAGCAGCTTTTCTACCCGGGCACGGTAGTGGTCTGTTCGAGGATTGATAAGATCAAAACCACCAGCTTTCAGATCAATCATTTCATTTTTGATTCGACTGGAGAAGTCGCAGCGGAAGCCCAGGATGTGCTGGTTCTGCTAAATTTTGCGCAGAATGCCAAAACCCCGATTCCGGAAGTTTTTCGTGAGAAGCTTGTCGAACTCGGCGGCGAAAGCATTGTGTAGATCGAGCAAAAAAAAAGCTGAATACAGATGAAGAACTCTGAGTGCATTATCGAGCAGTATCGCGGTGACCGGCTGGTTCGTTCATTTACGCCTTCAGAAGACCAGAAATACCCCTGGAACATGCACGTGAATGGCAAGGTTTACCCGCGAACGAATGGCTGGGTCTTGTCAAAGATTCTTCCGACGCTGGTGGATGATTCTAAGTTTATCACCCGCGTTATTGAAAAAAATAGATAGATTTACCTGGCCAGCCATCGTGGTTTGCTGCCATGGACGAACAGATAGGATGTTCTCGATGAATAATATTCTTCAAAAGTCATTCAAATTCGTGCTGGTTGTTCTGGTCGTGTTTACGATAATCAGAATAATTGGATCGCCCATGTCGCTTAAAGCCGGGTCAGAAATGTGTTTTCGCAGTTGCCAGGGCAATATCCGTCTTATTGAAGGGGCAATCGAGGCATATAACATGAATCACCCGGATGCACACATAAAAAACAACGCTCCGTTCGCTGATATAGAAAGCAAATTGATCAACTCAGGCCATCTCAAAGTTTCCATTCGCTGCCCCGGCAGTTATGGTTATGAGGAAAATTCTTTCCTGCGGTTCATTTATGGCATATATCTGCATGCCGAGGGCCTGCCGCTGCCTCCCGGGAAATATTCAACCTCAGCAACCGGTTCGCCCGGCTCGATAAACTGCAGCTTACACGGGCCGTTACTGCCATAGACAGCTTACAGAATGAATATGCCGTGACTTTTGTAACAATGACAGATTTTCATCAACTGGGTTTGATAGAATAAATGCTAACGTAAGCATGGTAAAAAAATAATATATAGAAGCGAAAGTAATAAAAATGGATTCAGATGATCAAAACGAAACATCTATAAATGATGAAAGCTGGAACCTGGGATCATATGCCGCTTGCCTGCTCCTGGCCGCATTTTTAAATCTGCCATTAATTATCATTTCGACTGCCTTCACTCCTTTTGTAAATCTGCTTATGGCGCAAAAAGCCGGTACAGAAGTCTGCTTGCTTATCATGTATGCTTTTATTCTGCCTGTAGTTAGCTTAATAGCATATAATTTAATTGGCTCCTGGCGTCAAACTAAGATTTCTACAGATTATAAAGACTTAGTCAGGAATAGATGGAGTTTTGATTGGTCGATGGAAACGACCAGTTCCATTTCTGTTGTAATGCCATCAGTTTGTTTACTAATTGCGATCTTTGCGCCGATATGGCCTGGAGGCTATTCTACAGATTATTTATGGGCACCAATTATTTTAGTTATCTCTTTTGGATATTTCGTTGTAAATCTTTTACAATTATCTGCGTGGTTTCTCTACACAATCCATTTCACTGATGCAGAAAAAGTCTCACCCATAATAATATCTGTTTGCTCAGTATTTATGTTTTTGTGCTTTATGTCATTTATCCTGATTTTTGTGATCAGGTTTTTCCAAACAGTTACTTAACAAGGCTGTGCAACCCTTTTACTCAGTACCGAATTCTGCAATTGATTTTTCACTCAATCTGGACTGGATCAAACAATGGGAACTTTGAAAAAAATACTTGCACGGCCGGGAGTGGTCATCAGGAAGGTGAAATATGGTGGCCTGAGCAAAGAAGCTCTGCTCAAACGGTTGATCGCTGAAAATATACACCTTAACGAATATGCCATGGTGCTCTGGAAAAGCGATGCATTTGTCGTGAGTCCCAAAGAAGAAGTTGCAGAAATTGTTGAATTATCGGTACAGGATCTTGAATTCACAGATGGAGCAACTTTCGAAGAAATTTTCTGCAGAATAAAGCAGTTGGGCCTGGATTTCTGCCCACTGGAAATTGGTCCATATCTTAGGTTGAGCTATATGGATCAGGAAGAAGAAGTGGAAACCGGTAAAAACAAGGCCCCCAAGGGTTCGATAACAATATTCTCGAAAATAGAAAAACCTGAAGATGAAGAGTTTCCCAAAGGATTTTACATAAGAAAAATTGATGGCAAATTATGGCTGCGAGGCTATATTTGCCCAATGGATTACATATGGGCTCAAGAAGCCCGCATAGCGTTGAAACTATAAAAAACGCAGAGAACGCTCGCGTGACAGCATCATTTGATACTATCATGTGGCACAAGAAAGCCTGGCCTATTCGATCAGGTAGTCGACGCCGTTCGGGGTGGCAAGAAAGATGATGCGGTCGGCCTGGGCAAGAGAAAGAACCGGGCTGTTCACGTGCTGTTTTTCCCAGAAATTGCCCTGGTAGCGGGCGTAACCACCCCTGCCGGAAGCCGAAAACGATATGCGGTAAGTCTCGGGGTTCAGTTGATCCGGGCACATATCGGTAATCGACCAGCCCGCACCGGTTGCCGGGGATTCGATGAGCCGGTAATGCTGGCCGTCGAACTCGCTGATACCTTCGAGACCCTGAATGACAATTATGCCGCTCGGCAGGCGGAAAAAATTGCGGATCGCGCCGATCCGGCCAGTGCCAAGCTCTGAGAGCTGTTTGTAGCTTTCGCCGTCAAAGATCTTCTGCAGACCGTTTTGCAGGCCAGTCAGCAGATAATGTTCGGTGTTCAGCATTGCTGCTACCGGGCTCGCCTCGCCATCTTCGAAGGCGGCAAGGGCGGCGCTGGCATTGGCAAAGTTAAAGTTGCGCATATAGGTGCCCGCAAGGCCGTGCAGCTGCAGTGCTTCAAGCTGCTGTGTGCCGCTCGCCTGCAGCAGGCGCTGAACGGTTGCCGGATCGGTCCTTTCGAGAAAACTGCCGTTGTAGAGGCAGATCTGCTCGCAAACCATCGCGTTAGCCGCAAAGGCGACAAAGATTCTGTTTTTGCTGTCAATGGCAATTCTTGAAGCCATGCCATCAGGCGCCTTGACCTTCGGCGGAAAAGCTGCCGTTCTCCAGCTGCTGCCGTTCCAGACCAGGACCCCGGCATCGCCGGTAACCCAGAGATTGCCGTCGCGGTCGAGAGCAAAATCGCTTACCCGCCGGTGAAAGCCATTGAAAGCATAATGTCCGGTCTGCTGCAGTGATTTGGTATCGTAGATATAGAGGCCGTCGTTTTCTGTTCCGATCAGCAGCATGTCTGAAAGCACCCGCACGCGCGTCGGCCGGCAGGCAAGCAGCGTGCTAACCTTGCCTTTGCCGCCGATCGCCCGGGAAGAATAGCGCATCAGTCCCGCATTGGCCGTTCCGAGCCAGGTTTCGCCATCAGGGGCACAGGCGATCGCAGTAACATTATCAGAGGGCAGTTTTGAATTTTCAGCGGTCAGATGATAACGTTCGCCATTGGTAGCAAAAAGAACCAGGCCACTGTCCTGCGTTCCGACCCAGAGACCTTTCAACAGAGGGCTGACCAGTTTTTCTGCCGGATTGTTGACAATAGCCTGCCGACAGGCATCTTCGAAATCGAAAAACTTCTGGTACATTGCGAGCACCGCATTCTCATCTGCCTGTGTCTGACCGGCGAAGCGCCGCGTGTATTCCTGGTATTCTCTCTGCAGGGCAGCGTATCTCTCGCGCAGCAGGTCGAGGTTCTCTTCTTCCTGTCGCATTGAACCTTCAGGAACGGCAGCGACAAAAGATTTAAAACTCTGGCCTGACAGCAGTTCTTCCGGGGCAGCGCTGAACGCAAGGCAGGTCGCCCAGACTCCCGGAAGCAGACTTTCCATTTTTCCTTCCGGTTTCAGCAGGCTGACCCCGTTTGAAGACGCGATAAACAGCCTCTCTTTTGCGGTCGCAAAGTCTGTTACCCAGCCAACCTGCTCGATTTCTCCGTCACATGGGCTCATACCTTCACCGGTAATCTGGTAAATACCGCCGTTGCACCCGGCAAAACTGCCGAGATCGCAGGAGATTACCGCAGAAAAGCCGGTCGGACTAAGATGCGACGGAATTTTGAACTCTCTGAAAGTATCACGGGCAAGAACGCCGGCAGTGCGGTCGCAGGCAAGCAGAAAACTGTCTTCTTCTTCAGGGTTGCGGGCGATCGCCGTGACGTTCATCACATCTTTATAACTGGTTTCAACCGGCGCAAACTCAAATTTTTCGTTCTCGAATCGGCCTTTATATAGTCCGGCCGGGGTGCCGAGAAGAAAACTGTCAGGGGCAACCCGCATCATTGCGGTAACTGTCAGCTCAGGAAACTGAAAAAGCGCGCTCCCGCTTACATGCCAGGTTTCATCGGCGAAAATCATCAGCCCTTTCCCTGCGGTGCCGACGATCACGTATTTTTTGCCATCTGGTGAGGCAAAGAAAAGAATCGACCTGATATCGTTGCAGGGTAACCCGTTCAAACCGTTGTAAACACTGAAATAGCCCGTGGTAATTCTTGCCGGCGGCACGCTCAGAACGGGAAAATGCTGAGGCCCGGGCTCAGGATTGCAGGCAAAGATAGTTGTCGCGCAGTTCATCAGTGCAGCCACCAGAAAAATCAGTATGACCCGCATTAATGCACCTCCCACGCAATTTCTCGATGTATAGACCATTATTAACAGATGTTACCAGATTTTATCATATCAAAACACCCGGGGTTGATCTGCCATCATTTTTTTATGGAGGTTTCACAGGAACAGATTCTGAGCCTGGCAGGCCGGCAGAACCGCTTAAGAAAAAAATAATCGTAGAAGTCTGAATTAAATGCTAAAATCTGACCAGACCCAATTCACCAGACATGAAAACATTAACCTGATGTCTTTTCCCTCTGATTTCAAGGATAACTACGCGGCTTCGCCCAGGCGCAGACCCAGAGTTTTTCGCAAGCTTCGGGAACGGGTCAAAGAATTGACGGTACTTCATAAAGCTTCCAGGCTTTTTCAGAAAGCTCCACAGAAACTCAGACAGACTCTTCGACGCCTGGTCAATATTCTGCCTGCTGGATGGCAGTATCCAGAAATAGCTTCAGCACAAATACGTTACGGCAACTCGGTTTTCTCGACAGACAACTTTAAAGAGACGCCATGGAAGCAGATTGTTGAATTTTCAACAAGAAATGGAAAACAGGGAAGCATTCAAATTGCCTATCTTGAAGAGAGACCTCCAGAAAAAGAGGGCCCATTTCTCTCTGAAGAAAGAGCACTGCTGAATTCTCTGGCCCACATGCTGCAATCACACATAGAACAGAGAATCTACCAGCTTCTTCTGCGTAAAAACAATGCTTCTCTTGAAAAAAAGGTTGCCGAAAGAACCCGGCAGCTGACACGCCTGAATCAGGAACTGACAAGAGAAGCTGCCAGAAGCGAACGCGGCGAACTCAGGCTCAAGGCTTTTCGCAATAAACTGCGCAAGCTGCTTGCCAGAACCACGAAACAGGAAGAGCAGCAGCGCCGGACCATTGCCGCCAACCTGCACGATACGATCGGTCAGGCACTTGCAGCAATGAAAATGAAACTTCTTTCGCTGCATGGCGAAGCCATTTTTTATGGTCTCGAGCAGGAAATCGACGATATCAGAACATTGCTTGAGAAAACCATAAAATCTACCAGGAGCCTGACATCAGAAATCAGTTCGCCGATTATATATGAGCTCGAATTGTCATCTTCGATTCCATGGCTGATAGAAAAGTTCAGTGACAAACACCACATCCAGGTTTCTTTTAACACCGCCGGAGACCTGACGAAAATTTCAGAGCAGATCCGCCTGACGGTTTTTCGCGGCTGTCGGGAACTGCTCAATAACGTTGCCAGGCATGCCAAAGCCTCAAAGATTTCCGTCACTCTTTTACGCGACCGGGAGAAGCTCTTTTTGAAGGTCGAAGACAATGGTCTGGGGTTTTCAGTCAATGAATGGAAAAGAAAGGTTCTGCGCGAAGACTCTTTTGGGCTTTTCAACGTGCGCGAACAGATTCTTGAGCTTGGCGGCACTCTTGATATAGAATCTGTGCCAGGCAGCGGAACAAGTGTAATCGCAACTCTTTCGTTACAGGAAAAGGGCAAAGCGGCCAATGACAAAAAAAATTCTGATTGCAGATGACCACAAGATTTTTCGTGAAGGGCTGAAATCGCTTCTCGAAAAAATACCGGGGCTAAGTGTTACCGGCGAAGCAAGCGACGGTTTCGAAGCAGTCAGTCTCGCGGAAAAGCTCATGCCTGATCTGGTAATCATGGATATCACAATGCCGGGGCTGAACGGCATCGAGGCTTCGAGAAAAATTCATCAGCTTTTTCCGGAGTGCCGAATCATTGCACTGTCAATGCACTCGGAGCAGCGTTTTGTCACCGAATTGCTCAAAGCCGGAGTAAAGGGTTATGTTCTGAAAGACGCGGCTTTTGAAGAGCTTCATATTGCCATAGTGAACGTGCTCAGAAACCTGACCTATCTCAGCCCGGCAATCACCGATATCGTAGTAAGAGAATTTGTCGGACAGCGTTCAGAGACGGTAGAGAAATCGGTTTTTATGGTTCTCACCGCCCGCGAGCGTGAAATTCTGCAGATGATAACAGAGGGTCGAACTACCAAGGAAATCGCTGCCAGACTCAAAATATCAACTAAAACGGTTGAAACACATCGCAAGCAGATCATGGACAAGCTCCAGATACATACGGTAGCCGAGCTGACCAAATACGCGATCAGGGAAGGCCTTACCTCTTTTTAGAACTTCTAGGGATTTTTCACCTTCGAATTTCCGGCTTTCCTGATTGTCCGATTTACCCCTGCGGCAGTATCTGATTTATGCCAGAGCTCATGCAAAGGGCTTCACCATAAGGTGATATGCCGGGTGATATGCCTGCCAGTCACGCAAAACTTCTAAATGAGCCATGGCGAACTCTGAAGTCACACCAAGGAAAGGGTAAACTATGAATTTCAACACAGGTGATACCGGCTTTATGCTTATCGCCACCAGTCTCGTCATGCTTATGACGCCTGGCCTGGCATTCTTCTACGGCGGCCTTGTCGGTCGAAATATGCCTGCCAGTCACGCAAAACTTCTAAATGAGCCATGGCGAACTCTGAAGTCACACCAAGGAAAGGGTAAACTATGAATTTCAACACAGGTGATACCGGCTTTATGCTTATCGCCACCAGTCTCGTCATGCTTATGACGCCTGGCCTGGCATTCTTCTACGGCGGCCTTGTCGGTCGAAAAAATGTTCTCGCAATCATGATGCAGAGCTTTTTCTCTTTATGTCTGACAACCGTAATCTGGTATATATGCGGCTATTCTCTCTGCTTCAGCGGCGGCGAAGGCGGTTTTATCGGCAATTTCGACAAGGCTTTCTTTGCGGGGGTCACTCTGAGCTCGCCATCGCCGGTCAATGCGGGCATTCCTGAATTCGTCTTCGCTTCTTACCAGATGATGTTTGCCATCATAACTCCGGCCCTGATCACCGGCGCCTTTGCCAACCGTGTAACTTTCAAGGCCTATACTCTGTTTCTGACCAGCTGGCTGTTTCTGGTTTACTTCCCGTTCGTTCACATGATCTGGGGAAATGGCTATCTGGCCAAGCTGGGAGTTCTCGACTTCGCCGGTGGCATCGTGGTTCACAACATTGCCGGAATGGCAGCCCTTGCTTCCGTTATTTTTGTGGGCAAGCGGGCAATCAAAGATAATCTTCCACACAGCATCCCTCTTGTTGCGCTCGGAACCGGACTTCTCTGGTTCGGCTGGTATGGATTCAATGCCGGCTCCGAACTCAAAGTCGATGGAGTAACCGCTCAGGCCTTTTTGAATACCGACGTGGCTGCTTCATTCGCCGGCTTTGCCTGGTTGATAATTGAATGGCTGAGCGTCGGCAAACCCAAATTTCTTGGTCTGCTGACCGGCTCAGTGGCCGGCCTGGCAACCATAACCCCTGCCGCCGGTTACGTAAGCCTTGGCAGTGCAGCTGTAATCGGAATTGTTTCTGGCGTTGTCTGTTACCTCGCCGTAATGCTGAAAAACCGGCTGGAACTGGATGATGCTCTCGATGTATGGGGTGTTCACGGCGTTGGCGGCATGATCGGGATCGTCATGCTCGGCATTTTGGGAAGTAAAGCGGTTAATCCTCTCGGTGCCGATGGACTGTTCTATGGAAATTCCGCTTTTTTCATGACCCAGATTGGAACAATCGTTGCCAGCTCAATCTATGCTTTTGGTTTCACATACCTGATGCTGATGCTTATCGATAAAATAACTCCGGTTAAAATCGCAGCTGCAGATCAGCAGAATGGTCTTGACGAAGCCATTCACGGTGAGCAGGCTTACGAAGGAATCTGATCTCCGCCAGCTTTCGACAGAAATAGACTCACTCAATGTTGTTCAGACCGCCCGGCTGCAATGTCGGGCGGTCTGCATTATGGCTGATATTGTTCAGCTGAAAGCAGACCTAAAGAAGCGACGGCCGCATTAAAATTTCAGACATGATATTTTGTCGTACATTCATAATATTTGCAGGTTGCTGTGCTTATGGTAAGATTGATGCATGAAATTAAACAGAATAGCTATTTTTTTGTCGTTTCTGCTTATCGCAACCGCAGGCTTTGCCCAGAACCTGAAACCCCTCAAGGGGATCTCAATTCTTCTCGACCCAGGGCATGGCGGAGCTGACCCGGGTGCTGTCGGGCCCACCGGCCTCAAGGAATCTGACACCAATCTGCGTGTCGCCCGCTACCTGCGCGATCTGCTGCGGGCCGACGGGGCCGAGGTCAAGATGACCCGCGAAAAAGACACGACGCTCAGTCTCGGCGAGCGTGTCGCCATGGCTGAAAAGCTCAAGCCCGACCTCTTCGTCTCGATTCACCACAACGCCTCGCTCAAGCCAAGAAATACCGACCGCAGCGAGATTTATTACAACGCGATCGATCACGGCATTTCGCAGGCGGTTGGCCGCAATATGACTGATGAGCTCGCCGAATTCGGTTTCGGGGAAGAATCGATCATAGTTCCTGCCGGTTTCTTCGTTCTGCGCAACAACCCATCGCCGGCAGTGCTTACCGAGGGCGGCTACATTTCGATTCCGCATATCGAAAAAGGTCTCAAAACCGGCAAAGCTCTCACCAATCAGGCCGAAGCTCTTCGTCAGGCAATCAAGGAGTCTTTCAAAGACGGGCTGCTCAAAGTCAAACTGCTCGTCGCCGAGGGCCCGGTCAAGATCGACACCCCCTACTTCAACCTGATTTTCACCGCCAGCAAGGAAATCACCAAAGTTCATGCCCGTATCGTGCCCGATAATGCTTCTGGCTTCGGCTTTGACAAGCTGCCCTCGTTCGGGCATTCCTACCGTCTGTATAACAACCGCCCGCTCGCCAGCGGCGAATACGATGTCCAGCTGACTTTCACTGCCGCTGACGGCTCATATTCGGCGCGCACCCGCGTAAAACTTCTCGTCAGCCTGCCGTTCGCCAACAGCAGCGTCGAACCGGTCGCTCCCTTCATAGCAGAGGGCTTTAAAGGCCGCTTCCCGCTCAAAGTGACGCTGCGTGACGATCAGGGTCGTGTCAACGCCCGGACTGCCGATGTTGCCCTGCATTATCAGGGCAAAATCATCAACGCCCGCACTTCAGACAAGGGCGAAAGCAATCTCTACCTCGAACTCGACGGCAGCGAAAAGGATTTCGTCGCCGTCGGCCTCGTTATCGAAGACGAAGTCATCGCCCGTTACGATATTCCGGTGCGACGTCCGGTACAGCGTTACGTTCTCGGTCGTCTGCTTACCAGCAGCGGTAATCCGATTCAGAACGCGAAAATCAGATACGGCAAAGCCTGGCAGACGCATACCGGCCCCGGTGGCTACTTTTTCTGCCAGTATCCGATGATTTACGGCAATATCAAGCTCGACATTCAGCCACCGCTTGGCTATGAAAAGGTCGATTTCTGGGTAAAAACTGCCGGTGAACCCCTGGCATTGCCAGAAATCAGACTGGCCCCGATTGCTGAAAAAATGCTCGGCAAAAGAATCGCCATCATGGCGCCGCTCAGCTTCGACAATCTGGTGCGCAAACTGGTTAAGCCCCTGATGAGTGCCGGCGCCGAAGTTGTCAGACTGAATCTGCCCGAGAACATTCAGAACCCTGAATATCAGGCGGTTCTCGAAGCCAATCTCGACCAGAAACTCGACATGCTGCTGTCGTTCAAACGCGAACTGGCTGGCGGCATGAGCATCAGGCACTATCATCGCGGCGGCCGTGGCAAAATGATCGCCGACGCCGTCAGTCTCGGTCTGGCGAACGAAAACCCGCCGATCAAGGTTAAAGTTGATGCCGGCAGCGATTACGAAATAGCCCACACCGGCGCGACCGCCATGGTATTCGCCTTTCCCGAACAGTTGCCGCCCGATTACTCTGAAAAGCTGGTAATGCAGCTCATTCAGGTTCTCAAGTCAGGATTCTAAGAAAACCGAGGAAATCATGGAACAGGAAAAACCAAAAACCCAGACCCCGGAAGAACGCTACCAACAGGAAACCCACTGTCAGAGCTGCGGGCGCTTTGTCGGCATCTATACCCGCTGCCCATACTGTCAGGCATTGACCCAGAAGCGCCTGTCGATCAGAGTTTTTAAATGGATAGCGGTGCTCACCTCAACCGTGGGTCTGCTGATGCTGCTGTTCTTCGCCAGACACGTAAAAACTCCGGAAGTAAAAATCTCTGATCTCGGCCCGCTGAGCAACTTTGCACATGTGCGCATCGTCGGCGAAGTCACCCAGAGCTACGGTGTACACCCGAAATGGGGTTCGCTCGGCTTTGTCATGGCTCAGGGCGACGTCGAAAACCCACTTACCATAAGGGTCTCAGCCTATGCCAAAGTTGCCAAAGAAATCGAAGCGAAAAACCTTGTGCCGAACAAGGGCGACATCATTTCAGTCGAAGGCCAGGTAAGGTTTCAGAAAGACACCCCCAGCCTGCTGATCAATGCATCCGAGCACATCGCCTTCATCAAACGCGGCGCGGCCCCGGCCCCCGAAACCGTTAAAGACGTCGACCCTGACAAAGTCGACAACGCTCTGATCGGCCGCTTTGTCAATATTACCGGCAGCGTGCTCAGCACGAAAAAGTTTCCGACCGGCACAATCGTCAACATCGATGACGGCAAATCAGGGTTCCCGATCTGGGTTCCGGTCGAATGTCTCGAATCCGATCAGCCGCTGCGCCCTGGCGACCTCGTCGAAGCCAACGGTAAAGTCGAAACCTTCAAGGACAAGCTCGAAGTCAAAGTTCTCAAGAAGGGGGCTTTCAAGGTTGTCAGCAGAGTCAGCGCCGACACCGTCACCAACGAAGCTCCGGCCACATCTGAGAGCCCGACAACTCCAGCGGCAGATGCCCCGGCAGTTCCGGCAACCGGCGATTCCAGCAGTTCATCTGTTGAACCGGCCCCGGTGGCTGAGCCATCCGCACCTTCTGTCCCCGCTGCGACCACCGAAACACCGGCAGCTGTGGATAATCCGCCCGCAGGAGGTAACTGAGCATGGCATTTCTGGAACACCTTCTGCATCCGGAATACCTGGACCTTCTTTACTTCTGCACCATCGGCGTGCTGTTCTCATGTCTGATCTCATTTCTGCCGGCGCTGCACATCTACAACGTCATCGGCATCTTTCTGCTCGTGATTCTCAAGTTCGAAGCCACCATGGCCCCGATGCAGCTCGTATCGCTGTGCATCGGTATGATTGTCGGCTATTCGATACTCAATACGGTGCCGGCAACCTACTTCGGGCCCGGTGACGAAAGTCTGTCGTATTACATTCTGCCGAGCGCCGACTGGCTCGCTAAAGGCAGAGGTTACGAATCGATCATTCTCACCGGCGTTGGCGCACTTGGCGGCATCATCGCCCTGGCGGTAATGGCACCGCTGTTTCTGCTGTTTCTGCCCGGTCTCAAAACGATCACCAGTCCGCACATGTTCTGGATCATCGGCGCGGTCATCTCGTATGCCGTGCTTTCTGAATGGCCAAAAGGCATCAGTCAGTCAGACAGCTGCTGGGCCAATTTTCTCGAAGGCTGGAAATTCCTGGGCGTAGGTCTGATAACCTTCCTGCTCTCAGGTCTGCTCGGCTTTATCGTCATGGCCAAGACCATGGTGCCGGTCGACTTCGCCTTTCAGAGCATCACTCCGGTTTTCGTCGGTCTGTTTGCAATTCCGTGGCTGATCACCAATATCATCAACATCGGGGCAATTCCTAAACAGCACGAATCGCCGTCAATGGAACTCGACTGGGACCTTGTGGTACGTGGCACTTTCGGCGGCTTTCTCGGTGGTTTCTTCGCAGCTTACGTGCCGATCGTCACCGCCGGCGTCGGCGGCCTGATGGCCGGTCATGCAACTGCGCAGCGTGACGGGCGTCTGTTCGTCATGTCTTATGGCACCTGCAAAACCGTCTATTACGTCGGTTCCTTTCTGCTGTTCTTCATACCCGGCCTCAGCCTTACCCGCGGCGGTCTGGCCTGGATCGTCACTCCAGTCGTTTCGGTTCTGACGATGAAAGAATATGCCATGTTTGTTGCCCTGATGCTGTTTTCAGCCGGCATTTCATTTCTGCTGCTGATGCCGTTCACAAAACTGTGCATCAAAATGGTCGAAAAGATTCCATATCACTGGGTTTCAGTAATTGCTCTCATTCTCGTAATTCCCGGGGTCTACAGTTTCACCGGCTGGGGCGGCATGGCGATCATGGCCGTTGCTACCGGGATTGGTCTGTTACCCGTAATGTTTCAGGCGCGCAGAATGAACCTCATGGGTGTTCTGCTGCTTCCGGTCTGTCTCAACATGGCAGGTTACGGAAACGACGTATTAAGATTTCTGGGGTTAATCTGATATGAAAGGCTTTACACATTTCATTTCCGGCATCGCTGTAGCAAGCTTCTTTCCGCAGGCTGTTCACATGGCCTCTCAGGAACAGTCTTTCATTCTCTGTCTCGGCGGTATCTTCGGCATCATGCCCGATACCCTCGATTTCAAATTCGCCCGCTACTTTCACAAGTCTGACTTCGAAATCAGACCCGATCCCGATAATCTCGACGCGAGAGTCATTGCCGAAGGCGTTGCCAACGCTATCAGAAAGGCAATCGCCGAGGGCCGTGGCACCGTGCAGCTGCACACCATGCAGCTCGCTTCGAACCGCTGGCGCAGCTACACGCTTGGCTTCGATTCGACCACCAGCGAAGTCGTCGTCGAAATCGGTCCCGAAGTCGATACCGGCCAGATTCCGTTCGAAGGCACCGAGTTGAAAGACCCGGTCAGAGCGAATGCACGCGTCAAGGTCGATTGTGAATTCTTCCAGCAGTTCGATAAAAAATCGCAGATCGCGATCATGACCGGCCCCTGCTTTGAATTCGTCAAGCGCCCGACCGGCAAGGTCGAGATCGTCTTTCTGCCATGGCACCGCACCTGGTCACACAGCTTCACTCTTGGCCTGCTGATCGCGCTGCTCGTCGGCATTTTCACCTACTTCACCGTGCCGGCCGGGCCGCACCCGGAGCTTTACACAATCCCGCGCTGGCTGCTCTATCCGCTGATCATTCTCTTCGGCTCGATGGTGCATATCATCGAAGATTCAACAGGATTCATGGGAAACAATTTGTTCTACCCGTTCACCAAAGACCGCACCAACGGCATGGGTCTGATGAGCGCTGCTGAAGCTATTCCGAACTTTCTTTTCGTCTGGTCATCGGTTATCGCGATTCTCTACAACCTTGACCGCTTCAGATGGGCACCGCAGGACACGCCGCCCGGCATCGAGAACCCCTGGAACTTCTTCTTCTGGTTCTACTTCGTGCCGCTCGCGATAATGGCTTACTACTTCTTCAAAGGCAAACGTGAAAAGGCCGAGAAGAAGGAATCGAAAAACCGGCCGGTCGACTTCGACGGTCAGACTTCAGTCGAACGGGAAACCGACGCTTCGATCATCTGAGCCATGTATCAGAGCAAATTTCTGCTGAACCGGCAGAAAATCTACAACCCGCCGGAAATAAACGCGGCGATTGCGAGTCACTTCGAACACCTTCCCGCGCCACAGCGCGGGAGGTTTTTCTATCGCCTCGAATGGTACAAAATCGGCGTCGTGGTGCAGATGCTGGTTTATTCGGAGGTGCGGCCGATGATGAAAATGATGCCAGAGTGCCAGCTCATCGAAACGGTCGCGCTCGAAAACCTGCCCCTGGTCGCCGACGCCCTCGATTTTGCAATTTTTCTCGTGCCACCGGCCGAAATCATGCCGGGCGATGAAATCGACGAAACTGCAATCATCGGCTGGCTGCAGAAGCAGCTGGGTAAGACGGCCACGATCATCGATTATGGCTTCGGCCCCAACAACTGCCTCTACTACCAGAAAAACGGCGAAGACCGGCAGCAGCAGACGGTAACGATAAAAGGCACTCTCAATGTCAAAAACCGCGACGCTCTCGACAGGCTTCGCCAGAAACCAATCGGCCGGGCAGTGGAACTCGGTTGCGGCCTTCTTTATCTGACAACCTGAAAAATAAAGCAACAGCCGGTTAAAGCGGCTGTCTCTCCAAGTGGCAGCTTCGGCCTATCATCCCCATTAAAGCAGCAACCGCAGGTCCTCGGCCTGCGGTTGCTGGTAAATCACTTAGATTCTGAAGCTACTGGTGGGGTTAGAGGCGGTGCCGTCGCCTTCAATTCAGCACTTTCGATGGGTGCAGCATTGTTGGAGGCTTCGGCAGCCGGTGGCGCCTTGGCGCCGGTTTCGACCTTGTCGGCAACTACGGCTTTTTCAAGTGATAGTTTCTTACCTGCCTTTTTGTCAGATGATCTGGTCCCGGACTTCCCTTTCAGCGTGTCGTTCAATTTCGTCGGCTTCTCGATTTCTGTATTTTCATCGTAAAAACTGACGAATGATTCTACATCATAGCGTTTTCCCTCGACGACAAGAATGCCATCGCCGGTTTCGGCCGGTTTACCTGAAACAGCGGGGGCAGCAGTAGCAGCTCTTTTGCCGCTGACGCCGCCGGCCGGCTCACCGACGCGACCAATACCTTTTTCAAAAGCGTCGCCGAGGTCAGCTCCTGAGAAGCGACCGGCGAGAAATTCGCGGGCCATGCGGCCCCAGGCACTGTTCGGGTCCAGTCTGGCGTATTCTTCGAGGTATTTTTTGGTCAGAGCGGTTTCGCCGAGGCTGTATGACAATGAAGCCATGTTCCAGAGCGATTCGAAATCAGAGCGATCCCGCTGGTAAGTCTGAGTATACCAGTAGAGAGCTTCGCGCTGCTGGCCGTTCTTAAGGCAGGTAACCGCTAGTTTGCGGGTGATTTTATCTGAGGTCGGGTTTGCGCGGTGCAGTCGCATCAGCACCGGAATCATCGCGGCCGATTCGCCTTTCTGAAAAACTCTCGGGTGCAGCAGATCTTCTGGCTGCATCAGGTCGCGCTGTGGCGCGGCATGCACCGGCTGCTGCTTTTTTGGCGCAACTTTGGGGAGTGCTTTTGGCGCCGGCAGATTTTCAGAAATGTATTCGTCGCGATAACCGAGGTCCCTGACGAATTCCTGCAGTTCCGGGTCGGCGCTGAGGGGCGCACATATCAGACCCAACAGGACAGGTAGCAATAGTTTTTTCATAGGGTTTCCTGCAGATAATTTTTAGCTGAACCAGCCTCTGGTACTTTTTCGGCACAAATCGCTGATTTTTCAGCTATTTTTTTTATTATTTTTAATTTTATCACATCCGACCGCATTTCTGCCAATGGAACAGAATTTGCTTGCATATTGCCGGCCAGACATGCGGAAAATGCAGACACACCTCTGCAATTGTTCATGGCCGGTGATGAAACATGGAGGTTTCAGCTTATGCAAAGTCATTTATCAACTGATGCATTAATAAAGGGCAGCCGTTGCAACCGGCCGGTCTATAAGTTTTCAACTTTATTTACACAGCTTTCAATGATCCTGCTCCTGATTACACTGGTTTCTGCCGACAACCCGGCACTGGCAGAACAGGTTGTCATACCGCCGCTTTTCAGGGGCAATCAATATCCCGGCATGTCGACACCTCTGTACCCGGGCTCAAATTCAAATACCGGCATTATCAACCACCCCGCCTATCCCGGCACTGTTTCAAACCCCGGTAATGTTTCAAATCCTGGCAACAGCAGCAATCCGGCGTACCCGGGCAGCTCGAACGGCAGTGGCAATAACGGCCCCGTCTACCCCGGAACCGGCGGCAATACTGGTTATCCTGGTTCTTCCGGCAGCAACGGCAATGCTGGCCCGGTCTACCCTGGAACCCCCGGCTACCCTGGTAACAGCGGAACTCCGGCAACTCCGTCAAATCCTGGCGCTATCAGTGACTACAATCTTTACAGTTACGGCCACACCAAATACGCGGCCGGCAACCTCAACAGCGCCTTCATCTATTTCGACCAGCTGGTGAAACAGTATCCGGGCTCGCAATATGCTGATGACGCAGATTTCTGGCGGGCAAAAATCAGAGCGGAACAAAAAAACCATCAGCAGGCAATCATGCTGCTGGCCAATTTTCTCAGGGTCTGGCCAGCTTCTGACTATTATGCCGAGGCACTTTACACGCTGGCAGAGACCGAAAAAGCCTTCGGCCGTATCAACTACGCGAACCGCAATCACCTCTTTGAAGCGGCCGGGCACTTTGCCGGTTATCAGCAGCGGTATCCGCAGAGTCCGAACGCTTCCGAAGCCCTTTTCCAGGCAGGCGAATGTTTTGAAATTTCAGGTGACTATAGCAGCTCCAGGAGTTATTATTATCGGGTTACACAAATATACCCGTATTCTGCAGCTGCAGCCAAAGCACGCGAAAAGCTCAGCGGCAGATACTGAAATCAAAACAGGAGCAACAGATGCAGTCATCCAGATTCCGCGCCGCGGTTTTTGCTGCGGTATTGCTGGCATTCGTGCCATTTCTCGGCTTCGCGTCAACGGCCTTCGATTTTTCGCCGCTCGAAAAGTCGGTCGTTGAAACCACTCTGGCCAATGGCCTCAAACTGATCATCATGCCGCGCCACGATGCGCCGGTAATTTCGTTCGTGACCTGGGCCAACGTCGGCGGCTCGGATGACCCGAAAGAATACACAGGTCTCGCCCACATGTTCGAACACATGGCGTTCAAAGGCACCGAAACCATCGGCAGCAAAGACAGCGCCAAAGAATTTCTGAAAATGGCCAAAGAAGATGCCATTTTCAAACAGATCAGAGCAGAACGCCTCAAAGGGCGCCTTGCCAGTGAGAAGCTCATCGCGTCTCTGAGTGTCGAATTCGAAAAAGCCATCGGTGAAGCTTATGAACTCGTCGTTCCAAACGAATTTGCCAATCGTCTGCAGAAGGAAGGCGGCTCAGAACTGAACGCCTGGACCTCACGCGATCAGACCGCCTATGTCGTCAGTCTGCCCTCGAATAAGATCGAATTCTGGATGGCCATGGAATCAGAACGCTTTCTCAAGCCCCGGCTGCGCGAAATGTATCGCGAACGCCAGGTCGTGGCCGAAGAGCGCCGCATGAGTGTCGAAAACCGCCCGATCGGCAAACTGATCGAAGAATTCATCTGTACCGCTTTCAAGGCACACCCCTATCGCAACCCTCTGGTCGGCTACATGTCTGATATTCAGAACTATTCGCGCGAAGCGGCACAGGCCTTTTTTGACCGTTATTACTCACCGGGCAACATGGCTGTCGCCATCGTCGGCGATGTCAACCCTGCCCATGTGATCGAACTGGCAAACAAATACTGGGGCCGCATTCCGGCGCGTCCCCTGCCCTCACGCGTTGCCACCGTCGAGCCCGAGCAGACCGGTGAGCGCCGCGTCAGCATTCAGGACCGCGCTCAGCCGGCCATGATGATCGGCTGGCATATTCCCGAAGAAACCCATGCAGATTCTCCGGCAATTCAGGCCTTCATCGACATTCTCGGCCAGGGCCGCACCTCGCGCCTGCATCGCCGTATGGTCAGAGACATGAAAAATGCCGTTTCGGTCAGCGCTTTTACAGGCTGGCCGGGCAACAAATACCCGTCACTGGCTGTGGTTTTTGCTTACCCGGCTCAGGGCAAGACAAACGTTGAATGTGAAAAGGTCATTTACGAAGAACTCGAAAAACTCAAAAATGAACTGCTCAGCAACGACGACCTCGACAAGGTCAAAGCCCGCGCCATGGCCAGCTTCATTTCAGGTCTGCGCAACAACATGGGTATGGCCGAGCAGCTGGCAAACTACAACCAGCTCTGGGGTGACTGGCACGCTCTGTTCAAAGAACTCGACCGCATCAACGCCGTAACCCCGCAGGATGTGCAGCGCGTCGCCCAGAAATATTTCGTCGAACGCAACCGCACCGTCGCCACCATGGATACCATCGTAGAACAGGCCGCTGCCAAAGATACCGCCAAAGAAGAAACCTGCCAGGAGGGCTGCAAATGATTAACCGCAATTTTCGCTGCTTTCTGATTACCTCTTTCCTGGTTGTCGCAATATTTGCCGGCTTTGTTCCGGCTTCGGCCATCGACCTCGACGCGATGACTTTCCCGCCGCTCGGTCCGATCGAACTGCCCGAAATCGAAGAAGTAAAACTCGAAAACGGCATGCGCCTCTACCTGCTCGAAGATCATTCACTGCCGCTTATCGAAGCTTCAGTGCGCATTCATGGCGGTTCTTATCTTGAACCGGCCGACAAAATCGGTCTGGCAAACCTTGTAGGCGAGCTGCTGCGCGCCGGCGGCACCGAAAAATGGAGCGCCGATGAGCTCGATGAATTGCTCGAAGGAATTGGCGCATCAGCCGAGACCAGCAGCGACATCATCGCCGGCAGCCTCAAATTGATGATGCTCAGCGCCAAAAAAGAACTGGCCATCGAAGTGATGGCAGAAATTCTGCGCCGCCCGCGCTTTGAAGAATCACGTTTCGAGCAGACGATGATCGCTGCCAAATCGATGATTTCCCGGCGCAATGACCAGCCCGATTCAATCGGCGAACGCGAATTCGAAAAAATGATCTACGGCAAAGATTCGGTTTATGCCCGCCACCCCGAATATGCAACCCTCAAAGCGATCAGCCGCGACGATCTCAAAGCCTTTCATCAGAGAGTCTACCGCCCTGAAAACGTTCAGATGGCCATCTGGGGCGATTTCAGCCGCAAGGAAATTCTCGCTCTCGTCAAAAAGTATTTCGCCGACTGGGAAAAGGGCAAAGAAGCATTGCCAGAATTTCCCAAGGTTGAATATACCTTTGACAAGCGTGTTGGCGTCGTTGACCTGCCCGAAGCCCGTCAGACCAATGCCTATATCGGTCACATCGGCGGCCGCCTCTTTGACGAAGATCACCCGCATCGCATCGTCATGAACAACATTCTCGGCGTCGGTTTCGGCAGCCGCCTGTTCAATCAGGTACGCTCCAAGGCCGGCCTGTGTTACCAGGTCTATGGAATTTATACCGCCAACCTCTCTTACCCAGGTATTTTCTATAACTATGTGGCCACCAAAAACGAAACCGCCGGCAAAGCCGTCAGCATGATCATTGACGAGATCAGACGCTTCCAGAAAGAACCGGCCACCGAAGCCGAACTGAAAGCCGCCAAAGATCGCTACCTGAACTCTTTCGTCTTCAACTTCGACGAAAAGCAGAAGGTTATCGAAAGGCTTGTCTATTATGATTTCTTCAATCTGCCAAGAGACTTCCTCAACAAACAGAAGGAAATGGTCGAAGCCACGACTGCCGAAAACGTTCTCGCGGCCGCCAACAAATATCTCAAACCCGACTCACTGCGCATTCTCGTGGTCGGCAACCAGAAAGAATTCGACATGCCACTCGAAAAACTAGATAACGGCAAACCCGAAGCAATCGACGTGACCATTCCGCCCGAAAAGTAAAAACACTCCAGAGTTTTACCCAAACTGCCGCAGGCATTTAAAGCCCGCGGCAGTTTTTTAATTCAAGAAAGCTCTGAGTTAACCGATTCACAGCGCTGCTTTTCGGCGACATCGCTTTCTTAGCCCAGATTCTACTTTTCAAAAAAAAGACGGCCAGGAGGGGCCGTCCATAAATCAGAACTCGTTAGTACCACCTAACGTAGTACTACTAAAAAACATATTTCAAGAAAAAGTACAAGAGGCACGAAACCAGCTTAAAAACAGGGGATTTCCGGGGTCTGCTCCGCCCGCTTTCATCGGTACGCTATTACCGGCTCTTAAAAAAATCAAAAAAGCAGCAAAATTGTTGTGATTTATTTCTCAAGACGTAAAAGGCCAAAGAAACAAAATAGCAAAATAACAAAAAAAGCAAATGCGAAAAACCATGGCAACCAGTTGTCTGACGCTTAAGGCGTCCGCTTATTTTTCAGGGTTGAGGACCGGAGCGAGCAGACGCAGCAGCGAGATACCGCGCTTTTTAAAATAAAACCGGCTTTTGGTCGGCAATGGGGTTATCGAAACCAGCTCCCATTTTTCTTTGCCGAGGGCGGTCAGTTTCTGTTCGAGTTCTTCTGGCGCAGCAGAGTTTTCGAAGTCAACCACCCGATATTGCCAGGTTGAATGCTTATCGAGATCGTCGCGGGCCATATCGAAGGCCGCCGAAGCCACCGCGCGAAAAGAAAAGAGCCCCTTCACCACTCCCGAAGCCAGGGCGTCAGAAAAATCCTGAGAATCTGGCAGATCGATGCCAAGCGAGGCAATGTTCAGGGGCAGCGACACGCTGAACGATGAAAGGGCCGGGACATTGATTTTCGGCCACGACCAGCTGCCCGAAGCGGCTGCCTGATCCTGGCAGAACGCCGGCTGACAGGCAAGCAGACCAAACAACAAGAAAAACAAAGCATATTTTCTCTGTAACATACATGGCCTCCGGCTCTATTTTGCATCAGGTTTAGAATCGTCATCCTTATATTCAGGCTCTTTGAAGATAACTCTGCCGCTCAGAAACCTGAACAAAGCGCGATTGTGCAGATGAGTCCTGATGAGCATGATAACCAGAACCAGCACCAGAAATATCAGCAGACCATAAAACAGCATAAGACCCTCCTGATTTTCGCCGCTTATTATTTTCAAGTTACCAGCTAACCGACAAAACGTAAACCGCTGCGAACAGATTTAGTTTAGGTCAGGACAAACCTGTTTTCCATGGCTGATTTTATGTTATGCTTTCATTCGACGCTTGCAGATATTTCGCCGCAGAAACACGACAGAATTCAGACTGCGACAATGAGCACCTGACAGAATTTTGCCGGACGTGAAAGAGGAAAATCATGAAAGCTCCAATAAAAATGGCTCTGATCGGCCTTCTTCTGTCGATATCGAGCAACTGCTCCGCTCAGAATATTGACACTGCCAACCTGACAAAAATGCTCGAAAAGCTTCTCGCCGGGCAGTTAAAAGGGAAAATGGCCAGTCAGGCCGGTGATATTTCGGGCCAGCTCGGGCAGCTCGGTCAGTTAACCGGCATGCTCACGAAGGGGGCAATGGGTAATCTGATCAAGTTTGACGAGAAAAATGCCACCATCGCCTTTTCACCGGTTTTTATGAAAATGGCAGCAGTAATGGCGAAACAGCATCTCACCTCACTGAAACAGTTCGATCTGACACCGATGAACGACCGGTTGGCCTTTGCCATCGAATTTGCTGGCGGTTCGAAGATGGCCATGGAATTCATGCCCCAGTTCATCGAGCTCGATGTTAAAGAATTTGCGATCGTCGGGGTCGTGCCGGGCGGGATAAAACTCGAACAGCCGAAAGAAGCACTTAACAGCCTTACTGGCTATCTCGACGCTTTTCTCGGCGTTTCAGAACGAGTCGGAAAACTGATGAAAAACCTGACCATCGAAGGCGACACGGTCAGACTGGCGCGGCCATATTCTGCCTCGGTGCTCGGCCGGGCAATGAAACCGGAAGCCGACGGGCAGACGGCAAGCTCTGCCGCCGGTCTGCTGCCTTTCAAAATCGAACAGGGCTGGCTGAAGCTTTCTTTACCGGCAGGCAGTCAGAAGGGCGACGTCTGGCAGATTGTGCTCAACATGCTGCTCGCCAGATTCAAACAATAAAACTGTCTCTACCAGCTGGCGCCACCGCCGCCGCCAGAAGACCGACCGCCACCACCGGAGCTCCGGCTGCCGCCGCTGCTTGAGCTTCTTGTGCGCCGCGAAATCGTATAGGTAGAAACATTGTGATAACCACAGCTTTCACAATGCACCGTTTTTTCGCCAAGTCCGCTCGAATAATAGGTCGGGGAACGCAGAGTTCTCGTCCAGACCGACATATACATATTGCAGCGCGGGCATACATGGCTGGCACACCAGAGAAAGCTTAAAAAGGCGACACCGCCGGCACCGCTGAACGGAACATCGAGACCACCCTGAAAGAAGTCAGGCAGAGTCGAAACCAGTCCAACCGCCGATGCGCCACCGATCAGAATCAGAATTACGAACAGCCAGACCGGCATCAACAGGCGCCCAAACCAGTAAGCCTGGTAGAAATAATAAATGCCGCCGCCGATAACCAGGGCAATGATGCCAAAAATAATCAGCCTTACCGAATCACCCTTCAGCTGGGGCAATCCCAGGCTCTTGCGGGCCGGGTGTTGAGTCGGCGCCTTCGTCTGAAGCGGTTTTGCCGGCGCGGCGTTCTGACTGCCGGATTGTGAATAGTTGCCGCCGCCGGTCGAAGGCTGTTCGCCTGGCCGGGTCTGACCAGACGGGCTGACGGCATTCCCGGAAGACTGGCCCGAAGTTTCAAAACTGCGGATCTCGGCCGCCACTTCTCTGACTGCGGCAAGCACACCATCCTTGGCTCGCCCCGCTTTCATTTCAGGCACGACGTAACGATTCAACAGGTTCGTGCAGAAGCTTTCAGAAAAGCGATTCCGGTATCTGATACCCGGCTTGATCTCAACACGGCGATCATTCATCGCGAACAGAATCAGCATGCCATTGTTAACACCGGCCTGCCCGAGACCCCAGTGGTTGAAAACCTGTTCGGCATACTGCCCGGCGTTCTGCCCGTTGGTAGAGCTTATGATCAGCACTGCCAGCTCGCTGCGGTGGTCGCGATAAAGCAGCTGACTGAAACGCTTCACTTCCTGGGTTGTCTGAGTATCGAGCAAACCGATCTCATCATTCAGAGGCACCCGACGCACCGGCATTGAACGCGAAAAAACCGCAGACGCCCCTGTCAATCCGAGCAAAAATGCCAGAAGCATCAACACATAAAAACTTCGTATTGCCCCACTTCTGTCAGTTTTTTTCATCGGCGTGCTCCTCTGCCAGACCATGTTCAAAAATCTTCGCCAGCATATCAACAGAGTGATACAGCCCGTTATCAAAATCACCCTTTTTCAGGAAAGGCACCGCATGGTGCTGCAGCACGCCCGCAGCCTCGTCGTCATCGATATACTTTTCCATCTGATAACCGATTTCGACTTCGATACGCCGTTCATTCATCGACAGAACCACGAGAGCGCCCCTGTGATCATCGCCGCCGATTTTCCAGCGGTTGAACAGCCAGAATGAGAATTCGCGCGGCGAACGGGGCTCTGAACTGAGAAGACTGACCAGGCAGAAATCGATGCCGGTCGACTCTTTAAAACTGTTCAAACGGCCGGTCAGTCGTTCAAGCCCTTCGGTGCTGAGCACTCCGGCCCAGTCGTTTACCGTTCCGAGACGTTCGGCAGGCGTCTGCAGCACTTTGTCGAAATCTGCAATATCAAAACCACAGCTGTCACAGTGCGGATTACTGTCATTGATCGATCCTTCACATCCAGGGCACTTCATAGTTGTAAAACTCCTCTCTCTCTCAGAATTACACAAGCAAATACGGCCGACAAAATATGAATTATGCAATTATACAAAAGCGCCCTGAATATTTCTCGCAGATTCGTCAGTGCAGCCTGTCAGACCGATCTGGAATTTTTCAACGAGCCGTTATAAAGCAACTGCCGGCGTCGGTATTTTTTCGATTCACTGGCAGATCAGGCAACAACAGGTTTTACCGGGTGCTCTTTACGGTATCTCTCGATCAGCAGCAACCCCTCTTCAGTCACTCCAAGTTCCTTCGCCGATTCAGGGGTAACCGAATTACTCATCCAGACGATCTCCCAACCGTCGTTGAGAAAGGTGTCGGCCAGAATGACGCTCTTGCCGCTGCGCTTCGTTCTGAACAACCGCAGCTGCTCGCGACGATGCCACCAGGAGTAAGCGGCCACTTCGGTGCAGGTAAAGGCCGGTTCATATTCCTTGACCAGCTTTTCGCCTTCGAGCAGGTGATTGCGGGCTTCGGCTTCGTCTTTGCCTGACCAGTATTTTATTTCTTCCTCGATGTCGAATTTGAAGTTCACATCATACTTTGAGCCAACGATCTGCTTGGCCTTCTTGCAGGCCCCTTTACGCTCATTTTCACCGACGCCCTTCGGCCGCAGAATGATTGTATAGTCAGAATGCATCGGGTAGAGATAACTGCGATGCAGAACCCCGGCGCTCACCGCCTCGACGATTTTGCCCACATAGCCGTCTTCGGTATGAATCCAGGCATGGATCATGAACCCTGAAATAGCGACATTCGAGAGATAGCCAGCGTCGCGATGCAGGCCAACGTCGCCATATTGAATGCTGTTCACCATTTCCATGATTTCCTGAAAATCGACCTCATGCTGCTCAACCGCCCAGGTGACCCACGGAAACTTGTTCAGCCTGCGAATCTTGCCAACAAAAAAAACCGCCCGCCGCCAGAGATTATCGATGTAGTCTGAAAACACAGTTATCTCCCTCTTTATGATATTTTATTCTTTGACTTATACTTTTTCCAATCAACTGTTTTTAACCGATTCGCCGGGCCAGCGCTCAAATATGAACATGATCCAGGCAGCCGGAATCAGCACCGGAGCGACAAAAACCGTCATGGCATAGAAAATGAAATAGGCCATGCCGAGAATGTCCTGGTAACCGCCCGAGACCGTGCCGGTAATAAAGCTGGTATGCTCGCGCCAGCCGGCAAAATGCATAAATCCGAAAATGATGACTATGAGAATGGCCCGGTAAAGCATGCCCCAGGCGGTGAAGAAGCCGGTCTTAAAAGGGCTGGGAATTCTGCCGCTCATTTTTCTGTGCCTCCTCCCATGATCCTGCGCCACGCCGGCCCCTGCGTGATCGAATAGAGCAGAACCGCGTCGCCAACTGCATTGCTGGCGCAGTATCTGATTCCTTCGGGGCTCCGCACCGGAAAAGCTCCCATTTCGAGAGAGCGATAAAGCATTTTCAGATACTCTTTGTCGTCGAAAGAGGCCGCCCCAAGAAAAGCAAGACCGGTCGAACCGGCCGAGAGGTTTATCAACGGCAGAATCGGCCCGGAATCGACATCGTCATGCCCCTTGCCGCCCGGCCATTCATAGGCATAGCCAAATCCGAGACAGTCAGCCTTGAGATGCTTTCTCGCCAGCCAATACTGCTCTCTGGCAAATTCAGGATCGATCAGCTGCAAACAATGGGTGACCAGCCAGATCGTGCTGCCTTCAGGCCCGTCTGAGACACTTTTACCAGAAAGATCGTAAGCTGAAACGAGTATGCCGGTTTCTTTATCGATTAAATTGGCTTTGGCAGATGCTATCCAGCGGGCAAAAAATTCAGAATGATCGGTACCGTCGAGATAATCGCCGACCTTGATGGCAGCCAGACCGATGCTGTTACAGAACAGCCAGCATTCATCAGGGTAACTTTCGGCACAGAGCACCGCCCCCTTCTGCATACGGTCAAGCATCACTTCAATGCGCTCGCGATGCAGGCCTTTGTATTCGGGTTTTTCTTCGAGCAGGCGGCGCAGACCAAGCATCAGGCCAATTTCGCCGTCGATAAAAATCGAGCGGGGCGGCTGCATTTTGAATTCGCTGTATTTTCCGTAGGGCATCAGAAAGAAATGAATGCCGTGCTCTTTTTCGAGTCTTATGGTTTCATCGATAATCGCATCGATTACTGGCAGAACCTCAGCCTTCATCGCCGGTTCACGCAGCCCCATATTGGCAAGCGACCAGACAAAAAAGCAGCGGGCCATGAAGTCCCACTCGGCGTTGCGCGAACGCATTTTTTCGAGTTCAAGCCGGCGCAGTTCCGGGTCGGTCCAGAATCTGATGTGTCGGGCGGCTATTGCCCGCCCCAATGGTGCAATACGATCGCCGGAGAGATAGTTTTCTTCGGGCTGGTCAAAAAGCCGGGCAACGAGAGAAAACCAGAGAACCGCCGCCATAGTCAGAGCGAATATTCCCCGGCAGACTCTGCAATAGAAAAGTTTTTTCATCAAATTTCCCTGAAAATCAGTTATTCACTGGCTCGACAACGCGATAATCCTGGCGACGATGGCAAAGATCGGCAATTTTACCCGACAAACCATAAAGAATCAGAGTATCGCCGGCAAACATTCGGTCATCGGCCTTCGGCGTTCCGATAAATGCGCCCTCAGCTCTGAGAATGCCAAGAACGAGTATTCCTTCACGCGCCAATGCCGCCTCAATCAAAGATTTACCCTCGATCCAGTCACCGCTGTCGATTGGCATTTCAGTCACGGCGTAGCCATTCTGCAACTGAAGAACTGAAATATAATCAACGACTTCAAGATTGGTCCATTTTTTAAGAACCCAGGCAATTACCCGGTTCATACGAACCTCTACCGTTTTGCTCCAGGCACAGGCAACCAGAAGAAGAATGCCGCCGGAAAAGGTGAGCAGATGTGACTGCCAGTTCTCTGACTGGGCTGTATTTATCAGAGACAGGGCTGCTGTGGCAACTACAGTTGTTACACCGACATTCCCGAGAAGCATCAGAACGACAATAATCTGCCTTCTGACCGGATGATTGACCACATTTTCAGATTCTCTGGTAGTGAACCCTGAACCGGTAAAAGCCGAATAGGCCTGAAATCGAGCGGCTTCTATCGACAGACCGGTCAGCATCAAAGCGATGGTAGCGATTCTGGTTACCAGCAACGACAACGCCACAGCAATAAACAATGAAAAAATTGCAACCACTCGCCGGCCCTTTCCTTTAATGAAAAGCAGACTTACGCTGACTTAAAAAATATACCACAAAGTTCGCCACTCCCCAAATATCACATCATTGTAACTGCATAAATTATAGACAGTTTTTTCGGTTTTGTGTTCATCAGTTTAATCCGTAGCAGAAAAAAACACACCGACTGCATATCGAGCCAGCTTTGCAGCAATCGGTAATTTTGGTTTTATCTTTTGCATGAATCGCGGTAGAATAAAATCCGGAAAAGATTTTTCTAAATCCGGCCCTGATGCACCACGTTACAACAGACACAATCAGGCATCTTTCTGGAGGCTTTTAATGAAAAGTTGGTTCAAACCGGTTGCGCTTTTGCTTTTTCTGGCACTGTTTGCAGCCTGCCCTGGCTTTGCCCAGAGCCGCAGCGACCTCTGGCAGAAGGTTGAAGAAGCCAAGTCGCAGGGTCTGCCGCAGACTGCGATCGAGTATCTTACGCCCATCTATGAAACAGCAATAAAGGAAGGGCACATAGTTGACGCAGTCAGAGCGCTGTGTGAAAGGATCGTGCAGGAAGGCACGATTCAGGGCAATCAGCCACAGGAAAAAATTGTCAGACTCGAACAGGAAATCGAGAAAGCCGACGCGAGCATCAAGCCGCTGCTGAACATCATTCTCGCCAAATGGTACTGGCATTTTTATAACCGCAACAGTTACCGTTTCATGAATCGTTCGCGCACCGAAGGACTCAACGAAAAAGATTTCACCACCTGGGATCTGCCGAAACTGTTCACCCATATCGGCAACCTCTATGAAAACGTGCTCAAAGAAGAAGAGAGTCTGCGCAAGCTGCCAATCTCAACGCTTGACGGCTTCCTCGAAAAAGGCAACCAGCCTGAAAATCTGCGCCCGACCCTTTTCGACTTCTTCGCCCACGAAGCTCTCGATTTTTATATGGCCGATGCCCAGAGTGCCGCCAAGCCGGTCAGAGCTTTCGAAATTGAAGCATCAGGCCCGGCTATGGGTGAACGCGATGCCTTCATGAAATGGCAACCCGACACTCTCGACAAGGATTCGTGCAATCTGCGTGCCGTCATTCTGCTGCAGCGTCTGCTGAAATCAGCGCTTGAAGCCGACAATCGCGACGCTCTGCTCGACAACGATCTGATCCGCATGGCATGGGCCCGCCGGGTTGCGGTCGGTGACAATCTCAGCGAAATCTACATCAAAGAACTCGAAAAATTCGCCGCTGCCAACAAAGATCACCCCTATGCCGGCACCGCGATCGGCTACATCGCCCAGGAATACCTCAGTCAGAACCAGATGGTGAAGGCGCTCGAATATGCCGAAAAAGGCGCCAACAGCTATCCAGGGACCCACGGCGAAAGTATCTGCCGCAATGTCATCGCAACTGTCCTTACCAAAGACGTCAATATCGAAACAGAAAGAGTCATGCTGCCGGAAGCAGCCAAGGTCAAGGTTTCGTTCAGAAATATCGAAAAGGTCTATTTCAGACTGATCGAGCGCGCCACCGATGAGCTGTTCGATGTTGACAACTATTCACCCGACAACATCAACTGGGACCGCTACGAAAAAATCATCGCCAGACCGGCGGTGCAGAGCTGGAATGCCGATCTCGACCCGGGCAAAGAGTATGCTGGCTGCGAAGCGTTTGTCGACATGCCGCAGATGAAGCCAGGGCTCTATTACCTTGCCGCCAGCGTTAAAGAAGATTTTACCCAGGGAAACAACTGTCTGCAGGTTGCCCCGGTTATCGTCGGCAAACTTGGCATGGCCGTGCGCAAGCGCGGCTCGAAAACCGAAGTCTTTATCGTCAACAATGTTTCCGGTGAGCCAATGGAAGCGGTACGGGTCAAGGGTTATACCCACGAATACCGCAAGGGCTGGCGCCAGGTTCTTACCGGCAGCACCGACAAAAACGGCATAGCCTCATTTGATGCCAAGAGTGAAAGCGGTTTTTTCATTGCCGAACACAAGGGGCATACGGTTTATCGCACCGCCGATTTTTATGCCTATGGCTACGAAGGCTACAACGGCGGCGGCAACGTCTATTTCTTTACCGACCGGGCCATTTATCGCCCCGGCCAGACCGTTTATGTAAAGGGGATTGCCGCCAGTTTCGACACACGCAACAACGAATATAAAACCATCAACAACACTTCAATTACAATAGTATTCAATGATCCGAACGGTCAGGAAGTTAAAAAGGAAACGCTGAAAACCAACGAATTCGGCTCTTTTTCGACAACCTTCATCGCCCCCGCTGATCGATTGACCGGCGTCTACAGCATTTACAGTCAGACCTATGGCGGCGCTGTCCAGGTAAGAGTAGAAGAATACAAGCGCCCCAAATTCAAGGTCGAGATCGAGACTCCGACCCAGAGTTATCAGCTCGACCAGCTGGTAGAGCTGACCGGCCGTGCCACAGCCTACACCGGTGCCAAAATCGACAACGCCCAGGTTAAATATCGCGTTGTCCGTGAAGTTCGTTACCCGCCCTGGTGCTGGTGGTATTTCAATGCCGGCAGCTCGCAGGAAATCGCGCACGGCACCACGTCAACCGATACCAAAGGTGAATTTTCGATCAAGTTCACCGCCAAACCCGATCGCAGCGTGCCGCGTGACACTGAACCGGTGTTTCATTACACCGTCAGTGCCGATGTTGTCGACGGAACCGGCGAAACCCGCTCTGACAGTGCTATTGTTCGCATCGGCTATACTGCCATGGCTCTCGGCCTCACCGCACCTGAAGTGACTGAAGCCGACAAGCCTTTCAATGTCAGCGTCAGAACCACGACTCTCGACGGCAAAGGTATCGCCGGCGCCGGCAGCTTTCTCGTCTATTCTCTTAAGCAACCTGAACGCGCCCACCGCAAGAACTATTTTTCGGGCACTCTCGCTGCCAAGACCGACAAATCTGAGTTCCGCACCTGGGAAGAAGACAAGGTCGTTTTCGAACAGAGCTTCACTACCTCTATCGAAGGCAATTTCGCCTGCGAAGTCAAACTGCCGGAGGGCGCTTACCGCATCAAGGCGCAGACCCGCGATCGTTACAACAACGAAGTCAACGCCATCGCCAACTTCATCGTCACCAGCTACGAAAGTGACAGCTTTGGTGTGAAAATACCGTTCTTCTTCAGAGTAACCAGCGGCAACCTGCAACCAGGCGACACATTTACCGCTTTCTGGGCCACCGGCTACGGTAAAGGCCCGGCCTACATCGAAATCGAACACCGCCAGAAACTTGTCAAAGCGTTCTGGACCGACATTAATGCTGGAAAAGTGCAGATCAGCCTGCCGATCACCGAAGAACACCGCGGCGGCTTCAATGTCAGAGTCATGCAGATCAAGGAAAACCGTGAGTATTTCCATGTGCAGTATGTTCCGGTCGCCTGGTCGAACAAAGAGCTCAAGCTCAAGTTCGCGCACATGACCTCGAAGATGCAGCCGGCTCAAAAAGATACCTGGAAAATTGAGATTTCTGGCCCCGAAGCCGAAAAGGGCGCCATCGAAATGGTCGCCGCCATGTATGACGCCAGCCTCGACGCCTTTGCCAACCATAATTGGCCGAGCGGTTTCCCGGTTTTCTATTCTGATTCGAATTATGTCAACGTCAGCTTTGCCAACCAGCTGACCGGCCTCTATGTCTGGACCAACGACCTCAACCATTACCCGGGTATCGGCTACCGCTCTTACCCGCAGCTGCCGAACAATATTCAGAACGATTTCTTCGGCTATTACATGCAGCATCGCTCTAAGAGCATGCGCCTGTCAGCGATGCCGCCTGCACCATCTGCCGCGCCGATGGCTGGCGGAATGGCCCTGGAAGAACCGATGATGGAAAAGAGTATGGCAGCCGACAACTTTGCCGACAGCGAAGGCCTCTCGGCACAGGCGGCCGCCCCCATGGAAGCGAAAGAAAAGCGCGATGGCGGCCCGGCAGCAGCGAAAGCGGCCAACGGCGGCAGTGCCGGCGCTGGCGCCGACAAGGCACCTGAAGTCGATCTCGACAAGGTTTCGGCCCGTGCCAATCTCAATGAAACCGCATTCTTCTACCCGCACCTGATTACCGGCGAAGATGGTGTTGTCTCTATTGAATTCACGATGCCCGAAGCCCTCACCACCTGGAAGTTCCTTGGCTTTGCCCACGGTAGTAAACTGCAGGCCGGCAGCATCACCGGCGAAACCATCACACAAAAAGACCTGATGGTACAGCCGAATCCGCCGAGATTTCTGCGCGAAGGTGACAAGCTGCGCTTCACCGCCAAAGTCACCAACCTCTCAGACAAAGAACAGAAAGGCAAACTGCGCCTGAACATGCTTGACCCGGTCAGTGACGCAAATCGCAATGCCGAATTCAAGCTCGACAAAGATACTCTCGAATTCAGTATTCCGGCCGGTGAATCCCGTTCATTCGGCTGGGAACTCAATGTTCCCGAAACACCGGGCATCGTTAAATACAAGGTGGTCGGCGCAACTGAAGCACTGTCTGACGGCGAAGAAGGCATGGTTTCGATTCTGTCACGGCGCATTTTCGTGACCGAGTCGCTGCCGCTGCCGATCAGAGGCCCCGAAACGAAAAAATTCACTTTCAAAAAGCTGATTGAATCGAAACAGTCCGATACCCTCAAGCACGAGGGCCTGACTGTCGAAGTAACCTCGAACCCGGCCTGGTATGCGGTGCAGGCACTCCCCTATCTGATGGAATTCCCGCATGAATGTTCTGAACAGACCTTCAACCGCATCTATGCCAACTGTCTCGCATCATTCATCGCCAATTCAGACCCGAAAATCAAAAAGGTTTTCGACACCTGGAAAGCCGATGAAGCCAACGGTGGCAAGGCTCTCTATTCGAACCTCGAAAAGAATGAGCATCTCAAGGCAGTAACTCTGCTCGAAACCCCGTGGGTTCTCGATGCCAAGAGCGAAACCGAACAGAAGCACAAGATCGGCGTGCTGTTCGACGCCAACCGCCTCGAACAGGAAATGACCCGGGCAATGAAAAAACTCGGCGAAATGCAGCTTTCTGATGGCGGTTTCCCGTGGTTCCCGGGCGGTTACCCGAACTCGTATATCACTCTCTATATCATGACCGGGTTTGGTCGCATGCGGCATCTTGGCGTCGACGTCGATGTAAAAATGGCCCTGCGCACTCTTGAATATCTCGACAACTGGATCGACAAGGAATACCGCGAGATCATCAGGCACCCGGATTATCAGAAACGCACCAACATCAACCCGACCTATGCGATGTATCTGTATGGCCGCAGCTTTTTCCTGAAAGAGCGCCCGATCCCTGAAGGCAGCAAAGAAGCGGTTGAATTCTTCCTTGACGAAGCCAGAAACAAATGGCTCGATGTCGGATCGAGACTGGCTCAGGGCCACATGGCTCTCGCACTGCAGAGATTCGGCGATACGAAGGTTCCTGCTGCCATCGTCAAAAGCGCGCTGGAACGCAGCGTCACCGACCCCGAACTCGGCCGTTTCTGGCGCGAAAATGAGATTTCGTTCTGGTGGTACCGTGCCGAGATCGAAACACAGGCGGTCATGATCGAAATGCTGACCGAAGTTGCAAAAGACGACGTGGCGGTCGAAGACTGCAAAGTCTGGCTGCTGAAGCAGAAACAGACCCAGAACTGGAAAACGACCAAGGCGACTGCTGATGCGGTCTATGCTCTGCTGCTGCGTGGCGCCAACCTGCTGGCCTCTGACAAGCTGGTCAAAGTGGTTCTTGGCGGCAACGAAGTGAAACCCGAGAAGGTGGAAGCCGGCACCGGCTATTATCAGAAGATCTACGCCGGTTCTGAAGTCAAACCCGAAATGGGCGATATCGAAATGGTCAAAGAAGACCAGGGCGTCGCCTGGGGTGCTGTTCACTGGCAGTATCTCGAAGACATGAGCAAGATCACGCCGCACGAAACCAACCTGAAACTGAAAAAGACGCTGTTCGTCAAAACCGATACCGATGCCGGCCCGACCATCAAGCCGGTTGAGGGTGTTCTCAAGGTTGGCGACCTGGTAGTCGTCAGAATCGAACTGCGCACCGACCGCGACATGGAATACATTCACATGAAGGACCAGCGCGGCGCCGGCATGGAACCGACCAACGTCATTTCGCAGTACAAGTATCAGGATGGCCTGGCTTACTACGAAGCGACCAAAGACACCGCGACCCACTTCTACATCGATTATCTGCCCAAGGGCACCTACGTTTTCGAGTATGAGCTGCGCGTGCAGCACGCCGGCATCTATCAGACCGGCATGGCCGAAATTCAGTGCATGTATGCACCTGAATTCAACAGCCACTCAGAAAGCTTTGTGCTGCAGGTAAGCGAAAAATAAGTTCCTGCCCCACCTGGGTGATTGTGCAAAATCAGGCGGCCCCCTCGGCCGCCTGATTTTTTATCAGTGAAGATGTGCAGTGCGAACCGGCCAGACGAGGCGATAAATCAAGGTTGCCCCGTAGGTGTTCTTCAGTTCATCTACCAAAGCTCCGGTCGAGATATTGACGGTTACAACCTTGCGATAATCTACGGAAGAATGGGTAAAAGTCCAGTAAGCAGATGCATCTGAAACAGAAAAGCCCTGGTAGTTGCCGGCACCTATCGCTTCAGGGCCAGTCATGAGCGATTGCATTTCTCTCTTGGTTGGAAGCCGCCAGTCGCCGTATTGTGAACCATCGCTCAGCCCGCTGGTGCCATTTATCAGATTGCTGGTATACCAGACCGAATCAAGTAACGACGAAGGTGTTGCCGTAAAGGTGCGTGGCGATGTAGAAACGGTTTTAAGCCAGACCAGCCCAGTGGTTACATCGGTAATCGTGCCGTCAGCATTGTCATACCAGCGCTTCTGTGGGCTGAAGCTGCCGCCGGCCTTAAGATATACGCCTCCGACACGGGTACCGGTGATTTCCTGCCCATTCACCCAGGCGGTCCGGTTATAAAGGAGTTCGCCGGCAGTGGCGTTGCCGCTTGCAGTATTGACAACGGCAGTATTGCCATCGACTCCGAAAAGATTCACTCCAGCTCTGATGTTATCTGATACCAGATCGACATCACCGGCCACTTTGCCCGTTCCGTCATGAAAACCGGCGGAAATTGTCTGTGAGGCTGTCGATGGCGTAATGTTCACTGCACCGACGTTGGCCAGAGTACCGGTCTGCAGACCCCAGTTGCCGGATTGAAGACCCCAGTAAGTTTTACCGGCCAGCACGTGTTCGGCACCGGCGCCAGCAGCGTTGTCAACTACGGGGGCTTTGTTCATGATGTCATTCAGATTGCGCATAGTGCTGCCGGGTGCTGCCGAAGGTTCGGCGAAAGGACCGGTGCGTTTCATTCCCTGCGCTCCGGTATTGAGACGATTATAGATATCATCGAGCGTGAACATGGCACTGCCGGCATCAGCCGGCCCGGCCGGCGCATTGAGATCGCCGGCAAAGACCGTTGAAGCGGCGAATATTACGAGTAAGAGCGAAAGCAGACTGATATTTCCAGTGATTTTATTTTTCATGTTTTATCCCCTTATTGCGCCTGTGGTATTAATCTACCTTGAATTTTACACTGTAAAGTGAGCCGGCAAACTTGACCCAGCCAAGGTTTTCTGCCCAGGCAGACCCGGTCATGAGGCCAGTAGTCTGGTCGAGGACGACACTGGCTGAAGTCGCGCTGAAGTTGATCCAGCCGGCATTTTCACTCCATGCATAGCCAGAGAGCTTACCAGCCGCATCGAGATTGACGCCCCAGTTGCTGGCGCTGCTGTTTGCATAGGGAGGTGTCACGCCTGGTGCACCCAGCCTGATCCAGCCGATGTTTTCATGCCAGACCATACCAGCCAGATAACCGGCTTTGCCGAGTCTGGCCGTGGCGCTTGCCTGAGCGGCCGAAAAATCAAGCCAGCCGCTGTTTTCGCTCCAGGCGTATCTGCCATCGGCAAGAACCGTGGCATCTTTGGCAGCAAAATTTGCGGTAACGCTGATTGCAGCCGAAACGTTGCTGTCGGTGCGCGGGTTGAGGATTGAGCCGTCACTCCAGCCGGTAAAGCGATAACCAGTATCAGGAACCGCAGTAATCGCGGTGCCGCTCGAACCGGAAGCAACCGTCTGCGACAGACTGCCGCTCAAAGAACCATTTGCCCCGGCAGCATAAGCAAGAGTGAACATCCGGGTCCAGTGCGCGTAAAGTGTGGTGTTTGCGGTAACCGTATCGGTCGTGAAGTTCCAGGCTGTGGTAAGAGTGGCTTCTTTATACCAGCCGCCGAAAGTGTAACCTTCGCGTACCGGCACGGCGGGCTCGCTTGCTTTACCACCATAAACTACGGTCTGCGAAGCCACTGCACTGCCACCAGCCGCATCGAAGATAACTTCGAAGGTTTTCTGAGCCCAGCTGGCGTAAAGAGTGGTGTCTGCGGTAACCGTATCGGTTGTGAAGTTCCAGACCGTTGTGAGAGCGGCTTCTTTATACCAGCCGCCGAAAGTGTAACCTTCGCGCACCGGTATGACGGGCTCGCTTGCTTTACCACCATAAACTACGGTCTGCGAAGCCACTGCACTGCCACCAGCCGCATCGAAGATAACTTCGAAGGTTTTCTGAGCCCAGCTGGCGTAAAGAGTGGTGTCTGCGGTAACCGTATCGGTTGTGAAATTCCAGACCGTTGTGAGAGCGGCTTCTTTATACCAGCAACCAAAAGCGTAACCTTCACGCACCGGCACGGCGGGCTCGGTTGCTTTACCATCATAGACTACGGTCTGCGAAGCAACTGCACTGCCACCGGCCGCATCGAAAAGAACATCGAAAGTTTTCTGCGTCCAGCGGGCGTAAAGAGTGGTGTTTTCGGTAACAGTATCGGTTGTGAAATTCCAGGTTGTGGTAAGAGCAGCCTCTTTATACCAGCCGCCAAAGACGTAGCCTTCACGCACCGGGACAACCGGTTCGACAATTTTCTCGCCGGGAACGACGACTTTAGCGGTCAGAGTATTGCCACCAGTTGAATCAAACTGCACTTCTACAGTCTGAACGGTTATGGCAATCCATCTGGCATAGAGTCTAAGATTGCCGGTAACGATATCACCTGCAAAGTTCCAGGGATTGACCAGAGCGGATTCTTTATACCAGCCAGCAAAGTTATGACCTTCACGCACGGGCGCAGTCGGCTCCGGGAGTTTTTCGCCATAGGCAATCGTCTGAGTGGCAACAACGCTGCCACCAGTTGAATCAAAGCGCACCTCGGCCATTCTTGGAGTCCATTTTGCATACAGAGTCATATTTACCGAAACGATATCTGCAGAGAAAAGCCAGGCATTGACATAGGCTGACTCTTTGAACCAGCCGGAAAAATCGTAATTAGTGCGCACCGGCGGCACAGGTTCGCTGACCCTCGCGCCATAATTCAGAGTCTGAGAGGCAACGAAAGAACCGCCGGCCGTATCAAACAACACGACCAACGAACTGATTTTCCAGCAGGCATAAAGGGTGACATTGGCAGTAACGGTATCGGTGGCGAAATTCCAGGCATTTATACATTCAGGTTCTTTATACCAGCCGGCAAATTCATAACCGACGCGTTCTGGCCAGGCAGGTTCGACAATCCTTTCGCCGGGTATGACGATTTTTGCAGTCACGTCGCTGCCACCGGCCGCATCAAAACGCACTTCAACCGTCTGAACGGTTGTCGCGATCCAGCGGGCATAAAGAGTCAGATTGCCGCTAACCGCTTCGGTCGAGAAATTCCATGGGTTTTCGCAGGCCGCTTCTTTATACCAGCCGGCAAAATTATGGCCTTCGCGGGTCGGAGGTGCAGGTTCGGTCAGTTTTTCGCCCTTGATCAGGGTTTGGCCGGAAACCGTGCTGCCGCCGACGGAATCGAAAAGAACTTCGACCATCTGAGCCGCGACCGGAACCCAGCGGGCATAGAGAGTCAGACTGGCAAAAACAGTATCACTGCTGAAATCCCAGGGGGTGGTGCCTTCTGCATCTTTGAACCAGCCGACAAAATCGTATCCGTCGAACACCGGGCGCGCCGGTTCGACTATTTTTTCGCCATGAACGACGGTTTTTGCCGGTACTGAGCTGCCGCCGGCGGCATCAAAAGTGACCTCATAAGCGACTCTTTCCCAGCGGGCAAAGAGAGTCATGCCGGCCACAACCGTTTCAACGGCAAAATCCCATTTTGCAGTTTTAGCGGGGTCTTTATACCAGCCGGTAAAAATGTAACCCTGGCGAACCGGAAATGCCGGCTCAACCAGCTTCTCACCCGGCACGGCATTTCTTGCGGCTATCGGGCTGCCGCCTGCCGAATCGAAAAGAACCTGAACAGTCTGAACCGTATTGGTTATCCAGCGCGCATAAAGTTTTACGTTGTCAAAAACCGTCTCAGAAGCGAAATTCCACGGGTTGATACAGGCCAGTTCTTTATACCAGCCGCCGAAAATAAAATCTGCACGAGCCGGGGGGGCGGGTTCCGTAACTTTTTCACCCTTAAAAACCGATGCCGGTGCAACGGCACTGCCGCCGCGCGCATCGAAAGAGACCTTGTAAACCTGGTTAGGCAATTGAATCTCTACGAGCAGAGGAATGAAAAGTTTGACAAAACCACGTTCAGGCGCACTGACCCTGACACTGACAGTTGCCAGACCAGCGGCTTCAGGAACAATCCAGGTGACAGAAGCGGCATTTTCAGGGCCTGGCGCAAAAGAGCCGCGGCTGGCATCCCATTCAAAAAGCAAGCCCGGCAAGGTATAGTCGATATTTATCAGAGCAACAGACAGCTTGACCTGGTCGCCGGGAAATACACGAATATTCGACCCGGTCAGTATCTGATCGTTTCTGCTCAGGCTGACTGTTGCGGCGACTGGCTGTGGTTTCGTCAGGTCTTCGACGACCTGCAGATCGACCGTTGTCGGCTGATCGCTCGAAACGAACTGCACCTGAACCTGTGGCAGCCCGGCAACCGGTTGAAGCACCGCCGGAGCAGGAGTCTGCGGGGTATCGAAAATTATAAGCGGCGCGGTGGCGACATTATCCGGCAGCGGCGGCGAAGTAAAGGTTCCGTTGGCACCGACGGTGAACTTTTCTCCCCAGAGAACCAGAACGGTTCCTGCGGGCATAAAATTGCCCGTGTCATCACGCAAAACGCCGGTAACTACCTTGCTCGCTTTTTTCAGGGTCATATCTGGAACAATTATCTCTGAGCCGGAAGCGGCAGCAATCTCGACCGGGTTCGAGCGAACTTTCAGGACCTGATTACCGCTTCTATAGGCGGCTACTACGTGAAAGTTCCCGGCAGGAATGCCCCGAAAAAGATATTTTCCCTGGTCATCGGTAAATTGATGTGGAAGATTCGGCAATTCATCGATCCAGACTTCAACACCAGCCAGTAACAGATCGCCGGAAACCGTAACGCCGGGGCTCAGGTTTTCAGAGGTGTTATGGCGAAGAGAAGCGGCGTCTTCGGTCGTTGCCGGCAGAATTACCGTTCCAGCCAGCGACATTGAAAAGTTCTGTTCTGCCGGCAGAGTGATGTCATCTGAATAGCCATCTATCAGCCGGCAGCCGGTCATCTGAAAAAAAACGAACGAAAACAAAAGAAACACAAAAACAGGAATAATGGTCTGCCGCATGTTGTTGCCTTCTCATTCCTCTCTAAGCATAATGCCCAGGCAGTATACAACAACTCCAGACAGCAATCAGCACAGATTTCAAAAAAATTACGGAGCTTAAAGTCTGCCACATAAAGGCTGGCGACCAGAGAGCTTTCGGTGTTATTTTTCGGGCGTGTGCAGTGAATCGAAACGTTCCTGGTTTTCCTGATAGAGCTGCAGCATCTCAGCGTTTCTTTCGACACTTTCAGGAAGATCGCGATAGATTTCATCGGGGCTGATAATCGCCATCGGAATATGTATCGAATTGCGCAGGATCCCATCCGGGCCATATAAACGCACCAGCGGCAGGCGGCCTGGAATACGGATATCGGCGTTTTTCTGGGCCTTTTTCCAGGAAACATTCTTCGCATCTTTGGTGGTTACTTCCACTGTCTCTCGCGTAAAGGCACCGATGAAGCTTACCCCTGACATTTCAGGCAGACGCGTCAGCGATTCAAAGAATGAAACTTCGAGAGCCAGCTCTGGCCCGACCAGCTCGGGCGGAAAGTAAACCCAGACCAGCGGCTTTCCACGCATTGATTCTGGAAGTTTCTGATCACTGAACTGGTAGAGCGAAGCCTGCACCGCGCCCATATCGCCGGGCTCACGGATCGTGGCTGAATTTGTCATAAAACTGACAACAACCTCGTTCGACTGGCCAGATTCGCCGGTGCCGTTGGCGGCGGCCACGGTATAGGTTGCAGTGGTTCCGGCGGTTATGTGTTCGGTCAGAGTTACGGTATTGATCGTGGCCGGCACATTCATTATGGCATAGCTTTTATCAAGATAGACCTTGTAGTAGGTCGCCCCATTGGCCACAGACCAGGTCAGAGTGCACGAATACGATGAGACGGCCGCTACCGCAAGAACCGGCGTTGCCGGCACCAGCTGAATAATGATCGGCTCGGAAGTTTCAGAAACGCCGCTGCTGTTAACCGCGGTCATTTTGACGCTGACGGTGGTGCCTGCCGGCAGGCCTTCGATCTTGTATTCGCTAACATCGGCCGCGGCCGAAGCAACGACTTCGTCGTTAACGATAATGCGGTAACTGATGGCCTGATCGACCGGTTTCCAGCGAATTGAGAACCAGGTTGAACCGATCTGATTTTCGACAATGCTGACCACCGGGCCGACCGGCAGCAACTGCACCTTGAAATCATCACTGAAAATAGATTCGCCTGTTTCATTAACCGCTGTCAGCCTGAACGTGACAAGACTGCCGGAAATCAGACCACCCAGCAGAGCTTTGGTTTCTGGCGCATCGATCTCACGCAGAAGCTTATCGGGAGCCTGATAGATGCGATATTTTGTGGCGGTCGGCACTGCCTGCCAGATAAGGCCGACTGAATCGGTACCGATCTGGTAAGTCGAGATGCCGGCCGGGGCTGCCGGGCCCATCATGATGGTAGTTGCGCTCGATACGCCAATGGCGCTGCCCTTGTCATAGGTAACGATGGCAACTCGATAGGTTCCGCCCGGCTGCAGTTTATACAGAGTTTTCGAAGTGTCTTTCGTTGAAAAGCCGTAAAGAGCGTTGTTAAGCTGCACCTGATAATGAGTGCTCTTGTTGAACTGCGGGTAAAGGTTCCATTCAACTTTCATGGAACTTGAATTCAGGTGAGAAATGCGCGGCGCCTGATTGAAGTATTCGTTGCGGCCGGCGTTCAGCCCTGCCTCCAGCAGACTGAACAACGCAACAACAGCAACAATGACAAAGAAAACGCCTCGCAGCAATGGCTCCTGAATTTTTCGAATCATCAGCTTCACCAGACGGCTCGTAAACCCCTCGATCCTGAGCAGAAAAACTTTCCCTGCCTGAGCCCGAAAATTTATAAGAAATAATGATTCTGGCAAGCACTTTTTGCAGTGAAAGACAAATGGTTGCAACGGTGGTGGAATTTTGAGATTCTAAAAGAACTGAGAATAAACCGAAAAAGTTTTTGGAGGGCTACCATGGCCGACTGTTCGAATAAGAACCCGTGCGCCTGCACCTATTCATGTTCAAAACGCCAGAAATGCTGTGACTGCGTGGCCTATCACCGCAGAATGAACCAGATTCCGGGCTGTTTCTTTTCGAGCGCCGGTGAAAAAACCTACGACCGCAGCATCGAGGCATTCATAAAAGACCAGACCCGTGGGTAGTGTTCGAAAAACAAGTAAAATGACCTGCGAGAAAATTTGAGACCGGGAGCGATACGATGAACGGAAGGCCATTCTGTGCGGCTTCGATTGTAATTTTCGGCGGTACCGGCGATCTGGCCGGCCGCAAGCTGATTCCGGCTCTGTGCCGCCTCAACGATGCCGGCCTGCTGCCGCATGATTTTCATATTTTTGTCACCGGCCGCACCGACATGACGACAGCGGCCTTTCTTGAGAGTTTTGTCAACCGGGAAGCCGATCATTTTAAGAAAGATACCCGGTTTGCCTCGGGATTCGAAAGAATGCGCTCGCGAATCCGCTATCTGAGAGCCAACCCCGGCTTGAAAAACGAAGCACAGGATTTTAGACGACGGTTGATGGCTGAAGAGCCGATGGCAGCCCCAGCCCGGCTGTTTTACCTCGCGGTTCCGCCCGCCAGCATGGACAGTTTCATCGAACTGGTCAAAGCCTTTTCTGATGCCCGCACCGACCATAACTGCCCGGAGCGTATTCTCGTCGAAAAGCCATTTGGCAGCAATCTGGCAACCGCCCGCGAATTGAATGCCAGACTGCTCGAAGCATTTTCTGAAGACCAGATTCTGCGCATCGATCATTATCTCGGCAAAGAAGCGGTACAGAACATTCTGTATATGCGTTTCGCCAATCTCTTTTTCGAGCCGGTCTGGAATAACCGCTTCATCAGTAATGTTCAGATCTCGTTTTCTGAAGAAATCGGCATTGGCGGGCGGGCCGGCTATTTCGATCAGGCGGGCATACTGCGCGACGTGGTGCAGAATCACCTGCTGCAGGTTCTCTGCATGGTCGCCATGGAACCGCCGCTGTCGCACCGCCCCGGTGATCTGCATCTCGAAAAAAACAAGGTGCTGAAGGCTCTGCGCAAATACAAACCCGAAGAAGTGGCCCAGGAGACAGTGAGAGCCCAGTATCTGCATGGTATGATCAAGGGTGAACTGGCAAAAGGCTACCTTGAAGAAGAGGGCGTAAGAACTTCTTCGAAGACCGAGACCTATGCCGCCTGCCGCGTGTTCATTGATAACTGGCGCTGGGGCGGTGTGCCATTCTATCTGCGGGCCGGCAAACGCCTCGACCGCAATATTACCGAGATCGTCGTCAATTTCAAGCCGGTCCCCCATTCTATTTTCCCGACTCTGACCGGCAAAATTGAGTCGAACCGGCTTTATATCAGAATTCAGCCAAATGAAGGCATCAATCTGCTTCTGAACACCAAACCACCGGGAATGGGCATACAGGTCAGCAACGTCGGCCTGAAATTCTCTTATGACAGTGAGTTTGGCGAATACCGCCCCGATGCTTATGAACGGCTGCTTCTCGATTCGCTGCAGGGCGATTCGGCACTGTTTTTGAGCAACAGCGAAATTGAAGAATCATGGAAATTCATCGACCCGATCATCGAAGGCTGGCAGCAGTTCACTCAGCCGATGTTCACCTACGCCGCCGGTACCCCCGGCCCACGTGAGGCATGTGAACTGCTCGAAAGACATGGGCACCGCTGGCGCCCGTCGGAGGGCCAATGCTGCCCCTGAATCACCAGTTCGTGCTCGCCGACAAGCCCGAATATTTTGCCGATACCGCTGCCATCAGACTCGCGGCAATAATTTCGGCTTTTGGCAAAAGGCCTTGCCTGATCAGTCTTTCGGGTGGCAGCACGCCTTTTCCGGTTTACAGGGAGCTGGCACGCAGACTCGGCAGAAATGGCGCCGGAAACCGCTGCTGGTGGATGCAGACCGACGAAAGACTGGTTGCCGCAACCGACCCGCGCAGCAATCAGCGCGGCATTAAAGAGAGCCTGCTGAGTGGTGGTTATCTGCCGCAGCATACCTTTGTTCCGGTCATCGTCGACGAACCGCCCTTATCACAGAATTCGGCGGCTTTTGCCCGTCTCTGCCAGGATTATCACGACCGTCTCAGACAATTACCAGAGCCGCTGCCACCGCCGGCACCGATCGATCTGCTGATTCTCGGCATTGGCGCTGACGGGCATACGGCTTCACTTTTTCCTGATACTGACTGGCTGACCCGTTCTTCTCTGAACGGCTTTGCAGTTTTTCAGACACATTCGCAGCCAGAACCAAGATTCAGCCTTACTCTGGGGCGAATTCTGCAGGCACGCGAAATCGTTTTTCTCGTCAATGGCGAAGCAAAACACGAGATAATCAACGAGATCATTTTCAACCCCGACTGTAACGTTCCGACTGCCCACGTTGCCCGCAAAAGAGGGGTCACCTGGGTTCTTGATCGCGCCGCCGCCGGCAGCCGTTTGGCCGGCCTTATCGCAGAACGCGAAGAAGCTCAGCTACAGAAAAAAGCCTGAGCGGTTAACAACTTATAAGGCACAGCATGACCGCCAGCAAATTTAACGAAGAGAATTTAACGTGAATCTTGCGCCACACGACATCATTTTTCAGGATGACAGCCTGGTCGTAATCAACAAGCCGGCCGGGCTTCTCGTGCATCCCAGCTACATCGACAAAAACGAAACCGAGAGTGCAATGAAGCAGCTGCGCGACATGGTCGGCCGCTGGGTTTACCCGGCCCATCGCCTTGACAAGCCAACTTCTGGAATTCTCGTCTTTTCGCTGTCGAGCGAACTGGCCCGGCAGATGACCGAATCTTTCAGCGGCCGCGAAGTGAAAAAGACCTATCTGGCGATGGTCAGAGGCTGGACAAAAGAGCATGAAATCATCGATTACCCGCTTAAAGACCTCTGGGACAAAATCACCGACCCCGACCGGCTGAAAGACAATCCTGCCCGCGAGGCGGTCACTGAATATCGCCGCCTGGCGACAGCAGAAGTGCCGGTTGCGGTCAGGCCACACCCGGTTTCGCGTTATTCACTGCTGCTGGTAACGCCGCATACCGGCCGAAACCGCCAGATCAGGCGGCACATGAAACATATCTTTCACCCGATCATCGGCGACCACCAGCATGGCGACGGTCACCACAACCGCATGCTGGCCGAATATGCCGGCCTGCAGAGGTTGATGCTGCACGCACTCAGTATCGAATTTTGCCACCCGGCCAGCGGCGAACGGCTCAGCTTTGAAGCCCCGCTTCCCGAAAGCTTTTTATCGGTTCTGCAGCGTGTCGGCCTTGAAGATTTTATCTGCCCAGGCCGAGAAAAACTCCAAGAAACAGCAGAATAAGGCCAAGAATACCGTAAAAAACACGGGCGCCGTCGCGGCCGAAAATATTCACAAAAAAGCGGGCCTTGTGGTGATTCATGAACCAGTCAAAATCTTTCGCGGCACAGAAAATTGTGAACAGGCCTGCAAAAATAGCGAATAATCCCTTGAACATCTGTTCTGACATCGACGCGGCTCCATAACGACAAGGATTTGAAAATGCCCGGACCATGAGCTGATTTTTATTTTTCATCAGCGCTGAACCCGGAGTATAATAACAAAAAAAGCAGGAGCCGGAAATATGATTATTCCATGGGTCTATTTTCTGAAAGAGGAAGAGCAGCTTGTCCTTGAGGGTTTCACGAAGAAGTGGGTGGTCAACGGACCCGGGCATGTTTTTGTCCAGCCTTTTATCAGTGCCCGCATCAGACTCGGCGTCAGTCTTACGCCGACAGAGTTTGTCAAAATCAGAGATCTCCTCACCGGTGAAATAAGGGTCGAGAAAGGCCCGTGCTTTTTTTTCATGCAGGCTTATGAAGAGCTCATCAAAAAGTATGATGTCATCGTTCTGCAGCAGAACGAATACGTCAGGCTCATAGACAAATCTACCGGCGTTATCAGGGTTGTCACCGGCCCGAATCACGTCGTTCTGAGTGCCAGCGAAGAGATGCTCGAAAAGCCGTGCAAAGGCATCAACATCGATGAGCATACGGCGGTTCTGGTGCGCAACAACACCGATGGCTCGCTGCGGCTGGTAACGAAGAATCAGGTCTTTTTTCCGGCGGCTACTGAAGAGATCGAGGATGTCAGACGCAAGATTCTGCTCGAAACACATCAGTCAGTGATTATTAAGGGCAAAGACGGCAGATTTCGGATCGTCAGCGGCAGCCAGTCAGAAAACGCCTTTTTCCTGCAGCCTTATGAGACGCTGGTGGCAATGAACTGGTCATCTGGCATTCATAAAGAAAAGCGTGACCTTAAAATTACCCATATCGACTCGCGCCCGAAATTCATGTGGTATGAATTCGGCGTCAGAACCAAGGATAACGTCGAACTGATTCTCGGGGTTACCTTTTTCTGGCAGATCGATAACATCGAAACCATGATAAAAACTACAGACGATGCGCCTGGTGACATCTGCTCGCACGCCCGCAGCATGATCATTCAGTCAGTGTCGAAATCGACTCTTGAAGCTTTTCTCGACCGTTTCAACGATATCGTCAAGGAAGCGATCAACGACAGCAGTGACCCGTTCTACACACAACGCGGTGTCAAGATTCATTCGGTCGAAGTGCGCTCAGTCAGCTGCAAAGAAGAAAGCACTCAGGTCATTCTGCAGGAAATCATTCAGGAAACCACCAATCGCCTCAACCGCCTGCTGAAGCAGCAGAGCGAAAATGAAGTCAGACTCAATGAAGTCAAAGGCAACCTCGATATTGAGCGGCAAAAGGGTGATCTTATTCAGATTCAGCGCGAAAATGCGCTCAAAGAAGCAGAAATGCACGGCGAATGTGAAGCGGTCAGAGTGGCACGCTTTTTCGACAAGCTCGCCGGTTCCCTTTCAGAGCAGGAAAAGATCAACATCTTCAATACTCTCAAAAAGGTCGAATATATCGAAAAACTTGGTCGCAGCAACGCCAGCATGTTCTTCACTCCTCAGGATGTCGACCTGCGCATCGAAACCACGCGGAATCCTCAGAATTAGCCCCCCGGCAAAAGGCAGAACCCGGTAACTGTGCAAATTACAGTTGCCGGGTTCTGTTCTATTGCGCCCTGAGTCGGGCTGGCGATTCTTCTCTGATCAGGCTTCGTGGCAGATATCGTAATCAGGGCAGCGGCCTTCGGCGGTTTCGCATTCGAGATAACCGCGACTTTTGCCGACACAGGCAAGTTTCATGCCGGTCTGGCGGCGTGATTTGCGGTTCAGTTCAATCTTTTCACTGCGCAGTTCTACTACCTGTTCATCGGTAAGGTGACCCGGGTTCATCATCATGGCGGTAACTCCTGTGAATGCTTGTTAATAACCAACTTGAGCAAAAATACATGTTTTGTCGTTATTTTTCAACTCTTTACTGCTTTTGCTTGTAGCAGACTGATTAAATCTGAGTTATAATCAATCTGTAAAAATGCATAATACTTCGCCATACCTTGAGGGAACAAACGATATAATACCTTGCGGATCTGCCTGCGAGGCATTGAATTTTCTGCAGCAGATTTATCATTCGGCACCGGTCTGCATGCTCGCGGTCGACCAGAAAAACCTCATTATCAGGTTGAATCAGCGCCTGGCTGACTTTGCCGGCAAGGATATTTCCGACTGCCCGGGCCTGGCGATTGACGAACTGCTTCCTCTCGGGTCGGCACAGCTGAAGGCTATTTGCGCAAAGGTTTTCAAGTCGGGCGTGGCGGTTCTTAATCAGGAAATAAGTTTTACCAAAAACAAACAGAATATTTTCTGGACAGTGAATGCCTACCCGGTAAATTATGATCCGGCCAGCAGCCTTACGGTCAGTTTGATAATCAACGATATTTCAGAATTACGGAATACTCAGATTGGTCTTGAAAAGGCCTACCAGGATATCCTTTCCCTCCAGGAAAAACTGAAACAGGAAAATCAGGAGCTCAAAAACCACCTCTCCTATAATTTTGAAGACAACACCATGCTTGGCAGCAGCCCTTCACTTAAGCAGGTGCTTTTTCAGATACATAAAGTTGCTCCGACAGACGCCACAGTATTGATTACCGGCGATACCGGCACAGGCAAAGAACTGGCGGCGCGGGAAATTCATCGCTGCAGCCGGCGGGCAAATCAACCATTAATTGTCGTAAACTGTGCAGCTCTACCCGCCAACCTGATTGAAAGTGAGCTGTTCGGGCACGAAAAGGGTGCTTTCACCGGGGCAATCGCTCGCAAAATCGGCAGGTTCGAAGTTGCAAGTGGTGGCAGCATTTTTCTCGACGAAATTGGCGAGATGCCGCTCGAGCTTCAAAGCAAACTGCTGCGTGTTCTTCAGGAAAACCAGCTTGAAAGAATCGGCAGCACCAGACTTATCAACATCGACGTCAGGGTCATTGCCGCCACCAATCGCAATTTAAAAGCTCAGGTCGAGGCCGGCAAATTTCGCGAAGACTTGTTTTTCAGGCTGAACGTGTTTCCGATTCACCTGCCATCTCTGGCTGAACGTGAAGGTGATGTCGTCGAGATTGCCACCAGTTTCATGCAGCAGTTTGCCAGACGGCTCGGAAAAACCATAAGTAATATCTCTCCGACTTCTATTGCCCGCATGCAAACCTATAACTGGCCTGGTAATATTCGCGAACTCAAGAATGTAATCGAAAGGTCAGTAATTTTGTGTCATTCTGACACTTTAGAGGTCGACTTGCCCGAAACGGCGCCAAAAATGCCGAAAGAAGCCCAGGCAGCAGAAGTCGGTAGTGCGCATAATTTAAACGAAGTGGAAAAAGCACACATTTTACAGATTCTCAATTCCACTTTCTGGCGGGTACGGGGGCCGGGTGGTGCCGCTGAACTGCTGGGCCTGAAGCCCACCACTCTCGAATCAAGAATGGCCAGGCTTGGCATCAAACGCAGCAGCAGAAGATAACCATCCAAAAACACCTGCCGCCCCGGTGTTTTCTACCGCGAGAGCCAATAACAAAGCTTTTCCACAACAACAAAAAATCAACCTTTAAAACCTGGCATATCTTTTGCATATACTATTTGCGTAAGGGCAGAAAAGTTTGTTGGGAAAGCGGGCAGATCATGATAATAATGTTTAACCTGTTGGTTATCTGGATCAGATTCATGATGTTCGTTTCTGCAGTCAGGCAGGCAGTTTCAACACATCGCAAAGTCGCAGTTCCGTGCCGCTGAACGATTACCACCAGACAAGTTTAACCTCTACCAGTCCTGTTCTATAACACAACAACAAACCCTGTTTACAGCAAAAAAACACCTTTTAACACATCATTATCAGAGCAATTCGCAGCACAATCGCACCTCTACCGTCCTCAAGTCCAGTCCAGCAGACCTGAAATGCAAATTTGCGGCACAACCACAGCTCTTTCACAGATCAGTCAAAGCACAGTCATCTTTAGAAGCACTTTAAATCACAACAAAGTCAATCCATTCAACAGCAGATGTCGAAGCATATTCAACTTTAAGCTACACCACAATTACAGAATTTAACCTCAACCACACTCAAGTCGCAGCAACAGTCACAGCATCTGCCCGAAAAACGCCGCGCCAGTAAAATGGCGCGGTTGTTTTTTTTACCGGGGCATTGCCCGGTTAACCGGCAATGCTATATCATTAAGGTATGAAAAAAATAATCTTACTGATTTCGCTGTTTTTCCTGCTGGCCGGCTCAGCATCGGCCTGCAGCATGGCTATGCACGAATGGGAACTTGTTTTTGACCAGCGATTTCCTCTGCCTGGGCCGCTTATTCCTGCCCAGGAATTCCCGATTCTTGCAAACCGCTTTGTACCATCAGAACTGGCGAAAATTCTCTGGGTCAGCGATGCTGCGGTTCCGACCGGAATTGTCGAAAGTTTCAAAAATACCAGCAAAAAATGGACAACTAACCTGCCATGGATTCCGACCGACCAGGCTGGTCTCGCAAGTCACACCCTGGCATCGACCACGATAATCGTCGAACCGGTCCACTACAATCTGCGCATCGTTCTGTTCAAAGACAAACTCTCAAATTACCGCTGCCGACAGCTTCTGATAATGCAGGAAGGGCGCATCAAGCTGGCAATGCCTCTGGCTCCCCGGCCTGTCGCCGAGCAGCATTTTACCAGAGCCTGGGTATCTTTTTATTTTTTCGACATGCCGGTTCCGGGTAGAATTCTCAGCATCGAAGCTTTTCCGGTTGCTGACCACCTCGCCGAAATCTATATCGACACAAAACTGGTCGAAAATCTTCTGGTCAACAGCCTCATTCAAAGGCGCCCCGACAACTACGTAACCCCCTACCCCGACGGCTTTCCCGAGCTCAGCCAGTAAGGTCAGAGGTTGTATTTACTGTTCAAGGTGTAACTCAGCTTATCAGCTGCGCGCACGTATCCCCAGTTCACAACCGAGTCTGCTTCTGGATCCACAGGCAATTCAAGAATATATTTCGGTACGAGAGTCGCAAGGTCTGGTGGAAATTCACCCTTATCAGCCTTGTATTCCATGAGCGACTTTTTCAGCAGATGCAGATTGGCGCGCATGATCGAGTTCTTGCTCTGGCCGACATAATCCTGATAATAAGGCACAGCCAACCCGACCAGGGCTGCAATAATGCCAATAACCAGCAACAGTTCGAGCAGGGTAAACCCTTTTTTTTTACCAGTCAGAGTAGTTTGTGTCATCGATTGCCTTCTTCCAGCCGTCAATTCCGGCAAGTGGGTAACGTATGTCATAAACGTTGTTAAGCACGGCGCTCCCCGGATCTGACTGATCGGTCAACCAGGCACCGTTATCTTTGCGCACATCCCAGAAAAAAACATCGCCATTTCCCTTGAATGGATTGCCCAGAGAATCTGATGCCAGATAAGGCCCGATGTTTGCACCAGACTTGAGAAGAGCAACCGGCATTGTGGCAATCAAACTGACCAGAGTCGGTGGGTACGGATTGCCGGTGGTATTGCGGGCAGCAACATAGGCGTCGATGCCACGCCTGATTTCGAAGAGCCTTTCGCGCAACTGCTTTTCGCGGGCTTTAACATAGACAATTTCGAGAGTCGGCATTGCGAAAAAAGACAAGGCAAGAAGAATGGCGACGACAGTCACCAGCTCGATAAGGCTGAAGCCCTTTTTCATGCCCGAACTCAACCCGGCTGATTACAGCTGGGAAAGCATTGCCGCAAGCTTTTTGCTGCGTTCTTCTTCGCTTTTGCTGTTACGCATGAATTCAGCCAGTCTGAGCATAAGATCGGCATAAAGGTTGTAAGAATCGCGACCCGGTTTAACTGTAACGGCCGGCTGAACCTTTTTAACATCAGATTTCGCCACAGCAGGCTTCTTAACAGTACCGGCGGTAACTGCTTCGGCAGTCAGCAGGTCGAATTCTTCGTTCATGCGTGGAGCAATCGCTCTGAAACCACGTTTCTCGTTCAGCAGTGCAGCAAATTCATCGGATGATTCGGGTTCACCGTGCACGACAAAAACCGTGCGGCGCACTTCTTCAACCGCTGCGAGCCAGTTCAACAGGCCATTCTGATCGGCATGCCCGCTGTAACCGTAGATCTGTTCGATTTTAGCATTGACCGTAACTTCTTCGCCATGGATACGCACGGTCTTCGCACCTTCGAGAATCAGTCGACCAAGAGTGCCCTCGGCCTGATAGCCAACAAAGACCACGGTATTTGCGGGGTTCCAGAGGTTGTGCTTGAGATGATGCTTGATGCGACCGGCGTCACACATGCCGCTGGCCGACATGATAACGATGTCGTTCTGCTGATTAAGGCCCTTCGATTCATCAACGCTGTTCGTAAAGCGAAAGTCGGGGTGGTCGAAAAGCCCGCCCATGCTGCGCATGACTTCGCGCGCATCTTCGTCGTAGCACTCGGGGTATTTGACAAAAACCTGAGTGATTTCTTTGGCGAGCGGTGAATCGACAACTACCGGAATTCGCGAAATCTCGCCGCGCTGCTTGAGAATCAGAATGTCATGCAGCATATCCTGAGTGCGTTCGAGAGCGAAAGCCGGAATAATGATCTTGCCGCCGCGCTTTTCGGCTTCTTTAAAAACCTCTGCCAGCCTGGCAAGACGGTCTTCCTTGCTGACTTTATCGCGGTTACGGTTGCCGTAGGTCGACTCGACGACGAGAAAATCAGTTGATTTGAAACGGTCTGGATCGTTGACAATCGGGTGATCGTCTTCGCCAAGATCGCCTGAAAAAACGATGGTGCGCTTCTCGGCGCCCTCTTCTAGCACGATTTCGATAAATGCCGAGCCAAGCACATGGCCGGCATTGTGATAGGTTACCTGGCAGCCTTTCGCCGGGGAAAAGTTTTCGTAGCGCTTCAAACCCTTGAGCAGAGCAATGGCCTTTTCGGCATCCGCTTCGTCGTAAATAGGCTGAATCTCTTCGAGGCCCTTGCGCTCGTTGCGACGGTTTTTCTGCTGAACTTCTATTTCCTGAATTCTAGCCGAATCGGGCAGTAGATGCTTCAACAGATCAACGGTCGGTTCGGTGGCATAAATCGGGCCCGCGAAACCATGTTTTACCAGCTTCGGCAGCAGTCCGGTGTGGTCGATGTGGGCATGGGTCACCAGCACGAAGTCGATCGAGGCCGGGTCGTATGCAAAGTTGCGATAGTTGTTTTCCCTGAGGGTTTTGCTGCCCTGAAACATGCCGCAGTCGACAAGAAAACGGCAGTTCGAGGTTTCGATCAGATAATTGGAACCGGTAACACAGCCGGCAGCGCCATGAAACGAAATTTTCATAGGGTTTCCTTTCAAACAAATCTCAGGAAGTAATTTTTACGGAAGTACTGACCGGCAGTTTCTTGTTTTTGGCGTAGGCCAGAAGTTTATCCTGGCGGATCGTGTGCTGCGTCTCGAATTCTTCCCCCCGGTCGGTTTTGTATGAAACCTTGATCATTTTACCCCAGGAATTATAAACTGTCGCCACTTCAGTAACCTTGCCACCATCGGGAGCTTCGAAAATTCTTGGCAGGAAGCAGATCAGGCCATAGCGGCCGGGGGCGATCAGATAGACGTGCTGCTGCAGCTTTGGCGGCAGACGTTTGTATTCGTCGGGATAAAGCGGCAGATAGGTGGCAACGGTGCCAAAATCGCCCGGGTCGATCAACCCGGCAAAAGGTCGCGAAAAGCTTTTCAGGCCCAGCGCACTGAGTATTTCATTGATATGTTCGCGTGCAACGGTTTTAACTGCCATAGGCGGCCATTCTATTCTTTAATCGCAACCAATTCAAGTTAATTTTTTGGCATTCAGTAGTCATCATAGAAGCGACGTACCCTTTTGTTGATCTGGCAGGTAACTTCGTAGGTTATGGTGTTGAGCTTCTCGGCCCATTCATAGGCAGAAATACTCTGGCAGCCTGAATCGCCGATCAGAACGACTTCGTCGCCGGCCTTCACGTCGGTTGTCGGGCCCAGGTTGCACATGCTCTGGTCCATGCAGACACGCCCGACTATCGGGTATGAACGGCCATTGATCAGCACCCGGCCGCTGTTTGAAAAAAGACGGTTGAAACCATCGGCATACCCCGCCGGAAAAGTGGCGATCCATGAATCTTCGGGAGCGATCCAGGTGCGGCCGTAACCGACTGAACCGCCTTTGGGCACCTGTTTGATAAATGAAACCCTTGTCTTGAAGCTCAAACCAGGCTTGAGAAGAATCGTCTGCGGCGTCTCATCAGAAGGATAGAAGCCATAAACCATGATGCCTGGCCGAACCATGTCACACCAGCTTTCGGGGTGTGCAAGCACACCACCGCTGTTGGCGCAGTGAACCAGCGGAATCTTGTAATTCAGGCGCTTTTCGATATCGGCAACCGTCTTTTTGAAACGGTCGATCTGACGCTGCGTAAAGGTCTTGCTGCCCTCGTCGCTGACCGGCAGATGAGTCATTGCCCCGCCAAGCCTGAGGTTTGGACTGTGTTTAACGATCTGCTCGGCGAGCTGAAAAGCTTCGTCAACCGACACGCCGATGCGGCCCATTCCGGTCTCGATTTTCAGATGAACTTCGCAAACTTTGCCGGCTGTTGCTGCAGCTTTTTGCAGCATGGCAATGTTTTCACGCTCGATCACCGCAATTGCCAGATCGTGTTTGACCGCCTCTTCCATTTCTTCAGCAAAAGCCGGGCTGAATTTGAGAATCGGCAGTCCGATGCCGGCAAGGCGAAGCTCGATTCCTTCAGGTACGGTTGCCACGCCAAGCCAGTCAACTCCGATTTTTTCGGCCATGCGCGACACATCGACAGCGCCGTGCCCATAAGCATCGGCCTTGACGGCGATAAGTATCTTTCGCTCAGCGCCGACCGCCTTGCGGATGTTTTCGATATTGCTGCGGATATTGTTTAAATGAACTCTGGCATGCGTCTGATATAACATCGTCAATTCCCTGTGATAACCACTTTCTGAACATACTCTGAGGTAGAGAGGGCCAGCAAAGCGCCGTAACCCGGGTAAAAAGCCACTTCGTCGCCGACCATGATCTCGCGTGTGGCGTCGGTCACATCGAGAATCAGATGGTCACTTGAGCCACCAAGCACAATGATGCCGTCTTCAACCGGTGTAATGCCGTCAACAACGACATCCTGACGGCCGATATTGCAGATCACGCGCTTGCGCAGGCCGCGGTCGACAAATTCCTGGCTGCCGCCAAAGGCATCCTGGCCGCGGTCGCCAATCGGCACCGACGGCTTCGTTTCGGCCTCGATAACTTCGGCGACGGCGATAAAAGTATCCTGCCGGGTACCGTGCCATGGCGAACGGTCGATGACGTTGCGCCCCAGAACGATCGCTTCGCCGACCCGATAAAGATTCACATCAGATGGCAACCGGCCCTCAGCCATAATCGGCAGCCCCGAACTGTTGCCGCCGCAAATCACCGGCAGAGCCAGCCCGGTTGCCTGGCGGCAGGTCTTTACCGTATCGACGAGCAGCTTCATATTTTCAGGCGACGGAATTACGCCGCCGTAGCAGGCAAGGTTGCAGCCAAGGCCGATTACTTCAAGCCCCGTGACCTGGGAAGCATCTCTGACCAGCTGCACGGCCTTATCGGGCCAGACGCCTTCGCGCAGGTCGCCGACATCGATCATGATAATGACCTTGTGAACGCGGTTGCGCAGAACCGCCGCCGCACCGAGAGCCTGCATCGTTTTTAAACTTGAGTTGAGGCTGATATCAGCAACTTCGACGACTTCGGCCGCCCGCGAAACCGGGGGCAGGCGCAGCAGCATGAACGGGCCGGGCAGACCGGCTTCGCGCAGTTTCCAGAGATTTTCGATGCGGCTGTCGGCAAGCATGTCGGCGCCGCCAGCCACCATGGCGGCAGCAACTGCCGGATGCGCGGCCGTCACTTTGGTGACGCAGGCGAGGCTGACACCGGCTTTATGGCACTGACCGGCGATTGCCTGAGTATTCTGGCGAATGCGGTCGGCATAAACTTCGAGGCGGGGTGTGCGGTAACGAATGCTTTTCATGCTTTTGTAGTCAATCATTCTTTTCTATCCATTTTTTGAAGGTATTCCTGACCAGATCAGGGTAATCATGGCAGATAGTGCCGAGAGCCGAGAAAAGGTAGTTTGCATCGAGCAGAATGCGGGCAGAAGGCTTGGGCAGCAGATATTTGCCGGGGCCGGTGCAGACCGAACGAAGAATTTCTTCGCCGCCTTCAACACGGGTGAGAGCCCCGCCGGTGCCGACCACCCAGTTTACTGCCGACAGGTCTTTGCCTTTTACAATCTGCTTTTTGCCTGAAGGAGTATAAAGATCGGAAATCATACCAGCGTGTCGTCTGACGCCTGTTTCGACTGCTTTGCGGCAGAGCCAGCGGGTCATTTCGCGCTCTGAATCAGTGGCGGGCATCGCCTTGATCGCTTCAGCATGCTTTTTGCGCTCTTCTTCTTCGGCCATTTCGATAATATTGGCGGCATTGACGTAAACGCCGAGGTCGCCTTCGACAGTGCGCTTTGCATGCGGCTCAGGGTCGACAAGTTTGTCGGCGAATTCGCGGCTGCCTTCGGTAACCGAATGCACATCGGTGGTTGCACCGCCAACATCGAGAACCAGCACGTCGCCGGCCACTTCGGCAAACAACTCGGCTCCCTTGAGAACCGCACCCGGGGTCGGGATTATCTGCCGGTCGGTGAGGCTTTCCAGGCGTTCCATGCCAGGGGCATGAATGATGTGTTTCGAAAAGAGCTCCTGCATGCGCTTGCGCAGCGGGTCGACATTCAAAACATCGACATCGGGAAAGACGTTCGGCGCAATCATCAATTCGGTGCCCGATTTATGGAAAATATTCTCGACCGCGCGTTTCAATGCGGCATTGCCGGCATAAACCACCGGCACACCAAGATCGAGCGAGGCAAGTTTGATGGCATTGCTGAGAACGATCTCTTTGGCGCCAAAATCGACGCCGCCAGCGAGAATCACCATGTTGGGATTTATCTCTTCGATTTCTTCGAGGTCGAATTCGCTGAGTTCACCGGCAGTAACCATTTTGATAATGGCCCCGGCACCAAGGCTTGCCTCTTTCGCGGCCCTTGCTGTCATGTTGTAGGTCAGACCATGCACGGTTACCCGCAGACCGCCAGCCGCTGAACTGTTGGCAAATACTTCGGCGGCATCGGTATTGAAGCCGCTGCTTTCTTCGAGGTTTTCGATGGCGGCGAGCAGCCCGATGCCGACATTGCCCTGCAGCACTGAAGTCGGCGCAAAGCCCTGCGCGACATGCATCAGAGCATGGTCAGGGCTTTTTATGAAACCGTTGGCCTTAGTGATCGTACTGCCGACCTCGAGGGTCAGAAAATCAAGCTGCTTGCTCATGACTGCACTTTACCAGGCAAAGACACAGCACTGGCCAGGTTTAAGACTGTAAGCCAGTTTCTGATGATTAACCTGGAAATACCTGTCTTTACCATCGCCAACCAGATTTTCGAGCTGGCTGACACTGCCGGCCAGGCACCATTCCAGACTGATTTCGCTGGCGAGTGAATTTTCGAGATCGCGGTTGAAAAGCACCATCAGGTGCTTGCCTTCTCCACGTCTGATAAAGGCAATCACGTCGGCATGCCCGGTCTGCACCATGCAGAAAGAATCGTTGCCGGTCTGATTGACAGCCCTGGCGAAGTCACGGCGCAACTGCAGAACCCTGCTGATAAACCCGAACATCGGGTGTTTTCCATCCCATTTATAACCGCACTGATCAAAGAGAGCCAGTTTGGTGCCTTTGAGCTTTTCGAGATCGGCATTGGTAAAATCGAGGCCGGTATTGACCGGAATCGTTTCACCGAGTTCCTGACCCGAATGAATGAACGGAATCGAGCGCGGCAGCATGGTATTCACCAGAAAGGCATATTTTGCATATTCTTCACCACCCGGCCGGCCGGCAGCACGCGGGGTATTGTGATTTTCGACGGCCCCGAAGAACGACAGCGGCACACCTTTGTTACCCACATGGTTCAACAGGTCATACATGCCGTCGCGGCGGTATTCAACCCACCAGGCATAGCCAACTACCGCGTTGTAACCGGCGTCGACACTGTCCTGTTTGATTTCGAAATTTTCTGAAAGCAGTGCGAAGTCCGGGTCTATCGTGCGGGCACGACTGATAAGCTGCTGCATCAGACTTACCGGAACAGCATGGCCCATATCGACCATAACCCCGTCAATGCCGTATCTCTGCTGATAGAAGGGCACCAGGTCAACAATAGTCTGCCAGAGTGACTTGTTGGCAAGTTCAGGCCGGGCCAGCCGGCGGTCATACATTCTGATGGTATTGTAGGCAATATAGTTGAAGTCGGGTTTCTGCGGGTTTTCGTCGTTATACATGCGCAGATAGGTGACATCGCCCCAGGGCGGCTGGTTGTCATCGGGCGGCCAGTCGGCAAAAGCGCCGGGAATACGCACAGTGCATTTTTTGCCGGTTTCGGGGTCGGTAGCTTCGGCACGGTACTGCTTTTTATCGTTAAATTTAACCGCGCCCGGTGCCGGCGGCAGCTTGAAAAAGCTGCGATAATCGGCGTGTGGCGGTGGCAGTTCGGTAAGATCGCCGGCGGTTACCTTTGCATTGATGACTTTGAGTTCTTCGGCGGTAAAAATCGGGTTGCCATAGTGGGCAGCGGCCTTTTTGAGGTCGGTTTCGCCGGGCGTGCGGTCGGCGATCTTTTCATCGATCCAGTAGAACCAGTCGGGGTGTTCGGCAATCCAGTCAGAGTCTTTGCTGGCGGTCCTGAAAACGAATTCACAGATGACTCTGATACCGAGCATGTGACAGGCCTGAATAAAAGCTCTGAACTGGTCTTCGACGCCAAGGCTGAGAAGCGGGTCGGCCTGGGTTTCTTCAAGCTTGTATGGGTTTCTGATCGCATAGGGTGAGCCAAGTTCGCCCTTGTTGCCATCGTGGCCGATGGCAGTAACCGGCAGCAGATGAATAGTGGTACAGCCGAGGGCCTTGATATAACCAAGCATGGCGATCGCCTTGAGAAAAGTGCCCGACTCACGCACGCCATCTGCGTTCAAAGTCAGGTCCTTATTGCCACCACCAAGCTTACCGTCACCATTATGGTCATAAGCCGCAGTCAGGCGCACGAAAATATTGTAGATGGCTTCACGGTTGATCCAGTTGCCACCGTCACCACCGGGCAACTGCTGATTCAATGATTTCAGCGGGTCGATGTCATTGCGGGCATGTTTTTCGATCGCTTCAATGTGTTTGAGATAGAATTCGCCGGGATGAACTGCCACGGCAGTTTTGCCATCTTCAGGCTGACAGCCGGTTTCGACCCAGAGAGCCGGAACTTTATAGGTTGCCTTGAACGGCCGGGCGGCCAGTTCCTTGAGCTGCTTCTTCACTGCGGCAATTGGATTGGTAACAGTTTCAGTCATCTTTGCGCGACCTCCGGAAGTTTTATGACCTGACATGCGGCGATTGTATCACAACCTTAACCATAAGCCAATTGAAGCAACACAAAACTCAGCCGGCAGCCCGGCAAAATTCATGGCGAAATTCTAAAACTTTACAAGCGGGCAATAATTTATTATCATGCAGGCATTACGCAGCACAAAATTGCTGAAACAAGGAGAACCGTGATGGCTATCAAAGTCGACAGTGACAAATGTGTTGGTTGTGGCGCCTGCACAGGCACCTGCCCGGTAGAAGTTCTTGAAATGAAAGACGGCAAAGTCGTTTATAAAGGCGACGGTTGCATCGAATGCGGCGCCTGCGTTTCAGCCTGCCCGGTTGAAGCTCTGAGCCTGTAATTTTTAATAAAAAGCCGCCAGATTAAATCTGGCGGCTTTTTTATTGCGATTTCAGCTTAGAGATTTTCTATAAGCTCGTCGAGTTTGCCGTTAGAACTGCCACTGCCTGCATCGCCTGAACCGGAGGCGTCAGTATCGCTGTCGTCGACAAGCGGTTCACCGGCACCGGGCCCACCAACAGAGCCCTCAGACGGGAAATCGGGATTGCCGGTCGGCAATGCTTCGCCTGAAGGCTGACCGTCAGCGGGCGGAGCATTATAGTCGTTACTCGGTGGCTGCGTCGGCGGCTCGCCACCATCTGGCGCGGGTTCTGTGGATGAGTTTTCGTCGTAGCTGCGGATTGGACTGGCTTCTTTTTCTTTTTCGACGGCACTCAGCTCACGTTCCAGGGTTGACGAAGTGCTTTCTATTTCATCTAGTTCGCTTCTGGCTTTGGCAAGCTCAGCTTCTTTGGCGGCAATATCGTCTTCGAGCCGCCCCTTGCGTCGATCATAAAGGTCATCTTTGAGCGAATACCAGAGGCGTTTTGCCTTGGCATGCTGTTCCTGCAGATCTTTGAGTTCTTCTTCGAGCTGCGGAATTTTATTTTTCAGGCTGTCTTTCTGCTTATAGGCTTCGGCAAGCTGCGCAGATTTCGCCTGATTGACTGCGGTCTCTTCGCCAAACTTTTCGAGTTTTTCCATTTCGCTCCAGCTTTTGAGGCGCTCATCGCGGAGCTGGGCGCTGACTTCCTGCTGATAACTGCTCTGCGCCATTTCGGTTTCGCGCAGGCGTTCAATCAGACTGGCAGTACGTTCTTTAACCTTTTCGTCGGTTACCAGGTTAAAAACTTTCTCATAACATTCGATTGCCGATTTATGGTCTGAATAGCAGACCGCATGAACGAAACCAAGGGTTTCGAGCAGTTTAACGTCATCAGGGCTCTTGGCCAGTTTTTCTTCACAATCTTTTTTGAGGGCTTCGATCAGACCCTGGTCATCCTGGGCAAGAATCGAACGGTCGAGGCGCATGGCCCTGGCAAAAGTATCAATTGCTTCCGGCATTTTACCGGCTTTTTTGAGATCGAGAGCCTCGGAAAAGAGAATTTGAGCATCTTCTTTGTTAGCAGAAGCTTCTGCGGTTTCCTCCTGCGCCCATGCTGGCATCAAAAAAGGCGGGCGTTCAAGCGCACCGTTAAAAACAGCACATGCAGCGACCATCAACAAACCGGCACTGAACTTTCGCATCGGCAACCTCTCATCAGGAGTATGCCCTAAAGATAACACCACCCCATCAATTTCTCAACCTCTTACCTCCACAAAGAATCTTTGGGCGGTTTTAATGGGTTGACTTGCCCGCCGGTCGGTGCTATAGAGAGTAAAAATGCTTCGACAAGGAAAGGAATTTTGCACCTGCCAGGAGCATAATTTAAAGGAGACAGTTATGGCACACAGAGTTTACAATTTTTCCGCCGGTCCGGCCGTGCTTCCAGAAAAAGTTCTGCAGCAGGCAGCAGCTGAAATGCTTGATTATAAAGGCTGCGGCATGAGCGTAATGGAACTCAGTCACCGCTCTTCCACCTATCAAAAAATCATCGACGACGCCGAAGCCGGTCTTCGCAAGCTGATGAATATTCCTGCCAACTACAAAGTGCTTTTCCTGCAGGGCGGGGCCTCTCTGCAGTTTCTCATGATTCCGATGAATCTGGCCAAAACCAAAAAGGCTGATTATGTCGATTCTGGCGAATGGTCGGGAAAAGCCATCAAAGAAGCCCAGAAATACGGCGTCGATGTCAACATCGTTGCTTCATCAAAAGCCGATAACCACAAATATTTCCCCAAATACGATGCAGCCAAAGTCAGAAAAGATGCTGACTACCTGCACATCACCCCGAACAACACCATTTACGGCACCAAGAACATGGTTCCGCCCAAAGTCAGCATTCCGATAGTTGCCGATATGTCTTCGAACATCATGAGCGAAAAATGCAACGTCGCTGATTACGGCCTCATCTATGCTGGCGCCCAGAAAAATATCGGGCCGGCCGGCGTTGTCATCGTCATCGTTCGCGAAGATCTGCTTGGCCTCGTGCCGAATCTGCCGACCATGCTCGACTATAAAACCCATGCCGACAACGGCTCGATGTTCAACACTCCCCCAACCTATGGCATCTACATCGCCAAACTGGTATTCGATCACATGCTCGAACTCGGCGGGGTTGAACATTTTGAAGCCCTCAACCGCAAAAAAGCCGCGATCATTTATGATGCCATCGACAGCTCCAAACTGTTCAAGGCCCATGTAAAAGACGCAGCCGACCGCTCGCTGATGAATATCCCGTTCTTCACCGACAGCGAAGAACTCAATGAAAAGTTCCTCAAACAGGCCTCTGCTCAGGGGCTGGTAACCCTCAAGGGTCACCGCAGCATCGGTGGTATGCGCGCTTCTGTTTACAACGCCATGCCAATCGAAGGCTGCCAGAAACTTGCTGACTTCATCAGAAAGTTCGACAAAGAAAATTCCTGACCTGACTGACTCTATCTAACTGGCATTAAACATATCCCCGCGCAAGCGGGGATATTAACAAAAACGCAAAGGAAAGAACAATGACGAAGAAAATTCTCGTGGCTACCGACAAACCTTTTGCCCCTGAAGCTGTCAACCTGATGAAAGACGTCATCAAGGGCAAAGCCGAATATAAAATGGAACTGCTCGAAAAATACACCGAGGTCGCACAGTTCAAAGCCGCCGTCAAAGACGCCGACGCTCTGATCATCCGCAGCGACCTCGCCTCGAAAGAAATCATTGACGCAGCCGAAAAACTGCAGATCATCGTCAGAGCCGGTGCCGGTTATGACAATATCGACCTGGCAGCCGCGACCGCCCGCAAAATCGTCGCCATGAACACCCCCGGCCAGAACTCGAATGCCGTTGCCGAACTGGCGATCGGCCTGATGATCTACATCTGCCGCTGCAAATTCAATGGTAAGTCAGGCAGCGAACTCAAGGGCAAAAAACTTGGCCTGCACGCCTTCGGCGCAGTTGGTCGCGCTCTCGCCAAAATCGCCCATGGCTTCAACATGGAAGTCTACGCTTTTGACCCGTTCGTCACCAAAGAAGCCATGGAAAAAGAAGGCGTCAAATTTATCGACAAGATCGAAAACCTCTACAGCACCTGTGATTTCGTATCTCTGCATATTCCCGCTACTGAAACCACCAAAAAATCGATCAATTTCGACCTGATGAACCGCATGCCCAAAGGCGCCGTGCTTATCAACACCGCCCGCAAGGAAGTCATCTGCGAAGAAAGTCTCAAAAAGATTTTTGCCAGCCGCAAAGATTTCCGCTATTCATCAGACGTGGCACCTGATTGTGCTGCTGAACTCGAAAAAGAATATGCTGACCGCTATTATGGCACCGCCAAAAAATGCGGCGCCCAGACCGAAGAAGCCAACGTCAACGCCGGCGTCGCCGCCGTCAGACAGATCGTCAATTTCTTCGAAAAAGGCGACAAAACCTTCCAGGTCAACAAGTAACCTTTCAGTTGCAATAAAAAAAGCTGCCCGTGCCGGGCAGCTTTTTTTATTGCGAAAATTGAGGTCGGCCGTCAGTTTCAGGCAACGATGAGGCCGCGACTCTTCACTTCTTGGTATTTTTTGGCCACTCTGGCGAGCATTGCCGGCACGAATTCGTTCGGTGTGCTGCTGTTGAGCTTCTTCATCACCAGCGGAACATTGGCCATGTCTTTAAACAGAATCGGTTTTTCGATATAGTATGAAACGGTCTTTTCTTCGCTTAGCCATGGTTTTTCCGAGTGATCCAGCTTCGCGGCGATCTTTTTATCGAGCAGAGCCAGAGCCTTTTCGACTGCAATGCCCCTGACCTTTTTACCGGTCAGCAGCAGAAAATCAAACACGACCTCGAGACCACGGGTGAAATCGAATTCATAAAAACGCGGGAAGATGACTTTGTCCCAGCTGGTTCCTTCTACAGGCTGGCCTTTGCTGGTCAGAAACAGCTGATGTTTGAGCAGATAGCTGACCGCCTTCTGCATATTGGCCGCAAAAATATCGGGCTGCTGACTGAAACGAGCATACTCGATCATGCCTTCGAGCATTACGGTAGTCGAAATCAGCGAGCTTTTGCCGCTGCCGGTATAGACGCTTTCGTCACAGTTGTAGCCGCCATCTGGCAGCTGGTAGCGATTCACCCAGTCTTTTGCCCACGGAACATGGGCGAAAACGTCGAATTCAAGCTTTGCAGCCAGTTTCATCAGGCCGCCAAAAAAGCAGAAGCACATTACTTCGGTATGCCCATTCACGGGGCCATCAACGTCCTCTTCTCTGACCGGGAAAATCTTAAGAAACTGCCGGTCAGCGCAGGTCAACAGTTCTTTGAAGACCGGCACGGGAATTTCTGCCAGCCGCGCAGTCTCATCGAGAAGCAGCATGTACCACCATGGGGAATCCCATTTGGGCCAATAGACGTCTCTCTCGATCATCAGCAGTGCTTTTTCGCTCTCAATCACTTCTTTAAGTTCGTCAAGGTCGCTGGCTTTCAACATGCCCGGGATCATAATCACCGTTCCTTTTTAAAATCTGGTAACCATAACAGCTATAAGATAAACCGCCGCAAAACCATATTGCAAACAAATTTTCAGCACCTATCGACAAAAGCGGCCAATTTATTAATAAAAAACCGGGCTCTGAAAGAATTTTCCTTCAGAGCCCGGCATTATCGATTAATGGTCCAGCAGTCGAATTACCTTTGTCTCAGCGGTTTGGCGGGGCAGCTTCACGAATCAGCGAGCCTGCTTCATCGCTCATGATCAGAATCGAAAACTTTTCGACATTGTCCAGCTGACTGGTGCTAAGTGATGCGTAATCGAAGCGACCGCGCAGGTCGGTATAACCATCTTTATAGAAGCTTACCTGGCCGGAGCTGTCGCGCGAATAAACCTTGACATAAGCGCTGACAATCGGTTTGCCTGTCTGCTGGTGGCGAACCTGCAGCTGACCGTAGGCTTCGAGCATGCTGACCGCCAGAGAGTGCGGGTAGTAAGCGATGTTTCTTGTCAGACCGGCGCCGGTTACCTCGATCATCAGATTGCGATCCCTGAATTTTTCGGGCAGCGCGATCTTGATTTCTTCGGGCTTGCCTTCAAGCAACAGTTCTTCAGAATAGTTCGGGCTGATAATCGAAAACTGCCCTGAGACCTCCTGAACAAAAGGTTTACGCGAGAACAGCAGTTCGATATCCATAAGGTAATAGCTGATTCTGACGGCCTTGAGATTGCGCTGCCGCAGGGTCACAACCCGGTTTTCGACACTCAGTTCGATGTCCGGCTGGGAAGCGGCGAGCAGACGCTGCTTCTGGTCTCGGTCTTCTTCGTCACTGATCTGCACCTGGCCACCTTTGATTTCGGCTGCCTGTGCCAGAACATCGGCAAACAGCACCTGCCAGCGCTGTACCGGGTAGTTTTTGAACGGTTCAGCGATACCGACCGCTTCATCGACCTGCTGATGCGAAAACGCCAGGTAGGCTTTTATATACTTGTACTGAATGGTTTCGATGACTGCGGCATCCTTTATTTTCGTAAAGAACGTCGACGCCTCTTCGATTCTGTCCTGCAGCAGCAGATAATAGACAACCGCCATCAGATCGTAATCACTCAGCTGACTGCGATATCTCAGATCGGCCAGCAGAGCATGATACTGGGCCGCGAACTGCTGGTTGAGAATTTCGCGACGCTTGCCGAGCGGGTAAACACGGGCATTTACCAGCGGCCAGTATTCACGATGCTGATAAGTGTGCCGCACCACCGGATCAACCGTGAGCAGTTCGCTCTTAAAACTGCTGCCTACCTGACCGGCAAGGGCAGTATACGGCAGATAGTCTTTGATAGCCGGCAAATGACCATGCATCAGACCATAAGACCAGATAACGTCGTTGAATACATGGCGTTTCTTCAAAAGATCGGTAGCTTTGATGAAGAAGTCGCGATCTTTAAGTCTGAAAGCGATTTGAACCAGATCGAGTCTTTCGACGTTGTTCTTTTCGAGGTATTCAAGCACCTGGGCGTCGGTGCCGTTCTGCGACAGCCATGGCCATGAGTTCTTGTCAAAGTTCGTCAGCTCTTCGACAACCTTGAAGACAAACGGCTTTGTGGTAGCAAGCATCACTTCGTTTTCAGAAACGTGAACCGGGTAATGCTTCCAGCTGCCGGCTTTCGGGAAATAGAAGAAATACTCGAATGTCTGCGTCGAATAGGCTTCCAGCTGCATGTGAACACTGCGGGTATACAGACTTCTGAGAACCGGCAGCGCTCCTTCTGGAATCTGCATCAGCACATCGATCTTGCGCCGCGACGAAGTCGGGTTGGTAACCACTACCTGGCAGCCATAAACAATACGAGTAAGGAATTCATCGGTGACGAATTTGTCGAAACGCTCATTACGCTCATAGCGGTAGCGATCGTTCTGTGCAAAGAAGTTCTGACCGGTGAGAATGCTGGCAATATCTGCTGACTCGCTTGCCGTTCCAATCTCTTCAAGGAAAACGACAGCGTTACTGCCTGCTTTTATCGTCATACGCGGGCCATCAAACTCGCTGCCATGCTTTTCGGCGGCGAACGGCAAGTCAAGAACAGCCAGAGCCAGCATCATTTCAGAAAAATTACGGGTAGCGAAGATAAAGTTGCCAGAAACAAAGGGGCGCCCTGGCTTACGCATTGCATAATCACGCCAGAAGGCATTAACTTGAATCAGATCAGCGGTCTGTTGTTCGATCGGCAGCTGATAGTAGTTGTTTTCGACCCACTCTTCAGTCTTATCAACCTGCCTGAACAACTGCCGCACCGGCTCGCGCATCTCTGAGTCGCTTTCGACATCGAAAGCATCCTCGTCAAAACTCGGCGCAGCGTCAGCCATCTCTTCGCTTTCAGAAAAGTCAGCCTTGCTTTTAAAAGCAATTTTACTTTCTTTGGCCATTACAGAAGGCGGCGGGGGCGGAGCCGGGGCAGCCATAGGTTTTGCGACTCTTGCCGACGGCATGATGCCTTTACCGAAATCCATCGGTGCCGGTTCTGGCACAGGCATATCGTCAAGTTCATCACGCCGGCCTCTTTCAAGTTTGTCGCTGTACATCTTTTTGCCGCCTTCGAGACCGAGTTTGTCACCGGTTTCGAGGGCATTTCCCTGCAGAGCGGTCTTGAAGAGACTGTTGAATCTTTCTCGGTCATCGGGCAGCAGATCGAATTTTTCGTTGACGTGCCGCTCGATCGTTTCTGCCATTTCGGGCAGTCTCTGACCAAGAAGAATTTTTTCGACGATATTCAGTCTTGCAAAGGCCCAGGGTTCGGTGAATTCACGCAGATCGCGTTCGAGCAGCCATTTATCCATAAATGTCAGGTCGCGCTTGTTGGCGATGTAGGGTTTGACAACCTTTTCGAAAAAGCTGCGATCACGCTGGCTGATAAAGAAATTCAATTCATGACAGGCATATTTCGAGTAGAGATCGAGCTTCTGCTTTTCATCGAGGCTGCTCCAGCCGGTAATGAAGCCGAATTTTATCAGATTGGCATCGGGGTTGACGGTCGAAAGAAGTCGGTAAACAGACTTAAGACTGTCGTAGACCTCAACCCGGGCAGTCGAGATATCGGCAACACTGACGGCTTCGCCGATTGTAACAACCGCAATGTTTTTCTGTTCAGAAAAATGCTTTTCAGGTGCAAGAGCATTTTTAAGGCGCAGGTCGAGGAACTCAGGGTCAGCGCCCGGCACGGTTATTTCTCTGCAGGCGACGTCAAAACCATCGACTGCTATTACCTGAACATTGCGCAGGCCCTGGAGTTCATTAACCGGCACACTGATTGTGCCATCTGCGTCAGGCTTTAGATTGGCAAGCAGGACCGATGCGCTCGCAAGAAAGTCATAACTGCCATAACCGCCGGCATCACCCGTTGCCAGTTCTTTCATCCGGCGTTTTAAACCGCTGGTAGAGGCCATCTGGCCCTCGGGCTCGGGAGCGCCGGCCCAGGCGCCACCGGCCGAGGCTTCCTGGGTTCCGGTGTCGGTCTTTCTAAGGCTCCAGGGGTTCAGCAACAACCCTGGCCGCTTCAGCATATTACCCGGAAAGATTTTTGCAAAGCGCCGTTCGAGAATGTAGCGGTATTCATCGCCGATATTGCGGCCGGAAACATAGCGGGAAACCGGGGGAGTCAGAGCAATCATCGGGAAAACCGGCCCGCCGATTGCTGCGAATTCGGCGAATGGCCTGAATTCAGGCATGAAATTGCCGACAACGATATGAACGCGCGATTTTTTGCCGGAATTTGCCAGCCTGATCAGCAGTTTTGCGTCTTCTGATACCTTTGCTTCGGTAATCTGAAGAGTCGAGGTATTGTTCAGAGGCAGGCCCCGGCGTTTCGAAATTACGTAACCGCCCAGAACCTTGCCATCAGCGATGCGAATGGCAATCTTCTGCTGCGACTGCCTGATATACATTTCATAATCACCGGCAGGCAGGCCCTTGATCGAATAAAAACCAGGAACAAGCGACACGGCCGAACGCCATTCGCGCACCAGTTCACCGCCACGCAGCTCATAAAGACATATCTGATCGGCCATTGGCTTATCCTGATTGTCAGTGCGCGGTACCCGTATTTCATAATCAAGCGGTGCAGCTATCGAATCAGCGATGGTATTCTGGCCACCAACCGGCAGTAGATCGAAAGAGACACCGTCCGGGGCGCTCAATTTAACGTATTCGACGTCGTCGAGACGACCGAGATAAATGCGCCCCTTTTCATCGGTCTGCAGAGAGCCGGTTACGTTGCGTCTGATCAGGCGATGGCTGATTTCGAGGTTGATAACCCGGTCAGGGCATGGTTCGCCGCTTTTGCCAAGCAGTTCGGCGACATATTCACCGTTTTCACGTCTGACAAAGAAGGCGTGGGTTCTCTCAGTGTTATCTATACCATTGATGGTAAAAGAACGGGCAACACTGAGATCGTCTTTACGCCCATTGCTGAGGTTGTCGATACGCCCACGCAGCGCGAAGGTCACGCTTCTCAATTTATCGGGGGTTTTGAACTCATGCACCGCTTCTTTATCATTGAACAGCTTGAAATCTGCAATTTCGCGGGTTGAAGAGACCCCGTCACGGTCGACAGAAGTGATCAGCAGCGCCGGTTCCTGCAGCAGGCCGACATCAGCCGGGCAACCATTGATCGAGAGAACCGGGCGCACGATAACTCTGGCGTTTCTTCCGGCCAGAAGAGCTTCGCGGTCGACATGAATCGACGCTTCAAGGCTGTAGGTTTCCCCGAGATGGTTGAAGGTATGCAGAGCGGCAAATTCGCCTTGCCTGATGATGACCTGCCGATTGCCTGGGCTGGTGGTGTAGGGTACAACGATCTGACCATTCTGGTCAGGTCGGTATTCGCTGCCGGCAAGCAATATCACAGCATCCTTAACCTGCTGGCGCTGCTCGTCGAAAACGGTAAAAACATGGCCGGCCGCCGAAGCACACTGCAGATACGACAACTGGCCGCGGCGAATCATGGCACGGCTGCTGATACCGTTACCAATCAGCTCAACAATGTACACACCCCGTTCTCCGAGTTTGTCGAGAACAAAAGTCTCTTCATGGCGCTGCCATGCCGGATGTTTGTAATCAAAGCTCAGCTCCTCGTTTGCTACCAGACCGTCAAGGTCGATCGCGGTCGAAACTTCGCTGCCGTTTTCGCGGTAATAGCTTGCCAGATTGAGCTTATAGATCTTAAGCATCAGACGGTTGACGTTTTTAACCCTGACCGTAAGCTTCACAGGCTCACCCGGTTGATAAACCGGTCGGCAGGTCGGCAAAAATTCGAGCTCGATTCTCTCTTTGAGCTCTTTAACCGCCTGGCCACCCAGCAGTGAGAACCATTGTTCGAGATCGCCAGCGACGTTGACGATCATGGTTTCAGCGAGAAGCCGCTTGAGATATTCTGATTCGATTATACCGGAAAAAGCTTTGGAGCCTTTGTCTTCGAGCATGAATCTGGCGAGATAATCGCGGATCAGCGGTTCATCATTATTGATTGCCGGGCACAGGCTGACCTGGCGGAAATCGGCGTTCAGATCAGCGCGGTTATACTTCCAGTCATTTGAATTCAGGTAATTGCGATCGATATACCCGACGTTACGCGGCAGTTTAAGGTATTCTAAAAAAGCATTGCGGTCATAGCTGCCGGCATTGCGCTGCAGGTCGAGAATGTTGTAGAGCAGATGCGCTTTGAGAGAATTGAACGCCGGCTGCAGAGGGCTGACGAAGGCATACATCTGTTTGAGAACCGCAAGTTTTTCGACCTGGTCGGTTTCCCAGGTTGAATCGGCGCCGGGCTGCATCTTCTTCAGCCGGGCCAGAACGAATGGCGTCTGCTCAAGCAGCGCCGGCATTGCCCGGCTGCAGAAATCGAGCTGTTCCGGCAGCAGTTTCCCGTGAATCGGCAGTGAACCAAAACCGCCGCTGTATTGATGCTGCAGGTCATCGATGACCATCTGGGCGATCTCTTCGCCATCCGGGTATTGCAGACGGTTGAGCAGATCGCGGCGGCGGTCGCCGACGAATTCTTCTTTAACCAGAGCTTCGAGACCGGGGTATTTGAAACCGCTTAAATCGTTGTATTCACGCAGGGCAATATTTTTCAGATTCTGATAGTCAAGCCATTCGGCCGGCATGCGGCTCGGAAAGCTGCGACTGGTGATCGGCTGCTGGCGTGCGTGATTGAACTGCAGATTCAGACGCTCGATGATAAATTTCAGAATACTTTCGGGGTTGCGACTGAAATCAAGCAGCAGCTGGCGGGTGCGAATTTCCTCGTAGCGACTGCTGTGGCTGTAACGGCTGACCCACTGCTGCAGCAGTGAGGCAACTTTAGCAGTCTCACCTTTAGACTGGTAATAAAGACAATGGTAGTAATAATAATCTTCAGTGCCAGGAATCAGCTGTTGCAAAGGCACCGAACGATCTTCGGCAAGACTGAATTCTTCATCGAAACCAATTTCCACTGCCCATGAACCTCCCGTCAGATTTATCAGAAAAAGCAAAAAGACAATAACTCTGGTTTTCAATGCAACTGCTTTCATAGTGCCTCCTGACTCAAGACATCCGATTCGTTGTTTTTATGACTTCCATTATAACGCAGCCAGGTCTTTTCGGATGCAACTTTTCGCGAACCTAAATTTTTGGGGCTATTTGCCGATAGATATTGAAGAAAATAATGAAGCCCGGAGGCACGCAGATGCACATCAGAAAAATTATCGCAATGGCCATAGCCATGAGCCTTGGAAGTGGAGCATACGCTGCTGACACTTTTGACATGGGCAAAGTTCAGGTTATCGGCAAAGACGCACAAAGCGAAAAAATCGACCCTTCGAAGCAGAAAATCAGCTTCGACATGGGCGAAAGAACTGCGCCGATGCCGGAACTGGTTCCGGAAATCGGGCCGGCTGTCTATCGGCCGATGACCGAAAAACCGGTTCTCGAAAATTTTCACCGTGAAGAAAAAGACGAAATCTCGGCCTCAGCCGGCCTTGGCACCAACGGCGCCCGTGAGCTCATAATCAACGGCAAGGGGACCAAAGAGGGCTACACCGGCGACATCGTCATCAAGCGCGAAAGCCGCGACGGCTTCAAATCATTCGTAGACACTTCAAAAACCGGCCTCGAAGCAAACATTGCTTCGACCGGTGAAGGCAGCTACACCCTGCTGGCCGGTGGCGAATACAGCGTCGAAGAATATGCTCAGCGCGGCACTAAAAAAACACCGAGTCCTGATGCCGGCATTGAAAACAGCACCAGCCGCATCTGGGTCAACGGCAATTCAACTCTTGAAGACGGCGCTTTTTTCAAAGGCTATGCTTCAATGGACTCTCTCAGTCGCACGATCAGCAACCCGGCTCTGGCCTTCAGCGAAGATCAGACAGTCTTCAGCATGACTGCAGGCGCCAGCTATCTGAAAAAACTTGGCAACAAGATCAAAGGTCGTGCCGAAGTCGACCTCAAATCTGACAAATTCACGGTTACAGCAGGCAGTGATCGCGAACTGACCAAGACGGTTCTGCGCCTCGGAGCCGATTACGAAGTTTCCCAGAAAGCTGATGCAAAATTCGGCTTTAAACACATGAGCCTGATGGATCGCGATGCGAACGCCCCCTACGCCAGTCTCGACTATCGACTGTCTGAGCCCTGGCAGCTGGTGCTTGGCTATGAAGAAGATCTCGGCAACGACAGCCTGGAAAAAATCTTCATGCCCGCTCATTATGTTGAAGGCAATGCTCTCGAAGCTTCACGGCAGAAAACCATGAAGGGTTCACTGAACTACCGAACAGATAAAGGTGATATCTTCGGCGTCGATCTTTTCAGTCAGAAAGAACAGGATGCGATCGAATTCGTCGACAGATATGTTCCGGGCAAGGGCATGCTGGCTTCGAACTTTCAGTTCCTCGATGAGGCAAAACGCCGTGGTATGGCTTTGCGTGGTAACTTCAAAATCGAAGATCACTTCAAAGTAAATATCAAAAGCACTTTTCAGAAGCCCGAAGACGAAAACACCGGCAGAAAGCTTTCTTACGAACCAAAAAGAATACTGGACGTCGGGCTCAATTATACCGAAGGTAAAGTTATGGTTGATTTTTCACGAAGAGCTGAATTCGACCGCTCGGCGGTTACAAATCTGGGCACCTTCGGCGCCGACGATTACAGCCGCTCCGATCTGGCAGTGCGCTATCGCCTGAACGATCGTTTCAGCACCTATCTGAAAATCAAAGATCTCTATGATGAAGCAAAAAGCTTACGTTACGATGTTCCCGAAGAAGGCAGAGTTTCTCTCGCCGGTGTCGAAGCTCATTTCTGAGACGTTCCCAGGAGGCAGTTAAAAAATGGAAAAAATCTTCTTGATCGACCTGTTTGTAAGTGGTGGCCCGGTAATGATTCCGATCGCTCTTTGTTCAGTGTTTGCACTGGCAATCGTTATCGAACGAGCCCGTTTCTATATGCGCAACCCCAATAATTCTGCCGCATTCATGAAGAAGGTCAAAGGCGCACTCGCCGCCCGCAACTTTTTCGATGCGATGAAAATCTGCCGCGCCGAAAACACCCCGCTCGCCAACGTTATCGCCGCCGGTCTCGACAATGCTGATCTCGGCCGCGAACATCTTCTCGACACCATGCGTCAGGAAGCCATGGTGCAGGTTAAGAAATACGAACGCCACCTGGGCAAGCTTTCGACGATCGCCAGCATCAGCCCGCTGCTTGGTCTGACCGGCACCGTTACTGGTATGATCTCAGCCTTCAGCGTCATTTCGACCGTGGGCATCGGTGATCCGACCGCTCTGGCCGGTGGTATCTCTGAAGCTCTCTACACAACCGCCGCCGGTCTGCTGGTCGGTATTCCGGCTCTCGTCGCTTTCAACTGGTGCGAAGCGAAAAGCGTCGAATTCATCGAACAGGTTGAAATGCACTCTCTCGACCTGGCAAACCAGGTAACCGCGATGGAGGTCAGCCTTGAAAAAGTTGCTGCCTGATAAAAAGAAAAGCAAACCTCAGATTGTCGTAACCAATCTGATCGACGTCATTCTGCTGCTCGTGTTCTTCTTCATGATCACCAGTTCATTCGCCCGTAATCAGGAAAAACTGCCGGTGAACGTGCCGAAAGCCTCGAGCGCCACGACCATGGAAACAGACAGCATGACCGTTCAGATTGCCAAAAACGGCCGTCTGTATATAACCGGCAAGCCGGTCGAAATGACCGATCTTACCGCTTCGATCAAAACCTGGACCACCAACTCACCTGACCGCCCGATTATGGTTGAAGCAGACAAAGATGCCAACTATGGTCGCATCGTTTTCGTTCTCGACGCTATCCGCAACGCCGGTGCCGTGAATATCGGCCTGGCAACCAGACCCGAAATGAAGTAAAGCCATGAAACTCCTGAAAAAACTCAAAGTCGAAAATGTTGAAGGAATGGAAGAGCTGCAGCTTTCCGTTCTTCTGCATCTTTCACTTCTGCTGGCCCTCTCAGCTTTCTTTGCCTGGCGCTCTGTCAGTGCTGAACCGCTGCAGAAACCGGTAGTGCCCGTAAAGCTCATCGCTCCTGTCAATAAACCACGTGTCGGTTCCGGCCAGGAACACAAAAAGGAAACAGGTGCAAAGAAGTCTGCAGGCAGTGAAAACAGGGTTAATAAAGCCAAACAGAAGAACACAGTCAAAAAAGATACCAAACCCAAATCTGCAGTAAAACCCGAAAGCACTAACCCGAAACCGGCAGCTCCCAAGGTTGAAACTCCGGCTCCCGTCGCTGCACAGGTCAACGACAGCCCGATCGTTTCAGAAACCCCGGTTGACACTACCAAACCGTCGGTCGTTCAGGAAACTGCCACAACCGATGCCCCGGTCAGACCTACTCACACCGTTCCGTCTTTCGATGCCATAACTAACCTGAGCATCGACAAGAGCAGTGCCAGTGATCCGACCCCTGACCTTACCGGCCCGCTGACCAGCGGTCAGCCTGATATGCTGATGCCTGACTCGATGCTGGCCGATGAGAAAAACACCGCCAATCCCGAAGATTTCATGCCCGCCCCGACCGGAACCGAAGATGGCAAGGTCGACAATGGCGCCGGCGTCTTTGAAATCGGTTCGATCGAATCTTTTGGCGGCAGCGGTGAGCGCTTCAGCCCGCCGTCGATTCTTACCAGAGTATTACCTGATTACCCGGCATGGGCACGCAAAAGTGGCGTGCATGGTAATGCGGTCTATCGTGTTCTGATTCAGCGCAGCGGCACTGTTGGTGACGTTGTAACCATGAGCTCGACCATTGACCCGAAGCTGGCCATCAATGGTGCCCAGGCTCTCAGACGCTGGGTATTCGCACCAGTTCTCAACAACGGCGAACCCAAAGAAACCTGGGTCAAAATCACCGTGCAGTATTCGCTTAACTGATCAGAACCTTATTAAGCACCTTAATCTGCCGCTGCAGTCAAACAGACTGCAGCGGCTTGCTTTTAGTGGCTTCGCTGCGTTAGAATAGGCCGCAGCAAATCTTAATTTCAGGAGCATCTATGTTGAATTACATTCTGATCGCACTGCTCGCTATTGCACCGATGGCCATGGCCCAGGTTCCCGAAGGCGTTACCCTCGAAAAGGCCACCAACCCGGTTATCAAAATCACCACCAGCAAAGGTGAAATGGTTCTCGAACTCTACCCGGATGTTGCCCCGAAACATGTTGAAAGCATGCTGAACCTTATCCGCAAAGGTTTCTATAATGGTCTGGCGTTTCATCGTGTCGTTCCCGGCTTTGTCATTCAGGGTGGCTGCCCCAATTCAAGAGAAGGCGCAACCGGCATGCCCGGCACCGGCGATGCCGGCTACAAACTCGACGCAGAATTCAACTCACGCAAGCACCTCAAAGGCACCCTGGCAATGGCCCGCGCCATGGACCCGAACTCAGCCGGTTGCCAGTTCTACATCTGCCTCGATGCGATTCCGCACCTCGACGGTCAGTATACGGTTTTCGGTCAGGTCGTAAAGGGCCATGACGTTCCCGAAAAAATCGCTGCCAATGACCGCATGGAAATCACCATCCTGCAGGACATGCCTGCTTCAGCCACTGTCGCTCCCTGACGCAAACAGCTAAGGCCCGGGCGGTCTTTGCCCGATAGTTTCTATAGGGTAAAGACCGCCGGAGGTTACAAATGCAATTTTCGCCTGAATTGATCCAGAAAAATATTCCGCTGAAGAATCTCGTCACTTTCAAGCTGGGTGGCCCGGCCGAGTATTTTTATACGGCCGACAACAGCGAAAGTCTGCGGGCTGCCGTTGAGTGGGCCCGCCAGCAGAAAATGCCGCTGTTCATTCTCGGCGGTGGTTCGAATCTGGTGGTCTCAGACGCCGGCCTCGAAGGTCTGGTGATTCACAATCGCTGCATGGAAATCAACAGCGTCGATGCAGAAAAACGCCAGATCAGCATTTCATCAGGCTACGACTTTGAATATCTTGTCGAACTGGCCCAGAGAAACGGGCTGGCCGGCGCCGAATCGTTTGCCGGCATACCGGGCAGTATCGGCGGCGCCATCTATGGCAACGCCGGCGCTTATGGCCGCTGTATTGCCGATGTTCTCATCGACGCCAGGGTTCTTGGCCCCGATGGCAGGATTCAGACAGTCGACAATTCTTTTTTCGGCTTCGACTATCGCACCAGCCGACTCAAAACCGACCCGCACATCATTCTCAGCGCCAGATTTCAGCTCGAAGCCGGCAATGCTGCCGAAATCAAGGCAAAAATGGACGATATAATCGTTCAACGCCACAGCAAACATCCGCCCTACGAAATCGGCTGCGCCGGCTCCTTTTTCAAAAATCTGCCGCCACTGCCGGGTGAAGACCGTCGCCGCGCAGCCGGTGCCGTGCTTGAACAGGCCGGCGCCAAAAAAATGTCATGCGGCGGCGCCTCGGTTTTCGAAAAACACGCCAATTTCATCATTAATACCGGCAATGCTACCGCCAGTGATGTAAAAAACCTTGCAGCCATGCTTAAAGACAAGGTTAAGAGAGAATTCGGCATCGAGCTTTGCGAAGAAGTTCTTTACGTCGGCCGCTGGCCAGCAGCGCAGGTCGCCGGCCACAACCGGTAATCTCTCTATCCCTGCCTGACAGGCTTAAGCAACAACTCACTTTTAAAATTCAATATCCCTTAAACTATAAAACCCCGTTGAATTCAACGGGGTTTTATAGTTTAAGGTCTGTTCTTCAATTGCTCAGCTAAGGTCACGTTCGGCAAGCATCTGCGGGTATTTTGTCTCATAGTCACGCAGCATGTTGCTGGCTACACCTGAAAGGCCGATCAGAGCAAACAGATTCGGCAATGCCATAAGCCCATTCGCCAGGTCAGACATGTTCCAGACCAGTTCGAGAGGTACGGCAGCCCCGACCGGAATCAGAAACACATAGATCAGTCGGTAGGCAAAAACTGCCTTTTTAGCCGTAGCCGGGTTGGAATCGAACATGTAGCGAACCGATCGGTCGCCATAATAGCTCCAGCCGACCATGGTCGTAAAGGTAAAGAAGACCAGACCAAGACTGACGACATGATGACCCCAGGCAACATTGTGCCGGTAGGCTGCAGCTGTCAGTTCAGCACCCTTCAGACCGGCAAAGACTGCGGCATCGGCAGGATTGAAATAACCGCTGGTTATGATTACCAGAGCGGTCATGGTGCAGATGACCAGTGTGTCGATAAAAGGTTCCAGCAGAGCGACGAAACCCTCGCGTATCGGAACCGAAGTTCTGGCAGCCGCATGTGCGATCGGAGCAGAACCAAGACCTGCCTCGTTAGAGAAGAGACCGCGGGCAACTCCCCAGCGCATGGCCTGTGAGACTGTATAGCCGAGCAGCCCGCCGGCAGCTTCCTTAAGGCCCAGAGCTGACCCGAAAATCATCTGAAAGGCCGGAATAATGTTGGCGCGCTGGATGAAGAGTATGTAAAGCGAAGCAAGAACATAGGCCAGCGCCATAAACGGCACAACTTTGTCAGCAAAGCTGGCAATGCGGCGAATACCACCAAGAATAACGGCGCCAACCAGTATGGCAATAACGATGCCGATGGCAAATTTTACCGGATCAGCACCTTCGCTCACCGGGCCAGCAGTCAGGCCAGCGCTGGCAAGGTAATTGTGCAGCGGTGCCGCCACAGAATTCGCCTGCACCATGTTGCCGATACCAAATGAGGCAACGAAGGTAAAAATTGCGAACAACAGGCCCAGCCAGGGCTTCTTCATGCCATCGCGCAGGTAATACATCGGGCCACCGGCAACTTCGCCGTCAGCATCGATAGTGCGAAAGTTCATCGCCAGAGTGCAGCAGGTAAACTTGGTGCACATGCCGATAAACGCGCTCACCCACATCCAGAATACCGCCCCGGGGCCGCCACTGGCAATTGCCGTGGCAACGCCGGCAATATTACCGGTGCCGACAGTTGCTGCCAGGGCCGTTGAAAGCGCCTGAAAATGGCTTATTTCACCTTTATCATCGTGTTTTGCCCAGCGTCCCGAAATCAGTGACAAAGCATGTCCGAAAAAGCGAATCTGAACGAAACGCATGCGAATCGTCAGGAATATGCCGGTACCGACGATCAGAAACATCAGAAAGTAGCCCCAGATAAAGCCGTTAATCGTATCAATCAATCTGGCTAGTGCTTCCAACAAATACCTCCATGGACAAAACGGATTTTCTCACATCTACTATCGGGAATAGTGCTTTTCTGTCGCAGCTTTTTTTCACAAATTTAAAGCCATTGTCAAAGCATTCTCAGAACGAAACTATCATCAGGCATACCACTACTGTTTGTGAAAACTTTCGCGACAAGTCAGAATGGTTTCAGTTTTTTATACAACATTCAATAATTTTACCAAAATCAATAATTATCTGGGTTGATTAAACGACGTGATTATCTTAGAATCGAGCGTATATTTCTATCAGGAGTAAATCATGACCGGCCAGGGTTCATCAGGTAATGTAATTGCAGCACTTGCCAGCTTTTTCATTCCCGGGCTGGGGCAGCTCATTCAGGGGCGCCCGTTTGCAGCCTTCTTTTACTTTGTCGGTCATCTGCTGCTCTGGATAATCTTTCTCGGCTGGGTGGTCAATCTGATTGCCGCCCTCGATGCCGCCTGGTACAAGCCCTGATTTTTTTTGCCGCTAATCTTTCCGAAGATCAGTTTGCAAAGACCTCTGGTCAGATCTTCATAAAATCTTTCTGGAGGCTTTTTATGAACGATTCTTCTGCTGCTCCTGCGAATGTATCTCAACTTTCAACCGAAACCGAAATAAGGCGGATAACGATCATCGGTCTGGCCGTCAACCTCTTCCTGACTCTCGGCAAGATTGTCATCGGGTTTATTGGCAACAGCAGCTCGGTAATTGCCGATGGCGTTCACAGCCTTTCTGACGCCTCGACCGACATCGCCGTCATCGTCGGCGTCAAATACTGGAACCAGCCACCGGATTCCTGCCATCCTTACGGGCATCGCCGCATCGAGGCGATGATCTCAATTTTTATCGGCGCGGTGCTCGGTCTCGCCGGTCTCTTTCTCGGCTGGGGAGCAATTGAAAAGTTTCATCACGGGCAATATGTTGTTCCGGCCGGCATTACTCTCATCATTGCCATTATCTCGATATTTTCTAAAGAATGGCTCTACCGCTGGACAGCCGAAGTTGGCAGAAGGGTTAAATCTTCAGCGGTAGTCGCCAATGCCTGGCACCACCGCAGCGACTGCCTGTCGTCGATTCCGGTTGCCATTGCCATCAGCCTGGCCATGTATAACCCGAAGTGGGCCTTTATGGATCCGGTGGCCACACTTGCGGTCTCTGCCTTTATCATTCAGGCCGCCTGGAAAATCTGCAGCCCGTCACTGGCTGAACTTACCGATGCCGGAGCCGATGCCGAGGTTTTGAAAACCATCGAAACCATTGTATTGAAGGTCGATGGTGTCGAATCTGTGCATGCGGTTCGCTCACGCTTTCACGGTTCAGGGCTGCATGTCGACCTGCACATTCAGGTTGACGAAAATCTTACAGTGCGCGAAGGGCACACTATTTCAGGCATCTGCAAGCGTCGCCTGCTCAATGAAGGGCCAGATATCGTAGACGTACTCGTTCACATCGAACCTTACGAATAACCTTGAATTGCCCGGCTGAAAAAAGTGCGGCTTTGTGTTATAAAACAAGTATACCCACTCCTCAAGGAGCCAGTTTTTTATGAAGGATGCCCAGACCGAAGCCCCGGTGAGCGTTGTTTCGACCATTCGATTCGACGACAATACTCTGGGCCGGAAGAAACGCGACGAGCTCAAGGCGTTTCTCGAAAGTTGCCGTGGCCAGAAGCACCTCGTTGTCATTCAGAATTACCCTGATCCAGACGCGATTTCAACCGGTCTTGCCCACAGGGTTATCTCTGAAGCTCACGATATTCATGTCGACATCATTTATGCCGGGATGATAAGCCATCCCGAAAATATCGCTCTTGTAAAGCTTCTGGGTATAGAAATGCGTCGCTGGGAGAGCGGTCTGGATCTCTCGCAATATCAGGGTGCGGTCTTTGTCGACAACCAGGGCACCACCGCCGGTCCGATCGTCGATGCTCTGCAGGCTGCCAAAATTCCGGAGCTGATCATCGTCGATCATCATGAATTACAGAACCGTCTGAAACCGGGGTTTTCCGATATCCGCAAGGTCGGAGCCACCGCCACCATATTCGCAGATTATTTTCGTGAAGAGCTGGTCACGCTCGAACGCTCGAAAAAAGAACACATCATGGTTGCGACTGCGCTGATGCATGGTCTTAGAACCGATACCTGCGGATTCATCAGGGCCAATCCCGAAGATTTCCGCGCCGCCTCGTTTCTCAGCCGATTTGTCGACAGCGACCTGCTGGCGCAGATTACCAGCCAGGCCAGATCGAGACAGACAATGCAGATAATCCAGGAAGCCCTGGCCTCGCGCACCATCAAAGAGAGCTTTTCTATCGCCGGTATCGGCTATGTTCGCAGCGAAGACCGCGATGCCATACCCCAGGCTGCAGACTTTCTGCTTACCGAAGAGAATATTCACACCGCCATCGTGTTCGGCGTGATTGCGCAGGGTGATCAGGAAGAAGCGATAACCGGCTCGATGCGCACCTCAAGAATTACCATTGACCCGGATGAGTTTTTGAAAGAAGTCTTTGGCAAAGCCTCGAATGGCAGGTATTTCGGCGGCGGCAAGAAGACTGCCGGCGGCTTCGAAATTCCGCTCGGCTTTCTCTCCGGTGGCAATGACAAAGATTTTCGCGACATGAAATGGAAACTCTACAAGGCTCAGATCCTGCAGAAAATTCTCAACAAAATTGGCGCAAAGCCTGACGAAAAGATAATCGAAGATGAATAACAACAAATCTGTTCTGACTTTTGAATTAACCGAAGACTTTATTGAGTTGATCAAGCTGATCAAGTTCATGGGCCTCAGCGAAACCGGCGGGCAGGCTAAATTGCTGGTTGAAAACGGCATGGTTAAGGTCGATGGCGAGGTTGAATCGCGCAAACGCCGCAAAGTTCGCAAAGGCATGACCGTCACCGTCGGTGATGAAACCATAAAAGTTGTCTGATGCAGCCTTTTGCGCGCTACGAAAAACAGATACTTTTTAAACCGCTCGGTCTGAATGGTCAGAAAAAGCTTCAGAAAGCGCAGCTTGGCATTGTCGGCCTCGGCGCCCTTGGCACGAACATGGCGAACCTCTGCGCCCGTGCCGGAATCGGCTCGCTGGTTATTATTGACGACGACCGGGTTGAGCTCTCAAACCTGCAGCGGCAGACGCTGTTCGACGAATCTGACATCGGGGCCCTCAAAGCCCAGCGTGCGGCCGAGAAGCTGGCCGGCATCAATTCCGAAATAAAAATCGAGGCGTTTACCGAGCGTCTGACTGAAGCGAACTTTTCCGATATTTTTTCCGGCTGTGATCTGATTCTCGACGCCACCGACAATTTTGCGACCAGGTTTCTTATAAACCGCCAGACGCTGAGCTCTGGCCAGCCATGGATCTATTCAGGTGTCACCGCTTCTTCAGGGCAAAGCATGCTGATCAACCCGTTCGACACAGCCTGCCTGCGCTGTCTGATCCCTGAAGATACGATGGTCGACGATTTTCCTTCGGTTCATAATTCAGGCATCATCGGCCCGATTGTGACGATTATCGCGTCGGTTGCCGTATCGATGGCCCTGAGATACCTTATCGAAAATCATATTGAACGTGATGTAATCTGTTTTGACGCCTGGGATCTCAGATGTCACCGGATTCCGATGGAAAGAACGCCGGGCTGCCCGGGCTGTCGGGCCTGAAACCAGCAAAGGAGCCATTATGAAAATCAGAGTTGAATTTGTTGGTGCGATCAACAGCGGCCCCTACAACAAAGAGCACGAATTCAATCTCAAGGAAATGCTTACTGTCAAAGGGTTTCTCGAAACTCTGCATTTTGACAAAGGGCATATCAACTACATTCAGGTGCTGCGCAACGGCAAGCGCTGCCCGCACAGCGAACAGCTCAGCAACGGCGACCGGCTCGAACTGATGCTGATGGTCGGTGGCGGCTGAGCCGCGCTGAAAAGTTCAATACGGAAATTTCGAGTCGAACGTGTTGATCAGAAACCCGGTCATGGTTACCCGCCCTGACTCGAGAATCATCGTGACCGTTGCCACAGTATTTTTTTGTGTGGCAATCTGATAATTGAGAAATTTAAGCCCGTCAGGGCCTGGTCGGGCAAGATCGAAGGTTCCGAGCGGCTTTCCGTCGATCTGAAATGAAACCTTTCCGGGATTGTCATAAAATTCGTAGTCCCAGAAATCGAATACAACGCGGGTCATGGTCGCGACCACATCGATTCTTGCGCCTTTTTCAGCGGTGGTCGACATATACCACTGGCTCCGGTCCATGTGCTTCATGCTCCATTTGCCGGTAAAATTGATCGGGTGCATGTATGGCCGGGTAACCTCATTACCACCTGGAAAAAAGGAGCCATTTAAAATGCCGCTGCAATCGAGCTGAATCGAATAGCCTTCCTGCTTTGGCGGCGTACCGTTCAATTTCTCGACCGCCAGCGGATTAGGTGATTCTGCAGCACAGCCGCCAAGAACCACGGCCGCCACAAAATAGAAAAGAACCGCACGCAACCAGCGCCAAACAAGATCTGTCTGCCTTCTGATAGTCATAGGTATCTCTTTTCTGCTGAACCTTACTATAATTATCGGCAGAAACAGACAAACAGCTTAATCGCACCACCGGTCATGCCAGACTGGCTAAAAATCAGAACCAGAAGGTTATTTTCTTTTCGAAGCCCATCGGGTTATAGCGTTCTTTGGCTATGCGCAGACCTTCGATGCCCATGTCAGCCTCACGGTTGAGAATCTTTACGTGCGCCGGCAGGCTGTTAGCCAGAGCCCAGTTCACATACTGATACATGCCTTTGACATCCCGCGGGGCTTTTTCGACGGGCACCAGCCAGGTTTCGTCAGTGATCGGCACCGCCCAGCTGATTCCGCACATGTGTTCCTGAACCTGCACTCTGATGCCAATACCACCGAGTTTCCAGAGGTTTGGCAGCATGCGCCGCACCGATTCTCTTTCCATTTCAAGAAAAGGGTCTTCGTCACCGTAATTTTCATACCAGCGGTCAAGGCATTTGAGAATCTGAGTGTTGTCTTCTTCTTTCAAAATTATAACTTCGGCGTTATTTTCGCGCTGAAACTTGTTGAGCTGGTTGCGCCGCTTGGCGAACTTGCCACCGGTGAGATCGGCGAGTTCTTCACGCAGATAAAGATAGTCGAAATAATCGCGGTGCTCTTCAGAGCGGACCGGAGTAATTTCGGCGCTGATCGTTTCGGCAAGACGATGTGGCAGAAATCGCAGCACCCGTTCTTCTCCGAAGTCCTTTTCAGCATGATAAAGCAGCTTTTCAACTGCTGGCTTGATTGGGCCGGTACCAAGCGGGCCAAGAAAGATATGACCGCCCTGCTTACCTTCGACATCAAAAACCAGGCGCTCGCCAATTCTGCTGATGCGGGCCGGTCGATGATAAAACCAGCCGGTAAGGTAATAAGCCGAGTAATCTGCCGATCTGATATCCTGGTCAACCAGAGCCTTTTTTATGACTTCAAAGTGTTCTGAGGTAATTTCTGTCTGATTTGGAAATTCTGGAATATTGTTCATAATGTCACAAATTTATCACATGAGTTTGTTTTTATCACTTTTTTTTCCTGCCTTGACCGCAGAGGGTCAGAGGCAGTATTATCAGACCTATGATTTCAAGCCTGTTTTCACCGGTTACCCTGCGCAACTGCGAACTGAAAAATCGCGTCATTGCAGCCCCGCCGCCCAGCCACCTGGCTGAGCCCGATGGGCGTGTCAGTGCAGCGATGCTCGACTATTACCACAATCTCGCCGACACCGATGTCGGTATGGTTATCGTCGAAGCTGCCGCCATCTCTGCCGAGGGTCAGTCATGGCAGAAACAACTCAGCCTGTTTCGTCCCGAAGCTGTCAGCGGGCTCTCGCGTCTTGTCGAAAAAATAAGGAACCGTGGGGCACTTCCGGTTGCGCAGCTGTATCATGGCGGCATCAATGCCTTCACTGGCCTTAATCAGACGGTTTATGGTGCAGGCCAGCCGCGCATAAAAAGAATTTCGGCCAACATTGTCGAAATGAAAAAAGAAAAAATTGCCCAGGTTTTCAGCGAATATGCCGCCGCGGCAAAACTGGCCTGGAACGCCGGCTTCTCCGGAATCGAAATTCAGGCGGCCGAGAGCACCTTGCCCCATCAGTTTCTGTCGCCGATTACCAATACCAGGCACGACGATTACGCTTTCGAAACCGGCGGTGGTGACCGATTTCTGCAGCAGCTTGTCAGAAGCGTGAAACAGGCGGTACCAGACCTGCTGCTTTTTGTCTGCATGCCGCTGCGCGATCTGCTGCCCGGCGGCTATGGCCTCAGCAATGCGATAAAAACCGCCCAGTCGATCAAAAGTGAAGGGGTAGAACTGTTCAGGGTTACCGAAGGTCTGAAATTCGGCAATCCTCTGCTGCTGCACCCGGCGCTCGACAAAACCGCCCCCGATGCCGCTTTTTCAGATGATACACATATTTTCCGCAACGAAACCAGATTTCTCACCGTTCTTTCGGGCAAGGTCAGCACCCCGCAGGTCGCCCTCAACCGCCTGAAAAAGGGAACCGCCGATTTTGTCGCCCTCGGCCGAACCCTGAACCGCGAACCACTCTGGCTGGGCGGCCGGCTTGCCGGCGATCTGCTGCCCTGGCAGCGCTGCCTGCGCTGTGCGATCTGCAAAGCGGCAGCCGAAGGCTGCCCAGACCGCGAAGGCCTTAACCGCTGGCTGATAATTCAAAATGCCAAATAAAACAGGAGTTTCAGAATGAAAAAAACCTTTTGTCTCACCATTTTTCTTGTTTTTGCCTTTTCACTCGCCGCTTCGGCTCAGGGGCTGCTCGGCAGTCTTCTCGGCGGCGGTCAGGAAACGAAAAAAAAGATCAGAGTACAGTTCGTCGAGGGCGATGAAGACGCAGCTGACGAAATTCTTCTGGTGCGGATCCGTGGTGTAATCCACGAAACCGATGAAGACGAATCGAATCCGTTCAAAGCCGGCAAAGACATGATCGAAGAACTTAAAAAAGATCTCGAAGCTGCCCGCAAGCGCAAAGCCATCAAAGCCATTCTGCTCGAAATCAATTCGCCAGGCGGTGAAGTCACGGCCAGCGATGTCATTTATCACCAGATCAATAAACTGCGTGAGCAGACCGGCAAGCCGGTCATCGCCCTGATCGGCACCATGGGTGCTTCAGGTGCCTATTATGTGGCCTGCGCCGCCGACCGTATTCTCGCTCACCCGACTTCTATCATTGGCAGTATCGGCGTGCTGATGCAGGCTCTGAATGTTCAGCAGCTCGCCGAAAAGGTCGGCCTCAAGGCAATTACGCTTAAATCAGACAAGACCCCGATGAAAGACGTTCTTTCGCCGTTCAAAGAACTTTCTGAAGAAGAAAAAACTATGCTGATGCAGATAATTAACGGCATCTACGACCGCTTTATCGACATCGTCGCTGCCAGCCGCAAACTCAAGCGCGAAGCGGTGATCAAGCTTGCCGATGGCGGCATCTACACTGCCCAGAAAGCCAAAGACAACGGTCTCATCGATGCGATCGGCTATCGTGAAGAAGCCATGGAAGAAGCCTGCAAACTGGCAAAAATTGAAACAGCCGCTCTCGTCAAACGCGTTACCAAAAAATCGTTCTCAGAAGTATGGAGCGAACTCAGCAGCATGAACAGCGATCTGCCTGCTCTGCTCGGCAAACTGCAGACCACCCTCAAATTCGGCAGCACCCCTACCCTGATGTTCAGATAATCACCATAATAAAACCGGGCCGGCAGAATCATGCCGGCCCGGTTTTAATTTTAGCGTTATTGTCAGACTGACAGGCAGGCCCCAGAGTTGAGATAATTCTTCACATAGTCGTCGATTGATTCTTCAAGGGGGCTGGTCGGCCGGTCATAGCCGGTCAGACGCAATCTGGTGATATCACCACGGGTAAAATACTGATATTGATTGCGGATCGATTCGGGCATGTCGACGTAGCTGATCTTCGGCGGAATATTCATCGCGGCGAAAGTCGCTCTGACCAGATCGTTCCAGCTTCTTGTAACCCCGGTGGCGATGTTGAAAAGACCGCCGGCGTTGTTGTCGAGAAAATGCAGAGTCATGGGTACGGCATCTTTGATGTAAACGAAGTCGCGCAACTGCTCGCCGTCTTTGTAATCAGGACGATGCGATTTGAACAGATGCACCTGGCCGGTTGCCTTGATCTGCTCATAGGCTTTGAGAATGAAGCTGCGCATCGAGCCCTTGTGATATTCATTCGGGCCGAAAACATTGAAATATTTGAGGCCGACAACACGGTCAAGCATGCCATGACGTTTCAGCCAGAGATCGAACAGTTGCTTTGAATAGCCATACATATTGAGCGGCTGCAGTTTTTCGATATCGGCATTGTTGTCGGTAAAACCATGCTCGCCATCACCATAGGTCGCGGCGCTGCTGGCATAGATAAAGCGCGTGCGCCGGCTGTCGGCCCATTTTGCCAGCGCCTTGCTGAATTCAAAGTTATTTTTGATCAGATAGGTGGCATCGGTTTCGGTCGTGCTCGAACAGGCGCCAAGGTGCAGCACCGCATCGAAACTGTGGTCATCAAAAAGGCCACATTCGAGCTTTTCTAGAAAATCGGCCTTTTCGCAGTAATCAGCAAACTTCAGGTTTCTGAGATTTTTCCATTTTTCGCCGTTGCCAAGCCGGTCGACCACAAAAATATCGTCGATACCACGCTGATTCAGGCCCCAGATGAGAGCAGAACCAATCAAACCCGCACCACCGGTCACAAGTATTTTCATATTCACCTCAAAACAGATATTTTACCAGCTTGAGAATGCCCTGGCTCCACGGCACCCTGTGTGAAATGCCCGAAGCATTGGCAAAGTTCTTTTTATTCGCCATATACCATTCGTAATTACGGATCAGCGCCTGTTTATTGGAAAATTTCGGCGCGAATCCGAGCTTCTTTTCGGCCTTTTCGATCGAAACGAATGATTCCTGGCAGGCCGTTTCATAAACCCATTTGTAAAGCGGCGAGAGCTTCAGCTTTTCAAGAATCCTGAGAATCGTGATGGCCGGGCCAGCCGGAAAGGAGACAATGCGTCTGCCGAAGCCGGCGTGATCGAGCACTGCCTGAAAATCATCACGGAAAGTGCCGAATTCTTTTGCGCCGATATTGAAAGTGTCGTTAACCAGCTTTTCATCGCCGGTCAGGCAGGTGTAGATAACATCACAGAGATCTTCGACATCGAGATACTGATAGAGATTGCGACCCTTGCCGAGAATCGGAAACCCGTGGCCCTCGCTTGCCCATTCATAGAGCATGGCAAAGACGCCAAGCCGCTCAGGGCCGACAAACGACTTCGGCCTGATGACCGGCACGCACATTCCCCGCTCGCGGTATGAGAAGCAGACTTTTTCGGCTTCGATCTTGGCTTCGCCGTAGGGCCCGACCCCGATCAGCTGATCGTCTTCGAAAAGCGGGTGATGATCTGGCACACCATAAACAGCTGTCGATGAAATATGCACCACCCGTTTGATACCGGCCTTTTCGGCCTGTTCCATGACCGTGCGGGTGCCTTCGATGTCGGTAGAATAGATATCTTCGGGGGTGTATAGCGGCAGGGCGGCGGCACAGTGCACCACCGCATCACAACCGGCGAGCGCCACGGCAACGTCACTGGCGTGCCTGATATCGCCTTTTACCACAGTTATCTGACTGCGCTCCGGGTAATCGAATTCGGCGATGTCGAGTGATACGACAGCCGCGCCCTTCGCCAGCAGACTGCGAACCAGATTTATTCCCAGAAAGCCGGCACCGCCGGTGATCATTACTTTCATAAATTCCCCTGCGCCATATTTTACGCCAATAATAGCAATTACCCTGAAAAATGGCAACAATGGCTTTATCGCTGGCTCAGTTTTTTCCGGCGACATGAAAATTCGCGCTATGCAGCTGCCAGATTCTGCGAAGAAAGATTTTGCTGAATGTCTAATTTGACTAATTCTCTGCCTGATTGTATAAATTCTCTCACAGGAGAAATAAATGAAAGCCTTCGATCGGCTGCTGGCTCAGTTACGCAAGCTTTATCACCGCGGCATCAGAAAACTGTTCAATTATCATTACAACCTCAGCTTCTCGCAATCAGGAGAAGACATGATAGTGCGCAGCCTGTTCACAAGTCTGCAGAAGCCGGCCCCCACATATCTCGATCTGGGGGCACATCATCCAACCTATTTCAGCAATACCTTTCACTTCTACCAGCTCGGGGCAACCGGCGTCTGCGTCGAGCCTGACCCCGAACTCGCCAGAAGAATCAAAGCTTACCGACCTCTCGACATTACTCTCAACGCTGGTATCAGCGACACAAAATCGGCAACGGCCAGGTTTTACGTCATGAGCAACCCGACGCTGAACACCTTTTCAGCCGCCGAAGCCGAAAAATACACTAACGATGGCCTGCATCACATTGTTAAAGAAATTGACATACCTCTGATAACCGTCGATGAAATTGTGGCCAGATATTTCCCAAACTCAGGCCCTGACTTCGTTTCACTCGACATCGAAGGCTGGGAAATGAAAATTCTGAGTTCCTTCAATTTCGCAGCCTGCCGGCCGGCGGTGTTCTGCATCGAAACCCTTACCTACAGCCTTCCCGGCCAGGAGCGAAAGCTTACCGAAATCGTCGATTTCATGCTCGAAAAAGGCTATATGCTGTATGCCGACACCTACATCAATTCGATTTTCGTCGATAAAAAGCTCTGGGAAAGCCGAAAACCATGCTGAGAAAAATAATGGCATTCGTTCGCCGCAGCCCGTTTTTTCTACCTGCCAGGCAGATCATCGTCAATATCCTGAAAATGCCATGGTTTTTCAGATCGGTTAAGGCTTTTACAAGATTGAACCAGGAAAGTGGCTCCGGCAGATTCCCTTTCGAAATGTCAGAGCTGTATCCGTGCCTGGGTGACGATACCAGTCAGACAGGTTTCGACCCGCACTATCTCTATCATATCAGCTGGGCCTGCCGCTGTGTTAAGGCTTCGAATCCGGCGAAGCATGTCGATATTTCGTCGCATGTATATTTTGCCTCGACGCTCTCGGCCTTTATTCCGGTCGACTTTTATGACTACCGCCCCTCACCGATAAAGCTGTCAAACCTTGTATCTGGGGCAGCTGACCTGCTAAAACTGCCGTTTGCCGACAACAGCATCGAATCACTTTCGTGCATGCATGTCATCGAGCATATCGGTCTTGGCCGCTACGGTGACCCGCTCGACCCTGAAGGCGACCTCAAAGCGGTTGCAGAATTAAAAAGAGTTCTCGCGCCCGGCGGATCGCTGCTTTTTGTCGTGCCGGTCGGGCGTTCGCGCCTGATGTTCAACGGGCATCGCATTTATTCTTTCGCTCAGATCGAAAGCATGTTTGCCGGCCTCGAACTCAAAGAATGCGCTCTGATTCCTGATGATTTCAGCAATGGTATCGCCGCGAACCCCAACCCTGGCATGATCGACGCGCAGGAATATGGCTGTGGCCTGTTCAGATGGCAAAAAGGAAAATGACGTGAAAATCGGCACCACAAATGAAGATTTCCGCAAAAACTGGATCGAGGCGACGCTGAAAAAAATTCCCGCCGGCTCTTCGATTCTCGATGCTGGCGCCGGCGAAAAGCAGTTTCGCAAATTCTGTCAGCACCTGCGCTATTTCAGCCAGGATTTTGGCAAATATGACGGCAAAGGCGACGGATCAGCCCTGCAGATGGGTAGCTGGGACCAGTCCGACCTCGATTATGTCTGCGACATAACCAGTATTCCGGTAAAAGATGGCGAATTCGACTCGGTAATGTGCACTGAAGTATTTGAGCATGTTCCTGACCCAGTAAGAGCTCTGGAAGAGCTCGGGCGCGTTATCAAGCCTGGCGGGTATCTTCTTCTGACCGCTCCATTTAACAGCCTGACCCATTTTTCGCCCTATCATTTTGCCAGCGGTTTCAATCGCTACTTCTATGAGCATCATCTTGGGCGTCTGGGGTTTGAATTGCTTGACTGCACCGCCAATGGCAATTTTTTCGAATTCGTCGCCCAGGAAGTCAGAAGAGTTCAGTTCATTGCCAACAACTATTCTGTTCCTCTCAGCCGCTGGCTGATCAAACCCATAACCGGCCTAATGCTGATGCTGCTTTCTTACCTGAGCCGTCATGATCGCGGGTCCTGCAAACTGCTCTGTTACGGTTTTCAGGTTTTTGCCCGGAAAAAACAGTAATGAGAATTTTCTACGCCTCGGCCGAATCGCCTTTTGCCGGCATTTCTTCGCAGATATGGCGCAATAACCTTTATCAGACGCTTGTCGACATGGGGCATGAGGTATTTGAATTCACTTATGACCGCATGGCTGAAACCTTTCGGCACCTCGATGCGTCAAACCCGGAAAGCCGAGGGTTTATCGCTGAAAACCGGCCAAGACTCTCGGCAGAGCTTTTTCGCCAGATCAGTGAACTGCATCGTCAGACGCCAATCAAACTGTTTTTCAGCTATTTCTACGACAGCTGTATCGAGCCGGAAACCCTTGAAAAAATAAAAGCACTCGGAATCGTTACCATAAACTGGTATTGCAATGCTTCCTATCAGCTGCATCTCGTAAGTGAAATATCGCCTCATTACGACTATTGCCTCGTTCCTGAAAAGTTTCGCCTCAAAGATTACCAGAATATGGGGGCGCGGCCGCTTTATTGCCAGGAAGCCGCCAACCCCTCTATCTACAGACCCTATGATTTGCCGCAGGAATTCGATGTTGCCTTCATTGGGCAGGCATACGGCGACCGGCCTGACAACCTGAAATTTCTTCGCGACCAGGGAATTGACGCCCGCGCCTGGGGGCCAGGCTGGCGCCAGTTTTCACACTCTCCCCGGGTCGTTGCTGCCAGAAATTTTAAACGACTGCTGCATCTCGGCAAAAGAATGGCACACGTCATAACCGGCCAGGAAAAGATGAAAAACGTTCTTCAGACCATCAGACAGTGGAGGCAGCAGCCGTCATTTGCCGATGATATCGTCGGGCCGCCGCTTTCAGACACAGAAATGATCAAAATGTACAGTCGCGCCCGCATCAACATAGGTTTTTCAAGCTGCGGTGAAACTTCGCGACAAAAAGAACGCATTCTGCAGATCAGGCTTCGCGACTTCGAAATACCGATGAGTGGCGGGTTCTACATGATCGAATACATGGAAGATCTTGAAGAGTTCTTCGAAATCGGCAAAGAACTCGTCTGCTACAAAGATCTTGCCGACCTCGCCGAGAAAATCAAATATTATCTCTCTCACCCTGAAGAGCGCGAGTTGATCCGCCAGGCAGGCTATCAGCGCTGCCTCAGAGACCATACCTGGCAGAAGCGCTTCGAGATGGTTTTCCGCGAAACTGGTCTGAGCAGCTGACTGTCAGAGTTTTACCCTGGTCTTCAGGCCGCCGATAAAGGCAAAGAAGCTGTTTTTTTCATCTTTTGAAAGAACCAGCCAGGTCATAATCCAGAAAAGCAGTATTATCCCGATTCTGATTGAGAAAAGTTCAGGATACCAGCCCGGAGAGTGACTAAAAGAGGCAAACCAGCCGCCAAAGATTGCCAGACAGGTCAAAATCAAAAACGTTACCGAAACGGTTCTCATGCCGATAAAATGACCACAATGCGATAAAAGCCGGGCATAGATGATCAGCAAAGTCGCCAGAGCCCCGATGCCAAAAGCAAAGGCCACGCCCCAGATGCCCCACAGTGGCGCCAAATACCAGCTGAGCAGACCAATAGAACCATGCACGACGAGGCCAAGCACAAAATGGGTGCGATACCAGCCCTGGCCAACCAGCATACCGAGATAGACCCCGGAAATCAGGTTCAGCGCCTCGATCAGCATGAATGCAAAAAGAAAGCCAGCGCCGCTCAAAAATGCATTTGAATAAAGCAGCTGCAGGAAAAATTCGGGAAAAACCACGACCCATACCATTAAAGTGCCGATGACCAGACTGATCTTTCTCAGATACTGATTCGAAATAACCAGCTTCTCTTCAAGCGGAATGTCACGCTTCAGGATCGGGTCAAGATACAGGCTGGTCGCCTGCCCAAAAGCAAAGGTAATGTAGAGAACCAGGCCATGCACCGCCTGATAAACACCGACAAGCTGTTCTCCACCTGATTTCAGCAACGAATAACGAACCGCCATCAGCGCCGAAGGTGCCATAAAATAAAGCAAAGAACCGTAGATAATCAACTCAAATGAGCCTTCAAGAGCTTTAAGTTCTTTAAATACATCTACCTTGCCGGTAAGCTTTTTTACACCCAGCTCACCGGATAATCTGGCCAGGCAGTATGCTACAGTAAAGTATTCGACAACAGCCTGAGCAATAAAAAAGCCATGAAGTCCGCCGAAATATGCTCCAGCAAGCATTCCTACGGTTCCAAGTGCAGCATTCCAGAACATTGCCACTGCCGAGAATCTGTATTTGCCGGCCGTTGTGAAAACACTCAGCAAAAAACCCTTAAGGGCCACCGGAACAACCATACTGACTGAAATCAAGGCAAGAAATCTGTAGGTCTGAAAACCGGCAGCGAGCAGATAATCAAATTTCCAGATTAAAAGCGCAGCAACAGCCATACCGGCGCAGCTAAGGTATAGAATCCCTCTGAAGAAAACACTGACCCTGCGCTCAAAGCTTTCGTGCCCATGCGAATGAGCTACAGCAAGAAATCTTGTTGCAACCCACGGCAGCGCCAGCGTACTGACCTGTATCACCAACTGAATGAACTGATTAATGAGACTGATGACGCCCAGCCCGTCAGGGCCAAGCATCAGAGCCACAAACTTCATTTTGAGAACCTGGACGGCAGCCTGAAGAAACTGGATTCCGGCCAGAGAGATGATGATTTTAAACAAGATAGATTCCCGTGAACAGTTAGAATGCGTATAATACTGCCATATAAATTACCACCGCGAAAGATATTTGTCGCATCAGGCGGAAACAAAACAAATTTCTTTTACTGCAGCCGATATTGCGTTAAATTAACGAAACCATGACAATAAGGCAGGCAATTTCACAGACCCGGGCGCTTTTTCCTGTGCCAGACTATGTTGGTAGACTGGTCAGCATTGAGTCTTATCAGCTCATAGCATACACAGCACAAAAATACTGCAAACAGGGTGATAAAATTCTCGATTTTGGTTGCGGGCCATGCGATAAAACCGCGGTGCTGCAGTTTATGGGCTTCAACTGCTCGGCTTACGACGACCTCAGCGATGACTGGCACATGGCCGACGATAATCGCCGGAAAATCATGGATTTTGCGGCGGCGGCCGGCATCAGCTTCACGCTTGCCAGCGACAGTCCCCTGCCCTATCAGGCTCAAAGTTTCGACGCCCTGACGATTCTCGACGTGCTCGAACATCTGCATGATTCACCAAGACCACTGCTGAATTCACTGATAAATCTGCTAAAACCAGGTGGAATTCTGATTGTTACGGTTCCAAACGCGGTAAATATACGCAAAAGAATCGACGTATTGCTCGGCAGAACGAACCTGCCGGGCTACGACGGCTACTTCCTTTCGGCAGGGCGCTGGAGAGGCCATATCAGAGAATACGTGCGCAACGACCTTGAGAGAATGTGCCATTTTGAGAATCTGCAGATTGTTGAACTGCGCGGCTGTGATCAGATGCTCGACAAGGTGCCGCGCCTGCTCCGCTGGCCATACAAAATGCTGACCAGCCTGTTCGACAGCTGGAAAGATTCATGGCTGCTGGTTGCCCGCAAACCAGACAACTGGGTGCCGGTCATACCCGAAAATTTCAAAAAATGAGTGATTCGAGAAAAAGAATAGCGCTGGTCTGCTCGCCCCTGGCTTTTAACGGCGGCACATTCAGACACCTGCTGAGCTGGTGCCGTAATCTTGACCGGCAAAAGTTCAAAGTCGCCCTGTTCTGCAATTTTATCAATGCCGAGCACGAACAGCTGGCCCGGCCGCACCTGAATGCAATACCAGAGCTGCTCTACCACCCTGTCAGTGATATATTTCCCGTTAGCAGACTTATCCGAGGCGGCTGGCTCAACTTTATCAAAGCCCTGCGCCAGTTCAGGCCGCAACTGATTCATTCGGTCTTTCTGCAGGCCGATCTGTTATGTGCCATGGCCCGCCCCCTGACCGGGTTCCCGGTTCAGGTTTCATCATGGGAGGGAAGTCTTGCACTCAAAGCCTTTCACAGTCAGACAACCATCAATCTTTATAAAGCCCTGCTGCTGCCGGCCCAGAAAATGATCAGTCGCTTTGTCGCCATTTCGGACGCAACTGCAACCCAGAACTGCACCGATTTCGGCATCGATACACAGAAAGTCAGAGTTATCCACTCAGGGCTCGAACTCGCCGCGTTTCCGTTCAAACCGGAAAGAAATTCCAGAAAAATCGGCCTGGTCAGCCGGCTGACGAGCGAAAAACAGATTGATGTTTTTATCAGAGCCATTCCGCTGATCGCCAGGCATCACCCTGATTACCGGTTCGTAATAGCCGGCGACGGGCCAGAGCGCAACCGGCTCGAAGCGCTGGCAGAATCATGCGCCGTCAGAGACATTACCGAATTTATCGGCTGGCAGACAGATGTTCAGGCCGTTCTCGATGAACTCGAAATTTTTGCGTTCACCTCTTCAGGAGAAGGTCTGCCATGGAGCATTCTTGAGGCGATGGCCGCCGGCTGCCCGGTTGTGGCATCGGCGGTTGGCGGTATTCCAGAAGCGATAGAAAATGGAATAACAGGATTACTTGTCAATTCAGACATGCCTGAAGATTTTTCAGAAAGATTAGTATGGCTTATCAACAACCCGCAAAAGAGAATTTCTATCGCCAGGCAGGCCAGAAAAAAAATTGAAAGCAGTTTCTCTGAAAAAGCCGAAATAACAGCAATTGAGCAGCTGTATTGCGAGCTTCTTCTTTAACTGTATCTGCGCTTCTCACTTAACAGGTAGCTTATTTTCTGCGATATTTTCGCCTGCACAGCCGCCCACAAATCAGGGAAACCAATCCCCTCGGTCTTTACAACAAAAAGTAATTCGCCAAAAAGAGACGGCTTTCTTAAAAAACCGGCAAACATAATTTTTACAAGCCTTTTACAAAAGTCAAATCGTATGAGGGTTTCGCATTCTTCTTCTTTTGCGATGGCGCCAGTCAGAGCCTTATAAAGCTTTTTCAATTCAATAATGCTGGCTTCAAAAGTTTGTTCTTTAAGGCTATCTTCAGATAACTGACCAAGAAATTTCCTTCGAAAATTCATGACAATTTCCTTAGTTTTCTGAATTTGCCAGTCATTGTTTTTTGAAGTAATCGAGTTTGAAACCAGGCGAAAATCAACCAGCGGTTGCCTAAGAATTTTCATTTTTCCGAAAAAGCAAAGCTTCGTCCAGAGGTCGAAGTCTTCGACATGCCTGGCATCTGGAGAATATAAAAGCCCGCTATTTACAAGCGTTTCGCGGCGAATCATCACGCTTGAATGAACGAATGGGTTTTCAGGGAAAAACAACAACCATCTTACAAACTTGTCAGGATAATCAAATTCTTCTGAAAAATGAGTTCGACCGCCATAAATCACATGCGAATCTTCGTTAATAAATCGGCAGTTACTGCCAAGCAAAACAAGATTTTTGTCACATTCCATAGCCTCAACCTGAAGTTTGAAACGTTCTGGATGAGCAATGTCATCGCTGTCGAGCCTGGCCAGATATTTCCCATTAGAAGCCTTGATAAGCTTATTTAAAGAAGCAATCAAGCCAAGATTTGTTTCATTTTTTATAATCTTGATTCTAGGGTCTGAATATTTTTCCAGAATGTTGATAGTTGTGTCGGTCGAACCATCATCAACAATCAGAAATTCGAAATCAGTAAAACTTTGGTTCAAAACACTTTGAACAGCTTCATCAAGAAATTTCTGACCGTTATAAACCGACATTAAAACGCTGACAACAGGCATTATAAAACCCTTACAATCAATCTAAAATGTATAAAATGACTAAAATAGATATTAACAGATTCTGTTTTTCTAATAAACCGGTTTGAAACAAATCATCATTGCGTAATTAGGCAATTGCCTGCAGATTTTTTAATATTTGCCATTTCCGATTTTATCTGTTATAATTTTTGCAGTTTCAGATCGGCACGTAATTTCGCGGTGCCCCATCTGAATACTCGGGCGGTTTTTTTCCGGCGGATTAACCAAGCCCCTTCGCTCAGCCGGCATAATCGGTTTTGAGCCTGTCTCCACCGAAAAAGAAATGGATATTTCATGCCTACTCATTTTAGTCGCACCACCGCTACCCGTGAAAAAAGTCACAATCACAATTCTGAACTGAATCAGAACCACGAAGAAAAAAACAACACCAAAGAAAGAACAATGACCATTACCAAACATACTGAAACCAGACCTCAGCATAATAACAGAACCGCTGAGCGCAACACCGAAAACGATACTCACACCAGCCACCGCAACCACAGCAGAACCACTGCCCACAATACTGAAAAAAGCACCATGACAAGCCACCAGAACCACACAAAAACCATTACCAGAAACACCGAAAACACTGGCAGAACTGATCACCACAGCATCACTGAAACTGCGCCCGACACAATCGTGACGCAGGCTCAGACTGAGCAGACAACCGGTTCGGTTTTCGCCACCCTGCACCCTGATCTGCAGAAGGGCATCGCCCGCATCGGTTTCACCACTCCGACCCCGATTCAGCAGAAAACCATTCCGGCCGGTATCGCCGGTCACGACCTGCTCGCCAGCTCACAGACCGGCAGCGGCAAAACCGCAGCCTTTCTGCTGCCGATCATGCACCGCATCATCAACAGCCGCGAAGCCGAAAAGAAAGCTACCGGCCGCATCACCGCCCGCACCCGCGCGCTGATTCTCACCCCGACCCGCGAACTCGCCGCCCAGATCTGCCAGCACTTCAATGATCTGGCTCAGTGCACTGACCTCAGTTGCGCCCCGGTATTTGGCGGCGTCAGCATGCTGCCTCAGGAAACCGCTTTCCGACAGCAGGTAGACATCATGGTCGCCTGCCCCGGCCGTCTTCTCGACCATTTCAACCAGAGCTACGGCAAGCTTCCCCACCTCGAATATCTCGTTCTCGACGAAGCTGACCGCATGCTCGATATGGGCTTCCTGCCCGATATCCGCCGCGTTCTCAAAGCTATTCCGGCACCGACCAGCCGCCAGACCCTTTTCTTCTCTGCCACTCTGCCGGCTCCGATTGTTGCCCTTTCTAAAGATATGCTCAACAAACCGGTTTCGGTCGATATCGAACGCCCGCAGATCACTGCCACCGGTATCGAACACAGAGCTTTCAGAGTCAACGACAATCTCAAACAGGAACTGCTGATCAACATCATCGACCAGCACCAGATCCGCAGCGCCATTATCTTCACCCGCACCAAACACCGCGCCAAAAGACTGGCCCAGTTCCTTGACCGCCAGAATGTGCCGACCGATTTCATCAACGGCAACCGCAGTCAGCTGCAGCGCACCAAAGCCCTTGAAGATTTCCGCAACGGCAAAGTCAGAGTTCTCGTCGCCACCGATATCGCTTCACGCGGTATCGATGTCGAAGCCGTTTCGCACGTCATCAACTTTGATGTTCCGCACGTCGTCGAAGATTACGTACATCGCGCCGGCCGCACCGCCCGCGCCAATATGACCGGCTACTCTTACACCCTGGTTTCAGCCGATGAACTGCACGATTTCTGCCAGATCGAACGCACCATCAAAACCCGCATCGAACAGGTGAAACTCGAAAACTTCGACTACAATTCAAAACCGGCCGAAGCCCTCGAAGTACCTCTGGCACAGCGCATTGCCGAAATCCGCGCTTTCAAATCTGCCTGCCGCGCCAGAGCCGCCGAAAAACAGGCCCGCCGCAACGGCACCCCGACAACTGCCAGAACCACCAGCACCGGCAACCACGCAAGAGTTACCGAAAAGCCCACAACCCGGCAGCATGAAACCAGAAGAACCACAACCGCCGGCGAACCGACCAGACATCAGACTGCCGGTCAGAGAACTGCCACAACTACTCACCAGCCCCGCCGCACTTCTGAAAGACCCGCCGGTCAGCGTGAAAACACAACAACCGGCAACCGTGGCAATCAGCAGCGCAACGAAACCCGCAACGAGCAGCGCCAGCCGCAGCCACAGCGCCGCAAAGACAACAGCCACCTGCCAGATATTTTCTGAGTGAAATAAAAAAGCCCCCGGCAATGCCGGGGGCTTTTTTATTTCACCAAACTACTCTTTGGTGTCTGACTTATCCTGAGTGGCAGTTTCGGCCTTCTTTTCTTCAGGGAAAAGGCGGACGATCAGCACCAGCAGAATCGCGGTCACCAGACCGAGGATCGCATAAATGCCCCAGCCACGGTCACTGAAAGCTTCTTCGACCTGCTTCTTGACCTGGCTGGCGCCGCTGTGCGAGGCCGGCTCGCCAAGCTGAATCTTTTGTGGTTCGCGGGTGAGCAATGAATCGCTGATCATCGCCAGATCGTAGCGTGGCGCTTTCGCTGAGGCGTTGCCGCCATAAACCTGATATTCGCCCGGCTCGTTGGCAAGAAACAGCAGAGTGCGGCTGCTATAAAGTCCTTTTACTGAAGCGATCTGCATCGGACTGTTATCGCCATGAGGGATAGACAGGCGCAGCTCTGTTTCACCCTCTGGCAGGCCGTTGAGACTGATCCGGTGCGTTCCGGCATTGTCATTGCTGTTTTTCCAGGTGGTGGTTGTGAAGGTTTTCCAGCCAAGTTTGCCGGGTTTTCTGATTTCAAGGTTCAGAGTGCGGCTGAAAACACCGCCAGCGGCGAACTCAATGTGGTTCCATTGCTTAGAAGCTGCCGGCAATTCAATATTTATTACTGTTGTGTTGCTTTCGCGGCTGTATTCAGAGGTAAATTTCAGATCGATAGCCGATTCAGAGGTCTGCCCCGGGAAATAAGGCACCTGCAGCCCGTTGCGCACCAGTCTTATGCCATCGGGGTTACTGTCAAGAGCTGCTTTAAGATTGAGTGCCAGCTGATAAAACCCGGCAACCGGAGCCGAAAAGGTTGCCACCCAGCTGTAACCGGCATCGCTGAAAGGCGCGCCCTGCTCGACCACCGGTTCGCCCGAAGCGGCATTGGTTCCGGAAGCAATGAACTCGATGCCTGCAAGTCTGATTTTTTCAGGAGCCAGCTCGCTGAGCTTTCTTTCGATCATTGCGAGATCATAAACCGGCGCAACGGCAGCGGCGTTACCGCCCACAAGGCGATATTCACCCGCTTCACCCGCGACAAAAAAAAGATCGAAAGCAGGGTAAAGACCTTTAAAGTCAGCAATTTCGAGCCTCTGGTTGCTGCCGTGCTCCACGATCATCCGAATTTCCTTCTGATCCTCGGGAAAATCAGCGAGACTGAGCTGAAATTCACTCTCAGAGTCGGTTTTATTGACCCAGCTGGCTTCTCGCCATTGCTGCCAGCTGATCTGGCCAAATTTGTGTTTTTCAAATTTCAGCTCTCGCGTAAAAATGCCACGCGCCTTGAATTTGAGTGCAGTCGGCTTCTTCAGTTTCTCGGGCAGCCTGATGATAAAAAGCGTGCGGTTGTTGGCCTGATCATATTCAGCATCAGCTTTGATTTCAAGTTCGCGCAGTTCTCTGCCGCCCAGAAAATACGGGATCTGAAAACCGTCTTTGACAATTCGCAATGCTGCCGGCGCCTGGTCGAGGCTGATCTTTTCATTGGTCACCAGCTGAAAAAAGCCAGCGGTCGACACTTTGAAACCGGCCTGCCAGCGATAGCCATCAGCATTGAACGGTGCCCCTTTCGGAGTGAAGGTCTTAAGTATGCTTTCAGCCTGCAGACTTATGTTTTCTTCAGACTTTTCGAAGACGATCATTTCACTGACAGCCGATTTGTCTTCAACCGGCTCAGCAAGAACACGGTTTTCTCTTTGGTGGCCGGTTTCGAGAGCATACTGGCCTGGCTGATCAGCAACGAACTGAACGTTCGGCAGCATAACCTTGACCTTGACCTGCTCGATTCTGCCAAAATACGAATCAGAATGCATGCGCAGCAACAGGGCCCGGTTGCTCCATATATGCGGGTAACTGATCGCGAGCGTTTTTTCTTCGCCGGTAAGCGCCTGGTTGCTGCCCCCGGCAATCTGCACAAACTCACGGCGGCCAAGTTTGATTTCTTCGCGGCCAAGTTGCCAGTCGCCCTTGAACTGAGCCGAAGTCTGCACTTCAATTGACTCGATACGCAAACCCGAACCTGGCAGAAATACACGGGTTTCAACGCCCTGCTCGATTTCGCTCTGTTCAAATTCGGGGGTCAGCACTCTGTAGACAAAATCGCTTCCCGGCTTACGGCCGGTCATAGTGACCGACTGCACAAAAACCGGAGTCTGCTTGAAATATTCGTCAAAACCGGTAAAGTAGCATCTTAGCCTGGCAAATTTCGCTTCCGGAAACCTGATTTCGGCGGCTGTTTCGCCGTTCTGGGGCATGAGAGCAGTCCCTGTCGCGAGCACCTGCCAGGTTTCGCCTGCTAAGGCTTCAAAATCAGCTTTGCCGGTAAAATTTACACCATTAAGAGTCACTCTGATCGAACCGTATAGCAGATCTGGGTTCAGAGCGCCTTCCCAGAGAATACGGCGGTCGTCGAGCAAAGTGACCTTCTCTGCCGCCACTGCGACCGCTTCATAGCGGCCAGCCGTGCGCATAAACAGATCGCAGGCGCGAAATTTTCCGTCAGGCCCGACAACCGCAAGATCGATATTGCTCTGAGTGCCGTCAACTGGAGTTCGATGCAGTTCAGGCGGCAGAACCGCTTTCTTATAGCCCGGGCTGGCAATCTGAACCGCCGCTCTGGTCAACCAGCCCTGTGCCGAAGCAATGGCAGCAATGGTCGTCATCGCAATAACCAGCACAATAACGTATTTATTACTTCTCATTGGTATTAACCCCCGATTTGGCAAGAAAGCGCTGATACAGATATGAAACCAGCATCAGAACAGCAGCCAGGCCGATAAACGAAGCGACCCGGTAGAGCTGTCCGAGATCCCAGAGATCTTTCAGAAAGATTTTGGCAGAAGTGACCAGAATCAGAATCAGAGCAGCCTGACGGGCACGCACCTGGTTCCATCTGATACCTGAGACCAGCAGACCGATTGCATAGATTAGCCAGCCAAGACTGTAGCCCAGCTGATGCGCCAGGCTGCCACGGGTAAGCAGGCTGAAAGCCCGTTCCCGTTGACCAAAAACGCTGGCAATTTCCACATTGAGAACATAGAAAACCATTAAAGCCAGCATGGTGGCAAAAAGCGGCTGCGAATCAACCGACTGCAGGGGCCAGTTTGCATCCTGACGGCGGCGGGTCAGCCAGATCAACACACCGATGGCAAAAGCGAACAGCAGGGTTGGCCGATTCATCAATGGCGTCATCGCGCCAAAATCAACAGCGAACCTGAACGGGAAAAGCACGGTGCGCAACAGCCCCAGAGACATCAGAATCAGGCCGGCAATTCTGAAGGGGCGGTCAAGACGTTTGGGCCAGACGAGCATCGCCAGGCCATAGACGATCCAGCCGGCCGCCGAAGCCACGGCCATCGCGGCAGTTTTGGCCTGAAACAGGTCGAGGGGCTGCCCTGCCTGGAAAATAGTCGCCTTGATGACCTTGAGAGCGAGAAAGCCGGTGATCAGCAGCATGGCCAGGAAAAAATTCTTGATACTGACTGAAGTTTCGCCCCAGGGCTCGGTCATGAAGAGATAGAGCAAAATCAGCATTATCGGCAGATATGCCAGCAACCCGATATTGAACAGCGGCGCCATCGCAGCGACGGCGTAGCCGTAATTGAACGGGAACATGATCAGCCAGAAAACTCCCACAACAAGCAGAACCAGACCAAAAATACGCACGGCAATGTTCAGGTCCTGGCGTTTCCAGAGTATGGCACCGAACAGAGACCACAGAGTCGTATAAACGATGCGGTGGAGAATGTCGCCAGCCACAGGAATAAAGCGGATTGTCGAACCTGTGGTCACATGCGAGCCGGTAAAGATATCGGCCACCACCAGGTTAACGAAATAAAAACCGGTAAGAACTGCAATCCAGGTAAAGTAATTGGTGATGTTCCATTTCCAGAGGCGGTCATCGGGGTGCGGCGCAAGGTAAACTGCACCAAACATCGCCATTACCGCTACCAGAACCGAAATAACCGCCGGATTCAGAATGATGATGCTTTCGGGCCCTTTCATCTGCGGCAGCCATGAGAGAAGCAGATAGAGACCGACTGGCGCCATAACGGCGGCAACGCGGCGCAGTCCGTTATGCTCGACGCGATGATTGAGCCAGAGCAGGCCCACCGATTCGAGAACCAGCACCAGGCCGAGCCAGCCTGTTTCCAGAAGCAGGAACGGGGTCAGAGATATATAGAACAGCAGCACGCCACCATGGCAGGCGAGAATGCTGTTGCGTTCGGCACGACCGGCCAGCTGTGAAACCATTGCCGAGACTGCGGGAAACTTGAGACACGCAAGAATCACCGGTATCCAGCCTGATATTTCGCGCTGCCAGATCTTATCTGCGGCATAGACAAAGAAAATCGCCTGCGCAAGCTCAAAGATCGACCAGCTCATCCAGATTCGCCGCGAACCGGCAAAGTCTTTGAAGAGAACGAACGGCAGAATCAGCGAGGCGATATACAGCCCACCAGACCAGAGCATCGAAACGAATGGCTGGCCGGCAGAAGCAAGATCGGGCCGCAGTGACCAGAAAGCCTGAGCAAAACCTGCAGTCAGCAGAGTGATTGCACCCATGTATTCAAATTTGAGACGACGGCTGAGGGCGATGGCAATGGCCATGAAACAGACCATCGTCAACATACCGGGGCTGGCATCGATCTGACCAGGCATCGAAAATGCGAGGCCGAGCAGCACAAATATGCCGATGATCGGAGCTGAAGACATCCATTCGGTCATTGCCGGGTGGAGGCGGGCCCCGCTGGTGATTTCAGGGCTGAGTTTGAGCGTCGCACCCCACTCTGCCACTTTTGCCAGGCAGTAGAAGGTTGCCAGCACGACAAGAGCGCCGGCCACGAGTAAAAATCCATAAAAGGCCAGAGGCAGTGCGACCGGCGAACCGGCGGTAAGCCAGATTATTGCAGCAATAACGAGTATAATCGTCATTGCCAGCAATTGCGGGATCGCTCCAAAAATCATGCTGACGAAAATGCCAACCAGCTGCAAAGCAATGGTGAGCGGCCAGAACAGAAAAGACATCTGCGGTGTAACCACCAGAGTCAGCAGCAGCAACAACGCGAGCGCGACCGGGAAAACCCTGAACCAGGTAAGAAATCTCTGACTGATACCATTCCGGTATATCAGCAGAATCGGCCCGATACCGCCGGCGAGCCCATAAACGAAGAACGACAGAAAAGCCCAGTGTGAGCTGCCGGCATTAAATCTGGTCAAAGCCCAGAATGCCGACACCAGAAAAGTTATGGCGGCATAGGGTATGACCATCTCATGCCAGGCGCTCTGTCTGAATGCCAGAGCAACGGCAACGGCCATTGCAGCCGCCATCATCGCCATTGGCGCGCTCGATGTATAACCAAAAGTGACAAGCAAAGCAATGGCGGCGCTGACCGAAAAGATTGCAATTCCGGTAGACCTGATCGAAGTGCTGACAACCGGGTCGCCCCTGAGTCGGTCGAGAAATAATGCAAACAGCGCAAGATTGGCCGACCAGGCAATAAAAATCGGCATGCCTTCAGGCAGCGGATCTGCGAGGAATGTGCCACAGCCAAGAGAGAGCATTGTACCAATCGAGGCAAACAGCAGCAGAGCATTCGACTCAAGACGTCTGACAACTTGAAAAAGGCCGATATTAACCACTGTCAGATAAGTGAACAAAGAAAGCAACCCACCCTGCCCTGTCGTTACCAGCAGTGGCGTCAGATAGGCACCGACACCACCGAGAACCGAAATGGCAACGCCGCGATGAAACAATGCCAGAACAAAAGCGGCGGCAGAGACAATTGAAAGCGCAGCAAATCCGGCGGGTTTCGGCAGATATTCATAATAGAGAGTTGCTGCAAAGAAAACTGAATAGAGAACACCGATACCACCGGCGGCAAAGGTCTGACGCATCGTATCGTAGCGACCACGCTCGAATCTGAACGAACCACCGATCATTCCGAGACCGACAAGAGCTCCGATCACCAGGCGCATGACCGGCGAAATCAGATTTTTATCGATACTGTATTTAACGAAGAAGCCGGCACCGATGAAGAGAGCCAGACCGCCCAGCCAGGCAAAAAGCATGGCGCCGGTGAACTGTTCCCAGTCGACACTTGATTTGAAGCGCCGCCAGCCTTCGCCCCAGTCGTCGGAAGAAGGGGGAACCGGTTTTTTCGGCCCGCCCGGGCCGCCGCCAGGCACATCTTTGCCTGCGGTTGAACCGTTTTCATCTTTGGCCTGACCGGTTTTGAAACTGTTATTATCGCCAGCAACCTCTTCGGTCGCCACAGATTCTTTGACTTCAGTTTTATCTGTTGATTCTGCAGACTTTTCAATCGGGGGTACAGCAGATTTGCGCTCGACAGATTCTTCGCGCGTCTTTTTCAACCATTCATAGCCCTCCTCAGGCTGACTGCCGACTTCTTTTCCGGGCTGGTCAAAACTGAGACCGGAAAAGTCAGCGGCCGGCTTTTTGTCGGAAAAGGCGGATATTGGCTGCGAAGTTTGAACCGGAACTTTTTGGGGGGAAGATTCAGATGGCCTGATCTTTTCGCTGTCGCCTGTTCCAGAAACTTTTTCCGGAGACTTCTTTTCTACAGCGGAATCGGTTTTAACTTGAAAAGAAGCAGCTTCTGAGCGACTCTGCCGGTCAATGGTTCTTTTGAGTGAATTGACCTTGTCATTTAAAAATTTCACCTGACTTTCAAGATCAGAAATCTTTTCAAGCAGATGTTTCTTTAAAGAATTGAATCGGTCTGCTACCAGGTAAATGACTAAAACGGCAAGTAAAAAATCAAGCATGATCTGCTCTCTCCTGGCCTGGTTAAACTTTTTTTCAGCTGCAGCTCCGGCAATATCTTTGGAAGCCGGCTCAGATTGTCATGCCAGAGTATAGCATATCATCAGAGAAAGCTAAAATGAAAAACCGCCGTAATCTTGTGGATTACGGCGGCGCTTCGGTTACTAATTCAGATTAGTAGCGAGAAGGTCTGCGAGCCGGGCGATCTTCGCGGGGCTTGGCTTCATTGACTTTGAGGCCGCGACCGTTGATTTCTTTATTGTTCAGTTCGGCAATTGCCTTTTCAGCATCAGTCTTTGAGGGCATTTCTACAAAGCCGAAGCCTTTTGAGCGATTGGTTTCGCGTTCAATGATAACATTGGCGCTGGTAACTTCGCCGTAGGGGGCAAAAAGTTCTTCGAGTTCGGCATCACGAATGCTGTAGGGCAGGTTTCCGACGTAAATCTTCATCACAAATGGTTCTCCTAAGAAATTTCACACTTACTCACTCTATCCCGGAGAATCACTGTGGTATCCCGGTCAATATCGTTCATAATTGCGTATAATTATATTAACACAACTTGCCATTGTTGACAAGTATTTTCTATAACTTTTTTTCTTAAAATCGGCATTATATCTGAGTTCAGAAAATTTCCGGCAAAACAATGGAAAACGTAAAAATAGCAAAAAAAAACGCCCTGGTTAAACCAGGGCGCCTTTTTTCGCTTTAAACCAGCAAATTAGTTGCCTTCGGTAGCGGCCGGAGCTTCAGTGGCGGGAGCTTCGGTAGCAGCCGGAGCTTCAGTGGTCGGAGCAGCGGCGTCAGCAGCTACTTCTGCCCATTCGGTAACCTGGAGGGTATCCATCAGGCTGCCTTCGGTAGCGGGAACCAGGGTGCCTTTAACGGTTACTTTTTTGCCGTTGGCTTTTTCGATTTCGGCCAGTTTGGCGGCATCGCCGGCAACCAGTTTGAGAGCCTTTTCGCCCAGGTCGAGGATGATGGTAGCTGCAGTTTCGTTGTTGGCTGCATCAGCCGGGGTAACTTCTACAACGCCGGTGAATTCGGCAACTGCGGGAGCCGGAGCAGCGGCATCAGCAGCGGGAGCTACTGGTTCAGCGGCCGGAGCGGCAGTTTCAGTGGTTGCCGGAGCGGGAGCGGCGGCGTCCTGAGAAAAAGAAACACCAGCGACGAACAGGAAAGTTACAGCTACGAGAAGACCAAAAAGTTTGCGCATTTTAAATTCCTCCTGAAATATTAGAAACCATTAGAACTTAGAACTTGAAACCGTTTGACCAGGCTTTAAATAAGCCACGATTTCATGGGGGCGATTATACAACCGCTTTTCATTTCTACATATTCGGGTTTCGCTGCGAAGAATTTCGAATTTTGTCGATTGTACACAATTGCCGGTTTTAAATTCAGCGGTGCGCAATTTATCTAATTTTTTCACAAACTAAACCCCTGTTTGCGCAATGGTCCGTTTTTTTAGTGAAAGTTTTTGTCCGCAGGGTACATTGTTTTTAAACAAAACAGGCTGCCTGCTGACCTGAAATCATGAGAAAAAGGCAAACGCTAAAATAGAATTTGCGATCATCGTTGATAATTGTCGCTGCTCATTCGAGTCTGAAAATATAATATGTTTGCCTGGAACAGAAAAGGGATGGTCTGCCGGCATCCTCTTCGTCTGGTACATTATTTCTAATTTCTACGACTATATGAAGACATAGCAATGAAACCTATCAACAAACGTAAATAAAGCAATTTTTTAAGTTGCTGATTGTTTCAATGCATCACTGAATATGTGATGCCCATATATCTGTTCTGAGAGATATATGGGGATATTCACGCTCCATAATCGACCAGCTATCTTTGTAGAGCAAAGCAAGAATTGCATGGTTCTCCTTCGTTGAAAAATTGCTATGGCCAGAAGAAAAGCCTGGATTATTGCGCCAGCATGACGCTTATGGCCTGGCGCAATAGAAATTTGAGCGCATGGCCTCTTAAAATCTGCTTTGCATAGAACGTTCTCATAGCGAACCACTCAGGGTAGAACGGTATGGCTGAACAATCAGAGATTGGCGCGCCTGCAAGATTATAGAGCAGGATTCGCCCGGTTCAGGATTCGCCCTCAAGGCTTTCTTTTTTCAGCTCACGGGCCCTGGCAATCTCTACTTTATTATCAATTGCCATTTCCTGCAGAATCATGGTTTCTTTTTTGCTGTCCGCAAGACTTTTAAGCTGCTTGGCGGCATCGTATGCCTTTATTTTATTCTGGTCGCCGCTGCTGTCCATCCAGGCCAGGTCGCAGCTGTTATATTGAGAACGTAGAAAATTCATTTCGGCGACTTCTTTTGCCACGATCGCGTCGAGCTCGGCCGAAGTTGCAGCAATACCAGAAGACTGTACCTCGCGACGAATCTCATCTTCGGTTCTGACAAACTGATCGATCATCTTTTTCGGCAATTCGTTGGCTTCTTCAGCCTTTTTACGTTCTTCTTCAGACATTTCCGACACAGCCTTTTCGATCTGGCGGTCCATGACCTTCATGTCATAGGCGCGCCGCTGGCTCTCGGCCTTTTTCTTTTCTTCGGCATCAGTGCTTTCGGGGTTGAAAACGGTCTTGCCCTTGAATGCTTCGGTCATGAATTCCTTGTCAAGCTCTTTAATCTTGTTATCGAGTTCTTTGGCAATCGCCTCGGCCTTTTCTGAGGCCCGCTGCCCTGAACCCTTGGCAGGAATATTTTTATCGGCACACTCGATGTCAGCAAGCTTGTCACGCAGACCTTCAACTGCCGCCCCCTCTTCATTCGCTCCCAGACCAAAAAAGAAACCCTGCCACCACTTTTTGCCGGTGTCAACATCACTGATTCGGTCGTCAATTTCTTTAACGCCCTTCTTGGCATCGGCCAGATTAACATCCTGAGTCTTGTCGAGATCATTAAGCTGCTCATCAGTAAGGCTTTTAAGAGCATTGGCATCGAGCTGGTCGTTAAAAAACTGGCTGTCGCCGGGTTTGCTGATTTCGGTTGCCACTTCTTTCGCCACTTCGAAAATTTCCTGGCGGTCTTTGTTTACCAGAGCATAAAATTCATCACGGATCACCACAGAAGAAACCGTCATATAACGCTCTTCAATCTTTGAGCCGGGCACCAGACTCATCATCTCCAGAGTAATGTCGACTCTCGATTCAAGATAAGAGTCCTTTTCCTTTTGCTCAGCTGACAGATTTTTTCGTGAAATCCTGATATTTTCAACATTGTGCGAAAGAGATTTGTTACCTCTGTCACCGGCAGAACGGCGAAGAATCGGTTTGGTGAAGGCATATTTGATCTGCTCGGTCTGCTCAGCCGAAAGCTTTGTATTATCGGCCTTATCAACGATATAACGGGTAAACTCCAGGCTCATCGGATTCTCACCGGCTTTGAAAGTCTCGGCCTTGGCAGCCTTGAGATCAGCCCGCAGCTGCGTAAGAATGCGGGTTGCATCCTGCTGCAGAATCTGCCTGGTGCTGGTTCTGGCCAGATTACGGCGCGTGTAGCTCCAGATACCGAAGGCGCTGCCAAGAACGAGAGATGCGAGTGCAGCAGCGACCATCAGCTCAACCAGAGTAAAGCCGGTCTTTCTTTTATTCAGCATCGCAACCTCCCTGGCCTGTCAGAACCTTGTTTCATTATTGAAAATCAGAGCAAAGTCTCTGAGATTCCGCACCGGCTCATTGGCCGCATTTTTATCGCCACGCTCATGCCAGAGAACCTCTGCGGAAATGGCAATCTCGACCAGCTGCCCAACCTCATTTTTCGCAGCTTTCATCGAAGCCTTCAGCCAGAATTCCTTTTCTTTCTTCATTTCTTCGAGACTCGCGATTGTATCGGGGTAAAATGCCACCGGCACATCGATCGCGTTGCCGTTCATTATGTCGGGAGCGTCTTCCTGAAACTTCTTGATCGGAATATGCTTCACTTCTTCCATGAATTTTGTGAGAATTCCTGAGGCTTTGGCATAGTTGCCGACTTTTACCGTTGTCACCGCATTTGAACTGATAAGATTCACGAGCGGAATAAAGGCAATCACGATTATCGCAATCGCCACCAGAACTTCGACCATTGTCAGACCACGCATGAAATTTCCTCAGTCAACTTTCCAGGCACTCCAACGAGAAGAAAGCGCCAGATTGTAACGCCTCGGGTCATATTTGCCGGTCTTCGGGTGCAGAGAACCCAGCGACGGGCGCAGTTTTGATGCGACGTAATCAATCATAACCTCACCACGCATACGATGTTTGGCAAATTCGTTGGTGACCCAGTTACCCTGTATATTCAAAGTGGTATTGGAACCCACATAGAGACCTCGATTGGTAAAAACTGAACCCTCGATAACGAAATCGCCGCTGTTGGTGATAATCAGCCCGCCATTGCGCACGATCAGACTGAAAACCGTCGGTTTTTCAGGCTCTTCAAGGTATTTTATACTGCAGCCCAGGCTGACGTTGCCAGAAACGACGATCATGCCCTTGCCGGTAACATAGAAAGTGTCACCCTCTGGGGCGATGAAAGGCTTGCTGTCAGAGCCAAGTGAACCTGCAATGAAAGTGATGCCGTTAAGCTGCAGCGCTTTTTTGCCATCAATTGTCACCATGCGGTTTGGAAGATCTTTCGCAAAGCTTTCGGCGTCGGCATAGAAGTAGTTCGACTTCTTGGCATACTGCTCGGTAGCATAAAAGTTGGCCGGCATGTTCACCGTGTATTCCGGGTCATACATCGACATGCCGGCGTCGGCGGTATCGTCGTCAGAGTCGTATGCTTTCATGAACCACATATTGTAGTCATACTTGTTGATGATCTGGTCAGCAAACCAGAATGGCACCGGAATCGGCGGCAAAAAGCACCATGGCGGCGGAAATGGCAGCAGCGGCAGACGGTCTTTGGCGAACAGACCGACAATCGTGACGTGCCACTGGCGATAACGCTTGGCCACCACACCTTCAATGTCACGAGAAAGGGTTGGATACCAGGCATTCAGGCCAAACAGATGGGTTTTGTTCTGACCCCAGCCAAGTGAAGGCAGGCAGTAATAGCTGTTGCTCGTGCCCATCCATGGCAGCATCATTCTGGCAAAGGCGTCGGCAGGAGGATTTGAACCCATGACTACAGCGCCGTTAGTCAGGTCGGTAAGTGACGAACCAAAGGCGCGAAATGCCATGCTGATGCCGAATGAAAAAATGTTTGAACTGATTTTTTCGGGATCGGGCAGAAAATTGATGCTCTCTGCCTTTTTCTTCAGATAATCTTCATAGGGCATTTTATGGTCGGCGTTGGTCCACCATTTGAACGAATCGTTGCGCTGTTTGAGAGCGCTCGACTGATATTGTTTGCGGTTTTCAATGTATTTCGGGTCCTGGTGCAGGAATTTGACATGTTTTGCGGAAATATCGGAAGACAGCTGAAAACCTTGGCGCACCGGGCCACGCGAAAACTTCAACTCTTTCGGCAACGGGCTTCCCTTGCGGGTATTGACGTTTTTCGAATTGATGGTGCCATCGATGTTGTATGAAGCCTTAGAAATAATGGCGTTTTTGGTTCGTCCCAGCATTAGAAGCCCGTCAGCACCAACCGCGAGGTTCATTGCCGTATTGGCGATACCATTGCCTGAAAGTTTCGGGCCCTGGTGGTGACCCATCAGAGAGGTATTGATTACCAGCGGGGTACCCGGGTTGGTATCGCTCCAGTCGTCGGGCTTAAAATTTACACGTATCTGACCGGCGATTTCTTTGCGCTTTTCGCGCTCGTCTTTGCTCATGATACGGCCGGCGCTGTTGTTAACATAAAACTGGCCGCCATTGTCGTTGAAATTCACCCGGTCATTGGTGGTGTTAGCCATAAAGAAGCTATACAGAGGTGCCATCGGCATGAAATCAGACACTTTGAAGTCTTTGGTGGCTTCAACGCGGCGCTCTGAGAAAGTGCCGTCATTGAACTCGATGCGTGCCACCGAAGAGATCTTGATGTTGCCATATTTTTCGACATAGCGGCTGTAGTCTTCTGGAACCTTCACTGCAGACGGCCAGAGGTCTGAGGTCGCCGTAAAAAAGTCTTTATCGAACAGAATCTTGATCGGGTAAAGATTCGGCTTGTCGAGCATACGATGGAAAAGAGCCCGCAGAATCTTGTCAAGAATGAAATAATCTTTAACCCCGATGCCATCGGGGCAGTTCATCGCATCGGCAAGCTGGGAACCCTTGGTAAGCGGTTTAACCGCGAGGTCGATTACCGGCGCCGGGTCGATGGTGGCAAGGGTTATTTCGAGGTCGACAACAGGGATCCAGACTTTGATCGGGATTGAAAAGTTAAAGAGCGACAACCAGTCAGGAAACTCTAGAATAAAATTCAGCATTCCCTTGTTTTCGAGAAAGCCCAGAACATCTTTGCGCACCGCAAATTCGCAGTCAATGCCGGGGACTTCGTATTTGCCAGAGGGTAAAGGCTTGGCATTGATGCGGCAGGCCTTTTCGATTTCTACGGTTACCGTTACGTCGTAACTTTTGGCTCGGTCGGCGCAGGCATACTTGATCATTTCGTCGAGCCAGTCTTCGCCCTGCGGCTTGATTCTAAGGTCGGCAAGCTTGAGCTCAACTTTGGAAGGCACGCCTTCTTTTTCCATGACCGATACGTCGAGAAGGTCGTCTTTGCCGAGTTCGGCATTGGCTTCGTTCGCTTCAGGCGTCTTTACCGGAAGCGGGTAGCGCAGCATGACCGCAAGACTCTTGACATTTGCGGCCTTATCGAATGACTTCGGGTCATTCATAGCCTTGCTCATGATATGAATGGCTCGGTTGACGGCGGCTTCAGCAAGTGAGGCGGTCTGATCGCCACCGAGAGCCCGTTTCGACTGGCGGGTGCGATCTATGGTTGAAGAACCAAAGTAAACGGCAGCTGTGAACAGCACCGCCAGAATGCCGATTACCACAGCCATGACATTACCCTGCCGTCTGGTCTTTTTAAAATGCTGGTTTTGCATAAGCCACCTCGCAACTTTTTCGCCTGCTGATATACATACGTTAACCACCGTTTCCAGGTTGCATCATTTCTGGAATTGTTCCGGGCGGATCGGGAAGATTGGCCGGAAACCATTCTTTTGTCGATTTGATGCTGTTTATGAATTCTTCGTAAGAAATCTTGGTGTTCGCTTCGAGATTGGCGCGGGTAAGATACTCACGCAGCTTGCCCGAGTCGATCTTTTCAATCTGCTCGAACATCTGAAAGGCCCTGGCCACATTGTCAGCCAGCGGGCCGTAGACATTCTGCAGCTTTTGCGCGGTTTTCGCATAATTGGCAAAGGCCTCGCGAAACTTGTTGCGTTCGCCCTGGAGTTGATAGATTTCCATGAGACCGCCCCAGGCAAAAAGCTCTTTAAAATGGTTCGACCCGGCATCACTGATCGCTTCCCGATAATGTTTTTCGGCAGTTGCAAATTCGCAGCGGTCGAGCAAGGAATTAGCCTCGCAGATATCGGGGTCGTCTTCGGCTTCGACCATCTGGCGCGTCTCTACCGGAATATCTGGAGGAAGCGTAATAACTCTTGGAGTGGCCTGAATCTTCTGCCAGGCGCGGTCAAGCTCGGATTCGACCTGTTCGATTTTTGGCGCCACAACCGGTGCGGCAGCCCCGCGCCCGGCAGCGCCCGGCGTTTTGCTCAGTGAGGTCAGATTAAAAGCTGACTGTTTGCCCATTTCGGTAATGGCAATACGAGAAGTGGTCTGCGATTCGTCAATACGACCAGCAAAAAAAACAAGATAAAACAGGGGCAAAAGCAGCAGCAAAAGACCGGCGATCATCAGACGAAAATCGCTGAGGTCAATTCCTTCAAGGTTTTTCTTTAAATCGTCAAACATTAATTAGCGACACCTTATTTAACAATTGTACACAAAAAATCCTCTATTTATAAGTAACTACCGGGAAAAATACAGAAAAGTTTTTAGAATTCTGCCCGGCTCCAGCTCAGGCTGGTTCAAAATCAGCCGGAGAAGCTTTGATAATCGCGCTCAACCGATAGACGGTCTGATTGGCAATGCCTTTTACCGCGACATTTTCAGCGACCGTGTATTCGAAGCTGTCGGCCGGCAGCTGGCTGAAAGTATTACCGTCAACAACGATCTCGCCGGCTTCAGCAAACTTTTCGAGGCGGGCCGCCAGATTGACCGTTTCGCCAATAGCCGTGTATTCCATGCGGTTGGATGAACCAAAATTCCCGACAACCGCTTCACCGGAACAGATCGAAATACCCAGGCCCAGAGAATGGCCATGCGGCAGTTTGAGGTTGCGGGCAAACTGATCGAACTTTTCATGCAGTCGAAAAGCCGTATAGACGCAGCGGAGCTGATCGTCAGGCTTCGCCAGCGGGGCACCAAAAATGACCATGATACAGTCGCCCATATATTTATCGATTGTACCCTGGCTTTTCAATATCAGGTTCGAAGCCTCTTCAAACCATGTATTAAGCATCTGAACCAGATATTCAATATTCAGAACACCGGTCAGGCGGGTAAAACCACGCAGATCTGCCATCATGACCGTTATCTGCCGCTTTTTGCCGCCGAGCACCGCCAGATTCTCGTTATTCACCAGTTCACTGACAACCGCTTTCGAAACGTATTTGCTGAAACTGGCCTCGATCTGCTGCGACTTTTTCGTTGCCGTATCAAGCATGCTGATGCGCATTTCGTGCAGCTGGCAGTTTTCGAGGGCTGAAGCGAGAACATAGGCAAAGGTTATGAACAGTTCGGGCTCAAGATAATGTCGGTTTTCCGGTTTCTGCTTAACGACCGCGATCAGGCCAATTACTTTACCGGCGGCACTCAGCGGCATGACAGCGACAGCGTCGAGACTGGCGCCGGGAATAAGCTGTCTGAGAGACGGCAGAGTCGAGCGCCCGCTGATGACGTTCAAAACACCCTTTTCTGGGTCATAAGCGTTCTTTTCCCAGAATTCCGGCGAAACCATGAGGTTACCGACATTTTTATCAGCCATCAGACCAGGGCCGACATAGGGCACGAGCAGGTTATTTTTGTAATCGGCAAGAAAGACAACGGCCTTATCGACTCTAAAAACCTGCTGCAAAGCATGATAAGCCTGCGAAATTACCCGGTGTCTTTCTTTCATACAGCCGAGCAGGCTGAAGTTCATCAACCTCGCCAGGCCACTGTCTTTTGCATCACGATACTCACGTTTCAGTTTGCCAAATTCGGCTTCAGCAATATAAGCCGAAGCGAACCGCTGATGAAAAACTGAAACAATCGCGATTGCCAGCAGCTGCGAAAAAATGCCGTAAAAGAACTGACCGGCAACACCGCCCGCAATGGCAAAAATAAAAATAATCACAAGATTTGGCACCGACAGCCCCAGAGCCCAGAGAAAAAAGCGATCATCGATCTTCAGGCTGAGCCCAAGCAATGCAGCCGTTGCAATCAGGGCATGCCAGGAAAAAGAGAAACCACCTGAATAAAGCAGACACCATGCGTCAAAAAGCGCCAGAAAAATGGCCAGCCCAATACTGACCAGCACGGCATCAGTGCGAATGAGATCTTTTAACTTTGCAAATTTGTCTTTCATTATGAACCCGGAAATCTGCCAGACAGATTTTCAGGTTTATTTTAGCATGAAATGACTGAAACAGGGCCATTTTTTTAACAGAGATCACCAGTCAGGCCCATCTGACGGAGCCGGAGCCTGCGGTCGCCGGCGCTTTTCCATCCATTCGCGCAATTGCTGCGCATCCATTTCGAACGGGTCAACTTCGTCAGAGCGCCGCGGCTCATTGCGATAATACAGCTGTGCCTCTTTCTCGCGCCGTTCCATTTCTTTGAGAATCTTCTCAATCATGTACGGATTCACTTTGGTGTTTTTCAGCGCCCGGGCCCGCTGTGAAGCTTCAGGAATGTCTTGCGAGCCTGACTCTGCCGGCTGCATCTGCACATCTTCTCTTGACTCGCTTTCGCCACCCTTCTGCTGCTCTGTCAATTGCTGAGTGCCAGAAGCATTTTCTTTGCCCTGTTCTGAAGAGCTATTGTTTTTTTGCTCGTTCTGGTCAGACTCGCCCGCATCAGGTTTTTGCCCATCTTTGGCCTCGTTCGACTGAGCCGATTCATCTTTTTTATCAGTTCCGGTCTGCTGGTCAGCTTTATTTTCGCCATCTTTCTTTTCGGAACCATCGTTCTGGTCTGGCTGAGAATTCTGGCCCTGCTGATTCTTGCCTTCCTGATTCTGCTGGTCATTTTTCTGTGACTGTTCGCTGCCTGACTGCTGAGGCTGCTTGTCGCCCTGACCGGTTTGTTGCTGCTGCTGCTGCTGTTGTTGCTGCTTTTCCGAATTTTTCTGTTTTTCAAGCTGCTTCTGCAATTTTTCTCTGGCAACCTTTAGGTTGTATTCAGCCTGTTCATCTTTTTTAAGTTCAAGACAGCCCTCGTAAGCAGAAACGGCCGCAGCGTAGTCGCCCATACGAAATACAGCATTGCCCATGTTGTAAAGGCTGCTGAATCTGGTCTCAGAAGAAGCCTGGTCGGCAGCAGCCAGGGCGAATTGTCTTGCTGCCAGCGCGTAATCGCGTTTGCGGTAGCTCACGACCCCGAGATTATATTGTATTTCTGGGTTATCGGGCATGGCAAAGCGTGCTTTCTGCAGCTCAGCTTCGGCAGTTTCAAGATCACCCTCTGCAAGAGCCGACAGCGCCTGCCCGACGTTAAAAGACGGGTGTGCCATGACCTGCCGGCTGAACACCAGCCCGGCAACGATCAACAGTATGCCGACCAAAATTTTTCTTTTCATATTCGCTTCAACCAATGATCTTTTTCGCGCTCATAGGGGATTCGCTCAGAAACCAGCCATTCGATCAACAGAATCAGAAAAGCCAGTAAAACCGGAAAGAAATAGAGCTCACGCCTGGTCAGTCTGGTTCCACCACTGACGGCAACCCGCTTTATACCGTCAAGCCCGGCAATGACTTCGCGGGCGCTCGAAATGTCAGAAGCACGGAAATAGGAAGCACCGGTGCGGGCGGCAATTTCTTTGAGATTAGCTTCGTTTAGCTTTGTTATTACGGTCTTGCCCTGATGCTTTTTATAAATCACCTCGCCGAACCAGGTTCGGCCTTCTGGAATGTAACCGCCTTTTTCGCTGCCGATACCGACCGTGAATACCTGAATGTTTTTTCTGGCGGCTTCTGCGATGGCATTTTCCAGTCGATCACGGTTTTCGTCTTCGCCGTCAGAAATAAGCAGAATCGCCTTTGACTGCGAGGCGGTCATGTCGAAACGGTCGAGAGAGGTCTGAATGGCCCCGGCGAGATTGGTTCCCTGCCTTGCCAGCAGATTCGGGTTAACCCGTTCCAGAAAGGTGAGAAACGCATTTTTATCATAAGAAAGCGGGCTTTGCACCATGGTCTCGCCGGCAAAAACCACCAGACCCAGCCGGTCATCGCGCAACCCGTTTACCATGCGCCCGAGAATCGCCTTTGCCACCTCCAGGCGGCCGTTACCTTCAATGTCGTCTGAATACATCGACTTTGAAATATCGAGTGCAACCACGAGATCGAGACCTTCGCCCATGATCGCCTCTTCACGATAACCGCCCTGCGGCCGCAGCAGACCGGTCCCAATCATGATCAGACCGGCAATGACAGCAAGCCACTTAAAAACCGGGCGGCGGGTGGGCTTATGCCCGGTTATGCGGAGATACATCTCGTTTGTGGCAAACAGAGCTCTTCTTCTGAGCATTTCAGCCGCGGCATGCCGCCATAGCAGGGCGACCCAGCAGAGAGCCAGGCAGACAAGCGGCAGATATTCAAAAGCACGAAACATCAGCATCAGAATAACCTCTGAAAAACGCGACTGCGCAGATAGATCTCAACAAGAAGCAGCACAAAAGCAGGGGCCAGAAACCAGAAATAACGCTCAGAGTATTGAATCGTCTTATTAACGTCGATTTTTCCCTTTTCAAGTGTGGCAATGGTTTTATAAATCTCTTCGAGAGCCTTGTTATCGGTGGCCCTGAAATACTGGCCCCTGGTAATGAAAGCAATATCCTTCATCAGCTGCTCATCGATTTTAGGAATATAAAGAGTTCCGTCAGGATTTCTGGCATACTGTTTATAGCCGTTCTGAATCACTGGAATCGGTGCCCCTTCGAGACTGCCGACGCCGATGGTGTAAACTCTGACTCCCTTTTCGGCCGCAATTTTAGCCGCCTCGTGCGGATCGATACCAGAGTTGTTCTCGCCGTCGCTGAGAAGAATAACCACCTTGTCGCGCTTTTCTCGACTTTCAGACGAGAACTTGTAGACGGCGTTGACAATAGCATCGCCAATGGCAGTACCGTCATATTTGAGCATCTGCAGCGAGGTTCGCCGCAGAAGCTCGGTTACCACGCCATAATCGATGGTTAGTGGACACTGCGTCAGGGCTAGACCGGCAAAAACCACCAGACCGATGCGATGGTCGGTGATACCGCCGATAAAATTCTCGGTTATTTTCTGCGCTGCCTTGATGCGGTTCGGCTTGAAATCTTCGGCAGCCATACTGCCAGAAACGTCGAGCGCGATCATGATATCGATACCCTGGCGGGTGACATTCTCATGTTCCTGACCGTATTGTGGCTGCATCAGCGCAAAAACCAGCAGCAACAGAACTACTGAGCGCATCAGATCAGGAATAAAAGCCAGTCTGACTTTCCAGCCTCTTATTCCCGACGCCAGCGTAAAACCCTGGGCGAACCTGATGCCGCCTTTTTTGAAGGTCCTGCTGAGATACAGCCTGTACCAGCCGACCAGCGGTATCAGTGCAAGAAGAAGAATGAACTCAGGGCTGTTCCATCTCATCTGAGCCATGCCTCCCGCCTGATCAGATTTGCCAGATTTGCCAGCAATAATTCAGGGTCGACCTCTGTATCATCTCTGCCGGTAAATTTTACCAGATCGCAGGCAAGCAGCAGCTCACGGATCTGTCCGTAAACATCAGCGGCGATCGTTGACCGGTCAAGAGCGATGAATAGTTCGTCAGTAGTTGAAGAAGCGCCCAGCCCAAGACTGAAGGCCTCGTGGGCATAGGTTTTAAGAATGACCGCCAGGTTTTCACAGATTTCTTTCATCTGCCGATGTTCCCAGACCGGCGACAGCTTCAGACGCTCTATCGCTCTCAATGCCTGTTTTTGCGGCGACTGAACGATTATTCTCTGAACTCTCGTCACCGGTGCCATCAGCCATTGATAAAAAAGCCAGAGCAGCCAGAAAACAAGCACCACCAGGAATGCTTCAAAGACTGTTTCCCACCATGGCCATGGAATCCGGACTGCCGGCCTGATATCGAAAATCTCCTCGCCCGGTGGCAGAAGCGCAGCCGAAGCCACCATCGCCGGAGCGGTGGCATTCAGACTGAATAATGGAAGGATCGGTTTGCGCATCTGCATTTTATTCATGACCAGAAACCTGCCGTTTCAACTCAGTTGCCGGAGCTGGCGCCTGTCAGACCTGAAGTGCCAGAAGCCAGCCCCGGAAAAGCGGAGCTGATAACGTCACGATTGATCGTCATCGCCTCAGCCTGAGCCAGTCTGTTTATTTCGTCGGCCAGGGCCTGCTGGCGCTGTTGTTCATCGAGTTTTTTATCTTTAAACAGACGATTGTTGAGGTAAGTGCTGATTGCCAGGCTGTTTTCGAACTTTCTTACCCGGGCAACGAATTCCGGGTCTTTTTTCAGGTTTTCGCGCTCGGCAGCCCGACTGAGAAGCAGTTCATGCGTCATGGCACCGATGACGCCATCGAGAGTTTCTTTATTCAACTGCGCTTCAGATATATTCATCGTGCGCAGGCGCATTTTGAGGTCATCAACACTTATCGCATGTCGATTCCCCAGTCTGACGACTGTGTGCGAAGCGACATTGTTCTCAACCGGGTTTTCGCCTGCCTCAAGCATTCTGCTGCGCTCGGCATCATAGACCCGGCCCAGGCGATTGAGGCAATACCTGATTTTTTCTTCTGAAGCACTGGCAATCTCTGAGGTCGGCGTATGGGTTTTAAGAAAAACCAGCTCGGTCAGAGCCTTGTCAAAATCATTGAGTTCGTTCATATAGATATCGACAAGAGCTTTGCGAAGCTTCATGCTGCGATCCGACAGCGGCTGACGCCGGATGTTTTCTTCAAGCACCCGGGCGGCCTCAGCCGGAAGCCCATAGGCAAGAAGATTGGCGGCAAGATTTTCATTTTCGGCCACGGTGATTTTACGACTCTGATAATAGTTGTAGGAAATTGCCAGACCGAGCACCAGACCTGCAATGACCATCAGCAGCATCGCATCGATTTTTCTTGTAATTCCTCTGAGACTGTTCATGTTTACCTCGCCTTATCTTTGCATTGCCATCTTTCTTTCACGTTCGGAAAAAAGCCGGCAAACTGGTTTTACTACCGATTCTCCTGCCGTCAGCCTTATGACATCGAGGCCGAGTTTTCGGCAGGTTTTCATGAATTCTTCGTCAAGCAGGCTCTGACGACGCGCAAGCTCAGCCACCGCCAAGCGATCGGATGTATCGAACATCATTTCGGCACCGGTTTCCGGGTCTTCAATCTCAATCAAACCAACATCCGGCAGCAGATTTTCGCGGGGATCTCTGACCAGAACCATTATCAGGTCATGCTTTGCCGCGGCGATGCGCAATTCGCGTTCGAGGGGCTGAATGGTCAGACCGTCAGTCACCAGAAAAACTATTGAGCGCCGGTTCAACGATGAATTGAGAAAATCGAGCGGCGCCCGCAGATCAGTTTTGCGATGCTGCGGCATAAAATACAGAAGTTCTCTAATCAGCCGCAGAACATGGGTTCGGCCTTTGGCAGGCTGAATGAACTTTTCTACCCGGTCGGTAAAAAGGCAGACACCGGCACGGTCGTTGTTGCGTTCAGCGGCCAGACTCATGGCGGCGGCAAATTCGACGGCGCTTTCGCGCTTTTCGCGGCTGCCTGAACCGAAAGCCATCGAAGCCGACAGGTCGAGAGCCACCACCAGCTGCAGTTCTCGCTCTTCAATATGTTCTCGGACATGGAATTTGCCGGTGCGTGCTGAGACTTTCCAGTCGATCGACCGGTATTCATCGCCGCGATAATATTCCCTGATCCCGGCGAATTCGATGCCTCTGCCCTTGAAAATAGACCGGTAACCACCCGAATAGAGAGAATCGACGAGATGCCCGGTTTTGATCTCGATACGGCGAACCTCTTTAAGCAGCTCCTTTGGCAGCATGAGAAACTTCTGCAGGCCCTCAGGGCACCGCTACTCCTTCCTTTATCCTTCTGACCAGCTCGTCCGAGTCGATTTCGTCGGCTTCAGCCTCATAGGTCGGAATGACCCGGTGGCGCAGAATCTCGTTCATGACGGCCTTGACATCGTCAGGTTTGACGTAGGTGCGCCCCTCGATCATTGCCCGGCTGCGGGCGGCGCGCGTCAGATAAATCGAGGCACGCGGCGAAGCCCCGAATCTGATATAGCTCTTCAGCTGCAGGTTGTATTTTTCAGGGAACCTGGTCGCGTCAACGATTCTGAGAATATATTCAACGATTTTGTCGTCAACGTAGACTTCTCTGGCGAGCTGGCGCAGGGAGATAATCCCCTCGGCATCGATCACCGGCTCGACAATGTCGATCTGGTGGCTTTTTTCGGCAAGCCCCATGCGCTTAACGATCAGGCGCTCTTCTTCAAAAGACGGGTATTTCACGACGACCTTGAACAGAAAACGGTCTACCTGCGCTTCAGAAAGGGAATAGGTGCCTTCGGTCTCGATCGGGTTCTGAGTAGCCAGCACAAGAAATGGCTCCTGCAGTTTGAAAGTCTCACGCTCGATGGTGATCTGGCGCTCTTCCATCGATTCAAGCAGAGCGCTCTGCACCTTGGCCGGAGCTCGGTTGATTTCGTCGGCAAGAACAAAATTCGAAAAGATCGGGCCCTTGTGCGTCTGAAACTCGGCGGTACGCTGGTCAAAAACCCTTGTGCCAATCAAATCTGCCGGCAAAAGGTCGGGGGTGAACTGCACTCGCGAGAACCCTGTTTTTACGGTTCTGGCAAGAGCCTTGATCGCCAGAGTCTTGGCCAGACCGGGCACCCCTTCGAGCAGAATGTGTCCATCCGAGACCAGCGCCAAAATGAGGCTTTCAAGCAGATCGTTCTGACCGACCAGAACTTTTCTGGTCTGGCTGCGGATTTTTTCGACCAACTGCCCGGCTTCTTCGATTCTTCTGGTTAAATCAGCTGTCTGACTCATACAAAACTCCCATTATTCGGTTATGGCTCTGATAATTTCATTGGCATCGGCATCAATGACCGAAAATGCCCGCACCGGAGACCGGTTGGCATACATGACCTGCTCAAGATCGACAGCAAGTCGACGTGCGGCGGCGGCAACCCCATCTATGGCAACCATTTCACATATTCTGCGAAACAGTTCATCAGCCGTCATGTTCTCTGTCAGAGTTGAAGAGTGACTAAGAATCGTCTGTCTGAACAACTCAAAATAGCGACGGTAAAATGCGCTGTCGGCGTCATGAAACTCGCGTTTCAACTTCGCAACCGCATCGGCAAAATTTATTTTCGCAGGCTTCAATTTGCTAGAATTGCCCGCCTGCTCAAGCACCACAGCGTCTTCAACCTGCTTTCGCCCCTCATCACTTCTGGAAGATTGAGTCTTTACAGTGCTGGAATTAAAAACCGCCGGGGCCGCCCCATTTTGCCCGTCTGCCGGAGAAGACACCGCATTTCGACTGAAAAAAGCCGATAGAACAAAGGGCAGCGCCACAAGACTGCCGAGTATTATTCCCAGAATAAGCAATGCTCTGAAAAGAGAAAAGGAGGTCTCGTTGCGCTGTTCTTTCGCCGGCGATGGTTCTGCCGGTTTTTCAGGTTCCGCTGCTGCCGGCAGCACCTCAACCTCAATTGGTTTTGTACTGTGTATGTTGCCCTCCGGGTCTTTGAACGAAAACGCAGGAATCGTTATCTTGCCTGCATTTTGCGGCACCAGCTCATATAAAATCTGACTTTGTGTCTGCCCGACACCATTGACAAAAGACGTGCTCTGACCACTGCGGGTGCCGGCAATATCAAAGCCAGGAATACTGGATACCGCCGGAATACTTATCCGGTGATTAACCCCGGCGCTCAGGCTTTGCGAAACGGTAATCACCAGATTAAGAGACTCGCCGAACCCGATCTGGTTGCGGTCGACCTCAGCACTGACAGAAAACGACTGGGCATGAAGCACTGTCGAAAGACTCAACAGCAACAGCACAAGCAGATACCGGATTCTGGGCACAGTAATGTTCACCTCCTGTTTTCTATCTTCTTAGACCAGCAACATTCTGCCAGGTTCCCAAAATCTTGCCATTTTATTTTTTTAAGGATTGTGGTAACTTTGTGCCATGAATAACAGCGTTTCAATATCCTATGTTTTAAGTGCATATATCGAACTGACCCGCACCTGCCATCAGAGCTGCGGCTACTGTTCTTTTTTCAGCGAAGATGCACCTCTTCTGCCTATCGACGAAGTGAAAGAAAAGGTAGCCGATATCGCCAGACGCGGAGCGACCGAAGTTATTTTTATTTCGGGCGAAGCCCCGCAGGATTTTCCACACATACAGATTGCTCTGCATCAGAATGGTTTCAGCTCATTCGCCGATTATTTGAATGCCGCCTGCCGTGAAGCTCTGGCCCAGAATCTTCTACCGGTGCTTGAGGTCGGTTACTTTGACTCATTCACCATGGAAAGATTCATCAATGCCGGCTGCTCAGTCAGACTTAATCTTGTCTGTTCGACTCTGTCAAACCCCGGACAATCGCTCGAAAAGTCGCGGGGCCGTAATCCGAGCGCAGGCAGGGCCTGCATTGAAGGTCTGCATGCCGCCGGCATCCCCTACTCTCTCGGATTTGTCGCAGGCATTGGCGAAACCGAAGAAGAACGGCTCAAATTTATCGCCGAAACAGGCAGATTCTGCACTGCCGACCCTCTTCTACAGGACGTAAGGCTGACTCCATTTCAGCCATCACCTGGCTGCTCGATGCCTGATCGGCCGCCAATGAGCTTTGCCGCCGTAAAAAAGACAATCCTGGCGCTGCGGGAAGCATTTCCCGTCCACCACATTTCATTGCCACCGCATCTTTGCTATCGCTTTCCTGAGCTTGTAGAAGCCGGTCTGAATGATCTTGGTTCGGTCCCTGTTCTGACAGGTGACCCGACCCACAGAAATTTCGACGTCCCCAGTTTCGAGACTCTCAAGGTCAGACTTGAAGAAAAAAACATCATGCTCTATGAACGCGGTACGCTATCGACTCCGGTTGCGCTCAACCGGCCCGAGGTTTTTGAGGCAGTTTCAAACAGTCGTAAACTCATCGAAAGACGCAACCTTTCAGGCCTCAACCTTATCGACAACGCCCACTGCTTTGTCTGTGGCCCAAGGAACAAAAGCGGCCTGCATATTCCGGTTCAGAAGTCAGTAGAGGGCCATACCTGCACCTTTACCTGGGTGCCAGGCCCTGCCTATCAGGGCTACGCCGGCATTGTTCATGGCGGAATCCTCAGCACCCTTCTCGATGAAGCAATGGCCTATGCCGTCATGGGTGCCGAAAAAAATATTCTTGCGGTAACCGCAGACATGCACATTCGTTATCTTCGGCCGACTCCGGTGGGCGTTCCATTAAAATTCGCCGCAACCCTCACCGGCCAAAGAAAAAACCTTTATTTCGCACGCGGTTCGGTAATTCTGCCGGATGGTTCGGTTCTCGCCGAGGCTGAAGGCCGCTTCGCCGAAATTGTTCTTCCTGGAGGAAAAAAATGAAAGCACGAAAAGATCAGTTGAAAGTGGTAATTTTCACTCCTCAGCATAAAATTCAGGGCAACCTGCATCTTATAGAAAACAGCAGACTTTCAGATATTCTGAACACCGAAAGCCAGTCACGCGACTTTCTGCCGATCACGGATGCAATCATCACCGATCTGCGCACCAGTCACGTCATTCACGCCGGGTTTATCTCGCTCAACAAGAGACAGATCGAACTGGTCATCGAAGAACACGAAATCAAAACAAAATAAAACAAGGAAACGGCGTTTTGCCAAACAAGGAGCTTGGAATGGTTAGACAGCATCTGAATATCAGAGGCATAAAATTTTATTGCCTGCTGACATTTTTCTTTTTTTCTCTGGTGTTTTCGGCTTCGGCAGCCGAATTTATTCTTTTTCATACCAGTGATGTACACGGAGCGATAAATGCACACCCCGACCCGGTTGCTAAAACAGACCCACGCCCACTGATGGGCGGTTATGCGATTCTGCAGAACCTGATCGACAGTTATAAAGCCAACCCGGAAAATGCTGATGCCAGAATGATGTATATTGATTCCGGCGACTTTTTTCAGGGCACCCCCATTGTCGATAGAACCAAGGGCGCGGTAATGATCGACATGCTGAATCGCCTGCGGGTGGCAGCGGTTACCATCGGTAATCATGAATTTGACTATTCATACCAGAACCTGGTCGAACAGATGGAAAAGCGCGATTTTCCGGTTGTCTGCTGTAACGTGTTCGAAAAAGCCAATGGCAGACTCCTGCGCTTCGCACAGCCTTACACCGTCTTCAGCCATAAAAACCGCAAAATCGGGGTTATCGGCGTTGATACACCCGAAACCGCAACAATTTCATTTGAAAAAAATGTCAAAGACGTTGTTTTCACTGATCCAACCCCAATTCTGCCACCGCTGATCAAAAAGCTGCGCAAGGGTGGAGCTGATTTTATCATTCTGATCTCTCATCTTGGCTTCGATGCAGATGTAAAACTTGCGGCTCAGGTCGAAGGCATCAACCTGATTCTCGGCGGTCATACACATGCCCTGAAGAAAGAGATAACCTGGGCAGAACCTTTCAACACCGCTATCATTCACAGCGGCAGCTCATGCGAACACGCCTCGGTCGTCAGAATTGATTTAGAAGACCCGGCCAGACCCACCATCAAGCTTAATTCGACCCCTCTTTACCTCGAAAAAATCGGGGAAAATGCCAGAATCAAAGAAATTGAAGACAGTTACCTCAAAGACCTGAAAATCGAGATGCAGAAAGTCATCGGCGAGACCAGAGTCGGTCTTTATCGCGGCGTCAGCGGTGGCGACTCGCCAGAAGGTTCGATAATAGCAGACGCCATGCGTAAATATTCCGGCGCCGATTTCGCCTTCATCAACTTCGGCGGCGTCAGACAACCATTTCAGAAAGGCAAAATAACTGTCGAAGACGTGTTCATGGTTCAGCCTTTCGACAACTTTATCGAAGTGGTTGAAATGAACGGTTTTCAGCTTCGCGATCTTATTGAAAGATCACTCTCAAACGAAGCCAAGGTTATCGATGCCGAAGACAAAGCCTTCGCAATGGACAATTTCAACATGAAGGCTGATGGTCTCAAGCTCATGGTTGGTCCTGACTACGGTTTTCTTCTGCCGTCAGGCATGAAAATCACCTATGACCCCTCGCAGGTTCCGATGAAACGTATTGTAAAAATCGAAACCGACAGTGGTGAAGACCTGCAGGCCGAAAAGGTATACAAGGTCGCCCTGAACGACTTCATAGCTTCAGGTGGTGACGGTTACACACTTCTGCGTGATTTTAAAGGCCGCACCAAAATGGAACTGCTGGTTCGCGATGCCCTGATCCGCTACATTGAAGAGGCAAAAGTCATCGATGAGCGGCCGGTAAAACGCGTCAACAACATAAAACTGACAGAAGAATATCTCGACTGATGACTAAAGCCTGGTTCAAAAACCGCCTTAACGATCACTATCTGCAGAAATCGCGGGTCGATGACTATCGCTCACGGGCTGCCTACAAGCTTGAAGAAATAGACCAGAAATACCGGCTGATAAAGCCGGGTATGAAAATTCTGGATCTTGGCGCCGCCCCCGGCAGCTGGAGCCAGTACGCCCTGAGAAAAGTAAATGGCAAAGCAAGAATCATCGCCATCGACCTTCTCGAAATAGCCCCGATCGAAGGGGTAACCATTATTAAAGGCGATATCCGCGCTCCCGAGAACCAGGCAAAAATAATCGAGCTGGCACCGAACGGCCTCGATCTGATTCTCAGCGACATGGCCCCCGACACCACCGGGGTACACTACGCCGATACCGAGAATTCAGCACTTCTTGTGCATCTGGCTCTCGATATGGCCGAAAAACTGCTGAAGCCCGGTGGCAATTTTGTCGCCAAAGTTTTTGAAGGGGTTGAATATCAGCAACTTCTCCAGAGAACACGCAAGCTTTTTGGTTTCGCCAAGTCTTTCAACCCAAAAGCCTCACTCGCGCGAAGTCGGGAAATATTTATGGTGGCACAGGATTTTAAACCGCAGTCTACGAAGTAATCTCTGGCACGAAACCGACAACCTGCCGATAGATCTTATATGCAAAGCAATCTGCTGCATAAGGGTCAAACTCAGATCAATACCATTAAACAGGTAAAAAAATGCAGCTTCTGCAAACGCAGCAACCCTGTTGTTGCAAAATTCTGCGGAGGCTGTGGTCGGTCTACCCGGTTTTCCCATCTCGAGACCGAAACCGTTGCCGCCTCAGATTCTTCTGTTTATGATTATCAGACTCCAGGACCAGCTGCCAGACCCCCAAAAACGACACTGCGCAAGTTTCTCTGCGTTTACCGCAAACTTACAGTGCTCTTTCTCCTTGTATTGCTGGTAGGTCTTTCTGGGGCATTATATATTTCCAATCCCTTGCCGGCAGATGAAAACACAGCCAGATGGTCTGACTTCAGGGCTTTTCTGGCGAGAAAGCTTGAAGTTCCTCACTATGAGCTGGACAGTGTATTTTTTCAGCTCTTCGCCCAGACTTCTGACGACAAGGCCACGATCACCTGTGAACAGGCCGCCAGACTTGAGACATTTTTTCAGGAATCATTCAGCCAGCCTGGTTTGACGATTTTCCCCAACCCGTTTTTCGAAAAGCCTGTGACCAGAACTTTAAATGCTTCGGCCTCAGAATTCTTCTCCGATGTTCCTCTTAACCACCCCATCTACGCAGCAATTTCTCCTCTCAAATCCATGGGTTTGCGATGTGCTGATTCAGGGAACAAGATCAGACCTGAAGAAAAAATGACCTGGGATGACTGGAAACGCATCACAAGTGATCTCATGCAGACTCTTGCACTCGAGACCTCATATATCGAACGCCTCTGTGCCGGCCGTAACGGCGCGATGACCAATCTCGACATCCGCAATTTTACAGAACACATGCGTGAAAAGCTTTTTATAAAAAACACTGAACCGCTGATATACGCACGCGAAACATTTTTTCCCAGCCGCCTCGAAGCTTTTGGGGTTTTGAGTTCACTGATCAAAGAACTCCAGGCCGGTAAGTAAGTATTGAGTTCAATGTCACAAACGGCGTCACGGCTTCTTCGTCATTCCCGCAAAAAAACAGTGCAGGACTTTATCTGAATTGCTTCAGTAAAAAAACAAATCAACAGCCATGCAGGGGGCACCCTGTCGATAACGCCTTAAATCAAGCTACGGCCATGCAATTATTGGCACAATGCAGGAAAATGACGAGCGTTATTTCACGATCATTGATTCCTGTATAAACAAAGTCAGCCGGCTCATTGATGATGACATCAGTCCGGGCAGCGTCAAATAACAATCAGATGGCAGAGGAGCGGGCGTATTTACATGCCTGAGGCGTATTCTTCAAACACCGGGCGCAACTTCACTGCCAGATCGTTCACCGGCTCAGTTCCCACATGAATGATTTCGTGAGCTTCCATGAATCCTCTGGCAAAGCAGGAAAGCTGATGGTAACCGGGTTTTACCCCCTTAAAAACGAAATTACCATTGGAGTCGGTTCTGGTTGCCCTGGTTCCGATCTTTACCAGTACTTTGCCCAATGGGGCCCCTGATTCAGAATGCAGCATTTTACCGGAAACACTGGTAAGAACAGGCTTGAGACTCAGCTTTAAAGGGCCGCTCCGATAACCGGTGCGGTGCCGCAATGACAGAGCTTCATAACCTTCTGAATAGACTGTAACATCGAGAACCTCGCCGGCACCTGAAGAAAAGAAAAATTTTCCATTCTCATCGGTGGTCAGCTGCCTTGTTGCAATCAAAACCGAAGCTCCCCTGACCGGGTTGCCGGTTACCGCATCGATGACAACGCCATCGTAACCTGTATCGGGCTGACTTTTCTGATTGTCAGAGACAGCCGCCGGCGGTTCTTCACAAATCTCGGAAAGATTTTCTGAAACCGGCATATCAGCAGCCGGGCTGCTGATGGCATCACGAAGCGCCTTTTGCTCACCTGCCGAAGGGGCATTCGTCGAAATTGTTTCCGGCTCAGCTTTTTCCTTCTGCAGGTCTGTTTCAGCCTTGCGTTCAGACAGACCAAGTTCTTTCAGTCGTATACGCAGGGCTTCTCTGCTTTTTTCCAGGCTTTCTTTTCCCGCGACAGGCTTTTTCTGAGAAAAAATTTCGCCAGACCGGTATTTTTTCTGAATCTTGATCATGCCTGCCGAGGCAAGGCCTTCTCTGAGCTCATAAGATCCGGTCTGAACATAATTTTCGTTCATAAAATAGATATTTTGAATGTTCCCTGAGCGGAAATCCGGGATGAAGTTGCCTTCCGGATCGACTGCATACCAGTTTTTCCGATTGAAAGAATAGTGCCAGCCATTTATTTCGACCGGTTTCAGGGTTCCCTTTGTTCTGATTCTGCCTGATTTACCGTCAAACACCAGCAACAGGCAATTTGAACCCAGATATTCAATTATTGAACTGCCGATTTTTTTAACTTCACTGAAGCTCATCGAATGGTCAGGATCGAGCCTCTTTCCAGCGAAACCGTTGAGTGAACCGGTGCCCGCAAGAAGTTTGAGAGAATCAAAAAGCCAGTGCGAAGCGGGAATATCATAAAAATCAGGCTCAACGCTTATCAGAACCGGGTAAAGAAGCAATTCGTCACTCAGTTTTTCGAGCAGTCTGGCAAAATAAAACAGCCCCTCCCCCCTGGTTATCTGTTTGCTCCACAGCCATTGACCATCGGGAAGACTCTTGAGCAGACCACGGTCGACAACCGGTCTGGCAAATGCGGGTATTCCCAAACTATTATCAGAGGCAGGCTTGTTTGACTCCGGCTTTCTGACAGGTTCGAGAACCTTAATGACTCTTGCCATTTCTTTAACGAGAAATTCATTCGTCGCCTGGTCAGATGATTCTAATGCAGATGATTCGCCGATGAAGCCCCAGATGACGGCAACGGCAAACACTGCAAGAAAAATCAGATTCCGCCTGGCCTTTAGCATATTTTTAATTTCTTGTTTCAGTTCCTGAGATCAGCTTTTTTAATTCCCGTATCAGAATTCGATAAATTAACGTTTCTGCCGGCCGAATCGACAACATTCGGAGTGATGAGAATTACCATTTCACTCTTTTCTTCTGTGTCAGCATTGTGCTCAAGTTTTCTGGCAAATTTGCGCAGAATCGGGATCTTGCTGAGAAATGGCAGAGGTCGTTTGGTAGTCGTTTTTTTGTTGCGAATCAGGCCACCAATGACCACCGTTTCTTTATCTTTGACCCTTACCATGGTTTTAATTTTTCTCTGCGCAGTCCAGGGCCTGGTTTCGATAATATCGAGCAATTCGGTCAGATCGATGTCGACCTTCATGGTTATTTCATTATCCTGATGAATGAACGGCTGAACATTCAGCTTGATACCAACTTCTGCTTCGCTCCAGTTATCGCTTATAGAAACCGAAGGACTTGCGTTGCCGGTTGAAATGAAGTTGGTGGTTGCATTTTTGATCGGAATTTTTTCCACGATATCGATACTGGCTTCTTCTTTATCCATGCATCTCAAGGTCGGATTCGCCAGGGTTTTTATGCGGTTATTATCCTGAAATGCCGTGAAATTTGCCGGAATAACAATGCTGGAAGCACTGAAGTTTGCGATATCGCTCGTCTGAGCCAGCTGGTCGGGCAGCTTGATACCCATCGATTCCATATCTTTGCGCTTGATCTCGATAAGTCTGATATGAATCAATGCCTGACGGGTCGGGTCAAGGTCAAGCCTTCTGGCCATCTCGACGACGCGATTAACCGAAGTGGAGGGCCCGGAAATCAGAACCATGTCGGTTCGTTTGTCAAAAGTGATTTTGACGCCCTCTTTTTCGCCAAGGTTTTCTTTTATCAAAGTAATGAGATCTTCAGGTTTGGTATTGAGAGGATTGAAATATTCACGCGAGAAAGAATCACCGGCAGTCATCATTTTGCCTTCGAGACTCCGGGCAGCCGTTTCATAAATATCGACTGCCTCTCTGTCACCGGTCAGAATGAGATTGCCAAGGTCTTCCTGAGTTTTGACCCTGGCGGTAATATCACTGCTTACCGATTCGGAGATGATTGAATTCAACTTGTCGAAAGGCACCTGCAGCGGCAGAATCCTCACAACTTTGCCTTCAATCTGTCTTGAATTTTCGAGGGTCATTACCAGAAGCGTTTTTTCGTCAACGACAGCGAGAAAAAGCTCGTGCACCTTCATCAGAGTTTCAAAAGCCCTGCGAATACTTATCTTCTGGAAATAAATGTTAACCTTGCGTTCCTTTACGCTTTCCAGAGATTTGTCGAGCGCGATGTTCACTTCAGCAATCTGGCCGAGGGCGCGCAAAACATCGCCAAGAGCCAGATTTGAGAGGTCGGCACCTTCGACCTGATCTTTTTCCGATATCTTCAACAAGGGGTTTTCGAGACGTGAAACCCAGATATCGCCGTCTTCGACCGTGATCGCATAGCCGGTGCGCTCGGCAATCTGGCTTAAAGCGGCAAACGGGTCTGCAGCGGCAATATCAAGTTCGATTCTGGTCTGCACCGGGTCACGAAAGTGAATTGACTTGCCGGTCTGGCGGGCCAGCTCACGCATCAGAGTCGCCGCATCAGAATTGGTCACCTTGATGCGCGTCGGCTCATCGGCAGGATCTTCCTGGGGAACTGGCGAGGCAGTGCCGGCATTATCGACCGTTTTTTTCGCGGCCGGCTTTTTTTTCTCAGCCGGATCGATCAAAGAGTAAGAATCGCGTTTTTCATTCTGGCTCTTCTCTTCTGCCTGCGAAAAGGTGATTTCCATCGAATTTTTTATATATTTTACCGTTGGCAGCAGAGATCGTTTAAGAAAAAAAGTTGCCCGCAACACCGGCGGATTTTCTGAAATCTGCGTCAGTCTGGCCATTTTTACCGGCCCGCGCTCAAAATTCATCAGAAAAGGGTTGCTTTCGACCCGGGCGCCGAGAATATCCGTGTAAAACAATGGAATCGAAGATTCTCTGCAGATCTTTGCCTTGATAGAACCATCGAATGAAAGAATATAGCGCCCGTATTGTTCTGAAGCGCCACCCTCGATCGTGCCAGGCACAAAATCAAGTCGCAAAAAGCGGCTGCCATCGCTCTGACTGAAAGAACTGCCCAGACCAAAAGCGAAATAAACGACAAAAATTGCAGCAAGTGCTGAAATAAAGCGTGCTGCCGAAGAACTGCCCCGCATATTGTTGTTGAGTTTATAGAGTTTCACACATCATTTTTCGGCATTCTTAAGTTAATACTGAAGCATTAAAATCAGTCCGCTTCTGCCGATTAATTGAGATATAATTAAATGATAAACATTTCTTCTCAGGGATAACCATGGCAAGATTAATTTCAGGGTCTGCTTTCCAGCGGCCACTCGAACAGTTCTTCGAAGAAAAGGCAATTTTCGATAAGGCAACCCTTGCTGCCTTGAAAAAGGTGGCGGCCGACTCGCGTCAACCTTTTGAAACGGTATTGATAAGAGAAAGCGGCTTGCCCGAAGAAACTCTTTTCAAACTCCTGGCAGAAGCCTACAATCTGCCGTTCTGCGAAACCGATGAAATTGTGCCCTTCAGCGACCTGCCTGAGCGCCTGGCTTCGGTCTGCGCCCGCGAAAAATTGCTGGTGATCTCGATCACCGACAAGAATCTGTTGCTGGCGACCTTTCAACCGGCGCGCATCCGCAGCATCAGCCCTCTATTTGCAACTCTTGGTTATGAGGCGTCTTTTCAGATCACCACCTCTTCACGTGTAACGCTGCTGATCGCTCCAACCCTGGAAACAGACAGCCCGCAGGATGATCTTTTTTCAGGCATTCACTCGCTGGCCTCGACTCTCAAGGCTTCCGAAAACCGACCCCGTGAAACTGAAAAAATAAATGATATCAGCATCAGCCTTGACACTCCTTCGGTCTCAGAACTCGTTAACAAGACCCTGCTGCTCGCAGTAAATCAGGGCGCCAGCGACGTTCATGCCGAGTCGACACAGTATGGGGCAAGAATACGCTTCAGAATCGACGGAGTGCTTATCGACAGGCTTGAGCTCGACGCTTCAACAGCCGCCGGGTTCTTTTCGCGACTGATGATTATGTCGCATCTCGATATTACCGAAAAGATCATGCCTCAGGACGGCAGCTTCAAGGTAACCTGCGAAGACCGCGAGGTCGAATTCCGTATCGCCTGCATGCCCGGTATTTTTGGCCAGAACATCGTTCTTCGTCTGCTTTCCGGCGCTGAAGCGGTAAAATTAAGCCTCGAAACCATCGGCATGCTGTTCGATGAACTCGAAATCATCAAGAATGTCACCCGTTCACCGCACGGCATGATTCTTGTCGCCGGCCCGACAGGCAGCGGTAAATCGACCACCCTTTACGGAGTTCTTGAATCTCTTGCCGACCCGCGTTTAAAATTCATTACGATTGAAGACCCGGTTGAAAGACGAATTCAGGGCGTGCAGCAGATTCAGGTGCGCATCAACCGCAACGAGCCCGAACGCTCGCTCACTTTTGCCCGCGGTTTGCGGACTATTCTCAGGCTCGACCCCGATATCATCATGGTGGGCGAAATCCGCGATGCCGAAACCGCACAGATATCGATGCAGGCAAGTATGACCGGTCATCTGGTTCTGTCGACTGTGCATGCCAACTCTTCGGCAGAAACTCTCGGCCGACTGCAGAACATCGGGGTCGATTTCCATCTGCTGATGAGCTGTCTGAACCTGGTATTCTCACAGCGCCTGATGCGCAAACTGTGCCCGGAATGCAAAAAAGGCCGGGCGCTGGAAGAAAAAGAAAAGGCCCTGTTTGGCAAAATGAGCGTAGAACAGGTTTTCAATGCGCAGGGCTGCCAGGCCTGTATGAAAATGGGCTACTCCGGCCGCACCGGGATTTTTGAATTTCTGCAGATTACCGACGAAATTCGCGATCTGGTTGCCCAGAACGGCCTGATCGAAAGTATGAAATTTATCAGGGAAAAACGCTTGCGAACCCTGTTTGAATCTGCCCTGATCAAGGTCAGTCGCGGACTGACCGATTTCAGCGAACTGGAAAGAGTGTGTGGCCCTTGTCTTTAATTGAACAGCTCAATGAATGGCTTATCGCCAGAAGCCCGGTGCATCTTCTCGAGTTTTCGGGAAAAAACATGAGATGGTGCGAGGGAAGCTGGAAAGATAACAGGTTCGACATAAAGCAGCTGAAATCGTCTGGCATTGTCTACGAATCAGCCCAGCCAGACGCCATGCCCGATCTGGCTTCAACTGTGAAACAGCTGCGCGTGATTTCCGGCTATCGCTTTCCGTTTGAAAAACACGCCGCAATTATTCTGCCTGACCATTTTTTTACCTTTGGCTCCTTTCAGGTGCCGGCAGTTGCCGCGAGATCAGGCCTGCAGCCATTTCTCGAACGAGAAATCCACAAGACCACTACCCTCTCATTTAAAGATTTTCATGTCAGATATGAATTCGGTGAAAAGCGCGAAAATCGAATTCCAGTGCAATACTGTGCCATCAGCAAGACCAGAATGCAGACACTTTTTCAGATAACCGAACGGGCCGGTATCGTGCCAATTTCAATTCAGCCGGCCTTCAGCGGCCTGGTTAAGGTTTTGCGAACGGCAACCGTCGAAGCCCGCCACCCGTCGGTGTTCGTTCATCTTGGCGAAAAAACTACAACAGCCGGCATTTTCAACCGTGAAGGCCTTCTGACAATCCACACAATCGACCGTGGCGTCAACGACCTGCTGTCAGCGATCGTAAATACTGGAAACAGCAGCAACGAACAGGCTTTCAGCAAACTGTTCGATGAGATCGTTCTTCTTGAAGATCCGAATTGTGAAGCGCAGAGCGAGATCGAAACCTATCAGAACATCGAAGCCGTTTTAATCGACCTGCTGCAGAAAATCTACGGTTTTTTACTTCTTTTCTCAAACGACCACCCTGAAGAAAGCGGTTTTTTAAAAATCATTCTCAGCGGTGAGGGAACAAAAATCCGCAATATAGACCGACTCATCAATGCCAATCTTGGCATTCCAACAACTTTTTTCCAGTCAGAAATAGAAGCGATGGTTTCTGCCCTTGTCTTACCCGAAAAGGAAACCCCTTCAACCATTGCCACTCTGCTCGGAAACCTGATGCTTGCCCCATGGCAGCTCGAACGCTATGACAGGATAATGGCCGCATGACAACTGCCTTTGAATTTCTAGAACGCGAAGAACGCCGGATTACGTTGCCGGTTTCTTCGGCAATAGCTGTTCTGGCAGCCTCTGTGCTCGCATTCTCTGTTCTTGCCTGGATGTCTGTCTATTCAAAACGGCTTGAAAGCGAATATGCCGCCGCCGCAATCGCCATCGAGAACGATTCAAAACAGTTCCTCGAACTGGCAAGCGGTATGCTCCCTCCAGAGGCAAGAATAAGTGAGCTTGAATCAGCAATTCAAAAGCATAATCTCGCAATCGGCGGCACTTTTTCCGTCTGGACCAGACTTTTCAATTCAATTGAGAGCTCACTCCCCGACAACGCGATAATCACCGCCATCGAGAACCCCTTTACCGGCAAACCGGTTTTTGTGGCAGAAGACAGATTTTTCCGCTTCAGAATTGCTGTCACCAACCCCGATCATGCCAATGCCTTTTACCTGAAACTGTCAGAAAACCATGCCCTGGAAAACCTTAATTTTGTCCCGAAAGGCGAAATCATGTTTCAGGGTAAAACCGCTTTCAGCATCGAAATAGAGTTCAAATTCAATGATTCAGTCTGACAGAAAAAATAAAGCCATCATTCTGTTTCTTGCTTCATGGGCAGGGGTAAGCTTTCTTGCCCTGCTTCTGACAGTGAAATTCCCAGCCTTCATTTCTGAAACCAGACACCTCACCCTGAGAAAATCACAGCTTTCCGACCGCAATGATCTTAAATTGCGAATGAATTCATTTATCGAAGCCTTCAAAACCAGAGCCGAAGCAATCGAAAAAGATCTGACCGCCAGGCAGAACCGCATTTCAAGCACCAGTTTTTCCAGGCTTCCAGAAACAGCCCTGCCTGAATTCGTCGACAATCTCCCGAAAATGGTTGCTTCAGCCGGCGTAAGGTTGGCCAATCTTGGCTATAAACCAAGAGAAAACCTCGAAGGCTATGTCGATCAGGCCTTCGAGCTTTCCATTTCCGGTCGTTACCAACAGATTCGCAAACTTCTTTACATACTTGAAACACACCCTGCCGGTATCAGAATTGAGTCTCTTGAATTCGTAAGCCTCGATAACGCCGACCATGAAGCACAGATAAATCTTCAGTGCCGCGTGAGGTTCATCAACAATGGCTGATCAGGAAAACAACAACAGGCGTGCTCTGATCGGAATTGCGATTTTCGCAGTTCTGATCATTGCCAACCTGGCAGTCAGAAGCAGGGGAAAAACCTCCCCGGCCCGCCCAGTCAGCCCGCCGGTTGCTGCACCCGCAGTCACAGCCGAAACAGGCCCTGCCATAACTCAGACCCAGCCAGCTCCCTCCCCGGTAAACCCGCTGACCGTAAATATTCCTCTGCCAACCGAAACCGGCGGCATCAACGAGCAGATTCTCACGCTTAACCAGCAGGCCGAAATTTTTGCCCAGAGAGTGGCGGCAGTTGCAGAACCATTTTTACCTCCAGAAAGAAATATTCTGCTGCCTTCAGGTCTGTTAGACCGCTTTCGCTGGCTTGAAACCGGCAGCGAAACCGTTGTAATTCAAACTGAAAACGGGCCGGTTGCTCCACAGGCAAAAACTATCGCCATTCTCGGCGAGTTTCAGAGCGGCGAGCGCCGAAAATTCATGGTCAGAGAAGATTCCAGAGTCTATATTGTCAGTGAAAACCAGCTTCCCCAGGAAGGAATGATTTCGGTATCAGCTGGTGAGAATGGTAATATAATTGTCAAAGATACTACAGGTCAGCTGCATGATCTGCCCGGAATTACCCAGCCCCGCGACCAGAAACTTGAAGACGCCATAAGAATTCTCAAAGGCGGAGTGACAAAACAGACCGCCCTGGAATTGCTCAAAGAAACAGAGACGGCGTCTGTAACAGCCAAACCATGAGGCGTAAACATGAAAAAATTTAAAGTCAAAGCCCAGAGACCCGACGGCAGCACCGAAATCCTGAGCATTTCGGCTGAATCGCCGAGAGACGCCATGGATGCCGTTTCCATTCGCGGCTTGAACCCAATTAATGCCGAAGTTGAAGTCGAAAAAACTTCGATTTCATTTGGCGGCGGCGTCAAAGACGATGAACTTTATCATTTTACCCGTCTGTTCGGCACTCTTACCCGGGCGGGCATTCCGATCATCGAGACTCTCGAAATGCTTGTCAACAGGGCCGACAGCCCAACCATGAAAGATGCCCTCAAAAATATCGTCGCCAGTATCAGCGATGGTAACAGCCTCAAGAGCTCTTTCGAAAAATACCCGAAAATTTTTGACCGCACCTATCTGCAGCTTCTCGAAGTCGGCGAGGAATCCGGCAAAATGCCGCAGGTTCTCGAACGTCTCACCGGTCTGCTCAAAAAGCGCATTCAATTGCGCGGCATGATTGTCAAAGCCCTCACCTACCCAATGCTGGTACTGGTTCTATCGTTCATCGTCGTCGGCGCAATTCTGATAAAAATTGTGCCGCGCTTCAAGGAAATCTACGCCAAATTCGGCGGCGACCTGCCAGCGATCACCAAATTTACTCTCGGCTGCAGCGATGCCCTGATCAATTATTTTCCGGCTTTTGCCGGCGGCATTGTTCTTTTCGTGATTGTTCTGGCACTGTTAAAACGAACAACCACCGGAAAACGCCTGTATGACCGCACGGTTCTGCGACTGCCGCTCTTCGGGCAGATGTTTCATACTTATGAAATCGCCGGCTTTGCCAAGAGTTTTTCGATGCTGATTCACAGTGGCATTACCGTCACCAGCGCCATGGAACTGATCAGGCAGTCGATCGACCGCGAACCGATCCGTGAGTCGATCACCAGCGCGGCCGAGATGATCAGACAGGGCAAAGATATTGCACAAAGCTTCGACAGTCAGCTGCCCTGGCTGCCTGAACTGCTTAACCGTATGGTGGCGGTGGGTGAACGCAGCGGCAATCTGCCCGAAATGCTCGACCACGTTTCAGATTTTTATGAAGAAGAGTTCAACAATAAAGTCGAGACGCTGGCTTCGTTGATTGAACCGATGTTGATCGTTTTTCTCGGCGTCATCATCGGCGGCATTGTAGTTTCGTTGTATCTGCCGATCTTTGGCATGGCCAAACTGATATCGCGAAGGTAAGCATGGACTTTAACGACATATCGCAACTCATCGGAAGCGGAAAACCGGCGCTGGCGCTGCATGCACTGCAGGAATGGGAGAAGGACTTCTCAAGGCACCCCGAACCGCTCCTTCATGCGCTTCAGCACCATGATGCCAAAGTAATTGAAATTGCATTACATCTTGCCGAAAAGTATCATCCGGCCACCTGTGGCGTTCAGATTTCGGCCCTGTTAAAAAGTGAAAATGCTCTGATCAGACGCCTGGCGGTGCAGGCGCTGTTACCGACAATGGGCAAGCCGGCTCTTGATGCTCTCAGACTGCTTTTCGTCGACGAGAAAGATGTCTTCGTGCTGGCTTCAGCAGTCACAGCCGCCGCCAGACTCGGGGCCGGTCTCGAACTGGTGGTTCCGTTCATGCAGCATCAAGATATCCGTCTGCGCGCCAATGCGGTCAGGGCAGCGGCCTCGCTGGGCAAGGAAAAACTGCCCGGCCTTCTCGAGCCTTTCCTCAATGATTCGGCTCTGCGGGTTCAGAATGAAGCCTTGAAAGGGCTCGCCATCCTCGCGCCCGAAACAGAACTCGAAAAACTGGTTCTGCAGCGCCTCAATTCACCAGATGCCGCAACCAGAGCCGCAACCGTTTTTATCACCGGCGAGCTGCCGCTGAGCCGTCGGGTTGTGTTTCTGATCAATGCCTTGACCGATGTCGACCATCGGGTAAGCGGCTGTGCCATCAGGTCGTTGGCCATTTTAAGAGACCCGCTTGGCATAAGAGCCTTGATTGAAGCCTATCTGACTACGCCTGATCCGGCACAGGCAGCATCGATTATAAGACAACTCAGGGCAGAAGATGGTGAAAGAATCGTGGCTTTTGCCGATGGCCTTTCACGGCCAGCAACAGCTCAGCCGCTTCTGGCAGAAAGAGTGATACAGGCAGCCGCCCATCACCCGAACTGGGAAGCATTTTTGCCATGGATTCTCGGAGCCGCCAACCGTAAAGAGGCTCAGATTCGCCAGTCCGCTCTTAAAATTATCGCCGGCCAGATTGAATTTTTCAGAGGTAATATCAGCCCGTTGCTTGAAAAAACCGAAAATTCTGGCGATGCTGATGATCAGGCGCTTGCGGCACTGATCAAATGGAAAGCCGGTCAAACCGATGGTTTGAACAAATTGCAGAATCTGCTTTTTTCACTGAAGAGCTCTGAATCTGAGGCGGCATTAAAAATTCTGCAGAACGAAAAGGGCCTGATCGCCAAAAAACTGCTTGCCGAAGCTGCGGCCCGCGGCATAAAGCTCAAAAATTCAGATGAGTCAGAAAAGCCCGCCCTTAAACTACCAATCACCTGAGCATTTCAGACAAGTATTTACCACTTTGAATACATTGTTCCGTCAAGAGCTGTATAGCTTGGATCCGGGCACCTTACATCAATGATTTTGCCGATAAAACCGTGGCTACCATCTACTGGATTAGTTGTGGTTGCTATCTCACCGGCACCAGAAACAGTAGTCTGACTAAGAACCACCCACAATTTGTTTTTAGAGGGGGGCGGACTCATAAAAAAAGGGTTTGATGGTATTCGTCGAAGATAATAACCGCGATTTAAAGCGGTGGTCTGAGAAAATTGGTCAAGCCGATAAGTGATGAAGCAGTAAAATTC
>CALEDQ010000022.1 GCA_937949615.1 uncultured bacterium | reverse complement strand
GGAGGCACCGAAGCTGGCGGGGGTGGTGACGGGGCCGGGCGGGGGGCTGAAGAAACCGGGGGGCGGGCTGGCGGGCTTCCCGCAGGACTTGCTGGTTTTGAAGCCTGGGTCGTCACCTGAACTGCGCTTCGGCATTTGGGGCAGGTTATAAACGGAGACCTCGACCCCTCAGGAATTTCGATCGACTCTCCACATTTTTTGCACAATACAGTGGCCATGCAAGTTACCGCCTTTCCCGTAAATCTTCAGATCCTCAATATGAACAAAAAAACGAAAAAATCAAGCAGAACAACCCGAGCAGCGATATTCATCCGTTCCCGGAACCTGGTGAATATGATCGAGACAGGTTGGTTTGCCGCAGACCGCACAGGTCACCGTGCAGTCGTCACAGCCGGGCGAAGCACAGATATGGCACTTCGCGGCATGTTCGAGGCAGAGGTCGACCTGACACGACCGGCATTTTGTATGACAATGCACGCAAATTATGCGGCCACAGCTTGAACATTTGCTGGTAATGCACTTAAGACAGATTTCACGCCCGCAGACCTGGCATTTCATCGCACAGCTGGCGCAGACGGGGTGCTTAGACGAGCAGATGACGATCTGCGAACCCTGCACGACCGTTCCACAGTTGGCGCACTGCATGGTGCTGCTGGCATCGATGGTGCTCGCCTGTGTCTCAGACAAAACCTTGTCACCAGCCTCGTAATAAGCCGAAAAGTCAATTTTATCGATGGGAAACCGTCCGGCGTTGCTGCTCGCCCATTTGGCCGCTTCGCCATTGAGCGGGCTTTTCAGGTTATAACTCTGATACGAGAGCATTTCGCCGATGCGCACGATCAGGTGCGGCAAAGACTCGCCGGCAGCCCAGTGGTCGCCGATACAGATTGCATGCGGCGCGATATTGGGGTGAAATACCGGGGTAAGCATACGGCACTGAGGTGGCTGACGCGGGTATGAGGCCGTAAGATAGATTTCGGCAATATGGTTGTTTTTTACGGTCACCGAGCCATCCGGCTTCATGACCAGACTGTTGATGAGAAACTCGATCTGATATTTTTCGGGCGGCGTGCCGGTCGCCGCCTTTATCAGAATGCGGCCGCCCTCTTTGAAAGTTTCGACAATTTTTTCATAATCTGATTGCAGGCGTCTGTGTCTGATACTCATTCCTGTCCTTCCTTTTCGGCGGGCTGTGTTGCGTCGGTTATGCCCAGAATTCCGCTCCATTCCGGGCCAAGAAGTGAGAAAAATTCATCAATGAAAATCGAAAAGTTCAGACCCTCGGTGACGGTCTTTGAATATATCCATGTATTGACCCCGATCAGATACCCTTCAAGGTCATAAAGGCCGCCACCCGAGTTGCCATGATTGAGTGGAGTCTGAATCTGAACCACAGTCAGTTCTTTCGAGCCAAAGCGGTTTTTGCGCAGTGCCGAAATGACGCCGTCGGTGTAGGTCCAGTTCAGGCCGACCGGGTTGCCGATCGCAAAAACTTTCTGGCCCATACTGAGCTGCCGGCCGAACTGATACTTGAGAGTCGGCACAAAACCTTTTGGCGTCTCGACCCGCAGCAGAGCCAGATCGATATCTTCAGGAGCGAGCCAGACCGGAACACCCTTGACCGACTCGCCAGAGAAAAAGGTCACTTCAACTTCTTCAGCTTTTTTCTCAAGCTCAGAAAGATTGCGAACCCGTACCCCGAGAGACAGAACATGGGCGTTGGTCAAAATGTAGGTAAATCTGTCACGGTTGCAGAGAGCAATGCCTGAGCCGGTACCGGCTCTGAAGCCTGACCCGGATTTAATCGCCACGTTGGCCATCAAAGGAGCTCTGATCAGTGGCTGGGCATTACGCACCGTTTCTGAGATCTGCTTCATATCGAGCTTGACTTCGTCGATTCTCTCTTCCGAAGAAGAGGTGGCAAGGGGGTAAACAGTAAGAACCAGAGCGAGAATGCCACAGCCCATGCCGGTCATCGCCAGCAGCAGCCCCTTTTGCGCGCTGTTTCCCTGAAAACTGGCCATGGCAATGGCTCCGATCAGCACTGAAAGCAGGCAGCCGCCCAATGAAAGCAGAAATACAAATGTCTGCCCCTGAAAAGAGCTGCCGCCGAAAAAATTAACCAGACTGACACTCAGAGTCAAAAAGCCTATGGAAAGGGCAAAAATAGCCAGTGGCGACCAGCCGGCCTTTTTCTGTCTGGCAAGGTCGTCGGCTATGGCAGCAGTGCCATAACGGCTGTTGGCAGGCACTTCTTTGAGACCGGCGAGATCGGCTTTGGTTATGACGATGTCGGGCGAGCCTTCATCTATGCGACAGCTGGCCTTCTGACAGTGATAACTGCCACAGCCATTGCGCTGCCAGCAGATTTCGTGATTCAAAGACCCGCACTTGCTGCAGAGAGCGGCGGATTCGCCTTCAGCAAGAGGTTTGAGGCAGGCCGGGCAGGTTATACCGGCCCTGAGACCATCAACAATGATAAAGTCGGCTCTGTTGTCGCTCATTTTGTCACCACCGAATAACCCATGAATGAAATGGCCAGGATTGTCCAGACCAGAGAAATAGCCAGTGCGGCATAAAACAACACCTTGAGAGTCGGGGGCAGACGCCTGACAACAAAAACGCCCGAATCAGTGAAATGCGTGATCAGATTGACCGGCAGCATGATCATGAACAGGCAGCCGATGGTGCTGAAAATGAACTGCGCAATTACGCTGATTTTGATTCTTTCAACTTCTTTTTCGTTATAGACGCGGTTCTGCCACTCCATTTTCGTCATCGGTCTCTCTGTCGGAAAAACAGAACGACAGACTTTGCAGACAAGAGCATTCGCAAGTATCGATGAGCCGCATTCCGGGCACTTTTTTTCGGCGGTCCAGCCCGGGGTAAAAACGTCTTCGGCCACTGTTTCCTTGATGGTGGCAACGGGAGCGGCAGAACAGCCGTAGGTACCGCAACCGCCGATTTCTTTCCAGCAGTCATGATGGTAGGGCAATGAACAGACCGGGCAGATGACGATCGTGTCGCTCTGCAGAATTCCGGTGCCACAGATCGAACAGAGTTTTCCGAGGTGCTCGGCTGATGGCGACACCGGGGTCACCTGTATTTTTCTGGCTGCAGGTGAGGCACCGGGCCGGGCAGTCGGTCTGGCAACAGGAGAGTTGTTGTTCATGCTCTGTCCTTCTGCTGGAATTCAAGCAGGCTTTCGCCAATAATAACGATATCGCCCTTTTCAAGCATTTTTTTGCTGACCCGCTGCGAATTAACAAACACACCCTGCGGGCTGCGGTTATCGACAATCTCAAATTTGCTGCCAAGCTGGCGGATTTCAGCATGGTGCGGTTCCACCGACGGATCTTTGAAGATATAAACGTCACACTTAGGTGAACTGCCAATAATGGTCGGGTTGTGATAAATAACGAACTGCTTGCCCTTAAGCGGCCCGGTTTTCATGATCAGCCAGGCATCTTTTGTCAGATTTTCGATCAGGCCGACAAAAACTCCGACCATCAGACCGATTGTACAGAAACCAATCAGACGGCTGGTGCCGCCGGAATCCGAAAAACCCAGCTTGATGAGCGTAAACCCGATCGGATCAAACAGCAGACCACCGAGAAAACCACCGAGCAGGCCGCCAACCATACCATTGAGAAAAAGCTTCTTCGATTTGAGGGCAACTCCAGGCCCGAGGCCCATACCGGCACCGACGATGGTCCAGGCAAGTGAACGCGAACTGATCAGAGTAAACAGCACCCCGGGTGTAAGAAAGTTGAGCGGATCTGCCGGATCAGGTTTCGGAGCATTAACCAGAAAGATCGGAAGAGCGATGCTTTTAACTATATTCATCGCCATGCTGCCGAGAATAGTGCCGCAGATTCCCCAGACCAGACCAATACCGACACCGATACCACCGCAACGCACAGCTTTCCAGAAATTGCGCGCCATGATACCTTCGACAAGACCGACAAAAAGACCGATCAGCGTTGGCACCCCGATCAGCATCATCCAGATGCCGATGCCTCTTTCTTCCCTGGTTGCATCTGTGACAATAAAAGGTTCAGAAAAGGCCCAGGCGATCAAAGCTCCGAAAAAACCGGCGACCGCAGTATAAAAAACCGGGTTCATCCAGAAGGCGGTTTCGACCGGCGCCCGTTCGGCTGGCGTCAACTGTCGTCTGGCTGCCTGCTGAGCCATGATCATATCTTCGATATGCGGGTCTTTAAGGTCTCTCTTGGTAATGACGATGGTTTCTACTTCAGTCATTTGTCCTCCCGGTTACATCTCCTGGTCGCTGTCAGAATAGCCAGGGAAGCTTTTCTTTAAGACCTGGCCCAAGCCTTGGGTCGAGGCCGATGATATGTTCTATTATCTGGCGGGTTTCGCGAATGCGGTTGATGTCTGGCTGACTAACCGACAGGGCCTGTAGGTAAGGCATCAGCTGAATCAGCAGGCTTTCGGCCATTGTCTCGCGCAGCTTCTGCAATACCACTTTTGCCTGCTCGTTACCGCTGACCACCTGTGATGCGACCGCCTGAACCGCGCTCTGCACTCTGCTGCGTCTCTGGGAAGACGCTGAAGCGATCTGAGCGACAAAACCCTGCAGCTCACCGATTTCTTTTGCCAGCGCGGCAGTATCAGAAGAATTCAGCGCGGCCACCCGCGACTGCAACAATTTCATTTCTTCGGCGACAGATGAATCTGAAGCCCAGGCGCCGAGCAGCTCACGGGTTTCTGCCCGCGCTGCCGTAAGGGCGGCCGAAAAAAAGGTGCCGCGCAGAAAAAGCATCGCCAGCATAAAGCCCGCAAAAAAGGCGAGGCCAATAGTCGCCAGTGCCGGCCCGTGACTGCCGGGCGCAAGGCCTTCTTTTGTCACTGCGGGTTCAATGCGCCCGACCGCATCTGTCTGCTGCTGGTAAGCCACTGGAACCTGCGTGCCATTTTCGCGAATTTCTTCGCTGCCGACCGCACCGATGGTAAGTTTGTGAACTTCGCTGCCGATCCAGCAGCGCGACAGGGCACGGGTTTTGCCGTTGACCCAGGCGAACAGACCTTCGCGGTTCGCGACCGGGTCGATCACGAGCGCCACCTGAAACGGCTGGTTGAAAAAATAGTCCTGAATGAACTTATCCATGTCAGAAAGAAAAATGCCAAATCCGGGGTGGGTGTGATACCAGCCGACGATGGCCTTTTCCTTGAAGCGGCTTTCCATTTCAGCATGAATGTAGTCCCAGGTTTCGTGGGTAAAAGAAACCTGCGCCCCTTCATTGCGTGCGTGCTTGCCCCTTATGCTGCCGCTGATGACCAGATAGGGGCCGGCATCATCCTGAAAAGTCTGGCCGACGAGAACGCCACACAGTTCAACGGCAACGGTTTCGCCGGCGTGGGCAAGAAGTTCTTTGAAGATGTCAGACTCGATGACTACACGGGGCTCCGAAACATTCTGCCCGGGAAAAGGCCGATGCCGGTTTTTAACCACTTCGTAGCCTTTGTGAAAATCGAGGTCGCGAACCTGCGGTTCAAGGTTTTTTGCGGTCATGCCTTTTCCCTTTCGCTTGAGGTTCCGAGAACCGAATCTCGGTCGCCGTCGAGCAGAAAAAATTTCTGCTGTTCTCCGGCTCTGCCGATAAAAACATCAAACGGGGGTACACCGAGTTCAGCAAAGGTGAGATGCTGCCAGGGTTCGCTGCCATCGAACTGGTGTGACAGCATCGGAAACCGCTGTTCGCCGCATTCGGGGCAGACCGCTTCCGATTCGCGAACCTTGCCAAGCGAGGCATGGTATTCAAAGTCGGTTTCACATTCGGGGCATGAAAAGCCGGTCAGCACTTCCTGGCGCAGTTCGAGCACGGCTGCCGGGCCGAGGTCTTTTTTAACCAGCTTTATTGCGTCGCCGAGTTTAAGAGAATCGGCGCAAAATTCGAGGTTGCAGACCGGCAGAAAGGTTTCGTGCGAATAACATTCGGCCTTGCGTTTGTAACTGATAACATCCTGATAAAAGCTCAGGCCTTCAAAAATGTAGCCCTGCCCGGAAATAGTCTCGAGCCCATGCAGCATTTTGATGGCTTCCTGGCATTGCACGGCGGCAATAATGCTGGCAATGGTCGGTGTAGTAGGGGTCTTGCCCGACATCATTTCTTCGCGGGTCAGCAGGGTACACGACCTTCTGGCGTTGAGAATTTTCCAGTCGACCTCGCTCATCGTACATTCGTAGCAGGGGCCATCGGGGGCAAAAACTCTGGCCACACCGCTCAAACCTTCGATAGCGCCGTCAATCCATGATTTTCCGCTTCTGAAAGCGTTCTGGTTGATCGCCAGTCTTGCTTCGCGGTTATCGAGACCGCCAAGAATCACATCGGCCCAGTAGAAAACTCCGAGCCCGAGGTCGGTTACCGCATTGACGCACAGTGGTCTGATATTGATTTCGGGAAACAATTCGCGCGCACGTTCCGCTGCCACATCAGCTTTGTTGCGCCCGCGATCGGACTCACGAAAAAGAACCGAACGCGAGAGATTCGATGGTTCGATCTGGTCGAAGTCAACGAGCAGAATGTTGCCGATTCCGACCAGGGCCAGGTTTTTGATAATTTCATTGCCGAGGGCGCCGGCACCGATTACCAGAACCCGGGCATTTTTAAGGCGACTTTGATCCCACCAGCGGATAAGTTCGAACCTTGAAAAGCGGTTCTCCTGTTGACCGGTGGAAATTTTTAAAACCGTACCCTGATCAGTTTCGTTCTGATCTTCTGTCATGCAGCCTTCCCGGCAGTGATTTCGGGTTGAATGCGCAGTACATCGCCAGAATTGACACCGGCCTGATGAAAGGTTTCGTCGTCGAGCAGCTGGCGACCGGAGGCCTTGTGATGGAACTTATAGCTCATCAGCTGACCATCGGGGGTAAATCTGGGCAGATTCATCTTGTCGATGAGAAGAATGATTATGCGGTTAACGGCTTCATCGTCTGGAAGTTCTGCCTTTACTTTCTTGTTTCCGGTGGCATCCCAGATTTCAACCAATACGGCCCCCATGGGTGTGATCCCCTTTCTGATTCATATAACAACTGTCTTAAGGCTGACAGAGCCTTTGATTTCACAGTAATCTCAGAAAAGTATATACCCCAGACAAGTATAATGCAACATTAAGAACACTCAGAGCGGCGGTGATTTTTTTCACATGCAAATTTATTTGTAAAGTTGGGGCAGGGGATATTTACAGAAAGCAAAATAATCATTATCATAAAAAAATACTGGAGGTGCTATTGATGAAATTTACCCGTAAACTCGTTCTTGCCGCTCTGGCTGCCTCTTTTGGCTTTTCATTTTCACCGGTTCAGGCTTCTGAAAAGGTTAACGTTCTGATTGTCGATTCAGGCAGTGATTTCACTCACGAAGCACTCAAACCCCTGGCGCTGCCGAATGACCTTGAGCTCAACGGTAAAGCCGGTGTAGACGACGATAACAATGGTTACGTCGATGATATTTTCGGCTGGAACTTTGTTGACAACAGTGCAACTCTGGTGAATCTTTCCGATACACCTCCGGATTACGACAGAGTTCTGCGCTGCATGGAACTCCTCGGTAAACTGCAGGCCTACGGCAAAGATGGTCTGACCGCCGAAGAATACAATTATCTTGTAAAAAATTACCAGGACAAACAGTTCTGGGCCTGGGTCGGTTTTACCGGCGGCTGGGCACACGGTACTCATTGTGCCGGTATCGTTTCAACCCAGAATGACGGTGTTAACCTCAACGCCATCAAGCATATTCAGACCGGCGGCGCCCCGAAAGAAGAAGCGGCTCAGGCTCTGACCGCTGTCAAGCACGCGATGCTGCACCGACGCACCACCCGCGATGACGCTGCTGCTTCCGAAGGCGGCCAGAAGGTCACCATGGCTGATCTCGAAAAGTATTTTACGCAGCTTGGCCAGCAGTATGCCGACCAGATCAAGCCAAAAGCCGATTACATCGCTTCCCATAAACCGAGATTGATCAACTGCTCATTTGGTACAGAAAACAAAAGCCTGTGCGAAATGATGAAGGGCAATATGGTGCAGTGGGGCTTTCAAAACCCGACCGACGCCGAAGTTCAGGAAGTCGTCAATCTGTTCGTCACCAGAGCCTTTCTGCCGAGAGATAAAGCTTTCTTCGCCGGCTGCAAGGATGCTCTGATTTTTATCGCCGCCGGTAACTCGACTGAAGACCTCGACAACATCGTCACTTCACCGAACGATGTTCCGATAGCAAACAAAATGGTTATCGCCGCCACCGACGAAGACCAGAAAATCGCGCCGTTCTCATGCTTTGGCCCCACCAAGGTCGACGTTGCAGTGCCTGGCGTGAACATTTTCGCAACTTACCCGAACCAGAAGATGGGCTACATGTCAGGCACTTCGATGGCCTGCCCGAATGCCGTCAGGTTCGCCTCGATGGTTCTCGGTGTCAATCCGAATCTCAAGCCGGCTCAGCTGAAAAAGATCCTTATGGATACCGTCGACAAAAAAGACTGGCTGAAAGAAAAAGTGCGGTCGGGTGGGGTGATCAACGTAACTCGCGCCATGTATGCCGCCCAGCAGATGCTCGATGGGAAAACGCTGTTCGAAGCCGTTAAAGCGTCACGGGCTCAGGTTGCCGACAAGGCTCCGAGATCTGCCAAGCGCACACGCCCGAATCTCAGTGACCCGATGGTAAAAGAACTTTACTTCTCGGTCATCAAGTAAAAGCAGTTCGCAGTAAATAAAAAACCGGCTTCGGGCAAAGACCTGAAGCCGGTTTTGTTATCTGTGAAAAATTATATGGAAATTATTCTGCTTTTTCAGTTGGCAGGATTTTGTTCAAAAGAATACCAACAATAGCAGCCAGAGCCATACCTTCGATTTTAAACGACAGGGTTCCAAGAGTAACCGGAAAAACCGCGCCACCAAGGCCGAGAACCAGAATGACTGCCACAATGATAAGGTTTCTCGACTGACACAGATCGATGCGGCCTTCGATAAGGCTTCGGGCACCGATCGCTGCAATCATGCCGAAAAGAACGACAGAAATTCCGCCAACCACGGCTTTTGGAATTGTGGAAATAATACAGCCAAGTTTCGGAACGACACCCATCAGAATGGCAAAACCGGCAGCAACTCTCATGACCTGTGGGTTATGGACTTTTGTCAGAGCAACGACCCCGGTATTCTCTGAATAGGTTGTGTTTGGCGGACCGCCGAACATTGTAGAAACTGAGGTTGCGATTCCGTCACCGATGAGAGTCATGTGCAGTCCAGGGCTCTCGATGTAATTTTTCTTAACAGTCTCGCCGATTGCAAGAACGTCGCCAATATGTTCAACCATGGTGGCAATGGCAACCGGCGCAACAATCATGATTATATGAGGGTCAAATCTGGCGAGCGTAAAATGTGGAAGAGCGGCCCAGCCACTGTTGCAGACATTTGTAAAATCTACAAGTCCCATGATGACGGCAACCGCATAACCGCCGATCAGACCTGTTAAAACCGGAAGCACTCTGAAGAAACCTTTGCCGAAAACGCTGACGGCGGTGACAATAGAAAAGCTGACGGCTGCGAGAAACCAGTTGGAACCAGCCATTTCAATTGCCACCGGGGCGAGCTTGAGGCCGATAACCATAATAATGGGCCCGGTAACGACCGGTGGAAAGAAGCCAATTACCCGGGCAGGGCCATAAATTCCGACCAGAAGAGCCAGAAGCAGATAGAGCAGGCCAGCAATAAATGCGCCTCCCAGGGCAAAAGGCATCATTTCAGGTTTGAAAGCATCGCTTCCGTAAGCTCCTGTTACCGCGGCCAGCGGTGCGATAAATGCAAATGACGAGCCCAGAAAAACAGGAATCCTGCCTCTGGTAATCAGATGAAAAAGCAAAGTTCCGATTCCGGCCATGAATAAAGCAACGGAAACATCGAGCCCGGTAATCAAAGGAACGAGAACGGTAGCGCCAAACATGGTAAAAGCGTGCTGCAGACCAAGAACCAGTTTTTTTCCGAGCGGCAGGGGAACATTTTCGCAAATGATACCCTGATTTCCTGCTGCAAATGCCTGATCCATAAATATACTCCCTCTGTTTTAAATCGAGCGAAGTATAGCCAAGTTTGCAGAGACAGGCAACAAATTAAAAGCAGGCAGTGTTATGTAAACCTTCGGCGCTTTTATAGCTCTTACCGACACAAAGAATCTTTGCTGAAATAACTATAGCTGATGCCAGCAGAATGGAGCTCGATAACTCAATTTCTGTTCGAGCATTTTCTGGGCTTCCAAAACAGGAACTCCACCGATATGTATCCTGTTTCTATCGCTATCTGAAGAGGTAGGATCGCCTTTAACAATTTCCTGAGCAATAATTTTCTTAGACTTTGGATCAATAAAATCTACAACAAAATCATGAATTGGAAACTTGCCAGCAAATTTCCCCTTTGAATAATAAATGCGATCGCTTTTCAAGGTCATTCTGATCACGAGATTCATATTATCGGGGGAAGGCGGCATGCGATTTTCGGGCAGGTTATACTGGAGGCGTGAAACAAGCCGGCCGTTGGCATCCGGTTTTGCATTAATGATCAGAACTTTTGCTTCTGAGAATTTCTGAGAATAATTATCGACACCGGGAAGTTTTTCGGATGCCTGGGGTAAAGTGGCATAAACTGCGGCAATCTGGCTAAACTGTTTTTCGAATGGTTCAGTGCGCGCAAGAAAGCCGTTTTCGACATAAGAAAAGACTGCCGTTGTAACCAGCCAGAGCGCCAGCCCAAGACCAGAAATAACGAGAAATACGACCATCAGACCGCTTAATCTTGAAGGCCCGGGCGCGGCAGTTGCGTTTTTTCCGGTATCTTTTTTATCGATAACGGTAGAAAGGGTATTTTTAAGGTTATTAAGCTCGTTCTGACGGGCATCGTTCGACATTTTATCTCCAGGTAGTTGTTTTTGAAGAAATCGAACGTTTTTATCGATTCATTTAGCAATTTTGAGTCAATTATTCACATTTCTTCGATTTTTATAATCTTTTAACTATATTTAGTCAGAAACTGGAACAATTCTAAGAACTGCGGCATACGATGACAGTAACTTTGTAGATATTTCAGCCCGGTAATTATTCTGTTTTAATATTTATTTGGAAGCCAATTTTCAGTCGATTTTATGGCTCAGTTTTTTCTTGGTTTACATAATATTTATTATCAGACGTTGTCTTTTTAAAACAGAGGACAACGCTTTCGATAAAATAACACAAATGACCTCCCCATAAGCGATAATTTTACCATTGGTCCACGAAAACGATAGCGATTTACATAACTGTAATAGCCTTAGATCATTTCTAACAATAATCCTGGTCTGCTTTATAATAAATTCAGTTGCGAAAATATCTTGACTGGCTGTTGAGCCTGCCTTTATCATGGGCGCATGAATTTAATGGATCTTACTGCAGCGGAACTTTCACAAATCGACAAGGAAAATACCTTTGTCATCCTGCCGCTTGGCTCAATCGAACAGCATGGGCCGCATCTGCCGCTGGGCACCAAATGTTTCATTTCCGAAACTATTGCCTTCGAAGCGGCATCGCGCCTGAAAAGCGAAGAATACGGCTGTCTGATCGCGCCAACCGTTCCGTTCATGCCGTGCCATACCAGCGCCGGCTTTATGGGCAGTTACGGCATGGGTGCCAGAACCTATTCCGATGCTCTTTATGATATCGGCAGCTCGCTGAGTCGCGATGGCTTCAAAAACCTCGTCTTCGTCAACCTGTCGATTTCGCCCGAAGCCCTCAAGGCAGTTGCCGTCGCCGTCGAAGATCTCAATACCCTTAGAGAATTCAGAGCTATCGACCCGCTGCCTCTCTGGACCTTCGCGCACAACGAACGACTTGATGCGGCGCTGCGCGCTATCGGCCTTGAATCGGCCAACGAACTGCATGCCGACGTCAAAGAAACCAGCGCCCTGATGCATATTGCTCCCGAACTTCTGCGCGGTGAAATTGCCAGGCAGTTGTCGGCCTGCTGCGTTAACCCGGCCTGGGAAGTATTAAAAGGCAATTTTTCATTTCAGGAAATGGGCTCGCGCGACGGCTATCTTGGTTCGCCGGCCCTCGCCACCCCTGAGCTGGGTAAACTTTTCATCGACGAGGCTGCCTTTGCTCTGGCTGAATCGGTTAAATTTGCCGCCGAGGGCAACCCGATGCCGGAGCTGCCGATACAGATCAGAATGCTGCTGAAAATGGTCGATCTCGACGAGATGTAACCCATCTTTCGGTATCCCCCCACCGCATAGAGTTATGTAAACCACTTACTATTCCCTCGCAATAAAACCTCAGTCAGAGTTATGCAAACCGCATGTCATCACACTCTAATAAAACCAGAGGATGTAAACCGTACACCAGGCCTGAAACTCATACCAGTAGTTATGTAAACCCCGCGCTGCCACTTCTCGATTTTTAATTTTTACAAATTTGAGAAGTTTTATTTCATTTTTTTCAGCAAAAATGTCGAATCAACCTTGACGCTTGTTTTTCCGATCAGTATGATTCATCTACCAGATACATCAGTTCATGATGTAAACCCAAGTGCAACGGAGGCTTCGATGTCACAGGTCCTCAATATTTTCGGTGAACTGACTTTCAACAAATCGGTAATGCGTGAAAAACTCAGCAATAATGCCTACGAAAAGCTTATTGCTACCATCCAGAGCGGCACCCCGCTCGACCAGTCGATCGCCGAAGATGTCGCCCATGCCATGAAAGAATGGGCAATCAGCAAAGGTGCCACCCACTTCACCCACTGGTTCCAGCCACAGCGTGGCGGCACCGCCGAAAAACACGACGCCTTCCTCACCTACTCCGACAATGGTGAAATGCTTGAAAGATTCTCAGCCAAACAGCTGATTCAGAGCGAACCCGACGCCTCTTCCTTCCCCTCCGGTGGGATGCGTTCAACTTTCGAAGCCCGCGGCTACACTGCCTGGGATCCAACTTCCCCAGCTTTCCTTATGGATACAGGCAAAACCAGAACCCTGGTTATTCCCTCTGTTTTCCTCTCCTGGACCGGCGACGTTCTCGACATGAAAACCCCGTTCCTCAGATCGATGCGATCACTTAACGATGCTGGAATCAGCCTGCAGAGACTTCTCGGCAACCGCCTTGCGAAAAAGATCATTGTTAACTGCGGCCCAGAGCAGGAATATTTTGTCGTTTCGAAAAAGCTCTACGAAACCCGCCACGACCTGAAAACCTGCGGCAGAACTCTGTTTGGTGCCCCACCGGCCAAGGGCCAGCAGATGGAAGACCACTACTTTGGCGCCATTCACGAAAAAATGATCGCCTTCATGGAAGACCTCGACCGTGAACTCTACCGCCGTGGAATTCCTGCCAAAACCCGCCACAACGAAGTTTCGCCGAATCAGTTCGAGCTTGCCCCGCTTTTCGAAGAAGCAAATCTGGCCATCGACCACAACCTGCAGACCATGAACGTCATGAAACATGTCGGCAACCGCCACGGTCTCGTAGTACTGCTGCATGAAAAACCATTCGCCGGCGTCAATGGTTCGGGCAAGCATGTCAACTGGTCGATCGGTGACAACACCGGCGCCAACTATCTCGAACCCTCTGCTTCGCCTCTGAAGAATATCAATTTCCTGCTCACGCTCGGCGCGGTCATGCTCGGCGTCGACAAGTTCGGTGGCCTGCTGCGCGCCTGTGTGGCAGATGCCGGCAACGACCATCGCCTTGGAGCCAATGAAGCACCGCCGGCTATCATGTCGGTCTACCTTGGCGAATATCTTACAAGGCTGATCAACGAAATCGAAAGCATGGGCAAGCCGACCGAACAGGCAATGGCCAACATCAATATGGGCGTCAGAAATCTGCCGCGCATTTCCCGCGACTATTCAGACCGCAATCGCACTTCGCCAATCGCCTTTACCGGCAACAAATTTGAATTCAGAGCCGTCGGTTCTTCTCAAAACCCGTCTGAAGCAGTCACTCTACTCAATCAGATTGCCACTTACGGCTATTTCACGATTGAAAAAAGACTCGCCGCCCACAAAGGCAAAGATATCCGCGAAAGCGCTCTGCTTGTTCTCAAAGAAGTCTTCAAGGAAACCCGTCGTATCCGCTTCGAGGGAAATGGCTATGGCAGTGAGTGGCACCGCGAAGCCGAGAAGCTTGGCCTGCCGAATACCCGCAATACACCTGCCGCCCTGCCAGCTTTTGAAGATAAAGAAGCCATCGAACTGATGGAAAAAACCCATGTTCTCACTGGCCGCGAAGTCAAGGCAAGAGTCGAAATCAAGTTTGAAAACTATATCAAGACCAAGGAAATTGAATTCAAGACCGCGATCAACATGGCGAGAACTCAGATACTGCCGACCCTGACAAAACAGCTGACCCTTTCTGCCAATGCGGCCAATTCGATCAAAGCCACAGGCCTGCCGGCCAAAGACATCCTTGAAGAAGTTAAACGCTTCGACAAGCTTTTCAGCCAGGTCAGAGACAAAACCGAAGGTCTGGTAAAAGCTCTTGAGAAGGCTGAAGGCCGCAAAAGCGCTCATGCCAAAGCCGAATATCTTGGCAATGAATGCGAAAAGGCTCTGCTTGAACTGCGTTCAGCCGTCGATTCCGCCGAAGAATTCGTCGCCGAAGAACTCTGGCCCATGGCCAAATACCAGGAACTTCTGACCGTTCTCTGACGCCCCGTTTCGACTGACAATAACCCTGCAGATTTGTAAACTTTTCAAATCTGCAGGGTTATTGACTGTACAGGGGCGCTGCAGTATAATCGCCCCGCTGCTCAAGAAGATTTTGAGCCACCTAATCATAGTTGAGGTCTGTTTAAATGAGTCTGTCTATCAGCAAAATTCTCACCATGACGCCTTCAGACGAAGTTGTTTCGGTCAACGGCTGGGTCCGCACCAAAAGATCGAGCAAGAATGTATCTTTCGTCGCACTGAATGACGGCTCAACCATTCGCAATCTTCAGCTGGTCGTCGACACCGAAAAAGGCTATGAAGGCGTTACCGAAGAAGTCATGGCACTGGTTACCACCGGCGCCTCGATAAGCGCTTCCGGCAAACTCGTCGCCTCACAGGGCAGCGGCCAGGCCGTCGAACTGCTCTGCGAAAAAATTACCGTCATCGGCATTGCCGACCCTGATGAATACCCGCTGCAGCCGAAAAAACACTCTCTCGAATTCCTCAGAGAGATCGGCCATCTGCGCTTCAGAACCAACGTTTTCGGTGCAATTCTCAGAGTAAGACATGCTCTGACTTTCGCTATTCACAAATTTTTCAATGATCGCGGCTTTTTCAACATTCACACACCGATCATCACCGGTTCTGATTGTGAAGGCGCCGGCGAAATGTTCCGGGTAACCACCCTGCCCGAGCAGAACCCGCCGCTGACTGACAACGGTCACGTCGACTTCAGCAAAGACTTTTTCGGCAAAGCCACCAACCTCACAGTTTCCGGGCAGCTCGAAGCCGAACTGGCAGCCACCGCCCTCAGCAAAGTCTATACTTTCGGGCCGACTTTCCGCGCCGAAAATTCGAACACTTCACGCCATCTGGCCGAATTCTGGATGATCGAACCCGAAGTTGCCTTTGCCGACATCAAAGACAACATGGACCTCGCCGAAGAATTTCTTAAATATCTGATCGGCTACGCTCTCGAAAACTGCAGCGACGACATGGAATTCCTGAGCAAACGCTACGCCGAAGAAGAAAAACTGAAACCGCAGGCCGAACGCGATGAGATGTCGCTCATCGAAAAGCTCGAATTTGTTCGCAAAAACAGTTTCGAGCGTGTCACCTATACCCAGGCAATTGAAATTCTGATGAACTGCCCGATGAACAAGAAAAAGAAATTCCAGTATCCGGTAGAGCGCTGGGGCATCGACCTGCAGTCAGAACACGAACGCTATCTCGTCGAAAAGCACTTCAAGAAACCGGTTATCGTTACCGACTACCCGAAAGAATGCAAAGCTTTCTACATGCGTGCCAACACTGATGGCAAAACCGTAGCCGCCATGGACATCCTGGTTCCGGGCGTCGGCGAAATTATCGGCGGCTCGCAGCGTGAAGAACGCTATGAGCAGCTCAAGCAGCGCGCTGAAGAATTCAAGATTCCGCAGGAAAGCATCTGGTGGTATCTCGATATCCGCAAATTCGGCTCAGTGGTTCACAGCGGCTTCGGTCTGGGTTTTGAAAGACTTCTGATGTTCGTTACCGGTATGGGCAACGTCAGAGACGTCTCCCCCTTCCCCCGCACCCCAAAAACAGCCGAATTTTAACGGCAGAAACCGAAACAGATCGCTCCGACTAAAAGTCAGGGCGATCTGTTTTTCTTTTAAGGTTATTATTCCGGGGTTTCGAGGTTGAGCAGAAATCTCTGCCAGTGATCGGCTTCGTAGCGTCTGGCTTCTGGGTCATGGCGTCTGAAGAGTCTCTCGAAGAGAAAAATCCACTGATCGCCCTGTGGCCAGAGCAGATTGCGCGGTTCATCGCGAAAAAACGGGTCGAGCCGGGCAAACTGCACCTGCTGACGCGCAAGGTTTACATAACTTTTTGCGGCAGCGGGCAGACCCATGGCCGCATGGCATTCTGCCTGAAGACGGCTGATGACCGGACTGCCGGCATCGAAGGCGCAAAGCTTGTCAAGCATGCCGACCGCCTGTTGATACTCACCGGTAGCCGCCGCAAATCTGGCGAACAGATACTGGCCGGCAAGATCTTCGTAATTTTTACCGCGAAAGTTGTAGGATTTCAGCATCTGATCGTAGGCGGCAATAAAACCACCCGGGTCTGCCTGTTCAAGTCTGATCCAGGCAAGTGTGCGCAGGCTGGCCGGGCCCTTCTGGCGAAGGTTTTCGGCAAGCAGATCAATTTCGCTGCGGTCTGAAACAGAAAGAAGTCTTGGCTTCAGGCGACCGGTATGCGACAGATCGGCTTCGGCGTATTTTTCGGCGATGTGTTCAGCCTGAGCCCTGGCAAGGCTGGCAAAGACCTCGTCAAGCAACCATTCAGGCAGGTCGAAACCCTGTAATTTCTGAACCAGCTCAACATCGGCAAGAGCACTGTTGCGGGCCAGATTCTGAAATATCCTTGCCAGTCTCAGAGCTTCCCAGAAGTTTCCGGGTATCTTGTTAACAAGATTATCCAGAGCCAGCTGCCGATATCTGGCGGCACGATCGGGGTGATTGAGAAGCATGGCGGCCCCCCACTCTCCCCTGGCCATGGCTTCTTCAAAAAAGCCGGCAAAACGGGAGTCCTGCAGACGATCGGCAACCAGGGCAGCGCGGGCATTTCTGATACCGGTCAGGTCGACATTCTCAAAAGCAAGAGTGCTTTCGTAAAGGGCAAGAGCTGTGTGCAGATCGCCGGCAAGTTCGCAGCGACGCGCTTCAACAAATACCGGTGGCCAGAAAGACGGAAATTTCCGGCGCACTTCGGCCAGCAGCCTGGAAAATTCCTCGCCGGTGCCTTCTCTTGAAAGGGTCCACAGGAGCTCCTGCATGCGGGCATCTACTGAAAAAGGCAGACACCAGGAAGCTGCGGCAATCTCTGATTTCCAGGTGCCAGAACCTTCAGAAAGACTTTTGAGGGCCCGGTTGAAATAAATAAATCCGATATGCAGCTGCATCAGCCAGATCATTACCGCCAGACAGCCGACCGCCAGGAGTTTCTTGATGCTGCTGCCGATTTTTGGCGGTTCTGCACTTTCCTGGCGCGGAAAAAGCAGATAAAAGAATACAAGCACCACCATCGCCGGCGTGCGCCAGGTAAAATCGGCCAGCAGGGTTGCTGAAACCGCCAGAAACCCGATCAGCATACCGGCAGTCTGCCAGCCTTTAAATGCTCGCCACCAGCTTATAAGGCAAAGAACCAGCAGTGGTATGCCACCCCAGAGAAGAAGTTCGAGCAACCCCTGATGGGTGTGGGGATAATTCCAGTCATAGACCCAGAGTGCCGCATCTGAGTCAGTGCGCTGCGGCAGCAGAGCAAACTGCAAAACCCCATGGCCGGAAAACGGGGCCTGAGCGATCAGACCGGCGGCGGTTTTCCAGACGACCAGGCGCTCGTTGCGGGCAAATTCGGCAAAATCAAACTTATACCCCAGCCTGAAAACCACGACAGCGAGCACGATCACTGCCAAAGCAGCTGGAATCAACATACTGCGCGGCTTTTTCTTCGAAGATTCAGACTTTTCACGGGGCTTCTGGCCCGAGAATTGCCCGATAACCAGATGCAGAGCGAGGCTGACCGCCGTAATCGCGAGAACGATTCTTGCGCCGCTGACGATCATATAAAGCAGATAGGCGGCAATAAGAAACAGACGACGGTTATAATGAACTGCCGGATTGCCGCGGATACCGGCAATAATAACCCAGATGGCGGCCAGGCACCAGGTGGCCAGATGATTCGGGTGCAAAGAGCCGGCCCAGGCACGACGCGAAAAGAATTCGCCAAAATTGGCAGATTCGAGCACCTGATTCGTCAGGGCGGCCCCGATCACGAGAATGCCGCTGAAAGCGACTGCATCGACTATTCGCTGCTGCTGGCGCGGTTCAGCGGCAACTGAACAGGTCGCGAAAAACAGCAGGGTTGAAGCTGAAAACGCCACGAACTGCGAGGTAAGATCGGCGGCAATACCATGATAATGGTTCACTGCAAGCCAGGCCAGAGCTCCAACGGCAAGAAAATGCCGGCGGTCAGCGGTGAAGCTGATACGGTCATTCAGCAGTTCCCGGCTGTAGAAAAGCAGGAACATGACAGTGACCGGCGCGGCTGAAATTCCGGCCTGCATGCCAACGCCCATGGTAACGGCAGAACCGGGGTCAAAACTGATGCCGGCATGGTAAATAACCAGGCTTGCTGCCCGATCAGGCTCTTTATAGATGTAATATGTACACAACAACCAGGAAACCACGTAGAAAATCTGGAAGTTTTCGACGCGCATGGCTGCCTGACAGTGTACCTCATAAGATATGAGCGCGAAGGCGGGCAGAAAGCCGGAATATTTTTTCCGATAGAGGCCGGCTGCGATTATAATGAGTATGATCGCCAGATCGAGACCTGATTCGGGCAGAAGCATCGAATGGTTTTCTGAAAAAATCAGTTTTACCCATACAATAAGAAATATCCAGGCTGCAGCCCGTGGAATAAAGGATGTCATGGTTATGTTTTTACCGGTTGTTTCGTTCATGCGGAACAAATTAACATTTTTTTTGTTTTCGTAGTGGAAATTTTAAATATTTCGTGATAAGATGTAACTTCCCATGAAACGCTAGCCCTTAACTTTAACTTGGTTTAACCTCGCAAACCTTATTACACTCAAGACTGGGAGTAAATTAAATGTACGCCATTATCGAAATCGGTGGAAGACAGTACAACGTCGAAAAAGGCAGCAGACTGCGCTGCGAAAAACTCGACCAGGCCGCAAACTCAACCATGGCAATTGACAAGGTTCTGTTTGTAAAGAACGGCGAAACCGTTCAGATCGGTGCCCCTTACGTGAAGGGTGCCCAGGTTAAAGCCAAGGTTGTTGGCCATGCCCGCGGTAAGAAGATCACTGTTCTTAAATACAAGAACAAAGTCAACTATCGCCGCAAACTCGGCCATCGCCAGCACTATACCTCTCTTCTCATCGAAGAAATCAAAGGCTGATGATTGTCGTCGACTTCCCGGAAGCCTCTGAAAATCAGGTAAGCCTCAGGGTCGTCGGGCACAGTGGTCAGGCTGCGAAAGGCTTCGATATCGTTTGTTCTGCAGTGTCAGCACTGGTTCAGACGTTTATCGGAGGACTCGAGGAAGGGCTTGAAGCACAGCTTCAGGGCGAGGTCGGAGTGGGTTCATGCAACCTCCTGATCAGGGTTCCAGAAGTGAATGCAGAAAAGTTCAGGGCAGTTTGTAAAGTATTTAAATACGGGTTCCGTAAGATTGCAGAATCATATCCGGAACATGTTCAGTTGAATTAGTCACCTAAGGGGGATTTATCATGGCTCATAAGAAGGGACAGGGCTCAACCACCAACGGTAGAGACAGTAATGCGCAACGGTTAGGCACCAAGAAATATGCTGGCGAACTCGTAAAAGCCGGTAATATTCTTATCAGACAGCGCGGCACACCGATTCACCCAGGCCACAACGTCGGCAAAGGCAAAGATGACACTCTTTTCGCCCTCACCGAAGGCCGTGTGAAATTTGAATGGTTCAAGGGTAAACATTGCGTAAGCGTCGTTCCCGAAACCACAGAAGCCGTAAACTGATTTAACTCAGTATGAAGAAGCCGCCTGCAAAGGGCGGCTTTTTTGTTTTAGTGTTTTTTTGCTACTGCAACCGATATAAATCTTCGTTTCCGGAACTGCTGAAGAAGACTAAAAGCTGCTGAGGGGCTGATCGAGGTCGAAGAAGGTTTTTTCGCGGCGGATCGAGGCGAGATCGAAGCCGGCAATGATACTGGCAATGCGACTGGCTGAGTCTTCGCCTTCGTAAGGGTTGACAGCTGTCGCCGCCTTCTGGCGAAATTCTGGTTCACAGGCCCTGACAATTGCCGCCGCCAGCGCATGTTCTTCGGCAGCAATACTGATTACGGCTTCACCATGCGGGCGGCCGGTCTGGCGGCGACCGATGTTAACCACCGGGGTACCGAGAGCGGGCACTTCGACGATGCCGCTCGATGAATTGCCGATGACGCATCTGGCGAGGCGGGCGGCCGAAAGATAGTTCAAGCGCCCGAGCGATCTGATGAATATTGAATCATGACGCCCGGCGGCGAAACCGCTGAAACATTCGTTGATGTTTTCACCTTCAGGATCGGCGTTGGCACCGGTAAAAATCAGACTGCAACCGGCAAAACCATTTGCCAGTATTCTGACAAGCAGCTGAGCGATGCGCAGACCTTCGCCCGGGTTGCAGGTTTCGGGGTGAACGGTGACAAGAAAAAAATCTTTCAATTCTACCGACAACAGAGCTTCAAGCTCAGAACGGCTTTTGAGTGTGGTTTTCTTCAGATCGGCAAGACCGAGATCACCAACATTGAAGACCATTTCAGGTTGCTCGCCAAGCTGAATGATGCGGCGGCGATATTCTTCAGTGGCGGCAAAGTGCAGATCACTCAATTTTGTAATGCAGTGGCGCAGGCAATCATCGAAAGCAGCAACGGTAAGCTCACCACCTGAGATGTGTGCAAGTCTGATACCGACAAGTCTGCAGACAGCAGCTGCGGCAAAAATTTCGTAGCGATCGCCGAGCAACAGACACAGATCAGGATTCAGGCGGTGCAAAGCTGCGGCGAGCGCCGGAAAGGCGGTGCCGATCGTCTGCAGCATGCGTTTCTGGTCATCTGTATCTGAACCTGCCGGGATAATCGGCACTTCAACGACAGGCAGCCCCGCAGCTCTGACCTCGTCGGCAGAACTGCCGCCGACCGTGTGTAGATGGCTGCCGGTAACGAGAACATTCACCTGCAGACCAAGTGTCTGCATTTTACTGCAGAGGGGCGCAAGCAGGCCCCATTCAGCGCGCGAGCCAGTTATTACCGTTATTTTTTTTGCCATACCGCGATTTTAGCCTCTTTCTATACAAGAAGCAATAATCTGGAGTTTTTCTCATGGCAAACTCACTAAAATGCCCGTGTCACTCATCAGAACAAGATTCCCGCTGCCGCGGGAATGACGCAGGCAATATTCGTCATTCCCGGCGTAGACACGGAATCCAGAAGTTTACTGAGATTGCCCCGAATGTATTGCGTTATTTTTTTCTAAATTATGAAAAGAAGAATGCCGATAGTTCTTACAGGTAAGAAAAATTCAGCAGGAGGTGCCTTCTATGTGCGCGCAGGAACTCATCGCTCTCTTTCGCTTTTCTGGTAACAGCTGCCCGGCTTGCCAGCGTATTGTAACCCGCTATGAACGCACTCTCCAACTTACCGAAAAAGACATGGAACATCTTGAAGGCTGCATTCTCAAGAAAATCTGATTAAGCAATAAAAGAACCGGCCTGATGAAAACTGCTTTCATCAGGCCGGTCTGTTTTTTGGGCTTTATAAAAACCGGGCGGGGATCAGAAAAAGTCAGGGTCAGTGGACTTGCGTTTCAGAAATTTTCCCCCACCCTGCCGGCCTTTCCAGCCTTCTGCATGACTGAAAACAACCTGACCGCGCAGCAGAGTCATTTCATTGCGACCCCGACAGGCAAGCCCTTCATAGGGCGAATAATCGGTGCGCATGTGCATGGCTCTGGCACTGATCGGAGTATTGCAGTCGGGGTTATAAATCATCACGTCGGCATCGGTTCCGGGGATCAGACTGCCTTTTTCGGGGTACAGACCAAAGATTCTCGCCGGGTTTTCAGAGATCGCCCTGACCGCCCGCTTTAAAGTGATTTTTTCACTGTGAACGCCATTGAGAACCAGCCCCGGAAAGGTTTCTATACCGGGCAGCCCCATCGGCAGACTGGTTATTTTGTTGTTCCAGGTATTTTTGTCGGCGCGGGTGAATGGGCAATGGTCAGTGGCAATGACCGCGATTTCGCCGGTGGCCAGACATTTCCAGAGCAGGTCCTGCTGGGGCTTTGAACGTATTGGCGGGCAGCAGCCCCAGAGATGGCCATCGGGCGGCACCAGCATCGAGTCATCGAGATAGAGATACTGCGGGCAGGTTTCACCGGCCAGCGGAGAACCGTTGACTCTCTCGCCCCAGAGGGTGTGCGCACCGTCGCCGCTCGAAACATGCACGACATAGACCTTGCAGCCGGTATGTCGGGCAAAGTCAGAGATGCGGCGAATCGCTTCGACTTCGGTAAAAACCGGCCGGGTTTTCGGCAGAGCCTCGATGCCGAGTTCGCCGGCTTCGGTGGCGGCATCGGTCAGGGCATCGATGATGACACCATTTTCGGCATGAACGGTGATCAGAATCCCGTGTTGCCGGCAGGCCGAAAGAACCTTGAGCAGACTGGCATCGTTCTGCATCAGGCCTGATTTTCCGTAAGCCATGAAAATTTTCAGGCTGGTAACGCCGGCTGCAGCCAGCTGCGGCAGCTGCTCTTCGACCGTTTTATTGAAGCGGCCGATACAGGCATGCAGAGAATAATCAATGCCGACAAGCGGGTCGGCTTCGGCTTTTCTGCGGTTCAGGCTCTCAAGAACACCCTCATCGCCTTTCTGAGCAGTGAAATCGATAAAGGTGGTCACCCCGCCGGCTGCACCGGCGATACTGCCTGAATAAAAATCATCGGCTGAAATGGCACCCGCGAATGGCAGCGAGAAATGAGTATGGGCATCGATGGCCCCGGGCAGCACCCAGCGACCGCTGACATCAATTTCCCTTCTGCCGCTCAGGCCAAAACCGACCGCGGCAATTTTTTCGCCGTTGATGGCGAGATCAGCTTCGATAAGAGAGTCTTCCCAGAATACCTGACCATTTTTAAGCACCAGTTCAAACATTATTATTTCCTGAATAATTAGATTTGGAATCTATTTAACAATTTTAGCATCCTGCCGAAAAAGATACCGCAAAACATTGAAACGGGGGTAGGAATTTTGAACCATAATGTTTTAATGGCAGGGTTTGTTGGAGGATTAATCTGTGGCACCGTTGTTTTTATAGTCAGTCGGGCAATGATGCTGCACCGAATGCTGCGTCGCGAGAAGATACGTGACCTTTCGTATTACGGGCGCAATACCCGCAATCGAATGTCAGAGAAGCAGCACTGACAACCCGACAGGAATCCGGCCCGGCCGGATTTCTGCTTTTAGGTCGAGACAAATTAATGCCATAAGCCGCGATTTATGATATTTTATTGCAGAATTTATGGCAGAACGAAGAACTCTAGAGACAAAAAGAAAGATCATCACGCTGACGCGCAACCGGGAACACCCGGCTGCCATCAAGCTTTTCCATAAATTTTTCAACGACGAAAACCCGGCAGATGTAGAATTCATCAACAGTTTTTTTCTTGAACTCAACCGTTTGAATCTTTTCGAGGCCGGCTACAAACTTCTTGAGGAGAGCGAACGCTGGCATCCCGATGACCCCGAGCATCAGACGCTCAAGGAAAGCGCCGGCAAGCTCTATGTCGACCATCTGGTTCTGCAGGGCAACAACTTTCTTTTTGAACGAGAAGACACCAGCAATCGTCTTGAAGACAGCCTGCGCCGCTCAGACTCCCTATCGCGTGAGAAAATGCGGGGCGAAAATGAAAAGATTCTGACAGGCATTACTCTGAAGGCACTTACTGCGTTCGAAAAAGCCAACCAGATTCAACCTTCGAATCTGGTGGCGCTGAGTGGCCTGAAAAGCTGTTTTGCCTTTCTCGGTGAAAAGGAAAAGCTTGCCGAAGTCGAAGCGGCTATCGAAGCGCGCAGACCCGACCTGCGCCGCCTTGAGTTTCCAATGCACGAAGAGGAGCAGGAACTCTCTCCTGCTGCCAGACTGCAGAGAGAAATCGATGTCGAGGAAAACTCGATCAACGAGATCAAAGGCCTGTTTGCGCAGAAAAAATTCGACGAGGTCATCAGGGAAATAGACCGTCTGCATCTTTCGCATAGAACCAACGTGCCGATGCTGCTGCTCAAAGCCCGTTCTCTGGCCGAGCTCAGGCGATTCAAAGATGTCGAAAAGGTCATGTTCGAAGCCGAGCGCGAAAACACACATCTTTTTGAATTCAAAGATGCCCGCAATGACCTCAACGAGCTTAAATACAAACTGCTGATCAAAGCCGCCGATTTTTATCTCAACAAAGCGATTGCGTTCGGGCCCAGTCTCGGGCACGAACATTTCAAGAAAGCGCGTATCAGCCTGCAGCGGGCTCTGGCTTTGAACCCTGAAAATCTCGACCTGCTCGACAAGTATTATACGGCTCTGAAATATCTGGGCGAAGAAGAAGAAGCGTTCAAGGCCAAGGCCATGATTTATGTTCTGAACCCAAGATTTGTGACCTCATTCGACAATGCCGGGTCGAGCTCACTTTGTTTTATCGCCTCGTATGCCTTTGCCGGCGAACCGGCGACAATAGAAGAATTTCGCTGGTTCAGGCGTGAGTTTCTTATCGGCAACCGCCCTGGCAGAATGCTCAATTCATTGTATGTCCGCTGGAGCCCCCGGCTTGTAAAAACTCTTCAGGGGTTCGTCATGGCCCGCAGAATTGTCAGAAACTTTCTGCATATCCCATTATTTATTGTTAAAATATTAAAAAAGATAAAAACCGGAGTTTAGAAGAGATCATGAAAAGTTTTTGCCGCGCAGCCATTGTAATTGCCATTTTTTTCGGGCTGGCACTGCCATTGTCAGCCCAGGGAAGATCGAAACCCGCTGGTGACACAGCAAAATCAGCAAGTGACACCATAAGAGTCGGAATCGAAACTTCAGAGATTTTTACTACAACCAGAGTTCAAAGCTTCAGTGGCAACTGGCGACTGACTTTTCAGCCGGGCAGCCAGTCACCGAAGGACATCGGAACTGTTCTGGCCTCAGCAACGACACCGATTGCGACCGTCAGCGAACTTCTTGTCGAAGGCGAAGATGCTTCGCTGATGCTTGTTCCAAAAGGCATTGTCGCAAGGCTTTCGACAGAAAAAGACCTCGACAAGGGCTACAAGACCATCGTTATTGAAGGCGGTGACCTTCTCAGCTTAGAGATTCCCGGGCATCCCCCAACCATACTTCAGGGAAAGGTCGAAATCAGCAATAACGGCAATTCAATGACTATTGTAAACACCGTTGGAATGCATCAATTCATAGTTTCGTGCGTTTCAAAGATGTTGTTTTCGAATGAGCCCGAGGTGATCAAAGCGATGGTAATAGTTGTAAGAACCAGGCTCAGACACCTTAAGGAAAATGCGGCCCACCCCGACACCGACTATGATGTCTGCGACACCGACCACTGCCTGCCATTTTCAGGCTGCGGCTACAATCGCGAGCTCGTCGATATTCTGACCACCATGACCGGAAACCTGTCGCTGACCTACAAAGGCAAAATCATAATGCCAAGGTTTCATCACACCTGTGGCGGTCGTATTTCTTCGGCCAAAGACATCTATGGTGTCGATAACGAGCCATATCATCCGGCACATGACGACATTTTCGAAAACAAGGGTTCAGAGAACTGCTTTCACAGCCCTGGTTTTCACTGGACAATCGAGCTGCAGAAGTTTGACATTCTTGATTTCCTTTCGGTGGCATACGCTGCCGGCGCTGACCGCATTTACGCAAGCTGGGAACCAGAAAAAATCGATGCAAACGGCCGGATTTTTCAGGTGCTGCTGCGCGGCCGCAAACCAAAGACTGTTTCGGGCATCGACTTTTTGGAGAAACTGCAGAGCCATTTTGGCCCCAACAGTGTCAAAAGCATGAAATTCAACATGGATGTTCTCAAACGAACCATCATTTTTCGGGGCATGGGAAGCGGCGACGGCGTTGGTCTGTGCCTCTACGGCGCCGACGGCCTAGCCAAGAAAAGCATCAAATACGACCAGATTTTGCAGTTTTACTACCCCGGAACCGAACTGAAGTAAAAACCGCCGCAGGCGGCGGCGGTCTTTTCTGCTGTTAATTGTTCTGCTTATCGGTTTTTACTGGTCGGCAGTCAGCTCAAGAGAAAGAAAAATACTGAAAACTGTTGCCAGGAACAATGGTAATGTGGTCATGTTTTCTGCTCCATAATTTCGATCTTAATCAAGTTATCGGCAAAAACACGGCAGCGGTTTAGTCAACTTGCCTTTTCCGGTCGGGGCGGCTAAACTCTCAAAAACAGGAGTAATCATGCATTCATACTGCACCGTCTTCGTTACTTTCCCAGACAGTGGGCTCGCCAGAGAGGCCGCCGCCAAACTTGTCGAAGAAAAACTCTGTGCCTGCGCCAGCGTCTCGGAAGGGCACAACTCGTTTTTCTTCTGGAAAGGCCAGGCCGATTCAGCTTCTGAAGCGCTGATGATTATCAAAACCAGAGTCGACCGGCTCGAAGCGCTCGACCGCCGCATGCGCGAACTGCATCCATATGAGGTATATGAATTCATCGCCATGCCCATCATTTATGGCAATGCCAGTTATCTTACCTGGATCGACGAAAACACCCGGCAATGACCAGAACCTTCAGCCTTGGCCAGACGGCCGTTTCCAGCCATAATTTCCGCCTCAATTATGAAAAAGAACTTAATCCGCAGCAGCTTGAGGCGGTAAAAGAGTTCAATGGTCCGGTTCTCTGCATCGCCGGCGCCGGTTCCGGCAAAACCCGCACGCTGATTTACCGGGTTGCGAGAATGATTGAGAGCGGCATTGCGCCGTCGAGCATTCTTCTGCTCACCTTTACGCGCAAAGCGGCAAGGAACATGCTCGAGCGGGTCGCTGCTCTGGTCGGTCCAGAAGGCCGGGCGGTGGCCGGCGGCACTTACCACAGTTTCGCGTCGGTCATGCTGCGCAAATACGGGCATTACATAGGTATCAATGCGGGTTTCTCGATTCTCGATGAATCTGATTCAGCTGATATCATCAATCTGCTGCGCAGCGAAATGGGCTTCAACCGCAAAGAGGTCCGGTTTCCGAACAAGGCAACGCTGGCGCAGATATTTTCGAAGGCCGGCAATCTTGAAAAGCTTGTTTCCGAAGTCGTGGGCGAGTTCTACAGCCAGTTCGCCGAACTGAGCAGCGACATCGAGGCTCTGCATCAGGCTTTTTCGGCCTACAAACTCAAAAATCTGCTTCTCGACTACGACGACCTGCTAACTTATCTACACAAGCTGCTGAAAGAAAGTCCCGAAGGACGCGCCCGCATCACCGGCCAGTTCAAATACATCATGGCTGACGAATACCAGGACACCAACGGAGTGCAGGCACGCATAACCCTGCTGCTCGGCGGTGAAAAGAACAACATCATGGTGGTCGGTGACGATGCGCAGAGCATTTATTCGTTCAGGGGCGCGCGCGTCAGTAATATCATCAATTTTCCCGAAAGCTTTGCCGGCTGCCGGGTGATCAGGCTCGAACGCAATTATCGCAGCACTGCCGCCATTCTCGACGCGGCCAACAGTCTGATGGAAAGCGCCGGCGAAGGCTTTAAAAAGCACCTGTTTACCGAAAGAGCCGGGGGCGAACTGCCGGCCCGGGTTAAATGCGAAGACGAGCAGGAACAGGCCATGTTTGTCGCCGCCCGCATTCTTGAGCTCAGAGAACAGGGAATCAGACTCAACGACATGGCAGTGCTGTTCAGATCGAGTTTTCACGCCTACCAGCTCGAACTCGAGCTGAAGCGGCGCAACATACCCTATGTCAAATGGGGCGGTTTCAAGTTTCTTGAGGCGGGGCACCTGAAAGACATTATTGCTCACCTGCGGGTCATACAGAACCCCGCCGATCAGGTCTCGTGGCTGCGCGTGCTGCTGTTGATCGAGGGCGTCGGCACCCACTCGGCCACCGATATTTTCAACTACCTGCGCAATCGCGAAAACCCATTTGACCTGAGCGAATTCAAGACCAGAGCACGGGCGACCGAAGGCCTGAAAAAACTTTCAGCGATGCTGCAGTCTGCGGTCAGGCTCGGTCCGGTTCCACCTCTGCGACTGCTCGAAATCGTGACCGACTATTATCTGCCGATTCTCAAGCTCAGATTTGATGACTACCCTCGCCGGATAAAGGATATCGACCAGCTGGCCATCATCGCCGGCAAATTCACCAGCCTGGTTGAATTTCTTGCCGATCTGGCGCTCGAACCGCCGAAGGATGCCGCAGATGAAGCCATGGCGGCCGAACTCGACGAAGACGAAAATCTGGTGCTGTCAACGATTCACAGCGCCAAGGGGCTCGAATGGCATTCGGTTTTTATCATTTCGACGCTTGAAGGGCGGTTTCCATCTTTCAATGCCCTGCGCTCGCAGGCTGATATCGAGGAAGAGCGCCGGTTGATGTATGTCGCCATGACCCGGGCTGCCGATAATCTGGCGATTTCCTACCCCGGCCAGCTGTGGGACCCTGCATCGGGCAGTCTGCTGGCGCGCCCGTCGCGTTTTCTTGAAGAAATCAAACCCGAGCTGCTTGAAAGCTGGCAATTAACCAGATAAGCCCCTTATGGTTTTTTCGCCATTTCTACTTTGATGTCGGATAAACCAGAGACTGAAATCGCATTGATAACACCCCGGATCAAAGCTTCCAGATTAAAATCTGCATGTCTGTGAAATATTTCACCATACAGAATATATCGCGACCTGCAGTCCTCTCTATCATAATCAGGTTACGGCGGTTGACACGGGCTCAGATTCTCTGTTAAGCTGATACACTAATCCGAAGTTCACCGTGCTTCTTTCAGGAGAAAACCCGAAGTGGTAAGAAACCTGGCCGTTCTTGCGCTTTTACTGATCTGCATGCTGGCCGGCATGATCGCTTACGATTACATGAAAATTCCCAGTCGTAATCTGGTTATTTTCTACACTTCTAATTTGCGTGGTCAGATAAAACCCTTTTCCGGAACGGTTCTCGACCGTCAGTATGATCAGGTCGGCGGGCTGGCCTTTATCAAAGGCTTTATCAACGACACGTCGAAAGCCTTCAATTTCAACCCGGCGCAGGTTCTGCTGCTCGACACCGGTGATGCCCTGTTCGGAACCGCAGAAGCCTCGCTCACCATGGGTGAAGTGCCGCTCAGGCTCATGGGCAAAGCCGGCTATGATGCCATGACCATTGGCAACATGGAATTCGAATACGGCTTTGAAGCCCTGAAAAAATTTGTCAGCAGTAATAATGTTCCGATGCTTGCCTGCAATTACCGTGATGTAACCAGCCCGGTCGGCGAAACTTTCAAAGGCAGCATGCTGATCGACAAGGGCGGCATCAAGGTTGGCCTGATTGGTCTCGGTCACGGTCAACTCGCCCGCAACACCCGCCAGGACAACATCGTCAACCTTGAAATCACCGACATGAAAACTTCGGTTCAAAAAGCGGCGGCACTGCTGCGCGAAAAAGGCGCCGAAGTGATAGTTCTGATCTCGCACCACCCCGAACTGGGCGGCCTCGAAAACCCGGCCGAGATTTTCCCTGACGTCGACATCATTATCGGCGACCTGATCGGGCCGGGTTCGGTAGTAAGCGGCAAACCAATGATCTGCCAGACAGCACCCGGGCGCGGCGCCGGCGTCGGTATGGTCAAGGTCTCTTTTGTCGGCGGCAAATGGGATATCGCCAGAGGCTTTCAGAGAATTTTTCCGGTCGATGCCACTAAATATCAGCCAGACGCTGAGCTGGCCACCGAAATCAGCCGCGTCGAAGCTAAAATCGACAGCCTGCTCGATGAGGTCATCACCAAATGCACCGGCAATTTCAGCTATTCCTACACTGAAGAATCTTCGATCGGCAATCTGATTGCCGACTGTATGCGCGAAACCGCAGGCACCCAGGTGGCGCTCGCCAATTCCGGCGGCATAAAGACTTCTCTCAGCGAAGGTCCTGTCACCCTCCGTCATCTCTACGATATTCTGCCCTTCGAAAACAATCTGGTGGCAGTCGAGCTCAGCGGCTGGCAGCTCGAAAACCTTATCGAAGAAAGTCTTTCCGGCAAAACCGGATTTCTGCAGGCTTCCGGGCTGAACTGCACATTCTCGAGTTCCAACCCGCCCGGGTTCAGAATCATTCAGATCGACGTCAACAATCAGCCGCTCGAATTCAATTCAACCTACACGGTTGCAATCAACGATTTCATGTATGCCAACGACTATGACTGGCCTGAGCTCGCCCAGGGCAGAGACGCCAAGGTCAAAGGCCTGATCAGAGAAAATCTCGAAAGATATCTGCGCCGACAGCCGGAGCTTGCCCCGGCCGCCGAAAAAAGATTTCAGGACTTCGAAGAGGTTGACGAAACCCTGCGCATTCAGGCCCTGTCTTACGTGCTTGCGAGTCTCAGCACCCCTCTGAGTCATGATTCCACAATCGATTCAGAGTATTGCCGCCTGCTTGCAGAAGTTATCAGACTTGAAACTGCTGCCGACTTCTGCTTTATTCCGGTCGAAACGCTTACGCGCACCCGCGAACCGCTCAGCGAAATTACCCCGGCGCGCGTTATTTCAGACTTTACCACTTCAGAAGGCGTCAGGGTCATCGAAATCGATGGGGCCAATGTCGAAAAAATTCTGCGCTGGTCGCTCGCGTCAGAGGGCGTTCCACTGGCCTTTGCGGGTTTTTCAATAGAAAAATCCGACAATGGTGACAGCAAAATTTTCCCATGGAACGGTAACTTTGCTGCCGATAATATTTACAGGGTTGCAATTACCGAAAACCTTCCATCGCGGGTTTCCGGCTACTATGATTTTTCCGGAGCCTCATCACGCAAGGTTTTCAATGACATAAGGCGTGCATTTATCAACGGCCTTAGACGAAGAAACGGACAGGTAGAAATCAGACGTGCCCTTTATTGATTTTTTTCGCAGTCGAAAACTGAAGTTTAAAATACTGCTGTTGTTTGCACTGATTCTGGTATTGCCGCTGGCAATTCTGATGGCAGTAACTCTCGACCGCATTTCTCTTGTTGCCAGCCAGGATTTTAAACGCAGTCTGAATTATGCCGCTTCACTGTTTCGCGAAAGCCTCGAAGATCAGCTCGATTCTCTCAAAATCAGGGCAAAAACCGTCGCGGACTTCGACTTTTACACCCTCGCCGGCATGGGCTTCACCGCCTCTTCAACGGTGCCGCTGATGCAGTATGAACTTATCAGATCGGGCCTCGACTACATAGCCATCATCGAAAACCGCAGCCGCATATTGATCGATGAGGGTCCGTCGCCGGTCGGTGCCCTGGCTAATATCGTTCCGGCCATGTGCCATTCGCCATTGAATGTGAACATTTACGTCATCGAAGATGAGCCCTGGATTTTTGCAGCGGCAATGATCACCAAACTGAAGACCGACGAACCCAAGCATGTTCTCTTTGCCCAGAAAATGCCCAAAGACTTCGCCGATAAGCTCAAGCGTCTTACCGGTGCCGAATTCACACTGCTTTATGCCGGCAAACGCATTTTAACCAGCCAGATGGATCTCTATTCAAGGCGAAAAACCGGCAGATCGACAGAAGACCCCGACGTCACCTATGGCAGAACCGAGATTCTCGGCAAATCGCATGTTTTTGTGCGTGAAGAAGCTCTGCAAGGCAGGATTTCAGAATCAATCAAGCTCGAAATTGCCCTGCCCGATTCAGAATACCTGATTCTCGGGAAAAGCATGCGCCGCGACTTTATAATTTTCGGGCTTCTTGGCCTGGTGCTTGCTCTGGTTACCGGCTCGATACTCTCATGGCACATTGCCAGCCCAATTGATATACTCGCCGCCAGCTCATCTCGTGTAGCCACCGGCGACCTCACCCCGGCGCCGGCCATTGACCGCAATGACGAAATCGGCCTGCTCAGCCGCAATTTCCGAGAGATGATCACCAGCATTCGTCTTGAAAAAGAGCTCAAAGAAAGGCGCATGAGCGAACTGAACACTCTTTTCGCCATCAGCAATGCAGTAAACTACTTTTCTGATTCTGAAGAGCTACTTAAATTCGTGCTTACACATGCAATCGAAGTTCTCGAAGCAGAACGCGGCTCGATCATGCTGCTCGACGACCAGACTGACGAACTGGTAGTCAAAGTGGCATCGGGCGGCCGCTACCGCGTCTTTTCCGGCACACCGGTACGGCTTGGGCACGGCATCTGCGGCCAGGTCGCTCTCGAAGGCACCGGCATCATCTGTAATGATGGCTTCAAAGACACCCGCTTCAAAAATTTCGGCAGTCTCATGCCGGTCGAAGATATCAAGAGCCTGATCTGCGCCCCGCTCAAGTTCAAAGAAGGCACGATCGGTGTCATCAATATCGTTAACAAGCGCAGCGGCAGTGAATTCAAAGACAGCGATCTGTCGCTGCTCAATCTGATCGCCTCACAGGCGGCAGTAACCATCGAAAACAACAAACTTTATGAATTATCGATCACTGACGGCATGACCCGCCTGTTCGTGCACAGGTATTTTCAGGCCCGCCTCTCTGAGGAACTGCTGCGCGCCCGCCGCTACGGTCTCACACTGAGTCTGATCATGATCGACATCGATAATTTTAAAAAATTCAATGACACATACGGGCATCAGGTTGGCGACACGGTAATTCAGAAAGTTGCCCAGAGCATCAGAGAAACCGTGCGTACCGGTATCGATATTCCGTGCCGCTATGGTGGCGAAGAAATGTCGGTTATTCTTCCAGAAACACGGCCCGAAGAAGCATATCACACTGCCGAACGTCTGCGCGAAAGGATTGCCAGCATTGTCGTGCCCCACAGCAGCGGCGATCTGCGCATAACCGTCAGCATTGGCGTCGCATCTTACCCCGTGCACAGTCATGACCGCGAAACCCTGATCAAGGTTGCCGACAAGGCACTGTATGCAAGCAAGGGCAATGGCAAAAACCGTTCGACCCTTGCTTCTGAGAACCTGCTGACATGAACCCACGACTTGCAGCGCTGCTGGTAGCTCTCTGCGGAATTCTGCGCAGTACCGATCTTTATTTCCGCAACCCGGTAATCAAAACTCTGCCCGTAGTGGTACTGATCGCCTGGGAACATCTGATCAACGCCGGCCTCACCCTGCCGGTTCTGCTGCTGAAACGCCACTATTTTTCGAAAATCAGCCTGCGCGATCTGCTGCTTTTTCTTGGCGTCGGAGTTGGCGCTTCTGCCGGTGGCGTTCTCTGCTTCACCGAGGCATTCCATTACATCAACCCGGCCCTGGCGGTTCTTTTGCAGAAACTGCAGCCGGTCATGACCATCATGCTTGGAGCCATTCTACTGCGCGAAAAAATCAGCCGCCACTTCATCGGCTGGGCTCTGATTGCAATTGTCAGCTCATATTTTGTCTCGTTTGGCCTTACCAACCCGTTGTCTGGTGAAGGAAAAGAGCTGGCAAGAGGTGCTGCCTTTGCGGTTGCCGCAGCTTTCTTCTGGGGAAGCGGCACTATCTGGGGCAAAATGCTGCTGCAGCGTTACGATCAAAGCTTTGTTCTGGCCGGCCGCTTTTTTATCGGTGCCATTTTTACTTCCACCCTGGCTCTTTTCACCCATAAAAGTCTACTGGTCGATTCGGTGGTTTCAGGTCCGCAACCGCTGATCGGCAGTATCGTCTACATGGCAGTCATTTCGGGGGTTCTGGCAACCAGCTTTTTTTATGCCGGCCTCAAATGGGTCAGAGCCTCGCTGGCATCGATTCTCGAACTGTTTTTTCCGGTATCATCGGTGGTTATCATGTGGCTGAGTTTCAACCGGCCCGTCTCAGGTATACAGCTTGCCGCCGGGCTCGTCATGTTCGCCGCCGTCTACAGAATCAATCAGTTGACTGAAAAATTCTGATCCGGGTAAAAAAAGCGTTGCAGCCAATATACAGTCAGTGACAGGTGCTGCTCAGGGAATCTCACGTCGCTCGGCAATCGCCTGACCTGCCGAAACTGATTTATAAAATAATGCAGGCCGTATTGCCCGGACTGGATAAAAAAATATCAGGGCGCTTTTTCAGTCTTGTCGGTTTGACTGCCGGCTTTGAGAAGCATCTGATAAATCTGGTATTTTTTCTGGTAAATAGCGAGGGCCTGAAGAGTATCAATGGTTTGTGGCCCGCTTTCTCTCAGCAGACGCACATACTCGTTATAAGCATCGAGGTATTCTTTCTGGGTGAGTTCAAGCGGCGACAGTCGCTGGCTGGAAGAAGCGTGATTTCCCGTTGATTCAACGGTACCCTGCTGTACTGGTGCCATCGAAATCATGCCGGCCCTGGGGTCGGTTGAAGGAACGGCTTCGGGAACCGTCTTTTTTTCGCAGCCGGTTGCGGTTAAAACAACCAGAGCGGTTGCCAGTAATATAAAATTCTTCTTCATTTAATTACCTTTGCCTGATTATAGACACCGCAGCGGGTAGTGTCAAGAGCCCGAAACGCCCGGAATATGGCTTTTTTGTCGATAAACCCCGCCATGCGCACAGCGGCGAAATAAAAAACTTGAAAAATGGTCAGAGAAAGTAGTATAATCTGGCGATTTAAAGAGGAGTGGAGAGAGCTGACGAAACGTTCTCCTCGTGCATTTAAGGCATTGATTAAAAGCCAATTTGTAACCCAGGAAAGGGGAGCATCATGAAAACCGTTCTAGAAAAGGGTAATGTTTTTTACCAGGGAAAATTTCAGGAACTTGACAAGCTGGTTATCGAAAAAGGCAAGATCACCGAAATAGTACTTGCCTCTGCCAAGGCAAAAAAAGGCAAAGCTGTTCCGGCCACCAAGAAAAAACCGGAAGTAGCCGGCAAAACCATCGACTGTACCGATAAATACATTCTTCCCGGTTTCATCGATGCTCACACCCACATCAGCCTTGAAGAAGAAGGCGTCGGCTGGTATGACGCAGATTTTAACGAATCATACGGTCTGGCCACCCCGCACGTAAGAGCTTTTGACGCACTCAAAATGCGTGACCGCGCTTTTAAAGACGCTCTGACCGGCGGCGTAACCACTGCGATGATTACCCCAGGTTCAGCCAATCCCATCGGCGGCCAGTGCTGTATCGTCAAAATGGTTGGCAATATAGCTGAAGAAGCCGTTATTAAAGAAAGCTCCGGTATGAAATTCGCATTCGGCGAAAACCCGAAGCGCACTTACGGCGAACAGAAAAAATTCCCCAGCACCCGCATGGGTACCGCTGCCGTTATCCGCGAATGGCTGATGAAAGCCCAGGATTACCTCAAGCGCAAAAAAACCAAAGAATTCAAAGAACGCGAAATTCGCCTCGAAGCCCTTATTCCGCTGATCGAAGGCAAGATTCAGGCCCGCGCCCATGCGCACCAGGCTGATGACATCATCACCGCCTACCGCATCGCCCAGGAATTCAATCTTGACCTGGTATTCGATCACTGCACCGAAGGGCATCTGATCGCCAAGGAACTCGGCAAATGGAAAGCCCGCGCCGTTGTTGGCCCGACCCTTTCAAGCCGTTCCAAAGCCGAACTGAAAAACAAGACTTTTGATACCGTCGGCATTCTCATGGATGAAGGCTGCGTCGTCGCCCTCACCACCGACCACCCGGTCATGCCGATTGAAAGCCTCAGCGTCGCCGCTTCCATGTGCGTTCGCCATGGTCTTGACGAAGAGCGTGCCATCAAGGCGATCACCGAGAACCCGGCCATCATACTGGGTCTCGACAAGCGCCTGGGCAAACTTGAAGTCGGCTACGATGCAGACGTCGTAGTCTGGGATGGTCACCCGCTGGATACCAGATCGAAAACCGAAGCCGTATTTGTCGACGGCAACAAAGTTATCTGAGCATTCAACGCCGTACCCTCTAAGGAAAGAGGCTCTAAATGTCAATAATCTTCAATAACGTTCGCATTATCATGAGCGGCAAGTTTTTCCCCGGGCAGAAAGTGCTCGTCGAAAAGGGAAAAATCAACATGGTCGGCTCAAGCATACATAAGAACGTTGAAAAATCGATTGAATGTAACCAGAAATATCTGGTTCCCGGTCTGATCGACGCTCACAGCCATCTCGGTCTGTTCGAAAGCAGCTCGCCGATGAACGACGTGGCCGAGTCATGGGCCGAAATCACGCCGCATCTTCGCCCTCTCGACGGCATCAAGATGCGCGACCGCGCCATGGAAGACGCCCGCCGTGCCGGCATTACCACCTGCATGGTCTGCCCCGCTTCCGAACTGCCAATCGCCGGGATCTGCTCGATTCTCAAGACTAACGGCAACTCGGCCGATGTTGGCCTGATCGTTGAACAGGCCGGCGTGCTGATGTCGTTCGGCGAGGTTCCCAAAGCCAATGCCAGAATGACCGAAAAGCCGCATTCGACACGCATGGGTCTGACGGCTGTTATCAGAGAAACGCTGATGAAAGCCCAGGATTACTATGCTGCCAAACAGAGCAAGAAGGTTGTCAAAGACCGCGAAATCGACATGGAAGCCCTGATTCCTCTTATCAGAGGCGAAGTGCCGATGCGCGCCTGCGCCCATCGCGCTGAAGACATCATGGCAGCCATCAGAATCGCCGAAGAATTCAAACTCAAACTGGTAATCGAGCATGGCACCGAAGCTCATCTGCTGGCACCGATTCTGGTGGAGAAAAAGATTCCGGTCGTGCTCGGGCCAACCCTGCTGCCGCGCTTCCGCGAAGAATTGAACGAAAAAACCTTCGAAAGCGCGATCATTCTTATGGATGCCGGCGTCGATGTTGCTCTGACCTGTGATTATCCGGGCCTGCCGATCGAAACCCTGCGTGTTGCCGCCGCCATGGCTATGCAGTATGGTCTCGATGAACGCCGGGCTCTCGCTGCAATCACTGAAATACCGGCCAAAATTCTCGGTGTCGACGAACGCATCGGCAAAATCAAAAAAGGTTATGATGGCGACCTGGCTCTCTTCTCAGGACATCCGCTCGATATCAGATCGAAACTTGAAGCTCTGGTCGTCGACGGCGACCTGTTTATCTTCTCGAACGACATCAAAGTCGAAATGGCCTGACAAAACAAAGTTCAAAGTAAAAGCCCCTGCACTGCAGGGGCTTTTTTTATGGCTGATTGAAGGCTGCCTGAAAATTTAGAATGTTTTCGACAGCACAAATTTAATGCGAAAATCTTTCAGGCCATCAATTTTACTGGTTCGCGCACCGGTCGAAAAAGTTATACGGCGGGCTCTGGTCTTGGCCCGAAAGTTTTCAGACCACTGTTTATGCAGTTTAACAAGGCCTTCAGGACCGGCCGTATGCCGACTGGGTGTGGAAGTTACAAGATTTTTTGGCAAAGAAGCAAAGCTGATTTTTTTCATACTGGAAAATTATCACAGGCCAGAATTTTTTGCAATGCCGTACCTTCTTAACTATGGTCGGGTTTTGTGGTATGATTTTGCCGCAAAACAAACAAGGTGAAAGAAAAATGAACGAAAAAGAAATTTCCTGTCAAAACAAGATTTTTGTAAACCGCACTCTCAACATGAACACAATCAAGCTGCTTGGCTTCGATATGGACTACACGATCGTTACCTACAACGTTCCGGCCTTTGAAGCCAAGGCCTATGAGATCCTCAAGGAAAAGCTCATCAAAGAATACAGCTACCCCGAGGAAATCAGAAAATTTGAATTCAACAAAGATTTCATCATCCGCGGTCTGGTTATAGATACCGAAAATGGCGACTTTCTCAAAGTTAACCGCTACGGTTTCGTCAGAATCGCTTCACATGGTTCAAAATTCTATTCATTCGAAGATCAGAAAGAAAAATTCGGCCCCTACAGCATCGATCTGACAGATTCACGCTACTATATTGTGCACACGCTGTTTTCTCAGGCCGAAGGCTGGATGTATGCCCAGCTCGTCGATTATTACGACGAACGCAACAGCAAAGTGAACTACCGCAAACTGTTCACCGAAGTGAGAAAATGCCTCAACGACGCCCACCAGGAAGAAGAACTCAAGGGCGATGTCGTCAATAATCCTGCCAAATACCTGATTCAGGACAAACGTATCGTTGACGCGCTTCTTAAATTCAAGCGTTTCGGAAAAAAACTGGCGCTGATCACCAACTCTGATTATGAATACAGCCGCAAAGTCATGGAATACTGCTTCGGCCCGTATCTTGACAAGCCCTGGCAGAAACTGTTCGATCTGGTAATCGTTTCGGCCAACAAGCCAGATTTTTTTACCGCCAGAAACCGCTACCTCAAGGTTGACCCCAAAACCGGCCTGCTTTCAAACTTCTATGGCTCGATCGAATGGAACGGTATTTACCAGGGCGGCAACGCCACTATTCTTGAAAAGCATCTCAACCTGAACCCATCAGAAATACTTTACCTCGGCGACCATATTCTCGGTGACGTCGTCACCCTGAAAGAAACGATCGGCTGGCGCACCGGCCTCGTAGTGCAGGAGCTGGCGGAAGAGGTTCCGGTTCTTGAAGAGACCAGAAGTATTCATCAGCAGATTGCCGAAAAGATGGCCGAAAAAGAAGAGCTCGAAGATATTTCTCTGGAATTCAGAGAAAAGATCTTTCTGAAGGAACAGGACCGCTCTGAAGCCGGTAGAAAGAAATACGAGGAAGTTAAAGAACGCCTGATCAAACTCGACGACGAGATCAGAGACCTGATTTTTGCCAGCCAGAAGGGTTTCAACACTTACTGGGGCGAGGTCATGCGCGCCGGCAACGAAATTTCGCGCTTTGCGACGCTGGTTGAAAGGTATGCCTGCATCTACATGTCTGGCATAGCCAATCTCTATTACTATTCACCCTTCAAATACTACCGCTCACAACGCCGCTTACTGGCTCACGACCCGCAGTAAGCCGTTTTTAAAAGCGTTCAATCGTCTCCCATACCCCCGGAAACCATTTTTTCGGGGGTATGGTTTTTACTGCCAGACCGGCTTAAGCTGCATCATTTCACACCAGCGCCTGAGAATCTGAAAATGGTTGCCAGGCATAATGATGTGATGGTTGCCAAGCGGTGCGGCAAAAAAGTAGTCGGCGGCCCGCTCGATCTGCAGTCTTATCTGAGTGCGGCAGAGGCTGTGTGAAAGGCTTATCGGCCGACTTCGGCCGGTTGCTAGGGCATACTGTCCGCCGCTGAAGTCGATTTTGCAGATGGTGAATTCACCCTCGGCAAACAGACCGGCAACAGCAAGCCCCTTGCCCGATTCAAAGTGAGTATCGAGCGAGAAGCTGCTCAGAATCGTCGGTGGGCAGGTGCAGTGCGCAAAGGTTACCATATCCGGCTGAATCTGCGACGGGTTGGCCATGAAACTGGCCTTGCCTGAAACGGCGCGCGCCACCATCATCGTAAGCATCGCGGGCACATCACCCTCACATGCCGCCGGAATGCCGTCGTCGTTAAGCTTGGCAAGCGCCAGGCAACCGGTGGTCTGATCGCTGGCAAGAATATCAAAACAGCGCAAAGTCAGGGCATCGAGCCTGTTAGCCTTGATCACGCGCATCAGTCCGCCATAGATGCTGGCCGCCCTCGCCAGTTCAGAGGTTCGTCCCTTTTCGCTGTTGCGGTAAAATGCCTTGGCAAAGTCTGAAAGTGCCGATGATTCGCCCTTGTCGACGTATTTATGAAACTGCTGCATCGGTATGGAAACGAATTTCAGGCCGAGGCGGTGTTCGAGGGTCGCAAGCTCCGGCATGCTTGCAATCAGCCACTCAGAGGGTTCACCGATGATACCGGCAACCTTGTTTCTCAGTTCAAAAGAGATCTGGTGCAGAAATATTTCTTCTTTAAGCTGTCTGGCGGTTTCTTCGGGGCTGCCATGAATAATTCTCGCGCCAGAGCCTGGAAAATGAGCATTCAGCCAGGTGAGGATTTCTATCGATGCGGGCAGTGAATTGTCAGACTCGGTTGCGGCAAGCATGAACGGCTTGCCACAGGCCCTGATCTGCGGCAGAATTTTTAAGAACTGGCTTTCGGTGCCGCCAGTCAGCACCAGAACTATAAGAAAATCGAATTCTTCGGTCTGAAGATCAGTGATTTCATGACAGGAGAACAGCTGCTGCCAAGCACTGACAAAACGACTGGCGGCGCTGCGGCCTCGTTCCTGGTCGTGCAGAAAAGAGCGAAGGGTTACAATGCCGGTCTTGAAGTTTTTCATGCTCTGGTATCGACGTCGTTATCAACCTCATCCTCTTCAGAGGCGTCAGCGGACGCATCGGAGTCTTCGTCTGACCAGTCGGCTTCATCATCTTCCACATCCGCGGCTGAACCGTTTTCTTCGACAGCCGACGCAGCAACAATTACATCACCGGCGGGCTTATCTGCACCTGCAGCCAGCTGCGAAAGCTGAACGGCTTCGTTATTCATTCTGATGATATTCAAAACCCAGCCGATACAGACGCCGGTCATCGCCAGCAGAACCCCGACAAGCGCCCAGAATGCACCGGTATTGAAGGCAAAAGCATCGCGATAAACATCGAAAACCAGTCTGAACCAGCCATCGGGGCCGAGTTCACGGCCAAGTTCGACCGCCTTGTTATCATAAATAATAATGATTTCATGGGTCAGAAAAAAGCCCGAAAAAACAGCGACAAAGAAGCCGGCAAAATAGTTTCTGAACAGCATAAAAATGGCACCGGCAACGCAGGAAAGCATTACCGGCAGGCCAATGCCACCGGCACGCCAGGTCTGGGCAACTACCGGAGTAAAGTTCAGAAAAGTCGAAGCTACAACCGTGAGAAAACCAGCAATCGCGACAACTTCGAAGACTCCCGGAAAGCCTGTGGAGCCGATATTTTTGTTTTCGCCATGTTCAGTCTGCATAATTTATCCTTTTCAGCTGCTTTCGCCAGATTCAAGAAATCTTCGCAGGCAGGCATTGTTCAGTGCGGGGCTAGGAGCTCCCTTTATGCCGCCATGTTCATAGGGAATATCGAGAATCAGCTTGGGCGTTCTGATCGGTGTGACGATTGAAAAGCTGGTTGCCTTTTCGGTTTTGTGAAGAGAGATGAAACCGGCCTTTATCAGCACCTGAATGATTTCTGCGACCACCTTTTCGTCATAGCCAACCCGTTCGGCAATTTCGGCACGGTCAAGCGGAATCATTCGATCAGCCGGTTTTCCGAGCTCAAAATCGAGTTCGATCATTTTTTTAAGAATTGGCCAGCATTCGGGGCCGTATTTCTGGTTCAGCAGGCGCGGCAGCCCAGAAAATTCAAGCCATTTGGGAAACCGGAAGCACATTTTCTGAGAGTTTTCAGCGTTTTTAACGCCTTTACCCTTTTGACTCACCGGTTCAAGGAATGGCTGCAGATCGGCGGGGTTCACGCGCCAGTCACTGCCGACCTTGATGCCGGGCAGTTTGCCGTTGCGCAACCAGCGGCGCAGAACTTCGGTATTGATTTTAAGAATCTGGGAGACTTCTTTTAAATTGAGAAGACCTGATGTTTCTACCATTGCGAACGCCCTTTTGTGATTTGTTAACACCTTACCATGCACGCAGAGTAGTATCAAGCTATTTTGCAATCAGACCAGCGCAAATAAGGCACTAATTTGCATGGGTGACACAAACAGAGGTATCATGACAGCATGAATCAGATAGACTGGAAAAACGAGAGCGCCGGCCATTTTGAAAAACATGCGGAAGAACGCCTTCAGGATGTTTATCCATGGCTGCTGCGTGATTTTATTGACTTCACCGGCCTGCAAATCGCGGGCCGCAGGATTCTAGAAATCGGCTGTGGCCCGGGCTTTATGCTGCAGCAGTTTGCTGCTGCCTCCCCTGCCCTGTTAGTCGGAGTCGATGCCTCTTTTTCGATGCTGCAGAGGGTTAATGCAGCCGCAAGAGCTCCGCAGGCACTTCTGATTCAGGCTGATGCCTGCCGCCTGCCCTTTGCTGAAGCATCGTTTGACGCAGTTTTCAGCCGGGGTTCGGTGTTTTTCTGGGCTGATCTGCCTGCCGCTTTTGCGGATATCAATCGTTGTCTGAAGCCGGGCGGTCAGGTTCTGATAGGCGGCGGCTACGGGATCAGTACACCGCAGCAGGTAATTGACGAGGTTCGCAGGGAAAAAGCAGGCAGCAGCAAAAGCAGCATTCCACGTCTGGACCCGGGACAGCTGGCAGAAATTGCCGTTCAGGCCGGCGGTCAGGCCAAGATTTTCCAGGCACCCGGGCGAGGATTCTGGGTACACTGGAAACTCTAAAACCCCCCTATGCACGCAGCTAAAAGCATGATAGAATTCGGGCCGGCTGCGAGGCGCAGGTCTTTAACGATACCCCACAGGAACCATGCATGAAATATCGAGTTCTGCTGTTAAACCCGGATGTAAAAACGATTGAAATCGAGAGTCGAGAGCTTTCATCACGCGGCATCAATGTTGTTACGGCCAAAAATGTCGAAGAGGCCTGCCGACTGTTGCGCGAAGACGGCCTGATTCACGTCATTCTCACCGAATGGGAAGTTCCTGTAAGCAATGAGGAAACAAACCTCGGCAGTAAGGTAACGCTCAAAGGCGCGGAGTTGTTTGAGGAATTCAAGGTTATCCGTTTCGAGGTCACGATCTTTCTGTTCACCAAATCGGCTGACCTGCCCTACTTCAACACTGGCGGCGATCTGAGCGGCTATTTTTACAAAGGCGACCACGATTACGACGACATCGTTCGCAAACTGCGCTCAGAAGTTATCAACAGCAAGAACCGGGCACCATTCTTCGATGCTCTGCTCGAATATTCGCGTAAATCGAAAGATTCATGGCATACTCCCGGCCACGCATCGGGTTATTCAGTAAAAAACTCGATCTGGACCCGTGATTTTTACGAATTTTTTGGGGCCAACCTTTTTCGCTCTGACGTTTCAGTTTCAGTGCCGATGCTTGATTCGCTGCTGCACCCGAATGGCGTAATCAAAGAAGCGCACGAACTGGCGGCAAGGGCTTACAGTGCGCGCTACACATTTTTCTCGACCAATGGCACCAGCACCGCCAATAAAATACTGCTGCAGACGCTTCTGAAGCCGGGTGATGCCATACTTCTCGATCGCAACTGCCATAAATCAGTACATTACGGCACGATTCTCGCAGGTGCAGAGCCGGTCTATCTCTCGCCATCAGTGAATAACCGCTTCGGCATCTTTGGCCCGGTTCCCAAAAAGCGCATCATTTCGACCATGGACAAAGCCATTGCGATGGGTAAAAAGCTCAAAGTGATGATTCTGACCAACTGCACTTACGATGGTCTGATTTACGACATCGCTGACATCGTCAAAGAGGCTCACAAGCGCAATGTCAAGGTAATCGTCGACGAAGCCTGGTATGGTTATGCGCGTTTCCATCCGCATTTCTTCCCATGTGCAATGGAAGCGGGCGCTGATTATGCGACGCAGTCGACCCATAAGACCATGAGTGCCTTCAGTCAGGCTTCTATGATTCACGTTAACGATCCGGAATTTGAAGATATCGAAGATTTTTTCATGGAAAATTTCAACATGCACACCAGCACCTCGCCGCAATACCCGATGATTGCCTCTCTCGACGTGGCGCGCAAGCAGATGGTGATGGAAGGCTATTCGCTGCTTTCGCGGTGTATCGAGCTTTCAGACATGCTCAAAAAGAGCATCAACACCCTCAGCAAGTTCAGGGTGCTCGATCTTGACGATCTGCTTTCAGACGAAGTGAAAAGAGACGGCATCAAGCTCGACCCGACCAAGCTGACGATCGATGTTTCCGGAACCGGCTTTTCAAGCAAGGAAGTCGAACATTATCTGCTCGAAAAGCACAATATTCAGATTGAAAAAACGACTTTCAATACGCTGACGGTGCTGATTACCATAGGTGCCACCCACAGCAAGCTGAACCGCCTGTTCCTCGCCCTCGAAAATATCGAAAAAATGAGCGGCACCCGCAAACCCCAGAAATTCGCCGCCCGCAACGACTTCTTTCTCGATCTGTCGCCGATGAAGTTCATGCCGCGCTTTGCCTTTTATTCCGATGGTGAGTCGATTCCGCTGCGCGATGCCATCGACCGGGTTTCGGCCTGTATGGTAACTCCGTATCCACCAGGGATTCCGCTGCTGGTGCCTGGTCAGATGATCAGCAAGACGGCCATCGAGGCCTTGAACTATTACCGCGATTACCATGTCGAGATTCACGGCATCAAGGAAGGCCGCATCAAGGTGCTGACCGCTGAAGAAGAAAAGCAGCTCGAAGAATACGGCTATCGCATCAACGATATTACCGAAACCTGACTTGATTTCTGAGATAAGCAAAGGCGGCCTGAGAATAGCTTCTCAGGCCGCCTTTCTGGTCAATACAATTGTTTTTTTCAGAGCAGCTTTATTTTTGGCCACAGATGAACACGGATAAACACAGACAAGGCAATTAGAGCCGCTTTAATTCTACTATTGTCAACAAAACTGCTTAAACCGGCCGACAGAAAGGATTTTTTTCACTTCTGACCGCGGTTTTTCAGGTTGAAAAGGCGCACTTTGCGGCCGGAAATGTCGGGAAAATCTGAAAAAAGGCCATCGACGCCGGCTTTTTCGATAAGGGCGGTCAGAAGGGCTTCACCACTGATGCCGGGCGGCAGTGAATCGGCTCTGAAGGTCCAGGGGTGAACTTTCAGGCCAACTTTGTGCGCTTGCTCGACAAAGTCAGAAACGATGAGCCCGCCGTTCGCATCGACGCCGGTGACGATTCTTTTCAATGAAGGGCCGATGCCATCGGCATAGCTTGCAACTTCGCCGATATCAAAGTTATCTTCATCTTCAACCAGCTGAATCAGGGGCAGCTGACAGCCAAGCTCGTTTCTGATGCGCTTGAGTTCTGCAAAATCAAAGCACTGCAGAAAAACATTGTCGGCGGCTGACTTATAGCCATAATCAGCAAGCGTTTTCAGAACGACTGCGGTGATATCGCGACCCTCGCTGCGATGCCAGGCGGGTTCTTTTATTTCCGGGTAAATGCCGATGTTGCGACCGGTCGAGCGATTGAGCCCCTGAATCATTTCGATTTCTTCGTTGAAGCTGGCAAGCCTGAATTCTGATTTTCCGAGCGGGAAACGGCCTGGGAAAACCGCTTTGCCGGTTTTGAGGTCAATTCTTTCATTGACTTTCAGCGTTTTAATCTCGGCAAAAGTGAAGTCGATTGCGTAGAAGCGGCCATCGGCGCGTTTCCGCTCAGGAAAACGGGTTGCCACGTCAGTGACGGTATCGAGATGAATATCATGAATTACCAGCGGAACATCGTCTTTGGTGAGAACGACGTCCTGTTCGAGGTAGTCGACTTCCATATTGTAGGCGAGAGCTTTCGCCGGCAGGGTGTGCTCTGGCAGATAGGCGCTGGCACCACGGTGCGCAATATTGATGATCTTTTCCGCGGCAGAAGCGTTCATTGGGCCTCCAAAAAGAAGAATCGAGCAGATCAGCAGAGTGGCTCTTTTCATAAAAACCTCACAGATTGATTGTGTAGAAAGTATAGCAGGCGAAATATTTTAATGCACTCATTTACTTATTTCCTGTCTTGCTCTCTGAGTAAAAAACGTATAGAATCAGGACGTTTTAAGGTAATAACCGTTTTTTACTGGAGAAAAGATACAATGAAAAACAACTACAAAATGCCCATCGTAAGAATGGATGACGAAGAGGAAGAACCCGTTGCGGCCGAAGAAAAGGAAAAGGGCACAGAGGTAAATGAGATGGTCGAGCAGAAGCTGCTCGAAAACCGCCAGATCTTTCTGTGGGGCGCTGTCGATGACGATACCGCCAAAGACCTGGTCAGCAAGCTTCTCTATCTCGAAGCCACCAAGCCAGGCGAAGAGATCACCTTTTTTGTCAACAGTCCGGGCGGCATTATCTCGTCTGGTATGGCGATCATCGATACTATGCACCTGATTTCGTCACCGGTAAAAACGGTATGCATGGGCCTCGCGGCCTCGATGGGCTCGCTGATTCTTTCTGCCGGGGCAAAAGGCAAGCGTTACATTTTCCCCAACGGCAAAGTTATGATTCACCAGCCGAGTGTTGATTATCTCTACGGCCAGGCCAGTGACCTCGAAATTCAGGCCCGCCAGATTCTGCGCACCCGCGAATCGGTTGCCGCGATGCTTGCGAAGAACTGTGGCAAGTCGAAAGACCGCATTCTCAAAGATCTCGATCGCGACTACTGGATGGATTCAGATGAATCTATCGAATACGGTATTGTCGACGCCGTTTATAAGTTCTGATTGATTGTTCGCGTCGCCAGGCAGGTTCTGGCGGCGCTTTCATTTTAGGAGCCTTTATGGAAAACTATTTTGCCGACAGCGGTTATGCCGTTACTGTCTGTGACCTTGATGCGAAGATTCTTTATATGAACAGGCGCGCCAGTAAAACTTTTGAAAAATATGGCGGCGAAAGCCTTGTCGGGAAAAGCCTGTTCGATTGCCATGGCGAGCGCTCGTCGGCAATGATCCGACAGTTTCTGCAGACTGGCGAGTCGAACGTCTATACAATTGAAAAGGCCGGCGTGAAAAAGCTGATTCACCAGTCGCCATGGTATAAAGACGGCAAAATTGCAGGCCTCGTCGAGCTTTCACTGGAACTGCCGGCCGAAATGCCGCACTATGTGCGCCAGCCCTGAGCCAGGTTTATTTGCGTTTAAAAATACCGCGCCAGCCGGTTGCCTGCTGCATGGTCGGCAGCTTCAGCCGCGGCGCCAGGCCGATTGATTCGGTAACAAAGTAAATTTCTTTTTCGTGGCTTCTGGCGATCGAAACAAGTTCTTCGATGTCGCGCCGGCGGCAGGGAAGTTCGATTTCCTGTATTTTTCGGTCGCCGTCCATGCCCTCGAAGATCATTACATGGTAACCCAGCCTTCGCAGTTCTTCTGCCACAATCTGCCCTTTTTCAAGGAAAATGATTCTCAGCAGGGCATTGCCAATGGCAAATCTTTTCTCGATCATTATCCCGACAACGTTACCAGAGGCATAACCAAGCGCATAAAAAACCGCGATTATCGGGCTTTCCTTTATTTTTTCCATTACCGTCGATATTACGGTGAGCCAGATACTGACCTCAATGAAGCCAAGCACAAAAGCCGTCTTTATGCGCCCCTGAACGATGCTGATAATGCGCACCGTGCCCACCGAGACATCAATTATGCGCGCAAAAAAAATCGCAATACAGGTCAGAAGTATCTTTATATCCATATTTTTTGTCTATAAGCCTCGAATGCCAATTGTAACAGATTCCCCCCACAATTAACAGCCCTGTTCAACAAAGAATCGTCCTTTTTCTCCCTCTTTCACAGTTGCCTGAAACATCTAACACCGACTAGAATTGGCCGTTTACAGGCCTCCCGTAGGTTGGTGGTTAAACACTGATTAACAAAGATAATGTATTAGTGGTATTGGGGGTCTGGCAGCGATCCGACGCTCAATTGAAAAGGTTCAACCTGATTGAAACTGGCCGTTTACAGGCCTCCCGTAGGTTGGTGGTTGATCCTCACTCGTTAATTGGCGAAGTAGTGCATTTTCGTAAAGCGAAGGCGACCGACTTCTCCATCGAAGGATCTGGCAGTTTAAAGCCGTCTTTAAATCGCGATGCTTCGGTCTAGCAGAAGGTGTTCTTTTGCTCCCCTCGCACCAGTTCGCTTGAGAAACGGTCTCTCCCTGATTGGAAGTGGCCGTTTACAGGCCTCCCGTAGGTTGGTTGGTTGATTAATCGCTTTAATTGCGAATTGATGGTTGTTGTAAGGCGAAGGCGACCGACTTCTCCGTCGAAGGATCTGACAGTTTGAAGCCGTCTTTAAAATCGTGATGCTTCGGTCTAGCAGAAGGTGTTCTTTTGCTCCCCTCGCACCAGTTCGCTTG
>CALEDQ010000021.1 GCA_937949615.1 uncultured bacterium | reverse complement strand
CGCCATAAACCCAGCCTTGAACACCTTTTTCAGTTCTGATCTGATACCAGAAATCATCATAACCGGCGATAGATTCCTTCGCCGATGATTTTCCGACAATTGCGCCGGCAGTGCCGAAGGCAAGAGTCTCGACCATTTCAGCTGAAACAGCCGGAGCCTTACGTATTCTCACATTGGTTGCAGAAATCAAAAGCCCCTGATTTTCTAAGGCAGAAGAAACCGCGGAAAGAAAAACTAAAAAAAGCACGCAAAAAAAACGCATTCTGATGAACATAAGATCCCTCACATGATTACCTGCAGATCGCCGTCTGTCAGTTTCTGACCGGCGACCAGACTGAGATGATTCAGCAGTTTTTCATCGGCTCTGGCCAGCCGACACGGCACATATTCACGCGAAAAACCGCACAATACACCGTTTTCAATTGTTTCCCAGAGAACTTCGAGCTGCTGCCCGACAAACTTTTCATGAAAAGCAGCGGCAGAGACTTTCCAGATCTTTTCGACACGATCTGAGCGCGCAATTTTGGTCTGATTGTCAACCTGCCCATGCATGGTTGCAGCCGGAGTGCCGTCGCGCGGTGAAAATCTGAAAATATGAATGCGCGAGAACTGAATTTCTTCAAGAAATCTGGTGGTTTCAGCAAATTCAGCTTCGCTTTCGCCGGGGAACCCGACAATAAGATCGGTAGTAACAGCGGCCAGAGGCATCCGGGCGCGGATCTTTTCGACAACTGCTCTGAAATCTGCAGTTTTATACGGTCGGCGCATGCCCGCAAGAACTTTGTCGCAGCCGGATTGCAGCGGCAGATGAAAATGCCGGCAGGCTTTCGGCGAGGTGGCGACCCATTCAATCAGTTCATCAGTTACTTCTACCGATTCGATCGAACTGAGCCTGATACGTTCAAGGCCATCGACTCTGTCGAGTTCGTGCAGCAGATGCAGCAGTGACGGCTTGTAATGCCCCAGGTGAATACCCGTAAGAACAAGCTCACGATGCCCCTCTGCCACCAGCGAACGAGCTTCAGCGACAGCGTCAGCAATCGGCCGCGACCATTCGTTGCCGCGCAGATAAGCCACAATACAATAAGAACAAAACTGGTTGCAGCCATCCTGAATCTTCAAAAAAGCTCTGGTTTTAGCACTGACCGGCAGAGAAGCTTGACCGGCAACCGCTTTAGAAGCGGCGTCGAGACCCAATGCGACCAGCATAGCCGAAACCGAAGCCGTTTCACCGTCTTTCAGCAGCCAGTCAATGTCTGGCAATTCTTCATGACGCTGTGTTATCAGACGCGCCTCACAGCCGGCCAGAACGAGTCTGACAGCAGGCCAGTTGCGCCTGGCGGCCCGCAGCGTCTGCCTGACCTTCTGCGAAGCACGACCGGTTACTGAGCAGCCATTAAGGATGAAAATGTCGGGGCGATCTTCGACCTGCTGCAGACCGTGAGCGCGCAGTTTCTCGGCAATGCGTTCACCGTCATACTGACTGACTTTGCAGCCCAGAGATTTAAGTAAAAAAGTTGTCATGACACACCAGACGATTGATTTGGAGCCTGATTATAACCAAATCTACCCCTGATTGCAATTCAATTGGTAAGCATGCCGACAGTTCTGGCTTTGATGAATGCCAGAATTCCCGGCATTTTGCCGGCAACCAGCTCATCGATGCGGCCCAGGTTCGGGTAGTGCTCAAGCCAGTTCTTGCGGTTACCAACCAGTTTGAGCTCATGGTTGATCATGCGGTTTAAAAAAGGGTTGCGATTGACCGACAGGCCATGCACCCGATCTAAAAAGCTGCGGTATTCAGACATGCCCTGTGGCCGAGTCGGCAGTATCGAGGTAATACGATAAATATCGATAAGCTTTTGAATGATCTGCACCTGCGCTTTGCTGCCCTTGAGAGCGATCATATCAGGCTCCAGCAGTAGATAATAATAATACCTGGCCTGAACGATCGAGCCGACAAAATACTCATAGATGATACGAACACTCATAAGATTCTGCTGAAAGCTGATCGGATTGAAGCCGCTGCCGGCACTGCCGTCGAATTTTCCCTGCAGCTGCAGAGTTGCAAAGTGCGGTTCAAGATAACTGACGATCTGAAAACAGACCTTTGCCAGTTCATACCAGGTTTTTGCCAGCTGCAGACGGGTTTCGAAAAGCTCTTCAGTTTCGTCACCGGGCAGTGAAGAAAGCCTCGCGAGCAGACCTTTAATTTTTTCCTTCGAATCACGATAAAACTGAGAATTGATAAAATCTCTGCTGATCAGAGAAATGCGCCCGACAGCAAGGATTGCCTCGACGTTTTCACCGATGGTAGTCGCGAGTTCACCAACCGTCTGGGCTGGTCTCATATAAACTTCGGCCGGAATCCGCGCATCGATTTCGGTCTCATTGAAAGTCACTCCCAGAGATACTTTTTTAGCCGAAACCGGAGAGAAAAGATCGAAAGAATTGTTGTAGGCGCCCTTGCCGGTTTGAGCACTCCAGGAAAAATCAATATTACACGCGACCAGATTACGGTCTTCATGATCACCGGCTGTTGCCAGACGACTGCCAGCAACTCCGAACTTGAACTTCTTCACCGAATTGTAAAGCGGCTGCATCGAATTATTGATCATGCCGTCTTTAGCCGGTTCTATCAGCCCCCATGGTTCGTTGCGGTCTTCGATAAACGAGAAGAATACCGAACTGCCATCGACGACGTCATGCTTCGACTTGATCGTTTCATCGATTCCGAGAGTTTCGAGACCGTAGGGGCTGAGAGCCATCTCTTCGAGCAGATCTTCACTGATTTTCTGCGACAGAACCACAGCGTTGAAATGATCGGCAGAAAACGAAATTTCTTTTGAAGAGGCGGTCATGAAGCTGATAAAAAATGCACTTATTGCGGTGAGAATGGCAAAGCCAATCGTAATCTCAACCAGCGTCATCGCTCTGCGCTGTTTCATTCGATACCCCCGACATTCAGCAAACCGACATGAGCAAGAAACTGGTATTCGCCCTTGTCGCTGACAACCGTAGCATTGACCTGAACGCTCGATGGCGAAAGGCTGGTAAAGCGCAACTGCTTGATCGAGTTGTGCAGAATCTTTTCGTTTTCTTTTTTATAAATCCCCGAAAAGTCATTACAGTATGAAATAAGACGATAGACTCTCTGTTTGAGCCGGTTCGATTCTTCTTTGTTCGGCTCCAGATACAGCATGTTCACCTGATTGATCAGATCACGAAATGTCATGTAATGCAGGGTTTCACCGGTTACCGGCCGAATGACGTCGGTACCTTCGCGGATCTGGTCGATAATCTGATCAAATGCCTTGCGTGATTCCATCTGCAGAATTGCCTGCTGGGAAAAAGCCTTCTGGCTGGTGTTGACCGAAGTGAAAAAGCGCATGCCCGCAACCCCAATCAGCCCAATCAGGCCAATTACCACCAGAACTTCAACCAGAGTTGTGCCTGAAGAAAGCTTTCTCATGCTCCCCCTCCGGCGTCTTCCTGTTCCTGCTGCTGTTGGTCAGCCTCTTCTTCTTCTTTTTTTATCAGCTCTTCAAGTCGCTTTTTGGCAAGCTCGACCAGCATCGTCATTTTGGCGAGTTCATCCTGGGCCTGCTGCAATGTTTCCTGGAGAGCCGCTTCAACCTTGCCATCCTTCTTAAACGAGCTGATCTGATTTGCCAGAGACGTCATCCGCTGAACTTCAGCAGTCATGAAATTCAAAGCGTTTTCCCAGTCTGAGGTCAGCTGTGCAACGCCTTCAGCGGTATTGATACTTCCGAGGTAATCCTGGCCGGCACTATCCTTGAACTGGTCCATGCCACGGCTCATTGCCTTGCCAAGGTTTTGAACACCGGCGACGATAGTCTGCGAAACCATTTCTTCGATGGCTGCCGCAGCTCCAGAGCTTGGTGCGTCAGTAATTCCGCTTTTCGCATCCTTGATCAGCCCGGACATCTCATCGTATGCCTTTTCTCTTTCTGCGGCAGCAACTTTATGCAGCTCGTATGCCTCATCAAAGCCCGCAGCTCCCTTTTCCTCCATTTTTTTCCAGCCTTCGTCGGTATATTTGAAAGCCGATTCCGAAGTTGAAACAACCTTTTTCATCTTGGAATCCATGTCCAGCCCAGCCATGGTGTCATAAGCAGAAGGCGGTTTTGCCGGGTTTGGACCTGCCGCATCCGGCTTTTCAGAACCAGGAAGCAGCGGCATCTCAGGCATTGACACTGGCAATTTGGCCGCCAGTGCCATATCTTCCGGAGTCGGTGGAAAACTGCCATCCGGAGCCTCAATTGGCCGACCATTCAGCTCTTTGATAATGTCATTCGGCTTTTTGAGTTTGAGCACTTCACGGGCCAGCAGATCGGATTTTTTCTGGTTGGCAGCGCGCTGTGCCAGCAGATCTTCAACTTTTTTGGCAAAAGGGTTGGCCTTGCCGGCCACCGGAAAATCCTTGGGATCGCCATTCAAAAAGGCTTCGACAAAGATCTGATTCGAAACATCGAGCAGGTCATCGTTAAATCTGATGCGCCAGAAATACATGCGCGCAATACCGGCCAGATTGGTTCTTACATAAACATCGGCCTGAAATTCCCTATTTTTGCTGTTTTCGACAAGCAGATCATAATACCCGCCCTGCAGCGCAACTTTATTTTCGGCATACGGGGCGGTCGCAAACGGCCGACTGGCCCATGAAAAAGAGTGTATTTTCGCACAAACCCGAGAAAGTGCCGAATAAGCCATCAAAAAAGACAGCTGATGATTGTTGGTGTGAAAGATCTGGGTTTTAACCCCCTGGTTCATGCGGCTCATGGTCATGATAAAACCGATGACCACGACCATTGCAACTATCGTAAAAGGCAGAGCCATCCCCCGCCTGATGTTTGAAGGTCTCATCTATCCTCCCTGTCGAGAACTGCTGTACAGATACGAAAACATACGAAAGAATTCATAATTTTGTTGCAGTAAATTTCATCTACACGCTGCGTTCTACAGTTACCACGGTAAAATCGTCAGGCTGCGGCAGCCCGGAAATAAAGAAAGGATGCGAAGCAACGATCTCATTGCAGAATTCCTGCAGGTTTTGCTTCGGTCGCTCAGCAAGATAGGCCCTGAACAATTCAAAACCATCTTGATCAGTAGAGCCCGGAAAAGACTCGACAATACCGTCGGTATAAAAAACAAGTCTTTCACCCGGCTTAAGCACACTGGTAAAAGGCGCCTTAACCTTCAAATCAGCTTTTCTTCCTAAAAAAGTGCCTGCTGATGAAATCTGCGAAATTTTTCCATCGGTTGATATCAGATAAGGATAAGGATGCCCGCAATTGTGGTAAGAGAATTCACCGGTTTCGGTATCTAACCACAATAATGCCGCTGTCATCAGCACCTTTTGCTGCATCGCCTGAAAAAGAACCCGATTGATCGATTCGATTATCTGCACTGATGAATATCTGAGATTCACCGCTGAAAGCATCGCTGACTTGGCAACCGACATTGCCAGGGCAGCAGAAATACCATGCCCGGTGGCGTCGCCGATAAAAACCAGCAGATAACGCTCATCGATCAGGTAATAGTCAAAATAGTCGCCACACAATTCGTTGGCAGAACGCGAAACCCCGCAAACAGAATATTCACGGCAGGAAAGCTGATTGCGCGGCAGCAGGCGTTCCTGTACTTCTTTGGCGTTCTGTGCTTCGTGGCGCATGTCCTGCAGCGCAAAGAGATGGTCGAGATAGCGCGCCGCGAACAGCATCGAGGCGACAAGAAATGTGGCAATTACAAAAGGTGCCAGCGGCAGGTGCAAAAGCAACAATTCAGTAAACGCAAGCATGCAAAGCAGCAAGACCGCTACCATTACAGGGAAAAGAAAAACCACCTTCCAGACAAGAATCAACTGCAAGGTAAGAAAAACCCCGAAAAGCATTGATAGTAAACGCAAAGACAGGTTACGGTGCAGATTTTTTCCGATGCGCCCGGAAAGCAGGGTGTCGAAGGAAGACGCCAGAATTTCGGCCCCAGCCACAATTCCGAGTGGGGTATTGTGATAATCGTGCGCAGCCTGAGCCGTAACTCCGAGAACAACGACACGGTCTCTGATAAATTCTATTACTCCCGGCTTGTTCTGAAGAATATCCAGCACAGAAATCACCGGAATTCCACCATTAGCGCGGGCAAAAACCACCGGCGCCAGCTCAGGCAATGATTTCATGCTTTCATTCAGCTCCGGAAAAAACCGTGCGGCAACCTCTACTGCACAGCTAGAAGCCATCAAACGCTGATCAGACAATTTGAACTGCCTCAATCTGCCGTCAGCATCGAGCACGCCCCAGACAAACCCCTCAGCCAGTGCAGAATCGATAATTTTCTGATGCGAAGAAAACCTTTTCAAGCTCACACCCTGTGGAGTTGATTTTTCTTCCATAACTGCCACCAGCAGGACGTTTCCGGCCCGACGAACTGCCTGTGCCAACGCCGCATCGCCGGCATCGGTATCTTCGTTCTGAAACAGAATATCGAGAATAATTGCACGGGGCCGACCGGCTGCCAGCCTGTCTATAACTTCAGCGACCTTTTCTCTGGGCCATGGCCAGCGGCTTTTTGCCGTCTCAAGGGTCTGCATATCGATGCCGGCCACGACCAGTGCCGCATGGGGCTGGCGAAACCATGAGGCAACACGGTGTTTGAGATCGTAAAGCCAGTTTTCAAGAGAAATAGAACTGCCAGGGAACATTGAAACAAGCAAAAGAAGAATAATCAGCAATCCTGCGGTCAGAGCAATAAGCCGCCGGCCGAAAATATCTGCCATGCGTTGCAGCAGTTTCGCAGTTTTTGAAAAAATCAGCATTTGTCACTGTTTCTGAGAAATGAAGCAGACCACTTCAGCGACGGTTGAATTCAAACCCTTTTTTGTCTGAGCCAAAAAAGGCTTCAGATTCAACCACATTCGTTTCAGCAACGGCCGGCAAAGCTTCCGAAGTATTCCAGACCAGTTGCTGACCAGCACCAACCTGGCGTTTTTCGCCGGTTTTGCTGGTGAACTCAACTTTGCCCTCAGCGACATACAGCTCGAACGAGCTGCTTGAAATCAGTTGCCCGAATCTGGTGCCAAGAACAGCAGTATTTCCATGCTGCGTCTCGACGACAATAGATTTCTGCTGCTTATTTACATCATAAACCGCCTTGCCGTCGCCCTGAAAACCGATTTTGTCGCCGGCCCGCACTTCAAAATACGAATCGGCGGCAACATCAACTTTCGCTGAATCTGCGACAGTCAATAGACTTGCGCCAGAATCCTTTCCGGTTCTGACCGCCCCGCCGGCCATCAGCTGCAAATCGACACTGGCCGCGGCAAAGCTCTGATCAGCTGTGATTCTGGCCTCAACCTGGCCACTGACACTGACTATTTTTGCCACCGGAACCGGCTGATTTCCACAGCCGGCAACGAGAAATGCCGCGGCAAGCAGAGAAGCAAGCAAAATTCGAACTGTCTTCATTTTTCCCTCCAGATACTGTTTTTATGGTTACGTTTTTCGCAGGAGTTTCGTTGCAATTTTACTGATAATTACTGATGAATCTTGCCCGATCATCGGGTACATCACCGTAATAGAAGCGGCGGGTATCTGACGGGATTGTATTTATGTCTTCCATGTCAGAAGGCACCGAAAGTGTCCATTCATGTCTCTGAGGCATATCGAAAGTCTTCAGTGAAACGCGTCTGAACCAGACACCGCCGTTTGCCAGCCAGGTTGGCAGCATCAAATCACTCTCAAGCAGAAAAACATACTGTATCTCGTCAATATAGAGAACCTGCCGCTCGGCAGACATCACCAGAATTCTGACCTGGGCCGTATCAAGTTCACCGGTACGAAACATGGCAAAAGGCGGGCGGTTCTCGTCACGCCAGATATAGACAAGCCGCTCCGGCTTAACGAAGTCGAGCCAGATCGAGGGCCGTGACCCGCCATTTCCAGCAAATGGTGAACCATCGGCAGTCCACCTGAAGGTGTCGCTGCCGGCAAGTTCGACTGCCCGCTTTAATTCAGCTGTAAAAGATGCACTTATCTGCGCATCAGGGCTCAAACCAACATCCCAGAGCATTTTCTCGCCTCTGATCTTTTCGCAGACAACCTGCTGAAGCAAATGTGCGATGCCTTCGGCACAGCACATGGCACTGCGCTCTTCTGCCACCGGCCGCCACAGATGGACATAATCGCTGCATGCCACAGCAGCCACGCTGCCGCAGAAAACTGCGGCAGCGAGCAGCATTAAGACAGGCAGGAGCTTATTCATCAGAAATCGGTGTTTTTCTTGTCAAGCACCCTGATTTCCATGGTGGCCGGGCCAACCACGATGCCGAACTTAACCGTGCGCCGATTTGGAGAAGCTTTACCGGCAAAATCGATTGCATTGTCTTCAGCAGTCAGGGTCACATCGTAAACCCCTGATTTCTGCAGCAACAGGCGCACCTTCTGGGTCGACCCGGAAGTTTCGCTGATCTGCGCTGGAGCCCCTTCGGTATAAAGCCCTGTTGGGCCCTTGACCTCGATCAACGGGATAAAGGTGTCAGAAACCTTGATGTTATCGGCAGCGGTCGCCTCCATGAAGATTTCCATGCCTTCCTGAATGATCGGCGGGTGGTATGGGACTCCCAGTTTTGCTTTCAGCCCCAGCGGAACACCCATCAGGTCGCTGAGTGACGGGTAGCGTCCGTCAGCTTTTACCTGCCAGACTGTCTGGTCATTCGGCAATTTGCCATACCACGGAAAGCCGTTCTGGGCTTTCCATGGGTGTTTGACCAGGTATTTGTCGATACCGTACGGCTGCAGCTCTTCAAAAGATTTGATGTAGTCGACAGTCTTTGTATAAACCATCGGCAGCAGGGTATCGCGCACCCAGACGTTGCCAAGATGCATTCTTACACTCTGAAATCCTGAGCTGTCGGCCGCCTGGAACATTACAGCATAACCGGGATGCTGATATGAAAGTGCGCCGCTTGCCTTATAAAGCGAGCTGTTGTTGGCAAAGTCAATCGGCCAGCGGGTCGGATCAGTCATGAAGTCGCCAGAAACGCCGGGCTGCAGATGATTCCAGTCGGCAACATTGAATACGTAGAGAACGTAGCTGTTGGTATCGCCGGCTTTGTAGGGCTGAGGCTTGCGCATGACCTTGTAGGTAACGTTCGGAGTCCAGACCGTGCCAATGTCGGCAACAGTCGACACACCGGGACTTGAATAATGCTTTTCTTCGGCAGAACCGGCGTAGGTGTCGGTTACCAGATTCTTCGGAAACAGTTCCTTGCCTGAGCCTCTTTCGAAAAAGAATGTTGCAGTCTGCTTCAGACCACGGTTATGCAAGCGGTCGGCAGCTGCAACCGGAGCAAGAGAAGTCATGTTGGCATAGATATTGTTGTCTTCGACAAGAATCGAAAAACTGCCGGGGTTGGTATATCCGCCATAAGAGAGCTTGTCGGTCACGTAACCACCGGTTTCAGCAAGATAGATCGGGTCGACTGGAGTGCCGGTAAGCTTCTTGCCGTTTACTGCAACAATTTTTGGTGCGGTCTGGTCAATTACCAACACGTCAACATCACCAGAATATTCTATTTTTCCGCTTCTCCGCTCCTGTCCTTTGTAACTGCCATCGTCTTCATAGGTATTTTCCCAGTATTCCCATTCGCGATAGGCTTTACACAGGAGCTTGCCCATGACCGGGTCTGTCGGAAATTCCTGTTTAAGTTTGATCGAGGCATCAGAAGACGACCAGCTGACTTTTGACAGTTCCTGAGCAGGATAAATGGTTCCATCCGGCAAGGTCAGGCTAAGGGTCCATTCATACTGCACGCCCATGTTTTTGGTCCAGCCGAGGGAATTCGGAACCATATTACTGTTGGTGATCTTCGGCAGGTTGTAAAGATCATACAGATAACTGGCTGCCGGATCTTTCGGGTCAGCTTTAAGGCGCCATTCATATTCGATGTCTTCTTTAACCACATGATATTTGGTCGTTCCGGAAAGACTCGGGTCTTTCCAGCCGGTGGCAACTTTCAGCTGAATATCGACTTTCTTACCGGTAGGAGGCGGGGGTTGCCGGTTAACCTTGAGAATCGTAACTGCTGTATCGGCAGGCAAAGGCAGTTTCAGCCCCGGAAAGCTTGACACATTGATGCCCGGGTCGACAGCCACGGCTTTTGCCTGCTGCATGCTGCCTGCTGGTCTGATACAGTTGTTGATGTCTTCAACCGTCGAACCAAATGGCAGAATGTTGTAATCGTAGTATTTGAACTTTGCCGAACACATAATCTGATAAACACCGGATCTGAAGTAATACATCAGGCCAGAACCGGTCGAATCGACAAATTCTTTAACAAGCTGCGGGCCATCGGCCGGCGGGTTCCCAAAAGCATCCTGAATTTTATAAATGCGCCAGGTATAGAGAACCTCCGGCGAAGAATCGACCATTTCAGAGGTATTCATCAGCGAAGAAACGAAACCGCCTTCTTTGCCGTTATTGTTGCGATCCCCTTCCCATTTTGTCTTTCCCGGAGTGGCGATGTTGTTACGGCCTTCCCAGTATGGCGGGTTTTCGACCCTGAAGGTATACATGCCCTGATTCACTTCATCTGAGAGAAACTTGAATCCTGGCTTGATGTCTTCGACTCCGACAATATCTACCAGCCCGAGCTCACCATTGGGCTTGAGCATGTCAGGCGGCTTGGCCACATTGATAACCCCGAGCTGAACAAGATTGGGGTCAGACACAACGCTGGTCTGCTGATAGGGTGACTGCCAGACCCACCATGGGTTTGTTGACTTGCCCGCAATGTTGCCTTTGGAAATGCCTGGATATTCTGCCTGAGGCACGCTGAAGGCTCTGCGGTACATGTTGTTTCCGATGTGCACATAGCCAATCTGTTCATTTGAAGTGGCACCGAGTTCCTGGCGAAAAACGGTCTTGTAGACAGCCTGCTTGAAGAAGGCATACCCATAGGCCCGCCCACCATAAATCTGGTAGAAATAAAAACTGTCAAGATGTGACCAGTTGAGGCCGCCTGAGGTAACCGGGTCCATGGTCGTCTTTGCAAAGAACAAATGGCCGTTCCCGTCAGCTTTGATAGCATCTATGCCCTTGCCGATCGTAATTTTTTTAGGGGTACTTTTGCAGGTATTGTTCCCGGCCTTGTCATTTCTGATGAATTGATAGGCTGCCCCCTCGTCTTCATCGTAGGCATAGACGATGCCGCCTTCAAGCCACCACTGGTCAGACACTGCAACCGATTTGATATTTAAACTGGCTGGTTTAATATTGAACTTGTTCAGCCATTCTTTGATAAGATTGGTTCCGAGCAGGTAGATGAAGTCATCCGCTTTGCTGCGCACCGAAACCCCGACCCACTGAGTCGAAACGTCGTTAACTTTACCTCTGATGTTGGGTGAGTTCGGGTCAACCGGTTTGCCGTTCAGACGAACTTCGCCATCCGAGCTGCTGTTCTGGGTGCGAGAATAGAGATACATTCTGCCAAATGGCGACATGGCCAGCGAGATATATTTTGGCTTCGCCGAAAAATCCTGGTCGCCACTGCCATTGACGCAAACACAGTTCAAGCAGGCCGAAATACGTGAACGTTTGACAATTTCGTCAAAGATGCTGTCGGCAATCCCGGCATCGGCACTGTAAACCGGACTGCTGTCAGACCAGACGCCCATGGGCTTGTTCCAGTAATTCATGTTGTAGTAAGTGTATTTGCGGTAAACCCGGTCCCAGTAGAAAAGGTTGCCAGGGCGGTTACCAGGGTCTTTGTCGCGCGACTGCCACCATGAGTTATTGGGAATCTTGCCGTAGCCGTTGCCGTCTACCCCGACAAAATACAGCCAGTAAGCGTCTGATGAGCCATTTGTATAAATACAGTTCTGGTCACAATAAACAGCGGTCTTCTGAAAATACCAGCGACTTGGCTCTTTAATTGTGGGTTTTACGATACCAGACCAATCCCATGAGACATTCTGAGGGTCCCATGAAAGGTTTTCCGGTTTGCCACCCATCGGGCCAACCGTCGTATAAACCGGCCTGCCAGCCTGATTGTGAGTTATACCTTCGGTGCTGACGTAATAGCTTTTACGGGTGTCGCAATGGGCACCCCAGAGGCCGACATCACCCGGCTTTTTCATAAGACGTTCGAGTTCCCAGTTTCCGAGTGTGAAAGTCGGGGCTTTGTTTTCAGAAAAGGTGTAGACTTTTCGGTCAAGATTGACCGAAATACCATAAGAGGTGCGCGGGTCAAAAAGCTTTTTGCCGACCGGCTCACCGTCAGCCTCGCCTGATGGGTTATTCAGTCGATAAACTCCCCTGAATTTGGCATCATTGTGACCTATCAGAAGGTAACATTCGCCATTTCTTCTGTATTCGATCGCCTGGCCGGAAACCAGCGCCGGTAGAGCCAGAAACAACAGAAACAACATCGTTTTTTTCATGGCAGCCTCCTGCAAATCACTTGATCAGAGCAAGAATGCGTGCAGCAATATCGGCCCGCACCGCGTATTTTTTAAAAACCTGTTCGAGCGCCTGACGTGTCAGATCGAGGCTCTGACCGCCCGCCAGCACCATTCTGCCACGTGGCCTGATAACCTGGCCAAAAAGCGGGCTCTTCGAGATCTGCCCGGCAATATTGCGGTCGAAGCTCTGTTCGATATCACGGCGCATCGCCGATGCATACTGGGCCAACTGCGGGTCTCGCTTGTAAAATTCAGGTACATCACCGACCAGATTAGAATGCAGAAGCGACTGATAAAGCCTGATACTCAGAGGATCAGCGCCAACTACCGGAGCCGCAGTCACCTTTTCAGGAATAATCGGCATGGCCTGGTAGTCACTATCCATGATCACTGCTCCGCCAAGCTGGCGGGCCATCGTTTCAAGCATCAGGTCTATTTCAGCCAGAACACTCTCGACAATCTGTTTTGACTGGGCACGACTGAGATAAAGCGGGTTAAGAACTTCATCCCAGACCTGCACGATTTTTCCGTCAATCTGCCGGCGCTGCTCATAGAGCTGAGCGATTTTTGCCTGCTGCGACCGGCGGGTATTGTCACCCTGAAACTGACCTCTCTCATTGTCAAACTCAGAGATCTGACCGGCCACCTTCTCTTCGACCTTTGCCAGTTCAAGGTCGACCCGGTCAAGGTCGCGCATCAGCGTTTCAACACGCTGATGAGCCTGCAGGCTGAGACTGGCGACCTGCAGGTTGATGGCATTGAGCTGATCCATGTCGGCAAAATTTATATCAGACCGCAGATGGCGTTCGAGAACCATGTCAAAATTGCCCATTTTCGGGTGCAGAGCCACCAGCAGTTTGTAATCGACGAAATACATTGCCGGAGCGGCCATGACCGGGATAATCTGGCAGAAAACCAGAAATACAGTGATTATCAGAGCTTTAGTTCTAATCATTTTCCCCTCTTTCTATTTTTCATCGGGCAGATCGGCCGACGGCAAGGTGATGTTCTCAAGCAGAGAAACCGCGAGCGGGTTGAGATCCATGGCGCCGGCAACATAAGGCCGGTTCGCTCTATCCGGCAGCAGACGCGTCACACAATCCTTCATTGACCAGCCGGCCTGCTGCAGTGCTTCACTATCGATACTGCCCCCACCCCATATCTGCCAGTGGCGGTTTGGAAAAATCATACCGGGCGCCATTTCCGGCTGTTTCTGCAAAAGAACTGAAGTATCAAAAACCACGCTCAATCCGTTACTGGTGCGCAAATAGTCGCAGGCATCACGCACTGACGACGAAATTGCCATGACTACAGGCATGAGAGTCCAGTCTGATGGCATGTTAAGGTAAAAATTGCCCTGTATCGCTGCCTGCGTCATGGCTTCCTGAATCAGATTGCAATAGATTCGCAGGCTTTCGCGGCGTTTCCAGAATGTCCACCAGGCTTTTCTTGCCGCCATGCCTTTACCGGTGATTTTGTCGGCATAATTGGCATCGAGCTTTGCCAGCAATGCCTTCTGGTCCTGCAGCAGCTTCTGCAGTCGGGCAATGAATTCTGAGGGGTCTTCAGAGGGCAGCGGCTGCGAAACGGTGTTAAAAAAACGCCGGGTCTGCGGGTCGAACTGGCGCATCAGCGGATGCATGGCAATCAGCCGCGACCCGTCGACGTAACCGTATTGAAACCCTGAATTCTGGGCAGCAGATGGTAAAGTCGCCGCCAGAGTCAGAATCAAAGCCAGCATCAGTTTTTTCATAATTACCTCAAAAAGTTATCAGACGGGTTTGCGAAGCCAGTCTGACGACTGAATTCTGGGTTATTTCGGCATCGGTTTTCCGGCCATTTTCATAGCGCGCACTGCGAAAAAGCAGCTCGATTCCGGTCGGCTGCGCGGCATCGGCGCCCCTTCCCACGATCGCAAGCTCTTCAAGCGAAAGATGGTGGGCATGGGTGCGGTTCTGCTCAGGATCAGGCAGAAAAGCCTTGCCCTCGCCAACGACTGCCGGGTCTGGAACCCCGGTTATTGCTCCGGGCAAACTGTCTGGATAAGAAGTGAACGATGCCGGACTGCCGGTGCGAACATAAAGGATATCGCGGTTTTTTACCCACAGCGAAATCCCTGACCATTTGCCGGCTTCTTCTGGCGACACCAGGGTTGCATTGGCTTCTATATGCGGGTAAGAAATTGAGAAAGCTGCCACGCAAACCCATTTGGCATTATCTGCCTTCATGAATTTAGGAGCAGCTTCAAAACTGTAAAGATTCTTATTCACATACAGTGGTGTCGATAGAACGGCACTGCGGACCCCGGCGCTTGAAATTCTTGTCATTTCTGAGTTTGCCTGGCTCAGGTCACGCGAAATGGCAGACATGAGTGTCTGCAGTTTTTTCTGCTCTTCAGCACGCCAGGAGCCAGAGATAAAGCCTCTGGTGCTTGAACGATATATTGAAAAGACCGCAGTCATAAACAGCGATAACAACCCGGCGGCAATCAGGATTTCCACCAGGGTGACCCCAATATTACTTTTAAAAAGCCGGGCGTCTGACACCTGAAACGGTCCTTTCGATATTGCGCTCATAATCTACCCCATCCGGTCTGGTAACCTTAACCACGACAGAAATTTTAATATTCATGTCGTCATACATTTTTGACGGCAGCAATTGATAAGTTGTCTGAAAATTTGCAGAAAACGGGGTTTTGAACTCACCAGCCAGAACCTGGTCTTTGTGATATTCTTTTAGAGGTTCATCGGTCTGCCCCTGAACTTTGGCGACATAGGCATAATAAAGCGGGCCGGGAATCTCTTTGAATTTGAGCATGGCAATCTGAGTGATGCCTTCTGCCAGCAGATCGGCCTGAATAGCCCCAAGTTCGATGGTGTTGCGGCCACCCTGATTGCGAATGGTTTTGAGAAAAGCCGTACCAAGAATCAGAATCGCCGTTGCCAGCGTCAGAACTATTACAACCGCCATACCCTGTTTTTTGTTCTTCAGATGACGCATCAGCCGTCCCTCCGATGGTAATTGGCACGATAAGTCATTGCCGAGACATCGACGGTCCGCGTCTGTTGTTCTTTCCAGGAGACCTTGACAATCAGCTCAAGAACACAGTTTGTCAGACTGAGAGTTTCTTTCGGGGCAAAATCAGAGGCTTTCGGCGCATCAGGTTTGAATGAAGGCAGATTCACCCTGACAGTCTGATAAGAAAAGGTTACCGGCGAAATGTATCGCGAACTCAGTTCAACATCATAATCATAGCCGGCCTGAGTTTTGATCGTGCCCAGCTCAACCTTGTTGAACGTCTTTTTGATACTGTTGCCAACCGGGATCTCTGTAAAAGGTTCATTCAAAAGTTGTCTGAGAGTTTTGTCGAGCGTCTGAATCGCGACTATCCGGCGGGCATCCTTGCTGGTGGCCCGTCCGCCGTAACCCATAAGAGAAGCGACCGGAATCATCGCCGAAGTCATGATCAACAGAGCAATCATGATTTCAAGCAGAGTGACGCCGTTACTTTTCCTCGCAGAAGAAAGGCGCATTGCCTGAAAACCTCTTACAATCTAAGCATCCTATCTACATTCTAAGAAAAACCCGGTATTAATCAACGCAAAACTTTTTTACCCGGGGCGACCGCAGACAAAAATCCGCCATTGATGAGCATTACAGAATACAACGACATAAAAGTGTCACCCAAAAAACAAAAATCTGAAAAAGCGGCAGCCTTGTCCTCTATTCAACACTTTTTCAGACAGCAAAAAAAAACAACCTGCAGCACGTTTTATGTAACGCAGCGGCAGCAGTCGGCATAAACCAGAATCAGGCGCCCCATGAACGGACCAGCAGATTCGCCAGGGCAATGGTCGGTGCCGTATCGGTCTTGAACAGTCGCTTGCCCAGCCAGACTGCCTGCCAGCCACTGTTAATAAAAAATTCTACCTCCGCATCAGAAAACCCGCCTTCGGGCCCTGAAGCCAGCCAGATTTTTTTGTGTTCCCGGTTGTGCGGCAGCGCATGCAATGATACCGACAAAGACTCTTCGTGCAGCAGAATCGGCAGCATGTCTTCAGCTGGTACAGCAAGCTGGTTCAGTTTCATGGGTTCGGAAATTTCGGGCAGAACACAGCCGCCGCATTGCAACATCGCAGTGGCGGCAACCTTGCGCCAGCGTTCGATTTTTCCGTCGCCAGGATTTTTAACGACACAGCGTTCGGCGATCAGCGGCACGATGCGGGCAACCCCCATCTCGACCGCCTTTTCAATAAGCCATTCAAGTCTTTCGCCCTTTGAAATGGCGGCAAAAAGCGTCACTTCGACTTCTGGCTCACGGCCCGGGGTTTCCCAGGCCGAAGCATGATAATTGCCGGATTTGCCCAGCACCGCCGTGGTTTCGTGACCAGAACCGTCGGTAATGACGAAACTGTCGCCCTCACGCAGGCGCAGAACCCGTTCAAGACGGTGGCGGTTGTCGTCGCTGAGACGGCCGGCAAGTTCTGTTTCAATCACCCTGGCATGCGGCACCATAGTGGTCAGACCTCGATTCTCGGTGCGTCTTCCCAGAGATCTTCGAGATTGTAGAAGGTGCGGGCTTTTGGCTGAAAAAGATGCAGAACGAATTCGTCACCGTCAATCAGTACCCAATTGGATGTAAGGTCGGCTTCAAGCTTGACACCGCCGACATTCGGAACTTTGATCAGCTTTGCCACGGTATCGGCAAGCGTCTGAACGTGGGGGGCGTTATTGCCGGTACCGATAATGAAGTAATCGGTATACGGCACCAGACTTGTTACATCGAGAACTGCGAGGTTCTCGACCTTTTTGTCTTTGAGAGCCTCGATGACGATTTTAATTGATTCAGGAACCTGTCTGACTGCTGACAAATTTGACCTCCGGGTCTAACACAGAGGGAGCGCAATTCTGCGCCCCCTCTGACAAATTGCTGCGCTTCTGCCCGGGTTTGCGGGCGGAATACTCAGATGCCTTTAAACACTGAATAAACGTAGCGGCCGAACATGTATTTTTTTTCTTCAACGTAGTCGAAGCCCTTTTTGAAGGCTGCGAGGTTGATATCGAGCATTTCTTTCTTGGCACCTTTAACCAGACTGGGCAGGCAGGCGACGAGATCATCGAAAGTGATCAGTTTACTGAACTTCGAATAGGCACCGGCCATTACCAGATTGGCAACTTTGGGGTTACCGAGTTCTTCAGCGATTTCGTTGGCCGGAATTTCGACGAGTCTGATATCGTCGCGGAATTCCTGACGTTCGATCAGTGAAGAGTTGTACATCAGCATGCCACCGGCTTTGATCTTCTGGTTGAATTTGGTAACCGAAGGGCGGTTCATGGCAATAACGGTATCTGGAACAGTAACCATCGGTGAGGCTATTTCGTTCTCAGAGAGAATTACCGAACAGTTGGCGGTGCCGCCGCGCATTTCCGGGCCGTATGAAGGGATCCAGGAAACGTTTTTACCAGCATGCATACCGGTTTCTGCAATAACCTTGCCGAGGAAAAGAACACCCTGGCCACCGAAACCTGCAAGAATGATTCTTTCAACTTTTGACGACATTTTTATGCCTCCTGTTATGCAGATTTTTCGACGCCGAAAGTATCTTTAAAGGTACCCAGCGGAAAAACCGGCAGCATGTTTTCGGTCAGCCATTTATGAGAATCAGCAGGTTTTTTGCCCCAGTTGGTCGGGCAGATGGCGACGACTTCGACAAAGCTGAAGCCCTTGCCTTCTTTCTGCAGCTTGAAGGCATTGTAGATGGCCTTCTTAGCTTTCATAAGGTTGGCAACACTGTTGATGGTAACGCGGGTGACATATACCGGGCTTTCGAGAGTTGCGATCATTTCGCTCATCTTGATCGGATTCCCGGCAGTGGCTGCGTCACGACCGTATGGTGAAGTCTGAGTCTTCATGCCAATCAGCGTGGTCGGAGCCATCTGGCCGCCAGTCATGCCGTAAATGGCATTGTTGACGAAAATGACAGTCATTTTCTCACCACGGTTGGCAGCATGAATTATCTCAGCAGTGCCGATAGCGGCGAGGTCACCATCGCCCTGATAGGTGAACACTATTGAATCTGGGCGGGTGCGCTTGATACCAGTGGCAACCGCCGGGGCGCGGCCATGTGCGGCCTGGTTGAAATCAAAATTGAAATAATCGTAAGCGAAAACCGAGCAACCAACCGGTGCAACGCCGATGGTGCGATCGCCCACTTCGAGTTCGTCGATTGCTTCGGCGACCAGGCGATGAATAACACCGTGATCACAGCCGGGACAATAGTGGAACGGGGTTTTGCTCAAACTTGCTGGTCTGGAAAATACTTTTTTCATTGTCATTTATCCTGGCTCCTTTCAGTCTGGTCTGACAAGCTTGTCGACTTCGTTGAGAATTTCGAAGTCTGACGGAACAGTGCCACCGGTTCTGCCGAAGAAGAATACCGGTTTCTTGCCGTCGACTGAAAGTTTTACGTCTTCGACCATCTGGCCGCATGACATTTCGACAACCAGGAACTGGCTGGCGGTTTTTGCCAATCTTTCGAACACGGCTGTCGGGAAGGGCCAGAGAACCTTGGGACGAATCAGACCGGCCTTGATGCCACGTTTTCGGCATTTTTCGACTACGGTCTTGAGAATTCGCGAAATGATGCCATAACCGACGAGAATAATCTCGGCATCATCGCAGAGATGTTCTTCAACGGCAAAGTCTTTGTATTCGCCTTTGCTGAAGAGATCAGTTATAACCTGGTATTTCTGATAAAGGTGCCAGTTGTGTTCTTCGAGTTCGTCGTTATCAAGAAAAATCGAAGAGCAGAGATTGCGCTCGTTTTTATCGTTACCACGGTAACCAAGTGCCCATTTTTTACTGTTGATGTCGTAATCATTCGGTTCGGGCAGGTTAACCGGTTCCATCATCTGGCCAAGAACGCCGTCAGAAAGGAGAAGAACCGGGTTTCTGAAACGATCGGAGAGATCGAAGCCGGTAATGGTCATATCAGCCATTTCCTGGACTGAGTTCGGAGCAAGAACGATGGTTCTGTAGTCACCATGGCCACCACCACGGGTTGACTGCCAGTAGTCAGACTGGGCGGGAGCAATATTGCCAAGGCCCGGGCCGCCACGCATAACATTGACGATCAGACAGGGAACTTCGGCACCGGCAATATAGGAAATGCCTTCCTGTTTGAGACTGATGCCAGGGCTTGAGCTTGAAGTCATAACCCGGGCTCCGGCACTGCCTGCGCCATACACCATATTTATTGCTGCTACTTCGCTTTCGGCCTGAACGAAAACACCGTCGACTTCCGGCAGACGCTTGGCCAGATAGGCGGGCAGTTCAGACTGCGGAGTAATTGGATAACCGAAATAGTATCTGCAACCGGCAAGTACAGCTGCTTCGCCAATCGCTTCGTTGCCTTTCATCAACACCTTAGCCATTTATTAACTCCTTATTTCTCTTCCTTGTAAATTTCTATAGCTACGTCAGGGCAGCTTCTGGCACAGATGGCACAGCTGGTACACTTGGCTTCGTCAGTGATTGCGGCCGGGTAGACGCCCTTGGGAGTCAGGTGGTCAGCATAAGCAAGAATCTTGAGAGGGCAGCGCGCGATGCAGATGCCGCAACCCTTACACAGACTTTCATTGATAACCCATTTAGACATTTTTGTCTTTCCTCCGGTGTTAGTTCGACGCATGCTTCAGGAGCAGACTGTAATATTAATACAACTTAAACCGACTTTTTTCAATGACCAGCTGAAATCTGATGCTAAAAACTTATGCCAGGCAGGCAGAAACAGATATCAGCGCACCACCCCGAAGTGCCATGGAACGCTCCAGTAGCGTTCAAGCACAAAAACATTTAGATCGCCCGAACTGTAAAAACCAGGCAGAACTTCGGCCGCAATGCCAAGCTTACCCGCCAGTTCAGAAGCCACGACCGCAAATGTCAGTGGCAAACCGATTTTAGCAGCAAATTCCTGCACCGTAACCAGACCTTCGCGAAAAAGTTCAACGGAAGTTTCGCCGGAGAGATTCGGGTTGGCAACCAGATGGGTTACCTGCATGGCGCTGAGACCGCACATGTGCCGGAAGCTTTCTGCCAGCTCTGCAGGGCTGGTAAAACCGGGGCGAAAAGGATTGATAACAAAAAAAACATTGGCATCACGGGCCGCAGCAAGCTCTTTCATGCGACCCAGAGGCCGCAAACCAGGTTCTCCACCGCCAATATCACAGACGACAGCCTGCCCCGGGGTTTCGAGAGCACCCCAGGCGGCAGGTGGCAGGGCCGGAATGTCACCGGCAACAACGCGATCGCCAGGGCAGATAACCTTGACGCCAAGTGCTTCGATCTCATCGCGCAGCTTTCTGACTCTGAAAAACGGGTTGACGATATCGAGGTCAATAAGAGTCGAGCCGCCGTAGCGGCTCGCCTTAAAGACCGAAAGATTAAGGGCAAGTTCGGTTTTGCCTGCCCCTGCGCCACCGATAAGAAAAGTGGCCGGGGCAGTATCACTGGAAAAAGGCAGGTTCATCAGAGGTCGGATACCCGCCTTGCCAGTTCCATGAATTTGTCGTAGTTGGGGTCGTCGACGCGACCGATCATTTCGTGAATGGCGATTTCCATGGTCGAAACGACCGCACCGGCGCGGCGCATTTTTTCGATGGCGACTTTCCAGTTAACCTTTTTGGTTGAACTGGTGGCGTTCATGATTACATGCACTTTGTAGCCGCGGCTGAGAGCGTCGAGAACAGTCGGGCAGATGGAAATGTGGGTTTCCATACCGGCGACGATCAGGGTATTGGTATTCATGGCTTCAAGGCGAAGAGTGAGATCTTCGCTACCGAAGCAGCTATAGCGGCTTCTTTTGATAGGTTCGAGTCTGGGCACCAGCTTTTTGATTTCTTCGATGGTCCCGCCAAATTTCTGGGGCGAAAGCTCAGTGAGCACTATCGGCAGCCCAATCATGCCCGCAAAGGAAACCAGCGATTTGATGTTGTTAATCATGGCTTCTTTTTTGTAGATTGGCTTGATGCATTTTTTCTGTACATCGCTGATAAGCAGCACGCTGCCTTCTCGGGTAAGGATGTCTGGATGTCTCATAGTCTGATTTTCTCCTGGCCTAAATAGTCAACTTGAAATTTTCGCCGTCGTTATTGTCCCATTTCTGGTGCGGATTACCACTCTGGTCAACCGCAACCAGGTTGAAACAATAATTAATTACTTCGCGGTGTGGGCCCCAGATAGTGGCCCGAAATACTCTCGGCATCGGCAATCTGCTGATGCTGGCGGTGCGTCCTCTTTCATAGAGGGGGTCACCGTGCCGGTAAGGGGCATGGCTGACCGAAAATTCACTGTTCCATTCGATGCCGTCAGCTTCGAGCTCGGTATCCTGAGGGTAAGCCCAGTTATTGAGACTCCAGTGCAGTCGAACATGAGTGCAGGCACCTGAATGGTCGATATATTCAATTTCGCGTGGCATAATCAGCTGGGTAAAGTTGTCGCTGACCTTGTCGCTGCCATCTGTATAGCGGATCTGAAAAAAATAATGAAACAGGTAGCGTTCAGCGCCTTCAAAATGCGTGGGAATACGCAGCACCCATGATCTTTTGAGCGGCGCAGTGCCCCACTCTGGCATCATCGTAAAACTCTGCATGCTATTCCAGTCGGGGGGACGATTCAAGTGCCCGAAAACAAGACTGAGAGTTACAGATTCGATGTTGTCTTCCTGGTCGAGCCACTCTTTTTTGAGATAAGAAAACCCCTCAAAAGGCCGCGTCGAAGGAACTTCGTGGGCAATACCCTCAGGCAGAGAAGTTTTCTGCCGGCCGGGTTCAATCTGGTGTACAACGGCTCCGGTTTCCGTGGTCATTAAATCCATCCTGATTTTTAGCGCTGATAAAGTATAACATAACAGTTACAAAAATATAACCGCTTACTGTTCGCCGAGTGATTTTTTTGCAGAATCGATATCTTTGATCATGGCCTGGGCATCTTTGCCGAGTTTGTCGTTGGGAGCGAGGCTGATTACCCGCTGAAAAGCGGTTATGGCACGATCGAACGACGCAGAGTCGCCGGCGAGGCCTTTATCCGTCCAGGCGAGGCCGAGGTGGTAGTTGTATTCAGGATTGTCAGCCTGACGTGACAGTGCTTCGTCGTATTTGGCGATAGCTTCGTCAAGCTTACCCTTCTTGTAAAGCTCGTAACCCTCAGAATGCAGAGCCGCAGCTTCGGCGACCCCTTCAGAACCGGCATCGGCACTGCCGCTGGCATTGGCATTACCGGCAGCACGCTTTTTCTTGAGTTTGGCCCAGATATCATCTTTTTTCTTCTCGGCTTCTTCTTTTTCCATCTGTTCGCGGGCAAGACGTTCTTCTTCCTCGCGTTTCAGGGCAAGCAGGCGCTGGTTTTCCTGGTCGCGCCATTTTCCGAGGGCTGCCAGAACTGGTCGCAGTCGTTCTTCGTATTCGCCCGGGTTTGCCTTGAGCGGTTCGAGAATTTTTTCGGCATCGGGGTAAAGCCCGTTGATGAACTGCAGAGTGCCGTAGAAGTAGCGGGCTTCGACATCGTCAGGACTGTTCTGAAAGCGGGCGGCAAAAGTCTCGTTGCCCCTGGCAAGCAGGCCGCGATCATCTTTCGAGGCCAGCCCTGGATCAGCGAGGATTTTGGCAAAATACAAATCAAGAGCGGCGTTCAGACCGTCTTTTTCAAGAGTAGTAAACACATCTGCCAGAGGGCCGGTTTCGGGCTCGAAATACTTCTGCACGTCGATTTCTTTTGCTTTTGGCTTTGGCGCCTCGATTTCGAGATCTTCAAAAATCAGCAGACCACTGCCGGCAGCGTCTTTTTTAACTTTGTCTTCGGGAATAACCAGGCCAAACTGTCGATGCGAAGTGCCTGAACCGATAAGTGTCAGGGCTTCGCGCACAACCGGGTCAACAATTTTAACGGTTTCGGCAGGCTTCTTCACCTCGCCAAGCATTTTCTGCAGCTGAATGACGCGCGGGTGATCAGGGGCCTGCAACGAGGCCTCGCTCAATAACCTGCGGGCCTTGTCGAAGTTTTTCATGTCGAGGTAGACCTGCGCCAGCCAGATGCGGGCCGAAAAATTCTGACGGTCGATCAGAAGAATATTTTCGAATTCAAGAGCGGCATTGGCAAGCTCACCCTTGTTATAACATTCCTGGCCGGCCTGCAGAAAAAGTTCGATGTCCTCGTCAGTCTGCGCGCTGACTGCGAAATAACCAGCAGTTGCAGCCAACAGAAACGCCGAGGCCAAAAGATATCTGAGCAGTCTTCTCATTGAAAATTGATTTCCTGGCCCAGTACTGCGACCCGAATACTGTTACGCGCTCTGGTCGTAAATACATGCAGCTGTTTACCGGTGTAATTGATACCACCAACCGCGATCATCTCAAGATAGCCGTCACCATCGAGATCAGCCAGAGTCAGAGGTGCAACCGTCTTGCCGATAAATTTCGGATAACCGGCCAGTGGCGTGCCGTTACGCGAAAGGGCCATGACATAACCGGCCTTGACGCCGGTGCCTTTTGGGTCCCAGGCGGTGAAGACCATGTCAAGACGGCCATCACCGTCGATATCGAGAATACGCGGCGCATGATAAATGGCATGGCCAGTTTTGAACGGCCAGCCCGGCCGCGGGTTGCCGTTACGGTCACATACGGTTATCGTGCCATCCGCCTGACCGATGACAAACTCATCTTTGCCGTCGCCATCGAGATCAGCAAGGCGGGGCGCGGTATGAGCTCCGTCGGTGAGCGGAAATTCATTGAGTTTCTTACCTTCTGCATCCCACATGACGAACTTCTTGTCAGGGGTGGTGGTAAAAATCTCTTTGATACCGTCACCATCGACATCACCGGCATCGACATTGAATGGCCAGGTCATGTTCGCGGCGGTATCCTGCGGCCATCCACGCGTTTGAGCACCACCTTCGTTCAAAACCATAACCTTGCCGCTGTCATCCTTGCAGATAATCTCTTTTACGCCGTTACCATTGAGGTCACGGGCAACCACAGCAGCCGAAACCGACGAGTTCATTCTTACTTCCCAGATCAGGCGGCCCTGTTCGTCGATCCTGCTGACAGTGCCGGCCTTTGAGCCAACAAAAACATTGCGGATACCGCTGCCATCTACATCAGCAATCTCGGGAGCTGAAACGAGAATTTTGCCACGGGTGTCGAGAACCCATTTTTCGCGACCAAGTGCATTGAGACAGTAGACTTTGCCATCCTGTGAGGCAACGACGATTTCAGAACGACTGTCGTTGTCAAGGTCGGCAAGCTGAACTTCGGCAAGAATCGGGCCACCAGTCTGTTTTGGCCAGTATGGTGGCCGAAAAATCTCTTTGCCCGACGATGAAAAAATATGCACTTTTCCATCAGTGGCACCGAAAACGATATCTTTTTTGCCATCACCGTCAAAATCTTCAATGACTTTAGGCTGACCATAGATGTCGCCATGCACCTGGGCTTCAAACTCCTGAAAACCCTGAGCAGACAATGAGTCGGCACTGCCAAAAACCAGTGAGGCAGCCATGAAAAAACCCAATAAACAGCCGTTCATCTGACGGTCTCTTTTATGCATCTTTCTGCCCCCTGATTTTTCAGATTCAGTAAACAATGTGGTCGCGATAAACCTTGACGAGAGTGCGCATTTCGGCAATCACTCCGGTAGGTTTGGCAATACCGCGCGCCACGATTTCCCAGATGTCATAGTTGCCGACCAGAACACCCTTTGAATGATGCGCAACGTTGTAGTAAGTGCGATTGCCATCTTCGTATGGCTTAACGCTCATCACCCGGTATTCGCCATCGGCAAAAACCATGTTGTATTCTTTGTCAACACGATCAGTCGTGAACTTCGCCGGGTAGGCGAGGTTATGATTGTTCATGTTGTACTGATTGCATATATTAATTTTAACCTTTTCTATGGCGGCCTGGGCAAAATTTCTTGCCTTGATGCGCTGAGATTCGACGAGAATCATGTCGGTGCTCAACCGCGAACTGAGCCAGTAAGCAACGCCGAGCACCCCGAAGATCACAAGCATGATCAACGCGGTCATCGCAATAAATCCCTGCCTTGGCCGGTAATTCAGCTTGTCAGTCATATTCTTTCACCGTTTTAACACACAACAGATCAGTTTCGAGACGCACCGCAAAATCTACCTTTTCGACGTGACCAGGCTTCTTAGGGTCTTCGAGAACAAACTTGACGTGCACCTGCCTGATATCGCCTTCATCACCATAAAATTGCAGGTCTGAAGCCTTTTCAGCGATAGCCTTGCGCTTCGTATTGCCGTTGTAGTCCTGGACTTCACGGATCAATTCACCTTTTTCGAGATAATAGCGAACCCGGTCGCGCATGTTCAGGTCATTCATCGAGGTAAGAAAAAACACCACCTCTTCGCCGCCATTTTCAGGCTTTTTGTCTTTGTCATAAATAGTCACAAGGTTGGGAAACAGGTCGCCGATCTTTTCGCCCTGCAGATACAGGTGCCCATCTTCATCCTGCTTCAGAATCGGGTTAATCGATTTAAAATCGGTGAACAACTGCTTCATGACCAGCTGAATCCGCTGATTGAACTCCATGTGGCGCTGCCCCCAGGCGAAAGTATTGAGGTTGCTGCGAAAAACCATGATCAGTACAAATACAATCAAAGCTATCACCAGTGATGAAATGCTCAATTCAATGAGAGTAAAACCAGCCCGACGCAGCCGTTTGAGCCGGGCGCAGAAGTGAGCAGCCGTTTGTTCGAGAAGCTTTTTCATGGTCAGAGATTCACAGAAGTCTTCAGGTTTACCGAGTTGGTGTTCGCACGGTAGGTAAGCAGTCTAAACTCTTTTGGAATACCGTTTTCGAGCCAGTTGAGAATGACGGTCAACTGCAACAGGTTGGTTTCGTTGGCGCCGGTACCAAGAATCGTGTGCCCGGGGGCAACCTCGACGGTAAGAGTGCCAGAAGCCTGATATTTATTAACAAAGGGTTCGGGAATACGAAAATCAGGGTAGTCTTTGTCTGGAATATTCAAAGAAATCGGCACAGTTTTCCAGATGAAGGAGTCGCTGCGGGCACGGTCGAGAATATTCTGGGCAGCAATCGAAGCTTCGAGCAGCACCCCACCCTTTTCAACGGTTCTGGTACCACTGAGAAACATCATAATTACAGGAATTACCCCGACACCGATAATAAAAACCGCCAGCAGAACCTCAATCAGAGAAAAACCGCGGGCTTTCCCCGACAGGTATTCTTTTCTGCTCAGGCTCATCAGTAACCTCTTCTCTTTCTTGATTCAACATCGGGCGAAATGTGTTCCTGTTCGTATTTTTCAAAATTCTTCAGATAGTCGATGCCGGCCCTGGCATTTTCAGCTGCGTGCGACTGCGGATAATTGGCGACAATGCGCTCATAAATCTGCAGAGCCCGTTCATTCGATTTATTACGAAAATACAGCTCGGCCATGCAGAGTTCGGCAATACTGGCTTCTTCGGTGTTCGGGTAGCGCTTGACCAGCTCATCAAAAAGCTCGATTGCTTTCGAGAACTCGCCTTTTTCCATAAGCTGAACACCTTCGAGATATTGTTTTTCGAAAAACGAGTTGCTGGTTGCCGACGGAGTCTTTTTTGCACCCGGTTTTACACCATCGATAGAATAGTTGAGCCCGTTTTTCTCAAGCAGTTCGACAGGCCGGTCAACCACAGCGGTCTTGTCATCAGTCTGACCAGCAGTCTGTGAACTCTGTTGCGGCCTGTTGCCAGGCGCAGCCGCTGGATCTGCAGACCCGTTCTGTCTGCGGCAGCAGCCGTCTGAGAACAGCAGAGTAGCCGATAACAGAATCGCAACAAAACCCCTGGCAACAGTTTTATTCATCAGACTCAGCAGAGGTGGCTTGAAATGGTTCTGGCGATACTGTCGACCAGTCCCTTGATTTCGCCCTCATCGGGGCCTTCGGCCATGACTCTGACCAGGTCTTCAGTACCTGATGAGCGGACAAGAATTCGACCGCGGCCGGAAAGTTTCTTTTCGGTATCACGAATTACATCAACGATTTCGGGTATGGCATCGAAGTTTTTGCTCTTGACACGAATGTTGACAAGAACCTGCGGCAGCTTGCTCATGACGCCGCTCAGTTCCTTCAGTGACGCGCCGGTTTCGCGCATGATCCGCAGCAGGTTGCAGGCGGTCAGCAGACCGTCACCGGTAGTTGCATGTTCGGCAAGAATAATGTGACCACTCTGTTCACCGCCAACGATGGTCTGCGTCTTCTGCATTTCTTCGAGCACAAAGCGGTCGCCGACACGGGTCTTGAAAACTTTGATATCGTGGTTGCGCATCGCAAGATCGAGACCGAGATTAGCCATAACAGTGGTTACCAGGGCGTTACCCGGCAATTTTTCGCGATCTTTGAGGTATTTGGCGGTAATTGCGAGAATGAAATCGCCATCGATGATATCGCCATCGCCGGAAACGGCGATAACGCGATCAGCGTCGCCGTCAAAAGCAAAGCCGACATCGAAGTGCTCTTTTTTAACAACTTCAAGAATAGCGTTGATATGAGTCGAACCAACCTTTTCATTGATGTTGATACCATCAGGATTAACGCCGATCGCATCGACACTGTAGCCAAGGTCAGAAAAGAACTTTGGTGCCCAGCGGGCGATTGCGCCGTTGGCGCAGTCGAGAGCGATCTTGAGTTTTCTGGCTCCGACGTTTTCGCCGGCCACCCGGGCGAGATTGTTGATCCAGAAGCTGATCGAGGCATCGTCGTTATTGATTGTACCGACATCGGCGCCGGTAGGCATATCGATGCGATTGTTGGCAATCAGATCCTTTTCGATGGCCTCTTCGATATTATCGCTGATTTTATAGCCGTCGGCCCCGAAAATTTTGATCCCATTATCGGCAAAAGGGTTGTGCGAAGCACTGATCATGACCCCGCCCATTCCCTGTAGTTCACGGGTAATGAATGCTACCGCTGGAGTCGGTACAACGCCAAGCAGTCGGGCTTCGGCGCCCATCGAGGCAACTCCGGCCGCCACTGCATGTTCGAGCAGATCGCCGGATCGCCTGGTGTCTTTGGCGATAAAAACAGGGCGACCCTGTTTTTTATGGTTAAGCAGCAACTGCCGGGTGGCAAGCTGAGCGATACGGTATGCGGTATAACCATCGAGGGGAAAACGGTTAGCCAGGCCTCTAACGCCGTCGGTACCAAAAAGTCGGCCCATTTGTCAGCACTCCTGAAAATCAGCATTTTTTTTGAAAGTATATCACAGCCTGAGAAGAGAGGCTATATTTTCTATACTTGAAGCAACGAGCGCAGATAAAGGCAATCGCCCGCGTAACGTCCAGTTGCAGAGGCATCGGCGGCCTTTTTAAGGAAACTGACAGTGAGCAGCAAAAGCAGCCGGAAGATTTAAAAGGAAATTGTTGCAAACCGCCCATGGCAAATCTATAATCAGATTCGACAAGAACAACTGTTGCCCTGTTTTACTCGGCAACAGTTTTTTCGTTTGCCAGATAAATCAGGATTTTAAGAAATTGTTTAAAACACACCTTATTGCCGAAGCAGGAAAAACCTTTGTCAGCGACCTTATTAACTGGGTCAGCTTTAACAAAGAAATCAGCAACATCGTCGATCAGCTGAATCACACACTTGAAGAACCTCCGATCAAGCTGCGGCAACACTTTGCTTCGCATCCTGGCGGCTTCTGCCGCGAGTTTGTAAGGCGCCGGCTGAGCATGGCCGAAGCTTACATAATCATCACCCGGCTCTACAGCCCGGAAAATTCAGAAAATCGTCTTCAGGCTCTGCGGACTTTGATGGAACAGTCGATGCATGCCAAAACCGTCAACATGCCTATCAACACAGCCAGGGTTCAGATTTATCTGATAAAAGAAGCTATCAAGGCTTATGGTGACCGGCGGCGACAGATGGAATGCGTTGCTGACTTCGGCAAAGCGTCTTTCGGTCATGAAGCCGTCATCAGAGGCTTCCTCAAAGATCATGGGCTCATCGAAATACCCGAAGAAGGCAAATCTCTTAAAAACCTCGATCTCGGCTGGGACGACCATGTTCACGATTGCCTTACCGAAGGCAGAAAAACTCCGACGCGGGTTCTCATCGATTCTTTTGTAAAAGGGCTGTCAAGAATTACCCTGCTTTACAACAACTTTGACGAAGAAGACATGATCAGCGAAGCAATAACTGCCGGCGAAATTCTTGGAATTTCTGTAGATATCGGCATTGAATTCAGCGTTGGGCAGGCCGGCTGTCGCCGGCACTATATTTATGTTCCACCGACCTTCAGACGCAGCCGCGATTTTTCCTCTTTTTTAAAAGAACATGAGGCCGAACTCGCACCCTTCAAGGAAGGCCTGCATAAGAACATTGAAAAACGTTACAAGTCGATAGTCTCGGTTATGAAGCAATTCAACGAGATTCATCTTCCGAAATTGAATGAAGACTTCGCCAGCGACAGTCCATGCTGGTTCGAGCCCCTGACCGAACCTGAAATACAAAAAATAGTCGCTTATGGCCAGCCTTCAAGAGAACACTTGAGCGAATTACTTTTTGAGCGATTCAAGAAAGTATTTTTAAATCGAGTCCTTTTTTTCAAAACACAGGCGATGGCAGCAAAAAAGCGATTTCGCCAGGGAAATTTCAGCCAGTGGGAACTGGACGCGGTTCATGCGCGTTACCAGGAGTGCCGCCAGACATATACTCATCTATCACGTGCCGAACTGGCCTCTAAATATCTGGCTTCGCGCAGCTCAGTCGATTATGACAGTTCTTTCACCTCAGAACTGCCTCTGCTTGAGACCCTGAGCAGTCTGCCCGGAAAACTGGTCATGATCCACCCGAGCAGTATCGGCCTGAAAAAGGCAATTCGTCATGTAATCGAATTTGCGCAATACATAACGCATATCGAAACAATGAATCTTCGGGACAGTGCCACCAGGAACCCAACTGATCTGATCGTCTTCAATAAATTTATTTTTCTGCTGAATAATCAGCCGGTGATGGCGCTGATTGAGTTTCTGGAACAACAGGATATCAGCGGCATTCCACGCGACCAGATAGAAGAAGCCTGCAGAATTGCTGAAGACAGAGCTATCATCCCAACCTGCGGCAGTGATTCAAGCGGCAGAAACAAGATGATCCCGGGCATGGGATTTATCAGGTCCTCGATGATTTCGCCAGCCATCAAAAAGAAATTTCTCGAAAAACATTTTGTCATCCCCAAACCAATTGGCAGCCTGATTATTAACCATGGCAAATGGGCAAAAGACCTGCCCCATGAAGAAAGCGACCATGAAATGATCGTCTGCATGGGTAAGCAGCTCCCGCCGCTTCCCAACAAAGTTGGCGATGAAAAAGAGATCCAGCTGATAAATTTCTGGCGCTTCTGGCAATATCTGAATCCAGATCTGAAAAACATGCTGCGCCTTTTCACGGGTTTTTCAGTCGCTCTTTACTGGATGATGAATTTTCAGTTCGAAACAAATCTTTTTCTCGGTGCAGCTTTTGCAACCATCTGGTTTCTGATCACCTTTTACCGCAATGTTCTCGTCGATCTGATAGCCTCTTCAGGAACTGACTTCAAAAGATGGAACCTGCATAACGTCAACTTCGACAACGCCTATCAGTCCCTCTTCTGGACCGGATTCAGCGTACCGGTCATGGGCCTGGTAAAGAACAATTTCGATCTGTTGTGGCCTTATATGAAGGCTGGTATGCTGTATGAAAGCAGCAAATTTTTCTTTATCTGCATCGCCAACGGTATTTACATTTCCACACACAACCGCCTGCGCAACTTCGACCGCAGCGTTATCAAGGCAAACTTTTTCCGGTCGGTTCTCTCGTGGCCAATTGCAACTATTTTTGCACCGGCAGGCAATTTAATGGGGGTTCCCAGCATCGTTCAGGCCAAATTCTGGTCAGATGTGGTCGCCGGCTTTATCGAGGGCGGTGCAAAATTCAGTCAGAGATTTACGCTGCGCAAACGTGATCTTACCGAAATATTACCAAAACTTTATTCTGAAGAACGCAACGATCGGCTTACTGCAATGCTCGACATTCTCTACATCTGGGCCAGAGCTCCCAGAGGAAAAACCTGCCTGCGGCTGCTGTTTCTCAACAAGCCGTCGCTCGGCGAAAGGGTCTGGAAACGTCGACGCGAAACCAGCGAAGAAGCCAAAACCAGAGCAAAGCGTTATCGAGCTCTGTATTACCGGCTGATTGAATTATTCAGTTTTGCCGGTATGCTGAGCATTCTTTCAGAGTATGCCCTGAAAAATTTCTCCGGCAGAGATGCGGTAGAACTCAGTAACCTGATAGGCGCGGAAGCGGAAGATTTTCTGGCCTGGTTGAGAGCCCTTGAGAAGTCTCTCCCCCTGGAAGAAGCCTGAAAAATATAACAAAAAAAACTGGCACCCGATTCAAGTCGGGTGCCAGTTTTTTTTGTTTTTGCCAAGCTGCAACAGATCAGGATCTGGTTTTAGTCCTTATCAGTTGCAAAAATCTGAATCAGGGAGCAACAGCAGCTGCGGTTTCAGCAGCCTTGATCATGACATTTGAGTTGAGAATGAGAATGCCGGTAACCAGAGCAAATAGACCTACTGATTCAGCAACACCCATAGCTACAACGATGTTACCGAAGCCCTTGCCACCGTTGTCGACAAGACATCTGACGCCGGCGCCACCGATGACACCCTGCATATAAGCAGAGAACAATTCGCAAAGACCGACGCCGATGGCGATACCAAAGAGAACCGGGCCATTTTCAGGAACGCTGGCGAAAGGTTCCATCAGGATGAAAAGAATCAGACAATAAAGCGTCTGGCTGACGGGCATGCCGACCAGACCGACAAATTTACCAGAAAGCGGCTTGCCTTCTTTACCTTCTTTTGCCCAGCCACCGGCGGCGGCAGTACCGGCTGATCCGATACCGAGGCTGCTTCCCAGACCGCCAAAGCCCATGATCAGACCGAGAGAAAGCTTACCAAGAAGAGACATCAGTGACAGCATATTTTAGCTCCTTGTAAAATTTACCTGATTTCCTTGAAAGGATCGTAACGGCGTCCGGCCCAGTCGAGTTCAAGATGATTCGAGAATTCGAGCAGATTCAGACGCACCCCGTGCGCGAGAATACTGATAATACCCAGAATTATGTTGGCCATATGACCAAGAACCAGCACCGGCAGTTTGATCAGCCAGTAAACCGGTTCGGCCGGAAGCATACCGGCGATTTTGTTGAAGGCGAGCGCCATCTGACCGCCTGCCAGACCAACAGCCCACAGACGAATGTAGCTGAGAATATCTGAGAAAGCGCCAGAAGCGTTCTGCAGAATCGCACCAACTCCGGCAAGTACACTTTTAAAAATGTTCCAGGAGGGGTCAGTAAACAGCAGAATAAGGGCGAGTGAAATCTTAAACAACGGCACAGCCTGAGCCCCGATTACAGAATAACCTGAACCAAGAATGAGATTGCAGATCAGCCCGTACATTGCCCACAAAAAGATTATCCAGCCGATTTCGCCCAGTGTAGAGAGATTAACCGGTCGACGTCTTACTTTCATGATGTGGGCAAGAGTGAGATGCATCAGACCTATGAAAAAGCACAGCCACTGCAGAAGCTTTGCTCCGTCTTTGCTGCCCGGGTCAAAGCGGTAGGCATCGACCAGATACCATGTTTCGCCAAACCAGGCATTGGTAAGCAGGCCATAAATCGCACCGCCACCGAACAGAAACAGGCCAAGTTTCAAGAAAGCCGGATCGGCACCTCTTTTCACCAATGGCCGGTAGGCAAGCAGAAGCGGAATAGTGACCAGAAAACCGTAGCCGGCATCAGCGATCAGAAAAGCGGCAAAAACCGTCAGCATCGAGAGAAATAAACCGCTGGTATCTGGCTCATTATAGCTTGGCGTCAGGCCCATGAAATCGTAGAGAGGCGCGATGCTCTGTATCGCCGCAGGGTTATCGAGACTGGTCGGTGGTATATCTTCTTCGCCAGGCTCTTCAAAGCTCATGCCAACGCTAATCTCTGCTTCTTCAAAGGCATTTTGAAGTTCAGACACCCGCTTTTCTGGGCACCAGCCGGTCAGTACAAAGATTTCGTCTTCGGTGTGAACCCCTGCTTCGACCTCGGCAAAACGTCTGCGGTTCAGCAGCTTTATATAATGTTTTTCGATGTCTTCGCGACGCAACAGAAGGCATTCAAGGGCATGATGATGCTCATCGATGGCGCGCTGACAGGCTTGAATGTCTTCCTGGAGTTCGCTGGCCTCGTGCGCTGGCAGGGCGAGCTCGACGAATTTTTCGGGAACGTGGATTTCCTGGCGCGAAGCAGCGGCATAAATACCGTTGCCGTCGATTTCATTGATCAGGGAAACAAGTTCGGCAGAAATAGCTTCTGCTTCGCTGACCGGCCCTTTGAGAAATACGATTTTGAGGCCTTCGTGCTTAAGCCAGGCCAGATCTTCGAGACCAAGCTCACCCCATGGCAGAACTTCTTCGAGTTCGCGCTTCAGAGCGGCGATCTTTTCTTTATGCTCGTGAATGGCGCGGTCACTGGCCAGAGTCTCTTCGACAAGCCGGGTTGGAGTGCCCGGCGTCGCAAGATGCTCACCCGATTTGGCCGGGTCGATCTGCGAAAGAATATTGATTGCCTTGAAACAGCTCTCAATCGCTTCGTTGATTTTTCCGGAAACCTTGACCTGTTCGGTTACGGCCGGTTCGACATGAACAATCTCGGCGAGCCGCAGAATTTCGAGAACTTTTTCCCGTTCGGCGGTTTTGGCGGCCAGGAGAAGTTTCTTCATCTTACTGATCATAAATTCTCCTTATCAGCCGGCAGACTTGCCTTTGGCGATCTTCGAGCGACCGACAGCGGCAGTCTGTTCTTCGGCCAGAGAAACCCTGATAAGTCTGATGTTATCTTTGGCCTGCGGGATTTTAACTTTTTCGAAGAGGTTTACCCTCTGGGTGACCTTGCGTAATTCCTGGTGCAGCAGCTCTTCCTGTTCGTGCAGAACTTTGACTTTTTCGCGCAGTTCGAGAAGTTCTTTGAGAAATTCAAGACCGGCATCGACCCACGGGGGCGTGCTCAGGCGCGAAAAGTCACTGATCTCGTATTCAACGCCAGCTACAATCGGCAGCTTGATGCCGGCAACGTTGCGAATGCCGCGCTGAATATTCTTGACCTTGACCAGTCTGGTGACCGGCCCGGGCAAAGATTCACTGAACAGAGTAGCCCAGCCATCGCTCAGCCTGATCTTGTCAGCCATCTGCCGGTCGAGGCGTTCGCGCTCGGCCCTGACTTTAAGGATCTCAGACTGAATCTGCTGTTTCTTGAGCACCAGAGTCGGGAGAAAGCGCTGAAACATCGCCAGCTGGCGGCGTTGTCGCAGCAGTTCCGGTCTGGTTTTCTTGATTTTTTCAGCCATAAAGCCTCACGATTATTTTTTGGGCCAGAACTGGTCGCAGAGATTCGATCTGATACCAGTTTCGCGGGGTTCGAAATGTTCGGCGAGAATGTTCCAGCACTGCTGCAGGGCATCGAAAAGACCGATGTTGGCAGAAAAGCTCATGATCTGCTTTTCGAAACTTTCGCCGTATTTGAGAAGCTTGTTATCCCAGTCTGACATTTCGAAGCCCATGGCGCGCTTTTCGCGGGTTTCGCGGCATTTGGCATAGAGCTGAATGCAGCCGTCCATGATGGCGCGGTGGTCATCGCGGGTTTTACCGTTAACCTGCTGTTTGAGGCGCGACAATGAACCGAACGGGTCGATTACGCCGCCCTTGAGGTAGAACTGACCTTCGGTAATGTAACCGGTATTGTCAGGAACCGGGTGAGTGACGTCGTCGCCGGGCATCGTCGTAACTGCCATCAGTGTGATCGAGCCGCCTTCTTCGAAAACGACGGCCTTTTCATAGCGTGAGGCAAGCTGCGAATAAAGATCGCCGGGGTAACCGCGGTTCGAAGGAATCTGTTCCATGGTGATCGAGATTTCTTTCAGCGCGTTGGCGAAGTTGGTCATGTCGGTCAACAGAACCAGAACTCTTTTGCCCTTGATGGCAAACTGTTCAGCCACGGTCAGAGCGATATCTGGAGTCTGCAGACATTCAACGACCGGGTCTGATGCGGTGTGAATGAACATGATCGAGCGGTTCATCGCGCCGCCTTCTTCGAGACGGTTTTTGAAGAACAGGTATTCATCGTATTTGAGACCCATACCGCCGAAGATGATAACATCGGCTTCGGCCTGTAGAGCGATGCGTGCCAGCAGTTCGTTGTAAGGTTCGCCCGGAATCGAGAAAATCGGCAGTTTCTGACCTTCGACGAGGGTGTTGAAAACATCGATCATCGGAATATTGGTCGGAATCATGCGGTGCGGCATCAGGCGGATCGCCGGATTAACGGCCGGACCACCGACTTCAATGAGGTTGTCGGTCAGTTCACCGCGGTTGTCGCGGGCTTCGCCGCCGCCTGAAAAAACGCGGCCGAAGAGGTCATCTGAGAAGCTGAAGCGCATTGAGTGACCGGTGAAAGAAACGCGGTCGCCGGTCGACACACCGCGGGTGCCGGCAAAAACCTGCAGAGAAACATTGTCACCGTTTACCCTGATTACCTGAGCGAGAGACTTGCCCCAGCTGCCTTCAACGAGAGCGAGCTCTTCATAACCGACGCCGGTAGCCTTGAGAGTGGCGACGTTACCGGCAATGTTGTCTATCTTGGTGTAAAACTTACGCATGTGCCGCCTCCTTGCTGCTCATAGTCGCCTTGATGGCATTTTCGGCAGTTTTCATCTGGTCGCTCTGCCAGGGTGAGTAGTTCCAGTCGCGGAACTGTTCGGTGAGAGTGAAGAACAGATCGCGGGCCCGGGCTTTATCGGTGATTTCGAATTTATGCTTCAGAACGTTGGTTACCATTTCGAAAAGGTGCTGCTGCCGGTCAACCGGGCAGGCGGCATCGACTTCGTCGAATGAGTTCTGCTGCAGATAGACGTTATCGAGAAATTCTGATTTGAGATAGATGACAAAGTCGTCGATCGAGGTGCCTTCTTCGCCGACAACCTGCATCATTTCATAGATACTTTTGCCGCGTTTAAGAAAGCCATGGGCCCAGGCGACTTTTTCATGGGCGATGACGCCGGCATATTTCGACCAGGATTCAAGCGGATCGATGGCCGGGAAACGGCGGGCGTATGAACGGGCATATGACAGACCGAGAAAAGCGCCGACAACTTTGAGAGTACCCTGAGTGACTGGCTCTTCGAAGTTACCGCCGGCCGGGCTGACTGTGCCACCGACAGTAAGAGACGCCTTGCGGCCGTCTTTGAGTTCGACGATGCCGCCGCGTTCATAGAAGCGGGCGATCGAGCTTTCGAGATAAGCCGGGAAAGCTTCTTCACCGGGAATTTCTTCGAGACGGCCGCTCATTTCGCGCAATGCCTGAGCCCAGCGTGAGGTCGAGTCGGCAAGCAGCAGAACGTTGAGACCAACCTGGCGGTAGTATTCACCGAGAGTGATCGCGGTATAAACCGACGATTCGCGGGCAGCAACCGGCATACTTGAAGTATTGCAGATGATGATCGTTCTTTCGATCAGGGTTTTACCGGTGCGCGGGTCTTTAAGATGCGGAAATTCGCGCAGAGTTTCGACAACTTCACCGGCGCGTTCGCCGCAGGCAGCCACGATAACCAGGTCGATTTCGGCGTGGCGGCTGGTGATCTGCTGCAGAACCGTCTTACCAGCGCCGAACGGGCCTGGAATACAATAGGTGCCACCGAGCATGATCGGAAAGAAGGTGTCGATGATGCGCTGCTTGGTAACCATGGTCTGAGTCGGCAGCAGGCGTTCGCGGTAGATACCGAGCGGAATACGAACGGGCCAGCGTTGAATCATGTTAACAGAGACTGTCTGACCATCTTTTTCGAGAACGGCGATTTCTTTGTCAACTTTGTATTTGCCAGCAGGAGCGATGCTTTTAACTTTCCATTCACCATTGAGGGTAAATGGAGCCATGATGAAGTGGTCAAAAATGTTTTCTTTAACTTTGCCGAGGTTTTCGGCAGCGGTTAATACGGTACCGGGTGCGACGAGCGGGGTGAAATCCCAGTCGCGCTTGCGGTCGAGGGCCTTGAGGTAATGACCGGGTTCGAGAAATTTGCCGACCTGCGCGGCCATTTCCGGGAGCGGGTTCTGCAGACCGTCATAAACCATGCCGATCAGGCCGGGCCCGAGTTCGAGCGAGAGCAGCTCTTCGGTAATTTCGACGGGATCGCCAACCTTGAGACCGCGGGTCAGTTCAAAAACCTGCATGTCAGCGAGTTTCCCTCTGATTCGGATGATTTCAGACATCAGTCTGACTCCGTCAGAGCGCTGACAATAAGCAACCGCGTTCTGTCGAACGGTGCCTTCAACTTCTGCTGTAACCATATTGCCGTAAACAGTGACTATTCGACCGGTTGAACTCACAGCGTAGTTACCTCCTCGAGTATTTTGCGACCCCTGTCGGGGTTGAGACGTGCGTAACGATTATGAATGCGCAGTTCGAGCATGTAGGCGATCAGTTCGTCGAGCGTAAAACTGAACTGAGTCGCGGCTTTGCGCAGGTATTCAATGCGGGCCTGGTCAAGGAATTTTTCGGCCTTCAGGGGCTCTGAAAAAGATTTCCAGGATTCGACCAGCAACGCGTGATCGGGATATTCAGAAAAATCTTTCATGAAAACTGGCAGAGCATTGTCAAGGTCGGCGCCTGAGCGACCGGCAGCTTTCATTCTTTCGAGGCGCAGAATGGTGCGCAGCGAGTATTCCCAGCAGGCCCAGTGACACAGAAGTTTTGAGCCCGTTCTTCGGCCGGTATCGATCATCAGATCAAACCAGGAGGCATAAACACTGGTAAGCCAGTCAGCTTCACGGCTGTTCTGAAAGCTCATGAATGTTTCGACAAAGCTTTCGGGCAGGCGTTCAGAGAGACGGGGCTGAAAATCGCGACCGCCCATGACAAAAAATTGCAGGCCGCAGCGCTCGATTTCAGATTCGACTTCAAGCAGGTCTGCAAGATAGAGAAGCCGGCTGTCAGATTCTTCGCGTATTCTGGCGAGAGCATCGTCAGCTTGAACCGGATCACCGGCATTTGCCGGCAAGGCAGGAAGCACAGTAAGCAGATAAAACAGGTTTTCTGACACGGGTTTCCGCCTTTACTCAGGCTTCGAGCAGCTTTTTAAGCTCAGGTGAAAGAAGCTTTCTGAAGGTTTCGGTAACTGATTCTTCGGTTACTTCGAATACTTCATTACCACCGGCGACACGCATTTCAAAACCGGCTTTGGCCATTTCACCGGTCAACTGCACGGCAGCGCCATTTTCACGAAAAACAGCGGCCACAGCTTCGGCGAGAGGTTTTGCAATTTTCGCACTCAGGGTAATTTCCCATTTCTGGCCGGACTGCTGAGTTTTGAGCAACTCGGTAATGGCAGTTCTGATGATTTCTTTGTCGTTGAGACCCTCGGCAACCTTGCCCTTGAGCAGGCGGGTACCGATTTCTTCGATCTTTTTGCGAAAAGTGTTGATCAGGTCACGGGCCACCAGTCTCAATTCGTCTTCTGAGCGGTGACGATTCTGCTGAATGCGTACCTGAGTCTCTTTTTCGACTTTGGTAGCTTCAGTGCGCGCGGCATTCACTATCTTTTCGGCTTCTTTGCGGGCGTCGGCGAGAATTTTGGCTGCCTCGATCTTCGCGGCTTCAATGCCATCTTCTCTGAGCTGTCTGGCAAAAGTTGCAACATCCGTTCCCATTTTGGTCTCCTTCAATCAGTCAAAAATAGGGCTGATTAATTATTTCCCTAGTTGATAACATTTCCACAGGTTTTTTTCAACCAGCACGACATCAGCATGCCGATTCTGCGCAAAAAACATGCCAAAATAAAAACTAATTTTATGTTACGACCAAGCCGATTAATTACCTGAAGAGCATAAGCTTGAGGAGGTAAACTATGAACCGTTGGAAAAAGGCGGCGATTCTCTGCGCCGTTGCAGCCGCCATCAGCAACAGTTCGCCCGTCGCTGCCGCACTGGACAGAACCAGTTACGCAGCTGAAACTGCTGCCATCAATGTTGCAAAGCACTTTCCCACCAATATGGCTACCGGGGTATCACCAGAAACTCCGCTGACCGTTGAATTTGGCGGTGCAGTCAATCAGTCTTTCTATCAGACCATAAATTTCAGCCTTTTTAGCGGCACAGATCCGGTCGATGGCGAATTGTTCTACAATCCATCCGCCAGACAGGTCATGTTCAAGTCCAAACAGCCTCTGAACGCAGGTCAGACCTACACTGCCCAGCTCAGTTACTATGACGGACTCGGCCGCACCTCAGAAAAAGTCTGGAGCTTTCAGACTGCCGGCGCAGGCAACAACCAGGCTCCCGCTTTTTCTTCAGCAGCTCCTCAGCAGGAAGAACAATCTACTGCCAATGCTCTGACCCTGACCAATGCCAATATGGGCTCTGGCTATATCAGGCCAGATATGCCGCTTGAAATATCGTTTTCTGAAGCAATCGACATTACCACGTTAAAAAAAGCGCCAGTTCAGCTGTTTGAAGACAATCAGCCGGTCGGTGTCGATTATCGACTGTCGCGCGACATGAAAACTCTGACTGTCAGCCCACGCAACGCTCTAAAGCCAGGTTCTACCTATGCAATCGCTGTCGAACAGACTCTGACATCGACAAGTGGCAGTTGCCTGCGCAAGAAAACCATGATTCCGTTCGCACTTGAAGGCTCTGCCAAAAACCAGGAACCCATGGTCAACCTGCACGAAATCGAAGAAATGCCGGCACCAGCAGCAAAAACCCCGGTTAGAAACCAGGCCGCCGCAATCGCCAATCCATTTGCTGCACAGCCAGCAGCAGCCGAAAGATCGGCACGCGTCGCTCAGGCGCCCGCAATGCCGAGCACAAGAGCAGCCGCCATGTCACAGCCCGCTGCTGCACCGACACAGATTGTCGGTCTGTCGCCACAGAACGGCAGCCGGGTAACCAACCTGACCCAGCCGATTACCATAGCTTTCAGTGAAGAAGTAATGCCAGATACCCTCAACGAATTCACCTTCAGACTTGAAGACGATTTCGGTCCGGTGCCGTCAAGAATTCACTACTTCAAAGGTAACAAGCAGGCAACTCTGACCCCCGTGGGCCTTCTCGACAGCAACAAAAATTACCGCGTCGTCGTTACCCAGGGCATTACCGACGCTTTCGGGCGACCGATACGCAGCGGTATCAACGCAATGTTTTCGACCACTTCCCCGGCAGCAGCGCCAGCCATGCCGCAATATGCCGCTCAACCAGCCCAGAACCCGCAGCGCGAAGCTGCAGAGCTTGAAGGTTTTGACGCCGAATATCAGGACCCGATGGCAGAAATGGCCCAGATGAGACCGGCTGCAGCAAAATCCGCAAGAACTCCGGCTATCAGTTCGCCGCGCAACACCGCCATGGCATCGGCAGCCAGCATCGGTCAGGCACCTGCTGACCGTACTGTAAGAACCAGACCGGCACAGAAGCAATCTAACACTGCAAACCTCAATGCCTTCAAAGTCACTTCGATTTTTCCCGGTGCTGATGCCAATAACGTCAACCGTAAAGCCAAAATCGCCGTACACTTCTCTGAGCCAGCCGACCCGAGAACCGTTAACAACATCAACATTTCTGTGTTCGGCAACCAGGTGCGCGTCGACGGCAAGGTAGTCTATGACCGACAGCAGAACCGGGCCATATTTGAACCCACCAGTCCGTTAGATGCAAGAACCGAGTATAAGGTAATCGTCAACGACAAAATAAAGAGCCGGCTGGGCGAACAACTCACTCAAAGAGTTTCATGGCAGTTTGCCACCTCGGCAAGCAGCGAAAAACAGTATCTGCCGAGCCAGAAAACCGCCGAAGCCGATTCTGCTTTCTACATACCGCTGGTTGACAGCAAGGTTAAACCCGCACCGTCGATGGCCGCAGGTAGTCAGCGCCCGGCCCAGGCAAATGGCTCATTCAGCTTCGTTCCCTCAAAGCACTGGGCTTTTAAATCGATGCGCCACATCTCCAGCCGTGGTATTCTCAATGCCTTCCCCTTTACCTATACCGACAGCGTCACGAGATATGAATTTGCCAGCGCCATCAATAATGCCCTCAGCAACCTTAAATCGATGCAGTATATGTCGAGCAAGCCACGCCTCAAAGTTAACGACATGATTCAGCTGCAGCAGCTGGTTGTTGAATTCAGAAGCGAACTGAAATCCTACGGTGTCAACACCGCCTGGTTCGAAAGCTTTCTGCAGCAGCAGGGAGTGAATCTGCAGCAGGTTGAAGCCAGAGTCAGAAAGCTCAACAGCTGACCAGCTACAAAAACCACAATAAAAAAGCGACTGCCTGTCCGGGCAGTCGCTTTTTTATTGCGGTTCAAATTTGCGAATTTATCTGGCAAGAAAGAGATCGAGATAGGGAATACTGTCTGACCGGTAGCCGGCTGTTTCAGGTTCTGATTCTGAGGTGAGCAGATGCCCAAGACCCGCATGCCATATGCCATCGAAAGAAGCGAGATGCTTATCACCCGCAGAAAGGCTGCCGGAAAACTTCTGGTCATGATTAGGCGGCCCCTTGAGTTTCCAGGTAAAGATCTGCGGCAACCCATGGGAAGAAAAACCCGTGTAAAGACTGCCACCTTTTCCTTTGAATCTTTTAAAAACCGGTAATACACAATTTTCTGAGGTCGCAGCGAAATCCATTTCGATGCTTGCACTTCCCAGACCAGACTGTTGATAATCAACCCGCCCAGAAAGCAGACGTTCCTCATATCCTTTGCCGATTTCAAGGCTGGCAAGCGTTGCTTTGCCAGCCACAGAAGGAACCAGGCTACCGCTCAGAGACAGTGACATCGCTGCCGTACCAACCAGTTCCGGCAGTTTCAGACTGTATTTAAGGCCCCAGGGAAGCCGATCGGCCAGTTCTGAAAAATCTATCGAAGAACAGACAAAATTCAGATCCCATTTGCGCGTGCTTTTTGCAATCCCCTCGACCTGCCCGCTCAATACCGCAGGAAAGCCGGCAAAGAAGCTTCCGGAATCATGCAGGCCGAGATTACCGTCAAAGAATTTCCAGCTGCCGTTAAGCTCGAAAACTGTAAAATAAAGACCCAGAGCAACCATCCTCAGCTTCTCATATTTTCCGCTCAGATTGCCAAGAAAACCCATCTCTTCATTGAATAACCACGAACCAGAACCATCGAGGCGCCCGTCGAAACCAAACGGAAACTTTTCCTGCCAGACCGGGTTGAGCCACAATGACAGCGGCGCAAGATCAATTGCGGCAGAGGCGATATAACCGCTAAGTTCCAGTCGGCGACGCTTTTGCGTTACACACAATTCAGAACTCAATCTCTGACCGGCAAAGCAAATAACAATATTGCCATCAAGGCGCTGCTGCTTCTGCTTAAGCACGCCTGAAACTGCTGCAGAAGCTATCTGCCGGTTTTTCCAGCTGGCCTCCGCAAGAGCATCGACGCGGTGCTCTCCGGCATTTTCGCCTGGTTTTACAGAAATACCGACCGCTTTGACGAGAGCAGGCGAACCAGCCCATGGCTTCAAGGTAATGGTGCCGACAGAAAAACTGGCCACTTCAATATTGGCAGGAATACCGGCAAAACACGCCAGACCGTTCCAGGCGGGAATTTTTTCGAAAATATCAGGAGGCGCAGCCAGGCCATCAATATTGACCAGGCCAATCTGCCCTGACAAAGAAAGTACACCGGCAGTAAAAAGCCGGTCGAAATTAACCTTGAGACTGATGCTGGCAAGTTCAGCTTCGAAAGGCGGTTTTCTTTTGACGACCCGCAACGATTCGAGGTTGATTCCGTCAACAACGGTGCCCGAAAAACCAGAATATTCCAGTTTCAACTGGCCATCGATGCCAGCCCGGTCAACTGCGAAAATAAATGCTTCGCGGGCAAAGCCCTCTGACCTGGAGAGGAATACCAGAAGTCCCACAGAAAGCCCGACCAGCAGCAGAACGATTCTTAAAACGCGGCGGGAGAGCCTGTGACTGGTTTCGGGGGGCGAAGACACTTATAACTCCGGGAATAAGAATGATTCAATCAACAATAATAAGGGTCTTCAGGAATAATAAATCCAGCGTTCGAGGTCAAGACGATATTTAATTATTTCTTCTTCGCTGAAATAGACTTTCGCCTCATGTGCAAAGCTTTCGAGTGAATCTGAACCATGAATAAGGTTGTGCTTCACGTCGAGTGAATAATCACCACGTATGGTACCCGGCTGGGAGTTTTCGGGGGAAGTAGAGCCCATCAGCCGACGGCAGATTGAAATAGCGCCGCGACCTTCAATAATCATTGCAACACTTGGCCCCGAACAGATAAATTCGACAAGAGACGGATAAAAAGGCTTGCCGTGATGGCACTCATACTGCTTTGCAGCCTGTTCAGGGGTAATCTGCAGCATTTTCATGGCCACTATCTTAAGGCCTTTTTCTTCGATACGACTGATAAGTCGACCGATCATGCCACGCTGCACGGCATCGGGTTTCAGCAGGAGAAAGGTATTTTCAAAGGGCAGTTGATCACTCATTCATTCATTCCACCAGTACAAGATTGAACTGCATGGAATAACATGAATTACGACCCGCTTCTTTGATGATCTTGAAACCATCGGTAAGAACAGCCACCGGATCAAGACGCTGACGCATCTGTTCAACACTCGGGTGAGTGTATTCTTCCAGGGCATCAGGTTCTTCGTTCAACATGAAATCCTCTACAGTTATCTGAAGCTTATCTTTAAACACTGAGAATTTCAAGTCAAACAAACCTGATGCCTTCTGGTAAGAAAGTTCGATCGAACCAATCAAAGCAGTCTCAAGAGCACTTCTAATGCGACCGCGCGAATCATCACTGACCGAAAAATGATCGCAGATGCCGTCAAGGGTCAACAGAGCGTTACCAAGGTAACACCTGTCTGCCGGAATACGCATATGGAGCGAGAGCTCATCCTGACGAGCATTAGTCATGTCTGCACCTGTCTGACTGATAGAAAAGAGTCTGATTATTCTTTGGCGGCGATAATTTTAATGACTTCTTCTTTGGTGGTAGCCTTTTTGAGGTCTTCAATCAGGTCCTGATAACGCAGCAGCCGGGAAATGCGGGCAAGCAGCTTGAGATAAAGACTGCCGGATTCAACCGGAGCGGCAAGCAGGAAGATAAGATGAACGGGGTCACCATCAACCGAATTGAAATCGATACCGCGGCCAGATCTGGCAAAAGCTATCGAAACTTCGTTTACGGTGTTCGCACGGGCGTGAGGAATGGCAATACCTGCACCGATAGCGGTGCTTCCAAGTTTTTCGCGCTCGAGAACTGCGCTGACGAAATGAGTGTGGTCACTCACACGTCCAGAGCCACAAAGCATGCCGGAGAGCTTGTCAATTGCAGTTACTTTGTCGTTAACATCGAGCTGCAGATCTATGAAACTGTCCTGAAGTAATTCTGATATCATCGCTGTTTCTCCTCACCTGATAAGCTTACAAATACTACATACGCATAAATCATGCCACATCTAGATCCAGTTTTTTTCCTGCTCTGACTACCTCTATCTGATTACTTCAATGTGTTTTTTTTTCACACAGGGTACATGAGTGCAAATATAACACACTTTTTTAAATATGCCAGTGGATTATTTACACTGTTCGACAAAAACCTCCGTTCCTTTCATCAATCCGTTTCAAGATCATGTTTTTTCAGCTGGTGCCGCAAAGCAAATCTTGTTAAACCAAGAATTTCGGCGGCACGACTCTTCTTGCCCTCTACCTCGTGCATCACGTCGACAACAATTTTCTTTTCAACCGAATCGATATATTCCTTGAAGCTGAAACCAGGCTTCTGCCAGGGCTTCGTCTCAACACTTTCAAACGAAACATAGCCCGTATCGACATTCTTTTTAAGCTCTTCAGGCAAAGAAGCCGGTCTGATAAGATTCGAAGTCTCAAGAAGCGTCGCACGTTCAATAATATTGCGCAGTTCACGCACGTTACCCGGATAGCTGTAGCTATCGAGAATCTTGATGGTATCTTCTCTGAAACCGCCGATATCCTTCGAAAACTCTTTGCGGAATTCTTCAAGAAAATTCTTGGCCAGCAGCAGAATATCATCGCGTCTTTCGCGCAACGGCGGCAGATTGATAGTAAAAACGTTGAGACGATAAAACAGATCCTGACGCAGCCTGCCATCTTCGATATTCTTTTCAAGATCAGCATTGGTAGCAGAAATAATGCGAACGTCGACATGAATGTCGCTCGTGCCACCAACCCGCCTGAACTTTCTTTCCTGCAGCACGCGCAGCAGCTTTACCTGCAGCGAAGGATCGAGGTCGCCAATTTCATCGAGGAAAAGGGTACCGCCATTTGCCAGTTCGAACAGGCCTTTCTTCTGTTTCTGAGCGTCGGTAAACGCCCCTTTCTCATGTCCGAAAAGTTCGGACTCAAGCAGTGTACTGCTGACTGCAGCAGCGTTAACATCTATGAACGGTTTGTCGGCCCTGGTACTCTGAAAGTGAATCTGTCTGGCAACCAGCTCTTTGCCCGTGCCTGATTCACCGCGGATCAGAACCGTGGTTCGATCAGTGCGGGCGGCCATCGCAATATGTTCACGCAGCTGTTTCATCTTCTGATTGTCACCAAGAATGCGTGCGAACTGATTCTCAAGGCGCTCCTGGTAGTGGTGCAGCTGGCTTCTGACAAGATTTGCCTGCACGATCTTTCGAATCAGCAGACTGACTTCTTCAAGACTGTAGGGCTTCGAAAGATAATCGAAAGCACCGCGTTTCATAGCACTGACAGCAGTTTCGACATCGCCGAACGCCGTCATGATAACCACAATGGCATCAGGATCAACCTTCGTCGCCTCAAGCAGCAGGTCGAGACCGTTACTGTCCGGCAACCGCACATCAAGCAGAACGATATCCCCGCCATGCTGCCTGAAGTAATTGAGAAACTCACGGCCGTTCTCAAAAGCCGTTACGTTGTATCCTTCACTTTCGAGGGCCTCCTTGAGAGTCCATCGAATCATTTCCTCGTCATCGACAACCAGAATATCTATTGCCATTATCAACTCACCAGACCGGCGCGTCGAACAGCCTCAACTATACTGGGCCGCATCTTTTCGCCTGAATTTTTAAACAAGGTCATGAAGCACTGGTAGAGTATTTTGGTGCGACTGGCTTCTAGTCTGTTCAGAATGAATTTCTGCAGATCAGCTTCCTGTTCAGCAAAAACATTAACGACTGTCTTAACGGTGCTTTCAGTTTCGATCGCAAGCAGTTCTTCAACCGCCACCCTGCGGGTTCTCTTGCTGAGATCGCCAAGCAGATCAGAGAGGCTTTCAACAAATTCCTTTTTTGCGGTCTCGCGAAAGAAAATGCCATTAACCGCAGCCTTGACCGAACCGTCGGCATCTTCAAGCAATGATTCGAGATGGCGCAGAGCATCTTTTCCGGCCAGTTTGTACAGAGCGCGGGCCGCCGACAGTCTGACTTTCCAGTTGGCTTCTTTGGTGGAACCGAGAACCACCGGTATCATTTCACTGCTGCCGATCGCGCCAAAGGCATCGATGATCGCCGCACGATAAATCGGGTCCTGGGTTTCAGGAAACATTCTCTTCAACAGCCCAAGCGAGCTTTCACTGCCAATTTCCTTGACTGTCGCAAGCGCCTCAAGTGCAACCCGCTCGTCAGGATCAGACAACAGTTCAACCAGAGGTTTTATTTTGTCATCGAGATTCATATAGCGATAAGCGACAGCAACAGCACGACGAACCGCAGCATCCTTGCTGCTGACGAAAGCAGTGATCTCATCCGGGCTGTTCCAGCCGGCGAGTTTAAAAACGGGCATAGCCGGCAAAGGTGTTCTAAGCTTGATCGGGTTCCATTCACAAAAATCAAACAGCGGTAAAGCCGCCTTATGAATTTCACCATCGACGTAAATGGTAAAATCTTCGGCAGCCTCTGCCAGAGTTTCTGCCAGATAAACCGGCTTACCAACCCAGCTTGGCACAGCCGCAATACCGCGACCCACCTTGAGCATTTTGCCCATGGCGAGACCAACAGTGACTCTCGCCTTGCCTTCGCGCAGCAGGCTGTCATTCTCTAGAGCTTTTTTAAAACGCAGAATCACCTCGTAAGCAACTACCAGAGCTTCGAACAGAGGATCATCACGCCCCTCTTCACGGGCAAAAAACCAGAAGCGGTCGAGTTGAGAGCCGGCAAATGAAGCAAAGCGGAACGAAAATTCCTTGTCAAAGACACTTTCGGCACGCGCAACCAGCTTCAGACAACGCTCAGCGTCAAAAAGCACATCTTCGGGAAAACGCAGCTGAACTGACGCCACCACCGCCTGAACTTCTTCTACGGTTGCAGGCAGAGGCAGGCGCTGGTCAAGCATGATGCGAAAACGCAGATCTTCTTCGCTGCCGGCCTCGGTGAGTTGTACGTGATCAGCCGCTTCTACCCGGCTTATAGGTATCGGAGCCTTTTCAACAGGCTTTTCAGGAGCTTTTTCAGAAGCTTTTTCTGGCTCTTTATGGCTGACTGCAGCCGCAACAACCGGTTGAGACGGCACGGCCGGAACTACTTCGACATCGGACTGAGCGGCCGGCAAAGCCTCGGTCTTTTCAGCTGCCGGTGTTTCATCGTTGAGAAATCCTTCTTCCTCTTCATGATCGTCGAGAGAAAACATCACGAAAACGAGCAGAAAGATAACCACAACAATAACTATGATAAGAATTGAATTCATCCTGTTTCCTTACTTTTTACGGTAGCCAAGCCGCTCGATCCACTGCTCATCACGGCGCCAGTTTGCTCTGACTTTTATCCACAACTGTAAAAAAATATCACGTCCGAGCAGGCTGTTCAACCTTTGCCTTGCAATCTGTCCAAGATTCTTTATTCCCTCGCCGCCTTTTCCGATGATTATCTTCTTGTGGCCTTCCTTTTCAACATACAGGGTCGCCTCAACAAAAGTTTTGCCATTTTCACGTTCGGTGAACTGCTCGACCTGAACGGCCAGCGAATGCGGCACTTCCTGAAAATAATTCTGCAGAACCACTTCCCTGACCACTTCTTCAACGATCTCGCGCTCGGTCTGACTGGTATAGTAATCGGGGTCATAGGCATGCGGCCCCTCTGGAACAGCACGTCTGAGAGATTTCAGCAGCGGTTCGAGCCCCTGTTTTTTACCGGCCGAAACGGCAAAAACCTTGTCGAACGGGTAATACTCATGATAAAGCTTGACGGCAAACTCGATGCGGTCAGCTTCGACAAGATCAGTTTTATTGAGTACCAGAAACATGGGCATGCCGCTTTCAGGGTTCAGCTGCGCCAGATAGGCCCTGTCTTCTTCATGTCTGATGTCGCCAAGATCAACCAGATACATGCCTGCCTGCAGCCCCTTGACGGTAGCGAGAATCTCTTCGTGCATGAAGGCGTCGAGCTTGTTCTTGACCGTATGCAGGCCCGGAGTATCGCAGAAAACCAGCTGACAGTCATCCTGGGTCAGAATCCCGAGAATACGCTTGCGGGTAGTCTGCGGGCGCTTCGAAACGATTGAAACACGCTCGCCGACAAGAGCGTTAACCAGCGTTGACTTGCCTGCATTTGCCCGGCCGAATACCCCTACTGCTCCAAATTTGCTCATCTTATCCCTGCTTTCCTGGGTCGGTGGTCGAACTGGCCACTGCAGGGGCAGAAACTGCCGGGATTGCAGCCGGAGACGACGCATTGGCAGCTGCAGCCGATTTGTCGGCCACAACTGCGGGTTTTTCCTCTTCCTTGCCATTGAAGAAAAGTTTGTGAATCGGCGAGACCACCTGCACCCATACCTGCAGATCTTTTGGGAAAAGGTATTCCTGCCCGGCGGCATCCTTGTAGACGGTCAGCGATTTCGGCGTTTCCTTGTGCCAGGTCACTTTCGTGCGCTGACCTTTTTCGAGAATCCAGGCGGTGCCGCTGCCGATAAAACTGATTTCCTGACGACCGACAGTGTCGACGGTTTTCATGGCTGCCACCTGAATAACCACGGCCGAAGCCCGCAACGGCTTTTTCGTTTCGCGATCGATGTGCAGAACATCGTTCATGTAGCGCTGCCAGGCACCATCTTCATACTTCAATTCGAGGCTGTAATTGCCATGATATCTGATTTTGGCAGTCAGAACCGGTTCAGTCGACACGCTCGACGAGCGCTGACCATATTTCAGCAGAACCGGAGCAGTTGCAAGCCGCATGCCGACTTTCGCAGACATGAATTCATATACATCTTTGCCGTTGCCATAAAGATTGTGTGGCGCTTTGCGGTTCTTATCACGAAAGAACGGGTCACCCCACTTGATCTCGTCAATTGAATTTATTTTTGTTTTAGAAATGTAGTTATAGCCCGACGGGCTGCCGCCACAATGAACATACAGGGCATCAACCTCAAGGGCCCGGTCGATGAAGTATTCACGACAGCTTCTTACCGGCCCGATCAAACCGGGAGCTTTGGTATAAATGGCCATGAATCTGGTAATACCACCTTCAACCGGCATTTCATAAACCACATCAGCCTGATCGAGACCGCTCTGGGGTCTTGACTGATTGTGATTCTCGATCATGATCGCCAGAGGACGCATCACACCGGTTCCCGGCGGGATTACCGGAGCCGGTTTCTCAACCGTTACAACCGGTTTCACAGGCTCTGCCGGCTTAACCGGCTCTGGTTTTATAACAGTTTCGACAGGTTTGACCGGTTCGACAACTTTAACCGGCTCGACCACTCTGGCCGGGGCAACCGGCTTAACCGTCTGGACTGCCGGAGCAGGCTTGACTTCAACCGGTTTTGCCGGTTCGTTCACCCGGGGTTTATCGACTGCCATTGCCAGTTTCTTCGTGTCAGCAGTCTGAGGCGGCGGCACAACCTCGATATCAGGCTTAACTGCTGCCACAGCCTGCTGCGGGTTTGTCTTTTCGGAGGGTTTCACCGGCACAACCGGCGCTGCAATCTTTTCTGATGCTGAAACCGCAGAAGTTGCAGGGGTTTTGCTGACGGCTCCTTCCGGCGTTGTGGTTACCCTGGCCGGCTGGACCACCGGCCGATGCACCGGCGTTTTAACCAGATCATAGCGGGGCTTGGAAAAATCAGTCGAAGGCGCGGTTTTACCGGGTGCGAGAGTTCTCATACCAATCGAATCAAAAAAGGGTTTTGGCTGAACCTTCAATTCTTCTCTTGCGGTCTCAGAGGCAACCAAAGCTGCAATGGGCATGCTTTGAGGTGCCGGCAGAACGGTTTTGAGTTTCTGACTCAAAGCACTCTGCAGTTGCCGGGTTTCGGCAAAAATGACATTGAGTTTCTTTACATAATGATATTTCAGCGGCGTGTCACTCTGAGAAAAGTTATCAATGCGGCCCTGAATAAAGCTGATAAAATTGCTCAGACGGTTGTCGACATCAGGTTCAGACAGAAGAGACGAACGCGAATCCGGCGACAGAGCCCTCTTCATTTCAAGATTCATCAGACTGATCGTATCGCGAAGCTCGAAATACTGTCTTATCTCTTCGATGTTACCGCCCTGAGCAACAGCAGAAGCAGGCCAGAAGGCCAGCACAGCAACCATACAGAGAACCACGACACCTGTTCTGATCATGAAATCTTCCTCGCAGTATCAATGTGGAATAACAAAATCTTCGGCAGTTTCGCCGGCAGTCTGCTCAGGCAACCGCCCTGGCTGCACCAGACCACCGGAAATTACAATTTTCATCGCATCTTCAATATCCATGTGCGTATCAATTATCTTCTTTTTGCTGATGATCAGCAGAAAGCCAGAAGTAGGATTGGGAGTGGTCGGAACGAATATCGAAACCATATCATCATCGAGACGATCAGAGCCGGTCTGAAGAAGAAAGTCACCGGTGACGAAACCAAGTACCCAGCTGTCTTCTTTTGGGTATTCGAGCAGAACAACCCGCTTGAATTCGCTTCTCGTATTACGCACAATAACGTCGGCAACCTGTTTTATACCGTTATACAGAGATCTCACGCCGGGTATCTGCTCAAGTGAATTGTCGACGCTGGCAATAATTCTTTTTCCGAAATAATTCTGCGCAATCATGCCAACCGAGACGCAGATCAGCGCAGTCAGAATCAACCCCATTCCAGGAATACGATAACCGATAGCCCGGCTGACTGCCACACCCAGCAACCCATCGGTAATCTGAAAGAAGGCATACATAATGTATATGGTAACGACAAAAGGCACAAGAACCAGAACACCGGTTATCAGATACTTTCGCATCTGCCCAAGCAGCTCATTAAGCTTCTGACCGGCATCGTCAAGAGTGCGGTTCAATCGTTCGTGTTCAATCGGCAGCTTCATAATTTTGATATTCTACGCTATCCATGACTCTTATGGCTACCGTTTAGTCTCTACCTGGTTCGACATCTTCACAGGCTTCTGGCTTCATCGTGAATCTGACTCGCAGAATGCGGTTTCCTTTAATTTCTGTTACCTGGAAAGTGCCCTGGGGCTGCTCAAAAATTTCGCCTCTCTGCGGTATGCGACCAAGTTTTTCAAGAACAAACCCGCCGACCGTCTCTGAGTCTTCGTAATCAAATTCACACTCGAGCTCGGTTTCAAGATCGCTGATACTGAAACGGGCATCGACACTGTAGACGTTTTCATCGAGGCTGGTCAGAGGTTCCTGTTCTTCGAGATCATATTCGTCGACGATTTCGCCGACGATCTCTTCGAGCAGGTCTTCAATGGTAACCAGCCCAGAAACTCCGCCATATTCATCAATAACCATGGCCAGATGCTGCTTGCGCTTCTGAAATTCGCTGAGCAGATCGTCGAGCTTTTTCGTCTCAGGCACGAAAAACGGTGAGCGCAGCAGCTTGAACAGATCGTATGACTGATGAATCTCGTCAAGCTTGATTAAAACGTCTTTAACATAAAGGATGCCGAGAATTTTATCCATGCTGCCGTCATAGACCGGAAACCTCGAATGACCGTCCTCGCGGATAAATTTCAGCAATTCTGGAAGCGTAGTATTGATCGGCATTGCAATAATATCAGGTCTGGGCACCATTACTTCGCGTACCAGAGTGTCTCCGAATTCGAACACCGAACTGATCATTTCTTTCTCGTCATGTTCGATGATTCCGGCCTCTTCGCCGAGATTCACGTAACTGTCTATTTCTTCAAACGATGAGGAGCAGCCGAGCTGACTGTTCCAGTCTGAATAACGCGGCAGAAATTTTTTGATGGTCCAGACCGAAATCGCGGTCACCGGATAAGTGAACATGAGAAACAGGCGCAGTGGCTTAACGACAAGCCGGCAGTATTTATAGCCGCCAAAAATAGCGATAGTGCGCGGCACGATTTCACCAAAAAATAAAAGCACTGCCGTCATAAGCATAACTGCCAGCAGTCCGCACAACATAGAGCCCGAGCCTTCACAGATTGCAAGCCCTGACCCGGGCAGCCAGCCATAAAAAAAATGGACAGCCAGCACCACGGCAGAGACATTCACCATGGTGCTTCCCATTGATAAACAAAGCATCAGACGCTGCTTATCAGAAATTACCTTGAGGATTTCACCGGCCCGAGCGTCACCCTCTACTTCCTGTCTTTTCAGTTTCAGGGGAGAAAGCGAAAAAAACGCCGTTTCTGAACACGAAAAGAAGGCCGAAAGAAAAATACAGCCACCGAATAAAAAGCCTGCCGTAGAGTCATCCATAGACTATGAAGTAATCCGCCTTGCCATACTGATTTCATTCATTTTCGGTAACTCTCTTGATAAGAGGATCAGGCATACCGACAATGCATTTGAGAAGACGCCGGTCGCACAGATGCTGAAAAATAGTCACTTCGCGGTCGCGCATGCGTTTGCGCTGGGTTTTCTGAATGTGATCGTAGCCATGCAGGTGCAGAAGGCCATGGATCAGCAGAAAGATAATTTCGAGCATCGGCGGATGCTTGAAACTTTCGGCCTGCCGCATGGCGGTTTCGGTACTGATAACGATATCGCCAAGCACTCTGACTTCGGCTTCGAAGCTCTCTTCATCAATAGGAAAAGAAAGCACATCTGTGGGTTCGCTCTTGCCGCGAAAGTCTTTGTTCAACTTCTGGATAAAATCATCGTCACAGAAAACCAGCGAGAGCTCGGCATTCTCAGGTGAAGCCTCGAACCTCATTATTTCAAGGGCGACTTCCCGAACCTGGTCAAGATCGACTTCCACAAGTTTCTGTCGGTTACTGATCAGAACTTCCATCAGTGGCCCCCTTTGATTGATTGGAAAGTTTTCCCGGATAATCAACTCTGCTATGGTACATTGAAGTCAGCGTTCTGACAAATACCTGCTCGATTTTTTCGATGTCCTTAAGGGTCAGATCGCTCTCGTCAAGCTGATTTTCATCATTAAGTTTATGTTCGACAATCTTCGAAACCAGCCCCTCGATTTTGCTGTGCGTATGCTGAGGCAGAGTTCTCGCAGCCGCTTCAACCGAATCGGCAAGCATAAGAATTGCCGCCTCTTTTGTCTGAGGTTTCGGGCCCGGGTATCTGAATCTTTCCTGATTGACTTCTTCGCCGTCTTTGAGCTTTTTGGCTTCTTCGTAGAAATAGCTGATCAGGGTAGTTCCATGATGCTGCGACATGATCGAAAGCACTCTTTCCGGCAGGCCGTATTCGCGGCCAAGATCGAGACTGTCTCTGATATGACCGATGAGAATCAGACTCGACATATACGGAGTTACCTGATCGTGGCGGTTTTCATCGGCCTGATTTTCGGCAAAGTACATCGGACGTCTGATTTTTCCGATATCGTGAAAATAGGCACTGATCTTGGTTAAAAGCGGGTCAGCATTGACGCTGTTGGCGGCGGCTTCGGCAAGAGTGGCAACCGCAATGCTGTGCTGATAGGTGCCGGGCGCCTCTTCTGCGAGTTTTCGCAGCAGCGGCTGCGAAAGATCGGTAAGTTCAAGCAGTCTTGAACTGGTTGCCAGCGAGAACAGGCTTTCCATGTAGGGTAGAACCCCGTTCGACACAATACCCGACAAAATACCATTCAACAGCCCAAAACCGGTAAGCAGTGCAATCTGTTGCAAATCCATAGTTGCAAAACTCTCGGTATCGAGCAGGAGAAAAGCGAGCACGGCAACAGCACTGGCCAGGCCGGTTTTGACACATGCGGCACCGATGAGATTTCTGACATCAGCGCCGCGGGTCGCGGCGCGCCAGGCCAGAATACCGGCGATTGCCCCAAAAAGACTGACGACAACGAACCTGATGTTCGACTCGGCGACGACGAACATCATCAAACCGAGCATGAAAACATGAAAAAGTGCAACCGTACAGTCGAGCAGCATGGTCATCAAAAGCGCCATGGTCGGCAGAGGCGTCAGCAGAATCGAAAGATACTGTTTATCGAAAGCAACACCGAGTGCATGGGCGGTTTTGGCCAGCGCCAGTGTTACCAGACAGATAACACCGAGCAGCTTATACTGTTCGCCGTCTGATAGAATGTTTTTGTCTTCGAGGCGCAGAAAAACCAGCGAAATGACTACTGCCAACAGTGCAAGCAGAAAGTTGCCAAGCAGCGAAAGAACACGGTTTTTCTGCAACTGACTGGCGATTTTGCGCATCACGAAATAGTCATCAGAGGTGACGATTATGCCTTCTTCGACAATTTTCTGGCCTTTCTGAAACGTGCGCTTAACCGGCTGAATCGCTCTGGCAGCCGCTTCTCGCCGCTGTTTTGTCAGCTTTTCATCTTCGATGGCATTTATAGTCAGAGCATTTTTGACCAGATGGGTCATGATCTGTTTAAACATCGAGCTCTCGGGGTAAGCGTCCACGAGACTGCGCACCTCTGCCCTGACCCCTTCAAGATTCTGCGCGGTTATAGTCTTCTGACTGAGATTCTGCAGAAGCCGGCGCGCAACGGTTTTAAGCTTTTCGAACTGGGAGATTCTCAGATTGCGCAGCTGTATCAGTTTTTCTTCGTCAAGCAGCACTTCGCCAGGAAAATATGAAGCAATCAGTGTCTGAGGCGGTTCTGTCGTCGAAAGACGCCTGAATTCATCATAAAACGAGGTCATTTCGAGCATGTGGCGGTCGAAGCGAGTCAGCATTTCGTCCTCGGCCTGTTCGATCGGTGTGAAAACCGGCTGCACCTTTTCCATTTCGGCGGTGCGCAGTTCGTTAGTCTTGCTCTCATCGACAAAGCTGATGGTTCTCGGGCATCTGATCGTCTTGGGAGCAGGTTTTCCTTCTACTACTTCGGGAGTAAAACCGGTAGGATCAATAACCAGAATCACCACGAGAATGGCAAAAAAGCCACCGAGCTGCAACAGAAAACGCCTCTGCAGCTGAACCGGTATATTCAGCCATTCAAGAAAGCTTGACAGTAGAAGATTGGTCTTTTCGCTCACTGCTGTTTCCGTTCTTTTGCCTGATAAGCGTCGAAGGCGCTGATTATGCGCCGTACTACTTCATGTCTTATCACGTCTTCAGTGGCTAAATCAACAAACTTGACCGATTCGACGTTATCAAGGATTTTGTCGAGCACCAGAAGTGAAGAATCAGAGATGCGCGGCAGATCGATCTGAGTATGATCGCCGGTCACCACCATCTTTGAACCATACCCGAGACGGGTCAGTACCATGCGCATTTGTGGCAGTGTCGTGTTCTGCGCTTCATCGAGAACCACAAAAGATTCATTGAAGGTACGGCCGCGCATGTAAGCCAGCGGTGTAATTTCGATTACGCCCTGTCTGACATACTGTTCAAATTTGCCCATGCCGATGAATTCCTGCAGAGAATCATAAAGCGGGCGAAAATGCGGGTCAACCTTCTCCTTGAGGTCACCGGGCAGGTAACCAAGACTTTCGCCAGCCTCCACTACCGGTCGCGACAGAATAACCCTGCTGACCTTTTTCTCTTTCAAAGCTCTGACCGCCATGGCAGTAGCCAGATAGGTCTTGCCGGTGCCGGCCGGGCCGCGGGCAACCGTGATGGTATTGTTTTCAATCGTATTGATATATGCCTGCTGATTCGGAGTTTTGGCACGAACTACCCGGCCGCTGAAAGAAGCGATCAGGTCAGAAAAATTCAGATTTTCATCTACCCCGGCCATAAGCGGCTTCACCGAAGTTACCTGACTGAACAGACGTCGCAGCTCGACGGCGTTGACCGCTTCGTGCTGCTCGATGCGCTGGCCGAGAATTTCAAGAAACCTTTTCACGAGAAGAATCTTTTCGTGTGAACCTTCAAGCAGCAGGCAGTTTCCACGGGCTCTGGCCGTCAGGTCTGGCAGGTCGCGAATCAGCTTGAGGCCGTTGTCGGGCTCAGAACTGAAAATATGGCGTGAAAGTTCGTCTGACAGCTCCAGACGTTCGTTCTCAATTTTCATCATCGGCATTCTCCTGCGCATCATCAGAGGTTTGCGCAAACAATCCGGTAAAATCATTTTCGGCTTTTTCAAGAGTCACGCGGCCAAAACCGCCCGACTGAAAACGTTTGATAACGTCGGTTGCCGCCCTCTCGATGTCAGGCTCGTTACCCCGGGCAACAAAATTCATGCGCCGGGCATAGTCGGCAATAAAACGCTCAAAACTGCAGTCGGCCTCAACATACCCCGGCAGAACCCGCTGGTTGCCACTGAAGGTAAGAATCTCGCAGAGGGTTTTCGACTGGCTCCAGGTGTCGGAATCACGACCCGGAATGGTGTTGATAAGTTTGAGAATATCGCCCCGCCGCAACAGAGCAAAATCAAGAATACCCGGCAGGTCGAGAAGTTCGAGCTCGCCCGGCAGTTTGATCCATTGAATGCTGCGGGTAACCCCGGGCATATTGGCGGCGCGGGCAGCGCTGCGGCCGGCAAGAGAGTTGATCAGCGTCGATTTGCCGACGTTCGGCACGCCAATGATCATCACTCTTCTGACCTTGCGCAAAGGTGCTTTCTGACCCGGCTTCAGCGTAAAAGCGGCGTTGCGGATGATCTCAGAAAGATTTCTTACTGAACTGCGATTGCGGCAGTCGACTGCCACACAGGTCTGGCCTTCGTTTCTGAAGCGTTCGAGCCACCTGCGGGTTTCGCCTTCGTCGGCAAGATCAGACTTGGCCAGGGCAATGACCGAAGTCTTGCCAAGTCTTTTAACAAAGTCTTTCAGACGTGAGCCATTGGGCATGCGGGCATCGACAAGCTCGACAATGACGTCGACAACCGGCAGATACTGGTCGACCGACTTGAAAGCTTTCCTGATGTGACCGGGTATTTCTCTTTTCATTAAATCAATTCAGTGGCACGACCATGGAAAAATCAGGCCGGCCAGTCTGCCCATTTCAGCCCTGCTGATCAACCGGTCTGGCCGGCTGCATCGGGTGTGGAAAACTCCGGATCGGGCTGATTCGATTCGTCGGCAGATAGTTGAAAACCGCCTGCCCCTTGAGGTTGGTCAAAGGCATCGGGCCCCAGAAACGACTGTCGGAACTGTTATTTCTGTTGTCGCCCATAACAAACAGACTGTCGTCAGGAACGATGGTCGCATAGTCACTGAGCGGCGGCTCGGCAATATATGGTTCATTGAGGCAGACACCGTTAACGTAAACCCGGCCGTCTTCGATGGTAATATGGTCACCGGGCAGCCCGATCACTCTTTTTATGTAGTCTTTGGGCGGTGCGTTAACATCGGGATTGGGGTAACGGAACACGACAATATCGCCTCTTTCAGGAAGCTTGAACCAGAAGCGCGGCCCAAAAGGCAGACGCCCGTCGAGTGACAGATCAAAAACATAGGCGAAACGACTGACGAGAATTCTGTCACCGCCACGCTCAAGCTGACCGGTAAACGGGTTGCGCTTTTCGCCGAGAAGGGTCGGTTCCATGCTGCCGGTGGGGATCCAGAAAGCCTGAACCACCAGCCCGCGAATCAGAATCGCAAGAAAAAAGGCAATAAAAATGGTCTCGTTCCATTCACGGAAAGAGCCTTTATAATGCAGTTCAAAACTCCGGCTGTCTAAAACAGCACCATCAGGGCCAACGGCGCTGATTTTCAGCCCGTTGACCCCGTTGTGCAGTTTGAGATCAGTCCGGAATCTTCCACGGGATGCCGATTCAATCTGGTTTACAGTTTTTGCCTGGCGTAGAAAAGGCCGCCACGTCTGTTCAATTTGAACACGGGCACCCTCTTCAGCCTTGCCGCTGATGCTGCCGGCCAGTTGAAGTTCTGACTCAGCAAGAACTTCATCAAGGTCGAGAGCCTCGAGCGGAATAACCTGTTCCCCGAAACGGATCGACAGATCGTGTATGAACACCCCGACAGGTGCGTCGGGATTAGCTGATTCTTGCAAAATCAATCTTTATCCTTGGAAAAGATTTTGTCTTTAACGCGGGTCTTCTTACCAACTCTGTCGCGCAGGTAATACAGTTTGCTGCGGGCAACCTTACCGGCACGTACCATGGTGATAGAAGCAAGGGTCGGTGAATGGAGCATGAAAGTTCTTTCGACGCCGACGCCGTAAGAGATCTTTCTGACGGTGAAGTTTTCACGCAGACCGCTGTAGCGTCTGGAGATAACTACGCCTTCGAATGCCTGCAGGCGTTCTTTGTCACCTTCGCGAACCTTGATTTCAAGGCGAAGAGTGTCACCAGGCATAAAAGCCGGGATTTCCTGCTTGTTCTTCTGATAGTTTCTTTCAATACTTTCGATAACGGGATTCATTGGACAAACTCCTTCCGGAATGATTTCAACTTTTTTTGCCGTCTGAAACGAGCAGTGACTGCAGAGAGTCTCTGTCTTCTTCGTTCAGATCAGCTACTGCAAACACATCTGGTCGGCTGACAGCGGTGGTCAGCAACGACCGACAATGTCTGAAACTGGTTATGTGCGCATGGTTGCCGTCCTGCAGAACCTGAGGCACTGCCAGGCCTTCCCAGACGGCGGGGCGGGTGTATTGCGGGTGATCGAGAAGGCCCTGATAAAAGGAATCCTGTTCGACCGACTCCTGCCGACCCACGGTGCCGGGAATCATGCGCGAAACTGCGTCAACAACGGTCATGGCGGCAATTTCGCCACCGGTAAGCACGTAGTCACCGATTGAGAGCTGCAGATCGAATTCATGAATGATTCGTTCATCGAACCCTTCATAGCGACCACAGACAAGTATCAGCCTGTCGAATTCGGCCAGTTGCCTGACCAGATTCTGGTTAAGCTGCACGCCCTGAGGAGTCAGACCGATTACCGGTCCGGGCCCCGCCAGTCTGCGGACATCTCTGATGCAGTTCACCAGAGGGGCCGGCTTGAATACCATGCCTGGCCCGCCGCCAAAGGGCGTATCGTCAACCGTCCGGTGTCGGCCATCGCCATAATCACGAAACTGATGCACAGCTATGTCGATAAGGCCGTTTCTGACGGCCGACCCGAGAACGCTTTCGTCAAATACCTTGTCAAAGATCGTCGGCAGCAGTGTAATTATGTCTACACGCATTTCATTCTACCGGAATGTGGAATGAAACAGGCTCTACCAGCCTTACCGTTCCTGCGGCCCGGTCAACCGATTTTATAAAAATCTTCTTGAACGGGATCATCACTTCAGTCGAGTCAGCTGTCTGCACCAGAATATACGGGCACGGAGCATCTGCTTCGAGCTTGAGAACCTTGCCTGACGGTTGCCCGTCGGGACCCAGAACCTGCATTCCGATAAGTTCATCGGGATAAAACTCAGAGTTGCCTCTGAGACGCTCCCTCTGTGACTTCGGAATAACCAGCATCGCGTTCACGTAGGCAGCTGCAGCATCACAGTCGTCGGCACCGTCGAATTTGATATCGATGGCCGTTTCCGTGAAGTGCCCGCGCCATTCACTGACGGTAGCAACTTCTGGCTCACCAAAGCGCTTCTGAACGAACACCTGCGAACCCGGCTGAAAGCGGTCAGGGAAATCAGTCAGCAGACCGATCCGCAACCAGCCCTTCAACCCGACAGTCTTGCGCACCTGCCCGATGGCGATCCAGGAATCGGAAGCGCCGGCGTCGGACTTTTCAGTCTTAAGACGCGTTACCTCGGGCTTTGGCTTTTGTGACATCGGTGTCAGACCAGCTCCATTATCACCTTTTTGGTGCCGGTGTTGGCCGACGACCTGATGATAGTGCGCAGAGCATTGATGGTTCTGCCCTTCTTGCCGATGATTTTGCCGGCATCTTCGGGGTTAACCTGAACCTCGAAAACCACGGTGCCATCGCCTTCGATCGGCGTGATACTGACTTCGTCAGGATGCTCGACCAGAGCTTTCACCAGTCTTTCAAGCATGTTCTGTGCGGTCTGGGTCATTGATTACTCCCGTAAACAGCGCTCAGCGCTTGGTCCAGACGAATTTTACAGAACCGTTGGCGGCCTTCTGCGCAACCTTTACGATACCCTTCTGGCGAAGAATGTTCTTAACGGTTTCAGTCGGCACAGCGCCGTCTTTGAGATAGTTGAGAACTGCTTCTTCATTCAGTTCGATCTTGGTTTCCTGCGGCAGCGGTGAATACTGACCGAGGTTTTCGAGGGTTACGCCATCGCGGGTCTTGCGGCTATCGAGAGCCACGATTCTGTAACAGGGGCGGTGCTTGGTGCCAAGCATTTTCAGTCTGATTGAAACGGCCATTTTAATAACTCCTTCTATGTTGTCAAAACCGCTGACGCGGCATTACATTCCGAAAAACTTGCCGAGGCGGCCCGGACCTTTGCGTTTGGCAAAGCTGCCGAGCTGCTTCATCATTTTGCGCATCTGCGTAAACTGCTTGAGCAGCTGGTTAACATCCTGGATGGTGTTGCCGCTGCCGGCAGCGATACGTTTGCGCCGCGAGCCATCGATAACATCGGGCACATTGCGTTCCTGTTCCGTCATTGACAGAATGATGGCTTCGAAACGCTTGAACTTTTTGTCATCAAATGAAAATTCTGAAAGATTACCCATCGACGAGAAGCCAGGGATCATACCAAGCAACTGATCGAGCGGGCCCATCTTTTTAATCTGTGTCAGCTGATAAAGGAAATCATTGAAGTTGAAGTCGGCTTCGAGAACGCGCTTCTCGATCTCTTTCATCTTCTCTTCATCCATGTTGGCCTGGGCCTTTTCGATGAGAGAGAGAACGTCGCCCATACCAAGAATTCTCTGGGCCATGCGTTCGGGGTAGAAAGGTTCGAGAGAAGACGACTTCTCACCGGTACCAACGAATTTAACCGGCTTGCCGGTAACTTCGCGAATTGAAAGAGCCGCGCCACCTCTGGCATCACCATCGAGCTTGGTGAGAACAATGCCTGAGAGCTCAAGCATTTCATTGAAGGTGGTGGCCATATTGACGGCGTCCTGGCCGGTCATGGCGTCGACGACGAGCAGAACTTCATGAGGCGCAACCGCTTCTTTTATGCCCTTGACTTCGGCCATCATCTGTTCGTCTATGTGCAGGCGGCCGGCGGTATCGATAATGACCGTATCGAAATCACGGTTTTTGGCGTGCTCAATAGCGGCAAGAGCGATATCAGCGGGCTTCTGGCCATGCTGGCCGGCAAAAACTTCAACACTGAGCTGGTCACCAAGCACCTGCAGCTGTTTAACTGCGGCGGGGCGATAAATATCGCAGGCGACCAGCATCGGATTTTTCTTTTCATCTTTGCGCAGATACAGCGCCAGCTTGGCGCTGGTCGTCGTTTTACCTGAACCCTGAAGACCGGCCATGAGAATTACGGTCGGCTTCTTCGGCGATACAGCCAGTTTGGTGCGCTCAGTGCCAAGCAGAGTCGTCAGTTCTTCAAGAACGATCTTGATGACCTGCTGGGTAGGAGTGAGACTCTTGAGGATTTCAGTGCCGATTGCGCGCTCTTTAACGCGCTTGATGAAGTTCTTAACGACCTTGAAGTTGACGTCTGCTTCGAGCAGCGCCATCTTAACTTCGTTAAGAGCGACATCGATATCTTTCTCGGTCAGCTTGCCCGATCTTCGCATTTTTTCGAAGACCGCGGTCAGCTTCTCTGAAAGGCCCTGAAACATTGAGCTTTCTCCTGATTTGATTCAATAAAGGCAGAATAGAGTAGCCAGTATAACTTAACAGCAAAGTTTAGTCAAGACCTATGTACACTTCAGATGTTTGCCGCCATGCAGAAGCGGCTTTGAACGATCAAACAAATGACAGCCAGGCAGACAATAGCTCTGGCAGGTGGCCCGGAGCGGCCCGCCAGAACATCGCCCGACATTTTTCCAGAGACCGGCCACAAAACCCGGCTCAGTAAAACGACCAATTTTCTGCAAAGCCCATCAGAAGCAGACCCAAGCTTCTTCACTGCGCTAAACAACTCTTGAATTGTAAATAAAATCTTTTTTTTGTTGACAGGTTTTTTGAAGTATGCCTATATTGCAAACAAATCTTATTCGGATTAATCAGCAATCGTTACATTAGAAAGGGGTTATCGTCATGCCGAAATCTTATGAAAATGAAGAAGTAAAAATCTTTGCCGCCCAGAAAGACTGGGACAACCTTGACGATGATGAAGAAGAAGAACTTGAAGACTTCGACGATGAAGAAGAAGATATAGACGAAGATTTCGACGAAGAGGAAGAAGAAGAATTCGACGACGAAGACGAAGAAGAATTCGAAGATGAAGAAGAAGAAGAATTCGACGATGAAGACGAAGAATTCGAAGATGACGACGAAGAATTCGAAGATGAAGAAGACGAAGAAGTAGAAGAAGACGAAGAAGAAGAAGACTTCGAAGATTACGACGACTTCGAAGATGAAGATGAAGAACTTGAAGACGAAGATGAAGAAGACGACGAATAAGCTTCACTCGTAAAAAAAAAGCAAAAAAGCACCTTTTTTCAGAGGTGCTTTTTTTATTCTGCAAACTGCGTCGAAGCCGCAGACAGTGCACAGGCGCCAAAACAAAAACCCCGCTTTTCCGGCGGGGTTTTTGTTTATCAGATGGTGCTTTTAGTAATTATTTCTCTGCAGCCAGTAGCGCGCTTTTTCTTCTTCAAGAATGCGGCCGATATCTGCTTCGGAAAGGCCGAACTCTTTGATATCAGGGCGATTAAGCAGCCAGACCCAGTCGTCGTGGTTCCACTGACCGCTTTTCTGATGCACAAACTCACGCAGCTTGCCAAGCAGAATTTCCTGGGGGCTAAGGCGACGCTCAACCACAACCGGAGCTGCGACGTGTTCGACATGAACATGTTCTTCATGGCTTTCTGAGCTGTTCGGTGCGCAGGCATAAACCTTCAGACCGCCGCGTTTACCACGTTCGAGCAGATAGCCTTCACGAACCATCGCCTGAAAAAGACGATACATTGAACCCTTTTCGTTTTTATCGAGCTTGCTCTTGAAAAGATCACGGTTAACGTCGTTGGCAGTAAAATCTTCACAGCCTTCAACATACTTCATGATCTTCTTTACATTCTTTGAAATAACCTGATGCAGATGAATATTTCTATCGTTGTCACAGCGGCGCTTATTGCGCGTGCCCTCAACAACGCCTTTACAGAAGGGAAGTTCACATGTTCTCTTTCGTCCCACGATATGCACCTCTGACTTGAAATCACCTGATATACACCGGGACAATGTCCTGATGACTGCAATAGATTAACCAAGCATCAACAACTTGTCAACCTTTTTCGTCATGACTGTACAGAACTGACCGAACGCAGTACATAGTTTTGAACGACGTGCAGAATAATGAACGAATTGCGCATACTGTCGTTCTTATTGTATAATCCCACCAGAAAAATGAAGCGGAAGGGAAAATCACATGCCTCAGCTACGAAAAGACCCGGTAACCAAACGTTGGGTCATCATCCTGCATGAACAGGCCAAAACCCCTGCAGATTTCCAGATTCCCCAGCCTCCACGCCAGCAGAACAAATGTCCCTTCTGCCCCGGGCATGAAGACATGGCGCCACCGGAGGTCATGTCATACCGCACCCCGGAGACTCTTCCAAATCAGCCAGGCTGGGAAGTCAGAGTAATTCCTAACAAATTTCCAGCCCTGCAGATTGAGGGCGACCTAGACCGAACCGGGATTGGTGTCTATGACATGATGAATGGCGTCGGTGCCCACGAAGTTATCATCGAATCACCGAACCATGATGACGGTTTTCACAACTACACCGTCGAACAGATTTCCAGAATTCTCCGTACATATACAGACCGTTACCGCGACCTCAGACGCGACAGAAGATTCAGATACATTCTGATTTTCAAAAACCAGGGTTCTGCTGCCGGCGCCAGCCTCGATCACCCTCATTCGCAGCTCATTGCCACTCCGATCATTCCTAAACGCGCCATGGAAGAGGTTGAAGGAGCCAAGCGTTATTATTATTACAAGGAACGCTGCGTTTTTTGCGACATCATACGCCAGGAACTGAGTTCGGGGGATCGCATCATTCACGAAAACGAACAGTTCGTCGCTTTTGCGCCTTTTGCGTCGAGATTTCCCTTTGAAACCTGGATCGCTCCAAAAGATCATAAAGACTCTTTCGGGGACATCGACAGCAATGAAATCGAGGGTCTGGCAGGCATTATGCACGCCACACTGCGAAAATTGATCAAAACGCTGAATAATCCGCCCTTCAACTTCATCATTCATACCGCTCCATGCGACGAACACTGCACCGACTACTTTCACTGGCATCTCGAGATTATGCCGAGACTGACCAAAGTAGCGGGTTTCGAATGGGGTTCAGGGTTCTACATCAACCCAGTCGCTCCAGAACGTGCCGCCAAATTTTTGATCAATCAGGAATAATCAGGAGATCAGCCGTGCCACAACTTCGCAAAGATCCCGTTCTTAAACAGTGGGTAATCATTTCGCCAGAGCGCGGCAAACGCCCCTCTGATTTCAAAAAGACAGAACAGCCTCCTGATGATCCAAAAACCTGCCCATTCTGCGAAGGCAATGAAGCGATGACACCACCCGAAACCCTGTCGTTCCGCACCGCCGGCACCCATGCAAACAACAAGGGCTGGTGGGTACGCGTAATCCCGGATAGTGCACCGATTCTTAAACCTGACGGCGATTCTGACCGCGAAGGGATTGGCATGTTCGATGCGATGAATTCGATCGGAGTACATGAAATGGTCATCGAATCGCCGCATCACACCAATACGATTCAGAATTCAACCATCGAACAGGTTCGCGAAATTATCTGGGCCTACAAACAGCGACTGCTCGAAATCAAAAAAAACCCACGCTACAAGCACTTCATGATCGTCAAAAACAGCGGCGAAGGGGTTTCGAATTTTACCCATTCCCATTCACATATTGTCGCGACCCCGATTATCCCGAAGCGAATCGAAGAAGAACTCGAAGGCGCCCGCGAATATTATCATTATCACGACCGCTGTCTTTTCTGCGACATCATCAAACAGGAGGCTAAAGAGCAGTCTCGTCTCGTTTACGAGAACGACAATTTTGTCGTTTTCTGCCCATTTGCCTCGCGGTTTCCGTTTGAAATGGAAATAACCCCGAAGTTTCATCAGCCGTTTTTCGAAATGCTTGAAAACAATCAGGTACACAGTTTTGCAAGCGCATTACAGACCGCACTGCAAAAAATGGAAAAACTCCTGCCCGGGCAACCTTACAATTTTGTACTGCACACTTCGCCCTGTTCAGATTCCTATCGTGAATTTTACCACTGGCATGTCGAACTGATCCCCAAATTAACCAAAATTGCCGGCTTCGAATGGGGCTCGGGCTTCTATATCAACCCCACAACCCCTGAAGACGCAGCAAAAATGCTGCGCGAAGCAAAGGTTTAAATCGAAGAGCCAATCTATCAAACTCCGGGTCTGTATCAGCCGAGACAGGCAACGGAGTTTCTTCTGTTCATTATTTGCGTAGCTCTATTGAACAAAAAAAGAAAACTGCATTTTTTAGTTGACTCGCAAAGGCGTTCATGCTAAAATAGCCTTACGATATGGGGCTGTGGCGCAGCTGGGAGCGCGCTTGAATGGCATTCAAGAGGTCGACGGTTCGATCCCGTTCAGCTCCACCGAAAACCGGGTTCTGCAAAGAACCCGGTTTTTGTTTTAGCTTTTTTTCAGCTTAGCGCCAGATCGAGACTGCCTTGCCTCTCTTGTTGCCAAGCATGTTGCCTAGTTTGTTCTGGTAAGGATACTCGTCAAGCTTGGTTGAATTAAGATAATTCTGCTCGTCAGTCAATACAGTCGTGTCAGCCGATGGCTGCCAGCCATCCTGAGAAAACTCAAAACTGGTATTGGTGGCGAGATTCACGGTAACCTGCCAGAAATACGGCTTGCCAGGCCCCCAAAGATGGGCTGGCACGGCCGGATCTTTAATATCTTTATCTCTGAGAAACCCCCAGGCGGTAAGAGAGGCAATCTTGGCATTCAGCACCGCCGGGCTATCAGAAGTCTGCAGTTCTATCCAGCCAGGATAACTGGCCACACGAACCAGATCGAGAGCTTCCCGAACCTGACTGAGATCGGTGTTCAGCGAAGTTTCCTTATCGCGGCGAGTGATCAGTTCTTCGTTCGGCATCATGCGCAAAGCCACGATACCGCCGACGATCAGCATAACAAACAACATCATCAGCAAGGCTCCCCGCCTTGCTTTCAGAATGCTTTTACCATTCATAATATTGATGTCCTCCCTCAAGTGATTGATCCAGGGCCGGCGAATGCAGAGTCGCATCCGGGTGATAGGTCGTCGGCCTGGTCTGGCCTTCAAAAGCCCTTTCTAATTTTATTCCGTCAAACCAAACTCTACGATCCGATACCGGGCTTGAATTATGCAGAATGAGTCTGGTCGAGCTTGCAACCGCTTGATTGAAGGTCAGATTGAAGGCAAGATAAACCCGGTAATATTTATATTCGGTCAAATCCGCACCTTCCTGAACTTCTATCGGCTCACTGTCTGAAATTCCTGAATAGGCAATCGGAAACCCGGCCACCGAGGATGTTGTCAGCTGACCCTGCTGGTTAATACTGAGAGAAACCGTGGCGACAGGTTTACCGGCAGCATCATACTGAATGAATGCCACGTCGGCACTGCCGCTGCCCGGGCAGACCCATGCCGACAGGAAATACAGGTCGGTGGCAGGCGGAACCGGTGCGGTGAAAGTAAGGGTGGCGATTTCCTGATACAGACTGTATTTTTCGACTATAGCCTGATCGGCGCCGCCAACTGTAACTCTGAAAGTACATGAATCTTCGACCGCGCCTCTGGTCATTCTTTGCGGCCCTGAAGGGCCGTAGGTGTCTTTTGCCTGGCCGGCCGGAATGGCCAGCCTTATGGTTACGGTCGCTACCGAGCCCGGTGGCACCGGTGAATATGAATAGCTGAGAACAGCAAGGTTGGCTGACGGGATAACATTTGCAGGTTCAGTCAATGAGGCAATATCACTGAAAACCCAGCCAAGATCGACAACATCGATCGGAGCATTGCCGGTATTCACAAAACCGACTTCGACTTCTTTGTCAGTGCCGGCATCAACATTGCCAAAGTCGATGTCTGAGGCAAGAATATCAAAACTGTAAGAGGCATTCACAGTGACGCGCACCTGGAACGTCGCCGAAGCTTCGACACCGTTAGGGCTGAGGTTGTCATCGTCATCATCGAAAAAGGCGGCGGTGGCCACATAAATGCCGGCCTGCGGAAAGCCGATTTCGACGTTTGCCTGATAGGCGCGGCTCCCCATACCGGCTATCGCCTGAGCGACGGAAGGTGTGAAGGTAAGGCTGGCAACCGGCATCGAGGCGTCGGGACTGGTAAGCGGGGTCATAACTTTCCATCTCACCTTGTCGAGCGGAACATTCGAACCGCTATAAACAGTTACCGGCAGATTGTAGGTGCCGATGACATTTCTCGGGCCAAAATCCAGCGCCGGATTGGTGAGGTTGGTTTCATAGATCACCTTGCTGCCAATGCTTATCAACAGTTCGAATGTGTCAGAAACTTCGCTGGCGTCCCAGGCACCGTTGACGGTCAGATGGTCTTCAAAAATTCTCTGAATACCCGAATAGGTGTAAGCACCCTGGACTGCGCCAATGGTAACGGTTACCGTCGCGAGTTTAGACTGACCCACATCGAGAGAAAACGGCATGGCGGGAATTGTCGTGAATGTTATGCTCGCAACAGGGATATTGTTAGCGCCAAATACCAGAGCCGATTTCAATGGATAGACGGCATTCAGCATGACGTTGCCTGAATTTCTGATCTCGATCTGACCCGATTTAGAAGCGTTTCTCGACAACCAGCCAAGATCGAGCTGGGTCTGAACCACATTGATCGCGGGCGCTGCCTGCACTGTCAAAGTGACCGGGCAGTCGGAAAAGGCTTCCCCGGCATCTCTCACGCCATCGTTGTCCGCGTCTTCCCAGACCGTGACGGTGCCAAGATAAGCGCCGGCAGAGGCGTTGGCCGGAACGGTGACCGACCATTGACTTGTTCTTACCTGGCCCGCATTTGCTCCGCCAAGGGCGGCCGGGCTGAAATTGTTCGCGGTTGCGGCAACATCGACTGCTCCGGCAACTGGCGGCGTAAGAATCAGAGTCGTACCGGTAGCTTTAATGTTAACCAGAGCAAGACTGCCTGTATTTCTGGCACTGAGGGTGGTTGATGGCGTCGTGGCGCTTGGCGGTCCGGTTACCGAAAGGTTTGGCTCGTCGATATCAACGAGAAGATCGCCGACTTCGCAGCTGAGCTTGAAGCTCCATGAGGCTTCACCTGGGTCACGAACGGCATCGACCGGCATGTCGGCCCAGATCCAGAAGTGATTCGGAATACTTTCGTAGAGGCCATAGGGGGTTCCACCCGGAACAGACAATTCAACCTGACGGGTGAAGAAAGCCCCCGGGGCGACTGAGAACAGCTCTGATGGCGGGAAGCTGGCATTTGCAGCGGCAATGACGTTGGCTCCCGACATCAGGTTCACTTTTTCCCAGCGCAGGCCGGTCAGGGTAACGTTGCCCGTGTTGCGGCAGTTAAAAGAGACAATTTTCGATGTTCCTGGTGTAATACCGCCAAGACCAACTGTAGCAGCCATTACCTGCACTTTTGGCACAGCCGGCACCGTGGCCTGCAGAACGAACGAAGCCCTGAACTCAGAGGCATCCCATTTATTGTTGCCGTTATCGTCATGATAAATATACTGGGTTCCGGTATAGGTTCCGGCAAGAATACCAGCGGGCACGAAAAGAGCGAGATCGACCGGAATCGCCTGGCCGGCCGTGACCGTTGGCGGAATGGGATTATTAACCGTATAAATTGCAATGTTGTCAGAAGCGATGGTATTGACACCGCCATCAGTCAAGGGGTAATTATCGAGCTTGAGCCGTGTGAGCGGCAGACCGGCGGCATCGTTGGTCAGAGTCAGGCCAAAACCGAGGTTCAAACCCGAAGGCTCGACAGAGCCAGCATCGACAGTAAGCGGATTCAGGGTGTAGTTCATGATACCAACCTGAACTCTTACCTGGAAGGTATCACTGGCCTCACCGGCATCTACCACGCCTGGGTTGGCCGAATCATCCCAGATTGTCCAGGTGGCGATATAAGTGCCTGGTACGGCAACGTTAATCGCCGAAATACTGGCAACTCCAGCGCCGGTTATGGCCAATGGGCCCGGATTACTGGGAGTCGCAGAGATTACGAAAGTATTGGTGCCGTTAGCCGCGCCAGGCAGCTGCATCAGCTTAACGTTATCGAGAGCGATATTACCGCCGCTGAAGAAGTTCAGCGATTTACCCGGCGAAGTCTGCCCGATCGGCCAGGCGCCGAGGTCAAGAAATTCCTGGACGGTAAAAATCTTTTTATTGGGCGGGACTGTAACCGAAACGTTGAAAAGATCATAGGCTTCGTCAATATCGGCCAGATCGTTCAGGTTGCGGTCATTATAAACCGACATGGTGGCAATGTAGGTGCCGGCCTCTTTGTTGTAAGGAACGAACAGAGTTGCCGAAGCCGCCTTGCTGCCGCCACCCGCGAGCTGATTTACCGGATTCGGGCTCATTGAAAGGTTCGATTTGCTTATTTTGAGGCCCGCCGGACCATTCATGTCGGTGGTAATCCATTTAATATAGTCGAGCTGATAGTTACCGATGTTAAGAACTGTTCCGTCAACCTTGGCCGTTTCGCCACAATTAAGAGTGCCGAAGTTGAGAGAATCTGGAGACATCTGGATTCGCCGGCTGTATATAGTCAGCGGGTTTGAAACCCCCTTGCCGGAAAATACGCCGGCACCAGTATTCAGATCATTACCAGAAATATACCAAGCTGGTGCGACGGTGAGAGCATAGCTTGCGGTAAGCCCCGTATCACTGTCGGCACGGTAAGTATATAAAATAGTTCTGGTATCAAGGGATTTGACAGTGACACTTGCCGGCGTTGGCCCTGAAAGAAGAGTCGCACTGCCTCCAAAATTCGGGAAAGCACTGGCATCGACCAAGACAGACGGCGTTGCGTTGCTTATCGTTGAACTGTTCGCAACGGTGTTTGTAGCAATCATCGTTACGGTGAAGTTTTCGCCGACAAAAACCGAAGACGGCGAAATAGACAATGACGCAACTAGATTACCTGGATTCTGAACTCTAAAATACTGCAGACCAAGCATGGCGCCAACCGTATTGCCGTTAGCATCAGGATCTGCCTCGATAACGACGCTCCAGGTGCCGATGACATCAGCCGCCTGAACCGTATAAAGATGGTCGACATAACCGTCAGCATCGGCAGACAACTGTGGCGATACGTTTCTCCAGACAGGGGCTGCCGGGCTGTTAGCCGCCTGAGCTACTTCGTAATTGTAAACGCGCACACGATACCATTGCGACAGGGGGGTAATATTGTAAACCCTTATATAAACAGTCTGTAGCCGGTTAAAGTCAGCCTGCTGCGGACTATAAGTAATTTTAGAAGACAGAACAATACCAACGGGGTTAAGAGTCCAGTTATCGCTGGGCGGTGAACCGGTCAACCAGCCCTGATTTTCCGGCCAGTTCTTATCACTCCATTTCACGTTGGCCGAAAAAGTGTCTGCCCAGGGCCCGGCACCGGCCGGTGGTGTGGCGCTGACATCGACACTGAATGTGATGGTGACATTTGTGCCACCGCCGGCAAGCTCATAGGGAAAGGCAGGCGAAACAACCGACTGCGTGTAACTATCGATCTGAAAAGTCAGACTGGCTGCATCGAGAATAGCGGTTGCCTGGCCAGTGTTGCGCACCACAACCTGAACCTGAAGGTTTTTCTGGTTGAGATAGACAATATTCGGAGTCGCGGTTACCGAAATCACCGAAAGATTCGGCGGCGTCTGAATGAGACAGATATTACTGGTAACTGCCGGGCTGCTCAGAAACAGCCCTGAATTCGCATCAAAACCAAATGCCGTTCCGGAAGCAGAAAAATTGCCTGCCGACTGAGCGGTAAAGTTATAGGTAACCGTAGCCTGGCTGTTGCCGGCAACATCTGTTAATGGCGGTTGGCCGCTGGTCTGCAAAGCAGTGCCTGGCCCGAAGAACTGCAGCGGGTTGCTGACATAGGCGCTGCTGACCGCTGCACCGCCCGAATTTATGAAAGTGAATGACGCGGTAAAAGGCTGACCGACAGAGACCTGCGACGGCAGCGAAAAAGCTGCGGTCAAAACAGCCGGAGAAACCACCTCGAACTGGTTTTCGCACGAAATGATTGTATTGATCGGGTTGGTCACCCTGATTTTGTAATTGCCATAGGGAGAGACCGAAGTTATATCCATCTGATGCGACAGGGTTCCGGAAGCGTCTGACGTCAGTGGCGGCGAAGCGGCAATAATGGTGCCTGAAGGATCAAGCCAGCGAATGACAAATTCACCATAGGGATTCAGATTCTCAGCTTTGGCATATATGGTTAAAGAGCCGGCTGTCGGCCGGTTGAAGCTGACAGAGTTCTGAGAATGAGCCGCATCCTTGAAAGTGTTGATTTTTTCAGCGAGAATTGTCCATTCTGCCGGAATCAGGGCGTTTGTCCAGCCGATATTGAACCCGGTGTTTATATCTTTACCACTTACCGAAGCATCAACGATGGAAGTTCCGACTGGAGAAATCGGAGAAATATCAACCCCATATCTTGCTGTTGCTTCAAAACCGCCAGGAATAAGAATCTCAAATGGCGTAATCGGGTATTCATCGTCATAAAGACCAAGGCTCAGGTAGGGAATGATACTCGAAGACTGCCAGCGTGCCGTTGCTTCGCCGCCATTCGATACCCGCAGGAATACCGGGGTATTTGTCTGACCACGGTAAACCGTATCAGAAGCAATAACTTCCTCAAGAACCAGCTCAGATTTGTTCTGGATGGTCCAGGAATCAGTGATTGCAGCAATCAGATCTTCGGTAACTGCTCCAGAAAAAGTGTTGGTGCCAGAAGCCGTTCCGCCAATGATTGCAACCCCTGAAGGACTCAAGGGATCGATGTTGACAGTGAATGTCGCGATGAAACTGCTCAACGGTGGAATAACAGTGCCGAGCGCCGGGCTCTGAAGAATTGTCGGCGGATTGTAAAGTCCCAGAGTGAAAGTCAGATCAGCAGCGGTAAGGGTGAAAGGTGTTTCGCCGGTGTTCGAGACATACATGCGTACAAACAGGTCGGTCTGCCCTTTGTTGACAAACGACTCTTCAGTTTCGACCTGATCGATGACCAGCTGGGCCTTGCTGCGAATCCACCATTTGTGGGAAGTCTGTGCATCGCCGTCATAAAAAGTAAGAGCCGGCAAAGCAACGGTCGCCGTAGCCCGGGCATCGACGGTCGCGGTGCCGACCGGCGAGTTCACATCCACATCAACATTGAAAAAGACCGAAATGGTATCGCCTGCAGCAATCGATGTCGGCAGCGACGGACCGGTAAGAACCTGAGTATGATTGCCAAGTGAGAATGTCAGCTCTACAGACTGGAGATCTACGGGAGCCGAGTAGAAATTTTTAATCGTTACTTCTACCGGAATCCCGGTCTGACCCTGTGAAACACCATCAGGAGTATTGGCTTTGATTTCTTCGATAGAAATACCGCCGTGAATGAAGCGAACTTCGCTGAGAGTTGCCAGAGCCCCGACAGTATTGTTTCTTTCAAAACCAACCCGGTATTGTATGTAACGATCAGTTGAACTCAATGCGGTATTGCCTGAGCCGGTTACGGTAGCAGCTGGCACCCAGCCTGTCCAGCCACCAAGCTCAGGCAGGGCAGTATTGCCGCTTCGAGTCGAAATGACCAGCCGGTTATTGGCGTTGCCGGTACAATCATATTCGATGCGTTGCCAGATCGGGTTCGCAGTTCTTGAGTCGAAAACCATCGATTCGATGTGTGCAACTTCGTTCCAGGTTCCGACAGCACCACCAATGATGGCGCCAGGGGTGAAGTTGCCTCTGAAAGCATCGGCACATTGATAGAAAGCGGTTGGACTTTTACCAATGCCGATTACGAGAGGGGTATTTCTTAACCAGCGTGTGTTATCACAGTTCGATATACCAACAGTATTCTCAGTATTTTGCGGTCGGTCATAAGTACCGGCCGGGCCAATGATACCTCTGGTGCTCAAATATGAATAACGCAGAGCAATATCGCTGGTCTGGTAAAGAACAGCCTGCGTGATATAAATGTCGTCGCGAACCCCGAAGCGGTTGGCGCGCCAGGTATACACAACCCGGTCGCCATAGACGTTTCTGAAAATACCGTCAGGAATCGGCGACCCCCCACCAGGCCAGAGGTCTGACCACATTGGCGTAATACAACGGCCAAAGTAGGTGTTTCCTATAAATGTCGCCCAGCGGTTAGTGTATTGAGTAGCTCCACCAACGTTGTTTGTACAGAGAAACCCGTTGGTATTCATTCTCCAGGCCGTGGTATTGGCTCCAAAAAAGTAGAAATTCCAGGGCAGGGCCGGTGGGGTTACCGTAGCATCGTCAGCATTTGAAAGAGTTGCGCCAAGAACCGGTTCTTCGGCTCCTGGAGCCAGGTTTTTTCTTGAATAATATGGCGTCCACTCTGTGGCAGACACATCGGTTGCGGTATTAGTAAAGCCGTAGGCAGCGCCTGGATCGGTTGCAGTCGGGTTGCCCCAATAGATCCAGTAGGTTTTCGTTTCGCTCTGCGCCATATTGACAAGAAAAACGAAATCGAGGTTGGTAGTGCTGGCTGCGAGATTGTAGCGCGGAATTTCGTTGCCGTGTTCATCAGAGACTCTTATCTCGTTAACACTGCCCATCTGCCCCGCCGGGATCGTAAAAAACACCCGACATGGGGCATTGATGCGCGAAGTAACACCAGGTTCGGTGACGGTTATCGGCATTCTATAACGCCAGTAGGCGGTTGCACCGCCGGCATTGGATAATACTCTGGGTCTGATCGAGCCGGCGTCGGTAGTTGTATCGATCATATTGAGAACCCGGGCGTTATGAAAATAGCTCTGCGATGCTGTATCGACCAGAACCGGATCACGCCTGGCCAGAAAGCCGTCTGAAGAACCTACGGCGGCGGTCGCACCAAAAGCGCTGATGCCGCGCACAGAAGCATAATACATGGTGCCGCTTGCAAGGTCCAGGCCGGTTAGAGAAGCCCGGTTCGTTTGTCCGATATCTGTCCAGGGAACGACGTTAGTGCCGTATTTGCTGGTGCCAACCGCAACTTCGTATCTGATTGCCTCTACGTCCGGGTGATCCCAGTTAAATTCGACCCGATTCTCAAGGAATGAATAAAGAATATCTGGCCCGAGACCATCTCTGACAGTGATCGCCGTCGGCAGAGTCGCCTGAAAACCGTTACTGACAATGGTGCCAAGAGCGACACCACCAGCATCAACCGGGCGAACCGCAACATAATAAAATGTCCCGTTTACCAGAGAAAGACCGGTCGCCGTAAAACTTGTCGAAAGGCCGTTGTTGGTCCAGCCAACCAGTTCGGTGCCCCCCGGAGTGGTGCCAACCGCCACTTCATACCTCAAAAGTGGCACAGAGACGGCATCCCAGTTGGCATTGACGATATCCGGCAGATAAGAAAAGTCTTCATCGGCGCCGAGACCATCTCTGACCTGCATGCTGACAAATTTAAAACCATCGCTCGAATCGGCCGGCAAAGGACCAGAACCAAGAACGATACGAACCGAACAATAATAGGTTGTGCCATCGACCAGAGTGAAGCCAGTCAAATTGCCACTGGTGGCAAGAGCCATATCTGTCCAGTTAACGATGTCGGTGCCACCGGGCGAAGTACCAAGTGCAGCCTCATATCGCACCTTGGTCATTACCACGTTGTCCCAGTTCAGATCAATAGAGCTTGCAGACAAGGACACGTCGATATCAGCCCCGGTGCCGTCACGGACAGTTGTCGAATATGAAACAGCAGGCGAAAAACCGTTACTGGAATATGTGCCCATGGTTACTGCCAACGTGTCGATAGCTCTGACGCTGCAGTAATATGTGCCGCCGTTTGTCAGGCTCAGGCCGGTAAAAGTATGGCTGGTGGCAACGCCGACATTTGTCCAGCCGACCACGTCGGTGCCACCGGCAGTTGTGCCGAGAGCGACTTCGTAACGCAGCAGCGGCAGACCGCCCGGAATAGCATCCCAGTTCATGGAGGCATCAGTTAATGAGGCGGTTAAAGTCACATCGGCCCCGACGCCATCTCTGACAGTTGTGCCAACATAGGTCACGCCGTCACTGAAGCAGGCATTCAGATTCCCGTGCGTGGCAGTGACGATTCTGACTGAAGCATAGTATTTTGTGCCGTTGACCAGCGACAGGCCGGTAAAATTGTAGCTGGTTGCCAGAGCTGCGTCTGTCCAGCCAACGATGTCGGTGCCACCGGCCGTGGTGCCGAGAGCGACCTCGTAACGCAGCTTGGTCATGCCGGCAACGTTTGCCACCGCATCCCAGTTGATGGTCAAATCCGATGAGCTGTCAGTATAATCAACGTCTGCGGCACTGCCATCACGCAGAATCGTTCTAATTACAGGCCATTCCAGTGATTGGGGCGATTCAAGACCCGTAGTATCGACGTCGGTAACCGTATAAAAAACCACAGCGGCCGCCGGCGGAGTTGGATCATAATAACTGTTGGTTGTGCTGGTATTGAGTGCAGCTCCATATGTGCCTGAAGTGGTGGTACGATAAATACGATAAGGAGTTGCACCATTGAGCGTTGCCTGACCGGTACTCGCACCCCATGACAGATCGTTGGCTGCGCCATTCAAACTGGCTGTCAGGCCAAACGGGCTTATATTACATTGCACATTATCAATGTATGCCCCGGCAACACGGCCGTTATCAGCTCGAATATCCATATAAACACGAACAATATAGACTTTGTTGGCATCGAGCTGCGTTGGAGTTGTCCAGCCGGTGCTGCCCCAGGTCCCGGTTCCGCCATAGTTTCCTGTCAGATCATCGACTGTAAGTGAAAAGCCTGTCTCGTTAGGGTAGGCGGCAGAAGTTGAATCGAGAAGATTCAGGTAAAGCCGGAAATAGTCGATCGCGTTGGTTCTGAAAAGATTTCTTTCCATTATGACACTGGCATTGACCGCACCATTAGGAGTGGTAAAAGTCTGTTGCAAAATCCCGTCAGAAGTACGGTTGGCACCGCCGCTGGCAAAGCGACCGTAAAAACCACCGGCGGGATTACCATTCGCCCCGTCGTAGGCCCAGTTGCTCATCGCCCAGGCCCGCGCAATCTGGTTGTCGAGGGTCCAGTTGGCGGCACTGCCGGTAAATGTTGTATTCAAAAGCTGCTGCAGGGCGAAAGCATCGGCAGAAAAAGTTAAAATGAGAACCAGCAATAGAAGCTGCCAGCTTTTTACTAATCTCAAAAAAATATTCTGGTCTGACTTTTTCATATTTTTCCCTGCCTGTCTTACCAATTTGGGTATCCCTGTACAATTTTAACAGAAAAAGCGTTCAGACCGAAATCTGACGCTGACTAGCCGGCAAAGTCGCGGTACAGTGCCCGCACCTGCCAGACGATAAGAATAAGAACTGCAAGCGCGGCGAAATACCAGAGCCATGACTTCCAGTCTTTTCTGTCGTTTTGTGCGAGCAGACTGCTGTGCCTTGTCACTTCGGTATGATCGCCATTCTTTTGCGCCAGCTCAAGATAGAGCTGCCTGACCCTGATATTGGCCGGATCAAGACTCAGCCTTTCTTCCAGCAGAATTTTCGCCTGTGGATATGGCAAAGATGCCACCCTGGCAAGAACCTCTTCTTCTGAAGCGGCCGGTTTTTCGACAACCGGCTCAGGCTTCTGATCGAGCCAGGCCGGTCTGGGAAGAGATGGCCTGAGCTCCCGGGCATGCATCCAGAAAAGCTCGGCGTTAGCCATATCGCCCGCACTGCGGGCCTGATGAGCGAGAATCATCAGCTCGGTTATTTTCTGGTCGAAGCCCTGTCGCATTCTTGTCGAACGCATGTTTGCCCAGCCGGTCGAAACCAGCAGGCATGACAAGACCGCAACCAACCCGGCGTACAATACCCATTTTTTCATATCTGTTTAATTCTAACATGAATCAGGGCATCTTTAGAGAATCTTTTCGTGATACTTTGAAAAATAGATTAGAAAACTGCCGGTTCAGCTGAAAGTTACCATTCATAATACTGGTGGCCGCCGTTCAGAGAATGCTCTTTTCGCGGAGAAAAGAGCGTGGCGCCTGCATGCCAGGTCGTCGGACGGGTCTGGCCATCGAAAGCCCGTTCGAGTTTGATGCCATCAAACCAGACCGCCTGCCCAGCCATCGGGCTTGAGTTGTGCAGAATGATTTTCAAAGAGTCGGCACCAATATCAGGAACATCCTCAATCAGATTAAATGCGAAGTAAACTCTGAAATATTTGCTGTTTTCAACACTTGAATCAGGAAGGGTGAGATCAATCGGCTCACTCTCACAGATTCCGCTGTGAACTGCCTTGAATGAAACGTGTGGATCAGAAACGGCAAGAGTACCATCCGCCTTGATGGTCGCCGAAATGGTAGCAAGAGGCGTTCCTGCCGCGTCATACTGAATAAAGGCAAGATCGGCACTGCCACTGCCAGGGCAAACCCAGGCAGAAAGAAAATACAGATCGGTCTGTGGCGGCACCGGCGCCGTGAACAATGCCGGGTTGACATCCTGATAAATACTGTGTTTCGTAATCTGTGCCGGAGGCGGACCGCCAGAAATTACCGTACAGTCAACCGACATGGTATCTTCGGCAAAGCCCGACGCTGCAAGCCTTGAAAGGTTTGCCAGATTCGACTCATAATAGCCGACTGGCTGAGTATCAGATATTCCTTCAAGCCAGACATCGACAGTAAAGCTGTCTGTCGGGTTCAAAGAGGCCGGCAGGGGATCGCTTTTGAGCATGGTTGCCCCTTCGATTTTGTCAGTTCCCTTGAATAAATCGGTAAAACCCCAGACAAAGGTCGTCAAAGCAACATTGCCGGTGTTGGTGACTGTAACTGCAACCTTGCCGGAATCACCGCCCTGGGGCACATCCCCAAGGCTTAGCGGGTCAGTGACAATAGCAAGCTTCGATACCGGCGAAACAACCAGAATGGTCTGGAAGGTCGCTGAGGCTTCTTTTGCGAGATCCTGAACGCCGTCAATGTAATCGTCTTCCCAGACCGTATGGGTTCCGATATAAGTCCCCGGAGGAACATAACCGGAAGGATTCCAGGGCAAAACGTTAACCTGCACCGAGAATGGCAGACTGCCACCCTTGGTAACCGCCAGAGGCGGCGGTAAAAAACTGACGCTTTCTGAAGCGATGACATCTGTTCCGGAAACGAGATTGCCAGCGCGCCATTTCAGCCGACTGAGGTTGATATCTGAAGAATTATTCGTTATGGTGCCGGCATTGCTGAGAACCGTCTGACCGGGCAATGCGGCGGCAAAGGTAACCGGACTGCCGATGGAAAACTTCTTTTCCCCGACTGTCAGGCGGAGTTCAAAGAAATCATAGGCCTCAATACCGGCATCAAACCCGAATCCAGGGTTATTGTGATCTTCGTAGATTCTCATTGGCAGAGTACTGCTGCTGACGTAGTTACCAGGGTTCACCTCGCCGACAACCACAGTCGCCGTCGCCAGCACCGAACCGTTCGGCACAACGGCTACCGCCGGAATAGTAAAGGAAATGAAGGCAGACGAAATTATATCGCCACCAGGAGTTCTGATATTGACCGGAATTCCGGCCAGATGGTCGAGAGAAATATTGCCGCGATTGCGGATTTCAAAGGTTTTGGTCACCGTGGTATTTTTAGGGGTCGAGGGCATCTGCACCGGATCGGGCCAGACTTCGATAACGCGCTTCGAGTTCACTACAAGCTTCAGAGGCGCAGTATCGAACGCCTCACCCGGGTCAATGACGCCATAATTGAATGTGTCGTTCCAGACCGTCAGGGTGCCGTTATATTCACCCGCATCAACGCCGGGCGGGACTTGAACCCTCCAGCTTACCGGCTGGCTGGTATTCGTAACGATATAGCCGATCGATGAAGGAGAGAAACTGCTGGCACCTGCAGGAATCGATTTCAGCGGGTCGAGAGAATAAATAAGAGCGGTTGCGGTCGCCCGTGGCCGTGCCAGAGTCAGCGAACCATCGTTTTTGATTGAAAAGTTACCGGCCAGAGACAGGCTGTTTGGGTCACCGGTTGAATTGATGCCGCCCACCGGTTCTTCGACGAGCAGTGAAAGGTTTCCTACCCGGCATGCAACCTTGAAACCGCTTTGCGGATCGGCCGGCTGAACCACAGTACGGTTGAAATTGGCGTCAAGATCTTCAAACAGCCAGGCCATGTTGCCGAGATAACTGCCATCATCGGTGCCGGCAGGAACAGTGATGCTTATTTCCCTCGTAAAGGTAGCTCCCGGGGCTACGCTTACGCCCAGGCCGGAAAAGGTATAAGAAGTATCAGGAATAGAGTCTGTCGGTGACAATAGCGGCACCCTTTCCCACAAAAGGCTCGAAAGGGTTGTGTTGCCAATATTGCGACAGAGAAAGGTTGTGCTGATACCAGTATTGGCGGCCACGTCGCCAAGGTCGACCGTCGAAGGAATTACCTGCACGGCAGAATAAGTCGGAACTGTAGCTTTGACCTCGAACGATGCCGAGGCTTCGCCGTTATCCCAGATCGAATTGCCGTTGCCATCTTCATAAACCCACATTTTGCCGAGATAAAAATTGCCAGCAGGCGTGCCCATCGGAATATAAAGGCTCATGGAACCGTTGCCGGAAGCCCCGGAGACAACATTTGCCGGCAGAAAAATGGCTATATTATTTTCGGTTGCGATACTGTTCGCGAGATATTTGAGATTGCCGGGCAGCGATTTCAGAGAAGTCAGCCCGAGGCCGCCGGTATTGTTGATCTGAAACTGCAGAGCCGGCAGATTTTCGAGCACATGCGCGGGTGTTGCAATGCCGGCGTCGAGCAATACCGGGCTGATGCTGAAGTTTTTCGTACCGACCCCGATTTTTACAGCAAAGGTTTTCTGCGGATCGGCGCCATCGAGGCCGGCGGGGCCTTCGTCGTCAAAAATAGTAAAAGTGGCAATATAAATACCAGGTGTTTGTAACGCAGGCACACTGGCCGAGATATCGAGACTGACGGTCGGGCTTGCAACGCCAAGGCGCCCGGGGTTGGCCGGAGATGCGACAATAAAGGTTGCGGAACCGGCAGGAGGGGTCTGAACAACCTTGATATTTTCGAGGTCAAGGTTCCCGCCGTTGAAATAATACAGTTTTTTAGTAATCGCTGTCTGGCCGGGAGCCCAGTTATCAAGATCGACAAAGGGGTTGTCGACGACAATGCTTTTGGTTCTCGGAATCTCGACTTTGACACTGAACAGTTTACCCGGCTCAGCCGCCGAATCATAGTAACTATTGTTATTCAGATCTTCGTAAACGGTCATGGTGGCAATATACGAGCCCGAAGCCTGATTGTGATCTATGAACAGATTACCGGCAACGACTACCTCGCCTGAAATGGGAATGGTAAAATTTGCAGGAGAGAAGCTCAGATTCGCCTTTGAAATATAATCTGTCCACTGGTTTCTCATATCAGCAGTGAACCATTTGATGTTGTTCAAGGGGTAATTGCCGCTGTTCATAACTTTAAAATTTAATTGAGCCGCGTTTTCACCCGGCAGGGCGGTGGCGAAATTTATTGTGCTGCTGCCGATTTCGAGACCTCGACGATAGATGTAGATACCGTTCGAAGTTGCCAGGTTCGAATTGACGACAGCTCCGGTGTTAAGGTCAAACCCACTGGCAGACTGTGGCAGTGTGGCAGTCAGAGCAAATTTTTTAAGAGGATCTGTGGTTGTATCTTCACTTGCTTCGTATGACCAGGTATAAACTCCGGGCATCAACGGGGCAACCGAAGCGATATCAGGAAGCGGGCCGCTCAGCTTCTCGGCATCACCGGTTGCTGTCGCGACTTTCTGCAGCAGCGAAGGCGTTACCGAACCAATGGTCGACCCGGCAGCCTGAGTATTGTCAACCAGCAGGGTAGCAGTAATGGTATCACCGATAAACACATGATTTGAAGGGGAAAGCGTCAGACCTGCCTGCAGGTTGCCGGGGTTTTGAACATCAAAATACTGGAAACCGTATTCGGTGCCGGGAGTAGCGGCAGTGCCATTATCTATGACTACCCGCCAGCGGCGACACAGGGTTGCAGCATCCAGAAACCACTGGTCATCACAAACACCATAAGCCCCTGAATTCAAAGGTGGCGAAGTTTTTACCAGAGTTCCCCCTGTTGGAGAATTGTTATAAAACCTTATCCTGAAAGCAGTATTGAGAGGAAGATTAAAAAATCTTGCATTGACAGTCTGACCGACATTGAACGAATACTGTTCAGGATTGAAGGTTGAGTTAGCCGAACAAATACCGGCTACCGCCGAAATCGTCCAGCCGAATTCCTTGTCGATAATTCCGTATATTGCGGATGGGTTGTTGGCATCATGGGCTCTGAATGAGCAACTTGCAGTAACCAGCCCGGTTGGCGAATCCTTGTCAATGCTGACAGTAAATATAATATCTGCGGTTCCCCCTCCTCCGGTCAGCGTAAAAGGAAATGTGGTCGGCGGATTTATCACCTGATAATGCAACCCGACATCGAAAGACAAGGAGGCCGCTTCAACAACAGCATCAGCTTGCCCGTCGTTCCTGACCTGCATGGTTACGGTCATGTTCTGCTGATTACGGTATACGTTTGTATAGCCTTCAGTGACCGAATACACGGACAATAACGGAGGAGTCTGAATGTTACATGCATTCGAGGTATAAGTAGCTGCCGTCAGAAATTCGTCAGAATTGCCATCGAGCCCATAGCCGGCCCCGCGCAAGGTAAAGCCGACGCCAGCCGTATCTGCATGCAGCTGGTAACTGAAGGTTGCAGCGCTGTTACCATCGATGTTGCGCTTATCGGTAGAATCTGGAACGACAACCAGACTGGCTGCCCCGGTTCCACCAGTGAGAAGAATTCCTGGGTAAGCATTTTTCAACACCGCGCCACCGGAGTTAACAATGGTTGCAGATGCGTTGAAAGTCTGACCTACAGAAACCTTTGCCGGTAAGCTGATGAAAATGGCCGGAGATGCCGGGCTGACAATCTGAAAAACATTTTCACAGGCCGTGTGTGTGTTGAGGGGATTCGTGATTTTGACGCGCCAGGAGCCCATATTAGAGGGAGTTGAATCGATGCTGATCTGGTGCGAAACCGCCCCGATATCATCGCTCGTCTTTGGCGGCGTGGTAACGGTATATTCGCTGCCGTCAGGGCTATACCATCTGACGACATACTCTCTGTAATAGGCAAGATCGAAAGCCTTGGCATACACATCGACATCCAGACCGGCTGCCGGCAGGTTGAAGCTTGCTGATTCAAACAACATGGCCGAATCTTTATACACTTTGATTTTTTCGCCGATTATCAGCCATGAAGCCGGGAATAACGCACGGAACAGCGGGTCGTCATAAACATCACCAGAGTTACTGTCGGTAAAAACAATGCTGGCATCGACATCAGAAGTGCCGGTTGCTGAATCTTCCCTGACATTGACCCAGTATTCAGCAATACTGCTCAAACCGCCATACACATCGATGGGAAAACTGTTCTTCGCCTCGGGCGGATCGTCGTAACTGCCCCATGAAAACCACAGTTTCGAGGAGTTCCAGTAGGCAAGCGCTTCGCCAACATTGATAATGTTTAAAAATACCGGAATACCGGTTTGGCCACGATATACCGTATCTGAAGCGACAACCGACTGAATAACGAGTTCGGGGGGGTTCTGCACTGTCCAGGTGTCCTGAATGATTGCGGTACTGGTGCCGGTTTCTTTAAGACTGAGAACGTTGGTACCGGTTGCCGCGCCATTTAAGGTGGCAACGCCGGAGTCGCTGTCGAGCTCGATCTTGACCGTGAATTTTGCAGGAAAACTCATACCTGGCGCAACGATTGTTCCAATTACAGAGGGGTCGAGAGTAACAGTATAGCTGCCAGGTTTTATATTCAGAGAAGCTGTAGCGATTTCGAAAGGTGTGCCGCCGGTATTGTCGATTGTCATCCAGACGGTTACCGTCTGCCCCTTGGTGACAGTCAAAGGCAGAGCGTCAATATGTGCGATCGACAACTCAGCTTTGCGCAGAACTTCCCAGTAATCTTTGATATCGGCGTCGAGATCTGAAAACTGGGTACCAATCGTGGCAGTGGCATTGGCATCGATGGTGGCAGTACCTGTCAGCGAATTATCAGCAACATTGACATTGAAAACATACTCTTTCTCGACCCCGGCATTTATCGTATCCGGCAAAGACGGTACCGGCCCGCTCAGGGTATAGTTTCCCAGGCTGAAGGTCGGGGTGAGATCGGTTAAACTGGCACTGACTGAATCGTAGTTTTTAACTGAAACCTTGATCGGAATATTATCCTGCCCTTGAGAAACCTGTATCGGCGCATCGGTTACTTTCGTGATCTCAAGGCCCCGGCACTTGAATTCAACACGGTTCAAAACCGGGTTATCGCTAGTTGCATCTTTAAAAAATTCGCAACGGTATTGAATAAAACGCTGCTTCGCCACTGACAGCGCGGTGGTCTGCGGGCCGCCAATTGCGTTGCTGACGGCCAGTGACCAGCTGCTCCAGCTATCATCAGGTTCTGGCGTAGAACCAGTGCGAACATATATATATATTCTTCCGCCACCGGCAGTAACATTGGTGATGATATTCTGCCATTCAGGCGTTGCCATGCGACTGTCAAAAACATGAGACTCAAAGCGGCCCGCCCAGCCGAAACCGGCGCCTGCAATACTCACGGCATCTTCTGTTGCTCCAAGTGACGATAAAACAGCATTTTTATATTGAAAGAATGAAGTTGGGGTTTTGCCGATGCCTTCGATTAAGGGAGTGGTCCAGAAGTAATTGCTGTTATCGTTGTTAGAAATCCCGGCAGTATTTTCTCTGTCGTTGACGCCATTGTCTGTAGTCAGGCCATCATCCCAGAGCGCGCCCGGGCTGAGATATTCGTAGCGGAGTGCAATGTCGCCATAACGATAAGCAACGGTCTGGTGAATGTATATATCGTCGGTGCGGGTATATCTGTTGCCTCTGAAGTAAAACAAAAATCGCTCATCAGGGTCACCGCTGCCCTGATGCTTTGAATACATGCCGCTGTTCTGCGGAACCGGCTGAACAGGAGTACCGCCACTTCTATAAGCCATGGTATCACACCAGAGTACCGCAATCATTCCGTTTGGAGCGTTCGCTCCCCTGAATGTATTGAATAGATTTGTCCAGGTTGTATAAGAATTTCTGGTTACATAGCCGTTTGTGCCAAAATAAACAGCATTGAGGCTCTGGTTAAAATAGGGAAAAGCCCATGGCAAAGTTACAAAAATACTGCCGTCATCAGTATTTCCAGGTGCAGGCAAAAGGGTAAAAGAATTAATTGGCCAGTTTTCAGGCCCGGCTGGAAGAAGCTTTCTGGAATAAAAGCTTGACCAGGCACGCTGTGAAGTATCATTGGTATTAGTTACGAAGGCTGGGTAAACTGCGCTGCCGCCTCCCCAGAATGCCCAGTAATTACGTGTGCCACCCTTTGGCAGATTAGCAATTATAGTGGCTGTTGCCCGATTTGCATATTTGCGCAACGAAATACTGTAAACATTTACGTATGAATCGCCACCGTTATTATTTCTTCTTGCATGAACTCTGATATAATAACCAGCCCCAAGCGCAGAAACATTGATTATGTCTGTTCTTCTTGCAAATGATTGTTGTTGTATAGGGGTTCCGGCATTAACAGTAGTAGTATAGTTTGCATTCCAAGCTGTCGAAACAACGCAACGTGAACGATTATCATTGTCGTTAGCACCCGTGTTTTCCCAGTCTATAGCTATTTCGTCCCATCCCGTCAGGTCGACTGGACCGCTGGTACGCCAGGAGCGTTCAGTTCCATTGGTCGTGATAGCCCTGATTCGAGTATAATTATTACCTAAATAGTTTTCTGATGCTTCACCAGTACCAGTTCCGCTCGTATAACCACTCTCAAAACTAACATTCTCTGTGCCGTTCTCAAAAAGAAATTGCTCTTCTATTAATACTGGTCCATACGCAGTAACATTAGAAGGGACTTCGTTGCCCCATTCGTCGGCGATCCTGAGCTGCTGCTGAGCAGCGGCAAGAGTTGCCGGAAAGCCGGTTCCACCAATTGCAACTTCTACCGGGGCATTGAATCTTGACTCGATGCCGCGCTCGGTCAGGGTGATCGGCGCACGATAACGGCGGATGACATCGTTTCCAAATGCGATAGTGCTGACTGAATTGGTGTTTGCCTGGGTCATGACCTGCACCAGAGCGTTGTTGAAAAATGTGCTGCTGGCGTTATCGACAAGGTTACGGTCATAGTCGAAAATAAAACCGCGCGAAGAACAGATTGAAGTGTCGTAACCGACGAGATTACCCGTTGAATTCTGCACCTTGACGGTAACAAAGTATTCTTTTCCAGTTTCGAGATTCAAACCAGAAAAAGTGTGTTCGGTGGCATGGCCGACATCGATGAAATCGACGACATCAGCCTCACCCGGCACGGTTGCCAGGCCCACAAAGGTTTTTACGATTTCGTTTTCATAAATCGGCCAGCGGGCGCGCACCACATTTTCGTTCTTGTAATTTCGAGCCTCGGCGGTCGAAGCGGCGAAGGGGCAGAATCTGACAATCTCTTCTGACCAGGCTGAATTGCCGCCGCTGTTAACGTCACGCACGACATAATAATACTGGGTGCCGGGAGTTGCGCCGGTGTCGGTATAGGTGGTGGCGGTCGTGCCTGTGAGGGTTGTGCCGCCAACATTGCTACCGCGGGTGACCCGCCGCATGACTTCATAGCGGGTCAGGGTCGTGGCACCGTCATTGCCGCCATCGATCCAGTTCAGTTCGACACCGGCGGCTGTGGTTTTCAGTCGAACTTCTGCCGGTGGCAATGGTTGAGCCGAAGCAACCGGCAGAAAAACAATGGCAAAAAGAGCGATTAACAGGATGACAAAAACATTTTTACGCTTTGCAGACACAGTCTTACTCTACTCATTACTGAAAAGGAACGATTCTTTTCAGTCCCCGAAAACCGTTTTTTGCGGTTTTTCACGTATCGTAAAAGTATCAGCAGAAATAACTGCTGAGCCCCGTCATTCTCAACTTTAACCCTGAAAAACCGGCAGTGGTGCAATATTATCTATGATCGAGCCGGCTGTCTGTCGTCGCTTTTGCGATCTGGAAACATTCTACCCGTAATACTTTGTTATTTCAAATAAATATATCGAATTTAAACGCTGTTTTTTTATTTTGCAGCATTTCTGGAATTGATTCTTGCCGGCACATGTTTTAAAATGGGGCAAATTGCGAAGGTTTTGAAGGGAAAATCGAGGATGCTGACAGAAAAAATCAGGTTTGATGCGGGTAAATACACCTTTCTGCATTGCAAAAAGACCATTCCGATAACTTTCGGCTACGAAACTTACGGACGGCTGAACGCCGCCGGCGACAATGCCATTCTGGTCTGCCAGTATTTCACCGGCCACGGCCATGCCGCCGGCAGATACAACGAAACCGACGCCGCCCCCGGCTGGTGGGATACCCTTATCGGCCCGGGTAAGACTATCGACACCGATAAATATTTCGTCGTCTGTTCCGATTGCATAAGCAACATCAACTACAACAGTCCGACGGTCATCACCACCGGGCCGGCCACCATTAACCCTGAAACCGGCAAACCATACGGCATGAGTTTTCCGATTTTTACGCTCGACGACGTCGTCATGCTGCAGCGCAAACTCATCGATCATCTTGGTATCAAAAAACTGCGCTGCGTGCTTGGCCCCTCGATGGGCGGCCTGCAGGCATATCTCTGGGCAAAATATTTTCCGGAAATGGTCGAAAAGATCATTGCGGTCGTCGCCACGCCGATGGTGCGCCCGGCATGCCTGATGGTTCCGAACCAGCTTGGTATCGAAGCCATCATGCTCGACAGCAGATGGCAGAATGGCGATTATTACGGCCAGGAAGCGCCGGTCAAAGGTCTGCTGCTGGCTTTTAAAATGCTGCTGACAGCAACCCGCACCGATTATTGGGCCGAAACCTGCTTCGGGCGCAAAGTGCCCGATCCATTTTTCCTGACTACCGAAAACCCGGCACTCAGCTTCAAAGGCAGATTTCTTGTCGAAGAAGGCATCGAACAGTCAGTGATCACCCGCATGCAGTATTTTGATCCGAACGCCTACATTTATATCGCCAAGGCCAACACCCTCTTCGACCTCTGCCAACCTGGCGAATCGCTGGCCAGCGCTCTTGGAAAAATAAAGACGCCGGTCAGAATGATCATCGACGAATCTGACCTGATGTTCACCCGCGAACAGGCTGAGCAGGCGCAACCGCTGTTCCCTGACTGCGATGTCAGCTACTATAACAGCCGCAACGGCCATCTTTCGTGTCTCTTTGAAACCGGGTATCTGACCGACCCGCTGAAGAAATATATTAACGAATAATTACCCCCAGCAATGGCGCTATAAACGGAGAGGTTAAATGAAATCAAAACTGATCAGCATCGAGCAGGCCACTTCACTGATAAAAGATAACGACCGCGTCGTAGTCGGCGGCTTTGTCGGCAGCGGGCACCCTGAGGCGCTGACCTCGGCCCTTGAAAAACGTTTTCTCGCCGAGGGGCACCCGCGCAACCTCGAATTATACTTTGTTGCCGGTCAGGGCGACGGGAAAACCCGCGGTTTAAACCATTTTGGCAATGAAGGCATGGTGAAACGCGCTGTCGGCGGGCACTGGGGTCTCGCACCCCGCCTGGGGCAGCTGGCCCTCGACAACAAACTTGAAGCTTATAATCTGCCGCAGGGCGTCATTTCGCATATGTTCCGCGATATTGCTGCCGGCAAACCCGGCACCATAACCCACGTCGGCCTGCAGACCTATGTCGATCCGCGTCTGCAGGGAGGCAAAATCAACAGCTGCACCACCGAAGATATTGTCGAAGTCGTCAAATTCGACAATCACGATTATCTGCGCTATAAGCACTTCGGCATCGACGTGTGCCTGATTCGCGGCACCACAGCTGATGAATTCGGCAACATCAGCATGGAACAGGAAGTCGCGCCGCTCGATGCCCTTTCGCAGGCGATGGCAACCAAGCAGCGCGGTGGCATCGTCATCTGTCAGGTAATGCGCCTCGCCCGCGGCGGCGGCATTAATCAGCTTTTTGTGCAGATTCCAGGTATTCTCGTCGATTACGTCGTTCTCGTCGACATGGCGAAAGAGCCGCAGCTGCACATGCAGACCTTTCTCGAACAGTATTGCCCTTATTATTCCGGGCAGGTACAGTTTCCTGAAGATTCTCTGTTCAAACCTATGGAAATGAGTATTCGCAAGATCATCGCCCGGCGCAGCATGGTCGAGCTGCTGCCGCTTGGCAACTGCACAGTGAATCTCGGCATCGGCATGCCTGAGGGTGTCGCCAATGTCGCCCGCGAAGAGAATCTGCGCGATCGCATGACCCTGACGGTTGAATCAGGGCCGATTGGCGGGTTGCCGGCTTCTGGACTTTCTTTCGGCGCTTCCTATAGTCCGTCAGCGGTTCTGCCGCAGCCGTCACAATTTGATTTTTACGATGGCGGCGGCCTCGATATCGCTTTTCTTGGCGCCGGTGAGGTCGACGAAGAGGGCAACGTCAACGTCAGTAAATTCGGGCCAAAATTCGCCGGCTGCGGTGGTTTCATCAACATTACCCAGAACGCCAGAAGAGTGGTTTTCTGCACCACCTTCACCGCCGACGGTCTGAAAACCGAGCAGCAGGATGGTCGGATAAAGATTGCCAGTGAGGGCAAAACGGCGAAATTCGTCAAGCAGGTTGAACAGATAACTTTCAGCGGCCGTTACGCTCTCGAAAAAGGCACCGAAGTGACCTATGTCACCGAGCGTGGCGTTTTCAGACTTGAAAAAGACGGCCTGCGCCTGCTTGAAATAGCTCCCGGCATCGATCTGCAGAAAGAAATTCTCGATCAGATGCAGTTCAAGCCAGTTATTTCAGGTTCGCCGCGCCTGATGAATCCTGCCATCTTTATCGATCAGCCCATGCACCTGCAGGACTGAAAGCCGATCAGATTCGCGTCAGCTCAATTTGTTTTACGAAAAAGGAGTTTGCCGATGAAAAATGCAGTTTCAGCCGTTATTCTCGCTGCCATACTATTTTCTGCCCCGGTCAGGGCAGAAGTTCCGGTCGAGCCATCGAATCTTCAATGTCTGGTAATCGGCCAGGAAGCCGACCCGGCCAAGGGCAGGCTTTTGCTGAAACAGGCCATGGAAGCCTGGCTTCATGGCAAAAGAAGCGAAGCAGTCGACCTTTATGAAAGCGCCATTATCGCTGACCACAGTATTCTGCGTCACGAAGACCATGGTCTTGCCATGGCCCTGCTCGAAAAATATCGTGACCCGAACAGGACTAACGACATGACGACTCTTTGTCGGCGCGGCTTTTTCGAAAACATTCTGGTGGGCAATCTTGAATCATCGATAAAATTTTACGAAGAGGCTGCTGCGATAGCTACCGACACACGTGAGCAGCAGCTGGCACATGACGAGGCCGAGCGCCTGCGCGGGCAACTTTCCTATATAAGTGAGTGGCAGCAGGGAATAGCCAAAGCCGCAAAAATAAATCGCGAGCGTGATTTGGCCGCCTATCTGCAGGCCAGCAAAATCAACGAGTTTGAAAATCAGATAGAAGACAACTCATTCGAGCTTGAAGAGCTGAAAGAACGCCTGGCGTACCTGCAGAAACAGGAAAAGGAAACCCTCGAAGAAATGTATTCGTCGGTGCGCAGTGCTGCCAGATATCGTCGGCAGTATTATTACCCGGGCGCCTACCAGACCGGAACGCCTGACCCGAGTGCCACGACTTTCCCGGAGGGAAGCTGGGGAGCGGACAGTTCGCCCAATCAGGGGCAGGTTGCCAACCCATACGCCGGACAGTCAAACACCGGCATTTCGAGCGATTCGGCATTGAACCGGTTTTATGTTTATCGGGGAAGAGCGCGCCGCCAGCAGGATCAGCTCGACCAGATCAGAGCCGAGATCTCGGGTCTGTACCGTCGAATTGCCCAGCTTGAAAAGGCTACTGGAGACCTGCGCAAAAAAGCCAGCGACGAAGCAGTCAGATAATCAGGGTTTCTACCCGGCTTTCTGTTTGAGCTCTTTTTTCCTTTCCAGCCAGAGCTGTCGAAAGCCGGAAGGAGACAGAAAACGGTCTTCAAGATCCATTATTGTTGCAATGCCGTTGTTGATGCAGATTTCAACGCATTCTTTCCAGATTTTAGCATCTCTTTCTGAATCATCGATGTAAACCTCCACTTCCTGGGTTCCAAGGTTGTGGAGGGCCATCAATCTTTCATGCCCCTCGATGACGCAGAGACGGCCGTTCAGCTCTCTGACTCCAACAGGGCGCAACAGGAAAGCGGTATTCCGCATGATGTTCTCAAGGCGAACACGGCTGAGAAAAGGCTGGGAAGGCTGCAGTTGATCGATTCGAACTCTAAAGGTATTCATACATCTCTCTCTTCTACCTGAAAATTCTTCCAAGCATTAAGAAGATATCACACCACAAAGAAAATTAACAGCTGCGATCTGGCGATAAAATTCATCTTCCATTCAAGGTTGACCGCTCCCCAATTGAAACTGGCCGTTTACAGGCCTGCCGTTGCTTGGTAATTGATTCTACCGCCGTTAATTGGTGAATTAGTGCATTTTTGTAAAGCGAGGGCGACCGACTTCTCCGTCGAAATATCCAACAGTTTGAAGCCATCTTTAAAATCGAGGCAGCTTCGGTCTAGCAGAAGGTGTTCTTTTGCTCCAGCGATTCGGCTGCGCCTCACAAGCTTACGCAAAAGAATCACCTTCTGCTCCCCTCGCACCAGTTCGCTTGAAGAACGGTCGCCACCTGATTGAAACTGGCCGTTTACAGGCCTGCCCGTTAATTAGTTGTTTTTTTGAAAGCGAGGGCGACCGACTTTGGCCACGGATGAACACGGATTGACACAAATAATGTATTGAGGCTCTGGCAGCGATCCGACTTAGCGACAGGATGTCGCGTATGCATTTTGGCCTGAGG
>CALEDQ010000020.1 GCA_937949615.1 uncultured bacterium | reverse complement strand
TTCTGGCAAAAATGTACAAGACCCAGTTAAACTTCAACCACGTGAACAGTTACGATTTTTTGTCGTTGAGATTGCTAGGGCAGGAACATTGAATAAGCGGAGACCAGCCCGCAAGTTTCCGCATGAACTTGTTATGCGGAAGCCGAGTGAGCCCCTCTTTTAGGGTGCGAGGGAGTGCCGTAGGCGAAGAGGCTGGCGGGGTAATGTCCGGCTAATGGGCCTATTAGCCGGCAAGCGGCGGTAGCAAAAAGCGTGACAGGTGGGAGGGCCGGGGAGGGGCCCACCTGGCGCGGTTTTTGCGCCGCGGTTACCCCGCGGGTTTCAGCCACTTCGCCGGAGCTTGCGGGCGGTGGCCGGAGGCAACCAGCCATCGAATGTCCTCAGAGCGCTGGCAAAGAACTCGCCTGGCGAGATCTGGCCAGCGCAACCGCTTCCGGTCTGCTTTCCGGGCCTGAAAAAATTATAAGGCTAAAATCTTCGCGCTGTCTGGCAAATCCAAATGAGCGATTTGACAAAAAGAGAGGCATATCAAAATTAGTTCAATAAGGTGATCTATTAAGAATGCCTTTGGCAAACGAATGGGTAAGACCGGACGTTTTGCCTGGATGGTGGAAGCGGCGGCCTGGATAGAAAAAGGTTCTCGCGCAGGCGTGAATGGCGGAGGAGCTATCGGGCCGAAAAAAATCAGCGGTCGGATTTTGAGGCCGAAATGGCGCGTTCGCTGGCCCAGCCCTTGATGAATTTGATCTGTTCTGACATGGTGCGCGACAGCGGCACGGTGCCTCTGATGATCGTGTAGAGGTCATCCTGGGCCATGGCGGTGCCACGGTGAAAGGCTTCGATCATGGCGGCTTCGACGACGTGCTCGATTTCGGCGCCGTTCCAGAATTCGGTGGCGACACTGAGAAGCGGCAGGTCAAATTCTTCGATTTTGTTGCCGCGCCGACTCAGATGAACTTTGAAAATCTGTTCACGTTCGCTGTCGTTCGGCAGGTCGATGAAGAAAACCTGGTCGAAACGCCCCTTACGGATAATTTCGGCGGGCAGCAGGTCGATGCGGTTGGCGGTGGCGGCAACAAAGACATCGGATGATTTTTCCTGCATCCAGGTCAGAAAGGCCGAAAAAATGTGCGAGCCGGTGCTGCCGTCTTTGGCAGTGTTGCTGCTGATGCCGCCTTCAATTTCGTCGATCCAGAGAATGGCGGGGGCAACCCCTTCGATATTCTTGATGGCACGGGCGAAGGTGCCTTCGGGCGTGCCGTAAATGCCTGAATAAACCTTGTTCATATCGAGCCGGAAAAGCGGCAGACCCCACAGGGCGCTGATCGCCTTGACCGACAGCGATTTACCGCAACCTGAAATACCCATCATCAGAAGCCCGCGCGGTGGGCGAATGCCGGCCTGAGCGGCTTCGGGGGTGAAGAGTTTGCGGCGCTTGAGCAGCCAGTCTTTGAGATTCTCGAGGCCGCCGACGTCGGCAAGTGATTCGCTGCCGCGCACGTATTCGAGAACGCCGTCTTTGCGGGCCAGCTGTTCTTTTTCGTCATGCAGCAGCGGAATGATATCGGCGCCGATGGTTTTGCGGCCCCAGCAGATCTTGTTGAGCGCATACTTCATTTCGGCGCCGGTAAAGCCTTTGAGCGAAATTACCGCCTGATTGATCTGCTCAGGAGTCAGTTCGACCTGGGCCCCGCGGCGGGCCGCAGCCTGCAGATGCTCGTCGATGATCGCAGCGATTTCGCCGGCTTCGGGAAGCTGGTAGCTGATAAGCAGGATATCCTTGCGCAGGTCGACCGGTATGATGAAGTCTGAGCCGGTCAGCAGCAGAAAACGATTCTGGCCTCTAAAAGAATAGTGAATATTCTTTATGCGCCGTCTGATTTCGCTGTCGGCAAAGAGGCCGGTGACATCTTTGAAAACAAAAAAACCGGGCTTGTCAGCGGCCTGAATTTTGTCGAGCGCTTCTATGGCGCTCAGTTTTTCTGAGGTGCGGCTGGCGGCATCGACCAGACCGGCCTGGAAATCCCAGGTCTGAAAAACACCACGCCCCTGAAAAGCGCTGTTGAAAAAATTGTTCAACGTCGAGAGGGTGGCGTCTTCTTCCCAGGTTTCGATGGCAATGACCGGGTAGCCGCCGGCGAGCGCGTCACGCAGTGCCTTGAGGGCATTCTGACGCGAGGGAACAGAAGATGTCATGGATTAACCGAGTTGACCAGCTGTTCAATAGTTGAATTGAAAATCGTGCTTTCGCTTTCCTGCAGGCTGTTCCAGAATTCTTTGTAAAGCTGAATTTCGAACAGGTCGCAATGGCCGACGGCATTACTGGCGAAATGCTTGTCTAGATTGGTATTGTGAGTAATGCTGGCGGATTTGCACAGGCAGAGGTCGAGTTCATCCATATTTAGCCACATCCTTTGATAAGTAAGGGTCTTAATCAGATTATAAACCAAATTCGTTTTTCATCAAGAGAAATTGCAAAAAATGCAGTTTTGCAACCGGGCAATTCTCGATTATATTCTTCCTAGGAGAACGAACATGCGAAAAAACCGCCTGAACCATGCAGCCCGTAAAATTATCCAGTCTATCAGTGAAGAGGCCAAAGAAGTTCAACACTTCGACAGCAGCCCGCTTCCTGACAAAGATATCCTCTACCGTGTCATCAGTGATATTTTTACCCTTCTGTTCCCGGGATATTACGGCCATTCTGAAATGTCGTTCGACTCGATCGAAATGCGCATCGGCTATCGGGTTGCCCGTGTCTACGAAGAACTCAAGCCGCAGGTGCATCGCGAACTGATTCATGGCTGCCAGAAGGCCAGCACTTCCTGCGGCCAGTGCGAAAGGGCAGCCGAACAGCTGGTTTTTGAGTTCCTCGAATATATTCCTCAGCTGCGTGAAATGCTCAACCTTGACGTTAAGGCCGCTTTCAAAAACGACCCGGCCGCCGTCGACTTCGACGAAATCATTTTCAGCTACCCAGGTCTCGAAGCGGTAGCCGTGCACCGGGTGGCGCACTTCTTCTACCAGCACGGTCTGCGCCTGATTCCGCGCATCATGTCTGAATGGGCGCATTCGCGCACCGGCGTCGATATTCACCCCGGCGCCACCATCGGCAAAAGCTTCTTCATCGATCATGGCACCGGTGTGGTGATCGGAGAAACCACGATAATCGGCGATGACGTCACCCTTTATCAGGGCGTTACCCTCGGGGCTCTCAATTTTCCCCGTGATAAACAGGGCAAAGTCATTCGTGGTGCCCGTCGACACCCGACCATCTGCGACGGGGTAGTCATCTACGCCGGCGCTACCATTCTTGGCGGCGAAACGACAATCGGCAGGAATTCGGTGGTCGGTGGCAACGTCTGGTTGACCGAATCGGTGCCGGCCGATGCCAGAGTCGTGATCGACAACACCGGTCTGAAGATCAGCAGTCGCAAACCCGCTTCATCAGATCAGGCCCACGAAAAATAAAAGCGTTTTGCGTTTTTCAGGTTTGCTATAAACAAAACCATGAAGTCTCCCGATTAGATAGCCAAATTAAGGCTGACTGGACGGGAAATTTATGAAATCTGCAGATCGTTTCTGGAAATGGGCCCGCCGACCCGGTATGCTGGCATTGTGCGTGCTGGCGGCCGTGTTTACTGCCGGCTGCCGGCAGAATCCATCTGAAGAACCCAAATACTACGCCCGGGAGCTCGAACAGATGCGCCGCGAAGAAATGCGTGCCGCCGCAAAGTCTGAGCAGACGCTGAAAGACGGTTACCCATGGCGCGGAAAAACCAAAGAAAACCCCTGTCTGCCATGCCGCATCAAAACCGCCGAAAAAGAAATTACCACTGAGATAAAATATCTGCATGAAACAATTCACGGCCGGAAGAAAACCCGCCTGAAATTCAGAGATTGAAATGTTGAAAAATCGCGAAAAACGCGCGTTCTGGCTGTTCATTATCTGGGTTGCAGCATTGCCCCTGATGTTTCAACCAGATCTTGCGGCTCAGAACGATGATGATTTTATCATCGACAATGAAGTTGCCGAAGAGCCTGCCGAGGCAGCTGCTGCGCCAGGAACAGGTACTGGTACCGGCAGTGAAACTGAAACATCAGCAGCAGAGCCCGCCTCCGGTTCAGCCGACCCCGCAGCCGGTGAAGCTTCACAGACTGAAATACTTCCAAATGAGGCTGCAGGTGGTGAGACCGTTGCTGATGGCGGCGGCGAAGTCGTCGTCGATACTGCTGACGGAGCAGCCGAAGGTGGCGAAGAGGTTGCCGAAGGTGAAACGCCCGCTGACATGCCGGCTCTCAGTGCCGACCCTAACGTGCTGCTCGGCAAGGTTAACGGCCTTGCGAAAGCCGGTAAGTATAAAGAAGTCGTTGCTGAACTGCAGGAATTCGAAGATGCGGTGGTCGAGTCAAACGAACTGCTCGCCATTTACGTTGAAGCATTGATCAAGACCGATAAACCCGACTGGAACACGGTAAACCGTGTTGCCAGAGTTCTTGGTTCGAAAGACAACAGCAGCTCACTTGCCAACTACGCTCAGGGGCTTTACTGGCAGAATACCAAAAAGCCAGACAACAGCAAGGCGGTAATGTATTTTGGCAAGGCGAAGGCAGCCAAAAAGCCATACCCGGGCGCATCGACCGCTTATTACATCGCCCTCGTGAAAAGCTACTGGATCATTCTGCTGGCTGTCGTTGCCCTGCCGATCGTCGCAGTTGTACAGAAGAAAAAGAAGCAGAAAGCCGCTCAGACAGCATTGACTGAAACACCTGCGGCCGAAGGCTCAGAAACTGCACCTGCCGGCGACGAATCGGCCAGCAGACTGCAGGAACTGCTGCAGACTTCTGATACTTTGGCCAATACAACCGATGCAAAGTCTGCTGTTGTTCCGTCAGCCCAGGCCACGACCGAAAGCAAGTCGGTAGCGGCTGCCGACAAACCTGCAAAAACTGACACGAAAAGCGAAGGTCAGGCAGTCGCCAAAGACGCTTCTCAGGCTGCCGCCACGGCAAAAGAGCCCGGCAGCACCACGACGACCAGAAAAGTGGTCAAAGTGGTTCGCAAGGTTAAAGCTGCCAAACCCAAAGATGCCGATGAAGTGGTTGAAGAAATCATCGAAGAAGAACCGCCGGCAAAACCCTTTGTGCCTTACAGACCCGGCCAGCCTTCAGCTCAGGCTGCGCCACCGGCGGCCCCGGTCAGTGCGCCGCCTGCAGCTGATTACGGTACTATCACGGCCAAAAGACAGGCTGAAATAGAAAAGATCAGAGAAATGACCAGGCCCGAACGCCGACCGTCGGTTCAGGCCGACCCCGAACTTGACGCGCTCTGGAGCAATCTCAGCCGCAAGGCGCTGGCCGGTCGAATCGGGCCGCATGCCCGGCGTCAGGATGCAATCAGTGCCGCCCGCAGCAGCTCGCCCTCTTTTTCCCCGGTTGCGGGGCAGAAAGACAGCGATATCGATTTCAATACCTCAGATGTCACCATTGACCTCTCGGATGAAGCACTGCGTGAAGATCTGATCGGCAAGCTCAAGATGCTCTGCATTTCAGATGGCGAGCTCAGAGAGCTTTTCGCCATGAAGAATGCCGCCCATATTCCGCATCTTATTGAATACATTCTCACTAAGCCCGAACCTCTCAGACTCTCTTTTGTTGCCAGAGAAATCGGCCACTACGGCGATCCGGCGGTAATCGATACGCTCGCAAGTCTGCTCTATCACCAGGACGAAAGGGTTGCTCTCGCCGCGATTCAGGGCCTGGAAAATTCGAAAAAGCCGGCCGCAGTTCTGCACCTTTGCCCATTCCTGCGTTCAGAAATTCCGCTGCTGGCTCAGGCCGCCCGCACCGCCCTGTCGAATTTCGGGGCGGTCAAAATTCTGCAGGCCTTCAAAAACCTGCCCGAACATTCTGACGAAAAGATCAGGGAAGCCGGAGTTTTCGTGCTCTCACGCATGAAAGGCAATGCGGTCGAAGAACTGCTGAAAAAAATGCTGCATGACGATTCGCTCGAAGTCAGAACCAGAACAATTCTGGCCATGTCTTACCAGAAAAATCCTGTTTATATCGATCCTCTGCGTGAGTTTTTCAGGATTGCCGCCGAATCTGACAAGGCGATGGCACGCAAGGCGATTGTTTACCTGCAGGGTTTCGTCGAACGTCAGAAATAATCAGATGCGGTTCTGAATGCACATTACCGTGATGTCGTCGCGCCACGGCACCTGCATCGATACCTGATTCAGTCGCTTCAGTATCTCTTCTGACGGATTGCGCGGGTCGGCTTTCAGGCTCTGCTGCACGATCTCAAGAAAAGCTTCATGCCCGAGTTTTTCGCCATGCTGGTCAGGCAGGTTTACTGCACCGTCAGAGTAAAGAACCACAGTTCTGCCTTCGAGACTGATCTGATGTTTGCGGAATTTCGTTTCGAGGCTTATCCCGAGCGGAGTCGACGGCAGGCTGACGAACATTTTTTCGCCGGTTTTGTCGGCAATGCTGATCGGGTAAGACTGCCCGGCATTGGCGCAGATCATCTGGTCGTTGGTCGGGTCGATGATGCCGATCATGCAGGTCGTCATGTGCCCTTTCTGATAATAAGGCAGAAAGATCTGGTTCAGTTTTTCGAGAATCAGTTCAGGGCTGAACGGAAAGCTTGGGCAGAGCAGCGTGAACGAAGTTTTCAGCATCGCGGTCAGGTAGGCGGCCGAAATGTCATTGCCCGAGACTTCAGCGAGTATCAGCGCGTAAGTGCCCTGTTTGAGCGGAATATAATCGAAGAAATCACTGAGAATGATGCGCGAATTCGAATTTGCGGTCGAGATGAGGTAACTGCCGCACCTGAATTCGAGCTCAGGATAAAGCTGTCTGCGGATTTTTTCAGAGATCGTGAGGTTTTTGAGAATCTCGGCCGATTCGTTGAAGGCGCGGGCGAGTATGCCAAACTCGTTCTCTGACCTCACCGGAATGCGGTGCTGATAATTGCGTGCGGCCAGCGCCTTGACGCCGAGCATGATGTCGCTGATCGGCAGAATCAGCAGACGGGTCAGCAGGCGGGCGAGGGCGAGACCCATGACCAGAATTACCGTAAAAATAATGATGACGATGCTGACTCTTTTGCGGAAAAGCGCTTCGAGCTCGTCGACCGGCGAGACCCGCAGCAGCAGATAATGTTTGAGATATGAGCCGCGCAGAACGCTGACATAGCTGTCGCGGCCGTCTATCTTCATTCGCTGGGTAAAGGTTTTGAAATCGCTGTTACTGCGGCGGATAATCGACTCGAAGTTTTTGAATTCGAGCACCGACGGAAAATTGGCGGCATACTGGTGGGTCGAAACGGCTCTGATATCTTCTTCGGGGAAAACCCGGTTCATTATTTCGCTGCGCGAACGCAGATCGCCAAACAGCTTTTCGAAATACTGACGCTCGAAATTGACCAGATCGACGAGCATGGCACAGGCATACCAGGCTTCACCGGCCGGACCGGGCAGCACATCAAGATAGCCGAGAAAAATTTCGTCGAGTCCCTGAATGTTGGTAAAACGGCCGATGTTGGTGCGGGCCGACTGAAAAAGCGTCTGAGTGTTCGACTCGATGATGGCATCAACCACCAGATTCGAACTGGTGCGCTTCATCTCGGTAACGATGCCCTGCGAGCGGTTGTAGAACTCCATTGCCGAAATTGCGGTGGTGCCAAGCAGCTTGACGAAGCCGTTATGCCCTTCGCCCTTTTCGGGTTCGAGCGGCTGCCCGTCTGGCCCGCCACCGTCAAAAAGAGCCTTGATGTGGCGCGAGGTGATGCCCGCATGGCGCAGTTTCCAGCTTTCGAGAATTTTCTGCTGCTCGGCTCTCGTCTTGTTGTAATGCCTTCTGACCTCTGCAGTCATCAGGTCGGTCGAATAAAGAACCTGTGAGTCGGAGGCAACGATGTGAATGCTGTCGGCGGTAAATTCCTTGTAATGGCCCTCAAGAATTTTCTTCAGGCTGTCGGGCGAGGTGACCGCCTGCCGCAGTTCCCGTGAAAAGCCCCTGAACTCAAGCAGTTTCGAGGTGACGAAGCGGGTAAAACCGGCATCGATTTCTGACAGGCGGCGGTAATTGTCGTGCTTTTCTTCGAGCACCATCGAATGCCGCATTTCCCGGAGGTATTGAAAGGCGAGAAAGCCGGCAGCCATAAGCGGCAAAGCATAAGACAGGGCGAACAGTCCGGTAAGTCGCTGTCTGACATTGTGCTGGTATCTGATCTGCAGCACCATGATGCGGTAACTGAGGCGTAGAAACAGTATGCTGACAATGACAAAGAGAATGAAGGTGACAAGCAGCAGCAGAACCGGTTGCGCCGGGCATGCAAAAGCCCCGATCAGAAGTGTGTATTCGTCATAGCGCTTGATGCCGATTATTCTGCCATTCAGAGCGAAAGTGCTCGTCGGATACTGCTCGTAGTGGGCGACCAGATCCTGGGCATCGAAGTCGGCAAGCTCCGCCGGCAGCGAGGTTGCATCTCTGCTTATAAAACCGAAATGCGTGGCGTCGACTTCACTGACGGTAGTTTTGAGAATGTCAGCCACCTTGAGGTGTCTGTAATGCACAAAAATCAGAATGCCGGCAACAAAGCGGTTTTTGATCGAACGGTCGTAATCGAAATAGCAGAGAGAGTATCTGTCGGGGTTGCCGAGCTCGATTACCTTGTCGCGCTGGTCACGAATGCGGCCAAGCATCAGATCTGGTGCGGGAAAAAGCCGGCCGACGCGGCTGAGCTGTTCGGGCGATATCTGCCCCGCTTCATGCTCCGAGTTGGCAAGCGCGAAGAACAGCTCGTGTTCGGGCCGTGCACCCCTGATCGGAAAGACATTGCCTTCGCCATTGAACAGGTAGATATCGATCATGCCGGGCTGCCACTGGCGATCGAAGCCGGCGATGATCTTGTCGAGGCTGTCATTGTTCGAGGGCAGCCCCTTGAGCTGTTTGAAAAGACCGCTGAATCTCGGGTGGAAAAACCTGGCTGGCAGACTGTCGTAAATATAGTTATCGAGACCGCGTTCTATTTCTTCGGCAATCAGACTGCTGCTGCGGTTGAGACGGTCAGAGACGAACAGCTGCAGACCGGTCCAGAAAATGGCCGACGGCACACCCCAGGTCAGCAGAACGATCAGCAGCCAGCGCAACGGCCGGTTGCCGGTCAATCTGCCGATTGCAGCCCGGAAAAAAGTCGCTGTCTGTGACTTTTTCATGACTTCTGTTCCCCCGGATTGTGATTTTGCACGATCAACAGACTGGCCGACTCAGTGAACCCGTTGGCACAGGCGGTTTCGACCTGATACTGCATGAATTCGCGCAGGGTCGGGTCGGTCTGGCTTCTTGTCAGCATTTCCGGCAGAATCTGCGGCAGTCGGCTGGCACACATATCAGAGAAAACCGGTGAGACGATCAGGGCGATGCGGCCGGGCGCAAACTCTGCTTCGCGGGTTCCCTCGGCATGAAATTCGGTTGTGCCCGGTTCGGCCGCCGAAAACTCAATCTTTTCGCTGCTGCCGCTGACAGAATCAATAAGCACGATTCTGATGGCGCCGCAGCCTGAATAAAGAATGCGGTTTTCGCTATGATTGACGATAATGGCCGCCAGGTCGCCACCGAGACGCCGGCGCAGATTGATTCTGAAATATTCTTCAAGATCTCTGAGGCAGTGATAAGTTGAATGAACGTTGAGCTCTTCGGTGATCAGTCTGACGGCCATGCGGGCCATCGACAGGGTAAGCGAAGCTTCGATGCCGGAAAGATCGGTGCGCATCAGAAACGCGAACGAAAGGTTCTCGTCGATACGCGAAAAGTGATAGATCTCGCGTTCTTCACGGGAATTGGCGATCTGAAAGCCGTCAAGGGTTATCGTGCCATGTCTGAGCGGTTCGGGTGGCAGCAGGTGCCGCTTGACCGAGCGGCCCTCGTTAAATTCACGAACTTTGAGAATCAAATCGGTGAGGCCGGTCGAAATGCTTTCGAGCTCATTGGCTTCAGAGAATACCACCGTTTCAACCGTTTCATTGCGGCGGTTCTGCAGGGCGGTCGCATTGGCGGCCAGCATTGAAACCGGCGTAATCAGTGACCTTACCAGAATCAGACTGAGAACCATGATGAAGAGCAGTGACATGACCGTTGCGGCGATAAAGATATTCGACAGTTTCTGCGCTTCTGCTCTGATTATTTCAAAGGGCATGATCAGAAACAGGTTGTAGTTCTTCAGATTATGGCCGGCAATGGCGGCAACAAGAACTTCTCGGTTGTCGATCCGGCCATGCCGGAAACTCGAAACCTGCGTCTGATTCACCAGATCGTGAAGTTTCCAGAGCGGCAGTTCTGAAGTGTAAGAAAAGCGCGGGTAATACGCGCCCTTTTCACTGTGCTTTTTAGGAAAGGCGGCGAGCTCGAAACCGGCACTGCGAGAAATGTTCTGCCCTGCCAGGCTCAGGTATTTGATCTGCATTTTTCTCGGTTCATGCACGATGAACAGACAGCCGGAGGCGGTGTCACTCTCATTTATGGTCAGATCCATGAAAGTCAGCGTTTCGTCGCCGTCAAAGGTGATATTCTGCAGGGTCGAACGGTTACCGAGCAGACCTTCAACCGGGCGACTCGACAGGCTGCGCATGCCGACCGGGTCGCTTTCTGAGTAAGTCGTGCCAGGCATTCTCGAAGAGTTGAAGGTGCGCACGACCTGCCCGGCCATACCGCCGATCAGATTGGCATACTTGCTCTCGATCGAGTCGGCCGCGCCGGCATTGACGGTTGCAGGAGCCTTGAAAAGGAAATTGCCGAACTGGTCGGTAAAGCCGGCGAAGGCAAGATTCTCTTCTTTCTGGGCGAGCGCCAGCGGTGCGAGAATCTTTTCCGGCTCGCCGCCCTGAGAAAGCTGCGAAATCAGATGCCGGTACTGGTGCAGCAGATCACCGTAAGAGGCACTGAAATTGCGGTCGATTTTTTCGAGAATTTCGACGGCCCGCTGCTTGTTGTCGGCAACCAGAGAATTCTGTTTTTCATATTTGTAGGCCATCGAAGCGGTCAAAAGAATTGCGACCCCGGTCAGGGCCGTGAAACCGAAAATCATCAGAAACTGCAGGCTGGCCGACAGATCGAAACGAACTCTGAAGGCCGTTTTCCAGACCAGGAAAAGAACGATAACCGGCAGAACCGTGCGCAGAAGATTGAAAAAAGTTTCAAGAAGCGGCGGTGGTGCAGGCAACTGCCTTGAACAGACAAGTCGTATGCCTTCGGGGGTGTCGTTGATGGCAAAGAGTTCGTTTGCCAGCTTGAAGCCAGACTTGAGACCTTCGGTGGCGAGCAGGCGCAATCCGACTTCCTGCAGGCGTCTGCCGCCGGAACAATTGTTTTTGCGTATGTCGTTAAGATCGATCCAGGCAAAGACAAAGTTTTTACCGGCAAGCTTCTGAATTTTTTTGATGGCTTCTTCAGCAAGCTGATAACGACCGATGCTTTCGGGCTGCAGCCAGGCAAGAAGATGACCTTCTTCGCCACCGGGCAGTCTGGTTTCAAACCAGGCTCCGTATTTGCGCAGACCGATTCCCTGAAAATTCACCAGCGTTTCCGGGTTGCGCGCCAGGTTGCCAACGGTTGAATAATTGCCGGAAAACGAGGTGGCGATACTCTGGTCGCGCCTGCTCAGAGATGCGCCTGGGTTGCGCCTGAGTTCGAGCAGTATGCGCAGATAGTCTTCAGAAATCTTTTTCTTGGTCAGGGGCTCACTCGCTGGCCAGTTCAGGCGGTTGCCCCCAGCGTCGAAAAGAAACAGTTCAAGAATTTCGGGCCGGGAAATTCTGCTGACATCAGCAGTTTCTGAGGCCCATCTGAATGAATCGTTCAACCGGCGCAGCGCTTCCTGAAAATATGTTTCCGGGTTGGCGAGCCGCGCCATGTGAGCTGTCATTTCCGCCATTTCATCGAGGCTCTGCTGCTGCTGTTCACGCTCAAGATTCGCCTGGATCGTTTCGCACGACAGCCAGGCGGTTACAACCGGCAGAACCAAAAGAAAGAAGAAGAAGACAAAGCTGCCCAGAGGCTCACGCCAGGCTTTGAAAAAACTGCTCCTTCTCCCCTTGCTCTGATCCATGCAACCAGTTTAAAACAGATGCACGCTTCTTTCAACTTTTGTCTGAAATAAAACAGCTGCCGGGGAAACCCCGGCAGCTGCAGTGGTAAACGTCTTTATTATCTGGCTTTTGCCTGTTCAACCTGGCGTTTGGCAGTGTTGAGCTCGTTGATTGCCTTGTTGACTTCGCTCTGAGAAGCGTCGCCTTTCTGCGAGATCTCGACATAGGCCTGATAGGCTTTCTGGTAGTTGGCCATGGCTCGTTCAAGGCTTACTGCAGCAGAACCTGAAGTGTTGCCGGTTGAGGGAGCCGCCGATGTGGTGTTCTGGCGTGCCGTAGTGCCGCTGGCAGAAACGGTAGTTGAACTGGAACTGCCTGAAGCCGTCGGGGTTTTACTGTATTTTTCGTTATATGATTTGTTGATCGCTACGTATTCTTCCTGGACCTTGAGAAGTTCGTCGAACCGTTTGCCGATCCGCTGCGTGCCAACTTCTGCAAGCTCGCCAAGTGACTCGATTGACTTGCCTGAATTCTGGATCTTGTTGACGGTGCCGGCGACGTTGAGAATGGCTCCGAGATCGCCACCGAGAATGCCCTCGATTTCCTTCTGAATGCCGAGGAGTTCCTGGACTGAATCGCGGGCGGCGAAGTAGTAGGCTGAAGCTTCAAAGGCGATCTGGGCACATTTGAGCGGATACTGGGCTTCGACCTTGCCGAGTTTGTATTCATCCTGCAGACGGCCCCATCTGAAAAGATTGAGCGGGTCTGACTTAACCGAATCAAAAACCCGGCTCCAGCCGTTGGCGCCGGCCAGCTTGCTCAAGCGACCGTCGGAAAACGATTTGACCAGAATCTTGTTCTTGTTGGTCTGAATGGTTTCGGTCTGATCAGCGAGCTGTGAAAAATATTTCATGCTCGGCTGGGCATTTTTATACATTGCCTCGGCTTTGGGTGCGAGATTTTTGAATTCACTGACAACCAGAGAAATCGACTTTGCAATGTCGAGTATCTGTGGCAGACTGGCTTTGCTGCTTTTGTTGCTGATGGCCTTGTAGGCTTTGATAAGACCACTGGCGCCTTCAGAAAACCGCTGAATCGATTTGCGCTCGCGGTAGAGAGTTTTTACCTCACTGCCGATAATGCGTGAATGTTTGTTTATCTCTGATTTTTGATTGTACCAGAGCTTGATGTCGTCAAAAATGCCAGCATCTGCCTGAATGGCGGGCATGATGAAGGCCAGCACCATAATGATCAGCATGGCTTTCAAATTACTTCTGATAATCATCATCACCCTCCTGGGTTCACATCTTTGAATCGTACATTCAAGCATAAGAATCGGCGTGCCATGTGTCAATCAGTTCCCCAAAAAACTTTCACGACTGCAGTCGACTCAGGTGAACGGCACTAAATTCGCTCAGAAAAAATATGTAATGCGCAATTTTACACAAAAAATAAAAACAAAAATTGTTTATTGTCGGTATCTTCTGATAAAATGAAGAAAAACAGCCAGTATTTTTATACACAGTCCTGAAACGGGGAAGAACGATTGATAGAGCCAGTTTATGCTGCATATCTGGTAATCGACAGGGTTGGTAAGGTAGTATCTGAATCATCTTCAGCCGCTGAACTGCTGAAATGCTCCTCAGATGGCCCGCTTGCCGGCCGTTCATTTTTTGATTTCTTCAGGCGGCTGCCAGCTTCGGTAAACAGCTACGAGCCGCCAGCCAGCTACCTTGAATTCGAGGTCGAACTTAAATCCGAGACTGCCGACTGCTTTCTGAACGTTGGCATTTTCCCGGCGGAACATCAGAACGGCAGCGAGCCGGTCAATCTTGTATTCATTCGCGATGTCACCGAGCAGCGACTGATGGAAAACGAGCTCAGTCAGGCTTCCCGCCACTACTGGACCCTCTTCGACGCCTCTTCCGATGCCATTTTTCTCGAAACCGCCGATGGCTCGATATTTGACTGCAACAAGGCCTGCGAAAAAATGTATGGCTACAGTCAGTCAGAACTGCTGAAAATGAATGCCCGTGATCTGGTTCCCGGCAGCGTCGTCGAAATGCTTGAAAATTTCACTCCCGAACTTGAAAGCGCGCGGGCGACCGGGCGCAGTATTCAGCTCGACGCTGCCGGGCGCCGCAAGGACGGCAGCGTTTTTCCGAGTGAAGTGATTGTCAATTTCATAAAAATCAACGGCCATGAATGTTACGCTGTCACCGTGCGCGACATTACCATCCGCCGCGAGCTCGAAAACAGCCGGGTGCGCTACGAAACCCAGGTTATGCAGTTGCAGAAGCTCGATCATCTTGGCCAGATGGCCAGCGGGCTTGCCAACGATTTTAACAATCTGCTGACCGGTATCATGGGCTATTCAGACCTGATGATGCGTGAACTGCCACCCGACGGCGGCTGCCGCGAAAAAGCGCGGCGCATTGTCGAAGCGGCCCGCAAAGCCAGCGAAATCATTCAACAGCTGATGGCCTATTCCGGCCGCATGCCGACCCTTTACCAGAAGGCCAGCATAAAGAATATTCTGCGTGAACTGCACCCGGCAATGTTACAGCTGGCCGGCAACGATATCGATCTGCAGATCGCCGTCGACGAGAATCTGCCCGATATTCATATCGATCCGCCGATGCTGAAACAGGCTATTCTCAATGTCGTTAAAAATTCGGTCGAGGCAGTTGTCAGTGACCGTAAAGGCTCCATCTGTATTACCGCATTTCCGGGGCTGGCAACCTACTATGGCAACGAACCTGGCTATTTTGGCCCACCGATCAAGTCTGGCAGCTATATTGCCGTTAAGATCACCGATAACGGCAGCGGCATCGACCCGGAAAATCTCAACCGCATTTTCGACCCGTTCTTCACGACCCGCTATGCCGGTCGCGGGCTTGGTCTTTCGGCAGTAATCGGCATGCTCCGCAGCCATCGCGGCGCGGTTATGGTCACCAGTCAGCCCGGCCAGGGAACCGATTTTGCCGTGCTTCTGCCGATCGACTCGGCTGGCAGCTTCGTCGACGCGGTGCAGAACCGCCCAGCGGCTGAGGAAAACTGTTCAAGCGGCTGTGCGCTGGTCATCGATGACGACGAAAATGTCAGAGAAATTCTCGCAGATAATATCCGCATGATGGGCTATGAAGTCATTCTCGCCGAAAACGGCAAAGACGGCCTGAATCTTTTCAAAAACCTGCAGCGCAAGCTGACGATCGTGCTCACCGACCTGCTGATGCCCGGTATGAGTGGCCTCGACCTGATCAAGGAAATCCGCTGGATGAACCCTGAAATACCGGTCATTGTCTGCACCGGCATCGGTAATGACGAAAAACGGCCAGAACTCGAAAAACTCGGGGTGTCGGCGATTCTCGAAAAGCCTTTTTCCAGTCGTGATCTCGAAAAACACCTGACCCGCATTCAGCTTAAGGCGCGCAACCGCAGCAGCCAGAGCTGATGCAGTAATTTATCCGATAAAAAAAATGGCACCCGCAGGTGCCATTTTTTTTATCAGCAATTACTTACTTGTCGAATTCGAAAGCGACGATGCGGCTGATGCATGATTCGAGTTCGATGGCGCGCCACGGGAACAGACCGATCCAGGTGCGCTTGTTGTTCAGCTGGTCGATGTCGCCGCCGATGTTTTCGGCATGCACGATACCCATCGGGAACATCTTCAGGTGCATGACCTGATAGTATTCTTCCTGCGGATAGTATTCATCCCAGGCTTTGCCGTGGGTTTCTTTCAGCTTGGCTTCGGCTTTGGCGAAAAGCTTCGGGTGCCAGTCGCGCAGAATGGTGTTCATCGGGTGGTCGGCTGAACCGCAGTCAACGCCGATCCATTTGAATTTCATTTCCTGTGCCCATTTGTGGAATTCTGCATCGGGGCCCGGGTGTTTGACCATATAGCGCACTTCATCGGCCTGCGGCTGATCCCAGCCGTATTTGTGGTAGCCGGTGTTGATGATGAGAATGTCGCCTTTGCGGATATCAGCCTTTTTCATCAGCATTTCGGGTGAATACAGCGAGAAATCGCTGACTTCGTCTGAAATGTCGACAACGACGCCGTCGCCACACCATTCTTCGAGCGGAACTTCACCGATAGTTCTGCCGTTGGCGCAGAAGTGAATTTCGCCATCAATATGAGTGCCGACGTGGTTGCTGGTCTTGATGATCTGACCGTTGGCACCCTGGCCCATGTGGGCGCCGGCGATGCGCTTGAAATACTGAACCTGCAGGGGCATATAGCTCGGCCAGGGCGGAGTGTGAATACTCAGTCTCTGGGTAAGGTCATACATTTTTACTTTTGTCATCAATTGACTCCTTTATATTATTCGTATGGTTAAATGATACTAATTTTGGCAATACATTTCAACATATGCTTCGAGGGCGTCTTCGAAGCACTTCATCGGCGGGTTGACCAGCCCGGCACCGACCTGGCCGACGCCGGCATCTTTGTGGGCGATACCGGTATTGATCTGCGGCAGAATGTTCTTTTCACAGACCTTGAGAATGTTGATGCCGGTCGGCGAACCCCGGAAATCCATCGCCGGAATCTGGAACGACTGCGATTCGCCATCGGTGATCTCATACATTTTACGGGTGAAGTTCATCGCATCACTGACCGTGCCACCGACAAATTTAACGATTGCCGGAGCTGCTGCCATCGAAAAGCCGCCAAGTCCGCAGGTTTCGGTAATGGCGCTGTCGCCGATGTCGGGGTTGCAGTCTTTTTCTTCAAATCCCGGAAACAGAAGGCCCTGCACGATCTGAGCCGGACCGGTGAACCAGCGGTCTTTCAGCCCGGCAACCCTGATGCCGAATTCGGTGCCGTTGCGGCACATGGTGGTGACGATCGTCGAACCTTCGATCCATTCAGCCGCCTGCAGCATCACTTTGGCGGCCGGCATGCTGAGATTGAGGAAAAAATGGTCGTTAGAGTGCATGAATTCAAGCACGCGTGCCTTTTCTTCCTGGCTGAACGAAGTTTTGGTAATGGCGGCGGCCAGCTCGCGAATCAGCATCGAAGTGGCGGCCTTGTTGCGGTTATGCACTTCATCGCCCATCTGCAGCGCCTGCGCGATCATGTTTTTCAGATTTATCTCGGCCGCGAGCGGGATCGCAGCTTTGAGAACCGGTGCCAGTGTCTTTTCCATCCATTTCAGTCTGGTAATGACTTCGTCTGAAAAAGCGCCGTAGCGCAGCACCTTGCCGAGACCCTCATTGAGAGTGCAGAAGGTTTTGCGGCCATTGGTCTTGTTCTCGACGATCCAGACCGGCATGCTGGCGGTGGCAACACCGGCCATCGGCCCGACACCGTCATGTTCATGCCAGGGCGAGTATTCAATCTGGTTGCTGGCCGCAAGTTTTTCGGCTTCTGCCGGGTTGGCAGCGAGGCCTTCATAGATCAGACCGCCGATTACGGCGCCTTTGAGCGGGCCCGACATTTTTTCCCAGGTGATTGGGGGCCCGGCATGCAGAATCAGATTCTTTTTCATACCCGGAACCACGTTAATGGCGGTATCGATACCCTTGATGATCGGCTGGGCGGCCTGAATGGCGGCCAGGGCTTTTGCATTGGCTTCCTGAATATCTATAAGCATTATCTGGCTCCTTTTCCGGCTTTAACTTTGCTCTGCCAGGCTTCCACCTTCGCGAGCAGGGCCTGAATCTTCTTGTTGCCGCCTGCGGGCGGGCGCCATTCGGTGTGCATGACCTCAACACCCTGTTTTTTCAGATCTTCAGCGAAACTCGGAATTCCGAGGTTGATAACCTTTACCTTCTGCCCAAAAAAGCTGACTAGTTTGCTCATCGATTATTTCCTTTCCAGGCAATGCTGAACGAATTTAACCATCGCGACATTGGTCGGGAAAACGCTGACGCCGGCCTCTGCCAGTCTGGCTTTCTGCTGCTGCCAGCCCTGCGGGTCTTCTTCAGTGCCGCAGATGCAGGCGGCGAGAATCGGGTTGCGTCCGCTCTTTTTGCGGCCGCGCTCGATGGCGCCAACCATTTCGCCGGCCATATCAGGGTGTGAACCATAGCCGAGCACGACGTCAAAGCAGATGATACCGACTGAGGGGTCGGCGAATTCCTGCACCAGACGTTCTGAACGGTAGTCAGGGTCGATCATCGGGTGAGCTTTGCCGCGGGTGAAGTTATCGTCGCCGAGGTCAATTATGCAATGGCCGCTGCTTTTGTAAACATCGGGCATTTCTTTGCAGCCCTTAACCGGAGTATTCGAGAATATTTCGCCGATGACCGGCTGCAGCAGACGCTGTGCTTCATCACAGAGGGTGCCGCCGCTGTAAAGGCCGCGCAGACTGGCTGCCGGCAGTTTAACATTGTCGGCGAGCTTTTTGATCTCGCTGTCAGCCATTTCTGAGTTATACTGTTTTTTGTTGCTGAGGCGACAGGCCTGCAGAGCCGCATCTTCGAGATTGCGGGCGGCGACGAAACCCTGTTCTTCGATCATTTTCGGGTCAGCGCCGATAAAATAAACCACGACCGGCTTGCCGATGTTTTTGAATTCGGCGAACAGCGGCTTGAGAACTTTCTCTGCCGGCGGTTTCGAAATCATCACGATTACCCGGGTGGCCGGGTCGGCTGCGAGCGCGCGGGTTGCCATTATTGTCATGCGCCCGCCGATTTTTTCTGAGAGGTCGCGGCCACCAACGCCGATAGCCTGCGAAATACCGCAGCCAAGACGATGAATGGTGCTGGTGACTTCCTGCAGGCCGGTGCCTGAAGCTGCTACCAGGCCGATATCGCCGCTGCGAACCGCATTGGCGAAGGCGAGAGGCGTGCCGTTGATGATGGCGGTGCCGCAGTCAGGGCCCATTACCAGCAGTTCTTTGCTGACGCCGAGAGTTTTCAGCTCAAGTTCTTCTTCAATGCTGACGTTGTCAGAGAAGAGCATGACATGACGGCCGTTGTTGAGCGCCTGCGCCGCTTCACGGGCGGCATATTCGCCAGGCACCGAAATCAGCACGACATTTGCTTCTGGCAGGCGGCGGGCGGCTTCTTCCTGAGTCGCGGGTGGCAGCTCGGCGCTGGCGCCCGATGCCTGTTTGCGGGATTTAAGGCGCTTTTCGACTTCGGCGATGCCGCTTTCGGCGGTGGCTTTGTCTTTGCCCATGATGCAGATGATCAGATCATTCGGGGTGAGGCCGTCGAATTCGGGCTGATACATATTCAGCCGCTTCAGACTGTCGATGTTGTAGTCGGTACACATGCCGACGACCGCGTTTTCGATGCCGTCAAGCTTCTTTACCTGTGACCCGATGAGCATCAGCGTTACCGAGTCAAAATAGGTCTGTTTCCTGATAAGATGGCAGACAACCATTCCGGTTTAGCTCCTTTGCTTGCTGTGTAAATCTATTGCTGAAAATGATAGAACTTTAGCCCGCGAATGTAAAACAGAATGTACAAATAAAAAACCGGAAGGGCCTGTGGGCCGCTCCCGGTCTTTGTTTTTCAGAGGCGATCAGTTGCTGATATCTTCTTCTGATTTCACGGCGTCGCCGTTGAAAGCCCGTTCGAGTTCGGCGTCTTCGACCGATCTGTCGCTGCCAAAGGCCGGCGGTGGCGGCATTTTGTCTTTCAGTTCGAGAGGCAGCAGATCGTAGATTTTCTGCAGATACATGCCGGGCATATGGCTCTTTACCTTGCCCGGGCCCTTCATTTCGCCGTCGGCAATGGCAAATTTCCCGTCGCCGTAAATATTGTTCGGGGCGACGATATGCTTGAATTTCATGATCTTGAACGGCACCTTGGTGACGATATCGTTGTCGAGCACCCAGCGCTGCATATCAGGAAACCGCTTTTTGATCGCTTTGGCGAGATTGTCGTTGCCGATTCTTGGGCCGGCGAAGGTATAGACGCCCTGAACACTGATACCGTCGCCTGAAAGGCGATAGGCGGCCAGCGGGGCGACTCCGGCGCCCAGACTGTGGCCGGTGATCCAGAGACGTTTCGGCACGCCAGCCATGTGGCGGTCGACAAGCGATTTGAGGTCATCGTAAACGATGTCGAGGGCATTATAGAAGCCGCTGTGCACTTTTACGCCCCAGCCCCACCACGGAATACGCTTCTTGAAGAAGTTGAAGTCGGTAAGAACCCAGTCATAAACGATTTTGACCGGGCTGACTTTATTGTTGGTCGAGCTTTCAGAACCGCGGAAAGACACGATGACGAGTTTGTCGTTCGACATGACCACTACCTGGGTGTCTGCGGTTTTTTCTTTTTTGTTGATGAAATCGAAGCGGCTGATACCGAGCGGCGTGAAGATTTCTTTGAACTTCTTCTGAAATTCATTGAAATTGGCGACACCCATGCGGTTTTCATAGGTGTTATAGGCGGCATACATCAGCAGATAGGTATTTGCCAGGCTGTGCCCGATCACCTTTTCTTCAAAGACTTTGCTGTAACAGTTTTCGCCCTGAACCGGTGCCGTCTGCGCGTTGACATTGACAGTCAGAGCCAGCAGCATCAGTATTGCGATACATATTTTCACTCTTATATGTGATGACATAAAAGAACGACCTGCCTTATTGAGATTATTCCATAATTTTAACGGCTAAAACCCCAACCCGCAAGGTACCCTGTGAAAATAACGCCGGACTCGATCTGTTGCAGTGTATTATGCCAACGGTTTTATGTTTTGTCTCTTGTGTTGGATTCGGTTTCGGATTAAACAGAAGGTCGCGGAATGTGCCAGCTTTTCATGTATTTTCAGCGGCCTTCCCGGGTATCATATCAGTGCCTTTGATGTGAAACCACAGAGTGCCGATCAGCCCGCATACAAACGCGCCAATAAAGTTGGCCCGTGGGCTTATTTCCCAGAGAATGGCGCCGGAGAACGCCCCGATAGAAACCACGATGTCGCGGTAAAGGTAATAGGTGCCAAAAGCCGCAGCTTTGCGCCCTTCCGGGGCAAGATCCATGATCAGAGCCTTACGGGTCGGTTCGCCGAATTCTTTCAGGCCGCGGATGAAAAAAGCGGCGCTCAGCATCCAGAACGACTTTGAATAGAGCAGAAATAAAGGAAAAATGGTGAAAAAAATGAAGGTCATGGTGACAAAGGGCTTCTTGGTGCCACGATCGGCCAGCCAGGCCACCGGAATGTATATCAGAACCGCGGTTGCCATTTCTATTGTCGATAATACCCCGAATTCGATACCCGAGACCCTGTTGATATTCATGCACCAGAGAACGACGAAGGGGTAGGGAATCTGCTCGCAGAAACGCACGAGAATATCTGCAATCAGCAGTTTCTTCAGTTCAGGCCTCAACAGCGGTTCCTGTGCTTCGGAGGCATCGATTTTTTCGCGAGGCTTCTTTTCAGGCTCATGAATCATGGTTTCCTGAAAAATCATGGAAATCAGAGCCATTGCCAGAGCGGCGATAAAGGCATAGCGCACCCCTTCTACTTCGCCATAGCGCGTTATCAGATAGCCGCCGATGACCGGGCCCAGGGCCATGGGAATTCGCCTGATCAAAGAGTGCACCGAGACGCCCATGGTTCGTTTGTTCTTCGGCAGAACTTCTGAGATCAGGCCCATTGTTGCCGGCAAAGAAAGTGAGGTCCAGCTGATAAACAATACGGAGCCGAGCATTACAGCCCAGATGCTTGGAATCAGTATTACCAGCAGATAGCCGGCGATTGCCACCAGATTGAAGATCATCAGCGATCTTTTCGTGCCATAGCGGTCAGCCAGCCAGCCGCCCGGAAACGAATAGAGGGCCGAGAGCAGGTTGTCGAGCGAATTCAGCAGGCCCACCATGTAGGCGCCGCCACCAAGGGCCACCAGATAGATCGGCAGAAATCTTTCTGCCATTTTTTCGCCGAGCCCGATCAGTATGCACATGCCCAGAACACCGACAACGCTCTTTTTTAGCCCGAAAAAGTCGATAAACCGTCGCAGTTTTGAATTTGTTACGGGTATTTCAGTATTCATAGTCGAATTCCAGGCCGATCAGGCGATGGTTGTCTGCGTTTGCGCGGAAAGTCTTTTAATTTTACTTTTTACTTAAGTTTGCGGATTCTGACTTCGATGTCTTTCTGTTCTTTAAGCAGATTCACAATAATGCTCGTATCGGTTTCGCCGAAATGATAGGGGTAGAGAATCTTTGGTTTTATCGCTGTGGCCAGATCGGCGACCATTTCAGGGGTCATGGTGTAGGGCAGATTCATTGGCAGAAACGCCACGTCGATGTTTTTCAGTTCCTTCAGTTCAGGCACGTTTTCGGTGTCGCCGGCAACATAAATGCGTCTGCCGTCGATAGTGAAAATATAGCCGTTACCGCGCCCCTTCGGGTGGTAAGGCTCGCCATTTTCGCGTTTGTGCATAATGTTATACGCCGGAACCGCCTCGATCTGAATACCGTCGATTTCGCCGCTGTCGCCGTTTTTGAAGACCTTGCCGTCATCGCGCTGCTGACTGATGAATTCGGGGTAGACAACACTTGTGTCAGGCTTTTTGAGCAGATCGATGGCAACAGTATCGAGATGATCCTGGTGTTCATGAGTCAGGATCAGCAGATCGGCCTTTGGCAGTTGAGAATAGTCTGCAAGTTTTGACCAGGGGTCGACATGGATAACCCGACCGCTGTGCTCGATAATCAGCGACGCATGCCCGATGAAAGTCAGCTTGATATCACCCTTGTCGCCTTTGATAACGTCAGACTCGAAAGCCGGTGCCATTGGTTGTGCCGGCAGTACCGTTGGGGAAGGGGGTTCTGTTTGCGCCATGGTCGGACTGGCCATTACCACCAGCATTATTATCAGAGTAATAAAATGTGTCATTTTTTTGCCTCCAGGTTTGTCTTTTAATAATGTGTTTTAAAAACGAAAGTATGTCAAACCAAATTGAAGTTGCCACGCGAACGCTCTGATCAGGCGCTGATCATAAGCGGCTGAATGGTTTGCAGCCCAGCATCCTGTAAACTCAACTTTGTTGGATCACCAGCGGCAAGATCATACGGTTTTATTTGCAGTAATTGGCGTAAACAGGGTGCCATACTGCTGCTTTCAGCCTGTCGTTGAATTCTTTGTCGGAAGCGGGCGGCGCGAGTTTTTCTGCTGCAGCCCGTCTGGCAACGGCAAGCGCCACCTCGGCTGAAAGCCGCCTGATTTCAGAAAATCCGGGAAGCAGGGAATTAGGCGAATCATCACTCTGGTTGAGTTCTGCCAGTTTCTCGCTGGCTGCGAGCAGCATCCCGTCTGAGAGTGAGCTTGCCCCTGAAATCATCATGCCAAGACCGATACCGGGAAAAATCAGGGCATTGTTGCACTGAGAAATCTCGATTTTACGGCCGGCATAAGTTACCTGCCCGAATGGGCTGCCGGTGGCGATCAGAGCCCTGCCGCCGGTGTGTTCAAGAATCTTTTGTGGTGTCGCTTCAGCCTTGGCGGTCGGGTTTGACAGCGGCATGATTACCGGGCGTGGTGTGTTGGCGGCCATGGTTGCCAGCACTTCATCAGTGAAGGCGCCGGCCACGGTTGAACAACCGATCAGGATTGTCGGTCTGGCATTTTTAACGGTGTCGGTCAGGCTGATATACCCAGGGCTGGCGGTTTTCCATCCAATCAGCTGCGCCGGTGTTCTGGCATAGGGTTTCTGAAAATACTGCAGGTCGCTTTGCGAAGTCTGCAGCAGACCGTTGCGGTCGATGAGAAAGAAGTTTTCCCGCAGCTTTTCTTCGGCAATACCTTCGCGACAGGCGATTGCCCGGCAGATCTGGTCGGCGATCCCGGTTCCGGCTGTGCCGGCTCCGAAAATGCAGAAACGGTGGTCTTTGCCCGCGATGCCGGTTTTGCGGATGCCGGCAAGAACGGCGGCCAGAGCCACGGCGCCCGTTCCCTGTATATCGTCATTGAAAGAAGGGTGAAAAAGCCGGTAGCGGTCGAGTACGGCGCGGGCATTGTCGCGGCCGAAGTCTTCCCAGTGCAGGAGAGTTCGCGGAAAATGCTTTTTAAACGCCTTGCTGAAGCGGTCGATGAACTCAGCATACTGGTCGCCGCTGATACGCGCATGTCGCCAGCCGAGATAGAGCGGGTCATCGAGCAGTTTCTGGTTGTTGGTGCCGACGTCGAGCATCACCGGCAGAGTGCGAAACGGGTTAATGCCTCCGCAGAGCGTATAGACCATCAGCTTGCCGATGGCAATGTCGAGGCCGCCGATGCCCTGATCGCCGATGCCGAGCACGCCTTCGCCGTCGGTGACGACGATGATGTCGAACGGCTGCCCGGCGAAACCAGCTAAAATGCTGTCGATTCTGTTCATGTCGGGGTATGCAATGACCAGACCCTGCTGCTGCGTGAAGTTGCCGCTGAAATTCTGCACCGCTTCGCCAATGGTCGGGGTGTAAATGATCGGCAGCATTTCGGCGAGATGCTCTTCGACAAAGGCGTAGAACAGCGTTGCATTGGTGCGGGCCAACTGATTGAGATAAAGGTTTTTGGCGATTGCGGTCGGCTGATTGCCATATTGCAGCCAGACGCGGTTTTTCTGTTCTTCAATGGTTTCGACGCGGTGCGGCAGCAGCCCGTGCAGACCAAAAGCGGCCCTCTCGGCTTCCGAAAACGCCGTTCCCTTATTGTATCTGCTGCTCTGAATCAGATTCAGCCCGGCCATACCCGGGTTTACAGTTGATTTGTTCATTTATCTGGCCTTATGTTGATTTGCATTAATATTATCACGCCTGCTCTGGTTTTCTGAATTGTGCTGAAAAAATGCCCGGGGTTGTGAAAAAATCGGGTATAATTAAAAAATACGCCTGAGTTTTCGGAGGATGTAAATGAAAAAAGCACTGCTGCGGGTCGCGATGTTTCTGACCGTCTCTGCTTTCTGTCTGAGTTCAATGCCGGCTTCTGCTCTTGCTGACGCCGAAATCGGGGCGGTCATCAAGGCCCGCCTCGCTGATAAAAAGCTTTCGAACACGATTCTTGGTGCTCTGGCTTACCTCGAAGACCGCCAGGTTCGCCCGCGCACCGGTGAGCGCTCATGCGAATTCGACAGTTCCGACGAAGGCGACGGCTGCAAAACCCTGCTCAGCTTCAATATTCCGTTCCGCGAAAATCTTGGCCTGCCGGCTCCGAAGAAAATCAAAGCCCACAATCGCAGTGGCGAATGGGCCAGTTATATTCACTTTTTGCCCAACAAACTTGGCTTTAAGGGGCGTGCACCCGCCTCAGTTCAGGATTCAAACCTGTTCATGACCGCCTTTATCGCTTACCCGCTGTTTCTTTTCGACGAATCGGCGCTGCCTGAGCCTAAGCGACATATCAACAGCATTCTCCACCTGGCCATGAAAAATATTCAGAGCTTCAAAAGGGAAGACGCCTACAATTTCTGGGCAGTTCTTCCGGGCTGCCGCAGCAATGTGCCACGCACCGGCCCGTTCAATATCGAGGTCGCACAGCTTGAAATGCTTGCCGGCGCTTACCTTAACCCGAAGCTCGAAAAGATTTTTGCGCTGCTTGCCCGTGGTCAGCAGACGCCGCCGAAATACTGGCTTGAACGCTGTCTGAACCTGAAAGAGAACAAAACCGGCGCCGATGCGCTGTTCAATATTCCCAACGATGCCGATGACACCTCGACTGCCGTTTCATTTCAACTGATGTACAACGCCAGATTTCCAGGCTCAGATGCCAGACCTGATTTTGCCGCCCTCGAAAAAATCAGCCAGTTCAGAGATGTCGACCGTGAACGCGAAGACGGCCGCGATGGCTGGAAAGGCAAGGGGACGGGCGCTTTTCTTACCTGGATGAAAGACGAAAGCCAGCCGGTTTTCGACCGCCCGGAAATTGGCGTGGTTCCGCTCGGAGTCAACAATGTCGATGTGGTGGTCAATTCGAACGTTCTCTTCGCGATGGCCCTGACTGGTCGCAAAGACCTGCCCGGTTATCAGAACTGTGTCAACCTGATTCTCAAGGCTGCCGAAAATCATGCCTGGCCAGAAGCAGGCCTGTATTACCCGCAGAATATGATTTTCCCTTATACCGCTTCACGTGCCTATCGTGACGGCAGTGCCAGAGAACCCGAAATGAAAGCGGCCATGCAGCGCATCATGCGCGATCTGATCGTCGCACAGAAAGACTGGGGCGAAAAGAATCCGACCCGTCGCGGCGCTTTTCCCGGCGGCGACGACAAGAGCGACCACCTCGCCTCGGCTCTGGCCGTAACCGCCCTGATCAATATCGGCCGACAGAACGCGGCTGAAGCCGGTCTGCTCAAGGAATACGACCACGCCGTTCACAGCGGTGTTCAGTATCTGCTGAATCAGGCCATCTGGGACAAACCGAAAAACCCCGAAACCGTCGGCAAGTTCAAAACCCCCGGCGACAAATGCGCCACCTGGCTCTCGGGGCTGTTTTTCGCCGCCTCGTTCTGGGACCTCGCCCACTGGCGCTCACAGGCCTTCACCGTCTCCATGGTGCTCGAAGCGCTCACCAAATATGCGCTCGCCTATGACTGCGACGATGTTCCCGCCTGCTACCGCAAACTGAAGCTCAACTGATTTTAACTTCTCAGCCGCGAACTGCCGCTGGCTGAAAGAACTTGTTGTTAACCAGGCGGTTGAGGTTACTTAAGATTGCCAGACTGCGGGGTCGAGAAACCGTAGATACGCACCAGTTTTATTTTGCCATGCAGGGTCTGTTCTTTTTCTTCTGACAGTGAAAAGCCGGCCTTTTCTAGGGCGCGGCATGAGGCTGTATTAGCGGCGGCGGCGACTGCGAGAATTTCTGGCAGCCGGTAAAACGAAAGACCCCAGTTGCTGATTGCCCTGATCGCGTCGCTGGCGTAGCCTTTTCTTTGCTGGCAGTCTTCGATGGCGTAACCGATTTCTACTTTGCCGTTCAGTGGGCTTAAACCTGCGTGTCCGATCAGCTCACTGCTTTTTTTGCAGCAGACTCCAAGAACGATCGGCGTTTCGGCTGGGCCTTTGCCTGATTCATACTGCTGCATCAGAAAATCCAGAACGCTTTCTGCTTCCTGCAGATCGGCATAGACCTGGTCGGGTATCCACTGCCGCATGCCGTTTTCAAGGCTCATCTGAAAAACTTTTGGGGCGTCGCTGCTGACGAATTTACGCAGAAAAACAGCATCGCCGGTGATCGAAGAAAAACTGCCGGATAAAGTCATTTCAGCCTCCAGAGCCAGAATAGCAGCAAAAATCGTTGTCTTTTATCTATATCAGACATGGCATCTGCCGTAAAGCTTCAACCATGCTTTTTTGCCTGACCTCGAAAAATGGTTAGACAGAATCAGGCATAAAATATAAATTCATAACTATAAGATGTTAATTTTTAAGGAGGTCATACTTATGAGCCGATGCTTTCTATTTGCGGTTTTGTTGTGCATGCTTCTTACCTGCAACACTCTGATGGCAGAAACTTCGCACCAGGGGCACGATCACGCAATCGCGCCCGAAGATAAGACGGCAAGCGGGATTCCTGACGTGATAGTCGAAGTTACACCGGAAAAGTGCCCAATTATGGGTGGTGAAGTGAACAAAAAGGTATCCTCCATCTACCAGGGGCATCTTTACCATTTTTGCTGCCAGGGTTGCATTTCGACTTTTGAGGCCGACCCGGCAAAATATCTGGGGCAGTTTAAAGATGCTGCGACCAGAACCCTTAAAGTTACCAATATTGATGGAAAGTGCCCGATTTCTGGTCTCGAAGCCAGCTTTAAATTCTACAAAATCGATGAAAAGGCATCCACAATAACCTTTTATCACGATCAGAAAAGCCTGGAGTCCGCTGGCGAGTAATTCGTCATTTTACAGCTGAAGTCATATTTTATGGCTTCAGCTGATACCTTGCGAAAGGATCTGTAAAATGGCGACCTATCGGAAATACCTGTTTTCTGCCATTTTTGTTTTTTCCTGTCTGTTAACTTCATTGCATGCCGAGCAACCCAATGGTTTGACCATTCTGCTGGAAGGCTGCCTGCAGGGCAACCCTGAATTGAGAGCGGCATATCATCGCTGGAAAGCTGCCAGCACGGCAGTAATTCATAAAACCGCCCTGGCTGATCCGGTGGTTAATTTTCGCCAGAACATCGTACCGGTACAGACGAGAACTGGCGAGCAGACTCAGATGTTGACCATCAGTCAGATGCTGCCATTTCCGGGTAAACAGGCTGCTGCGATTCGCTTGAATCACCAGATGGCAGAGAATGACAGGCTCCTCTATGAGATTAAACTTCGAGATCTGATCGTCGAAATCAAAAAAAGCTACGCTGAAATCTGGTTTTTAAACAGAGCAATCGAGGTAACTGAAGCCAATGCCAGAATAGTGGAATTTCTGGCAGGCGAGGCAACCGCCAATACCTCTTCTGCTTCGTTACTCCCGGTGTTGCGCGCGCAAAGTCAACTTGCACAGGCTGCTAACGACCAGATCAACTATGCTGAGCTTATGGAGTCCGAAAAAGCCAGGCTCAAAGCATTAACCGGTCTGCAAACTCTGAAAATGAGCTGGTTTTCCGCCCTTCCGGAATTCAAGCTGTCTGGCAACAACGAAGAGCTGATGGCCCTCGCTCTGGCAAGCAGAAGCGAAATCATCGCAGCAGAAAATGCAAAGAAAATTGCGGTCACCAGACGCCGACTGGCTGCCTTCGAGAACAATCCTGATTTTGTTATCGGCTACAGCCGGAACATGACCGGCGATCGCCCGGATATTGGCGATATGTATCTCAAAGACGAAGGGAAAGATTCTTACGGTTTTTTTGTGCAGATGAACCTGCCCATCTGGGGTGAAAAAAATCGCAGCCGAATCGATGAAGCCAGGCAAAAACAGGCTGAAGCAGATGCTATGGTGGATGCCGAAAAGGTTAAAACCCGGGCCGGTTTTTTAAAGCTCTGGTATGGTATGACCAACCGGCGAAGATTGCACCAGCTCTATTCCCAGACCATATTGCCACAGGCACAAAAGGCTGCAGATACTGCGCAAAGCACTTTTACCTCAGATAAAACCAGATTCCCTGACTATCTCGAAGCAATGACTACAGTTTATGCGGTTAAAATCGCGGCACTTCGGGCAGAAGCAGATTATTTTGTCAGCGTCAGTGAACTTGAAAAGCTTGTGGGAAGCCCATTTGAGCTGCAGATAGAGGAGAAGCCGCAATGAAAAAAACGCTGATAATGATGGTGCTGGCCTGCCTCGGCCTGCCGCTTTTTGCAGATTCAATGCCGGAAAGCGCTTTTTATCGCCGACAACTCGATGAATTGCGGAATTATAAGCCGGTTGAAGCTAACAAAATTGCCCAGGACCATGATATTGCAGGTTTCAGCAGCAAAAAGCCGACAGCCCCAAAGAACTCGGCCACGTCATCAGAGTTGTCGAACAATGATATTACTGATGTTCGACCGGCTGCATTGGTGGCGATAGCGACGCCTGAAGAATTTGCGCAGGCTGCTTTGGCATTGGCCCCGGAAGTAAGAAAACAAAACCAGATGCTTGCCGCAGCCAGATACAATCTATCGCAAACTCAGGCTCTGGAACTTCTGCTCAACCAGTTTTCCTCATTTCTGGGCCAGACGCCGGCTTTGACGCCATTTTTTAAAGAACACCCTTTTCCGGGAGTTTCGGCGATCAAGGTAAAGATTGCTGAATCTATCAGCGCTGAGGCCAGTGCAAGATTCGATCTTTTTCGCGCCGGACTGGCCAGACTGGCCAGAATAACGGCTTACCAGATTATTGCATTGCGCAAAAAGCTGACTCTGCTTGATAAAACCATCGGGCTCTACGCCGATCTCAAAAACACTTCGGAAACATTATATCGCAATGGCAAAATCTCGTTTGCCGAGCTGACCATGATTTCGCTTGAAGATTCCAGACTGGGGATCTTGAAAAATCAGTATCAGGCAATGTTGACAGAACAACAGGAGAAAGCCTTTGCCTTGCTCGACGGCAAGCGTCCGGCACTTAACTTCAGCGGTTTTTCGGCGCCGGATTTTATGCCGTTAAGTGCTGTGAACGACCGCGACTTTACAGATCATCCGGCTCTGGTAGCAGAAAATATTGTATTGAGCCGCAGCGAAAATTCAATTGCCCTGGCTCAGAGAATGGCCTTTCCTGAATACACGAGCTCTTCGCGACTGCCAATGAAAAAAGCCGGGTCTGCTCCTTCTCCTTCCGGAATGCCGCCAGCCGATTCCAGAATTGAGTTCAACCGGGTCTTTGTCGAACAGCTCAAGGCGCGGAGTAAGGCCCAAAGTGAAACGATAACAGCTGTCAGTCTGGCACTACAGGCTCAATACGTCAGCGATCTGGAGTTTTTTCAGCGCAACCGAAAAAATCTGCAGATTATCCGAACCAAGATGCTGCCTGAACTTGAAAAGGCTTTTGCCAGTGTAAAATCAAAGTATGAGAGTGGTGAAGCCGGTTTTCAACAGCTTGTCGAGACCGAAAGAAGATTGCTCGATCTCAGAGAAAAACTGATAGATTCTGAATTTGCCACTCTCAAAGCCAGAGCAGATCTGCTTTATGACTTTGGAAAAATTAAATTTTAAGTGGGATCTGATAATATGAAATTAAACCAGATTGAAAAAAAAGCTTTATTGGTGCCGGCTCTTGTCATTTTTCTGGCCGGAATAACAGCGGGTTACTTCTTTTTTGTCGGTAGTAAAGCTACAAACGAGTCGGCAATAGAAGCAGGACATCAGGAAAATAAAGCCGAAATATGGACATGTTCGATGCATCCACAGATAAGAAAACCCACTGCCGGCAAATGTCCTATCTGTTTTATGGATCTGATTCTATTGACTGAAAACACAGATTCAGCTGTTAAAAACGTTTTAACGCTTTCCGAGACGGCACAGGAGCTCGCCGAGGTCAGAACCGCAGAAGTTTTTTCTGGCCCTGCTACACGAACCATAAGACTGCCGGGCACGGTAAAACTGGACGAAACCAGAGTTAAGCATGTTACTGCCTGGGTTGGTGGCAGAATTGAAAAACTGTATGTCAACTACATTGGAATTCCGGTCCGGGAAGACGATCATATGGCCGAGTTCTATAGCCCTGACCTGATAGCCGCCCGCGAGGAGCTGCTTAGAACTGTCGGCGATGAAAGCCTTCATAAAGCCGTTATCGAGCGTCTGCTGCGCTGGGGTATTTCCAGTCGGCAGATCGAGGAATTCAAGGCGCAAAAGGCGCAGAATAGTCTGGTAACCATCAATTCTCCGGCGTCTGGAATTGTCATAGAGCAGCTGGCCAGAGAGGGTATGTATGTAAATCAGGGAACCAGACTGTTTTCTATTGCCGATATGAGTCGTCTCTGGCTGGTTGCGTCGGTTTATGAGCGCGATATCCAGTGGCTCAAATACGGGCAGTCTGTAGAATGTGAATTTGAAGCCTTTCCGGGCAAGATTTTTCCGGGCGTCATATCGTTTATTTCGCCGGTTTTGTCGGCTGATTCAAGAACTGTCGATGCCCGCATCAACCTCGATAACGCAAACGGCTTGCTCAAGCCGGGGCTGTTCGGTAGAGTGACCGTCAAGGTGTCGATTGGCCAGGGCGGCGAAGTTATAAACCCGACTATGGCAGGCAAATGGATCTCTCCGATGCACCCGGAAGTGATCAAGGATGGCCCGGGTAAATGCGATGTCTGCGGAATGGATCTGGTGCCGATAGAAAGCGTAGGGATCAAGACTGCCGGCGCCGGCGGGTTGCCTTTGATTGTTCCTGAAAGCGCGGTTCTCTGGAGCGGAACAAGATCGCTGGCGTTCAGAGAGGTTGCCGGCAAACCAGGCTCCTACGAAACAGTTGAAATATTGGTCGGACCACGTGTCGATTCTGGCTATCTCGTTTATTCCGGTCTGAAAAGCGGCGATCGAATTGTGGTCGAAGGAGCTTTTAAAATAGACTCTGAACAGCAGATTCGCGCAAATACCAGCATGATGAGCCCGGACCGGGATATTTCTGAACGACAGGCCGCTGGAATGGTTCATACCGATCTTTCTGCAGAGAACATGCAATCGGTCGAAGCCTTGCTCAAGGCTTGCCTCGAAATTTCTGAAAAGCTGGCTGCAGATGATTTTAATGCCGCAAAAAATGCGGCAATGAAGGCCCATGAACTGCTTCCGGAATTGAAAAAAACTTCAGCTGAATCGCTCTCAGCTGTTGCCGATAAGCTGATGCCGATTTTGATGAAAATGGCTGCCGGTAAAGATATAAAAGCCGCTCGCGAAGAACTTTTACCTCTGACACAGGTGCTTAAAGACCTGCTTGCCATGGTTGACGGCAAGTTGAGTTTCGCAGTTCAGGAGAACTTTTGCCCAATGGCGTTCGATAACAAGGGAGCTGCCTGGCTTCAGACCGCCTCTGAACTTGCTAACCCATATTTTGGCCAGATGATGCTTAAATGTGGGTCGAGCACAAAAATCTGGAATAAAGAGATTAAATGATGGATGCAATAATCAGATTCTTTCTGGAAAAACGTATTATTGCGGTAATTTTACTGGTGGTGCTTGCTGGTTATGGTCTTTCGGTCATTCCTTTCGATTTTAATACCGGCATAATAAGAGACCCGGTGTCGGTGGATGCGATTCCGGATATTGGCGAGAATCAGCAGATAGTTTTTGTCGACTGGCCCGGCAGATCGCCAAAGGATGTTGATGACCAGATAACTTACCCTTTGACTGTCAATTTAATGGGCATTCCTGGCGTTTCTACGATCAGAGCTAGCTCTATGTTCGGTTTTGCTTCGATCTATATCATTTTCAATGAAAAGGTCGATTTTTACTGGTCACGCTCGCGCATAATCGAAAAGCTTGCATCTATCAAAGGCGGTCTCCCGGAAGGTGTGACCCCGGTACTCGGCCCAGACGCAACCGCTCTGGGCCAGATATTCTGGTATACGCTCGAAGGCAAGGGCTTTGATCTGCACGAACTCAGAAGTATTCAGGACTGGACCGTAAAATTTGCCCTGCAGTCGGTGGATGGGGTCGCCGAAGTTGGCTCCGTTGGCGGAATGGTTCGTGAATACCAGATAGATATAGACCCTGAAATGCTCAGGGTCTACAATATTACTATTCCAGAACTGGTAAAGACTATAAAAGAAAGCAATCTGGATGTCGGCGCCGGAACCATAGAGATCAACCGGGCAGAATACATTATCCGTGGTATCGGCTTTATAAAGTCGGTTGAGGATCTTAAAAACTCAGTAATCAGGTCGGTCAATGGCGTGGGAATTACCATCGGTAATGTCGCCAGAGTTTTTTCCGGGCCGGCCAGAAGGCGTGGACTGCTTGACAAAGAGGGAGCCGAAGTTGTCGGCGGTGTCGTGGTTACAAGATTCGGTGCGAACCCGCTGGAAGTGATCGAAAAGGTCAAGCACAAGATTGCTGAAATTTCACATGGACTCCCGACAAAAACTCTTGCAGACGGCAGTTTGAGCCAGGTAAAAATAGTTCCTTTCTATGACCGAACCAAACTTATAAACGAGACTCTGCAGACGCTTCGAGATGCTTTATCTCAACAGATAACGATTACAATTCTCGTGGTAATCGTTATGCTGCTTCACATGAGTTCAAGTCTGCTGATCTCCGGTCTGCTGCCATTAGCGGTTCTCATGACTTTCATCGCCATGAAGTTTTTTAACGTCGGAGCAAATCTGATGTCATTGGCTGGTATTGCCATCGCAATTGGCACCATGGTCGATATGGGCATAATTTTATGCGAAAATATTCTCACGCACCTGCAAAAGGATGCCGAAACCGATATTCCCGCTAAGGAATCAATATTTAATGCGGCATCAGAAGTTGGCTCAGCAGTTATTACCGCAGTCAGCACAACCATCGTCGGTTTCCTGCCGGTGTTTGCCATGACCGGTGCGGAGGGAAAGCTCTTTTCGCCCCTGGCCTGGACCAAAACCTTTGCACTGATTTCTTCGTTGTTCATTGCCCTTGTTTTAATTCCGGTCGCCGCGACCGTTATATTTAAAAAGAAAGAAGAAACGCGCGACTTAAGATTCTTTGCCGTTCTCTGTTCTGGAATTCTCCTCGCCTTCTTTCTGCCGACAGCTGGTTTTATGCTGGTTCTGGCTGGCTTGACTGGTATTTTCTGGGCGCGGGTGCCAGAAAAAATTCGCTCATTCTTGAACGCAGGAGCACCGATAATCTTTGCTTTCATAGCAACTCTTTATCTCACATGGCTCTGGATGCCGCTTGGCCTGGGATACGGGTATTTTTTCAATCTGATCGCTGTAGTCGTTATCACCGGCTCGGTTTTGCTTTTTTTCCAGCTGTTTCTAAGCTATTACGGCAGGCTTTTGTCGTGGTTTCTTGCCCACAAAAAGACTTTTGCCTGTATTCCTGTCGCGATTGTTTTATGGGGCCTGCTCATCTGGCTGGGCTTTGCCCGGGTTAATTCCTGGGCTCCCGCACTTCTGAAAAAAGTGGGGATTTCTCCGGAAGTGATTACAGATTCGCGAATCTGGCAAAAGTGTTCCCTGATGTTCCCCGGCCTGGGTAAAGAGTTTATGCCGCCCCTGGATGAAGGCAGTTTTCTGCTTATGCCCACGACTATGCCACACGCCAGCCTGGCAGAAAGCATGGATATTCTCAGCAAGCAGGATATGGCCATAAGAGCGATCCCGGAAGTTGAGACGGTGGTCGGCAAAATTGGCCGCGTTGATTCGCCGCTCGACCCGGCACCAATTTCGATGATTGAAACAGTTATTTCTTACCGCCCGGAATATGGCGAGCCCGACCCGGTAACCGGGCTGAGAAAACGCCAATGGCGGGAGCATATAAAATCGCCGGATGATATCTGGAAAGAAATCGTGCGGGCCAGTTCGATTCCGGGCACTACTTCGGCACCAAAGCTCCAGCCTATTGCCGCCAGGCTGGTAATGCTGCAAACCGGTATCAGAGCTCCAATGGGTATGCAGATATCCGGCCCTGACACGAAATCGGTTGAAACGCTTGGATTTGCAATGGAAAAAGAGCTGAAACAGATGCATGGAGTTGATGCCAGCACGGTTTTTGCAGATCGTATCGTTGGTAAGCCATACGTCGAAATTACCGTCAATCGCGAAGCCGCTGCAAGATACGGGATCAAGGTTAATGACCTGCAAAACGTAATCGAAATTGCTCTGGGCGGAAAAATGCTTTCGCAAACGGTTGAAGGCCGTGAACGCTATGGTATCAGACTTAGATTCGCCAGAGAGTTGCGCGATAATCCAGAACTCATCAAAAACATTCCGGTCGCGACTCCAGACAAGAAATTCATTCCGCTGGGTGATCTTTCTACGATTTCCTTCGTAAAAGGACCCCAGGTTCTCAAAAGCGAAAACTCATTTCCCGTTGGCTACGTAATTTTCGACAAAACTCCGGGTTTCGCAGAAACTGATGTGGTTGAAGCAGCAGAGGCCAGTCTTAAAAAACGAATTGCTGAAGGCGCACTTAAGCTGCCGCCTAATACCAGCTATAAGTTTATTGGCAACTATCAGAACCAGGTCAGATCTGAAAAAAAGCTTATGGTGGTTTTACCTCTGAGCCTGCTGGTAATTTTTCTGATTCTCTACCTCGAATTCACTTCCATACCAGTTACGCTTCTTGTTTTTTCCGGCATAGGCGTCGCCTGGTCCGGTGGATTTATAATGATCTGGCTGTATTCACAAGACTGGTTTCTTAATTTTTCATTGTTTGGAATCCATTTCAGAGAACTGCTGAATATGCATTCCATGAATCTTTCAATTGCAGTCTGGGTCGGCTTCATTGCTCTCTTCGGCATAGCCAGTGACGATGGTGTCGTCATGGGGTCTTATCTGGAAAGCAGCTTCAAAAAGAATGATACTGATAATATCGAGCAGATCAGAAATGCCGTTCTTCAAGCAGGCCTGAAAAGAATCAGACCTTGTCTGATGACCACTGCTACCACCATTCTTGCATTGTTGCCGGTTTTAACATCAACCGGGCGCGGGGCAGACGTGATGATTCCGATGGCAGTGCCGACCTTTGGCGGCATGTGTGTCGAACTGCTGACACTTTTTGTCGTTCCGGTCGGTTACTGCTGGTTTCGTGAGTTACAGCTCAATTTGAAATCTGCTGTAAACAGCGAGAAACCTTCCGGGCAGTGACCTTAAGGAATTGCTTTTAACGAGTAAAAACCTTACATCTGCGGGTGCCCGTCATCCAGATATGGCGGGCACCCGTGTCATGGTCACAGTTTTTTTCTTACCGGCAGCCAGATTTCGCTTTTGTAATCAGGGCTGGCGACATTACCGGCGCTGTAATGCTCGATGTCATAACCCGGAACGATTTCGTAACCTGAAGTCGGCAACCACTGGCTGTAAATCTGCTTCCACAGGCTCTGAATGCTGTCTGGCATCGGCCCGACGCAGGGAAACACTGCCCAGGTGCCGGCAGGGATATCGAGAATCTCAAAGCCGGCCGGTATCTCAGCCGGTTTTACGCTGCTTTCGTTGAGATAGTTGCCGATGCTGTATCTGAACTCTTTGCCGCCCTTTTCTGGTGGGCAGCAGATGCCGAAGCGGCCGCAGGAAACCTTGTTGAAGCCTTTTCTGAAGAATTCATCCCAGAATTTCGGAATTTCGGCTGACGAAGTTTCTGCAGAAAAAATCCGGCTGATGACAAGAACTTTAAAACTCTGTTTGTTTTCGATTCTGTAATCCATGGTTAAACCGCCTTCAATTGTGATTTTTAACACCAGAGGACTGAAGGACTTCAGATTGGAACCCGCCATGCGCGCTGCGGCCGGCGAAATGCCATGAAAACGGGTGAACGCCTTGCTGAAACTTTCAGGGGAGTCATAACCGTATTTCAGGGCGATATCGATCACTTTGCCATCAGAAGCCGAGATTTCCTGGCCGGCCTTTGCCAGCCGCCGCTTGCGAATGTATTCGCCAATCGTCATGCCGGTGAGCAGGCTGAAAATTCTCTGGTAATGGAATGACGACACGAAGGCCGTTTCGGCGACCTCTTCGATACTCAACTCATCGAGCAGATGCTTTTCGATGTGATCGATCGAATGCTGCAGGCGGGTAATCCAGTCCATTGTCGTTCCTTCCGGTGTTATGAATGCAGTATATTGGCAAAAAACAAACGTTTCCTGACAAATCCTGCTCTGATTTGTCAGGTGTTTTAACTATAAAGCGAAAATGGCTTAAATTAAAGATGGTCTTGCAACTCTAGCTTTGTCGCTTTACTGTTAAAAAGTAACGATCGAAATTGCGAAAAAATGCCCGGCCTTCGCCTGCGGCGAGTATGTTGAACAGGTTCCCTGTGGCCATTTAGACAACAGTTGAGATCTGTGGATATTCAGGAAAAATCGCTTGTTTGAAAAAATGTCTTCATGTCCGAAAATGGCCAGACATTTTTTAAGCTTTTCATTAAAATTGGGTTGTATAGGAGCACAGAATGCAAAAACTGCAACCCAGACCTGTTTTGGACCCAAAAGCCTGTTATGTGGCCATGTCGACTCACGATTCAAGATTCGACGGCAGATTTTTTGTCGGAGTTTCTTCAACAGGCATCTATTGCCGACCGGTCTGCAGAGTTAAGCTGCCAAAGTTTGAGAACTGTAGTTTTTTTTCGAATGCGGCTGCCGCTGAAGCCTCTGGTTATAGACCATGCATGAAGTGTCGACCTGAACTTGCCCCCGGAAAGGCGCCGATAGACTCAGCTTCCAGACTGGCTGAAAAAGCCGTTTTGATTATCGAAGAAAACTCCAGAGATGAATTGAAGCTTGCAGAGGTGGCTGAGATTCTGAACATCACTGATCGTCACCTGCGCCGCATTTTTTTTAACGAATTCGGAGTCACACCGGTTCAATATCTGCAGACAAAAAAAATGTTGCTTGCTAAAAGTCTGCTGACCGATACGAAAATTTCCATGGCAGATGTGGCTATGGCTGCGGGCTTTAATAGCATCAGACGTTTTAATGATCTATTTTTAAAACAATACGGGATGCCTCCTGGAAAACTGAAAAAAAGAATTGGTAGAGAGGATCAGGATGAAATTTCAGTTTCTCTTGCCTATCGGCCTCCCTACGCATGGGATAACCTGTTGTCCTTTCTTGGACATAGGGCTGTGCCGGGAGTTGAATTTATCGACGACGGTATGTATCGACGAACCGTGGCAATGGAGAAAAGCGGTAAGATTTTTCGAGGCTGGGTTGCAGTTAAAAACCAGAAAAAATCGAACACACTTTCAGTGACTGTTTCCACTGGACTTTTGCCTGTTCTGGCCAAAGTTCTGGCGCGTATAAGGTTTTTATTCGATTTGAATTGCGATCCGGTCGAAGTTTTCGAGCATCTTTATCATTCAGATACGGTTATACGAAATCTGCTTGTGTCTGGAATCCGGTTGCCTGGCTCATTTGATCCTTTTGAGATCTCGGTCAGGGCTGTTTTTGGGCAGCAAATTTCGGTTAAAGCAGCTCAAACCATTGCAGGCAGATTTGTTCAGCTCTATGGGCAAGAAATCAAAACGCCATTTCCAGAATTATCATTTACTTTTCCTTTGCCGGAAATTGTCTGTGCTGCTGGAACGGAAATAGAAACCAGGCTTGGAAATGCCGGAGTGACCAGTGCCAGATCCAGAACTGTGCTCGCTTTGGCTGAGGCTGTTAAATCCGGTAATCTGAACCTTTCGCTGAGTTCCGATCCTGCAACAGAAACGAAAAAACTTTTAGATATTCCTGGAATCGGGCAATGGACTGCTCAGTATATAGCTATGCGGGCTTTGGGATGGCCGGATGTATTTTTAAGCACCGATCATGGAATCAGGAAGTTTTTTCCCGGCATGTCTCAGGCAGCAATTGAACAGCTTTCTGAATTCTGGCAGCCGTGGCGTTCATATGCCACCATTAACCTGTGGAACTCACTTTCAGGAGAATGAAATGAAGAATGATAAATCAGAAAAGATTTATACCTGTGAATTTAACAGCCCGCTTGGGAAAATTAAAGCTTCAGCAACGGATTATGCTCTTACTGGCTTATGGTTTGTCGGCCAGAAGTATTTTCCCACGCAAATTGCTTCATGGATTCCTGAAGATAATCACAAAATGTTTAAATTGCTTCGTCAGTGGCTTGAGAACTATTTTTCTGGGAGAAATCCTGCTGTCGATTTTCCGATTGAGCCGAAGGGCAGCGAATTTCAACAAAAGGTCTGGAAAATTCTCCGGGAAATTCCATATGGCCAGGTAACCACCTATGGGCAGATAGCTGCAAAGATCGCTGAAGACAGCGGGCGCTCATCGATGTCAGCTCAGGCGGTCGGTGGAGCAGTCGGTCATAATCCGGTTTCAATCCTGATTCCGTGTCATCGTGTCGTTGGTGCCGATTCCAGTTTAACCGGCTATGCGGGCGGAATAGAAAAAAAAGCTGCGCTTCTGCATCATGAAAAAACTGAGCCAGCCCACAATTTTTCGGTTTTATAAATAGTGTCATTCGAGCTATGCCAGTCAGCTCTTTTTTGCAGCCAGTTTATCAGGCAGTTATCAAGTCGATGTTGTGGTTAGCCGGTTCTCAGTGTTTTGCCCAGGCGCGGCACTGTTCGATTCTTTTGCCATTGTCGCCCTGTTCTTTATCGTAGGCGAATTTATTGAGCAGCTGGCAGGGAAAATTGCTGCAGAGTCCGCAGTTCTCAAGCTTTTTGCCTTCGCAGCAGGCTTTTACCGGGCACTGATCGCCCCAGAACGGTTTCGTGATCTTAACGCAGCCTTTACAGTTCATTTTTTCGCGGTATTCACAGGCACTGCACACGATTCCACATCTTGATTCGATCATATTGTCTCCTTGATTTCACAGGTTGAAGCAGGCGGCGGCGAACTGGCCGGCTTTTTACCAGACAGTTTGGATTTTGACTGTTTATCAGTCTAATGATCCGTCGTCTATCCGTCAACGCTGGCCTCAGCAAATGAGCACGCCGCTGCAGCATGGTCATGGGAGCCTTTAATATTGTGCTGGATGCCGGTATGAATTAGAATCTGAATCAGGATCTTTTTTTAGGCTGGCTTTGGGCATTGATAGATTTTTGATGTAGCTTATTAACAGCTGGGGGGACTCAATGACTGATTTAAATACTGCTGATTTAATTGTCCGACAGATTGAAAAACCTGAAGAAAAGAGCCGTGTCTGCAGTGAAATCCTGCGCAGTCTGCCTGAATGGTTTGGTATTCCTGATGCTGTTACCGCTTACATCGATGAAGTCAGGAGCATGAATACCTGGGTTGCCGGCTTGAATGGAAAATCATGCGGTTTTATCAGCATCAGCCGACCAAACGAGTTCACCGCTGAAATTCATGTAATGGGCATTCTACCGGAGTGGCATGGCAAGGGAATCGGCAGCGAATTGCTCAGCCGGGCCGAAGCGGCACTGGTTGCCTTGAATTACAAATTTTTACAGGTTAAGACCCTCAGCCCTTCAAGAGAAAGCGAAGAATACGCGAAAACGCGGCAGTTTTACCTGAAAAATGGTTTTTGTCCGGTCGAAGAATTTAAAACACTCTGGGGCGAAGCCAATCCCTGCCTTCAGATGATCAAGTCGCTGGCAGATCGCCGTGGCGTTCATCACATCGAAATTTACGTTTCCGATCTGCAGAAATCAGTCGAATTCTGGTCGTGGCTGCTTTGCGAAAAACTCGGCTACAGCCTCTTTCAGGAATGGGATCAGGGCCGGAGCTACATTCTCGACAGTTCTTACATCTGCTTCGTTCAGGCCGAAGCGCGATTTCTCGGGCAGCCATTTCACCGTTGCCGGCCAGGTTTGAACCATCTTGCCTTCAAGGCTGTGTCAAAAGAGCAGATCGATGAACTGACCTGCGAGCTCGAACAGCGTGGCTGTAGAATTCTCTACCGCGACCAGCACCCGCATGCTGGCGGCAACGCTTATGCTGTCTTTTTCGAAGACCCGGAACGCCTGAAAGTCGAACTGACGGTGTAGCTCAGTTCTGCCAATTGTATTGATGCCAAAACAAACACTGATCTGATTATCTGGTTTTGCACTCAACCACAGTTTTATTAAATAAAATCTGTGGCAGGCAGCCCATATTGAGGCTCAGTAAAACAGGAATGCTTAAAAGTGCGTTGTTACTGGCAAAAATGCCCTTCTAAGGCGAAAAAAACAGCTCCTTTTTTAATATTTTTCTTTGTTAGTCAGTGTTTTGGCTGGTCCGACCCGCAAAAAAAATCTTGCATAAAGATTGCCTGTACTTTTAAACTTGTTCGTTGCCCAAATATATTGTCTTATAATTTGCAAGGAGAAAAGGATGCTTCAGAACTTCAGTTATCAAGCTCCGGAAACCCTTAAAGACCTTTATGCACTGTTGAAAAAGAGCAATGGCAAAGCCACCATTCTTGCCGGCGGCACCGACCTGCTCGTAAACATGCATAATAACTGGATTTCCCCCGAAAGCCTGATCGATATCAAAAAAATTCCCGACCTCAAGGGTATAACCTTCAACCCGAAAACCGGGCTGTCTATCGGTGCTACCACCGTCTGCATCGATCTGATCAACAATAAAGACGTTAAAAAGCATTATCCGCTGCTCGCCGAAGCCGCACACAATATTGGCTCACCGCAGTTGCGCAACCGCGCCACCATCGCCGGGAACCTCTGCACCGCCTCTCCCTGCGCCGACATGGGTTGCTCGCTGCTCGCGCTTGGCGCCAGCGTCGAACTCGGCTCTGCCGACGGCGTTCGCGTTATTCCGCTCAAAGATTTTTTCACAGGGCCAAAGAAGACCCAGATCAAAAAGCATGAAGTGCTGCTGCGCATCGTCGTGCCGGCTGAAATGGCCGGAGCCAAGTTTGGCATGCGCAAGCTCAAACGCATCAAGGGTCATGATATTGCCGTCGCCAGCGTTGCCATGGCGAGAACCGCCAAAGTAATGCGTATCGGCGTTGGCTCAGCCGCACCGACTCCGGTTGTCACCGCTGACCTCGCCGCATCGACAACTCTTGAAAAAGCCGTTGCCGCTGCTGAAAAGGTTATCTGCCCCATCGACGACGTGCGTGCCGGTGCCGAATACCGCCGCTTCATGGTTAAAGAGTTCGTCGGCCAGATCTACCCCGAACTCTTCTGATAAAGGAAACCAGCTATGAAAATAACTCTGACCGTAAACGGCAAAAAATATCAGCGCGATGCTTCTGAAACCAAAAATCTTCTGCATTTTCTGCGTGAAGATCTCGGCCTGACCGGCACCAAAGAAGGCTGTGGCGCCGGCGAATGTGGTGCCTGCACCGTAATCATGAATGGCAAAACCGTCAACTCATGCCTCATTCTGGCAGTTGAAGCCAACGGAGCCGATATCATGACCATCGAAGGCGAAGCTAAAAACGGCAAACTGTCTAAGCTGCAGGTGGCTTTCAAGAAAAATCACGCGGTTCAGTGCGGTTTCTGCACCCCAGGCATGATCATGTCGACCCGCGCTCTGCTTGAAAACAACCCGAAACCGACCGTCGAACAGATAAAACAGGCGATCGAAGGCAATTTCTGCCGCTGCACCGGCTATCAGCAGATTATCGAAGCGGTCCAGGATGCTTCCGGCCAGCTGAAAAAGAAGGAGGGCCTCAAACGTGCTTGATAATACCCCGAAAAAAGACCTGAATTACGTCGGCAAAGACGTTGAACGCATCGATGTCGTCGAAAAACTGACCGGCCAGGCTCTCTATACCGCCGATCTCGAATTCGCCGGCATGCTGCACGGCAAAGTTCTGCGCAGCCCGCACGCCAAGGCCCGCATCAAAAAAATCGACGTCAGCAAAGCCAAAAAACTTGTCGGCGTACATGCCGTTCTTACCGGCAATGACCTTGATTATCGTGTCGGTCTCTATCTCGTCGACAAATATATTCTCGCCCGCGACACCATCCGCCACTTTGGCGAAGCAGTCGCCGCCGTTGCCGCCGAAACCCCGGCTATTGCACAGCAGGCGCTCGACCTTATCGAAATCGAATATGAAGTCATGACGCCTTTCCTCGATCCGAAGCAGGTTTTTGATAAAAAAGCGCCGCTCGTTCACCCCGATCTTGGCAGCTATTCCTATGTCGAAGCGGTTTTTACCCCGGTTCCGGGCACCAATATCGCCAACCATACCAAGCTGCGCAAAGGTAACGTCGAAAAGGGCTTCAAAGAAGCCGACTACGTCATCGAGCGCGAATATACCAACCCGAACGTGCAGCACGTGCCGATGGAAACCCACATCGCCGTCGGCAAATGGGACACCGGCGATCGCATCACCATTCACACCTCGGCCCAGTCGCCATTCACCGTGCGCAATCTGTTTGCCCTTTCATTCAAGATTCCGCACTGCAATATCCGCGTTATCACGCCATATCTCGGCGGTGGTTTCGGTGGTAAAGCCGGCATTCACCTTGAACCGCTTTGCTGCTGCCTGTCGAAGCTCTCAGGTGGTCGCCCGGTGCGTATTCAGGCCACCCGCGAGGAAGAATTCAGCCTGCTTCCGTGCCGCTCTGGGCTGACCTACAACATCAAAACCGGCGTCAACAAGAACGGCAAAATCGTCGCCCAGAAAATGACCATGTACTGGGATGCCGGCGCTTACGCTGATTACGCAGTTAACGTCACCCGCGCTTCCGGTTTCTCGGCTTCCGGCCCCTATGAAATCGAAAATGCCTGGGTCGATGCCTATACCGTTTATACCAACAAGCCGTTCGGCACTGCTTACCGCGGTTTCGGTCACGTTGAATTCAGCTGGGGCATGGAACGCCACATGAATCATGTTGCCGACACGCTTGGTATCGACCCGCTTGAATTCCGCAAAATCAACGCTCTCAAACCCGGCTCGAAAACCATGACCGGTGAAGAAGTCGTTAAAAATACCGGAAGTGTTACCAAGTGCATGGAAGCGGTCGCGAAGTCGATCAATTACGGCAAGCTGACCGCTGCTGAACTGGCCCGCGAAAAGAAGACCGGCATGAAGATCGGTAAATCGGTCGTGGCTCTGCAGAAAGCGCCCGCCATGCCGCCATTCACCGGCACCGTCATGATTCTCAAGCTCAATGAAGACGGCAGTGTTACCGGCAGCCATTCGCTGACCGATTACGGCATGGGCACCTATACTTCGCTGGCTCAGATGATTGCAGATGTTCTGCGCTGGCCCATCGAACGCATCCGCCTCCCCATCGAAAACGATACCGACCGCGACCCCTATGACTGGCAGACAGTTGCGTCAAAAGGCCTGCTGCTTTCGGGCAACGCCGCCATTCTTGCCGCGAAAGACCTGCTTGACAAGTGCTATGACGTCGCCGCTCAGGCTCTCAGAGCCCAGAAGTGCGACCTCGATCACGATGCCGAAAAGGTTTTTGTCAGACATCATCCGAAAAGCCATGTAACTTACAAACAGATGGCTGTTGGCTACGCCTACCCGAACGGTAATGCCATCTGCGGCCCGATCATCGGTGTTGGCCGCTACATCGCTCAGGGTCTGACCAATCTCGACAAAGAAACCGGTCAGGGTAACCCGGCTCTCGACTGGACTTTCGGCGCCCATGGCCTGATTGTCGAAGTCTGCGAAAAGACTGGCGCTTTCAATATCATCAAGGTTGCTTCGGCTTACGATATCGGCCAGGTAATCAATGAGGGCTCAGTACGCGGCCAGGCGATCGGCGGCATGATCCAGGGCCTTGGCACCGCCATGTGCGAAGGCTATATCTACAACGATAAGGGCCAGCTGCTGAATCCTTCGTTTACCGATAACAAGATTCCGACCAGCCTCGATATTCCTGAAGAAATCGACTGCATCGCGATTGAAACCCCGCAGATCGACGGCCCGTTCGGCGCCCGTGGTGTCGGCGAACATTCGATGATCGCCGTCTGCGGCGCTCTCGGCAATGCGATCGAAAAGGCTACGGGTGCAGTTCTCACTCATATGCCGATCCGCCAGGAAAACGTCTGGAAAGCCCTGCAGAATCGTTCTGGCAAAAAAGCAACCGCTAAAGCCGCAAAACCGGCCAAAGCTGTGAAAGCTGAAAAGCCTGCCAAGGCTGTTAAAGCCGAAAAGCCTGCAAAGGTCGTCAAGCCAGCCGGCCGGGCAAAAAAGTAATCTGATCTGATTCCGATCAGGGGCTGTTTCACCAGGTTGAAACAGCCCTTTCTTTTTCTTTTTGGGGTCGGACCAGCGAAAACGCCCATCAATTCTAAAAAGTTGCTGCAAAAAGACGGGTTTTTTGAGCTTAGAGGTCTATTTTTACCCTGAAAAATGAAGCTCTAAGACCTGGCGCTTGAAATATTCTGCTGTCTTTTTGTCTATTATCAGCGAAAAAGTGACAACGTTGTCAGAGGGTTTTGCGACCCATAAGTCCACATAATCTGATCTTGCTGGAAGAGAATTTTGCAGGTTGCCCGGTGGAAATTTTATCGACCTGTTGATTTCGCAAAAGGTGTAAAATGATGTAAGATTCAATAATACTGATTCAGGGTCATTATAAAGTGAAACAAAACAACTTAATTGGCAAGATCTACGTTATTCTAGTGTTGGGTGTGGTTCTTTTTCTGACTTCTCTGCATGTCGGCCGCTTTTTCGGAATCCCCTTCGAAGCTCAGAAGTCTGAAGAGTCTGCAGCAAAAGCTTTTACGGTTGAGGAAGCGCAAAAGCTTCTCGCCGGGACTGCAACCCTCGAATACCTTTCTGTCGATGAAGCGGTAGTTCGCGACGGCAGCAATCGCAAAATCGGTCGTCTGCTGCATACGCAGCCACTGGCAAAGCATATCACCGGCTACGGCTCTTATTTGCCAATCGTTATCGGCATCGATGCCGAAGATAAGATTACTGGCCTGTTGCTGCAGAAGAATGATGAGACGCCCGGTTTCGTTAAGCGTCTTGAAAAGCTTGGATTTTTTGCCTCCTGGAACGGCCAGCCGGCCAGTGAGGCGGTTAATCTGCCGGTTGATGCCGTTTCGCGGGCGACAATGACCAGTAAGGCAACCATCGAAAGCCTGCGCCTGCGTCTGGCTGAATATGTCAAGGTTGAACAGATCAGGCGCCAGATCGACTATCGCGCTCTGATTATCGAAGTTGCTGCCTGGGCCTTTCTGCTGCTGGCTTTTTCCGGCTGTTTTGCTCCTGCCCGTTTGGCAAAATACCGTAAAACCTATCTGCTTTTCGCGATTCTGGTGCCTGGCTTCATGCTTGGGCGCTTTTTCTCGGTTGAATTGCTGTATAACTGGGCAATTAACGGCATACCATTCTCAAGTCAGCTGTTTATGACGGTTCTGGTGACTCTGGCAGTTGTCGTTCCTTTGCTGTCTGGTCGGTCATGGTATTGCACCTGGTATTGCCCTTATGGCGCAGCTCAGGAGCTGATCGGCCATGCCTGCTCGAAAAAAATCGAACCAACCGGCCGCGTTGCCAGAATCTTGAGATATGTGCGCCCGGCCTTTCTGTTTGTAATAGCAGCATTGCTGATAGTCGGTGTTCGCTTCAGTCTCAACAGCGTCGAGCCATTCTCGGCATTTTTGCCCGCATCCGCTTCTCAGACTGTGCTGCTGCTGGCTGGCGTCTTTCTGGCCCTTTCTCTGATTATCAGAAGGCCATGGTGTAATTATTTCTGTCCTTCCGGGCAGATTGTCGAAATGTTGCGGGTCGGCATTGCCGATCATCACGAAAAACCTGCAGGCGGGGAGGCTCACGAAGTGAAAATTCATGCAGTTCTTAACGTTCTTCTGGCGATTGCCATAATTATTCTGCTGATGTCGCCAACCAGAATCGGCAATAACGGTGAATTCAGGCCGGCGCCGCAGGTAAAAAGCGAGGCTGATAAAATGTCAGGATCTTCGACCGTTTCCGTTTTTCCTGTTCTTCCGACTGCCAGTCAGGCAGTTTCTGTGGCGACAAATCCGACTCTTGCCACGATTTATGAGCGGAAAAGCGTGCGCAGCTTTACCGGCGAACCCGTCAGCCGCGAAATGCTGACCGAGCTGGTCAAAGCCGGCATGGCGGCTCCGACCGCGCGAAACCGCCAGCCATGGCAGTTTGTGGTGATCAGCGAGAAACCGGCCCTGCTGTCACTGGCCGAAAAACTGCCCTATGCCAAAATGCTTGCCAGCGCCGGGGCTGCAATTATTGTCTGTGGCGATCTCGAAATTGCCCGCGCCGGCGACACCGAAAGCATGTGGATGCTCGATTGTTCGGCGGCAACTCAGAACATTCTTCTGGCAGCTGAGAGCATGGGGCTCGGCGCCGTCTGGACCGCGGCTTTCCCTTATGCTGACCGCATTGCTGCCGTTAATGAAGTGGTCAAATTGCCTGAATATGTCGTGCCTTTGTGCGTAATTCCGGTTGGCAGACCGACCGGCATTGATCGCCCGAAAGACAAATGGAAACCTGAGCGTTTGCACTGGGAGCATTTTTCCCCGGCATCAGGCGCGGCTGAAGTTAAGTGAAATCTGTCGGCAATTTATGTTAGAATTTACCTGCAGAAAAAATATCAGGGGAGCAAAATTTTATGACCTTTATCAAAGAAACGCTTGATCAGGCCCAGGTAGTCAAGGTTACTTCCAGCATCTTTTTCGATGCGGTTCAGGATTTTGATGCCGCAATTCAGGAAGCTGAAGACACCGGCAAAAAGAAGGTGATTATCGACCTCGCTGGAGTTGAGATGATCTGCAGTTCTGCGATAACCACACTGGTTAAGCATCACATGAGTCTTCAGGGCAAGGGGGCGAAACTTTTTGTGGTTGGTTGTAACGCTTCTGTAAAAAAGATTCTGCAACTGCTTGGCTTGGATAAGATGATTGGCGTTGCTGAAAATGTTGAAGCCGCTCTCAAATAAAGTAGAGGCAATAAGATGTTAGCCATTAAGGATTTAACCGGAAACGATCTCGATGTAATTGTCAGAAATCTCGTCAGGCGAGAGATTGAACGTGGTACTGTGCTGTTCGAAAAGGGTCAGAAGGCCACTTCGACGTTTTTTGTCGAGACCGGCAGTCTGAAAATTGTTATTCGCAAAGCTAAAGACGGTCTTGACGACGTTATGCTCGGTGTGGTTAAACCTGGCGGGTTCTGTGGCGAAACCGCGATGCTCGGCGACGATACCCACTATGAAGATACCGTGGTGGCGCTTGAACCGTCGGTGGTTCTCGAGCTGACCAAAGAAGGCCTGCAGAAAATCATGGCTGCATCGATGACCGCCGGCACCAAACTGCTGCTTGGAATCAGTCGCAACATTCGCGAGGCCATCACCATGCCGCAGACCCAGGAAAGCGCACGCATAATCGCTTTTATTGCCCCAAAAGACGGTAAGGGGCGAACGACGGTTGCTACGCATCTGGCAAGGCATCTGGCTGATTCCGGAAAACGCGTGATTTATATCGACGGTGATCTGCAGCTTGGTGATGCCTGCGTTCATTTCGGCATGAGTAACCAGCCGCACATGGCAAGATTGATTCAGAACGAGCAACGTCTCGTTTTTGACAACATCAGAAAGTATTTTCTCCACGCGCAGGGTGTGCAATTGCTTTCGAGCCCGCCACAGCCTCAGGAAGCCGAATTCGTTACCCGTTCGACGCTCAATCAGGTCATCCAGGAATGTTCCCGCAACTGCGATTTTATTATCATCGATGTGCCGAGTCATATCGATGATATTTCGATAATGATGTGGGATGTCGCAGATCTCATGGTTTTTGTCACTGCGGGAACCCTGTCGGCAATGTCTCGTCTGAAGAGGTTGCTGACCACCCTGCAGCGCCTGAATTACCCGGCCGAGAAGTTTCTTTGTGTCTGTAACAAATATTCTGCTGAGCATGCTGAATACCTTGTTCACTATCGCAAGCTGATGCCTTACCGCTGGCTAACTGTTGCCAATGGTCAGCGCCAACTGATCGATGCCCAGCTTCGCGGCGCACCGGTATGGGAAATCGATGCGGCCTGTGAAACTGCTAAAGACATGCGCGCTTTTTGTGAAGAGATACTCGGTAAACCTCAGGTAAAAGACAAGGGCGGAATTTTCAGTCGTATAAAATCAATGTTTGCCGGCTGAAAAAAAACTTTTCAGAGAGGTGTTTTCGCATGCTTGAATTCAATCGGAAAAATAAAACAATCGACTGTGACCGGGCCGTTGATCTTGGCAATGGCGTCTGGTGGGTCGGGTTTCAGGATCTTGAGTCAGGCCTTCGCTGCAACCCTTATCTGATTACTGATGGCGACGAGGCAGTTCTCATTGATGGTGGCAGCCGGCCTGATTTCCCGGTGGTGATGATGAAAATCCTCGAAACCGGCCTTGATCCGAGAAAAATTTCGGCGCTGATCTACGACCATTACGACCCCGATCTTTGCGGCAGTATTCCAAATTTCGAAGACATGATCAATAATCCCGATCTGCAGTTGATTGCGAGCGGATTCAGTCATACATTTATTCGTCACTATGGCTGCCGGTCAAAGTTTGTTAAATTAACCGATCTCGATCATCGCTATAAATTCAAAAGCGGTCGGCAACTTCAGTTCATAACCACTCCGTATTGCCACAGCCGTGGCAGCTTTGTGGTTTTCGACGAAGCGAGCAAAATTCTCTTTTCTGGCGATCTCTTCGGGACTTATGAAAACAACTGGCAGCTGTTTTTCGGCTTTTCTGAAGATTGCGCCGGAAACGGCAGCTGTCAGGCCTGTGTAAAAAAAGGTGCTGAATGCCGCCTGCCGGGCTACCTCGATTTTCATCGAAAAATCATGCCGTCATCGAAGGCGGTTCATTACGCTCTGGCCAAATTGAAGAAACTGCCTTATACCATGGTTGCTTCACAGCACGGCAGCATAATCGACCGACCTTCTGCCGAGTTTTTAACACAGGAACTCGAAAAGTTAGAAGACATCGGTATCGATCAGTTTTCACCCGAGGAATGAAATGAAGAAAGAAAAAATCTTTTCTATCGAAACTCTTCGGCAACTGGCCGCTTCAGAGGGCAGTCAGCGTGAGATTCTCAGTTGTCTTCTTGACGTATGGGCCGACCAGAAGTCGGTTGATTTCAATAATTCATTGCTGAAAAATCTGGTATTACGTTACTCAGAGGCCGAAAAAAAGCTGAAAGTGTTGAATGACGAGCTGAAAACCCGCCAGAAAACAATGACCGATGAACTGGAGGCCGCCGCCGGAATTCAAAAAACCCTGTTGCCACAGGCTGTGCCTAAGTCTGAATTGATCGAGGCGGCGTTTGAGTTTTTGCCATGTGATCAGGTCGGGGGTGATCTCGTCGGCCTGGTTCCTTACGATGAAGACCGCTGGTTTGCCTGGGTTGTCGATGTTGCCGGCCATGGACCCCGCGCTGCGATGATAACGGTTTCTGTTGCCCAGTTTTTGCAGATGTCGGTGCAGCTGAATTCTCTCGGTCCGGCAGATGTCATGAAGGCCCTCGACCGTGAGTTTCCGTTTTCGCGCTTCAACAGTTTCTTTACCATTATTTACGGAATCCTCGACCTTAAAAAACAGATGTTCACCTATTGCAATTCCGGGCACCCGAATCCGGTGCTGCTGCAGCCGGGCGAAGCTCCGCAATTTGTCGAAGGCAGCGGGCCGATGCTGGGGCTTGGTTTGCCAATGCCATGGCCTGAGGTTTCGGTTGACCTTTCCGGCGGAAAAAGCCTGCTACTCTATACTGACGGTCTGATCGAGTGCGCTGATGCCGGTGGGCAGCTTTTTGGCGAAGACCGCCTGCTTGAAATGCTGAATCGGTTGCAATGCCGTTCTGCCAATTGTCTTGCGGCCTCGATTATGCAGGAAATGCATGCTTTTATGGGAAAGGTCCGCTTTCAGGATGATTTTACCTTTCTCGCTCTGAAATCAAAAAGCTCCTCTGATAAATCATGAACAGAGTTTTTACCTGCGGGCCGGCTTCAGAAGCTGCTGCGACCCTCTCTCTGATTGCGAGTCGGGCTGACGCTTTGCGCCTGAATATTGCTCACATGACGACTGAAAAGCTCCATCAATGGCTTGACCGTCTGATCGAGCTGCGCGACCGTGAAAATTTCAAATTTCGCATCGTTCTTGATCTGCAGGGGGCCAAGGTGCGCATCGGCAGATTGCCTGAAGTTGCCAGCCTGCCTGCCACGATCGAACTCTTTTATGGCGCGGTTTCCGATTCGCCGGATATGATTCCGGTGCCGACCCTGAGCGTATTTGAAAAGACTGAAGTCGGTGACCGTCTGCTGCTCAATGACCGGCGGGTGATTCTTCGGGTGACAGGCCGGGCAGGGGAGCGTCTGCAGGCAGCAGTCGAGAAAAATGGCTCGTTGAGCAGCGGCAAAGGCCTGAATTCGCCGGATCGTGTTTTCGAAATGGCCCGGGTCACTGAGCATGATGCAGCGGCGATCGCCATGAGCAAAGAAATCGCAGAGCTCGATTATGCGGTTTCGTTTGTCGCTGACGGCTCTGAAAGTCGGTTGTTCCGGCCGCTTGTCGGCCCTTCACATCGACTGATCGCCAAGATCGAGCAGCGTGCTGCCTTTGCGCACCTCACTGCCATCGACGGCGCTTTTGACGAATTCTGGCTGTGCCGTGGCGATCTGGGCGCTGAAGCCGGTCTGCGCAAACTTGGCGCCTGGCAGGCCGATTTTATCAGAATGTTGCCCGGTCTGCAGAAGCCATGCCTGCTTGCCGGTGAAGTGCTTGGCTCGATGGTGACGCTTCCGAATCCATCGCGTGCCGAAATTGTACAGCTCTACGATGCCACTCAGGCGGGGTTTGCCGGCTTCGTTCTCTCTGATGAGACTGCCTGTGGCACGCAGATTGCGGCTGTCATGCAGTTCATCGACTATTTTTTTGCCGATGATCAGCCCTGACGGTCGTATCGAATGGCCGTTTTTTACACGACGCAGTGATTTTGCGGCAATATTGGCCACCCCTTTAACCATGCAGGTCTGTGAGATTTTTCACACCGGTTTCGATGCACGGGGAGCCGGAAAGCTGTTTTTTTTCGCCACTGAAATGCTTTCACTGCACCCGCTGGCTTTTCTCGTGCCGGCTTCTCTGCCTGACCTGATTCAATCGGAAACCTCTATTCTTGTTGCCGATGCGGAACTTTCGTTTATCGATGTCAACGGCAGAGAACAACGTTTAAAGGCCAGTGAACCGGTTGAAGTGAAAACTTTGCCTGTTTGCCCTGACTCCGAAAGGCTGCGCCATAATCTTGCAACCATTCTGACTGGTCTGAAGCTTTTCGGGCGCAGTTCGATCGTGCTCGACCTGATTCTTGGCTGCAATACCGAAAAAAATGTTCTTGCTGGCGCTGAAGCGGTAATTTTTTCTTTTCCACCCGATCTTTCAGAGCTGCTGCAATTTATCGGGGCAGGGGAGGGCCTCACCCCGGCATTCGATGATTTTCTCAGTGGCATGTTACTCGCCGACCGCTGGGTGGGGGCGAACCAGATTACTGTGCCGGAAAACTTTACCGCTGTGCTCAAAAGTAAGACTACAGTTCAGGCACTGCAGCAGTTGCTTTTTGCTGCGAATGGGCACATGTCGCTGCGCTTCGAAGTATTTTTGCGCCGCCTGCTTCTCGAAGAAATCAGAACTACAGATGTCGTTAAAATCCTGAATTACGGCCATTCTTCCGGAACTGATATTCTCTGCGGCGTCTGGCATTACCTCAGCAGTTTCGTTAAAAGCCCTGCCTTTGATAATTGCCGGAAATAGCGAATAATTTCAGGTCATAAAAAAAACAGCGATAACTTTTGGCTATCGCTGATTTTAAAACTTATCAGACGGGTTTATGGAACCGTCGGTCCTCTAATTTCAGATTAGAAAAGAACGCCACCGTCGTTGCCACCGCCGCAGCCATCATAGCCGCCGCCGTTCGAGCCGCTGTCCCAGCTGTCGCCTGAATCGGTAGAATCCGGGCCCGGGTCCGGGGTCGGTTCGGGATCAGTGTAGGGGCCGCCGTCGTTGTCATCAGGAATATAAGGAATATCGGTAGCCTTGATTGTATAGTTGCCAGAATCAACTGCTGCAAAAGTAGCGGTTGAGAAAGATGCGAAAAGCATTACGCCAAAAACGATAGCAAAAACCTTTTTCATTCTGTTCCTCCGTTAAAATTTCTGGCCAGTTTAAAGCAATGTTCGTGCCAGGTTGTTAACCTCGCTGGCAATGATGTTTTCGCCTGCCGAGTCTTACTTCTGCCAGAAATCCGGCAGCCCCTGTGCAGAATTTTCAGCGTACCCTTATTTTGCGTCAGCAGGGGACTGCCGTATGCCGCGCGTTTATGATAGAATTTTAAAAATTCATCTTATACGAGGTGTTACATGTATTGCCCGGTCTGCAAAGGCGAATTCCGCGAAGGCTTTACCGAATGTGCCGGTTGCCAGGTTAATCTGGTTGCCGATCTTAACAATATTACCGAAAAAATCAAAGGTGAGTTTCTACTTTGCCACAGATGTGAACGCGAATTTCATGAAATCGAGCTCGATCATTGCCCGGGCTGTGGTCTCAAACTCGTACGCGCCGTTCTGCAGGACGACACCTACGTCTTTCTCGAAGAGCCGAGCGAAGAATACGCTCCCGAAGAACCTGAAGGCGCCTGTAATCAGTTTGAATACTTCGTCGAAATTACCGATGAAGACGGGGTTGTCATTCTCGAGTCTCAGGATCTCGATCTGTTGAACAAGGTTCAGGAAATCCTCAACGGTGCTAAAATCAGTTTTTGTTTCAGACCGCCGGTTGAGCTGCCGAACCATCTTGGCAGCATATTTGGTGGTGGCGGCAACCCGCTTGAACGAAGCTTTCCGAAGGTGTTAGTGCGCATTGAAGACGAAGAGAAGGCTCTGCGCCTGATTGCCAATCACCCGGAACTCGATCTTTTTGCAATCCCCGAAGAACTTCTCGAAGACGAAGAAGAATACGAGGACGACGAAGATTACGAGGAAGAAGAGTAAGCCCCGGCTTTTGGTCAGATTACTGACTTCATGCTTGCGCGTGTAAAAGGCTGGAATGACGGATCCATCCTGTAATATTTCTTGTGTGCAACCGAAATCCCGGGGTTTGATGCATTTGTCAGAATGGCATAGGCAGAGCGGTATAGCGAAAACAGAAAAAATGTGTTACAATTTAATACCGATAAAATTCAGTGAGGTATATTGAAAAATGACTGCTAAAACCATCAGATTTTTTCTGCTGGCGCTGATGATCTTTGCCGCTGCCACTTCTTTTGCCGCTCAGGCAGAAACACCTGAGACGCCAGCGCCGTCTGTGAAACCGGTTCTTGAAGATTTCTTTCCCGAAGGGCTTCTCGATGCCGACAAACAGTATGTTGACCCGGCCGCGCTCGAAAACAAGGTTTTTGCCCTGTATTTTTCGGCCAGCTGGTGCCGTGGCTGTGCCGCTTTTTCGCCGACTCTGGTAAAGATGCGCAATGCGAACAGCGACAGATTTGAAGTCGTTCTCGTTGGTTTCGATAATAGCGCTGATGATATGCATGATTACATGAAGAGATACGCGATGCTCTGGCCGGCCGTCGACTGGGATAGTCCGGTAAGACTCGCTCTGAAAGAACGCTTCAGCGTTTCATTAATTCCAGCCCTGATCGTTGTTGCCCCCGATGGCCGCATCATTACCACCGATGGCTATCAACAGATTCAAAATCTCGGCGAAGAAGTGCTTCAGACATGGCTGCAGAGCGTTCAGACCCCTGCTGGTGACTGATGCATAATCTGAGCCCGATTTCGGGCGTTGTCTCGGTTGAATACCGCACAACTTTCGAAAAATTTCTTTTCCCGGCAGCGTTTATTGCGCTGCTGGGTGTCATTTTAGGGGGTGTCAACCTCTACGCTGCCCCCGAAGATCTGCGTGGCTTCGGTGCCCTGTTGCTGCTGATCTCTTTGCCGACAATTGTGGTTCTTGTCGCACTGATGTTCGGCCTTAGCTCGCATTACGACTTCGATGGCAATACCCGCACCCTCTGGTTCAGAATCAATATTTTTTCGTTGAGTTATCGCGTGCGATATGCCTCGTTCAGCGATATCAGTGCTTTTGCCACGTCAGGAATCCGGAATCGGGCCCGCATTCATACATGGTGGACCTATAAAGTCGTTATGCTGCTGAAGAGCGGCAGAATGATTTCAATTTCGGGCGCCAGCGACAAGTCGGTCTATGCGATGAACCGCCTCAGCGAGAAACTGGCAGGCACGGTTGGCTGCATGTTTTTCAACTCCGAGCCAGAACTGGTCGCTCATGCCCCGGTGGCCGGCGATCGCCCAATCGTGGAATTCCACGACTGGACGACCGCCGATTATTACGCCGAGTTCTGGCCCGATATTGCCCTGTCACTGCTTTTTTTTGCTGCAATTGTGGCTTTCATCGTCGGTCTGGCCGTTTCGCTCAGCTGATTGCCGCGCCTATTTTATCGTGCGATAGCCGAGCAGCACGTCGGCAAGCTGTCCGGTCGAGCCGTCTTCGCGTTCAAAGCTGCCGTTAAGTAGCAGTGAATTGCCGTTGATGTCAGCTGAAGTGCGCATGAAATTAAGATTCAGGGCTTTGATGCCAAGCTCGCTCAGACTGCTGAACTCGTTTTTGCTCATTTTGCCGTCGCCGTTAAGATCGCGGTAGAGTTTCAGCGCCTTGAAAATCGGGTCGAGAATAGTGATTTTGCGGTCACCATTCGTATCGTATTTCCCGAGTTCTTCAAAGCCGTCGGCCGCACCATTCTGGTCACCAAACAGCTCGCTGCCGTTGTCGACGACGCCGTTACCATTGCGGTCGTAGGTGAGTAGAGCGGTATTGCCCTTGACCCAGGCAGTGTTGTCGAGTTTGCCGTCGGCGGTTACATCAAAAATCGCGCCTTTTCCGGCTTCGGTCAGCTGAATGCCATTGCCGTCAAGATCAAGAACGAGCGGGTCGACTTTTTTTATGCCAAGCTCTTCAAGACTTATGCCAATACGCTCTTCGACACTGGTATTCTGCCTGAATTTCAGGTTGAGCTCATACGAATTGCGTCTTGCCAGGCTTGCCGACATTTCTTCGGTCGTGAGCGCCTGACTCTGCTGCCCGGTCGCGATGGTGCCTGATGCTGAACTGCTTACCACTGCGTTCGACTCTGCCACCGCGTTGCCAGATGTTTCGGCAGCGGCAGCCGAGGCCTCTTCCCCGGCCGTGTTGGTGCCCTGAGCCTGGCGGAGCAGCTTTTCGAAACGCGCCTTCAGCGTTTCGTATTCCTTTTCATCTTTACTGATCATGCGCAGCATCAGATCGAGATCGCGTTCGATTTTGGGGTCGGCGCTGCCTGTTTCCAGAGGTTTGTCGCTGCTGACAGTCAGCTTCAGATTCAGTTCTGACACTGTGGTCTGACTTCTGAACCGGGTGATGGTCTGGCGCATCTGGTTCATCGGCGACAGTTCGAGCAGATCTTTTTCGAGGTCTGACTGTCTGGCGGCAGTTTTTGTGTCGTCTTTTTTGAAAAGTGCATCGACTGCCTGTGAGAACCGGCTGGCCCGCATGAAACGCTGCGATAAAATTGACGCGGCAATAGCCATGTTTACTCCTCCTTGAGTAAGTTTGCACATCCTTATGCGCGAAAGCGAAAAAAAACACTTCCCCTTATATGTATCGGCAGCTCCCCCCTGAAAAGTTTAGAGCAAATTGCAAAATGTGCAAAAAATATACAGACTGCAGGCCGCAGACGGCAGACAGATGCTTGACGGCCGGCATCCCCTTAACTTATGCTCATCGCATGCGGCAGAATTCACCAGCTTCAGTTTCACCAGCCTCAGACCACGAAAATCTGTTGCTGCTGCTTCTGCTTTTGCCTCTCTATTTCCAGATATGGGGAAGGTTCGGGCAGAAGTTCGCAGTCGCCGTGCTGCTCAGCATGACGACGGGTGTCTGCTGCTGGTTTCTGTCTTTGATTTTTAAGCCAGCTGCGTCTGATAAACCTGAAATATTGACAGACTCCGCAAACCCTGCCGGTCTCGGGCAACCTGCAAAATCAGGCAATCCTGAATCAAATCGTCTGTCAGACCGCTTCGGTTGGTCACTGTTTCTGCTGTTTCCACTGCTCTGCCCACTGGCTCTGCCACTCTGGCTGATTCCTGTCATTCTCGCTGCGACATATATTATTGTCTTCAACAGCTTTGGCGGCTTTGGCAGACACATTTTCAATCCGGTTGCCGTCGCGGTGGTTTTTATGATCGTCGGTTATGACCACACCGCCAGTCTACACGCAGTCAGGCCATTGCCCGGCCCGCACGACGGCTTTACAATCTGGAACGCCGGTGCACCGGTGGCAATGCCGGTCTGGCAGCTATATGCAAAGGTGCCGGTCGGTGCGCTTTTTCAGGCATCCTTTTCAGGCATGCTGCCGGCAATCCCGGGGTCTGCCTTCGGTTTGCCGCTGCTCCTCGCATCAGCAGTTTTCTCTCTGGGGGCCGGGCATCGCCGTATCTGGTGGGTAACCTCGCTGCTGGCGCTGCAGCTGGGAGTAATGCTCTTTAACGGTTCTGCGAGTCTGAGTATCTCACCCCTGCACCCGCTTTTTCTCGGAATAATCCCGACATTGCTGCTGCTGGCGGTTATCGACCGCCATTCTCTGCCGGCGGACGTGCCCGGTCAGATTATCAGCGGGCTGCTGTTCGCTTTTTTTGCCCTGCTTTTTATTTTCAGGTCGCCCGATCTGCTTGGGCCGGCCTATGGGCTGCTGCTGGCCCAGATTTCCGCGCCGCTCGTCACTGACCTTATCATGCGCAGGTGGAATCAATGACACCCGCTACCGACAGAAAAGACCTGAAATTCATGCTGCTGCTCGCGTCACTTTGCGCATTGCTGCTGATCATGACCCGCGCCGCGATTGGTGAACGTGCCGAAATCAGCCTGCGTTCGGTCGATGCCATTCTGCAGATCGCCGGCGAGGAAACCCTGCCGGTCGAAGATCAGCTGCTCGACCGCTTTAACCAGCTTTTCACCCGCCGTGCCGGCGGCCGTATCAAGTTCTGGCAGGGTAGTCGGCGCCCTGAACTGTGGGCCTGCGAAGCCACCGGCAACGGCATGTGGGCCGAAATTACGCTGGTTTTTATCATCGATACCAGAACCGGGCGACTGCAGGGGCTGCGGGTTGTCGAACAGAACGAAACCGCCGGGCTTGGCAGTCTGATTACCGATGAAAATTTCAGCGAAAAATTCACCGGGCTGAATGCGGCAGCTGGCGTTGCTCTCGCTTCTTTCAAAGCCCTCGATAACCAGTTCGATGCGGTAACCGGCGCCACCACCAGTTCAAAAGCGGTCGAGAAAATTCTCAATCGCGCACTCACAGAGCTTAAAAAGCTCAGAGGTGCCGCATGAAATATCTGAGAACAATCTGGCAGGGTATGATACCGGCAAACCCGGTGTTTGTCATGGCGCTTGGCCTGTGTTCGACGCTCGCCGTCACACTCAGGGTCGAAAACGCCTTTTTTATGGCGGTCATGGTTGGAGCGACAACCATATTCAGCTCACTTGCCATTTCGCTGTTGCGCTACCGCATTCCTTTCAGATTCAGACTGATTTCGTATATGCTCGTCATCGTGACGGCAGTAATCTCGGTCGAACAACTGCTCAGAGCCTGGTATCCGGATATGGCGCGCGCTCTTGGCCCCTATGTCGGCCTGATTGTCACCAACTGCGTCGTTATGGGCCGCCTCGAAGCCTATGCGGTTTCACACCGGCCAGCCGAAGCATTCTGCGATGCACTCGGAGTTTCGCTCGGCTACCTGTTCGTGCTGCTCGGTATTTCTGGTATTCGCGAACTGCTTGGCAACGGCACACTCTGGGGGCTGTCGGTAATGCCCGATTTTTACATTGCCTGCCGGGTTTTCAACTCGCCGCCAGGTGCTTTCATTGTATTTGCCGGGCTGCTGTATCTGGTTAACCGCCTGCGGGCCGCCGCCGGGAGGGAAAGCTGATGGAAACCCAGCTGACCCCCCTGCTTGCCATTCTTTTTACCGCCGCCATTACCGAGAATATGGGTCTGTATTTCTTTCTCGGCACCTGCCCGCTGATTTCGATTTCTTCAGACCTGAGAGCTTCGCTGCAGATGGGGGTTACCGTCAGCCTGGTTATGCTTTTAACCGTTGCCGCGAACTTCGCCATTTTTCACGGCATTCTCGCACCCCTCGGGCTCGAATATCTGCAGCTGCTGTTTTTCATTTTAACCATAGCCGCAGTAACGCAGCTGCTCGAAGAATTTCTCGACCGGTTTTTTCCGGCCGTTCATGCCTCATTTGGCATATTTTTGCCTCTGATTGCAGTTAACTGCGCTATTCTTGGCGTTTCGATGTTTGCAGTGCTTCGCGAATACGATCTGTTCAGCGCGCTTGCCTTTGCCGTCGGCAGCGGTCTGGGCTGGTCACTCGTTCTGTGTCTGATTGCTTCTCTGCGGCGCCGCATTGAGCTGGCGGCCATTTCGCCACATCTCGGCCGCACCGGTGTTACCATGCTGATTGCCGCAGTTATGGCAATGGCTTTTACCGGCCTCGCGGGCCTGTTTAACGGAGGCAGTCTGTGATGCAGTATCTGCTTGCGCTTCTGCTGATCAACGCTTTCGTGCTGCTGCTGTGCGGGGCTCTTACCCTGGCCGGCAGACTGCTGCGGCAGACCGGTCGGGCAAAGCTGCAGATCAACGAGCAGCCCCGCGAAGCCGATTGCGGGCAGAGTCTGCTGAATGCCCTGGCACAGCAGAATGTTTTTCTGCCAGCCGCCTGCGGCGGTAAAGGCACCTGCGGCCGCTGCGAAGTCAGGGTCACCGAAGGCGGCAGTCCGGCAACCACTCTTGAAAAGCTGCAGTTGCCCGCCGACCGGCTGGCGGCACTGGCGCGCCTGGCCTGTCAGGCAAAAGTGCGCGGTGATATGAAGGTTGAAATTGCAGCCGCCCTGCTCGGCGCCGGTTCTTATCTGGCCACGCTTGCAGCCAGCGAGAAAGTGGCCGCAGATATCAGAACTCTGCGTTTCAGACTGCCTGAAGGCAAAAACCTTGAGTTTCTGCCCGGCCAGTATATGCAGATCGTCTTTAATCAGCCATGGGAAAGAGTTCTGCGCGCCTATTCAATTTCGTCGGCGCCCGCCGAAAAACAGAGCTTTTCGCTCGATGTGCAGCTGGTTGCCGGCGGTCTGGTCAGCAGTCACCTGCACGCCATGCAACCCGGTGACCAGATTGAAGTTACCGGGCCTTTCGGCGACATGACCCTGTCGCCACAGCAGCATTCCAGCCCGCTGCTGCTGGTTGCCGGCGGGGTGGGGCTGGCGCCGCTGCGCTCGATGGTCGCAGCATTGCAGGCAACCGGTTTCTCTGCTCCGGTTTTTCTTTTTCATGGTGCCCGCAGCCGCGAGAATCTCTACAACGAAGAATTTTTCCGCACGCTCGCCCGCCGCTGCCACAATTTTCATTATTTCCCGGCCCTTTCCCGGCCAATGCTTGAAGACGGCTGGACCGGCCCCAAGGGCATGATTCACGAGATTCTCGCAGAAAAATTGCCGACCTTGCCGGCTGCCGGGCTGCTGGCATTCATCTGTGGCCCGAAACCGATGATGGAAGCCGTCAACAAAGTTCTTGTTGCGGGAAGTGTCCCCTCTGATAGAATATTTACCGATCCGTTCGATTTTTAAGACAACTTCAGCCGCAAAGGGGAGTGAAAACATTGCTTAACACCAGTCGAAATCCGAAGCAGGCTCCGTTGGCCAGGTATGGCCTTATAATAGCGCTGTTTTCACTTGTCGCCGTTGCAGTGGTGTTTTTCTCACCGGCTTATGCCCAGACTGCTTCCGGGCCTGCCGATGCTGAATCTCTGGCAGAACCTGTCACACCGGTCGTGCAGATCAATTATACTTCTTCGGTAGTCACCAGCGACGAAACCTCACGCTGTCTCAACTGCCATGCTTCGCGCCAGATCAAACTCGTCGAAACCTGGGAAAAAAGCACGCACGCCCGCAACGGCGTTGGCTGCTATGAATGTCATAAAGCCAATCCGGCCGATCCAGCCGCTAAAAACGGCCATTTCGGCTTTTCGGTGCAGCTGCCGGTTTCGCCCCTGACCTGCGCTGCCTGCCACCCGGCGCAATATGCTTCTTTCGCCTCTTCCAGTCATGCCATGGCTTTCGAAACGATCCGAAACCAGCCGCTGCGCACCAGTTCGCCGGCGCTGTTCGAAAGCAGTTGCGCCGTCTGCCATGGCAACGAACTGCAGATGAAACGCGGTCGACCATTGAACCATACCTGGCCGAATCATGGTATCGGCCGCATCAATACCGACGGCAGCCGCGGCAACTGTGCAGCCTGCCATGGCCATCACGACGACTCGCTCGAACGGGCGCGCAGCCCGGAAACCTGTGCCCGCTGCCACCGCGGTGACACCGGTCCGGCTTATGAATCCTGGAAAGCCTCGCGTCACGGCACCGACTGGTATCTTACGAGTGCCAGCACCGATTTTAACCGCAAGCAGCTGGTTCCGGTCGAAACCCCGCTGAAGCGTCCCGACTGCTTTGTCTGTCACATCGCTCCGGCAGCTGCTAACGCTACGGCCACTCACAACCCCGGCGAACGCCTTTCCTGGAAACTGGCCGCCATGCAGAGCATCCACACAGAAAACTGGGGCGACAGGCGCATGTTGATGCAGAATTCATGCCGAAATTGCCACGCCGGAACCGAAATCGACATGTATTACCGCCGCCTCGATGCAAGCGTGCTTGAATTCAACCGCCTTGCTTCAGAAGCGGCAATTCTGGCCGATTCTGACCGCAAGGCTCTTGACCGTATCAAAGGTGCGGCAATAAAAGGCCGCGTCGGGGCAGCAATGCTGAGCCCTCTGCACACCAGAGAAGCCATAGAAAAACTTGAATCAGAAAAGCCTTGAAACGTCCTTAACAGATTCTTCCAGCTCCCGAATTGCTTGCAGCCGAGAATTTAAAGAATTGAGGAATACAGAATTATGAGCGAGAACAGCCAGATCGACCCTTCATATGGCGCACAGCCGGTTCAGACGGCCGCAGATTCTGCTGGCAGCGGCAATCAGCCGAATCATTCTTTCGCGCGGCGGGCCACGTTTTTTAACACGATTCTGTTGCCGTTTCTGCTGATTTCGATTTTTGCTGAATTCTATTCTAATTCCTTTCTCATGGCCTTTCTTGTCGATAACTCGAAGGCAGTGCAGATCGCCCGCGAAAGCGGCGAAGCCAACTCTTCGCTGATTCAGCAGGCAATCGTCGACCGCCGCACTTTTTCGACCGACCCCCAGGGAAAAATTGAAGTCTCGCAAAAGAACGATGAAGTAAAGGTGCAGATCAAGGGCGAATTCTATACGGCCGGAATCAGACTGCTCTCGATTCTGTTGCTGTATTTCTGGCTGCGGCCTCTGTTTACATTTCTCAGAAAAGGCGATGAAAGTCTGCGCCCGCTTGCCGAAAAGCGTTACAATAACTTCTATCGCGCCATTTTTTCATATTTTTTCTTTGCACACCTTGTCTGGTTCATTTCATCGACTTTTAAAACACTGCATCCCCACTATCCTGAAAGCTTTCCGGTTGCTGTCGGCTACCATCTTTTCTGGTGGGTGATCGAGTGCTATCTGTTCTACCTGTTTCTTGAACCTTCACTGTTTCTTTATGTCAGCGGTCTTTTCGCCCGCAACGGTCAGCCCGCCGGGCGCTCCAGCATGAGTATCTACATGAAGCTGGTCAGCATGATGATTTTTCTCGTGCTGCTGCCGATGGCGATTCTTGCCGCCTGTATTCACAAAGATTACTTCTATCTGGCCGAATACAAGATGAACGGCCTGATTCTCATCGTTACCTCGGCGGCTTTTCTCATCGGCAATATGCAGCTGCTGTTCAAGTCGATTCAGCAGCCGCTCGATGTGCTTGGCGACAAAATGCAGCGCCTCGCCGAAGGCGACTTCGCAATACAGACCTCGGTGTTCTTCGACGACGAAATCGGGCGCCTGAAGCTGAACTTCAACCGCATGGTCGATCAGCTCAAAGAGCGTGAAGAGCTGAAAGACACTTTTGGCAAATATGTGTCGATCGAGATCGCCCGCCATCTCATCGAGAACCGCAAAGTTTCGCTCGGCGGCGAAAACATTGCCGCCACGGTGTTGTTTTCAGATATCCGCAATTTCACGACGATGAGCGAGCAAATGTCACCAGAAGAGGTCGTCAGTATGCTCAATTCATACTTCAGCTACATCACCGAACCGGTCATGGAAAACCACGGTGTTATCAACAAATTTATCGGCGACGCCGTGATGGCCATTTTTACGCCGCACCTTGGCTCTGAGAACCACGTTGAAGACGCAATCAACGCCGCCCTGGGCATGCGCCAGCGTCTCGCCGAACTCAATGCTTCCGGGCGTCTGAAAATGCCGGTGCGCTTCGGGGTCGGCCTCAACACCGGCAATCTGGTCGCCGGCAATATCGGCACCGAAAAGCGCTTTGAATACACGGTGATCGGCGACACGGTCAACGTCGCCTCGCGCATGGAATCGCTTTCGAAAAACTTCGACCACGATATTATTCTGAGTCAGGCCACGGTTGACCAGATTCCGTCAGGCTTTGCCGCACGACTGCAGCTCGAAAAGACCGATCCGGTTCAGATCAAGGGAAAAAGCCTGCCGGCTGCGGTGTATAAGCTGCTGAGCCGAGCCTGAGCCGGTCAGTGCCTGGCGCGGCGCGGGTTGCGGCTGAGGTGTTTCCATGAGTTGAACATGTGGCGGTAGCTAAGCGCCGAGGCCAGGTAGCAGGCAAAAGCGATCAGCAGCGAAACATCGTAGCCCCAGTTTTTGATTACCCCGCCCGAAAAGAACATCGCGAACGCCCAGGTTAGGTTCCATGCCATGCTGTCGACGGCTGAAGCCCGCGATCGCAGTTCAGCCGGAATAATCTCCATCATCGTTTCCTGACGCATCGGCACGCACATATTCATGAAAGCACCCCTGAAAACGAAGCAGACCGCGCAGACCCAGAACTCGTGCCGCCAGGCCATCAGCGCCATGAATGGCAGCGAGCACAGCTGTGAATAGACGACGCCACGAATGAGGCCGAACCGGCCGGCAATCGCCGGCGAAAGAATCGAACCGAGGGCGGTACCGAACTGGCCAAGAGCGAAGACGAAGCCGATCTGCGGAATGCTCGACCCGACCCAGTCGCGAAAATACAGATTGAAATACGGCACGATCATGCCGGCGCCAAAACCAATCAGAGCGTTACAAAAGGCAAAGCGGCCGATCAGCAGCCAGGGTGTTTCGAGTGGCTTTTTATCGAGGTTATCACGATGCGGTTCTTTTTTTTCGCCGGCATGCTCGCTTCTGCCGGCCATGCCGAATGAGGGGATCAGGGCAAAGAAGATAAAGATTATGCCGACCCACAGTGAATATTGCAGTCGGTCAGCATCAGAAGCCGCGCTTGCGGGGTTAAGCAGCTTGAATATTCTGGGCAGCCAGCCGGCGATGAAACCGGCAAAAACGCTGGTTATCCACATCAGGGTGACGTTGACGCTGAAAATATATTTGCGCTGGCGGTGCCGGCCGTTTTCCTGCAGATAGGGCAGAACTGAAACCATCATCGCTCCACTGCCGGTGCCGGCAAGAAATGCGGCCGCGAACAATGGGTAAAGTGAGCGGGTCAGTCCGAGTACCGAATAGCCGGTGCCGAGCAACAGAACACCAAGCAGATAGGTGGTTCGCCGCGAGGCCCGGTCTGCCAGCCAGCCCATCGGTATCGACATGATGGCGGCACATAGTGACTGAGCGGCGAGCAGTCTGCCGATCATTTCCTCGGAAAAGCCGATTTCGCGCAGATAGAGGTTGAGCAGCACCGAAAACACGCCGGTGCCGATGCCAAGAAGCGCCTGCGCCGAAAACAGCCTCAGAATCGAGGCCGGAAAAGTTCTGATGATCAGCAGCATCTTGTGCATTGTCGAGTCGTTCCAGAGCCGGAACCAGGCAGCCACAGCAGAAGGTGAAAAATAACAGCATTGCAACAAAGCCAAAAAACTTCAAAAACCCGGTTTTTTCGCCCACTGATTCTGCTTCAGCCGCGCTGCAAAGTCAATAGGTGCAAAAACAGATTTTCATTTCGTCTTGTGGCGAAATATGATATTTTTCGGTGTAGGTGAGGTGAATAAATTGAAAGAAACTTTGAATACTCTCAAGATACTTGCAGAAGAGAGTCGCTTGCGAATTTTCATGGCCCTGAACGACCATGAACTCTGTGTCTGCCAGATCGTCGTGCTGCTTGGCCTTGCGGCATCAACCACGTCAAAACATCTCGCTCTGATGTATCAGGCCGGAATCATCGATCAGCGCAAGGTCGGCCGTTGGGCGTATTACCGGGTGAGCAAAACCTGGAAACAGCAGCATCGGCTTTCTGAGTGGCTGGTTGCCGAACTGGCTGATTCCGCAAAAATCGCCGCCGACTGCGACCGCCTTGAAAAAATACTGGCCATGCCCCTTGATGAAGTCTGCAACGTTGTCACCTGCCCGGAAAACGCTGCTGCTTCGGGTTTTGCCGGAGACTGCGGCGAAAACGACTGCTGTTGATCAGATTTATTGTCTTAGCATGCCAGAATGAGATTTATGCGTGCTGAAGAGTCGCAATTCATGCTTCTGGCTGTGAAAAAAAACGGTTGTGGGCCGCTTGAATAAAGCTTTCAGAGAAAGGCGATGCGTATGAAGAAAAAAGTTCTTTTTCTCTGCACCGGCAATTCATGCCGCAGCCAGATGGCTGAAGGCTGGTTGCGCCATCTCAAGGGCGATCAATTTGCGGCTTTTTCGGCTGGCGTGGCTAAGCACGGCATGAATCAGCATGCCATAAAAGTGATGCAGGAAGCCGGAGTCGATATTTCCGGTCAGCATTCAAAGATTCTGAGAGAGTTCGAAAGCCTTGATTTCGACCTGGTGGTAACTGTCTGCGGCAAAGCCCACGAGAGTTGCCCGGCTTTTCCGGGTCGAACAAAAGTCGTGCATGTCCCGTTCGATGATCCGCCGGCGTTGACAAAGGGATTAACCGAAGAGAGTTATATTTTGCCGGTTTACCGGCGGGTTCGCGATGAAATCGCCGCCTTTGTCAGTGGTATAGAAAAGTTACTGGTATAAGGAGCCGAAAGATGAAAGCAAAAATTCTCAAAGATGACGAAATTCGTGATCAGGTCAGTCTGCGCTATGCCGGCATCGCGACGAAAGGCGGGTCCTGTTGCCCGGGCAGTTCTTCTTCCTGTTGCAGCGACCCGCTTGGTAATCCGAAGGCTTCAGAGAAACTCGGCTATTCCAGCGAAGATATGGCTGCCGTTCCTGAGGGTGCCAACATGGGCCTTGGCTGCGGGAACCCGCAGTTGCTGGCCAGTCTGCAGCCAGGTGAAACCGTTCTCGACCTCGGTTCAGGTGGCGGGTTCGATTGTTTTCTGGCCGCGAAGGCGGTTGGCGATAGCGGCCGGGTCATCGGCGTCGACATGACCCCCGAAATGGTGCGCAAGGCCCGTAAAAACGCGGTCAGCGCCTGTTTTAAAAATGTAGATTTTCGTCTCGGTGAAATCGAGCATCTGCCGGTGGCTGACAGCAGCGTCGATGTCATAATTTCAAACTGTGTAATCAACCTCTCTCCCGACAAAGAGGGCGTTTTTACTGATGCATACAGGGTTCTGCGGCAGAACGGCCGCCTGGCCGTTTCTGATATTGTGGCTCTGCAACCCCTCAGCGAAGAAATTCTCGGCAATGTCGACGCCTACTGCGGCTGCGTTTCAGGTGCGGTCAGTGTCGAAGAACTGCGTAAAATTATGCTGGCTGTCGGCTTCAAAGATATCAGCATCGAACTGAAGCCTGAGAGCCGGCATTTTATTAAAGACTGGTTCAAAGACGCCGAAAAATATGTCTGTTCCGCCTCAATCAAAGCCAGAAAACCCTGAATATGCTTTATCGATCAATCCCAGCCGCAATTAGACCAGTTTGCGATGCCAGGAATCCTACTGACAGGCATGGCCGACGAACCGGTTCAACCTTGTTTATGCAGGGTTCAATAAAATCATGGTTAAGTCTGTGAAATAAGTTTACGAAAAGCGTCAGTAGAACAGGAGTAAAAATATGACTGAAACGGTTTCTGAAAAAGTTCAGCCAGCCGAAAGGCAGATGACCAGCATTTTTGAAAAGTATCTCACTCTCTGGGTGTTTCTCTGTATTGTGGGTGGCATTGTTCTCGGTAAAATCGCCCCCAATTTTGCTAAAACCCTCGATGGCATGTCGATTTTCGTGAACGGGGCGCCGGTTGTCTCGATTCCGATTGCCGTGTGCCTGTTTCTGATGATGTACCCGATCATGGTAAAAATTGATTTTGGCGAAGTCATCAAGGCAGGAAAAAGTGGTCGGCCGGTTTTTCTGACTTTATTTGTTAACTGGGCAATCAAGCCGTTTACCATGTATGCAATCGCCTATTTTTTTCTTGGTTATCTGCTGCAGTCATTCATTGGCGCCGAAGCGACCGATCTGGTAAAAATGCCTTTCGGCCTAGATCTTGAGGTCGGGGCGACACATGGTGCCGGCACCGTGGTTCTTCATGATGGTCTGAAAATGCTGCAGGTACCACTCTGGCGCAGCTATTTTGCCGGCACGATTCTTCTCGGCATCGCTCCTTGCACCGCTATGGTGCTGGTCTGGGGCTATCTGTCGCGCGGTAACGATGGGTTGACTCTGGTTATGGTTGCTATAAACTCTCTGACGATGCTGTTTCTTTACGGCCCGCTTGGCGGCTTTCTGCTGGGTGTTGGTAAATTGCCGGTTCCGTGGCAGGCACTGCTTCTTTCAATCGGGATTTATGTCGCTCTGCCCCTGTTTGCCGGTTATCTGTCACGCCGCTGGATCATGGCAAACAAAGGCGAAGCCTGGTTCAAAGAAAAATTCCTGCATTTTCTTACGCCGGTAACCATTCTGGCGCTTTTGACCACTCTGGTTCTGCTGTTTTCTTTCAAGGGCGAGGTTATAATCGCCAATCCCCTGACCATCCTCTGGATCGCAATTCCGCTGACTATCCAGACTATTTTCATATTTGTTCTGGGTTACCTGGCTGCAAGAATTCTCGGCCTGAAATATGAAGACGCTGCCCCGGCAGCAATGATCGGGGCGTCGAATCATTTTGAAGTCGCCATCGCCACCGCGGTAATGCTTTTCGGGCTTTCTTCTGGGGCTGCACTGGCAACCGTAGTCGGCGTTCTCATCGAAGTTCCGATCATGCTCGGTCTCGTCAGATTCTGTCTGCGCACCCGGCACTGGTTCAAAGCCTGACAGACAGGCTTTTAAAATAAATAGAAACTCCCCGCCGATTTTCCCGGCGGGGAGTTTTGGTCTGACCGTAAGTGTTTGGAAAGCCTGCGTTTTATTTCAGCAGTGTTCGCAGGCGCCGCCTTTGGTGGGGCAGGTCGAGTCGCTTCTTTCCCATTGGATGGTGGTGTGGGCGATTTTGAAGTGTTCTTGCAGTTCTTTGCTGGCCTGGGCAATCAACTCGTCGTCATTGCTGTGGTCTGGTTTTACCAGATGCGCTGTCAGTGCCGTCTCGGTCGTGCTCATGCCCCAGATGTGCAGATCATGCACGGCGACAACGCCCGGAAGACTGGCAAGATAGGCGCTGACTTCCTGCGGGTCGATGCCTTCCGGGACTGCGTGCAGAGCCAGGTCTAGTGACTCGCGCAGCAGACTCCAGGTGCCGCCGAAAATGACGACGGCGATTATCAGACTGACTACCGGATCTATCCAGTTCCAGCCAGTCTGAATGATGGCGATACCCGCGATGACGACGCCGGCCGAAACTGCCGCATCGGCAGCCATATGCAGAAAAGCGCCTCTGATGTTCAGATCGTCTTTGCGGCCCGACATGAACAGCATGGCCGTGGCGGTATTGATGACAATACCTGCCAGAGCCACCCAGATGATCGTGGTGCCGGCAACCGGAGCAGGCTCACTGAATCTTCTGATGGCCTCCCAGGCGATGGCACCGATTGCCACGAGAAGCAATACGGCATTGAACATTGCCGCGAGAATCGAAGAACTGCGCAGTCCGTAGGTGCGTCTTTCAGATGGCCGTTTCTGCGAGAGCCAGGCGGCCCCCCATGCGAGAATCAGACCGAGAACGTCGCTGAAGTTGTGACCGGCATCGGCAACCAGGGCAAGTGAGCCGGCGAGATAACCGTAGACTGCTTCGGCAGTGGCAAAGCCGACGTTGAGGGTGACACCGATCGCAAAGGCGCGGCTGTAATCAACCGGACCATGATGGTGATGTCCGTGGCCATGACCATGACTGTGGTCGTGGTCGTGATTGTGATCGTGCCCGCAATCGTGGTCATGATCATGGTTGTGGTCTGTCGTCATTTTCATTTCCTTCGCAGTTGTGCTTTCAGCTCGATGATATCATGCCTCTGGCTTTTCTTCGACGGTTGCTGCCAGATCTTTTTCGTCACTGCCGGCAAAGAAGCTTTCGGTTATCGCAAACAGCGCGGGCAGAACGAAAAGGGTCAGAAGTGTCGAGCTGACCAGTCCACCATTAACCACCAGTGCCAGCGGCTTCTGAATGTCAGCACCTGAACCATCAGAGAGCAGCATTGGCACATGGCCGATGAAAGATGTCAGCGTTGTCATCATGATGGCGCGATACCTCAGATCGCATGCCTGTTTGATGGCATCGTGCAGCGGCACACCTTCTTCAAGAAGCTGGCGCAGAAATGATATCAGCAATACCCCGTTCTGTACTGCGACGCCAAGCAGAACGATAAAGGCGATGGCAGCCGAAACTGAGAAGGTCATTTTCCAGAGCCACAGCGCAATTACCCCACCGACGAGAGCGAACGGCAGAATTGCAATGACGAGAACCGCGTCGCGAAGCTTTCCGAGAGCAATGACCAGAAGAATCATGATCATCAGCAGCACGATCGGTACTACCAGGCCCAGACGCTGCATTGCCCGCTGCTGATTTTCGAACTGCCCGCCGAGTGAGAGAAAGTAACCGGTTGGCAGTTTCTTTTCGAGCGGGGCGAGGCGTTCCTGCAGGTCGGCAATGAAACCGCCGAGATCGCGATTTCTGACGTTGGTTTCGACGACCAGACTGCGAATGCCATTTTCGCGCTTGATTTCGATTGGTATTTCGACCGGCTTGAGACTGGCAATCTGGCTTAGAGCGATCAGCTGGCCCTCAGGCGTCCTGATTTTGAGATTCATGATGTCGTTTTCGTTTTTTCGCAGGCTTTCCGGGTAGCGTATCTGCAGAGCGAAGCGGCGCTGACCTTCGATGATGGTTGTGACGATGCGGCCGCCGACTGCCGTTTCGATCAGCTCGTTAACCTCTGATGAATTAAGGCCATAGCGTGAGGCGGTGGCCCGGTCAATTTCGAGATCGAGCTGGTGCATACCGGAAAGCTGCGCCGATTTGGTGTCATCAGCGCCCGGAATACCGGCGAGAACCGCGGCCACTTCTTTGGCGATTTCAGCGAGTTTGTCGAGATCATCGCCAAAAACTTTCACCGCGACGTCGCTTTTGATACCGGAAATCAGCTCATTGACACGTAAAGCGATTGGTTGAGAGAAGGAGTGACGCAGACCCGGAACCTCAGCGAGAACGGTTTTGATGTTTTCGATGACTTCCTTTTTGCTGCGTCTCTGCGGAAAGACTTCGCGGGATTTGAGGATGATGACGAAGTCAGTCTGTTCGGGGCCCATCGGATCTTCAGATATTTCGGCCCGCCCGGTTTTCGCAACCACCGTTTCAACTTCCGGAATCTTCATGAGCAGCCGGTCAATTTCATCGGCAACTTTGACCGAACCGGCCAGAGAGGCGTTTGGCAGTCTGACACTGTTGATGGCTATGGCACCTTCGTCAAGTTCGGGCATGAAGTCGGTACCAAGCCCGGTGGCCAGCATTACGGTAAATATCAGTCCGGCAAAAGAGACAGAAATTGCGGCCCATTTAAATTTAAGAAAAATTGCCAGAACCTTGCAGTAGAGTCTGTGAAACCATGCGACAAACGGGAATTCATACTCTTTTCCGCCGGGCAGAAGGCTTTCACAGACAGACGGAATGACTATCATCGCGATCAGCAATGATACCAGCATCGAAATAAGCATGGTCTGGGCCAGCGGGATGAACATCTTGCCTTCCATGCCCTGCAGTGTGAACAATGGAATAAGGATGAGTGCCACAATCAGGATCGAGAAGGATACGGGACGAACTACCTCCTGAATAGCCTGAGTGATTACACGAATTCTTTTTTCTTCAGGCTTTGCCTCTGCCAGGTGCCGTCTGGCGTTTTCGGCCACGACGATGGTGGCGTCGACGACCATGCCGACTGAAAAAGCCAGGCCGCCGAGGCTCATCAGATTCGAAGACATGCCGGCGAAGTCCATGATGATGAAGCTGACGAGAAAGGTCAGCGGAATCGAAAACAATACGACAAATGCCGTTCTCAATTCGGCCAGAAACAGAAACAGCACGAAAATTACGCAGATGCCGCCTTCGGTGATTGCATCGATGACCGTTGCAATGCAGGCCTGAATCAATGAGGTTCTGTCGTAGAAGGTGTTGAGTTTGACGCCTTCGGGCAGCGACTTCTGAATCTGCGGAATTTTTCGCTTTATCTGCTCGACGACGGTTTTTGAATTGGCGCCCTGCAGCATGATGACCATGCCGGCGACCACTTCCCCCTTGTCATCACGGGTGACGCCACCCTGGCGGGTTTGTGTCCCTGGGGCAATCTCGGCGATATCTTTGAGCAGAATCGGTATGCCGTTGCTGGTTTTGACGACGATGTTACCTATATCTTCAGTGCTTTGCAGCAGTCCGAGTGACCTGATAAAGGTCTGCTGCCAGTCCTTGACGATATATGAACCGCCGGCATTGGCATTGTTGGCCTCGATAACTTCAATTACATCCCGGAGGGTAATGTTATATTTCTCCAGAGCAGTTGGCTTTACGAGAACATGATACTGTTTAACGAAGCCGCCGAAACTGTTGATCTCGGTGACCCCCGGAATCGAGCGCAGCTGTGGTGCCACTACCCAGTCCTGCAGGGTGCGCAGTTCGGTCGGGCCCAGTTTATCGCTGTCGAGAGTGTATTGAAACACTTCGCCCAGACCAGTGCTGATCGGGGTCATTTCGGGTTCAGAGCCTTCGGGCAGTGATTCTCTCGCTTCGGCGAGTCTTTCGAAAACCTGCTGTCTGGCAAAGTAGATATCGACGTCGTCTTCGAAGATGACGACAACCTGAGAAATTTCGGATTTTGAAACGGAGCGGACCTGCTTTACCTGCGGCAGACCGCCCATGTGCTGTTCGATCGGAAACGTCACCCGCTGTTCGACATCCATGGAGGTGAACCCGGGAACTTTTGTAAGAATCATTACCTGCACGTTGGTCACATCGGGAAACGCGTCGATTGGCAGGCGATTCCACGAAACCAGGCCGGTGACGATGAGAACGAAAGTCAGAAGAAAGATGAAAAAACGCTGCGTCAGCAGAAAATTGAATAGTCGGTTCATGGCTTTTTCTCCTTAATGAGCGCAGCCGGCACCCATTTTGCCGCGGAGAATGTCGGATTTGAGAAGAAATGAGCCTTCGACGACCACTTCATCACCGGCTTTAATCCCTGAGCCGATGAAAACAGTGTCGCCCTGCTGGCTGTCAATGGTGATATTGCGGCGGAACAGCATTGAATCCTGATGTTTGATGAAGACGAACTGTTTTCCTTCATCTTCAAGAATCGCGGTGGCGGGCAGTGACGGTTTGGCAGCCCCTTCGCCAATCTGCAGGGTGCCTTCGATAAACATGCCGGGGCGCAGCAGTTCGTCGGGGTTTTTCACTGCGAGCTGAACTTCTAGCATGCGGGTTTCGGCTTTAAGACCCGCGTCGGTCGACAACGCCTGCACTGGGAACTGAAAGCCTGGGTAAGCCTGGGTCGTGATGTAGCCGTTGATAGCGCCCTTTTTAAGGGCCCTGACGATAGCTGGCAGATCGGTTTCTTTGATCTGGCCAATGGCACGCAGTTGCGAAATGTCGACAACATCGACGAGTGCCTGGCGTTCACTGACCATGCCGCCGATGTTGGCGTGCAAAGTCAGAACCCGGCCTCTGATCGGTGATACAATTTTGAGTCTGCCTTTGAACAACTGGCTGTTGCCACCGGCAGAAACGGCTTTGATTTCGCTGTCGCTGAATCCGGAGAGTTTCAGGCGTTCTTTACTGCATTTAATCTCAATTGTGAGCAGATCCCGGGCGGCTTTGGCTTCCTGAACCGCCTGCAGGGCGCCGATTTTTTTCTCGTTGAGCATTTCTTCTCTGGCAAGCTTCTTTTCTGCAAGAGCGAGTTCAGCAATAAGTTTCTGCAGGTCGAGAGCAGTATGTGAAAGCTCGGGGCTCTCGATTTCAGCAAGCACCTGGCCCTGTTCGACGATTTCGCCTTTTCTGACCGGCATTGCGACAATTACGCCCGGAACCAGACTTGAAACCGAGCGAAACAGCTGATTGTCATTTTCGAGTTCGCCTTTGAAGGCAACTTCGTATTTTTCGGCTGTGGTTGCGAGCTCGCTGGTTTTAATCATTTTTTTCAGTTGCTCGGTCATTTTGACGGCGCCCAGCTCGTAACGGCATTCATCACAGTCAATCATTTTGATTTTGTGTTCACATTCTGGTTTATAAAGTTCTTCGATGGGCATGCCGGAATAATCAGAGTGAGCACTGTGGTCATGACCGGCATGCGGGTCTGCGACTGCCGGCTGTTCATTGTCTCCGTGATCGTCATGTTCAGCGTGATTATGCCCGGCGTGCGGGTCTACGGCAGCAGGCTGCTCATGATCATCATTTTCGTCATGTTCGGCATGGTTGTGCCCGGCGTGTGGATCGGCGGCCGGTTCAGGTTTCGGGGTGGCGGCAGCGCCCTGTCCCTGGCTGCAGACTTCGCCGGGTTTGTGGTCATGCGACTGACTGAGAAGCCGTCTGGTCGGAGCGAAGATCATGGCGACAGAAGCGATGAGAACAATTATCAGACTGAAATGTATTTTTTTCATGATGGTGTTTCCTGCTTTAACATTCATTTGCTTTCAGAGGCAGTGGAACGCCTCTGAAAACCGGTCAGATTCTCGATGGCGGCGGCAGACATGTAAAGTTCGTCAAGCTTCTGCAGATAGCTCTGCTTCTGATTGAGATATTCCTTTTGTGCCTGTAAAACGACGATCTGGTCTGTCTTGCCAAGCTGATAGCCAGCCAGTGACAGTTCGAACAGATGCAGTGCCCCGGGAACGATCTGATCGCGCAGCCTGCCGGCCTGGCTTTGTAGACGCCTGAAATGCTGCACTTCGCTTTGCAGGCTCAGGCTCAGTTCTCTCAGCCGATCGGCTTTCTCAAGCTCAAGCCGTTCGGCATCTTTTTTCAGCGCGGCCCTTTCGCCGCGGGTGGTTCGTGAGCCCGGCAGTTCGGCAGAAATGCCGATCAGAAAATCATTGGAACCGGTTTCGCGGAAATGTTTTGCCCCGGCGGTCAGACTCCAACGTGGTTGGCTTTCGGCACGCAGAAGATTCAGACGAGCCTGAGTTCTGGTTTTTTCATTTTCGCGCAGTGCCAGGTCAGGGTGTGAACTGGCGATTATGCCGTGCAGGGTTTCAAAATCAGGAATTTCGAGCTCGGTGGTGATGGAACCCACCACTGCAAAATCTTCAATGGTTGCGAGGCCCATGGCAGTCGTCAGCTCTGCTTTTGCATCTTCGAGATCGCCCTGTAGTTTCTGTTGCTCGAGCTCGCTTTGCTGAAGGACCAGTTCGGCCTGAAAAACTTCCTGTTCGGCAACCGAGCCAGATTCATGCATGATTTTGGCGGCATCGAGAAGTTTCCTGGCATTTTCGATGTTTTCACGGGCTTCGTCAACCAGACTGGTCATGACCAGCGCCCGGTGAAAGGCCCGCGCAACCTGGCTCATTATCAGCCAGCGGGTGGCGCCCTTTTCGAGGTGACTGAGGCCGGCCTGCGCTTCTGCCAGAGCTTTTTTTGCCCTGACAATGCGGGTGTTCTGAAGCGGCACAGAAAATTCAATCGTGGTTTCGAGCCCGTCAAAACCTGATTTACCGCCAAAATTCTCGGTCGAAATAGCGAGACTGTTTGGGCTCTTTGCCGATGCGTCGACAGTTTCAAGTTCACGGGCGATGATGTTGAGCCCGTGCAGTTTAAGAGATGGGTGTTGCTCGGCCGTATCGAGCGCTTCAGAGAGAGTAAGCGCCTGACATGCCGAAGAAATAACCTGTAGAATGAGAATAAGAACGAAACAGCGCAGAAAAACGCGCATAAATACCTCCGCTTTGCTTTTCAGTTAAAAATGTTTCTGAGTCAGCAGGCGAGGTTGATCGGAGGTTTGAAAAAGTCTTCTGTTACAAGAGGCAGAGCGAATGTGCTTCTCTCCGGCCTGAAAAATTCGATTGTGGCGATGTGAAGAAAATTGAAGCCGGCAGCGCTGATAAAAGTGGCACCCTGGCTGCATGAGAGACTTGAACAGGCGTGATGGTCTGAATGGCAGTCTTCCGCATGGCAGCCACAGGCAAACGCTGCGTCGTCATTATGAGAATGCGGATTTCCCGCCTCATGAAAAAATTCGTGTCCAACGCCCTGCAGCAGCGTTGCCACTGCAACAAAAAGCAGCAGTGAAGCAAGAAGTTGGCACCAGCGGCGAAAAAACTGCAAAACTTACTCCTGAAATAATTCTAACGCAAATTATAGCAGATAAATCGCTAAAAATGGCTGCTTTAATTAAAGATGAAACATTTTGATGAAAGCCGCATTGAACGAGCAGTTTTGACTGCTGCCAGACTCCGGATTCCGAATTGTCAGAAAAGTCGAGGCGATCTGCCGATTTTTGAATATTTCTACAGTTTATTGTTGTTTCAGGGCCATCATCTCTGCATCGCCAGATTATCAGCGGTAATATTGTTTTTCGAAGCGCTCTGAGAGAAATGCCAGATATCTAGATTTAATCTGCTTGTTCGCCAGAATCTGCTTGACCGGCGGCAGGCTGAGAATTGCACCCAGAACGGCAGCGAGAGCTCTATGGTGCCATAACACACGATTGTCAAAGATGAAATTCTGCAATTTGCCTCTCTCGATAGCCATTAAAACTCTCAAATGCGTGCCATTGACCGGGGTAATAACTCTTTTATCTCTGGCTTTCAGGTCGATGCAGTCATGCGACCTGTTTTTAAAGCAAAGACCGCAACCAAGGCATGTCTCAACATTAATCCGGGCGACTTTCCGCAGCGGCGCCTCAGGATCGTCAGCAGATACCATGCTGATGCATTCAACCGGGCAGACACTGGCGCACTTGCCGCAGCCGACGCATTTGTCTTTGATAATTTCAGGCAGAAAATTGGTTGTGTGAACCGGATGAAGAATGGCAAACCTTTTGGCTGCCAGCAGGGCTTCACAGCAACAGCCGCAGCAATTACAGATAAAATTTACCTTTTCCCTGACATTCTCGCCGAATTGAACCAGATTGTTGTCGTAGGCTTGTTGAAGAAGAGCAAAACACTCTTTTCTGCTTATTTTTCTCGCATTGCCATGCCGAATCAACGATTCGGCAGCCGTATTGAACGTCATGCATATATCCATTGGCGCAGAACAGGCCCGGTCCAGATGCAACATTTTGTGCCGGCAATAGCACATGCCGACTGCCAGTGCCGAAGCAGTTTCAATTACTTCTGAGGCCTTTTCGTAATCGAGAACCATCAGGTTGCTCTTTTGTGAGACAGCCTGTTCGTTAACAAAGACCCGCCCCAGTTGTGTTTCGCCTTCGGTGAAAAGCTCTTTGATGAAGTCTTCTTCAACGTTCAGATACTGAAAAAACAGCTCACTCAGAGCCTTCTGGTCAATATCTGACCGGACACGCATCAGAGAAAATTCAAAAAATCCGGCCATGGGCGGGGGAAGTGCGTAGAGGGTGTCTTTGCCATGTGCCATGTCGACCAGCAAGCCCTTGTCGGCAAGGCTTTCCAGAATATTTCTGGCTTTCACTTCCGACATTCCCCAGATTAATCCAGCTTTTTTGACTGTGAATGGCTTTATCGGCAGGGCGGCTACCAGGCTGGCTTCTTTTTCCTTGAAAAGGATCTGCAGGATTTTGTAGAGCAGATCAGATTCATGAGCACCCTGCGGGTAGAGGTTCAATCTGTCTACCAATGCTGCAAAACCGGCTTTTACGGTGTGATGAGCCATTGGAACCCTTCTCCTCAAAAACTCCAGTATTTTATCTGTGAAGCTGGCCTGCTTTAATCTCACTTCGATGAACAGCCATTCCTGACCGCCTGATTTCTTGTTTTTGCCAGGCGTATGAACTAAGCTTCGTCTTTAAGTTTAATCGGTTTTTCGTCTTTTTCAAACCTTATTATTGTTCCTGTAACGGCCGGCGTTTCAGTAAAATTTTATGCCGTAAATATGGGTGAGGGCATAATAAAAACCGGCGATGATAAAAATAATGCCGGTGGCATTTCTTACATAAAACTCGATCTTATTCAGACTGTTGAAGGCTTTGCCGAGCCATTTGCTGCTGAAGGCGATGAGAAAGGCAAAAATCACGACCGGAATTGCGGTGCCAATGCCATATAATGCCGGCAGAAAAAGAACTGAATTGTTGTTAACGGCAAGCGGAATCAGGGCGCCAAAGAACAGACCGGCTGAAACCGGGCAGAAAGAAAGCGCAAACATGATCCCGAGCGGAAATGCATAGAGAGCGCCATGCTGCGAAGCTTTCTGTTGAATTCCTTCGCCAGCCATCTGAACGCTGATGCCGGAACCGATCAGGCCCAGCAGTATCATGCCCAGTAGAATAAGCAGTGGCCCGAGAATCTCATTGAGATACTTCTGCAGGAATCTGGAAAGTTCACCGCTGGCAAGTGCTCCGGATGAGAGTATGGCGCCCAGAGCCAGATAGGTGAGGGTGCGACCACTGGTGTAAAGAAGCCCTGAAAAAAGGATGGCCGTTTTGCTGTGAAACTGACGACCGATAAAAGAAATCGCCGCAACATTTGAAGCCAGGGGGCAGGGGCTGATGGCGGTTAAAATGCCAAGCCATGCGGCAGTAGTTATGCTGACCCAGGTCATTTGCCTTTTCCACCTGTTTTTTCAAGGGCGTTTCTGACTGCATCGGCAACATAGACATCGAATTCTGCCGGCTTTTCAAGCAGCGGCCAGACTTCGTCGAGCCGCTTGAATTCAATTATCTCATTGCCCTGCATCAGGGTAACGACTATACAACTGGCAGCAACGTCAAATTTTTTCGCCAGTGCTTCGTTTTCCTGAAAATTAATATCTTCCCAGAGGATTTTTTTCTGGTTCCAGGCTTGAGAAAAATCACGTTCGACCAGTTCTCTTGCCCGACTTTCAATACTATTACAGGTCACGCAACGGAAAGTTGCATGCATGTAAAAAATCTTCACCAGCCGTTCGGGCGAAGCCATGCTGCCATTGCTGGCGGCAGGCATTTCGCCGTTGACGGTTCGCGAAACCACACTGTGTCTGCCCAGAGAAAAACCGATCGAAACCAGCACAAAGGCCAGAAGCAGATTGGTAATCAGTTTCTTGTGGCTTTCGCTGAGCTGCATGGAATTATTCTCCGGCTGCTTCTTTTGGGGCAGTTGATTCATCAGCAGGGGCAGATGTTTTTGCGGTTTCACTGGCAGATAAAACTTCTTCAGATGTGCCTTGTTCGGCTGAGATCAGACCCAGTTCTGTGAACTTTGCAATTATATCTTCTTCAGAAATAAAACCGGTGTTGCGATAGACTTCTTTGCCTTCAGCATTTAGAAATACCTGTGTCGGTATCGAGCTTATTTCGTAGCTCTTTGCAAAAGTCTGATTTTCCGGCACCCAGACATCGACAAAATCGGTCTTGAATTTATCGGCATGATTTCTGGCAAGACTTTCAAGAACCGGTTCCATGGCTTTGCAGGCTTTGCACTGTTTTGAGCCGAAGTCGATTATGCGAGGCAGCTGTTGTCCTATTGTCGCTGAGGCTGTCGTATTGATGACCGGTTCGACTGTGGCTGATGAAATGCCTGCACCTGTCGTCTGGCTTTTTTGCGTCGGTTCAACGGCTGTCTGTTGCGCAAAAAGAGCAGTGCTGCAGGCAGCGATGGCAATAAAAGCGAGGAAGGTGATTCTGTGTTTCATTTCAGATAACCTTTAAGCTCCTCAACTCCGGGAGCTTTGCCGGAAAACTTGACTTTGCCGTCAACCGCGAGAGCCGGGGTCATCATGACGCCAAAGCTCATGATTTCGTTGATATCAGTGATTTTGACGAGTTCATAGTTCAGGCCAAGCTCTTTTGCGGCCTTTTCAGTGTCTGCGGCAAGCTTCTGGCACTTCGGGCATCCGGTTCCGAGAATCTGAATTTTCATTATTACAAGACCTCCATTAACTGAAAAATGTTCCAAACAATACGCCGAACAGGGTTGAAAAGACTATAACCAGAGAAACAAAGGCAACGGTTTTTTTGGTGCCGAGAACGCTGCGGATAACCAGCATGTTCGGCAGGCTCAGCGCCGGGCCGGCCAGCAGCAGAGCTAAGGCCGGGCCTTTTCCCATGCCGCTGCCAATAAGGCCTTGAAGGATCGGCACTTCTGTGAGCGTCGCAAAATACATGAAAGCACCGACAAACGACGCAAGAAAGTTGGCCATGATCGAGTTGCCGCCAACTGCCGCACTGATCCATTCTGAGGGAATCAGCCCTTCGTAGCCGACGCGACCGAGCAGAACACCGGCAACGAGGACGCCGGCGAGCAGTAGCGGCAGAATCTGCTTTGCAAAGCTGTAAGATGAGCTGAACCACTCGCCAAGCTCACCTTCATCGGTGCTGGTGAATATGGTCAGACCGAGAGTGCCGATGGTGAAAGCGACAAGCGGTGTTTCTGGAACCACATAAGCGGCAGTGGCAACGGCAACGCCGGTAAATACGGCTTTCCAGGCTTTCAGACCGAACCAGCCCACCAGCATGATGCCGAGAGCAAAGCCTGATATTGAGGTCAAAACCCATTTTTGTTCATAAATATTGGCCCAAAGACCGGTTTCAGCCTGTGGCCTGCCCCAGTTGGCAAAAACCAGAATAAAGACCATCGAAGCAAAATAAAGCGAATCCTGCCAGAGAGTCCTTTTGACTTCGTGTTCGGGCATCAGCATCTGAGCTGCGGCCTTGGCTTCCTCTTCTTTGCGGAACAGCAGGTGCATGGAATAACCGATGAAAACACTGAGAAAAACAGCTCCAAACGCACGGGCCATGCCCAGTTCAGGGCCGAGAATGCGGGCGGTCAGAACGATGGCGAGCACGTTGATGGCGGGACCTGAATAAAGAAAGGCGCAGGCCGGGCCAAGACCGGCACCCATGCGGTAAATGCCGGCAAAAAGCGGCAGGATTGTGCATGAGCATACTGCCAGAATTGTGCCCGAAACGGCAGCGACGCCGTAGGCAAGCACCTTGTTGGCCTTGGCGCCAAGATATTTCATGACCGAGGCCTGGCTGACGAAAACGCCGATGGCGCCGGCGATGAAGAAGGCCGGGATCAGACAGAGCAATACGTGTTCCTGCGCATACCATTTTACCAGGTGAAAAGCTTCAAGAATCGCGTTGTCAAAGCGTGGCGTGCCGACCGGCAGATAGTAACAGATGAGAAAAACGACGGCTATCGTTAAAAGGCTTTTCCATTCCTGCTTCCAGTAGTTCATTCATTTGCCTCCGCTGCTTTTTGGGCTTCGAATAGATCAGGGTTTATCTGCATGGCTTTCATTCTGGCATCGGCAGCGACGGCCACTCCGATACAGTTGATAAAACTTGGCAGGCAACGCATACGCAGGCGATAGAAAACCTGCTGCCCGCGTTTATCGTCTTCGACGAGGCCGGCATTTTTTAAAACCAGAAGGTGCTTTGAAATTGTCGAAAAATCGGCTTTTACCGCGTCGACAAATTCGCAGACGCACTTTTCACCCTGTGCGAGTTCTTCTATGATGTAGAGCCGGGTCGGGTGAGCAAGAGCCTTTAATACTACGGTTTTGGCTTCGATCAGATGCCGCTGTTGCTGGTTCACAAACCACCTCAATATAGTCTGGTTATTTGGCAATATAGCCAAATATGTTTCCGATGTCAATATAGATATTTGGTCGTTTTGCCAGGTGTCTGTTTGGCTGGTGGGGGGCTGAAGAGTTCAAAAAAAGTTGTTTATTTGAGCTTAAAAACAGTAGCTATGGGTTTTCTAAGACGGCGGCCTGCTTGAATATTGTCTGATCAGTTCTGTAATATCTGCTGAACAGCATGCTTTCTCTGCCCTGAATTGAAAGACATTGCCCGCCGGTAAATTCACCGGTGTCTTGCTGGACTTTCTTGAGAGAAATCGGCTACAACCTTTAGAACTTCGATAATTATCTATTTAGCAATATTTTTGCAGAAGCAGATTCTGATTTTTTCTACAATCAGGACCTTTTTGAAAATTTCTGAAATTAAACCGTCTCCGGAGAATTCTCCGGGAACACATGTTTTTTTATAAGGCGGGCGCATCTGTTTGAAAGTTTCAGAAAGAGTTTCCAAGGCTTGCCTGCAGATGAAGATTATGATCGAAGTCATTTGAGCCGAGCGATACTTCTATGGCACCAAGAGGCGTTCCAAGAGAATATGCAAATTCACCGCCGCTGATATATTTGCTTGAAAATAGATCATTGCTGGATTCAGAAAGTTTTCCGGTATTCCACCGCCCCAGAATATAGTGGTCGTTTTTCAGGGTAAATCTTAATTCTGCACCTGTTTGCAAAATATTTTTTCCTGAAAGCTTCTGGTATCTTAAGCCCGCAAAATTGGTGCTTGTTCCATCAACTACTCTCTTGCCGCCAAGATAGAATAGTTCGTCGCCGGGAAGCGAGTTTCCCGTAATTGTGCCGGCAAAAAAAATAATGCCAGCCGTTGTTTTTGAAGAAAGAGGGGTATATGACAAAAGATTCACTGAAAACTTATTTGATTCTTCTATTTTGCGCTCGTTGCTGAAGTGACCAAGATTCATGAATTTACTCAGATTGACCTGCATAAGACTGCCGGAACTTGGGAAAAATGGGTCGTCCAGAGTATCTGAAGAAAAGAAGCTGAAAACAGACGAATATTCGTAGTCATGCTCATTTATTCCGGCAGGGGTATGCCGGTATTTAGCAAAACCGATCTTTTTCTGGGCACCAAAACCGATTTGTCCTGATTCAGAAACCTTTTTGTTCAGCGAAAAACTGCCGGAAAAAACGGAGCTGATATACTTCAGCTGATTGGTAAAATCATAATTTGTGGAAACCTGATTTTTCTGATAGCCCAGCTCAAGCTCTGCTCCCAGTCCAATATCTTTGAACTCGTGAACATATTCTCTGAAAAGAAACCTGGGGCGTTGTGAGATTACGCTCTCAATACTCGATCTGCCGCCGACCAGAAAGCGATCTTTCATCAGAAAACTGGTTTTTATAGCAGTTCCCCTGTCGACATCGTAGCGCAGACCAAAATTGCTTTCAAACTGTTCGGTCTCTTTTACAACGAAAGTGAGGATTTTGCCTTCAGGAATTGAAGAAATTTTATAGCTGATAAGGCTTGCCAAACCAGTTCCAAGAATTTTCTGCGAAAGATTCTGAATCTCGTCTAGGTTGAGACTGCGAAATTTCCTGCCTCCAATACGATCGAAAACAAAGTTCTGACGAGTCTGGCTTAATCCTGAAATTTTAATTTCTTTGAATAATATTCTACTATGGCGGTCAAGATCAGGAAGGAATGCTTTGATGTTCTGTATGTCTGCATGCTTTTTTCCGATTTTTTTAAGCTGCGACATGTTTCTTTTCCCTGCTTGTTCGCCAATAGCTATGATTGCCTGAATACTGTCGAATGAAAAAGTTGAATAACCTTTTACATCAGGCTCTATAAGGATGTCGCATAGTGTCTTTTGTTTTTCCAGATCCTGCTCGCCAAAGAATGAAATGCATTGCTCTAAAATTCTGGGAATCGAATTGATCTGTTCCTTGGTATAAAGTGAGGAGCCGACATTTACTGCAATTATTATGTCTGCTCCGGCTTCCTTTAAATCGGAAACAGGAAGGTTGCGTGCAATTCCTCCATCTCCAAGAAGTTTCCCATCCAGTTTAACAGGGGTAAAAGCAAAAGGATATGAAATGCTTGCTCTTAAGGCTTCTGGAAGAAACCCTTTACTCAGCTTCACGGGTTTGCCAGTTTCAAGATCGGTTGCGATACAGGAAAAAGGAATCCGCAGCTGAAAAAAATCCTCACATTCGTGTACCGGTGAAAACCACCGGCAGAGAAGATCTGTGATTCTCTGACCTTTGATCAATCCCGCTTCAGTCATTTTTCCCTGAATTCTAAAAGAATACTGTCCGTCATTTTTTTTCTCAAAGTGGTCTAGACGTCGGCGAAAAACATGGTCATTCATGATTTTCGCCCAGTCTTCTTCTGCAACAAGATTCTCAATCTGTTCCGGTGAATAGCCAGAAGCATATAAGGCTCCAATAATTGAGCCCATACTTGTTCCGCAGACAAGATCGATTTTGATGCCGGCTTTTTCAATTGCTTTTAAAACGCCGATATGGGCAAAACCTTTGACTCCGCCTCCGCTTAAAGCAAGGCCAATAACCGGCGTTTTTGCCCCAGCCATAGTTGGAGCGAATGTAAAAAAAATACTGATAAATGTGATAACCGGGAGAAGTCGTTTTTTCGAATGCATGTTGGGCACCATCACAGGTCTCTGTAATCTAATACAGGCCAAGTGCAGGGCAGCTTTTGGTGAAACCAGGCAACTAAAAGCAGGAAATATTGATGAAAATGGGGCCTCTCTCTTTTCTATCAGCGAGTTTCTTGCGACTTTTCTCCAAGTTTTAGAGCCTGCATAAGAAAATCGGTATTGAGAATCGAAGGGTTCTGGTCAGTAAGGTAGAGTTCATCAAATTTGTGCAGCAGCAGAAGTATTTCGACAAGCCGTTCGCGCTCGTCGTAATAGGCTTTGACAGCGGTCTGGGAAGAATTCGTGAGCAGTCGCTGCGCATCGATAAGCTCGACGATCGAAGATGCACCTTCCTGATAACGTGTAAAAACGATGCGCATATTTTCATAGCTTTGTTCGGCCATTTTCTCGGCAAAGCTGATACGGGAAAGAGCCTCGTTATAATCGGCAACGGCCTTTTCCAGGATTGCCTTTTTATTGTTTGAAATGTCGCGGACTCTCAATCTGACGATTTCTTCGGCCTTTTGTGCCGTGCGCACGGCATTTTCGATGTCGTTGCCATTGTAAACCGGTGTTGTCAGAATGAAAGTTGCAGCAAAGTCTTTGGTGCCTTCTATTGGGCCAACTTCACGACCATAGTTGCAGGAAGCATCGAGACTCAGTGTTGGTAGATGAGCGCTTCGCGCCGCCTGTACTGTTTTTTGCAGAATGGTCCGGTCGGTTCTGGCAATGTTGATATCGTTGTCTATCTTGAACAACTCGGGCAGAAGTATCTCACTGGTATAGCTGCCGGTCTGGAATTTGAGACTTCTCGCCAGTTCGAGTTCTATTGCTGCAGGATTTTGAACATCAAGAATATTTGCCAGATCATATCTGAGGTTTTCGAAACTGTTTTTGGTTTTTATCAGCTCGGTATTCGAGTTAAGCTGTTCAACCTCTATTCTCAGAACATCATTATGCAATACCAGCCCGAGTTCTTCGTTGAGCCTGGCAACCTTCATCAGGGCGGCGATCAGTATCAGGTCGGTTTCGTGAATTTTAATAAGTTCCTGATCGCGAACCAGTTTGAAATAGATGCGGGTCAGTCTGCGCAGCACGTCAACTTTCTGGTTGTCTTTGTATGTTTTTTTGATGTCGGTTTTCAGTCGCGTGATTTCTTTTTGTATGGCAGGAATTCTGCCCAGCCCAGGGTAACTCTGGGTGAGCTTGAGCGAGTAAGTCATCATTTTATCGATGCTGGTCGGGCTTTTTTTCTGGTAATCGTCTTTGAAATCTTTGCTGGTTCTGTTGATAATAAAATTTACATCAGGAATCAGTGCATTATCAGATGTTTTCTGATCAATGAAGCTTCGCTCGATCTCAAGATCAGAAATCTGCAGACTGATATTTCGCTCGAGTGCCTTGTCGATCAGACTGGCAAGAGTATCTGCCTGTACTGTTGAAGCTGCAAAAATGACTGATAAGGTTACTATTAGAATTCGGGCTGTAAGTGATGATATTGTTTTCATGGTCTGAACTTCCGTTGATTAAGATATGCACGGCACCTCTCTTATCATGGGAAGATGCATTCCATTTTGGCCAAGAGGTGAGAATTGTTATGCAAAAACTATTTGAGTTGTTTCAGCTACCGTATGTTCCTTTAGAATGCTCAGCTTTTTTTGCTGTAATGTAATCAACCGCTGTCTTAAGCGACAAAAACTCAGCAGTATCTTCGTTTGGAATTGATATTTCAAAATGCTCTTCGAATTCCATTAAAAGCTCTGCGATATCGAGGCTGTCGGCGCCGAGTTCTCTCAGGTCTGTTTCGATTGTGACCTGCTTTTCATCGACCCGCAAAGTGTTTGCCACAATTTTTTTCATTCTTTTAACATAGCTGTTCACTTGATAATTCCTCCTGGTGTGGTTGCTCTGAAAATATATTTCAAGTCCTGCCAATCAGATTTCGTTTGCGTTCATTCTGGCAAAATTGGTGATTTTTTCTTTTTCCAGTGCTGCAATTCTTTTTTCAAGCTTTCTTATATCTTCTTTTCTTGCAACATCGAATTTGGTGAGGACTTTGAAGATTGCAGGCTCTATTTTCAATTCCAGGTTTTTTTCACGCTCGATCAGCTCGATCAATTCGTTCAGCGAATGGATAATCTCGTTTCCTTCCTGCTCTGATAAACATCCCTGTTTAACAAGATCTTTGCTGATTTTTTCGATTTTCTCTCTGGTTATAGATTCTGGGTTGGTGTCATTGAGAATGCCCTTTTTCCATAATTCGATCATGTTTTTTCTCCTTATTGAAGCCATTTTGTTGCATACAAAGCTGTCTAAGAAGCACCCCTCGTTTTGCCGCGGGGTGAATTGATACTCTGGTAAAATTGCCTTGTGCGGGTTGCTATCAGGTCTGGTCGACTTTTTTGTCGCGCAGAAAGAAGCTGAAGACAATTGGTATGAGAAACATCGAGATGACTGCTGAAGAAAGAATGCCGCCCGCAGAAGAGATACCTATGTCGGTGCGCAGTTCTGAGCCGATGCCGCTGCCAAAAGCCATTGGCAGCATGCCAAGAACCGCAGCCAGAGTGATCATGATTACGGGGCGCAGACTGCTGCCGCACGCCTGAACCAGAGCCTGCTTTTTCGACATTGTTCCGGTGGCTGCCAGATTGTTGTATTCTTCAAGCATCAGGATTGCGTTGTTAACAACGATGCCGATAAGCATGACGCCACCCATAAGAACAAAAATCGAAATGGAATAACCGGTAAGATATAAAGCCCAAAGCATGCCGATCAACATGGGGGGGATCGACAGCAGAATAATGGCAGGCATCGTGAATGATTCCATTACTGCCGCAAGAGTCAGCAAGACCAGCACTACGGCGATTCCGGCGGCTTCGGCAAGGTTCATCTGTGCATCATGCATCATTTCGGCCTGGCCCGTCGCTTTAAATTCATAGCCGACCGGCATTACTTTTCTGGAAAACTCGCTGACGTAATTCATGGCATTGCCCATTGGCAGACTTTTTGCCAGGTAAGACTCGAACTTGGCAATGCGCTGCTTGTCTTTGCGGATAATCTGAATTGGTGCGACAACCTTTTCGAGCTGACCAAAATTGGTTAAGGCGATCTGCTTGCCATCTTTGCCGGCAAAACTGAATTCTTTAACCTGCTCAGAACCATCATTTTCGGCAAATTTAACGACAATGTCATAGTTGCGATCACCTTTTTTGAAGGTTGCTGCCTTTAAGCCTTCAACATTGCCCCTCAGCGCCGTGCCCAGATTTACCGCAGCCATCTGGGATTCGCTTAGGACATCGCGCTTCGGAATGACTTTAATTTTCTTTTTGCCGCTGCGCACCGTAGTATCCATAGAAATAAAACCGGCAATGTCTTCGGCTTTAGCCTTTACGGTGGTAGCAATTTGATCGAGAACATTGAGGTTTTCGCCGCTGTATTCAACCTGCAATGGAGCCTCGCTGCCACCTGCCGGGCTCGGAATGCTGATTGTAACTATTGCATCGGTAAAAGTGCTGAAGCTTTTTTTGATTTTTGCGAGAAACTCATCGATAGAAATACTTCGTTTGTCCTTGTCGGCTATTCTGAGCTTTACTTCTGCAAGATAAACCCCTTCAGAAGAGCGCCCAAAGCCGCCATCTACCTTGCCAACAGCGCTGAGAACAGAGTTAACGTCGGGCAGGCTTCTGGCAATCTTTACCGCTTCAAGAGTGCGCAGTCGAGTTTGCTCCAGGCCATAGCTGGTCGGAAACTCAAGCTTGACGGTTACGTTGCCCATGTCTGCCGTAGGCATGAAACCGCCACCGATAAGCGGAGCAAGCGAAAGTGCATGCAGCATAAGCACAACAAATGCAACTATGAACAAGGCGCTGGCGACTTTATTATTCTGTGCCATCGTTATCATATCCATATACCGCTGTGTCACTCGATTGAACCAACCGTTGAAGCCTGTTTCCATTTTTCTCAGCAGTCCTGATTCGTTCGTATTCTTTTTCAGCAGAATCGAGCTGAGTAACGGGATGATGGTGAATGAAAGGAACAGCGATACCGCTGTCATGATCAGCATTGTGGTGGCAAGCGGTTCCAGAAACAGGCCAACCATACTGCCCATATTGGCGATGGGAAAAAGCACGACGATGTTGGTGCCACTGCTTGCCAGAACCGGTATTGTCGAGGCGCTGGTTCCCTCTATTGCTGCTTGTCTGGCGTCGCCGGTTTCGGCGAACCTTTTCATTATAGCCTCTAATACGACCAGCGAATTGGTTACCAGGATACCAACCGAAAGACCTATTGAAATAAGAGTCGACAGGTTGAGCGTATAATTCAGAGACTTCATGAAGAAAAAGCCGATAACGATGTTCAGAGGCATGGTAATGCCCGCAATCAGCAGGATCTTTAAGTTGTAAAGAAACAGAAAGAGAATAAGTGCGGTCAGGAGAATGCCTTGAAAAATGTTTTCCCAGGCACTGCTGGCGTTCGCCTGAATGAATCTGGCGTCGTCGGAAACCCAGTTCAGCTTCCAGCCGGCCGGCAAAATTGCGGAGATTCTGGCAATGGAATTCTGCAGATTCGTTACGGTAGTAACGGCGTTTGCATCGCTGCGCTTGATAATTTTAATTGCGATACATGGTTCGTTTTCAAAAAAAGCGATCTGTCTGAGTTCGGCCGCTGCCATTTTTACTTCAGCAATGTCTTTGAGAAAGATGATTTTCCCATCGTTTTTGTTGCTGATTTCAAGCTCTTTGAGGCCGTCTACGTGTGAAACATCGCCGCTGAACTCGACTCCGATTTCAGTTCCAAGTTCTTTTATTCGGCCTACCGGAATCGTTTTGACGGCTGAATTAACTGCATGGACAACATCGAGTGTTGACAATCCTCTGGCAGCAAGCTTTTCGCGGTCTATCAGAATTTGAACTTCGCGTTTTGCGCCGCCGATTAATTCTGCGTCGGCAACGCCATCTACGACTGTAAGTTTGTCTCTCAGGTGGTTGTCGGCGTAATCGTAAAGCTCTTCTATTGTGGTCGGGCCAGTAAGCGCCAGATTGGCTACTGGCTTGGAATTAATGTCGAACTTCAATACTTTCGGGTCTTCGGCGTCTTCAGGCATGTCGGCTCTTGCCAGATCGAGTTTTTCACGCACATCTGTGGCAGCAACATCGATATTGGTACCGAGATTGAATTCAAGAAGGGTCTGACAGGCGTTTTCCATGCAGGTTGAGCTTATGTGCTTAAGTCCTTCAAGGGTCATCATCCGGTCTTCGATTCTTTTGGCGATATCGGTTTCGATCTGCTCAGGGCTTGCGCCAGGAAAGACGGTGACTATTGTGATGTAAGGAATGTCGATTTTGGGCATTAGCTCGAGGCCCATCTTGAAAAAAGAATAGATACCCAGGAGCGTGAGTCCTATCAGCAGAGCTGACATGGCAACGGGGCGTTTGACTGATGCTGTGGCTAAAAACATTGTCTGCTCCTATTCGATAACCGTTACCGGTAGATTGTCCTTGAGCATGAATTGCCCCTCGGTGATGACTTTGCTGCCAATGAGCAGTTCTGGTTCTTTAATTTCGGTGAAACCCTCGAATTCTTCGCCCTTTTTTACAGTCAGTTTGCGGGCTGTACCGTTTTCACAGGCGAAAATGGCGCATTCGTCAGCGCTTTCGACCAGCGCTCTGGTCGGCACAGTTATAGCGGACTGCTCATTGACCAGAAGTCTCATCTGTAGCGATTGCCCGGGCTTGAGATTATGGGTGCCAGCTTCGACCAGACACTTGATTTCGAAGATGTGCATTTTTGTGTCGATGACGGGGCTCACATAGGTTACTTTCAGCTTTGGAGAAAGAACCTCGCCATACAGAGTCAATTCGACTTCGGTTTTATCCTGAACAATGCTTGAACTGTATTCAGCCGGAATAAAAGCGCTTATCTGCAATTTTTCGGTATTGTCGATTTTAAATGCCGGCTTGCCAGGTTGCCCCATTTCGCCGATTTCGATGTGTTTTTCGCTGATATAGCCGTCTATGGGGGCAATTACAATTGAGTCAGCCAGGTCTTTTTCTGCCATCTGCAGGTTGATGACTGCCTGCTTTGCCTCAGCCTGACCGAGTTCGAGAATTGCCTTTTTGTGCTCTACTTCAGCGACTGACGAAAGATAGTCGGCTTCGTGGTTGTCGAAGCTTTCCTGAGTGATTGCCTGCTTTTCGAGCAGGGCTTTGTAGCGTGCGTAGCTCTTGGATTTTTTGTCAAAATCGATCTGGGCTTTGCGCAGCAAGGCTTTGCGCTCCTTTTCAACCGCAAGAACAATTGCAATATTCTGACGCGCATTATCGACTTTCTGTTGCAGTTTGAGGTTGTCGATTTCGAACAGGCGGGTTTTGCCTTTTTCAACGCGACTGCCCTCGTCGACAAACAGTTTCTCGACCTCTCCAGAAATTTTGGGGGCAACAAAAGCACTTTGATAAGACTCAACCTTGCCATACACGTTTATGGTCTTGAGGAACTGCCTTCTGGTTACCTCTGATAATTTAACCGGCACCTTGTTTGGCGAAGATACCTGGGGTTGTTTATCTTCCCTGTTCTTATCAAGTCCCGCATTGGCAGTCTGTATCTGGGTAAAAGATATGAGCCCGAGAAGGCAGATAAAAGCCAGAAGGGCTATCCATAGTGATTTTCCTGATTGTGAGTGCATCTTTTGCCATCCTTGAATCAATTTGGTTTATTTCAGATAAACAGTCAGAACATTGAACAGATCGATGACTGCCGGCAGACCGACTTTCAGTTTGTCATTGCGCTCTGGCCCCGGGTAACTGTCTGCCAGGAAACAAAGCAACTATCATAATAGCATAAACCGTGCCATATATTTGCTGCCGTTGATTTGCACTGGTGATCAATGTTTTGCGCGGGCTTTGATAAAATCTGTTTTATTTAACAGATTTTACCTGCTAAATGTGATAGATTGTGTCTAATATGATAGTCGGCGTGAATTTCACATATGGAGTGAGATGTTTTGAAAAGTTGTAATACCGAAGAATTTTTTCGTGAAGTGGCCTTGAGAATTCATAGCAGTCTCGAAGTTGACGAGGCAATTAAAGCGACTTTTAATTATATGTGCGATTTTATTCCCATGGATATGATGGGCATGTTTCTGGTTGAAGATGTTGACGACGGCGGAGTAAAGGTTTTTTCGGTATCCAGATATGGTCAGCGACTTCTCAACGAGCCGGACGACATCAGAGAGCCCATATTGTGGCTCAACAGCAAAGAAGTCAGCGAACTGGAAGCTTTTGAGAAGAGTCAGAAAAAGTCGATTACCATTGACAACTTCGGCAATTTTCCAGCGCCGATGCTCAAGATTTTTGCCAATATCGAACGCTACTCGATGCTGAAAATGGAAATTGACTCCGGCGGCTATCGAGGCTGCTCTCTGGTTATTGCCAAAGAGGGGAAAAATGTTTATCGGCAGCACCATGCCGATTTGTTGCTCTCAGTAATGAAGCCGTTTTCCATCGCCATGAGCAATGCAATCAGGTATCGCGAACTGCTGCAGCTCAAAGAGGGCCTGGTCGATGAAAATCAGGCCATGAAGACCGATCTTGAAAGGTCTGGTGGCGATCTTGTCGTTGGCGCGGATTTTGGCCTTAAAAGAGTGATGGAAATGGTCAAGACTGTTTCAAGAACTTCCAGCCCGGTATTGCTGCTTGGTGAAACCGGTACCGGCAAAGAAGTGATTGCAAAAAATATACATCAGACCAGTCCACGCCGCGATGGCCCGTTTGTCAGAGTGCAGTGCGGAGCCATGCCAGAATCTCTTCTTGACAGCGAACTTTTTGGCCATGAAAAAGGCGCTTTTACTGGTGCTGTTGCGGTTAAAAAGGGACGTTTCGAACGTGCCAACAATGGTACGATTTTTCTTGATGAAATTGGTGAGCTGAGCCTGGAAGCGCAGGTTAAGCTTCTCAGGGTACTTCAGGAGAAAGAGTATGAGAGGGTCGGTGGGCAACATACGCTTAAAATAGACGTGCGGGTTATCGCGGCGACTCACCGGAATCTTCTTGAAATGGTGCGCGCCGGCAGGTTTCGTGAAGATCTCTGGTTCAGGCTCAATATTTTTCCTATTGAATTACCACCGCTCAGACAAAGAAAAGAAGATATTCTGCCGCTGGCGCAATATTTTATGGTTCGCAAATCGCGCGAGCTGAACATGCCGGTCAATCAAAGTCTGGCTCCCGGAACTCTTGACCGCCTGCTGCAATATGACTGGCCAGGCAACGTCAGAGAACTGCAAAATGTTATCGAGCGCGGTCTGATCGTCTGTAATGGCAAGCCAGTAGAAATACCTGCCAGCTATTTTCCGGGCAAAACCGCAATTGCTTCATCTCCCGAAAGGCGCATGGATACCCTGGAAAACATCGTCAAAAACCATCTGTGCCGGGTGCTGGATGCGACCAGAGGCCGTATCGAAGGGCCCGGTGGTGCCGCCGAGATACTAGCTCTTAATCCAAGCACATTGCGTGGCAAACTTCGTAAATACAAGATTCCATTCGGCCACAAAATGTAATAATCGTTTACCTGCAACAACAATGGTTTTTCGAAGCAGGACTCGAATCTGCATACTGTCTGATCAGCTCAGCAATATCTGCCGAACAGCACGTTTTCTTCGGATTAAGCTGAAGGCATTGATTGCCGGTGCAGGCACCAGTGGTCTGCTGGATCTTCTGGAGAGAATTGGCGCCGGCCTTGATGGCCTCGATAATTGTCTCTTTATCAACATTTTTGCAGAAGCAGATAATGGTTTTTTCCACAATCAGGACCTTTTTGCCGATTTCTGAAATTAAACCGGCTCCGGAGAATCCTTCCGGAGCCGGTCTGAAGAGCTTATTCTGAATCGAGAACCGAGACACCTGGCAGCGTCAGGCGTTCGAGAAATTCCAGGCTGGCGCCGCCGCCGGTCGACACGTGGGTCATCTTGTCGGAGACTCCGGCAATCTTAACCGCCGAAGCCGAATCGCCGCCGCCGATGATGACGATTTTGCCGTTCTCGGCCATGCGCGCGAGTTCGTGTGCGAGTCTGATCGTGCCCTCAGAGCCTTCTTTGATCTCAAAGGCGCCGATCGGCCCGTTCCAGAGAACGGTTTTCGCTTTTTCGAGCACGCTGATGGCATGTTCTATCGATTCTTTGCCGACATCGAAAGATTCCCAGCCTTCTTTTATGGTTTTGACGTTGCGTTCGAGATTGCCGACTTTCTGGTTGGCAAAATCAAAATGATCGGTAATGACGAAATCGCGCGGCAGAATGATCTTGTCGCCGTATTTGTCCATGAGTTTTTTTGCTGTTTCCAGCATCGACTCTTCGACGAGAGATTTCTGCACGTCGAAACCGGTGGCTTTCATCAGCGTGTAACCGATGCCACCACCAACGATCAGCAGATCGATCTTCTGCAGCAGCGATTCGATAATGCCAAGCTTCGTCGAAATCTTTGAACCGCCGGTAATGCCGACAAATGGCCGTTCCGGGTTCGAGACCGCATTGCCGAGGTAACGCAGTTCTTTTTCGACGAGAATGCCGGCAAGTTTCATCGCAACATGCTTGGTTACGCCGGTTATCGAAGCGTGGCTTCTGTGGCTGGTGCCGAAAGCATCATTGACATAGATTCCATCAGACAGACCAGCCAGGCCGCGTGAGAACACTGCATCGTTCTCTTTCTCGCCGATCGCGAAGCGCAGGTTTTCGATGATATTGATGCGGTTTTTGACAATATCTTCTTTTTTGATCAGCACGCCGGAAGAGGCGATGCTCTTTTCGTGAAAGACGAGGTCAACGAACTGCTGCCGCAAATATTCGGCGACCGGTTTGAGACTGTATTCGGCGTAGATTTCCTCGCGTGATTTGCCCTTCTTTTCCTGTTTGTCGGGTTCCCCGAGGTGTGAGCAGAGAATCGGCGTGGCACCCGATTCGAGCAGGTAACGAACTGTCGGCATCGCAGCGTCGATACGCGTCGAGTCGGTGATTCTGCCTTTCGACAACGGTACATTGAAGTCGACGCGCACTAGAACATTTCGTCCCTTCAGTTGTTCAGCTGGCACGCTGGTGACGACGCGCTTTTTGAAGCCGGTTTCCTTTTCGAGAATCGCAATTTTCTCGCGAATGATCTTTTCGACCTTTTCGGCCGCTGCATCTGGTGAGTTAACGCTTCTGGCAGCATCGAGAATGTTGGTGGTTCTGATGAAGCTGTTCGACAGCGGCACAGTGCCGCGGTAGAGGTAGCCGCTGTTGGCGTCGAGAGTGACGAGTTCACCCTCTTTAACGACGATGTCAGCCTCGCCGCCCTTGAAGGTGACGGTTTTCTGCTCGAGGTTGATCACTGCATTGGCGCAGCCGACCATACATGGCTTGTTCAGCGTAATCGAAGTGATTGCCGCATGTGAGGTGCGTCCGGGGAAGATCGTGACGATACCATGCGAATTGTTGATGATGTAAAAATCAGAAGGCTTGGTATTCTGGGCGAAATAAATGATGTTCTCGCGGTTTGCCTTGATTTCTTCGAGCTTCTCTGGCGTCAATACCAGACTGCCCCAGGTAATGCCGTGATTGATCGGCACCCCCTCGCTGATCGGCGGTTTCCACTCTCTGAATTCTTCTTCGACGCGTGGCACCGAGATAAAGGCATTGGTGGCGCACATGCGCTCGATGCGTTTTCTGAACTCATCCAGACTGATGATGCTCTTTTTCATCATATCGGTATCGACGACGAGCTTGGCGTAGGTGCTGATACTGGCGCGGCGCGTCTGCAGCAGATACAGGCGGTCGTCTTCAACGGTGAATTCAATGTCGAGGTCGTGCTTCAGCTCATTTTCGAGCAGGTTCTTGTATCTGGTCAGTTCCTCTTTGAGGCGCGGTGGAATCGCGGCAATCGAGCGGGTGATGATGTTGCCCATGACCACATCTTCGCCCTGGGTCATTTCGCGGTATTCGCCGAACATTTCATCGTTGCCGTTGATCGGGTTGCGGGTGAACAGCACGCCGCTCATACAGCTTTGATTCTTGTTGCCAAAAACCATCTGCTGAATGGTGACTGCTGTGCCATACACGACCTCGATCGACAGTTCCTTGAGGTATTCTCTGACACTCTGTGAGCGGCTTGACGCAAAAACCAGCTCGATACATCTGACCAGCTGTTCGAACGGGTCGGTGAGAAATGCGTCGCCAAGTTTGTCTCTGACAAGGCTTTCGGCATTGCTGATCGCGGTTTCGATGCTGCCGGCCGCTTCTTCTTTTTTGATGTCGATTTCGAGGGCAACCAGGGTGTTGCGCAAAAAGCGCAGATAGATACTGTTGCCGAAGGCTTCACCGAAGCTGCGGCGCTGTGCTTCAAGAATCCCGCGGGTAATGCCGACGTTGAGAATTGTACACATCGAACCGGGCAGGGAAATGGTCGTGCCCGACCTGACCGAGACGAGCAACGGGTTGGTGGGGCAGCCAAGTTTGCGCCCGGTTTTTTCCTCAAGCTGTTGCACGTATTTTTTAATGGCGGCTCTGAAGCCGTCGCGGTCGGCGTTATCGCTGAAAATCTCGCGGCAGATCGGCAATCCGAGAATGAACGCGGGCGGAATATTGACGCCGAGATTGTGCATGTCGATGATGCCGTTGCCTTTGCCGCCGAGAAAAGGCCGCACCGAATCAGGAGTCGATTGCCAGGTGGTCGCGATAAAAGCATCGTAATTGCCATTAACTGGCGGCATTTCAGCGACGCGGTATTTACCATACAGGCTGTTTTCGGCATTTTTGGTCGCCAGTTCACGATTCAGGAAAATAATGATTTTTTCGATGAATTCGTTAACCGCATGAAACTCGGTGGTTCTGACGAAATTGTTGAAAAAGCGGTCTTTGATCGGCGACAGGCTGGATGTCGGCACCTTGTAGGCTTCGAGCACGTAGTTGAGCATCTGGCCAAGGCGGTAATAGATGTTCTTCTGCATGAACTGCTGCAGTTCGATCGCGATGTTCTGCATCAAGCGCTTGGTGCGCAGAATGTCAACCGTTTCGCCGGCCGCCACCTCGCTGAGATCTTTCAGCAGTTTTTCGTTCTTTTCAGGAATAATGCCTTTCTGGTTGAGAAGACCGATCAATTCGCGCACCAGTCCGACACACTCGCGAATATTTTCGTAAGCGACCGTTTCGTAATGATTGTTTGTCAGGTCGTTGGTGAAAATGAAGACCAGGCGGCCAATGTCGAGATCGAGGTTGATAAAATCATAAAGTTCGATGCGTTTTTCAAAATACGATTTTTTGATCAGCATCTTGAAGCTGGCGAGGCGTTTAAGGCAGTCGACAAGGTTGTTGGTGTTCTGAATATAACTTGCAGTGCAGATTTCGATGAAGGTCTGCATCTCTTTTTTTAGAAAACAGCGTTCAAAAAGGCTGAGGTTCTTTTCGAGGTTGCCCTTGACCACCGTGATATCGCCTTTTTCGTAATCCCAGAGGTAGGAAAGCTTTTCGTTCATCTCTTCTGCCAGTTCGATGAACTTCGCGTCTTCCTTTTTCGCGTCAAAGCGCCCGACCAGAGCCATATAACCGGCCAGGGTCATCAATTCGGGGTTGCCGTTTTTCACCAGTTCGAGATATGGCTTGAGATACTTGCTGAGAATGCGCGGTGAAAGCTTGCGGTGCACTTCCTTGCGTAGATCGCCGGCAAATGACATCATCGGATCGCTGCCGTTGCGACCTTCTTCAAAGTATTCGGCGGCGCTGCGTATGTCTCCGATCAGGTCGCCGCCGCCGCTCCTGATGGGCAGCTTCTTCAGCACCTCACGGCAGTAATAAATGTATTCATTAGTGGGGTTCTGCATCGTGTTGAGCGTGCGCAGAGTTTCGGCAAAAAGTCGCTGATAGATCGTCTCGATGTTTTCTTTGATATCGCGGTTGTCGGTGATCTTCTCTTCTTTGTCGAGCAGTCTGATGTTTACCAGCACTGCGATCAGCATGTCGATCTTTTTATCAATATCGGGTTCCTGTCTTGATTCTATGATTTTCCCGATGATTTTGTCCCAGGTGTTGAGCGGTACCATGCCATGTTCGGCCGCAGAAATGCCAGTCGCGTTTTCAACCATTCTTTCCCTCCCTGTCCTGTCTATATTTTATTGAATAACATTTTTTGCCGAGAGTGTCTATTGACAACTGTCTACCGCAAAATTTTCAGACAGTTGAATAAAAAATCCATAAGGCTTACAATATTTATCAGAAACAGGCAAAAGAACAGCGGTAAGGTCTTTTCGGTCACAAAACGGGGAACACAATAACAAAGGCTGCCGAATGTCGTTGCCGGTTGCATAAAATATAGCTGTATGCGGGGCTGGGGATAATCATGAAAGAAGAGATAAATGAGAATACCGGGCAAAAGTGCCGGTTTGATTCAGAAGAATACCTGAGGGCGATTCTCGAAATTTCTCTCGATGGTTTCTGGGCCATGAATTTTGACGGCAGAATCGTTGCCGTCAACGAAGCATATTGCAACATGATCGGCTATTCGCGCGACGAACTTCTTCAGAAATATGCCTGGGAACTCGACGCTGACGAAGATCGGGCGACTGTTATCGCCAACATGGCGATTGTCAGAAAAAATGGCTATGCCAGATTCGAAAAACGGCACCGAACCCGTGCTGGCAGTATAGTCGATTTCGAAATCGCGGTTGCAGTTCTGACGGCTTTTGGTGGTCAGATGGTGTGTTTCTGTCGCGATATCAGCGAACGCAAACAATGTGAAGCCAGAATGCGCAAGAATGAAGCTTCTTTTCGTATGTCGCAGCGGCAGAGCCACACCGGCAGCTGGGAACTCGACCATAAAACCATGCGACTTTCGTGGTCTGATGAGGCATACCGTATTTTTGAGCTTGCTCCGGAAAAGTTTGAGGCGAGTTATGAGTTTTTTCTTTCGATCATTCACCCGGAAGACAGAGCAAGAGTCGGCGAAGCCTTTTTAAAATCCTTGCGTGACAAGACTTTCTATCATGTCGAACATCGACTGCTGATGCCTGACGGGCGCATAAAATACCTTTTTGAGTTCGGTGAAACCAGCTTTTCCGATACTGGTGAACCTCTTGTTTCGAACGGTACGGTTCAGGATGTAACCACCCTCAAGCAGACGATAATCGCGCTGCGCGAAAGCGAAACCAGACTGCGGGTGATCAGCGACAGTCTGCCTGACAGCATGGTTTATCAGATCGACACTGGCATCGACGGAAAAAGTCGAAAATTCACCTTCATCAGTGCTGGAATCTCCAAATTGCACGGCATTTCCAGAGAAGATGCCTTCAGAGACTCGCAGTTGATATATTCTCAGATACATCCTGACGACAGGCAGATGCTGGCGGCAAAAGAGGCAGACTGTGTGACAGCTTTGTCTGACTTCAACTGCGAGGCGAGATTCATTCTGCCAGACGGCCGGCAACGCTGGGCTCTTTTTTCATCGCGACTCCGACGGCGTGATGACGGTCATATCATCTGCTGTGGGGTCGAGATCGACATTACCAGACAAAAAAAGTCCGAGCAGGAAAATATGGCACTAGAGAGCCGTCTGCACCAGATTCAGAAGCTTGAATCTCTTGCGACCCTCGCAGGTGGTATCGCACATGGCTTCAACAACCTTTTTGCCGGGATTTATGGCAATATCGACCTGGCACTTGCTACGGCCAGCGAAGCAAAAGTTATTGAATTTCTCGAAAACTCGATGCGCACGATTGACCGGGCCCGTTCGCTTACCGGGCAGCTGCTCACCTTTTCCAAAGGCGGGGCTCCGTGCCGCAAATCCGGCAACCTGGCGCCATGTGTCGTCGAGGCGGTTCGGCTGGCGCTTGAGGGATCGAAGGTTACCTGCAGTTTCAGGTTTGCTGACGATCTGATGAATTGCGCCTTTGACAGAGGGCAGCTCGGTCAGGCGATCGAAAATATCGCTCTGAACGCCAGGCAGGCTATGCCAGCTGGCGGCAGTCTTGAAATTGCCGGCGAAAACTGCCCAGATAGCGCTTTGCCATCTATCTGCCGGCCCGGAAACTATGTGAAACTGACTTTTAAAGATACCGGGCCGGGCATATCGAAAGATGTGCTTGAAAAGATTTTTGACCCGTTTTTTTCAACCAGGCCGGATGGCCCTGGTATGGGCCTGCCAACCTGTTTTTCGATTATCAGTCAGCATGATGGCTATATAGAAGCTGATTCTGAGCCTGGTGTCGGTAGTGTTTTTACTGTTTATCTGCCTGCTGTTGCCGACATTCATCACGCCGAGTCACCGCCGCAGACGATAAGCTCATCTGCTGATGCCGTTAATGGTACGATTCTGGTGATGGATGACGAGGAGATTGTGCGCGAAACAATCGGCATGATGCTGCAGACCCTTGGTTATTCCGCCGTCTGTCGTGCAAACGCCGAGTCGACCGTGCGCTATTTTCTTGAGGAAACCCGCGCCGGTCGGAAGCTTGCCGCAGTGTTGCTCGATCTTACAATACCCGGCGGCCCTGGTGGTCGTGAGGTGATCAGAGAGATCCGCAACGTTTGTCAGAAGACTCCGGTATTTGTCGTCAGCGGTTATGCCGATGACCCGGTTATGGCCAATCCGCAGCAGTTCGGTTTTAACGCCAGTCTGTGCAAGCCTTTTCAGAGAGCCGATCTCGAAAAAACGCTGGCGGCGCACGTTGGTGCGCCGCCAGCAGCTAAAACTCTTCCAGAGCCCTAATCGACGGTTATCGACTTGCTGACGTTCTTCGGTACATCGGGGTGAACCCCGTGGTTGGCTATTTCGAGACGGTCCATGAACTGCATTTTCTTCAGGCTCATTCTGAAAGCCAGCATCTGCAGAACCACGGTTATGGCAAATATCGAAATAATTTTTGATCCGGTTTTAGGGATGACGATATAGCCATATTTATACGGGAAAGCTGAAGAAGGCGTCACTGAAACCGCCTCACGCAGGTCGTTATTGTCTTCTGCAATCAGATAGACATTGGCACCTCTGATCTTATGCGTGTTTATCTGAGAAATAGTCAGGTTGATATCACGTTCGCGCGGTGTGGTGATGAAGATCAGCGGATAATTGTCGTAGAGGCTGCCGAAAACATTGAAGTTTCTGAAAACTTCATCGAAGATTTCCTTCTCTTCACTGCTCAGATAGGTCGGTTTGAGATCTTTGAATGCATATTCGCTGATCGCCTTGAACATGCGCAAAACACCTCTAGGCTTCAGCGGTTCGCCCTTTTTATGTTCGAGAACAAAATTCAGAACCTCTTCGAGGCGGTTCATCAGCTCGCCGATCGAATCGAGGCCAAAAATTGAGTTCAGCCCGAGAATGGTATTCGGGCCATGCTTGAATTCAGAACCTTCGAAGCCTTCAGTATGGTTGAGCACGATTTCTCTGACTTTCAGAGCCCCTTCTTTGGCGATGCCAAGAATGCGGGTCGCGAGAATGTGCATGCTTGGCTTGAGATAGAGCTGCTCGGCAACCATTTCGGTTTCCTGCTGCGTGGTCTTCAGCGTCATGTCGATCAGGCCAGGGATTTTCATCATTTCTTCAAGGTGGAAACTGGCCGGCATGCCGTCACCGGTGTTTTTTTCGCCGGACTTTTCGAGACTGGTTTTTACTTCAAGCGCGAGAGCGTAAAGCACCAGCAGCTGATTGAGAAAGCTCTTGGTTGCCGGCACCGCTATTTCAGGACCGCAGAAAAGCGGCACATAGAGATGCGATTTTTCGAGAGCCAGCGTTGAATTGGTGTTGTTGAGAATGCAGATTCGCCTTGCCTGCGGATATTTTTCTTCGAGAAAGCTGAAAACGTCGATCAGGTCTTTGGTTTCGCCGCTCTGGCTGATTCCGATGATAACGTCATTTTTGCCAAGCGAACGGGTGCACTGGGCTCTGAATTCACCTGGCAAAAGCGGGGTTACCGAAATGCCGGCAATTTCATTGAAGAACAGCGGCGCGGTTTTAGCAGCATGAAAAGAGGTGCCGCAGGCGAGAATGTAGATCGAATCGCCGTTCTGCCGCGCCTTGACGATGGTGTCGACGAACTCTTTCATTCTGCCTTCAAGCAACCTGATATTTTCGAACTCAAAAATACCGTCGATGAGCTTGATCATTGTCGGATCGGCGTGGTTACTGCCGGCTTGTTCGAGAACACGGCGCACATCTTCGAGAAGTGAGGCAAAATCAGATTCAAGTTCCATGCTGATTTTGCCTGACTCGATTGCAGCAGCCAGCGATGCGAGTTCTTTCGCTGCCCGGGTGTCAAACAATTCTTCAACGGCGGCTTTGAATGCCTGGGGTTCGGTCAACTGAGCCAGTGCCTGAATCCCTTCGCCAAGGCGTGTATAATACTCGCCATGCGTTGACAGATTATCTCTGAGCAGTCTTATCAGTGGGCTGCCGCCCCCGAACAGGCTGATGAGTTTGGCCGTGTTGCGGCTCTGACTGAATATTTCCTGCTCCATGAAATATTTATAGGGATGCTGCAGACGGGTTTCTTCGACTTTCAGCAGACTGCGCTGACTCTGCCACTGCAATTCGCTGCCGTCGCGGGTGTCATACATGGCAAAACTGCTGCTGTCGAAAATGGCGAACTGTTTTTCTCTGATCGGCACGAGAATTTTGGTCAGCTGCAGAACAGAAGCCAGGTCTGAAGAGGCGATGACAAATTCATTGAGATCGCTGTTCTGGCCCCGGCCGATGTACAGACTGCTGCCGGCCTTGATGGCGACTGTGCGTCTCGCTACCGGGTCGACAATGACGGCGGCAAATGAGCCGGTCGTCTTTTTGCAGGCTCTGACCACCGCATTTTTCATCGCGGTATATCTGACCTGAAGGTCGTTTTCGTCTTTATAACGCAGCTCTTCGGCAAAAAAATGCTCGACGGTGTGAACCAGCATTTCGCCGTCATTATTGCTGACAACCTTGTGACCCTGCGAAATCAGCCATTCTTTCAACTGCATGCAGTTGGTGATGTTACCGTTATGTGCGCCATAAATATGGGTGTGGCATTTAACGTCGTGTGGTTGAGCGTTTTCGCGGGTTACCACGCCAAAGGTCGCCCACCTGACCTGCCCGCAGAAAATCTGGCCAACAAGCTTGTCGACGCCCATTTCATAAACAACTTTGCTTGGTGCGCCAACGTCTTTTTTCAGAGTGATATTGCCCGCTTCATCCTGAATTACGGCACCGGTCGAGTCGTAACCGCGGTATTCCAGCATTCTCAGCAGCTGGCAGGCAGTCTGCCCCATTTTGTTCGAATCTTTCGCCAGAATCAGCCCAAGTACACCACACATATTAAGTATCCTTTCCATTCTTCTGCCATGCTGTTGTCTTTAGTGGCAACGCCGTCTGTATATCACAGACTGCTCAGAATTCAGAAGCAAAACTTTAATCGGGCTATTGAATTATTCCGAGTCGGGCAAATATAAAGGATCCATTGTCAGATAGATCACTAAAAAATGATTGAAATAAAGATTGCCAGAGATAGACGTAATAAACCTTGCTTTAAACTTTCCTTTTTGCTTATTATTTCGGCATTCTTGATGATTGTGCCTTATGATATCAGGAATATCTGTTTATAGACACGCGATAAGCCTGTTGGAGACACTATATTAAACGAACAAATTCCTGGAGGGCTTGCTGAATGAATTGTGGCGATAAATCCATAGAAATCTGTATTTCTGCTCGGCAAAAGACTCATGAACGCATGATAATAGCTAAATGTAAAAAATATTTTTGCGCCCTGCTATTTGGGGGAATGGTTATGACAGGATCTTTGCTGCATGCTGCGGAAGTTTCAGCATCTGAAACAGCAGTTGTTGCAACTATGAGCCTCTCTATGACTCAGGCTGTTGAAATTGCTCTCGAACAGAGCCCTGAAGTTCAGGAAGCAATATTGAATGTTGTAAAGAATCAGGCAGATCAGAGAATAGCCCGCTCTGCTATGAATCCGCGTCTTGATACTACGATCTTTCAGAGAAGAGAAAGCTTCAATATCGACACTTTCATGGGAGAACCGAGCCCTGGCGGTGCACAAATAATCGGCCCCTTCAACTGGGGTGAATTTGGTGTTTCTGCAAAAGTTCCGCTTTTTGACACAACGATTCTTAACAGATGGAAAGCGGCGGAATATAATACGGCATCTGCCAGAGAGAAAATCAGAATTACGCGGGAATATCTGTGTGCGCTGGTTGTTGGCCAATATCTACAGATTTTACGGGCAACAGAATCGGTAAAAGCAGCAGAAAGCAGAGTGAAACTTGCTGAAACCCTGTATCAGCTGGCCGAAGATCAGCTGAAAAATAATGTCGGTACAAAAATTGATTGTCTCAGAGCCGGGGTGAAACTGGAAAATGAGAAGCAGGCTTTAATTCGCTTCAAATCTGAACTTAAAATAGGTATATTCGGGCTGATCAAACTGCTGAGCCTGCCGCCTGAAACGCAGATAGAGCTTAGTGAAGTTCTTGAAAAGCCCGACCTTGAGAAAACAGATTTTGCTGCAGCCTGCAAAGAAGCTTTTGAATTGCGGCCAGAACTGGCTTCTTTAAAGCAGAGACAAAAGTCAGCGCAAAGCCTGAAAAAGGCTGCCAGGGGTGAGCGGCTTCCTTCTCTGAATCTTAGTGGTTCTTACGGTAAAGCTGGTTTGGCTCGTGAAGCTTATGTTCCGATCGGTAATGTGGCTTTGACTCTTGAGTTTCCGCTTGAGGACGGTGGAAAAATCTCAGCCGGGATAAAAAAGGCCGACGCTGAATTGAAGCGGTTGGAAGAAGAGCGCCGAAGCCTTGAGGCACAGATATGTCTGGAGATTCAGGTGGCCCAGACTGAAATAGAGACGTCTCTTTCAGAGGTAGATGTGGCTTCTAAAGCCTGTATGCTTGCAGAAGAAGAGCTTGTGCAGGCTCAGCATCGTTTCGAAGCTGGAATAAGTGATAATATAGACCTGACTAACGCTCAGGATGAACTTTCTCATGCGACCAATAATCGCATAGCAGCATTATATCATTTGAATCAGGCCAGAGTGGATCTGGTAAAGGCAATAGGAAAGCTCGAACCGCTTTTCACCCGGAAGGAAGACATACAATGAGCGAACAGACAACAGAAAACAGCGCACAAAAACAGCAATCATCATCAAACAAGCCATTTGTAATAATCACAGCACTTGTAGCAGCTGTAGTTGTATCTGCACTGCTGTATTCGCATTATTACAACCGGGTTACAACCGATGACGCCCAAATCGACGGGCATTTCGTTACGGTTTCACCAAAAGTATACGGCACGATCGAGAAAGTATTCATTACTGATAACCAGGTCGTGCATGCCGGTGACCTGATTGTTAAAATTGATGACAGAGATTATCAGGCAAAAGTTGATCAGGCCAGCGCAACAGTTGATCAGGCTGCGGCGGTTTTAAGTATTGCCAGAACCGCGCCAAGATTCGCTCAGGCTGCATTGATCCGTGCCCAGGCCCTGCTTGAAAAGGCGCGGTTTTCTCAGGCTAAGTTTGAGTCTCAGTTGGCTTCGGCCAAAGCCGAGCTGGCAAAATCACATGTGTCGTTCAAGCAGGCAAAAAGCTCTGACTGGAAAGTCGCTGAGGCTAATGTTGATGCGAAAATGGCGGTTTATGAAAAAGCCAGAACCGATCTCGAACGCATGCGGCCTCTTGCAGAGCGTCAGGAAATTTCAAAACAGCAGCTCGATTCGTATGTAACCGCTCTTGACGTTGCAGAAAGCGATCTTAAGGCTGTTCAGAGAAAATTGAACAGCGTTCAACAGGAAGCCGAGATTCGTGGTGAGGGCGTGACTTCGCAGCAGGCGAAAGTGGCTGAAGCCGAAGCAGAGGTTGAGCAGGCCAAGGCAGAAATGCAGAAAGCCGAAGCAGATCTCGAACAGGCCAGAGTTGAAGCAGAAAAGGCTCTGGCAGAAGTGGCACAGGCTGAAGCCGGTCTTGAGCTGGCCAGAGCAAATCTTGAAGTTCTCAGGCTTCAGCTGAGTTACACGACGATCAAAGCGCCAATCGATGGTGTTGTTACAGCAAGAACCGTTGAGGAAGGCCAGAACGTTCAGCCAGGGCAGGGGCTGATGGTGTTGATTTCTCCGAGTGAAGTCTGGGTTACGGCAAACTACAAGGAAACTCAACTGGCTGAAGTCAAGCCCGGTCAGAAAGCTGACATTTATGTTGATCTGAGCGGCAAGGTTTTGCACGGAAAAGTGGACTCGATTTCGGGATCGACTGGCGCACGCATGAGTCTTTTACCGCCAGAAAATGCTGTTGGTAACTTTGTTAAAGTTGTTCAGCGAATTCCGGTAAAAATCGTATTTGATGAAAATGAAGCTCAAAAAGAAATTCTACGCCTGGGTATGAATGTAGAAGCGATTGTTTTTGTCAACTAGCCATGATCAGCTCATTAAAAAACCATGATCTTGAAAAGAACCCATGGCCAATAGCTTTTGCTGTTGGGATAGCCGTGTTCATGGTAGTTCTGGACACAAGTGTCGCAAATGTTTCTTTGCCCTATATCGCCGGCAATCTGTCTGCCTCAATTGATGAATCAACTTGGGTTTTAACTTCATTTCTGGTTGCCAATGCAATTGTATTACCCCTTGGCGGGTATTTCGCAGGGATTTTCGGTCGAAAAAGATTCTACATGTTTGGTATTTTCAGCTTTACTCTTGCCAGCGTTTTATGCGGTCTAGCCCCATCACTGAACTGGCTGATAATTTTCAGAATTTTTCAAGGGATGGGTGGCGGAATATTGCAACCTACTTCGCAGGCGATACTGGTTGAATCATTTCCGCATGAACAGCGGGGAATGGCCATGGCGATGATGGGCATTTCAACAGTTTTTGCGCCGATTATTGGCCCGGTACTGGGCGGCTGGATAACTGAAAATTACAGCTGGCACTGGATTTTCTTTATTAACATCGTTCCGGGAATTCTTTCTCTCGTGCTGGTTTCCATGCTGGTTAAAGACCCGCCGAATTTCAGGTTGATCTCAAAAGAAAAGGGTTTTCGCTTTGATTATATGGGAATCGGCATGCTTACTCTGGGGCTTGCCGCATTAGAGTTCGCTCTCGATGAAGGGCACCGTCTGGACTGGTTTGAATCGAAACTTATTATTTTCTCGTTTATTATTGGAATAATTGCATTAGTCATGGTTGTTTTCCATGAACTGAGGCTGAAAAACCCGGTGATAGACCTGAGACTGTGTAAAGATCGCAATTTTTCGATCAGCATGTTCATGCTTTATGTCCTTGGTTTTGCGCTGTATGGCAGTCTTTCATTGCTGCCCATCTTTTTGCAGACAATGCTTGGGTATTCTGCGATAACGAGTGGCTGGGTGCTAAGTCCAGGCGGCATGATAATTCTTTTTATGATGCCGGTCGTCGCGCTTTTGATGAAAAAAGTAGACAATCGGATTTTGATCGCGGTCGGCTATTTTTTTACGGGCCTTGGCTTATTTTGGATGTCACGGTTTAATCTTGAAGTAGATTACACGACTACGATGCTGGCAAGAGTTTTGCAGTGTTTTGGTCTGGCATTTTTGTTTGTTCCGATAAATGTAATGGCCTTTCAGAATGTGCCGCCAGAAAAGATTGGTTATGCATCAGGTTTGTTGAACCTGGTAAGAAACTACGGTGGAAGCACCGGAATTGCTTTGATTACTACGCTTCTCGCCAGACGAGCGCAGTTGCACCAGGTTTATCTGGCTGGAAATCTTACGCCATCAAGTATTCCTTTGAGAAACTTTCTCCATAAAGGGCAGGCTTTAATGGCTTCACATGGTTATGCCCCTGTTGACGCTCTGCAAAGAGCTCATAAAATGGTGTATGGCAGTTTGTTGCGTCAGTCCAGTATGATCGCATTTGCTGATGTATTCTATGGAATCGGTATTCTGTGCTTCATCTCGATTCCATTGTTGTTTCTGATCAAAATTGACAAGAAACCAGGTAATGCAGAGTCGATGATGATTGCAGAGTAGTGCATCAAATATAAATTAGAAACAGGATTACTTTTACGCATCAGTCCTGCAGAGGGCAGTTTCTTCTTGTTAGAAATTCTATGAATTGATAGAATGAAAAGTAATATTGAAGTGCTTGCTGGAGGAGAGGTATGAAAAAACGTATTGCCCTGTTGGCGGTGTTGATGCTGTTGGCATTTGCAGGCTTTGCTCACGCCTGGGATGGCTGGACCTGGACTGAAGGACGCGATGGCATGCGGGTTTATTACCCCTCCACCGGCTGGACCTGGACCGAAGGCAGTGACGGCCGCCGCGTCGTTTACCCCATCGATGGCTGGACCTGGACCGAAGGCCGTAATGGCCGTCGCGTTGTCTACCCCCTCAACAACTGGACCTGGACCGAGGGCCGTGACAGCCGCCGCGTTGTCTATCCTCTCGACAACTGGACCTGGACCGAAGGCCGCGATGGCTGGCGGGCGATTTACCCCCTTGACGGCTGGACCTGGACCGAAGGTCGTGATGGCCGCCGCATCGTTTACCCGCTCAATGGCTGGAGCTGGCGTGAAGATCAGAATGGCAGACGTTATGCTTATCAGCTCGATGGCAACCCCTGGGCCAGTGCAGAAGATCTTCTCTACAGCATTTTGGCCAGCAGAATTCCGCTGAACGACGAGCTGCGCCCGCATTCATATCTGCTGCTGGCGCAGATGGGTATTGAGTATAATGCCGGTTCTTCTGATCCAGAATTGCGCCGCGCCCATTATCTGCTCAACAACAATAACATCAATGCCGCCCGCGATCTTTTCAGGTTGCTGGCCCGCAGCAGTGCTTCAGAGTATGTGTGCCGCGAAGCTTCTTACATGAGCGGCTACTGCAGCGCCAATCTGCAGGATTACTGGCAGGCTTTGAACGAATATCGTGATTTTCTGGCGGTTTATGACCTGCCGGGCAACTGGCATCTGGTTCCAGAAGCTCTCTATGTGACAGGTGTGATCAACGAACATCTTGGCAGAAAATCTGACGCCGCGGCGTCTTATCGCAGCTGCGTCGAGCGTTTCCCGAAAACGCAGATGGCTGAACAGTCGAAAGAACGTCTCAAGGCCATCGGTTACCGCACCATGGTGCCCGCAGTCTTTTCAGAAATGGGAAAAAGCGCTCCGCGGCGCAATCCGTTCGAGGTTTCCCGGGTCGACCGTGGTCGCATTGCCAGAGTTGCACAGTTCATTCATGCGGTTGACCGCATGGAAGGGGTTGCAGAAGCCCGGGCGCGTCTGAATGCCGAAGATCTGAAGCTTGAGACCGTTCAGAAATATCTGCGCCTGCTGGCTGAAAAGGAAAAATTTGAGCGACTGCACCAGGAACAGAAATGATTTGAACTGCTGAATCCTGCAGAGCTGCCAGTAACGGTAGCTCTGCCTTTATATTCCGGAGGGAAAAATGTATCGCGACAATCTTGAACAGTATGTGAATATGTGCCGGCTCAGGCGGGTGCCGACCGAACCGCAGGGGCAGGACGAGCTCATCAGGGCGCTGCGCTATACCCTCTGGACCAAACGTTATGACGAACTGCAGGCTTTATTTATGACCTGCGGCATGGGTGAAAGTGAAATAATCGAACGCCGGCGCTTTTATCTCGAATTTGCGCCGCTGATCGGGCGGCTGGTGGTGCTTATTCCGTCGTTGCACCAGTATTTTATGCTCGATTATATCGCTGAAGATATGATCGACGGCGGGGACCCTGAACTTGTTGCCGCCGGTCAGCGCCTGCAGACGGTTTTGCAGCATGCAAAGACTGGGGCAAAAGACATTCGTGGTCGGGTTCTGATGCCGGCTTACAGCGAGCTGAAGCCCGAAGTGCTCGAGCACTACCGGCGTTTTCCGGGTGAGTTTCTTGCCCGCGTTCTCGAAGCGAACTGGGAATACGATTCAGACAGGTCATACGGTCTGGCCGCGGCTATCGAGCTGCTTTCGCTTGAAAAGCCAGAGATGCCGCTGATCGGGCCGATGCTGATGCAGTCGCTCGGCGATTATTCTTCGCCTGAACACTTTTTTGCGGTTTTTGCCGCAACTACGGTCAGCCTGCTCAATAACGCCGGTTATTCAGAATGGGCGCAGGTTTGTCAGCAGGTTTTCGCACCTCTGACCGCAGGTTTCGACCCGACCAGGGCCAGTGCGGCCAAGGCCGGCACTGATGCCGGCGATGGCGCCGACTATTCTGAGGCTGATTTTGGGCCGCTGGCACTCGGTAACATTTCGGCGGTCTGGAAAAAAGAAGGGGCGGCCCAGGCACTGGTCATGGCGCGGCAGCGACTGCTGATGACTCCTGAAGACCCGTTTGCCTGTGGCATGCTCGGTGATATTTATCTGGCGCAGATGAATGTGCCGCTGGCTCTGGCCTGTCTTAGCCGTGCCTGGCATCGTGCGCCCGATTCGCCGGTGGTTCTGCACGTTCTTGGGCAGGCCTTTCAGGCCGGCTATTTTGCCGCACAGGTAGATCTCTGCCGCCGTCAACTGTCGCAGCTTCCTGAATTTCAGGCCAATCCGCGGCCATATCAGTTTGGTGTCGAACTGTTTCTCAAGTGTGACGCCGAAGAAACGCAGGTGGCAGTGAATGGCAACAATCTCGGCCTGTGCCCGCTGCAGATCCGCAACGTCAGACCCGGAACTCTGAATATTCAATGGCTTCTCAAAAACGGCCGCGAAAAGCGTTTCTCGGTAACCGTAGAAGAGGCAACTGTCGCCAAGTTCCGCTATCACCCTGACTCAGACAGCGTCAGCGACGAAATCAGCCGCGACGGTGTCGTCACCGTCTTCACCTCGGAAGGTTCAAAGACTCTCAATGAGCTGATTCCAGAGTTCCTTGTCGCCGATCTCGCCAATCTGCCTGACCCCACCATCGAACAATGCCTCGGCAGCTGATAATTGGCAAGATTATCTGGCGATGATTTTAAATCGACGTATTGTGCTGTTTTTAATCTGTGTTTGGGTTGTTCTTGCTGGTTTATATTTCTTCGGAAGGTCGTTGTGGTTTCCGAAAGTTGTCAGGGTTTCCGGAATGCGCACAGTTGCTGATATTATCGAACTTTATGGTGCCTCTGCCGATGCTGACCTGCAGCCGGAATTCGCTGCAGCAGGGGCGGCTTACCCGCCCGCATCACTGACTTTTATCGCTCTCAAACAGGAAAAAAGTCTGGAAATCTGGGCTCCAGGGGGTAGAAACCAGGTGCTGGTTTCGACTTACCCGATTCTTGCCGCCAGCGGCGGGCCGGGCCCAAAACTGCGTGAGGGCGACCGCCAGGTGCCTGAAGGGCTTTATCGTCTCGCCGGCCTCAACCCGAACAGCAGCTTTCATCTCTCGATGAAAATCAATTACCCGAACGAATTTGATCTGCACCATGCTGCCGCTGAGGGTCGCACCAGCCCGGGCAGCGATATTTTCATTCATGGCCGCGAAGCCTCGATCGGTTGCCTGGCAATGGGCGACCCCGCAATCGAAAAGCTCTTTGTAATGGTCGCCCGCACCGGTTTTGAAAATGTCGAAGTGATCATGGCGCCTTATGATTTCAGAGTAACGCCGCCGCCACCGGCTGGTGGCCCTGTATGGCTGCCTGAGCTCTATGCCGCTGTCGCAGGCAGAATGAAGAACTTCAACAGCCGATCAACAGGTGAATAAAATGTGGCTCTATACGGGTATTATCGCATCGCTCTTCTGCCTTCTGGCAAGCGCCGGGCTGGTCATAACCTCATGGAGCGACGCCGGCCCCGGTGTGGTAGTTTTCGCTCTGCTGACGCTGTTCTGGGCGAAAATGCTTTTTACCATGCTTCGCCAGGCCACAAACCCTGAAGTTGATTCGGTCGGAGAGTCGGAGCAAAAGTCGGAGCAAGAGGCAATGTCTGATACAGAGCCGGTTGGCAGTCCGACTGTTTTTGTTCCACACTGGTTTCTCATGGGTGCCATATTACTTGCCACACTGCTGATCTGTCTGGCAATATTTCTGCCGCTGCTGGCCAGGTGACTGCTCGGCCGCCGCTTTCAGTTTTCGACCTGATCAGTGGGAATAAGAGATTTTAGGTCGTCAAGCAGCCGCAGTTCCTTGAGAAGCGCCGGATCACCGATCTTTTCTGCTTCATGACTGAAATGCCCTCTGAATATGCTCAGAGCATCGTTTGCAGCAGCAGATACCTGCAGTTTGCGGCCCGGGCGTTCCCAGTATGACCAGCCTGAGCCGTCTGCTTCTGCTGCAGCGGCAGTCGCCACTCTGATGCCGTGCCGGCCGGTTGCCGTCTCTTTCAGCAGATCAGCGTATCTGGCCAGCAGTATGCCCTTTCTGATGCCGTTGTCTTCGTAAAAGTCGTCGGGCTGAGCTTTCAGAATTATTTTCTCCTGGGCATCATGAATGGCACCATTGCGGTCTTCATAACTGAGCGTCAGGGTCAGCCAGGTGTCGACCATTGGCCGGTCGAGCTGCAGCAGAATGATTCCGCCCCGCGTTCCGTCTGAATTTGTGGGTGCGGGAAACAGCGTGCTGACATGCAAGATGCGCCCGGTAGCCAGATCGGCTTCGGGCGAACCGATAACCTTGAGAATTCTGCATTCAGGAGCCTGTACCTGCAGCGCCAGGTCGAAAACCATCGGGTTGACCATGCAGTCGAACTCGTCAGCAAGACGCTTTCTGAATTCGCTGGGCGAATGCACCGAAAAATAGTTTGCCCCACGCACCTGCGAAATCGATTGCACCATCTGCGAGTTAAAATCAATGCCCATGCCGATGAAGGTCAGATGAACCCGACTGCGTGCCATTTCGCGGGTCATGTCGAGCAGCCCGGATTCGCTTGTGTCATCAGTATTCGGCATCGCGTCGGTCATGAAAATGATGCGGTTTTCATATTCGTCAGGATTACAAATGGAAAATGGCGCAAGCATGCTTCTGCCTAGTTCCAGACCTTCTTCCATACTCGTGGCACCGGTGGGTTCAAGCGCCAGAATATGACCCTTAAGGGCTTCCATATCGGTGCTGCGCACAGAGGTGACAGGCTTGGCCAGATGGCTGCGATGGTTGAACAGAGCGATGCCGATGCGATCGTCTGGCCGCAGATGCTCGAACATTGAGACAATCGACCGACATGCTGCTTCTAGTTTGGTCATTTTTGCCGACTCATCATTCATGTCCGGCCGCCGCCGATGGCTTTCATAATAATACTGGTTGAAGGGGCAGCTCATCGAGCCAGAAATATCGAGAACGACAACCAGATTCAGCTTTTTGCGTGCCGCCGCTGCGCGGTCTAATTGCGAACTCAGGCCAACTGCAAGATAGTGTTCGGTTTTGCCGGTCAGCGGGTTGCGGCTGCTGGCTGCCGACCAGGTCGGCGCAAACAGCTTCGGCGATTCGCTTGCAGACACTGCGGTATTTTTCCCGGTGTCGAAGCGGTAGTCGTAGAAAAGCCCTTCGTAAGTGATGTCAGAGGGTTGAGGCAGATAGCCCGCCGCAATATTGGCCCGGAAATTATTGATGTCTTTGGCGCCGCCCGCCGAAAAACCGAAGTCGCGCGCCGTCTGGTCGGTTATGCAGCCGACCATCGGCCCTGAGATTGAATAGAGAAAGAAGAAGGTGCCGAGAATGGTTATTGAAGTTACTGCGGTGAGCTCGCAGGCCAGAAACAGCTTCGAAATTTCGAGCAGAATCATGATGGCGACAATGTAAAACGGGCCATCCTGCAGGTATTCTTTGAGCAGCGCCAGCGGCTGTTCAGAGGTCGGTTTCTCTACTTTGTATTGCCAGTCGTCGACCGGAACCTCGAAAAGCAGATTGCCGGCCGCCGGAATTGCTTCAATCAGCACCAGGGTCGCGAGATTGAGCATGAGAAGAACGAACAGCAGCCGATGAACGGTTGGGATTTTGTCTAACATGGTTTTTCTCCTGAATAAGATCATTCGGAAAGCCTTTTTTCGGGTGCAGCAAAGCTACCAGAGAAGTTTCCGGCAGAAACAGAAGGAAAGCAGGGATTCAATGCCCGGGAAAGCCGGTCGGTGTGCCGTCAGACCCGGGCGCGAAGTGTGTAGACGAATTCACCGTAACTCGAAAACACCTTCGTGGTTCTGGACCTGTATGCAATATAGGCAGATTTTTGCGAATGCCAAGGGGTAAATTTAACCCGTGCCATGATCAGGTTTTTTGGGTGCTCGACAGAGTCACTAACGATGTAGCATAATACTTTGACAACAAATAAATATTCAGGAGAGGGAAATGGCGCGTTCAGGCTTGCTGGTATGCATGACACTGCTGATGTGTTTTATGCTGGCTATGACAATGCCGTTGGCAGCTTCTAAAGAGGCTTTGCAGTTTTTTATTCCGGGTGGCAGAATACCTTTTCTGAAAGCATTTGAGAGAGCTAGCCGTGAAAATGCACGAGTTACAAGTTCTGGGGCTGTTCAAGTTTTTGAAATTGCCTCCATGACCGGTAAAATCAACGCCACGGCTCAAGCAGAGCATAAGGCCGACGAAAACTCAGCCTCTGAAACAGGTCTGCAGCTGCATAAAGCAATTCTCGCGAGAGATTCTGCTCTGCTTGCATCGCTTCTTGCCGGTGGCGCTGACCCGAATCATAAGAATGAAGACGGAGACACCCCCCTGATTGTTGCGGCTGAAAAAGAATTTCTGAAAGCGGTTCCGATTCTTTTAGAGCACGGTGCCGATTTTCGCGCTACAGACAGCTCACAGCGCACTTTGCTGCAGAAACTCGCAAAACTGAACGCTTTTGCTCTGGTGACCGATCTGATCGAACGCGGCGCCGATGTAAATGCTGTTGCCTCAGGTTCTACGACTCCCTTGATGGCTTCTGTATGTAATCGTGGTTTTGAGAGTGCTCTTGCCCTGTTAAATAGCGGTGCCAGCATTGGCGCGACTGACTATAGAAAATGGACACCGCTGCATTATGCCTGTTACTTCCGCAATTTCCCCGCGATTCATCTTCTCGTTACGGCAAAAGTCGATGTAAACGCTGTCGATGCGAATGGGAATACGCCGCTGCTGACACTCGGGCACGACCGACACGGTTTTACGTCAGACTTTATCTGTTCAGCAGACTACCTTCTTCAGCTCGGAGCCGATATAAATGCCGTTAACAACGATGGAAAATCATTGGTTGATTTTGCAGAGGCTATTTATGACCCGGCAATTCTGCGTTTTCTCATCGCGCGCGGCGGGCGTCTGAAGATTCCGGAATCAGTCCTGGCAGATAACCCAGACAATGCCACAAGTTCTCTGCTTTTGCAGGCGGTCACCGATGGCCGACGGGCTCTGGCTGTTTGTCTGGTTGAATCACTGCCGCCGGGTACAAAGCCAGCCGTTAATTCTGAAGGTAAAACCGCGCTGCACATAGCTGTCGAGCGCAACATGGAAGACCTCGTCAACGCTCTGCTGGAAAATGGCTTTGATCCGAATCATGCCGATAATGCCAGTTCTACCCCCCTGCATCAGGCGGTCAGTTACGGCATGGAACAGTATGTTCCGCTTCTGCTGGGGGCGGGAGCAAGAACCGACCTGAAAAACAGCCGCGGGGCCACAGCCGTGAGGATTGCAGAAGAGCTTGGCAAACTGAGCCTTTATCGTTTTCTTTCAGAATGGAAGCCACTGCAGATTGGTACAGCTTCTGCAACTTTGCAGACCGCCGATTCATCGCTTAATCTGGCTGAAGCGATGCGTGACCATCTGTGGCTGACCGTCAGGCGTATGCTGACTGAGAAGCGCGGAATAAACGACCGCGATGCTTCCGGATCTTCGCCCCTGCATTACTGTTACGATGTCAGCAGGTGGAGCCTGGCCAGAAAGCTGCTTGATGCTGGCGCCGATCCGGCAGTGGCAGATGAAGACGGAAAAACTCCGCTGCACCTGGCCGCTGGCGAGGGTAACTGCTACCTAGCGCGAATGCTGCTGGAACACGGGGCTCCGGTAGATCCTGCCGACAAAATGGGAAGGACCCCGCTCAGCTACGCGATCAAAGACAGTCATCTGCCGGTTATCGACTTTCTGCTGAGCAGAGGAGCAGATATCAACCACGCAGATGTCGAGCGTAAAACCCCCGTTTTTTACATTAAAAGAGACGAAAGTGCCGCTCTTATGCTTGAATGGCTGGCGTTGCGAGGTGCTGATGTTAATGCCGTCGATAAGTATGATTACACTGTTTGTCACCATCTGGCATGGAATCGTCGCTCTCCCGCTTTTTTCAGAGGTATGCAGCGTGCCGGGGTCGATATATTCAAAAAAGATAGATCAGGTCGGTCTCCTTTCAGCAATATAGTTGCCAACGGGTCAGAAGAGAACCTGGATTCTTTTTTGCAGCAGCCTGCCTATCGCGAGGTAATTTTTTCGGGCGAATCTTTGATATTGCACGACTGGGTTGCGTATGGCAGGGTCGAAATGCTGGAAAAATGTTTGAAGTCTGGTGCATCACCCGACCTGAAAAGCCCAAAGGGTGAGGCGTTGCTGTTCGCCTCGCTTGAGCCCCGCAATGCAAGTGCAACTGCAATATTGCTCGCAGCCGGAGCCAGCGTGAAAGGAATTGTCTGCGACCGCGGCACTCTGCTTGAAGTTGCGCTGAAAAAAGGTCTTCATGAGCAGATTCGTATGCTGCTGGCTGCCGGGGCAGATCCGAACGAAGAGACCGTTTCCGGTATTCCGTTGCTGTGGTTGGCAGCTGGCAACTGGCAGATCTGTGAACTGCTTGTTGAATATGGCGCCCGACCAGAAGTTACCAGCCTGCAGGCTGAGGCTGCCAGGTTTTATCATCATCTGTTTCTTGAGACGCCCGAAGGCGTGGCGATATTGAAAAAACTGGCAGAGCGCGGAACCGATCTTAAACCCCTGCTGCTGGTCGGTGATACGCCTGAAGAGCAGCAGGAACATGTTTTTTCAATGGTTGAATCAAACCGGCTGGCAACTTTTGAACTGGTTCTGGATACCGGTTTTCCGGTAAATACAACCGACGGTGATGGAAACACGTTGCTGCATATCGCCGCTCTTAAAGGACGAAAAGAAATCGCTCTTCTGCTGCTGCGGCGTGGTGCCAGTCTTGAGGCGCGCAATCAGAGCGGAGCTACCCCGCTTTTGATGTCATTTGAGAGACATCCGGGGGCGGCGATGGTACTGCTTGAAGCGGGTGCCGACCCTCAGGTTCGCCTTGCCGGTATTGATGCTTCGACTCTTCATCTTGCATCGATGCAGGATGAAGATCCAGAAGTTTTGAAATTTCTGGTCCATCACGGCGTTTCAATTGAATCGCGCGATGTCGTCGGCGCAACGCCGCTTTTATGGGCAGCCCATAATGGCGCAGCTTCGGCTGTGGCATACCTTCTCAGCTGCGGTGCCAACCCGAATTCTGCTACAGCGATTGCGAGCTTTTCGCTTACAGAGCCTGAATTTGTCAGGTTGAAGAAAAGCCTGTATGCCCGCCGTTCCGGCATTTTTAAACAGGTAATGAACGGTCTTACTCCGCTTGCTGCCGCTGTTATCGCAAAGAGTCACGAAGTAGTCAGGTTGCTGCTTAGTGCAGGTGCTGACCAGAACCTGTGTGATGCTCTCGGAAACACCCCTCTGCACATAGCTTCGCTCAATGATATGCCCGGAATCGCAGAACTGTTGCTGCAGGCTGGCGCTTCACCATTCCGGCGCAATGCCGACGGCTTGAATGCCATTGAACTGGCCGATAACGATGGTTATCTTGAAACGGCCTTCAGAATCTGGCAGACAATTCCCGCTTCGATAACGGCCGACCCGATGGCACCGGCAGCCACCACCTCAATGAATCTGCATGAGGCGGCCTCAGCCGGGCTCAAAACCGATCTGCGATGGCTGATCAGGCAGAATCCACAAAAAATTGATTCCTGTGCCGGCAGGGGTTGCCCGCCGGTGTGCGTGGCATTGTCTGAAGGCAAGATTGTGAGTGCCAAAATTCTGCTGCAGATGGGTGCTTCGGCCACTGTTGTCTGTAAAGACGGTACCTCGCCGTTGATTCTTGCTGTTCGCCACAGTCTTGAAGAAGTGGTGCTTTCACTGGCATCTGCCGGTGCAAATATCAATCACGCCGACGGTTTCGGCAATACGGCTTTGCATCTTGCCGCTGCCCAAAGCGACCCCGACATGGTTCAGCTGCTGCTGGATCTTGAGGCAGAAACGGCGGTGCAGAATCATCTGGGTCGCACCCCGCTGATGGAAGCGGTTTTTGCCTACGAAGATGCCAGATCGAGAAAATTTATCGAAGATAAACACGAGGAAATCAACCAGAAGATCAGAAGGTTTAATGAAAAGAAGAAAAAAAGGGCAAAAGAGGTAAAGGGTTTCATAGTGAAACAGATGCTGCGCCCTGAACTTGAGTATGTTCCGCCGCGCCAGGCTGTCGTCAAACTTCTTGCGCGCCCGGAGCCTTCACTTATGCTGGTTGACAAACACGGGCAGACTGCCATGCATCTGGCAGCCAGAATCTGTGATGAGCCGATCATCAAGGTTCTCCGTGAGGCCGGGTGTGATCTTGAAGCTCGCGACCGCCTCGGAAGAACGCCATTATTTCAGGCTGTCGTTGCCGATAATGCAAAAGGTTTGCAGGCACTAATTTCAATGGGTGCTTCGGCGAATGCCGTTGATTACGGCGGTGAAACTCTGCTGTCACTGACAGACTCGCTGAACCGCTCCGATCTTCGCCAGAGGCTTATCGATGCGGGCATTGCACCTTCGCTGATTGTGCCGCAATGGTCTGACACGGCTGCCGGAAGCAAACTGGCACGGGCGGTTGCCGAAAACCGCTTTGAGGCAGTAAGGTATCTTGCCGCCCAGCCTGACGAAAGTGTGAATACTACAGACACGGCTGGTGAAACGGCGCTTTTTACCGCCGTTCGCAACGCCAGCCCTGAAATGATAGAATTGTTACTGAAGCTTGGTGCTGAGCCAGGGGTGACAAATCTGTCAGGAATGACTCCGCTCGATATTGCCCGGCAGATGAAATGCCCGAATGATCGCAGGCTTCCACCCGGCGTGCCCGGCCTTTTCCCAGATACTGCCAGTTTTGATATGCAGACACGCAGCAAAATTATAAATCTGCTGGAAAAAGCCCTGACAGAAAGACAGGAAAAAAAGAATGAAAAACACTGATACCGCTTTTAAGATTCTTGCTTTGTCGTCGCTTGTCTTGTTTTTTTCGACCGGCCTGAATGGTTCACAGATGCCCGAAGGGCCGCAGGTTCCGCTGATGCGGGTGACTGATGAGCCACACAACTGTGATTTTCCCTATAAAGGGGCTCAGGAAGTTCAGTTGATGGCGACTGATGAATTTCCGGCCGATGTCGACTGCGAGGTTGACCTTGAGAAAAACCGCATCGGCATTCGCAATCAGCAGGCGATAAAGGCTCACAACGGGCCATTCAATGGCCAGGGTGTGGTGCGGCTGACTTTAGACCCGAAAACTACCGAAGTCTGTCGGGCAAGAATCGAAGTGTTGTTTGGCGAGACTCTCAAAGACTGGAACCTGAACATCGCCGATTCGGTCTCGAACAACGGTTACTCTGGCGACAGCGGCCATCAGAGCCACGACGGTGAAGCGCAGATTCTTAACGGCAATTTTGCCCTCTATGGCGACGACCACATGCCGGCCGATGAAAAGAACGGCAAGGTTCTGTCGTCGGCGGAAGGTCTTGGCAGCCCGGGTGCCACTGTTATTTTTGAGGTCAGTAATAACCGCCTCGTCTGGCAGAACGACAGGGGTCTGGATGGCGAGGTCAAATCGCCCTATATCTTCTGTCTCGCTGGCCAGCCCGACACCGAAGGCCCGGTTAACCATGATATTTTCATCGGGCTGAATCAGGTAATCAACGGCGACCGCACCGGCTGCGGCGTTAAACGAGTCAGAATTAAACTGTTCCATGAATGAGCGGCGGCGGCTTCGAGTGAGTCTGGTCTGTTATTCTTCGATTTTTTCGCCGCTGGCAATGCTTTCGAGAGTCTCGCAGTCGAGAATTTCGATACGGTTGCCGTTGACTTTAATGGCTCCGAGATCCTGAATTTTCTTGAAAGTACGGCTGAGAGTGGCCGGAATCGTGCCCAGTCGCGATGCAAGAGCGCCCTTTGTCTGTTCGAGCTCGACAACCCGGCTGCTGCCTTCGTCGCAGTTGCGCATCAGATATTTGGCGAGCCTGGCAGAGACATCTTTCAGTGACAGGTCGTCGATCAGTTCGACAAACTGGCGCAGGCGCCGCGAAAGAATGCCAAGCATATTGAGAAAAATTTCTGGCTGCTGGCGTCCGAGAGCAATGAAGCGATCACGGCTGAAATAAATGAGCTCGCAGTCAGTCGTAGCGGTTGCGCAGGCCGGATATGCCGTTCCCTGAAACACCGGTACTTCGCCGACAATCTCGCCTTCGCCGAACTGATGAATCACCTGTTCGCGGCCATCCCCGCCGATGCGGTAGATTTTGACGCTGCCTGAATTGATCAGATAGAAGCCGGTGGCCTCCTGATGCTGCATGAACAGAGTTTGGCCGCTTGGCAGGCGTCGCTCGACGGCAATCGACGCGAGCGCTTCGAGAAATTCGGGCTGCATTTCACGCAGCAGGTCACTTTTGCTGAAACTGTCTGCCAGAGCCTTTTGCATTATGCCTCACAAAAAAATAAAAAAAGTTTTGCGTTTTGACTTAAGTCAAAGCTTAAAGGGGTCATTTCGACCATAATAATAATGTAAGAAATCAAGAAAACCAAGGAGCAAAATACCATGGCAATCCGCAAAATCATCTCAATCAACGAAGAACTCTGCAACGGCTGCGGCAACTGCATTACCGGTTGCGCCGAAGGCGCTCTGCAGCTGATTAACGGCAAGGCAAAGCTCGTTAAGGAAACCTATTGCGATGGTTTTGGCGACTGCATCGGTACCTGCCCAACCGGCGCTCTGAAAATCACCGAACGTGAAAGCGACGAATTCGATTTCGACCGCACCATCGAGCATGTCGAAAAAATCCGCGGTGAAGACGGTGTTAAATTCATGCGCGAATCGCATAAAATTCACGAACAGAAGATGGCCGCTACCAACGCCGCACCTGTTCATCAGCACGCCGGCGGTGGTTGTCCCGGCAGCAGAATGCGCATGATGAAGGCGCAGCAAACTTCGCAGGCCGCTCCGGTTGCCGAAGGCGCCATGCCGGTCGTCATGAAGTCAGAAATTACCCAGTGGCCGCTGCAGCTGCACCTGCTGCCGACCCGCGCCCCGTTCTTCGATAACCGCGAGCTGGTCGTGCTCAGCACCTGCTCGCCGGTAACCAGCCCTGATGTGCAGTGGCGCTATATCAGAGGTCGCTCGGTCGCCATCGCCTGCCCGAAGCTCGACCGCACTGAAGGTTACGTCGAAAAGCTCGCCGAAATCTTTGTGTCGAACAATATTCCGCGTGTAATAATAATGAGAATGGAAGTTCCCTGCTGCGGTGGCCTGACCGCACTGGTTAAAGCGGCGCTCGAGCGCTCGAAGCCCCAGGGGTTGGTGGTGGATGAAGTGACAATGAGCCTTGAAGGCGAAATTGTCAGAACTAACCGAATTTATTGAAAACTTTACTGACAAACCAAAGGAGACTTTGCTAAAATGACTCAAGCGTGGAAACCGGAAACCGTAATCAACCTGGCTGAATTCGTTACTTTCGCTGACGGTTCGATCGTCAGTAAAACATTACTCGACAAACCGGCTGGCAGTCTGACATTGTTCGCCATTGCCAGTGGGCAGGGTATTTCAGAGCATAAATCACCGTATGACGCAACGGTTCAGGTTATCGAAGGCGAGGGGAGTTTCCAGGTCGGAAACAACGTATACAAAGTAAAAGCAGGAGAGGGGCTCATCATGCCGGCTAATGTTCCGCATGCCGTGCTGCCCGGTGAAGGCTTCAAGATGCTTCTGATCATGATCAGATCGAAAAATGATTAAACTTCAATGGAACAGGTAAGCACCGAGCTATAAACTGCGAGGCGAGAAGACGGGATTGCTTTTTCGGAAGCTTGTGAGCGAAGCGAATCGCTGGAGAAAAAGCAACCCGGCTGATAGGCCGAAGCATAAGAATAGAATTATTACGAGTCGTGTTTAAGGTCACAATGACCATTAACAATAGTTTTAAACGCAAATTTCAAAAATTTTAAGGAGAGAAAAAAATGGGTATGTTCTGTTATCAGTGTCAGGAAACTGCTGCATGCAAAGGTTGCTCGATCAGAGGCGTCTGCGGTAAACAGCCGGATACCGCCAATCTTCAGGACCTTCTGCTGTTCGTTCTCAAAGGCATCGGCGAACTCGGTGAACTGGCCGCCGCCAAAGGCATGATGACCAATCAGATTGGTGACTTCATCTGCAATTCTCTGTTCATGACCATTACCAACGCCAATTTCGACGATAACCGCTTCTACGCTCAGATCGACGCCGCTGTCAAACTCAGAGACGACCTCAAAGCCAAACTGGCTGCCGCTGGTGTTAACGTAGCTTCCCTCTCAGAGGCCGCCACCTGGAAACCGGCTGCCAAAGCTGATTACCTCGCCAAAGCTGAAAAGGTCGGCGTTCTCGCCACCGAAAATGAAGATGTGCGCTCACTGCGCGAACTGCTGATCTACGGTCTCAAGGGCATCGCCGCCTATGCCGAACATGCTGCCGTTCTCAATCATCATGACGAAAGCATCAACAAATTCCTGGTCAAGGCCCTCGCTTCTACCACCAAGAGTCTGAGCGTTGATGCCATGATCGCTCTGGTCATGGAATGCGGCCAGACTGCCGTTACCACCATGGCTCTGCTCGACAAGGCCAACACCTCAACCTACGGCAACCCCGAAATCACCAAAGTCAAAATCGGCGTCGGCAAACGCCCCGGCATTCTCGTTTCCGGCCATGACCTGCGCGATTTCCATGATCTGCTCGAACAGACCAAAGATGCCGGTATCGATATCTACACTCACAGCGAAATGCTGCCCGCCAACTATTACCCGACCTTCAAGAAATACAGCCATTTCCATGGCAACTACGGCAACGCCTGGTGGAAACAGGATACCGAATTCGCCAGCTTCAATGGCCCGATCCTCATGACCACCAACTGCATCGTGCCGGTTAAAGATTCTTACAAAGACAGAATCTATACCACCGGTAATGCCGGTTACCCCGGTGTTAAACACATTGCTGACCGCGTTGGCGAAGGCAAAAAAGACTTTTCGGCCATCATCGCTCAGGCCAAAACCTGCCAGCCACCGACCGAAATCGAAACCGGTGAAATCGTTGGTGGCTTCGCTCACAATCAGGTTCTTGCCCTGGCTGACAAGGTAATTGCAGCTGTTAAGAGCGGCGCAATCAAGAGATTCGTGGTAATGGCCGGCTGCGACGGTCGCCAGAAAGGCCGCGAATATTTCACCGATGTGGCAAAGAATCTGCCCGAAGGTACCGTAATTCTGACCGCCGGCTGCGCCAAATACCGCTATAACAAGCTCCAGCTCGGCGATATCGGTGGCATCCCCCGCGTTCTCGATGCCGGTCAGTGCAACGACAGCTATTCTCTTGCCGTCATCGCACTCAAGCTGAAAGAAGTCTTTGGCCTCAAAGACATCAACGAACTGCCGCTGTCATTCGATATCGGCTGGTATGAACAGAAAGCCGTCGCGGTTCTTCTCGCCCTGCTGTTCCTGGGTGTCAAGAAAATCCGCCTTGGGCCGACGCTCCCAGCTTTCCTCTCACCGACCGTTGCCAAGGTTCTCGTCGAAAAATTCAACATCATGCCGACCGGCGATGTCAAAACCGACGTCGCTGCCATGATGCAGGGCAACTGATGATCTGACGTTTGTCTGCTCTTCTGCCCGCCTTCAGACTGTTCGCAGCCTGAAGGCGGGCTTTTTACTGGCAGCTTCCGACTGATTGACTGCAGAGAAATTTCGCAATACCCTTTGGGTGGTTCTTAAACTTTTTCAGGAGATGTACAATGAAATTAAAGATGCTGGTTCTGGTGGTTATGATGGTTATGGGTTGCTCGGCTCTGTTCGCTGGCATGATGCCGGCCGCCGAAGAAATGAAAGCTTTTGACGTCATGGTCGACAAGGCAATGACCGCTTACAATGACGGCGATTCAAAGGCCTTTTATGCTGATTTTGCTGTAATGATGGCTGCTATCTGTACCCCTGAGTCTTTCAAAGCCCTGTATGTCGACAGCTATATGAAAATCTTCGGCAAATATGTCTCAAGAACTGTTATTGAAGCCGAAACCGTTGTTGTACCGGATGTTCCGAACGGCCTTCTGGTTTATGAAGCCAAATTCGAAAAGAACGAAAAAGTTAAGCTCTCCGTGAATCTTTTCAAAGAAAATGGTGCCTGGAAACTCCAGCAGGTAACCATTCAGGCTATGCCCTGATCGCTTTTATTCCTGCCAATAGCCGCCTTTAAAAAAGGGCGGTTTTTTATTTGCGCTAAAAAAAAGAATCCGGGATTATTCCCGGACTGAAAAATAAGGAGGCAAACAAATCCATAAACCTTTTCGACCGCAAATGAAGTTTCTTTAACGAAAAAATGCCCGACAAACGCGTACAAACTCAGACATTCACAACCGACGAAAAGCACGAAAAATCGCAGGCGTCTGCCGGCAGACAAAAAATAATTAGAAATATTTCCCGTCTGCAGCAATAAAAATTACTGTGCGAAATTTTTCCCTGCGATTTTTCGGCGAAATAATTACATGCTGAAAATTTCCGCAAAATGATTTGCAGGTCGGTATATAATAAGACCGAACAAAACCGTTGCGGGAGAAACCCGATGGAAAAACTTTTTTTATTTGAAGATGACCTGATCACTGACCTGAGCGAAGATCAGTCGCCTGGGCACCTCGATCAGATCGAGCTGTTCTACGAAGATACCGACAGCCTTTTCGACTCAATTTCTGACGTCATTGCTGACAGTCAGCTGGCAGTAACCTTTGCCTCGGTGCGTGCAGAAAAGTTTCCCGTGCCCGCCGACCAGGCGAAAGGCTGGCTGCTGCACTGGCCCGATCATCAGAAAGGCCTGACTTGCGTCGTTAGCAGCGATGGCAATGGACAACAAAGTTCGCTGGTGGCGGTTTTTCCCTTTTTTAACGACGGAATTCATTATCATTGCCGCGTTAACGGTGTGCGACGTTTTGCCAGCCGGTTTGAAGCGCAGATCGATGCTCTGGTTGGCGATGATGAGTTGCTGTCGCTGACTTTTTATGATTGCCATTATCTCTCCGATCGCAATGTTTACCGCAAAAATGCCGCGTATCGCTTTGTGCTGCGGTCATTTGCCTATCATTTTAACTTGCAGTCGCCCGCTGACAGCGAGTTTTTTTCTGCCGTCTTCAATCGCGAAGATCTCGGTGCCGATCATTACGAGCTGCAGGGCCCGGTTCGCAAGGTTGAAGAGATTGCCGGGCCATTTCTCGGGCAGAAAGCCTGGAATGTTCAGGTTGTCGTTGCCAACTCTGAAGAAGGCGAAGAAATGCTGCTGCCGGTCATTATCACTGCCCGTCTTCTTGGAAAAGGGACTCTTCCGAAGCCGGGCGATTCGATTCAGGCACTGGTCTGGCTGCAGGGCCATCTCTGGGGCGCCGAAGAAGATTCCTGAGGTTTTTCAGATGCTTTTATCGGTTATTATTCCGGCATTTAATGAAGCAGAGAACATCGCGGCCTGTATTGCCAGAGTGACTGCCGCTCTGACCAATCTGCGCCAGAATGCCGAAATTATCGTTGTCGACAACGATTCAACCGACCATACACCCGAAATTGCCGCCGCCCTGGGTTGTCGCGTAGTGCATGAACCTTTTCGACAGATCGCCCGGGCGCGTAACGCCGGGGCAAAGGCAGCCCAGGGCAGGTATTTGATTTTTCTCGATGCTGACACAGTTTTATCGGCCCCTTTGCTCAAAGAGGCTCTCAGATTACTGCAGACCGGCAGGGTTGCCGGCGGTGGCGCCAGAGTCGAGTTTGCGGCTCAGACAGGTTTTTTTGCCAGGGTTCTTTTGCGCTTCTGGCAGGCGGTTTCGCGGGGTGCCCGTTATGCCGCCGGGTGCTTTATTTTCTGCACTGCCGAAGCTTTCAGAAGGGTGGGGGGCTTTGACGAAAAGGTCTATGCCTCTGAAGAAATCGGTTTTTCAAGACGCATGCGCGCCGCTGCCGTCAGAAACGGTCAGAAATTCGTAATCATCGATCAGCCCGGTGTCAAAACCTCGACCCGAAAAAATCAACAGATCGGCCGCATGATTCTTACCATGCTGATTATCGCTCTTTTCCCGCCAGCGGTTAGATTCCGGGCCCTCTGCTTTTTCTGGTACCGCTGCCGGTCGTAAAATATACTGCTTTTTACACAATCTGCCTGCTGGAAGTGCCGATTAAAAAGGTGCCCGACCAAACACAAAAACTCATTTATTACGGGTTTTGGCCCGTCTCGGCCTGTTTGCCATTTCGGGCGGCTCCCCTGAAATAGATGTGGGGAATTGAAAAACCCTCTGGAATGTGTTTTAGTGAGAGTTACCAAGCGCCCACTGAACTCACCCAAAGGGTTTTCAATGAAAAATATATCATCTCCACTTCTTCCTTTCAAGCTTGCTGGAACTGACGAAAAAATTACCGCCAATGCCGGTCTGGGTCTATTTGGTGAGTTTCTTCACTCACAGCGGCTTGCAAGGCTTATTGATGAAAATATTCGAGGTTTTAAAAGCAACCACAGCTATAATCCCTCTGAGTATGTAGTCCCACTGCTCTTGATGCTGCATGGCGGCGGGCGCTATATCGAAGACATACGTGAAATTTCTGCTGACGAAGCTCTTTTACAACTGTTACAGATATCCGCAGTTCCCAGCAGCAGAGCTATCGGCGACTGGCTGCGTTTTATTGGCGATGCCAAAGACGGTCTGGTTGGCCTTTCGAACTGCAATCGTGCGCTTCTGAAAAAGGCTTTAAAACGGACCGGCAAAAAGGAATTCACTCTTGATATCGACGCAACCCAGATCGTAGCAGAAAAGCAATCCGCCAGAATCACATACAAAGGCGAACAAGGCTATATGCCAATAGTCGGTCATATCCAGGAAACCGGTATGGTTATCCACGAAGAATTCCGCGACGGCAATATCAGCCCACACATGGGAAACATGGCTTTCATAAAACAATGTTGCGCAAAAATGCCGAAAGGCAAAAAGATTGCGAGATTTCGCGCTGACAGTGCCAGTTATCAGGCTGAAATATTCAACTGGTGTGAGAAAAATAATATTAAATTCGCTGTTGGTGGGCGCATGGACGCATCGGTCAGGGAAATTATTCGCGACCTTGATGATTCGAAGTGGCTTCCCTGCGAAGATTCTTTAAGCATTACCTGTGTCCCCCATACTATGCATAAAACTAACAAAGCTTTCAGTCTTATAATCATTCGTCGACCGTGGCAGCCAGATCTGCTTGATCCAAATGCCGATGACAGCCAAAGATATGTGATCGTTGCAACCAACATAAAGGGGAAGCCTGCCTCGATAGTCAGATGGTATAACCAGCGCGGCGAAGCCAGCGAAAATCGTATAAAAGAACTCAAAATCGGTTTCTCAATGGAATATATGCCCTGCGGTACAACAAAAGCCAACGCCGTTTTCTTCAGAATCGGCGTTCTGGCCTACAACCTTTTCAGGCTCTTCAAAATGGCAGCAATGCCAAAGGAATGGGCCAGACACACGGTTCAAACAATCAGATGGAAGTTTTATCAGACCGCAGGAAGGCTTATAATGCATGCTGGGCAAATGTGGTTCAAAGTTAGAAAAAGCTGTTTAAGCCTATTCGAGGAGGTGAGGTCTCTAATCAGAGAGTTCGCAGAAACAACCGCCTGATTCAAACCCCAAACAAAATGAGAAAGGAGGTATAAAGCAGATTTACTGCGTCTGAAATACTGTTGATGCCATAAAAAGCACAAAAATATCAGCCGCATAGAACAAAAATGACCACCTTTTCTTTCGACCTGGCTCCGAAAATTCCAATTTTCAGATTTTTCGGGACGTTCAACAGGCCGAAAACTCTAAAACCCGTTCCACAAAAAATAGCAACGCTATTTTTCGGCGGCTCCCTGAGTATTGACCAATACTGGATTATTCTTATAATAAAAAAATAGCCTTAAGCTTTTGGGGGTAATCATGAAGCGAAAATTACTGGCCATCGTAGTTGTTTTTATAGCGTTTTGTCTGCCGCAGCTGTCTGCGCAGAATGCTGCCGAATCAACAGCCCTCAAAACCGTTTCTGCCGAAATCGCCGATGTTCTCGAAGGCAGATCTGCTTTTGCCAACTCGCTTGGCCATATTGCAGCCTTCAGAAGTGAGCTTAATAAAGTGTTACGTCAGAATGGTGAGCCTGGCATGCCAAAGCCTCTTATATTCAATGGCAAACCCGCTAAAATTCTGGTGCCGCTGAACCTTGACGATAAAAAAGTCGGTGGTTTCTTTCAGCTCTCGCCTGACGGTAAGCGTATCATTTCATACCTCGCCTGGGACAAAAACTTTAAGCCGCTTTTCGTTGTCGACCGCGATAAATGGGAAAAGGCCTCAGACGCTGCTGCTTTGCCAGAGCTTGCTGAGCTGATCCCTATCAGCGACGGTCACAGCGCCGGCGTTCCGGTTGACCCGGCTGATCTTGCCGATGTGTTCATAATTGACTATATCAATATTCTGCCGAGCAAAACTCAGGAAGAACGCAAAGCCTATACCGATACCGTTGGTTTAAAAGCCCATCTTGGCCGCCGCACCGGTTCTTCAAAATGTCTGTCTTACGCAGCCAGCCTGGCCAGTGACTGGTGGCATGTTGCCCAGGGTAATAAAATCGGCAGCTATGATTCTTTTGTGAACGGCGCCCGCGAATTCGGCACCAACCCGCGCATGATTGAGAGCCTGTATTTCAGTTTCCCCAAATGCCCCTACAGTTTTGTTAAAGAAACCGGCCTTGACCGGGTCACCGGCGAGAAGATCCCTTATTCTCCCAAACACTATGCCTGGATCATGTCATCAGTGAAGCTTCCCGAAAAAATCAATGATCCGTTGAAAAGTGATATCAGCTACAGTCTGCCGAAACGATATTTTGGCATGGATTTGCCTTTCATGAACTCCTTCGACCACAGCCGTGGCAATATCGAGCAGATAAAAAGCGATCTGCAGCACTATGGGATAATGTATGCCCAGCACACTTCGAGACTGTTCAATGACAAAATTTCGCTGGTTCTGCAGGGTGTTCATGCCATTAACATCGTTGGAACGGCAAAACTTAATGGTGAGCCCGTTGTGCTGTATTATGAAACTTTCGGTAAAAATCACCGCGATTATCTTGAAGACAGCTTTTATGGCCCCGCTTTGCGTGCCTTTCCGGTCAAATTCTTCTACCAGGGAATCGTGTTCCCGCATCGCATTATTGCCGATGTGACTCTGAGTCGTGGTCAGGCCGGGATTACTTTTAAAACCGCTGCCGGCAAGGCCATTACTCCCGAAAAGGTTGCGGTGAAGATCAACGGCAAAACCGTTAAAACCAGGGCCGCGCAAAAGATCAATCTTGATATCCCTGAAGAATGTGTTCTTACGGTCGAATTCTCACGCCGCTATTTCTATACTCCCGAAGAATCTGAAGGCTATGTGCGCAATTACCTGATCAGCAACGGTCAGATGCTCGAAATCAGCCAATATGAAGCAATTCTGAAGACTCTGGCCGACCGCAATGGCGGCCTGTTCAAAAAAGTTTTCGGTAAAGACGACAGCTATACCGACCATCTGATCAAGCTTGCTGAACAGACCTGCGACAATCTTAAGGTTCAGGCTACTGGCCTCGCTCGCAACAAGGGCCTCATGAAAATGATCGCCGCTGAAGTTCAGAAAAGTAAAATTCTCGCCAGATCTGATTTTGGTAAGGCAATCGCTGAAATCACCAGATTCAACGAATTGGAACGCTGACGCAACGATCGAACCCGATTAAGCTCATAAACAATGAGCTGTGCCATGCTGGTCGGGGTACAATCATATTAAACTCCAGGATTCCGGGTCTGTACCCGGAATCCTTTTTTGATGAAAAGCTCGGGGATTTTGGCATGAAAATCCTGTGGTACACCTTGACGGTTGCCTGATTGATTCTTACAATTATTGATCATCTCTAAATTTGATGTCTGAGGATGTAAAAATGAAAAATCGAACCGGCAGATCAGTTCAGCTGATAATAGCTCTGGTATTTCTGTTTTCAAGTTTTGTAGCAACCCCAGTAACTGCAGCTTCATACGCAGTTAATTATAATGTTAACGGCGTTCTCGCAATTCAGGAAAACGTACCTTGCCTTTATACTGCCGATGGCCGGGCTTTTAAGTTGGTTATGAGTCTCGATAAAGCCCGAAAATTTGACGGAAAAACCGTTAAGGTGCAGGGCAAAGTTGCTAAGTCTGACGAACTCGAAACTATGAAGGTTAAAAAGATAACCGAGATCGCGGCAAAGGAATTCGAAGTTCCTGAAGTCGAACATGAGGCTTATCAGCGCCCGGCCAAACTGGTCGCAGAAAACAAAGGTGTTTTTAAAGTTGCCAACGTCAGATGGAACATTCACCAGGATCCTTCAACAAAAGATCTTAAGGCTATTCACACCTGGGAAACCGTAACCATCAACCCCGAAAAGCTTTTGCGTTCATATATGATCGTTAAGCCTTTCGCCCCCAAATTTCTGGCTGCCCATACCCTTCTGGCCTTCACCTTTGCTCCGGGCGGTGTTGTTGCCGGTAACGGTGAAGAAACCGAGACTCTTGTTCTCACAATCGAAGCCTATAAAAAAATCGGTCAGAGTTATGGACTGCTCAAGACCATGAAAAAAGAATTCGACATTGTCTGGATTCTCACCACCCTGCGCAACTATGCCGGTCTGAACATCAATTTCAATGCCGATACGGATAACGCTCTCGATGTCTACCCGATTAACTTCACTCTTGATCAGGCAAAGGCTCTGCTGACCGAAACCATCCGTCAGGCATGTGTCAGTCGCCAGGGCGAGTATTACAATACCATCAGAAACAACTGTACCAACAATCTGGTTATTCTTCTTAACAGCGCCCTGCCGGAAGAACGTCAGGTAAAACTCTGGGCGATTCCGAGTTTCATCTACAACCCGAAAGCCACCATGCCGCTGTCAGTAGTTAAAACTCTCAAGAAAAAAGAGATTATCAGCGATAAAGTTGCCACTATCAACCGGGAAACCTTCGACAAATACGTAAACGGCGCCACCGCCAAATCCGCCGAAAAATAAATCCTCTGATAACGACCAGATGCACCGGGGGCCCCGCACAGCGGGGCCCCCAGTCGTTTCAGGGCTCTAAAGCTTGCGGATTCAGGCTCATTTGTTGCCATAGTTCTTAGCGAACTTTTTGAAGAATTCCTCAGAAGAAACCGGTTCAGAAAGATCGATGCCGCGGTCGGCATTCTCAATAACCCTACGTGTCAGTTCGTTTGGCTCATAACCATACTGGCGGCAAAGCTTACATTCTTCAGTATTCTCATTATGGCCTGTCCAGAACGAAACCATTTTTTCAAGCATTTCGGACATGGTTAAGCCGTTCAGACCTGCCAGGCCTTTCAACAGCCTGTGTGTATGTTCGCTCACCCGGACCATACTTGTTTTTGCTTTAGACTTCATTTTATCTTTCGATTTGATTCACTTAGGATACAGTGTCTATCGAAATTTTAAGGCCAATTGAGCTTAATATGGACCATAGGCTGGCGAGTTCGGGATTGCCTTTTTCAGAAAGCATTTTATAGAGATTTTCGCGGTTTAAATTTGCTTTTCTAGCGATTTTAGTAACGCCAGAAGCTTTGACAACGTTTTTAAGGGCTAGAAGAAACAGTTCGTTGTCACCTTCTTCCAGGGCTGCATTAAGATATTCTGCAGCTTCTTTTGGATCTTTCAGGGTTTCAAGTAAACTCTTCTGATGATCTTTTGTTAATTTGCCGGTCATAGCACCGACCTCCTTTTAAAATCGGCCCAATACCCTTTTGCTATTTCGATATCCTTTTCCTGCGTGTCTTTATCACCGCCACACAGAAGCAAAATAACGAATTTCCCAGATTGACCATAGTAGACTCTATAGCCAGGCCCATAATCTATTTTTAATTCAGAAACACCTTCGCCCAAAGGCTTGGAGTTGCTGAAATTACCCATCGAAAGCCGGTCAATTTTCACATTGATTTTTGCCCTGGCTTTAATGTCCTTCAGATCTTTCAACCATTTGTAGAATGGATCAGTGCCATTTTCCAATAAGTAGTGATCAATTTTATACATATCTAATCTAATTGTAGTTTAAAACATACAGTTTTGCAACGTGCTTTATATTTGGAGACCATTTAGTGAGATCGTTTTCCAGTTGTTCTCGGGAGGGTGGTCGAGATATTTCTTGGCAGCTCCTGGTTTATAAACGCCACAAGGACGGTCCTGGTCTTCTCGAAAGCCTTGTTTTGAGGCATAAAACGCCGCATAAATATTAAGTAAGATCAGTCATAGCCGAACTTGCCAGTAAGTGGGATCAGTTTTGATCAGAGAGTTGATTGATCATGTTGTTGCAATAAAGATTCAAGGCACTTGCAGCCTCTGAAGTTAGAAGCCTGGCGTCCTGTTCTGTTGTTTCCTTGATTATGGATTCAAGGACCTTTATGATCTTTTGTTTGTCGGCCACGGCAGCTAAACTGCTTTTAACTTTGCCCTGCAGATTTTCATGAAATGATTTGTCCTTAATTAAACCTTCTGCATAAAAAGAATTTAACATCAAAACAAGGGATGACAAGCTGTCTGTTAGAGAACAAGGCTGCTCGGAACTAAAAGTGCCCAGGATGGATATTATTTCCAGGCGCTTGTTCTGAAGAATTGATGGGTCGACAAGCGTTTCGATAGTTGCCAGTAGCTTAGACACTGAACGTAAAAATCGCTCTTGAGGAAATTTCTTATTTTGCACGCAAGTAGGCAAAATAGCCAAAGCCCATGACCTTTCTATTGTGCCCCCTTTAATGAAAAGGATTTCCTCCAGAATATCCGGATTATTACAAGCCAGGTTATATGCTTCTTGTGCTGAAACTGGCGTGTCGGCAGCAGCTATCTTGGCTAAGAGTGTCGCCTTATCCAGGGCGAGCAAAGATGTGGTCGAGAATAAAGAGAAAAGGGCCAGGAAAAATATGGTGAAAGTTCTTTTCCTTTTCATTTCTCCGTAAACAAAAGAGTTACAGGATGTGCTTTCAGGCCATCTAAACTTAGCATGGCAATAGGATAATGTGTTTGTCAGATAAAGCATAATCTGTGATCCCTCAGTTCAGCTGTTTCATAGCTCGGCAGTGGTGAGTTTTACCCACTGCCGACGCCAGGCCGGGGCTTCGAATGGGTCGGGCCAGTATTCTGTCTGGCGACTGATCAGGCCGTTTTCGACGGTGTGAAATGTTATTGCCCTGGCTTTCACAACCCCATCGGTGACTCTGACGCTGGTTACAACCTGATTGCCATCGCTGACCAGCGAATCGGTTTCAAATACCCAGCGACCGTTGGCAGGGTAGGCGCTGTTGATCGCGGCAAAATTGCGGCGCCCGCAGATCAGCTCTGCTGACTGCGGCCAGAAACATTCGAAATCTTCGGCCAGCCAGCGCGTTGCCGCCGTAAAATCATTGCTGTTCATCGCCGCATAGAAAGCCTCGACAACTGCACGTGGGGTCATGGGTCACTCCTGAGTGAAATCAATTGATGGATTTATTATATAATAGCCTGCAAAATGATAATGCGAATAATGACGTAAAAGCCATGCCTTCTAACCCTGCCGCTGAAAAATCTGCATTTTTTGTGGAAGAATTGCTTAAACTCCCTGCGATTGTGCAGAGGAAGCTTCGAAATTTGCTTGGCTCTCTCGACCCGGCTGCCGGCGAATATGTCTCACATCAAAGCGCTCTTTTGCTTCAGAATATGCTTTTCACGCCTTTGACTCAGCTGACTTTTGTCACTTCAAAATCAAGAAAGCCTGTCGTTCATGATGGCTTTGCCTTCAAACCTGTCTTTCATGACTCGAACCGCCCACGGAAAATTGTCATGTTTCGAGCTGGCGGCATGAAATTCCCTGTTTCTACACCAGAAATGACTTTGGTCGATATCATTTCAGATTCGGCCTGCTCTCCCGGTATTGAGTCAGTTGCCAAACTGTTTGCAGTTTTTACGGGTAAAAAAAATGACCTTCTGCACCTGGCCGGAAGTGTTTCAGATTCAGCTTTGAAGCGTTGTCTGTTCTGGCTGCTCTGGGCCGGCAGGCTGTCGAAACGTGAGCTTGTGAGGTTCAAGCCTGCAAAAACACCGGTATTACTCGACCGCAGATACAAGAAGGATGACCTTGTCTGGGATAGCCTTACGGGGGTTCATTTTCCGGCCAGACTTCTTGCCGTTCCGGTCGATTGCTCTGCAATCCCTGAGCCAGAAGAAGATTCTGGCTGGAGAGAATTAAGACGATTCGGGCGCTTTTGCGAATTCTGCTGCAAAAATCGATGGTTACCGGTTCTTGGCGACACCAGGCCGAGAAATGTCAGGCGGTTGAATGAATTTTTTAGCTCCAGAGATGTGCTTCAGAGGTTGAGTTCGCAAGACGGCATGCTGATGAGTATTTTTAAAGGCAAAACGATAGGTGCCGCTTCTCCGGATTTGCCTGATTTATGCCTGAAAAATCTCAAGGAAATGAAAAATCTGCATGAATTGATTCCTGATTTCCGCAACCAGGTATTAAAACTGGTTGAAAACGGCACGTTTGAAGAACTGGAATGTGGCATTTATTTCGCCTGGCGTCAGAAGATGAAGAAAGCTGTTATCGAGGCTCTTGAAAAGCGGGGAATGGAGCTCGTTCGTGCCGAAGCCTATGAGACGATTTCATGGCTGCTTCCAGAGATTTTGCAAACAGAAAAAGACCTTCCTCCAGAAATCTTTCGCCTGTCAGCAATGGTTTACCGACGTAACGGCCAGCATGACGAGGCTCTGACTATTCTTTCGCGAGCTTTAAGTGAAGCAGAAGGCAGAAAAAATCGTCCAGTTGCCTTTGCTGATCTGTATCTATCGATGGGCAGTGTTCTGTTTGCTCTCAAAAGGTATGATGAAGGGCATCAGAGCCTTGTTAGAGCCGCCAGTATTTTTCAGCAACATGCTCCGGAAAAGACCGGGGGCGTCTGGCTGATGTATGGAAATCTGGAGTTTGCGAGGGGTAATCTGCAGACTGCCAGAAACCGCTATTTAAGAGCCCTGCGTGAATTTAAACAATATGAACGGATTGAACACTGCGCCAAGGCGTTCTATAACCTGGCCCTCGTTGAATTCAGGTGCAGCAAGTATTCCCAGGCCGGGAAACTGTTCAAAATGGCCGCCGAAATCTATGTTCGGCTTCAGGCGCATGACAGTGTCGGTCAGGCAGAGCAGGGCGCGGCTATGGCGATGATCAATACCGGCCAGACTGCCAAAGCGATCAAATATCTTTCTGAATTAAGAAGTCGCCAGCTGCTTAATCCATCAACCTGCCCGGATACTTTGTGCATAACGCTTGCGATGCTTGTCTGGGCGTATCAGATCGCGGGGTTTTCTTTCAGTGCCTCGCAGCATGCTGCAGAACTCGAAAAAATCGATGAGACCAGACTTTCTGAACGTGCCTGGTTTATCAAAAAACTGTTTCTGGCGATTTCCAGTATGTTGACGGGTCGTTTCCCGGAAGCGATCGGATTGCTTGATCAGATTATCGACAACCCCGGGTTTGCCCGTTTGACACCGGAAGACAGATCAGAAGCCTTTTTTAGAAAAGGACAGGCTCTTTTATCTGGCAATGATCGAGACGGAATTGAATTTCTGAAAAAAGCCACGGAAACTTCGGGTGGCTTTGGAGAAAGAGACCAGGCACTAAGATTGAGACTTTTTCTGGGTCTGAATGATGTTGCAGTCGTTGACGATGTTGCAGGCGTTGAACGGAGCAATGTGCAGGAATGCCTGGAGAAATTGAATACGACCAGAAACTTTGACCCATTCTGGCCATGGTATGCCAAACCCCTTGTTGCTCTTAACTCTGAGGCAGCGTCAGATTATCTGCGCTTTCACCTCAAGAAAACCACAGGACGACAGTTGCAGAGACTGATGAAAATTCTGCCAGGCTTGAGGTGTATTGTTGACGCCCATCTCAAAAAAAACTGCCGGCAGAAAAATGCGTTGCTTATTGCAGCGGGCGGCAGTCGAGTCTTAAGCCCTGTCGAATCTCAAAAATGGCGAAACTCAAGCTCGAACTCTCTTTGCATCGATGGACAAAAAGGGGGCGTAAAGGTTGATGGCCGCTTTTTTCAGTTCAGAAAAACGTCTCTGCCTTTCCGACTGTTTATTGCACTGATTCAGGGTTTTCCGGAAGTGCCGGTTTCCCGACTGTTTCAAGAGGTCTGGGGAATCGGGTATGATCCTGAATGGGATCTTGAAGCTTTCAAGGCAGCAATATATCGACTCAGAAAACTGCTTGAAAGTGCCGGCGTAGCCATTAGACTGAGCCTGTCGAGCCATTGCGGTGAAAGAACCGTGAAAATTGCTTTTTGTCGACCCTGGCAGGCATTGATCTGATTTTCTGAAAATATATAAAATTTCTGCCGAAATCCTCTGAGTTGATGATCAGATAGCGATAAAAAGTCGCTTCTGTTGCATTTCCATGCCTGTTGTTAGTATCAGATTTCGCCGGTCGAAAGCTGAAGAACCTCAGGAGAATGGTTTGAAGTCTCTCAGATTTGTATTTCATTGTCTTTTGCTTGCTTTTAGCTGCCTGACCGAAACTGAATGTCTCGCCTTCAGGCAGAAATTTCTGGTTTTGCAGCAGAATGAAGGCTGCGCCGCATGGGAAACCATTGATGCGTGTCTGCCGGCCCATACCAGACTCAAAACTGTAAGGGTTAAGAGATATGCAATGGCAACGGCATTCGGGTTGATTATCGAAGAAGATCCGATTTTTTACGTTACCGGCCTCTTTGGCAGTCTCAAGGTTGACCTGCGGGTTGAGCCTGAACAGGCCAGAGTCGAGAACCCCGGTAATATGCCTGTTTTGCCGTCAGATTATTTTGTTACCGGCACCATTGGCGACGAAGAATTCTGGTGTGCCGTTACAGACAGAAGTTCGAGTTCACATTCTGTCTGTGCCGGTTTTCGACAGGAACGGTGTAAAGAAAGCCCGGAAGGTGTAGACTTCGAACTGGAAATGTTATCAGATATAACTGACGCATCAGGCAAAAGGTTCTATCTGTTCAAATCCCTGGCAGGCGAGCGGGCAGAACTGCGTTTAGAAGAAGAATCAGAAAATTCTTTTTCAATCAGCGGTACTGGCTCTGAAATTCATAAGGCCCTGATTACCTCTTTAAATTGTGTTCTGTTAAAATATAGCTAAGTTGAAGCCCCGAGGAGGCAACTGTGAAATACCCGGTGGTGAATTCAAGAAAATCGAAAATACTGAGTCTGTTGCTTGCCCTGTTGCTTTCCAACAGAATTATGGCTGCTGATAATCCTTTTCGGGCCGGTGAAGTAATCATCAAACAGTCTGTTGCCATTGATGATGAAGGAAGTGGTAATAAAGCCGGGGCGAAGGCAGAAACCGGGCAGAATTTTCCCCTGAAAGAGAATTTTACTTCGGGAAGTAAAACTTTTGCGCCGGTGATTGTTTCCAGTCGTTCTGAGCTTTTGAAGAAGATTGCAGAGCTGAAAAATGGCGGTGGCACAATATATCTGAAGGGCGGCGCCTGGAACCAGAGTATTTTTATAAAAATGGAAGAAAATCGGAAAAACAATGACTGGATCAAAGTCAGCGGTAATAGAATTTTCAACGACCACGTCTGGGGAATTCGCATTCATGGCTTTTCGCAGGCAAACCAGGCTGAAATCGCCCGGGCGAATCTGCTGCAAAAAATCGCTACCATTGGTTCCGACAGGAGGAGCGCGACAAAGCCGCTGGTTAAAGTTGACTAGAGGGTAAATTTTTCTTGCCCGGGAATGATTTATTTTTGCTATGCTCTGCTAATTATGAAGGAGAAAATATGAATAAAATATACAAACTGGCGGTACTTTTGCTTTGTCTGGTTGCAGTCTTTTCTGCACCCTGTTTCAGCGCGACTGTTAATCAGTCTGAACATGCAGGCGCGGTTCCTGCCGAGCCTGTTTTTAAAATCGATGGCAAAAATGCCGATCAGATGTATATTCCGCTGCTTGAAAAACACAACAAGCGTACCGGGCAGAATTTAACCCTGAGAGAATTCAAAGAATACCTTGAAAAACGCCGCGAAGCGGGTTTGGTGAATGAGATCTCGGTTGCAGTATTTGTGTCCATAGACCCCGAAGGCATTCCGGTCAGTCGCTTTGCTTCGATGAAGCCGGAAGAACGGTTTCGTGAAGTAATTCAAATCTATGAACATTCTCAGGAAGTCAAACCCTACGGCGCTGCCGGAAATTTTGATTCAGACTATCCTCCGGTCTCAGAGGGCGATCTGGTGCTTAATCTTTCGCAGAAAGCCATGATTTCATGTGGCTACGCCAGTGATGTGCAGAAAACGGTAAAATGCACGATAAAGGCTCATATTAATGGTCAGCACCATAGAAAGGGCAAAAAAGCCGATATCGATAGAAAGTTTGACAAAAGCCTTGAGATACCGATTGGGCAATGGGTCCTGGTCGAATTCCAGCCGCCCCTTGAGAAAAATTCTGAACGTTGTGAGAATATTTTTGTGCTGGTCAGAATCCTTCCAGCCTGGCAGAACGACAAGTAAATTCAGCTTCCCGCATCAGCCCCAAAAAACATTACTTCAGACGTCAGAACCTGCAGGTGGTTATTTCAGGCTGAATTCTAGACTGAAGGTTTCGCCAGCGGTCAGGTAGGGAAAATAGCAGTAGACGCGGCTCTTTTCGTAGGCGACGGTTTCTTCTGGCTCGATGCTGAAGGCGCTGGCAGCCATTGTCGCCGGCACAACAATGAGGAAGGCCTGGCGGCGACAGGCGGGCTGGGGCAGTGTCGGTAAAATGAATTTTTTCCCGGTCTGGCTCTTTTCGAGGCGGCCGTCGGCGAGACGACAGCAGATGTGGCTGCCGCGGCCTGATTTCCAGGGTTCGGCAAGAGTCAGAGAGGCGATGCCGCCGCCGATAGCTCCTTCGATTTTATAAAAAACCGAAGTGAGAATGTTGCCGTTCTCGTCGATGAACGGCGAACTCGCCAGCTCTGGCAGCCAGAGCTGGGTGTACAGCTCCTCGTAATCATACATGTTGAAATTGCTGAAAATAAGCTGATGCGAAAAGCTGCCGTCGGGGTGCACTACCAGAACCGAAGTACAGCCGTAATTGCCGATCGTGTATGACCTGATGTCGGCCGAATCAGCGCAGATCAGGCGCGCATATTTGCGCACTGTCGCAAACCACGGCTCATCATTGAATTCATCTCTGATGCCGGGCATAAGCTCTGCTTCAACGGTTTTCTGCAGCTCCTGGGTCGTGAGAAACGCCATCTGCGGCTTGATTTTGCGCGCCTGTCTGAGGTGTCGCACCGCGGTTTCGTTGCGGTTGAGCAGTTCCATGACCCGGTAAAGGGAATAGTAACCCATGGCTCTGAGGCCTTCATCGCCCGGCAGTCCGACCGCCAGTCTGAAAGCACCGTAAGACTTCTGCAGCTCATTGCGGCATGCCAGAATACGGCCGTAATAAAACTGCATCAGCATGTTCATCGGGTCTTTGGCAAGCGACTGCTCGGCTTCAGCTGCTGCTTCGTCATAGCGGCCGCTCAGCAGCAGCGCCTGAATGACTTTCAGCCGCAGGTTGTGAAAGTCTGGGTGCTTTTCGATGCGGACCCTGAGAACCTCGATCGCGCGCCGGAAATCCATGATCGAGAAATAACATTCACTCTGTGCCACCGCCATAATGTTGTTCTCTGGAGCCTTGCGTGTCAGGTTTTCGCCGACCCTGATCGCTTCGGTATAGTTACCGAGCGTTTCAAGGCAGAAAAACAGCGCAAATTCAAAATCGGTGTCGTCAGGGTAGACCTGCTGCAGTCTGATTGCTTGCTTGCGCCCCTCTTCGTAATCGCGCAGCATGAAAATCTGCCGCGACAGCTCGTATTTGCCACGGTCCTTTTCATTTTCACTTTCGGCCATCTGAGCCGAGGCTTCGATTATATGCTTTATCTCGGTGCTCTCGGCGACCGTATTGAGCGCAAAGCACATCAGAAAAATAATGTCGGCGTTGTCGGGGTCGAGTTCGCGGGCCTGACGCAGCTCGTCGATTGCCTCGATGACCGCAAAGTTCACAAAAAACTTCTGGCGCGCCGAACGCAGAAATTTCAACGCTGCTCCCGGCGGCGATTCGGGATCAGGCTCTTCTTCGGCGATGCCGATCGCTGATCTGGCTCTTTCTTCTCCGGCCGGTTCGATAATATGGCTCTCTTTGAGAAACCAGCCCCTGAGCATGTCTTTGAAGCCGCTGAACCAGTTGGGCTGCGTTTTGCGCAGCAGCAGATCTTCGGTCAATTCGGCCGCACTGTGATAACGCCGCCCCGGGCTGCGGTCGAGGCATTTCATGATGATGGCCTCAAAATCACCTGAAATATGGGGATTGATCTCGCGCGGCGGCTTGACATTGCCCTGGGTGATGAAAGCTACCAGCGCCGCCGGGTCTTCGCCTTTGATCGGGTGGGTAAGGGTGGCAAGCTCATACATGACGATACCGAGGCTGTAGATATCAGTCTGCGCCGTCACCCGGCCCCGCTCGCCCATCAGCTGCTCAGGCGCCGCATAGGAAAGGGTGCCCATGAACTGCTCGCTTTTCGTCAGTTCGCTGTCGCCACGCTGCTTGACCAGGCCGAAATCGACGATTTTAACTCTGGTATCATCGCTGATCAGAATATTCGAAGATTTGATGTCGCGGTGAATGATTTCGTTGCGATGGGCTTCAGCCAGTGCCGATGCCGCCGAATGCATCAGCCGGCGAACCTTGGCCGGGTAGTCAGGATTTGCCAGCGGGTTTTCGACCAGATCCTGCAGAAACATCGGAGTTCCTGGCTTTGCCAGCCGCAGATAACCCGAAAACTTGAGGTCATTCAGCGAGTGCCCGGCATAATGAATGAAGCGGCAACGCGAGATGAAGTCGCGAATCGACCAGCCTTCAACGTATTCCATGATAAAAAACGGCTGCCCATTGTATTCACCATAGCTGTAAATCTTGACGATCGAAGGGTGATCGAGGCGGGCAATTGCCGAGGCTTCGCGTAGAAAGCGGGTGCGGCCGATGTGCTCATCAGAGGCCTGGTGCATGATTTTGATGGCGACATGTCTGCCGAGAGTTTCGTCAAGGGCCTTGAAAACAGAGCCCATGCCGCCGGCACCCACCTCTGAGACAATCCGGCAGCCATTGATGACTGTGCCAGGGACCGGCAGTCTGCTGGCGTTATTCATGAGCTGGCCCTCCGGAACGGGGGTGCCCGGCCGCAGCTTTGCGGCGAAAATAGTCATCGGGGTGGAAAAAGCCAAACCCGGGGTGCTTCAGTGCAATATTTTCGGCAAAACGCCGGTCTGAGTTCGAATGGTCTTCGCCCGGTGTGCCATCTGGTTTGAGGTCTGATCCGCGTTTCCAGGCGGCGTCGCCGACCATGAAACTTTCTGCCCAGTTGATCTGACAGCCGGCCAGCTGCAGCTGCCGCTCAAGGCGCCAGGCCATGCCGGGTTCTGGCTTTCGGTCTTCGTCATACAGCTCGGCATAATCATAGTAGCTGAACAGAATGCCTTTCTCGGCAAAACTCTTCAACATCGCCTGAAAAGCTTCTTCAACTTCGGCATGTGTGATGTAGCCGAGATCGATGCCGGCCTGGTTCGAGACAATTGCCAGCAGATAACCGGCTTCAGAAAGTTCTTTGAGCCTGGCAAAGCTGTTTTTGACAATCACCAGATCTGAGCTACCGTGCGGCGATGGCCGGCCACTCTTCGAGTTTCTCAAAGTGCGGTCGGCGTCGAAAAAGGCGACGCGAAAGGTTCTGCCTGCTGCATCGGCAGGCAGAACCAGTGAACGTCTTCGTGCGGGCAACCGGAATCGGCTTTCGGTCATGCAGAACCCTTATTTTATGACTTTGGGTACCAGTTTCTCGAACATGGCCAGTTCGGGTTCGTGGCTCATGATCGCTTGTTTCCAGAATTCGGTGCTTTCGAGGTCGGCTTTGACAGCTTTTTTGGCGACCTTGTGAGCCATGTCACTGCCTGACAGCCGCAAGAATTCCTGATATTTGGGCAGGAAAGCCTGACCTTCCTTCTGGAACATGCCGAAAAGACCGCGACTGAGCAGATAGCCGAAGGTATAGGGGAAGTTGTAGAAGGTGACGCCGCTGATGTAGAAGTGCAGCTTCGAGGCCCAGAACATCGGGTTGGCGCCGTCTTTTTCGAGCAGGTCGCCGAACTGGTTCTGCATTGCTGTTGTCATCAGTTCTTTGAACTTTGAAACGCTGACTTCGCCTTTCATTCGCTCTTCATGAAACGCCTTTTCGAAGTTGAATCTGATCGGAATATCGATCAGGAAGGCAATGCCATGGTTGATGGTATTGGTCAACACGTTGAGTTTTTGTGCATCGCTGACTTTTTTGTCGTTGAGAATACCGTCGGCAAGAATCATTTCGCCGAAGGTCGAGGCAGATTCGGCCAGTGTCATCGGGTATTCCTGCAGGAAAGGCCGCAGACCGTTGAGCTGGGCACTGTGGAAAGCATGCCCGATTTCGTGGGCCAGCGTCGAAATATCGTTCATGCTGCCGGCGTAGCTCATGAAGACGCGTGATTCTTCGGTCAGCAGAGAGCCGGTGCAGAAGGCGCCCGGTCGTTTGCCGGCCCGCGGTTCTGATTCGATCCAGCGCTTTTTCATGGCGTCTTTGAAGAACTGCTGCAGTTTCGGGTAGGCAGTGCCAAAGGCCTTTTCTACGATGGTTACACATTCATCCCATGAATAGCGATTGAGCTGCGGAATGGCGAGCGGCGCTTCGCAGTCATACCAGGCAAGCTTCTTCTGGCCGAGAGCTTTTGCCTTGGCCTTGCCGATTTTCTGAATGAACGGGCGGCATTCTTCGATTGCCTTGAACATCGCATCGAGAGTCTTGCGTGAGATACGTGATTGAGCCAGGGCCACATCGAGGAAATGGTCGTAACCGCGCTTTTCATTGAGCATCAGACGGGTGCCGGCAAGAGCGTTCAGACAGGCAGCGCAGATATCTTCTACCGTCTGCCAGGCCTTGTTGCCGAATTCAAAAGCTGCTTTGCGCACCTGGCGGTCTGAATCCTGCATGATCGAGCGGCACTGGGCCATTGGGGTATTTTCGACACGGCCATCAGGCCAGTGCATGTCGAAGGTCAGTTTGCCGGAAATTGTGCTGTAGAGGCGGTCCCATGAGCTGAAGCCGTCGACGCTGAGGTCGGCGGCCAGAGATTCCAGCTCGGTGGTCATGGTTTTCTGGGCATCCTGGCGCATTTCTTCGAGATGAAATTTGATTTCGGCCAGTTTTTTGCGGGCGGTAAAAGCGGCGAAGTCAGCTTTTGCGGCCTTCTTCAGGCCCATTTTCATATAAATGACGATCTTGCCGAATTCGGCGCTGATGCTGTCGATTTCGGCTGATTCGCGGTTGTAATCTTCGTTGGCGGCATCACCGGCATTGAGACAGCCGATGTATGAGGAAAAATGCGACAGACGGCGCAGCAGCTGTTCAAAGTCGAGAAAAACCTTTTCCCATTTTGCCTGATTTGCGGCGTCGAGAGTTTTCAGACCGCCTGCAGTTTTCTGCAGTTTCGCGATGTCTTCTTTGAGAGCCTTCTTAAAGGCTTTCATTTCGGGGCTGTTGTATTTTTTAAAGTAACTGCTGAGATCCCAGACGATTCCTTTGCTCATTGTGCATTCCTTTGTATCAGACAGAATTTTTCTCTATATACCATATTCTCTCTCTCAGGGCTACTGCAGCGGTATTGAAATTTCGGCGGCGGGCAATTATACTGCCGGTTCAAGATTAACAGGAGTTCTTAAATGCACGAACTTGCGCAGACCGCTACCGAAGCGTTCAGACATCCATGGGCTGCCGGTATCATCTTTACCGCGACCTTCATTCTCATTTCATTTCGCCGGCTCAGTCTGCTGCCGATCGGCAGGCCCTCAGCCGCCCTGACCGGCGCGGTGCTGATGGTGGCTTTCGGTGTGGTTCATCCAGAAGAGGCATATCAGCTGGTAAACTGGGATACCATCTGTCTGCTGCTGGGCATGATGATCATTGCCGAGCATCTGCGTGCTGCCGGTCTGTTTGAACGCTTTTCGCGGCTGGCTGAAAAAATCTCGTCACCCTTCGGCCTGCTGTTTATCGTCGGTTTTTCGGCGGCCATTGCCTCGGCGATTCTCGTTAACGACCCGGTCTGTGTTGTCATGACGCCGCTGGTTCTCGAAATCTGCCGGCGCAAGCGCCTCAAGCCGTTTCCTTATCTGATGATTCTTGCAACCAGCAGCAATATTGGCTCAACGCTGACTTTGACCGGAAACCCCCAGAATATGATCATCGGCAGTCTGTCAAAACTCGGTTTCCTTCGTTTCATGGGCCTGATGGCCGCACCATTCCTGGTTTCGATGCTGATAAATCTTGCGCTCGCCTGGTTCTATTACCGGCACGAGCTGGTTGAAGATCCGGTCAGCGGCCCGGCCGACCGCGAAATTCTGCCGCGCGAAAGTCTGCCTGAAAAGATTCAGAAGACGCGCCGTCTGCGGATTGGTCTGGTTGGGCTTGGCCTGGCCTGTGCCGGTTTTGTCGCCGGGTTTTCGATGGCCTTTTCGGCCCTTGCAGGAGCGGTCATCGTCATTACCTTTCATCGCAAAGACCCGTCAGAACTGCTCGAAAAAATGGAGTGGTCGCTGCTGATGTTTTTTGCCGCTTTGTTCGTCGTTATTGGTGGCCTGCAGACCAGCGGTCTCGCCAGGGCAGTTACCGAATGGGCTCTCAAGCTCATTGCAGGCGATCTGACCTCGCAGGTCTGGATTTTCTCGGGCGTTACCCTCGTCGGTTCGAACGTGTTGTCGAATGTACCGTTCGTTCTCCTGGCTTCACAGAGTATTCCGGCGATGACCAGCCCCGATCTGTTCTGGTGTCTGCTTGCGTTTGTCAGCACCATCGCCGGCAATCTCACGATTTTTGGCTCAGTTGCCAATATGATTGTGGCTGAAACCGCCCGCAATGATTGCCCGATGTCGTTCTGGGGGTTCGCCCGCTTCGGGATTCCGTCGACAATTCTGTCGCTGCTCGCCGGGGTCTGGATGCTGAGCCACATTCTCACCTTCAGCTTCAACTGAAACGCTGAAATGTTGAAATTTCGCGGGGATTGCCCCTTAACCTGCCTTCTGCTATAATCCATGAGCTTGAAAAACGTAATCTTACCATTCCTGGTGGCCTGGGCAGCCGGTATGCTGCTGGTTCCCCTGGTCAGAAAAATTGCCCTGAATCTTGGTCTCGTCGATCGCCCGGGTGGCCGAAAAATCCACAAGGCGCCGATTCCAAGAGTCGGGGGTGTTGCCCTTTATCTCGGGGGGCTGATTGGTGCACTGCCATTTCTCTCTGAGAATCACGAAACTATCGGTATTATGCTTGCCGGCACCTTCATCTTTCTCATCGGGCTTCTCGACGACCTGATCGAGCTGCAGGCCCGCACCAAGCTCGCCGGCCAGATTTTTGCCTGTCTGATCCTTCTCTTTTTCGGTGTTAAAATCAGTTTCGTCACCGATTTTATTACGGGAAAGGGCCTCGTGGCTCTTGGTCTTTTGACCTACCCGCTGACCCTGCTGTGGGTGATCGGCCTGACGAACACGGTCAATCTCGTCGATGGTGTCGACGGGCTGGCTGGCGGCATTGTTTTCATCGCCCTCGCAACGCTGCTGTCGGTTCGCCTTGCCACCCCCAACATGCAGGACCCGGAACTGATAACCAATGTTCTCGTTCTTTCTGCTTCGATAATGGGTGCGCTGCTGGCTTTTCTCAGGTTCAACGTTTTTCCGGCCATAATTTTTATGGGGGACAGCGGCGCTTATTTTCTTGGCTTCATGACCTCGGCGCTCTCTGTCGCCGGTGCTGCCAAGGGTTCGATTCTTTTTCCGCTGATCATCCCGCTGATCGCTTTTGGTCTGCCGGTTCTCGACGTTCTCTTCGCGATTCTGCGGCGTTACTTCAAGAAGGTTCCGATCTTTCAGGCCGACAAGGAACACCTGCACCATCGCCTGCTGCAGCGCGGCTTTTCGCAGCGCGAAACAACCCAGTTCCTCTGGATGGTTTCGTGCTGCTTCGGCTTTGTGGCTCTGCTCGCGGCTGATATTCCGCACCGTGGCATTCAGATTGCTTCAGCGGTTCTGCTGGTAGTCATGGTTTTTCTCTGCATCTCGACCTTCATCAGGAAGAGCAATGAGAGAAAATAAATGCTGTTTCAGCCGGATTCTGCTGCAGGAAGCACCGGTAAGACACCTGTCGCGCTCTTTTGCCAATGGCCGTATTGCACAGACCTATCTGTTCGCAGGTAAAGAGTCGACAGGCCGCCTGACTACTGCTCTCACCTTTGCGGCGCTTCTGCAGTGCCGCGAACCTGTCGTCAGCGGTGAAAACAATGCCGATGCCTGTGGTGTCTGCGATTCGTGCCGGCGCATCGCGGCCGGCAGCCACCCTGATGTCAATGTCATCACGCCAGATGGCAACGAGATCAGAATCGATCAGGTACGCGCCATGCAGGATGCGGCCTCGCTCAAGCCCGGTATGGGCAGCTGGCAGATTTTTATTCTCGACCCGGCCGAGCGTCTGAACGTTTCGTCGGCGAACAGTCTTTTGAAAATTCTCGAAGAAGCGCCCTCGCATGCGGTTTTTATTCTCATCGCCCGTGATACCGGTTCGGTATTGCCCACGGTTTTAAGCCGCTCTGAGATTGTCAGGTTTGCGGTGCCGTCGCATCATGAGGCCCGCCTGGCCGTTGCCAGGGTGGCCGGTCTTGACGAAATGCAGGCCGCCGTCTGCTATGGCCTGTCTGAGGGGCGCTTCGGTCAGGCTCTGATGATTGCGCAAAGCTACCATGAGCTGCATTTTCCGACTGGCATTCGTGAAAGCCATTCTGACTATCTGGTGCAGATCGATATGCTTTCCGAGCAGAAACAGCATGAATTTGCGTCGGCAGATACTTCCGACCGCGCTCTCAGGCTGGCAGGGCAGATAGGCGACGCCGGCTTCCTTCCCCTGCAGGCGGCGAGAAAGTCTTTTTGTCGCTCGCTGGTTATGAATACAGGCCTGCCGGCCGCCTTTGCCCTGATGTTTTCTGAAGCTTTCGTCGACCGGCTTGACCGAGCCGCTTCAGCCATGAAGAAAAGTTTCGATCCGGTTCTGGCTGAGGCAAAAAAGGCCTATCCTTCTGCTCTGGTCAAAGAAATCGACGGGCAGTTGTCGACGGCGATCGAGCGCTGGTCTACCGGTCAGATTGAAGAGTTCTTTTTCTGCCTGATAAACTGGTATGCCGACGCTCTGCTTATGGCTTGTGGCGCTGATGAAACATTGCTGTTGAACCTCGACCGCAAAGACGATATCATTATTCTTGCAAAGGTTGAAGGAACTGCACTCCTGCGCGCCCGCATCGAAATGCTCGAAAAGAGCGCCGGGCTGCTGCGCCGCTACGTTCAACCGCTGCTGATACTTGAAAACCTGCTGACGCAGATCGGAGGACCCGAAGCGTGAATCAATACATTGCCCTTAGACTGCGCAAACTGCCGACAGTCTACTGGACACCCAGACCGGAAGCCATGAACATCGAAGCCACCCAGGATGTGGTGGTCACCACCCAGCATGGCTGCGAAATCGGTCGGGTTCTACAGGTCGTCGACACTCGACCTGCAGGCCTTAAAGCCGAATCTGACCCATTTATCATAGAAATTCAACGCGTTGTCGATGCTGAAGACCGTGCCCGCATCTGCGATCTGCGCAAACGCGAAAAAGAAGCTTTTCTGCAGGCCCGCGATAAAATTCAGCATCATCAGCTCCCAATGAAACTGCTGAAGGCCGAATATCTCTACGATTTCAGCCGCCTGATTCTTTATTTTAAATCTGACAACAAGGTCGATTTCCGCGATCTGCTCAAGAGTTTAGCTGGTATCTTCAAAACCCGTATCGAGCTCAGGCAGATCGGGGTGCGCGACGAAACCAAGCTGCTCGGCGGCATCGGCTGCTGCGGCAAAGAAGTTTGCTGTGCCCAGTTTATGAGCACCTTCTACCCGGTTTCGACCAAAATGGCCAAAGAACAGAATCTCAGCCTCAACCCGGCGAAGCTCTCGGGTATCTGTGGCCGTCTGCTCTGCTGCCTGGCCCATGAGCACGAATATTATGCTTCATTCCATGGCAAATTCCCGAAAATCACGGCAGAAGTGGTTGTCGGTGCCGAAACCGGTCGGGTCATGGATATCAACTACATCACCCGCAAAATTCTGATCAGCTTTATCGACCGGCGCAAAGTAACTTATGACCTCGACAAGGTCTGTGGCCGCAAAGACGCAACTACCGGCCGTAACCTCTGGTGGGTCAGTATTCCCGGTGCCGAAGAGCCTGATCTGAGTATTCTTCTCAAAAATCTCAACCCGCCAGGGACGGGCAAAAAGAAGAAGAAAGGCGACGGCCCGCCGCGAAGAGAAGATGATGGGCCTGAGCGGCCTGAACGCTCAGAACGATCTGAGCGCCAAGACCGATCCGAACCTTCTGAAAGACGCCGCGAAAAGGGGCCCAGGCATCAGGCTGCCCCCGAAAACAGAGCTGTTGAACCGTCGGCACCGGCAGACGAGCCCGACAACGACGCTGACGACAACGATTTCTCTGATATGTAATCTCTGCGGCCACCCGCGATTTTTTTGCCGGGTGGCCGCTGCTTAACAATTCTTAAAATTGTCTGTCGAACTTATTCGCGAATCATGATATAATGCACAAACTTATGCCCGATCCCGGGGTCGGTCGTTTCGCTTCCGGGGCAGAAAAGCGAGGGAGTTCAGTGTCACGCATAGGATTAATAGCAGGCAGTGGAAGGTTTCCACTCTATTTTGCGCAGGCCGCCAAACAGGGTGGCAATGAAGTGGTAGCAGTAGCTATACGTGAAGAAACGTCGCCCGAACTTGAAAAGCTGGTCAACCAGATCCACTGGTTCCATGTCGGCGAGCTGCAGGGAATGATCGATACTTTCTTGAATGCACGCATCGAGCGCATCGTGATGGCCGGCAAAATTACCAAAACTCTGATGTTCGACCGCATCAGACCCGATGCCCGGCTGATGAAAGTTTTTGAAAAAACCCCGATTCGTAATGATGACGCACTTTTGCGCCAGCTCAGCGAGGAATTTATTGCTGAAGGCATTCATGTCTGTGATTCGACAACCTTTCTCTCGGTTCTGCTTCCCGAAAAGGGTATTTTAACCAACAGAAAACCGAGCGAAGATGAGTTGCTCGACATCAAATACGGGCACGAGATTGCTAAGCAGATTGCCGGTCTCGATATTGGTCAGACCGTTGTCGTGAAAAACCGCGTAATTCTCTCGGTTGAGGCAATTGAAGGCACCGATCAGGCGATTCAGCGTGGCGGTTTGCTTGGCAATGGTGGAGTAACCGTCGTCAAGGTTGCCCGCCCGAAACAGGATATGCGCTACGATATTCCGACGATCGGCGTCGACACTATCCACAATCTGATTGCCGCCAAGGCTCGCTGCCTGGCCTTTGAAGAGAAGAAAACCCTGCTGCTCGACCGTGAGGAAGTAATAAAACTGGCTGATTCAGCCGGTATTGCCATCATGGTTGTCTGATCCGCTGTTTTGCAAACGAGGTTAAAATGAATAGTCAAGGCGTTAATATTGGGGTTATCGGTATCGGCCATCTCGGAAAACACCATGCCAGGCTTCTCGCCGAAATCAACGGCGCCCACCTGGTCGGAATTTCAGATGTTAACGAAGCTGCCGGCCGCGAAGCTGCAGAAAAATACAATGTTCCCTATTTCAAAGATTACCGGGAACTCGCCTCGGTTGCCTCTGCCGTAACCGTAGTCGTGCCGACCTTTCTGCATCACGAGGTTGCCCGCTTTTTTCTTGAGCGCAATATTCACACCTTTATCGAAAAACCGATCACCAAAACTCTTGAAGAGGCCAACGATCTGGTAGCTCTCGCCAGCAAAAAGCAGCTGACCCTGCAGGTCGGCCATGTCGAACGCTTCAATGCCGCTATCATCAAGCTGCAGTCTCTCTGCGAAAGCCCGCGTTTTATCGAGTGTCAACGCATGGGGCCGTTCTCACCCCGCATTCAGGACGTCGGCGTCGTTCAGGATCTGATGATTCACGATATCGATATCGTTCTGTCGCTGGTTAAATCGCCGATCAAGCGTGTCGATGCCGTTGGTATTCCGGTGCTCACCGAAAACGAAGATATCGCCAATGCCCATATCGTTTTTGAAAACGGCTGTATCGCCAATCTGACCGCCTCACGCATCAGTGACGAAAAAATCCGCAAACTCCGCATTTTCGAAATGGACAAATACTGTTCTCTCGACTATGCCAACCAGGCAATCACGCTGCGCCGCAAATCGAATCTCGAAGAAAAGATAATCCAGGAAGAACTCGAAGTGCACAAGGCCGAACCGCTTCGCCTTGAACTCGAGCATTTCATCACCTGCATCAACGAGCGCCGCAAGCCTCTGGTAACCATCGAAGACGGCAAGAATGCCCTTGAAGTCGCCCTCGAAATTCTCGAGCAGATCAAGAGCAACCTGCCCGCTTCTCATTAAGCCTTTATGGGTTCTAAAAACAGTCTGGGCCGCTTTTTCTTTGAATGGCGCGATAAACTGCCGGTGCCTCTGGCATTGGCAATGTTCACCTGCGCCCGGCCGCGGCCGCTGAACTGGCTGCTTGGCATGCCGTTCGTGCTTGCCGGCGAAGCCCTGCGCGTCTGGGGCCTGATGCATATCGGCCCGACCACTCGCACCAGAGAAATCTGTGCCGATGAACTGGTTACGACCGGCCCTTACAGTTGTTGCCGCAACCCTCTGTATCTTGCCAATCTGCTCAAAATCGTCGGCTTTATGCTGATTGCGGGCAACCCGATCTACGCAGTCTGCGTTCTCGCATTTTACGCTCTCGAGTTTGCGACGATGATTCCCTACGAGGAAAGCTTTCTGGCAGAGAAGTTTCCCGAGGCGCACAAAGCCTATCGCGAAACGGTACCGATGTTTCTGCCAAAAACCTCTTCTGGCCCGGGTATGTCTGCTGAGCCACGTTTTGCGCTGCGCGAAGCTCTCAGATCAGAAAAGCGTACCTTTGCGTCGACATCGGCAATATTGCTGGTGCTTTCTCTCTGCTCTATTTTTCGCCGGGAGAAATGCTCTTGACCAATATCAGACCAACTGACAACAACAGAGCGGGCCGGGTTTTCTTTCTGGCTGGCGAACAGAGCGGCGATCTACACGGTTCGCTCGTGATCGGTCACCTGAAAAAACTGCTGCCCGACCTGAAGATTGACGGCATCGGTGGTCCGATGATGGCCGCAGCCGGAATGAACTGTATTCACAGCAGCGATGAGCTGGCGGTCATCGGATTTGTCGAAGTTATCAAGAATCTTCGGCATCTCTATAATATTCTTGCGGATGTCAGAGAATGGCTTACCCGCGAGCGCCCAGATGTGGTGGTGCTCATCGATTACCCCGGCTTCAACCAGCGGGTTGCCGAAATCGCCCGCGAACTGGGCATTCACGTTCTCTATTATATCTGCCCGCAGGTGTGGGCCTGGCACGCCAGCAGAGTGCAGAAATTCACGCGCCTGATCAATGAGGCGGTCGTGGTTTTTCCGTTCGAAGTCGATATCTGGGCGAAGGCCGGTGCCGAAGTAAACTGGTTCGGTCACCCACTTATCGGTGTTGCCGAACCGACTGCCGGCAAAGAAGAAATTCGCAGAATGATGCAGCTTGGTGATGCTTCGCTCGTCAGTCTGCTTCCCGGCAGCCGCACCCAGGAGATCTATTATATTTTCCCGGTGCTTCTCGACGCTGCCGAGTTGATTCTTAAACAGAAACCGAATACGAGATTCCTGCTGCCGGTCGCCAGTACTATCGATGACGAGCGGATTCTCGCACATCTGCGCGGCCGCAACCTGCCGATCACCATGCTGCGGGGTCAGACCTATGACGCCATCTCGGTTTCAGATGTCTGCCTCGTCGCATCAGGCACAGCCACCCTTGAAACCGCGATTATCGGCACGCCCATGGTTGTTGTCTACAAGGTCAACTGGCTGACATCGCTGATTTCAAAGTTCGTTATCGAGGCCGAACACATCGGTCTGCCGAACGTGATCGCCGGGCGCCGCATCGTGCCGGAGTTTATTCGCGGTGATTTCAAGGCTGACGTTATTGCCAGAGAAGTTTTGAGCATTCTTGACGACCCGCAGAAACAGCAGACCATGCGTGAAGAGCTTGCCAAAGTCAGAGCCAGTCTCGGCGAAACCGGTGCCAGTCAGCGAGTTGCCGGGCATCTGGCGAAGAGAATTCAGGAGTTACACCAGAAGTGAAAACCCTGAAACGAGTTCTCGGTTACTTTGGCGACTATATGCCCTACCTGCTGGTAGGTATCTTCTGCAGCGCCATTGTTGCTGTCTGCACGATTTTCCCGGCCTGGATAATGAAGAGCGTCGTTAACGACGTTCTTGTGCAGCGAAATATGGATATGCTGCACTGGATCGCTCTGGCACTTGTTGTCGTGATGTTCGTCAAGGGCATTGCCAATTTTCTTGAAACCTATCTGATGCATTACGTTTCGCAGAGCATTTTGCGGCGCATCCGAAGTGCCTGCTTCGACCGCATGCTTGAACTGTCGCTGTCGTTCTACGAAAAGCAGCGCACCGGCCAGCTGATGAGCCGTATTACCGCCGATGTTCTGGTGCTGCAGAACCTGCTGACCAGCTTTTCTTCGCTGATTGGCGATTTTATCGCCTTTATCGGCTTCTGTAGCTATATTTTCTACCTGCACTGGAAACTGGCAGTCATATCGATCGTCATCATTCCGTTCATCGGCGCCCTGATCAATAAATTCAGCCGCAAGATGAAGAAGATCGGTTCGCGCATGCAGAGCCGCATTGGCGATATTTCATCAGTTCTGCAGGAATTCATCACCGGCATCAAGGTCGTTAAATCTTTTACTCTCGAAGACTTCGTCAGAGACCGCTTCGAACAGGCCAACGGTGCCAATTTTTCTGAAACCATGCGGGGTGGCCGCATCAACGCCGCAACCACTCCGGTTATCGAGTTTATCAACACCTGCGGTCTTGCGATTATTTTCTGGTATGGGGGCTATGAAGTCATTCACGGAAATCTCGACGCCGGCCAGTTGATCAGCTTTTTGACGGCTCTCGTCGGCCTTTTTACCCCGATAAAGAACCTTTCGCGTATGAGTAATACCATTTCGCAGTCGGTTGGCGCGGGTGAACGCGTGTTCGAAATTATCGACGCCCATGTCGATGTCAAAGAACGCTCCGAAGCCCGAGAAATGGCAACCTGCCGCGGCGAAGTCGAATTTCGCAATGTCAGCTTTGCTTACAATCAGAACGAGCCGGTGCTGAACAATGTCAACATCAAAGTCGCTCCCGGCGAAGTCGTGGCTCTGGTTGGCCCTTCCGGCGCCGGAAAAACGACTTTCATCAACCTGATCCCCAGGTTTTTCGACGTTTCTGACGGGGCAGTCCTGATCGATGGCACCGATGTGCGCGACCTGACGCTGAACAGCATGCGCCGCTTCATCGCCATGGTTCCGCAGGAAACGCTTCTGTTTTCTGGCACAATTGAAGACAATATCCGCTTTGGCCGGCTCAACGCTACCCACGACGAAATTGTCGAGGCGGCAAAGCTTGCCAACGCCCATGACTTTATTATGAGTCAGCCCGATGGTTACGATACGCTGCTTGGCGAGCGCGGCGTAAACCTTTCTGGCGGTCAGGCCCAGCGCGTCGCTCTTTCCCGCGCCTTTTTGAAAGATCCCGGAATTTTGATTCTCGACGAGGCCACCAGTGCTCTCGACTCCGAAACTGAGAACCTCATCAAGGAATCATTGAGCCGCCTGATGGCCAATAGAACCACTTTCATGATCGCACACCGCCTTTCAACCGTCGTTAAGGCCGATAAAATTCTCGTTCTGCAACGGGGTCAGATCGTCGAGATTGGCTCACACAGCCAACTTCTCGAAAAACAGGGCCTCTATTCGAATCTTTACAGATCGCAGTATGCCGATCAGGTGAATCTATGAGCAGAATCTTACAGCAACGGGAACCAGCCAGTCCGGCCGCCAGCCAGAACCGGTCGGCGCGTACCGCCGCTGTTTCTGCAGGTATCCGCCTTAAAGCCATGCTTCTGTCTGGCCTTATCAGCTCGTTGAATTCTTTGATCAGAATAAAACGTACCGGCTTTGCAGACTTTATTGAAAACAAAGAAAATGATCGCCCGGTTCTTGTTGTCAGCTGGCATGGAACACTTCTTGTGCCTCTCTATTGTTTCAGAGGCCACAATCTTGTTATCATGAATTCGCTGTCAGATGATGGCGAAATTATGGTAAAGCTGCTCAAAAATTTTGGCTATTGTTCGGTCCGTGGCTCATCTTCACGCGGCGGCATGCGGGCTCTGCTTGAAATGATCAAGAAAGTAAAAGGCGGCATGAATGGCTCTCTGACGGTTGACGGGCCACGCGGGCCCCGGCATGAAGTTAAGCCCGGCATGGTAATGATCGCTCAAAAGTCGGGTGGGTATATCCTGCCGGTGGGGGTTGCCTGTTCACATAAACTGACTGCAAAAAGCTGGGATAAAACAGAAATTCCGCTGCCTTTCAGTCGTGTAGTAATGCACTGCGGCCGGCCGTTTCTCATCGATGAAGCGATCAGTATTGAAGAAGGTTGCGAAATGATCAGGCAGAGCCTGTTCGAAAGTAACAGGCAGGCTGAAATCTATCTGAAATCTGGAAATACCTGTGAAGTCTGAACTGACCGAAAAGAAAAAACTGCTGATTGTAGCCGGAGAAACCTCTGGCGACTTTTACGCAGCATCATTGATCGACGTACTGAAAAAATACGGCGATTTCGAAATTTTCGCCGTTGGCGGTATTCAGACGCAGCAGCGTGATGTCACTATGCTCTGTGACAGCACTAACTGGGCAGCTATCGGCCTTTTCGAGGCGATAAAACAGGCTCCGCGCCTCTGCCTCGTTCTTTACCGGCTGAAAAAATTTCTGATGAAAAACCGGCCAGATCTGCTGCTTCTCGTAGACTACCCGGGCTTTAACATGCGCCTGGTGCATGCCGCGAACAAGCTTGGTATTCCGACTCTCTATTATTTCCCCCCCAGCAAATTTGCCACCGATCCGGCCAGCGTCACCGATGCCGCCAGCAGCATCACGCGGGTTGCCGCCAACTTTGCATCGACTTATGAGATCTACAAGGCCGCCGGCGCCAATGTCGAATTCGTCGGACACCCGCTCCTCGACCACGCCAAACCGGTGATGACCGCCGAAGAAACCTGCCGCAAATACGGCCTCGACCCGGCCCGCCCGGTTATCGGCCTTTGCCCGGGTTCCCGTCGCAGTGAGCTCGGGCAGCTTCTGCCAATCATGCTGGCCGCCGGCAAAATTATTCATCAGCGTTACCCTGACTACCAGTTCATCGTGCCGGTCATTGCCACCGAAGGCCCTGAAGTATTCGGAGTTCAGAAGTCTGATCTGCGCGAACAGCTCAAAGCCAGCGGTATTCCAGTGACCCTTGCCGAAGGCAAGATCTACGATGTCATGCGGCTTGCGAAAATCCTGCTGATCAGCTCCGGCACCGCAACCCTCGAAGCGACCTACGTCGGCACGCCGATGGTCATCTGTTACAAAGTTTCAGTTTTTACCGAAATTCAGGCCAGACTGTTTTACCAGTTGCCTAAATTTATCGGGCTGCCAAACATAATTATCAACAGAATGGCTATTCCTGAGCTTATTCAACATGATCTGACGCCGGAAAATCTCGCCGCCAGAGCTTTTGAGCTGCTCGAATCAACCGAAAAATACGAACAACAGAAAAAAGACTTCGCCGATGTCATCGCCCACCTCGGTGAACCCGGAGCGCACGAAAGAGTTGCCGAGATGGTCGTCGACCTGCTGCGCAACCCGGCACCCGTCAAATAACCATGTCGGCAGTGCAGATTCTCAGAAAATCTGTTTTACTTTTCTCTAAAACTCTCTGCCACCTGCCGGAAAAGGCCGCCGCCTCTCTGGCCGCCGGCGCCGGTCTCGCAGCCTGGCTGGCCTGGGGCAAAGAACGGCGGCGCATCGAGAGCTGCATCGACAGAGTTTACTTTCGTCTGCATCGCCAGATTCCCGCTCCTGTCGAACTGATTGTCAGAAATGCCTTCGTGCATTTTTCGCTGGCAGTATGCGAACTGCTGCGTTTTCCGACCCTCACCGCAGAAAATCTGGCCGCCCGTGTCAGTTTCAATGACCGGGAAAATGTCGATCAGGCCCTGGCAAAGGGCAGGGGCGTGATTCTCGCTCTGCCACATATCGGCAACTGGGAAATCCTCGGCGCCGCGATTGCCCATGCCGGCTATCGTATCAACTCTTTTTATCTCGCTCAGAAAGAAGACGAGCTCGGCGGACTGCTCGATCATTTCCGCCAGTATTCCGGCATCATTCTGCATGATCGTGACCGCGGCGGCGTCAAGGCCCTCAAAGCCCTGCGCGCCGGCGAAATGCTCGGTATGATTGCCGACCAGGATGGCGCCAACAACGGTGTTTATCTGGATTTCCTCGGTCACTGGGTCAGCATGCCGGCCGGGCCGGCCAACTGGAGCCTGAAAACCGGCGCCGCCCTGGTACCTCTGTTTTCTCTGCGTCAGGGGAACAGTTTTAATTACCAGGCCGCTTTCCTGCCGGCAATGGCAGAAGAAGAGCAGGGGAGTCACAGTGAAAAAGTGGTTGCCCGCACGGTCAGACTGGCCCGCTGGATGGAAAACATCATTCTGGCAAACCCTGACCAGTATCTGTGGTTTTATGACCGCTTCAAACCCAGACACGAAGCATGGATAACTGCTGAGAAAAAACGTGATGGCCAGATGTGGCACGGAAACCCGCGTTATGGCTCTTAGCAGAAAAGCTTTTCTGGCATTGCAGGCCTATCGCCTTCTGCACGGTTTTGCAGCAATGACCGGTGCTGCCGCGGCGCCGGTTCTCAGTCACTACAGCCGCCGCGTCAAAAACGGGTTCAAAGATTTTTTCGGCCAGGTTCAGGCCGCAACCGGCCCGGTTCTCTGGGTACACGGGGTTTCCATGGGTGAATCGATGGTGGCGGCCGGTTTTGTGGCTGAGCTGCGCAAGCGTTTCCCGGCTTATCAGATCGCTTTTACCACAACTCATCCTGATGTTTATGCGAGCATCTGCAAGCGCAAAATTGCTGATCTGACTGCCTTTTTTCCGCTAGATAATCTGGTTGCCATGCAGCGGGTCTTTGACCGCTGGCAACCCCGGGCAGTGTTTGTCGCAGAAACCGACTTCTGGCCAGAATTTTCATGGCAGTGCCGTAGTCGAAATGTTCCGCTCGTCTTGATCAACGGCCGCATCAGCGAAAAAATCGCCAGGTTCTATCGGCAGTTCCCTGCTTTCGCTGAGCTGGTTTTTCCAGCATTTTCGCTGCTGGCGGTGCAGACTTCTGTCGACGCCGAGCGTCTCTTCAGTCTTGGGGTGACCGCTGACCGGGTAAAAGTGCTTGGCAACATGAAAGCCGACTTGACGCCGGCTGCTGCTGCGTCACTTGAGCCTTTTATCGTCTGGCTGCGACAGCGCCGCTGCCTGGTGCTTGGCTCTGTGCACCCTTCTGAGTTTGCGACTCTGAAACCGGCATTGCGGCACTTTGCCGAGTCAGGAACCGCGGTGATTCTGGCGCCAAGGAAGCCCGATAACTGTGCCGCCTGGCTTGGAGAGCTGAAGAATATTGGCTTGTCCGCGGGCTTGCGCAGCGAAATCGATAGCGGCGTGGCTTCTGACATTCTTCTTCTCGATTCTATGGGAGAACTGGCAGCGTTATACCAGCTCGCTACCGTGGCTTTTGTCGGCGGCTCGATCGATGCAGCCGTCGGTGGGCATAATCCGCTCGAAGTCATGCAACAGCATGTCCCTCTGCTGATGGGGCCAAATTGTCGTAATTTTGCCGATATCGTCGAACAGCTCAAAACTGCTGGCGGCATCGAGATCGTCACCGACGCTGAAAGCCTGCAGTGCGCAGTAGAACAGCTTTTTGCCGACAGGCAGCTGGTTGCAGGGCGGGTTCAGGCCGCTGATTCTGTACTGGAAGCAAGTCGCGGCTGCCTGCAGCGAACACTTCAGTCTGTCACTTCTCTGGTCTCGCTGTAAAAACTGTGAGAACTTTTTAACTTCCCTCTCCATGGCTGACTGAAATTGTCTTGCCTGGTATGGTACATCACGAAAATGTATTTATCGCTGCAGGCATATTACTAAAGCGCATCTGCGAGCAGTTTCTGCAGTTTCAGCCAACGAGCAGCTCATATTCAGATGACAATCTGCCGAAACTATATTATAATAAATTTGAACAATCGTTCAAAACATTTGTTCAAAACAAATGTTCAATAATGTGAAACAGGTGAAGCATGCAAAAACCCGGATTGGAAACCCGCGAACTGATTCTGCAGGCAGCTCTTGAGGCTTTTGCCAGTCGCGGTTTTAAAGGCGCCACGGTGCGTGAAATTTGTGCGGCTGCCGGTCAGTCGGTCGGTTCGGTAAACTACCACTTCCGCGATAAGGAAGGACTCTATGAAGCGGTTACTTCAAGATTGATTGAAGAGGCAATTCTCCGCCATGAGCCGGAACCGCCGGATGCTGAACGACTTTCTGCCCGCGAAAAACTGCGGATTTTTATCAGAACCTATCTGGCGAGGTTCGGCAGCATTTTCAGTGGCAGGGATAACGGAGTCAGGGGCATGTTTCTTATGCGTGAGATAATGGATCCTTCCGAGTGCTTTCGCAGAATGTTTTCGCAGCTGCAGAGCCGGCAGAAAGACTATCTGCTCAAAATCATTTCAGAACTGACCGGCCAGCCAGTGTCAAAGCCAGAAGTGATGTTGAGTGCCATTTCGGTAATCGGGCAATGTTTTCATTTTATTTTTGGCAGACGTGTGTTTGGTCTGCTTGGGTTTGAAACCGGTCGACTGACTGACATTGAACAGTGCGTAAGCCATATCGAAGAGTTTTCTCTTGGTGGAATAATGGCTGTCACGGGAGAAAGAAAATGAAGCGGGTAAAAGTGTTGGCAGTTCTTGTGTTTATCGGGATTCTGGCATTTCTTGGCGTCAGAGGCAATGGTGGCAGGCCTGGTAGCATCATGATGTCGGGTAATTTTGAAATAGATGAAATCATGCTTTCTTTCAGAGTGCCCGGGCAGATTGTCGAACGGCCTGTTAACGAGGGACAGAGCCTGGCTTCAGGAACGCTGGTCGCCAGACTCGATCATGAAGAATTCCGCCTGGCGGTTGCCCGTGCTGAGGCGACTCTTGAATCTGACCGTGCTGCCCTTGCCGAACTCGAAAACGGTTCTCGTGCCGAAGAAAAGGCTCAGGCTCTGGCACAGCTGCAGCAGGCGAGGTTGATGCTGCAGCAGCTTGAGAATGGCGCAAGACCTCAGGAAAAAGACTCTGCCCGGGCTGCAATGCGGCAGGCCGAAGCCGCACTGGCGAAACAGAAGGCACTTCTCGAAGAAAGTGTCAGAGATGAAAATCGCTTTTCTGCTCTTTTTGCTGAAAATGCGATCAGCGAAAAAGATTACCAGGCAGCAAGAACCAGGGCTGACTCAGCCAGAGCGGCATTGCGTGAGACGCAGGCACGACTCGAATCGGCGCGACAGGCTCTCAGTCTGACTGATGCCGGCCCGCGAAATGAAGAAATTGCCAGAGCCAGGGCTTCGGTTCAGGTGGCAAGTGCCGCCGCCGACCTGGTTCTGGCCGGCCCGCGTTCTGAAAGAATTTTGCGTGAGAGAGCGAGAGTTGTCGCTTCTGAGGCGACTTTAAAACAGGCGGAACTGGCAATGCAGTATACCAGCCTGCTTGCTCCGGCCGATGGCACAATTCTGACGGTTGTGGCTGAGCCGGGCGAATATATGCGCACCGGTCAGACTGTCGTAACCATGGGCAATCTCGACCGGGTTTTTCTCAGGGTTTATGTTAACGAGAAGCATCTCGGGCAGATAAAACTCGGGCAGACCGTCAAGGTGATGACCGACAGTTTTCCTGGCGAAACCTTTACCGGTCGCATCGTCTTTATCAGCGATGAAGCTGAATTCACGCCAAAAAGCGTGCAGACCCACGAAGAACGCGTCAAACTCGTCTATCGCATAAAAATTGCCATCGACAACTCTGATCATAAATTCAAACCTGGAATGCCTGCCGACGCTTTGCTGGAGCTGTAAAATGGATCCTGTCGTCATTGTGACAGATGTATGTCGCAGCTTCGCCGGTAAAAATGCCGTGGCCGGCGTTTCTTTAACGGTGAAACCCGGCGAAATTTTTGGCCTGGTCGGGCCTGACGGCGCCGGCAAATCTACTCTGCTGCGGATGCTGGCTTCAATTCTGGATCCTGAGAGTGGAACAATAAGTGTTTGCGGGTATGACCCGGTCAAGGAGCCTGTTGCCGTCAGAAATCGTATTGCTTACATGAGCCAGCGCTTTGCCCTTTATCCAGATCTGACGGTCGAAGAAAACATAAAATTCTATGCCGATATCTACAGCGTTCCTGAAAAAGGGCTTGCCGCAAGAATTGATGAACTTCTGCATTTCAGCTACATGCACCCTTTCAGAAAGCGACTTGCAGGTAATCTTTCCGGCGGCATGAAGCAGAAACTGCAGCTGGTCTGTGCGGTTGTTCATACTCCGGTGCTGCTGATTCTCGACGAGCCAACCAATGGCGTTGACCCGGTCAGCCGTCGCGATTTCTGGCGGATGCTGCAGAATCTTTCTGCGGGCGGTGTCGCCATGATCGTTTCAACTTCTTATCTTGACGAAGCCGAAAGATGCGGCAGCCTGGCTTTGATGCACGAAGGCCGGATCTTCGTTGCTGGCACCGTTCAGGAAATAATCGATCAGGCTGGTTTCGAAATTGCCGTCTGGCGCGGTGAAAATACCAGCCTGCTTTATTCTGCCCTTAAAAAACATACCGGAGACCATGAAATCAGGCTTTTTGCCAACAGCATCAGAATCAGAAAAAATGCTGACTTTGCCGAAACCGGGCGCCTGGTGAGCGATACGGCCGCCGGGCTGCAATGCTCTGGTGGCTGGGATGCCGTTGAAAAACCCGGGCTTGAGGATATTTTTGTCAGCTATCTTGAAAGCAGTCAGTCGACGGATAATCCTGCGACAGAACAGTTTGCCGAGCCGAAGACGGTCGCCGGTGATGGCTTTGCGGTGAGAATCAAGCAGCTTGGCCGCCATTTTGGCGATTTCTGTGCTGTCGATAAAATCAGCCTTGAGGTCAGACAGGGCGAAATCTTTGGGTTTCTTGGCCCTAACGGTGCCGGCAAAAGCACGACCATCAGAATGCTCTGCGGGCTGTTGCTTCCCAGTTCTGGATCTGGCACGGTCAGCGGCCTCGATCTGCTTACTGATTCAGAAAAAATCAAGCAGAACATCGGCTATATGAGCCAGAAGTTTTCGCTTTATGTCGAACTTACGGTGGCTGAAAATATCCGGTTTTACGGCGGCATATACGGTCTTGATGGTTCACGGATGACGAAACGCCTGAATTGGGCTCTCGAACTGGCTGGTTTGCAGGGCTATGCCGATGCCCGGGTCGGTCAGCTGAGCCTTGGGTTTCGGCAGCGACTGGCGCTTGCCTGTTCCCTGCTGCATGAGCCGGGCGTGGTATTTCTCGATGAACCCACCAGCGGCGTTGACCCGCTTACCCGCCGGCGCTTCTGGGCAACCATACGCGAGATGGCCCGGCACCGAATTACGGTTTTCGTGACCACCCACTATATGGAAGAAGCTGAATACTGTGACCGCATCGCCTTTATCAACCGCGGCCGCCTTATGGCCTGCGACTCGCCGGCGGCGATAAAAAAGACGGCGGTTAAAAACCGGATTTTTCAGGTGAAGAAAACGCTGACATCCGAACAGATCAATGCTCTGAAGGCTGTTGCAGGAGTTCACGATGCTTATGTCTTCGGCACAGGTGTGCATGTGGTTGCCGACAGCCCTGAGATTTTAACCGCCACAAACGTGCTCCCGGGGCATGAAACCATTGATTCAGAACTGCTGCGCGAAGTAGCACCCGGCATGGAAGACGTTTTTGTGCAGCTTTCGGCTTCTCACTTCGCCGATGATCAGAAAGAGGAGTTCAACGAATGAACCTGCGACGTTTCAGGGCCGTTGCCGTAAAAGAATGTCTACATGTGCTTCGCGACTGGCGCAGTCTCGGAATTTCTCTGGCGATACCGCTTCTGCTGCTGATTTTGTTTGGCTATGCTTTGAACATGGATCTGAACGATGTTCCTGTCATCGTGTTCGATCAGGCGAATAACCGCCATAGCCGCGATTTTGTCGAGCTTTTCGATGGTTCGCCATATTTTGCCGTGGTCGCCAGAACCGATAATTACCGTGAAATTGAAAAAGCTCTTGGCTCCGGGCAGATCCTTGCCGCTCTCACCATTCCTGCCGATTTTGGCCGAAACTCTCTCAGCGGTGCTCAGACTGCGGCTCAGATCATTGTTGATGGCAGCGATGCCAATACTGCCAATTTTGCCCTTAATTATGCCCGTGCTCTCGGGCTGATTGCGGGCGCAGCAATCGAAGCCAGAAAATTTGCCGCAGCACCTTCGAACCGGCCTGTTAAGATAAATATTGCGAACCGGGTCTGGTATAACCAGGATCTGCGAAGCCGAAACGTCATTGTTCCCGGAGTGATCGCGATAGTCATGGTAATCATCGCTTCGATGCTGACTTCGGTAACCATCGCGAGAGAATGGGAAACCGGAACCATGGAACAGCTGATCAGCACACCGGTTACCGTGCCTGAGCTGGTTCTCGGCAAAGTGGTGCCGTATCTGGCAATCGGCTTTGTCGATATGCTGCTCGCTTATGCGGTCGGGCGCTGGTGGTTCGGGGTGCCATTCCGCGGCAGTCTCGGGCTGATGTTCCTGCTTTGTGGTCTGTTTCTTTCAGGTTCGCTGTTCTTCGGGCTTTTTCTCAGCATCAGGCTGAAACGCCAGGTGCTCGCCAACCAGGCGGCGTTGATGTCTGGTTACCTTCCGACCCTTTTCCTCAGCGGTTTCGTTTTTGCCATACCCAATATGCCCTGGTTCATTCAGAAGTTGAGCCTCATCGTTCCCGCCCGCTATTTTATCAGTATTCTCCGAGGCCTTTATCTTAAAGGGGCTGGCCTTGAAATTCTCTGGTTCAATGCTCTGGTGCTTCTTGTTTATGCCACGGTCATGCTTGTCGCTGCTCTCAAAAATCTCAGATTAAAGCTGGATACAAATGTTTAGCCGTTTTCGTCAGTTATTTCTCAAGGAGTTTCTCGAACTCTTTCGTGACCCGCGCATGCGGGTGCTGACCTTCGTTTTTCCGGCTCTGCAGATTATCATTCTGGCTCAGGCCTTCGTGCTTGAACTGCGCAATGTCGATCTGGCGGTAATCGATCATGATAATTCAGTTCTGTCGCGTGAACTCGTGGCCGAGATATCTGCGAGCGGCCACTTCAACGCGAAATTTTTTATTGAGAATGACTCTGCCGCTGAAAAGCTGCTTGACTCAGAAGCCGTCAGGGCAATAATCGAGATTCCCGCCGGGTTTGCCGGGTCTTCCAGTCGCGAAAGCGGTGGCCAGGTCGCTCTTTATACCGATGGCACCGCCACCAATGATGCCGGCCTGATTCAGGCTTATTTCGCCAATATTGTCAGCGGTTTTCTGCAGAAAAAGAACCTGTCTGAAAGTGCGCCGATTGCGGCCAGATCCTGGTTTAACGCGAACCTTGAGAGCCGGTTTTATTTTGTGCCGGGCCTGATTGCGATTCAGCTTGTGGTGGTCAGCTTTCTTCTCGCATCCATCGCCATTGTTAAAGAAAAGGAAATCGGCACCATCGAACAGCTGATGGTCACGCCTATTACCTCTGCAGAATTCATTCTGGGAAAAACCCTGCCATACATGGCAATCGGCTATATTGCTGCCACGATCATGCTGCTCGTTTCTTTCTGGTTTTATGGCATCGTGGTTAAAGGCAGCTGGCTGATTCTGTATCTGAGTGTCGGGGTTTTTCTGGCCGGCAATCTCGGTGGAGCTCTGCTGATCAGCGTTGTTTCTACAACCCAGCAACAGGCTCTGCTGACGTCATTCTTTTTCATGCTGCCGCTGGTAATGCTTTCAGGTCTTCTTTTTCCGATACGTAACATGCCCGAAATCATTCAGTATCTGACGCTTGCGAACCCGTTGAGATGGTTTCTGCAGATTCTCAATGGTGTTATCAGCCGCGGCTGCGGCCTGGAAGAGCTCTGGTTTCCGGTTCTCGTTCAGATCCTGCTGGCTGCAGTTTTTATCTCGATTGCGATCCGCAGTTTTCACAAGGCATCCGATTGATGAAGCAGCTTCTCGATCTTATCCGGCTGCGGTTGGCGCGGCCGTTATTTTCTGGCTGTTTTTTGCCGATATATTCATTAGAAATCTAAAATAAGGAGATGCTTATGAATATGAACTGCAGTAATTGCCCCGATCGCGAGATCTGCTACAAATCCGGCAATAACGCCGAAAGCCCGCGTGACGCCAAATATCGTGAAGCTTATATGCGCGCTTTGCGCTGCCGCCGCCAACGCTTTGGTTGACTGACACCGGGTAAAGAGTCTAAAAATGAAAACTGGCGTGAATAATTCACGCCAGTTTTTTTCACAGAACCTGAAGCTGTTCGACGCCTCTTTTGGCGGCATCTAATTGATCGAGATAGGGCAGATCGGCCAGAATTGGTCGTTTATTCACAATTGCCTCAAAATACAGGCCGGAATTGGTAATGTCGCCCCAGAGAAGAGCTGCTTTCAACAGCCCTTCGTGCAGATAGAAGATTTTGATCGACAGTTGCCCGTTGCTGCCGGTAGACCTGACGATGCGCTTTTCCCAGCTGGAGTCGGGTTTGTAAACCGGGCCCAGCGAAATCACCTGCGTCCTGTTAAGCACTACTGACGCTTTGAAACCGGTATTTCTTTCAAGAGCCGCTCCGCTGATTCCAAGTATGTTCATCGCCGCAACTTTGCCCTGCCTTACAGCTGTGGGCCAGATGGCGCTCGGAATAACCTGATCCATCAGTGTGTCCCGCCCTTCGGCCACATCCCCGGCCGCAAAAATTCCCTGCGCTGAGGTTTCACATTTTTCATCGATCAACAGACCGCGCGAGAACTTCAGCCCCGCATCGACGGCAAAATCCATGTTGGCCTTAACTCCGGCGGCCGCTACAATTATGTTTGCCGGCAGTCTGATGCCGGATTTCAATAAGACTTCTTTCGGAAGGCCGCTCTCATGCCGGATTATTTCGCCGGCAAGCTGACCACAGAAGACGGAAACTCCTGAATCCTCAAGGATTTTTGCGCACATGGAGCCTGTTTCTGACTCAAGCTGCATTGGCAGAGGGTAGGGGGCCATTTCGACCAGAGCGACTTTTTTGCCTGCATGGGCAAGCTCGAGCGCCAGCTCTACGCCAACCAGACCCGCGCCGATAATCACATAGTCACTGCTGTCGGCCATGGTTTCTCTGATCGCAACCGCGTCTTCAATATTGCGCAGCCCAAAAACACCGGGGCCGTTGATTCCGGTCACCGGCGGCATCGTTGCCCGTGAGCCGGTCGCAATCAGCAGCCTGTCGAAATTATGACTGCTGCCATCATCGAGCCTGATGGTTCTTGCCGCTGTATCGAGTTCGGTAATTTCCTGCGACGGAATGAATTCGACTCCGAGCTTCTCTTCCCAGCCCTGAGGTGCCAGTATCACCTGTTTTTCAGTTTTGTTCCCGGCCGCGACCAGATGAAGCATGCATCTTGAGTAATAGCCTGCATCTTTTGATATCATCTTGATTTCGCACGTTTTGTCGATTTCTCTGAGGGTTCTCGCGGCCGACATGCCTGCTGCGCCGCTTCCAGCGATGATTACTTTCATTTATTTTTCCTCCGCCAGCCGCAGATGCCCGCCCGGCTTTCCGTCATCTGGGATTTCCTTGAGACAGTGCTGTGGACAAGCTTCTACACAGGCCATTTTTTCCCGGCCACGACAGCCATCGCATTTGACCATTTTTCTGTCGTGGGTGACTGAAGGGCGGGCCATGCCGTATGGGCAGCTCATGACACACATAAAACAGCCGGCGCAGATCTCATGATCGCAGGTTACCAGCCCGTCGTCGCCTTTTTTAAGAGCTCCGCTCATGCAGGCTTCAACACATGCCGGCTCATCACAGTGGCGGCAGAACTGGGGAAATTTGTTGCCCTGGCTGTCGAGTTCAACCTTGTTTCTCGGCCTTTCGGTGCCGGTCACCCCGGCAGCGTAGGAAGCTCCCGGTCGGGTGGAACTGTGAACCGCTATGCATGCCAGCTCGCAGTTGCGACAGCCGACACAAAGCCGCCGATCGATAAGTTTTTTTCTGCTCATCACGCCCTGCCTCCAGCCAGTCTGGCAAGCTTTTCTGCTATGGCATCGGCCATCATCTGTGCGGCTTTTTCTGCATCGGGCTCGATAATCAGCCTGCCGCCGGTGATAGCGGTCAGCTTGCTGGTTAAAAGGTCACAGATCATTGGCGAACCGGTTACCGCCGGAGCCTGGGCCAGATGAAGGGTCAGACCAAGCGCCAGGCCAAAGCAGCCGTCGGCGAGCGCCTGTTCTTCGAGCCACTGTGGGGCTGAGATCGCCACAGGCAGCTGGGGAATATCAAGATTCATCGCTTTTGCCAGTTCGGTTACCACCAGCTCGATGCGGCCGATTGCCAGACATGGGCCAAAATTTAGAACCGGCGGAATATTCAGCTTCTCGCAGACCGCTTTCAGTCCGGGGCCGGCTTTTGCACTGGCTGAACATGAGCAGAGACCGACATTTGTCAGACCGCCGGTCGTGCACCCGGCAGAGAGAACGAGAATGTCGCGTTTGATCAGTTCTTCAGTCAGTTTGACGGTCGTGACATCATGCCCGCCCGCTGCAAGATTCGAACAGCCAAGAACGCCGGCAATCCCTTTTATCGTGCCATTTTTCAACAGATCCATGACTGGCTGAAGTGTGCCGCCAAGAAGCCTGATCAGCGAATTTTCGCTGACCCCGGTCACCACATCATCATAACCATGCTCGGGAATATCTATCTGAACGTTGGGTCGCCTCATTTTATACTGATTGGCAGCCATTCGGCAGAGCTGTTCGGCCAGGGCGGCTTCATTGCCGTGTTCGTCCTTGATCAGCTCAGCAGATGACTGTTTGCAGACATCATCGAGGCAGACAAGCTTGATTTTGAAACGCTCTGCGATTGGCTCTATTCCAGAAAAAGTGCAGTTGAACTCACTCACGACCATATCAATGGCACCAGTGGCCAAAAGGCCTTCCTGAGTGAAGTTGTTGCCTGCCTGACCTGAAAAAACGCTTTCAGCACCAGCGGCAGCCGCCCGCAGCTGCATATCCTGACCTACGCAGGTGAGGCCGACGATTCGTATTCCCTTTGCGCCGGCCTCGATGCCAATTTTCTGACCTTTGTCAGACTCAAGAAGGTTGATCAGACCGGCAAAAACCGAGTGGCTGTGCCCTGAAACCGCAATGTTAACGTAATCAGGATTGGCAACCTTGAAGCCGGTGCTGGCTATTCTGATCTCAGGCTCACCCATTATGACATCGTTCATCAGATTGGTAAGGGTCAGACCATAAAGCCCGGTGCTGATTCCGAGGTTCAGACAGTGCATCAACTGATCGACCGGGTCGGTATTCAGATTGGTGCTGGTTTTTATGATTGCGTCGAATACTTCTGATTTCGCCCCGCCCGGATAAATCCCGAGCTTTTTCCATAAATCGGTGCGTTGGCCGATTGCAAGATTCTCAACCAGCTGCATTTTCTGATTGCGTGGCTGATAAAGATCTTTCAGAACCGCTTCGGCGATTCCGGCCGCTTTTGCATTGACGCTGTCGCCAGAAATTCCCAGTTTTTTCGCGAGACTCACGACTGAAGCTTCGGAACGCAGGGGCAGGGGAGATCTGCCTTCGGCGATAGACTTCAGACGGCTGGCCGTTGATTCAGCCACATGCAGATAACAGGCTGAACCCGCTGCGACTGCCCTGAGAAAATTCCTGGCAACGATAGAATCTGCATTCGCACCGCAAACGCCTTTCGGGCTGTCAGGGGTGATGCGGCAGGGTCCGTTTGAACAAAGTCGACAACAGACTCCCATTTCTCCGTAGCCGCATTTGAGTCGCTGTTCTTCCATGCGGTTCAATGCTGTGTTTATATCACTTTTTCGTTCGAGAAAGCTGGAAAAACAGCTGTCTGCACTTGCACATCTTGCCATTATTGTTAAGCTCCTTGAAAATCTGCCAGTTTGATTTTTCGCACTGAGTCTGCAGCCCGGTTTGGTTTTGAGGGCTGAGTCTAAAATGATATGAAAATAATATCAATTAATCTTTGAATTGTCAAAGCCTGTTTTTATATCTGGCAGTCCGGTTTCGTAAAAATCGTTTCAGATCAGCATTTGTTCGATCATTGCCAGAAACTCCGGCAAAAAACTTGCCCGGGACTTTCGGCTTGTCTGGCGTGAAAAAATACTGCCAGACTTCGCGTCAGACCTCAGAAATACTGAGACAGAAAGAAGATTTACGATTGGTCATGAAATTTTGATCGTTCTGTTGTGGTATGGCTTTAAATAATGGTAAGATTAAATAATTGCCTCATAAGGAGTACATAAGAGTATGAGAAAAGGTCTTGCCGTTCTTGGTTTTGCTCTTGCTGCCGCCCTCGGTTCAGGTAACCCGGCCGTTGCCGCCGAAGATACCTCAAGATATATCGTGCGCTTCGAACAGGAAGCCATGAAAAGCAAAAATCCCGCCCGCGATGAAGTAATTTCGCATCTGCAGCAAAGTTTGCGCAAGAATATGAGCGGCCTCAACAAGGTTGTTAAATCTTATAAAAACGCCAGAATTACCCCCCTCTGGATCGCCAATGCTTTTGCTGTCAACGCTTCTGCGGCTGAAATCAAAAAGATTGCCGCCATGCCGAACGTGGCCGAAGTCACCAAATCTGAATATAAAATCTTTATCGATAAAGATATTAAAAAACAAGCCGTAGACAATAACCCAGCCGTTATTCAGTGGGGCGTTCAGAAAGTTCGCGCTCCCGAAGTATGGCAGCAGTTCAAAATCGATGGCGCCGGCGTAATTGCAGGCGTTCTCGATACCGGTATCGATGGCAAACACCCCGCTTTCACCGGCAAAATTCTCGCGTTCAAGGATTTTACCCCCGAAGCAGCAGTCGAACCGACTGATGGCCAGGGCCACGGCACCCACGTCTGCGGTTCGGTAGCCGGTTCTAACGGCGTCGGCGTTGCTCCTGGTGCCCGCCTGATCGTCGGCAGAGTTTTCGATTCCAAGGGCGGTACCACTCAGGACATCCTTCTGGCTGCCATGCAGTGGATACTCGATCCCGATGGAATTCCCGAAACCAACGATGGCCCGAAGCTTATCAACAACTCATGGGGCTCAAACGACTCAGTCGACAAAACCTTCTGGGTTGCCGTGGAAAACTGGGTAAATGCCGGCATCCTTCCGGTATTCGCTGCCGGTAATAACGGCATGTGGGGCGGCAAAGTCGGAACTCCGGCTGCTTTCCCGCATTCATGGGCTGTAGCTGCTACCACCAAAACCGACACTCTCGCCTATTTCAGCAGTCAGGGCCCCGTCGCCTGGGATGGCACTCCCCTGATGAAACCAGATATCGCCGCCCCCGGCGATCAGATCATCTCATGCGCCATTGGTGGCGGTCTGGTGAGCAACAGCGGCACCTCGATGGCCTGTCCGCACATGGCCGGCGTTGCGGCTCTGATGTATCAGGCTGATCCGACCCTCACCATCGAACAGGTTCGCCTGTTTGCCGAAGAAACCGCCAAAGACCTCGGCGCTCCCGGCAAAGACGGCAAATTCGGTTCTGGCCTGGTCGATTCCTATAAAGTCGTCGAAAAAATTCTCGCCAATTCAAACCTGGCAAGAGCTTTCGAGGCCTATGAATCTGCCATCAAAGCTGAACGCGCTCTTATCGGTGTTCAGGCCGTATCACCTCTGGCTGAACCCCTTGCCAGATCGATCGTTGAACGCACCTGCTCTCTTGACGAAGGTCAGTTCAGATCGTTGGCGATTACTGTCGCTCAGAATGGCGGTGAAGCTTCTGCCAGACTGCTGAAAGATGCATCTGCAGCCAGAACTGCCCGCGAACTGCACAAATAATCGATTAAAAAATGGCCCGGAAAGCGCCTGCTTTTCGGGCCGTTTTTATTTTTGCCGGAGTATTGACACCGGTCTCTAAATGCCGCATTATTGTGCCCGAATTTGACCGCGCAGGAGTTACCCGAATTGCAGGATTTCAGAGAATACGTCGACCGCAACATTGTAGTTTTCGATGGCGCCATGGGCACCCGCCTCTACGAAAAAGGCGTCTATATCAACCGTGTCTATGACGAGCTGAACCTTTCACAGCCCACCCTCATCCAGGAAGTCCACCGCGAATATCTCGCCGCCGGTGCCATGGTTCTCGAAACCAACTCATTCGGCGCCAACCGCTTCAAGCTCGCACCGCACGGATTGGCCGACAAACTCGAAGTCATCAATTTTCAGGCCGCCAAGCTAGCCCGAGAAGTGGCTGGCGACAAGGCCTGGGTTGCCGGCTCGATCGGGCCGCTCGGCATCAGACTCGAACCCTGGGGCAAAACTTCGGTCGAAGAAGCCGAAGCCGCCTTTTCCGAACAGGCAAAAGGCCTGCTCGCCGGCGGTGTCGACCTTTTCATTCTCGAAACCTTCTACGACCTCAACGAAATTCATCAGGCCATCATCGCGATTCGCAAGCTGACCGACAAGCCGATCATCGCTTCGATGACCATCAACGAAGACGGTAACGCTCTTTACGGCACCTCAGTCGACGTTTTCACTCCGAAACTCGAAATGTGGGGCGCCGACGTAATTGGCCTCAACTGCTCGGTTGGCCCGAAGACCATGTTCGATGCCATGGAAAAAATGCGCGCCCTGACCACGCTGCATCTGATCGCGCAGCCGAACGCCGGTCTTCCCAAGGTCGTCGATGGCCGCATGATCTATCTCTGCAATCCCGAATACTTCGGGGAATACGCCCGCCGCTTCATTCAGCTTGGCGTACGCATCGTGGGCGGCTGCTGCGGTACTACCCCAGAGCACATCAAGTGGGTTGCCAATGCTGCCAGATCGCTTGCTCCCGGTGGCAAAAAAGAAATCTTCCAGGAACTGAAAAAGAAAGATGATGCCGCCGAAAACATCGAAATCGTCGAGATCGAGAACAAATCGGCGCTTGGCGCAAAACTCGCCGCCAAAAAATTTATCGTTACCGCCGAACTGACGCCCCCGAAGGGCTGCGAAGCCGAATCGGTGATTCAGCGCGCCCGTCAGCTCAAGGATGCCGGTATCGATGCCATCAATATTCCTGATGGCCCGCGCGCTTCGGCCCGTCTGAGCCCTCTGGCCATGGCCATGCTGATCGAACAGAATGTCGGTATCGAGACCATTCTGCATTACTGCTGCCGCGACCGCAATATTCTCGGTATTCAGTCTGACCTGCTCGGTGCCTATGCTCTCGGGCTGCGCAATATTCTCGCCATCACAGGCGACCCGCCGAAAGTCGGCAATTACCCGCAGGCGACCGCCGTTTTCGATATCGATTCGATCGGCCTGGTCAACGTAATTCACCGCCTGAACCATGGGCGTGATCTTGGTAACAACCCGATTGGCAAACCCACCGGGTTTGTCTGCGGTGTTGGCGCCAACCCCGGCGCTATCGATCTCGATCTCGAAGTCAGCCGCTTTGAATGGAAAGTTGATGCCGGAGCTGAATATGCCATTACCCAGCCGGTTTTCGATACCGACCTGCTTGAAAGATTTCTTGAGCGCATCAGCCATGTGCGCATTCCGATTTTTGCCGGTATCTGGCCGCTGGTCAGTCTGAAAAACGCAGAATTCATGAATAACGAAGTGCCCGGCGCTTCTGTTCCTGAAAACCTTATGAACCGTCTGCGCAAGGCGGGCAGTGTCGAGGCGCAGCGCGAAGAAGGCATTCTCATTGCCCGTGAAGCTCTCGAAAGGGTGCGCCCGATGGTCGACGGGGTGCAGGTAAGTGTGCCCCTTGGCCGTGTCGAAAGTGTTCTCAAAGTTATCGAAGTCTTGAACCGCTGATGGAGAACCTGATGAAACCAGTTACCGTTGAGGAATTCAAAAATCTGCTGCAGCAGGGTGTACTGATTTATGATGGTGCCATGGGCACCAATCTGCAGGTGCAGGGGCTCAAACCCGAAAATTATGGCGGCCGCGAAGGCTGCAGCGAAGCTTTGAATCTTTTCTGCCCCGAAGCGGTTATTAAAGTTCACAAGGCCTTTCTTGCCGCCGGCTGTCAGGTTATCGAGACCAATACCTTCGGTGCGACCCGCATAACTCTGAAAGAATACCAGCTCGAAGACCGCGTTGCCGAAATCAACCGGCGGGCCGTCGAAATGGCGCGCGAAGCCATCGATGCGGTGCCGACCGCCTATCACCCCCTGATTGCCGGTTCGATCGGGCCGACCTCGATGCTGCCTTCTCTCGGCAACATCAGTTTTGCTGACATGGCGGCCGCCTACAACGAACAGATGAGCGCTCTGCTCGATGCCGGCGTCGATATCTTTCAGATTGAAACCTGCCAGGATCTGCTGCAGATCAAGTGCGCGCTCTATGCGGCCGAATCTCTTTTCAAAGCACGTGGTTCACGCTGCCCGGTAGTGGTTTCGGTCACTCTTGAACCATCAGGAAACATGCTGGTCGGCAGCGATATCAGCGCCATTACAGCCGCTCTCGAACCCTATGATTTTATCGATGTTCTCAGCATCAACTGCGCCACCGGCCCCCTCGAAATGGTGCGGCATGTGGCGCACCTCGCCGAATACTGGCCCCGCGCCGTCGGCGTTATGCCAAATGCCGGTCTGCCCGAAAACGTCGATGGCAAGCCGTTTTACCGCATGACACCTGAAGAGTTCGCCTCTTTTCACAAACGTTTTGTCAGTGAATATGGGGTGAATGTAATTGGCGGTTGCTGTGGTACAAGACCAGAGCACCTTGCCGAAGTCGTCAGACAGGTCAGCAGTCTCAAACCTGCACCAAGGCAGGTTAAAAAACAGGCGATGGCGGCCAGCCTTTTTTCTGGCGTTTCTCTGCGCCAGAATCCGGCTCCGGCCCTGATCGGTGAACGCACCAATGCCAACGGTGCCCGGCAGTTCCGTGACCTGCTCGAAGCCGAAGATTTTGCCGGCATGACCGCAATGGGTCGCGAACAGGCCCGCGGTGGGGCGCATCTTGTTGACCTGTGTGTTGCCTTCGTCGGCCGTGACGAAGTTGCCGACATGCAGCGCCTGGTGCCGATGTTCGCTACTCAGGTCAATCTGCCGCTCGTCATCGATTCCACTTCGCCGGCAGCGATCGAGGCTGCTCTCAAAAGCCACGGCGGTCGCTGCGTCATCAATTCGGTCAATCTCGAAGACGGCGGTGCCCGTCTGCGCACGATTGCCGACATGGCCCGCCGCTTCGGCGCCGCCCTCATCTGTCTGACCATCGATGAGGAAGGCATGGCGAAAACCGCCGAAAAGAAGCTCGCGGTCGCCAAAAGAATCAGAGACATTCTCAGCCGCGAATTCGGCTTTCGTGACTCTGATCTGATCTTTGACCCGCTGACCTTTACCGTTGCCAGTGGTGATGCCGAATTGAGAAGTTCTTCCGCCGAAACCCTGAAAGCACTCGGTATGATTCGCGATCAGATGCCCAGAGCAAATACAATTCTCGGCGTCAGCAACGTTTCGTTCGGGCTCAAGCAGTCGGCCCGCGAGATTCTCAACAGTGTTTTTCTGGCTGAAGCTGTCCAAAACGGCCTGACCTGCGCAATTGTCAACCCGGCCCGCATTATTCCGATGTTTTCCATACCCGAAACTGAGAAAAAGCTGGCCCTCGATCTGATCTATAACCCCCGCAACGATGGCAGCGAGCTGACCGCCTATATGCAGGCCTTCGCCGACCGCAATGAAAGCCTGTTCAAAAAAGACCTCAGCACTCTGCCGCCGATCGAAAGGCTTGCCGAAAAAGTTATCGAAGGCGATTCTTCGAGCCTCGAACCGCTTGTCGACGAGCTGCGTCAGACACTGCGCCCCGAACAGATCATCAACGAAATTCTGCTGCCGGCCATGAAAAAGGTCGGCGAATATTTCGGTTCCGGCCGCCTGCAGCTGCCTTTCGTTCTGCAGTCTGCCGAAGTGGTCAAAAAGACGGTAACCTGCCTCGAACCGCACATGGAAAAGAAGCCGGCCGACCCTGACCGCAAAATGATTCTCGCCACCGTTGCCGGCGATGTTCATGATATCGGCAAGAACCTCGTCAATATCATGCTGTCTAACAACGGTTTCAGTGTCGTTGACCTGGGCATAAAAGTCGATATCGACGCAATGATAAAAGCTGCCCGCGAGCACAATGCCGGGGTAATCGGCATGAGCGGTCTGCTGGTGCGCTCGACCCAGATAATGAAAGAAAACCTCGAAGAGCTTAATCGGCGAGGTTTCCTGCCTGCCGTAATTCTCGGTGGGGCCGCTCTGACGCCGGAATACGTCGAAAGCGATCTCAAGCCCATGTACAGAGGCAAGGTCTTTTATGCCCGCGATGCGGTCGACTCGATCAAAATCATGCAGAGTCTTCTCGATGGGGCTGAATATTCGCGCGAAAGCGGGGCAAAGGTGCCGGCTGCTGCCGTAAAAAAAGCGAAGCAGAATCTTTCGGTCGACGTGGAGAGCGCCGGAAAAGCGAATCGTCACCAGTTCATGGTTGACCATCAGATTCCCAGAGCCCCATTTTATGACAGCCACCTGCTTGATATCGCCTCAACCGACCTTTTCAGCCTGCTTTCACATAAAGTGCTTTTCGAAGGCCGCTGGGGCTTTAAAAAAGGCTCAATGACCGAATCTGAATATCAGAACCTCATCGAGACAAAGGCACGCCCGGCTCTGAATCAGATCATTGATTTCGACCGCCAGCACGCGGTTCTCGATAACAAGGCTGTTTATGGCTATTTCCGCTGCCGGGCCAGCGGTAATCGCATCAAAATCATCGATGAAGCCGGTATCACCATTGGTGAATTTGCCTTTCCGCGTCAGAGCCGGGCACCGTTTCTCTGCCTCTCTGACTTCATCAGTGAAGGCGAAGATGACCTGATTGCTCTCTGGGCTGTAACCGTCGGTGACCGCATTATTCAGGCCGAAAAGTCTCTCTATGCGCAGAACCGTTATCTTGATTATCATCTGCTGCATGGCCTGGGTGCCGAACTGGCCGACTGCGCCGCCGTACATGTGCATAGACATATTCATCGCGAGCTGTTTCCGCAGTTGCCGCTGACCGGCGAACAGCCATCAGGCTGTCGTTACTCATTCGGTTACCCGGCATGCCCCGATCTCAATGCCCAGCGTGAGTTGATGAATATTCTGAAGACTCAGAGAATCGGTATCAGCCTGACCGAGCTGAATCAGATGGTGCCCGAGCTTTCTGTATCTGGCTTCATTCTCTTCAACCGCCACGCCCGTTATTTCGTCCCCTGAGGCTTTAAGACATGGCAAAAATGGCAAAAAAAACACTGGTGCCCAGTCTGATCGAGATGTTGGCAAAACCCCTTGAGGTTTTTGCCGGCATTATGCCGCCCGGTCGGCAGCTTTTCGCAGCAAGAATCTGCCTGCGGCGCTGCCATAAGCTCGATGCTCCTGAGCTGATGAGGTTATACAAAAGAAACCGGGTTTTTCTCAATACCTGGCTGCAGCCTCAGCCGGAAATGCTGCGCATCGAGAATTTTCAGAAAATGATTGCCGAAGAGCACCGCATGGCCCGCCGCGGCGAAAGACTCGATCTCGGTATTTTCAGCCTCGATGATGATGTTCTGATCGGTCGCATTGCTCTGCATTCGGTCGATTACGGCATTCAGCGCTCTGCCGGGCTCTCTTACTGGCTCGACGAAACCCATACCGGCAAAGGGCTCATCAAAGAAGCTCTTGCCACCCTCGTTTCTTTTGCCTTCGAAGAAGCCTGCCTGCACCGTGTCTGGCTCAATATCTCGGTTGAAAATCAGCCCTCGCTGGCAGTTGCCCGTCGGCTCGGCTTCAAAAAAGAGGGCACTCTGCGCCAGAGTCTGTTTATCAACGGTGCCTGGCGCGATTCACAGATGCTTGCACTGCTTGAAGACGACTACGACTCACTCGCCGACACCTGGATAAAAAACCGCTACCTCGGCGCCTGAACGCTGCTTTCATCCCTGTTTTTACAGGTTTAAATAATAAAAAAAGGCTGTTTCACGTAACCGTGAAACAGCCTTTTTTTATGACTGAAAATCAGTTTGCAGTCAGGGCGCGAACCTTTTTGCTTCTGGTCTGCGGATAGGCAGAAGCGGGCATTTTGACGCTGAACAGCATTTCTTCAGGAGCATCAGGATAAACTGCTCTGAAAACCAGCTGGTCACCGGCTGCGGTGGTGATTGCCAGACCGCCGCCCTGGCTGTAGCCGTATGACGGGGTCATGCCGATATCGATTGCCACAAGGCGGTCAGCTTTGGAAATAATTTTGCCTTTCAGGCCAAGCGCTTCGGTGGTGTGACCGAAAACCACACCCATGATACCAAGAGCTTTGAGGCCCTGATCGACCAGCTCGTCATTTTTCCACCAGTCGCGGTTCCAGAGAACACTTTCTTGGTTCATGAAAATGCCTTTTTTGAAATCGCCACGGTCGATATCGTCTTTATAATCAGCAGCCAGAGTTGATCTGGTGACCGGTTTGTTGGCAAGACCGCCATGCACGAACATGAAACCGTTGACAACGGCGAAAAGCGGTCGATTGCGAATCCAGCGGCCATAAACGCCATTTTCAGAAATGGCCTGATGAAAATCGAGGCCATCACGGGTGAAAGAATCGATGGTGTTCTGATAATGCTGCTTCTTGTGTGAAGTCAGAGTCTTGGCCCATTCTTCAACCTGTCCGTTGAGCAGCATCACCTCATGGTTGCCAAGGGTGACAATTACTTTGCCGCCGGCCTTCTCGGCCTGGATCTGCAGGTCCATGACCGCATCGTAGGTCTGCTTGCTGTACAGTCCGCGGTCGGTCAGGTCGCCGGTGAGAACCAGAACCGCATCTTCACCCTGCCAGGTGAATCTGAAAGAGTCTTTAGAAGTTCTGGTTGCAACTTTCAGTGCGGCAAGAGTGGCCGCAAACTGATCAAATGCGCCATGCACATCGCCAACCGCGTAAACTCGCGGGGCACCGGTGATTTCAATGTAGGCGGGGTATTTTTCCCAGTCACGGCCTGCGGCCGACAACATCGAAGCGGCCACCACGAAAAACAGCAAAAAGGCGATAAAACGAGTTCTCTGCATTCCTGTCTCCTTGTTACCAGACATTGTAATTGTCAGTTTTTACCCCTTTGGGGTAGAAATAAATGATACGTGAGGGAATATCGACGCCCCAGTCACGGCCAGACTTCATTGCAATGATGTCAAGAAGCTCGTCGAGAGTGATGTCTTCTTCTTCAACATTGATCTTGAAGCCTTCTTCGCCTTCAGTCAGACCCTGAATCTGGAACACATCGTCCGCTTCCTTGCCATAGGTTTCGACTGCGTGCTTCAGCAGGGTCGCACCGTCGTAATCCTGGGCCTGCCAGGTTTTCATGACCATAAAAATTGCCGAGCTCGTGTCTTTTGGGAACACCGGCAGTGTGTCACTCGCACCGGACTCGTTACTCACCGGAACTTCTGGTGGTGGGGCTGGCGGCAGCAGGTCGCCAATCTGCTCGCCCGATGAAATGGTTACTTCATCAGGCGGGGTGGGGAAGTCGCCTGCGGGCTCTTCAGTCGGCTCGGGCTTGGGTGGTTCGATGGTTATCAGCGGTTTGTCTACCGGTTTCGCCGTTTCGGTTGCAACAGTGTCAGTTGCGGTCTGCGGCTTTGGTTCTGGCTTAACCGGTTTAATCTTGGTCGGAAGACTTATCAGAACTTCGCTTCCCTGGTGGGGCTTTTTGCCCTGACCGGTCTGTCCTGAATTCTGCTGGTTTTGCGGATTCGCCGGCTTTAAATTGACCGCTGCCGAGGCTTTTTCGATTTCTTTTTTGCCGGGCATCGGAATAATCAATCCCATATCCTGCGAAAAAACCGGCAGCGCACCTGCCGCCACGACTATGGCCAGCACTGCGGTGCAGGTCTTCGTTTTCTTTATTTTCCCATGCATCTGCATGCTCCTGAAAGAGTGCGAATTGAACTGTATCTGTCAATTATAAGCGATTAAAGCCCAAATAGTAAGGTCATTTTTTGATCATCGGTACAAATCGCACCGGCAGATCTTCTTCCTGTTCAATTTTTCCGTCTTTTTTGCGCAGAATCACGAGTCTCTGCGAAAAAACGTTGCCCAGCGGCAGAATCATGCGGCCACCTTCAGCAAGCTGTTCAACCAGCTTTTCTGGCAGTTCACGGGGCGCACAGGTGACTATGATTACTGAAAAAGGCGCGTATTCAGCCCAGCCCTGATAACCGTCGCCGCATTTGACGTGGCATGCGTAGCCGGTTGTCTTGAGAACGTCGATGGCGTGCGAAGCGAGCTCAGGCACGATTTCTATGCTGTACACATCGGCTCCGATCTCAGCCAGAACCGCTGCCTGATATCCTGACCCGGTGCCGATTTCCAGAACCTTTTCGCCTTTGGCCAGATGCATGCACTCGGTCATGTAGGCAACGATATATGGCTGCGAAATGGTCTGATCATGACCGATCGGCAGCGGGTGATCGCCATAGGCTGCCGAAGTCATATAACCGGCCGGCAGAAACCGATGCCTCGGCACTTTTCCCATGGCTGCGAGAATCTTCTGATCGGTGACGCCATAGGCAACCAGCTGCTCAACCATCAATCTGCGGGCTTCTTCCATGTTGCTGACCTCCATTGCCGTTTCCTGGCCCGTGCAACCTGCCGGGCTGGTGAAGAACCAGAACGCCGTCAGGCAGAGCAGGCAAAAAACCAGAATCAGGCGCGGTTTCCTCATCGCTTCCTCCGTTACTGCTTTTCTCTTGACTCCATTTTATCAGAACCGGCAAATTTCTTCACCCGCCCCGGTTGCAGCTCAGCAATTCTCATTCAAAAACTACAGATTTCTACATAAAATTGCGAGGCGAGAAGACGGGATTGCTTTTTCGGAAGCTTGTTTAGCACAGGATGTGCTTATGCAGAACCGCGCAGGATAGAGCGGTTCTGCTGAGCGAAAACTTGATAAAAACATTGCTTGGCTGTAGCACCCGGCATCATCTATCCTGATGCTGCCGAGTATCGCTGACCTCCTGTCAGCAAAAAAGCAACCCGGCTGATAGGCCGAAGCTGCCTCTTCACAAAGATAACCAGTTGAACACAAGTGCCTATTGATAAATATTTAACAATTCACCGAGAATTGCTGGTTGCAGCTGCTATAATGGCCCTATGAACGAATTTTTCTTTTCTTTTGGTGAAAAAACGGTTTCTGGTCATATTCAAAGCCGCTATAAGCGCTTTCTCGCCGACATTATCCTCGACGACGGCCGCCTGGTTGTCGCCCACGTGCCGAACAGCGGCAGCATGGCTACCTGCTGGTGCCCGGGGGCGCGGGTAGTTCTGACAGAGCACCCCGACGACGGCACTCGCAAACTGCTCTACACGCTGCAGGCAGTTGAAATGCCCGATGGCTGGGTCGGCGTCAATACGATGAACCCGAATCGAGCCGTTGCTGGCGCTCTTGCCGCTGGCATTTTTCCTGAGCTGCAGGTTTATGACTTCCTGCAGACCGAAGTAAAGGCGGGAAAAAGCCGCTTCGATCTCTGCCTGTTCAATGATTCTGCTGCTGTCGACGCCTCTCTGCTGCAGCTGAAACCTGAACGGGCTGAAAAGCTGAAATTCAAGGGCAAACCTGCGCCAGGCACGCCTTCGATCGCAGTGATAGAGATAAAGAATGCCACGATGCGCAGAGACAATGGCGTAATTTTCCCTGATGCGGTGACCGAAAGGGGCCGCAAACACCTTTATCATCTTATCGAACTTCGTAAAGCCGGTCTTCGCACGGTGATGCTGTTTTTTGCCGGACGTAGCCATACAAGCTGGGTTTCACCTGCCGATGAAATCGACCGGGCATATGGTGGTGCTCTGCGTGAAGCTATAAGCGCTGGAGTCGAGGCGATGGCGGTCAAGGTCGATGTTTCTGCCGCCGGCCTGAAATTAATCGGAACCCTGCCGGTAATCGCCGGTTGAGATATTTGCCATTCAGTTTTGATTGTGTTAGACTTCGCACAAATAGGATCCGTAAGGAGATAAAGTTGAATATGCAGAAACTTTTCAGGTTGTTGATCGTTGCAGCTCTGATGGCAGGGGTTACTTTTGTCGGATATGCCGCTGATACCAAAGTGCCGACCAGTATGGTCACCATTGGTGAAGGCGATGAAACTCTCGAAGCAGAAGTTGAACTGAAAATCGGCGACGTTGCTCCCGATTTTTCACTGCCGAACCTCTCTACCGATAAAATGGAGCATCTGAAAGATTATCTCGGCAAGCCGATCGTGCTGTTCTTCATCCAGAGCGCCTGCTATTCATGCCTCCAGGAAGCCAAAGCCCTCCAGGAACTGAAAGCCAAACATGGCGACAAGGTTAATGTCATTGCTGTTGGCGTTGACCTTCTTGGTAAACCGATGCTGGTTTCATGGGCCGCACATAACAACATCAATTATCCGGTTCTGCTTGACCCGATTTTCTCTGTTCCTGAAAAATACGGTTTTTCTTACACTCCGAGTTCTGTAATCATCGACAAAGATGGCAAAGTCGTCTTTATTCACGCTGGCTATCGCCCTGCCGATGCCAAGCTTTTTGAAGACAAGGTTCAGGAACTCCTCAAGTAATCTTTTGCTTTCTCAAATAAGCAGGTGGGGCAGCGCTTCACCTGCTTTAACATTTTAGGTGCAGATTGGAAAATTACAGCTTGCCAGATTAGATGGGCTGGCAAACAGCTGAATAACTGTATCGATGCATAAAATTTCCCGGAAAGATACATAGAATGAACATTACACTTGATTGTCTTCCCTGTTTTGTCAGACACACCATTGAAGTTATGCGCAGCTTTACTGTCGAATCTGCTTTGGCTGACGAGATGGTTCGAGATGTTATTCGTCAGATGGCTGAGGTCGACTTTGCACTGACTCCGCCTGAGTTTGCTGCCGAGGTTCATGCCATGATTCGCAGTCGCCTCGGAATCGCCGACCCATATCTGCAGATTAAACGCGACGCCAATCGTTTTGCCGCACGGTTGCTGCCGGAGCTCGAAAAACGCCTGGAAAAATCGACAGACAGGCAGCGACAGGCGCTTCTATATTCTATTGCCGGTAACATAATCGACTCGGGGGTTTCGGCGGTCACACCTGATTCAGAGGTTATGGAATCCATTGAAATGGCTGAAAATGAACGCCCGGCCATCGATCATTCTGAAATGTTGCTTAGAGAGCTGCGTCGTGCCGAAAAAATTGTCATTCTTGGTGATAATGCCGGCGAAATCTATTTTGACCGACTGTTTCTCCAGGAATTGAAGAAGGACAATATCACTTACGTAGTTAAGGGCTCACCAATTCTCAATGATGCTCTGCATGAAGACGCGATCGAAGCCGGGATCGACAGGTTTGCCCGGATTCTCGATACCGGGGTCGCCATCCCAGGAACCGTTCTGCGAAAATGTCCACCCGCAGTTCGCCAGGCAATTCAAACGGCAGATGTAATTGTTTCGAAAGGGCAGGCTAACTTTGAGACGATGGGTGAATGCGCTGACCCCCGTGTCTTTTTTACCTTAAGGGCAAAGTGTCATGTCATTGCCAGAGAAATCGGGGTACCCCAGGGCAGTTTTGTCATTAAATCGGGTGGGTAAAAAATCGGGATTCTGCATCTGATGCAGAATCCCCTGAAAAGCCAAAAAAGATAAACTTTTCAGTACATTTTAGTTGACCTTGTGATGTAAATCTGGTAAATTAGCCAAACCCTCAAGCGAGGGTACCGCGAAAGCGGCCAGAA
>CALEDQ010000019.1 GCA_937949615.1 uncultured bacterium | reverse complement strand
AACAGGTGGCCGCTTAATTTCAGAATGAGGGGCCGGATATTTCAAGAATTCACACAACAGTCTCTATTGAAAAAAATCGATGAATTGCCCCAGCAACCAAAGCTTATTGTTATTGACACCTTTGCAGACTGTTTTGCACAAAGCAACGGCAATGAAAATGACTCTGGGTCAGTCGGTAAATTTCTTGGTGGAGTAAAGCGAATAATTGATCAAACAGGTGCTACCGCCTTAGTAGTACATCATACCAGGAAAGGAGATGCCGCAGAAAGAGGTTCAACGGCTCTGCGAGCAGTAATGGACTCCATGTATTCAGTAAAGTCTACTAAATCAGAGCTTTACATGATTACGTCAACCAAACAACGCAACTTTGCAGCGCCTGCAAATCTCTATTATCTATTAAAGGAAGTAAAGCTACCAAAGTCAGAAAAAGCTTTTGCCTTATCGACAACCTGCATTCCGGAAAGAGTCGATATGTCTGGATCGTTAGGAATACGCAGGGCTGCAGCAAGTCTTTCCAGAAATCAGAAAATTGTCTTGGAATTGCTTGCAAAAAATGAGTCACTAAGGCAAGTCGATATCAGAAAGATTACCGGGCTGTCGAAGTCGTCTTTGTCAGATACGATGAAAAAACTTGAAGAGTATCGTTTGGTCGGCAATGACAATGGCAGTTATTGTCTGACCCCAGATGTGGCAAAATGTTCACGTGTGTTCGGTTCGGGGGATAAGGAAAATCCCCCGGAACCGAACACAATTGACGCTGAAGATTTGGCAGATCTTCTGATGCCAGACTTCGATAAAGAAAGCACTGAATTTGACTCTAGTGCAGATTACGAACCTTGCTGCGATGAATGGGATCACGACCCTAAGGATTTTGAAGACCCAGAAGATGATGGGGAACCTTTTTAATATCAATAGTCGAAAAATGTAAATTCTGAAGTCCGACTTGGGATGGGCAACAAAACCCCGCGTTAACACAGAGTTTTATTTTTTTTACTAAAATCAATAAAGTGTCATCTGTGATGTTTACGTCATAGTTGACGCTTTTTCTTTGATGTGACATAATATAGACAACGGGGGTGGGGAAAATGAACAAGCACATCGCTGTCTATGTTAGGGTAAGTTCCAACAGCCAGGATTTTGCTTCTCAGGAGGCAGACCTTAAGCGATGGGTAAACTCACAAGAAAAAGCCGTTGTTTGGTATAAAGATAAAGCTACTGGTACCAACATGAATCGCCCCGGAATGGAAAAATTGGTTGCTGACATCAACGCCAACAAAATTGAATCAGTTATTTGCTGGCGTCTGGACAGGTTGGGTCGCTCTGCCAAAGGGCTCGTATCTTTATTTGATGAGCTTCAGAAGCGAAAAATCAACCTTATATCATTAAAAGAAGGTCTTGACCTGTCAACCCCGGCAGGTCGGTTAATGGCTAATGTTTTGGCTTCTGTGGCTGCATTCGAAACGGAGGCTAGAAAAGAACGCCAAATGGCAGGAATTGCTGCCGCAAAAGCAGCTGGCAGATCTTGGGGCGGTTCAAAAAAAGGCAGACGAATCAAGCTTACTGACGATCATATTTCCATTGCAAAAGATATGTACAGCAATGGCAAAAAGATTGCCGTAATTGCTAGAACCCTTGGTTTATGCCGACCTACCGTTTATAAAATTATTGATGGGCTGTTTTAATTAGACCACTGTGAACCCTTTTCTTTTATCGCCGATCCAGTTGCCTTCCTTGTCGTAGTTTAAACAGCTTGGGTAACCAGCAGAATTCCAAACCCAATCAAATACGGGGTGTAAGACTTTTTCAGCATCAACGTTCCCGTCAGGTATCATCAAAGGAGGGAACAATAAATTGTCCATTGTGACTTTTCTTTTGTCGCTTGAACGATGAATGAAATTTTCATCATAGATTTCAAAATCTTTAACGCCCAACATGCTTAACATTAGGCAATATGGCGCTGACACAGAATATTTTTGCATCAATAGCAAGCTCCTCTTGAGCCATTTGATAAAATAGTCTTCAAAAAAGGTCTGTCGAATGATCTTTTTGTCCGCTCGTTCGACAAAAATGTAAGTATCTGCAATTTCGAAGCCGCCATTTCGAAACCATTGATTGTAAGAGGTTCCTTCGCTTGTTGTTCCACCAAATATAGATGCAACACCGAAAAAGTTATGCATGATTGCTCGCTGAATATATTCATTAAATGGTGAGAAATTTTCTATTTGACTCGTAACTGTTGAGAAATCCAAAAGATTGGGTTCTCGCAAAAATGAAAAGGGGACAAGATGAATTACTATTTTTGCTACATTTGGCAAGAGGCAGATCCCTTCGTTCTTAGCAATTAGGTCTATTCTTTCCTTCCGGAATGCCAAAAAAGAATCATTTATTGATGCTGCCTGTGTAAATGCCATTCTCAAGTCCTCTACATCCATAAAATATTTACCCATGCTATTACGCGCGTCAAAGCGATTATGACCATTTAACGTAACCATATGCGGCGGATTCCAGCTATTAGGTATTTTTATTAATAAAATCTTGTTATTGTCATCTACGTTTACCCAGCGCAATCGAATCCCTTGTATTTTTGGATTAACACCCGTTTGCAGCAATTGTTCAATCCGCTGTTCCAGCTTTTCAGCGTCATCTACCACAAATCCTGGCATTGCTGTAGGTAATTTTTCTTCCTCTTCGATGCCAAATATAAGATACCCACCATGAGTATTGGCAAAAGAAGAAATGTCACGTAAAAATTCCAGTCGTCTTTTGTCTACGTCATTACCTTTGTCACCATCCTCTGGGAAAAGTGACAATTTCCTTTTGTAATCAATATCTTTACCCTCTGGGTAAGCATATTCTTGCAGTTTCTTTACATCTTCAAGGATAATTTCATCAAACTTTACAGCATCTAACGGGTTCATCAGTCACCTCTCTTGGTATCTTCTGTCTTCTCGACGGCTTTAGCTTCAATCTCAATTGCTGTTTTATCCAGAAGCTTCATTTTGAGTTCGTTAGTCTTTTCCCTTATGGGAGCAATCTTTTGTTTTTTGTCGTTTATAAGCTCTAGCAGCTCGTTAATGTGCTTCTCAACAGATTTGGAGGACAAATGAGAAAAGTTCAGAAGGAAAAATGAAAGAATAAAAATGCTGAAACAAGTCTCTGATACCACCAAGAAGTAAGCATATGTTGAATTTAGCGTGAATTGGAGGTAACTGCTGTTCGAAAAAATCGCAAATGAAAAAGCCAGCCACCGTAAAAATGAAATAGTCTTATCTTGGAAAGCAAAGCCTGCTGGGAAATATTCATAATAAACACGATAGACAAGAGCAAAATTAAAAATCACTATTGAAACGAGGATAATTAGCACGATCAAAAAACTAGACATTGATGCCATTGTCAAAGAATGGTCCAGCTTTTTTACCCAGCCTTCGAGCTTTGTTAGATATTGGTCAGCTCCATCCAGAATATTAATTTTCCCTTCCAGCTTTTTAATATCGCTGGATTCTTTAACTTCTGCATTAATGAATAGATCAAAAGTTCCGCTCACCAGCCATTTTATTGGTTGCAACCAAAATAGTGGGTCACCTGCGACCTTGAGCTGGTAGAGCATGAATAAAAAAAGAAATGCCAAATTCGACGGAATCTGTAAGTAATTAAACTCTGAATAGTTTAAAAATATGAAAGACAACCATTGCAGAAGCAGAACAATAAAAAAAATGGAAGCCCATTCGCGGGTTAAAAGAGAGTAGAAAAAGGACAATACTTTATATAACAGCTTAGTGACGCTCCAAAGCACATAAGCAAAGAGGATAAAAGGGAACAGAAAACAGTAAAGAGCAAACAATAAAGCCCATGGCGGCGATTTTGCAACATAATAGATGGTAATAACTGCAAAAGCAGAGTAGATAAATAATGGGGAAGCTTTTACAGCAGCAATTATTAATGGGAATCTTGTTAGAAACTGTAAGTCAGAATGAAAGATGACCAGAATTTGATCAAACCAAGCCACAATTGCAAAAATAACGCATACCCAGTTTGGGAAGAATATTGATTTAATCTGCGAATTATTATCTTCCTGATTCATCGTTTCTCAAGGTCTCCACATTATTTTGTGTGATTCTCTTTAATTCTTCGTCGAGGCTTTGCCAGTTCTTGACGTAGGCTGACATCAGGCTTTTCCAGAGCTTGCCGTGGTTCGGTATATTGAAGTGCAGCAGTTCATGGATAATTACGTATTCGCCCAGTTCCCTTTTGAGGTCCAGAAGCTCGGAATTAAAATTCAGATTGCCATCTGTCGAGCAAGAAGCCCACTTGTTTTTCATTGGTCGCAATGCAAGGGAATTAACCCTGATGTGCATTTTGCCAGCAAAATCAAGGACACAGGCTTTGAATTCGGCTTTGTCTTTCCAGATATTCATGTTTGTTTCAGCTTGAAAGCTATAAAGAGATGACGGAAGAGTTCTTCAACAAGGTTGGCTGCCTTATCGAAGTTATCGTCTTCCTCAGATACCAGAGCAAAATAGATTTGCTTTCTGAGTTCACGAAGTTCTTTTTCGCTGGTTTTCCAGTTCGGGTGATTGCCGAACTCTTCGCGGATCTGGTTTGTTGCTTCTTCGGGGTTATTAACTTTTTTATCAAGAAGTGTCCGATAAATGAAGAATGTTAGACCATCAAAGCCTTTTTGAGCTTGTTCTTTTTTGCGTTGAATGTCCTCTTCAAAAAGTTTTTTAATCTCTTCAAGGGCTTCTTTGGTGCTTATCTGGCGTTCTTCGTAGCGTTCTTCAACAGCTTCGGCACGTTCTTTGATGCCAACAAGAAATGGATCATCAGAATTTTCTTCTGCTTGTTTCTCGATGCTCTTGATGAGGTTGATAACCTTTGTATTTTCATTTTTATAGATATCAGCAATCTCTCTGACGCTTTGCTCATTGATTTCGAAAAACTCGTTGTCACACTTAGGGTAAGTTCCGGCTACTTTTTTCTGAACCAGTTCATTGGTTTTGCGAAGAAAGGCGCGGTCAACTTGCACCCTCTTGGCAAAGGCATTTCTGACTATCTGGTATATTGATGAAAATGATGAATACTGGTCAATGAAGGGACGCAAGAACTTGTCAGGTGAAATGATTTCGTAGAGCATTTCGACTTCTTTGAACAGCTTAAAAAGCTCTTTACGCTTTGACTTGTCTCGGAAATGATTGATCAGGTTGTCGGTATCTTTGTCGTTGAAGTTGTTTTGAATAAGCTCAAGATAAGGCGGGACGTCTGTTTCCATTTTTGATTTAAACAGATGTTTAAGCAGCTCAATATCTTTAACAATGGCATTTATTTCATCGCTGTCGAAAGCCAGAGCCTTTTCAAGGTTTTCGAAGATGCCAACAAAATCCAGAACAAAGCCGTGTGGTTTGACCATCTCAAGTTCTTCGTTTTCGTAAGGTCGGTTTACCCTGGCAATTGCCTGCAAAAGAGTATGGTCGCGCATCGGCTTATCGAGATACATTGCGTAAAGGATAGGCGCATCGTAACCAGTAAGCAGCTTCTCAGTGACAATTAAAATCTTTGGAAACTGGTCTATTTTAGTGAATTTCTTGCGAATATCTTTTTCAGTTCGAGAATCGTGATGATACGCCTTAAGGTCTTCAGTATCATTGTTATTGCCTGTGTAAACAACTTCCGAATACTCTGCAGGTAAATATTTGTCCAGAGCCTTTTTGTATAAGGCACACGCTGGTCTGTCTACACCTACAAGAAAAGCTTTATAGCCAAGAGGCTCAACATTCTCTTTGTAGTGTTCAGCCACAAATTTGGCAACTTTATCGATGCGGTCAGTGCCTTTGAGAAAGTTTCTTGTATTGACGGCTCTTTCGAGAATCTTGTTTAGTTCATCGATGTCATTAACACCTTCGGCTTCTACTAGAGACAAGAACTCTTTTTCAAGAATCTCTTTTGGCACCAGTAGCTCATTCGATGCAATGGCATAGAATAATGGCAAAGTTGTTTTGTCTTCTATGCTTTCTGCTATTGAGTATTTGTGCAGATAGCCTTTGTCGTCGCAGATGCCAAAGATTTTGAAGGTGCCACGACCGTAAACAGTTTTATCAATAGGCGTCCCGGTAAAGCCAATAAAAGTGGCGTTTGGTATTGCTGCCATGAGGAAATTGCCAAGGTCGCCGCCAGTGGTTCTGTGGGCTTCGTCTATCAAAACATAGATGTTTTTCCTCTGACTGATATCCGATGGCATGCCTCTGAACTTATGAACCATGCTGACGATAATGCCGCGAAAATCATTTTTCAATAGCTTCTGCAGGTCGGTGATGCTCTCTGCCTGCTCAACATTGTTGATGCCCAGGGCTTTAAGGTTTTTCATCATCTGGTCTTCAAGTTCGTTACGGTCAAGCATCAACAGAATAGTGGGCTTTTCCGCTTCTGGCGATTTAAACAGCAATTCAGACGTTTTTATCATGGTATAAGTTTTGCCGCTGCCTTGAGTGTGCCAGACAAGTCCACGCATTTTATATGGGTCTAATGCTCTTTCTATGACTTTATCAACAGCTGTTTTCTGATGCTGGCGCAAGATGAATTTACCTAATTCTTCGTTCTGCTCTGCAAACAGAATGAACTTTTTGAGTAAGTCTAAGATATGCTGTTTATCACAGAAGGTTTTGACTTTAGCTTCTAGGTTGCCGATCTCTTCGCTTTTCCAGTTAAAAATGTTTCTTCGAACTGTGTTCCATGTAACCCCGTATGAGAACCCGATACTTTCAGTGGCAGTAAATAACTGCTGTGGCACCATGATTTCAGGAGTCTCGTTGTGGTAACGTCGAAGTTGGTCAATAGCAATGGCAATAGCCTCATCTTTGGTTGAGTTCTTGCACTCAATGACCAGAACCGGAATGCCATTGATAAGAAACACAACATCTTCACGGACTGAATATTGCCCGTTGAAATACGAGTATTCTTCAGTAACTTCGAAGATGTTATTTTCTGGGTGGTCGTAATCGACCAAAATAAGGTTGGGCTCTCTGTTTTCTTCTTTACTGAAAAAAGTTTTCGCGCCCTGCAGGTAGAGCAGAAAATCTCTGTTGCCCTGAATTGTTGGCAATGGCGCATTTAGTTTGTTTAACAGGTCTGCCTTCGAGTCTTTAAATGAAGCATTGAACTGCTTAGCTTTTGCGTATAGAGCATCTTCAAAAAAGCGGCTGGCATTTTTGGCTTTATCTCTCGGTAATTTGGCTGACTGATCAAAGCCTCTTCTGTTTTCTGCTTCTGTTTTGGAAACCAAAGACCAGCCAATATCTTGGGCATATTCTAATATTCTTGCTTGAACGCTCTTGTGCTCAGTAGGTTTAGCCATTTGCCGCCACCTCTTTTTCAAGGTCGGCAAAGTCTATTTCATTAACCCTACGCTGTCCGGTCATTAACTCGTGCAAAAGCGTTTTAAAGAGATTTTGTAGAAGCTCAAGCTTACTATTTTGATTAATCATTTTTGCATCAATCTGTAACAAGATTGAAGAAATTTCATTTTGAATTTTCTTAGTGGGCAAAGCTATTGGCATTGAATTAATTGCCGTCTTATTAAACTTGGCGTTAATTGAATATGTTTGCACCTTTTGATAGTAGCCTGATTCTCTTAGGTAGTTTAAATAATAAAACAGGAAACTGGCATTATGGCTCTCATTAACTCTAATTCTTAAAATAAAAGAAGAGTGAACATATTCACCTTCATCTAAATTGAAAATAGCAGTTTTGCCTACGTGTTCCTTGCTCCCACTGCGCCAGTTAAAAAGCAAATCACCCTTTTTCAAAACGGTATCAAAATGTCTTTTTGTTTTCAAAACGAAGTAATTAATCTTATCAAGATCTATATTGCCATCGATTGTAATATTTTTGTTTGTGAGTATCTTATGCCCAACTGGCTTCAAATTACTTGCTACAGCTGCTTGAATTCCATAAACAACTTCACCTGTTGTCTCAAAGGGCTGTATAATCCAACTTTCTGGGACTAAGCCGATTTCGGTTTGTTTTTGTTTTTCGCCTTTGGTGCCTTCGGTGAAAAGTTTCTGCATCAGGGCTTTTTTGAGCTCGGTGGTGGTTTTTATGAGCTTGTCTTGCTGCTCAATGGCGGTTTGAACAGTATTGAGAATGTAAGCAATTTTCTTTTGTTCATCAATTGGCGGCAATAAAAACTTGAACTCTTTTAATGACTCCCAAGATGTTCTCGGATGCTGAACTCCAGAGGTTGTTGCTTTTGCATGGCGAATGAATTCCTCAGAGTGTATCAAGAAAACTAAAAAATCATTTAAAGAAACAGTCTTTGCTTTAAATACAAGAATATCAGTTGAGCAAATCCCATCAAATTTTGGAATGGCAGCTTTATCCAAGTATGGTCGAAGCTTGCCATACAAGATATCTCCAGACTGAAATCTTGTTTTTGAACTCTTCACTTCGCTTTCACAGCCATGAAGCTTAATACTTGAGCATCCACTCTCAATATGCTCAAGACCGATGTATTTAAGACTTCCATTTTCAGAAGGCTGATAACTACTGCCGACTTTCTCACAAACCTCATCAAAAGTAACTTTTTTCCAATTTTTCATTTCAGCCCCAATTTCTGAAAAATGGATGAAATTTCTTGTGAAATGAGTTCTGCCTCATCCTCTAAAGAAGTAAGGTCGTCCACAATCTCTGAGAGTGGTCTATAAGTTTCTGCATCTGTTATATGAATGTATCTACTGGGCGATATGTTGTAATCGTTCTTAATGATTTCGGTCTTGTCTACCAGACGAGAAAACTTTTTTTCTTCTTTAAACTGGCTGTAATACTCGACAATCTTGCCAATTCCGTTTTCAGGAATGTAGTTCTTAGGGTCGCCTTTTTCAAACTCCTTGCCTGCATGGAGCAAGTAGATCTTGTTTTTATGGTGCTTGGCTTTGTTAAGGAAAATGACAATGCCTGGGGCGCTAGTATTGTAAAACAAGTTCTCAGGCAGATAGATTACACCTTCAATCAGGTTATTATCGACAAACCATTTGCGACAGTCTTTTTCCTTGTTAGTGCCCTGATTACCGCTCCCACGACTTGCTGCGCCAGTATCCAAAACTATCGCAGCTCTGCCGTTTTCATTCAAACTGCTAAGGATATGCTGAACCCAGCCCCAGTCTATCTTGCCGCCACAGCTTCCTGCGGGAAACCTTTCCATTTCGTCATCGATAAAGAATTCATCATTGATGTATGCCAAACTCTTTTGGCTTTGGTTCCACATTGGATTGGCAACAACACGGTCGAATGTTCTAAGTTTTTTACCATCACGAAATTTTGGCGCTTTGAGAGTGTCACCAATTTCTATGTCACCCTCCATGTCGTGAATGACCATGTTCATTTTGCTCATCGCCCATGTGGAAGGTGTGTATTCCTGACCATAGAGCTTTAGCGGGGCGTACTTCGCTGAACCTGCAGACTGCATCTTTTCTTCCATCGCAAGTTCACATTTTATAAGTAAGCCGCCACTGCCACAACATGGGTCATAGATTTCCATGCCCGGTTCAGGGTTCAGAATTCTTGCCATAATCATTCCAACTTCAGCAGGTGTGTAGAATTCACCAGCACTCTGACCACTGCCTTCGGCAAACTTTCTGATCAGGTATTCATAGCTTCTGCCAATTATGTCTGCCTCGACATCTTTTAAGCCAAGGCGCTTTTCGGCAATTTTCTCGATAAGCTTACTCAGGCGGTCATCGTCGATATCTCTCTGCCCGTGTGTTGTAGCATTAAAATCAACCCGGTCGATAATGCCTTGAAGACTGCTGTTTTCTTTGGCAACAGCTCTGAGAATGTCGGTAAGCTGCTGACCGATTTTGTCACTAAGCTTGCGGATGACATCCCATGTTGATTCAGTTTCTGGGTCTTTCGGCTTGATGGGCAAATAGAAACGAACGAGAGATTTATCTCGTTCTACCAGCTGTAAGGCTTTGGTTCGGGTCTTAACTTTTTCAGCAATGCGGTCAATTTCATCGTCGAATACGTCGCATAGCCGTTTTACAAATATCAGAGGAAGAATGTAATCCTTAAATTTAGCTGCATCTGCCGCGCCGCGAATACTGCAGGCTGCATCCCATATCCATGCTTCCATCGTCTTATCATTAGTATTGTTCCCGTTTTTTTTCGCCATCTGCCGTTATTCCTCTGATTCTTGGTGTGATTATTGTCTGTTGGACATACTTTACCAAAAAAACATTGGCAAGTAAACCTTTATAAAGGCTTAAATACAGGTATTACGCAGGTCTTTTGCCGCCATTATTCAGTTTGTTTCTTGAACCTCAATAACTATTCAACCAGAATCTCTTTGCCTATCAGTTATGCAAACTAACGTGAAAGATTTGCAGTTTCAGCAGGTTTCGATTATATTAGTAGTAGCCTTGCTGTAGATGAATGTCGGCTTCAAGTCGTGTGCCTCAGAAATGAGGTCTAGTCTACAGAAGGCATTATTTTTTCAAGCGAAAGCGGATTCTGATCAGAATAGAATTCACCATATCCGTGCTTTCTAGTGTCATCCATATCAATAATCAGCCTGAACTGCTTGCTCAGGTAGCTAAAAAACCTTCCGTCACGTTGCTCATAAAGTCTTTGCAGAGCCCAAAGGTAGTAATCTACCACCTGTAAACCTACATGATCCTTAGGAAAACCAGATATAACATCTGTAGGAACATCATGATTCTTGTTCCATTTTACATTGAAATTATGTTTTGCCTTTTTAATAGCCTTCTCTAAAGACTCTTTCCTGTCTTTTGACCCGCGCCATGCAAAAATGATTTCATTCTGGTCAGATTTGTGCAGAGAATCCCGGAATAATCGCTTTACCATATCATCATAAATTGCATCTTCACTGGTTTTCTGACCTGTTGTCGCGAACAATTCTGCAGCTTGTCTGGCTAGAACTGTTTTATTGCGGACTATCGCACGGATTTTAATATCCGCTTTGGCAAGAATTTTGAATACATCCCTTCTTACTTCGGGTAAATCATTCTTTGCATGGAAAAAAGCTGCTGTCTTCTGATATTTGGGGTTATGAATAGAAGGAACGCCCACAAAAAAGGGGTCAGCCAGAATGCTTTCCCTAAGTTCAGACAATTCTTTGCCCAGCTCATCTAAGCCCTGTATCAAAGCAGCTCCGATTATAAAATATCTGGATACTCCCTCTGTACCGACTATCATTTGCTTCTTTCGGTTGAAAAGAGTTAGATCACCTGACTCATCAACGAAGAACTTCGCTATGTTCATTAACAGCCTGCTTAAGAATTGATAGAAGAAAGACTATCACAAAAGCCAGGATTAGAAAAATTACCCCTGCCGTAAAGACTTTTTACCTTTCTGCCGAAACAGATCGGGTGGAAAGCCAGGTCAGAGGGGTATTCAGTTAATCTGGCACGCCAAAATTATTAGACCACCAATTAGCCCACTTTTCTAATAAAACGGGCGTGCGAGCAGCTGGAGCCACGAAGTGGCGACGCCCCGTTTTCCCGCACTAAAACAAAGGAATCCGTCGAATTTTCGACGGATTCCCTGATTCTAAGCGGGAAACGGGGTTCGAACCCGCGACCCTCAGCTTGGGAAGCTGATGCTCTACCAACTGAGCTACTCCCGCACACAAATACCTTTGGTAGGTGTCAATGTAACAAAAAATAAGCGGATTTTCAACCTTGAATCGATGATTTGTCAGCTTTTTGCCGGGTTGTGAGAAATGTGCGGAAAATTCGGGGCCGGTACGATAAAATATTCCCAAAAGAGGGGAAATTTTAGTTAAAATCGCCACATGCAGATTTCGGCCATGTTAAAACTTCTGTCGCTGCGCAACCTGTTTCTTTATGCCGTTGTCATATTGATGCCGGTGACGGTCGCCTATTTCGCGATTGCCAATATGATCGAAGAGCAGTATCTGGCCCGGCGAGAAACCCTGAAACAGGAACTCGACCTGCAGAGCGCCCGCGCTGACCTGATTTCGCGGCAGAACTACCAGATCAAGGACTTTTTCAGAACCCTGCTGTTCAAGAAAAAACTCTGCCAGCAGAAGCCTGAAACGATCGCAAAATTTATCGAACACCTCGATAAACTCTACCCGGGTGGCTTCAAATGGCTGTTCTGGGATGCAAACGGCGAAATCATTCCGGTAAAATCGAAGCTGATTCTGCACGGGCACAAGGCCTGGCAGGTTGTTCTGAAAAGCCTTATGGCCAGGCTGAATATGATCAACAACCCCAATGCACTTACTGAAGACTACGGGTTTCAGAAACAGTTTGCCCATGCCATGGGCACAATTCAGAAAGCGATGGGCGGCCTGGCGAAAATTGAGCACCTGAACTGGGCCCGCAATGAACCGACTGCCATGCAATGGCTTGGCAAGCCCTGTCAGGCAATCTGGGATGCCGATGTAATCAGCTATTATCGCGAAAATATTCCGGCAAAGATTCGCGGTGGCTTCATGATGATGGTTTTTCCTGACCAGATGCCCGATAATATCTGGCTGAAGCGTATGATACTGCGTCGTGCCAGAGCAGTCGACCGGCTCAGGTTCCCGGTGGCGGCCGTCAATATTTCTGATAAAACGCCTCTGGTTTTCGACCCTGAACTTAAAGGCGCCGATACCGGATTCGCCAGACAACTCCTGAACGCCTATATCAACCGCAGCCAGAATGTCTTTGACTGTGGCTCTTTCATGGCCAGATCCAGCATGCCCGACGGGGATTCACAGATCAGACTCCTGTCGCTTGTCGATATCAGTCAGATTCAGCAGCAGAAGGCGAGAACACTGCAGATTCTTCTGACAATCTGCATTGCTGTCATTGTTCTAAGCTCGCTGGCGGGTTTTTTCGCTTCAACAAGCAACATAACCAATGTTTCGCTGCGGCAGCGGATCGCCGCCATTTTCATGATCGCAATCCTGATGCCGATTATCAGCCTTGTCAGTATCGGTAACACTTTTGTTGCCCACGAAGAGACAAGACTCAAAGAATCGGCCTTCGTTAAAATGCGCTCGGGCATGGAAGCGCTCAACCTGCGCTACAAAGATACGCCGCGCCTGATGGAGCAGCAACTGTTCAAAGATCTGCTCGCATTGATCGGTCCGCCACCATATGATGTCGAAAAAGTTCAGAATGCGATGCTCAAAGCCCAGGAAATGGAACTGATCGAGCATTTTTTCATGGCTGACGAGACCGGCAAACTGGCACGCTCCAACTGGCCGGCACTTGATCCCGCGATGAAAAAGATGCTCGAAATGGCTGCTGCTAAAATGCTCAGATTCGAAAACGATCTGGCTGAAGGTGCTCAGTCGCCGCTAAAAGAAGCGGTTGACGAAGAAGTTGCCGAAATGATGCGTGCGATCGGAACCACCCTCGATTTCTCGCGACCCAGCCACCTGCGCTATTTTGCCTACGTCGACCAGCACATGTATTTCATGTCGATCAATGTAATCATCAATGGCAAATCAAACCCGCTGTTCGTGCACCTGCCAGAAAGTTTTCTCGAAAAGAACTTCGCCAATCGCGAATTTACTCTCAATCGCCTCGCAAGTGAGCATGCCGAAGGGCAGGAAGCGGTCGTGCGCCCGGAACTGTCGTTTTATTCTACTTTCGCCGCGGCCCCGAGCATTCCGAAAGAATCAGATATCTGGGAACTGCTCGACGACGCCTTTAAAAGGTCATTCAGTCTCAAGGTTGAAGAAACCGGCCAGGTCAGGATTGGCGACGAAGAATTTCTCTATCTGATAAAACCCGTCACCTCGATGTATCGCCAGAGCCTTGTTCCCTGCCTGATTTCATCAACCAGATTGATCGATGAACGCCTGCGCTCTGCCCGTATCGTCGTTGTCGGCCTGGCTTTTGCCGCAATTCTTGGCGCGGCTCTGCTGAGCCTGGTTCTGGCTTCGAGCCTGCTGGTGCCGATCAGTCGCATCGATGCCGCCGCTCAGCAGGTCGGAAAAGGCAACCTCAATGTCATCCTTCCCGACATGGGAACCGACGAACTTGGCCGCCTGAGCCAGACGATGAATGACATGGTGCGTGGCCTGCGTGAGCGCGAGAAAATGCAGGCCTATGTTTCTGATTCAGTACTTGAAGCAATTCAGGACGACGCTGATTCGGCCACTCATGCTGGCAAGCATATCGAAGCGACGATTCTTTTCTCTGATATACGCAACTTTACCGGTCTGACTGAAGAAAACAGCCCGGACAGAATTTTCGCTCTGCTCAACGAGTTTCTCGGCGGTGTTGAGCCCATTATCCGCAGCAACAACGGCCGCGTCGATAAATTCATCGGCGATGCGGTAATGGCGGTTTTTCACCAGACCAGCCCGGAACACCATTCTCTCAGCGCTATCAAAGCGGCAGTGCAGATGAAAAAATTCGTCAAGAAAATGAACCAGAACCGTACCAACCTTGGTCTTTTCAATATCAACATCGGTATCGGTATCAGCACCGGTACTGTTTTGCTTGGCGATGTCGGCAGTTCTCGCCGCAAAGACCTGACGGTTATCGGCGATGAAGTCAATCTCGCTTCGCGCCTCGAAAGCGCCTCAAAAAAAGGGCGGCATTCAAAAATCATCTTCTCGGGTGCCACTCATAATCTTGTCAGCAACCTCGTCGAAGCCGAAGAAATGCCATTCACCGAAATCCGCGGCAAACAGCAGGCAGTCAAAATTTTTGAACTGATCCGCCTCAAAACCGAAAGCGTCTGACTTTTACAGCGCCAGAAAAAACCTGGTGCGCCATCGAGGAACTCTCAAAAGCTTTGCATCGCTGCGACCAGCTTAATTTAAAGGCTGTTATCAATCTGAGTTAATCCGTGTTCATCTGTGGCAAATTACTTGAATTAATCCGTGGCCAGTTATTTGGGTTGATCCGCGTTTATCTGTGGTTGGTCTTTTACCCAGACAAAACCTGATGGCAGTGCCTCGCCAACGATTTCGGCAAGTTCTTTTTCTTCGAGGCGGGCGGCCTTCAACAGCGGCTGAATAAAAGCTTTCTTGCGCAGCTTCTTTTTGAAGACTTCTAAAATATTTTTGCGCAGCAGGTCGTCGATCTGAACGAGGCGGTCGCCGGTTTTGCGGCCGATCTCGCGCAGAGCGGTGTCGAGATATGAATTGCCGGGAATCGCCTTCTTCAGCAACTGTTCAGCCCAGGCATTGGCAACCGACTGCGAAACCATGGCAGTATCAGGAGCATAGGCAAGTTCTCTGGCCCCGAGACGGGCAAGGGCTGAAAGGGCGACGGCATCAACACCATAGCTTGGTGGTGCCTTGATGATCCACCAGCCGATGCGTTCTTTTTCGGCTACTGAGATGCGCTCGAGATGCCCAAGCAGGCGCCAGAGCTGGTTGCGTTCATGCTGGCCGACTTCGCGGTCACGTTTTTCACGGCGTTTTGTCTGAAAAAGCACCGGTTCGAGCCGGTTTTTGAGTGCTTCCTGGCGTTCGAGCGACAGACCAGGTGCGATGCGTTTCCACATTATCCACCAGTCTGACCAGAATTCGGCGTTGCTGAAATCATACTGGTCATCGATCATTTTCCAGACGCGGTCGACCCGGTCGACGTCGCCGACAACTCCAAAACCTGGTCGCAGACAGAAACCCAGCAGTCTGAACCAGATAACCAGTGAATTCTGACCCTTTCTGAATTCTGCTTCGTGCTCGATGAACAGGTCGAAGAGCTGGCGCAGCATTTCTGCATCCCAGTTGGTGCGCGGCGAACCGATGATACCTTCAAGTTCCTTGAATACGGCATTGAATTCAATTTTACCGGCGAAAGCCTGGCCGAGAAGCTGGTCAATTTTTTTCAGCTGGGTGCTGGTGAGCGGCACGCGCCGCTTGGCCGGGGCTTCAGCTGCGCCTTTTCCGGCTTTTTCGCTGTCACCGAGATCGAAGCGCAGTTCCTGTGAAAAGCTGCCGGCGATTTCTTCGCAGAACATCTGCAGATAGCCGGTTTCGCGCAGTCTGACCCTGATTTCGACCTGTTTTTCGCCTTTGCTGGTGCGGGCCTTGAGAATACAGGGTGGCAACGGCAGGTAGCGTTTTGAGTTGAACTTGATCAGGCGGCCACTTTCTTCAGTTTTTGGCGGTGCCGGCGTGTAGAAAAGATAAAAGGCCGAGTCACGGCTGAGATCGATACCGAGGGTTTTGCCGGCCATATGGTAATCTTTTTCAGCCTCTGAGCCTTTCGGCAGAATACACATCAGCTGTTCGGGCACATGCCGCGAGGTGGTCGATGATTTTGAGGTGCCGATGCCGAGATAGACCGAGACCGGGTTGCCACTCTGAATGCGCTGACCGAGCCCGAGAGTCACGAGACCGTAATAGGCAGCCCCGGCCGCAACTGCAAGTGTCGGGTGTGGGTTTTCAAGAACCTTGGGTTCAGTGCCACGCCACAGGGTCAACACCTCGAACAGCCGATTGCGCAGACAGTCGGCCTTCATTGTGCCGCCGTTGAAAAGAATGGCATCGGGTCTGACGTCGTTTTCACGCAGAAAAGCAGCCAGATGGCGGGTTACCGCCGCATCGCGGGTAAAGGGGAGGCCAGCTTCAGAAAGCCCGAGAGTATTGTCTTCATCAGGCATTTCGTCGGCTCCGACGAGCGGGAAAAAGCCGTCGACAAGGGTTTTCTTGATTTCTTCACTGTCGAGGCCAATTTTAGCGGCACCGGCGAGTACTTTGCTGCCCGAGCCAGCCAGGCTGAAGTTTACCATCCCGGAAACCTCATCAGAAAGCACCTGCTCTTTGACTGTGTGGCTTTGAGTCAGCAGCGACAACCATTGTTTGCCAGCCAGTTTGCGGCCACGGTGCTTGAACTCGGCTTCGACTTTGCGTGCCAGCGCCAGATCGAGGTTATCGCCGCCAATCAGCAGATGCGGGCCAACCGCCAGTCGCGAAAATTCGGGGTAGTCTTTGTCTGTTGACCAGTTGATTCTGATCAGACTGAAGTCGGTGGTGCCGCCGCCGATGTCGATGACGAGAATAGTATCGACACCCTTAAGCTCGGCAACCATGGTTTTCGGATTGCGCTGCAGGTAATCGTAAAAGGCGGCCTGCGGTTCTTCGATCAGTGAAACGGCTTTGATGCCGGCCCGCTCGATTGCTTCAAGCGTCAGGTTCCGTGCCGACGGGTCAAAAGAGGCCGGTACCGTGACAATGACTTTCTGGCGCAGAAAGGCGAACGATTCATTCTGAGCGCCGATGGTGGCGTCCCAGAGATGGATCATATATTTGAGATATTCGGTGGCGGCCTGCACCGGCGAAATTTTCTGCTCGGCAATTTCGCTCTGCCACGGCAGAATTGGTGCCTGCCGCTCGGCGCGCGGGTGGCACAACCATGATTTGCTGCTGTGCACGAAGCGCCCTGGTATTTCGAAACCGAGTTCCTTGGCGTAGGCCCCAACGATGAAGCTTTCCTGGGTCATCCAGCCCGGGCGGTTGACATCGCGACCTTCTTCGCAAAGATAGATTACCGAAGGCAGAGTTGGCAGGTTTTCAACCATGCCACCGCTTACCAGCTGCGCGATTTCGAGATTGCGAACCTTGAGATTCTTGTCTTCGAGATCGACATAAGAAAGGGCGCACTGTGTGGTGCCGAGATCGATGCCGATGATAAAGCGCGAATCAGCTGCGTTGGCTCTGCTCATTACTTCATTGCGTCTCTGACGTTGAATTCAAGCTTCCAGCGGTGGTCGCCGCGTTTGGCCAGGCAGTAAACTTCGAGGGTGCCGATTTCGGTGACGGCAACCTGCAGGCCGACATCGACGAGATCGCCGGCTTTCATGCCTTCGTAGGCCGGCAGCTCGATCTGCAGCGCACTGGTGTCTTCAAAGGTTTCGTCGATTTCTTCGATCATCTGCGCGAATTCGTCTTCGCGGCGGCAGTTCGACTTGAAGAACTTGAACTCTGCTGTTTTGCCGATCACCAGGCCAAATGTGCGGCCGGGCACATCGGAAACGGTTCCTTCTTCGGTGCCCTGTTTCGCGACGCAGAGAGCCTTGAGCGGTGGTTTGAAACCAGGCACCGCCGGCAGCGAAGACTCGATGCCGAGATAATAGGCCTGTGAAACACCGCCTCTGATTCTGATACCTTTACCTTCGCGGGCAATACCGTAATAGGTGGCACCACGGGCAACGGCCTGTGATAATTCGATACCTTCAAGAACTCTGATGTTTTCTTTTCCGGCGGCTGCAAGCCATTTATCGATGACTTCGATCAGTCGGTTTCTGAATATTTCAGAGCGAAAAACGCCGCCGTTGAAAAGAATCGCTTTCGGAAAGCCATATTGCCGGTCGGCAGAATTCTGACTGCGCAGAAACCTGGCCAGATGCCGGGTAATTGCCGGGTCGGCAGCATACATCAGGCTGATTTCGCGCACCCCGCCTGTGGTGTCTTCGACCGGGTCGTCATTCATATCGCAGACCGGAAAAAAGCCATCTACGAGCGTTTGCTCGATATCACTGCGTTCGATCGTCGTTTTCAGTGAGCCGCCGATAACGCTGCTGCCACGGCCAGAGATAACGATCGGAACAGAATCTTTCGAGGGGTCAGAAAGCAGTATTTCTTTGGCCTTGCGGCACTGGTGGCTGAGCTGAACTGTCTGCCACTGGCTGATTTTTTTGTTGCTCTCTTCAAGCTTGCGGCGGGCGACGTAGGCAAGGGTGAGGTCCATGTTGTCGCCGCCAAGCAGAATGTGGTTGCCGACCGCGACGCGTTCTAGCGACAGATCGCCGCCGGCTTCGCTGATTTCGATAAGGCTGAAGTCGCTGGTACCACCGCCGACGTCGACGACAAGAACCACGTCACCTTTTTTAACCTGCTGTCGCCAGGGCTTATCGCTCTGTGAGATCCAGGAATAAAACGCGGCCTGTGGTTCTTCGAGCAGGGTGATGGTCGGCAGGCCGGCCATGCGGGCGGCTTCGACGATCAGGTCACGGGCGGCGGCATCGAATGATGCCGGAATCGTTACGACGACTTTCTGGTCTTCAAGCTTGTCTTTGGCGAATTCTTCAGCCCAGGCATGTCTGACGTGGCGCAGAAAGATGGCCATGGCAGAGAGCGGCGAAATTTTCGCATTTTCTTCCGGTGAGTTCCAGGGCAGAACCGGCTGAGTGCGGTCGATACGCGGATTGCACAGCCATGATTTTGCCGATGAAATAAGGCGATCGGGCACTTCGGCGCCGCGTTCGCGGGCGTAGTCCCCGACAATATACTGTGAGTCGTCTTCCCAGGTGAGAACCGGTTTTTCTTTAAGTCTTTCAAAAATGAAAGAGGGCAGCACCTCAAGCTTTTCGATGGCGCCTTTGGCGAGTTCCTGAACGATCGGCAACAGGGTGATCTGAGCCGGTTCTTCACCATCGACAGCTGCAAGCGGGGCGTAGCTGAGAACGATATTAGTGGTTCCGAGGTCGATGCCGACGATGTATTTTGCTTTTGCCATAGTTCAGTTCTCCTCAGCTGATTTCGATTTCGGCCGGGGCAATGACGTTGCCTTTCCAGCCGTCGACCAGTTCTGGCAGGTTGCATTCTTTAAGACGCCAGCCACGGTGTATCAGTTCACCCTTGTATGGGCCGGTTGCCGGCACGCGGCCAGAAAGCTTGACCGCTTCGGGGTCGACTTCGTCGAGTGTGACGATACTGCCTTCTTCTTCGTTGAGAACGCGTTCAAGTATCAGGCGGTCTTCGAGAAGTCTGCGACAGCCTTCGTGAATCGGGCGGATGGCGCCGCCGAGAGTTTCGTCGTCGAGGCCTGAGATATCTTCGCTGAGCAGGTCGATGAGGCGGCCTTCTTTCTGGAAAAGATAAAGAATCTGGTAGGCGGCTGGCGGGATTGCCTCTTTGCCACCCTTGAGATTTGCCTGGGCAGCTTTTAATTCGGCGGTGAGCGTCTCGACCTGTTTGCGGCATTCAGCAACTTCTTCGCTTTTTTTTGTCAGGTCGGTCTGGGCGTTTTTAAGCTGCGCTGAGGCCCGGTCGGCTTCTTTTTTGGCTGTTTTCATGTCGTTTTCGAAACTTTCGATCTTGCTGCCGAGAACCGCAGCTTCGGCTTTCAGACGTTTTACTTCGTCGGTGGCAGCCTGCTGTTCAATGCCGGCTTTCTGCAGATCGGTTTCAAATTTCGCTTTTGCTGATTCAGCATTTTGCAGCCGGGTTTCGAGATCTTTGATGCTCTTATTGGCGGCTTCAAGCTCTTTGCTGTCGACAGAACCGGCGGTCAAAGTTTCGAGTCTTGCTTTAAGACCTGAATTTTCCTCGGTCAGATCAGTAATCTGGCGCTTGAGAAGTGCTGCCGCCGTTTCACTTTCATTAATACGACTCTGCAGCTGTTTAATTTCCTCCAGCTGTTTTGGGTCAGGCTGAACAGTCGGCGGTGCGGCGACGGTACTGGTAATGGCAGGCTGCCGGCGCTCAAAAAGAACTGCGAGAGAGAGAAGCAAAACCAGAAAAATAAAAACACCGAGGCCGGCAAGGGCAGGCATCTGCATGGTTTCGGGAACCAGTGCCTTAAAATTGTCGATTGCCGGTTGCAGATCTTTGAAATTCGGCGAAGCTTCGCGCTGGTGCAGATAAACGGTGCCGCCGCTCAGGGCGAGCAGAGCTATCAGAGTCAGAAAAGCTGCAGCTTTCTTCATTCAGAACCTCACAACAAGTATTAAAGGTATAACTTCAAAGCCGAATTATACTAGATTTTTTGCCCTTCTGCCATTGCTATATAAATTTGCAGAGGCTGTCAGGGTTCATTGAAGAGTTCGGCAGGGCTTTTTCCGGCGTTGTCGCGGGTTGTATCGCTGGCATCGAGTTCGAGAAGATAGATGTAGACCTTGCGATGTTTGGCGGCGGCAGCATCGTGCAAAGGGGTTGACCCGCGAAAATCGACCGCCTGAAGGTTGGCACCGGCTCCATGCAGAATTTTGACCACGTCGAGATAACCGCCGGCCGCGGCGTAATGCATTGGGGTGCGCATGAATTCATTGGTACAGTTTACGTTGGCACCGAGTTCGATAAGCAGTTTGACCGTTTCCGGGTTACCGGTGGCTGCAGCTGCGTGTAGAGGGGTTTCAGAAAGATTTTTTTCACGAAATTCGAGCTGTTTCGGGTCTTTGGCGACGATATCTCTGATGTCATCGAGCGCGCCGTCTTTGCTGGCCTTGAAAATGTTAGTTTCACGGCCTTGAAGATGAAATTTGCGTGGCGTCGCACCGAAACGGCCGGTGCGCTTCAGGAAGGTCAGGCGCTCTTTGTCGCCCTGCAGTCGGGCATGAACTACGGCGGTGTGCCCGGCGTTGTTGGTGGCGTTAATATCGGCACCGAGGCCGATCAATGAAGAACTGCTGATCGGTTTGCAGAAAAACAGAACTGTCGACCCGTCAGGAAGTCTGGCATCGATTTTTGCTCCGGCATCGAGAAGTGAACGCACCGCCGCAAGATTACCGGCCTTTGCTGCAAGGTGCAGGGGTGTGTAATCGTCGAAATTGCGAATATTAACATCGCGAACCATACTGGCAATTTTTTTTACCAGAGCTTCACGGCCGTAGCCGGGCTTCAGACTCAGTATGTGCAGAATTGTGTTGCCACGCGGATCTTTGCGGTTATAGTCGGCACCGGCCTGCAGAAGAGCTTCGATCATGTCAACGGTGCCGTTTTCTGCTGCGAGCAGCAGTGGTGTTTTTCCTTCGCTGTTGATCGGGTCGGGGTTGGCGGTTGCCGGCAAAATAAGCTTCAGCAGTCTGATGTTGCTGCTTTTGACGGCGTAATGCAGAGCAGAATTGCCGTTGAGATCACTTTGCCCGGTATCAGCTCCGACTTTGAGCAACAGTTCGACAAGTTCGATATTTCTGGCAGATAATGCCTGCAGCAGCGGAGTCTGACCGGTGCCATTGATTTCTTCGAGCAAAGCCTTATCAGCTGCAATTCTGGTTGCCTTTTCGGTATTCGCTTCGGCTATGGCTGTATGGAGGGCGTTGCCTTCCGGAAGAGGCGCTGGTTTAGAATTTTTAGCCGCTACCAGTTTCAGACAATGATTGATGATCATCGGAAACCAGCCGTGTTTGAGATCGCTGTTTTTCTGCATCTGTTCAAGCCAGGCCCGGGCTTCGGCAAATCTGGCGAGCTGTCGCAGAATTTCGGCTTTTCTGATCGAGAGCTCGAAAAGTTTCTCTTTTTCAGGTTGTTCAGAAATCAGGGCGTCTTCGAAAAACTTCAGACTGTTTGTAAAAGCTTTCTTCTGCAGCTCAGGGTTTCCATCTGTTGCCCAGGCGGCCTGCAGCCATGCCTGGGCGATGGCGCTGTCGTCGCGCTCAATTTTCTGCAGCAGTGTCGCATATCTGATTGCCGGGTCAGAGTCTTTAACTGCCTGAAATTCTCCCGACCAGACAAACTGCTTGAGAATGGCCACTTCAGCCGTATTCGGTTGAAGATCACCAAAAACGCCGCGACAGAGTGGGCATTCGGTCAAAGGCCCAGTTCGGCCATCGACCGGGCGGCCATCGATACAGACCTGTGCTGAGGCACTGGCAGTAAGAAAAGCGGTGAATTCGATGTGACAGACCGGGCACATTACCTGCTGCTGCAGAGAATCTGCCTGCAGCAGAGCGATTCCGGCAACCATAAATAGACTTAAAACAAAGGTGAGAAATGGTTTATTCATGTATCTAATAATACAGGATTCCCGCTTTCGCGGGAATGGTGACAGACCTGGCGGGTGAAGTTAATGACCCATTCACCGGCCAGAGACCAGTCTGGAAATAAAGATAAACCGATTTCAGCTGGCTGTCAGAGGGCTTCAGTTTCGTGGCTGAGAAGTTTCAGATCTTCTTCGGCGAGGGTCTGATAGACTTTTACCTGTTCGTCGAACTGCGCCTGGGTGACGTGACCGCAGGTGGTAACCGCTTTTTCAAGGCGAGCGGGCAGGTAGAGATCTGAAAATTTGAAACCGAAGTTCATTTTCTGACGTATCTTCAGGGCATGAATCATGCGGGCCGCTTTATTTACCGCGGCTTCGTCGAAATGTTCCATGCCGAGCAGCTGCAGACCTTCGCTGACGACAGCCGATGTGTAGATGTTGCGGGCAAAGAGGCAGATGACCAGAGAGTTCAAGGCCATACGCCAGACTGCCTCCTTGTACATTTCTTTTGTCCAGTCGGTGTCGGTTTTGCTGCTGTTGATTTTTTTCTGGTCGATCGAGTAGCCGGCGCTGTCGAGGTGTGAGTGGCGAACGCCGGTGCCGTAACCGAGAAATGAATGCAGGCCGGTCATATAGCCGGGCGCTTCGTTTTTGCCGAAGGCGATCGCAAAATCTTTGCCGCCGTATTTTTCGGCGCAGAAGACAGAGCCCTTTTCGAGGTCGCTGTAGAACTCGTTGTGGCGATGGCTGATGCGTTCGAGCATTTTCTTGTAAGTGGCGGCATCGCCGAAGTTGAGAACGATACCGTCGGTGTGTGTCGTGTTAATGAGACCTTTTTGAAAGGCTTCGACTGCCCAGGCGAGAATGACACCCATGCTGATGGCATCCCAGCCCTGCTTTTCAACATAATAAAGCAACCGCAGCACATCTTCACTGTCGCCGATCGACAGGTTCGAGCCCCAGGCGAAGATCAGTTCATGGTCATAAGAAACTTTGAAGGTTTTATACATGTGCTCAGCTTCGTTGAAGCTTTCGCGCAGGGTAGCCATGTGAATGCAGCCGCACTGGCAGTGGGCACAGGCGATCTGCTGTGAGAGGTGCCGTTCGGCGAAAGTTTCGCCGCTGATGCCTTCGGCATTTTCAAAATAGCCCTGTGAAAAATTTCGAGTCGGCAGGCCGTTGATTTTGCTGAGCGGAATAACATTAATCGGAGTGCCGAGGTCATGGTATTTTTTCATCTGGTCAGATTCAACGACCGCTTTGTAGAGCTTTGTATAATAGGCGTTGAAAGCGCCGATGCCGTCGATTTTCCAGTAATTGCCGCCGCTGATGACGATGGCTTTGACGTTCTTGCTGCCAAGAACGCCACCGAGGCCGAGTCGACCAAAATGTCGTGAAGAGTCGACGGTTGCGGCAGCAATGGGCGAGAGTCGTTCTCCGGCCGGGCCGATTCTGACGATCGAGCGTTTAAAATCAGATTTGTAATGGTCACGCAGAACCCGTTCGACCGCGAGGGCAGACATGCCTTTCAGCGAACTGGCAGAATTGATGCGAACGTTGTCGCCTTCAATTTCGAGGGTGCAGGTGAAGGCGGCTTTGCCGCGAATTCTGATGACATGGTAACCGGCACCATACATGGCCATTGCCAAACGCCCGCCGGCGTGTGATTCACCCATATTGCCGTTGAGCGGTGATTTGAACATCGCCACGGTTTTGGTGGCGACCGGAAAAACTGAGCTGAATGGCCCGGTTGCGAAAATAACCGGCGCTGAAGGGTCGTAGGGGTCGGTGGCCGGATTGAACTGATCGAGCAGTGCGGTAGCGACCCCGGTGCCGCCGATATAGCGGTTGAACAGGTCGGAAACGTCTTTTTTTTCGCTTTTACCGCTGGTGAGGTCGATATCGAGCATGTAATAGTTTCTCATGGCTCAACCTTTCTGCTGCGGTCGATTTCGACCATGTCGATTACGCCGTTCGGACAGTATTTGACGCAGACGCCACACTGGTGGCAAACGATCGGCATGCGTGTTTCGTGGTCCCACTGCAGAGCATTGGCAATGCAGGCATCGATGCAGAGACGACAACTGGTGCATTTGCCCGGGTCGAGTTTGACGCCACCGCCATCGCGGGGGGTAAGGGCCTGTGTTGGGCAGACTCTGGCGCAGTCTGGTTCAAGGCAGCCGTAGCATGGCCTGATCGAAAAGGCGCCTTCAGCGCCAGCATAATTTTTTACGCGCAGCGCGGCTTTTTCGACAGTCAGGGCTTTGAACCAGGTGCGGCTGCAGGCATACATGCAGCTGTAACAGCCGATACACTGTTCACGGGCAACGACTCGCAGCAGTTTGCTCATTCAGCGGTCTCCGTTATCTTCATAAAGATCTTCGCTTAATTCTGGCAAAATACCCTGATTTTGCCAGAGTCTTGTCAGAGGTGTCGACATTGGCACAAGAATCTCGCGGTAGATCTGCAATGCCCTTTCGGGCGAGAATACGTAGCGATAAAACCAGAATTCAAAAGGAAAGAAGTGAATCTGCCCTTTGCCGGGCCAGGGCTCATAACTTTCGGAATTTTCGAGCACGCGACTCTGCAGATCGGCGAGAAAGCTCTCGGTGACCGTGCGGGCCGGAAAAACCAGATCGTTGACCTGGTTACATTCGCGGGTGCCGTCTTCTTTGAGAAGACCGAAAATACGGCAGGCAAAAGGTCTGACCGGGTGAACCAGGCAGACTTTTGTCGCGTCATCGCGAAAAATACAGCGTAGCCGCTTCTCGCCGCCCGCCTCGGCCTGCCTCAGGTCGAAGCGCAGGGCCGACTTAACCAACCTTTTTACCCTTTCGGGCTGCCAGTGTGCGAGTATTTCTCTGATGATGCGGTGGTATTCGAGCGAAAAAATCGAAACTGAATTACAGCAGCGCCCGCAGTTGCCACAACTGGTGCGTGGCAACTGCTCGTGCAGCCGGTCGAGCATTTCCATGCCAAAGGCGCCATGGTCAGCAGAAGCACTCAGTGCCTTCTGCAGATAGGCGTCAAAGTTTCTGGCTGCTGCAGCTTTGAGTTTCTGCAGCAGTTCAGTGTTGAGCTGCATGGTTTGCTTCCCTGTTTTAATTAAATGCCCTGGCTCTGCAGACTTTGTTCAGTTTTTGTCAGGGATTTATCCCTGATTTTTGGCGAGACTGACGGTGAGTTTGCGACCTTCCATTGCCTGGTCGTTCATGCCGTCGACAGCGGCCTGTGCGCTGCCTTCTTCGGCGAATTCCACGAACCCGTAACCGCGTGAGCGGCCTGAGTTCTTGTCGAGAATAACCTTGGCACTCACGACCTTGCCATATTTGGCGAATTCTTCTTCGAGTTTGCGGTTATCGACGCTGAAGGGAAGGTTACCAACAAAGATTTTTGCAGACATTAAACAAGTTCCTCCAAAAACATCTCCGAGCCTTTTCACATTTACCTGTGAAGTTCAGGCTCTTTATTCATTCTCTCGCAGACATTTTCAAAAAGCAAGTACCTGAAAATAAAAAAATGTTGTACCGATCCCGGTACATAAAAACGACAGGTTTGCAGAATTGCTGCTGCCTCTGAGAGTTCTTGACTATCAACAGTCGCTATGCTAACATCAGTCAGTACGACTGAGCCGGGGTTATATTCCGGGGCAGAAACGCCCGGAAAAGGCTCAAGCTCATTCCTTAAGGTTTTGCCGGCATATGAAAGCAAAAATTATCGGTTCGAGCGACGCGATCAAAGATGTTCTTGATCTGGTGTCGAAAGTGGCTGGAAACGATGTTACGGTTTTGATTACCGGCGAAAGTGGCACTGGTAAAGAAATGGTTGCCGAGACCATTCTGCAGCAGAGTCCGCGTAAGGTAAAGCCGTTTCTGAAAATGAACTGTGCGGCGATACCTTCAGAGCTCCTTGAAAGTCAAATGTTTGGGCATGAACGTGGGGCCTTCACCGGCGCGGTAAGCCGCCAGGAAGGCTGTTTCGAACGCGCCGACGGCGGGTCGCTGTTTCTCGACGAAATTGGCGACATGTCGATGATGACGCAGACGAAACTTCTCAGAGTCCTTCAGGAACAGGAATTCGAAAGGATCGGCGGCAACAACACCATCAGGGTGGATGTTCGGATTCTCGCCGCTACCAACAAGAACCTGCTCGAAGAGATAAAGAGGGGCCGCTTTCGTGAAGATCTCTACTACCGCCTCAATGTGGTCGAGATTCATATTCCGCCGCTGCGTGAGCGCATGGAAGATGTTCCTGAAATTGTCGAGGCTTTTGTTGCCGAGTTTGCTCTCAAATACAACAAGCCAGACCTCAAGGTAAGTCGCCAGGCACTGCAGACGCTGCTGAATTATGCCTGGCCCGGTAATGTCAGAGAGTTACGCAATGTGATCGAGCGGGCTGTAGTTCTCTCGAAGTCTTCCGTGATCGAGTCTGAGGATTTTCCTGAAAAAATCAGGCAGCCTTCGGCGACCGGCGGCGAGAATCTCGAAGAAGACCGCATCTATACACTGGCTGAGATGGAACGCATGTATGTCAAAAAGGTTCTCGAGTATGCCGGCGGCAACAAGCTCAAAGCGGCCCGGCTTCTGAATATCGACCCGAAAACGCTCAGAACCAAACTTGGCTGACCTGAAGCAGAGGAACAAATGGACGAAATTATACTGATTAACAAAATGGAAAGCGTCGTCAGGCAGGTGACGCAGCAGATGCTGGGCAAAAGCGGTGAAACCGCCTGCAGTTGCCCGCGCTGCACGCTTGATATCCTTGCCCTGGCTCTCAATTCGCTTCCGCCCAAATATGTCGTAACCAACATTGGCAACGCCGTTACCAATGTTGACTTAGAATCTTCTCAATGGCAGGCCAATGTCACCATGGCAGTGTGCAAGGCCATTGAGGTTGTGCGCAGCAGACCCCGGCACAGTTGATTGTGCCATACTTCCCCGTGGAGGATGAAATGACCGAACAGAATGAAAAGGTTAAACTGAGCTTCGAAAGAAAAGATGCTACCAAGGGTTATGTAGTTCTGTCACTGATTGGTGATCTCGACATGTGGACACTGCCGGTAGCCAAAGAACAGATTCAGAAGCTGGTTGACGAAAACAAGGTAAAAGTGGTTCTCGATCTCGAAAGAACCAATTACATAGATTCTTCAGGTCTTGGCTTTTTTATCGGCACGCTCAAGAAACTGCGTGATGCCGGCGGAGAGCTGGTTCTGATTAGTCTGAATTCCTATATCTATGGTATTTTCCAGCTTATTCAGCTGCAGCATATCATCAAAACTTATGACAGCCTTGAAGAAGCTTCGAAAGAATTTTAACAGGAGAACCCCGGAAATGAAACAGAACGTCCACCCCAAAAACAACCTGATCAACGTTACCTGCGCCTGCGGCAACTCTTTTGCCACTCTGTCGACCTCAGCCGAACTGAAGGTTGAAGTCTGCTCTGGCTGCCACCCTTTCTTCACCGGTACTCAGCGCTTCGTCGATACCACCGGCCGCGTTGAAAGATTCAAAGCCAAACTTGAAACCCAGAAGAAAGCAGCTGAAGCTGAAGCTGCCAAGAAGACCAAAAAAGCCGCCAAAGCCGAAAAAACTGAAGCTAAAGCTGAATAAGCTTTTTGAATCAGTGGTATGAAAATCTGCTGCCCGAACCCTTACGAGTCGGGCAGCAGATTTTTGCTCGACCGCATAACCTTCGCAAACAAAGGAAAAGACTTTGACACTGCTGTTGCTGCGCCACACTCCCGAACCTGATCGTCTGGTTGCTCTTGCGGCCCGTCGCTGCTATTCGGCCAGGGCTGCCGATGATATTGAAGGGCATCTGACCGACGCCGAAATCGAGCGCCTGCTCGGGTTTCTCAGGCAGCGCAACCACCTTTCGCCGTTCGAGCATGCTGATTTTACCTTCAGTGCCGATGGTGTTTCGCGAGCCCTGTCACATCAGCTGGTGCGTCATCGTATCGCTTCCTATTCCCAGGAAAGCCAGCGCTACGTCAATTACATGAAGGTGCCGACGCTGCCTTATATCGTGCCGCCTTCGGTGGCAAAGAACGAAGAAGCGCAGAAAATTTTTGACCAGGCTATGCATCATACGCTCGAGGCCTATCGCGCCATGGTGAACGCCGGCGTTGCCCCGGAAGATGCGCGCTATATTTTTCCCAACGCCATCGAGACCAAATTAGTTTTTACGATGAATGCCCGCAGTCTTTTCAATTTTTTTGAGCAGCGCTGCTGTATCAAAGCCCAGTGGGAAATCAGACAGCTGGCGTTTGACATGCTCAAGGCCGTTCGCCAGGTGGCTCCGCAGATTTTCAAAAATGCCGGGGCGCCTTGCCAGTTTGCCACCATGCCCTATTGCCGTGAGAATGATGCGGAATGTCCGCAATACAAATCCATGCAGAAGAGGATAAACAAAAATGACCAGCAGAACTCTGGAGGAACTGAGAAAGAATCTTGACCGGATCGATCAGGGTCTTATCGAGCTGATAAGGCAGCGCATCGATCTCGCCCGCGAAATTGGCGGGGTAAAGCGTGCTTCTGGTTTTGAAGCCTGTTTTGCGCCGATCCGTGAAGCCGATGTTTTTAAAAACCTCGATCACTACAATCTCGGAGGCCTTAATCGGCAGAGTCTCGAAAACATTTTTGTCGAAATCGTCTCAACCTGCCGTGCCGCCCAGGAGCAGGGCCGCATTGCCGTTCTCGGTGAACGAAACGGCTGGTTTTACGATGCGGCCCTGTCGCGTTTTGGGCAGAATGCCGACATCGTTGCGGTAGACAATTTTGACGACTTCTGTGTCGAACTGAGCAAGAGCCCGAAAAATCTGGGTTTTGCCTCTTTCACACCCGAACATTCACCCGACCGGCTGGCGCTTGTTGAAACGATGCTTTCTGGCAAGCTCGGTGTTGTCGAAGAATTCAATTTTACGCCGGAGTTCAGCCTGGTCAGCAACAGTGCCCGTGACCTGTCAGAGGCCAACGAAATCTGTGTAACCAGTGAGACTCTGCGGCTGATGCGGCAGTTCTTCATCACCTTGTCGTTCGATCTCAAGGTCAAGATCTGTCGCAGCATGTCAGAAGTCTGCGAAAACCTCGAAAGCGTCAACCCGGTTGCCGCAATACTGCCTTCGAAGCTGGTAGACACCTATCAGAACCTGGTGGTTATCAAGACCGGCCTGAAATCTGAACAGGTGCCGCGGGTTAAATTTCTGACTTTCTCGGCCGGCACCGGCAATGACTATCGCCCCGGTATAAAAACGGCGATCATGTGCCCGCTGCATCGTGGCAGCGAACATATCTACGACATCGTCGCTTTCATGCGTGATCATAGGCTCGAGATTACCGATATTCACAACCTGAATTTTGTCGACAAACCCTGGGATACGATTGTGATAATCGAACTGATTCTGCCCGAAGACAAAGCGAAATTTGACGCATTGATGGCAGAATTCCAGCAACGCGGGTTGCTTGCCAGAAGCTGTGGGTATTTTCCGGTTTTCAAATAGTTGGTTAATTCAGCCTTCTGCGCTATAATCAGGGTCTGACTTTACCTTAAAGGGCAGAAGTAATGAAAGTTGTCATTTCGGGCGGCACTGAAATCGGGCTGCTTTTTGCAAAAACACTGGCGGCAGATCACGATTTACATGTGATCGAATCGCTGCCGCACGCGTTAGAGCAGCTTGAACAGCTAGATCTGCAGGTGGTTAACGGGAACCCGACCAGTCTGGCAGTTCTGCAGGAAGCACGGGTTGCTGAGGCCGATGCTTTCATTGGCTGCGCCCATTCAGATGAGGTCAATGTTATCTCATGCCTCGCGGCTAAACAGCTGGGCAAAGCCGAGACTTTCTGCTTCGTCAACAAAGCGCATTATTTCGAAACCTTTGCCGGTGAACTGGGTGAGCATCTGGTCATCGACCGTCTGATCTGGCCAGAAAAGCTTCTGGGTGAATATATCGCGCAGATTCTTGCGATTCCGGGCGCAATTGACGTGAAGGTTTTCGAACATGAAGACCTCAAGCTGCTTGAATTTCGCCTTAAAACCGGCGACAGCGCCATTGGCAAAAAACTCAAGGACCTCGGCATTCCGCGCGGGGCTCTGGCGGTTGCCCTTTTTCGCGATGATCAGGTCATTATTCCTGGTGGTATGACGACACTCTATCGCAATGACAAAATTATCTTCATGGGCCATGAAGCAAGCATGCGTAAGATCGAAAACCGCTTCAATCCGACACACACCAAATCTCTGAATGTTGTAATCGTTGGGGGGGGCAATGTCGGTTATATTCTTGCGAAAACCCTCGAAGTCTACCCGAATTTTCGCATCAGAATCATAGAAAAGTCTTTACCTCAATGTCAGTCACTGACCGAGCGTCTTTCCGATCGTGTGATGATAATGCATGCAGATGGAGCCGACGTCGGTTTTCTGCGCTCGCAGCAGGTTGAAAACTGCGACTGCCTGGTTGCTGTCACTGGTAACGACGAAAGAAACTTTTTTGTGTCAATGCACGCCAAGATGTTGAATGTAAAAAAGGTCATCACCAGGGCGCATTCAATCGAGAATATCGAATTTTTTGAGAAGCTTGGTATCGATGTTGCTCTAAGCTCTCAGTTCAACGCCGTTCAAAGCGTCAGTCGTCATATTTCTGAAGACAGCATCGATGTGTTCACTATTTTTGAAAAAGGTAAAGCCGAGATCCGCGAAATAGTTGTTCCGGCTGATTTCCCGCCCAGTCGGCTAATGGATCTGAAGCTTCCTGAGGGGGTTATCATTGCGGCCATAAGACGGGGCGGGCACACACTGGTTCCAGGTGGTGAAGACAAGATCAAGGGGAAAGATCATCTGCGCGTTTTCTGTGCCAAAGATCAGGGCGAAACCCTTTCGGATTATCTGCTGCAGATTATTCGAGAAACGGCTGCGGCAGAAGAAGATGAGAGCGACAGCTGAGTCATGATTCGTTTTCGTATTGTCGTTTCAGTTGTCGGCCTTATCGTTCAGGGCTTTTCAGCTGTTCTCATCGTTCCGATGCTTGTTGCAATGATGGTCGGTCAGAATGACTCGGCCTTTGCCATTCTTCTTGGCATGTTGTCTGGAATTCTTGCGGGCAGAGTCGCCTGGCGCGCCCACCGCGAGCAGAACTTTGACGATCTCAACCGCATCGAGGGCATGGCGGCTGTAGGCCTCAGCTGGTTGACGGTAGCCATGATCGGTGCCATTCCATACATGTGCTTTGGCTTTGGCTTTTTCGACAGCCTGTTTGAAGCGATGAGCGGCTTTACCACAACCGGTGCGACAATTCTTTATGATTTTTCCCTGTTGAACAGCTCGATGTTTTTTTATCGCGGCTACACACAGTTTCTTGGCGGGATGGGTATTCTCGTATTGTTTGTGGCGGTTCTTCCGCACCTGGCGATTTCGGGGCGTCAGCTGTTTTTTGCCGAAACTTCGTCGGCAAGCAAAGAAAAGCTGACCCCGAGAATCAGCGATACGGCGCGGCATCTCTGGGGCTGGTATTTCTTTCTGACCGTTCTTCAGTCTTTTATTCTGTATTTTCTCGGCATGCCGCTGATCGATTCTTTTGCAAACTCATTTGCGACGATGGCTGCCGGCGGCTTTTCACCGCATCCCCAGAGCATAATGGGTTATCAGAACGCTCATATGGAATGGGTCATCATCATTTTCATGTTTCTTGCCGGCGCCAACTTCACTCTGCAGGTCAAAGCGATCAGGGGAAACCTTGCTTCATTTCTGCGCAATCCAGAGCTGCGTCTCTATGCCGCCATAATCGCAGTCGCAACGCTGGTTCTCACCTTCATACTTTCTAAGAATGGCGCGGGCGGCGGAACAATCATCGATACCATAAGAATCGCCCTTTTTCAGAATATCAGCATTCTGACGACTACAGGAGCAGCCACTGTTGACTTTGAACTCTGGTCAGACAGCGCCAAGGTGGTTCTTCTCGTACTGATGTTTATCGGTGGCTGTTCCGGCTCTGCCGGCGGTGGCATGAAGGTGGTGCGTATCCTTCTGATGCTGCGCTATCTCGGAAAAGTGCTTCTGAAAACCATTTATCCGCAGGTTGTGGTTACGGTAAAGCTTGAGAAAAGAATTTTCAAAGAAGCTGAAATTCAGCCGGTTTTTTCGTTTATTGTGCTCTATATGATGTTTTTTGCGGTTGGCGGAACATTGGCTGCCCTGCTCGAAAGCGATCTGATCGTCGGTTACACGGGTGCAATCGTAACTCTGGGAAATATTGGCCCTGGTTTCGGCAAAATTGGTCCGATGGGCAGCTTTTATGAACTCCACTGGCTCACCAAAGCCATATACACATTTCTGATGTGGGCCGGCCGTCTCGAAATCATGGCGCTGGCCGTTTTTCTGCGGCCCGAGACCTGGCGTGATTCGAAATGGTGAGGTGTTTAGTTTGAAGTGGTGAGCTTGAGCGGCTGACGTCAGCTTTTTTCGATCCAGCCGCCACCGAGCAGCTGGCCGTTTTTATAGATCGCCAGTCGCTGCCCCGGCGTCACTGAAGCAAGCGGTTTCGCCAGTTCGACCACGGCGGTGTCGCCTTTGCGGGTAACGATTGCCGCCTGCAATGGCTGGCGGTATCGCGTCATAATCTCGCATTCAAGGCTGTCGTGTGCAAAATCGAGCCAGTTCATGCCGCTGGCTGTGAATTTATCGGTCAACAACAGATTGTAATCGGTGCTGACTTTGACCCGGCGGCTGGCTGCGTCGATATCGACAACATAAGCGGGTTTGCCGAGAGCAATACCCAGGCCTTTGCGCTGGCCGATGGTAAAAAACTGAATGCCCTCGTGGCGGCCAATCACCCTGTTGTTCTCGTCGACAATTTCGCCCGGGCGGGGGCTTTCATTGAAATAGCGTGAAAGTGTCAGTGCAAAAGTTTCGCCTTTATAGCCGAAACAGGCATCCTGACTCTCTTTTTTGGCCGCATTCGGCAGGCCGAGCCTGGCAGCCATGGCGCGTACTTCAGGCTTGGTCATTTCGCCGAGCGGCATGTAACAGTGATTCAGCTGATCCTGGGTCAGCGCCGAAAGAAAATAGGTCTGGTCTTTTTCTGTGTCAGAACCCTTGAATAACCTGGCTTTGCCGGGTATTTCACGGTTGATCACCGCATAGTGCCCGGTAATTATGCCATCAGCCCCGAGTTCGGCGGCAAAGCGGCTCAAAACCGCGCCAAATTTGAGAAAGTGGTTGCAGAGAACACAGGGATTCGGGGTTCTGCCGCTTTTATATTCACTCCAGGCGTATTTGAGAATCTGTTCGGCAAATTCTTCTCTGACGGCCACGAACCGATGCGGAATCCCAAGTTTTTCAGCGACCATGCGTGCCTGAATGTTGTCGTCGAGACCGCAGCAGGATTTCGTTTTCTCTTTGCTGTCGTCGCAGGTTTTCATTTTAAGAGTTACGCCGATAACCTTGTAACCGCGTTCAAGAAACAGGGCCGCGGCCACCGAAGAATCAACGCCGCCGCTCATGGCAGCGATCAGGGTTTTAACATTTTCAGACATTTTCAGCTGGCTTTCGGGTGGTAAACATCGGCAGATTCTGCCTGGCTGCCACGTTTTCGACAGTGCGTGTTGCGTTTTCGAAGCAAATCTGGTGCCGTAACATGGCAATTTCGACATTGACGTTACTGCCGGTCAGAAAGAGAAGAGAAAGCAGCAGCCCGATGGCTATGGCAAATTTCTGCATCTGTTTCTCCACGAAGTTGATTTGTCGCAATGATAACATCTGCCCCGCCAATGATCAATTCCCCGCTGTTCTTGCCGGCAGAAGCGGTGAATGTTAAACTGCCAATCAGTGAAGCCATACAGGAGGGGAAACTTGCGACTGGTTCTGGTGGTGATTTTTTTGCTTTCGACAGCAGGAGCGATGGCTGACGACTGGCAGACCCGTGTTGATCTTTTACTGCAGCGGGGTTTTGCCTCGCTTGCCAGTGTTGACGCCAGAGACTTGCAACCGGCACGGGCAGAGGTTGAAGATATTGCGTCACTGGCACCTGGCTGGCAGGCATTGCGTGATTTTATCATTGGGCGGCCACTGCGGCGCAGAAAGCTCCTGAAACAGCAGCTCGCCGGTTTGAAAAATCACCTTGCAGATACAAAAACAGAAACATCAGATGGTGAAATTCTGTTGCTGAATCATATCATCGGAATCGATGGGGTGAGCCGGCCATGGGGGCTTTATCTGCCACCGCAGATAGCTTCTTTTCGCCCGTTGTCGATGCTGGTTGCCCTGCACGGCGGCGTTGCACGGAAAAATATTTATGAAAATCCGGTCGAAGTGATAAGAGAGTCACCGTGGTTCACTCTGGCACGGGCGCAGGGCTGGGTGCTGCTGTTTCCCTTTGGGCAGGAAGGCGCTGTCTGGTGGGAAAGCACCGGCATGGCCAACATCAGACATCTGATAAGAACGGTAAAGCACCATGTAAACATCGACGACAGCCGGGTATATCTTGGTGGTTTTTCTGATGGGGCCTCCGGTAGTTTTCTGCATGCAATGCTGACACCCGATGATTTTGCGGCAATTGTCGCTCTCAATGGGCACATGGGGGTCGGCAGTCTCGACGGCAAACTGCCGTTGTATGCCACAAACCTGGCAATGACACCGGTTTATGCGGTGACTACCGACGACGATGAGTATTACCCGACCAGGCAGATGGCACCGGTTATTGCAATGGCCCGCCGTGCCGGTGCCGATATTTTCTATCGCCAGCTGCAGGGCGGCCATGATTTTGCCTATCACGCCAGTGAGATGCCACTGATCGGGCAGTATCTGCGCCGCCGGCAACGCAACGCTCTGCCGGACAAAATCTTCTGGGAAACCGGTGATGCGGCGTTCGGGGCCTGTCGCTGGCTGCAGATCGCTGAGATCGGCCCCTGGCTGGCCGCCGACTGGCATACTGATCATAACTGCATTCTGACCGATGAGACAATTAACTGGGGTTTTGCCGGTATCCGCGGCAGAGAAGGCATAACGGTCAACCGTATCGACCGCGGCAGTTATGCTGAAGCAGTTGGCCTGCGCTGCGGTGACGTGCTGCGCCGTGCCGGTGGCTGCGAAATAAGCGATTCATTCAGTCTCAAAGCGGCGAAGGATTCTGCCAGGTGCGGCCAGCCGTTCGAATTTGTCGTCAGTCGCCTCGGAAAAAGGGTGCGTCTGCCAGGTGTTCTGCCACAGCCGGAAGGCTGGTTTCTGTTCAGGCGCGATGTGCCTTCGGCTGCGATCAGAGCTGAAAAAAAAGGCAATGAGGTCGCAATTACCGGCTCAAGGGTCGCAAAACTTGCGTTGGCAGTTACGCCCGGCCATTTTGATCTGGCTCTCCCGGTCAGAGTCGTTTTTAACGGTCGGGTCGTTCATGATGATCTGGTCAGGCCTGATCCGGCGGTCATTCTGTCTGAATACGCCGAAAATCGTGATCGAAAGGTGCTGCCGGTCGCGCGGCTGGTTTTTACCTTGACCGGCAATTGAATTTGCGGCAAATTAAAGCAAAATGATTCAGGAGACTGTCATGGCAAATGATCTGAGCCTCGAACTGGCCCGTAAACTGATCGCAGAAAATGTGACCGAACCGCATCTGCTGACGCACGCTCTTGCAGTGAGCGCTGCCATGCGGCAGATGGGACTGCACTTTGGCGAAGATGCCGACCTTTATGAAGCGGTCGGCTATGTGCATGACGTTGATTACCAGAGGTTTCCTGAAGAGCATTGCGGGCATGTGCGCGAACTTCTTACACCACACGGCGTTTCTGAGACGGTCATCAGGGCAGTCATGTCGCATGGCTGGGGCATAATGAACGATGTAAAACCAGAGAGCAATCTTGAAAAAAGCCTTTACACCGTTGATGAGCTTACCGGAATTGTGCATGCGGCTGCTTTGATGCGCCCGACGCGCATTGTCGACATGGAGGTGAAAAGCGTTGTCAAAAAATTCAAAGACAAAGCCTTTGCCGCCAAATGCAATCGTGAGGTCATCAAAGCCGGTTGCGCCATGCTTGGTCTCGAACTTGAAAAGGTCGTCGAACTCTGTATAACCGGCATGCGCGAAAAAGCCGCCGAGCTTGGTCTTAGCCCAAGGCCTCTTTAATCATAACAAAGGCCCTCAGTTATATTTGCATCAATGATTTATCAATCATTTAGCGTTTATGTCACGGAGTCATAAGCGCAGAAGTTGCACCAATGCATACCGAACGCAGGCCAGCATGGAACATTGACGGTATTGATTTTTTATGGTCAATGTCGACTAGGGTCTGGGGTGGGTTTTGAAGAAATCCCAGATGATGTCATTGGCTTTGAACTGCTGTGGCGGTTTGTCTGAGCCTTTGCGCGGGGTTCTTGTCGAGCCCGGCCATGCATGACCAAGGTTGTGAACCACGTAAGCTTTGACTTCGCTGCCATCCCGACCGTTGGTGTAATGATGCACGGTGCTCAAAAGGCTCTGGTCGAAGGTGGTGCTGGCGGTTTTATCGCAGTCGTTGGCCTGTACCCAGAAGTCGATGGTGGCTGAGGCTGACAGCAGTTCGCGGGCTTCTGTAATCGACTTTTTCTGTGTTCCACCACCGATAAGGACATGTTCATCGATCAGGCCCTGAATGATGCATACCGATACCGGAGTTTGCGGAGCTGGCGGCAGATGCATGTCTTTTTCGTGCTGTTCCTTGCCGCCGGCAGTGCCGACAACTGGAGCGATCGCGGCAAAACGGTTTTCTGGCTGTGCTGCCAGCCAGTGACAGAACATGGCGCCATTAGACAGGCCAGTGGCGTAAATGCGCTTTGCGTCAATCGGAAACTCTTTGCTCAACTTATCGAGCAGGGCGGCAATGAAACCGGTGTCGTTAATCTTGTTTTTTTGAGCATAACCAAACCCGAAGCTGACGTTCCAGGTGAGCAGAATGTTTTCGGTTTCACCGGTGCCGTCGGGTGCCACAAGCATAAAACCGGCTTCTTCGGCTTTTGCTTCGAGTTCGTAATAATACAGGGCGCCTCTGGCACCACCGGCACCGCCATGAAAGAGGAAAACCACCGGAATCGGGTCTTTTTTGTTCCAGGTGGTGGGCAGATAGAGATAGTAAGTGCGGGTGCGGCCTTCAAACGCAAAATTGTGACGGGTAGAACTGACCGGCTGCTGCAAGGCTTTCGCGTCGATGCGCTTTTTCAGGGTGTCTTTGATGAATTCGCGCAGTTTTCCGGCTTCGGCTTTGGCAAGTGTGCCAAATATGATAAGCACCAGAATCGCTGAATATAACCAGACACTTCTTAATTTCATGTCGCTCTCCTGACAGAAAAATCAATTTTCAGCCTGATTATAACACGTTGAAAATTTTTATGGCCCGGCTGATAGGCTGCGCCGCCGAATCGGCGAGAAGTATTCAAGACATTTTTTCTGACCAGCAAAAGCAATCCTGCTGCCATGCTGAAACCGAGGTCTTAAAATGATGACCGATCAGGCCTGGTTTTTGGCATGTTTTCCAGAACTAAATGAAAGCTGCTGAGAGAAGTGATTTGACGGCTTTGAAGTTTTAGCGGTAATTGCCGGGCGATTGTTTTTAAGGTTGCTTGCCCGGGCGGGTAGTGTATAATGAATGAGGCAGAGCACTGAGATGCGTTTGCCTTTTCCCCGCTTACTGAAAGGAAGGCCTGATGAAACAGAAATATTACCTTCTCAGAATCGAAATGCGTGAGATCGAGCCCGTTGTCTGGCGTCAGTTCATTGTGCCGGCAGAGATTTCGCTCGACCGTCTGCATGACGTCATTCAGATCGTCATGGGCTGGAAAGACTCGCATCTGCATGAATTCAATTTTGGCCGCAAGCGCTATGTCGAAAACATCGATGATGAATTCGATGATGAAAACACCTTTCTTGAAGGGGCCGAACGTCTCAACGAGCATATGAAGAAGAAAGGCGACAAGTGCCTTTATGTTTATGATTTCGGCGATTCATGGGAACATGAATTGAAACTCGAAAATTCTGATTACAAACTGCGCGAAGACGACTGCGAAATCAGCTGTGTCGACGGCGCAAGAGCCTGCCCGCCAGAAGATGTTGGCGGTCCCGGTGGCTATGAAGAATTCTGCAAAGTCATCAAAAGTCCGAGAAACAAAGAACATGCCGCGATGGTGGCATGGTCGAACGGCTGTCAGCCGACCGGCAAAAAGTTTGACCCGGAATATTTCGATGCTTATGCAGTCAACGATCTGCTTGGCTGGTATGTAAGATGGGATCGGCCCAGAAAACTTTATTGATCGGAGGATACCATGGAAAGAAATGAAGGATATAAATGCCCGGCATGTGGCAAGGCGCTTGCGACCGTTCAGATTAACGAAACCGAGGTTGAGGCCTGCACTCAGGGTTGTGGCGGTATGTGGCTTGATGCGGCCGAACTGTTTCGCATCGATGAAGAGGGTGAGGCTGATGACAGCCCGGTTCTGCAGAAGCTTCTGTCTTTCAATACCCCGAGAGATACCGAAAATCGCGACAAGCTCAGCTGCATGAAATGCGAGTGCAAGATGCGTCGCCATGAGTATCGTGAAGGTTCTGGCATTTATATTGATGAATGCTATGGTTGTGGCGGAATCTGGCTCGATGGTGGTGAATTGAAGGCAATTCGTGAAAACCCGGTAGTGGCCCGTTCAAACCAGGAACGCGAGCAGCTGGCCAGAGATTTTTCGCGTCGCGTCCAGGAAGAAGCGCGTCGCCTCAAGGAAGAAGAAAAACGTCGACACATGGGCCGCAGCCGCAGAGCCTGGTAAGGTTTTTTTGCGTCTGTTGTTTTCTGTCAGTGTCGTTATAGTTTACTGATCGCGTTTCTGGCTGTTTCTGCTGATTCATATCTTTTGCTATTGGATATAACCAGAATATGAAAAGACATTTCACGGCAGCTTTGTGCTTGATTCTGTGCTTCCTGACTTTTGCCGCCTCTCTGCCGGCACAATCGACCGGCAATATTTCAGCCACACCGCAGGAGGCTTTTGACAAGCCAAACCTGCTGACGGCCAAAGAGCTTTATCGACTGGCGCGAGAAACCATGGCCTCAGGGCAGCTCGATGCCTCTCGACTGTATGCTCTGCGTCTGTATTTCGACGGCAACCGCAGTCAGAATCTGCTGAATCTGCTTGGAGTAATCGAGCTGCAGGCCGGTCGGCCTCTGCTGGCAGCTGAATGGCTGCGCAAAGCCAGTTCTCTCAGTATGGTCAACAAAGTGGCGCAGCGCTATCTGTCGCGCCTGCCGGCGCGGCCGCGTCCGATTCCGGTCGACCAGACGAAGCTTGCCGATCATTTTGGCGAAATTTCAGAAGCACTGCCGAAGTTGCTCGAAAGGCTTGCCAACCCGAAACTGCACTTTGACTCGGTGATGAAAGCGATCGAACGTGGGCAGATTTATCTGGCACTGGCCCTCTCAGAAGAATACGAAAAGAAATACCCGGGCCCGGAAGGTTCTTCACTGACAGCACTTTGTGCCTGGTATCTTGGTCGAAACCGCGATGCTCTCAATCTGGCCGAGCAGGGCCTTGCCAAGTCGCCACACAACCCGATTCTGTTGTTTGTCAAGGCGATGATCAATGATCCACACCCTGGCACATCTGCTGGTAACTATTTTCGGGCTCTTTACGATGTTGACCAATGGAACAAGGCTCTGTCGCTGGTCGATCAGTATAGCAAGGCCAACCCTAATTCGCCCGATGCCTATATTACCCAGGCTCGCATCATGCTCGACCTTCATAAAATAAAAGAAGCCGGGCAGGCGCTTCAGGAAGCCGGCGTTCGCGACCCGGGCAACCCTGAAATCGAACTTCTCTGGGTTGGCTACCTGTTGCAGCGCGAAGAAAGCGACAAGGCGTCAAAACGGCTGGCGCGAGCATTCAGACGTGGTTACAACCTGCCGTCGGTAAGTCTCGCTGCAGGATTGTTTGCGTTGCAGGGCGGCAGGGCCAATGAACTCAATGTCATTCTCAGCGATGCTGCCGCCAGCCGGCCGTTTACTGACCCCGAAGCCTACCCTACCTATATTTCTCTTCTGCTTCTCGGTGACCGCATGCCCGAAGCCAGAGCAGCTCTCGATGAATGGCGGGCCAGGTCTTCTGAACGCAGCATGATCTGTTATCTGGAGTCTTTTTACAATTTCAAGACCGGCGATAACGTCAAAGCCATTGAATGGCTGCGTAAAGGTTTTCAGCAGAATCCCAACCGGCTTGACATGCTTAAGTTTCTTGCCGGTTTTCCGGCTCTGGGTGACGATATCGTTCTGTTTGCCGAAATTAACAACCGGCTCGCTTCAGCAGGAATACCCGGGTTCACTGCAATGCCGGTGCCTGAAGTGACCAATACTCCTTCACCTTTGCCGCAGAGCAATCCGATGGCAGTGCAGCCGGTCGGAGCTCAGCCAGCTTCTGGCGGCTCAATGCCGGTTTCCGGCGACGGTATGTTTCAGATCACTCTGGGGCCCGGTCTTGATCCTTCCGGCCGCACAATGATCGCTTCTGAACTGGCAAAGATGTATGAACGTATCGCCTCGCGCATCGGCACCCTGAGCGTGCCGATTTTTGTGAATTTCCTTTCAGCAGAAGGTCTTGGTCCGACTATCGCCCTTTACGAACCGCAGAATACGGCTCTGACAGTAACCTCTGCCTATTATGATTCAGAGATGATCCGCAATATAATTCTTGCCAACTTCGATGCGCTCGGCGACGAAGAACTCGGCACTCTGATCGAAGAATACCCCGGGCATCTGCTCGCCGGTGAACTGACGAGGCTCATCATTCAGATTCTGATTCCTGAAGCGAAAACCAATAAGGACAAAACTGCCTGGATGCAGATCGGCCTGGCTGAAATTCTTGCCGGCAGCTCAACAGCGCAGCGTTATCGCATGCTTGTTGCCCAGAAGAGCCTTGAATCCAAGGTTGCCAAACTGGCTTCTGCCAACATGGTCAACAGCATTTTCGCCGAAGGTTATACATCGCCGGCGGTTTTCGAAACCGCCACCGCCCAGGCTTATCTGATGACGGCATTTCTTGTTAAAAAGTCAGGCAGCCTCGAAAAAGGCTGTCGTGACATGATGAAGTTGATCGAGCTGGTCAGCAAGGGCAGTGAATTTGGCACGGCGTTGAACGAAGTCTTCAAAATCAGCGAAGCTGAATTCGAAAAGAGCTGGACAGACGCAGCCTACTGGGCCCTCAAACAGGGTGCTCCCTACGAGTGGTGAAAAAAATAACGCCAGACTTACTGGATGAATCAATATAAATGTGGCAGTGACCGGTTCACTGCCACATTACAGATTCAATTTTGACAAAGCACTAGGGCAGTTTGTAGAATTCTTCGAGATTCGCGGCGAGCAGAGTGCGATTTGTGCGTTTTTCTTCGCCGAGAGTGCGGGTAGGAGCCGGGCCATAATTATGGCCCGGGCAGACGATCAGATGATCAGGCAGTGATTTAAGTCGCTGCAGACTGGCAAACAGCGCTGCCGGGTCACTGCCCGGCAGATCGGCACGCCCGCAGTCACCAATAAACAGTGTGTCGGCGGTTACCAGATACATATCGTTGACCACGATACAAAGCGAACCCGGCGCATGACCGGGTGTGTGCAGGCAGACAGCTTTGATACTGCTGCCTATTTTAAAACTGAAACCATCATCGATCAGCCGGTCGTATGAAGCCCCACCATGTAGTAACGGTGCCGTTTCTCGATGACAGATTACTTCGGCGCCTGTGTGCGCCTTGATCTGAGCGGTGGCATTGATGTGATCGAAGTGATGATGCGTCAAAACGATGTGAGTCAGGTTGATATCATTATCGCGAATCATCGCCAGAATCTTGTCATGGTCGAAAGCCGGGTCGATCAGCAGGCCTTCATGGCTGACCGGGTCGGCAAAAAGATACGAATAGTTTTCCATTTTTCCGACGCTGATCTGTGTAAAAATCATCTCGCATGCCCCCAAAAGTGTTTTTTTAATGCTAACATAAATCTATCTGGTAATGCTCAGGAAACAAGCATGAATCTCATAACCCACGCTCTCATTGGCTGGTGTGCCTGTCTAAGTCAGGATCGCCCGCGGTGTGAAGTGGTCGCAGTCGCTGCTGCTTCAGTTATTCCCGATATCGATGCGGTCGGAGCATTGATCGATCTGGCACGTGGCGGCGAGGCCGAGTGGTTTACCCTCTATCATCACAAGTTCGGCCATTGCCTGCCATTCTGCCTGCTGCTCGTCGTTCTGGCCTGGCAGTGGCGGAAAAATGCCCGCCTGTGTCTGTGGCTCGCGGGTATTTTTCACCTGCACCTGCTCTGCGACCTTATCGGTGCCCGGGGGCCAGATGGTTATCAGTGGCCGGTCTATTATCTTTTTCCATTTTCTGAGCATGGTCTGACCTGGGCATACCAGTGGGAAATCAACGCCTGGCCGAACATTCTGCTGACCGTTCTGCTTATTTTTATTTTTCTCAGGCAGACGGCCAGTTATGGCTACTCGCCGCTTTCACTGCTGAGCGAATCAGCTGACCGCCGTTTTGTCGAAACTCTGCAGAAGCGTTTTGGCATAATCCCGACACCCGGACCTGATCATGTCTGAAAATCTGCCGGCCGCGACCGGCCTGTATGTGCATGTACCCTTTTGTTTCAGCCGTTGCGATTACTGCGGCTTCTATTCGACGCTTCCCGGTGAAGGTTCGATTGAACAGTATCTGCTCAGACTGCAGAATGAATCTGAAGCGGCCCGAACATGCTGTCATGGCCAGGTAAAAACGGTTTTTATCGGCGGCGGCAACCCGACGACGCTTGGTCTGCACGGCATCAGAAGACTTTTTTCGCTGCTCGAACCCTGGTTTTCTGGGAGCCGGCCCGAAGAAATCACGCTCGAAACCAACCCCGAAACCTTGACCGCAGAACTCGTTGATTATCTGTCAGCCATTGACGGAATCAGACTCAGCATGGGCATTCAGCGTCTGCGGGATGATGAACTGGCACTGCTCGGCCGTCGCGCCCGGCTCGATTCTGTTAACCGGGCGCTCGATATGGCCTGCAGCCGCTTGAATAATGTCAGTGTCGATCTGATTCTCGGTGTCCCGGGCTGCCCGTCGCTTGCCGATGATCTGGCCGTGCTGCTGCGGCGCTTCGATGTGCAGCATGTTTCGGCTTATTTTCTCACAGTCGAAGATGGTTCGCGTCTGCAGCGTCGAATCTTGAACGGTGAGCTGCCGGATCCGGCCGAAACCGGCCCGGAAGAGCTATTTGCGGTGCGCGAAACTCTTAAAAATCATGGTTTTGAACATTACGAAATTTCGAACTATGCCAGGTCCGGCCGGCGTTGTCGTCATAATCTTAATTACTGGCAGGCCGGTGATTATGTCGGGTTGGGGCCATCTGCCGTTTCATGCCATACCGACTGCAGAACCACCAGTCCGGCGGATTTTGCTCTGTGGCTTGCGGCTGCACCGCAGCATGTCGAGAAACTCAGCCCGGTTGACCGGCGCAATGAGTTTGTCATGCTGAGTCTGCGCCTTATTGCCGATGGTCTCGATCTGGCCGCACTCGAAAAGAGATTTGGCCGGCAGCCTGCGGAGTTTGTCGAAGAATTGACGCGGCAGATTGCCGCCGGTAATCTGGAAACCCCTGAATCCGGGCGGGTTCGCCTGACCGACCAGGGTCTGGCAGTTTCCGACAGTGTCATTGCCGGTCTGTTTATGGACGGCCACGGATGACCACAGATGAATACTGGCTTAGTCTTTGAAATCTGTTTTATTATCGATAAAAAGTGAAAAGAGAGAGTTTTACAGACAATGAAAACCAGCTCACCGCATAACTTGAAAGAACCTTTGTTCACAGGCCGGTTGAATGCTTTTAACCAGCCTGCAACCCGCAGTTTTTATCAGGGTGAGCGACTGATAAAGAGTTTCTGTGGCGGGTTGATTTTTATATTTCTCATGATTCTGTCTGGCGGGCCGGCCGTCTTTGCCGACTCGGGTTTCGATGCCGTGCTGCGCTCTGTTATGCGGGTAAGCGGCACCGACAGTTCGGGCGAGGCAGTTTTTGGCACAGCTTTTCTCATGCAGAGCCGTGGTGGCGGTTCGGATCAGGCCTGGCTGGTAACGGCCGGGCATGTTTTTAGCAGCATCAGGGGCGAATATGCGCAAATCACCATGCGGCGCCAGACCCGCGGCATTTTTTTTGCAACGCCGGTACAGATAAAAATCAGAGATGGAAAGACTCCTCTGTATGTTCTCAACAGTGAATACGATCTTGCGGCCCTTAAAATTATTCTGCCGGGTGAAGTCGATTGCTGTATTCTGGCAAGCGGGTTTGCTGCCGATGATGAGCGCCTTGGCCGCGCCGGTTTTGGCAGCGGCGTCAGGGTGCTGATTCCTGGTTATCCTTACGGTGAGGCCAGCAGTGAGGCTGGTTTTGCTTTTGTCAGAGACGGCGTCGTCTCTAGTTTTCCGGCGTTACCGAGTTCGACCAACCCGGTGTTTTATGTTGATTTCGAGGTGTTCGAAGGTTACAGCGGCGCTCCGGTGGTTTTTTCTGATGGCGGCAGCAGCGGCTTTCTCGCCGGCATGGTTATCGAAGAAGTTTTTCTTGAAGAACTGCGGGCGAAGGGTAAGAAGACAACACGCACCCGGCGTGGCCTCGGGCTGGCAAAGGTGCTCAGTGGCCCGCTGATCGGAGCGTTTCTCAATTCTCTTCCCTGATCAGCGCTATTCCTGGTCGGTAAACAGGTTTTCGGCGGCGACCGCGTCGGCAAAACTGATCAGGTCGATCAGTCGATCTTCGCTGTTGATAATCTGAATCTGCTGCCCGCCATAGAGTCTGCCGGCCTTTTCGAGTTCGCTGCGTGCCAGCTCGACTTTGCCCATTTGATGCAGAGCCCTGATTCTATAAAGCTGCATATGCAGAAACATGACCCCGGCCGGAAAGTTTTTGAGATATTCATTGATCCAGACCAGCGCCTTTTCTGGCTGGTTCAGCTTGTCGAGATTGATGCGCACGAGTGCCGCCATTGCTTCGTCGGCCCAGACATTGCGGTTGCCGAACTTTGCCAGAAACTCTTCATAGCCGGTGACGGCTTCTTCGTAGCGGTTCAGACGACGGTCGAGAATCCAGGCCATGCGGTATCTGACCGAATCGATAAAGCGGTAGTCGGGGTATTTTTCAGTCAGGTGTCTGAAGGTTTCCCAGGCAGCAGCCGGCTCAAGAAAAGTTCGCAGCTGTATCTCGGCGCGGTAATACAGTATCAGGGCCGGTCTGAAAAAAGTTATCCAGGCGCCGGCGGTCAGAGCGATTATCAACATTGTCAACAGTGCCATACGATTCAGTTTCGTTGCCTGCCAGCGCCTGGCTTTGATCAACTCGCTGTCGTTGCGGGCCTGCTCAAGAGCTTCGCCGATTTCTTCTCTGATATTGCCGCTGAGCGGATTAATGCTGGCATTGATCGTTTGCAGGTGATTCTGGGGAATTGCAATTATCCATTTCAGCACTCTGACCATTGAAAAAGCGAACTGCAGCGCCACAAAAAACATCATTGCGGCAAAACTCGCAGAAAAGAACGAGGTGGTATCCTGGCCGGTCAGACCGAGCCAGTCGCTCCAGAAGCCACGACCCAGCAGGCGGTTGGACATTATCAGAAACAGCCACGAGCTTAGAGTTATCAACAGCATCGTCATCGTCGGGTAAAACCAGAGAATTACGGTTGGATAGCTGATTTTGAACGATCTGGCAAAACGGTCGGTAACGAATCTGGAAGCGTTGCAGACGATGGCGAGATAGAGAAGAAACACGAGCGTCATGGTTGCCGGGCCTGGCAGTCGCAGCAGAAGCTTCTGTGAATTAGCAAGCAGCATAGCGATGAACACCGCCGCCGCCGACGGCAGCAGCCATTTGAGGCGCAATTCAAAAATACTGGCAACCGGCATGAATTCTTCGTGCATACCTAAGAATATAGCAGATAACAAATTTTGCGTGCAAAAAACTCATTTTTTTCGATTTTTCTGTCGATAAAGGAACTGGAGCATTCCAATTCTCAAGGAAAAATAAACAAAGAATGAGGCAAACAAAGAATATAAGCAGATTTTCCCTGTTTAGAGGGTTTCTGGCGACACTTATGTGCCTGCTGTTTCCGCTCGTCATTTTTGCCCAGTCTGCAGCATTTCAAGATCTGCCGAAAGACCACTGGGCTTATTCTGACGTCGATTTCCTCATCAGCCAGGGCTATATGGAAGGTTACCCTGACGGCACGTTCAAGGGTCGCAAAGTAACCACCAGATACGATGTTGCCCTCATTCTCGCGCGTATTCTCAAGCGCATGGAAGAGAAGAAAGCCACTATCGATGCTGCCAGCGAAGAAGAGCGGGCGGCTCTTTCGCGTCTTACCAAAGAGTTCAGAGATGAGCTCGGCCTGCTTGACGTGCGCGTCGATTCACTCGAACGCCGCATGGTCGACAACGAAAACAAGGTTAAAGACCTTGAAAACATGATGCCCAAGATGAAAGTCACCGGGTTTTACCGTGGGCGCGGGCAATACATCGTCGAGCCTGAGACTGTTTCCAGAAATGAATCCGGCAGCTCAGCTTCATTTACCGATCCTGGTCTGGTGACATTTTATCAGCAGCTTTATCTCAAGTTCACCGGCAAGCCTTTTGGTGAAAAGATTGAAACATTCTATGAGTTGCTTGGTTACATATCAGGCCGCACCTGGAACCAGGCCGTCTACAATAACGCCGGTAACTCTGGCCAGAACCCGTTTGACAATGTCGATGACTATGTCAGATACATTCAGAACGACAACTATGTTCGCTCGAACAAGCTGCACCTGATCAGTAAAGCAAAATCGATGAAAGTCAGGGTTTACGCCGGTGAATCGGTTACCGGTCTTGATAACCCGATGAATCTTCTGACTGAAGATACCGATGTCGTTCAGCCTTATCAGGGCGTTGAAGTTTCGGGTTCAGAAAGCGGCGTTTCTTACCAGGGTTCGGCTCTTAAAAGCGACATCAATCGCGGTTATAGCGACACGACCAATATGGTTACCGGCCGCGTTGTCTGGAAACTGCCCGAGAAATTCAGCGAAGACACTTTCTCGATCGGCACTTCATTCGCCGAAAAGATTTTTGATTACAAGACCCGTGGCAATTCGAACACGGTGCGTGGTGTTGACCTGAACTATTCAACCGACCGGGCCGGCAAAATCACCGGTACCGCCGAATTCCTCACGTCGAATGCCTATCTTACCGACACTTCTGACAACCAGAAGCGCAACCTCGGCGATGAGGGCTCGCGCTTCGATGTAAGCGTGCAGAATGGCGGCTTTACTGGCACAGTCAAGCACTACGATTTCGGTCGCCATTTCCGCGCCATGATGGCTCCAGTCTGGGCCTATGACATTGGCGATACCGACGATTACCCGAACAACCTCGATGTTGACAGCAACTACGGCCGCCCTAACTTCGAAGGGGAAAAGCTGACCCGCTTCTCGGTCAACTATGACTTTGGCAACAAGCTTCTGGCCATGGCTAACAACCTTTCGGTCGAAGCCACCTATCTGTCAAAGACCTGGGAAGTCGACCCGAACAAGGCTTATGACACCGATGGCTACTCAGGCCGCAAGTTTACTTTTCAGCTGCTTTCAGACTTTACCGACAGCACGACTCTGAAATACGACTTCACTCAGAAGTGGGATGCCCTTAAAGACGAGCAGGGCTGGGTATCAAACGCGGTCGAGTTGAATCTGAAGCTCAGTGATTCGGTCAGTTCGAAGGGCAAAATGTTCGTGCTCGGTGATCCTGACGATATTTTCGAACAGGACGGGCAGACTTATGAATACAACGAGCGCGTCGGCTATTTCGAAGTCAACTCTGATATCAACCCGCGCGTGTTCGTTAAAGGCAGTGTCGAGCACCAGGTCCGCTGGGTCAGTTCACCTAAAGAAAACACCCGAGTCGATTACATCGGCGAAGCCACCTATAACCTGACTTCAACCACGAGTTTGACCGGTGGCGTTCAGCATGTCGATTATGTCGACAGCTTCGATGACGGCAAATCGAGTCTGGCAAACGCGATTCTGGCAGAGCTTAAGAAGAACTTTACCAACAAGTTCAGGGGCCGTGCCTTCTATTCGCGCGGTATTATCGACTTCAAAGATGGCATGACCGACAGTCTCGACCGCGAAAACATTTATGGCGAGCTTATTTATGACGTGAACAAAGACGCCACAATTTCGTTCAAATTCGGTTATGACTATCCCTATGAATGGCGCTGGGCGGTCAGCAGCACCGATAACGGCAGAGATCACGTAGATATCCACACACAGAAGATGTTCATCTTCGAGGCAAAATCAAATTTCTAGGATTGGCAGACATGAAAAAGAGACTAATGGCGCTGTTTCTGACGCTGCTTGCTCTGGTCACGACCGGCTGCATTCAGGAAGCTCTGGTTATTCCGGTCGCCACCGTCACCGGTAAGGTCGTGGTGCCCTCCGGCAAGGTTTCGACCGGGGTTAAGATTACTGTGGCCGGTGAACCGTCATTGAGCGCTTATGCCAACGACAAGGGGCAGTATACGATTGAATTCCGCAGATCCGGTCGATTTCTGCTGGTGGCACGCGGTATGGATTTCGACGTTAGCTATGTCTGGGTTGATGCGGTGTCTGAAGAAACGGTAACGGCCCCAGACCTCAAGCTCGATGAGAAACTTGTCGGCGAAGCTCTGTGGATTGCCTCGATCGTTGATTTCCCTGATGCTGTAAGCTTCGCGGTCAAGTCGATCAATCCGGCCTGGAGCCAGGCAACCGAAAAAATGTATGATGACGGCACGCATGGCGACAAACTTGCCAACGATGGCATCTTCACCCTGCGTCTGACCAACCTCAAGACCGGGTCGCAGCAGTATTCTCTCGACTATACGCTTGAAGGCGAAACTAACTCGAAAAATGCGAAAGACCCGCATCGTGAAGCTGATCTGAGTGGCAACTCGATGATTTACATTCCCGAATCGACGGTTAAGCTTGCCCGCGGCAAGGTTACCAGCGATCTGGTCGGCGTTAACTATTCTGAAGTTAAGCTTGCGACCAAAAAAGGCTCGCGAACGATGCAGCTCGACAGCGATGGCGGTTACAGCTTTGCCATGGAAGGTAACGGTCGCGAATACCTGGTTTTCAGAAGCCCGAATTTCCATATCAGGGCGATCCCGGTTGATCTGTCGACCGTGACGCTTCTCGAAGTGCCTGTTACCACAATCTCGTCGAAGAAGAGCGGCGAAATCAAGATGATTCTTGTGGCTTCAGATTTTGCCGAAGTGGTTAACCCGACAGTCGTTGGTGATTTCACCAACTGGCAGCCGCAGAAACTTTACGATGACGCCACCAACGGTGACGAAGTCGCCGGTGACGGAGTTTATACCAGACTGTTTACCGGTGTGAGCACCGCCAGTGCCTATCAGAAATATGCTTTCAACATCACCGCAACCAATCAGGTCAAAGACCCGTATCAGGAATCAGGTGACGAGAAGTATTCGATCATCAGGGTGAAGTGATGAGAAAAACCGTTAAAAAACTCAGTCTGGTTCTCGCCTGTTGCGCCTCTCTGTTTGGCTTTACAGCACCCGCCAGCGCTCAGGATAAGGTGAACTATTATTACGAAACCGGTTCCTGGCTCGATATTCAGGATAACATCGGTGACGACAAGGGCCCCGGTTACTATCTCTACCCGAGCGACAAGCGCATGCGCCGTGGCACCTTTGATATCAAACGCTTCACGGTCTATGAAGAAGGCCAGGTCGTGGTATTTGAGATTCAGATGCGCAACTACATCATGCGCGAATGGCCTGACACAAGAAAAAGCGAAGATCAGGGTTTCGTTGCCAATCTCTGGGATATTTATATCGACATCGATGGCATCGAAAACTCCGGCTATAAGCAGGGCTTGCCTGGCCGTGACGTCACCTTTGCCGACAACAAGGGCTGGGAAAAGATGATACTTATTTCGCCGCTCGGCGAATATGAACTTTACGATATTCTGCGCAACAAGACCGATGAACTCGAATTTCAGAATCAGATAAACGACATTATTTACCCCGATTACGTAAAAATTCAGAGTGACCGGGCGATTGTAAAGATTTCAAAACTCAAACTGCCGAAGATTTCTGACAGGTCCGGTTATCAGTGCTTTTCGATGGGCTTCAAAAAGATCGTTTCACCGAATCGCCTGCTGAACCGTGACGTCAGAGCCTTTGCTACATACGATGATTTCGGCGGTGGCCACGACACCTATGGCGACCCGCCGATCATGGACATTGTCGTGCCCGAGGGTGACGATCAGTATGCTTTGTTGCGTAATTACCGCTCAGAGCCATACCGTGAAGACATTACCTATGCGTCGGTGCCTTTCGTTTACAAAAACGGCCTGCGGCAGAGCCCGGCCATGGCAAACCCGCCGGTTAAAGACCCGGCTCTGCCCGATGCGAATACTGCGATTGTGCCGTCTCAGGCTCCGGTAATCAAAGCTCCGGCAACGACTGGAACTCCGGTTTATAAAAACGGACCGGTGGTTACCCAGCCGGTTTTCAAACAGTTGAATCAGCCGGCGCCAACTGTCAGCAGACCGGCATCGGCAAAACCGGCAGCGAATACTGCAGGTGGCAGCGGTGGCTTTGTTCCCCTCAAGCCGGTCAGCTCAGATGAAGGTTTCAAACCTTTGCCCAAGGCGCCAGATGGGTTTATCCCGGTTAAAAAAACAAAATGAAAAATCGACAGACAACGAAAAGATATATTGTTCGCTCAGGTTTTACTGAATTAATGACGATTAAGATTGAAGCACCCGATTTAGACAGCTCAAGGAGGCCCCGCAGATGAAACGACAGAAATTCCCACGAATGGCAGGTCTGCTGCTGTTATTCACCATTTTTCTTGTCGCTTCTACCACTGAAGTTTCTGCTCAGTCAGCACGTTCAAGGGGTATGGGCGGTGCTTTCATCGGTCTGTCTGACGACGAATCGGCAACTTTCTACAACCCCGCCGGTTTGAGCCAGATTCAGGGCCGTGAAGCTTCTATTCAGGCCAAAGTGAATGAGCGCGATATCTATGACTGGACCAGCATGGCTTTTACCGGTCATATCTATGAAGATAACGTCGAAAGCAAGTTTTCGATCACCGATTATCTCGAACACAACATTCTCGAAGAGCCCGTTCCCCGGCGCCCGAAATACAGCTATGGCGTTGCCTACACAGAAGATCATCGCTCCATCGAATTTGGCAATCTGGTTGGCGGCGAATATCAGGGTGTTAAGCGTGGTGTAAAAGACCTGCAGCTCGCTTTCGGCACCAGATTTCCGATCGCCCGCCGCATGCTGGCCCGCGAACAGCTCTATGGCGGTATCAAACTGAGACTGCTCAGCGTCGACCGCTACATCAAAAGCCTTCTGCAGCACAGTAAAAGAGATATTTTCTCACTCGGTTTCGGTCTGATGTATCATTACAACGACCGCCTGACTGGTGGTCTGACTGTAGATAACCTGATCGAAGACGTCAGTGGTGCCAATACCAGCCGCGATGGTGTAACTCTCAACCTCGGCACTGCCTACAAAATCACCAAGGGCACCACTGTGGCTGCAGACGCCATCAACATCACCAACACTTCGAAAGCCAATGATCAGCAGTACCGCATTGGCGTCGAAAAGAAATTTGTCGAAAACGATCTTACCATGCGTATCGGTGCTCTGAACGGCACTCTTACTCTGGGCTTCGGCATGAACGTTCTGCCCCATATCAGAGTCGATTACTCTTTCTATGATGGCGATGTCGTCAGTGAACACCACGTCGGAGCACATGTGACCTTTGACTGAGAGGAGATTCCGTTCCATGAAATTCCTGGCAAAGGCCATTCTGGTAATTGTTTGCATGTTCTCCGCCTGCAATCTGCGGGCGGAGAATTTTGTCGATTCACATGTCTTGCTGCAGCAGAAACTCGAAGTGTTCGGTCTGGCCGGCACCCCCTGGGAAAGCGAATCTTCTTATGACGAAGAACGGTCGCGCGCCTGGATGGATGCTCTGCACCATGCCTATGAACGTATTCTCGCTCTACCTCTCATGGAGGGGAAACAGGTAGCGCATGTTCTGCAGGAAAACGCTGCTCTGAAAGAGCGCCTTGGTCTGGTACTGATGTCGGCGCCCAAGACTTTTTTTCAGCCAGATATTTCTGGTATGGTGCGCTGCCGTGTTGATGTGCCGCTGACTGGCAAGATCAGCCTGCGTTCGGCTCTGTATCTTGCGGCATTACGGCCGCAGTCTATGCAGCCGACCAGTTTTCTCGCCTCCTGGACCACTGGCGTGAAGGTTGACGACAAGGTGCCCGCACCAAAATTCAATCGCGTTGTCATCGATGCCCGCAGCTTTTATTTCGAGCCTTCTCTTTTTCCGAGATTTTTCGATGCTTCAGGCATGCTGATCTTTCAGGAGGCGATGATTCCGCAGAGCGAAAGGTTCAGTCGCCCGGCAGTGCGTTTTGTAACCGATATCAAAGCGGCCCGCGCCGGTCTGGCCGAAGATGAAACCTTTACGCTTGCGGCTCATATCAATGAGCTTTACAGCCGCGATATCGTCGTCGAGCAGTCTGATCTCGAAGTATTTGCCAGATTCTGCCTCGATATGGTACAGACTCCGTTGCGCCAGCGTGAAATTGTAATTGTGTTCGATCCCGACCGGCTGCACAAAACCGGCCGATTGAAAAAATCTGAAAAAAAGGCTGAGACTTCAGCCGAATCAACTAAAAAGCAGGGGGCTAAACCATGAAATTCAGTCGCATTATCGCCATGATTCTGCTGTTGTGTTGTCTGAGCACCATTCTACCGGCAGCAGAAGTTGACCGTGATCTTGACAAGAGAATCAGCCGCGTCGAACGCTATATTTATGGTGACGAACAGACGGCAGAAACGGCTGACCGACTGCGGCAGATCGAAGAAGACCTGTTTGGCCGCTCAACCGGGCAGACTGATTCCGAAAAGTCGCGCTATCTGCACGATTTTATTTTCAAAGGCTCTGCCAGCAATCTTTCGCTCGATATGAAACTCAGCTTTCTCGAATGGAAACTGTTTAATAAAACCGGTGAGGGTACCCTCGAAGCCCGTCTGGCCGAAATCGACAAAAAGGTCATCGGCAATGTGTCGATGGAACCCATGGCTTTCAGGCTTGAACAGCTGGTACATCTGACTATTGAACGCGGCCTGATTTCGCTGCATACGGTGACAATTCCCGCTGGCACCGAGATTCGCCTGCGCATGAAAAAAGATCTGTCGAGTCTGACCGCTGCCAAGGGCGATAAGATCCCGATGGTCGTTGCCGATGACCTGTTCATCAATGGCAATATTCTGGCAATGACAAAGGGCGGCATCGTTACGGCCGAAGTCAAGAATGTCAGACGTGGCGGCCGTTTTGGCAGAACCGGTTACGTGAATCTCGATGTAAGAAATATCGAAAGCATGGATGCCTCGCTGCTGCCGATCAAGATTGAAGATGCCGGGTCTAAATTCGACAAACGCAAGATTGGTATGGCTGCCGGGGCTTCAACGCTCGGTTATCTGGTGCTTGGCCCGATTGGTCTCGCCGGCGGCGCCTTCATCAAGGGCGGCGAAGTCGAAGTGCCGGCTGGCACCGAAATCAGTGTTGTTACCACCGAAGATCGTAAGGTTACCGGGGTTCTTGTGCCGAGGCGCTGATAAAACCAGTTTAAAAAAATGTAAGAAGCTGCTCCGCCCGGGCGGAGCAGTTTTTCTTTCGGGCTCATTCTGGCAACTGCAGTTCGAAAATAAATCGGACAGCAACCGGTAAGAAAAAAGGGGCCGGCTTTTGAGGCCGACCCCGGGGGAGAGATCTCCCGATCGACTGGCTGGTTGAACCAGCCGACCGTCGCGCCTTGCGGCGCTATTCCTAACCAACCATATAGGTCGAGGTAGAACGCTCTGCCGACAGCAATTTCTGTACCCGTAGCCGGCCGCAATAATCCCCCTGGGTCTGGCTTTTTCAGGCCTTTCATTCTGCTAATTCAGGCGATTGGACAAATCTGGCTTAAACAAAGAAACAGCGTTTGCAGACAAGCTGTAGAGTTGCTAAAAATAGCTAAAAGAAAAAAACGGCTCGACTTTTTCGGGCCGTTTAAGGGGTTTAGAATCAGAGAGAGAGGTTGTTGCATGAAAAAACTAGAGTGCTCAGAGGGAGTCACGCGCAGGTGAACCCTCTACTCATCTCATAGGCTTGCTCCTTGGTCGTTCAACTTGGTTTCAGGGTGTTGGAGGAATCAACACTACTATATTAGTAGCATTTACCGTGCCATGTTAATTGATATACAAAAAGTGGCAATTAGAGCGCTTCTGGTTTTTGTTTCTCGGATTTTTGCTACGATATATCGTGTTTTGTCTTGAATTATATCTGTTATTTCGTAGCCGGCCCTGTGATATTGAATCTTTCAATATAGTCATAACCGGCACGAACGGGTGAGTTATGATGGGTGCTATACTAGAATCGGCTGATAATCGAAATCTGCGGACCATTGAAATGACAATGATGACGGGTCGCAACGACGAATCGGGCGATAGCCGGCATGGTAAAGAAAATCAGACGGCAGTCTGCTTCTGTTTCTTTGGCAGAGGCTTTATTACCCGATCCAGCTTGAAGCGCAGCAGACAGATTTTCTTGCCTTCGTTAAGAAAGCGCTTTTCGTAGGTGGTCTGAATCTGCGGCGTTGCGAGCAGCAACGGCGAGTTATAGAGATCGTCAGTGTCGTCAATGATTTCGAGACCGTTTTCGCTGGCGATACCGCGGGTGAAATCATAGAGATTGAAGTCGTCGGTCTTGAGGCAGATGGTGCCATCTCTGGTGATCACGCCAAGATACCGGTTGAGAAAAGCCGGTGCAGTCAGTCTTCGATGCACCCTGCCGTGGAATGGGTCGGGAAAAGTGACCCAGATTTCGCTTATCTCGTGGTCAAAAATGCGGTTCAGCAGCTCAATCTGACTGCGAACAAAGCAGGCGTTTCTGATTCCGGCCTGGCGAATGGCTTTAACTCCGAAGTTGAGCCTTGAACCCTTGATATCGACGCCGATGAAATTCTGTTCGGGAAAAAGCTGTGCCAGGCCGACAGTGTATTCGCCTCGGCCACAGCCGAGCTCAAGAATGATCGGGTTGCTGTTGCCAAAATAGCCTTCTGCCCAGCGCCCTTTTAGTTCGTGGTCTCTGGCAAGAAGTTCAAGCGCCGGCGGCTCAAAAAGCTCCGGAAAAGTGGCATTTTCCCTGAATCTGATCAGTTTCTTTTTTCCCATGACCGCAGAGATTAGCGCAAACCCGCGTTTTGCGCAACAAAAATCTGCCCTGCCATTCAGGTCTGGCAGGGCAGGTTACATCATGATCGTTGCGCTTATGCTTACTTGAGAGTCATTACCGCAAGCGTGCCTGAGGCGATTTTGACCTTGTAGAGGCGACCGTGCGCGTCGACCCAGTCGGGTCGGGTCGGGTCGTAGCCGGGGTCGGGGTGGGCTGTCTGCAGTTTGCGTAAGACGGTGCCATCACTGGCCAGGGTCAGATAATACCTGGAAGAAGTCGTATCATAAATTATATGCAGGCGGTTTTTGGCATCGTAGCCCTGTAGAGCGCACCAGATAACCGGTTCATCATCTCTGACGAACGAGAGGTGTTCGAGTTTGTCGCCAGGCCTGGCGGCTGTGAGAATCTGCCAGACACCGGCAATCTTTTCGTCGGCGGCCAGCACTGCAATACGGCTTTCGCGTGAAACGGCAATGCCGATCAGCCCATCGAGAGGTTTACCGGCCGGTTTGCCATCACGGTTGAGAATGAAGGTGCGGCGCGAAGCCACGTCTTCAATATAAATATTGCCATGCTGGTCGCTGTGCAGCTGGTTGATCTGCTGCCAGCCATTCGAGCCTGAAGCTGGCAGAAAAGCCCGTGGCGGTGCTTTTCGCAGGTCGATCTCGATGATGGCATTGTTGGCAGCATCGGCAGCGAGCAGTTTCCCCGGAAACCCGGGAGTAAGGTCGACAAGAACCGGGTCAGTTGCCAGCCCGGCTTCTTTTGCTGTTTTGATCAGATCGATGACCTTGATCGGTCGGCCTTTGGGTGAGAATGCCGTTATCCTGGCATTCAGTGTGTCGCCGGCCCAGAGATTGCCGTTGCGGTCGGTTACAAAAGCCATCGGGCCCTGAAATGGGCCGTCGAGAACGCCGCCGTTGTCTTCACTCAGCCACAAAAGCTGATTCGGGGTGTCGCCCTGAGAAAACGCAAGCCAACGGGAGAATTCGACATCGGGCAGTTTGACCAGCTCGGTATCGGCACCGGCGGTAAGGTTGAAAGCGAAAGCAAACAGCAGTGCAAGAGTTTTAAAGGATCTGATCATTGAGAGAGCTTGTTGAGCATGCTGTCCATGTTCTTGATGCGATAAACGCCGGCCCAGCGTGATTTGTAGCGTGATGGCAATACTTCTATTCGTACCCCTGAGTAGCCGACTTTGCCGGCGATGCGGGTATCCCTGCTGACGCGGGTTGGGGTCGAGTGAGCGATGATCGGCTGACCTGAAGAGGTGTAGCCCATGAACAGCCCGACATGGCCGATGCCACTGCTGCCCGGGTTCATTACGAAAACATCGCCTGGTTTGATCGAGTCGCGCGGGTTCGGTGGCGGAAAGGAAGAAGTAATCTTGTTGGTATACTGATTTTTATAAATCTGGCTTGAAGGATACCAGCTGTTGGCCGGGAAAACCGGCGGAATACCGGAAGCCGCCGCCATTTTCTGAATGAACTGGCCGACGAAGCCTGAGCAGTCGGTTTTTTCGGTGTAGCCAGAGCTTTTTGTGTGGCCGGCGCCGAAAACATAGGCTTTGTTGGCTGAGCAGAACTTTTCAACAATATCAAAGACTGCGCTGAAGCGCTTGTTGTCGTAGCCAAAGCGGGCCGGGTCGAGGGTGCCGTCGGGTACGCCGGCAGTAGGATTGCCGCTGGTGCTGCCAGCATCTTCGTCGGCTTCGGGCCGATTAACGCGCTCTTCGCCGATTTCGACGTAGTTGCTGTGAACGTAGGCATAGCCACCGTTGTAGTGAATCTTCAGCCAGTCGCCCTCGCGGGCTACAATTCGCAGTTTGTCGCCGTCGTAGAGCTTGCCGATGATTTTTCCCCAGGGGGAGGTGCGAACGTTGAGCCTGGTATTTACGTTGACAAAGCCAATGGTGCCGGGTTTGATTTCGTTGGCGCCAGCTGCCGCCGGTGCTGCGGCCTCAGCCGCGCCGGCCCCGCCATTCACCGAAGCGCTCGCCGGAATATTGACTTTTTCTACATTGAACGGGTTGCTGCTGTCGCTGTCGATTCCCATGGCTGGAACAGCCATGGGAGTGGCAAGAAGCATCAGGCCCAGAATGAATTTTTTCATTTTTATACCTCCCGGGGTACATAACTCCGGCTAAGAAAAACACCATACTGATAACTATACGGAATAATCATAACAAAAGTTTTTTCAATCCGGGAGTGGAAAAATTATTAAACCATGTTTGTGTCTAAACCATTTTGATGTCGATCAGTCTGCCTTCGACGGTCAGCTTTTCTGCCAGCAGTTCGACGATTTTCTGACGCGGAATGATGCCCTGCTGTCTGAAGGCAATATCGCCGTGCCCGGCGTTTTTTGCCACTCCAACGATGAAGTTGATGCGGTCGGCATCGATGATTGCATCATAAAATCTGGTGACTGAAGAATCGGGCTCGAAATAAATCGGGTCGGCATCGAGAATATTGTAGAGCTGATTGAGTGTCACGGCGCCTTCGGTAACCAGATCTATGCCTTCGATGCTGTAACCGGGCGGCGCGATCATGCTTGTGTCAGCTGCATTGATCTTGAGTTCACGGCCGAGATGTCTTGCGACTATCTGGGCGGTGGTCGCCCCGGCGACAATTCTGGTGCCGGGCAGTGCAAGAAAGTTTTCGATGACCTTGCGGTCGTCGCCGCTCTGTGCCGGTGGCCCGGTAAAGATATTCACCACTTTGCCCTGGCGGCAGAAGGCACTGAGAACCGTGCAGTCGTCACCACATGGCGTTCCCCAGAGCTCGCGAGCCTGCTGATGAATGCGCTGATAAAGCTTTTTCTTTTTTTCGCCGGCAACCAGGCTGTCGTTAACGAAACGGCAGATTTCGTTGATATTCCAGCCAAGCCGGGTTTTACCGCCGATGCCGGCCAGAGTGATACCGTCAGAAAACAGCAGCAGTCCTTCGCCCGGTTCAAGAAACAGGTTGCTTTCGCTGATGACCTCGCGTTCGAGCGTAAAATTGCGTCTGGGCAGAACCGCGGCCGAGTGGCGGCCAATAAAAATAGCCTCCGGCATTTCGTAGGCAAGTATTGTCGCTTCACCGTTGTTGAGAATGCGGATCACCGAAAAGACTGCGTAGGGCATGTCGCTGCCGCGCGATTCGTGCATGGTCTTGACCAGCGAAGAGAAGGCACGGCGCAGCGAAAAGCCTGACTCAAGAAGCTTTTCAAGTCTTGAGCAGGCCATGTTGGCGTAAATATTGGCTTTTATGCCTGAACCAACGCCGTCGACAAGCAGAATCACCGTTGCTTCGGGAGTTCTGAACGAATTTACCGCATCACCGCAGATTCCGCCGGTCTTTTTGGGAGTCTGTGCAATATCTATTTCGACGTGAATATATCCCATTCCGGGCCCTTTCTGCGGTTTTCGCCCTCATCTTCGCTTTCGGTGAGCTTGAGAAGATTTTCGATGATGCTTTCGCCCTGCGCTGTGCTTTCACCAAGGTATTTTGCCATCTGCTGTGCCATTTTTACCTGATGTTCAAGCATTTCACGGGCCTGTTGAATCGTTTTTGAACGCAGTCTTGCAAGTTCTTCGATACTCTGACGGCTGCCGGTAATGTTGACAAAGATGCCGACGAGCTGGTTTTCGATTTCGAGCTGATAAATGATCTGGTGCACGATCAGGTTGTAGCGCTGATGCTTGGTTGTCTGCTCGATCAGATTCTCGCTGCCGGTCAGAACCTTTTCGAAAGGCTCGGGGTCGATAAGATAAGATATATGTTTGCCAAGAACCGCTTCAGAACAGAGAAACATCTTGCGGAAAGCCGGGTTCATACTGAGAATGGTCAGTTTGTCATCGAGCATGACGATGCCATTCGGGCTGGTTTCGATGATGCGGTCAGTGCGCTGTTCAGCCAGGCGCCGCATATAGGGTATACACATGTCTATTTCGGCAAACCCTCTGATGACGGCTATTGCCTTGTCGCGACACGAATCGTAACCGCAGGCACCACAGTTCAACTCGTCAGCCGGGCTGGTTTTGCCGGTGGCGGCAAGAACCCTGCTGATTGCTTCTTCGGTAATTTCGACAGCTTCTTCTGGTGCTTTTTCCGGTTTGTATGCTGCATCGACTACTTCATCAGCCTCATGTTTAATCGTTTCTGAGCCAGGGTGCTTCTCTGCATAGTCGATAACTTCACGCCGGTTTTCGAAAAGCTGGCTGTTCTCGGGTGCCCCGGGCCCATTAACACAGCCTTGAGAACAGAACAACGGCTCGACGAACATTTTGACCCGCGATTTTTCGATGACTTCGAGAATCTGGCGAAACTCGGCATGACCGCTGACCGCGACGATATCGCTGATCAGGCTGTCTGAACCCATGTTTGCAGTCCGCGTCAGGCCGCCGGGCAGCGGAAAAAAGCGCGATTGCCCGTCGGGCTGGTCATCGAACGGGCTTTCTTCGAGCCGGTCGAGTCTGATGTTTTCGCGGTCAAACCATTCGCTGAGCTCACGAAAAGTCAGGGCGCAGTCGATTTTCTGCAGGCCTTCACTGCTGTCGGCTTCCTGTTTTTTGGCGATACATGGCCCGATAAAGACAACGCGCGCCCCTTCGCCGATTTTTTTTCTGATTATCGCCGCGTGGGCGAGCATTGGTGAAGCTACCGGCAGCAGATTGTCGGTCAGCTCAGGCATATATTTTCTGACAAAACTGACCGCGGCCGGGCAGGCAGTGCAGATCGAACTGCGGTCAGCATGCTGCCTTTTGAGACTGGCAATTGCTACCGGGTATGCCCCGATCGAAGTTTCTGAAATATGCGCGAAGCCGAGTTTGCGCAATGCCGACGGCAGTCGTTGCCGCTCTGATTTTGTGAAGAACGCCGCAAACGACGGGGCCAGACTTACCGCAACCGGAAACGGTTCTTTGAGCAGTCTGATCGCCTTCTCCAGATCGTTGCGGTATTGCTTGGCGCCCTGCGGGCATTCTTTGATGCAGGTGCCGCAGGCAATGCATTTTTCGGGGTCGACGCTGGCCTGACCGTTGATCATGCGTATCGCTTTGACCGGGCACTGGCGCAGGCAGCGGTAACAGTCACGGCATTGCGCCTTGTTGGTGAAAACTACCGGGCTGATATTCTGTTCGACGCTGTCCATCAGGGGTTTTCCTTGAGCATTTTTTCGAGAAAGCGCCGCGCCACGACCGGGTTGCTTATTACCCCGGGGCCGTGCAGGCAGCCGCCTTCACAGGTCATCACTTCTATGAAGGTAGTATTTTTTACAACCTTGTCAACCACCTTGAGGGTTGCAAAGGCCTTTTTATCAAGACCATTGAAGAGTTTTTCTTCGGCTTTAACGCCATGGCCAGCTGCTGCCGCAACAACCGCACCGGCAACCCCCCCGGAAATCGCGAATTTGCGGCCGGTTGCCGTTGCGATCTGATCGGGAGACGTTTCTTCGCATTCGAGAACATCGATACCGGCGGCAACGAGAATTGAACCAAGTTCTTCAAAGGTGAGAACATTCTCGACGTTTTTGCTGGAGCGTGCCTCGGCCCGCTTGGCAACGCAGGGGCCGATGAAAATGCGCTTTGCTCCCGGCCAATTTTTGCCAGCCCATTCGCCGGTCAGCTGCATCGGGCTGGGAGTGTCAGAAACGAGAGGTTTTATGTTGCTGATATGCTTGTTGACCGCTTCAACATAGGCCGGACAGCAAGAAGAAGTCATGCAGACGCTGCCATGCTCGACCCGTTCGATGAATTCGGCGGTTTCTTTTTCAGCAGTAAGATCGGCTCCATAGGCCACTTCGACCACATGGTCGAAACCGAGTTTTTTCAGAGCTGTGACGACTTTGCCAAGCTCGGTGTTGAACTGACCGACAATCGCTGGCGCAATCATGGCAATCGTTTTACAGGCCGGGTTAAGAACCACCTTGAGTACATCGAACATTTCCGAGCGTTCCATGACTGCACCAAATGGGCAGGCCTGCTGACAGCGACCACAATGAATACATTTGTTTTCGTCGATTTTTTCCTTGCCGCGCTCATCCTGTTTTATCGCATTGACCGGGCAGGCTTCTTCACACGGAATCGGCTGGTAAATAATCGAATGATAAGGGCAGGCCTTGGCACAGATGCCGCAGCTGACGCAGATCTTTTCGTCGATGACCGCATGCCCGTTCTCGATGTGAATGGCATTTTTCGGGCAGTTCATGATGCACTGTCTGGCGACACAGCCGCGGCAGGCATTGGTGACCCGGTAATTGGCTCTGATGCATGAGCTGCAGGCTTCGTCGATAACAGTGAGTATCTTGTCATCGAGGCGGTCAGCGCCTTTCTGCTCAGCTTCGGCAACATAGCTGGCGAGGGTGCGGATCTCGTCTTCGGGCTTCTCATTCTCGACTGCGAAACCAAGCAGAGCCATCAGGCGATAGCGCAGCACGGCGCGGTCATGATGAATGCAGCAGCGCACTGATGCCGACTCGCGTGGTGCCTGCTGCAGCGGAATATAGTCAACCTGTGTGCCGAGGTTGCCGGCAAACATCATTCTTGCCAGTCTCACCATGAGCTGGCGCTTGATCAGGGCCGCATTGTTGATGTATGTCATACGAGTTTCCTTTGCCTGACTCAGTGCTTGCGCAAGTAATCCACGATTTTGGCGATCGAAGCTGATTCCATCAGATAATCATTGATTTTTACGAACGGCGGCTGGGCATTACCACCTTGCCGGCAGGCCTGCAGACAGGCTGAGCCGACGATTTCGACCTGGTCTTTCAGCTCGGCGGGTATCAGGTCTTCCAGCATCATCAGCTGGGCGCCACCCAGCACATAGCAGGCTGTTCCCGAACAGATGGTGATTTTGAACTTCTTGCTCATTTCATGACTCCGTTAGATGTATTGAATGCTGGTTTCCTTGAGATACTGGTTTTCCAGAAGCGCCGCGATCTTTTTGATGACGTTGCGCCTGATTTCCAGTTCGACCGGCATGTTCGGATCCTGGTGAAACTCGTTAACCCGGGTTCCGACCACAAAATTAATTATATCGCTGTTGAGCAGCATACGGACAATTTTTGTGGCCGGGTTGAGATTCAGGGTTTCTGGGTTGCGCCGGTCTTCTAAGTATCTGGCAACGCGCCCGACCGTGAGAATGCCCTCAGTGATCAGGTCAACGCCTTCCATTATCGAATCCGGGGGCAGATCAGGGTCGATCTTGCCAAGCATGACATGCACTTCACGACCGGTTTCGCGGGCAACGATGTTGGCAGTAGTGCCGCCACAGATAATCTTTCTGCCGGGAAAATTACCGACCAGCTCGGCAAGCAAACGGTCTTTCTTCTGATCGTAGGGTGGGCCGGTCATGATCAGTAATTGCCTGGGCTGGCGGAAGTAAATGACGCCACAGGTTATGTCGTCGAGTGCATGCCCGCCGTTGTTGAGCCAGGCCTTGTCAACAATGGCCGCTGCCAGGTCACAGGCAGAAATATCTGACTTTTTTTCAATCTGCTCTTTGATAAAATTGCCGGTTTTTTCGATGCCCCAGCCGAATGGCAGTGGCTGACTGCCAATGCCGCTTTGGCTTACACCGTCAGAGAGCATGATGATGCGGTCACCCGGCTGAGCCTGAAAATCGGCAACCGAAATCGCCACCGGTTCGCGGTCGGCTCTTGTAACCTGAACCTGAGAGCGTTCGAGTCTGATAATCTCTGAGCCGCGCGCAACCAGCACCGGCGGGTTGTCGTATTCAACGATTTTGACCTCGTTTTCGAAGTCGACGTCGACGAGCGAAAAGGTGCTGTAGCTGATGTGGCGTTCAGAGCAGACCGGCAGAGTATCCATGATACTGCGTGCCGCTTTGGCCGGGTCGCGAAAGCTGCTCATGTAATTGAGGCCCATGACTGATGTCAGAGTGGCGAGTACACCGGCTTTGATGCCACTGCCAAGGCCATCAGACAGAACCGAAATGACGCGCTGCTGTTCTTTCAGCTTGCGCGACAGAAAAACGTCGCCGCCAGTGCGCTGCCGACCACAGTTTTTCTGCCTGAAGTCAACCTCGACACAGCAGTTATTCGTAATTTTCGGAAATTCCATTGATTTCCTCCGGTTCGCTGCCAAAAGCTTCGAGCACGTTGTTGAGCCGCAATTCGGTTTCTGAGGCGTTTTCGCCGAGCAGATAGGCAATTTTCTGCACCGTTTCGAGGTTGAGTCTGATGACCTCTTCAACCCTTTTCACCACCTGGTCGCGGCGCACGTGCGGTACCCGTATGTCCTGAATCACTGCGCCGATGACCTGCCCCTTCTCGATTGAAAAGACCGAAATGTTGAGCTGATGATCGCGGTAGGCGATATCGTGGTCGACCCAGTCTTCGCCGGTTACCAGAACGTTTCTGAAAACCTTGTGGAAAGGCACGATCTTGCTGAGCTGCGCGCCTTCCATGCCGGGGGAGGCGTCGAAGACCATTTCCATGTCAGACCCGAAAATACTGGCAAAACGGCGGTTGCATTCGATGATGCGCAGCCCGGCATCGGCGATTACCACGCCGGCCGGCATGGCCTTGATCAGGGCGTTGGCCTTTTTGCTGGCGAGTTTGCGCATGTATGAGACGCACATGTTTTCCATGGCTTTGCCGTCGAGCAGCGCCTCGGCAAAATCGCGACACGAGTCATAACCGCAGCTGCCGCAGTTAAGCTCATCACGCGAGCTCGTTTTGCCGACGCGTTGCAGTGCTGCTCTGACAACATTCTCAGGGTGCTGCCTGATCTGAATCGGGCTGGTGCTGAATTTTGCCGAGATATCAAGGGTTCCGATCTGATCACCGGGGTGAAAAGACTGGTCAACGTGGCTGAAAATGCTGTCGCGTTTGATGATGGTAGCTTCGCGCCTTTTCATGACCGGTCCATTGACGCAGCCACCGCCACAGGCGAGAAGTTCGATGAAAATCTGCCGGCCGGGCGGCAGCTGGTCAAGCTCCCGCATTGCCGAAGTTATGGCATCGATACCTGAAAAACACATGAATTCGACGTTCGGTTTCTGCAGTCTGGCTCTGATGCCGCTGATCATGCCGCCATCTATGGGGTAGAGGCCGCCCTCACACGCCGGGTGCGGAAAAAACGTCGAGCTGTTATCAACTGCAATTTTGTAAGGATCAATACCGGCGTCTATCAGCCATTCATGTAAATTTTCAAAGGTCAGGGCGCCAGCGATTGGTTCCTGGTAGCGTTCGGATTCAACTTTTTTAGCAATGCAGGGGCCGGCGAAAGCAACGCTGATATTTTCGCCAGCTGTCGATTTGAGATAGCGGGCGTGCGCCATGAGCGGCGAAACTACCGGGGTGAGGTGCCTGACATAGTCGGGATAATATTTGCAGATAAGATCGACAACGGTGGGGCAGGCGGTCGAAAGAAACAGCTGCTGCTCAGAATGATCGATCAGCTCTGCAACTGCCTGCGAAACCATCTGGGCGCCGATGGCGGTTTCCGATATCTGACTGAAGCCAAGCTGACGCAGGGCTGCTATCAACTGTGAGATGTGCAGATTCTTGAATTCTGCACGCCATGAAGGTGCTATTGAAAGAACGACTTTTTTGCCGAGGTCGATCTGTTGTCTGACTGCCGGCACATCGTTGCGCACTTTTTTGGCGCCAACCGGGCACACTTCGACACAGCGCCCGCAGTGAATGCAGAGCTCATCGACAATGCCGGCGCTGTTGTCTTCGATCTTGATCGCCTTGACCGGGCATTCGCGAACGCATTTGTAGCAGTCGCGGCAGTCGGCCTTGCGTGTAAAAACTGGTTTAAGCTGATTCATTTTCGGTGCCGCCTTCTTTGAAGACGTGGTCGAGAACTTCGCTCACTGCCTGCGGAACAACCTTTTCGAATGGCTGCCCGTCGATAATGATTATCGGTGCGGCTTTGCAGCGGTTTGAACACAGACAACCGCGAAAAATGGTTTCTGCGGTCAGGTCGTTCTTTTCGAGGTAATCCTTGACGATTTCGACGCTGCGGTTGTTGCCGCGGGTAAAGCAGGCGCTGCCCATGCACATGATAATTTCGTGACTTTTGCGTTCATCGCTGCCGGTTTTATTCATATCTGTCTCCTGCAACACATTTCGAACCAGATTTGTCGCTGACTTTGATTACCGATCGGTAGACGGCTGTTGTCTACAGGATTTTCGTCTGCGGCGCCGTAAGCACAGGGAACGAAAATGTGCTGATTCCGGGGTAACCCAGAGCCGGTGCCGCTTCTAAACTCATAAAAACCCCTTTTGCCACGATTATTAAAGCCACCAATCGAATTAACACTGCCTGAATTGACTAACCACAACCGAAAATCTTGCCCAGCGGTTAAAGTGAAAAAAATCACAACGCTTCTGTAAATAATTATATATGAAAGTGAAAAATTTCACAACTATTATTGCTGGTTTTTATTTTTATGCAGCGAAAATCGAGTCTGTGGTAGAATTCAATGAAGATCAGACGGAGGAACCGCATTGAAAAACCGCATAGCCAAAAGCTTTGCTCTGCCGGCCATATTACTGGCTTTGCTGGCATTTTCCCTGCCGCTGCAGGCAGTGCAATACCCGGTTGGGCCTTATCAGATCAATGTCGACGTGCGCAATTCGATTTATCTGATGGTTCCGCATGCTCTGGTAAAATGCAGCCTTGCGGGCCAGAATATCAGGGTTTCGGTCAGTGCGCCCGGTTATGTGCCTCAAATTAAAGAAATTCGCACACTGCCCGGTACCAGTTCTTATTTTGCCACCATTCGCCTTGCCGATCGCGAAAAACGCATCGATATTCTTGATTACAACTATAAGCCGATTGTGTCTGCCTATGTCGACCGTTTTCAGGGCGGTACGCCCTCGCATCTTTATGCCATCAATCTCATGCTGCCGGTCAAAACCTGGCCGCACCCGAATGCCGGCAACGTCAAGGTTAATCAGCCTGGTTACGGCTGGCCGATTCAGCTTTCGTGCGATATCAGTCTGCTCGAAGATTTTTACCGGGTGCGCCTGCTGATCGACCGGGCGGTTCTCGATGATCCGAAAGATCACCTGCTGGTCTACGTGAATACGGTCGAAGACGCTGCCTTGAAGCACCGCTTCAACGAGTTGCACCACGACAGCGATCTGTGATCTGAAACCGTTGCGATTTTTTTCAATCAGGCCCGAAGCTTTGCTGTAAGCTTTTTATAATCAATGCTGAGGCTGTGAGTAGGTATAACACCTGTGCGACCAGCCGGCGAGCCAGCGTTTTTCATTGCGTGCGGCCGGGCTGTTGGCAACCCGTCGCGTTAAAACTCTGACTGCTGCCCGCGAGAATTCTTCAAGAGGGTTGCCGTTGCCCATTTCCTGTAGAACCTGCAGCAGGCCCCACCCATGCCCGTTGTATCTTTCGGCGGGTGAGGTTCCTTCGCCCTTGAAGTTCACATAGTCCATCAGCGCGTAAAACCCGTCCGGCTGTTCAGCGACCCGGTAAAAATTTTTAATTATCAGCCTGCGTTCATCGTCGGAGCATTGCAAGAGCATCTGTGGCAGCGCTTTTTCGAGCCTGAGGGCGGCAAAACGCACCTGATGATTTATCGTTTGAGCGAGAAAACGGCGCAGTTCGGTCATCAGCGGCCCTGAGAATGCCCGCATGAAAGTCTTGCGATCAGACCAGGGGCACCCGTTTGCCCTGGCAAGAAAACCCGGCAATTTGCCACCCTGCTGCCTGATAAAGCGCAGCAGTTCTGGAAATGTTTCGACAAATGGGCCGGTTTTTCCGGTCGGGTACCAGATAAAATGTCCGATCCCGAGGGAAGCGAAATCTTCACCCTCGTTCCAGGCAGTCAGGCCTTCATATTTTCCGCCGGATTCATTCTGCCAGATCAGTCTGCCGATTCTGGCCGCCTGCTGGTCTGCAAGCCGAATCGGCTGTCTGTAATAACCATCGATATGCTGGTCTATGATCGCTGCTGGTTGCACCTGTCGCCTGTTCTGCCCTGTTGCATCCGCCTGCAGACAGTTGCCGGAAAGCATGAGCATGAGAATATAAATTGTTAATGCGGGTGATTTTTTCATGATTTGCCCAGCTTAACCGCAAATACTGCAGATGTGCAACCAGATGCTTTAGCGATGGTCCGTCTGATTTGTTTATGTTATATTGAATGCAGCCCTCCTGAAATAGCGGGCAAAATATAGAGATTCAAGACCTTTTTGTTGAAGCGGCTTCGTTTTGAAGCCGTTTTTCCTTTTCTGGCGGTTCTGTTATATCTGCAGAGTCTTGAGATTGCCCGGCGTTGCCGGTCGAACGCCTGAAAATGCCGAAACTATGTTATAATCAACTCATGAAACGCATTCTGCTGGTAATTTTTTTAATTCTTGGCCTTTGCCAGGGTTTCTGGCACGCTGACGGCGAAATGTTTCTCTGCCGCCTTGGCGTCGGCGAACTTACTATTGGCGAGGCTTCGCACACAGGAGCGATTCTTGGTGCTCCGCGAACCAGCAGGGATGTTTCAGTTTTTCTCGCGGGTAACCGGCAGCAGTTCAATTTTATTGCCAGCCAGGAAATCGACCCGCTGCCTGCACCCCCGATTGCCTGGTATGCTTCGGCCCCAGGTCAGAATCGCCGCTCTGATCAGGCACGTCACCCCGACGAGTGGGGCCTGACGGTTTTATGCCTGCCGCGCAGCGACGGTTGATCTTTCCTTTCCGGTCACAGTCACAACTTTCCCTCTTTTACTGACTGCCCTGTCTGGGGCAGTTACGGCTGTAATCTGAAAGGAAACCATCTATGGATAATCATAAAAACGACCTCAATCAGTTCGATAATGGCGAATCTCCGGCTGATCTCTTCAAAAAGATCGTTATTACCACTGTTGTTACCTGTGTGGTCGGCTGGCTGATCATGTATTTCGGCCTGATTTAAATCCGATCGACATTCTATGCCCGGCAGGTGGGCGGCTTTGTCTGCCCACCTGCCATTAAACCGCATGATTCAAAGAAAAAGGAAACAGCATGCTTTTCAAGCTTGAACTCGGATATTTTGAAATTGCCGCCATGATCGGGGCCGGGCTTTATCTTCTCACAGTCGCTGCCGACTGGCTGGTAAGCGGTGCCTCGAATCTGGCTAAGCGTCTGGGGGTTTCATCTCTGGTAATCGGCCTCACGGTTGTCGCTTTCGGCACCTCGATGCCAGAATTCGTCGTCAGCGTTGACGCCAGTTTAAACAATAACCCCGGCATTGCGGTCGGTAATGTGGTTGGCTCGAATATTTTCAATATTGCTCTGATACTCGGTATTGCTGCGCTGATTCAGCCGATTTCATGCAGTCGGTCGGTTATCAGACGTGATGTGCCGGTTATGATCGGCGTGGCCGGCATGATGTGGTATATGTCGCTTGACCGCATGATCTCTCGACCCGAAGCGGCTCTTCTGTTCTCTCTGTTGATTGTTTACACGGTTTACAGCTATTACAAAGCGAGAACCGAGCCCTCCGACGAAGAAAGCAGTGATGGTGACGAGCCAACCACTCTTTTTGCAGAAATACGGCTGATTTTTTTCGGTCTTGTTGCAATGATTGCCGGCTCAAAACTGCTGCTGCACGGTTCGGTGGCCATAGCCAGGGTTGCCGGGATCTCTGATGAAGTGATCGGCCTGACCCTGATTGCGGCCGGAACTTCGCTGCCAGAACTGGCAACCTCGGTCGTGGCAGCCATGCGCGGCAAATCAGACATTGCCATCGGCAACGTCGTCGGTTCGAATATCTTCAATATTCTCGGCATTCTTGGCCTTGCAGGTATGGTTCTGCCGCTTAAGGTTTCTGAACACATGGGTAACATCGACTGCCCGGTGATGTTCATTGTCTGTCTCGGCTGCCTGCCGATCATGCGCACCGGCCTGAAAATTACCAGAGTTGAGGGAATAATCCTTCTGGCTTCCTATGCGGTTTATACCTGGGTGCTTTTTCAGACCCCTGTCTGAAGTCAGTGTCATTGAGCCGCGGCGATAATCTGCCTTAATTCTGAAACAGGTTCTAGCTCAGCAGTGGGGAAAATGGCGGCAGTGTCACTGCTGATGTCGCCCATGCGTTTGAGACAGCTGAGCATGGTGCTCTGACTGAGTTTTTTTCTGAAAGACTCGGTCTGCTCTGGAATTGCCAGCCCAAGCGCGGAAGGGGTTTCGACGACGCGTTTTTCCATCAGCATGTCGATAATTTCTTTCTGCGTCGGTAACGCTATTTTGCCCTGTTTTGCGGCGAAGAAAAATCGCAGAGAGATGCCGGTAAGCTCTGAAGTGTCGATCCCTTCAGGCATTTCAGTTGCGTGCAGGCTTTGAATAAGGCTTGTGTGCAAAAGTGTCAGCAGCAGTGGCCCGTTGTAAAAGGCCCGCAGAACTGTGAAGCCTTTAAGTGGCGAAACCGTGCCTGATTCGATCTGCCGGGCGAACTCGCCGGTCATGGTTACAAGCTGCCTGCTGGTTTCGTCTGTGACAAAAAAGCGCTCAGACAGGCTTTCGCCCTGCCAGCGCAGACATTCTGCCATGCCCCATCTGAAAGTCTGCAGCCCACGAACCGCGACGAAACCTGTTATGGCAATCGCGGCCAGTAGAAGAACCAGGCCGACTTTTATAAAGCCGGCGGTTTTGCACGTTTTTTCTTCAGACATTTTTCTGACCATGAGACGGAAATAATTACAGCAGGCGGAGTTGAGTCTATCATACATCTTCGTCATTAAAAAGTTACAGGCCCAATTACCGGTAGTGCAATCGTATTAATCTTCCGAGTTCCTTGTCTAAGCTGGGAATGAAACAATTCATACCCGTCATTCTGCGTAGGCAGGAATCCTTTTCTGATCAAATACACGGGCATTTTAGTGCAATTGTCCTGCTGCTGAAATAATTCCGTTGTCAAAACCAGGGCGTAAGCATTAGGCTGATTCTGGTTACATACATATCTGAGGGTTTGGCGGTTAATATGAAAAGAAACGCTTTTCTTTATTTGACTACCTTCATGTGCGGGGCTTCGATAATGGGCGTCGAGATTGCTTCGAGCCGCTTTATGGCACCGTATTTCGGCTCGTCGATGATCACCTGGACAATCATCATTGGCGTCATTCTTGTCGCCATCAGCCTCGGCAACTTTATTGGCGGCCGCATGGCCGATCACCAGAACCCGGAGAGCCGCCTTTACCAGCTGATTCTCTGGGCTTCGATCTGGGTGGCCCTGATTCCGGTTGTCGGCAAGCATATTATTGTGGCGATCTCGGGGTCTGCTATCGTCCTTTTTCCGGAAAATCCGATCCTGGTCGGCAGCTTTCTCGCCTGTGCCGTGCTGTTTGCGGTGCCCTGCGTCATCCTCGGCGCCACTTCGCCATGCATGATCAAGGTTGCCACCCGCAACCTCGATAATAACGGCCAGATTGCCGGCGAAATCTATGCCCTCTCGACGCTTGGCAGTATTTTCGGCACGTTTCTGCCGACTTTTCTGACGATTCCGACCCTTGGCACCAATCGTACCTTCTTTCTCTTTGCCGGTGTTCTGGCTCTGCTGGCCGTGTTGAATGCTCTGCGCAGCCGCCTTGGTGGTGCGAAGCCATGGGTTGCTCTGCTTCTTATTGTGATTCTGGCAGTAACGCCTTCTTCGCCGTCGTTCGCCTTCTGGGAAAAGCCCCTGTGCGAAGCCGAGTCGATCTATAATTACCTGCTGATCAACCGCAAAGATGATGTGACCACCCTTTCAACCCACGTTTTTCTCGGCGTGCAGTCGATGTATGCACCTGACATGGGCCTCACCGATCTCTGTTATGACCTGGCGCTGCTGTCACACTACTTTCTCAAGCCGGCCGAAAAGCCTGAAAAAGTGCCGGTTCTGGTGCTTGGCTTTGCCACCGGCACCTTTGCCAAGCTCTGCCGCAAATACTTTCCTGACAGCGAGATCGACGGCGTCGAAATTGACCCCGGTATCGTCGAGGTTGGCCGCAAATACTTTGCACTGACCGATGACGATGCCAGGGTGTTTGTCGATGATGGCCGGGCCTTTTTGACGAAGACCGACAAAAAATACCGCATTATCTTTCTCGATGCCTTTCAGGACGTAACCTACCCGTTTCACATGGCTACCAGAGAATTTTTTCAGCAGCTGATGCGTAATCTCTCTGACGACGGGGTTCTGGTTATCAACGTCAACATGCGGTCGCAGATAAAACCCGATCTCGTCAGTTATCTGACCGGTACTCTGCAGGGCCTGTTTCCGAAGGTGATGCTCTGCACGCACCCCGATTACTATAACCGCGTGTTTTTCGTTTCACGCAACGGGCAGATTTTTGACAATTTCAAAGCCAATTTCGATGCCCTGCCGATCGATCACCCGCTGTTCAAGCTCACTCAACGGGCTTTTCCCGGTCTCAAGGACGCCGAAAAGTCAGACCTGGTTCTTACCGACGACCTGGCGCCGGTAGAACTGATCGGCTTCAAAGTTCTCAACGAGCAGTTGCGCACTGCTTTCCGTGAAGTTCTCGTCAGAACAGTCCTGCAGATCAAAGACGCCATTTAATAAACCGGTCGGGTTAATTGTGCAGGCTGGCGAAGGTGGCGATGCTTTTGAGATCTCTCGTTAAAGGCCAGTCATCGGATAATTGAGCGAGAATCCCATTTTGTGTTTCCTGGTTCAGGTCTGCAAAATTGCGTGTCAGTTCTGAGGCTGTCGCTGCCAGGCGTTCCTGCCAGCGCAGAAAGTCAGCTTCATCTGCAGCAGTGCTTAGTTTTTCGAGACCGGCTTCATATGCTGCGGCCAGATGCTGCAGGTATTCTGTCTGCAACTGTATGTTTTCACCTTTGCGGGTGATGATGATGTCGATATGATTTTTCTTTTCGGCTTTCAGTGAGGTTCGATCGACCATGATTTCGAAGCCCCACCGGTCTTCGCGGTCGAAAATAAACACGCGCGGCGGCCAGGCATAGTCATGTTTCCGGTTGATGCGAACATGAAAGTCGCTGACCGAGAGATTTTCAAAACCCGCTTTGGGAAACTCGCCGGCGACACATATCTCATCATACCAGCAATTGTTGCAGGGTTCCCATTCGCAGTAGGAGAGGCCATTTTTCAACTGTTTCAGATTTTGCTCGCGCAGAAAGGTAAAGGTGGTTGGTTCATGCAGATAAGCCCTGCTTTCGTAGTAATCAACACCCTGTTTAAGCTCGAAATGGCAGTAGTTGTGGCGGTATCCTGGCGCTGATACCTTAATCAGGGCTTCATCGTCATCAATCGAAATGCTGGCGGTGGCGTTCTGAATTTCAATTTTGGTGCTCATGCCGATCACCTGCAGTCTGAACCTGTATCTGCCACTGATAATCTGCAGAAATCTGCCTTCAAAGTTCTTATCTGCGGCCGAACAGATCAGGCCGATGAAAAGAAACGCAGCGAAAAAGCCGAAAAATTTAACTCTGAACATTTTTTCCCTCCAGTTTTTTGCCCGTGGGCATGTCTCACAGGTAAATCAACCGAAAAGCAAAAAAGGGAAAAAATATTTTAAAAATTTTGCCGGGTCGCTTACCGTCAGCCAGTCGCAGTCGAAAAGCTTCAGGATAAAAGAAATGCAAAAAATCCTGATTACCTCAGGCCAGTTGACAGCTTTGCCGCTCTGAAGGCGGTTTCAGGCAATGAAACTGGCCGCCCCATTAAACTTCTGTTAAAGCTTGTTCTGGAAAGACTGTATTTCGAATTTTTCCTTTTCCTCAAGCCAGAAAGAAAAGGCTACTGGTAGAAAGTCATAGATTTTGAAAGTTTCTGACTGATATTTTCCGCTGTAAATTGCCACTCCAAGCTGGATTAATCGCGAAATTCTACTGTCCTGGTTTTTGATCAATCTTATAATTTCAATACCTTCGATAAAAAAGTCGCCACGGAATTTTAGTTCTGCGAGCTTCCAGAGGAGTTCGTCCCGGGCCTGATCCGATTTTATTGCTTCCTGAACCTGCAGAGCGCTATGAAATTTTTCGAGCCTGGCAAGATGAACAGAACATTCAGCCAGGATTTGATCTGAGTTTTCAAGTTTCTGCAATTGTGGCAGATTCTCAACTATTTCATTGAGCAAAGCGAGCTTGGCGCGAAGATTCCTGTTTTCCGGGTTAATGTCTATTATCCTGAATATCGCCTGAAATTTCTGGAAAGGGTCATCAATAGCTGCAATCTTTTTCTGGGCCAGCGAAAAGTTGTCGAGAAAAGCATGTCTGACGGCAATATCGCTTATGGCACGGTTTCTGGCATTTTTATCAGAAATTACCGAGACAATGTCTTCGGCAATAGCCAGTTGATTAAGCTCCAATGCGTTTTTTACCAGATAGGTATAGAATTCAGGACGACGAAAATCCTGATAAATAGTTGCAGCCAGCTTAACAGACTGTTCCATCAGCTGAGCAACTCTCGAATCCTGCTTGTGAAATGCCAGAATACCACAGGCGCGAACAATTGAATGAATTCGCGCTTCCGGCTCAACGATTCTTGCCGAGAGATTCAGGGCTTCGTCAACCAGCTCAATAGCAGAAGACTGATGGATTTTTTCACGGTATTCAGAAGCCACGGCAAGTAAGGCCTGCGATTTCAAAGAAATGCTGGCAATGCTTTCTACGGCCTCTCTAGCCTGAGAGAAATAACCATCCGCCGCATACTTCATGGCCATGCTTACCATAAGTTCCGCCTTGGCATCCGGCCGATCAATTTTTCTGGCGAATTCCTGAAAAAACTTACCAGAGCTGATAAGCCTTTCAACAATCTGATGAATGGCAGAACAGCGGTATTCTTCGTTTGCTATTGATTCAGCAACCTCAAGAGCCCAGAAATATTCTTCGCTTTCAGCAAGCTTATATGCTATCCAGGAGGTAAGAGCTATGCTCTGTTCCTCATCAGCGGCACGTTCAGCCAGCTCAATAGCATTGAAAAACAGCTGTCGGGCACGCTCCTGCATTTTCTTCTGATAATAGGTGCTGCCTAGATCCGTCAGAAGTCTTACCTGGTCTGAAAGATCGGTTAAAAAAACCGATAATGTCAGAGCTCTTTCAAATTCCCCTATTTCGGCATATTTTAATGCCACTAGATGCAACAACCTGCTTCTGGAAGAAAGATCTGCAATATCTTCAGCAGCTTCTGACGCCTTTGACAAAACCCTCAGACAATGGCTTTTCTGACCATTGGAATGAAACAGCAGGGCTATGTCACTGAGCTTTTCAGCTCTCTGCTCCGGCTGGGACAGATTACGGGCGCAGTCATGAAGAATTTCCAGCGTTTCTTCATGCGAAGCCTTGAGGCGCAGAGATTCAATTTTTTTCTGAATACCCGAGTATGTCGTTTTCCCTAATCTGAAACGACGCTGGGCTATTTTCAGCGCAAGAGAACTTGACGGGAATTTCTCCGGGATAGAATCGATCAGGCTGATAGTTTGTTTGTATAAATTCAAAGCTTTTATAAAACTGGTCTTTTCTTCGGCCTGGGCCTGCTGAAAAAGCGAAAATGCCTGAATAAAGATAAAATTTTCGTTTATCCGCCCTCTCCCTGGCTTGCCTTTTGCTTTCATATCTTTTTCCTGATTAAATTATAACATTCTGACAGCGAAAAATATAAGCATGTAATAAGGAATAAAGCTTACTTCTTGCTAAACACTTTAAAAAAGCGGTTCCCTTTATCAGGGAAAACAAATTTCCTCTTAGCACAACCCTGGCATCGATAACAGAAACGCTTCATCTGTTAGATTTTAACCGCAATGCACAAATCGATTTTCTGGATTGGATCAGCAAGGGTGCTGTCGAAGTCCATAACATAGAAGTGCCTGCATTTAATCGACTTAGAGATCTTACGATCAAATACAAAGATCTTCCCATGGATTTTGCTGACGCTTGTCTTGTTTATCTGGCTGAAGAATTGAATATCACCAGGATCGCAACGGTAGACCGTGATTTCACGATCTATCGAATCAAAAACAAGAAGAAGTTTGAACTGGCTTTATCTTGATTCAAAAAGCTCGTCAAATCTTCTCTGAAAGCTTATATGAAAAAGAAAAAGCGGTTGCGGCGTTGGCATTCCGTCTTCTTTCAACCTTTCCAGATGAAATTCACTAAAATCAAAAGGAGCCGCCTCGTCAGAGACGGCTCCTCAGCTTTTTGCCTGTTTTTAAGCGAAACTTGATTTACTGACTGATTGTAAATGAATCCAGTTCCTTGCCATCAACACCGTAAGCGGTAACGATAACTGATTCCGCGCTGACATTAAGAACCAGAAAGTGCAGCTTGGAAATAGCTTTTTTTGAAAAAGGATTGGGTTTGCGGCTGGGGGCATACAGAGGCGCTCCGCCACCACCAGAAGTGACGTGATGAAAGCCTTTTCTAATGCTATGTTCATAAAGGTGGTCGTGACCGTAAAAACCGCAGGTCGCACCATACTTTTCCATAATTGGAACCCAGAGATTGGCCAGATTTACATTGCCGCCGTGGTTGCCTGATGAGAAAGGTGTCTGATGCCAGATAACGAATTTCCAGGGAATCTTTCTTTCCACAGCGCGCTCAAGGGTTTTTTCCAGGAATTCTGTCTGAGGTTTTGGGTCGCTTTCAGAATTCAGCACCACAAAAACAGCATTGGCGAACTGAAAAGAGTAATAGCCGAGCGGCTGGTTCTTCACGCTGAGCGGGTTCTGGAACATGCGGTAGAAAATCGGGCTGCCCTTTTCGTGGTTGCCCATGCAGCCGATGAACGGGATTCCGGCGAGAAGACTTTTTTCGATCGAGAAAAAGTTGTTCCAGCACTCGGTCTGAGAGCCATTTTCCCCCATGTCGCCGGTGTGGACTGCAAGCCACGGCCTTGGATTGATGCGTCCAAGAGCGTTAATTACACTTCTGTGCTGATCATGATTTGTTCTGGTATCGCCAAAAACGATGAAACTCCAGTTGGTTAGATCTTTTGGAGCAGTGGTGAATTCGTAATAAATGGAACGGGTGCGGTTTTGCCCATTGCTGAATTCTATCTGATAGGTATATTTAGTATCCGGTTCAAGGTTTTCGAGGGATACCTGATGCCATGGGCCATCGCTGATTACATTGCCGGCGGGTTTGCCGTTCAGAATAATGCTGCAGGCTGTCGGTCTGGTTGTGCTCCAGCGAATGGCTGCTGAGTTGGTGTCAACAAGCCCAAGAACAGGACCCCAGCCAACATTGACCACATCGCTTTTCAGGGCGGCTGCAGAAGCCGGTGCGGCTGAAGCAGCCGAAACTGATGGAGCCGTTACTTGCCCTTTGGCCAGTATTGGCGATGAAGGAAAGAAAGATATTGCCGCGATGGTGATTGCGCACAAGATGTAACGCAGGTAATTTCTGGAATGTATCATTTTCGCTCCTTGCCGTGAAAAAAAGTCTGTCTATCTGTTTGATCATACTCCCATACAAAATCAGCGTCAATTGTAGTTATTATTAACCGAGATGGGCACGATGGCTGAATCCTGGTTGAATCGGGAATTGAAATTCCCGGTCTCAGCGGAACTGGATTCTGCCGGAGAAAAAAAGTCCGCACGGGCGGCAGGTTGTTTCTGTGCCAGGTTCGCATGGGCCTTAAATGAAAAAAGTTGCCGGGAACAAAATCTCCGGTAGCTTTTATAACGCGATTAAAACTTTATTTCAGCTCTTTACTTCTATGGAAAATTTGAGACCGAAGGAACCTAATAGGTTCCACAGGCTCCCGAATTCTGGATTTCCTTTAACTGAAAGCATTTTATACATGCTTTCTCTGTTAAGTTTTGCCAGACCGGCAACGCGGGTCATTCCCCTGGTTTTGGCGATATCTTTCAGAGCCAGCAGAAAAATCTGGATATTGTCGCTTTCTATAGCTTCTTCCAGAGAGGCGTTAAGATATTCTGCCGCTTCTTCAGGATTCTTAAGAGCCTTCAGCAGGCTTTCTTCGTATGCCCTGGCTGGTTTAACTGTTTTAGTCATGTTCCTGCATTCTCCTTTTATAATCGCTTAAAAAATCAGCGGCTTTCTTGATATCTGAGCGTTGTGTTTGTTTGTCACCACCGCAAAGAAGCGTCCTCACTAATAATCGTAGTCTGTGAGCTACGAAAGGTCGAGATTCAAAATCATACCTTCTTCACCCGTGAAAATATGGTCTGTAGAGACCTTTTTGAAGCATTTCTGCCTGTGGTTGAGCAGAGAAAATTAATGAAAATTTCCTCCATTTTTTGGCTTTGGGCATTCCTCACAGGTAAATCAACCGAAAAGCAAAAAAGGGAGAAAATATTTGAAAAACTTTGCCAGGCCGCCCTTAAAAATGCTGCCGGGTGGCCACGAAGCTGCAATTGACCTTTCCGGCTCTGAGAAATCTGTACCTATTCTCAAAATCACAAAATCCCGATAATCTTCTTCCGTAATATGGTCGACGTCTGCCTGCAAACCTGCAAAAAAGATGAATCCAGCCTCAGAAAAGCAAGCTCGTAGTGTAACTTGCAAAAAATGATAAATTGTATTACAATTTGTAATACAAGAGGTGTAAAAATGTTAACTCTAAGATTAAGCTCAGACATGGAAGAAAAGCTGAATCACCTGGCTGAATTGCTTGGTATTCCAAAATCTGAGATTGTGCGAAAAAGCTTAAAGGCATATTTCAAAGACCTGGAAAAAAACAATGCCTGGAATTCCGGCAAAGAATTTTTTGGCAGGTATTCCAGCGGGCAGGCTGATCTGTCTGAAAATCGCAAATCAATCTTAAAACAAAAGCTCCAGGACAGAAGAAATGCAAAGAATTCTGATTGATTCAGGCCCGTTAATAGCTTTGTTTGATGCCAGTGACAAACACCATAAAAAAGCGGTCACCTTTATCAGGGAAAACAAATTTCCTCTTAGCACAACCCTGGCATCAATAACAGAAACGCTTCATCTGTTGGATTTTAACCGCAATGCACAAATCGATTTTCTGGACTGGATCAGCAAGGGTGCTGTCGAAGTCCATAACATAGAAGTACCTGCATTTAATCGACTTAGAGATCTTACGATCAAATACAAAGATCTTCCCATGGATTTTGCTGACGCTTGTCTTGTTTATCTGGCCGAAGAATTGAATATCACCAGGATCGCAACGATAGACCGTGATTTCACGATCTACCGCATCAAAAACAAGAAGAAGTTTGAACTGGCTTTATCTTGATTCAAACAGCTCGTCAAATCTTCTCTGAAAGCTTGTATGAAAAAGAGAATGCGCAAAAAGAAACATGTCGGAGAATTCACGGAATGGGGGCGCCAGATCCTCATTTACCGCAACTGCAGCGATAATTTTGATAAATTTCTTGATGCTTTCATAGAGGAAGCAGTCGAAGCAAATGACTGCTGCTGCGGTGGCGGTGGTAGCAAAAACATGCTTGATATCGTCGTCGAACTGGGTCTGCAGGATCATTGCGAAGAACGATTGCAGAAAATTATTTTCTGGCTGCAAAGCAGAACCGACGTCGAGAGCTGGAAAATCGGCGAAAAATTCGACCTGTGGCACGGCAATTACAAAGATCTCAAACCAGAGGAAGACCTGGTAATCGAGCCACCGCTTATATAAACTACCGGGCTGGTCTGCAATTTTCACAACTCTCTGCCTTAACGGATCACAATCCGAGCCAGAGAACCAATATGTTCCAGACAAAGATAATGAACACGAGAGCAACTGTTGCAGATTGTGTCGTGCCACGAATCCTGATGTTGTTCAGAGTTACCGAGAATGTATTCATTCGCCATAAAATTTTCTTTGTGCTAATTTTTTCGCTGAAACATAATTGAAGAGAGGATCATTGCCATGAAGCGTTCCTTTTGGCTTTCACCATTTATCATTGCTTTTACTCTTTTATGTTTGCTTAATATTGCTGGTTGCGGAATTTTTGATTGGTTTCGTAAAGGTTCATCTAAACAGCAAAGCGGTTCATCGTATTCCCCTCCTGCAGTTCCAGAAACCTTAGAGCAGGAAAAACCAGCTGTACAAGCCAGGGTTAATGAGTTTGCTCTAGCGCTAGAAGCTCAAAATGTTGAAAAGGCCGCTAATTTTTGTATTCGGGATGACCTTTATAAAGAGACATTTGGTAAAGATAAAAGCAAAATGCCACTTCTTGGACAAGCCTTAAAAAATGCACACTTAATAAGTGTTGCTGAAGATTACACACAGAATGGTTGTCGGCTAGGCGTGTTGGCTGTGAAAATTGGTTCGGAAACTTTCTCTGTCACTATCGTAAAAGATGGTGGGCAATGGTATTTTCAGGATCTTTGAGGCACAATTAAAAATGAAAAAATATATTCATTTGTGTCACCATAATTTTTTTGATGTGGCACTTGGAAGCGGGGATAATCAATCACCGAAATGGATGGATTTAAAAGAATGAGCAAAAGAATGTCGAGAACAATTTTTCTGATTTTTTTATATTCTTTGGCATTGCATAACCGCCAGAGCTTTCTGTGGTGCTCCTGAAGCCTTTTTTTGTCTCTCTTTGCAGCAGAAATCAGCAGTCAGATGTGAATGGTATCCGTATTCCAGATGACCACGGAAGGCAGAATCCCGGCCAGGTCGGAAATTTAAATTCCCGGTCGCAGCGGAACTGGATTCTGCCGGATAAAAAAAGTCCGCACGGGCGGCAGGTTGTGTCGCCGGTGCGGGCAAAATAGAGAGATTCAAGAATCGGGAACCGGGCGGCGGCACCCACAAAACGGGGCCGCCGCCCCGATAAACATAATTACGAGGTCTTCTTCTTCAGTTCGGCGTTGAGGGCTTCGCGGGCCTTGTCGAAGGTGCATTTGCTGATCAGCTGGTCGCCGATCATCACGTTCGGGGCCTGGCCGCACTTTTCGAAGCAGAAGGTTGCCTGAATGTCGACCGCATCCTGCAGGCCGCGGCTTTCGATGTCTTTGGTCAGAGCCTTGAGAATGCTCTGTGAGCCCTTGAGGTAGCAGTTGGTGCCGACGCAGACCTTGATCGACAGTTTGTCGGTACCTTCGCCGGTCATCAGCGGCATGCCCTTGTCGGAAATACGCCGGCGTGACTGGTATTTGGTGTGCAGCATGTGGTGAGCCTTGTGGCTGCCCGGTTTATCGAGAACCTTTTCGTAGGTTTCGATGATGTAGGGGTTTTCCTGGGCTTTATGCAGCTGCAGCATCTTGTCGGCCTCATACAGACCTTTGGCGCGACGTTTGATGGTGCCGGGGGTGAAGTTGACCGGCTGACCGGCGCCGCCGACGCAGCCGCCCGGGCAGGCCATGACTTCGATGATGTCATAGTTACATTTGCCGGCTTTGACTTCTTCAGCCAGCTTTCTAGCATTCTTCAGGCCATGGGCGATCGCCATGCGCACCTGCTTGCCGGCCACTTCGAGAGTGGCTTCGCGAATGCCGGCTTCACCGCGAACCTGATGGAAATCTACATTGTTGAGCTTCTCACCGGTCACTTTTTCGACGGCGAAGCGCAGAACCGCTTCAGTTACGCCGCCGGTCGTGCCGAAGATAACGCCGGCGCCGGTCTTGAAGCCCATCGGCAGATCGAGCGATTCGGGGTCGAGTTCCATGAAATTCAGGCCGCTGGCTTCGATCATGCGGCTGAGTTCCTGGGTGGTGATGACCGCATCGACGTCTGCAAGGTTTTCATGCGTGAATTCAGGGCGCTTCGCTTCGAATTTTTTGGCTGTGCAGGGCATGATCGAAACGATGAAGAGATTTTCGGGTTTGACGTTGAGCATTTTCGGCAGGGTTTCGCGGGCGAGCGAACCGAACATCTGCTGCGGTGACTTGCATGAAGAGAGGCGTGGCAGAATTTCGGGGTAATACTGTTCGGCGAACTTAACCCAGGCCGGGCAGCAGGAAGTGAACTGCGGCAGTTTTTCGCCCTTCGTGAAACGTTCGAGGAATTCGGTGCCTTCTTCCATGACCGTCAGGTCAGCTGAGAAAGAGGTGTCGAAAACCTTGTCGAAGCCCATTTTCTTGAGGGCGGCGGTGATCTTGCCGGTAACGATATCGCCGGAAGTCATGCCGAACTGTTCGCCGAGCGCCACGCGAACCGCCGGAGCGATCTGGGCGACGACGACCTTTTCGGGGTTGTCGAGAGCGGCAAATACCTTGTCGACATCCTGTTTGACCGTAATCGCACCAACCGGGCAGACGGCGGCGCACTGACCGCAGTTGACGCATTCGACCTTCGCCAGATCTTTATTGAAAGCCGGAGTCACGACGGTGTGCTTGCCGCGATGGGCAAAGTCGATGGCGCCGATGCTCTGAATTTCGCGGCAATATCTGACGCAGTCGCCGCAGAGAACGCATTTGTTGGGGTCGCGCACCAGCGAATCAGAAGAGAGATCGACCGGGTGATCGAGTTTGGCTTTTTTGAAGCGCACTTCGGTGATGCCGAGCTTGCGGGCCAGTTCTTCGAGTTTGCACTTGCTGCTCTGCGGGCAGGTCGGGCATTCAACCCGGTGATTGGCGAGCAGCAGCTCGACCGAAATCTTGCGGATCTCGCGAATTTCTTCGGTGGCGGTCTTAACTTTCATGCCCGGTTCAGGCTTGATCGAGCACGAAGCATTGAGGCCGCGGCCTTCGATATCGACGAGACACAGGCGGCAGGCGCCGTAAATGCTGAGTTCTGAATGATAGCAGAAAGTCGGAATCTCGATGCCGGACTTCCTGATGAGTTCGAGAAGATTGCGTTCGCCTTCGATAGCGACGTTCTGACCATTGATCTGAACAAAACCCTTATCGTTGTTAGACATAGCTCACACCCCTGTAATAGCGTTGAATTTGCAGGCGGCCGCACAGGCACCGCATTTGATGCAGAGTTCGGCATCGATAACGTGAGGTTTCTTGACTTCGCCCTTGATGGCGCCGACCGGGCACTTTCTGGCGCAGAGAGTGCAGCCTTTGCAGAGTTCGGCGTGAATTTCCGGATTGGCAAGAGCTTTGCACTGACCGGCCGGGCATTTCTTCTGGAAAACATGCGCTTCATACTCATGTCTGAAATAGCGCAGCGTCGAAAGAACCGGACTCGGGGCAGTTTTGCCCAGACCGCAGAGGGAAGCTTTGGCGACGGCTCTGGCAAGCTTTTCGAGGTTTACGAGTGTGCTTTCGTCGGCATCACCGCGCATGATGTCGTCGAGCATACTCAGCATCTGGCGGGTACCTTCGCGGCAGAGAACGCATTTTCCGCATGATTCGTTCTGGGTGAACTGCATGAAGAAACGGGCTACCGAAACCATGCAGGTGGTTTTGTTCATGACGACCAGGCCGCCTGAGCCGACCATGGCGCCCTTGTCTTTGAGAGAGTCGAAATCGACGGGCAGATCGAGGTGTTCAGCAGTCAGACAACCGCCTGACGGGCCACCGATCTGCACAGCCTTGAAGCCGTCGGGCATCGGTTTGCCGCGGTCATCGGTAATGCCGCCGCCGATATTGAAAATGATCTCGCGCAGGCTGGTTCCGAACGGCACTTCAATCAGACCGGTGTTGGCAACATGACCGGTAAGCGCGAAGGTCTTGGTGCCCGGTGATTTTTCGGTGCCCTGTTCTCTGAACCATTTGGCGCCGTTTCTGATGATCAGCGGCACACAGGCGAGAGTTTCGACGTTGTTGATGACGGTCGGCTTGCCGAACAGGCCACTTTCAGCCGGGAAAGGCGGTTTCGGGGTCGGCATGCCGCGCTTGCCTTCTACTGAAGCGATCAGAGCGGTTTCTTCGCCACAGACAAAGGCGCCGGCGCCTTCCATGACGTTTACGTCGAATTCAAATTCAGTGCCGAAGATGTTTTTGCCGAGAACGCCGAGTTTGCGGGCGTCTTCGATAGCTTTGCGCATGCGTTTAACCGCGAGGGGGTATTCGGCGCGGCAGTAGATGACGCCTTCATTGGCTTCGATAGCACGGGCGGCGATCATCATGCCTTCGATGACCGAATGCGGGTTGCCTTCCATGACGCTTCTGTCCATGAATGCACCCGGATCGCCTTCGTCGGCGTTGCAGATGACATATTTCTTCGGGTTTTTGTGAACCAGGGTCAGCTGCCATTTTTTACCGGTCGGGAAACCGCCGCCGCCACGACCGCGCAGGCCGGAATGCAGAATTTCTTCGCAGACGGTTTCGGGCTTCATAGTGGTAATAGAAGTTTTGGCGCCTTCATAGCCGCCGTGCGAGATATATTCGTTGATATCTTCGGGGCAGATGTGGCCGCATTCTTTGAGAACGGTGCGTTTCTGGCGTTTGTAGAAGGTAATGTCGTCGCTGCCTTTAGAATGTTTGCCGGTCGCCGGTTCAACGAACAGCAGACGATCTACGAGCTCGCCCTTTTTGAGGGTTTTTTCGACGATTTCATCGGCATCGGGGGCTTTAACGCGGGTATAGAGAATGTTTTCCGGCATGATGGTGACCAGCGGGCCCATCTGGCAGAAGCCGTGGCAGCCGCTTTTCGATACGCGAATGTCGCCTTTTGCTTCGTTGTGAGCTTCAACGCGCACTTTCAGACCGGCTTCAGTGATTTTTTTCACAAGGGCGTCGATGAGGGGCAGGGCGCCATTAGCGACACAGGCAGTACCGGCGCAGACGATGACACGCCTTTCCTCAGCGTTGGCTTTGTATTCAGAAGCGATTTTCTTGAGATCGATGTTGTGGCCGCTCATTTGGCTTCCTCCCGGGCGATGATATTGTCGAGCAGGGCGATGGTTGATTCAGGAGTCATCAGGCCATGAACTTCTTCATTGATGACGAGGACCGGTGCAAGACCGCAGGCGCCGAGACACGAAACGGTTTCGACGGTGAACAGCATGTCGGGGGTGGTCATCTTGTCTTCAGTCAGTTTGAGCCTCTTCATCAGAGCTTCAAGTATCGGAATCGACTTTTTAACGTGGCAGGCGGTGCCGTCGCAAACTTTGATCAGATACTTTCCCTTGGGGGTGAGTGCGAAGTGTGAATAGAAAGTGGCAACACCATAGACCTGAGCAGAGGGAATGCCGAGCGAAGTGGCAACGTAATACATTACGTCTTCGGGAAGGTAGCGATACTCTTCCTGGACTGCCTGCAGAATCGGAACGAGCTTCGAACTGTCGTTGTTGTAGCGTTCGATGATTTCGCAGACTTTTTCGAACTTTCTCATCATGGTGTCTGTCTGGCCGGTCATTTGACGACCTCCTGTCTGAATTTTCCTGACTGCATCAGCAGTTGCAGTTTCTTTGAAAGAACGGCAAGGCCGGCGGCGAGGTTTTCATTCTGAATGATTACTCCTTCCGGTACCTTGATTGCTGCCGGGGCGAAGTTCCAGATGCCGCGGATGCCGCCTTCGATCATCTGATCGGCGACTTCCTGGGCGGCATTTTCTGAGGTGGCGATCACGCCGATTTTGATCTTCATGCGTGAGCAGAGATTGGGAAGCTTCTCGATGGGCAGAACCTTAACGTCGCAGAATGACTGGCCGACGATAGTCGGGTCTTTGTCGAAAGCGGCGACGATTTTAAAACCATAGCGTTTGAAACCTTCGTATTTGAGCAGTGCTTTGCCGATATTGCCGACGCCGACGAGAAAAGCCTCGTCGATGCGGTTCCAGCCGAAGAAATCTTCGAGACTGTTAAGAAGGGTTTCAATCTGATAACCGACCTTGGGCATACCCCTGATACCGGTGTAGGCCAGGTCTTTGCGAATCTGTGGCGGGTCGAGATTTAGATCATTACCGATATGGGTGCAGGAAATGGCTTCTCGGCCTGTTGCCAGCACGGTTTTGAGGTAGTGATAATAAAGCGGCAGCCTTCTCAGGGTAGGCTCTGGAACATGTACAATCTGTTTGTTCATTTTTTTACATCTCCGCTTCGCGGTCTTGAATCTCGCCCCCGGGCTTTCGTCTGCTCTGTCGATGTCTGGTCGCCTTACGGTTTCTCAGAACTAACATCAGCAGCGGTTTTTTACCCGGTCAATCAGTCTATTTTTTTTATCGATATTTTTTTATCGATAAAAATTTCCTGATTACATCTTTAATATAAAAGATATCGGCAAATCCGTCAACTAGTTTTGTGAAATTTTTCTTTTTCTTTTTGAGTTGCTTTCAGAAGCGGATTTAAGCTGCTTTTTGCTTCGCGGTAAACCATGTCTGGATGCAAGGGCTTAAAATTTATAAAAAAACAAGCCGGGCTGGCGAACCAGACCGGCTTTGTGCAGGTATCAAGAATGAGAAAGTATTAAAAAAGCCTATTTTGCGCTTTCTGGAAACAGCGAATCGAGCACGACCAGTGAACTGGCCATCTGCAGATAGATGATGTCGGCCGGTTCGATGTCTTTGCTGGCGCGCAGTTCTGGCCTGAAAAACTGGCATTTGCCGGGCAGCTCGACGAGCAGGGGCTCCTGTTCTGGTTTGATTACCTGAAAGCCGGGGCCCATGACCGGGTCACAGCCGGCCTTCTGCAGCTCAAAGCCGCTTTTTGCGAACATTGTGCCGATCAGGTTGAAATGGTATTGCGGCAGCGGCTTTTTCAGCAGAAAACTGGCGCTTTCTGTGGGTTTTGCAACTGCCGGTTCAGGTAATATGCAGACAAGGTGCGGTTTAATTCTTTTCAGCGTCTGACGAAAGGCGGTCATGCCCGCATTATCGGTCGGATCGAGCTCAGGGGCGAAATGCCAGGTGACCGGCATGTGTCTGAAATTGCAGGTGCCGCGCTGCAGCAGGTTAACGAGACAGACCATGCCGGTGCCGGCCGCGGTTTCTTTTGTTACGGAACCGGCGATGAGAAAGTCGATTGTGCCGTCGCCAAAAGAATAGGTCTGGTCATTGCGCACGAATCGGTTATCGAAGGTAATGGTGCGTTCGAAATAATCTTTAACCTCGATGCGTGACAGGCGTCTTTCGACGTCGACAGTTTCGTTGAGCAGATCGTAAAGTGCGGCTTCAATCATTTTTGCTTTTCCTTTCTCTGGTTCATCTGTCGCAATTATACAACTGCCAGGCAAATTTTGTCGTTTTAACATTATTGATTTCTGTATAAGCGATCTGGGCTGTTTATAGCCACGGATAAACACGGATAAACACCGATGTGTCTATATAGTCTGCTTTATTTTGCTGCCTTCAATAATTTCGTTCGGGCACTTGTACCAGCAGTGATTTTCGTTTATAAAGAGAGGGCTCTGAGAGAATCGAATCAATTGAAAATTCTGTGAGGTAAACATGTCTCAATCTTCTGCCGGCCTCAATCTAATTCAGACCGAACGCGCCATTCTCGACCTGAAAAGACACTTCGAAGACATGCTGACCAGCAGCATGCGCCTGCACAGAGTTTCGGCTCCGATGTTCGTTGCTGCCGACTCCGGTTTGCAGGATAACCTCAACGGCACCGAACGCCCGGTTGCCTTCAGTGTTCCGGCAATTGGCGCCACCCGCTTCGAAATCGTGCATTCACTGGCGAAATGGAAACGCATGGCCCTGGCCAGATACGGTATTCCCCAGGGTGAAGGCCTTTATACCGACATGAACGCCCTGCGGCCCGATGAACCAAGCATTACCACCTCGATTCACTCGGTTTACGTCGACCAGTGGGACTGGGAACGCGTCATGGCGCCGGATCAGCGCCACCTCGGCTTTCTCAAATCAACGGTCGAGACGATTTATAATGCCATTCTGTCAACTGAACATCATATCTGCAGCCGCTATGGCCTAAAAAAGTTTCTGCCAGAAAAGATTCACTTTCTGCACAGCGAAGAATTGCTCGAAAAATACCCGAATCTGACCGCAAAAGAACGCGAAAACGCTATCTGCAAAGAACTTGGCGCCGTGTTTCTCATCGGTATCGGTGGTCCGCTGCAGGACGGCAAAATTCACGACGGGCGCGCCCCCGACTACGATGACTGGACAACTGAAACCGCGCCTGGCCGCCGTGGCCTGAATGGTGATATACTCGTTTTCAACCCGGTTCTGAACACCTCTTTTGAGCTGTCATCGATGGGCATCAGGGTCAGCCCCGAAGTGCTCAGAAATCAGCTGAAAATAAGAGGTTGCGAAGAACGGGCCAAACTGCCGTGGCATCAGATGCTGCTGAATAACAAAATGCCGCAGACGATCGGCGGTGGTATCGGTCAGTCACGCCTGAGCATGCTGCTGCTGCAGAAGCGCCATATCGGCGAAGTTCAGGTCAGTGTCTGGCCCGACGAAGTTCTGGCAAGATGCGAAAGCGAAGGCCTGCAGATTCTCTGACCGCAATATGTCGAACGGAGACCGATTGATGCTGGTTCTGTGCCCATATGAATCTGTAGTTCGTTCGTCATTCCCGCGCTTGTACCCAGAAATGGTAGATGCTGAAATCTGATAAGTTGTTGATTAGATCCCCGCTTTCACCCTTCAGGGGCAAGCGCGGGTATGACGTGTAAAAACGCTTTTTATGGCTGTGTTGTCGGTCATGACAAAGAAGCAGGGTGGTGAAATGAAAATGAAAAGGGCGGCAATTCATAGAAAATCGGGGTTCAGAGACCCTGTCTTTCTGTTTGCCGTGCTGGCCATCTATTTCGGTATACTGCCGACCCGGGCATACGCTTATCTCGACCCCGGCACCGGCAGTTTTATCTTTCAGATTCTCGTTGGCGCGGTTGTGGGCGGCATTTTTTATTTTAAAAATTTCATCGCCTCGCTGAAAGAAAAGATCGCCCGCCTGTTCGGCAGAAAGCCAGCCGACGACTCTGCCAGCCAGTCGGCGCACAGTGCTGATTCTGCCGGCTGCTCTTCGAACACCGCCGCTGATGATAAAACCGCCGCCAATAATCAGGCAACCGGCAGTAACAAACCGGCAGATCGCCAGGGAAAACAGCCGTGACCCACGAACGCATTGCCGCCTCATTTCGCGACCCCTGTGGCTTTGTTTTCTGGCGCGACGGGCAGGTTTTCCGGCAGGTCAATCCGGCTGGACTCGAAGACTACCGGTATTTGCTGCAGTCAGGTCTTTACGAGACGCTTACCGGCTCAAAGCTTCTGATAAAACACGCTGAAATTGACGCGGCGGCGACAGACGCCGAAAATGCCGCGCATGGCGGCCCGGCGAAACTGCTTAGGCCTGAACAGCTTCAGTTCATTTCATACCCATGGGAATGGAGCTTCAGTCAGCTTAAAGACGCGGCCCTGGCCACTCTGGCGCTTCAAAAAACCGCGATCAGCCATGGCATGACCCTTAAAGACAGTAGTGCCTTCAATATTCAGTTCATTGACGCCAGCCCGGTTTTAATCGATACGCTCTCATTTACCCGCTACCAGGAAGGCTCGCCCTGGGCCGCCTACCGCCAGTTCTGCCAGCACTTTCTCGCGCCGCTGGCCCTGATGAGCCGGGTTGATGTCAGACTGCTGCAGCTTTTCAGGGTGCATCTCGACGGCCTGCCGCTCGATCTGACCAGCCGTATTCTGCCACTGACAACCTGGCTCAGCTTTGGGCTGCTGACCCATATTCATCTGCATGCCCGCAGTCAGGCCTATTATGCTGATAAATCCGCTTCGACGGTTTCTCATTCCGGCGGCCTGTCGAAAAATGGCATGCTCGGGCTCATCGATTCGCTCGAGAATACGGTAAAAGCGTTGAACATGCCGTCGCAGCGAACCGAATGGGGCGACTATTATTCTGATACCAACTATTCTGACCAGGCACTGCTGCACAAAAAAGAGCTGGTCGATGCATTCCTCGCCAGAGCAGAAGTGCGCGGCCCGGTCTGGGATTTTGGCGCCAATACCGGGTTCTTTAGCCGTCTGGCCAGCGCCCGCGGCCTGAACACCATTGCCTTCGATATCGACCCGGTTGCCGTCGATAAAAATTACCGGCAGTGCCGGCAGAACCACGAAAAATATCTGCTGCCGCTGTTGCTCGATCTGACCAACCCCGCCCCGGCCCTCGGCTGGGAAAACCGCGAGCGCATGTCTCTCGCCGAGCGTGGCCCGGCTGACCTGATCATGGCGCTGGCGCTCGTTCACCACCTTGCCATCAGCAACAATCTTCCTCTTGCTATGATTGCAGCTTTTCTGGCGCGCAACTGCCGCAAATTGATAATTGAATTCGTGCCGAAAACCGATTCACAGGTGCAGCGTCTGCTTGCTTCAAGGGCAGATATATTCCCTGATTATACGCAGTCTGGCTTTGAACAGGCTTTTTCGCGTGAATTCCTCATTCTGGCGGCCGAAAAAGTAAGAGAGTCCGAGCGGGTTCTCTACCTGATGGAAAAGGCGGGAGCATGAAGGCTTCGCAATATTTTCACCCCCTGTTTTTTGCGGTATATCCAGTTGTGTTTCTCTTTGCCCGCCATCAGGGAACCATCAATTGCGCCGATGCTGTTTTACCCCTGCTTGTCTGCTTTTTTTCAGCTGCAGCTGCATTGGTTCTGTTTCGCTTATTGAGCGGAGACGGTATAAAGGCGTCACTGTCGGTTACCGTGCTGTGTTTTGCCATGTTTGCCTTTGGCTCATTCGATTCGCTGCTTTTTGCTGCAGACGGAATGCATTCTGGCAGAACCTTCTGGTTTCCGCTGTTGTGGTTTATCGCCAATGCAGCTGCTGTCGCCATGATCATGAAAAGCCACGGCGACAACAGCAAGGCGAATGGTTTTCTCAATTTCATGGCGCTGACCATGCTGATTATGTCTGCCGGCGGAATTCTTCATACGGCTATTTTTTCTGAATCTGCAGTCAGGCCGGCCGTTTCTCTGCAGAATGGGCCGGAAATGCTTTCTGAAGAAGAAAAGCAGAAGCTTCCCGATGTTTTTTATCTGATCCTCGACGGTTACGCCCGTCAGGATACTCTGCAACGTCTCTACGACTTTGATAATTCAGATTTCATGGCTTTTCTCTCGCAATCCGGAATCTATATTGCTTCGCAGTCTTATGCGAATTACCCGCAGACCTACCTTTCGCTGGCCAGCAGCCTCAACTTCACCCGTCTCGATTCTCTTGCAGAAAAGTTCTCAGAGACAAATTCAGTGCAGCCTCTGGTAGAAATGATTCAGAACAATCGCCTGTTCGAAACCCTTAAAAAATGGGGTTATAGAACGGTTGCCTTTTCTAGCGGCTACTCGGGCACCGAGATCAGAAATGCCGATTCTTATATTTCGCGCAGTATTCCCGGGCGTGAATTTCTCAATACGCTGATCAACATGACCTTTCTGGCGGCTCTGAAACTGCCGTTTTTCGACCTGTCGGTTTCTCAGGCCGATATTCATCGCGAAAGAATCAGGCAGACGCTGCAGGAAATTCCTGAACTTGCCTTTTCAGAGCCGGTCTGCGTTTTTGCACATATTATCTGCCCACACCCGCCTTTTGTTTTTGCGGCCGACGGGAAACCGCTCGACCAGAGCGAAAGATTCACCCTTTTCGATGGCAATGACTGGGGCAGCGACAAAAAAGCCTATCGCAGACTATACACTGATCAGCTTTTATACCTTAACCAGCTGGTCAAAAAGACAGTTGCCGACATTTTGAAACGGCCCGGGCGCCCAAAAATTCTCGTCATTCAGTCTGATCATGGCCCGGGATCGAAGCTCGACTGGCAGAACATCGATCAGACCGATCTGAAAGAGCGGTTTGCCATATTGAACGCCATATATTTCAGTGACGGTGATTATTCTCGTCTTTACCCGGAAATCACGCCGATTAACACCGTTCGTAGCGTTGTGAACCGAATTACCGGTGAAAAACTTGAACTGCTGCCCGATCGCAGTTTTTTTGCGCCCTGGATCGGGCGCTATCGCTTTGTCGAGATCACTGAAAAACTGCACTGATACAAATCCGGGGCGGGTGGGCCAAAGGCCTGGAATGTGGTAGAATCGCATCATTAACCACAGGAGAAACATTGTGCAGCAGTTATCGGATATCAGCCGCAGGTTGAAAAGTTTTCAGGAAACCGCCATGGCGGAAGAAACGCCTTTGAAGGCAAAAATTCTGCTGGTTCTTGCCATAGTTTATTTTCTTTCGCCGATCGACCTGATTCCTGATTTTATACCGGTTATCGGTTATCTCGATGATATGATCATCGTGCCGGCACTTATCTGGCTTGCGTTCAGAGAAATTGAAAAGAACGCCAGGGAAAAACGGGCTGAGTCGCTGCGCTCTTCAGCGGTCGGCCAGAACGAGCCTGAGCAGTGTGAGGTCATGAAATGAAAGCCGGCAAGGTTATTCTTTGCGATCTTGGCGGGGTTCTCATCGATCTGCACTGGGTTGAACACGCCAGAGGTCTGTTCGGAAAAGATATGGCCGCCGATGAACTCAAAGCGAGATGGCTGAACCTGAAATCTGTGCGGGAATTTGAAGCCGGCAACATCGACTTTCAGACTTTTTATCAGCTTTTCTGCAAAGAGGCCAATGTAAAAGTGCCATTTGATAAATTTGAAAGTGAATTTACCGGTATTATCGGTCCGGTTAAAGCCGGCTGTTACGAAATCCTCGACCACCTTGCCGGCTGTGGCCGTCTGGCGATGCTGTCGAATACCAACTATCTTCATATCGACCACCTTAAGCAGGTGAGCAGAATTTTTGCTCCCTTTGCTGACCTCTTTTTTTCTTATGAACTTCGCATGATCAAGCCCGATCAGCAGATTTTTGCCGCTGTAACTGAAAAACTGGGCTGTTCTGCTTCAGATATCCTCTTTTTTGACGACAGTCAGGCCAATATCGATGCGGCCATCCGCTTCGGAATAAATGGCTTCAGAGTCGACTCGCCTCAGGAAATCGCGAAAATTGTCGATGCACGCGCAAAACAGGGCATGCTATAATCAGCGGAAATTTAACCACGACCGGAGCAAAAACGTGAAACTGTCATCAAACCAGAGAAAGCACCTTGAAGCCCTTGCCAATCCCATGGATGCCATTATCAGAATCGGCAAGCAGGGACTTGAGGCAAAGATCGTCAGCAGCGTTATCGAGGCCTTCAATTCACACGAACTTATCAAAATCAAGCTTCTTGATACTTCACCAGTCGATGTCGAAGAAGTGGTTGATGAAATTCTTGACTCTACTGATGCGGCTCTTGTCAGAACCATCGGTCGGGTGATCATTCTTTATCGGCCTTTTACCGATAAACCGACTAAAATCGAGCTGCCCGCCCCCCGCTGAAATTTTGTGACACCCGGGCATTTTTCCCTTATAATGAAATCAGAGATAGATAAAAATCAGAGAAGAGAATTGGTTAGTCTTAAGAGAGGGGGCTTGTCTTACCGAGCCCAAATATATGCAGAGGCAGAAATCCATACTTTCGGCATCTGGCAAGGGCGAAAACACAAGGGTTTTTCGCTCTTTTAAGCTGCGCTTTATTTCGTGGTATTTGCCGGCAGCGTTTTTGCTGGTGGGCCTTTTAACTTTTTCGCTCGTCTGGTTTTCTCATAAAAGCTATGCCTATCACCAGCAGGAGCACGTTCTTGAACGTTTTGCCCGCCACGGAGAATATCTCCGCATGGCGATTCTCAGCAAAAATTTCCAGGAAGCGTCTTCGTATCTTGAAAAGGTTTCTGAGCAACTGGATCTATCAGAAATAGTGGTTTATGACGGCAGTGGCCAGGCGGTCGCATCATTTTCACAAGGATTGGCGTCGCCGGCGTTTTCAGAAGTCAGGGTGCCGCTGATTGTCCAGGAAAATTCTGCAAAAGTCGAAGAAGTATGGGTCGTTGCTCTTAAGATTAACCCCGGGCCTTTTGTTAGTTTGATCGACAGCTTTATGTTCTATCAGTTGCTGATTTTGTCGGCTCTGCTCGTTTTTTCTATTGTCGGAACATTTTTTGCCTTTGACAGCATGGTAATCAGACCTTTGCAGAGTCTCAGGCACGCAATTCTTGAAATGATCGACGGCAACAATGCCGGGTTTGTCGGGGTGATTGAAAATGATGAAATCGGTGAAACCTGCAGTATTTTTAATGAACTTGCAAAAAAACGCGCAGAAGAGGCCATGCTGGTGCATAATTTCAGCATGCAGGCCGGGATCGTCTGTTTTAAATATGAGCTGACGACCGATGCTTTTGAATTTTCCGGTCGTTTCCCCGAAGCACTGAATTTTGATGTTTCACTGGTCAGGTCATCTCAGGAATTATTTACAATGGTATGCCCTGATTCAAGAGGTGAATGCAAACAGGCCTGGTATGACCTCAAAGATCGTTTTCGTAAAGAAGATTCCGGTCGTCATGAGATGGATTTGAAATTGTACAATCCTAAAGAAGAATTCAGCGGAACGACCGAAGAGACCTGGGTCAGAATGATCATTGACTGGCAGACTGTCGATGGCCAGCTTCAGATTCGCGGCATACTCAAAGATGTCAGCCAGATGCGGCAGCGCGAATTTCAGTTGAAGAGTCAGGCAGAAAGTTTCAGGATGATCTATGAGAACAGTCCTATCGGTATCTGGCGCTGTGTCTGCAACAACGATCGATATTATTACATGAATCATTCTATGGCCAGCATTCTTGGCTATAAATCGCCTGAAGAAGCTATCGAAAAGATTCAGAGCATCAGTCGCGACGTATTTTTCAATTCTGGTGAGCGGGCATTTTTTCTCGATGAGGTTAAAAAACGCGACCAGGTCGGCAATTTCGAGCTTCGCCTGCGCCGGGCTGACGGTACTGTTTTCTGGGGCGCGCTTTTCGGGCGCCTGTTTTCAGATCATAACGTGCAGTATTGTGAGGGCGGACTTATCGATATAAGCGAAAGAAAACAGCTGGACGAGCAGCTGCGCAGTAACGAAGAGTTTCTGCGTCAGGGCCTTGAAGCTTCCGGGCTGGTATTGTGGCAGCTTGACCCCGTAAATGGACGGATGCATTTAAAGGGTGCTCTCAATGAGCTGCTTGGGTCGGGTGTGACCGAGGTCACCTCTTTAAAAAATCTGCAGCGGCTGGTTCACCCCGAAGATCTTGCGCGCTTTGGCAGTGGCATCGATCGTCTCAGACGTGGTGAAAACATTCAGGGAAATGATCACGGCCCGCTCGACTTCAGAATCTGCAAAGTTGACGAAACAAAAAGGATAGACATCAGATGGCTTGCCGTCTCGGCGGTGCGTTCAGAGATGCTGTCAGGTGGTCGTCAGGGTCTCATTAACGGTGTTTTCTTTGACATTACCTCGCAGAAAGAAGCTGAGTTGAGGCTGACCAGAGCGGTTGAGGCTGCCAAAGCGGAAAGCCGCCAGAAATCCGAGTTTTTTGCCGGTGTCAGCCACGAAGTCAGAACTCCGCTCAATGCCATAATTGGTTTCAGTGAACTTCTGCTGCCAATGATCGAAAATGCCAAAGGGCAGCATTTTATGAATTCGATTCTTTCTTCGAGTCGAAGCCTTATCAATATTCTGAACAGCATGCTCGATCTGAGTCGCCTCGAGGCCGGAAAAGTCGAACTTGTTCTTGAGCCGGTCCGAATTAATGACCTGATTGCCGATATCAGGCAGAGTTATATTGCCGATGCCGAAAAGCGCAATCTTGATTTTAAGGTAAGAGTGGCTGACAATGTGCCACCGACTCTGATTCTAGATGAATTCAGGATCAGGCAGGTTATTACGAACCTATTGAGTAATTCTTTTCGCTACACCGCCAGTGGGAGTGTTAGCCTTTCAGTTTCGGCGACATTCAAGCCACAGCAGTCTGTCGACCTGAATATTTCGGTGCATGATACCGGCCAGGGTATCCATTCAGACGATCTTGCCGATATTTTCAATCCATTCAGTCAGAAAAATTCATTCCAGAAAAGCTACGGGAATGGCGCTGGCCTGGGTCTGGCAATCTGCCGGCATCTCGTCGAACTCATGGGCGGGAAAATCAAGGTAAAAAGCGAAATTCAGTGTGGCAGCCGTTTTGAGATTCTGCTGCGTGACGTGAAAATAGCCGCTTCAGATACCGGTTCGGCTTTGCCCGGCCTTGAGAGACAGCATTACCGTTTTGATGGCCAGAAAATTCTCGTTGCCGACGATACTGCCTCAAATCGCGAGCTGATGGCCGAGGCGATGCGCAGTTCAGGGTTGCAGGTCGTTTGTGCTGCAGACGGTGAAGAGGCGGTTCAGCTGGCTGTTAAAGAGCAGCCGGAGCTGATTCTCATGGATATCAGAATGCCAAGAAAAGATGGGGTTGCGGCAGTGAAAGAACTGCGGGCAATTCCGGCGCTCGCAGGGGTGCCGGTGGTTGCGGTTACAGCTTCTGCCAGTGCCCGTGAGCATCGAGAACTGACTGAACTGTTCGATGGTTTTATTTATAAACCGGTAAGCCTTCTGCGTTTGTTCGCCGAGGCTGCAAAACATCTCAAACACAGAGTCAGAGAAGAGCCTAAGAACGAAACCGGCCAGGTTATGATGTCGGCCGAGTCCTTCGAACAGTTGAGCGACCCATGGAGGCTCGTTGAAAGCATCAGCAGAGAATATATGCCGGCATTGAAAGAGTTTGAAGGTGCAGTGGCAATTGAAAATATTTCACAGCTTGCCGAATCTTTGAAAGCTTTGGCTCTGAAGCATTCATGCAACCTTCTCACTATCGAGGCTGAACGCCTTAAATCGTTTGCCGAAAAATTTGATCTGGCCGGTATCGACGACGCCCGCAAGCGCATCAGAATGATTTTTGAACAGATTCTGAAGCTTTATCAACGGCAGTTGAGCGCATAAGAAACAACAAGCTGTCGCTGCTCGTCAGTTTCCGGGCTGCGCATGAATCTGGCAGCATTGCTGGCTGCAAAAAGCCTGGCCACTTCTGCAAGAGCCTCTTCGCCAGATTTCCCCTGCGAGCAGAGCCAGCAGCCGACCACAGTGCCGGTGCGGCCCACACCACCGCGGCAGTGAAGATAGATTGTGTGGCCAGCGATCAGAAGATCATTAAGATGCTGTACAATTGCCTGCATCGTTGCCAGATCAGGTATTGAATAGTCTCTGATCTCGAAACGCCGATAACCGATGTTTTTATCGGTAATATTCTTTATAATTGCCTGGTAATGAGGCAACTCATCTTCTTCGGTCAGATCGACAAACGTGTCAATGCCGGTCGCCAGAAGTCGGCGCAGGAAATCATCAGCATCATCGATTCCCGGGTTATACGGGTAACCGCCCGCGAGAAACCGGTCTTGAACAACCCACCAGCATCTGCCTGGCAGCTGGATTTTATGCATGGTCCTATTGCCTTTCGTTAACTTCCGCCATGATTCTAGCATTTTTTGCCCGGTATCTGTTATATTCTTGGAAACTCTGGCTAAAGGCTTTTGTCGATGCATAATTTGCGGACTGCAGCTCTGGCACTTTTTCTGGTAATGCTGACGCTGATACCGGCCATCACGGGCCACTCGGCACCTTTGGCACAGGAATTCGACCTGACGCCATATCAGCAGTCAGTCGCCAGCGATGCAGCGATTCCGGCCGAAATCCTTTACCCGCCATTTTTCAAAGAAATCGATGCGATCAATCTGAAAAATATTTATCGCGAAATCCGTTCCAGATTTCACTTTTTCGCTGGTCTTCGTCTCGAACCCTCGTATTTCAACTGCTATAAAATGCAGCGCCGCATTGACAAAGCACTTGAACGAATGATTGCCGACAAGGGTGAATTGCCTTTTTCCAGTCTCGATGATCGGCTTCTCTACGATCAGAAATCACCGTTGGAGCCTTATCTGCGGCCGATGCCCCTCAAGTCTACCGGTAACTGCACTTTTAAATCATTTGGCGATCTGCGTCACGGCGGCATAGTCTATTGTGCCTATCACGGTCCCGATGTCAACGGCTCCTTTTACAATGAGCATTTTGCCGAAATTTCGCAGGCCCGGCCGCTTTTTACCTCTTTTGATATGGTAGAACTGCTGCTGTTCCTGCCGGCTCTGCTGATTCTGCCGTTTATCTGGTGGATTTCAAAAAAGGCTCTGCAGAAAGATCAGCCAGCCAGCCCTGAATCTCAGGGTTGAAAAAGCCTTTTGATTTCTATATCATTAACGCGAAGTCAGCGAACTGGCTATCCTGATTGGCGGTTTCATTAATGCAGGCCGGACACACACTGTTTTTTTTACGCTATCCGCAGTTTTTCAGACTTTGGCTTGGGCAGGTAACCAGTCAGGCAGGTAACAAGATCTATCAGATTGCAATTATCTGGTGGATTCTCAACGAAAACCCAGTGCACGGCGGCTTTGCTCTTGGCGCTTTCATGGTCGCCGGCGCTCTGCCATCACTGCTTTTCTGCAACCTGATCGGAAGGGTCGTAGACCGCATGCCTGCCAGGCGAATGCTGGTCAGCTGCGATCTTGCCTCTACCCTTCTGCTTGCCGGCATCGGCTGGACTTTGTACACCGGGAATCTCGACCTGAAGGTTGCCTTTCTGATGAGTTTTCTGCTCGCCACTGCCGAAGGCTTTTTCAATCCGGCAGTTACCAAGTGCCTGCCATCGCTGGTTGACGAAGAAGCAATCGAGCAGGCGGTCGCTTTTCAGGCCTCAACGCAATATCTTGCCAGTTTTGGCGGATCGGTTCTAGGTGCCATGCTGATCGGCTGGCTCGGAATTCCACTGTTGATTTCACTGACAGCATTGAACTATTTCATTTCGGCGATGATCGAGCTGACAATAAAATTCCCCGAAGAACGGCTGCCGGAAAATGCTTCTGCAAAAGAGAAAAGCGATGATTCTGCTCAGGAATCGCCTGACGAAATTTCTAAAACACCTGCTGTGGAGAGCAGCGAAAACATCGACTGGCAGAAATTTCCCTTGCTTAAATCACTTTTGACCGGTTTTGGCCTGGTTAATTTTTTTGCTACACCAGTTCTTATCGTGATTCCGCTGTATGTTAAAAAAGTTCTGCTGGCCGAGGCCAGAACTCTCGGCTTTCTTGAAGCTTCTCTCTGGATCGGTATCCTTCTCGGTACTTTTGCCGCCGCTCTGTTCAAATCAGGGCGGCGCACCATACGCATGGGCGCCGCCAGTATGCTGGTTTTTGGTGTCTGCATGTTCATTCCCGGTTTTTTTGCCAGCTCGGTGGCATTTGGTGCGGCTCTGTTTTTTGCCGGCATTTCACTGGGCATTAACAATGTTAAGTTCATAACCCTGTTTCAAAGGGTTGTGGCTGACGAAATCAAAGGGCGATTCTTTGCCGCCATGCAGGCAATCATCGGGTTTTCTTTTCCGATTGCCTATCTGGTGTTTGGCTATCTTGGCGACCTGCTGTCGCCAGACCGCGTCTGTCTGGTACAGGGGCTCGGTATTCTCGCCGTTGCCACCTGGTTCTATCAACTCTCAGGCCGCGAAGCAGAGCTTTTTAAACATGATGCCGGCTGACCAGGCAAAAAACTGAAGCTTGACAAATTTTTCACCTCAGTTTAAGCTAGTTAACGATAACTAACTTAAACTGAGGTGAAATAATATGGCGCGAAAAACCGGCGAGGCCCGTCAGACTGAAATAATTGCGGTAACCCGTGACCTGATATTTAACGAAGGTTTCAGTAACTTCACCGTCAGAACTGTTGCCAACCGTATCGGCATAAGTGAAGCGGCTATCTATCGCCATTTTAAAAGTAAAGAAGACCTGCTGCTCGGGCTTCTCGACTCGCTTTTCATTCCGTGGCGCGAAGCACTCGAAGACCTGCTGAAAGAAAACATTCCGGCCCGCCTCAAGTTGCGTAAACTTGCCGAAATTCACCTGCATCATCTGGTTATTCGACAGTTGAACCCGATTCTGTTTTTCTCCGAAGCCATCCGCCCCGAAAATTGCCAGCTGTTCGAAAAATTGCGCAGCAGCCTTGGCTTCTTGCAGGAAACGGTCGTGACTATTGTCAGACAGGGCGTCGAAAACCGTGAATTCAAGCCTGAAACTGATGTGAATTCTTCGGTTGCATGTATCGTGGGTCTTATTCAGACAACCGTCATCAAATGGACCCTGCAGCGAAAAATCGATGGTCTGGCTGAGCATGCCTCTTCTCTGATGGAATTTTTTGTCGGGCTGATCGAGCTGAAAGGAGCGCAAAAATGAACCAGGGCGTAAAAACTTCAAAAATCTATTACCTCATCATCGTTGTAATTGCTGTCGCAATTGTCGCGCTCGCCGGCATCGGTCTGTTGAAAATCCGCAGCAGACTGGCCATGGCCCGGCCTATGGAATCGCGGCCTCTGGCTGCCAGAATTATTACGGTTGAAACCGGGCTGGTCGAGAAGACAATTTCGGCACTGGCAACCGTAAAAAGCGCTGCAACCGTGCAGATCAAGGCCGAAACCGGCGGAAAAATTCTCAGTCTGCCATTGCGTGAAGGTGATCGGGTGAAGGCCGGGCAGGTTATTGGCATTATCGACAGTCGTGAGCAGGAAGCCCAGCTGCAGGCAGCGAAGGCACGCAATCAGTCGGCTTCGAATCAGGCAGCCGCAACGGCTGCTGGCCTGCAGGTGCTGACCAGCCAGCTCGCTGCGGCGCAGACTAATTTTGAATTCTGGACCGGTGAAATGAAAAGAGACGAAGAGCTTTACCAGGCTGGTGCCATTGCCCAGACTGCTTTCGAGAATACAAAAAACCGTCATGCAGAGGCACAAAGCCGTCTCACTTCGTTGAAATCCCAGATTCAATCACAAAAGTCACAGGTCGATGCAGTTCTTTCGCAGAAAACTGCGAGCGAAAAAGACGTGCTGCTCTGGCAGGTGAGGCGTGACTATACAGAGCTCACTTCACCGGTCGACGGCATAATTTCCGCCAGGCTCCAGGAAGAGGGCAACCGAGTTCTGCCCGGCGCGGCAGTTTATAATATCGAAGACACGACAAAAACCCGCCTGATCATGCAGGTGCCGCAGGAAGCCGCCGCCAGAATCGGGCCAGGCCAGCCGGTATCGCTGCGTGAGAACGCGTCAGCCAGCTTTAATGTCAGCAGGGTGTTTCCGGTGCTGAACGAATTAAGACAGGTGACCGTCGAGGCTGAGACCACGACTCTTTGCCAGGGGCTGGTTTATGACATGCAGGTGCCGGTTCGTATTGTCGTCGAACGCGGCGAAGGAACGGTAATTCCTGAAGAAGCCAGATTCGTCGATTTTTCACGATCAGAGCGTTTTTTTGTTTATGTCGTGAAAGATGGCATTGCGGTGCGAACTTCGGTTGCGCCTGTTCTCGATGGCGATAGCGGAATGGCGCTGGTAAATGCCGCTGAAATACCAGCAAAGACAGTTCTTGCCGTCGGTTCGTATCTTGAAAATATAAGACTGCCGGCCTCTTTTGCCATCGAGGTGGTCAAATGAACATCATTAATGCGGTAATAAAGAAACCGGCATGGTCGATCGCATTCTGGCTGCTGATCGGCGCCATCGGCATCGTTTCCTATAATTTCATGCCGGTCGACCTTTTTCCTGATACCATGCCGCCGCAGGTCGTCGCCATGACGGTGGTGCGCGGTGCCTCGGCCGATGATGTCAGCCGGCGCGTCACCACTCTGGTCGACCGTGAGCTGAAGGGTCTCAAAGGTATTGTCAGAGTCGTTTCTACCTCGCGTGACGAAGTTTCGTCGGTAAATGCCCAGTTTGACTACGGTACCGACATGTCGCAGGCCATGACCGACGTAATCAATGCGGTTAATCGCGTTACCCGCAGTTTTCCGCCCGGCACTCAGCCAACCCAGTTTTTTCGCATAACCGACGCCAACCGGCCGGTCGTTACCCTGGCTCTGAAACCTGCCCATGGATCTTCGCTCGATCTGAAAGCGATTCGTATTCTCGCTGAAAACGATATAAAGGAAGATCTGCTGCGGCTGCGTGGCATCGGCAGAATCGACGTTTTTGGTGCCAATGAACCTGAAATACTTGTGCGTATGGACCTTGAAAAACTGCGTCAGTTCAAAATTGCCCCGGCACAGGTACTTAAGGCGATCGGTGCCCAGAATACTTCTCTGCCAGGCGGTTATCTTGAAAATGGCGGGCGTGAATCTCTGGTAAAAACACTTTACGAAGCACGAACTCCGGAGCAGCTTGCCGACCTGCCGATCAGAGTGCAGAATGGCGGAATCATCACTCTTGCAGATGTTGCGTCGGTTACTCTTGGAATCAAGACGCCGCGCAGTATTTATCACGGTAATGGTTCTGCCGCCATAGCATTGAACGTTCTCAAGCCTGAAGACGGCTTTGCCGTCGATGGCATCGGCAGTATAAAAAAATACCTGCCCGAGCTGCAGAAACGCTACCCTGAGATCGATTTTGCCATTACCACCGATCAGGAACCAATAATATCGGTCAATGTCAGTGGCATGAAGAATTCTCTGTTTTCGGCGGTCTGGCTGACGATGCTGATCGTTTTCGTGCTGCTGCAGAACCTGCGGGCATCGGTTGTCGTCGGTGTTTCGATTCCTCTGTCGTTTCTCTCGGCCTTCGCTTTTCTCTATTTCACCCCTTTCACACTCAATATGGTAACGCTTTCTGGTCTGATTATCGCGGTCGGAATGGTGGTTGACGCGTCGATAGTCGTTGTCGAAAACGTTTACCGTCACCTCGAAAACGGTGAAGCGGACCTCGCAAAGGTGGTTGCCGGTACAGAAGAAGTGGTGTTCTCGATCTGGGGCGGCATGTTGACCACTGTTGTTGTCATGATTCCGATCATGTTTGTCGGCGGTTACGTTCAGCAGGTGCTTCGCCCACTGACCATGACCATTTCAGCGACTCTTGTCGGTTCTTTCTTCGCAGCGGTTACGATTGTTCCGATTCTTCTCAAGAAGCTGCTGATCGATATGCATGTCAGAGTCGAAAAGCTTGAAGGTTCAGAAGATGATCAGAAGGCCGGTTTTTTCTTTTCAATCATCAATCGTCTGCTCGATGCGTCGGTCAATATCTATCTGAGTCTGTTGCATCTTGCTCTCAAGGCGCGGGTGCCGCTGCTTATCGTTTCATTTGTCGTTCTGGCTTTGAGTGCACGCACGGTGCTCCCTCTGATTGGTCGCGAACTGATGCCGCCGATGGATACCGGCATGATCATTGTCAAAGCTGATCTGCCACCGTCGATGACTGTCGCTGAAGTCGAGAAAAGTATCGAAAAAATCGAAAAAATTATTGGCGAAAATCCGCATGTGCTGAATATTTCAACAGTAGCTGGTTCTGAACCAGGGCAGGTAAGTTTTGGTGCCGGCGGGCAGTTGCTGCAGCAGGTTGATATACAGGTGCGCCTGACCACGAGAGATCGACGCTCGCAGACGATCTGGGAAATAACGCGTGACTGGCGGGCCAGGCTGCATCAGATTCCGGAGCTGGTTTCGTTTTCGGTTTCTGAGTTCGGTGCCACGCCAATGGCGACGACTCGTGCCCCGATTGACGTGATGATCAGCGGTCGCGATCCTGATATCCTTTATCAGCTTGCTGAAAGTCTCGATGCAAAACTGCGCAGAATCGATGGTCTGCAGGATCTGCGTTTTACCTGGGCCAGAAGCAAACCCGAGACCCACTTTACGCCTGATTTGAGCATTGCCGGGCGCTATCAGCTGACGCCGGTCGAACTTGGCGAATTTCTCGGTCTGACATTCTCCGGCAGAATTCCCGGCGCACTTAAAATGAAAGGGCTTGTCGATCTTGCGATTCGTGCTGAACTGGGCGAAGCCGGCAGTCGCTGGCAGAAACGGGTCGACGACCTGGTGATTCCGGGCCCGGCGGGCGAACTGTTTCTGGGTTCGCTTGGCACATCAAAACAGGTTCTGCAGCCAACTCTGGTGACCAGAGAAAATCTCTCCGAGACAATCAATATTACTGGTCTTAACTCGATCCGGCCATTGTCTGTGGTTGCAGGAGATGTCTCGGAAATTCTCGCCAGTTCGCCACTGCCCGAAGGCTATCGGGCCGAGCTGTCAGGAACGATGGCCGACATTGCCGAAACCGGGCAGCGGCTTGGCAAAGTTCTCGGTCTTGGGCTGATGATGCTGTATATCGTTCTTTATCTGTTGTTCGAAAACTGGTGGCGGCCGTTTCTGGTAATGGTCACCATTCCGCTTTCCCTTATCGGTGCTCTCTGGGGTCTGCTGGTTTTCGATAAACCAATGTGTATGCCGGCAATGATGGGCATAATTCTACTTGGAGGAACGATTGTGAACAACGCGATCATTCTGATAGATTTTATCGACAACGCAGTAAAAAACGGGCTTGAACGTCGTCAGGCACTTGAAGACGCCGTCAGAACCAGATTCAGGCCGATTCTCATAACCACGATGTCGACGATTCTCGGTCTGATTCCGCTGATTCTCGAACAGGCCGTCGGCCTTGAACGCATGTCGCCGCTGGGAGTGGTTGCTTCGGCAGGTCTGCTGGTCGGAACGGTGATGACCATGGTAATGATTCCGGTTCTTTACGATCTGATCATGAGTTTAGCCGATCGATGGTCGGGGCTGCGGCTCACGGCTGTCGGCAAAACTGCGACTGTGATTCTGATTGCCCTGCTTTTTTCTGCAACAGCGCAGGCTGAGGGAATAACCGTCGACGAATGTCTGCAGAGCGCGCTGGCTTCAGCGCCCGTCATGCTGATGTCAGAAACCGAGATCGAGGCCGCGGATGGGCAGATGAAACAGGCTGCAGCAGCACTGCAGCCCTCGGTGCGGCTGGGGGCGGTCGCCCGCCACTGGGATCAGAAGCGCCCGGGAGTGCTCGGGGCAATTCCAGGCGCGCCACAGTTTTTTGATGAGAATCTCAGTGAGACACAACTGCAGTTGCGCCAGCTGCTCTGGGATGCCGGCCGGGCAAGATCGGCCCTTGACGCGGCCCGCTTTGAGAAAAATGCAAGAAAACATCAGAAAGCCCGAATCGAGCAGGAAACAATATTTGCCGTGCTGTCGGCATTTCTCGAGGTGATAAGCCAGCAGGCAGTCACCGAAGCGGTCGAAAGAAATATTGCGGATGTCAACGCCGCCCTGGCTCGTATGCGCAAATTGAAAGAAGTTGGCCGTGTTGCCAATGTCGATGTTTTGCGTCTTGAAGTGCGTGAGCAGGAAACCCTGGCGCAGCAGGAAACGGTTCGTCACGGTCTGGTCGCCAATCTTGCCCGTCTGGCCCGTATCTGCGGCCTGGCGAAGCCACCCGAAAAAGTGGCTTCGGAAGGGATCGATACTTATGCCGTGATTACCGATCTGACAGAAGACGAACTGCTGCAGCTGGCGTTGCAGCAGCGTTCAGATCTGATCGCCGGTCGTTTGAAAGTTGCGGGGGCCGGGCGGGCGGTTCAGGCTTCGGATACCGGCCGGCAGCCGGTATTGAATCTGCTGGCAGCCGGTAACAGTTTTGGTAACGATGAGGGAAGAACTCTGAACAATGGCTTCGTCGGCATCGAATTCAGCTGGCAGCTGACTGACGGCGGTGCTGCTGCCGGTCGGCGCCGCCAGGCTCTCGCGGCCGAAGCGAAGGCGAAACAGTTGCTTTCTGAAGCCGAATTGCGTGTTGCCGAACAGATTCGTACCGGCATATCGGCGGCAAGAACGGCCATTGCCCGTTCAAAACGCAGCCGCCGCGCCCTTGAACTTGCAGAAGAAGCTTATCGCATTCAGACTCTGAATTACGAACAGGGTAAAGGCACGGTGAATGATCTTCTCGACGCTCAAGCCGCTCTGTTCAATGTAAGAGCCCAGCTTGTCAGAGATGAAAACGAGCTGCTGACCGCAAGAATGGCCTTGTCACTGGCAGCCGGTCGTCTGCATAAAACAGACTCCGCCGTTATTCAGGCGGTTGACAAGCCTGAAACGGCGGAGCCGTGAGGTTTCTGGGGGTTATTTTTCGTCGGCGGCCGGCTGCAGAGGTATCACCTTGAACGGGTCCTTGATCTGACCATCGCGATCGGCAATGCCGAGACCGATGGCGACGATTCTGCCAGCCGCGGGTTTGGCGAAACTGCTGTTGGAATGCCTTTCGAGAAAGCTTTTCAGCTTGGCTTCGTCAGATTTTGCCAGCAGGGTAAGATGCGGGTTGAATTCGCCATAGACGTTCGGGCTGCCATACTTGGTGATACATTCAACCTTTGCCGGGTTATCCTTGGCCCATTCGGGCACGAAATCTGAAGGTGAGCGCAGCGGCGCCAGTTTTTCGACGACGGCATCACAAAAAGTCTGCAGATTGCGGTTGCGGTCAAGGTTCAGAAAAAACCAGCTGCCTGAGGTAATTTCGAGGCCGGTGCTCTGAATATCGAAAGCTTTGGTATTGCTGGCGATTTCAGCAACGATCGAGGCGACCTTTTCGAGGCTGCCGACCGGATACTGGGTCATATAAAGTGTGCAGTGAATCTGATAGCCACGCAGCGGAAACGATTCGAGCGCTTCTTCCTGCATCAGGGTGGTTGCAGCTTCACGGCAGGCGGTCTCGATTTCATTCGAAACGACAGCAAAAACATTTATTTTTTCTGATTCGGGCGCTTTGGCGGTCTGGGCTCTGGCAACGCCTGCGGTTATGATGATGATCAAGACGATCAGTAACGGAACAGCAATAACAAGACCGGTTTTTCCCGAAGCGAACATGAAGTAATCTCCGTTTTTTTGAGTTGTTAAGCTTCAGATTGCTACTTTTGTGCCCTTATGTCAAGTCATCTGCCCTGGGTGGCTGACCAGGCACAATCGGGCTAAAAGAAAAATTGCTGCCACTGGCAGCAACGAAAAAGTTTTTGCAAAGTCTGTCATTGCAGGTATGGCGATGACAACGCCGTTTTGTTCTTCAACTGTCAGTTATGAACAGCGATATAACCTGCTTTGAAAATATGCTAACAGGGGCATGCGGGCAAGGTGCAACTGTGCCGGTAAAACACATCAGGCAGTCTGCCGGTCACAGACTGCCTGATGTGTTTTGTGTTACAAAAAATATGCAGTTATTCAACTACTCTGGTCGAGCATAGTTTGTCATGCAGGGTTTTCTTTTCGCCGAAGAAAATTGCCAGATTGCCGACGATGCTTAGAGTAGAAAGTATGTATAAGGCGCTGCGCTTGCATACCAGAAGTATTGGCAGACTGGTTTCGCCGTCTTCGGTAACTACGGCGTTGCCCGAGGCAATCTGCCCCGGACTTGCCTGCTTAAGTTTCCAGAACAGGGCGAAATACAACCACCAGAGGATGAACGGGTAGTAGATATTCTTTTCGATGATCCATTCTGCGACGCCAAGGCCCCTTACATAGTGAGATTTGCCGTCGACGAATTCCATTTCCCAGTTTGAATGGTTGGTCTTTATGTCGCTGTACTGGCTGACCGTCGTCGGGCCGTAGACGATTCTCTGTACAGGCCACCAGAGCCCGCGCAGCGAAAGAGAGATGAGCAGCAGGATTACCAGATCGATGATGCCGCTTTTAAATCTTGATTTGACCGCCGCGTCGTTGAAATTCTGTTTTCTTTCGAGAACGGTTTTTTGTCCGAAGGTTTTCGCAAGTGAGTTCTGCAGGTTGCCGATCTGCTTCGTGGCTTTGTTGAAGTTGTCACCAATCTGTTTCGAGGCCTTGTTGATGTTGTCGCCCCAGTTGGTCTGCGTCAGAAAAGAACCGATCGACTGCGCCCATTCATTGAATTTTGCATTGGCGTCGTGCGAGTCGGAATCGAGGTCTTTGGCGTTGATGACTTTTTCGACAAGTGACAGCAGTTGCACCGGCAGTTTGTTCAATTTCTGCTTTTCGAGGGGAACCTTGTAGACGTTAACCGGTTCGGGTACGCCTTTGAGCTGTTTCGGCCCGATTTTTTCGGCGACGATTTCGGTGCGATCCATCAGCAGGTTGGTTGACTCGCTGATGCCGATCGAACCGCCCGGAAAGCAGTCAAGGGCTTCCATGCGGGCCGTGATATTGACGGCGTTGCCGAAGATGTCGCCGCCTTCAAGAGTTACGTCGCCTGAGTTGATGACGACCCTGAGGTTGAGATTGTTGGCTTTTTCGGTCATGCGCTGATTGTATTCTTTCAGCAGCAGTTGAATGATGATGGCGCAGATTACCGCATCGGTAGCACTCGGAAACGTGCAGAGAAAAGCATCGCCGATCGATTTGACGATGGTGCCGCGATAGAATTCGATGACCGGCCGCATCAGCCGGTTGTGGCGTCTGATAAGATTGACGACATCTTCACGGCTGGCTTCTGCCACAGCGGCAGAATAACCCTGAATGTCGGTCATCATGATCGACAGATTCTGTGATCTGACTGCGGGCGGCATAATCAGTTAACTATCCTTATTTCCGGTTCTGACGAAAGATTGATGATCACTTCACGAAAGCGGCGCAGAGTTTTTCTGGCCTGCAGAACGGTTTCTTCCGGCAGTTTTCTGGTCTGCAGCATGGTTATGATGCGACGTGGCTCGATAACCAGCTCAGAAGTTTCGGGAAGCGTTTCGTCACTTACCAGGCGGTCGATAGTGGCTGAAAATACCTGAATTTCGAAGTCGCTCATCGGCTCGGCCAGATTAACGCTTTCGTCTGAAAGCGCCTGAACAATCAGTTCCGACACTTGTTTCTGCAGTTCTGTTCGGATCATTTCACGTCTCCAGTGCTGATTTTTTACAGCTTTTGCGAGAGATTATACTCTGAAGAACAAAAAAAAGCCAACCTCAGCTGAGGGGTGAAAAAAACAGCAGGTCGTGATAGTCTTTAAGCAATGCAGAAATCAATTAACGACAACAGACATAAACCAGAACTGATGGCGCCTGCGGGCGATATGACAAGCCTGCGGGCGGCACTGGATGCCGGCGCCGATGCAGTTTATTTTGGCGTGGTTTCGATGAATATGCGTGCCAGCGCCAGAAACTTTGCAGTCGAAGATCTGCCCGAAATCGCGAAAGTCTGCCATGCTGCCGGTGCCAGGGCCTACATTGCGCTGAATACGATCATTTACGATCGTGAAATACCCCTGGCCGAAACTCTGGTAAAGGCTGCCGCCGCAGCTGGGATCGATGCGGTGATCTGCTGGGATTTTGCCATTCTTGAACTGGCGCTGCGCTACCATATTGCGCCTTTCATCTCGACCCAGATGTCAGTTGCCAACTCGGCTTCGTTGCTGTTTCTCTATCACCAGTTTGGTATCAGGCGTTTTGTTCTCGCCAGAGAATGTACACTTGAAGAGATCATATCGATACGCCGCCGTCTGCAAGAAGCTCTTGGTGACGATGCCGATAAAATTGAACTCGAAGTGTTCGCGCATGGGGCCATGTGCGTTTCGGTCAGCGGTCGTTGCTTCATGTCACAGTTTCATTTCGATGCTTCGGCCAACCGGGGTGAATGCCGGCAGCCATGCCGCAGAGAATATCTGATAAAAGACGTTCGTGATGGCAAAGAATTCACGCTTGGGCAGGACTACGTCATGAGCCCGAAAGACCTCTGCACTCTGCCTTTTCTCGATCAGATACTCGCGGCCGGTGTCGACAGCCTCAAAATCGAGGGTCGTGGCCGCAGCCCTGAATATGTCAGTGAAGTTACCGCCTGTTATCGCCGGTTTATCGACTTTTATTACGGGCAGCGTGAGGCTGCAGATTTCGCACAGCAGCTGGCTGGTTTGAAGCAGGAACTGATGGCGCGTCTCGATGCGGTTTTCCACCGCGGCTTTTCTGATGGCTTTTTCTTTGGTCGTCAGATTACCGAATGGACCGGCGGCAACGGTTCAAAAGCCACGCATCGCAAGGTGCATGTCGGAGTGGTGACCAATTTTTTCAAAAAGGTCATGGTGGCCGAGATCAAAGTTGAGGGCGCCGGTTTTTCCGCCGGTGACGAGCTGATGTTTCAGGGTTCGGCAACCGGTGTGATCAATCTGAAGGCTGAATCTATCGAAGAAGCCTTTAAACCGGTGCAGCAGGCGGCAAGAGGTTCTCTGGTCGGGGTCAGACTTTCGGGCCTGGTACGCGAGAACGATCAGGTTTATAAAATGGTTCCGGTCGAAGAGGTTGAGAGCCTTAAGCAATGATGTTTTATTTAGATAGAGCTGTTCATAATCATGAATTGAGGACATTGGTATGAATAAAAAGACCTGCTGTGGGTGTTTCGGGCTTGGTTGCTTTCTGATCATAGTCGCTGTCGTGGTTGGCGGCTATTATGGCGTGAATTTTCTCCATGAATCCGGCCGCGAATTCGCCGCCGAAGGCCTCGAAAAGAGTATCGAAAAGGTTACGCAGATGGCATTCAGCGATGCTGACCGGGCCGAAATCAACCAGGCTGCCGCGGAGGCCGCCAAAGAAATCAGGTCTGGCAAAATCGGGCTGGTCAACCTTCTTACCAATGCTACCAGCCAGCTCGAAACCAATCTGCATGTCAAGGCAATGCTGCTCGCCTTTTACCGGCAGAACAAAATGGCGGGCGAAGCCGGCCAAGGGCTGCCGGTCGATGCCGAAAACGACCAGGTCGTGCGCCGGCTGATTTATGGTCTGACCGAAAAGCGTGTTCCGATCGAAGATATCAGTTCGATTACGGCTCTGATTTTTGAGCGCTATACCGAAACTACCGGTGGTGAAGGCAAGGTGAAAAGAACTATCAGTCTGCAGCGTCTCAAGACCGGGCTTTCGAAAGAAGAGCTGCAGAAAAGCCTCGACATGATGAAAGAAGTTGTCGAACGCAACGCGATCGAGGTGCCTGCCGAAGATTATGATGCGGCGGCGGCGGTGAAGAAAGATTTTCTCGAGCTTTTCAGAAAACTTGAACAGGGAGAGCAGAAAGATGTCGACAAAAAATTACAGCGGCAACCAGCTGCAGAAGCCGAACCTGACCCCAAACCCGCAGCCGGCTCAGGGAAATAACTGGCAGCAGTTTTTTGACGTCATCGCTCCGGTTTATGAGCGCGAGGTTTTTACCCGCAACACGGTTGCTGAAATTGACTTTATGGTCGAGGAACTGAAGCTTGCAGCCGGTGCCAGAATACTTGACATGGGCTGTGGCACGGGTCGGCATGCGATCGAACTGGCGTGCCGCGGTTATCAGGTGACCGGCGTCGATATTTCTGCCGGCATGCTGGCGCAGGCAAAGGAAAACGCTGAAAAAGCCGGAGTTCAGGTTGACTGGGTACATTGCCCGGCGCAGGATTTTGTGACACAGCAGCCTTTTGATGCGGTTTATTCATTGTGTGAAGGAGCGCTGTGTCTTTTTGCCGATGACGATGATATCTGGGGCAAGGATATGGCGGTTTTTGGCGCCATGTCAGAGGCTCTTAAACCAGAAAAGCCTTTTATGGTAAATCTTTTAAGTGCTTTTCGCCTGCTCAGGTCGATATCAGATGCCGATGTGGCGAATGGTGATGTCGATCTATTGACTTTGACGAGCCGCTTTGAGACGCATGTCGAGCTCGCTGGTCGAAAAGTCGGGGTCAAAGCGATCGAGCGCTATTACACGCCGCCCGAGATCGTCAGAATGGTTAACCGCGTTGGTTTGAAAGCTGACCGTATTTATGGCGGCACCGCCGGTAACTGGCGCCGGGGGCCGATAGACCTCGACGAATATGAATTCATGGTTATCGGTCACCGCAAACCCCCGAAACAATAAAACGCCTTAGATTGATAATTAGGCTGAATTCCCGCCTTCGCGCGCATGAGGCAATCCGGGTTTCGTCATTCCGGGCGTCGACCCGGAATCCAGAAGTTATGCGATTGCCCTGTAGACTGGAATTACAGACCAGCGTTCAGGGTACGGGCCGCTGGTGATTTTTCAGCATCGGCTGCCGGAAATTTGACATTGCAGAAATTCCGGCAAGGGACATTGACCTGTAAAAAACCTTTGTTTGAGGGGTTTTTCGCAGCATAATAAAATTTGGCATGCAAGTTGCTTGTAATGGCGCATCATTTATTCATTATTGTTCGCCGATATCTAATAAGTAATAAGTTCAATCAGGAAGGTGTCTAACATGCGCAAAGTCATCATGAGTTCTGTTCTCGCCCTCTCTCTGGTAGCTGCCCCCTCATTTGCCGGCAACCCCAATCAGTCAGGTCAGTCTTCGCAGTCAGAACAGTCAAGCCAGGCTTCTCAGGCCGGTCAGTCAGAACAGTCAGGTCAGTCAGAACAGTCAGGTCAGGCCGAACAGGCTGGTCAGGCTTCACAGTGCGGTCAGCACAAACCCTGTTTCCTCAGCAAAATGAAAGCTTCTTTCAAGAAGGGTTTCGAAGCTGGTAAAAAAGTTGGTAACAAAGCTCACGATGCAGTTCAGAACAAGGTAATGGATGCCGGCACTTCGGTTAAAAAAGCCGTATGTGGCAAAAAAGACAAGACCTTCGTAAAAGGTCACTATGACAAGAACGGTAAACACGTTAAAGGTCACTGGAGAAATCTCGAAGCCAAAAGCTGCAAGAGATAATCTTTTAAAACCCTGATTTATACAGACACCTCCGGGTTTCTGCCTAAGCGGCAGAACCCGGAGATGCTTTTAGCACAGAAAACCAGGTGCCGAGCAGAAGCAGGTTGGCGAACAATAGAAACCCGAGCCCAGAATAGAACTGATAGCCTGAGAGCGCGTAGATAAATATGCTCTGCAGAAAAGCGGCGGTGATGACGCACCAGCGCTGCCCCGGGGTAACTGCTTTCTGCAACAGCAGAATCACGCAGAATGGCAGATAAACAAAATAGTGCGGCCACGAGGTGTTGATCAGCAGCGGAAAGGTCAGCAGCAGGCCGGAAGCGGTAAAAGTGTGATCATGTGGCCCGGCTTTATGAACCCGGTGAATTTTGAAAAGAACCATGAGAAAAACACAGAGGCCCAGCAGAGTGAGAATACCGCGGACAGCACCCTCGGGTTCAAGGCCGAAAAGTCGTGCTGCCACATGTGGAAAAAACTGCGAATTAAGATCGAAGGCGACCCAGTCGAGGGCATAAGTCATTTCTGCGCTAACCAGACGGTAAAAATCGATGGTCGTGCCCATGCCCAGAACCACAGCGGGCAAGCACAGGCCAAACATCAGCAGACATAAACCATAACGGGCAATGAAGCGAAAATCGCGGTTTAACAGAAAATACAGTATCAGCACGCCCGGATAATACTTGATCAGCGTCGCCAGACTCAAAGCGACAGCTGCCGGCCATTTCTGCCCGCGTTCGTAGAACACCAGCCCGGCGAGGCAGAAAAAAGTCAGCAGCACGCTGACCTGGCCCCACTTGAGGTTGTGCCAGAGCGGAAAAGAAAGCAATGTCAGCAGAATATAGAGAAAGAACCAGATTTTGCGGCGACCCCGTCTTGCCAGCCGGATCGCCGGCATCAACAGAAACAGGGCGATGCTGAGATGCTGCAGTATCTGCCAGCGAAACCTGGCATCAGATAAGGAATCAGAAGCGAACAGCTGTAAAAAAAGTGCGAAAGAAGGCGTGTAGAAGTAACCGCCGAGGGGCTGAGCGTGTTTGCTGATCATTCTGCCGGCCGGGTAATAGTATTCGCAGAAATCACCGTAGACGCTGGAGGGTTTATCAGTGGCGGCGATAAAATTTTCGAGGCCACCGTGGCCGCTGTTGAGAAGGCCGAGCATAGCCATGATGAAAATGGCTGCAAGTATCAGATCACGTGATTGCCAGGAAAACTTTCCGGGGTTGGTGCTGTTCACGATTTTCCTTTTCTAAATAAAGTCTCTAAACTGTTATACAATATCTCTGTACTGGTGTAAAATCGGTACGGAGCCTTGTGAAAAGGGCCTGAAAAATCTGGAGGAAATAAGGGTTTGCTCGAATTCATCATGGGTCTTGGGCTGCTGGAAAAGTTTTTTCTTACCTGCGCCCTGAGTGGCACTGTCGTTTTTGTGATTCGCATGGCACTCATGTTTACCGGCATGATTGGTTCTTCTGACGGAGAAATCGACGCCAGCGGCCATGATGCGCCGGCCGAAATCGGGCATGATGTTTCTGATATTCACGATGTTTCTGACGTTCATGATGATGTGTCGACCGATTTCAGCGGCGATCATGCAGATGGCAGCGGTCATGAAGGTCTTGATAATTCAGATCTCTGCTTTCAGTATATTTCTATTCAGGGGCTCACCGCCTTTTTTATGATGTTTGGCTGGGTCGGGCTGGCACTGACCTATGAAAGCGGTTTCCCTGCCTGGATCGCAACTGTTGGCGGTATTGCCGCTGGTGTTCTCACAGTCTGGATTCTGGCGCAGATGTTCAGATTCGCTTCGAGTCTGCAATGCGACGGTACGATGCGGGTGCGCCGGGCACTTGGCTCGGGTGGCACCGTTTATCTGAGAATACCGGCTGAAGGCAGCGGGCAGGTTCAGGTCGAGATTGATGGCAGACTGCATGTTCGCGATGCCATTTCCGCAAATAAGGAAGAGATAAAGACCGGAGAGCAGATTACTGTTGTCTGGGTTCAGGATAACGGTGTATTAATTGTTGAAAAGGATAACAGAGAAGCAGGAGGAAAATTATGTGGCCGATAGTCGTTGCAGCATTAGTTGCAATCATGTTCTCAACCTTTGTGTATCTTGCCTCGCGGTATAAACGCTGCCCGTCTGACAAAATTCTGGTAATTTACGGGCGGGTTTCTGACAATCGTTCGGCTCGCTGTCTGCATGGCGGTGGCGCTCTGGTTCTGCCATTGATCCAGGATTATGCCTACCTCAGCCTGACGCCAATGACGATCAGTATTCCTCTGCAGAACGCGCTGTCGCTGCAGAATATCCGCATCAACGTGCCTTCGACCTTTACCGTCGGTATCAGCACCGACCCGAAGATCATGAACAACGCTGCCGAACGTCTGCTCAACCTGTCGACCTCAGCCATGGAAGACATGGCCAAGGAAATTATCTTTGGTCAGCTGCGTCTGACAGTCGCTTCTCTGACGATCGAGCAGATCAACCAGGACCGCGAAAGCTTTCTTGAATCGGTGCGCAAAAACGTTGAGCCCGAACTGAACAAGATTGGTCTGTATCTGATCAACGTTAACATCACCGACATCACCGATGGTTCGAACTACATCGAAAGTATCGGTAAAAAAGCCGCTTCAGAAGCCATCAACCGCGCCAAGGTTGATGTGGCCGAACAGCAGAAGCTGGGTGCCATCGGTGAATCGGTCGCCAACCGCGAGCGTGCGATTCAGGTCGCGAAAAACCTTGCTGAAGCCGACAAGGGCGAAAAAGAATCAGAAGCTGACCGCCGCGTTTTCGTGCAGAAGAAAGAAGCACTTGCGGTAATCGGTGAAGCCGAAGCCAACAGCGAAAGAACCATTCAGGTCGCCAAGAAGCTGGCCGAAGCTGAAATGGGTGAAAAGAACTCTGAAGCCGAACGCCGTGTTTATGTGCAGCAGAAAGAAGCTGAAGCCATCGAGGGCGAAAACAAATCGAAGGCCGCGATCGTCATTTCAAATTCAGAATTGATGGTCAAAGAGGCTCAGGCTCGCAAGAGCGCTGAAATCGCCCTGCGTGAAGCCCAGGTCGAAATTCAGAAGGCCCAGTATCTCGCCGAACTTGAGCGCCTCAAGGCCGAAGAAATCGTTAAAAAGGAAATCGAAAAACATAAAATCGAGCTCGATGCTCAGGCCGAAGCCGGCAAGATCAGCATCGAAGCCAAAGGTCATGCTGACGCGTTGTTGCAGAATTACGAAGCCGAGGCCGAAGGCGTCAGAAAAGTGCTCAGCGCCAAGGCGCTTGGTTATGCCGAACTGCTCAAGAGCGTCAACAACGATCCGAAAGCGCTGGCAACCCTGCTGATGGTCGAAAAAATCGAATCTATCGTCGAAAAGCAGGTCGAAGCCATCAAGAACATCAAGATCGACAAGATCACCGTCTGGGATTCAGCCGGCGGCGAAAACGGCAATTCATCGACTTCGAACTTTGTTTCGAGCTTCGTTAAGTCGCTGCCGCCGCTGCAGGATGTGGCCGGCATGGCCGGTGTCGAGCTGCCCTCTTATCTCGGTCGCATGAAAGAAGGCGAACCGGTGGCCGATGCTCACAAACCGGTAAAGCACGATCCCGCAAACCCTAAACGCTGAACTGACTGAAAAACAGGGCCGAAAATCTGAATACAGATTTTCGGCCCTGTTTTTTCGTGGGGGGTTATTCTGGTTTTGGGGAATGGGAGGCGGTGGCGGCCTGTGACAGTTCTTCGCTGAGGCGTTTCAGGGCAAGATGAAAATCTTCATAATGCAGCACCAGTTCAGCTTTAAGCTCTTCTATCAGTTGGTGATCTTCGTCTTTGCAGGCGTTTTCGAGTTTCTGGGCAATGGCAGAAACGAGGTTGCCGCCAAGATTGGCGGTTGAGCCTTTCATTGTGTGTGCAGACTTTCTGCAGCCGGAAAAATCTTTTTCAGCCAGATGTTTGGCGAACTCGAGCATGATTTTTTTAAAATTCTGATGTGAGGCTTCGACGATTTTTTCAAGAGCCGCCGGTTTGCGGGTGAAGATTCTTCTGATTCTGGCGGCGTCAAATACCGGTTCTTCAGACCCGGGAGCGTTCTGTTGTGAGATTTCTACCGGCTGAACCGGATCGTTGAGGTTGGTGGTGTGCGTTTTGATATTGCGCAGAATCTGCAGCAGCAGATCGGGATTGATTGGTTTCGCCAGATAGTCGTTCATGCCTGCAACCAGACATTTTTCGCGGTCGCCGGGCATCGAATAGGCGGTCATGGCAATTACCGGCAGTGACCGCATCTTGTCGACCGCCCTTATTCTTCTGATTACTTCAAAGCCGTCCATTTCTGGCATCTGGCAGTCGAGAAAGACCGTGTCAAAAGCCTGTTGTTCAAGAAACTCAAGGGCTTCGGCGCCAGAACCGGCGATGGTGACTGTACAGCCAAACATTTCGAGAATGCCACGGGCAACTTCCTGGTTGATTTCGTTGTCTTCGACCACCAGTGTTTTTAGAGAAAAATCAGGGGTGAGAGCCTTGAAGCGCCCACTGGCGCCCTTGATCGAATGGAAAACCTCGTTTGCCCGCTGCTGGCGGCGGCTCAACATTTCTAGCATGGCTGAGGCAAGTTTGGCACTGGTTACCGGTTTGCTGATCAGAAAAGATTCAGCCAGTTTACGGCCGGCGCTGCTGATGGCAGTAAGCTGGCGCGGTGTCATCAGGTAAATGGTGCCGGCCGTATTGGGAATACTGTCGGCGATCTGTTTTTCATCAGGTTTTTCACCTGGCGCCAGATCGATAATGGCCAGTGTTGGGGTTGTTGGCCTGCTTTCTTTTTGCAGAGTTTCACGTATCTGGTCGCGGTCTATCAGACTCCAATCCTGTTCCCAGGCTGTAAGCAGCTCACCCAGTGTGTCAGTTACCGGGTTGGCCGGGCCGGCTACAAATACTTTCAGATTTTCGGGGAATTCTGGTTTCTGGCCGGTCTGATTCTCAGACAGTCTTAAATCAAGAGTGAAGCGAATTTTGGTGCCAAGTCCCGGGGCGCTTTCGAGTTTTATTTCGCCGCCCATCAGTTTAATCAGTTCCTGACAGATGGTCAGACCGAGGCCAGTGCCGCCAAACCGTCTGGTAATCGATGAGTCGGCCTGACTGAATTTGTCGAAAACAATTTTCTGCTGTTCCGGGGTCATGCCGATACCGGTATCCTTGACTCTGAAAGTGAAGGAAGCGGCGTTGTCAGCCATCGTTTCAGCATTGACCTCAAGACTGATGAAACCCTCTTCTGTGAATTTGACGGCGTTGCTGATCAGATTGACCAGAACCTGCCGCAGCCTGCCGCCGTCGACTATGACATTTTCAGGCACAGAAGGCGGGAATTTGAGGACCATCTCGATCTTTTTCTTTTCGGCCAGCGGCTGCATCAGGCTGACGGTTTCTTCCATCAGACGGCGCAGATTGATGCCAACCGGTTCGAGCACCAGTTTTCCGGCTTCGATTTTCGAAAGATCGAGTACTGAATTGAGAATATTGAGCAGTGAATGTGAAGAACGGTAGATCAGATCGGCAAATTCCTGCTGTCGCAGATTGAGATCGGTTGCCATCAGCAGCTCGAGCATGCCGAGAATGCCGTTCATCGGGGTTCTGATTTCGTGCGACATATTGGCGAGAAATTCGGTTTTGGCCTGGCTGGCCTGTTGAGCCTGCACTGCCATTTCTTCGGCACGATTGCGGGCTTCGAGCAGATTCTGCTGCAGAGCGCGGGTTTCGGAAATATCGATGAGAATGCCGTAGAAGCGGTATTCTTCCATTTCCGGGTCTTTAACCTGGGTGCCGATGTTGGTGAACCAGCTGTAACTGCCGTCGAACTTGCGCAGTCGGCAGTCAAAACGCAATTCTTTGCCCGAAAGCAGAAATTTGCGCACTGCTTCTTTGGCGGCATGCAGGTCGTCGGGATGAATGACCTGATAGACCGACTGGATGTTCGGCGAAAAAATTTCGGGATTGTAGCCGAGCAGGTTTTTGATGTGACTCGACCAGTAAAACCGCCGTTCTTCGGGAACGTATTCCCAGCTGGCGGCATGCGCGGCCGTGAGGGCATGCACGTTGCGCCCTTCTTCCATGCGCAGGGCCATCGCATTTTCGTGCTCGACGGTGGTGTTGCGGAAAAAACCGATGAGTCTTATATGGCGGCGGTTACTGCCAAAGTAGTTACGCCCGATAAATGAATGCCAGAGATGTCGGCCGCCGTGGCTCTTGAGGCGCACCTCGAACTGGCAGTTCTCGACTTCGGCAATATTCTTGATCAGGTGCAGGTCTTCCGGGTGAATGATCTCGAAGCCGATCTGTCTCTGCTGATTGACCTCGCCCGGTTCGGTATAGCCGAGGTTGTGATAGAGATCATCGGGGGTGCTGTTGGTATTGGTCTCGAAATCGTATTCCCAGAGGAAAAGGCCGGCAGAATCGAGAGCCAGCTTCAGACGGTCGCGGTAATCGAGCAGCTGTCTGAAATCGTTGCTGCGTTCGATCATCGAGCCGAAGATATCGGCAGCCAGTTCGAGAGCCGAAATTTCGAAGTCGAACCAGCGGCGTTCTTCTGAGAGGACATGCACCTCAAGACAGCCCCAGAATTTTTTATGCACAAAAATCGGAATGATGAGAAGCGATTTGAGGCCGACGGCGCGCAGGTTTGCCTGAATATCTGTCGAAAATTCTGCAAAGTTTCTGCCGACGCCGGCGCCGCCCAGCAGCTTCGAAGAATTGCTGCGGATAATTTCGTATACGAGATCGGCGGTCTGGCGGTGGCAGTGGTGCTGATTGCGACAATAGCATGAAAAACATCTGAAAGAGATCGAGGTGCTGTCGTGCAGGTCATTTTCGCCACGCTTTATCAGACCGATACGGTCGGCTCCGACTGCGACTGCGATGGCGTCAAGTGCTACCGGCATCGACTCTTCAACCGAAGTTTCAGCTCCAACTATCAGATGTGCGGCCTCAGCGATGCCTGAGATAAGCTTTTCGCGTTGTTCCTGAATCTGGCGGGCCCGATGACTTACCGAGACATCACGGATGATACCGACCAGGCGAGGTTCTTCGCTGTCGCGGAGTTTGCAGGTGACGCGGATAATTTCTCCGAAAATAGTGGTTGAGTCCGGCAGATCGATTTCGCGGGCAAATTTTTCAGTGCCGATTTTATCTGGCAGCAGCGGTATGGCTTCAAGTATTGGCTCCATACCGGGAAAAACCTCTGCGTCAGTTTTTCCGGTGATCTGATCAGGGTTGCAGCCGAAGCTTCTGGCAAATGAATCGTTGCAGAGCAGGTAGTGCCCCTGAAAATCTTTGACGAAAATAAAATCGGGAATGGAGTCGATCAGATGCTTCAAAAAAGAACGCTGGCCGGCGAGTTCTTCGGTGACGTTGCGCAGCCGCCGGTTGAGGGCGAGGAGATAAAAGATGACCAGACCGAGAATGGTCATTGAAACAAGAAAAATGGCCAGCCAGTTGCGAAATCTGCTGATCAGACTGGCCACCATCGAGTTGTCGGTGTTGTAGGGCTCAAGATTCAGCACCTGCATCAGCTGATGAACCTGAGCATAATTAGCAGCGATACCCCAGGTGATTTTTTTCGGAACTTCAACGTCTGACATTTTGAGAATCGCCAGGGTTACGCGTTCTACCAGATTTTCGTTGGTGTGCCTGACTCTTGAAAAAGACCATTCAGGGTAAAGTCTGGTCGAGCATGCGAACGGCAGCGCGTTGGTATGCAGATAAAGCTCGCGGCTGAAGGTTATCGAATTCATGTTGAATTTGCCTTCTTTTGCCAGCAATTCAAGACTTGAAGTGCGGCAGATACCAAAGTCAGCCCGACCCGAGAGAACCTCATCGACAATTTTTTCGATATCGGCGTGATGGGCGATTTCTCGGCAGGCTTTGCGCAGATCGATACCGCGTTCGGCAAATTCACGGGCGGCGGCCAGCCAGCCGCCGATCGACTGTACCGGCCCGGCGGCCAGCTTTTTGTTGCGGATATCCCAGAGCGATTTGATGTTTTTATCGTCAGAACGCCAGAAAATAACCGAGCCGAAGAGGTTGTCGAAGGCCTCGATTTTTTCGCTTTCGCGTTTGAGGGTGGCGAGTACCGTCAGATTGCCTTCCATGCCGGCTTCGACGTTAAAAATCGGGCTGGCGATGACAAAATCGACATCACCGTCTTCAACCGCCGTTCTTAGTTCGTTCCAACCCATCATCTGCGTCTGAAAAAGATGTTCGGGTATTTCACGGTTGAGGAAATCGATGGTTTCCTGCCATTCATAGTTCCAGCCGCCGATGCTCTCTTTCTTGAGCACGCCGATTTTGATCAGACTCGGTTCCTGATCGGCAAACAGCTGTGAAAAGACAAAAAGAGCCGAAAAAATCAGCAACACAGCCATTCTCAAGAATGCTGAGGCTCTTTTTCGGCTCATTCCGGCCTCCTGTTTTTCAGTTTATCAGAGAGGAGCTCCGCAGTCAGGGCAGCCTTTCCAGCCTGCTTCAATTGCCCGGCCGCAACTACGGCAGGCATTGCGCAGATGTTCGAGACAGAACGGGCAGAAGCTGAAGTTTCGCCCGACCATTTTGCCGCAGTTCGGGCAGGAAGCCATGTTTTCTTTGCGAACATGCGCCGGTAAAGCATTTTTGGCAGGCAGCTCATCGCGTTCGCCAAGCTGACTCAGCGAGAGAATTGCCGCGGTGCGCACATCTTCTGATTCATCGTTGAGCATGGTCATCAGAGGAGCCAGTGCCCGCTTGTCACCAAGCGACCCGAGAGCCTGACAGGATGCCGAACGCACTGCCGACTGTGAATCCTGCAGGCATTTGACGATTTCTTCGAAAATTTTCGGCTCGCGTGACTGGCCAAGCAGTTTTACCGACCAGTAGCGGGCGTCAACATTGGTGCCGCGAATGGCAGAAATCAGTTCTTCAGAAACACCGATACCCTGGGCCCAGATAGAATCGGCCGCCGTTTTTCTGATGATCCATGATTTGTGGGCGAGGTAGCTGACCAGCAGGCGGTGGGCTTCGCTGTTTTCAACCATGGCCATCGCCTTGATCGCTTCGAGCTTAGATTCCATGGGCGCGTTTTCGACGATGCGGGCAAATCTCGGCACCAGATCAGGGGTTGCCTGATCGGCCAGCAGTTTGATGATCCAGAATTTGGCTTCGTCACTGCTGGTATCGAGAGCTTCAGATACCGCCTGCGGATTACAGAGATGAATTTTTTCGAGACTGTCGAAAGCCGCCTTGCGCACCGGCCAGTTCTGCTCTTCGAGCAGATGCAGCAGCGCCACGACCATGCGCGGGTCATTGATGTTCTGAGCGGCACGAATGGCTGCTAGTCTGATTTTCTGACTGGGGTGCTTGAAGATGCGCACCAGATACTGCACGGCTTCGCCACCCATGTTGCCCAGGGTCTGAACCATCCAGTAGTCGACGTCTTCTTCGTTTTCTGGGACCATCGACATCAGCTTGTTGAGCGAGCCGGGGCCGAGGCGGCCGAGAACCATCGAAGCGCCGCGGCGCATGTTCCAGGTATCTGAAGTTAACGCCTTCACCAGCCAGGGCAGCGCCTCATCTTTGTAGTTCAGCATAGCTTTGCTGACATCGGCGAGAATGTCGTCGTTCTTGCAGTTGAGAAGCTCGGTCAGAATCGGCATGGCTTCTTCGACTGCCAGAGACTTCAGTTCGCTGAAGGCGGCCTTGCGAATGTCTGACTTTTCGCTGGCAAGTTCCCGGCGCAGTTTGGCGACATCAATCTTGCTCATGGTTTTTTCCTGTTTCATAAAGATTAGTAAGACATCGGCATTACGACGTATTTGAAATCGGATTCGGGGTTACCTGGGCGCATCATGCCTGGGTAACTCGGGGTGGTCATTTCGATAATGACTTCTTCGTCGGCGGTTACGGCAAGGAAGTCCTGCAGGAACTTGACGTTGAAGGCAATGTTGATCGGTTCACCGGTCAGTTCAGACTGAATGAACGATTCAGCTTTACCCTGCTCTTTGGCGTCTGACCATACACGGGTTTCGTTGGCTGTGACGTCGAAATGCACCAGGCCGCTGATGCTGCGGGCAATCGGCACCACTGCCTTGAGCGACTGATTAAGCTCTTTGCGGTTGAGCTTGAGAATGCGGCTCGACTCTTTCGGCAATACCCGGTTGTAGTCGGGAAATTTGCCGTCGACGAGTCGGGTGATCAGCTGAAATTGCGGTGAACTGAATACCAGCTGCTCTTTGTAAAGGCCGATAACGACTGTTTCATTGCTGTCGAAAAGCTTGTTGAGTTCAGCAACCGCCCGCGACGGAACGATGAAGACACGGCGGAAATTTTCGGGAACAGCAATATTCTGAATGCGGGTTACCGCGAGTCTCTTGCTGTCGGTCGAGGCCATTACCGGCTTTTCGGCATTACTGAAGTCGATGCAGATGCTCTTCTGCACCGGGTTGCCATCTTCGATGCTCATGGCTACCGAAGCTTCTTTGAGAGCTCTGGCGAGGTCGTCGCTGCGGGTCTGGAAAGACTGCATGCCATCGTCGTTGAGAACCGGCACCGGCGGGTAATCTTCGATGCCCTGAATCTGCAGGTTGTATCGGCTTCTGCCGCTTGAAATGACGATTTCTGAAGACTCATCGCCGCTGAGTTCGAAGGTAACCATGGCTTCATCATCGGAAGGAATGCTGGAAATGATTTCCTGAACCAGCTTGGCCGGAATCGTGAAACTGCCGTTCTCGTTAATTTCGGCTTCGATCGTCGAAATCATCATGACTTCGAGGTCAGTGCCGACAAAGCGCAGCTGGCCATCCTGGGCGGTGATCAGCAGATTGGCGAGAATCGGCCTGACGCCCTTCATGGCGACGGCCTTGCTGACAATTGCAACGGTTTCGGCGAGGGTTTTGAGTGGCAGTCTGAATCTCATTTTGCGGCCTCCCTGGCGATGCCAAGCTTAACTCTGATGCCGTTGATGTTCCATTCGGAAGCATCACCGGTCTCATTATCGAGGGCGCCAATGTGGCGGGCCAGGGTTTCCTGGGTGATGTAGCTGCCGTACTGGCTGACTGAATCCTCGATGTCTTTTTTCATGTCGGTATCAATTACATCATAGCCGACTTTGATGCGGTCGACAATGTCAAAACCTTTTTCTTTGCGCATGAACTGAATCTTGTTGACCAGCTCGCGGGCGAGGCCTTCGAGAATGAGTTCGCGCGACAGGGTCTTTTTGAGCGCGATGCTGAGCGAACCTTCAGACTGCACGGCGAAATCGCTCGAAGCCTGAGCCTGCAGATCGACTTCTTCGGGCTTGAGAGTGACCGGTTTGCCGTCGAGTTCGAATTCATAGCCGCCACCCGCAAGTTGTTTGCGCACTTCGTTGCCGTCGGCGGCTTCGAGATGTGCCTTGATCTGCGGAATCATACCCTTGAGCGGGCCCTGACCAATAGTTCTGAAGTTCGGTTTGGCGACGTAGCGAACCAGACTGGCGGCATCGGTAACCGCGCAGACTTCTTTGATGTTGAGTTCTTCCTGCAGCAGGTTTTCCATGTCTTTGAGGGCGTTGCGTTCGAAATCGTCGGCGATGACGACTTTCATTTCGGCGAGCGGCTGGCGCACCTTGAGGTTGGCTTCGTTGCGGGCCGCGCGGCCAAGCTGCACGACTTTCATGACGAAATCCATCTTGCGTTCGAGCTGTTCATCAATGAGCTCTTCGCGGGCGGTCGGGTAATCGGCGAGATGCACGCTTTCGGGGGCCGATTTATCGACGCTGGCAACCAGGTTGCGGTAGATGTCTTCAGCGATGAACGGGGTGAACGGCGCAGTCAGTTTGGCCATGCCGACAAGCAGTTCGTAAAGGGTTACGAAAGCGCTCATCGAATCGCTGGCGTTTTCACTGCTCCAGAAGCGGCGGCGGCTGCGGCGCACATACCAGTTCGACAGGTCGTCGACGAATTTTTCCATGTGGCCGGTGGCCCAGACGACTTCGAAGCGGTCCATGGCCTTGCGCACTTCATCGGTGGTGTGGTTGAAGCGCGAGATGATCCAGCGGTCGATCTCGGGGCGCTCAGAGACCGGAATATTGTGCTGCTGCGGCTGGAATTTTTCGATATTGGCGTAGAGAACGAAGAAACTGTAGACGTTCTGCAGAGTGCCCAGATAGCGCTTCTGTGACTCGGCAATCGCTTCTTCGTAGAATCTTCTGGTGTTCCAGGGGGCGGTGCCGCTGTAAAGTGACCAGCGAACAGCGTCAGCACCGTATTTGTCGAACAGCGACATGCAGTCGAGCACGTTGCCCTTCGATTTGCTCATCTTGATGCCGTTTTTGTCGCAGATGAGGCCGAGAACGACGACGTTTTTGTAGGGCGGTGCCTTGTGCAGGAAGGTGCTGGTGACGAGCAGGCTGTAGAACCAGCCGCGGGTCTGGTCGACCGCTTCGCAGATGAAGTCGGCCGGGAAATTGTTCTTGAAGGTTTCCTGGTTTTCGAATGGGTAGTGCCACTGGGCAGTGTGCATGGCGCCTGAATCGAACCAGCAGTCAATGACTTCGGGCACGCGCTTCATGCTGCCTTTGCATTTCGGGCAGTTCAGTTCGACCTGGTCGACGTATGGCTTGTGCAGCTCGATATCGGCAGGAACATTGCGGCCCATTTCCTTGAGATTGGCGATGCTGTCGACGAGATGATGGTGCTTGCAGTCAGTGCAGACCCAGATCGGCAGCGGCGTGCCCCAGTAACGGTCGCGTGAAATAGCCCAGTCGATCATGTTTTCGAGGAAATTGAGGAAGCGACCTTCTTTGATATGGCTCGGATACCAGTTGATCAGGTCATTGTTTTTCAGCACTTCATCTTTGAAAGCGGTGGCTTTGATGAACCAGCTGTGGCGCGCGTAATAGAGCAGCGGGCTGTCGCAGCGCCAGCAGTATGGGTAGGTGTGCTTGATTTTTGCCGAGGCCAGCAGGCGTTTGCTGATCTTCAGTTCTTTGATGATTTCGGGGTCGGCGGCTTTGACGAACATGCCTTTCCAGGGCGTGACTTCGTCTTTGAACTTGCCGTCGAGGCCGACCGGCTGAATGACCGGCAGATCGTTCTCTTTGCCGACGCGGTAATCGTCTTCGCCGAAAGCCGGGGCAATATGAACGATGCCCGAGCCGTCTTCGGTCGACACGAAGTCGCCGGCGATGACGTAATGCGCTTTTTTGTCGGGCTTAACGTAGGTGTAGAGCTGATGATATTCGATGCCGAGCAGCTTTTCGCCCTTCATCGTTTCGACGACTTCGCCTTCGCCTTTGAGAACTTCGAGGCGGGCTTTGGCGAGAATCAGGTATTCTTCATTGAGTTTGACCTTGACGTAGTCGATGTCTTTGCCGACGGCGAGGGCGACGTTCGAGATCAGAGTCCAGGGTGTGGTGGTCCAGACCAGGAAGCTGGTGTTCGGCTGGTCTTTGATCGAGAATCTGACGTAGACCGAGGGATCTTCGACTTCGCGGTAGCCCTGTGCCACTTCGTGTGAAGAGAGTGCGGTGCCGCAGCGCGGGCAGTAAGGAACGACCTTGTGCCCTTCATAGAGCATGCCTTCTTTCCAGAACTGGCCGAGCATCCACCAGACGGTTTCGATGTATTGATTGGTGCAGGTGATGTAGGGGTCGTTCATGTCGACCCAGAAACCGCCGCGGGTGACCATGGCGCGCCACTGGGCTTCGTATTTGAAAACGCTTTCGCGGCATTTTTTGATGAAATTTTCGATGCCGTATTTTTCGATATCCTGTTTGCTTTCGATGCCGAGCTGTTTTTCGACTTCGAGTTCGACCGGCAGACCGTGGGTATCCCAGCCGGCTTTGCGGCCGACGTGGTAGCCGCACATGGTTTTATAGCGGGGAACCAGGTCTTTCATGGCCTTGGTGAGCACGTGACCCGGGTGCGGTGTGCCGTTGGCGGTCGGCGGCCCTTCGAAGAACACAAATCTTTTGCCGCCTTCGCGGTTTTTCATCGATTTCTGGAAAATATCTTCCTTTTCCCAGTATTTGAGGATTTCTTCTTCGCGTCGGGCTGAAACCGTATTTTCGGGTTTTTCGAAAAGCATTGCAGGTGTCCTTATCTTGAGTTTGAATTTACGCGATATGCAGAGGCAATCCGGGCACTGTGTTCCAGACTGCTGGTATAGTGAAAACCGTCTTCGAGAGAATTGCCGACCGCAAACGAACCGTGCCCGCGCACGATGACCAGCGGGTAGTCACGCAGCAGCGGCGCGACTTTTCCGGCCACTTCTTCTGAGGCGATGGCGTTGGTCACTTCGACCACCGGCACACCGCGCGGAAAGAAATAGCGGCCTTCGGCATCGACCGGGCAGAACTGGTCGGTAAAGAAAGAGAGAGCGATCAGTTGCGGCGGGTGGGCATGTACAATTGCCTGCGCGCCGGTCTGCATGTAAATGGCGCGATGAACCGGCCGCTCACGTGAGGCGCGCGCCGAGGCAGAATCTTCGCCGTCGATCAGGGTTTCGACGATGTCGTCGTAATCGAGGCGGTGCAGCATCGAACCGCTGCGGGTGATGGCCATCATGCGGTTGAGGCGCACGCTCATGTTGCCGGAATGTGAGTTGTTGAGACCGGCGATGAACAGGTCGTGACCGATGGTCTGAAATTCGCGCAGCATGGTCATGATATTATCTCGGGTATGGTTTCGCCGTAGATTGGCCTGATTATGCCCCGGTCGGTGATAATGGCGGTAATCAGCTCGGGTGGGGTGACATCGAAGGCCGGGTTATAGACCGGCATGTTGTCTGGCGCAACCTGAACGCCGCCAACGAATCTGACTTCGTTGTGGTCGCGTTCTTCGATTTTGATCTCGTTGCCGTAATTGATGCTGAGATCGAAGGTCGAGGCGGGTGCGGCAACGTAGAACGGCACACCGTTGTATTTGGCGAGAACCGCAAGCGGGTAGGTGCCGATCTTGTTGGCGACGAAGCCTTTGGCGGTAATGCGGTCAGCGCCGACGACGATACCCTGCACTTTGTCGTCACGAATCAGGCTGCCGGCCATGTTGTCGCAGATCAGGGTCGCGTCGAAACCTTCATGGAAGAGTTCCCAGGCGGTGAGGCGGGCGCCCTGCAGCAGCGGGCGGGTCTCATCGACGAAAATTTTAAACTTTTTGCCCTGTTCGCGGGCGGCTCGGAAGACGCCGAGAGCGGTGCCGTAACCGGCGGTGGCCAGGGCGCCGGCGTTGCAATGGGTCAGCCAGGTTTCGCCGTCTTTCAGCAGAGTAGCACCAAAATGCCCGATTTTTCGGCACATCTCGATATCTTCGGCCTTGATGGCGTGCGCTTCTTTGAGGGCGATGGCGGCCGCTTTGATAAAATCGCTGCCGGCCTGTGCTTTGACGACCTTTTTGACGCGCTCGATCGCCCAGAAAAGGTTGACGGCAGTCGGTCTGGTCGCGGCGAGCAGCTTGCAGATGCTTTCCAGAGATTGATCGAGGGGTGTCTGGTGATTAGCCGGGCTGGCAAGGCCGAGGGCGATGCCGTAGGCGGCAGCAACGCCGATTGCCGGGGCGCCGCGCACTTTCATGGTGACGATTGCGTGGGCCACTTCGTGCTCGTTATGGCATCTGACCGTTTTGGTTTCGACCGGCAGCAAAGTCTGATCGAGCAGTTCGAGACTGCCCGAATCGCTGTGGTAAGATACAGCATCTATCATAGTTTTTCCGCCATTCAGAATCGCGTTGTCTCTAAAAAGAGAAACTTTTCATTTCAGAGGGGATAATAACAAACCTGCCTGCACCGGTCAAGAACAGTCAGATTTGTTGGCGGGCTGGCGGAAACATGCCATTGCCGCTTTGCATATTTGCCATGCTTCTGCTTTGATTCAGGGTCTGGTCTTTTTTCTGCTGCCTTTTGTCAGTGTTTCTATCTGCCTGAAGGCTTCCTGATACTGCGGGTTGTCAGGTTCAAGTGAAAGGGCCATGCGGAAACCCTCGCGGGCTGCCTGGTAATTCTTTTTTTCGAGTTCACTTTTTGCCATCATAAAAAAGGCTTTTGCCGCCCGCAGCTGTTTGGAATCTTTCTGGCCGGTAGCTGTTCTTCTGCCAGAAGCATAGCCGCCCGGGTAGAAAAATACTGAATTTTTGTCACCAAAAAGATATTGCGCTGTCAGGAAACCGGCGAGAAAGACCGCGGCGATCGCGATTCCCATGGCTGGTGTCGAAGAAAGCGAAAGTGATCTCAATATGGCGGCGCCGGCTGAAGTTTTTTCTTCCTGGTGGTGGATCAGGCGAATCTGTGTGCTGGCGACTGGCTTTTCTGGTGTCGGCCGAGTCTGTGGCGATGATTCGGGTATGGCTTCTTTTTCGCTGGCTGTTTGTGACAGGTATTGCGGTTTGCCAGCCAGGGTGCCCTGCTGTGCGGGGTGCTCTGACTGGTCTGTTTCGTCAGAATTACCGGTGGATACGAAGAGTTCGGCACTCAGCTCCATTTCGATAAGCTGAACCAGCTGTCGGTATTTTTTTCTTTCCGGATCATTCTCAGGCTCGTCGTCGTTGATGAAAAGCTGGTAGCCAAGAGCTTCCACAATTTCTTCGGCGAGCTGGGTCAATTTTTCCGGATCTGGTGCTGCCATCGGTAAAACCCTCTCAACTGATTAAAAGACTTTTTTTACCTGTCTATTATACCATTGTTTTACTGGAGGCGGGCAGACTATTGTACATTAATGTGTCTTTGCCCCGGTCGGCCGATTTTTCTGAATTATGGTCGGTATATTGCTGTTTGAATTATTTAAAGTCGCTGGAAAAAGCGGCTCATATATTGTAAAATTGCCATATAATAAAAATTCAGCATCGATAAAAGTTTGGCAGAGTATATAGTCCTGATCTTTTTTGGGTTTCTTAATTAAATACGGGGTACCTATGACCGGGCAGAAAACTCATGAAGCCATTAATTTTTCAATTATAGTCGGCAGTTTTTTTGCTGTTTTTTTTCTGATTATGAAATTATTTCCGGTTAGATTTGACATGCCGGTAATAAAATGGTTTCGCGGCCTGACAAAAAGCGATAAGAAAATTATTTTCGAGGCTTTTTCAGCAAGTAGAAGCGCCATGCTTGCCGGTTTTTCTGAACAGGAGACGCTGGCGCTTTTCCAGAATGATTTTTTTCAGAGTTATTCACAGGCAATTGCCGTTCTTGGAACACCTAAAAAAGTAAATTTGCAGAACCCTGCGGGTTACCTTGCTTATCTTGCTCTTTTTGCAGCTGGTCAGGGCGCGCCCGGCCAGCGCCACGCCGCTCTTAAGGCATTTTTTCGCTATTATCCTGACGTTATCGACGACCCGTCGCTTCTGGCACGGGTCGTTGCTTTTCTGGGTGGCCCTGAAAGCATTATACACGATTATCAGGTTGAAGCCGACCTGCGACAGGCCATGTGGCGAGTATCAGCCCGGGCTGTCGAAAGAATCAGGGCGTCGGGCAGTGCCGATTTTTCTGAATTATCGGTTTTGATCGATATTCACCCGGATCTTGAAAAACTGGTCGCTCCGGATATTCCTGCCGAGGGCGAGGTGCAGAGTGAAGCTGGTGAAAATGCCGTGAAGGAGACAGTGGGGCCGGATGATGCCATATAGATACTTAAAATTTATTCATATCTGTTTCCTGTTTGTCTTCTTTATCTTTTTTGCCGCTTCTGTGAAGCTCGATGCGGCATCATTCAAAATCAGTGATACAGCAGAATTCGCCGCTGCCGGCGCGATTTTTAACGATGTGGTCGCTTCTGATACGGCGGGTGTTTCTGCCGGCTTTCTGCGTCTGAAAAACAGAAATCCGGGTGAAGACGATGGCAGTCCGGCTCTGAAGTTCGGCGGCCGTGGTGTCTGGGCCAGAAAGCGCCAGATAGCGTTCACCATTCCCGATGATTTTCATACCCACACCGCCCCCCTTAATCGCGGAAAAGCCCAGAGAATCAATGAAAAGGTTCAGGTCGATCTCACGCAGATAGGTAATGCACGGCCTGACTGGTCTGACCTTCGTCTTACCGACTGGGCCGGCAATCAGATTCCCTTTCGCCTGCTCGATTTTGAGCGCCCGACCGATAACGCCACAACCCCGGTTAAGCTGCTTTTTGAAGCCAATGCGCACCCGAGCTGGCCGGCAGCGAGTAACACTTATCACCTGTATTACATGAACCCTGAAGCTTTGAGCGTCGAAGACAAGACCCTCAGCCAGTTTTATATCAACAATCATGATTTTGAAGAAGGTCTTACTGACTGGTCGCTTTGTGCCGGCGTTACGGCGGTTCAATCCGCCGATGGCCTGGCCGTTCTGGCGGCGCCGAATGCCACTAATCCAACAATGGGAATTGAAACCGGCATATCTATCATTCCCGTTGGCTATACAGGATTTGACAGTAATGCATGTCTTTCAATAGGTTACCCGGAAGGGGTCAACTACCCGGTTGGTGCCTGGCGGGCCTATGAGCAGACTGTCAATGGGCCATCGACCGGCACCTATATTCTCACCGCCCAGAGGCGTTTTACTTCGGCCTCTTTTACCCAGGGCTGGTATTCGATGCTGCTGCTTCGAACCACGACTATCGGCCGAGACCGCCGTTATTTCGTTTCTGCTGGTTTCTCCGACTGGACAGAAGCCTCGGTCGACTTTACCCCGGTGACGACAAGAGACATCATTCCAGGGCTTGGCATGTGGACTTCAGTTGGCGCAGCGACCACTCTGCGCGAGCGCCGCAGTCAGTTTGACTGGGCTGAATTGAAGCTTAAATATCCGCTTGATTCTTTGATGAATGGTGAAGAAACCGCTGGCTACGCGGTGACGGGTGTTTACGAATCGAAGGTATTCGATACGGGCGTTGCCAATCCGGTTTTTGAGTCGCTGACCTGGTCGGCAAATACAACAGCTCCCGGAACCTCGGTTATTTTTCAGACACGCACGGCTGCTGCGGCGGGTGGTCCTTATTCTGCCTGGAGCAGTGTTATCAGCATCAATGGCAGTGCTATTGAGAGCCCGGCAAACAGATACATTCAGGTGCGTGCCATTCTTTCCACAGACGATACTTCGTTTTCCCCAATTCTGAATGAAATTGAGGTCTTCTATCGCCTTCCTGTCGCCGGGTTCAGAGTGGATGTGCCCGCAACGGCCGGCGCCGGCGATTATTTTGATTTTCGGGTAACGGCTGTCGATCAGAATAATGCCACAGTAACAGGCTTTATCGGTAATGTCGTTCTTACTGCCGATTCACCGGCAGTTGAATTTCCGAGAAGCAGTCATTCATTTACCAGCTTTGACAACGGCACTACAGTTTTTCAGGCGCGTAACCCGGTTGCCGAAATTTTTCGCATCACAGCCACTTCAGGAATGATCGCATCTGATTCGCTGCCGGTTCAGACGCTGCCGGGGCCAACCGTCTCTCTTGGTCTGCAGGCTTTTCCGGCTGCCGTAACCGCCGGCAGTCTTTTTTCGGGGCAGATTGTCGCCAGAGACCGCTACGGCAATATCGATACCGCCAATAACGGCCAGATTTTAGTTCAAACCACTGACATTGCACCAGCATCTTTTCCAGGTTCGGTAAATCTGGCAAATGGTGTTGTTGCGCTGACTGACTGTGCTTTTTTTACAGTCCCCAGTCAACGGGTTCAGGTAAAAGAAGCCAGCAGCGGGATTGCGTCATATCAGGATATTCTCGTCAATGCCGGGGTCGCAACAAAACTGCGCCTGACTGCAGAGCCTGATCAATATCAGAATACTCCGTTCAATCTGGTCATTGCTGCAGTAGATAACTATGGCAATCTCAATAACGGTGTGAATACGACCTTTTCCTTGTCTTCATCTCTGGGCACCGTATCTCCGGTCGCTGGCAACATCGTTGCCGGTCTCAGCAATCAGCCGGTCACTCTCGATACCTCAGGCAATCTGACCCTGACGGCATTGACTGCCACGGCGCTGACCGGAGAGCTTGGCCTCAACGTTCATCCGGCGGTGCCGCCGTCATTGAACCGTTTTGTCGTTGATGCCGGTTATTACCAGCTTGCCGGGGTTCCTTTCACTCTGACGATAGAAGCCAGAGACCTGTCTGACAATGTTCTGACCTCTTACGACGGTGCCTGTCGAATTATACCGTCGGTCGGAGCCTGTTCTCCGCCGATGACAACCGGCTATAAATTTCTTGATGGCTTTCTCGCCATTCCGATTTCATTGTCAGGCGCATCTGATAATGTGATTCTGAGAGTCGAAGATGTTAAAGACAGCTCGAAAATAGGTCTGCTTTTTCTCAATGTCAGACCTTCAGGCCTGGCCGAATTCGAAATTATTACGCCGCCGGCCGCCGATGCCGGTGCAACCTTCACTTTCACCATAAGAGCCCGCGATAACCAGGGAAACCTGTTGACCAACTATACCGGCACTGCTGTTATCTCGCATACTGCAACTGGCGGTGACGCAAGTCTGCCGGTTTCTTACACTTTCACTTCTGCCGATGCCGGCGTAAAAGTTTTTTCTGGTGCCAATGGCGCGAGGTTTACCAAGGCTGAAAATATCAAAATCAGAGTCGAAGACTCGGGCAAGGTTGGTATTTCCGATTTCGTTTCTATCAATGCCGATGACAGCGACCCGGTTGTCGAGCTTCGGCCCGATTTGCTGTCTATCGATCTGGGCACCTCTCTGTCTTTTGACCTCAATCTGAAAGACCGTTTCGGTAACCAGCTCGATGGCTTTACCGGCACGGTCAATTTCAGTTACTCTGACCCGACAGTTGTCGGACCTGCCAATTACACTTTTCAGGATTTCGAAAATGGCTATAAGCGGTTTCTTCTTGCCGTAACCCCGACAGATCTCGGTAACTTCACGATAACAGCTACCGACGCGCTTTCAGGCAATTCCGTCACCACCGATATGATCTCGGTCGTCAGCGGTGAAACCGTAAATTTTGCTCTGTCGCCTGATATCGTGACGCTGGTTGCCGGCCAGAATTTTTCTTTCAATGTCACGGCTTCAAACTCGGCCGGCAATCTTAATGAACAGTATAATGGCGGGATCCGCTTTACAACCCTTGATTCTCAGGCTCTGATACCACAGGATTCTACTCTGGTTAATGGCCAGGGAACCTTTCAGGCGACCTACTTCACTGCTGGTGGCTATCAATTATCGGTTTTTGATATCGCAAATCCTGCAATTTCAGGGAATATGGCGGTATCGGTTCAGGCTTCAGCCCCGCGTGCGCTCGAATTTGAACTGCCGACCCTTTTAACAGAAGCAGGCATTGCGGTTTCCTACCGTGTAAAGGTAGTTGATGCCTTCGGCAACCCTGTTAATTACACTGGCAATGTCGCAGTTTCATCAACCGATAAAAAAGCGTCTTCGACGCCTTCGCAGGTGATAGTATTTGCAAATCAGGCAAGCTATGACGGTCTCTGGATCTTTACAACTGCAGGTTCGCAGCGACTGATGGCAACTTCGGCCGGTTTAAGCGAAACGACAAGTTTGCCGATTCTTGTTGATGCCGGGCCGGCCAATTCGATCACCGGCGATTTTCCGACTGCGGCTTCCAGTGAACTGGTTAACCCGTTTTCTGTAAGAGTGATCGACCAATACGGTAATCCAACGCCGCAGTTCACTCAGGCAATCAATATAACTCAGGCGGGCGGCTTTGGCTTTTCGGTATCGCCATCGCCGTATACCTTTTCTTCTGCTGACAACGGGGCAAAGACCTTTTTTCTGCGCTGGGACTACGGCACGACAAATGCCCCCAGCAATGTAACGGTCACATTTACGCCTAATCCCATCGGCAGCGTTGCCAATGGCGCCATTACGCACGTTCTGCGGGTTGATAACCCACGTAATGCCGCTGCCGAATTTCCATACCTGCGCAGCTGGCTGTCTCTGCCGGATCGTCAGGTCGTTGCCTCTGAGCCTTTTCAGATGATTTTTAAATCGTTTTCGATACGTGAAACCGATGTCGACATAACTTCCAGAATTGATTTCAGCATTTCCGACGGCACGGTTCTGGTTTCGCGCGATGGTGTCAATTACAGCAGCTCGATCGATGTTGCCGGCGAATCATCGGTTACTTTCTGGGCAATTGTTTCGCGAACGGGTTTTCTGTCAATGCTGGCAACCCCTCAGATTGCACCGACCCAGAAAGGGTCAGTAAGTTTTATGTCACACCCTGGTCCTGTCAGTCGTATAACCCTTTCGGCTGACAGTCCGCAGAAGGCCGGGGCTGCTTTTCCATGGACCGTAGAATGGTGGGATAATTTCGATAATTACGCTCGTCGTGCCACAGAGAGCATCGATCTTTCTGCCGTCGCGGCCGGCAATGTTTTTCTCGATCCGAAGCTGCTCATTCTCTCTGGTCGCACCGGCAGATTCAATCAGGATGAAAACCGCAGCTGGCTGACCGATGATTTCATTATTGCTTCGGCTAGCAGTAATCTGCGGATCGACCCGACCAAACAGCAGATTTCGATCAAGGGACTGTATGATGAGGATTTTTCGAGCAATCTGAAGATGTCCCCTGCCGGTATCTGGAAAGCACAGCGTGTCGGGCTCGATGGTCAGGCTTTAACGGTAGTAGTTTTCGATTCGGTAGGGAACCATTCTTTTACGCCACCAGCCGGTATTACATCGGTTGATTACTTGGTTGTTGCCGGTGGTGGTGGCGGTGGCGCCTGGTATGGCGGTGGTGGTGGCGCCGGTGGCATGCGTTCCGGAACTTTGGCTGTTACACCTGGCGTCCCTGTTGCCATAACCGTTGGCGATGGAGGTGCAGGTGCACCAGGCGGCACAAACAATTCTCCCGGCAGTAGCGGGCAGAACTCAAGTTTTGGCGCCATCGTTTCTACCGGCGGTGGTGGCGGGGGAACCGGCGCCAATGGCAATAACGCCGGCCGCAACGGTGGTTCAGGCGGCGGCGCCGGTGGCGGTGACCTGACGGCGCCTCAGGGACCTGGCGGCACCGGAACCGCTGGACAGGGAAACAATGGCAGTACCGGCAGATATAATAATACCGCCAATCGTCGTGCTGGCGGCGGTGGTGGTGGTGCCGGCGCGGCCGGTGGCGCTTCGCCCGGCAACGGTCAGGGCGGTGCCGGCGGGGTCGGATTACAGAATAATATTTCTGGCGCCAGTTTATTTTATGCCGGCGGTGGTGGCGGTGCTGGCGACACTTCAGCCGGTGCCGGCGGCAATGGCGGCGGCGGGGCGGGCAGCAGTACCGGTAATGGCAACAACGGTGCTGCCAATACCGGTGGTGGCGGTGGCGCCGCCGCGGGTGGCATAAACAGTGCCAGACGTGGTGGTGACGGTGGTTCTGGTATCGTAATCGTTCGGTATAGTGAAGTTCTGCCGGCAGATACCTTTTCGGTTCTGAATGACCAGCTTGAGATGTGGACCGTCGGGGATGGTTCGTTGTCGACGCATCCCACTCCGGCAGCCACCGGTGCTGGTGCCGGCGTTAACTGGTATGAACATTCAGATGACAGCTACTTTTACCTGTATTTCGACTGGCCTGCGAATGATATTTTTGCCTTTGAGGCAACTCTGGCAATAAGGCGAATATGGTATGACATGGTTCTCGAATATTCGCCCTACCATGCCGGTTTGCTCATGCGTGACGACAGCAGCGTCAACCGACCCCGTTTTGTTTCGGCCATGTTGCGGCGTGTTGATAATGGCTACGCAAACAATCGCGAAATAGGCGTGTTTTTCGTGCAGTCTGTCTATCGTGTTGTTCCTGGTATAATCGCTCCTTATGCCGACAATACCAGAAGATTCCGGCGGCGTTTTACCACCGATCTCTCCATAGCCAACACACACCCAATGTGGGTTCGTCTTGTCCGCAATCCACACACTGGTACTACACCGGGGCGGTTTTATCCGCAGGCATGCCATGATGGCCAGAGCTGGAGACTCCTTGATTCTTCGGGGCAGGCGGTTGCTGCCACAACCAACCCGCACCCCGACATGGGTGTTAACCTCACGAAGCTTGGTATCTCAATAGGAGCTGGAAATGCAACAAGGCCGGCCAGAGCTTTCTTTGACGAATTCAGGGTCAATCGTTATCCACAGGCGGCCAGTTTTACTTCGGTAGTTTACGATATTGGCACTTCTTCAGTAACTCTGACCAACCCGCTTCAGCTGCAGGCAAATTTCAATTCAGGCAACGTCAGATTGTTTTTCAGGGGCAGTAACAACGCGTCTGCCATTGCCGCCCAGCCCTGGACTCAACTGCCTCTTGCAGTCGCTGGTGCCGGTCTTTATAACGCCAATCCATCAGCTTTTAACAATCGAAGATACATTCAATATTCTCTGGTTCTCGATGCACACATTATCGGAACATACAATGGCGAGACTTTTTATGATGCAACCCCGTTTGTGAATCAGATCGAGATTGGTTACACCCCTGCTGATCAGGGAGCTTTGTTTGAAGATAGAAATGTTGAGCCACCGGCAGCGATGATTGCGTCATTTTCTGACACAATTACTTCACAGACCGATGTCGAAATTCTCGGAGGCGTCGCAGACCATCTCGAAATAGTCGCTCCGGCGACAGTAACGGCCGGCGTGCCCTTTACAATAACTGTTCGGGCACTCGACACGTTCGGAAATATCGCTGACGATTATAATAAAACCTGGTCTTTCACTACCTCAGATGTCGCGCCATTTTCAGGTCTGGCACCGGGCGACTATACGCTGGTGCCGGCTGCCGATGCCGGTCAGCACACTTTTTACAACGCTTCAATTCTTTATAACGGCCCGACCAGCACTATTACCGTAACTGACGGAGCACTTACGGCTGTTTCCCCGCCAATTGCCGTTAACCCTGGCAGAATCGGAGCATTTTCGCTTTTTGCCCTTTCTCCACAGACCGCCGGCACTGTTTTTCCTTTGCTGGTTACGGCGCTCGATATATTTAACAACGTTAAAACCGATTACAGCGCTTCTATGGCTTTTTCAGACAATCGCACCGGCGGCAGTGCCGTCTATAATCCGCCGGCTCTGGCGGCCGGCAGCTGGCTTTCTGGGCTGGCGACACTTACCCCGGGCGTCTACTTTACCAAGGCTGAAACAATTAATGTGACCGGTCAGAGCAGTTATCGCAGCGGCGTCAGTAATGCGATAGAGATAGGTAACGCTACGCCGGCTTCACTGCTGATGAGTGTTACCACCACGTCGCCAAATTCCGGTATTCCCTTTTCTGTTACTGTCAGAGCGCTTGACGAATTCGGAAACATTGCCCGCAATTATGTCGGCCAGATAAGGTTTTCGTGCAACGATACGCATCCGTCGGTGCTTTTGCCGTCAGACTACCAGTTTGTTGCCGGTGACGCCGGCGAAAAGATCTTTACCTCTCAATTCGTGTTGATTACTCCGGGGCCGGTCATGCTGCAGGTGGTCGATATGGTCAATGCGACCATGACACATCAGTTTCCGCTCAGTGTTCTGCCTGGGCCGGCGACGCGTTTCGATCTGAGCTGCAATGCAACCCAGACGGCCGGTGTGCCTTTTAACCTGCTGATCAAGGTTTATGACGATTACGGCAATCTCAAGACCAATTTCAGCGAGACGGTCAGTCTTTTAACCGCTTTTGAAACGGTTATGCCGGTCAGTGCCGGTGGTTTCTCGAATGGGCAGCTGCTGGTTCCGTCTGTAGAATTGAATGATTCGGGGCTTCTGCCGGCTGAGAATACCATTGCCTGCAAATTTGGTTCAGTATATGGCGATCGTCTCGTCAATCTGCTGCCGCCCTCGACTCTTTTTGAACGTTTCGATCTCGAAACCGTTCCGGCAGAACCGACCGTTGGTGATGCTTTTAAACTGGTCGTCAAGGCTGTTGGTCCAGATGGCGCGGTTTATACCAACTACAATGGCACCGGCGTTTTTCTCGAAGCCAGAAACAGTCTCGATCAGCTGGTTGATCCGCCGATGGCACCGGCTCAGGCATCTGGCTTCACGAACGGCGTCAAAGAACTGTATGCCAGAAACTGGGTTGCCGGTGATATCACTCTCTGGGCGACCGATAAGACGATGTCCGACAAGATCGGTTCATTGACGGTAAGCTTTAAACCGACCAATCTGTCACACTTTTCTGTTGTTCCGGGCACCTCAACCGTCGAACCTTTTGCCAATAATTATTTTCAGACAGTTAACGCTTCGTTTCCTCTGTTTCTGGTGGCCTACGACACAATCGGCAACATCAAAACCGACTACAGCGGCACCGTTCATCTCTCCGAAAACGGCCCCGGTTCGCTTTCATCTTCGACGGTCGTCTTTGTCGATGGCGTGGCGACACTGTCGGCCGTATATTACGATCAGCCGGGTAAAATCAGAATTACCGCCACCGACAACATTCTTGGCCGCTCGGGTTTTTCGGGCACATTACAATTTTTCGGGCCGCTGCACCGCTTCAATATCGCAGTTAATACTCATCAGACTGACGAGACCCCTTTTCCACTCCAATTATCTGCCATCGATATTTATGACCAGGAAAAACTGAATTTTACCGGCAATGTAACTTCGCAGCGCATTTCCTGGAGCCTTGGCCCGCTGACTGATGTTACGCTCACGCCTGCAGCGCCTTCTGTTGCCTGGGAAGAAGCGAAAAGCTATACCTGGCTGTCTGCAAACCGGCCTGATACCGGTGCCAGCGCTGGTGATTTCGGGTTTAGAATCATATCTGATACCTGGCCTGATGCTTCGGGTTCTGCGGTAATCAGTCTGCATCGGGCCAGCGCTCTTGCAGTCACCGGGTTTGCTATTGAAACATTTTCGCCGCAGCAGGCCGGAAAGCCTTTTCCAATGTTGATTAAGGCCGTTGATGCTTCGGGTGCCGTCGTTAAAACCTGGGCTGCTACCGATGCTGCCCTGAATGCCCTTGCAACCCTTGGCTTCAATTCAGACATACTTCCGGCAGCCATACCCGCGGCTGAATTTGTCGATGGCGTTTATGCCACGACCACGGCTCAGATTGCAACGCCTGGAACTTACACGGTAAGCGTGAATTCAGGTGGATTGGGCGGTTCTTTCAGCCCATTGCTGGTTAAACCCGGCGCCGCTTCAGCTTTGCGAATTACTGTACCTGACTATGCGCCATTGAACGCCGATTTTGTCATGACGGTTGCCGCCATTTCTGCTGACGGGCAGGTTAAGACTGACTTCATTCCTGACGGCCCGATTCAGTTGAAGCTTAATGCCACTTCTACCGGCTATCTCGGTGTGCAGTTCATCAACCCCGAAGATTTCGTCGATGGTGAGGCGAAGATTCTGGATCAGACATACAACAAGAGTCAGGAAATCTATATCAGCGCGATCGATAATGTTACCGGCATGCGTGATACCGGTGGGCCGATCAAGGTTTTCGGGCCACCGGTAAAGCTGGTGCTTGAGCCATTGCCAACTGCGTCGTCAGACTTTTTCTGGAATAACTGGTTCAAGGTGAAAGTTACGATTAAAGATGTGAATGGTTACCCGGTAGCCAATTTTACCGGTGATATCGATTTTGCCGTGGCACCCGGTACCGGTTCGACCGCCACCGATGCCGCCATTATTCCGGCGCTGGTGACACAGCTTCTTGAAGTTGACAGCCTTGGCAGCCAGGAGTTCTATCTGAAAGTAACCTATTCGACGCTTCAGAGCCCGACTCTGCTCGATATAGAAGCGACAAGCGCAGCATATAGTCTGTCAGACACCGCAACTGACCTGAAATTTATAAAAGAGCCAAGATTTGATTCTTTCGAGATTCTTTCGCCGGCAAACAACGGCACGGTGTATAAGGACAAGCCTTTCAATTTCAGAGTGCGGGCGATTGATAACTTTGGCAACCCGTGGACTCTGCTGGCTTCTTACCCGAGTATTCTTGTCGAGAATGTCGATCCTTTGAGCCTTTCTTCTTTCAGTGCGCTTCCCAGCGGGAATCTTGAATTCCTCAACAGTTCAGAAGTGATTGTGCAGGGCCAGATCGATTATGAAGAGCAGCTTTCTGCCATGGTCAGATATTCGATCGTGCCCGAAGACAATCTGCTTGCCGGTGATTTTGTCGAGTTCAAGGTTTCAACCGGTTTTAATCTCAAAGATTCGATTTATCAGAAGATCGCGACCGAAACCTTCGCTTTGCCTTCAAGATACATACTTTCGGCTTTTATAAGCCCGGGCACTGGCTCGGCTGAATTGAAATTCACTCTGATCGATGCGAATGGCGACCCGAAATCGTCATTCGGGGCTAGAATAGCCTCTGACGGAGCCCTCGTGCCGATTGGTCCGGTAGCCTATGCCGGCAAAAGCGAAGTGCTGCTCGACTCTTCGATTGCTCACCCTGATCACCAGACCTGGTATCGAGTCTATCTGGCATTTGACTACCAGTTCGATCAGAACCTGGCAAGCGAAACCATCATTCATCTGCAGAACTCGACCCCTGCTGGTTATACGGCCTCTACTACCGCTTATTTCGACGGAATTCAGCTGGAAAAAGCCTTTTTTGCCGATCAGACTGCGCCAACCGCTTACTCAGGGTCAGGTGTTCAGATCTTTTCACCGAATACCGGGCGCTCCGTTTCTGGCGAAAATGAGTATTTCGAATGGTAGACAGCCCTTTTATGGTTTTCGGATTGTAAAATCCGACGGTTTAGGCTATTTTCCCGATATGACAGCTTGTCGGCAGAAAAATTTGTCTTTTTCGCAAAGACCGTGCAGATTTTCGTCTGTTTGCGGTTTTGCCTTTGCGACCGCTTCGCTGGCCAGATGCCTTGCCTTTTTTCTGTTTATGATCTGTGCGATGGCCTTGCCGGCGCACGATAAGCCATACACGTTTCTGGCGCTGCATGCCGGGCACGGGCAGAAAGACGGTTTGCTCAACCAGCCGGAGGGCATGGCCTTTTCCCCTGATGGGCGCTTTCTTGCGGTGGCCGATACTCACAACAATCGCCTGCAGCTGTTTTCGGTCGATAATTCACCAACGGCTACGCAGCCCCTGAAACTTGAAATGATCTATGGCGACCTCTGGCCATGGGATGACCGCACTCAGCCCATTGATTCGAACGATGCCTATCGCGAAAAAGACTATCTGACAGGGCGCAACCCGAATTATCTGGTTGGGCGCGCCTACCAGCACGCCCAGAGTCGAATCAGGCCCGGTGATAACGTGCCGATGGATCACTTCAATCTGCCGGTTGGTGTTGCCTGGCTTGGCACCGCGACAATGCTGATCGCCGATACCGGTAATCACCGGGTTAAAGCTCTCAAGCTGAATGGCGAAGTTAAATGGATTCTCGGGCAGGAAGGCTGGAAAGACGGCTATTTTCACCATCCACTTGGCATCGACGTCGACTGTGCCGGCCAGATTTATGTCAGTGAGCCGCGCAGTAATTACATTCGCGGCCTCGGGCTCGACTTTCTGCAACGCCAGCGCACGCAGGGAAACCGCCTGCAGATCTTCTCGGCCGATCTCAAACCGTCAAAGCGGCTTGGGCACATGCATCACATGTCTGGTCGCGATTATCGCCAGTTCAAGGATATCACGAGGGTATGGGTCAGCCTGAACGGCGATATTTTTCTGACCGACAACGGCAATCACCGGGTAATGGTCTTTGAGAACAATATGCATAAAAAGGCCGAGCTGATCAGATGGCCACACTATACGCTGCGTTATCCCAATGGCATCGATTGCTCGCCCGATGGCATGCTCGCAATTGCCGATACTGGCAACCACAAGGTCGTCATTCTCGATGCTGATTACAGGATAATGCAGATTATTGGCGGTTTTGGCACCGGCCCTGGAAAATTCGTCAGACCACATGAAGCGCGCTTTGGGCCAAACGGCGATCTTTACGTTCTCGATACCGGTAATGGGCGTATTCAGATTTTTCGTGGCCCGGTTTTCAGACAGTTTCCACGCTGTCCGGCTCCTGAACCGCCTGAGCCGCCCCCGCCACCACAAAAAATCGAAGAGCTTCTGCCACCCCCGGCACCGCCGCAGGATTCTTTGTAAGATCTTGTATTGTCGCGCACTTTTTTGAGATTTTTTTCCGGTTTTGTGGTATAAAATTGTCATAGAAAAAACAGGATACTTTTCTGATCTGACCTCATTGTAGTGTAATGTATCGATTCCGCTTTTGTTCTGCTTTTTAGGGCAAAGTTGTGCGGATGGTTCTGTATTAAGAGAAAAAAAATGGAGCAGTTGAGATGAATGAGAACGGCAAAAAACGTTCTGCTGGTAAACCCAGCGACAGTGGAATCCGGATTATCGAGGAAATAGTAGAAGGATTCTGGGACTGCCCGAACTGTAACGCCAAAAATCGTGGTTCGGCCCAGCAATGCGAGAGTTGCGGCGCTATTCGCAGCGAAAACGTCAAATTTTACGTCGATGAAGATTCAAAAGTCATAGACGACGAAGCCGAACTGGCCAAGGCTAAGGCCGGCCCTGACTGGGTCTGTCCGTTCTGCAGTAATATGAGCCCATCTTCGGCAACAAAATGCACCGGCTGCGGTTCAGACCGCTCTGATGGCAAAAATCGCGCCACCCGCGAACTGGCCGCCGGCGAGACCGGTAAAGATAATGGCAACCAGAAAAAGTCACAGAAACCAGAAAAATCAGCTCCGACACCGGCCTGGCTGAAATTTGGCTGTGGCATTTTTGCTCTGATGTTTTTAATTCTTATGGCTTTGAGTTGCCACGAGAAGGTCGTTAAGATCGAGATTACCGCCAATCAGTGGGTGCGCCAGATCGAGCGTGCCGAATATAAAACCGTTCGTGAGAACGCCTGGGCTAAAGAAGTGCCGGCCGGGGCCCGCAAGTTTTCGAGTGAGCGGCAGGTTCGCTCTCACAAAGAAATTCCAGATGGATTTGAAGAAGTTAACGAGGAATACACCGAAAAGGTCAAAGTCGGTGAAAAACAGGTTGAAGACGGCAAGGTCGATCTTGGTAACGGCCGCTTTAAGGTTAAATACAAGGTTGTGCCTGAATACCGTGAAGAAAAGAAAACCAGGCGGGTTAAACGCCAGAAATTCCGCAAAGAACCGATTTACGACGAAATGGTCTACTACGATATCGAACGCTGGGTGCCTTTTGAGACGGTAGAACTCAAAGGTACCACTGATGAGCCACGCTGGCCTGATTCAGGTGCCAGCAGCAATGTTCCGCCACAGATCGGCGATCTGACCGAAAAAGCCAGAATCGAAACCTACGTCGTGAAGGCAAAAAAAGAAGGCTCGCCCGAAGAATTCGAAATCGAAAAATTGCGCGACAAGCCTTTAACCCTCGAACAGTTCATGAAGCTGCGGATTGGTACCAAATGGGAAGCCATCTTCAGCGGCCTCGGCGACCTGCGCGACATTAAGTTTCAGTGATTGCCTGATACAGGCAGATTTGTCTGGAGTATTCGAAAAAGCCTCAGATTGAACGTAAAGAAATGCCCGCCCGGAATTCTTACCGGGCGGGCATCTTTTCTGCTCATTGCTTTATGTAGAAGCGGTGCTGATCAGATTTATCGATCCGTTCTGTCGGCTGGTTTGTCTCGCAAACTGTTTTATTTTTGATTTACTGCGGGCAATAATTACTGTTGTCGCGGTTTTTCAAGACCATCAGCCAGCCGGTTCAGTATGCTGCGCAAAAACGGGTCACTGATGACCTTTTCTTCGCTAATCTTGAGTCTGGAAGCGAAATCTGCAAGAAGCTTCATGTAAAGCTCACGGTTTCCCGGCGCTGCAATACCTGATTCTTTAAAAAGGCTGTTGAAAGAGTTATTGATACTTCTGGCAAAATGTCTATTGATCAGCATTATCCAGGCACCGCAAAAAAGAACCCCGGTCGTTAAGCTGGTCAGCAAAAAATATGGCAAGCTTTGAGGAAACAGCATGACACCAGGCATGACGGCCAGCAGAAATGCCAGGCCGCAGCCAGAATCTGTCGCAAGTTTTTTTGCTGCCCGGATCTGCAAAAATTCGGTCACCGCTTGGGTCAGATTCTGCGACTCTGGCGTCTGTATCTGAACAGAACTGCTTTGAACATTCTGCTCATGGCTTTGTGGCTCAAATACGTCGAAGTCTTCCAGACAAAACGGGCAGCGCAGCAGCGATCCCTGCAGATTGTCGGGGACATTCACGCTTTTGTGGCAAAATTTGCAGATGCTGTTCGCTGTCATTAAAAACTTCTCCAGAAAGGCAATGCCATACGAAAGCTTATCGAAAAACGCCCGGCTGACAGGTCACCCCGGCGAACCGGCGACAGATTGCTTAAACTGCTTTTACAACAACCAGATTATAACATAATCCTTATATACTGGTTGTTTGCGCGACTCCGGCGGATGTCTAAAATGAAATGTTTTTGCTTCTCAGGCAGTTCAGGTACGGTTTTTAAAGGTTTTGCAAAAGATTACGGGTCGTGTATAATAATTTTCCAGATCTAAATTTCAATGTTGTTGGAGTTAAAGCATGAATAAAATAATCAGCCTTTTCGCAGTTTTCTGCATCGCCATAGCTCTTCTCGGTTGCGGCGGCGGTGGTGGTGGCGGCAGTCCGGTCGCACCAGCTGTAACTGATGATTTGACTCTCGCCACAGACTATCCTGATATCAAAGCAAATTACACCAGTCTTCAAACGGCCATGGAGAACAACGGTCTACCAGCTGGTACGCGCACTGATAATTTTACTGCTCACATTTCTGCCAGTTTTAAGGATTTGAATGGAGGAGGTAGCTGGCAGGAACTGTATGATATGACTAAAAGTCGTTTTGAAAGATACAACATCATGAGCTATCAGTTCAGGCCAATTGGTCACACGGGTAATTCCAATACCGTTACTGTCTCGACTTATATGTATATTAAAGTTGCAAAAATTGAAACCCCTGACAAGGTGTATCTTGAAACCAATATGACTAAAGATGTTATTTGGGTTAAAAATTCAACTACTGGCAAATGGGAAGTTACTAAGGGAATACCTTATAAGTCTAACGAAGTAGACTTTTAAGTCTATATTGCTGCAAATAGGCGCTTAGTTTTCCGAATTTACCTTATTAGGGTAGGAGTTCTTCGCATCTTACTGATTTTGTAAAAATCAGATTTTAAATGACGCAGGGGTTCAGCATTTTGAATCCCTGCGTTTATTTTTGCGGGTGTGATATAAATATTGCATCTGATTTAATGACGAGGTGTTTTGATGGGCCTGATCGCAAGATATCGCGGGATTCCGATTCTTTATCGTATGCTTGGAGCGTTTATAATCGGCGCTCTTGTGGGTATTGTCTGCTGGTATGCCGAATCGAGCCACGGCATAGCACTCAAGGGCACTCTTGACGCCTGGCTGTCACCGTTTGGTCTGGTGCTGGTAAAAATGCTGAAAATGATCGTCGTGCCATTGATCTTTTTCTCGCTGTTTCAGGGCGCCGCCAGTCTGCCGCTGAAAAAATTCGGGCGCATTGGCCTGCGTGTTGTTGTTCTCTATCTCGTCACTTCGATGCTGGCAGCGGTAATCGGTACAGTTTTCGCTATGGCAATCAACCCCGGGAAAGGCGGTATGCAGCTTTCTGCCACTGCCGACTCTGTGGCTGCCCCTGCTGCCGCTGCCAATTCCGGTGCCGCTTCATTGACCGCAGTTTTCATGAGCATGTTTGAGAATCCATTCAAAGCTCTGGCTGAAGGCAACTTTCTCGCGGTCATTGTCTTTGCCATTCTTGCCGGTCTGGCACTGCGTTCACTGCTCGACAGTTTCGAAGACAGCAGTCAGACAGACCCTGATGCTTCGGTTCTGGCCAGTCTGCCTGGCCTGGCGTCTGCTGTTAACCGGGTCCTTTTTGTGCTCGTCGACTGGATTATGGACTATGCGCCAATCGGCATTCTCGCTCTGACCATCGTGAATTTTACCCAGTATGGTCCCGATCTCGCCGGCCCGTATTTCAACATCGGCGTCGGCATCATTGTTGGTATCATGCTGATGATTTTTGTCGTCTATTCTCTGATGATCAAGCTGATGACCGGAACCAGCCCGCTGCGCTTTTTTAAATACGCTCAGGAAGCGATGATAACCGCTTTCGTTACCCGCAGTTCCGGTGCTACTCTGCCGATTACTCTGAAAACCGCCGATGAACTCAAAATCAGACGTGAGCTTGCCGACTTCGCTCTGCCGCTCGGCGCCACCGTGAACATGGATGGCGTCTGCATTCATCTGCCGATGTTCGCAATTCTTGCTGCCAATATTTTTGGCATCGAACTTGGTTTCGGCAATCTGTTCATTCTTGTCGTCACCACAGTTCTGGCAGCCGTTGGCGCCGGCGGTATTCCCGGTGGCAGCCTGATGCTCCTTTTTATCATTCTCAACAGTCTGGGCCTGAACGAAAGTCAGATTTCGCAGATCGTTGCTTTTGCCCTCGGCATCAACCCGATTCTCGACATGTTCGAAACCATGAACAATGTTACCGGTGACCTGACCTGTACATATGTGGTTGCCAATCAGGAAAAGATGCTGAGAGAAGAATAAGAAGATAAAGGGTTACGGTTTTATAAACTTATCTGGTAAAATTACAGTATTATAGTAGCTGTACCCTTGCAATGTTTGTCTTCAACTGGAGGGCAATATGAAGATTCGTGGTCGTTATAATTTTCTGATTTTCTTTCTGGCTTTCTGGCTGGCCTTTGAGCCATTTGCCATAAGCGTCGTCAGAGCCAATGACGATGTGCCGAAACCGGTATTGAATACCGAAGGCATTGAAGGCATCGAAAGCATCGACGAGATTGTCGCTCCGGCTGATTATCTCGAATATATGCTTTCTCTGCGCGGCCGCTCCAAAGAAGAGGCCGAAGCAATCGCCTGGGGTGAATGGATGACCAGCATTTCAGGCGCATACGCGCTGATGGATGACGGCTGTACTGATGTATTCAGCTTTTACAGCACCCTCAGCGATATGTCGCCCCATTTCACCAATACGCCTTACTATTTCAAGGCCGTATCGCTGGCATCTTCGAAAGCCACTCTGGCTTTCTCGTTCATTGCCAACTCAGAACCACTGCAGAAGCTTGTTGGTGGCCTGAGCAAAGCCGGCAAGGCCGTTGCCGATTCAGGTGTCGGTCGCGGTGCCAAATGGGCGGCCACTAAAGTTTCTACCGCTGCCAGATTTACCGGTGAAAAGATTGCCAACACCCGCCTGTATCAGAAAGGCGTCGGCTTCATTCAGCGCAAAGCCAATCTGATGAGCGGCTTCCAGAAAATGGGCGACCTTGCCAACAAAGCCCAGAAGACTTTCAGCGCCAATAACGTCGGCACCTTCCTCAGCCACATGGCTCCTCCGTGCGGTTATAAAGCCGGCCCGGGCGAAGGTTTCTATTCTTACTGGCGCTGGGTTGCCCGCAAAACCGGCCTCGAAAATGTCGAAACCTATCGCAAGGTTGCTAAAAAAGCCGGCATCAGCACTAACCGTGGTGCTTCGGTAATCGGCGATGCCAAAGGCTGGGGCCATACCGTCGGTATCGGTTTGTGCGTCGTCGGTATCGCTCTCGATTCATACGGCATCTACAAGTCAGAAGACCGCAAAGGCGGCCGCTACAATTCATACTCACTCGTCAAGAACTACGTTGGCCTCGCACTTGGCTCGGCCGCTCTCATCGCGATGTTCTGTATTCCGATCGTCGGCCAGGTAATCGGCGCTCTCGCCCTTGTCTGGGTCGCCCTCACCACTCTCGGTGACGTTCTCGGCAAATACAATAAACGCTGGAAAGCCGCATACAAAGGCTCTTACTGGTATCTCTACGAAAACGACCCCGAATTCAAGTCTTTCTATGACAACCGCTCACAGCTGAAAGCCGAGGAAAAGGCTGCCGCTCTGCTGGTCACTGAAAGCAACTATGGCGATTTCCTCAAGGCTCAGAACCCCGCCGATGAAGAACAGGCCGCTATTCAGGAAAAGAATATGCGCGTCTACACTGAGCTTGAAAAGCAGGGTGTTCTGATGAGCTATTACAGCCAGAAGGGCTTTTCTCTGCCGGATTTCGGTATGGAACGCCTGCAGGAACTCTGGTCGATGAAAGCCGACTATATGTCATGGAAACCGACCGAAGCCGAAGCCGATAAAGCTTCTAAACGCGGTTTCTGGGGCAAGGTCGGGCATGCTATCAACCCGATGACCTACGTCAGCTGGGCCGGTGACAAGATTCAGTCGCGCGATTACAAGAAAACCATCGATGAATACAATATTCTCAAGGTATTCTTCAACCCCGACTACGTTCTCATAAAGAAATACCAGAACTGGATAACCGCCAACAAACACCGCGGCGGTATCTTCGACGTCGTTGGCCTGCGCATCGAGCAGTCGCCGTTCAACTACATTCCGATGGTCGGTATCGACACCGCCGCCTGGAACGAAGACCTGCTGATCGAAGCTTTCAATGCCGATGCTTTCCAGATCGGTGTCAAAGAAATGATGTATTTCAAAGAACAGATCAAGGCCGCCCGTGAGCAGGTCAAAGCCGGTATCAAAGATTCTGACAAGATGGTCGACTTTATTCGCGACGAACACCTGAAGTATTCGCAGAAAATGCGCAAAGCCCTTGGTCGTCTCGTTGAATGCTATAATATCGACCCGGATCGCGAGCACAAAGACCTGATGAAAGACTGTCAGAAAGCTTTTGGCTGGCGCTGGAACAAGGCTAACGGCAAAGAAACCCCGCGCAATATCATCAAGATCTATCTGGCCGACATCGAAAAAGCTCTGACCTATGACCCCGTATCGGTAAGCCAGAAAGCCGCTGAAACCGTTCTGATGGTTGCCACGATCAAGAAAAATCTCGATACTGCTGTGATGATGCGTGAACTTGGCGAAGAAAAACGCGCTGCTCTGGCCGATTTCAGCAAGGAATTCAAGAACTATGATATCGCTAAGTTCCTTAAAGAAGGCACTTTCCTCGATGTGAAGGGCAAAACCTTCTTCGACTGGCTCTCAGACATCTATCCCGCCTATGAAGAAATGGAAAAATACACCAATCTTTACATGCGTGAAGTTGAAGACTTCACCGAAGTTGCCGATGACTCGAACTCCGATTCACGCCGCAGCTTCCTGATCTTCAGCAAAGATGGCTATCACCCGAAGAACCTGCTTAAAGAACTCAATGATGAACTCGACGGCTATAAAGAAATTATCATTGCCTTCGAAAAAATCAAAGACGATGTGCAGCTGAATATGGGCCTGACCGAAGAAAATTCAGACCTGTATAATGGCGTATTCCATGCCTACAATGTCGATGAACCCGAAGCTCTCGATCTCGACAACGCGGTAATCCCGCTTGGCGATGAATAATCGCTGACTGCAATAAAAAAGCCCGGCTTCGGCCGGGCTTTTTTATTACTTGAGTTTGGCTTTTACTGCAGACCCTGCAGTGCCTTGTTTATCTCTTCGAGTACAATCGGGTCAGGGTCATCACTCGCATCCTGCAGCATCGTTTTAACCCGTGGCGCAAAGGCGGTGAATTGAGGAAGGGTTTGCACGGCCAGCACGCGCACTTCTGGGTCAGGGTCATAAAGCAGCTCTTCGATTTCTGTCAGTCCTTTTTCTCCGAGCTTGACGAAAAAGCTGGTTGCGACGCTCTTTTCTTCAGGAGTTCCGGCAAGCAGCTTGTCGATTTGTGCTTCGATCTCGGCCGGGGCTGCTGCCACGCCCACGTCTGCAGTCTGGCTGCCTGCAATCTGCGCAGTTATCGGAGCTGAAGATGAAGACCCTTCAACCGCTGTAATTGTGCTGGTTGCCGGGCTGGCGGTGGTGGTTGCGGCTGTCTGATCACCGGTTGGCTCAACCGACTTTGCAGGTTGCTCTGGTGCAGGTGCAGCACTGGCATTTTTAGCGGGTTCTTCTGATGCCTGCATGGGGGTTGGCCGTGTGGTTACAGCCGGTTCGGCAGTTACCGCTGCCGGCGTTGCTGATGCTGATGGTTCATTCTGCGTGCCTGCTGCAGACTTTTCTTCAGTAGCCTTATCGGTTGCAGGTTTGGCGATCGGCATAGCCAATACCGGTTCATCGGCAGGAATCATCTCGCCGGTTTTAACCGGAACCGGTCGCGCTGTCGATTCAGAACTTGCTGGTGCAGGAGTGGCGGCGATTTTTTCGGGCGCCGGTTTTGCCGGCGTTTTTTGTGGTGTCTGGCCAGGGGCGGCAGGCTGGGGAAGTTTTTCGGCCTTGGCTTTGATTACCTGTTTGTCCTGCTGCTTTGCCGGCGGTTTGTCGCCGTATTTCGCAACCAGTTCGCCAAGTTTTTCGACGGCCGGCTGATAGCCCGGGTCGAGTTCGACAGCCTTGCGGTAAGCCTTCATCGCATCGGCAACGCGATCGTTGGCCAGGTAGATGTCGCCCATTACCTTGCGTGGCATCGGATTTTTCGGCGAAGCTTCGGCTGCCCTTATCAGAGCTTTGTTGGCCTGGCCGATCTGATTAAGGCCGAGATGTGCCTGCGTCAGAATACAGTAATAATAGCAGACCGTATCGCGGTCCATTTCGCGCTCGGCTATGGTCAGACCAGGTTCGAGCAGTTCCAGGGCCCGGTCGAAGATCCGCAGATTCACGTAAACTTCGCCTAGTTCAAGATAGGCAAAGGTTTCGTTCGGGTCGAGTTCGAGAATCTTCCAGTATGATTCGATCGCTTTCTGAACTTTGCCCGAATCAACATTTTTACGGGCAGATTTGAGCATGCTCTCGATTTTTTTGTTCTGCTTGCGCTCTGTTACACTTCCTGAAAATACTCTGGCATCCCCGATGCTGGGAATATTGATAAAAGCAGCCATTGCTGCTGCCAGCAATGCTTTTTTCAGATACGAGCGGTTATGATCGCCGGGCATCAGGTTTCTCCTTTTTTGCTGCTGGTTTTGCAACTTTTTTTACGGCTCGGGCCGGTTTGGCAGCGACCTTGCCGGAGCGAATGACAGCGCTTTTGCCGGTTTTTGCCTGTTCTTTGATGGCGGCGAGAACTTTTTCGGCGGTGAAGGGCGGGCGGGTCAGTCTGATGCCGACCGCATTTTTGATCGCGTTGCTGATTGCCGGAAGAGCGCCGTTGATGCTGATTTCGCTGACGCTTTTGGCGCCGTATGGCCCGGTCTTTTCATAGGTCGGCACCAGGAAAGTTTCGACTTCGGGCATGTCTTTTGTGCTGAAGATCTTGTAATTACCGAAATTCGGGTTCAGCATGCGGCCGTTGTCGCTGAAAATGAATTCTTCGGTCATTGCATAGCTGATGCCGTTCATGGCTGCGCCCTGAGTCTGTGCGTCGGCAAGCTGCGGGTTGATGGCATTGCCGCAGTCGACGCCGGCAACGTATTTGAGCACTTTGACTTCACCGGTTTCGGTATCGACTTCGACTTCGGCGAAGTGAGCGGCAAACGGCGGCGGTGAAGCATGGCTGATATGGCTGGCGAGCGCGCCGATCTGAAACTGTTTGTGCTCATACATCGCATATGTGCAGACCTGACCGAACGTGACACTGTTTTTGCGGCCTTTGCCGTAACAGACACCTTCTTCGATGGTGATATCCTGAACCTTTTCGCCAAGCATATCGGCAGCAACTGCAACGATCTGTTCGCGTACTCTGCTGGCGCAGTTGATCACCGCGCCGCCACTGAGGTAGGTTGTCGACGAAGCGTAGGCACCGACGTCGAACGGCGTCATATCGGTATCAGAGCTGTAAACGAGAAGGTCGGTATGTCGGCAGCCGAGAGTTTCGGCGGCGATTTGAGCCATGACCGTGTCTGAGCCGGTTCCGAGGTCGGTGGCACCGAGCAGCAGATTGAACGAGCCATCTTCATTCATTTTGATGAAAACTGCGCCCATGTCGATTTCTGGTATCGAACTCCCCTGCATCAGGCAGCACATGCCGATTCCGCGGCGTTTTACGCCGGTGCCTGGCTTGCCGTATTTCTTCGCCCAGTCGATGCGTTTCATGCCTTCACTGATACACTTTTCGAGACCGCATGAGCCGATCGACATGTCGACGCCTTCGCGTCCCTCGCCGAGGGCCTTGAAAATCGGCGACGATTCGCCTTCTTTGATGTGATTCAGCTGTCTGAATTTGATCGGGTCCATGCCAATCGCTTCAGCCATTTCGTCCATCTGGCATTCCATGGCAAAGGCTGCCTGGGTGGCGCCATAACCTCGGTAGGCGCCGGCGACCGGCAGGTTGGTATAAACCGTGTCGCCGATGAATTCAATGTTGTCGACGCGATAGAGCGGCAGTACTTTTGAGCCGCAGTTGCTGAGAACTGTCAGGGCGTGTGAGCCATAAGCGCCGGTATTACTGATGATGCGCATCGAAATTGCGGTGATGGTGCCGTCTTTTTTGACACCACTCTGAATGGTGACAACCATCGGGTGGCGGGTGCGGGCGGTCATGAATTCTTCAGCCCGGGTGAGAGCCCAGATACATGGCCGGCGGGTTTTGAGAGCAACCAGACCGCAGACATCTTCGAGCAGCACTTCCTGTTTGCCGCCGAAACCGCCGCCGATTCTAGGTTTGATGACGCGAATCTTCTTTATCGGAATCTGCAGCGTCTGAGCGGTGATGCGCCGGGCATGAAACGGTACCTGGGTTGAAGAGCGCAGCACCAGGCGGTCGTTCTCATCTAGGTAGGCGATGCAGGTGTGTGGTTCGATCGGGCAGTGCTGGGCGTAATGAGGGTAATAGGTGCGTTCGAGCACAAAGTCGGCCTGTTTGAGACCCTTTTTGATGTCACCCACGCTGGTTTCGACATGTGAGCAATGATTGTGCTTCGGGTCGTAAAAAATCGGAATCGGCACCCGGCAGTCTTTTTCGTCGTGAATGACCGGCGCATCTTTATCGCGGGCCTTTTCGGGGTCAAAAACCGCTTTGAGAGCCTGATACTGAACCTTGATCAGCGAACAGGCCTCTTCGGCTATTTCGGGCGATTCGGCGGCAACGATGGCGACACGGTCGCCGACGAAGCGCACTTTATTGTCGAGAAGACAGTTGTCGTAGGGTGACGGTTCAGGGAAACCCTGGCCGGCAGTAGTTCTCATAACGCGCGGCACGTCTTTCCAGGTGAAAATGGCGACGACGCCCGGCAATTTTTCTGCTGCAGAGGTGTCGATACTTTTGATAAACGCATGGGGGTGCGGACTGCCGAGAACCTTGATGTGCAGAAGGTTATGAAAGTCGACGTCGGCAACATACTTTTGTAAACCGCAGGCGAGGCCCATGGCATCGACCTTGGTCAGACTGTGGCTGACCTGATTGAAGGTTTCTGGCTTTTCAAAAAAGCGCGGGGCTTCAGGAATCGGCGAAATGGCAGGTGACGCCTTTGGTTTTGCTGCTGTGGCTGTCTTTTTAACGGTCGTTTTTTTCGTGGTTTTTGCCATTACTTTTTACCTCTGGTGCTTTTTTTCTGCTTTGTGACGCTGCCGGCGGCACTGAGCACAGCTTCGACGCGTTTTACGTAGCCGCTGCAGCGGCAGAGGTTGCCGTCAAGGGCATCTTTGACATCTTCGGCGGTTGGGTTCGGGTTGCTGTCAAGCAGAGCCTTCGCGGCAATCAGCGAACCGGGGTTGCAGTAGCCGCACTGGGTAGCGCCGGCATCGACAAAAGCCTGCTGCAGGGCATGCGGTTTGTCGGGGTTGCCCATGCCTTCGACGGTAATAATTTCGGTGCCTTCGACGGTGCCGGCCAGAGTGATGCAGGAAGTTCTGGGTTTGCCATCGATGAGCACGGCGCAGGCTCCACACATACCTTCACCACAACCGTATTTAACACTCTTGAAGCCGGCCTGACGCAGGGTTTCGAGCAGCGTGGCATTGGGTTTGATTTCGAGGCAGAGATCTCTGCCGTTGATTCTGGTGTTGAGTTTCACTGCTGACCTCCCTTGCGGTTTGCATTTTCGAACGCTTCGGTAAGCGCCCGGCGAACCATTACCGCAAATACTTCACGGCGGTATTCTTCACTGGCTCTGATGTCTTTGCGGATATTGATCGAATCTGTGGCTTTGTCGGCCGCTTCGGCAATCAGTTCTTCAGTCAGAACTTTGCCTTCGAGCAGTTTTTCTGCTTCAAGACAGCGCACTGGCTGGGCCGTAATGGCATTGACAGCGATGCGGGCCTGGTTGACGGCGCCCTCTTTGAGGGTAAGTCTTACTGCTAGCGAAATCATGGCGTAATCGTTGGCGGTTTTTGCCAGTTTCGCAAAGGCGGTGCCGGTGCCGGGGCCGTATGCCGGCACGATGATCTCGGCAATAATTTCGTTAGCGGCAAGAAACTGCGGAGCGCGGGTTTCGATAAGGCTCATCACCGGAACAGTGCGCTTTGGCCTGCCTCTGCGGCAGACGACTTCAGCGTCAAGGGCCATGTAAGCGACCGGAAGATCTGACCAGGGAAAAAGACCAGCCAGGTTGCCGCCGGCAGTGATGGCATTGCGCAGCAGCGTCGAGCCGATTTTCCCGGCAGCGGTCTGCAGAAGCTTGCCGGCCGGCCCTTTCAGATCGGGGCTTTTGTAGATATCCTGCACGCGGGTGCAGGCGCCGATGTGGTAGAAGGCTGCATCTTTGTTTATATAATCCAGTTCGCTGATATGTGAAATATCGACCAGCGCTTCAAGGCTGCTGTCGGCTCTAAGTGCGGCCGAGGTGCCGCCGGCGATTACTGCGGTTTTGCCTTCGCCGTTGCCAAGGAACTGGCACGCCTCTTCGATGGTTTTCGGGTGATAAAACCGGGTGAGCTTTTTGAGCATCTCGCTCTCCTTAATTCTATTTATTTACAGGGGAGACTCGGTTCATATTATATTTGTCCGCCGCAAATTTTGCCAGTATTCGCAGCAATAGAAGTTGATGTTTAATTCTTCGGTGGCTTTTTGACAATTGTCGGCCGTAAGGCGATAATAGACAGGGTTAGGAAATTAATTCGTGAAATCTATCGGAGCCAAACAATGAAAAGATGCAGATTCATCATGATCATTCTGTTGCTGACTCTGGCTTTTAATGCCACTGCCTCGGCAAAAAATGTTCTGACTCAGATTCTTGGCGCCTACCAGCAATACCAGGAGATCAACATGACTCTCTGGCTGGTTGGCGATGTTGGGGCTGAAAAGCGCTTTGGTAAAGAATTGCAGTTCTGGATGGGCCTGACTCAGAAGCCCGAAAAAGACCCGAAGATCAATGCCTATGTCAAGGGTATTTTTGAGCGACTTAAGCCGCAGTTCAATCAGCGCGGCATGAAATGGGACCTTCAGGTTATCCGTGAAAGCAGCGCCAACGCTTTTGTTATACCCGGTGGCCATGTTTACGTTCACAGCGGCCTGCTCGATATGGTCGATTCAGATGACGAACTGGCGGCAGTAATCAGCCACGAACTGGCTCACGCCGAGCGCCGCCATTCCCTGGCCAACTTCAGGGCTTCGACTGTCATGGTCGCTTTGCTGAACAAGGCTGTAAAAAACAAACGCGACCAGGAAACCTGGGGAGCTTTACTCACTTCACTGACTCTGATGAAGTTCTCGCGCCAGCAGGAAGACGAAGCTGACGACATTGGCCAGACGCGCATGGCAATCTCTGGCTTCAATCCTGCCGCACAGGTTACTCTCTGGGAAAAGTTCCTTAAAAAATACGGTGATACCAAAGGTCTCGCGCAGTATCTCAGCTCGCACCCGCCTTCCAGCGACCGCGTGCAGAACGCCCGCAACAATCTGAAGAAGATGAATGTCGGCGAACAGCAGGTTTTCTCGAATACGCGCCAGATAATGACTATCGAGCGCACCAATCTGGTCAATAACTACAGTTTCGAAGCCGCTTCGACATCTGCGGGGCTGTTGCCGGGCTGGGAGATCGTTGAAGGCAAGGCCGGTGTCACCGACCAGGCTGCCTCTTCAGGCCGCCGTGCCATTCAGCTCTGGACCGAGCAACGCAATGTCAGCACCAGAGTCCTTTCTGATTTTATCGCGGTTAGTGAAGGCACTGATCTGGCTTTTTCTATCTGGGCCAGATCTGAAACCGGCCAGCAGAACGCTGCCATCGGTGTCGAGCTGTATGACGCCAACCGCCGTCTGCGCAATCGCGTCTGGGCCATCAGGCCGTCAGCACCTCTTGGCGCTGCGTGGCAGAAAATCGAGGCGCGCCTCGTAAATACGCCCGACAAAAAGCTGTTTGCCGCCAATAACGCCTTTATGCGCATTCTGCTGCAGACCGGGCCATTCTCTGAGGGAAGCGTGCTTTTCGATGATCTCAGTCTCAAGCCTTTTTCTGCGCCTGAGCCGGCCAATCTTCTTATCGGCGGCGACTTCGAGCGCAATGGTGAAAATGGCATGCCATTCGGCCTGGTCGGGGCAAAAGAGCAGCTTTCTCTTGATTACGATCGCTTCAATACTGGTTATGGTTCGTTGCGGCTCACCACTGCCGTTGATGGCGAAACCGGTTTCGAGTTTGAACCGATTCCGGTCGAAAAGCTCAAGGCCGGTCAGCAGCTTGCCTGCTCGCTGTTCTTTCAGGGCGATCGCCAGATGAAGGGCGTGGTCGTCGTCGAACTGCTCGATGCGGCCGGCAATCCGCTGGCCCGCCGGTTAAGTCAGATGGAATTCGAGGCGGTTCCAGATCGTTGGCAGGCCACTTCATTCACTTTCAGCTACGCCCTGCAGAAGGAAGAAGAGGCTCTGGTTAAGGCTATTCAGGTCAGAGTTGCCGCGAATATGGCTGCAGGCAGCAGTCTCTGGTTCGACACCTTCGTCATGCGCTGATACTTTGTGACATTTTTTCCGCTTCAAAGTCAGTCGGTTTTATGAGATAATGCTGACAAACCGGTCGTTTGTGTGACGATTGGTTTGCTATGACCGCTGATTATGAAATATTTACATGGCAAGGGAATGACCGCAAATCTTGATCAGGCAAGGCAGTTATCTGCCTGTTATATCCTGTTGTCGATTTTTCCGGTGTCAGCCCGGGCCTTTTCAATTCCTGTCTGAGGAGGAATCATGACCCCTTCATATCACCGCCCAGCCTCTGTGAACGAGGCCCTGCAGCTCAAGGCAAAACTTGGCCCGGGCACCGTATTTCTCGCCGGAGGCACTGAAGTTAACAATCTGCATGCTCCGCGCCCTGCCGCTCTTATCGATCTTGCCGGGCTCGGCCTCAACAAGATTGAAACCACCCCGGCTGGCCTTCGCATTGGCGCCGGCGTCACCTTTCAGCAGCTCATCGATCACCCCGATGTTCCCGCTTTTATTAAAAAGGCGGCCGGTCACATGGCGAACCGCAATATCCGCAACTGCGCCACTGTCGGCGGGCATCTTGGTGCCAATAAGCCCTGCGCCAACCTTATTCCGGTACTGATGGCGGCCGAAGCCCGCGTAGTTCTGACTGATCGCGAAATGCCGGTCGATCAGTTCGTTGCCGGCGAAACCAGCCTGGTTCTCGCGGTAATCTTGCCGACCGCTGCCCGCGCCATCGGCCTTGATCATCATACCCGCACCTCTTCTGACATCTCGATCATTACCGCCGCCGCTTCAATGACTTTAGAAGGCGGCAAAGTCAGGCAGCCGGTTCTCGCCATTGGCGGAGTCGCTCCTCACGTCGTGCGGCTTTATAATGTCGAAAAAAGTCTCGACGGCCAGGCTCTGCCTGAAGCTGAAAAACTCGAAGCCATGATCGCAGCTGCGGTGCAGCCGATCGATGATCTGCGTGGCAGTGCCGCTTTCAAGCGTCAGCTGGCGGCGGTTCTCGGCGCGCGCGTGCTTAAGGCCGCCGCCACCGGAACCTGTTCTTGCAAAGGAGTGCGCTGATGTCCATTTCAATTACTCTCAACGGCTCCCCATTCGTTCTTGAAGCCGAAGCAGGCGAAAACCTGCGTGATGCCCTGCGCCGTGCCGGCATTCTTTCGGTACGCAACGGCTGCGATGGCGAAGGCACCTGCGGCAACTGTTCGATTCTTGTCGATGGTCGCCTGATGAACACCTGTCTGCTTGTCGTCGGCCAGGTAGAAGGCCGTGACCTTCGTACCGTCGAAGGTCTTGCCAAACCACGCGAACTGTCGAGCCTGCAGACCGCCTTTATCGATGCCGGCATCGTTCAGTGCGGCTACTGCACCGGTTCTATGCTGATGGCCGCTGCCGAACTGCTTGAAAAAGTTGAACGCCCGACCCGCGAGCAGGTTAAAGATGCCCTTTCCGGTGTCTTCTGCCGCTGTACTGGTTATGAACAGGTTTTCGATGCCATGAATCTGGCGGTCGCCCGGCGCAAAGACCCGGCGACTCCGGTAGAAGCCCCGAAGTTCCGTGAAGGCATGCGCTACGTCGGTTCCGCCAAAGGAAAAATCGACGGTTACCTTCTCGCCCGTGGCGAGTCGGCATTTGTCGAAGACCGTGTCAGACCCGGCCATTGCCACCTCAAGGTAATGCCGAGCCCGCACGCCCACGCATTTATCAAAAATATCGATACCTCGAAAGCTGAAGCTCTTAAGGGTGTCGTGGCCGTATTTACCTATAAAAACAGCCCCGATGTCTGGTATAACCCGGCCGGGCAGGGTTTTCCCGAACCGTCGCCCTATGACCGCCGCGTGTTCGATCAGAAACTCCGCCACGTCGGTGACCGCGTCGCCGCAGTTGTCGCCGAAACACCCGAAATTGCCACAGAAGCTCTGAAGCTGATCGAGGTCGAATACGAAGTGCTGCCCGCCGTATTCACCATCGATGAGGCCAAGCGCCCCGGTGCCCCGGTTATTCACAAGGCGCAGGTCGAATACGTCGTCGGCGCTCCCGCCGATCTCGACAAATACAATCAGGGCGTCGACCCGCGTGAAGGCAAAATCATCTATCAGTTCCCGATTCACGCCGACCCGCACCGCAACCTGGCCGCCTCGGTTCATGGCGGTATCGGCGATATCGACAAGGGTTTCGCCGAAGCTGACGTGACCATCGAACGCACTTATGAAAGCAGTCAGGTTCAGTGCACGCCGCTCGAACCGCACGTAGTCTACAGTCGCATGGAAGGCGATCGCCTGGTGCTGCATGCTTCAACCCAGGTTCCGTCACATGTGCGCCGCATTGTTGCACGTATTCTCGGCGTTAAAGAAAACAAGATTCGCGTCATCAAAGAACGTGTTGGCGGCGGTTTCGGCGCTAAACAGGACATGGTGCTCGAAGAAGTGGCCGCCTGGGCAACCTGGGTTACTGGCCGCGATGTGCTGTATCGCTATACCCGTGAAGAAGAATTCATTAATTCGCGCACCCGTCATGTCATCAAGGTTAAGGTCAAGGTCGGCGCCAAAAAAGACGGGCGCCTCACCGCCATTCACATGGACCTCGAAGCCAATACCGGCCCCTACGGGTCGCATTGTCTGACCGTGCCGATGAATGCCTGTTCGAAATCTCTGCCCCTGTTTCTTTGCGACAACGTGCGCTTTGATGTGAATACCTACTATTCGAATATCGCCCCGACCGGTGCTTATCAGGGTTACGGTGCGCCGCAGGGCTCGTTTGCCATGCAGCTGGCCGCCGCCGAAATGGCGCGCGAACTCGGCATGGACCCGCTCGAATTTATCGAAAAGAACCGGGTGCGCGAAGGCGTTGTGCTCGAAATTCTGCGCTGCCTCGGTGAAGGTCGCGAAGGCACGCCGCAGCTCGTCTATACCTGCGGCCTCGGCCCCGCGCTCGAACAGGGCAAAAAGATGATCAACTGGGGCGTCAAGAACCCCAGCGATAACCCTGACGTTAAAATCGGCCAGGGCGTCGTGATTCTGCAGCAGGGTTCGGGTCTGCCGGGCCTCGATTCTGCAAACGCCGCCATCACTCAGTTTGGTGACGGCACTTTCATGGTGCTCTCAGGCGGAACCGATCTCGGTACCGGCCTCGAAACCGTTGCTGTCAAGCTGGTCGCCGAAACTCTGCTGGTGCCGATGGAAAACGTTGCCGTGCTTGCGGCCGATACCGACTCGACACCATTCGATGTCGGCGCTTACGCTTCTTCAGGTACCTACTTTTCGGGTGGTGCCGCCCTAAATGCGGCTCTGAAAATGAAGGACATGCTGATCAAGGAAGCGGCCGACATACTGCAGGAACCGGAAAACAACCTCAAACTCGCCTGGCCTGGCGTTGTCAAAGGTCTTTCTGGCGAAGTCACCTACGAGCAGATCGCCCGCCGTACTCAGAGTGGCACCGGGCATGGTCAGCTGATTTCAACCGCACACTTCATCACCGACAAGGGCTCTTTCCCCTATGGCGCTCACTTCTGCGAAGTCGCTGTCGATACCCGCACCGGCAAAGTGCGCATTCTCAAATACTATGCCCTGCAGGATGCCGGCACTCCGATCAACCCCGAGCTGGCTCTCGGCCAGATTTATGGCGGCGTGCTCAAAACCATCGGCCACAGCCTCTACGAAGAGATGATCTACGACGAAAAGGGCAACTGCCTCAATCCGAACTTCGTAGATTACAAGGTGCCGCAGATGGGTGATCTGCCTGATGATTTCAAGGCGGTTCTCGTCGATACCAACGACCCGTTCGGGCCGATGGGCGCGAAGTCGATCTCAGAAATCGCATGCAACGGCGCGGCTCCGGTTATTGCGGCCGCAATCCATGATGCCTGTGGTGCCTGGATCAGAAGCTGGCCGTTCACTCCTGAAAAGATCCTGCGTGCTCTTGGCAGCGTCAAATAGCTATCATGATTCTCGGCATCGTTCTTGCCGCGGGTGCGTCCCGGCGGATGGGCAGCGACAAGCTCAATCTGCCGTGGCGGGGCGCGACCGTTCTCACGGCGACCCTTTCCCGCTGGCAGGCGGTGCCAGAACTCGATGAACTCATTCTTGTCAGGCGACCGGGCGAAAACGGTGAAAACCGGCCCGGCATACGCCTGCTGATCAATCAGTCAGCAGATGAAGGCATGGGTGGCTCGCTCCGCCTGGCTGCCATGGCATTGCCTGCCACAACCGAACTGGTTGCGGTCGGTCTTGCCGATATGCCTGATGTAAATTCTGCGACGATCTCGACCCTGATCATTGCAGCACAGCAGCCCGGGGCAAAGGGAATCATCGCTCCGGTTTTTGCGGGCCGTCGAGGCCACCCGGTTGTCTTTGCCGCCCGTTATATTGCTGAGCTGCAGAAGCTTTCTGGCGACAGCGGTGCCCGTGGTCTGCTGCAGAAGCACGCATCTGACCTGACTCTGGTTGAGGTCGACGACCCCGGAGTGGTGCTCGATATCGACACACCCTCTGATCTGGAGGCGCAATCGTGAAGGTTCTCATTCTTGGTGCCGGTGAACTGGCGAGCAGTACCGCCCATCGGCTTTTCCGTTCAGGCTTCGAGGTGACAATGACCGAAGTGAGCCAGCCGCTCGCCGTTAGACGGGCCATTTCTTTCTGCAGCGCCGTCTGGGACGGTGAAATAGTGGTTGAGGGCGTGCGTGGCCGTCTTCTTGCAGCCGGCGAGCTGCCCGTGCCGGGCCAGGATCATGTCTCAGTCGTCGTCGACCCGGAAGCGGCCATTTTGAGTGAGTTAAAACCAGATGTGCTGATCGATGCCAGACTTCTCAAATGCCCGGGCGCGACCTCAATAGCTCAGGCCCCTCTGGTGATCAGTTTTGGACCAGGAGCGGTCTGTGGCGTCGATGCGCATCTGATTGTCGAAACCAACCGCGGCCACGATCTTGGTCGGTTGATCGAAACCGGCAGTGCGGCAGCCGATACCGGGGTTCCCGGCATGATCGGCGGAGTTTCCGCCGCCCGCGTTCTGCGCGCTCCCTGCTCCGGTGCTGTGCATGGTGTGCGCAAAATCGGCGATGTCGTACAGGCGGGTGAAGTTATCGCCCGGGTCGGCAAAGAAACGGTAAAAACTTCAATTGCAGGCGTATTGCGCGGCATATTGCATGACGACGTGCTGGCCACCGCTGGTCTGAAGCTTGCCGACGTCGATCCCCGCGGCGAAGTGCGTGCCTGCTTTACCCTTTCAGACAAAGGACGTACCATCAGCGGCGCAGTCCTTGAAGCGATTTTACATAGCTGCCGGCTCGTTGCCAAATGAACCGCCTGCTCGATTACCCCGATATCTGGCTGATCGGCGGCGGTGGTAAAACGACTCTGATGTTCAAACTCGCAGCTGCATGGGCAGAGCGCGGCGAAAGAACGATCTGCGCTACCACAACGAAAATCTGGATTCCGACGCCAGAGCAGTGTTCTGATCTGCGGGTGGGGCAGTTTTCAGACATTCTTGCCGTTCTGCACGATCGTCCGGCATCGCTGGTTACGGTTGCCAACCGTATCGAAAACGGCAAATGTCTTGGCTTTTCTGCTGAAGAAACATTCTCGCTGAAAACCGCCTGCCAGCGCCTGGTCGTCGAAGCCGATGGCTCGGCCGGCCGGCCGGTGAAGGGGCATGCCGCACATGAACCACAGATCGCCACCGGAGCCGCCTGCGTCGTTGCCGTAGTTGGCAGCTGGTGCGTCGGCGCGCCGCTCGACACTGAACATGTTCACCGCCCTGAACGTTTTTCGGCTATTACTGGTCGCCCTCTGGGTGAGCCTGTTGCCGCCGCCGACGTTGCCGGCGTAATTCTCGGCGAAACTGGCTGGCTCAGCTCGGTACCTGCCGGCGCTGCATTTTATGTCGTTGTGACCGGCCATGACAGCGAAATTGCATCTGCTCTGGCAGAACATTCGAATTCAAATCGCCTTGCCGGAATCTATCGATGTCTACATGCCGATGGCCTGCTACAGGCTTTTTTCAGTTGAAAATCCTGCTTTTCAATCTTATTTCAGCAGTCAGCCGTTGCGAAAAAACGCGTAGATGTCAGCGGTAAAACGGTAACTTCGCAGCCATATACCTGCTGCAAAACGGAATATATCTCTTTTTTTTACGGGAAATCTTTTGATCTGCATCAGATTCATTCCGGGATAATTGGCGCCGGAATCGGTTCTGAAGGCTCCGACAAAGCCGCAGTCAGCCGCCTGTTTTTCGAGCCCTGCATCTGCCTTACCCCATGGCCAGCACACCAGCAGTGGTTGATGCGGAAACATCTGTGTGATGATCTGTCGCGATTGTTCAAGATCAGATCTGACTCTGGCAGCAAATTCTTTATCGGTCTCAGAAATCAGATCGACTTTAGTGCATCCAGAAGCATCTCTGCTGAAGGCTGCAACTTTCATCGCCGGTTGAACTAGCCCGGCATTTCGCTTGAAAACCGGCCATTTGCCTTCTTCCAGGCTTAGTGAATATGCTGAAAGAATACCCCAGTGATTGTCAGTGTCAGGGTAGCTGCCGGTGACTGTATCGTTGATAAAGACCTGCGAATGGCTGTGCGTATGCGAATATATTTCCCAGACGCCGGAGGCAGCCATTTCCTGTAATTCAGAAGCGGCAAGGAAATGACTCAAATCGCCCTGGCGGGCCTTCGTATGTGATTCGTTGAAAGGTAACAGTTCTTTGGCGGCCGGCAGGCCTGCGGGGCGAATGAGAGAGGTGGCAATGAACAGGGCTGCTTTGCAGCCGTATTTTTGCAGTATCGGATGAGCATGGCGATAATTGTCTATGAAGCCATCGTCGAAAGTTATGCAGACGGCAGGCAATCTGACCTTCAGGCTCCCCTGAAGCCAGGCGAACAGCTGCGAAGCAGAAATGACGTTGATGTTTTTTTTGGCCAGAAACCGCATCTGCCGGTCAAAGTCGGCAATCGGAACACTCAGATGAATTCCGTCAGGGCTGCCGACACGATGGTAGTAAAGAACAGGGATCGATCTTTTCATCTTAACCCTGTCAGTTCACGGTAAGCTGCTTCGGTTCTAGCTGCCATCGAAGCGACAGAGAAAAAACGAATGGCGGTTTCACGCGCATTCTGCGCCCAACCGGCTGTGGAAGCGGAATTCTTCATTTTCAGCATTTCCTCTGCGAGTAGGCGTGAATTGCCGGGCTCAAACAATGCTATCGGCACAATTCGGCTTATTTCGATATTTGCCGGAATAGCCGAAGCTATGACAGGCTTGCCCATGCACAAAGACTCTCTTATCGTTCCGGGAAAACCCTCTTTAAAAGAGGCATTGACGGTGAATAAACTTCTCTGAATCAGAGCCGGAATGTCGCTGCGAAAGCCCAGCAGGTGAAGCTTTTCTGCTGCTGAAGTTCCGGAAACCATGTTTCGCAGTTCTTCACAGTCAGTTCCGTTGCCTGCAATCATAAGCTGCAGCTGCGGCCATTCGGAAGAGATCTGTCGAAAAGCTTCGACAAGTACATGATGCCCCTTGTTGCGGTGAAAATTTGCTATCATCAAGGCAACCGGAGGAGTTTGCCCATCGGCATCAGCAGTTGCTGCTGGTATCGGGCCTCCTGGTTCATGTCTGACATCAGGAGAAAAGCGGTCGGTATCGGTTGCAGAATAGACGATTTTGATCTTTTCGCGCCTGACCCCGGTCGCCATAAGACACTCGGCAACCGCTTCGCTCACTGCAATAAGCCCTCTGACTGCAGGAGTGCGATATTTTATCAGACTCAGAGGGTTGAAGTCAGGCTTGAAGAGAACCCGGCGCGAAACAACAAGCCCTTTAAATCTTTTGAATAATGAGATAAACACCCATTGAGTGTGCGCCCAGGCACGGTGAACGTTTACCACATCCGGCTTGAATGAATTGTAGGCCCGAAGAAGATTGAGCATCGAACGCAGATTCATTTCACTGGCATAATTATTGGGCCATAAACGCAGGCCGGCGGCCTGGGCTCTTCTTTCGAGTTCGCCTCCGAGTTGACATGCCAATAAAACATCATGACCTGCCTGCTGCTGCTGTTGTGCAAGAAACAAAGCCTGCTGTTGTCCACCACTCCAGGCCGTTCCCTCAAGAGAATGAATAATCCTCATATAAATATTCTGTTCCAGACTTTAAAGATTTATCAGTTTTTAAATTTTAGCATAAGACTGTATAAATATCCTTATGAGTAAATTGCAAAATTAAACATTCTCCAGAAATTTTCGATTTAAAGTAAAATAAAACGAAGTTGTGCTGAAATTTTCAGCAGATTGAGCTTTACTCGATATAATTTTTGATAAAGTTATGCTAAGGATGAAACCATGGCCGAAAAACTTGTTGATGCCCGCGGGCTGCTTTGTCCCAGGCCTCTTATCATGGTTAAGAAGGCTCTAACGGGCGCTGAACCAGGGGCAACTCTCGAAATTATGATTGATAACGCGACTGCACACGAAAACGTCATGCGGTTTCTGCAGGATTTTGGCTGCAGGGCCACGTGTAGCGAAAATGCCGGCGTTTTTACGATCAGTGCCGAAGTGATTAAGTCAGCCACAACCAGTTTGCGCGCCGAAGATTATTGTTCGCCGGCCGCCGGCAACAGTGGGCCGTATGTTCTGGTTCTGAGCCGGTCGGTCATGGGCAGCGGCAGCGACGAGCTCGGTCGTATTCTCATGCAGGCCTGCGTAAATTCTCTCAAAGAAACATCACCCGCGCCTGCGGTCATCCTTTTTTACAACGCCGGCGTGACGCTTGCCTGCGAAGGGTCGCCGGTTCTGGGTGCCATGAAAGAGCTTGAAGCGGCCGGGGCGAAGATGCTTGTCTGCGGTACCTGCCTCGATTATTTCGAACTCAAGCCAAAACTGCAGGTCGGGCTGGTTTCGAACATGTATGATATCATGCAGACAGTCGCATCGGCCGGCAAAGTCTTCGCCCCCTGAGGAACCCCTGAATTGAAAAGCTGCATGTATTTCGATAACAGCGCCACGTCGTTTCCGCGGCCCAAAGAAGTGGCCCGCAACATGGCACGTTATCTCGAAGAACTCGGCGGCCCTTACGGTCGCAGCGCCTACCCGCGCGCCGTCGAAGTCAGCCGCAGAGTGGAAAAGGCCCGCGACAGCCTGGCGGCCCGTCTTGGGGTCGGCAGGCCTGAACTGCTTTCGTTCATGCCAAATGCTACCACCGGCCTGAACCTTGTATTACAGGGCTTTTTACGGCCGGGCGATGAAGTGCTGGTTTCCGGTCTCGAACACAACGCGGTAATGCGGCCGCTCGAAGCATTGAAGCGGCTGCGCGGCATAAGCTGGCGGGTTTTGCCTTCTGGTGCAGACGGCCTGCTTCAGACCGGCGAAATAAGCCGCCTGCTGACTTCTCGCACGCGTCTGGTGGTAGTCAATCATCAGAGCAATGTAAATGGCCTGATTCAGCCGCTTAAAAATATCAAAGAAGCCATTGGTGAAGTTCCGTTGCTCGTCGACGCCGCTCAGTCAGCTGGAACCACCGACTTGAAAATTGACGACTGGAACCTTGATTTTGTCGCCTGCACCGGTCACAAGGGCCTGCTTGGGCCAACCGGCACCGGTGGTCTGTTCATACGTAACCCGGAAATGGTCGAACCGCTGATTTATGGCGGCACCGGCAGCGTTTCTGAGAGTTTTGCGATGCCCGGTTTCGCTCCCGATACTTTTGAAGCCGGAACCGGCAACATTGCCGGCATTATTGGCCTGCTCGCGGCCCTCGAAAATACGCCGTTGTCGGCACACTCTCATTCTGAATTTATCGCCTTCATCGATGCGGTGGCAGCTCTGCCCGGTATCAGCGTTCTGCGGGCATCTGACCCTGTTTGCCAGGGCAATCTTTTTTCTTTCAGGCATGAGTCTCTTGATCCATCTTTAATTGCCAACCGCCTGAGCGAAGAGTTCGGTATAGAAGTGCGTGCCGGGCTGCATTGCGCGCCCCTTGCTCATCAGACACTCAAAACTTTTCCAGTCGGTGCGGTAAGACTGGCCCCGTCGCGCTGGCATATCGCCGCTGATTTTGCTGTGGTTGTGCAGGCTTTGAAAGAGATTGTCAGATGAAAATGCTTCTTTTGTTTCGCAACACCCGCGAGGTTATCAAGGCCGAAGAAGCCTGCCGCAGTGCCGGCCTGCCGCTGCAGGTGATTGCCACGCCGAAACATATTTCTTCAGAATGTGGCATGTGTCTGCAGCTGGAAAAAGCCGACAGCGACAGGGCACAGTCTCTGCTGCAACAGCTGGGCATCGCTGTACAGCTACACGACGAAAAACCTCCGGTGCCGGCTTTTGATCTGCTGACGACCGTTGAATCAGGCGGCTGTTCGGCAAAGCTGCCGCCTGATCTGCTGGACGAAGCCCTTGGCCGTTTCCCGGCGAATTCTGACCCGAGGCTGCTGGTCGGCCTCGATACCTGTGATGACGCCGGTGTTATCAGAATCAGCGATGATCTGGCTCTGATCGAAACCACCGATTTTTTTCCGCCGGTCTGTTCTGATGCTTTTGAATTCGGTCAGATTGCCGCTGCTAACGCACTGAGCGATGTTTTTGCCATGGGCGGGCGGGTGTTGTCGGCGATGAATCTGGTGATGTTTCCCGCCACCGGTATTCCGCTTGAAATTCTCGGCGAGATTCTGCGCGGTGGCCTCGAAAAAGTCGTCGAGGCCGGCGGCATCATCGTTGGCGGCCACACGATCGCTGATTCGCCCCCCAAATATGGCCTGGCCGTAACTGGCACCGTTCACCCCGACCGGGTCATCACCAATGCCAAAGGCCGCCCCGGCCAGACGCTGATTCTTACCAAACCCCTCGGAACCGGCGTTCTGGTAGCAGGCCAGCGCCTGGGTGAAGCTGCACCGGCGCATTATCAGTCGGCACTGGCTTCGATGAAGCAGCTCAATCGTGCGGGCGCCGAGATCATGCAGAAATACAATGTGACCTGTGCCACCGATATAACGGGGTTTGGCCTGCTTGGCCACGCCATGCACATTGCCCGCGCCAGCGGCATTTCTCTCGAATTTGATGCCACCCGCCTGCCTGAACTGCCGGGTGCTCGCGCCCTGATCGATCTCGGCTGCATACCGGGTGGCGCTTTCCGCAATCAGAAATATGTCGAGGCTGAAACCTTCTTTGATGCAGGCCTGTCATATACCGACCGCATGCTGAGCCTTGACCCGCAGACCTCGGGCGGCTTGTTAATGCTGGCCAACCCGGAGCTTGCCGATCAGATTCTTATCGATCTTCGCTCAGCCGGCTACGCAGCCGCAGCAACCATTGGTCGCTCACTGCCCCGCCAGGAAAAACTTCTCTATCTCCGCTGAAAAACCGCGCGAATTTTTCTGGCCCTGGCAGTTTCAGCCAATAGAGCCCTTTATACGGCCTCAGTGAGAACTTATTATTCCAACCTGGAATAACAAGCTTTTGTATTCATCATCAGACAGCTGAACCGACATTTCGTGGAAGTTAGTATGTTGGCAGACACCCGCTAATAAGCCGAAGCTGAACCTAAAAAATAAAGCCAGTTACATTAACTGGCTTTATTTTTTAAAACGGTCAGCGGCGGGAGATTTTTAAGAGTTGTTTCGGGCAGGCGTCGCGGCATTCGAGGCAGCGCAGGCATTCGGCCTGGTCGACCTGGCGCGGTACGTCGAGGCTGACCGGGCATTTGCGTGAACAGGCGCCGCATTCGATACAGCCCTCTTTGTCGAATTCGATACGGTAGAGGCTGACCTTGTTGAATGGTCCATAGAAGGCGCCAAGCGGGCAGACACAGCGACAGAACGGTCGGCGTATGAATACTGCGGCGGCAATCAGTAATGCCAGCAGCGAGGCTTTCCAGGTGAACAGCCAGCCGAGCTGGCTGCGCAGGCCGGGTTGCAGATATGCCAGCGGCAGGCCGCCTTCGAGCGTGCCGGCCGGGCAGATGTATTTGCAGAAAGTTGGTTCACCGCCGTCGTATTCGTCAAGCCAGAAAGCCGGCAGCAGAAAGACGAAAACGATGAGAATCAGGTATTTCAGATATTTGAGAACCTGCGGCCCGTTGAACTTGGGCGATGGAATGCGGTTGAGCAGTTCCTGAAACCAGCCAAACGGGCATATCCAGCCACAGGCGGCGCGACCGACAATGCCGCCGATCAGGGCCAGAAAACCGATTACCAGCAGTGGTAACGAGGTTGAGATGGCCGCCAGGCGGGCGCCGATGGTGTGCAGGGCGGTCAGGTCGAGGCCGCCGGCGCCGGCAACCGTGACCTGCATGGCGCCGATCGGGCAGGCGAAGAGTGCCGCCGGGCAGCTGTAGCAGTTGAGTGTCGGTACACAGCCGTGTTTTAGAACACCGGTATAGAGGTTGCCGGTTTTGAGGCCGACAAGATAGGCATTACTGCCGAGAGTGGCGGCAGCCTGCGACCAGAATCTGATTTTCAACCCAGACCTATGCATTGTGTGCACACCAGAATCGCTTTCTGAAAGTAACTGCGATGTTCACCATTTTTGAAGCCGATGAACATCAGGGCAATGGCGGCCAGCAGAATGATGATCTGCAGAACCCCCGGTTTTCGGGCCGTGCTGGCGTCGCTGGTGGTCATCTTACTTTACCAGTTCGATGAGCTTGCGGCCGACATCGTCGATGGCCTGAATGCCGGCGAAATTTTCGGCACCCGGGCCGTAAGCAAAGACCGGAACCATCGCGGCGGTATGATTATCGCTTGCGAAGGTCGGTTTAACGATTTTGTCTTTTTCGATAGTTTTCATCGGCAGGGTGATGCCGCCGGTTTCGTGGTCGGCAGTTACCACTACCAGTGTGTTACCGTCTTTTTCAGCAAAGTCGAGACTGGTTTTTACAGCTGTGTCGAAGTCTTTAACTTCGCCGATAATGCGCGGCATATCCTGATCGTGCGAGGCGAGGTCGATCTGCGAACCTTCGACCATCAGCACAAAGCCCTTTTCATTCTGGGTAAGGCAGTCAAGAGCTTTGCCGGTAAGTTCGCCGAGCGTGTAATCGCGTTTGATTGCCGGCGGCAGATGACCAGCTGAGAGAATGGCGGTCAACTGTTTCGGAGCTTTGATTTTGCGCAGGGTTGCGATGCTGAGAACGACCGGCATTTTTTCGCGCAGCAGATTGAGAATGTGTTTGTCATCTTTGCGGCGGCTGCCGGTGGTGGTCTGCGGGTAATAGTTGCTCAGCCCGCCACCGATCATGACATCGAGACCAGAGTTGGCCTGCTGTTCAGTGATGGTATCGTAATGGTATCTGGCAATGTGGTGGGCAGAAAAGGCGGCCGGGGTCGCGTGCGGCAGAATGCTGGTGACGGTGACGCCAGTGGCTTTACCTGCTTCGCGCGCGTATTCCATGAGATTTTTCAGGGGCTTGCCATCGGGAGACTGACCAACCATGTCGTTGTTGGTTTTAAAGCCGGTAGCCAGAGCAGTGCCGGCCGCGGCCGAGTCGGTAACGTAGTCGTTTGCCGAACCCGTCATGTGCATTCCCATGATTTTGAACCGTTCAAGATTGAGTGGCCCGTTTTCGATGCGGGCGGCGGTTATATGAGCGACACCCATGCCATCACCGATGAGAAAAATGATGTTGCGGGGTTTTATGTCTGTCTGGGCCGAAACGGCAACAGTGAGCAGCAGGGCAAAAATGAGGCAGAAGCTGCGGATGTGACGGGAATGTGTGAACATGTTTGCTTCCTTTCGCGTTCTTTATCAGAAAAAATAACCCAAACCGGGGGGCATGGCAAGCGCTAATACTAATTAAATTTATGCACTCTGCCGATAACCTGAAGGTCGTTGTAATAAGTCGGCGGCTAATCCAAATTGACGGAGGGTTAAAGATGGGTGTACTTATCCCGTTGTTCAAAACCCGTGAACCTGAAGGCGACCTGCAGCTGAATAACGAAGACAAGCTGCGGTTGAAACTGATTCAGAACTCAATCGAAGCATTGAAGCGTGAAGAAAAAGTGGTCGAAAACGAGATTTCAGAAAAATGTCGCGAAGAAATCGACCGCCTGAATGCCATTGATAGAAAACTCAGAGAACTTGAGCTTGAACTTGAAGCGCTCTGCCGCGCCAATCGCCGTGGCCCCTGGCCCGGAATCGCAGACAGGAGCAGCTGATGTTAAAACACTCGATGTTTTCTGATTTCTACATTACCCGCCGCAACCGTCTTGCCGGCGCACAGCGGAGCATGCCTTACTGCGAAGGCAGTCTTGCGGTTGCATCTCAGCACCAGCCCGGGCAAAGGCTCGTAGTTTCCCGCGCTGCGTCAAGAACCTGGTGGGAAACCGGCTGGCAGCTGCAGCGCTGATCCTGCATCAGTAACTGAAAATCTGACCCGGGCAAGGGCTTAAGAGCTTTTGCCTGGGTTTGCCATTTTTGCAAAAATACTGGCGTGCGCCTGCATGGCTTTTTCCCAGGTGAATTCGGCTGCTCTTTTGACAAGCTTTGCACGCAGACCTGCACGGTCGAGTCTCAGCGCCTGCTGCATCGCGATTGCCAGCTTGTCGGCAGCGAACGGCTCGGCATAAATACCGGTTTCGCCGCATATTTCCGGCATTGGCCCGGTGTTCATAGTCACTACCGGGCAACCACAGGCCATCGCTTCGAGCAGAATGTTCGGGCAGTTCTCGCACCATGAGGTGTATATCATCGCGGTCGCATTGGCATACCAGCCGGGCAGGTCACGGTATTCGAGCGAATCGAGAAAAATCACCCGGTCTTTAACCCCGAATTTTTCAAGCAGGGCCGATATATGCCGCATGTAGCCATGATCGAAGACCCGGCCGGCAATCATGACCCTCGGCAGTTCAGGGTTGAGAGCCATTGCCTCGACGAGGTATTCAAGGCCCTTGTAAACATATAAATTAGATACATAGAGGAAATACGGTTGGTTGCCAGCCTGTTCCGGCCTCGGAGCATCAGGGTTAAACACATCCGCGATGCCATGATAGAGAACCGCAGAATCAAGCCCGGGGTGCCATTCCTGCAGCAGTCTGGCGGTAGCGTGCGACAGGGCAATGACTTTCTGGCTGTTTCTGACCGCATAGAGTGTCAGTTTCTGCAAAAGCAGCATCTGCAGAAATTTTTGCACTGGTTCGAACTTTTTCAACAGGTAGAGAACGCGCGGTGTGAGGGGGGCAACGTTCTGAATCATCACTGCCACCGGTATGCCCGGGTCACGCAGCGGAATTATATTTGCCACACAGAACAGCAGGTCGGCGTTCCATGACTGACACAGGCTTGTCAGGCCTGTGTTTTCCCAGAAATAGCGTTTGAAAACGTTGCCGGATGCCTCTGGTATGACCCTGATGCTGAGGTTCTCAAGGGCCGAGATTTCGATCGGCAGCCTGATATCCGGAATGGCGGCGAGAAACTGGTCATCAGGGCAGAGGCGTGGCAGCGACTGCAGCAGGTTGATCAGGTAGGAAACACCGCCGCCGGCCCGTGCCGAAACCGCATTGATAAGTATTCGCATGCCTGAATTATAAACGCAACCAGCTTTGCCTGCAAACAAAACAGGCCGCTCCTGTCGGAGCGGCCTGTCTGTTAGATCTGTTCTGGATTATCTGCCGAGTTTGGCGATATCTTCGGGCCACAGGGCGAGTGACTGTTCTTTATACTGAGCAATCGCATCGGCTTTGGTGTGGTCATAGGGAGTCAGGTTGAGAACGGCATTGTATTTGGCAAAGCGTTCGTCGCCGACGGTGCTCTTGATGATGCTGACCGGGTTGCCTTTGAAGAAACCCTTTTCTGCTCTGGCCTGAACCAGTTTGGCGGCATCGGCTTCGGCGAAGCCGATCATTCTGAACATTTCGACGGTGGCGGTGTTCAGATCGAGTCTGAATTCGTAGAATTCATCTTTTTTGCCCAGAGCGGTGGCAAGATACTTCTTGGCGGCGCTGGTTTCTTTTTTCAGCTGGGTCAGGTTGATTTTGCCGGCAAACCACAGCTGCGGGCCAACATTGGCGAAGATGTTGTCGTTCTTCATCGCTTCAGCGAACAGGCCTTCAGTATAGGCTTTATACTGGGTTTTGGCTTTGGCGAAGTCTTCTTTGCTGATCTTCTTCTGGGTATAGGCGACCTTGAATTCGTAGTAGTTCTTGTAGCTTTCGGCCGCATTTTCATGCATGGTCACATAATGCGAGTTTTCGAGAAGAATGCGATAGATGACCTTCTTGTCTTCCGGGAAGAGTTTGACGTAGTTCTGCACGAATTCCATGAAGTTCATCGGCGAGGTCAGCATCGTCTGAACGCATTTTTCAAAGGGGGCGGTGATGGCGCGGCTGGTGAGAATGTCATAGATATGACCGGCAATGACGCCTTCGGTCGACATCAGCTGCAGGCCGTTCTTGAGAACACCGGTTTTCTTGCCGACGTTGCTGGCCCAGACATAGCGGTCGCGGCGGATCGGATCCTGGCGGGCATACAGGAATTCAGAGATGTTGTATTTGGTGCGGTCTTTTTCGGCCAGTTTGGGGTTGGCAGGACCATAAACGGCTTCGAAAGCTTCTGCCCAGCCTTCAACGTAGGCAAGACCCACGTCAGTGATGATCGGGGCATCATGGCCGTTAGAAGAGGTGCGCTGAATCTTCTGAAACAGCTTGCCATACATGTCGAACATGATGGCGTGACCGTTTTCATGGGCGACGACGAGGTCGAGGGTGTCGTTTTTAAGGGCATCATCGACTGAGAAGAGCTTCTTGCCTTCTGATTCGATGTCGAGAACACAGATCATCGAAGTTTCGATACCGATGCGCTGACCGGTTTTGTCGGCAACCATTTCGGCGCCGAGCGGAATCATGCACGGGCCGGGAGACGGCATGAAAGAAGGAAGCGGTGACTTCGACATTACCACCATCGGTGAGCCTACCGACTGAGAAAGGAATTCGAGAACCCGTTTTTTCTGCTCTTCAGTGAGGCCTTCAGCTTTGCTGATCGCATCCTTGAGAGCCTGAAAGCGGATCTGGCGTGCGGTTCTTCTCAGTTTGAGAGAATCGGTCATTTCCTTGCTGTCGGTGAGGTAGGGTTTGACGGTCTTTTCGTGGTAGCCCTTCGGATCGGCCGGATTGACCTGAATGGCATCGGCTGCCAGAGCGAATACCAGATAGCCGACGTCATCGATTTTTACCTGTTTCGGAATGTTGAGGGTCTTGCCAAGGAAACCGCCGATAAGATTGCCTTTGCCGACCGTAACCGGCTGCATCATTACCAGTGCGCCGTCGATGGGATTCTGGTCACCCGAAATATTGGTTACCGGAGCTCTGCCGTAGGCAGCGCCGGAGAAAAGAGCACCTGCGGTAAGAAACGCGAAAAAGGCATTTTTAAGGCGATAGTTCACTTCTGGCCCTCCTGCTTTGATTATTCGTTAATTTTAATGACAGAAACAAAAAGCGTCAATGGTACCTAGGCTTAATTTTTTATTTAACTATTCAACTGATTTAAGTATATGCGCTATGACGAACAATGTCAAGACGGTTGTGCGTTATTTTTGTCAATGGTCAGTATCCCGCTTCGGAAGCGGCCAAGAGGCGGTGTTGATTGATTTTATTTGCAGGTAAAAAGACGGTTCCAAGTTAGTTCTAAGTTTTATGACGGACAAAAAACAATAATGATCGCTATAAAGGCCAGGGGAAAAGAGAATGAAAAAGATGGAACTTCAAAAAGCAAAAATTGAAAAAGTTCCAACTTCGGAAGTTGAAGTTGGAACTTTTTCAGATCGACTAAAAAAGCTTGTCGGAGAAAAATCAGCTAGAGCCTTTGCAGCCGATTTAAACATTTCTTCATCAGGATTCCATCAGTATTTAAAAGGGCAAAGCGAACCAACAAGGCCAGTTTTATCTATAATTGCGGATAAAACTGGCGTTAATTTAAGTTGGTTGATAGATGGAACGGGCCCAATGCGCAAAAACGATACGCTCCCGTCGGCGGCGGACACGGGCGGCATACTTGCCATCACCGCTCCCCAGCCATTTACAATAACCGACTTCGAGGGGAACCAGACAGAAATAACTTTTGCCCCGAATCTAGTTCACATGCCAGTTTTGAGTCTTGACGTTGCCTGTGGCAAAGGGGCTTATGGCGACAACGCTTACGTAGCTTCCATGATCAGCGCCACAGAAGACTGGTTCCGCCTCAAAGTTCGCAAAGACCCAAAAGACATGTGCCTTGTCCACGCCCTGGGCGACTCAATGGAACCGTTAATAGAAGACGGTGACATGGTATTTTTCGACAAAACCACTAAAACCCGTCCCTGTGACGGCATCTGGGTATTTGCATACGAAGACCGGCTGTTCTTGAAGCGTCTTCAGTTCCTTCCCGATGGCAAAATCAAAGTAATTAGCTCAAATGCGGCCTATGAGCCCTACGTCATAAATATCGACGAGTCATTTCGACTCTTTGGTCGCTACGTGGCCGTTCTCGGCTTCAGAACCTAATAACAAAAGGAGAAATCGGTCCAAACAACCTCAGGGCCGCGCTATTGCCACTCTATCACTGAGACGACTATAAATAACCATTTCTGGAGAGCCTTATGAGAAGCATCATTAAGTTATCTTTTTTCCTTGTCATTACTCTGACTTTTCTTGGTTGCGGAGGCAGAGGTGAACACAATCCAGTTTCTTCAGAAATAAGCAGGGATGAAGAACTGGCAGATGAAAAACTGGCAAATGTGGTATTCAAAATAGTTGGCTTAGGAGAAAACTCTGACCTGAAGGCCTCATTAAGCGGGGAGCAAGCTGAGGTCGTTTTTTCCTTCAAGCTTCTTAAACCGAATTCTCCCAATGATTTTGACGTGGTAAAGAAAACTGCTCCTGTTGAAAACGGAAAGGCGGAGTTTGTGTTTTACGGGCTTCCAGCCAGAGTGGCCATAGCAAATCTTGAAATAAAGCATGGCAGAATCGGTGTTTATTCAAACTTTAAGGGTGTGCACACCCTTAAATCTGGAGAAAACAACCTTTTTTTAATCTCAGGTTGCGGTTCAAATGAATTTCCAGATTCGATTGCTGGAGCTATAGAAAAGCTTATCGCAGAAAGAAAAATCGTCGCAACAACAACCGAAAATCTCGTTTCAGATATGATAAGTGCTTACGACAAAACCTTGACTGACGCCGAACCAAACAGCGTTGGCTTAATAAAAAATATCGCCGAAGTCTATTTATGCCAAAAAAGCCAAATTCTGGATGATAAAATTAGAAGCATCTATAGCAATCATTTGATGCACTTTCTGATGTCGGTATCAACGTCGAGCCAAGACGCCTACGCGGAGGTTGGCCCTTTTGGGACCTGGTCATGGTCTGACACAAATCAGGCCTGGCTTTATTTCTCGGGCTTCAGTAAGGTAAATGCTCTTCTATCCTTTGCTTTTATCGATTCAAGCTTAAATTCTTACAAAACCAAAACAAGTTCGACAGACATAACCGGTTTCAAATATGGCTCTGCATACAAGATAGATCACATGTATGGTCTGTTAGAAGGCTCAGAGGCTTATTTCAACATTCTTAAAGCAGATGGAAACTACGATGTTTCTGGAATCTACAAAAGCTCTACAAATGACCAAATAACAGTTCAAATAAGCACAGACAAGCTCGTCACGTCTTTATCGCAACCTTATCCATTGAGCGGTTCAATAAAGGTTGATATGGGCGGGAATGGAGTTATAGCAGTAGTTTTCAACGGTTCATATGTTGCAGATGCCATATATACGGATTCTTCGAACCAAACAGTATCAACAAAGCTTTTCCTGGATAAATGCAATATCCTGAACCAAAGTTACTTTTTAGAGTATAATTTAAAGCCAAACACGGTGAGCAGCTGGCTTGGAAAGAAAGATTAACGTTCGAAGCGACATACTGATTTTATATAAAATGACAGTTTCGCTTTCAACGGCGCTCTGATGCAGGCATGTAATATAAAACAAGGTCAGAGTGCCGCTTTTATAAATTGATTTTAACAAGGCTATAAAAACGGCTCAAAGTTGCCTTAAAAAAATGTCAAATTAAGTGCAAAAAACGGTAAAAATGGTAAAAAACGGTAAAAAAGTGTCAAAATAAAAATAATCTCTCAAAGTCGCACCAAATCTAAACAAAATTAACTTTTTTCAATCTCTCAAAAGTGTCAAATTACCTGCATAAGTATAGTACCCCGTCAAACAACTGATTTTTCTTTGACGACGTCTTTCAGGTTATAGAGGCGCTTGACGTTGAGATCGTCGATGACCGGGCTTTTCTTTTTATTGACCACCAGGTCGGCGAGCAGCATGCTTACCGCCGGGGCCAGCATCAGACCGTGACCTGAGAAGCCGCTTGCCTGAATGAAGTTGTCTACTTCTTCGACCGGGCCAAGTACCGGCTGGGCATCTGCCGTCATTTCATAGAGACCGGCCCACTGTCTGACGATTCTCAGCTTGTCGAGCTTCGGGAAAAGCTGACTGAAGCGTTTGCTCATCTCATACATGAAGTGCATCGAGCTGCCGACATAGGTTCCGACAGGTTCATTCGGGTCACCCATGCCCATGACCACACCGCCGCTCATTTCCTGGCGGGCGTAGAGGCCGACGCTGAAACTGATGACCATCGGGTTCCAGAGGCGTTCGACCGGTTCGGTGACGAGAATCTCGTGGCGGTAGGGGTCGACCGGGATATCGACGTTGAGCATCTGACCGATGCCCTTCGAAAAGCCGCCGGCACAGTTGAAAAGCAGCGGTGTCTGGTAAGTGTTGCCGTTTTCGGTCATGACGAAGAAGACATTACTTTTCTTCATGATGCCGGTGACGTTGGTCCAGAGATGAATCTCTACGCCCAGACGCTTGGCGGCATTGGCATAACCCTGCGTCAGCAGGAACGGGTTGATGTGGCCGTCTTTCGGGCACCAGGTAGCTTTGCGGATCATTTCAGTATTGAGAAAAGGTACAATTTTGCGGGCTTCGTCGGGGTCGACCATGTTGACTTCGAGGCCCAGTTTTCTCTGCATCGCGACGTTTCTGGCAAACTGCTGTTCTTCTTCTTCGGTGTGGGCAAGAATCAGGTAGCCACCCTGAAAGAATTCGGTGCGGTAGCCAAGTTCTTCTTCGAGGCCTTCAAGGCGTTGAACCGAAGCCATCGCAAGGGTAGTGTTGGCTTCGGTGCTCCACTGCTGCCTGAAACCGCCGCCGCAGCGGCCGGTTGAGCCGCTGGCGAGGTATTTGCGTTCGAGTACGCAGATATTTTTCATGCCGGCGCGGGCAAGTTCGTAGGCAGTCGAAATGCCGAGAATGCCACCGCCGATGATTACGGCATCAAAGGCTCTGTTCATTTTTCTTCTCCCTCTCCCTCTTCGTCGGCGTGCCTGGCGAGCTCAGCGTTGATCAGCTCGAAAGATACCGGGCGATTGGGCGGACGGAAGGTCGGCGGATAAATTTCGGCGGCGGGCGTTTTAAGTTCGCGGCTGATGATCTGTGAAACGAGGCGGCGGCAGGTGCGGCCCTGACATGAGCCCATGCCGGCGCGCACGAGGCGGCGGATTTCGTCGATAGTGGTCGCGCCCTGTCTGATGGCGGCGATGATTTCGTCTTCAGTTACATCCTGACATCTGCAGATGATTTTCATTGGCTTTCCCCCCTGTCAAACTTTGATGGCGCGTATATCGTTGATACGATCGGCCGGGACTTCGATAGTGACGACCGCGGTGCGATCGTAAGCGGGCGGATTGATGACTCTGGCGACTTTTGCCTTGCAGACAAACTTGCCGGCGCGGTCGAGGGCATCGACTTCCTGATCTTTGGCCGGCACTGGCAGCAGCTCGTAGCTCATCGACAGCAGTGCTTTGCCCGGAACATTGTGTTTCATGTTGACGATGAAGATCGCCAGTCCAGGGCATTTCGGCACACAGGCGCCGCAGCCGGTGCAGGTTTCGAAATCGAGCTGCGGTCGGTCGGTAATGCCTGACTGCATCTGAATTGCCTTGACCGGGCAGGCCGACACGCATGGGTCGCAGGGGATATCCTGCAGACATTCAATGATGGCCACCGGCCCCTTTTCAAGACGGGTCTGTGCCGGCAGAACCGGTTTTAATTCTTCACTGGTGATGATTCCGGTATTCTTCAGCATGCTCCGACCTCCTTGAGAACACGTTCGCGGCCCCAGCGGATACGCTCGCCGGTCGAGCCTGACCGCAGGGTGCGCAGCTCTTCGCGGGCCTCTTCGACAATCGCTTCGGCTTTCGGCGATTTGCCATGAATGCTTTCGTAGGCTCTGGCGCCGGCAATGCGGCCGCCAAGCATCGCGGTCGTGGCTTCTTCGATGCCCGAAGCATCGCCGGCCACAAAGACGTCAGGGTTGGTGGTGCGCATTGCTGAATCATGCAGCGGTACAAGGCCGCCAAGCTCACCGACATGAACCATGCGGCACTGGGCCTGCTGGAAAAGATCGATAAGTGGTGTCAGGCCAACTGCGAGGCAGATGCAGTCGCATTCAATCGTTAATTCGGTGTTGGGAACAGGCTGAAAGCGCTCGTCGACCCGGCAGAGCACAGCGCCTTCGACGCCGGTTTCCCCGAGAGCTTTTAAAATAGTGTGCGAAGTGTAGATCGGCACGCCGAGGCGGCGGATTTTGCTGGCGTGAACCAGGTAGCCGCCAATGGTGGGCATGCCTTCGACGAGGCCAACGACTTCGACGCCGGCCTGCAGCAGCTGATAGCTGACGATCAGGCCGATATTGCCGCTGCCGACCATGAGAATCCTGCGGCCGGGTTTGATACCGTGCACGTTCATCAGGGTCTGAACGCCACCGGCACCGTAAATGCCGGGCAGATCGTTGTTCTCAAAAGTCAGGCTGTTTTCGGTGGCGCCGGTGCAGACGATGGCGGCCTGATAAGAAACGCGCTCGTAGGCGTCCTGTGAAAGAATTCCGGCTTCTTTGTTGGCATAAAAACCAACGGCTGCAGTGTTTTCAAGAACCGTCAATCTGTCAGAAGCGTCTTTGACTTCTTTGCAGAGCATTTCGGCGATGGTAATGCCTCTGATACCGGCATCGCGGTTGCTGCTGCCGAAGAAACGGTGAGTCTGTTTGATCAGCTGGCCGCCGAGGCGGGCGCTGTCGTCGACCAGCAGAGTTCTGGCACCGAGCTGTGAGGCGACAATGGCTGCCGAAAGACCGGCGGGGCCGCCGCCGATGACAAAAATTTCAGTGTTGCGACTCATGGGTGAATGACACCGTGCCCTTTCTGCATGCGGATCTTCATGCCTTCCTTGAGTGGAGTGATGCAGGTCATGATATTTACCTGGCCGTCGACTTCCATGATGCAGCTTGAACAGCGACCTATGGCGCAGAAGAAGCCGCGGGCGCGGTTTTTCTGGGGGCTGCGGCGCAGGGTTCTGACACCGGCGGCATGCAGGGCGGCGGCGATCGGTTCGCCTTCGTAGCCTTCATATTCGCGGTCGTCAAAGAAGAATTTTACCAGTTTACGTTCCGGAAATTTCAATACCGGGTGTTCCTGAATGCGCAGGGATTGCATCCCTTTCCTCCTTGTGTGTCTGTCTGTAGAATCACCGATGCGTTGTTAAAAGAGCCTGTTTTGTACCCTGCCTATTTTAACGCTGTAAACGAAAATTGTCAGCCACTTTTCGCCAATGATAAACACAGATGCCGGGAAAAATTTCATAAACGCGATGGGGGTGGAGGGAGAGGAGGAATTGCTGCCACGGATGAACACGGATTGACACAGATAGAGAGCAAAGAATGAAGAGCAAAGAATGAAGAGCAAAGAATGAAGAGCAAAGAATGAAGAGCAAAGAATG
>CALEDQ010000018.1 GCA_937949615.1 uncultured bacterium | reverse complement strand
CGACATCTATAACCGTTAACTCGGCAACGAGCATAACCGCGGTTGTTCCGGCCGGTTCGGGGACTAATCTGAATGTCGTTGTAACTACACCGTCGGGCACATCGAATGCCGCGATGTTCAGCTACCCCGCACCTGCTATTGCTTCTATCTCGCCCGGCAGTGCCGCGCCTGGCGCTTCGGTAACGATTACCGGCACCGGTTTTACCGGTGCGACTTCGGTCACTTTCGGCGGTACGGCCGCGACATCTATAACCGTTAACTCGGCAACGAGCATAACCGCGGTCGTCCCGGCCGGCTCCGGAGTTGTCAGTGTTATTGTAATCACGCCATCTGGAAGCTCTAATTCAATTTCTTTTTCATACTGAGCCCAGAATTTCTTGATACTTGCTATGCGAGAACACTGATAAAGCGCTTCAATTTATTTTGTAGCTTGACTTTCGCCGGGGTAAAAGATAAGGTCGACTGACTGGTCAGTTCGGTTGATTCCCTTTTCAGCTGGCTGACTGATAACACTTCGGAGGCGCCTGATGCAACGAAAAAAACCAGACAGACGACTTGCGGTTCTCGAAGCTGCCACAGCTCTTTTTTCTGAAAAAAGCTTTCATGATGTAAAACTCGATGAAGTCGCCGTCGCGGCTGATGTCGGCAAGGGCACCATTTACACCTATTTCAGAAGTAAGGAAGAGCTTTTCGTTCAATGCCTGGTGCACGATGCCCCTGTTTATGAAGAGAGGGTCGAAAAGGTTATCGCTGCTGATCTGTCGTTTGAAAATGGTCTGAAGAAGCTTATTGCCCTGCAGGCAGAATTTGCCGAGAAAAAAGGCCCTCTGGTAAAACAGTTCATGGCACTCGGGCCGCAGCTCAAGCTCAATGATCTCCAGTTCAAGCACCTTACCAGCCTGTTTGAAAAAGCAGTTGCCCGCCTGGCACGTTTTTTCGAAAACTGGAGAAAACAGGGAATCCTCACTTCGCGGTTTACTTCCGGACAGATGGCATTGATGTTTCAGGGACTGTTCGATCTTAACGTCGCCATGTCGTATTTTCAAGAACCGGCTCTGCGACCTGAAGATGTGCTTGCCTGTATCATGAAGATTCTGAGCCGGGAAGGTGAAAAGTAATGCGCCGGGTTGCTTCGCTTCTGCCGCTTTTTGTAGCTGTAACAGTCGGATCACATGCCGTTCAGCCTGAAATTCAGGCGCTCGGACCTGACTTGAAGCCATTGCCGGCCGCCTCGGCCACCTTTGAGACCGGCAACTTCAGACTGGAAAACGCCATTGAAATTGCTCTGCGCGACAATCACACGATTCAGAACGCGGCTTTTGCAGTTGAAAAGGCCGACGGGCAGGTGCGTCAGGCCCGCTCGCTTGCCGGCATGAAGCTTGGCGCCAACCTTACCCAGACCCGCCTCGACGAAATAACTAGCGCGAATTTTGGCGGTCAGAATGTCGCCTTAAGCAAACTCGATAACCAGAAAATCTGGCTTGAGCTTTCACAGCCGCTTTTCCTCGGTCAGAAAGATCGTGCCGCCATCAGGTCATCGCGACTTGGTCGCGATATTGCCGGTTCATCATACACTCTGACCCGTCAGCAGACGATTCTTGCTGCCAGCATCGGTTATTATTCGTGGCTGTATGCTCGTGAAGTCGAAGATGTCGGACGTATGAATCTCGAACTGGCGCAGGCACACTATGATCTGGTTAAAAAGCGCTTCGGGGCCGAGCAGGCATCGAAATATGAACTGCTGCGTGCCGAAGTCAGGCTGGTGCAGACACAGAGCGCCTTTCTCAAAGACCAGAACGATGCCCAGCTTGCCCGGCTCGAACTGCTGAAAATGCTGGCGTTGCCACTCGGAACGGCGCTCGATACCAGCTGCCGCCTTGAAGCCGAAATTCTTAAGCCCGATCTTGAGTCAGACCTTGCTCAGGCCGAACAGCTGCGTGAAGATCTGAAAATAAAGCGCGATGAGAAGCGCCTCGCCAACCAGACTGTGGTTGCCGCCCGCGGCGAAAAACAGCCGACTGTCGCTCTCTTTGGCCAGTTTGGCAGCGAAGATCCCTCTTCAAAATCAGGTTTCGGCTCACTTGAACGCAAAAGCTACTGGCTCGCCGGTGTCTCCGTTAATCTGCCGGTTCTTGATGCCGGTTTCAGCTCAGGCAGAGTTCTTGAGGCAAAATCAAGTCTGAAACAGAGCGAAACCGGCTATGCCGACAGCCTCGAACAGGCGCAGCTTGAAATTCGCAAAGCGATTCTCAGCCTGAATACCTCTGAACAGATTGTTAACGCCCAGAAAGAGAATGTTAAACAGGCTGAAGAAACGATGCGCCTGGCCAAAGTCCGCTACGAAAACGGCATGTTCACCCAGGTCGACCTGTTTGACGCTGAAACCGCCTGGTCGAACGCCAGGCTCATGTATATTCAGTCTGTATTTCTGCACCATCAGGCCAGACTGTCGTATCTTCTGGCTACCGGCCGGCTTGGCCGCGAGCTCATTGCCGACAGCAGCGGCGAAAGGAACAGCAGATGATGTTGAACAAACAATTGCACCATTCAAAGTCAGGTGTCAAAAAACTGTGTCGGCAACTTCTTTTTTGGGCGGCACTCTCTTTGCTGATGCCAGCCAACCTGTCTGCCCAGAACGAAAATGGCATGGAAGTTCCTGTTTTTGCAGAAAAAGTGGCTACCGGCATCATAAATCGCCGTATCGAAACCTCAGGTGACATTCTGCCGTTGCTCGGCGTCAATGTACACCCCGAAGCCGCCGGGCGCATTACCGAAATTTTCGTCGATGTCGGTTCGAAGGTGAAAAAAGGGCAGGAACTCGCTCAGATTTACAACGACGTGCAGAAAGCCCAACAGCAGCAGGCTCAGGCTGCCGTGACCGTTTCAAAGGCTGCTATCGAAATGCAGAAGGTTATGGTTGAAACGACTCAATCCGCTCTCGTTGCTGCAAAAGCAGGTGTTGAAGCTGCTGAATCTCAGTTGAAAAATCTGGCGGTAACCAGAGAACGTCTAGAAAAGCTGTTCTCTGAAGGTGCAATTTCACGGCAGCAGCTCGACGACATCGTTGCTCAGCATGACTCGGCAACAGCCCGTTTGACCGCTGCAAAATCAGAAGAAAAACGTGCTGGCGATGCTATTCAATCGGCAAAAATGACCCTCGAAATGCGCCGGGCCGAACTGATTCAGGCAACTGCCAATCTGAACTCCGTGCAGGTGCTGCTCGACAATACTCTGGTCAGAGCTCCGTTCGACGGCGTAATTACTGCAAGACACGCCGACCCGGGCGCCATGGCCGGCCCGACTGCGCCTCTTTTCAGAATCGAGCAGATCAATCCCGTCAAAATTATCGGAACCATCATTGAAAAAGACCTTTACCTGATTGAAGCTGACAGAACACCGGCGATAATAACCGTCGATGCCATAAGAGAAGAATCTCGCGGCATCGTTTCGCGCATCTACCCGGCAATAGACAGTACCAGTCGTACCGGTCGCATCGAGATTCTGCTGCAGAACCCGGAGCTGCGACTGCGCAGCGGCATGTTTGCCAAAATCAGCCTGTTGATCAATACCAGCGAGAATAAACCGGTGATCGGTCGTGATGCCCTGCTTAAATACGAAAACAATTACTACGCCTATCTTATTGAGAACGGGCACGCTGTTAAGCGTCAGGTAAAAGTAGGAATTATCGACGAAGATCGGGTCGAAGTCGTCGAAGGTCTGCAGCCCGGTGACCTGATCATTGCCAAGGGTCTTGAATTCATTCGCGAAGGCAGCGCCGTCAAGGTTTCTGAAGGAGACGGCAATAAATGAAACTCTCTGAATTCGGGGTTCGCTGGCCGGTAACGACCAGCATGATCTTCATTGCTATCGTCATTCTCGGGGCCTTTTCATATACCCGCGTCGGCATCGATCTGATGCCTGAGATGGATATTCCGGTCGTTTCGGTTATTACTGCCTATTCCGGGGCCGGCCCGCAGGAAATCGAGACCCGCATCACCGAACTCATCGAAGAACGCGTTTCGACGGTTCAGAACGTCGACAAGGTGACGTCTGCGTCGATGGAAGGCATATCGCTGATCAGCGTTAAATTCGATTGGGGCACCGATCTGGCTGAAGCCACCAACGACATTCGTGAACAGATCGACCTGATCCGCAAGCGTCTGCCCGATAATGCCGAAGACCCGGTGATCATGAAGTTCGATATGAGCATGATTCCGGTAGTCGTTCTCGGGGTTACCGCCAACGAAAGCTGGGAAAAACTCGACCGTATCGTCGACAAAAAGATTGTCGACAACCTTAAAAGACTGCCGGGCGTCGCGACTGCCCTTGCTGAAGGTGGCCTGAAACGCATGATCAGAGTGCAGCTCAACCGTGAGCGTCTCAAGGCTACCGGCATTACCGGACAGCAGATCGTGCAGGCCCTGCATCTGCATAATCTCAGCAACCCTGGTGGTCATATCAAATCAGGCAGCATGGATTTTCTGATCCGCACCCCGGGCGAATTTTCTTCGGTCGAGGAAATCGGCAACGTCGTAATTGCAAAACACGCCGGCATCGTGCGTTTAAAAGATATTGCCACTGTCGAAGACAGTTTTGGCGAAAAAACCGAAGATTTTCTCATGAACGGCAAGCCGGCAATCGGCGTTATCGTGCAGAAGCAGTCGGGTGGCAACACCGTCGCAGTTTCACGGGCCGTAAAAGAGGCTTTGCCCGCCATTCAGGCGCAACTGCCTGCAGACGTAAAGATCCATGAGTTTTTCGATTCGGCCAATTTTATCAGAAGTACCGTGGATAACCTGAAAAGTGCTCTGTTCATGGGCGGCATCGGCGTTTTCTTCGTAATTCTTTTCTTTATCAGAGATCTGCGCGCCAGTCTGATCATCAGTGTCTCGGTGCCAACTTCGTTGATCATCACCTTTCTGCTGATGTATCTCAACGATTACACAATCAATCAGATTTCGATGTCGAGTCTGGCGATTGCGGTCGGCATGGTCGTTGACAACTCGATCGTCATTCTTGACAACGTCAAACGCTATGCCGAAAGAGGGGTAACCCCACGCGAAAGCGCAATCTGGGGCGCGGCTGAGATGGGTTCGGCAGTTGTCGCCTCGACGCTGACCACGGTTGCCATTTTCCTGCCGATTATTTTCACCACCGGTATCACCAAAATTATTTTCGGGCAGCTGGCTACCATCGTGACCATGGCTCTGATTGCATCGCTGTTTTCGGCATTGCTTCTGACACCAATGTTGTGTTCTAAATTCCTCAGAACCGGTGATCTGCGCGAATACAAGCCTTTTGCGGTTTCCGGGCGTCTGCTTGAAAGACTCGAAGAGGCTTACGGCAGTTTCCTTAAAAAAGCGCTGCGCAATCGCTGGAAAGTGCTCGCCGGGCTGGTTGCGCTGTTCATATTTTCGCTGGCCCTGATTCCTCTCGTCGGCGTCGAATATATGCCGCAACAGGACCAGGGTTTCCTTTTTATGGAGGTCGAACTGCCGACCGGTACACGCTTTGAAGAGACCCGCAACGTCTGCATGCAGATTTATGACATTCTCAAAGAGCACGTTCCCGAAATGAAATCATGCGTCATCACCTTCGGCGTTGGCGAATCGGCTGAGCAGGTAATGTTCAACCCGAAGAAAGCCTCTAATACCGGTAAGGTTGAGATGGTGCTGACTTCGAAAAATACCCGTGCTGCCAGTGCTAAAGACATTATCAGCCGGGTCAGGCCATATACCGACAAAATTCCTGGTGCGATCATCAGGTTTACCACCTCTGACCCGATCGGTGAGATGATCATGGGTGCCAGCTCAGATTTTTCGATCGACATTTTCGGGCATGATCTCGACCAGGGCGTAACCTTCGCCCGCAGTATCGTCAAGGCTCTCGGCCAGATCGAAAACCTGAAAGATATCGAAATAAGCCAGAAACTGGCGAAACCTGAGCTGCAGGTAAAAGTCGATCGCGAAAAAGTCTCGTCTCTCGGCCTCAATGTTACCGATGTGGCGCGGGCGATCGAGCTTTATTTCAGCGGTGACAAAACCGTCAAATACCGCGAAGGCGGTGAGGAATACGACGTCGAAGTGCGACTGCGCGCCGAAGACCGCCTGAACCTCAAGGATCTCGATCAGGTAAGCATGCTGACCCCGACTAACGAGCCTGTTAGATTGAGCAATCTGGCCAACATTATACAGACGATTGGTCCGACCCGTATCGAGCGCTCAGAGCAGCAGCGCTACATCAAAATCAGCGGTCAGGTGTTCAACACCGACCCGGGTACCGTCATCGCCAGGGCCGCCGAAATCATGAAGACCGTTCCGGTGCCCCCGGGGTTCAGCTGGGAGTTCAGCGGCAACGAAAAAGAACGCGTCGAATCCTTTCTGCTGATGCTGCAGGCTGCCGTGCTCGGCATGATTCTCGTTTACATGGTCATGGCTTCGCAGTTCGAGTCGCTGCTGGCACCGTTCATCATCTTTCTCAGTATTCCGTTCGGTTTCATGGGCGCGATTCAGCTGCTGGTAATTACCGGTAACCGTATTTCGGTCGTGTCACTGCTCGGTTTCATAATTCTCATCGGCATCGTCGTTAACAACGGTATCGTTCTGATCAGCTACATCAATATGCTGATCCGCCGCGGCGTGCATCTCAGTCAGGCTCTCATTGACGCCGGTAAAAACCGTCTGCGCCCGGTGCTGTCGACTACCTGCACTACCGCTCTCGGTATGGTACCGATGGCCATGTCTACCGGCGACGGTTCAGAAGTCTGGGTGCCGATCGGTCTGAGCGTTATCGGCGGTTTGTTCGTTTCAACGATCATGACGCTGATTCTGATGCCGGTAATTTACCATCTGATGCGCCGCTGGCTCGTGCCCGAAGACCAGCGCCAGTGAAGGGAAACGGGCTGCGCCATTCCGGGTGCCGAAAACAAGCCTGCTGCATCTGCCCTGGCCTGCCATCGCGAACACAGGAGAATGAAAAATGGAATTTGTCATGCTTGTCTGCAGCGCAACCCTGCAGGAAGACCTTGAAAAGCTGTTTAAAAAGAATCTGATTACCGGTTATACATTGCTGCCTACGGTTTATGGTTCGGGCCGTGGCGGTGGTACCCGTCTCGATACCGAAGTATGGCCGGGAATGAACGTAATGTATGCACTCGCTCTCGAATCGCAGCAATATAAAGCCGTTAAAGACTGGGTAGAATCATACCGTCTGCTGAAAACCCGCGAGGGTATCAAACTCTTCTCTCTTGCGCTCAAAGAAATGCTTTAAAATATTGTTTGCGTTTATGCCGGAGCTTTATATTATTAGTAAAAAGCGATAGTAAAATTCAGGGAGGCGCCAATGACCGTCGAACGTTCACTTGAAATCATTAAACAGGCTCTGCTGCTCGAAAAACGTGGCAAGTCATTTTACAGCAAAGTTGCCGAACACACTCAGCATTCTTCTGTACGGGAATTTTTTCAGCTGATGGCCGAAGAGGAGCAGAATCACATTCATGCCCTGCTCAAACAGTACAAGGCAATGAAGGAACGCGGCCGCTTCGAGGCCGGCAGTTTTGACGAGAGCATTGATATCCGGCAGACTGCCGATCAGGTTCTTACTAACGAAATCATCAAGCTCATTAATGGCGCGGACTATGAATCGGCTGCTATTTCTGCTGCAATCTCCATGGAAGAAAGAGCCGTGAAGGTTTATTCCGAACGGGCAGAATCGGCCACCGACGATGAAGAGAAAAAGCTCTACAGCTGGCTGACCCGCTGGGAAAGAGCGCACCTGCACCAGTTGCTCGAGATCGATCGCGTTATCAGCGAACGCATCTGGAACGACAACAATTTCTGGCCATTTTGATGCCCTCCTGATGTTCTCGAAGCATCATCAAGATGCTTGCCATATATTACACCGCCTGCTCACGCAGGCGGCCTTTTTATGTGCCACAAATGGAATGCCGCGAAAGGCCAGGAAGGCCGGGAGTCGCGTCAGCGTTTCTTTTTTTTCAGATTGCTTCGAGAATCCTGGTTTTCAGCTGGTTGAACTTTTCTTCGGTGATCAGTTCGCGTTCGCGCAGCAGTCTGACGAAAATCAGCTTGTCCTCGATCTCGGTAATTATCTCTAGATCCGCTTCGGGGTTGAGCTTGCGCAGATAGCCTTCAATGATCAGATCGCGTTCTTTATTGCCGATAATGTCGGCTTTAAGAAAATGATCGAGATCAGAAAGCCCTTCGGCAATCTTATTGGGGCCAAGTTCGACGAAAAGACCTTCGAAAAGACTCTGCTTTTTGGCTTTAAAATCATCGATCTCGATCAGTTTGATTCTGAAAAGTTCCTTGAGTTTGTCGAGCCGCGGAATAATCGCAGCCCGCCGTTCTGATACCGATTTAACCTTACAATCCATAACCTTTACTCCACTACTCCACGCTCGCCAGTAAGTTCCAATTTTTCTGTCTTCTTCATTGACGTGCTTTTTTACCCATTCAATAAAGAACTGAATAAGACTGGGAACTTCTGGATCCTTACCTTCCTTCATTTTCAGCAATATTTCAGTGACTTTGTGAACGAGCTCGTTGTGTAATTCTCTGTGGTGATGCAGTTCATTGAATCCGATCGACTTCATCAACTCTTCTTCAGCCAGAAAATGATGACGCGTATAGCTGACGATGAACTTGAGGGCACGGGCGAGCTGCTCGTTGGTCAGCCCGGTGTGCGCCGATTCTTCAAGCTCGGTGACCAGATTGATCAGTTCTTTGTGCTGGCCGTCGATCAGATCGCAGCCGACACTTAAAGATTCATCCCAGTATATTGATTTCCCCATGCTTGCGACCGTCAGTCCAATAAATTTTTGATTAATTTAAGATTCATTGCTTCAAGTATCTGCAATGCTCTCTTCTGCTCAGCTTCAACCGCAATTACCACCGACTGAACCCGGTCGTTTTTAATTTCCGGGTTTTCCGGTTTTTCCATGCTGGCACCAGCTTCATCATGCTGCGTTTTCCAGTCTTTGCCGAGGATCACGTAGGTTGTACCTTCGACCCAGGTTTCATTATACATGCGGCCATTTTCAACCCGGAAAATCTCGGTACCGTCACTGAGCCTGCCGGCAACCGGTTCGCCGTCGAAGCCCTGATAAAACTGATTTACCCCGATTCTGACAACCGCTCTGGCATCGCGGGCCGCCAGTTTTTCGATTACTTCGCGGAACTGTCGGTCAGATTCGGCAAAAATGGCCTCGCTTTTCGCCGAAATTTCTTCGGCCATGCTGTTGAGACGCTCGACCTCTGTCATATTACCAGCTGCTGCAGCTGCAGCAATCTGCTCAGACAGTTCCTCCAGTTCTCTTACATCCTGACTTTCAGAGGTCTCTGGCACTTCTGGCATTTTTTCGGCCAGGGCCGCGCTGATTTCGTTGCTTGCCTTTTCGAGCACTTGCTGGTCAGCCCATTCGGCGTAATAATGGTAGACAAGCGGCATGTTTTCAGTGCCTGGCACAACGTTTTCATATTCGGCCTTTTCGTGCCCGGATTCGTCGATTTTCTGCCACAGGCTGATGCCAGCGACTGACCCGGTGCAGGCTGTGATGACCTTCTCGTAGAACCCCTTTTCAGCCGGTGTTGCCGGGCGGGTTTCCGAGTCGGCAATTACCGGCCCGACCAGAAAAATGCCGGTGAACAGCAGTAACAGAAAAGTTCTCAATGTCACTCGCCACAGCCTCCAGTTTAATTACCGCAAATTATAACCTTAAGCCGGCAAAAAAAAAACAGCTGCAGATAAAATAAGTCTGCAGCTGTCTTGATAATCTTTTATCTTGGATTTATCACCGGTTTGAGGTCATCGCCATGGAAAGTCTTTTCGAGTTCGAACGGGTCGATCGGCTGAGCCGCATCTTCGGTGAAGCTGGTCGAGTATTTCATGCCGCTTTCAATGATAACTTCATGCCCGGCCTTCTTCGAGAAACCGACTTTGCCTTTTTCGACGCTGACGACGGTTTCGGTATCCGAAGCGTCAATGCGCAGTATGGTACCAAGAACGGTTGCCATGCCCTGTGGCGTCTGAATTTTGAGTTTGCGGTCCTGCGGCGTCACATTGTAAATGGCAATGCCGCTGATCTGTCTGAGCTCTTTTTCTGTAAAATTCTTTATTTCGAGAAAAGTATTGCTGCTGAGCCTTATCTGGCTTTTGTCAGAGATGATTTCGAGGTCGGCATCGGCATCGTCGCCGGTTTTTATGGCATCGCCTGAGCGCAGCATCTGTTCAGCCGCGGCCGTGGCAAAATCAGTCGCGCCCGCCAGTTTGGTCGAAACCGCGCCCTTGACGGTGGTAATCTTCGCGACCGGGTCGCCCTGCCCACCACAACCGGTCAGCGCTGCCAGCAAACCCACAAACATAACTGCAAAAACTTTAAGCTTTCTCTTCATTTTTTTCTGGTTCCCCTTTTGCAAAATCTAATACAAGCAACGTCACATCGTCTTCAAAATTCCGGCCCTGAGCGTGTACCTTGAGCTGCGCCAGAAGATCGTCGACGTCTTTCTCGCAACTCTGCCCGTCAGGCAGCTCGGCCACCATTTTGTAGAAGGTATCATAGCCGAGCATCTCGTTCGACCAGTTCAACCCTTCAATAATACCATCAGAATAGATAAAAAGTTTTCCATTTTCCGGAATCGAAATTTCCTTGATCGACATCGGCCGCTTCTTTTTGGCAACCCCAAGCGGCAGCCCGGGCAGCGGGTGTTCAGTCGCCGTTGCTCCCAGCTTCATGACACTCGGAAGATGGCCAGCGGAAGCAAGCGTCAGCTTACGGTTTTCGAGGTCGATGATGCCTGCTACTGCCGACATCATGCGGCGCTTGTTGGTCATGCTGAAGATGGTGTAGCCGATTTCCTGCAGCAGATTCTGCAGATCGAAATTCTCTTTTTCGGATTCGAGAATGACGACGGTTTTGGCGGCGGTGGTGATCATACTCGCCGAAATGCCGTGGCCGGTAACGTCGCCAAGCATGAAAAAGACCTTGCCGTCAGCGAGTTTGAAAAAGTCGTAAAAGTCGCCGCCCGCATCCTTCTGCGGAATACAGCGGCCGTAGCAGGTCAGGCCGCGCGGATCGACAAGATTCTCAGCCGGAAAGAAATTCTTCTGAATCGTGCCGCAGATTTCGGCTTCGAGCAGCTGCTGACGCAGTTCTGAGATTTCGAGAAAACGCAGCAGAATGAAAATGATGCTGCCTGCGACCGTATAGCCGAACCAGGTCAGAATGACCGGCGGATGTTCGAGCGGTAGAAACGATAGAAAGAACAATAGAACCGGTAACGCCAGCCATAAAAGAACCATCTGCCTGACATTGTCTTTGAAAAAGTCAGAAAAAATCAGCACCGCCAGCAGTGTGCCGGCCAGATAATAAAACAGGCGGCTGGTCATCGAGTCACCCAGCAGCTGGAAATGCCCGGCGCCGAGAGTCACGATGCAGTTGCAGATGATTTCGGGGCCGGTGATCAGCCCGAGCGGCGTCTGGTGATAGTCGTGCAGAACCGGTGCCGTGGCGCCGATAACCACGATGCGGTCTTTGAGGTATTCAAAATTCAGGTCGTCTTCGAGCAGTTGCTTGATGCTCAACTGCGAAACCCCGGTTTCGGAAGTCGCGAAATCGAGAAGGGCGACCGCTTTGTCGCGGTGCATGATTTCCTGTTTGTGGGCGACCGGCATGCCGATTTTGTCGAGGAGTTCCCAGGCGATGTGGCGGCAGTCGATACGCATGTCGCGCAGCAGAAATGATCTGATTTTGCCGTCTTCGTCGATCGGCTGCTGCGACAGCCCGGAAAAGGCGGCGTTGCGGCGCAGCAGTTTGTGTGGTGGCACAAATTTGAGCTGCCGGCCGAAATTGGTGACGACCTCTTCATAAAGGGCGACCAGCCCGGTGCGGCCGTTCTCGCCGATCGTTTCGGCGAACACTTTCAGCTCGGTGTCGTCGTCTGCTTCCGGCGTCTGAAAATAAACGTCGATAATCAACGCCTTGGGCTGACCTTCGTCGTTGATGCGGCGCAGCAGCTTTGCCCAGTATGACTGCGGCCATGGCCATTTGTGCGGCGCGGTGGCCAGCGTTTCGCTGTCGATCGACAGCAGCAGAATATCCGCCGGAATCGTCGCCTTGACGTAACCGGCGTTGAACCTGATTTTAAGATCTTTGAGTCGGTTGTCGAACGGCGTCGTCAGACTGTTGAAAATTACCAGCAGCGCCGAAATGACCAGCCAGACCGCCGTTGCGGTGATGAAATCGCGGCGTGGCAGCAGCATCTGCAGGCTGCGCAGCTTTAAAGAAAGGTTGCGAAAAGGGTACATGAATCTGTCTTTCAGGGTTTTATAAATTCAATATACCCCATACCGCACATCAGGGCTAATAGTTTCTGCCAATTTTGCCGCCACGGGGTTTGACTCACCGGCCGGCATGCAATAAGATTAAGATACGCAAAACAACGAGGATACAGCATGAAAAGAAACGTCCTGAAGCTTTTCATTTTATGGTTGCTGCTTACGACTGCTGGCATGCTTTCGGCCGCGCAGACCTGGGTGACCTGGAACCAGCGCTCGGGGCTTCCCGGCAATAATGCGATCTGCATGGCCATCGCCAAAGGCCGCCTCGCCGTGGGTACCGACCGCGGCATCGGCCTGTTTCTCGAAGATCAGGCGAACTGGTTTGACATCGGCAATCACCTGGAACCGCTCAAAGACATGGCAGTCAGGTCGATCGACTTTGACGCCTGGGGCAACATCTGGGCCGCGACGCCCGCCGGACTGTTCTGTATCGATCTTGAAGATTTCCCTGAAAGGCCCATGACTTTCGTGCATTTTGGCACCGAGCAGGGCCTGTCGACCATCGACACCGAAGTGCTGCAGATTGTCGACAACACGCTTTATGTCGGCTGCTTCGGCGGCTGGCTTTTTAAATCGACGATCTTTCAGAAGGCCGGCGGTGGCAACTTTCTGCCGGTCAACTCGATGGGCATGGGCAGCGAAGAGCAGCACCGCATCATTTCGGTCGGCATCACCGCGATGGCCATGGATTACCCGGGCGGCGGCATTTATTCGACGAAAGGGAAAGGGCTGCTGCGTGCCGACGATGGACAGCAGGTCGTCGAGCTCGGGAGCGACTGGGTTAACGATTTTCAGGGCCTGTCGCAGGGCAAGTCGAACAATATCATCGCTGTCACCCAGGACAAGCTGAACCTGATTCAGAACGGCGGTCTGGTCGGAGTTACGAAACTGCCCGCCCCCGATCTCTGGATCACCAGCATTGCCGTCAGCCCCGACGAAGAAACCGATGTCATCAAACAGAAAATGAGCAAAGATGATGCTTTGCTCGCCGACCTGCTTGGCAAAAGAATTTTGTGGGTCGGCACTCAGGGGCGCGGCCTCTGGAAGTTCGAAGAGGGCCGCTGGTACAACTTTACCACCAACGACAGCCCCTTGCCCTCAGACAACATCAATCGTGTCTATTACCTCGCTGCGGTCAAGAAAATCGCCGTGCTCAGCGATGCGGGCGTCACCATGCTCGGAATCACCGACGAATACCAGTATGACGAGTTTCAATACCGTGGCAGCAACCCGTCGTATGCCAAAACTTTCTGGCCGTTCATGCTGCACTGGGGGCCGTATATCTACGGTTACCCGAGTCAGCACGACTATCCGGTCGAGCCGTTTATCTCGTATTTCAAGATCATTCAGGGCAAAGACCTCTGGATCTCGCATGAACGCGGACTGTCGCGTTACGCTTTTCCTTCGGCGGCGATGCTTGGCATTCTCGGCATGAACCAGAAACTCGCCGGTCGCTATGAAAACCCCGAAAATGACCCGGTCAAAAACCTTCAGATCGAAGACAACACCGTGGCTCGAAGTCGCCCGATGCCAGGTCATGGCGAAAGTCAGTGGCATCACTACTGCGTCGAGGGCCCGCCAGACCTGCCGCCCGATACCGTCGACCATATCTATTCGACGCTCGACCAGCGCCTGCTCATCGGGCCGGCAAATCAGGCGCTGATCGAAGCAGGTTCGGTAAGCAGCGTGACGCCGCAGCAGATCAACAACGCTCTTGCCGTGGCTGCTTCGGCAACTGCTGGAGTTAACGGCACTGCATCGCCGCCCTATCGTATTCACCCGGTAATCAGCACCCCAAACGGGCGTTTTACCCGCGACGGTCGTCAGCTTTACACTATTCGCAGTCAGCTGGTGCGGGCGCCGCTGCACCCGATCATCAGAGGGCAGATAACCGATTACGACCTCGATTTCGACGAGCGTGTCTGGATGATTTTTGATGCAAAGAATCTGGCGGTGCTCAACAGTACGACCGCCTACACCAGTATTGGTATGCACTGGGGCGCTGAGCTCGGCCACGAATGGACCCAGATCGATGAAGGTCAGTTGCCATGGCCGAAAGATGAAAAGCTGCTGTGCGTCAAGAAGCTGGGCGGCGATATCGCAATCGGAACCAAAGCCTCGGGGCTGTTTATATTACCGCGGGCGCATCTGCTCGACCCGGCAACCATCACACCCGAAAACTGGAAACGCGTCGAGGTCGGTCTCGAAAACAAGGAACTCGCTGTCACTACCGACATCATCGACTGCTGCAACTGGGAAACCGCAACCGGCAGAGTTGTCGCCATTCTCCAGGAAGAAGGCCTGACCATTTACGACGGCCAGCAGGTCACCCGCATCGACGTGCCGAAGCGTCGCTACACCAGCATGGCGGCCGACCGCTTCAACCGTCTCTGGCTCGGCGCCATGAGCGGGCTGCTCTATATCACTCCAGAGCTTATTATTCGCGATGTTCCGACGAAGATCGAAGGTTTCGATTCGAACCGCATAACTTCAGTGGCGGCCGCCCCTGACGACGCGAAATACCCGTTCGTCATTGCCGTCGCCTGCGACGAAAAATTCTCGCTGGAACAGAAGTTCTTCAAATCCTCAGATGTACCGCCCATGATCAAAAGGGGCAGCGACAGTCCCTATCGACTGCGCGTCATCAACCCCGCGATAAGTGGCAGCTGTGTCATGCTCTACGATGGCAAAAAATGGGAACGCCTGTCACGCCCCGGCGTGCACTACCTGCTTTTCGACCAGAGCAATCTCTGGCTCGCCACTTCCTGCCGCATCATGCGCCTCTACCTCCCCGTTGAAAACCAGTCTTACTGATAATTAAACTTGCCCGTCCGTTATTACCTCTGCACGGTTTAGGTCTGAACTTCGTCAGTCTGAGAAAGGCATCTGCTGTGAACAAAAACTTTATCCGCATCGGAAATCAGACCTGTTGTCGGATTTCTCCCAATGTCACTTTCGAATTTGCGGTTGACAAGGGTTTCGACGCGTTTGAATGGTTCAGCGATCCTGGCCCTTTCGGCTGGAATGAAAATGATTTCGATGCTGGAAAACGCCTTGCGATAAAAAATACTGGTCTCGAAAAAAACATCAGGTTCAGCGTGCACGCCCCCTGGACAGCAGATCCGACAACAGCGGAAGGGGAGCAGGCAATTCTTCGCAGCATCGAGTTTGCCGGTGATATCGGGGCCGCTCTGGTAAATATCCACCTGTTTGATTATCCACCGGAAATATATGCAGCGGCGGTAATGAAGCTGGCGGAGCCTGCCGGTCGTGCCGGGGTCAGAATCAGCTGCGAGAACACTCCGGCGACTTCCCCGGAAAGCATAAATGCTGTTTTTTCTCTTTTAGCAGAGAACGCTGGCAGTGACAGGTTCGGGTTATGTCTCGACATGGGCCATGCCAATATATTTCCGGCAACGCGGGAAAATTATCCGGAATATGTTGAGCGTCTCGCGTCACATGTACCGATTATTCACTGGCACGCACACTGCAACCATGGTAATGCCGACAGTCATCTGCCTCTGTTTCATGCTTTTCGTAATGGCGACGAGGCAAAACTCTGCCATCTCGTAAAGATTCTCAAAATGCGGAATTTCTCAGGCTCGGTCGTCATGGAACAGTGGCCGGATCCGCCGGATATTCTCATGCAGACCCGCCAGCATCTGCTGAAATTATGGGAAGCTGTTTTTTAACTCGGTGAATGTTCGCGGAACTGTTCTAGTTCCTGTGCGTTGGCAGACACATTCAGGTTGATGGTATTTATAAGAAAACCTTGTAATCGGTGTTGAATACCTGCGCGAACTTTTTGGCAATGGTTTTGCCGATAGAGCGACTGCCGTTTTCCATTTCGGAAATGTGGCTCTGGAGCATACCGGTTTTTTTTGCAAGTTCAGCCTGCGTGAGGTCGTCACGGGTTCGCAGACCGCGCAAAACGATGCCGGGGTGCCTTTCAGGGAAGCTGTCGCGCCAGTTTTCTGTCGATGCTTCGGCTTCATTGCCGCCGAGGCAGGCAACAATGCGCTTGATATCTTCAAGCTTGTCAACCGGCACCTGAAAGCAGACCGCTACCTTTTCGCTTTTCTTGTCAGTATGCAACATACAACGCTCCTTGCTGGACAGCCAGCTTAAGAAAACCTTTTGTAATCAACCTTTTCGTGAGTGCCAACGTAAAGAACTTCGACAGAGCCATCGGCACATTCTTTCCAGACTGCTACGTAGGTCGGGTTGCCTTTTTTGAGGTGACAGTGATGAACACCTTTTGCCAGTTTGCTGTAGTTCGGCCAGTCACCGCGCACCGGCCCCATCAATTCAATCATGGTCATCAGTGCGTAAAGAGAATCGACGACCCGCTTCGGCAGTCGAGTTAAGCCCGCTGTAAGCTTTTTATTGAGCGGTTGAATCTTTACCGGCATTTGCAGCCCTTTCAGCAGTTCCTATAATAAATATACCAAAAAAAGAGATATTTGTCAGCAAAATATCTCTTTTATGCAACGCTTGAGTGACCAACTGAGATTTTGGATTATAGCCAGAGTTTCATATTCTCTGTCCGATAGATGGAGTTTCTACCCTCCTGCGGATTTGTCGGCAAATGTGCTTTGAATGCCAACTCATATTGAACTCTGCGGTTTCAATTGTTGACTAATTTTGCTGTGGTAGATAAACTTTAACTGTTAAGTTGTAAACATAATGCTTGTGCAGCATCTGAATGACGCAGCAAACGAGAGGAATTCGCCAATGTCGCTCGCTCTCAACAAACCGAAACTCGACAACCTCACCTCTGACATCTGGAAATCTGCCGAAAGGCTGCGCGGCAAGTTCAAATCCTATGAATACCAGGGTGTTATTCTGCCCATAATTGTCATTCGTCGCCTCGAATGTGTATTGATCAAATGGCGCGAAGAAAAAGCTGCCGAAGTTAGAGGCAAAAGGCCGAACATTACCGATGAGGAACTGGCAAAACTTGTCTGAAAGACCTGGTCGGTCTGGCACGCAAAGCAGACGATCTGCCTCTTTTTTTGAAAAAACGTCGGCCGATTGTCGTCACTACCCAGCAGAAATTCGTCTGGGTGCTCGAACAGCTCGAAAAACAGCCAGAATTAAAGAAGCTTCGGGTTGCATTTTTGATCGATGAGGCGCACCGTTCTCAGGAAGGCCGCATGGGCGCCGCGATCCGCGTGCCCTTTCGCAAACCCGATGAAGCCGATACTGATGATACCGGGCAAAATGAAATTGAAGAAGAAGAAAAGATTGCACAGATCATCAAAGAACATGACCGCAATCAGCTGTTCGTAGCTTTTACCGCAACGCCCGCCCCTGCCACGGTAAGCCTTTTCGGGGCCACGTTCGACACTTACAGCGAAGCTGAAGCCATTGCCGAGGGCTATATCGTCGATGTGGCCGCGAGCATCATTTCTTATAAAACCCTGTATAATCTGCACTGCCCGGTTATTCCGAAAGATACCGACGAAAAATTTTATCCCAAAGGTGTGGTTGCCAAAGCGTTGCAGAACGTGGCCTATCAGGATGAAGGGCTGATTCAATATAAAGCCGAAGTCATGCTGCGAATTTTCGAAAACGACGTCAAGCCACTTATCGGTGGGCGGGCCAAGGCCATGATCGTTACAACTTCACGAATCGCCGGGCTGCGTTACTTCGACATCATCAGAGAAAAGCTTAAAGAAAAGGGTGCTGCTTACAAAGCTCTCTACGCTTTTTCTGATTTTGTACACCCTGAAACAAATGTCGCGATAAGTGAGCATGCGATAAATGGCCTGAATGACGGCGAATTGATAGAGGACCGCTTCGAAGGCGATGATTACCGGATCATGGTAGTTGCCAACAAATTTCAGACCGGTTTTGATCAGCCATTGCTTGCCGGCATGTTTCTCGATAAGGTCGTTTCTGGCCGCAACGCCGTTCAGACTGTTTCGCGCCTTAACCGCTGTCATAAAGGAAAAAGCGAAGTTCTGGTCGTTGATTTTACCAATAATGCTGCAGCCATCATGAAAGCGTTTGCAAAATACCGCAAAGGCACGCCTTTTGAGCCAGACCTGCCAGATCCCGATCTCTGCCGGCAGATTCTCGACAAAATTCTTTCGTTTGGCATCTTCACGCAGGCCGACGCCCGTGATTTCATAACGACGGCGACTGCCGGCACAGATGCGCAGGTGCAGTATCTGGTCAATGGCCTCCGTGTGCGTTTTCAGGCGAAAATGCCGACTCCGGATGAAAGAAAATCATTTGTTTATCTATTGGCCAGGCTGGTAAAGAGTTTTCATTTTTTAACCTGCTTTGCGACCCTTGACGATGAAATACGTGAGTTTGCTGCCTTTGCCGAGCTGGTTGGTCCTCAGCTGATCAAGCAGGGCACCATTTCTGAACTGATGCAGCAGATTCGCCACACAGAGGTTATTAAAGCTTCGGTCGAACATCTTGGCGTGGTTAAAGCTGTTTCCGGCACTGTAAAGCTGAAGGCCGGCGGTGGGAAAAAAGGCTCGGGTGCGCCGATTAAAAAGGTTTCGGTACAGGAAATGATTGATGAAATCAAAGGTAAATTTCCTATAAGCGATACAGAAGCTATTAAGATCAAAGAAGTGATGGAAACCAAAATTGCCGACCAGTCGATACGGGCAACCGTCATCGTTCATCGCGAAGATCACCATTTCCTTGAAGGGGCATACCGTGGCCAGGTGAACGGCGAAATACAGGTCTGTTATACAGATCTGGGCCGTTATGACGAACTGGCTGACCCAAAATATACCGATCAGGGAGGCATTTTTGATATTATGGCCATAACCGTTATTCAAACACATCTGCAGGCGGCATGAAACCATGAGAGAGAATATCCGAGACATTCCACAGGAAGATCGCCCGCGCGAAAAGCTTCTTCGAAAAGGTGCAGCCGCTCTGAGCGACCAGGAACTGCTGGCGATACTGCTCGGTAAGGGCACCCCTGGCATGGATGTGCTGCAGCTGGCTGCCAGACTTGTGAAGGTCATCGATGCAAAAGGTCTTGGCGTTCAAACCCAGGATCTGCAGGAGTTTGCCGGTGTCGGCGATGCGAAATCGGCACTGATAATCGCTGCGCTTGAATTTGCCCGCCGCCGCATCAAGCCAGAGGGCGCTAGAATTACGACCCCAGCTGATCTTTTACCCCATATCAGGCATTACGCCGACCGGAAGCAGGAACATTTTTTATGCGCCAGCATCAACGGTGCCAATGAAATTTTAAACATCAGAGTTGTTTCGATCGGGCTGATTGACCGCGCTCCGGTGCATCCGCGCGAGGTTTTTGCTGACGCCCTGACCGACAGGGCATCGGCGATAATCGTTGCTCACAACCACCCTGCCGGCAGCCTCGAACCTTCGGTGGCCGATATCGACATTACCGCGCAACTCAAGGGTGCGGGCGATATAATCGGGCTTCACCTGCTTGACCATATTATTTTCAATAAAACAGATTACTTCAGCTTTCTTGAATCAGGGCGCCTTAAATAACCGGAGACTTCCGGTGAGTTCGCAAACCTGCAGGAGTAATGCGGTAATATTATCACCTGTCGAAAGAAAGTTTTTGAATGCCGGTTTTCGGCTCCACGCTTTCGAGTCGTAGCGTAATGAGTCTGGCGCAATCCCAGATCATTTTATGCAAGGCAGATTGTGATTCTCCTTCGTTATAGTTAAAGGAATGCACGATAGCCATATCTATAAGTTCTACGAGTTCTCTGCCAAACTCGCCCTCATCTTTGATGTAATCGGCCGCGATTCCTAACAGATACTTGCCTTCTCCGGGGCAATTGTCGGCGAACTCAGAGGTTGAACCCTTAAGCTTGTCTCTGGCCATCTCAAAATTTCTGGCGGCTTCATCTGACAACTGGAACGGAGGCAAGTCTTTAATCAGCTCCCATTTGACGTTGAAAGCCTCAACCTGCTCGGCAATTTTTTGCGCCTTCGGATCTGGTTCTTCCGGCTTTGAATCTGGCCAAATATCTCCGGTAAAAGCTCCATAGATCAGAAAAAATGGTGCGATACAAACCAGCAAAGGAACCACCAGCACGATAAAAACCGGCGGAAGAAGCAAAGCTATAAGAAAGGTCCAGATACCACCTAGCAAGCCACCATAAAGCAAAATAGGATAAGCAAAAACAGTTGCAATGATTGCTAATAAGCCGGCCGGAACGATAAGAATCATCAGAAGCAAAAAATAAACAGCCTTTACGAAAGCTTTCAAAAGCTTGAATAAGACTTCATCTTTGACTGATTCCTGCAATTGTGCGTGGTATTTATCCGTAATCATTTCTCCCATCAATCCTGCAATTTGTCTGGCAGAGAAAATTTTTAAGTTTCGACGCTCATGCCCCGTCTTTAGGTTCTGATCTTCATTATGATAGCACATCAAGCCCAGTTGTGGCAGCGGCCTTCACATTCGCAAAATCAGCAGTGGCAGATTCCTTGATCTGTCTGCCTTGATAAAAGAACCGGGTATGCCGTCGGTTGATGGCATACCCGGGTTTTCTTTAGAGATCAGGCGAGGGCGAGAGAGTCGATGCTGGCGATGGCTTCTTTGATTTTGGCTTCGCGGCCGTCTTCGGTGTTGGCATCCATTGGCTGGCCGCTGATGAAGGTCGGGTCAGTGATGCCGGCCCAGCCGAGAACGGTTTTGAGGTAGGGCGTGATCTGGTCGTAGGGTTCAGCCGGGGTGCCTGGTGTGTAATCGCCGCCGCGGGTCGACACGACGAAGACCTTGCGGCCGGCAGCGAGGCCGACGGGGCCGTTTTCGGTGTATTTGAACATGAAACCGGGCTGCCAGACCACGTCAATGTAGTGTTTCAGCCGGTAGGGAATACCGAAGTTCCACATCGGGGTCGAGATGACGATGATATCGGCAGCGAGAAAACGGGCAATGTGGGCTTTGATTTCTTCCCAGGCGGCGACGGCATCACCGCTGAGTTCCTGGCCGCTCATCAGCATGTATTTGCCTTTGACGCGGGTAATATTCATTTCGGGCAGCTTTTCAGCAAAAACGTCGAGCGTGTCGATTGCTGCACTGGGAAACTGCTTTCTGATTTTCTTTATCAACGCATCTGCTATACGCAGGGTGCGAGACGATGCACCTCTCGGACTGGCAACAATGTGAAGTACCTTTTTCATTTTTCTTCCTCCTGATTTTTTGCGGCGGTACCCAGTTTGCGGCAGAGCATCGCCAGCTGTTTTTGTTCTTCTGAATTAAGTGCCGCAAATCTCCCGGTAATTATTCTAACATGTTCCGGAAAAATTCGGCTGATAAGTTCTTTCCCGCGGGCGCTGAGGCTGATCCAGTAGCAGCGGCGGTCATCACTGCGTTTTTCTTTGACGACCAGCCCGTGCTTGAGCAGGTTGTCGATGACCAGCGTGATATTGCCGCCGCTTTTGAGAATCTTGCCGGCCAGCTGGTTCTGATTGAGGGTGCCGAGATGCAGCAGTGCTTCAAGAACCCCGAACTGGCTTTCGGTCAGACCATATGACTGAATCTGCCTCACTGCGGCGGCATTGACCGATTCAGAGGCGCGCAGCAGCTTGATAAAGCAGTCGAGGGCGCTGACCTCTTCCTTTGTGCCTTTGTAGTGAGTACTCATTTTTAAGTTCAACTCGATTCAAAATTAAATACTTTAATATTAAACTATTTAACATGAATTTAAAGTCAAGCTAAAAAGTAACAACTCTTTGGTTAAATATAGAGATCCTCAATTACAAAATTGCGAGGCGAGAAGACGGGATTGCTTTTTCGGAAGCTTGTGAGCGAAGCGAATCGCTGAAGAAAAAGCAACCCGGCTGATAGGCCGAAGCTGCCCCTTAAAAAGATAACCAGTTAAGCGCAATTGCTAATTGGTCAATCAATGAATCGCTCTAAAAAAAAGACAGCCCGGGAAAGAATCCCCAGGCCCGGAAGGTCTGTGCGGTTAATGACGCCGCACAGAGGCAAGGAAAGGAATCAAGCCTTGACGCGTTCGACTGCCATGGCAACACCCATGCCGCCGCCTACACAGAGGGTAGCGAGGCCTTTGCCAGCGTTTACACGCATCATTTCATACAGCAGCGTTACCAGCACGCGGGCCCCGGAAGCACCGATGGGGTGACCGAGAGCGATGGCTCCGCCGTTGACATTCGTTTTTGCCGGGTCGAGACCGAGCTGTTTGATGACGCCGAGCGACTGAACGGCGAAAGCTTCGTTGGCTTCGACGCGGTCAAGATCGCTGACTTTCCAGCCGGCTTTGGCAAGGGCTTTCTGCGTTGCAGAAACCGGGCCAAGACCCATTCTTGAAGGATTCAGACCAGTGGTCGCGTGCGCGGCGATTCTGGCGATCGGTTTAAGGTTGTGTTTTTTAACAAATTCGGCTGAGGCGACGACAACAGCGGCGGCGCCGTCGTTGATGCCTGAAGCGTTACCGGCGGTGACGCTGCCGTCTTTTTTGAAGGCGGGCTTCAGTTTGCTCAGGGTTTCAAAAGTTGTACCGACGCGGAAATGTTCGTCTTTCTTGAACATGATCGGGTCGCCCTTGCGCTGCGGAATTTCGACCGGAACGATTTCGTCATCGAATTTTCCGGCTTCCCAGGCATCGGCAACGCGTTTCTGGCTTTCAGCAGAGAACTTGTCCATTTCTTCGCGGCTGATTTTGAGTTCATCGGCAAGCCATTCAGCGGTCATGCCCATGTGTTCGCCTGAGAAAACGTCGGTCAGGCCGTCCCAGACGGTCGAGTCTATGAAATTTACGTTGCCGAGAGCGGTGCCGTTGCGCAGATTGGCGAGGTGAGGGGCGCTGCTCATGCTTTCCATGCCGCCGGCGACGATACACTGAGACTCACCGGTTCTGATGGCGTCAACAGCGAGAGCGATGGTTTTGAGACCTGAACCGCAAAGCTGGTTGATTGCCCAGGCAGGAACGGTTTCGGGAATCCCGGCGCCCATGGCAGCCTGGCGGCCCGGACCCTGGCCCTGACCGGCCATCAGCACGTTACCCATGATTACTTCATCTATCTGATCGGGCTTCACACCGGCGCGTTCGAGAGCGGCCTTGATGACGACGCTGCCCAGTTTGTGGGCGGGAACGCCCTTGAGAGTGCCCATGAGGGCGCCGATTGCGGTTCTTGCTGCACCAACGATAAATACTTCAGTCATTTTCTGCTCCTTGTGAATGTATTATCTGGTCAAAAATTCTTTGATCAGAGCAAAGGTCGTAATTCTGACGGGGTGGGCCGCAATCAGCGACACATGCCCGGCGGGGATCACGTGGTAATCCAATTTTCCTTTTTTCGCGGCCTTGCATTCATGAATGGCTTTGGCGGCCTTTTCATTGAAAACATGATCGTCTCTCGCTACCAGGCTCAACACCGGAATATCGATATCGCGGAAATCGACCGGCTGGCCCATGATAGTATATTCGGCTTTGTAAAAAGCGTTTTCCTGATAGAACGTGCTGATCAGCTCGATGAAAGCCTGTCTGGTGAAGTCGACGTTGTCGCTGCCCCAGATATCTAATGCTTCCCAGATCTGTTTGAAGCCCGGCATTTCGAAGTTTTCGAGCAGACCGCGGTATTTGCTCAGCTGCTTTTTCGGGTCGAGCAGCGGAAACGATGCGTGAAAGAACTTGGCGGGCACGAGGCCCTGATAGGCGGCGGTCATCTTTTCGACGTCGAAGCCTTCGGTACCGGTCCAGGTGGCGAGAAGGCCGGAGTCGGCGAGATCGATCGGCGCTGTCAGCAGAAACAGGCTGCTGAGGTCTTTGCGCAGCTCGGGGTGAGCGGCATACATCGTTGCCATCATGCCGCCGATACACTGGCCGGCGAGCTGAACCTTTTTGCAGCCGGTCAGGCGTTTAACCTGGCGGATGGCGCGGCGCACCCAGACGCTGACGTAGTGGTCGAAGCCGCACTGGCCCATTCCGGCATCGGGGTCGCCCCAGTCGATGAGAAAAACGTCGAGCCCGGAGGCTTTCAGCTGTTCGATCAGCGAGTGGGTCGGCAGCAGGTCCATGATATAGTTGCGGTTGATCAGCGACGGCACCACGACTACCGGGTTGTAATCGGATTTAAAGTCATCGCCGCAGCGATAGAGGGTCCAGGATGCCTGTCTGAAAACCGGGGTCTTGCGGGTCGGTTCCATGCCGAGTCGACGACGGTCAGCTTCGGTATAGCTTTTGAGAACAGAGCGCGATACGATCTCGCGGTATTCTTCGGGCATCTCTTTGAGCTCTTTTGCTTTGGCCATAGTTCTCTCTTTCCTGTCGGTTTTAAAATTTTATTCAGGTTCTGCCTGTATGACGATTTTAAAACCGACAGGCGCTTTAGTCCAGCAGAGAACTATTTTTTATGTTTTTTGCTTTTTCCTTCGTGGCTGGCGGCTGCGGCAGCCGGCTTGTCGCCCTGGGCGTCAACGTAATCTTCGAACTTCTCGGTGAGGTCGACGAGGCGTTCTTCGATATCGGTGAGCTTCTGCATGATCTTAACGATGTCGGTGCGTGAGGGCAGGTTCATCGCTGCCATCTGTTCGTCGAGCATCTTTGAATAAACCGCTTTGCCGGTCATGGTGGCAGCAAGCGATTTTGACATTTCACTGATGAATTTTTCGTTGGTCACAAGCTTTTCGAGCTGGTCGCCCATCAGCTTTTCCCAGTTTTCAGCCCATTGTTTCATCATATCTTCGCCCATGGTGAACATTGTTACAGTCTCCTTAGTTCATTATGAATTCGAGCGCGCTTTTGCTGGCATCTCTGCTGTTGCGCCCGGTGGTTATGCCGATGTGGCCTGAGGGAATCGTTACCTGTTTGACCGGTGCCTTGTCGCTCTGCGGCAGCTGTGTGGTGCACAACGGCGCAATATGATCTTTGCCGGCGTTGAGAATCAGGGCTTTTGAACGGCGCGCGGCCGGGTCTACGAGCAGGCCTTCGGCGGTCGTCAGTTTGCCCTGACTCAGCAGGTTTTCTTTATAAAGTTCGGTAAGCATGTGGTAATAAGCTTTGCCGGGGTAACTTACCGGATCAGCGATCCAGCGTTCCATGGCGTTGTAAAGCTTCATGAAACCTTTGCTTTCGAATTTTTCCTTGAACATTTTCGTTTTCTGCCAGGTTCCCATCGGCTGCACGAAATTGAAAGAGAAGGCGAGCAGCCAGCCGGGCATGAAATCCATGCTTTGCTTGAATTCTTCAGTCGGGAAATGGTCGGCGTAAGTGCCGAAGATGCCGGAATCTCTGAAGTCGATCGGGGCGGTCAGAAGCACGAGATGATCGACCATATCTGGTTCGAGGCAGCTGAAAGCGTATGCCATGGTGCCGCCGATGCAGTAACCGAGCATGTCGACCTTTTCACAGCCGTGTTCGCGACACATGAAGCGCACAGCGCGTCTGATCGAGCGGTGATAATAGTGGCTGAGCGGCAGATGGCCGACTTCGGCGCCGGGGTAACCCCAGTCGATGAGATAAACCGGGCGTTTCTGGGCAAATTCGCGAATGAAGCTGACTTCTTCGGTGATGTCGAGAACATACCAGCGGTTGATCAGTGACGGGACAATGAGAATCGGCTGGCCTTCGACGCCTTCGGGGCTTTCGAAGCGCAGCAGCGAAACATTGCCGGCGCGCCAGACTTCTTCTCTGGGGGTGACGCCGCGCGGATACGTATCGAGCTCGCCTGCGGTCTGACGCAGGTAATGCTCGCTGATCGCATCGAGTTGCTGAGCGATGGTGTCCATGTTTGCTATCATTTGCTTCCGACCTTTCTAGGCTAGTTTATCAGAGTTTCAGGCCGCCGTCGACGCCGATAACCTGACCGGTGATGTATGAGCTTTCGTCGCTTGCCAGGAACAGATAAAGCTTGGCAACTTCTTCGGGCTGGCCAAGGCGCTGCATCGGGGTCTTTTCTTCGAGCATCTTGATAACCTTTTCGGGAACGGTGGCGAGCATTTCGGTCCAGGTGTAACCGGGAGCGACGGCATTAACACGCACGCCCTTGCGGCCGAGTTCGCGTGACCAGGTGTAGGTCATGCCGATGACGCCGGCTTTGGCAGCAGAATAGTTGGTCTGGCCAAAGTTGCCCTGAACGCCGACGATCGAGGAAGTATTGACGATCGAGCCTTTGCCGGCTGCGGTCATCTTGGCGGCACAGGCCTGAGCCATCAGAAATACGCCTTTGAGGTTAACTTTGATGACGCGGTCGAACTGTTCTTCGGTCATCTTCATCAGGGTAGCGTCAGCAGTGATGCCGGCGTTGTTGACGAGACAATCGATTTTGCCTTCGGCAGCGTGAATTTCATCGACGACTTTGTTAACGTCGGCGTGGCTCGATACATCGACCTTCTTGCCGATGATTTTGCCGGTGGCTTCGGGCGAAAGTTTAACGTCGGCCAGGCCTGCAAGAGCCTTGTCGCTGATATCGAGAGCATAAACGGTTGCGCCTTCTTCGGCAAAAATAGTTGCGGCCTTGAGACCGATACCTGCGGCACCACCAGTGATGAGAGCTACTTTACCTGTCATTCGTTTCATTGTGTTTCTCCTGTCTGGCCACCTCTCGGCGGCTGTTTTAAGTCGTTTCGATTAAATTCTTGTTTCTGCATTGCCGCGATAAAAACTGCGGCACCTGCGCCTGCGGGCCGTCTGCTGTTGTTTCCGGCCCCTTCTGTCGTTCATCCTGCAATTGCCTGTAACTTCTACGTTTCCGCCCACTTTGTCACCCTGCGCCCCCGCAATTTTTCTCAGAACCGCCCTGCTTGCGATCAACTTTACTTTGCGATCAATCTCGATTGTGAAATTTCTCACTTGCGGCGGGCCTGCTTTTTCAAGTTTCAGTCTCAGGCTCCAGATCAGGGGAAAAACGCGGCGCGGCTTTGCTGCTTTGCAAAGTCTGCAACCGGGGCCGTCCTGGCGGACTGGCCGTGTTCAGAACGGCCCCTGGCTTGCTGCAGACCTTACTTTTCAGCGTTCATGTGCTTCGGAGTCATGGCCTTGATGGTTTCTTCATAAACCTTCTGGAAGCGGGTGTTGAATTTTTCAATATTTTCGCGATAGAGTTTTTTGAGCTCTTCGTTCGAGGCAGCGGTGTTGTTGTACATTTCGTGCATGAATTCGACATTGCGGTTCATGTGGTCGAAGAAAAGTTCCATGTTCTTCTTGGTGTAGCCAGAGGTCTGGTCCATGCTGGCGCGCCAGAATTTGGTCATGACCTGGAAATTGTCTTTCATGAGCTGAGTGTATTCGTTTGAAAATTCCATCCATTTGTTCATTTTAAAAACTCCTGTTTTCAGATTAAAAATTTAGGACTTTGCGGTCGTTTTGTTTTAACTTATTGCTGCGTTGCAAAATTATTATCGTCAATTTGCTGCAAAGTGTCAAGACTTTTTTAAATATTTTTTCAAAAAAGTTTTTTGCGAGCATCAACAGTGCTTTTTGCTTTTGCTGTAAGCGCAAATTATTATCGCCCGGCAAAAAATGGGCGCCTCACTTGCCGAAGCTTTGACCTGGCTATCTTCGAGTTGTCTCTGCTGTTTGAGACAATTTTCGCGTAGTGAAGCAGGTTCGCTGCCTGCACTTTCTCTCGGAACCATTGTTTATTGCTGCATGATTTGCGGCTTTTCGTGCTATAATCACTGCATGTATATTGAATTCTGGCTGAAGGCTTTGCTGGGCTTGACTGTCGCCGCTCTGACCATGCTTTTTGTGCGGCGTCGGGCATTGTTTCACAATGCTGCAGCTGCTTCCAACTCCCTCGAACGACTTAAGTTACCCGCTGTTCTGGCATTCGTTTTTTTTATCGCCAGCTTTATTGCTTCGCAAAATGGCTTTTTCAGCCGGGCGATCGAATATGACCCGGCTCTGCCCGCCTGGTTAATCGTCTGTATGCTGAAACTTCTGCTGCTCGGCTATCTGACGAACCGCACTTATTCCTGCGTTGACGACGGCTTCCGCCGGATTTCAAAGTTTCTTCTGGCTCTTGTGTTTCTTGGCTCTACAGTTGCAGAACTGATAATAATCATGCCGGCGGCACCCTTTGTCGGCCCTGAAAAATTCGATTCTCATGGGGTGACGTTGCAGACCTTGCAGGTTACCTGTGTTCCGGCAGCTTTGACAAGCATCTGCCGGCTTTATGGTGAAGCAACCAGTGAGTATGAGACGGTAAAAAAGGTTAAGACACTGCTGATCGGTTCGCTGACCGGGCACTCGGTGGCTGGTTGCCGCAATCTCGGTTTTACTGAAGCGGCTTACAGCTCAAAAGATTTTGCGTCTGCGCTCGAAGAGAACCTGCCATTTCTGATAACCGTCGATGGAGGTTTTTACAATGTTGAGCATGCAATCGCGGTAATCGGCTGGAAAAGCAGCAACAGAACCCTGTATTTGGCCGACCCGCTTCGTGGCCTTGTTACTGTCAGCTATGACAACTTCAGCAAATTCTGGGACGGCCGGATAATCAGGCTGGGAAAACGCCAGGGATATGCTTCTGCGCCTGTTTTGTCTGAATTTGCTGCAAACAGGCTGCAGAATAAATAAAAATATGGCTTCTTTAAAGATTTGCCAGTTTACAGCCTATCTAAATCAGCTTTGCCAAGGCCGGTGGTTTTTTGAATCATGGCGTCTGACATGCCTTCGGCTTTAAGCTTTCTGGCTATTTCGAGCTTTTCTGCGTTTCTGCCTTCTTCGCTACCGATGGCGCGGCCTTCTTTGATTGCGGCGCTGCGCTTGATTATCTCTTCGATGCGTTCTCGCTCGCGGTCTTCCATGCGCAGGCGCATCGCCGCGTCGGCGTTAAGTTTTACATGTTCTTCAAGGGCCATGGCCAGTTCCTCCTCATCAGGAAACACCGCAGTGCTCTTCAACCCCATTCTAGCATAAGCCTTCGAAAATTTCAGCAGGTGCAGCCATTTCTCAAACGGAGTCTGCTTTTCAAAAGGCTTTTTGCGCCGATAGCGCTTCAAATCGATATAATGCAGCATCAGGGTATCGGTCAGAACAATTGAATTATCTGTGTTCCGCAACGCAAAAATTTCCTGAACCCGTTCTGAACTTTTAAAAAGATTGAAGCCAAGCAATGAAATGCCGATCGCCGGTCTCAGCTCAGCAAAATCCTGGCCTTTGCGACCCTGGTCAGAATACAGTCCCGCCAGATAAAAGACCGTGCGTTCGATAAAGCCGGAATGCTGACACACCTGCGCCTCAACTTCATACCAGCTGCCTTTTTCGCCGAGCAGCTTCAGAATAGTCTATGTGGTTTTTGTATATGACAGCGGGTATAATTACTGTTGACGCCGGTGCGGCGAAGCTGTCGGCATAATGAAAGGAACCAGATCATGCAGATTCGACCTTTTGCGCTTGAAAGATATTTTGCCCGGCATGAGTTCTCGGCGCGCTATCTGCTGGGGTCTTCAGACCCTGAGGCCATGAGTGTCGGCGATCTGCTCGCATTTGAACCGGGCGCCGAAGAAGAATTCAAAAAAGTCTGGCTCGGTTATACCGAAAGCCTTGGTGACCCAGCCCTGCGTGCTGAAATCGCCCGGCATTATGAAAAGGTCGATGCCGGTCAGATTCTCGTGTTTACCGGCGCCGAAGAACCGATTTTTGCCTTCATGCATGCGGTTCTCAATCCGGGCGACCATCTGATTGTGCATTTTCCGGGGTATCAGTCGCATTATGCGGTTGCTGAATCACGTAATATCAACGTGACACGCTGGCCGGGCAACTCGAAGAATGGCTGGGCACCCGACCTGAATCAGCTCGAAAGCCTGATCAACTCCAAAACAAAGGCGATTCTCATCTGTACGCCGCACAATCCGACCGGCTATCTTTTCGATCGCGCCAGCTGGCAGGGCGTCATCGATATCGCACGAAAACACGGTCTGTGGCTTTTCTGTGACGAGGTTTACCGCGGCTCTGAACACGACCCGGCCACCCGTCTGCCGAATATGGCCGACCATTATGAAAAGGGTATTTCACTGAACTGCCTCAGTAAAAACTGCGGCCTGGCCGGCCTGCGCATCGGCTGGGTCGCTACCCGTGATGCCGAAGTTTATAACCGCCTCGCAACCTTCAAAGATTACCTGACGATCTGCAACAGTGCGCCGAGCGAGTTTCTTGCCCGCATCGCCGTGCGCAACTGTGAAAAAATCTATGAACGGCAACGCCAGCGCCTGGTTGCGAATCTTGACCTGCTCGCCGGCTTTTTTGGCCGGTTTCCGAAGTTGTTCGCCTGGCAGCGGCCTAAGGCCGGCACCACGACTTTTCCTGAATTTCTTGACGGCGATGCGCTAGAATTCTGCGATCGCCTCGTTGCCGAAACCGGCGTTATGCTGATTCCCGGTAATTTTTTCGACATGCAGAAACAGTATCTGCGTTTCGGCTATGGCCGCGCCGGCTTCGCAGAAGCCCTGCAGCACCTCGAACAGTGGTTGATCAAAATGAGTCGATGAGTTTGCCGGGGGAATTGCCGGCCGGCTGATCGTTCGTGGTCGGTGCTGGCTGGTCTGGTGCTTCAGGTTGTAAAGGCGAATTGTTCGGCTGCGGCACCTCGGCTGAAAAGGCGCCGGTTGAGCTGACAAAAATTTCTTCTGGCGCCTGCAGCTGCCTTTTGATACCACTGCAACTGGTCAGGTCCAGTTTGCCGGTGCGCAGGGTGATTTTTGTGCCCCAGTTTTTTGCTTCGACTGCAAAACTGGTGCCGAGCGGTTCGATGGTGACATCCGGCGTAATGACCTTGAACCCGGCATGATCGCCGACAAGAACGAAGCTGCAAATACCCTTTGCCACCCTGACCACCTTTTCTTCAAAAGTGAAGGTGTTCGGCCCGGAAAAAAGGAATTTATGCTGGTCGACGCTGACCCGCAACAGCGAGCCTTCTGATATCGTAATCTTTTTGCCGAGCCGGATACTCCTGGTGTCTGGGCTCAGGCTGTCAGGCGCTGTCTCAGCCGGTCCGAGAGAAAATGGTATCTCGGCAGTATTGTGTGCCAGCGAAAATGCCGGCTTTTCTGGTTGAGGCAGTGCCGGATACTGTTCAGGACTGTGCCATGAAAGCCCGATCGCAAGAAGCAGAGCTGCAATTGCAGGTGCTAGCAGGTATTTCAGCTGCCAGAAAAAACCGGCAGGCTGTTTAACAGCTGTTTTGCTGCTTCGTTCTGTCTTGATCTGTGACATGACAGCTGCGAGTCGACCGGGTGGCACTGTGGCCGCAACCTGACGCCTGGCGCTCTGTGTTGCCCGGCGCAGAAATGCTTCGCAGGCTGCGACTTCGTTGCGACAGGCCGGGCACGAATTTATGTGCCGGGCAGCCTTTTCCGCTTCGCTGCTCGCCAGTGTTTTTTCGAGGTATTCCTGTATTTTTTCCTGACTCAGACAGTTATCAGACATCGAATTCCTGCTCCCTGCCGGCAAGCGCCTTTTCACGTTGTTCTCGGGCTTCGAGAAAGCTTCGCAGCTGACTGCGCATGCGAAACATGATGCTTTTTACCGTTCCTGCCGGCATATCAAGAACATAGGCGAGGTCTTCATAAGAAAAATCGAGACCGTGCCTGAGAATAAAGAGAACCTGCAGTTTTTCGGGCAGACAGGCGATGCAGTCATCGAAAAGCTGCTTCTGGTCAATCACTTCGTCGGGCGAGAGAGCCTGGCTCAAAACGTTGCTGAGGTCGAAATCGGCGAACGGCGCCCGGTTTTCGCGGCGCAGATGCTCCAGTGCTTTGTTGACCGCAATTTTGGCCAGCCACGGCGAAAAGCTCAGTTCGTGCCGGTATTGCGGCAGGCCGGTGAAGGCCGCGAGAAAGACTTCCTGACAGAGGTCGGCAGCGGTTTCCCGGTTTTTTATATACTTCTGAACTATCGAACTGACCAGGCCCCAGTATTTTTCGACCAGGGGTCGGAAAGCCTCATGGTTACCGCGCAGAGTGTCTGCGATCAGCAACTTCTCATCTGTATTTTCGGGAGAACTGGCCATTTATTGAATGAAAAACCCCGGCCGACCAGCAGGGCCGGCCGGGGTCGGTTACATGATCAGAACGCGTTCATCAGATTGGCCGGTTTGTTCTGGTTGTCGAGGTTTTCTTCGATAACCTGAGTCGGAGTGGCCATGTCGTTGTCGCGCTTGAACGGTTCATCGGGCAACTGCGGGGCATGGATATAGGTGAAGCTGATTTCGGGGTATTTTTTCCACCAGGCGTCTACCGGTCTGCCGTTTTCGTCAACCTGCGGCAACTCGTTGGTCGGCTGGTTGGCGGCTCTGAGAATGAATTCGGCGCCGAATTTAACTTCGAGCTTGTTGACCATGTATCTGGCGGGCAGATTGTTCGGCCACAGGATCTTGTCGCCGAAGCGCAGCAGGAACACGTTGCCTTCCTGAATGATGTAGCCTTCGCCTTCGAGCGAAGGTTTGCCCGGTTCTGGCTTGGGCATCGGCTGCGGTTCAGGTTTCGGGTCGTCGATAACGATCGGGCGTTCGAAAATCTTTTCGTAAAGCTCTTCGAGCGAGGGTTTCAGACTGTCGAATTCCTTGTCGCGGCTCCAGACGTCTCTGAAAAGCTTAACAAATTCGGCTTTTTCTGCGGCTGACAGCTTGCCGAATGCCTTCTGGTCGATGAAGGCATCTTCAACCTTGTCGAGAGCCTTTTCACAGGCGGCAATGGCTTTTTCGAGCTGATCGCGGATAACTTTGGCTTTTCTGTAATCTTCTTCAGACAGCGGAGCTTTGCCGGCGAGAGCGTCGAGCTGCTTGCGCAGATCCCAGACCTTTTCCTGCAGCTTCTGCAGTCTGGCGAAATTTTCTTTCAGGCCTTCCCAGCTGGTTTCGTTGGTTTCGGCAATGTTGCTCAGGTGGCGGGCAATCTGGCGGTGCAGGTTGTAATTGCCGAATCTGACGAGCATTCTCTTCATCACGAGCGGGAAAAGCTTGCGATGCAGGGCTGAATTGAGCACAATGCCATGTTTGCGCATTTTATCGCGTTTGACGGCAAATACACGGTGGGTTTCCTGAATTTTCTTGTTCAGGGGTGCGAGGCGTTCATTGATCTGTTTGAGAGAAGCCTGCAGCTTGCTGATTTCTTCTTTGCTGAGCTTCTTTTTTGCATCGAGCTGCTTGAGAACAGCGAGCTTTTCCTTGAGAAGTGGCTGTTTGGCTTCGAGCAGTTTGGTCAGATCTTTTTCAAAATTGGCGCGGATATCGAACCATTCTTTCTGCGTGCTGACTTTTTCCTGGGTCTTCAGCAGTCTGTCGGTATCACCCTTCAGTTCATTCATTGACATGGCCGATCTGATCGCATTGGCGGCCTTCTGATATTCGCCCTGAACGCTGTGCAGGGTTGCTCTCTCACGGCGTTCAAGAGAGGCCATCAGGGCTTTTTTGCGTTCGTCGGCGAGGCGGCTGCTCTTGACTTCAGCGCGAACCTTGTCGATCATCTTTTCAGCGCGGGCAAAGAAGCGCTGTTTGATCAGCTTCTGAATTTCGGCGCGCATTTTCTGGAATTTGCCGAGATTTTCTTTTTCCGGGGCGGGAATCTGTGCCTTGCTGCTGCTTTCTACATCAGCGACACCATCGGCCTGCATCTGGTTTTCGTCGATATTGCTGACAACGGCTTCGTTGTCACTATCGTCGCTGACAGCGCCATCGCTGTCGGAACCGTCGGCGGTTTCATCGATTACTGCCTGCTGCCCGTCACTGCCGGGGTTTGCATCTGAAGTCTGGGCAAAAGCCGGCAATGAGGTAATCACCATCATTACGGCCAGAACGAGAGACAACCATTTTTTTAACATTTCCTGAACTCCTCCTGTGTAAATCATTTACTGCCTTTGGCTTCGTTGTCATCAACCCATGCATCGGCTGACGGCATGCTGTCAAAGGCAGATATATCCTTGCTGTTACCCTGCTGGTTTTTGGGAACGAGAATCGAAGTTGCGTAATCAGGCACTTTCTTGCCCTTTTTCCCGGCCAGCGGCTTCTTTTTGGCCGGAAACTTCGGCGGCGAATAGACTTCCATTTCGCGCAGCTGGTTTTCTTTGTCACGATAGGTGATTCTGCGCCTCTTTAATTCGAGAATCTGCTCGGGCTTTTTGTTACCGTCTGATTCGCCGCGCGTCTGCTTCTGTTCGAGCTGCTCACAGGCGACTTTCAGTTCGCCCAGCAGATTTTTGCCGGCTTTGCCGAGTGGCTTCGGATCAGGCTGCTGGTCGCCCTTCGGGTCTTTCTTTGTGTAGACCTTGCCATTGACCATTACCAGATCACGGTATCTGTCGAGATCGCTTCTTTTTATCATTTCGGCTTTGACCAGGCGGGCCATGGTAAAGTCGGTGATTTCTGAAATAGGCTCTTCAGGCGGGCAATAGCGTTTGTTGTAGGTTTCTATGACCTCCTGAAGGCTCATACAGTCAGGGCTCTGGGTGTATTGCGAGTTTTCGGCCTGTGCCTGCGGTGCAGCGGGCGGTGCGCCTTTCTGCTGCATGGCCGAACTGCTTTCGACCTGTACGGGTTCGGTGGCATTTGTCGACTGGCTCGAAGAAGCGACCTGGGCCGAGCAGACAGCAGAACCAAAAATGGCCGGCAGGTTCAACAGGGCCAACAGCAAAACAGCCTTGAGTTTCGAGCTTTCTGTTTTCATTTTCGTTTCCACCTCAACTAATTTTCAATATGCCTGAACCGTTGCAAAGGTTGCAAAAATTTTAAAAATCGAGATAATTCCAGTCGCTGTCAGCGAGACGGTCGGAAAAGAACACCGAAGTCAGCTTCACTTCTTTTGACGGAAACCTCGCATCCTCTGAATCGACCGTCACTTTTACCAACAGCTGCCCGACATTTTTGACGAGCGAATTCACCTTGTTCGGGCTGAGCAGATAGAGAACGCCAAAATCCTTCATGCGCGGCACCCCGAAAAGCTTGCGCTGCGGCGCCGGGTTCGCCGGGGTCTGTAATACCCGCTCGATGTAGTTTTTGCCGCCATTTTCGACCAGTGTATAGGTAATACGGTCAGTCTGCTTTTTCAGGGTGAGAATCGTCGAAAAGGTCGCCGTATCAGGAATTTCGGAACTGCCGAGCGCGATAGTTGCCCGGGCCCCGCCGGTCGACAGCGAAACGAACTGCAGCATGTCGCGGCGCAGGCTCGAAAAAAGCTGGCTGGCTGCTCTGATCGAATCGAGGTTGTCCTGACCTTTCATCGTGACCTTGACGGTATGCGAAAACAGGCTCTGAATGACGATCATCAGGCCGCAGGCGATTACCGTGACGATCATCGCCTCGACGAAAGTGAAGCCGCTTTGCCGTTTTTTGTTGCCCATCCGTCTTATCCCTCTTTGAGAAAGATCGCCATGACGACCTCACGCGGGGTGTCGCGCCCGGAATTCGGGTCTTTCCAGGCAAGTTCAATTTTTACTTTCCAGTATCTATCTGTTTTTAAAACGCTGTTGCTGCTGGTATTCAGCTCGCTTACCGTAATGCGGCGCCGACTGAAGGCCTTGTCGAGCGGCGAAACGATCAAGCGCACCGGCAGCTGGTTGCCGCTGGCATATAATGAAAGAGCGGCAGACTCGTCGGTGTGTTCCTCAAGCTTGCTTTTGAAGGTGGCGTCGTTGAGAATCGCAGCCAGGGTGAGCGTAGAATCGCCAGTCATGACCCTGGCGTCATTGACGATGTCTGAGAATTTAGGACTGAGACTGAGAAGCTGGTCGGAAATTTCCCTGGCGTAGTGTACGGCCATTTCTTCGTAGATCGATGCATTGCTCATGCGGTTTGAAGAACTGAGCAGGCCGATCAGCGGACCGACCGACAAGGCGATGATAACGACCGCAACCATGATTTCGACCATCGACAGCCCGTTTTTTGTATTCATGAGCCGGCCCCCTCGATGCTGAGCTTGCCGGCGGTGTCTTCGAGAACAAAGACCCTTGAATCGACGACGGTCGGGCCAGAAGGATTGAAACGCGGGTTGTAATGAATTTCACCGCCTGCAGTGAAGTGACTCATCGTCGTGCCAAGGTGATTGAGCGGGTCATTCATCGGGTTTTCGTAGAGGCCGATTTCGGTCAGAGCCAGGCCTCCATGAATTTTAAACTGCCCGGGTGAGCTGACGCTGACGGTAGGCGGCCTGAGCAGACGGCCGGAAGAAGGGTGCAATGACGCCAGACTGGCATGCAGAGTTCTGATGGTGCCGGCACCATCGATAAAGAAGTGCCCGTTGATCAGAGCCATTGAGCAGAGCGTGGCCGGCGCCCCGTCGGTCATGGTGCCGGTAATGTCGTGGCGCAGAATCAGACTGCCCTTGTCGACAATGACGATGAGAGGCTTGACCAGTTTGACCGGGCGACTGGAGAAAATGAGTGCATCAGAGTAACTGTCACTGACACCGTTGCGCCTGGTGATCAGAAAAATGCCGGGTTTGTCGGTTTCGTTAACGCCACTGGCGGCGCCACCAACCTGCTTGAACAGGAATTTTTCCATCGCTTCCTGTTCCTCGGCGGTGTTATCGCATTTGCGCAGGTCGAGCTTGTGGGTAATTCTGTTCGAGAGCAGATTCGAATCATAAACCGTTATGCCGGTCAGATTGCCCATGAAATAACAGTTGTCAGGGCTGCTGTTCGGATCATACTGGCCGTTTTCTTCGAAGAAAATCCCCATTTCGTCGTGGGGGTGCAGGCCCTTGACGGCGCAGTTGCGCATTTCTTCGGCCCGCGGCACAAGAAATCTTTCGGCGTCATAGGCAGCGGCTGCAATACCTGGCATTCCGTTCAACGGCGGGTAAACGTCGCGCTGATACTTCATGAAATCGAAAAGCAGATTGAAGGCAATGCCGTTCGAAGGCAGTGGCGGCGTCGGGTCGGGCAGACTGTTATACGGCATCAGCTTTTTGAAGCTCTCGTAGCCGCTTCTGAAAAAATCGAGGCCGTTGATCGGCGGCACCAGCGTGCCTTCCCACATGCCGGCGAAGCTTTGCAGGGTGTGGTTGGCAGCGACCTTGGTGTTGAAAATGCTTTCAGACATGCTTGTCCAGAGGCCTTTGTATTCTTCAGAAGTGCTGGTATTGCGGCCGCGCATGAAGAAAAACTTGAGTATGCCGGCGAGCACCGGGCCAACGACCAGCGTGCGCGATTCTTTATTCTGGCCGCCGTATGGGTAGATCCAGGTCGAAGCCGAACGCAGATGGTCAGACGGAACAAAGCTGGAGCCGGCTGCGAGGCCGGGCCAGAGGTTTTTGCCGCCAGCGCCATACTGGTTGCCTTCTTCCCAGGTGTAGAAACCCTGAAATTTGGCGCCAAGCGAATACTCATGCGGCGGAAAATCACTTTGCGGCGCAAAATTGACGTTGTCTTCGATCAATTCTGGTGCTAATACCGGCATTGCCGAGACCGAGGGCCAGCCAAGCATGAAATGCCCGCCGGCCGCCGGGTCGAATCCTGATGGTATTTTTATGAACACAGCTTCATCGGCGGCCGCACCGGCTGGACCGAGAAATACCCAGCCGCGCTGGCGCAGGTGCTCTTTATCATTGATTTCAGTGCGCTCAGGAATCGTCGAAGTTACCGCTGCCGAATCGGTGCCGTTAAAAACGAACAGCGGGCCGGTAAAAGTCTTGCCCGCTGCAGGCGGGTGCGCATACGCGGTGTCGACGGTGCCGTCGAACTTAACGCCAAGCGCATTGTAAGAATCGGGGTAAGGTGTTTTTTTGACGAACAGCGAAAAGCGGTTGTAAGCTCCGGGAATCATACTGACCACGCGAAACTGCCGCGACAGGGTCGCCTGACGTTTCAGGCCGCGGTATTCGATAGTGCATTTGACGACCAGCTGGCCGCATTTTTCGATCGGGTCACGGCCGGCCTGAAACTGTTCGGGCGTGGTGTCGGGGGTGAGTGCCTGCAGGTTTTCGAGGCGTATTTCCATGCCGAGACAGGTTGGGTAGGCGCCGAGAATGCCGGGTTCCTTGAGCTCATCGAGAGTATTGAGAAAATTCTGAAAATCATTCTGTATATTGCCACAGATCGAACTGGCGCCGGTCAGATCGATGTTGCCGCCGAGAGCTGCCGCCGGCTTGTCGAACAGCTGCGGGCAGCTGGTTTTTATGGTGGTTTCGAACGAGCTGCCGAGCTTGTCGCTCAGCAGACGCAGGCCGGAAATCGCGAGATAGTTCGCCGTTTCCGAGATCATCAGATGATGCGCCTGCGTATTGCGCTGTCTGACAATGCTGTTGAACGAAAAAATGAAAACCGCCATCAACAGAGAAATCAGCAATACGACGCCAAGCAGAAAGCCGCGGCGATCGGTAGGGGAGTGAGTCCGGGCCTTCCCCTGCGGTCGTGGGGAAACTTTTTTTGCTACTGTTCTTGCCTTTGCGTCCAATTTCAGATCCTGATACAACTCTTGCATGGCGTGTCTTGGGTGTCGCTTAACCCGCTACATTTTAACATGGTATATATATGTCTGGCGCAACAAAAAGGTTGCAGATTTTTCAAAAAATCGCCGGCGCCGGTTTAAAACAGGAGGATTAAGATGCTTAAAATTACCTGGCTTGGCCATTCGGCAGTGAAAATTTCTGGTTCGAAAACTGTTCTGATCGATCCTTTTATCAGCGGCAACCCTTCGGCGCCTTACGGCATCGACAGAATCGGCAAGGTCGATGTGGTTTTTATCACGCATTACCACGGTGACCACGTCGGCGATGCCTTTGCGATCTGTAAAAAGACCGGTGCCACTCTTGTGGCGATTCACGAAACGGCTGTTGAAGCGCAGGGTCACAAAATTACCGCCGAGGGAATGAACATCGGCGGCACGGTCAGCGTCGGCGGTGTCAAATTCAACATGGTGCCGGCGCTGCATTCTGCGGAAAAGGGCGCTCCGGCCGGGGTGGTCATCGAGATCGACGGGCGGCGCATCTATCATGCCGGCGATACCGGCCTGAGCATGGAAATGAAGCTGATCGGCGAATTCTTCAAGCCTGATCTCAGCTTTCTGCCAATCGGTGATCGCTACACCATGGGGGTGGCATCAGCGGCGAAGGCGGTCGAATTCGTGCAGACGCGACGGGTGGTGCCGATTCATTACAACACTTTCGACCTGATCAACAGCGACCCGGTTGCGTTCAGAGAGAAGGTCGGCGCTCTGGCCGAAGTGCTTATTCTCAAACCGGGCGAAGAATACAGCCTTGCCTGAATAACGGTTTTTGCGCCGTTCGTGCAAAGCCTGTGCCCGAAAAAGCTTGTAATTAGTATGAGATGAAGGTCTGCAATTTGTTAAACCAGTTTTCGCAGGGACACTGAGTTAAGGGCATTCAGCGTTCGTCCGGCTCGACTTTGAGATTGCTGTCGGTCAGCAGGTTGATGAAGCTGACCGGCAGTTCGGCCTTGATTTTTACCTCGCCTTCGCCCCATTCCTGCGAGAAGATGCGTCCGATCGTCATCGCTTCGCCGACATATGGCGAGCCGACCGGCAGGTAAACCGTAACATTGCGGCGGTTGCGGCGCATGATCTTTTCGATCATGCGTTTCAGTCGTTCGATGTTGGTGCCTTCGGCAGCCGAAACCATTATGTGATCAGGATAGGCAGCCGCGAGCAGTTCTTCTGAAACGCTGAGCCCTTTGTCGATCTTGTTGAAAACATAGATTCTTTCGTGATCTGAGGCGCCGATCTGATTGAGAACCTCGTCGACGGCGGCGAGATGCTCACGGAACTGCGGGTCGGAAACGTCGCAGACGATCAGCATGACCTCTGACTGAATGACACATTCGAGCGTGGCTTTAAAAGCGCTTACCAGCCCATGCGGCAGTTTGCGGATAAAGCCGACCGTGTCTGAAACGATGCACCAGTGACCCTCTGGCAGTTCAACCCGGCGGGCGGTCGGGTCGAGGGTCGTGAACAGGCCGTTGCACATCTGCACGCTGCTGCCGGAAAGGGCATTCAGCAATGTCGATTTGCCGGCGTTGGTGTAGCCGACTAGTGAAAACAGCGGTGCAAAGCGGTCGTTGCGTTTGCGTCCCTGCAGCTCGCGGGCGCGGCTGACGCGATCGAGTTCTTCCTGCAGCTTTTTTATTTTGATATTGAGTATGCGGCGGTCGGTTTCGAGCTGGGTTTCGCCCGGGCCCTTGAGCCCTATCCCGCCGCGCTGGCGTTCGAGGTGGGTCCACATGCGCAGCAATCTCGGCAGCTGATACTGGTGCATGGCGAGTTCGACCTGCAGTTTGCCTTCGCGTGTCGAGGCGTGCTTGGCGAAAATGTCGAGAATAATCGAGGTGCGGTCTTTGACCGGCAGGCCGGTGCCGGCTTCGAGGCTTTTGATCTGCATGGCACTCAATTCGTCATCGACGGCGATGTATTTTGCGCCGAGCTCTTCGGCTTTGAGTCTGACTTCTTCGATTTTTCCGGTGCCGAAATAATTGGAACGCGACGGGCCGCTGCGTTTCTGAATCAGCGAGCCGACCATACTGGCTCCGAGGGTTTTGAGAAGTTCGGCAAGTTCTGTGAGCGAATGTTCGATTTCGGCGTCATCCTGGCCGGGCATCTGCACCGCCAGGCCAATCACCGCCGGTATGCTTTGTCTTACTGTATGCAATCTGGTCAAATTCTGTTTTCCTGTCTGAGCACCGCTTCATACTCCTCATTTTGCTGAGTTGCGAGTTTGAATAGGGCTGGGTAATGCTAGCGCAGGCATGAGTTTTCTTCAATGCTTTGTGCTATAATTTTCTAAACCATTTCTGCAGCGGGCATTCGCCATGCAGAATTTTGTGGAGGCTGGCGTGGCATTTCAGAGAATTTTTCATCTTCCTGGGCTTGATCTTGAGGCTTTGTGTGCCGGTGACCAGAATCATCATTCTGCCGTCATCATTCTTCATGGTCTGGGGGTTTCGAAAGAAGTTCAGCTGCCTGAGCTCGAACGTCTCAGGGCTTCCGGGTTTTTCGCCATAGCCGTCGATGCGCCGCATCACGGTTCACGCCAGGACGGTCTGCTCGAAATATTCAATGAACAGGCTGGCCATGCCCGACATCATCTATTGCTTTCTATTGTGCTGCAACATGCTTCAGAAATAAATCAGCTGGTGCAGCAGCTGCGTGCCGGCGGCAAAAAAGTCTGCGTTGCCGGTATTTCGATGGGCGGGCACGTAACCTTTGCGCAGTTACGCATGGCTGTAAAACCTGATCTGGTCGCCCCCTTCCTTGCCACACCTGATTTTAGAACCCGGGACGCAGAGAACCAGCTGCCGCCAAGCCCGGCGGAAACCTGTGGCCCGGCCGATCATATTGACGATGTTTTCCCGGTTTCTCTGTTCATGGTTGCTGCTGGCAGCGACACTGTCGTCAGGCCTTATGCGGTGCGAAGTTTTGCTGAAAAACTGCGACCGTTGTATCAGAGCACACCTGAAAAGCTCGAATATCATGAATATGAGCATTCTGAGCACATGATGCGACCGGCCGACTGGTTCGATGCCTGGGAAAAATTCACCGAACGTCTGCAGCGCGAAGGCTTCTGATGTTCAGCTTCTCGCCGATCGGTTACATGCGCTGCAGTCGCGGCTATCATCAGGAACAGCCGATGCAGGGTGTTCTCTCTGAATCTGAGGGCCATATCGAGCTGGTCAAGGGCTTTAACTACGAGCAGGGCCTTAAGGATCTGGATGGTTTTGACCGGGTCTGGCTGCTGTATGTCTTTCATCACAACACCAGCTGGAAACCCCTGACCAACCCGCCATATTCCGACGGGCAGGGGCGCAAGGGCGTTTTTGCGACCCGCTCACCTTACCGCCCCAACTCGATCGGGCTCAGCTGTGTGGAGCTGAAGCGCATCAGCGGCAACCGCGTTTATGTGGCGGGCTCAGATCTGCTCAACAACACGCCGATTCTCGATATCAAGCCTTATATCTGCGAATATGACAGTTTCCCCGGGTCGCGGCGCGGCTGGCTCGAAAATGTGGTTAAAGAAAAATATACCATCGATTTCAGCGCTGCTGCTGCCGGTCAGCTTGATTTTCTCAGCAGTCATGGCGTTGACCTGGCCGGGGTCATAGACACGCAGCTGGGGCACAACCCTTTCGATGCCACGCGTAACAAGTTTATCAAAACCGATAACGGCGGCATTCTGCGCTTCAGAAGCTGGCGTATTCATTTCAGTTGTGATGAACGACAGATTTTTGTTGATAGAATAGTATCTGGTTATGAAAGCTTCGATCGACTGCTCGGCGACGACAGCAGCAGCGATCAGGCGGTTCATCGCGAGTTCTGCCGGCTTTTTCCAGAGGCGGGCTGAAGTTCTGTTGCATGCCGGGCTGACAGCTGCTATCAGCTGACCGGTGAATTCAAAATTGCGGAGGAAATCTTATGGGAGCTCTCGTAACTGTTGGTGTTAACACCCTGGCTTTTTATGTCATTTCGAAGCTGGTGCCCGGCTTTAAAATCAAAGACGAGAAGACGGCGCTGATCATGGCGTTGGCTTTCAGTTTTCTGATGTTTGTCGGAACGCTGCTGGTCGCGCCTTTTTTGATAATCGTTACCGTTCTGCTGTCGATCATTTCGGTTATACCGATCATCGGGCCGCTGCTTGCCGGTTCGGGCATTCTGGTGACGACTTTTCTGGTGAGCTTTTCTCTGACTGCAATCATGCTGATCGCCATCGACAAAATGCTCGAAGATTTTGAAATGTCATCGAAGCAGGTAGCGCTGGTTGCTTCATTTCTGCTTGCGGTTCTGAATGTCATTATCAGGGGCTTTCTCGGAGTTTGATTTGCCTGAGGCGATTTGCTGACCAATCGACGTCAGGATGTGCTATCATGAGAAAACAACCTAAATCAGCGGTCGCTTGAGATATGCCGATTCATGTTTCTTCTGATCAAAGTTGCATCTTATTCAAGGAGCCACAGACATGACTGGCAAGACCGGTGAACGTGTTGTAATTGGCGGCATCTACAAATGCCAGGAGCACCCCGAAGCGACGAAAACCTTCATAAAGGGAACGGTTTTTCTGCCCTGCGGCCGCGCAGGCAGCCACGGAACTACCTGGGTTCTGGTGAGAAAAACGCCCTGAAGCGCTAAAATTGAGTATTTTGAATGCCTGAAACCTGAAAAATGGTTTCAGGCATTAATTTTTGTGAGGGTATTGCGCCTTTCCTCCTATTCTCGTAAAATAACACTTAGAGATACGGAGGATAACTTGGGATGAGTCACGAATGTACCAAATGCCGGGGAACCGGGAAATGTCCTGTATGTGGTGGTTCTGGTAAGTTTGTCGAAGGCATCATTGCCGCCAGCAACATGTTCAAGGAGAAAGACATCTGCCCATTCTGCCGTGGAAACCAGAAATGCAGCACCTGCAGTGGCATCGGCCGGATGGCCGTCGACGGGCATGGGCTGCTGCGCCCGCGTTTCAGCTGAAAGTCGGGCCGCTCAAAGAAGTTTTGCGAATACTGTCAGCAGTTTTGCTGTCAGTATTTTTGCTTTCGACTGCTTTTGCGGCTGAAATCAGAGTTTACCGGCTCAATTACGCCAGGCCTGAGTCGGTTGCAGCCGTCTGCACCAGTATTTTTGGTGGCCAGGGTACCTTTGTCGCTTCGGCGAATATCAATGCGCTTGTCGTCAATACCGACGACAAAGAGCTTTTCAGGGAAATAGAGAAACTGGTCGCGGCGCTCGATCGTAAGCCTGCTACCTTGCGCTTTTCAGTGCAAAGCCTCGGGGAGAGCAGCGAAACGCAGCACCGGTTGAAAACCGGGTCTGGCCATGGCTCCGGCTTCAATACCACCAGCACACAATCATCGCGCAGTTCGCAAAGAAGCGTGCTGGCGCTTGAATTTGCCAAAGCCGCTTTTACCGACGACCAGATCAGAATTTATTCATTTCCGGGCTGGTATGGCGATGAAACCCATGTGCTGACGATTTCGCACGGCATGAAGGTTTCGGGCCATGTTACCGAGGCCGGCCGCATCATGGTGCAGGTCTGGTATGCTGAAGACAGCGGCAGTGATACCGAGCAGCTCTTGACCGAGCTCGAAGTCGAGCCGGGTCAGTGGGCCGAATTTGGCGGTCTGACTCAGGGCGGCGCTGATCGTTCACGCTCGGCTGAAATCGGCAAAGATGGCAATCTCAGCCTGAAAAAAGGCCGGGCTCAGACTGACCGCGTATTTTCAATACGCGTCGACATGATCAGGTGATTCAGAAAATCGAGATACCGGTGCGTGTCGTGAAGAGTTCGAGTGCTTTCATGCCGACCAGCGAATTGCCATGGCGGTTCAGTTCTGGCGACCAGACGCAGATGCTGAACATCTTCGGCACCACGGCGACGATGCCGCCGCCAACGCCGCTTTTACCAGGCAGGCCGGCGCAGAAGGCAAACTCGCCCGATTCGTTATAGAGGCCACAGGTCTGCATCAAGGCGTTGACGCGCTTTGCCTGGCTCTGGGTAAGAATCTGCTCGCCATTCAATGGGTTAATGCCGCCATTCGCAAGAAAGCTGAAGGCCCGCGCCAGATCGACGCAGCTCATCATCAGGCCGCACTGATGAAAATAGGCATTGAGAACCGCCTCGACATCGTTTTCGATGTTGCCGAAGCTTTTCATGAAATTTACCAGAGCGGCATTGCGATAGCCGGTTTCGCGTTCCGAATTGGCAACGACGCTGTCATAGCTGATTTTCGGGTTGCCGGCCAGGCCTCTGACATAGCTGAGAATGTCTTTGAGCGGATTTTTGCTGATCGACAGCAGGCAATCGGTCGATACGAGAGCCCCCGCGTTGATGAACGGATTGCGCGGAATGCCGTTCTCGTGTTCAAGCTGTACCAGCGAATTGAAAGAATTGCCCGATGGCTCTCGACCCATGCGCGCCCAGAGTTTGTCGCCCCAGGCCCGGAAAACCATCGAAAATACAAAAACCTTTGAAATGCTCTGTATTGAAAAGGGAACGAGCGCATCGCCGGCCTGAAAAGTCTTGCCATCAAGGGTCTGTACCGCGATGCCGATCTGATTCGGGTCTACTTCAGCCAGAGCGGGAATATAATCAGCGACCCGACCTTTGCCGATCAGGCTTCTGGTTTCGTTGAGAATTTCTTCGATGCAGGTCTGAAAATCGATATTATTCATAATCTGCTGTCGTTATCAGCATTTAATGCCGCTGGTTTCGCAGCTGCCATCGCAGTTGTGACCGATTTCGCCGGTTGTCAGACCCAGATATTCGCTGAGGCGGCCATCGGCCTTCATCTGCTCGAATTCGGCATCAGAAGTGACAATGCCGGCTTTTTTGAAGAGCCGTTTGAGAATTGCGTCCTGAATTGCCAGCTGCAGAGCTCTTACTGCCAGTAGCGAGCAGTGAATTTTGCTTTCGGGCAGTCCGTCGAGGGCGTCGACGATCTGCTGGTCGGTTATCTTGAGTGCATCTTCAATGCGCAGTCCTTCGGCGATTTCAGCAGTGATGCTGGTAGTGGCAATTGCTGCCGGGCAGCCTTTGATGCGGTATCTTATGGTTTCGACTTTCTGGTTGTCGTCTGAAATATAGACGGTCATTTCGACGAAATCGCCACAGTCGGGGTCGCCGATCATGCCGATGCCATGGTAGTTGTCGAGGTGGCCCGTGCGGGTCGGATTGTGAAAATGCTGCATGACTTTGGCGCTGTAATTCATTTTTCTCTGGCTCCATCTGCGGCAAAACGGTTGTCGGCGACAACCAGACGGTCTTTCTCTGATTTTTCCTGATACCAGCCGATTTTTTCGGGCTGGTGATGATCGAAATCAGGTATATATGGCTTGATATCGATTACCGGGCTGCCATTAAGAATGTCGACGCCACTGATATACAGACAATTGCCTTCTACGCGGTCGAGTCTGACGATGGTCATACCCAGCGGGTTCGGCCTGAGCGGCGAGCGCGTCGCAAATACACCATGCTCGACCGTATCGAGGTAGGGTTTGACAAGAAGCTGGCTGCCGGCGGCACGGTCAAATTTGAAGAAAACGTAAATATGGCTGAAACCTTCGATGTCTTTGAGACCGGCGGCATATTCATCGAAAACCCTTATGCAGGCGGTTTCCTGCGGTGCCATTTTACCCTGGATTGGTGTGCCGGCCTGTTGCTCAAAGCGGGATTCAATCACTCCGAGTGGTTTGAATTCTATGGTCTGGCGAATGTTCATTTCAGAAAAGCGTGTCGCACAGCTGGTCGTTGACGGCCTGCAGGGCTGCTTCAACCGCTGATGTGTCGCCATAGACGGCGATCAGGGTCATATGGGTCGGGCAGACGCCGCGAATTTCGGCAACCTGCACTGCTGCTGCCTTTTCTGCGATGTCGGAAGCGGCGAGAATGGCAGAAACCGGGCCCTGAATCATACCGACAGCGTCGGTTGGCTGTTTGTATTTTTCAAAATACTGATTATCGACACGGCGACCTTCAAGAATCGCCCAGAAACCTTTTGACGGGCGCTTGACCAGTCTGATGGTAACGCCAATACTGCGATTGCTGTTGAATTCGTTCATTTCTTTCCCTCTTTGGGCATGGCTCTGCCACCGTGCCCGGTTTGCTGATAACGGCTGGAATTATAGCACAACCGTCAGGCTAAAACAAAACTCCCCTGCAGCTATTGCTGCAGGGGAGCAGTTGAACGATGTTTATTTATCGGTGTAGTTAACGGTGATAAAAGTCACTTCGTCAGCGCTTTTGCCGTCGTTTTTGAAGTTCACGACGATCGGGTTGATGTCGTTGCCGGTATAGTAATTGCCCTTGGTAGCGTAGTCGAGATAGATGTTGATGGTGAACAGCAGCAGATCTTTTTCGTATTTGTGCAGGAACTGGCGGAAATTGTTGACGTTTTCTTCTTTCCAGGCCGGTGAGAGATAGTCTTTGTTGACCAGGTCGATGAGAGTGCCCATATTGGCGGCTTCGACGACGTGTTCGTCCATGCCTTTACCTTTTTCATGATATTCTTCATCGAGGAAACGGTTAACAGCCTGAGCAAGAATGATGTCGGCATCGCGTTCGCGTTCTTCGCGGCTCGGGAAAACCTGCATGCTGGCGCCATTGTCTTTATACCAGTAGGTGATCTGGTAGCGGACGGCATTTTCAAAGTTGGCAGGAGCTTCGATGCGGCGCAGTTCGACGTCGTTGTAGGAGAAATTGTCTGACGCAAAGCCTGACTGCATTGTCGCGGCCAGCATGAGAATCATAACAAAAAGACAGCGGAAAGACACTTTGCGTATGGTGGTGTACACGGGAGACATTACAAAACCTCTTAATACATTGCTCCGGACGGTTTGCTCTGACGAGTTGCTCCGGGTTTTTTTGTGTGACGCGCAGTATAGCAAATGTTGTGCCAACTTGCAACCCACATTTTTTATATCGGCATTTTTTACAAAAGTTTAGAGTCTTTTTATGTATTTTTTTGTCTGCGTTTGTTTGAGTTTGTCTGTCTTTGTTTATACGTTTTAATGCGAGCGTTGTAGAAAACTTTTTGAGTGCCATGTTTGAGTTGATGAACTGGTGACTGCCTCATCCTGTCTGTGAACTTTTATTGCGTCGGTGTTCAGAAAGTGTACATTCTGGTTAAACTTTGAGCATAATTGCAAAAAAAATATTTTTGTATGGTCCCTAAATCTGTTTGGTTATTTCTGCGTTATTTTGATTAACTGCAAACAGGAGGGGATTATGAGAACCAGGCAAATGATGTTGTTTCTGGTGCTTCTTTGTTTGGCTACAGCTGCCGCCACTCTGGCAGAGCGTTCTATTGCTCCGCCTTACGAACCGGTTGATGATAATCTGGTGAGAGTGACTGTAATTGGTGACGAGCGCGGGCCGCTTAGTGCTTACCCGGCATACCGTTATGAAAAATATATGCCCGATTCGCGCCTGCGCATCACTGCCCGTCAGGGAGAGCGCTATTCGATCAGGGTCACCAATACCTCGCGCAATCGTATTGCACTGACAATTTCGGTCGACGGTCTGAACATCATCTCGGGTCAGCGCAGTTATGGCGGTTCGAACGAAAGCATGTATGTTCTCAATCCAGGTCAGACCGGCGACTTCGCCGGGTGGCGTTCGGGCATGAGCCATGTGCAGAGATTCTATTTTACCAGCGCCGGTGATTCCTATGCCGGGCGTCTGGGACAAAGCGACCAGCTGGGGCTGATCAGAGTAGTTGCCTATCGTGAACATCGACCGGTGGTTTATCTTCCTTACGACTCATTACGGAAATCAGAAGCTGAAAGCAAACACCTGGCAGAAAGTGCTCCCGGCACCGGTTATGGTGAAAGTTCGTGGTCGCCGGTCAGCGAAACCGACTTTAACCCCGAATCCTACCCTGGTCAGACCGTCGAAATTAAATACGAATGGTCGACACCGCGCTATTACGATGACGATCGCGATTACGAACACCATCATCGCGATTTTGCCGAACCACCGCCAGGCCGCTGATGCCGGGTAACTGTGACAAAAATAAAACAAAAGGGGGCCATCTCTTGTGAGACGCCCCCTTTTGCTCTGGCAATTATTCGTTTAATGCGCCTTCGCCGGTCTGAGATTCATTTTCGGTGGTATCCTGAACTGCGTTGCCTGACACGGTTTCTTCAGAGCCTTCAACCGGGTAGCTGTCAGAGGCATTTTCTTCATTCTGCCGCTTTTGCAGCAGCTCAAGAATCTGTTTCATCATTTCCATCATCTGGGTGTTGTCCTGGCTGCCACCGCCATTGACGACAACATTCTGGTTGTTGTTCGTTCCCTGTTGCCCGGCGCCGGCATTGCCCATGCCAAAACCACCAAAGAAAGGCAATGGAATCGGTGGGAGCGGGAAGGGAAGAAATGCCATCCAGCCGCCCCAGCCGCCAAAACCCTGCTGTTGCTGTGGCTGGGTGTTGGCATTGTTGTTATTGATGGTCTGGGCAAAGCCGGCATTGCATTGCAACATGACCATAACCATAAACACAGAAGCTATTTTCAAAAACCTTTTCATAAAGTTCCCTCCAGGATATTTAGATTTCTTCATGGATTCTCGATGAATTTTTTGTCCTGTTCAATCACAGATTCAATCCACAAAGAGAATTTCGGAAAATTATTTTTTGTCGCGATATTAAAGGTTATTTCATCAATCTGGTTTGAATGAAGACTGCCAATTAATTTCCATTTATATGCAACAGCTGCAGCCATGGAATTTTTGCCCTCATAAACAAATTTAGCATGGCGTTGGAGATCATAAATGAAAGAATACTGCAAAGCCTCGATTTCTTTGTCAGAAAGATCTTCGGCCGGTCTTCCGGGCAGACCTGATTTTTCGCCTGCGGTAAGGTTTTTATTGATTAAGGGGCTGATGTTGCGCCCTTCAAAACTGTTTCTGGCGATCATGCAGTTAATGGTTTCGGTGTGTTTTTCGTTAGTAACCTGACCAGATGATGACGGGCTGGTAATTACTGCCGGGGCAGCCTTTGTCGTTTCGATTTTTGCCGTTGCAGTTTTCGCCGGTTCGGGGTCAGGAATCGGCCATAATGGATCGCCAGAAGGGGTAAGGCCGTATGGCGCGACTCCGGCCGGTTTTCTTTCCATACCGACCGAAACGATTTCGTTGAGGGCTTTTTCCTTTTCTTCATCGGTGCTGCCAAAGATGCCAAAAGGATCAGGCAAAGGCAGCGGAGGCAGGGGGAGCTGCGCAAATGCCGCCGAGGAATTTATTGCTAGAAGGGTGCAAAAAAAACAGGCTGCTATGCGGTTTTTGCGAATCAGGTTGAAAAAATCTGCTGCCATTATTCATTAAGCATCTGCTGTGCTGATGCTGTTTCCTCCTTACCTTTTAAATTTGTATTTATTGTTTCAATCTTTGCAGGTTTAACACCTGCCTTTTGAATTGTACCGTCAGGAGATATGATAGAACTTTCACCCGCTGTCAGGAAAGTTTTATCGCCAGAAATATTTATGACTTCAACTTTGCCACGGGAAACCGAAACGAGTGAGCTTTTATCATCTCTTACTTCAACCGCAAAAATTGTTCCCTTAACCGAAATTACTGCATTGAAGGTCGTTATCGAAAAATCAAGACCCTTTCCGGCAATTTCGACTTCAACTTTTCCGGAATTCAACTCGATTCCAGATGGTATGAAGGTAAATTCCGCTCTGGTAAACCTCATGATGACGTTATCGTCTCTGATGATATCCGCCTGATCTGTCGAGTATGAGCTGCCATTGCCCTGTTTCAGATTAAGGTGATTCTGAACGATAAAATTGCCGGGCAGATTGATAACCGGCTTTTCTTCATTGATTTCTGCTGGCATATCTTCTTTTTCACTGTTCATAAAGCGTGGCGAGACAAGCCAGAACAGCATGGCGAGTGCGATAAGTCCAAGCATGGCAATAGTTCTGGGGCTCGTTTGCGTGCGCACCGGACCGGTGACATCTTCGAGCCGGATCGGTTTTGCGGCCATGTGATTTTCGACTTCGCGCGGCAAAGACTTCAGATTGGCTTCGAGAGCGATAATCTGAGCAAATTTCTGGCGGCATGCTTCGCATTGTTCCAGATGCTGCTGATCTTGAGCCGAGATTTCCCGGGTGGCTTCTCTCTCAAGCGCTCTGTCTAATAGATTTTTTGTTTCAGGACAGTTTTTCATCAGTAGAATCCTGGTCTAATAGCTCGAATAGGCGCTTTCTTGCCGCTGTGAGTCTGCCTTTGATTGTGCCAAGAGGGGCTTTTAAGGTTTGCGCAACTTCTTCCAGAGATAATTCCCAGAAGTATTTCAGCTCGATAATCTCTTTTTGATTTTCCGGGAGCTCATTAATGGCTTTCTGAACGGTTTGTCGTGTCTCGGCAATTTTTTCGGGCGAGGTCGTTCTATCTTGAAAATTGGCCCGGGTTAGCTTCTGTTCGCATTTCTCCTTGCGCTGATAATCGATCAGGACATTGCGGCATATTGTCCAGAGCCAGGCTTTAAAACCTTCTGGCTGGGTAAGGCTGTTGATATTTCTGAATACCCTTATAAAAGCCTCCTGCGCGAGGTCTCTGGAAACCTCAAGATTACCATTGCAGCGTTGCCAGAAGAAGGTGCGACAGCCTTTTTCATATTTGCTTATGAGATGCTGAAACTCTTTCTTCTGACCGCTTTGAATCTTTTTAATCAGTCTGACTTCGTCGTCCATTTAGTTGTTTCGGTTATTTCGCTTTTTCACATATAAGAAACGAATGAAAGTGCAAAAGTGGATGGAAAAAATTTAAAAATGAAAAATCCAGTGTTTGCAGTCTTTTTCATCGATCAGGCCATGGCAGAATACTCGGTTGATAACGGTTTTTTTTGATTTTCCTTCCATTTCAATCATAACCTTGATGGTTTCTGCTATTGCTGATGCGTCATTTAGAACAAAATCAGTTACATAGCCTTCGGCGAATTTTTCGCTGCGGGTTGCCTGACCGGTTGAATCGACCTCTTCGCGCAGAATAAAACGCTTCTGCCGGTCGAATGAATACCTTATCTGCTTGACCCCGGTATCGCCCAAAGCCCAGAAAAGTACTGAATCAGCGGCAATATTATCTGGGGAAAAGGCAATCGGGCCTGCAATTTTTCCTTTGTCTGAATTGATTTCGAATGGCAGAATATTACAGAAGTCTTTTTCGAGGGCTGCCGCAAGAATATCGGCGGCCATAAGATGAAGAGAAGCTTCCTGGCCGTGAATCGCCCCCTTCTGGCTGGTGACGAGCAATCTGTAAGCCACTGTCAGCAGTATGGCAAGAATTGTGATCACAATCAACGATTCGATGAGGGTAAAAGCCTTCTTTTGGTTTTTAATCATGTGACACCAGTGTCGGAATCAGAAAATCGGCTGGGCCTGTATCTTTTCTCGTCCAGGTAATTTTCATGATTACCAGGCGGTTGTCGCGCGGAATTGCGGCCAGCTTCTTTATTTGAAAATTCAGGGCGATCGTTGTGGGGTTCCAGTCCGGGATGGCAATGTTGTTTATCGAAGAAGGCCCGCCCAGATGATAAAGACCCTTATCGTTGAATTCAATCTTCTGATAACCGTTTGTTACGGGCAGTAGATTGGGGTTGAGTCTTCTGACCTGCGTTGAAAAAGCAAAAGAGATGTTCTTGAGCAGTGTCTGGTTTTCGCCGATGGTGACCCGCCTGGTCGACTGGTAATGAAGATGCCAGATCGGCAGCAGGGCACCGCCAAGGACTGCTATGGCGACGAGAAGCTCAATCATTGAAAGGGCAGATTTTGCTTTTAACAAGTTAATAAGCCTTTCTTACCAGGGTAATATTGGGGCCGATAAGAATAGCAACAGATCTGGCAGCGGTTTCGACGCTTGAAATATCCATTCCTTTATCCCAGGTAAGAGAGCCTCCAAGGCCAAAGGTTGCGGGGGCGATGTTTCTGGCGCAGAGACTGCCGTTGATTTCGACCGGTGCTTCCCAGAAAATTTCGCCGCGGGGAGCAATCAGAGAGATTCCTTCAAGTCGTTTTCCGGTAATTTTTATGTCGCCGTTAAGTGAAACGAGCGTTAATTTCGACTCGTTTGCTGACTCAATAATGTCAGAAACCGTCAAATCATCGTCGCACACTATTACGGCCGGGGCGTTGGCCTGAACCGGGTTGGCAATGGTCAGAGAGCCTGAGACTCTTGAAACGATGGGATCATTGATCAGAAAGGTTTCATTTTCCCTTTTAACTTCGCTGTTTTTGAAAAAATCGTTTTCGTCTGTATAAATTCGGCCATATATGTTCAGGTCGGCAAAAAAGGCGCCGGGGTCGAACTTGTTCAGGTCGCCCTTGAACTGGAGCTCGGTGCGGGCGTAATCGAGAGGGATTTCGACGTCTTTGCCTTCGTCAGGGTAGCTGTTCTGAGTCAACATATGCGGGGCCGGAAAACTTTTGCCGCTGGTTTCGGAAGAACCTTCAAAAATCTGGTCGTAGAGGGAATTATAGGCCTCGATGCCCGTCGATGGAGAAAAATCTCTAACTAGTTTGCTCATATAGGTAACATAGTCAGGGTCTCCGCCATTGTAAGAGGCAAAAACATCTTCAATTTTTTCCGGAATTCCCTCGACGCCGGTTGAGTCGAGAAACAGGTCGTAACCCTTATTGGTAACGAATCTTGGAAAGATTGGCGGCTTGAACAGGCCGCTGTTGTCAAGGCGTGGCAGAGGAAAAATAGCGCGCTGCTCGACTCCCTGAGGAGAGGTTATCGAATCAGCGACTGAATCGTTGTTCTGGTCAAGAATCATTGTTGAATAAATCACGTAATTGGTGAAAACCCTGCCAAAAACCTTTGTTGGTGTGATTTTATCGCGATTGCCAAAGAGTCTCAATACGCTCGATTTTAAAACAAAAGGCATGCTGACGCCGCCCAGAACCTCTTTTAACAAAGCGCTGCTCTGCCAGTCCGACATGGCTCCTGAAGGAGTGAAGCGTACCCGAAGTTTAGAACTGCCGATATAGTTTGAGCATGAGTATGGCAGGGCCTGGCTCAGGCTGTCTGAATAGAGCCCCGGCCAGAACATGAATGAATCGGACTCTTTGCGGCAGGGGTGGGTTCCGTCGAGGTTGAGGGTTACTGACTGGCCACCTAGAAATATCCAGCCCGATCTTTTCCAGGTGTCGGTTGCTCCTGAAACATACGCTGTTTCGTGATTGCTTACTACAAATGCCTTTTCCTGGCCCTGTTCATCTTGAAAGCTTTTTATGATGCGATTGTATGAATTGTCTCCGGAATTGTTGCGAAGAAATAAGGAAAATTTGGGCACCACCGGCGCCAGGCAGCGAATCAGCTTGAATTCACGAAAATAGTCGAATGAGTAGTCTTCATTCTTCAGAGTGAATGTTATATTCAGGCACAAATCGCCATGTGCAAAGCTGTCTGAAGATTTGCGAACCTTAAAATGCATTTTGGCTTTTGTTTTGCTGAGCTCCGGAATCTGTTTTTCAATTTCCTTGAAGGCGTTGAGAATCTGCCCGGATTTTTCAAAATCTTCGATGCCGATTTCGATTTTTTCAAGACCGGTTTTGTTAAAAGGGTAAAGTGGGCTTGGAGTGCCGGGTGCCGGGTAAATTCTGTCGCAACCTTTGCGGTTTTGAAAAACGTCTTTGGCAAAAACCCAGAAAGCATCGGCAAAGGCACGGCCGGCCTGTGAGGCCAGTTCGGTTTCAAGGTGCTGATGGGCAGTGAAATTGAACTGACCGGTGGTCAGGGACATGAAAAAAAACAGAAGAAAAGTGATGAACACCATGCCAACCACCAGAAACAGCGCAATACCCTTTCTGGTGCGGGCAAAAAGATTGTCAGGCAAGGTTTTAAAGCTCATGATCCTCTGTTTGACTTTAAATTATAAAGCAATGTTACCGGTTTTATGGAAACCAGTCAATTCTTGCCAACAGATCACCACAATGTCAGATGAAGATTTCTGGTGCGCGGCGTGGCATGGCCGAGAGCTTCTCTCTGAACTGCTGCATGGTTTCCGAGGCAGCTATACGTGCCTGCTGCGGGCACTTTTTAACACAGGCAAAGCACAGTATGCACAGGTCTTTGTTTGTCTGATAGCCTTTTTTGTAATACACAGCGCCGGTTGGGCAGACTTCCTGGCAGCGGCCGCATTCTACGCAGATTTCGTGCCTCGTTTCGACGGCGGTGTGATTGATATTTTTGCGTTCTGGCAGCGGAAAAGTGCCCGGCAGCTTGAGCTCGGGCATGTCGGCCTTCGGGCTGAGTGACTGAATTTTTTCGTAGACTTTACGGCCGAAATCGCGGGCGATTTGCATGTCGTCAGCGTCTGGCCGCCCTTTTGCAATTTTATATTTGTCATTCGAGTAAGAGTGCTCGCCGACGAAGGCGGCAGCGGCTACTGGGAGCAGCCCGGCAGCGCTGGCGAATTCCCGCAGATCGATGAGGGCGTCGTCATAATTGCGGTTGCCGTAGACGGCAACGAGCACCGCCGGATTGTTGGCGAATTTTATCGCGCTCAGGCGCTGCAGGGCCACGGCAGGCAGCATGCCGGCATAAACCGGGGCGGCGATCACCACCAGATCTTCAGGCTCGATTTCGATTATTGAGTCGGCGTATTCTGGGTAGGTGAGGTTGTTTTCGATGACTTTAAGCGGGTCGATGCCGATGCCGGCGGCTATTTCGCTGACAATTTTGCGGGTGGCACCGGTCGGTGAGAAGTAGCAGAGGCAGACGCGCTTGAATTTCATTATCTGGTTCCTTGTTGTGGTTGATTTTTCGTGACCAAGCATACCCCCAAACCGTATCTTCTGCAACCGCCGCAAGAAAGTGTATTGACAAGCCCAGGCCCGGCATAATATACTTGCCGCGACGGTTGAGCCGTCAAAATTGTAGAAACCGGAGGCCCGTAAAGATGATTCATGATTTTTTTTATCGCGACGCCTCCGTTTGTTCACTGTCTCTCTGACTGAATTTGTTTTCAGAAGCGGGCTGACCAATGGTGGCAGCCCGCTTTTCTTATCTGCGCAAAGCAGCGGAGGCCAGGAAGGCCGGGAGTCGTGCCAGCGCAGTCCCGCGAAAAAACGATTTAACATGAACGCCTCAGGGCAAATTTAAACAAAAACAGATGCAGAAAAACAACAGTAAATCAGTATTGAAACGAATTCTTCCCTTTTTCAGGCCGCACCTCGCGAGCCTGGCGGTAGCGCTTGTCACGATGGTCGTGGTTACGGCTGTACACCTGCTGCGCCCGATGATTCTGCGAACCATTATCGATACAGCGATTCCGCAGAAAGACATCAGCATGGCGGTTATGTATGCCGGTTTCTTCATCGGCTGTCTGCTGGTCGGCGCCGTGGCAATGTATGTCAGAGTCAGAATCATGGCCCGCATCGGGGCCGAAGTCGTCGCCGAAATCAAGCGCCGCCTGTTCAGTCACATTCTTGGTCAGGGCATGCGCTTTTTCGACCAGAACCAGACCGGCAAGCTGATTACCCGCAGTGAATCTGACGCCAACCAGCTGAAGTCGATGTTTACCCAGTCGACAGCGCAACTGGTGGCCAGCGTTATGCTGATCGTCGGCACCATCTTTGTTCTGATGCGCGAAGATGTGCGGATTGGTGCAGTTGCCATGCTTGCCCTGGTCGTCGTCGGCCTGGTGATGTTCTTCTATCTGACCTATATCCGCTCGCTTTACACGAAAGTGCGCGAGAAGAACAGTGCTCTGACCGGCTATCTGACTGAATATATTCAGGGCGTGCCTTTGATCAAGGTGCACGGTCGCGAAAAAGACATCATGAATAATCTGCAGACGCACAGTGAAGAAAAAGCCAGACTTGAGCGCAAGGCAGCATTTGTCGAATACATGCTGTTTTCCTCAGGCTTCCGCTTTTTTACTGAAATCGGCGTGCTGATGCTGCTCTTCGCCTATTGCAGCAGCAGAGTCTACGCCGGCACCATGAGCGTCGGCACCCTGGTGATGCTGATGGAACTGCTGCGCCAGTTTTTCAGGCCGCTTGAATTTCTCATCGAAGTTCTGGCGCAGCTGCAGACGGCTCTTGCGGCCGGGGTTCGCGTCTTCGACATTCTTGACACCGAATCGGCGGTCAAAGACGAGGGGCAGCCGGCACCCGATCTCAGGCTCAACGAAAAAATCGCTTTCAACGATGTTTCGTTCGCCTACGACAGCGAAATCGTGCTGAAAAACGCCAGCTTTGAGATTCCGCGCGGCCAGCAGCTGGCCATTGTCGGTGCTTCTGGCTCCGGTAAAACCACCTGTATCAATCTGCTTCTCAGGTTCTATGACCCGACCAGCGGCAGCATAACCGTCGATGGCCGCGATATTCGCAGCGTCACTCTCGAAGACTGGCGCCGCAACATCGCGCTGGTGCTCCAGGAAATCTACCTGTTCCCAGGCACCATCATGGAAAACCTCAAGGCCTTTCATAACGATGTCGACGACGCAACGGTCATCAAAGCCGCAAAAGAGCTGGGTGCGCATGACTTCATCATGCGTCAGAGCAAGGGTTACGAAACCATGCTCGCCGAACGGGGCGCTAACCTCTCTTATGGCGAGCGCCAGCTGCTCTCATATACGCGGGCAATGGTCAAAAACCCTGATCTGCTGATTCTCGACGAAGCGACCTCGTCAGTCGATGCGATCACCGAACGCGAACTGCAGACGAGCATGGAAAAACTCATGCAGGGCCGCACTTCGATCGTGATTGCACACCGTCTGGCGACCATCAGAAAAGCCGACCGTATTCTCGTTTTCGAAAAGGGTGTTCTGAAGCAGAGCGGTAGCCATGCTGAGCTGATGCGAGAAGACGGTATTTATCGCGAACTGGTGAACATTCAGACCGCTGGCCGTGGCGACCCGTCTGTCGAACCCGGCGATAATGCCGAAATTGCCGCCAATAACGGCAATGGCGAAGCAACCGGAGCTGTTGCATGAAAAAATCAATGAAAAGAAAAGATCTCAGACACAACCGAATCTACTACATAAAGTGGATCTGGAACGAATACCGGCCGCACTGGCGCATGGTGCTGCTGCTGCTGTTCATGACGTTCCTTTCCACGATCATCGCTGTGATGTTTCCGATGGTGCTCAAATACATCATCGACAGCCTGGTTTCCGGCCTGCACAACTACCAGTCCGGGAAAATCACCCTCGATGCCGCGCTGAGCGAGCGCAACCGCATGCTGCTGATGTTGCTTGCGATGGGCCTCGGCCCGTTTTTCTCGGGTATCTACACGAACTTCAGAGCTCGCATGAACGTGGCTTTCGAACTGTATTACCGCGAAAAATTCTTCGCCGAGATACTCAAGAAGGGTCACCGCTTCTTTCTCAAATTTAGAACCGGTGACCTGGCGACCCGCCTGACCGAAGACATCAGAACCAATCCGCCGGGGCTTTCCTGGCTGTGCTGTTCTGGTATCTTCAGGGCGGTGAACTCGGCAAGTATCATCTTCTTCTGCGTCGCCTCGATGGCTCTGCTGCACTGGAAACTCGCCCTGCTCGCCTGTGTTCCGCTGCCGATCATGCTGTATATCTTCATTCGGCTCGAGACCAGCTTCGGTGAGTCATTCAAAGACGTTCAGGAAGGCATGTCGGAAGGCAATGACTTTCTCGAAGCCTCATACTCAGGCATCAAGATCATCACGTCTTTCAATGCCCGCAAGCCGCAGCAGCAGCTCTTCGACAAGCTTCTCGAAAAACGCATCAACCAGGAAATCAAAGTCGACAGGCTCTGGGGCATGTTCATGGTCTTTTTCGAATTCCTCAACTATGTCGGCGAAATCATGGTTCTGGTCTTCGGCGGTATCATGGTTATCCGTGGCACGCTGACGCTTGGCACCTACTACGCCTTCTTCAGCTACCTTGGCATGATCATTTACCCGCTGATGGACATTCCGATGATGCTCGTGACCCTGACGCAGGCCTGTGTTTCGATCGACCGCCTCGAAGATCTGCAGAAGACCGACGGTGTCGCACATGAACCAGAAGTCGATGGCGCTGCCGAAATTGCCTCGATCGACGACCTCTGCTTTGAAAACGTCAGTTTCAAGCATACCCTTGTCGAAAACGTCGAGCAGCAGGAAGCTGAAAAGACCGCAGACGGCGGCGTGCCCGCTTCCCCTGATGGCGCTGTGGTTAATGGTAAAGAGCCCTTCGCCTTCAAAGATCTCAATTTCGCGATCAAAAGAGGGGAAAAGGTCGCGGTGGTCGGCCAGATCGGCTCGGGCAAAACCACTCTGCTGAACCTGGTTTCGGGCATGATACAGCCAGATGCCGGCACCGTCAAAGTGAACGGCGTGCCGCTGGCTGAGATTCGTCGCCAGTCGTTCAGAGACAGAATCGGCTACATTCAGCAGGAACCGGTGATTTTCTCAGAGTCGATCCGCACCAATATCGACTTCTGGCGCAATAAGTCGGATGAACTGATTCAGGCATGCGCCAGAATCGCGCAGTTCGACCGCGAAGTCATGGCTTTTCCGGGTGGCTTCACCGAGCCAGTCGGTCAGCGTGGTGTAACGCTCTCGGGTGGTCAGCGGCAGCGACTTTCGATCGCCCGCGCTCTTGTCGGTCAGCCGCATCTGCTGTTGATGGACGACATCACCGCCAGTCTCGATGCCGCCAACGAGAAAAAGCTCTGGGGCGACCTCGAAAGCGAATACGGCGCGATTACCTGTCTGATCGTGACGCACCGCATGGCGACCGCGATGATGGCCGACCGCATCATGGTTCTCAAGGACGGTCGCATCGAAGCAACCGGTTCACATGATGAATTGATGCAGAGCTGCGAGACCTACCGCCACCTTGCCCACGCTTAGGCCGCCCCGGTGATTTAGCTAAAAACCGCCGCACTTTAGTAGTGCGGCGGTTTTTCGTCGTGGGGGATGGATTCGTCGATCGGCGAAGGGGTGGTTTTCGGCTGCAGCCGGGATATTTCCTTGTGGCAGCGGTCGAGCTGTTTCTGCTGGTCGACGATGACTTCGTTGAGCTCTTCAACGAATTTTTCGAGATAAGCGAGGCGTTTTTCGATTTCGATAATGCGGTTTTCCATGGTGTGATTCCTGTTGTTACAGCCAGTTGCGGCGTCTGAAATAGACGAGCATGCCGAGCGCGACCGAGATCATGATGAACCAGATACCAAAGTAACCCATGGGCCACTTCAGTTCGGGCATGAACTCGAAATTCATGCCGTAGACGCCGGCAATGAAGGTGAGCGGAATAAAAATCGTGGCAATGATCGTCAGGGTACGCATGATTTCGTTCATACGCAGACTGATGTTCGAGATATAAAGGTCGTAAACGCCGATCGAAACTTCGCGCAGGGTTTCTGAGGTTTCGAGAACGTGCACGGCGTGATCGTAAATATCGCGGAAATAAATGCGGCTCTCCGGCTTGATGATCGGCGATTCGGCACGCAGCAGCGCCGCAGCGATTTCGCGCAGCGGCCAGGAAATCTTACGCATGTAGAAGAGCTGCATTTTCAGCTCATGCACGTCGTTGCCGTTAAAATCTTCCGGCGTTTTCAACAGTGTCATTTCCAGCTCTTCGAGAGCTTCGGCCAGGCATTCAAGCACGATAAAATAGTTGTCGATGATGATGTCGATCAGCGCCAGGGCCAGGTAATCAGAAGCACTGCCGCGTACCCGCCCGATGTTTTTGCGCAGGCGCTCGCGAATCGGGTCGAAAACATCGCCCGGGTCTTCCTGAAAGGTCAGAACATAATTTTCACCAATGATAAAACTGACCTGTTCGCTCTTGAGCTTGCCGTCGTCGGTGATGTCGATCATTTTGATAATGATGAACAGGTAATTGTCGAAAGTCTCTAACTTTGGCCGGTGATCGGGGTTGAGAATATCTTCAACGGTCAGCGGGTTGATGCCGAACATTTCGGCGGCAGCTTTGAGCATTTCGACGTCTTTGAGACCGTAGAAGCAGAGCCACGAAATATAATGATTCTGCTTGATGGCGCGCAGTTCGGTGATGTCGGTGATTTCCTTCTCGTGGTATTCGCCGGCATCGTATTCGATCAGCTCGACAATCGTCTCGTTAACGCGGTCGGGGGAAAAATTGGCGATGGTTCCCTGCGGCTTGCCGGCCTTTGACTCGGCGATGCCTTTTTTGACAAATGGCAGCATGTTTGACCTCCCGCGTTGATTACCGGCTAATGCTATCACATCCGGTGATTTTGATTGTATAAAATTTGCGGCGGTTCTATAATCGATAGCAGGATGATTTCTTTAAGAGGAGCCAGAATAATGCCCGAGAATACTAATCGCGAACGCGATCTGGTTTTGTCACCCAATGAATACTGTCTGATTTCCGACCAGACCAAAGGCCATATCGTTGTCTACGTCGGCCCTTACAAAACAAGTCTGGCGAATACAGACCAGCCGGTGATTTTCAACGACAGAAACAAGCGCTTTGAGCGGGTCACCCTTGAACAGGCGATTTCAGTATTTGCTACCGCCCCGGAAGGCTGGTATCTGGTGCTGAAAAACCCGGCGAAAGACAGCCTGCAGCCGCCGCATTTCGGGTCGAACAGCCTGCCCGAACTGAAAATCGGCCACAAGGTCAACATGCCGGGGCCGGTGAATTTTGCTCTCTGGCCCGGTCAGATGGTTCGCGTCATTCAGGGCCATTATCTGCACCTGAACCAGTATCTCGTCGTGCGCGTCTATGACGAAGATGCCGCCCGCGAAAACTGGAAAAAGGCCGTCGTCAAGCCTCAGGCCGGTACCGCCGAAGAAACCGTCAAAAAAGCTGACGGGGTTCCCGAGCTGACGATGGGCAAACAGCTGATCATCAAAGGTACCGAGGTGTCTTTCTACATACCGCCGACCGGTGTTGAAGTCGTGCGTGATGCTGACGGCAACTACCTGCGTGAAGCCGTAACCCTCGAACGCCTTGAATACTGCATTTTGCTCGACGAAGACGGCAATAAGCGCTTCATTCAGGGCCCGGCGGTGGTTTTTCCGAGCCCGACCGAAACTTTTATCGAAAAGAACGGTACCTGCAAGTTCAAAGCTATTGAACTCAACGAAATCAGCGGTATCTACATCAAGGTTATCGCTCCCTACAGCGAAAACGGCGTCGAACACAAGGTCGGAGAAGAGTTGTTCGTCACCGGTAAAGATCAGATGATCTATTTTCCGCGCCCCGAGCACGCGATCATCAAATACGGGGAAAGGGAGCTGCATTACTCGGTGGCCATTCCGGCCGGCGAAGGCCGCTATGTGCTCAACCGCCTGACCGGCAAAATCAGCCTGATGCGCGGCCCCAGCATGTTTCTGCCCGACCCGCGCGTCGAAGTAATTGTGCGCCGCTTCCTTGAACCAAAACAGGTGGCGCTGATGTTTCCCGGCAACCAGGAAGCCCTCGATTACAACACCCGCCTTAAATCAATCGCCAAGGCCACCGGCCGCGACGAATTTCTTACCGAAAGCGACCTTAAACGCAAACTGGCTGCTGCTCCGGCACCGGCCATGGCTGCCCGCGAAGCATCGGCCGAAGGCTTTGCCGGCGATGATTTTACCCGCAGTTCTTCATTCACGCAGCCACGCACCATTACTCTCGACACCAAATATGAGGGCGCCGTTTCGATCGACGTCTGGACCGGCTACGCCGTGCTCGTCGTTGGTCGCACCGGCGAACGCAAAGTCATTGTCGGGCCGCAGACGGTTCTGCTTGAATACGACCAGACACTCGAAGCGATGGAACTCTCGACCGGCACCCCGAAAACCGACCTGAAAACCATTAAAACCGCGTTTCTGCGCTGCATGCATAACAAGGTCTCTGATCTGATCGAGGCCGAAACCAGCGATCTGTGCCGGGTTCACATCAAACTGTCATACCGTGTCAATTTTGAAGGCGATCCCGAAAAATGGTTCAATGTCGAAAACTACGTTAAGTTTCTGACCGACCACATGCGTTCTCTGATTCGCGGCGCCGTTAAACAGTATAAAATCGAAGATTTCTATGCCAATAACATCAAAGTCGTTCGCGACAGTATTCTCGGCGTTTCGACGCCCGAAGGCAAACGTCCGGGCCGCAAATTCGACGAGAACGGCATGCGCATCTACGATCTCGAAATTCTCGATGTGAGAATCGGCGACGAAACCATCGAAAATCTGCTGGTACAGGCGCAGCATTCGGTAGTTAAACAGAATCTTGCCGTTTCTTCCGAAAAACGCAATCTTGAATACGTGCAGCAGAGCGAAAGAATCAAGCAGCAGATCGCCGAAATGAAGTCGCTCACCGCGAAACAGGAACTCGAACTGCAGACCGAAGAAGTCAAGGCCAGTCTGATGCTGAGCCTCGCCAAACTTGAGTCTGAAGTGCAGTCGCAGCGCAAGGCTCTTGAGGCGAAACTCGCCAACCAGGAAACCCTCAATAAAATCGACGAAAATGAACTGGGCCGCAAACGCGAAATCGCCGTCTTCGAAACCGACGTCGCCCAGAAGAAACTGCAGCTCAGACTCGATGAACTCAAGGCCGAGGTTGCCGGGGTCGTCGAACGCGCCAGCGCCGTCTCACCCGATCTCGTCGCAGCTCTGCAGTCGTTCAGCGACAGGGCCCTTGCCGAAAAGATGGCCGAAAGCATGGCACCGCTCGCGATTCTCGGTGGTAAGAGCATTTCTGAAGTGTTCGCTCAGTTACTCAAGGGCACTAACCTTGAATCGGTGCTCAAGCCCAAAGCCGCTGCAGCATCCGGCAAGCCCGAACTGCCCGGCCGCTGATATTCGACTGTATAAAAAAAGCGCAGAGGTTCAATAATTTGAACCCCTGCGCTTTTTTTGCGCCCGGTCTGGTGGTTTATTCAGTAACCTTTGCCGGCGCAAGATTCAGAGACTCGGCAAGCTGCGCAATCGTGGTTCTGCGCAGTTTTGCCCCTGATTTTTCGAGCAGGTCGAGTGCTACCACAGGAATGCCCATCTTGCCGGCCACTTCTTCCTGGGTGAGGTTCAGACATTTACGCCATTCGCTTACAAGAACGCGCCCGTCATCTTCTAGATTCATGTGACTCAGGTCTGCTCCTTCGAGGTTAACTGTAGATGCCTTGATTAAATCGAGAAACACAGAATAAGGAAGAACCGCATAATCCTGACCATTCTTCGAAACCTTTTTATGATCGACTTCTTTTCTCTCCATTGTCCACCCCCCCCGCGTTTATACAGCTTTTTCTTTTAATGTTTCTAATCTGTCTGTAAAATAATATTAAAAATAATACTGCATTAAAACCAAGCAAGAGTTATACCCGTTTGCTCTGGTTAAAATACCTGACTGGTATTAGGTCTGTTCTAACGCTTTTGCAGCTGACCGCATTGTGAAAAATCTCGCATACAGCCAGGCCGAAGAATTTATAAAACGCCATTGGCGTCGCTGCATTATGTTAAATTGTGCGACAAAAATGTCGTCTGTCTGGTAAAAATACAACGACAGGGAAAAATTCCTTTACACGATTCTGTAAAATAATTTTGCAGGGAAAAATTCCCAGACTGGTTTTTGGGGTTACTTTGCCGGTTTGCATTTTTATACAAAAAAAGCATTTTCTGCATAAAATGAGAGCAAAATTACGCAAAAATTGTATATTTTTTGCTTTCCTGCCGCCGAATTGCTGTTTTTGGGGTTTAACGATCCACAAATTCGACGTCGACGTCTCCGAGTTTGATTGTTTCTTTACCTCTCATAAAATAAGCAGTCGAACCCCATGGCCCGCCAATATCGATACCCCGGATGGGCAGCAATCGGCATCTACCTCTGATCTGGTTTTATCAGCCGCCATTTCAAGGTATTTTTCGGTTACAGCCGCATTGAAAGTTATAACAAGCTTCTCTGCCATTTTCGATCCTTCTGAAAAGATAAATCTCCTGTTTGATCGGCAGTAAAACTGCCGATCAAACGGAATTAGAGACTTACAGGTTCGTGGTTCCGTTCAGTCCCAGATGATGCCGTCGACGTGGTCGATGCCGAGGCCGGGGGCTTCTGAGACTTTCAGCCATGGACCATCTATTTCGATGCCTCCATGTACCGGGTCGGTCGAACACAGGGCCGGACTGTCGAGGTCGCATCTGGTTATTATGCTTCTGGCACAGGCAAGATGAGCGGCGGCGGTGACGCTGATTTTTGTTTCCATCATGCAGCCCAGGAAGCACTCGATATTGTGCATTTCGGCGAGGGCGCAGATGCGCATGGCACCACGCAGACCGCCGGTTTTCATCAGCTTGATATTGATGTAGTCAGCGGCACCCATCGAGATGATCTTTTCGGCGTCGATGGCTGAAAAAACCGCCTCGTCAGCCAATACCGGGGTTTCGATACTTTCCTTAACCATGCGCAGGCCTTCGAGGTCATGTGCCAGCACCGGTTGCTCGAGCAGTTCGATGCCGCTGATTTCTGACTCGATCTCGTGCATGATTTTTACGGCGTCGCGCGCGCTCCAGCCCTGGTTGGCGTCGAGGCGCAGAATTGTCATCGGGCCGCAGGCTTCTTTGACCGCCATGATTCTTTCGATATCGAGAGCCGGATTGAGGCCGACTTTGAGCTTGAGAATTCTGAAGCCTCTGTCGATGGCAATTCTACTGTCGCGTGCCATTTCTTCCGGGCTGTTGACGCTGATGGTCAGATCGGTTTCGACCTGGTTGCGGTAACCGCCAAGCAGTCGATAAAGCGGTATCTGGTATTTCTTGCCGAACAGGTCATAGATTGCCATTTCAACAGCGGCTTTGGCGCTGGTGTTCTTAACCATCGAGCCATCGAGCGTATTGAGAGTGTCTTCGAGATTGGCGATTTCTTTGCCCTTAAGCTTTGGCAGCATGAACTCGTGAATAGCACCACGCACGCTGCCGATCGATTCGCCGGTGATCGGCCCGGTCGGGTGCGCTTCGCCGATTCCGGTAATGCCGGCGTCGGTTTCAACTGCGACAACGACCGATTTGATGCTGTCGATGGTGCGCAGCGAGGTTTTGAAGGGGGTGCGCAGCGGCACAGAAATCAGGCCTGTCTTGATATTGGTTATATGCATGTTGTTTCTCCGGTTTTACTGTCTCGGGCTGTCGCCAAGCAAGAATTCACGAGCGGCATAGATGCCTTCGAGGTATTTTTTTCCGTCAGAGAGAAAAGTTGCCAGCAACGGGGTCACGAAGACGCATCTGGCGGTCGAGCTTTTGAGTTTGCCATCGGCATCAGGAACCCTGAACCCGGCAAAATCATGAATTATGTAGTAATCGCCGTCGCGTTTGCCCAGATAGAGCATGGCATGGCCGGCCATGTAGATCGGTGTGCCGGCCGGCAGCCGGTCGAAAATCGCCTGGCGTTCTTCGAGAGTCATTTCTTTCGTAAGGGTGTGAGTGATACCCACTGCCTGTTTGCCCTGTTCGCCGGCATTGCGTGGCAACAGCACGCCCATGCTGCGGTAGTTGTCCATGATGAAGGCGCTGCAGTCGCGGGTATTGAACATGCCACCCCAGCCATAGCGCTGCCCGAGAAATTTAAAGGCCTGGGTGATGATGTTGCGTCTTGTCAGTGGCAGATAGCCGACGCGCACGTCTTCAGAACGGGCGATCAGGCCGATTCTGAACTCGAGCTGGCCGTCAGCGCCGCGAGCCGGCAGCTTTACCACGTAATTACCCGCCGGGTGCTGGCCGTCGATGTCCATGGGTATTTCAGCGGCTTCAGCAAGGGGAATTCTGGCGCCCATGTCGAACTGCAGTTCTGAAATCTCAGGGCGCAGCGGGTTGTAGCCGGTAAAAATGCCCTTGCCGGTGACAACGAGAAAATTTTTCGCGTCAAGATAGTCGAACAATGGTTTGCGGTCAGAAAATGCCACCGCTTCTGCCGGCAGCCAGGCCAGATAGTTGTATGACTGCGCAAACAGCCATTTTCCATCGGCGCTGGCATGCAGAATCGCCAGGGGTTCGACCGGGTAGAGAGCGGTTTCGATGAACATATCGCTTTCGAAATCTTTTGGTTCTGAGAAGACCCGTTCGGCGGTCGGAAAAGCCCGCATTTCGGTGCGTTTGATGGTAATGCCGAATCTGACCGGTGTCAGATTGGCGATTTTTTCAACATTCAGCTGTTTTTCGAGGGCGGCGTAGAACTCTTCGCCAACCTCATTGCCGGCGAGATAACGTTTACTTTTCGGACGGGCACTGACCTTGCCGATCATTTCCCTGAGTTTTTCGCCGCTGATGACAGCGGGGTAGGTGCGCAGGTCTTTGAGAGCTTCACATTCCTTGAAGCCGCGGCGATTGTAGCGTTCGATCTGCGCCGGGGTCATGATAACGGCATCGGGGTTGGCGATGCCTTCAAGCCAGAATGAGGCATAGAGCATTTCTTCGCTGACACCGGGAATATTGAGTTCAAACTGCACAAAATGCTTTTCGCCGCTTTGCCTGCATACTTCGGCTGAAGCAGAGATGCAGCAGCCAAAAAGCGCCAGAACCGGAACACATATTTTTAACAGGGTTTTAAGAGTTTTCATCGAGTTTGCTCCGTTGCTCAGATCATTGACAGAATTTTGCCGACGAGCAGCCCGCCGCCGGTGCCGATAACGTAACCGACCATCGACATCAGAACGCCGACCGGCACCAGTACTTCACTGTAGGCGGCGGCAAGAATCGGTGCCGAGGCAACGCCGCCAATGTTGGCCAGGCTGGCGACGCCGCAGGTAAACAGGTCGAGTTTGAAGATTCTCGCGATCAGCGCCAGAAGAACCGCATGGATCACCAGAATGAGAAAACCGCAGAAAATGTAGAACGGCGCCTGCGACAACTCGGCAAAATTGGCACGCGAACCGATAAGCGCCACGATCAGATAAAGCATCAGACTGGCGAGCATCGAGATGCCCGAGGTCTTGCCGAGCGGGGTGAGGGCTGCAACGATGCCGGCGGCGGTCGCCATAAGAACTACCCAGCTGTAGGTCGAAACGAATGACGAGGTTGGCAGCATCGGCGCGACATATTGCGAAACGGCGGCGACCATGAAGCTGGTGCCGAGCAGCAGAATCAGGTCGTGAAAAGTGGTTGGCAGCGGCTGGTCGGTTTTTTCGCTCATCAGACTGGCGCCGACCGCGTCGATCTGGCTGGTGTCGGCTTTGGTCCAGTTGTTGAAATGGCGGGCATACGGCACTGCCATGAGCAACAGCATTACCCAGACTGCATAGTTGACTGAGTCCATTATCAGGGTGTAGCCCATCTGCGAGTCGGCGACGCCGAGTGCCAGCTGAATTGCGGCCATGTTGCCGGTGCCGCCCATCCAGGAGCCGCACAGGGCCGCGAAGGTTTTCCAGGTGTGCGGTTCAAAATGGCCCTTGAAAAGAAAATAGACGACGATAAAGCCGGTGGCGATCGTGAATGAAGCTGAAAAAAAGCCCAGCAGCATGCGCGGCCCGAGTTTGAGAATTTTCTTCAGGTCACAGTGCAGCAGCATCAGAAAGATCATTGCCGGCAGAATGTTGTTTTTGAGCTGGTTGTAGTAAAAATTTATTTCTTCGGTCTGTTTCCAGAAGCCGAGGGTCGACAGTGTCATCACGAGAAAATACAGCACGACGATGCCGGGCACGTATTCGAAAAAGGTGCGAAATTTCTTGTCGAGCTGCACAATGACCGCCGCAATGAACAGCAGTGCCGCAACGAATGCAAAGCCACTTTCAATCATCCGGGTTTCTCCCTGAGTTAGCCTCTACCGCCCGGGTGTTTCTATGTGATGAATGGCGGTCGGTGTGTACGAACCCCTGAATTATACCGTTAAACCGCCATTAAGCAAACTTTTTCACCACATCTCAGGGCAAACTTATACTTTTTCCCGGTCTGAGCCAGCCATGCTATTCATGGGCAGGGCAATCGCATTCCGGTTAAGGCTTTTTGAGGCAGAGCCGCGGCATCAGCGCGAACACTCCCCAGCCAAGATATTCGCGTGTATAAGCAGCGTGGCGTTCAGGCTCGGAAACCAGTTTAGCCTGCACCTCTCTGGCCATTTCATCATCTGGATTGGCTTCAAGCCATCGGCGCATGGTGAGCCATTTGGCTGCCTCGTATCTGTCCCAGCCGTCCTGGTTGGCCAGCACCATTTCAACAACGTCGTAGCCCAGGCGGCTGAAAGACGCGAGCAGTTCAGGCAGTGGAAGAAAGTCAGAGATTGCGTTAGCCAGACACTTCCTGGCGATATCCTCCGTTGGTGGCAATTGCCGCCAGTAAGGTTCGCCGATGAGGATGATTCCTCCGCTGCACAGGCTGCGCGCAAGAAGTTCGATGGTGCCGGCGACTCCTCCTGCAATCCAGGTAGCACCGACGCAGGCGGCCACGTTGACTTTACAGTCGGAAACGTAACCTGCAGCATCCCCATGAATGAATTTGACGCGATCAGTGACTCCCAGTTCTTCAGCCCGGCGATTCGCCTGCTCGCTGAACAACTGGCTCATATCGATTCCTGTGCCGACAATCCCGTAGTCGCGGGCCCAGGTGCACAGCATTTCACCCGAGCCGCTGCCAAGGTCCAGAACGCTGTCTTCCGGTTTCAGGCGCAGGGCCGCCCCGAGAGTTGCGAACTTGTCAGGTGAGAATGGGTTATGAATGCGGTGCGCACTCTCCATGATGTTGAATATTCTTGGGATGTCCATTGTGTCAGTGTCCTCAGCGGGTTTGCTGCTGCAGAGTTGCGCAGACTGCCCGGTCGAGAATGGTCGGGAAATAGATCTGCGCGAAGCCGGGCATGGCAATCTGTTTTTCTCTGCCGGTTGCCAGGTCGCGAATGATGGTTTCGAAACGGCCCTCTCTGAGGGAGCGATAAATCAGGGTGTTGCCGTCGGAACTGGTTGAGGGCTGCCAGTCATACATGCGACCATTGGTGATGTTTTCGTATTCCCAGTGGTTGCTGGCGTCTTTGAAAAGCTCGAAAATACTGCCGTTCTGGCCGACTCTCCTGACGAAAAACATGCGGCCGGTCGAGGCGTTTACGTGACTCTGCCAGTTCTGGCCGCCTCTGACGATTGTCTGTTCATTGCCGCTGCTCAGTTCGCGGTGGTTGATGGTAAAACCTTCACTGGTAACCCGCGACAGCATTATCAGGTCGGGATTCAGCCAGGCCAGCTGGCCGCCGGCCAGTCCTTCGAATTCGAAGGGCTCGAAGCCGCCGTCGGGATAATTGACGACGCCGGTCTGCACGAAGCCATCACTGAGAGCTCTGACGCAGAGAATACGATCATCGAATGGTGACGGAACCGGCCAGCCGAGACTGCCGAACGGGTCGTTCAGTTCCCAGACGGTCTTGCCCTGACTGTCGAGTGCCACCAGGCCATAGTTGCCGTTTTGCTGCTCTCTCGATGCAAGAATAAGCCCCTGACGAGGCCACCAGCAGGCGTTGCCTTCTTTCTGCGTGGTATTTGACAGGTTGACGGTTCTGCCACCATTCGTCTCGGGCAGCCACAGATAGATATCGGAAGACTCGTTGACGACACCGACAAAGAGCAGGCCAGCCGGTATTTCCTGGGCTGAAGCGGTTATGGCAGTTATCAGCATTGCTGCGAGCAGCATGAATTTTTTCACAGGGTACCTCGTTCGATAAAGCTTTGCGAACGATATTATCACAAAACAGTCTGGGCGACGGTTCGTTTCTGCTATGATTTTTTGAAAAATATGATACTTTTTAAAGAGGAAGATAAAAAGGGGGCGGCTATGGTTGAAAAGATTCAGCTTGTACCCGGTTCGATAACGAATCCCGGCAAAACTTCTGTTAAAGGCAGTAACGCTGATAAATCCTCTGGCGGTGCTGCTTCTAAAAATTTGAATATTGATGAATTCGGCCTTTCGGGCGATGCCAGGAACAAGGTGATCTGGGCCAGGTCACAGTTCGAGTTGAATTACCAGGTGCTGCGCTCGGTTAATTCGGCCAATGGCTTCGAAACATCGCAGGAAACCTTTTCTTTCCGGTCTGCTTATGAGTTTATGCAGCGTGCTTCTGGCGAAGAGGCGACCACTCCGGCCCAGGAAGGCAGTGAAACCCCTGCCGCCGAAGAAACTGGTGACGAAGATCAGCTTACTGCCCTGCAGGAATATTTCTCTCCGGAAAACACTGCCCGCCGTATTCTCGATGTGGCAACCAGTTTCTTTTCAATGAGCGAGGTTTTCAGGGCAGAAGGCGAAACAGAGGCTTCGCGGCAGAAGTTTGCCGACTTCATCGGTGGCGCTGTGAATGAAGGCTTTCGCCAGGCAAGGGCAATTCTTGGCGAACTGCCTGAAGACGTAAAAGCCGGTATCGATAAAACGAATTCGCTTGTTTTTTCCGGTCTCGATGATTTTGTCAAAAATGGCATCGACCCTGAAAAAGCGCAACCGGGTGGTGTTTTTGAAAAAATTGCCACTTATCGCCGTGAATCTGCGGTATTGCTTGCCCGTAGTCAGAAACAGCGCAGCACAGTTGCTTACAATGCCAGCGGCGAGATTCAGACGCCGGTTGACCCGAAAGTTTCGACAACAGGCTGAAAAGGCTTGTCTTATTTGCGCTTTTTAGCGGGCAGATCTTTTGCTGTGGTCGGCTTTGTCAGGTGATCTGACAACAGCCATTTCTGTTTTTCTGCCGACAATTCAAGCCGGGCCGGGGTGCTTTGAAATTCAGCTTTTTCGTTCATACAGAGTTTGGCGAAAGTGGCGGCGGTTTCGGATTCCCATTTGAAGTTTTCGGGGCCCCAGCCTTCGGGTTCAAGCTCGAATTCAAGCTGCAGCCCGTCTTTTTCGACTCTGAAGATTCTCAGGCCGTTAAAATCATAGGCGGCGGTAATATCAAGGCCGGCAACCGCAATTCGGCTGCGTTGTGGCGAAAAGATCGGGCGATCACCGAGGTTGAAGGTTTTTCCGGTGGCTTCACTGACAAGAAAATGCTCAGATCCTTCATACAGCTGGGCATGGATCAGAAACAGCCCCTCTGGCTGAATGTAATCAATGCAATAATACATTACCCGCGATTCACCGCCACTGTCGTCGTTGGTGAATTCAATTTTGCGGTCACCAGTGCAGTTCAGACGGAGCGTTTTGCCTTTTCTGGCTATTTTCTTCGAAAATTTGCGCAGAACCGTTTTTTCATCAGTTTCTGCTTCATTGTCGACAAAATCTGGGTCGGCAGGCGGATTCTCCGTACCATTGTCTTCTTCTGCAATTGCCGGCCTGGTAATGCTTTTGCCGGTAATTGCAGGTTTACTGGGTTCAGGTTTTGTCTGAGTTTCCTGAATAAAGCCTCCGAATACCCAGCCGGTGTGGCCGCCTGAGACGATTTTAAACCAGTTGCTGCGTTTGCCCTCTATCTGCTCGGCCGGGCCATTTTTGTCGATTATCTCGACTTTCGTTCCCTGTTGCAGTTTTATAATCAATTTCGCGCTGCGCGCCGGTTTTTCGCGCATGCTAAGCCCGCTTGCCGCATTTATTATTGCGGGTTTGCCGGCGAATGCGCATTTGCCTGTGAAAAGCATCATTGCGGCGATAAACAGAGAAACAATTCTGTTTTTCATGCTGAACCTCTCCGAACAAATCATCGGATGATTAAAGCACACATTTCTAAAATGATAAACCCGGGTCGGAAAAAATGCTGTCGGGAGCCAACCGTCAGGCAAAAATACGGTTGAGCAGGGCGCTGAGTTCGCGCAGGCTGTATGGCTTGTGAATAAAGCCGCACAGGCCTTTTTCCTTCATCAGATCGATGTCTTCTTCTTTCGAAAAGCCTGATGCCAGAACAACCTTGACTTCCGGGCAGATGCTTTTGAGTTGTTCGAAACATTCGCGGCCGTTGATTTCGGGCATGATCATGTCGAGCAGCACCAGTTTGATTTTCTGCCGGGCGGCTTTGAATGCCTCGATGCCTTCAACCGCCGAAGCCGCGGTTATGACCTCATAGCCGAAGTGTTTCAGAACGTCGGCAGCGGTTTCTCTGATGATTTTTTCGTCGTCGATGACGAGAATGCTGCCGCTGCCATTATGAATGGCTTCTGTCTTGTCTTCTTCTTGACACTGAAGATTCGACAGCGGCAGAAGAATGTTGAAAGCTGCACCATTACCTGGTTCGCTGTAGACGGAAATGGCGCCGAGATGTTGCCTGATTATACCGAAACTTACAGCCAGCCCAAGGCCGGTGCCCTTGCCTGAAGGTTTGGTGGTGAAGAATGGCTCAAAAATACGCGAAATGTTTTCGGGACTGATACCGATGCCGGTATCGCGCACCTGAACTTTTATATAGGGGCCGGGGTCGAGTTCGTGCGCGTGTGCCGCGATCTCGTCGAGCTGAATGCACGAACTGTTGAACGACAGCAGCCCGCCTTCGGGCATGGCATGACTGGCATTGATGCCGAGGTTGATAAAGACTGTCTGCAGCTGTGAAAGGTCACCGTTGACCACCGAATTTGGCGCCTGCAGATTCAGTTCAATTCTGACTTTCTTGTCAATACTGCACTCAAGCAGAGCCGCTGCTTCCTGTACCGCAGTGTGAACATTGACCGGAACAGTGTTGAGTGGCTTCTGGCGCCCAAAAGAAAGTAGTTTTTTGATCAGTTCGGTTGCTCGTTGCGAAGAATCGAGAATGATCTTCAGAAATTTTTTCTGTCTCTGGCTGTTGCCGGCTTCCAGAGAAAGAAGTTCGGCGGCGCCAATGATACCGCCCAGAACATTATTGAAATCATGAGCGACGCCGCCGGCGAGCTTACCGATGGCATCCATTTTTTGTGCCTGCTGCAGCTGTTGTTCGAGCTTACGCTGCTCGGTAATTTCGAAAAAGGCGGCGACGAAATGATCCGGTTTATACTGAAAAGCGAGCCCTTCATACCAGCGGTTATTCAGAGGCAGATGCTGTCTGAATCTGAAGGCTTTGCCGGTTCTGGCGACCCTGCCATAATTGCCGATCCAGTCGAACGGGTCGTTTTCAATGCCCGGAAATGCCTCTCTGACGGTTTTTCCGCGCGGGTCGACGCCGGTCAGATTCACATAGTTTCTGTTCGCATCGATGAAATAGTAATCAACCGGGTTTCCCTGTTCATCGTAGAGCATCCGATGGTAAGCAACCCCGAGCGGCCCGTTTTCAAAGAGGGCGTTGAATTTCCATTCAGCCTCTTTCAGTTTCTGGTGAATCAGGTATTCTTCGGTGATGTTTCTGAAAACAACAACCATACCCTTCAGATTCCCGGTTTCATCGTGAATCAGGGAGGCCTGTTCGGAAATATGATGTTCTTCACCATTTTTGTTGATGAGGATAATGTCTTCAGATGTACGGAAATGTCTGGTGTTCTGAATCGCCTTCTGAACGGCAGATTTGCATCTTTCGAGGGTTGAGCCCGGGTTGACCTGATAAACTTCGCTTATATCGCGGTTAAGAGCTTCTTCCTGTTTCCAGCCGGTTATTTCTTCGGCGGCGGGGTTCATGCTTTTGATACAGCCTTTTGTGTCGGTCGAAATTACTGCGTCGGCGATCGAGTTCAGCGTCGTGCGGTGCTTTTCTTCTTCGCTTTTTATTTCCTCAAACAGCTGGTCGCGGTCTTCAATTGCGCATTTTATTGATGTTACCATTGAATTCAGACAGCGACCGAGCTTGTTTATTTCTTTAATTCTGCTCTGGGGAAGCTCGATAGCACCAATTCCTTCTGATTCAATACGCGTTGCCGCTGCCGCAAGTTCCTGTAGTGGCCGGCTGAGGCTGTCGGCCAGTATTGATGCCAGCAGTAAGGCCAGCGAAAGAAGCATGGCCAGGATCAGCAGAATTTTCCAGCGCAGTCGATAGAGCGGGTACATAAGCTCATCTGTGTAGACGGAAGCCACCACATACCAGTCGAGCGGCTTGAAATGAAAAGCGTATGCCTTTTTTTCAAAAAGTCTGTTTCTGTCGTTGCCGTGCTTTTGCCATCTGTATGAGAGCAGTTCACCAGGCTGATCAGCAATCTGCATCAGCTGATTAAGAATCGCTTTTTCCTGATCTGGATTTTGAAAGCTTTCGGGGCCTTTGCCTTCATAGTCTGGGTGAACGAGCATGTTTAAGTTGGAATCGAAAAGAAAAAGATAACTGTTCTCAGAAATTCTGACCTTGCTGAAGGATTTTTTCAGTTCTTTGATTATGGCCCTGATACGCAGCTGGCTGTCGGTTTCGATGTCGTCCATGTAGATGCCGGCGCCGATAATCCAGTTCCATGGCCTGAACAGTTTGACATAAGACAGTTTGCTTTTGACTTCGCTGGTTCCTGAGGCAGTTGGTTTTGGCCAGAGATAGTCGACGAAACCTTCACCATTCACGGCACAGGCATCGACAAAGGCCTTGAAAAGGTTTTCTTTGCGCCCCAGAGCATTGTTGAACAGTGGCTCATTGCTGTCCATTCTTTTGCCCTCAAGCTCTGGCATCACCGGGTGGGCAATAATACGAGGATGCGGCTTTTCTGCGGTATTTACCCAGAGATAGCCGGTGCCGCCGGCATAGCGGAAATGCCTTATTCGATGCAAAAACCGCTGTTGTGCAGTTTCTGCGTCGAGCTGCCCATTGACGATTTGTTGCTGATAACTCTCAGCCATGCGGCAGGTAATTTCGATAATGCTGCGCAGATTCTGTTTGCGTTCACTCGTCAGTGCTTCGCGATGAAAAATGTAGCTGTCATACTGGTTTTCGATCTGGGCGGCAGCAAGTTGCAGCATGCTTCTGGCGTTCTGGAGTTCAAGATCTACCGTATGCTTTTCAATTTGAATCTGCTGAAATATTGAAATTGACAACGCGGTGATCAGCACCAGCGCTGTCGTCAGAAAAAACACCCGTGCCTTGAATGATTCCAGAATTTTCATTGTACCTTGTCTGAACAGATTTTGTTTCGCAGATTCGGTAAATAAGTTTTAACCATGGGTCCTCGATGAAAAGTCTTTTACTCTAATTTAGATTATAAGGTTTTTAACAAGAGTCTGCCATGTTTGGAATTAATAAGACAGTAAGTGTTTAATTGACAGGTGTCGAAAAAATGATTATATTCTGGTTATGGAAGAAAAAAAGATAAATATCGGGCAGCTCGCCGAGTTAACTGGCGTCAGCCGCCGAACCATCCGATTCTATATTCAGAATGGTCTGCTGCCGCCGCCGCTGGGGGCTGGTCGCGGCCATTATTACACTGAAGAGCATCTGCGCGATCTGCTGCGCATAAAAACTCTCAAAGAGAACAATCTAAGCCTCGAAAAAGTAGCTGAGCAGTTGCGTGATCAGAATTCGCCTGAAACACCGGTTTACCCATTGCCGACCACCTGGGTGCGCATCGAGGTCAATCCGGGTATTGAATTGAACATACAGGGTGGTATTTATCCGGTAACTCCGGCCAGAGTGAGAAAACTGCAGAAGTTCATTTCCCGGTTATTTGGCACAAATTCAACACAAGGAGAGGTTTCCGATGAGTAAGGTTTATTGTTCGCTGCACGATAAAACTAATGACAGACTTGTTCCGCTGCAGGCGGTCGCCGTAAAAGGTCTGGTGAACAACCTTTCAGTAAACTGGCAGGTAACTCAGCGCTTCACCAATAACGAGAAAAAAGCGATCGAAGCGGTGTTCTCCTTCCCGTTGCCTGCCGGGGCTACTCTGAGCTCTCTCAGAATACTTACCGGTGATCGCGTCATTAATGCGGTTGCTGAAGAGCGCGAAAAAGCTTTCGAAAAGTATGATGAAGCGATAAGTGAGGGCGATGGTGCCTTTCTGCTCGACCAGGAACGCCCAGATCTTTTTGTCATGAGCCTCGGCAATCTTCTGCCAGGTCAGCAGGTCGAAATTCAGCTCGGCATGTTTCAACTGCTCGAAGCACAGGCCGACGGGGCAAGAGTTTCTTTTCCCGTGGTAATTGTGCCCAGATATTTCCCGGCTGCGAGTGCTGCCGAAATCTCAGAATGGGAGAGAATCACCCCTGACTATGCCGCCCGGGTTCCGTATGGTTTCAGTTTTAATCTGAAGATAATGCAGAATTCAGCGCTGCGCACGGTGGAATCGCCCAGCCACCCGATCAGAGTGGAATTTGGTCAGCACGAAGCCGATGTTCATCTTTCTCAGGCTTCGGTAATGCCGGATAAAGATATTGTGGTCACCTTTTCGCTTGTCGAAAAAATTCAGCCCGGTATCACACATTGTGTTTTCAATGGTCGTGAGCATCTGCTGGTTGAGCTTTTTCCCGAGCTTGAGACCGAAGAAGCGAGTGCCCCCAAAGAAGTCGTTTTTGTTGTCGACTGCTCGGGTTCGATGCAGGGTGATTCGATAAAAGAGGCTGTTAATGCTCTGCAACTTTGTGTCAGGTCTCTGAATGAGGGCGATTATTTTCAGATTGTCTGTTTTGGCAGCAACTTCAGACGTCTTTTCAAGAAACCGCAGGTTTTGTGTGATCAGACGCTTGCAGAGGCTACCCGTCTCATTTCCGGCATCGGGGCTGATATGGGCGGTACCGAGATTCTGCCGGCCATGCAGGCGGCGGTTCAGGGGTTGCAGACCGAGTTTGCCAGTCTGCTGCTGTTTACCGACGGTGAGGTTGGCAACGAAAAAGAAGTCATTGATTTTGCTGTCAGCAGCCGGGGGCGTTGTCGGGTGTTTTCATTTGGTATCGGCAATGGCGTCAGCGAATCACTGGTGCGCGGGGTTGCCGATCGCAGCGGTGGCGCCGCCGAATTTATTTTTCCGGGCGAACGCATCGAGCTGAAGGTTTTGCGCCAGTTCAGGCGGTTGGCGGCACCGATCCTTTCAGAGATTGAAGCCGACTGGGGGTGCAGCGGGCTGGAAGTCGTACCTTCGGTTTTCGGCAGACTGTTTTCTGGTGAAGCGATTCGCTTTGCCGCAAGAACAGAATCTGGTAAACCATTGCCTGCCGGCCTGAAAGTAACATTGTCGGCGATGTGCGGGGCAAAGAAACTGACCTTTACCGCCGAAGCTCTGAGTCTTTCAGCCAGCAGCGTTCCTGCTCTCTGGTGGGCTCAGAAACGCATCGAAATGCTTGAGAATGGCGAAGAAAAAGCCGGGTCAGGGAGCCATCAGAAGCGCAAAAAGGCAAAAAATGCCGATTCAGAAATGATCGAGATTTCGAAAGAATACGGAATTATCTGCTCAAAAACCAGCTTTGTTGGTGTGGAAGAACGCACCGCCAGCGAAAAGAACGATGGTCGGGTTGAATTGCGGCGAATTCCGGTAATGGTTCCGGCAGGTCGCGACTTTATGAGTGCCGTGTCTACTGGCAGCGGTATTTTTGCAAAATGTCTTAATCTTTTCAGTAAGTCGGGTGCTGTCCGTGCTGCCGCTCCGGTTTCTAAAATTCTCTATAATGTTTCTGAGGATATCGATGAATGCTATTCTGAGCTGAGCAAGCGTGAGATTCCTTCGGGTATCGGTTCTATTGAAGAGCCTGCGATCGAGCTGCCCTATGTTCTGGCGGCCCCAGCCGGTAAAGAAGATTGTATTGTTGAAATTCTTGTCTTTGCCGGCTCAGATGGCTTATTTAAGCGCTCTGAAAAGCTTCTTGCTCTTATCGGTGCCAGCGAAACCGACTTTGCGGCGCAGCTGGCAATGGCTCCGGCCAGCCTTGCATTGGCCGATCGTGAGAAGTTTGCAATGTCGATACTGGTTAAAACCTACCTTGAAAACAATTGCCAACCCGAGAAAGATCTCTGGTCGGCAATTGTCGAGAAGGGATGGCGCAAGCTGCAGGCCTGGTCGGCTGGCAGCCTCAGCGCATAGGAATTACGGAAGTGGGTATGTTCGGCATTCTGACGCGGGTCGGAGTGCCGCTTACCTGCCCCCAGTTAAAATTTCTGAAGATGTTTACAAACAGAGCGCCGAGCCCGACTGCGACCGGGGCGGCAATTACGGCGCCGGCTGCGGTTCTACCGGCTGAGCGCCCGTTGTGATAACCGTTGTGGTAGCTATTGTTTTGTGAACAGGTGTTGACATTGCAGTTCTCAACCAGGCGCATTGCCAGGTTGATGCGCTGCAGCGCTTCATGGCGGTTGTTCCAGAGGATTTCCATTTTGGCGTTGTCGATGACGCGGTCAAGACGGTGATCAAAGCAGTGTGCCACTCCCTGTTTTTTCATAAGTCTCTGAGCATGCTTCAGATATGGTCTGGCATTCTGTATTTCAGTGTAGGCCCGGCCGCTGGCAACTATGTTGCAGGCACTGTTGAGATCTGAATAAATGGCGTTGACGAGATCGTTCTGGTTGTAGTAGCCGGCAAAAAGCTGCGGCAGTGAAGAAAAAACAAAAGAGCAGAGCAATACCAGACAGAGAACTTTTGAGAAATTGCGTTTCATGAACCTTTACCTCTTTATTTGCTCTGGCAGGGCCTGCATTGGCCTTTGAACCGCCAGTAATACCGGCCGTAAAACTCTGGTTTTTCGGCGCGCGCCAGCATAAAGCAATTTGCGTGCCATGATTGATTTTTGCATTGCAGCAGGCGCCGATTCGCTAATGATAAAGCGTTCGAGCTGATGTTTTTTTGTTGAAAATGCTGCGTTTACGAAAGTGTGCCGGAAATTCGTCAACATCTGCCAGAAAATTTTGCTCAAGGATAAAAGACGAAAACAGGCTCAGGATAGACGCTGATGTCTTCGAGCCACAGATGACCGGAGATGAGAAACGCTGCGACAGATCGGTGAAAAGCAGGTGGCCGGCCCATCTGTATGGGCCGGCCACCGTCGGACTGTTTCTGATAGTATTATTTCAGGCGGTTCCAGGAGGTATAAACCTTCTGAGTGAAGGGTTCCCAGGTGACGATATAATTTCTGCCGCTGGCATGAATATGAAATTCAACTTTTGCATTCCTGACATTGGCCGGGGCAATATCGAGATTGTGGTTGAATTTAACCGTGTTGTTGCGTTTCAGTCTGGTACTGTCCACAAGATACGAAAAATCTCGATTCAGGCCGGTCGGTGACTGTTCCCAGCGCACCTGCTCGGTATTGTTGAGAGCGTCGTCGATATATTTTACGTTCTGCAGAACGGCTCTGCCATCGAGACAGGTTATGTCATAGCGCAGACGGCCCATGGTGCCGGCTTTATCCCAGCTGACGCGCAGGTGGTTGAACCTGATCTTGACCTGTGACTCGAGCCAGAAAGTGTTGCCGATGCCAGTGTCGCCCTGAAGATGCACGGCATAATTGTCGAGCGTGTAGGTGCCGGCAAAAGCGCCGGGCACGAGAAGCAGACAGAAAGCAAACAGTACGAACAGAACTTTTTTCATTGTTTCCCCCTCAATATAATTTAAAGTATCCACATGTTTAATAATGTACCCGGTTGTCTGCCAATTTCAACTGCCACTGAAGTTCTCATCAATCAGGCCGCGCCGTCGTCGGGCTCTTGGCAATGCTCAAAATTCGCGACAATAAAAACCCTGTGATTAAAATTCCGGCTGTTTAATTTGCCGCCGGCCCTGTGGGTTATGCAAAAAGCTTTTTTCAGACTCATATAACTGCTGCTTCTGCGATTATATCCTGAATACATCGGTCATCAGACAGGCTCTTCTGCACAAAAGCCCTCTGAATAGTTTTGCCACGTGCCTTATTAGTGAACTCTGCAAAATCAAAGCAGATTTTAAAGGCTGCCTCAGTTTTCACCTGTTTATCTGTGGCCGAAAATATGCCGGAAACCTGCGATCTCTTTGCATGTTATAATCACCTCGAATGAATTTTTCGCCAAGCTCGCGATCGAGGTTGATAATGGCTGAACAACAGCAGATGGCAGCACCGTCGGTTGCCGATACGAATGCCGGAGCAGAAGAGAAGAAGCTTGAAATGCTCGGGGCACTGATTTCTGGCATTACGCACGAGATCAATACTCCGATGCATTATCTTGAAAACAACCTGACTTTCATGAAGTCCTCTTTCAATGACCTGATCAGGCTGATCAATATTTATAAAAAACTTCTCGAAACTGTCAGAGCCGGAGGGGTGCCATCAGCTCACGACTGGCAGGAGCTCAACGAAATCGAATCTGAAAGCGAGCCTGAATATCTGCAGGCCGAACTTGCTGATGCTCTGAAGCAGTCTCTCGAAGGCATAGACATGGTTTCGCGACTGGTGCTGGCATTGAAGGATTTTTCGCACCCTTCGCTGCATGAATTCACTCTGGTAGACGTAAATAAATGTATCGATACGGTCTGCATCATCTCACGCTATGAATGGAAACGTCTGGCAGATCTGCAGTTAGACCTTGCCAGAGATCTGCCATATATTTACGGATCACGCGACGAACTGCATCAGGTTCTGCTCAACCTGATTGTCAATTCTGCCCAGGCCATCGGTGAGAAAATTGCTGCAGGCGTCTACCGCCGCGGTAGCATCAGAATCAGCAGTCGTGCCGCCGGCGACCGTATTGAAATCGAAATTGCCGATGACGGCCCCGGTATAACGCCAGAAAACCTGACAAGAATCTTTGAGCCGCATTTTACCACCAAGCCGGCGGGAAAAGGCACCGGGCTTGGCCTGAGCCTTGTCAGAAAAATTGTCGAAGAGGCACATGGCGGTGAAATAATCGTTAATTCAGAGCTGCAGCGCGGTGTAACCTTCAGAATTCTTCTGCCGCACCGGCGCAATGAAAAAGATCTGTAAAACCTCGGAGGAAGCGTGAAATCATACAGTATTCTGTTCGCCGATCCTGATCAAAAGGTCCATGATGGACATCGGCGCATGATTAGAGCTCTGAGGCCTGACTGGAACCTGCTTTTTGCCGTTTCAGCACGTGAAGCCATGAGTAAAATTACGATGTACCGCCCTGAAGTCGTTGTTTCAGAGCTGAATATGAAACTTGAAGACGGTTCAGATCTTCTTAAGGCCGTGCAGATGGCTTATCCCGAGGTTATTCGCATCGTGCTTTCGAGTGAGCCAGACGGGGAGTCCGAAGTCATACTCAGATCGACGCAGTCAGCACATCGCTTTCTCGCAAAGCCCTGCAAGGGTGAGGTTCTGCTCGAACAGATCGAGAAGGCCGGCAGCCTGCGGCGTCTGCTCAACAGCCGTGAACTTCTCGAAATTATCGGCGGTATTCCCTATCTGCCAAGCCTGCCGCAGCTTTATCACGAGCTGGTAAGGGCAGTCGAATCGCCATTGATATCACTCAGCGAGATTGGCGAAATAATCGCACGCGATGTGTCGATGACCGGCCGGGTTCTGCATCTGGTTAATTCAGCGTTTTTTGGCCTGCCGCGCCAGGTTTCCAACCCGCAGACTGCAGTGGTTCTTCTCGGCATCAACGTTATCAAATCGCTCGTCTGCTATGTGAAGCTCTTCTTTGCTGCACCCGATATCATCATGCCCGGCCTGTCACTCGATAAGCTCTGGCTGCACAGCTCTCTGACGGCGAGATTGAGCCGAGAAATCGCTACCAATCTTAACTCGCCGCCCAGTGTTCAGGAAGACGCTTTTCTCGCCGGCATGCTGCACGATGTCGGCAAACTGCTGCTGCTCGATCACCCGCGTTATTTCAGCCGGGTTCTGCAGCCGCTTTCCGGCAGTTCTGAAAAAGAATTTTCTGAAGCCGAGTATAGGACTTTTGGCACCTCACATGCAGAGATCGGCGCTTACCTTCTGGGTCTCTGGGGCCTGCCTGATCCGGTTGTCGAAGCGGTTGCCTGTCATCATCGGCCCGGCCAGCTGAAACTCGAAAAATCAACCGTACTGGTCGCTACTCACCTGGCAAATGCCTTTTTATGTCTGGCTGCCGGTGAAACAGCTGCTATCGACCCCGGGATAGCCGCTGACCAAAACGTCAAAAAGCTTTTCGACAGCTGGAAAAAGCGGGCCGTGGTTCTCTATAATGAAAGTAACAGGGAAGCAGTCTGATGAAACCAAAAGTTCTTTTTGTTGATGACGAACCCAATATCATTCATTCTTACAGCCGCGGGCTGCGCAAAGACTGGGAACTGGTAACTGCCCTGAGTGGTGAAGAGGCCCTGCAGGCTGTCGACCAGCATGGCCCGTTTCCCGTTATCGTTGCTGATTTCAACATGCCGCACATGGATGGCATTGCCTTTCTTGCAAAAACCATTGCTCTCTCGCCAGAAAGCGTGCGTATGATGCTGACCGGCGAAGGCGACTTTCATATTGCTACCAAAGCGGTGAATGAGGGCAATATTTTTCGTTTTATTACCAAACCCTGCCCGCTCGAACAGCTGAATCGCTCGCTGCACGAGGCCTACCGGCAGTATCGCCTGCAGCAGCTCGAAAAAGAGGCGCATCAGCAGGAACTCGTCATTGCCGGTGAAATTCAAAATACACTGCTGATGGAAAAAGTGCCGGCCGAAGTTAACGGGCTCGATATTGCGGCGGTTACCGTGCCATCAAAAGACGTCGACGGTGATTTCATCGATTTTTTCAGGTTCAATGACAATCGCCTGGATCTGGTGGTCGGCGATGTCATGGGCAAGGGGCTGCATGCGGCCATGGTCGGTGCCGGGGCTCGCAATCAGCTGGCGCGGGTGCTCTGGCGGCTCTCGTTGTGTGACGAAACTCGTGATCTCGAGCCGGCAAAAATAATGAACTCTTTCCGGCAGGCAATGGAAAACGGGTTGAATCAGGTGCAAAAGTTCATCACCATGATGTATGCCAGCTTTGATATATCGCAGCGGCTGATAAGCTTCGTCGACGCCGGGCATGCGCCGATTCTCTGCTACTCTGCTGCAGAAAAATCCTGGCGCGAAGTTAAGGGAAATGGCGGCCCGGTAGGTCTGCCGTTCAAACGGCCTTTCGATCAGAGTTGCCTGCCTTTCGCTCCGGGCGATATGTTTTTATTCTATTCTGATGGCCTCTGGGATGGTCGTAATGCCGCCAAAGAGTCGTTTGGCGAGGTCGAACTGATGCGCTGCGTCGAGCGTCTTGCCGATCATGACGCCCGGCGGTTTGTCGAGGCACTGCTTGAGGATTATCGCCGCTTCGTCGTTCCGGGACCTTTTTTCGACGATCTGACGATGGTGGCCGTTAAGATTCCCGGATAAGCATTCTTAGATGCCACTCTCGGCCGGGTAAAGCGCTGATAATGTCAACGTCATTCGTGGCGTTGAACCGGAACCCATGAATTGATGCTTTTACCATGCTTCTTTCGGCTGTGGATTGCGCAATTTCTCCCAGTCATTATAATTAATAGCTCAGGCAGTATTCTGGGGCGGAGGCTTTTATGCGCAGATGTTTTCTTGCTCTTTCACTGGCGGTTGCAGGCTGTTTTATTCCTTCTGATATTCTGGCCAGGCCGATGACTCAGATTTCGCCAAATATCAGCATCGGTTTTGGTCCTTCGAAACCGGGCGAAATCGGCCTGGATACTGAATTTATCAAATTCGTCGACGGGGCCAGAAAGACTCTGCACGGGGCTTTTTTCGAAATTCGTCTCGACTCGGTTGTCGATGCCTTTATTCGCGCGAAGAAGCGCGGCGTTGACGTTAAACTGGTCGTCGATAACAACTACTACTTTCTGCCGCCTGATCCGGCCACCGAAGATGACGTTGACTCACTGACTCCGCACCCGATAAAAGCCATGGCGCGCCGCAATGGCACTCAGCCGGCACAGCCTGAACTCAACCCTTTTATTGCCAGACTTCTTGCCGCCGGCGTTGAAATTGTCGATGACAACAACCGCTCAAGTCTGATGCACAACAAATTTGGCATTCGCGATGGTGAATCTGTCTGGACCGGCAGTTTCAACCTCACCGATACCTGCAGTTACAGAAACCCGAACAACGCCATTCAGGTAAAGTCGAAAGAACTTGCCGCTATTTATTCAGCCGAATTCAACGAGATGTTTTTCGACCGTTCATTTGGCCCGGGCTCACCGCCGCATGCTGAACGCCAGATGGTCAAGGTCGACGATACCGATATCGAAGTGTTTTTTGCCCCTGAAGACAACCCGAATGCCCGTATTGCCGAGGCCATTTCGCAGGCCGAAAAAGAAGTTTTCTTCATGCAGTTCGCCTTTACTGCCGACGATCTTCGCGATCTGCTGATTAAAAAATTCAAGCAGGGCTGCGATGTCAGGGGCATTTTCGATCGCATGCTCTATCGCAGTACCGGCCCATTCGGCGAATTTTCGCATCTGACTGAAGTTGGAATTCCGGTCAGAATCTACCCGGACGAGGGCAAGTTTCACCACAAAGTTTTTGTGGTCGACTCCAGTGGCAAAGATCCTTGCGTGGTTCTAGGCTCAGAGAATGCTTCTACCAACGGGAACCGTGCCAATGATGAAAATATCATGGTTCTGCACTCGAAAAAAATTGCCGGCATGTTTCGCGAAGAATTCGCCGCATATTTCGGAAAATTCAGCGATGCAGCCGCATTCATGCAGATTGCCGATCTGCCTTTTGCCGGCGCGCCAATCTCTATGGGTGAAATGCATATTTTTGCCAATGGTCGTGATATCGAACAGATCAAGGTTGAATACCCGGCCCGCTGGAAGGTAGAAGGACTTGGTCGCGGTGCAGTCGAAGTGTTGCGTGGCAACCGCAATACCACCGAAGAAGAAAAAATCAGATTTTTCAGCAACGGTTTTATTCTAGAAACCGCTGATCTTCAGGGTAATGGGGCAAAATCGAGCCTCTCTCTGCGTTTTAACCAGATCCCCGCCCCCGAAATTGCCGGGAAATATGCGGTTCTGGTCTCTGTTTCAGAACGTGGTGGGCCCGACAAGTTCGTGAACCTGCGCAACAATCCGACTGTCTGGGTTTTCAACCCCGAAAAGATCGAAGATTTCACCCGTCTTCTCGATTATACGCAGCTTCTGCATAATTCTCTCGAAGCCATGAAGGGAAGCCTGAATTCAACGCAGCAGAAGAATCAGGCCAATATTTTCAGAATGGTGGTAAACAAGGTTCAGAAGATCGTCTGCGATGGAATCAGCAATGGTGAATACCAACGGGCTGAAATGGCGATTGCCAAAATCGAGAGCTTCACGAAACGCTGGCGCCCGTTCATTTTGTCTGTTTCCGGTAACCTCAAACCAATGCGTGACGCTCTCAAGTATCGCGTGGTGCATGACAGTGACGAAAACGCTGCGAAGCTTCTGAAGCGTGTTGAGAGCTTTATTCTCGATGCCACACAGTGATTGTTCAATAAGGAAAACTTGGATGATAAGGAACCTGAAACACCTGGTGTTTGCGCTCCTGGTCATGTCGTCTTCAGCCTCGATGGCAACGCAGTTGACTGTTGTTGTCAATGTTCCGGCCACTACCCCGGATGGCGAGAAGGTTTGTATTACCGGCAGTCACGAACTTCTTTCTGACTGGTCGGGTGCCGGCGTGCCTCTGCAGGAAACCGGCCCCGGGCTGCATCAGTTCCACGGCGAAATTCCCGATGGAACCATGCTTGAATTCAAGTTTACCCGCGGCAGTTTCGCTACCGTCGAAAAGACGGCTCAGGGTCTCGAAAGGCCGAACCGCAGGCTGCAGATTAAGGGCGATGCAATGGTAGAACGTGCTGTGGTCGAGGCATGGGCTGACCAGGCTGGCAGCGGTGCTGCAAACCACTCGCCGATGATAACCGGTAACTATAAAATTCTTCGCCAGGTCAAGTCGGCGTTTCTGACACCGGCGCGTGATGTAATCGTCTGGCTGCCGCCTTCTTATGACAAACCTGACAGTTCAGACTGCCGCTACCCGGTTATCTATATGCACGACGGTGGTAATCTGTTCGATCCGGGTACATCTTTTGGCGGCGTCGACTGGGGCATCGATGAGGCTATGGACGAAGGCATTGCCCGCGGCGAGCTCGATGAAGCAATCGTTGTCGCTATCGGCAATACCGCAGACCGTATGAGTGAATACACGCCATTTCCAGACCCGAAACACAAAGGCGGCAATGGTGAAAAATATGCGCGCTTTCTCGTCGAAGAGCTCAAGCCATTGATCGATCGCAGTTTCAGAACTCTTAAAGACCGGCGCAATACATTTGTCGGTGGCTCTTCACTTGGTGGCCTGATATCGCTTTATATCGGAGTTTCGCGGCCTGAAGTGTTCTCGGGGATTATTGCGATGTCACCTTCGATCTGGTGGGCTGAAGGCGGTATTATTGCATGGCTGCTGCAGAACGGCCTTGAGTCGTGGCAGGGTAAAATCTGGACTGACATGGGCACTCGTGAGGGCGAAGAGGCGTTGAATTTCAGTCGTCAACTTGCTGAAACGGTTAAACAGCAATGCCCGACCTTCAAAGGTCTTGTTTATAAAGAATTTCCGGGCGGCAGTCATTCTGAAGCCTCATGGAAACAAAGAATTCATCTGCCTCTGCGGCTTTTTATCGGTCGCCGCAGATAAGTTAAAACAGCTGCATAAAACACAAGACCCCGCATCAGTGCGGGGTCTTGTTCGTTAAGGTCGGCTTGATGTGCCCGGTTTTGTCTCAGGGGTAGTCGATGGTGAAGCCGGGGCTGGCCTGAGCCAGGTCGCTTGGGCTTGTTAGATCGGTAAAGATCTTGCCGTCGCCGTTGCCGGGCATGAGCTTGGCAAGGGTGCCGCCGATGATGGGCCAGTTTTTGACGCTTTCACGTTTGCTGACGCCCCAGTCGACGATTTTAATTACAGTTTTAACGCCTTCCGGCAGGTTGACCTGTTTGGTTTTGTCCATGCCGCCGAGTACTTCACCAAAAGTGCCGAGGTTCTTATACACGGGTATAAAAATCTTCATCAGAACCATGGTCAGATCCTTGCGACTGGCGCCGGTTTCTTTGCCGAGCCTGTCGATATCTTTCAGCAGCGACAGCCCGACATTGGCCTTGCTCTTCAGTTCGCGCAGCTTGCCGATACCCCAGCCGGCATTGAATTTGCCGGCTTTTTTGTCGTCTTCGTATGACTTGTTGGCGGCGGTAAAGCTTTTGAAACCTTCATTACTCTTGATTTTATTGAATACCTTATTCAGTTTTGCGCGCCCTTCGGGGCCCGGGAAAGCCTTGTCGAGCGTTTTGCAGTCAGGAACCAGATCGTTGATGATGAATTCCTGCAGTTTGTTTATATCGGGGCTTTGACTGTAGGTAATCGCAAAATTCATCACCTTGTCGGCCAGCTGGTATTTGTTTTTCGGTTCGAGCCCGTCGATTACAGAATTCAGAGCCACGATGATTTTGTCGCGTTCTGGATTCTTGGTGGCAATATTGCCTTTGAAACCGGCGCCGTCGAAATATGCCTTGCTGACAAGCTCGCTGCAGTAAAAGGCGCGGTCACCGTCACTGTTCGAAAATGAATAGTCGTAAGGCTTGCCAAGCTGTGCTTCGGCGTAGCCTACCGCTTTTTCGATGATGGCGTTAGCCTGTGACGCCGGCAGGCCATGAGTAGGTCTGACAAGGCGATAATTGCTCCAGTTGCCGATTTCTTCATACCAGGTGCTCATGCGCACCTTGTCGCTGGTCGTGTCCGATTTGTTGGCAGTAATGCCGACCGCTTCGATGATGATCGGCGGCACACTGTCCACTACCATTGTCGCGTGATAATAGGGGCCTTTGGTCATCAGGCAGATGAAATTCTTGTCGATTGCCTCTTTGTCTTTGGGGCCGTTAAGGAAAATGTCGCCGCGTTTCGTTGCGGTAACCATTTTGACCATTTTTTCGTCTTTATACCAGCGTTTGGCCCAGTCGAGCATTCTGACCGGGTTGCCAAAATCGCGTGAGTAATTGTCTTTGCCCTGCGGATAGAAGCTTTTGCAGAGATTCTTGGCCGCCGTCAGCCCGCCGTCTTTGCCGGTGAAGGGTTCTTTGCCTTCGGCGCATCTTTTGAGAACCGGGTAATAATACGGCAAAAGCTGCATGTCGAGAAATTTCTGCTCTTCTTCAGTAAGATCAATAGCGGCGCTGGCGTTTATCTGACTGATGTCGAAGCTCTTACCTGCTGAAATGTAGACATTGTTGACCTGAAAAGGGTTGTTCTGCTGGTTTGTCTGGGCGGCAGCATTGGTTGAAAAGCCTGCAGCCAGAATTATGGCAAGCGCGGCAGTATTTATCAGGCGGCTGAAACTTTTTTTCATGAATTAGACTCCGCGAATGAGATATTTCACTAAGTATACCTGTAAAAAGCCCGAAAGTTTAAGGTCTCAGAAAAAAAGCAGAAGACTGGCATTTGATCGTGCTCATCAGGTTGTTATCAGATTTTCAGGCGGTGCGTGTCTGAAATTTCTTCGGGGCTCGAAACGCAGACCCCGAGATCATGCAGAATGCCGTCTTCAAGGCTGTATATCCAACCATGAACGGCAAGTTCCTGCCCATTTTTCCAGGCGCTTTGTACAATGGTCGTGTGGCAGATGTTGGCAACCTGCTCGACGACATTCAGTTCACAGAGAAGTCTGATGCGCTCGGCTTCGGTTGGCAGGGCATCGATTTTTGCCTGATGATAGCGGTAAACGTCTTTGATGTGTCGCAGCCAGCTGTCGATGAGGCCGTGCTCACGGTTTTCCATTGCGGCTCTGATGCCGCCGCAGCCATAATGACCACAGACAATTATATGTTTGATTTTAAGCACGTCGATTGCATACTGTATGACCGAAAGGCAGTTTAAATCAGTGTGAACGACGACATTGGCAATGTTGCGGTGAACGAAAATCGCTCCAGGCGGCAGGCCGATAATCTGGTTGGCGGGTACCCGGCTGTCTGAACAGCCTATCCAGAGGTATTCCGGGTTCTGCTGTCGCGAAAGCTCTTTAAAAAAATCAGAATTCTGTTTCTTTATTTCTTCGGCCCAACGACGATTCTGGTCAAAAAGATGTGGCAGACGGCGCATCTGTGTCTCCGGGTCTTAATGGTATGAATTTCGTGGCAATTATAGCATGAAGGCGTGTCCATAGTATGCAGGTTATTCTGCAAGGTTGTGAAAACGGTAAGCGGCCGGCGGTGCTGCCTGCAATACTGGCCGAAACGCCATCAGGCCTTTGATGTGTTTGCCGTCGCGCAGGTATTCGACGAGATCCTGATCGGTGACCCGGTTGAGTTTGAGTGAAGCGTGGCGAAGCCAGCGTTTCTGGTTCTGCTCGATATAAAAACCCATGTGGGTGACGTCGAGGCCTTCCTTGTCGGTGACCATGGCCACGATATCGCCAGACTGAAGCCCTGCCGAACCGTCGAGCACCGCTGTCACCGGAAAATACCACATCAGGCTGGGTTCTGCGGCAATCATGAAGCGATCTTCAATGTAATAGGTGCGATTATTGCCGACCCGGTTGAGATAGAGGCCGCGGCTCACAGCTTTCGGGTGATGTCTGGCAACGTCGGTCAGATAGCCTTTGCGTTCGTTTACGACTCCCCAGTGCGAAGTGAAGTGGTTGCGCTGATGATTCATCAGCGGTCTGCCGCCGGCATCGAACATCACGTCGATGAGTCGCTGCAGAAACTCTCTGTAAGAAGCTTTTTGACAGGCTGCCATGGCAAGAACATGTTCGACATATGTCATGCAGTCGAGATAGGTCAGGCTCGATCTCAAAAATTCTACTGGCAGCGGTTTTTCGTTGGCTGCCTCTTTTTTTGTCTGTTCTGGTGTGTGCTGCTTTTTGATTCTGGTTCTGGTTTCGGGGTGATATTTGCGGCCGAGCAGGTATTTTGAGATGAATTCGATGCGTCGTTGTGGTGACATTTCCTTCGCTTCTATGATCAGGCGCTCAACTTCGTTTCGGTCGCGCATGCTTTTAAGATTGACGAGCGGCGCGGCATTTTCCCCGGCGACCAGTGAGCACACAAGCATAAAAGCGAGCAGCATGATTCTTGTCATAAACGATTCGACTCCCGTAAAAATCTGAATGAAACAATTCTAACACGACTTTTTGCCTGTTTCAGACTTCTGAATTTTGCCAATGGCGCGGAATTGAGGTAGAATCAGACATTCTATTGCAAGAGTTCGTCAATGCACACAATCGATCTGACAACCTGGAAAAGACGCGAGCACTACCAGCATTTCTGCAGTCTTGCCGACCCTTACTGGAGCATTACGACCGCGCTCGACTGCAGCAAAACCTACTGGAACAGCAAACATAAGGGCCAGTCGTTTTTTCTCAGTTATCTGCACCGGTCGCTTCAGGCCCTTAATCAGGTTGAAGAATTGCGAATGCGGATTGTAGACAAAGAAGTGGTGTGTTATGACCGGGTGCATGCTTCGACGACGGTTCTGCGCCCCGATGAAACCTTTGGTTGCTGTTTCATGGAATTCGTCGACGATTTTGCCGAGTTTGCCAGAAATGCCTCGGCTCAAGTTGACAAGGTCATGGCAACCACCGGCATGTGCCTCGAAAATGATTATCGGGCTGATCAGGTTTATTATTCAAGCATCCCCTGGCATCGCTTTTCCGGTCTCACTTTTGCCAAACCCATCAATTCAAGCGATTCTGTGCCAAGAATAACCTTCGGCAGAACTTACGAAGATGATGGCAAACTGTTGTTGCCGGTCGCCATTCAGGTGCACCACGGGCTTGCCGATGGCCTGCATGTGGCAAGATTTCTCGAATTTTTTCAGCAGCGCCTTTCTGATTCGTGATGGCTGTTTAATGCCAGTCAGGTCGGCAAAGCCTGTGTAAACTGGTTTTAATTTGGCGCTAAAGCGTTTCGATTTTTTAATCATGCTGAAGTTTGCCCGTATTCGGTTGTTCTGATAAAATAAAAATAGAAGATTCAAAGCAGCCAGTCAGAAATGATCGAAGAGGAGACGGCTGATGCAGAATGTACACGAATTGCGCAAATTTGTGGCGCCAGAATTCATTTTTGGTATTGATGCCCGCAATCTGATCGGCCGTTATGCCGCCAATCTCGGCGCTGAAAAGGTGCTGATTGTCACTGATCCCGGTCTGATCGCGGCAGGCTGGGTTGATGATGTCGAAAAGTGCCTTAAAGAAGAGGGCATTCCGTGGCATGTCTTTTCTGATGTCAGCCCTAATCCGCGCGAAACTCAGGTAATGGCCGGCGCCGAAGTTTTCATCAGAGAGAGCTGTAACTCAATAATTGCTGTCGGTGGCGGCAGTCCGCTCGATTGCGCCAAAGGCATCGGTATTGTCGCGGCCAATGGCGGGCATATTCTCGATTATGAGGGTGTTGACGAAGTGCCACTGCCCTGTGCACCCCTGATCTGTATTCCTTCAACCTCCGGCGCTTCTGCCGATGTTTCTCAGTTTGCGATAATTTCTGATACCAGGCGACGGGTAAAAATCGCGATCGTTTCGAAAATGGTCGTGCCCGATCTCGCCCTGATCGACCCGCGGGTAACTGTTACCATGAGCCATGATCTGACCTGTTTCACCGGTATGGATGCTCTGGTGCACGCAATCGAGGCTTATGTTTCAAATGCTTCATCACCGATTACTGATCTGCATGCTCTCGAAGCGATCAAGCTCATTCAGCAAAACCTGATACCCGCAATTGAGTTTCCGCACAACCTTGAATACCGCACTAAAATGATGCTGGCCAGCCTTTATGCCGGTCTGGCATTTTCAAATGCAAGTCTTGGCGCTGTGCATGCGCTGGCTCACAGTCTCGGCGGATATGTCGATGCTCCGCACGGCGAAGCCAATGCCATTCTGCTCGATCACGTGATTTATTTTAATTTCGCTGCGAGCCCTGAAAAATTCAGGCAGATAGGGCGGATCTTCGGTGCCGGTATTACTGGCGACCCGTTTGCCGATCGTGATTCTCTGTGCAATGCAATTCACACATTCAAGAAAGCCGCCGGAATCAGCAGAAACCTGTCTGAACTGGGTGTAACTGTTTCAGATATCGCTATTCTAGCTGACAATGCCCTTAAAGATGCCTGCCTGGTGACCAACCCGAAAGAATTGAGTCTTGATGACCTGAAAGGGATTTATGAGCGAGCCCTCTGATAACGACAGAAACAGTCTGCGCTCAAGAATCATCGGACTGGGCGAGCGTTCGCACAAGAAAAGCTACTACCCTGAGCTGATGAAAAAGCTCAAAGAGCTTGAGCGGTTTCGCGCCATTCTCGATCAGAGCAACGACTGTTTTTTCATGCTCAGCTTCCCGGAAGGCCGACTCATCGAGTCTGGTATTACCGGGCGTAACATGTTTTTCCAGCAGGCCGACGAAGGCATCGGCAAAAGCTTTGTCGACCTGATTGAACCTACTCATCGCCGCTCGATCGAAGACTTTTTTGCTGCCGCCGGCCGCTCTGAAAAGGACGAACTGACAGTCGAGGTTGATCTGATTACCAGAAAAGGTGAAGAAATTCCCTTTGAAATAAAGCTGAAGAAGGTCAGTTTTGAAAATGAATTTTATTTTATTGCGGTTGCCCGTGATATTTCGTTTCGCCGCAAATCAGAAGAAAAGCTGATCGAAGCTCAAAAAATGGATTCGATCGGCAACCTTGCCGCAGGTATTGCGCACGATTTTAACAACATGCTCTGCGGCATCATGGGTTTTTCAACGCTGATGCTGCGCAAAGAAAAAGACCAGGAAAACATTCTGTTTCTGCAGAATATTATCAGTTGCGGCAAAAAGGCCGGAGATCTTACCGCTAAACTGCTCGCGTTCGGCCGGCGCGGCAAAAAAATTGTTGAACCGGTTTCACTGAACGAAATTGCCACCAACGTTGTGGCTCTGATAAGTGGCAGTATAGATAAAGCTGACGAAATAGAAGTTAAAACTTCTCTTATGGCTGAATTGTGGCAGATTGAGGCTGATCCGGCCCAGATAACTCAGGTTGCGATGAATCTTTGTGTCAATGCCCGCGAGGCGATCAGCGGCCGTGGCACCATTACAGTTTCAACCAGAAATCTGCAGCGAGAAGACCTCAATATGGGGCAATATCCAGAACTTGCCGGTGATAGATTTGTCGAGTTCGTTGTGTCTGATACCGGGCACGGTATTGATGAAAACCTCAAAACCAGAATTTTTGAACCATTTTTTACGACCAAGCAGGAAGGCGAAAAAAAAGGCACCGGGCTTGGTCTGGCAATGGTTTATGGCATCGTGCGCAGTCATCGGGGTACAATCGATCTGCAGTCAGAGCCTGGCAAGGGCGCGACCTTCCGAATTATTTTCCCGGTGACAGAGCAGATCTGGACCGAGGAAAAGACTGAGCAGAAAGCGGTTTCACACTCAGGCGGAACAATTCTTGTGGTTGAAGACGAGAATTCGGTTCTGGTAATTCTCGATGAAATTCTGCGAAAACTTGGCTACCAGACTCTTCTGGCCGCAGATGGCCAGCGCGCCGTCGAAGTGTTCAAAGAAAATTCAACAGCCATCGACGGCGTGATCCTTGATATGCGCCTGCCGGTATTATCTGCCAGAGACGCATATTTTGAAATGCGCAAAATTAAACCGGAAATCCGGGTATTGCTTACTACCGGCTATGGCAACAATCTTGAGGTTCAGGAACTGATCGGTCTCGGGATTCGCGGGGTTCTGCTGAAGCCTTTTAACATGAAGGAAATCGAAGCGCTGGTTGGCGAACTTCTCAAATAGCGGTATTAGAGCCAGCCGATAACTGCCGCTTAACTGAGCAAATTCATGATTGGCCTGCTTTCAATGGCCTGCCAGCTGATTAAATAATCTGCCAACCGGTCGGTCTTTCTGATATATTCTTTTTTATTAATCCTTCATAACCGCTTTGTTTGACAACAGATTACAGGAAAGCAGAAACATATGGAAAACGGATCCGTTGCAGAAAAGAAAACCACCGGTAACCCCTGGCTCTTTGTGCCGTCGCTGTTTTTTCTCGAAGGCATACCTTATTTTATCGTCAGCACTGTTTCGGTGACCATGTTCAAGCGCCTCGGCATTTCTAATGCCGAAATCGGTCTCTGGACAAGCCTGATCACCTGGCCCTGGATTCTCAAAATGCTCTGGGGCCCATTGGTTGAATCGACCTCGACGAAACGCAAATGGATCGTCGGTACACAGATACTCGGCATTATCACAATGCTCTGCGTCTCGATGACGATTACCATGGAAAACTTTCTGACGCCGACGCTTGTGGTTCTGACGATTCTGGCGTTTCTTTCTGCCACCCATGATATTGCCGCCGACGGCTTTTACATTCTCGCCCTGTCGCCAGAAGACCAGGCTTATTTCGTCGGGATACGCGGCACAGCGTATCGACTTGCCAACGTTTTCTGCAATGGCGGCATGATTTATCTGGCGGGAACCTTTGAATCGGCGCCGGGTGCCCTGATCCCGCTTGCGTGGCGCAACGTGCTGATCGTCGCGGCGCTGGTTTACCTTTTTTTTATCGTGGTTGGCTACCTGACAATGCCGAAGCCGAGAAAAGACGCCAACAAGCATGAGTCGTTTCCCTTTAAAGAGGCTTTTGTCGAATATTTTTCGCAGGCGAAGCTGCCGATCGTGCTTGGCTTCATTCTTCTCTACCGCTTTGGTGAGTCGATGGTCAGCAAGATGTCGAACCCATTTCTTATCGATACGGTCGAAAAGGGCGGGCTGGGCATGACCACTTCTGAGGTCGGTTTCGTGACCGGTGTTGTCGGGGTCGTGGCGCTGACGCTGGGCGGGATTATCGGCGGCATGGTCATTTCGAAATACGGTATCAAAAAGTCTTTGTGGCCGATGGTGCTGGCGATGAACGTGCCGAATCTGCTCTATATCTGGGCTGCGACCGTGCAGCCGGCCAAAATCTGGGTAACGCTGATCGTTGGCTGTGACCAGTTCGGCTATGGCTTTGGTTTTGCGGCTTACATGGTTTATCTGATGTTCATCACCCAGGATTCGAAATACCCGACCGCGCATTACGCAATTTCGACCGGTTTGATGGCTCTTGGCGCCATGACTGCCGGTATTACCAGCGGTTATGTGCAGCAGAGCACCGGTTATGTCGGTTTCTTTATCGCAACTCTGGTGCTGGCAACCCCGGGCATTCTGCTGCTGCCGTTTCTGCCGCTCGAAAAAGAAGACCTGCACATCGCCCCGGTCGATATTGACTGAAATCTGCCCGATTGTCCGGCGCAGCCTGATCCGCAGACAATGGTTTATTTGCCGGTCTGTTGTTTGAGCTGGCGGACTTCGGCTTCGAGTTTTTCTTTTGCAGCGGTCATTTTGCGCAGATCTTCCTTGAGTTTGTCGATGAGCGCCTGTGACTGCATGGTGCTGCTTTCGATCATCATTTTTTCCTGCTGCAGTCTGTCTACTTCGTCTTTGAGACGGGCGTTTTCTGCTTTCAGGTCAGAATTGCCGTCTGAAACATTCTGATTTGCCTGAATCTGTGGTTCTGGCTTTGTCGGTGCGGCTGGTTCGGCTTTTTTCTCTTCGCCGCCGGCACTGGCGGCATCGAGTTTCACATTGATGACGCTGGTCCAGCCGGTGCGGCCATCTTTGAGCTGAATCTTCAGCCACTTTTCGCCCTGGCGTTCGAGAACGGTGAATTCTTCGCCGGCTGTCGAAGAAAAGAGAAGTTTCGCCTTGCTGTCGGGCTTTTCTCTGACGTTGCCTTCAGAATCGAGAAATCTGCCGGTCTGGGCGGCGTTGAGGCCTGCAGTAATAATTAAAGCGGCAAGGGTCAGTGCCATTAAAGGTTTTCTCATTCGATTCTCCTTATTGTCTTCTTATGCCTTTTCAGGCCTTGATGTCGATTTTGGGGGCAGCTTTTCTGCTGCTGTCTTCATTTTCTTCGCTTTTTTCGGTCTGCAGCTCGATGCGTGCCTGTGCCTGGGCCCGGTTGGCGGCTGCGGCGACCGAGCGGTCCTGGGATGACGGGTTTTTGGGGGCCAGTGCTGCCCGTTTCACGACTTCCATTTTTTCGATGGTGGCCTGCGGGTCATCAGGAACCTCTGAAGTATCTATCTGCACTTCACCGCCAACGGCATAGCGTTTGCCGTCAGGCCCGGTCTTGTATTCAAAGCTGGCACCGCCCTGAACATACTGGCCACCGGCGGCAACGTGCGCGGCTTCGTGGGCGCGCACCTCGCGGTCGGTGCTTTTCAGCTCGTTGATGACTGCCAGTTCTTCGGGGTCGTGCTCTTTTGCCGGGTTGCCCGGGGCTGCCTTTGCATCTTTCTTCTGGTCTTTGTCGGTGCTGTTGTCTGAAATTTTATCGGGGGAATCTTTTTTGCCGGTAGTTTCTGCTTTTTGCATGCCTGTCTTGTCTGAGGGTTCAGGCATTGCTGCCGGGCTGGGGATTTGTGTGGCAGCATTTTCGGGTAAAGCTCTGCCTTCAGACGGGTTTTTGTTCGTCTGATATGGATTTTTCGGCAGCTCGTTTCTGGTTATTTTCACTGTTTTTACCCGTGCGGCAATGTGTTAAACAGCTGTAGCCTTATTCGTGCCCAGCATCATCCTGTACAATTTTAACATACTTTTTCATCTCTCAGAAAGTCCCAGTCAGGTTGCGCGCGGCAGCAAAAGACCCGCGCATCGCGCGGGTCTGAAGGCACCTGATTTTTTTGTCGAGAAGGAACCCTGTCAGAAGTTGTATAACAGCTGACAGTGAATTGTAGAAACTTACTGACCGGCTTTCTGGGTCTTCGGGGTCAGGTTTTTCATGGTTTCTTCGTAAATTTTCTGAAAGCGGGTGTTGAATTTTTCAACGCCGGTTTTGAAAACGGCTTTCATTTCGTCGTTACCCTTGATGGTGTTGTTGTAGATTTCGTGCATGATTTCGGCATTGCGATTCATGTGTTCGAAGAACATTTCCATGTTCTTTCTGGTGTGGCCGCTCTGCTGTTCGAGGGTAGCGTTCCAGAACTTGTTCATAACCGAAAAATTTTCGTTCATGAGCTGAGCGTATTCGTTTGAGAATTCCATCCATTTGTTAGTGTTGTTAGTCATTTTAAAACTCCTGTTGAAGTATTGATTTCAGATTTTCCGCATCGCTGCGTTGCAAAATGAATATAACAAAATTGCTGCATTGCGTCAAGAAAAAAGTTTGTATTTTTTGCCGATGCAGAAAAGCCTTTTCTGACAGGGGTTTTGGCAGACCACAGGATTGCGACAGTGAACTGGCAGAACTCAGCTTGTAAAGTCGTTGCCGGCGAACCGACCGGGCTTTGCTTATGCAGAATTCAACAGTGATTTGTTGCGCAGGTTTTTCCGGTTCTTCTTTGTTCTTCGAGGGCAATGGCCGCCGGGAAAAGTATGGTGTTTTCTTTGTGAATGTGGCGGTGCAGATCGTGTTCAAGATTCTGCAGCTGGGTGAAGAGGGTCTGCATGCTTCGGCAGGCCCATTCCGGCGTCTGATAGCTGTCGGTGAGGCGGTGCAGATTCTGCAGCAGTTCGCTGGCATCGTCGTGTTCGACCAGCATCTGTCTGATCGGGTTGCCGACCGAACCACAATGAAAAGCGGATACTGAATTGCTGGCTTCAAGTTCTCGAATCATCGGAAAAAGAATCTGTTCTTCTTTTGCCAGGTGATTCATCAATTCTGCCTGCAGCGAAGAAACTCCCTGTAAAACCTGGTGCAGGCGCTGGTCTTTGCTGCCGTGTGTTTCTGCAACTCGGCCGGCCAGGCTGATCAATTCAGGAAGCTCACGGTAGAGATAGGCATGATGTGTTTGCTCGATATGGTTGGCCAGTTCGGTCAGTGTCATCTTCAGGAGTTCTGTCTGCGCCTGATCTTCGCTGATTGGCAATTTTTCGATTTCGCTGAGAATGACTGCGGGATCAACGCCCTTTTCCCGGCAGGCTTCGGCAAGTGGCTTATCGCCATGGCAGCAATAATCGATGTGGTACCGTTCAAAAAGTTTCCAGAGAGAGGGGTTAATGGCCACGATTTCGCCGACTGACTGATTCAGGTTGAACATAAACGCTCCTTTTTTAGCGGCATTTTAATTTAAATGATACTAAAAAAGAATCAAATAGCAAGCTGTTTTTTGCGGCGACGCCAGAAGCATTTTCTGCAGGACTTATTTAAGAGTTCCTTTGAGAAAATCGCTGGTCAGACCCAGGCGTGTTATGCCGTCGAGCCAGACCTGAACAGCGTCTTCGGGGCTGCGGCTGCGCAACTCTTCGACTGGCGTGATGCGTTCGTCGTCGCCAGGATAGTGATTCAACAGAAAGTTGCGGATTTTTCCGACGACAAAAGTATTCTGTTCGATAAAACCGCCATGGGCGGCATTTTTGACTTTAAGCAGCCGGCAGTCTGGTATGCCTTCATACATGACTTCGGCATACTCCGGCGGGCAGATAAAATCGGTTTCGCCGACAATTACGAGCGCCGGTGCTTTGATTTGTCCGAGGCGGCTGATGACGTTGAAGCCTGAAAAGTGAGTGATATTGTAATCTTTCATAAAATCCAGTCTGGGCTGAAAAATGCGTTCACCTGCCCAGGCTTTGGTCCAGGGGGAGCTGTCGGCGGCGGAGCTGACCGCTTTCTGGTCGAGCATCTCGATACCCTGCACCAGCAGGATAGATACCGGCAGAGAGCTGTAGGTGGCCCGGCTGGCCATTTCCCTGGCCGGGGCGAGAATGGCGTCGAGAATGTCTGACTGGCCATTCTGCGCGATCTGTAGAGCCATTGTTGCCATGATTATCTGGCCTCTGAGGGAATAGGTATAGGGCAGGCAGAGTGTGAGAAAGTCATTAGCGGTCAGGGTGTAGCCGTAGGCGTTGGAAACTTCACCATTGTCGAACTTTTCGATGCAGGTGTTCATGTTCTCTTCGACCCCTGGGAGCACCTCTTCGAGCGCGGTCAGGCCGTTCGACATGTTGATGTGCATATTGGTGAAATAGGCATTGCTCGGTGTCGAATCATGAATTATCAGCTTTGAAACGTTGGCCGGATACATGATGGCATAGGTCAGTGCCACTGCGCCGCCGTAAGATTCGCCGAGCACTGCGATCTGCTTCTTTTTGATGACGTTTTTGCGCAGTTCTTCGATGTCGCGGCAGATGTCGGGGGTGCCGTAGGTGCGGTAATTGCGGGTGCTGAGATTTATATAGCTGAGGCCGGCTGAATTGCCGGTGCCGCGCTGATCGAAATAGTAAACGTCGAAATGGGTGCGCAGGGCCGAGAACCAGTCGCGGTTATAACCGGTGCCATTGGGTTGATGAAAGCTGTCGTGCGACATGCCGGGGCCGCCATTGATCATGACGATCGCTTCGGGTGCGGCGCCGGTGGCTTTGAGTTTTTCCCAGTAGATGCTGATTTTCTGGCTGCCTGCATAGGAATAATTCTCGAGAACCGTCATTGTTCCCCATTCGTAGTCGCGCGGGTGCGGAATGGCACCGGGACAGGACCCGGCAACGAGAAGCAGCAGACCCAGAAGCAGCTTTTTCATGTTTTCGCCTCTATTTTAACTGTATCTTCAAAGTTATTCAGGAATCTGTGCTTTTTCAACCGGAAAATTCAGCCTGCTGATTATTGCAGTGCAAAATCGACTGCTGCCGCAAATGCGCTTTTATCATTCATTCGCCCGATGATGAAAGCGCCCTGCCTGATACCGCGCTCAAGGTTTTGCAGCTGCCGGTAATAAAAAACAGGGGGCCTGTGTCGATGACACAGGCCCCCGCACTGGAGTTGATTGGAACTTTGTTTATCGAAACTCTTACTGACCAGCGTTCTGGGTCTTCGGAGCGATATTCTTCAGGGTTTCTTCATAAATTTTCTGAAAGCGGGTGTTGAATTTTTCGATGTTGGCTTTGTAGATGGCTTTCAGTTCGTCGTTGCCCTGGATGGTGTTGTTGTAGATTTCGTGCATGACTTCTACGTTGCGGTTCATGTGATCGAAGAACAGTTCCATGTTCTTTCTGGTGTAGCCGGTGGTCTGTTCCATGGTGGCGTTCCAGAATTTGTTCATAACCTGGAAATTTTCGTTCATGAGCTGAGCGTATTCGTTTGAGAATTCCATCCATTTGTTGGTGTTGTTAGTCATTTTAGAAACTCCTGTTTGAAGTATTGATTTCGAACTTTTGGTTTGATTGATCGCTGCGTTATGAATTTATATTAACAGTTTTGCTGCAATGTGTCAATAAAATTTTAAAAATTATTTTTTCTAGTCGTAAAATCCTCTTTTAATGCTGGTTGTAAAATGCTGGACTGCAAAAACATATGAGTGCGCGGCGTCATGTTCCTTAAAAAATATATATGGTCGAGAACTTTTCGGATTTTTTGAGGTATTAAGATATATAGCCGATTGTGTCATCAATCGTTTCTCTGGAGGAAACCGGAATGAAACCCAGAAATTTCTTTATTTTACTGTTGCTGCCCCTGTTGATTTTTGCCGGATCAGGTCTGCTGAAAGCCCAGACAGCTGCAGACGTCTTCGGACAGAGCTCTGTAGTTATCTCTGACCAGGGAAAGAGCCAGACCGAAGCTTCTACTGTTCCATCCGGTCTGGGTGGAGCTTTTAGCGGCACAGTCCAGGCTATCCCTGGCCTCAATATCCGTAACGGTCCGTGGGGGGCGATCATCGGCTCATTCGGAAACGGCGCCAGCGTCAGTGTGATTGGTCAGGAGGGCGAGTGGTACAAGGTCAGCTACAATGGCATGGTCGGTTACTGCCATTCGGCATATATAGTTCAGAACGCCGCGCCTGCTGCATCAGCTGCCCGTGGTGGCACTGTCAATGCCGTGCCGGGTCTGAATGTCCGCACCGGACCCTGGGGAACCATAGTCGGTTCATTCGCCAACGGTGCCAGAGTGTCGATTCTTGGCCAGGAAGGCGAATGGTACCGGGTCAGCTACAATGGCACGGTTGGCTATTGTCATTCTGCCTATATCAATGCCGACAGTGCTCCATCGCCGGCACCGGCCCAGCCGGCCAGCACGCCGGCCCCGTCATCGAGCGCCGGTTATGTCACTGCTGATGTTCTCAATGTCAGAAGTGCCCCCTGGGGCTCGATTCTCACCACCTTCAACTATGGCACGAAGATCGATATCGTCGGTAAAGAAGGCGACTGGTACAGAGTCAGCTGGAACGGGCGCATCGTTTATTGTCATGCCAGCTATGTTTCGTCTTCTAAGCCTTCATCGGGTAACAGTGCCCCGGCAACTCCGACTAGCGGGGCAAATGGCAAAGTCGTTCTGCCGGTGCCGCAGCAGTGTCAGGGTTATGTTAAATGCCCATACCCATGGTCTGCCTGTGGTCCGACCTCTCTCGGCATGGCGCTTGCCTATCATAACAAGCAGAACGCCGGCGCTCTGGCCTCTTCGCTCTGGTATACCTGTGGCTCGACCGGTGCGGCGGGCACCTCGCATGCCGGTATGCTCACCGGAGCCAGGGCCAATGGTTTCCCGAATGCGAAATGGTATTACAGTGTTGGCCTGTCGTGGGTGCGTGAACAAATAAAAGCCGGCAAGCCGGTCATCGCCAATGTCTACAATCATTATGTCGTCATTACCGGGGTAGATGACAGTGGAAATATTTATTATAATGACCCCGCCAAAGACCCGGTGCCGCAGGTCAGATCGTTTGACAGTTTCTCGGCCTGGTGGAACGGCGGTGGCTGTTATCACGCGGCCATGACTCTGAATTGAGTGGCATGGAGTAAAAATATGATCAAGCTTATGATTATGGCGCTCGCCATGTTTCTGCCCTTTTCACCAGCAATGGCAGCCGAACCTGCCGTTGCCGCAACGACCGCTTTTGATGCCGGTATTTATGTGCCGGGAAGCTTTTTCTCACTGGCTGGCCGGCAAGACGGCTCGGTGTTTCTTCTTGGCGCTGACCGCCAGCTGGTGCGCCTCGCACCTGACGGTGCCAGCAGTTCACTCAGTCTGCCGCCGGTTATTGAAGCAAAGCCCGGCGATCGATTCTGTGACCTCGTTGTTGACGGCAACAGCGCCTGGTTCTGCGGTTTTGCTTTTCCGGTGATTTTTGCGCTGGATCTCGAAAAGCCGGCTGATTACCAGATTGTCAGAGCCTCTGACCCTGAAGCGGCGGCCCTGAATCTTCTCAATATCGAGCGCCGCGCCAACAGCTTTGCCGTTCGTGATGCCGATGGCAACACTCTGGTTCTCGAAAACGAAAAACCGGTTACCAAACTGGCAAATCATGCTTCACTGCTTTGCGGCATGAACGGAGAATCGTTGGTCATACCGCCGCCAGCACCTGAGGCCGCCAGCTTGACGGCCGGCAGCGTGGTCATGCAGCAGGCCGGCGGCATTTTCTGGAAAGCGCCACTGCCCGTGTCGCCGCGGCTGCTCAAGTCGGTTGAGTTTCTGGGCTGTGATGAGCGGCAGCGTAGTATTTTTCTTGTTATTACCGGCAGCGGTGAGCTCGACAGTGAATTTACAATTTATGCAGTAAGTGCTGAAGGCAAAACCCTTGCTGAAAAGAAGATTACCGGCCCGGCCGGTCTCGAAATGCAGCGTTTCTGCCGGCTTTCGCCTGATGGCAGCATTCTGCTCGTCGAAAAAGCTCCGGGAAGCGAGCCGGGAGTTCTGGTTAAAAAGCTGCACCTTTGAGGTAAGTTGATATTTCAGGCCCCCGGCTGATGAGAAAAAAACCGGGGACAAAAAAATCAGCTCCGTTTGCCTTTGTGGGCGAGCGGAGCTGATCTGTTTTATCAGACTTTGCCGTTTATTTTACGGTTTGTCGGTCTGCGGTGCGGCTTCGGTTGCTGGAGCGGGTTCAGCAGCTGGAGCTGCTTCAGTTTTTGGCGAAGCTTCTACTGCCGGAGCTGCTTCGGTTTTGGGGGCCGGCTGGGCTTCTTCCATCTTCGGTGCAGCTTCGGTGGCTTCGACAGCCTGGGGTTTGGCAACGGCAGTCTGGCCGCTTCTCTTCATACCGCCACGGGCAATTTTAAGCCATTTCTGGGCTTCTTTGTTGGCGGGGTTGAGGCGCAGTGATTCGTTGAGAAGTTCGACGGCACGGGCATATGAGCCCTGTGAGTAAAGCAGATAGCTCCATTTGCGCAGAGAATCTGAACCGTTAACTTTGGCTTCGCCGGCTTTTTCCGAATTCGGATATTTCTGCAGGAAGTCGAGCCAGAGAGCTGATTCGCGTGAATAGAAGTCGATGCGTCTATTGACCATGGCGAGATTGAACAGGTGCTTTTCGGCGTTTTCGGCATCAGCCTGCAGCAGATATTCAAGGCGCTTGATTTCGAGGTCGGCAACGGCCCGCGGAGATTCCCCAAGTTTGAGCTGGGTTCTTACTTCTGGGGCGATGGTGGCAAGCACACGCATTTCGGCAAGCGGCATCGAGCAGTTGGCGCAGTAGTCAGCCTTGGCCATATTGTCGTGACCGCACTTGAGACAGTGGTTGAGCGGGTTCTGACAATTTTCGCAGAGCACGGTTTCCGGTTTGTTTATCCAGTTGCACTTGCCGCAGATATTGCGGCCGATCATGGCATAAGCCGATGATAAAACCAGTACAAAGGCAGTTAACAGCAAGATACTTCTGAAGAGAGATTTTGAAGTCATTATTTTCCCCTTTCTTTCGGGTTCAGTTTTTACCCGAAAAACAGACTCCTGTGAGAGCAGCATAACCACAAAATGCCCATTAATTCAAGCTGGTTGCCCGAAAATTAATTAAATAAAAATTCGGGTTCTGTACATAATAATAAAATTGCCGGCGGCGGGCCCAGTGTTGTGTTTGGGTCGATAAACCGGCAATTTGTCTGGCGGATATAATAAGAGTTGGTCTTCTAGCCTGAGTGCTCAGGCGCCTGTCAGAATTTTTCTGAAGAAGAACGCCTCTTTTTCGAGCGAATCGACGAGGTTGGCTTTCTGTCTGAAGCCATGCGCTTCGGTTGGATATTCGTAATATTCGTGCCTGATATGCTTGCTTGCAAGAATCTCAGCCATTTCACGTGAATTTTCCGGCGGTACGACTTTGTCTTCTGAGCCCTGGAAAATGATCATCGGACTTTTCAGGCTAACGAGATGGTTGATTGGCGACCGGTCTTCGAAAATGTGCTGATGCGTACTCATTGGCCCGCCGAGGAGCCCTTCAAGGTAGCGTGACTCGAATTTGTGGGTCAGATTCTGCAAAGTTACGAGGTTGCCAATGCCGAAATAGCTGGCCCCGGCGGCAAACATCTCAGGAAACATGGTCAGCAGCCGCTGTACCGTATAACCACCGGCACTGCCGCCTGAAACCACTGCTTTATCACCGATCATGTGCTTTTCGCGCAGGTATTTAAGACCGTCTCTGACATCACTGATCTCAAGAACTCCCCATTCACCAAGCAGTGCGTCTCGGTAGGCTCTGCCAAAACCTGTTGAACCTCGGTAATTCACGTCAAAAATTGCATAACCCTGGCTGGTCCAGAAAACGTGCTCACGACTGAAACCTGCCCGTGCCAGGCTGGTCGGGCCACCATGCACGAGAACCCTTACCGGTGGGAGTTCGCCTTCGGGAGCCTTGTAACTGCTGTTTTTGGGGGGATAGAAATAGCCGTGGCATATTTGCCCATCACTGGTTGGAAAGCTGATTTTTTCGGGCCTGCTGATGTCGGCGGCCGAAATATGGCATTCTGATGTGTGCCGCAGGATTTCGAGACTGCCATTTTTCTTTAACAGAGCCAGCTGGGTTGGTTTGTCGGCAGGGGTTCCGGTCAGGGCAAGATTGTCGCCGTACACAACCGGCTTCGATATCGATAGAAATGGCGTCGGCAGTTCGGTTAATCTGCCATCTTCATTGTTAACCCAGGCTAGACCGGGCATTCCATCGTTGAATTTCAGGGCGAGAATTCGATCTTCGACATGCAGAATATAGGCAATTTCGTGTCTGGCGGAGGTTATGCGCCTGATAGAGCCATTATGCCAGGTATAAATGTTGAAAAAATTATCGGGTGAATCTTTATCGACCCCTTTGCGGTCAATGCTGAAGCATATTTCGCCCTTTCTGCCGAAGGAAAAATCACTTATCGCTTCGTTATCTGAGCCGGCAATTCTGCAGGCGACGTTCTGGTTCAATTCGCCGCAGGCAAAGGGGGCGCAGTATAGAACTGTTGAATCCCATGGCATGTAGGGGTGATTCCATTGCAGCCAGGCGATATTTTTGCCATCTGGCGAAAAAGTCGGCTGTTTGTAAAAATCAGCACCACGCGCCAGAATTTTCGGCTCCTGAACGCCAGTCTGCTGAAGATCCAGAAGACAGAGAGCGTTTTCCGGCTCATTGTGCCCGCCCTCAAGCTCGAAGGCGGCGACCAGCCAGCGGCCATCAGGCGACACGGCTGGCTGCATGAACTTCATCACGCGGCCATCTGCAGCTTTCTCGGGTGTGATGGGCACCGGGGCTTCGTTTCTGCCAAAATCGAAGGTATAAAGACGCTGATCAGAAAAGTTGGCGAAGATGACCCGGGTTCCGGTCGTGACGTAGGGCATGCCACCGTATTCCATGACTCTGGTTCTCGCTGAAAAAGGCGTGGGCAGCAGTTCTTTGATTTCGCCTTCAGGGGTGCGCAGCATGATAACGCACCGACCCTTTTCTTCAGGGCGCAGCTCGACCCAGAACAGTCGACCGGTTTCATCGCCGGCAAGAAATGAAAAATTTACGGTTGCCTGAAAGACTTCTTCGGCGCTGATAACTGGTTTCCAGGTAAGATATGAAGCTGTAACCGTTGCGCTGTGCATTTGCATGTCTCCTTTGTCTGTCAGCTGTCTTTGCGGTTGAGAACACATTGCGGGTCGTCGCCGAGCGGGTCGCCAGAAATGGCCCGCGCCAGAGCCCGGCACCCGGGGCAGTCGTCGTATGGACATGAGCCGCAGGCAATGCCGTGCAGCTTCGGTCTGATGCGGCTGCATTCCCATTCTGCCAGTCGCAGTCTGATTGAAGCAAATGGTTCATGGAGAATATTGCCGACCGGAATCTGCAGTCTGCGACACGGAAAAACGGTGCCGTCTGGCATCAGAGCCATAGATTCTGGGCCGAGATTGCACAGGGCAGCCTCAAGCATGTCTTCTGGTTCTGCTTTGCCATTGGTTATCAGACCAAAAGCCCGGCATGAGGCCAGTTCATCGGGGTCGATTTCGAGGCCGGCGGCGTCGCCGATGCTTTTTATGGCTTTATACCAGTCATCTGCCGACAACAATGATTCTGAGATGCCCAGACCTGTGCCCAGCGGTATGAAACGTTCGAAGAGAATGTCGTCGGCGCCGGTTTCTCTGGCGAAGTCGACGCTTTTTTGTATTGTTTCACAGTTGAGGCGCGAGAGTGTCATCATCAGCGTCACTGATTTGCCGGTTATTTCGCGATAGAGTGGAATTGTGCGGCGCAGGCCTGCAAGAGAGCCTTTGCCGCGAATGAAGTCGTTGATTTTTTCGTCGCCGGATTCGAGAGAAATTCTGAACGAGCGCAGCCGGGCAAAGCTGCCAAGCTTCGTCAGCAGATTATGGTCTTCGATGGTGCCATTGGTAATGATGTTTATTTCGGCCAGATTCTCGTAATTCTCGAGATAGCCGATCAGGTCGGTAAGGTCTGGCAGCATCAGCGGTTCGCCACCGGTGAGATTGATAGTTACCGGTTCATTCGGAATTGCCGCCAGAATCGCATCGGCCGCCAGACGTCGGTTGGCGGCACCAGCCATCGGGTCTGCTTCTTCATGTGCGCTCTGATAACAATGTCGGCACCGACGATTGCATAAATCGGTCAGATGCCACTGAAACCCAAACATAAAACTCCTGCCAACGCTTTTATTTAGAACCGGTCAGAGAAAATATCATTTAAATTCTGATGCCACAAGCAGTTTGATTATTTCTGGTGCGACCAGGCACGTGGCAGAAGCACGAGCATCAGCCAGCCGATCAACATCAGTGCAAGAGCAAGACCGAACGCGGCCTGAAAAGCGGCGATATCTCTGGTGCCGTCAGGCGAGACCAGGCCGATGATCAGACCCATGATCCACATGCCGAGTCCGCCGCCGACAAAGCCGGTGAAATTGTAGACACCAAGGGCCGTTCCTGCCATCGAGGCCGAAAAACATTCTCTGGCAATGCCGAAGCTGATCGAGAAAAAGCCGGCGCAGAAGCCCATGAAGGCAAGCAGCGGGAGCAGGTAATTCTGCATCGTCGCGGTGGCGAAAACCAGAGGGACCCAGCAGAGAAGATAACCAAACATACCGGCCGTCAGAACCGTGTGCCGCCGTCTGACTGATTTGCCAGCGAGGACGCCAGAGACGATGGCGCCGACCATCAGGCCGAGAGCCAGCCAGGTCAGGGCGTAACCGACCGATGTGTCGGGCATCTGGTAGATCCGCTTGAGAAAAGGGCCGGCCCACAGACCCTGAAAGCTGATTATTGTGGTTTCAAAAGCGAAGAAATACAGAGTGACAGCCCAGAATCTCTTTGATTTAAGCATGCTGCGCAGACCGGTGCGCTCAGCCGGCGGCACCGCTTCGTCAGGTGCCGGCTGTTTTTCAGTAACGGTTTCGACCGTGCTTTCTTTCGGGCTTTCAGATTCAGAGGGCTGGTCTTTGACCACAATCCAGATGAATAGCACCAGAAGCAGTGTGATGACACTGACGATTTCCATGGTGGCACGCCATCCCCAGACACTTTTTATGACAGCCAGCGGCCAGGTTGAGCTCAGAGCGCCGAGGTTGCCGACTGCCAGCATCATGCCGGTCATGAATACAAATGCTTCGCCGCCAAACCAGCAGCCCATAAGCCTGAGTGCCGGCACATAAACGCAACCGACGCCGGCGCCAACCAGCCAGCGCGATAGAACCGCTGTTTCGAATGAAGTCGCCTTGCCGAAGGCAAAGGCGCCAAGGCTTGCCAGCAACAGAAACAGTGCTATGGTTTTTCGGGCGCCCCAGCGGTCTGAAAGTATGCCGACCGGTATCTGCACTGTCGCATAGCCAAGCAGATACATCGATGAGAGAAAGCCGAGCGCCGCCGGCTCGAGTCCAAGATCGGCGGTGAGATCGCCGGCCATTACCGCGGTGCAGAAACGATGAAACATGACAAAGAAATAAGCGATCGCCAGAACCCAGAATATGGCCCATTTTCTTGTCATTGCAGCTTTCCTTGTTAATGTACTCTTTCCTTAAGCTTGCCTGCAAAGAAAGGTTTATGCAACTATTTTTTGCGTGCCGGAATTCCCGTTATGTCATTAACCGGCATATTTAGCCAATCGGATTTTAGCTGCAGGTTTTATTTGAATATGACAGTCAAAAAAGGTTATAGTTAGAACAACAAATAGAAAATTCAAGTTCTGCAAAGTTCTAAGTCATGTCATGCTTTAAAAAGCAGCCAGTCTGCGTTCGCCTGCGCAACAGCGGTTTCGTTTTTCCGCTGATTCTTTTTGCGTCTCTGGCGGTTGGTCTCTTTATTCTGACACTGACCCAGTATCAGTCGGCGAACCGGGTGAAGTTTCAGCACCTTAACGATTACCAGGGTGCCTTTAACATCGCCTGGTCGGCGCTTGTCGAAGTGCTTGCCGACATTCAGTCGAAGCAGTGGAGCAATCGCTCATTCAAATCGGGGCCGAAAGACAAGTCTGCCAGCCTCTTTGGCGGCAGTTACAACCTTAGAGTGGCTGACCATGATGTGGCGCAGTATCTGTTCAACGTCAAAGTCAGGGTGAGTTTTAAAAACAAGAATCACCTGTTCTACTGGCGCATGAAATACAACCCAAATCTGCTAGATTTTACCAACCTTTTCATCCCTGTCTGCTATGAAGATATGCTCGACAAACCCGGCGTTGCGCCCGGCGATATCGATGCAGTTGTCGACGATATGCTCAAAACCCGTGAAGAAAACCGGGAAAAGGCTGAAGAGATCGCTGAGACCATCAGGTCGACGCCAACTCTCAAAGAAGCTCTGGAAAAAGTCGGCATCAATCCCGGAAAGGTTAAAGATGCGGACAAGCCAAGACCGGCACCGCCAACGGTGCCGACGGCGCCAACCCCGCTGACGCTCAAGGACATCGCGACTCTGGTGAGCGGGGCAGACCCTGATGTTGTTTTTGCAATCAAAGACTTTCATTTTGGCGGCGATGTCGCCGTGCTTACCGAAGAGCAGAAAGACCTGCTTGATGCCATGGCGAAGATTCTTGCCGACCGCCCCGAAATTAAAATTGAACTGCGCGGTCATACGACCGGCCTGGTTGGTACCGTTGAAAGCAATCGTGAATTTTCGATTCAGCGCGCGCAAAACGTGGCAGACTATCTCATCAGCGTCGGGATTGCCGCTGAACGGCTGACCGTGAAGGGTTTTGGTCGCGAAAAGCCGATTGCCAGCAATGATACCGAAGCCGGTCAGACGAAAAACCGCCGGGTCGAATTCGTTCTTTCATCTTCTTCAATTTAGTTACAGTTATAGCGGAATTCTGGTTACTGACTATGAAAAATCGATTTGACAGAAGCTTTTTAAAGGCAACTCATGGCGGCTTTACGGTTGTAGAACTCCTGGTTGTCGTTGGCATAATGGCTCTGCTCGCAGTGATGGTTTTTGGCATGTTTTCTACGACCAGTTTGAATCAGCAGAAGGTTTCGACCGATCTGCAGATGCAGGCAATGATACTGAACTCGCAAAACCGTATTGTCAGAACCGTAAGAGAAGGCATCGATTTTATTCTGCCAGAGCTTGGCGAGGAGTCAGCCGCGCTTTTCTTTGCCGACAGCGAAAATAACATCAGAGTGCTCTATCAGCAGAAAGACGAAGAGCTTTCGAAACGCACCGGCAAAACCCTTTACAAGCTCGTTCATCAAAAAGTTGAAACAAAAGACTTTAACGTCGGCAGTCCGGCATCTGACCCAAAACTGTCAACGACGGTCGCCGAATACGTCAAAGACATCAAATTTCGTGTTTCAAGCGCCAATACCGTCAATATTACCGCCTGTTTCGCAACCGAACGTGCCGAATTTCAGACGATGTTCGAAATTGGTCTGCAGAATTCTGGAGTTGTCGAATGAAACTGCGATATTCACGAGGTATGACGCTTCTCGAACTGCTGATCGGCTTTTTTCTGCTGGTTTCAGCTTCAATCGTCTTTTTTCAGGCCATGCACAGCTTTAAAAAAGAAACCACCTTCACTTCGGAAAATTTTCTCGCGGCTTCTCTGACAGAGAAAGTGCTCGAGCAATGCTATCAGGAAGCCGATCTGAACCTGCACGGACTGCAGGCAATCGGTCTGGCAGACACCAATGGCGAGCTTTACCAGTTCTCGACCTTTGTAACTGACAAGGAGACGATTTTCTTTTCGAACCCAGGTATTACCGACGCCGATACCCCTAATCTGCATAAAGTTCTCAAGGAAAACTTCAATCTCAAGGTGTCTGGCGAAAAGAAGACCGGGTTTTATGAAATCAGCGCCGGTTTTAACTGGAAAGCCGGGGCAGGAAAAGGCAGCTCGCTTGCTTCTACGCGCATTCTTTCGTTTACCGGTGAAAAGGAAGTGCTGACAACCTTTGCTTTATCAGATACCGAGGTAAAAAACCGGCTGGTAAAAGATGTGTTCAACTCGCCCGGTGCCGCTCTTGGCAGCAAGGTCGGCAGTGCCGGTGCCGAAAAACTGCTGCTCAACGTTGGGCACGTTTATTACACATGTCTCGACTGGTTGAACTCTGCCGAGTTCAAAGACCGCTACCAGAAAGCCCGCAGTCTTGAAATTATTTCATCACCGGCATCTGAAGACTATGCTGATTGTACCCGTATGTATTTCGATCTCGCCAGAGACCTGCTGCATCTGATGATGAGCCTGAAAAAGCACGCCGAAGAGGCGAACAAGGATATCAGCTTTCTCGCCGCTGTTCCGAAACCAGAAAAATATGTCATCGAGAGCCGCATCGAACGCGGTGGCCTGTTTTATCGCCAGCTGCGCCGCCTTTTCTTCAATTGCCTTTTCAGGGTTGCTGAGCGCTACGAGCAGCAGAGCAAAATTGCCGGATCGCCCAAACACCAGCGCCAGCTGATTGTGCGGTTGTTCAATATCAACCGCATTCTCTATGCCAATCGCAGTTTCAGCGATGAAGTGCCGGCGACTGAGATCGAAAGCCGCTACCGTGATTTTATCACGAGGATGCAGACCGCATTTCGTGAGGCCGACCCCTCAATTTTCCGCCTCGCCGACCAGGAAAAGACGTTTATGACTGCCGGCAATCTCAAAGAGCGCTTTTTTATGCTTAAACTGACCGGCGAGCTTTTCACCGCCATCGATAAATTTCTGGCGGTTCTCGACCCAGCCTAGAGGTTTTCTGCCAGATAAAAACACCCGGCCTTCACATTCCGGCCGGGTTAAATGCTTTTTGCGGGCTGACGCGATTAGGCGTCAGTAGTTCGCAGAATATCGAGATCCTGCAACGGCGATACTCAGAACAGAAAGTCGGTTGTCAGAAAGCTTGACAGGTCGTCTTTGAGAATTTTCGTGATCAGCTGCTTGTTGTCGTCGCTGTCTTTGGCAGCGACCAGAGTTCTGATCGAGAAAACCCGCAATGCGTCTGAGACAGAAAGGGTGCCTTCGGCTGAGTCCTTGCGGCCGGTGAACGGGAAAGTGTCGGGGCCGCGCTGGCACTGGCTGTTGATGTTGACGCGGCAGACCTGGTTAACCAGCGGATCGATCAGGGAAGCCATCTGTTGCGCGTCTTTGCCGAAAATGCTGACCTGCTGGCCGTAGTCTGACTCGACGACGTAGTCGATCGCTTCTTCAACGCGATTATAGGCCGCAATTGGCACGACCGGGCCGAACTGTTCTTCGCGATACAGCTTCATTTTGTCGTTAACCGGGTAAACAACGGCGGGAAAGAACAGTGAATCCGAGAAGGCGCCGCCCGAAGGATTGACGACTCTGGCGCCGTTCGCCTGGGCATCTTTGATAAGATCGGTAAGTCGCTCTGATTTGCCGGGCTCGGCGAGCGGAGTAATCTGGGCGCCTTTTTCCCAGGGCAGGTTGATCTGCAGCTTTTCTACTTCGGCCGAAAATTTTGCGAGAAACGCATCGGCAATTGAAGCGTGCACGAAGATCATTTTCAGCGCAGTGCAGCGCTGGCCGTTGAATGACAGACTGCCAAGAATGCACTCTTTGACTGCCAGGTCGATGTCGGCATCCGGCAGGATGATACAGGGATTTTTGGCATCAAGGCCGAGCACACAGCGCAGACGGTGCGGCTTCGGGTGTGATTTACGGATAATGTCTGAGACACGGCTGGTGCCGATGAAGGCCAGAACATCGACTTTGCCGGAACTCATCATCGGTGTGATCACGGTCTGGCCACTGCCATAAACCGTATTGATGACCCCTTTCGGAAATGAATCGCGAAAAGCTTCGAGCAGCGGCTGAAAAAGCAGCACGCCAAGTTTCGGCGGTTTGAAAACGACGGTATTGCCCATTATCAGGGCCGGAATCAGCGTCGTAAATGTTTCGTTGAGCGGGTAGTTGAACGGGCCCATGCAGAGCACGACGCCGAGCGGGGCCCGTCTTATCTGGCCGATGATTTTCTGCTGAATGGTAAAACGCGATGAAGTGCGGTCGAGTTCTTTCAGCGCTTCGACTGTGTCGCGGATATAGTCGATGGTGCGGTCGAATTCCTTCTGTGCATCGGCAAGGTTTTTGCAGATTTCCCACATCAGCAGGTTAACGACGCGGTCACGGCAGCCGAGCATGCGTTCGACAAAATTCTGCACGTGCTTGATGCGCTCGCCAACCGACATTGTCGGCCATTTGCCCCGACCGTTGTCATAGGCCGTTGCCGCTGCATTCAAAGCATCTGTGGCAGCCTGTTCAGACATGGCGGGCACGCTGCCGAGCTTGACCTGTTCAGGAGCACTGCCGCTTCTGATTCTGACCGGCGAAATGATTTCCTGCATCTGGCCCTGCCACTGCCGGATTTCTCCATCGATCAGATAGTCGCGTTGTTCGATCTGCGGGGCTTTGAATTCAGTCGGAATATTTGCATCCTGCGGAAAAAGGGTCGCAAGAGTCTCACTTTTTATCATCTGCTTCCTCCATTTTGTCAACGACAGCTGTAATCTTAAGTCTGGTTATGCGATTTTAACTGAACGCCGGGTGCCAGTCCAATTTATTCGCAGCGGCCCGTTCAAAGTTTGATTTTATAACCTGAAACCATGTAGTCATCCTTGCCGAGGTGGTGAATGGTCTTCGGTTCAGACATTTCCGGGTTTATCCAGGCTTTGACGACTTCGACGATAAAAAGCCCGTATCTTTTAACCAGACTGATATCTGCAACTCTGCATTCAAGATTCACACAGCATTCTTCAATCAGTGGAGCCGCGACCATTTCTGCTTTGCTGGCGGTTAATCCGAATGCCGTGAATTTATCTGTTTCAGATCCCGATGTTTTGCCGCATTTAATTGTTTTCTCAGCAATTTCGAGCGTGGGAATGGCGATTACGCACTCGCCAGAACCGATGAGAAGCTCGAAAGAATAATTCTCATCGCTCATTACAAAGCTGACCAGTGGCGGATTAAAGTCGACCATCATGTGCCATGACATGGGCATGACGTTGCGCTTTCCATTGTGGGCTGTGGCAACCAGAATAACCGGCCCTGATTCAAGCAGGCTGTTAACTTTTCCGAGGGGAAACTCTTTAAATTTCATGCATTTTTCCTTCGCTTTTTATAATCCGGCTATTTTTTTTGCCGGATTGAGCTCTTTGACCAGATCAGAGCGTTTCGGCCATGGCTGAAAACCGTATCTGGGGCCGGGGCATGCTTCGTTGATGTACCTGATAAGATTGTTTGGCCTGGGGAAATGAGCCATCGGTAGAATTTGCGAACCGACGAAGGCATTGAGGGCCTCCGAGTCTTCCAGGCCATCGTCGCGTGCCGCCTCAAGATTTTCTTCCAGTTCCTGCGGGCTGAACAGAGGTTTTTCCCATTGCTGCTGTTCACCTTCCGCGACCAGCCACATGAAATCTCCCCATTGCAGGTTTCTGACCAGGCTACCGTCGCGCCAGGCGGCATAAATTCCTGAAGTGAGGCCTCCGTCGATCAGGTAAAAGGCTACTACTTCGCCAACCTGTGCCGACAGTTCGGCAAGTTCTTTGGCAATGGCTGGATCGGAGGCTTCAACCCACATTGGCGGGTTGTCGCTTCGATTCCAGCGGTCAACAACCGCAAACTGATGCACAGCCGGGTCGCCACCGAGAACCTTTAACGGGCTGAACTCTTTGCCTGCGGCTCTGGCCTTTTTTATCGCTTCTTCAAGGGCCTGGATTCCTCCGTCTGGAAATTTTGCGTAAACTGCTCCGTCACAATCCATTTTTTGTCCTCCTGCCGCACTTGCTGCCCTGTTTCTGTCTTTTTCCCCAGAGTCTTCGCTTTGATATTAATTTAGCCTACCTTTTCCGTCGCGACAAGAAAAATGAAGCGCCCTCAGTTGATGGGTTGATGGTGTGATTTGACAATTACAATTAAATTGAATACAATTTAATTGTAATAAATAATAAGGAGCCATTATGAACATTTATGAATTCAAGGTTGATGATATTCACGGGAACCCGGTATCGCTGCGCGATTATCAGGGCAGGGTGCTGCTGATTGTCAACACCGCCACCGGCTGCGGACTGACGCCGCAGTATGAAGGCCTTGAAAAGCTTTATAAAAAGTATCGTGATCAGGGTTTCGAGATTCTCGATTTTCCATGCAATCAGTTCATGAATCAGGCGCCAGGTACCGGCGAAGAGATCGCCAGCTTCTGTCAGCTCAAATACGGCGTGTCGTTCCGCACCTTCGGCAAAATCGAGGTAAACGGCGAGAAGGCCGATCCACTGTATGTTTATCTCAAACAGCAGGCCCCGGCAGATGTTGAAAATGCTGAGGCCGGAGCCTTCAGACAGATTCTCGTAAAGCTTGCTCAGACGGTAGCCGGCAGCGGTATCAAATGGAACTTTACCAAGTTTCTGATCGACCGGCAGGGCAGAGTGGTTACCCGGTTCGCCCCGACGGTCAAACCAGAAGAACTTGAAGCAGCTATTGTTAAATTACTGCCGCAGGAGACAAAATGTGAAAAAGCCGGCGAAAGATGAATTTGCTGCCTTAAGGCTGGATAATCAGCTGTGCTTTCCGCTTTATGCCGCCTCGAGGCTGGTTATAAAGCTTTATAAGCCGTTTCTTGATCGGCACGGCCTGACTTATACACAGTACATTGCAATGATGGCTCTCTGGGAAAAGGATGACGTCGCGGTAAATGAACTGGGAGAGCGCCTGTTTCTCGATTCTGGCACCCTTACGCCACTTCTGAAAAAACTTGAAACTTCAGGTTTTATTCGAAGAGAGCGCGATGCCGCTGATGAACGCACGGTGCGGATTCAGCTGACCGGCCAGGGCAAAAAACTGCAGAAGGCGATGGTCGATGTGCCTCGTCAGATGGCTTCATGTGTTCATATCGGAAGAGATGAGGCCGGCAATCTGCATGAGCTTCTTCACGATCTGATCAGAAATCTGAGCAAGACCGGCTGATGTTCTGAAGAATCTGAAAAATTCCATGCTGGAAACAGCAGCAAGATAATCTGTATCATGAATGTGTTGATGAATTGGCAGGCTGTATATCACACCTGTGTGGGCCTGCCGGAAGGTGCTGGTGTTATTTTGCAAATGGGAATGCGGGCGGCGCTGATTTTTCCGCCACAGTGGGACCCCCGGCAGCCGCCGCTGGCGCCGGCAGTTCTGGCCGGTGTCATGCAACGGGATGGTGCCGATACCAGGGTATTTGATCTGAATGTCGCTTTATACCGGCATCTGCTTCAATCGACCGGCAACGGCGAGATCGGGCGTTTTCTGCTGCAGAAACTGCTCGACCCGAAAAATCTGGTCGATGCGCAGAATTATCTGCGTATCACTCAGGAAGCCCAGAAAATTTTCGATTCAGAATTTGATCCGGCCGGCCGGGCGCGCCTGTTCTGGGATGCCTGTGGCGGTCTGCCATCGGTGAACTCTTCTGGCGGCTGGAAGCTTGCCGTGGAGCAGTCTGAAAAGCTTCCGTTCATCAGACATCTTGCCGGCGAACTGGCTGAAATCATGCGCTGGGCGCCTGAATTTATCGGCTTCTCTATAATCTCAGATACGCAGCTGCCGGCATCACTTGCTTTGGCTGCATTTATCCGTAAACACCTGCCAACGGCAAAAATTGTTTTTGGCGGCGATGCGGTAACTTACCGGCGCAGCCTGCTCGCAGACCAGACCTGGCTCGGCTCGATAACCGATGCGGCCTGCCTTGGCGATGGCGAACCGTTTGTTGCAGGCGCTGCCGCAGGTATGAGCCCTGCCGGTTCGCCGAATTCGCTGAACTGGACGGTTGGTGTGGGCAGTTGTGGCGTGCAGCAGTCTCTGCATGGTTTTTCAAATTCAAAACCGGCTGATTTTGCGGCTCTACCGCTGCATGACTATCTGACGCCGCATCTGGTAATGCCGGTAGAAACTGCCAGAGGCTGCCCCTGGGGCCGGTGTGCGTTCTGCATTCACCCGGTGCGGGCGGCGAGCGGCCGACCATTGTACCGGCCGCGCCCTTTAACTGCTGTTTCAGAAGAAATTGCCAGGCTTTTCGCTGCCGGTCATCGCCGGTTTTTTATTGTTGACGAGGCTTTGCCGCCTGCGCGTCTGCGCGAACTGGCGGATGTTTTTGCCGCTCTGCCTGAGCCGGTTTTCTGGATCGGCTATGCCCGCCTCGATGCCGGGCATGACCGCGAAGGTTTTTTGCGGGCTCGCGCTTCCGGCTGTCTTAAACTGTTTATTGGTCTTGAGACAGGCTCAGATCGCATTCTTGCCCGTTTTAACAAGGGAGTCGATTCTGTGCGCGCCCGGCGGGTTCTGCTCGATGCGGCTGCCGCCGGCCTTGCGGTGCATACGTTTCTGATGACCGGGTTTCCGGGCGAAGATGCGTCAGACCGGCAGGCGACCCTCGATCTGTTAGCTGCTGTCTGGCCTGCCTTTGACCCGTTCGGGGTGTCGTTCGATCTGTTCGCGCTGACCGGTGAGCTTGAAACCTACCTCATGGCCGATCCGCCCGCCTTTGGCTGGCAGGGCCCGCAGTTTGATGCCGGCAACGATCTTGCCTGGCAGTTTCCGCTGCTTAAGGGGCCTGCCGCTGCCGAATCGCTGGCTGAATTCAGAGCCAGCCTGCACGGCCTGGCCGACCGGGTTCTGGGTAAAGAATTCGGTTTGCGGCACGCCGCTCTGGCCCAGGATTCCCTGCATCTGCTGCTTCTTGAAGCCAGACTTCATAGTCACCCTGCCAAATGATGCCACTTTCTGATCTGGTGCAAAAAAATACCCAGATAAGCGGGTATGTTGTATCATTTTCTAATATTCAGTTATAAACTCAGTTAATTCTTAAATCGGGGAACAGTCGCAATTGAAGCAGTCGCGCAAAATTTTTGCATTTCTCTTTCCGCTGCTTTTGTTTCTGCTGCTTTTTTTCGTTATTGCCGAGATGCATTCAATGCTGTTGCGGGAAAAGCGACTGGAACAGCAGCGGTCTTTGCAGAAACGTCTGCAGACAATAATGAGCCGCATTCAGACCAACTTTTCGTTGAATCTGCAGATTGAAAATCACTTTTCGAAAATTGTTGAGAAGCTTAGCTCAAGCCCATCATCAGCGGATGTGAAAACTGATGTTTTTGCCGGACTGTATTCAGATGGATTGCCTGAAGATTTGAAGCGGAACTGCCGACTGTGGTTTTTCTCGGGCACTTCAGAAAGGTTTGCTGCCGCTGAAAATGCCATCTTCTGCAGCAATAAGACAGGCCTGATGGCCAGAGCTTTCACTTCGCTGGTCAAACTGGCAAGACCCGATGTGACAGAGTCGGAAATAGGCCAGCACAGCCGGTTTCTTGCGGGAGTCTTCGGCGAGAACTCTGCCCCCTGGTATCTTGCCAGCGAACGCCGGGGGCGCCTGACGCCGGTCATATTCGAAAAACATCAGCATTACCTCTACTGGGAAAAATTTGGCGGTGCTAATGGCTGTACTAGCGGGTTTATGGCAATTTTCCCGGGCGGGTTGATCGAAAATGACAGACATGCTCTTTTCAGGCTGGCCAGCATGATTTCCCGTGAAAACAAAGACCTTTTTCCGGTTTTTATCTGCAGCAAAAATTTAAACCGCCTTTATCCCCCGGTTCTCTGCCGGCAGGCAGAGCAGGTAGTTGAGGTATGGCAGGCAGCGCGCATCGGCATAAACAGGTTTTACAGAAATATTGCCAGCCTTAAACCAAGAACTCTTCAGAGTATTAATGACAGCTGGTTTTATTACGATTCAATTGCTGATGAGACGCCCTATTTTGCTTTGCTGTTTCTCAGAAAGCATGGCGAAGAAAGCGATCGGGGTTTTATGCTGCCGGGAATTCTTGTCGGCATAATTTATCTCTGGTCTGCTTTTTTCTGGCTAAGGCTGGCCGACGGCGGATTCAAACTTGAATTCGCATTTCGTCTGCTCTTTTTTATGACGGCGATGCTGCCGGTTCTGCTGCTTGCCTTTTTCGGGGTCAGGCTGATCGACCAGCTGCACGAGGCAAACATCAGAACAAGGGTTCAGGAGGGTTTTGCCAGACTTGAACTGATCAACAAAAAATCTGAAGATATGATTTCAATCAGCAGCAGACTGGTTGAAGAAAGATTTAATGACAACCAGCTTCATGATTTGCTGCTTTCAGAATCTCAAAACGAAAATCGGCAGGGTTTCGATTTGCTTGCGGCAAAGCTCAGACAGATAGATGTCTCTCTTGGCTATCTTCTTTTGATGCGGCCTGGCAGGCACTCACAATATTTTGCCGACTCCTACCGCAACAGTTTATTAGCCAGACATCATCTCGATTACAGTTCTGCTTCATGTTATTCAATGCATTCAAAATTAACTTCTGAATTTCCGGATGCCAGGCAACTGCTGCTGTCTTCGGGGCAGAAGGTGATATTTGATTCTTTTAAAAGGAGCGACAGGCAAATGTCTGCCCTTTTCAGAGAATCTCTGCAAACACCTGGCTATTTTGGAGAATCGGCTTCAGAAAATCTCTTGAATTATTCATTTGTTGTTGGGCGTGAAGACTGGCCTGTTGCTTACATTACGCTCGGATTTAATCTCGATGCTGCGGCCATAAGGCTTTTAATCAAAGAATTCAGCGATGTGTCGATTTCGGCCGACGACCTCTATATCGGGCTTCACGACATTAATGGAGGTCGGAAAATATTGATTGACGATGCCGATCGACGGATTATATCGAGTGAAAAGGGGCGCTGTTTTCTCGATTTTATCAAGTCATCTTCTATTTATAAATATCAGCTCGAAGTGCGTAATGAAAACGAAATTTTCATCTATGAGCCCTTGATGAAGATGCAGTCGATGTCTGCCGGAGCTATGCTTGGCATTGTCGACATCCGTAAAAACCGCGAACTGAAGCTTATGTGGCTGGCCATTTTGCTGAGTATTCTGACCGGCATGATTTATCTGTTGGCGGCATGGGTTTCAGAAACCATGATCGAGCCGACCAGAGAGCTTTCTGCAGTTTTTTCCGACATTTCTGCCGGCAACTTTTCCAGAACTTTCTCTTATAGCTATGGCAATGAGCTGGGAATACTTGCCGATGCTACCAATCTTATGGGCATAGGTCTGAGGCAACGCCAGATTCTCGGCAAATTCGTGTCGCGCACTTTCGATCAGGATGTTATGACTGGCTCAGACAGAACAGAAGCGCAGGAACTTTATGGTGTTATCCTGTTTTCAGACATCCGCAGTTTTACCACCATTTCCGAGTCACATCCGCCCGAAATTACGAGCCAGATGCTTAACAATCATCTGCAGGCAATGGTAACCGAAATACAAAATTGTAAGGGGCAGATCGAACAGTTTATTGGTGACGCAATTGTGGCATTTTTCCCTGGCAGTGACAGTCGTGTCTGTTTGAACGCGATTGAAGCCGCTGCGGCAATGATTGAAAAGCACCGGGCAATTATTGCTGAAAGAGCTTCCAGAGCGCTTTTTTCTTATGAAATCGGAATTGGTCTTGAATATGGGCTGGTAATGGCAGGTACTCTTAAATCTGGTTCCAGGTCTGAATTTTCTGTAGTCGGCCCGGCAAGAACCAGAGCTGAAGAATACGAGGGTGCCAGTAAAACGGCGCGCTTTACCAGAATTATTGTTGGCGAAGCTTTAATAAAGAATCTGGTGGGCTCACCGTATATTTTCTGCAGGCATGCTGACAGTTGTTATGAGCTGCAAAGCCTGGAGAAATCAGCATGAAAAAGATTCTTCTGGCATTTTTGCTCTCAATCGGTCTTTTTTTTCCAGTTATCAGCACGCATCTGGCTTTCAAGAATGCTGAGAATATACGTAATAGCGAAATTGCCAGGCAGGTTGCAAATACTCTGACCGTTGAGCTGCAGCAGATGGCGCAGACCTACGAAAGTTCCGTGTGGGTGCATTCAAACATGAAAAAACTGCTGGAAAATGTTGGCAGCAAAAATTACAAAAGTTTTTTGAGCCGCCAGCTTCCTGATTTTGTCAGAAAGATTCCGTTTCCGGTCGAAATAGAATTCGTCGTGATTGATAGCACGGCTTCGGGCACCACGCATCACTATTTATTCGGAACCGAACTTGGGTTATCAACCCTGAGGTCAGCTAAAAATGAAAAAAGATGTTACGAGTTTATTGCCTCTGCCAGTGGCATAATAAATTCCGGCAACAGAAGTTTTTATAGATCTTTTTATAAAAATGCTCTGGAGGGCCTGCTGTTTGAACTGGCACTTTACCAGGAGCAGTCTATTCCGGTTCTTTTCCGTCGATGGTTGTCTGACAACATTTACGTCTTCATTCTGACAGATCAAAAAAAAATGAATCTGCAGAAAAACATTGCGATAAAAACCCGTTTTTATGATCGTTCAGACCTGGGGGTTGGTGTCTGGCTCGAAAACGCCAGGACCCAGGTTTTTTCGAAATTTTTTGATGCGGCGCCGGCGTTGAAAAGTTACATTGCAGGCAAGTTGCATCATAATATTTCTGGAAGCTGGTCTCTTCAGTATTCAGGCCATCAGATTGCATTTGCTGATTATGATCCAAAGATGAAGTGCAGATTTTTTGCAGCAAAACCATTGCCGCCACCTGAAAAATCTGCTTCTCATGGACTGGTGGTCGCTATTCTTGGCATCATTTCCTGTGTGTTGTTCAAATACATCATGGAGAAATTTTTTCTTGGCAGGGGGCATGATTTTTCGATAAAAACCCTGCTGCCGGTGTTTTTTCTGTTTTTGATTATCATTCCGGTGTTTGCCGCTACCGGTTATATCGCTGACTTTTTCTCCAGCAGTTATGCAAATGAAAAAAAACGTGTTGCCGAAACGCTGGCCGAAGATCTCAACGAAACTGACCTGCAGAGCCGTGACCTGTTCAGAGGAGTACTGAGCGAGCTCAGATTTTTTAATTCCTTTGAAGACATTGGCAACTTCAGCAGAGAGAAATATTCAGGTAACGATGGAGAATATCTCTGCAATTTTCTTGATCGTTTTAATATTAAAGGCTTTGGAGGCATTTCGCTCTGCCTGGTACCGTTTGGTAGAAATGCTGTAAAAACTTACTTAGATCGTCAATTTAATAAGCATATGATCGATAAAGTCGATAACCCGCTGACCAGCATGTTTATCTGGCGGGCCGATGAAATGCTCGAAGATAAAGGACTTGCAGTAGATAATTCAAACGACAATAAAAACGGCAGGTCTCTACGGCTGAATCAGGAGCTGAAAATTGAGCTGGCACGTGACATCTTTTTGAAAACAGTTGGTTCAGAAAGTTACTATCGTTTCAGACAGAACAACGACCCGGTATTCTCATTCAATACCAAATACAGAAATTACTATTATCTATTCAAGCTGTTTTTCTGGAAAAACAGGCCTTATGCCTATCTGGTATGGGAATTTAAGAAGGGTACGCACAATTCTCTGTTTCCAGTAGACCGGCTCAGGCTTCTGAGTGGCTCGCCACGACTGGCTTTTACCGGAGAATATTCATATTTTAAAAGCCATGTTTATAATCTGCCGGATTTGCGCCATAAATTTCCTGAGCTGGTTAATGTGGGTGAGCAGGCACACCATATTCGCTCAGTGGTTTCCGGGGTTACCGAAACTGCCAGTCAAACAATAATAATGGCAGCGAAGCCGGGCAATTTTACCCCCGATATCCTTGCTGGCAGTGAGAGTCTCGAAAACTATCCGGCTTTTGTTGCCAGAGTATCCTGGCAGGCTGGCAGAATAGTGCTTTTGCTTGTGCTGTCAGGCTTTTTCATTGCCTGGATTGCTGCATTGTATTTCACTGTTCCGTTACAGAAACTGACCGAAGCGACACAACAGATCTATGTCGGAAATTTCGCATTTCGTGTTAATGTCGAGCACCCTGATGAGTTCAGAGATATCGGCAATTCGTTCAACGCCATGGCGCGCAGTCTCGATGAAGGAGAAAGGCTGAAAAGCTATGTTTCTGACTCTGTCGTTCGTGAAGTTACCGAATCTGGCGATAAATTCGTTGCTGATCGCACCGAAGCCAGATATGCCACCATTATTTTTTCTTCAATCAATGGCTTTAAAGAATTTCAGGCCGGGCATTCGGCAGCAGAGGTTTTTGCGCTGCTGCAGACTCATCTGCAGGTCGCCGATGCCGCTGTTCGTAACTTTGGTGGTGAAATCGACAAAATGATCGAAGACAAGGTGATGATAGTATTCGAGCATGACGCTGACACCCCGGTTGTTGGGCCGGCCATCCACATCGCCAGAGCCATCGCTGAAAGCATGCAGGCTCAGGCGGGTGCAAAAATCAGCATCGGCATTAACGCAGGCATGACGATTGCAGGCATAATGGGCGCAGAAACAGCCAGGCTGTCGCGAACTGTGGTTGGCGATCCGGTCAATCTGGCGGCCAGGCTGGCTTATGTGGCTTCGCAGCAGGCAGAAGGCGGCATCGTTATTTCCGGTCATTTGAAAGGCTTTCTGCCTGAAGGATTCACCGCCGAAACGTTGCCGATCCGCCACGTCAAAGGTAAAACTCAGGAAGTCGAAGCCTGCCTGGTTCGCTTAAGCCATATTTCCGGGCAAGGCTCTGCATAAATGCGGCGGTAACAAAAACCAGCCTGCGTCGGCCATAATGGCTTTTACAGACTGGTTTAAGGTGCCGAAAAAGAATCGGGTCGATCAGTTTTCCGGGTTATCGGCAGGGGCTTCCGGAATCATTTCGTTGGCGGTCTCGTCGTCGAATTCACTGGAAAAATCAAAAACGGCTTCGGGAAAACGCTTTCGCAGCGCTTCCTGGTCTTTGAGCTGCAAGGCGGCATTGCCCATGGCAATGTTGAGGCCTTTCAGGTTTTTCAGTGAATCCGGCAGAGTGGTTCCGCCGTTGCAGTTGATCGTCAGATTTTTCAGATTTTTAAGATTGCCGACAAACTCGGGCAGTTCCTTGATGCCGTTGTAATCGAGACTGAGACTGACAAGTTTCGAAAGAGATGCGACCTGTGGCGGTAATTCACTGAGCCCGTTTCTGCCGAGGTCGAGCACTTCAAGATTTTGCAGCGCTCCCAGAGCCTGCGGCAGCTTTTTGGCCGCGATGGGTTCAGATTTCTCGTTCTCCATAATGCCTGAAGCGTCGAAAGCTCCGTAAAGACGCAGAACTTTCAGCTTATCGAGGCCGGCAATCGTTTCTGGCAGCGAGATATTCATCTGATAGCCGTTGCCATTGTCGATAACGATGCTTTCAAGGTTTTTCAGATTGCCGAGTTCCGGGGGCAATTCTTCCAGAGCCTCCAGACCACAGATATTCAGTTCTTTCAGATTGGTCAGACTGCCAAAGGCTGCCGGCAGATGCTTCAATGAAGAATCCGGGTTGGGCTCTTCGACCGGTTCGGCATTTTCTTCATACACCATTCCGAGATTCAGTATGGTCACTTTTTCTGGTTTGGCCAGAGCCTCGCTCAGGCTTTTACAGGTTTCGGCCTGTGCTGAAACCGAAGAACCCAGCAAAAAAGCGAGAAACAGGGCATGCACCGGTTTTAATGAAGGCATGATGATCACTCCTGATTGTAGATTTTCCAGTAAGGTTCCATGTCAATGCCGGCGGCTTTGCATGCAGACTCAAACACGTTCGCCTGATCGCCGAGAACCATTTTTTCCCTGATGGCAGCGGCTTCCATCGCGTTGGCGTCGGTTTCGTGACCGTTGGCGCGCCAGACCTGTTTGATCTGATTTATAAGGTCGATTTTACCGGCTTCTTCGAGCTGCTGCCAGTCGAAAATATCTTTCATTACAAGTGCTCTGACCTGCTCTTTATCAAGCTTCGGGGCGCTTTCTGTCTTTTTGGCGGGTTCTGCTGCAGGTGCTTCAGAGCCGGCCAGGGGGTCTGAAACGGATTCGCAGATCATCGGCCCGGTGCTGGCGTCATCGGCCGGCGAAATGCACATAAATACCGGTCCTGCAGGTTCTTTGTATTTGAACAGGATGCCTCTGGCATCGTCAGAAACTACGGTAGTCAGCGGCGACTGCAGCTGAAGACCCTTGACCTGTTCAAAGCTCACCTGCGGCTGGCAAACGGAAAACACATTCGTGACCTTGTCGTTTTCGTAACCAAGCATTCCCATCATCAGGAATTCCGGAGAGTCTGAGATGAGCCAGGTGTCGAGTTCGCCAGCATCAGCTGGTTTGCCGAGCATTTTATGAGCTTCTTCTCTGGAGACGCCGATGAAGCTGGTTTCGGTCCAGAATTTTGCCGTAATTGCTTCAGCGCTGCCGGCTGCTGAAATGAACAGAACTAAGACGAGCATGATAATGCTGTTGCGGTTTTTCATTGATTTTATTCCTTTTTGTCTGTCGTAGCGGCCGGTTCAGTGCTGGCACCCGGTTCGGTTTCGTCGGGCGCGCTTTCGATCGGAAGATATTCGACGAGAATATGGCGTTCATCCTGAGCTTTGATCAAAGCCGAGAATTTGCCGGCGACACTCACTTCTTCGCCTGCCTTTTCCCATTCTGCGGGAGTTGCATGCACATCTGGCGTACCACCTGAACCGGTGCTGTAAATGGTGCCGCTGGCCTTGAAAGTATCGCTGCCAAGGTCTTCGAGCGTATCGAGCTGTGAGAAAACAAACATATCGCCATCGGCGACCGGTATTGAATATGATTTTTCCTTGTGCTGCGAAGGTTTCTGCCCGAAGTATTTCATCGCTGCCGTGTCGACCTGCCCGGTGGTAGCCGTGACAGAATACCCGTCTTTAGAGGGTTTTAGCGATTTGAACTTGTTGATATACAAATGGCGAAGAGCGAAGTCGATCATGGTCTGATCGGTCAGAGCACCCTGAGAAAAGCTTGCCACATGGGCTTCAGAGAAGTTGCTGAAAAATACGTTCAGGTTTTTCTGCTGAGCTGGCTCGAGCTTCATCGGCTCTGCCAGACCTATCGAGGCAATGGTCATGATTAATGCCAGTAAAGTCAGGATTTTTTTCATTGAATTCTCCGTTTCAGATCGCGCTGTAAAGGTTCTGATCACTTTGCCGACAGCGGAGCGACGGTGAAGGAATACGCGGTGTCTTCAGCATCACCACCGGCTCTCAGGGTGAATTTCCAGCCCTGATGTTCCCAGACGGTGTTTTTGTAACCTTCTTCTTTTTCGCCGTCTTTGCCGGTTCCGGCATTCTTCTCGAGCCATGCCTGCAGTTCTTTGGTCGGAACTTCTTCACCATCGATGCAGACTTCGGCAATTTTACCGGCTTCGTTCCAGTCGATGAAAAGGGTTACCGGGGCTGAGTCGGTTGCAATCTGGAAATCATACTGCAGCCTGTTTGCTTCTTCCATTTCGGTAGCTTCGCCGATAATCGGCGTCAATTTTGCAGCCAGGTCATCGCGACTGGCGTCTATGCTTATGAATACTTCAGTTCCCTTGAGCATCAGCGGAAATTCTGCCGTGGCGCTGGCAACATCGCCTGTTACAGCAGTTGCTGACGCGGTTTCTACAGCTGCGGTTGCGGCGGGCTTAACTTCGGTTTCGGCGAAGCTCTGGCAGGCTGCAGCCACGATAAATGCGAGAGCGATAGTTGTGAATCTGGTTTTGATCATATTTTTTTCTCCGTGTGAAATTTTGTGAACTTTATCTGCGGTTACTGCTGCACCGGGGTGAATTGGCCACTGATCGCCATATAGCGGAGATTCGGGCCTTCAAAACCGGGACTGGTATAAGAAACGATTACGACAATGCCGTCTTTGCAGCTGGTTACCCGGCGAACCTGATAAGAAAGCGGGTAGGCGCGGCTTTTCGGAAGGCGTTTATCCTGCTGTAGAATCTGCACGGTGCCGGAAGCTTCTTCGAGACCGGCGATAGACAGTTTAAGCATTTTTGCCGGGCCAAAATCAGTCGGCATATCTTTGATGGCAGGGGTTGTATCGGTGGTTTCTAGCCTGACTTCATATTTTGCGGTAATGCCTGAGGCGCCGCCATCGATTCCGGGCGTCAGCGAGAAAATGTTGCCGGTAAAGGGGCTGTGGTCGGTCGGCAGGTGAATCAGAAGGTCAGAACCCGGGTTTTCATTGACTTTCAGCGCAAAGCGTTCAAGCCTGGCGGCTTCAATCGCTTTTTTGAGTGCCGGTTCGGCTGAACCTGTCTCGATATCTTTGTCGTCGGTCAGTTCGATGGCGCTGGTGGCCGACTGCTCATTTTTCAGAACATCGATCACCCAAAGTTCCGCATAGGGAACCCCTGAGCCATCGTGAATGCCCATCTGGGCAAAAGCGTAATACTGGCCTGATTCGGAGAATCCGAGCGGCCGGAATTCGGCAATATCGCCGGCCTGACAGCTGGCAGCCAATAACAGGAAGGTGAGGGTGACTAAGAGGCGTTTCATGGTTTTCTCCTGATGGTGTAATTATTTTCCGGGCCTGAATTCGACCAGGCGGCAATTGACTTCGCTGGTGGTTCCGTGATGCGAGTAGATGTAACCGGTAAAACCGATGCCATGGGTGAATTTCCAGGTAGTTGTATCTGGGCCGGTAGAAAGGCTGAGCGAAATCTCTTCGGGGGTGCCGGCGACCTGCAGCCCTTTTACCGCTGCAGCAGAAAATGGTGTTTTGCCTTCGACCCGGTAAACATACATCGGAATGCCTGAAAGCAGCTGCGAAGTTTCGCCGAAGGTCTTCTCTTCTACCAGTGGCAGATCTAGCAGCAGGTCGGCTTCGGTAACTGATTCGCCAAGGCTCTCGCCGGTGCTGGCTTTTTCCCAGACTTCTTTGATTCTCTCGTCGCCCTGGATCAGATAAAGGCGCCATGGTCCGGCCAGAATCATCAGAAATGGTGACGGTTTTTTGCCTTTTTCATAAAAGGTCAGGTCGCTCGGCAGGCCAGAGCCTTTGGCAAAAGTAATGTTTTCCCAGGCGGTTACCGAGGTTATTTCGGTTGTCCAGGTGATTGTTTCGCTCAGTTCTTTGCCGTCGGTTTCGGCTTTGACGTCAGCGCTGTAGACCCATGCGGTGCCGGTTGCCAGCTGCAGCGGCAGGCTTTCGGCTGCTGTTGCAGCGAGCGAAATCAGACAAAAAATGACAATAAGAGCATGCTTCATAGGTTTAATCCTGCTTTTGGAGTAGTTGCCGTGGTGGCGTTCTGCTAAAAACCGTAAAACTGGCTGGTTTATTTTGTGTACCCTCTGGTCCTCTCTAAGATTATGAAAAATATCACAAACCTTGCAAAGGTTCAAGTTTTTGCGGCAAATGAAGGTTCTGATGAGAATCGTGGCGCCCGGCCTTTTTGTAAGCGCATTAAAAAGCCTGCACGGGCGCGGCAGGAATTTATGTCGTGGTTGAACGAGGCCTGGCGCTCTGTGCGTAAAAATCAGTTGGTGAATCATTAACGATCTGATAGACTCAGGCTTCTACACATAGGGCTGTAATCGCCCGGATTTTTTGTGGGAACCTGTATTTTCAGAGCAAAAGGGGACATCAAGATGAAAAGAAATTTCAATCACCTGATTCTTGCAGTATTACTCGCTTTTACCGCACCGGGTTTTGCCGGCGAAGTCAAACCGGCTGACGCTGCCGGGCGGCCGGCAACCGAACAGGCCGCTGTAACTCAGGAAACCGATCTCGATATAAATAATCCGATCGAAAAAGCCTTCGCCAAAGATTTTGAAATGGCCCAGGCCACCCCGGAAATAAATTACGTTAACGAAGCCTATCTCGAAGCCTGGAAAGCTGAGATGGCCAACGTCGCTGCAGTTGTGAAAAAATTATTGCCGCATCAGGATGACGGCAAGCGGGTTGACGATTATGTTGCCGCTGGCATCGCTCTCGCAGACAAAGCCTTTGAACTTGAAATGCTCAACTGGATTTCAGATCCTGAAGCGCCGATTGCTGACCGTTCTTTCGGAACCGGTGCCACTGGCGGCGCCATGCTTGCTCAGGCCAGAGTCTATAAACAGGTGACTTTGAATCTGATCACGCATTATCAGGCAAATCCTGATATGGCTTATTCCTTTATCTACAGCGGTAAAGGCGCCGATCTCGAAAAGCTCAGAGCACAGTAAAGACTCTGATTCCAAGCAATTCTGCCCGACAAGGCCATTGGACCGGTTGCTGTCGAGATAGATCAGTTACAGTCACCGAAGTCTCAAGGTCCTGCCAGCTGCTTCATACAGGTGACGCGCGGCAGGCCGGTTTTGCATGTCTGGGCAGCTGTTCAAGTTTTTTTCTGGCTGCCGCTTGTAAATGTTGAAAGAAAGTGACCCGGTGTTTTGCTCTCATACTGTCTCGGCTGGCAGATAAACAGCCTTTTGTTGCGCGCTATCAAAGCATGGTGGTGTTATAATGCAGAATAATTGAGGCGATTCAGGTGGAGGAAATATGCAACCGAAGATAATCATTTTTGCCGTTTTGGCTCTTTTTGTGATTCTGGCTCCGGTTATGGCTGATAATACCATTGCAGAAGGCTGGTCTGCACCGGTTGTGCTCGGGAGTGGTTCTGAGCCGGTTTTAAAACAGGACGCCAATGGTCGGTTATCAGTAAGATTCGAAGGTGACGAGCAGGCCATGACCGCCGGACTGCAGGAAAACGGCTCATGGACAACGCCTGAACCGGTCGGTTCTGAAGCCGGCGCAAATGCCCTGCAGATTGCCGCTTCAGATACACAATGGCTTGTAGAAAATATTGACGGTGCAATTTTGTTTTCATTCTCCGGCTCTGACAGCGTGCCGGGCAAAAAGGAAGTCGTAGCTGAAAAGCGGGAAAAGTCTTATCTGACTCTTCTGCATTTTGCGGCAGACAGCTTCGGAACTTTACATCTGCTGTATGGCAGAACGCCTGAATATGACACCGCGGCTGAAAATACCGGTATGGATGTTTTTTATCGACGTTATGCCGGCAGCGGCTGGGAAAAAGAATTGCCGGTTGCCGATAAATTGATTTATTCGCGCACCTGGCAGAAGCCTGGTATCGCGATAACCCCGCAGGGGCGGGTGTTCATCTGTTCATATAATGACCTGTATTCGGTTGATAAAGCAGGCGAAGTTCGCAAAGAAGCCTGCCCGATTGCAGATTTTTCAATGCCTCTGGCAGTTGTCGCAAATGGCTCGGATACGTTGCATTTTGTCTTTCATGCCAGCCGGGAAAACGCAGAGTCAGTCGATGACAACCTGTATTACGTCAGCAAAAAGGGCGATGACTGGGGCAAGCCTGTCAGTATAGGAAAACAGCCGGCAGAGCGGCAGCATTCGATTATTGCTGCCGGCCGGGAACTTTATGTTGCCTGGGAAGATCCGGATGGCAATATCATGGTTGCAAAAAAACAGATCGAACAATAAAACCAGCCGGGTGTGGTGTGCGAAAAGTTCATGGCTGCCATAAAGGCAGGCTGACCGTCTGACGACGCGCCTCTTCCGAAACCGGAATTCCCCACTTCATGAAATGGGACGACAAATTGCGGCCGGTAGCTCTGCTCATGCGAATCAGCCACTGGTCAAGTTTTTCTTGGTCGGTTGCCGGCGCAACGCTGTCAGATGAGACATAGGAAGCGAAAAATTTCTGAAAAGCTTTCCAGCCAAACTTATCCTGAAGCTCTACGAAGAAGCAGAGGCCAAGACCGGGGTCTTTTTTCCAGACTTCGAAATCCGGCTTTGCCAGATAATTCTGAACTCTGGCAACCTGCCCTTTCAGCCAGGGATGGTTTCTGGGGGCTACACCTCGAACTTTTTCCTCGACAAACAGTGAAAAAAGATTGCAGGTTACTTCAGTGGCGCCATTGAATGTCCATTCCGGCTTTTGATTATTGTGCCCGAGTTCATGCCAGAAGCCCCAGGCGCCTTCAACATCTTTTTCGGGATTTGCCAGCCCCTTGAGGTTAACCATCTTCGGTGCGACATCGATATTTGCCATTATCGGGTAGCCAGCATGCAGCCAGCCATTTGAAATCTGGCGGTCTGCGACGATCCGCTGCGGGCGGCGGTCGAGAGGTCGGCTGCCAAGTTCTTCGTAATAACCTGATACCCGGTGCCAGAATCTCATCAGCGTTTCGGGGTCGTCTAGTGAACGAATCTCCGAAGACGGGACGGTCAGAATTATACGTTCACAACTGAGTTCGGCCCATGGTGCGGGGGCGTTGCGCAATTGCTTCCAGCTTTCATTGTCGGTTTTTCCGAGAACGAAAAATGGCGCTTCGACGACCCCCCCGGCAATTTTTATATTTACCGGCTTTGTCGGCATTGGCTCCTGCTGGCGTGGCACTTCGAGGTAGATGAGGCCGCCATGAGGGTTGAAAACCTTGTTAAGGCCTGCTTTCGCGGGGAAGCTGCGAAAAATTTCCGGGTGACGGCTCCACTCTGCGAGATGCCAGTTTTTATCAGTATGGCAGCCGATGCGGATGAAAAAGCCTTTCTCTGAACAGGCTTCGGGCAGAGTAACTTCGACTGTTTCGCCGGCGAGTGCCCACAGACCGGTGCTTGCCCAGCCGGCGACAGAAATGTCGATTGCCGCTTCCCGGGTGACTCTCTGGGCGTTATCAGAAGGCGCACCAGGATAATCTGCCGCTGAATCAGCCGATGGCATCGAATCTGCTTTGCTTTTTATCGCAGCCAGATGATCGATAATCAAAGCGAGCCTTGCCAGCGGTGACTTTCCCAGCGGGTTTTTCCGGGTCGGAATGATTGGGCGGGGAAAAGCCCTGCCGACCGAATTCACGCGCCCGCGAAATGAAGATTCATTTTCCGGCAGCCAGCGATATGCTGCTGTGACAACTGCCAGGGCCTGCTCTTCCGGAGATACCTGCCCGGAAGCCTGTGTTTGTTGATTCAGCGTGTGCTGTAAAAGTTCCAGGCAACTCAGAGCATCGACAGCATGAGCACGGTGCAGCCACTGACTGTCGCCGATTTTTTCCGCTCCGATTTCGTTTATATAGCCATCGACGAAAGCCAGCCCCATTGGCGCCAAAACCCGGTTTAACGGGTGATCGCGCAGCAGATCCAGCTGAGGGTTGAGCTGCATCCAGCCCCATGCCAGACCTGATGTCAGAAACCCCCCGCCGTTGCTGATAAATTCTGTGAGAGCCATTTCATGCTCCCGGTCCGGCAGCAGGTTGCTTCCGACAAGAAGATCAATTTCGCCAGTTCTGTCTTTCCAGCCTGGGCAGCCGAGAAATTTAACTTCAAAACCAAGTTTTTCAAGAGGTTTGGCCATGTCGAGAGCAAAAACAAGCCCGGCGACCGGCTTTGCTTTTCCGCTGCGCGGCGATCTTGCAGCCCATTTCGCTGCGTTAGCCAGCAGTTTTGGCGTATCCGCTTCTTCGCTGGCCGGCTTTTCCATAAAGCCGTTGTGGCCGAACGCCACTATTTTACCTTTTCCAAAGCGGGCTGCCGCAATTACAGCCTGATCGAAACCGCCTGCTTTACCAAGAATAACCGGAAAAGAATTCTCACTGACGCAGGCAATCGGCCCGGGCACTCCGGGTTTGGCGATCTTTACGACCCCGGCTGTAAGTCTGGCGATGTCTTCCTGCAACTGCGTTTTGTCAGTCAAGGCCATAGCCGGCGGTGTTTGAAAAAACAACAGAAAAAACAGGCCGGTGCAAAAAACTTTCAGCCAGAAAGCCTTGCCTGAGTTGTATCTGCGGCCATGGTCGCGCATGCTTTCTGTGCCTTTTAAACGAATTTGTCTCATCAAATTATTCCTCTCTTTAATGCTGAAAAAGTTAAAAACCGGCAGAGGTCAGGTCGGTTGCCATGCTTTGTTTCTACCGGAAATCGATCAATGTGAGGCGGGTGCCTGCATCTGCGATTTGATCCAGCCGGTTACCAGGTTCAGGGTCTCGGTTGCCACAGTTTCTGTGAGTGGGTAGGTTACAGAAGCATGTCTGACGGGTCTGCGCATCTGGTGGTCAAAGTCGGGGAAAGTGTGGATTTTGAATGACGGGCATTTGCCAGAGCGCAGGTGCTTTTCAAGTTCGGCTGCATTCGGTTCTGGTAGAACGCTTTCGTCTAAGCCTGCAAAGATGCCAAGAACCGGGCAGGAAATTCCTCTATATGAAGCGGCAGGGTTGAAGGCTGCCATGAACAGCATCCAGGGACTGCACCATTCCTGCAAATCATTTTCTATGCCGATCTGACCTTTTTCGGATGATGGAAATCCAAGCATTACGCGGTCTTCTTCTGACAGGCCCGCAAGAAAAGATGTGTAAAACTCTCTGAAAATACCTTTGTCTGCGTTGACTCTGGCAATTGTTGCAAGTTTCTGCCATGCTTCGGCTTCAAATTTTCGACGCAATGCTGCCTGTCGCTCATTGGTTCCTTTTTTGCGGTTTATAAATGGGGCCTGCTGTTCCCATATTCTGCTGATTGGAAAAACCGGCGGAGCCAGCAGAACCAGAAAGTCTACCGAGCGACATTCTGAGGCAACCATGGCTGCAACCAGGCCGCCTTCGCTGTGCCCGAGAATGCCGACCTGACTGACTTCGGGGCGTCTCTTCAGAAATTCGACGCAGGCGCTGGCATCTGCCGCAAAATCTGCAGTGGTAGCCTTATTGAAAATGCCTTCTGAGCCGCCAACACCCCGATCGTCGCAGCGAAGCACGATCAGGCCGTTCCTTGTCAGGTGATCGGCCCAGACCAGAAATGGACGATGATAGTAACATTCTGAATCGCGACCCTGAGCATGCTGGCCGTTTAAAAGAAGAATAGCTGTAAAAGAGCCTGGCTCGGCCGGTCTGGTGATAGTGCCCGCGAGGTTGGGTCTGCTGCCGGTGCCGGGTATGGTAACTTCTTCGACCAGATAAGGAAATGGCGGCCAGGGGTGCTGCTTCGTGAACATGAAAGCCGGCGTTGCTACAGAGTTCATCGTCAGCCACCAGGAAGTGTAAGGTTCTTCATTCCAGGCGCCAGTGATTGTGTTTGAAGCAATTGTTCCTGAAAAAGAAACGTTTCGGGTGGAGATTCTGAAACTTAGCTGGTTTCCTGATAGTTTCAGATGATCAGCCGGGCCGGCCCAGCCTGGTCGCGAAGCTGTGATATGCATTCGGGGCTGTTTCCCGTCAGTGGGCGTCTGCAGATAAAAGTGCAGCGGAAATTTGTCTGTTTCAAGATGCCCTTCCCAGAAGGTTGCTGAACCGGGAGCTATTGCCGGCGCATTCGTCGCCGCTTGTTCGACGCAGCCGCAGAAAAGCATTGTCAGCAAAATGCCGATAATTGCTGCTGCATAGGTTTTACTAAGGTTAAAACAGTTTTTCATTTCGAGAAGAGAGGGTAGTTCAAGGTTTCTTTTCGGTCAAATTTTTTCGTGAAGTCATTTTTCAGAAGCACGGTTGATTTATAAGTGATAAATGTGCGCAGTTGAGGCCTTCATGTGGCTGCTGCAGAATCTTAAGCTGATAAATTGCAACAGACTGGCAATTGTAGAGCATGTGTAATAATATACTCTGGCCTGAAATTCTGATTCATGGGCGTTCAGAAAAATGGTCAAAATCAGATTCATATAAATACCAGAATTTAAGAGGTTGAAGATGTCTTATAGAAAAATGCTTGTTCTTGTTTTATTTCTTATAATGCTGATTACGGATGCCGGCCTGGCGGTTGACGTTTCGCAAATCCCTTCTTTTGAACCACATTTCGATCTTATTATACGCCCCGTGTCGCTTTGGCGCCCGCACTTTGCTGTGAAGGGCAGTGTTGCGATACCCGGGCATGTCGAAAAGGTCGAATTTGCCCGCATACCAGGTCAGGAATTCATTTTTCGGGTTAACGGAACCGAACAGAGCCTCGATGAAAGCGGTATGCTTGCCAGACCGGCTTCGGCCCTGTCGACTGAGCCTTGGCTGGTTGCTTTTGAAGGCATTTCGCAACTCCGGGCGCCAAAAAGTCTTGCCAGCGGCGATGAGGTTTACTGTCTGAACAATTGCCCGCCTTCACCCGAAATCCTTACTGATGCGCCTTCCCGCTATAACGTTAAATATGATCTGCCCGCCGGCTACAGCGCCATTTCGTTTGATTCTGAAATTCCTTCGTCAATGGGCCTGCAGTTTCAGATAGCCAGGTTTCAGCCGCCAATAATCAGAAAAACCACAAATTTTTCTTTCGAGTATGTCTTTCCAGAAGGCTTCAACGCCGATTCTGCCTACCTGGATTTTCTTGAAGCCACCATGGAAAAATGGTTCGAGCTGTTCGGGTCGCCTGGCTTCTCAACCGTTCGCATCGGTGTCATTCGCCGGGGCGAGGCCAGGGGTGAAATCAACGGCAGCCCGTGCGGCAACCTGATTCTTCTTTCGCGCTCCGCACTCGGAGGAAAAGTAGACCTGAGCGGCCTGGCCGCTATGGGCATCGATAACTCTTCAGCCACGCAGTTCAGAAAAATGGTTATCGCGCACGAACTTTCGCATTTCTGGTTTGGCGTAAAATTCACCGGTCATGACGGATGGATGACAGAGGGTATTCCTCAGTATCTTGGCATGTATGCAGTTCGCCAGGAAAACCCCGATCAGGTGCGCCCTCTGCTCGTATTTACAGAGCATCTCGACAAAATGATTCCGCAGGATGTCATTCCGGATAACCCATTCAGTGATGACCAGATTCTTTATATCAAAGCCTATTATCAGGGTTCGCTGGCTTTGTTCAGAATTGGCGAAATGATCGGCCACGAAAATCTTCACGGGTTGCTGCGGGTAGTGTTCGATGAGAATAAAAATCCCGCTTTTGCAGATTTTGACAGGCATTTCAAACAGCTTTATCCCGAAAAACATCAGGACTGGCTGAAAGCCTGGCGGGTTAAATAATCCACAAATGGACATCTCGAACTATCAGAGCATTATCTTTGACCTCGACGGAACCCTGCTCGACACCCTGACCGATCTTGCCGATTCGACGAACCGGGTACTGGCGCGTCACGGCTTTGCGACGCACCCTGTCGATGCCTACCGCTATTTCGTCGGCGATGGTATGCGCATGCTCGCTGAGCGCGCTTTGCCGCCAGAGCAGAGAGTTGCCGAAGTTATCGACCGGGTTTTTGCCGAACTGCACACTGATTACGGGGAAAACTGGGCCGTGGCCACCAGGCCATACGTGGGCGTCGTCGAGCTTCTCGCCGGGCTGCAGCAACGTGGCATCGTCATGTCGGTTCTCTCGAATAAACCCGATGAATTCACCGGCATCATGGTCAGAAAATATTTTCCAGACATCCCGTTTAAACGTGTTTATGGCGTCAGTGACCGGGTTGCGAAAAAACCCGATCCGGCCGGTGCGCTGCGCATCGCCGCAGAAACCGGTATAAAACCTGAGCAGACACTGTATCTCGGTGATACCCTTGTAGACATGAAGACAGCTGTCAGCGCCGGTATGTTTCCGATCGGCGCTCTATGGGGTTTTCGCGATGAACCGGAGCTGCGTGAAGGTGGCGCAAAACTTCTGCTGTCGCACCCGCTGCAGCTGTTTGCCTGATCTGCTTCAGGGTTCGAAATGTACGATCATATTGTTGCAAGAAGTTTGCTAACTGCGTTGCTTGCACCTATTTTGTCAACGGCCCGTTATATTGATTTGATGTGCAATCTCTAGACTTTATCTGGCGACATGCGCAAATTGACTTAAACATTGCCTTAAATTATCATGTACTGAGTTAAAGCACCCTTTCTTACAGAAAACTTTTACCGGGCTTTTAACTTCTTTCTTTGAGAGGCGTATTTTGAAGAAAACACTTTATTCCAGCATGTTTCTTTGCGAGGATTCTGAGCTTTTTTAGATACGCCCGAAACGCGTAAACAAACTGATTGATCGTGACTCTGGTTGCATAACTGCATCTGGTGAACAGTAAGGAGTAAATATTATGCGTAAATTGGTCATGGCTCTTGGTTTTCTGCTTCTCTCCGCGTCTGCAATTTTTGCCGGGCCGGTTGTTCCTGCCGACATCGACGCCCAGGCCGTCTGGTATGGCCACGTCGATGCTGAAGCCATCATGCAGTTGCCCATGGTTAAAGAACTGCAACAGCGCGCGATGAAAAAGCCCAAAAAAGACATTTTTCATGAGTTGCTGCGAAAAACCGCCATGCACCTCATGGGCGAGTTTATGAGCGCTACGATGTATGCAACCCAGTATGAGGGTGATTTTGGCGTGGTGCTGATGAAATACAGAAATGATCTTCCCAAAGAAAGCATTATGACAATTCTGGCCCATAAATTCCCCGGCCACGAAGAAACCCTGATGCGAAACCGCAAGGTTTACACCTGGCAGATCTGCTGTGGTCGCAAGAAAATGCGGCTGTCCGGTTGTTTTGTTAATGACCGGCAGATACTCGTCGGTATTGGCCTGCATCATGTCGAAAACGCCCTTGCAGTTCTAGACGGAGAACGTCAGGCAATGACTATCGATAGCCCGCTTTTCAAAGGCCTTATGCCTGGCACCCTGTTTATTTCACGCGCTCTCACTGTGCCAGAAGCTTACCAGTTTTCGACCTATTGCCCCGTGCTGCGTCATTGTGATGAAGCTTTTGCCCGCTGGACATCGCATGGCGATACGATCCGTGGCCGCTATGAATTTCAGGCCACCGACCGGGAAAAGGCTGCTCTGTATCTGCAGGCTGTCGAAGGCATGAAGGCCATGTTTGCTCTGCGCTTTGCCGGGCATGATAAAGTCATGGCTCTGCTTGAAGGTTTCACCAGTGTTCAGGCTGGAAAAGCTCTGATTCTAACCTGGGAAGGGACTTTTAAACAGGTTAAAAAGGCTTTTAAACAGATGCGTGTCTACAGAAAACAGCAGCGCAAAATGCGCAAAGAATTCAATAAATCTGAAAAATGATACTTAGAGGCTAAGTCTTTGCCTGTCGGCAATTGAAAAAAAGCCTATGAATAGGCGATTCGAATTATCTGGTCGGGCCGGTTATCCGGCCCGACTTTATTTTTTGCACGATTAAATCGGTGATTCTCAGAAAAACTGCAGTATAATAAGGGCGCGTCATTCTTTGAACATTACAGTTGAACAGGAACCCCGATGACTGAAAACGATATTCCGGCCGACGAAAAAAAGATGCGGCAGCAGCCAAACAACCCGCTTCACGGTATCACTCTCGAAAAAATACTGACGGTGCTGCGTGAACACTACAGCTGGAAAGATCTGAATCAGCGGGTCGAGCTCAACTGCTTTTTCAGCCATCCCAGCATTAAATCAAGTCTCACATTTCTGCGCAAAAACGACTGGGCCCGCAAAAAGGTCGAAAATCTCTATCTCGAACTGGTCGCCAGCCTTGAATCAGAGAGAAATGCCGCGCGGAATGGTGATGGCTGAATTCAGCCGGCTGGAATCTTCTTGAAAAAAAAGACCCTCCGGCAAACAGTTATTGAGTTCTGTTCGCTGGAGGGCCCGGTTTCTTATTTGTCGAGATTGATCACGCCAATTTCAGAGCCGAAATCAAGCTTTTTCGGAAGCATGATTTTAACTGAACTTTTCTGAGGTTTTGCCTCAGAAACAGCCGCTCCAGGCATTGGAGCCGCCTGCACCACGGTTAATATGTCGCCTGGCTTGATGGCAATATCATCAGGGTTGAACGCTTTTTTGGCTTCGGCAGCCCGATCATGAAACTCGCTTTTTACGGCTTCGATGATCGGAGCAGTTACCTTGTCGGTAATTTCAATGATCACAGCTTTGAGGTCGTTGCCGGTAAGCTTGATGTTGTCTTTGATATCGATGCCTGAAACCGTCATGTCCTGTTCCAGCGATACTTCGCCGCCTTCTTTTATGGTGGCGGCATAAAGCTCCAGTTTTCTTATGGTCAGGTTTTTTTCGTTGAAAACCGTTGCGAGAAGCGTATCTACGCCTTTGCTGAGCTGATTTTGCAGATCCTGCAAGGCTCGCAGCGACACGTCAGCCACATCAAGGTAAGACACAGCTGCAGTCCTGGTAATCAAGAATCCGGCAACTACCGGGTCGAGGTCGACCATGCTCTGAGCAGCTGCCGCAGCAGATTTAGATTTTTCCAGAAGCTGTCTGGCTGCGTCGAGATCTGCAGCCACAGGTTTCATTGCCAGCCTGATCAGGCCGGCAGCCTTGCGTTTGTACCATTTTGATTCGAAATCCTTGAGCTGTGACGCCAGGGCATCGTAGGTTTTCTGCAGGGCATCGACGTGCAGCTGCTGTGCGTCGATCAATGCCTGAGAAACGGTTGTCTGGCGTTTGAGCGCATCCTGCCGGGCCTTGTCGATATCCTGATTCAGCTTTTTGACCGCGGCCAGGGCTTTGTCGTAGGCGCTTTTGGCATTGGTCAATTCTTTCTGCGTTGTTCCCAGCAGCTGCTTTTTGACCTCTTCCTTGATCCCGCCGTTAATGTCGACCGAAAGCTGCGAATTGAAGGTGAAATCGGTCGGATGCAGCAGGTCTTTGCCCTGTGATCTGGCTTCGAAAGAAGTTTTTCCAAATGGTCCGAAATCGGTCGAAGCGCTGAGAATGATTGAATCGAGGCCAAGGTGTGCCAGAACCGAGCCTTTATAGAAGAGCATCTGGCCATTGCCGGAAATGGTGAAATGCGGGACGTCATCGCCGTGAATGATCGGAATACCAGCATGGATATCGATAACATTATCCGACATTTTGAACGGTCCGAAGTCGAGAACCGGGCCACTGCTCTTGAGAATCAGGCCTTTTGCCAGGGTCAGGGTAATTTCTGATTCATTGAGCGAATACCTTTTGCCAAGCAGAGACAAAAACGATTTGCCCTGCAGTGAGAAACCAAGGCCGCTGATTTCTTTGAAACCAGGCAGTATTGCGCCGGGTGTCGAGAAATAGACGACGAGGTCTTCAAAATCAATAAGGGGCAGAGGCAGATCGCGCAGCTTGAAAAGATCTATGAGTGAGGTTTTTTCCAGCTGTTTAAGAATGTCCAGAGTTGCTTTCTTTTCTGCTTCGGGCAGAAGTTTGGCAAATTCCTGAACCCCCGGGCCGGCAATAATGCCCTGCAGGAGTGATTCGTTGGCTTCGAGCAGCGGCAAAAATCCAGACTTGCTGCAGTTGAAGTAGAAAGCCAGCTTTTTCGGAATCGGCGGTCTGGCGATGATAAAATTCACAACCCCGCCGATTTTTTCAGAGATATCCTTGGTAACGACAGGGGTGGCGCTGGCATTCTCGCGATTCATGAGATCTTCAGCCATTTTCTTTTTTTCTTCAGGAGTCAGGCACTTGTTATTGGTTTTTGCACGGTTTTCAAGACCTTTGATGCTGAAACCACTGCCAAACCCTACTTCCAGAGCTCCTTCTCCGTCTATGCCAAAAATGAAGGCGGTATCGGTAAGGGTTAGATTGCCGATTCCGAAGGGATTGTTCCAGTCGCCGTCACGATAGCCGCCAACTCTGATGCCGTAGCCCACGGCGCAGACATTGAGATAGAACTCGCCGCCGAAAGTTAGAGAATCACTCTTGCCCTGACCGATTCTGGGCATATCTACATTCAGATTGCTGCCGAGACCTATCTGAAAAACCATTGCCGGCACATCGACACGAACGAACAGCTTTGCTGAAGCATCTTTGAATGAGATCAGGAAATCGAACGGCTGCTTGTCAGGGAAATGGAACCCGCTGAGCTGCATGCTGACCTCAAGGCGCGGCTGCCCTTCGAGCAGCCCTGAAATTGAACCGGAAAATACAATGCCGCCGTCAATGCCCAGACCCTGAAGCCCGAGAGTCTTCATGAATTTCTGGATCTCACCGGTCATCGTGTTGATGTCGAACTTGGTCATCAGAGCGATGCCGTCGCTGACGGTCGGAACCTTGTCATCGCCTGTCGAGAATCCCTTGAAAACATTTTTCAGCTTTGTCGGCAGCTCGCTGATTTTTACTGGTTTTGCGTCAGGGTCGGGGCTCGAAAGAACCAGCAGGGCATCTGGCATTTTGATCGAATCGAGGGTGTCGGCTCCGATTTTGACACCGAGAACTTCACTGAGAACGAAGTCGCTGGCTCTTGCCATCAGGAAAAATGAAGCGTCCTTTTCCCAGAGGGCGAACTGATACTGACTCTTGCCTCTTTTCCAGCCCATGGTGCCGGTCAGATAAAGATCCGGAATTTCATCCCGCGGGCTGATGCCGATCGATACATCCTTGATCGTAAATTCATTGATCATCGGAATCGATTTAACCCCGGGAATATCCGAAAAAGCCAGGAGCTTGCCTTTGCCATCCTGTTTCAGGCTCAGCTCGATGCTTTTCAGTTCGGCTTCTTTGCCTTCCTGTGACGCTTCAACCATAACGCCGGCAACGAATTTTCCTGAGTTGCCGAGGCTGATGGTGGTATCGACACCAACATCGACCATTGCTTGCGTCTGGGTGGCAACAAAATCGCTCGAAAAACTGCCTTTGAGCTCTACAGCATGCAGCTTGAGAAGCGGCGGAATGATGACGACCGGTGATTTGAATTCAATGAGACCGGCCATGGCAACTGTCCATTGCGGATCTTTTTTGTTGTCGCCCTTTTCGGTGATTGTCAGGTCTGAGGCGATGGTGTAATCCTTGCCCAGAAATGAGACTGTTACACCGCGGCCTGCACCCAGCTTGATCTTGTCTTTTTCGAAAGACACGCTCATGAAGGTTTTTGAGAATTCAAGAAAGAAGATTTTGCGGGCCGTTTCCTTCTTCATCAGACTGAAAGGAACCGGAATCAGATTGGGTAGTTCGACGCGCAGGCTCAGATCCTGAATGGTGAACTTCTCTTTTTTGTCGTCTTTGCTGTTTTCCTGACTAACTCTGCATTTTTTAAGGAGCTCGGTGAGAATTTCATCGCCGACGCGGCCCGAAATGCGAAGATCACTGTCCAGCTTACTCCCAAGAAGAATGGCGCGGGAAACTGTCTGTAATGCACCTTTTGACGGTGGCGCAATGCTGCCGAAAAAGGAAACACCTTCGGCGAAAGTTACCTGGGGCTGTTCTTCGCCAAAATCGTTATGATCTTTGAAATTGGCAAGAGAATCCTGCAGCGCCTTCGGCAGTGTGTCAAAGCTGATTGTTCCCTGTTTCTCGCCGATGACGAGAGTAAGGGTTTTCAGCTCCGGTGTACCGAACAATTTTGCAAGGTCGTCATAAATATCGGTAAGAATGCGGCCTGAAGAGATGCGCTGGATATCGAAGGTAATCCCGGCATACCAGCTGTCCTTGTTTTTGAAAACCATGGCTGAGAGGTCAGAATCTGGGATTCTTACGACAAAAGCCTGGCTTTTTCTGTTCGGATCATTGTCGATTCTATTGAGAACCTTGCCTGCCTGGAGCTTGAGCAATGATTTTAAAGCTCCGGCTGCCTCGTCTTTTGCCTGGTCAGCCAGAATTTGGCTGCCATTAAATGCTGCAATCCCTGTCAGAAAAAAAAACAAGAACAAGCAAAATGCTTTTAAAAAAATGGTTTGAACGCAAAACAACCTCCGCGAATCAGTTTTTAAGGTATTCCCGATGAGATATCCATCTTTGAGAATGTCTTGTCTTCAAGATTAGCGCAAAAAATGGCAATAAACAATTATTAATCTCCGATATTATCGAGCTTCTTTGCATTGCAACAGTATGAGCCGGGGTACTTCCGTTTGGCCTGATGTGCTTAGCATTGTTCACCTGATTACATTGCTGTATACTTTTACTGTTCTGAATTTTTTTGCTTTCCGCATCAGGGGGGACTCTCATGAAATATCTTGCCCAAAAACTTTTTTGCCGGTTTTTTGCTGTTCTGCTGGTGCTCGGTATGCTGGCTGGCATGCCATTGCCTGCAGTCGCCGCAGAAAATGAAAGCCTGAGCAGCGTCTTCGCTTCTTTCCCTGTGACTCCTATGGGTGATTCAGCGAGGGTAAGGCTTCTCACAGGCAACGAAGAAGCCTGGTATGCGCGCTGGCACCTGATCGAGAGCGCAAAAAAATCACTGACAATAACTTACTTTATCGTCGACCAGGATATTTTCGGATTCTCATTTCTCGGACTTCTGCGCAAAAAGGCGCGCCAGGGTGTGAACATCCGCCTTATGGTCGATGACCGCTTTATGCGCAGCGCGAAAAAATTGCATGATTACGATGAACTTGAAGAGCTGGCCCGCGAACCAAACGTCGAAATAAAAATCTACAATCCGATCGGGCGCCAGATTCTTCCGGCGCTTGGCGATGTGCGCAAAATTTTCGCGTCGAACCACGACAAGATAATCATTGCCGACAGCCGTATCTGCCTTACCGGCGGTCGCAATATCGGGCGCGATTACTTCGTTCAGCTCGGCGAATTCACCAATGTTTTTCAGGATCTCGATGTTCTCATGGAAGGCCCCGGCGTTGTCAGCCAGCTGCAGCTGGCTTTCGACGAAGAGTGGAAAGCCCTGACAAACCGGGTGGTTCACAGCGACCCGGTTAACTTCGTCTCGCAGGGCGCAAAACTCGATCTGGCTTATCACCTGATGAACCGCTACCTGCAGGGAATGGGCGTTCCCGACCTGAGCAGACTCGACTTTCCCCGCGGCCTGGAAAAAACGGCTCAGGAACTTTGCCGGCAGTTATCGGGTTTCAAAAAGCTGTCTTCTTATAACTCGTTTAGACCGTTTCAGGGCGAAAGAACCATGCCGGTGCGCATTCTCGACCGTCATTCACTGCTTGGCACCAGGCGCGATATCGGGCCGAATCTGATTCGCATGATCGATGCCGCCAATAGCGAAATTCTCATTCAAAATGCCTACGTCGTGCTGGATGAGGCAGCTGAAGCGGCCCTTCGCCGTGCCTCAAAGCGCGGAGTTAAAATCTTCCTCTGCACCAACAGTGGCGAATCGACAAACCACCCATCGACCGTCGCCTTCTTTCTCACCGACTGGAAACGGCTTCTGGCTACCATGCCCACCGCGCGCATACTCGTATACCCAAAGGGAATGCCATGTATACATACCAAAGCTTTTGTCTTCGACCGCCAGATCGCAGTCGTCGGCACCTATAACCTCGACCCGTTGAGCATGGTCATCAATTCAGAAGTCGTATCGGTGATCAACTATGAGCCTTTTGCCCGTCGCCTGGCGTTACGCATGGAAAAAGACTTCGCCAGATGTCTTGAATACAAAATCCGCGTTGAAGCCAACGGCCGCATTACGGTCATTTATGGCCCTGAGGCTCATACTGAAGCCGAGGTTCTGAAAAAGCTCGAACGCTTCGGCCGCATGAAGTTTCTGCGCCCTCTCATCTGACAGTTTCTTGCTTCGGCCAGCGTCGGCATTCCAGGCAGGCCTGGACTCTGCCTGTATAATCACCTGCGCTGACGAAGAAAGATATAATCGGCCTAAAAACTGAATTTCTTGTAAAAATAATCCCGCCCGCCTTTTGAAGGCGGGCGGGATTTCAATCGGTTGATCAATTGGCAGACATTTCGGCGTATTTGCGATAGAAAGCCGCACGTTCGGCTGCATCCGGGATCTCTTTGCGCGGCACGACCACGACGTTCGGGCCCTGGGGCTTCGCAAACGACTGTTCCATGAACATTTTTACGATTGCGGGCGGTACCGGGTAAAGAATGTCGAAGGGGTCCTGTTCGGCTTTGCCTTCGCGAATCGCTTTGGTGCGTTCCATGGTTCTTTCGGTGTTGGTCTGAATGAGGTCGAGTATCTTGCAGACATTCGGGCTCAGGCCTTTTCTATCGACCTTGTCGAGCGTGGTTCCCCACAGGTTGATCGCTCTGAGCTCGTTGACTTCACTGCTGGTAAGGCTGACGGTAGGCTCGAAATAGACCAGTTTCATGCGGTACGGAATGCCGGCATACAATGCGTCAGGATTTTCCATGGTGATGGGTGAGCGATATTCAAGATCGGTATTGACGCCGTTGTAGAAGACGCTGTAGCCACGGCCGAGATAGAGGTCGGTCATGCGGTTGACCACGAACCATGCCAGCGTGCTTTCCCAAGGGGCGAAGCAGGGCCCGAATTCTTTGAACAGCATGTATCTGATATTGTCGCATGAGGCATTAACCACATTGCCCAGTTCGTGATAAAAGGTCGATTTGCCGCAGCCGGCCGCCCCGATCGGAATGATCAGCTTCGGGTTTTTTGAAGTTAGCGTGTCTTTGTTCCAGTTCTTGTTTTCTTTCAGAGAAGCCGCGATAAAGGCTTCCATGTGCTCTTCGCCTTTTTTGAGCAGAGCGTTCGGGTCTTGCTCAGTGATCTGGGCGATCAGAATGGCGAGATAGGTGTTGATTACGTGATAAGGGCTGAGTTTGAAGCAGAAGTCGAATTTGGCCAGGTCTTTCATGGCCTTGTCAAAATCGGGCTCGGCTTTGATGAGATACTTCTTTTCAGCGGCATTTATCGCAAAAATCGGCCCGTTATACATATTCTTGGCGTCTTTAAGCAGTTCTTTCGTGTCTCCGTCAGCCTGGGCAGCCTTGAGAATGTTGGCGATACAGATGGTGATGTCTTTTTTCCAGATTATGTGTTCGTCGCTTTTGATAATCTCTGCCAGAGCCGGCAGTTTGTATTTATCAGCGATCTGTCCGAAAATTTTTCTGGTTTCCTGGTTGGTGCTCATTAATCTTCCCTTTCTATTAAAAAGCTGCTTAAAAGCTGTTTTGCACTGACAATCAATCATTGCCGCATCTGATTCTGACTGGCAACAAAATTTTCTCAACCATTATAACCGATACAAACCATTTTCGGAATTATCCGATTTTTTGGTCGGTTGTAACGATTATATTGTCTGTAAGCTCATATAGGACTATATTGTCAGCAGAAAACAATCTTACGGGATTGCCCCTCATGACCTTGAAAGGAAATACCATGAACCGACTCACCGTTTTATTCTGTGCTGTAATTTGTGCCGTCATACTGGCAGCGTCCGCTTCTCCAGTATCAGCAGAATCAGACTGCTGTTCTGCTCCCATGACAACAACAGATCAACAGGCTGATTCTACCCTGACCCCCCTGGTAAAAGGCAACAGCGCCTTTGCCGTTAAGCTTTATCAGCAGCTGGGCAAGGCCGGTGGCAACGTCTTCTTCTCGCCATTCAGCGTTTCTTCAGCGCTCGGTATGACCTATGCCGGTGCCCGCGAAAATACTGCCGCAGAAATGCAGGCAGCTTTGTCTTTCGGTCTCGACCAGGAACCGCTGCACGACGCGTTCAGACAGCTCAACGAGAAACTCGCTTCAGTGGCCAACAGTGACGGTCAGAAGCTCAATATCGCCAACGGTCTCTGCCTCACCGGCGGCGATGTGAGCGAAGAATTCAAGGCCCTGCTGCAGAAAAACTACGCGGCTGAACTGTTCGCGGGCGACCTCGAAAAGATCAACGGCTGGGTAAAAACAAAAACCGAGGGCAAAATCGAAGAAATCCTCGAAAAGCTTGATCCAAATTCAGTCTGCGTTCTTTTGAATGCCATTTATTTCAAAGGCATCTGGGAAAGCCAGTTCGACGAAAAGCAGACTAAAGAAGCCCCTTTCAGACTGTCTGCAACAGAAAATATCAATGTGCCGTTCATGTATCAGAAGGGCAGCTTCAAGCTCATCGAAAAAGACGACTTTCAGGTCATCGCCATGCCTTACAAGGGAAAATCGCTGGCAATGATCGCAGTGCTGCCGCAGAAAGTCGACGGCCTCGCCGGTCTCGAAAAAGACCTGAGCTCCGAAAAAATCGCAGCATGGCTGGCAGAACTGGACTCTGCCTCCGAGGAAAATGTGAAGCTGTATCTGCCAAAATTCAAGCTCGAAACCGGTTATGATCTGGTTCCGACCTGCACCGACCTCGGCATGAAAGACGCTTTCACCCCGGACGTCGCTGATTTCAGCGGCATGGGCTGGCCAAAAGGCAAATTATGGATCTCGCAGATCAAGCACAAGGCCTTCGTCGAAGTGAACGAAGAAGGCACCGAAGCCGCCGCCGCCACCGCCGTCGAAATGGCCACCAAATCGATCAGCATGGACCCGGTGTTCAAGGCTGACCATCCCTTCATCTTCCTGGTCCGCGACAACTCGACCGGCAGCATCCTCTTCATGGGCCGCGTCGCCAACCCCGCCAGCAAATAAAAAACTTACAGGCACCGTCATCCAATGGATGGCGGTGCCTGTTTTTAGGACTTGACCGATGAAGGGTTTTGCTGTGTCAGGTGCTTAGAAAGATGCAGAGAATCGGTATCTTAAATTTTCTTTCAGAGGGCGAAAGCCGGGCTTTCCTGAAACATCTGACCATTTAACAGCTTGCCGCTTTTTTTCTTGTTTGTTCCGCCCCATTGCTTGAAAAAGAACGGAATATCAAACTGCTGGGCGTTTCTCTGCAGGGCTTCAACCCATTCTTTGACAATGGGTCTGGCTCCAGGGCCAGATTCGCCACCGACTATTATCCAGTTAATGCCGGTTAAATCGGGTTTTTTTATTTCGGAAATCAACGGCTCAAATGAAATAAACCTGACTTTGGCCGGAACAGCTCTAAGGTCGGCAATTCTGTCTTTATTGGTGTTGTCTTCAACGGTTACGCCTATCCAGATGTTTTCTGACCAGGAAAGCTTTCCAGCAAGTTCAGCAAGTCTTTTGCTTCTTTTTGTAAGAACTTGAAAGACGTGTTGTCGGCACTCATTCATTGTTTGAAAAACTTTCTGAATGAATTCGAGCGGAACATCTTCATGAAAAAGATCACTCATTGAATTAACAAAAATCCTTTTCCCGCTTCGTAGTTTTTTGGGGAAATCAAGAAGATCTTCGTGTAGAGTAACCTTGAATTCGTTTATGTATCTTTTACTGCGCATCAGATGCAGGCGTCGGGCCATACGTTCAGCATAGCAGTTTTTGCATCCGGAGCTGATTTTTGTGCACCCGGTAACCGGGTTCCAGGTGATTTGAGTCCATTCAATTGTGCTGTTGCTTGCCATTTAAACCCCTTTAAACTCTCAATAAGTATACCCTAAAGTGGCCTGATTTTGTATTCAGGAATTTCGTGTATCCTTTCAGCACGATTATTTACCGTTTCACCGATTCTTTCTATTTTCTTTTCTTTTTCAAGCTGCCTGACTACTTCAACAAAAACTTTAGGCCGGCATCTCTTTCTCATTGCCGTTTTAAGCCCGTTGATATTGTTGTCGATTTTACCTTGAAGTAGCATTTCCCTAAGCTCAGCCTTGACTGCTTCAATTTTTTTCGGGGGCTCAATTCCAAAAAACAGGCTTCCTTCCTGCTCATCACCCCATTTGTTGTCATTTGATTCGCCGGCAAATGTATCTTCTTCCCAGCAGACTTTAAGAAATTTCTCCATTCCGTATGTGTGATTTGTTCCAAAAATCAGCCCATAATGATTGGAGCCCTTTCTTATTGTGAAATGATGTAGATAGAATTCAGGTTTGTTAACCAGTGATGCAAAGTAATCAGCGATTAAACCGTGCCTTTGAACAGGTTTTACCGAAGAGAAATCAATCTTTTCTGTATTGAGATACTTTCTGGTGTATTCGTGGTCTTTGAACCGGTCGACAAAAGATGAAGCTATAAAAAAAATAAAATCGGTCATTGGGGAACCAGCGAGTTTTCTGAAAACTTCCTCATCAACCTGGCTGAAACCGTATTGATCAAGCAGGATGAATTTGGCAAAAGATTTGTTTGCCAGTATTTTTTTCAGGTTCTCGCTGGCAAAAAGGCTTTTAAAATCAAGATTTGCACAATGACATTTCTTTTCGTAGAGACATTCTTTCTTTTTACAATTCCTTTGGCAGCACTGATTGAAATACGCGGCAATGTTTTGTTTAAGCGTCTCTGACTCGTTTTTGTCATTGAAACCAAAAATAACATCTTTGATTTTTCCGGTTTTGCAATACTGTAAATCAGCGCCGCGCGCCTCTTCCAGCAATATAAGAGGACTGCCGGGCGTGCCCTCCGAATCACGGCCTGGCCCGGCAAAGAAATCATAAACGAAAATTTTATCAATCTTCGGATTGTGAATAAAAACCGGCAGCCATTCACGAAAGCACTTTCGGAAAATATTTAATTTCAGTCTGGTTCCCTCATCAAATGGCTTGCTGTGAAGTTTTTCTGTCATTATTAAACCTCAAAATTTTGCCATACAGACATTCAGAAAGGTTGTTTGGCTTTCTTCTGCAAAGTCTCTGGTGATAAAAAAAACTGCCATCCTCACGCGACCTCTCGGTTATTTCTGTAAGTCGTTACAATATCAATGGGGTAAAATAGGCTGTTAAAAAACAATATAACAATCAGGTTAATTGATGCAAGATTGAATAAGACCTCAGTTTTCAAGGCCAGCAATGACCTGAAATTCAGGCAGATTTCAATCTGATTTCAACCAGCAGGTCGGAACAGGCATCAGGGTCGCCCGGAACTTCCGGCAGACAGCTGGTGCTGAGGGCATCGTTCAGCTTGTTCTCAAGCTCTGGCCATCTTGCAACGAACTGGCTTGCAGAAGCTTTATCAAGCGACTTTTTTTCAGAAGTCGCAGAGTAGATTTTTATCAGCTCATCAACCTCAGAAAAGCCGTATTCTGGCGCCAGTTTTCGCACATCACCAATGACCTCGCCCGTTTTCAGAAGATGAATCCCGGTCAGAGCGACTCTGTAGATATAGAGCAAAGGCTTGATGAGGTAAAAATCGCTCTTCGCAAACTCAGCGCATTTTTTCTGAAAAAAGCCGGTGTAATGATGAAAGAATCGTTGTGAAAGATAAGCGGTCTTTATTTCTTTCAATCGCGTCGCTTCTTCTGTTTCAAAAAGCTGATAAGGGGAAAATATTCTCTCGAGCATGTTGCCGTTTCCCTTTATCAGAAGTCGCAAAGCCTGTTCTATTTCATTGCTGGAAAAATCGCAGAGACAGTTTCGCCACATTTCCTCAACATTGTGTGCCGACGCAGGTTTTTCGAGTGCAAGTATCTGCCTGGTAGGGGCCGCGTGAATGCCTTTCAGATCCAGATCGCTGTCCGGAGCCGGAAACCCATAAAAATGACTGCCAGTTACCGCAACCAGCAGCAGCTTTCCCTTGTCAAAATTTCTGGAAACGAATTCCTGGCCGAGCTCTATCTGTTTTTTTTCAATCATGCAAAACAACCTCTCAGAATTTCTGTGCATAATAGATTGAGACTTTCATTGTCGGGAAACTCAGGCAGACTGCTGCGGTTTCTGGCCTCAAGGATTTTCTGATTCATCGACTCGGCGTATTCAATTAGCTGGTCGAATTTCCAGGTTCCCTGTTTGATTGCCAGAAGCTCTTCTCGGTCTGGTCTGCGAACGATTACTTCACCTGAAATTAATATCTCGAGTGCCATTCTTAAGAGCCTGACAAGGTGCAAGGCGTGCTTTGTATCATAGCCGAATTCTTTCTCCAGCTTTGCTCTCGCCGGGTTTCTCTCTTTCTGCCAGGTTTGAAACTGCTGCCATTCCTTGATGGCGGCACGATAACTTCTTTCACGGTCGAGTATCAGCATGAAATTTGGCGGCAGATCGGCATGTGTCAACTTGCCGCTTTCAATCAATGATTCAGCCGCACCAATCTGGTCATCTGAAAAGACGGGTTTGCCGGGCAGATTGAATTCCTCTCTTTGTGGCTGTGTTTTGGGCGGTTCAAGCAGCCATCTGCGATGAGTTTTGATGCGGCGCAGCTGTGAGAGGGCGTATTTGCCGAAACTGTCTGCCACTTTGAGAGATAAAAACTTTTCTCTGGCACTCAGCAGCTTTTCGGCCATTGGAGAGCACTCTCTGATGCAGTTCTGGGGAGCCCACAGCATCTCGATTGCAGTCGGGTTGGCATCTATTGCCAGTCTGAAAAATTTCCGGAGTTCGAAAAGCGTGTGATCCTTGTTAAGAACGAGCTGTTCAGGGCTTTCTAAAAAACCAAAATACCAGAACGCCGGCCCGATAATCACGCCTTTCAAATCGAGGTCTGAGCCCGGGCCATCCAGGCCAAAAGCCTGACTGCCATGCACTACTTCAAAAATCAGTCTGTAATCTTTCATAAACCTGGCCCGAACGAGCTTTTGCCCTCTTTGTGGACAACTACGGGAAACGGCATTTCTTACCTCCAGTCCCATCCTGCCTGTCTGAATATACTACGTAAAGTTCCGAGCGGCTATCAGGCGGCGCCAGGCGAACGCGAAAACTGAGTCAGCTTTTTGATTCTCTTGTCTTTATCGCGTCGAGAATATCGCGCTCGCAGAGCGCGATATCGCCCAATATTTCGGAACCTGAAAATCTCAGGACCATGTAGCCATTGATTTGCAGCCTTCTATCCTGCACTTTGTCGCGGATGATGGCCTGGGTGTCTTTGTGAAACTCAGTGCCATCGCAGTAAATTGCAATTTTCTGCTTTTCAAGCAGAAAGTCTGGAACAGTGAGTTTCATTTCGTGCTGAAAAAATTCAGCCTGCTTGGTGTATGCAATCCCGTTTTTGAACAGAATGCCCTCTAACCGGCCTTCAATCGGGGTGTCTTTGAATTCTGAGTGTGGCACCGAATAAGCCGGGTTCTGCTTTTTTTTGAGCAGCCACTTTTTAACATCCGGAAACCACTGTTGTTCACAGTAGACCGATTTGAGCTCCTTGCCGCGCGAGTCGGTGAACCATCTGCAGAAGAAAGAGTGGAAATTTTTATTGAACTCATCACCCGTTTCTTTTTTGTTGGAGCAGTAGACCAGTTTAACGTAATCACGGAAATTGAAGCAGAATTTAACATAGGTGTCGAAATGAAAGTCAGGCGTCAGAATTACGCCATTCGGCCTTTTGTATATGTATTCGGCGCGGCCGTCAGGGTTGATGCGTCTGACCGCGTTGATTCTATGTTCGGTCAATTTAAATACTTCTTCGTCGAGCTTCTTTAGATGTTCTGCATCGGTCAATTTGTCGCGCAGGCGCAGGTCGCAGATCATATAATGAGTTTCGGTTTCAAGAAAAATCTGGAATTCAGGCTTTATCGGCGGATCGTTGCGGCGATAAACCATATCTTCGCCGAAAGTATTCACCGCATCCCAGAAACTGGACCGGCTCGGAAATTTATGGTTTCGTTTGTAATTCATGCCTGATCACGAAAATATCATACATTTGCCATCAGTGAATCGAGAAGAGCCGCCCGACTGCCGTCAGCAGCGGCAATACTCTGTTCGAGACCATCGCACAATGCCATCAACTGCTCAACCCGCGCTACAATCCGCTTTTGCTCCTCAAGTGGCGGCAAAGGAGTTAGCGCAGCCCTTATGAGCCCAATATTTAGTGTTGGTTGGGCAAGAGTCCTTGTTTCACTAGCAAAACAAGTTTGCATGAAATTGCTTTGAAGAATCCATAAAATATATTTCTTATCAACTTGTGAAGATGGAAATATTCGGCATACTGCTCTTGCTATATAAGCTCCCTTCCAACTTTCTGGTGCAATGCCCAGTTTTCCGATGCTTCCGACGACACCCATTAAAATCTCTCCCCCTTCTAGTTTTGTGCGTTCATAGTTAGATGCAATGTCTTGCCCAATTCTTTTTCCAGGTTTTTCTTTGGGGTTCTTGATTGTAAGATCCTCAATTCTTACAAATGGAACACCATCTTCGGTATCTGGACCGGGAACAAGAACCCCGTAGGAAATAGGAAAGCGTTGATCAATTAATTGATCAAACCTTACCCATTCCCAACCTTTTGCAAGCTTATAAGGGATTTCTTTGGGGTCGATTGGAGGCAGGGGTTTTTGTGGTTTGAGTTTGCCTTCTTTGATCAGGCGGGCTTTTTCGGCGGCGATTTCTTTTAGCAGTTCGCTGGCGGGCTGGTCGTTCGGGTCCTGGGGCACGAGTCTGCCCATGACGGCCAGTTGCAGAATGGCTTTGCGCAGTTCGGCGACGTTTTCTTTCACCGTATACAGTTCGTCGAAATTGCGGCTGATGAATTTCCAGGCAGTGCTGAAATCGCCGCTGTCAGCGGCAGCAAACAGCGCATTCAGCGCCGCCGCATGCGTTTCGAGCCGTTTTTCGTCTCTCGCCGCCCGCAGCTTCTCAAGCTCATCACAACGCGCTATCAACTGCTCAACCCGCGCCACAATACGCTTTTGCTCAGCAAGCGGCGGTAGCGGAAATAAATAATTTCTAATAAAATTTAAAGAAACAAAGCTTTGCACAGCTCCAGATGAGATTGCTTTCATCGCGGTTTGAGAGGATAGCAAAAAGTTATGTAAAAACAATCTTTCCGGTGTGTTTGCCTTATAAAACTTGAAAAGAGCCACATTTTTTATTGAAAACTCATGCTCACATTCCACTATAACTGGATTGCCAATACTACCAATCATGGCAAAAAGAATGTCACCAAGATCTACTCTAGAACGTTCCTTTATTCGATTATGATCATGCTCCGAAATGAACTTCACGTCTTCAAAACTAAGTCTTCCGGTATAGAGATTTTTACTGGTAATTAATGGAAAGCCTGAAACAGTATATTTAGGCGTATCATGCGTTCCATCGCGAACATCAAAAGCGTTTTGCAATCTAACCCATTCCCAACCTTTTGGAAGCTGATAGGGGATTTCTTTGGGGTCGATTGGAGGCAGGGGTTTTTGCGGTTTGAGTTTGCCTTCTTTGATCAGGCGGTCTTTTTCGGCGGCGATTTCTTTTAACAGTTCGCTGGCCGGCTGATCGTTCTGGTCTTGTGGCACGAGTCTGCCCCGCATGGCCAGAGTCAGAATCAGCTCACGCAGCTTCTTTATGCCGTCGGGCGTATCAAAAGCAGTTTCGAAGTGTTTATCAAGCAACTTGCGTGTTTCTTTATTCATTTTCCGGATTCAGAACTTTCCAGTGTCCGCCCTTTCTTGGCCCGACTCTTGTTATGCGACCGGCTTCCTTGAGCTTTTTCAGATTCCATTCAATGCCCCTTGTCGATAACTCTGTTATCTGGCTCAACTTTTCAATAGTTATGCAGGGGTCATTTTTAATGGCCTGAATAATTTTTTCCACAGTTTCTTCTGAATTTTCAGCACAATATGCGCATTTCATCGGCACAATATTTGTGCAAGAGGCTCTTGCACAAACAGGTCTTTCAAATTCTCAGTCAGAGTAACAAATCTGCAGATACTCATGTCTTGTCTCCGAGACAGGCGATCAGCTCGGCTTTGAGAGCCTGCTGCACGGCTTTTAACCGGGCGACTGTCTGTTGATATTCGGCCATCAGCTCTTCGGGGTCACGATGATTTACTTCGGTTACATGCGGGTTTTTGCAGTCGAGATTGTAATTGCGGGCGACGATTTCTTCGACCGGCACTTTCCAGGCGTGTTCGGTGGTTTTGCGATTGTTCCACCAGGCTTTTTCACGGTCGAATTCCTGAATGGTCAGCGGCTTTGACCGCGAATACGACTTGTACCCTTCAGGGTAGGGGTGTTCGAAAAACCAGACATGCTGCGTCGGTTTTCCCTTTTCGAAAAAGAGAATGTTCGTATTGATGCCGGTATAGGGGCTGAAAACGCCCTTGGGCAGCCGTACAATCGTATGCAGATTGAATTCTTCGAGAAGCTCGCGTTTGAGCGTCGTTTTAACCCCTTCGCCGAAGAGAAAGCCGTCGGGAAGAACCACGGCGGCCCTGCCCGTATCAGGTTTGAGAAGGTGCATAATCAGCGCCATGAACAGGTCGGCCGTTTCGCGGGTCTGATATTTTTTCGGAAAATTGTTTTCGATTCCGTCTTCTTCCATGCCGCCAAATGGCGGGTTGGTGATGACGATGTCGACACGGTCGCGCGGGCCATAATCTTTGAGCGGCCTGGTCAGGGTGTTGTCGTGTCTGATTCTGCTCGGAACATCGATACCATGCAACATGACGTTCGTAACTGCCAGCATGTGCGGCATCGGCTTTTTTTCGACGCCGTTGATCGAGGTGGCGATACATTTGCGGTCATCGGGAGTCTTTACCTGCTTCTGCAGATGCTCGATGGTGCTGGTCAGAAAACCCGCGGTGCCGCAGGCCGGGTCGAGAACCGTCTCGCCGAGCTGCGGATCGATGATGTCGACCATGAACTGCGTGACGGCGCGGGGCGTGTAATATTCGCCGGCATTGCCGGCTGACTGCAGGTCAGCCAGAATTTTTTCGTAGATATCGTTGAACAGGTGCCGGTCAGCTGAAGAATTGAAGTCGAAGTTTTCTTCGATGGTGTTGATGACCTGACGCAGCAGGGTGCCTGATTTCATGTAGTTGTAGGCATCTTCGAAGACGCTGCCGACGACCTTGCCCTGTTCGCTGACGCCGGCAGTGGTGGCAAGCTTTTTGAGCGCCGGAAAAAGATTGTTGTTAACGAAGTCGATCAGTTCCTCGCCGGTTATGCCTTCGGGGTTGCCGGCCCAGTTCGCCCAGCGGAACCTCGACGGCAGTGGCGATTTATAGCCGCTGACAGTCAGTTCCCATTCGGCTTCCTTGTCGCTGAAAATTTTGAGAAAAAGCAACCAGGCCATCTGGCTGATTCTCTGGGCATCGCCGTCAACGCCGACGTCTTTGCGCATGATGTCCTGAATGGTTTTGATGAGGGTGGTGATAGACATTGCGTTTTCTCCGTTAAATCAGGCGCAGTAGAGGGCCTGTTCGAGTTCAAGAACCGCCTGCCGGTAGTTTTCGAGGCTGCCGAAATCTCTGATGATTTCGACAGGCGTACCGATCCGACTGAAGGGGTCTACAGTCAGAATCTGGGTTTCTTCGATATGAGTCACGCCTTCGTCGGCATACTTGTCAAGCAGTGCAACGAGAACCCGGCGGGCCTTTTCCCCATATTTCGTGAAATAGTTTTTCTTTTTAACGTTCTCGGCGCGCTCTTTGCGCGACAGGGGCGGCATATCCCAGGCTACGTGGCAGACGATGTCGAACGGGTCGAGGTCTTTGCCGATCTCTTCGGCCAGAGCTTCGAAAAAGACACCCTCGCGGGCGAGTTCTTCGATGATGGTTTTCTTCTTCTCGCTGCTGTTCCAGCGGCTGAGAAAGTCGTCGAGGCTTGAAAATTCCTGGCTGAGAGTTTTGCGGGTGTAGTCTTTCAGCGATTCGGTGATGAGTTTGCCGCTGGCATCGAAATATTGCACGCGCTCTGACGAAACCTTAACTTCGACGTTGTTGACGTAGTATTTTCTGGCAGCCCCTGATTGCCCGTCTTCGAGGCCGCCACCGTTGCCGCTGTAATCGTCGGCAACGCCGCCGCCTGCAATGTTCTCTTCGCCGGGCGGGTAAGCGTCGCCAGTTGTGGTTTCTTCATCATCGGGCGGGGTTACCGGCTGCCCGGGCCTGGGGTTATAGATCGAAACCGGGTCGCCGTCGAAATCTTTGTCGGCGAACAGTTCAGTCGCCTTTTTGAAATCCATGATCGTGAAGAAATACTTGTTGAAATCTTCATTTATGCGGGTGCCGCGCCCGATTATCTGCTTGAATTCGGTCATCGACTGAATATGCTGGTCGAGAACGATCAGTTTGCAGGTTTGCGCATCGACGCCGGTGCTCATCAGCTTCGAAGTGGTTGCGATGACCGGGTAGCGCGACTCGGGAAAAATGAAGTTGTCGAGTTCGACCTTGCCCTCTTCGTTATCGCCGGTAATGCGCATGACATATTTTGAATTTTCGGCGACCAGGTCGGCGTTTTCGTTGACGAGCGCCTGGCGCATGCGTTCGGCATGATCGATGTTGTCGCAGAAGACGATGGTTTTGTCGAACCGGCTGGTATTGCGCAGAAACTCGCTGATTTTGGCCGCGACCAGTTCGGTGCGTTTTTCGAGAACGAGCGTGCGATCCATGTCTTTGAGGTTGAAAATGCGATCTTCTATCAGGTTGCCGTTTTTATCGGTCATGCCTTTTTTCGGCCGCCAGCCTTCGAGGTCTTTGTCGATATCGATACGGACAACCTTGTAAGGCGCCAGAAAGCCGTCTTCGATACCCTGTTTGAGAGAGTAGGTGTAGATTGGCTCACCAAAATAATCGATGTTGGAAACGTCTTTCGTTTCTTTGGGAGTCGCAGTCAGACCGATCTGGGTGGCCGAGGAAAAATATTCGAGAATCTGGCGCCAGTTCGAGTCTTCAGCGGCACTGCCGCGGTGACACTCGTCGACGACGACCAGGTCGAAAAAGCCGGGGCTGAACTGTTTGTAGATGTTTTTCTCTTCCTCGGTGCCGGTGACGGCCTGATACAGCGAAAGATAGATTTCGAACGACTTGTTGACCTGGCGTTTCTGAATCTTGGTCATTGCCGGGCCAAAGGGCTTGAAGTCGTTGGTCATGGTCTGGTCGACAAGCACGTTGCGGTCGGCGAGAAAGAGAATGCGCTTTTTCGCTTTTGATTTCCAGAGGCGCCAGATGATCTGAAAAGCCGTGAACGTTTTGCCGGTGCCGGTCGCCATGACCAGCAATATGCGGTCTTTTCCCTGAGCGATTGCTTCGATGGTTTTATTGATGGCCAGCAGTTGGTAGTAGCGCGGTGTCTTGTTGCCGCCGTCGCTGTAGTAATCCTGGGTTATCAGGGCTTCCTGGTCAGAATCGATGGCTTTGCCGCTCTTCAAAAGACTCCAGAGATGATCGGGGGCAGGAAACTGGTCGAGACTGATTTCCTGCTCGGTTTTTCCGGTGGTCATGGCATTATGAAACAGAAAGGCATCACCATTGCTGCTGAAAACGAAGGGCACCTGCAGCATTTCGGCATAGCCGAGGGCCTGCTGCATGCCGTCGCCGACAGAATGATTGTTGTCTTTGGCCTCGATCACGGCAATCGGAATACCAGGCTTGTAGAAGAGCACGTAGTCGGCCCTTTTATTTTTGGCGCGGGTGTGCATTTTGCCGCGAACTATAATGCGGCCGTTGGTAATGGGAAACTCTTCGCGCACCTGAGTTGCGATGTCCCAGCCGGCTTTTTCGAGCGCGGGGGTAATGAATTTGGTGCAGATATCGCGTTCTGAGAGCTGCTTTTTGCTCATACTGCGGCTCTTTGCTGTAAAATCTCTGCAGATGCAACTGTCATTTTTACGCTGCCCCTCGGTTATTTCTGTAAGCCGTGACAATTCAATGCGGCAATCGGCTGTTTAAAGAACGATATAACAATCAGGGCAACTGATGCAAGGTTTTATAAGGCCCCGGTTTCATGGCTGGTAATGATATGAAATTCAGGCATATTCAACCTGATTTTCACAAGCAGCTTTCAGCAAAGCATTACCCAAAATGCCCATGGAGAAAGCTCCATGGGCGTTTTTTATCGGTTACCAGTTAAAGCCAGGCCAGCCTTCAGAAATGGCGATCTGGTTGACTGTTTCTTTGATAACCGGGTCGGCGTTATTGCTGTTGGCGAGAATGAATGCCCCGCAGCCGCTCGACTCATGGGCGATGAACATCGACCGGTAACCCTCGGTGTTGCCGGTGTGGCCGAAAAACAGGCCGGGCCCCTTGTCGCTGTAAAGCGCGAAACCCAGACCGAAAAAGGGCTCACGATATGGCGACAACATCGTTTTCAGCGACTGTGGCTGCAGCAGACCTGAAGTGTTGCCCTGCAGTATTTTCTGTAGATGCAGGGCAAGTCTGGCCAGGTCGGTGGGGGTTGTCCAGATGCCACTGCCTGCCTGAGTCGGGTAGACAAACCAGTTGCCTTCTACCGGTTCGCCGTCAGTGCTGTGGCCGCAGGCTGCATTTTTGCTCAAATGCCCGCTGAGTGGCTGCGCAAAGAAACTTCTGTACATGTTCAACGGCTGCAGCAGTTCGCGCTGCACCAGCGCTTCAAAATTTTCGCCGGTAACATCCTGTAAAATCGTCTGTAGAACCGCAAAAGAGCCGGTAGAATAAGCGAATTGCCCGTCAACCGGGTTTTCAACAAGTACCGCCGGCGCGTCAGATGGGTTGGTTCCTTTCAATACGTCTGACAATGAGGGTATCGGGCCTTTTTTTGCAAAACCTCGGTAACTCGGCACATTGATACCGGAAAAATGACTGAGCATCCGTCTGATGGTTACCGGAGTCTTGCTGGTGAAGTCGTTTTCAGGCAGTTTCCATGACTTCAGATATTTATTTACCGGTTTGTCGAGGTCCAGTCTGCCTTTTTCAACCAGAATCATGGTTAAAACCGCAGAAATGACCTTGCTGATCGACGCCGCCTGAAAAACCGTGTCAGGCCAGAGAGGTTCGCGCGATTCTTCACTGATAACGCCTTCACATTGCGTATAAGCCAGATGAAAATCGCGCAGAACCGCGATGCTGATGCCTGCGGTATTGTGCTGTTTCAATAGATTTTTAAGTTCTTCGGCTGAAAGACTCATTTTTGCTCACCTGTTCTGTAGTGTCTGGATTGAATCGACTGTTTAAGCTGCTATGACTTCGTAAATCTGCAATTTTAAAAGAAATTATTTGCGCTCACCGGCTCAGCCCGCTTTGCCCGTTGGCTTGAGAGAATCGGGGTAACGATGCGGTGCCAGGCCTTTTGTCTGATGCCTGACCGGCTGGTTTATAAGTTCGGCAGCCTCGGCAGCCGAAACCGTGATGCCCAGAAAAAGACTGAAAAAATGCCTGACTTCAGCGATCAGGTCGATCTGGTAATGCTCGGGATAAAGGCATTTCATCAGCCATTTCAGCCCGATAAAGCGCATGAAGGAAGGCGGACGGTCGAACCAGTTGAAAGGCAGCGACGGAATCAGAAAGACGCGCCGGTCTCTTACCGCCTTTACCTGCTGCCACTCAGGGTTCCTGAAGACATCGGCGAAAAAAGCCCGTTCGAGAGCGATAATGATATCGGGCCCGGCAGCGGCAACCTGCTCGATGCTGACCCTTTCCATACCCGCATGCGTCTTGATGTTGCCACGGTGAATGTTTACGTCGCCGGCCAGTTTGAGAAGATGCGCGTGCAGTGAATCATCAAATTCCGTCGCCAGGCCATCGCGGCCTTCTGCATAATAAACCCGCGGGCGACTGTCGGCCGGAACCTGCTGCAGAACCGCCTCGACTTCGCTCAGCGTCTGCCGGCAGTATGAAGCCAGCCTGTCGGTTCGCTCTTTCTGATTGAGCAGATCGCCAAGAAAATCGTAAGCCGCCGGGTAGTCGGCCAGATCGACAAGATCGCCCATGGTTACATACGCAAACGGCAGATTGAGAGCATTGAGAGCATCTTCTGATTTTTTATGGAACGGCTTTTTTGTCTCGGCCCAGACGACCACCAGATCGGGCCGGGCCTTGGCCAGACCGTCGGTGTCGGGCAGCATGCCGATTACCGGCAGCTGATGAAGGCAGGCGGGAAGATACTTCAGGCTTTCGCCCGTCAGCGGCTGAATCAGCCCCGGCAGCATCTCTGATGCTATGCTGCAGAGAGCGGTAAACCCATACGGAGAAGCCGAATAAACGGTTTTTATGACTGCGGGCAGGGTAACCCGACGGCCGGCCATATCGATGATTTCGCGGCCCGCTGGCCTGTTCTGTTCGTCTGCTTGCATATCTTTCTCCCGGTTCACCGGCATCTGCAGCCGGGTTTAAATCAGCCGGCATTTTTTATCCTGTCGGGTCAGTCTACCAGTTTTAACCGGCAATTCAAAGCCGGCCATTATTATCATGGCAGCCATCTCTGCTTTCATATCTGTAAATTCAGCTATCCTGGCCATATTCCGGCGCCGGTAAAAAAATCTAAACCCGGTTGTGCCGCCTCGCGTTCTAATTTCCAGAACACCAGCGAGGAGGTCGATCATGAAAAAGCTTGCCAGGGCCCTGAAGTTATCTGTTGCTGTAGCTGTAATTTTTTGCGCCATGACCGCTCTTATGGCTGAAGAAAGCCAGAACGACGAAATCGCGGTTATCGATCAGCTCTGTCAGAATTTCGCATTTCAGAGCGAAAACGCCGACCACGACCCATTCAGGCCGCTTATCACCAAAAAGGTTATCGAGCCGGTTAAAATCGAGCGGCAGCCCGAACCCGTTCCACAAAAAGAAATTAAGAAAGCGATCCCGCCTCTAAAACTCACAGTTACCGGCATCTGCGGTAATGACAGCGTCAGAGAGGCCGTCGTTCAGTTCGAAAATGATGAGCACATTGTCAGACCCGGCCAGGTTGTGAACGGCAAATTCAAGGTCGTCGACATCGAAAATGGCAGAGTTGTCGTTTACTCGATCGGGGAAGCCCGCCGCGCGACCTTTGCGCTCAACGAAAATTGACAGGCCTCGCTGCCTGGCGTCTGAAAGTCTGCCGAAACAGAAAAATCCCCGGCCACGTGATGGCCGGGGATTTTCAACAATTGCCGGAAATAAAAAGCTGGCACCACACACAACCGGAGAGATTCATCACCTGAGAGTCAGACAAGAACCCAAACGCGAAAGCGCCCGAAAGAAAAGTGGTGCCAGCTATAATGAATGTATCCAAAAAAAACACGAACGCAAGTGATATTTTGGGGGCCGGTTGAATAGCTGTTAAGCTGCATGAGGGCAGGCTCTCAGAATTCTTCGCTCATATCTGATCATGAACTGCCAGTTTGAGCAAGATATTCCAGCCAGATTTTTTCCCGTTCCTGTTTTGGTATCGTGTGCCAGCGCACTCCGAGTATTGCGCCATGCAGCCCGGCAAGCATGCTGCGGCATGGCGGGTCATCCGGTCGAATGTTTTTTATTTTGATGGCCGCTTCCACTGCACCGGTGCGCACCAGTTCTTCAGGCGTATTGATGCCGGCAAGCGCAAGAAGGCGCGCCACTTCTCGGCCAATATTGGGCAAATCTGTCAGATCATGACGAATTTTTGTATTCATTTTATTTTCCTTCCGTGTCTATATCATACAATTTTCGGCGTTTGTCATCATGTAAATCCGGCCATTCAGCCGGTTATTCAAGCTGCCTGATTTCTTCGCCAGATTCAGAAGACAAAATAAATATTTTTTAATTTTTCATTGAATTCCGGCTTCATTACTGAAGTTCTCTGGCGCGAGGAAGCAGCCATTGATTTTATACCGTGAAATTCTGCAGGTAATTGGAATATATTAAAAATAAAATGATTAAAACAGCAGCAATCTCAAAAAAAACAGGAGAAATAGCATGTTGCACAGCCGTAGCATTGTCAAATCGGTTCTATTCCTTGGAATTTTACTTGTAATGGTGTCTCACGCCTCTCAAATCTTTGCCCAGGAAGGCATTATAAGTTCAGTTTATATTGCCGAACGCACCGCATTGCAGAAAATGCAGGCTGCACGAAAGACCGGTAATGAAGAAGAAGTGCAGCGCCTGTCGGCTGAAATTAAAGAACTCGTAAATCAGAAAAAGAGCTGGGCAAACGACTTGTTGACGCTTACCGAGAGCTCTATTGCAAAAATTCAGAGTGAAAACACACCTGATTTGAACGAGGAACAGAGGGTTGCCTTGCTTCGCCGTATTGAAGAAAAGAAATCGCAAAAGCGGCTTTTAGAGCTGCAGCTTGAAGAAAACAAATGGGACTGTTTTATTCAGATTCAGAAGAAACGCGAATTCATTAAAGAATGGGAAAGTCATTTGAAGAGCATTCACGAATTCGCTGCCGCCGAAATCAAAAGAACAGAAGAAGCTGTTGCCGGCTGGCAAAAAGACCTTGAGCGACTTTCTGCCGAACATGCCGGGGAGCTGGCAAATGCAGAAAAATCTTTGCAGAAACAGATTGAAGAAACAGCAGCCATTAAAGGCAGACTGGCATCTGGAAAAGCAACAGAGTCAGATGTGAAAAATGCTGAAGACGCAGTTGCTTCATGGCAGAAAACCATAGCTGAAATGCGCACGAAAATTGCTGAAGGTACATACACTTCGAGGGCATTCAACTGGGTCAATACCAGTTCGTTTCGTGAAAATATAAAATACAGCAACGAAATGATTGGCAAAATCCAAAAGGCCGTTGCTGATGGCAGTTTCCAGCACAAGTATGGATTCCGTTATGGTCTGCCGACTATCGCTGAATGCAAAAAAGTTATTGCAGATGCCACTTCAGAAATCGCAGCTATGCGTGATAAATATACCGCCGAAGACTGGGGAAACCGCAAAGAGCTGCGCTTGCAGATGCAGAATCTGAATGTCGAGATTCTCAAACTTCAGGAAGAAGCCGGCCTTAAAGACGAGAAGCTGGCGGCTCTTGAAGCCCGTCGCAAAGAACTCGAGCAGTTTATCTACCATGATTTTCTTACCGAGCTCCCCAAAGAGGACTCCGGCTTCATTAAAGCAATTAAGTGGATCAGCAGCGCCATCGAAAAAGTCAACGAAGTGACAGAAAAATTCGAGAGGGTCAAAAAGCTCGTCGATATCGTAAAAAACAATTCGAATCCGTATAATGCCGTCAATTATCTGCTTGAAGAGACAACGGGCCGAAGTCTCAACTCTCGTCTGGCCGAAAAACTGCTGCCGGAAAAGGTGCGTGAGAACCCGCTGGTTAAAAGACTTATCAATGGCGAGAACGTAAATCGTCAGGATATTCTCAAAGAAGTCGTAGTCGAAAATCTGCCGGCCGATGTGAAGTTGCGGGTCGAGCAGGCTGTTGACCTTATCAATACCGCGCGCAGTTCTAATATTCGCGATCTCGTCGCTCAGCACGGGTTTGAACAGGCCATGCGTTTTATCGACTCGCAGCCAGAATTGAAAAAGGCTTTCAGCGCCTTCGAACAGGCTCACAAACTGATCCAGAATCCAGCCCAGCTTGAAGAACGCCTGAAAGATTCAATTCGAGAACGGGTTGAGCTCGAACTCAAGGTTTCCGGTAAAGAAATCGTCGACTCGCTTGTTGGCGAAGAGACGAAAAAACGCGTTGAAGCTTACCAGGAGAAACTTAAAAAGATCGAAGAAGACGTAGCCAGAGGCTATAATTTTGCCGCCGAAGAGGTCACCCGGGTTGCGCTCGAAACTGTTCAGAAAGGTATTGAAGAACGCATCGGCCTGCGCAGTGAATCTTCCGATATGGTCGAAGACTTTGTAAGAGACTATAAAGGCCCTGCCGGCGATTGAGCTTTTTGAATATATCCAGTTCGAACAGGGCAATTTTCTGGAATAACAGCCAGCTTTGTTGGATCAGGAAAGCAGACAATTCGGGGGGGGGATTGTTGAATCTTGAAGCTCACCTCAGTGATGATGCGGTTTATGTTTCGGATTCGATTGTATTGAGGGCTCAATGGTATAGACCGTTCCAGACCGCCGGAAGGTCGATCGTTTCTCGAGTTCATCGAGGGTGACCCAACCCATCAGAAGTTCGGGGCGAAACGGGCCGTCACATGACCAGATGCGGGCTTGTTCACCAACAATGTCGGCAATGAAAAAAACATGGCCCTGGAAAACAAGCCGGCCGTTGATGCTCAGGTATTTTGTTCGTACGATGAATGGGCTGGCCCTGGTTCCCCTTCGGGTGGCCGGAACTATGACGGGAATCTTGCTGATCTTCGCTTGAGGAGGAAGTGGTTGAACCTTCGTCGGGACAGTTGCTTCGGAGACGAGCTTTTTGCCGCACTGCGCGCAGAACTTGTCGCTTTCACGGGCTTTTTCCCCGCAATTCGAACAGAAGCTTGCCCAGGCTGCGGTTACCAGGAAACATAGCGTCAAAACCAGTGAGAACACTCGAATTTTCATGCTCAAGCCCTCTTTCCAAAATCGGACGATTTTTTCATCATACCAGAAAACCTTCATTTGCAGTTACGCTGGCCATAAAAGTGGTCATAAAACGTTTTTGTTGTCTATAAGTCTAAACATATCTATATTACCAGCTGCACAGCAATTTTTTGCGGCTTGTAAAAATGATTCCGCTTGCAGCAGGAATCAAATGTCCCGCGAGTAATAAAAACAGGAATTTAAGCAATGGAATACATCTGTAGAATTTGCAGCCAACCAAGACCAGAGTCGGCTTTTACTGAAAAAAGCCACTCTTTGCACACTTGCAAAAAATGTAACGTCTTACCTAATCAAAGAACTGAAGAGCGTGATCAATTAGATGAAATTTTTAAAATTTTCATGCAGACGCGCGTCTCACATAAAGATACAGTGAGACTTAAAACCTTATGTACCAGCAAATATCCCAAGGTTTCTCAGCATGCGGCTCTGGTTTTTGAAGTTGCCCAGCTCAGGCCTTACAAAAAAGGAAGATATGCTTTTCTGGAACAGAAATACCCAGAACTCGCAAAAAGAATTGATGAAGCTGGATTTTTTTACCCTCAGTACATAAAGACAAATAGCGATTAGAAATCCCTGTATCAGACAAGGATTTGCGCATTGGTAACGGCGGCCCATTTCGGGTTATTTTCCCGTCCGATTCAGCCGGGCTTTCATTTGATCTTGGCAAGATTCAACTGCTCACAGCAAAACCGGTTGAGACTTTTTGGCCGCCGATTCAATTCCTGCATCACTTATCAGCTTGACCAATTTTCTCAGACCACCGCTGTAACTTTGCCCAGGCATAAAGCGCATTGCCCGGACAGTCTGTTTGCGCCAGATCCCGATGGCAGCAGACATTATCTGCAACAAGAGAATATTCTGCCAGCTTGTTTTTGATGATTTTTTTCAGCGAATACCTGGCCTGTGGACTGGGTAAATGCTTGTCGTAAGTGCCCAGAAAGCAAATCATCAGGTAGCCGTTGGTATCATATCTGGTTCCAGAATCACCGAGATACAATGGATTGCGGCCTTCATATATTTTTCCAGAGGGAGCGATCAGATAATGGTAAGCAATATCTCCCCATTTTTTGTCAGTCATATGAAAGCTCTGAATGTTTTGAAGAATCATGGCTTCATCCTTTTCAACAGGGGCTCTTCCCGCTGTGTGATGAATGACGATACCCTTGATTTTACCCTGGACAGACATTCGATCTGTTACTGCCGGAACACTTTGCCAGGCCTCACGGGCGACAATAGGCAGTGACAAGCCTTCGGATGGCTTCTGAGGAAGCGACTGGGATCTGGCTGCGGCTGTGAATGTCAGCAGAATCACCAGAACAGCTGTGGCTTTCAGCCAGCCCGGGAAGGTTTTTAGATAATAGTGTCTATTCATATTCAATCTGAGCCTCCATTATTTCGCATTGCGGCAGGATTTTAATCAAGCGGCCAATAAGAAATTACTAATCGTAAGCGCGAATTTAAAAGCCTCTTGAAATTTCAGGATGGCGTGCTCCCTGAATTAATGTGACTCTCCTGCATGTTCATCATTATCTGCCGATAAATATATTGTTGACGTTGTTGCCAGTGATGTTTTGTAAGCAAAATATTATCACCAGAGCATCTTTCTTGTCACTCTTGGCAAAGTTGCCGATGAACACGAATTATACAAGAATTCATCAATAAAAATCTGCTGAAAGCCTGATAAGATCAAGGAATTTCCGTTTTAGGCGAGGACTTGTGCATTGGAAGCGGCTCAAACAGGAACATATCCGCGGCCGTGTTTTTGAATCGTTTTTTCACTCCTGCAATATCGAGGCGACTGAATTTAAGGGGAGATTCGATGAGAAAGAAAAGAATAAACAAGACTGAGACCTGATCTGGCCACCTGTGGTAAAATTTTACTGTGCACGTGATTTCGTTTTGTAAAGTGGCTGGATTAAATCAGAACGACCGGCCGGATTTTAAGAATACGCAGTTATTTATATTTTTGCCCGGGAAACCAGCCTATGCTTGTTAAGAAGGTAACGATCTGCCTCATAAAACCGGATTCGCAGACAGTTGTGATCCCAGCACTCACTGGCATTCACTCGGTTTTTGGGGTGGGAATAGTTATCGGCACTGTTATGCTTTTTATGGTCTTTGCGAGTAATACCGGCCTGGGGAGTTCTATTGGAGCCCCGCCTCCGGAAATAAGCGCTTTCACATCAATCATCATGGCACTTATTGGATCACTGCTTCTATTCGGATCAAACTGGCTGAGAAACAACTTTAAAAGTTCTTATATTCTGGATAAGCGCAAAAGTCTTGTTCTTCTTCGACACCAGTTTCTGGAAAATATCTTCAGAGACATTCAAATAGTGGACCTGAAGCTGATAATCGGTGTTTCGGTTAAAACCAGAAACGCAGAGGTCACGTCCAGAGAGATATTTGACCTGCTGTTTACCTCCTGGATATCCGGGTTCCTGGGCAGAAAGCAATCGGCAAAAACCTCTGAAGACACGGCTCTGGTTGCGACTCTGACCAATGGTGATCTGATCTATCTGTCGCACTTTGAAAACGGCCAGGACAATGCCGATGCAGCGTTTAAAGCCGCCAGAGAACTTGATTGCTGGCTCAATATCTCTGATGAAATAAGGCAGACCCGTATCAGAGAAGACTATATTGAATCTCCGGCACCGGTTTTGGCTTTTGAGATTCTCAAATGGGCCGTAATGATCGGCTTTCTGATCTGGATAACCTATCTTCTGATCTCTTCAACAAGGGATTAATTTAACAATAGCGAAGTTTCTGCTGGATCGTTTTATTTGAGTCGAGTTCAGAGAAATTCTGCCCGGCGATGGCTTCGGCTAGCACTTCAAGATCGCTGCTGTCCGGGTTGAATTCTTCGGTAAGAGCGCTGCCAAAAAGCGTCAGGCTCTTATCTTCATATTTTTGCAAATCTTCTCAATTTCTGGCACAAAGGGTCTTATCTTGAACCCTAAATTACCAAGGCTATTGTAACGATTTTGGTGGTTTGATGCCAAGAACTTCTTAAAGTGGCCGGATTTTCAAGAATACTCATTAAATCATCCAGGTTTCGAAACTGTATAATGCCACAGGGTCAGTGACCCTGCCGATGAATTGCTGATTCTGACGGTCATGTTCCCAATTGATCGGATTTTGCCGGATGTACATTCTGATGCGATTCATTTCTGATTCATCGCGCACAACGTGATCATAAAAATTGCGCTGCCAGACGGTTTTGATCTGGGTGTTGGCATGAAACCATCTGGTGACGGCCGATTTGAAACCGCGAATGATTGAACCCAGCGAACCGCAAACAATCGATTGAAACCCATTTAACCGCAGGGTTTCATGTGGGGATTCATGTAGGGGTTCAACATGCTGAACCCCTACGGATCCATTTTTATCGTTATTTATAATGATTATCCCGTGAACATGGTTCGGCATTATCACAAATTCATCCAATACAACGCCGGGAAAATGTTGCGGAATTTCCTGCCAGCATTGCCTGGCGAAAATGCCGGCAGCGTTCAATTCCATTCGGTCGTTGACGACTTCTCCGAACAGATTCTGCCGATTGCAGGCACATATGGTCGCAAAATAGGCACCGGGTTGCGAATAATCGTAACCCTGCAACCGGTTGCTGTTTTTCCGAATCGTTTCTGTCATCACTTTTCCCACAACTTCAGCTATATTCTATCAAATCACCTCTAAAAGCAGAAAACTCGCCCGCTTTTTTTGCAAAGCGGACGAGTTTTCAAACCGTGGAGGCGGCCCAACATGGAACGTATCCACGTCCGGTTTTTAGCTCCCTCTCAAAACCAGACTCAGATTTTGAGGGGTCGTTAATACCTGGAATGCTACTTTATAGTCCCTACCAGAAGAATTCTGTAATACCTTTGCATACTACCATCATTGATGCCAACACCAGTTTTAGCTTTCTCAAAGGCGTATTCCCTGCGGCGGGCTTCAAGTAGATCTTTTTTCGACATATTCATCAGTAATTCTTCTGTGAGCTTATCCCACTTTTCATACAAAAAATCCGGGTAATATCCTTTTTCCATTTTGGCAAAGCTTTCACATGAAATAAACCATTTCATTGCCTCAACCTGGTCTTTTGAGATACCCTTGCCTTCCGCAAGAGCGCATCCAAGAATCATTTGAGGAAGTTTCCAGCCAAAAAGAGATGCTTTTTTAGCCAATTCCAAAGCTTTTCCAGACTTATCTTCTGGATCATTTTTCAAGAAATACTTCAAAACCTGGTCACAGATAACCGGGTCTTTCAAAGATGCCAACTTATAGTATTTCATGGCCTCTTCCATTGCCTCTGGTTCTCTGGCTATGATATCTCCCGCTTTAATTTGAGAATAAACACTTCCCGATGCGGCTGTCTCTTTAAACAGAGCTAATGCCTTTTGCAAGTCTTCTGGCACCTTTTTGCCCTCCCAATACAGGGTCGCAAGAATCTCCGTGGCGTCTCGGTCGTTTTTCCCGGCAAGCTTCTCAAGCTCTTTGAAGGCTTTTTTATCTCCCCCCGCCCATTGTCTAAGAAGCTTTTCGGCAGGGCTTAAATCTTTTCCTTCGAGAACATTCTTTTGCCAGTTTTGCCACTCATGATTCAACTTTATACTTTCCAGAAGCTTTTCCCAATCCCATTTCAGGAAGACAAGAAAGCTACGAGCTATTGATGCAGAGTAATTGTTATTCTTAAATAATTCGCTTCCCAATACTTCGATATGAAATGGATAATAGTCATTATCTTCACCCCAGAGAGCAGGAAGTTTTTCGGAAAGCTTAAATTCCAGATCGAATAAATCAGCTGCTTTTTCCAAAGTTTTTTTGAGCTGTAAAATACGTTTGTCAGAATCTTTACTGAGCAGGAAATCCAGCTTTCGATTGAATACTTTTCTGGTTGTAGCTTTCTCTTCCTCGGATTCCGCAAGATCTAGCCAGTCTTTAAGTTCTTTTGCGACTTTTTCTTTTCTCTCAGCTTCGGGCAGTTTTTTCAAATAATCGATTTGGCAACGCAACTGATAAAGATGACCACGAATTACCTGACGCATCCATCGGCCGCGATCAAAGACATCTATATCTACATTTTTGAAATGGTCATGAATCTTGCGAATCACCGCCTCATCCATGCCCTCCAGATCAATCGCATCACTCAAAGTATCAAGAACCGATTGACGAATATTACAGCTAATATTCAGATAAACAGGCGAATAGCCAGAATCGAGGCTCTGACCCATTTTCCAGAGATCAAACATTGCATCGACGGCTTCAGTTTCCTTCCCTTTTACCAGCAAATCCCATGCTCGCCACTGAAGAATGTGAATTCTTGAAATATCCGGCCCCTCATTCTGAAATTAAGCGGCCACCTGTTCTGATTTAATCCGGCACCCTTTTCTGAAATAATCCGGCCACCAGGTGGCCGTTTATCAGAATAGATGGCCGGAATGACAAGAATGGGTGGCCGGATTCATCAGAACGCTTTACTGGACTGAATTACAACCGTAACAGGCACTTTATTCCGACATATCAGTTATCTGATCAAGGAGACTGCCGGAATAATGTCCAGAAAGCATATCAGCATGAGAAAAATCAAAGAAGTCCTTCGCTTAAGCCAGTCCAAGGGCTTAAGCCCACGTGCCATAGCCGGTATTCTAAAGATAGGACGCACGACTGTTCAGGAATATCTCTCCCGAGCCAAAGATGCCGGCATCACACTTGAAATCGCAGAATCTATCACTGAAGACGATCTTGAAAACAGGCTTTTCAAATCTCCCGGAGCTTCTGCAGGCCGCCCAATACCCGACTGGAAAACGATCCATCTTGAACATAGAAAAGATCGTGTCACTCTTCAGGTTCTCTGGGAAGAATACAAAGCCTCTGAGCCAGACGGCCTGAGCTACCCGTATTTCTGCGACCTGTATCGAAAATTCAGTGGAACTGTCGATATCAGCATGCGCCAGATCCATAAGGCCGGCGACAAAATGTTCGTTGATTACTGCGGCCAGACCGTTGCAATTATCAATCCGGCCACTGGCGAAGTCCTGC
>CALEDQ010000017.1 GCA_937949615.1 uncultured bacterium | reverse complement strand
TGTAAATGGCAAGTATTTTTCCCGGTTAACGCGGAAGTTGTTTTTCCCTGTTTTTGAGAAAAAAACACAATGATCAGTTCTCCTTTCCGCTTACTCTGTAAGATTTGCCATTGAGGTTGAAGATTCTGGCGTGATGCAGCAGTCTGTCGAGCATTGCCGAAGTCATGATTTCATCACCCATCATTTCAGCCCAGTCGTCGAAACCCTTGTTTGAAGTGATAATTACCGAAGCTTTTTCATAAAGCTCGCTTATAAGATTGAAAAATAGATTCGCTTCCCTCTTTTCTATCGGTGTATAGCCGATTTCATCGATAATCACCAGATCAGACTTAAGTATCCGGTTTATTCTGAACGCTGACACCCTCTGAATTTCAGCCGTTTTGAGAATTTTAAGCAGATTTGTGACACGCTCGAAGCAGACGGTATAGCCGGCCTCGACCGCGGCAATGCCGGCAGATATTGCCAGGTGAGTTTTTCCGAGGCCTGGCGGGCCAAAGAACAGTATATTTTCATGGTTATCGAGCCAACGCAGGTCTTTAAGCGCCGATATATCAGATTTGGAAATGCCCTTGATATTTGCCGCTGAAAAGTCATCGAAAGTCTTGCTGGATGGGAAGTGAGCTGCGGTAAGATTCCGCCGCAGTCGTTTTGAAGAACGTGCATTCTGCTCAGACTTTAAAACTTCAGCCAGGAAAGATGAGAGGGAGGCTGAGCTTTGCTCTGCTTCAGTTATAATCTCGTCCAACGATTCAACAACACCATTGAGTTTGAGTTCTTTGAGCAGTTTTACTGTTTCTGAATGCCTGTTCATACGGCTGCCTCCATCGCAGGTTCTGCCGCAACGAGTCTGGTGTATGCCTCAACCTTTCTGGTTGCAACAGCAGGCGACAGGTAACGTTTGTTAGTCAGCAGATTGTGTGATTTTGTCGGCTTTTCGTATTCCTGAACTTTTCCATTGAGTGCGCATGTGTATGTGTCGTACAGCATACTCATAGACACTGTGTTGTTGGCCAGGCAGTAGTTTACAGACTCTTCAAAGGCTTTCATATCAGGCGCTGCTGGAAACTTTTTGGTGAAATCGTTGTGTTGATCGAAAGAGTAGCGAGGATACTGCTTGAAGTTTTCTTCGACGAACTGCTTCCATTCCTTGAAATGGAACCGATCGAGCAATGCCTTTTTCAGGTCAGCAGAGCGCCCCTGCCGAAGACTCTTCTGCCTTACTACTGGCGCTCTGGACAGGCCGGTCTTAAGCGAGTAAATAACAATGGTTTCATTTTTCAGGGGGTCGAAGACGTGTACCTCGTCAACCCCGATAAAAACAGACACAGTTTTGCATGCATACTCCGAAGGCAAGCGCAGCTTGGCACCTCTTACCGAAACCTGACCAAGCTTGTCTACTTTACGAGGCTCCCGCTTTGATTTATCAGCCACAGCGAAGATTGAGTTTCTCAATGGCTTCAGGTAACTGCGTTCTTCTTCCAGGTGCTCGAAGGGTTTTCTTCCGGTTGCTGCGCATTTCTTCCCGTTCGCCCGGCGAACCAGCCATTTTCCAAGCCTCTCGCGAGCTTCCTGAAGATCAGAAAAGCTGCGACTTGAGAAGAATGAGCGCTTGACGAATTTAACCAGATTCTCGACCTTGCCTTTACTTTCAGGGTCGGCCTTGCGGCAGACATAAAGATCAAAGCCCATTTCATCACGGTATTGCTGGAACTCGCGAGTAAGAACTACGTCACCCTTGTTCTCATCAACGATCATGAGGTGGTCCTGGTCGACGCATATTTCGTGCGGCATGCCGCCATAATAGGTGAAGCAGTCGCAAAGACTCTCGATTAAATTCCTGGTCGTAAGAGGCCGGTCAAACAGTTTTACATACCGGCAACGACTCGCCGATAGGATAGCGGCCAGAATATAGTATTTCTGACCGTCTTTCATGCGATACTCGCCAAAGTCCAGTTGCATCTGTCTGCCCATGGGCAGAGGCTCCACCGGTTCATAAAGACGCTGCGGTTCCTGCTGTAATTTCCCAGAAACCCGAAGATGAGCAAAATAGCTTCGGAAACTTCTTTCTGATGCTGGAAGATCGCCATGGCGTTCTTCCAGATGGTCATAAAGAGCAGAAGCTGAAACCTTCGATGTGTCTGAGTTCTTGAAAAGGTCGATAATTTCAGCCTCGTATGGATCAAAGCACTTAACGCGCTGATGAAAAGAGGCATAATATTCCTGGTATTGATCGAAAGTCATTTTCGAATACTTCTTGACTGTTTTAACATCCAGACCAGTTCTGGAGGCTATATCCCGCCATGTACAACCTGCGTCCTTGAATTTTTTGACCTGTTGATACATAATTAGCTTAATCATTTGTGTTTCCTTTAAGGAGCGGACTCTATGTCCGACACCTTAAAGGAAATTTTTTTCTCTGTCAGCCAATGGATCCGCCAAAACAGGGAAAACCACCTTCCGGCTTCACAGGGAATTTACCCTTCCGCGATCGCAGGGAATTTATATTACCATTTACA
>CALEDQ010000016.1 GCA_937949615.1 uncultured bacterium | reverse complement strand
TCGAGCGCCTGGGTGCATTTTATCTGGGCCGCGGCTTTTGTCGCGGTTTTTGCGATTACGGCCATCTGGATTCTGCCGCTTTTTATGGCGCGCGAACTCGGCAATCAGGGCGTGGATGCCATTCGCAAGGCCCTCAAACCTTCGGTAGAGGTCAAATCGGTCTTTTCACAGCTGCTTGGCAGCACCGACCGCACGCGCAAACTGGTGGTCGTGACCCAGACCGTCGATGTCGAACTGTATCGCGAGAATCACAAACGCGTGCTCAATGACTGGTTTCCGGCTGGTTCGGCCTGGGTGCGGATTAAGGTGCTCGATAACCGGGTGCAGTTTTATGTTCCGGTCGAGGAAATTACCGGGCAGAATTTTGTTTATGATGATCTGACGGGCACCCTGAGGGTGATATCGCCGCCGTTGCGCATCGATAAAGAGATGGTTTCGGTGCAGAGTGACCCGGAAAAAATTATCGTCGAAGAAAAGGGCTCACGGGTGCCTCTGATCGGCCCTAAGGTCGAAAGCCTGCGCAAAGAAGCCATGTCGGAGCTGAAAAATGAAGTTCTCAAAGCCGCCAGTCACGAACTGGTCAAACAAGAAGCCCACCGTGAGGCGCAGAAGGCTCTCGAACAATTTTTCGGGCTGCTGAAAGCTTCGCTGCGCGACGACGTGAAACTGCAGATTTACCTTCCCTGAGCCGATTTCCGGGCTGCCATTAAGAGAATGCAACAGATGCCCCGGCTGGCTGAAAGGCATTACTGCCTCTGTTGGCAGTTTTTAAAATTTAACCGACTGCGGAGTTGAAAAAGACTCGGCCGGTTTGTAGAATAAGGCAAATTTTCGAGGCAAACAGGAGTCTGGATTGGTCAACGATATAAACAATACACTTGCCACTGAATTCATGCACCGTTATCAGACTCTGATGAAGGACTATCAGAATCTGCAGGCCCGCACCGACCGGAAAATTGCCGACGCCGCCGACGCGGGCCGCGCTGACCTGCTGCTGGCGATCCTGCCCGCCGTCGACAGCCTCGAGAACGCCCTGTTACACGCCGGCAGCAACGACTCTGCCGGCCATTTCGCCGCCGGCTTCGAACTCTGGGCCCGCCAGTTTCTCGACATTCTCGAGAAGCAGGGTCTGCAGGCAATCGCTGCACCTGGCGAGCTGTTCAACCCGAACCTGCACGAATCGGTCGGCGGGGTGCCTGGTAACGAAAGTCAGATCGGCAAAATTGCCGAAGTCTGCCTGCCCGGCTACGCCTTCCGCGAAAAACTCATCAGAGTCGCCAGAGTGCGCATCTTCGTCGAGTAACGGCGCCTTGTATAAACTGCTGTTACCGTTTTTCTGAGTGCCGGTTTTTCGCATGCAGCAAAATTCTCTCTGACTAACCTGCATTCTGGCCGTCCTGCGTTGGCATTAGTCTGGCTGTCTTTTGTATAAACCCGCAGTCAGTATTTAACAGAATTTATGCACAACTCTTGTCTTCTATAAGTTGACATCTGCAGGCAGGGTGGGTAGACTGAGCGCGAAAATTTACAGAACAGGGCACAGAGATACAGCATGAGTAGATTGAATTTCAGGGTTGAGGCGCGCTGCGGGGGCACGCGGGCGCGGGCAGGGCGGTTTACGGCGCTGCATGGCGAGGTGGTAACGCCCGTTTTTATGCCGGTTGGCACGCGGGCCACGGTCAAGAGCCAGACGGTCGAGACCCTGAAGGCGACCGGGGCACAGGTGCTGCTTGCCAATACCTATCATCTGCTGCTGCGGCCGGGGCCAGAAGTTTTTCGGCGCTTCGGCGGGATTCATAAATTCATGAACTGGGATCAGCCGGTGCTCACCGATTCGGGCGGCTTTCAGATTTTTTCGCTGCACCGTTCGCGTGAAATGAACGAAGAGGGCGCGCGCTTTCAGAGCTATATCGACGGCAAAAGCTTCATGCTGACGCCTGAGCTGAGCATCGACATGCAGAAAGCCATCGGCAGCGACATCATGATGGTGCTCGATCAGTGTATTCCGTCGACGGCCGGCCATGAAGAAGCGAAAGCGGCCATGGAACTGACGCACCGCTGGGCACAGCGCTCGCTTGAAGCGCGCGGCGATTCGCCACAGTCGATGTTCGGCATCGTGCAGGGCGCCTGTCATCATGACCTGCGCCGCCAGAGTGCTGAATTCCTGCGGCAGCTGCCGTTCGACGGCATGGCGATCGGTGGCCTGGCTGTCGGGGAAACCAGCGATCTGCGTTACGAATTTACCGGGCTTGTTGCCGAAATGCTGCCTGAGCATCTGCCGCGCTACCTGATGGGCGTCGGCACGCCGCTCGACATTCTCGAAGCGGTGCACCGCGGCGTCGACATGTTCGACTGTATCATGCCATCACAGCTTGGGCACCGCGGCACTGTCTACACTTCGCACGGTAAAATGCAGCTGCGCCGCAGCGTCTATAAATTTGCTGAAGAGAAGCTCGATGCCGCCTGTGACTGCATTACCTGCCGCGATTATTCGCGAGCCTATCTGCATCACATGATCAAATCAGACGAGCCGCTCGGCTGGCATCTGCTTGTAACACATAATCTGGCCTTTTATCACCGCCTGACCCGCGAAATGCGCGCGAGCATCGTTGCCGGAAATTTTGCGCAGTTTTACGAACAGAAGAAGGTCGAACTGGCCCGCGACGACGAAGACAACCCGGGCACGCCGCCGCGCCGTAACCTGATCAAGATTCCGCGGCTTGGCGACTATGAAGTGCATTTCAACCCGAAAGGCTTTGCCAGCATCAAACAGATCAGCTCGGGCGAAATCATGCACTCGGTCAACCCGCCGGCCGAAGAGGCCAACCGCCTTTACGTCGAGCAGTCAGGCTTGGCACAGCGGCTGTTAATAATTTCACAAGCGAATAACGCTGATGACCTGGTAATATGGGATGTCGGGCTGGGCGCGGCTTCGAACGCGATGGCCGCAGTACGCTGTTTTGAAAAAGCGCTTGAAGGCACTGCCGGTGGCCAGATTGGCGAAACGGCTGTTGAGCCTGAAAAAGTGGGGCAGGGCGGGGCAGGCCAACTCAGGCATCTGCATCTGATCAGCTTTGAATGTGATCTCGACCCGCTGGCACTCGCGTATAAAAATAACCGCAATTTCCCGCACCTGTTTCATGGGGCGCCGGCGCGCCTGCTCGAAAAACGCCGCTGGGAACACAGCTCAGGTCTCTGCACCTGGGAACTGTTTCATGGCGACTTTCTTGAACTGTTCAAAACCGCCAGGGTGCCTGATATCGTCTTTTTTGACCCGTTCTCGGCGAAAACCGACCGCTCGTTCTGGACTTACCAGACCTTTCTGATGCTTTATGAATACTTCAAAGGCGCTGATACGGCCCTTTATACCTATTCGACCTCGACGGCGGTGAGAGCCGCACTTCTGGCTGCCGGTTTCGTGGTCGGCAACGGTATCGGTACCGGCCCGAAAGAAGCAACAACCGTCGCTTTCACCAGCGCCGCGGCCCACGCCAGACACCCGAATGCGCCGGCACTGCTCGGGCCAGAATGGCTGCAGCGCTGGCACCGCAGCGGTTCGCGTTTTCCGCGGGGTCTGTCTGAGAACGATCAGCCCGGGTTCTGTGAAAAAATTGAAAATCACCCGCAGTTTGTCGGGTTGTAAGAGGTGAACAGATGTTCGAAATTAAACAGAAATTTGTGACTCTCGCGCTGGCAGGCGCCATGACCATGCTGCTGTCGACCGCAGATGCCAAACTCTGCATTGGCTGCAGCGCTGAACTGCCTGACAATGCCAATTTCTGTGCCGGCTGCATGACGCCGCAGCCGAAAGTTGCGAAACTGGCCGGGCCTCAGACCGCACAGCCCGCCGATCTGCGCGAGCAGGTTCTCGATCTTTTCTCATTTCTCGATGAATTCGAAGCGCATTTTCATGACATTCAATATCTCAATGTGCTTGGCAAGATGCCAGATGTGAAAACCCGTTTCCAGAATGCCGCTGCCAGATATAAAAAGCTTGAACCAAGATTGTCTGAAGAATTGACGATCCTGGCGCAGCTGTATGCCGCCAAATTCCAGCTTTTTGAAGGCATGACCGGCATAATGAAAAATCTTCGTCTCGATGGCGGCTATCGGGCTGCCCTGATCAAATCGAGTATGGTGGTGATGTACCTTTACAACCAGGTCATCGACACCTTCAGGTCGCCGAAAAACTATGACCGCGCAGCTCTCGAAGAACTCAAAAAGCGCGTCGCCAATATTCCGAAGCGCACGCAGAAATACGCGGTTACGGCAAAATATCTGCAGCTGGGCAAGCAGCAGGTTCCGGGCGGCGAAAAGGTCATGGTGCTTGGCATTCAGGGCAAACGCGCGCACGTTCTTTATATGGGCCCGAGTATGGATAACAACCCGGTCGAGGGCATGCTGAGCCTGCGCGACCTCGAAAAGCGCACGACCTGGCAGCGCGAAAATATCTTCTTTTTTGAAGAAGCCCCATGAGCAGCAGGCAATGTCTGGCGCTGTTCGACTTCGACGGCACGATCACGACCCACGACAGCTTCCGCGATTTCCTGGTCTTCTTTTTCGGGAAATGGCGGGTCGTGCTTGGCTGCCTGCGCGCGGCCCCGTGGTTGCTGGCAATGCTGCTGCGTCTCGTCAGTAACCATACGGCAAAACAGCGGGTAACCCGCATTTTTTTTGCCGGCATGCCGCAAAAAGACTTCGAGGCCAAAGCTAAAACTTTTGCCACCGGCATTCTCAATCGCATTGTGCGCCCGGCGGCCATCGAGAAAATCCGCTGGCACCTTGAACAGGGGCACCGGGTAATTCTCGTTTCTGCTTCATTTACCGATTACCTTAAATTCTGGTGTGAACAGCACGGCATGGAAATCATTTCGACGCGTCTTGAAACCAAAGATGGCATTCTCACCGGCAATTTCGCCACGCCAAATTGTTTCGGCCCTGAAAAGGTGCGGCGTATCAGAGAAGTCGTCGATCTTGCCTCTTACCAGACCATTTATGCCTATGGCGATTCACGCGGCGACCGCGAAATGCTCGAAATTGCCCACGAAAAAGGCTACCGCGTTTTCTAAACAGCCGCCGTCTTTTTACCAGGAGCGGCCCGTCTGGCATGGTCACAGTAAAAATATATTTTCTCCGGAAAATTATTTTGGAAACAGGCTGGTATAACTATGCACGGCTGTGTTAGAAATAAATCAGTCCTGCAAAAATTTATTATTCCTGGAGAGCAACAATGGGTAAAGAATTAAGAACCACCAAGGAAACCAAAAAGCCTGCGACCAAAACCCCCAAGGAAAAAAAAGAAGCAAAGAGAATCAAAAAAGAATCGAAGTGATTCTGCGGCCTTTTTTCTGGCCTGATTTGCCAGAATACGCAAATATTTGAACATCTGGAATGCTGAGGCTTGTTTGAAGCGTTTATCACGCAGATACACCTCAGCTTTTTGTTTTAAAAACAGTAGTTTAATGCGATTGCCATGGCTTGAGAGGTTTCTGAAAATAAATATATCCGGGCTGGAAAAAATAAAAACTTTGGCAGCATAAAACTGGTATAAGAAAAAAATGCGGCCTTAAGGAGACAGTCATGCGCAGAATCATTTATTTTCTTCTTTTGTTCAGCCTGATCAGTTTTACCGGCTGGACATCGCCATTTGACGAAAAAGAAGTCAGAATCGAAGAGGGCAGGGGCGGCGGCGATGCGTCGACAATGACCGGCACAGTAGATACCCCCGGTGCCAGTCTCAATGTAAGAACCGGTGCCTGGGGCCCGATCGTCGGGCAGCTTGCACATGGCAGCAAAGTGACGATTATCGGGTCGAGCGGCGACTGGTTCAAAATTTCCTATAACGGCGCCACCCGCTACGTTCACAAGAATTATGTAAATACCACCGGGCATAAGGCTTCGGGCAAAGCCCCGCCCAAAGGAGTTTCCGGCGCCTCCCGCACTGGAACCGTCTCCACCAGCGGCTACACACTCAATGTTCGCTCCGGGCCATGGGGCACCATTGTCGGCAGTCTTTCAGACAATGCGAAGGTCACCATCGTCGGCCAGAGCGGCGACTGGTATAAAATTTCCTACAAAGGCGCCACTCGCTACGTTCACAAAAAATATGTTTCCACCGGTGGCCAGACCGCCGCGAAACCTGCAAAACCGTCGTCGTCAGGCAGTGGTTCAACTTACAAGGCTTCGGTAATCGGCCAGTCTCGTGGCGACGGAACGGTTGCCGGCGCAATCACCTGGGCCCGCGACCAGATCAATGGCACGAAGAAGGGCTACAATCACAATAATGGCATGATTTCGCAGAACCCGAAGGCCTGGGCCGGCTGGTGTCTGGCCTTTGTCGGAACCGCTTACGGCCGTCAGAAACCACTGCTTGCGGCGCCAAGTGCCATTCAGGCTTATTACAAATGTAAAGCTGCCGGCAAAATTGTCGTCAACAAGAATCCGCCTGCCGGGGCTGCAATGTTCACCGGCACGACCCCGGGCAATCCTTATGGCCACATTTTCATCGCCACCGGCAAAATGAACGGCCCGAACGACCCGATTATCATCACCACCACCAGCTATGGCGTCAAAGAAATGCCGATGAGCCAGATGTGGAAAGGCCCGGCCTACCTCGGTTGGGCTCTGCCCTGAGCTATTCAGAAGGAACACCGCTATGAAAAAAATTATTATATCGACTTTTCTGGCCGCAATGGCTTCTTTGCCGGTAATGGCGCTCGACCTCGATCTGACGGTTAAAGGCGACGGCCTGCGTGTTCTCACTGAAAAAGAGGCCCCCGAGGGCTTTGGCCGTGGCCTGCCAATGGGTCCTGGTGCGCTGCGCTTTGACGGAGCCTCTCTATGGGCTGCCGATTCGCTAACCGGTCGTCTGGTCGAATTTGACGCGGGCGGCAAAGAAATTCGCAAAATCAGCATCAATGGCGGCGATCAGCTGGTTATTGCCGATTTCGCCACAATTAAAGACAGAGACGGTAAAACAGAAGGTTTCTGGGCGCTTGGCTCAGAACGGCCCGAACTCGTTAAAATCGATCTGACAGGGAAAATCCTCGCCAGCTTCTCGACCGAACTGAGCATTCAGGCACGGCTCGAGCTGCTGCCCGGCAACCGCCTGGCGGTTCTCGACCAGGGAATGAGCCAGATCGCGGTATTTGACGAAACCGGCAAGCAGCTGTTCAAACAGAGTGCTGTTGGCAAAGGCTTTGCCGCCGCCGCCAATGGCGATATTCTGTTTCTGAATCAGGAAGGCGAAGTTGTGGTTCTCTGCAAAAGAACCGATGCAAACGGGCAGGTCGAAAAGCTTGCCGAACTGCCGATCAGCATCGAGTCAAACCCTTCACTGATACTCAGTCTCGCGAATGACGAATTACTGATCGGCTTTCACTCATTTGACGAAGAGAAGGCTGAAGCTTCATACAACATCAGCCGCATGAACACTGCCGGAAAAATCACCGCGACCATGACCACGCCTTTTCCGGCGGCTTTTATCGGCAGAACTGTCATCGACGATGGTAAAAACCTTTTTCTGGTTTCATTCGTTGAGGAAACCGGAAAATACCTGCTGCGCCTCTCTGAATTTGCACCGGCTCTGATTGAGGAAGCCGCTGAAGGCTGAGTTCGAGATTATCATGGCCGCCGGCAGAGAAAGTTTTGCCGGCGGCTTTTTCATTTAGAATGACGGTCCTTCGACGGGCTCAGGAACCGTCATAAAGCGGCTGAATTTTTCCGGTTGCGTTTTGCCGGGGTTTGCCTGTAAGGTATTGGCAACCCAAATTATAGAGTTTTTGCAGGGAAGGAGTCAGACTTGAACCCGAAAAGATTCATTTCGACCGTTTTATTGCTGCTCATTGCCGGCTGCTTGCCCGTTTTTTCACAAGCACAGGCGTCTACCCCGGCGGCACCAGCGACCACTGTGACAGCTGCACCGGCAGACCAGGAAAAGCTGCTGCAGCAGAGCATCGAGGCGCTTAAAGAAAACACCGAAGCCGTAAAAAAGCTTACCGGCATGCTCGAAAGCGGTGCTTTTGCGGCAACCGGCCTGCTCGCATCAGGAACAGCGCTGCCCGCCGCCACCGACTTCGCTAAAATGAGCGAAAGCGACAAACAGGCCCTCATTGCCGGTCTCAAATGGGAAACCAACACCGAATACAAAGGTTTCGGCAGCCGCGAGGCGAAAAAAGGCGGCACGCTGACCAGCGTCGAGACGTCTTTTCCGCCGACCCTGAGAACGGTGGGTAAAAATGCCAATTCGACCTTCAACAGTCTGATGATCGGCCTCTGTTACGAGAGTCTGCTCGACCTCGACCCGATCACTTTCGATTATGCACCGAACCTGGCGAAACGCTGGGCAATCGCAGACGACAAGGTCACTTTCTTCTACGAGCTCGACGAACGGGCAAAGTGGTCTGACGGCAACCCCGTGGTTGCCAGCGATATCGTCAAAAGCTGGGAACTTTATACTGACCCCGGCATCGACGATCCTTTCTCGATCGACTACTGGAACAAATACGAAAAGCCGGTAGCCCTGACCGACCGCATTGTCGTCGTCAGATCAAAACAGCTCAACTGGCGTGCTTTCATGTCGTTCAGCTTCATGACGATTCTGCCGGGCCATATTCTCGAAAAAATCGACGGCAAAAAATATCTCGAAGAATACCAGTTCAAGATGATGCCGGGCTCGGGCCCGTATACCTACGACAGCTCGAAAGTCAACGAAGAGATTCTGCTGACCCGCCGCAAAGACTGGTGGCAGGCCGATATCGAAAAGAACATCGGCTATTACAATTTCGACAAGCTGCATTTCGTCTTCATTCAGGACGAAAATCTCGTCAAAGAAAAGTTCAAAAAGGGTGAACTCGACTGGATGTATGTCAACGTTGCCCGTGAATGGCATCAGGAATTCATTCCGGCAATGATGCCGCAGCTGGCCAACGGCTGGATTCAAAAGCGAAAAGTCTATACCCATCGCCCGATCGGCGTTTCAGGGATCGCCTTCAACCTGCGCAAACCGCCATTCGATGATATCAGAGTCAGAAAAGCGATCGGTTATCTCTATAATCGCGAAAAGATGATGGACAAGCTTTTCTTCAACGAATACGAATATCTCGACACCTTCTACCCGAATTCGCCCTACGAAAATCCCGACAATCCGAAGATCCGCTTCGACCCGGAAAAAGCGGTCGAGCTTCTGGAAGAGGCCGGCTGGCTGCAGAAAAACCGCGACGCCGAGGGCTGGCTCGTTAAAGATGGCAAGCGCTTCGAGCTTTCCCTGAATTATGTGCAGAAGACTTCTGAACGCATTTTCACCATCTTTCAGGAAGATCTGCGCGATGTCGGCATCAAGCTCAATCTCAAGCAGGTAACCTGGGCCACCGACATCAAGGAAGTCGGCGAGCGCAACTTCGAAATGAGTTCACGTGCTTACGGCGGCATTCTTTTTCCGAACCCAGAAAGTTCGATGCATTCAAAGTTTGCTGATCTCAACAATAACAACAATATCTGGGGCTTTAAAAACGCGCGTGTCGATGAGATCTGCGACAAATACCCGCTGATGTTCGACCCGAAAGAACGTATCGAAGCGGTGCGCGAAATCGACAAAATCGCCAGCCTCGAGCATCTCTACGCTTTCGGCTGGTTCGCGGCGCACACCCGCCTGCTTTACTGGAACAAATTCGGCATGCCCGACTACATTCTCGCCAAAACCAGCGACCAGCGATCGATTGCGTCGCTGTGGTGGTATGACGAAGCACGGGCGAAGACACTCAAGGAAGCCCGCGAAAAGAGCGGCAAGCTCGAAGTCGGCCCCGAGATCGTCAGATGGTGGGATGAACACTACCCGCCGATCGCAGGAGAGAAGTAAACCATGTACAGCTATTTTATTCGCAGATTTCTTCTGATGATACCGACTTTCATCGGAATTACCTTTCTCTGTTTCACAGTGACCCGCTTCGTGCCGGGTGGCCCGGTCGAGCAGGCGGTGCTGCGCTATCAGCAGGCCATGTCGCAGACCGGCGAAGGTGGTGGCGGTAGTTCAAGCAGTCAGACCACGCAGGGCCAGATCTCTGAAGAGATGATGCAGCGGCTCAAAGAAATTTACGGGTTCGACAAACCCTTTTATGTCGCCTACATTCAATGGCTCTGGCGCGTCTGCCACCTCGATCTTGGCGTTTCAGACACTCATTCTCGGCCGGTCTGGGATCTGATCAAAGAGAAGTTTCCGGTGTCGATTATTTTCGGTCTGACCGGGTTTCTGCTGTCGTATACGATCTGTATTCCGCTCGGCGTCTGGAAAGCGGTAAAACACAGCTCCAGCTTCGATACGGCCAGCTCGATATTCGTTTTCATAGGTTATTCCATTCCGGGCTGGACCGCCGGGGTTCTTTTGCTGATGCTGCTCGGCGGCAATGCCTATTTTGATCTGGTGCCGCTTGGCGGCAAAGAGAGCGCGGCTATTCAGCCTGGCTCGTATTTTTCGCAGTATCTGCAGCAGGGTGGGGTGGCAGCCGATCTGCCCGAGGCGGTTCGCAAAGAATACCCGAAACTGAAAGACACCGACACGATCAACTCAAATCACCCGGCTTATCAGCACATTCCGGCCGAGAAACGAGCACAGCTGACGACCGGCAAGCACGACGACCTGACCTGGTTCGGGCGCTTTCTCGATACGGCCTGGCACATGATTCTGCCCGTTTTCTGCTACGTTCTCGGGCTGTTTGCCTCGCATACGGTGCTGATGAAAAACTCACTGATGGAAAACCTCGGCCAGGACTACGTGCGCACTGCCTTCGCCAAGGGCCTGTCAGAAAACGTCGTTATTTTCAAACACGCGCTGCGCAATTCGCTGATTCCGATTGCAACCGGTCTTGGGCACATGCTCTCGATCATTCTCGCCGGTTCGTATCTGATCGAAAAGGTTTTCAATATTCACGGGTTCGGCCTGCTCGGCTACGAATCGCTGATCGCCCGCGACTATCCGGTCACACTGGGCATTCTCGTCATCGGTTCGATGCTGAAGCTCTTCGGCAACATCGTTTCAGACTTCCTCTACTGCATCATTGACCCGAGGATCCGCTTCTCATGAAAGAAACCTACGAAAACAACCAGAAACTAATCAACACCATCGCGCTGCCGCTCTTCTGGGCCGCGATTTATGCGATGTTTCCGGCACTGGGGGAAAAGGGTATCAACCCCGACTACTCGATCGAGGCCGCGATCAGCTTCGGCCTGGCGATTGGCGCCGTTATTTATCTGCTGCCGCTGCTGATTGCCGTGCTTGGTTCGTTCGGCATGTTCTTTGCCAGCCCGATTTTCAAGCGGCGCTGGCGCAAGTTCCAGAGCCTGAAACGCGGTTATTACGCCTTCATTCTCATCATCAGCCTGTTTTTTCTCTCATTTTTCGCTGAATTTCTCATAAACGGCAAGGCGCTGTTCGTTAAATACCAGGGCAAGATTCATTTTACCCTGTTCAGCTTCGAAAGCGCCCGCAGCTTCGGCCTCAAAGGCTACGGCGTGCCCAATTACCGCATGATGAAACAGGTCTATCAGACGCGCAACAGCGAACGGGCTGAACGTCTTAAAAACGGCACCGCAACCGAAGAAGACCTGAAATACAAAGACTGGGGCGATGACTGGGTAATGCTGCCGATTTACCCATACGGCCCGGTCGAATCGCTGCTCGACGAACTGCCGTGCCGCCCGCCGCACCCGCCAACCTGGCTGACCGGGCGCTGGCGTCAGGCGTTTTTTGAAGAATCGCTGTTCGTGCTGCCCGAAAAGCAGCCGACCGACGAAGAACTGAAAACTAAATACAACCGACCAGACTGGGTCGGGCTCGACATCGCGAAGCTTTATCGCGAAATGGCGGTGGCCGGGTTGTTTGAGCTGAAACCGGGCGTCAAAATGCCGGGCACCTTTCAGCATCTGCTCGGCACCGATGACCGCGGCCGTGACGTCTTTGCGCGCATGGTTTACGGTTTCAGAACCTCGCTGTCGTTCGCACTCGTCGTCTCTTGCTTCTGTTACGCAATCGGCATCACGATCGGGGCGCTGCTCGGCTATTACGGCGGCACCTTCGATATCGTCATGCAGCGTTTCGTCGAAATCTGGTCGGCAATGCCGTTTCTCTATACGGTAATGATCTTTGCGGCGATCATGATTCCGAATTTCTGGATGCTGGTCGGCATTCTCGTAATGTTCAAATGGATGGGCATGACTTATTACATCCGTGCTGAATTTCTGCGTGAGAAATCGAAAGACTATGTCGCGGCGGCCCGTGCGATCGGCTGCACCGACGGCGCGATCATTTTCAGACACATTCTGCCGAACGCGCTGACACCGGTCATTTCGTTCGCGCCCTTCGCCGTGGTCGCCGATATCGGCTCGCTGGTATCGCTCGACTTTCTCGGCTTCGGTCTGCCGGCACCGACACCGTCATGGGGTGAACTGCTCGGGCAGGGGCTGGCAAACCTGACCAAGCCCTGGCTGATTCTGTCGCCGACCCTGGCAATGTTCTGCACCCTGCTTCTCGTTTCGTTCATCGGCGAGGCAATCAGAGAAGCTTTTGATCCGAAGCAGTATTCACGGCTCAGATAAGGAGTAAGTCGCAATGGCCAAAGAACTTTTAACCGTAAGAAATCTGCGAACCTACTTCAAAACTGAAGCCGGTGTCGCCAAGGCTGTCGATGGCGTCGATTTCGATATCATGCCCGGCGAAGTGCTCGGCATTGTCGGCGAATCGGGCTCAGGCAAGTCGGTGACCTCGCTGTCGATCATGCAGCTGATTCCGAACCCGCCCGGCGAAATTGTCGACGGTCAGATCATCTTCGAAGGCGTTGACCTGCTGCAGGCGTATCGCGCCCAGAACTACGACGCGATCCGCAAGATTCGCGGCAACAAGATCTCGATGATCTTTCAGGAACCGATGACCAGCCTCAATCCGGTTTTCACGATCGGTGACCAGATTGCCGAATCGCTGATTCTGCACCAAAAACTCGATAAAAAGACGGCCCGCGACCAGGCCGCCAATATGCTCGATCTGGTCGGCATCCCGTCGGCGCGTGAGCGTCTCGACGAATACCCGCACCAGTTCTCTGGCGGAATGCGTCAGCGCGTCATGATTGCGATGGCGCTGGCCTGCAACCCGGCGCTGCTGATCGCCGACGAGCCGACCACGGCGCTCGACGTCACGATTCAGGCGCAGATTCTTGAACTGATGCTCGACGTCAAGACAAAAACGACGAATGCGGCGATTCTGCTGATCACGCATGACATGGCGGTAATTGCCGAAACCTGTCATCGCGTTGTCGTCATGTATTGCGGCAAAATTCAGGAAGTCGCCGACGTCAAAACGATTTTCAATTCACCGGGGCATCCGTATACGCAGGGTCTGCTGGCCTCGCTGCCGAAGCCGGGGCAGAAAGTCAGAAGGCTGAGCACTATCGAGGGCATGGTTCCCTCGCTGTTCAATCTGCCGGCCGGCTGCAGCTTTTGCACCCGGTGCACCCAGAAACTCGCCCATTGCGAAACGCAGATGCCGGAAATGGTTGAAGTTTCGCCCGGCCACCTGGTGCGCTGCCATCTGGCAAAGCCCATGAAGAAAGCCTGAAGGGGAAGGTGAAAGCATGAGTCAGAAAACACGCAGCGGCAAGGTGCTGCTCGAAGTAAAAGATCTCAAAATGTATTTTCCGGTTCTCGGCGGCGTTTTCAGAAGCAAGGTCGCCGACGTCAAGGCGATCGACGGCGTCAGTTTCGAACTGCGCGAAGGTGAAACGCTTGGCCTGGTTGGCGAGTCTGGCTGCGGCAAGTCGACGACCGGCAAGTGTATCATCAATCTCAACCAGCCGACCGGCGGGCAGATTCTGTTCAATTCGAAGCTGACCGGCGAACTGCCGGTTACTGCTGTTAAAGAGGGTGGTAAATCGGTCAAAGTGCCGCCTTTTTCAGTGCCGACACCGCTGACTGTCGACATTGCCCGTCTTAACAACGACCAGATGCGGCCTTTCCGGTCAGAAATTCAGATGATCTTTCAGGACCCGTATGCGTCGCTGAACCCGCGCATGACGGTCAGCGACATCATCATGGAACCCATGATGATTCACACGCCCGAGCTGTCGCGCCCGGAAATGCTCGACAAGGTCGCCTGGCTGATGCAGAAGGTCGGTCTGTCGGCCGAGCAGGCGACCCGCTACCCGCATGAATTTTCGGGTGGCCAGCGGCAGCGCATCGGCATTGCCCGCGCCCTGGCGACGAACCCGCGTCTGGTTATTGCTGACGAACCGGTTTCGGCGCTCGACGTGTCGATTCAGGCGCAGGTAATCAACCTGATGCAGGATCTGCAGGAAGAATTCGGCCTGACCTATATCTTCATCGCCCACGATCTTGCGGTTGTCGAGCATATTTCAGACCGTATCGCGGTCATGTATCTCGGTAACATCGTTGAAATCGCCGATTCAGAAGAGCTGTTCAAAAACCCGCGGCACCCGTATACAAGGGCACTGCTATCGGCGATTCCGCAGCCGAACCCGAACGTTAAACGCGAAAAGCGCATCGTTCTCGAAGGCGACGTGCCGACGCCGCTGAAAAAGCCTTCAGGCTGTGGCTTCAGAACCCGCTGCCCGATCGCACGCCCTGACTGCGCGCTGGCGCGGCCCCCAATGGTCGAGATCGGCCCCGGCCATCTGGTTGCCTGCCCCTGGCACGCAACCATCGACAAAAATTAGACCGAAAGGGGATTTGAGAGATGGAACCACTGCAATTTCTTGAAGAATTGAAAAAAATCATTGGGGGCGACATCGTTCAGGAAAATGTCTGTGCCGATGACACGAAGCACGGGCGTGGTTACAGCGATGAATACGGTCTGCCGCACATGATGGTCAATCGGCGTAACCTGTCGATTAAAATTGACTTTGTGATTAAAGAAGAGCTGCAGATGACGGTTTATGCAACACCTCCGCGATGTCTGAGTGTGAAGATCTGGACGCTTTTTGATAAAATTCTCAGCTGGTGCTTTCTTCTTGGGGCGACCGGTTTCCCGGGTGAAAAGGAAAACCGTTTTTTTCTTCAGGGCATGATTGCAAAAGAGGCTGAAGAGTATTTTACACCGGCACGGGCGACACTTATAAACAACCTGTTTCCATTTGTTGAAGTCGAACAGCAGAGCCGTGTTTATCGCCTGCTGAAATGGGTTGAAATCGGCAAAAACTACAGCCCGCAGCAGGCCGCCAAAGACCTCGATACTCTGCTCGACTTCGTTGAGCAGACCAAAGCCTGACGCGGCATTTACAGCTGTTGATTTCTGATGAGTGGGGGCGTAGTGTAAAGAGATCGGGAGGGAACTGCCATGAAACAGTTTGTTGTGCTTCTTGTCACCGCGCTTCTGCTGGCGCTGCCGGCGAGTCTGAATGCGGCGCCGCTTGCATCTGGAACCTATGAAGAAAACGAATATCTGATTTATGTGCCTGATGGCATCGATACTGATCAGAAATACCCGCTGATCGTCGCTTTTTCGCCGGGTGGCGATGCCGACGGGCTGGTGAAAACATGGGGGCCACACGCCGACCGCAACAAATGCCTGGTGATGGCTTCGAAGATTATTAAAAACGGCATGGATATTCCCCTTTACCTGAAGCGTTTGCGCAAGCTGATCTGGGAAAGGGTGGGCGAGCATTTTCCGGTGCGAACCGACCGGGTTATCGCGCTCGGCACCTCGGGTGGCGGCATGGCTGCGCATCTGTTCAGCTTTTTCCACCCTGATACGGTCGGGGCGGTGATCAGCAGTGTCGGCTACATTCACGAAAACAGCCTGAAGCACAAAGATACTTACCCGCAGGGCAAGGTCTGCGCTTTTCTTACGAGCCCGACCGACTTCAATTACAAGCTGATGCAGGAAGACAAAAAGTTTCTCACCAGCCTCAACTGGAAACTGAAATGGTATGAATTCGATGGCGGGCACCGCACCGCGCCCGAGGACGTGCGCGAAGAGGCTCTTAAATGGGTTCTGCAGACGCTGTCGGAATAAAGCGTTTATTTCTTGCCGCGCACGCCTGAATCTGGTTAAATTATCGAAATAAGCAAAATGCAAAACCTGCGTAAAGGCCGGGCTGAAATGATTATGAAAAAATTCACAAGCAGAGAGTCGATAAAGGCTCAAAAGTCGCAAGAAAGCAGTGTGATAAATTTCACAAGACCAGCGGGCCATCTTTCGGCTGGAGTCCAGATTCTGCTGGCTGTGATGCTGCTGACGCTGGGAATGTTTCCTGCCCATGTATCGGCGCAGCCTCACACTGTCGAAGTCGGTATGTACATCGTCGATATTGCCCACCTTGACGTCAAGGAAAGCGAATTTTTCGCTGATTTTTATATCTGGTACAAGGCTCCGCCAGCGGCTTCCTGGACGCCGACGAATATTGAATTCATGAACGGCACCGTAGAAAGTGCCACTGAGCCGCAGCTTGCCACTGACACGGTCGGGCGCAGCGTCTGGACGCAGAGAATCAAGGGGCGTTTCCGCGGGCGTTTCAGACTGCAGGCTTATCCGTTCGATTCGCAGACTCTGCCGATCAGCATTGAAGATTCAGATTATCAGACCGATAAAATTATCTTTCAGCCTGATTCTACCGGTAATCAGAATTTTTCAAAGTGGATCGAACCGGAGCTTAATGTTCCTGACTGGGAAATAGCCGGGGCAACCTGCACGGTTGACGTTCACCAGTATCAGACTGACTTCGGGCTTGGCAATCAGAAAACCTCACATTATTCGCGGCTCACCTTCAAACTCGACCTCAAACGTCTTTTCATGCCGCATCTGATCAAGTTCATTCTACCGCTGATCATCATTGCGGGCATGGCTTATATGGTTTTTTACATCAACGCCAATGAATTCGAGGCCCAGTGCGGCATCTGCGTCACGGCGCTGCTGTCGGCAGTGGCGCTGCACATGGCGCAGGCAGACGCGTTGCCGGCGGTCGGCTACATGCTGATGTCAGACAAAATTTTCATTCTTTTCTATGTCGTGATTTTCTCGGCGCTGGTGCAGACGGTGGTTAACAACAGTTATGCCAAGCGCCGGCGCTTCGATATGGCTATTTATCTCGACAAACTTTTCCGGGTCTGGTATGTAGTTGTACTGATCGTCGGAAACATTCTCGTATTTCTGCTGAGCTAAGGAGCTGGCAATGAAACCTCTGCTCGATACCGCTAAACAGATCGCCCTTCCCGCGCTTTTTGGCATGGTGCACGTCAAGGCCCTGCCCGGAACGCCTTTCAATACTCACGACATGGATAAAATCGTCGAGGTCGCAGTGTCTGAAGCCGAACAGTTTCAGATCGCCGGTTTTGACGGCATCATTCTCGAAAACATGCATGACCGGCCGTATCTTAAATGTGAAGTCGGCCCCGAGATCGTGGCGGGAATGACTCGCGTTGCCTGCGAGGTTAAACGCCGCGTCGGTGCCGCTTTCCCGGTCGGCATCCAAATTCTGGCCGGTGCCAATATCGAAGCGCTGGCGGTTGCCATGATCAGCGGCTGCGAATTTATCAGAGCCGAGGGCTGTGTTTTCGGCCATGTCGCCGACGAGGGCTGGATCGAAGCCTGCGCCGGCAAACTGCTGCGCGAAAGGGCACGTATTGGCGCCGGAAGAGTGCGCATCTGGACCGACATTCAGAAAAAGCATTCAGCACATGCGGTTACCAGTGATATCAGCCTTGAAGACTGGGTACACGGTGCCGAATTTTTCGGAATCGATGGCGTTATTGTCACCGGCAGTGCCACCGGCAAGGCGGCCTCGAAAGATGAGGTTAAACGGGCAAAGAAGGCTGGCAGGGTTCCGGTAATCGTGGGCTCGGGCATAACCCCGGCCAATGCAAAAGATTACACCGCTGCCGACGCCTGGATAATCGGTTCGAGCATCAAATATGACGGCTACTGGGAAAACCCGCTCGACCCGGATCGCCTCAAAGAAATGGTGGCCGCCCGGCGTGAGCTCATTAAAAAATGATGCAATCTTCTTGCTTTGTCGCGGCTTTTTCAGCTATTATGCTGTTGATACCAGATAACGAGGAAATATGAAAAATTACCTGCCCGAAATTCGCAAGAATCTTGAGTTGATCGACCTTATTGAAAGCAAATTTAAGATCAAGCCAAACAACGACGTTGAAGATCCGCTTCTTTATTGTGGTGTAGCCGATTCCAACATCATTGTCCAGCTGAGCGAAGACGTCGAAAAGTATTTCGGGAAAGCTTACAAACCTGCCGGGGAAGGCGCTTTTTTCAAGAACTTTTTTGACAAGTTCATGCGCGAAGTTGGTGGCGCACGAAAAGAGCAGACCCTGTACCGCAAAGAAATTTCTGAGAGTATTGTGCTGTATTGCGCTTTTTGGCCATGGGGATCGAACCCGATCAAGACTTCGGTTCGTATTGGCCTTGTCTGCTACGGCGCCGATGAAAGAGACTTTTTTACCCGCGAACTGAAAGGCGCGTTCTGAACCGTTACTGAGGGGGACAGTTAAATGAATCAGCTCAAAAAGAACCATTTTTACCTTATTGAAACTGCAAAAAAAATGATTTCAATGAGATTTAAAGAGAATCGCCACCATTTTGCCGCCGCCGTTAAGTCGAAGTGTGGCAAAATTTTTACCGGCTTGCAGCTGAAAACATCATTTGCCGGCGCTGAAATCTGCGCTGAAGCGGTTGCTCTGGCTGCCGCCGCGGAAGAAGGCGTCACCGACATCGAAACCGTGGTCGTGGTCAACCGCATCGGTGATATTATTGCGCCCTGTGGCAAATGCCGCGAACTTTTCATCGACTATTGCTCGAAAGCCGAGATCATTGTTCCTGGTGTCGGCGGTGGAAAAATTGTCAGCCCGCATGATTTGCTGCCCATGCGCAGCAGCCTGCTGAACGAAGGCAAATAAACGCAAGGTGACAGAAGACGACGACGCTGTCGAGATACCGATTAACGGGGTTCTCGATCTGCATACTTTTCGCCCTTGCGAAGTCGCGGATGTGGTGAGAGACTACCTTGAACTCTGCAGAGAAAAAAGAATCAGCAGCGTTCGCATCATTCACGGCAAGGGCATCGGCAATCTGCGCCGAACTGTCGAAGCCACTCTCAAAAAGATTGCCTGGGTAAAAAGCTGGCAGCCGGCCGGTCATGATGCCGGTCACTGGGGTGCCACCCTCGTGGAACTTGTTTTGTCGCCAGAATCTCGCAGCTAAACCAGGTCTGCTATCCAGGCCACCGCGATAAAGCGTGGCAGTCGGCTGATAAGACTGGCAATGACGACCTTGCCGAGTGGCATGTTGTATATGCCGCCGATCCAGCAGACTGCTGAGTAGGGTATCGGTGAAACACCAGCCACAAAGATCGCCAGAGAGCCATGGTCGCGAAACAGATCACGGCCAGCCCTGAGCAGTTTAGACCCGAAAAAGCGGCGAAAACGCCAGGGGCCAAAGTATTTACCGATAAAATAGCCGGTTGTGCCACCCATGGCACTGGCGATTCCTGCGGCCACAGAGGTTTTCCAGACGCTGGCACCGCCGAAGGCCGTTCCGAAAACGACCACATCCGGCGGAATCGGTTGAATGACTGCGTCGGCGAACCAGCAGAAGGCAAAAAGAGCCGGGTAGCCGTAAAGTTCGACAGATTCTTTGGCAAAGGCTTTTACCGGCGCACGATAAAAATAAAATATAAAAAAAATACCGATTATCAGCAGGGTAAACAAAACCGCTGACAATCGCGTTGAACCTTGATTATTGGATGCAGCCGAAGGCCTTGCGGCGGGCAGAAACAGCTTGAAAAAATTCATACAGCAGGCCCTTCTTAAAGAAATAGACCCTTTCGACCTGTTATAAATAGCACACTTCAGCCGGCATTGCAAACCAGACACCGGGCAGATAACCTTCTATTGAAACTGATAAACAAACCTGCGCCGCTTTACAGGCAATGTTTACAGCCACGAATAAACACTGTCGCGGTCTTTAAAATCTGTGTTGCTTTCTGTGCGCTGCCAAAACTTAAAGACAATTGCAGTCACTGCTTCTTATGGCAGAATGGCAACGGAAGTGCCGGTAGCAATGTTCCAGAAAAGCTCTTCCATGTGAATGTTATGCAGCGAAATGCTGCCGTCATTGGTCCAGCTTGATTCAGCACCGAAACCGTGAATACCGATGGGCCCGCCGAGAGCAGTATCGACCGGTGGGCAGGTGTTGTTTTCCCAGGCGGTTTCGATTCTCTCTTCTTCGCCTGCTTTGATTATCTGTTGCACCGCTCCGCGCTTTGCATCATCTGGTGAAGGATAATTTATCTGCAGAAACAGGTGAAAACGATTGTCTGCATCTTTTTTACAGATGTAATACTGCCCTTCAGGGGTTTTCTGATCTTTGCCGTTGAGTTTGATGCCGATGGTGGCGCGACCGATCCCCACCGGGTAGGTGGCGACCAGAATATCGTCAGAAAGAACCAGCAGCTCGCGGCTTCTTTTGCGAATAAGCAGCATCGGGTTGAAGGTTTCACGACTCAGGCCGGCGGCGGCAAGTTTTTGATCGAAGACCTCAATTGCCCGTTTCCGGCCTTTCGGGTCGAGAGACTTGATGAATTCTTCGTAGAGAAATTTTTTGGCTGGAGTAAAAACAATGCCGGCAATAGTTAGCAGGGAAAGCAGTGTGAAGCAGTAAAAGAAGTAATCGCCGAGCAGAGTTACGGTTTTTTTCATATTTTCATTGATATTGATGCTGCTATACAAGATTAGCCAACCAGGCGACGACGATGTATCTGAGGGTTCTGCTCACCCAGCTGGCAAGAATCACCTTGGTGAGTGACATGCTGTAAATACCGCCGATCCAGCACACGGCTGAATACGGAATAGGAGTGACACCTGCAATGAATACTGCGAGAGCCCCATGGTCACGAAAAAGGTCGCGGCCAGCCCGCAGAAGCTTGGGCCCAAAGAGGCGTCTGAAACGCCATGGACCAAAGAATTTTCCGATAAAATAGCCGGTAGCTCCGCCAAAGGCACTGGAAAATCCAGCAACAAGAGATGTTTCCCAGATGTTGGCGCCACCGAATGCTGTGCCAAAAACGACTACATCCGACGGAATCGGCTGTATGATTACGTCAGCCGCCCAGCATAGAAAAAACAGGGCCGGGTAACCGAATGTTTCGACCGCCATTTTCGCATGGAACTTGATCTGACTGCGATAAAAATAGAACAGCAGAAAAATTGCCGCTGCTCCAATAAGCATCGCCAGAGCAGAAATTTTTGCCCATCCGGCTTTGCTGAGCCGAAATGGTATCAGCTCTCGTTTCTGTTCCTTCGATTTCTGCAAAAGCGCACTCCCGGAAAAAAGTTAAAAGTTTCCGATTCGAAGAATCTTTCGATTAACATCACGCTTTTGTTTAGCTTAAATTGCAAAAAAATAACAGCCACCGGTTAAGGTGGCTGTTATCTTGTCTATCAGCGGATTACAGTTCGGCGAGAAGCTTGCGTGCGTCTTCGACGAGTTCTTTGTGTTTAGTAACCGGTTTTTCAGTGGCCAGGAAATGCAGGGTCGGAATAATTTTTCTGAGAACGGGCTTGAAGTTTTCAGTACCCTTTTCAGTTTTGTATTTGTTGAGATAGGTAACCAGAACGCGGGCCTTGGTGGTTTCGTTCTGTTTCAGTTCTGCAAGAATGATGTCACTGAGAGTATCCTGAACGAAGGCCAGGAATTTATCGTTTTCGAGGCGGCGCAGTCCGACGACAGTAGCGGCAAAACCGGCTTTATCGGTGATATCGATGCTGACGTGGGTAAGAATGCGGCCTTTGGGGTCACGAAGAACCAGGCGGGTCTGGCCATTTTTCCAGTTTTCGATGTTACCGTTGGCGTGGGTGAGCAGGCGGCCTTTGGGGTCTCTGACGACCCATTTCGATTTGGTGCCCCATGATTCAAGCCTGCCGACGTTCCAGGTGACAAATTTGCCGTTTTCATCGCGGGCAACGAATTTAATACCCTGATTTTTCCAGACTTCGTATGCTTTTGACAGATCCTTGATTACCGGCCGGTCAGCTTCGGTGGCGTAAGCGGCGCTGAAACTGAAGACAAATGCCAGCAGAACAAATACAGCGGTTAATCTTTTAAGCATTGTTAACTCCCTTAGCAATTTTTCTTTTCTATTTTAACAGATAAAAAAAATTCCGCAAGAGGCACAGCCGGCTAATTTTTCTGATATAATTCTGCAAAATCTTCGAGACATACCCGGAGTCACGATGCCAAAAGAAGAATTGATGCAGGTCTTTAAAAAGTATAAATCAGACAGCGAAATTTTCCATGATCTGATGCGTTTCAAAGTTCGCGAACTGCTGCTCGTTGCAACTGTCTATGATGCTTTCTCTCTTGAACAGGACGGCCTGCTGGCCGAAAAGATATTCGGCGAATATTTCAACCTGAATCTGACGAGCGCCCCGCGCATTACCAGTGTCACCTCTGCCGACGAAGCACTCGACATGCTGCAGAAAAAAGAGTTTGATCTCGTCGTGGTGATCAGCCGCCTGCGCAAAACCGACACGATCAACGCCGGCTCGAAGATCAAGAAGCAGTGGCCAAAGCTGCCGATTCTTCTGCTCCTCAACGATAATACCGACCTGGTGGCCGCCGACAGTGGCAGCGACCTCTGGGAACAATACGACAACGTCTTCGTCTGGAACGGCGCCTCTGAAATCTTTCTGGCGATGATCAAATACATCGAAGACCGTCTCAACGCCGACAAAGACACGCAGATTGCCCAGGTTCGCATCATTCTGCTCGTTGAAGACTCGGTGCGCTACTATTCTCGCTATCTGCCGCATCTTTATTCTGAGTTGATCCGTCAGACAACCAAGCTCGTCGAAGAAGAGCTGCAGGAAGAAACCAAAAAAGTTCTGCGCATGCGCTGCCGCCCGAAAATCATTCTGGCCACCAACTACGAAGAGGCGATGGAGCAGTTCGAATATTTCAAAGATTACCTGCTCTGCGTCATCTCCGACGTCAAATACAAAAAAGACGGAGTTCTCGACGATCAGGCCGGTCTCAAACTTGCCAAAGCACTCAAAGAGCTGCAACCGGATCTGCCGATTCTTCTGCAGTCTTCCGAAGCGAATATCGAAAGTGCTGCCAACCGTCTTGGAGCCTCGTTTGTGCACAAAGAATCGCAGTTCCTTTCCAAGAGGCTGTCGAAGTTCTTTTATCGCAACCTCGGTTTCGGCGACTTCGTCTTCAGAAACGCTCAGGGTCAGGAAATAACGCGGGCGCGCACCATGGCCGATTTTCGCAACTGTCTGCGCATCGTGCCTGCCGAGTCGATCGAATTCCATGCCAGTCGCAACCATTTCTCGACCTGGCTGCTGGCCCGTGGCGAAGTGCAGACCGCCAAGGTCGTTTCGCGCATTCACGTTAACGAGTTCGATGAGGTCGAGTCGCTGCGCGACTTTCTGATCAACATGGGCAACTGGGTTTTCAGAATGAAAACCCGCGGTAAGGTCATTTCGTTCGACAAGTCGTTTATCGGTGAAAATCGTCATCATATCAGCAAACTGGCCGAAGGGGCGATTGGCGGCAAAGGTCGCGGCATCGCGTTCATGAATTACCTGCTCTACAATTCATCGATGCTCGAAACCGTGCCCGATATCGTCATCAGAATACCTGAAACCTTCATCATCGGCGTCGATGAATTCACCAATTTTATCACTACCAATGATCTGGCCGACTTTGTCGTGTCAGAAAAGAACTACGACAATCTGAAAAAGCGCTTTCTCGATAGTCGCCTGTCCGAAAAGATTCTCAACCGGCTGCGCATCGTGCTGCAGAAGGTAACCTACCCGCTGGCGGTCCGTTCTTCGGGGGTTCTTGAAGACGCGGTTTCCCACTCGATGTCGGGACTGTATGAGACGTTTTTCATTCCGAACAACCACCCCGACCCGGAAGTGCGCCTCAAACAGCTCGAAGAGGCGATCAAGCTGGTTTACGCCTCGGTTTATTCGAATGAAGCGCGCGAATATTACGACGCGATTCAATACAATATCGAAGAAGAAAAAATGGCGGTCGTCATTCAGCAGATTGTCGGCCGGCGCTATGGCACCCGCTTTTATCCGCTGATCAGCGGGGTAGGGCAGTCATACAACTATTACCCGTATTCATACATGGCGCCTGAAGACGGGGTCGGCATGCTGGTTCTCGGGTTGGGCCGCCAGGTGGTCGGCGGCGGGCCATCGTTCAGGTTCTGCCCGACTTACCCGAAACTTGAGATGCTGACGCCTGAAGAGCTGGTCAGAAATTCGCAGCGCAATTTCCTGGCACTCGACATGGAAAAGAACACCGTCAATCTGTTTGCCGGCGAAGATGCCACGCTGATCAAGCTCGATCTCAAGACAGCAGAAGAAGATGGCACGCTTGCCGATGTCGCCTCAACCTGGAACTTCGAAGACGGACGCCTGGACCCCGGCATTATGAGTCGCGGGCCGCGCGTCATCAATTTTGCGAACATTCTGCAATACGAAACTTACCCGCTGGCACGCGCGATCAAGCATATTCTCAACGTCTCGAACGAAGCTCTCGAAGCTCCGGTTGAAATTGAATTCGCAGTCGATGCTGACAACGAAGGCTCGGAAACCCCGGTATTCTATCTGCTGCAGCTCAAGCACATGTTGCGCGATTCTGAGGAGTTCAGTATCAACAAATCAGAGATCAAACGCGACCAGCTGATGCTGTATGCCGACAACGGCATGGGCAACGGCCGCATCGAAGAGATCGCCGACGTGATCTGGATCGACCCCGATGTGTTTGATAAGTCGTGCACCGAAGAAATGGCGCTCGAAGTCCAGACTCTGAATGTCAAGCTCAGGGAAAGCGGCCGCCGCTACATCCTGCTCGGTCCGGGGCGCTGGGGCACCCGTGACCGCTGGCTCGGTATTCCGATCACCTGGCCGCAGGCATCTTATGCTAAGGTTATTGTTGAATATTCGCTCGAAGGCTTCAGGGTTGATGCCTCGATGGGGTCACATTTTTTCCATAATGTCACGACGATGAATATCGGCTATTTCTCGGTTCGACAGGATTCCGGTGAAGGTTTCATCGACTGGAACTGGCTGCGCAGTCAGCCGGTCGCCGAAAAACTCAAATATTTCACCCACACCCGCCTGGACTGCAAACTTGGTGTTCTGATGGACGGTCGCAAGGGCATTTTTGCAGTTTACAAGGACCTTGAAGATTCGAAGCACGTCGAGGAAGACGAAGCAGTCGAAGTCGACAACATCAACCCCGGCATGTTTTGAGTCTTCAGGCGAACAATAAAAGCCGATTTTTCTCCAGGAAAAGTTCAGAATACCAGCATTAAATTTCCGGTTTCCGGGTCTGCGCCCGGCAACTCGCCATGATCATAGACATGGTATTTTAGTGCGTTTGTCTTGTTTAAAGATGGGGGATTGTGTTTGTGGCTGTGGTTATGGTAAATTATCGGTAATACTTTGAATTACCGATTTGGAGATACACATTATGAACTCTACACAACTGATAATAATTGCGGCTATAATAATATTCCTTGTGCTGAAAAAGCTCGGGCAGGTCAGCCCGGTGAAGGCACGCGAACTTGTCGCAGCCGGGGCCCTGATTGTCGACGTGCGCTCGCCCGGCGAATTTGCGGAAGGGCACCTGGGCAGCGCGGTCAATGTTCCCCTCGATGTGATCGGACAGAAAATCGGCGGCCATGTAAAAGACAAAAAGCAGCCGATCCTGGTTTATTGCCTGAGTGGCAGCCGCTCGGCTCTGGCAAAGCGCATTCTCAAGGGGCAGGGATTCAGCGAGGTGCATAATCTCGGTTCGGTTTTTCGGGCCCGCAGCATTGTTGGGGAGTGAAGTTAGCGAAAATTAAGGCGGGCATTGCCACGCTCACGGTTTTCGGGTAGACTGTGGCGGTTACGCATCTGACAGTCAGGCTGCAATTGGGCAATGACCACTTTTACCACATCGGAACTGTTAAAAGGCCGTTACGAGTTCACCCGCGACGGCAAGGCGATCATCGACATCAGCGTCGAATCGATCGGCGACCTGTTCAACAGTTTTGACAAAAAAGCCACTTTTACGCGCCGCGAGCTCGATCAGGACTTTGTCGACTACGTTGTCGGCTGTGTCAAGGAGCTCGGCGATGTTGACTTTGTCGTGCGCATCACCATCGACCAGGAATACAACATGCTGCAGGAAAACATTCTGCGCAAAGCGATGGTTAACCACTTTCTTTTTCAGGATGATCTGGAGAAGCGCAATCTGCGCAAGGAATTCAGGAAATTTTCTTTTCTGATGACGCTCGGCGTTATTCTCATGCTGCTCGTTTCGGTTTATCGTTTGCCTGAGACTGACACGGTCGAGCTCTGGAAGAAAATTATCTACGAAGGTGTGGTTATCGCCGCCTGGGTAGCCTTCTGGGAAGCCTTTACCTCGCTGATCTTCGGGTTTACGCCTTTTTACCAGAAGAGTGGCATCTACGGAAAAATCGTGGCCGCTGAAGTAAGAGTTCTCAACAATCTCAGCCGCATCGATCTATGATCGATCAGTGAAAGTGAGTATCTGAATGGGAAAAGTCATCGGGATTTTCATCAGCCCCGAAAGTGACGGCGAGCTCGTGCCGATCAACCTCGTCGAGGCGGTTGCTTTCAGCGGGCTGCGCGGCGATCGCAATTTCAAAGAATCACATGTTGCCCCTGGTCATAAGGGCGCCATAACCCTGATCGACGTATCGCAGGTGCAGGCCTGCAATCATGAACTCGGTACCAGCTACCAGCCGCACGATTTCAGGCGCAATCTGGTTACTGAAGGCGTCGATCTGAACGAACTGGTCGGCCGTGAATTCATGGTTGGCACCGTCAGGCTGCGCGGTTACGAACTCTGTCAGCCATGTGGTTATATTTCGAAAAAACTTGGCCGCGATCTGCTTGGCCCGATGGACCGCCGGGGCGGCCTGCGTTGCTGGCTGCTCAGCAGCGGCGAGATCAAAATCGGTGACAAAATCACTATCTGACGCTCATATTCACACAACCAGTCAGAATATCTAACAGACAGGAAAAGTAAATGGAAAGTTACGTTGCATTCGTTATCGCTCACCCGCTCGTTTCGGCAATGATTCAGTTCGCCCTGCTCGGCACGCTTGGCGATGTCATCGCCAAATGGATCATCGAAAAGAAGGTCAGTGCCCCATTCGGTTTTGGCACGCTGCTGCTCAAGATGCTCGAGTGGGCATTTCTGGCGATTCTTATCAAATACGCTTTCAGCGGCTTCAACGGTTTTGTCGACAAACTTGTCGCCGACGGCATGCTGCCTGAGCTTTCGGGTCCAATGCGGGCCTTTGCCATATCGACCACGATGAACCTGCAGTTCGGGCTGTTTCTCGTGTTGATGCACCGCCTGCTCGACAATATGGTCGCCGGCGTCAAAAACTGGGCCAATATCGACAAGGGTTTCATGTCGCTGCTCTGGTTCTGGATTCCGGCGCACACCGTCACTTTCAGTCTGCCCAAACCATACCAGATCGGCCTGGCCGCTCTCTGGTCAGTAGCCCTCGGCGTCATTCTCGGCTTCTACAACCGCCAGAAAACCAGTCAGCAGTAATATTATTGGTTAAGAAAAAACCCGCCGGCGCTTTGTGGCTGCCGGCGGGTTTGTTTTATGCTCAGTTAAAACAGAGATTTGACGGTTATTCGATGTATTTTACGAATTTTTTGAGGTCGACAGCTTCTTTTGCCTTGGGGGCTGTTTCGTAATGGCCGATGGCGACCAGAGTTTCGAGCTGCTGCCCGGAGGCGCCGAGAATCTTTTCGAGTTCGGTTCGCGCAACCAGAGCTCCAGAGATCCAGCATGAGCCAAGGCCGGCTTCGGTTGCGGCCAGCAGCATGTTCTGCACCATGGCACCGGTTGCCTGCAGCTCGGGATGGCGGCGCCATTCGGCGACCTGCCCGGCGGCGTGTTCCTTGTCGTTGATCAGATCAAAGATCGGGGCACTGTAGGGTTTCGAAAAAATCGCCAGCACTACCGGAGCATTGGCAAAAACCGATGAAAAAAGCTTAACTTTATCGAGAGTTTCTTTCTGTTCGGGTTTCAGCTTCGGAAAAAGCTTGTCGAGCTTGTCATCGACGGCCTTGTGCATCTTTTTGATGACATCGGCGCTGGTAACGACGCTGATCGCCCAGGGAGTCGAATTGTTCGGGCTCGGTGCCGCCAGACCGGCATGCAGTATCTTTTCGAGCGCCGGTTTGCTTACCGGTTCTGCTTTGAAACGCCGAACGGTTCTTCTCGCATAAACAAGTTTTGAAAATTCCATCTCATCCTCCATATTTTAAATTCGACCCCTTTAGAATCTCACAATTTCAAACTTTCTTCAATCCACAACAGAATCAGATAAGCAATCGCCTGACCTGCTGTATTCAATAATGAAAAAGGCCCGCTTCGGGGTGAAGGGGCCTTTTAACGGTCGGGGTTTAAACGGTCAGCGGGGGGTGGTGCCTTCGGCGTCGAAGGTGATACCGAACAGGCGGTTTTCTTCGACCGGCTGCACGCTGTAGAAAACGACGCTGACGTTGGGGTTGATCAGCTTGCCATCGACGAGGTGTTTCTTATAGTCTTTGGCTTTGCCTTCTTCGAGGTCTTTCCAGAAGGTTTTGGCGGTCTTGCCCTGAATGGTTTCGAGCGCCTTGCGGATATTGGCGAACTTGCGGGTGAAAGTGGTGTTGACACTGCCGTCGAAAGCGCTGGTCGAAGCCTGGCTGCTGTAATTGAACATGACGACGACGTCTTTGACGTAATCACCTTCGTATGGGCCCTGGGTCAGGAAATTCGAGATGTCTTTCTGATTGCCGGCAAAGAAAATCGTGGCGGTAATCTTTTTAAAGAAGAAAGCGCCGCCCGAAATCACGCTGTGTTTATGCAGAACTTCGCCGTTCGGCCAGGTCTTGATCAGGCGTTCGATAGTTTCAATTTCGCGGTTGGTATTATCGATATTCTTGCCGCGCACGACGATATAACCATAAATTGCGGCCTGAGCGGCGGTCACGAGCGAAGCAAAAATGAACGCGAGCATCAGAACACTGAAAAATCTACGTGATTTCATCATCTACCTCCATGAATTTTTGTAAATTATAATAAAAATTTTCTCAAATGTTAAGACCCAATACCGGCAGTTCTGCAAAAAGTTTGCGCTGCCCGGCATTTTTTTTGAAGCCCCACGTCGAAAAAGAAAGACCGCGAAGTTACGGGCAACCATTCCCAGGCCGGCACAGAGAAAAAATCTGCCGGAAAAAACCGCAGGTAAGTTTAACTACACCCAGCAAAACATGGCATTTATGGTCGTATTGAAAATTAACAACAGACCATCATATAATTCGACAGCAGGAGTTTATAAATACTTCTCAAAGGGGTATCTTTTTCATGATGAATTTACGTTTCATTTTCCTTTCTCTCCTTTTCCTTTTTGTTTTTTCTTTACCGGCTAACGCCGATTACTGGAAACTCGTTGCAACTACCAGAGAGGTAAAAAATCCCGGACCGAACGATCCTCAGGCAAAAATAGAAGAAACCGGAACCGGGGTTCTTATGAGCATTGTCAATGATTACTATTGGGTCCAGAAAGGGGGGCGCTTTGAGAGTTCAGCAGTCTGGACCATTCCACCCGCAGCATTGATCCCCGGAAACAAGATTCGCCTTCATGCCAGCCACAAGGTTCTTACCAATGGTTTAAATGCCTTGAATATCGGTCAGTTTGTATATATCAACGGCCATCGCGGCGACCTTTCCGCCGAAGAAAAAATCTGTTCCACCCACGTACATTCTCAAGGCAAGCAGCTTTCAGAAGAATCCGGGGAATGGACTGTCCCTGGCGCAGATGCCCAAAAAATCTGGATCACAGTCACGGCTACCGATGGCGGTTCCGTTTCACGAAAATTCATTTATGCATACCAGATTGCTTCTGGAAACCCTTCTGAGTCGGCAACTCCAACTGAATCTGCAACTTCGTCACACCCGGATCAACAAGCTACCGAATCCTCAGCAGCAGACAGTGCAGCGGCAACAGGACTTCTCTCTTCAGGAAAACCTGCACAGCAAAGCAGTGTCTCGCAGTGGTCAAACGCGAATGATTCTCAGGGAGCAGTGGATGGAATCATAAATGGCAGTTTCGGCTTCTGTACCGGCAAACAGCCCAATCCCTGGTGGCAGGTCGATCTGGGGATTATCTCAAAATTGTCAGAAATAGTGATTTACAATCGCATCGACTATAACCCTGAACGTTCGCGCACAATCCAGGTATTGCTATCTACCGACAATCAGACCTGGAAAACCGTTTACAGCCATGATGGAACTATTTTTGGCGGCAAAGATGGGCGTCCCCTCAGAGTCCCTTTAAAAGGCTCTTCTGCCCGATTTGTCAAACTTCAACTCGCCGAAGATACCTGGTTTCATCTTGACGAGGTAGAAATTTACGGGAGCGCCGGTAGCAATTAAGCTGTTTAAGGGGCCGGCAGTTCTGCAAAAAGTTTGCGCTGCCCGGCAATTTTTTCGAGCAGACCCTGCGAAAATGGCATGGAAAAGGGCTCTTGGGCCGTGTCGCTGACAAAGCGAATCACTGCCGCTGCCTGCCCGGTCGTCGCAAAATGCCGGCAGAAGTAGAAGGCTTCCATGTCGACGAGCTCGGCACCGGTTTTCTGCCAGGCCTTCAACCGGCGGCCCGGTTCGAAAATTGCTCTTTTGACCGTTAAAATCTTCGCAGATTCAAACCCGGCCGGAACCCGACCGACGAGAGAAGTTTCGCCATCGGTGACTGCGCCGGCCGCGAAAAACCGGCCCGTTTCGATCTCCGGCGCGAGGGCACCGGCTGACCCGAAAAGAATGAATCTGTTAAAACCAGCCGGCATCTGCTCGTCTGCCAGTGCGGCCAATAGCGGCTGTTCGCCGGCGCCGTTCCAGGTGTAGATCTGGCCGCCTTTGAATTTCCAGTGCCGGGCGTCGGCCTGCCGGCATTCAGGCAGCAGTGCAGCGAGAACCTTCGCTTCGGCCTTGAAAGGGCAGAGAAAAAGAATGCCCGGATCTTTCATTTTTTCAGACTCGCATCGAGCAGGCGCTTGAGATTGCCGCTGGTGAAGGTCTGGTTTTCGAGTCTTTCCCAGACTTCGGGGGTTTCCATACACATGTAGACGGCGGCGTCAGAAAAATATTCACCGAGGCCGGCGCGCATGAAGCTGTATATTTCTTCTCTGAATGGCCTGAAATAACGTATTTTGCCATCGGTCGACGGGTAAAATTCTTCGGCGAAAATGCCGGTGTCGGGGTGATACTTCTCGACGTATTCCTGAAACCCTTTCGGAAACCGGAAAGTTCCGAGCGAAATCCAGTTGACCGGCAGGCCTTGCAGATGATGATGCATGATCCGGAAAACTTCAGCATACTTCTCTTTCCAGCCCAATACCGGAATCACCGGATCGAAATGAAACGCCAGCCGGCAGCCGCTGGCCCGCGCCGCGGTCGCTGCGGCCGCCAGTCGTTCTTCAAGGGCGGCGGCGCCATGTTCGAGACGGTCGATGGTTTCCTGCGGGTTCAGCGAGAAAGCGAGCGTCACATGTCTGGCGTCTCTGGCCTGCAGAACAGGTTCGACAAAGGCGCTCTTGGTTTTGATTTCGAGCGTGAAATCGGGCATACCGGCTGTCCAGTCGATGATGGCCGCATTGAGCGGAAATATCGGTTCGAGGGCGAGCGGATCGCCAAACTGCCCGGTGCCAAGCCTGATCGGGCCGCTGATTCGCTGGCGCAGTTCGACGATCTCGCGGTGGCAGTCTTCCCAGTTGAGGAACAGCGTGACATCACCGGCGCAGGTGTAATTCTGAATGATGCAGTATTCGCAGCCGAACGGGCAGCCCATGCCCCATTCGACGACCCAGTAACCGCAGCAGATGCTGCCTTTCTGGCCGGGGCAGGGTTTAATGAAGGCGCCGTTGTTGCGGGCCAGCAGCAGGCCATTGCCCGGATGCTGTTCGCCGGCAATGATGCTGCGGCTGCCGTATTTGATCTTTGCGGCAATCTGGCCGGCGAGCGACATGCCGGCAACTTCGTTCGAGATGAAGAGGTTTTCGAATTCAAGACGCCCGAATCTGGTGTTTGCAGTCATAATCGGCTCTTCACAGTTCCGGGACCGCGGTAAAAATCTCGTTGACGGCGGCCTTAACCTGGTCGAGCCGATCGAGATGATTGCGGGTGAGGGTTACCGTCAGCTGCACGCCAGGCTGGGAAAAGGTCGGGTCGATTCTGAGCTGGGCAGTTGGCGGCAGGCTGGCGTTAGCGACTGCAGCTTCAAAATGCGCCAGTGCTTCGGTGCGGCGCGGCTGCGCGATTTTCTGCATGCTGGTAAGAACTTCGGTGGCACTGGTGCCGGGAAGCTTCTCAGGCAGTTCATTGCGGCGCTGCGCCTGGCGCAGCAGGCCGGCAATATTGCGCTTTTCGGCGGCGGTACCGGGCAGCTGCAGCAGCGGCACGGCAAATCGGCCCATATCGTTGCCGAGGTGCCCGAGTTCGCGCCAGACTGTCATTGAAAGCGAAAGATCGAGAAGCTCAGAGTGGGGCAGGATTTCGGCGGCAATGAATGCCAGCGCGATTTTCATGTGCGGTGACTCAGACAGGCCGGTATGTTTGAGAAACGCCGCCTGGTCATCGGCATCGAGGCGGGCAAAAATAGCTGCCGCTTCAAAGGCAGAAAGCTCACGCTGGCCGTTCAGTTCCGCAAACAGAACCCCGGGCGACCCCTTGCTGGAGAGACAGGTGACGGTCTTCTGACCGGCCAGCCGGCAGGCGGCGATACGCCGGTGCCCATCACAGACCACGCCATCGACAACCACCGGCGGCACCAGCAGCCCATTGGCAGCAACGCTATCAACAAGCGTCTGAGGTGCCCTTACCAGGCTTTCCGGCAGAAGAAACTGCAGTTCGTTGATTGGAAATTCTTTAATTTGCATGGCTTGAGCCTAACACAAACCCGTTCCCATAACAACGTTAAGCGGTAAAAGTCATGGCAATTCCATTAAACTTCTGAATTCCGGATTTACGCCCGAAACGAAGGACCTGGATTGTGTCATGCCCGCAAAGTCTGTGCTCACTTGTCCCCGAAGGTGTAAGGCAAGTGGTGAGAATCCAGTTCAAATCGCAAATGTTACCCGATTCTGCAATTCATCAGCTCAAATGAGCCGGATACCGCAGCAAAAAAATCAGCGGAAAAAGCTGGAAACAAGCTTTTCGCTCGAGGCATCGTAGACGGTGTTGATAACTTTGCCGGTGGCTTCATTTATGGCCGTTTCGCCAAACTTGCTCAGATATCCGTCAAGGCCCGCAGTGTTCTGGGGTATGACGTTGCTGATGATGGCCTTGTTCACTTCGTTGGTGTATTCGCCAAGAATGTTGTTTTTCAACATCGTGGGAATATTTTTGATGATTTTTTTCATTTCACCATTGAAGTTCACCGAGCCCTCAGGGTTGTATTTATACTGTGCCAGGCCATTGGCGTAGGCTTCGGCCACCAGAACGCTGCCCCAGTTATTGTTATACTGGGCAAGCATTTCCCTTTCGGCTCGGGCGAGAATTGCCGGCATCTTTCTTTCGACGTCGTCCCATCTGGTATTACCGGCTTTAAGCTCGTAAACATACTTTTCGACCAGCGCCGCCTTATATTGCGATGGGCTGATAACAGATGCCTGACCGGTCAGCAGTTTGGCCTCCTCGGCAGAAAGTTCGACTTCGCCTGCTTTGTGCTTCCTTTTCAGCTCAAGGGTTTCTTCGATAGCTTTGGCTCTCTGGCTGCTGCTGGTGTATTTATCAACGTAGGTCTGTTTGATTGCCTGAGCCGCAAGTTCGGTCAATTTTTCGTCAGAGGCATCTGCAAGAGTGGGGTTCTGTGCCTGCAGAACCTTTTTCATCGCGGCAAGGTGTGCATCGCCGCCTGTGAGGCGACCGAGTTCAAGTATCTGCGTAAGTTTTGCATCGCGTTCATAGGTGGTCTTTATTTCATTCTTCAGCGACACGTTAGCCGGATTTGTTTCGGCCTGCTGCGCGGTCTCAGCCTGTTCCAGCCATTCGTTTCTTGCCTGGTCAAGCTGCCTTTTGTGAGCAACCACCGCTCTGGCAAAAACCGCAGGACTTTTATATTTAAGAGGATTAGGAGCCGCATCTTTGATATTTTCGTATTTCTGCTGCAGTTTGTCGGCTTTCTGCCATTCGGGGTCCTTTTCCCGGTAGAGTTTTTCTATTGCGGCTTTTCTGGCCTGGGGGCCATCGTAAACATTGTATTTGATCGCATCTACCGACAGCCTGGCGGCATGCACGGCAAAACTGTTCATCATGCTGTCAAAGCCGGCCTGAGTAACATTGATGGAAGATTTTTTCGCTTCTTTATCAGCGATCACTCTCTCATAATAGCCATAAACCGGCGAGTCGGCGGCATAATTACCCTGAACTTTTCTCAGATCTTTGATGTCTGAACTGATAAACGATTTTTCAAGCGATGCACCTGCCATACCGCTGCCAAAGTTCACGGGCATGGTTGAAAAAAGGCTGGCAATGCTTTTGCCTTTGGCAACACTGCCAAAAAGCTTCAGTGAAGCGCGGTCGGCCCAGCGGCCGAAACCGCTGTTATAAGTTCTGTCAGAAATTATAGACCCGGCAAAGCCCGAAATTGCGGCAGAGATACCGGCGCGTTTCAGGTCTTTGACCGCGTCTTCTTTTGAATACTGCTCGCCCTTCATCATGTCGATCTCGGAACGAAGGGTATCGAGTTCTTTAATCGTCGCCTCAGAAAAAGGTTCGCCGCTGGCAAGATGCTGGTCGAGTATCTCGTCGATGCGGGCTTCGTTGGCCTCGATTTTTTCGGGATATTTAAAATAGTAATTCGCCCAGAGGTTTTTCACGCCGCCACCTACCGAGCTCGATACTGCACGGCCAATAAAGGTTATGGTTGCCTGGGTCAACGCCACTTTGCCGATCGCATGCCCGACTGTGGGGCCGACCATGCCAAACAGGCCGCCGGTTGCCAGGTTGAACGGCGCCATGACCGCCTCTATCGACGCCTGAACCGTGACATCACGCCAGATTTTGGCCTCTTCTTTCGGCACGGTTCTATATTTGGCGTTCATACGCTTTTCGAAAGCATAAGTCATGGTGCCCGCCAGAGCGGCACCGGTAATGATACCGCCGATAATCATCGCAACCGGTGAAAGCGGAGCCAGAAGGGCAGTTGCAACAATAACGCCCATAGTCGGAATAAGCGATTTGCCGATTGTCCAGGCGATTCTTTCCCAGATTGGCATGTCGCCGGGCTTATTGGCGCCACCAAGCATTTTAAGAGTGCCGGCGACGATTTTCTGTTGAAATTCACGCCAGTGCTGCCATTTCTGAGTGGCCGCCTCAGCTTCTTTAAGCTCTTCGGCCGTGACTGCAGCCGGCTGCGAAGCAATGGCATCTGCGCTTTGACTGTCTCCGGATACGGATGCCGTGGCACCGTTAAGATCCGGTGTCTGGGCACTTTCGCCTGCCGATCCCTTATAGGCTTCCTGGGCGCGCAGGTATACCTCGTGCTTCTGGGTTATCTCGTCGACTGAAGCGTTCGATTGAACTGCGTTTACATAATCCTGGTATGCAGCCTGATACGCCTGAAAAGACTGATTCGACAGAGGCTGGTTTGCCAGTGCCGGTACAAAGCCCTGCATAAATACCGCAAAAATAAGTATCCATGTGACTAAAAATCTATGCCTGATAACTTTCATATAAGCATTTTTAATGATCCAACCGCAAAGTGTCAAGATGATAAAGTGCTTATGAAAAGCTTAGTTAAGGCATATTTTGAGTTTAGTTAATAATTTAGTGCGCTCCAACTGGGCTGACAACAGGGGGAATACTTTTAATCGGTTGTCTTAAATCGGGGCGGTTTAATTGACGGTTGAAACGATATCAGCTGTTGTCTTCGATGTCGACCGAGATGTATTCGCCTTCTTTTGGGGTGCGCTTCTTGAATTTTTCGACCGGCACATAAATCTCGACAGTGGCGTCAGGGTCATCCGGGTGCTTGATGACCACGACGACAATACCGCCGGTAACACGGTCGACCCAGCCTTTAACCCGCTTTTTCTTCTTGTCGCCGCCATGCAGGCTTGCTTCGTGTTTGTGTCCGCTCATAGGGTTCCTCCAGATTCATCTTCTATCTTTATTCTATCAGTTCCGCGCAAAAAATGGCGACAGAGATTAAATGCTGGAAAGTTTCTTGAGAAAGCGGGAGCGGGCTTTTATCGATTCAGGGAAAGGGCGATCGGGCAGGGGGCGGCCGGCGGCGGGCTCGTCGCAGGTCTGGCAGATTTTGAAAGGCATGCTGCCGCTCTGTAAAATGGCGACTTTGCGGGCGGCAGCTTCCAGCAGCAACGTGGTATTGAGATCGCTGACAATGGTCGAGTTTTCGAGATCGTGGCAGCAGGCGAGCAGGTTGCCTTCCCAGGTGATGAATGAATGTGTCGCAAACAGGCCACAGGTTTTTACCGATCGCGGTTTCGCCAGCAGCAGTTCTGTTTTTTCGAGGTTGCCGCCGCGCGAATGGCAGGGATGCACACGGCACGGCAGGCCATGACCGGCCCAGAATTCTTTTATCTGACTGACAGAAACCCTGCTGCCAGCTGTCATTACAGCATTAATCGTGATGCCACGGCTCGAACCGCGCAGTCTGACAAGGTTATGTAAACCTGAAAAAGCATCGGCCATTTTCTGACCGGGAAAAATCTCTGCAAACTCACTCTCATTAACAGCCGGAAACGAAACCTCGATAAAAGCCGGCTGTAACTGGGCAATTTTTTCGAGGCCGGCAGCGTCGAGGGCAGGGGCCTGTACCGTCAAACCGTAGTTCAGCGGCAACGACCGGCAGAGGCGACCAATTTCAGCAATATCGGGGTGCAGAAGCGGGTTGCCCATACCGCAGAAAATCACCCGCGAGCCGGCAGCTGCCAGCTGTCTGATCAGTTTTTCAAAAAGCGTAAAGGTCATAAAACCCTGAGGGCGGGTGATTGCCTCCCGTGGGCAGAAAAGACAATTCTGACCACAGATATTGGTCAGCTCAACATCTACTGTCAGCAGCGGCCAGCGCGGGTCAATTTCACTCATGTTTATACTGTTTGTCCTTTGCCAGGTTTTATAACATTTGCATCAGTGACTTTAGAAACGATAATGCGCTTATTACTAAATTCACTTGTCCGAATATAATGCCGGCCATGTTTATTTATCGCGGTTGGCATTGTGACGCTGTTTAACTTTCTGCACCTGTTCGAGCAGGGCAAAACCGTTTTTGACGTCGGGTTCGAGATAATGCCCTTCGCTCCATTCGTTCCATGATGAAATCATCACCGCAGGGTGGGGGAATTTCGATTCATGGCAGGCAAAACCGGCGGCGGCATCGAGAAACGCTCCGAACGCTTCGGGAGTATTGCCTGTTATTATCGGCGACCATGGGTAGCGCTGCGGTTTCTGTTTGCCGTAGTCGGCGGCGCGGGCGTTGGCATCCCAGCCGGGACTGACCGACGGCACATAGGGCAGGCCGGTGGCCGGCTGATACTCCGCCCATTGCTTTTGGCGCAGAGCGGCGCAGGCCGAAAATTCCTGCAGGTAGTCGCCTTTCCAGTCGGGTAGAAAAACATAATGGGTAACGCTGTCGAAGCCAATTTCTTTGAGCAGCGGCTGATGCTCGGCGATCGGGTCGATGGCGACCAGATGCATTTTCAACCCCATTTCAGCAAGAATTGCCCGGGCTTCTGTTATCGCTCTGACGGCGGTTGTCGGCCCGAGCTGTCTGATAAAGAACGCCGTGTCGAAAATGCTTAGATAACAGGCGCCATCGACCTTGAAATAATCAGACTGCACAAAATAGCGCCCGGCCACGAATCTGATAAAATCACAAAAATCGGCCGGGTCGGTGTAAACGAGGCGCGACGGGTCGATCAACTGGGCGGCGGCATCTTTTACCGGCATTACCTTGCGTGGCATGCGGTTCGCCCACATCAGAGCGAATCTGGTTTTACCACGGCCGGCACGGCCGAGAAAGCCCTGATCGAGAGCCCCTTCAAGCAGGCGCTTGCCGCGTGACCAGTAATAGGCGAATACAAAGAAATCGACGCCGAATTTTTCGGCCGCGGCGGTCTTTTTTGCGAAGACTTCAGGGTCGGCTTCGTTCTCGGCGCCCCACAGCGGCAATTTTGGCTGATCGTGCCCGGCAAATGACGGCTGGCAGTCATATACCAGCTGCCATTCGCTCCAGCCGCGCGGAAACGCCGCATCACGCACCCGGCAGTGATGCCAGCCGGGGTAATAGTAAGCGCCGATTTTCAGGCCTTTATCGTTCACAATACTGATTCCAGAATATTCATGCCATGCTCTAAGAGCTTCAGATCAGCTTGACTGCCCATGTGCCCGATGCGGAAAACCTTGCCGGCCAGAGGCCCGTAACTGCCAGCGACGGCGAGGCCACGCTCACGGCAGCGGTGGTCGAGTTCTTCCCAGTTGAGGCCTGCCGGAATATTCGCAGCGGTAACCGTCGGCGATTTGACCGCAGTAGCGACCGGAAACAGCTCGATTCCCATTCTTTTCAGGCGGTCAATACAGTAACTCTGTGCCTGAACGTGGCGGTCGAAAACCGCTTCGAGGCCTTCCTGCAGTATCAGGTCAGCAGCGGTCGACAGGCCCGCCAGTCCGTGCCAGAACATGGTATTCGGAAAATAAAAATTCTTCTGGGCATGTCTGAAGGGTTTGAAAGCGTCGTAGCCGGCGTAGTTGACCCGGTCGATGATTTCCCAGGCCGGTTCGCTGATCGCGACGAAAGTCATATCGGGTGGCGCCGACATACACTTCTGACTGCCGTTCAGGCAGAGGTCGATGGCATGGGTGTCGGCGTCGATGGCAACACCGGCGGCGCTGGCAACCGTATCGACGCAGAGAAGCGGCACGCCATGAGCTTTTTTGATGCGGGCGATTTCGCCGAGCGGGTTGAGGGTACCCGAGGGAGTTTCGCAATGTACGACTGTAATCATCAGGGGCTTGAACTCAGCGACGATTTTTTCGAGTTCTGAGCAGTCGGCGACCGTTTCATTGTAGGGCAGGGCGAAACGCTTGACCTCGGCCCCCACGGTTTCGGCCATATCGGCAATGCCATAACCAAAAACACCTGTGCAGACGGCAACGACCCGGTCACCTGGTTTGAGACAGCTTTTCAGGGCGCCCCAGAGGCCAAGCATGCCTTCACCGGTCTGAATCATGATCTGATTGCGGGTGCCAAGTATGGTCTGCAGTTTTTTTTCGGTGGCGTTGTAAAGTTCGAGATAGTCGGTATCGAGATCGGCAGAGCCGTAATTTTTATGGTATGCAGCGAGCACCTTGTCAGGAACGCTGACCGGCCCGGCAACGAAACTGGCGGTAATTTTGCCCATATATTCCCCCATGTTTTTTAAACGTAAAAAATATTTTACTATAATGCCACAATTTGCTTGGCAATTGTACAAATTTTGATATACTGGTCACAGAAACAAGATAACAAGTATCGAGGAATGTGAGTATGAAGAAAGAGCATCTTGATATCGTCTGGGATTCATGCAGCGAGCTTGAAAGAGCCAATATAACATTTGGAGAATTCCTTGAAAAGCTTGGCCGCGCCATGGAATCGGCAACTGTCGGCGAAATGCAGCTGATCAGTGAAATGTCGCGGAATCTTGAAGTGGCGCTGGTGTCGGGCTCAAGCGATGAGATTCTCAAGCTTCTCGACATTCTGAAAACTCAGGTCGCCGACCGAATTCGTAACCACCGCTGACGGCTTTCCAATTTACTTTCGGGCATACCTCTGGTATGATAGTTTTTTGCTGTACGGAAATCCGCGATTTAACGGTTAAAATACCTTGACAAATACTCCCAGATACATTAAACTGTTCGTTACCTACGACGGAAGTGCCTTTTTCGGTTATCAGTATCAGCCGCACATACCAACGGTGCAGGGTGAGCTTGAACGGGCGTTCAAACTGATAACCGGCGAAAAAAGTCGCGGCGTCGGGGCGGGTCGGACAGACACCGGTGTTCACGCGGTAGAACAGGTGGTTCTTTTCAGAACTGAGTGTCCGATACCGGTTGAAAAATTAATCATCGGAATGAACAGTGCTTTGCCTGGTGCACTCAGGATCTGCAGGGCAGAAGAAGTCGAAGAAAGCTTCCATCCATGCTTTTCGGCGCGCGGCAAGCATTATCGTTATCTCTATCGGCTGGTCGACACCAGATCGCCTTTCCTCGAAAGGTTTTTCTGGCAGCTTGAACAGACGCCTGATGTGGCGAAAATGCATGAAGCAGCCGGGTTGCTGGTAGGTGAGCATGATTTTGCGGCTTTTGCCAAATCTCCGCATCAGTATGAAAGCACTGTTAGAACTGTTCTTGAGACCAGCGTTGTTCGAACGGATGAGATAATCACCTTCGACGTGATCGGCACCGGGTTTATGCATAACATGGTGCGCAACATGGCGAAGGCTTTGCAGCTTATCGGAAGCGGCCAGATGCGGTCTGAAGAAATTCTCGAACTGTACCGTAATCAGAATAGACGAAGACTTGGCGCCCCTGCACCGCCCGGTGGACTTTATCTGATGAAAGTCATGTATTAACCGAAAAGGAGGAAAATCGGTGAAGACGTTCTACGCTAAGAAACCTGAAGTAAATCACGACTGGATTGTTGTTGACGCCAAGGACATGCCTCTCGGCCGCCTGGCTTCCCAAGTTGCTGCCCGCCTGCGCGGTAAGCACAAACCCACTTTCACCCCGAATCTTGATTGTGGTGATTTCGTAATTGTGGTAAATGCCGACAAGATCGTTCTGACTGGCAAAAAACACGACGATAAGCTTTTCCACTGGCACACTGGCTATACAGGACACATCAAGTCCTTGACTTACGGCCAGCTGCTCGAAAACACTCCGGACAAAATGCTCTGGATCGCTGTTAAGAGAATGCTGCCCCGCAACAAGCTGAGAAAAAGATATCTTGGCAAACTCAAAGTTTACGGTGGAGCTGAACATCCCCACACTGCTCAGCAGCCCAAAGCCGTTAAGCTTACCAAGTAAGGAAGGAGGAAAATAATCATGGCCGAACTGTTTTTCTGGGGAACCGGTAGAAGAAAATCCGCAACCGCTCGCGTCCGCATCTGCAGAGGCGAAGGTAAAATCATGGTCAATAAAAGAGCCTTCGAGGATTATTTCCCGATTCCTCTGACCCGCAAAATCATTGTACAGCCCCTTGCCACCACTGAAACTCTTGGCAAGTTCGACGTATACGCAAACATCGCCGGCGGCGGCAGCACTGGTCAGTCAGGCGCCCTGCGCCATGGCCTGGCCCGCGCTCTCGTGAAATTCAACGAAGAATTCCGCTCACCGCTGAAGAAAAATGGCTACCTGACTCGCGATCCGCGCGAGAAAGAACGCAAAAAATACGGTCTCAAAAAAGCGAGAAGAAAACCTCAGTTCTCAAAACGCTAAGACCTTACAAAACACCCCTGTTGATTCAGGGGTGTTTTTTTCTTTAGTTGCCCCGCTCTTTGTGGTAGAAATAAACATGTGAGGTGTCATCATGAAAGATAAGGAACTGATTGAAAAAGCGATCGAAGCCAGCAAACTGGCCTATGCACCCTATTCTAATTTTCAGGTCGGCGCGGCCCTGCAGCTGAAAAGCGGCGAAATCATCATGGGCTGCAACATTGAAAACGCCAGTTACGGCCTGACCAACTGTGCCGAACGCACCGCTCTGTTTACCGCAATTGCCCGTGGCGAAAAGAAATTCACCAAGCTCGCCATTTACGTCGACCGCCCGGCCTTCACCGCCCCTTGCGGCGCCTGCCGGCAGGTAATCAATGAACTCGCACCGAACGTCGAGATTCTTCTCGTCAACAATCGCGGCGAGGTGAAAAAAACCAATATGAAAGAGCTCCTGCCGCTGAGTTTTGGTTCAGAAGATCTCGAAAGCTGATCCTTCGACAAGCTCAGGAACCAACAAATATGACAGAACAAGGCCCTTCAATACCAAGAGCACTCGTAAGAAGCCCGCTGGCGCAGTTCATTCTCTTTGCCTTCACGGTTATCTACGTTCTCAGCCCGGTAGACGTAATTCCAGACGTTATGCCGATCATTGGCTGGCTCGATGACCTGGCCGTGTTCGTCACCCAGATTACGGCATTCGTCATGTATGTCAGAGAGAAGCGCCGCCAGTTCGCAGAAAAAGCCCAGTCACGCAATGACGCCGGGGGTAACCATGGCCGTTAAAAAAAGCAATATCCGTCAGGAAGTCCAGGCAGTCGGCTTTTACATCGGTGAAGACGAATACGCCATCTATATTCACAAGGTGCGCGAAATTTACCCGATGACCGAGATCCGCAAAATCCCGAAGGCGCCGCAGTTTGTTGAAGGGGTTATCAATCTGCGCGGGCAGATTATTCCGGTTATAGATCTGCGCAAGCGCTTCGACATGGCACCCAACGAAAGCCGGCAGACGGCCAAGATTCTCATCGTCGAACTCGAAAAGAATCAGGTGGGCATGATCGTCGACAACGTTTCAGAAGTCATGCGCTTCTACGTCGACGAGATCGAAAAAGCCCCGGCGATGTTCTCTGCCAGCATCGATTCACAATATATTCAGGGCGTTGCCAAGCTCGATAACAAACTGATCATTCTGCTCGACCTTGAAAAACTCCTGTCTTTCGAAGAAAAGAGCGTTCTCAAAAGCTTCTCATAAAATGGCCCAGGAATCATCGGGAAAAAGCCGCGGTTGTCTGCGGTCAATGATGCTCGGAATCGGCTGCGGGTGCGTTTACCCGATAGCCATGCTTGTTGCGCTGTTATTTTTCGGCTGGTTTTTTCTGGCTGATCCGGTTTCGCAGTTCATGGCACCGGTCACTCTGCCTGAATTTGCCGGGCCCGACCAGGAAGACTTCTGGAAACTCCAGGAAAAACGCCTTGATTTAGAGAGCGTCGCCAGCCCGACCCTTATTTTAAAACCATCTGAATTCAATGCCTGGCTCAATGCCTGGCAGATCCCGCCGGCCGCCGGTTTTTGTCTGCAGCGGGCCCGTTTTGTTCCGGGCAATGATTCTGGAACGTTCTATCTTATTGGCTCCGGCTATATGCTGCGCAGCATGGTCATTCAAATTGAACTGAAGAAGGCAGCAGATGCTTACGAAGTCGCAGCGATCAGGTTCAATCGCTGGCAGGTTCCGGCAGCGGGCTGGCTGCGCCGGCAAAGCGAAAATATCATACACAGAATTCTTTCGGCAGATAAAGACAGGCTCGCTCTCGATTATCTGAGCGGGCAGGCGACTTTTTCGTTTGATGCAGAGACAATTACCTTGAATGGTAGATTTTGAGGATTTATCAGACGTAACGGAGGGGACATGTGTAAATACTTACCGGGAATTGTGGTGGCAATGCTGCTGTTCTCTGGCAATTTATTCGGGCAGGCGGCCGATGTCGGCCAGGCAACCCTGCAATACGATCTGTCAGAAGTTGCTCCTGCAACAACTGCCGATGCAACCCCACAGTCACAGGGGGTTCCGACTCCCGGCTCTACTCCTGGCACTGCCTCACAAACCAATCTCATTGAGATGCTGCTCGAAAAAATGGGCAAAAAAGAGCAAAAAATCGTGCGCAGCGTGCTGGCCGCCGGTGTCGAAAACAAAGTGATAAATCTGCAGAAAATCGAAAAGCAGCTGGGCAAATTCAATGTTCCGGCGCTTGTCGGCCTTTATTCTGATCTTCGTGCCCTTAAAATTTCGCGACTCGATCTCAAAAAAATCGAAAATATTAAAACGACGCTGACCCAAATCGATGCGGCCATAAAAAAGGCCGATATTAAAAGCCCGGACTTCGGCAAACTGTCATTTTTTGCCGGTATGGCCCGTGACCGGCTTGCGAACGTCTCGGATTCAGAGACCGAAAAAAGCCAGCTGCGCGCCGCCGCCATCGAGAACTATTCAGCGACGATCAATGCCCTCGCTGATGATAAAAGCGTCGCTGCCCAGGAAAAGCTCGCTGACTCAAAGGAACGCCTGGAAACCCTCAGCCAGCCTTTTGGGCAGCTGATTCCGGTTGAACCGGCCAAAGGTAAAAGCACTGCGGTCATAACCTCGGATTATGGCACGCGCATTCACCCGGTCAAAAAAACGAAACGCTTTCATACCGGGGTAGATCTTGCCGGCTGGAAATGCAACGGCTGGAAAGTCATGGCGATTGGCCCGGGCCGCGTCGTAAAAAGCGGCTGGGAATCAGGCTATGGCTATTCGGTTGTCGTTTCACACGAAATTGAAGGCCGTCTGCTGTTCACACGTTACGCCCACCTGCAGAAGAAAAACCGGCTGCCGGTCGGCAGGCTCGTTAAATCAGGCGAGCTGCTTGGCTATTGCAACAATACCGGGGTCTCGACTGGTGCGCACCTGCACTTCGAAGTAAGAGAAACCTCTGCCAGCGGTGAAACCCTTGACCCCAAAGGGTTCCTGCCGCCGGTCGAAAGTCTTTGAGGATAAGTCATGACTGATAAGAATTTTCGCTTTCGACTCCGTGGAATAATCGCTTTGTGTCTGGTCGGCCTGGCGCTTATCTGTCAGCCGGCTGCAGCCCAGCTGGACCCGAACAATCCGCCAACCGACGATCTGGATCATGAAGAATTTCAGAAAAAAGTCGCGGCAATGTTGCCGGCTCAGCCTGATCTGCTGCAGTTTTCAACAATCTGTGTTTTTCCCTTCGCGCCCTGGCCGGAAGGCATTGGTCAGGCAGCGGCCCGTTTTGAAGAGGCCTTTCGCGGTTATTCGCTCAAGGTCGATCAGGAAAAGATTCTGCTGCTCGACCGGTCGGGCCGCACAATTTTTTCTTACGACGGACGCACAAAAAAACAGAAAATGGTGGCAACCGACCACCAGAGGGCCACTCTGCAGTTCGATGATTTTGCAATGCTGCGTGACAGCCGGCTGGCAGTTGCCGACAATTCGCGCAATGAGTTGCTGATATTCGCCGGCAACCGCCTCGACAAAAGGCTCGGTTTCGATGGCGACCGCATTCTTTTCAGACACATCGACTTTGTTGAATCTGACCGGCTGGGCATGAATCTGGTTCTGTTCGATTCTGGCCGCAACCGCACCTTTGTTTTCAACCAGCAGGGCAACCTGGCCTGGGAAACGGCAGGCAATGTCGAACCATGCTTTTACGGCAACTCGCTGGTCAGACTCGACAAGAGCGACAAAACCATTCAGATACAGCGACTCAGCGACATTACCCGCACCCCCGTTACGATTGCCGATTATACCTGTGAGCCGGCCAATATCATTCTCGATGCATGGCTGGCCGGCACTTTTGCCGGGCATCTGGCGGTTGTCGTCTACGAAGGACATGGCGACGAGGATCACCCCGATTACGCCCGCCTGCTTCTGATCAAAGACAGCAAAATGACGGTTCAGCGCTTCATGCCGAATCTTGATTTTCGCCTGCCGCTGCTGACTCCTTACCGCCTGCTTTTTGACCGCAGCGGCGCCCGTCTCATAACGGCCAGACTGTCACCGCAGGGCGTTGAAATCGTCGGCGCCCCGGTCAGCCTCAAGTAAAACCGCACAGCCAGCTCAGGGAAGCATCTCGAGCAAACGGTTGCCTGTCTGCAGATAAACCGGGCAATGCTGCATGTGCCCGATCAGATTGAGAAGTTCAGCAGGCTGCCAGGCCCGCAGATCGATCGGCGCGTGCGCCGGACCACCGGTCAGATAGCCGGCAACCGGAAACGGCCCTGGGAGATGCGCATCGACAATAAATTCACTGAAACCCGGTTGCAGATTTACCTGCCTGGCCGGACAGCCACCGATAGATGCCGGAAACTCGCGGGCCGGCAGACCATGCATGGCCCCGAGATCGACCTGATAAAGCTGATAATCATGGCCTGAACGCACCGGGAAAGCCCAGAAGCCTGTTTCTAACGGAAAGCATGCATTGCTGCCAGATTCGAGGCCAAGCACTTCACTGCTGATAAATGGCTGATATTCAGCATAATCGCTGCTGATCAACGACAGCGGAACCACCAGGCTGCTGTGCGGCGATTCGAGTCGACGCAGATGCCGGCGTAAAGTAAAAACTTCGCTGCTTTCAGGCTGGCGCAGCAGAAAAAAACCGGCGATATCGATCATCGGAATATTGGTCAACTGCTCGCAGATAGTGTCGAGACCCCAGTCGCCGGCACCGAATTCGCCTGAACGGGCCCGGGCCCGCAATAGAAAAGGCAGGCGCCGGTCATGTATCTGAGCCATATTCGACAGATTGAGACAGTCGGCGAACGAACCCAGCACCGGCAGCAGACCTTCGCGCGCATAGCCGGTCTCGGCCGGTCGGTAGCCGGGGCGCAGAATGCGCTGCAGCGATGGCGAAACACTCAGAAGAAAAGTCGGCGAAGAACTCAGAACGCCGGCAAGGCCGTTTCTGATCAGATCGTCTTCAAGATGCGGCCAGATTTTCTGTAGAAAAGGCAGGCTGATGTCAAGTAAAGGTGCTTTTGCCAGAAGGGTGGCAATATTGCTCAGCAGTGTGTCGTAGTCGACGCGGAGCCAGCAGGGGTAGCCCCTGGTCGCAACAAAATCAACTGCCCGGTTCATCGTTGGCCGGCTCGGCGTCAGCTTTCAGACTGGCATAATCGCGCACGTCATAGCCCATGACTTCGCTGCCCTTGTCGCAGATTCTCTGGTAGAGCATTTCGAGAATCTGTTCTTCGTCTTTGCCGGCTTCAAGTTCGGCTTTGGTGTCAATTGGCTCAAGAATATGCACCGACATTTTTGCCGGCCGCGGGAAAAAAGTACCGGGCGGCGTCAGCAGGTGTGAGTTCGAAATGTAGGCAGGCAAAATCGGCAGCTTCTTTTTCAGAGCGAACTTGATGGCGCCAGCCTTGAATTTACCGACCTTTCCCTCACGGTTACGGGTGCCTTCGGGAAACAGGCCAAGCCGTTGCCCGTCATTGACCAGTTTCATGGCAGTTTTTATGGCATGGGCATCGACTTTGGAGCGGTCGACCGGAAAGCAGAGAACCTTGCGCAGATAAAACCCTTTGAAGGGGTTATCGAATGCTTCTTTTTTAACCATGATGAACAAAGGTACCCTGACGGCGCTGGCCATGATGAAGCCATCCCAGATCGAGGCGTGATTGGCGACGGTGACGAACTGCTCTTTAACCGGTACCAATTCATAATTATAAATTTTCATGCCGTTGTAAATTCTGAAAAACCAGCGGCTGAGAGCCTGAGAAATATCAAACCAGATAAAAGACGGCTGGGTTTCGGCGATTTTCCCATCATTGCCACCACTGGAGCCGGTGATATAACGAATGCAGCGAAAAACGAGGTAAGCCAGCAGAATCATGGCGAGCCATGGCAGAACGATCGCCATTATGGTTCCGATGAAGGTGATTAGATCTTCAAGCGCACCGATCAGCGGATTGGCAATGCCGCCGGTGCTGACGGTAGATGCTGCCCGCAGCCCCGTTTTGCCGGCATGCACCGACAACGTGGCGGTCTGTGCGAAAACCATGGCGACCAGAAGGTAGAACCAGTGACTGCCGCCTGGAATCAAAGCAAAGGTAAGAATTGCCGAAAAAGCGATTTTTGCCGGCAGCGCCAGCCAGTCAAGAATATTGTCGATCACCGGAAACTTGTCGGCGAGAAATTCAGCGGCTGCGGCAACGCCAAGGGCAAGTAACACCGGGTCGCTGGCGAGAAAGGTAAAACTTTTGTTAATTTCAACCATATCGGGAAAAAAGCGATAAAGAAGCCCGAGTATCAGAGGGGGCATAAAAGCTCTGAATCCGGTCATTGCCGAAAGGCTCAAACCGGTGAATACAGGAAACAGGTATTCCATGGCTTTTCTCTTTTCCTTGTCAGTCTATTCTGAGATGGCAGTATATTACATATTTGCCAAGGTTTCAAACAACCAGACAGATTTTTCAGATAAAACGCGCCGAAAACTACCTTCTGCGCAGTAAACGGCGCAGGTCGGCAAATTCGCCGGCAATCGAAAAATCGCGTGTTTCCTGCTTTTTACCAACGGCCAGTTCGCGAATCAGTAACAGTCTCTGCTGCAACCAGTGTCGCAGCTGTGGTATTTCAGCCATGCCGATCTCATATTCAAGTGGCTCGATGGCAGCACTGTAATTACAGGTTTTTCTCGCGAGCAGATACAGGCAGAGATTGTAATAATCTTCCTGCAGCAGCGATTCGCGCCCCAGACCGACGAGAGTCATCTGCAGCTGCTGACCGGCACGCTGCAAAAAATCGATGTCAACCGCAGTAGAAGCAGGCTCCAGTTGAATTTCTGATTCAAGGCGCTGCAGGGTAATATTGACCGCCTGTTCAAGAGTTTTCAGCTGACTGAAAACAGATTCAGCACTGGCCTGCCGACTGAACAAAAGAAGCATTACCAGAGCGATAGAAGTCATCAGCCTAAGAAATTTTGAGTGATCTATCTGCATCAAGCTCTTATATAGCAGAATTTGCAGGGTTGTCAAATCAGTGGCTTTTTATTAGAATTGAAACGCACCTGCCTTTTCAGACAGGTTGCACCAAATAAAGAACAGGAAACACGCATGAATCTGATATATCTGTCGCCGCACTTTCCGCCGAACTTCGTCAATTTCGTGGTTGGTCTTGCCAATCGCGGCATCAAGGTCCTGGGTATCGCCGAAGAGCACCCCGATAATCTCGAAGAGCAGCTGAAAAATTCGCTCGCCGACTATTATCGCGTCGACAACCTTGAAGATTACGAGCAGGTATACAGAGCTGCAGCCTTTCTGATTTTCAGACATGGCCGGGTAACCCGCGTCGAATCGCACAATGAACACTGGATGATGCACGAAGCCAGACTTCGCGAAGATTTCAACATCATTGGCCCCGACGTTGCCCAGACGCTGAAAATTAAGCGCAAATCAGAAATGAAAAAGATTTTCAAGACCTGCAAAGCCCCGGTTGTCGACGGTGAACTGATCGAAAGCGAAAAAGGTCTTAAAGCTTTCATCAAAAAGCATGGCTACCCGGTTTTTGCCAAACCAGATGTCGGAGTTGGCGCCATGGCCGCCTTTAAAATCGACAACGACGACGATCTGGCAATGTTCTGGAGCCGCAAACCCGCCGGCGACTATTTTGTCGAACCCTTTATCGACGGCGAGCTGATGACTTTCGACGGCATCGCCGACCAGGAAGGCGAAATCGTCTTTTACTCATCGCTGCGCTCGATCAACGGCGCCTACGATCTCGTCGCCTACAACCAGGATCTCAGCTTTTATGTCGTGCGCGATATCCCCGAAGACGCGGTCGAAATTGGCCGAAAAATCGTTAAAGACTTCGATATCCGCGCCAAGTTTTTCCATCTTGAATTTTTGCGCCGCCGCACCGACGGCAAGCTTTTCGTTCTCGAAATGAACTGCCGCCCCCCCGGAGGCTACACCGTCGACCTGATGAATTATTCGGCCGACGTCAACGTCTACCAGGAATGGGCGAACATCATTGCCGACAACCGCTTTCATGCAAAAATAGAGCGCAAATACAACGCTGCCCATATTGCCCGCAAAGCCGGCAAGAACTACCGCCACAGCGTCGAAGAGATTTTCGCCAACTTTGGCCCGAAAATCGCCGCCCATACCCCGGTGCCGCTGGTTTTCTCTGAAGTTATGGGCAATGAAGCATTTCTCGTGCGTTCACCCGAGGTCAGCGACATTTTCGACATGATCCATTTCATTCAGGCGACGATCTGAGTGTTAAGCCGCATCAGGAAACCAGCCATCGAAGCCTCGGTAATCATACCGGCCTTCAATGCTGCAGCCGTCATCTGCGCCTGCCTCGACGCCCTGAGCGCGCAAAAAACTGATCGCGAGTTCGAAGTCATCGTCGTCGACGACGCTTCGACCGATGATCTGTCGTTTATAACGGCAAAATATGCCGGAACTCTTCACCTGCAGCTGCTCAGGCTGCCGACGAATTCCGGGCCCGGGGCGGCACGCAACGCCGGCGCGCAGGCTGCTGCCGGTGAAATTCTTCTTTTTACTGATGCAGACTGTGTTCCCGCACCTGACTGGCTCGAAAAAATGCTTGGCCCGATGGCAGACCCAGATGTGGTCGGCGCAAAAGGTGTTTACCAGACTTTTCAGAACGATCTCTGGGCCAGACTGGCTCAGCTTGAATTCGAAGAAAGATATGAAAAGCTCGCTTCACATGCTGAAATTGACTTTATCGATACTTACAGTGGCGCCTACCGCAGATCGGCTTTTCTGACCGCCGGTGGTTTCAATCCTGAACTGCGGCAAAACGAAGACGTTGATCTCGCTTTTCGAATGAAAAAAGCGGGAGCCCGCTTTCTTTTCGCCCCCGAAGCAAAAGTTGCCCACACGCACCGCGAAGGCTGGCTGGCCTACGCCAGCCTCAAATACTGGCGCGGCTACTGGCGCATGCGCATCTACCGCCAGCATCTGCAGAAAGCCGGCAACGACACCTACACCCCCTGGACCCTCAAAGCACAGCTGGCTCTGCTGTTGCTGTTTCCGGCCGCCCTGGTTTCGAAACAGCTGCGCTTTTTCTGGAAAGTCGTCTGGCTGGGCACCTGTATTCCGCTGGCACGCCTGGCCCTGCCCGAAAGAGCCGGCCTGGCTGCACTGACGCCGCTTTTCTGTCTGGTCAGAGGGGTAGCTCTGCTTGCCGGCATGGCTGCCGGTCTGGCAACCTGGTGGCAAAAACCCGATTAAGCCCGGTAAAAAAAAGCGCCCGTTTCACGGTGAAGTGAAACGGGCGCTCGCTTTAAGGGTTAGTTTGCATCTTTAGGAATGATCGTTTTGCAGAAGTTCTGCACGTCGCTTTTGCCGACGGCGAATTCCATGGCAAAAACGCTGGTGTTTTTGCTGTCCTGGACTTTGATCGACAGTTTGTCGCCCGGCTTGACGGCAGGAATGCCTTCAGCCGCTCTGTGCGAAGCATTGAGCACGAAATTGATCTGCTCTTCGTTCTCGGGATTGAGATGCCCGACCGCTTCGAGACCGTTGCTGGCGTTCTGAAGAATGGCGCGGTAGGAACTGCCATTACCGACAAGATCAGCCATCTGTTTTGAAGAAAGATGGACGAGGAAATATTTGGTCATGGTGTCGAGGTCTTCGTCGCTGTGGTTCAGTTCAAGATCGAGATCGATCTGGCAGTTATTGGCCATGATTTCGTCTTTTTCAAGGTAGTGCGGCGCGAAGCGGATGATGTTCGAACTCTTGATATCATAGATCTGGAAGAGAAGGATATCCTGATTGGCGAGCAGGCCGAGGGGCGAACAGTCGAGTTCGATAGCGCCCGCTTCGATCTGTGTGATATTGATCGCCTTCTGCATTACTTTTGAAGTTCTGACATTTTTGACTTGCAGAACGGCTTCTTCCGGAAGGACATAGCGGCGGTCGCCAGCTGAAAATCTGATGTTGGCACGCATATCGCGGGTTACGGTGCTGCTTTCGATGGTTTCTTCTTCGAGGTCGGTTCTGGCGAGGCGGCTGATTTCATCTTTCTGGATGATATCGAGCTTGATTTTCGCATCCTGGTAGTTCGGATTGAGTTCAAGGGCTTTTTTGAAGTGCAGGAGAGCGAGTTCGGTTTTGCCGGCGAGATTGTAGAAGCTGGCGAGTTTTGAGTGCAGATCGGGGAAATTTGGATTGGTGTTAACGAAGCGCTCGTGCAGATCGATGACCGTTTCAAGCTTGCGCATGTAGCCGGTAAGTTCGAAAAGCTTCGGGCGCAGACCCGGGTAGGCCGGGTAGAGATTGGCAGCCTTGGTGAATGCCTTGTAGGCAAGATACAGGCGGCCAGTGCTGTAGAAGATGTCGCCAAGAGTGAAGAACAGGCGCGGGTTGCGATTATCGACACCCAGAAGCATCTTGATGGCTTTTTCCGGTTGACCGATTTTTGCGAGACAGGTGGCCAGATTGAGCTTGGCTTCGAGGTAGCGCGGGTTTTCTTTCAGGGCTTTGTCGAGCTGTGCGGCTGCCTCTTCGAACATTTCGTTGCTTATCAGAATTTTGCCGTAATCGTTGAGCAGGTCGAGGAACTTCGGGTTGGCGGCAATTTTTTCTTTAACGGCAGTCACAGCCTGTTCAAAGCTTTCTTTCGAACCGGAAAGGTGAGCGAGATAGCCGAGAGCGACGTGCTGTTTCGGGTCGATGGCAATCGCTCTCTGGAAAGCTTCAAGGGCTTCAGACGTTTTGTCTTCGAGCAGGTATATTTCGCCGAGGAGCTCACAGAGAGGGGCTGAGGTCTGTGAGTATTCCATGAAAGATAGAAGATTGCGTTTGGCTTCTTCAAGATAGCCGAACAGCAGGTTATAGCGCACGTATTTAACCTGAGAGCGAACGTCTTTCGAACTGATGATCGGCGAAAAACTGCTGCCGGGCAGTGGGTGCAGCTGCAGCAGCTGGGTGTTGATCATCATATCGGGGTCTTTCTCGCCGAAGATCATCGAGAAAATGCCACCCTTCTGGGCCTGCGGCTTTTTGAGGTTGGTTTCTTTGAGAATATTGCGCACCAGCAGTCGCATTACTTCGCAATATGGGCCGCTGGCAGCGACATCGTAGACCGGTTTCCCGAACTGGGGTTCGAAATCTGGAATTTTCGGCAGACCGCCAATGACGGGGTAGGGGAATACCCGGCTGGTTTTAGCGGTCGAAAAGTCTGAGCTGACATTGTTGCCAAGCAGAATCAGACGTTCTCTCGGGTAGCTGAGCTTCGAAATGCCATGGAAAAATCTGACGTTGTCGGTAACCGTCGACAGATTCGAGAAATTGATCATGAAGAAAACCACATCGGAGGTATCGAGAATGGTATAGAGGTTTTCGTCGAAGATCGAGCCTGTGTCGGCGATTACATAGTCGAAATGTTTTTTGGCCTCTTTAAGAAGCTTGATCAGGTCTGAAGAGTGAATCTGTTCGGCTTCGAGAAAGCTGCGCGGCGCAGGAATCGTGAAGAGATTGTCAGCCAGCCTGATGCTTTCGCTCAGCAGGTTGAACTTGGATTCATCCTGACGGTATTTGTTAACGATATCGATGATCGAGCGTGGCGAATGAACGCCGAGCAGGTGGGTGCCGCCGCCGAAATACAGATCGAGGTCGAGAAAGAGAACCTTTTTGCCGAGTTCGAGAGCAAGCATGCGGGCAAGAGAAGTGGCGAAGGTAGTCTTACCGTAGCCATCTTTTGCCGAAGCCACGGTGAGCAACTGGCATTCTTTCTTCATAGCCTGGGGCTGATTGGCTGTCTGTGTGCCTGGCCCGGTGGTGATCATGCGGTTGGTTTCGCGCAGACGGTGTGAAAGGGTCGCCAGCAGCTTGAGGCTGATGGAAGGATAGCTGTGAATCAATCTTTCGAAATCAGGGCCTTCGATAACGATCAGCGAGGTGGTCTGCAGCGTTCTGGCTGAGGCCGAGCGGGTCGCCGCCTTTTCAAAGAAGGCCATTTCGCCGAAGTAGTCACCATTTTTCATGATGGCGATCGACTGCTCGCCATTAAGAGGTGTTCTTTTGAATATCTCGACCTGGCCGGTCTCTACTATATAGATGTTCTTTTCGAAATCACCCTCATTGAAGACCGCTTCACCGCGGGCAAGGTGTACCCTGCGGGCAATGCCGGCGATCTGAGTGATTTCCCCATGACTGAGTGACGAAAACAGTTCAATTTTATCAAGTTCCATAATGATCCTGTCTATATATAGATTTTAGAATCTCACTGTATAGTATAATATTACCGTCGTTTAGAAGTCAATCTTACTTGCTTACTTGATAAAAGAGCCGGTTGATTGTATGCTGTAGCTAATCTGAACCGGGAGCAATGTCATGCAAGCCTCAGCATTATCTTTAAATCAGAAGTTTGAACTGAGAAACTATTCTGTTTTCTTTGATATCAGCGAAAGTTTGGCCGCCGAAGAACTGCTCGACAGCCTTGACCGTTCAACCAGTCTTTTCAAACAGGTTTTCAACTTTCAGGATGACCCATCCGGCGCTTTTTATATCATCAAAAGCGAATCTGAATTCGAAAAAGTCACCGGCCAGGCTCCCAAGGTCGGGGAAGCGATACGCCTCGACTATCATAGCAATTCAATCTTTCTGCTTACCGAAAAGCTCGATACCGCGATCGGTGAAGTAGCCGCCAGAGAATTGGGGCACCTTTTTTTCAATAACCGCGTCAACGAGCGTGAGCTGCAGATCAGACAATGGCGCACTCCGTCATGGCTGCGCGAAGGTTTTGCCCTGCAGGCTGCCTACAAAATCCGCAAAGACAGCCGCGAATGGCTGCAGAACGGCTGGGCCCGCCTCCAGGATGCCCAGAAAGTCAATCAGCTGATCAAGCCACAGATAATGATCAAGGACATCAACCTGATTCCTGATTCTAATCGTCGTCAGCTGGCACTGTTCCAATCTTTCTATATGGTCAGACTGCTGCTCGGTATTTATTGCGACAGTTTCTTCGCCAAATATTCGACACTGATGCACGCACTCGAAGACATGGATTCAGAAGCCTGCTTCCGGCAGATCACCAGTTTCGATTTTGAAAAATTCTTTACCCTGTTCAGTGACTGGGTCCAGAAAACCAACGCCTGGTCAGCCATGGAATAAGGATCTGCCAGAATGTCGGAAAACAAGCCAGAAAATGACCCGGGCGCAGACGGCACGAAATTTCTGATTCTTCTTATGGTAATTTCGCTGATTGCCGGTGGCCTGGTGCTGGTGGTCAAATCCGACTATCGTGTAAAAGACAATCTGCTGTCGAACATAGAATATTACCCGCATATAAAACAGGAAAAGGGAACGGATTGATGTGCTGACCTTCATTCTTCTTGCCCTGGCCTTCATTTCCGGTATGGCGTTTTCGGTTCTGAGCGGCGCCACAGCCAGCGGTCTGTTTCTGCTGCTCACCGGTGTGTTCGGTCTCTGTGCGGCGATTCCGTTCTGGTACCGACACAGCTCGAATCTTCTTGCCGGCAATTTTGCCGCCATCCGAGAAGACGAAGAAACGTTACCGGTTCTGACGCTTGTGTTTATGTTGCTGACCGCCGGATCTTTCGGGGCCTTCCGCTATATTTCAGAACTGCGGCATGACTATCGCGGTCACCTGCAGACAATCTGCGAAAAACATGATGAAAGCACCAACTGGCGCATCAGAGGCCGCATTCTTGAAGAACCGGTGTTAAAAAGCGATCACCTTGAAGTTCTTGTGCAGCCCGAAACGATGCGCCGCGTCGATCGAAAGCGCGTCAGGGTCGGCGGCGGAAGCGAAGAGGGCAGGGGACGAAAAAAGAAACCCGAATATGAAACGGTTGTCGACGAGTCTGAAGCCGAGCCGGTTACCGGCGGCCTGATTCTTGCCCAGGTTTTTGAAGACACCGAGGCTTTCAGAGAAGTCAGATTCAATCAGGTAATCGAAATCGATGGTCAGCTTTCAGAAGCTTCTGAGCGGCGCAATCCCGGTTCGCTCGATTACAAAGCACATCTGCGCAACCGCGGTATTTTTCGCACGATCAGAATTGTGCCGCGTAAAGCATCTTTGCGGGTTGTCGAAGAGGTTGAAGGCGGTTCGATCTGGTACCGATTCGCACTGCACGTCAAGACCGAGATCCTGAAGGTCATCCGGCAGACGATGCCTTACCCCGAATCGAGCTTTCTCGGCGGGGTTCTTCTCGGTCTGAAAGGCGGGCTGCCGGCCAAAATCGGTCAGGAATTCAGAATGACCGGCGTTTCGCACGTTCTTGCCGTCTCGGGACTGCACGTCACCATTATTGCCGGTCTGCTCTACGGTATTTTCGCAATGTTCAGAGTGCCATTGCGTATATTTGCGCCGATCATCGTTTTTTCACTGTTCACTTTTGCACTGATTGTTGGCTGGCCAAGTTCGGCGGTGCGCGCCGCCCTGATGAACAGCCTTTTCATTCTGGCGCGGGCCTATCTGGTCAACCTCGGCTTCAAGATGTCGGTACTGTTTTCTCTTTCGGTCGCCTGCGTCTTCATTTTGTTTATGAGTCCGCTGCAGCTGACCGAACCGAGCTTCACCCTTTCGGTAATGGCAATCTACGCGCTCGCAATGTTTTCAGAACCCTCACAGGGAATTCTCAAACGCATGCTGCGCGGTCCGGGCCTGCTGGTTGCCAGCGCCGCCACCTTCTTTTTCTATCTCGCCGTAATTGCCGTCAAGTCACTGGTGCTGCACCCGTATTTCTTTCCGCTTACCGGGCTGTATTTTTTCGTGACCCTGTCACTGGCAAGCCGATTGTCTGACCGCTCGACCTTTCAGAGTTTCGCTTTCGAAATGCTGCCGGGCTGGCTTCAGTCTTTTCTCTCAGCGCAGGTTGCCATTCTGGTCGCGATGATGGGGCCGCTTTCAGCCTATTATTTCGGGCAGTTTTCGCTGGCTTCGCCGATTGCCAACCTGATTGCGATTCCGCTGATCGGGGTCATCGTGCAGCTCGGGCTGGTGGCCGGCCTGATCGGGGCTTTCGTGCCGGTGGTCGGCATGCCGCTGGCCCTGGTTCTCAATGCCGCCAACTGGCTGGGGGTAAAATTTTTCCTGGGTATGGCGTCATTTTTTGCGATTCTGATCCCGTTCCCAAGAGTTTCACAACCAGGTTTCGGTTCTCTGGTGCTCTATTACCTGATTCTGCATCTTGCCTATTTTTACAGTGACATCAAAACCTGGTTGCTGGCAATCACTGCCGCCGTCTCCGACCTCTGGGAAGACGACGAATACCGCAATTCGCTGGCGGCGCTCGGTATTTTCATCATGGTCGGCCTGGTCGGCAGTGGTGTTTTTATGCTGAGCGGTATCGAGAGAACACCAGAAATGCGCCTGACCATGCTTGACGTCGGTTATGGCTCATCACTGCTGCTCGAAGCCGATGGCCGCGTTGCGCTCGTCGATGCCGGCCTCAATGATCCACTGGCCGGTTCAGACCGCGGCGAAAGGGTCGTGCAGCCTGCTCTTTCGGGCAAGCAGGCTCGCGAAGTCAATGCGGTAATTCTCAGCTCGGCTCTGCCCGAAAGAATTTCGGGGCTGCACTCGATAATGGCCAATTACCGGGTCAACAAGATCTACGTGCCGTTTCCGCTGCCTGAAGATGGCCGGCGCGTCAGCTTCGAAGACTTTGCCCATACTTTTCTGCTCGGCGACCTTAAATTCGAAAAGCGCCTGAAAAGCGGTATGAATGCCGGAGTTCCGCCATCCTACTTCTGGGAACTCGCTTTCGATTCATACAATCAGCTGATCGAAGACGTCTATCGTTACAAGATTCCGGTTCAGAGAGTTAAGGCCGGCGACAAGATACTTGACGCGGCAGGCGAGATCGAAGTGCTGGCACCGCAGACCGGGGCGGCCGATGGCAGTTTCCAGCAATATTATGATGGCCTGATTCTCAAGATTTCGCACAAAGAGCGCAACTACCTGTTTCTACCAGGCAATGCCTACAAGCTTGAAGAGATTGTCAATTTCAAGCCCGACTTCATTTTTGTCGCCGACCTGCCGTCGCCGATCGAAGCTTTTGAAAAATTCGTCAAGGCTCAGAACCCCGAGGGCGTCGCTGTCAGTTACCGGTTTCCGTCGTCATGGCTGATGGAAAACTACCATCTCGCCTCGACGATTACTTCACGCAGCCGCAGTTACCCGCAAAGATTCAAACAATGGCCGGTCAAGGTCTATATGACCTCTGAAAGCGGTGCCGTGCAGGTCGATCAGACCCGCAACCGCGTACAGGCAACCGTCTTTGTCAAGGAACAGTGACCATGGTTTTAACCCGACTCGAAAAACTGGCGTTCGTTCTGCTCATCACCATGCTGGCGATGGGCATCATGATGCTGATTGTCAGGGTAACCACGATCAGCAATCAGAATGTTCAACTGCTCAAGCAGATCGATCACATTGCCGGGCTGACCGATCAGACGGTTCTGGTTAAAGGCTCAGCGGTTAACGAGACAGAGAATGCCGGCAAGCTCAACCTGAACCGCACTGACCTCAAGAGCATCAGGGCACTGCCGGAGATGACGCCGACACTCGCGAAGCGGGTTCATGACTATATCAAAGAAAAGGGCGAAATCAAGGACATGAACGAACTGCTCAACGTTCAGGGCATGACCAAGCGCCGCCTGCGCCTACTTGAAAATTATGCGACCGCCATTGGCGGGCATTCTGGGAATGCCGCCTGGGGCGACAAGCTGAATCTGAATTTTGCCAGTGAAGAGGAGCTCAACGCTCTGCCAGGCGTCAGCAAGAAGATGGCAGAAAAAATCATCGAATTTCGCAATCGCAACGGCGGCTTCTTTTCGCTCGACGATCTGAAAGAGGTGCCAGGCGTCACAGAAAAGGCTCTGAAACAGTTTATCAACCTCGTCGAGGTGAAATAGCGGCATGAGTAAATACGGTTATGAACAGAAATCGTTTCAGTCGAAGAAAACCAATTTCGTTTTCTTCATGCTGCTGATTATCGTAATTTTTGTCTGGGCACTGGTCTTGAGCCCGGATCACGGCGGTCTCGTCAGCGTCAGTCTCAACCCTGAACTGCGTATCGACTTCGTCAACGTCGGGCAGGGCGACGCGGTTCTGATGCGCACCCCGAAAGGCAAGGTTTTTCTCATCGATGGCGGGGTAAATGTGCCGGTGGCCGACGCCCGGCGCGAAGGCCGCGAACTGATTCAGAATTACCTGCGCAACCAGAAAATTTCGCGGCTCGATGGTCTGGTGATTACGCACTGGCACAATGACCATCTTGGTGGCGTTATTCCGGTTCTCAGACTGTTCGAGGTCGACAAAATCTATGAAACACCGTCGACTTTTAATACCGAAGCCTGGCAAACCTATGACGAAATCTGTAAAAAAGACCGGATTCAGCGTATCAGCATCAAAGCCGGTGATGTGCTCGAATGGGGCAACGAGTTGTTTGTGCAGGTACTCAACCCGGAGAAGCCGGTCAGTTCGAAAGAATATTCTGAAGTCAACAATATGTCGATCGCGCTGCTGCTGCGTTACGGCAAGGTTCAGACTCTGCTCGCCGGCGATATCGAAGAGGATGCCGAGCGCGAGATCATGAAATACGGCGACGGCATTCGCAGTCAGGTTCTCAAGGTGCCACATCATGGCGCCGACACCAGTGACTATATGCCATTCCTGCAGCTGGTCAAAGCTGAGGCAGGAATCATCAGCGTTGGCCGCAACAATGCGTTCAGGCACCCGTCACCGCGCGCCCTTTCCCATCATGAAAGGGTCGGAACCAAGCTCTACCGCACTGATCGCCACGGTAATATCCGTCTTTTCATTGGCGGAAAAGATCCTGGAGATTACAGATTTGTAGTTGACCAGAGGCTTTAATCCAAACTATACTTTTCGGGTAATTAAAATAACCGAAAGGATGTATTATGGAAGAAGCGGTCATTTTGCAGACAGAATTCAAGGATATCGAGGGTCACAAATCACAGTGGGAAAACCTCAAGGCCAATAACCCAGGCCTGCAGAAGATTCTGCAGGAAATCGAAAAACCTGGCACAGCACTTGTTTTCAGCCACGACGATCCGGATGGCATCACCAGCGGCCTGATTTTTAAACGAGTATTGCAGAAAAAAGGCTGGAAAGTAAATCTTAAGCTGCCCGAAGGCTTTCTGCTGCAGCCAGATCAGCTCGAAGCGGCGATGAAAGAAACCAGCGGCGCCAAAGCGATCTTTCTGCTCGACAAGGGCACTCTGGCTCCCTATAACAATTTCGCCGAAAAACTGCCGGTCTACATCGTCGACCATCACCCGACACCGGTAGCTCCCGAAAAGTGCACCTATTTCAACCCGAGTCTGCCGGCCTATACCTGGTGCTCGACCTCGATTCTCGCCCACGGCATCGCTACTCTCGCCGGCGTGCGCGAAGATTTCGACGATTTTTTGTGCATGATGGGGCTCAAGGGTGACTGGGCAATTGAACCGGTCAAAGGCATTCTCGCTGACTTTGCCAAGCCTTTCTTCGTCGAATACGGCAAGAATTTCAAGAATCTGCTGACTCTGGTAAAAGAACGCCCGACGATGTTCGACGCCGAACAGCGCGACCACACCTGCCTGCTGTCACGCGTGACCGAATATGTGCATGCCACTGGCGGCGGCGGATTCTCGTATTTCTATAACGATCGCGAGCCGGCGCTCAAGAACGTCAATCATGCCGAATGCATCGCCACCGCTCTTGAAGCCATTGCCGACAAAATGAACGAAGTCAAGAAAATCAAATCGCTCGACGATTTCGTCAATCTTCTGCCGCAGCCACAGCAGGGCAATCTCAAAAAGATTTTCGCCTACTTCCTGCAGGACTGGGAAAGCGCCAACCGCATTCTCGACTCATCGGCCCGCATTCTCAAGCTCGACGAAACTTCGATCTATCTGTTCGTCGGTCCGAAAGTACCGCTGCTGCCAATGATCGGTTCGATCAAACTGTTCGAACTCAAACAGAAGGCTGGCGACAAGCTTGCTCAGATCATAATGGTCAGCTCGGTCAGCAATGACTACACACATGTATCGGTGCGTGGTTCAGGCGATCGCGTTCATTCCGGCAAATTCTGCGGCGAGCTGCAGGATTCAATGCAGAAGCGCTATGCCGATTATAAAGACAAAATCAGCGGCGGCGGGCATCCGAAAGCGGCTGAATGCACTTTCAAGACCGACAAGGTCACTTTCTGCGATGTTCTCACAAGAGTCACCGAAGTGCTCAGCGAAATGCAGCTGCATGACCACATTGCCCGCACCGGCAAACTCGATGACGCGCAGAAGGCCCGCGCCGACAAGCTCGGCCTCGAATATCTAAAAAAATAAGGGAGACCTGATGTCATTTAAAGAAACCGATTTTCCCGGTCTGATAAAGTATCTCAAGCGCATCGTCGAAGAAGAAAAAGACCCGATGCTGGTCAAAGAACTGGTAACCCAGCTGGTCAAACTCTATGAAGACGTACCGCTTTACCCGGGAATCGTCAACATGTGTATCAGCGGCGTAACCAAAAATGTCAAGCCCGAAGAACTTGAAGTCGGTCAGCGCGTTTTCATTAAAAGCGGCGATGACTGCCTGTGCGGAACCGTATCGGCCAAGGACAGCGAAGGCATTGAACTGAAAGCGGTCAAACTGATGAGCTCAGAAGATGAGCTCGACCTGGGCATGCGCGAAATCAGCCGTGCCACCGTAATCAATAACAATGTTCTCAAAGAAATGTGGCCTTCACTGGTATTCGACAAGGGGCAGAAATAACCATGCAGCTTAACATCAAAAAAAATGAATTCTATCTGCTGAATGGCCCTGCAAACGTTAGCGTTTCCGGTGGCAGCATCGAAGTCATCGCCGCGAAAGTCGGCGTTGGCGAAAAGATCGAGGTTCCGGTCGGCAAGAAAATACCGCTGCTCGGCATCGAAGACAGTGTCTGCGAAATAGACGCTCAGCCTGAAGCCGTTTCTAAAATGGAAGCCAGCTCGATACCGGCCGAGTGGGATCAACTCGCCGACCGTATCGCCGGCGAAAAGGTCAAGGGTTCTCTCTATAAGGTTCTGGTGCTCGGCGAAGTCGACACCGGCAAAACCTTTTTCAGCACCTATCTGGCCAACCGCCTGCTCGAAAAAGTCGGCAAAACCGCGATTCTCGACTGTGACACCGGTCAGTCAGACATTGGCTGCCCCGGCACCTTCGGCATGCTGGTTCTCAAGAAGCCGGCGATATTTCTTACCGAAATCGACCCGACTTACATGTATCTGCTCGGCGCCCATTCACCGGGCCTGCATTTTGTACCGGCGCTGACCGGTCTCGTCGATATGCTGCACAAGGCTGAAAAAGATGCTGACGCTCTTATCATCGACACCACCGGCTGGGTACAGGGTGATGGTGGTCGTGCCATCAAAAAAGCCAAACTCGACATCGTACAGCCTGACAAGGTTGTATTGATGCAGAGAGGCACTGAGCTCGAGCACCTGGTTCGCCATCTGCCGGCCGATAAAATTGTGCGGCTGCCGGTTTCGAAGAAAGCCACGTCGACCAGCCAGATGGACCGCAAGGAACTGCGCGAACTCGTCAGCCGCAGATATTTTGCCGGTTCGAAGGTGTTTGAAGTTCCGTTCAAACAGGTTTTCACCGATCGCTGCTACTTTCTCACCGGTACAAAAATCGATCTCGAGGGTACCCTTTACGCCGAAAGACTCTCAGGCTGGGAAGGCACTCTGATCTTTACCTCCGGGCCACTATTACCCGAAATGATGAAAAGCTGGCCCAAAGATCTCGGGATGCAGCGCATTTTCATCGCCGGCCAGGAAAAGGGCCTGATGATCGCTCTGCTCGATGCCAACCAGAATATGCTTGGCATTGGCCGCCTCGAAGAAATCGACTTCCTGCGTGACAACTTCAGGATTCGCACGAATTACCGCGGCGATCTCGGCAGGGTCAAAGGTATTCAGTTCGGTTCGCTGAAGATCACCGAGACCGGAAATGAAGCTGGTTTTATCGAGCCAGGTTCGTTCTGATTCACTGTTAATCTATTATCACCCACCTCATACGGGGTGGGTGATTTTATTTTTAGTGTTTTATTTTGCCGTTTTCGCTGTTCAGTTTTTGAACAGGCGGCAGGTTCATTTTTTCACAAAATCCGTCAAGAATAGTCTGGTGCATCTTTTGGGTTGAGGGGTAGGGTGCAAACCTCTTCTGACCATTCTCTCAGCGGCATTATTGGCTGAGATTCGCATCATTGTTGAGGTAAAATTTTTTCTAAAAACCTTTTGACTTTGGTCTCTAAAATATGGTTTAATTTGACCCTCGAAAGCGTCGACTTTTAAATAAAACTTCCCCCTCAAACTCCCTATTTTGGGCATTTCACACCATTCTGTCATACATTGCTTCGTGTACAGTTAAAATGGGTCTGAGGTCGCACAGATTTTTCTAAAGGCCACGCAATAATATCTTTCAGGAGTAACCATGAAGCAGGGTCGCGAATTGCAGTTCATCGAAAATCGCCAGGGCAACATCGTTCCATTCAACCCGGAAAAAGTCCGTTCAGCTATCGAGAGAGCCGGCAGAGCCACCGGTGAATTCGGTATGGTTGATTCGATGCGTATGGCCAGCCAGGTGATCAACATTCTGGCACATCGTCATCAGTCGGGTACACCGAACGTCGAAGAAGTGCAGGATGTCGTAGAGCACGTGCTGATAGCCAACAACTATTTCACCACCAACCGCTCTTACATCGTCTATCGTGAACAGCATAAGCAGATGCGCGAAGGTCGTCGCTCTCTCGTAGACAGCATCAGCTCGATCAACGAATACCTCGGTCAGCAGGACTGGCGTGTCAACGCCAATGCCAACCAGGGGTACTCTCTCGGTGGTCTGATCCTCAACGTGGCTGGCAAGGTTACCGCCAACTACTGGCTGTCGCACGTCTATAACCCTGAAATCGGCGATGCACACCGCGAAGGCGACTTTCATATTCATGACCTCGATATGCTTTCAGGCTACTGCGCCGGCTGGTCGCTGCGCACGCTGCTGAATGAAGGCTTCAATGGCGTCCCCGGCAAGGTCGAAGCTGGTGCACCGAAGCACTTTTCCAGTGCACTCGGTCAGATGGTCAACTTCCTGGGCACGCTGCAGAATGAATGGGCCGGCGCTCAGGCATTCTCTTCGTTCGATACCTATCTGGCTCCGTTCGTCAGAAACGACAAACTCACCTATGACGACGTTTTCCAGGGCATTCAGGAATTCGTCTACAACCTCAACGTGCCGTCACGCTGGGGTACACAGACCCCATTCACCAACCTGACCCTCGACTGGAACTGCCCGGAAGACCTGCGCAACCAGTATCCGCTGATCGGCGGCAAACAGACTGAATTCACCTACGGTGAACTGCAGCAGGAAATGGACATGATCAACCGTGCTTTCATCGATGTGATGAGCCATGGCGATCACCGTGGCCGCGCTTTCACCTTCCCGATCCCGACCTACAATATTACTAAAGATTTCGACTGGGAACACCCGAACTGCCAGCCGCTGTTCGAAATGACCGCCAAATACGGTCTGCCTTATTTCCAGAATTTCATCAACTCAGATCTGCAGCCGAATATGGTCAGATCGATGTGCTGCCGCCTGCAGCTCGACCTGCGCGAACTGCTCAAGCGCGGTAATGGCCTGTTTGGTTCGGCCGAGCAGACCGGTTCTATCGGCGTCGTTACCATCAACCTGGCCCGCCTTGGTTACATGCACAAGGGCAATTACAACGCTCTCACCGACCGCCTCGAAACCCTCATGGAACTGGCCAAGAAGAGCCTTGAAGTCAAGCGTAAGGTTATTCAGGCCCGTATCGACAGCGGCCTGTTCCCATACACCCGCCGCTACCTCGGCACCCTGCGCAATCATTTCTCGACCATCGGTATCAACGGTATGAACGAATGTATCAGAAATTTCTCTGAAAATGCCTACGACATCACTTCTGCTGAAGGCGTCGAACTGGCACAGAAACTTCTTGATTTCATGCGTGAACGCATCGTGCAGTATCAGGTCGAAACCGGCCACCTCTACAATCTCGAAGCCACTCCGGCCGAAGGCGCCACCCATCGCTTCGCACGCGAAGACCGCAAACGTTTCCCCGAAATCATTCAGGCCGGCACACCGCAGGCCGCCTATTACACCAACTCGACCCAGCTGCCGGTCGACTATCAGGGCGATCTGTTCGACATCATGCGCCACCAGGAAAAACTGCAGACCAAATATACCGGCGGCACCGTTCTGCACCTCTATGTCGGCGAACGCATTCCCGATGCCGAATCGTGCAAGCGCCTGGTCAGAAAGTCACTCTCACAGTTCAGACTGCCGTATGTCACCGTTACTCCGACCTTCAGCATCTGCCCGAAACACGGCTACATCGCCGGCGAGCACCAGCACTGCCCGACCTGCGACAGCATCGAAACCCGCAGAATCGTTGCTGAAGCTCAGAATGAAGGCCGCGAGATTGCGCCTGATGCCGTTGTTCTCAAAGATGAGAATCGCCAGGTCTGCGAAGTCTGGACCCGCGTCATGGGTTATTTCAGACCGGTTTCACAGTTCAACGCCGGCAAGAAGAGCGAATACAGAGAACGCGTTCTGCTCAATTCACAGGAAATCGTCAGAGAAGTAATCTGAGCGATTCTATTACGAAAAGTGCGCTCGACAGCATCGACCGGTGCTGTCGAGCGATTTACTGAGTTAAACCTTGAATTCAGCTTACGATTAAAGCAAACCGGGCTCCTGCGACAAGCTCAGGAACCGCCCGAGATTATAGAGCACCATAAATAAAATGCACGTTCTAAGAGACAAAGTAAGAGTAGGGGGCATGCAGCCCTTTACCATGATCGATTTCCCTGGCCGGCTGGCGAGTGTTCTGTTTCTGCAGGGCTGCAATCTGCGCTGCCGCTTCTGCTACAATGGCACCCTGCTGCCCGGGACCGCCCGCGAGCACATCACCTGGGAAGCGGTAATCAATTTTCTCAAAGACCGCCAGGGCTTTGTTGAAGGCGTGGTTTTCAGCGGCGGCGAACCCTGCATGCAGCCGGGTCTGCTTGACGCGATGCATGAAGTGCGCGAACTCGGTTACGAAATCGCGCTGCACACCAACGGCTTTTACCCCGATGTCGTCGAAAAGGCGATCGAACAGCGGCTTCTGCAGTTTATTGCCGTCGATTACAAGGCGCCACTTGCCCGTTACGGCGAAATTACCGGCCAGAGTGCCAGCGAAAAGTCATTCGGCAGAGTTGCCGAACTGATTGTCGCCTCCGGCATCAGGCATGAATATCGCACGACCTTTCACCCGCGCCTCATTTCTGAAAAAGAACTGATGATCATGGCCGACTGGCTCGTCGACAAGAAGATCAGCAGCTTCGCCCTGCAGAAATTCAAACATGGCGGCGCCTACGATGCATCTCTGCCCCCGGTAATCGGCCCCTGGATACTCAACACAACGCTGCTCAAGCTGAAAAGCCGCTTTGCCAGCTTCACCCTGCGCAGCGACGGCAACACCGACCTGCAGCAGATCGCCGCCTGATGGACAGGTCAGGCGATTGCATAAGCGACGCTTGTCGAGCACCCCATAGTTCCCTGCAAACGATGCCGCTAAGACCGGACGTTTTGCCTGGAGGGCAAAACGCGGGCGATTGCCGCAGGATGCGGCTTAGAGCCCGAGTTCCGGTCGTGCGAGCAGAGTGAGCAGATGGAACTATGAGGGGGCGAAGATCGCAGAGCGTTGCAACGACTGACCTGTATTAATGATGAAGAGCGAAAACGGCTATTGACTTTTATAGTGGCGAAAAAGTATAAAGAGAGGGTTTTCGGCCGCTTTATCATCCCAATAAAGAAGGGTTTTTTATGGAAATCAGCCAGAAGGATTTGAACATTCAGACGCTGGGTAAGGCCAATTTTGATTCGCCGCTCAAACTTTCGACCGTCGATGGCGACTACCTGACCAACTACGTTGAAGATCAGGAGCGGGTTCTTTTCAATAACAGCCTCTGTAAGCTCAAAGAAGAACTGGCAGCCGGCCGCGAGCCGCTGACTTTCGAAAAGGCAGGCCCCCGCGAGAAAATCTTCTTCGATCCTTCACGCACCCGCGCCGGTATCGTTACCTGCGGCGGTCTTTGCCCAGGTATCAACGACGTAATCCGCGGCCTGGTAATGCAGCTTTATTTCTGGTATGGCGTCAAGAATATTTATGGTTTCCGCTACGGTTACCTTGGTATGATTAAAGAATCAGGGCTGCAGCCGATGGTTCTCGACCCTGATGTCGTCAGCGAAATTCACGAAAAGGGCGGCACGATTCTCGGTTCATCACGCGGCCCGCAGGATGTCGGCCTGATGGTCGACCGGCTGATGGATTTCAATATCAACATCCTGTTCTGCATCGGCGGCGACGGCACGCTGCGCGGCGCCAAAGAAATCACCGACGAGATCAACAAGCGCGGGCTCGCCATTTCCGTTATCGGGATTCCGAAAACTATCGACAACGATATCGGTTTCATCGAAAAAACCTTCGGTTTCGAAACCGCTTTTTCACATGCTGTCGACTCGCTTCGCACCGCGCATGTCGAAGCCAAGGGCTATCAGAACGGCGTCGGCCTTGTCAAGCTTATGGGCCGCCAGTCTGGCTATATTACCGCCAACGCTTCGATCGCTTCGCAGGACGTCAACTTCTGCCTGATCCCCGAAATGCCCTTCGATCTCGAAGGCGAAAACGGTTTCTACAAGCACCTGATGGACCGCATTCTCAGGAAAAGTCACGCGGTTGTCGTCGTGGCCGAGGGAGTCGGCGACCGTCTGTGCGCTCTCGAGGAACGCGATGTTTCCGGCAACCGCAAATTCGGCGATGTCGGTGTCATGCTGCGAGAGGGCATCACAAAATACTTCAAAGACCGCAAAGTGCCGGTTTCGCTGAAATATATCGACCCGAGCTACATTATCCGCAGTTCGTGCGCCATACCTTCAGACAGCATTTTCTGCAATCAACTGGCGCAGAACGCCGTGCACGCCGGTATGACCGGTAAAACCGGCATGCTCGTCGGCATCTGGAACAACTGTTTCACGCATGTTCCGATCGACATCGCGATTCGCAACCGCAAATTCATCGATCCCGAAAGCATGTTCTGGCTCAACGTTCTCGAAACCACCGGCCAGCCCCGCTGGATGCAGAACAAATCCCGCACCGCCTGACCGCCTTCGGCATTCAGGACCGCCAAAGGCAGCTGTATGTGGCTCAAAGAAACCATCAGTTCAAATAAACCGCCATTCGAAAGAATGGCGTGCCGCTTTCTGCGAGTTCTGCTGATGCCTTGCCCCCGAAAGCAATTGCTCTTAGCTTTCTTATCAGGCCATTTACAACCAAAGCCCCCCGCTGGGAGCCCGGCGACCCCGTTGTCGCGGCACATCCGTTGTTAAAACTCGGGATGGCTTTGGTTACTGAGCCAGACCTGTCTGGCGGTGTGGTAAGCCTGTCGAACTATCGAAGTGCGGTCTGGCTGCCCCCTTGCAACCGCACCTGAGAGCACATATCGCCTAAGTGTTACTAAAGTGCTAAAAGCGCAATTTGCACATTAATAATTTTTGTGCCATAATTTATTTATAAGCGTAAGGAGGCAAACATGAAAAGAATGAACTTAACTCTCGATGATGCCACCTTCAGAAATTTGAAGGCTTTGGCTGCTCTTAAAGATCTTGCTGTCGGCGAATTGATAAAAATGTTCGTGAACAGGGAAATCATTGAGCACCCTGATGAATGCGCCCTTTGCCTTCGTTACAGTGAACCAAATGAAGAAACAATTGAAACCTTTGAAAACACAGACAAAGGAGTGGGGCTTTCCAGGAAGAGGTCTGGTAAAAAAGGTCTGGAAATGCTTGATAAAGAGTTTCTGAGGGATTAATGCTTAATCTCAAGGTTACCAACAGATTCAAAAAAGATCTTCAAAAGATGACAGATCAGGGAAAGATCTATAAAAAGTTGAGGGCAATCATTGAAATGCTGTTGAATCAGCAACCTCTGGATTACAAATATTCCGATCATCTCCTTGTCGGAAACTGGAAAGGCAGACGAGAACTGCACGTTGAGGCTGATTGGCTATTGATTTATAAAATTGAAAATGATGTGCTGATTTTGGAGAGAACGGGAACTCATTCTCACCTGTTTAAGTGACCTGATTTTGCACTACAATATTCGCATGAAAAACAGAAGCAGGCACCAGAAAAGTTTCGGGTGCCGCCGGAAGTGCATGCGGCTGTTACAATTGCTGCGAAAGCCAGTGGCAAAAGTTTGAATCAGTGGGCAATAGAAGTTCTGAACAGTGCTGCACACCGCCAATAGAATAAAGGTTTGTTTTGATAAGCGTCAGTGGAGTTTATAAAAGTTATTATCGTCACCTGCCTCATCAGAAAGATGTTCTGAAAGGCGTTGATCTTGAAATCGCAGATGGCGAAACACAGTTTCTGCTGGGCGGCAATGGCGCCGGCAAAACTACCCTTCTGCGCGCAATCAGTACGCTTTTGCCTCAAGATGCCGGTTCTATAACGGTCAACGGCTTTGATGCCTCTTCTGCACCTGATATGGTCAAGAGATCGATCGGCTTTTTCTCGGTTAATACGGCTCTTTATGAGCGTCTGACCGGTTTCGAATTTCTGCAGTATTTCGCCGGCCTGTATGACTTGTCGCATGACAGGTTCATTGCACGACTCGATGAAATCAACCGCATATTCGATCTTGAGTCATGCCTGAAACTCGACTGCTCTGCGATGAGCTCGGGGCAGAAGCAGAAATGCAATATCGCCAGGGCGGTTCTGCATGATCCGCCGGTTTACATAATGGATGAACCGACAACCGGGCTCGATGTTGAAAGCATTTCCGGCATACTTGATTTCATTCTCTACCAGCGGTCGCAGAAAAAGACGCTTCTGATCGTGACCCATAACATGGAAATGGTTCACAAACTCGGGGGCAGGGTCGCTTTTCTCATCAACGGAAAAATTCCACACAACCTGACTGTCGACGAAATGATCGACCAGAGCGGGAAAAACAATCTTATAGACGCCTACAGATTTTATGCAGATGCTAAATATTCGCAGAATAATCAACATTGCCCGTAAGGAAATAATATTCGCCCTTCGCGATATCGATCAATTGATGATATTGCTGATTCTGCCATTTCTCATTTACCCGATAATCGCGGTTATTTCGTTTACCGCAGCATCTCAGTCGCAGCAGGTTGTCAGCCAGGCAACAGTTAAAGTTGTTTTACCGCTCGAACTTGAAAGATTCAAAAACCACATCGCCACTGATTCCATGCAGATAAGTTTTGTGGCAGATCCAATGCAGCAGCGCGAGGATCTGAAGCAGCTGAAAATTCACGCACTGGTCGAAGTCGCTTCGGTTGCAGCCGATTTTTTCAGCGCCGGTTCGGTTGAAACCGCACTTTTTCGTGTGCATTACGATAAAACCAGCTGGAAAAGCAAAAAAGCGGTCGAACTGCTGGCGGAAGCCTTTGACAAAATCGGTGGTCAGCTCGCAACATCGCGCCTGCAAGACAGAAATCTGCCGAACACCTTTCTTTATCCTCTTAAGTTTTCCAGAAAAAGCATTGCCTCTCCTGAAAAAGAGGGTGGGGACCTTCTCGGAAAAATCCTGCCCGGCCTGATGATAATGTTCGCAGTGATGGGTGCGTTTATGACATCGCTCGACATTACTTCAGGGGAGCGGGACCGAGGCACTCTCGAAACACTCCTGCTGACGCCTGTACCGACCGTGGAAATCATGCTCGGAAAACTGACGGCGATAGTGACGAATGTTCTCATCTCTGTTACTGTGAATGTGGGCTGCCAGGGCCTTCTGGCCTATATCCTCAGCAGACATATGCCGGCCGGCGGCGATTATGGCATCTCACTGAGCATATCCGCATCAGCTCTGTTAAAGATATTTGTCATGATGATACCCTTTGCAGCCTGCCTGGCTGTTCTTTTTATGACGGTTGCCCTTATGGCCGGCACCACCAAGAGAGCGCAGATGTATCTTTCACCAATGATGGGCCTGATAATTCTTCCATCCTTCGTCGGCATGCTCGATGGTTTCGATCTTTCGACTTTCACGGCTGCGATTCCTGTCGTAAACCTTACGCTTACTTTCAAGGCACTGGCAATGGAAACCTGCAGCTGGGCCCTTTATCTTCAGACTCTTGCCTTCAGTTGCTTTCACTGCTTTCTCGCAGCTCTTCTGGCATCTTCCGTTTATCGCAGCGAAGACATTCTCGTTTCTGAGTCCGGAACGCTGGCAGATCTGTTGTACCCGGCGGCACCGGGGCAAACAGCTCCGACAGCCAGAGCCGCTGTTTACATGTTTGGCCTCGCCTTTTTTCTGCTGACAGGCGTTTCGCCATTCTTTTTGAACTCAGAGCATTTCAGTAATATTACAGGTCTGGGCATAACCCAGATATTGTTTTATCTGCTGCCGCCGCTTACATATCTGTGGTTTTACCGTTACCGGATCATCGAGTCACTCGACCTCGAATTAAAAAAACTGCGACTCGAAAACTTTGTTTTAATTCCTGTAATGACTCTCTGTATACTGGTTTTCATTCTGCAGTTCGGTATCTGGCAGGCCTCGGTAATGCCGGAAGCCAAAGAACTGACCAGCATGTTTGCCGGGCTCTTCGACTCGGCGCCTTTCTGGTGGATAATTCTGATAATGAGCCCACTGGCCGGAATCTGCGAAGAGGTGCTTTTCCGCGGCTTTATCCAGAAAGGGCTGAGAACGCGTCTGGGCCCGTGGGCAGCAATCATAATGGCAGCCATGATGTTCGGCTTTGCGCATATTTCGCCCGCAAAAATAATCACAACCTTCATGATCGGATTATGGATGGGCTACATCTATCAGATCACCGGTTCATTATGGATGAGCATCGCGACCCACGCATTCAACAACGCCCTCGCCGGAAGCGCCATGTATTTTGCTTTCAAAATGAAGATCACACCTTCTGCCGCAGCTGTTACCGACCCGGCAGTGCTTCCTGCAATGCCGCTTCAGCTTCTGATATTCGCCGCTCTGGTGTTGGCAACACTATTGCCCCGCTTCATAAGAGTCAATAAATCATCTGAATAAACTTTTTATAGAAAGCTCTTTGATGGATTTCAATAATTTATCAGCACCGATCAGAACGTTTTTTTTATGGCTGCCTGCAGATGGCAACGTTGCCGAAAGAATGCAGCAGGCGCTGTGGCGTGTGTATAACCACAGTTACGGTGGCGGTTCTGACTTTTTTGACTGCCTGAGCGACTGCATACCCCTCGTTTTTCGCCTTCTTTCACATCTGGTGGCAGATATTAACGATTTTGAGGCGCTGGCTGCGCGAATGCCAGAGATTCTCAAAGCTTTGCCTTATGAGAAATCGGCTTATCTCGACGGCACTGACTATACTTTCGACACCACTCGACTGCAGCAGATTTCCATGCAGGCCGCAACTGTCGCAGATTTTCTGACAGATTTCTTTCAGGTCCGCTCAGCGCAGACAGGCATTTCTGATGGTTGCGCATTAAAGCCGGATCTGGCAGCCTGGAAGTCGGAATTCTCTGAAGAACTCGCTGAACTTGATCGTTTGGGTCTGTTTCTGGTAGATGCCGACGGCCATGACCTCACCGGAAAAATTTCACGGTGTTATGCCCATGAATTGTCAAAAGCAGTTCATAGCCGCCAGGAATTGCAGAACCTGAGTGCCGTGCTGCGTGATGCTGCGGCCTGGCATGAGATGGACGGCAGGCATAAATGGCCGGCCCGTGTTTTGACCCAGGCCGGCGCAGCAATTTCAGACCCGGTCAGGCAGCTGAAACAATTTTTGCCGCAAGGCTCAACTCTCGCATCAATACTTGGCGAAAATCAGTTATTGCAGCTGCGCTTTCTGGCATTCCCGGATTCAGGGCTGATCAGAACCGTCAGCGCCCATCTGCCGATGATCGAGCCGCTGCTGAAAGGCCAGCAGGCGGTAAAGGCATTTATCGACCTGCTGGTGCTGATGAATTTTAATATGTACATGAATCTTGGCGATTTTCTGACAGCACTGCCGGAAATTGCTGCAGCTACCGGTCAGACCGACGGTGCGGCTGCCTTTGAGCTGGCGCGCGAAATGCTAGTCGCCAGACATTACCTCTGTGGCAGCGACGATTGGCGGTCGCCGTTGTGTGAGGTTGTTCGTGCCGTTGCGAAAGGCGAACCCGCTCTTATAAAAGATGCCGTTAAACTTTTCGCGTGCGGAGAACTGGTCAGATACTGTATGCCGCTGCTGCAACACGGCATTCTCTGGTCAGAGATCCGTGATAACCTTTTTCAGATGTGGCAAAGGTTGAGAAAGAACTATTCTTTAGCCAGTGAAGCCCGTTTTGCAGTGGCAGAAATCTTTGCGCAGGAAGTTCCGAATATCACCAGCTCCGCTGACTTTGCAGTATTTTGTGGCATGATTCCTGAAGGGTTGTCGCCCTTATCCAGGCCGCGCGGGCGCTTTTTTATGCCGCGTTTTCCGTCTGATCCATCAGAATCAATGCCTGGCACCGACCCGATTCCAGCAGACATGTCGGTTCGTCGGCTCGCACCTTACCCGCCAGAAGTTGAAAAAAACGGCTTCATGCATGTATCGGTATGGTGGAACGGCCGGGCCGCCGCGTTCGAGTTCAACGAATTGTCTGCAGCCATCTCCGGCAATATACGTGACGTCTCATACCGCCTTTCAGGAACAGATATCTGGGCCCTTCGCAATCTTGCCGGCGCCAAGTTCCCCCCGGAAGGCAACGAGGCGTCTCTTCAACTGACCGCCCGCACGCTCGGCATTACCATGGCAAAACTGCGCGAGCTTCTCGAAAAAGGCCGCAGCGAGGCTTTCCCGGAAAAAGGCCAATATGACGATCGCTGATGGTTGTTACTGAGTTATTAAACTCGGCAACCGCGGCAGAACAGAAAAAATTGTGTAATTACCTGGCAAGGGTGGGGGCGAGCAGGCGCATCGACTCTGCGTGCAGAATGCCGTTGGTGGCAAGCAGTTCGAAACTGTCGAGAGCCATCGGCGTGCCATCGAAGCGCGTGACGCAGCCACCGGCTTCGTTAACCAGCAGGGTGCCGGCTGCAACATCCCAGGGTTTGAGATTGGTTTCCCAGTAGACGGCAAAGATGCCGCGGGCGATGTGACAAAGGTCGAGGGCGGCCGAACCAAGACGGCGCACGCATTGAACGTGCATCAGCATTATTTTGAGCCGTTCGACGATGACTTCGATATTTTCGCGCCGGTTGTAGGGGAAGCCGGTCACCGCCAGCGCGTCATTCATCGTGTTCTGGGTGCCGACGCGAATCCTGGTGCCGTTCACAAAAGCACCGCCGCCCTTGAAACAATGGTATACATCATTGTTCATCGGATTCATCACGACACCGGCAACCGGTTCGCCATCATGACACAGGGCGATGGAAACAGCAAAGTGGGGCAGGCGATTGGCAAAATTCGTCGTGCCGTCGAGCGGGTCGACCACCCAGACTTCGCCATGCCGCCAGTCATCGCCGCCATCTTCCTCGCCATGAAAACGTATTTTGGGGAATCTCGACAGCAGTTCTTTTCGGATAAGTCTCTCGGAAGCAATATCAACCTCGGTCACCAGATCGACGGTTCCCTTGTGAACGATTTCGTGGCTGTTGTTGAAACCGTTTCTGATAACGTCTGCAGCCATGGCGGCAACGTCGCGGGCACCGGAGCAGAGATTTTCGAGGCTGTGCATTATTGACTCCTGAGTGTGTTTATTTGATGATTACGGGCAATAATGATAGAATTGTTTCTCAATAAAAACAAGGAGCTCAGATGCGCCTGTATTTGCATAACATTCTGCTGTCACTGTTGATCTGCAGCGCCGCCGGCCCGGCACTGCACGCCGATACCGCCTCTGCTACACCTGTTAAGTCAGATATCAATCAGGCGCAGATCACCGACGGCAATTTCAAATTCCATGAAATCATCGCATCAGACACGGCTGCGGTCGCTTCGACAACTTTGCCGACAGCGAGCGCTGTTGTGGAAATTCCGGTTCAGGAAATACCGGCAATCGACAACCTCCTGCAGGTCGCGACCCAGACGCAGCCACTGATAAAAACGCTGACAATACCGTCTATCCCTGTGGTTAAGCCGGATCAGGCCGCCATGTCAGTTAAAAATGCGCTCAAGGCTGCAGCCTCGGGCGGTATTGAATTAAAACCAGGCCTTAACCAGAAATTGAACGAAACTCCGTTGGCGGCAAGCGCAACTGCCGCAATTGCCGGAGCAGCCGCATCTCAAACTTTTTCTGAAACAGTCGCCGGAAGCCTGGATTCTTCTGCCACAGCTTCAGCCGGAGCGAACTTAACCGCCTCCGGGACTGAAGGCGTAAAGGGTAAGAAAGACAGTGAATATATCGACACACTTTTTCCAGACCCGCTTTCGCCAGATTTTCCTTCTGAAAACGGAATCAGTGAAACCGAAAAGAACCGTCCGGTCAAAGAGGTAATTGACGAGATCAATCAGAAGGCCGAAGAAATCGCTGAGCGCACCGCCAGAGAACTTGGCATTGAATATATTCCGCCGGCCGAGCGCCTGCCAAAAACCGAACCGGATGCGTCAACCGCATCGGCAAGTGACGAGCCTGGGTCTGCCACAGCAGACATCGCATCCGGCGAAGCTAAAGTCGCGACCGAAGCTGACAGCGGTTCATGGGAATACCCTGGCGACACGAAAGCTTCTGCCGCCGCCGAAATAAAAAATACGCAGACAAAACAGCCCGATAAAAAAGACTCTGAAATAACCGTAAAAGAAAACGAAATCACCGAAGAACCGGAAACCGGAGTCGGGTCTGAAAATATTGGCGAAAAAACAGCGGTTGAAAAGCCAGCATTGCCATCTGAACCCGTTGAAACCATCACAGAAAACGAAATAATTCCGGTGCAGTGGCCGGATTCACCCGAAGACCCCGAATTTGCAAGCGGCAGTCAGCAGCTTTTCAGTGAAAAAACAGCATCGGCAACAAGTTCGAGTGGTGAACTGCCGGGACTTTTCGAAAAGGCCGAAGCACTGGCACCAGCCTTGATGACGCGAGGAAAACCAGAGGACGAGCTCTCTGATGTCAATGAAATTAAAAAGATCACCGGTCGCCTGGTGCCCGAAAAACAGCCGCTTGGTCGGCGTCGACATCTATACCGCTGGGTTCTCAAAACCGATGATGGCCGACGTATTCCGCTGAAATCGAATTTGAAGCTGCTCACCGAGGTTAGAAACGAAAAGATGCTCGATGGCAAAGTCAATTTGAGCGGACACTTTATCAAATCAGGGATGAATCAAGAGCTGCAGTATTTTGTCGTCGAGTCGGCCACCTTTGCCGATTCTGCTCAAAAATCCGGCAGTTCTGGCACGAAAAATGCTGCTAAAAAGCAGGACCTGCCCACAGGCGACCAGAATCCGAAAAAGCCGCCAATGCCCAGACAGCCCTGACAGGTTTTAACACAGATGCAGAGCGAAAAACTCGAAAAAATACTTGCCCTGATGCCCGCCAACCCCGGCATCTACATCATGAAGAACCGGACTGGCGAAATCATCTACATCGGCAAGTCGAGATCGCTGAAAAAACGCGTTAAATCATATTTCAACCGCCATCACGACAGTATGAAGACCTCGGTTCTCGTCTCGGCGATTGAAGACATCGAGTTCATCGTCACCGAAACCGAAATCGAAGCGCTGATTCTTGAAAACAACCTGATCAAGAAACATAAACCGCGCTACAACATACTGCTCAAAGACAGCAAGACGCACCCATATATAAGAGTGACGATGAAAGAACGCTACCCGCGTCTCGAAAAGGTGCGCAAAGTCAGTTTCCGCGACGGCAATCTCTATTTCGGGCCGTTTCCGAATGAGTATGACCTGACCAGAATCGTCGACCTGCTGTCGCGCAATTTCAGGCTCTGCACCTCCAAAAAAGGCTTCGCGGCCGCGGCACCGGGCAAAAAGATCAGGCCATGCCTCAAATATCACCTTGGTATCTGCCAGGGCATCTGCCAGGGTGCAGTTACCCCTGAAGAGTATTCGGTTTCGATTCATAAAGCTGTCGAAGTTCTCGCAGGCAGAAGCGACCCAGACTTCACCGGCCTCGAAAAACAGCTTAAATCACTGGCTGACAGTTTCAGATTCGAAGAAGCCGCCGAAGTTCGCGATACGCTGACCGCACTGCGCCGCTTTTTCGAAAACCAGAAGGTCGAATTCGTTAAACCGCTCAACCTCGATTTCTGGGGCATGTGCGAGGCCAACGACCGCCTGATTTTCTCGGTCTTCTTCGTGCGCGGCGGCAAAATGCTCGGCAACCGCATACTCGATATCGAGCGCGAGCCCGAAACCTCGAATTCAGAAGTGTTGCAGACAGTTATCAGCCGCTTCTACGACAACAACATCATTCCGGCCGTCATTTACTGCTCGCTCGAACCTGACGGCGTCGATGCTCTGCTGGCGATGCTCAGTGAGCGGGCCGGCCGCAAAGTCGCGTTCCATATTCCGCGCAAGGGCCAGTTTCTCAACCTGCTCGCCATGGCAGACAACAACGCCCTCGAAGTCATGCGCAACATCAAATCAGAAGGGCATGAGCGCATCGACGAATCGGTCATTGACCTGCAGAATCTGCTGGAACTCAAGGTCGCCCCGGTCCGAATCGAATGCGTCGACATTTCGCACATTCAGGGAACCGACCCGGTCGCTTCTCTGGTGGTATGCCATAACGGTCGGCCGCGCAAAGGCGAATACCGCCTGTATCATATCAAATCAGCCCATGGCGGCGATGACCCGGCCTCGATCGCCGAAGTGACGCGGCGCCGTTTTTCGCGCCTGCTGCGCGAACGAGCTCATCTGCCAGACCTGTATATTGTCGACGGCGGCATTACTCAGGTCAGAGCTGCGCTGCGCGAGCTCGAAGAGCTGGGCGTCGATACCGCCATTCTCGGCCTGGCCAAACGCGAAGAGACGCTTGTTAAGCCAGATGGCACCGAGATCAATCTGCCATTTTCGAGTGCCGGCATGAAGTCAATCATCAAGCTGCGCAACGAAGCGCACCGTTTTGCCAACACCTTTCAGAAAAAGACTCACAGCCGGCGGGTCATGCGTTCGGCTCTTCTCAATCTGCCGGGTGTCGGCCCTGCCACTCTGCGCAAAGCCCTGTGGGAATTCGGTTCAATGGCCAATGTCGCGGCAACGACGCCCGAAGAACTGCGGCAACGTTGTCAGATACCGCTCAAAACCGCTGAGGTGATCATTGCCTCGCTGAAGGAAGGTACCCATGAAAAAGCTGCTTAGACCTTTTCTGGTTCTTCTCGTTCTGAGTGTTCTCATCGGCGGCAGTTCGCAGGCCCGCATCGAAATGCCAGCACCCAACCCTGAACAGCAGTTGCAGGTTCTTGAGGCGGCATTCATGAAAGCATTTCAGGACCCGGAAGAATTTAAAGCCAGCGGAATTTTTCAGCTTCTCGGGTATGATTCTGCGGAAATTTCCCTCATCGGCAAGATAACTCCACGACCGGCCAGTCTTTCGGTAGAAATTCTGCCCGCTGAAGGCGATGGCAGTTTCAGAACTCTCAAAGTGCTGTGCAATAAGGTCAGCTACTATAATCTTACCATCGAGCGGGTAACTTTCGATTTTCCCGACAGCAGTATCAGTCTCGATGAGCTTGCCAACGGCCGCCTGCGTTTCAAAACCGGTAACCGCATCGATCTTAAAACCGAAGTTTCGGCCAATGACATTCTCAAGGTCTTTGAGCTCTATGCCCAGGCCCGGTCGCTTTCGAGCATGAAAATGAACCTCGACAACAATTGCGCCCGCCTGGTCGGCCGCATCAAAAAGGGTTTTGTCACCGCTCAATTTGACCTGAAAGGCAATACCCAGCTGCTCGACCCCAAAAGAGTGAATTTTCGCTGCGAAAAACTCACTCTTAACGGTATGCCGATGCCTAGAAACGCCGTTGCCCAGATCTTCAAGCAGATCAACCCGGTATTCGATGCGCGCAAAACCTGGCTCAACCTCAATGTCGCCAGTATCGTCATCAAACCGGGCTTTGTCGAAACTCTTGCCAGCATAAGCCCGAAGAAAGGTTAGAATAATGCCCACCAGTCGTCGCATTCATCGTATTTCACAAACCCTGCACCAGCGCCAGCTTGATATCGTCATCGCCCTTGATCTTGTACACGATCAGCACAACCTTTCTGCGGTTCTGCGTACCGCCGACGCCGCCGGTTTCGGCCGGGTAATCTGGGCCCCCGATTTTAAAAAACCAGAAGAAGTTAACCCCGAAGTTTCAAAAGGAGCCGAACGCTGGGTTGACCTTAAAGTTGTCGACGACATCAAACCTTCCCTCACAGAACTAAGGCAACAGGGGTACAAAATTGCCGCCACCCACATGGGCCGCGAAGCCGTCGATTTTCGCAGTCTCGACTGGACACAGCCATGGGTTGTCGTTTTTGGCAACGAGCATCGTGGCTGCTCAGAAGCGACTGTCGAAATGGCCGATGCGAACATTTTTCTGCCAATGGCCGGTTTTGTACAGAGTCTCAACATTTCGGTCGCGGCAGCGGTAACCATGTACGAAATTCAGAGGCAGAGGCAGCAGGCCGGTATGTACAACCAGAATGCTTCAGAAGAACAGGTTCGCCTGCTGTACAATCAGTGGCGGCTCGCTGACGAGGAACTCACTCTTGACGACCTCTGGAAAAGGCCCGAAGGCCCGCTGCCGCCGCCCGACCAGCCGCACAAAGACGGCCGTGCCGACTGCCCGTTCTTCAAACGTCACCACAAGGGCTTCAAACAGCAAAGCGATATCTGATCATCCTTGCCCCCTTCGACCGGCCAGAGCCAGCTCAGGGAGCGAAAAAGCAAAGCGAACAGGCAGTTGCCTGTTCGCTTTGCTGTACAGAGATTGTACATTTAAAAAAAAGTTAAAATTATCGTTTAGAAAAAATCGAACCTTTCCGAATAGGTTTTTACCAAACACATGCAGACCGAAAATGGAGTTGGTCGATGAAAAAAATAGCACACGGATTAAGGGACTGGTTCAAAGATTTCGTCAGAGCGTTGATTTTCTTTCTGTTTCTGCAGACATATGTTGTTCAGGGCTTCGTGATCGAAGGCGCCTGCATGGAACCCGAGCTGCATTCGCGGGAAAAAATCATTGTCAACAAAATGGTGTACATGATGAAAGAGCCCGAAGTGGGTGAGGTCGTCGTTTTTGCTTACCCGCTCGAGCCAGGCAAAGACTTTGTAAAACGCGTGGTCGGAGTGCCAGGCGATGTTATCGAAATCAAAGATGGCTACCTTTTCCGCAATGGAAAAATGATGAAAGAACCTTTCGTTAAAGAATATGTCTTTGGCTCATACGGGCCACAGAAGATTCCGGCAGATAAAATCTGCGTAATGGGTGACAACCGTAACAACTCGCACGACAGTCGTTCCTGGGGCCTGCTCGACCGCAAACTGGTCAAAGGCAGGGCCGAAATCAAATTCTGGCCGCCTGACTCATTCGGCAAGATTGCCAAGCTTGCAGAATGATCCCGACTGCCTGAATGACATTCGAATTGACACACTAAAAGATTGTGAATATATTCTGACAGACGTCAGGAGAATTAAACTTGGTTACATCATTCAAACTCAGCGGTTTCACCTGCCCGGCCTGTGGGGCCATTTTCGAAGCCAGAACCGTGACTTCGATCACACATCAGGGCCAGGATTCAGATTTTCTGCCCCATTACCTCGGCGAAAACCCGCTGCCTTTCTTTCTGGTACAATGTCCCGAATGTGATTTTTCTGGTTACCCTGAAGATTATTCAGCGGAAAGCAGAGAAAGCTGCAAGGTTTCAACCTCGTTGATAAAAAAGATTCTCAGCCTGCCGATCTGCAAAAAAATGCCGGAAGAGGCCCGCAAGTTTTTTATCGCCGCGAAGCTCTATGAAGAAACCGGTCGCAACCCGTATCATATCGGCAACCTTTACCTGCGCGGTTCCTGGTGCTGTCGCCTGCGTGAAAACCGCAAGGCCGAAATTGAACTGCAGCAGCTGGCAGTCAAGTTTCTTAAAATTGCCGTCGAGAAATCGACAATCTCTAACCCTGACAATCTGCCGGTCGTTACTTATCTGATCGGTGAACTGTACCGCCGTCTCGAAGACCGCAAGTCGGCGCGTGAGTGGTTTGGTGCGGTCGAAGAAGTTATTATTGACCCCGAACAACAGTGGATCCTTGAATTAACACAAAAACAGGCCGAACTGAATGAGCACTTTATCAATTAAAGCTCGCATTGAAAGGGAGTAGGGCCACTGTTGTCCTGACAATCCCGGGTTTCCAATTAATGTTTGTGATTTTTACCGAGATGGCATAAAATCATAGGCAAACGGAAATCCGGGATTGTTTATTTCGGGGTAAATAATGCAGAAAATAAAAATTCGCTACGCCGACGAAAAGGGCAATACCAGCGAAGAGGTTTTTGAAACCAGATCGTTAGAAGAACTGCGGGCCGCCTTCAGCACCCGCGGCTATTACATTCTTGCCGAAACCAGTCTCGACGAATCACTTGCCGATCAGATCAAAGCCGGGCTCTCATTCCAAAAGCGGGTTTCGCTCAAAGAGCTCAACGAATTCACCAAACTTATTCGTACCCTTCTTAAATCTGGCATGCCGATCACCGATGCCATCGATGTGCTTCTCGACGACGCTGATGACACACCGCTGAATCAGGCTTTGCGCGAAGTTCACCAGGACATTCGCGAAGGCATATCACTCAGCAGGGCACTTGGCCGTCATCCCGACGTTTTTCCCGAAATCTATATCAAAACCATCGTCGCCGGCGAGAAGGCCGGTGCCCTCGAAAGCATACTGAAGCGTCTTTCTGATTACTTCACAAGTTCTCTGGCAATAAGACGCAAGGTTATCGCAGCCATGATCTACCCGACAATTCTGCTGGCAGTTTCTTCGCTGGCTGTCGTTTATATGATCATTGAGGTTGTGCCCGAATTCGCCAGTCTGTTCCGCAGTCTTGACATTCCGCTGCCACTGATGACTTCACTGCTGCTTTCCGCTTCAGAATTTCTCGGTGAATGGTTTCTGCTGCTTTTCTGCCTGGCCCTACTGGCAGTTGCTGCAGTTGTGAGCTTTTATCAATCGCCCGAAGGCCGAAGAAAAATCGACCGTTTCAAACTCAAGGTTCCAATGCTGCGGGATCTTGAGAAAAATTTTGCCTACAGCCAGTTTGCCCGCACCATGTCGACAATGGTCGAAGGCGGCATTCCGATTCTCGACAGCCTCAAAGTCGTTCTCGACAGCCTCGAAAACAAGGTGATTGCCAGACGCTTTTCCGTTCTTCCAGAACTGCTCGAAAAGGGACTCGGCTTCGGCAAAGCTCTTAAGTCGATCCCAGAAACCCCGTCGATCATGGTGCGGGTCGTAACAGTTGGCGAAGAGTCTGGTAATCTCGGCGAGATGCTCGACAACCTTGCCGAACATTATGACGAAGAAATCACCGAGCTCACCGACACGGTCACATCATTGATAGAACCGATGCTTTTTCTTGGAATGGCCCTCGTGGTCGGCACTCTGGTCGTTGCTCTGCTGTACCCCGTGCTGACTGCTGCTTCACAAATCAATTAGGACAGATGAGATGGAAAGTTTCAAAGATTTTCTGGTAAAAAAGCGCGTAATTGACGCCGGTAAAGCCGAAAAGCTCTTCAAGGAGTCGGCCGGGCACCCCGACAATATTCTGCGCCGCCTCGACAGCGACCCTGATGTTACTGACCAGAACCTTTTCAAAGCCTTTGCCGCCACCTTTCGCAAAAAAGCTCTCTGCGAAATTCTCGTAGAAGAAGGCTTTATCACACTCGATTACGTGCAGCAGCTCGTCAACGAATTTGGCGCGATTCCGGCCAATCTCGGCCAGGTTCTTATCGAAAAACGCCTGATAACCGAAGAAGAATATGCCAGGGCCGTAGCTCTCGAACTTGGCATCGAATACGTCGACCTTACCCGTTATGAAGTCAACGATGAACTTTTCAACAGCATCGATGTCGCTTTGATGCGGCGCTACTGCTTTATTCCGCACCAGAAGCTGGGCAAAGAAATTCAGCTGATCATGCATGATCCCGGCAACGTCGACTCGATCGAAGAACTAGAAGTGCAGCTCGGGCTGCCAATTCGCCCCATGGTCGCCTCAAAGATGGCGATTCAGAAGCTTCTGAATCTGATGATCGAAACCAGCCTCGATTCAAAGGTGGTTTTTGCCGACCTCGAAAATTTTCCGCCGCTTGAAGTGATGATCGAAGAAGAAGACGATGCGCCGGCTGCCGGCGTCGCCAAAAGTGCCGGTTTCGGCAACGAAACCCCGGTTATCAGAATGGTCGATGCGATCATTCTCAAAGGGGTACGCAAACGTTCGAGCGACATTCACTTCGAAGTCTATGAATCACAGCTGAAAGTCAAATACCGCATCGACGGCGTTCTCTTCGAGGTGCTTTCCGATGTCGAACCGCGCCTGCGCGGACCGATCATTTCGCGCCTCAAGGTCATGGCGCAGCTCGATATCGCCGAAAAACGCGTACCGCAGGATGGCCGCTTCAAGCTGAAAATCGATGACCGCTTCGTCGATTTCCGCGTTTCGGTTCTGCCTTCAATCTTTGGCGAAACCGTGGTTCTTCGTATTCTCGACAAGTCGGCGCTCGGTCTCGATATTCAGAAACTCGGGCTCGAAGGTGACGATCTGCTGCTGTTCAAACGCAACGTTAAAAAGCCCTACGGCATGATTCTGGTGGCAGGCCCGACCGGTTCGGGTAAAACCACCACTCTGTATTCGGCATTAAAATTCGTTCACACACCGAAAGACAAATTCATCACCATCGAAGACCCTGTCGAATACCAGCTGCCCGACATTGTGCAGATCGCGGTAAACGAAAAGAAAGGGCTGACTTTCAGCTCTGGTCTGCGCTCGATCGTGCGCCAGGACCCTGACAAAATCATGGTCGGCGAAATTCGCGACCCCGAGACCGCAAAAATTGCCATCAACGCAGCACTCACCGGGCATCTGGTCTTCAGCTCCATTCACGCCAACAATGTCACCGATGCCATTTCACGCCTCGAAAACATGGAAATCGACCCTTATGAATTCGTCAGTTCTTTCAACCTGATCATGTCGCAGCGCCTGCTGCGCCTGAACTGCAAGAACTGCACCGGCGACGATACCACGATAACCGAAGAAATGAAGCGCCTGACCATCGACTTCGAACATTATTCGCATGTCGTATTCAAAAAAGGCAAAGGCTGCCGGTTCTGCCACGATACCGGGTATCAGGGCCGCTCCGGCATTTTCGAAGTTCTCGAACTGTCGCCGGCAATCAAACAGATGATTCTCACCCGGCAGTCACCGCTCGAAATCAAGAAAGCGGCCATCGCCCAGGGCATGGTGCCACTGCGCCGCGCCGGCTGGCAGAAAGTCGAACGGGGCCTGACCACATTCGAAGAAATGAACCGTGTCACGTTTGAAGAAGGGGTGCTCTGATGAACCTTTATACCGATCTGGTTGCCCTCGATATCGGCACCAGCAGCATTAAAATCGCGGCTGTCGACCCGGGCCCGGCCCGCCAGGGCTATGTCATGCGCAATCTTGCCATGGTCGAACTGCCCCAGGGGCTGGTAGGCGGTGACTTTACCGGCCCATTCATCAGCGACCTGACCGTCTTTAAAAACACCCTTGCCGGGCTGGTCCGCAGCGTCAAAAATACCCGCCAGGGTTTTGTCGTCGGTCTGCCTGACCGCTGGGTCAAGCTGCATCTGGAGACCCTCGAACTTTCTGACAATGAACGCCGCTTTCCGGGCTTTCTCTCCTGGCGCCTGGAAAAGAGCCTGCCGATTCCCGAAGGCATGAAAGTGTTCGTCGATTATCAGATTCTTGGCCCGGCTCCTGCCGGCACTCCCGGGCAGTTTCTGGTGCTGGCTGCGGCTGTTAAGGCTGAAATCATCGAAATTCTTTCAAGCCTGACCACCGATCTGCACATTGAGGTCATGGCATTCGACACTTCTTCGCTGGGCGTATTCAACCTGTTTGAAGAATCTTTCCCGGATCGCACCGTTGATCAGACCGTTATCAATCTGCATATCGGCCACGAAACCACGGTTTTTAAAGCCTACAGTCGCGGGGCGCTGATGTATGAACGGGTTATCGAAGTGGCCGGCGAAGAATTCGCCAAAATCATCAGCGAACTCGATTCAATCAATCTCGAAGCGGCAATGAAGACAAAACATTCGGAAAAGTTTTTCCCGACCGGTCGGGCCGACGTGAGTGAACTGCTCGGGCGGCGACAGCGCATCGAACGCATCTTCGGCAACTGGCTGCGCGAGCTCAATGTGACTTTCAGGTTTTTCCAGGATAAATTCAATGTTTCACGACTGCCGGCGGTATTCTTGACCGGGGGCAGCAGTATGTTTGCCGGTCTCGAAACGTTTCTGACCGAATACCTCGAAACACCGTGCCGGCTGTTCAATCCGCTGGCCGAAATACCGCTGGCTAAAAAAGTCGATGAAGACAAGGTCAGAACCGGGCCGGCATTTGCCGCCTGCCTCGGTCTGCTGGCGAAGTAGGTGAAAAGATGAAGCACTTTTTAAATTTCAAACCAACGGTCGTTTATCGCAAGGGCAGCAGTTTCATGCTGAAGACCTCGCTGGTAATTCTGTTTTCGGTGCCGCTCGCCCTGGCCATGTTTTTTGCCTACATCTATACCGCTGCCGGCAGCACTAGCGCTTTTTATCAGGAAGCCGAAGAACAGTTGAGCAAGCGTCTCGGCAGTTTTAAAGAGGAACTGGCAAAACTGCGACCGGCAAAAGAAGATCTTGATGAAGCCGAAAGCGAATATTTTGCCTGGCGCCGGGCATCGACTCTGTGCCGAACTTCCTGGAGCACGCTGCTCAACCGGCTTGAAAAACTGACCCCACCACAGGTGCGCTACAAACGCATCGGCATTCGCCCGGATAAGCTGGTCAGAATCAGCCTTGAAGGCGAAGCAACCGACCTTGGCAAAGTCACCGAACTGTTGCGGGCGCTGTTTGCTGAAAGCGTCTTCGTTAACCCGAACCTGAAAAAACATGCCACCAGCAAACTCGAAGGCAATACCGGTATCACTTTCAGCCTTGAGGTCGATTATGCCGGAGAAAGCGGGGAATTGCCCTGATGAACCCGAATGAACTGAAAAAACTCAAAGAACGTGCACCATTACCGCTTTTCATTCTGCTGGTTCTGTTTTTTCTGCCCACGATGCTGATTGAACCACAGAACGAAGCCCTGAATACAACTGCCGCCAGCTATGCTGAAGTGATAAAAGGCGCCAGGCTGGCAGTGCGCAACCGCGAAAATTTTCTCGACCAGAGCCACCGGCTGCAGCACCTCAAAAATCTGCGCGAAGAAACCCGCGGTATTCTGCCTGCAGAAGCAGATCTGCCGGCACTGATCGACCGGCTGCAGCAGCTTGCCGGCTCGACCGGCGTTTCCCTTGACGAAGTGCACTATGAATTCAACGAAGAATTCGACAAGCTCGAAGTGCCTTCTTACCGCCTGCAGATGAACCTGCGCGCCGATTATGCCAACATGCGCAGCTTTCTCACGGCGGTCGAGAACCTCGATTCACCGGTCATTATCAATGAAATCGTGCTGATCGAAGGCACCCGCTATGCTCTGACAATGAGGTTACTGGTAAAATGATAGACAAAAGAGGCGATTTTGCCGTTAAACATCGTGAAGACGTCATCGATACGCTGCGCCTGCGCGCCCGCGAGAAACGCGTTCTTTATGGCCTGCTGATAATTCTGTTGTTGACTGTCGTCTATGAAAACGGCAGCAGTGTGATCGACAGTCTGGTCAGTGAAAGCTTCGAAACTGCTCAGCTTGGCGAAGTCAAACGGCTGAGCGTCAAGCCGGAAAGCATCAAAAAGCTGGTCAGAAGCCTTAAGCCGGTAATCAAAGAATACCCTCAGTATGCCGGTCGCCTTAATCAGGATCTTTCGACTGCCGAAGCAGCCATTCAGATGGCTGCCAGACCCGAACTGTCAGAGCAGACGGTTGCCAGCACCCGCGAGCTGATTTCAAGACTTTTTGAATTCGTTTCTCACCCGGTAATCACCCGCAACAAATCACTCGATGCCCTCGAGGCAGAATTGAAAGGGCTGGCAAAGCTTCTGCAGGTAAAGCCCGGCAAAGCCTTTGTCTATACCAGCCTGAAATTCAAAAAGGCAGTGCCGGCGGCTGAAGGGCAGGGTAGCCGCAATCTTTTCGAATTCAACTGAGGAATTTCATGCTTAAAGCAGTGCAAAATGCAGAGACCCGCGGCCGACAGAACCGACGCCGCGGCTTTACCCTGATCGAAATGCTCGTCGTCGTATCAGTGATTGGCATTCTCGTGACGGCGGCCGGCTATCACAACGCCCGCGTCGTAAAAAAAGCGAAAGATGCGGCGCTGCTGCACGAGCTGAATCTGCTGCGAACGGCAGTTTATCAGTATGCTCTGCACAACAACGGGCGCTTTCCCACATCGTTGAATGAACTGGCACCGGCTTTCATCAGCCGGATCCCCGAAAAATGGCAGGGAAGCAATGCTGCCGGCGTCTGGTATTATGACCAGCTCGAAGGGCATATCAGACTTGTCGCACCTGCTGATTCGACAAAATCTCCAACCGACTATGGTGGCCGCAGCTATGCTGATTATTGAAAGAAAAGGCCTGTCGCTGCTCGAACTGATAGTCTGCACCCTGATTATCGGGATTCTTTCGACAACTGCGGTTCCGATTGCGAAAAATGTCGTCAGACAGCAGAAAGAAGAACTGCTGCGCGAACATCTGAAAGAGATGCGCCGGGCCATCGATCGTTATTACGAAAAGAAGTCGGCAAAAGAACCCGGTCTCGATGATGCGGCGTATTTTCCGGCCAGCCTTGAAGAACTCGTCGAAAACAGGCTGCTGCGCAAAATTCCGCTCGACCCGTTCACCGAAAAAGCCGACTGGAAAACCAGGTCGACCACCGACGCCCAGAATGCCGAAATCTCTGACATGCGCAATGTTTTCGATGTTTTCTCGGCCAGTGACAAGCTCGATCTCAAGGGGCGCCCATACAGCAGCTGGTAAAAAACTGCTCTGTTCAAAAACCGTGCAGGTTGAACAAAAAAAGTTCAATTATTGGCTATAAAGTTTTAACAGATTCGCTGTTTCGATGACCAGGAGCTCTTTTTCCCGGATTCCGGCCTGATATGAAATTCTGCTTAATTTATGTAACATAAATGCGAAAGAGAAACCACCATGTTCCACACCGGCTCCAATAGCGCATTTTAAAAGTTGGCACAATAATTGCTTTAAAGCCGTCGGAATTTTATTCCGGAGGTCGAAATTATGAAAAAGGCAATTACATTTATTCTTTTGCTGACAGCTTTATTGTTTGTTACCGTCAAAGCAGGCGCGCAAATGAATGATCTCGATATAATCAATTCGGAAACCAGAGAAATCACCGATGCCGACGGCACTGTCAGCGTCAGGGTCGACTGGCTGCAGCGCCCGGGCGAAATGGCGATGACAATCACTTACAACGGCTTTCTCACCCAGGAAGGCCTGGCTAATTTTTATATTGAAGTCAACGGCGAACAGCGCGAATTCATGACCATGAAACAGGAATTGAAAAACCGGGCACAGCGCATCAAAATCATCTCTTTTCACCCGACCCGGCGCATCGAAAACATCAACCGCCTGATGGAACTGCCCGAAAACACAGTCGTTGACCGCCTGCTGTTCCGCAACGCTCCGTATTACAAACAGTTCGGCGAACTGAACGTAGCACTCAAATTCTTCATTCACGGCCGCTGGGATGGCGACAGCAACAATAACAACGAAAACTTCCGCTTCACCTTCACCAGCCCGCTCACCGACATGCCAAAGTTTCACTTTTAATATAACTGGGGTCGGACCAGCCGATTTCCCTTTAAATTGAAGATTTAAGGCAAAAAAATCGACATTTTCAAACCTTAGAGTGGCAATTTTTACCCCGAAATTGCCACTCTAAGATTTTCTGGTTCAGGTAAAATTTTAACAATTGCCATGCATGACTTAGAAAAAATTAGGTGATGGGGAAATTTCGGGGTAAAATTTTATCGTGAGTTATTTCAAGGAGGAAAACTTATGCTGAAAAAAGGACTTTTGCTGTCAGCAATTCTGCTGGTTCTCGTCATGAGCGCCAGTGTGGCCGAAGCCCGCCGGGGTATCGTTGTACCAACAGCCTGGGGTTATGGGGTAGTCAACAGCAGTACACCTTATCTCTGGCCTGCCTATGGCTATCTCGGCATGTACCCCGCAGTTCCGGTACCGTCAGCGCAGATTCCTGCACCTGCCTGGAACGGCTTCAACTGGTCTTATTATAACGGTGCCTATGGTTACCCCGGTTATGCTGCCGCAGGTTACCCGGCATATCAGAACGCCTATACGCCGATGAACACAATCGCAGCAGTTGCCTGTAATCTGAATATCAGATCCGAACCCTATGTCGCCGGCAAAAAGAAGAGAGACTCGAACGTCGTCGGGTCATTGAACACCGGTGAACAGGTTTATGTTCTTGGTCGCTACGGCAACTGGTTTTTCATTCAGTCCGCTTATCAGCCGGTGCGCCGCGGTTATGTCTACGGCAGCTATCTGCGTTTTTACCAGAACAACTGGCCGACCAGCAATTATACGGCCTTTTACCCGTCAGAATTTCACGCCAGATCCTGGTAAGCAAACCGACGGCAGTTAGTCGCCGGTAACGAAGCGCAGAAACAGCAGGGCCATGCCGCAGCCCCAGACAACGGCAACCAGCATCCAGATGATGACGGTAACCTTGGCCCTGGTGGTTCTGGCATCGCCGGTTTCAGCAGTAAGAATCGAGCCGACACTGGTGTCTTCGTCGGCTTTTTCTTCTTCGTCGACAATACCGGCGGCGCGGCGTTCGGCTTCGAGCTTTTCTTTGGCGGCAGCGGCGGCTTTAATTTCGACATCATAGGCCTGCTGTGTTTCGCTTACCAGTTCTTCAGGCGTTGAAATGTGATTGAGCGCGATCGCCAGCTTTTCGGCAAGCAGCTGCACAACCCGTTGCTGCTCGACTCTGAGAGAGGTTCTCGAAGTCTGGGCAATTTTATATACCGAAGCGAGCAGTTCTCGATCAGGGTTGGCTGAGAGCACAACGCCAAGCTTTTCGATGATTTCTACCGAAGTTTCTTTGGCAAGAGCATCGAGCAACGGCTGTCTGACAATATTGAAGTCGACTAGCATTGCGGTAGAAACAGCAAGCGAACGTTGCTTGGCATTGGCTGAACCGATCATACTCGTCAGCAGGCTCTTGATTCGGTCGCGGTCGATGCCGACAAAGACGCGGGTTGCGGTCATGCGTATCTTGCCGTTCTTTTCCTGCATGAACTGCGGCAGATACAGGCAGAGAAACTCTGCATCAAGGGTAGAAAGAGCTTTGATACAGGCGCAGACAATGTCAGGGTTATCGCTCTTGACCAGTTTCTTGATACGTTCGGTATCCTGACCAGCCTGGCCGAATTTGCCAAACAGGTTTATGACAGCTGCCAGTTCCTTGTTTTGCGATGAGCCAAGCAATTCGAGAAGTCTTGGCTTGTTTTCGTTGAAAAATTTGGCGTTCGCTCTGGCAAGCAGCTGAATTTTTTCCTGTTCAGAGAGGTTGTCGTAATTGTCAAATTCGACTTCAGGCGCTTTTGGCAGCGGTGCTGCCGGCCGTTCGACCGTTTTTTCAGCAACCTTTTCAGTCACCTTTTCGACCTGCTTTTCAGTGGGTCTTTCGCCGGCTTTGTCAGGTTTATCGGCCATCGCTCTGGCAACCGGTGCAAGTTCGGCCGGAGGTGCCAGATCAAAATCATCGAGACCGGGAAGAATCGCGTCGTCAACGTCATCACCTGAAATTTTGCAGGTCTCTTTCAGCAGACTGAGTTCTTCGCGGCGCACTCTTTCTTTGAGCTGGTTAAGGTAATCCTGAACCGAGCCTTCGATAAGCTTTTTATCTGAAAGGGCCCTGACGATACCGAGCAGAATACCCTTGACAAGGCTCTGGTGCTGGCCATCGAGTGAACGGTTGACCCAGAAAATTCTGAACGGCAGTTCGGGGTGAGCATTGTTTTTAAGAATCTGACTGACACGCATCAGAACCGAGGGATTGGTAACCTGAGTTAAAAGTCTGATCAGATGCGGTTCGATTTCAGGGTAGGGGAAAAAAGCGGCATGGTGCAGTGCCAGAACGACATCTGATTCGTTTTCAGAGAACATCAGCTTAACGAGATGCTTGAGCGCTTCGGCGCGATTCCAGCGGTAGAAAGCCTGAATGGCCTGGGCCTTGATGACATTCTGCGGTGAATCGAGAAGCGGGATGATAATTCCCTGCAGATTGACCGGGTCGAGTTTTTCGAGTGCAGCCAGAGCCGCGGTGATGACGGTTGGGTTCGGGTGGCGGGTCAGGTCGATCAGCGCCGGTGAATCTTCGATACTGCCATGTTTTTTGAAAAACTGGCAGAAGTTGGGCAAAATCTCTTCTGGAAAGTTCTGCCAGCCGGCCTGACGAAAATAATCGGCGGCCAGAAAGGCTTCGGCAGCCTCAATAGAAGTGACACCGAGTGCGAGGTCATCGAGGCGGGTCTGGTCCTGCAAAAGCTTTTCAAGGCCAGAAAGGGCAACTTTGAACTGGGTCCCCTTGAGCTTGAAAACTGCGAGCCGCAGCGACTTTTTCAGCTGAAACGAAAGAACCGGGTCTTTGACCTCGTCAAAGGCCTTTTTCAGCAACTCAGCCTCGCTGCGGGCCGGAACCCGGCTGTCGATCTCTTCGAGACAACCGAGAACCATGGTACCATTGCCACTGGTCAGTGCCGAATAAAGTTCGTGTGCGCCAAATTCAGAATTCGATATTGCCAAGCGTTGATCCCCATCTGGTGATTTCAAACATTTTAGCGCCAATCAGGCCAAAATAAAAGAGCAAACTAAAAATTCATCACGCCGCCGGCCCCAAGTACCGGGTCAGCGTCGTTGAGATTGTAAGCCGAAATTTCGATGCCATAGCGTTCTCCGGAAAATCGCAGCCCTCCATGAACCCTGTATCTTACCGTATCTTCAGTCATCATTTCGCGATAATGACCGATTTTCCATTCAGCAATAGCCGAAAAACCACTGCGCAGCTTCCATTCAAGCCCGATGCTGCCGGTGTAGATATCGTTGCGGTCGACATCGCGCCGGCTGCCGTCGGAAAAAATAATTTTCTGCCTGCCGGCAAAAGCAGCCGAAAGGTTGAGATAGCCGGTCATGTTCGCTGACAGAGTATCGGCAAAAGTCGCGTAGACGTTGCGCAGGCTCTCGATCTGCTCGATGTCGGCAAGCATGCTTTCGAAGGTATTCATCGGGGTATAATTGAAGCCGTAGCAGAAATCCTTTTCGCCCTCTTTCGGCGTGACTTTGACGCCAATACCGGTGTGCCTGGCCGAACCCGAAAGTTCCGGCAGCGAAACCCGGTCGTAACTGAGGTACACCAGCGCCAGTTCAATTTCTTCGTCGTATTTCCAGCGGCCCGAAAAAATAGCTTCGTCCTTTTCAAGATCGATCGGCCGGCCCTCAAAGCTGGCACTGCCTCTAGCCTGGTTGATTTTAGCGGCAAAGCCGTAACCAGTCGGGCGCGAATCCGGAGTTGCCATGGTCAGCAGCCCGCTTACTCCGGAAAGGGTAGCGCCGCCTGATTGCTCGAAAGCAGCCAGCAGACCCGGGCAAAGAAAAATCAGCAGCAGGGCAGCAAGCCAGGAAAATTTTTCCCCGGCGTTGTCTGAAACCAAGGCTTTTTTCAGCGCATCTGCCATATTCAGAACGCTTAATCGACAGCGGCCGCACTTTTTTTAACGTTTGCATCGTCTGAGTGAAGAAATATCTATTTTCAGATTTATCATTGGTACCCGCTTCCCACAAGCCGATATACAGAGAAGAGACTCTCTCTGGAGGTTGTCGGTGAAATCAAATTTTAGCCTGAAACTGTTCGCACTGCTTTTTGCGACGGCTTTTATATTTTTGCATCTGGTCGGTTGTCGCGAGGGAAGCGGCAGTTCGTCGCTTGGTCTCGTGGTCGGGCCTACCCAGTCAGCGGTTGTGCCAACCGGTTATGCTTTTGAGGGCCAGATCAAAAACAGCGACCCGAATCAGAGTCTGGGCAATATTCCGGTCGCTCTTTTCAACTCGGCCGGGCAGAAGGTTGCCGAAACACGCACGACTATCGAGGGCAAATTTTATTTCTTTGGCCAGCTGCCTGATTTTTATCAGGTCAAAATTGATGAAAACGCCACAATTATTGATCCGACAAGCTATTTTATGCGACTGCTGCCCGATGGCACAACTTCGCCGGAAAAACTTGAAATCAGCACTGCCGGCAAATCAGGCGTCGGTCAGGTAACCACCTATGCCATCAAAGGCGCATTGCGCGATAAATCGACCCCGGAAAAAGGCGCTGCCTTCGTTCTCGTTGAACTATTTAAAAACGAACAACTGCTGCAGATTCAACAGGCCACCAAAGACGGTGAGTTCTATTTTTCAGGGCTGGCGACCGGCACCTACAGGTTCACACTGGCGCGCGGTTCTGATCAGTATATGATTCGCGACGATGTTATTTTTGAGCTGCAGGCCGGGGGCGTGACCGTGCCGCCGATCAGCATTCTGCTGCTTGAAGCCAAAGTCGAAGGGACGCAGGGTAAGCAGATTACCGGCCAGCTGACCAATGAAAACAACAGTCTCTCGGTCGGTAATATCAGAATCGTTCTGCGTCGCGATGGGGTCTTTCTTGGCGACACCTATACCACCGCCGAAGGCCGATTCTTCTTCTTCGACCGCACTCCGGATTTTTACGAAATTCAGGTGCTGCCGACCACCTATTTTGCTTCGGCCACTTCCTATATCCGCATGCTGCCAGATGGAACCACTTCGCCGACCGACATCAAGATTCCGCTGGTGCTGATTCAGGATGAATCAGCCGAGATCCCGACTTTTCCGATTTCCGGCAAGGTCAAGAATGCCCGCAAACCTGAAGAGACCGTTCCATACATTCTTGTCGAACTGTTCAAAAATAACGTTTTGACTCAGATTCAGCAGACGACCGCCGCTGGCGACTTCAACTTTCTCGGCCTGGCGACCGGTTCCTACAAGCTCTCTCTTGGTCGTGGCTCAGAAATATTCATCGAAAAAGACGACGTCATCTTTGAAATGCTCGACAATGGCGTCGCAGCGCCGCCGGTCAGTCTGATTTTCATCGAGCCGAAAGAGATCGCTTCAGCCTCCTACCAGATTTCGGGGCTGGTAAAAACGGCAAAATCAAATCAGCCGCTCGCGAATGTAAGAGTGCTGCTGACCCGTGAGGGCACAACCCTGACTGAAACCAGCACCACAACGGCAGAAGGCAAGTTCTTTTTCTTTGACCGAACACCCGGCTTTTACGAAATCAAAATCGAAGCGAACACGGTCTACCACGAAGCCCGCTCATACATCAGAATTCTGCCCGACGGCACGGTATCGCCAGAGGAAGTTCTGATACTGCTTGAAGAGATTGTTGACCCCGACGAAAGCAAGCGCACCTACACGGTTATCGGCAACATCAAAAATCGCGCCGCCCCCGAAGAGAGCGTTCCGTTCGTGCTTGTCGAGCTTTATCAAAACAGCACACTGCTTTCAGTTCAGCAGTCATCCTCTGATGGCGGCTTTCTGCTTGAAAATCTCAAGGCCGGTCAATATCGACTGGCATTTGCCAAAGGTTCTGACCAGTTTCAGTTCAGAGACGACGTGGTCTTCGAGATTCTGACGACCGGGGTTATCGCGCCGCCGGTAAATCTGGTTTTTCTCGATCCGAAAGAAATACAGGTTAAATATTCGATTACCGGTCAGGTTGTTCTCGGCACCAGCAATGAACCCTTAACCGGCATTCAGATCGAGCTCTGGAAGGATGCTATCAGTGGCCTGCCGATTAAATCAACGTTCTCTACCGGTGAAGGGCGGTTTACTTTTACCAACCTCGATCCGGGACTTTATTTTACCCGGGTCGGCAGTAACCAGACGACTTACCGGGTTCGTGACGACTACATAATTCAGATCAGCGAAGATGGCACCATCTCGCCTGAGGATGCTCTGATCAAGCTTTCTAAAGATCTCTCGGGTCTGCAGGCTTTTATCGAGCTCAAGGGTTTCATTCGCGATGCGTTCACCGGCGCCCCGCTTGAGTATGTAACTATCAATCTCAAAGGGTTCGGCAATGTTCTGACTGATCGATACGGCTATTATTTCTTCAAAGACATCCCGGTCGGCACCTACGATCTTGAAATGACCAAGCCCGGCTTCAGCCCGCTCTCTGTAAGTATTCAGGTTCTGAAAGATGAAAACACCGGCAATCTGGTCACTCTGCCGGGAACTCTTGACTATTTCATGATCTACAACCAGGAAAGCGACAAGGGTTCGATTGCCGGCCGCGCTGTTAACCCGGATGATGGTACCCCGCTGCCAGACAAAATGGTCAGAGTCTATCGCATGGCTGAAGTGACCAAAGAAAAAGTGCTTCTCGACGCCAACAGCAATCAATACACCATTTCTGAAACCCGCTGGGAAATTTCGACGGAGCTTCTCGTCTCTACACGCACTGGCTCAGGTCTTGGCGACTATGATGACAGTGGCACCTTCAAAATTACGCATCTCGACCCCGGCTACTATCTTGTTTACATAGGCGAAACCAATTCAAAACCAGTATTCAAACAGGTAACTTACCTGTATCCTGGCGAAATCTACTGGACAGAAGAAGAACAGTTTCTGAATGGCCTGAGAATTCACAGCTGGAGCAGAGTTAAAGTCACAGCCAACACTACGACCTACCTGAGTACCTACGACACCCAGAAACAGTAACGCTTTTTTATAAAGCTGCCCGGCAGTCTTACTCAGTCTGCCGGGCAGCTTTTTATTCTGCTTTATTGTGGGCCATCTGTCACACAAGTGGACTTTTGCCAATTTGCATCTGTAGTTTTATACCCGCGCTTGTGCCCTGAGAACCAGAGCGGCATCTCAGCAAAATTAGCTGAAGATAACTGCATTGTTATGAAGAATCTTATCGAAGATCGGGCACCGCAGAGACTCGAATAAGACACAGTGCGTCTTTTCGCCAGACAGAACCGGTGCCTCCCGCTGAAAGCAAAAACCGGTGCCTTATAAAGACACCGGCCTTTTCTAAATCCTGTTTCTATTTTCTGTTGTTTATGCGCAAAACCTGCAAAATTTGCTTAAAAACCGAGGCTGCCACCAATTACAAAGGTCGGGTCGCCGTCGGTGACGTTGAGACCCATCAGTTCGAGGGCGGCATTTTCGCTGCCGACGCGGGCACCGGCGTTAATGCGGTGTCTGACCGAGTCTTTCTTGAAGTAGTCGAAGTCGCGGTAGTTACCGAATTTGGCTTCACCAAAAACAGTGGCTGAATCGGCGATTTTGTATTCGAGACCGATACCGCCGAGAAGAATGTCTTTGCGGTTGACTTTCTGAATGACGCCATTGCCGAAGTCGATTTTCTGGTTGTTGGTAAAAACTGAAGAGAGGTTCATGTACCCGGTAAAGTTGCTGGTGATGGTTTCTGCCATGGTGAGATAAACATTTCTCAGGTTTTCAATCTGCTCGATGTCGGCCATATTCATTTCTTTGGCAGTCATCGGCGCAAAATTGAAGCCCATGCAGAATTCCTTGTCATCGATGCTGGTGGTGTATTTCATCCCGGCAGCAATATGGTCTTTTTCGGTATCGACGCCAGTCAGAGCCGGGTTCGATGAGCGCTCATAATGCATATTGCTCAGCGAAACTTCAAGATTCGGCCGCGCATTGTAGCGCACCCCGTAGATATATTCGTCTTTTTCAATTCTGACGCTGGTACCATTAATCAGAAGATCGCCGGTAGTGTTATTGAACTTGAATGACGCACCGGCGGTATGTTCTTTCTTGTGAGCCGGAACCGGGATGGTAACCAGGCCGGTATTACCTGAAAGAGTTGTGCCGGTAATTTTTCCATGGTTTTCTGAAACGACCTGATGCTTTGGTTTGATGGTATTTTCGCCATCAGGTAACGCTTCGAGAACCTGAGCGTTCGCGAAGCCAGGAATAAGCAGGATCGATGCAATTGCGGCATGCTGCAACAGTTTTTTCAGGTTCATAGGTATATCCATTATTTATAAGCCTGTTCGTAGTTGGTCCAGTAGGTGGTTTTGCCGTCAAATACCTGCAGGCCACGAATTTGGGTCTTGTAGCCAGCCAGACCTTTGCTGGGGACTCTCCAGGTGAAGTAGCCGCCTCTGGATTCATTGTCTTCCGGGGGATTAGCAGTGTTGTCAGCCAGATAAACAAGATAATAACCGGGGGTAAGGTGAGTAAGTTTAAATGAACCGATTATATCAGGATTGTCGGTTTCGCCTTCAACAGAAGTTTTGCTTGTGAGAACCGGTTCTTTTTCCCATTCCCAGTCAGTTTCTGTAACCAGAACACTTTCACTCATCTGCTGGTTGTTAACAATTTTCTGGACGGTTACATAGGTCTGCTTGGTAACCTGCTTCCATTTGAAAAGCTTGACTGTCAGGCCACCAACGCCGAGCGAGGTGCTTTCGTCAACGAAGCGGCCCGCAATTGAACCGTAACCGGTTTTCATGCTGTGCAGCAGAGGGAAAGTCAAAGAGGCCGGGACGGTAGTTTTGTTAGCCCGGATGAGGAATGAAGTTACAAGAGTTTCATAGCCAAACTTGCTGATCTCAATCTTGTAGCTGCCCGGAACCAGATTCATGACACCAAACATACCTTTGGTGTCGGTAGTGGCAACATTGAGATCGGCGACTCTGATATTTGCATACTCAAGTGGGCCGCCAGTGAAAGCGTCGTAAACTTTGCCCTCGATATTGACCAGATTGATGTTTTCACTCTGGTTAACGAAAATTTCTGCTACTGCCGGAGAAGTAGTGCCGTTCGAAAGCACTCTGACCGGGTAAATCTCAGAGGCTTCAGAGTTGGGAAGATTGGCTGCAACTTTCAGATAATACATCCTGGCTTCTTTGAGATTTTCAAAGAAGAATTTACCTTCGCCAGTGGTTCTGGTTGCCTGGGCTGAAGGAATCGAAAGATTGATATCGTCAAAAATGCTGACTTCGAGGTTTGCCAGGCCAGCTTTAGTCTGGTTTTTAACAAAACCGCTGATTGAAAAATTTTCGACAGGTTTTGAAGTCATCGGAACGATGACATATCTTGGAGACACGACACCATCACTGCGAATAGTGACGTTCTGCTGCGCTTCAAGGTAAGAAGATGCTTTCCCGGCTTTAATCGTATAGGTTCCGGTGCCGATGTTATCAAAGAAGAACTGACCGCCGCTTGAGGAAAGGGCTGTCGAAATAAGCGCGCCTTTTGAGTCTTCGAGTTCGACGTTAATATTTGCAATTTTTGCGCCCGTGCCTGAAACGACTATTTCACCCTCGATTTTTGCCTTAACTTCGATACTGCCGATGTTTACTGCTTCAAGACTGATAAGCGGAGCAGCGGGCTGGGTTTTGCCATCATCGAGAAGACGTATGGTCAGAGTAGCGGGCTTGTAAAGATTGTTAGTCGAATAAAAGCCGATATCATAAAGACCGGCCGATACCTTTGAAAAGTAAAACTGACCGTCAGAAGTTGTTTTGGTGGTTTCGAACGCGGTATTGTCCTTCACCAGAACAGCTGAAATGTTGCCAAGTTTTTCACCGGTATTGAAAGATACGACTGTTCCAATGAGAGGGTATTTCTTTTCAACCGCTTTGGCGGTTAAAGTGATGACTGAATAGCGTGGTGACACGACGCCATCATCGCGAACAGTTACAGTCTGAATGCTTTCATCATATGCAGAAGCTTTACCGGCTTTGATTTTGTAGGTGCCAGTCCCGATTCCGTCAAAAGAAAACTGACCTACAGCGCTTGTCAGAGCAGCAGAAATAATCATGCCACTGGAATCTTCAAGTTCTACGTTGATATTGGCAAGTTTCGTTCCGGCCTGAAAGAGAACTATTTCACCCTCGATTTTTGCCTGAATTTTCAGTCTTTCCGGGTTGGCGGCAACAAGTTTGATAGAAGGAGCTTCAGGCTGAGTTTTTCCGTCTTCGAGAACTCTGATTACGTATGAAGTGCTTGAATAAATGCCCTCGGGGTGGCTGAAATTGATTTCATAAAGACCGGGCGGAATTTTGGCAAAATAAAAACGGCCATCAGCGGTGGTGAGCGTTTCACCTGCGATGCTCTTGTTATAAAGCAGAACTACTTTAATGTTCGACAGATTTTCGGAAGTATTTTGTGAGGAAACAGACCCGGAAATGGTATGGACTGCTTCTGGAGCATCTGAAAGATCTACCTGGGCACCAACGGTGCCATCGGTGATCAACAATGAAGAAACCGGGGATGTTTTAGTGCCTTCTTTACAGCCGGGCAGGAAGGCGGCCAGCATGATGAAGTGGAAAACGGCCAGGAGCAGCAGGTTTCTGCGCTTTCGCAATGACATAGTTACATCCCCCAGAAAAGTATTTGCGGTACTTATCGGCAGATGAGCAGCAATTGCTTAAGTACAGGAAAAAATCATTCTAAGATTTTTTTCTCGTCACGCAGAGCTGTATTTAAAGCCTGGCCAATTTTGCGAATCTTTTTAACCGATTCAATGCGTTCGCGGTTGGTCGGCAGGCCGAGTTTTTTCATCATTTCATCGGCCATTTTGTTTTCCTTGGGCGGTTTGTTGACAATTGCCATTTCAGAAACCCAGCCCTCAAAAGGCACCCCTTCGGTGCTGGTGGCAACAATCTGAAACCAGTTTACTCCGTCGACAACGACATGGCCTTCGATTTCGGCAGGGGTGATAGTTTTACGCGTCTGAACCGAATTGTCGCCGCTTACGGGTGAAGCAAAGCCCGGCAAAGAATCAGGCCGGTTCTGGTAGATAATATAGCCGCAGCTGAAAAGAACCGCCAGGGAAAACAGATGCTGGCAGATTTTGCCGGTTTTTCGCCGGGGAGCAGGCCTGCGTTCCGCAAAGCCGTCAAAATCATAATTTGCTGCCTGCTGTGGACAGGTGCCGGCGACTTTTACAGAAGTCGCTTCGGTTGCGTCGTCAGACGGAAAAAGAAGGCGCAGAAGATAGACGGCGCCGGCAAACAGAATACCGCACAGGACAATGAGCAACCCCGTTTCAAGCATACGTAACCTCTGGTTTTTATGATATGTATGCTTTATTTCTAGCATCTGAATCGGTTTTTTGCAATAGTAAAATATTGAAACCTCTTCTGACCGGTATTCTCTTACTCCATAGGGGAAACATTTCGCATCTGATTAGGGGTATACTTTAGACTGAAGAAAAAAAACCTTTATTAATGGCACTGACAGACAAACTTTTTTTAAAAAGGGTATTGACAATAAGCGAAACGGATAATTATAATCAGCTCATCAATTTCCAACCTACTAAGGAGACCTCACGATGAATAAAGCTGATCTCGTAAAAGAAATCTCTCAGAAAGCCGCTATCAATCAGGCAACCGCTCAGAAAGCCCTCGAATCAATGCTCGACACTTTCAAAGACAGCCTCAAAAAAGGCGACAAAATCCAGCTGATTGGTTTCGGTTCTTTTGAAGTTGCCAAACGCGCAGCTCGCAAGGGTGTTAACCCCCAGACCAAAAAAGCCATCAGCATTCCGGCTAAAAAAGTTGTAAAATTCAAACCCGGCAAAGACCTCAAAGATCTTATCGCCAAAGCCAAGTAATTAAAGCCTTTCAAGAGCCCTGCTCATACGAGCAGGGCTCTTTTTACGTACGCCGATTTGCTATTGCCTTTTGGCTGTGGTACAATCCCGGCACAATAAAACCCGGCGAACCTTTTAATGACCAGAGCCCGAAAACTTTTTTATTTTCTGCTCCTGCTGCTGATTCTGGCGGCTGGCGCGGTCTTTTTTGCCTGGCGCCAGAGCTTCAAGCTGCCGGCTCAGCTGATCAACCAGGTTCGCAGTTTTGCGCGCAGTTTTCACGACATCGATTTCGATGCCGAAAGCCTCAAGATCAATTTTCCTGAACATACGATCAAAGCACGCAATCTCAAGGTGATGCTGCCCGGCGAGAAGCCATTTCTCGAAGCCGAAGAGGCGACGATTTTCCTTGCTTCCGGCACCGGGCCGCTCGATCTTTATTTCAGCCGCGCCGCCATTGAAAGAGTCCATCTCAACAGCCTCAAATACGATGCGACAGCGCCACAGCCCGAAAAAGCTTCAGGAACAGCACTTCCCAGAATTCCTGCCAGAGAAATAACGGTAAACGGTCTGAACCTGAATACCTCGGTCAGCGCCTTTTTTATCCCGGACTTCAAAGCCAGCTTCATCAGAACCCGCCGCAACGCCAATATCGAGATATCTTTCGAAAAGGGCCCGATTGGCGGCAATGCCCGTCTCGTGGCAATGCTTGGCCTCGAAAGCGGTGAATCAACGATCAACCTCAACTGGCAGGAAAAAGATTTCTCGACTTTCATTCCGCTGATTTTTCTGTCACATCGCTTTGGTCTGAATATTCTCTCAGGCGGCGCGGCAATCAACCTCAGCTATCGGGGCAACCTGGCAAAGCGCCTTCAGAAACCGGCAGAGTCACTGCCGCAGCTCATAAACCAGGAACTTACCGGTGCGGTCAACATTGAGGACTGCTTGTTCAACTGGTCGGGCTTAACCGGTAAGGTCAACCTGAAGATTGCCCGCGAAGATAAAAATCCATGGCAGGGAAGCCTCGCCACCGAGCTTGGCGATGGAAAACTGACGATCAACGGCGTCTGGCCAGGCACCCAGGAACAAATGGGTGATTTTGCGGCCGACATCAGCGCAGAAAATATTCAGATTAATCGACCACTGATCGAAAGCATGGGGCTGAACCTGCGCAATACCGAACCGGGCAGGCTCTGGTTTGAAGGCAGCCTGAACGGAAACCTGAAACATCTTACCGGCTCAGGCAAAGCGATAGCCCGCGACTGGAAATACCAGAACAAAAAGATCAACAGCGCTGATCTGAATTGGCGACTTACCAAAGAATCGGTTCTCGACCTTTCTGGCGACCTGGTTACCGAAATCGGCGAGCTATCTGCAAGCGCCAGCGTTGCTCTTAAAGGCAAAAGCAAAGGGGCAGGGCAGGTGCAGGGGCTTATGAACGAGATAGACCTGCAGAAACTTAAACCCTTACCCTTCATAGACAGCCCGGTAGCCGGTAAATGCAGCGGTCCGTTCAAGGTTGTCTTTGACCTTAACAACCCGGCAGGCACTACTTATGATATGCGCCTTGAACTGCACGAAGGCACTTTCTTCACCTTTTCGCCCCAGAAACTTACCGCAAGAGTATATGGTACAGGCGCCCGCTGGTATCTTGCCAATCCGCTGGCTCTGTTTGCTGGCGGCGGAAAAATAGCGGTTGACGGCCTTATTTCCAGCGAAAAATTTGCAGCTAACGTGCTGGTTCAGGATGTAAACCTTAAAACCTTCGGAGTTCCGACCACCATCGCCAGTGGAGTGGCCTCTCTGAAGGCAAGCCTCGGTGGGGCACTTCTGCAGCCTGTCGTCAAAGGCGATCTCTATGGCGAAAATCTTGAATTGATGGGGGTTCCCGTCAGCTCGTTCAGGTCGCAGGCCAGTGTTAAAGGAACCGTTCTCACCCTGGCTCCTCTGGTAATCAGACATTCTGAAGACTCATATCTGGACGGTTTTTTCTCGATCGATCTTCTGCACGGGTCACTGCAGGCTTTCAGACTCAGTTTTCAGAAATTGCCCGTCGAAATTCTCAAAAAATTCGCGCAGCCGGCGGTCGCCGAAAAAATTCAGTCCGGTATTATCGCCGGCAATGTAAATTACAGCCGCCATAAGGAACAGAATGTCTGGAATTTCATTATCGAAGGGCATCAGCTGACTCTGCATGATGAAAAAATCGACACACTCTATCTTGAAGGCTCAACCCAGGGGCGTCAGACAGAGCTTAAGAGCCTTTATGCCAGAGCTTTCGGCGGCAACCTCAATGTGTCGGGGCAGATTATCGATGCCGAAAAATTTTCCGGCTCGATCGAAGCCGAAAATCTTCAGTTTGCCAAAATAGCTTTTCTGCAAAAACTTAATCCTGACCTGCGTGGCGAAATCAATATACAGGGCGGCTTTGAAGTTGACGATAAATTCAGGCAAGGCTCCTTCACTGTTTTCACCCGCGACATGAAGTCCGCTGAACGTGATCTGGGCAACTTTGGTGGCGAAATAGACATCGACAATGCCGGCCTGCGAATTTCAAGCGGCGAATTTGACAAACTGGGCGTCAGAATAAGCGGCGAACTGGGCTGGGAAGGCCGACAACCTTATTCAGCCGCGCTCGAAATGAACAATGTCGACCTCTCGTTTCTACCTCAAATATGGGGAATTCGGTCGTTCGATTATGGCGGTCTCGTCGCCACCGGCAAATGCCAGGTCCAGGGCGACCTCGCCTCATTGACCCCGGATGTGGTCAACATGCAGGTCGAGACCCTGAAGATTCAGAAAGAAAATGATGTAATCGTTTCTAACCAGCCGATGCAAGTGATTTATCAGAACGGCAGCGTCGAAGTCAGATCGCTCGAACTGAAATACCGGCAGGGCGTCCTCGGCATTGAAGGGTTGTTTGACCCTGGCAAAAGTGTAGCCCTGATGATCAACGGCAAAAACTTTTCAGTAAAGGCACTCGGCAGGCTTTTCGATCTGCCGAACTGGGATTACGATGGCAGTCTCTCGGCAGAAGCCCGCCTTTTCGGCAATCTCGACGATATGCAGATCAAAGCGACTGCAAAAATCGATGAGCTGACCGCAGCCGGCAAGAAAATTCCAGAAGTCAGGGCTGAAGTCGAAGGCAACCGCTCAGGCGTCGACATTGCCCAGGCCTTTGTCAGACTCAACGCCACTTCGTTCAACCTGAAGGGCCGCGTTGGTCTTGACGAAAACGTCAGACCCGCAGACATCGACCTGAACCTGTTCATACCCGAGGGGCCAATCTCAGATCTGACGGTTTATCTGCCACAGATTTTTCGTGAAGCCAGCGGCACGGTCAAGGCCGATCTGCATCTCACCGGCCGCCCGACCAACCCTGAAATTTCTGGCGACCTGCGGATGACCGCAGATCAGCTGGCTTTCAGTAACATGCGCAAACCTCTGACCAAGGTTGACTTTGCCATTTCAACGAATGATCGCATAATCAATATTGACAAACTCGAGGCAAATCTTGGCCGCGGCAAATTGATGGGAACCGGACAGGTTAACTTTCGCGATTCACTTGGCTCGATTACCGCCAATATCACAGGGCAGAAACTCGATCTGAGTTTCATGAACCTCGAAGTAAACAATGCCAGCGCCTCGATGAATATCGCTGGCGACCTCTACAACCCGGTCGTCGCCGGAAAAGTCTTCGTTCCTCGTGGTAAATTCAACATCACCACCGATCTGCTGGCAAAACGCAAACCAATCGACTTCTTTTTCGATTCACTCAATTACCACTTCGACATTGAAGTGCCCCGCAATTTCTGGCTTAAAAGCTCGTTTCTCAATTCTGAAATGCGCGGCAAGTTCTCTATTTCCGGCGATCTGAATAATTTCAGACTCGATGGCGGCATCAGTTGCGTTCAGGGCAAACTCTACTTCAAACAGCGCCAGTTTCAGATCGAAACCGGCGAAATCAGGTTCGGCGGTGTTGACAACAGTCTTGACCCGCAGATTTTTGTTAAATCAGAAGGGCAGATTCAGAGCACCAAGGTATTTCTAACCCTGCAGGGGCAGGTGTCTTCTTTTACACCGCAGATTTATTCGACACCGCCAATGTCGGAAGGCGACCTGCTGGCTCTGCTCACCCTTGGCCGTGACCTCAACACAGCGATGCACAGCGATTCAAAAGAGCTTTTCGAAACCGAAATTCTTGAAGGCCTCAAGAATTCCTACATTTCAGCCCTGATCGGCAGCACTATCTCGAACGCCCTGAACCTCGACGAACTCTTCCTTTCTTCGCTTTTCGACCGCACTTCCGGCAAATCGCGGTCTTTTATCAGAGTCGGCAAATACATCGGCAAAAATATCTTTATGGCCTACGAGGGAACGACCGAGGAAGGCAGAGACGAAAGCTATATTTTTGAATACAGACTTCCCAAAGGTTTCGTGGTAAATATCGAATTCAAGGAGCCAATCAAAGAACAGCGCGTCGGGGTACGCTACGACTGGAAATTCTGGTAAAATTCGAGCGGGTAGAATTAATGATTCTTGAAAAAATCGAATCTCTGATGAACGTGAGAGCCAACGAGTGGCGCGAAACCGGCTTTTTCTGGCTGTTTACCTTTCTCTGCTGGTTTTCGCTGGCACTCGGTGACTCAATTTCCGACACTCTGTTCATCAAAAGGGCAGGGGTCGAAAACCTGCCGGCGATGTTCATGATCTGCTCGATTTTCGCGATTCCGGTCAGCATTCTTCTCACACTGATGCATGGCCGGGTGGAAAAACGAACCCTGACTTTTGCGTCAGGCATTGTCTCTGCCCTCGCGATTGCCGGTGCCGTTCAGGTCATTCATTCAAGCGACCAGCAGACAACTACCGGCTGCTACGTTCTCTACTTTATCACCAATATTCTGTTGTTCGTCATGCCAGTGGTACTCTCAGTATTGATGAGCACACAGTTCAACGCTCTCAAGGCCAAACGACTGCTGCCGATCATATTCAGCGGCGTAATCGCCGGTAGAATCGCTGCCGGTCTGAGTCTCAACTGGCTGGCGGCAATTTATCCGGTGCCCGACATTCTCAGAGCCTGGCTGATCATTCATATTTCGGCCTTTATCTTTTTCATTGTCGGCAGCGGCAGTTTCATCAAACCCCAGATTCAGGCCTTTCTCACGCAGCCGAGTGAGCGCAAAAGGGTGCGCCTGACCGAGAAACTGCGCATTTTTGTACGCAGCCTGACCGAATCGAAGCTGGTTCTTCTTCTCGTTCTTTCTGCCATTTTTTCGAATCTGACCTTTTATTTTGCCGAATTTCAGGCCGCCTCAATTTTCAGCAGCCATTTTGCCTCAGAAAACGAACTTGCACGCTTCTATGGGCTTTTTGTTATTTTTGCCAGCATTTTCGCCTTTATTTTTCAGGGTGTCATCACCGGCAACCTGATCCAGCGCTTTGGCATCAGCAACACCAATCTGCTGTATCCAGGCCTGGTGCTCTCCAGCTTTGCCGGCACCGCAATTTCATATACGCTGATGCCAGGCACCGCGCTCAAGTTCGTGCAGGTTGGCCTGCAGAACGCCCTTTATCAGCCGGTGAACAGTCTTTTCTACAATGCGCTGCCACCCCGCGAAAAAGCCCGCATCATTACTGTCAATGAAGGTATTCTGCAGCCGCTGGGCACGATTTGTTCCGGTGCTCTGCTTTTTTACGCCGATAAAACCGGGATTATCGTCAGATATTTCCCTCTGGTCGCGGCATTTTTATGGGTTCTGGTCGGTTTCATGATCAGACACCCTTATCGCGAGAGCCTGCTCAAGCTTCTTCGCAGTTCGAGTCTCGACTTTTTCAGAAAAGGCGAGCTGCAAAAACTCAATCTCGACACCAATACCCTCAATCTGCTTCTGAACAGTCTAGATACCGCCGATGAAGATACCACCGCCCTGGTAATTCAGCTGATCGTCAGCCATGGCGACCGCAGCAGCCGTGAGCAGATGACCGCAAGACTGAACCATTTCAGCGATGAACGTAAACTCGATATTCTGCGCCAGATTAACCTGCCGGTCGACCATTTCGTCGCCGAATTTCTCTTTGGCTGCCTTGATTCACACAACGACGACCTTAAACGGCATGCTTTGCGCGCCTTGACCGGCTTCCCGGCTTCCGCACGTCTGCGCGACCGCGTGCTGCCTTTCCTGAAAAGTGAATCCGAAGACCTGCGCCGGCTTGCCTCGATCGTTTTCGTCAAAATCGGCGATCTCGACCAGATGATGCAGTCACTCGGCGTCATTCAGGGCTGTATTTCGAGCGGTAATGAGTCGCAGATACTAAAGGGCATCGAAATGCTCGGCCTCACCGGCGACGAGAGATTCTGGGTCAACCTGCGACCATTTCTGCGCAGTGATGAAATAAAAGTCAGGCATGCAGCAGCGACTGCACTCGAAAAGATTCTCAAAACCGGCGATTCTGACGAACACTACGAAATCATCGGCCGCCTCATCAAAGATGATTCGCGCGAAATCAGGTTTCTCGCCCTCAAAATGCTGGCGCGGCTCAGCGACCAGAAATGGTTCTACCACGTCGTTGAAGGCCTCTCGGATTCAAGCCCGCGCAACCGCAAACTCGCCGAAGAAATTCTCATTTCGCACTACGACGACAAGTTCAGCGAACTGATCATGGTTCTCGAAAGCAGCGACAGCTCGCTGCACGCAAGGGCTGCGGTGGCCGGCATTCTGGCCGCCTCACAGAACGCCGGCGTTCGCGATTATCTGCACCATTTCGGGCACAAGGTCATTCTGCAGCTCTATGAATACAAGCTCGAAGAGTTTGTCATCAACCGTGAACTGCGCCGCGAACATTCTGTCTACCTGAAAATGCTCTTGAAAGAGCGGGCCTGGGCTCTTACCCGCCTGATCGTCTGCCTGATCGCGCCCGAGCAGAACCGTGAAGCCCGTGACCTTTTCAAAAGTCTGTATTCAAGCAATGAAGAGCTGGTCAACAACGCCATCGAAGTGCTGCAGAACATGGGTGAGCGGCAGCTCGTCTATCACATCATTCCCGTGCTCGAAAACATTTCGCTCGAACAGATTGCCGCCTATGGCATGAAAGTCTTCTCGCTGCGCGAAAAAGACCTGCGCGTCATCCTCGGCAAGTATCTCAACTCTTCAGACAGCGAGCTCAAGGAAGCGGCGATCTATACGGTCTGCATTGCCGAGATTCACGAGCTGATACCGGTTCTGAAAAAGATCGAAAGCGATGCCCATCTCGGCGAAAAAGTCGCGGTCACCTGTCGATGGGCGGTTGAAACCCTGAAAAACCGCGGAATTACCCTGCAATACAATTGAAAGAAGCCTATGATAATCATTGAAAGAATTCTGTTTCTCAAAAGGATCTCAATTTTTTCGAGTCTTTCGAGTTATGAACTTCGCAAAATTGCCGAAGTCATAGCCGAAGAGGATTTTGAACCCGGCGAAATTATCTTCTCTGAGGGCGAATTCGGCGAAAGCATGTATCTCGTCGTCGAAGGCAAAATCTCTATTTTTACCGGCAAACCACCGGCAATCAAAGTTCTCGCCAGCTTCGAAAAGGGTAATTTCTTTGGCGAAATGGGCCTTTACGATGACAAACCCCGCGCCGCCTCGGCAATCGCCGATGTTCATTCGCGCACCCTGGTGCTGCGCAAAGGCGAATTCTGTGATCTCATCAGCGAATTTCCGATGGTCGCCCTCGGCATCATGAAAGAACTCAACAACCGCATTCGCGCCACCAACAAAAAACTCAACATCATCGAAAAGAACATCGTCGACAGTTCGAGCCGCCTGTATTCGCGAGAATACTTTCTCGACTGCATGAAGTCGATGCTGAACCGTGCCCGCAATGAAAAAGCCACCGTCGGCTTTCTGATGATCCGCCTGAAAAAGGTTCATTTCAACGAAGGTAATGGCTCACCCGGTGAACTCGAAAAGTTCCGCACCGATCTGATCCGTGAACTGGGTCTGCGGCTCGAAAGCTTCATTCGCGAGTCAGACATGCTGTGTCGCTTTGACGACAGCAGCATTCTTCTGATGATTCCTGAATTCAATGCCAAGAGCACCCTGATGTTTCAGGCCCGCATAACCGACGACCTCAATCGCGTTCTCATCGACTTCGAGACCGGCCGGCGCCTGTATTCAGATATTGAATTCCGCACTCTGATTTTCCCTGAAGATGTCGACGGCGCCGAGAGCGTTGTTAAAGCTTTCGAGACCGTCTGACATGCAGACAAAACTGACAGTCCGCCTGCTGATCGTCATTCTCGTCACCGCGGCCGTCGGGGCGTTTCTTTATCTGCCGCAGATAAAAGAGTCGACCGGCTGGTACAATTCAGCCGAATTCTCGATCGCTGCCGCCACTCTCGACGTGCCGCACGCGCCCGGTTACCCTCTTTTTACCCGCCTCGGCAACCTCGCTCTGCGCTACCTGCCGGGCTCGACGCCGGCGGCCCGCATCAATCTGCTGACCGCATTAACCGCCATTCTCGGGGGAAGCATGCTGTCAGTGCTGCTGCTTCTACATGGCCTGTCGCTGCCGGCGGCGCTGGCCGGCGGTATTTTTCTGCTGTGCGGCGTAACCTACCGCGACCAGGCCATTCTCGCCGAAGTCTATGCCCTCGAAATCTGCTTTATCGTCGCCGGGTTGCTCTGCGGGCTGATGCTCGAAAAAGGGCATACCGGCGCCGGTTCTGGGTTTGCCTGTGGTCTGGCCGGCACCCTCGGCGTTGGTCACCGCCCGACCTTTGGTCTTTTTGCGCTGACGCTGCTGCTTTTTATCAGAGAAGCGGGGCGCCGGCAGGTTAAGATGCCGGCCGGCCGTTTCTGGGCCGCAATGGTTGCTGGCATGCTTGTCGGCTTTCTGCCTTCTTACGATCTTTACCTGCGGCTGCAGAACCCGGCGCGGGTATTGCTTGACCCGCTGACAGGGCAGGGGATCGACGGATTTCTGCAGGTCTTCACCGGCACCGTCTACAGCGGCGGTTTTATGGTTTTTCACCCGTTCGAACTCTGGCAGCGCCTGCTCGAATTTCTGCGCCTCTGCGCATTTGAGAATGGCATCTGGCTGCTGATCGGCCCGGCGGCACTTCTCACACTGCGACCGCGAACAGCAGGCGCCTTGCCGGCGGCACTGGCCGCCATTCTTGCGATAAATCTCACATTTGTGCTCAACTACAACGCTTTTGAAGCGCACACCATGCTGTTGCCCTCGTTTATGGCCCTCGCCGGGCTGGCTGCCATTGCACTCGATCTTATCAGATCAGATAAAATCAAGACTATGGCATGCGTTGCCCTCATATCAACCGCTGTCTTTTCCCTTTCGCTGCACCCTGCCGAAAACGATGACCCTGAAATCTACATGCGGAAAATCCTCGGCAATCTGCCCGCCAAAGCGATGGTTCTGATGAGTAACGACGCTGAATTCAGGCCATACTGGTATCTGCGTATTTTTAAAAAATTCCGCCCCGACCTCGGCGTTCAGCTGGTTGACAAATTCGCGGCAGGCGAGCTGCAGGCCCTCAAACCCGTCGCCGAAGCCGGCATGCTTTATGGCTCGCTGGTATACCCGCATGACAGCTTTTATCAGCTGACCGCATCGTATTCGATCGAGCCCGCAGGCTATCTGCACCGGGTAATCGCCAAAAACAACTGGGAGCCATTGCCCAGCCAGCAGCTGCCCGGTCTGGATTCGGCAGTCAGCCTCAATATTTCAGAGATGGCAGCTTCTACGACTGCCCAGGTCAGAATTATGACGCCCGGCGACAGCATCGCTTATTCTTACAGCTTTACCGGCAAAGCCGCTTTTCTCGGCAATCTGGCTGTGGTAACCACAATTCTCGACGCATCGGGAGCGCCTGTCAGCCGCAACGGTCTGCTTCTCGGGCACGATATTCATCTTGCCGGCGACTATGTCTGCCGCCAGGGAACACCAGAGCAGGGCAGATTCATCTTTAACCGATCACTGGTCATACCGGTTGATCTTGCTGCCGGCAGTTATCGGGTCATGCTGCAGGCTTTTCAGATACGGGAGGATGAGAATCAGCCGTGGTATGCTGCCGTGCCGGAAGGGGTAACTCTGTTCAATCATGACGGTTTCAACGAAATTTTCAGGCTTAAATATGGTCTGTCCGGGCGACTGCTGCTTCCGAAAATGCCGGCATCCGAACTGTTCGGCTCACTCTGGAAACAACCGGTGATGCCGGCAGCGATCGAAGTCACCAGTTTCACCATTCTGCCCGCTCCGCAGCATTGACTTGAATTTATTGTGGGGTGCAGCTATAATTCGAGCCTGCAATTTTATCTTTACTGGAGTTTAATTTGCCACGAAATCTGCTTCTGGAAACCGGTTTTATCGGCCTGCCCGATGATGCTTTCGGCTTTGACCTTCCCGATTTCCGCGCCAGGTTCACTGAAGCGGTAAGGCAGGAAAACTTCGATTTTTCCGGAGTGCGCTGCTGGATCTCACAATATCGTATCGGCATTCTTGTCGAAGGTCTCTCTGACTCGCAGGCAAGCATTGTTAAAGAGATCAGGGGACCGAAAGTCAGCGCCGCATTTGACTACAACAACCAGGCTCTGCCTGCCGCCAAAGGTTTTGCCGCCGCTCAGGGCCTTGAGCTTAAAGATCTGGTCACCCGTGAAGTTGATGGTGAAAAGTTTCTTTTTGCCGTCAAGACTCTGCCCGGCCAGACTCTTGAAAGCAAACTCGAAAAATTGAAAAATTCATTGATGTCGGCGATTCCCTTTACCGGCAGCAGGTGGCGCAGTGGCAGTATTTTTCCGCAGCCACCACTTTATTTCACAGCCCTTCTTGATGACCAGCCGCTGAAACTCGAGGTCGAGGGGCTGACCAGTTCTGGCAGAACTGCATCACACGCAGCCTTTTCCCCGATTTTTCATCAGTTAGACAGCATCTGCACTTATCAGAAGCTGATGTCTGACATAAATCTGATGAGCGAACAAACCGAACGCAAAAAGGTTCTCGAAGCAAGAATCAGATCGGTTCTGCCCGAAGGTTACCGTCTGCGATCAGAAAGCCACCGGCTGCAGCGGCTTTACATGTTTTCAGAATCGCTGCATCCGATCCTGGTGCGCTTCAATCCGGAGCATCTCGAAATGCCAGAGGCCGTTATCAGCAGATTTCTCATGATGAACACCGAATATATTCCGTGCGAAGACGCGGTTGGCAAACTGATGCCTGCGGTAGTTACCCTGTCTACACTTGAAAAAGGGAATCAGTTCGAGATTACCAGACGGGCCTACGAGCTCAACGTCAAGCTTGCACGGCTCTGTGAAGTTTATCGCCAGGATCTGACAACCCTCCCTGACCGGATTGGCCGCGTCGCAGAAAAGGTCAGCGCCAGTAAAGGAATGGGAATCGAACTCAACAACCCGCTGACGCGCTGCGCTGTATGGCTGGCCCCCAAGCTCAAGCTCAATCGTGACTCAGCCCAGATCAGCCACCTTCTGGCTCTTCTCAATGAAGGTGAATCGACCGAAATTGCCAGGAATCTGCCAAATACGGCTTTTGCCATGGTCATGAGCTGCCTGCCAAAATTCGAAACATTCAAAAATCTTGTTCCGGTTCTTCAGGAAATGTGCAGCTATTTTGCCCGGCGCATACCGTCACCGCAGTCGCAGCTTGCTCAGCTTGCCGGTCTGTCTATACTGATGTGTGCCCACACTGGGCTTTATGGGCGAATGATGGTTTCGCCACGCCGCATCTTTGAGCTTCTCAAAGCCGGCAACATCAGAATCGATATTTTTCAGGCTTTCGCCGACATTTTCCCTGATTTTGAGCTCGACCGAAAAATCTGGCTCGAGCAGATCGCTGACGAAATTCTGCGCGACAACCAGCAGTCATTGACCGGTGACTCTTATCGCCATGCCATTGAGTTTGACCCCTGCGCTTTCAATGAAGCGGCCAGAGAATGGAAAGACCCGGCCAGCCTCGATATCGAAGCGTTTTCGGCTCTGTTTAACCGTATCCGCAGCAAAATCGAGAGGGTTGAAAACCTGATCGTCGAAAAACCCTGCTGCGAACTTGAAAGTGAAATTTCCGGGCGCCTGAGCGAAATCGAAAAGCTCGAAGGCGTTGATTATCTGGCAATTTTTAATTTTTTCAAAAACGAAAGGGTCAATATAGAAGCCTGTCTTTTGAATCTGCCTGCTGTTCTCGACGAAAATGCGCCGACCCAGATGCCGCGCATTGCTCTTCTGCAACGGCTTAACCGGCAGCTTGGCCGGCTTCCTTTCATACGCAGGGAGAAATCCCCCAGATGAATTACGAAAACTTTATATTTTTTCATTTCTGCAGTAGAATCAACACATTCCCGGTAGGAGGGTATTTTAATGGCAACTGAAGATCGCAGCAGTAATCAAGACAACAATGACGACAATTCCAGCCTCCAGGCAGGCACGGAAATCTATCCTCTGCTGCCCTTAAGAGACGTTGTGGTATTCCCTTACATGGTAGTACCGCTTTTTGTTGGCCGCAAAAAATCAATCAGGGCGATCGAAGAAGCGATGCTGAAAAATCGCAAGATCATTCTCTGCTCACAGAAGCAGGCCAAAACCGACGACCCGGAAGCAGCCGAATTATTCGAAACCGGCACCGTTGCCGAAATTCTTCAGCTCCTGAAGCTGCCAGACGGCATTCTTAAAATTCTCGTCGAAGGCACCACCCGCGTCAGAATTAAAAAGTTCACCAAGCTCGATGAATATTTTGAAGTCGAAGGTGAACGCATTATCACCGAAGATCGCAAGTCAATCGAGCTGCAGGCGCTGATGCGTAACGTCATCACTTTGTTCGAGCAGTATGTCAAACTCAACAAGAAGATTCCGCTCGAAGTCATCATGGTCGCCAACAACGTCGAAGAACCGGGTCGGCTTGCCGACATCATCACTGCCCATCTCAATCTTAAGGTTGAAGAAAAGCAGGAAATCCTCGAAGCTTTCGAACCACGCGAAAGACTCGAAAAAATCGCCAGCATTCTCAACCGCGAACTCGAGATCATGATGGTCGAAAAGAAAATTCGCGGCCAGGTTCGCAAGCAGATGGAACAGATTCAGAAAGAATACTATCTGCGCGAACAGATGAAAGCGATTCAGAAAGAACTCGGCGATGCCGATGAGCGCACCGAAGAGGTCGAAGAGCTGAAAACCGCCATCGCCAAAGCCGGTATGCCCGAAGAAGCCCGCGAAAAGGCTGAAAAAGAACTGGCCAAGCTGACCAAAATGCCGCCAGGCTCGGCCGAAGCCACCGTCTCGCGCAATTATATCGACTGGCTGGTCGCGCTTCCCTGGAAAAAGCAGAGCAAAGACCGCATCGATCTCGAAAAATGCCAGGAAATTCTAGACGAAGATCATTTTGGTCTCAAGAAAGTCAAAGAAAGAATCCTTGAATATCTCGCCGTCTGCCGCCTGAAAAAATCGATCAAAGGCCCGATTCTCTGCCTGATCGGCCCCCCGGGCGTTGGTAAAACCTCACTGGGCAAGTCGATCGCGCGCGCGCTCGGTCGCAAGTTTGCCCGCATTTCGCTCGGCGGGATGCGTGATGAGGCTGAAATCCGCGGTCATCGCCGCACCTACATCGGTGCCATGCCCGGCCGTATCATTCAGGCGCTGCGTGACACCGGCTCACGCAACCCCGTAATTCTGCTCGACGAAATCGACAAGATGGGCATGGACTTCAGAGGCGATCCGAGTTCGGCGCTGCTTGAAGCTCTCGACCCCGAACAGAACTTCACGTTCTCTGATCACTATATTTCGACGCCGTTCGACCTGTCGAAGGTTCTTTTCCTGACTACCGCCAACGTGCCGCACACGATCCCAGGGCCGCTGCGTGACCGCCTTGAAGTTGTCTACCTGCCTGGCTACACCGAAGAAGAAAAGGTGCAGATCTCGCAGAAATACCTGGTTCCGAAACAAAAGGAAGCCAACGGCATCGACAAGCACAATATCAACATTCATGAATCGGCGATCGTCGATGTCATTCGCAAATTTACCCGGGAATCAGGGGTGCGCAGCCTTGAGCGCGAACTGGCCTCGATCTGCCGCAAGATTGCCCGCGACATCGTTCTCGGCAAGCTCACCACGCTCGAAGAACAGGGTAAAAGCAAAATCACTCTCGATGTTACCGATGCCAGCGTCGAGACCTACCTCGGCATACCGAAATTTCACAACGACAAACGCGAAGGCAAAGATGACATCGGTCTGGTCAATGGTCTTGCCTGGACAGAAGTCGGTGGCACAACTCTGCCGATCGAAGTTGTCGTTATGCCCGGCCGTGGCAAAATCATTCTCACGGGCTCTCTCGGCGAAGTCATGAAGGAATCGGCACACGCCAGCCTTTCATATCTGCGCAGCCATGCTGACGAGATCAATATGCGGCCGATCGATTACGATTCAATCGACCTGCATATCCATTTCCCGGAAGGTGCTGTGCCTAAAGACGGCCCATCAGCCGGTATAGCAATTGCAACCGCAATCTATTCGGCGCTGAATGAAGTGCCAGTCCGCAATGATTTTGCGATGACCGGCGAAATTACCCTGCGCGGCCGCGTTCTGCCGGTTGGCGGCATCAAAGAAAAACTTCTGGCTGCCCATCGCCAGAATATCACCAATATCATTCTCTCGAATGACAATGAAAAAGAACTCGAAGAAGTGCCGCCACAGATTCTCAAGAATCTGACGATTCACAAAGTCGGACTCGCTTCAGATGTTCTCAAGCTGGCACTCAGAGGTGAACCTAAAAAGACGCCTCTCGTTTTCAGCAGCAGGGCGCTTGGCACCGCCGCGAAGCAGAAAAAAACCGGCAAAAAGAAAAAACGGAGCGCAGCATGACCATCAAGATCACTTCGGCGACTTTCAGCGCCTGTATTACCAGCAGTTCAGGTCTCCCGGCCGATGAACTGCCGGTCATTGCACTCGTTGGCAGAAGCAATGTCGGCAAGTCCTCGCTGATCAACTCGATCACCGGCCGCAAAGAACTGGCAAGAACCAGTTCTTTGCCCGGCAAAACCCTGACCATCAATTTTTACTGCATCAACGAAGCTTTCTACATTGTCGACCTGCCTGGTTATGGCTACGCAAAAGCATCCAAGGTCACCCGGGCCCGCATTCAGGCTATGATGAACGAATTCTTTGCTGAATGTAAAAATCTGAAGGGCGTCGTGCAGGTTCTTGACATCAGGCACAAACCGTCACCGCTCGACATTCAGATGCACGACTGGATCAGAGACCAGAAATTCAACCATTTTGCGGTTCTGACCAAAGCCGACAAACTTAGCAATCAGCAGGCCATCAAGATGCGAACCTCGATTACGCGCGACATCAAAGGCGCTTATTCGATTTTCTTTTCGTCCAAAACTTTCAATGGCAAAGATGACTTTCTCGATGCCATCGAAAAGGTAATTGCCGGGCTTGAATTCAAGTCGGGGGATGGCAGACAGAAGAAACAACACCCACGCAATGATGACCGGCAGAATGATCGGCAAAAAAATCGCCCGCCACGCCAGCAGAGACAGGAGCGCCCCGGCCAGGAAAAAGGGCAGGGGAGTCAGAAAGTCGAAAAGGCCGGCAGCGGCGAAGCCTCTGAGAATACAGATGCGAATCCAGCCAGGAGCCCTGAAACAACCACAGAAAATCAGGCCCCGGCGGCCAGACCCGCACCCAGACGACCGCAGTCTCAGCCGCGGCCGAATCAGGGAGGCAATCAATCTGGTAATCAGTCTGGGAATCAGACTGGGAATCAGACTGGCGGGAATACCGGCGGCAGCAATAACCGACGCCGGCGCTGGAAAAATAAAAAACCAGGGTCTGAACCCCGGCAGGAACCCCCGAAAAACGATTGAATTTGAGTGGAGGAAAACCAATGAAGTATCTGCGAATTTTGCTCTGTCTTGCCCTGGCCTTTGCATGCAGCAATCTGAGTGCTGCCCCGTCTCTTGAAAAGACTCAGAAAAAAATTGCCAGTGCAGAAAAACTCTGGGATTCAGATGCTCAGAAGGCACAGAGCCTGCTGAAAGAAGCTTTTAGCGAAGCTATCAGCTGGACCAGCGCCGAGTATGTCGAAAATGTGCGTGAAAAAGGCTTTTTTACTGCCATTACCTGTCTCAGCCCTGAACTTGTCGACGAAGTAACCGTTGCCGCAGATACATATCTCAAAGTCTTTCCCAAGGGCAGATATCTCAAAAAAGTTCATCTTTATCGCGCCATGGCGGCATGGGCGGTTAAGGATTCAGAAAGAGCCCAGCAGGCCCTCAACGAAGCAGCTGGCAGCGGCCGGCTTTCTTACCCAGAACAGTCGATGATAATGGCCGGCTATCTCGCTGACAACCGGCATCGCACTGCCGAAAAATTTATCGAAGGCCAGAAAATAAGCCGGCCATCCGCCCGCCTGACCAGGGATCTTAAAAGGTTTCATGCCGGCAATCGCCTGGTTGAAGGGCTGCTCAACCGCTACCGTGATGGTAAAATCACCAGCGACAGAGCGGTTGTGATGCTCGAAGATGCCGTTAACCGTGCCTGGTTCGCGAAACGCGCTCCCGAAGCTGCCCTGAATGTAATTGCCATCAAAGACAGTCAGGAACCACATTTCAATTCAATAATCACCGAATGGTGCGGCCTCGAAAGAGTCGTAAAACACGGATCATCACCGCAGATCAGACTCGTCAAGCTTGAGAAATTCATCGACAGTTTCCCTGAAGCTGCCGCCGAAGAACGCTTCAAAGCGATTGTCGACCTTATCTATCTGCACCAGAACGAATTCAGAAACCCCGAAGAAGCTGCCAGATACCGCCAGATGCTGTCTGGGCTCAAAGGCGTTGCAGAAAAGGTCGAACTCGAAAATCTGATTTCGACTCTTACTCCTGCCCGTCTTGCCACCGAACAGGCTAATGCCGATCTGCAGAGAATTCTTGAACTCAAGGCTTTTCTGCCCTACGATAACGGCAATCTGCCGGTAGTTAACCAGAATTACATTGAATTCATGCTGGCAATCAGCGATATGATTATCGGCCGGGCCAGCCGCATCGAAAAACTTGATTTTGCCGGCTGGGGCAAACTACCGGCCGATCTTCTCTATTCAATCGCCACCAACAAAAAAGATAAGGCCTGGGAAATATTGAATATTCTCAAACCTTCTCTCAACGTCCAGACTGTCAAGCTGGTCGAAGATTTTCTCATGCCCATGTATCTCAATACCAAACCCAAAGACCGCGTCTTTCTCGCTGGCCTGGCAGCGGTAGAACAGTTCCCAGATCTGGGAACCGATCTCATAATTGACGCAATATCAGGCAGCAGAAGAATCTATAAGGCTGAACACGGACTTGCGGTTCTTGCTGATGTCTATCGCCGCCATATGGCATTTGCTGAAGCACAGAGCGTCTGGAACATCCTGAAAAAACTGTATCCCGATTCAATCTGGCTTAAATAAAACTTCTCAAAAAAAGAATCTGTCCTTTTCCGGTTCAGGAGGTAGTTATGAAGAAAATACTTGTCGGTCTGACATTATTCATTCTGACTGTTGTCAGTGGTTACGCCGAGCGCCTGTTTGATTACCGCGGCGTCTTTCCGGCTGATCGCCCGGCGACCGCCAGAATCACCAACTACATGCTCCTGAAAAAAGACACGGCCATAACCTTCGAAATCGAAGAACAGGGAAAAGGCGTTTCGAACCGCATCATTATCCCCAGAATCAAACTGACTTCCGATGAAAAAGTGATCATTGAAAAGGCTGAAGGTCTTACCGGACTGCGGGTGCCGGAGACCGGTATTTATGAGATCACTCTCGTTCCCCAGACAACCGAACCCGGTGAAATCAGATTCATTCTGAAGGTATTCGAAAGCGCTCTGACCGACCCGACCGTCGCTTCAGATATCGCTATCATACCACCGCTGCCAGTCGCGGTACCGGCAACTGCATCGGTAGAGGTTGTGGCTGTGGCTTCGGCCCCGGCCACGATTGTCACCCCGTTGCCGGCTGCATCAGCCCCGACAACGACTCCCGCTGCCACCGGAGGCGATCTCAGTCTGCTGTTGCCTCAGGCATCAACAACTGCTCCGCTGGCGGTTGCCGCTTCGAGCACCTCCTCTGCAACATCCTTTCCAGCCACTCAGGCGGCAGATGTCGCGCAGGCATCTGCCACCGTTGCAGCCTCAGCCACTCTTCAGACCATCGACAATATTGCCAGACTCGTCAGCCCGAAACCCGGCTGTTTTATGAATCCGTTCAACGGCATAAGAGTCGAATATGATGACGTCAGTTTCGTTGCTGCCGACAAGCTCTCGCAGATGTTTTCTCTGTTTCTCAGAAAAGCCGATGGCAGCGAGGTTCCGGTCAAAGCGAGAAGATTCAGCCCTGAACCGGATATTCTTGTGTTCACCCCCGAAAAGATCCTGCCGGGTGCGGTTTATAATCTCAGCATTGCCGATGAAAACCTCTCGACCCGCAAATTCTTCATGCTTCCAGCTCTGCCTGAAGTAATGATCGAATTTTCTCAGACTCCGAACGAAATCAAGGCCAGAATTTTCTGGAATCAGTCTATCGATCTGCTGCCGACGCCGGCCGGTCAGGTTCAGAATCTCAACGGCTGTTCGCTGGTTATTTACCGTGAAAACACCGTCATTGCACGGCTCGACATCAATGAGGCACTGCCGCCGGTGGGCCAGGCTGAAAATATTCAGTACCGTGCCCAGCCTTTTGAATTTGAAGTTACCCTGCCGGTCTCTGTCTTTGAAGGCAAACCCATGGCACTCGAAGTCAAGGCGATGATCGATGGTGGAACCGAGCCCGTGACCATCCGCAAGGGTGTTTTTCAACCGGAAATTGCAGATGAAGCCTCCGAGGAGGTCGAAGAAAAGCCCGCAGCTGCAAACAACGGTAATGACTTCAGTGACGCTCCGGCCGTCGACCACGAAGCCGCTGTCAGCCCGGTCGCAGCCGAAACCGAAGAAATAATTTCTCTCGAAAACCTTGCAACTTCAACAGTTTTCAATCTGGAAAAAAGTTTTTCCGCTGTTTCTGAAGAAGCAGACAAATTGAATGCATGGCCACAAAGCGTAGCCTGGGGCGAAACCGGGGGGCTGTGGGTTCTTGACAGTCAGCTTTTCAAAGTTTCCCGCTTCAATTTGAATGGCAGCCTGGTCAGAAGCTTTGGAGCAAAGGGCGGCGCTGACGGGCAATTTGGCCTGCCTGTGGCAATTGCCGTCAAAGACCAGAAAATCTATGTTGCTGATACGACAAAACGCAGCATTCATATCCTCAACGAAGACGGTTCATTTGCTGGTGCCATTTCCGGTGACCCGGCCACCGCCGCCAAAATAGACCTTCCATCGGGCATCTGCTTCAGAAAAAATGAAATATGGGTTGCAGACCGTGCCCAGGCAAGAATTCTCTGCTTTAACGATCAGGGTGCATTTCTTGGCAGTTTTTCCTCGACCGCCGCGGCCCCGATTGTTGCTCCGGTCAGTATTCGTGCTGATGCCGACTCTCTGTTCTTCCTGGAAAGCAACGGCCTGGTGAAAAAATTCAGTCCGATGGGCAGTTTCGATGCCACTTTCCAGTCCGGCTGCAGCGAAAGCACCGGGTTCGACATCGACCCCTGGGGTGGCATCTGGGTCTGCGACCCGGTTAAATTCATGGCGCATCGCTTCTCCCGCAACGGCAAGATTCTGACCAGCATTCTGCCGCCCCCGGGTCCCAAACCCTGGGTCCCGACTTCTGTTGCGGTGCGCAGAGACGGCAAAATCGCGATTACCGATGCACAGAATAAGATGATTCATATCTTCAGCCCGGCCAGATGAAACAGCAGAATCGCTTAACGCTCCTGCTCGTTTCGCTTCTGCTTGCTTTCAGCAGTGCAGTTTCGGCTCAGTCGACCGCTGAAAAACTTTCGCTGGATTTTTCTTTCCTGCGTGGCAAAGTCTTCTTAAAGTCAGGAACAGATAACCTTTATGCACTGACCATGGGTAAAACCGGGATTATCGGCGGCGCATCGGTTCTGACTTTCGGTGACGGCATCGCAATTGTTTCTGCGGCAGAACACACTGAATTCCGCATGCGCGAAGACTCGACCATGGCTTTTCCCGCCAGCAATTCCTACGAACTGAGAAAAGGCATTACCGGAATCAGGCATGCCGGGCCCTCGGCTCTGCTCGCGACTCCGCATGTCATGACCGATTTTACCGAAACCCTGGCAGTTGTAAAATGCACCCCAATTCTGACGCGTATCTGCGTTATTAAAGGCAGCATGAATGTCTGGCAGGGCAGAAGCCTTGAAAAAATCACCGTCAAAGCCGGGCAGGAAATCGCAGCCGGGCAGGGCAGGCTCTCGCAGCCATACCCGTTCACCGACGATCTCAGATACGCCTGGTACTGGACCGAACCCGCCAAAGAACCATCGCTTCAGTAATTCAATACATCGGGATGCTGCCGAAGATATAGCGCAGGGTGCCCTTGAGCTGGTCGCCTTCGATAATGTCAGCAACATAAACCGGGACATAATCACCAGGAGAAGTAACCCTCATCATCAGAGGACTGTTGCCCTGGGAATTCGAAGTCTGATAATACATGGTATTGAGAGAAACCGAGTAAAACAGTCGCAGATAAAAGGTTCCAAGGCCATTGGTCAGACCAGAATGCGTTACTGTCAGGGTCTGGTTGGCGCTCTGCCATTCCTGAAGCGGCGGAGAAACAAGATCGGGCAGGATGGTCCACTGAATTTCCCGGGTAATTTCATAACGTTCAGAATTGACGTAATAGACAAGCCGGTAATTACCGGGGGTGTTAGTGATTACCATAATTTCGCTGGTATTTGCCTGGCCATTGCTGACAAGATCAGATCCAGCAAGCTTGGTGCCGTTTATAGTCTCGATGTAGCCGGTTATGCCTGATCGGTTGACCGAAGCAAAAATCATGTTTTTCTTGTCTGAAGTCTCATAACGGATACCGGGACACAGAGACGGCTTTATATCAATCACACTCGTCTCACCGCCGCCGCCGCCACAGCCACTGACGAGCAGAACTGCAATCAGCATGCAGATAAAAATTGTTGAGAATGATTTGATTGTTTTCATTTTGCGTCTCCAGGCGGGATTTCAGCAGATATTAGCATTATTCTGCCGCCCGTGTCCAGACAACACCGGATAAAGAAAAAGATAAATCTCAAAACTTTTTTGCCTGAATGAAGTAAAATATCTGCTGTCAGCTCAAAATTTTACTGTTATAATACCACCCATGGGATTAACAAGCGATCAAATCATCAAGAGAGCCTCCCAGTGCCTGAAGAAAGGCCAGAATAAAATCAGTGCGGAGGTTGCCCTCGGTATTGCCTTTTATGAAAAAGGCGATATCGATACGGCTATTCAACATTACCTCAATGCCCTGACCAGCTCGCCAGATAGTGCTGAAGCCCATGCCGGCCTTGGCATGTCATACGCCCGCAAGGGTAACCATGAAAAATCACTGGCGCACCTCGAAAAATCCTGGCAGAAAAAACCAGACTGCAGCCTGCTGGCCAACTGGCTGGCCGACGCTTATTTTGATACTGGTAACCTTGACCGGGCAATCGAGTTGTATGCCGAAGCACTGCGTTTGAATGCATCCGACAACAATGCTCAGAACGACATGGCTGATGCCTACCGCCTGAAAGGCGATTTTGCCACGGCTCTCGATCTTTATGACCGGGCTATCGCCATTGACCCGGGCGATACCAATGCCATGCTCGAAAAGGGGCAGTGTCTGCTCGCCCTCAAACGTCCGGAAGAAGCGCTTGCCTGCCTGACTGCCCTGATCAACACTTTTCCGGCCAGCCGTGACAGTGCCACTGCCATGGTGGTCTGCGGTACGATTCTGGCCCGGGCCCGTCAATTCAGCAAAGCTTCCGTATGGTTCGAAAAGGCACTCGAATTTTTCCCGTTCAACCGCCAGGTTCTCCTTCAGGCCGCCAGCTGTGCCATGAATAATGGTGAGCCCGAAAAAGCCCGCAGCTTTATTCGCCGCATTCTCGATCTGAACCCTGCCGATCAACGGGCCGCCGAACTTCTGAACAAGGTTGGGCGCAGATGAGCAGAGGCTTTTTAACTTCAAGGCGCGGCATGCTGGTGGTGATTGTCGGCGGCGTGCTCGTTTTTTCAATGATCATTTTTCTTTCGCTCGTCAACCGGGTACGCCACGAAAGCGCCGTTACCAACCGGGTTTCGGTCAATGAACGCCTCTATCAGATAGCATCGGCAGTGGGGCGTCTTGCGGTGCGCAAACTGCAGAAAGATTTTGAAACCCGCGACCCGGAATATGGCCTGAAAATTGTACAGGCGGCGTTTTCCGACAAAACCGGACCGCAGGAGAGCGTTGATTACACCAAAGTCATTAAAAGCCTCGACGTTCTCAAGGAAATCATGACCCGCTTTAAAAGCGAGTGGGGTGACCGTGGCGAAATCGACTTCACCGTCACCTACGTCGCCGACCTGGGCAAAAAATTCCCATTCAGGGCACCGATTGCCGGTATGAGCAACAGCCCCTACGAGCGCAAGGGCCATATTGAATTCACCATTACCGTTTCCCATCTCGGGGTTTCAAAAATCTGCCGGGTGCGCAAAGAATTCCTGCTTACCAGGCTGCTGGCGCCGCCATTTTATCGTTTTACACTGTTTTCGCACCGCGGCGCCACTATCGATAAAGACCTCGCCAACCAGACGTTTGTCAAAGACGACGGCAAGCTCAGCAATTCAAACCGGCCGATGGTCTGCCTCAACCGGCTGATCCGCAAAAAGAAAGAAGGCATCGAGGGCCTCGACTTCCGCTTCAATCGCGCCGACAATATCGTGAAAAGCGGGACCCCGTCTTTTGTCAAAAACGGCTGGATCTACCTTGGCGGCCGCGGGCAGCAGAAAGATTCGAAGGGTGACGAGGGCAATCTGATTCTGAACGTTCTGACCGGCAGTCACGACGATATCCTCGAAAATGCCTTCGGCGAATATTTTCATTTTTATTTCAACCCTAATTCTGCCGGCTGGCTGATCCTCAAAGACTGGTCAAAATGGTTGAACACCCAGATTCCTGGCAACGAAATAACCGCCGACGCCAGCCGCGTCATGCTTGCCTTCGTTGATTATGGCTATTACCGCGGTCTCTGGGAAATCCCGTTCCGAGACAATTATCTCTTCAAAACCGCCCTCAATATGTACAAAGCACGCATGAACAACGAAGATATCAACCGCGGCAATTCGATGCACCTGTTCGGCACTCCGGCCATGTGTACACCAACCCTCGTTTTCGGAAAAATCAAACGCCGTTTTGTACGTACTTTCGCTTTCTACTTCAGTGAATCCGCGAGGGTGTACCCGATGCGCGCCTTCACCAATAACTCGTCTGTCGAAAGCTTTGTCGGCGAAGAAATATATGAATGGTATAAAGATCTTCCCGGTCAGACCGCCGATGAAAGCTTTATTCAGACCTTTATCAGCTCCTTCAACGCCAAGGTCAAGGCAACCGAATACCAGATCGGTCTGCCTGACCTGACCCCGCCGCTTTGTGGCCTCGACCCCGAAATTCGTGACTGGGAACCATATATTACCGGTCTGCATAACATCTGTGACCCGGGTGGGCCCGACCGGCCCTGGGCCGATGTCGTTCCGAAAAATGGCTATATCGACGGTGGGCCCGAAGCGATCTGCAAACCTGATTACGAATTCAAAAACGATAAAGAAATTTATTACAACGGTAACATCAGGCAGCTTGAACCAGGTGACGGTTATCTCAAAGACCGGGTCAGCTATGCACTCCCCGGTGAAGAGGGAAAGCCGACCTATCTGAGCAAATCAGACTTTTTCAATAACCATTTTATTATCGAAGAAAAAGGCAAAAAATTGCTTTATCTTAATCAGATCATCAGTTTTGACGGCGATCTGGTCATTGACGAACCGGTCGAAGTGGCCAAGGGCGGCGTCATCCTCTGTTCTGGCAAAGTCGACATCCAGGCTCCGATCACCAATCCCTATGCCACTACCACCCCCGACAATCCTGATGCCTTCGGTTATCTCACCATAGTCGCCGACAAGGGAATCACCATTTCAGCCGGCAAATCCGGTTCGGGGCCACTGCCACAGATTCATGGCTTCTTTGTCAGTGTCAACAACGGCAATGGCCGGGTGAATATCGGCAAACCAATGCACATCGTCGGTGGCATTGCCAGCGATAATATCGAAGACCTGGTCAAGAATGGCTGTATAATCGAATGGGGCTTTGATCCGGCAGAGATTTCAGGCGGCAGAGATATGTCGACGCCGGATTTCTACGGCCTGGCAATGGGCCCGCGTGATCTTGAAATAATTACAGAAGAATAAAAACTTTTTGCAAAGATGTCGGTATTAATTGAATGAACAAGCATGAAATGAGCGATATCGAGCTGGTAAAGAAGGTTCTCGCCGGCGAAATCGAATTGTTCTCAGAGCTCGTCGAACGTTACGAGAAACTGGTTTTCAGCTATCTGTTGTCGCGATTGAATGATATTCAGGAGGTCGAAGACATCGTTCAGGATACTTTCGTTAAAGCTTTCCGGCACCTTGCTTCTTATGACTGCGAAAGAAAATTTGCCGGCTGGCTGGTAACGATTTCCCGCAATCTGCTCATCGATTCGCGAAGAAAAGCTGGCCGAAACATTGCTTCGACCGATCTGGTAACCGATGTTCTGCTTTCTGACAGCTTAAAGGAGACAAACGCCCATCCACCCGAAATTATCATCAGGCGTGAAAGATTTCGACAGATCGTGAACATGATTCAGGAGTTGTCAGAAGACCTGCGCACTCCGTTTCTGTTAAGGGTTGTAAACGAACTCCCATACCAGGAGATCGCCGAAATTCTGAACCTGCCGTTACAGACGGTAAAAAACAGAATTTTCAAGGCTCGTGGCGTCCTCCGGGAGAAGAGAGAAACCTATGAAGAAATGTCCTGAAAAAGAAATACTGATGGCCTTCGCAGACGGCGAACTCGATAAAGCAGAGCTTGCCGAAATCAGTGTCCATCTTAAAACATGCCAGACCTGCAGTCGTGAAGTCAGCAGCATGTCTGAAGATGACCATCTGCTGCGCGAAGGTGTCAATTCCGTGTTTGCCCGGCATCGGGTGAATGAACGCATAATGAGTCAGATTCGCAGTAACCCGGTGGTCGAAGCGGCACCAGTCCCCAGGCCTTTCTGGCAGAGAATTCTGCTGCCGGCTCTCGCCATTGGTCTGATTCTGCTGGTTGCCATCACGATGATTCCGGCTGAACGCAAATATCACGGAACTGCAGACAGCGTAAGCTTTCAAGCCCTCAACAGCGATGCAACCGTCGATGGCATGAGTGTTGCCGCTGATCGGGTATTTCCCCTCAGTTCCTGCTGCGCTCACCAGCTCAATGGCGACTTTCTCTTCGTCGCCCGCCGGCAATCGCCGGCTGAATTCAGCATGCAGGGTATTGCAACCGTAAAACTCGAAAATACCGTGCCGGTATTTGAAGATGCTGATATAGAACTCAGCCTGGTTAAAGGGAATGGTCTGCAGATTCTCGTTAATGGCGAAAAAATAGAACTTTCGGCCGGCATGGTTAATTTCCGCAGCTCAGCAAAAACCGTCGCTGCCAGTCAGACCTTTTCGGCCGGCAATGACCCTGCCGCCACCGAACCGGCACGCACCGCCGCCACAGCTTCAGCGGCTGTCGAAGAACCTGCTGCATCTGCAACTGTCGTTATCGATACCACGGCGACTGCAGCAGCAGTTCTGGCATCCGAAACCGCTGCCGCAACCTCGACGATTACTGCTGACTCTGTTGAACCGGTAGATACAGTCGACCATATAACCAACCCATTCACTGAAGAGCCTCTTGGCGACGGCAGGTAAGCATGCAGAAAAAGGCATTTTCACTAGTAGAAGTAATGATTGCGCTGATTTTTCTCAGCTTCGCTTTTCTGCCGATTTACAATCTTTTCCGTTTCGGCAGTCAGGGTACAGTAAACAATGTTTACGAAGTCACCGGTACCAATTACGCATCCGATCTGGTTAATTTTGTCCGCGATCTGCGCTTCTACCAGATCGAGCAGGCCGGCGGCAAATCCGATAAGATCAAGCTCAACAACGATTCTGAAATAAAAGCCTTTTTTGAAAAAATTGGCCTGACCGCGCCACCACCAACCGAGAAACCATTTGCCCGCAAACTCGAACTTACCAGATTCAAGGGCCGCGACACCCGTGGCCCTCTCGGTCTTGTCGGCTGGCTCAGCGACCTGATCCACCAGCGCCGCTCGGTTCCCAATTATCTGATTGCCGTTACCGTTACCTTTCCGCGCACCACCGGCGGTGGTAACGATGATGTAACTCTTTTTTCAATGGTGGTCGAGTAACATGAAAAGAAAAGCTTTCACTCTGATAGAAATAATGGTCATGCTTGCCGTCATTTCGATGGTGTCGACCGTTGCCTATAAGCTCATGACCGGCACTTTCTCGCAGTTTTTCAAAAGTCAGACGAAACTTACCAACCTCAGAGCCGCCAGCCTCATTCTTGAGCGCCTCAAGGCCGATGTCAGACTTGCCCTCATCCCGCAGAAAGACGAAGAAAAACCGAAAATCGAAGGGCAGAGCCTGACGTTCTGCATAACTGATGAGGGCGAAAGGCGCATGGTTAAATATACCTTTAAAGATAACTCGGTTGAAAGAAGCGTTGCCGGCGGCAAAACCCGCATAATAAGCATGACCAGCGTCAGCGATTTTAAAGTTGAAGAGGCCGGCGAAGATAAAAGCCGGTTGATTACCGTTAAAATTGTCGTCGACAGCGACCTCGAACAGGAAACCCGCAGTCAGAATGACAAGGGCAACAAAATCGAACTGCGGGCCGTAATGTACCCGCGATTTTTTACCGACTCTCTCAGCGACGAAGAAAAATTCTGGAACAAAGCCCGCCAGGGCGCAGGAGGAACCACATGAAAAAGAGTTCAACAATTCTGACAATCGCCTTGGTCGGCCTGATGGCCTCTGCGGTGGCGGCAGCCACCACCCATACCATCCGCGAAGGCGACACCCTCTGGGAACTCGCCGCCAGACACTACGGTGACCCGACGCTCTACCCGATTCTTCTCGAAGTGAATAATATCGATAATCCGAGAACCATTCTCAATGGCACGGTAATCGTTATTCCCGATAAAGATGACATGAAAGCCATCGCCAACGAAAATGACCCCGACAAAAAGAAAGCTCTCATTACCAGGGCAGGGGGCGGCACTGGCAAAACCCCCGACAAAAAAGACGGCAAAAAACCCACCGCACCGGATGCGGTCTCCAGGGGTGGCGAAGAAGTCGATCCTAATGACACTTCGTTCTCAAATATTCTCAAGGGCCCCAAGGTAGCGCCAGACAAGCTTATTAAAACCAATGTACCCTGACTGTAAATAAAAAAAGCTGTGCATTTTTTCGGTGCACAGCTTTTTTTATTGCCATATCCTTGACACATGTACAACCCGGGAGTAAAATTTCTCTCATAGTATTCAGTATTTTTCCATCTTTCGTCGTCGCCTTCACAAGGAGAATCACAGTATGAGGCGTAAAGTTTTTTCTATTGTCTGCGGTATTTCCCTGTTTTTTGCTTCAGCAGCCATGGCAAACACCAAGAGTCTGGTGCGGGTTTCTAATTTAAAACCGGCACAGATAAGCCAGCTGGCCGCCGAAGGCTATGATATTCCCAGCGTTGGCCGCGGTTATGCTGAAATGGTTCTCGAAGGTCCCGAAATCAGCGCCTTTGTCAAAAAGGGCCATACCGTCAAAGTCCTGGTCAGAGATCTTGACGAATATATAAAAAATGTAAAGAAGACTCAGACCAAAAATAACGCTTATTATACCTATGACACCATGGTTAAAAAGCTCAACGAATGGCAAGAAAAATTTGCCGGCATCTGCCGTCTCGAATCGATCGGCAAAAGCCATGAAGGTCGCGACATCTGGGCGCTCAAGATCAGCGACAACCCAGAAGTCAACGAACCCGAACCAGCAGCCCTGCTTATGGGTGCGCACCATGCAAGAGAATGGCCCTCAGTCGAAGTGCCGATGGCCACTGCCAAACGACTGCTTGAAGAATACGAAGGCAACGAAGAAATCAAGCAACTCGTCAATAACCGCGAAATCTGGATCGTGCCGATGGTTAACCCCGATGGCGTTACCTACAGCATGGAAAAGAGCCGCATGTGGCGCAAAAATCGCCGCAATAACGGCAATGGTTCCTACGGCGTCGACCTGAACCGAAACTATGGTTATCAGTGGGGCAATGTTGGCGCCAGCAGTTCCGGCAGCTCCGATACCTACCATGGCACTGGTCCGTTCAGCGAACCGGAATCATGCGCCATGCGCGATTTCGCTATCCGCGAAAAATTTCAGGCCAGTATTTCTTTCCATACCTATTCAGAACTGGTTCTTTATCCGTTCGGTTATGGTTACAACATCCCGAACCCGGATTCAAAGATCTTTGTGAAAATGGCCGGCGAAATGGCCAAATTCAATGGTTATGAACCCAAGAACAGTGCCGAGCTTTACCCGGCCATGGGCGACAGCGATGATTATTTTTACGGTGACCGGAAAATGCTGTCATTCACTTTCGAACTGTGCAACACCTTTGTTCCTAACGCCAGTCAGATTGACACTTTCACCGGTCTCAACGTTCCGGCTGCCCTCTATCTGATCGACAAAGCCGGCACCTATGGTCTGGTTAATCCCGATGGCCGCGAAGAAATCGTTAATGCCCTCGACCTGACCGGCAGCCTCAAAGCCATTGCTGACATCGTTGACCTTTTCGGCAATGAAAACAATATCGGCATGCGCAATGAAGCTCTCAAACAGCTCGAAAAAATCAGCCAGCGCGCCGCCTCTCTCGTCGTCGAAGACATGAAAAATGGCAACAGCTCAGCCCTTGAAGCAGTAAAAAGTGTTCCACAGGCTTCACTTGCCATGTCTTTCGCCCGCAACCGCGTTCTGTTCGAAGATGCGCACAATTCTGGTGCAATCAGATCTGAACTTGTTCAGATGCTGAAAAAATGATTCTGTTATTTTAATCTTTTAACATGTTATAATGAACCACCTGCAAAGGTGGTTCTTTATTTATGGCCGAAACCAAAAAACTTACAGATATCACCATTTTCACCGGCTACAGCTATATCGGCTCCTGCAAGGAGTTTGTCTGGCTGCCCGGCGACCGCATCGGCAACAAGCAGATGCCGTCGCGTTTCATTTTCAAAGGTCTGGTCTGCGAATACGACGTCGAGGCGTTGATGATCAGAAAAGACCTCTACCTGCGAACCACCGACGGCAAGGAATATATCGTCAACGACTTTCAGATCACCGATATCTCCGATGTAGAAAGCGTATCGGGAGTTGCGAGAAATTTCGATCTGCTTTTCGAAAAATTCCCGGAAATGAAGACCATCACCACCGGTGAAAAGGTTATCATCAGCAAAAAAACGCAGGTTGTCGCTTTCAAGGCTGTTTCCGATGTCATTCATCAGGTTCGCGCCGGTCACGGCATAGATGTAAAACAGACCCAGGAAGTCTCGCACACCCTTGTCGAAGAAGTTCTGCAGCAGCCTGACGCCATCATGAACCTGATGGATATCAAATCTTTCGACGACTATACCTTCACTCACAATATCAACGTCGCAACCATCTCTCTGATGATCGGTCAGGCGCTCGGTCTGCAAAAAGCCGATCTCGAAGACCTTGGCACCGGCGGCATGCTGCACGACGTCGGCAAACTAAAGATCCCGCTGAGCATTCTTAATAAAGACGGCAAATTGACCGATCAGGAATTCGCCGAAATGCGTTCACATCCGAATTACGGCTACGAAATTCTGGCAAAATCGAAGGGCGTCAGTGAAAGGGCAAGAATGGTCGCCCTGCAGCACCACGAAAAATTTCAGGGCGGGGGGTACCCGCGCAAACTGAAAGGCACCGAGATCTCTCTCTTTGCCCGCATCTGTGCCGTTGCCGACGTTTATGACGCACTGACCACCGATCGTCCTTATCGTATCGCCATGACCCCTTATGAAGCGATGAAGATTCTCACAGCCGGCATGGACAACCACTTCGACCCGGCGGTTCTTGGCGCTTTCATCCGCAAATTCTCGCTTTACCCGGCCGGCAGCCTTGTCAGTCTCAATGACGGCTCGATCGCCCTGGTTCTCAAAAACAATCCGACCTCGGTTATCAGACCGGTAATAAAAATTGTGGCCGACTCTTCAGGCCGGCGCATAAAAGAAAGAGTCGAAGTCAATCTGCTCGAATACAAGGATCTTTTCATCAAAGGTCCGGCCGATGCCACGAAACTCAATGTAACCGCCAGCACGGCTGCCTGAAAAATGCGAGTGCGTCACCCACAAATTCTGCTGCTGTTAAGCCTTTGTCTGGCATCATTGCCTGTTTCAGGGCAGATAGCAACTCCAAGCGAGCTCACCCCGGCATTTTTACGTGAGTCGGAGCCAAAGTCGACAGACCTGGTTGAAATTCCAGACCCGGTAACCGGTACCGGGCGCCTTTCAATAACTATCGAATCGTTTGGCGGCGAAAACCCGAAACGCATCTCACAGCTTGCCGATCGGGTTGAACTCTGGCTTGGCGACAAGCGCCTCGCGTCTCTCAACCATGACTTTGACGAAGTTGTCAGCGAAAGAAACCGCCGGATTTTCTATTTTCCCGAGATCGAAATGCCGGTCGGTTATTATTTCATCACTGTCAGATTATATTCTCCCGGTGCCCTGCATGGTCGTCAAAAATCCCATGAGCAGACTTTTCAGGTCGGAATACACCCTGAAAAAACCAGCAGGGTATACAAAAAAATGCCATTTTTTCATTGGTAAGCCATGAAAAATTCTGGAACCCAGAACGGAACTCCCCAGTCTAAAGCTATTGAAGTCACGGGCGATGAACAGTTGCTCGCAGACATCAGGCGCGGTGATCAGAAAGCTGCGGCCAAGCTGGTGTCTACCTATGAAAAAACTGTTTATCGCATCTGTTACCGCTTCTTTGCCGATGAAAATGAAGCGATGGATGCCGCTCAGGAGGTATTTATCAAAATATTCAGGGCAATAGGCAGGTTTGAAGGGCGATCTTCACTGAAGACCTGGATATACCGCATTGCAGCCAATACCTGCATAAGTCTTGCAGATAAGCGCAAACGCGAAAAAGAAGGCCTGCTGCAGACAATGATGCACTGGTGGGAATCATTCACCGCTACATCGCCAGAAGATGAAGTTCTCGACAATGAAATCCGCCAGATGAATCAGCAGATCGTCGCCGAAAAGGTGGCCAGGCTGCCCGAAACCTATCGTATGCCGGTGATTCTCAAAGATATTGAAGGGCTTCCTCTTGAAAAGATTTCAGAAGTTCTTGAGATCCCCGTCGGAACCGTTAAATCACGCATCAACCGCGGCCGACGGATATTACAGGAATCGCTTCAGGCTTATGTGTATGGGAGACTCGAATGAAAAAATGCAATCGTTATCTGGATGCTCTTGATCAGAACCTGCCCGAAGATTCAGCCCGCTGGCAGGATATATTGATGCATGCCAGCAGATGCCCCGACTGTTCGTCAGATATCAAATTTCATACCGAAATGCTCGAAAGACTCGCCGAGACACCGCCGCCGCCTTATCCGGCCGCTCTGCATGAAAACATCATGCAGTCGCTGGCCAATAACAGCAGTGAAACTGCTTCCGGATCAGCCGACGAAGGCCTGCTTGCCTGGCTTTTAGACCGGTTTCTGCAACCGCTCGAGCTTGCGGTGCCAGCCGCATGCCTGTTGATGTTCATTTTTCTCATTCAGATAAATCACGAGCCGGAAAAGGGCAGCGCAGCAGTGCAGGCTTATGCCGCCCGCGCAAAAAATCAGTCGGTGCGGCTTGCAGAAGTGCCGCCCGTCGACCCCGATTCGCTCGAGCATGTTTCTGGTGCTGAAGTAAAAGAATTTCTTGCGCGCCTTGAAGCATTCAACCGTGCTCACCCGCAGGGGCCAGGCTCTGAAAACGCCGTGCTGCCTTCGATTGAGCTCGTCAATGACAACACCAATCTCTGGAGGGAACGATGATCCGTAGAAAAGCTTTTTTTGCGGTATCTTTGTGTTTCGCCATTATTTTTTCTCTGGGCCCGAATGTCGCTAATGCTGCACCGACAGAGCTTTTTGGCACTTCACTCGTTGCCGATATCGCTGAAAAGGTGAGCCCGGCGGTTGTAGCCATCGAATCGGTTCAGTACGTAAAAGCCCGGCGTCGCGCCGGTTCTGGCGACCCGTTCTTTGACCAATTCTTCGGACACCTTTTCGATGACGACTTTACGGGCCAAAACAACGTTATTCCGAAACGCGGCAGTGGTTCAGGCGTTTTGATCAGCCCAGAAGGGCATCTTCTCACCAATGAGCACGTCATCGCCGACGCCGATGAAATTCAGGTTAAACTTAACAACGGCAAAAGCCTCAAGGCTACAATTATTGGCAAAGATACGCTTACCGACCTGGCAGTGCTCAAAATCGAAGCAGACACGGCACTGCCACACATACCCATTGGCGATTCTTCAACCATGCGGGTTGGCGAATGGGTTATCGCGATCGGCAACCCATTCGGCCTCGGAATGACCGTTACCACCGGCGTTATCTCAGCGATCAACCGCGATCTTTCGGTTGACCGCAACCGGTCTTACAAAGATCTCATTCAGACCGACGCATCGATCAACCCCGGCAATTCCGGCGGGGCCCTCATCAATTCACGCGGCGAACTGATCGGCATCAACACGGCTATCATTCCTTATGGGCAGGGCATCGGCTTTGCCATACCGGTTAACCGCGCCAAGCGCATCGTTGGCGATCTGATGGCATACGGAAAAGTAAAAAAGGCTTTTATGGGAGTAACGGTGCAGCGCATTACGCCAGACCTTGCCAAATACTTCGAAATTCCCGAAGAAGGGGTACTGATTACTGATGTCGCCCGTAATTCATCAGCAGAAAAAGCTCAACTGGTGCCCGGCGATGTGATTCTCGAGATCGATGGCAAAAAAATCCTTAATACCAGCGACTTTCAGGAAGGAATCGACGAACACCGCGTCGGTGATAAAGCCAGCATCAAAATCTTTCGCAAGGGCAAGGAAGGTATCGCCGAGGTCGAATTCAATGAAAACCCCGCTGCGAAGACTCCTCTCGGCGTTACGGTCAGCAAAATCACCGGCGAGCTGGTGAGAAAATATGATCTTTACGTTGACGAGGGCTGTGTCATTACTTCGGTTGCGGCTGGTTCGTCGGCGGAACGGGCGGGCCTGCGCCCGGGCGATGTCATTCACCAGGTCAACCGCACCCTGACTCTTGACGAAACCGCTTTTGAAGAGGCTATGGCCCAGATGGCAAAAGAAGGCCGGGCGGTTCTGAGAATTATTCGCGGGCAGACAGTTAACCTGCTGCTTGTTAATGCACAATAAATTTGATAATTTACGAAAAAGAGATTGCATTCAGAAAATGCTGTTCGTATAATCTAGCTATATAACCTCACCCATCGGAGGGCAATGTCATGCAATTGGTAGATGTGCTCAAGGAAAACCAGGTTTTCCTGAATTTCGAAGCAGAAAACAAAGATCAGGCCATTGAAAAATTCATTTCATCACTGCAGAAAACCGGTTCAATAAAAGAACCAGCTGCCCTCAAAGACGCTCTCTTTGAAAGAGAAAAACTCGGTACAACCGGCGTTGGCGGCGGCATTGCCATGCCGCATGCGCGTTCAAGCGCCATTAAAGATCTTACCGTCGCTTTTTTCAGATCAGAAGCCGGTATTGATTTCAAGGCCATCGACAATGCACCGGTAAACCTGGTGTTTATGCTGCTTGCGCCGATTTCTTCCGGCGGCCCGTATCTGAAGCTTCTTGCCAAGATTTCCCGCCTGCTGCGCAGCGATGATTTCAAAAACTCTCTGCTTCAGGCCAAAGATGCGGCAGAAGTCATGCAGATCATCAAAGAAAACGACTGAGAGACAACAGCTTGTTTTCTCTTAAAGACAGAAAACTTAGAATTCTGACCCTGCTCGCCCTTATGGGGGCAGGGTTTTCTTATTTCGACAGCCTGCCGCTGACCGCCCCGGCCACACTGCAGGCCGCACCCAAAACCGGTGAAAGCAGCAAAAGCGGCACCCGCAAGAAAAAGACCGCAACCGACAAGAAAAAAACTCAGGTGCAGGAAGACGAAGACTCCATGTTCCTGAAAGATGCAGAAAAGGCCATGACCTATCTGCCCGATATTTTTCGCTGCCCCGAATGCGGCTACGAACAGGATGAACCCGGCAACTGCCCAGACCACAACACGATAGAACTGGTCAAGGTCCTCTCGCGTGGTCGTGACCCGCTTGAACCGGCAGAACTCGACGGCAATGAAGATCTGATCGTCGATATCCCGCTCAAAGACCTGCAGTTCAGGAAAGATGTGGTTGTGCCCGTCGCCAGTGAAACGCCTGAATTGAAGTAGGTTTCGCTGTTCACGCAGAGTCTCTGATTTATCATCGGTTAAATACCCCGTGCCCCGGGGAATAAAATACATCTGCATGTGCGAGTTCAAGGAGAAGAGAATGGCCCTGAATATTACCCAGAAAATCATCAAACAGCATCTCGTCAGTGGCGAAATGACCGCCAAAAGCCCGATCAACATCAAAATGGATCAGACTCTGACCCAGGATGCCACCGGCACCATGGCTTATCTGCAGTTCGAAGCACTCGGCGTGCCCCGTGTCAGAACTGAGCTTTCCGTCAGCTATGTTGATCACAACACCTCTCAGATGGATTTTAAAAATCCCGACGATCATATTTTCCTGCAGACCATCGCCGACAAGTTCGGCATCGTTTTTTCACGACCCGGCAACGGCATCTGCCACCAGGTTCACCTCGAACGTTTCGGCAAACCCGGCAAAACCCTTATCGGTTCAGACAGCCACACCCCGACCTGCGGCGGCATCGGCATGCTGGCCATTGGTGCCGGTGGTCTCGACGTGGCCATGGCCATGGCCGGGCAGCCCTTCAATCTTAAAATGCCGATGGTCGTTAAAGTCAACCTGACCGGCAAGCTGCAGCCCTGGGTTGCCGCCAAAGACGTCATTCTCGAAATCCTGCGCCGTGAAACGGTCAAGGGCGGGGTGGGCTACGTTTATGAATACGCCGGCCCGGGCGTCGATACACTTACCGTTCCCGAGCGCGCCACCATCACCAACATGGGCGCTGAACTCGGTGCCACCACTTCAGTTTTCCCGAGCGACGGCGAAACGAAGAGATTTCTCAAGGCCCAGGGCCGCGAAGCAGACTGGATCGAACTCAAAGCCGATGCCGACGCCACCTACGATCGCGTAATCGATCTTGACCTGAGCAAAATCGAGCCGCTGGCAGCCTGCCCGCACATGCCCGATATCGTCAAGCCGATCTCTGAACTCGAACACCTGATGGTCGACCAGGTTATGATCGGCAGCTGCACCAACTCAAGCTATACCGACCTTACCCGTGCCGCCATGATTCTCAAAGGCAAAACTGTGCATCCGCGCCTGTCACTGGGCATTGCACCGGGCTCACGCCAGGTTCTGCGCATGCTCGCCGACGAAGGGAAACTTTCTGACCTGGTCGCTGCCGGCGCCCGCCTTCTCGAAAACGCCTGTGGCCCCTGCATCGGCATGGGGTTCGCCCCGAAATCAGACGCCGTGGCTCTGAGAACCTCGAACCGCAACTTCGAAAAACGCTCAGGCACTGATTCTGCCCAGGTTTATCTGGTCAGCCCCGAAGTGGCAGCCGTCGCCTCGGTCGAAGGCAAATTCACCGACCCGCGTAAATGGGGTAAATACCCCGAAGTCAAAATGCCCGAAAAATTCACCATCGATGACAGCATGTTCATTTTCCCGGGCAAAGACGGCAGCAAGGTCGAAATCGTCAGAGGCCCGAATATCGCTGCTCTGCCGATAAAAGAAAAAATGGGTCGCGAAATTGTCGCCAAAGCGGTTATCAAAGTCGGCGACAATATCACCACCGACCATATCATGCCGGCCGGCAAATATCTGCCGCTGCGCTCGAACGTGCCTGAATACGCCAAACACGTATTCGAAGGCGTTGACACGCAGTTCTACAAACGAGCCGTCGAAATGAAGCGCAGTGTCATCATCGGTGGCGAAAACTACGGTCAGGGCAGCTCACGCGAGCATGCCGCCCTCTGCCCGATGTATCTCGGCGTCGAAGCGGTCATCTGCAAAAGCTTCGCCCGCATTCACCTCGCCAATCTCGTAAACTTCGGAATTCTGCCGGCTACCTTCAAAAATCCGGCTGACTACGACAAAATCGAAGTCGGCGACGAACTGAAGATCAATGTCGACAGCCTCAACGGCGAACTGGTTCTCGAAAACGTCAGCAAAGGCCATAAAATGCCGATCGTTCATACCCTGAGCGATGAAGACATGGTAATTCTCAAGGCCGGCGGGCGCCTCTCTTACGCCAAACAGCAGGCTATCGCCTGATCTGACCAGCTTGATCAACAGGCAAAGCAGCCGCCATGCGGCTGCTTTTGCTTATCAGAAACAGGAGGAAGAATGTTTTACCTGAATTCGAGCGGCTGGAACCACTATTCAGTGTCGACAAAAAACTGGCAGTCATGCCGTTCCATGCAATTTAACGATGGCGTCTGCCAGGCGCACAAAAGCAAAACCGGCAGCGCAGACCCTTCTCCGGCGCTGCCTGACGATGCCCTGCCGCCTTTCAGCGGCAGTAAAATTCTCTGCGTTGGCAGAAACTATCGCAAACATGCCCAGGAAATGGGTAACGATGTTCCTGACCGGCCGCTGTGGTTCAGCAAGCCGCCAAGTTCAATCATTGGTGAAGGCGGCAGCATCATTCTGCCTGCAAATGCCGGCCGCATCGATTATGAAGGCGAACTGGCACTGATCATCTGCCGCCGGGCCAGAAAAGTTACGGCAGCAGAGGCTCTCGATCACATCGGCGGCGTTACCGCCTGCCTCGACATGACTGCCAGAGACCTGCAGAAATCTGACGGGCAGTGGACACGGGCGAAAGGCTTTGACACCTTTCTGCCGCTTGCCGGGCTGGTTGCGCCCTTTTCCCCGGAATGGGCCACAGGTGCTATCGAAACCCGCAAAAACGATATTGTCGTGCAACAGAGCAGCCTGAAGGCCATGGTTTTTGGCTTTGCCGAACTGATTGCCGATATTTCGGCATGCATGACCCTCGAACCAGGTGACCTGATTCTGACCGGCACTCCCGAAGGCATCGGCCCGGTCACCCATGGTGATCGGCTGCAGGTAACGATTTCAGGCCCGACTACTGTTACTCTGAGGGTAAATGTTGCCTAATCAGCTCAATTGACAGGCGCAGTTCATAAAGGTATATTGTCACCCTTGATATTACTGGAGGCAAGAATGATCAGAAATTCACTCAAGATTCTGCTGGTTGCCGGTGCCCTTACCGTCGCTATGCCGCTTTTTGCAGCCCCGGCCCGCGAAGGCGTCGTCAAGGGCAGCTACATTAATCTGCGTAAGGAAAACAAGTTCAATTCGCCGATCATTGGCAAAAAAATGCGTGGTGACAGTTACAAGATTCTTTTTGAAGAAAAAAACTGGCTCAAAGTTTCTTTCTCAGACGGTCTTGAAGGCTGGCTCTACAAGACTCTCGTCGAGCAGACCCCCGACAAATCTGGTAAACCTGCAGAAGAGAAGACTGCCTCGGCGACTCCTGAAATAAAAAAAGACGATAAAAAGACCGAGACCGCAAAAAAAACTGAGGAAAAAACAACTAAAAAAGAAATCAAGCTCGATGGTAAAAAGGGGGGCGAAAAAGGGCTCGAAAAGCCGCCCGTGCCAAAAACCAAGCCGGCTGAGATTGTTGAAGTGAGTGGCACCGCTGAAGAGCTTTATAACGAAGCTATCAGGCTTTACGAAAAGAAAAAATATGCCCAGGCTCTTGAAAAGAACCAGCTGGCCCTGCAGAAAGCACCACAGAATGCCGAGATTCTCAACAACGTCGGCAACTGCCAATTCAAGCTTGGTCGTATCGAGGAAGCTCTCGAATCCTGGAAAAACGCCCTGAAAATCGCACCCAGATCCGGCAAAATCTGCAACAACCTCGGCATTGCCTATTATCAGCTCGATAAAAACAAAGACGCCATCGAATATTACAAAAAGGCGATTCTTTTTGAGCCTGAATTTTCTGATCCTTACTATAACCTGGCTTCAGTCTACGGTTTCACCGGCAACTTTGCCGATGCGGTCATCAATTATCGCAAGTTTCTTGAAACTTCACCCGATGCCACAATGAAAAAGCTCGCAGAAGAGCGTATTGCCTACTGCGAGCGTCATCTCGAAAAAACCGCCTCAAAGGCCGGCGAGAAAAAAGCGAATTAAAAGCTTCGATTAACCCGGTAGAGAGAGCCTGATCTGGTTCTGACCAGCAGACTGTCGTCGAGCAGAAGCAGTGAGTCTTCCTGCAGCTCGCCGCCGACATGCACGCGCCATTTCTCGTGTTTGCTGCCGATATGCAGGCAGTGAACCCAGCCGTCCTGAGTGCCGATATAAAGAACTTTATCGACAACAATCGGTCTGGTTACGAAAATCCGCTTGTCGACCTTGAAGATCCGATTGACTTTGCGTTCGACGGTGTCAACGAAAAGAACTTCGTCGCGGTGCGCGACAATTCCGTCTGCAAGGCTGTGAACCACCGGCAGGAATTCGGAACGACGGGGCAGGGTATTAACGCTGAAAATCGTCACGTTTCCGTCAAGCTCGATCTGATAAAAAATGCCTTCGTCGGTAAGAAACATCGCCTGCAGATCTCTGGTAACCGGCGGTGCCGACGGAACAAATGCCGGGTTGACTGCCTGATAAATCTTTCTGCCGTCATTAAGAGCCAGGGTGATGATCTCGCCCGATCTGAAAGAGAGAACGACCCGTTCATTGCCGTTTGGCGACAGGAAAGCACGCTGTGATTTACCGCTGATTTTCGGAGTGCCATGCTGGTAATTCCAGAGCAGCTCACCGGTGCTGAGGCTCAGACATTTTACCAGGCCGTTATGGCAGCTGAAAATCAGGCGATCGCCGGCATCCATGAAGTAACCGTCTTCAAGATACATTTCAGGGAAAACACGGTTAACCTTGATCTGCAGGTCGAGGGGTTTGAACCAGAGCTGACTGCCATCTTCAAGGTTGTAGACGCCGGCAAAGCCGAAGTCATAGACGACCAGCATTTTTTTGCCGCCGGAGAGAGTTCTGGTGGTAATCGGAACATTGGAAAACAGGTCTTTCTTTTCTTCTGAGAGTTCCAGACCAGGGAAACTTGCCGGATAAGGGGTTTTCCAGGTGCTGGCCGTCAATTCGCTGGTAAAGCCGTATAAACCATCTGTGCCGGCAAAAACAGGCGAATCGGCTAACAGAAAGCCTTTGTGAACCACTGCCGGTTTAAACTTTTTGCTTTCGAGCTGTCTGCCATTTTTAGCATCGAGCGATACGGCATTATCGCCTTCAATAGCCCAGATGCGGTCTTTGCCGACAATATGGCAACCGGGCACTCTGGTGATAAATTTTTCTACCGGCTGGTATTTAACTTCATGCGACCAGACGATTTTTTCCTGATTCTTCGAAGACATGCTGGCATATGACATAAAGCCGATCTGAATGCCAGCCAGCAGAGCTATTGCTCCGATAAAACCCACAAGCCGACCATCGCCCCATTCTTTGCCGAACAACATTTCAAAAAATGATTTCACGATCAGAGAGACAAAGAACTGAACAAAGGCAACGAGAGCGAGAATACCGGTCATTGCTCCGGTCATCAGAAGGTTATAGGGAATATCTCTGCGACTCAGTGCAGATTTGAGAATGTCACCGATACCATTGAAGTTAGTGGTCATCGGTGCGATAAAATCGCCGAACCAGGCACCATAGAAGCCGGCGATCAGGGCAACACCAGCCAGGGTTGAGTAAATGATCGAGCGCATCAGCATCTGCGCAAACAGAAGCATCAGCAGAATCGAACCAGCAAAAATGTACGAGGCGATCGTCGTTACTGGAAAGGTCGTGAATTCCCCGAAACTTTTACCAAGAAAGTAAAACTGAGCAACCACCAGCAGTGCAAGCGGCAGCATGATAAAGAAGTTTTTGAGACTGTCTTTAATGCGGTCTTTTCTTGTTTTCCGGGGGGCGCTTTCCGGTTTCTTGATAATTAAGTTTACAGGGTTGTTGTTGGCAACTGGGACTTCATCCATAAAAGATAATTTCTCCTGTAAAGTTAATTCTGACGGTGCCTTTATCGGCGGATATCCCTGTTTTGTTAACCCCTTTCACCAATCGGGCAAAATTGCTAATGTTTCTTGACAGGGAGCCTTCTGAGACATAAAATACTATGGTCAGTTGCTAGTCCCTCAATGTCTGAGAGGTATTTAAGGAGGCTTCCTTTGCCGTCAATGGTCTCACACCTGTTCTTCAAGCTCGCTAATGAAAAGGATTCTGAACTTGAAGCCTGCGAATATCTTGACATGTTTGCCAAAAAGTGTGGTTTTGCCGCCGAAACCATCGATGAAATGCGCCTTGCTTTTATTGAGGGCCTGATAAATGCAAAGGAACACGCCCCCAAAGATATTCCCGATGGCAGTAAGCGCGATATTCATGTAGCACTGACCTACGCTGAAGATCTCATGCAGATTCAGATTCGCGATTTTGGCAAGGGTTTTGACCCGACCGTCGTCGAAAAGCCGGATATCCGCAAGAAACTCAAATCTTCACATAAACGTGGCTGGGGCCTGATGTTGATGGAACGCCTGATGGACGGCTCAGAAATTTCATCTTTTCCGCCCTCCGGCACCCTGATTCATCTCGTTAAAAAACGCCTGGCCGCCGCAACTCCGACCGAAGTCGACACGATGCGCGAACATAAGCGTATTGAAAGACTCAAATACATTCTCAGCAGCTTCATCGATCTCAGCTCGTTTCTCTGCCAGAGCAAGAACCTTCAGGCCGGTCTGCGCTCGATGCTGCGCATTCTGCTCGGCACCCTCGGCGTTTCCCGTGGGGCTATCTATACTTTCGAAAACGCCAACGAAAGTCTCGACTGCCTTGTCGACATCAAACTCCGTGCCAATGCAAGACTGCCGCAGGTCAAGATCCCGCAGAAGCTCTTTGAGAAACTTTCGATCAAAGAAGACGGCGAAGTCACCGACATTATCCGCAATGAAATTACAGCCTTCAAAGAAACCTTCAAAGAAGGCGAAATCGAACATATTTACGTGCTGCGCACCGACAACCAGAATCAGGGGCTGCTGATCCTCGGCAGCCGCTTCCGCAAAGAAGAAGAAGAAATGTTCGACAACGAACTGCTGACGACCATTTCGCGCAATATTTCGTCGGCAATCAATACTTTCCGTCTGATGCAGAATCTGCGCGATGCTAACGAAGCTCTCGACAGGCGCATCAATGAGCTCGATTCAGTACGCGAAGCCAGTCAGACCATTTCCTCAGAACTCGAGATCGAAAATCTGCCGTTCACTGTCGAAGGCATTTTCCGCAGTATCATGAACATTCAGAAGTTTTCGATGGCCGTTTTCGACCCGACCGAAAACCGCTATAACATCTGCCAGAACAACCGCGGTCTGCCGCCAACCCTCGACCTCTGGTCATCGCCGGTTTCGCAGCATGTCATTCAGAAAATGGAACCGCTGTATGTACCTGACGTGAAGTGCGAAGAGCGCTTTGCCTTCACCAGAGCGCGCAATTACGGTTCCGATTCTTTTGCCGTTATTCCGATAATCGTTCAGGATGAAGTTCTTGGCCTGGTTAACCTCTCTGATAAAGACGGAAACGGGCAGCTGTCAGCACGTGATTTCGAACTGGCCCAGCTTCTCTGCAGCCAGCTCGGCATCGCTATCAAGAACGCCAATCTTTACAAACGCGGCATCACCGATGGGCTGACCCGCCTGTACACCAACCATTATTTCAAAATGCGCCTCTCCCAGGAAATCTCCAGGGTTCGCCGCGTCAAATCACCGCTTTCAATCGTCATGGCCGGCATCGACAACCTTGAATCACTGCTCGAAAAACACGGCCAGGGTTTTAAAGATGCGGTTCTCGTAAAAGTCGGCTCACTGATCAAGCGCATCATAAGATTCAACGATCTGCCGTGCCGTTATGAAGGTGACAAATTCTCGATCATTCTGCCCGATACCACCATTGAAGGCGCCATGACTGCGGCTGAAAAGGTGATTGAAAATATCCGCAGCATGGTCATCAAGCACCAGGAAACCGAAGAAAAGGTTCAGGTCACTCTGGCCCTCGTGCAGTTCAAAATCAACATGACCATCGGCCAGTTCATCGAAACCGGCGAAAAGCTGCTGCTTGCAGCCCAGAAAGAAGGCGGCAGCCGTATCGTCGCCGACACTCAGAACTAAACAAACCCATAAAAAACAAAACCGCCCATCGTTTAAAAGCGATGGGCGGTTTGTTTTTTATGCCTGCTTGCGCGAGTGCGGGCCTCACAGGGGCCGGAAACAGCGCAATTCTTGTGACACAGACCAGGACAGAAAGACCTGGAGTCGAGATATGACGTTGTCTGAATGACGGTCAGCGAGCGCTGCCGCTGCCGGTGGGCGGGTTCATGATGTAATTCACGGCAGCTGCCGGAATCGGCAGACCGTAGCCAACCATATCATCAATACCCTGATCGGCGATATCCTGGGCGGTCAGGCGCATTGCATTCAGAATGATTTCGGGGTCGCTGTCGGGCAGAGCCTGGCGGGTCAGCAGATAAATGCCGGCAAAATGGGCGGCCGCCTGAAGAGTGCCGCTGCCAAGACGGTAGTCTTTTGCATCGGTCGGCCCCATTACTGCCGAACCAGGTTCACAAAAGTCGGGCTTGATAATCTTTTGCCCTTCGAAATTCACCGGGCCCTGCCCGGAAAACAGGGCGCGCTGTTTCCAGCGGTCGGTAGCGGCAACGGTAATACAGCAGGGCAGGGCAGCCAGGCCGGTAATGCTGTTCGGATTATTACCGGCAGCAATAATCGGGATGATGCCGGCGTTGCGGCAGGCAAAAAGTGCCCTGGCAACTGCAACCGGTGCGGTGCCAGAAAAATCGGTACAGATAAGAATTGCATGCGGCGGTTCAGGCAGCTGTATCAGCCATTCAAGAGCTTCAAGAAAGGTGTCGACCTTGGTCGGCTTGGCCGAAAGAACCGCAAGAGAAATCTCGGCTTCAGGAGCCAGACCATGAAAGCGGCCTTCGTCGAAGCCACCAAAAATACCGAGCGGGTGCAGCAGATGCAGGTCGTTGACTGCGCGCTGAGAAGCAGGCTGTGGCACCGGTGGTTTCAGGCCGAATTCCTGCACGGTCTTAACGCGGCCCTTGAGGGCGATGTGAGCGTAGGCATAATTCTGGGCAATGACACCGAGGCGCATTCCCTGGCCACTGATGCCCATTTCTTTGAACCAGGCGAGACCGCACTGGTCGTAATTCCACGACAGAGAAACCGAAGGCGAAGCCACTTTGCGGGAAACGGCAACGGTTTTTACCGGCTGCATTTCAGCCGCAAGTTCTTCTACCGTCAGTTCTGGTGAACCGGCAAGCAGCTGCTCGACCTGCGCATCAGAAAGATCGGCAATGACGCCACCGGCGACCTCCATGACGCGGGCAGAAGGCAGCAGCTGCTGCAAAGCGGCGGTGGCGCTTTTTCCCTCAGAGAGAACGGCTTTAACCGGCGACTCAGGAAGAAAGTCTGGGGTTTCAGCAGTTCTGACGGGTCGGGGATCAGCAATAAACCGGGGGCTGGCTGCCCCCGGCTGAACTGTATAGAGTGAGATTAGAAGAAGGAGTATGAACAGTTCTGGCAGATTAAGTTTTACCAGGACACTGTTGGATCTTTTCAGAAAAAGCCTCCGCGATTATTTTCCTTCGATACCGGTTACAACTTCTTCGCCTGTGGGTTCCTGCAGGATTTCATAGGTCTTGCCGGTGAGTTCCCAGACAGCGTTGCTGTTGGACCATGAGGATGATTTGCTGCGCAGCAGTTCGAACCATACCTTATTTATTTCGAACTTTCTGTTGGTTTTCGTTACGATTGATTTTATTCTCTGGAAAGAAACATTGCAGACGATCATCGGAGTGCCGTTGACGTTCATGGTGAACTGGTCAGAAACCTTGAGGTTTTTGATGACGCCGCCGGTAACCATACCGGAGAGAATGTTGAGGATATCGATGGAAACGGTCAGGCTGACGTTCCAGGTGCTTGAGATCGACTGTTCTTCGTTAACCCAGGTAACACCTTTGTATTCGCGATCGAGTTCGCGGCCTTTGCGATATTTGTAGCCCGGTTCTGAATAGCCGTAGCCCGGGAAATATTCGCGGAATTTTTCTTCGGTAAGAAATTCGTCGGCTTTGTGGGTAATTTCGAATTTGAGGTAGCCAAGGGTCGGATAGAGAGCGTTGCGGGCACCATCCGGCAATGATTTGTAGATGTCGCTGAGCATATCGATCTTGCCATACTGGCTCTTTTTGAGCGAACGCATAACGCTTTTGCCAATTTCAACGCAGCCCTGGGTGTGAACCTGAATGTGAGCATTCCAGTTTTTTTCGTTTTCTTCAGTCGGGTCGGCGACATACTGCAGAAACAGTTCCTGAACCTGCCAGTAATCAGAAATGGCAGCAAAAATCTTCTGCTGAACGATGTAGAGGTTATGGCCAGGGAGAACCCCGTCAAAAGCCATAGCCTGCACAGCAAAAAGGCCAACGAAAACGAGCAGAACCGCGAAAATCTTTTTGGTAAGCATTACTCTATACTCCTCCAATACTTCCTGTGTAAAACTTTATCGGGATTACAGTAGAAGTATACCCCTCTCTATCGGAGTCCTGCAACGATGCTGAAAGTAACAAATTACCCCGGCGCGGAATGCCCTGAAAACAGGCGTTTGCATAATCACGCCCGGGGGTGCGTCACAAATTTTATGCAGCTACTTAAAAATAACCATCCAGGGTACAGCCAGACTGAGTTTTACCCCCCGGCCGCCATTGCGGGTTTTTCCGGTCGTAATGCGGGTTGACGGTGCAAGGCTCTGCAGCAGTTTTTTCAGCCTCTGTACCGTGCTTTTAAATGCGCCCGTATCGAATTCGGGGTCGAAGTTTGTACCCCAGGCCGAACGGTACATGGTGTCGATTTCGACCGGGTGTGGCTGAGCCATGAACAGTTGCAGAAGTACGCTGTGCGGAATCGAGCCTGCCTTGAGGGTTGCCCGATTGCCAGAGTAGAAGAGCTGGCCAGCCGGGGCGTCAAAAATCAGAGTACCGGCGGGCAGGCTTTTCTGCCAGTCGAGGTATTCTTCGTGGTGCATGGTTCTGGTATTATCGCGGCTCAGAAGGGTGAAAAACTCGCCGGCCCGCGAACTGCCGGGCAGCAGTTCATTCACGAGCTGCTTAAGACCTTTGAACTGACTCAAAAGATGTTTCATCATTCCCGGCGGGGTTCGGGAAATATGGAATTTAAGATATTCAACCGCCTCGTTCGAACCCAGGCTTTTCAGGCGGCTGGCAATGTGCGCCCAGAATGGGTCGTAACAGCCCGAGGCCTGAAACTTCTGCAACTGTTGCACCAGCTGGAGTTCTTTGACTGCACCAGGAAAATACAGAGCAGTAATAATATTCAACTGCACGAACTGAATTCTTTCGCTGTCGGCACCGATGTTTTTGCGGGCCGCCAGCAGCATCTCACGCCCCTCGGGTTCGCGGCCCTGAAAAAGCAGAACTGAAGCGAGGCCATACTGCAGGTCGCCGATCTGAATTCCGGGAGCGTCGCGGTTCATCGCCTCGGCAAGCATTCTGCGATAGAGAGTTTCGGCATCGCCAAGGCGCATATTGTAGATATGTGACATGGCGAGCAGTGTCTGACCAACGTGACAGGCACGCAGTTCGAGGCGATTCTGCTGTTTGAGCATTTCAGCGTTGTCGATCCAGGTTTTCGCGGCCGCGGTTTTACCAAGAATTTCGCAGATCCAGGCCAGCAGAGAATAGATTTCATAAATACCGCTGAGGTTTTTCTTCTCTTCGCGCATTACCAGAACCTCGCGGAAAATCTTCATCGCCTTGAAAAAATGCCCGAGCTTGAGAAACAGCTTCCCCAGGCCCATGCCGGTGACCGAAGCGTTCCAGATGTTGCCCTGAGCCTTATACAGACTGTATGCCTGCGAAAGCTGCAGCCGGGCCCGCGCAAAATTGCCGGTGTCGAATTCGACGAGACCGATATTGGCGAGAAATGATGGCAAAAGGGGTTTCAAACCATGCCGGCGGGCAAGATGCAGCCCTGAATGATAATGCAGACGGGCAGACTGCGGGTGTCCTCTCGAAAAATAGATGTTTCCGAGTGAATTTTCAGTGCGGGCCAGCCATTCAAAGTCATTTTGCAGCACAAAGGTCTCACGTGCCAGAAACAGTTCGGCCAGGGCCTCGTCATCGCGGTTCAGTCGCTTTAAAACAAGTGAGGCGGCGTAAAAAATATGCCCCAGCGAGCTGTCATGTGAATCTTCATACTGCATTTTGGCTTCTTCAAGCAGGTTAAGCGATTCCTCGAAGCGCTCCTGAGCCGAATAGGTCTTAGAAATATCGATGTAGGCGGTGTGTGAAAGTTTTATGCCACGGCTGAGGTAATGACCGGCGAAAAAGTTGATGATGGCAAAGCGGCCGCCATAGAACAACTGCTGGCTGAGTTCTTCGAATCTTCTGATGACTTCTTCATCGAGACCGGCGAGCGCGCCAAAGTAAATCGCTGCCTCAGCCCGGGCCAGGTCGTTCGAATTAAGGCTGCTTCTGACCCATTCGGTGATTTCTGGCATTCTCAGGCCCAGCACATCAGAGCGACCGGTGATGAAGCTGACGAGCATTCTCGGAATCAGCGGCGGGAAATCGGGTCGTTCGATTGCATTGAGACCGTTGTTAAGAAGCCACTCAAGCTTTTCACTGCTGAGATTGCGGAAAATTTCGATGAAATAATTTTCGATAATCGCCTTGATTCTAGGCTCTGGCGACTGCCGGATGAAAATCATGCCGCTGGCTGCCTGCTTTTCGCAGAATTCCGGCAGATGACGCAGCTCCATCCAGAGGCGGGTTTCGCGGTCGACATCGTCGGGCGGCAGGGCAGGGGGCTGCAGTAGCAGGGCGGCCGGCAGCCGGCAGTTGAAAAGCCCGTTCCAGATAAGGTTTTCTTCTTCGGCGGGGTCGAGCTTGACCGGAGTGCGTTTGAAAAGTTTCAGCGGCAGTTCTGAGTAAATCGCCCGGCCGCTCCAGGCAAGATACAGAGAAACCCGTTTGAGTACGCTGTCTGAAGTCTGTCTGGCAATGCTCAGAAGAGTTCTGAGATTATATGAAACGCTGCAGAAAAGTCTGGCGACCTCAGAATACGGCGGGGCGTATGAACAGTCTTTCGTCAGGTCGACGAGCGTCTTTTCAATTGTTGAAACCCGCAGGTGTTTTCCGAGAAAGGCGATATTCTGGGTAAATGAATTCTCTTCGGTGCCGTGAAAAACAAATACCAGTTCGAATCTGCCGACAACCCGGTTGCGCCGGCGCCGGTCAGCGACAATAGTCAGGGTCGCCGGTGGCTCAGGCTGAAGACCCAGCAGATAGAGAGCAGTCTGATGCGAAAAGTATTCCCCATCGCTCTCAGTAAGTCCCTCAAGCTGTTCGATTATTTCGGCAAAATTCTGCTGACCGCTCAAAACAACTCCGTCAGTCATTGGTAATCTGCCTGCCCACAGGCCGCCACACCAGTATTACAGGTGCCGGCGGCCTGCTGAGCTGCTGATTGAATTCAGACAAGGGTTTTAACGTGTTTTTCGACTGTTTCCGAGTCGGGAGCAACCGGCTGCGGCAAAGTGCATACCGAGATGGCCGATTCGATGTCTTTGAGACCGTTGCCGGTGATCAGCACGACAACTTTTTCGTCGGCTTTGATATTGCCGGTAACTGCATGTTTTTTGAACCCGGCAAAAGCGGTAACGCCGGCAGGCTCACCAAAAACACCGGTTGCGCGTGGCATTTCGAGAAGCGCCGATTTTATTTCGTCGTCGGTAACTGAAATGCAGTCGCCGTTTGATTCCTTGAGGGCGCGCATTGCCTTCAGGCGGTTACGCGGAATACCGACCGCGATTGAATCAGCAATCGTGTTGCCCTGCTGAGCGACGAATTCACCGGTCTTCATGGCCACTTCGACCGGGTTGCAGCCGGCTGCCTGTACACCGATGATACGCGGCAGGCGATCGGAAAGTCCAAGCTGCATCAGGTCGTAGAAGCCCTTGTAAATACCTGAGGTAATGCAGCCGTCACCGATCGAGACATAGACCCGATCTGGCACTTCGAAGCCCATCTGTTCCCACATTTCGTAGGCGACGGTCTTTTTGCCTTCGACAAGAAATGGGTTGTAGGCGCAGTTGCGATTGTAGAAGCCAAATTTTTTCGTGATTTCGACCGACAGTTCAAAGGCGCGGTCGTAACTGTCATCGACGATGACGGTTTTGGCGCCATAAACCAGCAGCTGCGTCACTTTAGCTTTGGGAGCGCGTTTTGGCACGAAAATAACGGTCTTCAGGCCAGCCGAAGCAGCAAAACCGGCGAGAGAACTGGCGGCATTACCGGTTGAAGCGGCACAGATCGTCGTCGCACCGGCTTCTCTGGCCTTGGCGATACCGACGGCACTGGCGCGGTCTTTGAGCGAAGCGGTCGGGTTGCGGCCGTCATCTTTGATAAAAACATTGTTAAGACCCAGCTGTTTTTCAACGGTAGAAGCACGATAAAGCGGTGTCCAGCCGACCTGCAGCGGGGCAATCTGGGTGCTGTCGGCCACCGGCAGCATTTTGCGGTAGCGCCACAGTGAATAATTCTTTGAAGCGGCGATTTCTTCGCGGCTGATTGTAATCGACCTGTAATCGTAGACCACATCGAGAATACCATCGATGCCGCAGACATCGCAGACGTAGCGATCGGGCGCATCCGGGAACTCTTTACCACATGCCATGCACTTTAACAGCTGAACTTTCATTCCGTGACTCCTTGAAACTTTATGCTGTGATTATAACTCTACCGGTCCTTTTAAGCCAAATCAATTAAAACTTTGCAATACCGGCCAAAAACTGTCTGTTTGCATTTGGCGGGGGTGGGGTTATAATGTGCGGGTGTTGAGGTGTTCTATTTAATTTAAGGAATTAAAAATGAAAGCTCGTATTTTAACCGCCGCTCTCTTTTGTGGCCTGCTCTTTGCGAACGCTCAAACTGGTTTTGCCGCTGATCCAGAAGCTCTCGACCTCTCCAAGCTTCGCCAGGAAATGATGCAGAACCCGGGCCCGGTCATCGAATTCATGCAGACCAATCTGAACCCGCTTCAGGAAAAAATCAAAAAAGCCGGCGAAGAAGGCAAACTGCGCGGCCCCGAAGATATGAAAGCCCTGCTGGCAGAAGATGCCAAAGCCATTCTCGCCAAAGTTCCCGATTTCAGAAAAACCCTGACCGAGCCTGAATATCGCCTCAAGCTCGATGCCGAACTGGTTCAGCTGGCCGCCGCCGCCGGTCTCATCAACGAAGTGGTCGCCGTGCTCAACAACTGGCAGGCCGGTGAAGTAAAAGAGGGCCTCGTGGTTTCTGCCGCTCAGCTGATGAATCAGAACAAAACCGAAATGACCCCGGCCTTCGACGAAATTCTCAAAGAAGCCGCCAAATCGAAAGACGAAAAGATTGCTGCCTTCGCTGGCCGCCTGCTCGATCCGTTTTTCCGCAACCCAGTTGGCAAGCCGTTTCCGGCAATGCCCGCCGGCAAAAAGACCACTGACGACAAAGATCTGACCCTCGAACGCTTCAAGGGAAAAGTTCTGCTGGTCGATTTCTGGGCAACCTGGTGCCCCCCATGCCGCGCTGAAGTTCCGTCAATCGTCAAGGCCTACAAAGAATACAAAGACAAAGGTTTCGAAATTCTTGGCATCTCTTTCGACCAGGACAAAGCCGAATTCGAAAAATATATCAAAGAGAACGAAATGCCCTGGCCGCAGTATTTTGACGGCAAAGGCTGGGAAAACGAAGTTGGCCCGACCTATGGTATTCAGTCGATTCCCACCATGTATCTTATCGATGGCGAAGGAAAAGTAGTCACTACCGACCTGCGCGAAGGCAAACTCGAAGAAGAACTGAAAAAGCTTCTCAAGTAATCATTGCTTAACGAACAGGGCAGGGGAGCCAGCCGGCAAACCTGCCCTGTTTTTATCCCCGGCCATCAGTCGACTCAGGCATAAATGGAATATCTTTCGGAATTCGGGCATCTCGGTCTCTTTATCGCGGCTTTTCTGGCGGCGACGGTTTTGCCCTTGAGCTCAGAAATTGTTTTGAGCGCTTTACTGTTGAACGGTCTGCCGCCGGTTACACTGGTAATCACTGCAACCACCGGCAACGTGCTGGGCTCGCTCACCAACTATGGCCTGGGTTTCTGGGCCAATCGGGTTGTAATAAAAAAATGGTCAGGCATGTCAGACGATGATTTTGCACGGGCAGAGCAGCGCTTTTCCAGATATGGCCTCATATCGCTGTTTTTTGCCTGGGTTCCGGTCATCGGCGACCCATTAACCATTATCGCCGGCATTTTACGGGTTCAGCTGCGCTGGTTTCTCATTCTGGTCACCGCCGGCAAACTTCTTCGCTATCTTGTGATCACCCTGATGACCCTGCAGGCATGAGCTCTATCCATATAAACTGAAAAGACCATATCAATCATTGAACAGCCTTGATTCTGTTTTATTATTTTTCTGTGACAGAATAATTGACAAAAAGTGCGGCAGCGTTTTAGATTTACATAAGTGAGGCGGTATCGGGGGTATGTGTAACCGCATGCATGAAATAATAAAAACTCAGAAATTATTCGTGCAGGCGCTTATGTGTCTTGACGCTGGAAGATGCAGAGAGCTGCTTGCTGGTTTGAAAGCCGGGGAGAATAATTCTATTCATCCGGAAGAAGTCGTCGTTCCTGCTCTTGAGAAAATTGGGCAGGCATGGGAAGCCGGCGATATTTCGTTGTCTCAGGTTTATATGTCCAGCCGGATCTGCGAACAGGTCATGGAAAAGATTCTTCCGCAGGCTTCAATTTCACATGATAACAGGCTAAAGCTGGCAATCGGCGTCATCAAAGACCATCATGCTCTCGGTAAAAGAATGGTGATTTCGTCTTTGAGAGCCGCCGGCTACAGCCCGGTTGATCTGGGCCATGGCCTTAAGGCCGATGAACTGGTTGAGGGAGCGTTGCGGGAGAAAGCTGATATTCTGCTTATTTCATGCCTGATGCTTGCTTCAGCCATGCACGTGAAAGACGTTGTCGAAGGCCTTAAGCGTGCCGGCAGCCAGATTCCGGTAGTTGTCGGAGGAGCTCCTTTTCGCCTGGATCCAACGCTCTGGCAGGAAATCGGTGCCCAGGCTGCAGGAAACAATTCTGCTGAGGCCGTAGAAATCGTTCGGAATTTTGCAGGGAGACGGCCATGACAATGACTTCTGCCGAACGTTTAAAACTCGCCTTTTCCCACAAAGAGCCAGATCGGGTGCCCTTTGCGATCACGGCTACCATGCACCCGGCCAGAGAAATGGGGCTGACAATCAAAGAATATTTTTCGCGCCCAGAAAACATTGTCGAGGGGCAGCTGCGGCTTCATCGTAAATATGGCAGCGACATGCTCTGCTGCTATCCATTTGCCGCCATTGAGTGCATAGCCTGGGGCGGAGAAGCGATTTATTTCGACCAGGGCCCACCAAATTGTGGTGCACCAGTTATTAAAAAACCAGAAGACATCCTTTCTCTCAAACAACCGAAAGTTTGCGAGAGTGAGGCGTTGAAAGCCAACCTCAAAGCTATTGCCGACCTGAAGGCCGTTGTCGGTGAAGATATACCCATTTCCGGGGTAACAGTGTCTCCGTTTTCGCTTCCTATTATGCAGATGGGTTTCGAAGCCTATCTCGACCTGATATTTGAGCGGCCGGATCTGCTTGAACGACTGCTTCAGATCAACACCGGCTATTGTATTGAATGGGCCAATGCACAGCTTGCAGCCGGTGCAGCAGCCGTGATGTATTCTGACCCGGCATTTTCTCCAGGCATCATGTCCCTGGATCTGATCAAGAAGTATAGTGCCCCGACAGCAAAGCAGGTGCTCTCAAAAATCAACGGTTCTGCGATGATTCATCTGGCCTCTGCAAGAGGGCTCGCCGTGGTGGACGACATTTTACAGGCCGGTTTCTTTGCGATGAGTGCCAGTGCCGAAGATGATTTGAGTGAGTTAAAAAGGGCCTGCAAGGGAAAACTCGCCCTGGCGGGCAACCTGAATGCTCTTTTGATGCCCCACTGGACAGAAAAAGATGCCGAAGCAGCTGTGAAAAAAGCAATTGCCCAGGCCGCTCCCGGAGGTGGGTTTGTGTTGATGGACAATCATGGAGAAATCCCTTTCATCGTGAAAGAAGACATTCTCATGGCCATATCCGAATCCGTACGCAGATGGGGGCAATATCCTTTGAACTGGTTGTCTGACTATGAATCATAAAACAACATTCCGATGCTGCCCGAGCTTGTTGCGCGAAATAAAAAGCGTGACAGCGGATTCTGAAATAATGGCTGATGTGGGAGCAGGAGTTATCCCACTTTCCTGTATTCAGCATTTGCTGGATAAGAACCGGACACAGGATATTTCTTTCCTGCAGAGCGAAACAAGACAGGTCATCATCGGTGGTGGCTGCCTGCAAGGAAATGACCTGTCAGCCCTGCAGCTGGCAGGAAATTTTGTGCTGGCGCCCCGGCAGTGTTTTTACCTGATTGCACCGGCGCCATTGGTAGACGCTCTCATTGCTGAAGGGGCCTATGTGATGACACCTGGCTGGCTGCAGCAGTGGGAGCAGCATCTTCTCAACTTCGGGTTCGACAAAGAAACTGCCAGGCAGTTTTTTCAGGAATCAACCAAGTCACTTGCCCTTCTCGACACCGGCGTAGACAAGGAAATTTCTTCGAAATTATCTGCCATGGCAGAATACCTTGCATTACCGTTCAAAACGATTCCTGTGGGGCTCGATATGCTCCGCCTGAATCTGGAAAACCTGCATCTGAGCGTTATCCGTGGGCAAGACTCAGCAGCTGCAAAAGACCGTTATTTTGCCGATCACTTCATGGTGATCGACCAGATGAATGAGCTTCTGTCTTCAGATAGTCAAGCTCAGGCCATCTCGCGTGTAAAAGAACTGTTCAGTCAGCTTTTTGCGCCGGGGCGAATGGTCTGGACCCCCCGGGAAAAAATGCCGGCACTTCCCAATACCGGCGAGGAATTTTACTGGACTGAATCCGGACGGGGCTTCGGCATATTTTTTACTCACAAAGGCGAGACATTAGGAAGCCTGGAACTCGATGACTTCGTATTCGAGAAGTATAAGGAACGTTATCTGACCCTCGCCCTGCCTTTATCGACAGTTTGTTCCATGGCCATTGCAAACGCCCGGGCTACAGAAGACAGAATCAAAGCGCAGGAAGCCCTGCTGCGGGCAGCCCGCATCGTTGAGTCATCGGATGATGCCATTATCGGAAAAGGCCTCGATGGAATGATCGTAAGCTGGAACCAGGGAGCCAAAAATATTTTTGGCTACGATCGCGATCAGGTCATCGGCAAATCGACTTCTTTTCTGATCCCCGACGACCAATATGACGAAATGCCGCATCTACTGGAAAAAATCCAGTCAGGGCAACCGGCGGGCAGCCTTGAAACAGTTTGGAAAACCAGCGACGAGCGTCTGTTGAATATTTCCATTCAAGTTTCACCCATACTCAACGATCAGGGAAAAGTGGTCGGCGCATCCAGCATTGTCAGGGATATAACCCGGGAAAAACAGAAAATAGAAAAGGAACGTGCATCTTTGAACGCCCAGCTGCAGCAGGCCCAGAAAATGGAATCCATCGGAAGGCTTGCTGGTGGAGTGGCGCACGATTACAACAACATGCTCAGTGTCATCCTGGGTTTCGCAGAAATGGCCCTGGAAAAGGTTGTGCCTGAAGATCCAATATATTCTGATCTGATAGAAATTCAGACCGCAGCAAACCGATCAACGGGCATCACCAGGCAATTGCTGGCTTTTGCCAGAAAGCAGGCTGCTGCTCCGGTTGTTATTGATCTGAATAAAAATGTGGAGCAAACGCTCAAAATGCTGCAGCGGCTGCTAAGAGAAGATATCGACCTTGCCTGGCACCCACAACCGGAACTGTGGACTGTAAAACTGGATCCCTCACAGATCGATCAGATACTTGTCAATCTGTGCGTCAATGCCAGGGATGCAATTGAGGGAACCGGCAGGATCACTATCGAAACGAAGACAGTGACAATTACTGAATCATATTGTGAAGACCATCTCGGATTTATTTCTGGAGATTTCGTTCTGCTGGCCTTCAGCGACAGCGGCTGCGGTATGGATAAAGACACTTTGAGCCAGATATTTGAGCCCTTTTTTACCACCAAAGAAATCGGAAAGGGAACTGGTCTCGGATTGGCTACGGTTTATGGCATCGTCAAACAGAATAATGGATTTATAAATGTATACAGTGAGCCAGGCCGGGGAACCACATTCAAAATCTACCTCCCGCGTTTCTCTGGAAAATCGGTTGAAGCAAATCGGATTATGGTTAATGAAGCACCAGTCGGTCATGGAGAAACAGTGCTTGTAGTAGAAGACGAATCGGCAACATTGAAGTTGATAGAAAAGATGCTGACGCCGCTCAATTACAAAGTTCTTCAGGCCAGAACACCTTCTGAGGCTATCAGAATGGCTGAAGAAAACGACGGGCAAATCTCTCTGCTGATCACAGACGTAATAATGCCAGAAATCAATGGGCAACAGCTGTGTAAACAGCTGAACGTTATGATTCCCGCCTTGAAATGTCTGTTCATGTCAGGTTATACCGCCAATGTAATTGCCCACCATGAACTTCTGGAGAACGGGGCGAACTTTATCCCGAAACCATTTTCCAAAATGGACCTGGCAGTCAAAGTGCGGTTGACTTTAGGTTGATTCAGCGCAGCAGGAATTCGCCGATGAGCCAGTTGATGACCAGAAGTGCCACCAGAATGGGCACAGGCTGATAAAGAATTTTAAAAACAGCTGGCGACATACCGTCAGGGCCTTTTTTGAGCAGATAGAGCCGCAGCGGAACCTGCAGCGCTACCAGAAGAAACAGCGGGATTCCCAGGCGATGGTAGGTGAAAGACGCCCTGAACTGGCCGTGGGCGAGGGCGGTAAAACTTCTGATCAGGCCACAACCAGGGCAACTGCCATCGTATAAGACACGATGCGGGCATACCGGCGGTATTCGCCAGCTGCCGAGTGCTACCCGATCTTCACCCGGGTAGGCGGGGGCGAGAAAAAATGGCAGCGTCACCATCAGAACCGCGAAAAACAGCTGTGTCAGCTGATTGATTCTGAAATGACGGTAACGCTGAACTGCAATGTTATTATCTTCCGCCACCGGCACCTCTGAGCATTGCACCGATTACCATTGAAATGGCACTGTAGAGCATGAGTCTTTTCGCCTTCGGGTTACCCTGAGCAGCATAGACCAATCCCTGAAGAAAGCCAATCAGCGGGCAGCAGAGAACACCGATCCAGTCGGTGGTCGACAGGGGTTCGTCTTCGACCCAGGCATTGGGCTTCTGAGCTTCACGGTCTTCATCGCGCTGAAATTCGTTACAATGTTTGCATTTTCTGGCCCCGCGCATGATCGGCTCTTTACACCAGCGGCAGGGAACAGATCCCTGCGATGGACCTGGCCCCGGAGAAGCCATTGCGCCGCTCATGTCATCCATGCCACCCATACCGCCCATGCCACCTGAAAGGCCGGGGGGTGCCGATCGCTGCGATTTCGCCCCGGCTGAGCATGAAAGTGAAGTGCAGCCGCCGCTTTGTTTCCAGCAGGCATCGTGATTGATCGAATGACAGGAAGGGCAGTTATGAATCTGTTCGCCCAGTGCGACCGGCCTGGCGCAGATGGCGCAGGGCTGGCCGGCAACTTTCTTGTTGGCTTTCATCAGCTCAGGCAGGGTTTCGCCGGGAGCACCACCAGATGATGGCATAGCACCGACAGCACGGGGAGGCACCGAAGATGGCGGCGGTGCTGACGGGGCAGGGCGGGGGGCTGAAGAAACAGA
>CALEDQ010000015.1 GCA_937949615.1 uncultured bacterium | reverse complement strand
TAATTTTTTCAACCATTCAATGCCGTCATAACTTCTTCTGCCGCCCGTAGAGCCGTGTGAATGTTTTTGTCTTGAGCGAAATCTAACGCGAGCCCCAGCGTTCCGCTCGATCGCACTGTTATGGGTTTTCGTTCTCAATTTCTTCGTCTGGCTGGAACTCTACAATCTCTTCATTTACTCGGTTATCGGTTGGTTTAATTGTTTTTATACGATGAACTTCATCCCGGATTCGTCTCTCAATTAAATAGGCAGGCCCGGTGAAGTTTTTCTTCGCATTAATGACAAAGTCACGGATTTCGGGGGGTAACGTAGCCGACGCGTCAAAAATGCATCCAAAAGGAGAGACCATTTCAAAGGTCTGATGATTTTTGGCTTTCGATACGGTTGAAACGTAATTTAATAAATAGTCGAGGCTCATGCTTACCTGATACAAATTCTCCGTACCTTTTTCAATTAGCCTTGGAATCCGCCAATAAACCTGATCAGTTGTTAAGAACCAAACCTTCTCTCCGTAATTTGTTCCTTGCCGCTCGATTTTTCTTCTGAGATCAATAATTGTTAAATATGAATTGACATCATTTTTTACGAGCAGCTCAAATTTTTCTTGTTTCATTCCCTCCTTTTTCCTTTTGGCACCTAACCACTTCCCGAAAACTATCTGCCACTCTAGGTTTTCTGCCTGAGATAAATTCGTAGAATGGTCTTCACAAGAAATATTGAGCTCTTTTTCAAAGAACTCAACAACATTTTCAAAGTGATTTCCTTGACCGATTATTGCATTCACGCTCTTTTCGAAAGAGTTTCCAAAAAGCTTTTGAACAAAATAAAATACCTTGAAAAGGGTTGGCCTCAAAAACAACTGCTCCTCAATTTCCTCGGGTTTTAAGTGCCTCCAATTATTTATCCACTCCAGATAAATCGGCCCCTTAATGTGGGAAACAACCTCCTGAATACAAGGATGAAAGGTCTTTAGGCGAATTCCAATCTTTTGAGCATTGCGGAAAGCTTTTAAGAAATGCTGTTTCTCTTGGGGCATGAAATACTCGGCTGCGCACCTTATTAAAACGGTCGTATCGAGGAAGAAATGGTCATTTCCAAGCAGATTTCGGCAACATTCTTGTACGTCTGGGGAAATTTGCATCATAGAGCCAATAATAAAAAGGTCGGCCTTTCTTCGTAAATAGGCTTGTATTTCTAAGTTCTTCGAATTTATTACCTTGAATACTGTTTGAGGAGCCAAATCATAAATTTTTTCTTTTGTTGCCTTTGTATTCAAGAGTTGGGGGTGCTTTTCGGAAAAAAACTTTACCACCAGGGCCTCAGCATTAAGAACGTGGATGACTTCGGTATATGGATCCCGAAACCTGTCTCCTTCAACCTTCATGAACCAGAGAATGTTCTGCTGAATTAGGCACGGCAAGTTGAGATCTTCAAAAGAATAGTCGATTCCCAATTCTGCGGCCGTTTCATTTAGCGATCTGGTTATCTCTGCTAAAAACTGGATTTCCGAGTCTTCCAAGACCTTCAATTTCTTTTTGAAGTCATCCCTAAAAGGGAAGGATAGAGTGTACTTGTTTTGGGGGCGATGAATTTTCATCAAACCCTTGTTCACAAGATTTTCGACTCTGCCCGGAATAATTTCCTTGGCTCGTGAAAAGTGCTCGGTGGGTAAAAAGCGAGCAATTAATTCAATTATCTCATCCATAGAATATATCTTCTGGGGTGGATCTGAATCTCTTAATGCAAACGCTATGAATGCATCAAAAAGACTTTTTGTGAGATTTTGTCCTGTTGATTCTTCCAAATTTTGGGCTTCAAAGTAAGAAATGGCAATCCGCTGGCTCTCTTCATTTAGGAAGCCAGAATAGACCGCATTGGGTTTTACAGAGGAGACAATTGGAGCCAAAACTTCCTCAGAGAAAGCTTCAGCCAATCGTGTTCGATTTTCTGACGTGAAAACTCGCTGAACAAACCACGGCCCGTCGCAAATCTCCAAGATGACTTTGTATTTTTGTCGAATCTCCCTCTTGGTTTGATCCAGTTTTAATCCTATTGCAGCAGGCGAGCAAAAAATTAAAATCTTCGGAAATCCAATTTTCTTCAATTTCTCAATTGTATCATCAATCTTTGTTTTGGCCCTTTCAAAGGGCGAAACGCATGATTGGACAACTAAATATAATTCTCCATTATCGTAATACATTCTACCGTCAATTCCGCCGTCTTTTTTCCCACCAAGGGGATCAATTTCCGGGTAATCATCAACCAAGTAAGCATTGGCAAATCTTTCGAATACTTGGGAATGAGTTTCTTTAATTAGATCAAAAGAACTTGTTAATCTCGTTGGTAACATTGAGTTTCTCCCTTTTTAACCCCTAACGACAGTCGTGATCACGGCGTTCCGGCTCGACTCCGATGTTAGAACTACGTAGTTGTGATCGAATTTTTGCATTTATTATTGTCTTAATTGTCCTAATTTTGCCCTCATTGTTGTTCTATTTTGTATTAATTATAATTGTTTGTCGTTTGAAATATTCTCAATTTATCTCTAAAATTGGCTCTCCAAGATGAATAATTGCTTAGATCTTGTTCTATTTCGGCTTTTGTTGGTATTTGTGGTATTGTCGAAGTTCCGCCATCGTGTTCTGTTACTGAATACTTGCTAAACAAACTTAATAGAAAATCAACGTCTGTTTTTTCTGTAACAATGTAGCTTGATAGGTTACCCTTTTTCAAATGAATGTTTTTATTGAAACGTTCATAGGTTTTATTTGATAAAACCTCTTCAACAGAACGCTCTAATAACATTCTGAATCTTTTTCGTGCCGAATCGAGTTTGGTTTCTCTTCCATGTGTATCAGTCAAAGAAAGCGAATCATGGTCTCTCAAGATTTTCCGAATCGAATCAACTCGTTCTTGAACGTTTTTAGCCAAATATGGAATCTCGTCAGTTACAATACCGCTTATGCTGTTGTAGTTATCAAGCCCAATAATTGTACAGTCTGAAGTTGTGATTGCTTTATGTGTGTCTATTAGCTGACGCAAGAATGATAAGTCGTGAGTAAATAAAATGATTTGCCTATTCTGAGATAGATTAACAATTTTATTTGCAATTAGTTCTCTGTAATCCATATCTAATGAATTAACTGGATCATCAAATATTATTGTATTTAGACGGTTGTCAATCGTACATTCAGCCAAAAAATTGGACAATGCAATAATTCTTTGTTCACCTTCGCTTAAAATTGAATTGATAGAATCATTGATCCCATTCAATGCGCATTTTTGATAGGTATTTCCTTGACTTGTTCTAGTTTTTGAAATCAAAACCTTGTTCGCTAAATCGATGTTAAAGAATCTAAGATGTGAAATAAATTCTTGGTGCTGTAAGCTTACTGCTTGGTTTTCCATTAGTTCGCCAATTTTACGCGAGATTCCTTTAGTATTAACTAGTGATTGACAATGACTTATCCAAGATTTGTATTTGTACTCATCAAAGTATTGAAGAATTTGAGTCTTGTTGTTGAACAAAAATTCTTTGGCGTAAAGTTCATTAAGCTCGGAGATTAATGCGTTTTTATTTTGTAGAAGCTGATTGTTTTGCGTAATTTCTGAATCAATCTTTGGGATTATTTCCATTATGCTTGTTGTCAGATTTTGCAAATTGATGTTCAGCTCTCCTCCATTTTGCAAAAATGCAATAATTGAATTTTTGAATGCTGTTATAGAATCAGAAAATCGGTTGTAGCTAGCCCTAAAGCTCGGTATCAATGCCTCTAATTCTGCAAAATTCTCAATTGGCGAAACAACTAACGAATTGTATGACCTTATTTTTTCCTGAATTGTTGAAGTAATTGAATTTAACTGAGTGGAAACATCGTTTAATACAAATTGATTGAATGTTTTCAATCTTTTTTGTGCGGTTTCGTCAAGCCTCTGTTGACATAAAACACATTTTTCCAGTGAAACTAAAGACGGAAAGTTTTGACCATCTGAAAGATTTGAGCTGTGTGCGTAATCTTTAGCGGCATTCCACAAAGTTCGCCAAGGATTTGCCCCAAATCCTTGTAACGTATTTACATTTTGTAATTCTGTGGTAGCGATTTTATATGCTTGATCTACGGTTTCAAAAGCATTTCTATTTGCCCTTAGTTCGTTTATGTTTTTTTCATTGAAAAATGTTTCAATTGTTTTTATTTGTTGTAAATAGCCGTTAACTCGGTTTTTTTGATTCTTTAAGTTCGTAATGTTTTGTGTGGGATTTTGCGTTGTTGTTAAAGTTGCAAGTTCTTGCATTCTTTCAGCGTCTGTTTTGGTAAATTGGATATGTGAGTCAATATCAGAACGTTGTAAATTCTCAATTGTGCCATACCACTGAGCTACATTAGTACTAATCAAATTTTGCGATAATATGGGTTTTTGTGTGTTGTATGAAGCAGTAGATGACTCAAGTATTTTATGAATATTTGTAAAAGTTAAAAGCAACTTCTCTAAAACATCAATCCCTACAGGTTTATACTCTGTGGGATTTTCGTTGTTAATATAAATATCCCCGCAGTCATTATCAAAAACAAAAAATGAATTGAAAATAGGATGACTTTTGCTGTTTTCAGACCAGGTTAAATTGACGTTTGAGCCGGAAACTTCTACAACAAAATCTACTTGTTGTGCGTTTAATGAGGGATTGAAAACGTTCCTTTTTAGGGTAGTATTCGGATTTCTACTCCAACAAAGTTTTCTTAAAATACGTGAATAGCTTGATTTTCCAGAACCGTTTTTGCCATAAATCACTGTCAAACCAATTTTTGAAAATAGTAAGCTTCCTTGATTGTGCAAAGCACCAATATTTATTGGATTACTAAGACTAATAAGTTTTGGGTAATTTCCGTTTGTTGCAGCTGTCGTAGGAATATGAGTGTCGTCTAGCGGAATGGCGCTTAAAGTAATTGTTGTGTCGCCACATTCTTTTTTCACTAACTGAACAAGCTCGTCAATGTCATTTTCTGTAAGTGAATTTGATGCGATTAATCTTCGCAGAGTATCCTGAATAAATGGTTGTCTGCTTTTTGACCAATTTAAAATATCTTGATATATTGCCATTTTTAAAATTCCCCGGGTAATGCAACATTTTTTTTGCAGTTTCAAGCCTTCCAAATTCTAAGCCAGCGATTGATGTCAGACTTTCTTTAAATGCCAATGTAGCATAGAACACTTTATGCCTCAAATTTGCATTGAGTATATATTGTCTTCATTTTTTCTAATTTGTCTGATTTTTTCAACCATTCAATGACACTACAACTTGTTTTGTTGCCTGTAAAGCCGCATTGTGTGATTGTTTTTTGTCTTTGTCTTCAGCGGGTCTAACAAAGATTATACAGAGTCTGGATATTGTTGAATTTGCGTCGATGGGGTGTTTGAGCTGGAAATGAAGGGGATCGGCGGCATTTGGGGCGCAATTTGGTTCGCAAGGCCGGTTGTTCACATGTTTTCATATTTTACTTTGTTGCCTTCGATTTGAAGTTTTCCTGATGTTTTTAGTACTTCAATAATCTTTGCCAGTTCATTTTCGGGCAGTGCTTTAAAGAAATGAGCATTAATGGAGTTCCGCAATGTTTTAATCGTTCCTGGCCGGCCCTTGCAAAGGAGAATTTTCTTTTCGTAATATTCTTTTGCCCGCTCACTCGGTGAAATCTTATCGGAAAGCCTCATAACAGGTATATCTCCAACAGAATCCCACCTTGAGCAGAAAATATGATTCTCTTTGAGATGCGCCACTAACGGGTCAAAGCCTTTGTCTTTGGAAATTATATGAAAGTAACTGTCGCGACAGGTTTCTGAGTATTTGCCGATATAAAAGGAAATATGGAAATCGAGGGCATTTGGGCCGTTACCCACGATCTGAATATATTCGCCATTGCTTCCGAGCGACTGCATCGCTTTGGCTAATTCAATGTCTATTCGCTTTTGATTAGCCCCGACGAACATGATTACCCTGAAATGATCGTGCGCCAGCTTTTCAAGCGATTCTGGCTGAACGTTTTCAAAATCCAGCAATATGATGTTTTTGCGCATTTTTTGTCCTTTTAGCTTCTGACAAAGATTGCGCGTAATTTGGAGATTGCCTGGATTCGCACCGATGCTGGTGACGTGATCTTTGAATGCAGGTGATCAGCTGCATATCGATCTTTTTACGCTCAATCTTTTTTGTAGTCTGATTGTTCACATATCTTCCCGTATCTGGTCTCATTGCCCGGTGGGCTGTCGCATTTATTTGAATCGATTATAGCAAACCTCTGCGGCTTTTTCTCGAAAAATTATTGCCGATTTGTCTGTCGGTGTGAATTGTTTAAAAACAGCGACAATCTGAGGCAAAAGAGTTTGGGGGAAAGTCACAAAAAACGCGAAAAATACGATCAATATGGCGTAGAACTCGTACGATTGCACTGCGACAGTAAAATGCCTTTTACAAATCTTGAACTTTGGTGCTAGAATAGCTGGAGAGATAGATAAAAATACAAAAGAGATCATCAGGTATCGGATTGGCCACAGCATAAAAAGCAGGTTGGTATGACAAGGGAGGGTAAAAATGGCAGATTCAGACAAACAATCTGAATTGCAACAGCAGACCAGGAACCTCATAGATTTTATACTCGCGGGCGAACAGGCGCAGGCAGACAAACTTCTTGCAGACTGGGCCGATGGTAATGGCCACCGCAGCGCGATCTGTCAAATTCTTGAACCGGCACTCGAAGAAATCGGCAGACTCTGGGAAACGGAAAAAATCAGTCTCGCCGCCGGCTACCTTGCGGGTAAGGTCGCTGAAACAATTCTTCAGCGTGCCAGCCAGAAAGAAGAGGCTCTGCCGATTACCAGGGGCCCCGTAATAATTGGCAACATTGAAGATGATTATCATTCACTCGGTCGCAAGCTTGTCGGTATTTTTCTGGCCACCGCCGGCTGGAAAGTAATCGATCTTGGCAACGATATAACACCCAAAGAGTTCGTTGACGCCGCAATTTTTTATAAAGCTACCATCATTGGCGCGTCAGCAATGATGTTTACCACCGCACAGAATATTAAAAAACTGCGCGCCGAGATTGACCAGCGCGGCCTGAACGGCAAAATCAAGCTCGCTGCCGGTGGCGCAGTCTTTAAAGCCCGCCCCGAGCTCGTAGCGGAAGTCGGTGGCGACGGAACCGCGACCAACGCGGTTGACGTACCTGCGCTGTTTGACAGGCTCCAGAAGGAGATTGTTGAATGACGGCTCTTCAGCGCGTTATGGCTGCCATCGAGGGCAAGATGCAAGCGCGGCCGCCATTTACCATGACCTTGAGTCTTTACGGCGCCAGGCTCACCAGCTGCCCGCTGAGCGAGTATTTCAGCAACCCGGTTCGCTATGCTGCCGGGCAGGAAGCTGTTCTTGATTTCTGCCGGCCGGATATCATCTTTGCGCCCTTCGTGCTGACCTATGAAGCTGCCGCTTTCGGCAGCGAGCTTCACTGGCCGCAGGATTGCCCTCCCAACGTTCGCAAGCCTGCCGTGAAAAGCGCAGAAGAGTTTCTTAAATTGCCTGTTCCTGACCCTGATACAGATAAACATCTGCTGTTTATCAGAGAATCCGTAAGGTTGCTTGCAGAGCGGCTGAAGGGTCAGACCCCCATATGCGGCATCGTGACTGCCCCGGTTGACCTGCCAATGCTGGTAATGGGCATTGACACCTGGATAGACACTTTAATCAACAGACCGGAAACAGCCAGAGCGGTTCTTGATATGACAACACAGTATTTTGCAGCTTATGCAAATGCACTGTTCGCCGATGGCGCCGCTTTCATTGCCCTGCCCATGACTTTCACGAATCCCGCTCTGGTCTATAAAAAGCTGATCGACGAGATGCTGCTGCCGGCGCTCAATAAAGCATTCAAGTTGATTAAAGGCCCGATTGTTTTTCACCACGGCGGTAGTCGCATTGCCACATTTCTTTCAGACTTTGCCGCATTGCCGAATGTTGCCGGGTTTACGCTAGATCCACGCGATTCTTTTGCCGATGCGCGAACAAAAGTCGGGACTGAATGCCTGCTGCTCGGCAATCTCAATGGCCTGACTCTGAATGCCGGCAGCACCGAAGAACTTTGCAAAAAGGTTACGAACATTCTTGCTGACCGCAGCACTGACCCGCACTTTATTTTTGCCACTTCTGGTGCTGATATCCCGTTGTCGACTCCGCCGGAAAGAATTAAAGCCATCGCCGATCTTATTCAAGCAGGCTGGGTGCGGTAATGACAAAGATTGCCATCGTCTGTTGCTCGGTAATGAAGCATGAGGTTGCAGCAATACTGGCGCAGGATTTTCCGGACATTGAAGCCGTGTTTCTTGATTCCATGCTGCACATGCGCCCAAAACTGCTGGAGGAGACCCTTGAAAAAAAGCTGAGGGAACTTTCGTGCCCGGCTCTGGTAATTTATGGCGATTGTTCGCCAGCAATGCACAGTCTTGAAGATCGCTTCGTCTGCGCCCGCACACGCGGGGTAAACTGCTGTGAACTTCTGCTGGGCCCTGAGCGCTATCTGGCAGATCGCAACGGGCAGGCGTTTCTTCTGTTACCAGAATGGACAAAGCGCTGGAAAGAGGTTTTTCAAAAGGAACTGGGCTTTAAAGACATGGAACTGGCCCGTTCTTTTATGCATGAATATCGCACCTCGATCAAATACATAGATACGGGTTTTGTGCCGGTTCCTGAAGATACACTGCGCGAAATTTCCGATTTCTTCGACATGCCCGTAAATATCGAAAAGACAGATGAAAAGTCTTTGCGGGCAATAATTCATGAAGCCATGCAGCGACTGCAGAGGAGGCTTGCCAATGGCATGCAGCCATCTTGACCTGATATTGCAGAAGCATCTGCTGCTCAACATACTTCAATTCAGCGACGACATCGGCCAGTGTGCCAGAAGTGTAACCACCCAGCTTCGTGAAATTGTCGGAAGCAGAATAGTAGCGATTTTCGAGCGTTCTCCACAGAAAACGTTCCGACTCGCAGGCATTTGCCCCGAGCGCCGGCAGGATTTTTTTTCGGAAGAAACTGCCCGGCGGTTGATCGATGAGGCCGCCAGACTAACTGAACCCGGGGTGTTCAAACCGGGGCAGGGCAACATTGGCATGATTCTGGCTGAACTGCAGATGCAGGCTTCATTTGTTATTCCATTGCGCGCGAATGACGAGACGCACGGTTTTCTACTGCTGCTCGATATTCTTGATCTGCACAGTATCGATGAGATTCTCGATGCTTTCAAATCAATGGCCGGTCTGCTCTCTCTGGTAATGCGCAATTCGTTTCTCTACCGCAATCTTGAAGAACTTGTAAGGCAGCGGACAACCGAACTGCACGAGGCAGGGCAACTCAATCAACAGATTTTGAACAGTATTCATGAGGGTATCGTCGTCTACGACAAGGATATGCGGATAAAAGCATGGAACCCGTTCATGGAGAATTTATCAAAAAAATCTGCAGATGAAATTCTCGGCAGGTTGCCGGAAGAGGCTTTTCCATTTCTCAGTAAAACCGGCATAAGAAGCAGGCTGTCAGAGGTTCTGGCCGGGCATGTTCCGCCTCAGATAGAATTTGCGTATGAGATTAATGGTGTGCACGGCTGGGCCATCGATGCGCTGGTGCCCTTACGCAACGAGAAAGATGAAGTAGCTGGAATTGTTTCGACCATACGCGACATAACTGAACGTAAAAAGGCTGAAGAAGCCATGGCCGAAGAGAAGCAACGACACCAGGACACCATGAACCGCGCAGCAAGGCTTGATTCGCTTGGCATACTGGCCGGCGGCATTGCCCACGATTTTAACAACCTTCTTGGTGGCATCTATGGCTACATCGATATCGCCAGATCGCAGGAAAACAGCCAGAAAACCTGCGATTATCTGACATCTGCCATGGAAACAATGAACCGGGCCCGGGCACTTACCGAGCAGCTGTTGACCTTTTCCAAGGGCGGGGCACCCATAAAAAAAGTTGAGAATCTTTTTCCATTTTTAGAAGAGATAAGCAGGTTTGCTCTGAGCGGATCCAACGTTTCGTGCCATTTTGCCATCGCTGAAAACCTCAGAGCCTGTAATTTTGACAAGAACCAGATCGGGCAGGTAGTCGAGAATATCGTCATAAATGCCGTGCAGGCGATGCCTTCCGGCGGGAACCTCGAGATCAGGGCCAGAAACATCACCCTGACCAGTAATCAGAACCGTGTTCTTGAACCAGGTGATTATGTTGAACTTGCCTTTACCGACAATGGCATTGGCATGACAAAAGAGGTTTTGAACCACGTTTTTGACCCATTCTACACGACAAAAACCAAAGGCCATGGCCTCGGACTGGCAACGAGTTATTCGATTGTCATGCGCCATGGCGGTTCGATTGACGTCACTTCTGAACCCGGCAAAGGCAGCACTTTCACAGTGCTGCTGCCGGCGTCTGCCGAAAATGTGACCGCAACCCCTGCGGTTCGCCTGAACAGCCATTCAGGGAACGGAGTATTTCTGGTAATGGACGATGAAGAGGTGGTTCGCGAAACTATTGGCCGCATGCTCGAAATTTTTGGCTATACCCCGGTCTTGAAGAATAACGGCCGGGAAGCGGTAGATTTTTTCGTGGCAGAACATGGGGCCGGTCGAAGAATTGCCGGCATGCTTTTTGACCTGACAATTGCCGGCGGAATGGGTGGCAAAGAGGCAATTGAAGAAATCAGAAAGCTTTGTCAGAAAACCCCGGCATTTGTAACAAGTGGTTATGCTAATGACCCGGTGATGGCAGATCCAGAAAAGTTCGGATTTACTGCCTGTATCTGCAAACCTTTTCAACTTGCTGATCTGGCCAATATTCTCAATCAGTTTGTCAGGCAATCATAGAAGCAAAAGATAGTTCTGTTGAAAATATTCCCGGCTGGCAGCGATTTGCGCGGCTTTGCACTATCGGTGAGTTTTTCTGCGTATTATTTTACCGGCAGGGTTTTTGGCATCTTTTTTTCGAGTATAGCCGCCAGTTCGGAGCGTTGGAACGGCTTGCTGATGCTGGCTGTGAAGCCGTAGTCGGCCGGGTTTTTCATGATCGGGTCATCGGCGTAGCCGCTGGCGACGAAAGCAGGAATGTGCACGCCCATTTCTCTGATCTGGGCGATTGCTTCCTTGCCGCCCATTGCACCCGGCACTGTAAGGTCGAACAGCATGCCGACCGGCAGGTTGTTGCTGCTGAGGGCAGCGGCGATGTAGGCTACGGCTTCCTGGCCAGTGGTGGTGCCGATAACCGTGTAGCCAATCTTTTGCAGCATGGCGGTGATGACTTCAAGCATGATCGACTCGTCGTCCATTACCAGAAAAGTGCCGCTGCCGCGATGCATCTGTTTCTGGCCATCGGCCGCCAGAGCCGCGGCGGCGCTGACTGCCGGCAGATAAACCTTGAAGGTGGAACCCTTTCCTGGTTCGGAATAGACATCGATCGAGCCGGAATGCCGTCTGATAATGGAATAACTCGTCGCCAGCCCGAGCCCATGCCCCCTGGCTTTCGTGGTAAAAAACGGGTCGAAAATCCTTTTCTGGAGCTCTTTGGGAATGCCGATGCCGGTGTCGGTCACTGCCAGCCTTACATAGTCACCCGCTTGCAGAACCGGGTGTTCAGCATTGGCAATGGTAACGTTGCAGGCCGACAGTTCGATGGTGCCGCCCAGCGGCATTGCCTGCTGAGCGTTGATGATGAGGTTGTCGACGACCTGACCGATCTGGTTTTTATCGAAATTGGCCGGCCACAGGTTGTCGGCCACCGTAAAAGTGCACGATACGTTCGAACCGCTGAGCGCAAACTGAGCCGTCTGCTGAACAAACGGAAACAGAGGCGCGATCTCAAGCTTCGGTGAGCCACCCTTGGAAAAGGTCAGAAGCTGCGCAGTCAGGGCGCGTGCCCGGTCAATCGTCTGTATGACTTTGTCAAGATGCTCGCGAACCTGATGCTCGGAGCTGGCTTCGCTTGCCAGATCGACATAGCCGAATATGCCGCCCATGAGATTGTTGAAATCATGGGCGATACCACCGGCGAGAATACCCAGCGATTCGAGTTTCTGAATGTTCGCGAGTGCCTCTTCGGTATGTTTCCGTTCGGTGATATCTGATGAAATGCCGATGACGCCGTCGATCACCCCGTCGGCGTTGATCAGCGGGCCGACCCACACGTCGAAAACCACCTTGCCGAGCGTGACCTGAAACTGCCTGACAATGCCTGACAATGCCTGTCTGATATTTTCACAGACCTCCGGGCTATCCAGGTAAACATCGAATACCGACTGACCGATAACCTGACCTGGTTTAAGCCCGAGCTTGACCAGCCCAAGACCCTCGGAAAGCGTGAAAATGCCATTTTTATCGAGAATGAAAGCGACGCCCGGCTGATTGGCCACAAAGGTCCGGAGCTTGGCCTCGTTGCGCCGCAGAGACTCTTCGGCGCGCTTCCTTTCGGTGATGTCGTAGGCCGTGCCGCGCGTGCCGGCTATCTGGCCGTCTGCATCGTAAAGAACCTTGGCGTTGAACACCAGATGCAGCTCGGTGCCATCTTTGCGCAGGTGAACCGTTTCGTAACCATTGACAAAGCCATCGGCTTTAAGGAGGCGGCAGAATAACTCGAGATCACGCTGCGCCTGCTGCGGTGACTGGAAGTCGGCAAACGGTCTTCCCAGCATTTCGTCGATCTGATAACCAAAAGCTTTTTCCCAGGCCGGATTGAGGTAGGTATAGCGGCCACGGGCGTCACACTGCCAGATGAGATCCTGCGAGGTCTTAACCAGTTCCTGGTAGAGCATCTGCGATTTCTGCAGCTCTTCCTCGGCACGCCTGCGTTCGGTGATATCGCGCACATTGACCACAACCCCGAGGATATCTGGGTTGTCAAGCTGGTTCGTACCGCGCGCTTCGAGGTATACCCAGCCGCCGGACTTGCGCCGATGGCGATACTGCGTGCCGCCTGCACCAGTCTCGATAATCTGCAGAAAGGCGGCGCGTACCTTTTCCTGATCGTCGGGGTGGATCATCACGTCGATAACCGGAATATCGACCAGCTCGGCGGGCGAGTAGCCATGCACCCGTTCGGCGGCATCGCTGACGTAGCGCTGAATGCCATCGCGATCGAGAATGACGACCGTGTCAAAGGAGTTTCTAATGAGTCCTGAAAATCGGCGTTCGCTGGCCTGCAATGCCTCTTCCATCTGCTTGTGTCTGGTGATGTCAATGTGACACCCGACCATTCTCAGGGGGTTGCCGTCAGCATCCCATTCAATCATTCTGCCGGTGCAGGCGACCCAGACCGTCGAACCGTTTTTGTGGTGATAGCGAACTTCTGAGCGATAGGGAACCGCGCCCCGGCTTTCGACATGCCGTTTGAAAGTTTCCAGCACGCCAGGCAGGTCTTCGGCAAAGATCAGCTTCTGCCAGGCATCGGCCCGGTTCTCGATTTCATGATCCTCATAACCGAACATTTTTTTGAAGGAAGGGCTGAGGTATTCTTTACCAGAAGGAATATCCCAATCCCAATAGCCGGCAAGAGACTGCTCGATAATCTCTCGCAAAACTGCTTCATTGCAGAGCTTCATGTCCATGGCCTCTCTGTTTCTGTTCTAACCATGCGATTCAAGACCTTGCGCGTTTTGCAGCTCCATATTGTCTGCCGCGCATTCACGAGCATTGTAACACCGGTTATGCAAATCGGCTACAAAGTTTTACTGCATTTTGCGAAACTGTGGTTTCAGAGCTTTTATTAAAGTTCAGCGGAAATTCATTGATGGCGGCCGGATTGCTGGAGAACGTTGATTTCCTGCAGCCAGGAAATGGCATCTGCGGTCCAGCGGTCGGTGTCTTTGCCTGATTTTTTGACGCCGAAAGCGTGCCCGCCGGTTTTGTAAAGGTTCAGCTTAACCCTGATACCGGCCTTTTTCAGCTCCCGTTCATAAACAAGTGAATAATGCACCGGGTCGACGTCGTCGTCTTCGGCGTGCACTAAAAACGTCGGCGGAATTTCGGGGGAAATGACAATATCCGTATTGAGCAGATTGGCCGCAACTTTTTTCGGCGTCATGTTTTTGTGTTCCATGGTCATGTGGCCCGGGTAGACCGGCATCGCAAAATCCGGCCGGCAGCTCACCGCATCGATCGCGTCGATGGGCTCGTAGGAACGCTTCTTAAAAGCGGTGCTGCAGAGAACTGCCAGGTTTCCGCCTGCAGAAAACCCCATCACGCCGATTTTTTCGGGGTCGAGATTGTATTTTTCTGCATTGAATCTGATCGTGGAAATCGCTCTCTGGGCATCCTGCAGCGCTGTCGGCACGGGTGGCGTAACGTGCTTTTTCGCCTTTTCATCCCAGTAACAGCCCGAAAAGGGAACGCGGTATTTCAGCAGCACGCAGGTGATTCCGAATTCGTTCAGCCAGCTGGCGACCGCCGAGCCATTTTCGCCAAGCGTGCTGTCTTTGCCGACTGCCACCGCTTTATAGCCACCACCCGGAAAAACGATGATTGCGGCCCGTGAAGTGTTGGCTGCCGGTTGATAAACAAGCATCGACGGAACGGTTATGGCGTTTTCCGGGTTCTGGGCGATGGTTTTGCTTTGCCCGGCCGGTTGGTCGGCGCATGACAACACCTTTGCGCCTTCTGGCCAGAGAATGATATTTTCCGGCAGATTGCCGGGCGCAAATGTGTCGGCGTGAGCGACTCCGACGAGCATGCTGAAAATCAGGGCGAGAATAAACATATCTGCAGGTATCCTTAGTGTTTTTGTAAAATCGCTGTTTGCTCAGGATAAAATACCATGCAAGTCGATAAGCTGCCAGGCATGTTGGCGATGGTGGCATTGAAAAAGCTCAAGGCAGCGAGACGCCTTTTCCCTCTGAGTGATTCAGAATGGTTGTAAAGCAGTTGATTATTTTCTGTTTACAGGCTAGCATGTCGGGGAGTTTTTTATGCATTTTCTGAAAGGAAACAGGTATGAGCGAAGAAAGAATCAAGAAATTTGAAGCACGCCGCCAGCAGCTCAGAAAAATGAGCGATGAGCAGCTCAAGGAACGTTTCTGGGAACTCTGCAACCAGATGGTAGAGCCAATGGTTGAATATGGCCGCAAATACACTTCCATGTCGATCGAACGCTCGGTTCTGCTGCGCATGGGCATCGACAGCGTCACTTCTCAGGGCGTCGTCAGCCGCGTCAACGAAGCCGGACTGCTTGGCAAAGGCGCCGGGCATGTTGTGCTCAAGCTCTCTCAGAAACTCGGTGTCGACCTGCGTGAAGCTGCCAAGCGCATCAACGAAGATAAAAACGCGCTGCAGGGCCTGTTTTAACCACTGAAAGACAAGGAAAGAAAAAACATGAATAAACTCGATATCAAAAAGAAAATCGACGTAGAAGAAATTCTCAACGATCTCGAAAATTACCACCCCCGGCGCAAGGGCTGGACCTGGCGTGAAAAGGTTGAAGGCGGCTACAAGGTCGAAAAATTTCATTTTAAAGAAATGAGCAAGCCGCTCGCCAATTCTGTGCCGCTGCCTGCTGCCAAATATTTTAACAACATCGACCCGCAGCCGATGCCGGTTATCACTACCGAAATCGCTTCCGGGCGTTTTGAAGACGACATCAGACGCATGCGCATGGCCGCCTGGCATGGTGCCGACCATATCATGGTCATCAGAACCACCGGTCAGAGCCATATCGACGGGCTGCTCGAAGGCACCCCCGAAGGCGTCGGCGGCGTTCCGATAACCCGCAAGCAGATCAGAGCCTCACGCAAAGCCTGCGACCTCATCGAAGATGAAGTCGGCCGCAAGATCAATTTCCATTCTTATGTTTCTGGCGTTGCCGGCCCCGAAGTTGCTGTTCTCTTCGCTGAAGAAGGCATCAACGGCGCCCACCAGGATCCGCAGTACAACGTACTTTATCGCAACGTCAACATGTACCGCTCATTCACCGACGCCGCCAGCGCCAAAAAAGTAATGGCCGACGCCGGTATTTTCCAGATCGATGGCGCCCATAACGCCAACGCCACCGCCAAAGAAGGCTGGTCGGTCATGCCAGAACTGCTCGTGCAGCACGGTCTGAACTGCGCCTTCTCGGTCAAGGTCGGCATGCCGAAAAGCCAGATCGGCCTGTCAACGGTTCCGCCATGTGCACCGCCGTCACCGAAAATCTGGTATGACCTGCCGTATGCCGTCGCGCTGCGCGATATCTTCAGCGAATTCAAGTTCCGCGCCCAGCAGAACACCCGCTACATCGAATCTGACATCGAAGAAGCGACCCGCACTCACTGCATCGACACCATGATTTCAGCGCTGACCAGCGCCGACATTCAGAGCACCATCACCCCCGATGAAGGCCGCAACGTGCCGTGGCATTACAACAACATCAGGGGTATCGAAACCGCCAAGCAGACTCTTGTCGCCCTCGACGGTTTCAAGCAGCTGGTCAAGCTCGACAGAGACGGTCCGCTCGGCGAAATGGTTCGCGATATCAAAGAACGCGCGATCTGCTTCCTTGAAGAAATGGCCGAAACCGGTGGTTACTTCGCCGCCGTCGAAAAAGGCTTCTTCGTCGATTCAGCCAAATACCCCGATCGCAACGGCGACGGTATAGCCCGCGACGGTAAGGGTGGGGTAGGCGCCGGCTCGATCGTCGAGCGCGATGCTGACTACATGGCCCCCGTCTGCAGCGTTTTCGGCCACAACCAGCTGCCGGCCGGTCTGAAGAAACCCTGCGACCCGATCAAGGGCTGCACTCTCTGCGACCCGACCAAAATTGCCTATATCGACGAAATCGACCAGACCGACAACTGCAATCTGCGCCTGCAGAAAACCGTTGAATACCGCAAAGGCAAGATGATCAAGCCCGAAGCGGAATGGGCCGGCGACGGCACCGTGCTGATTCAGCTGTTTGTGCCTGAAGCTCTTGAAGTGGCCGGCGTTGCCGCCATGGAAATCGCAAAAAAGATGGGTCTGAAAGACCCTGAAGTCATCAATACCCAGGTCATGCACCCGAGCGAAGGCACCTTCGTCGAAGTCAAAGGCAAGGTCGACTTCGCCATCGACCGCACGACCCTGAAGATTCCGCCGAAAGAAGAAATGCTGAGCGAAGAAGAAATTCGCGCCGGCATCAAGAAGATCGGCCTCAAGGTCGTCGCCGGCACCGTCGGTGAAGACGAACATTCGGTCGGTCTGCGCGAAATTCTCGACATCAAGCACGGCGGTATCGAAAAATACGGCGTTAAATACCACTACCTCGGCACTTCGGTGCCGGTGGGCAAGATGGTCGACGCCGCGATCGAGACCGGCGCTGACGCGATTCTCATCAGCACCATCATCAGCCATAACGATGTGCACCGCAAGAACATGCGCAAGCTCGACGAACTCTGCCGCGAAAAAGGCATCAGAGATAAAGTCATGATCATGTGCGGCGGCACCCAGGTCACCCGCGACATCGCGAAAGAATGCGGTATGGACGACGGCTTCGGCCGCGGTACCAAGGGCATTCACGTCGTGAACTCGATGGTCAAGATTCTCAAGGCCAAAAAGCGCGTCTGATTCAAGTTCTCTGTAATAATCAAGAGGCTCCGGTTCTGCCGGGGCCTCTTTTGTCGCTGTCAGTTTTCGCGCGGCGGCCGGCAAAAAAATGTTTGCCTGATTATGCGGGCCGGTTTAAAATTCTGCTGGCAAAGACATATATTTCGCAGGCAGACTGATTCAGTATGGTTTTTGTTTACACACTAAGTATTTTTCTTTCGGCATTTCTGCTGTTCATGGTGCAGCCGATGGTGGGGCGCATTTTTCTGCCGCTGGTCGGTGGGGCGCCCGCCGCCTGGAACACCTGCATGTTTTTCTTTCAGCTGCTGCTGCTCGGCGGCTACGCCTACACTCACATCGCTTTCGCCAGGCTCAAAACCGGCAGTCAGATGCTGTTGCATCTCGCATTCGCCGTGGGAGCGGCCTTGACGTTGCCGGTTGTCTACCGTGGCAGCGGCGCGGTGCCGGAAGAGCCGGCGCTGTGGCTGCTACTGCAGCTTGTGTTGACGGCCGGTTTGCCGTTTCTCTTTCTGTCAGCCACTTCGCCGATGCTGCAGAAGTGGTTTTCGCTGTCGAATCATGCCCGTGCCGCCAACCCGTTTTTTCTCTATGCTGCCAGCAATTGCGGCAGTCTCGCGGCTCTGCTTGCCTACCCGATATTGATCGAGCCGAGCCTCGGTTTGCAGGAACAGGCAGAGCTCTGGAAATATGGCTTCTATGTTCTCGTTGTGCTGATGGCTGGTTGCGCAATGCTGCTGCGGCGCCGTTCAGAAAAACAGGTGATTACAGAAGAATCTTCGGCTGCGGCAGCTGGAGGAGAAACCCTGGATCATGGTGATGGTGATGCTGCTGCTTCTGAGGCTTTTGCGGCTTCTGAGGGAAAGAAATCCGAGGTCTGCGACAGGGCTGACACAGCTGTTTCGACAGGGCGTGAACGGGTCTGGCGCTGGATAACGGCGGCGGCGGTGCCGTCGAGTCTGCTGCTTGCGGTTACCGGGTTTCTGACGCGTGATGTGGCGCCAGTGCCGCTTCTCTGGGTAGTCCCGTTGATGCTTTATCTGATAACCTGGATTCTTGCTTTTTCAGAATGGTTCAGCCTGTCGACGCGTCTGATCAGAGGTGCGGCCACGGCAGGGGCCCTGGTTTTTCTGCCGCTTTATTTTCTTGACGGCACCTTCGGGGTGGAAATCGGTCTGCCGGCGCACCTGTTCGTATTGTTCAGCTTTTCGCTGCTCTGCCACCGCTATCTTTCTGAAACCCGGCCGTCAGCCTCTGAATTGACCGCTTTTTATCTGTGGCTTTCGGTTGGCGGCGTGGTCGGGGGTATGTTCAATTCACTGCTGGCACCGCTGCTGTTTTCGAGTCTAACCGAATACCCGCTTGCCATTCTTGCCGGCATTTATTTTCTTCAGAAAACCGGAAAAGAAAATGACGATGAAGCAGTTCTACAGGTCGACGGTGAAGCTGCAGGCGAGGCAGCAGGGCGGAACCGCTTCGCTGCCCGACGTTCTCTGCTCACGGCGGCAGCATTTTCGCTGCCGTTTGCGGCGCTGATCTACCTGATTTTTGAAATTCCGCTGCAGAACTGGTTGCTTAAGCTGGCTTTCTACATGACCATTGACTGTTCTGACGGTATTATGCAGTCTATGATGGCGCTGGTTGCCGATTATCAGGTCGGAATTCAGTTCTGGCTCTGTTTTCTCAGTTCCGGTATCGCGTATTTCATTGTCAGTCGCGAGGTGAGAATTCAGAAGGTTTTTTTCTTCGCGATGGTAATGCTGCTGCTTTTTGTCGGGTGGGTAGGTAAAAAAGACCCGGTAATTTTTCATTCGCGCAATTTTTTCGGCACCAAGGAAGTTATCGCAACGCATAAGGGGGCGCTGCATCAACTGGTGCACGGCGACACAATTCATGGTGCACAAAGTTATATTCCGGCCCTGAAACGTGAGCCGCTGGCTTATTATCATCGCCAGGGGCCGGTTGGCGATATCTTCGCACTGCCGGTGGCACAAAAAGAAAACCTGAAAGTCTGTGTGCTCGGCCTTGGCCCGGGTAATGCGGCAGCCTGGGCGCGGCCCGGCAATTCATTCACCTTTATCGAAATCGACCCGGAAATCGCTCAGATTGCCCGCGACCCGGCTTTGTTCTCTTTTCTGGCCGACAGTCCTGCCAGAATCGATGTAATTATCGGCGACGGCCGGCTGAAAATGCAGCAACTTCCTGACGGCGCCTTTGACATGATCATTCTCGCGGCATTTTCTTCCGATTCGATCCCGGTGCATCTGTTAACGGTGGAAGCAATACAGATTTATCTCAGCAAACTGGCTCCGGGCGGAATCATTGTCGCCAATCTTTCGAACCGTTACCTTGATCTGGCTTCGCTGATTGCGGTGACCGCAAAGAAGTGCGGTCTCGAGTGCACTGGCGTTTCCGATCATGTCTTCGACGCGACAGCCGGAGCCAACTTTATGCGCATGCCATCGATCTATGCGGTTATGGCCCGTCCGGGCACCGAATTGCCGGCGGCAAAGGCGCCATATCGTCTCAAATGGGAAAAACTGCGGGCCAGGGCCGGGGTAGAAGCCTGGACTGATGACTTTCACAGTCTTTTCGCGCTTTTCCATCTCGATGCTCTTGAGTTCAACGCCGACTGACGCGCAAATTGTTTGCTTTATCTGAGAAATTGCAATAAGCTTTGAGCCTTCGGGGTTTGCAAAACATGAGTCGATTCAGCGAAACTTTCATTGCCTTCGAAGCGCCACATTATCGACGCTATTTCGTTTCGAACACCATTTCGTCGTTCGGAACCTGGATGCAGCGCCTCGGAATCAGCTGGCTTGTCTATCGCCTTACCAACTCGGCCAACTGGCTTGGCATAATTACCTTTGCCGGCTGGTTCAGCTCTTTTCTGCTGATGCCGTATGCGGGCGCGCTTCTCGACGGTGGCCGGCGCCGGCAGATTCTGGTTTTTTCGCAGCTGCTGGGTTTTGCGCAGGCAATGGTCATGGCGGTCATGACTTTTACAAATACGATCGATGTCTACTGGATCCTGTTTTTGAGCGTGCTTCTCGGCATGACCAACGCTTTCGATATGCCCGGGCGCCATACTTTCATTTCAGATATGTTCAATGATAAACGGCGGCTGGCCAACGCCATCGCCCTGAATTCGACCGGTTTCAACATGGCGCGCATGGTCGGGCCGGCTCTGGCGGGCATTATCGTTGCCAGCTACGGTGAGGGGGTCTGTTTTCTGCTCAACAGCCTGTCGTTTCTGCCCTTTGCCTGGGTGCTTGCCACCATACATCTTGAGGGTGAGAGTGCCGACCGCAATGGTAAAGGGCTGAACGAAAGCTTTTCCCGGCGGATTGTCGAGGGTCTGCGCTATTCATTCGGGCACCCGCTGATTTTTCCGATGCTGATTCTGCTTTCGGTTTCGAGCTTTATGGGTATGTCGGTGCACATGGTGCTGTTTCCGATCATTGCCGACCGCATGCTTGGCGGCGGCGCGGCAACCCTTGGCTATCTCACCGGTGCGATGGGGTTTGGCGCAATTTTTGCTGCACTCGGTCTCGCTTCACGCCGCAAACTCGATGGTATACAACGCCTGCCACCGGCTGCTTTCGGAGTGTATGGTATTGCCACGATTGCGCTTGCCTACTGCAGCAGTCTGAAAATGGCTTTGCCCTTTGCCGCCCTGATGGGCGCCTGTATCGTTTTCGGCTGGTCATCGAGCAATACTCTGCTGCAGACCATTTCTGACAAAGATAAAATCAGCCGGGTCATGAGTCTGTCGATGATGTCGTTCAGCGGCATGTCACCGGCCGGCGGCCTGTTCATGGGCTGGTTTTCGACCGCCACCACCACTCAAACCGCGATGATCGTCGGCGGGGTATTCTGCATCATTTCGTCGCTGACCTGCATCATGCGTATCCGTCACGTCAAACCCGATTTCAACAGGTAGGTGTTAAGAAGAACGCCTTAGACTTATTCAGGATCGATGCTGGCAGAGGAGATTTTTCAGAACCGTGAAGTCGGGGTTGATGTGTTCTGACAGCAGGGATTTTTCTGAGGCCTGCTGCAGGGCGTGGGGCAGGGGGATTGAAGTTTGCAGAATTTCGTCGACCTTTGCCTTGAATTTGGCGGGGTGGGCGGTGCCGAGAAAAATACCGTGTTCGCCCGGCCTGAGCGAATCTTTGAGCGCGGCGGCCGCGACGGCGGCATGCGGGTCGGAGAGGTAGCCCAGCTGCTGCAGGTGGCGCAGGGAAACGGCGGTATCTGCTTCTGAGATGGCGATGCCCTGAATCGCGCTGAGACTGTAGCCTTTCAGCTGGCAGATCGCCTCGATGCGCGGCCAGTTGTTCGGTTCGGCGACGTCCATGGCGTTCGACATCGTGGCGACGGTTTTTGCCGGCTGCCAGAGGCCGCTCTGCAGATAGCGGGGCACGGTATCGTTGCTGTTGGTGGCGGCGATGAACCTTTTGACCGGCAGACCCATTGCCTGGGCCAGCAGGCCGGCGGTCAGATCGCCAAAATTGCCGCTGGGCACCGAAATCACCAGGTCGTTGTGGCCGGCCTGCCGTGCTCTCGCCACCGCTTCGAAATAGTAGCAGATCTGGGCGAGCAGGCGGCTGATATTGATCGAGTTCGCCGAATTGAGGTTGAGGCAGCGGTTGATTTCGGCGTCTGAAAATGCCTGTTTGACGAGATCCTGGCAGGTGTCGAAATCGCTGTCGACGGCTATAGTTCTGATGTTGCCGCCGAGCGTGCAGAACATTTTTTCCTGCAGGGTGCTGATACGGCCTTCGGGGTAAAGAATAACCACTTCGACGCCGGGCAGGCCATAAAAAGCTGCTGCGACAGCGGCACCGGTATCACCCGAAGTCGCGGTAAGAATGGTGATTTTCTGGTCGCCGCCGGTGCTGCTGAGGCACTGGGCCATGAAACGGGCCCCGAAATCCTTGAATGCCAGGGTTGGGCCGTGGAACAGTTCGAGCACCGATAACTGCGGCGTGACTTCGACGACCGGAACGGGGAAATTGAAAGCCCTGGTTACCATTGCGTCGACAACGTTCTGCCCGAGTTCATCGGCAAGCCAGGCGCCGAGAAGTCTCTGACTGCGTTCGACGAACGGCAGTGACAGCAGTTGATCGATATCAGCCAGTTCAGGAATCATGGTCGGGAAAAAAAGCCCGCGGTCGCGCCCGAGGCCCTGTTTAAGCGCCTGCACAAAGTTCACCCGTTCATCCGGGTGTTTGAGATTGTATAATTGCATGTGGTGTATCTTTCTGCAGAGTTTTCAGATTATTCTTGCGCCGCGCGGGTCGACCCGGCAGACACACGAAAACCCTTCTTCGTTTTTCAGGAAGTTTTCTTTCAGCCAGGTTTCGGCTTTTTCGGCGAGCTGTGGGTCGTTGGTAACGGCAAACAGTGTCGGACCGCTGCCTGAAATGCCTGTCGAAAGCATACCGATTTCCCACATGGCCATGCAGGCATCCTGATAACCTGGAATGAAAAAGCTGCGATATGGTTCGGCAAGCTGATCGCGCATTGCCGCAGCGGCAAGTTCGGGGTCGTTGCGATAAGATGCGTGCACAAAAGCGGCGAGGTTGCGGCCGTATTCTATAGTGACTTCGCGGTCATACTGTCTTGGCAGTATAGAACGCATTTCGGCGGTTGAAAGGCAAAGGCCCGGGTAGGCGACGATCCAGAACCAGTCTTTGAACCAGGGCACCGGTTCGCAGATGCGGTTGCCGGCATTGATAAGCAACTGCATACCGCCATGGAAGGATGGGGCAACATTGTCATAATGTACCGAGCCGCTGACACGACCTTCAAATTCACCCATCATCAGAAGCAGCTGATCGCTTGAAAATGGCAGCCCGAAAAACTGGTTCAAGGCGAAAAACGTGGCAACAATTGAGCTGGCGCTTGATCCGAGACCGCTGCCGACCGGAAGATTCTTCGACAGCTCGAATCTGATGCCGGCTGGGCGCTGGCTCAACGGCAGCCTTGAAATGAAAAACTGCAGGCACTGCATTGCAATATTCTGTTGATGATCTTCCGGAAGTTTGTGTTTCCAGGGGCCGGTAATCGAGAAGTCGATGCCGTCGTCGCCTTCTTCGATCCGCACTGTGTCACCGAGCAGGCTGCCATCGACAGGAGCCAGCGCCAGGCCGAGCAGGTCGAAACCTGCGCCGACATTGGCAATCGAGGCCGGGGCGTAAAACGTCTGGTTCATAAGGTGCTCTCCCTTGTCCAGTTCAGGGTTCGCAGCAGATCCGCGAAGGTTCCGGCTGCGGTTACCTCGTTGCCGGCTCCGTAACCTCTGAGCACAAACGGAATCGGCTGGTAATAACGGCTGTAGAATGCAAGTGCATTCTCGCCGCCTTTTACGCTGTAAAGCGGTTCATCCGGGGCGATTTCGGCAATACGCACGCGGCATTCAGAGCCGTCGATTTCGCCGATGTAGCGCAACACCATATTTCTGGCGCGGGCGGCTTCGATGCGGGCTCTGATCTGGGCATCAGCCTTCGGAAGATTGTGCATGAACTCATCGATACTGCCTTCAGAATTGAAATTGGCCGGCAGCACGCTTTCGACTTTGATGTCGCTGAGTTCGTATTCATAACCGACTTCGCGGGCGAGAATCAGCACTTTGCGGGCAACATCCATGCCGCAGAGGTCGTCGCGCGGGTCGGGCTCGGTATAGCATTTTTCGCGGGCGATGCGGGTTGCCTCGGAAAGGCTCATACCTTCGTCGAGTTTTCCGAAAATGAACGACAGCGAGCCGGAGAGAATGCCCCGGAAGCGCAGCAGCACGTCGCCGGCAAAAACGAGTTTTTTAAGGTTATCGATAACCGGCAGCCCGGCGCCAACGGTGGTTTCGTAGAGGAACTGCCGGCGCTGGCGCAGTGCCACATCACGCAGAGCGCGGTAGTAACCGAAGTCGCGGGTATTGGCTTTTTTATTGGGCGTAACGACGTTGAGGCCGGCATGCATGGCGTCGAGATAGCTGTCAGCGACCGCCTGGCTGCTGGTGCAGTCGACGAGCACCGGGTTGAGCAGCTGCTGTTCGTCAACCCAGGTGAACATGGCCTTGAGATCGCAGGGCACGCCTTTTTCGCTGTGGGTCTGCTGCCAGGTCTGCAGGTCGATGCCACGGGCGTCGAGAAGCATTTTTTTAGAATCGGCGATGCCACAGACTCTGATGGTGATGTTCTGTTTTTTGAGAAAGCTGTGCTGCTGGTGAATCTGGTTGAGCATGGCGCGGCCGATATTGCCACAGCCGACCAGCAGCACGTCGAGATACTGCTGCACGTCGAAAAAGACCTGATGCGCAGCTGCAACTGCCCGGGCACTTTTGTTCTGGTCGATAACCACAGAAATCGAGCGTTCGGAAGCACCCTGGGCGATGGCGATAATATTGGCGCCCGACTGGGCCATGGCTTTGAAAAACTTGGCAGCCAGACCTTTGCGGGTGCGCATGCCGTCGCCGATCAGTGAAACGATCGACAGGTTGTGGGTGAACTCGACCGGTTCGAGAAAACCACTTTTCAGTTCGAGTTCGAATTCTTCATTGAGTGACTGTTCGACCTTGCCGGCATTGTCGCGGGCGACGCAGAAGCAGATGCTGTATTCAGAAGAACTTTGAGTGATGAGCGTCAGCGAAACCCCGGCACGTGAGATTGCGCTGAAAACACGGCTGGCCATGCCGACGAGCCCCTTCATTCCGGGGCCGGAAACGTTTACCATGGTCTGGCGGTCGAGATTCGAAATCGCTTTGACCGTCAGGCCGCTGGTATCGGTAGCGTCAGAAACGAGGGTGCCGGGTGCGGCAGGGTTGAGGCTGTTTTTTATGTAACAGGGAATATGATACTGGGCGATCGGCGCGATGGTTTTCGGGTGCAGCACTTTGGCGCCGAAATAAGACATTTCCATGGTTTCGCGATAGCTGAGCTGCGGCAGCAGGCGGGCGTCGGGCACCAGGTTCGGGTCGACGCTGAACACGCCGTCGACGTCGGTCCAGATTTCGCAGGTATCGGCTTTGAGGCAGGCTGCCAGCACGGCGGCCGAGTAATCTGAGCCGTTGCGACCGAGGGTCACTGCTTTGCCGTTGCGGTCACCGGCGCCAAAGCCCGGCATGATGATGACCTGATACTGGCCGAGTTCTGTCATATTGAAGCCGGGCCGGCTTTTTTCGATATCGACCAGCGCGTCGAGAGTCGGGCCATAGGCCCTGAAGAGTCTGACCGGGTCGAGCAGAACGGTTTTCAGGCCGCGGGCGAGCATTACCTGTTCCATCAGTGCCCCGGAAAGGTATTCGCCACCGATCGCAATCGAGGCCATGATCGTTTCCGGGCAGTCTGAGAGCATGGCAACGCCCTGAACGCGCTGGTTCCAGAATTTGAGAAAGTGCTGCAGGCGGGTTTCGAGCGTGCTCTGCTGCGAGTCAGAAAGGCCGCAGGCTGTGGCATCGGTGAAAAGCTTGCGGAAAAGGCTTTCGAGACGTTGATAGACTGCCTGGTGGTCGGCGCCTTTCAGTGCCTGGTCAATCATTTCGAGAAGACTGTTGGTGACGGTGGCCGGTGCCGAAAGGACTGCCGCGACGGGTTCGCTTTCAGCCGCAGCCGCGATCAGATCTGCGGCCTGTGAAAATCTTGCCCAGCTGGCAAGCGAAGTGCCGCCGAATTTCATTACCTTCATGGAATTCTCCGATCCTGGGGGGGGGTGGGTACTATCTAAAAAATTATAACATGATTTTTGGATGAGTCACAGAATTCGAACCGGAGATTTTGAGCTCTGGCAAAAAAATCAGCTGTGGTAGATCCAGTTGCCGTCGTTATTGTTGATGAAGCCCATGGTTTCCCAGAAACCGACAGCGGTGGGGCGCACGCGGTCGGCGATGACGACACGGAAATTCTTCTGGCAGTATTCGACGAATTTGCGTCCGAAGCCGTGGTTGCGCCAGTCGGCGTAAATATTGATCGAATATATTGTTATGGTGCGGTTTTCGATTTTGCAGCGGGCTTTGCCGACCGGCTGGTTTTCGAAGTTAAGGTCGGCCCAGTCGTATTCAGAATGTTGTTTTTCCCGCGGTATAAAGGTTATCTGCATATGGTTTTCAGCTTAGTGGGTTTTAAACTGATATTATTGATTCCTGTAAAATTAAAATCTGGTTGGCCGGTTCGGCGGCCCGGTCTATCAGTCGGGTTGCTTTTTCTCCAGCGATTCGCTTTGCTCACAAGCTTACGAAAAAGCAATCCCGACTTCTCCCCGTGCCTTACCTGATAAGAAAACCGACTTTCTTTATGCAATTATAATATAGTGGCATGGCATATTGATAAGGCATGTGATTTTTCACACAATATCGGCTGAGTCGATCAGGCAGTCTGGCCAGGGGGCCCGATTAAGAAATCTAGGAAAAGCCCTGGCAGAAGGCGAGCACGTTTTTGCCGAGGTCGGGAAGATAATAGCCGCCTTCAAGAATGGCGAAGCGGCGGCCGTTGCTGGCACGTTTCGCGAAGTTTTTCATGAGAAAGCCGATCTGGTAGAAGTCGAAAGTGGTCAGTTTGCGGCCGACGTCTTTTTCGTATGAATCGAAGCCGGCGCAGATGGCGACGACGTCTACCTGCTGGATTGGCCGGATGAAGTCATTGATTTCCTGGAGGTATTCGGCGCTGGTTTCGCGGTAGGGGTTGAGGATGTGGCAGTCTTTCCAGGGTGTGAGGATGTCGCGGGTGCCGTCGCCGGTATGGGCGTCGAAGTCGAGAATGAAGGCCGAATTTATTTCGTTGCGCGCCTTGAGTTTGAGCAGGGCGACCGCCATGTTGCAGAAGGTGCAGTAGCCCCAGCTTGAGCTGTAGGAGGCGTGATGCCCGGGTGGTCTGATTACGGCAAAGGCAGGTTCGCCGGTCATGCCGATTTCGGCGGCCAGGCTGGCGGCTCCGGCAGCGAGCATCGCCATATCGAAGCGTTTCGCGTCATTGCGCGCCTCGGCATAGTATGCCGGGTCGTGGCAGCGAAGAATGTCGGGCTCGGCAGCTGGCTCGGGTCTGACGAAATCGAAGGCTTTTTCCTGCTGCAGACTCGGAATTATCGCCTCGATGCGGCCGGGTGCGGCAGCGCAGTCGCTGGCATAGCTCGAATCGTAAAATGCCGGGTGAAAAACGATCTTCATGGCTCACTCTCAATTTTTCTGTATGGTTGCATTATAGCACGTATGGCGGAGTGTCATAAAAAAATCGGAGCGCCGGGGCAGTTTTTTGCCGGTTGAAGATGATCGTCGGGAGCATTAGAATGGATGAAAATGGAGGACGGCATGGAACCAGAAAAAACGAGCCAGTCAGAGGACATGGAAGCACGAGAAGACATTGTGCCGGTGACCGCGCCATTGAATGACCCAGCTGCGGGCTGTGGCGGAGTTGCTTATGTGCGATCGAGCGCCTGGGTGCATTTTATCTGGGCCGCGGCTTTTGTCGCGGTTTTTGCGA
>CALEDQ010000014.1 GCA_937949615.1 uncultured bacterium | reverse complement strand
CGGCATTTGATGTGCCTGACGGTGTAGTTACAACGACATTCAGGTTAGTGCCTGAGCCGGCCGGGACGACCGCGGTTATGCTCGTTGCCGAGTTAACGGTTATAGATGTCGCGGCCGTACCGCCGAAAGTAACCGAAGTCGCACCGGTAAAACCGGTACCGGTGATAGTTACCGAAGCACCAGCCGCAGCTGAAGCTGGATTTATTGAAGCTATGACCGGCAAAATTGAGTTTTTGACAGAAACAACAGTAGAAGTTCTATTGCTGTTTCCGCCGACATCACGTACTGCATTCTCTGCAACTGCAACATCAACGTTGCCGGCAGTTAAAGGTGTTACGCGGACAGAAAAGATTTTATCCGCGCTTAAAACCTTTAAATTATCGGCAGAACCGTTAAGCAGCACCAAATCTTCTAGTTCAAAGCCAGTAACAGGCTCGTTAAAAGTTACAGTTACAATGAAAGGTTCAGAGTTTACAACCCGTGAAACAGCTGAAGTAATTGCAACTTCAGGTCTTGTTGTATCAACCTGTGAGGGGTTGTCGATTCCGATAAGAATTGACAATCTAGCGCTGCCAGTGGCGTTTTCCGGATCTTTCACTTCCACTGAAATCGTTGCAACAGTCTGGTAATCTGGAGCGGTCCAGAGTTTTTCAAAACCGGAATCTCCGGCAGCAAGACTTCCGGCAGTTGCCGACCATGTTGGAATCAGGTTTTCCTGATGCCCATTATCATCGTCTCTGCCAGTCGCCCTGAGCACAACAATAGTGCCTGGATTAACCCGGGTTACTGGCTTATCATTTACCAGGGCAGATAAAATTACACTGGGAGCATGGTTTCCTGTGGTTGTAGTTCCTATTTTCAGCTCAACGAAAGCCGGGGTAATCTCAGACACGAAAGGCGCTGAAAAACTGACTGGCATCTTCCCAGCAACGGATTGAACGAAAATTTCGGCCTCTAAAAAGCTGTCTGGCAAAGGCGGGCTGGTAAAATTTCCATCTGGACCAACCTGAAAAGACTCACCCCAGAGTTTTAAAACTGTTCCTTCGGGCAAAAAGTTGCCTTCGGCATCGCGCAACTGGCCGGTAACTATGTTTCTGGCCGGTTCTGCTGCCATGTCTGGAGCTTTAACAAGCTCTGGTGTTTCTAAAACAGGTATCTGCGGTGAGCGGTTTTTCATGGTCAAACCGGTCTCAGGGTCAATATATTTAACAATAACGCGATATTCTCCGGCCGGCACATTACGAAAAACGTAAGTTCCGCTTGCGTCTGTGGTGGTTCTGAACCCAGAAACGTCCGAAAGGCTTTCCAGCCATACTTCAGCATTTGCAATCGCGACAGTTCCAGACAAATCTGCGGGGGCCAGCGCTGGCATCACCTGGGGGCGCCTTGAATTGTCAGGAATATTTCTTACAACCCTTCCTGAAATAGCAGCTGCACTGATTGAATTCGTCTGACTATCGTTTCCGTAATCAGGAAGCAGGCGGCACCCGAATGACATGATTGTGAATGTTGCAATAAAAAATGTCAGTAAAGCTGTTGGAGTGAAATAACGATTGATAAGGCCGCTCACACAAGTCTCCTATAATTTATTGCCTGGCGCAGGAGTCGAATAATTGTGCCAACTCCAGACCGTTTGCCGGTATTTTTAAATACCGAAGCGGTATTATATCATGTAGTCAACGGCTCAAATAATCGAGATCATTTCAAAAGTCCATTCGCTCGATCATTTTTCGTTTTTCAGCAACCCAATAAATGGTATTCTCTAATCAGCGTGGCCTGAATAACTCATGAAAGCCTCAAAAATGCCCAAATTACTGCAGATGTTTCTGACCTTTTTCAAGATCGGCATGTTTACCCTCGGCGGGGGTTATGCGATGGTGCCGCTTATTCAGCGCGAAATTGTCGAGAAACGCGGCTGGGTAAAAGAAACCGAATTCTTCGAACTTCTGGCGCTGGCACAGTCTTCGCCCGGGCCGGTGGCCGTAAATTCATCGGTATTCGTCGGCTACAAGGTTGCCGGCGTCACAGGCAGCATTGTCGCCACGCTTGGCACCACCCTGCCCTCATTTTTCATCATTCTGCTGATTGCCGCCTGGCTGATAGGCTTTCGCAGCAATCCGCACGTCGAAGCATTCTTCAGGGGAATCAGACCGGCAGTGGTAGCAATGATCGCCGCACCGCTCTTCTCTCTAAGTCGTGCCATGGGTATTGGCTGGAAAGGCCTGACGCTTGCCGCTGCCGTTGCCATGCTGGTTGCCTTTGCCGGCTTCTCGCCAGCGGTATTGATCGGCATTGTCGCCATCTGCAGCCTGGTTTTCGGTATCTGGCAGAAACGCCGGCAGCAGGGAGCCTGAACATGCAGATATATCTTGACCTGTTCATTGCATTCTTCAAAATAGGCCTGTTTGGCTTCGGCGGCGGTTATGCAATGCTGCCGCTGATTCAGCACGAAGTTGTCGGTGCACCCCACAAATGGCTGAGTGTGGCAGATTTTACCGATATCGTCGCGATCTCGCAGATGACGCCGGGACCAATTGCCATAAACAGTGCAACTTATGTAGGTTATACCGTTACCGGCAGTTTCTGGGGTGCGGTCGTTGCAACTTTTGCCGTCTGTCTGCCGCCGCTGGTGATAATGTTGCTGATTTCGAAGTTCTACCTGAAGTTTCGCGAAAACCACTACATGGATATGATCTTCGCCGGCCTCAAACCTGCGATTGTCGGGTTGATAGCGGCAGCGGCTCTGACTTTGATGAATTCACACAATTTTGTCGATTACAAAAGTATTGTAATTTTTGTGGCGGTTTTTATTGCGACCCTGCTCAAAGTCGACCCGATCAAACTGATCATCTTCGCCGGCATCAGCGGTATCGTGATCTATTAAAACCAACTATTCCTGCTGTAAACCCGGTTCAGTCATCAGGGCTTTTCGTGCAGAGAATCGAAGCGGGTCTGTTCTTCGTTGAGCGAAAACTCGAAATCAGCTTTCGGCAAGCGGCCATCACCATCGCGATAACGCATCGGGCCCTGATTGCAGACGATCAGCAACAGACGGTCAAATTTCTTTTCCGGCGGTAGGTTAACAATCTTTTCGATGCGGTTGCCGGCGGCTTTGAGCCACAGCAGCTGCGGTGCCTGACGGCCAGCGGAATCGGCGAGAGCAAGACCAAGCCAGAAAGTGTTGTTCCCCAGGCTGTTTTTGACGGTGGCCCCGGAAAACTTCAGTTGCAGCTTTGCCGGCTGCTTCTGCAGAGAAAATTCATAGCCGGCGGCTGCCCACATGCTGACCTTGCTTTTGCCGTTGCCAGAAGCAGTTTTAAAGATACGGCGCGGCGCAACAGTCTGCTGTTTGTATTTAAGCAGATTGCGGGTCACGAAGGCGCTGAATTTATAAGGGTGCTGGCCCTTAAAAGCGTTGTGAATGAAGGTTGCCGCAGAAAAATCGCGAAAAACTTCGTCGAAAAGCAGTTTGTCAGAAACTTTCGCCATTGCCTCGACAACGCCTTTGACGCCGACAGATTTGCCTTTGACTATTTCGCGCACGAGTTTTACCCGCGCAGCGTCGCTCAAAGCCGGTCGACTGAGCAGAAAGTCGATAAACAGGAAAACATGGCCGTAATTCTCGGCACCGCGGGTGTCTTCCCAGTCGAGAAGGTTGCGGTCTGAGGCGGCGAAAAATTCTTCGGCAGTCCATGGCATGCGTTCGAACAGCGTCGCGGCATATTCGGCCAGCGCCTCATCGACCCAGAACATCTCGTTCGCATCGTTGTGCCAGTGAATCATATGCTGCAGCTCGTGGGCTACCAGATGCCCCATGAAGTCATTGAGATCACCCATGCGCTCGATCGACAGATAAAGCATCTCACGCTCGTTGCTGTCGGGCTCTTTTTCGGCGGTATATTCGTCGCCGGGGTAGAAAAACCCATCACAGCCCTGCATGCCACCGAGCAGCAGAAGGGTGATACGCGGGTCACCGTCGACACCCGGTTTCCATTCTGAACCGAAAGTTGCGGTCGTCTGCGGATAAATACGCTGGTCGAACATCTGCGCAACTTTTTTCAGCTTCGCTTCATCGATGCGCCGACCCTTTTCGAGATAAACGTAACAATGACGGCCAATCACCTTCAGCACGGCCTTCAGTGGTTTTTTGCCGTCACCGCCGGTCTTGTCGACCTGGAAGGTTTCTTCCTGGCCGAGTTCAGGGGCGGGGCGATCGGCGAAGCTGACGTCACCATGCAGACGGCGCAGAGCTTCGTCACGGGTTTCGCGATTGAATTTTTCGGCCAGTTCACGGGCTTTGGCCCTGAAACGGGACGAACCGGTTATAAACCTGACCGGGGCGGCCAGATTCTGCTCAGATTCTTCGTAACCGGCAGCAGCAATTGCATTCGCTGCTGCATTACCTATGGCATGATCAGCGGCGACGACCGGTTCAGGTGAAATTTGCGAAAAAAGACCGACACTACTGAAACACACTAGCAGAAGTGCAGCCAGAAAAGGTTTCGTCGCTGCCTGCAGTTTGGTTGAATGTTTGAGCATATTTTTGAATTATAAGAATCAAACCCGCATGCAGCAATACCCTGACAGCAAGATCCCGATCCATGATCAACAGCGGCCATGCAAAATCAATGATCTCAAAATCATCCCCGTGATTGTGCCCCGGAGGAGCAAAAGCAGTGATCCAGGCTGTTTACAGTAAAATTCCAGACTGTAGCCGTTCCGGCATAAACGCGGGAACGACTCAAAACTGCGCAATTACGGCGTGAAAAAATGCCAGATTGATTATTTGTGACTGAAAATGAGAGCATATTTTTAAGCATCTGCTCTCATCCGCGTTTATCCGTGTTCATCTGTGGCCCTCTTTGGCCTTCGGTGCGAAAATGAAAGAGCCGCCCCGTACAATCGAGAGGCGGCTCTTAAAAAAATCGTGGGTTACTGATTATTCAGAAAATTCAGCGACCTTGATGGCGGCAAGAGGATATTTAGGCGGATTTGCGGGAAGCAGTTCGCCTTTAACCTTCACGGTTTTGCCGGCCATTTCTTCGAGTTTTTTGAACAGGTCTTTGCTGTCTTTGTTGGGGATCAGTCTGTAGATGGTTTCGCCAACTTTCAGGGTTACTTTTTTATGTTTTTCGCCTTCGCCGGGTTCAGCTACTTCGATAACGCCAGAGGTTTCGATGGCTTCGAGGGCTTTCTTTTCGCCTTCAGCGGGCTTGGCAGCTTCTTCAACAACGGCCGGGGTCGGCTGAGTTGCATCGACTACAGGAGCGGCGGCAGGAGCCAAAGCTTCTTCAGCGCGCAGGCTGATACCAAAACCGAGAACCATGAATACTGCGAGGGCAAGACCAAAAAGTTTTCTCATTGTTACGAATCTCCTTTGATAGAAAATCCAGAAATCACAAGCGCGATTATACTGCTAACAAAAGAATTTACAAACTTTTTTCGCTCACCTGCTTTGCAGCAAAGTACTTCTTTTTTATTGCAAAAAAACAGCCCCGTTTGGGGCTGTTTTTAGCTGTTATCTGTTAGCTGGTTCAGCGGCCGCTGCCGAAGGTTTTTTCGCGCTGCTGACGTTTTGGCGACGACTGGCCGCCTTTTTTAGCAGGCATAGGCCAGACTGACTTGCGGTCCGCAGCCTTTTCAGTTTTTGCTGGTTTTTCGAAGCGATCGCTGTGACCGGCTTTACCGGTGCCGCGAAACTTGCGGGTTTTATCAGTTTTTTCATTGTTGTCGCTGCGGGTCGGGCGGTCGAAACGTTCGCGGCGTTCTTCGCCTGCTTCGCGGGCCGGCTTTTCGCTGCGGCGGGGGCGATCATGGCGTTCTTCAGCTGCTTCACGTTCGAGTTTTTCAGAACGGCGGGCGCGGCTCGGGCGGTCTGAGCGTTCAGAACCTTCTGACTGGCGGCGATTTTCGGCAAGCAGCTGGCGACTCGGGAATGGAGCCGGGCGCATGCCTCTGCGTGGAGCCTGATCTTCAGTAACAGTGGCGGTTTCGCGCTGACCGTTGTCGAGAGAAATTTCGAGCTGGCGTTTGCAGATCCAGGCGGTTTTCAGCTTGCGAATCATTTCTTCGGGCATGCCGAGGGGCAGATCGACGGTGCTGAATTCGTCATAAAGTCTGATGCGGCCGATGTATTTGCTGGCCATGCCGGTTTCACCGGAAATGGCGCCGACGATGTGGCCAGGCTGAACGCCGTGCATTTTGCCGACTTCAATGCGGTATCTTTCCATGCCTTCTTCCTGGGTCTCGTCATCGCGGCGGGCGCCACGACCACGGCCGGCCGGCGCTTTGCGGCCAAAGGTTTCGGGAACAAATTCACGCATCGATGTGTTTTCGGCACGGTGATGTTCTGGTTTAACCTGCAGCAGCAGGGGTTTATCACCCTGATACATGCGGGCGGTGGCAGCGGCGATTTCGATCGGGTCAGCCTGGTTTTCGGCACAGAACTGCGCGACGAGATCTTTGAACAGCTGCAGATCGGGGCTGCTCATTGCTTCTTTGATTTTGTTCTTGAAGGCTTCCATGCGTTTCTGATTGATGAAATCAGCAGTCGGCAGCTTCATCGGTGCAATGGTCTGACGGGTAGCCTTTTCAATAATTTCCAGCAGGCGGCGCTGGCGGGGTGAAATGAAAATGATGGCTTCGCCACTGCGACCGGCACGGCCGGTGCGGCCAATGCGGTGCACGTAAGTTTCAGGATCATGCGGTGCATCATAGTTGATAACATGACTGATGCGGTCGACATCGAGGCCGCGGGCGGCCACGTCGGTGGCGACGATAATGTTGAGCTTGCCACCCTTGAGCTGTTCGATAATGCGTTCGCGCTGATTTTGCGGAATATCGCCATTCAGTGCGGCAGCGGCAAAACCACGGCCGACAAGCTGTTCAGCCACTTCGATAGTGTCGATTTTGGTTTTAACGAAGATCAGAATTGCATCATAGGGTTCGGCTTCGAGAATGCGTGACAGAGCGTCGAGTTTGTTAATGCCGGTAACCTGCCAGAAGCGCTGACGGGTCGATTCGACGGTCGCAGTTTTTTCTCTGATGGTGATTTCTTCAGGCTTGTTGAGAAAGCGGCGCGAAATGGCGCGGATATCGGGCGGCATGGTAGCTGAAAACAGAGCGATCTGACGATCTTCAGGAGCCCGTTCGAGAATCCATTCGACGTCTTCTTTGAAACCCATGCGCAGCATTTCGTCGGCTTCATCGAGCACGAGAATGCGAACGGCATCGAGGTTGAGGGTGCCACGTTCAATATGGTCCATGACACGACCCGGGGTGCCAACGACGATATGCACGCCGCGGCTGAGTGAACGCAGCTGGCCGCCGTATTCCTGGCCACCGTAAACGGCGAGAGTCTTCAGACCTTTGAGGTGTGAAGAATATTTTTTGAAAGATTCGCAGACCTGTAGAGCCAGTTCGCGGGTCGGCGCCAGAACGAGAGCCTGGGGCTCGTGGCGATCGACTTCGATCTGTTCGAGAACCGGGAGTGCAAATGCAGCGGTTTTACCGGTACCGGTCTGAGCCTGACCAACGACATCGCTGCCGGTCATCAGAACCGGAATCATGGCTGCCTGAATCGGCGTCGGGTTTTCGTAGCCTGAATCGGCAAGAGCTTTGAGAATCTGCTCAGAAAGGCCTAAATTGGCAAAACCGTTGTTGTTGAGTTCTAATTCGTTAGACATTTAAAGTGTGTTCCTTTGCATTGATAAGAGCCGAAAAAACCAATCAGCGAATAACCCGATCACTGCTACTGATAGTTTTACAGACACAGAAGCCGCCGCGACAAGCAATCATGCTTTACGCCAGAGACAATCGATAGCGTCTGTTGAATCGGTGCAGATGCCCCAGCTGAACGATACTGGTATTTTCACGCACAGGCCGCATAAATCGGCGCGGAAACCGGTCACCTGACCGGCAGAAAACCCTGTGCATTTTCGCCCAACCCCACGGGCATACGCAAAGGGTACACACTAGGATATCATAAATCTGACAAAAGCGCCAGCTATCTTTAATCTTTTTTTTGCATGCCGTGAAAAATGGCTGCAGAGGCTAAAAAAAATGAAATTTCAGAATTTGCGGCTCAAAGGGCGCAGCTTCAGCGAAAACCCTGATTTAATCTTGAATTCGGTGCCGGCTGTGCCAAGATCGGCGCCATATTGATAGTTTTCAGCCTCCTGCCAGGACGCTTCAACAAAAAATGGCCAGACAACTTTTCGGCCACGAAAACTCCAGGCAACCTTGAAAACCTGATGACCGACAGAAATAGAAGCCGTATTGATAGTATCTGCTTCAGACTTGCCGTTTCTAAGAGCTACTTCTCCAGAAAAATCTTCTGAAGGGCTGAAACGATGAACCCCAAAACCAGCACCAACATAAAGTTTTCTGTTAAGAAAATGTCGGTAGCCAATATCAAAACGGGTATAGTCAACCCTGCTGCCAGAACTCAGTTCTGAGTATCGCAGCGGCAAAAACGAAAAATTCAAAGAAAGACGGCCATTCTCTGAAACCTTTTTTGAAACACCCAGTCTCGGGCCGGCACTCCAGTCAATGCCGCGCCTTTTCCAGTGAAATGCCAGACCCGGCTTGATTTTCCAACCGCGATCGTTTTTTGCTCGATCATTGAAAATGTTTTCAGAATCAGCCTTAGATTCTTTAAGCGGGAAATTTTCAGCTGCCCCTGCAGCCTTGCCGGCTTCAAAATCTGAGGTTTCCGCGAAGGCGGGCACGAGAAATATCATCTGCAGCAACAGAGCAAGCATTAAACCGCCAGTCTTCATGTAATTCCTCCGAACAGATTCACTACTGGTAATACTAAATATGTCGGATTTACAATGCAGATTCAGCAGGAATTTTTTCGTAAACATTTGTAAAGCAGGATTACATTTTCTCAAAAGGCACCAGACAACTGCTGATTATGCAGATTTCCTCTGCAGAATTTCAGCCGGTTGAGTAATTTCCACATATTCATTAGAATTAAGGCAAAGAAAAACATTATGGAAATTACCAAAGAGCGGTTTCTGACAATGGTGGGGGCGATGGTGCTGCTGGCCGGACTTCTGGCCTGGCAGGTTCAGGGAATCCCTGAAAATGACATCGGCAGCGCCGATACCTTTTATCTTATCGGTACAATTGCTATTATCGGTATGTTGCTGCGCCTCGAAGCATTCACGGCGGCACTTGCGGTCGTTTACGCCAGTTCGCTGCTGTTCTGCTTTTTTTATCTGTTTGTGGCGCCAATCGAAGCGCCGGTCGTCATGTTTCTCTTTTTCTGGCCGGCGATGCTCTGGCAGAAGCGCCAGATCGAGTTCTGGCAATTAACCCTGATCGGGGCGGCTCTGATCGCAATGAGCTGGAAAGCCCTCGGCCGGCCGGCAATTCTCATTCTTCTCGCGCCAACCTGCCAGATACTGGCAATTCGCCTGACCGGCAGTGTACAGACCAGATTTTCACACGAAAACGCCAACATGGGGCTCAACCTCAGTCACAAGCAGAAGCAGGCCATGAAAGCACGCAAAGACGATAAACTCGACTGGTGGGAAACGATACGACCAGAAGTCGAAGCTTTTCCGCTGCGGATGCAGGAAGCCTGGCAGGATTTCACCGGCACATCACCGCGCCGCAATATGACCGGCACCGGTGTTGCCGACATGAAACTGCTGCAGCTGCAGAATGCCGGCAAAATGTCGCAGGCACTGACCGGCATAAAGAAACGCGATGCCAATTTTGCCTCAGACTCATTCGTAAAGCGCGTCGAGAAAGTATTCTGGAAAGTTCAGAGCTCCTGGTATGACCAGAAAATCGACACCGTTCAGCATCTTGTCTCAGATGCACTGTTTGAGCAGTTTAAATGCCAGATTGAAGAGCAGAAAGAAGCCGGCATCAGATTCAGACACAACAACATGACCATTTACGAAGCGAGAATTGCGCAGGTAAACTGCGATAACAGCTTCGACGTCATTCATGTTTTTATCAGGGCCTCTTCGGCCGATGCAATGATCGATCTGACCACCGGCGAAACCCTGGCAAAGAACGAAGATAACCGGCTGTTCAGCGAATACTGGACATTCATCAGGCGCCCGTCGGCAAAAACTCTGGCGAAACCCGGCCTGCTCGAAGGTGCCTGCCCGAACTGCGGCACGCCAATCAAGATCGGCCAGGCGACGATCTGCGAATCGTGCGGTTCTTACATCAGATCAGGCCATTATGACTGGGTTCTCTCGCAGATTACCCAGGCCAGCGAATGGGAGTATTCAGAGCCATCGCTGATTACCGACTGGCAGACAATGAAAAAAGGCGACCCCGACTTCAATATTCAGCAGATCAATGACCGCAGCGGCGTCATTTTCTGGATGCTGCGGCAGGCAGAGCGCAAGCGCTCGGTCGACCCGGTGCGCCGATTTTCAACCGAGGCCTACTGCGAATTCTATCAGGGCATTCAGACCGAAACTGCTGGTATTGGCAGCATGTTCACTGAAAATGTCGCTCTTGGTTCGATCAGCCTCAAGGGCTTCAAATTCAATCCGCACTGGAACAAACTTTACGTTCTCGTCGTCTGGAGCGGCGTACCGGTGGCCCGCAACGTGACCGGAAAAGTCGTCGAAGGCCGGCGTATCAGCAAAGTCGTGCGTGAAGTGCTGGTTCTCGGGCGACGCAATGGCGTAAAAACCGGTCTGCAGAACACCCTCAGCAGCGCCCACTGCCCGAACTGCGGCGGACCACTGCTGTCAGCCTTTGCGGTCAACTGCAGCTACTGCAATACAATACTGAACGAAGGCAGCAACAGCTGGGTTCTTGAGCGGGTAACCTCTGAAGCCGACACCGAATATCTCAACATGCTCGAACACCGTCGCACCGAAAAGATCGAAGAAGAAGACGATTCGGTACGTTCGGCGCGCGATGTGGTGACGATCATGGCCCACCTGCTGCTTGCCGATGGTAAAACCGAAGTATCAGAACTGAACCTGCTGGAAAAGATCGCAGAGACCTACGGGATCAGCGAATCAGACCTTAATTCAATTATCTGGAATCTGAAACAGGGCGAAATTTATATTCCGGCACCGGCCAACAACAAAGAAGCCTGGAACCTGCTGCTGTCAGCAACACGCATGGCCCTTGCCGACGACATTCTGACCCAGTCAGAGGAACGCGAGCTCGAAATTCTGGCACAGCATCTCGGTTATTCAAAGGCAGACCTGCAGCGGGCCATCAAGGCCGAAAAGGTAAGAAAATTCAACGAGGAACAGGAAAATCAGCGGCGGGCCAACATTGCCAGACTGAATGCTGAAATGCAGCAGATCAAACTCAAAGAAGACGCCGAAAACCTCGACCGTTCAGACGACTGAGCTCTTAATAAGAGCTTTATTTGCGACGATAGCCGCATTTACACTGTTTTTTAGTGCCGAGTACACGCGCGCAGTCGGGGCAGAATTTACTCATTTTACTTTCAAGCTTTTCTTCGAGTTCCTTCTGCTTGCGCTGTGCTTCGAGCTTGCGGGCCATTTCGAGAAACGCGGCATTCTCAGCCGGCGAGGCGGTATCTTCAACCAGCTCCTGAAATTTTTCAGCATAATCCGGGTTTTCCTGAAGATAGGCCTCAAAAGCCTGTTGCACATTTAAATCCTTGCGCCAGAGATGCTCGTATGGGTAGATTGGCTCTTCTTCGAGCTTTTCTTCACAGAGGGCGATGAATTTGTCTTCCCATGCTTCGTAAGGTTCGCGTTTAACGGCCATGCTGCTGTTTACCTGCCTGTTCCGAATTTAAAAAGCTCGTCTTTGTTGCTGCCGGGAAAAATTTTCTTTTCAAGTTTCTGCAGACGGTCGAGGTGATTGACAAAGCCATGTCTTATGCAGGCCACTTCAGACTTGAAATGCTCAGAAGCCGTTTCAATAAGCTTTTCAGCAGCACGTTCACCCATTCCCTGCTCGAAATTGCGCAGGGCGGTAATGGCATAACGCGGCGCAACCCGCCCCTCTCTGACCTCGGCCAGGGCTTCTTTGATCTGCTGTTGAACGACTTCTAGAGTTCTGGCGCTGATTTTACCAGGGCGCCAGTTCTGCGGAAAATCGGCGATATCATCGAGAATTCTCGCAAATACGCCGGCATGAGCTTCTTCTTCAGCGACGAAATCTTCAAAATCGCTTTTAAAATCAGGAAAAAGGCGGGCACATTCACGATACAGATCCGCGACAAGAAGTTCGTTCTGACGTAAGAGCTCGACAATCTTTAAAATTTCCATAAAGCCTCCGCTGCAGCAGAAAAATTATAATCTTTTTTTCCAATTTTGCCAAAAATCGCCACAAAATCACTGAGAATCAGCATCGACAAGATTTCCCGCTCTGCAGTAAATTCCCGCTGCATTCAGCATCAGCAGAGGAAGCAGATGATAACACTCTACCACAAGGTTCAGAAGATCGAAAGCCTGCAGAAGTCCATTGATAAAGACACAAGAATGTTCAAACTGAGTGCCGGCATCGATTGCGAAAAGCACTGCGCCGAATGCTGCCGCTACCACGACATCAACGCCACACCGCTTGAATTTCTGCCTTTTGCCTGGCATGCCTACAAACTAGGGCAGCTGAATCAGTGGTTTGACCATCTCGAAAAGAATGAAAACCGCCAGTGCATTTTTGCGAAGCTGATCGACAACAGCTGGGGCTGTAGCATCTACCCGGCTCGCGGCTTTATCTGCAGATTATTTGGCTTCGCTGCCACGACCGATAAAAACGGGCACCCGGTTTACGGCGCCTGTCGCATTCTCAAGCAGAAGCAGCCGGAAAAAGTTGTCAGAGCTGGCGAATTTGTCGCCCGCGGCGGCCGGGTTCCGGTCATGGCCAGTTATTACCGCCAGCTTGCCGCCATCGATCCGACGCTCGGCAACCAGTTTATGCCGATCAATGACGCCATAAAAAAAGCCCTCGAAATCGTCTACTTTCACCTGCACTACCGCGAAGCCGCCTGAGTCTTCAAATCCGGCTCTTTTTACGACATTTTGCAGCCAGAGAAAAAATCAGTTATTCGTAGCACCTTCAGGATACTTTACGGCTCCATTCTGCTTCAGAAGTTCAGCAATTGCGGTATTGCCACTCTTTTCAGCCCAGAAAAGCGGTGAACGGCGAAAAGTTCCGTCTTTGACGTTGGTAAGCGCATTAACATCAGCCCCGGCAGTAATCAAGGCAGCGGCGGCCTCCAGGCTATTTGCCTGAGCAGCCAGATGCAGCGCAGTAGACTCTGAAGGACCATCTGCCTGGCTGTCAAAACCTCTAACGTCAACATTCAGGCCAGCGCGGACCAGAAGAGAAACTGCGCCGGCATTATTCTGCGTTGCGCAGTAATGAAGTGCCGTCATATTCATACTGTCGCGGGCATCGAGTTTTGCGCCGCCGTCGATCAGAGTCTGAACCACTTCGTTCATCTTGAAATTCACAGCCCGCATCAAATAGGTCCGGCCGCTGGAATCACGCCAGTCAAGATCTATTCCGGCAGCGATCAGCCGTTTGACTTCGGCGACATTTCCGGCATCAATAGCGGCATTCATCTCTTCCGGAGTAGCAGTGGTTCCAGTACCGGTGGAAGTCGCAGTAGAAGTCGAAGTATCGGTAGAAGTCGAAGTATCGGTAGAAGTAGAAGTAGAGGTAGAGGTAGAGGTAGAGGTAGAGGTAGAGGTAGAGGTAGAGGTCGCCGTAGAAGTGTCGGTGGCGGTAGCTGTAGAAGTCGAAGTCGCTGTAGAAGTAGCGGTGGCGGTAGAAGTGGCGGTAGAAGTCGCTGTGCCAGAAGGTGGAAGTTTTACGCAGTCTATTATTTTGATATTGATGGCAACGCCTGTAATTTTGCCCATTAGAATGCGCATCAGGCTGTCAAGAATGCCGTTGATCTTCTGCAGACGTTCTGTGTCACTGGCAATTTCAACTGTTGCCGAAGCATCGCCAGGAATTGTGATGGTGTCGACAAAAGCCACGTTCCCGGATGCGGTTGCAGTCGTTTCCCCGTAGTAATCATCATCAGAATATGCAGGCATTTCATCGCCAGCCAAAGCAGAAGAATCATTTGCCTGGTATATCGTATCGAGATAACTCTCGCTCTGCCCGGAAACCATGAAAACGCAACAACAGAAAAAGCAGACCGTCAGTATCAGAATCCTGCTGCGCATACGTTCCTCCAGAGTCACTGTCTTTTTTTAATTATACAGTATTCTGCCGTTTTTTGCCCCCACGACCAACACTTCATAAAAAGTCATGCAAAAGCCCATTTAACCAGGCTGATAGGCCGCGCCGGACAAATCGGCAGAAAAATTCAATGTCCTCTTATATATCAAGACTGCGGCAGATAATCAGGCGCTTCATTTTAAATTCTTCGGTGTTGCCGTTCTTTTTCGGGGTAGCAACCGAGAGCTCGACCCACATGCCGGCCTTTTCCGGCAAAGCTGGGCCACCGGCAAAGGTTACGTGCCTGAATGACAGTTTAACGGCAAGACCTTTGCAGTAAAGATATTTCTGCTCACCAGCGGGGGCGTCGAGTTTGCGTTCGATGCCTTCCGGCAGCAGGTTGTAAATTATTCTGCCTTCGCCGTCGGGTGTGAGAATTTTCCAGCGGGCCACCTTGTCAGAGACACCAGGCGCCGGGTCTTCAACCTGAAAAGCGCGCAACAGGTCATATTCAATCTGCGACATCAGCACCGCAGTGGCTTCCATGTTGGTCAGATGCGCCATGCCCTTCGTCGAGCCGCGCACCCCGGCGTTGAAAAGGTGAATTACGCTGCCGATTAAAAGCGTGATAATGAACGAAGCGATGCTGATCTCGACAAGAGTTATACCGCGACGTTTGTTCTGACTCATTTTGTCACCAGCCCGGCGATCTTGATTTCGCGCGCAGATTCGCTGGCCTCTTTCCATTTGACGCGAACGGTCAGAATTTTATAGGCATGCGGCCAGTTGACCGGTGCCTGCTCGAAAACCTCAATGGTGCGCAGATAAACGTCTTCGGTGACACTGATATCGCACACAGTGCCATTGGCGGGCACTTCGAGATTTTTAACGGCGCGGGCCGGCCCCGGGGTAAGAAAAGGGTGATCATAGGGAAGCGAGTAAGCGTAAGCGAGCAGGTTTGTCGCGTGCTGCTGCGCGAGAATGTCGTTGCGGTTCTGCACGGTACCGCTGCTGCTCTGGTTAAGCATGCGGAAAATCGGTGAAATAAGAAACCCGAGGCAGATTATCGCAAAGGAAATCTCGACAAATGAAAAGCCTCTGCTGCCGGAACCGCAATTCCGGCGCGATAATTCTGGCCTCTTCACCGGCCCTGATTTATCAATGTTTTTTAATGAACATATTTTTAACATTTTATTCAACCAGCTGCGGAGTATCTTTGAGGCTGAACATCAGCAGCTCCTGTTCTGAGCCGGCGGCTGACGATTGACCGGGCAGCGCGGCAAGTCTGCGGTCGTAGGCAATTTCGACGCCACGGGCAGCCGCAGTATTGAGCGACCCGCCGGCAATTGTGCGCATCGCAACGCTGCCTTTAATTTTGATCGTATTGCTGCCGCTGTTTCCCGGGAATTTAACCTGACCTTTGCCGGCGGCACCACAAGCGGTCAGAGCAACTTCAAGCTCGCCGCCCAGGGTGCTGTCGATGGTGATGTTGCCATCGAGGGCCACAAGGTTCAGCAGAAAGGCGCCGCCATCGGATCTGATCGCGCTTTTAATGTCTATATCACCCTGCTCGACGATAATGCCGCCGTGGCTGTCGAGGCGCAGCGGCTTGTCGATCGAAAGGTTTTCTTTCGTTTTAACCAGAACCCAGCCATTGAGGTCGAGCTTGTCTTTCTGCAGCAGACCACGTTGCTCAAGGGCTGCCAGTAGAGTCTGGCCCTTGGCGAGCTCGATCACGCGGCTGCAGCGGCTTCCCGGAATCTGCAGGCGCTCGGTAGTAAGAAACTCACCCATTTTCTTCAGGTCGCCGACCCCGGAAAAAACATTGTCGTAAGGCGCCGGAACCTTGTGGGACCGCCCGTTGGTGACCGCCTTGCCGTTCGCGAATTCCGCAAGCTGGTCGCCGTTCGGAATCGCGCCGGTATCGAGAGGGTGCGCCGCCTTAAAATTGGTGATTATATAAGCCAGAGCACGGTTAAACGGTACTTCGATCAGGCAACTGGCAAAATCAGAGTTGTAGCGCCCGCGACTCAGGCTGCCATTGGCTTTCTGATACTGGCTCATAAAATAGCTGATATCGAAAACTTCGCTCTGACCGCTCGTATAATCGGCGAACTTGTCGTCATTGTTGACATACGGAAGCGGCCCGAAGTTTTCGCTGCTTTCGCGGTAGGCTCTGGCACAGAGGGTGCGTGCCATGACATCGCCGAGAACGAGGGTTGGTGATTTTTCCTGGTCGGTGCCGTTGAGCCGGAAAATAGAGCTCGCTTTCGACATTTCATCGAAGCCGTCTTTGATCAGCTCCCACCAGAAGATCGTCGAGTCATCGCTGATATCGTTGCACAGACCGGTTTCCCAGTTCATCAGCGCCAGCGGCCCGATGAAAGAAGTCGTATAAAGCCCGTCACCACGGCCTTCGGCAAAAAGATGAAAACCTTCGCCGTATTTGCCCGGTTCGTTCCAGCCGCGGGCGATGCCGAGATTCAGGCGGCCGCCACCAAGGTATACCAGGCCGCGCCCCGAGCTGATTATGCTGTCGAAGCGCTCAGGAAACTTCGCGTCACCGCCGCCGTTGTCGAGCACCCAGGGCTTGAACTGGCACGAAGGCAGCAAATTGCCCTGGGCATTGGTTTCGACCTTGTTGAAGCGATCGGGGCCTTCACCGGCCACCGCATCTTCGACATAAAGCGAGAAACGGCTCAAAACCGGCATCAGATTGGCGACCACCTTCAGGTTCGCGGTATAAAGGTAATCTTCAATAACCCTTTCTTTCGAGCCCGGCGCCTGATAAGAGATGAGAATCGGCAGGCGCACCACCCCGATTTTTTCACGCGGGTAAGCGGCAAGACAGGGCTTGAAGTCGTCTTTACGCAGCTGCCAGCTGATTTCCCATGAAAGATCACGCAACTCGCTGTTGGCCTCGGCCAGCTTTGCAACAAGCGCGCGGCCCGGCTCGCTGAAGCTGATTTTTTCGGTTACTTCCCGGTCCATTTCAGAAATGGGCAATGACAGCCGGTTTACCAGCCGGCTGTCTTTCTGTTTGAGGTCTTTCTGACTGAGTTGATGACAGGCGAGAGTTGCCAGCGCCGCCGAAAATTCGCGCGCCAGCAGTACCCGGTTCAGCTTCTTTGTGGCGTATTGCCTGCTCGTCGAGTATTTGATAAAAGCGCCGAACGCGACCAGCAGCGCCATAAAAATACCGGCAATGACTACGGCAACACTGCCACGCCGGCAGCGAAGCTCAGTCAGAAGAATTTCCATGCCAGATTCGCCCTTTGCTCGATCATTGAACCATGCAGATACGATTTAACGGTGCCCCGGCGTGGTATCAGACGGGTTGCGATTCTTTATGCAACCAGCCTTTACCACGCGGGCATTACCGGGTTGACGGGTCGACGTTCTGCAGAGTCGGCAGAAACCTTTTCGTGGCTTCGAGATCGGCCTTCTGGTCATCGACTTCGACCGATTCAGTGACTTTGATATAGGCCGAATGCACATAAACACCGGTCTGCGAACCGACGTTGACCTTATACCAGTTGCCGCTGATCGACAGAATCTGCACTACAGTACCCTTCGGCACCGTAGTGACGACCGAATAACTGGTACCCGGACCGGTACGCACATTGAGCCCGATTTCGGCGGTCACTTCGCCTTTCGAGGGCATGCGGTAAGCAAAAGAGGCCCCCGCCAAGAGGGCGAAGGCCAGAACGGCTATCAGTAGACGTTTACTCATATTTTCCCCTTTTTCAGGGCAGTTTGGTCGGAACCACGCTGAAGCTGCCATCTGGGGCCTTATTATAGTCGGCGGCCCCGAGCCACACCTCGTCAAAGCCCTGATGGTCGATGAAACGATTCATGGCGATCGGCGGGGTCAGATCACCCGACGCCTTGATCTTGCCGTCGAACCCGAGTCTGGCGACGACGAACTTGCCTTCGAACCCGGTTGCCGGGGTGTAGGTAAGAACGATTTCTTCCTTTGCCTCATCAACCCACCAGAGCTCAGGGTTCATGTGTTCGGGCAGGTCAAGTTCGATTTCTTTCTCGATGGCCCCCTGCAGATTCTGCAGCACCAGATAAGAGCGGTTGTTTTCTGATTCATAGAACATGCGATAGAGCTTGTCATCAGCGCCAACCGCCATGCCAGACCATTCCCAGTTGGCTTCGTTCACCAGTTTCTGATCGGCGTCGAAAACAAAAATACACTGGGCACCCTTGTCGGCGACAAAAATGTGACCGCTGCGGCCAACTTCGATTCTGAAAGGCTGCACAAACTTTTCGTGTTTGAATTCGCCAAGCTTTTTGCCGTCGGTTGCATAGTTCAGCAGACGGTTATTCATCAGATCGATGAACCAGAAGGATGTGAGGGCACCGCTTTCATTGAAAACCGGTGCGAAATCTTCGATCATCACTTCGAGATTCGGAGAATTGGTCGCCAGATCAGCAGATGGCGGAGCTGGCGGTGAAGCCAGCAGCGAGAACTCAGACTGCAGGCCATTTTCCTTGCCAAGTTTGAGAAGTTTGCCACCGGTGCTGTCGACGACCCAGATATGATCATCAGCGAGACGAAAAGCTTTGGGGCCGAGTGGCACCGGTTCTTCGATACCGGGGTAATTGTTACCATTTATAAAACCGACTTTGCCGGCACCTTCACCATACGGAAGGGTTACCTGAGCAGAAGCCGTGAGAGCGACACAAGCGAACAGCGATGCAATAATGATAGAACCTGATCTCATTTTCAGCGGCCTTTCGTGTCAGACTTTGCGCAGAACTCTGCAGACCGGAGAATAGGTAGCTGAGTGCAGAGACGGGCGTTTGATCGAGGAGGAATTACTCATGGCCTGGGCGGTGTTACCGCTGGTCATGATGATACCGATGTGGGTGTCGTCGTCTTTGACGCCGTCACCGGTGCGGTCGTAGGTTTTCCAGGTGATGACGTCGCCGGCGCGGTATGGCGGCACTCTGACTTCCTGCCAGCCGAGGCTCTTGAGCTTCGGAATCGTGGCGAGAACGCCAAGCTGAATGCCGGTGTTGACGCCGGCGGCCATCAGAGCGGTAGTGACGACCTGAGCGCAGCCGAGTGAACCACCATTTGTTGCGGGATGATACGGGAACGAGCGCGGCGTCTGGTATTTGGTTACCAGATTGCGGGCGGCGGCGACGACCTTGGCGGCAGTGCTGCCTGAACCGGGAACGTCAAGAATCGGGGTTGAACCGCCGGTTGAAGCGATGGGCGGGTTGCTGTTGCGCGAAGAAGAAACGTATCTTGAATGAATATAACGGGTCTGGCCGTTGTGCGAAATCTTATACCAGTCACCATCGCGGCCGATGATTTTGACCTGATCGTTGTTATGGAACCAGCCGACGATCTGACCCCAGGGGCCGGTGCGGATATTCAGAGAAGTATTTACCTTAACATAGGCCTCACCATCGGGAAGCACGGCACCGCCGCTTTGTGAACCGGCCTCATCAGCCTTCGAGCTGCTGGCACTGACAGACCCGGAAGGTTTATCGCCGGCATCGTGGCCTTTGAGGGTTTCATTGAAGTTCATGGCCATCAGCGAACCGCCAAAAAGCACAAGGACTGCGCAGCTGAGAACTTTGATACGTTTCATCGTCTCTCTCCTTGAGTCATTTTATGATCTGCAAGTAAAGATGGCAGCTGCAGAAAATAAAGCCTGCAGCCCGACCCAATCATTTAACTCACGACTATTATACCGCTGACTTGCAGAAAAGTTTAAAAAATGTACCCTGGCGACTATTTGTTCTGCACCAGTCGTGCGGCGGCAACAGAAACCAGCATGGCTGGCAACTGCGATACTTTTCACAGATATTTTTACCGGAAGTCACTGACACAGATTTTGATTTGCAGCCTTTTCAGCAGATTTCCTTGCCCCAATGTCAGTAAAAAAACTCCCTAAAGCTTCAATACAGTTTTCATTATTGCTTGTGAAAAAAATAACTTTGCTGAAATTTTTGTTTTTTGAGGCCGTACAGGGCGTTTTGTCGAATCCCGAAGCCTTTGTTTGTCCGAGTTTGTTGGTTGTCGTCGCAAAAAAAATCGTTAACAAAACATCATCTTTGTTCGAAAAGGGTTATGGATTTGTTTGCCTCCTTATTTTTCAGTCCGGGACCAAGCTCCCGGATTCTTTTTTTTAGCGCCATGGATGGCGCTACACACGCGGAGGCCAGGATGGCCGGGAGTCGTGTCGCGCATACAGCGAGGGCGCCACACACGCGGAGGCCATGGATGGCCGAGAGTCGTGTTAGCGCCAGGAGGCGCTACACACGCGGAGGCCAGGATGGCCGAGAGTCGTGTTAGCGCCAGGATGGCGCTACACACGCGGAGGCCAGGATGGCCGAAAGTCGTGCTGCGCATACAGCGATGGCGCTACACACGCGAAGGCCAGGATGGCCGAAAGTCGTGCTGCGCATACAACGATGGCGCTACACAGATCCCTTGATTCATTGTTCGCGATTCTATTTAGTTTTTAGATACTTGCTGTTATTTCCGAAAAATAACGCTGTTTTTCGGGCACGCCAGATTATTGCGGCTTTTTTTTCGCGGGGTTAGAATTAACTGATAGCTCAAAGGGCGATATTTCGAGGTTGAATCATGAACAAACCGGCTTTAAAACTTGTAAAAGCAGCTTTTTTTCTGGCAATTCTTCTGACGGCGTCCACCGTCTGGGCGGTTAATCCATTTGCAGGTGAACAGTCGATAATGCCGGAAGCTGAAAACGCGGCAACTTCACTTGGCAACAGCGGAACGGCAGACCAGGCTTACATTAAAGCCGCTTCCGATACAGGAAGTATCGAAAAACGTATTTCCGGAGCTTTTATTCAACCCTGGGAATCAGACAACGACAGGCCTTGTGAATTCTGGACAACTGAACTGCAGGCGATGAAAGCGATCGGAATCGATACTGTCATCATTCAGTTCAACCAGTATAACGGGGTGAATTTTTCAGAGACCACCGAAAATATTCTTAACGTGGCCGATGAGCTCGGAATGAAAGTTTTTATCGGAACCGCCCTGAACGAAGAAGGCTGGTATACCAACAAACTTCTGCCAACTTTTCTGGCAAGAGAAAGCAAAATCGTCGCCGAATACACAACCATTCTTGTGAATCAGTTCAAACCTCACAAATCGTTTATCGGCGTTTATATTCCTTACGAGGACAATACTCTCAGTCTGCCCGGCCCGATGGGGGACTTTTATGGCCGCATTGCCGACGCCGCCCGGGCAGCTAAACCAGATCTGAAAATTCTGATCAGCCCATACACAACCCCAAGACCCGGAATGGCGCTTTCGCTGCCAAAAGTCGCTCTCAACGCCTATTTTCGTAAAATGCTGAAACGCGCCAAAGTCGATATCTGCGCCTGGCAGGACGGAGTCGGAGGAACACGAAAGCAGCTTGAACGCGTATCGCACGACCTCGGGCCGATCGTTAAAACCTGCAAGGCGCTAAAAATTGAAGCATGGGCCAATCTGGAAGTTTTTCATCGCACGACTCCGCTCAGTGAAGACTTTGCGGCCGAAGCCACCGACCTCGAAACCCTGAAAAAACAAATCGATGCAGAAGGTCCTTTAGTCAAAAAGCTCATCTGCTTTGATTTCAATCACTATTTTTCGCCCAATGCCGCTGACAAAACCGCACACCGGCTTTATGAAGAATACTTAAAAATGCTTCAGACTCCGGATTCTGAAGATTCATCTCCGACAACGAACTGACTGCAGTTCCAGAGGAATGATCAGGTAAGGCAAATTAACACCTGATTACGGTTGGCAATTATTCATTTGAGTGCTAGATTAACTGGTCTGAAAAAACATTCTGGAAGTGCTGTCATGGAAAAAACCTCTCTCGATTTTCTTCTCAAACTGCTCTCGACACCATCACCTTCAGGTTCTGAACATCGTCTGCAGCGGGTCTGGCTCGATTATGTCAAAAAATTTGCGGCAGTTGAAACCGATCATTCAGGCAATGCGATCGGCATCCTGAACCCCGGCGCACCCTTCAAAGTATTGCTGGCCGGGCACAGTGACGAAATCGGCATGATGGTCAACCGGGTCGATGAGAAAGGTTTTGTCTATTTCAACCAGGCCGGTGGCATCAACGCCCTGCTGCTGCCGGGTCTCAAAGTCGAGATTCTTGGTTATTCCGGCAAAACAGTAAAAGGCGTTATCGGTTTTAACCGCAAAAGCAACGGCGATGCGCCGGCAAAAATGAAATGTGAAGACTATTTCATTGACTGCGGCTTCAGCAGCGGTGAAGAACTGAAAAAACTCATCAGGGTCGGTGACTATATTCTCTACCGCAGCGAACCAGAGCTTCTCAATGGCGACCGTGTCGTCTGCAAAGGTCTCGACAACAAGACCGGCTCGTTCATCGTCGCTGAAACCCTGAAAAAACTCAGTAAAAAGAAACTTAAAGTCGCGGTGTATGCGGTCAGCACCACCGGCGAAGAAACCAACATGCGCGGCGCCCATTGCGCTGGCGCCAGAATCAAACCCGACATGGCGATTGCCTGTGACGTTACCTTCAATACCGACACACCCGGCGAAGCCCTCAAACAGGCCGAAGTATCACTGGAAAAAGGCCCGGCCCTCTCGGTCGGCAGCCCGATCAACGTCAAAATCAACGAACTGCTCGAAAAAGCCGCCAAAAAGCTGAAAATGCCGATCCAGTTCGAGCTGACCCCGGCAAGGACCAGCACCGATGCCGACAAAATCATGTTCAGCGGCGAAGGCGTGCCGGTGGCTCTGGTTTCACTGCCGCTGCGCTACATGCATTCGCCGGTCGAAATGGGCTCATTGAAAGACATGGACCAGATCATCGACCTGCTCGCCGAAACCATCGCCGCTCTCACCGGCAAAGAAGACCTGCGCCCGGTCCTGCCGTAAAACTCTGTTTTTCTCAAGCGAATCAGACGCCTGGGCAGTTTCAACAACCGTACAGGCGTTTTTTTCATGCAAAAAATTTTAAATTACTGGGTTCCGGGTCCAGGCACTGAATCGCAAAGGTTAAATCAGCTACTGCCATGCCTGTACACCGGAGAAGCCGGCTGAATAACGACTCACTCTATTGGGCTGTAGCGGTGCTTTTCGATGAGGCTGTACAGGTGCTTCTGCAGCTTTGCTGAAGCGTGAATAACGAACGACTGCAGCAGCGAGCAGCCCTGAAACTCTTCAAAATGCCTGATCAGCTGATGCAGCATCAGGTCTTCGTGAAAGCGCAAGGGACCGGCGCCCGGAATAAGCGTCTCACCGAGATTTTTACTGGCGATGAAAAAGTTCATCGAACCCCCGGCATATTCTGAACCGTAATCAGCGTCCCAGAAACCGTTCGAACCGTGATAAGAGAGCCAATCTGGCAGCCCGGGGCCGCGATGATAGGTTGAAATGCTGCTGCCAACCTCTAGATAGCCGGCGACCGCAATCTTTTTGGCCGGAACATTGACGTCGAACTGATACTCTTCATCGACCTTTATCATTGGCACAAAAGGCGCATATAGCATTATCAGGTCGCCATCTTCGAGATTGTCGGCACGGTCATCGATACGTACATTCGGCTTCCAGCCCTCAGGCCTCGGAAAAGTATCAAACTCGAGATCGGGGTTGAAATCGCAGTGCGTTTCGCTGCCAAGCCATCGGAGTTTCGCTGTAAGACCCGGGTCGAGGTCGGGATGGTTTTTAACGATACCGCGCATGATGTCGTAATAACTAACCCCCGGTGAAAGACGAAGATCAGCATAAAGAGGGTCTTCAGAGGCGTTAGAAAAAGTCGGCAGCAGAAGCATGCGCCCGTCTGCCAGCATCGGGAAAGGCGCAATTCCCGGAATATCATATCTGCAGCGATGAAACAGTACCCGCATCTGGTCTCCAGAAGTAAATGGCAATTCAGGCTGGAAGCATTACCCATCAGATAGAGTACCGCTCAGAAGGTTTCTGTCAAGCGATAAAACGACCTGAAAAGAGAGCAACTTTGCATACGCTTTACCGAAGCTTAATACTTCTTAAAAATGCCCGGCATAAACAACCAGCCTCTTTGTTCGAATATTAAACTGTCCGCCAAAAAATACAGGAGTTCAAAATGAAAAAAATTAAAAACGGTCTTTCAGATTTTTTACTGGCAGCTGGTTTTGCTGCAGTTCTGCTCTCAGGCTGTCAGAGCAACGGACTGTCTTCAACCACCGGCAGCACAGCTTCCAATAATTCAGCTGCAGGAAACGGCCTGCTTTTGTCGGTACAGGAAACCATGGCCAGCGCCGATCTCGACTCTGATGCCGTCCTCGATCTTGAAGAAAGAAAGGCAATCATGGATAAACTCCGGAATGCCACGGAAATCACCCCCGAATTGAAGCAGGCGATTGTCTCACTTTTTGACAGAAACGGTGACGGAGCCATTTCCGAAGACGAAGTTCCTTCAAGGGTGCCGGAAAAGCGCTCTCTCGAAAACGCCGAAAAACTCGGCGGCCCGCATGAAAGAGGCAGACCGATGTTCTGCCCGCCTTCAGATGCCGAGATCCCGGAAATTTCATCTGTTGCAGATTTCGTGCAAAAATATGATGCTGACGGCGATGGCCTGATTTCCCAGAACGAAATTCCGGGCTGGGCAGTTATCGTCAATCTTGAAGAAAATATCCGCAACACACTTCTGGAATCTGGAATTCTCAATATAAGCGTTGAAGAACTGCCGGGAGACCGCGAAGAACTGCTTGCCGATCTCGACATCAATGGCGACGGGCTGATTTCAACCAGCGAAATCGCCAGCAGCAGTATCATCAACGGCGGCCTCAGAAGCCGACCCAGGTTCAGAGGGCATGGTGACCGGGCTATGAGTGACCGGGACTGCAAAGAATCGTGCAATGAGATTTTCAGGTTCTATCACGATCTGTTCGACTCTTTAACCGACAAGGCAGAATTCATCTCGAACTTTGACAGCAACAAAGATGGCACGGTCACTGCCGACGAACTGCCTGAGCCTGCCGCAGAAAATTCATAAAAGCCGTTTAACTGCTGACCCGGGAAAGCAAAGGCATTTGCCTGCTGCTGCCCGGGTCACTTTTTTACAACGCCCGCACCACTTTTGGGAATACCTGTTCATAACCAGAAAGCAGTGAAGGATCCTTCGGGTATAAAACGCTGCGAAGACCCGGCAGATTGCGGGGGGCTGCCCCCTGAAGAATTCGATTGCGACAATCCACTTCATCTTCGACCCAGGCGCCGCCAATCACGTCGACGCCGAAATCGAAAAGAGCGCTGCTCAAAGGCACCGACGGCCCGACAATGATAAAGGTCGCCCCCGGTTTTTTCAGCGCCAGCAGACCCTCGATCGTATCGTTGAGGCAGGTCACACCGGTCATCGCGACGACATCGGCCCGGGGAATTATCTTTACCGCTTCTTCGGCCGGGTAATCGCCTTCCTGCGGGCGTTTTTCGAGAACGGAAAATTCGGCAGCGGCATGTTGAATCGAATCCATGTGCGGGAAATGGCCAACCACGGCAACCCGCCGGCCGGCCCCAAGCCTGGCGGCCAGTTCGAGGGCGTTGCCGACAAAGAAACTGCCATCGAGCGGAAGCGCACTGTTGATCGCAGCAATTGCAAATGAGCGCTCGATGCCCTGAAGCGAATCGGTCCAGGAAAGAACCTTCTTCAGCCCAAGAGTTTCAATTTCACCAAGATGTGAAACGGGCAGGTGCACCTTAAAATCAAACACACGATCGTCGCTGAGCGTCATACTCACCCCAAGTCTTTCAGTTTTGACCATGGTCATGAAAGCGCAGGTTGCAACCCGCTGCAGTGGCAGTGAATAACGGGCTTCAGGTATTGTGGCTTTAATCGCTTCAAGAATCAACGACATACAACCCCCCCAGGTGGTCACGCAAAGTATCGATTAGTATTATACGTTATACCTTATCATTTATATCTGTCAAAAATTGCGATAATTCTGCAGATTGAAGCAGCAGAAAAGCGTGGCGGTGAACCCGGGCTTGCTATATAATCAGGCTGATGGAAGCGATCAAACGTTTTTTGCAACTGCTCGGGCTGATAAAAGACCGGCGTCTGCGTGAGATTCAGAGCCGACAGAATGCTTGTGCCATCTGTTCTTCCGAAGAACTGCAGGCCTGGCATGATTTCGTCGCTTACATCGATCTTATGGCTTCTTCGCCCGATTACCAGGCCCGCGACATTCTCAACGCCATCATTTCGCGGCACAATTCAAACAATGCTGAAAAACTGGTCTTTTTCAGCGAGCTGCAGGCCTCAAGAAGCGACTGGGCAGAAATTCTGCGTTTTGCCGACCTGCCGATTCAGTTTGCCGCCGAAACCTTTGAACTTTTGAGTGCTGAATTCTCAAAAGCCCAGACATTCAACCAGCAGATCGAGCTTATCAGCAACTGTTTTCAGGCCGCCGATCCGACCCACGTCGAGATGTTGTTTCTGCTGATCGAGGGAAACATTGAGCGCTACCCACAGCCACAGACCAGTCAGGCAACCGAACTGGTCGCCCGTGAACGCTCAGCCAGAGAAAAACTGACCGAGCTCCTCAATAAGGAAATGAACGATGAGCTGCGCTGGTGGCTTATCAGAACGATAAACGGCGCCAGCGGCCCGGCCCGTAAATTTCTCAGAGAAACCACCCGCAACCGCAATGATCTGCGCCTGCAGTGCATGCTGCTGCCAAGACTTCTGAAAACAGGCTTCGAATGGGCAACAAAATTTGGCGCGGCCGGCCAGGATGAAATCGAATCGATGCAGTCGCATCTCTATGCCAGCCGCCTGACGGAGATGATTGAACTCACCGCCCCGGCATCAGCTGCCTGATTTAACCGGAAAGTGAATCACGAATGCCGCGCCACCGAGCGGAGAAGTCTGAATAGAATAAACACCCGCATGGTCCTGGCAGCAGATTTCAAGAGAAAGCATGCCAAGACCGCAGCCGTCAGGTTTCGTTGTAAAAAGAGGCTGCATGATCTTTTCTTTGATTTCTTCAGGAACACCGGTACCGCTGTCATGAACTTCCAGAACGATGCCGGAAGCTTCTTCTGAAACTTTCACAAGAATTTGACCGGCGTTGGCGGTTGCATCACCAGCGTTGATGAGAAGATTCAGAAGCATCTGGCTGAAAAGCGACCGGTTCCCGGTAAACATGCAGACTTCTGGAATCTCAGTCTGAATAAAGCAGCCCCGCAGTTTTTTATGAAATCGGGCGAAATTGATCGTATCTTTCACAAAATCAGTAAAGTCAAAAGCTTCCTTCACCGGGGAAACATGCTGTTCGTGAACCTTGCACAAAGAATCCGCCAGCTTCTGCAAATCTGCATTGGCCTTTTGCAGAATCTTGATGTCGACTGCTCTGGGTAAAGCCTGGGGATCAAGAGAAGTGACGGCAAAATCAACACCCATAAGCAGATTCTTGATATTGTGAGCGATGGATGAGGCCAGAAGCCCGGCCGTAGCACGCTGATCAGCTCTCAGCATCTGGTTTCGATATTCAGCGATCTCTCTTTCGCGCAGTTGGATGCGCCGCATCAGCCAGGCAGCCAGAACAAAAAGCCCGCTGGCTGAAACCAGAATAAAGCCATAGCCTTTATAACGTTCAATAAACTCGAGCTGATCTATATTCTCAGAAAACCTTATCGCCAGCCGCCCGGAAAAATAGATATAAAACAGGCCGCCAACAAGGTAGCTGAATGAAAGAAGAAAGGCCGAAAAAACAGTTCTGGAAACAGGCCTGTCAGAAGAACCTGACATATTGCGACCATTGGTATGAAGCGAATCCATGTTAATTCCTCTTGTTAAATCCATCTAAATTAAAACTATATTTTCTTGTGGACCAGACAGCCTGAAACTCACTTTCTTAAGTCTAACCGCGAATTACAGAACCAGCAATACCGCATCAGATTTCGCCGGCCGACGAAACCGGCAGACAGGTCAGGGAAAGCACCGCGACCCCCTGCATGTCGACTGCAATTTTTTCTGCGGCCAGTCGGCAGAACTCATCAGGCCGGGTTGCCCCGATACCACAGAGAATCTGGCGGGTTCTGACCGGGTCGAAATCTGCCGCTGAAAAAGTCATAAGTATAATCTCGCCGGCGGCGGGAATTCTCTCAAAGCTTCTGATCAGCGGGCACTCGACTGCTCCAAGACTGACAGCACCGTCAGTCGCTAAAACCGGTTCAGTTAAAATCTCCAGATTTCCGGAATCAGTATTGTAAACAGCTGTTTTTGGCAGATCAGAACCGGTCACGAGAATCCGCCCGTTGGCAAAAAGCAGAATGACGGCCGCCTGCATGGTTTTTAGCTCGCCAGGCCTGCCATTCTCGAACAACAGGCGGTTCAACTCGGTAATGAGAAGCTGCGGAGTCTGCAAAAACCCGTGCAGTTGTAGAGTAGCGGACTTCACGAAGGCAAGAATCAGACTTCCGGCAACACCTGGCTCGTTAACATGGCCAAAGAGCAAAGCCCGGCAATTTTCATCAACATCGTTCACGTCAAAATATTCGCCTTCATGAGTTCCGGCATGGCAATAATAAGCCGCCTGCCCAAATATTTCTGTCTGAGTCAAAGTTGTAAGCAGTTTTTCTTTAACCTGCGAGGCAACATGCAGTTCTTCAAGATCGACGAGAGTCTCGTTGAAGATTTTTGCCAGATGCCCGAATTCATCGCCGCCAAGATCGGGAACCCGCCATGAAAACTTTCGTTCACGCAGGGCTGCAACGCCGGCCTGCAGTTCTGCAAGAGGTTTAAGGATCCCTCCCGCCACGAACAAGCCTAGTGAAACAGAAATCAGCAGACTGACAAATGCAAGCAGCCCGAGAATCTTTCTTTTCTCAGAGACCTGATGCTCGATGCGGCTCATCGGAAAAAGTCCGAGAAGCCTTATGTTCTTGAGAGACACACATTTATGACCGAATAAAAGATAGTCAGCATTCTCAAACCGACAGTATTCAGGGCGGGCAACGCTGCGGTCGCGAAGCTTAAGGGCAAAGCTTTTCAAAGCCGGGTCTGTGAGAATTATTTCAGGGAACCCGCTTACAAAGCGATCATCGGTGGCCATAACCCTCAGGCCGAGTTCATTACGGTTCAGATTATGAAAAATTCTTGCAATAAAAGCGCTTTCGAGGTCATCTGAATCCCAGAGATAGAGAAGCATATAGTCATAAATTGCCTTGTCAAACAGCTGCAGAAGTCCAACATAGGTCGGATGCTTCTTTGAGCCAATGCCCCACTCAGAGAATGTGCCGCTGTCAGCAAACATGCGAATCAGATCGCTCGGATCTCTCTGTGTCAGAGTTTCACTGACCAGTTCAGCCTCGGCGCCAGCCTTGCTCGATATCGGCTGGCGGTTAAGGCTGGCGAGAACATAGGCACCAACCTTGGACATGGCTCGCATGGTATTTATGCGCACCTTATCCGTGGCAAAATTCGAATTGAAAGCCTCGTGTAATTTTTCGTTTTTGAGAATCCCACGATCGCCAGCCACCATACCGGTGCTGCTGGCAACCAGATAAAAAGCATATGGGCGGGGTTCCTGCTTTTTAATAAAAGCCTGAACAGCACGCTTTGTAATTCCCTTTTTTCTGAGGCTTTTCTGAAAAGACGCAAGATTTTTTTCAATACGACTTTTCTGAACCGTGAACTCATTTTTATACAACTCGTCGATACTCTGCAGATAGGACATTCCATCGTTAAAGATATCAGTCTGCAGACCACTGCGGTATTGCTGCAGATAATCAGAGCCAATGGCATAAAGAATGAACCCGGGCAAAGCATTCGAAGCGATAAAAAGGATCAGCAGCTGGCGTTTCAGTCTCATCGCCAGAATTCGGCCCCTGACAATAACCTGAAAACTGAGGATTGCAAAAACGAGAAAACCAAGCAGCATTACTGCAGTTATACCGATGATTACCGGTGAAAATTTGAGCTTTTCAATTTCATCAACTTTGACGGCACAGAAAACTGTCATTGTCGAATCGATGAAGTTGGTAAACAGATAGTAGCCTGGCAGCCTGATAACCGTATTCAGACTATTCTGAAAATCGGCAGCCTTTTCTTTAAGCTGCCTGCTAAGAACAGAATCATGGCAGCGAACTTCACCGCCACTGATAAAGCCCTTTATCAGCTTTCCTTCAATGTTTCTGACAAAATTGCGTACCCCACAGTTCGAATACAACGCCTCAATTGGAAGAAAGACAGAGAGACCGGTTTTTTCAGAAATGTTGAGCCAGAGAAGAGGTTTGTCAGAAGCGGCGTAACCACGGCGCAGCCTGATATCTTTACCACTGAAACAACGATGATAATAACGCGGGAAAAAGTGCGGCCCGTAAATTCTGCGGGCATTGTCATAAGCATCTTCCGGTATATCACGCTCTGAACGAATAACTCTGGTTCTTACCGAGTTGAGAACCGCAAAAGCTGAAGAATAGTCGTTCCGGGCCTTATCCAGCGGAAAATTACTGTAATAAATGCTTCCATCAGGGTTGTTGATGAAGTATCTGAATTCGAGCTCATGCTCAGCTGCATATTTCTCGACTGCCACCTTGAGCCCGGCCGGCTCCTGATTTGCTTCAAATACTGCTGCCAGACTGGTACAGATATATTTTTCGGTTGCCGAATAATAGCGCATGCTTTCGAGCGATTCAGCAGCTTCGGCCTCAAAAGCTCTTAAGCTACTGGCGCGCTGTAGAGAAGCTACGTAATATAAACCGGCCAAAACGATCAACAGCGGCAGCAATACCAGTGGAACATTTATCAGTGCCCATTGGGTAAGAGATTTATTGCGCATTTTCAGCCTCCAGCCGCAGGAGCAGAAAGGTCAGATCGTCATCCTGGCAGAGAGCCCAGCTACGATAACCGGCAATGATTCCCTGCCAGAATGTTTCAAGATCTGAATGCCAGGAAGCCTGACAAAGGCTGATAAATCGCTCGTAGCCATATTGTTCACCGGTGCTGTCAATCGCTTCGATAACACCATCGGTGAAAAGAATCAGGGTATCGCCTGGCTGAAGTCTGCCTGAAAAGCTGGCTGGAAGTTTTTTATTGCTGCTGCCAAGTGGCATACCGCCGTTTTCAAGCAAACGGGCGTCGTGCCCCCCGGTCGACACAACGGCTGGATAACAGTGACCGGCATTGGCAAAAGTGAATTCCCCGGTAGAAAGGTTGAAATCAAAACAGATGGCGGTCATCATGCGGCGCCAGTTACGCTTCTTCAGTTCGATAAGCACCTGATTGGCACGACTGAGAAGTTGTGGCGGTTCGATTATAGTCTTGTCGGCGGCGGCAATAACCGCCTTGACCATCGCCATTATCATGGCCGCAGGAATACCATGCCCGGCGACATCACCAAAAAATATGCCAAGCCGGTTTCCGGGCAGCGGGTAATAATCAAAATAATCGCCCCCCATCTTGCTCATGAACAGAGAACGGGCAAACAAACTGGTACGCCCGCTGCAGAAACGGCCTTCAGGCAACAGACTTTCCTGAACTGCGGTTCCGACTGCGAGTTCCTTCATACCGGCGAGAGTGCTGTTGAAGGCAGTTATCAGGTCACCAAATTCATCTTCAGAACGATAAGCGATGTGATAGGCAAAATCACGGGCGCGCATGCGGCTGATGCCACGGTCTAGTTCTTCGACCGGCACCAGAAGGCGGCGGGCAAAAAACCTGGCAACCTGAAACAATACGAAAGCCATGACCAGACCGGCAATCATAAAAATATTCTTCAGTCTGGCAATCTGCTCTTCGATCAGCTGCTGCGGGTACAGAGCGGCGAGTATACCGTCGGCGATTTCGTTACCGGCAATGGCAGTAAAAAGATATTTCTGACCGGCAACTTCGACATTCTCATGCATTACCAGTTTTCTGCTGATTGTCTGGCGCATCAGACGCCTGATCTCTCGGTTATACGAAGCCCTGACCGGAAAAATGCTCTCGCTCGAACGGTCAAAGACCAGCAGACGCCTGGGGGCCACAGCCTTTACTGTTTCAGAAAGCTTCTCGGCCACAAAAGTGCGCATGAAGGCAGCCGGGTCCCATGAAATACCAAAGGCGCCCCAGGCGCTGAAAACATCTGAATCGGGCTCATTGCCGCCAAGCATGCGGATAAATGACATGCGCCCCGAATCACCGGTATTGAGAACGACAAAACGGCCGATAAACCAGAGAAAATCGTTCAACATCAGGTCATCAGATGAAACCTCATCGAGCACCGAACTCGCGATTCGGCGGCCTTTTCGCCTGGATTCGCGATTAAAAAATTCAAGAGCTTTCAGCAGCATGTCCCTGACCATCTTTTCAGACGGATTGAACGCCCATGAGCTGCGAAAAACTGTCGCGCCCGTATAGTCATAAAGCATGGCTTCCTGTGGTGCGATTTCGCCGACAAGTTTCTGCAGCTCGGCAATATCCTCTTCCGACCATTTTTCGCTGCCAAAACGGCGGTTTCTATCATCGACAAATGCATTAAGCCGCCGCGCCAGTTTTTCGCCGACTTCAGGAAAGCGAACGTCAAACTCTTTCAAAATCCGCACTGATTCCTGATGGGTTGCGGTTATCAGATCTCTGGTTTTTTCATTGAAAAATTCATACCCGGTAGAAACAAGCATCAGTAAGGGCAGGCCGTTAGCAAAAAGAAACAGCAGCATAATCTTCTGCTGCACCGTCAGAGCAAACCCGGGATATCTGAGGTAAAAGCAGAAAAGCACAAAAAGCATGATAAACAGATGTTTTATGACCCCGGCAATGGCTCTCAATGCCTCGGAGAATGGAACTGGCAGCCAGCCTGACTGCTGATAGGCAGCGACAATAAGTTCTGGCGAAACCTGGCGGAAATGCGACAGATAATTGGCACTGACGCGCGAAGCAGTGGCATAAGCTTCAAATTTTCCCGCTTCGATCATGATTTCAGTATGACCGGGGATCGAAGGGGGCAGACCAAAACTGTCGTAAGTTATGGTTTTGATGAAAGCCAGTTTCTGGTCATGATGGCGACGGTTAAAACGGCTGACTATAAGTCTCGGCCCGATTTCGCGATCAAGAAGTGAAGCATCGATAAAGCATACAACTGAAAACTGCCGGCCGTGAAAATACCACAACAGTCTTTTTTCCGGGTCATCGCTGACAAAAAGACAGCGACCGCGATATTCTGGCTGGAAAGGTTCGAGCATCAGCTTCTGGGTTAAAAATGGCCCAAAATAGCCTCTGAGGAGCTGCATTTTGTCAGAGATGAACTCAGAGCCAGCCGGATCAGTGGCCGGATCTTTTTCGTAAAGGCGTGCCAGTTCCTTCAGAACCCCAAACATTGCCTTGAGAATATAGTGAAAACTTTTTTCATCGGTCAGAGCCTTATTCAATCTGCCATCACTCTCATAAACGATAAATTTCAGGCGGCCTTTGAACATGCGGTGAAAGGCTGAAATTTTTCCGGCCAGAGCAGCAAAAGGCTGCGAATGATTATCCAGCGGCACAAAGTTTTTCTGCAGCAGTCCGTGAAAAAACACCCGGTCGTCATAATAGTTTTCGAGAGGCATTATATTCTGCGACAATCCATCAAAGCCAGTTTCGACAAGTTTTTGCCGATGCATCTGAAAGTGGCTGACCAGCATTACCCAGGTCAGCCAACCTGGCAGGCAGATGACAAAAACGAAGAATGCCAGGCCCCTGGTAATTTTCTGCAGCAGATCAGTCACTTGATTTTTCCCCTTTGACGGCGACAACCACAATGGTCTGGTCTTCACAGACAGTTTGCCGGCCAGAAGCAGGTTCAAACTTTTTGCCCAGCTGCAGATAAAAATCACGCGGGCAGTCGGCGACGGCACTGCTCATAATGCTCAACAGATCATCGAAGCTGAAACCACCGTTACGATAGACGCCGCCGGTATAAAACACCAGTTTCTGGCCCACCGTCAGGACGATTTCACGCTGCGCGAGTCTGGGAAATCTGCCGGAACCAGCCGGCGTCGAAGAGGTATCGATAATTTCAGAGCCGGTATCTGTTGAAACCAGCACCGGAAAACACTGCCCGGCCGAAGCAATTTTAATCAGCCCGGTTTCAGCATCGAGAAGTACATACTGCAACGACATGAACTTTCTCTGCCGCGAACTGCTGCTTGAGCGCAACAATTCATCTATTCTGGTCAGCAATGCGGCCGGGTCCAGATACAGATCAACAAGTTGAATGATGCAGGCTTTGACGAAAGCCATTACCAGAGTCGAAGCTACCCCGGTACCGGCAACATCACCGATAAAAAAGCCGTAGTAACGCTCATTGACCGGATTGAGAGCAAAAAAGTCACCGCCAAAATTTACCACGGTATGACAGCCGCCGAACAGCGAAAACCGGCCGTGACTGATTACTTCTTCCATGCCGTCGATAAGTTTTTCCTGAACTTTCGAAGCCGTGTGCAGCTCTTCAAGATCGACAAGAGTCGTATTGAATACCCGGGCCAGATTACCGAATTCGTCACTCCCGAGATCAGGCAGGCGATAGGCAAAATCCTGCTTCTGCAGGGCCATGACTCCACTCTGGAGTTCACCAAGCGGGCGAAGTATCGAGCGCGAAACGATGAGACCCAAAGCCAGCGAAACCAGCAGGCTCACCAGACCCAGAGCAAAAAACAGCCAGAACTTTGCTCTGACCTTGGTTTCAATATTCTCGACCGGATAAAGACAGAGAAGATTGAGAGTGCGCAGATAATTACATTTAAGCCCCATAAGAAGATTTCGCCGGCCTTCCCAGTCGCAGAAAGCTATTTCGGTGCCGGTCATTTCACGCAGCCTGGCAGAAAAACTCATCAGATCGGCATTTTCCGCAATTGTTTCCGGCAGCGTATACTGCATTCTTTCATGCACTGCCATGATTCGCATGCCATCAGCATTACGATTTATGTCATTGAACATCTTGCTTATGTAATGGTTTTCAAGCGTTTTTGGCTCCCAGAGATAGAGAAGAACATAATCGTATTTTGCCGGGTCGAAAAGACTGAAAACATTGATGAAAGCAGGAAAATGGCCGGCACCCATTCCCCACTGCCAGAACGAACCGGAGGCAGCAAAAAATTCCTGAAACATTTCGATCGAACGCAGTTGCCCAAGCGATTCTGCGATAAGCTCAACCTGCGCTACCATCATTTCGTTGAGAGTTTCGCGATTCAACAGCGACAGATAATATCGGCCCAGCTTGCCAAGCGCGTCGACAAGAACTTTCATCTGCTTGAACTGCCCAGCCTGGTCATTAATGATCTGAGTGAACTCACCATCACGCATGATGCCGTATTCACTGCCGACAAACGGGGTGTGACTGCCGACGAGAATCAGCCTGAACGGGTAAGGATGCTGATCAATAAGGAATTCGCTGATCATCATGCCATCGGGCGGACCATTTCTGAGTTTGTCGCGCAGCTGCTGCAATGAGTGATCGAGGCGACGCAGCTGCGAAGAAAGCTCAGCTACCTGCATTTCATCGATACTCTGCAGATAAGTCATGCCTTTGCTGAAAGCCTCGGTATTCAGCATTAATTCATATTCACGCAGATAGTCGTAAGCCAGAACCGCCAATATGCTGAGAGAAAGAATATTAGAAAGCATAAAGAGCATGACCAGCTGCCTTCTGATATTCAGTCCGATGCTGGTACCGCAGCAAAAGGCCAGAAAGCTCCTTCTGACAATAAACACAGCCAGCAGAACAATAGCCAGCAGCAGAGCCAACTGCAAAGTCGTCATGGGGACCAGATCGATTTTCTGTGCCGGGTAAAGGTAAATGCCTTCGATTCCTGGCCTGATCAGACCTTTAAAAGCATACCAGCCACCGGCTCTGATCGGGTTTTCCGATGATCTGACAATTGCCTGCCAGTTTTCACGTTTGAGACCGAGCCATCGCGGGGCTTTCAGAACACCGGCCTGAATGGTGGCCACCGCAAATGGCTGACCGCGGGTCATCTGTCTTATCTGATACTTCAGCCCTGGGAGTCCTGAAAATGATTTGTGTGAGAAAAAGATGCTCAGTCCGAAATATTTATGCACCTTGACCCAGGCAAGTCGCCCATTGGTCGTAGAATCTCCGTAAAGCGGAGTAAAATGCCGACCGCTGTAGCACTCACTGATCAACTCGGGCAGAAACTGCGGCCCGTAAATACGGCGAAGGTTTTCAGTTGCAGACCGTTCGAGAGGTTTTCTTGTCGAAACCGCCTTGCGCAATGAAAAGAATGCCTTCTGCCAGTCGGCCTTGAACTGCCCCGGTTCAAAGGTGGAATGGTAGATCTCACCATTTTTGTTCCAGATCATAAATTGAAAATTCAGAGACATCTGCCGGTTAAGCTCGATAATGCTCCTTTTAAGGGCTTCCGGACCAGGACAGGAATCAAATATTTCGGCAATTTTAAGACAGACATAGTGCTCGGTATCCGCCGACAACTGCAATTGCTCGAGGCATTCGGTCGCTTCGATCTGCTGCACTCTAAGTCTGGCGCTGTGCCTTATCGAATCGATATACTGCCAGCCAAAGCCAATACCGGCCAGCGGCAGCAGCACTGTAAACAGCACAAAAGCCAGCCAGGCCAGACAGTTGGCAAAGTTTTTCCGATCAGTCTTTTTCATATCTGAGCATCAGTATCGTGATATCGTCGTCCTGAGTCGCGGCCCAGCCGCTGTAACCCTTGAATATTTCCTGCCACCAGACAGCCAGATCGTTGTTAAAGGTGGCGAGCAGCAGTTTGTCGAAGCGGGCAAAGTCGAACACATCGCCGGCCGCGTTGGTGGCTTCAATAATGCCATCGGTGTAAAGAATCATCGTATCTCCGGGATTAAGCTGCCCGGTTACTTCAGCATAGGGCTTTCTGGTGACGTTTCCAAGCGGCATGCCAACTGCCTTTACATAGGTCACTCCCTGACGATCCTGACCAATAACAACAGGAAAACACTGCCCGGCGTTGGCAAGCCTGAATTTGCCGGTTTCGCAGTCAAGTTCGAGACACTGGGCCGTCATCATGCGCCGCCAGCCCTTTTCCTTGAGGTGCAGAAAAATGCCGTTGGCGCGCTGCAACATTGCTGATGGACCGGAGAACTGAGTACGGGCGTCGGCGACTACAGCCTTGGCCATCGACATTACCAGAGCGGCAGGTATTCCATGACCGGCAACATCGCCAAAGAAAACGCCCAGACCATTGTCACCAACTCTGAAATAGTCGAAATAATCGCCCCCCATGCGGCTCATGAATTCTGAACGGGCGTAGAGAGCAAAGCGGCCAACTCTGGTCTGGCCAGGCGGAAGCAGGCTTTTCTGGACTGCGGTGCCTACTGCCAGTTCCTGCATGCCGGCAATCGTTTCGTTAAAAACGGCGATCAGCTGACCAAACTCGTCTTCTGAAACATAATCGATGCGATGCCGGTAATCCTGGCGCGAGATGGCCCTTATACCTTCTGAAAGGGCAGAAATTGGAACCAGCAGACGTCGGGAAAAGAACATAACAATAATCATGACCAGAAAAATGCTGGCGACAGCCGCAGCAATAATTCGCCAAAACAGCTTATCAATCTGTGCGAGAATCATGTGGCGAGGATAGAGAGCTACAATGACGGCATTGGCCATCTCGATCCCCTTGAGTGAGGTGGCAACCAATTCCTGACCGGCAGCCAGAAGGTTTTCGTCGGTAAGCAGTTTACGATTCTGTGTGCGGTGCATGAGACGCCGCAGAGCTGGCTCATTCGACCACGTCTCAGGAAAAATCTTTTCGGTGCCGGTTTCCATGACCACGATACGGCGAGGTGCGATTCTGGAGTTGAGACTGGCAAGCTGTTCATTTAGATAGGCTCTCTGCAAACCTTCCGGCTGCCAGGCCACTACCATCATACCCCACGAAGCGTGTGTTTCACGATCGCCGAGAAGAGCCAAATAAGACCAGCGCAGCCCGGAGCCATAGTTCTGCTGGGCAATACGATTGATCTGTTTGATGACACTGTAAAAAATCGCGCCTTCATCGGAAATCTGTTCAAGCATGGTCTTTCGGCTCGGAACAAAGAAATCGCCGCGATTGTTGAAAAATTCGAGAGAGCCTCTGAAAAAATCGCGCATGAATCTGTCAGCATTCTGTATTGCCCCCTGACGCGTTTTGAACAGCTGTTCTCCGCTGGCGGTAAAAAGATATTTTTCGCTGGGGCGAAAATAGTCGATAAAAGCGGCAAGTTCTTCAACTGCCTCATTCGACCATTGTCTGCTGCCAAAACGACGATTACCGGCCGTCACAAAATCGTTCAATTTTTCGGCCATCAGTTCGCGACCGGCCGGGTAACGACTGTCGAAGTCTTTTATCAATCTCGATGACTGTTCATGTATTGCATTGATCAACGAGCTTCGCTTCTGTTCAAAAAACTCATATCCGGTGGCAACCAGAATCATCAATGGCAAACCATTCGCGAACAGAAACAGCAGCATCAGTTTGTGTCTGACTGAAAGAAAGAGGTTCTTTCCGTGCAGAGACAGACACAAGCTGATAAAACCAGCAACAATCAGCAGTTTAAGAAAAGCAAACATGACGCGACAGACTTCATGGTTGATGTCGATAAGATGTTTTTTCTGGTCAAGCCGGCTGAAAATGACCAGCTCCGGGGAAACCTGGCGAAAAAGCAGCAGATGTGAGCTGCTCTGCCTGAATTCGACAGCAGAATTGGCAAAAGCGCCTGCTTCCTGGATGATTTCCGGCGCCAGATCGTGTTCAACGCCGAGCCCGAAAGTCGTCTGCAGTTTCGGATCAAAGTAACCGAGCTTTATCTCGCGACCAGAAGCATTGAAACTGTTGATCAACATTTTCGCGCCCAGCTGCTGATTAAGAAAACGCCGGTGAACGAAACAGACGAACGTGTATTTCTGGTAGCTTCTGAACCAGAGAAGCGCCTTATGAGGCTCTTCAGAAGCACGCAGACAACTGCCGAGATAGCCCTGGCGCGCCGGCAGTTCAAAATGCTTTTCCATGAGAAACTGGCCGAAATAGCCTCGCAAAAGGTTGATGCGACCGGGAGCATAGATTGTTTCGGGTTCCAGCACGGTCTGATGCATTGATTTGAAAATATACTGAAAGCGCTTTTCATCAGACAACGCCTGTATTATCGAGCCTTTCGGATCGATTACCACAAACCTGAAACCACCGGGAAAGTTCTTTTTGAAAACAGAGATACGGGCAGCGAAAAAAGCTTCAGGATCGGGGGCGTATTCGGCACCGGCGAAATTATACTGCAGCAGACCGTGAAAGAACTGGTCGTCAGCGTGGAAATTGCTGAGATTATCGAGCGAGTCATGCATCTTCTGCTGCCAGGCGTGAATGTGTCGCTCACGCACAAGGCTGAAATGGCTGTACACGGCCAGATACAGCAAAAAAGCCGGCAGCACGATTCCGTAGACAATTCTGGCCAGAAGATTCAGCCAGTAATTTTTATACAAGCACTCTCTCCCCCTGTTGAGCCATATTTACGTTTCAGAAGTGCCTGAGGTAACAGTTTACCGGAAAAATTGTTCCATGTGAAACCCCGTAAAAAAAAAGGTTTGCAGACAATGCTGCAAACCCTTTTATTCAGCGGTCAGAGTCAAACTCTTTCGAACTGATCTTTGCTGACGCCACAGGCGGGGCAAACCCAGTCAGCAGGAAGATCTTCAAACGGGGTGCCGGGCGCGATGCCGCCATCGGGATCGCCAACGGCCGGATCGTATTCGTAACCACAGACGCTGCAGACATATTTAGCCATTATTCATGACCTCCATGGAAAATTTCAGAAAGATTCTACCACATTCCTGAGAATTTCGAATTCGGGTTTTTCGAGCCAGGTATCAACCATGAAAACCGGCACTCTCTGCGAATCGATAACCGCGGTGCGGAAAAATTTTTCGCCGGGTTCGGCGATATTGGGCAGTACCGGTTCGATTATGCCTTCACGCAAACGATATTCGATATCGTCGGCAATCATGCCGATAAAAGCGTTCGGCCGCACCGTAAACAGAAGCAGACGTGAATTTTCACCAAGCTGATAGTCAGAAGCGACGCCAATTCTCTGGCGCAGATTGATTACCGGTATAACAGTACCGCGAATGTTAACCACGCCCTGGATCAGTTCTGATTTCTGCGGCACTTCGATCAGAGAACCGGGCATTGCCACTTCTGTGACGTCAACAGCGGGAATGGCATATGGTTTGTCGCCAAACCGGAAAATAAAAAACTTTTCGAGCCGGCCGTCGCCGCTTCGCTCTCCAGCGTTCTGCGCCAGTCTTCTGATTAAAGGAAGTATCTGTGACATTAAACAGCTAACCTTTTAATTGTGATGGTGCAGCCAGAACCGGACGCAGCGTCGCCCGGGAAAACTGATTCGTAACTATATACCAGAAACAGCCGGCAAAACAAAGCTATTATTTTGCCCAAAACTGTTTTTTTCAGAGCTTGAGAAAAGTGCGCAGCTGCGCCAGTGCTCTCGCCCGGTGACTGATTGAATTTTTCTCGGCGGCGGGAAGCTCGGCCACGGCACAATCACGTTCTGGCAGCATGAAAACCGGGTCATAGCCAAAACCGCCCTGACCGCGGCGTTCAAAACCAATACGACCGTCAAGAGTGCCGACGAATTCATGCGCTTTGCCGGCTGCGTCGATGTAGACGATGACACAGCGAAACCTTGCGGTTCTTTCGGCGTCGGGCACGCCTTTCAGCTCATGCAGCAGTTTGTCGATGTTGCGCGCATGGTTGGTATCGTTGCCTGAATAGCGGGCCGAATGAATTCCGGGGCGGCCGCCAAGCGCATCGACTTCAAGACCCGAATCATCGGCAAAAACAGGCTCATTTACCTTGTCAAACAGAGCTCTGGCTTTGAGTTCGGCATTTTCGCGATAAGATGAGCCGCATTCATCGACATCGGGAAAATCAGGCAGGTCCAGAAGCGTTCTGATCTGGTATGGCGCCAGAATGTGACTGATTTCTTCCGCTTTGTGGGCGTTGCGGGTCGAAACCCAGATATTCATCAGAGTTTCTCCAGAGCCTGTTTTTGAAGTTTGAACAGCTGTTTGATGCCTGCTTCACCGATGGCAAGCATCTGATCGAGCTGGGCCCGGCTATAGGTGCCATTTTCTGCAGTACCCTGCACTTCGATATAACCGCCCTGATCGTTCATCACCAGATTAAGATCAGTTTCGGCGCGTGAATCTTCAACATAATCGAGATCAAGACAGGGTTGACCGTTGACAATGCCAATGCTCACGGCAGCAATGCGGTTAACGATCGGATTTTCAGTCAGTTTGCCTTCGGCCATGAGTTTTTTTACAGCCATTTCAAGGGCGACCATAGCTCCGGTAATCGACGCGGTGCGGGTGCCGCCATCGGCCTGAATGACATCGCAGTCGATCATCAGAGTGCGCGGCCCGAGTTTGGTCAGATCGAGAGCAGCGCGCATCGAGCGGCCGATCAGGCGCTGAATTTCGTGAACCCGACCCTTGACCGTGGCTTTGCCGTAACCGGCGCGTTCGTTGCGCACCAGACCGGCGGCCGGCATCAGGGCATATTCGGCGGTAATCCAGCCCTGCACTGTTTCCCGGGAGGCGACGTATGGCGGAACCTTCTCTTCAACCTGAACCGTGCAGAGCACGCGGGTATCACCAAAGCTTATCAGGGCAGAGCCATGCGGGTATTTGAGGTAACCGGTTTCGATGCTTACTGGCCTGAGCTGGTCACCGGCGCGTCCATCATGTCTTGTCATGTCCATTTCCTCCGGGGCTGATAATTTACTGCAGAATAACATTTAAGACCCCTGACGCCAAACTATTTGTTGCGGTAATTTATTCGGCAAAACCACCTTCTTTGGTGTATCGTGTTCAGTCAGCAATACAGAAAGCGAAGGAAAATTGCCAGAATGATCAGACGAGCCAATCTAATTCTTTATGTGAATGACCAGCAGCGCAGTCGTGATTTTTATGCGCAGGTTCTGCAGATGCCCCCGACCCTCGATGTGCCCGGAATGACAGAATTTTCACTGTCTGACAGCCTGGTGCTCGGGCTGATGCCGGAAAAAGGCATTGTCAGACTGCTCGGCAGCACGATCAAAGACCCGGCGCTGGCGGCTGGCATACCGCGTGCCGAACTCTATCTTTCGGTCGAGCAACCACTGCAATATCACCAGCGGGCCTTACAGGCGGGTGCGACTGAGTTGAAAGCCTATTCATTGATGAACTGGGGCGACATGGCAGCGTATTCTCTCGACCTCGACGGCCATGTTCTGGTTTTTGCCAGAACAGCGAACGCTGATTAAGGCTGCGCAGGCGTAGAAGCACTGGCAGCACCATTTCCGAAAAGCCAGAGGTCAGCGACTCACAGGCTCACCCAATGTCGCCGCAGATGTGGTATAATAGCGCTGTTGTGACAATTTAATCGAAGGCAGGTTTGTCGATGGGCAAACCTGTTTTCTTTTGCGCAAAACCGGGTAAGGAAATATGAAATCTGACTACTTCAGTATTGTCGGGCCAGTATTAAACTCAGGTAAGGAATGCGAGAAGATTCTCAGGCGGCTGCCGGAATGGTTCGGCGACGAACAGACCATGATCGACTATGGCATTGAAATAGACGGCCTGCCAACCTTTATGATCAACATGCACCATCAGGTCTGCGGCTTCATCAGCCTGAAAATGCACTACAAGGAATCGGCCGAACTCTACGTGCTGGGCATTCTGCCGGAATATCATCACCAGGGCCTCGGCCGGGCAGCGGTCGAATCAGTGACCGAATACTGCCGCAACCAGGGCATAGAGTATCTGCAGATAAAGACTCTGGGGCCGGCTACCAACTGGCCATCATATGAAAGCACCCGCCGATTCTATCTGTCGCTTGGTTTCAGACCGCTTGAAGAGTTCCAGACGCTGTGGGGGCCGAACTGCCCCTGTCTGCAGATGATCAAAAAAATCTTGTAATCGGTCGCCGGCTGTTCTATGCTGATGCTATAAGCATTTATCAAGGGAGCGAACTTAATGGCAGCCATCAGAGGAAAGATTCAGAAGGGTCTTGGCGAGTCAAAAAACACTGTCAGAGAGCAGATGCCGTTTTTCCGCAGATGTTTTCCTGAAGTTGCCGACTGTCGCGAAGGCACAATCAATATTCTGCTCGACAAACCCCTGGTAATTCTTTCGCCCGACTTCACCACCGAGCCACTGCCCTGGCACCCTGCTTTCAAGATTGTCAAGGGCGGCGAAGTCTTCAAATTTCTGCGCATCAAACTCACGGTCGATGGCTGTGACCCAGTCAACGCCTGGATTTATAAAGCCCAGTTCTCGCCATACCATGACAATCCATACTATATCGAAGTTATCGCGCCACAAATCGGCTTTTCAGGCACACCCACCTGCACGGTCGAGGTGCTGAGCAACTGCAGCGAAGGTTTTGTCGTGGTCGGCGCTTCGGAACGCTGCAAAAACCCGGCTGACTGAGCATGGAACTGACCCGCCTGAGCGAGCGGACCCTCTGTGTCTGCGGCCCGGCCAATGTCGGCATCATTGCGCTTGGCAACAGCAAAGTCGCCATGATCGATTCGGGTATCGACGAAAAATACGCGGCGCGTCTTTATGAGCTGCTTTCAGATTACCGGTTCAAGGTCGAATACATTTTAAACACCCACGCGCATGCCGACCACATTGGTGGCAACGATTTCTTTCGCGAAAAATGCGGTTGCCGTATTCTCGCTTCGACGCTCGAAGCTCCGACAATCAGACAACCACTGATTCAGTCGGCGGTTCTTTTTGCCGGCGCCCCGATCAACGATCTGATGAACCGCTTCATCATGGCCAACCCGAGCGAGGTCGAAATTCTCAGCGGTAACGAACTCAAACTCGAAGACGTCGAGATAAAGATTCTCGATCTGCCCGGGCATTCGGTCAATCAGAAGGGTTTCATGGTCGATGGCACCGCCTTCGTTGCTGACACGCTTTTTCCTGATAATTTCTTTCGCAAACAGCGCCTGCCGTTCACCTACGACCCGCACGCACATCTGCAGACCCTTGAAAAACTGCGCAATCTGAGCGCCAGAATCTACGTTGGCGGTCATTTTACACCGACTGCAGATATTGCCGGTATGATTGCGAGCAACCAGAAGCACGTCGAAGAGGCCATGGCATTCATGCGTGAACTGCTCAAAACGCCGCTGTCACAGGAAAGGGTTGTTAAAGCATTTCTCGATCACTTCGGTCTCAAAAAAATCAGCTGGGAATATTTTCTTTACCGGGCAACAGTGAACGGGTATCTCTCCTCGCTTTATCGACGCGGCGAGATCAAATTCAGGGTGCTCGACAATCTGGCGGTATGGTATGCAGTTTAAGGCTGTATTTGCATTATCAGGCATTCTGGTATTTACTGGTGCGGCTATTGGCGCCCAGACAGTTTCACGCTGGCTGCGAATGCCATATGGCAGCAATCCGCCGGTGATTTTACGCCATCAGCTCGGCGCACCACAGTCGCCTGGTTTCAGTTTTCAGTTCAGCTACGAAAAAACCCCGGTCAGACCACTTGAACGCCTGATTAATCGGGCAATCCCAGAGGCGGCACCGGCTCCGGTCGACAGCGAAGAACTGCCTGGCGCCGGTCAAAATGCTTTAAAGCTTGAAGAACTTGACCGTGAAGCCGAAGAAATTCTGGCAAATCCACCTGCATCGATATCTTTCACACATCTTTTTCTACAACAGCAAAAAAAGCCACAAAGCGCCAGTCAAACGGGAAATATTGCCAACAGCCCGGAACTAACGGCAACCGGTTCTTTTTTACCGCCGGCCAGTGGTACAATGCCGGCAACCGGCACGATAAACATCAAGGCAACCGGTACGGCAGTCATAACAGCAACGGCTGCCCAGACTCTGCCGGCGCCTGCCGAAACAGCATCAGATACGACTGCCGAAAAATGACATTTCAGGTGCTGGAATTTCGCTTTTTAAAGCAGGCCGGGCAATAAACCGGCGTGTCTTTGCACGGAACAAAGGTAAGCTTGGTCTCACAGCCACAATCACTGCAGATCGCCATGCGCCGTTCGCCCGGGGTTTCCCATATCTGATCAAGCCGCGCATTGATACAGGCCTCACAGAACATCGGCTTGCTGTTATAACCCTTTTCAGCCATAAAACGACGTTTTTCGCTGATCATATTCTTTTCAAGACCACAGCTGCGGCAAATAAAAGTTGTTGCTTCCGGTAGCATGAAAAGCACTCCATATACGCTTGACGTTTCTTTAATTATACACTATTTAAACCCTTTCAGATAGTGTATTCGGCACAAAATCATCCGCCGGAGCGGAAAAACCGGTAATTTAAAGAAAAAATGAAGCTGATTGAGTCGGGTTTTATTTTCTGCTAACATGTACAGAGATGTCACAGGCAAAAACATACAAGGTTATTATTCCGTACAGTGAGTCGGCAACCCCGCGCAAGAAGTTCAAGATTGAATATACCGTCGAGGCTTCTGACCGCATTACTGCGCTGAAAAAAGCAGAACGCGAATTCGAGTCGTATGCCGACTATAACAGCGCCTCATGGGTGCGCACAATTGAACGCGAGAGCATCCGTATCTGGAAACTGATGCCCGACATGCCACAGACGCCGCAACATATCGATGAACTGGCGTCACAACTGTCTTCCGGCGACGAAGATGTCGTCTACAACAGCCTGAAGGCCCTTGGCGAAATCGAAGATGCCTCGGCCAGCTCTCAAATCATCACCCTGTTCAACCATGCCAACCCGGAACTCGTAGCCCTGGCCGTCGAAACCCTCGGGCGTATCGGCGACCCGAGCAATCTTTACGCAATCCGCAATCTTTATCACTCCGATACCAATCCGAGAGTCAAAGCCTGCATCGTTACTGCAGTCAGCCGCCTTGCTCTGCCAGACGACGATATTGTCGGCTTTCTTACCCGCGCTCTGCACGAAGATGACGCGCGCGTACGTGCCAACGCCATCGAAGCGATCGAGAAACTGGATCTGCCCGATGTGGCTCGACTGCTTCTGCCAATGCTCAAGGATGAAGACAACCGCGTCAGGGCCAATGTCATCAAAGCACTCTGGAACAAAGACGATCAGAGCAAACTGCTCGATGTTCTCAAGGAAATGGCCAGCGACAGCAATCCCTGGATGAAAGCCTCTGCTGTTTTCGTGCTCGATAATGTCAATATTCCCGGCCGCATCGAGCTTCTGGCGGTAATGGCCATGGAAGAACACCCGAAAATCAGACAAAACGCAAGAGAGGCTCTGTTCAAGATCGACAGCCTCGACTGTCTGCCAAACTGGCTTGAAATAATCAGTAGCGATAAAGAGTTCGCCATGGTGGCAGAAAAGGTAATGCGGCAGGGCGATGCTGCCCTCAATCGACTGCTTGCCTTCAACGGACACAGCGAATCAAGTCGCAGATATGCATCGATGCTGCTTGATATGCTTGAACAGCATGTTTTAAAGACTTCCGGCTGGATCAACTGGCTCAAAACCAAACAGAAGCGACTTTTCAGGCAGAGCTGAAACAAAGAGCCTCGCTGATTCATCTGTTAACGCAGCTGCCACACTTAATTGATTCAGGATTGCCAATGTGTTAACATGGCGAACTATTAAAATATCACCCAAAATTGACTACAGGCACAGGAATATATGAAAGAACAACCTACAAAAATGAAAACTGTGGCACTATATGCCCTGCTGTTGATCCTGCTGCTGACGGCATTCACCAATGTCACCAGCACCCGCAAGGTAGACCGTCTGAACTATTCTGAATTTCTCAGCATCCTGCAGGGCGAAGACCCGGGCCGCAAGATTCTGCGCATCAAAATCAATGAACGCGAAATCACCGGCCGCATTCAGAAGCAGGTAACCCTTGGCTCAAGCAGCGAAGCTCCGACCTCACATTTTCTGACTGTCACGCCTGATGATCCGGGCCTCATGGAAATCATCAGAAAAAGCGGCGTTATCGTCGAAGCCGAACCACCGGCACAGATGTCATGGTGGCTGAACCTGCTGATCAACTGGTTCCCATTCATTCTGCTGATCGGTGCCTGGCTGTATATTCTGCAGAAAATGCAGGGCGGCGGCGCCAAAGCTCTCAGCTTCGGCAAAAGTCGTGCCCGTATGGTCGACCCGACCGAAAAACGCGTTCTCTTCAAAGATGTGGCCGGTGTTTCAGAAGCCAAAGAAGACCTTCTTGAGGTTGTCGAATTTCTGCGCGACCCGCGCAAATTCACCGACCTCGGCGCCAAAATTCCGCGTGGCGTTCTGCTTTTCGGCCCTCCGGGCACCGGTAAAACCCTGCTGGCCAGAGCTGTTGCCGGCGAAGCCAACGTGCCGTTCTTCAACATCAGCGGCTCTGAATTCGTCGAAATGTTCGTCGGCGTCGGCGCCTCACGCGTCCGTGATCTTTTTGAACAGGCCCGCAAAAACGCCCCCTGCATCATCTTTATGGACGAAATCGACGCGGTTGGCCGCCAGCGCGGTGCCGGTCTTGGTGGCGGTCATGACGAACGCGAACAGACATTGAACCAGCTGCTCGTCGAGATGGACGGCTTCGACAACACCAAAGGCATCATTCTTGTAGCCGCCACCAACCGCCCCGACGTTCTCGACCCGGCTTTGCTTCGCCCCGGCCGCTTCGACCGCCGCATCGTCGTCGACCAGCCTGACATCAGAGGCCGCGAAGAAATTCTGCAGATTCACGTCAGAGACAAACCAATCGCTGACGACGTCAACCTTTCGGTGCTGGCCCGCCGCACCCCTGGCTTTGTCGGTGCCGACCTCGCCAACCTGACGAACGAAGCCGCCATTCTCGCCGCCAGACACGGCCGAAAAATCGTGATCATGGCCGATTTTGAAGCATCGATCGACAAGGTTATCGCCGGCTCTGAACGCAAAAGCCGCATTATCTCAGAAAAAGAAAAAGAAAACACTGCTTTCCACGAAATGGGGCACGCTCTTGTGGCAGCCTTCCTGCCAGGAGCCGACCCGGTTCACAAAATAACCATCATTCCGCGCGGCATGGCACTTGGTCTGACCATGCAGCTGCCGGTCGAAGATCGCCTGACCGTTTCGCGCACGCACCTGCAGAACCAGATCTGCATTCTGCTGGGTGGCCGGGTTGCTGAAATGATCGTTTTCAACGAGCTGACTTCCGGCGCCAAGAATGATATCGAACGCGCCACAAAAATCGCCCGCAAAATGGTCTGCGAACTGGGCATGAGTGACGAAATCGGCCCACTGCACCTCGGCGACGACAACCAGACTGTCTTTCTCGGCCGCGATTTCAACACCCGCAACGACCTCTCTGACGAAACCGCCCGCAAGGTCGATGCAGAGATCAGAAAACTGATAGAAACTGCCCTGAAAAAGGCCAACGAAATACTTACCAGCAACAGACCTCTGCTCGACAAATGCTCGAAGACCCTGCTTGAGCGCGAAACCATCAGCGCTGAAGAATTCAAGGAACTGATAGAGGGTCGTGAACTGCCACCACTGCCGGCCGTGAAACCTCTTCTCAATGTCATCGAAGCCATCGAAAAGGCTGGCGAAGCCGATAAAAAAGAAACCAACCCCAAAACCACCAACAACAAAAACCCGGAAGGTGAAAATTATATCAAGGACGTCTGACCTTTGAACAAACGCAAATTTCTCTTCGTTCTTGGCACCCGGCCGGAAGTCATCAAAGTGGCTCCGGTCGTTTTTGCCGCGCGCGAAACCGGGCTGATCGAGACAGAAATACTGCATACCGGCCAGCATCTTGAGCTTGCGGCTGAAATGTTCAAGCATTTTCACCTGCGCCCCGATTTCGACCTGGCGGTCATGCAGCCAGACCAGACACTCTTCCAGCTGACATCGAGAATCACCGAAGGCATCGGTGAGATTGTCAGCCGCAACGATTACGACATGATCTTCGTGCAGGGCGACACCAGCTCGGCTTTTATTGGCGCTCTCTGCGGCTTCTACCGCAAGATTCCGGTCGGGCACATCGAGGCCGGCCTGCGCACCCTCGACCGCTATAGCCCATTTCCAGAAGAAATGAACCGCCGCCTGGTGAGCCCGCTCGCCAGTCTGCATTTTGCCCCGACGCAAAGAGCCGGCGACATGCTGGCAGGGGAGGGCGTAGCCCGCGACCTCATTGAAATTACCGGCAATACGGTCATCGACGCGCTCCTCTGGAGTCTGGAACAGGACTACCCGGTTCGCGACGACATTAAAGAATTCCTCGACATGCCCGGTCGACTGCTTCTGGTCACCACACACCGCCGCGAGAACTTCGGCGAACCGCACCGCCAGGTCTTTTCTGCTCTTCTTGAGCTGGTCGAGAGCTTCAACGACACCCGCATTCTTTTTCCGATTCATCCGAACCCGAATGTGCGCCGCGAAGCGGCAGCCATGCTGAACAACCACCCGCGCATACATCTAACCTCGCCACTCGACTACCAGAGCTTCATAAGAGCCATGCAGAAAAGCTTTCTGATCCTTTCCGATTCGGGCGGAGTGCAGGAAGAAGCGCCCAGCCTCAACAAACCGGTGCTGGTGCTTCGTGAATCAACTGAGCGCCCCGAAGGCCTCGGCACCGGCGCCCTAAAGCTGGTCGGAACCAATAAAGCACGCATAATCGAAGCCGCCAGCGACCTTCTGACCAGCGACGAAAGCTATCGAAAGATGGCCAGCGCGCAAAACCCCTATGGCGACGGCAAAGCTGGCCAGAAGATCGTTACCGCCGCTCTTGCTTACATCGCCAGGCAGAACAGGTAAAGATAGTCACTGCCACACTGACTGCAGGTCAGCTCCAAAAGACTGAAACCGTCAGAAAAAATCAGAACACCGCTCCAAATCACCGGAGCGGTGTTTTTTTTGCCATTTTCAAGAGAATTAGATCGATAAAGAGAATCTTAATCAGATCACCAGTCATAAAACGCAGCTGCCCATATTGAAGTCATAAAAAGCCGGTGCGATCAATTGCAGATTCCTGCATCAGCGCTGGCGCAAGCCTGATTTTCCAACAGGCCGGCCGTTGTGGCACTGGCTGCTCGACTTTTGCCGGCTCACCCTTACACACAATACATTTTGCGGACCAAATCAATTATCATAATTTCAATAATAAATATATCATCCACCAACCCACTTAACTCTTCACAATCAATACTATAAATATATAATGATAATATTATCACTAACAAGACAACAAGATTGATTATTGAAGCACATACAGATAATATTATCACCATACTATCTAATCAGCGTTAAATTTATCATTATTTCAACAATCAAAACACGCGCTAATCAAATAAATGATATATAATTGTCGTGTTTTTGTTGCCCGCCATCTGGCATGCCACTTGTGGCAACCGCGGGCGGAAAAATCCCGTAGGCCGACCCGGGTCCGCGTTCTAATGCCAGTTCCGGCAAGCTTATCACCTGGGAAACATTGAGTTTTACGCCATTCTCACGTAGCAGCCTGCGATTCATAACGTTTTTGCAAACGGCCTGTAAAATGGCGCGCGCTTTAACCGGAACCCGGCTGTATGGGTGCGTGATATATCGCAAAGCCGTCCAGGGCAGGAAAAATTACCAGACCCCGACAAGCCGTCGCTTTTAATCATCAGATGAGCATGTGCCCCACCTTATGGTTTGAGCAGAAGCATCACATAAGCCGCCAACCGATCCGCTTATAAGCGAAACAGTGCTGGCAAGCATAAAAAAAGAGCCACTCCTCAAAGAAGTGGCTCTCCTGGCTAATTAAAAAGTGATCAGGCGGGCATCAACAATCGCAATGCTTTCTGCTCAGGTTCGGCAAGTCTGCCGATAGCGGCATCGAGCTTTGGCCCGGCCTTTTTATCAATAAACTGTCTGATAAAATCAATCATTCGCTCGCGCTGAGTGGCATTACCAGCGGAATGGGCTTTTATCAGATATTCAACATCATCTGGCTCTGCCAGCTCCATCAAATAATGACCAGCTTCTCCCAGCAACTCAGACTTCGCCAGGCGATACACCCCCAGCTGGCTCTTGAGGCCTTCTTCATGCGGCATCAGCAATGCTGCAAGCCCCTGGGCATTTATCGCAATCTGCATACTGTCAGGCTGGCTGGCAATATTTTTCAGGGCCGCAAGGTTCTTCTGGGCAAACAGCGCATATAAAGCATTCAGACGGATCTCCCGCGATTCCCCTGGACGGCTGGCAAGCTCTTCAAGAACACTGCCGGTCTGTTCGACCGAGAAACCACCCAGCGAAGTTGCCGCCATCAGACGCACCTCGCTGGCGCTGTCGTTAAGCATTCTGGAAAGCACTTCCGGACTGAGAGCTTCTGAAGCTTTCTGCATCGAGGCAACGGCTGTCTGACGCACCCATTTGTCGTTGTGGCCAACCCCCTCATTTATCATTGCGATAAAGGGCAGATTAAAGTCTGACAGATCGACCACCTTGAGCATCACCTGGGCAAAATCAGCATCCAGGCGTTGTAAAACCGAAAAGGTTTCGTTCAAAAGTTTTTCGTCCTGATTTCGCCATTCAAGTCGCAGCTGGCGTATGGCGGCTTCAGAAGAGGGGTTGATCAATAACCTGATAATAGGTTCGCCGCCCAAACGTTTAAGCGCTAACAATGCGGTTTCTACGAATTGATAGTTCTGAAAATTATCAAGCCCGCCAAGCGATTTAATCATTATTTTGATAATAGCAGGAATACTGCGATTTTCAGAGGCTTTAACAAGCACCTCGATCGCTTTGCTTAATCGCCCAAGATCAGCATCGGATTCGAGAATCGTCAGGGCCTGATCGCCCAGGTCACTGATCGAAAAATCCTGGTCATCGACTTTTTCGGATATATCGGCCATTGCAGCAAGCAATCTGGCATGACAGCTCTGATCAGAGCCGGCCAGAGCTTTTTTAAGCCGACGAAAAAGCTTTACACCGTTTTCCGGGTGAAAATAGAAAAAATCTTCGATTTTTTCTACAATCTTCTGCTGCAGCTTAACCGGCAATTTCGGCAGCATATCGAGCAATACCGCCACCGAGTAACCGCCGGCATCGATAATATCACACACCGCATCGTTCAATTTTCTGCCCGGCACTTCCTGCAGACCGAGAATTCTTTCTCTCAGCCCTGCAATATCCATGGAGTTTATCTTTACTTTGTCTTTTTTACTTTTCTTCATTGTTTCCTGCCTGCAGACATTGCAACAGCCTTTTTAATCTCGAACGGTCAGCATCGGTCAAAGCCGCAATCCTGACCAGTTTTCCCGTTTCAGTTTTCAAACGTTCCTTCTGCGAAAAATTAAGACTCCTGCCGACAATCATGGCCGGCAGAACGGCATAAACCGAATCGCATTCAACCGCCCGCTGCCAGAAATTCCAGAATTTGGCGTTTTTATTGCGAATCAGCGAATTGATGGCCGACATCGCCAAAGCCTCAGCGTTACGCCCCTCCAGCTTCAGAACCAGATCGAACTCACGCTGAGCCGAAGTAAAATCACCGGCAAAGAAAAAGGCTTTGCCAAAAAGCAGATGATCTTCGATAAACCTGGGGTGATAATCGCCGATCTTCTGCAGATATTTCATGATTCCGCGACTGTCGCCGGCGGCAATTGAAAGTTCGACCTTCGAAATGATCTCGACCAGACTTTCCATGCCGTCAGAAAAACTGCCCCACACTTCAAGAGCTCTTTCCGGGCATCCCTGAACTATACAAAGCCTGGCAAACCATACAGCCAGTTCTTCATCGACGGCATTCTTTTCAAAAAGCTGTCGAAAAGTCTTTTCGGCAACAGTCAGCTCATCGAGTCTGAAAGCAGTATAAGCATAGAGAAAAAGAGCATGCATCTCGCCCGGATGCTCTTTAAGAATCATTTCCAGCCGGCCGGCGGCGCGCGAAAACTCTTTTTCGAAAAGGTCGAGCTCAACGAGAGCCAGGTCGAGTTCAGCCACATGACCCAGATCACGGATCGAATCTTTGAGAACGACTCTGGCCGCTTCGAGATCACCCTTCATGGCGAGAGATTTTGCCAGATTAACCCGATGTGAAGTTTCGCGGGGCCGGCTGAGCAGAAGCTCTGAATAAATCTCTGCCGCGCGGTTGAACTGCCTGCCCTGAAAGAGAAGATTTGCCAGCTCATCAGCAATCAGAAGATCCGAGGGCTCACGGACTTTCAGCGCTTCGAGTTCGCGGGTGGCGGCATCGAGCCGGATGCGGCCGTCATAAAGCCCATCGAGAACATTATAAACTTCAGTTTCGAACGGACTCTGCTTCAAAGCCATCTGAGAAGCAGCCGCTTTCTTCTTCAAAATCGGGAGTCGCCTGGCCATTTCGTTGTATTTTTCGCGAAGCATATGGGGGTCGCGAATGGTTTCCATACCACGGTTAATAGCATCCACCGCTTCCTGAATCCGGCCATCGGCAAGATAAAGATCAGCCAGATTCACCAGCAGCTGTTGATTGGCAGGCTCGACCATGATAGCCCGCTTTAGAGCGGTCATTGCCTTATCACGGCTTCCGAGACGCAACTGGCAATCATAAATACCGAGAAGCGGCTCTATAGAATCACAGGCAACCGTTGAAGCCCGCCGGTAAACATCGAGCGCCTCATCAAAACGTTCAAGCATTTTCAGATCGCCGGCAAGTTCGAGCAGAGCCTGAACATCTGAAGCAATCATATCGATAAGGCTCGTCATCAAATCTACCGATTCACGATACCTTCCCATCAATCGCAAACTTTTTGATATCAATTTTTTAATATCATTATCAGACGGAGAAATTTCATAGGCCCGCTGAAAACTTTTCAGAGCGGAGTCGAAGTCTTCGCGGTAAAGATAAGCCTTGCCGAGATTATATAGAGCCAGAGTGCTTTTGGCATCGCGGGCCAGAGCCTGATTCAAAGTTTTGATAGCTCTTTCCACAAGCCCCTTCTGCAGGCATGCGGCACCGAGATTCACCAGAATATCGAGGTTTTCAGGATCAAGTCGCAGGGCTTTTTCGTATTCTTCAATGGCATGATCGAAAAGACCGCGCTGCTGCAGATCTACGCCCTTCTGAAAAAGTTCTACAGATGCGTCCATCAGAATTCCTCCTGGCGCCCCTGGCGCTTCACTGCGGTATTGCTCTGCTGTTCTTTAAAGCGCTCAAGATTTTCAATCATGGCTGAATAGTTTTCCACTTCCTGTGGGGCACATTCCTTGAACTTCGAGTAAGCCTCAAAATAGCGGAAAAAGATTCTGGAATTCGTGCTGCCCATTTTATTTTTTGCAATAAATGCCTCAGTGATGGGAATCATGAAACTGTCTTCCTTGCCCCATTCCCATTCAAGAAACGGCGTATCAAAATTGTTCAGATAGTCGCAATAGAGAAAGAAAACCGCATAGGGGTCATAAAGCAGCCCCATAATCTCTTCGAGGTCTTCTTTAACCGGCCGACGATTACTGATAGCTTTCGGCAGACCGGCGGTAGCGATTACCGTTACCCCCTCGACCGCCGCCAGACTCTTCAACTCAGAAGCCAGAACATTAGACTTCTCATTAAAACTCATCTGCTGCTGATTTCGCAACAGAATCTTGAACAAGGGGTCGATAATAACAGCAACCTCGCCACCCTTTTCAAGACGAACTCTTTTCACCTGCTTTTTTATATCATCGATAAACTGACGACCATTCGATTCATCGACGAGAATCAGACGGTTGCTCATCTCTGATACTGTCTGAAGACCAAGATTGCGGCGTTCTTCAAAATCGGGGCGCGCGCTGTATGGATTTTTAACATAGTCGATCGGCAGCTCGACAGCCTGGGAAACTATTTTGGCGGTAGTATCGAGCCGGTTGAGATCAAGACTGAAATATAGAACCGTTAATTCCGGATTCAGACTCACCAGATCCCAGGCAAGCTGGGTGGCGAATGTCGATTTGCCCATGCCGACCCCACCGGTTATCAGATAAAACTCTTTCTGAAAACCGTTGAGTTTTTCCATGAGAATCGGAAAATTCGTCTGCAGGCCAAGATAGCTGCGTTTACGGGCCCGTTGATCATTGACCAGCTCCTGCATTTCAGCGATATGAGAATCAAGACTTCTGATATAGCCGGCGCTGCCCTGCAGAAACAGACCCCGCAGAGACTGGATGCAGCTGCCAAGCACCTCAAAAGCATCTTTGTCACCATGAATAATACGCTCAGAATATTGAATCATAGTCTTGTGGGCTTCTGCCCTGATATTTCGGTCGCGAATGCGTTCGATGACCGGTTCGATATCATCGAGCATGGTTATGCCCGGCTGCGAAAAGGGCGCGGTAAAAAGTTCGCGCACCCGGTCCTCACCACCGACAATGTCGAGCCTTGTCTTCTTGCCCTGGCGCTGATTGGTCAGTCGCGCAATCAGATTCGGCAGATTGAGGGTTTCCTGATCTTCGATGATTTCGAGCATGGTTGCAAGAAGAACCCGATTTGGCTCAGCGCCCTGAAAATCGCTGACCGTAAAATGGTTTTCGAGCAACTGTCGGCCAATCACAACAGGTTCAAATGCCAGGTTAGCCAGAAGACGCTCTTCATCGAGCGAAATCTCGCGCAGATACTCAACCAGACCAGCTCTAACGTCAATTGATTTTGCGGGGTTCTTTTTCGGCACTTGTACCTCCAGTTGCAAGGGCTTATTCTAATGCACCACCCGCTCTCTGTCAAATGAACAAGGTTGTTGACTTACGGCGCATGATTTGCTACTCATTTTATATCATTATTTAAAATCTGGAAGTTATAAAATGATTACCCGAGAAGCTGATTACGCAATAAGAACGGTAGTTTACCTGGCACAACGCTTTGGACAGGGCCCGGTTGCCACGACTGAAATCAGTGAGAAAGCTGAAATTCCCTATCGTTTTCTGCGCAAAATTTCTCATCAGCTGGTCGAATCAAAAATTGTCGGCGCGACCCGCGGCAAACAGGGCGGAATCTACCTTATCCAAGACCCGGCCAAACTGTCGCTCCTCGATGTTCTGAAAATTTTTGACGCAAGATCTTGTCACCTCAATGTCTGCTCTGATTCTGATGAAGCCTGCAGCCGTTCAGCCACCTGCAAGGTCTGTCTGCGGCTCAGAGCTCTCCAGGAAAAGCTGCACGCCGAGTTTGCCGGCATCAAGTTTTCTGATCTTTAAGCGGTTTCAGGCAAATTTTTCGTAATCAGCCGGGTTAACCAGAATGGTATGCTGGCCAGTAAACGAAACCCGACCCGGCATCCCTCCCGGAATTCTTTTAACATTAGCCACCTCAGTCGCATCGACTGCAACCTTGCTGCTGTTGCGCGCAAAACTGAACCAGGCAGCAAGCACCGCGCCACGCCAGAGGTCGGCTTCGGTCACCCCGCCTTCGGCTTTTTTGAGAATCACATGGGCGCCAGGAACATCATTGGCATGAAACCACCAGTCGCTGCGCCGGGCGACCTGAAACGTCAACACGTCGTTCTGACGGGCGTTCCGGCCAATATAATAGCGACAACCATCGATTTCCAGATCGGGCCTGACCAGGGCCGCACGACCTTTGCGGCCAGCCACCGGTTCTTTTGCCTGACCTGAGCTGCGCCGGACCCGGGATTTTTTTTCTTCGCACGGCAGATCTGCTTCGCTTACAGCATTTTCGGCCAGCCATATCTGCTCATGCAGCCATGCCATTTCGGCCTGAATTGCCTGAATACGCTTCTCAACCTCGGCCAGACCGCGACGGGCCTTTTTGTAAAGATTAAAATAGCGGGTGGCATTGGCCGCCGGGGTTCGGGTCGGATCAAGTTCGATCAGAACCGATTTTCCGGTCTGCCAGTCTTCGAGTTCGACACTTTTCGAACCGGGGCGGATGCGATAAATATTTGCCACCAGCAGATTGCCAAGATTCTGCAGATGATCGGCACCGGAAAATTTCTCATGCAGTTTCTGCTGCTCCTCGAGCAGCTCCTGCTTCTGACGAAGATCGCGCTGAAAACGGGCAACGACCTGCTTTATGGTCTCTTTCAGTCTTCCGGGGGCCGACTGCGATAGCTCAAGCCAGTTCAGAGCGTCATTAACCGATGAAAAGACAAGATCAGGCTGCTCTGTCTGATGATTCAATCTGAAGCAGGAAACAGCACGGCAGCGACCATTTTTAAGATAGACCGACAGTGGCTGATCTGAGACAGCTTCCTGCAGAAGACTGCGAAACATCGCGGCCCGGTCAGACGGCGTTGCCTCTTTCCCCGATCTGAAGACGAGTTCGGCTTCAAATTGCGGTGAAATAACTCCAAGTCTGGTTTTCCAGGCCTCCGAAGGGGCAGAAAAAATTTCATTGAGCTGTTCATCGCTCACCCGGCCGGGATCAGCACCTGGCACCGCATCAGGAAGATTGTAGACAGCACCGATCATATTGTTGGAACTGCGCGACAGGCGATCGAGAATCTTCAGGTCGGAATCGCAGACAAAAATGTCGGCGATTCTGCCGGTGAACTCGGCCAGAATAAAAAAGTCACTGCGATTGCCAAAAAAGCTGTCAATCACCGTTATCTGCAGTTTCACCACCCGGTCAAAGCGGCCTTCGGTCTCGCGGCCGGCCAGCGAAATCTTAGTCAGCCGGCCATTGATGAGCAGACGGTTAATAGTGCGGACAAACGAAGAAGAACGCCCGATTTCGCAGCTTTTTTCGGCCAGCCACAGACTCTGCGCCGGCGCGTCCAGGCAAAAAATGAGTTCAGACGGGCCTTCCCGGCGTTTCAGACGCAGCGAAAAACTGCGGCCGGGCAGATCGATGCCTCTGATGATCACCGGGCGGTCTTCAAGGGCCTTTGACAGCCCGGCAATGTGCTTTCGCAGGGTTAAATAATCCATTTTACCTGGTCAACAAACCGACGACTTTCTGTGTGGGATTAAATGCCTTTTTAGGGCATGGCCGTCGGAGTGATGATCCTGCCGTTGAATGAAAGAATATTTCTGGGAGTCTTCAGGTCAGTCGACCGCCAGGCAAGCCCGGTATTGCTCTCTTCATCCATGAAACCATAGATCCAGCAGTCGTCGGCCTGTAGAAGAGGGCCAAAAAAATCATGGTCGCCCAGCTCGACTATTCCCTTTTCACCGCCTGAAAGAGAGACCTTCATCGGTTCCCGGTCGGTGCCACCCCTGATTGCGGTAAAAACAAGCGTTCGACCAGACTCTGTCGTGGCGACCGCCGGCATTGTCGCTTTGAAACCCATTGCACTGCCATCGGCATTGAAGTAACTTTCGCCGCCGGCAACTCTGGTCTGTTCCTGTTTTTTCAGATCGAACAGATAAATGGTCGATTTGGTCAGGCGCCCCATTTCGGGATCGGAATATTCGGCGATCAAATAGGCAATGAGATTGTCAGATACCCACACCGGGCGATCGACGACGACCACCGCGTCAGAATTTTCGCTGGTTTTGAGTTTGCTGCTGTCGATGATGACTTCCTGCTTACGGGTCTGTGGATCAAGCAGAACGATGCGGGTAGCTGCAAAAGGATCCTGCGGGTCGGGAGCGTACCTTACCGCGATTCTGGTTCCGGCGGGCGAAAAGGCCGGATTGGCATAGGCGCCCATGCCGCCGCTGATATCGACGACTTCAGAAGCATTACCCGCAATCGGCATCATAAAAATCGAGTCGGCACCGGCACGGTTCGAAACAAACACCAGATTCCGACCGTCAGGTGAAACCGCCGGCATGGTTTCATCGGCGGTTGTACTGGTAAGCTGTTGTATCTGAGCTGTTTTCAGGTCAGCCCTGAAAAGGTCGAACTGCCCGTCCCGGTTTCCGGCAAAAATTACTTCAGCGGCGCTGGCAGTAAAAAAAGGTGCAACGCTCAACAGAGCGGCCAGCAGATAACTTCGTTTTTTCATTTTTCCTCCTGGGCGGCAGAGATAAAGAACCAGCCCCGGCCATCTTACCACAGACCGCCAGCAACTAACAAACTGCAATCTCCGGTCAGATTGTGTTGCCTTGTGGCAATGCCTGTGCTATTATCAGGCCATGACGCTTTATTATGTGATACCAGCCTGCCTGACCCTGCTTTTTGCCTTTTCGTGGGGTCTTGTACATACTTTACTGGCCATTTTTGACCGGCTGAATTTCTTCTGGGACTGGTGGGACAGACAAAGAAAAGCCTTCCCGATTCTGCTTGGCGTCGAAATTGCCTACTTCGCGGCAATTCTCTACTACATCGTCTACTGGGAACTCTCCGGCAACGTCTGAAACAGAGATTATTGCAGATACTGCCCCCCCCCTAATAAAATAACGCCAAACAGGCATTTTATTCCGTCCTGTTTTTGCTGATCAGTTTTTATTCGCTGATCCGTGCCACATTTTCTGGTCACCTTCTCCGCATTTACAGGCGGGCATCCATGGCTCAAATGTTACACGCTTTAAGCCGATGTAATAATCATGTCTGAACTTTTTCCAATTATTGCAACAATTCTGGCAGCACTGGTTTTCTGGGTCATTGGCTATCTACTGACAAAAAACCAGCCATTTGAGCTTGGCCGTGGGCATTACGCCGGGGCTTTCCCTCTGCTGGGGGCTCTTGGCGGCGCGGCTTTTTCACACAACGCGGCACACGCAATGCTGCCTGTGATAACCGGTGCCGCTCTTCTGGCAATCACAGGTTATCTGCGTGACCGTTTTCGCGTAAAATATGCCACCCTGCTGCCAATCGTAATATTGATCGTTTTTGCCGCCATTTTTGCGGATTTACCTGGTACAAACTCAGGGTTGCGAATAGCTGCCGGCGCTTTATGGGCAATTCTCATCATTGCCTGCCTGAAAATTTCGGCGCTGGTTTATGAGATGCCATTCATTCTGCTCGCCACAACCTCTCTGTCACAGTTTGTCGTTTTTTCGACCGGTGAACACTCAGTTGGTCTTATTGCTGTCAACACGGCCATAATGATTACGGCAATTCTGATGCTGCTTTACTCCGCCACCGGACGCAGAGTTCTGCAGGGCAGCAGCGGCTTGTTTGCCGCCGGATTTCTTCTTGCGGCTGTCTCTATGGTAGAGAGCTCGCAGAAACTGATGTTTTTCGGACTGTTCATTCCGTCGATGGTCATATTTTTTCCGTTTGCGCTGATCTGCACGATGATCATCGTCTCATATTTCGGTAACCGGCTGCATCGCCCAGACACCGGAACCGAGCGGCAATGGACCTGGACTCTGCAGCGCGAAAAGACCGTAGTTTTTTCAGGCCTAATATTTCTCTGCCTTAATTTTTTCGGCCTGCTGGTAACCGTTGATGCACCGGCTTTTGGTTATTTCGCCCTGTTTCTGTTACTTGTAAGCGCACTTGCGGGCTTCACGGGTACTTTTGCCAGACGCACCGAAACAAACGCACCAGCACCCCTTAAAATTGAAATGCTGGGCATTTCCATCGATGCCGTAACTCCGACCCAGGTTCTCGATAGAATCGCCGATTACCTGAAAACCGAAACTACCGGTCTAATGCACATAATTACCGCCGATTCGCTGGCACTGGTAAGAGCTTCAGAAGAAGAGCGCTTCAAATCGGTCATGCAGCGAGCCGAGATGGTGGTTCCGGATGGCGCCGGCATCGTCTGGGCCTCTGATTTTCTCGGAAAACCGCTGCGCGGCCGCGTGCCAGGCGTAGCTCTCGTCAGCCAGATCTGTGACCGTGCTGCCGAAACCGGCTGGAAAATCTACTGCATCGGCGGTCGCCCTGGAATAGCCGAACAGGCGGTACAGACTTTGAATGTGCGCGGAAAAATAAATTTCTGCGGTGTCCGACATGGTTTTTTTGCGGGTGATTCTGCTGAAGAAGAGGCGATAATGAAAGAAATCGCTGCCGCCAGGCCCGATATTATCTTTGTCGCACTTGGGGTTCCGCGGCAGGAATGGTTTATCAGCAGACTGCGCGGCTATCTCGACCACGGGGTCGCCATCGGCATCGGCGGCAGTTTTGACGTCATATCACAGACACTGCCACGAGCCCCGGTATGGATGCAGCAGTGCGGCATCGAGTGGCTTTTCCGCCTGTGGCTGGAGCCATTTCGCTTCATGCGCATGCTGAAAATACCTGTTTTCGTTCTGCAGATTCTCCGCCACAAATGGAACCAGCCCGAAAATTAAAAAACCCGGCAGTAAAAACTGCCGGGTTTCATTATCAGTCGCCCTCAATTACTTTTTGGGTTCGGCGGCCTTTGCGGCGATTTTGGCCATTCTGGTCATGAAATCGGCGGCTGGCATTGAAACGACGATGCGAGCCAGGTTTTCTTTATTATCCTGGACCTGAGCGTCTTTAAGGATCTCGGCCATTTCGGGAACCGAAGCAACCCAGCCTTTGAAAGCATCGAGCAGGTTCTGCATGGCGGTGGTGAACTTGGGCAGTTCTTTGTTATCGCCGACCAGGGCGGTAAAAACCATGGTGAATTCTTTGTCATAATCGAGGCTGAAGAAGGCGGTCTTCATGTTTTCCAGGCCAGTAACCGGAACATTGACACGGTTCTGCCAGTTCGGAGCGGTTACAATAGCGCCCCAGACCTGAGAGGTGGCATCGACTTTTTCCATCATGCCGGTGAATTCTTTGTTTTTGCTGATATCACTGCCCTTGCCGGCATTGAGAGTGGCAACTTCTTTGAGAACTTCTTCTGAACCGAAAGCAACGGTGTTCTGATTAACGAACATCATGTTGGCGTTTTCATTGGCGGGGTTCTTAACGGCCTGCATGCCTTCGATGGTAGCGATGGCGAATTTGCCGGCCAGTTCGCTGTCTTTCTGAACCAGTTCAGAGATTTTAGCGGTATCGAAACTGCCATTAACGATGACACCAGAGCGTTCTTTGCCATCAACGAAGATGGTAACGTTCTTGATATCGCGGGCCGGTTCGATGCCGGCGCGTTTGTAGAAGTCAGCATAATTGTCGTTCTGGTTATTGAGCTGGGTTTCGACCAGAGCCTTGATTTCGGGCTGATTCGCCAGGGCGGCAAAATCAAAATTCACCACCAGATAGGCATCACCCGGCACCAACGGCAGCATTGCGCCGGCAAACCCGGCAACTGAACAAAGGGCAAAAAGAGCCATCACGGCAAGAATTCTAAGTTTCATTAGATCGGTTTCCTCCTCAGAAGTCGGTACAATTCGTGGTTACTTCTGCAAGCATAAGTCCCGCCAGGAATAATGTCAATACCAACTGAACAGTGGCTGGTATAACTTTGCAAAACAGCTGATACGTGACCTTACCCGGACGTTTTGCCGGTCCGCGCCTGCAAGCCTCTTTGCATTTTTATCTGCGTATATCCGTGTTCATCCGTGGCCTTTTTTCTCTTCTGCGTTCATCTGTGGGCCGGGATTAAAAAACCCGCCGGGCTTGCGCCCGGCGGGTTAATTGCTTTTCCTCAGCTAATAATTAGATCAGCATCGGTGGCTACAATTAGAACTTGCTGAAAATTTCAGCCCAGAGCATGTTGTAGTCATAGTCATTCTGAGCACCGCGGCCAGCAGATACAGCTGCAGCACCGGCAAGAGCCTTGGTTTCATCGCCGCTCATATCGAAAGCGGTGTAACCAACTCTGATTCTGGTGTTTTCAGCCAGCTGATAGCGATATTCGAAGGTCAGAACGGTGGCTTTGGCATCAGCAGTCATGAAGTTGTTCCAGCGGTCATAAGCGGTGTTGGTTTTCACGAAAGCAGCGGGGATACCGGCAGTAGTGTTGTGACCAGCAACGTATCTGGCGAGATCGTTGGTAACAGTGTCGTCCATTTCATCAAGCAGGTCGCCTGCGAGTCTGAAATAGTGCTTGCTGTCTCTGGGGCGGTATTCAGCCTGAAGTTTCAGGTTGCTCATGTTCATCAGACCATTGCGGAAATAGGTGTTGCCGCGGCTGATATCTTCATAAGGAGTTTCGATACCGTCCTGATATCTCTGATCGTTGTCGAGAGCGATAGCACCAACTGATTCGTCGTCAGCCATGGTGAAAGCCAGTTTGGCGGCCCATTCTTTTTTGCTGTCCCATTTAACAGCTACATGGCCCATCCAACCCTGCATTTCGGGGCTGATGAAGGTAGAAGCAACATTGTTCAGGTTGTTGAAAATGTCGAGTTCATAGTTGGTGTATACGAAACCGAGGTCATAGTCCCAGTGACCGTTGTTGCCGATCGGGCCTTTTGAACCAAATTCTACGTCCCAGCGCTTATCGCTGTCCTGGTTACCATTGGCTTTTGCAAGAGCAATACCGAACGGAACGGCAGCACCGAAATTATCGGTCATGCCAACGGCGAGAGCCGGTTCGTCCTGCATGTAGATGCCCAGATAGAGGTCGTGATCGCGATATTTGGTGTCGAGGTTGATGTTCCAGACGTTGCGGAAGTCAACGGCTGCATCATCAGTGTAGCGACCCTGGTGGCGGTCATAGATGGTCTGGAATACTACGTCTACATCGCCTGAGCGTTTGTAGTAGCGGATAGCATCAACATAGTCGTTGAGGAGAAGAGCATGGCCGTGGGTGTAGAAGTTGCGACCGAAAGTGAAGTCGCCACCGAAGCGGAACATGTCTTTGATCTGCAGGTAAGCAAGATCAACAACGTTGTCGGTTACAGTGTTGGCACCGATACCGTTGAGGCCGAAAACGCCCTGCATTGCAGACTGACCACCGTTTACGTTGTCAAGATTCTTGGCGAACATTGACCAGCGAGCTACGGCAGTGATGTTTTCGTCGATGTTGGCTTTGAACTGGAAGCGGATCTGGCTTTCAGTCAGAGCGTTGTCGCTGTTACCAGCGCGGGCTGCAACGCCGGCGAAGTTGTTGCGCCAGTCGTTCTTGTGGCTGAGGTTGGTGTGTCTAACCAGCATATCGCCAGAAAGTTTAACTTTTTCCATGCCGCCCTTGGCCATGTAATCTTTGATGCCTTCTACGTCTTTTTTGAGCATAGATACATCTTCTTTTACAACCTGCATGTCGTCTTCGAGAGCGGTAACTTTAACACCCAGAAGGGCCAGTTCGTCTGCGAATTCAACAGTCAGTTTTTCGAGGGTCTGCAGGTCAGCTTTGGTTACCAGGTTGGTACCGATGCCTGATTCGAGCATCTGTTCAACGTTGGCCAGCATTTTGGCAGTAACCATGGCGAGAGCATAGCGGGTAACAGTCTGGTTGCCTTTGAAGCGACCATCGGGATAACCCTGGAGAATGCCTTTGGCGGCGAGTTTGTTTACTGCATCATATGACCAGTGTGAAAACGGAACGTCAGAAAAAGGATTGGCTGAAGCAACTACGGCTGAAAGAACCATAACTGCTACGAGAAGTTTAGAAATGTGTTTCATGATTTTTCCTTCAGGTTAAATTTTGAGATTTTCGACCTTCGGGGTTTGTTTTTTTCAGTTTTCCTGGTTCCGGTGATTTTCCGTTTTCATCAAGTTTCCTTGTTTCCTTGGATGTTTCCGGGCAATCATCAAGAACTCGTCAATCTGCTTAAACTACCCCGGGCGTTTTACCGCCCACTTTGAAATCTGGCGTCATCTGCAGGCTACCTGTAAAGAGTGCACCTCCTTTCTTTGACACCTACGAAATCGTTTTCCAGATTCTTTAAGTTGAAAGATTATACTCGGGAGCGCGTTATTTGTCAAGGGCAAGATTTAAAAATACAGTGATAACGCAACTATCAGTCAATTCCTCATCTTCAATCGGTTAAAACAAACCATTTACGCAGAGGTAAAAATCCAATTCTTCATAAATATTGTGAAACAACACACAAAAAATCAGGGATTTTTACAACAGAGCCATCTGTTAATTACATGCACAATGGTCATATAGCCCGTAAGGGCTCAGCGCATACTGAACCCTTACAAATGAAAAACCCGCCAGGCTTTCGCCTGGCGGGTTGATCTCTACTTCTTTATGCCGTTAACGGCAGTTTAGAATTAGAAGCGGCTGTAGATTTCAGCCCAGAGCATGTCATAGTCGTAATCAGCCTGAGTGCCGATAACATTGCCGATACCACGACCGGCTGAGCCGCCCTGGATACCGGTGAAAGCATCGCCCAGGAATTCAAAGTTAGTGTAACCAACTCTGATTCTGGTGTTTTCAGCCAGCTGATAGCGATATTCGAAGGTAAGAACCATGGCTTCGGCTTCGGCGATACCAAAGTTATTCCATCTGTCATAAGCGGTGTTGGCTTTAACGAAAGCAGCAGGAACGACACCGTTGGTGTGACCGGCCTGATACTTGGCAAGGTCATTAGTTACAGTGCTGTCCATTTCGTCAAGAAGGTCGCCGGCCAGTCTGAAATAATGCTTGCTGTCTCTCGGGCGATATTCAGCCTGCAGTTTGAGGTCGCTCATGTTCATCAGACCATTGCGGAAATAGGTGTTGCCGCGGCTGATATCTTCATAAGGAGTTTCGATACCGTCCTGATATCTCTGATCGTTGTCGAGAGCGATAGCACCAACTGATTCGTCGTCAGCCATGGTGAAAGCCAGTTTGGCGGCCCATTCTTTTTTGCTGTCCCATTTAACAGCTACATGGCCCATCCAACCCTGCATTTCGGGGCTGATGAAGGTAGAAGCAACATTGTTCAGGTTGTTGAAAATGTCGAGTTCATAGTTGGTGTATACGAAACCGAGGTCATAGTCCCAGTGACCGTTGTTACCGATCGGGCCTTTTGAACCGAATTCTACGTCCCAGCGCTTGTCGCTGCTCTGGAGGCCGGCAGTTTTGCCGAGAACAAAGCTACCAGGAGCTCTGCCGTTAACGAGATTGGCTTCATCCTGAGCGTAGAAACCCAGATACAGGTCGTGATCGCGGTATTTGGTGCCGAGGTTGAGGTTCCATACAGTGCGGAAATCAACGGCTGCGTCATCTTTGTAGTTGCCAACGTGGCGGTCATAGATGGTCTGGAATACTACGTCTACATCGCCTGAGCGTTTGTAG
>CALEDQ010000013.1 GCA_937949615.1 uncultured bacterium | reverse complement strand
GAATTTTACTGCTTCATCACTTATCGGCTTGACCAATTTTCTCAGACCACCGCTGATTTTGCTTTGATCATTGTAATTTCCATCAATATAAAGTCTTAGTTCCTCGTCAGTAGTAATCTTTAAATTTTTCAAAATAATTTTTAAATTTTCCATTTTTATCTCTGGTCACGATGCAAATTTTACTATTAAGTTCAACGACCACTACTTAGCTAATGTAAACGGTCATGGTTAAGATACTTGCGCCTTGCTTGGCTTTCATTCATCCAAGTTTTTAAAAGTTTTTTTGAATTCTATTTCCTTTAAAATTGTTGGATCTAACTTGTAGAATTCCTCAATGATTTCTTCGAAATCATTGAGGAATCTATAGACTGGAAAGTCTTTTGGATGCAAGTTTGCTAAATTCATTAAATTATTCTGATTGATTTCTTTGGATTTCGGGTGTACGAATTGGTTCCGCTTGTCAAACAATGCCCTGGATTTTAAAATGATTAAATTATCTTTAGGAATAGTTTTTTGAAAGCAAGTGGCAATTATCAATGCAATCTTCTCAGTAATTCCTACTCTTTCTAGATTTTGTTTATAGAATGCTTCTCCTAGTCTGCGAACACCATAATGATTTACGAAAGCTTCTATTGTCATGCAAAGGAAAAGGTGCATGCTAACAGCGCTCTCATGACACATCTGGCGAATTTGGTATGTTTTAACATAAATGAGATCATCCCGCTCTGGATCAGCAATATGCTTTAACTCCGTTTTGAGAGTTTCTTCCAATTTTGTCAATGTAGAATAATGTTCTTCATACTTCTTTAAGTTAAAATAGGCACATTGACAATAAAATGGATGCTGGGCGCTCCAAGAACCATTTCTTACGTAAGGTAGGATATCGTTGCTCAAATTATAGCTCCTAACTTGAAAATTTTCTAAGCATCAAATGCTTCTATTGAAACCAATTTATCCTTTATATGGTTACATTACCTTTTTTTGGCTACTCCACTCGTTGACAATTTACTCAAACAAAACTTCTCTGAGGGTGTAGAATAGAATTGTTTTTTGCGATAAAAATACAGATACTCGACGATGCAACCATAATGAATCAGGTCGAGATAACCAGTGCGTCGACACGGAAAAATCGGCCGGATAACTGGTGTTGCTTGCGCAACACCCGCGCCCGTCTCGTTTTTCCGGTCATGACCTACGTCGGGTGAAAAAGAAAAACAGAGTATTTTTAAATTCCAACTCTCATAAAGAATTTGTTTGTAGCAATTCTACCTTGAAGTCTTTAGGCCAATTTTCAATGGTTTGATATCTGTCTTAAATGAATATTTACCTGGCTATTTTGAAAAAAATAGAAAACTTGTCAAATTTTTTCTGCGGTAAGGAATTCCTCAAATTTTTCACTAAGAATAATGCCAAATTCCTTTGGCTGGTCATACAACCTATCCCAGTCATCATTTGCAAAAACGACTGAGAAAGAATTAAAGGCCTCGAAGGTATGAATAACGGCGGATTTAGAAGCCTTCAAACCAATGGTGTCTTCAGAACCAGTCAATCCCTCAACGGTGAAGTAGATTCCAATTGGAAATTTTTTTAGAAGCTTAATGCATTCAAACTTCAGTACATAAGTTACTCCAAGAGCTGCATCGTAATTCTTCGACTCGCCAGCCATAATTTGGCTTTGTTCACGAATTCTTTCCCAAGCCCCAAAAAAGGTTGCCCAAGCTGCAGGGTGAAACTTTGCCCAATGATCAATTTGACAGAAGGTAGTGCTAAAACCATTCCTAGGCGAAAGAAAAAGACCTGAAGTTTTAATTAGATAGTTGGCTAATTCCTCTAACCTATTCCCGATATCTGTGGTTAAATCATCTTTTTTTTTCTTCAGCCTCAAATTATCGATTAGTCGCTTAACCTCTTTTGGATCAGCAGAATTACAATCTTTCAACTCTTTCTCACTCCAAAATTGGTTGATAGAGAATAGATCCATTGCATGGGTTTTCGGAGTTACTTTGTTATTGGTAGAATTAATCATTGCATACCTCATATGCTGCAACTAATTCAATGTCTTTTTCTGTAAGAAATTCTTCTCTTTCCTCACTGTAGATTTCAAAAGCTGAGGGATCAAATTCCAAACCATCTACTTTAATTGGTTCCCAAAACTTTCCATCTGCAAATGGTATTGTAACTGGCTTTATTTGAGGGTTACTTGAAAAACTCAAATCAGCCAAAAGGATAGAAGTGGATTTTCTATCCAATCCTGTGGCTGTAATAAAATCTCCAAAATAGATGATTTGGTTTTTTTTCAGACCTTCGAAGAACTTTTCGATTCTGGGTATGAAGAGGTCTGCTTGTTCAGGTTTTAGCCGAGTCAAAGTATTCTTTAATTTCTTTGAAAACTCTATCGAAATAAGCATTCCCTTCCCTCGCTGATCTTAGAATTCCACCGATCTGGTTGGGCATCTTCTCGATGCTATAGTTGTTTGTACATTCTCGGCCACTTCTTAATTTATATTTATACCTAATCCCCCCGATAAGGTAAACACAACGCTCCTGTATTGCCTGAAATATCATTTCTGTTCGCATTAGTCTTTCTGTGACTTGGAAAAACTCTATGGTATCAGAATTTGCAGGAATTTTTTGCTTTTGACAATGTGAATTGTAAAGACTGGTAAGATATTCTCGAAAACTATGGCTAAGGTGAAAATCAATACTACTGTAAATTCTTGACAATTCAAAATCCGCGGTTTGGTTGACCTTAATAGAAAAATTGGTGGCACGGAGTTGTTGATTTTCATCTTCGTAATTCTCAACATCAAAGGAAATCTTTACAAGATCATCCTGGTCATGAAAATTTTCGTAAAAGAGTTTTAAGTCAAATGCTTGCATGGAACAATTGAACTTTTTCCCAAGCCACTTCTGTACATTTTCCCATTCGGGCAAGAAACTATAGGTCTTGCTGCCCTTTTCAGGTTTAATTTTGGGAAATTTCAAAATTACCCATACTTTTTCCTCTAATTGCCTTATTTCGAGATCATACACAAAGAGTTTTGTCGTTTTAACCCAATCATTGGTATTGTCTTGATTGGTGACCATCTTGAAATGGGTTGCTAGTTTGTAAAAAGTGAAATGAATAAGAGCTTCGTCATCTTCATTTCTATGAATCCAATTTAAATTGTCTAATCCTGGATCACTGAAAAAATTCTTTTTGCTTTTCTTATACCGCTCTTTTAGATCATTAAAATCATCTTTTGTTAGGATCTCATTGAAAACGTAATTTGAAAACTTGCCCATAGATAAGTATTCATTGATCATTGCCGTTTCAAGTATCTTGAATTCATCGTCAGAAAAAGCCGGGAAGTCTTCGAATGAACCTTTAAGGCCAGTTGCTTCAAAAATTTTTCGCCTATTGCCTAAATTGAGTGTTTCGATTGCAAAGAAATAAGCATTTTCTTTTGTGATTTCTGTCATGGATTCTCCCTAGAAGATCTTCAATTGTTTTTAGAGGCTACTGCTCGTGAATGCATTATTTGGCGTCTTTTGGCTAAGAATTTGCTTTTCCAACCCAAGGATACTATGCTTCCTTATTTTCAAGCAAGGAGAATATTTTCTGCCAATATATTGGAAGCCAACCGATTTTTTCATTTTTTTCCTTGCTTAAAATAAACAAGTGGATTTTATATAAAACTATTTCCCAAGATCGATTTTAGTAAATCGAGATTTTCTAAATTCGGTTGTGTAAAATTTTGTCTGTAAAATTGGTCCTTTAAGCACGGCACCGAACACATGTGACGGGTAGCAGTTCCCTGATTCAGTTCTGGCCAAGGCCGGAAGCGATAAAAGACAGAACCAGAGCGTTGACGCTTACACCTTCGCGCTCTGCCCTTTTTACCAGCCGTGCATGAATATATTTCGGCAACTGCGCCAGAAAGCGCCCGAAAACTGACAGAGCTTCGCAGCTCCGCCATTGCCTTCGGCTAGTATTGTATGATAAACATTCATCATATGACTTCCAATACAGAGGACTTGACCGCTGAAGCGGTCTCACCCCATAAGTTCACGCCCATGCCGGGCGTACACAAGTGCGTCGACGCGGAAAAACCGGCCGGATCACGGGTCTTGCTTACGCAACACCCCCGCCCGTCTCGTTTTTCCGGTCACGACAAAAAAACAAATCAATATCTACAGCGCCAACAATGGCTCAGGGAACATTTCAATAACTAAAAGATATTATATTATCAGAGGAAAAGCTCGTGAATAGATTGCTATCTATTGGCTTCCAGATGTGTGGTCATTGGTTTTTAGACAATAATGATTTGAATTTTAAACTCTTTCAGCATTCGAATCAGAAAAACATTTTGTATGCATTTGTTTGTGATGGCCAGGTTAAATATGTTGGAAAAACGACGCAACAATTATCAAAGCGTATGGCAGGATATAAAAATCCAGGTATTAGCCAATCCACTAATATTCGAAATGGTAAATGTATACGAGATCTTTTAAGCGCAGGTGTTGCTGTAGATATCTTAGCACTTCCTGATAATGGTCTCATGCATTACGGTCAATTTCACATTAATTTAGCAGCCGCCCTAGAAGATGACATAATTTTAAAGATAACCCCTGAATGGAATGGCGGTAAATCTGAGACCGTTAGTTCAACTAATGAAAGCGTCAAGCTTGTTCCTAACGAAATTCCAGATTTCATATCTAAATCTGTTGAAGCTTCGTTTCAATTCGACTTGCAGCCAACTTACTATAAAACAGGTTTCTTTAATGTGAAAGTATCGGACGAAAAGCTGATAGGTTCAGATGGAAGTAATATTGAAATATTTCTTGGCGACAACGAGATTCCAATCCTAGGCGTAATAAATCGTCGCTGCAATACGAATCATACTCCAAGAATCATGGGGGGTACAGGATTAAGAGATTGGTTTGCGCAAAACACAGAAATTGGGGGAAAGATTACTGTTGGTGTGCTTTCTCCTTATGCCATTCGTCTAACAGTTTGAGATAAAATGTTAAAGTATCATGATTTTTACAGCGATTACGAAACACACATTGAATGGCTGAAAAAATTAAGACAATTTAGGACAAATGAAGACAATACGGGCGCAATAATTGTCATTTTGAAGAGTATGCCGGGGGAATTATTTATGGAAAACTGGATCTTTTTGGGAATGTCTGCCGCTATTTTTGCTTTTTTCCAAAAGCTTTATAGAAAAATGGCTGCAAAAAATCAATTTGCCAGGCCTGCTTGCACGCACAGTAAATGCTTTAAAACCTGCTTTTTTATATGTGTTTTTATTTGGATATCGTTTGCAAGCTTCTGTGAATATGCTGATTTTTCAAATTGGCAATTTCCAGGCCCACCGCAACAGAGCATTGCCTGGAACCCTGGGCCAACGACTTTGTCTAAAGAAGTGATTCTTGCCATGCGGCAATTGTTTGAACTTGGGCTGGCTGACCCGCGCGGCTGTGAATACAAAACGGTTCAGGTAGAAACAGGCAGCGTATGGGCGCATTGCCCAATTTTGATCACTACCAGAGGCTGGGTTCTTCCCGAATCGCCAAATTCAGAATGTTCTGAAAAATGGGCGATCTGCTGGAATGGACTTTTGTATCCTGTGGCATCAATGGGACCTTCGATAGACCTGGCTGCAGACGTAGAAGAAATGCTGCAAAAGTCCATTGACTTGCCCGAAGATCGCAGAGACATAAGTGTTACCGGAAACATGAATACGGGAGTGACCACAAGATATCGTGACTTTAGACGTCGTTCCACTCCCGAAAAATACGCCATCGATTACCATTTTTTAACACCATTGAAGGCATTTCTTGTTTTCCGGGCTGGTCATGAAAGTTTGGCGGAAAGAATGTGGCGCGAATATTATCGGTCATGCGATAACGTCGATGAATACCCATTGCTTCCAGTAATCATGGAATGGGTATGGTATCAGTGGGATCGGGCAGTCTGTGCACATATGCGCGCCGATGATCGAATTGCATTGCTTACGGCCAGAAAACTTCTACCAATTCTTCAGGTTGATGAAAGCGGCTGGAAAGATTGTCGACTTCCAAACTGGCAATTTGGCGGCGGATCGGATTGTTTTTCCAATCCCCGGTTTCTGGCATTTGCAACTGGTTGTTCAACGCTTCTGATAGACCATGAAAGAAGATTGTGGGAAAAAACCATGAAGAATTTCTGGCATACCGATCTGTGGAAAAAGATCAGCCAGAGTCTTAATCTTCCCTTGGGTGAACCAGAACACTCTGAAGTTGAAATGCTGATCAAAAACCTTGAAAATGCGCAGATCTGCCAAAGTGGACAACCGGGCTGGCTTGAGTTCGACCAGGCTGAAACGGTTAGAAAATTGTCCGAAATTGGTGATGACGCGGTAGAACCTCTGTTGCAAAGTCTTGAGATTGATGATCGCCTTTCCAGATCAGTCTCATTCGGTCGCGACTTCCATTTCGATCGTAGTTTTCTACCCGTTTCAAGTCTTATAGATTACATCTTAAGCAGAATTTTAAGAACAAATCATAAGTTTCAAAAAGGCAGCATAAAGCCTACCAGAAAAGAATATGTAGCTGCGATTCGTTCATACTGGCAGAAATTTAGAAATTGCTCAGTTCCCGAGAGAAGTTTCATAATACTGCAGGATGACCATGCCTCAATAGGACAATGGGTAGAGAGTGCAAACGTTTTAACCAAACGCATCGATCAGGAGTTAGTTCCAAAAGGCTTTGGCTGGCAGACTGTTTATCAACCTAAGCCAGGTCAACTGCCACCAATGACCGGCGAAAAATATCGCACTGGTATAACCCCAACTCTGACAGAATTGCTCGAAAAAAGAAGTCAGCAACTTGCGACGATTATTCATAATGAGGCTGAAAACCATTATTCGGCAGAAGAAGCTTATCCCAACATTCTTTACAACAGATGCAAATGGGAACCGGAAAAAGTGTCGCAGATTCTTGATGAATATGCTTCGACAACAAAAAGCACAAGAGAAGCATGGGGCCCAAACTCTGATTTTTGTCGAAAACTGAACTACATTTTTGGGATCAGCAGATTGGCCTGGAGCGCAGGCTATGAAGACGGCATTATTTGGACCGTTTCACACATTAGTTCATTAAAATTTCATCCTGAACTGGCTGAAGCCATTACCGAGTTTTTTTCAAGCTGCGTTAAATCAAAAATTGCAGATAAATTTCTGAAGGAATCTATTGAAACAGGTAATAACCAATGGTCAGAATATTTCCGTGCCGATATCTGTCGCGACCTTAGTGTCTGGAGTAATTATTCCCGGTTAATGGTGCGACTATTTTCTCCTTTTTTCAGATATTGGCGAAGCTTATTCAGCATTTCCAAAATTGCTGGGCATATCAAGCCTGAATTTATTCCCAGAACTTTTAAGAGCGCTGAGGTTTCAATCGGTGAAAACTTAATTTATGTCAAACGATATCAGGGCGACGATATTTTCTGGCCTAAGGAAGACACCATCGTCGAGTTTTCAATTGGCGATCTGCTTTGTCAGTTTGTGTGTGAACTTACTTACACAGCAAAATTCAGAGTTTTCTGGCCTCAGCCGGTAAAGGAATTTGCAAGAAAACGTTGCTTTGCCATCTGGTTTGGGGATTAACTCTAGCAAGCTGCTTAGGCCAAGTTTACCTTTTTATTGATGTTTCTATTGGCAATGGCAATTTTTGCATAAGAAGGATACATGGAGTTCAGACAGAGCGGGCGAAATATTGCCGAACTTAAAGCAATACGTTATAATGAAATAGAATAAAATTTATTCATGGAGATGAGATATGCCCAAAACCGTAACCCTTCGCCTCAAGGATGATATTTACGAATTGTTTAACAAGCTTGCTGGCCAGGAAAACCGCCCCCTTTCCAACTTCATCGAGACCGCCGTACTGCGCTTCATTCAAGAGACCGAATTTGTTGATGAGTTTGAGATGAACGAAATAAAAAGCAATAAACCCTTAAATCAAAGTCTCAAAAGGGCTCACGTAAATGCCCAATCCAAAAAGGGGCGCTTCGTTGAGTAACTATAAGCTTTTCGAAACTGATGAATTCATCGAGCGTATAGAAGAATTTTCCAAAGTCGAAAAAAACTTCCTGCAGAGTAAGCTGAAATCCTATGTATATCCACAACTGAAACTTGAGCCTCACTTTGGCCTGAATATTAAAAGGCTTATTGATTATGTTCCCCCGACCTGGCGCTACAGGATTGGCAAATTTCGGGTTTTCTATTCGATTGATGAGAAGCTGAAGATTGTTGCAATTCTTACTATCGATTTCCGGAAAGATGCCTACAAATAAATTTCTAATATCATGCTGAGTAAACTCCGAGCGCGTTACCAGGTCAGAAATGCAGAAGCGACAGAGCCGCGAAGTTGACTTCTTTAAAAAAAGAGTGTATATGCAAGTATATGAATAAAAAATGCCACAGTCGGCCTGATCTGCTCACCCGTATCGGCAGTGAATGCCTGGCTTTGCATGTCCGCAAAACTGCGCGGATTCTCGGGAAAGCCTATGATGAAGTCCTCGCGCCGTGCCGGCTCAAGAACACCCAGTTCAGCCTTCTGGTCTACCTGAAAAACTGCGGCCCCGAAACCATGAGTGAAGTGGCAGAATTCTTCCTGATGGACCGCACTACCCTGACCCGCAATCTTCGCCCACTCGAACGCCGGGAACTGGTTTCCGTTCTGGCCGGTGAAGACCGTCGCCAGCGGATCATCAGCATTACTCCAACCGGCGAAGCGTTGATCGAAAAGGCGATACCGCTCTGGCAGAATGTGCAGGACCGCCTGGCGGCCTCGCTCGGGGAAGAGGGCGCAACCGCTCTCAGAGCCGAACTGGCAACCCTCGCCCGCGCCGCCGGCAGTTAATTTTTTTTCATATCAAAAAAGGTGTATATGCACCTTGCGTTTAAAACCGCGACCAGGAATCGATTTCAACAACAGGAGAATAAAACCCATGACGACCAGCGTAACCATCAGGCCACCCGAAAACAACGCCATTCTCGACCGTGAGTGGCTGCGCAACCTGGGAAGGAGCTGCGGCGCAGATGCCATCGGATTCACGGAAGCGACGCGGCAGGAGCTCGGCGCCGATCGCGAAACCATCATGGACATTCTTCCCGGCGCGAAATCGGTTGCGGCCATTCTGATCAGATTGAATCAGGACGCGATTGGCTCATCGTGGATGAGCATCGCCAATTGCGAGATGAGCAACATGACGAAACGCCTCGACAGCGCCGCCGCCGAACTCAGCCGGAAGCTGAACGAATTCGGGATGCGCAGCGTTGCCATTCCGATCGCGTTTCCCATGGAGGCGCACAAATGGCCGGAAAAGATGTGGGCGGTTTCGCACAAAACCATCGCTGTACAAGCCGGTCTGGGGAGTATCGGGCACAACCGGCTTCTCATTCACCCGGAGTTTGGCGCGGGAGTTCTGCTCAGCACGGTGATTTTCGACCGACCGGTCAACACCTACGACACCCCTCTCGCCAAATCCCCCTGCAATGGCTGCAAACTCTGCGTCGCCGCCTGCCCGACCGGTTCGATCAGGCCCGACGGCAGATTCAACTTCATCAACTGTTCCACGCACAACTATCGCTACCGGCTCGGCGGTTTTATCGACTGGGTCGAAACAATTGCCCAGAGCAGGAGTGCACGCGAATACCGCGAGCAAATCCCTGATAAGGAAACTATCGCGACCTGGCAGGCACTGACGTATCAGACCGAGTACACGTGCCTGAACTGTATCGCCATCTGCCCGGTCGGAAGGCCAGCCGCCGTTTCCGGAAAAGAGTCCGACAAAGAGCCCGGGAGCCGCAGCCTGCTGCGAAAACTGCAAAGCCGCGGAGAAACCGTGTTCGTTCTGAAAGGCTCTGATGCCGAAGCCCATGTCCGCAAGAATTTTCCTGAAAAAACTATTCGCCAGGTCAGCAGCAAAACCAGAATCAAAAACCCTGGTGCATTCATTGCAGCCCTTCCTCTCGTTTTCCAGCCGGAGCAATCGGAGGGCCTGAATGCGGTGTTCCATTTCCAGTTTACCGGCAAGGCTTCGGCTCAGGGAACGGTGACCATCAGCAACAAGCACCTGTCGATCAGCCACAAGCTCGAGGGCACCCCGGACATTCAGGTTTCTGGAGACGGCAACGTCTGGCTGGCCTGTACAGCAGGTGAACGCAGCCTTCTCTGGGCTCTGTTGACGCGGAAAATGCGAATTCAAGGAAAAATCGGACTATTGCAGCACTTTGCCCGCTGTTTCCCTAAATGAGACGCTGCGGGCCCGAGATTCTATTCGGTGCCGTGCGGCTCTACATGAAACTGTCAGCAGTTCGGCGGCAGCATTTTTGGCAGCGGCCCGGTTGACGAAATATACTGATCTGTATAACATGCAATCGTGGCAACATGAAGAACCGGCATCGGATCTGTGCCGCCACCTTTCCTGGCACAATCAATACCTTTGTCGCCTTTTTCTGAATGGCTGCCGAGCTCGACGACAACGCCTGCCAAAGCCTTGTCAGACAGTTCAGCCACGGGATTTATTCCTGAGGCAGGCCCGATGATTATCCGACGGTTCGGATAGTCTTTTAACCCATGCTGGCAGGTATTTATGGAATTCTGGGAAAAAGCATTTCTCGACAAGCAACTGATCATACGGAACCGGGGAATGCATTTCGACTGATACGTTTAAAACGAAAGATGGAGTTAATCTGTTTTTCTACGATGAACAATCAATAAAGACCGAATTCGAAAATATCGGACTAATTGAATCAAGCCTCGTAGAGGAGCAGCCTTCAACAAAATTCTGGAAAATTATATGCAGGAAAACGCTTTAGTATTTTCAAAAGCCGACAGGTAGATATGATTACGAATGCAGTCGAGCAGGCAATTAAAAATATTCGTATTAAATCCAGGGGTGAAGTTGCCACAGTTAACCACGTGGTTACGATTAATTTCCACCCTGACCGTTACACTGCGAATAAGAAGCCTTTACTTTTATCTATCGCTGAGGATGGTTATTTAAAGTCTCAGTTTGAGACAGGCACCAGTAACGGTGGTTTGACCGCTTATCATGGTGGTGCGCGTTGGGCCTGGGAACAAAGAGTCTTTGATGGAGCATACGATAATGCGCCTGATAATCTCAGACCAAAATACGGAGCACTAAATTACCGGAACTATGAAATGGGAGCATCTCGTCGATTTGGGTCTTCATACTTCCAATTAAAGCCACACATTCTTGAGCGCACGACGTTTTGTTTTCCTGACAGTTACTTCGAGCCTGAACATTTTGCGGTTTCAAATCGTCTGAAAGCTCTTATTGATATGGCAAAGCTATCAAACTGTGACCTGCTCGACGATTATATAGAGGCGCATATACATGGTATAGTCTCGTTAAAAGAAGACGTTGAATGCCTGGTCCTGGACCCTGTTTTCCGTGGTACGTCAGTGGAAGATTACGCACTCAGATCAGGCGTTCCGATCCGCTGGCACAAGGGCTACGAGCTGAGTCTGGAGCAAATGCGCCTTTTTCCTGAATATCGCGGCCAGGAGTATATAGATCTCGCTGAAGAGTTAGCACAAGACGGGAAAATTAATGCAAGGCTGTTAGGTTTAGCCGTTACTGAGCAGGGCTACGCCGAGCAGGACATAAAGAAAATCTGGCACTATTTAGCGAGGTTTGGCTACTTATCAGACAGAGCATAAAATGAGACGCTACAGGGAACTTTCAGCCAGCCTGGCGCCCATGGCAAAGGCTTTTTCGCAGTCTTCAGGGAACACCTCTTCTCGCCTTTTGCTCTTGGCAGCTGCATTGAAGGCCGTTGCCACGTATTTGGAATAATCGCTGAATTGGTATGTGTCGGTGACGAAAAGAGATTCTGTCGGGCCCAGAACTCTCTCGAAAGTCTTTTCAATATGCGAGAAAACAATATCGTATCCGACTTGTTTGATCATGGTTTCAGGGACATTCATTGTGTAGATCAGGCCTGTTTTCTTTTTCGTCTTGTTAAGCGATGAATAGTTTTCATCATATACGAGATACTGGAACAGCAGCCTTTCCATGAACGACCTCATTTCGCCGGTGACGTTGCCAAAGTAGATCGGCGAGCCAAGAATCAGGGCGTCTGCAGCTTCAATTTTTTCAAGAACAGCGGTTAAGTCGTCTTTGTAGGCGCATTTGCCATAACTTTTGCCACCCCTCTGCTTGCAGGCAAAACAGCTTACACAGCCTTTAAAATTGAGATCATACAAATGGATCAATTCGGTGGCAGCATTTTTTGCAGCTGCTCCTTCGAGCGCTTTATTGAGTAAAGTTGCGGTGTTCCAGTTCTTTCTCGGGCTCCCGTTTATCGCGACAACACTCATACTGACGTCTCCTCTTTCTTCGTTCCGGTTGACTTCACATGCCTCCAATTATATATCCGGTATGATAATAGTAAAGTATGCACTTTAAAGTAAATAATCTGCAAGAAAGGCGGCTTGCGGGTTTAAACTTTTACAGGCCGCCCTGTTGACAAAATATACTGATCGGTATAATATACAATCATGGGTAACAAGGAAGAAATTCTGAGCATTGCAACCAGGCTTTTTGCCACCAGGGGTTACGATGTGGTCGGTATTCAGGAAATCGTCGATCAGGCGGGTATTTCCAAGCCGACCATGTATCATTACTTTGGCAGCAAAAATGGTCTGCTTACGGCAATCATGGAAAACAACTTCCGCAGGCTGCTGCTTGAACTTTCGCCGGCAACAGTTTATTCAGGCGATCTGCCGGCAACTCTGACTTCTATTGTCAAGGCTTACTTCAGGTTTGCGGTGAGAAATCCCGAGTTTTATCGTCTGCATCTGGCCTTCTGGTTTTCGCCACCATCCAGCGACGGATTTATCGCTGCCAAAGAGTGGTGGGAAAAACAGCAGCAGCTGCTTGAAATGGTTTTTATGCTGGCGGCCAACAATCATGGCAACATGAAGAACCGGCATCGGATCTATGCCGCCACCTTTCTTGGCACAATCAACACCTTTGTCGCCTTTTTTCTGAATGGCTATGCCGAGCTCGACGACAACGCCTGCCACAGTCTTGTCAGACAGTTCAGCCACGGGATTTATTCCTGAGCCAGCCCCGATGATTATCTGACGGTTCGGATAATCTTTTAACCCATGCTTCAAGAATGCTTCGCATTCTCATGAGCTTTACCCGTCACTATACCGATCGGTATATTAAAACAGGAGATTGTATGAATAACTGGATCAGCGAAGCCGTTTTTTACCACATTTATCCATTAGGCGCTTTTGATGCCCCCAGAACCAATGATTATTTTTCGCCGCCGGTCGAGCGGCTGGCGGCGCTGGGCGACATGGTCGAACATTTCCTCAGACTCGGTATCAATGCCGTCTATCTTGGGCCGGTTTTTGAATCAGATGCGCATGGTTATGATACCAGCAGCTTTTTTCACGTTGATCGCCGCCTTGGCGAAAACGAAACTCTCAAGACAGCGATTAAAACCCTGCACGCACACGGAATCCGCGTCATTCTCGACGGGGTTTTCAATCACGTTGGCCGCAATTTCTGGGCATTTCGAGATTTGCAGATGAACGGGCAGGCTTCGGCCTATCGAGACTGGTTCGACGGCATCGACTTTTCGCGCAGCAGCCCGTATGGCGACCGCTTTTCCTATAACTGCTGGAATGGCAACCATGATCTGGTTAAGCTGAATTCTGGCAACAATGACGTGCTGGAACATATTTTTTCTGCGGTCAGAATGTGGCTGCAGGAATTTGCCATCGACGGTCTGCGGCTCGATGTTGCCGACTGCCTCTCATTTGATTTTATGAAGCGCCTGGCGGGGTTCTGCAGGCAACTGCGGCCCGATTTCTGGCTGATGGGCGAGGTGGTGCACGGTGATTACCGCAAATGGGTTGCCGACGGAATTCTTGATTCGGTGACGAATTACGAGTGCTACAAAGGTTTGTATTCAAGCCATTTCGACAAGAATTACTTTGAAATTGCGTGGTCATTGAACCGGCAATTTGCCGAAAATGGCATTTATAAGGGCCTGCAACTGTACAACTTTGTTGATAATCATGATGTGACCAGAATTATCGATTCACTTGCCCGGCCTGAACATCTCTACCCGGTTTATTGTCTGCTGTTTACCATGCCGGGGGTTCCGTCTGTCTATTACGGCAGCGAATTCGGCATTGGCGGCAGGAAAAACAAAACCGACGACTGGCCGCTGCGACCGGTCTTTAACTGGCGCAAACAACAGGAAAAAAGCAGCTACCGGGATCTCGCCGCTGCAATCGCCCGCTTGTCTTTTTTGCGCAGAGGCTCTCCGGCTTTGTGCCGTGGCAGCTATCAGCAGCTCTACATTAACCACGAACAGATCGGCTTTTTACGGCAGACCAGCGATGAGAGAATCGTGGTAATGATTAATTCCAGCGACAAGACGGTGCCGTTTAGTGTCGAAGTGCCGTTTGACATGGAAACTGAAGCATACGATCTGCTGAATGAGCAATCAATCGCAGTCGGGAAGCGGCAGATAGACTGCGAGGTATTTCCCAACTGGGCAAGAGTGCTGCGAGTCTGAGAAACCGGACCGCAGCTCTATGATTAAGTTCTGCCCTGGCCCGGCAGCGATAAAAGACAGAATCGGAGGCAACCTCTTCATTCAGACAGGAGAAAAAAACATGCCGCTAGAAATCGCCGGTAATAATCCCCAGTATCCCGCCCGCATAAGGAAACCCCTCGACACGGTCGAGGTCGGCATCGGAAATTGACAAGCCAGTTTCCTCAGCTTTTTCCATGGCGTATTCTCTCGCTTCGTCAATCGTGAAGCTGTAGCCATTATCTGCAGCAAACATGACGACTCTGGCAAGCGGTGTGACGTTCTGGTTTGCTTTTACCTGATAATTTTCGGCTTCATTTCTGAGCGACCAGTTTGTGTTCAGATTGCGGGCAAAGCGCTCGAGTTCAGACATGCTCATCAGCAGACTCCATTTATAAGTTTCGGCTTACAGGGCAATCCACAATTTCAAAACTTTTACGGGCAGATAAAAAGAAAAAATTCTGCAGACCTTTATCTTCCTGTTAATTATGCCGCATTTTCTAATTATTGGCAGAAATTTTTCAGGAAAAACAGAAGATTTATTCAGTGACGCCTGGCGACTCAAATCGATCACATAGAAGGTGTCCGTATTGCATGTTCTTTTATGGTAAATTAACAGCTGAATTCACAACAAACAGATCTTAGCATGTGCCATTGATGGCAACGCAATGGCTTTGTTTCTCACGTTTGACAAAGCGAACGAATATAGCCCTCGTCTCCAGGCAGCCAATTTTATGGCCAAAATTCTACACAACCGGAATGACTGAAATGAAGCTCAAAGAAGCAATAAATCAATATATAAAATACTGTTTAACAGGAGATGTTAAGAGTGGATACGCCTTTCTGAAAAGCATTAATAATCCTTCAAAGAGTATTGTTAAATTCACCGGAAAGGTAGAGAACAGGTTTTTTAGAAATAAGCCGTATCGGCGATTTAAAACTGACATCACCTGGGTAAGAGATGTTTTATCATCGTATTATGACTACTACATTGAAACGATGGCAGTTCGGATAGACAAAAAAACTGCTGAAATGAACCTTTTGCAGTCGTTAAAATCACTCCCTTTCAATGCCAGCGGCTCTGATATCCGTGAGATAGAGGCCAGCATTTCTCAGAAGTTCAAATCTATCGGCTGGAACTTCCTCGGCGGTGTTACACAGCCTTATTTTGGCCCTTACATTTATGAAGAACTTGAAGAGAAAATATACTCAGTCGAGCTTCCTGATGGTAACAGGAACCTGCCTGTCAAATTGATGAGAAAATTCCATTCGCTATCCTGGCTGGACTACGCAACTTTTGGGCTTTGTGGCACAGGAGGCTGGGCAAAGCAGGATGGACTTTATTGCGTTGCCCAAAAATACGACATCAGCAGTGAAAATTTTCAAGTCAGCTATCTAAAACATGAAGCACAGCACTATGACGACTATTTCCGCTTCCCCTTCCTTTCTGAAGGGAAACAGGAGATTTTAGAATACAGAGCAAAGCTTGTAGAATTGATCTATTCCAGCTCAGATGCTTTGTTTAAAAAATTCATGAGAGAAGCCAGAAACGATCCCCATTATCCTCACCTGCTCGCCTCGTATCAGATTGAACAGGGTTTCAGAGAGCATCTGGGTTCGAAATCAAATGATCTGACAACCATAATCACAGATGTTCAACAAATACGTGAGGTTGCGCGCCTGCTTTATGCATGCAACACGGATGAACTTAAAAAAGGGCAATGCCGGGGCCAAAAAATCTAATTAATCTAAATTCTCGATGCAGAAAAGTTAAAATTAATTGAAAAACATGAACAGAAAAATGATCAGATAGAGCCTGCTATCGGCGCCTTTGTGCGACCAGCTTTTTGCGCAGGGGGGCGGGAAGTTTTTCGCTCGTTGCCTGCCAGGCTGCTGCTGAAATCTGGTCGAGCTGCGCCTCGATAAAGCCCAAGGTTGCCTCGGGGTAGCAGTTGTAAATCTCTCTGATGGTCCAGCCGACGCCCTTCTGCACGTAATATTCGTCATCGGCGAGCAGATTGGTGACCATGCCGATCAAAAGCTCATACGGCAGTATTTTTTTGCGGAGCCTGGAATAATAAAGCAGACTCACTACCGACTGCCGGCGTTTCCAGGGGTTGTCGGAACGGTTCCAGTTCTGCAGAACCGGCAGAACCAGCTCAGGCATTTCTTCGAGCGCCCGGGCATAAATAGACGAAAGCCCGTCGCTGTGCGCCCAGTTGTCGCATTTTTCGATCCAGCCCGAAATGGTGTTGAATTCATCGACAGACAGAGATTTTTTCTCGTAATGATAAATGGGCTGGCTCATCTCTTCGAAATATCTGCCGTTTTTCCAGATGTGGTCGAAAATCTCAAGCACTCTGTCAGGTGCATAACGCAGAAAGCTGTAACCGGCCTTGAGAGCGGCACGCGACTGCGGAACCGACAGCCCGAGAGTCGGCGTCGGCGAATTGTAATGATTGCCTGGCTTCGAGACGGCCAGAGAGGCGAGCCTGTCTTTTACTTCCTGCAGGTATTTCTGCAGATCAGGCCCCTGTCGAACAATGTTGTCTTTTTTTGCAGCTGAGTTTGTCTGTTTCGGCATATATGCATTGAATCTAATGCACCGGCCGCGATTTGTCCATACGAAGACATAAAATTGCCCAAAAACCTGATTTACAATACAATGAAACGGATGGGAAACAGGTCTGAATTCTTCTGGTCGTGAATAAACCGGCAAAGCGTGGGTAGAAAATCATGATTGTTCAAAGACTCTGCGACTTAAGCGAAAAGACGGCGACCGACGTTGTCGAACTGCTTTATGGCGCGCAGATAACCGGCAAGCAGAGCCGCGAAGACATCAGAAACTTTGTGACCGGGCGCTATTTCGACACCGGGCGCTTTATGCTGGCTGCTGTCGACGACGACCGCGTGCTGGCAACTGGCGGTGCGGTGGTTGCCGAGACCAGCCGTGGCGAAATTTTTATAACCGCCATGGCGGCGGCCCCGGGCGCAGAATCGGCGCTGAATGACATTCTCAGGCAGATTCTTGCCGACATTGCCGTGTTTCCCGACTGCCTGGTTAAACTCGGCATCGGCGGTGAAACGAAGGTTCCTGCGGGTTTCCCGGGTGCCTTCGGCTTCAGTCAGGCATATTCACTACTGCAGATGAAGTTCACCGGCAAGCTGCCAGTCGCAAAAAGCGCTGCCCAGATCGAGCTGTCACCCCTGAGCCCCGATAACATCGACGAATACGTTTCGACCACCAACGCCGGCTTTGCCGGAACCCCCAATGCCGCCACCATTCAAGCCGACGACGCCAGGCAGATGCTCGACAACGAAACCTTGCGCTGCGGGCTGATCAGAACCGACAATCGCACCATCGGTTGTTACGAGCTCAAGCTCGATGGCTCTGACGGCTGGATCGAATCTGTGAGCCTGCTGCCCGCTTCCAGAGGCAAGGGAAACGGGGGTGCGGCTGTCGTCAGACTGATCGAGATGCTGCGCCAGCTCGGCTCAACAACGGTAAAACTGTCGGTCATCGATGCCAACGAAAATGCCTACAGACTTTATCAGCGCCTCGGATTCGCTATCGACCGCGTGCTTTCCAGATGGTATGTGAAAAAATAAACCCAAAAGGGGAACCGGATGAATAGAATTTTTACAGTATTGATCGTATTGTTTCTAGCTTTTACCGCCACGGCAGCGCAGGCCCTGAAACCTGAAAAAACGCAGAGTGGCGCGCAACAGGTTTCCCTGCAGAACGGCTTTTATCTGATTCTTGAAGAACAGGCCGACCCGGCAAAGTTTGCAAAGACCGCTGACGACGAAGTAATTGTTGCCTATAGCCTAGATCATCTGGGCATAACCGATCAGCCAACGCGGTATTTTCGGGTAAAAAGCCTGCCAAATGTGGGTTTCAGCGCCGATGCCACAACCGAAGTCGGCGACAAAACCGAGGGAAAAACGACACTCAACGTGGTGCTGGGCGCAGGTAATGCCAAAGATTTTCAGCTCTTCACGGCAGCCAATATCGACCGGGCAGTGGCAATAGTAATCGCCGGCAAGGTCGTTACCGCCCACAAAATCAGAACCGAGATCGTCGGCGGCAGGATTCAGATTACGCGCTGCGGCGACGATGCCTGCGAGCAACTGCACCTGTGGCTGAAAGACAACGTTGCCAGATAAAGCTACACAAAGGGCAGGTTAAAGGCCAGAAAAACAGCTTTGCCTTCAAACGCCGCTATCAGGCCGAAAAGCTGTTGCAGGGTAACGACAGGAACGATCAGTCCTATTTTCCAATCAGGCTGTCAATCCTGCTTTGAAGTTTATTACCACTATCTCTGTAACGATTGTAGTCAAGCATCATATGGATGAGAAACACATTGTTAGCGTATTTCGGGTTTTCAGAATTGTATTCAGCCATTTCCTTATATGGATCGGCCGCGCTGTGATCAAGTGCTGCAAGCTTTTCCAGATACTCAAGCAGCTCTTTTTTATCGTTTTCGTATTGCGGAGAATTGCGATATTCCATGGCAATCCCGACCCGTGCAGGGTCTTTGTGTGCTGGTAATGGCTCTGAATAACAGGAGCAGGTTATTTCAAAAATTTCGCCGGCATCGTTGTATACAAGAGTATACTTTCCACCTGATGGGCAGGTAACAATTTCTTTCATGTACGACTTTTCTAAAAGCAATTTTTGCACAGCATCAACATCAACTTCTTTATTTTGTAACAAACCATCCATTTGCGCGAGTTCAATTCCGCCAGTAAGTATGCGGATATTTGACTGGCATATTTTCTGCTTTGGATTTTCCTTAGCCGCAAAAAATCCGGCCAGATATTCGGGCTCTTTATCAAAAATAGCGCAAGCCTCCAATATAACCTTCCGCTCAGTGTTTATAAAGTCGCCAACGTTATAGAAGGGCCTGGGAAAGCTCTTCAGGCGATTAATCAGAAAATCTTTTCCCCTGGCATCGTTGCTCGTTTCGCAATAGTTTTCGATGCTGGCAAGAGAATCGTTTACGAAGGCGATTGAAAAAATGATGCTGTGCAGAAGTATCGAATTTTTTGCCAGAGCGCGCGACAATGATAAATTAATGGCAAACAGGTTAAGCCCCAGAGGAACCCTGTTTTGCGAAATTGCAAGCCATCCCATCGCATTTAAAAAGCAATTAAAGTTTCGCCATATTTTAGTGTCAACCTTTGGTGACTTAATCGAATAGTCTTTTTCTGTGAAGAAAAAACAGTCGGCACTTTTTTGAGCCGCTGAGAGATGCCCAAAAAATTCTTTTTTTAAAGCTTTGCCGAGCTTATCAATAATTGCGGGCGATAATTTTTTAAAAGCTTCAAGACTGTTTATTTTTCTTAAGTTTTGAAACTCTTCATCCGAAAATTCAGGCATCATCTGCAACGCCTGCTTATAGAAAAAAGCGCCATTATCCTTTTCTGTCTGAGCGATCAGCGGCATGGTCACTAACAGAACAAAGCCGAATAAAATACAAAAAAACTTTTCCCTCATTTTTCGCTCCTGACCCGTCTGGGAAAATGAAAATCAAAAAAACGAACTCCCAGAACAACAATCGCATGAAATTATTCTATAAATCAACACAAACAGTTCTATGTGAAACACCAGCAGATAAGAAAAATCCTCTATTCTGACTTATCTGCGGTCAGGCTGTGGCCTGATTTTTGAAGAACGGGGCCAGGCGCTCGATGCCGGTGCTGAAACTTGCGGGCGTGCCGGCGAAAGAGAGTCTGAGCCACTGGCGCGTGCTTTCGCCGAAAGCCAGGCCGGGCGTCGTGAGCACGTCGGTCTGTTCGAGAATCTTCAGGGCCAGATCGAGTGAATCATTGGTGAAGCCGGCGCAGTTGAGCAGAATGTAGAAGGCACCATCGGGCGTTGTGTGAGGCAGGTGCGGCAGATGGGTCTGCAGAGAGTTTATGGCATTCTGGCGGCGCGCGGTGTAAAGCGGCAGGTGCACTTTGCGCAGCTGCGGGTTCTCGAAAACATACCCGGCCATGTATTGTGAAAGCGTGGGCGCGCAGGTGGTGAGAACAGCATGCGAACGCGTGAGCGACCCGGCCAGGCTGTTGGGTGCAATGAGATACCCCAGACGAAAGCCGGTCATGGCGACGTTTTTCGAAAGACCGCTCACCAGAATGGCGCGGTTCGAAAACTGCGTGGCTGAAGACATTGCAGCATCGGTGTAGAGAATATCAGAGTAAATTTCGTCGGATAAAATATAGAAATTGTGCCGGTTGGCGAGTTCGGCAAGGGCCTGGAGTTCGGCTTCGGTGTCGCACTTGCCGGTTGGGTTGCCGGGAGAATTCAGAACCACCAGGCGTGTGCGCGGCGTGATTTTTTCGGCCAGCGCCGCGGTATTGAGGCGAAAACCTTCAGATTCGAAACGCGGCGCCGTAACCACCCTGGCGCCGAGAAATTCAGCCGCCATGGCATAGCCCGGAAACGCCGGATCGCCGACAATCACTTCGTCGCCCGCATCGAGACAGGCGGCCATGGCTGCCAGAATGGCTTCCTGCGCGCCGCAGGTGACCACCACGTTTTCGGCAGAACTGGCAAAAGGCAGGTTGTGCGACCGGGCGATGATATCGCGCAGCGAGAGCATCCCGGCATTTGCCGTGTAGCCCATGTCGCCCTGCTTCAGGCGCCGCATGCCCTCATCGATAATTTCGGCGGGCACATTTTCTGAGGGCTGCCCGAGGCCGAGATTTATCGAAGTGCTTTTTTTGCAGTCAAAAACCTTGCGAATCAGAGACTGGCGCATCGTGCCGATGCGTGTCGAAAAAGAGTCAGTCGGTAACATGGCGAAGCGCTCCTTCAAGAGCGGTGCGGGCGTTGGTTTTGGCGTCGCGGTATTTAACGATCATCGGGCTCAGAATGCCGAGCCCGTTTTCCTGGGCAAATTTACCTTTGGCCATACGCACTCCGGGGATCACCACAGCGCCGGCGGGAATTTCGAGCGGCGCATTTTCGCTGGCGCGGTAAATCCGCTCGTTTACGAGATCGTAAACGGCGGTTGAGGCGTTGAGAATCGTGCCGGAAGCAAGCACGGCCCCGGCACGCACAATGACGCCCTCATAGACGCCGCAGTTGCCGCCGACCATGACATCATCCTCGATAATGACGGGAAGCGCGCCCACCGGCTCAAGAACGCCGCCGATCTGGGCAGCCGCCGACAGGTGAACGCGCTTGCCGATCTGGGCACAACTGCCGACCAGGGCGTGCGAATCGACCATGGTATCGGCATCGACGTAGGCACCAACGTTGATAAAGGCGGGAGGCATAATGGTTACGCCCCTGGCCACAAACGAGCCCCGGCGCACACTGCTGCCGCCCGGCACGACGCGGACGCCTTCGTTCACAGCAAACTGGCGGGGCGGCACGGTGTCTTTATCCAGAAAACTTCCGTAGCCGTTAATATCAGCGAACTGCTGCATTACCCCGATGCGGAACCCAAGAAGAATTCCCTGTTTCACGAAGGCGTTCGCCTGCCAGATGCCGTTTACACATTCGGCCGAGCGAATTTCGCCGCTTTCGAGGGCACTGCGGAGTTCTAAAAATATGGATCTTTTTTCGGCATCGGAAAGGGTTGAGTTGGCCTGAGTGGCGGCTTCAATTTTTGCTTGCAGAGTATTTTTCATGGTATTGCGCTTTCTTCGAGACAGATTTGCATGTATTTTTGCCGCGCCGTTTCCAGGTCTGCCAGGGAAACGTGCTCGTGATCAGTGTGCGCCACATGTATGCTGCCCGGGCCATACATCAACGGCTCGCCCAGCGGGCGCAGATGCGGAACATCCGAACCGTAACCCACCACGATGCTTTTCTCGCCGGGGGGCACGTTCAAAACCTGCGGGTGCGATATGGAATCGATTTCAATTGCAACGTTGGGTGGCAACAGGCCGCGCACCCGCGCTTCGGTCTGTTCAGCACTGGCGGCCAAGCGCATGATGATCTGCGCACCAGCGCTCGGCGCGGTCACATTGGCGGCAATGCCGCCCTCGATGACGCCAACATTCACGAGCGTTTTGCCCAGACGCGGGTCGCAGGGCCATGGCTCGGAGAGCAGCTTCTGCAGAACGTCGAGAAGTGTATGAATGGCAGAGTGCCCGAGTTCCGGGTAGCCGGAATGGGCGCATTTTCCGGTGGCGCTGAGAGTAAATTTGAGCACACCCTTCTGCCCGGAAACGAACTGCAGTTCGGTCGGTTCACCGTTGATGAAACGCCTGACGGGGGCGAGTTTTTTTGCGGCAACTTTGGCGCCATCGCTGCGGGTTTCTTCGCCCACCACAAGAAGCAGCCCGATATCCTGTCGGCCGGCACTGCGCAGATCGCACAGTGCACAGAACATGGCGGCGGCGATGCCCTTGGCATCGCAGGAACCACGGCCCCAGAGAACGCCGTTCCCGATGCGCGGCTCCGGCCCGCCCGGCACGGTATCGATGTGCGTGGTCAGCAGTGTCTGGGGGTATCTGCCCGTTGTAACAAGAAGATTCCAGCGGTTTTCTTCGACAAAAATGTGCTCGCAGACAAAACCTTGGCTTGTGGCAAGTGATTCGATGAAGCGGGCGACTTCGGCTTCGCGGCCGCTTTCTGAAGGGATACGCACCAGGCTCAGGGCGAGTTCGGCAAGTTGCGGAGTTGGAAGCATGGAGTATTTCCTTGAAGATGTGATAAGGGTAAAGTGCTCCCGGAAAGCCCCCTGGAAAGGCTCTGCTTTCGTCTCCCAAACGATATCACGGGCCATTTTGCGAGTCAATGAAGTTTTTCGCCAGGGTTCACTGTATGCACCTGACGACAATTCGCCAATCTTAACAGCAGCCCGTCGGCATATTCTTAAAGCAGGCTTTTTACTTCTTGCCCGCCAGACTGCGACTGAGAGTTGCTGTGGCCGAATGGCCCCGCATAAGGAATTTCCTGCCGAACAACCTGGCGTTGAGACTTTGAAAGTGCCGGAACAATCTGCTAAAGTGTCTATTAATCAACAATAAATAGTTCGCAAAGAAAACACATGAAAATACGCGATGCTTTGTTTATGAATTCCAGAATCCGAACAATAGCTGGAATGCTGGTGACCGTAGCCGCAGGTCTGGCTTCAAGAAAAGTGGCGAAGTTTTTCGATGCCGGCTGCCTCTTTTACATCGGAGATGCGCTGTGGTCGATTCTGGTTTATCAGCTCATTCTGCTTATAAAGCCTGAAATTGAAGAAAAAAAAGCCGCACTTACCTGTCTGGGAATATCTTATCTCGTTGAAGCAAGTCAGTTGATTCACCAGAAAGACCTCGACATGTTCAGGCAGACGCGAATTGGACACTGGGTCCTTGGAAACGGCTACGACCCTTTCGATCTGCTTGCCTACACGGCAGGAGTGGCTGTTTTCTATATGATAAGAACGCGTGTGATAATGCATAAAACCGAGTCTTAGCCCCTGCCCCAAGCTATTTCAGGGCAAAGAACACGCAGCCCGCGTTTTATCTCTGCACAACGGCCGCCTGTCACAGGACAGCCCCTACTCTTCTCTCTGCCACTTGAACAGGGCCTGGTGCACCGGGTATTGCAGAATCAGGGTGCTGTCGACCTTTTCTACCTGAGTCTCAAGATATTTTAAGAGCAGGGAACGGCGGTGGCCATCATCCTGAATGCCGATGCGCGAGGCGAGCAGTTCAACGCCCTCTTCGAGACTTTCGAAAGCCCAGAAAAACGGGCGCGCGAGAATTTCGACATCTGGGAGCAGGCCCGCCTTGACCATGATATGAAACAGCAGGGCGACCCTTTCGCGCCGGCTGGCGGTAAAGGGCATGTCAAGCGCCTGCAGCATGGGTCTGTCAACCGGCAGATCGGCAAGCGGAACGAGAGCGAAGCCCCGTCTGGCCGCCCCGGCCATTTTTACGAGCGCCCGGCCCATGTGACAGGTTCCGTCTTCGAGCAGGGCAGCGCAGCCAAGCGCATTGAAGCAGATCAGCGTATCGAAACCGCTGACCCGGTCTTCAGGCACTCCGAGCCATGAATCGGTAATCGTTTTGATGTTGCTGACACCCTCGACTCTGGCCCGCTGCTGCAGCTGGTCGAGCATGCCGGCTGACACGTCGAGAGCTGTAACGCTGCCAACCCTCTTTGCCAGCGGGATAGCATAGCTTCCCGGCCCGGCTCCGATATCGAGAACCGTTTCGCTTTTCGACCAGACGAAGCGGTCGAGCAGCTGCTCTGAGTTAAGACGGTTTTTCGGGTGATGCGCTTTTCTGGCAAACCCTTCAGCCCGGTGGCTCCAGTATTCGGCAGTCGCCTTCACGCCGGCACCGCCCGAACTGCTCACCCATGGCTGATTATAGATCGCTTCCCAGTCGATGTTTACAGAAAAACCTGTCATGATATTCCCTCAAGAAAATTGAATCAGGCCTCAAAGGGCCTCGACTGCCTTGAAAATAAGATTGCCGGCGGCATTTTTAAGTGCCACCGCCCTGATGCCGAAATATTCAGCCAGCAGCGCCTCGTCGATGACTTCAGCCGGCCGGCCATCAGCCACGACACGCCCGTCGTGCATCACGACAACCCGCTCGGCGAACTGAATGACGTCGTTGGGGTCATGCAGAGACATGATCAGCGTCATCTGCCTGGCCTCCGCGAGTCTGCGCACCAGATCGAGCACGAGAAAGCGATTGCGGTAATCGAGATGGGTGTTCGGCTCGTCGAGCACAAGAATCTCAGACTGCTGCGCCAGGGCCCTGGCAATGAGCACCAGCTGCATTTCGCCGCCCGACAGCGTTGAGTATGGCCGGTCGAGAAAACGTGCGGCACCGGTCTCGATGGCGGCTTCCTCGACAATTTTGAGGTCTTCGCTGCCCGGTGAACCGAACAGACCCATGCTGCAGAAGCGCCCCATCATAATAAAATCTCTGGTCAGATAGGGAAAAAGCGGCTCATGTTTCTGCGGCACCAGCGCCACCTGCTGTGCAATTTCCGAGCGGCTCATCTGCCTGAGTTCGTGCCCGGCAATGGTCACTTTTCCCTGATAGCCGTGATTTATGCCAGACAGAATGCTGAAAAGCGTGGTCTTGCCCGCGCCATTGCGCCCGAGCACGGCGACCTTTTCCCCGACTTTGACGCTCAGATTTATGCCTTTCAGCACCGGCTGGTCGGCAATATACGAAAAATGCAGATCTTCGAGGCTGATCGCCATGCGGTTCAGTTCCATAGGGCCACCTCACGCTTGCGCAGAAAGTAGACGAAGAAGGGCGTGCCGATAATGGCGGTGACGATGCCGACCGGAATTTCGCCCGAAGTGGCTGAACGCGCCAGGTTATCGGCAATCAGCAGAAAAATCGCCCCGAGAAATGCCGACAGGGGCACGACATCTCTGTGATTCGGCCCGCTGATCGCTCTGGCGATGTGCGGAATGACGAGCCCGACCCAGCCGATAACGCCGCAGCGGGCCACGCCTGAGCCAATCGCGACGACCACCAGCATGATGAAAAACATTTTCCATCTTTCGACATTCATGCCGAGCAGCATCGCTTCGCGATCACCCAGCGAAAGAATATTAAGATACCACGAAAAGATCACCATCGGCAGCATGCACAGCGGAATTATGTAGATCACCGGGTTAAGACTGGCCCAGTCGATCGACGCAAAGCTGCCCATCATCCAGAAAGTCAGTGCCGGCAACTGTGATTCGCTGTCGGCGAGGTATTTGAGAATACCGACCATCGAGGTAAAAAAAGACGAGACAATGACGCCGCTGAGCACCAGAGAAAGACGCGGCGTGAAGCCGCCGGGGCTGCGGGCAATCAGAAACGCCGCCAGCACCGCCCCGAAGCCGCCAATTGCCGCGCCCAGGTCAACCATGAACGGCAGACCCGAAAAAAATATCATGGCCACGCCAGCGCCAAAAGAGGCGCCGGATGAAATGCCGAGAATGAACGGGCTGACGAGCGGGTTTCTGAAAATCCCCTGAGAAACCGCCCCGGAAACACCAAGAGAAGCGCCGATCAACAGAACCATGATTATGCGCGGCAATCTGAGCGACAGCAGCACGACATCCTGATATCTTTCGATTTCAGGCATGGCCGTATTACAGAGCTTTGCCGACATGATCCTGAAAACCTGAGCTACCGGAATGCGAAAATTGCCCAGATTGAGAGATAAAACGACGGCAATGATCAGAATCGCACAACAGATGAGAAAGATCCCGAGTCGACGCATACAGAAACTGTTCTCCGTTAAACTTTCCACTACCTTAACACATTTGATATACTTTGTGCTATTTTATGTACATAATTTTCATCGAAGCAGGTCTTATAAAATCTGGAGGTTGTTGTTATGACGCGCCAAAGCAGAGCTATCATCATAACCCTGGCATCGATCATCGCATTATTGACCGCAGGCATGGTTTACGCTGCCGAGACGGCAGTCGCAAGCGAAGCCATGGGCGATTCTGAAACAGTCATTGCGTCGTCTCCCAACAGAATCGCGCTGCTCTACCCGCAGGCGATCGGCCTGTTCTTCATTCTCGACCTCACCGACAAAGTCGTCTGTCTGCCCAAAAGACCGGCCGGAATTACCGACGACAAACTCGAAGCATTTTACAGCACCTTTGCCCCGTATTTCAGCGACGTTGCAGATACCGGTCAGGTCGGCATGCCCAACATCGAAACCATTCTGCGCACCGGGCCCGATCTTGTGGTCGCCTCGCTGGACTTTTCACATTCAGGCGAGCTGACCCGATCACTGGAGCAGCACGGCATAAAGACGGTAACCCTGCACGCGGGCTTCGGAACAGTCGACGAGTGGCTGGAATCAGTTGCCAAACTGGCCGAGGTAACCGGCAGCAAAGAGCGGGCCGAAAAATATACGGCATTTTTCAAAGAAAAGCTGACTCTCGTCAGTTCAAGAACAGCAGATATTCCTGTCGAGAAGCGGCCGAAGGTTGCCATGATAAACACCAGCGGTAACCAGATGATCCTGCGCGGCAGCCGCACAACTTACGGATTCAATCTGATACGCCTGGCCGGCGGCAGGCTTATGGATTCAGGCGATGACCCGGCAGATTCGGCCGGGTGCGCCGAACTGCTTTTCGCGTTTGATCCCGACCTGATAATCGATGATTCTAAAAACGATATTTTTTATAAAGCTTCCTGGTGGGGTTCTCTAAGAGCGGTCAAAGAAGGCCGCGTCTATAAAACCCCGGCCGATGACCGACAGGCCTGGTTAACCAACTGGTTTCTCTCGACCTATTCGCCGGTCGGCATTCTCTGGCTGGCCAAAAAATTCTACCCCGAACGTTTTGCCGATATCGATCTCAGGGCAGAGCACGAAAAGTTCTGCAGAATGCTTTACGGGCGGACTTTTGCCCATGCCGGCACCGGGTTCGACAACTGAATCTTAACACTACTTTAAACTACCACATCTATGTAAAAATATTTTTCATCTTGCCAAGTATCATGTAATTGCATAAAATCTCTTAAAACATGAATTCCAAAAAATGAGGTTTTACATGAGAAAGAGTTTTTCACTGTCATTACGTGCTCTTGTGGCGATTTTCTTCATGGCCGGCGCAGTTGCCGGCTATGCAGAAGAGCAGACCTACAAACTGTCTGACCTGAATATCGATGCCGAGCGTGCTACCTACCAGGCATTGATCGCCAGGCCGCAGGATGAAATCGCATCATCGGCCATCGAACTGAAGCTGCAGCGCAACCCGATAAAAATGCTGCAGTCACACAATTCCTCGGTCGTTCTGGGTGGTGGTCTGCGAGGCGCAACCGTTACCCCGACCTATCGCGGTTTTGACGGTAAATACATGGCCGTAACTCTCGACGGCTGCCCGATCAACACTGGCTGGAACAACACTTCGCCGCTTTCCGGGTTTCCGATGAGCCGGCTGCAGAAAATCACCGTCGTTCCCGGCGGGGCCGGGCTGGTTTATGGCGCCAACAGCGTTGCCGGGGCCGTCAACTTCGTGCTGCCGACCGCCAGAGATCTCGAAGACTTCACCATAACCCAGGAAATCGGCGGAGATGGTAAAAGACATCAGGAATACATCTACGGTCATGTTTCAGAGAAAAGCGAGCACCTGTTCGCCCTGTTCATGGATGAATACGATGGTGACAGACGCTTTGAAGATTTCAGCAATTTCAACGACGCTGCCAATAAAACCAACCCAAAATCTTCGGTAAACCTTGGCACCATCAACAACCGCAACGACAGCCACGCATTTCTCTATCGCGGCAAACTGGAACTTGAGAATGACTGGACTCTCAAAGCAACGATTCTTGAAAATCAGGGTTCCATTTCGTGCCCGTCGTTCTACGAAAGATTCGAACCATGGAACATGTCTTTATACGACTATACGGTTGAAAAAGACTTTGGCGACAACGGCAATCTGACACTGCGTTACGCCAAATACAAAGACTTTTCGTCAACCTGGGCCTACCCGAACGACAAGGATCTTGAGGTCGGTACCCTGAACGCCAACGGCGATGTTCTCGTTAAAATGGACACGATGGAACTTCTTTACAACGTCGAGGCCAACCACCGCAATTTTGTCACAATCGGCGCCATCAAACAGGAAATTGAAGATATCGGCCACGGTTTCGACACCGGGACCAGAAAAAAAGTCGACACTACCGGTTACTTTATCAGTGACGCAATCAAGGCCACCGACAAACTCGATCTGAATATCACCGGTCGTTCTGATACCGACTATGAAGGCGATGCAGAATTTTCCTGGGCACTGGGCTCAAATTATGCAATCAATGACAACACCAGCGCCGGCCTCAGTCTCAGCCGCCTGATCAGAAACCCCAACATGCAGGAGCTCTACCGCAGCAACGGCAGAGGCAACCCTGACCTCAAAGCCGAAGACATCGACAACCTCGAACTCAGACTGAATCATAAATTCAACGAAAAGTGGCAGGCATCAATCGCCTGGTTTGATTCAGATATCGAAAACTACATTGAAGCCGATGCCAAAAACAAATTTCAGAATATCAAAGAAGCCGAAATTTCGGGAATCGAGCTCTCTGTTAACGGCAAAATCAACGATAAATTCAGCGCCTGGGTCGGCTACACCGACTTCAACAAGGCCGAAAACAAGACCGACAACCTCAGACTGGTCAGCAAGCCAGAATTTCGTGCGGTCGCCGGCACCACCTACAGCTATAACAAGCTCAGCGCCATGCTGACCATGTCGCATCAGGGTGAAACCGAAGCGATTGGCAACACCTACCCGAAAGTCGATGCCTCGACCATGTTCGATCTCAGCATCAGACAGCAGGCCACCAAGGATCTGGCAATTTATCTGAATGTCGAAAACCTGACCGATCAGGATGACGTTCAGCTGAGCCAGGCAACCGGCAAAGCCGTATTCGCCAAAAACGGCAGCATCAACCTCAACCAGAGCGGCCCGATCAACTATGAGCCCGGTCGCCTCGTGACTCTTGGTATGGAACTCAAATTTCGCTGATCCGTTTACGGTAATTTGTGTCCGGGGCCCGGGAATTTTCCGGGCCCCTTTTCTTTCATCGACCAACCCGCCCGTCAAAGAAATTCTGCCGTAAACTGCACGTGAATATGATTCAGAAGGTGTTTTAAAACACTGTCAGTTGAAGTTCAAGTTAAAAGGCATCTGAATCTGCATTTTTTCCGGCTGAGAAAGATAATCTTTAATTACACTTTTTTGCTGTATCTCAGGGAGTTCATCAATTGAGAACCATTTGACTTCCTGCAGAACCCGTGGTGCATCCTCGGGGATTTCAGGGTCGTGGCCGAGAACAGCTTCGCCATGCAGGTCTGAGAAAGCGATCAGCACTTCGATCAGATTGTTCTGAGAAAATTCGTAAAGTGCCAGAATGCCTGCCGGAGTGCCAGTAAGACCGGTTTCTTCGGTCAGTTCACGGCAGGCAGCGGTATGCAGTGACTCACCCTTCTCGACCAGTCCGCCGGGGAATGTCCAGAATTCTCTACCGGAATTCGCCGAAACGTGGCGAACCAGCAGCACTCTGCCATCGCGCACGCAAAGGCAGCGCACCGCCAGGCGAAAAACCGGCTGTACCGGCTGTCTTGTCGAGGCATTCTGCTTAGTATTCATTTTGCAATTTTACCTCATGCTTCGCCAACCCGGCCATCTTTTTCAGCCATAACAGCGAGGTCAGCGGAGATTGAAATTGATGTTGAGTTCGATGGCGGCTGAGGGTTGCCAGCCGGTCGGCGGTGGCGGAAAACGTCGACCGGCAAGCATCTGAATTACCGCATCAGCCAGAATACCGGGGGCATTGCCTGAAACTTCGGTGCCAACGACCTGACCGTCCTCAGAAATTCTGAATTTAACCGGAACTATGCCCTCGATGCGCTTTTTTCTCGCTTCCGGCGGGTAGACGCGGCTACGATCGAGAGACTTGCGAATCTGCGCCAGGTAGCGGGCGATGGCCTTCTGCTCTTCGCCTGAAAGTGCTTTAACTGGCTTTTCAGTCTGACTGACGGCATTTCTGTCAGCCTGGGCAGCAGCGTTTAAAGCCGGCGCAGCAGACTCTGGCAGGGCAGGCGCCGTGGGCTGCGTCGACAGAAACGGTTCGGGCTTTGCAGATGCCTTTACCGGTTCAGGTTGTGGCGCCGGCTTTTCAACTGGTTTCAATACCGGTTTCTCGACAGGCTTTTCGATGGGTTTCTCGACCGTTTTTTTGCTTATTCTGGGCTTCTTTTGGGGTTCCGTTTTTTTCAATTCCTCGGTCTTCTGCACAGCCGGTGACTCTATCGGCACTGCTTCCGGAGGCTGTACCACTTCGGGCTCCGGGGTGACTTTTTCCGGCTCTGGTGCTGGCTGCGGTTCTGGCACGGGCTCTGGTTGTGGCTGCGGCAAAACCGGCTGAGAAATTTCAGGCACATTGCTGACCTTTTCAGTTTCTTCGACAGGGGCTGGCGCCGCGGTCTTTGCCGGGCCTGCCGGTGCGGGCTCAGGTGCGAGATTGACCGTTATCAGAGGCGCCGGCGGCTGGCGCGTCAAAACTTCTTCACGGCACATTCCGACAAGCAGCATACCGGCCGCCAGTTGCAGAATAAATGCCAGAACCAGACTCACAAATGTCGTAAGTCTTTCGACTCTTTGTTCTTCTGCGCCGAAAACGGTCATTTTTCACTTTCCGGGCGACCGGCGAAGGCAACACGGGTGATGCCGGCCTGTCGCAGTCTGTCGAGCAGCTCGATAGAGACGCCAGCCGGCGAAAGACGGCTGGCATAGATGATTATCTGGGTATCGCTGGCATTGCGAAGCTTTTCGCCGATCTGCAGCACAAGCGCGTCGGCGGCCATGGCCGCGCCGTTCAGACTGAGCTGACCATTCTGCGCAACTTCGATCCGTTGCGCACTTGTGCTGCCCTGGGTCTGCGAAGAAATCGCCGGCAGCTCAAGAGGCGTCTGCGGCAGAAAATTCTGCGTCAGAATATAAAACAGCAGCAGAGTAAAAATAATATCTGAACACGAGGTCAGATCGAGAGCAAAGCCCTCTTTGGTATTATTTCTGCGCAGGGCCATCAGTTTTTACCCGCCGGCACTTTATCGGGACCAGCCGCGACCGGCGCAGCTTCTGCGGCATCGGCACCGATTTCAAGCTCGTGAAATACCAGAATTTCAAGCTGACGCAGATGCCGGCGGGCAAGTGCCTCGACCGCATAGGTAAAACCCCAGGCGATCAGCGCCAGCATCAGGCCATAAACGGTGGTGAACAAAGCTTCATGAATGCCGCCGGCGAGGTCTGAAGGCGTTACCATGCCAAGCCTGGCGACCGTATTAAATACTTTGACCATCCCGGTTACGGTTCCGAGAAAGCCCATCAGCGTGCTTATCTGCGCAAGAAAGCGCATCGCGGGTACGCGCCGCGTCAGGCAGTCTTCCATGCGCGAGAAACACAGTTCGATCGACTCGAGCAGCGAAAGCCCGGCAAGCCCTTTGCGGCTTTTCGCCATGTCGATAGCCTTGCGCGCCCAGCGCGGAGCGCCGGCACACGAATAGCGGTCTGACCACAGGGTCCAGATCGTCAGCCAGACCGTCTGATAGACACCAAGAGCGAAAATGAACACGCCAACCAGAGTCAACGGGTACATAATCGGCCCACCGGCCTGCAGAATACTCAAAAAATCGGTTATTATATTTCTCACCACCAGTCGTGCAGAGTAGTTTTAAATATATAACAGAATTCAGCAAAAGCAAAGCATTACACTATTAAACGTTGACTTTTGCCGGCCGGAGTTGCTAATTTGTTTTAGTAAAGATACGCGCGCCAGAACACTGACAGCTCACCAGGAAACCCATAATGCAGCTGATAACCGTAGCCGGCCCACCCTCTTCAGGAAAAACCTCGGTAATCCTGAAACTCATCGAGGCAATGCAGATTGCCGCCAGCGACGTCGGGGTCGTCAAGTTCGACTGCCTCACTTCGTTCGATCACCTGCGCTATGAAGAGCGGGGCATCAGAGTAGAAACCGGCTTTTCTGGCAAGCTTTGCCCCGACCACTTTTTTGTCAGCAATATCGAAGCGGCGGTTGAATGGGGGCAGAGCGCAGGTTTCAAATATCTGATCACCGAAAGTGCCGGTCTGTGTAACCGCTGTTCGCCGTATATTCATGGCATTATGGCGATCTGTGTGATCGACAACCTTGCCGGCATCAACACCCCGAGAAAAATCGGCCCGATGCTGAAAATGGCCGATATCGTCGTGGTCACCAAAGGCGATATCGTTTCTCAGGCTGAAAGAGAAGTGTTCGCCTTCAATATCCGCCAGGTCAATACCGCCGCCCGGGTGATTTTCGTTAACGGCATAAATGGCCAGGGAGCCACGATTCTTGCCAGCCATGCCGCGAAAGCCCGAAACATTCAGACCCTGCGCGATCTGAAACTGCGTTTCACCACCCCGGCCGCCGTCTGTTCATACTGTACCGGCGAAATCCGCATCGGCAATGAATATCAGATGGGCACCATGAAAAGAATGGAATTCAAAAAACCATGAGTGACACAGATACCCTGTATATGGTTTTAACCGTGCCGGTCGGCGAAATTATCGCAAAATACCCGGTCTGCCAGAATTTTTTCACAAACCTCAGAATCGAAAACATCGAGCGTGGCCTGCCCCTGCACCAGGCACTCGAAAAAACCGACCCTGAAACCCTTTCGGAATTCGGCCTCGACCGCCACGCAATTCAGCGCGAATTCTGCGATTTTCTCAATGTTTTCGTCGGCCGCTCTGACGCCGCCGGGCCAGAAATCGCAGGCATCACCATCATCGGCGGGCACGGCAAAGCCGGCGAACCCGAGAACTGCCGGGTCACCATCAACCGGGGCGAAACTATCAGCATCGTCGGCCCGACCGGTTCCGGCAAAAGCCGACTGCTTGCCGATATCGAATGCCTGGCTAACTGCGACACCCCGACCGGCCGCCAGATTCTGCTCGACGGGCAGAATCTCGACGACGAGCGGCGTATCGAACTGCAGGGCCGGCTGGTGGCGCAGCTTTCCCAGAACATGAATTTTGTCATCGACCTGACCGTCGATGATTTTCTCAGAATGCACGCCGGCAGCAGGCACTCGATCAATATCGACGAAACGGTCGAGCGCTGCTTCGTTTGCGCCAACAGCCTCGCCGGCGAAGCCTTCAGTCTCGACACACGCCTGACCCAGTTGAGCGGCGGCCAGTCGCGGGCCCTGATGATTGCCGACACGGCTTTCATGAGCACCTCCCCGATCGTGCTCATCGACGAGATCGAAAATGCCGGTATCGATCGCCGCCAGGCCATCGAGCTGCTCGCCAGCAGAGACAAGATCGTCTTCATTTCGACGCATGACCCGCTGCTGGCTCTGGGTGCCGACCGTCGGCTGATCATAAAAAACGGCGGGATTTCAGGAATAATTACCACCTCTGAAGAGGAAAAATCATGTCTGACAGAAATCGAGCGTCTCGATGCCAGGCTTTTTCAGATACGTAAAAAACTGCGCAACGGTGAAATCATCAGCCGCAATGCGCTTGGCTAAACGGGCGAAGCGGGAGATTAAAAAATGTGGGAACTGTATGACCGGATGATCGATGGAATTCCGCATGACTGGAAGGCTGAAGAGATTTTTCGCGGCACCAGCTTTGCCTGTGTTTTGAGCAACAATGGGCTCGGCATCGCCGAGCCGCGCCCCTATGACCTGAGAAAGCCTCTGCAGACCAAAAACCTCGAAGGGGCAAGCCTGCGTGAAGTGGCCGCCTGCATCAAATCCTGGAATTTTTTCGAAGCCGCCACCGGCCTGGCTGCAATCAACGCCTATTACAATCATATCGACGTGGCCCGCGGCTTCGGGGTGAACATCAGCGAATCGCTGCATATCGAAGACCGCGTTTTCGACCCGTTCATCATGTCGCAGAACACGATACGCGGCAAAAAGGTGACGGTAATCGGGCATTTTCCGCATATCACCCAGCTGATGGCACCGATCTGCGATCTCAGCATCATCTCGGCTCATGACCCGCAGCAGGATGACTACCCCCTGAGCGCCGCTGAATTTCTTCTGCCTGAGAGTGATTTCGTCTATATCAGCAGTTCCACGCTGATTGATAAAACCATGCCGAGGCTTCTCGAACTGAGCCGAAACGCCCAGGCCACCACCATTGTTGGCCCGTCAACGCCGCTGGCACCGGCTCTCTTTTCGTTCGGGGCGCATGACCTGTCCGGATTTGTCGTCAAAGACCGCAGCAAAGCCAAAAATATCATCAAGGGTGCCGAAAACACCAAGATTTTTGCCACCGGCCAGAAAGTTGCTTTCAAAATCCATCAGTATCAGCAGGCGGTCGGCCACCAAAATTAAAGGTCGCGCAAAACCTCGGCCGGGCGGGTCGCCGCCGCCCTGACAGCAGGAACCAGGCCGGCGATGATGCCTGCCAGTGCGGTGGCGACAATCAGCATGGCAAGCGTGACCGGCACATCGACAACCTGATAGGCGGCGTCGATACGTGCACCCATCACCCTGGCGATGGATCTGAACACCGCATAACCGGCACCCGCGCCAAATACGCCGCCGGCCAGCGAAATCAACAGCGATTCGATGATGAACTGGGCAAAAATACTGCGGTCGCGCCAGCCGATCGCCTTGAGAATGGCGACTTCGTGGGCGCGTTCAGAAGCGGCTGACCATTGGGCGTTCGCCGCAAAAAGCACAGCCAGCACCGCAACGATTACCAGAACAGCATTGACGGTATTCTGGCTCAACCCCATGAATTTGACGACCGGAATCGAGCAGACAACTGAATTGGTGATGCCCTGTTCGATCAGGGTCTGCACCTTCTGCATGGCAACAGCGACAGTTTCGGCGCCGGCGGCCTCGATGAGAAAAAGATTGGCTTCATTGTGCAATGGCCGGTTGAGGCGGCGGCTGATGGCGGCTTCGGCATCGGGCCAGTTCATGTAGACATCGGCCCGGGCGGTGCGGGCATGCGAACCGGCGATGCCGATGATCGGAAAAAGCGTATCGCCGATGTTCACCACCGAACCGACCTTGAGGTTCCAGAGGTCGGCGTATGATTTGTCGACGATAACGACGTTGCGGTCGCTTTGCTGAAAGAAGACGCCGCTGATGATGTCGTGGCGCGAAATCAGGGTCGCCTGCAAAGCCCGCACATCTGCCGGCCTGATGCCGCCGATACTGAAGACGTGGCCGTCCTGGCTGTTCTTAAAGCGGTAGAGGAGAAACGGCGTCACCACACCGACTTCGGGAATCTTCGCGATGCTGGCTGCCAGGTTTGCCGGCAGCAACCGGGTAACCACTGTGGGTTCGGTAAAAAAACCTTCGTTAACCGGGTCAAGTGGCCTGGCCGTCTGGCTATCACCGGCACCGATAAGATTCATCGGCGCATAGGCGAGAAACTTGTTGCCCATATAGTTTACCAGCGCGTTTTTAGCCTGCAGATCATATTGCAGCATCAGAACCATGGCGGTAATCAGCATACAGCCGAGAAAAAAACCTGACAGACCGGCGAGGGTCCGCAGCTTTCGTCTTTTCAGCTCTCGCAGAGCACAGATTAAAAGGTCTGACATATCAGAGATGCAGCTTTCCGTCTTTCAGACAGGCGGTTCTGGTGGCCAGTGCCGGGTTGAACAGCCCGTGCGAAGCAACGATCATTGCGGTTCTGCCACTTTTTATGCGCGGCAGCAGCAGATGCAGAATTTCGTCGGCGGTTTCGGGGTCGACATCACCGGTGGGCTCGTCAGCCAGAATCATGGCCGGGTCATTCACGAGAGTGCGGGCGATGGCAACGCGCTGCTGCTGCCCGACGCTCAGTTCGGCCGGCAGGTTGTGAAGGCGATCACCCAGCCCGAGTTCGGTTAGAATCGCAGTCGAGCGCTGCAGTCGTTCAGTCTGGCTGATGCCGCGGTGCATCAGCACTGCCTCGACATTTTCGCGGGCCGACCAGCCCGGAATCAGGTTGAAATTCTGAAAAATCATGCCGATGCCGGTGGCGCGCAGCTCGGCCAGCTCCGACATGCTCAGATCGGTTACCACCCGCCCGTTAAAAACGATACGGCCGGCGCTGACCGGTTCGAGGCCGCCGAGAAGATTCAGCAGCGTCGATTTACCGGTGCCGCTGCGGCCGGAAATCAGCAGCAATTCGCCCGGTTCGACCGCGAAAGAAACTTCACTGAAGATTTTCAGCTCGTTACCGCGCTGAAAAAAGCTTTTAGCAACATTCTCGACCTGTAACAGAGACATCTTTCAACTCTCCAGCATCATTGAATCATGCACAAACGATATTTAACCGCTGCAAGGTGAGCCTTCCAGGCTGCCCGCTCCATAATAAACTTCACCTTTATCTGCATTATTTAATCGCCTAAATGCGGCGCAAAGCTTCAGCCGGCCGCTGTCTGATCACCAGCAGCACCGGCAGCAGGCCAGCCAGAACCCCGGCAGTGACGGCAAAAACAACGACGGCGGCGAAAAGACCAGGGTTGAGCACCCCGGTCATTGTGGCGTCGATGCCGAGCAGGTTGTTTACCGGCACCAGCAGCAGAACTGCCAGCCCGGCGACCAGACCGGCCAGACTGCCTGCGACAGACTGCGCCAGAGTTTCGGCGAGCTGTTGCAGAATGATGACCCGGTTGTTCCAGCCGATTGCCTTGAGAATCGCGAAGCTGCGCCGCCGCTCGATTACCGAGGCCCACTGAATTCGTGCCGAGAACAGCATGGCAGCGGCGGCAACCAGGGCCATAAAGGCCCAGATCAGTCTGGTATTCAGCCCGATTGCCTTCGCCGCCGGAAAATAGCAACCGGTGGTCAGCAGGCTGTCGCCCTTCATCAGGGTTTTAACGTCTTCGAGCGCCTTGCCATGCACGGTGGCGTCGCGGCTTTCAATCAGAATCAGATTCGCCTCGTTTTCGAGCGGGTTGTGAATACGGCGGTTGATAACCCTCTCGGCATCGGCGAACAGCATGATCACGTCGGGTTTAACCGGCCGGGCACCTGAATTGATAATGCCGGCTACTTCGAAAGTTTCGCTGGCGACAACCAGAGTCGAACCGCATTTAAGGCCGTGGTTACCGGCAAAGCCGATATCGACGAGCACCCGGCCGGTCGAGCTGCCGGTCAGAAAGTTTCCCTCGATCAGATCTGAAGCGGCGCAGCAGTTGGTCGAAACAGCAGAGCTCTGCACATCGATGCCGCCGACCGCGAAAATTGTGTTTGTCTGCGGGTCGCGGAAGCGGAACATCAGGCAGGCCGAAGCGTCTTTAATCAGCGGCAGAGCACGGATCTTCGCAACCAGATCGAGCGTCAGCAGGCGGGTGCCGTTGGTATTGATGACGAAGCCCTCGTTGAGAATGTCGACCGGCTTTTTGTTGCAGCCGGTGCAGTTCTCGCATTTCGATTTGCAGACCGCAGGAATAATGCCGCGCGCCAGTTTTGCCAGTTCTTCTTCGCTGAGCGAACTGATGTCGCCGCAGGCGGGCAGCCAGGTGACAAAATAGGTGCCGGCCTCGCCGATCGTGATATTCTGAACGACGCGCGAATAAAGCAGAACCGCCGCCAGAATGACCAGAAAAGCGACAGTGAGCGCATAACCGATGATCACTGCGAAAGTGCGGCGTTTATGCTGCTTCAGTTCGCGCCCGGCAAGGGCGATAATATCTCTCATCAGGTCAGATCTCCTGCTTTTGGCTCTGCTGCGAGTATACCAGCATTTCACCCCCAGTTGAAGGCAAAGTTTTTTTACAGTTTGCGAAATTTGTCGAGTCAGGTTAGGCTTTAGTAAACAGATAAATGGGGGGAAACCTATGCCGACCAGCCGTCGTGATTTTACTGACCAGGCCGATTACACCCTGCATCGCGATTTTATCCGCACGCTGCCCGAAGACTTCTGCCGTCAGCACCAGGTGGTTCTGATTGGCAAAAAGCCGGCAAGTGCGGAGCACCCGGCGCTGCTTGGCATGCTCGACCCGGCCGACGGCCAGGCAATCAAAGAAGTCGAGAATCTTACCGGTCTCAAATTCAAGCATGTGCAGCTTAACGCCTACGAGCTAGATCAGGCTCTTGAATTTGCCTTCAGGGAAAGCGAAATCGCCCAGACCACGATCAATGCCGGGCCGGTGCGCGAGCGCATCGCTCTGCGCCACGACCAGAAAATAACTTTTGAACGCGACCAGAGGCCGGTCGACATCTGCGGCGGCCTGCTCGCCTCTGCGATTCAGCAGCGCGCCTCAGACATTCACCTCGAAGTTTACAGCAACAACGTCAGCCTCAGATACAGAATCGACGGGGTTCTGCATAAAATTCCCTCGCCGCTGAGCCCTGAAAACATTCAATCGGTCGTACAGCACATCAAGGTTCTGTCAGATCTGAACATCGCCGACCGGCGCCTGCCGCAGGATGGCCACATAGTCGCGCGTTACACTGCCCCCGATGGCCGCTCGCGCCGCATCGACTTCAGAGTCTCGGTTCTGCCCGGCATGTATGGCGAAGACTGCGTTCTGCGACTGCTCGACGAAACCTGTCTGACAATCAAACTAGAATCACTTGGCATGTCGAACGAAAAATTCAATCTTTTCCATGCGATGCTGCATGAACCAGGCGGCCTGATTCTCGTGTCGGGGCCGACTTCGAGCGGCAAAACGACGACGCTTTATGCCGTTATCGAGCATATCAAGGATGACAGCAAAAAGATTCTCACAGTCGAAGACCCGGTTGAATACGAAATTTCGCGGGTCAACCAGAAACAGATCACGCCGGTGATGTCGTTTGCCGATTACACCAGAGCCTTCATGCGCCAGAACCCTGATATCGTCATGATCGGCGAAGTGCGCGACGAAGAAACCGCAATCATGGCAGTGCGGGCCGCCCAGATGGGGCATCTCGTGCTCACCACCCTGCATTCACGCGATGCGGCTTCAGCCGTCTCGCGCATATTGTCGCTCGGCGTCGAACGCAACATTCTTGCCGCCGGCCTGATCGGGGTTCTCTCACAGCGTCTGGTGCGCCGCGTCTGCATCGGCTGCATTGAATCATATCAACCAGACGCCGAAACCCTCGAGCTGCTGCCCGGCCTGCCGAAAGATATTCCGTTCAGACACGGAAAAGGCTGCGATCTCTGCAGCGGCTCAGGCTACCGCGGCCTGACCGGCGTTTTCGAACTGCTGCGCATCGATGCGAAACTGCGCAAAATCATTACTCTCGGCGAAACCGGCAGCGCCGCTCTGCTGCCACTTCCCCCCGGTTTCAGAAGCATGTATGACTTCGCCATCGAAAAGGTCGCCCAGGGCGTCACCACCGTCGAAGAAATCGTCAGAACCATCCCGGTTCCGGCCCGTTTCGACAATATTGAAAAAGCCCAGGAATAAACTGCCCTGATATCGGGGTCTGTGCGCCAGAACGTCAGAAACCATCTTCCGAACTCCGGAATGATGGCTTCTGTTTTTGTGCAGGCTATTCTGAGATTTTGCGACCTGTCTGGCATTTTTGTTTGCCAACCCGGCGAAAAAGCGTCCTCCGGGCAGCAGGCGACCAGGCCGAAGCCTCTCTTTTTATGAGGGTTACAGCCTGGTAAAAAACTTTTTTTGTATCAGGGCTTGACGTTATTGCGGAAATAGTTTAGTGTATTAGTAGAGCGATACACCAAAACAGTGCGACACGCGACAGTGCACGGCCGTAGTGTCTGCTGTTGAGTCTGAAACAGTCTACATGCCTCTGTATAGCACAAAGGAGCAGAATATGAAAGCGATACTCTTGAAAGACTACCTCGAACAGAGAATGTACTTCGTCATCATTCTCGCGGTAGCAGCCCTGTCGCTGCTCGCCGCCGCGTTCTTCGGCCAGCTCGACTCGGGCGTGGCCATGGTAATTCTCTTCATCCTGCAGGGCCCGCTGTTCATCTACCTGGCAGCGAACCACCAGATCAGTTCAGAAGTCAACAACGGTACCTGGCGCTTTCTCACCGCCCTGCCGGTCAGCCGCCTGCGCCTGTGGTCGGCAAAACTGATCTTCACCGCCATTTACACCACGTCACTCTACGCCATCTATGTGATACTTGCCGTTGCTGCCGGTGTCGACGCCGGTGAACTCTGGCGGTTGATTTCAGGCAACCCGGGCCTCGTTGTTGGCGTGCCGGTAACGATCGTCGCTTACGGCTTCTTCACCACGATGCTGCCGTCAGGCTTCTCAACCATTGCGGCCCTGATCATCGCTCCGTTTCTTTACGCTGTATTCAGGGCCCAGGCGACATTTATCAACCTGAACTTTACAATGGCAACCGGCCTGGCAACTGCAGTCATGCTGTGCCTGTCACTGCTGACTTTTCTCGGCGACCGCACCATGAGCTCGCCCTGGCGTGGTTTGAAGGGCATCACCATGCTGCTGGCTGGAATCATGCTCTCGCTGGTCTGCTGGTCAGCGCTCAACTCTGCCGCCGATCATTTCTGGCGCGTCGATACAAAAGAAGGCGCGCAATGGCTGCCGATGAATGACGGCAAAACCATTCTCTGGCGCGTTTACAGCAAAACACCGTCCTGGGATGTCATTCAGCCAAGAATGATCAGAGACTACTACAGTGAAGGCCGCTTTTTTGGCGACAGCGACTACCTTTTCGAAGAATCTGAGCACAGCCGCCGCGTTCTTCTTCAGGATACGACATCAGGGTTGGTAAAAAGCCTGGGCAGCCGTCACAGCAATTTCTTCAAGGAAAATTACAACAACGGCCTGGTGCTGGCCCAGATTCCGGCAATCAGATTCGGCCTGCTGCGCGGTCCAGAATACGCCATAATGGACAGTGAAGGAAACATCCTGAAAACCCTCATTAGCGGCATCGACGAATACACCAGAGACCTCAGACTGATTGACGACCGCCGCTTCATTTATTCCGAAGAAATCAAAGCGGGCAACAACAGTATTACCCAGTTCACCCTCTTCGAAAAAGGCGTTGGCGAAAAGGTGGTCTTTACCGCCGGCGAAGATTTCGGTTTCTCAGAATATGTAATCGTGCCAGACAAAGACCGCAGCAAACCGGCCAAGGTCTATATCGCCGGCGCCTCTGACCACGAAAAGGGCAAAACGCTGCTGGTATCCGTTCCCGACGGCAAAAAAATCGTATTGCCCAACTCACCGGCTTCTGACATTCTCTGCGCCGGGCCAGAATTCATGGTCGTCGACAACGGTCGCTGGAACAAAGAGCTCGACCGCCCGATGCACGACCTGCAGGTTCTCTACTTCGACGGCCGGGTTAAACCCTTCAACTGCATCGCCTCGAATTCAAAGATCATCGGCATCACCGCCGCCAACCGCATTATTGCCAAAATCCCCGGCAAGGACGAGCTCGACTGGTATGCGCCCGGCACCGAAAGCATCGCCGAAATCGACCCGGAAACGATGAGCACCCGCGAAATACTGCGCTTCCCCTACCCTGGCGAGGTAAAAATTAAAATTTCCCAGACCGGTGAGCACGCGTTCATCTATTACAGCGATGTCAGTGCGCCCCCGGTGCGCCGGCAGCTGTTTGCCGCCAATCTCAAAGACGGCACCACCAAAGAATTCAGCGAACTGAATGCCATTTCAGAACAGAACAACAAAGTGCACGGTTTCACGATTTTCAACGGCCCCTACGCCCTGAACGGCAACCGCTTCATGGTCGAAGGCGAAACGGCGAGCGGCGAAGGCGGCATTTACGAACTCGACACCGAAGCGGTCAGTGTTGTGCGCAGAATGGATTTTCAGAGTATCGAAGCGGTGTTCAAGAAATGGGGGGCCGACTTATGATTACCATCAACGAAAGTTCTCCGATTCCGATCTACCAGCAGATAACCGACGGCATGCGGCGCGAGATTCTCGCAGGCGTCTTCGGCCCCGACAGCCGGCTTCCCTCGATCAGAGATCTGGCGGTCGAACTCAAGGTCAACCCGAACACCATCGCCCGCGCCTATCAGGACCTGGCCAACGAAGGGGTCATCTACTTCAAGCGCGGTCAAGGCGCCTACGTCTCGCCGAAATCTTCAGACGACCTTCTCAAACAGGCGCGCCAGGAAATGGCGAAGCACATCGGCGAAATCATCGCCATCGCCCGCAGCATGGGTCTCGACCGGGTTCAGATCCGCAGCATCTTCGATTCGGTGCTTGAACAGCAGGAGGTAAAATAATATGGAAACCATCACCATCAACAATCTCAGCAAATCATTCGGTGCCAGAACCGTGTTTTCAGGCCTCAACACCAATATCGGGAAAGGGCGTGTCGTGGCCCTGCTTGGCCGCAATGGTGCCGGCAAGTCGACGCTTCTCAGCATTCTCAATGGTCAGCAGCAGCCAACCACCGGCAGCTCGACGACGCTCGGGCTCGACCCGGAAGTCGATGCCGCCAGGCTGCGGCAGAGCTGTGTGCTCGTCAGCGAAGACTGCCACCTCTACACCTGGATGAATGCCCGCATGCTCGAAACTACCTTCAGTTCGCTCTACCCGCGCTGGAACCACGATCTCTACACCACCTGCCTGACGCAGTTCAAAATCGATGTCGAACAAAAAATTTCGACCTTCAGCAAAGGCATGCGCCGCAAGCTGCAGTTGGCCTTCGCTCTCGCGGCCGAGCCTGAAGTGCTGCTGCTCGACGAGCCGTTCGGCGGCATCGACGTGGTCGCCCGCGACGAAATTCTCAACAGCCTGATCGAATCACTTGTCGAAAAGGGCGTAACCGTAGTGCTTTCGTCACATGAACTGCATGATATCGCCGGCGTCTGCGACCACGTTCTCATTTTGTCGCGTGGCCGCCTCGTCGTCGACTGCAGCCGCGATGAGCTTGCGAGCCGCATCAGAAAAGTCGTCGTCAGGCTTGAAGCGGCAGCCGAAGCCGTTCCTGCTCATCCCTCGATTCTTTCGGCGCGCACCAACGGCACCGAACTCGAACTGGTGCTCAAAGACTTCTCTGACGAAGAACTCGCCAGAATTCTCGCCAGCTACCGGGTCAAAAGCCACAGCGTTTCAAATCTCAGTCTTGAAGAATTGTTCAAAGCCATCACCGCCGGCGAGTAACCCTGATTAATGCAACCGGGCTGCCTCACAGCAATGTGGAGCAGCCCGGTTCGTATTTTTATCTTCAACGTATTACTTTGCATCACAAGAAAAATACTTGGCTGTAACCTTTGTTAGCAGTATATTAGCGGCGGTCTTTAAATACACAACTGTGAGGACACAATCCAATGAAACGACTGGTTATGCTTATTTCCGCTTTTTGTCTGATGGCCGGGGTTCTTTTTGCTGACGGCGGCGCTGAACGCCCCATCAATGCCGAAGAAAAGGCATTCTATGAAGCAACCCACAAAAAAATCGCGGGGCTGCTTCCCGATGCGCAGAACGGTATTGCCAAAAAGCTCGAAGAGATCAGCATTCCGAATACTGTCGGCGTCGGTTCCGAAAAATTTCCGATCCAGATGTATGTAACATGCAGCTACAAGGGCGAAATGAGCATGCAGGAAAGCATGGAAGCCGGCAAAATGCTTGCGAACGATGCCGAAGGTCTCGAAAGCATGAGCGATCAGCTTGCCAAGCTCAGCGAAGAAATGCAGAAAGCCGCTGAAGCCGGTGATCAGGCAAAAATCGTTGAACTGCAGGCGAAAATGCAGGCCGCCGTGCAGGGCAACAGCAGCATGAACAAACTGCAGAAGAAAACCCAGGACCTCGAAGCAAAATCTCTGACGGTCGAAGTCGCTGTCAATGCCAATGGTTCTGATTTCCACCCCTACAAGGTGATTCCGACGCCCGCCGGTGCCAGCCTCGCCATTCGCCGCGACAAACACGACGATGTCAAAGCCGAAACCGTTCTCTTCTTCGGCCCCTATGTCAACAAACCCTACGAAGAAACCATGGCCGTCTACGTTGAGCGTAAACCGGCCGCTGCCACAAAGATTCATCACTTCTACGTCACCGTCACCGGCGAACCCGAAGTGTGCGACGCTTATATCGCTCAGATGAACCTCAGCGGCCTCGCCGCTCTTATAAAATAAGGATATCTGGCAATGCCTGTGCAAAGTTGCAGGCATTGCCCATAAAAAAATGCAAACACTGCCAATAAGACTTTTACCTGGCGACGATCTGCGCAAAGGCGTAGAACAGGCGCTGAGCCGAATCGGCGGCAAGGCGGCTTTCGTCATTGCCGGCATCGGCAGCCTCAAACCCGCCTGCCTGAGACAGGCAAACCAGGATCAGCCCGAAATTTTTCCGGGCAATTTCGAAATACTGACTCTTATGGGGTCTGTTGCGCCTGACGGAGCCCACCTGCATATTTCGGTCGCAGATGAATCAGGAAAAGTGACCGGAGCGCATGTCAGCTACGGCTGCATCATCGATACCACTGCCGAAATCCTCCTGGTAATACTTCCTGAATGGTCTTTTTCGAGAAAAATGGATGCCGCCACCGGATTTCCCGAACTCATGATTCAGGCCGCTAAAAATAACTCCTGATAGAATAAAGGCCGATACTCTTAAACTTCTCTGGAGATGAACAAATGAAGTCGATTTTGTGCATGTTTCTGGCCATTTTCCTTCTCGTGACACCGATGCTTGCTGCCGAAGGATACTGGCAGTTTATCGAAACCAAAACCTATAACGGCAAAAATGCTGATAATGACACCTGGATTTATACTTCGTCAGGAAGCGGTGCAGGAGCGATTCTTGAAATCATGCTTTCACAGGATTCCCCGCTCAGGGAAAAAGGGCAGAAATTTCAATGCAAAGCTTCCTGGACAATTCCGGCCGGCGCGTTGGTTCCCGGGCAGAAACTCCACCTTAGCGTAGAAACCGACACAATTGAAAATGGCCTTGCCCCATGGGGCCTGAGGCATAATGTCGTCTACAGCGTACTTTCTACAGACCCAGGCCCGAATCTGGAAGAAGGCCAGGGCGAGAATCTCATATCATTGAATATCGGCACCGGTGACCGCTCTGCCCGCGCAGGTCACGACTGGACAGTTCCGAATGGCAGCGAAGCGCAGAAGGTTCTCTATCTTAGAATCAAGTCATACCCGACTGTTCATCGCACCAGTTACAAATATGCCTGGATTGAAAAGGGAAACCCGCCTGCCGAAGTCAAAGGCCCGGCTGACACGATCAATAAAGAGATTCCCGCAAACAATGAAGGTGCAGCCACCGGAGCATCTGCAGCAGACCCGGATACCAGCGTCACCTTAGATGAAAACAGCGGTCAACAGACCGACAACCAGACAATCTCTGCCGGCCTTGCAGAATTCAGGAAACACCTGAAATCAGGCATCAGTGAATTTCAGAGCAAGAACTGGTCTAAGGCCAGCGAAAGCTTTGAGAAGGCGGTTCAGCTCAGACCGGCCGGCGAAGATTTTTCCCTTACCGGCATCTGGCGGAGCAATGCCCCGGGGCAGTCATTTATCGTGCAGGATGGAAAAGCTTTTTCAATGCTGTATGTTAACAGTGACTTCGCCCATCTGGCTGAAGGTTCGATCGGTGCAAACGGCCAGATCAGGACGACCATGCAGCGGGTGAAAATTTCGTCGGGAGCGCTCAACCGCATGGAAGTCATCTATGAGACTATCAGCCCTGACCACCTGAAAAATTCCTGGAAAAATCTTGAGGATGCCGATATTCCGGCTGGCATGACCGGTCAGGATGAATGCCACCGTGTCAAATGAGGTTAACATGATTATTGTAAGTGCCTGTCTGGCCGGCGTGCCCTGTCGCTTTGACGGGCAGGCCAAGGGCTATGAAAAAATCAAGGAACTGGTCAAGAACGAAAAGACAATTCTTGTCTGCCCTGAACAGCTGGGCGGTCTGACGACGCCGCGCCTGCCTTCAGAGATCAGAGAAGGCAAAGTCTTCAGCAAAGCCGGAACCGATGTGACGGCGCAGTTCACCCGCGGCGCCGAAATCATTCTCGCTCTGGCCAGAGAGTATGGCTGCCGGCGGGCGATTCTCAAGGCGAAATCGCCGTCATGCGGCAAGGGCAAGGTCTATGACGGCACTTTTTCGGGCCGGCTGGTCGACGGCAACGGCTTCGCGGCTGACCTGCTTCTGAAAAACGGCATCGAAGTGCTGACCGAAGAAGAAATCTGACCGGCCTGACATCGGTGACTGTAGATTAAAATCGATTTACCGGTTCAACGGCCCGATCTATCAGTCGGGTGCTCAGATGTTTGAATTTGTTTTTTGCAGGATTCAACAATGAATGGCTCAGAAGGCGTTAAGAGCAGCGTTTATATCGTTCACGGCTTTGCCGCCGCACCGTGCAATCACTGGTTTCAGTCGCTTAAGACAGCGGTTCAGCAGAAAAACGTCGAGGTTCGTATTCCGGCGATGCCCGAATCTTCGACGCCCGACCTGCAAAAATGGCTCGCGCACCTTAAAAACGAAGTAACCGCGCAGAAGCGGGCATTTTTTGTCGGCCACAGCCTCGGCTGCATCACTCTGCTGCAATTTCTCTCACACATCTATACCGGGGAAATAAGCGGCCTCTGCCTGGTTGCCCCGTTCGACGAGAAGCTGCCGAACCGGCCGGTCATGGACTCATTCACGGCCGCCAACCCCGACTATGCCATTCTCAAAAGCCGCTGCGCCGCTTCTTACGTTTTTGCCTCGACCAACGATCTGGCCGTGCCGCTGCGCATGTCGGAAAGCGTCAGTAAAAAGCTTGGCGCCAGCTTCGTCGTCGTCGAAAATGCCGGGCATTTTCTTGCATCAGAAGGCTATACCAGCTTCAAACTGCTTGAAGAAACCTGCCGCAATCTGATTCGAGACGCGAATTCTCAGAAAACCGCCGGAAAAAAACAATGAATTACAGCATCAAAAAGATCATTCTCAACGACTGGCCAGCGCTGGCTTCAGCTGTAGGAATCCCGATCATCTGGGGCATCCATTATGCTTTCCCGTATCTGCGGCCAGGTGCAGCGCATCTTCCGTCATGGCTGCCGCTCCTGATTTCAGCAACTTTTGCTCTGACTCTTGCCGACCGCATCAGTCACATCGCCCGGCTTTTCGAACACGGCATTCCTGCCCGGGCTGTAGTTACCGGTCTGCGCATCGTGCGTGACCGCGGCCGTCTCGAATTCGCCTTTGAATATGATGGCAAACGCTTTGCGTCATGGATGCCGGTGCATAAAACTGCAGCGGTAATGGCGCTGATTCCAGGCACTTCTATCGAAGTTCTTTTCGACCGAGAAAAGCCGGAAAAAGCGATTGTCAAAACCCTTTTCGAAGCGTAGGCAAGGCGCAGAAGCAGCCAAAGCATGCCAGCGGCCGATCTGACAGAAATCTCCGCTTGAAACCTATTGTAATCAGGTGCCGCCTCCTGTATTATATGGCGTCCTCAAGTCCGGCCGGATACCCCCCAATACGGGGCACCCATAAATAAAAGAGGTTCACACAGATGTGCTCTATTTTTGCGATTCTGAACATCAGATCCAACGCCACCGCCCTGAGAAAGACCGCCCTCGAAATGTCGAAAAAGCTGCGGCATCGCGGCCCCGACTGGTCTGGAATCTACACTTCCGACCGCGCGATTCTGGTGCACGAACGTCTGTCGATCGTCGACCCCGGCAATGGTGCCCAGCCTCTGTATAACCCTGAAAAAACGCACGTTCTCGCCGTTAATGGTGAAATCTACAACCACAAGGAACTTGAAAAAGACCTCAAAGTCGATTTTCAGTTTCAGACAAAATCAGACTGCGAAGTTCTTCTCGCCCTCTACAAAGAAAAAGGCCCGGCCTTTCTCGATGATATCAACGGCATATTCGCTTTCGTTCTTTACGATGCAGAAAAAGATGCCTACCTGATCGGCCGCGATCACATCGGCATCGTTCCGCTCTATACCGGCCGCGATGAGCACGGAAATTTCTACGTGGCTTCTGAATTAAAGGCTCTCGTGCCTGTCTGCAAGACCATAGAAGTTTTTCCTCCGGGGCATTATCTCTGGAGCGGCGATGGCGAGCTCAAGCGCTATTACACCCGTGACTGGGAAAGCTTTGATGCGGTAAAAGACAACCAGACCTGTCTTGAAGATCTCAGAGGTGCCCTCGAAGAAGCGGTCAAGCGCCAGCTGATGTGCGACGTGCCCTATGGCGTTCTGCTTTCCGGCGGTCTTGACTCCTCGGTCATTTCAGCAATCACCAAAAAATATGCGGCACGGCGCATTGAAAACGACTGTCAGTCTGAAGCCTGGTGGCCGCAGCTGCATTCATTCGCGGTCGGCCTCAAAGGCTCGCCCGATCTGGCCGCCGCTCAGAAGGTCGCCAATCACCTCGGAACCATTCACCACCAGATTCATTTCACGGTTCAGGAAGGCCTCGATGCCATACGCGACGTCATCTACCACATCGAAACCTATGACGTAACCTCGATTCGCGCTTCGACGCCAATGTATCTGATGGCGCGCTATGTCAAGGCGATGGGCATCAAGATGGTTCTTTCGGGCGAAGGCTCTGACGAGATTTTTGGTGGTTATCTGTATTTTCACAAAGCGCCGGACGCCCGCGAATTTCATGAGGAAACCGTGCGCAAGCTCTCTGCCCTGCACCTTTACGACTGCAACCGCGCCAACAAGTCGATGGCAGCCTGGGGCGTCGAAGCCCGCGTGCCATTTCTCGACAAGGAATTTCTCGATGTGGCGATGCGCCTGAACCCTGTCGACAAGATGTGCGGCAACGGCAAAATCGAAAAACGGCTGCTGCGCGAAGCTTTCAGCGGCATGCTGCCGCACGAAGTGGCCTGGCGGCAGAAAGAGCAGTTTTCTGACGGTGTCGGTTATTCGTGGATCGACAGCCTGAAAGCGCACGTCGAGCATGAGGTGACCGACCAGATGTTTGCCAATGCCGCTTTCAGATTCCCGGTTAATACGCCGCTGACCAAAGAAGCCTATTATTACCGGTCGATTTTTGAAGAGCATTTTCCGAGCGAGCATGCAGTCCGCTGTGTTCCGCACTGGAAATCAGTCGCCTGCTCGACACCGACCGCGCTCGAATGGGATGCGAAATTCAAAAACATGGCCGACCCGTCGGGCCGCGCCGTCATCGATGTGCATAAACAGGCCTATTGATTTTTCTTTCCGCAGCCCGAGCAGACAGCCGCCGCATCTGATACGGCGGCTGTTTTATCATGCCTGCCCGATGGCTTTAAAAGCCGCCATTACCTGCTGCCGGGCTTTTTGCGGGTCGACGAGCAGAGGCGGGTAATCGATATTCAATGATTTTACTGCGGCGGCCAGCTTTTTCGGGTCATGCAGCGCCGGGGTCGGCACTTCGGCAAGCTCGGGGCAGAATTTGCGAATAAAAGTGCCTTCCGGGTCGAAACGGCTGCTCTGGCTGAACGGGTTGAAAATGCGAAAGTAGGGCACCGCATCGGTGCCGGTCGAAGCCGACCACTGCCAGCCGCCGTTGTTGGCGGCCAGGTCGCCGTCGAGCAGATACTGCATAAAAAACTTTTCGCCGAGCCGCCAGTCGATGAACAGATATTTGCTGAGAAACATGGCAGCGATCATGCGCAGCCGATTGTGCATCCAGCCGGTCTGCCGCAGCTGGCGCATGGCGGCATCGACGATCGGAAAGCCGGTCTGTCCATTCTGCCATTTTTCGAGCTTTTCGAAATCGTAGTTCCACTGCAGGGCCTTTGTCTGCAGCTTGAACGGCTGCCCGCGGCTGACGCGCGGAAACCCGACAAGAACATGCGCATAAAAATCACGCCATACCAGCTCAGACAGCCAGACCCAGGCACCGGAGCCCTCGACCGGCCACCTTTTTTGACCACCAGACAAGGCTGCCAGACATTGCCGGGGCGACAGAACTCCGGCCGCAAGATAAGGCGACAGCAGACTGGTACCGTTTACGCCCGGGAAATCACGTTTCTCATGGTATTCCCCTACCCTGCCGGCGGCGAACTTCTGCAGCATCTGCTGTGCCGCCTTTTCGCCGGCCGGCCACAGGTCGCTGCGCCAGACAGAATCGCAATACCAGGCGGCACTGGCAGGCTTATCAGCGACAAGAGACGAGGTTATAGGCTTTGGTTGTGGCTGCGGGGCCGGTAACGGCGAAAGATCTGCTTCAGCAGCTTTTTTCAGCCAGGCTTTCATGAATGGCGTAAAAACCGTGTAATAGCTCGCACTGCCGGTCATAACGCTGCCGGGCGGCAGCAGAACCCGGTCGTCAAATCGGTGTAATTCAATGCCGGCAGCGGTAAAAGCAGCCAGCACCGCATCGTCGCGCACATTTTCGTTAAACTCATATTCGTTGTTGAAATAAAGGTCGGTGGCGCCGATGCTCTTTGCCAGATGCAGCAGGGCCTGGGGCACTTCAGAAAAAGATGGGGCAGTCAGCAACCGCAGCCCGATTCCCAGAGTTGCCAGGTCTGCTTCGAGTTTCTGCAGACAGGCCTGCCAGAAGGCGAGCTTGCCGGCTGATTCGTCGTGCTGCTGCCACTGCTGCGGGGTTACCACATAAACAGCAGTTGTCTCACAGCCGTTTTCGCAGGCTGCAAAGAGCGCGCGGTTGTCGGTAATGCGCAGATCGCGCCTGAACCACATAAGAGCTTTCATTTTTTTCTCCTGTATGCCGGCAGCATGGTCAGTGTAACAAATTTTTATGAAAATATGTTGGCGAACAAAAATTTCCAGACGTGTTATACTTTGTCAATAACTGGCAATAAACGGCGCTCCACCCAAAAGCTTTTGAAAGGTTGGCCATACATTATGACAGACAAGCCTTTTGATAAGATCGGGGAGGTTCAGGAACACCCCGAAGCTAAAGGGATCACAGACCTCGACTCGCCTGCTTATCTGCGCCAGCAGATGCAAAATCTTGAAATCGAGCTTCAATCGACCAGGGCAAGTCTGCGGGCCGCTGTTGAAGAGCTCCAGGCCTGCAAAAAAGAGCTTGAACAGAACGTAAAAAACCGAGCCTGCGGGTTGACGGCAGAAATGGAAGAACACGCCAGGGCTCAAAAACTGCTGGAAAAAAACCGCCCGCACTACCTCGACATTCTGTCAAAGGCGCCGGCGCTTATCTGGCGGTCAGATACCTCCGCCATGTGTGACTGGTTTAACGACACCTGGCTGAAATTCACCGGCCGCACGATGGAGCAGGAAATGGGTAATGGCTGGGCCAGTGGCGTTCACCCAGAAGATTTTGACCGCTGCGTCAATATCTGGTTGTCTGCCTTTAAAAAGCGCGAGTTTTTTGAAATGGAATACAGGCTGCGCCGCCATGATGGCGAATTTCGCTGGATTCTCGATATCGGCTGCCCGTTCATCGACGTTGAAGGGAACTTTGCCGGTTACATTGGCTACTGTTTCGATGTTACCGAGCGCAAGAACATCGAAATGGACCTGAAAATAAGCCATGAACGTCTGAGCAGTCTGTTGAGAGTTTCTCAGTTCAGTGACCGCAACATTCAGAATCTCATGGATTTCACGCTTGAAGAAGCGGTAAAGCTTACCGGCAGCCGTATTGGCTATATTTATTTTTATAACGAACAAAACCAAAAATTTATCCTGAATTCCTGGTCAAAAGATGTCATGCATGAATGCTCGATCGTTAACCCCCAGACCTGTTACGAACTCGAAAAAACCGGCATATGGGGCGAAGCGGTCCGACAGCGGCAGCCGATTATCGTCAATGACTTTGCAGCCCAGCACCCCCTTAAAAAGGGCTACCCGAAGGGCCATGTTCAGCTCAAGCGCTTCTTGACATTACCGATTTTCGACAACGAGCAGATCGTCTGCGTTGTCGGAGTGGCAAATAAAGAGGCTGAATACAACCAGACCGATGTTCTGCAGCTGACTCTGCTGCTGCAGTCATCGTGGCGCATGTGCGAGCGTATCAAAGCCGAAAAAGAGGTGTTGCAGGCCAAAGAATCGGCTGAAGCGGCAAACATTGCCAAAAGCGATTTTCTTGCATCGATGAGCCACGAAATCAGAACCCCGATGAACGGCGTACTCGGCATGGTCAGTCTGTTACTCGAAACCGAAGCCGACGAAGAAAAGCGTGAATACCTGCGGATTATTCATTCTTCGGCGACTATTCTTCTCGATCTGATAAATGACATTCTCGATTTTTCGAAAATTGAAGCGGGTCAGATGTCTCTCAAAGTCGAGCCCTTTTCACTTGAAACCCTGCTCGATGATTGCCGCAAGCTGCTCATACAAAGCGCTGAAAGCAAGGGCATTTTTCTGAGAAGCGCTTATCCTAACGATATTCCCAGAATTTTCATCTCTGATCCCATCCGTATCCGCCAGATTCTTCTCAATCTCATGAGCAATGCCATCAAGTTCACGCGCGAGGGCGGAGTCACGGTCGAAGTTGCGTGCCTTGAAAAAACCGAAACAAAAGCTCTGTTGAAACTGAGCGTTCGCGACACCGGCATCGGCATTCCTCTGGAAAAGCAGTCACAGCTGTTCAGAAAATTTTCCCAGCTGGCAATGAGCTCGGCCAGAAAAGCGGAAGGGACCGGTCTCGGCCTGTCGATCGCGAAAAGCCTCACAGAAATTATCGGTGGCGAGTGCGGCGTCGAAAGTGTTCCTGATAAAGGCTCCTGCTTCTGGTTCACTCTGCCGCTTGCGATAGCAAAGCAGACCGAAAGGGTTCTGCATTCTGAAAAAGAAGCCGCAGCAGTGCTTGAAATCTCGAAAAACCGCAGTGAATCTGCCGCTGAAAGACCAAAACTGGCAATTCTTGTAGCCGACGACGTTGCCATTAATCTGAAAGTAATCTGTCTGCTGTTCAAGCAGCTCGGCTTCGAACCAGACACTGCCGCCAATGGCCTTGCAGCCGTGCAGATGGCGGCTGACAAAAATTACGATCTGATCATTCTCGACTGCTTCATGCCTGAAATGGATGGCTACCAGGCGGCCGCGGAAATCAGGAAAGTCGAAGCCAGAAAGGGGCATCGCTCACAGATCGTGGCTTTGACCGCCAATGCCGTCGAACAGGATAAAGAGCTTTGCATCAGCGCAGGCATGGATGATTGCATCTTCAAACCTGTTCAGATAGACCAGATTCGCAAGCTGATTTCCCCCTTCATTACCCGGGAAAAACACAAAAATTAACTGAAAACAATCCGGCAGGAACGATGTCATGAAAATTGAAAAAGAATCCTTTTACATATTTTTTGTCATGACGCTGATGATGGCGGCGTTCATGGCCTACTATTTCGAGACGATCACCGATGATTTCGTTGTGCCGACGATGGTTTCGGTGTTTGAGCTGAAAGGCCCGCCGCAGTCATACTCCCATTATTTTTCGCCCGACGTTTCATTTCTTTGTTTTTTTCTGATTATCGGCTTTATAATCGTCAGAGCGATAGAACGGCTCGAACCGATCGTCTATCTGGCGTATGGCGCCTCACTGTTTTTCTGTTTTTTCTACTTTTTCATCGCCCCGCTTGAATCGCTGATCATGCTGCCGGCCTTTGTCACGCCGGTCTTTTTCTGGCATCAGAATCGCATCGGCAACGCTGGGCTGACGCTGATCGGGCTTATGCTGATCGCCGGCAGCTGGTATTTTCTGCAGAAGCCGGCAATTTTCATTCTGATGCTGCCGATGTGTCACCTGTTCGCCATCAGAGCGAACAATGCCCTGCAGAGTCGCTATGCCGGCCGCGAAGTCAGAATTCTGTCGCGCCTCAGCAGCACACAGCAGAAAAAGACCGCACCGGCCACCAACCTGCTTAAAAAAGACCTGTGGTCGATCATCGGCCCCGAAATCGAAGCGCTGGCCGACAGCTGGTCAAAGGTAAAAGAAGCCAGTCTCGGAATAACGGATGACGAAGAGGTGCCCCTGCAGCCGACCGGCCGGCCCCGTGGCGTTCTTTCGGCAATGCTCGAAATTCAGGAGAAGAGTGAAATTAAACGGGCAATTGCGGCGATCAGGCAGCGCGACCCGAAATTCAGCCCCGAAGCTTTCATCGACAAATTCTGCGTCGCCTTCGAAAAAATTCATCAGGCCTGTTACGACCACAAAATCGAAACGATTCAGGCGATGGTTTCTGACGCCCTTTACGAGCAGTTCCGCTGCCGGGTCGAAGAGCAGAAGGAAGCCGGCGTCAAATTCAGCTGTCCCGAAGTGAAGATTCAGACGGTGCAGATCGCCCGCGTCACCTCTGATGGCAGCTTCGACGAGGTGCACGTTCTGGTAACCGCTGAAGCGGTCGAAACCGCGATCGACATCGTCACCGGCGAGACTCTCAATGCCGAAAACCAGAACCAGGCAATCAGCGAATTCTGGTCGTTCATTCGCCGCCCATCGGCCAAAACTCTGCAGAAGCCGGGCCTGCTTGAAGGCAACTGCCCGAACTGCGGCAATCCGATCGAAATCGGCCAGGCAACCGTCTGCCCCGTCTGTTCATCGTTCATCCGCTCCGGTCATTACGACTGGGTGCTTTCGCAGATCACGCAGGCCTGCGAATGGGAATACGCCAACCCGCGCCTGGTGCCCGGCTGGAACGATCTCGTCGCATCAGATCCTGGCTTTACCATTCAGCAGGTCGAAGACCGCTCGGCCGTCATTTTCTGGATGCTCAGACTGGTAGAACGCAAACGCATCATGGAACCAATGCTGCGTTTCGCCACCGAAAAAGCCTGCGAATTCTTTAAATTCGGTCTCAAAGGCGTAAAAAACTACTCATACATGGAGAACGTTTCGTTTGCCTCGGCCACCCTCAAGGCGATTACCTTAACCGACAAGGTTGAGCGCCTTTACGTGCTGCTTGTCTGGAGCGGCATACCAGTTGAAATCACTCCCGAAGGCCGCGAACCGGCACTGCACCGTTTCAGCCGGCCGCGCCGCGATGTTCTGGTTCTTGTGCGCCAGAAAGGCATGAAAACCAATATAAACAGCACCCTCAGCAGCGCCCACTGCCGTAAGTGCGGCGGCCCGCTGACCTCAAATTTCGCCATCAGCTGTAATTACTGCAACACTATTCTGAATGACGGCAGCGAATGGATTCTCGAAAAAACCATCAACGAGAAAAGTCAGGAATACATCGACATTATTGCCCGCAAGCGTCAGCTGATGGAAAAGGTCGTCATCGAAGTCAAAAGAGAGCAGGCAGAGCAGAAAAACGTCAGATCCGGCCGCGACATGGTGTCGATGGCGGCAAAGATGCTGCTTGCCGATGGCAAGATCGACCCTGCCGAAATGAACCTGCTTAAAAATTTCGCCGCCCGTTTCGCAATGCCCGAAAATATGCTCGATGGCATAGTTGAATCGATGCGTCAGGGTGAGCTTTTCATACCTGAACCCGAAACCCGCAAAGAAGCAATAGAACTCTTCGAAGCCGCCGTCAGCATGGCGATGGCCGACGGCGAAGTTTCGCCCGAAGAGCAGCAGTATCTCGATACTCTGATGAAAAAGTTCGGCTACACAAAGACCGAGCTCAACATGGCCCTCAGAAAAGCAGAAAACCGCCAGAAGCTTGAAAAAACTGCGAAAAATAAAGCTGCACCCGGCCGCTAGTGCTCTGTCACCCTGTTAACGGGTGCTGATTTCTCCTGAGTGCAGCATGCATTTGAGCGGCTTCGGGTTCGGGCACTCGCCCGGGCGATGACCGCAGGGCAGCAGTTTTTCTCCGGTCGGCTGTGACGGCGGCGGTTCTTTGACCTGCGGCTCTCTAGCTGCAATGTTGATCAGGGTTTTTCCGGCTGCCAGCGGTGCTGAAAAATTATTTGCCGCGTAAACCTTCACCAGAACATTATAAGAGCCGGGGTTGGCGAAAACATGGCTGATGGGGTTACCTCTGTTATTGCCCGCGCCGCTGTTGTCGTCAAAAAACCATTCAAACACCGGCACACTCGCGCCAGATGGTTTCTGACCAGTTTTTTCCGCGACATACTCTTCGGCCTGCCCGGCCTCATAGGCCCGCTTATACGCCTGCAGAGCCATCATGCCCTCAACGGATTCGGGGTCATGACCATCGTATGGATCAAACCTGACAGCAGGTCTGACGCTCGCACCGACGCTCAGACCGACAGAAACTGCCGCCGGCAGATCGGCCCTGAACTGCACCGAATCGCCGACGAAGGCATTCCGGGGGGCATTGATTCTGACATCAGACGCCTGCTTCGGCGGCGGCACAGCGGCGGCTTCAATTTTTTTGATCGCCGCATATAACCTGCTCAGCGCATCTGTGGCGGCCTGAAGCGAAGATGCCAGCTTCACCACCCGCTCTTCGTTTTCGGGCTGACTTTCTGCAATGGCATCTGAACTGCCGGCCGGGATTTTAAGCCGGGCAATATCGCTTTTAATCTTGTCCGGCAGGCGCTCGAGCGTTCCGACCTCGGCGAAAAAGTCTTCCGGCATGCGGCCATCCGGCCGGGCGATCCGCCTGATGTCGGATTTGATAACCATCCAGTCGCCTTCGTTGGCCTGACGCTTATCGGCAAAAAAGCTCTCAGCCTCTTCTAGCCGGTTTTTCAGACTGTCGAAGTCGGCCAGGGCCTTTTTATACAGAGCTTCGTTTTTCCGCATGGATTCGGCATTCGTCTTCGCCTTCTCGCTCTGCTCGATAAGTTGCGCGCTGATGGCAGCGGCCGTTTCGCGCAGCATTTTATCATCCGGCCCGGCAACGATTCCGAGCATTTTTTCAAGTTCAGCCCCGATCGACTCAAGCTGTGAACGCTGCTGATCAGCGGCACCACGCATTGCTCTGGCGGTCTTCTCGGCCGCGCCGGGCTCATCACCCTGCAGTGTTTTCAGGGCAGCTTCCGCCTGCTGATTCAGAACGGCGATTTCCCGGTCGGCCGCCGCGATTTTTTTAAGCAGTTCTTTTTCCAGTTCGGGCAGATTGACAGTTTTGGCAATTTCACCAGCTTCGGTTCTCTGACGCATCAGAGAAGCCAGTTCGTAGAGCCGGCTATCGGCATCACGGCAAAACAGGCGTGCTGATCGAACATTCTGCTCGAGAAACGATTTAAGAGACCCGGCTTCTGCTGCCAGGCGTTTCAGCTCAGACACGGCCTGGCGGCCAAATCGTGCGGCTTTCGCATTCTGCACCGACTGTTCCATGTTCTGGGCCTTCATCTCAGCCAGCGCCTGATCGAGAACATTGCCGGTATCGAGAGCTTCACCGACAAGAAAAAGCGCCGAATCGCCGGCAGTCAGCGCCGCGCCGGCAACCCCCTTTGAAGCTGTTTTAAACAGTTCGTAGCTGCCGGTCAGCGAACCGTGAATCGTGCCCTTGATCGATGCTTCAGCCAGAATTTTCAGCTTCGTGGCTGTCGATTCGGGGTCTTCGCCGGCAGCACGGTATTTCTGCCGGAGTCTCTCGATTTCACGACCGGTATAATCAGAAGTTTCGCGGCTGACCGTTTCGAGGTCGCCGGCAAAAGACATGTTCCAGAGAATTTCGGTGGTGCTTTTGCCTTCGGCATACTGATTACGCACGTTCAGGGCGGTACTGACCAGACCGAGTCCGGCACAGATACTCTGCTTTCGACCTGAGTTCACCGCAGGGCCGGGTCGATCGCCTGCGGTCGATTTTGTCTGCTGCTGTTTTTTAAGTTCGCCGGCGACACTTTTGGCCATTGTTTCGCCGTATTTCACCTCTAGATCGGCAATCGCCTGAGTCTGTCGGGCAACCGGAAGCTTCTTCAGATTTGCGGCGATTATTTCGCCGGCCCGGGTTTTATTGTCGTCGGCAGTTGCCAGACCGGCAATGGCGTCATTAACCCGGCGGGTCGCCTTGACCGCCAGCTGTTCATTCATGGCGCCGACGGCGGCTTCGCCCCTGATCGCCTGTTTTGAGGCATTGCGCTGCTGCGATTCTTCTACCAGAGTCGAAGACTTGCGCTCATAATCACCTTCGTTCAGGCCTGAATCGGCACGTTTATCGCGCCCGCTTTTCTGGCTTTTCTGGCTTTTCTGGCTTTTCTGGCTTTTCTGGCTTTTCTGGCTTTCACGGGCCGCAGTTTCTTTTATCAGAAGGTCAGCGACCGTGTTATCACGAGCGATATATTTGCTCATGAAGGCGGTGTGTTTTCTGATCTCGGCATCGAGATTTTCGAGCCTTGCCGGGTCGGTAACGCCGGCTTTTTCCTGCTGCAGGCGCCTGACTTCATTGCTCATGTCCTTGATTTTGTGCTGCATCTCATTATGATAGGCCACCACCTCGGAAGCAGTCAGAGAGGTTCTGCCTTTATCGAGATCGAGCTCAAGTATTGCGGCTTCGGGGTCGTTATAAGCCAGACCGCCCTGCGAATTGATATAGCCGGTCGCTTCGCGAAAGGCATCAGGCTTCATCTGATGCGGCGATGGCATAATATCGGTAGTCAGCCTGGCTGCCCAGTTTGCGTCACTGTCAGCCTTGACGCCGGCCTCTTTGAGATAGCCGGCCACCGCCTGATTATAATTATTGCGGGCGTCTTTGACGTTCTGAACCGTAAGTTCGCTGCCAGACCCGAGAAGCTGCCGGTCGGTGTCGGTTCCGGCTTTGTAGTCTCTGGTCTGCTTTTTGGGCGGCTCAACTGCCATGCCGCTTTTTTCAGCAGCCTGGCGAATCAGTTCGTCATTTTTTCTGACAAAAACTTCCTGATTGGTCTGATAGACACTGTTGTCGATTTTGCCGGTCAAAGCCAGATTGTTGATCCGGTCATTGCAGGAAAAGGCGATCGCTTGCTGGCGGGGAGTGGCTCTGCCCTCTGCCACAGCCATGGCGCTTGCAATCAGCTCATCATTGCTGATATTTTCAGCCAGCAGCGGCGAAAAAGCCATAAACAGAGGAAACAGTGAAGCTGCAAGCCATTTATTGTAAGTTTTTTTCATATTATTTCGCCTGCCATATCTGCTGCAGCTTTGCGGCCTGCTGAGCGGTTGCAAACCCGGCCGGCACTTCAGCGATTATTTCATTCAGCAGCAGCATGGCTCTTTCGTCGTTGCCCGAATCATGATTCAGGCCGGCCAGCAGCAGCTTAATTTCCGGCTCTTCGGCCGTCGGCACCAGTAGAAGCTTTTCGAGTTCAGATATACCGCGCGGCAGATCATTGGCGGTTATTGCCAGCAGAGCGAGCTGACGGGCAACCCGGTCAAGCGGCGCCTGCGGCAGCCAGGCGCGCCTGGCTGCGGTGGCAAAGGCCATATCCGGCCGCAGCAGTCGTGCGTAGCAATCCGCGAGGGCGGCCAGGCAGGTATCGTTCGGTTCGACCTCGACAAGAGCTTCGTAAAGAGCCGATGCCAGCTTTATTGACGCGAGATCCGATCTGGCGGCGTAGGCTTCGGCGAGAGCCATGACCGTAGAAGCACTGCCGGGATTTTCCTGAAAAGCGCGTTCAAGCTCGATCAGGCGTTTTTCTTCGGGGTCGAGGGTAAACTCTGCCACGGCGCTTCTGGCTGCATCGAGAACATTGGTTATCACGCCCTGCCCTCTGATACCGATGGTGTTGACGACCTTTTCGCCAAACTCATAGAGTTCCGGAGCCTCACGCTTCAGGTCACTGCGCAGCTTAACAAAATCGATCTGCCGGTAAAGGCCGGTATTATAGACCAGCGCCCCAACCACCAGAATCTGCCAGGTGAAGAATGCCATGAAAATGAAAATCGGCATGAAACAGCCCTGGCGGGTCGCACGCCGCTGCCAGAAGAATGCGTAAATAAAAGCGAACCCGGAAGCCAGCCCATAATTACGGGTGGCACCGAGCAGCGCCAGAGTTACCGCAAAGCCGATGCCGGTAAGCAAAAAGGTGGATGAGCAGAAAAAGCTCCAGAGATGCGAAAAGCAGGTTCTTCTGACCTTTTTATTATCTTCTGCAGTCACGCGATCCGGAAAATCACTGGTAATAATTTCATTCATGTTTCTTGTATCTCACAATTGCTCCAAAAGCATGGCCTGAATAAATCGCGACATTTAGTGAAAAATTGCAAAAAATTACCTGACCGCGGCCCTGACCTGGTGCATGATCTTTTCAAAGCGATGAATAGTGCACAAAATTCAAACAGCATAATCTGTTGCGTCATAAGCCTGCCCGGCAATTCCTCCTGCCGCCGGAAATTTCAGGCCGGCTTCGCGAAGGGCGGCCTTGCCGCGGCATGTGAGATCAGAAATGTATGCAAAAGCGTCGCGCCCGTCGACCGGGTAAGCTCTGATGCGATACTGGGTTGCCCATGGCATTTCGCGAACGGCAACGCGTATCGGTCGCGAAAACAGCGTATATGGGCTCGCGAGCGCAACATCCTGCAAAATCTGACAAACCATCTCGGCGTCGTGGTCGGGGTTCAGGTAAAACAACGCAGAACATTGCTGCTCGCGGCAGCCGTCGTTCGAATTCATTACCATGCCGTTCCAGATGCAGTTATGGGGAATAGTCACCGCGTCATCATCAGGCGTGACAAGTTTGAGCGCCCTGAGATTGATCGACTGCACTTCGCCGTAAACACCGTTGATGGTTACACGGTCGCCAACGCGATAAGGCTGCTCGTAAACTGCAATTATGCCTGCGATCAGGCTCGATGCAAAATCCTTGAAGGCAAAGCCCAGAGCCAGGCCAATGGCACCGAAAAATGCGATAAAATTCTGCATACTCGGCTTGACGATTGTTGGAACAATCATCAAAAGAGCCAGACCAGTTATCATAAGCCTGAAAATCGGCATCATCGGCAGCAGATAATAACTGAATCTCGGTGGCAAAACCCGCGCCAGTGAAGGAATCAGGCGGCGAACGAGACTGCTTAAAAGAATAGCAGCCAGAACGAGAAAGATAATGTAAAAAAACGGAATCTGGTCAAAATCACGAAAAATCTGTTCAGGGCCGACGTTTTCTGGTGACATGTTTACATTGCATCCTGCAGATGATCCTGTTCGGCGAGAAAGCGTCTGATAGCAGGGTAACCCTGCCAGCTTGCACGCCAGACATTGTTTTCAAATACTACAACACCGGCTTTCTGTAACCGGTTCAAGAGACTTATAAGCTGGTCTCTTCCGAAGTTGAGAAGCGCAAAAATTGTTTCGGCAGTCAAACCATCATGCTGCAGCAGAAAAAGCAGCAGAAATGCATCGGCCTGCCCTGCACCTTCTGGCACAACAGGGAGTTCAATATTCTCAAAAGCTTTTACCCAGATAGTTTTGGCCTTAGCCGTGGCAGCTGCATCATTATCCGCAACTTCACGGGCAATTTCAGCAACGTCTTCATCAGGCGCGAGACGCAGACTGTTTCGCCAGATGGCCCAGGCAACGAGAGGAATGCCGCGGGACTCGACCGCAAGCTTTTTGAGAAAAGACGAAGGAAATTCGCTTTTTGCACCGGCGATGTTATCTGCCACCTCGACCCGGCCCTTGCCGGTCAGCTCCGGCGGAAGAACGAAACTGCCATTGTCGGCCTGTCTGAAAACAGTCGGCCGATGATTCTGCTGCGATTCAAGCCAGCAGAAGAGCTGTTGCAGGTCCTGCGCCTGCAGGCTCTGCAGATAACAGACGCGGCTGAAACTGTCGCCAAGGTGCATGGCCGAAGCGATATAATGCCACAGCCAGCTGTTACAACCGATTATATAACGACTATTGGCCTTAAAGATTTTCTCGACAAATTTTCTGAGATGTTCGAGACCGTTAAAATGCCGCAGAAAAAATTCTTCGAGCCTGGGTATGACCACCGTTGACTCAGAGTTTAAAGGCAGATCAGCCAACCAGCTGAAATCACGACTTCGCAAAATCCTGTAATCGGGAGCTGCCAGAACCCGCCAGTGATTCTTTTCGGCAAGGGCTGCGAGCATTTTGCCGAGACCGCTGCCATAGGGGGCAACCATAACCATCGAGTTGCCGTCAGGTATCTCATCTTCAAGCCATGGTGACAGGGTTTCTTCAATCGCTGTTGCAGCCTGCGACCATGAGGGAAAGGGCGCCAGCCAGTCAACAAGAGCGCCAGGCGCATTTTTAAGCTCGCTCTGCACCGCTTCATGACCGCTTTCACTGTCTTCGTTCCTGATCCCCGGAAAAAGCCGCTGAAAAAACGACCGGGCCTTACGTGAAGCAGGTTCGGCGGGAAGCTTGAATTTTGCTGGCGGAACAAAGTTCCAGATGGTTTTGCAGGCTTCCTCAGACAATATTGATCATCTCCCGGGATTTTGGTCTATTGGCAATCAAAGATAAAATTTTCATGTCCCCCGTGTGTCTGCAATAAATTTATCACAGATAATTAAATAAATCTGACATCTGAGCTTATTTTATTTAATCGGGGCTGAATGCTCCGGCGAACTTCAAGGTGCCGGGTGCAGCCCGAGCAGTTCAAGACGCTTCAGGTAAGCAAGGCGGCGGGTAACGTAGGCAGAGCGGTTATCACCGAACGGAACATATTCTGAGACCAGATAGCCGGAACTGGCCATCTGATCTTTAGTTGCGTCAGCGAGGCCTTTGAGAAAACCGAAGCATACCTGTTCGCGGTTATGGGTGCCGAGTCTGGCAGTCATGGCCTTCAGCAGCAGCGGGTCATGGGTGCCAACGTCGAATGGTCTGCCTGAAGCAAGTAAAGTTTCGAAACAGCTCAGGAACATCTGCTGAATTTTCTGAAAATCATCGGTATCGCCTTTATAGGCACCCTTGACCAGACGCACTTTCAGGCCGGCAGCGAGGCTGTCGGCGAGGTCCTGCGGCGTGCGGTCGAGATACGCCTGCAAGGCCAGCACGGTTTTGAAACCGCGACAGGCGGCATTCTGAGCCATCCCGCAGACCTGCGACACCGACGGGGTACCCTCAATGTCGATTTCGACAACCAGATTGGCCTGAGCTGCTGTTGCAAGCAGTTGATTCAGATGAAATTCGGCGGTTTTCTGATCGAGAGAAAGGCCAAGAGCAGAGAGTTTGATAGCCAGCGAGGCCGCGATTCCCTTTTCCCTGATGTGTTCGAGGGCATTAAGATAACTGGCGGCGCTGGCAGTCGCCTGCTCTTCGTTTCTGGCATATTCGCCAAGCGGGTCGATTGCGACGCTGATGCCCGAACGCCGGCGGTGTCCGGCCCACTCGATGGCGGCGTCAAGATCGGGCAGCGCCCAGTGGCAATCATCGGTTAAATGGTTCATTTGAGGACCTCTCATTTTTTCTCATATTGATTCTACCACAGGAAAAGTCTATCAGACAGCTGTTTAAACAGTTTACCCTGAGATGTGTTTTGAACTTGCGCGGCTCGTGGGGGTCTGATAAGCTGGGGCTGATGAAAAAGCTGTTTTTACTGTTATTGCTGGGATTTGCTGCGGTCAACGGCGCATCGGCGCTCGAGACCGAAGAGAAGCCTTTTCCGCCATTTTATGTGCGCAAGGTGGCGGTTGGCGATGTTTTTACGCCATTCGAATTTGTCGATCTCGACGGCAAAACCTGGACAAACCGGCCGTATATCAGAAAAGCGATGCTGATTCTTACGGGCAGCTGGGCGCTGCGGCACGACCTGCGCAAGTGGGCCGAACATATCAGCCTGCGCTATCTGTTTGCCGCTGATACGATCTGGGTTTACAACCCAAGTGGCACCGAGTTTGCCGATCACCGTCAGCGCATCGAAGATAAATTCAGAGATTTCAAGACTGCGGTGCCGGTGGTGATCGACGTGCATTCGCTGATCGGGCGCAGCCTGCGTATCGATTATGATATTCCGACGATTATCGGCATCGACCGCTTCAACCGCCTGGCTTTCTGCCACGAATCGCCATTCAACCGCATGGGCCAGGACAAGCTTTACGCCCTGATCCGCACCCGCCTGCTCAAGTAATCAGTCGGTAAAAGCGCGGTTGGCGTATTTTATGCCAAGCAGACCGATTGGCGAAGTCACGACAATCGCCATGACCGCGATTGCGAGAATCAGCTGCCCTTCTGGCAAACCGTGCTGCAGGGCAACACCACCGAGGGCCGCCTGGGTTGTCGCTTTTGGCAGATAGGCCATTACGCTCAACCGGCGTTCGGCCCGGCTCATGCCGCTGCCGGCGGTTGCCAGAAGCACACCCAGTGATCTGAAAAGCAGACCAACGGCGATGATTGCCAATCCCTGCAGACCAGCCTGCGATACGGCAGAAACCTCGAGCGACAGGCCGATAAGAACGAAAAGAATGATTTCAGCAAAAACCCAGATTTTAGAAAGCTTGGCGGCAATTTCGTGCGCGATTCTTTCGGATTTCTGCAGAAAGACAAAACCGACGGTCATAACGCCGAGCAGTGCGGCAATCTGCAGCATATTACCGAATTCGGCGAGCAGAAAGGCAACGCAGATGAGAATCAGCGTTTTTTCGGTGGCCCTGATTCTTTCATATTTTTTATCGAGCCACCGGATCAGCAACAGGCCGACAAACGCACCACAGGCTATCCCGGCGGCAATCGACACGGGCACTTTCAGCAGTGCTTCGCCGATCGCTGAATTTTTGCTGGTCGCCATACCAAGAAAGGCTGAAAAAAGGGTTATCGCAACGACGTTATCGACTGAACAGCCGGCCAGAATCGCCGTCGGCGCACAGTTTTTCATTGCTGCCGCGTTGTGGCGAAGCTCAAGCATCGCCGGCACCGTTACTGCAAGAGAAACTGCCGACAGCATGAACGCCGTCAGCCCGGCCACCGGCCAGGAAAAGTTCCAGAGCCAGGCAAACATAAAAGTCAGTGCCGCGCCCTCGAACAAACACGGAACAAATGCCAGCAGCAGCGAAACCCGCCCGGCCGCCCGCAGATTTTCGCGCCTGATTCCGAGGCCAGCCCGCAGCAGAATGACGATCAGCGCCAGCGACTTGAGAAATGGCGCCGCATCCCACAGCAGTTGCGGCACCTGCGCCTTGATCGTCAGGCTGCAGATGATGCCAAAAAAGACCATGCCAAGCACATTCGGCAGGCCCAGCCGCGCGAACAGGCGCGCGCACCCCCACCCTCCCAGCAGAATGATCACCGCAATCAGGTTAATTGTCACAGGTTAAACTCCCGCTGAATCAAGCCCATCATTTTTATCGAATCCGTCTTCATTATTATTCATCCGTGTTCATCCGTGTTCATCTGTGGCCATCTTCATGGCGAATAAAAAACTCCTGCGCAAAACCATCACGCAGGAGTCATCAGCTTTTTAAGGCAGTTAACGGCGAACTCCATCGCCGCTGCAGATATTAATATCTTTTTCAGCCAATGTCAAACCAGCCGGCCTGGCGAAAATACCTGCCGTCTTTCAGACAACGGGCCCGGCAAAAAGATTTTGTCTGTTTGTGATATATTGTCGGTAATATTCAAAAGTTGTAACCCAACGGGGGAATGAAATGGCTGAACGTCTGCCGAAACTCGAGTATTGTACCTACGGTGATTATTGCGGCTGGAAAGAAGATGAACGCTGGGAAATAATCGACGGCGTGCCCTATAACATGACCGGCCCATCGCGGCAGCATGCAGAAATATCACGAGAGCTTGGCTTTCAGTTCGTTTCTTTTTTCAGGGGGAGGCCATGTCAGGTTTATTCTGCCCCATTCGATGTGCGCCTGCCACGCGGCAACGAAGCCGACAACGAAATCGACACGGTGGTGCAGCCTGACCTTCTCGTTGTTTGCGATGAAAAGAAGCTTGACGACCGCGGCTGTCGCGGAGCGCCCGACCTGATTATCGAAATACTCTCACCGTCGACTGCGGCACGCGACTGCATTCAGAAACGTTCACTCTATGAACGGCACGGAGTCAGAGAATTCTGGACCGTTGACCCGGCAAACCGCATCGTTACAGTTTATCTTCTGGACGCCGGCAGGAAATTCGGCAAGCCCGAAATCTACGGCGACACCGACAAAATAAATGTATCGATTGTAGAAGGTCTCGAAATCAAACTCGACGAGGTTTTTCCGCCGGCGCCAGGGCTGCGCGTCGTTAAAGAAAGCCCGACCAGCTTCGATTGAATAAAACCTTCCAATCAGCAAAAAAGTTAAGCAACCAGACTTAAGACAATATGGTTACTTTGATCTTTTAATAATGTTTTCCAGATCGTTCAATGGCAGGCCCGTTATTTCAGCGATCTGTTCATTGGTCATACCGTTGTCTGCAAGTTTTAAAGCAATTTCTATCTTAGCCTCGGCCTTTCCCTCGGCCTTTCCCTCGGCCTTTCCCTCAGCCTTTCCCTCAGCCAGGCCCAAAGCAAGCCCCTCAGCTCTGCCTTCTGCCAGACCTTGAGCACGGCCTTCTTTTATGGTTTCGCTGCGAATAATAATTTCGTTTACTCTTGCCCTTTCGCGGTCTTCAAGTCGGACACGCATTTCCTGATCAGCATTCAGTTTCACATGTTCAGCCAGAGCCATAGACAGTTCCTCCTCGCCAGGAAATAAATCAATGATATTCATATTAATTCTAGCATAGGCTTTTGAAAACTTCATAAAATGCAACCACTTTTCAAAAGGAGTGCGGAGCTCATCTGGCTGACGCCGGTCAAATCTTTTCAAGTCGATGTACTGCAAAGACATAGTTTCCGGCAAAGCAACTGAATTGTCCTGGTTACGAAAATGAAATATTTCCTGCACTCTCTTTGAGTCTGGAAACAAAGTGAAACCAAGAAATGAAATACTGATGGCTGGCATCAGTTCATTAAAATCATCACCTTTGTTTATCTGATTGGCATAAATACTGGCAAGATAGAAGGCGGTGCGCTTGATAAAACCAGAGTGCGGGCACACCTGAGCTTCGATTCCGTACCAATTTCCCTTTTCGTCCCTGGCCTTGATATCGACGATAGATTTTTTGCTGTCTGCGAACCTGGCCGGATTGAATGGATTCAGATAATGAATTTCGCTGATTCGGTCTTTTCCTTCAAGATGCAGAATTGCATTAAGCAGACTCATGAGGATTTTTTCCCGGCCTGGCTGGTTGAAGATCCATTGAAATGCAAAATCATTGAGAATCGAATAGGTTTTCACATTTAACTCCCCTTTTCATGTTGAGAAGTTCCGCTTATTTGAACAAAAAGCGAATGCTTCACAGGTAAATCAAATGAAAAGCAAAAAAGGGAAAAATTAATCGCGGCGGCGGCAAAAAACATGCCGGCAACCTTTAGAGCTGGTTGCCGGCATGTTTTTTGAGATCGGTTATTGCTGACTGTAAGTTAAAGCAGGTTTTCAGGCCGCAGACTTTGGTTCATCAGTGTTAATCCGTGTTTATCTGTGTTCATCCGTGGCAAAAATCGTGCGGTCTGTCATCCGTGGTCAGTTTTCCCAGGTGAAGATGACTTTGAGGGGTTCTCTGTCGGAAGTGGCAAAAACGGTTACAGATTTGCCCTTTTCGGCCTGGAAACGGCCGGAAAACTTGCGGGCGACTTCTTTGCCGTTAACCTTGTCGTTCTGGTTGACGCCGAGGTGAACAGTGGCATCGAGACCAGCAGATGAAATGCCTGAGAAGACGATTTCGCAGTTGATGGCTTCGACCTGGGCTTTCGCTTTTTTGCCTTCGGCAGCGGCTTTTTCTTTGCACTTCTGGGAAATTTTGACCGATTCTTCGCTGCCGGCCTGGAAATCAAATTTTTCGAGCAGTTTTTCGCCGGACATCAGCTTGAGTGAGCCTTTAACCAGAGATGCCGGGCGATCGATATGACCGATGATCTGCATTGAATCTTCGATGGCGGCGGCGCTGCCGTTGAGAACCAGACCGTTGGTGTGCTGGCAGGTGGCGAGCTTGAGGTCGCCAACAATCGCACCTGCAAGGATTTTGACGGCTTCGTTCACATTAATGTGCTTGAGAGAAATTACTTTTACGGTGCGCCCGGAAAGACGGCGCGCATCAGTAATCAGAATATTGCCACCTTTCTGAACCCAGGCAAAACCAGATGCTTCGGCGACGAGGTCGAGCGCTTCCCTGATCGGGGTATTTTTGATCGTGATGCTGATATTGCCGCGCACCGACTTTTCGATGGCAATACCCATATCTGCCTGTTTTGCCAGAATTTTGCAGATTTCACGCAGGTCGGTGTCTCTGAAATCCATGGTCACTTTGTCCTGCAGACCGGCAAAGGCTAACGAAGCGAAGCTCATCAAAAATACAAATACCAGAAATTTTCTCATCAAAATGCCTCCAAAACTAAAGATTGTTTGTAAATTATACCCCTTCAACGCCATTACCAGCAAGACACCGGCTACCGCGGGAAAATGCCGGGAAGCGGTCAGATACTCACTTTACCAGGGCTTTCAGAAGTTTTCTTTTGAATGATTTTGCCAGGGCGGTCAGGCGAAACAGCAGCAGATTGCAGCTGGTGCGGCGCTGCATGGTTGCAAGCCAGGGATCGGCGGCCGGAACTGCCGGGTCGAAGAAGACAGCGAGCAGATTATCTGGAAGTCTGACCACGGCCCACGGCAGCTTTTGCCGGCGCCATGAGTGCATCATGGCGAAAAGCGTGCGGTAGAGAATCGAAAAATCGTGAAAAACGACGACGCCGTCGGGGCGCAGCACCCGACAACAGAAGTTGAAATCAGCAAGCACGGCCCGGGCGGTATGTTCGCCGTCGATAAAAGCGATTGCCGGCGCCGGTTCAATCGTTTCTGGCGCCACCTGCGAGGAATCAAGCTCAATGCAGCTGATGCGGCCTGTGTCACCGAGACGGGCATTTGCAAGCATTTCGAGCATGCGCTGTGAAGAGTTGTTCTCGTAGTGAGCGATATAGCCTGGGCGGCGGTCGTCAGGCTGCGCGGCCGGGCGCGGGTCGAGCGAAAAGATTCTGCTGCAGCGCGGATCGGCAAGATGCGGCTGAATAGTACCGCCAAGGTGCGAGCCAATTTCGAGATAGGCATAGCTGCGGTGGGCAGCGGCGACGGCACGCTGCACGGCCAGCAGCGATCGGCGGTCAGCGTCGGTCGTCTGTGACGGAACCCCGGAAAAAACGCTGATATCAAGGGTAGCGATTCTTTCCTGAAACGGTTTAATCACGACAGATTATTTGCGACCGGCGGGGGTGAGGCGAATACCTTCGTCTTCGATCAGCAGCAGACCTTTTTTGTAAAGGCCGCCGACCGCCTTTTTATAGTTTTTCTTGCTGGTGGCAAACAGTTCATAAATCTCTTCGGCCGGGCTTTTGTCGGTTACAGCCAGAAAGCCGCCGGCAGCACGCAGCTTTTCGACAATCTGTTCGCCAAGATCGAGAATGCGGCCATAGCCTGGCTTCTGCAGATAAAAGTCGACACGGCCGTCTTCGCGGATATTTTTAACGTAGCCGGTCGTTTTTTCGCCGATTTTCAGCGATCTGAACAGATCGTTGCGATAAACAAAGCCAAGGCCGCAGTTGTTGATGACGACCCGATAGCCAAGATCGCTTTCGTCAAAGACCAGAAGCGTGACTTCCTGGTTCAGTTCGAGGCCGCCCGGGGTGGTGGTCATATACTTTTCAAGGTTCGATGAACCGTTCAGAATGCGCGTTCGCTTGTCAAAATGCACATATACGACATAAGAAAAACCCTTGACCATCTTTTCAGCCTGTTCTTTCACCGGCACAAAAAGATTCTTCGGCATGCCCCATTCTAACAGGGCTCCGGAAGCGGTCACGGCGGCAACCTTCAGAAGCGCGGCTTCGCCCGGCATGACCAGAGGGCGGCGCATACTCGCGACCACTTTTCCCTCGGCATCGGGAAACAGAAAAACGTCGACTTCGTTGCCCGGCTCGAGCGGAGTCGTTACATCCCAGCCGGGCAGCATCAGCTCGCCGAACTCGCCGGCATCGACATAAACCCCGGCAGCCACGCTGCGGGTCACTTTCAAACGGTTAAAGGCTGCAAGATTCGCCATAGTCATCTCCATGCCAGCTGAATTTTGCAGATATTTTATCACACAATGCGATTTCTGCCGGTGCATTTTTTGTGCATTGCAATTTAGCCCGGAATTAGATAGAATTGCCGGCAATAAAGCTTCGACACTACAGATACAGCGGAGGAAACACTCCTGATGACTCTTTTAAATAACAACGCGTTGGTTTGGCCTTCTTTTTCGCAGCAGATGCATTCAGGCTGGTGGAAAGGCGCCACCGCCTCTCTCAAATCTGATCAGGCCGGCATGGCCGAGTTGCTCGGCACCATGACCCGCCCGGCTTTTGCCGTGCTGCACGACGGCATAATCTGCCTCACCGACCAGGGTGACATCTCTTTCGACCTGAATACCAGACCAGCCGGTGCCCTGCCGTTGATGGGCTTTGCTGCGCCTTCGCTGCTCGAAAACCTCGGCGATGCGTCGTTCTGCCATGACCACGGTCTGAAATACGCCTATGTTGGCGGCTCGATGGCACATGGCATCAGCTCGCCCGAAATCGCCATTCAGCTCGGCCGCGCCGGCATGCTCGGCTTCATCGGCGCTGCCGGTGATTCGCCCGCCAAGGTTGAAAAGGCGATTCTGCAGATGAAAAGCCTCAAAGAACCGGTTCCGTTCGGTTTCAACCTCATTCACAGCCCCAATGAAAAGGGTCTCGAAGACGCCATCGTCGACCTCTATCTGCGCCATGAAGTAAGACTCGTCGAAGCTTCGGCGTTTCTCGCCATGTCGCTGCCACTGGTGCGCTACCGCGTCACCGGAATTCACGAAGACGCCAACGGCCGCATCGTCACCCCGAACCGCGTCATTGCCAAGGTCAGCCGCGTCGAAGTCGCCTCGAAGTTTTTTGCGCCGCCACCCGAAAAAATGCTGCAGAAGCTGGTCGAGTCTGGCGTTATTACCGAGCAGCAGGCCCGTCTGGCGGCCCGTATTCCGGTCGCCCAGGATCTCACCTCTGAAGCCGATTCCGGTGGTCACACCGATAATCGCCCGGCCGTTTCACTGCACCCGACCATGGTTGCCCTCAAAAACCGCATGCAGGCAGAACATAAATATGACATGCCACTGCGCGTCGGCTTCGGTGGTGGCACCGGCACCCCGGCTTCGGCCGCCGCCGCTTTTGCGATGGGGGCAGCGTATCTGGTCGTCGGCTCGGTGCACCAGGCCTGTATCGAATCCGGCACTTCCGATGCCGCCCGCCTGATGCTGGCCAATGCCGGGCAGGCCGATATCGCCATGGCACCGGCCGGTGATATGTTTGAAATGGGCGTTACCGTTCAGGTGCTCAAGCGCGGCACAATGTTCGCGATGCGCGCCCAGAAGCTCTACGAATTTTACCGCCGCTACGAAAGCATCGAAGCGCTGCCGCCGGCAGATCGTCAGATGCTCGAAAAAACCGTTTTCCAGGACAGTTTAGACAACATCTGGGCCGGCACTGCTGAATTTTTCAAGCAGCGCGACCCCTCACAGCTTGAAAAAGCTGCCGCTGACCCGCACCACAAGATGGCACTGATTTTCAGATGGTATCTTGGCCTGTCACCGCGCTGGGCGGTTGCCGGCGAAGAAAACCGCAAGGTCGACTATCAGGTCTGGTGTGGCCCGGCCATGGGCGCTTTCAACGAATGGGCCAAGGGCAGTTTCTTCGAGAAGCCCGAAAACCGCAAGGTGGTCGATGTGGCAATGAACCTGCTCTATGGTTCAGCCCTTGAAATGAGGCTGGCGCAGCTGCGCAATCAGGGCCTGCATTTCGCCGACTCACTGGGAGCGGTCGGGCCCCGCACCGTAGACCAGATAAGTCGCCTGATCTGACAGGCATGCCCGCTTTCGAACTGACTGAGCACCAGGTAATGGTGCAGGTTGTCGATGCTGCGCGGCTTGCCGGTAATCAGCAGACACTGAAAAGTTTCCTCAGCAGCGAAGAACTCGCCCGGCTCGAACGCTACAGCGTCAGAGCTCCGGGCGAGATGTTTCTCGCGGCACGCGGAGCTTTGCGTCTGATGCTGAGCCGGGTTCTCGGTCAGCAACCGGCAGAAATAACCATTGCCACCCATGAGCACGGCAAGCCATTTCTGCCAGAGCATCCCGGGCTTTACTTCAATGTTTCACACAGTCGCACTCTGGCCCTGATCGCCCTGGCACGGCACCCGGTCGGCGTCGACGTCGAATACCTGCTGCGCCCTGTTGATTATGCCGCGGTCATGCGCCGCTTTTTTTCTGAATCTGAGCGCGCAGAGTGGTCGAGATTCAGCGTTCCCAGTCAGCAGCATGCCTTTTTCAGAGGCTGGACCCGCAAAGAAGCTGTTTTAAAGGCAACCGGCGAGGGAATTTCCGGCCTCGGGCACACCTTCATCTCATTCAGACCGGATGAGCCCAGAGCTCTGCGCGAAAGGGCCGGCGACCCCTCACAAAGCCAGAACTGGGTTTTTGGCGACTTCTGCCCGGCGCCCGATTACCAGGCAGCGGTCGCTCTGCAGGCACCCGCACTGCAGCTGAGCGTGCAGCAGTTTTCCCTTTAACCTGAGTCGATGACGAGCCAGAGGTGATGATCTGCAACGGTAATTCCGGAAGAACGTTCTGTCTGGTATAATGTCTGCATCATTATTTCAGGAGCAGTTTATGCCAACAGGGAAATTCGGAGTGAAATACGCCGCAGGCGCGGCTCTGGCTTTTTTCATGGCTGCCGGCGGTCTTTTCTGCGATGTCGAAGCGCGGGTCAGACAGGTTGCATCTCCGGAAGACATTGAAAGCATCAGGTTTTTGAGCCCGAACAATATCCCTGTCAAGGTTCTCGTCGTTTATACGCCGGGGCAGCAGAACGAAAACTTCGTCATTTCGTTGGTCAATATCGTTGCCGGCATGCATGAAAAGGGCCAGGTCAGGAAGGGCGAAGAATTCAAGGTTCACATAATTCCCGGCTGGGAAATGAATGAAAAAGATTATGAGCACATCAGAACCCAGGTTGGCGCTGAACGGGTAGCCCGTTACGTCGAATTCAACAAGGCCTACACCACCCGCGACATGTGGATGCAGGACTGGGGCGAAGTTGGTGTCGTAAAAATCAAAGGCGATCCGAAGCCGCAGACGGTGGTTTTCGATTCGAACCGGGGCCGCGATAATGCCGAACTGCCAGAGATTCTCGCAAAATTCTGGAACAGCTACCTGGTGAAGAACCCGTCTGAAGCGTATTCTGGCGGCGATTACGGTGGCAATATCGAAGTTACGCCCGACAATGTTCTGCTGATCGGTGACACTTCGACGCCGGAGCTCAGAACTTATCTCGAAAAGCACGGCTATCAGAACCGCATGGCGGTTCTCGAAACAGAATGGCTGCACGTCGGCCATGTCGACGAATATATCTCTGTCTGCCCGAATCCGAAGGCAGCCCGAGGCTACACTCTGATCAAAGCCAATCCCAGACTGGCTCTGAGGCTCGTTAAAGATGCGACCGACGAAGAACTGAAAACCATCGAGCACAAGGAATACCGCGACGCTCTGCTCAAGATCAAAAAATATCTGGTAAAAGCAGAAGTCGAAAAGGCCAAAGCTCTCAAACAGGGCAGAAAAACCAGAGCGGGGGCGAGAAAACCATTTTCAGAAGCGGTTCTTGAGTATATCAATCTGCCGGAAGAAACCACCGAAGCCCTCATCAAATCGAAATCAGGGGCGATTCTCGCTGCCGGCCACGAAGTTTCCGGCGACGAGGTCGAGGAGTTCATCAAGCTCAATCTTACCCTCGGTAATCTGATCGATACCAATGTTAAGCGTGCCTGTGACAAAATTTCAGAGGTGCGGAAAGAAGCGGGCAAACCCCATTCGGTTCTTTCGTTTCCGGCTCTGTTCAGAAAAATGTATAGCGGCAAACACATCGCCTACCTGCCGGGCAGCGTTAACCAGCTGATTCTGAACAACCAGCTGATCGTGCCTGACCCGAAAGTCAATGCCATGCGCAGACACATTGCCAGGGCTGCCGACATGATCGGGCTGCATGCAAACTTCATCGATTCCCTGCCCTATCATAATCTTCAGGGGCAGCTGCATTGCGGCACCAATGTTTTCAGACATCCCAACAGGTATTTCGTCGTTCCGAAGTAATCTGCTGAATAAAGCGAGGCTGCCCTGGCGACGTCGGGGCAGCTTTTTTATTTGCGAAAACCGGCAAACCTTTTTCGTGGCTGGAAAAAGTTTGCGCATGCCTTTTTCCCATGGCAATAGAAGGCATTTTCACCGAAAGTAGTTTTTCAAAAAGATATCTGCTAAAATCATCATTAAATAGAAACATTCGCACTCAAGATTTTTGTCGAGGAAACCATGCCGGCGGCGATCGTTCAGATTCTGCAGCAATGGTTGGCAGAGGATCCAGTCTTGGCCGTCCCACAAAACAACGGCTTACAGAAAGCCTCTGCAGGTTTTTCCCATCTGTGCGCCCGCACCGATGCTCAATAAATATATAATCAGGGAAACGGAAGATCGAAGAAAAATGACTATCATTATCAAGAACAGGTTCAATTCCGCCTTCAGCAAATTGATTGGCAATCTGCTTGAAATCAGTGAATCAGAATGGCGGCAGGCACTCAATGCAAGCCAGTTCGACAAAACGGCCGGCATAAAACATGCGAAGCTGCACGGCACGCCGGAATGGCGCTATCATGTGGCGGAAATAGTCAGCAGAGTCAATTGCCATTACCACCGGCATGGCGAAGAAGTCTATGAAGTGGTCGAAGGCGCCGGCATTCTGCATTTTGGCGCGGTAGAAACCAGGGTTTGCGACGGCGGGCACGGTAAAATCGCGGTTGATCAGACCGGGCTTTCGGAATCTGAGGCAATAAGAACCGCCTGCAAGGTGATCAACAGTGCGGTCCATCTGGCAGCCGGCCCCGGCACATTGCCCACCGCCGGTCTGGCAGCACTGCATGTCTCTTCAGAAGTTTTGAAAGAAGCGATTGAAGAGCTCGAATCCGAGACCTCGGTTGCCTGGCAGCAGCCTTTGCGGGTTAAGGCCGGTGACAGTTTCGTCATTCCGCAGCGCTTTGCCCATCAACTCGTCAGAGATGGCGGGGCCCCTCTGACCATCATTTTTGCATGCCCCGACAGCCATCTTAACGAAGACCGATTTCTGCTGCCAGATTCCCCGCTTATTGAAAATTTTTGAACCGGCAGATTTTTTAATTCAGCCGGCGTCGACAAAAATTTTCGGCACCCGGTGACCGGCATAGAAAAAGGCTGGTCTGCTGCACCTGTGAGAGTAGATAAATAAAGCTTCAAAAATCAGCGCCGGCGTGTTAAGATTCTGGCAAATTTATGTACACGCGACAGACCTGCGCAAAGCGCCTTGAACCGCAGAGCCCGGCCAATTACGGGCACTGCCGGAGAGGCTGCCGAGACAGGATGTTGTTCGATTTTACAGCAACAGGAAGGCCGGTATGAAGCGCACTAAACAATCTTTCGAACCACTTGCGATCGTTGGCATGAGCTGCATGTTTCCAAAGGCTCAATCAGTAGAGGATTACTGGGCCAACATCAAAGAGAAAGTTGATACCATCCGCGAGGTGCCGGCTGACACCCACTGGGACCCAAAAGACTTCTTCGACGCCGACAAGAAGAAACCCGATCATGTTTATACCACGACCGGTGGTTTCCTTGATCCGATCGATTTCAACCCCGGAGAATGGGGAATCGCGCCCTCGGATCTCGACGCCATCGACACATCCCAGCTGCTGAGCCTGGTTGTAGCTCAAGGCGCGCTGGTAGATGCCGGTTACACCGCTGGTCGTGAATTCAACCGCGACAATGTCAGTGTCATTCTCGGCCTGACCGGCACCCTTGAACTGGTCGTGCCGCTCGGCGCCCGCCTTGGTCACCCGGTCTGGCGCCGCGCCATGCAGCATGCCGGTATTGCGCCAGAAATCACCGAAGAAGTCATCAAGAACATCGGCAAAGCCTATGTCGGCTGGCAGGAAAACTCCTTCCCGGGCCTGCTGGGCAACGTGGCCGCCGGCCGTGTCGCCAACCGCCTGAACCTTGGCGGCACCAACTGCGTTGTTGACGCCGCCTGCGGCAGCTCCCTGAGTGCCGTCAACCTCGCAGCGATGGAACTCTGGACCGGCAAGACCGACATGGCCATCACCGGTGGCGTCGATACTTTCAACGATATTTTCATGTATATGTGCTTCTGCAAAACCCCGGCCCTGTCGGCCACCGGTCATGCCAGACCCTTCAGCGTCGACAACGACGGCACCATTCTTGGTGAAGGCATCGGTATGGTGGTGCTCAAGCGCCTCTCAGACGCAGAACGCGACGGCGACCGAATTTACGCAACCCTGAACTCGGTCGGCACTTCGAGCGACGGTAAGGGCAAAGCCATTTACGCACCGAGCGCCGAAGGCCAGGTCAAAGCGCTGCGCCGCGCCTATGAACAGGCCGGCATTTCGCCGCGCGACATCAGCCTGATCGAAGCGCACGGCACCGGTACCGGCGCCGGCGACGAAGTCGAAGTCAACGCGCTTAAAGAAATCTACGGGCAGGCCGATAATGGCCGCCCATGGTGCGCTCTCGGTTCGGTTAAATCGCAGATTGGCCACACCAAAGCTGCAGCCGGCTCTGCCGGTCTGATCAAAGCCGCTCTGGCCCTCTACCATAAAGTTATTCCGCCGACGATCAAGGTTACGAAACCAGCGAAGGCGCTGAATTCAGAGAATATTCCATTCTATCTGCCCGACCAACTCAGACCGTGGGTCACCGATGACGGTCGGCCGCGCTATGCCGCAGTCAGCGCCCTCGGCTTCGGCGGCAGCAATTTCCATGTGGTAGTTTCTGAATACGATCAGGAAAAACATGGCTGGGACTGGGCCCGCGGCACCGAAATCTTCACCTTCTCGGGCAAGAACACTGCCGATATCAAAACCGCGCTCAACAAACTGGCTCAGGCGAAGAATGCCCGCCAGATTCGCATGGCTGCCGCCGAAAGCCGCCGCGATTTCAATAATAAAGATACCTGCCGCCTGACCTTTGTCGTCGATGCCGGCACCGACCTGAACAAACTGATCGGCGAAATCACGGCCCAGCTCGATAAGAATGTCGAAGCCGGCCGCTTCGTGCTGCCGAACGGCGTATGTTTCAGCCAGAACCATGATGTTAAACCGATCGGCGTTATCTTCCCCGGTCAGGGCGCCCAATACCCGGGCATGAGCCGCGAGCTTGTCTGCGCCAGTCCAGAAGCTTTCACCGTTCTCGAAGAAGCGACCAGAGAAATCGGCGCGATCGACGCGACAGGCAACAATCTGATCGACTACGTTTTCCCGCGGCCGACCTATGATGCCGAAAAAGACAAACTGAACGACGAACGCCTGCGCGCCACCGATATCGCCCAGCCGGCCATCGGCGCCATTGCGCTCGGCCAGTTCAAGGCCCTTGAAGCGTTCGGTGTCGAAGCTAACTGCTTTGCCGGCCATTCTTACGGCGAGCTGGTCAGCCTGTGCGCCGCCGGCGCGTTCGACAGCGCCGCCCTCGCAAGAATTTCGCGCAAACGTGGTCAGCTGATGGCTCAGGGAAAAGGCGACCGCGGTGGCATGATCGCCGTCGCCGCTGAACGCAGCGCCGTTGAAGCGGTCATCGCCGAAACCGGTCTGCAGCTGGTGGTCGCCAACCATAACTCACCGGCACAGGTGGTTCTGTCTGGCCCGACCGCCGAAATCGAAAAATCGAAAAACATTTTCAAAGACCGCAAACTGCGGGCAACCGTTCTCAACGTTGCCGGCGCTTTCCACAGCTCGTTCGTCGCCGATGCGGCCGAGCCTTTCCATGCTTTCCTGGCCGATGAAAAGTTCAGCAAGCTGAAATGCCCGGTTTACGCCAATACCACCGCCGAAGTCTACCCGACCAAGGCTGATGCGGCGAAGAAACTGCTCGGTTTCCAGCTGGCAAACCAGGTGCGCTTTGTCGAAATCATCGAAAAAATGTATGCCGACGGCATCAGAACCTTCATCGAAGCTGGCCCGGGCGGCAAAATGACCGGCCTGATCAAGGCGATTCTCGAAGGCCGCGACTGCACGATCATCGCCCTCGATTCGTCAGCCGGCAAACGCTCAGGGCTGCACGACCTCGGCCGCGTTCTGGCACAGCTGGCCTCGATGGGCTATCAGCTCGATCTGAGCCGCTGGCAGAACGGCGCCGAATGGCTGGCCGCCCAGCCGAAAGATGGCAAACCGAAGCTGACCTTCCCGCTTTCCGGTGCCAACTATAAATCAAAAGCCCAGTTGCAGGCGATGGCCGAAATCGCCAAGCCGGCCCCGGTAAAAGTCGTGGCCGCCGCAGCGAGCGTTCAGGCCCCGCAGGCGCCGACCGCGCCGGTTATGGCGCAGACAGCGGCACCCCGCCCGGCAGCTCCGGTTGCGGTTGCCCCGGCGGCAAGCATGCCGGCAGCACAGTGCCAGCCGGTCACTATGACACAGCCCCAGCCGGTTAACCCGGTTGTTGCGACAAATTCCAACTCTGCTGCCAGCCGGAACATGGTTCCGGTAACGCCGGCAGCCCCTCAGGCAAACAATCTTATGACCAGTCAACCTGTAAATTTAGAAGCTCTCAAACTTTCGCGCGAAACCCTTTCAGCCCTGCAGCAGCTGCAACAGCAGACTGCCGACCTGCACCGCCGCTTTCTCGAAGGTCAGGAACAGGCGCAGAAAACCATCATGGCACTGATCAGCGGCAGCCAGCAGATGGTCAGCCAGGCCCAGCCGGCTGTGCAGCAGCCACAGGCATGGCAGCAGCCGATGATGCCGACGGCCCCGGTTTATGTTGCCCCGCCGCAGCCGGTCGCTCAGCCGGTCATGGCACCCGCAGCCAGAATTCAGACCGCCCCGGTCGCACCAGTTGCACCGCAGGCACCGGTCAGACCGGTTGCGGCTCCAGCAGTCGCAGTATCTGCGCCCGCACCCCAGCCGGCACCCCGTCCGCAGGCGCCGGCGCCAGTCGCTGTTGCGGCACCGGTCAAAACCGGCCCCGATGCCGGCAAAGTCAGAAGCATTCTGCTCGACGTCGTCAGCGAAAAGACTGGCTACCCGCTCGAAATGCTGAACCCTGACATGGACATGGAAGCCGATCTCGGCATCGACTCGATCAAGCGCGTCGAAATCATGTCGTCAATGCAGGAACGCCTGCCGGAAGCACCGGTGGTGCAGCCCGACCAGCTCGGCAAGCTGCGCACCCTGACACAGATTCTCGAACACCTCAGCGCCGGCAGCGCTTCATCAGCCGCACCGGCAGCCGCTGCGCCGCAGCAGGCAGCCAGCCCGGCCCCGGCCGCTGCAGCCGCTTCAGCCGGCGCCGCGTCAAGAATTCAGCCGGTTCTGCTTGAAGTGGTCAGCGAAAAGACCGGTTATCCGATTGAAATGCTGAATCTCGACATGGACATGGAAGCCGATCTCGGTATCGACTCGATCAAGCGTGTCGAAATCATGTCGGCGATGCAGGAACGCCTGCCGGAAGCACCGGTGGTGCAGCCCGACCAGCTCGGCAAGCTGCGCACCCTGACGCAGATTCTGCAGCACCTCGGAGCCGGAAGCAGCGCGGCCCAGCCGGCAGCGGCAATGCCGACAGCACAGACTGCGCAGGGCGGCCAGGCAGCGGGGGGATTTTCCGCTAATGTGCAGCCGATTCTGATTGAAATCGTCAGCGAAAAAACCGGCTACCCCGCCGACATGCTGAATCTCGACATGGATATGGAAGCCGATCTCGGTATCGACTCGATCAAACGCGTCGAAATCATGTCGGCAGTGCAGGAGCGCCTGCCCGACGCGCCGGTCATTCAGCCCGACCAGCTCGGCAAGCTGCGCACCCTGACACAGATTATCGAATTTATCGGTGGCTCGAACTCAAAAAACGCGGCACCGGCTGCCAGCCAGACACTGCCGGCAGCCGTTAAAACTGATACAGCCACACCAGCCGCCTCGGGCGCCAGGTTCGACGCGGTTCTTCTTGAAGTAATCGCCGACAAAACCGGCTACCCGACCGATATGCTCAACCCTGACATGGATATGGAAGCCGATCTCGGCATCGACTCGATCAAACGCGTCGAAATTCTTTCGGCCTTCCAGGAAAGGGTGCCCGAAGCACCGGTAGTTCAGCCCGGCGATCTTGGCAAGTTCAGAACCATTGCCCAGATTCTCGGTTACCTGAACCCCGCCAGCCCGGCCCCGGCAGCCAGTAAGCCAGCCCCGGTCGCTGCACCGGTTCAGAGCGCCCCCGCTCCCGTGGCCACGCCGGCTCAGACCGCTTCTGCCCCGACCCGCGTTGCCGCGAACTGCCCGATCCGGCGCACCGTGCTCAGAATCGCTGAGCTGCCCGCCGAAGCCTCTGGCCCCGTCGTTCTCAACGACGGCGACCGCGTTATCGTCACCAATGACGACCCCGAACTGGCCGACGCGCTGGTCAGCAGCTTCGCCGTGCAGGGCATAGCCGCAGAAAAGCACAGCCTCACTGAACTGACTTCGGGCAGCTGCGATGAGAATATCAAAGGTCTGATCGTGCTCGCCCCGGTGCCCGAACGCGCCGCGATGAACCTCTGGGAAAGCCCTTCAGAAGAATGGCTCAAAGACGTCTTCATGGCAGTTCAGAAAACCGGCCCGGTTATCAGGAAAAACGCCGGCCTCGTCGCTACCATCGCCAGACTCGACGGCAACTTCGGCCTTGAATCGATTACCAGAACGGTTGACCCGGTGCAGGGCGGCCTTGCCGGTCTGATCAAAACCATCAGATATGAGTGGCCCGAAGTGACTCCGCGCGCCATCGATCTTGACTACCGTTTCAAAAACAGCGACGATGCCGCAGCCAAGCTGACTTCAGAACTGGTCTGCAAAGGCCCGATTGAAACCGGCCTGACCCGCTCGACCCGCTACACGATCGAAGAAGTCGAAGCAGCGCTCAGCGAAGATACCGATGCGCCGGCCAACTTCCAGAAGGGCGATGTGGTGCTGGTCACCGGCGGCGCCCGCGGCGTCACCGCCGAAACGGCAATCGCCTTTGCTGAAAAATACAAAACCACAATGGTTCTGCTCGGCCGTTCACCGGCCCCGAAAGCTGAACCGGCCTGGCTCAACGGCCTGACCGCCGAACCGGCCATCAAAGAAGCGCTGCTCAAGAACAGCGGGCGCAAAATGACGCCCAAAGATCTCGAAGCCGAATTCAAGTCGGCCATGGCCAACCGCGAAGTTCTGCAGAATCTTGCCAGAATCAACCAGACCGGTGGCAAGGCGTTCTACTACTCTGTCGATATCCGCAACGGCGAAGAAACCGAGCGGGTCATCGAACAGGCGCGTGCCGAAGCCGGCCAGATTACCGGCCTGATTCACGGTGCCGGGGTTCTGCGTGACCGCCGCATTGAAGACAAGACCCGCGAAATGCTCGATGACGTCATCGACACCAAAGTCGCCGGTCTGCGCAATGTGCTGAAAGCCGTTATCAAAGACAACCTGAAAGCTGTCGTGCTGTTCTCGTCCTTCTCGGGGCGCGGTGGCCGCCTTGGTCAGGTCGACTATGCCATGGCCAACGAAGTTCTCAATAAAGCAGCCCAGAAACTGCGCATACTGCGGCCGGAATGCCGGGTCATGTCGTTCAACTGGGGCCCCTGGGATGGCGGTATGGTAACGCCGGCCCTGCGCAACGTATTCATTGCCGAGGGAATTGGATTGATTCCTCTGCTGGAAGGAGCCAGACAGCCGGTCATCGAGCTGTCGAACCCGGGCGAAAATGCCGTAGAAATCGGCATCATGGGCACTCTTGAAGAACAGGGGGCACCGGAACCCGGAAAAAAGTTCGTTAAGGCATTCGACTTTGAGCTCAACCTCAAAGAGAATGCCTGGCTCAAAGACCATGTGCTGAACGGCGACCCGGTACTGCCAATGGCAGTAGCCGGCGAACTGATGTCGCAGGCTGCGGTGATGCGCAACCCTGGCCTGCAGTTCGCCGGTTATGATGATATGCGCATTCTCAAGGGTGTCGTTCTCAAAAGCCAGCAGGTGACACTCGGGCTGTATGCCAGTAAGCCGGAACGCTCTACTGAAGGCTACCGGGTCAGCTGCGAAATCAGAACCACCGTCAATGGCCGCGAAATGATCAACGCCCGCGCCGACGTTCTGCTCGTCGATGCACTGCCTGCCAAAGCGCCATTACCTGAAAAGACCGATGCGCGCATGGTTTACCCTGATTCGATCAATGAAGCCTACGCCAGTCACCTCTTTCATGGCGAATTCTTCAAATCGCTGACCGCGGTCGAGGGCTGGTCTGAACACGGCATCATCGCCGTCAGCAGAAGCTCGCAGCCGCCGGCAGCCTGGTTTGCCAGACCCATGTTCAACAGCTGGTGCTCAGACCCGCTCGCCATCGATGCGGCCTACCAGCTGCTGATTCTCTGGACCACACAGGCCTGTGGCGCACCTTCGCTTCCAGGCTACGCGCGCCGCTACCGCCAGTATGTCAGCAGCTTCGATGGCCGTGACGTGGTGATCGTCGCGCGCACCCGCCGCCTTGGCAGCATGCAGGCCGCCGCCGACATCGACTTCGTCGATGCCCAGGGCCGCCTGATCGCCCGCCTCGATGGCTATGAATGCACCCTCAACGAAAACTTAAGCAACGCCTTTAAACTCAGAAAAGTAATCGGAGCCGAATGATGACCGCCAGCGACCGCAGCCAGACCCCTCTTGCCATAGCCATTACCGGAATTGGGGGGATTTTCCCCGGCGCTGACAGTCTTGATGACTTCTGGCAGATGATTGCCGCGGCCAGAAGCGCCGCCGACACTGTTCCAGATAACCGCTGGCCCGAGCCGGCGGCCAATTATCACGACCCGAAACCGGCGGTTGCCGATCGGGTGCGCTCACCGCGCAACTGCTCGATCAAAAAAATGCCGCGCAATTATAACGGCCTGAACCTGCCGGCAGAGCTGCTCGACACCCTTGACCCGCTTTTCCTGCTGACGCTGCAGGCCGGGCGCGACGCCTTTTTCGACGCCGACACTGCCGGGCTCGATCTGAACCGGGTGCAGGTAATTCTCGCCAATATCGTTCTGCCGACCGACACCACCTCGCAGATCACCCGCGAGCTGAACCTGCAGATTCTCAAAAACCGCCTGAAAAATGCGCCGCTGCAGCTCGACAACCTGTTCATCGGCAACCCGCTCAACCGCTTCTCGGCAGAATTGCCGGCCGGGCTGCTGGCTGCGGCTCTTGGCCTCGGTGGCGGGAACTATACGCTCGATGCCGCCTGCGCCTCGTCGCTTTACGCAATCAAACTCGCCTGCGAAGAACTGACCGCCGGCAGAGCCGATGCGGTGCTCACCGGCGGCGTCTGCCGCCCGTCATCGCAGTTTACCCAGATGGGCTTCACCCAGCTGCACGCCCTGTCACCCAGCGGCATCTGCCGGCCGTTTGACAAGAACGCCGACGGCCTCGTCGTCGGTGAAGGCGCCGGCATCTTCGTGCTCAAGCGCCTCGAAGACGCACTGCAGGGTAACGACAAAATATATGGCGTCATTCGCGGCATCGGCCTCGCCAACGACGTTGGCGGCAGCCTGCTCGCCCCCGATTCAGAAGGGCAGCTGCGCGCCATGCATGCCGCCTACCGCCAGGCCGGCTGGCAGCCACAGGACATTCAGCTCGTCGAATGCCACGGTACCGGCACCCCCAAGGGCGACGCCGTTGAACTCGACAGCCTCAGACAGCTCTGGAAAGGCCTGCCGCTGCCCGACCGCAAATGCGTCATCGGCTCGGTAAAATCCAACGTCGGCCACCTGCTGACCGGCGCCGGCGCCGCCGGCCTGATGAAACTGCTGCTGGCGATGAAAAACCAGACCCTGCCGCCCGAAGCCAATTTTAACAGCCCTGACCCGGCAATCGAGCTTGAAAAAAGCCCGTTCGACATTCTCAAACAGCCCATCCCCTGGGAACCCCGCAACCCCGGTCTGCCAAGACGCTGTGCCCTGAGCGCTTTCGGTTTTGGCGGTATCGACGGGCACATATTGCTTGAAGAATTCGTCGCCGACGCCGCAGCCGCCGAAGCCTTTGCCGCCCGCAACACTGCCGGTTGCCAGGCAAAGCCGGCCTCTGAACCGGTTCGGCAGCCTGCCCAGGCCCCCTGTGAAATCGCCATCGTTGCCGTCGATACCAGAGCCGGGCGCCTCAAAAATGTGACCGAATTTCAGGAAGCGGTTTTCAACTGCCGACCTGAACGCGGCAGACTGCCCGAAGGTCGCCACCCCTGCAGTCTCGACGAAAAATGGCTCGTCGAAGGCTCTTATGTCGACGAAATCAGCATCGCTCCCGGGCAATTCAAAATTTCACCACGGGAAATCCCCGAAATTCTGCCACAGCAGCTGCTGATGCTGCAGACGGTCGACGGCGCCCTGGCGCGCCTGACCGGCAATCGCAGCCATAACCTGCGCTGGGGCGTGTTCATGGGCATCGCCCTCGATTTCGAAAGCACCAACTTTGCTTCCCGCTGGGGTATGAAGACCGATCTGCAGGCCAATGGCCTCGGTGAATTTCCGGCTGACAAGCTCAGCGACGCAATTACCCCGCCGCTCAACAACCCGCGCACCGTCGGAGCGCTCGGCGGCATCGTCGCCAGCCGCATCGCCCGCGAATACAATGTGGGCGGCCCCTCACACACTTTTTCGAGCGGTGAAAACTCTGGCTTGTCGGCTCTTGAGGCCGCGCTCAGAGCTCTGCAGCGTCATGAAATCGACACCGCCGTAGTTGGCGCCGTCGATATGGCCGGCGACCTCAGGCATCTGCTCGCCGCCGACACTCTGCGCCCGTTCGCCCGCAATGGCGCTTCTGTGCCATTCGATGAAGCAAGTGAAGGTTCTTTCCCGGGTGAAGGCGCCGTCGCTCTCGTTCTCAAACGCAAAGAAGACGCAATTGCAGACGGTGACCGGATAATCGCCGTAATCAACGGCCTCGGCAAAGCCAATGCCGCCGCGATGAATGACAGCGGCGCCGGCACCGAAGCCTGCCTGCGGGCAATGCAGCAGGCCTGGAACGAATCTGGTCTGCGCCCCGAAAGCCTTGGTCTCATCGAAACCAATGGCAGCGGTTCCCCGGCCGAAGACATTGTCGAAGCCGCAGCCATGAGCCGTTTCATGCCGCCGCGCTCTACTGACGAAAGCACCCTCTTTCAGCGCAATGACCAGCTGTGCGCGCTCAGCAGCACCAAGATGGTCATCGGGCATACGGGTGCCGCCGCCGGGCTCTTTTCACTGGCAAAAGCGGCGCTGTGTCTGCATCAGCAGATTCTGCCAGGTTATAAACTTCTCAAAAATCCGATCGCCGCGCTGAAAAAACGCGAAGATTTCTTTTTTACGCCTGACACACCACAATACTGGCTGCGCAACCGCATCAACGGCCCTCGCATCGCCGCCGTAAACTCGATAAGTATCGATGGTTCTTATTACCACGCGGTTCTCAGCGAATTCGAAGATGAACAGCAGCTGAGCGAAAAAGCCCAGATGGCAGACTGCCGCGCCAGAGTTTTTCCGGCCGGCGCCCCCGCCGAAGCAATTTTTATCGTAGGCGGCGAAAACGCCTGCGACCTGCGCGAACGCCTTTCGGCCCTGCGCAACCTCGAAGCCGCTTCGGTGCATGAACTGGCCCGCGACTACTGGAACACCTACCCGCCGCGCCCCGAAGCCAGACTGTTTGCCGGCGTCGTTGCCGACTCGCTGCCTGAACTGCGCCGGCGCGTCGAATACGCGGTAAAACACCTTTACAACAACGAAGACCGGCCAATCACCGCCGGCCCCGAAACCAACGACCGGGTTTTCTTCAACCCGCGACCGAACGCTCTGAATGGCAAGGTCGCCTTTGTTTTCCCGGGCTCAGGGAACCATTTCCTGGGTATGGGAGCTGAACTGGGCATGACCTGGCCCGAACATCTGCGCCGCCTCGATTCGCAGTTTGAACTGCTCGCTGCCCAGTTTTCACCACGACAGATTCTGCCCTGGCGCCTCAGCTACCCCGACGGCTGGGAAACCGAAGCGATGCGCGACCTGATCGCCGACCACAACTCGCTGGTTTTCAGCCATGTCTCATGCTGTGCTCTGGTCAGCGATATCGTCAGAGGTTTTGGCATCGAACCGCAGGTAATCATGGGTTACAGCCTCGGCGAAACCGCCGGCAACTTTGCAACCCGCACCTGGCGCGAACGTGACGAAATGGTGCGCCGCATGCGCCGTTCGAACCTGTTCACCAGTGAACTTATCGGCCGCTACAATTCGCCGAGAAAGCACTGGGGTCTCGATGAAAATGCCGAAATCGACTGGCTCCTCGGCGTCGTCAGCTGCCCGGCCTTCGAAGTCGAAAAGCTGATCAGAAAAGGCGACCAGGCTTATATTCTCATCGAAAACACACCTGAAGAATGTGTCATTGGCGGGAACCGCCCGGCCGTCGAAGACCTGATCAGAAAAATCGGCAAAACCTTTTTCGTGCTCGAAGGCGTTTCGTCGGTACATTGCGAAGCCGCCCTGCCGGTCGCCGAAGAATACCGCGCCCTGCATCTCTACGATTGTCACCCGCCCACTGGCATGACTTTCATCAGCAGCGGTCTCGGCACGGTTTTCACCCCTGAGCGTGAAGCTTCTGGTGACTCGATCAGATCGCAGTGCGTCGGACGTATCAATTTCCCGAAATGTGTCGAAACTGCTTATGCCGAAGGCGCCAGAGTCTTTCTCGAAATCGGGCCACGCGCCTCGATGTCGCGCATGATCGGCAATATTCTCGGCAACCGCCCGCATTTTGCCCGCTCAGCCCTGCTGTTTGGCCAGAGCCAGAACAGCACCATGCTGCGTTTCCTGGCCAACGTTGCCGCCGAAGGCGTGCGCGTCGATCTTTCGCCGCTTTACCGCGAACGCGAAAGCATCGAGATCCGCCGCAAAAGCACTGCTGCACCGGTGGTCGTCAAAACCGGCTACCAGATTCAGTCGCTCGCGGCACTGCTGCCGCAGACGTCGACCGGCCCGGCTCTGTCTTCGCTTTCAGCCCCGCCCCCACCCTTTTTCGAGCCCGGCCTCAAAATTCCGGCGCCCGAAATTACCGTGCCGCTGGTGCATGAAATCGAGCAAAATACCTTCAAACAGCCGCTCGATCTCAAAGCCGCCGTCGCCGCCCTGAGCACCCCGCAGGCAGCACCCGCAGCCGCTCTTGAAATAACCGCGGAAATGATAGCCCTTCGACCAGCCGTGGCCGACTCAGGAGCCGAAGCTCAGAGGCCGGAAATGACTGAAATGACAGATTTTTCAATGACCAACGAATACCTGCCAGATACGGAAACCAATTACATGAATACCAATAACCAGCAACCGTCAGCCGCCTCTCAGATCATCAACGAATGGAAATCAGCCCAGCAGGCCACTACCGGCGCTCATGAAGCTTTTCTGAGCTTCAGCAACTCGATGATTCAGGCCCAGGCTACCCTTCTGGCACAGCAGATACAGCTGTTACAGACCGTTCCGGCCGGTGAACTGGCAGCTATCGAGCAGGCTCTCTACGCTGCGCCTGCTGTCCATGTGCCTCAGGCCGTTGCCCCGGCAGTGCCGGCTTTCGCGCGACGCATGCCGAAGCCTTACAACGGGCCGGTTTTCCTTGACTGGAAAGGCTCGATGGAATTCGCGATCGGCAAAATCGGCAACTGCCTCGGCGAATACTTCGCGCCAATCGATGCCTTCCCGACCCGCGTGCGCCTGCCAGACATACCTCTCAATTTCGTTGACCGCATCGTGCTCGTCGAGGGCGAAAAGGGCTCACTCGGCAAAGGCCGCACGGTCACCCAGCATGACGTCTACCCCGACGGCTGGTATCTCGATAATTACTGCATGCCGACCGGTCTGGCCGTTGAAGCCGGGCAGGCCGACCTGTTCCTGTCAGGCTGGCTCGGGATCGACTTTAAAACCAAGGGTATCGCCAAATACCGGCTGCTCGACGCGGTCGTCACTTTCCATGGCCCGCTGCCACGGCCGGGCGACACCATCAACTACGACATCAAGGTCGACCGTTTCATTCGCCAGGCGAATACCTACCTGTTCTTCTTCGAATTCGACGGCAGCATCGATGGCAAGCACCTGATCACCATGCGCAACGGCTGCGCCGGCTTCTTTACTGACCAGCAGCTCGCCGACGGCAAGGGCATCGTTCTCACTCCAGAAGACACCTGCCTCGACCCACGCCCCAACCTGCCCGGCCGCGAACTGCTGCCGGCCATGCAGATCGAATCTTTCGACGATACCGCCCTCGACGCTCTGCGACGCGGCGACCTGGCCACCGCCTTCGGCCCGCAGTTTGCCGACCTCGGCGTCGTTCCGCAGACGATTCCGACCGGTAAAATGGCGATGATCGACCGCATCACCGAAATCAACCCGACTGGTGGCCGCTTCGGCCTCGGCCAGATCAAGGCTGAAATCGATATTCCCCAGAACGCCTGGTTCCTGACTCAGCATTTCTGCGATGACCAGGTAATGCCCGGCACTCTGATGTATGAATCGTGCATGCAGTCTCTGCGTGTGTTCCTGCTGCGCATGGGCTGGATAGCCCCTTCCGTTACCTGCGCTTTCGAGCCGGTAATCGATGTTCAGAGCCAGCTGCGCTGCCGCGGCCAGGTAATTCCTGGCGTCAAGAAGGCCCTTTACGACATTTCAATCAAAGAAATGGGCTACGGCCCCGAACCATACGTTCTTGCCGACGCCCTGATGTTTGCCGACGGCAACCGCATCGTGCAGGTGCTCAACATGAGCATCAGATTGAGCGGCGCCAGCCGTGAAAGCATCGAAGCCCTGTGGCAGAACCGCCGCCAGGCAGCCGGCGCACCGGCCCAGACTCCCGCTTATGTCGAAGCGGTTCCGGTTGTGGCGCAGCACCCGGAAATGCTGCCGGCAATTTACACCGGCCAGCAGATTCTCGAATATGCAATCGGCAAGCCGTCGCTGTGCTTTGGCGAGCCGTTCAAAGTCTTCGACAGCGAGCGTTTCCTTGCCCGCCTGCCGAATCCGCCGTTCCTGTTCGTTGACCGCATCACCATGGTCAACGCCGAATTCATGAAAATCAAAACCGGCGGCACCGTTCAGGGTCAGTTCGACATCAGACCCGACCACTGGTTCTTCAAAGCCAACCGCCAGACCAGTATTCCGTTCTCGGTCATGCTCGAATTCCCGCTGCAGGTCTGCGGCTGGTATTCATGCTACATGGGTTCGGCTGCCACCAGCAGCAAAGACCTGCACTACCGCAACCTCGACGGTTCTGCGGTTCTCTATGAAGACGTCAATATCAATTCCGGCACCCTGACTGCCACGGTCAAATCGACCAAGGCCGCCAATTCGGCCGGCATGCTGATTCAGTCGTTCGACCTGCTCGTCACCCAGGGCGACCGCAAGATTTACGAAGGGCAGACCACGTTCGGCTTCTTCTCGAAAGAAGCTCTCGCTGACCAGGTCGGCCTGCGCGGCATACAGACCTATGAACCCTCAGCAGCCGAAGCTGCCCGCCACGTCGACTTTGCTCTCGAACGCACCGCACCGGTAACGCCCGACGACGCAACACCGGTTACGCTGAACGGCCTGACTCTGCCGGGCAGCTGCTACCTGATGCTCGACCGCATCGCGCTGTTCGTTCCGGATGGCGGCCCCGCCGGTCTCGGCTTCGTCAGGGGCACCAAAGCCGTTAACCCCGGCGAATGGTTCTTCAAGGCGCACTTTTATCAGGACCCGGTCATACCCGGCTCGCTTGGCCTCGAATCTTTCATGCAGCTGCTCAAGGTCGCTGCCATGCACCGCTGGGGCAACCAGCTGGCGGGCCGCCCCTGCCATTTCCAGCCGATGGCGGTTGGGCAGAAGCACATTTGGTCGTATCGCGGCCAGGTAATTCCGAAAGACAAACTCGTCACCGTCGACGCCTGCATCACCAGAATCGACGATGCCGACCACCTGATCGTCGCCGAAGGCTTCCTGAAGGTCGACGGCCGCATCATCTACAGCATGAAAGATTTTGCCCTCAGAGTTGTAATTGACGGCTGAGTCTGCTATCCTTCCACAACAAAGCGGTTAACTATGAAATTTACCCGGGTATTCTTAGAAGCCATCGGTTACGAGCTGCCACAGCACATCGTTACTTCGACCTGGATCGAAGAACAGCTGGCGCCGCTGTACCGCAAACTCTACCTGCACCCGGGCCAGCTCGAAGCCCTGACCGGAATTCGTGAACGCCGCTGGTGGGGCCCGGGCCATGTCAACGCTGTCGAAGCGGCCAAGGCGGCCAAAAAAGCGCTTGCCGAAACCGACGTCGCCCCTGAAGACATCGGCGCCGTCGTCTATGGCGGCGTCTGCCGCGATAACTACGAACCCGCGACCGCCTGCCACGTCGCCGCCGAGCTCAAAGTCAAAGCCAGCACCGTCATTCACGACGTTTCGAACGCCTGTCTCGGTGCCATGACCGGCATCATCGACGTTGCCAACCGCATCGAACTCGGGCAGATCAGAGCCGGCATCGTCGTTGCCTGCGAAACCGCCCGCGAAATTACCGAAATTATGATTCAGCGCATGCTTGAAGAGGGCACAATGGAATTCTTCAAACAGGCTCTGGCAACCATGACCGGCGGCTCAGGCGCCGTCGGTATCGTGCTCACCGATGGTTCATTCGGCCAGAAAGGCCCGCAGCTGAAAGGCGGCGTCACTCTCGGTGCCCCCGAACATCACCGCATGTGCCGCTGGGGTGCCGATCAGCGCATTCCGGCCCGCGCCCCGCAGATGATGGAAACCAACGCCATCGGCATGCTCAGACACGGCGGCGACCTGGTCAGACGCGTCGGCGATGCCTTTTTCAAAGAACTGGGCTGGGCGCGCGAAGAACTCGACCGCATTATTTCGCATCAGGTGGCAGCAGCCAACCGCGATGCCATCTTGAATAACCTGGGCCTGCCGCCCGAAAAAGACTTTTCCACCTTTCCGTTTCTCGGCAACATGGGCACCGTGTCTCTGCCGGTAACCACCGCCATTGCCGAAGAACGCGGCATTCTCGAAAAGAAGCATAAAGTCGGATTTATCGGCATTGGCAGCGGCCTCAACAGCATGATGCTGGGATGGGAATGGTAAAGCATGGCTTTCAACACTGAAGAATTCAAAGATCTCTACCCTTTCGCCAATAATTACTTCAAGCATGCTTCCGGCCATCGGCAGCATTACGTCGACGAAGGCAAAGGCGAGCCATTTGTCATGGTGCACGGCAATCCGTCGTGGTCGTTCCTTTATCGCGACATGATCAAAAACTTCAGCGGCGAGTACCGCTGCATCGCGCCCGATCACATCGGCTGCGGCCTTTCCGACAAGCCCGGCCTCGACGCTTTCGGCTACACGCTCAAAGAACACGTCGACAACCTCGAAGCCCTCATCGAAAGCCTGAATTTGAGCGAACCGATCAATCTCGCCGTGCACGACTGGGGCGGAGCCATCGGCATGGGCTATGCGACCCGCCACCCCGACAAAATCAAGAGACTGGTGATTCTCAACACCGGCGCTTTCAGACTGCCGGCCGCGTGCCCGTTTCCCTGGCCGATCTGGCTGTTCAGACACACCGAATTCGGCGCCTGCCTGAACCGCACTTTCAACGCCTTCTCGTTTATCGCCAGCCACACCTGTTCGATCAAGGGAATGAGCCGCAAAGTCCGGCATGGTTTCCGGGCGCCCTACGATAACCCGGCCAATCGCGTCGCCACTACCCGCTTTGTGCAGGATATCCCGCTCGTCGAAGCAGACCCTTCATACAATGAGCTGGTCCGCATCGAAAACGGGCTGAGCGCCCTGGTTAACAAGCCGGCGATCGTCTGCTTCGGCCGCAAAGACTTCGTTTTTGGCCGGCACTTTTTTGCCGAATGGCAGCGACGGCTGCCCAAAGCTGAATTTCACAGCTTCCACGCCGGGCATTACGTTCTCGAAGATGCCGGCGACCAGATTTTCAGGCTGGTTCGCGCCCTTTTCGCCGCCAACCCCTGACAGGAGCAACAAATGACCGGTAACAACAACCATGGCGTCAACATGGCCGCTTTCATACGCCAGAAAGCAGCCGCAACCCCGCATAAACGTGCCGTCGTCGTGCCGGCCGGCCGCGACCGCTTCGGCCGCGTTGCCTATACCGGCATGACCTTCAGACAGCTCGAAGAAGAAACCAACCGCTTTGCCCGCGGCCTCAACCGCATCGGCATCAAGCGCGGCACTAAAACTGTCGTGATGATCAAGCCCGGCATCGAATTTTTCACCGCCTTCTTCGCGCTCTGCAAGGTCGGCGCCGTCATGATCATGATCGACCCCGGCATCGGCCTCAAAAGTCTGAAAACCTGCATCGGCGAAGCTCAGCCCGAAGCCTTCATCGGCGTTTCGCTCGCGCACGCCCTGCGCGTTATCATGCGCTGGTCGCCCGACACGATAAAAACCTGCGTCACTCTTGGCCCGAAGCTGTTCTGGGGCGGTGATAAGTTTCACGATCTGCGCCACGAAGACGGCTCTGAATACCCGATCGAAATGCTGCCGGCCGATGAAATGGCGGCATTGATGTTCACTTCCGGCAGCACCGGTATTTCGAAAGGCGCTGTCTACACCCACGGAATTCTGACCCACCAGGTTAAATTCCTGCAGGAAATCTACGGCTTCACCCCCGAAGACGTCGATCTTGCGACTTTCCCGCTGTTCGGGCTGTTCGACGTCTGCCTCGGCATGACCGCCGTCATACCCGACATGGATGCCAGCAAGCCGGCCAAAGCCGACCCGCGCAAACTGATCGAAGCGATAACCGATAACGGCGCCACTTTCATGTTCGGCTCGCCGGCGCTCGTCGACACGCTCAGCCGCTATGGCGTCGAAAACAATGTCAGACTGCCGTCACTGCGTCAGGTTATTTCGTGCGGTGCCCCGGCGCGCAATGATATTCTGCAGCGCTTTCACCGTATGTTGAATGATGACGCGCAGATCCACACGCCCTATGGCGCCACCGAAGCCCTGCCGGTCAGTTCGATCGGCAGTCGCATGATTCTCGGCGAAACTGCCGCCGAAACCGATGCCGGCGGCGGCACCTGTGTCGGATTTCCGATAAAGCAGGTGCAGACCAGAATTATCAGAATCACTGACGAGGCGATACCCGAATGGTCTGACGATCTCGTCCTCAAACCCGGCGAAATCGGCGAGATTACCGTCAAAGGCCCGATCGTCACCCGCGAATATTTCTGCCGCCCCGAAAATACCCGGCTGGCAAAGATCCGCGAAGGCAACGAAATCTGGCACCGCATGGGCGATGTCGGCCGCATCGACGCTCAGGGCCGTGTCTGGTTCTGCGGCCGCAAAACCCACCGGGTCGAAGCCGCCGACCGCGTCTATTTCACGATTCCGTGCGAACGGGTTTTCAATCAGCACCCGAAAGTGTTCAGAACCGCTCTCGTCGGCGTCGGCGACAAGGGCCGCCAGACCCCGGTAATCTGTGTCGAGCTTGAAAAAGGCGTGCACGAGATCAATACCGAAACCCTCGTCAAAGAACTGCAGGAAATCGGCGCCCGCTATGACCACACCCGCGCCATAAAGCATTTTATCATTCATTCCGGGTTCCCGGTCGATGTGCGGCACAACGCAAAAATCAACCGCGAAACTCTGGCCGAATGGGCCGGTGAAAAACTGAAAGGCAGGATCTGAAAATCATGACCAGCAGCCCGTTATCAGGAAAAACCGCTCTCGTAACCGGTGGCAGTGGCTTTCTCGGCGGCGCCATCGTCAGAATGCTTCTCGAACGCGAAGTCAAGGTGCGGGTGCTGTGCCGGGGTAATTACCCCCATCTGGCAAAAGCCGGCTGCACGGTTTTTCAGGGCGAAATTTCAGATGCTGAGCTGGTCAGCAAAGCGGTCGCCGGCTGCGACCTGGTTTTTCATACCGCCGCCAAGGCCGGCATCGAAGAACCCTATTCTGAATACGAACGCATCAATTATCAGGGTACCCTGAACATCATCAGCGCCTGCCAGCAGCATAAGGTCGGCAGGCTCGTCTACACCAGTTCGCCGAGCGTCGTCTTTTCGCATGGCGATGTCTGCGGCGCCGATGAGAGCCTTCCCTACCCTGATCATTACGACGCTTACTACCCGCAAACCAAAAGCATGGCCGAACAGGCCGCTTTAAAAGCCAATTCGCCGCAGCTGGCAGTAACCGCCCTGCGCCCGCACCTGATCTGGGGCCCGGGCGACAATCATCTCGGGCCGCGGCTGGTTTCGCGTGCCAAAGCCGGGCGCCTCAAATTCGTCGGCGACGGCAAAAATATCGTCGATACGGTCTACATCGACAACGCCGCCGAAGCGCATATTCTCGCCGCCGAAAAGCTCGCCCCGGGCAGCGCCCCAGCCGGCAAAGCCTATTTCATCACCAACGGCGAACCGATGCCGATTTCGCAGATAACCAACCTGATCATTGGCGCTGCCGGTGTTCCGCCGGTCACCGCGACGATTTCGCCAAAGATCGCCTGGTTTGTCGGCCTGATCTGCGAAAAAGCCTTCAAATGGCTCAAAATCGCCGGCGAACCGCCGATCACCCGCTGGGTTGCCGGTGAACTGTCGACCGCCCACTGGTTCAACATCGACGCCGCCCGCCGCGACTTCGGCTATCAGCCGAAAGTCAGCATCGAAGAAGGCATTCGCCGCCTGCGCGAATACTATCTCAAAGACAGTCAGTCCGGCAAACCTGACAAACACTGATTTTTTTAGTATCTATTTATCTGCTGCTGCAGATAAAAACAGCAAACCGGTATTTCCCGGTAAATCCTGTAATCTTGATTAAAAGCTGATTAAATTTAGCCGGTTGTTTTTAGACTGGCCTAAAATAGAAACTGGCACAGAAATCGTCAGCGGATTGCTTAGCGAATTCTGTGCCAGTATTCAGCAGAACTTAAGGTTTGGGCTTCTGTTTCGGCTGTTTTTCCTTGGCAGAACTTAAGGTTTGGGCTTCTGTTTCGGCTGTTTTTCCTTGGCAGCCTTGTCTTTGTCGTCATGTTTCTTGTCAGCCTGTTTCTTAACCTTTTCTTTATCTTTCTTACCGCCCTTGTCTCCCATTTTTGGCCTCCTGTAGATGCCTGTCTGATCCTCGCCGGCTGGCGTCGTAATGGTGATGAAATAATCACCTTCCTGAATTATACCAGAGTCGCAGCAATTCAACAAAATTCCATTTTCAGCCAGGGCAGCCGGGAACCTTATTTCTTTCCAACAAGGTATTACGGCATGCCAGTCGTTGCCAGTGCCAGCAATCACCTGACCTGCCAACCAGCATTTAGAAATAATCAAATAAGCGTTTGCCCTGGCGGTAAATTTGCGTCTTGCGTCGGTACTGGTTTGGGGTTATTTTATTCTTATATGACACTCGAAAAGTGTCATATAAGAAATGATCTTTAAACTTTAATATCAGGCCGGGCTGGTGAATTCGTAATCGCTTCAGTGGCCCGACAATGTTATAATAGGCGAACAGGAAACCAATCATGGACATAGTCACACAGGGTCTGCTCGGTTCAACGGTCGGGCTGGCTGCATACAGCAAAAAGCTCGGGCGCCGCGCTGCGGTGTATGGGTTCATTATCGGGCTGCTGCCCGACTTCGATATTATCGCCGGCTACTGGGGCCCCTGGGCATCGCTTAAATACCATCGCGGGCCGACGCATGCCTTTCTGGCACTGCTGGTGCTGGCGGTGCCGATCGGGCTGGCGTGCCGCGCCCTCGCGCGCTCTGACGCGCCAAAACGCGACTGGATCGGCCTGGCGCTGCTGAGCCTGATCACCCACCCGATCATCGACTGGTTCACCGCCTACGGCACCAGCCTGGCCTGGCCAATCAGCGACGCACGCTACGCCATTGACGCACTGCCGATCCTCGACCCGGTTTATTCGCTGCCGCTGCTGCTGGCAACTTTTATCGGCCTCACCGGCTGGCTGACGCCGGCAAAGGTGCGGTCGATCGCGATCATCACCCTGGCGGCCACCACCGTCTACGCCGGCCTTGGCTGGAACACCTCACAAATTCTCATAAACCGCGGCCGCGAACTTTTTCGTGCACAGGGCTTCGAAGCGGTCGAGGTCAGAGCGATGCCGACCCTGCTCAACACGGTCGTTTACCGCGTCGTTGGCCGCGATGCCGGCGACCGTTTCATGATCACCTACCTGAAAAAGGCCTCTAAAGCACCGCTGACCCCGGTTATTACGGTCGAGCCTGACCGTGACGAATTCGTGACCCGTGCCCTCGAACACGAGCACGGGCGCCTGTTCAAATGGTTTTCGATGAACATGCTGCAGCCGCAGAGCATCGCACTGCCAGACGGCGGCCACAAAGTCGTGCTCAACGACATGCGATACGGCATGTTCCTGGCGCCTGCCACAGCCCTGTTCGCCGCCGAAGCGCACTTCGACAAGAACGGCACGCTCACCGGTTTCACCAGAGTTCAGAACCACCGCTCGGTCAGCATGAAACAGGAACTCAACGCCACGCTGGCCCATGTTTTCGACGGCACCCCCGACGCCACACCGGCCGCCTACGGAGATCAGTAAATGCCCAGAATCATTCTCGCCCGCACCTCGGGCTTCTGCATGGGTGTTAAACGCGCCATGCAGATGGCTCTGCAGACCGCAGCAAAGGCCCCCGGCCGCGTCTTCACCAGCGGCCCGCTCATTCACAACCCGCAGGCCGTCGAATACCTGCGCGAAAACGGCGTCGGCACGGTTAAAGACTGGCACACGGTCACCGACGGCACGATCATCATCCGCGCCCACGGCATGCCGGCCGGCCAGATCAGGGAAATTTCCGAACGCGGCCTCGAAATTGTCGATGCCACCTGCCCGCACGTCGTCACCAGCCAGCGCCAGATAAAAAAATACAGCGAAAAGGGCTATTATATCTACATTATCGGCGACCCCGATCACCCCGAAATTCTCAGCCTGCAGAGCTTCGCCACCGCCCAGGAAGTCATCGCCGGCGAAGAACAGGCCCGCAAAGTGCCGCGCCGCCCCAAAGTCATGGTGATCGGCCAGACTACTTTCAATGAAGACGAATTCAACCGCATCGCCGAAATTCTCAAGGCGAGCGCCGATGAAGCGGTGATCTGCGATTCGATCTGCCAGGCCACTTCCGATCGCCAGCAGGAAATCAGAAAACTCGCCGCCGAAGCCGATGCCGTCGTCATCGTCGGCGGCAAATCAAGCGCCAATACCCGGCGCCTCGCCGAAATCGCCGCCGACCTCTGCCCGCGCACCTTTCATGTCGAAACCGAAGCCGAGCTCAAGCTGGCTGATTTTGCCGGCTGTCAGAACATCATTGTGTCTGCTGGCGCTTCAACGCCTGATTTCATCACTCAGAAAGTCATCGATTTTCTGGCAGTGCTCGATCGGGCTTGAAAAAATCGAAGCGACAGAATTCTTCGACATCGAGCAGGTTTTTGACCTGGTCATTGGCCGGATTTTGAAAGACATCCTGCGGGGTTCCTGACTGAATGACCCGACCGCCTGAATAAATCATGATCCGGTCAGCCAGCGAACAGGCTTCGAACAGATCGTGCGTCACCATGACAATCGGAATATTGAACTGCCGCTGCACCTGAATCAGGAATTTGCGCATTTTCGCCCTGATCGGGTTGTCGAGAGCCGAAAAAGGCTCATCGAGCAGCAGTGCGAGCGGTTCGCCGATAAGGGCCCGTGCAAACGCCACCCGCTGTTTCTGACCGCCCGAAATCTGGTGCGGAAACTTCTGCAACAGATCGTCGATCTCGAACTGACGCGCCATTTCGAGCAGATGTTTTTCACCGGCAGCCGCGTCCTTGTCGCGCAGACCGAATCTGATGTTGTCGGCCACGCTCATATGCGGGAAAAGCGAACTGTCCTGAAACACATAGCCCAGCCGGCGCTTCTGCGGCGGCAGATGCAGACCGGTCGCCGAATCGAAAAACAGGTTGCCGTCAGCCTGAACCCGGCCGGCGTCAGGCGCCATAAGCCCGGCGATCAGCTGCAGCGACAGGCTTTTGCCGGCCCCTGAATAGCCGAAAATCACGCCGATTTCCTTTTTCACTTCCCATTCGACGTCGAGTGAAAAATCGGCGAGCTGTTTCTGTATTTTGATCTGCAGGCTCATTTTTTCCGGTATCCTGAAAAGAATCTCGATGCAAACACGGCCAGCGCTGAAACAAGCGTCAGAACGACGACGAAGATCTGCGCTTTTCCCCATTCACCAAACGAGGCCAGCGAGTAAATCTCGATCGGCATCGTATTGGTCTCGCCGGGAATATTGCCGGCCAGCATCAGCGTCGCGCCGAATTCGCCGAGCGCGCGCGAGAAGGCGAGAATGAAGCCGGCCAGAATGCCGTTCTTCGCCAGCGGAAAAATCACTTTAACCGCCGTATCAAGCTCAGAATGGCCAAGGGTGTAAGAAACCTGAATGAAATGCTTGTCGACAGACTCGATCGCCGATTTGGCGGCCTGCACCATCAGCGGCAGAGCCACGACCGCCGAAGCGACCACCGCGCCCTGCCACGAAAAGATCAGCGTCACGCCGAACAGGTCGTAAAAGAACCGCCCAATCAGGCCGTTTTTGCCGAAAATCAGAATCAGGTAATAGCCGGTAACCGTCGGTGGCAGCACCAGCGGCAGCATCACGGCGATCTCGAACGCATTCTTGCCCGGGAAATTTTTCATCGCCAGAATGTAGGCGATCACGGTGCCGACAAAAAAGACGATGATCGAGCTGCACAACGAAACCTTCAGAGAGATTTCAAGCGGCACCCACCATTCCAAGGTCTGGCTCCTATTGTTTGGGCAGCAGAAAGCCTGCGGCCGTGAAGATTTCCTGGCACTCCGGCTCAGAAATGAAGGCAACGAAACGCTCGACCAACTCGGGGTTGCTTGCCGCCGTCAGCCGGCCAACGCCATAAACGATCGGCGCATGCATCTCGGGGGAAACGACGAACGCCTGTCTGATCACGCTCTCGGCCACCAGCGCCGCGTCGGTTCGATAGACGAAGCCGCCATCGACTTCGCCGCGCACGACATAATCGAGCACCTGGCGGACATTCTCGCAGAGAACGAGCTTTTCGCGCAACGCTTCATACCGGCCTGACGCCCTGGCAGCCTCGTCGGCGTAGCGGCCGGCCGGCACGGTTTTCGGGTTGCCGATCGCGATCTTTTTCAGGGCGTCCATTCTGAGATCTTCGAAATCGAGCGGGCCCGCTTCGCTGTTTGCAGGAACGATGAATACCAGCTCGTTGCGGGCAAATGGCTTCGGGTAGCCGTCGGCAATGATTTTCGCCACCGGTTTAGCGGAACTGGCCGAGGCAGTATCGGGGTTAGCGGGGTTTTCTATTTTTTCAAAATCGCGGATATCAGCAGAGAAGAACAGATCGATCGGCGCGCCGCTTTTGATCTGGTTAAGAAGCATGCCTGAGCCGCCGAAATTGAATTTTATCTTTACGTCGGGGTTCTTCGCTTCAAAGCGCTTCTGGCACTGTTCGAGAACATTTTTCAGGCTGACCGCCGCCGAAACGAGAATGCTCTTCTGCTCAGCCGCGACCGCAGTCGCATTGAAAGCCAATGCGCCGATGACCACGATAACCAGCAGAATGACAGCAATTTTGTTCTTCAGCATAACCTATCTGTTCCTTTGCGATTCATTATACCTCATCTTCAGAAATTTTCCGACCCCGAATTCGGCAGATTCAATGCCTTGAACAGCACATGCCGCCTCAGGCTGCTGCCTGGCGGCACATTCGGGTGCTCGAAATCCTGACCCGTATTGCTCATGCCGATACGCTTCATAACAGCCTGTGAACGCAGGTTGGTGGCGGCGGTGAATGAAACGACCTCGGCAAGCCGCAGTTCATCGAAGGCAAAGCGCAGCACCGCCCGGGCAGCCTCGGTCGCTAAGCCTTTTCCCCAGTGCTCTTTTGCCAGGCGCCAGCCTATTTCGACGCAGGGCATAAACGGCAGGTCGGCCACCGGAACGCTCAAACCGGTAAAACCGATGAATTCACCGCTATCTTTTTTTTCAACCGCCCACAGACCCCAGCCTTCGCGATCGATGCGGTCTTTGATTCTGGCCGCCATCGCGTTGCTTTCTTCTTCTGACAGAGCTTTCGGAAAGAATTCCATCACCGCCGGGTCAGCATTCAATCTGGCAAACGGCTGCAGATCGCTCGCGAGCCAGTTTCTCAGAATCAGCCGTTCAGTTGTAATAACCGCAGCATCTGCCTTTTTCATTTTTTACCTGCCAGTCTGAATTTTCATAAGATACATACCTCAAGCCCGGAAAAAACAAAACCCCTTGTTTTTCGGCTTACATAAAAGCCATTGAAGCGACCCAACTGATAGACCGGACCAGCGAACCTTTAAAGCACTGCTGATTTTACAGTTATCAACAGCTTTCGCCTGGTGTGTGGGTCAGGAGTCGAAAGCCATCGAGCTGCCTGAAAAGCAGAGGCGGCGGTCGACCAGGTGTGACAGGAAAACCGCATCGTGGCTGACGAGAATCAGCGCCGATTCGATCTGGGCGAGTGCGCCTTCGAGCAGTTCGATGGCCGGCAGATCGAGGTGGTTCGTCGGTTCGTCCATGATGATCACCCAGGGCTTTTTCAGCAGGCCGAGCGCCAGACAGATCTTGCGCACTTCGCCGGGGCTGGGCACCTCGGTTTCGCGCAGCCGCGCCGGAATCGAGCCGAGGCAGCTGACGAACGACATCACCTGGCCGAGCTGTTCCGTTGGCAGTGACAGCATTTCCCTGACGATTTTGCCCGAGCGCTCGATCGAAATTTCCTGCGGAATATAGAGCACCCGTTCAGCCGGAAAATCAATACTGGCGACGAGCAGCCGCAAAAACGTGCTCTTGCCAGAGCCGTTCGGGCCGACAATGCCGATGCGGTCACCGGGCAGAATCGTCATTTCGGGCACTTCGAGAAACCTTTCCGGGCCCATTGGCAGCATCTGCCGCTGCAGCCTGGCGACGCAGTCGCGCGGGCTGCGCTCGCCGGCGAGGCGAAAGTCGAGATCGTAGCGTTTCTTGAACCTGGTGTTTTCGATTTCCTCGTGCAGGCGGGCGACCCGCTTGCCCATCGAGGCGGCAAGATTGCCGGCCGTGGCGTCTTTGCTCGTAAGTTTTGCCAGATTGATTTTGGCGCGCATATCGGCATCGTGGCGCCCCACATGCTTTTTCGAGACCCGCGAGGCCGAGCGATCGGCCTCATCGAGGCGTCGGTGCAGCTCTTTCTCAAGACGGGCAGCCGATTTTTTAAGGTTTTCACGATGCTGAACCGTATTCTGCTCGTCGCCATTCTTCTGTTCGAGCGCCTGTGAGTAGCTTCCTGAAAACTGCAGAACGTCGGGCGGGTCGATAAAGACGATGCGCCGGCAGAGATCATCGAGCAGACGGCGGTCGTGGCTGATCAGAACGCCGATGCCCTCGAAACTTCTGAAAGCAGCAAAAATCATCTCTGCCGAGACCATATCGAGGTGGTTGGTCGGCTCATCGACGAGCAGAATATCGGGCTTCTGCGCGAGAACCGCGGCGACCTGAAAACGCTTCTGTTCGCCCTGACTGAGGGTTTCCCATCGATCAAGCCACTCGGGCTCGACGCCAAGCACGCGGCAGAGGCGTTCCCGGTCGCTGTCCCAGCTGAAGGGGTCGAACAGGCGGCGCTCGTTGTCGCCCGGCTTTTCGCTGCGCTGCGGGCAGCAGACCAGCAGACCGGTATGCCTGACATGGCCACTGTCAGGCTGCAGTTCGCCTGACGCGAGACTGATCAGGGTCGTCTTGCCGGAGCCGTTCGGGCCGACCAGACCTGACCAGCCTTTTCCAAAAGCCAGACTGAGATTGGTAAACAGCGAACTGGGCGCAGAAGGGTAAGTGAACGAAACATTATGAAACTGTAACATGCAGAACCTCCGGAACAGAGCGGGAGGGTGCGGGCGTCAACACGAAAAAGGCACACGAAACAAAATCTGAAAATTTCGAAAGCAGCGACGACACGCACCGTGCAAAAAATAAACGGTTAAAAGCGTTCGCAGTCTTACTTTCTCAAGCCCTTTTCTCCTGTTGGAATGACATTATTATAGCCGAACCCGCTTTTCAGGTCAAGCCAGTCGACAGACCCCAAAGTAGCCGCAAAATGGCGTTGCTGTCTGGCGGGCACGTAAACAGTAACCAAATTTCAGGAAATTATGTATTATATAGCGATGCAGCTGACCGCAAAACAAAGCGACTGGCGGGCTTTTTGCTTCAGATCTGCGTAATTGCTTCTGAGAGGAAAGACATCTCTCCATGAGTACAATAAAAAATGTAATGATCATGCTTACTTTGGCGGGATTTGCCTTTGTATCATTTGTTCTGGCAATTCTGACGTTTGTGGTTTTTGAGCAGGAACCGCTCTGGAAGGCCTTTTTCTTTTCTTTTTGTTTCTGGGGTGCTATTTATGCCATGTTTAGAATTGGACGCTGGCTGTATGGCAAACGAGAAACCGGTTTTGAAAAATATGTTTCCGGGAATCATGCGTGTAATTCGAGGCATAATCGTCAGGCAAATTCCCGTTCCGGGCGTGAAGAAAACGCCGCCAAATCTGTGCCATTCAAGGTGCCGCTTTCGATGCGTGCCGGTTCTTTCAGCCCGGCAGACAAAAACACACCTGCTGATGCCAGAGAAGCAGAACGGCTTCGTTGCGCCAGGCAGCTTGGCCCATTGCGTGACAAGACAGACGCACTTTCCCTGAAACAGGCGGTAGAATTTATCGATCATGAGGATTTTGAAGTGAAGGCCATGGCGCTTGAAATCGCCAGCTACCGGTATATGGGCGACGAGAAGCCTGGGCGCAAAGAAACAATCGCGAAAATTCAGAAGCTTTATGAGCAGTTGATCTTTGATTATGATGCCGGCAAAGTTTCTGACGACGAGGTCAAGGAAGTCGGCGAAGGCTGTTTGCTGGCACTGTTCAGAATTGGTGGCTGGGACCCATCGATGCTGGAGAAAAAACAGCACATTGCGCCCCTCAGGGATTACATGGCTGAATTCATGCCGAAAGAGAACCCGTATCAGGATTATCAGCCGATGACTGATCCCGAAAGTGCGCTTGCTGCGAATCCGCCGGTTGATTGGCTGCAAAAGAAAGACTTTCAGCAGATCAGGCTTGCTGCTGTCGAGCATGCCGGCGTGAAATATGAGGTCGTCATCCTTATAAACCGAAAAAAAGGCGTAATGGCTATCGCTCTGAATGGGCAACTATGCAGGGTGACCACCAGGCTTGCACATACCGACAGCTACAATTCAGGCGATCGTAAATACACATGTCTCAGACCTGAAAGTGCGGTGATCCTGCCGGGCAGAATGCTGACTCTGTCTGACGAGGAGCTTTCCAGACCCGCACTTGCATACAACGACAACCGTAAATGCTTGGAAACCAACTGGAGCCAGATGGAAAGCGGCGAGGTTTATAACACTGTCGTTTATGATCATCACAGTTGCTATCTTTCGTTAAAGCCGGCCGAGCTTAAAGCTGAATTCACCATTTTTACCACCGTCGATTCCACCACCTGAGCTGTTTTGGCGCAGTCACTTCGCCCAACGACCGGGCAGATGTTAAAAAGGCACCGTTAACCCGCTTTTCAGGCAAGCCACCTGATTTTGCCGGGCGGCGCTTTACCGATTGAGTTGTGAGATGTCTGCGGGTATAATTCTCGCCAGATACATGTTATGACATACTTAAATTCTATTCCGGAGGATTCACCCATGCGCCTGTCACGCTTCTTCATCTGCGTTCTCGCGATTTTTGTCACCCTGCTGAATACAGCTGGTTATGCCTTTCCCGGTGATGGCCCGCTGATCGAGGCCACGATCGTTCTCGACAAAAAGCAGACCGGCGAAGACGCTGACCGCGAGCTCAAAGTCAGCGCCATCAATTCTGAAGGCTACATCGAAGGCTCAGAAGGCAGCCAGAAGCACTATATCGAATTCAAAGACATCGAGAAGATAACCTTCGACCTCGGCACCCACGCCTACACCGTCACCACCTGGGATGGCAAAAGCTACACCCTCAAATTCGGCAAACTCACCACCCACAAGACTTCGCCGACCTTCGACTGCATGGTTCTCGACGCCAAAGAAGGCAAGCCCGTCGAAGCCATGCTCGACTACACCCAGATCAAGACAATCACTTTCAAGCAGGGAAACAATGCTGCGACGGCTTCCGGGTCTGCCGATGCCGGCAGCGAAGCCAAACCCTGAGCTTTTCGCCGGTTTCACGGTCAGGGCGGCGGTTGTCGCCGCCCGGCCAGAACACCGACAGCCAGAACCGCCCGGCAATAAAATATGGAGAGAATGCAGATGACCGTTATTAAAGCCTTAAGCAAACACCTGCTGCTGCCTGCTGCTTTCGTCATGCTTTCTACCAGGGCATTTGCCGGCACGCCGCCGCAGATTCCCGGCGCCGAATATTATTACGGGCAGAATTCACTGGGCAGCCAGGTCATGTGTGTGATTCAGCAGCATGACCAGAAGGCCGGCAAAGCGTCTTTTTCAGTCTGGAACGACATGCCTGTTCCGATTTCCGTCGTTTTCACGCCGCAGCTCGAAAACATGAAAACCGACAAAACCATGCCGCTGTCGATCGTCGTCGCTGCCAATGCAACGGTTCCGGCCTATTCAGCGGCCAGAAAAGAGCGCAGCCGCAGCTACCGCTGGCAGAACAACTGGAACTGGAAAATCGGCAGTATCGAAGCCCGCCACGATGACCGCATCCTCTATCGCATGCCTTTTCCTGATGGGCGGCAGTTTCCGGTCGTTCAGGGCTATAACGGCAGTTTCAGCCACTTCGGCGAATTCGCCTTTTCGATCGACTGGGATATGCCGAACGGCACTCCGGTTCTGGCGGCGCGCGACGGTATTGTCGCCCATGTCCAGCATTCTTTTACCGGCTTTTCTTCCGACCCGGCCTGGAAAGAACGCACCAACCAGATACTTATTTTCCACGATGACGGAACCATGGCCGAATACAGCCATATCAGCCAGAATTCAGCCGTAGTCAAGTCCGGCGACCGGGTTAAGGCCGGCCGGCAGATTGCTCTTTCGGGTGATGTCGGGTATTCCACATCGCCGCACCTGCATTTCAGGGTTTTCCGGCTCAAAAATGCCCCGGTCAGCCCCGTTGAAGAATCAATTCCGGTCACGTTCCGGGGCGCAGACGGCAAAAAGCTGCACCCGGGCCGCTGATTCAATTTATTCAAGGCAAATTCACAACCGACTCACAAACGACCGCGGAGGGAAACATGTCACAGCACGAACTCAACGCCGCCGGCACCATGAAACTGATGCTTCTCGAAGCATTGCGTGACCGCCGCATCGACGACGACGAAAAGCAGAAAATTCTCGCCCTGAGCGAGCGCCTCGGCCTCAAAAAGAGCGAAGTAGAAGAAATGCTGCGCGAAGCGGCGACCCAGAAAGAGTCGGCCGCCAGCCCCCGCCAGTTCGACGCCCGCGCGCTGTTTTCCAGTGCCTGTGAACTGGCGCTGCAGGACGGCGTGCTGACCGAAGATGAACGCCATCACCTGTTCGCGCTGAAAGAAGTTCTCAACATCCAGGACGACTGGTACAGCGAGCAGATGCAGCAGCTCGCCAAACGCTGCAGCAGCCACGCCGACGACCTCGACGAAGCCGCCCTGACCGCCGCCGACCTCGCCGGCTTCGAGCCCGGGCCGCTCATTGAAGCGATTATCGCCAATATCGAAAAAATCATCGTCGGCAAAACCGAGGTGATCAGGCAGATTCTCACCGCCGCGCTCGCCAATTCTCATGCCCTGCTCGAAGACGTGCCCGGCACCGGCAAGACGATGCTGGCGCGCGCCATGGCCGCCTCGGTCGACTGCACCTTCAAGCGCGTGCAGTTCACGCCCGACCTGCTGCCGATGGACGTCAGCGGCACGATGATCTACAACCCCGCCAGCTCGACCTTTTCGTTCAAGCGCGGCCCGATCTTCACCAATATTTTCCTCGCCGACGAAATCAACCGCGCGACGCCGCGCACCCAGTCGAGCCTGCTCGAAGTCATGGAAGAGCGCCAGGTCTCGGTCGACGGCGCCGCCTTCGCGATTCCGCCGGTATTCTTCGTGCTCGCCACCCAGAACCCGGTCGAACAGCACGGCACCTACCCGCTGCCCGAAGCCCAGCTCGACCGTTTCCTGCTCAAACTCAGCATGGGCTACCCCGAACGCCACCAGGAACGCAACATGCTGACCGCACACATGGGCGGCAACCCGATCAACTCGATCAGACCAGTCGTGAGCCGCCGCCAGTTCAGGCTGCTGCAGTTCTACATCAGGGAAAAGGTTCTCGTGGGCCCCGAGGTGCTCGATTATATTCTGGCGCTGGCCGAGGCTTTGCGCTATCACCACGATCTGGTGCTCGGGCCGAGCCCGCGCGCCTCGATCGCGCTGATGAACGCGGTGCGGGCCTGGGCCGTCATCAACGGCCGCAATTTCGTCATTCCTGATGATGTCAAAAAGCTCGCCGGCCCGGTTTTCGCGCACCGGCTGGTGCTGCAGCCGCAGGCGATCGTCAAGCGCGTGCCGGCGACGAAAATCGTCGAAGACGTGCTCGGTATCGTCGCGGTCCCGGTCAGTAAAAATCAGCAGGGCACCGCCAGTCGATGAAACTGCCGCCGCAGCCGCAGGAACACGACAACCCCGATACCGGGGGTGAATTCTGCGAAATCCATGCCAGTCGCACCCGCGCCGGTTTTTTTTACATGTTTGTCGCCGGGCTGTTTCTCACTTTCGGCAATCTGCAATTTGAACCGCGCGGCCTGCTGCTGCTTTTAATTCCGGTATTCGTAATCGCCTTTTCGTGGTTTTATCTGAAAGCCACCGAACGCGGCTTTGTGCTGCTGCAGCGCACCATGCCCGTTTCCTGCCTCGAAAACGAAACGATCAGCATCGAGCTCGAACTGTGCTACAAAAGCCCCCTGCCCTTTGCCACGGCCTGGGCCGTCGACAGTTTTCCGGCGGTCGATATCATGTCGAGCCCGCACATGTATCTCAACAACCGCGATTTCAGCCGCAGCGGCCGGGCAACCATCAGCTACACCAACCCGCTCAACCGCGGCTACGGCGATTTCATGATCGGGCCGCTCGAAATAACGGTGCAGGACCCCTTCGGCTTTTTCGAAAGCCGACTGACCCTGCCGCTCAAAACCCCGCTCAAGGTCTGGCTCAACCCGCCGGCCCCCGATGATCTCGACCTGGTAAAAGACAACGCGCTGACGCCGATGGGCGACAGCCGTTCGAGCCAGACCGGCCACGGCATGGACTTCTTCGGCATCAAGGAATACGCGCCCGGCGACGACATCAGAGCGATCAGCTGGCTTAAAACCGCCCAGACCGGCCGCCCGGTCATCAAACAGTTCGAACGCGACAGCCGGCCCGACGTGCTGGTCGTCATTCACACCGACCGGCAGCAGCTTCGCGGCCAGGGCTTCGGCAATTCGATGAAGCGGCTTTTCCGCATCGCCGCCGCCATTCTGTCAACCACGCAGCAGAGGGGCCTGCCCACGGCATTTGTTATCGGCATCGACAATCAGCCGCAGTGCCTGCGGCTGAACACTGCTGTTCCGGTTTACGGTTTCATGACCGAACTGCTCGCCAGTCTGCAGCCGGCTGAATCAGAAACCCTGCAGCCGCTTCTTGACCTGTCGCTGAGCAAGACCGGCCCGGGCAGCATCGTGATTTTCCTGAGTCAGACGATTCAGGTGCCGATCGAGCCGGTGGTGCACACGCTGCTTACCATGCAGGCGCGCGGCGCCAGGGTGATGTTCCGGGCCATCGACGATTCGGGCCAGGCAAGGTTCTCTGAAGGGCAGAACGTGCTGCTGAGCCGCGAAGATCTGCTCAAACGGCTCAACGAGCTAGACCTCGACTTCGGCCTGCTGCCGATCAAAAAAGAAGAAACGACCAGAATGGCAGGTGCCGCATGAAAACCGACATCCGGGTTGCCGCCGCCGAAAACCGCACCATCGGGCATGCTCTGCTTGGCATATCGCTGGCCTGTGCCGTGATTATCTACGTTCTGTCGCTGTATATTTTCTCAGACTACTGGCTGCCCGACAGCCCGGAAACGGCTGGCGAAGCCGCCCGCCCGAAAAAGGCCGCGACCGTGCACAGCGCCGGTGGCTTCGACTTTGCGCCGGTCGAACAGAAACCCCTGGAAACATTAGAAGAGGTGCTGGCCGCCACTTTGATGGCGGTCGAGGTGCCCGGCCGCAAATCCGATCAGGGTCTCTACCTGCGTGTCGATACGGCCGAATGTTTTTCACAAAACGGCATGACGACCGAAAATTCGCGCTGGCCCGGCCGTGCGTGGCCTGATTTTGCCTTCGAACCGATTCCGGCCGGCATACCCCACACCCCGGAAATCTGCCGGATAACATTTTATAAAAATTTCGAGGCGCGTCTGCCCTGCCCGCCGGTTCCGGGTGAAATTGGCGGGCCCCTGCCCTATTGTGCGATGCTCGACGGCAGCATTCGGCTTGAGCAGACGATTGCGGTCGGTGACGAGTTCGAGGTCAGGTTCGCAACTCCGGCCCCGCTGGCTGCCACTGACGAAATCGCCACGGTTTTGCCGTCGAACCCGCTGCTTGCCTATGGCATGCTTGACACTCTGGAAATTCAGGAAATAGCCGAAGGCATAGCCACCGCCGCCGTTGCACCGGTCGAAAAAGTCTTTGCAATCAAAGAATTTCTTCAGGCCAAAGGCGTTTACCAGGCTAATTTCAAGCGCACCACCGAGCTGCACCCGGTGCAGGAATTTCTCACGACCGGCATGCAGGGTCACTGCCAGCATTTCGCCGGTTCGGTAGTCTTGCTCTGTCGCCTCAAGGGCATTCCGGCACGCATGGTCGGCGGCTTTTTCAGCGACTTTTACAGCGAAGGCCGCTACCTGGTGACTGGTGCGATGGCGCACGCCTGGGCCGAGGTTCTGACGACACACGGCTGGAAAACCATCGATATCGCCACCGGCCGCACGCCCGAAGGCAGGAAAGACAAGCAGTCGGCGGCAAAGGTGCCGACGAAGGAACAGCTGCAGCAACAGCTGGAAAAAAACCGCCAGCAGGCAACCCGCGAGGCCCGGGAAGAAGACACAGCGGAACGCAACCCCGGCAACGTGCCCAAAGACAACCTTACCGAAGCCCAGCCGCCCGGAACGGTTGTGCCGGACAAAAACCGTCTCGAGCAGCACAAGAAGAAGCAACAGGAAAAACAGCGGCAGGAAGAGCAAAAAAAGCAGACCGCGCAGAAATCAGCATTCAAAAATCTGCTGAAGTCGATAATCGCCGGGCTTTTGTGCCTTCTGGTGCCCTATGCTGCCCGGAACCATTTTGAACGACTGATGAAATGGCTGATCAAATTGCTCACGCGGCGCAGGAAGCAGGAAGACGAAGAAGAACCGGTGCCCGACGAACAGCAAAAACTGCTCCTGGAGCCAGGCCTGAAACTTTCAGCCGCAGATCTCGCCGGCCTCGATCTGATAGAACTTTTCGCCAGCTTTTCACAGCTGATGAAAGAACGCGGCCACCCCCGCAACGACCCCGAAACCGCCGCCGAATATTTCGAACGCCTGTGCCTGAGCCTCAACGTCCGCCCCACCCAGGGCCGCCACGCCGCCAGCCTCCTGGAAGCCGAACTCTACGGCCAAAAAGCCCACACCCCAGCCGACCTGGAATCCTTCGTCACCACCCTCCGCCAACTCCTGGCCAAAGTCGGTTGATATTCGGCCCCTGAGCCCCGGTTCCTGAGTCTGCCGAAGGAGTCGAAGGGCCGAAGGAACCAAAGGAATAGAGTGACGTCATTCCTGCGGAAGCAGGAATCCAAGCCTTTATCACTATTTTTTTCTTTTTTTCCAACAAATTCACCAAAACCCCTTGGTAAAACCCGCAGGTATTTGTTACAATTACCCCATATTAAAAACGCCCCTTCGGGCCTATTTCATGAGAACAGTCACGAGAAGATACGTTGAACAATCATACTTTTGCACAACTTTTAAATAAAACCAACAACAACGGGCCTTTTGCCGGCTGCGGAACGTTTGGGGCACTCCAACCACCGAGCCTCTCAAAAACAGAAAAAGCTATGCACACAGCAACGCTTTTTTCACCCCACCAAATTCACGCCGCAAAAAGGCCTTTAGGCTATTGCCAACAAAATGTAAAGTTAAACCAATATGCAGATTCTGCATAATTCTTGGGTGATGAAATAAATGATAACTCGTGTAATCTACCTTCTAAAAAAGTAACTTATTGCCAAAATGAATTTGAAAATTGAAGAACCAAAGAGGACAAAATGAACGCCCAGCAATTTGCAAAACAAATGAAAGAATTGATTCAGGGGATTAAAGACAAGGGAACTGCTGCAATTTATTGCGATAACTTGATTACATATTTTGATGAAGTTCAAAACTCACCGCCAGAAAAAAGTTCTGAAGTCGAACTCGAAAGATATAAGGCTGAATTGCAGCTCGCTATCGAGCAAAATAAAAACTACCACGTGGCACAATTAGAATTATTCCGTTCTGTTATAAGTCTAGGACAAAATGCGATTAGGACTTCTTTCCTTATGAATGGCGGAGCCTCTGTAGCTTTATTAGCATTTATTGGTCATTTGGCCGCAATCAAACCAGCTTGCATTGGTGTGTTTGCAAGTTCATTAATTCCTTTTTTAATAGGCGTTTTAGTTATGACAATGACATCTGGCTTCACATATCTCAGCCAATGGCTGTACAGCAGCGAGAAGCAGAAAATACAAAAAGCAGGCTTTGGTGTTAACGTTTTGTGTATCATCATGGGATTGTCCTCCTATGTTTTTTTTATTTGGGGAATGATTCGTGCATATCATGCTTTTTTAAGCTTCTAAAATTTCCTGACCTCGCACTGGGGAAAGGTAAAAGATGAAAGATAAAAAATTCACCTAACGCATCGACGCGGAAAAACCGGCCGGATCACGGGCCTTGCGAAGCAAGGCCCATGCCCGTTTCGTTTTTCCGGTCACGACAGTCGTTAAGTCTCTGGAGGAAAAATGTTAGAACGAATAAAAAATTTTCGTAAGTGTTCACGTGGTGGCACTCCCACATGACCAGATTTTTGCGTAAGCACTCG
>CALEDQ010000012.1 GCA_937949615.1 uncultured bacterium | reverse complement strand
ACATACAGGGAGCTAAAAGCTCCCTGTTTTTATACCATCAACCAGTAAACTCCTGATAAAGCTTTTTTACGGCGGGCTTGTCTGAGTTAAACTCAATAAGCAAATATTTCAGAAGGTTTTCTTTGCTTTCATGAAGAGCTTTCTCCAGTTTTGTCTTCAGGCTGGATTTCTCGTTCGAGTTGCTTTCAGACTGCCCTTTTATTGATGATTCAATCAGTCGTATCTTCGCCTCGAATGCCAATTTTTCTGACAGATTAATCAAGTTCCCAAAACGCCCGACTGAGATGACGTTGTGTTCGCTCTTAGACATGTCAATCCTGTCGTAAATTTCCGTTAATGAAGAAAAATCTTTCACTTCGTCGGGTGTAAATATTTGCCAGCTGCTCTTCAACCTTTCTTCACGGCCTTCAAGAAATTTGTTAAAAATGCGTAAGCTGACGGATTTTGTTCTGAGGTTGGCGCCCTCAACCTCAATCCTGACAAGTTTAAAATGATTTCTATAGAATTGAATTTTTCGTAATTTTATTGGATCGACCGGATTATTTTCTTCAAGGTTCTTGATTGCTTCCTTGACCTTTTCGATACTTTGCTGGCCATCACTTGAAGGCATTATGCATAAAGGAAACGGAATAACGTTGTTCGGCAGACTTCTGAGTACATCTGGCCTTCTGTTTTCTGCGTATATAGCAAAGATCTGGTCAACCCAATCTCCTGAAAGCCAGACGCCATTGGGGTGAATGAGTTTATCGCTTGAAATGCCTTCTTCCCAGGCAAGTGCGGGAGGTGTGAAAAATAGAGCTTTATCATCCACTAGCACCATGGATAGCCTTATCGAATCAGCGATCACGAGTTTGATTCTGTCTGTTATGTCTAAAAATTCTTTCAGAGCTTCGAGTTTTCCAAAGCCAAGTCTGACAGCGTGATCTCCTTCTTCGAGAAAAACCTGGCAGGTGCAGGTTTTTTGTTGCAGAACAGCCTTGATTGCCTCTACTTCTTCCATGAACAGGCTGGGCTTGGCTAATAACAGCCTGTGCTGAGCTTTTCTGATAAAATTGTTGATCAGACTCTGGTCAACCTTCACAAGAGAAATTGTTTCTTGAGAATGCATGTATCCCCTTTCACACGGCAGTTATGCCGAGTTTCAATAATTCTTTCCGGTGTAATCTCAAGCTTTGTATTTGGTCTTGCGCAATATATAAGCCTTCGTTTATCTGGTTTCAATTAGCGACTCGAACAATTCTCTGACAAAATTCGCGTGGACAGCAACGACAATAGACAACGCGTCATTTGTTCGCAAAAGTCATTCTTTTGCTCCTAACTAAGAGCTAGACAGCAAAAATATGGCAAACAATAGAATGGCGGGTAATCTCATATTTTGCAAAGTTTTTCAATTACATGAAAATCTTCTTTCGGCAGCTGACGGTTGCTCAGGCGGAAAAATACTGACCAGTAGGCTTTATTAGTAATAAAACCAAGCTCATCAACGATAGATTTGATATCGATTTCTTTTTCTGGGCCAAGCTTCTGGGCTTTAAAGTTAAAACGGTCAGGAAAAACCCCTTCGGCTTTAAAGATTTCGTCGTCTGCCATGTAATAATCGCTGGTCAACTCACCAACTGCAATAACTTTGCAGTCTTTTGTAACGTAACAAACCACCTTGTCGCCTTTTCGGGCTTTGCCGATGCCAACTTTACGGGTTGCTCCGAAAGTTCCGATTTTCAGGCAATGATCCATGTCTTCTCTGGGCAAACAAATCATCCAATAGTTCATATAATCTCCTGATTCTGGTGTTTAAAGGCGTCAGGACTCAAATATAAAGCCTTACTCCAGCATTGACTTGAGAAGGGCGTCGCGGGCGTCGGAGTAAAACTGGACGTCGATGCGGGTGGCCATGTCGTCGGAGAGGTCGATGAGCTGGCGCCGGCATGATACCGGCACAAGAAGGGCGGTGGCTCCCTTTTCCACAGCGATTTCGGCGAGAGAGACCGGGTTGTGGATTGGCTCAATGGAACCGCCAAGATTGATCTCGCCGGCAATGATCAGGCCGCCGCGCACGCTCTTCTTGAGCAGAGCAGTGCAAAGCGCTACCAGCGAAGCAATGCCCAGCTTCGCACCGGTTTTTGAGGCGTCAAAAGCTCTTAGTTGAACTGTGAACTCATGCTGACGCGGGTCTTTGTCGCCAACCAACTGCATCGACCGGGCATACAGATTTTGCTCGGCGCAGCTCATGCTTTCTCTGAAGGCAGGCGGCACCGGCTTGTTCAGTATTTTAACGCCAGAACCTGGGCCTTCGTTGATTTCGATGCGATAAAGGCCGGGGTTCTCATCATTGCCACCCGGGCTTATTGTCCAGACCTGGCCGGGTTCGAGAGGATCGTTGCCGATGCTGTTTTCGTTCTGCAGCTCCGGCGTCGAAACAAATTTTTCTATACCGTCAGTGCCCATGACATAGCTGAAATGCGTATTGCGAAACTCCGCCGAACCGATGCGTTTCTGCTGTTCCTTTACGCGGCGGCGTGATTCAAAAGCAATTCTGACGGCCCACTCGATGTCTTTTTCATCTACCTCATGTTCAGTGCCCGGGTAGAGAAGCTTGAGCAGGCCACTCACGGTTTTGTTGACCGCATTGGTGTCGCGGCCTGAGAGCGAACCGCCGTAGAAAACCCGGTTTTGCAGCAGACTTATCCGGCTCTGATTGCGCAACTGGCTCCAGCATTCAGATAAAAAGTCGCTGACCAGACCAAAATGATTGGTGAGCAGTTCTTTATCTATCTTGGGTACATCCCACCCTGGCAGAAATGCGTGGATACGATCCATAAAAGCCGTGTCGTCACGCATTTCCGGAGGCATCGGGCCAAACAAATGACCGATTCGCTGCTGATGCTCGACGTCAACTTCAAAGTTGCCCACCAGTACCATACTGCCGTCGGCCCTGATGCTTTCCTTGCCGCGGCTGAATTCACCGGATTCCATATAGCCCTTCATGATATTGACGCCGTCTTTCTGATCAAAAGAGATGCCAGAAACCTCATCAAAACAGACGACATCATATTGGCAGACCAGGCCTCGCTGACCGTTGGCATTGTTAACAAACATGCGGGCTACGGTTGCCTTGCCACCCGAAATCAGGTGCGCATGTGGTGAAACCTGCTGAAACAGATGGCTTTTGCCGGTGCCGCGCGGCCCGAGTTCCACCATATTATAGTTCCGTTCAACAAAAGGAACCATGCGCAGCAACAATGCATTTCTCTGCCTTTCACTCAGTTTTGCAGGCTCGATGCCTATTGAGCGCAGCAGAAATTCCTTCCATTCTTCTGTGTTAAAGCTCTTTCTGGCCTTTTCAAGAATTTCCAGAACATCGCGCTTTGACAGCTGAATCTCTCTCAGTGCGGCCACGCCGAAGGGCCGGCCTTTGTTTTCAAGGGCGATGGCGGCATCATAGTTGAGGGTAACCTCGGCATAAAACCCGCCGGTCAGCATGCGCTCGTGCGTGCTGACCATTTCGGGGCTGATACGAACATCATTCAAGCGAAGACTCGGCAGAGTCGCAACATAAGAATCAGTCTTGGCGTCCAGGCGGGCAGTTATGAGATCGATTATCTTAACTTCGCCGTTTTCCTTTGCCCGAGCCTTAAAAAGTTCTTCTTCGCCGGCTTTGACAGTACGTGATTTAAGCTGGCGCTGCACAATTTCGAGGCCTTCGTCGATTTCGTTCTGGTCAATACTGGCGCAGTAACGGCCGAGCATGAACTCAACAACATAGGTAGGCACGGGAAACTGGCGACTGAAAGTCCTGACCAGATCCTTTCTGACCAGGTAGCCCTCAAGGGCCGATGCTGCTTTTTGATCTATATTATCGAGTTCAATCATCTTGTCCTCCGCCTATCACTGTTGATTGCTGCAAAACCATATTTCCATCGTCTGCAAGAACTGTCAGCACTGCAGACTTTCCCACGAGATCCTCATTTTCGACAACGACAGAAGCCATGCCATTTTCGTTGAATTTCTTTACGGTCAGCAGAACCGAGCTACCCGGATCGCCGGCGTTAAGACGAATATCGAGCTTAAGTTCGGTAAAATTACCGGTCGCGGCAACCTTGCATCGCAGACCAGACCATTTCACATCGGTAATTTCCAGGTCGCTGAACGCGGTTGCAGTGGCTCCACCCATGACTTTCAGTTCAAGAGTCAGGCATTCCTGCAGACTCAGGCCGCCATGCGAGTATTCAAGGCCCTTTTTGTAGCAGCTGATGCCGTCGGCAAGTGCAAAGTGCCGATTTTGATTCCAGTGCCAGGGGAAAAGGCGCTCCTGATTCGCTGCCCCTTCTTTTATGGCAGCGCAACGCCCCCATTTAGTTTCCGAAAGGTCATGCGGGAGCTCTATTTTTGGCAGGCCACCCGGTAGTAGCAGCCAGCCATGGTCGGTTACCACCCGAACACTTTTATGACCGGCACCGAGACACTCAATTATACGGGCGGCAATTTCATTGAAAATTGTATCGAGTTGTCTTGCCAGTCTGGCACCACGATCATGGCCTTCATGGTCGATATTGCCGCACTCACACCAGATATTCTGCAGATCGGTTGATTCAACCCGGCTTTTTTTGTCGAGAATCTTGTAGCCACTCGCTTCGACAGCCTTATTGAACTGGCTCGAAGATAGAATTTCAAAGTTGAAGCCATCTGCTTCTTCGGCAACCAGATCTTCTTTGCTTTTAATGGGTGCTACGGCAGGTTTGCCGGTACCGGTTACGCTTGGCAAAGCCGCCCATTGCTCTTTCGTTTCTACGGTCAGGCCTTTCTTTTCAAGAATTTCTGCAAGCCGCCTGGCGCAGTCAAAGCGAAGCCCGTCAACGAAGATTATGCATTGGCCTATTTCCGACCCCGGATCTGAAAATGAGACCTGCCCGGGTTCCCACACCTTCTGAAGGTGTCTTGAAGCTTCTTCGAGCCAGGTTTGATAAATAGAGCAGACAGCTGTCGAAACGGCATCGACGTCTTCAGTTTTTTCTACCTCGGCGAGAGCCTGCAGCATGGCGTTGTCGGCTTTCCAGCCATGATTTCGGTATAATGCGGCCATATCAGACGGATTACCTGCTGCCAGGCTTGTTCTGGTTACATCTGCCAGAATTGCCAGGTGCTTTAACGATTTGGCCAGAGGTGCTTCATTAAGTTCCGACCAGATCAGATTTCTTCGCCGACTGTGTTCCTGCTCAAATTCCAGAATCTTTTTACGTGCTTCGTGTGCCGGCAACTTGTTGAGAGACTTTAGATCATCTCTAAGTTTAATCTCCCTGGTTTCGTTCCATTGCGGCCAGTTGCCATGCGTTTCTTCGTTCGAAAAAAGATCGTCGGCCGGCATTTTGCACTTGCGAATCTGCGCCGGGATACCCGGGAAACGCCGGGCCGCCTCACAATATCTCTCCCAGACGGTTCGCCATGGGCCTTCGGCAGCCGCAAGTCTGGCTGCTCCGGCCAGAAGGCCATCTTTCTGCGGGTTAAAGGCTAATTGTGAGCGACATACTTCGACAAATGCCAGCCATTCGTTTTCAGAGCGACCACTACGAAATGCCTCGCCCTGGTCTAGCCACTGCAGCAGATCTCTGATCGGGTCGCCGCCGGTCAGCAGGGTGTTAAAATAGTCTTTTTCGAGTCGTTTACCCTTGAGCAGTTCGAGGTCTTCGTTCAACAGACGGTTCAAGGCAAGATGCATGGCACGCCGTGTATCGTTGTCCTGAGAAACATCAAGTCCCAGGCCGCCCTGGTCGGTTTTCAGCCAGGCAAGAATCGTCCAGTCTTTTGCATTAATCTGTGACCAGATAACGCCGCGAAACTGCAGCTCGGCAAGTGGTTTGAGATGATCCGGGCAACCTTCGACAGCGCGAAGATCCTGACGGCTGACCCCGGGCAGATAAAGAACCGGCACCCGCGATGATTCTGAGCCGGTGGCTGAAAGCTGGCATCGCAGCCAGATAGCGGGCCCTGTTCTGGCTTCCGGTTTGTAATCGCCGAGAATCAGCAATTCCGGCATTTCTTCCTGCAGGCGCGGCATAGCTGTTTCCCATTGCCGATCGCGATCGGGCCAGAGAATACATGCTGGCGCAACCTGAACTTCCTTGTTGAATACTGCCGCTGAGCGCACTGCTTTGATAAATTCGTCAACCAGTTTCATGATTTTCTCTCTCCAGACAGCGCTTCAAGACGCTTTATCCAGCCGTCAAAATGAGGGCATTCTCTGCGAATTTTCTCCAGACCGATTTCCTGAGCCAACTGGAACCCATGGAATGTCTTGTCATAATTTTTGCAGATGCTCTTTAGCCTTTTTGATGGCGCAGTTTCGCGATTATCGTTGATGTCTTCGGGTGTTGAAAAACTTGAACGAACCGACTTCAGCTCATCGACCTCAGAAACCTTGAACCATGAGCTAAAAGCTTCCGGGTTGCTGAAAAGCAGACCCTCGAACTCGTGTAAAATCAAGTTTGCCAGAAAATTCCGCATCCCGATTCTGTCTTCAAAAGCCTTTTCAACTTCCGTAATCTGTTTTTTCCCTGCCGGAAGATCTGGCCAATCATGGGGTAATCCATAATAGTCAATCATTGTGGTCACCCAGGCGCTGTTATCTTCTTTGCACTTTCTTTCTATTTGCTGATGAATTTTGCCGTAGGTCGAAACACCACCACGAAAATGTACCCTTGTAGATAAGACAATTGGGGTTAGATAAATAGCTTTGCTCTGAAAATGCGGATAAAGAACATTTTTAACAAAGCTTTCTTCACTCTGGCCTTCGCAGAACACAAACACTCGCATCATATTCAAGGCCTCCCGCCAAGAAGGTTTTTGTGCCAGAGCTCTGCTAATGAATACTCATTTAGCCATTCACTGAGCTTATTGGTTTCGAGGCGGTTGAAGACGGTCGAATTTTGCTGACGATCTGCAACTATTATGTTTTCGGGTGCAAATTCATTAATCAGATCTGAAGATTGCGTGGCGATTATTATCTGCCGGCTTGTCGAGACAGAACGGACCATACCGGCAAAAGTGCTGATGGCAAGAGGGTGTAGGCCAAGTTCTGGTTCGTCTATGAAAATTGTCTCGGGCTGCACCGATTCTGGTTGCAGCAGAACTGTTGTCAGGCAGATAAAGCGCAGAGTGCCGTCAGAAAGCATAAAGGCTTTGCATGGAACGTTTTCGCCTGTGTGCCGCCATTCAAGCTCAATCATGTTTCCATTGGTCGGGTTCGGGCGCAGAGCAAAGTCTTCAAAAAATGGCGCTACCAGTCGTATGGTTTTGACAATCCTCTGGTAGTGCTCATTGTGTCTTTCTCTCAAAAAGAACAGAAAAGCTGCGAGATTGCTCCCGTCGGGGCGCAGGTAATCATTAACGTTAAGACCGTGCAATTGCTTGACCGGGGAAGTTTCGCCGGTGTCATGAAAATGGTAGACCCGCCAGTTTTTCATGGCATTAAAACCTTTGAAAAGACCTGAACCGATGTTAGCCAGAACGTTAAAATGGCTTTCGAAGTGCCCCGAAGCATCCTGCCAGCGATCGCGAATCGCCAGTTTCTCATTGAAGAAGTTCAGCCTGTTATCTTGAGTCGCCCTTAGAACGCCAGAGTATCTGTTTTCGCCAAAACATAGCTCAAATGACAATTCAGGGGTAACTTTTCTGCCAAAATGCAGCATCGAATCGGGGCCGCCCATCCATGCTGAAAACACCTGCAATTTCTGATCGAGCATCTGCTGAATCAGACGAAAAAAGCTGATAAGATTTGATTTGCCGGCCCCATTGGCACCAATGATTACATTAAGATTGTTCAGTTCGAGGTCACATTCTCGAATCGATTTGAACCCGCGGATAGATAATCGTGAAAGTTGGTTTGGGTTCATGCTATCTCCTTGCAGCAATCATTCTGGCTATTCTAGCGCAGGTTTTGAAGATTGTCATTTAATTGAAGTCAAATAAGGCTGAGACTATCTTTATAAGTTTGTCTGTCCGCTGATCTATTTTTTCTGTAGTCCAGCAATCTGATGTCGCCAAGTCTTCGTTAAGCTTCAGATTATTTTTATAGCCAACATTGAGACCGTTTTTATCTTTTCTATCCCGTTTTTCAATGAAGCTTTTATTGCCCAGTTCTCGGTTATAAGCTGTTATAGTTAGATTCCCAAGTTTATGAACGTGTGTTTCCTGGAGTTGTTTTGCCTTTTTTTCATCACCGTCTGCAATCATTTTTACCCAATATTCAGGAATTCTTTCTCCCTGCGGAAAAATATGCTCGATAGTCCATATAAATTGCTTTCCATCAGTTTTCCAAAGATCGGTAATATTCTCACGTGTCATGCTCTCTTCAGCGATCTTGCAAAGAATAAATCTGGTAACCCATGAATTTTCTTCATAAATGCTGTTCTTCAGCTTATTTACAAAAAATTCGCTTGTAGCAGAAACTTTTACTAGCTGTGCTTTGACCAGGGAAACAATCTCATCGCCCTTTTTGTCGTTAATTAATTCGACAATATTCATGAAAAGCCTTGTCATATCCCTGGTAGCAGGCATGTCAGTAAGATTGCGTCTTACAAAGAAACATACCAGTAGCTTCACTATCTTGTTGATATTCGTATCCGAAATTTCCAGCTTACTTTTACACAAGAATAGATAAAGTAAAAGAAGATACGAAGGGGAACCCTGAATTCTATCAAGATCTCTCAATGATTCCGTGAAGCCATTGTTAAGCTCTTCTGTTCCACGCAAAAGTAATAACGAGTAATGTTTCGCAGCGTCATTAAGTTTCGTCAAAAAATTAGAGGCATCATGATTGATTAATTTTTCATAAATCTGAATCAGATTTGAGCGGGTGGCTAAAGTAGCCTGACAAGCATCCTTCAATTCTGCCTTGAATGCATTATAATACTGGCGAAAAAACCTTTCCTGCACTGAATAGTCGTCTCCAAGAAAACTAAGAATTTTGTTCCATTTGGCAAAATAGTCATTCAGATTCCCAGGATTTTCTTTGTCTACTTTTGCCAATAGCTTATTCTTGATCAAGTCGATTGCTGTAAGTGGCATCCCGCGATTATTCAATGATTCAAATAAAATATAGGCATCGGTATGCGAACCCACTTCGATTTTGACCATGTTGACCTGGCAAACTTTTTCCAAAAATTTCAAAATTGTGTTTGCGAGGCTCTCGCAAACAGTAGGCAACTGAGTAACTCTTTCCTGCATATACCTGTAAGCCCTGAATATTTTCCTGTTGCCTGCATAAGCAGGGATTTCACATGAACCAATTATTCCGCTGTCTGATAAAACAGCTTTAAAATCCTGTAAGTTGCTATTCTGAATTTGCGGAATAACCCTTAATTCATCGCTTGTATTTTTCAAAACGAGTTTTCTTTTCAAATTGGCCAGGTCAACCCTCTGATCGTCTGTCAATTCATGATCGAAACCTTTCAGCACCTTATAAATAGCTGCAAAAAGCAATGACAGGGTAGTCAATCGCTGTTGCCCATCAATTACTTCAAGTTCCGGCTTTAAAGAATCTTTGCTCTGACTGATACAAATAAACGAGCCAAGATAATAACCCGTTTCATTATCCTGCAAATCATCAAAAAGAGACTCCCACTGTGGCCTTGCCCAAGTGTATTCTCGCTGGTATTTGGGGATAAAATAAGTCGCTTTCGAATCAACATCAAAAAGCTCTGAAATCGGTTTGTTTGAAGCGTCCTTAATCATTGGTATTTCCTTTGGCTTTCTTTTCTTTCAGAGTCAGGTGGTGGTCGTTGATGCGGTCGCCGGGTTGACCTTCGTATTGGGGGCCGAGATTGAACCAGGGGGCTGAGGCGACGTCTTTGCCGCGGTCTTTTTCCCATTTGATGTTGGGTTTGTCGCGCAGAATGCCGGCGCCTTTTTTGGCGATGTCGGGCACTGACATGAAGGGTCTGATATTCAGGCGCACGCCGTCGTTTAGATCGGGGTTCCAGCCGATTGGTTGCTGGTTAAGAGGTTTCCAGCGTATGAAGATGTCGTAAGGGGCTTCGCCTTCGAGAATCAATTCGAGGCGCTTTTTGAGCGCTTCGGCGGCGGCGAGTTTTTCGGCGGCGCCATCGATGCCGTTGGCGATATCCTGCTTCTGGCGGGCTACCCAGTCGCCGAGATAGGTGTAGATAAGAGTTTCGAGGGTTTTGTAGTCGAGTTTATGGTAGTTGATCAATGCCGAAAAGCCGTCACGCAGACCATCCCAGATGTGCCAGATGAACGGCCGGTGCTGGAACATCTTGCAGTGCTGGGCAAAGAACTTGTCGCGCAGCCAGGTTTCGAGTGATTTGCCGGCATGCTCGGCACTTGCCAGCAGCCGCGTCAGGGTATCGTTTGACCAGGCTTTGCCGTAGGCTGCGGCCAGCAGATTCAGCAGGCGATCGGCAGCGGCGGCTTCGCCACGCACCGGCGGAATGCAGACAATACCGTCTTCGTCGGCATGTGAGAGCAGAGCATCGCAGCGTTTTACCCATTCGCGCTGTTCAGCGGCCAGTTCCATTTTTTCGTCAAGTTCGGCGGGCCAGCGGTAGCCGAGCAGGCGGGCAACCGCAACCTGCAAGACGGTTTCGTCGGTGCGCAGCGGGCCATGTGCAGTCCATTTTTGTGCTTCATCCCAGGCTACTGCACCACAGGGGTGCCCATGAAAAATCCATTGAGTGGGATCGTCTGAATAAGGTTCGGGCAGCCCGTTGGGGTATTTTTCTTCGGCTATTTTAGACCAATATTCAAGATCGAACGGAACCTTTACAAGGGTGGCGTTGGTAACATTAAGCTTTTGATCAATACGTCGCACTGCTTCGTTATATTCCGGCGATGAGCAAAAACACCAGATGGCGGGGAGATGGGCGGATGTATTAGATGTAATCACGGCAGTGTTGTTGTCGAAAGCCATCCCTGTGTATAAAGTTACAGGAAGTTCTCTCATTGCACTAACAACTACGCCTTTTTTGTCCCATGCGTGAGTTTCTAAATTGGTTGCGCCTTTCAGCTCTTTTATTGCTTCCGTGCCATTGCACCATCTTAGATATGTGTCCTTTCCACCATAATGCTGCGAATTTTTAACTGTTCCACAATATTGGATCCAAATGGTCGATAGAAGGCAGACTTCCCAGTAATTTATGCACATTCTTGGCCGATCGCCACATACTAACCCGTGATGGCTATGTGCCAGTGTGTTCATCATATCAACAAATACATATTCCTTTGACAAAACCACTCTCGCGTCGGGGTTTTCGAGTTGTTTTGATTGCTCGATGCTTTTGATTTCTGCGGTGGGCAGATGGGTGGCTTTTTCTGCAGCGGTGCGGAATTCTGAGACATCGAGGCCGCGCAGCGGGTGCTCGATTTTGTTGGTGCCGGCGGCGAAAAGACCGGTTTTGTTGCTGCCTTGTTTAGCGCGAGAAATTGTTAACATTGCGACAAAAGCACCAGCTGCTGCAGGCGAATCGAAACCATTTTCACCCAGGCGGGCGATCAGGTGCCAGATGTCGTTTTTAAGAAGTTTTTCGCGGAACTTTTTATAGCTGCTCAAAAACAGCCAGTTCTGCGGCAGAACTATACTGGCGGTGCCCAGATCGCAGCAGAATTCAAGACAGCGCTCGAGAAAAACTGTGGCCAGATCGCTTTTGCCGGTATCATAATATTTTTCACAGAAATCACGGGTTATATCAGACTGCTTGCCCCGTGAAAGATAAGGAACATTGGTAATAACCCAGTTATAGCGGCCGGCAAGCAACATGGCGGCCCGGGCCAGGCCATGGGCGACTACGGCGATTTCGTGCTGTTCTTCTGATTGTTCCTGTTTTAATGCCTGTTCGAGCGAGGCCGAAAGTTCAGGCCAGCTGATAATTTTAGTGGCCTCGGAACGGGCCGGGTTCAAAAGACTGCCAAGCACCGGTGCATCGGCAAAGGTGTCATACATCCAGCTCATTGCCGTCTGCAGGTCTTTTCGGCCAAGTGCCAGGTTTTTCCATTCTTCCCGGGCAAGGCTGACCGCCAGACCACTGCAGGCAACATTCAATTCAGGCAGAGGCCTGTAGCCGCCGCTGTTCGGGAATTTCCAGGCGGTGAGGGCGAGAGCGAAGGCGGCCAGTTCGACGCAACGGCGGTCAAGTTCGAGGCCGTGCAGATTTTCTTTCAGCACCAGATCGACGGCCTGCTTTGCTGAAATATTTTCGAGACGCATACGCATCGGTACCAGCATCAGAAAGGCGGCCACCAGAAAGTGCCCGGAACCGCAACAGGGATCGAGAGTTTTCAGCTCAGCCAGTTTGTGAGGCCAGCCGGCGAACCAGCCCGAGGCCGGCATCCAATGCTCGCCGGCAAAGACCGGTTTGTTGCCTTCATGCAGGGCGCAGTCTTCGCTTTTGACGAAACGCAGGTATGAGAGCGGCACGCCGGGCAGAGCGAAAAATTCGCGCAGTTCGTCCTCAGTTTTGGCATTTTTCAATAGATCACGGGTTTTTAACGAGACCTGATGGTCATCTGCCATTACCTGCTTTTTTACCCACCAGGCACCAAGTGAGTTATCGAGCAGAAAGCTGACCATGTAAGGCTCGGTGAACAGCTGTGTAACCGCGGGCAGTTCACGGGCCCCGATCTTTACTTCTGACTTGTTGATACGGTCTTTGTTATCTGACTGCCAGAACTGATAAACCCAGCCCAGCGAATCTGAGGCGGTAAAAACCTCTATCGGCATTTCGACCAGCAGCTTTTCGAGCTTCTGCTGGTGTTCGGGCGCCAGCGTCAGCTGAAAAACCGGCGAGTCGGTTCTGAAAATCTGCGGCAGCATGCGGGCGGCAAAACGGGCGGCTAATTCCCAGCCGTTGGCGGCGCCCTCATCGGCAGAGAGGTCTTCGCACTCTTCAAGCGTTACCGCCACCGGCGAATCGGGGTCAGGATACATCAACAGATTATTTTCGGCGAGAAAACGCGCGAACAGCATGCGGTGCCAGTGTTCGTAGGCGACCTCTTCAAGCAGCCGGGTCGTTTCCTGGCTCTCGGTAGCAGCATTGCGCAGGTCGCCAAGCTGGCGGCCATGCACGCGCAGTTTTCGGCGCAGTTCGCGTTCGGCGGTCGAGAGGTGTTGCGGCAGAGTGGCATCGCCAACGCCGAGCTGTTCGAGGGCGGCTTTTGCCGCTTCTTCAGCAACTGTGCGGGCGATTTTGACAGTGTTTTCGAGACGGTTGCGCAGACTTTTTTCGAGTGGTTGCATGGTCATTTGGGGATAACCGGGCCTTTTTTGAGCTGTTCGACAAGAAGCTGGCGAACATCAGCGAGCCAGGCATCGACATCTTTTTCGCTTTTGAGTGTGGGAGTCGGCAGAGAAATCTGCTGCACTTCAGGTTCGAGCATTTTTGCGGCCTGCATCTGAACCTGGCTGAAACGACCGGGCATGGCTGCCACCCTGTCTTTAAGGGCACTGATGCCGACAGTGTCGAGAGATTTCAATATTGCCTCGGTAGTGTTTACCTCTATTACCGGGGCGGCCGACTCAAGCAGGCCATGCTGGTTGCATAGTTCCTGGCGCTGTTCCGGTTCGAGTTTATGCCAGTTCGGGTCATGGGCAAGCTTTTCTTCGCCGGCATGCTGCTCTGCTGCCCAGTTTTTCCTGATCAGGTTCATCTCATCGCGCAGCAGCTGAGTCAACCCGTTGATCAGGGGTATTACCGGGTCTGGTTCTTCGAGAAGCTGCCGCTGCTGTTCTATTACCTTTATCTGAGCCATAATGAAATCGGCATCCTGCACCCCGGCGGCATGCTTAAGCAGATGCTGCAGGGTCAGCCAGTTCGGCCAGCATTTGGTGATGCGTTCGGCAAGGGCCGACCAGGTATCGATAAGCGCCATGATTTCTTCGCGGCGGTTGTAAATGGCCAGTAACTGCTCGTTGCCGGCAGTAAGGCGGATATCTTCGAGAAAAGCCGTTTTCGGCAATGCGGGTTTGGGAGCATCGCCACCGGCCCGCTCTGCCAGATCAACCATTTTAGCCAGAAACTGCGGCACTGAAGCAAGCTCTTCGCCCTGTTTTGCGGTTATGCCGATCTTCTGCATGACCTTGCGGATCTGAATACGCTGCGGGGTGGTGACATTTGCCGATTCAATCTTGAAAGTAAACTTGCCGATCGCTTTTCGTTCAAGCTCACGCGGGTCGATTACCTGGCCGCGTTCATTCTCGGCCCGCAGCAGACCGGCCACCAGCAGCACCTGCAGAGCGCCGTCTACGGCATCGCGTGACCAGCCGTAGGTAGAGCCCTCAAAATTGCTGCGGATATCGGCACCTTTTCTGCCCCCGGCGATGAAACCAAGAACAGCCTTGCAGACCGGATTGCGTTCTGGCTCGCCATCGTCACCAACCGCCTTGAGCGCGTCGGGCGCGCCTTTTTGGGCTTTTTCGTAGACTTTGGCCCAGCCCTTGTTATCGGCCAGTGAAAAATTCGGGAAAAGTCTCTGCAGCGAATTGTCGGCTGCTTCGCTGATCATTTCCTGCAGGCTGTTGCCGAGAATCTCGTTGCCGCCGGCCTGAAACACTCTGGCACCCGAAAAGGAATCGTCAAGAAGCTCGTTGATTTTGGCTTCAGAGGTTTGCCGGGTTGTTTCCATGGCAGCACGGGCTTCGGTGCCTTCGGGAGTATTGGGAACGCCGCGCTTTTCGAGAGTTGAATTGGCGGCCTTGAAGTCGATCAATTGCCGACGCAGATCGTCAGCCGAACGCTTCGGAATATAGACAAAGATTGTGGGTGACTGATTGCCTGCCTGGCGGGCATCGGCCCTGATCGAATTATCGTCGATGGTCCAGCCGTCTCGCACCCAGACGCAGATGCGCTGCTCAGCGTCTTTTGGCAGCTGGGCATCGAAAATCGGCGAGATCTCGCGGTTAACCAGTGAAGAACCCTGAGTTAGCGAGAGTTTGCGCACCAGTTCACCGAATTTTCTGCGAATACGATCATCGCGCTCGGCTTCGACCCTGTGACTTTCGTTGGCGAGCTGCGAACACTGGCTGAGAAATTCATCGTTCCAGGCGGTACTTTCTTCGGTCTGAATACGATACTCATCGCCAACCCGCATTAACAGTTCACATTTTTCGAGCAGCCCGGGCAATTTGCTGCGCAAGGCGCTGGAGCCGGCCGAGAGATCTTCGACCAACAGGTCAGCGAGCGTGTCGATGTTGGCTCTGATGCCGATTTCCTTGTTGCTGGCTGCCATCTTGTTGATGAGAAACACCAGGCCGCAGGCACGGGCCATGAGGCGTTCATCGGCATTGCCCTTGTTCCAGGTCATGGTTTTTTCGTGAACCTTGCGCGGTAGAATGCGAGTGCGCAAAAGCTTATCGGCCGAATCAAAATAGAGATAATCGGCGGCCACAACGTTGCCGAGGCCGGCATCGAGATTGGTCTGAATGACCTTGTGAATCATGCTCAGCTGATTGCGCAGCTGGCTGTCGGTGCCGGTCTGATCGAGAACCCGCAGGGTCGTTTCCCAGAAGCGGCGGCGAACGGGCAGGATCGGGTAATCTTGCGGAAAAAAGCTGATGTCTTCCTGACGGTGGCAGATGGTAGTGCCGGCCAGGTGGCGGGAAATTTCGCCGAGGTTGGTCTGCATCATCTGCTCGATCTGTGACTTGGCCTCAGGTTTTTTGGCCAGAATCACCTTGCGGATAACCGCATCGACGTCGGCATCGGAAAGCTCTACCCTGACGGTAAAGCGTCCCTCGAGCTTTTTGAGGTTAACGGTGCCGGTGATTGCGGTCTGACCGGTGCCAATGAACAGCAGTTTGCCGCCGAATTTTTTACAGCAGGCTTCGACCACTTCCTGAACATCCATTGAACGCTGGCTGTCTTCGCCGATATATTGCTGAACTTCGTCAAGTACAATGAGAGTAAGCGGCAGTCTGGACTCGCGGGTCAGGGTCTGGTTGATGGCTTTGAGCATTTCGTCGCTAGAGATGTCGTTGACGTGAGGGTAAAGATTGTTAAGAGTGTCAAGACAGACGCCCGGTGAGGTGAAAAGTTGCGGTTTGGCCTTTACCAATGCCTGGTGCAGACCTTCGGCAACGTAAAAGTTATCAAGTTCTTCTTCCCATTTGTAGCCATTGCTGATGACATCCTGGCGAACCTTGTCGTAGATGCCTTCATGTTTCAGCCACATGATAAATCTGGCAATCGGGTATTGTTCTGGCAGACCGGCAGATTTGAAAATCAGCCGCAGCATTGCCAGTCGCACGCTGCCGCTGGCACCGGCTCCAAGTGTGCCGGAAACCGCATGCAGCCCGCCATGTCTTTTACCCTGAACGCTGAGTTCTTTGAGCAGATCGTTGATATTGCGCGGCAAATTGGCGATGCCGCGGGCGGTGGCACCATCGGCAAAGACTGTGTCTACCCAGAGAGCGCGCAGCATTTTTACCATGTGTGATTTGCCCGAGCCGTAGAAGCCGCTGATCCATACTGCCGACTGCTGCGCCTGATCGATGTTTTTAAGGTAAACTTCGAGGATGTGGGCTAGCCCCTTTTCGTATTGCCCGTCACAGACGAAGGTTTCGAGTTCATAGCGCAAGACATCGAGCGCCTGACTGGTATTTTCGTCGTTAACGTTTGCAACGCCTTCATTTACAAGTTTTCGGGTTGACGGGTCCTTCTGAAAAATATCACGATTGATCATTCACTTATCCTCGCTCAGAATTTTTTATCAGCAGTCAGTGGCACGGCCAGATAGTTCCAGCCATCATAACCGTCGAGCAGACGGTAATTGTTATTTTCGTAACTCCCCGGGAAAAGAACAACCAGGCGCCCGCTCACCAGCGGCGCCAGTTTTTCGACAACTTCTTTTACTTTTAGAAAGCCGAACAGTGCGCCGACGCCCTGAAGGGCAACGACGGTATTATTGTCTGCCTGCTGCTGCGCAAGGAATTTGCTGAACTCTTCGACGATATAAAGCAGGAACTTTGGCATTAGATTCGGCAGCAGATTCGGTTTTTTAAAATAGCTTTCTGCGTATCTCTGTGTGCTGAGCCAGGCAGGAAATGTGTCGGTGAGGTCAAAAACAGCCCATTTATGGCCGGTTTGTCTGGTGGCAATTTCGAATTCATCGATACTGGCACGCAGGTGAAGCTCATCAGTTTCGCTGTAAACGCAGAAAATGACGCGTTGTGCGGCAGCGGCGTCATCGCGCCACGGCACTGCAATAAATTTGCTGTATGATTCAAGAAGGCGTTTAATTTTACTCACGCAGCCACTCCATTTCCTGGTTGTTCAAAAGGCCCGGGAACAATGCTTCAATGACATTGCCAAGCCGTTTAAATACTATCCAGCCCTTTCTCGACGCCTCTTCTGCCAGTTCAAGAGCCTTTTCGTATGAACAGTCAAGCAGACTGGCGTATTCACTGTGAAAGAGAGAAACACCGCGTTCACCATTGAGATAGGCGAGGAACAGTGCAAAAGCGACGCTGGCGGCGGTCGGAACTACTTTGGTTCTGACTTTCTTTACCTTGCCATGCAGGTGGCCGGATTTGGTGAAACTGGAATTTATATTCTGGGCTGTAGACTTGAGGGTTGCCTTGCTGAAGCGGCCCAGCTCAACGCCATCGATCAATTCTTCGACCGATTCGCGTGTTACGACTGATCCCTCAGAGGTTTTAAGAATCAGGGCGGCGGCCTGGCGGAGAATCGAATCTCTGGCATAGGCGCAGAGAAGCGCGATCATTGGTCGGCTGGCCGGGTCGCGCTGCCAGAAAAAGCGCATGGCACGGTAGATGGTAACGCCTGGATCGAGGGCATAAAGGTCTACCAGGTGCCGGTAAGTCAGTAATCTGGTTTTGCCAGAACGTTTGCCAAGGCAGTTACTTTCGTTGATGGCCTGCAAAAATTCTGCTTTGCCGGCATCAGGCCTGTCAACAAAGGAAAACAAGGTTTCAAGCTCATCGAGCATTATGGTTCGCGATGAATGCGCCCCGCCCCGTTCGAAACTGAAGCCAAATCTGGTCAGTTTGCTGTTTGAATCTGAATTTTCCCGTTCAGTGTGTCTCACTTCTGCTGTTATATCTGATTTGTCTTTCATAGTTATTTTCTGCAATACTTTGATACTGTTTGAATAGACAACCGGCCTGTTCAGGCCTTTTCAGCAGAATAGGTGTCAGCGCCATAAAAGTCAAGGAGATTCAGCAGGCTAAGGGTGGTTTTGCGCAGACAAGTTTCGATAGTGTCTTTAAAACTCAGGAACGAACTTGACCCCGGCACAAATCTCGATCATAATTTATATGAGGGGCTTATAAGGAGGAATTCTTGATGGAATCTAAAAAGACTTCGACCCAGAAACCGCAGCAGAATACCACCAAATCCTTGAGCGAAATGTGTCCCTCATACGAAGCGGACAGACGCCAATACGCTTCTCAATTAAGAGAACTCTGGCTGAAGATGTCGCAGAAGGAAAAGGCGCTGTATCGGAAGTTTCTTCTCAACAACCCCGATTTGGACGACCCGGCAGTGAAACTGGCGCGCCACCGATACCAGGTAATGAGAGAGTATTACCCAGTCGGCTAGAACAGCTCATCGGCCTCTCCGGCCGGTCCGGCTCCCGGGCCTGTAAAGACCATTTTATGAAGATGTTTCACTGAGCTAAAAGCGTTTGACTTACCGGCAGATCGGCGGCATGTTCTTACCGAACCAGGCCAAAAAAGTAGAGTGTGACGATAAATTCACAAATTTTGATATGCCAATATGGAATATCAAGAATGAAAAATGCTTCACCTCCGGGCATAAGTTAAGAATGTAAACAGGGGCGAAATTATGAGTAATCCGGTTAAAGACCTGGAAAACGCTGTTAAGCAGTTGTCTGAAGACCAGTTGCAGAACTTTAGAGAATGGTTTGATCGCTTTGACGCTAAGAAATGGGATGAAAAAATAGAGAGAGACTGTGCATCAGGAAAGCTGGATTCTCTTATAAACAAAGCGATTGCAGAGCACAAAGACGGCAAAACCAGGCAACTATGAAGCATTTCGCAAGCCCTTCTTTCTGATCTGCTTATGACGCATTGCCAGCCAGAATAAGAAAAACCGCCGACAAAAATTATGAACTTCTAAAGAAAGACCCGAAACACGCATCATTGAACTTCAAACAGATCGGGCGGTTGTGGTCGGTCAGGGCGGGTATTCGTTACCGAGCTCTTGCCGTAGAGGTAGCAGATGGCTTGCTCTGGTTCTGGATTGGTAGCCACGCAGATTATGACCAGTTGATAGCAGAATTATCTTAAAAAAAATTTGGAAACATCGAAAACAGACCAGAGAAATTTTGGGCGCGGCACTCAAAATGGTGTAACTTTCTGGTGTAACTCGATAAATGTTTAATGCTAAAGTCAGTCACGGTGACTATTAATAGCAAGAGTTCGACCCCGACTTCCGGCACCGAAAAGCCCGCTGATAAAGCGGGTTTTTTTGTTTTCAGATCTTTTTGAGAACAAAAGTTATCCAGCTGATGCCGGGGCGGTCGAGGCTGTCGGCTTCAATCGGACCGGGTTCAGCAATGAAGCCGTGCTGGCGGAAAAGGCCGACCCAGTTTTCGGTCGGCATGACGTTGAAGACCCGGCCATGCTGGTCAAGACCGCCGGCATCTATGTCGCTTCTGCCGGCCGGAACCGAAACCAGACCGCTGCCGTCTGCGGTCGTCACTCTTTCTGCTTCTGAGATGATCTGTCCGATTTCAGCGTCATTAAAATGCATCAGGCAGGCGACACTGAAAAAACCATCGAAACTCGCATCGGTAAACGGCAGTCTTGCCGGCAGCAGAAGGTGATGCAGGCTGCCTGTCAGTTCGGGGTGAAGTCTGGCCGCTTCGCTCAGCAGGTTTTCGGCGCCGTCGATAGCTGTCACCCTGAAGCCGGCAGCGACAGCTCTGGCTGCATCGCGCCCTGAGCCACAGCCGATTTCGAGCAGCCGGGCGCCAGGCGGGCAATTCTGCTGAAGCAGTCGGTGAAAAGCAGCAAGAGCCGTCGTTTCGTAACGACGGCTCAATTCAGCTGCGTTCTGTTCGTAGTAAATTATCGTCCGGTCGGTCACGAACGCTTCATTCCGACGTTGAAATCGGTCTGTCGGCGTCTGAAGGCTGTTTCGCCGCCGAATGCGAGCTCATAGACATCTATGGCAATCTGCAGTTCTTCATTGGTCGGAATTACAGCCACTGTTACCGGAGAATAAGCTTCGGAAACAATGCCTTCTTTTGAGCCCATCTCTTTGTTGAGCTTGTGATCAAGGAAAATGCCGAGATTTTCAAGACGCCGGCAGATTCTTTCACGCATGCGCCAGCCGTTTTGTCCGATCCCGCCGGTGAATACGAGAATATCTACCTTGATCAGATTGGCGGCGTAAGCACCAATATATTTTCTGACCCGGTAGGCGTAGCAGTCGATAGCTTCTTTGGCGCGGTGATTGCCTTCTTCAGCAGCTTTTTCAAGATCGCGCATGTCGTTTGAAATGCCCGACAGGCCAAGCAGACCGCTTTCCTTGTTGAGCATCTTGATGAGATCTTTCGAAGAGTAGCCGCGATCCATAAGAAAGCCGAGGATGGCCGGGTCGAGGTCACCGGATCTGGTTCCCATAATCATACCTTCGAGCGGGGTGAAGCCCATCGAAGTGTCGATCGACTTGCCTCTGGCAATTGCGGTTACCGAGCCGCCATTGCCGAGGTGGCAGGAAATGACGTTGGTATTGCTGGGGTGGCGGCGGCAGAGTTCGACCGCGCGTGCCGAAACGTAGCGATGGCTGGTTCCGTGAAAGCCGTAGCGTCTGATTTTGAATTCTTCAAAAAATTTGCGGGGCAGACCGTAGAGATAGGCATGTGAAGGCATGGTCTGGTGAAAAGCCGTGTCAAAAACCGCAACCTGCTTGAGATTGGGCATGAGCTCGCGCGCAACCTGAATGCCGGTGAGGTTGGGCGGGTTGTGCAGCGGTGCGAGTTCAATGAACTCTTCAATGGCCGCAACAACGCCTTCGTCGATTATTACAGAAGATGCATATTTATCGCCGCCGTGAACGACGCGATGGCCAATGCCGGCAATCTCTGAAACGTCTTTGATGATACCCTCATCGCGATCGGTGATGGCGCGCATAACCAGTTCGAGAGCTTCGCGATGATCTTTGATTTTCTGCTCGATCACCAGTTTTTTGTCGTCAGATTTCTGTTCGAGACTGCCCTTTTCTTCGCCAATTCTTTCGACAATGCCTTTTCCAAGACTTTTGCGATGCGGCATAAGTATCAGATCGTATTTCAGCGATGAACTGCCGCAGTTGAGCACCAGTATGACTTTTCCCGTGTCTTCAGAATCGACCATTTTTGGCCTCCTTAGCATTCCTTTGTCATTCTCTTAAATAACTTTTATGCTGCAATGTGTCAAGAAAAAATTCTTAAAACCAAGTTATCAGCGGCGAGAATCGTCGCAGAAATTGCTGCGGTCCAGCAAAAGCGTGGCGGTCAGGCCATGTTGTAGTTGAAGCGGCAATCAATTATTATCTTTTATCACTAATGCCCAAAAAATTAAAGCGAGTGAATCTATGCAGCCAAAAATTTCTGGTTTTAACGAAACGGAACAGGCGAACCTGGCAAAAGGTCTTGCGGCCGGTCGCGAACTCTGCCTGACTTTATCAGGCCATCACAAAGGTCCGCCCTCTGCCGAACTTCTCGATCAGGTGTTTAAAAAGTGGGCTGCCCAGCCGGTCGGTGATCGTATACCAGCTGCCGAAGTAGCTTCTGGTCTTGGGTCGTTGTTTGGTGAACTGATCAGGGTCGACTTTGGTTTTATCTGGCAGATGATCGAAGATCAATATGGCACCGAACCTGCTCTGATCGACGAAAATACCGGCAGCGTCATTTTTCCGGTCAATGCGGTCTGGAAAAGAATAGAACCAGAGCTCGACACTGCGCCATTTTTCAGGCCGATGTATGAGTCGATCGCCAGTCATCTCGAAAAGGTGCGAGTCGGCCAGGGGATGGCCTAGTCTGATAAGATCCACCCTTTAAAGGCTTTCCAGCGGGCAAATGGTCGCCGGCTTTCGTCATTTAGCAGTTCGATTATGCCGCGACCACTCGTATCGTAAACACGGCCACAGCTGCAGCGAAAAATGCCGCTGCCAGCCGCTGGCGTACCTGGATCTTCCGGCAGGCTGTCGATTGTTGATTTGCCGCAGATGCATTTTGGGTATGGCTTCTGGCCAAGAATAAGCTCACGCTCAAGCCAGGCAAGCTTTTCGATGAGAATTATCAATATAAGCGGAAATGCGATCATACCGACTATGCCGGCGGTATTGCTGAAGCGTGAACCGATGCTGTCGCCGGCCCAGGCCGCCGCAAGAAGCAGCAACAGGGCGATAATTTCGTAACTGCTGACACCTTTTTTGTTGAGAATTATCTGCATCTGTGAAGTATACCATCTTGGCTGGTCATGGGCAAAATTGCTGTCTGAATTGCCTGATCGCCTGAAGAACAAAATAACCCCCGGGGGTTGTCGTGCGCTGTTGTTTATGGTAAAAATTGGTTGCGTACGCAACTAATTTTTTACATGAATAGTAGATGATTCAATGGTTGAACAGCAATTTCTCGGTCGCTGGGTTGCTCAGACATATCGTGCTACCCATGCATATATGGCCGAAAGACTTGAAAAACTGCAGATCGGCTACGGGCAGTTTCCCTTTCTCAATTATCTTAGCCGCAGCGGTCCGTCATCGCAGGAAGCCATATCGCAGGCGCTGATGTTCGACAAGGCGACCACCGCCCGTGCCATCAGAAAACTCGAAGAGGTTGGTTATGTCGAGCGCCGTATTGCTGCAGATGACCGTCGACGCTATGAGGTGAAAATTACTGCCAGGGGGGCTGCTGCCGCCGGTGAGATCAAGGCATTTCTCAAAGACTGGAATCAGCGACTGACCGTTGGTTTCAGCCCGGCTGAAAAGGAAATGATTTTTGCCCTGATGATCAGGGTTGCCGAAAATGCCCGGCGTGAATATCGCACTTTACAAATAGAAGCTGAAGAATAAAGAGGCTTCACAAGGGAGATATATGAACAGATTCGCATTAACTTTTATCAGCGGAATTATTCTTGCCTGGTTTCTTGTGAGCCATTTTCAGCCGTCTGCCAGTAACAAGGCTGGAGGTCGTCGCGGACCCGGCGGTGCCATGGCGGTTGCCGTCGAAACAGCACCCCTGAAAACCGGCAGTCTTGTCGACGAAGGTCGCTTTGTCGGATCGATCGAAGCCACTTCAAAATTCATGGTTGCCCCGAAAATATCGGGCCGCATCAAAAAGCTGTTTGTCGATATCGGTGATACCATTGATAATGGTGCAACCATCGCTGCTCTCGACGATGAAGAAATGCTTCTTGCGGTTAAACAGGCCGAAGCCGACCTTGAAATTGCCCGCGCCAATCTTAATGAAAGCGCCGGTCTGCTCGAAATCTCGCAGCGCGAGCTCGATCGTGTCAAAACCATGCGGCAGCAGAAAGTCTCTTCTGAAGTGGAGGTCGAGACCGCTCAGGCTGCTCACAAAACCAGATTGGCCAGGCATCAGGTTAACAAAGCTCTTCTCAGCCAGAAAGAGGCCGCACTTGAAACCACAAAGCTGAAGCTTGCGTATGCCAGGGTTGATGCTTCCTGGACCGGTGGTTCTGGTCGGCGCTTCATTGCTGAACGTTTTCTCAATGAAGGGGCCATGATCAATGCCAACACCCCGATTGTTTCGGTAATCGATATCGCAACTCTGACAGCAGTAATTGACGTCGTTGAACGGGAATACTTCAAAATCAGACCTGGTTTGCAGGCCGAAATCGAAACGGCCGCGATTCCTGACTGTGTTTACACAGCCCGGGTTTCACGTATCGCACCACTGCTCGACGGAGCGTCGCGCCAGGCCAGAATCGAGCTTGAGCTCTCCAATACTGACAATGCTCTCAAGCCAGGTATGTTTGTTAAAGCCAGACTGATTTATGCCCGGCACGACTCGGTAACGATTGCCCCGGCTTCGGCTCTCGTCAGGCGCAATGACCAGGAAGGCTTTTTCCTTATCGATAGCGAAAAGAGCGTTGCTCGATTTATACCGATTGAAGTAGGTTTTCGTGAAGGTGACCGGGTCGAGATTGCTTCGCCGACAGTTTCGGGCGATGTCGTAATTCTCGGCCATCATCTGCTCGAAGACGGCAGCAGTATCAGGCTCCCAGAAAAAGATCAGCCCGCCGCTTCTGCCGGCGAAAATGGCAAGGCGCGCGGCAAGGGTCAGGGAAAAGGCGGTCAGCAGCAATGAAACTCGCCCATATTTCAGTAAAACGACCGATTGGCGTCACCATGGTCATGTGCATGGTGGTGATTTTCGGCGTTGTATCACTTTACAGACTGCCTGTCGATCTGATGCCAGACATCACCTATCCGACCATTACCGTTTCGGCAAGCTACAGCAATGCCAGCCCTACCGAAATTGAAACTCTGGTCACCAGACCCATCGAACAGGCGATCTCTGCAGTTCCAGGGGTGGAAGAAATTACTTCGACCTCGCGCGAAGGCAGCAGCCGTGTGCGCGTCGCCTTCGCCTGGGGAACCGATCTGGACGCAGCCACTAACGATCTGCGCGATCGTCTCGACCGCGTTTTGAGCCGGCTGCCTGACGATGTCGAAAGGCCGAGCATTCGCAAATTCGATGCGGCAGCTTTTCCGGTTCTTATTATCGGTGCTTCCAGCGATCTTGATCCGGTGCAGATGCTCAATCTGATTGAAGATCAGGTAAAATACCGCATAGAGCGTATTCCCGGGGTTGCCGCAATCGACGTCATGGGCGGCAGTCTGCGCGAAATTCAGGTAAATCTCGATATCGATCGCATTAAAGCTTTAAAGATTGCCCCCGACCAGATCATTTCGCGCCTGCGCGCCGAAAACCTCAATCTGCCGGCCGGCATGATTGAATCAGGCAACTACGAGCTCCGCCTGCGAACTCCCGGTGAATTCCGAGATGTAAAAGAGATTGCGGCGTTGATCATCGGCGAAACCGCAGGCAAGCAGATACGTCTGCGCGACGTTGCCGAAGTGCTCGATCTCTGGGAAAAGAAGCGCAGTATCGTCAGAATCAACGGCAAGCCCGGTGTGCGTGTAATGGTGAACAAGCAGTCGGGCAGTAACACCGTTGCCGTTGCCGATGCCGTCAAGGCCGAGATCGCCAAGATCAACGAAGAAATCCCGCAGTTGCGTCTCAATGCCATAGTTGACAGCTCAAAATATATTCAGCGGTCGATCGATAACGTCAGTTCTTCGGCCCTTTATGGCGGTCTTCTTGCTATCCTCATTCTGCAGCTTTTTCTCGGCAACGCTGCCAGCACCGCAATTATTGCCGTTGCGATTCCGGTCTCGGTTATCGCCACTTTCGCCCTGATGTATTACTTTCAGTTCACTCTCAACATCATGTCTCTTGGCGGTGTGGCGCTGGGCATCGGTATGCTCGTCGATAACTCGATCGTCGTTCTCGAGAACATTTTTCGTTACCGCGAAAAGGGGCGGCCGATGATGCAGGCCGCCGTCGAAGGCGCTTCTGAAGTGGCAATGCCGGTTCTGGCCAGCACGCTTACCACCGTGGTAATCTTCCTGCCTTTGCTGTTCGTCGAGGGTATGACCGGTCTGATGTTCAAACAGCTTGCCTACGTCGTTTCTTTCTCTCTTTTCTGCTCACTGGTTATCGCTCTGACAATCGTACCAATGCTGAGTTCAAGATTTTTGAAAATAAATGGCAGCAGCCGACGCAGCATTTTCCGCCGTATTTCGGAATGGTGTATCGGAATTATCCTTTCTGCACACGCCTTCAGCTTGCGCCTGGTTCTCAATAACCGCAAAAAAGCTATCTTTGTCATCGGTATTCTCATTGCCACGTCGGTTATCATGGCCCGTGGAATCGGTACAGAACTGATGCCATCCGCTGACGAGGGCGAAGTCAGAGTCAGTATCGAACTCGAAGAAGGCACCCGTCTCAGTCTCGTCGAAAAGATTTTCGTCATGGCAGAAGATATAATCATCAAAAACCTGCCGGAAGCCGAAACTGTTTTTACCAACGTCGGTGGTGGCATGGGCGGCGGCGGTGGTTCTCTCAATTCAGGGCAGATACGCATTCCTCTCAAAACGAGTCGAAAGAAAAGCAGTGCAAAAATTGCAGCCGAATTGCGTCAGATGCTGACCGGAATTCCCGGAGTCATTCTGCGTACCCGCGAAGGTCAGGGCATGTTTCTACTGCGCATGGGCAATGCCGATGCCGACAAACTCGAAGTGCAGGTGCGTGGCTATGATCTGAAAACCGCCGATGCTCTTGGTGCTGAAGTTGAAAAACTGCTCAAAAACACCGAAGGCGTCACCGATGTGCAGATGTCACGCGAGAAGGGGGTGCCGGAGCGCATTGTCGTTATCGACCGTGCCCGCGCTGCCGATCTGAAACTTACGGTTTCAAAAATTTCCTCGTTTCTTGAAACAATGATGGCTGGCAGCAGTGCCGGAAACCTGCGTGAAGGCGGCGACGAATATCGCATTCTGGTTAAGGCAAAAAATGCTGAATTCATGAAGCTCGAAGATATTCTCAACCTGACGATCACAAATTCTGCCGGCCAGCCAGTCATGTTACGCAATGTTGCCCATATCGAAAGCCAGATGGGCCCGACTCTTATCGAGCGCCGCGACCAGGAAAGAATTCTGAGCATCTCAGCCAATGTTGCCGATCGCCCGCTTGGTTTCGTCATTGAAGAAGTTCAGCAGAAACTGCGCGAAATACCCATGCCGTCGAATTTCAACATTCTTATGGCCGGTGACTACGAAGAACAGGTCAAATCGTTTCAGGAACTCCTTTTCAGCTTTGTGCTGGCGCTGATTCTCGTCTACATGGTAATGGCCATTCAGTATGAGTCTCTTTATGATCCGGTCATCGTCATGATTACCGTGCCGCTGTCGATTATCGGTGTCGTGCCGGCGCTTTATTTCACTGGCACGACCTTTAACGTGCAGTCGTTCATTGGCTGTATCATGCTCGGCGGCATCGTTGTCAACAACTCGATCCTGCTTGTCGACCATATCAACGATCTGCGCCGGGAAGGGGCCACAGACTTGCTCGCAGCTGTGAGCGAGGCAGCGCGTGACCGCTGCCGGCCAATTCTCATGACCGCTTTAACGACAATTCTCGGGTTATTACCTCTGGCAATCGGCCTTGGTGAGGGTGGTGAAGTGCAGGCGCCCATGGCCCGTGCCGTAATTGGCGGACTGGTCTGTGCTACCTTCATCTCCCTTCTGATTATTCCTGCGGTTTATTATGAATTCGACCTGGCTTTTCGCAAAAAGCCGGTTGAAGCTGCTGAAAATGAGGCAAAAAATGAAAAAATCTGATTGGTGCTACAGGCTGATTACAGCTATTTTTCTTGTTTTCGCTCTGACTGGCCATGTTCTGGCCGAGGATGCCGTTGAAAATCCAATGGCTGTCGCGTCTGACGGGGTTGATCTGTCTGAAGACTTTTCCTGCCGTGATTTCGGCGTGTTCAATATTTTTCAAAATTCAGGGGCTTCATTGACTTTGTCACTTGACCAGGCTATCAGCAGCGCGCTAAGTCAGAATATTGCTCTCAAAGTTGAAAAAATCGGACCCGAAATTGCCCGTACCGTTGTCGAAAAAGAACGGGCTAAATTCGATACGGCTGTCAGCGCTGAGTTTTCTGGCTCTGAACGCATCGGCAAAACTATTTTTCAGCAGGGCAATATGGGCGAAAATGTGACAAACCGAACCGATGCTGGGATTACCTTCGAAAAGTTGTCTACTTCAGGTACCCGCAGTGCCGTAGATGTCACTTTTGGCCGCACCCGCTCGGCCCGTTCAGATAATCTTTTTTCGACCAGGCTCGGTATTACTCTCACTCACCCGCTGCGCCGCGGTTCAGGGCGTGAAGTCAATCTGGTTTCATTTAAAAAGGCAGGCCTCGATCTCGAATGGTCAGAATACGAACTCAAGGGTTTCATTCTCAATTTTGTCGCCCAGGTCGAAAAACAATACTGGGAATACTATCTGAGTCTGCGCCAGCTTGAAATCGTCAGAGAATCTCTGCAACTGGCGAAACAGCAGCGTGACGAAACCTGCAAACGTATCGAAGCCGGCAGTATTGCCGAATCGGAAGAGGCGGCCGCTGCCGCTGAAGTGGCTCTGCGCGCTGAAGACCTTATTAATGCCGAAAGTGCCGCTGTCGAAATGGCAATTTCATTGCTGCGTTCCGTTAATCCGGATGCTGAAAATTTCTGGAAAACCCGGCCGGAACTTCTCGATGAGCCGGTTTTGACCCGACCCGACCGGTTTTCGCTCGAAGAGCATATTGCTGTTGCTCTCGAAATGAGACCTGAATTGCAGCAGGCACGACTGATGCTTGCGCGTGACGAGCTCGACATCGTTGCCAGCCGCAATGGCATGCTGCCAAAACTTGATTTTTTCATGACTCTTGGCAAGACCGGTTATTCGCAATCGTTCTCGGGTTCAAACCCCAGGCCGGGCGAAGAAGGTTCTTACGACGTTGCAGCCGGCTTTACCTACGATCTGACCCGCGGCCGGAGAGCGGCAAGAGCTGAAGTGAACCGCGCAAAGGCAAATACCGGCATGCGCCGGGAAGCTCTCAACAATCTTGAACAGCTGGTCAAGGAAGATGTTATAAAAGCTTATCTTGAAGTAGAACGAACATTGCAGCAGTTGACGGCCACCGCAGCCACTTCTCAGAAGCAACTCGAAAAACTGCGCGTTGAAGAGGTTAAGTTCAATGTTGGTAAAACCACAGCTTTTCAGGTTGCTCAGGCGCAGAGAGATTTAACTGCAGCCAGAATAGCCGAAGCCCGGGCGGCAGTGGGCTATACTGCGTCAATTATCGATCTTCTTCGGGCCGACGGTTCTTTACTTGAACGTAACGGAATATTGTCAGCAGAAAAAAAATGAAAAAATTCTGAAACTTTTTTTACAATTGTAAAACTTTCTGCAAAAAAAGTCGTATAATCTTTTTACTCGATGCTATAAGTTGAAATTTGTAGAGTTGTACAATTTGTGGGGTTTCTTATGGTTCCAAAGTCCACGTCCAGTTCGTTTTCCCCTGGCGACCATGTCTTTCTTCAGGGTCAGGTAATTCCTTCGTTTTTCAAGGTTACCTCAGGTCGTTTTGCCAAGGTGTACTCGAAAAAATCAGTACAGGAACTTGGCGTTAAACACATGCTGAATGAGGCCGATCTCATTGGCATCGTCTCACACCAGGAACTCTTCGGCGAAATTGAAGCCCTGACCGGCAAACCGCAGCTGTTCTCAGTTTTTGCCCTTGATGAATCTTCCGTAGTTTCGGTTCCGGCCGATGACCATTCTTCTCTCAAAGAGGTTATCACCACCGATCCGAAAATCGGGGTTCGGGCCTGCGTTTCGTTCGCCCGTTACATGAAACAGTTTTTTGCTCATTTTGCCGCAATTGCCAAAGAAGAGGTCGAACTCGACTCTTTCATCAGGGCGACTGCAAGAGATTATATGGCTGGCGTCAACGAAGTTGCCAATGCTCTTGTTCCCGCCATGAATGATGCTGACCTTATGCAGGCGCGAGCTCACAAAGCCTTCGAACTTTCCCGCGAGATTCTCAAGCAGGCAGATGCTGGTCTGACCAATAATACATCAGTTGCCTGCGGTGTCGTCGGCCATGTCGGTAAAGACGTGAAAATGCAGACGTTCAAGGCCGGCACCCTGCTGTGCAAAGAAGGGACAATCGGCGACAAACTCTTCATTATTACCGAAGGGGCGGCCGAAGTCATTACCGATGGCGCCAACCCGAACATCAGAATTGATACTCCCGGCAGCATCATTGGTGAGATTGCCGTGTTTCTCAACCTTGATGCCCCGGTTCCTGACATGCGTCGTACTGCTGATGTGGTCTGCGCTACCGACCTGACTGCAATTGTCGTGCAGCTGCATCAGGTCGAAGAGTTCTTCACCCGGCAGCCAGAAATAATGACGAAAATGCTGATGGCTATGGTCGAGCGCTCAGAGAGCACCAACCAGCTCTGTGAAAATTCAGAAAAACGGCTCAAGGGCATGCTTTACGAAAAGCTTGGCGTGCTGCTCGAAGCCATGAATACCATGGCCCTGAGTCTCAGCAAACGAACCGACAAGCTTAGTCTTGCCCGACCGGCAGCTTTTTACACTCAACGCTCCCGCGCGGTTTACAACCGTTTTAAAGAATCGCTGAACATTCTTGCCGGCCGTAAAAATATCAAGACCTGAGTTCAGGCAGTTGCCAAAAAAGCTTAAAAAAGTCGCGCATGTTTACGGTGCGCGACTTTTGCTTCCGGGAAGTTTCAGATAAAGCTGCGAAAGTCTTTGAGGCGTTCGTGAATCGAAAACTGAACTATCATTGAGAGACTGGAAAGGTTTGCTATTACATTGATCGAAGAGTCATGCTTTGCCACTTCTTTCAAGCGTTCAAGAAAACAACCGTTCAGCTCGGCGAGGTCACGATAGAGTTTTTCAAGGCCTTTGAGCTCGAAGTCAGGCTGGCCACCCTCGTTTTTAATCAGATACTGCTTGATCAGATAGTCGCCGACTGTGCGATAAAGCGTTTCGTTGAATGAAGCGAATGGCAGATGAAAACGGGCCAGTGAATTGAGTTTTGACAGAATCGGGCAGGCGCTTGTCGCCATTAGAAGCCCGACCAGAGAGTTCAGGCCTGTCTGGGCATCACATTGTTTCCTGATGGTTCGATCCTGCATGCGAACGACCACATTCATTTCTTTTATCGACGAAATCTCGGCAAACTCTGCGACAACATTTTTGATGTCGACCGCTGTCGGGCAATACATGTGGTGGTCTGGCGAAAGTGTGCAGTTGCTGCATCTTTTGAAGTTCAACAGTGTCCATTGTGGATAAGCACCCGGTTTGTCGTCATCAGCATGTACACGATTGAATAAAACCTTGAACCCGACTCTTTTGCCACCTTCAAGCTCGAAAGCATATTCTATCACTCTCTATCTCCGTGCGAAAAAAATTAGATCCTGCCAGATTCTAATCTGGGCCCCATAAAAACACAAGTTCTGGCTGTTACGCCAGGCTTTACCACAGAAGATTGACAAGCGAACGGTTTTTACAGTTGCGGGCGCGGAGCTAAATTTAAAGAGACTCTTTGCAATCTGTCATCTTGACAACCAGGCAGATAATATTGTAAAACTGACTGACCGGTCAGTCTCAACTGACTGATAAGTTCAGTTGAACTTTCAGCTCGGTTTTTTTCTACGACCTTTTCCTATTCGAAGGAGTCAGATATGCACAGGGAAAATGTTTTCGTAAGTTCGCCGAAATCAAAGGCAATCAGTGGCAGAGCGGTGGCGACAGCCCCCCTCTTCTGGCACGTTAACCCGCTTGTTATTCATATATTTATGCTTACGCTGCTTTTCTGTCTGGCTGCAATTTGTCAAACCGCCGCTTCTGAGCACGAAGCCTCTGTCATTGCCTCTGAAACTGCAGGACTCGAATACAATGCAGCGTCGGCGCCAAACGAAAATAAGCCGTTAACGGCCAGTGAAACCGACGAAATCATACCCGACTTCGATCCGGCCGACCTCTGGAAAAACTTTTCGGAACCGCCGGTTCTCAAAACTGACGAAAACGGCAGAATCCTGCTGCATGATGTACATATCAGCGATATTCTCAAGATTGCCCTGCTGCGGAACCGCCAGGTAAACGCTGCCGCCCAGCGTATTGATCAGGCCAACGGCCAGGTGCTGCAGGCGCGCTCACTGCTCGGGACACGTATGACCGGCAATTTTTCACAGACCCGCGTCGATGACGTTGCCAAAAGCATTTCGGGGGGCAAAACGATCGATCTTGGCAAAAGAGATTCGCAGACGGCCTACGTCGAAGTCACTCAGCCACTTTTTCTCAGCGGCAAAGATCAATCAACATTGAACTCAGCCCGTCTTGGTCGCTCAATCGCCGGGTCCGGTGATCTTCTTACTCGTCAGAATATTTTACTTGAAACGACCCTGCGCTGGCTCTCGTGGCTCTTTGCCGGCGAAGCTGAAAAGGTCAGCGAAAAAAACCTTGAACTGGCACAGGCGCATCACGATCTCGTCAAAGCTCGATTTCAGCACAAACAGGTGTCGCAGTTCGAGGTGCTCAGAGCCGAAGTGCGCCTGGCTCAAGCTCATAGCGATCTGCGCCAGCAGACCAATACGCGCGAACTCGCCTGCCTCGATCTGTTGCGCGTTCTCGATTTGCCGGACGACACTGAAGTGACTACCAGCGAACGTCTTAAAATGATCAAGGCAAGCATCGATCCGGTCAGAGATGCTTCAGAAGCCATCGAATTACGCGAAGACCTGCGCATGAAAAGGCTCGAAGTGAAAATTGCCCGCGAAGCCATCGCCTCGGCTCGCAGCGAAAACCAACCGGTGGTCAGTCTTTTTGGCCAGACCGGGGTTCAGGACCCATCATCGAAATCTTCAATGGGGAACTACGAACGCAAAGGCTACTGGCGCGCCGGTATCGTTGCCAACTTTACCCTGAGCGATGGCGGTATGCGCAAAGGGCGTCTCAAAGAAGCTGATTCGCGCCTGGCTCTTGCCGAAAATGCCCTGCAGGAAAACATCGAACAGGCAAAAATCGAGATCAGAAAAGCATCGCTCAATATCGAAACTGCCGAAGAAGTCGTTGCCTCTCAACGCGAAGCTTTGAAACAGGCCGAAGAAGCTCTGCGTCTTGCCGGTGTTCGTTACAAAAATGGTCTGTTTACACAGGTTGAACTGTTCGATGCTGAAAATGCCTATCTGCTAACACGTCTGCAGTATCTGCAGGCAATTCACAGTTACCATCAGGCGGTTGCCTCATATCACCTGGCAACCGGCAAACTTGGCCGCGAGATTCTGGTGCGGGCCGTAAACTGACCGAAGGAGCCAAATCACAATGTTCAATAACCTTCATACCCAATGCAAACTGCAAAACAAGTCAGTCGCACTGCTGCTCTGTGCCGCCCTGTGCTTGACGCAGTCAGTTTCACCCCTGCATGCCCAGGCATCATCAACACTGCCCGGAACATCGACAACTCGCATGATCGCCGCGATTGCCAAGATTGACGAAAAAGCCCCGCCGGTAATCGTGCAACGCGTTGAAGCTGGCGAAATCAGCCAGATGCTGCAGACTTCCGGTGATGTGCTGCCATATCTCGGGGCGGATATTCACCCAAAGATTGGTGGCGAAATTGTTGCCATCAACGTCAGCGAAGGTTCACAGGTAAAACAGGGCGATATTCTTGCTGAAATCGACCATCGTATTCTCGATGCCCAGCTTGAACAGGCCAAAGCCGCGGTTTCGGTGGCAAAATCCAATGTTGATGCCCAGAATGTGCAACTCAAGTCGGCTGAGTCTGCCCTGGTTTCGGCTCGGGCCCAGGTGGCTGCAGTTAAAGCTCAGGCAACCAACCTTTCGGCTACCCGCAAACGTTTTGCTGATCTGTTCAAGGAAGGTGCCGTTTCTGAACAGCAGCTCGACGACATCGTCGCTCAGCATGATGCCATTCAGGCGCAGCTGATCGCCGCAGAATCAACCGTGCGACAAGCCGAAGATGGCATACAGAGCGGTCAGGTTAATCTCAAGATGCGCAATGCGCAGCTGCTCCAGGCACAGTCGAATCTCAATGCCGCCGAAGTGCAGCGTGAAAATGCCTTTGTTAAAGCTCCTTTTGCCGGCATCATTACGTCGCGCAACTTTGACCCGGGTGCAATGGCCAACCAGGGCCAGAGAATCTTCCGCCTCGAACAGATGAATCCGGTTAAAATTGTCGGCAGTCTTGTCGAAAAAGATCTGATGTCTCTAAGAGCCGGTGAAACCGCTGCTTCTGTAAGAGTGGATCTTGTAAACCAGGAATTTAAAGGTATCGTTGCCAAAGTTTACCCGGCGATTGCCGCAAAAACACGTACCGGTCAGTTTGAGGTCATACTTGAAAACCCCGAAAACCTTCTGCGCTCTGGTATGTATGCCACCATCAATCTTGCCCTCAGAACCGAAAAAAATGTTACCAGAATTCTTAAAGATGCTCTGCTCAACCATGCCGGCGAAATGTTTGCAATACGGGTTGGCAGCGACGGAACCGCCGAACGGGTTGCGGTGAAGGTTGGCATCATTCAGGGCTCGATTGCCCAGGTTCTCGAAGGTCTGCAGCCTGGTGATCTCGTTGTTTCCCAGGCTCCCGAGCTCGTTAAGACCGGATCGAAGGTTAAGCCGATGATCGCGGAGGAAAAACGATGAATCTGTCGGTTTTTGGCGTTAAATGGCCGGTTACAACAACAATGATCTTTCTGGCCACGGTCATCCTTGGTCTGTTTTCATGGACCCAGCTTGGCGTCGATCTGATGCCGGATTTCGAGATTCCGTCGGTTTCGATCATTACTGCCTACCCGGGCGCCGGGCCGCAGGAAATCGAATCGACATTGACTGAAATCATCGAAGAGAACGTCTCGACTGTTGCCAATGTCGACGAAATCACTTCGCAGTCAATGGAAGGTGTCTCGATCGTCAACGTAAAGTTTGAATGGGGTATTGACCTGAACGAGGCTACCAGCGATATTCGCGACAAGCTTGACCTGGTTTCAAAGCGCTTGCCCGAAGATGCCGAAAAGCCTTTTATTTTCAAATTCAACACTTCCATGATTCCGGTCATCATGCTGGCCGTAACTGCAGAAGAAAGCTGGGAAAAACTCGACACCATCGTCGATCGACGCATTATCGATTCGCTGAAACGGGTGCAGGGCGTTGCGACCGCGATCAAACGCGGCGGCGACAAACGCGGCATTCTTGTCGATCTCGACCGCGAGCGCCTGCAGGCGAGCGGTCTGACCGGGTCTCAGATTGTCAGCCTGCTGCGCAGCCAGAATATCGACAATCCAGGTGGCCATATCAAACAGGGGCAGTTCGAATATCTTGTGCGCACCCCTGGCAAATTTACCCGGGTTACTGATCTTGAGTCTGTGGTTCTTGCTACCAATCCCGGCGTTCTTCGCCTTGGCGATGTCGCAAAGGTTGTCGATGGCTTTCTTGAGCGCAATGATGACTTTTACATCAACGGTAATCGCGGAGTTGGGGTCATGGTTCAGAAGCAATCAGGCGCCAACACTGTTTCGGTTGCCGGCGCCGTGCTTGAAGAGCTCGAGAAGATTCGCAGCCAGCTTCCCCCAGACGTGAAAATCGAGGTGTTCATGGACACCTCTGAATTTATCAAGAATACGGTTAACAACCTGACAAATTCGGTGCTGCTCGGTGGTGTCGCAGTTTTCTTTGTAATTCTGTTTTTCCTGCGTGATATTCGCGGCAGTATCATCGTCTGCACGACTATTCCGACTTCGCTGATCATCACCTTCCTGTTGATGTATATGGCCGGTTACACGCTGAATCAGATAACTCTTTCGAGTCTGGCGATCGCGATCGGTATGGTCGTCGATAACGCCATCGTCGTGCTCGACAATATCAAACGCTACCTCGAGCGGGGGGTTTCATCGCGCGAAAGCGCTATTTCAGGCGCAGTGGAAATGGGCACCTCGGTCATGGCGTCAACCCTCACTACGATCGTCATTTTTCTGCCGATTATCTTCACAACCGGCATGACCAATATCATGTTTGGCCAGCTGGCAATGATTATCATCATGGCATTGCTTGCTTCGCTGGTTTCTGCATTGATGCTGACACCGATGATGTGCTCGAAGATACTCAAACCGGCGGTTCTTAAAGGTAACCGGCTAGAGGTCAGCAAAGTCGGTATTCTCGAAAAAACCGAACTGCTTTATGGGCGTGCCATCAACTTTGTGCTCGATAACCGTCTTAAAACCGTCGGGGCACTGGTAGCATCGTTTATCGCTTCGCTCGGTCTGGCAACGATTGTTGGTGCAGACTTCATGCCGGAGCAGGATCAGGGTCGCCTGACCATTAAATTTGAACTGCCCATCGCCACACGTTTTGAAATGACCGGTGAATTTGGCCGCAAAATCGTTGATGTCGTCAAAGAAAAAGTGCCGGAACTTGAATCGGCGTTGCTGCGCTATGGCCGCTCCGACTCGACCAGTTCGGCGCTGACCGGTTCCAAAGAATTTTCGCATACGGGCCAGGTTAACCTGAAACTGGTCAAAAAAGATCAGCGCCAGCGCGGTGTTAAACAGATCATCGAAGAATTGCGCCCTGAGCTCGAAAAGATTCCCGGCGGTATCGTCAGATTCGATGCCGGCGATCCAATGGCGAACATAATGGGGGCCGGTGGTGCCGGCTTCACTCTGAATCTCTATGGCTATGATCTCAAAACCGCTCTTGAATGGGCAAACCAGATCAGGTCATCGCTTGCCGGAGTCAAGGGGCTCAAGGACCTCGAAATCAGTCAGGACATGGCACAGCCTGAACTTCAGGTCATCATCGACCGCCAGAAGGCCGCTTCGCTCGGGTTCAACGTTTCTGATATCGGTAAAACGATCGAAACCTACATCAGCGGCAACAGCACGGTCAAATACAAAGAAGGCGGCGAAGAATACGATGTTGTTGTGCGCCTGCGCGAAGCCGACCGCGACAAGGCCGAAGATATCAGCCGCATACCGCTGATGAGTCCTTCGGGGCAGGTGGTCAGACTCGACAACATTGCTCAGATCGTCAATGAATTCGGCCCGACCAGTGTTACCAGAAACGAGCAGGAACGCTATGTGCAGATAACCGGCCAGGTCTATGGCCGCAGCTCTGGCGATGTCAGTCGTGATGCCCAGGCGATCGTCGAGTCGATACCGGTTCCGCCGGGCTTTTCCTGGAAATTCGCCGGTAACGAAAAAGAACGCCGCAAGTCTTTTCTGCTGCTGTTTCAGGCCGCCGCTCTCGGCATGATTCTCGTCTATATGGTCATGGCTTCGCAGTTTGAATCTTATCTTTCCCCATTCATTATCGGTCTGAGCGTGCCGTTTGGTTTCATGGGGGCCATTCTCGCACTGGTTGTTACCGGTTCGCGACTGTCGATCGTTTCATTGCTCGGCTTTCTGATTCTCATCGGTATCGTTGTCAACAACGGTATTGTGCTGATCAGTTATATCAACATGCTTATCAGACGCAAGGTGCCGCTGCGACAGGCGTTGGTAGAATCCGGCATCAGCCGCCTGCGACCGGTTCTGTCGACGACCGCCACCACCGTTCTTGGCATGCTGCCGATGGCACTGTCGACCGGTGAAGGTTCTGAAGTGTGGGTGCCACTTAGTTTGAGTGTTATCGGCGGGCTCGTTGTTTCGACGTTTATGACTCTGCTGCTGATGCCGGTTCTTTATTCTCTCTTCAGTCGCTGGCTGGTGCCGGTACGGCCCAAAATTGAAATGGAGGCAGCCTGATGGAATTCCTGATCCTTGTCTGCAGCAGCACACTGCAGGATGAAATACTGAATTATTTCGAGGCGCACCAGATTACCGGTTTCACCAGGCTGGCGCAGGCGACCGGCTCTGGTCAGGGTGGTGGCACCCGCATGAGTGACGAGATCTGGCCCGGCGAAAATGCCGTGTTCATGGTCGCTATCGCCGGCGATAAGGCCGCCGGCCTGAAAAAATGGGTGCGCAGTTACCGTTCAGGCCAGCTGCGCGAGGGTCTTAAACTGTTTGCTCTGCCTTTGACTGAAGTAATTTAACGCTTTTTCGTCTGTAAACGTTATTTCGCTGGTATGCGTAATGTATGCCAGCGAAATTTTTTTATTTTTTTTCGCTTTTCATTCGCATAATTTTCGCTTATTATATAAATATGAGGCGAAAAAATGGCGAATGAAATAGCTGAAAATGTTGCTGGTCATGGGCATGGCAGCTGGGTGGCGGTTGCTGACAAGCTGCGCATTCTTTCTGCCGCTGCCCGCTATGATGTTTCCTGTGCTTCGAGCGGCAGCAGCCGGGGCAGCCCGGCGGGCAGTCTGGGTAATGTGGTTCCGGGTGGGATCTGTCACAGCTGGGCGGCAGACGGGCGCTGCATATCGCTTTTAAAAGTTCTTTTCACGAATTTTTGTGTTTATGACTGCGCCTACTGTATGAACCGGCGCAGTAACGACATCGAGCGGGCGGCGTTTTCGCCTTCTGAGCTGGCTGATCTGACCATTTCGTTTTATAAGCGCAACTATATCGAAGGTCTGTTTTTGAGCTCAGGAATTATCAAAAACCCCGACTACACCATGGAGCTGCTGATCAGATGCGTAAAGCTTCTGCGCGAAAATCACGGCTTTGCCGGCTATATTCATCTCAAGGCAATTCCCGGCGCCGACCCCGATCTTATTTTTCAGGCCGGGAAGCTCGCTGACCGTCTGAGCGTCAATCTCGAGCTGCCGAGCCAGCAGAGTCTCAACCTGCTGGCTCCCGACAAGTCGAAGGCGAGCATTTTCGGGCCGATGCAGCGTATCCGTGACTGGAGTCTCGAATACAACCCGCCGGCTGGCAGGCAGCGGCTTGTTTCTTATTCAGGCATAACTGCTCTGACATCTTCGCCCGCCCGGCACCAGCCTGCCACCAGGCCGGTTTTTGTGCCCGGTGGCCAGAGTACGCAGCTGATTATCGGTGCCAGCCCCGAAGACGACCGGCAGATTCTCACCCTGTCAGAAAGTCTTTATAAAAAGATGCAGCTGAAACGGGTTTATTATTCGGCCTATGTTTCGTACAACCATGACAGCCGGTTGCCTGATACTCAGTCGCCGCCACTGCTGCGCGAACACCGGCTGTATCAGGCCGACTGGCTGCTGCGTTTTTATCACTTTTCGGTCGACGAGCTTTTTGAGAACGGGCCGCCGCTTCTCGACAATGATTTCGACCCGAAAATCATGTGGGCACTGCGGCATCCCGAGTTTTTTCCAGTCGATGTCAACCGTGCTGACTTTGAATCACTGCTGCGGGTGCCCGGTCTTGGCATGATTTCGGCACGCCGCATTGTGCAGGCCCGCCGCGTTGGTCGTTTAAATATCGAAGATCTGGCAAAACTCGGCGTGGTCATGAAAAGGGCGCGTTATTTTCTGGCGGCCCCAGGTTCAGACAGCGGCAGTCTCGGTCTCGACCCGACTCGTCTGCGTCAGCGCCTGCTGGCCGTCGAACCGCCGGTGTTGAAGCCAAAACAGCTGACTTTCGAAGATATGACCGGCTTTCAGCCTGAAATATTCAAAGATGCGGTAATGGGGCAATTCTGATGCAGATAATACGTTACGATGGTTCATTTTATGGCCTTATTTCAGCTCTGGTGCCATTTTTAAAACAGCACCGGCTGCCCGATGCGATCGAGCGTGAAAATGAACGGCAGCCGTCGCTTGCTGTTGCCGAAGCCGAGCCGCAGACTACCGCTGTTTCCGTTGCCGGCGGCAATCTGCATGATGCCGAGTTGTTCAGAATACCCGGCATCAGTCGCGAAACCTGGCAGAATGCCTGGTATGCCTTTTTGTCAGAAGAGAAGAACATCGAACTGCGGCTGGCGCGCTATCTGCTGCTCGCGCTCGAAAAGCGCGGCACTGTCGATGCATATCAGACCGACGAGCGGGTTCGCAGCATACATCGCCTCGCCAGGCAGGTCAGTGTCGAGCGGCACCGGTTTATGGGGTTACTGCGCTTTCGCAGTATTGGCGCCAATCTTTATTATGCTTCGATCAGCTCAGACACCTTTGTTCTGCCTGTGCTTGCACCGTTTTTCGTCAGGCGCTTTGCCGGCCAGCAATGGATAATTCACGACCGCCGCCGTGAGGTCGCGGCCGTCTACAACCTCAAAACCTGGACAATCATCGAAAGAAAAAGTGCCGATATTCCGCCCGACGCTTCAGAAGAGATCGCCGCCCAGCATCTCTGGCAATGCTTCTTTGACAGCATCGCTGTGCGCGAGCGTCTTAATCTGGCCCTGCAGCAGAAGTGCATCCCGAAAAAATACTGGCACGACCTCATCGAAAAACCCGGCCGCTGAAGCGACTTGTATGAAAATTCATCGAAAATTTCCAGGCCCGGCTGATGGGATTGCCAACGGATCTGCCGAAAATATTCTAATGCGCACCTGTAAAATTCAAATGCTTCGCCTGTTGCTTTGGCCGCAGGTTGACTGGTGCCAGTTTCAGGGCGTTATTCTATTAAGCAGGTGAAACGCAAACATGTCTGATGTCCAGACATAGGTTACCGTCAGGCCAAACAGAATCAGGGTAAACCAGGCGAGAAAAACAGGCGAGCGCAGCGCTTTAAATTTGAAAGACAGCGCGAAAAAAATCAGAACGATAATGGGCAGCAGCCATGGCACCATGGCGTTGCGCATCATCAGAACATCAAGCGGCAGTAAGCCGTGGGCATAGCGCATTGAATCCCAGTCGACTGAATCTGAAACCATTTGATGGGCGAGATAAAGCAAAAACGAGCCAGCCAGCAGAAATACGTAAAATGCCCGGTATGAAATCTGCGCCGGCGGCATGCAGCGGTCTTTTATTTCCTGAAGCTTCTGCACCAGCTCAGGTGTAACATCGCTGTTCTGATCATTTTTTTCGTCATTCATGCTCTCAATTATAACTCTTCAGGTAACTGTTGATAATTGCAAAATTAAAGCAGATTTGGCAGATGTTAGCAGACCACGCAAAAAAACAGCGACCATGCCAGATTCTTGTGTGCAACTGGATCTAAGTCTTTGTCGATAAAATCCCTGCCTGTATAGCGACATCAGTGCGAGAATCTTATTTAAAACTCCTCAGATTGTCGCAGTTGCACCCGTTTAGGGCATAACCGCAGTGAATGATTTGAAAAATGCCGATTTTGCATGTTCAATGCTGAAAAATCACTAACTCGGTTTCTGGCCGGCTTTGATCTTATCTATCAATGCCTGAATTTTTTCGAGATGTGAGCCCTGCCAGTAAACCTGTCGGCAGCTCTGGCACTGAAAGAAATCTTTGTAATAGAGCTTTGTCTTCGGTTCAAGCAGGTGAAAAACCGCTTCCTTTTCAACCCTTTCGAGAATACCGTTGCATTTTGCACATCTGGTGAAGGGCTGCAGCTGTTCGCGCAGATCGAATCTTCCGATTACTTCTTCGAGCTGCTCACCCGGAAGCTGTGAACGCAGCAGATAGCCCCGGTCTATTTCTTTGCGCATCAGCAATCGCCGATCTCTTGTTAACAGCACCTTTTTGTGGTCGACAACTGCGTTGAAGAGCTCTTCGTCTGTGATGTGGTTATGATATTCGACGTCAAAGCCGAGCAGTCGCATTTTTTCGGCAAGTTTGCCGAGATGGCAGTCGGCAGCGAAGCGCAAATTCCGCAGTGGCCGTTGCTGCAGGCGTGTCAGCCCAGAAATATCGAAAGATTCAAAAACCGGGTAGACGCTGATCTTGTCGCCATCAGCAACCCGTCGTTCGAACCCGCTCGATTCACCGTTAACGACAATCAGATCCACCTCAGTGTGCGGTATTCCAAAAGACTCGATGAGATCTTTCATCGCTGTGGTCTGCGCCAGCGTTTTTTCGATTGGCCGCTTGCGCAGATCGGCTCTGATGAAGTCGTTCAGCTCTTCGTAGAATCTGATGGTAATTCTGAGCATTAATTATTTCCGGTCGGGCCCTGGTGCAGGCGCAGCTTTGATCAGCTGAAAGCTTGGATTTTATCGGCGATGATGCTTGATGAACTGACCGGTTTCAAGTTCCTGGAAAGCGAGGTCGAGCTCTTCCTGGGTATTCATTACGATTGGCCCACCCCAGGCAACCGGTTCTTTCAATGGCGGCCCTGAAAGGATGATCATGCGCAGTCCTTCTTTGCCTGATTTGAATTTAAGCAGTTTTCCCGGTTCGAAAAGCAGAGTGGTTTTTCCGGAATATTCTTTACCGTCACTGAAAATTCCTGAACCATAAAAATTATACGAAAAAACGGTATTCTCAGATGGCGTTTCAAGCTCGAACTCTGTTTCGGCCGGCAGGTTGACATCCATGAACAGCGGCTTGACGTAACGGCCGCTGAATGCCCCCTCTGTTCCTTTATAGTTGCCCGAGATCAGCCTGATTTCGCAATTCTGATCATTTATGAGAGGAATTTTACCGGCAACTATGTCGCCATAGGCGGGCTCGCCCATCTTATTTATGGCAGGCATGTTAAGCCAGATCTGCACGCCAAGCATTTTTCCCGGCGGCTTCGGCATTTCCTGGTGAATTATGCCATTGCCCGCCGTCATCCACTGACAGTCGCCGCAGAAAATCGTTCCCTTGTTGCCAAGGCTGTCACCATGTTCGACCTTGCCTTCGATCAGGTAGGTTATGGTCTCAATGCCCCGATGCGGGTGCCACGGAAAACCTTTTTCGTAATCTTCAGGTTTATCGTTGTCAAAAGCGTCCATCATCAGAAAAGGGTCGAAATCGACCACGTTTTTATGGGCAAAGACCCTTACCAGGCGAACCCCGGCGCCATCATGCGTCTCGATTCCCCTTACGACCTGCCTGATTTGTCTTGAATCTTTCATGGCCAGACCTCTCTTTGCTCTTGATACATCCGTATTCTGTACAATGATACATCAGTTCAGAAGAAAGTGTGAACTACGGATTCGGAGGAAACTGTGCGCAAACTTTGTTTTAAAGTCTCTTTTAGAAATGTGAGGCTGCGGTTAATCGTAGATAATTACCAATATATATAAATTTCCATAGAGAATTTTATTGAGAACAGCAAAGTCAGCAGTTCTGATGCCATAATCAAAAATCCGGGAAGCTGTCTCGGATTTCCTGGTTTTTCATGGGCTAAATTTAGTAACCCCGGATTTTATAAGAAAACCAGGAATTAAAAAACCGGTCGCTTTTGGCGACCGGCTTTTAAAAGAGACGCTTCGAGATCTAGGAGGGTGATTATCTTCTGAAAATTTCTACGGCAGTGCGTTTATACTGATCTTCAGTTCTCTTTAACATTCTATGAGCTTCTTTTACATTATTTTCGGCAACCATGGTGAAGATAGATCTTTCAACCATGATGGAAATCTGGTGAATTTCGTCTCTGTGTCTTCTGTCAACAAGTCTCAGAAGACCTTCAAATTCAAATTTGATTCTGCGCATGGCAAACAGCATGTTGCGCTTGTCCTGTTCGCTCATGAAGTATGGGTAATATGAGTTTTCGGCATCCTGGAAAGCACGTTCAATATTGTAGTGAGCCATCATCAGTTCTTTGCCGGCTGACGAACCATGGCCTGGGAAACCCGGGTTATCGTGGCCTGAATTATCGATATGACCTGGGTGGCCGGAAGAGCTGTTGCCAGAACTGTGATTACTGCTATTTCCATTATTGTTTCCATGGTTCGAGCCGTTTCCGTAGCTGGAGCTGTTGCCATGATTAGAATTGTTGCTGCCCGGACCGTAATTTGAACCGCTGTTATGGCTGGAACTATTGTTATGACCAGTATTGCCATTGTAACTGGATCCATTGCCAGAATTTGAAGTATGACCGTGAGTATTGTTGCTGCCGGTAGAACCCGGATGCTGATAGCTTGAGTTATTATTGGCTGAACCATGATTGTTACCGTGGAACTGGGCCATAGCCACTGCAGGAACGAAAAGAACTGCCATCAAAAGACCTGCGATATTTTTTCTCATACAACACTCCTGGCTTATAAAGCTTATTTTCTTTTTCCAGAACAGTGATGATTAACGCAAGGAATATGCCAATTTTTAAAAAGTCCAGAAAATCCTTTATTAAAGCACTTATCGGTATTACCAAAAAAACTGATCAAACAATAAACTGCCAAATAGTTATTAATGCCGACATTTTTTTCAGCAGCTCATTAAATATTTCTATATATTTATTGTCACCTAGTGCCAGTTTTAACAATTTTTCCGATAAACGGAACAAAAAACAACCTGCAAAAGCCTCGAATAATACGGTTGATAGAGGGTTGAGCTTGTTTAAGCTAAAAACAGAGAGCCCTGAAACTATAACAGTCTCAGGGCTCTTTTTCTAAGCGGGAAACGGGGTTCGAACCCGCGACCCTCAGCTTGGGAAGTAGCGACCTAGTAGACCACAAATTAGCCCACATTTGGAGTCTACAGTGCCTCAGTATCTTAAAAAGATCAGTGAAACTTACTATTATTGGCGTCGAATCCCGCTTGACGTGGCAGAGCATCATCATGGAACACACATAAAGCTGTCATTAAAAACGAAAGAGCGCAAGGAAGCCAAATTTCTGGCGACTGGGTACTCAGCCTGGCTGAATAGATACATATCAATAATAAGGTCACAATGCTTTACAGCAGACGAAATTGAGCGAATCAAACAGAGTTCGCCGTTGCCACTGCCGCCATCTATTGTCAGTAATGCAAAAATAAATGTGACCAAAGACCGTGTTCAGGAACTTTACGACCTATATGAACATGAGCACATCAGAGCAAATCGCTGGGCTCAAAAAACTGTAATCGATCAGCGGCAGATGATCAGAATCTTCATCGAGTTGCTTGGCGGAAACATTGAAATACAAGAAATGAAAAGAGCTCAGCTACTGCATATTAGAGAGACCGTGTGCCGTTTCCCACCAAATCTGACCAAAGATAAAAGATTCCGTGGTAAGCCACTATCAGAGATTTTGAAGATGACTGACTATGAGCCAATGAGTCATACGCGGGCACATCGAATAATTAAACATCTCAAAGCCTTCTTGAGCTGGTGCTACAAGCATGGTTATCTTCAAGAAGACATCGCCAGTAGCCTTTCAATGCCCAAGAAGCGTGAAAGTAAAGCATGTGATGAGCGGTCTATTTATACTGATGAAGATTTGAAAAGCATGTTTGCCACCGATGTTTTTACTGGCAAAGACTATCTGGATCGACCAGAGAACTTCTTTTTGCCATTAATTGGCATGTTCACGGGAATGAGATTAAACGAGATTGCCCAGCTGCATACTGATGATGTTCTAGACGCTGACGGAATCTTCTGTATCAATATCAATAATGATGGCACCAAGGTCTTAAAGAATGCAACAAGCAACCGAATTGTTCCCGTTCATCCATCATTAATAAAGATTGGCTTCTTGGACTATGTTAGTGCTGTTAGAGCCAAAGGTTTTCCCCGCCTCTGGATGTGTCTTGAGCAGCGCGAAGACAACTATGGCAAAAAATTCTCAGCCTTTTTCCAGCGACTCAACCGTAAATACATTACCGAAGATCCCAGAAAGGTTTTTCATTCCTTCCGCCATGGCTTCGCCAGTCAGCTTAAGGAGAAAGGGGCAAGAGCTGAGATAATAGCAGAATTGCTAGGTCATTCTCACGGCTCTATCACTCTGGACAGATACGGTAAGCCATTTTCAATAAAGACTCTTTATGACAGCATGAGGATGCTTGACTTCCCTTTGCCTATGAAGCAACTCCAGCAAACTGCCACGAAGATCATCAAGTCATTAATAAAATCATCAGCCTAAAATGTTCTCAATTTTCCCCTGACGGGGTAGGCAATTTTTGCAAACATCAGGTCGTTTCTGGCGATCAGGGTAAATTATTTTGTGTAAGGGGGGAAAATCAGGCATGTGAAAACACAAAGCTGCGTTCAGTCCGTGCCTGTTGGAAATTGTTTCGGTTTACCCCTCTAAAACATTGGCAAAATTGCCCGGAAAAGAAAGGAAAATCGGTCATGGAAGACGAGATAATCTTTGTATTTACTGATGAAGAATTACAGAGGGAAAAAGAGGCAGCAGAAGCCTCAAGATGTTTGGTTTGGTTAACAGTATTGGATATGGCCCACAAGTTGGGTGCTACAGAAAGGCAAGTTCGACGCTGGCAACAACGCAAGCGAATTCCATATCACAAGGTTGCAAACAGAATTCTATTTCTCTGGGAAGAAGTTGAGCCGGTCTTGTCGAGTATTTCGCATTTAATAGAGAGAAACAAAGAGAGCGAAGAAGAATTTTTCAAAAGAATTGGTATTTTGTAGGGCAAAAAAAGCTTGAAATAGCTGTATTTCATCACAAATATAGCTGTTGTCAACAGGCATGATTATGCACGGCAAAAAATTTTTTGTAACTGTTCACGTGGTTGAAGTTTAACTGGGTCTTGTACATTTTTGCCAGAAAA
>CALEDQ010000011.1 GCA_937949615.1 uncultured bacterium | reverse complement strand
CAGCTCGCCGAATTTTAAGACGTGCAGCCACTTTTCGAAACGGGTGCGCAGATTACGGGGCTTTTTTTCCTTGAACTTCGTCAGATCAAGATAATGCAGAGCCATCGTCTTTTCAAGGCTAAGAGTGCCTTCCTGGTTCCTGAACAAAAAGATTTCCTGAATTTTTTCGGACTTTTTGAATAGGTTGAAGCCCAGAATTGAAATGACAGTAACCGGCTGCAGCTTCTCATAACTCTGGCCAGATCTCAGCTGACGGGTGTAAAGTTTTGCCAGGTAGTAAGTTGAGCGCTTGACGTAGTTTGGGTCACGTAAAACCTGCAATTCAACGATGTAAAGTGCGCCTTCGTGATCTTGAACCTTAACATCAACCACTGAAAGCTTGTCTTCTTTGAACTCCCGGTCATTAAAAGGGTTAAGAATGGTAACCGACTTTATTTGTCTGCGACCCGTCAGCATCAATAAAGCATTCAGCAGGCAGATCGTATTTCTCGAATGAACCGGCTGTCCAAAGATCCATTTAAAGACAACGTCGTTGAGAAACGAATAAATTTTGATTTTCGGACTTTTTACTGCACAGGAAGCAGATTTCGTCATGTTTTTCCTCCGACTGATTTACCTGGGAGGGCTACAAAATTAAACCCTCACAGGTAAATCAATCTCAAAAGGAAAAAGGGAAAAAAAATTAAGACCAGCAGCTAAAATATATTGGGCGGGATTTGAATTATCAGGCACAGGAGCTTATTGCCGGCTTATTATTTTTTTGGGGTGGCGAGCAGCTTTTTGATTTCTTCGGGGCTGAGGCCGGTCATGGTGGCGATATCTTCAATAGACCGGCCGCCCTTATGAAGCCGGGCAATGATTTCTGCCATACCCTCGGCCTTGCCTTCGATTTTGCCTTCGATCTTGCCTTCGATTTTGCCTTCGATCTTGCCTTCGATTTTGCCTTCGATTTTACCTTCGACTTTGCCCTTTTTGTGGCCGCGAAAGTAGGAGTCGTTTTTTATCGACTTTAAAACCGTGCGGGTCTTTTCGCGGGTTTCCATCAGCTGGCGCTTTTCAGCGTCGGCATTGATTTTTTTCAAGTCCTTGACCATGTCTTCGACTCCTTCTTCCATTTTCAGCACCTCGTCGAGTTCTGCATCCATTTTACCATACAGCTCGCCGAATTTTAAGACGTGCAGCCACTTTTCGAAACGGGTGCGCAGATTAGGGGGGGCTTTCCTTGAACTTCGTAAGGTCAAGATAATGCACAGGGCATCATCATAAATAGAGCAACAATTAAAAATGTTGTTTTGTCGTGGGTGGGTGTGTAGCATTAAAGGGCGACAAGGAGACAGGCGATGAAATTGCTGGTGAAGATTTTTCTGGTGATGACGGCGATGTGTTTTATCGGGGCTGCGGCCCGGGCGCAGGGTGACCGCGAAATGCGCCGGGAACAGCAGAAACTGATCGAGAAGGCCGCCGAAAAGTGCGTCCAGATATTCAGTGCCGGCGGCAAAGCCGAGGATAAAAGCAAGTCTGGAGCCACTAGCTGCACTGAATGTGCCGCGATCATGCGCGAACTCGCCGGGAAAAAATGGCTGCCGGTGCGCCTGCGCCTCGGGGCCATGTATTTCGAAAAAGAATTCATGCTCGCCGCCAGATTGAAGATTCCCGAGAAATACAGCAATTTCATTGAATTCCGCGATGATATTCTCAGCGAAATGAAACTCTGGGCGGTCGCCGAACCAGCCTGGTCATACGACCACGTCTGGACAGGAAAAACCAGAAGCGGCCTCGAACGGATCAAAAGCATGCTGCCTGATTTTAAGAAAGCGCATGCAGGCACCGACGCCCGTAAAAATTACGAAGAAACCGCTGCCCGGACTGTCAGCGCCGGCAAAGAGGCCGAAATACTCGCAGACCGGGTCGGCAGTTTCAGTTTTCCGGCCTGGCAACTGAAATTCGCCGTCAGATATTTTATGGCCGCCGCCATCTGCGCCGTTTCAGAAACGCAGGAAGGCGGCAGAAACAATTTAAACGACTGGCAACAGGCCGATGCCAGACTGCGAAAAGCCGTTGAACCACTCGCCGTGCAAATCGACGAACTGCTCGACACCCTTCCCTGAAGATTCTTCGCCAGAAACCCAGCCGCCAGTTGGCATTTTGAGGCATTCAGCAAGGCCTCGAAAGTGCTGAGCAGGCAATTTATGCGGCTGCGGATTTGTTGGCTTGCAATCTGCCGCCTCTACATGTTAAAGTATTCACAATGTTAGGCTTTGCGTTCAGTCAGGCTTAAAGTCACAGAAATATACAAGGAATCAAGCTCAGCCCGGTTTTTGGGGCTGATGCAGCAGCACAGGAGTTTTTGCAATGCTTATCGATGGACTCATCATCATGGTCATCGGCATGGGAACCGTTTTTCTGTTTTTAACCGTCATGATTTTCATGATGCAGACGGTTTCAAGGGTTTTAAAACCACTGCCGGGGGAATTTTCCGCTGAAACGGCCGTTCTGGACAACTGCGAATCTTCAGCAGACGAAGAAATCGCAGTGGCAATCGCTGCAGCCCGCGCTTTTGCTGAAAGGAAAACCGCATGAAAAAGAAACTGATCAGAGTAATGGACACATCTTTTCGTGACGGATTTCAGTCGGTTTATGGCGCAAGAGTGCTGACGAAAGATTTTCTGCCGGCGGTCGAAGCGGCCACGAGGGCCGGAATACGTTATTTCGAATCGGGCGGCGGCGCCAGATTCCAGTCGCTTTTCTTCTACTGCAACGAAAACGCCTTCGACATGATGGATGCTTTCCGCAGAGCCGCCGGACCAGACGCAGAACTGCAGACCCTCGCGCGCGGCATCAACGTCGTCGGCCTCGATTCCCAGAGCAGTGATGTCATTAAACTGCATGCAAAGCTTTTCAAAAAACACGGCGTCGATACGATAAGAAATTTTGATGCGCTCAACGATGTGCAGAACCTCATTTACAGCGGCAAATGCATCGTCGAGGCCGGGCTGAAACACCAGGTCGTCGTGACGATGATGGAACTGCCGCCCGGCTGCGAGGGCGCCCATTCCCCCGAATTCTATGCCCAGGTGCTCAGGCAGATTCTCGATGCCGGTATCCCCTACCATTCGGTCTGTTTTAAAGACGCCTCGGGAACCTCGACGCCGGCGAAGGTTTTCAAGACCATTGCACTGGCGCGCGCCATGTTGCCCGAGGGAACCTTTATCAACTTTCATACGCATGATACCGCCGGAAACGCCGTCGCTGCCTATCGGGCCGCACTCGATGCGGGCGCTGACGGCATCGATCTGGCAATGTCGCCGGTTTCGGGCGGCACCAGCCAGCCTGATTTCATTACCATGTGGCACGCACTGCGCGACACCAGCTACGACCTGGGCGTCGATATTCGCAAGCTGGTCGAAGCCGAAAAGGTTTTTGCCGACTGCATGAAAGACTATTTTGTGCCGCCGGAAGCCAGAGCGGTCGACCCGATCATCATTTTTTCGCCGATGCCAGGCGGCGCGCTGACGGCGAATACCCAGATGATGCGCGACAACGGCACCATGGAAAGATACCCGGAAGTCATACGTGCTATGAGCGAAGTCGTGCGCAAAGGCGGCTTCGGAACCTCGGTTACGCCGGTTTCCCAGTTCTATTTTCAACAGGCTTACAACAACGTCATGTTCGGGCCCTGGGCTAAAATCGCCGAAGGCTACGGAAAAATGGTTCTTGGCTACTTTGGCCGAACGCCGGTTGCGCCTGATGCCGAAGTCGTCAGAATCGCATCTGAGCAGCTGAAAATGACGCCGACCACTGAATCGCCGCTCAAACTCAACGACGCGAACCCTGCAAGGGCAATTGAATCTTTCAAAAAGAAGCTCATCGAGGCTGAACTGGCGGTAACCGACGAGAACATTTTTATCGCAGCCACCTGCCAGGCCAAGGGAATCGCCTACCTTAAAGGCGAAGCGGTCGAAAACGTCAGAAAGAAAATCGTCGAAAAGGCGCAGGCATCGACCGCAGCGGTCGCCAAAGCAAATCTGTCAGGGAAAAGCGCTGCCGGCTACAGCGTCGAATTCGCGAACAAAGCTTTCTCGGTCTTTTTCGATGGCAAAAACGCCGTGGTCAACGGCCGGAAATACGAAGTCGATATTTCCGAGATTTCGCACGAGCTTGAAGTGAGGCCGATTACAACGGCAACACAGAACACGCACCGGGTTGTTTCTCCCCTTCCCGGTGCCATTATAAGGGTTACCTGCAAAGAGGGCGACCGCGTGAAAAAAGATCAGACGGTATTTGTGATCGAAGCCATGAAAATGGAAACGGAGATCAAATCACCGGTTGATGGCACAGTCGCAAAAATCATGGCCGGTCAGGGCAGTATGGTCACTGCCGGGCAGGCAGTCATACAGATCAGCTGATCTGCAGGGAGAAAAACAATGGATATCACTTCTGCACTGGGCGAACTGCTCAGAACAACCGGTCTTTACTGTCTGACTTTTAAACAGCTGATCATGATTCTCGTCGGCCTTTTTCTGATCTGGCTGGCCATTAAAAAGGAATTTGAACCGCTGCTGCTGCTGCCGATAGGTTTTGGCGGAATTCTGGCGAATGTTCCGGTAGCAAACATGACAGCTGCTGACGGCTTTCTCGGCATTGTTTATCATGCCGGCATCGCTAATGGGCTGTTTCCGCTGATTATATTCATCGGGGTCGGTGCCATGACCGATTTCGGACCGCTGATTGCCAACCCGCGCATGGCTCTGCTCGGCGGCGCGGCGCAGCTCGGCATATTCGGAACCCTGTGGGGCGCCCTGCTGCTATCGCAATATGCCGGGCTCGGCTTTTCGCTGAAAGATGCCGCGTCGATCGCCATTATTGGCGGCGCTGACGGCCCGACCGCGATTTTTGTGGCATCAGCCCTGTCGCCGCGCCTGCTTGGCGCGATCGCTGTGGCTGCCTATTCTTATATGGCACTGGTTCCGATTATTCAGCCGCCGATAATGCGGTGGCTGACCAGCGAAGAAGAACGGCGCATCGAAATGCACCAGCTGCGGGAAGTTTCGAAAACCGAGAAGATTGTTTTTCCAGTGTCAGTGCTGCTTCTCTGCATTCTGTTCATTCCGCAGGCGACGCCGCTGATTGGCGCCATGATGTTCGGCAATCTGCTCAAGGAATCGCTGGTGACCGAGCGCCTGGCAAAATGCGCCCAGAACGAGCTCATCAATATCGTGACGATTTTTCTCGGGCTGGCAGTCGGCTCGAAACTGTCGGCTGAAGAATTTTTGAGTCTGCAGACCATCGGCATTATCATTCTGGGTCTGCTGGCGTTCTCATTGGGCACTGCAGGCGGCATAGTGCTGGCAAAAATCATGAATCGTTTCAGTTCGGTACCGATTAACCCGCTGATCGGCGCGGCCGGTGTTTCGGCGGTGCCTATGGCTGCCAGAGTGGCCAACAAAGTGGGGCTTGAATACAACAGCAGCAATTACCTGCTGATGCATGCCATGGGCCCGAACGTTTCGGGGGTAATCGGTTCGGCCGTCGCCGCCGGCGTTCTGCTCGCGCTGGTGAAATAGCAGAAGAAATTAATGGTTGTATTTGCAGGGTGGCTCTGTGTACCATTAAGAAAAATCATCAAGGAGTATCAATGATGAAGATCTTTGCGAAACTGCTCGTTCTGACAGTGTTCGTTCTATTTACCGGGGTGGCGGCCCGCGCCGAAGTCGATGTTCCGTGGCAGTGGATTCACCAGCAGCAGATTGATAAAGCCGTCGAACAGTGCCAGCTGTTGCTGGCACCGTTCAGTGCTGAAGCCGGTTTTCCCGGCACGCTGCCGGAAGAGCTCAAGGGCAAAAACTGGAGCGATATCCGCGTCAAAATCGCGCAGAACTGCTCTAAATCAGCTAAAATCATGCTCGAACTTGTCGACAAATACAAGCTGCCGGTGCGGCTGCGCCTTGGAGCCATGTATTTTCAAAAGCGTTTCGTTCTTGGAGCCCAGATTTACCCGCATAAAACCGAAACCGACCGCGTGCATGAATTTCAGTGCCGAGATTTCGCCGGTGCCTGCGACATCGGCCTGAAAGAAATAAAACTCTGGGCCTCTGCCGAACCGATCTGGACCGGCGATATTGTCTGGGCCAAAAACGTCAGAGAAGGCCTCGAACGTGTCAAAAGCATGCTGCCGAACTTCCCGCAGCAGATCGGCGAAGCGGAAGCCCGCGACTTATGGAGACAGCTGGCATCGAAAGCCGTTAAAGCCGGTAATGAGGCCGGCATGGTTTCGACCCGGGTCGGCGGCTTCGATTTTCCGGCCTGGCGCCTGAAATTTGCCGTCAAATACTTCAAGGCCGCTGCGAAAGCCGCCGTTGCCGGCAGCTGGTATGCGCGCGAAACCGACCCGCTCTACTGGCAGCAGGCCTGCATCAAGCTGCAGAAAGCGGTTGAGCCGCTCGCCGGCGAAATCGACGAACTGCTGAGCTCACTGCCACAATAAGCGACCGACCAGACAGCGCTGCCCTGCAGGCCAGATTCGACCCGCGCGGCAGCGCTTCGTTTTTCCCCCGATATGCTGCGAGGTTTGTCGGAAAGTTTACATTTTGAACTTTTGCGAGTATAATCGCTGCAGAAAATTCTCGCTTACACTAAAGAAATTGCAAGGAAAGTCGAATAAGGCAATATAATGAAGGCTGAAGGCGCTTCGTTACACCCATAATTTGTAAGTCAGTCATCAACTTACGGAGGAATGATTCTTCTTATGTCAGCAAAAGGTAAACTCGCAGTAGTCGCGGTTGGCGGCAATTCACTGATTCTCGACAGCAAACACCAGACTGTTCCCGATCAGTATGATGCAGCCTGCAGAACCATGGTGCATGTCGCCGACATGATCGAACAGGGTTACAACGTCGTTCTGACCCACGGCAACGGCCCACAGGTCGGTTTCATTCTGCTCCGCAGCGAAATCGCCCGCAGTCAGCTGCACCCGGTGCCGCTCGATTCTTGTGGCGCCGACACCCAGGGTGCTATCGGCTACAATTTTCAGATGGCGCTCGGCAATGAATTCAAGAAGCGCGGCATCAAAAAGCCGGTCGTTACCGTAGTTACCCAGGTTCTCGTCGACAAGAACGATCCTTCCTTCAAGAAGCCAAGCAAGCCGATCGGGCAGTTCTACACCGAAGCCGAAGCCAAAGACCGCATGAAGAATGACGGCTGGGCGATGGTGGAAGATGCCGGCCGTGGCTGGCGCCGTGTTGTCGCCTCACCGCTGCCGCTCGAAATTATTGAAGAAAACGCCATCACCACCCTCACTGACAAGGGTTTCTGCGTTGTCGCAGTCGGTGGCGGCGGGATTCCGGTCATTCGCAACGACAAGGGCAACCTCGAAGGCACTGCCGCAGTTATCGACAAGGACTTCGCCTCAGCGCTGCTCGCTTCGAACATCAAGGCCGACATGTTCATCGTCTCTACCGCCGTTGAAAAAGCCTGCCTGAACTTCGGCAAGCCCGATCAGAAGGCCCTCGACAAAGTAACCGTCGCCGAACTCGAACAGTATTGCAAAGAAGGTCATTTCAAGCCGGGTTCGATGCTGCCGAAGTGCGAAGCGATCATCAAATTCATCAAAAATGGCGGCAAACACGCCATCATCACCAATCCTGAAAATCTTGCCAAAGCCGTTAAAGGCGAAGCCGGAACTCACGTATACCCATAAGCAAGGAGCCGAATCGTGGCTAAATATCTCAGTAAATTCAAACTGCACGTAAACGACGAAGTCATCAAGAACACCGTTAACCGCGCCAAAGAGCGCAATATCGTCATTCCGACCTTCGCCCAGCAGAAAAACCCCGCCCTGATTCCTGAAAAGATCAAGCAGCAGGTCAAACCGCTCGGTCTGTGGGATGTCAACCCCCGCAACCTGTTCCGCATTTCCTGGAAGAACGACGTAAAAACCGGTCTCTGGGGCGATGTCAACTATGTTGAACTGCCCAGTTCACTCACCGGCGTTAAAGCCCGCATTATCGGCCTGGTCGGCAAGTATTTTCCGACCGGCGCCCACAAGGTCGGCGCTGCTTTCAGCTGCCTGGTTCCGCGCCTCGTCAGTGGTGAATTCGACCCGACGAAACAGAAAGCCGTCTGGCCGAGCACCGGCAACTACTGCCGTGGCGGCGCCTATGACTGCGCCCTGCTCGACTCACCCGCGATCGCCATTCTTCCGCAGGATATGAGCCCTGAGCGCTTTGCCTGGCTCAAAGAAATCGGGACCAGCGAAATTTTCGCCACCCCCGGCTGCGAATCGAACGTTAAAGAAATTTACGACAAATGCTGGGAACTGATCAAAGAACGCGGCAACAACATCGTAATTTTCAATCAGTTCGCCGAAATCGGCAACCCGATCTGGCACTATCACCTGACCGGCAACGCCGCTCTTGAAGTGTTCGAAAAGGTAAAAGGTCCCCGCAGTCGCATGGCCGCCTGGGTATCTGCAACCGGTTCAGCCGGCACCATCGGCGCTGGCGACCGCATCAAGCATGCACACCCGCATGCCCGCATCATCGCTTCTGAAGCTCTTCAGTGCCCCACTCTGCTCAACTGCGGCTTTGGTGGTCACCGCATCGAAGGTATCGGCGACAAGCATGTTCCGTGGATTCACAACACCCGCAATACCGACACTGTCGTAGCCGTGGATGATGAAAACTGCATGCGGCTGTTCAGGGTATTCAATACCCCCGAAGGTCAGGCAATGCTGAAAAATGCCGGCGTCAAAGCCGAAGTCATTGAGAAGCTCGCTCTCATGGGCATCAGCAGTATCAGCAATGTGCTTTCAGCCGTTAAAGCCGCCAAGTTCTATGAAATGGACGAAAACGACATTCTGTTCACCTGTCTGACTGACTCAGCCGAAATGTATCAGTCACGCCTCGGCGAACTCGAACAGCAGCACGGCAAAATCTGCAATGGTCGCGCCCTGGCCGATTTCGAACGTTTCATGCTCGGCGAAGGCAGCCAGAACATGATGGAACTCAACTATCATGACCGCAAGCGCCTGCACAACTTCAAGTATTACACCTGGGTCGAACAGCAGGGCAAAACCGTTGAAGAACTCAACGAACTCTGGGATCCGGAATTCTGGGAAGACGCTTTCAGCGAAGAAGTGATCAAGCACTGGGACGAAATGATCACCGCTTTCAACGAAAAGACCGGCGTTCTCAAGAATCTGTGATTGCCTGTCGGCAATCGTCAGGTCTGAATAACCGGAATTGATGTAAAATCAGGTGCAGGGAACGGCGCAATCCGTTTCCTGCACCTTCTGCAAATGCCAGCATCCTGGGGATCGCGAAGATGGGTTCACACAAAAAACAGGCGGATGAGAACAACCGGAACCTGCCGTATACTCTGGCTTTCAGAGTACCGGTGAGTTTTCGCGATTATCTCAGTGCCTGTCAGCAGAAACTGGTACAGGTGTGCAACTCGTTCGAGGCGCCTGAGACAGCACATCTGACCGTCAAGTTTCTCGGATTTTCGTCGGATTTTCTCGATGATGCGCGGATTGTTGAGCTGCTGCCCGAGATTTATGCGATTGCGGCGAAATATCTGCCGCTGAAGATCTACATGCGCGGCTTCGATCTGTTCAGGTATGCCGAAGGGCGGGCAACGGTCGTTTTTTTAAAAGTACTGCCCTGCCCTGCCCTGATCGATCTGCACAATGAAGTCTGCGATCGTTTCAGGGAATTCGAGGTGTTTCCGCATGCGGACAAAGATAATTACCAGCCGCACATTACCCTGAGCAAAGACCTGAAAGCCGGCGGCGGCGAGCAGCTGCAGAAAATCGTCAACCGCTCGCGCAAGATGGCGAAGCGACATCTCAAGGTCAGCGATCTGGTGGTAATGAGCCCAAACCGCATGTTTCCTGTAATGGCCGAGGTGCCCGAGCACCTGATCTGCCCGCCGGTGAAGTAACGACGGTATTTATTCGGATCTCCCTGCTGAATTATGTAAACCAGCAGTCGCTCCCCTTGCCAGCCACACAGAGTTGGACAGATTTGAGCCGACCAGTCAAATGACGTTGGCAATTCAGAGCAAAAGAAAAGCCCCCTAATTCCATTGGTTTAAGGGGGCTTTATTTACCAGGTTGTCAATTTAAATCAGGGTTGGGCCTGCGGGTCGTTTACTTCGCCACTGGCAACGCGGCGCAGTTCTTCGGCAAGCAGAACATGTTCGCGTGGAAGACCGGAATCTGCAAATACAGTGATCGGCTTGCCCTCTTCATCTCTGGGTGTAATGCGAATGATGCCTTTGCTCAAGTCGCGAATTTTAAACAGATTCTGCGCGAAATAAAGGGTTGTCGCAATTCGCAGTCGTTTTGGCCAGCGCAAAAAGGTTTTTCCGTTCAGCTTGAGATTACCAAGGCCGTTAACCAGCGGCACTCCGAGTTTGTTCTTTTTGTAGGTCAGATTGTCTGACACCGAAGGCTCGTACGGCGGCGTTTTGCCGCTGAGCATGCTCATCAGCTCGAGCAGAACCTTCGTTTCAGTGCGTGAAAGCGAGAACACCACGATTGGAGCGCCGGGCGAACCATCAGCCGCAAAGCCCAGCGGCGAAAATTTAAAAATATCGGAAAAGGCATAGGGTGTGGGGTTGCCGTTAACAGTCAGATATTCTGAACGAACCAGACCATAGGTTGAGAAATAAAAATCGACCGGCTTTTCCAGGCGTCGGTTAACAGCTCTCAGAAGGGTTGTGGCAGTAAAAACGCCGGCAGCATTATCAGGAAATCTATTTTTCAGCCGGTCTCTGGTAACTTCACAAATTGGATTGTTCATCGAAAACCCGGAAGGCTCGATCAGTCGGTTCACTTCGTCTTCCGCCTGTTTCAGCCATGCAAGAACGCTGTTTTCTGCCGGCACGGCATCATCAATTTTTATTCGTGGCCGCTCGGCATTTATCAATCTGATCCCTTTGCCATCGTATTCAAAGTCGAGAACTCCAAGATTTGCACCGTAATTACCGGACTGAGCAATTATGGTGTTACCGGCTTTTCTTACATAGGCTTCATGCGTATGCCCTGAAATGATAAGGTTGATCCCGGTTACCGCACCGGCCAGCTGATCGTCTTCCGGGGTTCCGCCATGGATGAGCACAATTACCAGATTGCATTTTTCTTCCTGGCGCAGAAAATTAACGCGGCCCTGAACAAAGCTGTGAAAAGCTTTTTCATCGGCTTTGGCTTTCTGATCATTAAAACCGACGAATTGAACGGTCTGACGGGTGGTAGCACATAACTGAGCCGCATTAGGCCCGACCAGACCAAGAATGCCAACCCTGACTGGCGGCTGGTCTGCGCCACCAGGCAAAAGCCTGATGCGGTAATCCTGCATTGCGACTCCTGCGGCAGACATGCCGCCGCTTTTCAAAAACGGTCGCAGCAGGCTGTCTTCAGCCTTATCAGCAGCAAATCTGAGATTTGTCGTGACGAAGGGAATATTAAAACCGGCTTCCCGGGCTTTGTTCAAAGCTCTGGCAAGGCCGCGTTCATCGGCGTCAAAATCATGATTTCCGAGGCAGACAGCATCGTAACCCGCTTCATTCATGAAACGATATTCAGGAACCCAGTCTGAACTTTCACTTGGAGCCAGCATATGGAAAAGAGTACCGAACATTGCATCACCCGCATCGAGCAACAGAGTTGAGACGCCATTGCGCATGCGGTTCGCTTTAATACTTTGAATGACTGTCATCAGTCGTGCCGCATGACCAAGCACCGGGTCGCCGTCACCCGTTTCGGCAGTAAAAAGACTGTCAGGGCCCATACCAGAAAGGTGCGAATGAAAATCATTGGTATGCATTATTGTCAGCCTGAGTCGCCCCTGATCCGTCTGAGACCATGCAACAGCCGAGAACAGCAGATTGATCAGAAGCAGAACCAAAAGAGCAGATCGTCTCTGAAACCGAGGTTCACAATGCAGGTTGAACATAAGTGTAAGATCCTTAAAAAAACTTCCGTCTCGATTGATGATACCCCGGTTGCACTATCCCTGGCAATTTCCTGAACAAATAAGTTTTACCAGTGGCCGGGACAGAGCTTTATTTATAAGCGGCTATGAAAAGAGTCTGATGCCGCGATCGAGCCAGGCGATTTTTTCGTTGAGTTCGTTCTGGGCGTCGGCGTCTTCGGATTCGGCAAGAGTCGCTTTCAGGCGATCGCGGGTTTTCAGCATGTGGCCGACGAGGGTGCTGAAACTGGGCATCTTCAGCGGCTTGATTTTTTTCTGGGATTTGATTGAGATGACGGTTGCAAAGCCACCTTCGTCATCTGGCGGCGTAATAAGCAGATCGACGCGGGCGCCCTTTTCCACACCTCTGAGTTCTGAAGGGCTGAAACTGTATTCGCGCCCTGATTTATCGGCAACCACGATGACGCGCCGGGCATCGACGCTTTCGACAAGACCTTTCAGACGTTCCATCTGCATGGCAGACCTCCGCACAAACTGGTATTTGACCATTTTCACAGTTAGTTATAACATACCGGCATGAATAATTTAATGCCTGAATTTGTCAACCGCCCGCTCAAAGACCTGCCATTCGTCATTCTCGACCTCGAAACCACCGGCTTCAAACCCGAAGAAGCGGGTATTACCGAGATTGCCATCATCACCATGAAAGATGGCAAAGAAGAGACTTTCGAGACCCTTGTCGACCCTGAAATGGCGGTGCCCGCCGAAATTACCCGCATCACCGGCATCACTGACGACATGGTGCGCGGTCAGCCGAAGATGGCTGAGCTGCTGCCGTTTATTCAGGAACTTTTCCGTGACAAGATTTTTGTGGCGCACAATGTGCCGTTCGACTGGTCTTTTTTCGACTACGCCTACCGGAAACATCTGCGCCGGCCTCTTAAAATGCCGTCTCTGTGTACTCTGCGCCTGGCACGCAAGTATCTCGGGCTGCAGTCGAACAAGCTTGAAAGTGTCGCGAAGTATTTTAATGTCAACCTCGTGGGTGCCCATCGGGCGATGAACGACACCCGGGCGGTCAAAGACATTCTTTTCGGCCTGATCGACCAGCTCGAAAGACGCGGCATCAAAACCGGTGCCGACCTCTACAAACAGAGCCTCATTTTCCCTGAAGTGCCGCCGGCAAGATAAGCCTACCGATTTTACCGTTCAGAATTTGTCGCAAACACCGCGATTGTTGCGACATTTTTGTCGCAGTCCTCAGACAGATGAAAGCCTGTTTTTTGCTGTTGATGGGGGTTCTGCAAGTTGGCATGCCGCCTGCATATTAGAATTCGCCTGCGGTACACTGCCAGTCTTCTGAAATTATTAATTATTATTGGGCTTCAGCGGGCGGTATACTGAGGTAATATTATTCGAGGGAGAGCGGCAATGAAAAATTTCAACATCACAGTCATCATTATCGTTTTATTGTTCGCGGGCGCCCTGGCTGCCGACGCAGCTTATCTGGTGTTTCAGCAGGGTACCCTGCCGATGGTTCACCAGAAGGTCAACGTCAAGATCAGCAACCAGGTTGCCGTGACCAGGCTGGAAATGGTGTTTTACAATCAACACGACTTCACCATTCAGCCGAATATCAAGTTTCCGGTGCATGAAAAGGCTTCGGTGCAGAATTTTTCGCTCACCGACAGCCAGGGGCAGACCTATGAAGGCCGCATCGAAGAAGCAGCCCAGGCCCAGGAAACCTTCAACGAAGCGAAAGCCGAAGGCATGATGCCGGCGATGGCCGTGCAGAAACAGCCCGGCGTTTTCGAAACCAGCATCGGCGCTATCGGCCCGAAATCACGCGCTACCGTAATGATCGAATACAGCGAAATCCTGCCGTATACCAAAGGGCATGTAACCTACACTCTGCCGTTCAACGTTGGCAGTCTGCAGACCCAGCCCCTCGAAGCCGTGACGCTGATCGTCGAAGTCAAAGACCAGAAGGAAATCATCGAACTGACCTCGCCGACCCACGACATTTACGCTGAAAAGGTCGATGCCAACAACTGGAAGATGGTTTTCGAAAAGAATAATTTCCTGTCAAATAATGATTTCAGACTCGACTATGAAGTTAAAGCCGACAAAATGGCTGCCAATTTTCTGGCCACCCGCCCTGACGCCGCCAAAGACGGCTACTTCGTTCTGATGCTTTCCCCCCAGGAAATTGTCGAGCAGAAAGACATCGTTAACCGCGACATCGTTTTCGTCATGGATACTTCCGGTTCAATGTCGGGCAACAAGATTCAGCAGACGAAAAAGGCCTTTGAATTCTTCGTCAACAAGCTCAACGACAAAGACCGCTTCGGGATCGTATCGTTTTCATCGACTGTCGTGCTCTGGAAACTCGAATTAATGCCGGTCAGCGACGAGAATCGCAGAGTTGCCGGCGACTTTATCGGCCAGCTGCGCGCCTCGGGCGGCACCAACATTCACGATGCGCTCAGACACGCTCTGACCCTTTTCGATGATGCCAAAGACCGCACCAGAACTCTGGTTTTCCTGACCGATGGCGAAGCCAGCAATGGTATCACCGACACACCAACCATCAGCAATGATTTTAACAACCTCAACACCCGCCAGGTGCGCACTTTCACCCTCGGCGTCGGCAGCAGTGTCAACAAGGAACTGCTTAACAAACTAGCCATCGAAAACCGTGGCGAAGCCGTCTACCTCGATGAACAGAAAGCCAATATCGACGAAGACCTGATCGCGTTCTATCAGAGCATCAGCACGCCGCTGCTCGTCGACCTCGCTCTCGACATGGGCGGCATCGAAATCAGCGATATGTATCCGAAGACCCTGCCGAACATGTATCAGGGCACTCAGCTCGTCGTCACCGGCCGTTACCGCAATACCGGCGACGTGCAGGTCAAACTGAGCGGCAAAATCAATGCGGAAAAATATGATTTCCCGATTCAGGCAGCGTTTCCCGCCAGTTCGACCGAAAATCTGTTTGCCGCCCGCTACTGGGCAAAGGCAAAGGCCGACGACCTGATGCTGCACATGCAGACCTACGGCCAGAACCAGGCAATGAAAGACGAAGTAATCGCCCTGAGTAAAGAGTTTCAGTTCTCGACCCCGTTCACTTCTTTCATCGCCGTATCGACCACCCCGGTAGCGCAGGTGCAGCAGGCCGCCGCACCCGGTTCCGCAAAATATTCGGCGACTCTTGCCCGTGTTAACCGTGGCGCACCGGTTAAACGCACCATCGTCCGCAAAACCGAAGCCAAGAGTGTGTCACTCTGGGGCGCCAGCGGCTTTCTGCCGGTCGTGGCTATTGCTACCCCGAACTTCAGAAAAGCCCGTGAACAGGCCCGCGAAAAAGCCTGCTACGCCAATATGCGTGTTTTGATGGGCGCGACTGAGATGTATAACATGGACAACACGCAGCAACTCGATGTGTTGACCGAAAACGAAATTCCGCTGCTCGTCGAAAAAAAATACCTCAAATCGATGATCACCAGACCCGAACAGGGCTGCACCTACGGCACCGTCGGCGACCTGACCAAAGACGGCCAGATGGTCTGCGTGCTGCACGGCACCGTCGAGTCACCCGAAGACCGCCCCGGTTATCAGGCTGAAGCTTCTCAGGTCACCAACGAATCGATTTTCTTCGATCCGCAGACGAATCAGTATGTTTCGTCGGTCGAAATCGTCAACGCCAGCGATGAACTCACCCCCTGGACCACCCGCGTCTGGAACAACTACCTCGCCGACATCGTCAGCCTGGCAATCAACGTGCCGCTGTTTCTGCTCGGTCTGGCATTTACAGCCTGGGTGATTTACATTATAGTGATGATTCCGATCAGAATTTTTAACACCATAATCGCCTTCTTCTTCCCGGGCGATCAATCATGAGGAGTCTGCATGCCGGGCGATAAACAGGTTCAGAAAGCACCAGCGGTGGTGCGCGCAGTCAGAGACATTCAGGTCATCGACGCCGACGTTGATGACAGCAAGGTAAGGCGCACGCTCGCGTCATTCTGCGGGCTGACCGTGAATACCTACATCATGTGGATATTCAAGGCCACCGAAGGCGTGTCGAGCGAGTCGCAGCTGTTCTTTCACCTGCTGGCGCTGGTCATGCTCGTCGTAACCGTGCGCGAACGCGACGCCAGCTATCTGTTCACCGCCTTTTCTCTGTTCTTCATTCCGTATATCGTTCTGGCAGCCGGTGTGTGTGTTTATTCTCTCGCAGCCATCATCTCGGGAATAGTTATTCTGGGCTTTCAACGCGGCGTAACTCTGCAGAACATCACGAGCGGGGCGGCCGATCTCGCCGAAAGTCTCAGTCAGGGGAATCTGCGACGCCGAATTCTCAAGCTTTCGCAGGTCGATCTCGACCCAGAGCTGTTGCTCGAAAACGACCTGAAGGAATTCACCGACGTCGAAGGTGAGTTGATCAAGGTCAGGCGCAGTCACAAATCGGCAAAGCCGGTGATGAAAAATGCCCTTCAGAAAATCATTGATCAGGTCGAGGAACTGCAGGTAAGGCATGCGGTGGTTCTTGCCAAAACTGCCGGTCTTGGCAGTTATCTGAAGAGCATTGACCGCAAGAAGCTCTCTGATGAACTGGCCGACTTTGAGAAACAGCTGCAGACTCAGGCCGATGAGGTGACGAAGGCGCAGCTGCAGGCAACGGTTGACCAGCGCAAGAAAAGATTTATGAAACTCAACGATCTCGAAACGAGTCTAAACAGGGTGAAAATGCAGAAAGTGCAGATGCGCGATCTGTTCGACAGTCTGATGGACCACATGAACGGCCTGAAGTTCGTCGACGTCATGACGCTGCAGGCATCGTCAGATGCCATGGTCAAAGAAGTCGACAACATCAGAAACGGCCTGGAAGACCTTGAAAAAGGCCTGATCGAGGCCGAAAAGCTCAGCCGCGTCTGAGGCGCCGGAAGATATTGAAGCGCAGTTCCGCAAAGGCCGCGCTGGTGATGTGTTGGTTAGCATCGGGTGAAGCGCTCATCTTGCGACAAGTTTGTCGCAGTAATAATAAAAAGACAGATTGTAAATTTTCGACTGCTTCGGCAGGTAGTAATTGTGAATGTTATGGAGGGTAAAGACTATGAGTTTTGATCGAAGTTCTAATCCTGCTTTCAGGTCTGAGTATTTTCAGTCGACAGCGGCGGCCGGTCAGGTAATGACCGTGCAGGGCACGATCAACAAGATCGCCTTTCTGATGCTGCTGCTGATCGCTTCCGGCAGTTTTACCTGGAAGATGGCGCTTGAAGGCGTCGCCAGTCTGCAGAGCATGATGTATCTCGGCATTTTTGGCGGCCTGATCACGGCGCTGTTTACGGTTTTCTCACCGCGCAACGCCCGCTTTTCGGCACCGATCTATGCAGTTTTCGAAGGCCTGGCTCTTGGTGGTATCTCGGGACTTTTCCATCTGGCTTACCAGGGCATCGTTCTCAATGCGGTGATGCTGACTCTGGCAACCATGTTCGGCATGCTGTTTCTCTACAAAACTGGTATCGTCAAACCGACTGAACGTTTCAAAGCCGGCGTCATGTCGGCAACCATGGGCGTCTGTTTCGCCTATCTGTTCTCATTCATTCTCAGCATGTTCGGCCTGGCTTCACCGATTCACGCCACCGGCGGCGTTGGTATCATCATCAGTCTCGTCGTTGTCGTTATTGCTGCCCTGAACCTGATTCTCGATTTCGACATGATCGTTAAAGGCGCCGAAAGCGGTGCCCCCGAGCACATGGAATGGTATGGTGCCTTCGGCCTGCTCGTCACTCTTGTCTGGCTCTACCTTGAACTGCTCAGACTTCTGGCAGCCATGCAGCGCCGCGACTGACAAGCCATTCGCTTTTCAGACAAAAAAAGCCGCTTCGGCGGCTTTTTTTTATTGCTGTTAAAGGCTGTAATCAGCTGAAGAGGTATTGGGCGGTGATCCATTCCTGGCCGCGGTTGTAGCCGGTCTGTTCGGTCAGGGCAATCAGATAGAGGCGCCAGCGCTGCAGCCAGGTCCAGGCCATTTTTTTGCCGTAGACCTTTTCGAACAGCGGCAGAATCGCGAGACGGTTGAAATAATAGCGGTTGAGCCAGCGTTCGGCGGTTTTTTTGTATTGTTCGCCGCTGATTTTCCAGTAATCTTCGACCCGGAAAGTCTTCTGGCAGATCGTCAGCAGTTCGGCCGACGGCACGAGGCGCGGGTTGACCACCGCGTTGCCCGGCATGTCTTCGAGGCCGACGGAATCCTGGTAATAGGCGCAGCCTGAGTGCACGAGGTGCTGCAGAAAAAATTTGCCGTCAGGTTTCAGCCAGCCTTTGAGACGGGTATCCCAGCCCGCGGTTGGAGAAATCAGATCGAAGCGTTCGAGACAGATAATGCGGTCGAATTCAGCGGCAAATTTAAGGTCATTGAATTCGGCGGCAATGACTTTAACGTTGTTGAGTTCGAGGTCTTTAAGGCGTTTCTGCAGGTGAATGGCACGACTGGTGCTTTCGGCAATTGCAGTAATCTGAGCCTGCGGAAACTGGGCGGCAAGCCAGAAGGTCATGGCACCCCAGCCACAGCCGATTTCGAGAATCTGCATGCCGTCTCTGATATGGGCGCGATCGGCCGACATCCAGAGCATGGTGTCTTCGGCTTCGTCAAGGTCTTCGGCGCCGGTCGGAAAGTAGCAGCAGCCGAAATTCAGACGTTTGCCAAGGAAAAGCTCGAAAAATTCGGGGCCCATTTCGACGTCGCCGGCTTCGGCGTTTGGGTCGCGGCGCAGGCAGGCGCCCATTTTCAGTTCCTTGTTGATCTGGCGTAAAACGGCGTGGCGGGCTTCAACATCGCCGAGTGAAGCCCGGTCGATTGCCTGCGAGCAGAGATAGCGCACCCAGGTTCTCGTGAGGCGCTCAGGAACGAGGCCGGTTTCCAGAGTTTTGAGAACGAGTTTGGCGGTTAATCCCATAGTTTTCCCCCGTTTTACGGTCAGCTGAAGTTAACAAGAATATATAACTACCATGAAGATTCTGCAATGCCTGATTTTTGCTGCTTCCTTTTCTGGCAGAATCGTTATATCATTATTGCCGAATATGCACGACACCCAGACCGGATTGCAACTGAAAAGAAAAGCGCGGGGCTTTACCTTGATCGAGCTGATGATAGTGATTGCTATCATCGCGATTCTTGTCAGCCTCGCCGCCTACAGCTTTTCAAACATTCGCACCCGCATTCGCCGTACCAGCTGCCGCGAAAACCAGCGGGTTATTCTGACCGCCGCTCTGCAGGCTCAAACAGAAATGGCGGCGATCGACAACAGCAATCTTACGGTTGATAAACTCATCGAACTTGGATATCTGCGTCGGAAGCCGGTCTGCCCCTGCGCCGGCCGCTACTGGATACAGAACGAGAAAGACGAGCTGCGCGTCAGCTGTGTTGAAACCAACAATGGCGACAATCACGGATACACGGAATAACCAGAATGAACAATACCTTAATTTTTGAGACCTACCTGAAACAGATCGCCACTCAGCTGAACCAGAGCAGTTATGCGACGGCGCTCGATCTGTGCCTCGAAATGCGCACCCGGCTGCTCGCGACCGCGCCCATCGACCCGTCTATTTTCGGCTGGCAGCGCTATTACCATTTTCTCTGCCTGGTCAGGCTTGACCGCGGCACTGAGGCGCTCGATCTCTACATGAGCGATGAAGATCATCCCTTTGTACTCGACCGCATTCAGACCGCCTACATGACTTCGGTTGCCGCCGAACTTGCCTGCGCCCAGGAAAACGCCGTTCTCACACTGAAGCTGTCGCGCCTCGCCTGGACGATGTCATTTCACGACACCGACGTGGTTTCGCGGGTGCAGAAGGCTCAGAACGCCTGCATTTATTTTGAACGCCTGAAGCGCAACAACCTGAATTTCGGGTTTGGCCGCTTTTTAACCGGGTTTGGCAAGAGCAATGATATTCCGGTGCTTTTTGTTCAGGGGCTTGAATGCCTGCTTGCCAACTACCGACAGTCTTCCAGCCTCACGGTGGCCGCGATTCTGCTCAACAGCCTGCCCGATCTCGCCGGCTATCTCGAAAAGCTCCCCGACAATCTCGACCGACTGCACCTCGTCGAACTTGTCGACGCAATCAATAAGATCCCCGGTACCATCAATGTCACCGGCCAGTTCGGTAAAGCGGTCAAACTGCTCGAAGGCAATCGCCTCGCCGAGCTTTCAGCGCTGATCAAGCAATCCCCGCAGGTTGTCAACGAAAACGACGATTCAGGCATGACCCTGCTCTTCAAGGCCATCCAGCAGGACAACCTCACCGCCGTCGAAATGCTCATCGAAAAAGATTCAGATCTGCATCGCTGCGAAGCTGTGCAGGGCTCATCGCCGCTGCTGCTGGCGGTAAATCTCGGCAACCCGCAGATCGTCAAAGTTCTTCTCGACCACGGCGCTGACCCCGAAATCAAGGGCGTTTTCGGCGCAACACCGCTGATAAGATCGGTAATCGAAGAACATTACGACGTTCTCGCTCTGCTGCTCGAATACGGCGTTCTGCTCGACCGCCGCGACGATTCAGGCAACACCGCCCTGATGCACGCTGTCGAAGACGGCTCGGTCGAAGCAGTAAAAGCGCTGATTGCCGCCGGAGCCGACACCAATCTCAAAAATGAGGCCGGCCTCACTCTGCAGCAGATCGCCGAAGACTCCGACGAACCCGAACTTGTCGAATTCTTCAAACACCTCAACGGCGCTCAGTAATTGGCATAAGAGCTTATTTCCCATCTCTTAACGGCGGCCCGGGCTATCGTCCGGCTGTTCCGGCAAAGACTTTTTTAATCAGTCATCACAGGTCTTATATAAAATTCAGACCCGCGCTTTTTGCCTGCTTTTTTGCAGAATTATCTGTGTTCATCCGTGTGCATCCGTGGCTGTTAATCTTCGCCGAAGAATCGGCGTGCCATCCCGGCGAGGACGTTGAATTTGCCGCGCATTACCGGGAGTTCGGGCAGTGACTCGAGGAAATAGCTGCCGTAGCTTTTGCTGACAATGCGATTGTCGAGTATCCAGACCGTGCCGCGGTCGTCTTTTTTTCTGATCAGGCGGCCAAAGCCCTGTTTGAGCTTTATGGCAGCCATCGGCAGCTGGTATTCTTTAAAAGCGTTGCCGCCGCCGGCCTTGATCTTGTCGTTTCTGGCTTCCAGCACCGGGTCGTTCGGGGTGGCGAAAGGAAGGCGCGTGATGATCAGGTTGCGCAGGGCCGAGCCGGGCACGTCGACGCCTTCCCAGAAGCTGTCGGTGGCGATGAGAACGGCGTTGCCGTCTTCTTTAAAGAGTTCGAGCAGGTGGTGGCGCTCAAGTTCGCCCTGCTTGTAACATTCAATGCCGGCAGAATTCAAACGCGGTGCCAGAAAATTGTAAAACTGGTTCAGATGCCCGTAAGAAGTGCACAGAATAAGCGCCCCACCCTGCGACGCCAGAATGATCTCAAGCAGCGGCTCACTGACCTTTTCAGCAAAAATCGCGCTCGCCGGGTCGGGAATGTCGGTCGGAATGAACAGACGCGCCTGTTCCTGGTAATTGAACGGTGACGGGAAACGGCCCTCAATAGGTGCCGGTATCAACTCTTCGCTGTTGAGTCCGAGACGGTTGCGGATAAAACTGAAATCGTGCGCGGTCGTCATCGTTCCTGAAACCAGAATCGTCGACGGAATCTTCTTGAAACAGTATTCGAGCATCGGCTTCGAAACTTCGATCGGCAGAGAATGAAAGGCGGTATAAACCGCATTTTTGCGAAAGGCGGCGGTGAAGAAGTGCACAAAAATCTCGCGATCAGCGGCGCCGGTATCGAAAAGAATATTGACGCCGCCGGCGATCTCGTCGAGGCGCGAGGCATAAGAATTCAACTCGGTCAGCGGCAGCTCGAAACATTCGCTCTCTTCGTCACCATCATCGCCGAGCAGGTTGCCGATTTTGCGGGCAATTTTGCGCATCTTCGCCGCGAGGCGCTTGCATTCATCGCGCAGTTTGAAGGCAAAATGCACCAGGGTGCTGAATTCGCCGCGTTTTTCTTCTTTTGGACCGATGCGCAGGCGGTATTCTCCATACTGCGCCTTGGTCGGGTCGGTAATGAAAGTGGTCACCACGTCAAAAAGGCTGCGACTGATATCGCCGATCTCAAGACGACTCGGAATCATTTCTTCTGAAATATCCTGCAAAAGTGCGGCGCGGTCTTCGACCGAAAACTCACCACGGCCGAACGAAATCATTGAATAGAGGCTCGCAAGCGTGCCATGCTCGCGGCGGCCGCGCTTCTGGTAAATCTTGTTGAGGGCGCGCTGCACGCCAACCGAGGTGGTTCTGAAGCCGAAATGCTTGGTGGCGGTCTCTTCGAGATTGTGCGCCTCATCGAGAATGAATATCTTACAGGCCGGAATAACCGCCGTCTGGCTGTATTCAGCGGTATCAGCACGCAGTGCCAGATCGGCAAACAGCAGGTGATGGTTCACCACGAGAATATCTGCCTCAGAAGCGGCTCGCCGCGAGGTATAGAAAAAGCAGTCGTTGAATTCGCTGCATTTGATGCCGGGGCAACTGTCTTTGTCGCAGCAGACTTTTTCCCAGAGCGATTCGACCGGCACCCAGTTCAGATCGCTGAGCGAGCCGTCAGAAGTATTCTCGGCCCAGGCAACCAGACGATTGAACTGGTCGAATTCGTCGTGTTCGAGCAGAAACTCGCCTTCGCTGGCGCCGAGTGCTTCGCGGATGCGGCGCAGGCAGATATAGTTGCGACGCCCCTTAACCAGACAGTATTTAAACGGAAATTTGAGAATCGAGGCGAGAAACGGCAGGTCTTTGTTAACCAGCTGATGCTGCAGATTGATGGTATTCGTCGAAATGCCTACGCGGCAGCGGTTTTTGATCGCGTAATGTACCGCCGGAATCAGATAAGCCATGCTCTTGCCGATGCCGGTTTCGCCCTCGAGCATTGCATGGCAGGGTTTGTTCATCGCTGCGATGATCTGCGTCATCAGCTGTTTCTGGCCGGCGCGTTCTTCGAAGTTATCGAGTTTTTTCGCAATCGCCCCGCCCTTTGAGATAAAGGCGGTCATTTCGGCCGCGTCGAGCTTCAGGGTTTCCTTTTCGATGAAAGGCTCGACAACGACGTAAAACTCGGTGCATTCATTGTTGTGTATGGCAAACCCGATTCCGGACTTGCCGCAGAGGGCGGCAACCGAAAGGTCGGCATCAGACGGCATCAGCTCGCCTGAAGGGTGATTGTGCAGCATGACATCGCCGGGCCGCAGACTGCGCACGATTGCCGGCGCCGAGTCTTCGTTTCCCCGGGCGAGAATGCGGATGTTATCCCAGGATTTGTCGGCGCGACAGGTGGCGGCGCTGAGAACTTCAGCCCCATGCGCTTCGGAAATGGCGTCGACCAGCATCTGGCGATCTTCGGCGGCAATAGTGACCGCGGTGGTCGGCGCGGCCTTTTTTTTTCGGGGGGATGGCATGCGGTGCATTTTATGGTGCGTCAGATTCTTTGTCAATGCCCCTTAAGAAAAAAATCAGTGCTTGACCTGCAGCGGCGGTTGTGGGCATAATAGCGCCGTGAAATTTTAATACACAGAGGAGACAATCTGCATGGCAAAACTCGTAGGCAATGTTCTTATCGCCCAGGGCGGCGGCCCGACTGCGGTTATCAATCAGAGTCTGGTTGGTGCGGTTCTTGAATCAAGAAAGTTTCCCGAAGTTGATCGCGTTTACGGCGCTCTGCACGGCGTCAGAGGCATCATCGAAGAAGATTTTATCGATCTGACCCAGGCTACCACTCACAACCTCGAACGCGTTGCCTGCAGCCCGAGCTCTGCACTGCTCTCGACCCGCGACAAGCCTGACGCAGACTACTGCGAAAAGATTTTTAAAGTGTGCATGAAGCACAATGTCAGATATTTCTTCTACAACGGCGGCAACGACTCAGCTGACGCCGTGCGTATCGTCAATGACAACGCCGCCGCAGCCGGCTACGAACTGCGCTGCATTCATATTCCGAAAACCATCGACAACGATCTGCGCGTCACCGACCACTGCCCCGGCTATGGTTCAGCCGCCAAATTCGTCGCCTCTGCTTTCGCCGGCGTCAACCTCGACAACCGCGCTCTTCCCGGCGTCTACATCGGCGTCGTCATGGGCCGCAATGCCGGCTTCCTGACCGCTTCTGCCGCTTTCGCCCAGAAATATGAAGATGACGGCCCACACCTCATCTACATGCCCGAAAGAGCTTTCGATACCGAAGCTTTCCTGAAAGATGTCGACGATGTTTACCGCCGCTTCGGCCGCTGCGTCATCGCCGTATCTGAAGGCATCGTCGGCGCCGATGGCAAACCGATCATCTCTTCGCTGATCGGCGATTCAGAAAAAGATGCGCACGGCAACGTGCAGCTTTCTGGTACCGGCGCTCTCGGCGACGCTCTCGGCAAAGTCATTAAAGACCGCCTCAAGATCAAACGAGTTCGCTCAGACACCTTTGGCTACCTGCAGAGAAGCTTTCTCGGCATCGTTTCTGAAGTCGACCAGGCCGAAGCCCGTGAAGTCGGCGAAAAGGCCGCGCAGTTCGCAATCTGGAACAACGTCGACGGTTCGGTCGCGATTCGCAGAACCGGCGATTATTCGGTTGATTACTTCCTGACCCCGCTCGCCAGCGTGGCCCGCGAAACCAAGTCAATGCCGCGCACCTTCATCAACGAAGCCGGCAATAACGTTACCACCGACTTCCTGAACTATGCCCGCCCTCTGCTCGGCAGCATGCCGACCTATGAGCGCCTGCAGTGCCCGAAAGTGCCGAAGAAGTAACCTGAAGTGAAAGCAAAAAAGACCGACAGACTTATAGTTGATATTGAAGGTCTGGCCAGCGATGGCCAGGCCTTTGTTTCCATCGACCGCAAAAAGGTCAGAGTTCCGGGTTTTCTGCCCGGCGATAAGGTCGAGCTGCACTTTAACGACGAAGGTCGCATTGAAAATGCTCAGCTCTTCGAGCCATCGCCCGACCGCGTCAAGCCCGACTGCTTTTTTCATGGCCCGTGCGGCGGCTGCGACCTGCTTGAACTCTCTGAAAAAGGCCGCAAAAAAGAGAAACAGGCAATGATCGAACGCTCGCTCGCCTATGTTCCCGGTGGCAAAGAGGCTTTCATACACAGTTTCCACCCCTCGCGCGAGATTATCAGATACCTGCCCCGGGTGCGCCTGCACCAGAGCCGCAGTTTTGAAGAACGTGAATCGGGCTTTCTTGCCGCCGAAAACTGGCAGACTCCGGTTCCGGGTGGCGTGGTACCGGTAACGGCCTGCGCCCTGATTACCGCCCCGCTCAATCGCAGGCTGGTTGCGGCCCGCAAGATTCTCAACCAGGTTCCGATCATGCTTGACAGCCTGACACTGATGTCATCGTCGTCGCATAATTCTGACCGGGTTACGGGGCACGCGGTGCTGATGAAGGGCAAGACCGCCCGCCACTGCTATGACAGTCTGATGAAAGTCATGCGCAGCCTTAATCTCAAGGGTATGTCGATCGCGACTTTTGACGGCAAGGTCAAAGAGGTCGTCGGCCCGGTCAACGTTACCGGCCTCGTCGCCCCCGACGTCGAGGGCGGCCCCTATGATGCCGAACCCTCATTTTTCGTGCAGGGAAATATCTTTCAAAACCCACTGCTGGTGCGCAAGGTCGTTGAATTCTGCAAGCCTGCTGCCGGTATGCGCATAGTCGAAGGCTTTGCCGGCGCCGGCAACTTCACATTGGCTCTGGCGGCCAAAGGCGCCCACGTCGAAGCGGTCGAATCGCACCCTGGCGCGGTCAGAACCGGGCAGCGCAATATTCTGCGCGGCGGCTACGACAAGCTTGTTGAGCTCACCGAAGGCGATGCGATCAAGGAACTGATCAAATACAAACCTGAGCCCGATGTATTGCTGCTCGACCCGCCCCGCACCGGCACCCCCGGTATCGGCCGCATCGTCAGCAAACTGCAGCCGAAAAAAGTCGTCAGCATCTTCTGTGATCTCGACGCCCTCGAAAAAGATGCGGCCGCAATCGTTAAAAGCGGCTACCGGCTCGCCGAAGTCGCCGGGTTCGACCTCTACCCGCGCACGCACCACGTCGAAGTCGTCTGCCTCTTCGAAAAAGCAGCTCAATAAAAGACTTCTGTTTTGTTGATAAAAAGCCCGGCTGAAGCCGGGCTTTTTTTATCAGCAAAAATATTTTGTCAGGCTTATCGGCTGCAGCGGCGGGCTTCGAGATAGTAGACGGCCGAAAGAAGTGCATCACCAAAACAGCTGCTGCCCTGATGGGCGATAATGCCGTCAGGCCACCAGGCGACCAGCAGATCGGCGAAGCTGGCGCGGTGATTCAGGTCAATTGCCGCCCCTTCGACTTCGATATATTCAAGACTGTCAGGAAACCCATGAGCCTGGCCGGCCGGGCCAAGAACCGAGCCCGAAGACAGTCTTTCACTCACCAGGTAGGCGGCGATATCGCGGGCGATCTGTTCTGGGGCAATCTGCCGGCCGTCGCGGTCAAAAATATGCAATGACTGGCCATCGGAGCTGATTTCGGCACGGGGGCCGCTCGGGTCGTTCTGAAAAAGAATTTTCAGACTTTCATTGTCGCGCAGCTTTTCTTCGATTGCCACAAAAGGTATGACCAGCGAGGAAAAACCAATGCCCTTTTCGATGAACTGATCGGCCAGACCGGCAAGATTGCTTATGTATGACCGGTCGAGGTCGGTTTCACCGGCAACCCCGTTTTTGCTGCTGCGCCCAAATGGCGCAGTCTGAACATCCTGTTCGTCAAATGGCCCGCCGTGGCTGGACAAGGCTGACAGCGTCAGGTTTTCAAGCCCGGCATCGCCGTCAAGATAAAGCCCGATCGGCAGATTTCTGGCACCAAGCGCCTGTGAAAGCGCGCAGACCGGCACCGCCTGTGGCGGCATGAACACGTTGATGCCACAGGTCATCAGACCTTCGGCAATACCGGCGGCAAGCTCAGCCAGGCCGGGCCGGGCCGCATAAGCGAGCACAGTGCTCGGAAAACCATGACAGACATTGCGCAGATGCCGGTAAAATTGCAGATTTTCCGGCAGTTCAGCCCAGTGCTGGGCGATTACGTCGGCAGATCTGAAGCGGGCCGGATACAGAGGCTTCATGCGAAAATTGCGGCGCCTCCGAGCAGAACCGCGTCGTTTTCGAAGCGGGCTTCTCTTACCAGCGGCCGTTCAGCGCCGGCAGCGACCGGCAGAATATGCTTTTTCATCGTTTCTTCAAGAGTCGGCATGAAAAACTTTTTCAGCGCCATCATACCACCGCCGAGCAGTACTACTTCTGGATTCATCAGAGTATGCACATTGGCGAGCGCAAGGCCGAGATAAGTGCCGACGCGGTGAATTGCTTCAAGCGCCAGTTCGTCACCCTGTTCGGCCGCCTTGCCGATTAACGGGCCACGAACGTTTTCAAGTTTATGTTCGGCCAGTTCGCCAAGCAGGCTTTTGCGGCCCTTTTTCAATTCAGCCTTGACGTAGTTTTCCATGCCGGTGCCCGAGCAGTAGGCTTCGAGACAGCCGCGATTACCGCAGCCGCAGAGCGGGCCTTCCGGGTCCATGCAGATATGGCCGATTTCGCCGGCCGAGTTGGTGGTGCCGTTCATCAGCTGACCATTGATCACCCAGCCCGAGCCGACGCCGGTGCCGACAAAAATATTGCCGAAATTTTCGAGGCCCTTGCCGTTGCCGAATTTGTGTTCAGCCACCGTGGCGGCGCGCACATCGTTGAGCACCCTGACCGGCACGCCGAGCGCCTTGCTGATCGACCCGCCGAGCGGCGCGTTTTTCCAGCCAAGGTTGGGTGAATAAATTACTTCGCCGGTGGCACCATTGATCTGGCCGGCTGAGCCGATACCGGCGCCGTTGACTTCCTTGATACTGTGCCCTTCAAGCACCTTTTCGACAGCCCCGAGAATCACCGAAATGACGCCGTCAAAGCCGGCAGAAGCCTGGGTCGGAAAAATCGCCTTCTTCAGAATCTCATCGCCATGACACAGACCAACGGCAACCTTGGTGCCGCCGAGATCGATTCCGAGACTGAGATTTTTCGCTTTTGCCATAGCCAGCTCCTTTTTAACCGCCAATTTTAGACAGGGAATTATCGAACGTTGCCGCGAAGCATGCACGGTTTTTGTGCCACGACGCCTTTTCTGAGAAAAGCCGGGCAATGACCGCCTTAACTTCTTCGGAATTCATACCTCTGATATTTACACCATATTGTGAGTCAAGACAAGGCAGCAGATAGCCGCCTGAAGTCAGGCGCAGCCTCTGGCAGAGGTGACAGAACGGCGCAGTGCGTGAACTGATGAAGCCGATACGGCCTTCGGTGCCAACGATACGATAATTATGTGCCGGGCCGAAAGATGGCTCTTCGTATGGCTCGAGCTGATATCTGGACTTTATTGTTTCGAGCACAGCCTCTTCGGAAATGAATGCAAGCGGCTCGACAGCCGTGTCAGCATTGAACGGCATGCGTTCGATAAAGCGCACAGAGAGGCTCTTTTTAACAGCAAAATCAACGAAATTGAGAATTTCGTGCTCGTTAATTTTCGGAATCAGAACGGTGTTGATTTTGACCGGACCCAGCCCGGCAGCAATTGCGGCGTCGATACCACGCAAAACGTCTGAAAGACTGCCATTGCGGGTAATACGGATAAAATTCTCGGGATCGAGCGAATCGACGCTGATGTTGACCCTTTTAAGACCGGCTTTTTTAAGAGGTTCGGCAAAACGATCGAGCAGAGCCCCGTTGGTTGTAAGGGTGAGATCTTTCAGACCATTTATTTTTGCCAGTTCGCCGACAAAATCAACGATACCGGCACGCACCAGCGGCTCGCCACCGGTGACCCTCACCTGCTCGACTCCAGTTTCGACAGCCGCCCTGATTACCGGCAGCATCTCTTCATAGCGCATGATGCTGTCGTGCGTTTCCTTGCAGATGCCATCTTCGGGCATGCAATAAACGCAGCGATAGTTACAGCGGTCAGTTACCGATACTCGCAGGTATTTAAACATGATGTAATATGACTTGATACTACCTTTCGAAACAGGCCAAGTCAACCTTGCGGATTGTAAAAAATATTGTCACAGCGGCAGGTAAAAATAGGTTAGAATATCTGGCATTGCGATAGTTACAAGACCAGCCTGGTCAGGTACACAGGTAATTTTCGAGGAGTGTTCATGAAATACAGATGCTTTCTGACGGTCATAGTTCTGATGTTCGTGACAATGCTGCCGGCAATGGCGGAACACAACACCCTTATCTGCCAGGGCAGCTGGGGCAAAGAAGTTAATCAGCTTGGCGTAAGGTTTCCGTCGCCAGGCGTTATGCCAACCGCGCCTTATCAGTGCATTGGCGGCTATGATGTCGACGCGAACGGCATGATCTGGTTTTCTGACTCGGTTAACAGCCAGCTCAAAAGCTTCAAAGAGAAAAACTGGGCGTATATCATGCTCAACTTCGGCCGGCTTGGCGATCTCGCCTGTTTTAACAAAAAATTATACGTGCTGACCCGCGAACCAGACGGCATTGCCGTCGTTAACCCCGAAAACGGCAAGGTTGAAAAGCATATCAAGATTGATCTGAAAAATCCGGGTCGCCTGAAAGTTGTTTCTGACAGCCATTTTTTGATTGAAGAACAGGGCGTCGGCCTGATAATCTGCAAAAACGACAAGGTTGTCATGCACCCTGCGGTTGCTCTGGAGCCGGTCACCGACGGCAAACGCATCTTCGGGGTACAGTATAATCTCGAAAAGGATTCGCGCAGTATCATCGCCGCCGAGATTGCCGACGAACTGCAGGAACCGGAAATGCTCGGGCTTTATGAGGCCGGCGAAACGATCGTCTTTATCAAAGCTGCCGGGATTCATGGCGATAAACCGGTAATTATGCTGGTTACCGCGTCACAGCCGGCTGTTATCAAATTTATCAGACTTGGTGAAGCTGCCAGCCCGGAAAAAACCGTTGCATTGCCGCTCTTCGAAACAGCATTTCTGCCCGCCAGCTGGAAACTCTGCAGCGACGGCAATCTCTATGGCTTTGCCGGCACTGCGTCTGAAGGCTTCAAGCTTTTCAAATCCGATTCCGGATTTTGATCAGCAGGCAGACAAACATTAAAGCATTGATCAAAGCAGCCTGCTAAACTGAAAATAAAGGAAAAATGACATGTCTCCACTGAAAACTTATTCATATCAGATCGATGGCAACCCCGAAATGGTTCTCGGAAATTTTCGCAACAAGATTCAATCAAAGGGCCTGAACGTTGAGGGCGACGTTAAAAGCGGCACTGTTTCAGGTTTTGGCTTTAAGGCAACCTATTCGCTGCAGGATCAGAACCTGACCATCGACGTTCACGAAAAGCCGGCCCTGATTCCATGGGCAATGCTCGACGAGCACATGAAACCCTGAACCTGATCTTTACGAATGATTCTGGACGGTTGGCGATTTTTCGGTTAAAATCTAAGATAAATCTCAGACTGGAGCTTCGTATGCGCAGAAAAAACCTGATGTTTGGCTTTCTGTTGATGGTTGGGCTCAGCTCTGCCCCTTGCGGGGTTTATGCCCAGAATAATCCGTTTGAAGTCGGAACGGTGACCCCGACCGCGAGCGTTGCTGCAGTTGAAAAATACGCCATAAACGGCTCCTGGGTCAACGTTCGCAGCGGCCCCGGCACCGGCAACGGCGTTCTTAAAACACTGCCGCGCGGCACCACCGGTACGAAAATTGCCGAAAAGAACGGCTGGCTGCAGCTTGACTTCGGAAACGGCCTGACCGGCTGGGTCAGAGCAGATCTGGTCAGCAAATCAGGCAGTGCCACTGCGACTGCTCCGGCTCAGAGTATGAACAAACTGGCAGCAGCGAATGCAAAGCAATTCGCGCGCTGGGAAAAACACCTTGGCGGCGATCTGCTCGACTTCAGCCGTTTCCCCTGGTATTGGAAGCTGAACCGCGCCAATAAGGCATTCAAGAATGGCGAATACGCCGACGCATACAAACTGGCACGCGAAGCAAGCGGCAACCCGCTTGAAGCCGCATACATGCAGGCCATGTGCCTCGATAAAATGGGCCAGCATGATTCAGCCGCAAAACTTCTTGCCCAGCTTGAAAAGCCCTTAGAAGATATCGTTTTCACGAAAAAGCTCGACGAGCTTGCACAGCCATACGTCGATGAACCGATCGTCTTCAAGTTCGGCGGCTTCGATGACATCAAGACCTACCAGAAGAAAAAGGCCGCCGGGAATGACCTTGGGCTTAATTCTGGCGAATACTACGACAAATATGTCGACATCAACACCTGGAAATGGCGTTCAAAAGAAGCTTACGACCGTTTCCAGAAAATTGGCGGCATCGACTGCAGCGGTCTGGTACAGATGGTTCAGAAAGACGCCTTTGCCAAAGCCGGTGTCAAATACCCGATCACTTCAGGCCGCACCTCGACCAGCGGCCTCTGGTCAGAAAAATATACGACTTCGATCAACCCCGGCGTAAAACCGCCGCCGCCGCCCGATATCAGACCCGGCGACATGATTCTGCTCGATTACGGTCACAACCGCTACGGGCATTCAATGATCTATCGCGGCACCGACAGCCAGGGTAACATTCTCGTGACCCAGATGGGCGACACCGCTGAGATGACCATTCTGCCGCCCCACAAATATGAATTTTACAAAGGCGCCTACCGCATGAACGGCATGGACCAGGTGCGAAAGGCCCTGACTGCCTGACGATCTTTATTGTCACCGATCCCCCTGCCCTGTAACTTACCGGGCAGGGGGTTTTATTTTCTGCCCGGCTTCGTTTATCGATATGCCTTTACCAGCCTCACCGGCAACTGTTTGCCCTTGACCGGCATCGTTCCGAGTTGAGACCAGCGCAGAGTTTTTCCGGCAAGCTTCGCTGTAGCTTCAGAAGCAACCACACAGCCATTTCCTTCGAGTTTTTCGGCAATCGAAAAGCATCTGGCAGACATATTTACCGTGTCGCCAATGATGGTGAAATCTCTCCGATCCTGATTACCCATCAGGCCCGATATAACTTCGCCGGCATGAACACCACATGAAGTTGCAATTTTTTCTGACTCACACTGGCAGCAGAAAGATATGGCCGCATTGAAAGCTCTGGCCACATGTTCATTGTATTTTTCGCAATCCTGCTCATCGTCTGATGCGGCAAAGAAAACTGCAAGTATCTTTCCCTCGAGGATCTTATCAATTTCGCCGCCATGCCCGGCGATAACAGATGTTGCCTGACCAACCCAGCTGCTCAGACATTTCTGCATTTCAAGCGGGTTGCTTCTGGCAGCAAGGTGTTCGAAGCCGTTCACACCCATATACACAACCGCGGCACGCTTTCTGACCCCTCTTCTCGCGTCTGATTCGGCCTCTGCAGAGCTCGCCATTTCTGCGGCACTTTCAGAAACCATGCGAACGAGAATATCCTTTTCTGCCAGCTGTTTAACCATGCCGTTAAATTCATCAGCGATGTTTTCGAGCTCATCGGCACGGTCAAATGCCAGTCTGCAGCTGAAGTCACCGGCTTTAAGACGCGAAATTCCGGCCAGCAGCTGCTCAAGCGGAACCGTAATATCACGGGCCGTATGCAGAGAAAGCCACATCATAAAAAGAAGAAACAGCAAAATAGCGGCAAGAAAATGCAGCAGGCGATTACGAACCTGGCCAAAGAACTGCTTCTGCAGTGCTATGCCCGTAAAAACAAACTGGGGAAAGGTTATGCTGGGCTGGGCAACGACATAATAGTCTTCGCCGTCATATCGGTAAACGTCTTCATAAGGGCCGGTTAAAAGTGAAATTGCCGCTGCTTCTCTGATAAATGGCAACTTTTCACCGGTTTCGGGCAGAATCGGCATCCCCGGATTCAACCTGCTGGCAGAGAATACGGAGAATCCCGCGGCCCTTTCGCCATTTTCAGAATGTTGCGCCGCCAGAATTCGCGCAACTGCAAAAATATTGCTGTGCAGATGCGAAAAAATTGTAAACACGGTTCCCATGGGCTTACTCATGTCAGGGAAAATTTCCTGAAACAAAACATCGTTTGAAACACTGCTGAAAAGCTCGACTTCTCTCTGCTGACCGAACAGTATTTTAAGAGAAGCTTCAGGGCCAAAGGTGGAATCGAGAATTTCAAAAATAAGCTGGGTAGTAATTTCGTCTACCAGACCGGCATCTGCTTTTCCGGAACTGGCTGAGCTGACCGCCACATCCTCGCTGCCTCTGTTCAAACGCGAAATTACCCGGCGGGCATGAAATGAAAAAGCTCTTTTCATCGGATCTTCCGGCGACGAAAGACTGCCGTCAACTGCAAGGAACTCGCTTCGGCCATCTGAAGCATCTATCATAACCGAATTAACACCAAGACCCTGACTGTCACGTAAAATAGCCCGGTAGGCCCTGGTCAGAAGATTCTGCAGCTGAAGGCTGTCGGAATTTTGCAGTGCTTCTTTCAATCCAATTCTTTCAAGCATTTTTCTGACACGCATCGGACTGAAAGTATGATGAAATCTTATCTGCTGTTCTGTCTGGTCAACCTGCTGCCTGAATCGTTCAATACTTTCATTGACAAGGTTCTTCTGCCAGTCGCCGGCGAGCATTACCAGAACAGTCACCAGCCCTGCCAGCGGCAACAGCAACATGCCGGTGAAACTGCCCATAATCTGTCGTCTCACGGTCGACGCGAGCCCCCGCTCCTGAGATGTGAGATACCACAGAAGCAACACAGCCAGTAGAGACAGTGCCATAAGCAGCACGGCAAAAGCTGCAGCCATTAACCCGAATCCGCTGATCGGCCGGAATGGCGAGACAGCAACATGCAGCACCGGGTTGTCACCTTGGCTGATAACGCTTTCTACAAGCACTTTATCTGACCCTGGCGCCTGATGTGAAAATGCAATGAGCTGCCCGGCCGTAGCCGTATCCGAGGCGCAGGCCGGCAGCAATTCTGAAAGCAGCCCTGAATTTCCGGCCACTTCAATCAACCTGTTGTCTTTGAGCCCGATATGAAAAACAACAGCATCTTTGTCTGGAAGCGGAGGGCACAGCACCTCATCCGACTCAGGTGAATGACAGACAAGAATTATGCCGCCGGCGATATCTGAAAAATGTTCTCCGGCCGCTTTTCTACCAAATCTTAAGGCATTTGCGTGCTTCGCCCCTGAAGTGTATGACTTTTCGTGAAGAGGCTGCCAATATAGCCAATAGCTGGCAGAGGCAATGTTAACCGTTTCAAACCTGGCACGTGTATCTCTCACGAGAAGAAGTCCGCTCATGTAATCACCAAGATAGCTCAGGCGGTCTGCCGGCGGCAGCAGAAACCTGTCAAACTGCTGATTATAACAACGCAAGCAGTCTTTTAAAGTTTCAGACAGTTTTTCTCTGCGACTCAACATGGCAAAAGCAGCATTTGAAATGCCTGTGGCTGCAATGTTTTTTTCAGGCGGCACCGCAGCAAAAATGATTTCTTCAGGAATCAGACCAACCTTGCGCAGTTCCATCTCCAGAGTTGTCTGCCAGGCTGCACTGGCCGAGCTGCCATCTGCCAAAGTCGGGAAACCTCGAAGATTCATCATTTCCTGGAGAGTCTGACGAATATGACTTTCAACCAGCTGCTTCTTATTCAGTGGATTTCTGCTGATTTCAAGATTCTGATGGAGCTTTTCGCGTTTAAATCCGGCGGTTTCATCACTATTTTGGCTTAAGCCATGAAAAATCCCCCACAGGATAAGCAAAAAAGGTATCATCAGCAGCACAACACCCGACAGGAAGCTGACTTTAAAGCTTCTTGTCTGTTCAGCTTCACGCCTGTAGGCGCAGACCTTACCTGTTAAATCTGGCCGGTCATCGAAATTCTCAATTTTATTTTCATAAGATCCGTATTCCTGGCTATTCTCAATTTTGAGAAAGCTGTTCTGGTCAGGAGTGGCAGAAAATACATAAACAGTTCTGTGTTCAAAGCAACGGGTTTCGAGAAATCCTTGAAAATGGCCAGCAGTTTCGAGAATCTCACCTAATTTTTTTTCGATTACCATCGGGCAGGCCGCAAAATCACGACTCAAACCTTCAAGCTCATTAGCTTTTTTCAGGGCTTTGTTCAATTGCAGAATTTCAGTTCGCCTGTCTCGCCCACCCACCTGCACAAAATGTGAAACTCCAGACGCCAGACCAATGCCGATCCGGTAGGTAAAGAAGCCCTGTCGTAAGCGCTCCTCATTTATCATCTTCATCGTATGCAGCATTACCAGGCCAGCTTCAACAGCTCTTCGGCATGAAATTTCAGCTTCTTCTTCAGGAAAAGGAAACGAAGCTTCAATAGCATCGCCGACAAATCTGCTGATTTCGCCGCCATGTGAGTAAATAATCTGGCTCATGCGGTCAAAATGCAGGTTCAATAGTCTGGTAATAACATCTGGCGGGTGCTTCTCGCAAAGAGTTGTAAAATCACGGATATCGGAAACAAGAATAATAACGGAAGACGCGCGGGCAGCTGAGTCTGCTGCGGGTAACGAAGCTTCGCGTGCAATATGCAGCGCGTTGCCCGAAACGAGTGACAGAAGTCGCTGTCTGGCCTGCAGGCCATCGAGCATCTCATTGAACGAAAGAAATATGCCGGCGATCTCATCTGATCTTTTCAGTTCGGGCATTCTTTCAAATCTGCCGGATTTAAGCAGACTCAGTGATCTCTGCAGCAGCAGAAACGGCCTGATAAGCCTTTCGGTCAGAAACCTGCGAAAAAACACAATGGTAGCCAACCCGACCAGAAAGACGAGAAAAAAATCGCGGGTCATGGTCTTAACCCTTTTTGCTATAAATCCTGTTTCCATCTCGCCGGCAAGAATAATACCCGGTCTTCTTCTCGACGAAAACGCAACTTCCAGCTTCTGATCTTCACGCCTGTGACGAAATGAGAAAGCATTGCCAAGCGAGGCAGAAAAAGCCTGCATCGAAAGATTATGAGCTGTGTGACTTTGCGCAATAACTTTCAGACCATCAGGCTGTTCTCGATAAAAGGCAAAACGACTCCCGGGATATTCACGGCGCAGCTTCTTCAGGGTCTCAGAACAAAAGTGCCAGTCGAGTTCATCTTCAAGCCAGGTGGCGCTGACAACGAGTTTCGGATCTGCCGCAGAAGGAAAATAGTCAAATATTCTAACAATTGAGAAGCTGCCGAAAGCTACCTGAGTCGGCTGACCAACAAGCTTATTTACGAAACCATGGCAGACCGGCAGGCGCACCAGGGTTTCGAAAGCTCTTTTAACCGCCACATCTCTGTCATTTATAAAAGACGAAGAAGTAGCGGTTCCAATGTCGGGCAGAGAATTACCTTTGCGCATGGCATCAAGCATGCCGACCCGGTTAAAAGTTGAATAACCGGCAAGGGCTGCTTTATGGTAAGCGCTGCGAAACCGGTCTATACTTTTGCCTTCGGGGTTGATAAGCATAATTGATCCCCATGGCAGTGGCGGCGAAAATCCCTCAAGAAGGCTCCTGATCTGGTCGAGAAGTTTTTCGGAGATCTCCTGTTTTCCTGATACTGTAGCCTGCAGCATCGGGTGGTTGCGAAGTTCCTGAAATTCACTGCGATAACGCAGATATGTATTTTCAACGCCCTGATCGAACTCTGAAAGAGCTTTGTGCAGTTGCTGGCGAGTTTCTCTGACCAGAGAAACTTCGAATTCTTCGAGATATAGCCCACCGGCAGCAAAAATCAGCGAAAACGGAATCGAAGCCAGAGATAGAAAAAGCAGCGAAAAGCGGGTCTTGAGTTTAATTGCCGGTATGGCGACCAGACCGGAAAACCCGGTTAGAATTAACAGGACCACAATCAGGCCGTGAAATTTGAGTCTGCCGGTCAGGTCAGAAACTGCATAACCATTATGAGCCGGCAGAAAGACAAAGGCCAGATGACTTGAATAAGGAATGGTTCTTGTGAACAACTCCCAGTCGCCGTATTTTTCACCCCAGGGAAGCCGACGGTTTTCGAGGTCTGGAAGCCGACGGCCCCCGCTGTTTTGCCGCAAAAACTCTTTGAGTTCGGGAAGCTGAAGCATTCTTGCCGGCAAGATCGAACCGGTTTCAGATGAAAAAATTCTCAGGTAACCGGCAATACAGCTGCGAATGTCTGCATCCTGCTGATGAAAATGGCCTGAATTAGCAAGTTTTGCTGATCTGACCATGGCATAGCGGTTCAGTTCAGAAGAATCTGGCACGAGCAGAAAAAAACCACCGGTCGGTCTGCCATTTTCTTCGATGATATCCCAGAGCATGAGATGATGTTGATTGCGGTAAATTATCCGGGAAGGCATGCCACGGCGCAGAAAAAGATTCTCAATTGTCAGCCCGGGCCCAAAAATAAAATCCACCAGCTTTTCGTCAGCCGCAGACTGGTCATGGCAGGTTAAGGCGTTAAGAATTCTGGCCATGCCGCGCCGGCCGCCTGACGCCATGGCAGGGTATAAAACCGGTTTTACCTGCTGGCCACTGCCATTTTGCATAATACTGAAAGCCCACAATTCGTGCACGGGAAATGAAGAATGCAACAGCTGGAGATGTGGGTTTAAACTGGCAACCGACTGATCATCGAGTAATTTTCGAAGCCGCGGCTTAACTTTTGAACCGACCCTGGTCAAATATGGTTCAAGCTTTGAACCGGCCGCCATAATGCCGAGAATGCGCCGGGCTTCATCTTCTCTGACTAAAGCAAGGCGTTGTTGCCGACGGTTTTGCAGAATGAACCAACCCGAACTGAGAACTGCAGTCGACATTGAAAGCAGAACAATAATCAGAAAATATGGGAAAAAGAGTTTTCGGCGTCGCGAAACTTCTAACACTTAAAAAGGTTCCTGAATGACGATTTTGTTAAAAAATCAGTTTATCAGACGGGCGAAGACAAAACCACTTTTCCGAACTCAATTCCAAACTCAATGATCAGAAAGCGTTACAGAGCCAACCGGGTTCTTGCATTCAGTAAAGTTCAATAACCGACAAACTACAGATTCAAATTTGCCAGATTATTATTTATGTCAGGCGGGTCTGTAGTGTTTAAATTCCGGCAACCGGCTGCCTGTTTTTTGTCACTTTTTTCACAAGCGTTAATCAGAGTTGTTATCTGGTGCGAATTTCAAAACTGGTACACAAATTGCTCTAATGCGGGCAACAAAATTTTCTACGGAGAAAAAAAGTGTTCAGAACAAAAAAAATGGTAGTTTTTGCAGTTGTTTTCCTTCTTGCTATGGCTTCTTCAGCATTTGCTCTCAATGTGGCCGACCTTCGCCAGCAGATGTGGACCTGGTCTTCACTCGAAGCGGTTCTGCAGGAATCAAGCCAGATGGGTGGCTCGGTTATCAGCCCGGTTGAAGCCGAAAACTGCATTTATGAAGCAATAAACAAAATTACCAAAATGGTCAGCGACATCAAAACCGCCGACGAAATGGCTAAGGCCCGCGCCGTTGCCGAAGAATTCATCAACATGGACGGCCATGAAGAAGAAGTCGGTCTCTCTCTCAGCAAAATGCTCGACAAACACGAAAAATTTCTTAAAGCCCATCAGGAGCTTTAAGAGTCTGTAACCGTCTAGAAAACCCAGCCCCCCGCCAATGGCGGGGGGTTTGCTTATCGGCAGCTAAATAAGCTTTTTAATCTGAAAAGATTTGTAGTATTAGCATTCGAGTTTTGTTTTTTGCGGGTGAATTTTGTGTTAGACTCTCAAAAAAACAAGGGTGTTGTTATGAGTGAAATTGTCTACTCAGTTGCGATTCCGGTATTTAACGAAGTCGATAGCATTGACGAGCTGGTCAGCCGGGTTGAATCAGTCATGAATAAACTTGGCCGCCGCTGGGAACTCATTCTCGTCGACGATGGTTCTTCTGACGGCAGTTTTGCGCGGATTGCCGAGCTGAAAAAACGCTGCCCGTCTCTGCGCGGGCTTAAATTCTCGCAGAACAATGGCCAGACTGCGGCAATGGCCGCCGGGATCAAAGCTGCTGAAGGGCAGATTATCATCACTCTCGATGCTGATCTGCAGAACGACCCGGCCGACATTCCGCTGCTGCTCAAAGAGCTTGAAAACGGCTACGATGCGGCAGTTGGCTGGCGCAAAAAGCGCAACGACAACTTCGTCAGGCGCGCCTCTTCGAAAATTGCCAACTGGATTCGCAACGTTATCAGCAGCGAAACGATAAAAGATACCGGTTGCTCTCTGAAAGCTTTCAAGGCCGCGATCATACAACCGATCGAGCTGTATGAAGGCATGCACCGTTTTCTGCCGACTCTGGTAAAAATGAACGGTGGCCGGGTGGCCGAGGTTGAAGTCAGTCACTATCCGCGGGTCAAAGGCGTCTCAAAATACAACGTCTGGAACCGCATTTTAAGATCGTTTCTCGATCTGCTCGCAATCCGCTGGATGAAATGGCGCAAGCTGAGGTATCACATAGATGAGCAGCTTTGATCTCTGGCTGATAGTCGGTCTGCTTGGCCAGTTGCTGTTTTCGATGCGTTTTCTCGTGCAATGGATAGCATCAGAAAAGCAAAAGAAAAGTATAATTCCGGTTTCTTTCTGGTATTTCAGTATCGGCGGCTCATTTTTGCTGCTTGCATACGCTATTAGGCAGAAAGATCCGGTTTTTATTCTTGGCCAGTCGATGGGTTTCGTGATTTATATCCGTAATCTGGTGCTGATCGACAGAGATAAGCGCGGGCTGGCAATTTCAAATGAACCAGGCGAGTATGATGGAGAAGACTGACCGCTGGAAAAGACTAAAACCATTTCTACCACTTCTTTTGCCGTTACTGGTTTTTCTTGCCGGCACTCTGCCGATTTTACTGCACCTTGGCACTGCCGGACTGTTTGAAACCTCAGAAGCACGCTATGCATCAGTTGCCCGGCAGATGGTTGATTCTGGCGACTGGCTCACTCCCAGGCAGAACGGCCTCAAGCACCTTACCAAACCGCCGGTAACTTACTGGCTGAGCGCCATGGGGCAACAGCTCTTCGGCATCAATGAATTCGGCGCCCGCTTTTTTCTGGCCCCCGCAGCCGGCCTGACAGCCGTCGGCACTTTTCTCATCGGCCAGATGTTCTTTGGTCGCCTGACTGGTCTGACTGCCGCTCTCGTCATGATAAGCTCACTGTTTTACCAGGCCCAGTTCAGAGGTCTGACGACCGATCCATTTCTGGCGGCAGCAGAAACTTTCATGGTGTTTTTCTTTTTCAGCTGGCTGGCGCATCAGTGCCGGCGCCGGCAATACGCTTTCTGGCTGACCGCAGCCATTGCTTTCATGATCAAGGGCCCCCCTGCCCTGCTGCCTCTGGCCGGGCTTATTCCGGCGGCCATATTGACCGGTCAGAAGCCGGCAATGAAAAAGCTTTTTTCTGACCCGATCGGCTGGGGCATCTTTGTGGTATTCGGCATGGGCTGGTATCTGCTCATGGCCTTTCAGAATTCTGGTCTGCTGTCGTATTTTCTTATCGACGAAACGGTTAACCGCGTAGCAAGCAGTGCTCACAAACGCACCGCGCCGTTCTACTATTTTCTGATTCTGCTGCCGGCCGGCATACTGCCCTGGGTCAGCTTCTTTTTAACCTCGATCAAACAGAAGATAAAAGAGTTCAGAACTGACCCGGCCGCAGTCTATATGCTTCTCTGGCTCGGGATTCCGCTCATCATCTTCTCTATCAGCCGCTCAAAACTGGCCGGTTATGCTCTGCCGCTGCTGGTTCCGGTGGCACTGCTGACGGGTGAAGCGGTCAGACAGATTTTTTTCTCGCAGAAACCCGAAGACAGTGAAACGGCCGCCCGGCATTGTATCGCTGTCGCGGCCTTTGCCTCACTGGCCGGCATGGCGATGTCGGTCTGGGGTTACAATAATTTTGCGCAATTCAGAATCATCTCGCAGACCGCGATTTTTGCCGGCATTTTCTGGCTGTTCGCTTCGCTGGTGCTGCTGGCCTTCATTATCAAAAAAAGCCGACCGGGCATGCTTCTGGTGCTGGCAATGATCGTGCCGGGTTTCATGTTTTTCATTCTGCACGGTATCAAGGGTAACGAGCCATATCGCGAACATCGTTACCTGACCAGTCAGTGGCTGCTGCTCAAGCGGATTGCCACGCTTCCCCTGGCTCAGAAACTGGTTCTTCTCGACGAAATGATCGAGGGCTGGTATTTCTACACAGGCCGGCCGGTGCGCACCTTTAACATTACCAGAATCACTCAATTTGACAAGGAGCGGGCCGCCGAATTAGTATTGAGCGATGTCGAGGCTCTCAAAAGCACGCTCGACTCTGACACGCTCCTCGTGATGCCGGCAAAATCGGTTGCACGTTACGAAGAACTGACCGGCATGCAGATGCAGATCATCACCGGCGAGGGCAACTGGAAAATCGTCGCTCCCGTCAGAAAGCAGGGAAACTGAATGATTCGCTGGGTCATAACCGAAGACAGGCTACCGGGGTTCACCTATTATCCGCTTCTGGAAATGGGCGTCGGAGTTTTTCTGATGATCGCCGCCATTGCCATGCCAATCGTTTTTGTTGCCTATAATGGCATCAAAATGCAGCAATGGCCAGAACTGCTTTTCGTCGCCGGTTTTTTCATTCTTTTCATGTTCATGGGCAAAAACCTGACTTTTCAGAGTATGCATGCCCGGGTAACCGCTGACGGCTTCTCTTTTTATCAGAACCTGCGCGAACCGGCGGTGGAGCACCGACTCAGAAAGGCTGACTGGCTCGGGATACGCACTTCCGAAGAAAAGAGTGGCGAAGAGACTTTTATTCTGTTAAAACTCAAGACTGCCAATGGTGAACTTGATTTTTATAAAAGTATCAACAGAAAAGAAATAAGCAAAATGGTTGGGGCACTCGAAGAACTGCACAAAAAAGTTGAGGAGGAACGTAAATGACACACCCGCTGCTTGGCAGAGAAGGAATTCGCCTGTATAATCTCTACCCGCGCCTGGTTGGCAGCATGAGCAAATGGGCTGAGCATCTCGACCGCATCAAAGAAATGGGTTTCAACACGATCTGGGTCAACCCTTTTCATTACCCTGGGTTCAGCGGCAGCCTCTACTCGCCGAAAGATTATTACAAATTCAACCCGCTTTTTATCGATAATGGTTCGGCCAAGGCGCCGACCGAGCAGCTGCGCGATTTGATCAAAGCCTGCCACGACCGCGGCCTGTATTTTGTCATGGATCTGGTGATCAATCACACCGCCATCGACTGCCCTCTGATTCAGGAACACCCAGACTGGTACCGCCATGATGAAGCCGGTAAAATTCTCAACCCCGGCGCCATGCACGATGGTAAATGGGTGGTATGGGGTGATCTGGCCGAAGTTGATAACGAAAAATCAAAAGACCGTCAAAACCTCTGGAATTTCTGGTGGAAAATGATGGCGCACCATCTCGAACTTGGCGTTGACGGTTTCAGATGCGACATGGCCTATCAGGTACCCGCCGAACTCTGGACCTTCCTCATCGAAAAGGCACGGAAAACCCGCCCTGGCTGTCTGTTTCTCGCCGAATCGCTCGGCTGTGACTTCAAACAGGTTCAGGAGCTGGCGAAACTTGGCTTCGACTACCTGTTCAACTCGGTAAAATACTGGGATTTCAACGCCCCCTGGGGCATGGAGCAGTATTACAAAACCTCGCCGGTGGCAAGCAGCATCGCTTTTCCCGAATCACATGATACTCCACGACTGATCAGTGAATTGAATGGCGACCTTGCGGCGGTAAAACGCCAGGTTCTCTTTTCGGCAATGTTCAGCAAGGGCTACATGATCACCATGGGTTTTGAATTCGGCTTTCATAAGCAGTTAAATGTGGTCAAGACCGACCCGACCTGGTGGGAGGAAACTGAAACCGACCTGAGTGATTACCTGAAACGCATTGCCGAACTCAAGAAAAAATATGAAGTTCTGAACGTCGAAGCGGGCCTTGAAATCGTCGACCAGGCCAACTGGCCGAACGTTTTCTGTTTCAAACGCTCACAGCCCGGCATGAAAACCGTCTTTGTCATTCTCAACAAAGATCGTCACAACAGTCAGAATGTTTATATTCCTGATGTCAGTGCAGTCATTGGCAGTAACCAGCTCGTCGACGTAAGCCTCGAATTCGCCCTGGCAACAGTGCCTCGCTGTCTTAACTATACCCTGCGCCCATCTGAAGTCGTTATCATCGCCCAGGCCTGACCCACCCGGGAAATACCGTTAAAAAGATTCAGGCCCGGCAAATCTGCCGGGCCTGAATCTTTTTAACTCTGAACCTGATCAGTTAGAATCACCTTTACGGCCGGTTGGGTTCGGAATAATCTGGCCCATCGGCACCGGTTCGGTCGGAAGCCCGCCAGGAACCATCCCCGGACCGGTTGTGTAACCGGGGTTAACCGAGAGCAGGCTGCGTATTCTGGCAGAAATGGCAGCATAAACTTCGGGATTGTAGGTGTGCATTTCATGCATGGCGAGTCTGCCAAAGGCATCGATTACGATAATATTCGGAACATTGTAGTTGATGCGCAGACCGCGGCCGATAATGCCATCCCAGTCCATGAGAACCGGTATCGACGGATTGAAATCACGCCACTGTCTGATAACGGTTGCCCGGCTGGTTGACCAGGGGTATTTGCGCAGATTAATGGCCCACAGCAGGTGTACATAACCCGGCAGACCGTATTCCTGTCGGAAGGTTTCGGCCCATTTGAGAATTTCGTAGCGCTGATAGCGATGCCCGGTCAGGATGATAATCGGCTTGCCGCGCAGATAGGTGCTGACCCAGCGCTGGTGATAGATATCTTCGATATCGAAGTGAATGAACGGCGCGCCGACCTGCACCTTATTGTACACATAGCCGCCTGCCAGCAGACTGCCCGGCTGCAGCAGGCCCGTCAGAAATGCAATGATAACCAGATTGCGAATGATTCTGCCCATAATAACCTCCATGTTATTCATGCTAAAATTCAGAATATATCACGAACATGAAAAAAAGCGACCGAAAAAAAAAGGCGGCTGGTTAAGCCGCCCCAAAAGGTTGGTTAGGATCTAGAAATCAGCAATCTGTTCGACATATTCGGGGTGATCGATGAAAGGATTACGATTACCCTGAATTGATTCAACTTTGTCATTACGCTGCTTTTCTTCAGCGTCTACCGGATCTTCTTTGTGCCATTTGCGGAGAGTTGCTTCTTCGTCACTGTTGATACTTTTACCATATCTGGTGGCAAAATAAAAGATAGCGCGGGCTGAATTGCCACGATATTTGGGTCTGACTTCGAAGCGCTTCTGGTCACATTTGCTGCCGCCGTCTTCCCATTTGATCTTTTCGACTTCACCAAACGGCAGGCTGCTGCGGGTCGAGTTGGCAACCGGGTCAGTCGGAAACAGGTGGTGCATATCACCCTTGGCAATACCGGTGGCGCCTTTCGACTGCGGCCAGGTATGTTCGATATTCATTACCGTGGTCTTGGGCATTTCGTCACCGGGAATAACCTTGCCGGTGTAAACACACTCGATATGACCTTCGTGGTTGTCGATCTGCAGCATTACCAGACGTCTGGAATCACCGTAGTCGAAGAATTTATTGTTCGAAATTTCTGCCTGCAGTCTGCTGCGCAGTTGATCGTCGCGCAAATCTCTGACTGAGGAATAAAAGCTTTCGCGACTGACGCGCTTCTTCGCTCTCTTGTCGCGGCGGGCAGCCTGGCGTGAGAACATGATTTCAGGGTTTTCATCAGCGCTCTGAATATTGCCGGCACCGGCGGTTTTATGAATGGCCAGTACACGTTCACGAATTTTTACCAGGTCGGCATGCGACGTCGGCGCATTATTTTCGACGCGGTCAAGCAACTGCAGTGTTTCCTGGAGCATCTTTTCACTGGCACTGTATTCATTGAATCCTTCCTGTGCCGAAACTTGCATCGCCCCGGAAGCCACAGCGAAACCCAATAACAAAACACCGGTTTTGAGGTTCTTAAGTGTCATATTTGAATTATACTCCCCAAATTAATTTCCGGAAGGCCTGATGAAAAAAATTTTTACAACTTTTTTGTACCCTTTGCCAGCCATTTTCGAAATTATTGCGTGCACTGCCGACAGAGGTTTTCAAATTTTTCACCAGGTAAAAACACACAGGCCTGCAGAGTCCAAACCTCTTCAGCTGCCGTTTTTCAGAGAAGCATTGGTGCAGCGTCAGTTTTTCGGCAGATTTCTTGGAGCGGCAGAACCGGTCGGCGGGTTGTTTGCCGGTTTCTGCGGCTTTATCAGGCCAGGAAAGCTCTTTTTGTCGATGACATGCGGCAGAACTGAATCCTGAGAGCAGGCACCGGCCATAACGAGATTGGCCAGAGACTGATCCATGGTCTGCATATTGTCCCCCTGACTGGTCTGCATAATTGAAATTATCTGCTCGAGCTTGGCTTCCTTGATCAGGTTTTTTACTGCAGTGTTACAGACCAGCAGTTCGTAGGCAAGCACCCTGCCCTTGTGATCCGATCTGGGCAGAAGTTTCTGCGAAACGATAGCGCGCAGCACCCCTGAGAGTTCCTGGCGCACCTGTTCCTGATGGTCTGAAGAGAAAGCCCCGATGATACGGTTTATACTTTCGTAGGTATTGATTGTATGAAGGGTTGAGAAGACCAGATGCCCGGTTTCAGCGGCGGTCAGAGCCAGTTTTATCGTTTCAGGGTCACGCATTTCACCAACTAGAATAACGTCAGGGTCTTCACGAAGGGCAGACTTGAGAGCGGCGGCAAACGACAGCGTGTGTACACTCAGCTCCCGTTGATTAACACTACAGCGTTTATGCTGATGCACGAATTCGATCGGATCTTCGATCGTCAGAATATGTTCGTATCTGGTTTTGTTGATGACATCGACCATTGCCGCCATGGTTGTCGATTTGCCCGAACCGGTGGGGCCGGTGACCAGAATGAGACCGTTGCGATGATCGCAGATGGGTTCAAAGACGCGCCGGTCGAGGCCGAGGTCTTCGAAAGTCGGTATGGTGGTCGGAATTATTCGAAAAACTCCGCTCACCCCGCCCCGCTGCCGGAAAATATTGGCACGGAAACGCCCGACATGCTTAACCTCATAAGAAAAGTCGATTTCGAATTTTTCGCTGAACGTGCGGCGCTGGTCTTCGGTAAGAATTGGCAGCATAAGCTGGTTGGCCCTTTCCTCAGACAGGGGCGGCAGGCTGGTGCGCGTCAGATCGCCATGAATTCTTATCATCGGCGGCAACCCGACGACCAGGTGAAGATCAGAGCCCTTCTGTTCCTTGACCTGGAACAAAAGGTCGCGAAGGTCGCGGTATTCACTGAGGGCGACCGCCAGGAATTCTTCTTCGGGCTGCGTTTCAGGGTCAAAATCATCGAGCCGCAGCCGCTCGCGACTCAGCAGCTTTTCGATCTGTTCGGGCTTCAGCTGGTGCAGAAAGCGATTGAACTTTTCAGCTTCGCGTTCGTTAAGAGTGACGAGCATTGTCAGAACACTTGGCAACGCCGGGTATTGCAGATTCTTGAGTGTCTTTTCGCACCAGAAAGAAATGGTTTTATCGCGGTCGAAAAGAGAAATCAGCAGCGGCTTGATGACTTTACCCCGCGTCATGCGTGACAGAGCTTCGACAATTGCGTGTCGTATCGACATTGCCGGCTGACGGAACCCGAGAATCAGAAGATCAACGGTAAATTCGACATCGAGACGTGACAGGGCCTTGATAGCACAGATTCTGGCGTTGTCGTCGAGGTGATGGTCGACGATATTGAGAAGATTGCGGACTGAGCTCGGGTCATGGCCGGCCCCCAGCGTTTTTGCCGCCCATGAAAGCGTGTCGAAATCTTCATCGCCAAGGGCACCGATAAGAGCATCGGTGGCCACCGTGCCAAGCTGGCCCAGAAGGTCGCTGGCCAGGCTTCTGACAACCCATACCGGGTCACGAAAAGCTTTTATCAGGCGGGCAATGCCTTCGCGATCGGGGCTGACTCCTATGGCCTTCAGGGCGTAATAGCGGTCATCGGGATTCTGGCTTTCGAGATCCTGGGCGAAGACAGTCATGGCGCGCGGGCCAAGAATACGCCCGACAATGACGATAACCTCATCCTTCAATTCGGGGGATTTGTTTTTCATGATCTTCATGGCTTTCTGAAGAGCTTCATCCCCTTTGCGCGACAGCACCTGAACCGCCTGATAACGCATCAGCGGTGATTGATCGAGCATCGCCGAGAAAAGAAAGCCGAGCGATTTTTCGCCCGGAACGAATTCGAGAGCGGCAATGGCATAAAGCCGGACAACCGGGTCTTTGGAGAGCAGAAACTTCTGAATCTGCTTGATCGCTTTGGGGCCGCTGACATCGACGAGCAGTTTAAGGCCCCAGTATTTCTGGTGCAGCTTTCCGGAGGCGAAAACATTTTTGATCACCGGCAGCAGCAGTTCGCCCTGTTTAAGCAGCAATTCATTGATGTGGCGTCGCAGCATGAAGCTGGGGTTTTCCATTAATGCGATCAGCAGTTCAAGACCACCGGGAATCTTCAATCTGACGGCAAGATCGGCAGCCAGCATCTTGATTTCGTCTTTTTCAGGGTTCCTGAGGATATTGAGCACATGCTCAGGCTCAAGCCGCCCGCCTAGACCAAGCAGAAACAGCGACCAGTATCTGATCGAATCGGCCGGGTGATGCAGCAGAGTCTGAAGCTGCTCAGCGACGGTCGAGAGTCTTTTCCCGAGGATTTCGGCAGATTTCTGCTGCACCGAAGAATCTGGGTGCGCCAGACCTCTGTAAAGCAGCAATTGTATGAACTGCTCTGAATCAAGATCGGCGCATGCGGGAAGCAACCTTTTCAAATCGGCCGCATTGCCTGATTTAAATGCCTCTGAAATCGACGCAAGCTTCTCAGACTGATTCACAACACTCATTCTGGTTTAACCGCCATTTCTTGATTCAGGACGATGTTTTGAGCTTCACCGGCAAGCGCATCCACAGCATGATAACAAAATAACAGGTAAAGCGAAATTACCTGCCCATGAAAAGCAGCTCAGTCTGCAGCCCTTCTGGCCTGATGAATGTCTGTACAGAAACACATGAACTGCCGTCAAAGAAATCTGGAACAGTTTTAAGGGCGCCATCGGCAATACTGCCGTGTACAGAGCAGGTCGCCGGCATGCTGGTCGAATACTGCCCGCCGGCAGGGCACAGGGGCAGCGCCGAATATATAAGCTGATAGTATTTCAGAACTTCTTCTGATTTGAAGGCATTGACGAAGCTGAGATTCTTGAGATTTTCGCAGCACGCTTTGCGCTGCGACCGGGCCCGTGATTCGAGCAGATCTGAGCGCATCAGCTGCACATGCTGCGGGTAGAAAAACAGGTTAAAGTTACCGTTGAGAGCGACTTTTTCAGGTTCTTCAGCTTCTGTGAGCTCAAACAGCAGGTCTTTGCGGCTGGCAAAGAGAAGGAAGCCATCTTTCTCGGTCAGATAATAGGTCTTTTTGATCGCAAAAAGCTCGAACGAGAGCACATACATGCTGACGCCATTCTCTTCGAGTCTTTCAAGGCTGAATTCCGGACTCAAAAACCCGCTCATGGAGCGACTTTCTTCGATTTCGCGCTGAATAGCACTGATGATCGTCTGATAATGACTTCTGTCAGTCAGTTCGAAAGAGAAGAGTACTGGTGAAAAGAAACTGAGAATGCCTGGAGTGAGGGCGGCAAATTCGCCGGGGCGACCACCGCCAAAAGAATCGAGAATGCCACGGGCCAGGAGGTTGGAATCCCAGTGGAACAGAAGCTGATGATCTGCCAGATGCGCCCAGACGCAACCGGTCAGACATTTTCTGGCAATATCAAGACGGCGTGCATAAATCGCGCTTTCATACCAGTATCCCGGTACCGGCAGCGTTTCAGCTTTGAGATTGGCGCCGATCTTGAGAATACCGTTCTTGAGCTGCGGGCCAGCCTTCATCGGCTCATGCCGCAGATTTTTCTGCAACTCACTGTAAACACCATTTTCGACAAGCGGCATAATCAGCAGCCGGGCCCTGAAATCAGGTTCAGTGGTAAAAACAAGGCCGATCGGGTCGAAAAACTGCCTGAAATATTGATTGTACTGACTGACAAATCTCTCGTAACCGCTGGCCTCGGCTGCGGTCAGCTCAACCGGCAGACGCTCTGAAAGCGGCTGCATACGGCCAAAAGCCCGATGCTCAGAGCATCTGATTTCGCCATCGACAAAACTGTAAACGCCACCGTCCGGGCAGACATGATCGGGGCTGAGCCGGCCGTTAAGCATGACCTCGTGGGTCTGCAGCAATGCGCTGCGCACACATTCAAGACGGCGTTTCGCAGCGACCTTGAATGCCGGGCCGATCAGCTTTCTGATAAATGCATCGGAAAGAAAACTGAATACCCGGTCTGCTGAAGGGAAAGCCGCATGCATGTGTTCGTAAAAATAGTGCAGGTCTTTCTGTGCAGTCAGGGCCAGCACCTTTTTATCAGCGGTTTCGATCAGTTTTTTCATCAGGACCGGTGAATTACAGATAATCATCTGGTCAGCAATTTTCAACCGGTATGAACGAAAGCGGAAATCTTCAGAAATAAAAGTCTGCACTTCGCTACCAGAGATCGATTCAGTCCCCTTTTTGATCGAGGGATTTTCGGTGCAGAATTCGGCGGCGGTCATCGCGAGCTTCTCGCGCAGCATCGCTTCGTTGGTAATTTTGAGCATGACGGCAAAAGCGGTTCCCTCGAAAACAAAGGGGTCTTCGCAGACAAAAACGATGTCACTCAGAGCAAGATCGGCAAACAATCTGGTCAGCATGTCGGTTTTGAGCAGCAGCTGGTCTTTGATGCTCTTTTCGAGATTGAAATTCGACCCGCCGACATCGCCGCCGGCCAGGCTGCCGATTGCGGTTGCCCAGTCGTCGAAGAAATCGAATGATTTTCTAAAAACCGAATAGGAAGGAAAATGAATGAAGGCGCAATCCCCGGGAATCATGCTATAAACCTCTGGCATCTTCATAGACGGGTCTTTAATCATGGTTGCCCAGGGGTGCGAAGGGGCATTCGGCCCGGCGAGGCTGTCGGCCCTGACCGTTTTTTCAAGATCAGCTTCATTGCCGGCGTCTGGTTTCGGGTTGGCTGGATCGCCATGTAGAGGGCACCTGACAACGCCGTTGCCGGCAAGATCTTTTCCGTAATATTGGCGGCCTGAATGGCACTGCAATCTTTCTTTCAGATATTTCTTTTCAACAAGAACATCGATATCGAGTTCTTCCATGGCCTTTTCCTGATCCATGTTGTACATTTCGACCGCGCTCTGAATGATACGCTGGCTGGCAGCGCAGCGGGTATCCATTCCTTCCGGGCGGTCGCCGATATTCACGTCACTCTGCAGTGTCTCGCGAATGGCGCTGATGCCGGTAAAAACGCTGTATAGATCGAGATCACGACCGCCACGCCGAAAATCATTGCGGCGTTCAGAGGTAGCAAGATGGGCAAACAGCGGTTGCCATGCCTGCATGTTTTCTTCTGAAATATTCGCCCATTTTCTGTATGCCGGTATCCCGAACACATTTCGGCCAGTTTCGGCGGTCGCACAGACTATACGGGCAATCTGGCTCTCTTCAGATCTTGTCGGAACGATTTTCTGAGTAGCGGTGCCAATCTGAAGCTCGAGACGGTCTGCAAGTTCTGCCGGCCCGCCGTTGACCTGCCCCCATGCGAAAACCTCATAGGTAACGCTGTTTTTTTCCCAAATCGAATTGACGTAAGAAGAAAGCCACTCGTTGGCCGCCTGATCGTTCAGCTGAACCGGCCGCGAACGGTAGTAATACCAGTATTCGCCGTCACGGGGAATTACCAGCTTGACGACAAACTGAGTTGTTTTGCCGGCAGGGTAATAGAACAGCCCGGTATATGAAACATTTTGCGAGGGCGCGGCAAAGGTTAAAGCAACAGAAGCAAACATCAACGCCACAGGAAGCAGAACACACAGCAGGCTTTTCAGGGTTTTCACAGATGGGCCCTCCCGGTTTTTATTATCTGCTCATTCTACAACAAATTCAGCGCTGATGAACTCGATGTTTCAGTTCAGACATTTCAGCCATGATGGCCACGGATTAACACTGATGAACACCGATCAACGGTGTAAAAAGTGGTGCAGTCTGTTTTATCAGGCATTTATCAACTGCTTTTTATAAAATGGTTTCGCTGTTAGAATGAAAAAATGAAAAAAATAATTCTGATTTTCGCCCTGTGTCTGCTTCCGGTTTTCTGGCATTTCGGCCATACCGGTGCTGATGAATCCGCTGTCTGGAAAAAGGTCGAAATAGATCTCAGCCAGATCGATGCCGCAGGGCTGCGCGGCCCGGCTGACGGAAAAGTGGCGGTGGCTTACGAATTCAGCATCCCAGACACCGAAGAGGCCCGCCACCAGGTCTCGGCGATTGACACGACCGTGCAGTTCATGCCCGGTTCGCACGGCAGAATCGGCGCGCAACCGGGCGAGTGTCTGTGCATCGGCTCAACCCATCAGCCAGAATATCGGCAGGTGCTTTTCAAGCTGGCTTCTTTGCCCTTTGTCAAACGCATTATCGTCTGTGATTTCGAATAGAAAGGTCTGACACTATCATGCTGAGCATGAAACAACCCGGCACACTGATAAACCTGCTTTTGTTCACCCTTTGCACGACTTTCGTTTCAGCTCAGCAGACGCATGTCACCTTTGCCTATAACCGGGCCTGGCTGACTTTTTCCGGCATCGACGACTGGGAATTCAAGCCGGTGCAGGTGGGCGATAAATTCGGGTTTGCGACCGGGCCGGCAACCGGCGCCTGGGGCATTACCAAACCTTCCGGAGAAGTCGAAATTTCGCCGCTTTTCGACAAGGTCTGCCGTTTTGAAAAGGGCTTTGCAGCCGTCAAAAACCGTGGGTGCTGGGGCGTAATCGACACTTCGGCGGCATACGTCGTTGAACCGGCTTTCGATAAAGTCTGGTCGCCGCAGAACAATAAAGATTCAGAAGAACTGGTAATGCGTTTTTCTGGCGATGGCGTCGACCCCGATGATCTTTACGAATCAGACCCTCTTGATGACTGGACAAACGGCTTCAACGCCGGGGTTTTTCCGTTGCAGAAAAATGAGCGCTGGCACCTGATCGACAGCAGCGGCAACCAGATCGGCAGCGCAACCTGGGAACGCATGCTGCCGATGAACTCAGGCCGGGTTGCTGTTTTTGCCGACAAACTCTGGGGTTATCTGGGTTTAGATGGCAAATTGGCGATTAAACCACAGTTTGCTGAAGCCAAAAGCTTTAGGGAAGGTCTGGCACCGGTGCGGCGTGCAAATCTATGGGGGTACATCGACATTGCCGGCAACATGGTTATTCCGGAAAGATTCGAAAGGGCCGATGATTTTGCCTCAGGCAGCGCCATAATAGTTGCCAGCGGCAGCTTCGGCATCATCGACAAAGCCGGCAATTATCTGGTCAAGCCCGAATACAGCTACATCAACGCCCACGATAACCCTGAACTGCTCTGCGTTTACACAGCTTTTGAAGCAGGCATCTTTCATCGCAGCCGCGGCTGGGTTCTGCCAGCGATTTATGATTCGTTTCTGGTCTGCCCCGATGGCAGCATTCTGGCCAATTTAGATGGCAAACAGGGTCTGTTCGATCAGAACGGTAAAATTCTTCTGCCTCTCTCAAACTCAAAGATCACCCCGCTTGGCGAAGTCTACCTGCTGGCAGAAACTGAAAAGGGGCTGGCGATTTTTGACACGCGCAACCGTCAGCTCAAAGAGTTCGATTACCAGAAAATCAGCAATTTTTCAGACGGAATGGCGGCCTTTAAAAACCGTGACGGTCTGTGGGGTTTTCTGGATCGCGATCTGAAAGAAGCTATTCCGGCGCGCTTTGTCTGGGTCGGCAGTTTTAGCAACGGGCAGGCGGCAGCGGAAATGGCAGAAGGCATGCTGATCATTTCCCATGATGGGCGGCCGGCAGAAAAACCTGATGTATCGGTGCACAAAATATATCAGCATGCTTATGGCTGGCGGTATGCGACATTTCATAACCGCGTCGGCGTTCAGGATGAGAAAGGCAACTGGCGCCTGCGCCCGGAATACCGGCAGATCCGTGTTTTTTCGACCGGGGTAATGCTGGCGCAGCGCGATAAAACATGGGAACTCATCACTGCCGAAAAACCGCAGGGCACCGGCACTAAATTCAAAGACGCCGGCAATATTTCAGAAAACTTCTGCTGGGTAATGTCAGACAAGGGCTGCGGCTACCTGAATGGCGACGGTAAAATGGTGATCGAGTGTCAGTATGAAAAAGCCTATGGTTTTAAAAACGGTATTGCCGCAGTCAGAAAAAACAAACTCTGGGGTTTTATCGATACTTCCGGCAAAGAGGTATTGCCTCATATCTACACAGATGTGGATCAGCAGGAAGACGGCACATACATTGTCTTCGAAGGCAACAAAAAAGGTCTGGTGCTCACCGACGGCACTTTTGAACCGGCCGAAGCCGAAACCCTGACCCCCGAGCTCGAACAGAAAAAAGAAAAATAATTACCCGGAAAGAACTGCCAGACAGCACAAAACCCGCCCATCAGGCGGGTCTTGTGGACACACCGGCTTCAACCGGCCCGTTTGGAGCTGAACGGGATCGAACCGTCGGCCTCGACAATGCGAATGTCGCGCTCTCCCAGCTGAGCTACAGCCCCTTTTACAAAACTGGCAAACCAGAATCGGTATGCCAAAAATGCTTCGCTATTATACCACCATTAAGACTGGAGGGCAAAAAAAACGCTACCTTTTTTCGAGATCGAACCTTTTTATCCAGGCGCGGGCCCGCACGACCGTCTGTCGGTGATCATCGGGTTTCAACTCAGCGGCGAGACGGTTGCGAAGAATCAGGTATTTTTCATCTTTTTCCGCAGCAATGTAGGCCCAGAAATAGGCTTCTGCCAGACTGGCCCGACACCCTTGCCCCATGGCATATGAAAGGGCAAGAATACATTGAGCGTGACTGTCGCCCTGCTCTGCTGCTTTTTCCCACCATTTCACCGCCTCTTTCAGGTCTTTTTTCACTCCGTCGCCAGTGGAATAAGCATAGGCAAGAGCGCGCTGTGCCTTGGGGTAGCCGCCTTCAGCCGCTTTTTTGAACCATTTTACCGATTCACTGAGATCGCGGGAAACTCCCCTGCCCCTGCGATAAAAATCGCCAAGGTTGAACTGGGCCTCAGAAACATTCTTTTCGGCGGCCCGACGCCACCACTTTATCGCCATGCCCGCATCAGACTGCACACCTTCGCCGCGATCATACATTGAACCAAGAATCAGCTGTGCGTCAGAATTGCCTCTTTCTGCCTGATCTCGAAGAATTTCCGCAGCCACGGCATGATCGCCCATGAAATATGACATCAGCCCATCATAGTATGTTGCCCCGAAAGCAGGCATTTCAGCCAGAACCGAAAGGAAAAACAGCAGCAAAAGCTTTTGCATCTGCGATCGGCCCAGGTCCAGAAATATTGAAAACTGTTTCTCAAAGATCACCTTAATTCCTCCAGAACGATATGATATGCCGCTTCACGTATAGCACATTATATCGAGACTTTAAAGACCGGCGCCGGTCATACCACAGAAAACCTGCCCAGAGACCAAAATATCCCCTAAATAAATCCTGGATAAATGCCGATGTACTTTTCAGGGAAGCTTGGATTTTGCAGATCCAGGACATAAACCCGCAAGTCTGAAGAGCAATGCAGAACGACTTCGGACACTTAAATAAGGAACAGACATGTCAATCGTTATCGGTATGAGCCCGGCGCAGATCAGTGCGCTGTCGACAACTCAGATACGCGATTTCGTCGCTGGCGATATCAGAGCTCTGACCACCGACCAGGTGGCGGCACTGACATCGGAGCAGATTGACAGCATCGAAAACCGTGACCTGGTAATTCTAAACACCGCTCAGGTCCAGGCGCTGACTTTGTATAACAACCGGGGCCTGCTTGCAACTCAGGTTAAAGCCCTTACCCCGATTCAGCTGCGGGCACTGACCGGCGACCAGCTGGCAACTTTCGAGACCGCTGATCTGCAGGTTCTTTCGGTAACGCAGCTGAAGGCAATCGATGCCGGCGATATGACATATCTCTCGGCTGAACAGCTGGGCGCACTGTCGACCACACAGATCAAAGCCCTGACAACGGCACAGATCGCCGCCCTTTTGCCACAGCAGATCTCTCAGCTCGGCACCGCCCAGGTTGCGGCGCTGACTAACGCACAGCTGGCAAAAATGACAACTGCGCAGATTTCTGAGGGGCTTTCGCCGGAACAGCTGCAGGTACTTACTTCGGCCCAGTTTACCGGCCTGACTTCGAACCAGATCGCCAACCTGACTGACAGTCAGATCAATGCCCTGACCAGCTCGCAGCTGCGAGCCATGACTGCCGCACAGATCAGGGCACTGACAACAGCGCAGCTGGCTCTGCTGGAAACAGGTGACATTGCCGCCATGACCAGCAACCAGATTTCTACCCTTTCGACCACACAGTTTCCGGCACTGTCGCAGGAACAGATTGCCGCCCTGTCGTCGACACAGATCAAAGGCCTGACTGCAGCGCAGATCAGAATGATGACGACCGATCAGACTGCAGCAATCGAAGCTGCTGATATTCCGGCTCTCAGCACACTACAGTTGGCGGCATTTACCAGCAGTAATATTGCTGCACTTTCCGGCAGCCAGCTTGCCGCCCTGACGACAACCCAGATAAGAAACCTTACCAGCACACAGCTGCAGGCAATGTCACCGCAGCAACTCGGTGGTCTGTCGATCACCCAGACCGTTTCTCTGACCGGAACCCAGCTGTCACGGCTGACCATGACGCAGATTGCCGAGGGATTCACTACTGACCAGATACGCAGCCTGACCAATACCCAGCTGAGTTCACTGACCCAGGCTCAGGTTGCCGGAATGACTACCGACCAGATTGCCGCACTGACATCAGCACAGGTAAAAGGTCTGTCAGCCGCCCAGCTGAAAGGGCTTACATCAGAACAGCTGCAGGCCATGGAAACCGAAGATTTTGCAGCGCTCAGCAGCAACCAGATCGGTGCCTTGACGACCAGCCAGATCAGCCAGCTTTCGGCAGAGCGTCTTGCCGGCCTGTCTACGTCTCAGGTTAAAGGCCTGAACAACGCTCAGCTCAAGGCATTGAGCACCGATCAGTTGATTCAGATGGAAACCGCCGATTTTGCCGCCCTGACTACCGCGCAGATTGCAGCCTTTACCCCGACTCAGATTGCCGCTCTAACTGACGAACAGATCATGAACCTTACCACGGCACAGGTCAGGGCACTGTCTTCGTTGCAGATTCCGGCACTGGCTGCGGCACAGATAGCACTGTTGCCGACCGCCGGCATCACTGCCATGTCAAACTTTCAACTGGGGCGCCTTACCGCTGAACAGATCGCCGACGGCTTAACTACCAGTCAATTGCACGCTCTGACCTCTTCGCAGCTGGCATCATTCACACCCGGGCAGCTTGCCAGTCTTACGACCGTTCAGCTGGCGGCATTGTCATCAACACAGACCAGAGCTTTTACTATCAATCAGATCAAAGCCCTGACTTCTGAACAGATCGGCGCTCTTGCAACTGAAGACATGGCCGCCTTTTCTACCGCTCAGATTGCGGCAATCAGTTCAGGCCAGATAAGTGGCCTGACTACCACGCAGATTGCAGGTCTGTCGACCAATCAGATAAAGAGTCTGACCACCGCTCAGATAAGAGCCTTGAGTCTGGAACAGATCGCCGGCATTGAAACGATCGATATTCCGGTTCTTTCAACTTCACAACTGGCCGCTGTCACCACCGCCCAGATCGGCGGGCTGACCTCTGACCAGCTTGGCGCTTTGACAACATCACAGCTGAAGGCACTGACAAACGTTCAACTGGCCGCCATGAGCCCTGAACAGATCGCTTCTTTTTCGAACGAAAGACTGGCACTTTTGACCACCGGCCAGATTGCCGCGTTAACGACCAGTCAGATCGCCGCAGGCCTGACGACCGAGCAGCTGAATGCTCTCAGCGCGACACAGATTGCCGCGCTGACCACCAGTCAAATAAATGCTCTTACCACCGATCAGCTGATCAATACTGCCAGCAGTCTGCTGCCGAAGCTTTCCACCGCTCAGATCAAATCTCTGACAAGTGAACAGCTGGCAACGGTCGGCAGCGAAATTCTTGCCGGTCTGTCAACATCTCAGATTGCGGCACTGACTACCGAGCAGATTTCACTACTGGCTTCATCACAGATTCAGGCGCTTACTACCAGTCAGATTCAAGCGCTCACCAATGCTCAAATCGGCGCTCTCAGCACTGACCAGCTTGCCGCCCTCGAAACCGATGATGCGGCGGCGTTAACGAATCAGCAGCTGGCCGCTTTCACCACCGGCCAGATCGCCGGTCTCAGTGCCGAAAAAATGTCGCAGATATTCTTTGACCGGATCGAATCGCTTACCAGCAACCAGATTGCGGCATTGTCGAACACCCATATCGCGGCAATAAACACTGACCAGCTGCAGTCATTGACCAGCACACAGATAAAAGCATTATCGACCGAACAGTTGAACGCCTTCGGTTCAGAAGACTGGGCGGCTCTTACCGCTTCGCAGATTGCTGCCATGACCACCGAACAGGTCAGTTACCTTTCTGGTTCGCAGCTGACCGGTTTTTCTACTGACCAGATTCAGGCATTGTCTGCAGAGCAGTTTGAATTACTGACAACCGATCAGCTTGGCGCCCTCGAAGCCGAAGACTGGGCAATACTCACCGAAGAACAGCTTGGCGCAATGACTTCAACACAGATCGCCACCCTGTCTACCGACCGCATTGCCGGGTTCACGACCGGTCAGATACAGGCCTTTTCAGATGAGCAGCTGGCAATGTTCTCTGACGGGCAGATCACCGCAATTACGCCGGAACAGACAGGCGCACTGACTACAGCACAGATCAGAAGCCTGTCGAACGAGCAGCTGGCACTTTTTGACCAGTCTGATTTCGCCGCCCTTTCTGAGCAGCAGATCGAGGCACTTGGCATCGACCAGATAATCAATCTCAATACTGAACGACTCGCAGGGTTTTCGAGCCAGCAGGTTCAGTCATTGACTTACGACCAGCTCAGAGCCATGAGTAACGAACAGCTCACAACGATCGAAACTCTCGAAAACCCGCAGTTGCTGCCTTCTCAGATTGCAGCGCTGACGACCGCTCAGATTGCCGGCCTGACGACCAGCCAGATTGCCGCTTTTTCCGAAGAAAGAATTGAAGCGCTTACCACTGCTCAGATTAAAGCCCTGACCACCGATCAGATCGCCGCCCTGACTTCCGGGCAGATTCAGCAACTCTCTTCGGCGCAGTTCAGAGCTCTGACCACCGCTCAGATAGGGGTGCTGGAAGCGTCTGATTTTGCCGGCCTCAACGGCAGCCAGATTGCAGGTCTAACGACCAGCCAGTTCGCAGCCATTTCAGCTGAGAACTTTGCCCTTTTCTCTACAACCCAGATTCAGAGCCTTACCGGCGAGCAGTTGCAGCATCTCAGCGGCAGCCAGTTCGCCACTTTCGACAATGCTGATCTGAGCGCCCTTACCAGCGGGCAGATTGCGGCTCTGACAACCAGCCAGATTGCGACGCTGAGCCCTGAACGCATGACGGTATTTTCTACCACACAGATTCAGTCTTTTACCACTGAACAGATATATCATATGGCCAATGATCAGCTGATGGCGATGACTGCCGAGCAGATTCAGGCGCTGACGCCCGAGCAGGTCAAGGCACGCATTCTGGTCAGAACCATCAATATAGAAAATTCTTACGTCGACTCTCTGACAACCGAACAGGTCGCAGCCCTGACAACCGAGCAGATTGCCGGCCTTACCACCAATCAGGTCGCGCAGTTCTCGACGGCCCAGATACAGGCTTTGACGACCGCGCAGCTCGCCGCCCTGTCAGTCGGTCAGATTCCGGCACTGACAGCACCACAGCTCAACAGCCTGACGACGGCACAGATAACCGGCCTTTCGACTGCTCAGCTCATAACTCTGACTACCAGCCAGATTCAGGCCGGCCTGACTACAGATCAACTTGCAGCGCTGACCACATCGCAGATTGCCGCCTTCACACCCACACAGATCGAAGTGATGAGCGCCGCTCAGATTCTAGCGCTGATGATTTGAGCAGTTTCAGCAATCGCCAGTCGCCAGCCAGACTTTTTCTGCCCAGACTCTGAACTTTTCATCGCGCTTCTGTGAAGCATTTGCCGGGCTGGTTGACGGCAGAATCAGCATTTCAAACATTCTGCCGGCAGGCAGATGTGGCAGTATATGCCGGCGAAAAGCGGCAGCAGCCTTCTGACCATTGAAACAGATACGCCTGATCTGCGGGCAGTTCTGTAACAGACCGGCGATATCGCCGGGGCGCTCGCTATGGGTTCTGATATCTGAATCGAGACTGCCCGCGCGCTCGCACTGGTGCAGAACATCCCATAACGCGACCCGGGCTTCGATCATCGCCGCAAGGCGTTCCTGGTAGGTTGCGTTCTGCGGCAGACCGCGGGCTTCGGCCATGAATTTCCAGAACAGGTTTGCCGGGTGCGCATAGTATTGCTGCATTTCGAGCGACTTTTCGCCGGGCATCGAGCCGAGAACGAGAATTTCGGCATCGGCCCGGGCAACCGGCGGGAAACTCGTCTTCAAAAGCTTTTCGGCGTTTCTGCTCATCTCGGGGCGATTTCGGGTGACAGGGTCAGTAACCGGCTGGTGGCGGGAAAAATCAGACCAAAGCTCTCTGCTTTAACCAGATCGGCCGACATCGCAAGCTCTGCGGCTGCCGAAGCATTGCGCAATGAATAAAAAACCGGTTCACGGCCATTTTTGTCAGGCTGCAGCCCAGGTTTACCAGACTGCAGATCGGGCCCGCGGTCGCTTTCCTGTGCGTGATCATAAACCGGCTGCAGGCCGGCGATACCATCGAGGTCACCGGTGAAAGCGCAGAATTCAATCTGCTGCACCTTCGACCAGAGATGTGCAGCTGCAACCTGCTGGCCGCTCAGCAGACGCCATCTGTCCGGACCGGTTTCGACCCGATAAATCGGCTGCGGCAGCAGCAGATGCGGGTGGCTCAGGTCAAGACGATACATCACCTGGTTGTAATCAGCCCTTGGTGTTTTGTAACCATCGCGGGTAAAAAACGATGTATAGGTGCCTTCAAAATATATTGTCTGTCCACCGTTGCGATCAAACCAGCGATGGTGCACGGGATTGTAAAAATTGTATGTATCATGCTCGACAACCCGCCTGGCGTAGAGCCAGGGGCCGGTAAAGGTGTCGGATTCGGCATACCAGATTTCGCCGGTATGCCCCTGTGAGATCATAACCCAACGTTTTCTGAAATTGTTCCAGCTGATCGAACCGCTGAAATCAGGCGAAGTTTTACCCGAACCGACTTCGGTCAGCTGCAGCCAGCTTTCGTCACGTTTCAGCAGGCCGGCCTGACGCAGAATCTTCTGCTGCGACGGGTGGCACGGCACCCCACCCTGCACCCAGGAAAAAAGCGGGCGGCCGGAACGGTCGCGACGCACGCGGTATTGCCGACCTTCGATCTGCAGCTCAGCTTTTTTATCAGCTTTTTCGAGACAGCTGTAATTCAGGTATGAATCGGGATTCATGAAACTCTTCAGTTCGGGTTCGGTGATTTCCCATGGTTGAATCGCCCAGCGTGGTTTTTCGCTCTGCACAATCGGCACTGCATGCGCAGATTTATGCTGACGACCGGATTTGAATCTTCTGAGAATAGTGAACTTGCCTTGCGACAGGCGGAAAATGGCAAAACCAGTCTCGACCGCTTCTTCAAGAGTTTTGTGTTTGACGTAGCGAGCGGCAAGCACCTCGCCATGCCGGCCATAATTCAGCGGCAGCACCGCTTCTATCCAGACAAAACCAGGGGAGCCGGTATCGAATATCGGCGATGAATAGCCCTCTTTGTCTAAAAAATACTGAATTTCAGGCGGCACTTCCGGAGACCTGCCAGGCTCTATTATAGCACCTGAGCCACTGAGATTCAGTCGATCGGTGCATAGAGTATCGCCCCAGAAACAGAAAAGCCGGCGGTGCCACCTGACCGGAATAGCTGAATCAAGGCCGATTACATTTCCGATCAGACGGTTATCGATAGTTTTATCATGCACGCCAGCGAGCATTGAGTCGCGGTAGCGACCGGCGCCGGTGATTCGGTACAGACGTTCGGCGGCGGCGGTGCGTTCAAGTTTGATCTGCTGACAAATCCCTGGCTCATATTGCAGACTGACCGCCCGTTCTCCGAGCAAATCGAACTGCGGGTAGCGATAGCCGTTGCCGCGAATTACCAGACGCAATCTGGAACAGAGCAGGTCGGGTTCAGTAATTGCGATATGGCCAAGATTGTCGCTGACCAGACGCAGGCCGTTGAAAGCCTCGACCTCGACAAGCGGCACCGGCCGCCCCGTTGCCGCGTCGACAAACTGCAGCACGAACGGCGCCGTGGGCAGCTGGTCACCGGCGGCCGGCAAAGCCGAACAGACTAGAACAAACCATATAAATATGATTAATTTTCGCAATTTTTGCATTCTTTACCTTCTAAAGCATCAATATTATGGGTCGAAAATGAATCGGCAGGCTTAAAAGCAAGTCTGCCTCCACCTGGCAGAAGTCTTTATTTTATCAGACCTGGCCGTAAAAAACCTTATTAATTGCTCGATAAGCAGAACAAGGCATTAAGCTTCCGGGTTCGGGGCTTCTCACAGAACCACGCGGCCATATTCGCCATTAAAGGCTTTTCACCGACAGAAGGAAGTTTATGCCAATTAATCCGCTGCGAATAAGTTTTTCTTCGGTTATTCGGCGCTCAATGACGGCGAATGAGGATGATCAGAGTGAGGTCGTCCTGCGGCTGGCCACCGGCGAGCCATTCGCGGTATTTCTGGTAGATGTTGTCGTAGTAACGCCTGGCGTCTGTGTCGTAGGCGGCGAGCAAAATCTGTTTGAGGCCTTCGTAACCGATTTCTTTGCCGGCGGGATTCATGGTTTCAACCATACCATCGGTGTAAAAAATGACAGCCTGGCCGGGCTGCAGCTGCAGGTTCAGATTGGCAAAACTCGATTTCTTGAAACCCCCGAGAACCGGTGCCTGTAAAGTAATTTCATGAGTCGTGCCCTTTTCGGGGTCGACGAGAACCGGTGAGCAGGCGCCGGCATTGGCATAGACCCCGGCCCCGTCTGCGGGGTTGTAATACAGATATTGAAAGGTCATAACCTTTCGCTGGGCTCGACTGCGCGAGGCGAAAATAATCTGGTGCAGGCGGGCCAGAACGGTGGCCGGGTTGTCGAGGCAGTCGGAACAGCGCAGGACCCCTGCCTTGGCCATCGCCATGATCAGCGAAGCCCCTACCCCATGACCGGCCACGTCGCCAGCCATAATCACCAGACGATTTTCATCGGTCTGAAAGTAGTCGAAATAGTCACCACCCATCTCGGTCATCGGTATGCTGCGGCCAAAAAGGTCGAACCGGCTGTCTGAAATGCCCTGCTGCGGCAGCAGGCGTGCCTGAACGATTCCGGCCAGCGACAATTCTTCGAAATCAGCCATGCTGGAGTTGAAAATTCGTGCCATTTCGCCAAATTCATCATTTGCCAGCCCGCTCAGTCTGAAGGCGAAATCCCTCTGCCTGATGGCAATGGCACCAGTCTGCAAAGCCGTCAGCGGCATGACAAAACTGGCAGAGAAAATCAACCCAAGACCGGCGAGCATAATCAGGGTAATGATTGCAGCACTTACCAGAAACTGCTTTTCTTCGGCAATCTGTGCTTCGATTCTGGCGAGCGGGTAAAAGGCATAAAGAGTGAAACTGTCGAGATTCTGCCCGCGCATGCCGGCGTAAACATAGTCATGTCCGTCGATGCTCGTGAAGCAAGGCTCTACTGCAGGGTGTTCGCGCGTTTTCAAGTAAATGCCTGAAAACCAGCTGCTGCTTATGATCGGCTTGGCTTCAGGGCCAAAGAAAAGATCGTCAGAATACATGAATTTAAGCCCAAGCTGGTTGCGTTCGAGAGAATGAAAATTACGTTCGAGAAATTCCCTTTGCAGAGTGCCGTTGCGGAAAAAAATCATGAGAAAGTAATCGATAATATGATCGCGGTTAAGAGAAATCAGTTTTACCAGAAGTGGACTGGTGCGATCGACCAGACCAAGACGGAAAACCTTGTCGGTGGCCAGCATCATGCTCTGGATGATTTCGTGAAATGGCCGCTGATAGACCATTTCTGCCATCAGCTCGGTTTCGGTCATATTCTGTGCCGGGGCGCGGTTATTCATCTCAGAAAGATAGCTGGCGGCAATATCACGCGAAATTTTGAGATCGATCAGAACTTTACTCATAGGCTTATCCATGCGGTTGAAAGGAGCAAAGCGGCTGCCCTGAAGCACGCCCAGCTCGCTCATTACCTGTGGCGGCGAACTGGCAACCAGCCTGTAGTCCAGCAGTGAATCCTGCAGCTTCCCCTTGATCAGGGCATGCATTTCATAGGCGCCGAAGCGGCCGGGCAGCATACTTCTGATATCTTTCTGCAGACGGTTGACCTGGTTGATGATATTTGAGTTGATTATCTGGCTGCGGCGATCAACATGCTGAATATAGCCGATACAGGTCTGATAGGCCTCTTCTATCAAAGCCGTGCGCTTGCGGGCCACATGGTCAGAAGCGGCGATGGCAAGCAGCAGAAAAGGCAGGCCAGTGGTAACCAGCAACATCAGCAGCAGCTGCAACTTAACCGAATGATGATCGAGCCTGAAACCAGCCTCTTTTACGACCAGCGCCAGCGCAAAAAAACCGATCAGAGCAAGCAGGCAGGTCAGCCTGCCAGGCTCGAGCAGAGGTATGAAACGTTTATAAGCAACCAGAACTTTCTTTCCGGATATTATTCTGCCGGAAACCATAATTCCGTCGATGATAGCAGCCGAACGGCCTTCAAGATCGTTCTGCCGCACCGCTCTTTCCAGCCAGACATTCAGACCGGAGCCTCCGTGACCGTTGCTGTGAAAAAAGCCCAGACGGATATCATGACCGGCAGACTCTTTAACCAGACTTCTTAAGCCAAAGTCTTCGTCAGCGTTTTTCCGCTCATAAAAGACCATTACCAGAAAGCTGTTACCCGAAGCCAGCCAAAATTCAGGGCGTTTTCCCGAAGCATCCGGCTGCAGAAATCTGACGTGCCCGAAGTTCAGTGAAGCAAGGAGTTTAGTAAGCTTCAGATGCGGCCCAAGAATTTTTTGCAGCCTTTCCAGACCAGCTCCGGAATAATTGTCAGCCTGACTGTGAATATCTTTAATATCGCGGTAGATTCCCTCAAGAAACTGTTCAGGAACTTCACTGCGATCGAAATGATCATTCTCGACAACCTTACCGTCAGTGTTCCAGACAACGCATGTCAGTCGCTCGCCTGATTCTTTTCTTAACACCCGCAGTCTGTCGAGAAAAACCCGATAGTCAGAGGATGCCTTGAAGCTGGCCGTAAGAGTTCTGATAAGAAAATGCTCAACATCGGCATTACCATTCAACATTTCAAGCATATCTGAAGATCGGCGCGAAAATTCACTCAGCTGAAAAGTCTGATAACGCTCGTTGTAGTAGGCAAAACCGAAGTAAACGATCAGATAAAAAACCAGCAAAGCAGCAACTGCCGGCAGATAGCCTGAGAATGTGCCTGATTTTGCTTTCTTTACGGTATTTAACATTCAGCGCTCCGTCTGATCAGTACGACCGTCTGATCGTCATCCTGCTGATGTGCCCATTTTGCATGACTCTGCAGCAAAGTTTCGAGGAACTGTTCCGGTTGCGGGTGCCAGCCCGCCTGCAGCATCAGCCTGAAACCCTCATAACCGAGCGCATCGCCGTTCTGGCCACATGCTTCGGCTATTCCGTCGGTATAAAGGCAGAGAGTTTCGTCGGGCCCGAGACAGAATTCAACTGTCTGACTGCTGCCGCGGCGGTTATAGCCAAGCGGCAGCCCGCCTGACCTGATATGCTCGACAGTCTGGCCGCCGACCCCGACCAGAATCGGCATGCAATGGCCGCGATTGATCAGGCGGCAGCTACCGGTATCAGAATCGATGGTGATAAAAAGGCCGGTCATGTATTCGCGGGTGCCCCGGGTGCGGTTCATTGCCAGCATCTGATCAAGAGCATCGAGAAGCTTTTCACCGTCAGAGAAGCTGTTTTTAACCGAAATCAGGGTAGCTTTCGCCATTGCCATAATCAAAGCCGCCGAAATGCCGTGCCCCGAAACATCGCCGATGAAAACCCCGAGGGTATTATCTGATATCGGGAAGAAATCAAAGTAGTCGCCGCCGATCCGGGAAAAGGCCTGTGAACGCGCGACCAGCCGCAGACTGCCGAGAACTGTTTCCTTTTCGGGCAGAAGATTTTCCTGAACGATGCGGGCGGTTTCGAGGTCACGCAGAGTTTCGAGAGTGGCGTTGAAGGTCGTAGCCAGTTCTCTGAATTCGCGGCTTGAATCGATGGTCAGACGAAACGAAAAATTGCGGTCGTTGATAGCCCGGATAGCATTATTGATCTCGCCGATCGGCGTCAGAAAGCGGTTGGCAAGAAAACGAAACATCAGCACGGTCATCAGCAGAAAAATGACCGCCAGTGCCAGCATTTGCAGGCGCATAACCCCGATGGCGTGTTCAATGCCGGCCATTGGCGTCAGAAAGAGAAGACACATGCGGTCGAGATTCATGCCGCGCATCGCAACCGCTGAATATTCGCCGGTTTTCAGCAACAGAGAATTCTTTCTCAGAATCAGGCTTGCGTAAGCACTCTGACAAAGCGATCTCAGACCACTGTCTTCAGGGTGGGCAGAAAAAATGAGATCCTCAACCGGGTAATAAGCGGCAACCTCCGCCCCGCCAGGAATATTGCCGGCGAGGGTTTCAGAATGAAAGTGCTCGAAATAGTTTCGCTGCATTTTTTCGCGGCGCCAGAAAAGCTGCAGCATGGCTTGCCTGCCTTCACTTCCGAAGCGGCCGAGAAAATCGAAAAAGAAATAGAGTTCATGCATGCCAAGGCCGAGCGTCGAAATTTCTTTTTTTCTCGAAAAGGCGTCGATGCCGAATTTACCACTGAGAAACGGCTCTTTACCGAAAACGGTACTCTCTTTGGCAGAACGCATAACTTCGATGGCGATCTGGCTCGAAATCGTATAATCGGAAAAAATGGTGCGGTGGCTGTCGGCAACCAGAGCAGCGCCCTTCTCGTTGTATATCTGGATAGACTCTGGCCGGTTTTCGCTGAGAAGCTTGTCGCGAATTCTGTTTAAAACAGCTGATTCGAGAATTTTTTCAGCATGTTCAGCATTGTACTTTTTGATCAGCTCTGCCAGATAGCTCGCCTGGTCGCTCAGGAAAACCTGAAAATGTCTGTCTATGGCATAAAGCATGTTGATGCCACGGGTCTGTGCCTCATAAACCAGCTGCAGTTTTTTCTGGTCGAGGTATTCGATGCCGACACTGCCCATAATAAGCAGCGGAATGCCGCCGGCGTAGCAAAAAATCAGCACCAGCTTGAATCTTATCGATACGAAACCGGTGTTTCTGGTTTTGAACCAGACAAGAAAGATAAAAAACAGGGGCAGAAGCAGTCTGGCGCTCCGGCCAAGGTATTCAAACCTGGCCTTCTCAGGAGAAAAGAGCAGATCGGCCGGGCAGCAGCACACTGCCCGCTGGCTCTGATTAATCAGGCGACAGCCGACGAGAATATCGTCAAAAACCTCAAAGCTGGCCGGACTCATAGCCTCGAAGCGGCTGAGGGCCAGAACCATTTTGGGTGCTCGGGCAGGGTCGGCAGGCGGAAAAAATTCTTCAGAAGCCGGGTAGTCAGAAACATGCACAGAGAATTCGGGCATTTCACGGCGAATCCTGTTGACGGCAAATTCGCTGCCGGCACGACTTTTTATAAAGTCATTATTAATGAAGCAGAGAAAGCCGAAGCGATCGTTGATGCGATACCAGATGCGGCTTCTTGGGCCCGGTGGCGCGGTCTGCAGCGGCCGACCAAGCTGGCCGCTCAGCCAGGGATAGCGCAGCTGGTAGCTGACCAGCAGTTTTCCGAGAAAATTGCGTAGAATTTTCGACTCTTTTTCGACATCGGCGAGAGTACCGAGACTAACTTTTTCATAAGTTTCATCCCAGCGCCCAAGCAGTTCAGAAGCTTTTTTAAGAAACTGCCAGGTCTTTTTGATGATGTAACCGAACGATGTTTCGTCAGAAATTTCTCTGATCAGGTCGCCCTTTTCATCCCAGAAGATGAAGGTGAAAGCACCGGGAAATCGTCTCTGAAGGCGGTTTTTCACCTGCCCCAGAGCAGCCTTCGGGTTTGCTGCGTTTATCGCCTGCTGGTTCATCTGCAGAAGCAGATGATGGGCAAAGTATTCGTTATCGCTGAACAGCTCGACGGTTTTAAGGGCGGTTTCCATTCTGCCGGCGATTTCTTCGCGGTTGTTGGCCGACATTGTTTCGAAAAGATGGTCGAGCCCCAGATTGACCAGACCGGCCGGAAAAAGGACGAAGCAAAAGATGATCCCAAGCCATGAAAGAATCGGGAACCGTTGATAGTATCCTTGCGCAAGATCGCTTTTCTGCATTGCCATAAATTTAGCACGCTCGGTCATTCATTAACAATCAGCAGAATGATGTTGAGTATGTATTACGCACAAAACGCCACCCGGGTAACATAGTTTTACCGTTGCGGTTGAATGATGATAAAATGCTTTGTGGACACGAATTGCCGTATGGATCTGAAAAGATGAAAACCCGCCTTGTCATTCTTTTGCTGGCCGGCCTGACAGTGCTGGCGGTGCCGTTGCTGTTCTTCAACAATCTTCTGAATGCCGCCAGGCAAAGAACCGAAGATGCCGCCATGGCTCTGCTGCGCGAAAAAATCCTGCAGGAAGCGGAAAGAATCAAGGGTCTGATGCGGCCTGACAGTTATGTAAAAGAAACGATCAGAAAAGTTCACGGCGAACTGCTGCCTGAGATTACTTCTGAAATTGTCCGCATGTTGCCTGAGCGTGATTTTGGCCGTGAGATCTTCGACACCCGCCTGCCGACAACCTTACTGGGCGGGCTGCGGGCCCGGCAGCTCGAGCCATTGTTTATAACGGTAACCGGCCCGGCCTTTGCCGAAATTTTTTACTGGTTTGCCGATGAACTGCACCGGCAGTGCCCAGAGCCCGACAAACTGTCGATCGCCATGACTTACAGGCTGGTTGCGGTAAGCACCAGGCTTTACGAGCAATATTACCAGCAGAGCTGGTCGGAGCTGTCTTTCAGCGCGCTGACCAGACAGATGATCAATTTCGGCTTCGACAATGGCTCGGCCCTTGAGTTCAAGTATCTGAACCGTTACAGTGACTATATTCTGCCGCACGGCACGGTTAAAGAGATGTTCACCGACTATTTCGGCCGGCAGTCGATGTATTATTATGCCTACAACTGCATCAGTCGCAGAAATATTCATGGTTCATACATGATCGGCATTCTTCAGTCTTCAATCAGACCGGAAAACATACTTCAAAATGCGCTGAATGAGGCTTCTAAACAGTTTGAAGCAGATTTTGCGAAAATGCCAGACCAGCAGAACGGCTTTCGTGAAACCGACGCCGGTCTGGCCTACTACTGCCAGCCGCCAACCGACTTTCTCAACCATATCAGCTTTTTTAAAAGATATCACGGGGAAAAGGCCACCGGGGTCGCAGACGACTTCAGTCTCTGTCTGCGGGCCAGAGCACCAGTCGAAGTCATCGAGATGCGGAACGATCTGCAGATTTTCAGGCTGGCGGGCGGGCTGCTTTTTCTTGGCTACCTGATGGCGGCCGTTCATTACTGGCTGTTTGGTCTGAATCTGCGCCTGGCGATCAGAAGAAAGCTGCTGCTGCTGCTGGCTGTGATCATTTTTATTCCGGCAGCCGGCACCGGTCTGCTGACCGTGATCAGCCTGCAGGGCTCAGACCGCATTATTGAAAACCATGTGCTGAAAAAAACCCAGGACCTGATCGGCAGATTCGTGATGTACGACAACGAAAACGACATGCATCAGCAGCTGGCGATGCTCGAAATCAAACGCCGAATCGAAGATTACAAGGGCAAAGTCATGAACCCGGCAGTGATTCTGGCGCGCGCCGATGACGACCTTTTCTGGCTGCAATCGCTGACCGACAATCACAGCTGGATAGCGCAGGACGGCACAATTCTGCACTTTTCAAGGAATTTCTGGCCACTTGAGCGCGATTCGCACAAACTTCTGAACGTGATTCTGCCAAAATATCTTGCCGGCCTCGGTCTGCTCAAACAACAGGGAAACGCTCTGGCGAACACCCTCACCCTGGGTATCTTTGAAGATTACATAACCCCTGAACGCGAAGAAGCTGCACTGCCCCATGAAACAACCATGCAGCGGGATATTGCGCACACCCTGGAGACAAGCCGGGCTTCGGTTATACTGGCAAAATCCCCCGGGCTGGGCTACGTTTTCGCTTACCCGCGAACTAACGATGGCGATTTCTACACTCATGCCTACCTGGGCGAATTTTCCAAAGATTGGAAAGCACGTTTTGCTGAAAGCGATAGTTATTGCGACATCGAACTGGCAGCCAGGCTGCGCCGGCAGAGCGAGCTCAGCATGCATGCCTGGCCGGGGCACAACCAGACTGATGATGAAATGCTCGAAATTTTCAACCGGGCCATGGAAACCCGCGACACCGGCAGTCTCATTTTTCATTCCGAAAGTGGCGCCAAAGTCTGGGCCTGGAGCCATCGGCCGCAGAAAGCGGCTCTGTTTGCCGCGACCGGCCGAAGCCGCGGCCGCGGTATCGGCCAACTGGTTCTGGGCATGATTTTTCCGGCTCTGGCAGGCTATGGCATTCTGGTAATCATGGTTCTGTCGCTGCTGTTCGCCGAGTTTATCGTCAAACCGGTCGGCATCTTTTCAGAAGGCGTTAAAAGGCTTGATCGCGAAGAATATGGGGTTCAGATCGCCAGATTTTCGGGCGACGAGTTCAGCCAGATAACCTCGGCCTTCAACAAAATGTCGGCCGCGCTGAAGCAGAGAGAAATGATCAAACGCCTGGTTTCGGCCCGACTGCTCGAAAAAGTCGAAAATAGAGCCGAAGGGACAGCGACTCGAACCGAAAAGCAGATTGTCAGCGTTGCTGCTTCTGATATCAGAGGTTTTACCTCGTTGAGCGAAAAGTTTGCGCCATCTGAGGTCGTCGATCTGCTCAACACCTATTTTACCGCCATGGAAGAAGCGATCAGCCAGTATCACGGAGTTATCGACAAGTATATCGGCGATGCGATTCAGATCGTGTTTTACGAAGGCCCGGGTCTGGAGAATACTGCCTGTCGGGCCTGCCAGACTGCCATGGCGATGCGCTGCAAGCTCAGAGAACTGAATCAGGAAAGGGCGCGGCAGGGCCTTTTTGCTCTCGAAAACGGCATCGGCATCGCGACCGGTCTGGCGATCTCCGGCAGCATTGGCAGCCGTACCGGCCGCAAGGATTTTACCATCATCGGCCGGGTAACCGAACAGGCCGCGCATCTCGAAGCCCGCACGATCAGTACCGAAAGCAAAATTCTCGTCTGCAGCACGACAAGAGCGGCATTACATAGTGATTTCGCTCTGCGCCAGCATGACGCGGAAAGCTGGGAGCTGCTCGATGAGTGCTGAAACAAAAGGTCAGATTGCACGTTCGATAAGCATATCGACAGCAGCGCTGCTGTCAGCCTGGCTGCTGGTCCTGGTTCTACCGGTGGTCGGCTCGCTTCTCGCTCTCGATTTCTTTCTTGCGGAATATTCAGTCTTTGCCGAGCCGGAACAGATGGCAATCGCTCGCCAGAACATCGATGAATGCCGCAATCTTCTGGTTATCGAGAACCATCTTGAAGCAAAACTGCCCGAACTTGAAAATCTCATTCTGCCGGCAGATGCCCAGAATCTTCAGAGGCTGCAGGCCGCCATCGACGCGAAAATTTTCGGCAACGGCCTGTTATACGTGTTTCTCGATAATCAATCGGGTCAGCTGACGCCATGCCGGTTCAGCCCGCCTGATCTGAAGCGGCAGATGCCGCCGCTGGCCCTTTTCCGAAAACTGATTCAAAATCTTGCCGCCGAAAACTACCTCACAAGGACAACCGGAGCTCAGAGCGAAGGGCAGGAAAAGCTGCGCAACTCGCTGCAGGTGCAGCAGATGTTCAAAACCATGACCTCGGTCAACATCAGACCAGGGCAGGTTTCCATGAATCTTTCGGTCGATTTTGGCGGCGAGCTTTATTTTACCTGGTTTGAATTCAGACAGCCGCAGGCTGGTCAGAAGGGTTGTCTGGCAGTCATTCGCGGCCGCGATCTGTCTTTTGCTGCCATTTATAATGACATCAAAAAGACCCACCCAGGTTTCAGGCTTAAAGAAAAGAAAATCAACATTCAGAAAGCGCGCCTAATGCCGCTGGCATTTTTTTCCGGTATCACCAGGCTCGCAGACCGGCTGATCATTACTTCGCCGGCCGACCAGCGTTTTGTCAGGAGCTGGCTGCACAAGTGCGCCATTATGCTGAACCAGCGAGAGAAAGATTTTGCGGTGCCATTTATCGAGTATCATCTGCCGACAAGCGTCTTTCAGCATGATTTTCAGGCACTGCGCAAAAATATCGGCATGTTTGCCCGCTTTGTTCTCATGCTGTCGCTGGTTCAACTCATGCATATGCTGACTTTCGGCATCAACCTCGACATCAGCTTCAAGCGACGTATTCTTGCGAGTGTCATGCTGGTGTCACTGTTTCCTTTTGCGTTTCTTGGCATCGGGTTTTATCTGCATCAGCAGTATGACAGATTTCTGGCGCACCAGAACCTGCTGCTGCATGTTGAAATACGACTGACACAACTTGGCAACGAGCTGAAACAATACATGGAAACGCTCGAAAAGACTTTGATAGCCTTTGGCAAAAAGGTCGACCCGGCATTGTTCAACGACCCGGCGGCTACCGGCAGATTTTTCGATATGATAGGCCGGCAGATGCCCGTGACCGCTCTTGCCATGCATCGCCCGGAAGAATCTCAGATTGTCGAGTTTCCTGATCGGACTTCGCCAGGCAATCAAAACAGCACTCTCAGCATGATCGAACGTTTTCTGCCCAGGCACGCGATAGACCTGCTGCTTGAGCCTGAGCCAATCTTTAACCGCACGCGACAGGATATTCTGATGATCGCCGGAAACCCGATCAGAAATGCCTCGATTGCCCAGTCAATGATGACCAACGGTCAGCTGTATTATGTCGACCAGACTTCGAGTGTTATCTGGTATTCAATGTATAAGCTTTACACCAGAAATAAAGATGCCACGAGTCTGATGGGCATTCTTGGCGGCAAGTTCGAACCCGGCCCGATTCTGGCCTCTTTTACGGCACAGACTTCTCTGGCGCAAAGCAGCTTCACCGAAGATTACGGTGGCTTCTCGGTTAAATACGCCTTTTTCCCGACCGAAAGAACCGGCGCGGGCAGGACCTGGGCCGGCAGCGGTTATGTCAATGAACCTCTGATGAAAAAAGCTTCGCGTACCGATTCTTCGCAGACAACCGTTTTATCTGAGGGAAATGCCGTTCGCGGCTATCTGATCAGCCGCTACAATCATAATGTTCCGCATGTAGTCGTTGCCATGGTGACGGCTGCAGATGCTGCCGGTGGCTGGGCAACAACTGCAGCCGGCCTCTTCATCTACCTGCTCGTGGTTTTTTACCTTGTCAGTCAGCTGCTCGAATATTTTTTCGTGCACCCGGTGCGCGAGCTCGCCAGAAGCGCAGAGCAGATTGCGCGCGGCAAAGATGTCTGGAACCTTGAGCTGACTTCGGGCGATGAATTCGAAAGTCTTAACATGGCTTTTTCTGAGCTGGTTGTCGGCCTGCAGCAGCGCAACATGCTCAGCGACTACGTATCTGAAGATGCGATTTCGCAGATAGAGATGTCACAGGAACAGGGCATGGCCCCTGGCGGTGAATATCTTGAAGCCACGATCATCTTTGCCGCGCTCAAGAATTATGCACAGCTGACCGCCGGTTTTACACCAGAACAGACAGTTGAATTGATCAATCTGTTCATCACCTGCGGTGACCAGCTGGTAAAAAAACACGGCGGCACCATCGACAAGATTATCGACAGCACGCTGATGCTGGTTTTTCGTGAAAACGAAGAGCAGACAGAATCACATGCGCTGCGGGCCGCGCGCACCGCTCTCGAACTGGCAGCTGAAATGCGCCGGCATAATCTCGATATCTACGCCGGCATTGCTTCAGGCACGGTCATTTCGGGGCGAATCGGCTCATACACCGGCAAACTCGACTTTACGGTCATCGGCGACCAGGTAAACCTGGCCGCCAGACTGAAGAATGAAGCTATCGAAAGCAGCAGCGGCCTTATCATTTCGGGCTCGACAATGCGCCTTCTCAAGGGCAAGGGGCGCGTCAACTTTCTGCGCCGCTGCTCACTGAAGGGCAAGGCCCGCGAATACAACATCTACGAGCTCTACGAGCTCCGCGACTAGCCCAGCGTCTTATATGAATTGCATGGTTTGCCGTCATTCGCTATAATCTGGTATGAAATATTTTATTCTCAGTTTTGTATTGAGCTTTGCGATTCTTCTGGCCGGCTTTTTCGGCATGGAAAGACTGGTCAGAATCGAACAGGAAACATCTGAGCGGCAGGCGTCAGAAACTTCTGACTTCGACAATACGGCTCCTGACGATTTTGCCATGCCCACAGTTCCCGTTTCCGCGACGGCCTCTGCCGCTGATACGGGTTCAGAATTTTCAGCGCTGCCTGTTGAAAAAGAAAACAAAGAGCTTGAATCACTGTTCACAGCAATTGCCGGCGACGATGGCGCAACGGTGGCAGAATTCATCAAACGCCGCATCAGACTCGACCAAGAAACTGCCTGGCGCTGCGAAGTCGGCTCAGACAACCAGTTCCGCTTCTACGCCAGTCAGCCGACGATGCTTTATAACCCTCTCTCATTGGCGATTGTTGCGGGCGCCAGCCAGAGCCTGCCGCTGCTGCTTGAGGCGGCTTCGAATTCGCAGTGCCTTGAAGCTTTGAATGCCATGACCTGCAAGGAGCGCAAAGGTTTCGACCAGCTCGGGTTCGATCTGATCGGTCTGGCATTGCAGAGTGGCGACCTTGAACTGCTGCGCGCGCTGCTTGCCGCCGGGCTCAAACCGAAACGTCAGGGTTATCTGATTGTCGCCATGAATGCCAGCAAGCGCGCAGACGTGGCTGAACTGGGGCCCGAAATACGTTTAACAATGATGCGTAACAAAGCCGACCTTTTTGTCGAACTGATAAACAACGGCCAGCGTATCGACCAGCGACTGCCGTTCCCATTCCCTGTTCCGCCAGTCACTGAGATGTTTTTTGCCTTTGCCGGCCCAGAAATAACCGCTGACGTCATCAGCCGCATCAGCGACCCCGATAACCGATCAGGCCTGCAGAAGATTGCCGACAAAATCAAAAGACCGCCGCCCGGCAAAAAAAGCCAGACTGCTGTAGTCGCCACTTTTCCGGCGGCGGTGGCACCGCTCACAAAGATAAAGAACTACACTGACGCGCTCGACGGACTGCTTCTGGCCCTGAAGACAGCTGGCCGCAAATGCCCGCGCTCGTTCATGGAAAAAGGCAGCGAAACAATCGACGGCCGCACTTATTTTGTCATTCAGGCCGGCGAAAACAATGCCTATCGCTTCGAAACCCACAACTGGTATTATATCGAAAAGCACACCGGCATGATTTTCACTCTCGATGTGGTCGCCGACCGCCTTGTCGAAACCGGCCTGCGCTGTCTGCATGAACCGGCAGATGCAGCCGGAAAAACTGCCGGCGGTACAGCTGATTGAATAGTCAGCATATGGCTTTTCTTGCAAAAAAATGCTATTAAATCTCCAGGAAAAAAATGAAATCACTAAAAGAACTTTTTAGAATCGGTAATGGGCCGTCAAGCAGCCATACCATGGGCCCGCGCAAGGCGGCCGAGATATTTTTCGGGCAGCATACGGGTGCCGCGTCTTTTGTTGTCACTCTGTATGGCAGTCTTGCTGCGACTGGCAAAGGTCACATGACCGATGTGGCCATTCTTTCAGTGCTCAGGCCGCATGCTCCTACCGAAATCGTCTGGCAACCGAAAGTTTTTCTGCCTCAGCATCCCAATGGCATGAATTTTAAAGCCCTCGATCAGGGCGGCAAAGAGCTCGACAACTGGACAGTATTCAGCGTCGGCGGCGGCGCCCTTGCCGATGAAAGCGGTAAACCGGTCGGTGTCGAAGATGGCGAAGGCGAAGAAATTTACGAGATGAGTACCATGACCGAGCTGCTTGCCTGGTGCGAAGAAAAAGGCAAAAGCTACTGGGAATACGTTCAGGAATGTGAAGAGGCCGACATCTGGGACTACCTTGAAGAGGTCTGGCTGACCATGAAAGCAGCGGTAAAAAAAGGGCTCGAAGAAGAGGGCTCATTGCCCGGCCCGCTTAACCTGCGAAAAAAAGCGGTTTCATACTACGTTCGCGCCAGCGGCTACACACAGACTCTTCGTTCACGCGGTCTGGTCTTTTCCTATGCGCTGGCGGTCAGCGAAGAAAACGCCTCGGGCGGCAAAATCGTCACGGCACCTACCTGCGGCTCCTGTGGTGTGGTGCCGGCAGTTCTTTACCACCTGCAGACTTCACGCGAGTTCAGCAACACACGCATTCTGCGGGCTCTTGCAACGGCCGGCCTGATTGGCAACATTGTCAAACACAACGCTTCTATTTCCGGGGCCGAAGTCGGCTGCCAGGGCGAAGTCGGCGTAGCCTGCGCCATGGCAGCCGGTGCCGCCAACCAGCTGTTCGGCGGCAGCCCGGCACAGATCGAATACGCTGCCGAAATGGCTCTCGAACACCACCTCGGCATGACCTGCGACCCGGTCTGCGGTCTGGTGCAGATTCCGTGTATCGAGCGCAATGCCTTTGCGGCCGCCCGCGCTCTCGATGCCAATATTTTTTCGACTTTTTCAGATGGCACACATCGTGTATCATTCGACAAGGTGGTCGAGGTCATGAAACAGACCGGCCGCGACCTGCCATCTCTTTACAAAGAAACCGGCGAAGGCGGGCTGGCCCGTGACTACCGCCAGATGTAGCTCAATCAATTCAAAACCGAAAGGTGAATATGTCGCAGACTAACCAGATCCAAGCCTCGCACGAACAGTTCGCCCAATTTGCCCGCCTGTCAGCCACCGACATCGTTGTCGATGCCAGCGGCGCCTGCCGCAATCTGCCCTTTAACCACCTGCCGGAAAATGACGCCCAGGAATTTTCGCTCAACTGGAAACAGATTCGCGGGCTGCTGGTCAAACACACCGGTATGCATCGCTTCTTTCATGACCTGCTCGGCGCCCTTTTCGGCACTTTTGTCAGCCGGGTTGTCGTGCAGAGCCCCGAATCATTCGCAAATCTCAGCTCCCGGCCCCTGATGTATCTTGCCAATCATCAAACCGGCCTTGAATCGCCGCTGTTCATGACCCTGTCATACAGCATGACCGGCCTGCCGGTTCAGGCAATTGCCAAGCCCGACCACCTCAACGCCTGGCTCACCTTTCTACTGGCCTTTGCCGAAGATTCGCTCGGCAGCGGGCACCCCTTCAGACTGATGCTTTTCGATCGCCTCAACCCGCTCGAACTGATCGAAAATCTTAAAAAACCCGGCAAACCCGAAGCCTCCATGCTTGTGCACGTCGAAGGTACGCGCTCAGCGGCCGCTAACCAGCCAGTAACCCGTCTGAGCTCGATATTTCTCGATATGGCCATCGAAAAAGACATGCCGCTGGTGCCGGTGCGCTTTGTCGGCGGTCTGCCAGGCCAGCCGAGTGAAGAAAGATTCGACTTCCCCTATAAGAATGGCAAACAGGACTACCTCATCGGCACCCCGATCATGCCTGAAGAACTGAAGAAACTGCCCTACGGCCAGCGCCCTCGCCTGGTCATGGAACGCATCAACAATCTTGGCCCGGCGGCCGGCGAAGACAACCCGTTACCGCCCAATCAGAATTTCATCGGCACGACCCGCTTTTTCATGGAAATGCTGAAGCTGCCGCAGATGCAGGCTATGCTCTTCGCCATTCTGCAGACGATCGACGACCCATGCGAAGAAACCGCGCAGCTGATCAAAGCCGTGCAGGCGGGCAAAGCCGGCCTGACCAGCCCCGACATGCCACCGGTGCTGAAGAATTTCCTCGGTCACCTGAAAGCCAAATTCTCGTAAGCCAGCTTCTGGAGCGATCTAACCTCGGCTAAAAGGCGAATTCCTCGCTGAGAATCGCCTGCTGCGGGTAGCCCATGGCCGCCAGGTCACGCCGGATTGAGAGCATCATCTGTGCCGGGCCGCACACCATAACCATGGTGCCAGGCTGATATTGCGGCATGATTTTCGTCAATGCCTGCCTGTCAAGCCGGCGGTGCGCTTCGACGTCGACCGAAGTTTCACGGGTGGCGACTGCAACAAATTCGAATCCGGGAAGAACCTGGTGCAGGCCTGCAATTTCATCGAGGCAGGGTGCCCCGGCCCGGTTCTGGAAAGTCCAAACCAGCTTAACCGGGAGCTCAGACTTTTCTTCGCGAAGCTGCCTGAGAACGCTGAGCATCGGCGTAATACCGATGCCGCCGGCAATCAGAAGCAGACGGCTGACATCGTGGCGCCAGGGCGAAAACACACCAAATGGGCCCGAAACCCGAGCCTGATCACCGGCTTTGACAGAGCCAAGCTGCGCTGTCCAGTCACCGCTCGCTTTGATAAGAAACTGCAGACCGGTCGCCCCGGCAGGTGCCGAAGCGATGGTAAACGGGTGTTCTTCCGACCCGGGCCGTTCATTTTCAAAGCTGATAAAGGCAAATTGCCCGGGAATGAATTTAAAAACTTCATTTTCGCCGGCCGGTTTCAATTCGATGCGCCAGACGTTTTCGGCCGCCACATCAGCTGAAGCAACCACAAAGGCCTCACTGGCAGCGCCACGTCCCGACCGCAACTTTTTTTGTGCAATCACTACCCCGGCCCACAAAAGCAGTGCCACCAGCCAGAATGCTGCCAGCCAGCCTTTGCGCATCGCCGATTCAATGGCAAACATATGAACCAGAGCAAGAAAAGCCACCGGCCCGGCATAGCGATGCAGTTTCAGCCAGCTGTCATACTTCAGTTCGAGAAACTGGCGCCAGCACGAAGAAACTATGAGCAGCCACAGACCGGCGAGGCCGATTCCCCCGAGAGCTTCAGGCCATTGCCCGATATTAAGCGGCCCGGCACGCTTCAAACCAGAGACATAAATCAGCATCGGGTGCAGAAAAGCCAGCGTCAGGCTGACGATACCAGCCATTCGATGCAGACGTAACAGCCGGTCGAGGCCAAATATCCTGTCGAGAATACGAAAGCGCATTGCCAGCAGCGGTTGCAACAGCATCAGGGCCAGAGCCCAAAGAGCAAAGACGCGGCCGACCATTACCGGAAAAGTTCCGGGTGCTACGGCAGTTTCGCGAAAATAATGGCGGGCGCCAATTCTGGCAAGCAGAAGGAACAGAGCGACCAGAAACAGCAACAGCAGGATTTTTTGCCATCTGACCGTCGTCTGGTTATTGCAGGCAATCTGCTTCATGATTGCGCTCCCTCTTCGAATTCCATCCAGTCGAGAAGAATTGCGTGCGCGAGCGGCAGTTTGCCCATCAGAATAAGGCTGTCAGCAAGGGTCGAATGGAACAGAATAGTGTAGAAGCTGATCGGCTCATTCCAGTTAGCCACTGAAAACCAGGTCATGACGGACACCCCGACCACAACGCTTGTGGCGTTGATCAGATAAGCCCAGGTCATGGTGCGGCGGTTGAGAAACATGAACGGTAAAATCAGAGTATTGAAAAGAGGAAACAGTACCCCGATCAGGTTAAAAGCATCTTTCGACGGCGGATGCACGCGATAATGCAGAAGAAAACCGCCCAGGGTCATGCAGAACAAACCAAACACCGGGAACTTGATCTTTTCAGGCCACATAGCTTAACTCCTCCCCATTTCTGCTGCTTTTTGTTTATCTTACTACCGCCGCGTACAAAACGCAGCCTTTTTAATAACGCCCCGCGCAGATTGGCTTCGGCGAGCAATCAGGCCCGCTTCTGTCTTTTGCTTATGATAGATAAGCAGTTGTTCTGAAAATATTTGTTTCAGTCATAGAATCTGGATGATTGTGCCTCGGAATTCAAATCAGGCTTTCGGCTGCCTTCAGACCGGTCTTCTGATTTCTCCGGGGCCATGCTTCTGATGACGAAAACATCGATCAGAGCCATTACTGAACCAAAAATCGGAAAGGCGAGTTTCTGTATGCCGCCAAACGGGCTTTCAGACAACGCAAACGTCAGAGGCCCCAATACCACATACAACAGCGCGAGCAGCTTGTGGCTGCGTTCAAACCCGGAAATTCCCGTTGTTACAATAGAAAACAGCCACCAGCCAAATGATGTGAAAAGAATCACGTCAGAGAGAGTATGCAGTTCGCGGGGGTAAGTACCGGCCGGCAGATGGCCGAAGTCTCTGAGATCCGGCACCGGAGTGCCGGTGTAATAAATCGTCGAATACGAAAGTATTGCAACCATGCACACCAGATAGAGGCCAAAACAGTAGAACTTGAGCCCCTCACCCTTATGTCTTATATATTTGAGATCGCTGAAGTAAAAATCGAAAAAGGCAATGACCAGCAGTACCCACCAGTATTTTGTCAGCAGCTCCAAAAAGTCGTTCTTATTCGCCAGCGCGGCTTTGAATTTTTTCCCCTCTTCGGTTTCTTCGGCAAATTCTGCGGCATAAGTAGCATAGAACCCGGCAACCTCGAATTTATCACACAGATCTTTAAAGCGGCTGCGCGGGCCGGCAGTCGCTTCGAAATTCAGGCGCAGATCACGCTGAAAACCGTGGCTGTTGTCACATACCGCAAAAGTGTTGTCATCGAAGGGCTTCGCAAAGTTAAAAATCAGATAATAACTGCACTTTGAAACGCCTGATTCCATATCCAGCACCTGATCAAAAAGCTCATTGTTATCAGGGTCAGGGTCGCAGGCCATGAGAAAATTCAGCACCCGGGCGTCAACCGGCTGCACTCCGTCTGGTCGGCCGGTAAGAGTCTCGATCTGTGTCTGCGAAAGTTTTTCGAACGCATCATGCAGCATCGAAAGAGTATCCTGGCACCTGCGGGTTGCAACTTCGCCAGGCCCGGGCCGGCGCGCCATGAGGGCAGTCGCAGTCATGACAAATGCGGCAATTACGAGACAAATACCAATAAGTCTGCATCTGCCGGTCATTTCGTCTCTCCTTCAAGAAGGCTGAGAATTATTCTGCGGCCGTTTTCCCGGCAGAATTCTCTAAGGGTTTTGCCCCCGGCGTCTTTAATTTCGGGGTTGGCGCCGGCAGCAAGCAGTTTTCTGAACGCCCTGAAGTTATTTTCGGACAGCGCCACCCACAACGGTGTCTGGCCATTTACGTTCGGCTGATTAATATCGACCTGGCGTTCCAGGGCCGTTTTGAACAGTTCAGAGTAAGCGAGCTGATAATAAGCCTCAGGTGCTTTCGGCGCCCGCCAGTATCTGGCAACAAAGTGAAAAATATTCTCTCTGTCAGCGCGCATCTGCTTGACGTTGGCCCCTTTGGAAATAACGAGATCGAGCCCATCGGAAGCCGGCTGCAGCCATATGATCGGTGGCGTGGTCGCTGAATCAGTGGCCGGCAAAGCAACTGCATTCGAGGAAACTGCCTGCGTAACAGCTGGGAGCGCGACTGTTTGCGAAGCCGGCATCGCTGTCTGACTTATCATTGGCGCCGTTTGCGTTGATGATGCTGCCGTTTGCTTTAACAGAATTTCTGCCTGGATTTCCGGTTCTACTGCGGCTGCAGTTCTCTGAGCTGAAACCATGGCACTGGCCTTTGCCAGTATGGGCTGAAACTCGGGCTTTTCAAAGTTTTTACTTCTTGTAAGAGCTTCTAAAACTTCTTCGTCAAAGGCAAAACCCTGTTCGAGCAGAAAGGCCATTAAATCCGCAGCACCGTTGACGGCCGGAATACACAAAAGATTGGCATAGCCGGAAAAACTTACCGGTCGCGGCTTGCGCTCTTCTTCGGGGGCCTGTTTATAAAGATCGACCAGCCACTTCAGCACCGGGTAGTTTTTATCGACTGGGCTGGTCGAAGATTGCCGGGTGTCAGTATTTGCTCTTTCGGCATAAAATTCAACGGCGGCTTTCAGCACTTCCTGGCGCGCCAGATTGACACCGGCGGCGTTCAGAAATTTAAGGGTTTCGAAGTTTTCCGGGGCGAAGATTTCGCCTTCGCTGTAAGACGGGTCGAAGCTTTTGTTGCCTCTTTCAATGATAATTTTAATTATCTCAGGGTCGGATTTTTTCAGGGCAAAGTTCAACAGACTTGAGTTCATGGCCATATGCAGAGGATACTGGCCGGCGAGCCTCGTTAAAGCAGAAGCATTGCCGCTTTCGACAGCATTTCTGAGTTTCAGGGATGGGCTGTTCCAGGGCTCGGCCAGCAGAAAAAGCAGCGCAATGGCAGCGAGCATGCCGGCAATTTCCCTGCCGGTGGCACTGGAGCCGCTCAGCAGCAATCTTGCCAGCAGCAGCGAGATAAACAGGCTGCAAAACATTACCAGAGCGAAAAACGCGGTGTCAGGCGAAATCAGCCCGTCGGTCATCAGGCGCGCTGGAGCTGTCAGAACCGTGAACAATACAGCAACCCGCCCGGGCAAAAGCCAGACATCGCCGGGAGCAGACTCTTTTTCTGAGCGCAGAAGCAGCGCAGTTCCGACAATGCTCATAAGAATGAGCATCATTTCGACCGTGAATACTTCTGAATAGAATGGGTGATATGTCTGAATCGGGTTTAAAAGGCGGTCAAGACCATGATTCTCGATCGAAGAAAACGCCAATAGCGTCATGAGCAGATAATCGACCAGTGCAAGCCCCGCCAGAAACTGCCCCATTCAGCCCGCCAGCCTTTCGCCCTGTGCTGGGTGACTCTGTCGAAGGATACCGGCGGCCTCCCAGGCGAGGAATAGCGCGAGCAGCAGCAGAGTGCCGCTGAGACCGGCCATCATATAGCCCTGCCGGCCGAGATTGTCGGTTATGACGTTTATCAGTGCAAAACAGGTAACGAGAAACATTGTCACCATCGGAACCGTGATAAACAAAGGCCGTTGGTGAAAAGTATGAAAATACCAGACAGTGATGCTCAGCAGCGCAATCGAAGCCAACAGCTGGTTGGCAGAACCGAACAACGGCCAGATTGCCGCCCACTGACCGGTGAACATCAGAGCTGCGGCTGGCAGTATGGTTAAAATGGTAGCAATGTGTTTGTTCTTGAAGGGAGTCTGAATGCCGGCCGGCATGAATTCAGCGAGTTCCTGAAAGGCGAAGCGGCCGAGGCGGGTTGCAGTATCGAGACTGGTCAGGGCGAACGCCGACACAACCAGCGAAACAAAACTGATAAGCACGCCCGGTTCGAATTTCAGGCCGGGGATGGCATTGATGGCCTGCGCCATGCCGTTGGCAAAAACACCGACCGGCCCCTTGGCCGCCAGGTCGGCGGCAAAGGTTTCGCCGCTCAGCATTACGGCGGTAAGAAGAGCGAGCACACCGAGAAAAGTTTCGATCAGCATGCCGCCAAAGGCGACAAAACTGCCGTCACTTTCGCGGTCAAGTTGTTTGGCTGTGGTTCCTGAGGCGACGAGCGAATGAAAGCCACTGATGGCACCGCAGGCCACCGTCACAAAAAGCATCGGGAAAAGATAACCGAGCGAATCGACTTTAAAGCTGGTTAAGGCCGGGTAGACGATTTTGGGGTTGTAGAACAGCATGCCGACGAAGCCGGTAATGAGCAGCAGATAAAGCAGAAAAGAATTCAGATAGTCGCGGGGCTGCAGCAACAGCCAGACCGGCAGTACCGAAGCAAAATAGATATACACGATCAGAATGTAGATCCAGGTGCTTTCTGAAGCACTGACCGGGTATGCCTGCCCCAGCCAGATCATCGCCAGAAGAACAGTCACACCGACGAGTGTCGAAAGCCCAAGCGACATTTTAAAACGGTTGAGGGCAATTCCGAAAACGACTGCCAGCAGAATAAACATGAGCGAAGAGCTGGCCGCAGCCGGAACGGTAGTGAAAGTTTTGGCCACGATAATTGTGAAAGCCGCGATTACCAGAGCAAGCGTAAACCAGGTAAACAGCAGAAACAGTATGCTGCCGCGGTTGCCGACATGTTTCTTGATGACTTCGCCGATTGAGCGGCCATCATTGCGCACCGACACAAAGAGAGCGGCAAAATCATGCATGGCGCCGAAGAAAATGCCGCCAAGCAGCAGCCACAAGAGAACCGGCACCCAGCCGAAAACAGCGGCACTGATTGGCCCGATGATTGGCGCCGCACCGGCGATCGAGGCAAAATGATGCCCGAGCAGAACCGGGGCGCGGGCCGGCACATAATCACCATCATCGCGCAGGCGATGTGCGGGCGTCAGCAGTGTATCGTCTACACCGAATTTCTTTGCCACCCAGCGGCCATAAAGAGCGTAAGCAGCGATAAGCAGAAACAACGAAGCCAGTAGAACAATTGAACCACTCATTTCCCCACCCCGGCAGAGTTTTCGTTAATCTTACTCCTGCCCCGTTTAAAATGCAGCTTTTTTTAACACATGCTGACAAAACATGTGACAGATTGACAGGCAACGATAGTTCTGCTACAACAGGCAGACAGCAACAGTCACTGCATTTTCAGCCAAAGCGATAATCGTTCAAATGAAGCAGAGTTTATTTTGTGGTATGCGCGACGGGATACCAGTGTGTCTGGGTTATATCGTCGTTTCGATGTCGTTTGGCATGTTTGCGGTTGCACACGGCATTCCGGTCTTCTCGACCATCGCCCTTTCGATGACCAATATGACATCTGCCGGGCAATTTGCCGCGGTCAATCTTGCCGGCGCCTGTGCATCTTTTACCGAAATAGGCCTTGCCACGGTTGTCGTCAATATCCGCTACGCGTTGATGAGCCTGGTTCTGTCACAAAAAATCGAAAAGATGTCGTTTGTAAAAAGAATGCTGCTGGCGGCGGGCATTACCGACGAAGTCTTCACCATTGCTTCGACCCGCGGCGAAAAGGTGAGTTTTTCCTATATGGCCGGGCTGATCAGCACGCCATACCTTGGCTGGTCGCTGGGCACAATTCTGGGCGCAACCGTCAACTCGCTGATGCCGGTCTCGGTTGTCTCGGCCATGGGAATCACCCTTTACGGAATGTTCGTGGCCATCACGGTTCCTGTTGCCCGCGAAGAACGGCCTGTGCTGTATACGCTGCTGATTGCAATTACCCTGAGCTGTATCTTCAAATACGCCCCTGTTATATCAGCTCTTTCGAGCGGCTGGACAATCATAATCGTCACGCTTTTTACTGCTGCTCTGGCGGCCTTTCTCTTCACCGTCGATGAGGAACCCGCATGAGTTATTTAACCGGCGTGATTATGGTGACTGCCATCGTTACCTACCTGGTAAGAATGCTTCCCATCGTTTTTTTCAGACGGGAACTATCGTCGCGGCGGTTGAAGGCCTTCATGTATTACATTCCCTACGCGGTGCTCGGCTCGATGACTTTTCCGGCCATACTGGAATCGACGCGCAGCACCTTCTCGGCCGGCACCGGCTTTCTGGTTGCAATTCTGCTGGCCTATTTCAACCGTGGCCTTCTGCAGACTGCGCTCGGTGCGGCAGCGGCAGTCTTTATCGTCGAATACCTGACCCTTTAACACCCGAGGCTGGTTGTTCAGGCATTACATCTTCGGCAGTATTACTCATGCTTTACCCAAAATGCAGCATTTTTTGCATATTGCCCGTTGCATGAAAACGACAAAAAGAATTCAACATGGGTTGCAGAGATTGTCGAAGAATCGTAAACTTATTGCAGAGGTCGGAGCAAGCAAACCCACCCGACGACATAAAATTGAGAGAGCACGGCTGCAACTGCCGTATAGCAAATAATGGAGGAAAATATGATCACCTGGAAATTTGACAAGGCCGGTTTCGACTTTCAGGATTTTGTGAAAAGCATGCTGGCGCATTACAAGAGGGTCGCCACTACTGACATGACGCTTTCTGACTTCATCTGGCGCGAAAACGACAATATCCCAAAGCACGGTAATCCAGAAAATCCGACCTGGAAAGACCTGCTCGCCGAACTCGAAGATGGTCAGCAATTTTTCTTCCCCTTTGCCGAGCCCAATGAAGGGAAACCGGTGCGCTGCGCCGACGGCAGCCGCATCGATCTGTCAGCAACAGGCTTTACTTACAATGAAGATGAAGTTGTTGGATTTGCGGTTATCTTGACCCGCAGTCGCTTCGAATTTCAGCCGGCTCTTTATTTCATCGGCAACGAAAGCGGACGGCTTCCTTCCATGGAAAAACGCCAGCTCGGCTTCTTCGAAGACAAGATCGCTGATTTCCTCAACGGCTTCAAAAAAGAAAAATCGATGGCCGCCGAAGACTCACGGCCCGAAACCCGAAAAATGAAACCAATGTAATCTGCCAGCCCGGTCGCCCCCAAACGACGGCCGGGCTGCTTACAAGCCTTGACCATAGCGTCAAACTTTCGCATGCCCGGGTTTTCTATTTTTCCAGATTAGAAGCAATTTTCAGCATAAGCCGTTCTATGGTAGACGCCCGGTCTTTTTGAGCATTTGGCGGCATCGAACAAGCCAGGGCTTCTTTGAATACATTCAAATTTGTCAAACTGCTGAAACTTGCAGACAAGTGTTTTCTGACTTTGCTGTCTGCCCGATAAAAGTCATTCTCCAGAGAAAGACAATTATCGAAAAGGTAAACAATGTCTTCAAAGTCATGACTCAATCTTAAATCTGTCAGACCTCTGCCAAAAACGGCATCTATCTTGGTCGCGAGATAATAAATCAATGGCAGAAGATTTATTATCGTTTCACCAGCGCCCGGTAAAATTTTTTCCATTTTTTTCGCAAAACCGGGTTGATACCATTGATTCCCGAAACCAAGAATTCCGGATTCGGTTGCCATTAAATCAACCGTAATGCCGTTACATTGCCAACGACACATGGGTGCACCTTCAGAGAAATCATGAAAAAAGCCCCGGCCGGAAAGCATTTTTTCAAATTCAGCCAGTGACTTTCGCGTTGCAATATCCACAACCAGGTCAACATCTTCCGTTGGTCGCACTTCTTCTGGAACAGAATGGTCTGCATACAGCTCAATGATGGAACCACCAACGAAAACCACGTGATCCCGCAAATCTCCAAGTGCTTCAGCAACAATCTTTACCATTTCCAGATTTTTTCGCGGCATTACCTGATCAATCTTTCTTTGATGATTTCTCGTGCCAGATTCACCTCTCTGGCCCTGCCAATGCGGCATGCGTCAACAAGACAAAGAAGCTCATAAAATTCCGGATAATTTTTTACAACGGCGGGAAGAGTCTTATAAAGAGGCGCAATCGAAATCCCCTGCGAATCGCCATTTGAGCAACTCCAGACATACTTTTCTGCACCTGAAACTATCAATTTGTTCAAAGGTGGCCCTGAATGTGCAGTTGCAATACCGCGCACAATGGTTCCCGGCTCGACCGGGAAAACATACTTCAGGCCATAAATAATGAACTCATAAAGATTGTTGCGATAAACGATCTTTTCGTCGGCATCTAAAAGCATGGCAATTTTACAGCGATTCAAGGCTTCAGAAACTTCAGACTGACTGATCTTCAGAGCGTCAGCCAAGGCAAGAACTCGATATTTTTTCTCGTAATATTGCGCTATAAAAAGCAGAAGCGCAATATCCTGAGGTTTCATGCCATTATGCTTTTTCATAAGCTACCTCTTCAATTATCTCAAATCGCGATATGAGATATTTTTAAGATAAGCATAATGAGATTGATTGTCAAGGATAGTCATAGTGCCCACACCCTGCTCACCGACCGGCCCTGACTTCGACCAGCAAAGCCTCTGCTCAGCCTTTTAAGTATTCTTACAGAACAATGATCAAAAGACTTTGCCGGAAAGCACAAAAGGCGACCATTAAGGTCGCCTTCGAGCTCCCGAGCAGGGATTTGAATGCAACCAGAAACCTTCGTCAGTCAATGCATTTAAAAAATCCATAACCAAAATCTATACCCATAGCTATACCTAACGGGCCAGAATGACCTGGTTCAAATCCCGACACAATCTTTTTCTCTACGTATAGCATACGTCTTCGCTGTGAAAAATTCAACATCTACGTATCGCTGCCGCTTACATTTACGCTGCGCTACGTAGCGCAGCGAAATCAAAACCTGCGAACCCAATCTCTCACGAGGCTTAAGCCAGAAGTTCAATCGTCGGACACTAACGCTCATAAATAAAACCCTGTCTTAGCTTTGCCAGCTTCAGCATAATTGTGTTCAGCTGATTGTCGTAGTCTGTTTTTATGCTTAGCATGCTGTTGGCAAGTCGGTTCAGGCCTTCTTTATCTGTTTCATTCTTAAGTATGGCCTTAACGGTATCATACGTCTCTGAGGTTGCAAGCATCGCCATGTCTTTGCCAAGCAGCCTTATCGAGGCGTTCTTGAGATCAAAATTTTCTTCATTCAGCAGTGATTCTTCCTGATACAGTCGGTTTTCAATGCCGGTTTCGCTATAGTTATCCATTATGAATAGCAAATCGAGGGCATCCTTGCCTCTTTCGGGAAACCTCTCATTCCATGAAATAATCTTTAACAGAGCCAAACCTGGTAATGTCGGAATCTTGATCGACAGCTCAGGGGCCTCACACAACATTATACTGATTGAACTGTCGTATGCTTCCTGGAACCCCATAACACTCATTCTGAATGCCCGCTCTGGAGGCCAGAAAATATTATGCTGGTCATCTGATATCTGGCCAAAAGGCACGATATCAACAGGCACAGAGCGGAGATAAATTCGCTGTGCGTTTTTCGGATCGCGTGAACAATTTTCTTCTCTGCTCAAACAACCGATGAGCCTCTCATAATCATCCCAGCCTGCAACTTTTACCCCGAGGTCAAGGTCCGAGGTTTTCCTGGCTGGCTTGATATTGTAGCAGTGTTCAAGAAGCAAATCTCTCGCAAATGCCCCGATAACAAACAAAGGAATATCAAGCGCGGCCGCTGCGCGATGTAAGCTAGCCAGGACTTCTGTTATATGAGAATCAATTTTCCCGGACAAGTTGAAGGATGTGTTGTTCATAAATCTTTTCTGCTGCTTCGGCGTTCCTTGGGTCTCCAGATGCAATCAGGTCTGCGTAAACGAGTAGCGGATGAACCAGTTCGCCGGAGGCACTCTTATCATCATTATTCCAGAACTTCTCCAGAATTTCAATGTTTCCGACGGGATCTCTACTGAGTCGGTTGCTCAATAACAAACCATTCAGTTTCTGTGGTCTGCAATAAATTGTTACTGTCTCCGGATGCAGATAATCAGTCATTTTGTGTGCAGCGACTTCACCGCTCCACATGGTATCTTGAGATGGCAGCCTGCCATGCAACCACCATTTTTCCGGGCCACGGAATGTCCCAAGAGTCAGTTTCGGGCGGAGTTGCTCGGGGTATGCCATCACCCATCGTTTTACCAGATCGTCCTTCTGTGCCAGGTATAAGCTGTTGTCTCCCCTTCTACGCAGAAAACCCATTTCTTTTAGTTCGGCCATTATATAGTCGATGCTCCCTAAAGAAACACCGGCCGCCACAGCAATTTCCCGGTAAGTGGCGTTTTCAAGCCCCGGCGTGGTTAACAGTGCAAAAATCAGCTTGAGCCCAGCCTTCTTAAAAGCTCGTTTAATGGCGCATCTGACAGGCTCTTTCAGTTTATTGCCCTTGATAAAAACAAAAACAGGGGGCTGGTTTATAAACATATTGCCTGCTGAATCGATGAATTCAAGGCCAATCTGCCTCAGCTCTTCTGCCATCTCCGGGTTTACATACTGTGTCATAAGCATTACCGGCAATCCAGTTTCCTTATTTTTCATCGCAAGCAGCATTTTATCTGATTTTGTAATAACCGCCTTTATCTCGACACGATACTTCAGCTTGACGGACTCAAGTCTGATTTCAATCGTCAAGGCTTTCTGGCCTTTGCGTCCGGCAAAAGAAGCGAGCACTGGCTTGCAGACCTTCGCGCCTGCGATGTTGCTCTTCACTACCTTCAGTGCTGTCTCCAGAATTTTCTCTTCAGAAAAATCCATTTTCGCCACACCTTTGTTCATTTTTTATGTTTGTTCACTTTTTATGAACATGACATAATTTTGAACAAAAAGCAAGCACTGTCTCCCTCGTCAACGACAAAACTGATCATGCAGTTTTCTTAATCGGATAAATGGTATCGACACGTAAAGATTCTGAGGCAAACTTGAGGGCCGCGAAAATAGACTTGCGTGTCAGCTGCAGGTGGGCTGTAATAAGATCATCATAGGACTCACCATCAGCAAGTTTTTCAAGAATCAGCTCAACAGTGATACGGGTTCCGGTAATCACCGGCTTACCCATCATGATGTCCGGGTCACACACAATCATGTTGTTCATATTTATCCCTGTCTCTATGATCCACCCTAACACTGGCCGCAACTAAGGTCAATAATGCCTCAATCGCGATACATCTCAATCCAGCTGTGCTACGTGGCGGAATGCAAAAGTTTTATGTCGCACAGCTCAGAGCAAGGTTGAAGCCGGATGTATACTATTAGTGAACAATTGTATACCATCAGCATACAATTTATACATTTTGCTTTTCAGATGCTTAAAGCCGACTCTTAATTCTGTTCATTTTTTCGCTTTGTTCATTTTTCATGAACATGGCATTTCTTTGAACAGGTTCTAATCCTCACAGCCATTTTTATGAGAATCAAAGCCCCTGCTCAGACTTACTATTCTGCAAAAATTGCCTGCCGAGTTCGGTAAGGCGGTATTTTTGCAGACGACTGTTTGGTTTTTCCGGAATGGTAAGCTCAATCAATGCATGCTCTAAGGCAGGCTTCAGGTAAAGTTTTTCAAAATTGTCTCGTCCCGACAATGATAAAACTTTCATCAATTCTTTCCTGGAATTTTCGCCAGAAACCGCTTTTAACAATGCCTCTACTTGCCCTGTGACTTGCCCTGTGACTTGCCCTGTGACTTGCCCTGTGACTTGCCCTGCGGATTTACGCGACTGTTCACGGGTCAATGGTAAAATTTCGGGCAGCTTAACAGTAAAGCGAACGCGATTGGCTATTTCTTCAATTACCGGCTCAGGCCAGTTATTGGCCCGGATTTCATTGAAGATTCCGGGGATACCGCTGCCCCATTGTTCAATCAGTTCAAGTTCGCGAAAGATCCGGGCAATGACAGGATTACGGATCTGTGAAACACCGGCTTTCAGATCATCGATAGTCAGGCCGGGGAGAAGCAGACCCGGGCTTTCTACCTCGATCCGGTCATCAAAAAACGCCACCCGGATCGGCGTGCCGCTGTTGGAATAATCCGCATGAACAAGGGCATTAATAATGACTTCGCGCAAAATATTGATCGGAATGCTCCAGATATCTTTGCGGCGAATTTCCGAAAAATCTGCGCCACGCATCGCGTGCTTTTTCAAAAACAGCATTATGCTCTCGACGGCTTTCGGCAGTGGCTCATGGATCTCAGTGTGATCAAAAATATCGCCCTTGTCTTTGCCGATGAAACGGCCACATTGTATCCAGCCACCCGGAAAATGAAACTGCCTGTCTTTGCCGTAAAGAAGAATTCCGCCATGACTGGGAACCAGACGCCCCTGTTCCTGAACAAGAATTTTCAGACTCAGCAGACTATGTTCATCAATTTTCCTGGCACTGAAGTCAGATTTGACGGAATCAACGTCAATATCAGCAATGGTTAACTGAGGCATTGGCAGAGTATCAAAAGAAATCCCCGCCACTCCGCGCTGCAGCTCGGCAATAAGCTGAAAATCGGCCTTGCGGTTACTTGAGCCAAGGCGGACATACACGCCGTTCTGCATGCCCTCTGCTTTAATAAAATGTGGCCTTGTTCCGCTCAGGAATACTTCCACCAGCAAAAGCGTCTTTCCCTCGAAAGTCACCAGTTCAATATTAGGAACCAGGCGGGGCGCAATGCTGTCTGCTATGAGGTTGCAAAGGCGTTCTTCTTCATCCAGGGGCGACGAAAAACCAATAATCTGACGATCATCGGCCACCCCAAGAACCAGCCTGCCACCAGCTGAATTGGCAAAAGCGACCAGAGTCTTCAACAGCGGTGAAGGAGAAGATAAATCCCGCTTAAACTCCAGCCTTTTGCCTTCAGGTTCCTGTAATAATTTACTAATTAGAGAATTCATTAATTCCTTACCGCGTATGTAAGATGGGCAACCGAAATGTTTGTTGATTCTCGACAAAAGCCCACATGCGGCGCAAAAATATTCTATCAGAATCAAGGCGATTATAAAATCCAGGTTAAAACTTTTTGCCGGTCTCTTTTCCATCGCGACACATCACCGCCGGAAGGAGCTGTATTTTCAATCAGCTGCTACTCCCCTGCGCTACGTAGCGCCGCACAGAGAATTTCTCAGGCGACTTTGTTCAATTGCAACTTGAACCCAGTGATCTGATGGCCAGATATTCTAAATCACAGACCAAAACTCTTCAACGCCTGAAATATTCTTAAGTAGCATTTCAAAAACCAGACATCGAAACTGCATTTGTGAAATCAATTATAACCAGTCTTCAGGAGCGTTCTATCCAACACCGTGGTTCAGTCGAAGGTGTTGCCTATAAAAAGTTTTGATTACTGCTTTCCGACAAAGGGGGCAGGTCATTTTATCAGGGTCAGCTTTTTTGATTGTGAGGGAGGCTTTCTCACTTTTTTGAACTGGAGCTTGTCTTATTGGCTCGCCCAACGGTTTCAGATGCAATTTCTTCGATATTATTTCAGAACGGGTTGTTATGAAAGAGTGAACGGCCATATTTTTAAAAGATATCGCGCCCAGATAAAAGAAATATTTGCTCATTCGGTGCCTATGAACAAGGTTAATATGCATTCGAATCTGGCTCTTTTTAAAATGTTCCCCGCATTCGGCACAAAAATAGTGACCAGAAAAGGTTGGTTCAGACTTTTTGCGATGCCATGCAATATGGCTCTCAACGCTTTTCTTGTGGATTTGTTCATTGCAATCAAAACAGAACGTATAATCTGGCGTCAGATGATTTATAAAGTGTTCATTGTAGTTTTTCGTTAATATGAATTTTCTGCAGAAAACACAGTATTCACGGCCATGCCTCATCATATGACACAAAACAGAATCAAAATTTTCTTCGGAACCGCAGATACTACAAACAAAAATCTGTTTTTCCAGGCTCAAACAACATTTTTCAAACAGCCCGAGACGCTTTTTACATATCTGGCAATTCACCCCGGCAATGTTGCTCTTCTTGTTTTTATTAAATATTTCCTGTTCCTTAGGAATTTGGCTGTTTGGCGACTGCATTACAACGGCCGGAATTACAACCTTAACAGGCTTTATCTCTTCTTTTTTTTCAACTTTAGGGGCTCTTTGAAGCAGGAATCTTAATTCCTTTATCAATGCCTTTTCTGATTGTGATAGAGATTGAAAATCAGCTGGTAATTTCAGCCCAGCTATTGGAGGTATTTCTTCATAACCTTTGTTGTTAGTAAAAACATAGCCCAACAGTCTTAATAAAATTACTGTGTAACTTCTGATCTTAGTGTTATCGCTAAGCAATGAGTATTTTTTTAAATACTCGGCACAATGCTCTTTCATCTGCCAAGTAATATACTGACCTGAGCGCTTTGGTTTTTGAGTTATGTAGAATTTTCTGTCTGACCTCTCGTGAATAACCGGCATATTTCTCTCAAAAGGATTTTTTTATTCGCAGGATCAAGGTCTAGCAGACATTCCCAGATGAATCATAAACCTTGTTCCCCAATATTTTACCCCATTTTTTGCTGACAGCCCAAGGATTTTTTGCACTTAGATGGCAGATGATTATTTATTTAATCACCCGCTGTCCGAGGCGGTGGGCAGAAAAAGATCTGTTTTAGTGAATCAAAGACAGCTTTGCGCATCCAGAGATTAAATGCTTTAATAGAGTAAATTCCTGATATTTTCAGGCCATAAACGGATTCATAGCTTGCGTTTGAACGCATGCCGACAATCAAATCGATTTTGGCGATAGTCATCAAATCCTTCAGAAAATCAACAAATAGCTCTGCGGGGAAATCCAATCTTGGTTTCTTAGCAAATCCAGTGTCCATATTTTTGTCTGGCATCTGAATCCTGTAATGCGGATCTTTCGGATTAGAATTATCGAACACCAGAAATTGCAGATTGTCCATTTCAAGACATTCAAATTCCTTGTCACCAATTTCAATCATCGCCTTGGTAAAGTCTTTGAAGAACACCGAAGTACTGATGCTCCTGAGTTTCCCGTTCAGATCAGCCCTGCTCATCATGCCCGCAAATCTTTCTGCAAACTTGATAAACGTTTCCCCACAAAGATTCAGCTTGGAATTTGCGTAATACCTGCCATTGAATTTTGGCGCCGGACCATATTTACTTTCTTCAAGTTTGATCTCTTTAAGGGGAACGTAAGAAAATTCTTCCGGCTTCGGGTCTTTAAAATAGGTCTGCCAAATTTCAAAAGTTTCGTGTGTCTTAAAAAATTTGTTCACACCTTCGACATGGCAAGGAATTTGATGATCAGATGGATTAATGCTGTGACTCATATTAGAAATCAGCTGATCGAAGACAAGCTCTTCAATATTATCCAGAAAATATCTTAGAAATCTTTCAGCAAAAGGGCCTTGCAGCTCATTCTGATAAATATCGATCAGACTTGCCAGTTTAAAAGCTTCAGGCTTCAGACATGAAAGATTGCCAAACGAAGCAACTTCGAACGAGAACTCATCAAAGCCCTTTTCAGCTGGCTTTAATTCAAGGTATGGCATACCATTTTCATCAAGCCAACGTCTTTTATCCGGCTCAATTTCATGACTTACCAGAATCTCCCAGATCATAAGAATATCCCGCTGGGGATTTTTGCTGATAACATCAGCTTTAAAGCTACTGCCATCAATTTCGCCTTCATTCTTGTGGATGATCAACGGGTCAGGCAAAAACCTTCGAACCGGAATCTGAATTTTTTCTATTTCTTCTTTCGCCAGCAGAGCTCTAAATTCGTTACCTGGTAAAATGCTGGTCGGAAATGAAATTTCCACCGGTCTGTTATCAACCAGGCGTTCTTTCAGATAAAGTTTTGCACCGTAATGAAGACTGGTTTCCTCGGAAATAGAGCACTTAGAATCTTTCGGATGGTAGAAATGCTCTCGCCGATATTCGCCAGCTCTTTTCCTTAACACGGCGCGACATTCCGGGCATTGATAAGCTTTACCCTTAGTCGCCTTGGCGATTGAAATTAGTGAATCTATCTCTGGATCATAAGCGTAAGAAATTCTAATGTATGAGCTGCTACCCACGCGAATACTCTCCCCTTCTCCCGACCCTGCGTATGAGTTCTAATAATCAACTGAATTAAGGCTTTGCCTCGAAGGGCATTCAATCACACGCATAACTTTATAAATTACATAAACCAAGCTATTTTCAAGAATAGCACAAGATTAGTTTAACTCGCCCTCTATTTACCAAACAATGCCAGGCAGAACATCGCGGCGCCATTGCCCCAAAAAGGAACAGACACTCAACATTTCTTCTGGAATCTTATTCCTGCCTGATTTTCTCCTCCTTTTGAAATCGGGTTGATTTATCTCTATTGTGAATAAGTTTAAATATTTCAAGATTATCGCCCTCGAACAGCCTTTGATCAGAGGCGTTCTGAAATGCGCTTTCTGCGCCAACAGCAAAAGATCTCCGAGAGATTTAGCTTTTACACTTTTTCCATTTTTATTCAAGTTTTACTGAAAGTTGCTGATGATACCGCACTATATGCCAATAACGATTGCCAAAGCCATTCGGAAAAAACTAACACTTCTCTAGAGTTTTTTGTTTTTCTCGAAATTCTCAAGTCATTTTTTCAATTATTCCCAAAGACCTGTAAAAGTTGTAAGATTGCATCATCAACAACAGGAGCTCTAATTAGTTCAATGAGGACCTTTGACAAGCATTTCCTTACAATTCAATTTAAGCTATCAATTTTCTCAAAAAAGGGAAGCGAATTCCAATCATTTGTAGAGCGAATTTTTACGAAAGCTTTTCCAGAATTTGAAAAAGTCAGGCCGTATGGCAACGTAGGAGACGGAGGAAATGACGGGTTTATTAGGAGATCTGGAACATATTACCAAATTTATGCTCCCAAAGATCCCTTTGAAAAAGATAGCGAAACAGCTGCAAAAATAATAAATGACTTTAGCAAACTAATTAAAAGTTGGAACCACATTTCACCAATAAGAAAGTTCTGTTTTGTTTACAACGATAACTTCTCTGGGACAACCTTACCGATTGAGAACGCCATTATTTCGTTGAAGACCAACTACCAAGGTATAGAATTCGAAACAATTCATGCTGAAAGCCTTCAAAAAATCTTCTTCACTCTTGACGAAGCTGATTTTATAGAGCTTGGTTTTTCGATAGATTCAAGAATGGCTTATTCCTTAGGGAAAAAAATTATTGAAGAAATCCAAATGCTTGTTGACAGAGAAAATACGGTCCAGGCTTTACAAAAAATTGAAGAAACAAGCAGGTCATTTCAGGAGTTAGATAATCCGGAACTAGAAACAAAACTAGAGTATCTAAGAGCGAAATGTTTTGAGATACAAGAGCAACTAGACCAAGCCGAAAAAATTTATCTCGAATTGGCAAAGAAACTACCTGCTGAACAGAGACCATTGCTTCACTTGGCTCAAATTTTTCTAACCAAGGAAGATTTTGAAAAAAACCTAGAGTATTTAAATGCCGCAGAAGAAAAAACATCTAAAGACGAATTGTTTCTGTTTCACAAATTAAATAGACAGATAACAGCGGTGGTCTGAGAAAATTGGTCAAGCCGATAAGTGATGAAGCAGTAAAATTC
>CALEDQ010000010.1 GCA_937949615.1 uncultured bacterium | reverse complement strand
AACTATGACTTTTTTAGGGTCAACTATGACTTTTTTAGGGTCAACTATGACTTTTTTAGGGTCAACTATGACTTTTTTAGGGTCGAACTATGACTTTTTTAGGGTCAACTATGACTTTTTGTAAAGGGTGTCGTTTTGTATGACTAGTTGAAAAAAAGGTCATATTTTGATATTGTTTTTATGAAGATTTTTGAGGGGGGCAAAACCATGGAACACAAACTTATAAGAAAATCTAATTTTTTGATAGAAGCTTCATACAAGCTTACTTTGGTTGAACAAAGAATCGTCATGATCCTGGCTTCAATGATCAGGCAGGAAGATGACGAGTTTAAAAAGTATCAGTTAAACATCAAGGAATTTGCCGGCTTGCTGGAATTAAAAAACAAAGATGAATATTCCCATGTGCAAACGGTTACTAAAAAGCTTTTAACCAGAGCCTTTACCATAAAGCAGCCTGGTTCACTTTTGCAGATTGGTTGGCTTTCATCGGCAAAGTATCTTGACGGTCAGGGTGTTGTTGAACTGTGTTTTGACCCACAACTGAAGCCCTATTTACTCCAGCTGAAAGACAGATTTACCAGTTACCGGCTGAAAAACGTAATTCAGCTGAAAAGCTCTTTTTCTATCCGCATTTATGAGCTGTTGAAGCAATATGAAAAATTGGGTGAACGAACCTTTTTGGTAGACACTTTGCGCGAATACCTCGGTCTGGAAGACTCTCAATATAAGCTTTATGGCGATTTTAAACGCAAAATTATTCTCGTGGCACAGGTGGAATTGGCAGAAAAAACTGATTTGAATTTTGAATTCGAGGAAATAAAGATTTTGCGCCGGGTTGGCAAGATTCGTTTTATTATCAAATCACAGGTTCCAGCCAATCCTGTCGCGGGCATGGATATTAGTGATATAAGCAAAGTTGTTATTGATCCACAGTTATTCCAGCTGTTTGAGTTGTTGCCGCAGCAGTTTCAAAGCAAGCAAAGCATCCGGAAAACCGTTGAAAAAGCCTATAAACAGCATGGTTTTGATTATGTAATGCGCAACATCATTTATAGCAACGACAGATCCAATGCTTTGAAACCTGGCTCCGGCGGCGACAAAGGCGGCAACTACCGCGCTTACCTCGGAAAAGCACTCAATGATGATTACGGCCTGGCTTACATGGAAGATCAACAGGTCAAGCAGGAAGCCGAGCAGCTGAAACAGAAAACTTTTGCCGAAGCTGAAAAGCAGAAACAGCGCGAAAAGAACCAGATCGACCAGGAACGGGAAAGCCGCGAAAAAGCCCGTGTATTCATCGCTTCCTACGCTCCGGAAACCCTGGAAACCTATGCCGAAGAAGCCAGAAAACGCCTCTCTCCTGATTCCCTAGCTCGCTATCACCGGAAAGATGTAATCGGCCTCTTCGAATTCAAACGCCGCCTGGAAGATGTCGTAATGGAACATACCGGCTTACGCAAACCCCAACCGGAAGTCACGTCTGAATTTTCGGAAACCACACCAGCAGGCCGGGAAATGGAAGCCGCTGCCGAATAGAACGGCAGCCAGGTTCCCGATCCGCACACGACCCACGCCCTGCTGACCTGGCCGACGCTCCAGCGGCTTTGCCGCCTCCACTCTGGCCAGGTCTCGGAAAGCCCTTCAGGCTTCCGCAGGTGCGTGCAATGCCCGGCCCGCCTGCGCCCGATTTCTGCCTCTGTCATTTATTGTCATCGGCAGGCTTTTTACTGTCGATCTTGCCGCCAGCCGCTCCGGCTGTCCGGACATTGGGGTCGCGTGCCACCCGGTTCATCGTGACTCAAACCTCGATCCGGGAGCAAAGAAAGCAGGCCGCACCCGGAGCCGCTTGCTGCAAGAAAAAGACAAAAGAAAAAGCGGTTGCGCTGGCCAGATCTCGCCAGGCGAGTTCTTTGCCAGCGCTCTGAGAACATTCGGATGGCTGGTTGCCTCCGCCCACCGCCCGCAAGCTCCGGCGAAGAGGCTGAAAACCGCGGGGTAACCGCAGCGCAAAAACCGCGCCAGTCGGGCCCCTCCCCGGCCCTCCCAACTGTCACGCTTTTTGCTACCGCCGCTTGCCGGCTAATAGGCCTATTAGCCGGACATTACCCCGCCAGCCTCTTCGCCTCCGGCACTCCCTCGCATCCCGAGCCGTAAACGGCCGGGCGCTCACTCGGCTTCCGCATAACAAGTTCATGCGGAAACTTGCGGGCTGGTCTGCAATCTTCGCAACTCTCTGCCCTAACGACCCCAATACATGTTGGCGGTTGTTCAGCCAGCAAAGCCGTCTGAACGCGTCTTCTCATTACCCCCGACAAGCTCCGGGCGGACGCTGTAATGTCTGGTTTCGCTATCGCAAAACCAGGCACCGGGCAAACCGTTCGCGCAATTATCGCGCCGGCATAGTGCCGTCACGATAATTGCAATGCTCACTGTCGGATAAGCCTGACTTATCAGACCTTGCCTCTCGCCCGTTCCGCTAACGCTCCACGGCCTCGACCCCTGCGGGGCTTTACAGCGCCGCCCTCCGGCCTCTGCCTGCCGTGAGCCCGGCAGGTGAGGCTTTACATAACAAAACGTTATGCAAACTTGCCCGGGCCAATGCTGACCCGAACGCCGCTAACGCGGCTACCGCCCTCGAAAGGCACCCGGCCCGCGTCCTGTCAAGGTGGCAGCGCTCCGGCAGCTTCGCCGCCTCCACACCTGCCACCTCCCGGAAAGCCCTTCGGGCTTCCGCAGGTCGCTGCAATGCCCATCTGCCCCGGCCATGTCTCTATTGTTGTCATTTATTGTCATTCTTCCGACTTTTTGCGCCGCCAGGCTAAGAGTCGCCGTGTCATCTGGACATTGTGGCCGTGTGCCAAATGGTTTAAACAACTGACCGGCAATCAGCAGCAGGCGCAATCCCTCCCACCAGCCCCCAGGGGCCTCCAATTTATGAAAAAAAAGTTGCCAGAGACAAAAGTCCCCGGCAACTTTCTTTAATCCGATTAAATTTTTATTTTAGCTCTTTGTCTCTATAGAAAATTTGAGACCAAATGAATTTAAGAGATTCCATAGGCTGCCGAATTCCGGATTTCCTTTTACAGAGAGCATTTTATACATACTTTCTCTGTTAAGTTTAGCCAAACCGGCAACACGGCTCATTCCTTTGGCTTTAGCGATATCCTTCAGGGCAAGTAGAAAAATTTGAATATTATCGCTTTCTATAGCTTCTTCCAGAGAGGCGTTAAGATATTCTGCCGCTTCTTCAGGGTCTTTTAAAGCTTTTAACAGGCTCTCTTCATAGGAATTTGATGGCCTTACAGTCTTAGTCTTAGTCATATTCCTTCATCCTCCTTTTGTAATCGCCTAAATACTCGGTTGCCGTCTTTATATCAGCGCGTTGTGTTGACTTATCGCCACCACAGAGCAAAAGCATCATCTTATTGCCAACACGAGCAAAATATACTCGATAACCCGGGCCGTAATCCAATTTCATTTCCATGATTCCAGGTGCAACCACATTAAATTTGCCAGGATTGCCAGCTCGCAGCTGGTTTATTCTGGCGCGAATTTTGGCCCGGCCTTTAATGTCTTGCAGTGCTTTTAGCCATTCAACAATTGGCTCGTTTCCGTCTGGTAAAACATAATTGTCAACGATTTGGTTCATTTGTGCCTCTAATTCCTATTGTAGTCCATAGACTACAAAAAGTCAATGCCGGCAGGATCTATGCCAAACTGGGGTATACTCCAACCTGACGTCAGAAAACCTGATTTTCAGTGTCAGATTAGAGTCTAATATCACAATTATTGACATGTTTGTATAAATATCTTAGAGTCATTCCTGACACATTTCAAGGGAGAGCCACAAATGCAAGGCCAGAGAATCGGGTATATCCGCATCAGCACTTTCGATCAGAACCCCGCCAGGCAGCTGGAACAAACCAAGGTCGACCGTGTCTTTACCGACAAGGCATCTGGAAAAGATGCTAAACGGCCGGAGTTAGAAGCCTTACTGGCCTTTGTGAGAGAAGGTGACACGGTAGTGGTTCACAGCATGGATCGCCTGGCTCGAAATCTCGACGACCTTCGGCGGATCGTGCAAGATTTGACCAAAGCCGGGATCAGGGTGGAGTTTGTAAAAGAAGGGCTTATATTTACCGGCGATGATTCGCCAATGGCGACACTTTTGCTTTCGGTAATGGGAGCTTTTGCCGAGTTTGAGCGGTCACTTCTTCGAGAACGACAACGTGAAGGAATTGCCCTGGCAAAGCAACGCGGAGCTTATCGAGGAAGAAAAAAAGCTTTAGCTCCTGCTCAAGCTGCGATTCTGCGGCAACGCGCCCAAGCCGGCGAAGAAAAGGCGCATTTGGCCCGTGAGTTCGGAATCAGTCGCGAAACGGTGTATCAATACATCCGCTCTGAAAGCTGATTATCATGGCTCATAAATTCCTTAGCGTGCGTAAATTTCCGTTTGGTGTCGTGACCCCTATTCTGGTGGTTTTGTTAATGGCTGGTGCAGCCTTTGCGCAGGAAGGGCAGAAATTGCCCGCACTCATCACTATCGAGGGCAAAATTGTTCTGGAAAAAACTGCTGAGGGAAAAGATCTGACTAAAGTCGTAGCCGGTCTCGTTGAACTGGTTCTCGTAGACAACGCTGTGCTCCAGGAACTTTTGAAGACCGAAAAAGTAACTGAAAAAGTATTTGTTCTTGAGGGCGAAAAAATTACAGCTGCAGACGGCGTCACCGAAACTTTTGTAATTTCTGCATTTAAAGAAGCTGTTCAGGCACCGGCTGTCGATCATTCCGGCCACGACCATGGTACTGGCGGTCATGGTCACTGATTAGTTCTCTCCGGGCATCGGCGCGGCATGCCGCGCCGATGCCCAGTTCAAGTTATTTTTTGGAGCTTATTTTATGCCCTTCTGGATAAAACTTGTATCAACCGTGGTTCTCATATTGTCCATCACTGAAGTTTCAAAGAAAAGTGAACAGCTTGGGGCGCTTATAACAGCTTTGCCATGGATCACATTGCTGTCTATCGTCTGGCTCCACATGGAAAGCCAGCCTTCTGAGAAAATCGCCAGCTATTCTTCTTACACATTCTGGTATGTGCTTCCCACACTTCCAATGTTCCTGATAATACCTAAGTTGCTCGGCATGGGCTTAAACTTCTGGCTTGCATTGCTCATTGGCATTGCTGCAACCATGCTCTGCATTTTGTTACTTGCACCCATCGCCCTGAAATTCGGTTTGAAGCTATTATAAAGCGATGTTGTGGCAACAAGAAGTTACGAAAACGCCTTGACGTTGAAACAGATGTTCATATATTATAGATATAGTTAAAGTAGAAGGAGCGATGATGACGAACTTGGACTTGTCAAAAATGGCAGATGACTTGGCACAGTTATTTTCCATTCTTGGTGATGGAACTCGCATGCGCATCTTGTTTCTTCTCCGTAATGCAGAAGTCACCGTTCAGTCTCTGGCGAATGCTCTCGGCATGACTCATTCCGCCGTTTCCCACCATCTGCGCCTGATTCGACCATATCAGTTGGTCAAAGGCCGCAAAAAGGGAAGAAATGTGTTTTATTCGTTGTATGATGACTGTGTATGGCATCTTCTGGAAGAAGGTTTGACCCACTTGCGGCATGAGGATGTTGAATTAAAGGTGAAAAAGTGACCTACTTGCACAAAATAACTCAAGCAGTTGCCGTGTTTCTCCTGCTGATAATGAACACGATACTGGTCATCCCGTCAGGGATAGACTTAGAGTTGTGTCTGGGCAAAGACGGTCACATTGATTTTTCGTTAAATAGTTGCCAGGATGGTTCTTCGCCGAAGATTCCAGCCAGACAACACATGCCAGCCTACACCACAACACATCATGACAATTGTCTCCATATTGCGTTAGCCTGCGGCAATCCAAAGGAAGCAATCCGCACCGATGGCAAGACGGATTACCAGCAATATGCGCTGAATAAAGCCCCTTCCATGCCACCTTTTATCTTGATGACATCTCTTGCCAGTTCTGCAGGGGCATATCTAGATTCAAATGCTTATTTCATCCCATTTGAAAACCTTCCTTCTCTCCACCTCGTTTCTCTCCGAACTGTTTTTCTCCTGATTTGATACCCTTCCAGCAATAACAACAATACTAGTTTGCTTTGGAATCAGATGCTTTTATGTGATTCCTCTGGATCAGTGTTGTTCGTCTACAACTGAAGCCCATAGCGCTTAATTGTTGCTGGCAGTTTATTTTGTCACAGGAGAAATTTATGAAATTCAACCTATTTTTGGTTTCCGTTACAGTGATATGGCTCACGTTTGGGTTTGCTGGCCAGGAAACCTTAATGGCGGGCAACATTGCGGTAAACGAGCCCCCACAGCATGTTCTTGAAACCATTCCCGATCAAATTACCATGGCCGATGCTCTGGCACTGGCCCTTAACAAGAACCCTTTATTGAAAGGGTTCTCCGCCGAAATCCGCGCCCGAGAGGGCGCCGCGCTGCAGGCCGGCCTCCGCCCGAACCCGGAACTCGGGGTCGAGCTGGAGAACTTTGGCGGCAAAAATTCTCTCCGTGGATTTAAAGGAGCAGAAACCACCATTGCTTTTTCCCAGCTGGTGGAACGGGGCGGCAAGCTAAAAACCCGGCGGCTGGTTGCCACCCTTGATAAGAGCCTGGCTGAATGGGATTATCAAAGCAAGAAACTCGATGTTCTCGCTGCAACGGCCAAAGCTTTTTTGGAAGTCCTGATCGCTCAGAAGCAGGTTGCGTTGAACGATGAGCTGCTCAAGCTTGCCGAGCAGACCACCACGGCAGTCAGTGAAAAAGTCGATGCCGGGAAAGTCTCGCCAGTAGAGAAATCGCGAGCACAAATTGAACTGGCTGCAGCGCAGATCGAAACTAACAAAGCTATTCGCGAGTTAGAGGCAGCTAGACGCCGACTGGCAGGTTTTTGGGGCGCTGACCGCGCCGACTTTGGTCAGCTGGTCGGGCAATTGAACAATATTTCGGCCCTGCCGGACGAGGAATCTTTAAAAGAGTATCTGAGCAACAATCCAGATATGGCACGTTGGTCGACCGAAATTGAGCGAAGCAATGCAACTCTTAGGCTGGCCCGTGCCGAAGGTAAACCCGATCTGACCTGGAGTGCCGGGTTCAGAAATTCTCGGGAGACGAACGAAAACGCTTTCTTGATAGGGGTTTCCATGCCAATTCCTTTCTTCAACCGCAATCAGGGTGGCGTCTCCGAAGCCAGGGCACGTATTGACAAGGCTCATTCGGAACATCAGACAGCAAAAATCAGCCTGGGAACTGCTCTTTCAGATGTCTGGCAAAGCCTTTCCGCCGCCTACACAGAAGTAGTTGCCCTTCGTGATGAAATCCTTCCCGGTGCCCAGGCGACATATGAAGCCACGGAACTCGGGTATCGCGAAGGAAAACTGGATTTTTTACAAATGCTTGACGCACAGCGAACACTCTTCACCGTCAAACGCCAGTATCTGTTATCTCTTGGAGCATACCACCTGGCAAATACTGACATGGAGCGTCTCGTCGGAGTGCCTCTCAGCGACATAAAAATCACCAACAAAGATAAGGCCAATTAAAGGAGCCCACAAGAATGAAAAACAAATACATCATTATTGCCGTTGTCACTGTCGCTGCTTTAAGCCTGGGAATTGTTTCCTTGCAGAATGCCTACGGCAAGGAAAATCAAGCTCAAATGGAACAGACAGCCCATGTGGATGCGCAAGAAAAAGACCACGATAACCATGACAATGAGGAACATGGCATAAAAAAGCCTTCTACCCCTGACGAGCATGATGGGCATGATGAACCTGACAAAAATGCAGAAGAAGGGCATGAAGAAGAGCATGAAGAAGAGATTGTCCGGCTCTCAGATGCTGAGTTGAAGGAATTCAATATTAAGCTTGAAACTGCTCAGGCGGGTGCGCTGGATCAGTATATAGAACTTCCAGGAGAGATCATTCTCAATATCGATCGGGTTGCACATGTGGTGCCCCGTGTTGCAGGCAATATCAGAGACATACAGGCAACCGTGGGCGACCAGGTGAAGAAAGGACAGCTTCTGGCTGTCCTGGAAAGCCGCGAACTGGCAGATGCTAAATCTTCTTATCTCGCAGCAATCGAAAGGGAAATCCTGGCCCAGGCAAACTTCAAGCGGGAAGAGCGGCTTTGGCAAAAAAAGGTGACCAGCGAACAGGAATATCTGGATGCCCGCCAGGCTCTGGCCGAAGTCCGGATCGCCAAAAATTCGGCTGAACAACAGTTGCACGCGCTGGGATGCTCAGAAAACGATTTGAGCAATCTGGCGTCAAGCAAACACGCTACCTTTACCCATTACAGTATAACGGCTCCTATTGCTGGAACCGTAATAGAAAAGCAGATTACTTTAGGCGAGCAGGTTAGCACGGAATCGGATGTTTTCATGATCGCTGATTTGTCTACGGTATGGGTGAATATCAACATTTATCAGAAGGATTTGATAAAAATTCACAAGGGACAAATCGTAGAAATCGACATTGGCCATGGTATTCCTTCTGCAAAGGGGGCGATTGCCTGGATAAGTCCGCAGGTTGACGAGGGGACCCGCACTGCAAAGGCCAGAGTCGAGTTGCCCAACCTGAATGGCGCACTTCGACCGGGACTTTTTGTAACCGCCAAAGTAGCAGTAGGTAGTTCGGCGACTGGTCTTGTGATTTCTAAGAGCGCACTTCAGACGTTTGAGGACAAGACCGTAGTTTTTGTGCGAACTGACAAAGGATTCGAGCCAAAGCCGGTCGAACTTGGCCGAAAGAATGAAGCCACAGTGGAAATTCTTTCGGGACTTGAACCTGGGCAGACCTATGTAACAGATGGTTCTTTCACACTCAAGGCACAATTGTCCAAAGGCGCATTTGGCGATGGCCATAATCATTAAGGACGGTAAATAAAATGGAAAAACTAATCCCCTTTGTAATGCACAATCGCCTCCTAATGATCGTATTTGGGCTTATTGTGCTGATAGCAGGCTGGTTCAGTTACCAGCAATTGCCTGTCGACGCTTTTCCGGATGTCACCCCGACACTGGTTCAGGTGTTTACAGAGACCGAAGGCCTTGCACCCGAAGAGGCAGAAAAATTCGTCACCTATCCTGTCGAAGCAATGATGAACGGACTCCCGAATCTAAAAGAAATCCGTTCGGTCTCAAATTTTGGACTCTCGGTGGTCAACATATACTTTGAGGACGGTACCGATATATACTTTGCCCGGCAGCTTGTCGGCGAACGCTTGCAAATGGCCCGGGAAGAAATCCCTGATGGGTTTGGGGATCCTGAAATGGGGCCAATAGCAACCGGTCTCGGGCAGATCCTCTTTTTCGTGGTCGAGGACGAGAAAAAAACCCGCACTCCCGAAGAAATGAGGGAAATTCAAGACTGGCTTATCAAGTTCAACTTGCAGACCGTGTCCGGCGTAACCGAGGTTCTTTCTCTTGGTGGTGAAGTAAAGCAGTTTCAGGTGCAGGTGCGTCCCGCTGACTTGCTTCGCTATGACTTGACCATTAAAGAGATCAAGGAAAAGGTAGAAGCCAACAACGGTAATGCGGGCGCCCAATTCCTGGTCAAGAACGACGAAGAGTATATTATCCGGTCAGTTGGCCTGGCTGAAAAAATCAGCGATCTGGAGCGGATTGTTCTCAAGGTCCAGGATGGAACCCCGGTCTATTTAAATCAAGTTGCCAAAATCGTCATCGGGGGCGAGATCCGCCGTGGGTTGGCGACCATGAATGGCGAGGGCGAAGTGGTGGTTGGCATGGTCCTGAAACTGATTGGCACCAACACCTCTAAGGTTATTGCTGATGTTAAGGCCAAGCTCAAAGAAATCAATAGCGTTCTTCCCGAAGGGGTAAAGGTCGTGCCATATTACGACCAGGCCACTCTTGTTTCCAAATGTATCCAGACTGTCACCGATGCCCTTGTCTCTGGAGTACTGCTGGTAGCTGGGACGCTTCTAATTTTCATGGGCGGGATACGCCCCAGTATTGTAGTGGCTCTTTCCATACCCTTCTCTATCTTCTTTGCATTTATAACGATGAAGATTCTTGACATCAGCGCCAATCTGATGTCTCTGGGCGGTTTGGCAATTGCTATTGGTATGATGGTAGACGCGACAATAGTCATGGTAGAAAATGTTGACAGAATGCTGCGGGAGGCCGAGCCCGACGAGTCAAGTTTGAGCATCATTGCCAGAGCCTGTAGCGAGGTTGGCAGGCCGATAGCCTTTGCCATCGCTATCATCGTAATTGTCTTTCTGCCGTTGTTTACCCTGCAGGGCGTCGAAGGAAAAACCTTTACACCTCTGGCGCAAACAGTGGCTTTAAGTATGTTCGGCTCGTTGCTCTATGCACTGTTGCTTGTGCCGGTGATTTCAAGCCTTCTTATGCGGCGCCCCAACTCGACGGCTGGTGGTGAGGGCCCAAAAGAAGCCTGGATTGTCAGATTGCTCCTGCTTCCTTACCGTCCCGTTGTGGGACTGTTCGTCAGACAACGATGGTTGGCGGTGGTGTTGAGCGGCATCATGCTGCTCGTCGGCGCTATCGTCCTGCCAAAACTGGGATCAGAATTCGTGCCGCGTCTGGATGAAGGCGATTTGCTGATTCGCGCCACCATGGCTCCGTCTATTTCTCTTGAAGAGTCACGAAATACTATGTTGCGCTTTGAAAAGCGGCTGATGGAAAATTTCCCCGAGGTTACCCGTATCGTCACCCGTGTTGGTCGCGGCGAAGTCGGAGCACACGCCGACCCGGTGAACAGCGCGGAGGCTTTCGTGGCCCTCAAACCTCATGAGCAATGGACGAGCGCCAAAGAACCGGATGAGCTGTATGCAAAAATCAGCGAAGTATTTGCATCTTTTCCCGGTGCACAGTTCAACGTCACGCAACCCATCGCGGCAGCGGTAGATGAACTTTTGACCGGAACGAAAGCAGAGTTGGCCATCAAAATTTTTGGTGCCGACATGGACATTCTCAAGGAAAAGGCGGCAGAAATCGAAACCGTAATCCGGGGAATCCCAGGAGCGGCTGATGTCCAGAAAGACCAGGTGACCGGAACACCGCAACTTCTTATCCGCATTGATCGACAAGCCATTGCACGCTATGGTGTCAACGTGGAGGATGTTCAGAATGTAATTCGAACCGCTGTCGGCGGTGAAAGTGCCGGGCAGATTTTCGAGGGTATCAGACGTTTTGACATAATCGTAAGATTTACCCAGGAAGCACGCCAAAATGCTGACTCAATCCGGCATATTCTTATATCCGCACCGTCGGGAACGAAAGTTCCACTTGATCAGCTCGCCACCATTGATGAAATTATCGGACCCCGCCAGATTACCCGGGAAAACAACCAGCGATTTATCGCTATACAGTGCAATGTGCGCGGTCGTGACATCGGCAGTTTCGTCGCTGAAGGCCAGAAGGCCATCTCCGAAAAAATCAAGATGCCGCCTGGCTATCTGGTCAGTTGGGGAGGGCAGTTCGAGCTCCAGCAGGAAGCCAACAAGCGCCTGTCGCTCGTGGTTCCGGCCACACTGCTGATAGTCCTTTTACTGCTCTTTATGAACTTCGGTTCATTGAAAAACACTGTTTTGATCCTTTTCAATATTCCGTTGGCTATGGTTGGTGGAATTGTTGCGCTATGGCTAACCGGTCAAAACCTGTCTGTGCCGTCGTCAGTAGGTTTTATCGCGTTGTTCGGAATCGCTCTGGAAAATGGCATGGTTCTGGTCACGTATCTTAATCAATTACTTAGCGATGGCATTGAGATAAACGAAGCGTCAATTCAAGGGGCATGTCTGCGACTTCGTCCGGTTCTCATGACAGCTATCACCACAGCGCTTGGACTTATCCCACTGTTGTTGAGTTCCGCCACAGGGAGCGAAGTCCAGCGTCCATTAGCCACAGTGGTTATTGGCGGCCTTTTCACATCAACAGTACTGACCCTGCTGGTAATTCCGGCCTTATACAAATGGTTTGCAATAGAGGTAAAAAAGGAGATTTAAACATGAAAGAAGTAAGGGCTTATATTGCTAAAAATAAACTGGGACCAGTCACAAGAGCTCTTCACAAATTGGAAGGACTTACCGGAATCAGTGTTATCGATTGCAGCGGCTATGGCCGCGGACTGGTTGCCGCGAGCGAGCCGGAACTCGGCTTTCACCCTGGCATAAAACTGGAAGTGAGCTGCCATGACAATCTGGTGAATGCCGTCATAAGTGCTATCGAAAAGGCTGCCCACACTGGTCTGAAAAGCGACGGAAAAATCTATGTCGCTTCAATCGAGCAGGCAGTGAGAATCAGCACTGGAGAACGCGGCGAGGGGGCGGTGTGAGAGGCATTTGTCGTTCAAGACAGAGTGAGCAATGCCACATTAAAAAATACACATTCCGCTAACTCAAACAGGAAAAAAACGGCGATGGTTGCCGGAATTAAAATTCAAAGGAGATTGTTCTATGTTCAAAAAATTCTTCGTTGTTGGTCTTCTGACTGTCCTTCTTGCCTCTTCGACGGGCCTCGCCCAAACTCCGGCAGCGGCAGCTTTACCTGAAAAAGTGACCGCCGTAAAATACGTGACCTGCACGACCTGCGGGGATGAGGAAGCCCCTGCCACATCAGCTTTATTTGAGGGAAAGGCTTATTCCTTCTGTGATGAAAAATGCAAAAAAGAATTCGAAAAGGAACCCAAAAAGTATGCGGAAAAGCTGAAGGATGCTACCGGCGTTGAATTGGCGCTGGCCAATGCCAATGGTAAATGCTTCGTTTGCGAAAAACCTGCGGTATCAGAATTCTTCAAGACGACCGATGACAAAATCGCCTTCTTTTGTTGCTCTGATTGCAAGGAAAAGGCCAAGCAAGACCATACAGGCCACGATCATTCTAAAGAACCCCACGGCGCACACTAACAGGAATCTTGCAGCAAATACTGCGATGAACCGTGGCAAAAGCCTCGGTTCATCGCGCTTTGCTGGTGAAACCGCAGCTATCGCGGCAATTCATAGTTTTTACGTTGAATTGGAGTTCATGAAATGAAAAATATCAGACGATTCAAGGTCAGAGGCATGGATTGCGCTGAAGAAATCAATGCCCTCAAGCAAACAGTCGGCAAGCTTCCGGGGGTCCAATCCCTTGATTTCAACCTTATTGATGGCATGATGTTTGTGGAATTCGACCATCTAAAAACCAATGAGGATAAAATCCGTGCCGCCGCTCGGTTAGCTGGTTTGGAAGCTGACTCCGTAGACGAAGAAAAAACCTCCGGTGTTGCCGAACCTGAAGAAGGCTGGTGGCGTAAAAACGGCCCGGCGCTTCTTTGCTGGTGTTCTGGAATCCTGGTCGGTCTCGGGGTTCTGACTCACGCCGTCATGCATGGAGGCCTGTTACATGCGTTAATTGACGGGGAAGACACCACCCTTCACGAATTCCCCTTGCCGGTCATCCTGTATTATGCGACCGCTGTTGTAGCTGGCGGCTGGTTTGTTTTCCCGAAAGCATTGCTTGCCCTGCGTCGCCTCCGGGCCGATATGAACCTCCTCATGACCATCGCCGTTATAGGGGCAATGGCTATTGGACAATGGCTTGAAGCTGCAACAGTGGCCTTTCTTTTTTCTTTTTCCCTCCTGTTGGAATCATGGAGTATCTCACGCGCACGTCGGGCTATTCAGGCCCTGTTAAATATCGCGCCTTCGATGGCACGTTACATTTGTCCCAACGACGGTGATATCATGGAAAAGCCTGTTGCCGCCGTCCCCCTGGGCGCAACGGTTTTAGTCCGTCCGGGTGAACGCATTCCGCTGGATGGCATCATCACCAAGGGTCGAACCTTGGTAAATCAGGCCCCGATTACCGGAGAATCAATGCCGGTTAGCAAAAAAGAAGGTTCCGAAGTTTTTGCCGGCACGATCAATGAAGATGGCTCGATAGAATTCAAGGCCACCAAAGCCGTAACGGATACTACTCTTGCCCGGATCATCCGCCTGGTCGAGCAGGCGCAATCACGCCGGGCCCCGGTCGAGCAATGGATTGAAACATTCGCCTTTTATTATACCCCCGCCATGATTTTCATCGCTGCCATGGTGGCAATCCTCCCGCCACTCTTCACCGGTCAATGGTCCCGATGGTTTTACGAGGCACTTGTCATGCTTGTCATCGCTTGCCCCTGTGCCCTGGTGATCTCAACGCCTGTAAGCATTGTCGCGGCTCTTACGGCTGCGGCTCGCGCTGGGGTGCTGATCAAAGGCGGTGTGTTTCTTGAGGCCGTAGGCCGGGTGAACTCTTTTGCCCTCGACAAGACGGGAACGTTAACGAAGGGCCTTCCCGAAGTTCAGGAAATCGTTCCGCTTAATGGCCATACCAGAAGCGAGATTCTCGCACGGGCGGCAGCGCTGGAAATCCATAGCGAACATCCTCTTGCTGCCGCAATTTTGAGGAAGACCCGAATGGAAATGGTGGAACCACTCATCGCTCGCGACTTTCGCGCACTGAAAGGTCGAGGGGCGGAAGCTTTCATTGACGACAGTCTGTTCTGGGTTGGCAGTCACCGCCTTTTGCATGAAAAAGGCGGTGAAGATGATATGATGCACATTCACGCCCAGCGCATGGAAGATGCGGGCCATTCGGTGGTAGTGGTGGGTAGTGACTGCCACATTTGCGGCATCATAAGCGTTGCGGATTCCCTTCGTCCGGAGGCCCCGGCTCTTGTTTATAACCTGAAGGCGGCAGGAATAACTCATGTCATCATGCTGACCGGCGACAATCAGGGGACCGCCGAAGCAGTCGGTAAAACGGTAATGCTTGATGAGATCAGGGCGGAGCTGCTTCCGGAAGATAAGTTGAAAGCCATTGAAGCACTGAAACAAAAATTTGGTGGCGTTGCAATGGTTGGGGATGGCATTAATGACGCTCCGGCCCTTGCTTCCGCTACGGTTGGCATTTCCATGGGTTTCGCCGGTACTGATGCCGCAATTGAAACATCCGATATCACCCTCATGTCCGATGATCTGTCTCGCCTGCCCTGGCTCGTGCGCCATTCTCGACGAGCTTTGCGCGTCATCCGACAGAACATCTTTTTTTCACTGGGAATCAAAGGGCTATTCATGGCCTTGGCCCTTATGCAAATGGCAACTCTCTGGATGGCAATAGCGGCTGATATAGGCGCTTCACTCCTGGTCATCTTCAACGCACTTAGATTGTTGAGCATGAAAGAGTTTGATGAAACAGACCAATCGCCAGATGATCGCCAATCAACAAGTGAGCAAACAAAGTGAATAACAAAACTAAAACCGTGGCCAAATTGGCGATTGTCGGGGGTGTGATCGGTTTTTTTTTCTTGCACCCCATATCCATGCTTATTATTTCCCGACCAGCACCAGGCAATATCCATGGAATAGCCCAAGGGCATTTCAACCAATCCCTTTCCCGCTAAAACTCTCATGTCCCAGGGAAACGGCTAACGCGCCTTTTCAGCCCTTTCACGTCTCCCAGGGCCGTTTAAGCCTCTCTGCCCTGCCTCAAATCCACCCCCAATACCCCGCCAGCCGCGCCCCCAGCCCATGACCCTGCCCCTCAGCCCGCGTAGCCGGCCATATCACCACAAAACCTCACTTTTGCCCCAATTTCACGCCTTTTTCCGCCAGAGCCTTCCACAACCCACCTCGAACAGCTCCCAACCGGCTCCCGTCCAAAAGCCGCAAATCAAGAAAACCCGCCCACTGTGCCTGAATGCAAACCATCTTCGCGACACACATTCCCGAAACTTGCCGCTCAAACACATTAGCAGCATCAGCTCCCGCAAAGATCAAAAAGGGGCCCATGGCCCCCCCTCTGGGCTCACCACAGGGGAAGCCGTTTTAAATCCCTCTTCCGCCAATCCTTATCCCCGCTGCACCGCCCGTCGAATCTTTAAAATACCGACTGACGCGGAAAAGTAAAGGCCTCCACCCCGTCCGGCCAAATCGCCGGCCGGGTCCCCGCCTTGACTTTCCCGCGCCAGCCTGGTTGTCTGGGGTCATCGACGGGCGGCTCCGCAGGGGAAAAGGTTTTCTGGCCAGAGTATTTTGCCGTCGCGGCAAACCATTGAAAATCCTTTTTAACAGCAGAAAACATCACTTTACAATGACAATAAATTACATATATTATTAATAGATGACAATTGCAGGAGGTTCACATGCAGACCATGAACTACAAAGAAGCGGCCAGATATCTCAAAATCACCGAAGGCACTCTGCGCAACTGGGTTTCAAAGGGCCGCATCCAGCCCCGCAAAGTCGGCAAACACGTGATCTTCTTCAAAGAAGAACTCGAAACCTGGATCAAAAACCCGCCCCCCGCAGCAACTCCCGAACCCGCCATGAAAGACCTCGTCGATGTTTTTAGCGACGTGCTTCAACTGCCTGCAAAACCTGAACCCAAACCGTCACCCGCCACATCTGCCAGGCCCGTCGAATGGGTGCCGCAGTTCCACATGACAACCTCCGACCAGGAAAAAGAACCATACGCCCTGCTGCTCGATCTCCCCGGCCCGAACGTAAAAATGACCCCCGATAACATGCGTGAACTCGCCCGCTACCTCGTCGATGCCGCTGAGATCTGCGAAAAACGCCAGTACCGCGGACTGAAAAACTTTTCACTCTTCCGCGAAAACGAACGCTTCAGAAGTTCCGTCGTCCTGGTTCCATTCAACCAGATGCGCGACCTGCAAACTCTCGCCCTTGCCGCCCTCAGATCCGGCGATGTTCTCGCCGAAACCAAAGAAAAATACGTCATCCAGTTCATCCGCGACGGCCTCAAACACCAGCTTCCATTGATTAACCTGCAGCTGAAGAAAAAAGGCATGCGCGCCATAACCTTCAAATCATTGAAAAAATGATCTCCGTAGGGTTTCCATTGTAGGGGCGTGTCGCGACGCGCCCCCCGTATCGAAATAACCAAACGTCAGGAGAAAACAACAATGTCTGATAAAAAAGAGATTACCGCCGAATTTTGCCAGGTGGCAGACGGGCGAAGGATTATAACCATATCCGGTTTGCCCGGTGATGGCTGCGAATTCACCCCGGCCGGCCTCGCAGAACTGGCAAATGTTCTGTCCGACATGGCGAAATCCGCGAAACAAAGCCAGACAAAGAAAGCGGTTAGAAACTTCGAGCCGCTGAAAAGCTAGTTGCCCCAAGACGCGCCCCTGTCATTGATGACAATAAATGACAAACATCACAACACCACTTATTAATCAGCAGCAACTGGTTCCTTGAGCAGAAATTCAGTGATAACAACCCTATCAACCAGCCATTTGGGCTCTGTTCCAGGGTCATCGATCACGTCGTTTATGATTCCCTGAATATCACGGTTAAGCAACCCGAAATGGCTTTCTGATCCAAGAAGGCTTTCGAGTTTATCCGGTAGTTTTGCCGCCAGCGCGGCTGTAATTTCTCTTATCCTGCTCTTTATCACGACAACTGCCTCGGCACTCTGTGTCAGCAGCCTGAAATCCATTGTCCAGGTCGCCAAACTACCCTTATACTCAGCATTGAATATAAAATCATCAATTTCGTAAGCATGATATTTTGTTGTAATGCCCGCAGCACCAGGAACAACAGCTTTGCCGGCTTCCGGCTCAACCTCAAATCCATGGTGTAACATCACAAGCAAAGTCACCAGGCCAACCAAAATCAAGACAATGAAGCTGATATTCCTCATTTTTTACGCATTTTTGCAGCCTGGTTCCTGGCCGGCCCGATCGCGCCCATCTTCTCCAGCTCCGCCCGAAACCTCGCCTCAACCTTCTGCCGGTCCGCCGAATCCGCCTCGATGCCGAAAATCGTTATCTTTGTCCATCCATCAACAGCATCCTCAAACTTCAGCAGCCGCGGGTCATTCTGCATCGTCTCGAACCACCGCAGCGCCTTCGTCAGCCAGCTTTTACTCGTCGGCGGCGCCGGCTTGATCTCGTCGCCCTTCTTCAGATAATACGCCGTCGGCCACCTGATGATCTTTATCTGCTGATCCGTATAAAGGGAAGTATCAACCAGCCTGACCGTCCGCTCGATCGCGTTTGTCTTGGCCAGACCCTTCGCCAGGTTCCTCTGAATCGACTCCCCGGCCGGATCGACATCAGTGACGCAAAGCAGCACCAGCGGCCTGCCGCCGCACTTTTCCTTCAGCTCGTCACCGAAATACTCCATCGCGATCATCGTCGGCTCACCCTTCAGCGTCATATATGAAGCCCCGACCGCCGTCGCCATGCTCTGAATAAAGAAAAGCAGCCCCTTTTTCTCGGTCACCAGCACAACATGCGGCAACACCTCGCCAACCGCCCGCCAGTCGGCAGTCTCGTCGAAAAAGCCAAAATCCTTATACCGGAAAAGCTCCTTCTCCTCAATCATCTCCTGCAGCGTGTTATAAAAGGTGTCCACGTCGCCGGCCTCGAGAATGTCCGAATGATACGCCAGCACCGTCTTGACCTGATACCAGAGCGACCTGATGTTGCCGTCGCCCTTCGGCTCGATCCCCTTTTTAATCCAGCGCCACAGCTGATAAATGATGTTCTTGATCACCCGTTTTTTGTTGATCTCGTTAACACCAAACTGCCGGAAACAGCTGAGCATGCGCTCCCGCGAAAACTGCTTAACATCCCACTTCGCCTTGAAAGCCGCAACCGCTTCTTTATCCGCCGGGTCCAGCTGCGCCAGCTCCCGCCAGCCGAAATCGATCAGCCCGTAAAGCCTCAACTTGCGGTCATCCGGGTTCTCCGGCGACAGATAATGAAATTTCGTGATTCCCAGCGCCTTTTTCAGCGCCTTCCCATAAGCTCCGATAACGGGAATCCTTGCTGCGCTGCCGTGCAGGCTGATCTCACACTCGTCGTCACGGCCTGGCCGCTCGCCGCCTTTCGGCCTCTGATAGGTTTCAGCCCCCAGCGGGAAACGCTCATAAGTGCCTTCGATCCTGTCCAGCGCCACCAGATACCGCCGGTGCGTCTGCATGAACAAACCGCGCAGCCGCTTTTCCCAGGAACTCAGCGCCCCTTCCAGTTCCGCATCGTCTTTGCCGGCTCTGACCGCGAAAACACCGCCGCTGCTGTAGATATAAAGAATATCCCGCACCGGAATCAGTTCGCCGGCCCGGCTCCTGATCAGGCTTTCCGCCTGCAGAATCCGGTCGACTCTTTTGAGCAGTTCAACGCTCATGTCAGTTTCTTCTCGAAATCAGCCAGGAAAGTGCTGGTAACCGCATTGACCACCGGTTCCTTGATGCCGTCGAACCACAGATCCCTTGCCGCCGAAACTTTCAGCCCGCGAATCTTCGTCAGATTCACGATATAAAATTTGCTGGTGCGCATGAAATGCGGATGCTCCTTGAGCCTGGTCTCGATCTCCGTCAGCCGCAGGTTGCTGTAATAAGCCTTCCCGCCGCCGCACACAAACATCGTTTCTTCCCGCCCCTGGTCCGCTTTCGTCGTGATATAGCAGACGTCCTTCAAGTCCACAAAGTAAACCGCCATCGCCGGATCCTCCGGCGTCACCGGAAACTTCCTGATCGGCGGGTCAATCCGCTGCAGCTTCTCCAGCACCTGCTTTAAAAGATCATTTTCGCCTCTCGCCATGCTCTGTAACCCCCATTTCAATGTTCCGCCCACCACCCGCCAGCCGCATCAACCGGCCCCCGGGCCCACAAAATCCGCAACCCGCCCAACCAGCCGGCTGCCCTCAAATTTCACGCTCTTTTCAGCCGTCTCACGCTTTTTCTGCGCGACTCCCGGAAAACATTTTTCACAACCAACTGTCCGCACTAAGCATCCTCTGGCCTTTTGCTTCGACTGCTCTTCTTACTGGCAGACGCCTGTCTTTTGGCTTCTCGAACTTCATCCATAAGAGGTTTCAGCTGTTTCGCCTTTTTGGCGGCAAAATCGTAGAAGTTTTCCCGCGGGCCTATTGCGAACACAATACATGTTCGCCGCTTTTCAAGCACCAAATATGCCGCCCGATACTGGCCACTGCCCTTGAGCGAAAACTCCAGCGCCTTGGCTCCCTGCAGATTACCGGCTAGATCATGCCCTTTATTCGGGTTGTTTTCCAGCTCCAGAATCGCATCGATAACTTCGCCGCTGTTGTGTTTGAAAGCCTTTAAGTCTTTTTGCGCAATCGGGTCCAGAATAACCGTGAAAGCTTCAGTATTCATTTGCTGATTTTTATTTTGTTCTTTCTTGCAAAATCTCTGATTTCAATGCAGTTGCCTTGCTCATACTGATATAAAGCATGCTCTGCCAGAGTATCAAAAGGGTTTTCAGCCTTTGCCAGGTGAATGCCGGTTTTTTCCGGTTTCACAAAAAAAACGTCTCCTGGTTCCAGGTTGTAATCTTTCCGCATTTTCAGCGGCAACGTTAGTCGGCCTTTTTCATCGAGCTTCAAAATGATGTTGTTCTTCATATTTCCTCCGAGTGGGTATAACCCACCACTTTAAATATAGCGGTTCAGCTACAAATAAGCAATCATTTGTTCCGGAAATAGTTACAACAATTCCTGGTGCCGCATCTTCCATGGTTCAAAGCATTCGACCCACAACTTTTTATACCAGGGCATCCCAGCAACAGGGTTTTTACGTTTCCGTGGTTCCCACGGAATCACTGGTTTGATCGGCTCTTTCACTTCCGCCAGAACCGGCGGCGCTTCAAGTCTTTGCTGCAAAGATCGGTTACTTTCAGTCAGCCTGGCAATTTCACCACGCAAACCGGTAACTTCCGTTTTGAAAGTCTCCGCCATACTTAGAATGACTTTTTCAAGTCCTTGCAGCCGTTCCTGCAGAGCTTCCATTTCAACGCCTGGTCGAACTGGTTCCCGAACGATCATGGCGGTTGCCTCTGCCGGGGCTTCAGCCTTTGCCTTTGCAGCAGCTTCACCGGCCGGAACGCCATCAGCGATCAGCCTGGCCATGATCATCAAAACGCCCAGGGTTTCGGCGAGAATATAACAGGCATGCCCGCGTTTGATGGTTTCGACGCCCAGAAGTTTAACCCAGTATCTCAGGGTGTCAGCATGCACTGTCAGCTTCCGTGCGGCTTCCGTGAGCTTTACGTATTCAGTAGTCATCGCATTCTCCAATACTGCTTTCCGTATTCCACGGAAAGAAATTTCAGTGTTTTTTCACGTATCGACGGAAACCCCGGAAACATTAACTGACAACAAAATCATTTAGCTCGACCAGGCGAAACACAAAAACCCACGGAAACCGATTTTTTACCTTTCCGTGGCTTACGGTAAACATACGGAAATCCACGGAAACAACTTTTCACGGTTTATTGTGTATTCCAGAAGTGTATCTTTAACCATGCACCGATTTCAACTAAACCCTTTTCTGGAAAGGGTTCGCGCAACTCTCTGATAAGAATTATTCTGTAAACCAAACCTGCCGCGCCATCTTCGGAACCAACTTTAAAAATTTTTACTCTCTCTGGGGCACCGAAATACATCAAAATAACCAGCTGTCTAAAAATCGATTTTAGCCCACCTGCGGTGCCCTGTACGGAATCGAAATATTCTTTTACGAGTAAATCTACTCTCTGGGGCAAAATTTTCCTTTTTGCTCGGATTTGATATTTTCACGAACTATGACTTTTTTAGGGTCAACTGAAACCGGACAAAATCAGTTCTAATATGCATTTAGTCCTGTTTTTCTAACAGAAATGGTTGTTTCAGAAAAATCCTGGTCGATCATCGTTTATTTTGTTGTTTTGCCAGAAAGCCTTTCCGTATAACCCCGGAAACCTTCATTGAATCTGATTTTCCCTTCCGTTGTTTAAATTTTTCAAAAAAAACGAACAAACAGACCTGGCCCACCATGTTTGTAAAATTACAAAGTTTCCTTGTTTGTATGTTTTTAAGGCTTTTAATACTTTTAATACTTTTAGGCGCCCTGTAATGATGACTAGATCAATGTCTGACTGGTCGAACTATGACTTTTTTAGGGTCAACTATGACTTTTTTAGGGTCAACTATGACTTTT
>CALEDQ010000009.1 GCA_937949615.1 uncultured bacterium | reverse complement strand
AAGACAGCGTGAGAAAAAACGCCTTTATGAATCAGAATAAAACGCTAAATTACACCTAAAAGATGCTGGGTATTACCAACATGCGCGCAGCGAGTGGCGTAAGAGTAGGAGAGGCAGCCATGACCGAAAAAAATGATGCTGAAAAACTCATATTTGAGTGCTGCCAGGGCGACGTAGAAGCAATGGCCTTGTTGAAAAAAACTTATCCCGAACTTTACGCCAAGGAACTGGCAAAGCGTGACCCCCACACCAAGATCATGGTGCAATTGATCAGCGAATTTGCTTCTTACTTCAACAAAGACTTATTTATGATTAAAATAAGCATTCTTGAGAAGGCTAGTGCATTGCGAGCTGAACTTGCAGCAAAATCACCGTTGGAAAAATTGCTGGTCGAACGAATAATTGTGTGCTGGACAGAGTCGTATCTGCTGGACCTATGTGTTTCCGCCACTGCGGATGCAAAACTTCGTGCTTTTCACCTGAAGCGCCAGATTTCTGCTCACCGGCGGTATGTCTCTTCAATTAAGGCTCTTGCACAGGTACGTAAACTTGAACTACCAACAATACAGGTAAACATAGCTGAAAAAAAGGTAAATTCAGCCAAGTTTAAGGGTTCCAGGCAGAAATAGTAAATAATCGCGTTTTAATCAATGTTTTCTCCAAAATTACCCTTCTGAGGCTGTACGCCTGAGAATTGCGCAAAAATTCCCGCAAAATGGACAAAACGGCACCTTCCCTGGCTGTGTCCATTTAGCGGGATATTTTTGTTTAGGGCGCATTGGCATGGGTTTTTCTTCAAAATCCTTCACACATAAGTGAGGGAGGAGAATGCCTTTATCCCCGGCTTCCGAAATTGTCGGGAAAAGCAGTTTCCTAAAATTTACCACTTGGAGGTTTTGCCATGCCTTTCTTTATTCCCGCCGTAGCCATTGGCGCCGGTGTAAGTCTGATTGTCTGGGGAAGCAGAATGTTCCTCTATGAAGATGACTCCGCTGACGAACAAGCCCACGAGATCCTGTCACGTATTCCAGAGAAGTTTGAAGAATACATCGAAAGAATCAATGTGACTCCTTCTGGCATTCATATTGCCTTTCGCAGCGGAACCCCGCGAAGAATCCAGGAAGAGATCAAAAGTAACATCCGACCAGGCTGAGTTCTGGTGATCGTTTTCTCCTCCCTCACCTCATTTCTGCGGCGACACGTATCGCGCTGCGCTCAAAACTTCGAAGGAGGGCTGATATGCCTGTTAACAATCATCCTGCACTTACCATGTCCATTAACGGTCTCAAAGACCAGTCTGACGGCTTCCAGAGGTTGATGCATTCTCTGCAGACTGCAGAGTTCATGAACAACCCCGATAAAACCGTGTTTCTCAACCAGCTTGCAGCTGATAACAACCTCAACATTGTCGTTCCTGATATGGGACGTTTCGCTCTGACTGACTGGAGTAAAACTCAACTGGCTACCATGCTTGGCATTCGCTTCGACAAATGGTTCGAGAATTCCGATCCACAGGATCAGGCCTACGAGCTCAACCGCAGGTTCTCCAGAGCCGAAGGTGAAGTAAAACTTCGCACAACTCTGCTTGGCGCCGGTGAATGCGAGAATGAAGGCACCTTGCGGGGAATAGTCAGCCCGTCTTTCAGTGCGATAAATGATTCGCATATTGCCGAGCTTGTATTCCAATCCCTGAGTCTTGTTGAGCCTGAACTGAGAATCATTCGGGCTGACGTTACCACCCGCAGCACATCGTTTGTCGTTGGCATCGGAAAGCCTTTTACGCCGGGCGATCAGCGCGAAATCGGCGCGGTTTTCGGCGGCATACATATCCAGAATTCCGGCGTCGGGTTCTCAAGTCTGGCGATAACGCTTCACCTGACCCGTCTAATTTGCACCAACGGCATGACCGTTCCGATACATAACGCAGAGATCCTACGTCGCCGGCACACGTCAGGTCTGACAATTGAAAAGGTTCAGCATGAGGTCGGTTTCAAATTCCGCGAAATTCCTGGTCATCTGAGAAAAGCCGGCCAGATTCTGCAGGCCTCGCGCGAAGTGATGGTGAGCAATGTCGAAGAAACCCTTTCGAGTATTCTTCAGAGATTCCACTTGCCGAAAAGGTTTGTGGCACCGCTGATGCAGACGTTCAACAGAGCGCCCGAGCCGACGGCTTTCGGTATCGCTCAGGCCATGACTGACGCTCAGACCTTGAATGAACTGAAGGTTCGGCCAGAAGAAAGACTTCAGATTGAACAGGCCGCAGGCACCTATCTGCAGAATCTGACTCAGGTAGCCTGACGATCTTCCCGCCGGGCGACGTATCGCCCTGAAAAACCGGGGGTAGCGAAAAGCTGCTCCCGGTTAATTTTTTAAGGAGAAATTCATATGGAAACCTCACCCGAAATTGGAAAACTCGCTTCCGCCTTGAGCAAAACTCAGGGCATGATGAAAGCCGCTCAGCTCGATGGCACTAACCCCTTCTTCAACAGCAGGTATTCAACACTTGCAGCGATTATTGAAGCATCGAGAAGTGCTCTTGCCGCCAATGAACTGGCAATTGTGCAGGGCGTCAGCACAGAAGGTGATCCGCTGGTGGTAAAAATCAGCACGATGCTCGTTCACAGCTCAAATCAGTGGATAAGAGAAACTCTGACGGTTCGCCCCGCGAAGGTCGGAATTCATGAACTTGCTTCCGCGATAACCTATGCGCGTAGAATCGCTATGGGCAGCTTGCTGGCTATCTATGCTGATGACGATGATGGCAATCTGGCTGCCGAACCGCCGGCTCCGACGGCTAATGTCACACCTATCCGAAAGGCAAAAGAGTCTTCGGTTTCAGCAAAAGAAAAGCCTTCTGTCGATGGATCTTCCGCGAAGTCTGTGACACGTGGAGCAGAGAAAAAGCAAAATGAACAGAATCAGTCTGAACGTGCTCCAGATAAGCATGAAAAGGCTGTATTGCCAGAGCCGAAAAAGATCTGCGAAAGGGCTGCTAAAATTCGGGAAATCTTCACTCTCTCCGGCCAACTTGGACAGAATCCGGTAGAAATGAAGCAGAGCATCGGCGAAATTCTCAATCAGGGTGGTCCGATTGCAGATTCATCGCAGATCAAGAGCGAGGAGCTCGACCTGATCATCACTGCTTTCAAAAACATGTTTGCAGAAAAGGAACTTGCTGATCGAAAGGAGGCTGCCTGATATGCAGTGGACCAATAAACTCAATCTTCCAGATCCGATTGCCCGGGCCGTTCAGCGCGATACGTATTCCGCTGGAAAATCAGACGTAACGGTGACCAGGCTGGTAATGCCTCCGAAAATAGCAGTTCTTCAGGAGGTTCACCGCGAGAAGATCGTCGAAGACGTAGCCGACGGATTCTTCAGAATGCTTGGCAAATGTGTTCATAAGCTGCTTGAAGAGAAGGATTCCGAAGCTGTCGTCGAGCGCAGGTTCTATTCATCTGAACGCCTTCAGGGTCTGATTCTTTCCGGTCAGATCGATCGATATGAACCAAAGACACGAACGATCCAGGACTATAAGTTCACCACATGCTATTCCGCTCAGAACGGCGCGAAAAGCGAGTGGATCGGCCAGCTCAACCTGCTGGCACTTCTCGCCCGCGAAAACGGCTTCCCGGTCGAAAATCTTGAGCTGATTCTTCTGTTGCGCGATCACACAAAAACGCAGGTCGAGAAATCACCAAACTACCCGCCGGCGCCGGTGGTTAGAATGCCGGTAGAACTGTTTTCTGAAGAAAAGGCCGAATGGTATCTGAATTCGAGGTTACAGGCTTATATCTCCGCAAAATCCCGCCTTCCAGAATGCTCGCCGGAAGAACGCTGGGTAAGGCCAGACATTTTCGCAGTTCTCAAACCCGGCGGCAAAAGAGCCGTTCGCCTGTTCGATTCAGAAGCAGAAGCTCTCGCCTTGGCCGAAAACTCAGGTGGCGGCCTCTACGTTCAGAAACGCCCCGGTTCATCTATCAGGTGCGAGGTATATTGCCCCGTCAACCAGTTCTGCGACCAATGGAAAACTCTTCACAAACATAACGAGTAAAAGCTCAGGTTTCTTACTAAGATCCCACCGACAGCATACCGCTGCCGGTGGGATCTTTTTGTGCGCCCGGCATGGGCGATAACTCGGCGGTGCAAGTCCGCTACAGGCTTGGCAGCAGGAACTGTTAGCCAAAGGCAAGGGTGTCCACCGTGAGGTGGAATCTGAAGGAAGCCGGAGGCAAATCCTTGGCCCGATGAACAAGAACCGTATAAAGGCACTGCATGATCGGATGAGCTTGCAAAACAAAGCAAAGTCCAATACTGCCCGAGGTCTGCGGTGTAGATGCGGCGGGTATATGAGGTGAAAGTTATCGTTCTTACCCGGGGAGATCTTGTAGTGGTCGCCGACAAGAGGGATGGATAGACAACCCACAGCGACAGGTGGGGCAGCAATGCCCCACTGATCTACAAGAAGTCAGCAGAGGCCATAGTAACGCAGCAATGTGTGAAGGGCCGAACAATGGTTAATCTTCGATCGCATGGAAGGCATAATGACGCAACGACTGCCGAATACTGTTCCAACAGGCTGTTCCTGCAATGATATGGTGGAACCAGAAAGTAGCAGGGGAGCGCATAGCGTTATTGTTCCGAAAATCGAAATGAAGATGGATGCAGACTCTTTGCTCGAAATGGTGCTTGCCAGGGATAACCTGAATCAGGCATTCAAGCGGGTGAAGCAGAATGGTGGTGGCGCCGGCATTGACGGAATGACAGTCGATCAAATGCTTCCATACCTGAAAATTCACGGTAAAAGTCTGGTTGAGGAACTGGCAAACGGGAAATACCGGCCACAACCGGTTAAAAGGGTTGAGATTCCAAAACCGGATGGTGGAAAACGACTCCTTGGTGTGCCAACGGTAATAGACCGTATGGTTCAGCAGGCAATCGTGCAGGTATTACAACCGATATTCGAGCCGACATTCTCTGACAATAGTTTCGGGTTCCGCCCGAAACGAAGTTCGCAGCAGGCGATTAAACGAGCAAAGGAATATTATGAGCACGGATACCTCAGTGTTGTAGACATTGACCTTGCCAAATATTTCGACACCGTAAATCACGACTTGTTGATCAGAATGGTCAGGGAGCATGTTAAAGACGAACGTCTAATCAGCCTTATACGCAAGTTTCTTCGGAGCGGCGTATTGGCCGATGGTCTCGTAAGTCCTACAGAGGAAGGGACGCCGCAAGGTGGCAACCTTTCTCCGTTGCTCAGCAACATTTACCTTTCGAGCTTTGACAGGCTGTTGGAAAGCAGAAATCACAGATTCGTGAGGTATGCAGATGATTGTAATATCTACGTCAGAAGCCGAAGAGCCGCTGCCAGAGTGATGTCCGGATGTGTCAAATTCCTGGAGGGAACGCTCAAACTCAAAGTTAACCGGGAAAAGAGTCGTATCGGAAGTCCGCTCAAACTTAAATTTCTTGGTTTCTCGCTGTATAAAACAGGTAAGAAAACAGGAATAAGACCTCATCATAAGCCCCTTGAAACTTTCAAGAAGCGGATCAGGAAAATCACCAGTCGCAGAAGAGGAAGAGCAACCAGCCAGATTCTACAGGAAACAAAAGTCTTCACCAGAGGTTGGCTGGGTTACTATGCCATTGCAGACATGAGAGGTCGTATATCTGAACTTAACGAATGGATAAGGCGGAGAATACGGCAGTATATGTGGAAACAATGGAAGAAAATCAGTGCGAAATTCCGAAACCTGAAGCAGCTGGGGATTCCTAAAAAGCTGGCATGGATGTGGGCGAACACCAGGCTGGGATACTGGCGGACGGCCGGAAGTCCGATTCTGACAAGGTCACTAACAAACGAATACCTTGTATCTATCGGATACGACGACATATCAGTCAGATACGAGGCATTGCATCAAAACCATTGAACCGCCGTATACCGAACGGTACGTACGGTGGTGTGAGAGGACAATGGGTGAAATAATCACCCATTTCCTACTCGATTGTTTTTTAGTTCAGCTGAATTTTTAAAGACTCGATAGAATTACATAATGATCGCTAAAACTATTCTTTGCTAGATTTAAAGTGATTTTCTATAATCACTTAAACTAAATCTTTAAACTTTTTGGTATTGAGCGGTGGTCTGAGAAAATTGGTCAAGCCGATAAGTGATGAAGCAGTAAAATT
>CALEDQ010000008.1 GCA_937949615.1 uncultured bacterium | reverse complement strand
GATTTCTGGTATCAGATCAGAACTGAAAAAGGTGTTCAAGGCTGGGTTTATGGCGGTTTTGCCAGAACTTTCAACGACGGTGACCGTGCCAGGGCAACAGCAGACCTGATTTTTGCGCGTCTTGGGAATGAGCAGCTGAAGCTTGAGGATTTATCGCAGGTTTATGATTTTGCTGCCGCTCAGGTTAAAATCGCTTCTTTTTCGGCCGATGCCGCTCGCATCGAGCTTGCTTTTCTTCAGTCGATTGAAGCGGTTCTCACACAGTTGGCAAATGATGAAAAAGAACCCGGTGCAAAGCATCGGGGCAAAGACGAAAATCAGTCGCTGATTTATCTGCACGAGTGTGCCGGCCGTCATTTTGTTGCGCCAGAATCATACTGGAACCTCGTCGAAAAGTATGCCGCTTTTCCTGACGCTGCAGATGATATTGCCTGGGCAGCCACCTCAGCTCAGCAGCAGGGCGAGACAGAGGGCGATCCTCTGGCGATGCTGGCGCGATTCGAGAATTCGCATGCCCGCTATATTGAAAAATTTCCGAACGGCAGACATGTCGAAGAGGCTCTGACCGCCGGAAATGAGACTCTGGGCTATGTTGCCGAGAGTATGACTGCCGATTATTTTGGCGAAAACGATCAGGCTGAACGCGCGGAATCAATTAAAAAGCTGGCTGACTACACCAGACTGGCAACAAATACGCCTGATTCACCGGCGAAAAAAGAATATTTGAACAGTCTGGCGCGGATCAGAGAAAAAATCGGCCAATGACAGTAAAAGCTACTTTCTGTCTGTTTTTCTCTTTGGCTTTTTAGCAGAATTAAAGGTTTTTGCCGGTTTTTTAAATGTCTTTGCCATGCCGGCTCCCGGCTTTTCCGGTTTGTCGGCTTTTGGGGCCGGCTTACTGGCTGGTTTTTCGGCGACTGCTCTGTCATCACTTTCTATAAGCGAAAACAGGGCATTGGCCACCGACTCTTTGTGTTCCAGCATCATGACCTTGGCGGTTTTGCCTTCGCCAAAAAACATTTTGCCAAGAGTTTCTGAATCGATGTTGATTACCAGGCTCAAAACCCGGTCGCCATGGTCGAGGAGAAGACTCTCGATATTGCGCATGAAACGTTCGGCGCCGTCGTTGCTGATCAGAAGCAGGCGGGAAACCCTGGAACCCCTCTGACCGCCGGTTTTTTCATCGACAATGCTCAGCCCGTGCGCCTGAATTTCGAGGCTGCGCTCGATCAGCTCAAAGCCTCTGACGATGCGGCCTCGCTTGTGCTCGAGCTGCAGGGTTCTGATGAACTTTTCAGAAGCCGGTAGAAAAACAGCTTCAGTCTGGGATTTTGGCCACAATTTTTTAAGGTTATGGCTGAGCAGTTCTTTGATTGCGGGGCCACGCGGGTCGCTTTCTACCATTCTGGGAAGTTTTAATTCACTTTTCACGGTTTCACCCTGTCTGAGAGGTTTTGGCGGTCCAACCGCCCGCCACCATAATACCAGAAAAAAATACAGCAGGCTCTTTAAAAGCTTGCAGAAAAGTACTAAGATAATCAGCGAATTTTCCGGCTCTATTGAACCACCAGCCAGATGCGCTTTTTGCTGGCGGCTGAATCTTTCGGGTATTGAAGAAAAAGGGAACTGGACATGAAAAAAATCACGATTAACCTGTTTAAATTAATAATGCTGTTTGCCGGACTGATGCTTACAGGATGTTCTATACCCGGTTCTACCGGAACGCCGGTCGAAGATGACTCGGTTACCATAAGCGGGGTAGTCAGTGCCCCCCAGGTAGCAGCCAGCGGTATTCTGGCTGCAGTCGGTGATGCGAATTCATCTGCTGCATTCGCGCGCTTTGTTGCCAGCGCTGCCTGCCAGGTCAACGGTCGGACGGTAACCTATTCTCTGAACAGTGACACCCGGGTGCTTACAGTCGAAAAACTGCCGCCGGCCGCCGCTTATAATGTTGAACTGCGCTGTGGCGGCTTGAAACTCAGAGCGTTTGCTCCCCATACCGGCAGAAAAGTCACTCTGCCAATGGGCGTATCTCTCAGAAGCACTGCTGAGTGGCATCTTCGTGATGCTCTGGCAAAAGACGCCAATATCGCGCATGATCAGCTCAGTGACTATCAGGTTAAAACCGCGCTGCTCGATTCTCTGGCCGGTTCTATGCAGACTGAGCTGAACCGGGTGGCAATGACTTCGGCAGCCTTCGATAAGCATGTATCAGATTCGACAGCTGCGGCAGTCAGCGGAAAAGGCTTTGCAGACTGCATGCAGCGTTCGACCACGGCATTTTCATATTCGGGCGAATATTCCGGCAAGGTCTTTTATTATCTGCACAACGCCTCAGGAAAAGCGGTTGTGGCGGTTCAGGCCGTGGCAAGCATGACCTGTTCTCAGAATGGTAATCAGGTTGGTGGCTCAGTCAGCATTATCCCGACCGGGGTAGTTCCACTTGTCGAAAACCCCGGCATTCAGGAACCGGGCAAAACTGCTTTTGCCTTTTCAGGCACGGTCAGCAACTACTTTCTGACCTTTGTGCGCCGTGGCACTCTTGGCCCGCTGGCCGGTAAAAATCTTGACAGCTGGTTTGTCATGCCGGTGAGGGGCGGGCTGGCGGTAAAAAGCGATAACCTCGATACCGCATATTTTACAGGCCTGGTAACTCGTCCTGGTGAGTTTCTGCTGCAGAAAAAGTAGTTGAGTCAGATCAGGCAAGTTCGAAAGCATTTTCGCTTTTGAGCTTTATGGTTTTTATCCCGGCGGTGGCCGCGATTTCAGCTGAGTGCGGGCAAAGAATGATCTTGCGGTTCAGCGCTTTTCTGCTGTGTTTTTCCATGATGGCCGCCGATCTGACGGTAATGCCGGTTACGGTAAAGTCGCGGCGGCCCTGTTCGTTACCCATAACTCCCATCAGCAGTTGCCCGGTCGCAATGCCAACCCCGTTTGCAATGGCAAACTGCCCTTTTTTAGAGCGTTGCGTGTTCAGCTCAGCGAGTGCCGCCTGCATTTTCTCTGCAGCTCTTGCGGCTCTGACAACCGGGTTCTGCAGGCCGATGGCGGGAAGAAACACTGCCATGATGGCATCGCCGATGAATTTTTCAATGGTGCCTGATTCGCTTTCGATGGCTTCTTCCATGGCAGTCATATAGTCGTTGAGCATTTCTACAACTTCTTCCGGCTCGTTTTGTTCTGTGATGGTCGTGAAGTCGCGAATGTCCGAGAATAGGACCGTGCCGCTGACGCGCGTGGCCCTTTCCGAAAATTTGCCGCTGATGGCGTCCATGGCGATGTCTGAGAGAAACCTGCTCAGAAATTCTTTTTCTTTGAGGCTTGCCCCCATGTGGTTGAAACTCTGGCACATGCGGCCAATTTCGTCGTCGGTTGCAGTGTCGATACGCAGGTCATAATTTCCCTGTGCCATCTCATAAACACCCTTGCTGAGCCGAACGATTGGCTTGATGAAAATCTGATTGAAATAATGGCCGGCGAGCAGCATTATTGCAATAACGCTTGCAATGATCATGGCAAGCAGCAGCAATGACTGGTCGTATTTTTGCGTGTCTGCTGTCACTTTTCGGATTGCTATGCAGGCCCAGTCAAAGCTCTTCAATCTGCGTCCGACAAGATAATAAAGGTTTTCGCCAAGCTTTAAGCTGGTTTTGATCTGCCCGCCGTTGTGATTCAGGCTTTGTAACATCGAAACCAGCTGTGGACGATGCTCAAGCCAGATGGTTGTCCTTTTCTCAAGGAACGAAACGTTCTGATTCGAGAAGATAAATTCAGGAGTATCACCTTCAAAGCGTTTCTGCCACTGGTCAATGAGGAGCTGCTGAAAGGCACTTCTGTGCACGAAATGCAGAAAAATTCGTTCGGGCGAGCCAGTCTGACTGGTCTGAAAATGTGTCATGGCCCAGACAGCACCGTGCAGCATTTTGAAGGTCAGCAGTTGATCCTGCTGCAAAGCCAGAGTATACATGTTATCGATGCCGAGAGCCTCGATGGCCGCTTCAATCATAACTCCTTCCTTGATATCCATCTGGTTGCTGTTGCCGCCAAATTTGAGGCTCTGCTGAATGAACCTGATCAGAATGGTCAAAAAACGGGTTGTGTCATCTGCAATTGAAGTGCCGTATAAAGAATTGCTTAAATTGATTACGTCTACCTTGCCGTTCAAATCACTGGTGTAAATCTGTGTCAATTCAAACTTCTGTAATTGCTGAGCCCGTTTTTCAACCTCTGAGAAGATGAAAGCAGGCAGTTCTTTGCAGAAAATCTGAAATGAGTTGATTGCGGTCAGCAGATTGCCTGTTGCAAGGCTGTTTTCGCTGTCGAGATTTCTGATTTTTGCGTCGAGTTCTGAATAGATAAAGGATTCGTCACGCATAACCACGTTCTGCCACTGCGAAAATACCTGCATCCCCAGAGCGAGTACTGGCAGTGAAGCGGCCAGACATGACAGCAGCATAAAATGGCCGGCCAACCCTGGCGCGAAAAAGTGCTGATTGCTGTCGTTGTTGATAAACACCGCTGTGAGAGAAAGAAAAAACACCAGGATTACTGCAATTGCAATTATGGTAGCCTTGGCGGCCGAGCTGGATCTGCTTTTTCTTTCAACAAGCACGAAAACTTCTTTGCTAGCCCCGGTTCCTGCAAGTAACCGGTTAAAAATAAACCCGATGCCGTCCTCTTCGAAAAAACCAGAACTGGCTGCCCGGGTTTGAGACTCGAAAACCATGGCTGCCTCTGAATACCCTGATTGCCGCATAATTTTCTGCAGTTCTTCAACGGTGCCTATGTGGCATCTGCCTTCTTTATTGTCTTCGAGAAGCAGATCTTTGTTGGCATTGAGCCATGCGCGGTCAGCATAAGCATCTTCTGGAATAAACAGCAGCAGGTGCCCGAAAATTTTGTCAGGCAGAGTCTCACCAGAGGCCTGATTGCACTGGCGTGTCTTTGAGGTTTTAAGCATTTTTTCATCGATCAGCATGCCAAAGAAGATCATGCCGTCCTGATCAGCAAATCTGCCATGATAAATTGAAAGAAAATTTGGCAGGTGCAGAATGGAAAAATGCATGCCAAGGTATTCTGTCATCAGAAGGGAAACGTCTTCTGGCGTGTAATCGTTGTTTTCAACCACGCTGATCCTGAAATGGTCGAGCGCTTTGACCCACAGATTTCTTTCTGGCGTGTTGAAGCCTGCCGAAACCAGGTTTTGCAAGTTGGGGTCGGTGATTACGAAGCGGGCTTTGCCTGAAAAAATCTTTGTCAGAGATTTTTCAAGTCTGGCAAGGCTGGCAGTGGCGACCGGTTGCGAAAAATCAAACATTTCTGATGCTCTGGTCGCGGCCATGGTTGCGGGTTCAGAGATAATCTTGAGCGTTTCAGCCTCCTGCTGCAGACGGCTGCTGAAGCTTTCTTTTCTGATCAGATCGCCTTGTCTGAATTGTTGAAATGCAATGAAGCTTATTGCCATAAGTAAAACCGCAATCATTGGCAGTTTTATTCTGTCCTGGGGCTTTTTCATGGTATAACCCCTTTGACTGAGATGATTTTAATTGGCTTTTCCTTGCCTTTAACCCGGATTGGCTCAAGATCGGTTATGGCAAAATACTTTTTCAGTTCGGTGGCTGCTTCGGCTGTTGCCAGAATTCCTGATTTTCCGTCGCTGCCAGCGAGTTTCTCAAGTCTGGCTGCCAGATTCACCGTGTCACCGATGTAGGTGAAATCAAGGCGCTTGCGGCGCGAACCGATCTGGCCGGCAATTACAGTTCCGGTAGCGATGCCGATGCCCAGTGTCAAAGTTGAAGTCTGTCGGTGTTTTGTGCTTTCGTTTATGATTTCCATTGCCGCCTGAATCGCATGTCGCTGGGCATCGAATTCGTTTTCCCGGCAGGAAAAACTCGCCATCGCAGTTTCACCCATGAATTTGTCTATCTCACCACCGTTTGTGTGAACGACTTTTTCGCAGATCGAAAGAAAGGCGTTCATTTTCTGCAGGGCTTCTTCTGGTGACAAGCCCTTTTCAAGACCTGAAAAATTTCTTACCCCGGCGAACATAATGGTGGCTGTGGTTCTGCTGCTGCCAGTTTCGAGCTGCTGACCGGCATTCGCTACCAGTTCATGACGCAGATATTTTTTCATTTCAGCCTTTTCCCGCAGACCTTTTAACATGAAGGTAAAATTTTCCTGAAGCTTGCTGAGTTCATTACTGCCAATATCATTACGACAAAATGAGAATATGCCGTTTTCGACCTGTACTGCGGCTTCGGCCAGGTTCAATACTGGTTTGAGAAAGAATGTGTCAAAAAAGCCAAGGATTTTTGTGGCAATCAGCAGCGAAGTTGCCACAACAAGCAGTAGCAGACAAATTGACTCAAACCCTGATGGCAGATCGGTCAACTCATTTTTTTTCACGATCATGGCAGCATTATCAAGATCTTTGAGCGGGCGGCAAAGTATCTGGTAGCTGTTCTTCTGCCACGGATAAATGAAATCGAATGAATCGCCGGTAAGGTCTGAAAGAATCAGAAGATTCCTCAGGCCTGGTGAAGCCGGTGTCATGCGGTTGTGGTTGCTGAACTGCGAATAAGTGAAAACCCTGTATCCGGGCTGTTTCTTTGCAGAGATGATCCGGTCGAGAAAAGTCTGGCGCAGAACCCGGTAATCAATGCCCAGCATCATACATCCGGTGATTTTTCCACTTTTGTCACGGATGTAGGTCGAAAAACTGCTTAACAGACGCGACCCCATTTCAATTCGTAGAATGCGGTCATTAAATTCCTGTCTGAAATTGCGGCCATACTTCATGTCATCGATGCTGAAGCCGGCAATAGGTTTGGAAAAAGTCTTTTCAATTGTCGCAATATCAAAACCATTCTTGACCAGACTGTCGCGTATGAACGAAATCTGATAGCAGATTCTTTGTTTGATTTTCTCAAGTTTTATTTCCGAGCCATGAAATGCCCTTCCGTCAGGAGTCAGAATAGTTACGACATCACAACCAAATTTCTTGAGCTCTGTGAAAAGTTCATTGGCAGATTGCTGGTCTGGCTTTCTGTTTTTGAAGCGTTCGATAAGCCCGGTTTTAAGACCGGCTTCGAATTCAGCGGTGTTTTTTGCGACTTCATCTTCAATGCTGATCAGGTGCTGATTAAGGCGTTGCAGTTCATTCTGCTCTTCTTCGATCCTGAGACGTGCCGTGTTTATCGAGCTGTACAGCAAGGCGAGAAACAATGGAACCACTGCAATAATAAGCGTAGTTAGTGTAAATCTGGTTTTGAGTGAAAGATTCTGTAATATTGCAGGTCTGAATAAGCCGGCAAAAATACATATAAGACCCGGCAGCCAGAACAGCAGCGGAATTGTCTGAAGTGCTCTGCTTAAAAGCATATCCCTGGCTGCGACCGGAATTCCCAGACTGATAAAAAGATCAGGATTCTTGAAGCAGGTTTCAGAGAAGAAGAACGTGCCATTTTGAACAACCGTTGGGCGTCCCGTACGATAATCTGTGAGCAGCCCGTGCAGAAGGTTTTCTGGGATTGTTGAACCGGCAACAGCATTGTCGTCACTGATGAAATAGCTGCCGACAAGATGCCCTTTTTTACTGGCCTGTGCCATCGCTCTTTTCTGTAACCAGAATGCACTGGCTTTTTCTGACGGAATCAGGGCTATCAGATAGCCCGCAGGAAGAGATGCTGATTGTGAAATAATTCTTAAAAAGGCGATGTAGTGGCGCTTTCCCTTGTAGTTGATCTGTGAACATCGGTTAATCATGCCGGCAAAGAAGTTTGTGTCAAGAAAGTCGCTGATGACAGCTTTTATGAAACCATCGGCAATACGATTGTTTGCCGGATCGAGCGAATCTGGTGTGAAAACGGCTCTGGCAAATGCCTGCCAGGCTCTTTTCTGTTCAAACTCAGCCTCACCTTCGGGGGTAATTGCGATCAGATCACCGCTAAACCAGTTTAAAATCGATGCTTCTGGAAAATTTTTGCGAAATTTGCTATTTGCTTCAGCGATAAAATGCGGAGTAAGGTTGCTTTCCGAGACAGTTCCAATTCTGCTGGCAAATTTTTGCATGGCAGTCTGCATGACATGCTGCTCTGATAGTTCGCTTTGCATCTGCGCCATTTCGATACGGGCGGCATTCAACTGCTTTTTGAACTGCTGCTGACTGAATTCATCGATAAATAAGGAAAAGGCTCGGCTGATAAGTGCTGCCGGGATAAGTAAAATTACAGCCGTAAGAAACCAGACGCTTATTCTGCCTGATTTATTCTGTAAGTTTTGTTGATTTCTGCAATAAGCCATTTTACGGATATGATCCCGGATTTTTATTCCAGATGTCTGAAGCGCTAAATTATAACCGGTTTTTGCCTGAATCAGGGTGTTTTTTCTCGATGTAATTGCTCTGACTGAAGTGCTGGCGTGGCTACGGTTTTTTTCTTCTTTGTCCGATAGTTAAAGTAGAAAACTCGAACCAGGAAAAAAACATTAACAGAAGGCGAACAATTCTCTGGTTAATGCTGCTTGCGGCATGGCTGCTGCCTGCTGCCGGTTCTTTATTTGCCTCGACCCGGCCTGAAGGTTCATTGATGCCGGTGCCTTATATCGAGCGCGAAGAGTCGAATACCGATACCCCGTTTGGCCCCTATCGTGAAAAATCGGCGCAACGGTTCGTTTATACCCGCAAGACTCCGAATCTGGTGACCGAATTTGGCTATCGCCATGTGCTTTATAAAGATCTTCTCGGGGTTGCACCTGAAAAAAACTATCTTTATCAGGCCTCCTTTAAAGGTTATAACATGTCCAGCCCGCTTGAGTTCAAGGCTGGGCGCATTGTAACCGGCAACAATCTTTTGCAGACAGTCGATGGCATTTCGTGGTTCTACCCTTCCGGCAACCGGCTCAAAACCACCGTCGATTTTGGCAGAATCGCGGCAGTTGATCTCGATGGTTCGAATCAGCCATCATTTGCCGAGGGGCGCATGCACTACAGCTTCAACGACAACGCTTACATGGCGGTAAAGTCAGTGAAACAGTTCGACGAAAATTATAGTGGCGCCATGCTTGGTTACAATGCCGACACTTTCAGGGTAAGCGGTGAATACCTTAACGGCGGGGCAACCGATTCGGTGCATCTGGCCATGCAGTATTTCGAACCGAAAAAGTTCGATCTGACCTCAGATTATCGTCTGCTTTTCAATGACACTACTGATTCAGGCATGATGCGGCATTTTGCCGGTCTCGAAAGCGGCCAGCTCTACGTCGAAGGCGGAGTTGGCAGTCAATTCTGGTTCAACGGGCCAGAGATGCCGGATTGCTGGTTTTATGATGGCAATCTGACCTTCACGACAAAAAAACGTGACCGGGCCAGCATTGGCTATCTCGTCGAAACCAGCACTGCTTCTACCAGTAGAACACTTTATGGTCGCGCAGAACGCCGTATTTCACACAAGACTACCTTCGGCATCGGTGTTGAAGACACGCGCTTCGAGAAAAGCGGTGGCACGGTGCAGAATCTTGAAGGACGCCTCAATCGAAGAGTTCAATGGGGCTGGGTCGAACTTTCCGGGGCGATCATAACTGGGGCCTCAGATTCGAATCTGCAGAAAGATATCAGACTGCGCGCCGGCTACGAGTTTTAATCAGATCCAGTCTTCTGCGATTTACTTCATAAACCAGCTTGAACTGGTTGTCTGTGCTTTATAGTTTCAGCCACTGATTAACACTGATGAATACCGATGAATGCCGGAGGGAGTCTGTTTTAATTCTGCAGTTATCAATAAATCAGCTAATTTTTGTAATTCCGTGCCAGGACTGGAATCCTGTAGTTTAAGGCGGTTCTCCCGTCTTTAAAAAAAGCGCTTGCAAGGCGGCCTGGGTTGGTTTAACATCCCCGTGGCCCGAATGGGAAGTGGAGTGGAAATCTCCCGCGAGTCCGTCGCCGTAACAGGGGACAAATGCCCGCTTTAAGGTCACTGTCGCATGATGGGAAGACCGGGCACACGGATGAACCTCAAGCCGGAATACCTCAGGGTCACATCAGAGCTTTTCTCTGGTGCATTTTAATCGAGGTGGCGATGACCCATGCTCAGAAAAGTTTTTGTTTTCCCCTTTTTCCTGTTTTCCTGTCTCTCTCTTACCTGTTTTGCTGATCAGGCAAAATCGGCAGACGGCAGTGCCAGTCAGACTTTTGATCTTGGCACAGTCGAGGTAAGTGCTCCGGCCTGGAACTACCCAGAAGAAATCACCGGCAGCCCCGACGGCGAGACCTGGTTCGAGAGTCTGCCGGCAACCGGGCGCACTACGCTGGTCGAGTCACTCGATGGTCAGATGGGTCTGCATCTGCGCAGCAGCGGCGGTAGCGGTGCGGTAGCTGCGATCAGTGCTGGCGGGCTTTCTGGTAACAAGATTCTTGTGGTCAGAGATGGCATGCCGGTCAATGACCCGTTTACCGGCACTTCTGACATCGGTGATTTTTCGACTCTGCAGTTCGAGAAAGCCGAATTCTGGGAAGGAAACCGCGCGACTCTCTGGGGCAGCAACAGTATCGGCGGCACTCTGCGACTTACCAGCCGGTTTCCAGATCATGGCCGGTTACGCCTCTGGACAGACGGTCATGGTGGTCACGGCGAGGCGGTAGAAACGCGTCTTGAAACCGGCTCAGCCAAAATCGGGCTGCGGGTCGGGCAGTTCGCGACCCCCGGTATTTCTGCGGCAGAGCGGGCTACCGGTAATGGCGAGCGTGACAGCTTCAATTCTGATTCCGGCTATCTGGCCTTCGAGGCCGGATTGTGTGAGAAACTGCAGTTGCAGCTGAGTGGGGCTTACAACGAAAGTCTGACCGATCTTGACGGTTTTGATTTTGTGACGGCTCTGCCGGTTGACAATCTTTTCTTCAGGCAGAGAAAGATCAGTTCTCAGATCAACGCCGGGTTGACCAGAGCAGAAAACGATGGCGAACTCAAATTTACACATGTCGCTGCTCATAATGGCTTTTCTGGCATCGACGAAAGTAACCCGTTCAATGAATACGGTTTTGAGACGGCAAGGCAGAGGCAGGCGCTCAGTCGAAGCTTTGCCGGCCAACGCGGAAGCTGGCTGTTCGAGCTGGCAAGAACTGAAACGCATGCGGTCAACACCGGCATTCTTTCGCTGCGTGAAACAGACGGAGCCGGAATAATTGCTTACGATGGCGGGTTTGGCGATAGAGGCTCGATTAATGCCGTATTTCGCCACGATGATCCGCAGAATCATAGCGCAGTCAACACCGGCAATCTTGAGTTTGGCTGGCGATTTGCTGCTTTTGATATCTCCACGGCCTGGGGCCGGGCTTTCAGAATGCCGGCTCTCAATGAGCGATATTACCCGGCCTATGGCGACCCGCAGCTGGGCGCTGAGTTTTCAACCTCGACTGCAGTTAACCTTTCGCGTCTGATCAAAGGTTTCGGCAAAGTTGCGGTCGGGGTAACCAGATTCAGAGTCACTGATCTGATCGGCACGACTTCAACCACTGATCCGGCTTATACCTGGGGTATCAAAGCTGCTAATCTCGACCGGGCCGAAATCATGTCGCATCAGCTGGTCTTTTCAGACTGTAAATTGGCTGATTGTGATCTCTATGGCAATTTTTCGTGGCTTGACAAAGCAAGGCTTGAAAAAAGCGGCAAACAGGCCCCTGGCATTGCCGACAGGCAGGCAAGTGTCGTGATCGGTCGAAAATTCGGCAATGTAAAATATTCTCTTCAGGGTCGCTGGTGGGGCGAAACCTGGGAAAATGCCGAAAATACGAAGTCGGCACCAGCCAGTCACGATCTTTCGATGTTCGTGCGACAGGCCTTCAAAGAATGCAGCCTCGAAGTTGGCCTTCTCAATCTTACCGATACAGAACGGCAGCGGGTTCTTGGCTACACCCGGCCCGGCCGCCGCCTGACCCTCGCCTGCGAAGCTTACTTCTGATTTCTTTACAGATCGATTCAGCTGCCGGCTGATTTATTCAGCCGGCGACTGAAATGGCTGCGATAATCTGTTATAATTTTCCTCAGATTAATCCAACTGAGGAGTAACTGATGTTTGGTGATACCCTTAAAATCACTCTGAACCCCGAATTTGCCGCGAAAGATGCCATTATTTCGGACGATGCCAGGGGTAAATGCGAAAAACTGACTTATCAGCAGCTTGCCGACGAAGTTCAACGCATTGCCGGCATGATCAGAGAAGCCGGCATCGGTCATGGGGAACGGATTATGCTGGTCAGCGAGAATCATCTTTTCTGGCTGCCGATTTTTCTGGGTATTGCCAATGCCGGTGCAATTGCGGTGCCGGTCGATGGAACCTGCGCGGTAGAGCGCTTTCATGCAATTGTTGAAGATTGCCGGCCGGCGGCAATTTTTATTTCCCGCCGTTTCGAAAATCGTTATGCTGAATTCATGCTTGCTGGCTGCGAAGTCCTCGCAACCGTCGACCGCTATTTCGATTTGTTTGCTTTTGGCAGTGTTTCACCAGTGGTCTGTGGTGATGCCGATGTCAAGGCCAGTGATATCGCCGGTATAATCTACACCTCAGGCACAACCGGCAGGCCCAAGGGCATTATGCTGAGCCACCGGGCTCTTGTTGAGTCGGTACGTCTGGGACTGAAAATTTCCGGTTACAGCTCAGAAGACAGGATGCTGGCACTGCTGCCGTTTACCCACGTTTTTGCACTGGTCGACTCTGGGCTGGTGATGCTCGACTGCCACTCGACCATGGTCGTCTGCAACAGCTTCAACCCTGCCGAGATCATGCAGATGCTTATGAAACACCGCATTACTTACCTTCTGGCGGTGCCCAGATTGTCAGAATTGTTTGCCATGGGGCTGATGCAGGCGCCTGATCTTAAACTTCCCGGTCTGACGATGATTATCGGCGGTGCTGCGCCACGGCCCCAGGTAATGCAGCTTCTTATTTCACGCGGGGTCAGAACCTTTCAGGGGTTTGGCATGACCGAAACCTCGGCCGGGGTGCTTATCGGCCTGAACTGCCCTATTGAATCGGTCGGTCGCCCGCAGGAAGGCGTTAAAGTCAAAATCGACCAGCCGGTAAACGGGGTGGGCGAGCTGCTGATTTCGACCCCAACGATTTTTTCCGGAGTTTACGGCAAGCCCGAGCTGGATGCTGAAATGTTTGTCGATGGCTATTTTAAAACTGGTGATCTGGCACAGATCGATGCTGAAGGCAACGTTCATATCAGGGGCCGCGCCAAAGAGGTCATTATATCTGGCTCAGGCCTGAATGTTTACCCTGATGAGCTTGAATTGCGGCTTGGCACACTGCCTTACGCCGAAGAATATGTTATTTTTGGCTTCTGCGCAGAAGGCCTTGAAGTGCCGGCTCTTGCACTGCTCAGTCGCAACGAATTTTTCAAGGATAAGAGTGTTGGCAAGGTTCGTGACTTTGTCGAAGAAGATATTCGTCAGCGCACTGGCAGCTGGCCTGAGGCCGAAAAGCTGCGCCGCATTTTTATTGTCGACAAACCGCTGCCGCGTTCTGCCAGTGCTAAGATAAAACGCTTCGAAGTTGCCGCAATGCTGAACCCGGAAGCCGTGACAAAACAGCAGGTTGGGCACCCGGAAGGCCAGCATCAGGAGCCGCGTGATGAAAGGCTATTTGATCTTTTCCGTCGCGAAATTGCCGCCTTTCTCAATGTCGAAACTGAAAAGATCAGTGCTGCCACCCGCCTCGATTCTTTTATGCAGCTCGATTCGCTCGGAATTATCGCATTGCTGATCAAGCTCGAACACCGGTTTGAGGTTTCTTTCCGCGAACTGATCGGTACGCCGGTCGAAACATTTTCGGAAGTTTTTGCTTATCTGGCCCGCCGTGCTGATGTTAACAGGATTTTCGCTGCGGCCGCGCCTGAAAAGGTTCAGAAAAGCCTGCCGCCGATGCTTGATTTTTCGAAATCGGCGATTGAAGAGCGCCAGCAGTTTGCCCGCGAATTGACCGGCAAAGGCAGTTTCAAACTGCCGGTGCCTGATAAACCAGAAGACTTTTCGGGCAATATCGAAGGTTTTGCCGGCTTTGCCCAGATCCCGATTGGTGTCTGCGGCCCACTGAAAGTGCTTGGCAAACATGCGCAGGGAGAATTCTATCTGCCACTTGCAACGACCGAAGGGGCGCTGGTTTCTTCTGTTGCCAGAGGCTGCCAGGTTATCACCATGTCTGGTGGTGCAGAAGTAAGGCTGGTCAGCGACAGTGTCGTCAGAACTCCGGTTTTTGTTTTCGGCTCTTTAAGCGAGCTTGATAAGTTCTCCGGCTGGATCGAGAACAGTTTTAAAGAAATAAAGAAAGCCGCCGAAAGCACTACCAGCCATGGCAAACTCAAAGAGATCGAACTTTTTCCGATTGGCTGCCAGCTGATTCTGCGCTTCAGCTACTCGACCGGCGATGCCTCGGGGCAGAATATGACCACTATTGCAACCCGCTGCGCCGTTGACTACATTCTTAAAAATTATGAGGGCCGCATTGAAGACTGGTTTCTTGAATCGAACCTTTCGGGCGACAAAAAGATCAACAGTATCAACTTTACCGGCAACCGCGGTAAAAAGATCGTTGCCGCCTGTCGCATTCCGGCAGCGCTGGTCAAACAGATTCTTCACACTACGCCAGAACGCATGTGCAGACTGGCAGATCTTTCTATGGTTACCTCGATTCAGGCACACGCTTTTGGGGTGCAGGCACATTACGCCAACACTCTCGCTGCCGTCTATATTGCCGCCGGACAGGATCCGGCCTGCGTCGCTGAATCAGCCGCCGGCATCACCTATCTGCAGATGGTCGACGGCGACCTGCATATCAGCGTAACCCTGCCCGGAATCATGGTTGGTACTGTTGGTGGCGGCACCAGACTTCCGACTCAGAAAAGCTGCCTCGAGTTGATGCAGTGCGCCGGGCCGGGTAATGCCCAGAAATTTGCCGAAATCCTTGCTGTCGGAGTTCTTGCCGGTGAAATTTCGATTATCGGAGCCATGGCTGCAGATGAATTCACCGATGCGCATGCCCGCTACGGGCGGGCCGGTGGCATAAAGCCAGGAGCAAAGGCCTGATATGAAAACAATTTTCGTCACTTCAGATGTAACCTATGTGAAAGACAACTATCTGTCGCTCATCGATCGTGTTACCAGCCATAAAGAACTGCCGGCCGAAATAGATCCGGCGGCGGTGATCATGATCAGAGTGCCCGAAAAGCTGCTGCTGAAAAATATCTTAGGTCTGCTCGCCATTGGTGCACCCGGCTTCAGCTTTACGCTGATGCGCAATCTCATACAGTCACGCCTGAACGACCCGCGCGTCAAGCTGCTGAATGAACGCGGAATCAGACTTTTCAGCTGCAAAACCGTTAACAGTCCGGCGGCGCTGCAGTTCATCGGTGGCCTGCAGCCCGATCTGATGGTTAATATGCGCACCCGCAATATTTATAAAAAGCCGGTTCTCGACCTGCCCAAAATTGGCTGTATAAACATTCACCATGGCCTGCTGCCCGACAACAGGGGTACGATGTGTGACCTCTGGGCCTGGATAGAAGGTCGCCCGGTTGGCTTCTCGATTCACTGGATGAACGAAAAAATCGACGACGGGGCAATTATCGAGCGCTGCGAAGTGGATACACACGGTGTTTGTTCGTACATTGAAATTCCCTTCAGATCGAGCCAGCTCGAGGCTCCATGTCTTCTTAACTGTCTTGAAAGAATCAACAGACATGGCCGCGATATCGGCATGCCAAACGTCACCGAAAAAGAGAACTATACCCGCACCCCGTCCCCGGCAAAAATTGCCGAAATCCGTCGCCGTGGCCTGCGTCTTTGAGGTCCGTTACCTCACTCCTGTGGTGTCTGCCCCGTTTTATGGCGGGGTAAACATTTTATTGTCTGCAGACATGGTGCGTGATAACCTGATCGTACATTGATGAAAACTGCTGGCAATTACATTGCCGGCAATGCGCCGTCCAATATCTGCGGAGGTATTATGGCTTTTTTATCACGCTGGTGGCAATTTTTAAAAGAGCGTCACGAGCCGTTCGGCATAACTCTGATGGTCAGCGCTTTTTTTGCTGCCAGTGCTCTGATGGCCTATCAGCCAGGTGTACACGCGCCCCCCTGCTGGAAACGCCTGACCGCTGGTTTTGTCGTTGTCTGGTTGATTTTTCTGCATATGCGGCTGTTCGACGAGGTTAAAGATTACCACTTCGATCGTGAGCACAACCCGGAAAGGCCACTTGCCAGAGGTTTGATCAGCGTTGGTGAATTCTCGGCGATGACGCTCGTCTGTCTGCTCACAGAACTTACTCTCTCCGGCATTATGGCCTGGCCGATGCTGCCGGCCTGCATCATGGTGATCTGGTTCACTCTGATGATGCGCATGGAATTTTTTATCGGTGACTGGCTGCGGCCGCAGCTTGAGCTGTATGCGATTACCCATACATTTTCGGCGGCGATGATCAGCCTGCTGATTCATACGGTTATCTGCTTCTCTGACGCCGCTCAGGCTGATCGTTCGACCCTGCTTTTCGCTCTCGGCAACTGGTTTGTTTTCAATGTCTTCGAATTTGGCCGCAAGACCTTTGGCGCCGAAGAAGAGCGCGAGGGAGTAGATTCATATTCGGCAAGACTTCGCCCATGGGGTGCGGTTCTGCTGCTGCTGGTGAATGTCGCGGCCGCTTATCTGGCTTTTTATCATGCCGCGGTCAGCAAGTTCTCTGCCGTTGCTGATTTGAGACTGCTCGGGCCCGCTGCAGCGGTCACTCTGATCGTGGTAATTGCCGGGGCAATCTATGCATTCAGGCCTGACAAAACTTTTGCCAAACTGTACCGTGGTATGGTTACCCTGTATCTTCTTGCTTATCCGGCCGCAATTGCCGCTTCAATCTACCTGCTCGTCTATCGCTGAAAAAAAGATCTGTCTTTAATCTGTTCTGAATTATTCGAACATTGTGCGAGGAAAAATGTCTGCAAAGAGGAATTCGCCCTTTTCGGGCCGGTTAGCTCTGCTCTGGCTGGCCCTTGTGATTTTTTCGCTGGCCCCGGTGTCGGCTGAAGTCAGCGAAAAAAGGGTGGTTGTGCTTCATTCTTACCATCAGGGCTTTAAATGGACAGACGACATTTCGGCCGGCATAAGCGAGGTAATGCAGACCTGCCCGGCTGGTGTCGAGCTGATTCACGAATACATGGACAGCAAGCGGCGCTGGGATAAAAACTACAAGATGCTGCTTGAAGGTTTGCTCAGTTACAAATACCGCAATATGCAGCCCGATGCGGTCATCGTCTCCGACAATCTGGCATTCGATTACATGTGTGAGTCTGGCAAAGATGTTTTTCCCGGAGTTCCGGTTTTTTTCTGCGGCGTGAACTATCTTGATCCTCAGTCTTTGAAGGGGTTGCCAAACTTTACCGGGATCAGTGAAGTCGCCGATATCGATCGAAATATCGAGCTGATTATAAAACTGCACCCTGAATTGTCAGAGATAGTATTTGTCGTTGATAATACCGAGACTGGTCAGATTCTGGCTGCTTACCTCAATGGCTGCAGGCAGAAATATCAGAAAATCAAAATCAGACAGCTTACCGATGTGACTTTTGCCGAGCTTTCTGACGAAATAAGCCGGTTGCAGGCCGGCAGCGCAGTAATCTGGAGCGTATTTTTCCGTGACCGCGCCGGGCGATTTCTTGAATTCGATGATGGAGCACGTATGATCGCCAGCGTGAGCCGGGTTCCCGTCTACTGCTTATGGGATTTCAGTCTCGGTTATGGCCCGCTTGGGGGGCATCTGACCAGTGGTCACGAGCAGGGCACTGCGGTTGCCAGAATGGTTGTTCGCTATTTCGGCGGTATACCTCTTGCGGGTCTGCCGGTTCGTTATGAACCGGTGACTGTGCCGAAATTCGACTGGAAAATGCTGGAAAAATTCAAAATAAATCCCGCAATGCTGCCGGAGGGGGCTTTTCTGCAGGGCCGGCCGGCGTCGATAACCGATCAGTTCAGAGAATGGGTAATAGTTGGTCTCTCGCTGATTCTGCTGCTGATCGGTATTAATTTTGTTCTTTCATATATTATCAACAAGCGTACCAGGGAGCTTGTCGTTGCCCGTGATCGGGCCGAAGCCGCCAACCGTGCCAAATCACAGTTTCTTGCCAACATGAGCCACGAATTGCGTACGCCATTGAATGGGGTTATCGGTTTCACTGAGCTGCTGCTTGGCTCAAAACTCGAAAATTCGCAGGGACTTTACGTGCGAAACGCCAATACCGCAGCCCTTTCATTACTTGGCATCATTAACAATATTCTTGATTTTTCTAAAATCGAGGCCGGAAAACTCGAACTTGAAAAGGTTAAGACCGATCTGCCGCTGTTGATAGAGCAGAATGTTGCCGCCGTCAGATTCGCTGCCGAAAAGAAAAAGATCGAGCTGCTGCTGAATCTGTCACCGGGTATGCCGAGATATTTTCATCTCGATCCGGTGAGATTTGGGCAGATTCTGGTTAACCTGCTGAGCAATGCCATCAAGTTTACCGAACGTGGCGAAGTCGAGCTTAAAATCAATCTGGAGAACGGTGATGGTCGAAGCGGTTCGCTCGTTGTTTCCGTAAGAGATACGGGCATCGGCATTGAGGCGGCAGAGGTAGAAAGAATATTCAAGGAATTTTCCCAGGCCGATAATTCGACAACCAGACGTTTTGGCGGAACCGGGCTGGGGCTGGCAATTGCAAGGCTTCTGGTTGAGAAGATGGGTGGCAGTCTTCAGGTAGAGTCGCACCCGGGCGCCGGCAGTCGTTTTCACTTCAGCATTCCGGTTGAATTCGAGCCTGGCGAGCCTTTTGAAGCACAACGGCTCAAATGTCTTCAGAACATTCTCATTGTCGATGATAACGAGCAGAATCGTATTATTCTCAAAGAAATGCTCGAAAAATGGGGAATTTCGGTGCAGACGGTGGCTGGCGGCGCTCAGGCCGAGATTATGGTAAACAGCGGTCTGCATTTTGACGCAATCATCATGGATTATATGATGCCGGAGCAGAATGGCATCGAGACCATCAGAAAAATCAGAATGAATCAGCCCAGGGCTGGAAATGACCGGCCGGTGATTCTGCTCTGCAGTTCAATCGATGACCCGGAGGTTCTCTCTGAGTGCCATGGTCTCGGGGTTGAAGCAAAACTGATCAAGCCGGTCAGACCGAATGATCTTTATAACTGGCTTTGTCGTATCGTCGAGCAGAATTCACGGTTGCCCGAACCCCAGGCGCATGCAAAAACGGCAGTTAACGATTTTTTGCAGCACGTCAGGCCGAAAATTATGATTGTCGAAGACGTCGAAATGAACATGGTCATTGCCTGTGAGCTGATCGCGAAAATGGTGCCGGGCGCTGAACTGCTGAAGGCAGAAGGCGGTCGGCAGGCCGTGCAGATGTTTTCCTCAGCACGGCCGGATCTGATTTTCATGGATCTGCAGATGCCTGAGGTCGACGGTTATACAGCTGTTCGCGAAATTCGCCGGGCAGAAGCCGTCGGTATGCATGTGCCGATTGTTGCGCTGACTGCCAGCGCCATCAAGGGTGAGCTCGAAAATTGTCTCGAAGCGGGCATGGATGACCTGCTCTGCAAACCTGTTGAGCCAAAGCTTCTGGCAAATGTTCTGCGCAGATTTCTGGCTGCTGAAAACCGATAAAAATGCCTGATAAAACGGGCTGATTTTGTATGTTGGCGTTTGCGGGTTTGTCGGTTACAATTATTACCTGAATCAAAGACAAAAACGAGGAAACCGCCATGTATATAGTTTCTTGCGCAAACCGGAATTTTGCAGAGGTGCTGCCGCTGGTCGGCGGAAAGGGTGGCAATCTTCTCAAACTGACTGAAGCCGGTGCCGACGTTCCGGCTTTTGCGGTTCTCACCCGCAACTGTTTTGACGATTTCATCGATTCTTTCAGAGACGAATTCAAAAAGAAACTGAAGGCGATCGACTGCTCTTCTCCAGATAAAATCGCCCGCACCGCCGGCGAATTACGCGCCTGCATCTGCAGCCACAAAATCCCCGAAAAGATCAGAACCGAACTTTTTGCCACCATTCGCAGTCTTCTCAAGAACGATTGCTTTGTGGCTGTGCGATCATCCGCTCTGGGTGAAGATTCGAAAGAATTTTCCTATGCCGGGATGCTCGATACCTGTCTGTTCAGACGCACTGACGAAGAAATCTGCGAGGCGGTAGTCACCTGCTGGTCATCGATTTTCTCTGACAGGGCCGTGGCTTACCGCAATATGCGTGGTATCCCGCAGGATGACGTCTCGATGGCCGTAGTCGTTCAAGAGATGATCGACGGCGTCGCCTCGGGCGTCACTTTTACCGTCAATCCGACCACCCGCTATCAGGACGAAATTCTCATTACATCGGTGTTCGGCCTCGGCGAAGGCCTGGTGTCGGGTACCCTTGATTCAGACCAGTTCATCTGCCTTAAAAAAGAAAACTATCCGGTAATCGAAAAACAGCTGGCTGACAAGGTCGAAAAGCTGGTTTTCGACCGTGAGAAAAATTATGGCACGAAAACCGTCGAAGTGCCCGCCGATCAGGCAAAGAAGCCGAGTCTGAGCGAAGCGCAGCTGCGCAGTATTGCCACGGTCTGCCATCGCATCGAGGGCTCCTATCACGGGGTTCCGCAGGATATCGAATGGACGGTCGACGGCGACGGCCGGGTTCGCATTCTGCAGGCCCGCCCGATTACGACCATCGATCAGCCGGTTCCCTCAGAGCGCCAGTATTCAACGATCTGGGACAACTCAAACATCGTCGAAAGCTATTCTGGCGTCACGACGCCGCTGACCTTCTCGTTTGCCATTTACGCATATCATCGCGTTTACGTGCAGTTCTGTCAGGTGCTGATGGTGCCCGAAGAAGAGATCAAGGCCAACGATTTTGCCTTTGCCAACATGCTTGGCTTTTTGAACGGGCGTATCTATTACAACCTGAAGAACTGGTATCGACTGATCTCGGTTCTGCCGGGTTACAGCTACAATAGCCGCTTCATGGAAGGCATGATGGGCGTCAAGGTCAGCTACGACAAAACGGTTAAGCACAAGCCGATGGGCTTTTTCCAGAAGTATTTCTGTGAATTGCCACGTCTGGCGCTGGTCGGCGCGAACCTGGCATATCGCTTCTGGCGCACTGACGCAGAAGTTAAGCATTTCATGCAGGTTTATCAGGAACAATACGATAAATACAAGGATTTCGACTTCAATGCGGCGCCCGCGCATCAGCTGGTCGACATCTTCAACGAACTCGACAACACGGTGCTTGCCAACTGGAAAGCGCCGATCATCAATGATTTCATGGCGATGATTTTTTACGGTGTGCTCGATGCGCTGATGAAAAAATGGGAACTCAACGCCGACCCGGCCCTGAAGAACGACCTGCTCGCCGGTCAGGGCAACGTCGAAAGCACTCTGCCACTGCGCACCATTCAGAAAATTGCCAGGTTCGTTTCAGCCGATGCTGAACTTAAAGAGCTGTTCCGCAGTAAAACTGCCGTGCAGCTGAAAGAGATGTTCATACCGCTGCCCGGCGCCGATCGCCCGGCCAGTCACCAGCAGCTGGGTGCCCAGGTTGCCGATTATCTCGAAAAATACGGCTATCGCGCCATGTGCGAACTGAAGCTCGAAGAGCCCTCGATGAACGAAAAACCCGAGTTTCTCTTCGATATGATCAAAAACTATTCAGCCGCCCCGATGCCCGAAGAAGGCGATGTCGGCGATAAAGAACGCAAGGTGCGCGAGGCTGCCGAGCTCAAAGTCAGAACCCTGCTGCGCGATGACGGTATTTTCTTTGGTCTGATCAAGAAAATCGACATTCTGATGTTCGTTGCCAACTGGGCCAAAAAGGCGATGGCCGTGCGCGAATACCAGCGCTTTGCCCGCACCAAGATGTATGGTCTCGTCAGCCGGATTTACAAAGCCTTTGGCCGCCGCTTCGTCGAACGTGGTCTGCTCGATAAGATTGAAGATATTTTCTATCTGACGATGCAGGAAACCCTCGAATACGTCACCGGTACCGCCCGCAGCCAGAAACTGCGCGAGCTGGCCGCGCTGCGCCGCGCCGAATTCGATGAATACCGGGCCATGGACGAACTTCCTGACCGTATCGAAACCACCGGCATCACCTACTGCAACGATCTGACCCGCGGCATGCTGCCAGCACAGGCCGGTGACGACGATCCCGATATCATTCGCGGTATCGGTGGCTGCTCCGGCAAGGTTACCGGCAAGGTCAAAGTCATTCTCAACCCCGGCGACGACATGTCATTGAACGGCGAGATTCTGGTTGCCGCCCGCACCGACCCGGGCTGGGTGCCGTTGTTCGCGACCGCTTCCGCTCTTCTCATCGAACGGGGAAGCATGCTGTCACACTCGGTAATCGTGGCACGCGAACTTGGTCTGCCAGCGGTTGTCGGCGCCACCGGCGTTACCAAGAAAGTAAAAACCGGTGACGTGGTTGAGCTCGATGGCACCACCGGTATCGTTAAGATTATTTCCCGCGCCTGATTGGGCGAATTTAAAGATCGGAGACTCTGAAAATGAAACCAGCAGTAGTTTACAGCAACGTATGGGAAGACCCTGAACTCAACCGGGTCTCTTTGAAAGTTAAGCCCGGTCAGAACGTTCTTTCGATAACCTCAGGCGGCTGCAATTCGCTTTGCCTGCTGCTCGAAGACCCGGCGAAGCTGATTTCGATCGACCTCAACCCCGCCGCTCTGGCAATGCTTGAATACAAGCGGGCCGCGATCATGGAACTCGAATATGATGAATTCATCGATGCGCTCGGCACTCCCTTTCTTTTCAAGCCTGAAAAGTCGCCGGAATACCGCATCGAACTCTATAACCGTATCAGAAAACACATGCCGGCCCATGCTACCGCCTTCTGGGATGAAAACCTGCATAATATCAAGAGCGGCATCATGATGTGCGGCAAGGTCGAAAAATTCTTCAAATTCTATCGCACCGTGCTTGGCTGGCTTTATGGCAAAGAAGAGATCATGAAGCTCTTCAAGGCCGAAAATCTCGAAAAACAGCGCGAAATTTTTGCCAATTTCCGCAAGAAACGCTGGAATGCTCTGCACCGCCTGCTGCTCAACCGCGGCGTTCTCAGCCTGGTAAAGGGTGCCCATTCCTTTGCTCAGGTCGACTTCGAAGATTTCGCCGGCAATCTCAATCGCAAGCGCACTCTGGGCATGACCAGGTTTTTCAACCCCGATAACTATTTCATGTGTCTGCTGATGCTGGGCGGGCACTACCACGAAAAGGGCATGTCGCCTTATCTGCTGCGCGAGAACTACCCGAAGCTCAAAAAGAACATCGACCGTCTCGAAATCTTTCAGGGGACGATCGGCGATGTGCTCAAAAAAGACGGGCCGGGCAGTTACGACCGCTTCAACCTGTCGAACATCTTTGAATGGATGACCAACGAAGTGTTCAACGGCATCATTCGTGAAGTTCTCGAACTGGCGCGCCCCGGTTCGCGCATGGCCTGGCGCTACACTTTTGCCCGCCCGCGTGAGCTCGATGCCCAGAATCTCGACCGCCTGGTCTATGAACCCGAGCTTTCAGAGCAGCTGTTTCAGCAGGACCGCGCCTTTATCTACGAAAGTTTTCATGTCTATCATCTGAAGTGAGATGAGAAGCTGAGAGCCGGGGTATTACCCCGGCTCTTTCTTTATGTTAAAATTAGAATAACGTACTATCGCGGAGGCATTATGCGACTACAGAAAATATTGATGTTCGTGCTGGTTATGGTTCTGGCTGGTGCGGTAAGCGCCATGGCACTCACAGCCCAGGAAGTCCTGCAGAAAGTCGAAGACCGTTATATCGGCAAGACTTCAAAAGCCAATGTCCAGATGGACCTGATCGACAAGAGCGGTGGCGTTCGTGAGCGCAAGCTTACCATTTCACGCCGCAAGATCGATGGCAGCAATAAAGACAACTTCATTCATTTCGTGGCCCCGCCCGATATTCGCAATACCACCTATCTGGTCAACGAAAAGAACCGCGACAAGCAGAAATGGATCTATCTCTCGGCCTTCAAGAAAACCCGCAAGATCGTCGCCGAAGATTATGCCATGGCGTTCGTTTCGAGCGACTTTACCTACGAAGACATGGATGACATCAGAGCCGACGATTACATCGCCAGCGACCTCAAAGAAGAAAAGCTCGGTGACAAAGATGTTTACTCGATTTCGGTAACCAAAAAAGATGCCAATACCAGCTATGCCAAGGTGGTCATGAAGGTCTGCAAAAGCACTTTCATCGTGCTGCGTTCTGAAATGTATGACAAGAAGGCTCCCGACAAGATGATCAAGGAAATGACCGCCTCGAATCTCGAACAGATTCAGGACATCTGGACCCCGAAAGAAGTGGTCATGAAAGACCTGGTTAAAGGCACTTCGACCAGTCTTAAGACCGCCAAGATCGCTTACGATCTGCCGCTGAGCGACGACGAATTCTCACAGCGCAACATGGAAAAATAACTCCCTTTCATTTTTTACTCAACCGGCCCGAAGCGCAGAACCACTGCCTTCGGGCTTTTTCTTTGCTCTGCCTCTGGCTCATTTTGCCTCTAACCCGGCTGGTTGGGTGTGCCGATAGGTTTTATAGAAAATAAAAACTGGAGGCATGCAGATCAGCCGTTTTCTGCATATAGAGCGTCGACCGGCTGGGCCCGGGGCGACATGGCAGGCCGTATTTTATACGGTAATTCTGTTGCTGCTGGTTTTCAGCGGGCAACCTGCCGCCGCCGATGACGGCTGGGATGACTGGGGTGACACGGGCACAGCCTCTGGCACTTCTGAGCCAAAAATAAAACGGCCGTTCATCTCTGGCTGGTGGAACTGGCAATACAACGAGTTTTCGTCGTTCGACCAGGGTCGGGTCACTTTCGAGAAGGAGCTTGGCAAAGGCAGCAAGCTGGTTACCGGCGGCCGGGTCAATTATTATACCGAAGATAACAACAAGAAGTGGAAGGTGTTTCCGGGTGAAAACTACTATTTCTGCAAGGCCGGCGACTTTGATTTCAAGGCCGGTCTTCTGGTAGAAAGCCTGGGCAGCGGCGACAAGTTTTCGTTTGTCGACAAGATCAATTCGCGCTATTTCCATAATGGGCTGGCGAATGATTATGATCGTGACAAAAAAGAAATCCCGGGTGTCAGGGCGACCTGGTACATCAATAAACACTTTAAATTTTCTGGGCATTACCTGCCTTATTTTACCGCGAGCGAGTTTCCTTCGATCTTCAGTAAATGGGCCTATGCGATTCACAAATCGCTTGCCAATGAGCTTCTGTTTAAGGGCGGGGTGTACAACGCCGCGAGTGAAGCTGACTTCGACCCACAGTTTCACGTGGAACTCAGTTCTACCTACCCTAAGCTCGAAATGCGCTGGCATTATCTGCGAATGAAAGAGCGTCTGCCGATTATCAGTCAGGACAAGCCGGGTATCTTTAATGGCAGTTACCCGCTCGATGAAACTTTCGCCGTCGATGGCAGTATCAATGTTACCGAAGAGTTTCTCATGCGTTATGAGTTTGCCCTGAGTCGTAACCGCACCTGGACAACCTTTGAAAACGGCCATATCGGTAAAAAGTTTTACAGCGACCATTATGGCATTTTGCTCGGCACCGATCGCAATCTGCCCAATAACTTCTATATCAATGTACAGGGCATGGTTTCACATGTGCCGGATCTGCTTACTACGACGCCGTTTCAGCTCAACGAAACCGAATATCTCAGCTCTCTGCAGATGCGGCAAAACTTCAGGCAGGAAAAGCTGCAGATCGAATTCAACGCGCTGAAGAACTTTACCTCGGGCGAGTATGTGCTGACCCCGAAAATTCTTCTGGTTAAATCAGACTACCTGACTTTCGTATTAGGCTATCAGCTCAATGGTGAAGGCGCCGAGTCGCTTGGCCCGGTCGGCCAGTTCTCAAAAAACAACACCGCCGTTTTCGAAACCCGCGTCACTTTTTAAGAATGTCAGCGGGTTTGATCAGATAAAAACGGTCTGAAATCTTGACCAGCGGGTTTATCGAGATCCATTTCTGGCGGTAGTTCTGCGATGCGCCTTCGAAAGTTACGTAGATGCTGGTGCCGTCAAATTCAAGATCTTCGGAGCCGGCGGCGATTTCGGCGGTTTTCAGCCAGTTCTTTTCGTCGGCGAGTTCCCAGGCTTCGGCGCTGAAGGTTTTCGACTGCCCGGCCGGTTTAAAGCTTACTTTTGTCGGCGGGGTGCTCAGCGGATTTTTGTAAAGCGCCAGCTTGGCGTTCAAGGCTCCATAAGACAGGCTCAGTGCTGCGTATTTACCGCAGATGGCCATGCCCTGAACCGATTCGCGGCAGAAGATCAGGCGATCTGGTTTAAAGGCGGTTCTTGTCGTGTCGCCATCTTTGAACGTATATTTCTGCGAAGCTGTGGGCAGGCCATCGGCGTTTACCTTGTACCCCGCGATCCAGGTGTTGCGACCGAACGGGTTCCTGGTGTGATGTGCCACCGGTGCAAAGCTTTTGTTCGAAGCCTTGACGAAGTCACCGACCCAGATCTGCGTGCCGTCGAAGCTGACGAAGCTTGCCTTGCTGTCGACTTCAAAGATGCGCTCAGCGGTAATATCGATTGTCGGAACATTCAGACTGGCAGGTATGCCCTTGCCGGCTGAAGTCGTTGCTTTGGCGCTTTTGTCGTTAACAAAATCGAGAATTTCTTCGAGCCGAAAACCGTAAATTTTGAAGCCGGAAGCGACCCAGACGTATTTCCCGGCGACGGTTACACCGCCGGCGTGCCCGGTATATGGTTTGCTGCTGCTCTGGTAGAGGCCGAAGCGGCGCAATGGCTTGCCGGTTGCAGTTTCAACGACGACCAGTTGTGATGGTTCATCGGTATAGTCGAGTTCGGGGTAATAAGAAAGCAGCGTATAACGATATTTACGAGATTTGCTCTGTTCAGCTGCCGGGGTTATGACCTGGTCGGGCAGATAGCAGATGCCCTGACAGACAAACTGGCGGCCGTCATGGCCAGGAATTTTGCCGGAACTGCTGACGAAAGCCGGTGGTTTATCGTCGGTCAGTGCCTGATTCAGCTTGCCGGTCAGCTTCTGGTAGCCCTTTTTCACTTTGCTGACGAACCTCTGCCAGAGACCGGGTTTTTCGGCCTCGGTACTGCCGGCCGATCCGGATGATGCTGAAGATTGCGAAATGGTTATCGGCTGGTCGGCAAAAGGTGAGATGGCAGAAACATCTGAAGCGAAAGAGATAATTATCAGAACTGCGCACAGCCAGGGGCAGATTTTTTTGGCGGTCATTTGGTTTTCTCCAGTAGAGAGTTATTCTTAATATACCATCCTCAAGAGCCTCTGGTTTTTAAAATTGCATTAACAGCCATGCAAAAATGTTGTATGATGGCGCAAGACCAAGTCGGAGCCAATCTTCATGCGCAAACTTCAGGCGTTAATTCTTTTGTGGTGCTTTTCATTTGCCTGTTTTGTCTGGGCAGGCAACTATAAAACCCAGGCTAATCTGCGCTTTTCACATAAAACTCACGAAAAGAATTCGGTTAACTGCGCTGTCTGCCATGTCAACCGCGAAGGCAGCGAAACATCGCTGCCGGCAATACCACCGGGCTGGCAGCCACTGCGGCCGACCAACATCGTCGCTTCGAGTGTCGGCGGCATTTTCTCGCAGAAGGTTGAAGTTGACGATACTTTCGGACGACCCGGTGAAAAACGTTGTCTTGAGTGTCACTTCAAGACTCGTGAGAAGAGCGATTGTGGGCTTTGTCATCTCGAGAAACCCGGCGAGACAATGCGCGCCCGCAAACGCCTCGGAAAAGGTTTCGTTTTTTCCCATAAAAAGCATGAAAATTTCGAATGCAGCCGTTGCCACCCTGGCATCACCGAATGGGAGAATCTCGATGGCCACGTGATCAATGCGCAGATGGAAGACTGTCTTGTCTGCCACAACGGCAAAGATGCCCCCAAAAACTGTGTCATGTGCCATAATCAGACGCCGTACCCCGCCGATCACACCGGCAACTATGAAAAAAAGCATGGGCTTGCTTATCGGTCCGATCCGCAGCGATGCAGCATGTGTCACGAGGATTCTTCGTGTGTCGAGTGTCATTCGCGCAAACCAAAAGATCATACACTGGCTTGGGTGCGTTACCGACACGGTCTGGCGGCGAAAACCAACCCGCAGAAGTGCCAGGCCTGTCATTCTGATCCTTATGTCTGCAGGCGTTGTCACACTGAGTGGTAAGGGCTGTTCACAACTTTAGACAAAGAGAGTATCATGTTACAGATGGATTTCTGTAACAAAACAGGAGGCAGCCGGAATGGACGGTCTCGAACGGATCAGAATGCAGGATCTTATTGAAAAGGTAAATGAGCAGTGTGAGAACTCTTACGAAGGCTGCGTGCAGCTTTTGTCGCGCTTGATTGCCTGCAGATCTCTCAGCGGGCAGGAAGCCGAATGTGCTGAAGTGCTGGTCAGTTTTTTCAATAACCGTAATATACCCTGTTTTGTCGATGCGCGTGGCAGCGTGCTTGCGGTGTCGCTACCCAGGCATACTTCAGGTGAACCACCGACAGATATGGCCGCTCAGGGGAGCGCCTGGCTCCGGGCGGAGCTTGAAAAAGCCAGAGAAAGCGGCCTTAAGATTCTTGCCTTCAATGCCCACATCGATGTGGTTGGCGCTGATAATCCCGAAGAGTGGCGTGATGAGCCGTTCAAGGCCGTGCGCAAGTTTGGTCGTATTTTTGGCCGGGGTACCTGTGATATGAAGGGTGCTCTCGCGGCGATGGCCATGGCTATTTCGCTGTCGCGCGAGCTTGATCGCAGCTTTGATCGTAATTGCGTTCTGCTTGGCTGCTTCTGCACAGAAGAAGAGGTTGCCGAAGGTCTTGCTTTTAAAGAATTGCTCGAAGAATTTGCTATCAGACCTGATATGGTACTGCTCGGTGAGCCTTCAAAAATGCAGATTGCCAGAGGCCAGCGCGGCAAACTCGAAATGCTGGTGGAAACGGCCGGCGTGTGTGCGCATACTTCGGTGCCTGAGGCCGGCAGTAACGCTGCCTATAAACTTGCCAGGGCTTTGCTTGCCATCGAAAATTTCGACGCCGAAGAACGTTTCAAACACGGTCTCGAACCCGAAACTATTCTGCAGAGAACAACGATGGTTGCTTCGACCATCGAGAGCTGGCCAAAAAGTAAAAGCTTTGTGCCGAATCGTGCGCGCACCCATGTTACGGCCCGTCTGGCACTCGGTGAAAACCTTCAGACAGTCGGTCGCCGCCTGATTGCCGATGAAAACTGGCCCGATGCCAATATTACTCCGATTATCTATAAAGGAGCGTCATACAAGGGCAAAGAAAGCGAATGGAAAGCGGAACACCCGGCCTGGGAAACCTCGACCGACCACCCGTTTTTTCACCAGCTTTCAAAGGCTTACAAAGAACTTTTTGACGTTGAACCGGTTGACAAGATCTGGCCATTTTCGACCGATGGTGTGTACAGTGCCGGAATGGCCGGAATTCCGACTCTCGGTATCGGCCCCGGGCACGAAGAAGTAGCACACAAAAATGATGAGTGGGTTGCGGAAGAAGAATTGAAAAATGCTTTGAAGCTTTATTCTTTGCTGGGTTTCTACAAACCCGAGCAGTAAAATTCTGAAAAGTCTTAAAATAGCTGAACGAGGCAGTAAGCGAACCCTGATTCCGCAATGGCCTGATTGATTATGCTGCCGCGCCTGAACCGAGCTGGCCGAGAAATGCCCGGTATTCCTGACGTGATTTTTCCTGGGCTTCGATTCTTGCCTGATTGATCGATTCGTGGTGGGCTTTGACCAGTTCGATGATTTCGGGGTCGAGCTTATTATTCTGGCCCATTTTATCGATAACGATGATCGTCTGTTCGTTTGACATGCCCTTGCGATATGGCCGGTCTTCGGTGAGAGCCGTAAAAACGTCGGCGACTGCCAGCAGTCTTGAGCCAAGCGGCAGGTCTTTGCGCTTCAGCCTGAATGGATACCCTGTCCCGTCAAGTCTTTCGTGATGATACGACCCGTATTTGTTGATTAAAGCCAGGTCTTCTATTGGTTCGAGAGCGCGATAAGTGTAAAATGTATGGCCGCGCATCAGGTTGAACTCATCATCGGTCAGCTTGCCAGGTTTTTCAAGAATTTCAGTCGGAATTGCCAGTTTGCCAAGGTCATGCAGATAGCCGGCCACTTTCAGTTCGAAACACTCATGTTCGTTGAGGCCGGCAAGCATGCCAAGATATTCAGCTGTGGCAGAGACGCCGCTGGAATGGGTTGCGGTAAACGGACTTCTGAAGTCGATCATCCGACGTATCAGGCTCGAAAAAGACAGAAGTTCGCGCTTGTTCATGTGAATCGTTTCAAGCATTACCGATTGCTCAAGCTGCTTGCTGATCATTGGCGAAACCAGGTCGAGCCAGAAATACTCTCTTTCAGCCAGCTCAAGAAAAGCTTCGACAACTTTTGGATCAAACATGGCCTCGCCGGCTTCGATGATTTTAGCCTTGATTTCTTCGATCTGCCCGAGCACGCCTCTTTCGCGTCGTATCAACAGAGCAACGCGGTCGGCGAGCATAAGAATGCGACTGCCGAGCGGCACCTGCCAGCCGCTGCAGAACCGGCCCTGGCCGTGATTCCATGGAGTGTGATGAAATCTGATCATTTCGGCAGCCTTTCGCATCGGCTCGAAGATATTGATCAGCTGATAGCCCATTTCGGCGTGAATCTGGCCATTGGCATATTCGAACTTTAGAGTTTCCATGCGTTCGGCGAGCGAAATTGCCCCAACATCATGAAGTATGCCGGCGCAGACAATCTCGTTCTGTTCAACGACCGGCAGATCGAGGGCATCGGCAATGCGCAACGCAATCAGGGCGACCTGCTTGTGATGATCGTTCAATACCGGGCTTATCCAGTCGAGAATGTCTGAAAGGCAATTGAGAAAGTCGAAAAGCTTTAATCTATATTGCGGTTTCATGAATTCCCTTCGAAAAATGGGTTAGTGGCTATTATAAAATATTTTGCCGAATTTTTCACCGCTTTTCTGATATGAAAAGATATGACAAAAGCCTCCGGTTCTCGCCGGCAATGGGGTGTCTGAACCGGAGGCCGCTTGTCTGCTGGACTTTCTCAGGTCCTTTTAAATGATTGACGGGTCTTCATCGTTATTGTGGTTGTCATTGTCAGGGCGACTGAGAAAGGTGACCTGGTTGCCGACGATCTGGGTGACATACTGGGTTTTACCCTCACTGTTCTGGTAAGACCTGATTTCGAGGCGACCTTCAACGAGCACCGAGCGGCCCTTTTTCAGATAGCGATTGCAGAGTTCCGCCGTGCCGTTCCAGACAACGATTCTGAAAAATGCCGTTTCTTTTTTCATCTCACCCGAACTGGTGCGCCAGCGCTTGTCGATCGCGACCGGAAACGTGGCGAGTGAGCGGCCGTTGCTGGTTTCTTTCATCTGCGGGTCGCGGGCGAGATTTCCGGCAATGAGAACACGATTGATACTTACCATTTTTTCTTTCCTCCTGATTATTGGTGACCGCGAAAAGGTCTCACAGGTAAATCAAATGAAAAGAAAAAAAGGGAAAAAATAATTTTATTTTTTTTAGATTCTTCCCCGGATGGCGTAGTAGGCAATGCCGATCCACTCATGAACAGCCGCATGCAGTGAGGTCAGGTAACTCTCTGTTGCGTATAAAACGCTTTCTTTTGTGTGAACCGGTGCCGGCAGTACCTCAAAGCCCTTACTGGCGAAGGTGTGAACGGCGCGGAAAATGTGACCATTGCTGGTTACAAGCAGTATTTTTTTCAATCCGGTGGCAGTGAGCATCTTTTCAAGATATTCTGCTTCAGCTGCGGTTGTTACAATGTCCTGGCTCACCAGGATTTTTATTTTAGACTGGTCGACTGCGAACATCGACGTAAAGCTCGCAACCCAGGCAGCTTCCGCATGCCCGAGATACGAAGCATAACCGGTGCTGATCAGAAGTATCGGCGCGCGGTTTTCCTGTAGAAGTCTGATTCCATGCGTGACTCTCTGAAAACCGCTGTAGCCCGGCTCACCGGCAAGGGTTGCCCCCGAAGCCAGAACGACGATTGCGTCAGCATTCTGGTCTGAATGTGGCATGATCAGAGGTTCTGCCAGATAGCCCCCGATCGGAAAAGCCGAACAGATAAGAACAACCAGGCCCAGAAGCAGCATGCCGCTTTTGAAGTTGCCAAAGTAATGGCTGTGATACTGATCTTCGGTATTGCGGCTCACGAAGTAAAAAATAATCGTCAGAACGAGAAAGAGCACCGAAAAAAACTGCTTGAGGGCCGGCCCGAACTGGCCAGTCACAAGAAAATACAGGGTCGGAAGCGCAATAAGGAGCTTTCTTTTCATTATTGTTCAGGCCTCAGGCGATTGTTGTCTGTCTGTCGACTGTTGATATCATAATTGATGAATTCATTGCACCATGTCAGCATATCATGTCGCAACGCGAAATGCTGCTCGATGCTCTCTTCAAAATTCAGATTTTCGAGAATGCGCTCGAGCTGTCGGCGGGCCCTCGCAAAAATGCCCTGGCCTCTTGAAATCAGCATCATAAAATCATCCGAACGGGCACGGGTAAGGATCGATGAGTGAAGAAGATTCTCGGCCAGAACCGCCGCCGCCAGTGATCTGTCTTTGACAGGCTGCCCAATACGGATTTCTCCAGGGATCGGCGGTGGGTCAAGGTGAGTACTGATGCGATTGAGAATTTCATTGCCGGTCAGAGCCATAAGAAAAATATGTGACTGCAGAAGTCTTTCGGGCTCGGCAACAAAGCTTTTTCGGTCGAGGTCAGCCATTCGATGATAAAGATTCTGGCTGTCGAGACTAAGGTTTTGCAGCGGAATCAGAGTCTTTTCATCGGCTTTTAGATTCTTTAAAGGCCTGAGGCCACATTCGCAGAGCATTTCATCCATAGCGGCCAGGGTCGGTGCGTGCCGGAAAGGGTGTCGGTCAGTTTTTACCGGCGGCGCTTGTTTATATTTGCTTTCAACCTGTTTTTGAACTGGTATTTTTTCTGTAGCGTTGACAGGGAAGGATGACTCTGTTCCAGCAGTCTGTGCCAGTTTTTCTTCGAGATGACTGCGGTTGCCGATTGCTGCCAGAAAGAGCATTGCGCCGTAGAGACCGGCAATAATGAAGCCTGGCAGGTTGCCGACGTAAAAATACTGGCCGGGTATCGTCTGAGCCTTGCCAAGAACTGCCAGCAGGCCGTCAAGAACCAGAGAAAGACCGGGGGCCACTATTATTGAAGCCCCCGGCCAGAAGGTCGAAAGGGCGGCGGTAATGAAGGCGACCGGGAGAATATAGCTGAAAGACCATATTATCAGGGGATTCACCAGAAGCGAAGAGGCCGAGACTGTTCCGAACAGCATCGCGGTCATCGGTATTGTTCCAAAGCTGGCGGCCAGAGTAACGGCCATGTAGCGCGAAAAGGTCTCAGGAAAATAAAACCGGCGGAACAGCCTTTCTATCGGCTCGCGTAGAAAGACGATGCTCAATACGGCAGTGAAGCTGAGCTGAAAAGCGGCGTTGAAAATCAGGGCCGGCCGATAGAGAAGTATAATGAGAGCCGCGATTGAAACAGGTCTGACCGGCGATGGAAAAGCCTCGGTGTGCAGAATGACAGCGACGCACAGATACATGATCAGAGCCCGCCAGACAGAAGGGCTGCCGGTTGTGGTCATGGCGTAAAAGATAAGAAACAGAGCCGTCATTATGCTGCGTGACAGGGGCGGAACTTTCAGCCAGTGAAGTATTGCCGACAGGCAGATGATTATAACCATTATATGCTGCCCCGAAACAGCGAGAAGGTGACTGATACCGGTTTCTCGGAAAAGAATTTTCTCATTTCGAGGTATCTGACTGGTATCTCCAAGAATAAAGCCGATGACGATGCCGGCATGCACGCGCGGTAATACCGTGTTGAGCCCGTCTCGGAGCTTTCGTTGCACTCTGCCGGCCAATCCGGTCAGCCCCGGGCCGGCAGTCATACAGTGAATTTGTTCGGCGTTGAAAAATGGCGCTCGTCCTGGTTGTGTTATCGAAAAGGAACCTTCGAGCACATAGTGCTGCTCAGGCTCAGGGAAAAGATCTGGGTTTTTAACGATACATTCGACCACTCCTGGCACCTTCACGTTCTGGTCATCTGCCGAAAAGGTTGCATCGAGAAGCTTGAATCTGATACTGCCACTGCGGCTCAGTCTGAATTCACCCTTGAATTGTCCTGACAGTTGCCCTCTGACTTTGTCGAGGCTGAGAAAGTGAGAAAAATTGGCTTCTGGTTCGGCTCTGAGATTCCCGTAGAATGCTGCGGCAAGAAAGGCGGCAAGACCAAGAAACAGAAGCCTGTGTTGGCAGAATGCTTCAGGAAAAGAAAGCAGCAGACAGCAAATAGCGGCAACCAGCATGGCAAAATGCATGCCGGCTGGCAGAAGGCCGGAAAAAAGCAGGCCGCAGGCAAATACGGCGGTGAAGCCGGCAAGCATGTCGGGCTGAGCTTTAAAGAGTCTGTTTTTTCGTTTATTTTTCATTGCGTGAAATTCTTACCCCGGCTTCTTTCATCGCCTGAATTTTTGCCGGCCCGATATTTTTTACCCGGTCGTCAAAATCACGCCAGTCGGAGAATTGAGCAAATCTGCGTTCTGTTATTATTAAATCGGCTGTTTTCGAGCCGATGCCAGGGCATGCAAGAAGTTGCTCTCTGGAAGCTTCGTTGATGATGATACGGTCGAGTGCGTCTGCTCCTGTTTGTTCAATGCTGCTGACACTTTTCAGAGCCTGATCGAGTTTGATGCTGAGCTGTTGGTCGCCAGTGGCAATGAACTGCTGCAGCGGTACTGCATCAGTGCCAAAGAACATTATGCTGCAGCCAAGAATAATCGGTAACAGGCAGAGAATTCTAAGTTCAAAAACTTCGCGCGGGCTCAGCTGAAACATATTCTCAGCCCCCCGTCGGTATTTTGAATGAAAAAGTTTCTTCTGCCGGCTGCTCTGGCCACTGCTTTTACTTCAAGCAGCGCCTTTTTCGGGTCGCTGTTAAAGTGTTGAGCACTGAAAACCCGATTCTGCCAGCCACTTTCAGCGATAGCAAACCTGACGCACAGGTATTCGGGAAATTCCTGCGCAATCTGTGGCAGAGAGAGCTGCAGGTTTTCGGGTGACCCGGCCAGATGGGCGGCCAGAATCGGGGCAAAAGGGTAAAGACAGGCAATTACCAGCCTTCGGAAGCGCCCGCCAGCTTTGATTTGTGGCGGTGAGACCTTTGCTGCATGTTTAACCGACATGAGTGCCGCCCGCAGGTCACCGCGGCAGAGAATATGATCGTGCCCCTGCGCCGCCGCTTCAAGCCATGGGCCAGGGTCATAAGTGCTGCTGTCTGACTGTGTGTCGCGAAAAAATCTTGCAAGCCATTTGAATGCTGCTTCCAGCTGGTTCAATGGTTCGACAGATCGGCGCACACCTTCGCTGATCAGGGCAATTCTACAGGTGTCGATTCCGAATTCAGCAACAAGATCTTCAGATAAATCCGGTTGTGACCTGCCGGGGGCAATCCAGCCCATCGGACTGAGGCCCCATAGCTGGCGGGTTCGCAGAACAATGTCTTCTGCCGGGCTGCCGGAAAAAGCAAAAACAGGCCATAAAGCGGCCTGTTTTTCGAAACTTTGCGGATTGTACTTCAAGATCAGTTGGTCAGTAAACCCCAGAGCTGCCGGGTCTTTTCATTATTGATGCCAAGATCGGTGGTTGCGAAGAAAAGCAGTTCGCGGGCCTGATTTATTATTGCGGGTTCCTGCAATGACTTGCCGCAGGCAATGAGAAATCTGATTTCGAAGATAAAGAAATCCTGATCAGAAACTGCCGCTTTCTTTTCGACTTCGAGCAGATCTTTCATTGCTTTCTCGTAGTCGCCAGCCTTGAACAGCGTCAAAAGAGCAACTATTTCATTGGCAGTAGCGAGATTCTGGCTGATTTCTTTTTTGCGTTCAGAATCAGAAATATTGTTCAGCTCTTCTTCAGCTTTCTTAACCCAGGTGGTGTCGGCTTCGAGCATGAAAAACTTTTCGTGCGCGATAGAAAGACAGAGAGTTGCAAGCACCTCGTTCACTTCGTCACGGGTAAGAAAGGTGCCCGAAGCTACTTTGCGATAGAGATCGAGGCTGGTCGAGAAAGTCTGGCGGGCATCGACAAACTTGCCGTAGGCCTTTTCCAGCTGACCCTGATTGAAGTTCAGATAGCCTTCGGCCAGCAACTGGGTCTGGGCCTTCTGCTGGCGGCTGCCCGAGAAGAGAAAACCACCGGCTACCCCGCCGCCGATCAACAGCAGCAGAATGATTATAATGGCGATGGCGCCGCCGGTGCGGGCTGATTTATTCGAGGTCTTCATCTTCAGATTCATCCTGAGGAATTGGCATGTTCGGCTGGGTGTTGGTCTCGTGTCGCATTTCTCTGGCCTGATTGACGAACCAGAGAATGATGCCCTGAGCGCTCTGACTGCCGTAAATGATCTGTTCAAGATACTTGTTGCTTTCATCTAATTTACCAAGCAGGCGGTTGGCACCAGCGAGAATATACATGATTTCAAACACCCGCGACTGCGGAATATTTTCTTTCGGAATTCTCGTGCCATCCGGCATAAAAGCGTCATCGATGCTGGTGGCTGCATTGGTGATCGTCAGAAATGATACCGCCTCAGTGAGATAGGCTTTTTCAAAGTCTTTGTAGCGCTGCTGAAGCCCTGGATCGGTGGTCTGCTCGGCGGCGTCGCGGGCTGTCCAGGCGGCGTTCAGGTAGGTATAACCAAGCAGGCGATGGTTTGCTTTGCGGGCTTTTGAGCAGATCGCTGCCAGCTCCCAGCTGCGGATAGCGGCTTCGAGGTCGCCGTCTTTCTGCAGTTCGTTAAAGGGTTTGCCTTTGTCTTTGAGGCCACCGGCAACTCTTTCAAGCAGAGGCTTGATCTGTCGCAGAATAGAAATATTGACCGGTGTAAGTTCGCGCAGTTTTTCTGCTTCAACATCCTTCCAGATCTGCTGCCCAGAAGAAGCAGCTCTGACACGACTGGCGGCATCCCACTGGGAGCGATGGTTGTCGAGCAGGGCTTTACGCCTGGCTTCAATTTCTGACATCAGCGGGCAGAAAAATTTGTCTTCAGCAGCATAATAGCAGTGAGGGCAGACACAGACGTTAAAATAGCGCGGGTTAATATTGCCAAGATAAACCGGGCGATAATCAATGTCGCGTTTATCAAGGCTGAATTGCTTCTTTTTCAGCAGGTAGCGTTTGAACTCCTTGCCGCAGATTGGACAGACAATGTCTTTTGGTAGAAATAGTTTATCGTTTAGAGCCATAATCGCACCGTCATTTCTGGGTAGGTTAAACTAATAAATTTACACTACCATATCTTAAATTTACAGAATTCGCAACAGTTTATGAACCTGAGGAATCCATCGCACCTGATGGAAAAAAGGTCTGAACAGCTGAATCCAGTCAATTATGTTACCGGTATCCCAGTCACTGATATGGGCGGGAAAAATTGCACATGGCTGCAGAACCAGCGTGTAGTCATCGACCTGCATGGTTTCCAGCATCGCGAGCAGTTTTGTCGGGTCGTCATCGGCATCGATGGCAAGCCGAAAATATGTGGTCTCAGGACTGGTGGCAGAGATTATCTTTTCAAGGGTTCTCTGGTAGCGGCTGCAGGTTTTTTCCTGAAAACACTTCAGATCGATGCACCAGCGGTTAACCAGATGGCTCAGCTTTTCAAAATTGGCTAGGGGCGCTCCGGCGGTCTGTACAAAGGTGTCTATTCGATTTTTTCTGAAAATCTGCAGCAGTTCGCAGAGAAAATCTGTCTGCTGAAGAGGTTCTTCGCCGATGAACGAAACGCTGAAAAAACTGCCGAGCTCGAATGTCTCTGACAACAGTTGAAAAAAGCGCAGAGGCGTGACCGGGTTACGGGCAAAATGATTGCGCGACCCTGGCAGAGTTCTGATGACAAAAGTTGGTTCTTCAACCTGTGTGTCAGTGACCGCGGCCAGCCTGACAAAAAGCTGCATGGTGCCGACATGCAGGCCTTCGCCCTGAATCGAAGCAAATACCTCGCTTATTCTACCCCTGGTTTTTGATGGTTTCAAAGCTTATTCCCAGCATTTCTGCCAATTTAAATTCATCGATGATCGGAACCTTGTGCTGCAGGGCCTTTGTCTTTTTCGTCGAGACATAATCATCGCCCTCTAGAGATCCGATCAGCAGATAATCAGTTTTTGGCGAAACTGAAGATTTTGTCTGGCCGCCATATGATTTGATCAGATCTTCGATCTTGCGGCGCGGAATCACAGCTTCGCCGGTTACTACGAAAGACCTGCCACTCAATTGATCGCCAGCTTTCTGACTTGCAAGTTCTTCAGCAGACGGGCCATGCCACCAGTTTTTCAGAGCATCGATAAAGCTGTGGTTCTGCTGGTCACCCAAAAAGTCGATTATGCAGCGGGCGACCCGTTCCTTGACCCCTTCGACTTCGGTAAGAGCCTGCAGTTCTGCAGTGAGAAAGCTGTCGAACGACTGATTGAAGCGCTGTGCAATTTTTTCGCTGACGACGATCCCGACGTTGCTGATGCCAAGCGCTGAAATAAGTCTGAACAAAGGTTTTGCCTTAGCCGCCGCGAGATTACCGACTATTTTGGTGGCCGATTTCTCGCCCATTCTTTCGATACCAGCTAAGGTGCCCGCGTCGAGCGTCAGAATGTCTTCGACTTTTTTTATCACCCCGGCTTCGAGCAGTCTGTCTACGAGCTGCGGGCCGAAATTTTCGATTTCCATCTGCGTTATGAAATGAATGATGCGGCGGGCAATTACACCGCGACAGGCCGGATTCTGGCATCTGACGATCGTTGCCGTTTCGTCTTCGTCACCGCGTCCGACATAAATTTTTTCGGCACAGGTCGGGCAATGTTCAGGCGGGTTGATTGTCTGTTCGCTGCCAGTTCTCTGATCTGGCAAAGCCTCTACGATGTACGGAATAATGTAGCCGGCCTTTTCGACCACCACCCGGTCGCCGATTCTGATGTCTTTTTCTCTGATCTGATCGAGGTTATGCAGTGAGGCCCGCGATACCGTTGTGCCGCCAAGTTCGACCGGTTCAAGGTATGCTACCGGCGTCAGTTGCGACCGGCCAATCTGCCATTCTACATTGAGCAGCTGTGACACCGCTCTTTCCTGCGGGTATTTGTAGGCGATGACCCAGCGCGGCGCCTTGGCGGTGCTGCCGAGTTCGAGCTGCCAGGCAAGATTGTCGATCTTGATGACAATGCCGTCGATATCAAAATCGAATTCGTTGCGGCGCCGGGCAATTTCTTCGATAAATTCGCTGATTTCTTCTGCCGAGCTGCACAGCCTCCAGGCTGCGTTTACCTTGAAACCAAGAAGCCTGAGCTGGTTCAGTACGTCGGAATGCGATTTGAAGCCAAGTTCAAACGCCTGGGCAATACCGTATGTCATCGTCTGCAGTCCACGACCTGCGGCTACTGATGGGTCGAGAGACTTGATCGTGCCGGCGGTGAGGTTGCGGCAGTTTTTAAAGGGCTCTTCGCCATTGTCAATTCTGGCTTTGTTGAGTTTTTCGAGAACCTGACGCGGCGTGTAAATTTCGCCGCGAACATCCATGTCAAGGGCAGAATCGATCTTAAGAGGCAGTGATCTGATAGTTTTGACATTGCCGGTGATCAGATCGCCCTCAATACCGTTGCCGCGGGTGGCGCCGCTTTGTAGAGCGCCGTCGCGATAATGAAAGGTGCCAGAAACTCCATCGATTTTCAGCTCTGCCACAACCGGAAACGGGCTGCGTCCGAGCAATTTCTCGCAACGTGTCAGCCAGTCGTTGATATCACCGGCTGAATATGAATTCTCGATGCTCATCATCGGAACCCGGTGTTTGACCGAATTGAACGAAGTAACCGATTCGCCAACCCTCTGCGTCGGTGAATCCGGGGTTATCTGGTCGGGATAGGCCGCTTCGAGATCCTTGAGCTGCTGCATCAGACGGTCAAATTCGCCGTCGGTTATCTCTGGGTTGGCTTCGACAAAATACAGGTGTTCATGTCTTCTGATAAGATTGCGCAGACCGTCGAGCTTTTTTCTGACTTCGTTTTCCATTTCAGTCTACCATTGCTGTATTGATAAATTGCAGCCCACGATCACTGCCGATCCAGAGAATATCGCCGCTGGCGGCGAGCTTTCTGACTCTTTCCGGTGCGGTTCCTGAACTGGCAGTGATCAGCTGAATGCGGTCTTCTCTGATGCGTACAAGTCCGCCGTCGGTGCCGGCCCAGATCGAGTTGCGGTGGGCGATCAGTGAATTGACCCGGTTGGCCGGCAGACCGTGAATGCGTGAATAGCTCACGAGATTCGGAGTAAATTCATTGAAAAATTTTTCGACCGGAGTCGTGAGCAGCAGAACGCCTCTGCCTGTTGCCAGCCAGATTCGTGTTCCATCAAAGGCAATATCGGTGATTGGGCGCGAGATGACCGAGCGGGCATGGTCGATGTTTTTCCAGAGTTCAGGGTTGGAAGCCGGAAAATTGATGTTCCAGATGCTGAGGCCGCGATCATGAGCTGCAACAAACCAGGTACCCGGGCGGGCAATGTTTTGGCACCAGTTGTTGCGCAGGCCGCCATTGGTATTTGCTTCATTGATTATCTGAAAGCCACTGCCGGGCTTCATGAAGGCCGCGCCGTTCTGGGTGCCGGCCCAGATCGTGGTCCCGTCCCAGGCGAGGCTCCAGATAAGTTGTGAGGGCAGAGAATCAGACAGTTCTGATCTGACAAAGCGCCCCGAATCATTTTGTATACACAGACCGGTTAAAGTGCCAACCCAGAGTTCTTTGCCGTCATAGGCCAGGCATTCTGCCTGCTGAGAAGGAAAGCTGCCCTCTTCTATCGAAAAATTCTGCATCTGGTCTTCTTTGATCGAGGTCAGTCCCTGTTCGGTTGCTGCCCAGACAAATCCGCGTGGGTCAACCAGGATGTCGTTAACTGCTGCGGTTTTATAGAGGCGACTGAAAGGGACAGCCAGACTGCTTGTCGGTTCACCGTTTTCTGAAATAAGCTTCGGTGCCTCGCTGATGGTCGGAGCTGGAGTTGTCCCATCCTGGATGTGCCCATCTACTGATCCAGTTTGGCTCAATGATGATTCAGGCTGATTCGAAGACTCGTTGACGACAAGAAACGCTACCGAGACAAGAATCAGTATCAGCCAGAAAAGCCACCCTGAATTGCGGGCGGCAAAGATGTTTTTCAAAACAGCCCCTCCATGGTGACCGGTATTTTTTGTCGGTCCTTGATAATGGCAATTTCTGCCGGTCTTACCTGATTGCCGTCTTCGTCAAACCCGCCTGACCCGGCAACGCTTTCCCAGCCGTGCAGAGCTGCCAGGGCATTTCTTGCCGAATTGCGATCAAGATCAGAAGCTTTAAAAGCAAGCGCCATCAGCATCATTGCTTCGTAGCCCATGGCGGCATCGGCATCGGCCGGTTGTCCGAAAGTCTCGGCGTATTCGGTGAGAAAATAATCGGCCCGTTGCCCGCCGGCACGCGGATTGAAGGGCATGGTTGTCACGACTGATTCTGAGTAAACACCGGCCAGACTGACAAATTCGCTGGCGGCCAGCTGATTGCCGCCAATAACCGGGCGGGCGAACCGCGCTTCACGAAATTGTCTGAGAATCAGGGCCGAATCGGCTGCTGGCGCCAGAATAACCAGAAGATCCGGTGTTGCTGCCATTATTGTTTCAAGCTGGCGTCTGAAATTCAGTGTGCCCTTTTTATACGAAACTGCGGCGCAGACCTGCTGGCCAGAACGATTTGAAATTTCGATGAATCTCTGGGCGCTGTCAGGTCCGTAAAGTTCAAGGTCATAAATCAGGGCCGGTTTTCGACTGTTGAAACGTTTGAGAGCGTAATCAGAAAGCGCTTCGAATTGTCTGCGGTCGTCGGTGATGCTTCTGAAGGTGAAGCGGTTGCCGCTGGCTGTCGTTTCGTAGTGTGTGCAGATACCGGTGATGAACGGAACCTGCGCTTTTTCGGCGAGAGCCTGAATGATTCTCGTATTTGCCGGGCTGAAGCCACCGATCAGCGCAAAAACCGAATTTTCATAAATCAGGTCACGGGTGACTTCGGCGGTTTTTTCCGCCTGCCCATGCGTGTCGCGAATCTGCAGGTTCAGTCTGCGGCCGTTTATGCCGCCGAGGCCATTGATGTGCCGGGCGGCAAGAGTCAGGCCGTTGAGATGGTTCTCCGCCCGCTGAGAATGCTCGCCAGAAAGGGGTAGAATAACCCCGATCTGCATGTCGTTTGAGCTGAAATCGATTGAATAAAAGAGAATTACCAGCAGAACCGGCACAGCCAGCAACTGATAGATGTCGAACCGTGCAAAAAAGGCTTTAACCGGGGTAAAAAAATCTGATAATTTCATACGACACTGTTGCGGATATATGTCAATATCAGCAGAAACAACCCCATATAGACCGAGAGTGAGAAGAAATAAAGAAGTGCAAAGAACAGAAACGGCATTTCCTTGATGACTTTGTTGAAGAATTCGTTTTCGACTTCTTTAAAAATGGTGTTCTTTGAAGAAAAACGGTCGAAGGCGAACACCATTATTGCGCCCAGTCCGAAAAAGCCGAGTGCGAAACCGAATCCGGCGGCGAATACCGGCGTGTATATATTCTGTGGCGCGGTCGAATAGAGCATGAACGCAACCATAAGACTGATGCCAAGCAGGGTGCAGAAAACCACCGATGCCCAGAAAATCCATGCCCAGATGAATTCTTTCATATTCTGCTTTATTCCGTGGGTTTTTTCCAGGTGCCAAGGTTGGTTTCAACCGGGTATTTTTTGCGGTTTTTCTGCATTTTAGCCCGCATCGACGAGGCAATGTCGATTTTCAGCACATTTGCCAGACTGAGAAGATAAGCCATCACATCAGAAAGTTCTTCTGAAATCTGCTGGTGCCTGTGATTGTCAATTGTCTCGTCGCCGGGTGGCGCCCACTGAAAGTGTTCAAGCAGTTCAGCTGCTTCAAGGGTGACCGACACCGCAAGATTGCGGGGCGTATGAAACTTTTCCCAGTTTCTTTCACTCACAAACTCGCTTACCAGCTCTTTGAGATCGCTGACACTGGTGGTTTCGTCTGACTGCCGGTTTGAATCTTTCTGCAGCTGATGCATTGTCTGTCTTTCGTTTCAGCGACTGCCTTCAGGTTTAATCCCGTAGACGAACATGGCGGCAGCATTCATTCGCAGAATGTTTCTGCACAGATCTTCGTTGACGATTTCCATGGTGTCGGTGACCTGATGGTAGTTCGGGTTGCTTTCAAATTCAGACTGAATGGTCAGAACTGCCGGAACCTTCTGGTTGAGAAAAGGTGCATGGTCAGAGCCGTAGGGATTATAGCTGGTCTGAATAGTGAAGTCGGCATAACTTTTTGCCAGTTCAGTCATTTTTTCGACCATCGGTTTGTTGAAAGAACTGGTTTCGATCATGACTGAGAGAGGCGCAACCGCGTCAAAGGCGATCATATCAAGGTTGAAAACTGCACGGGTCTTAGCCTTTTCATCGCCGGGCATGGTTTTTACATAAGCTTTTGAACCATAAAGCCCCTGCTCTTCGCCCATGAAAAGAACAAAACGTATTGTCGCTGCCGGTTTCAGGCCGCTGTCTTTTAACAGTCTGGCGAGAGCGATGACGCCCGCTGCGCCGCTGCCGTTATCATCGGCACCGGGGGCATTGGTTTTCGGCTGCCGTGAAGTGCTGTCAAGATGGCCTACCACCATGATCTGACCGTATTTTTCTTCGTCAGTGCCCTTGATTTCAGCGATCAGATTGTTGGCATTGCTGCCGCCCATGCCGAATTGTGCCTGCCAGACCTTGTAGCCCATGCCTTCAAATATCTTCTGGCAGTGGTCAACTGACTGCTGCGCCGGAGCGACATAGGTATATCTGCTCTTAAAATTTACAAGATCGTTGAGATCGCTCATGAAGGTTTTCATGTCGAGTTTTTCGACAAAGCCGGCAATCTCGTCGTCGGTTTTGAAAGTATCTTTATCGCCTCTGACCGGCGCAGTGAGAACCACTGTATTGCCTGGTACCGGGTCGACTCTCGTAAAATCAGAGCTCTTGGCATTGATGTTCATCGCTGCGGTTTCACCGGCGAGCAGCACGATAAAACCATTACCCTTGAACACTTCTCTGGCGCCAGGGAAGGTAGCATTGAGAATCGCCGGGTCTTTACTGGTGACCATGATCAGCTTTTCGCCGGGGCGAACCGGGTATGAATCGGTTGGAGCTGACTTGTTGGCCTCGTCGTTGAAGATTTCGCCGCCATGAATGATCATGGTTTCGCCGAATTGTGTATATTTTTCGCGCCCGGTGCCTGATTTTTTAATCAGTTCATAACCGGCTTTGGCCGGCAGAACCTGCACCCAGTCGCCGGCAAATACTGCGCTGCCGGTCATAAATGCAACTGCCATACCGAGTTTTGCGAAGCCCGATCTTGCGAAAAATTTCATCTTCATACTCCTTGCCTGTTTACGCAGATACTTCTTTAATGATAACTTATTGAAAATAGAATCTCAAAAGTTTTGTCGCAAGTCTACCAGGAATTTTGTCAGGAAGTACGATTACGGCAGAGAATATTATGCTCTTCAGCTTCAGGCCCGCGATTTCAGGAAACGGCCGGTCATTGTCCGGCGGTTATACCCTGCCTGAGCTGCTGATAACCATTCTGCTGCTCTCGATTCTCTTTACGCTCGCAATAATTTTTTCAAGCAGCCTCAATCAGTCAAAAAAACTGCGCGACTACAGCATTGCTGTGGCGCTGGCTCAACAGGCCATCGAAATTGCTCGCTCTGCTCCATTTACTCTGCTCGATGAAGCCGATGCCGGCAAAAACAGCGTTGAAAGTGATCTGAACCTTTCTTCTGGTCCGCAGGATCCGATTTCGCCAGAGTTCGAGTCGGGCGGCATCAAATACCGCCGCGAAGTTGAAATAACCGATGTCATGGCCGCCGAAGACAGCAAAAGGCCGATTGGCCTGAAGCTGATAAAAGTTACCGTTAACTGGAAGCCTCTCGACGGTGGCAAGCCTGAGCCTTTTGTCGTTACCTCAACGATTGCGAATATGAACTGAATGAAAAATATGCTGAACAGAGCCAGAAACATGCGGACTACAGGCGGCTTCACTTTCGTTGAGGCTCTGATAGCAATTGCCGTTTCGACGATGATTCTGCTGTTCGCTTATCGCATATTCTTTTCTCAGACTGAAGTGGTGACCAAATCGCTTGAATTTCTTTATGTTAACGAGGGTTTTCGAAAGGTTGTCACTTTTATGGGCGACGATATTCGCGAAGCTACAACTATTTTCAAGCCCGTGCCAATTTTTTCGAGCAATGTCGCTTCGCTGACGACAAAAGCAGGCGTCATCCTGCAGCTTCAGAGTTCTGTTCTTGATCCACAGATTCCGTTTAACAGCCCACTTGGCGGGCAAATTTCCATGAAACGCCAGATTGAATATGAGCTTGAAAAGATTGAAGCTACCGGGACACAGATAATTCCGAGGTATCGGCTGGTAAGAACTGTCAATATCGAAGAAAAGCCCGGCCAGAAGAATACTCAGCGCCAGGTGCTTGTCGACAATGTCAGAGAAATGGTCGTATTCAGAACTGCCAGAAAACCCTTCAAGCCTTCGAATATCGGCGCGGCAAAAGATCGTCTGCTGCTGCCGGTCTCTTTGAGCGAGTCAGGCACCGGCAACAGTCTTGTTCATGTCAGAATGGTTCTTGAGCGTACCCGTAAAGAAACCGAGACCGGGCAGGTTTATAACGTTTCCATGAGCACAAGCTTTTATAAACGCGGAAAAGAGATTTTCACCAACCCATGATCAGATATTCCAACGGGCGAAATGGTTCCGGCTACCTTATTGTTATAGGGTTCGCCGCTTTACTGCTGATCTTTTTCAGTATTTTCGCCAGAGTCAAATCAGGGCATCATCAGCTGCAGTCGAAAGATGTCAGACGTTTCGTGGCCTCGAATCTCGGCGAGGCTGCTTTGAACTGTATAATAGCTGAACTGAACGCTAACCGGGCCTATAATACCCACAGATATTTTCGTGACAAAGAGGGTGCCTACTGGGTCAGCCCTGTTAAAAGCCGTGAAACTCTGATCGGCAAAATGGACAAAATCTATCTCGATGGTGTTAAAAACGGCATTTATTCCGGTGGTTCAGATGCCGGCGAATTCAAGGCCCGCTTCGCCCTTGTCTATGGCGCACGCGAGAATTCTAAGACCAAGACCCTCAAAGAGGGTGAAATGTATGCGCGTGCTGAAGTGGTCGTTAAAGTCGGCGCTGGCTGGGGAATAAATGAAACTACCTGCCGCAAGATAACCGCTTTGATAGAGCGCCGCTATCCGGCAACCGAAAATCTGCTTTATGATGGCGAAATGCTGGATCTCGGTGCTCTCGGGCCATACCTCGATCGTGAAAACCAGCTCAGAACAGGTCGCCTGTATGGTCATCACTGGATAACCTTCAACACCGCCGGCGGTGGCTGCCGTGGTAATGAGCTGTTCGAAATGGAAAAAATTGAAACGCCCGGCATGATCAGGGCACTCAAAGATACCCGCATCGGTTTTGCCAACAACACCAGCATGACCCTTTCTTCTGCTAATGATTCGGTTCAGATCAGCAAGTTCGAGACTCACGACGGCTACCTGCTCGACGGCGCCCATGGGGCCCACCCGATCAAATTTGCCCGATTGCCGCGCGAAAGAATCAAGGCGACTGCCGAGCGCTATCGCAAGTCTTACGGCCTGACGATCGATGAAAAGGTTATGCCGGCCGGTAAATACAAAAATCCTTACGATACACGCAGCCGCTATGTCGATATCGACTTTGGCGATTTCAAGGGCGCCAAGCCTGCAAATGCTTCAGGAAGCAGCGAAACCGATGCTGAACCTCCTGAAACTGACGGCGAAGAGGCTGGTTCTGAAACTGATTACAGCCTCAGCTCCGACGAACCCGAAGTTATCCGCAAGCTGAAGGGCGACAAGATCCTGATTTATGCCGATGTGCCATTGCGTATCTGGGGCTGCCCCGACCGTACCGTGACTATTTACAGCACAAAAGATATTGTTATCGGCGGTGATTTCAATCAGAATCCGCGAACTGTGCAGATTTATGAAGATAACAGCTATATGCGCTATAAATATCCGGTCGAAAATGGTAAAGACCGCAACAAGGTCGGCGCCCTGATAATGTCGGAAGGGCGTGTGCTTATCGATGTTTCACGGCCGACACTGTTTGCCTTGAACGAGATCAAGCCGTATTTTCTCTACTGCCTGGCGCAGGCCATGCACCCCTCAACGCCTGAAATAGAAGCCGAAATCAAGACGCTTCTCTGCCCGCTCAATCCAGATAATCGCAAATCTCTGATCGGTCTTGGTGAGCTAGGTGTCGACGGCAACTTCGAGGCTCGTTACGGTACTATGGCCTTTCTTTACAATAACAAAGAACTGAATGGCAACGACTTATATCAGACAAAAATGGAAGATGTAATTAACTTCTTTACTCCTGGCTCGGCGGACCGGCCAAGATTCGGTATTCGCGACGACAAAGTCAGGAATGAAATCATTGAGGCTCTGAAAACCTCTATCAGAAGCGCTGGAGATCTGACCATGACCGAACAGGACCAGGTTTTCTCTATGGCCTGGAAACAGGCGATGCTAGAAGAAGAGAACGGCCCGATGCCGAACTGCGGCGCGATGGGCATTATGCGCCACCTGTTCGAAGAAGCTAAAAAAGACCCCAATGATGCTATCTATATGCCAGAAATTACTGTTAATGCTTCACTGGTGAGCTCAGCCTGGCGGTCATCACGCTGGCAGATCGGTAACTCCGCCGACAAGGTCGATGACGAAATCGGCAATGCAGGCGGGCTCGAATACATGCGCCAGCCCGCCTTCATCATTCAGCGTGTCTACGGCGGTGTAATCAGGCTGGCGGCAAACGAACCTGAATATTTTATTTCAGGCACTCACAGCGGCAAAAACATACTGCGCCGCCGCCTCTGGGATCCAACCAACCTGAGAAACGCTGGCTTCAAGCCTCTCGAAGCCCCGGCAGTTCACAATCTGCTGACGTTCAGCGAAGAATCGATCAGCGCCAAAGAATACGATAATTTCTCCGGTAAAAAGTGAGATTCTGGTAGAGAACCTAATAACTGGTTCGGCTGCCGGCACCGGCAATGCTGAACAGCCAGCCGTGCTGTGCGGTAACGCCGGTTTTTTTGTCGCGCAGGTAAACATCGATAAAGTAATTGCCTGAGGCAAAGGGGCTGGTGACGGTTGCAGTCAGCATTCTGGTCTGATTATCGAAATTGAAGGTGACTTTTTTACCGGTGGCTTTGGCGTTCAGCACGTATTTTTCGGGTGAATAATCAGACAGATTATCGATGCGGCAGCTGAAGGTTGCGAGCTGGTCGACGACCTGCCCGGGCGCGGGATAGTGTTCTGTGATTGGCAGAGCGGCCATGCCAAAGCGGATCAAAAATTTTTCCATGTCGTCGGTGGAATAAATGACCTGCCTTTTAATCTGCCATGGCGACATACCCTGATAATTAGCGCCGCCATCAACAGTCATGGCACCGGAAAAGCCTGCATCCATTGCGGTTTTGATGCTGCGATCGCTGTAGACGCCATAGGGCCAGACCATGAATTTTACCTTGTTGCCGAGTCGGTTTTCAATAAGGTGGCGTGCCGCGACGATCTCATGTTCAAGAAAAGCCTTTTCGACTTCTGGAGTGTGGTATTTGGAAGCCAGATTGCTGTGGCTCATTGAATGACATTCTACGCTCCAGCCGGCTTTGATAAGTTCGGCAAGCTGTTCCCAGCTCATGGCCAGCGAGGACCCGATGAACGAGGGGTAAATGCAGACGATGCCTTTGAAGCCGAACTCCTGCATGGCGGGAAAGGCGTAGTCATAGACGGTTTTGTAGCCGTCATCAAAGGTGAACACGACTTTGCGGCTGACGTCGGGAGTGCCTGAAGCGATTGCTTTGAGCAATTCTTCCGAATTCAGGCTCTCGAAATTGCGGTCTTTCAGATATTTCAGCTGGCTTCTGAAGCGGTCGAGTGAAAGTGAGAACTTGTTTTTTGCGGCCGGTTCAACCTGGTGGTAACAGAAGGCGGTGATGTCACTGCGGGCCATTAACTGGGAGTTGAGGGTAAAAACGAACAGGGCGAGAATAATAAATAGCTTTTTCATCAGAATTCCCGGAAGGTAGATTTTTAATTCGGCGATAATATACCCCTTTTCCGGGCAAAAAAAAAGGCCACTCTAGGCAGCCTTGATCAAGGAAAGGAATGATTGAAGACAACTGACGAATAGTCGTGCAGTGTTGTTTATATATATGCAAGACCTGTGCCAACTTTTTGGGGCCTCTGGTGGTGCGATTTTAAACAGATTTTGCGGCGCAAAGCCTTTAATGATAAATATTTATACAGTCGGCTGGTCGGTCCTGTGCAAAAAATAAACAAATCGGCTGTTGAAACATTAGACAGAAAGTGACGAAACCGAAAGCCCGGAAAAAGAAAAAAAGGCCACCCATGCGGGCAGCCTTTTCATTTAAGACTTATCTTCAGCCGGGAAGATTGAAATTATCGGGCAACTGAACAGTAGAAATAGCATGCTTGTAAATCAACTGTTTTTTGCCTTCTGATTCAAGAAGAATCACAAAAGTGTCAAAATCAAGGATTGTACCCTGAATCTGGAAACCTTTCATCAGAAAGATCTTAACAGCTTCCTTTTCGTCTTTCAGGTACTGAAGGATATTGTCTTGGATATTTACAGCAGGCATATTTCTTACCTCCAATTAGTGTCTTACTTAAATAGACTATTTTGACAAAAAAAGCAAATCAATTTTCATGCTCGCTGCATTTGATACCTTTTTCATCGATGATCCAGGTACCTGAGGTCGGGCAGAGGGGCACGCCGAGTTTTTTTGCCAGTTCTTCAATTGAAGAACCGGTTGCAAGAGTGCCGCTGGCATTGATGGCTCTGGTGTTCTGCAGATAGCGGAAAAGCCGGTTGCGGTTGTAGCTGCAGCAGGCGTGTTCATCAAGAATCATCGGGATTGCCGGCACTTCATTGTGCTGACTGCAATAGATCAGGCCGCTGACTGCATCGATTCTGACAGTGCCGCCGGTCGGGCAGCTTTTTTCAAGATCAGGAGAGAAGAACATGCGGTTCAGAAAGCATATCGTCCGCGACATGTATACTTCAAGCAGCTTGCCGATCAGGCCATACCAGCGGTTCAACCGTTTGGCCAGCCAGCCTGCGATGTTTTCGAAGTCGGTTGAAATATAAATAATGTCTTCATCGCCACGCACTTTTATCACGGTTTCAAGACCCATCTGCTGTGTTTGAATCTTGAAGGCGAAAAGACTGCGGGCAAACTTCTTCATGAAATCGTCATTTTCGGCTTTGCCGGTGGTGGCGGCCGAGAATTCATTGAGATTGCCGTCTTTGTAGCTGTATCTGGTATGAATTCTTATGAAGGGTGCGAATGGGTTTTTGACAAATGGCTGCAGCATCTGCGGAATGAAAGCTTCGAAATTTTTCCAGTTGTAGATCAATTCGACAAAGCTTTCCGGGTTGAAGGGGCAAAGCTGGTTGAGAAGTTCGGCGCGTTCAGCGTCGCTGAACGGTCTGCCGCAGAGATATACTGAATTGCGGTCGGCAAAGGCATATATACGGTGTTTGCCCAGGCTGAATTCGCAGCGGTCAGCCTGTTCGTAATTTTTGCGCACAATGTTGAGCTGTGAGAAATAATTCGACAGCAGCCCGAGCATAGCGGTGCCGGCAGTCGATTCGGTTTCGATTCTGATAACGGCGTTTTTTCTGGGTTTGAATGGTTTGTTTACGAAGATGGTGATCGATTTGTCGGCAAAATTGGCTGCACTGGTAACTGAACTGCTGAGCCATCTGAAAAACTGTGGGCCGAACGAAATTACCAGGGTGTGCGAGCTTACTGGCGGCAGGCCGTTGAACAGACTGTCAGCCGGTTCTCTGGTTTCGTTGTTTTCACCGTTGGTCTGTTCTTCAGGCTCGCCTGCCTGAATTGATCCGGAAGCAGTCGCTGATTCAGGAGCTTCGTCGAGAGGCAGTGCCGGTTTACTGCTGCTTTCAGAAAGACTGTAGCTGTTGAAAAGAGGTTCGTTCAACGGCTTGATGCCTGCTTTAACGTCAGAGCAGAGCTTGGTTATGTCGATGGCTTTATCGTAAAGCTTCTCTTCCTGATAAAGTCGGGCAATGCTCATCAGGATATTGTTGATTCTTTCCTTGTCGGCTCTTTCACCCATGAGGGTGTGATAATCAGCGAGTGCCGAATGATAGGATTTTAACCGTACGGCCAGATACAGCGAATTCTCAGGGTCTTTGAGTTTCGGGTCGGCTTTGAAGGCTTCTTTCAAATAGGTGATTGCCGATTCGAAATCATTCTTGTCGAGATAAACCCGACCGATATGCATCATTACTTCGCCCTGGCCAGAAACCAGCTGATTGGCCTTTAAAAGGTAGCCAAGTGCCTTGTCGAGATTGCCGTCGCGATAATGTGCCCAGCCAAGGGTGTCGATGTACGAGGCATTGTTTTTTTCGAGTTGAACCGCAGTTTCGGCCATCTCTATTGCCTGCTTGATGTTGGTATTCTGCTCGGTATAAAGGTAAGCGAGATTATTGAGGGCTTCTGCCGAGTCAGGTCTGATCTTGATGGCTTCCTGGTAATTTTCGGCAGCCTTGTCGAGCTCGCCGGTTGCGTAATAAACGGTTGCCAGATGATAATGCGTGTCATAGACATTCATTTTCATTGTCAGAGAATTTTTGAGCTCTTCTTCAGCTTTTTTGAAATCGCGATTTTTGAAGGCGGCCCAGCCAAGACTATCTCTGAAGCCCGGGTTGGTCGGATCCATGTCAACGGCGCGCTGGCAGAGTTCCTGTGCTGTCTGGGTGTTCACGCCATATTCTGCGTAAAGATAGCCGAGATTGTTGAGGGCATGCGGGTTATTCGGAGAAAGTTCGAGGATTTTCTTGTAAACTGCCTCTTCAAGCCAGAAAGGCTCAGGTTTGTTGCGGGTCTGATAGTCTTCGTGCAGCCCCATGTAAATGCCGAGCAGTGAATTCTGCAGCTTGGCATTGCGTGGGTCGAGTGACGATGACTTTTCGTAAGAGGCGATCGATAGAAATAGCGAAGTATCCATGGAACCAAGAAATCTGAAGGCCTGGCCCATGACGAAGTAATAGTGGGCTGTGCGGGGAATGAGCGTCAGAGCGCGTTTGAGGTCTTCTTCCGGTTTCATCGGCTCAAAATAGCCATTTGGCCGGTGGCGCAGAACCTGGAAAATCAGGCCCTTGACCAGCCAGTAGTCACCATTTTTTGCCAGCTGTTCTTCTGAGTCGAGCAGAAGTTCTTCAAATGCATGATCTTTATCATTTTTAGGGTCATCTGTCTTGTCGATGCTCAGCAGCAGGCCGTTGAAAAAAATATCGCGCAGGCGCTCTTCAGCAGTGAAGTCCTTTTTGTCTGTGCTTTTGAACAGACTTGTACTCATTTTAATCAGTTCGTCACGGCGGGGTGTATCGGAAAGCTTGATCAGGCTGAACCAGCGCGAAATGGCGTGCAGCTGCGCCAGTATGTTCCCCGGCTGCTCTGAGATATATTTTTTCAGAAGTGTCAGGTTGAAATCGCTTGGTTTGGTTTTTTCGAATCTGATTTCTTCGATGCCGAACAGGGGCAGGCCAAAATCGAAGTTTACTTCAGCCCGCAGTGCTGTTGTAAGGCTTAAGATAGTAATAAGAGCCAGAAGAATTGCTTTGAACGAAGATTTGCTCTGCATTGTTGCCTCCGTGGTTGCCCGTCTGATTATTATTTCCAGGTTCGGGTTCGGGTGAGTTTATTGCCACCCTCGTTGATGGTCAGTTCGATCGAGCCGGGCTGATTCGTGTCGTTGGCGACCGAGAATTCAACTACCTGAACGTTGTTGATGATCTGGCCGAGTTTTTTGAACCAGTCTGCAAGCCTGCTGCTGTCAGGAACATACGAATAATAGCCGTCGGTGCTGTTCGAAAGATTGCGCAGGTTGGTCACTTCAAGCCAGCCGAAACCAAATACGAATACCGAAATATTGTGAATCTGGCAGCGGCGGATAACATCGTCGATGCTGGCGGTCGAAGCATTGTCGTTACCGTCGGTGGTCAGAATGATGAATCTGAAGTGCGGCCGGGTCTGAATCTTGTCGACCCCGGTGTCGATGCCGTCGAACAATGCCGTATTCTGCAGGTTGATGCGTTTCTGAATGGCGGCAGTAACAGCGTTCTTATCGTTGGTCAGAGGCTGAACCTCGTTAACCTTGTTATTGAACTTGATGACGCCGGCCGAGAACGGAATCAGGATCTGGCCGATCAGGTCAGAAAAATTCTTTTCAATGGCGGTGAGATCTTCAGGAAACATGCTGCCTGAATAATCCATGACGCACGAATAGCTCATCGGGTCAGGCATGGCCTGATAGGCATGCAGGGGTCTGACTTTTTCAACAACAGCGTTGAGGTCGGCGCCATTTTTGTCTTTGGCGGCAAGAGTAACGTTGCCGGCGTTGATGACCTTGATTGGACTGCCATCTTTATCGGTCATTGAAACGAACATGTAGAACTTCTTCGGTTCATTTTTTTCGATGCCGTGAATGCGCAGGGCATTGCTGAAATCATCTTCAGGTTTGAGGTTGGGATGATATGAGCTGAAGAAGGTCAGGTAGCGTCTCAATGTTTCAAGCAGAGAGTTGGAAGCACCGAAACTCGATGCCATCAGATACCATAGGATACCCAGGCACAGAAGCATGAACAGGACCAGAAACAATATATATTTCCAGACGGGAATTCTTAGCCTTTCGCCTCCTGGAGCAACTTCTACCATCGGTCTCACCCCGTGATCATTTGAATTGCGTCTATGATATCACAACTGCCGCGAATCATACAGGGAATGATCACAAAGGAGAGTTGTTTTATGAAGATTTTGATCGAAAAAAAAGAGCGGCAAACGGGCCGGGACATGGTTATGGCCCGTCTGTTGCCGCATAAGAAAGGTTGGGTTGGGTGGGGGAAAATCAGAGGAGAGCTCAAGCCTGCCTTAAACTGAAAATACTGCAGAAAAGTCTGATGACGGCACCGTAGAGCATGCTCATCAGGCTTACTGCCAGGTTGGGGCCAATGCTTTCCGGCTCAGCCAGATTTGTCAGAACTATTACCAGACTGCCGATGCAGACCACTATGCCTGAAATCCAGGCACCCTGGCCGATGGCATGCAGTTTTCCTGACTGGGTCTGGCCAGGGGTTGCTGAAAAAAGAACGGCACCGGTGATACCCATTATCACGGCGACGGCTGCCGGCAGATTGATGAAGCTTGCCGCTGAGCCACCGAGAAAAACCGGAAATACAACTACTGTGGTAAGTATCAGTGCACCGATGTAATTAGATTTGCTCATAATCTGGCCTTTCAATGGAGTTAGCCGGCAGAAAGTTAAAATGCATAAAACGTGCCAGGATATGAGATGCTGATCAGTTGCTGGTTTTGCTGAGAAAAAAGCCTGTCTGTCTGGTCGTGTGGGGAAAATATGCTGGTAAAATCGGGAAAATTTCCCCGCTAAAATAAAACCGGGGCATGCCTGAGCATGCCCCGGCAGGTATCAGCTATCAGTTGCCGGTAGGAGCCGGAGTTGCAGGAGCTGCGTCAGGAGCCGGAGCGGCCGGAGCTGCATCGGGGGCCGGGGTAGCCGGAGCGTCAGCGGCGGGGGCTGCGGGGGCATCAGCGGCCGGAGCAGCAGCGGGAGCTGCATCAGGAGCAACGGCAGTCGGAGCGGCGGCGGGAGCAGCTGCATCAGGAGTTGTTGCAGCAGCGGGAGCTGCAGCTGGAGCAGCGGTAGTAGCGTTTGCATCAGCCGGTTTTGCAGGTTCAGAACCGCAGCCTACAACAGCCATAGCACCACAAAGAACAAGACCAAGAGCGAGCTTTCTCATATTTTTCTCCTTGAACAAGAACGATAAGTTCAGTCGTTTTCGTTGTAAACGATTAGGCGTGTACACTACTGCAAAGTTTTCAGAAAATCAAGTTTTATTGCATTCAGGCTAAAATCTGCCTGCTGAAAATTCATGGCTGAATTCGTCGGAAAGCAGTTATAATCAAAGCAGAGTGAAAATTTTCAGCGAACATTTTTATTATATTCTTTATTTTGCCCTGTTCGGTTTTTTCCATGCGGGGCTTTTAATTCATGCTCTGGTAACCGGCCGTAACAGTATTGAATACCGGAGGTATCTTCGCGTAAAGAAACCAGCTTACTACTGGTTTTATGTCTTTATATATCTGTTAACAGCTGTGTTGTTTTTCTGGGGCGTTGGGTATGAGCTCGCCCTTTATTCTACTTCGATTCCATGATCCAGACCCCGGCCCAGTCGTCTGGCGGAGGGGTTTGTCTGAGAAATTGAGCTCGTTCAATATAAATTTTGCTGGGTTTGTCGTTTGGATTAATTGCCAGACAATCACTGAACAGCTTGATTGCGATATCCCATTTGCGGGCGCGATACGCCGCCAGGCCGTCTTTGAAAAGACCCATTACCTCGCCAATACCAGGGAAACTTTCTCGGGTATGGTATGAAAGCACCTCGTAAATAGCGACTGGTCTGGTTTTGCCCTTGACCACCACCAGGTCGATTTCGCGCAGGCGATAGGTGCTTTTCAGCTTGCGCATTGTGAATTCGCTGATGAGAATCTTCGATCCGTATTGTTTACAGGCAGACTCAAGGCGGGCGGCCAGATTGACGCCGTCGCCGATAATCGTAAAGTCCATGCGCTTGCTCGAACCGATGTTCCCTGAAACCACTGTGTCAGTGTTGAGCCCGATGCCGATATTTACCGGCAGACGGCCATCAGTGGTTCGCTGTAGATTCCATTTGTTGAGAGTTTCGATCATCGAGATCGCTGCCCGAACAGCCTTATCCGCATCGTCTTCATGTGCGACCGGTATGCCGAAAGCCGCCATGATCGCGTCGCCGATGAACTTATCGAGCATGCCGCTCTCATGCTGAATACAATCGACCATCAGGGTGAAATATTCATTGAGCAAGGCAACTGTACCCTGTGGGCCGAGTTGCTCGGTCAGCGTCGTAAACCCTCTTACGTCAGCAAATAAAACGGTACATTCGACGCTGGTGCCGCCCAGGATTTCTGTACCGGTTGCCAGCAGGCGGTCGGCGATTGCCGGGTCCATGTAGCGTGACATTGTTGATTTTAGACGCTTTTCGGTGCTGATATCTTCGATGACAATCATCGAACCGATACGTTTCTGGTCAATGTTGAGCAGCGGCTGTACCGTAAGGTTAACCGACAGTCTTTCTTCCTGGATTCTCAGCGGGGCGTCGACGACCGTCTGCTGCTGCTGAGTTTCCATTACCAGCTGCAGCTTTTCCATTACCCACTGATTTTCGCCCGCAAACAGTTCTGAAGCTGGCCGGTTCAGGATTGTCGGACCGGAGGTTCTGAGAATTCTCGCGCAGGCGGCATTGCAGGTGGCAATTTTCCCGGCGGCATCGAGAGTGATCAGTCCGTTTGACATCGATTCGAGCATTGCTTCGTTGTAATTCTTCATTGCCTGAACGTCGGCGAAGAGTTTTGCGTTTTCGAGAGCAATCGACACCTGAGCGGTAAACGCGCGCAGACGGGCTTCATCTTCATGGGTGAACGGGCCGCCGTGTTTGTTCAATACCTGGGTGACACCGATGGTGCGGCCATTCTTGTTGATTACCGGCACACAGAGGATCGAGCGGGTAAAAAAGCCGGTTTTCTTGTCGAATGACGGATTGAAACGAAGATCAGCGTAAGCGTAGGGAATATTGATGGTGCGGCTCGACTGAAAAACTGCGCCGGCAATACCGACATGGCTTGGCAGCCTGATCTGGGCCGATTCGAGACCCTGTCCGACTTCTGACCAGAGCTCGTTGGTTTTTTCGTCATGCAGAAACAGGGTCGAGCGTTCGGCGTTGAGCATGCGTGTCGCTTCGGCCATGACGTTCTGCAGCAGCGAACCCAGTTTGATGTCAGAGGTCATCTCTGAGACAACATTGATGAATTCAAGCTCCTGCTTGCGAATGGTTTCCATCTGTTCGATAAACTGCAAACTCTGCAGGGCCATGGCTCCCTGTTCCATCATCGCCTGCAGCAGGCGCAGGTCCTGCTGGTTGAATCGGCCCTTTTTCTTGTTGAGAACCTGTGCGACCGCCATCGTTTCGCCCCTGGCGGTCTTGATTGGCACGCAGAGAATGTTGCGGGTCACAAACCCGGTCTGTTCATCGATATTGCGGTTGAAGCGCGGGTCGGCATAGGCGTCGGGTATTATTACCCCTTCGCCTTTGGTAAATACATACCCGGCAACCCCGCTGGTGTTGAGAATGCGGATTTCGCGCATGAAGTTGCCCATGGCGACACGCGAATAAAGCTCGTTGGTATTGCGGTCAATCAGAAAAAGTGAGCCGCGTTCGGCATTGAGCTTCGAAGTTGCAGTTTCCACAAGAATTTTGAGAACCGCGTCGAGCGAATTCATTGCCGACATGTGTTTTGAGATGCCGAGAAGCAGTTCTGCCTCTGCCAGTCGCTTTTTCTGGTTTCTGATGATGGTTGCGGGACTGCTGGCCGCCGCTTTACCAGATTTTTCGAGAGCCTTTTCCTGTTTTTTCGCCATCTGATTGTCCTTTGAAATGCCTCTCAGGCTTTCAGCCGTTCCATTTCCAGGCGCATTGCCTGTATTATTTCGTGCAACTGGGTAATCTCATTTTTTGTCTGCATGCCGGCTTTATGAACGGCATTCTCTCTTTCAGCCCTGCTTGATTCAAGTTCTTCACGCAATTTGCCGGCCATCGCCCTCAATTGCTGTATTTCACCGGTGTAGCTGACGTGTACTGCCTGAACTGCCGCATCCTTTTCGCTGAAAGCTCCTTCAAGTTTCGAACGCAGTCCTTCTATATGCTTTTGTAACTGAGTAATTTCATCTTGACGGCTGGAGAGGGCACGCTGCACTTCCTGATCGCGCTGAATGCCGAGGCGCTCGAGTTCGTTGCGCAATTCGCCGATGGTTGCCTTGAGCTGTCCAATTTCGAGGGCAGAATCTCTTTTGGCGGCCTGGACAGCATCATCGATCATCATCTGCCGTCTTTCGAGTTCGCTGCGCAGTTCGATTACGGTGCGCTGCAGGTCACGAATTTCGGCCTGAGGATTCTGTCCGCCCGCTTTTTTTGCAACTTTCATTTACTCAGAAAACCTCTTTCACGAAAAAAGCGGCAGATGCTCTCTGCCGCTTCAATTGTTTCTGGCTTATTTTGCCACTTCGCCCTCGATAGTGCCGGAGGGGCGCTGACTGAGAATGTGGTTGAACTGCTCGTTGTAATCCTGCAGGATGCGCAGAATACCACGTTTGATCGACAGCAGTTCGTCACTGGAAGCGCTGACTTCGTGGTTTTTCTTGATTTCTTCTTCGATCGCGTCTTCAAGCTTTTTAACCTTGTCGGTCATGATCGGCAGATATTTGGTGATGACTTCGCGCTGTTTCGGGAACGGCAGCGATTTCCAGTATTCGTTATAAACGCTTCTGATCAGGTAGATACCCATGGTGTTGTTCTTCAGGTAATCGAACAGCTGGGTGATGGTGCGGCCGATCGGCTGGGGTTTGTCCTGCTGATACCAGAGCTCATACTGTACCAGTTCATCATTGTATTCGATGCCGTATTTTTTCTGAATGTTGTCGGCAATCAGTTCATAGCGCAGCAGCAGATAGACCATGTAATGCTCTTCGAGTTTTTTGGCCGGAATCAGGCCATAGCTCGACCACAGCACCGGGTAGGCGTCATTGGTGAGAATCGCATGGCAGTTGATCTTGGCATTATTCTGACGGTAGAGATTGTGCCACTGGGTTATGGCGCTGATGTTGTAGGGCGCGATACCGTGCAGGGTCTGCAGCAGGCTGATTTCGTAGGGGTTGCGGGTCGGGGCGACGGTGACGCCGATGTCACCCTTGCGCAGCGCGTCTTTGATCTCTTCTGAAAGTTTGCTGTTTTCGTCAGAAATGCCGAGGGTGACGATGTTCATGCGCTGCGGCTGGTTGTTACCGCGGTCGTTCATCGTGATCAGCGGTGTCGACTGATTCATCATGCTTTCGACAAGGCTCTTCTTGAATCCTTTGCGCACTGAGTCCTTCCAGTGGATGAAATCTTCGATGCCGCCGAACAGGCGCCGTTCGATAATGCTGCGGCAGTATTTGACAATCTCTTTTTCGAGTGAGCTGCTTTCGGGGTTGGTGAATTTTTCCCAGTTTTCTTTGAGGTTGATTTTAACGAGAAAATCGCCTTCGATGTCGTTGTTCGACAGGTCGCCGAGCAGGTATTTGTAGAAAGGTTCGATATCGCGTTCTTCGAAGATATAGGTTCTGATGAAATCCTGAACTTTTGAATAGGGCTTGATGCGGTCGAGGCACTGTTCATACTGACGCTCGATCATGCCGTCCTTGGAAATCTGCGCCAGCTTGCTCGAGAATACTTCGACCTGCTTGCGAATCGACTGCGCCTGCACATTTAGATACTTCAGGAAATCTTCGCCGCACGAAATGCAGAACATTTCGTATTCCATGTCGACGGCTTCTTTGGCTTCCTTCATCAGCTTGTCGCGTTCGTCGTTGATGTCGGTCATGCGCAACACGGTGCCGAGTTCCATCAGTTTGCCGCCAAGACCGGCAAAGCCGCTGAGCTTTTCTTTGAGACGGTTGGCGATTTCGCGGTATTCGCGCTGTTCTTTATCGAGTTTGCCCTTGATTTCCTGGACTTTACGAGAGAGAATTTCGCGCGGATAGCGGGTGAGATACTTTTCGAAGGCGTTGAGAAAGTCGATGGCGATGTGGGCACCAAGATCAGGATTGTTGATGATCTCGACGACCTTTTCGAGCAGGTGTTCACCGGCCTGAATCGCCTTCTGTTCAAAGTTGACCCTGACTTTGGCGCGAATCTCGTCTTTTTTGACGCGATTCGAGTTCATTTCGTCGATCTGGCGCAGAATGAATGCCGAGGCCGATTCGCCTTCCTTCTGCTTGTTGACGGTGCGCAGCGTATGGAACATCGGGTTGTCCCAGTATTGCTTGCGGTCGATGATCTCTTTGGTCATCATGAACAGACCTTCTGGTGTCAGGTCGATTTTCGTCGGGTTGTTTTCGGCGAATTCCTGCACCATCGAGTCGATGAGGATGCGGTCAACCGAAAGTTTGAGCCAGTAGGTGACATCCATCGACAGTTTATAGGTATAAAGGTCTCTGATGACGTCGAGCGGGTAGTAGAAGCTCTTGAAACCGGCTGAGCTGAAACATTTGAGCTGTTTGCCTTCAAGGTCTGAACTGTTCTGGCCAAGAATCTGCGAGGCGTTGTCGAGCATCGAGTTCTGGGCCTGACGCAGCTGGGTGGCCAGTTTGGTGAAAATCAGTTCAGAAGCGATGCTGTAATAGGTCGGAATATCGTCCTGGTTGCTGGTGCCAAGCAGGTAGCACTGGTCGAACGGCGGCTCTTCGCTGATACTGCCGTAGGTGGTGGCATCATGGCTCTTGCCGATCGGGCCGTAGTTGACCATGAACTTGTTGCGGCGGTCCTGACTGATGATGTCTTTGGCAGTGCGGGTCGGCGGAAACTTCTCTTTGTTCATGAAGTAGAAGGTTTCGACGAGCGAGGCATAGCCGTTGCCCTCGATGCGACCGGTCGAATTGACGTTCGGGTCGATCGATATCTGGGTAAATGCTTCTGGAGTAAGCTGAATGCCGACGATGGTCGGTTTGCCCTTGCCACCGGAAAGCTGATAATAAGCCATTTTGAGCAGGTAGGCCATGTCGAGGAACATGCCGGCACCCGAGCCGCCGCACAGTGAGCCGACGACGTAGAATTCCGGGGTGAGAATCTGGCCCTGCTTGTTGGTCAGAGGCACGATGATGTCATCCTGGTTGACATTGCTGCGGGCCATGATTTTGCTCATTTTGGCCTTGATCTGCTGAAAAATCTTCTGAATATCGACAAACACGCCGAAGCGGCCGGTGAATCTGAACTGGTGGGCGCCCTGGCTTATCTGGCCGATGTGATGCTGCAGTTTCTGCGGGAACCATTCATAAAGGTAACCGTAGGTGTCGGAGTCGAGGTTGCCGGTAATCTGACCGGCATTCTGAATATTGATCTGGTGATATTCGCTTTCGGTGAGCTTGGTGCCGGTTTTGGCATTATCTTCGGGCGCGCTCGCGTCGAAAATATCGGTATCGATGCAGAGAAGATCGATGAAATCAGGCAGTGCCGGTTCGCCTTTTCCGGAGATGGCGTATGCCTTTTTAATCTGGGGGCTGTTGAGAAAAGCCTCTTTAAAGTTGATCAGCGACTTTTTGCCTGTACCCCCCAGACCGACTATCAGGGCCGGGTTGAGTGCAATGCGGTTTTCGTAGTTTGTGCTCATTAAGACGCTCCCCCAAGAGAATGATTTCTGGCAGTATAACAATTTTACCTGACCCCGGCAATCTGTTATACTGAAATCGTTATTGTCATACGCACAGACTTATCTTTCACAACCGCGGGAGAAAGCTATGAAACCCCTTGAATTGAGCTGCATTACCGGCGTCTGGAAAACGGCGCTCGGCATTCTCGACGAAAATATGGCAGGTATTGGCAGCGACCTGCAGCTGTGGTTTCCGTGGGGTGGTGTGTGGCGCGGCCACGACCGCAACGGCAGTCTGCCGCCTACCGATTTCCCCGACGATCTGGCAAAGCCCGGCGTCACCCGCTTCGGTGGTCGATTCTGGAAAGCGTTTGCCCTGAACGGTACCACCTGGTTGCTGAGTATCAGGGCTCCAATGTCTGCCTCAGCCGGCATGGAATCATGGGAAATGCCGCGCCAGGCCGAAGATTCTCTGCGCATGCTCGGTGATTTCGTCAGGCTTGAGTGTCTGCTTGGGCTGACGATGAAGATTCTAGAAAACCAGTCACGCGAGCACGTTGGTCACTGGGACAGAGTGCGCAATTTAAGCGTCGCAATCGGCAGTGAAATGGGGCTGTCGGTGCGTGAACTTGCAGATCTTGAGCTGGCGGCAATGTTGCATGATATCGGCAAGGTTGGCCTGCCCGAAGAACTGCTGGAGATGGCCGGCCCGCTTTCTGCCGATGACCGCAAAAAAATCGAGGCCCATTCCCTGATTGGGTCGGCGATGATCCGCGAAATACCCGGCATGGAAATGATCGCTGAAATCGTTTTGAGCCACCACGAGGCGATCGATGGCAGCGGTTACCCGCGTGGTCTCAAATTTGCTGAGATTCCGTTCGGCTCTCTGATTATCGCGGTTGCCGATGCTTTTGATGCCATGACGCATTATCGACCTTATGCTATCGAACGCACTTATCACGAAAGTTATAATGAAATAAGGCGTGAAACCGGCAAGTATGCCCCCGAAGTGCTTGCAGCACTCGAAAGGGTTCTGCGCCGCCTCGGGATTCTTGAAGCCAAGCCTCTGGTTGGCACCAGCGAAGACTGGTGAACAGATATAAATTGATCAGGAGGAATTTGTGAAACGGAAATTCTTTGTCATTGCATTGTTGCTTCTGGTTGTCGTGTCAATGCCGGTTTCGGCTGATATGCTGCGGGTTGGACTGGTTCTTTCGATCGGCGGCCTCAAAGATGAGTCGTTCAATGATGCGGCCTATGAGGGCGTCTTGCAGTTGCGTCGCGAGGGCGACTGCATCGTCGAAGTCATCGAGCCGGGCACCATCACTTCGATCGAGCCGGCACTGCGCTATTTCTGCGAACGCAACATGGATCTCGTCTGTGCGGTCGGTATTTTTGCCAACGATGCGGTGCGTCGTGTCGCCCAGGAATTTCCCGAAAGTAAATTCGTTCTGCTCGATTCCGTCGTCACGGTTCCGAATGTCCTGTCGATACTGTTTGACGAAGAGCAGGGCTCGTTCTATGCCGGCGCTTTTGCTGCAATGATGAGCAAAAGCGGCAAAGTCGGCTTTCTCGGCGGCATGGATTCGCCGGTGATTGCAAGTTTCGAACGTGGCTACAAAAATGGTGTAAGGTTTGTCAAACCTGAAGCCACGGTTATTTCACGTTACCTCGGCACCACCCCCGAAGCTTTCGATATGCCCGACAAGGCACAGGTTCTTGGCATGGACATCGCCAAAGAAGGTGCTGATATCGTTTATCATGCTGCCGGCAAGAGCGGTCTCGGTCTGATTCAGGCTTCGCGCCGCGGCAATTTTATGGTGATCGGCGTCGACTCTGACCAGAGCCGCACGGCCCCGGGCAAGGTTCCGGCCAGCATGGTCAAGCGTATCGACAATGCCTTGATCAAAGCTGTCGATGTGCTGCGTCTTGGCAATTTCGAAGGCGGCATCTGGACCCTTGGCCTTCAGGATCACGGCATCGAACTCGTTCTTTCACGTTTCAACCGCGATCTGATGACCCCTGAAGTGGTTCTCAAACTCAAGGAAATCGAAGACTTTCTCGTTCACAAGAACGATAAAGAAAGCGAACAAAAGTAACGGGCAAAAAGTGGAAATTTCGAGTGTACAGCTCTTGCGGGTTTGGCATGTGATTCTTATAATCTAAGCATAATTCGACTCTGACCGCTCTTGTATCGCAGGAGGAACCTATATGATGACAATGACTTACAACCAGAGACAGAGCATCTCAACGATGCTGCTCATCTCGATGCTGTTCTCGATGTGGCTGACTGTGGCCCCTATCGGCCAGGCTCACGCCTCTCTGCTCGGGAAAGTGGGCAGCGTTGCCAAATCGATTTTCGTTAATGTCGGCGCTATCGCAGCCGGTGCCTTTGGCGGCGTTCTCGGAATGGCCGTCGGCGGTGGCCCGCTCGGTATGGCGGTTGGTGCTGTCGGTGGTTACATCGTCGGTAAAAAGGTTCTGAACTGGACAACCTCGAGCGTTGCCAACTTTGCAACCGTTGCCGGCGCTATTGCTGGTGGTGCGCTGTGTATCGGCATGGGTTTCCCGATGCTGGCGGTTGGTGTTATCGGCGGTGGCCTGATTGCCCGCCTGGCGGTTACAGCCGCACAGAAGCTGTTTGGCAAGAAAACCGTAACCTTGAAGCAGAGTGATATCGACCCGGCTGCTGCTGCTGCCGAAAGTGCTGCAACTGCCGATTTTATCGCCAAGTTGAATGCCAAAGAAGACTCGACTCCGGTTGTGAAAAAAGAAGAGCCGAAAGCTGCTGCTCCGGCTGTAACTACTCCGACGGTCAAAGATTCGCAGACTGCCTACAACAATTATCTGGCTGCCTATAAGCAGTATATGGAAGCCACCCAGAAGGGCGATGCGGCTCTTGCTCAGACTGCTTACAAAGAATACAAAACCAACCTCGATCTTTACAACACCCTGATCAAGAGTGGCAAGTAACCAGTAAAGTAATCAGAAACAAAAAACCGGCCTGCGGGCCGGTTTTTTGTTTCTGGCGAAGTTTTGCTGTCGCTGTTCTGGTTAAATGCCCCAGTCCTGAATTTTGGTAATTGATTTTAGAACGTGGCTGCGATCAGGCTGCTCGAGGGTCAGAACAGGGTTGTTGCCTTCCGGCAGGGTATTATGCCAGTCTATCAGTGGTTGATAGTCGAGGTTGCCGTCGCCAATGGCGCGGTGCTGGTCGGCGCTTTTATCGTTATCGTGCAGATGGAATTCAAAAATTTTTGCTCCGAGCGCGGTAAACCAGGCCTGCATCGGCAATTTTGAAAAGATATTGAAATGCCCGACGTCGAAACAGATGCCGGCGTTCGGGGCATTGACGAAGTCAAGCAGTCTGACGAGATAGTCAGGGCGGCTGTCGAAGATGTTTTCGAACGCGATTTTTATGTTGCGCTCGCCCGCATATTCAACCAGTTTTTTCAGAAACCCGCCGGCGCGGCCAAGCCAAACCTCGATGTCGATTTCACCTGGCCCGACTCCGTAGCCAGGGTGAACAACCACCACGTTCGAACCGAGCAGCGAGGCAGTTTCGACAGCCCAGACAAGCCTTTCGAAACTTGCCATTCTGATGCTGCGGTCGCGGGCGCCGACATTCAGATCATAAAACGGCGCATGCAGGGTGGAACGAAAATTCTGGCTTTCGACGAGCCCGCGCAGATCTTCGATCGTCTTTCTTTCGATTGTGTCGATGGTATCGGCGCAGAAATAGAATTCAGGAAACAGTTTCTGGTCTGTCAGAAACTTGAAACCGTCGGCGGTCATGCGTTGATAGGCAATATTAACGAATATCTGTGGCATTTTCAGTTTTTGTACCGGTCAGCGGTTTTCGGCGTCGGGCGGCAGTTTGGCCTCTTCGACAAGCATTACCGGGATATCGTCGCGTATCGGGTAGATACGGTGGCAACTCTGGCAGTCGAGAGTGTCGCGGTCATCGTTATAGGCGACTTTGCCGCGGCAGGCCGGACAGGCAAGAATTTCGAGCAGTTCTTTCTTGATGGGCATTTTAATCTCCAGCGGGCAGCTATCTGCCAAAAGTGGCTTCAGTATAGAGGGTTCGCGGCAAAAATTCAACCCTTCCCGATGACGCCGGTCAGCCAAGAAGCATTATCCAGCGGGCGAGAACGGCGACAAAAATAAAGAGAAAATAGATAAACATGGCTGCTTCAATGTAATTTTTGCCGGTGGCTTCTGAGCCATCTTTGTAGCCGGTTTTTTGTTTCCAGATGGCCAGCTGGCGTCGGTCTTCGTCGCCGAGCAGGTCGATGCCGGAACGGTTTTCCCAGTGGTGAAGCAGTTCGTGGGTGATGGTGCGCGCAATTTCGAGTCTGAGTTCGCTTATCTTGTGATGCGGAAAGGCTCTGACAAAAGAGCCGAAATAGAGAACGACGACTGGATTGCCGAAGTGCCCGCGTGGCATGTAGTGCCCAAGTGTGTAGAGCCCGCGCATGTATTTGCTGTGCCGGTGCTCGCGTTCTTCGATGATGAACTGGGCGACCCCTTCTCTGAACTGGTCAGGAACTTTTTCCAGTTCTTCTCTGAAAAGAGTATCGAACTGATCGAAGGTGATCGAAGCGGTTCTGATTTCACCGATTGAAGGGTTGGCGGGTTCTGGCATCAGCGGCGGTTTTACTTATCGTAAATCGTGCCGCTGAAAGAAACGCCGGCGGGTGAAATACTGTAACTTTCAAGATTGGCTCTGAATGGAAGAATCGAAAAATCCCAGACCGGGTTGAGCCAGGTCAGAATCTGCTGCAGCGAATCGTCGGCCATCGGCTGATCGTTGATTTTTGCGTCGATTACTTTCAGATCGATGCGGCTGCCGTTCTGTTCGGGTTTTACCACTGCCGAGAATGGTGTGGGGCCGGTAGAAAGAAATGACAGAACATTGCCGGGAATTTTGCGAAAGTCGATCTGGCCGGTGACTCTTACCTGGCCGTTTTGAAAACTGAGCGTCAGCGGGTCGAAAATGCGATTTTCTTTGCTTACCCTGGCGATTTCGCGCTCGATGACACCTTTGATAGCATCTGCAGCTATGGTTGCCTCGACCTCGACACCGTCACCCTCAAGAAGTTTTGCCGTATCGACCGCGCCACCGCGCATGACCGAGAACTGTGCGTCAGAAAAACCTTTGAAGGTGACGCTGCCGCTCTGTACCGGGGTTTTTCTGATTGTCTTGCCTGTCAGATCGATTCGATAATCTGACCCGGTCTGTTCAACTTCAGATAGAATGATTTCTCTGAATATTTTTTCGGCTTCGCGGGTGAAATGCTGTGCTTCGCCTTCTCCAAGCGGCAAAGCCTGTGCCGGCGCAGCAAATGCCATGGCGACGAGAAACAGGTATGACAGGCCTTTCAAACAGCGGTTGAACATCTGAACCTCCTGAAGCCACTCAGTGTGGCAATGCGGCCAGATATTCTGAAAACGTCATTTTTCCGGCCTGCTTCAAGGATACTTTACCCGCCGGTAAAAGTTCAACCTGGCGAAAAATTATGATTTGAGAAGACTTTCGAAGGCGGAGAGGATGCCCTGCAGAAAATCCTGAAGCATGCCGACCAGTTCTCTGATGCGTTCAATGGCGGCCTGTTCCGGTGTGGCTGCCGCGACGCTGTTTTCAGAACCGACTTCTGATTCTGACTCTGACTCTGACTCAGCGCCAGTTTCAGCTCCGATGCCGGTTTCACTTTCTGTTTCTTCGCCGGTCAGTGAGTTTTCAGGATCTTCTGGCCCGACTGCGGTTTCATCAGCATTGCCGGCAATTTCTTCGAGTTCTTCACCGCTTGAAGCATCTTCTGCATCATCGGCAGACTGACCGGTTTCCGATTCGACGCTGTTGGCAGCCGGTTCATCGGTTGGTGATTTTTCGGGATCAGAATCGAGAACTCCGTCGTCAAAATCTGTGTCATCGAGTTCTGACACGTCGGAGTCAGGTTCATTCGCGTTTTCATCTTTGATTTCTTCTTCGTCGGTGTTCTGCTTTTCTTCTTCAGAATCGCTTTCCGGTTTGTCGGGGGCTTTGCGTGCCTGCAGGTCGATTTTCAAGGCCGGGTGTTCACCGGCAAAGAGCCCCGGGATGCTGGTTGGCGGTATTGCCTGGCGTTTGAGCGATTTGTGGGTTTTCGGGGTCCAGGCCAGCCACATCAGTTCATTGTTGACATAGGTCAGGCCGAGGCGTCTGAAGATACTGCCTGGCGACATTTTATTGGCTCTGGCATTTTGTCGCGAATCGTTCCAGTTCAGGTCGCCGCCAATAATGACTGCCCAGCCATCTTTGATGTCCTGGCGCCAGATTTTTTCGAGATTGTCCAGGCCATCGCGGGTCACTTCCCAGCGTTTTTCGGCGCGCGGTTCGCCGGTTTTTTCCTGAATGACGGCATTGAGATGCAATGAATATACTCGGGTTTTAATGCCGGCAACCTTGGTCTGGGCGCGGGTCCACCAGCGGTCGTGGGCGATGCCGCTGCCGAGATCGGGTGAAACTTTGCCGAAATCGTGCTTCATGACCGGCAGGCCATCGCGCACGACGACAACCACTTCGCGGCGGCCACGCGTTTCATTGCCGGCATTGAAGACTCTGCCTGACGGCCTCAGATGTTGGTTCATGTCGACCGATTCACTTACGAGAGCTATGTCTGGTTCCTGATTTTCGAGCCAGTCGCCAAAGCCGACCCGATTGCGGTTACCGCCGGAGTGAGCGTTTGTTATCACAATTCTGGCTTTTTTCGCGATTTTGTCGGTTTTGCTGTCATCTTTGTCGTCTTTGCGGGGCTGCGGGTCTTTATCAGCCAGGTCATCAGAGGTTTTGATGTTGGGTCTGAATACTCTGGTGTGGCGCTTGAGGTATTTTCCTGACTTAACGTCGAGGGTTTTGACGATCGCGCCCTTGGGAGAGAGTCTTACAACCTGTACCCACGAGGCGTGAATCTGGGAGGGCGGAACATGCACGACATTGACTTTTCCGACCCGGTTGCCGGGGAAATTGAAATATTTCTGCGACGGGGTAATGTGCAGGTGCCCTGCAAACCAGAGATAAACCTGTGGGTTGTTCTGCAACAGACGTTTGAGCCTGGCTGACGGCTGGGCATTGGCCTGAATCGGCGGCATGGTTCTTTTGTCACCGTAACTGCCTTCGAGTGGGGCGTGACTGAAGATGATGGTTGGCAGATTGCGGTTCTCGCGTAGCGCTTGCCGCAGAAAATCGTAGGCATCATCTGATGGGAACGAGCAGGGAATTGCACTCAAAGCGTCATTTGGCAGAAAGATCAGCAGGTGTCCGCCGATTTTTCGCGAATAGTAGAGCGATCTGAGATTGAGTGTCTTTTTGAAAAGTTCGTGTTTCGCCTTTTTTTCGGCCGGGGTGCCACGTTTCTTTTCACCACCGATCAGATAGTCTTTATAAAGAATGTCATGGTTACCGGGCACGGCGTAAATCGGGATTTTGGCGCCCTTCAGCCCGTTTTGCAGCGTTTCATATTCACTTCTGGTTCCGAGTTTACTGCAAAGATCACCGACAATTGCGAGCCCCATGATGTCTTTGAGGTTGTTGACACGGTCGACTGCCTTTTTAAGCAGTGGCAGACTCTCGGGTCTGGCGTGCAGGTCGGCCATGACCGCCAGAGTGCACGGTCGCGCATCCTGCTGGTTTATGCGCTCTGAATTTTCGGCGCGGTGGCTGCCATTGCCGTCAGCATTGGCGCTCCCGGAAATTTTGACCGTATTCTGGTTATCGAACGGAGTGGCGGCATTTGCCGGCAAGAGGCAGAAGATTATCAGAAAGGCCAGGCAGAACCGGGCCAGCTTGCAAAGGTTGCTCATTGAATCACTCCATCTGTAAATTCTGTTTAATCATACCTGATCTTCTGCCTGAAAGTTTTCTTCAATATCGCCAGGTAGTTTTTCAGATCCGGTACTGATTATATTTTCAGCCACAGATAGCCGCAAATATCCACCGATGAACACCGATTTTCGGGGGCATTAAATCTTCTTTAAATTTTGCAACGGTCATATCGTCTGGATTTTCGCTGGTCCCGTGTCATTCTGCCAGAGGTGGCTCACCTCAAAAATTTTAAAACTGTTGCCTGAGCTTGAAGTTTCTGGTATTATTGGCTGCGTTGACCCTTGAGCGAGGGTGGCGAAACTGGCAGACGCGCCAGACTTAGGATCTGGTGGTTAACACCGTGCGGGTTCAAGTCCCGCCCTTCGCACCGTTGCTGCTAGCAGGGTTGTTTGCGGGAGTAACTCAATGGTAGAGTCTCTGCCTTCCAAGCAGATGGTCGCGGGTTCAAGTCCCGTCTCCCGCTCCGATTTGTAGAAGAGCCGAAAATTTCGGCTCTTCATTTTTTTAGACTGAAGCCCTGATAATGTACGAAACAGATAAACTGGCCCCGGTTTTTTGCGGGGCAGGGCGTCTTTACTTTAGGGTCTGACTCCATTATAATAATACATCCAATCCGTGCCCCTTCCGGCGGATGTTTTTCTGGCATTGAGTTCTTTATGCCGGGCGGGTTTCGTATATGGGTGGTCTGTCGAAATTCTCTCCACAAGGAGTTATTGCATATGTTAAAGACACAAGTTCAGGAACTGGAAGCTAACAAAGTCGCATTGACCGTTGAAGTCGAAAAAGAAAAAGTCAATGCCGCCTATGCCAGCTTTTACAATCGCGCTGCCCGCTCTGTAAAGATCCCGGGCTTCCGCCAGGGCAAGATTCCCAAAGCTGTTCTGGTTAAGTTCATTGGCGCCGATTCCGTTCGCGAACAGATCGAAGAAGAACTCGTCCAGGAAGTATATCCGCAGGCGATCAGAGAAACCAAGCTGCACCCGGTAAGCCGCTTCGAGCTTGAAGAATCGAATCTGCAGGAAAACGCTCCGTTCACCTTCAAGGCTGTTTTCGAAGTCAGACCGAAACTGGGTGATTTCAACTATAAGGGCTACACTGCTCAGGTTCAGCGCGAAATCGTCGATGACGAAAGCGTTAAAAAAGTTCTCAATCAGGTGCGTGAACAGCAGAGCAAGACTGAAACTGTCGAAAACGGCACTCTGTCAGTCGGCGATTATTTCTCGGCCAAAGTTCAGGTTGCCTGCGAAGGCAATGTTGACGAAGAACTTTCTGATGAAAAAGCTGCTCACAAACTGATGGAAGACGACAAGCTTTTCTCATCGGCCATCGGCATGAAGGTTGGCGAAACCCGTAACTGGCAGCACAAGGTTGAAGGCGAAAGCGAAGCCAATTCGAAATATTTCGGCAAGACTCTTGATTACACCGTTACTCTCAACCGCATTTCCCGCCCGACTCTGCCTGAGTTGAACGACGAATTTGCCAAAACCCTCGGTGAATTCGAAAACCTGGCTGCTCTTGAAACCAAGGTTAAAGAAGATCTCGAAGAACGCGCCAAATATGATGCCGAAGAACGTGCTTTCGAAGAAGTTCTCGGTCAGATCATCAAAGATTATCAGTTCGATGTTCCTGAAGCCATGGTTCAGAGCACTATCGACTTTTTCATTCAGGGCCTCGATCGCCGCTGGAGACAGTTTGGCACCACCATTCAGGATTATCTGCGCAACAGTGGCAAAGATGTGAATGAATTCCGCGAAACTTTCCGCGAAAGAGCCGTGCGCCAGACCAAGACCATGCTGCTCCTCGATTCAATCGGCGACCGTGAAAAAATCGAAGTCACCGACGCTGAATATCGCGAAGAAATCGAAAAGCGCGCCAAAGAATACAACATGCCGGTTGAAAAGCTGCTTCACACCCTTGCAGAAAACGATGGCGAAGAAAATGTCAGATTTTCACTCAGAAGCCAAAAAATTCGTGAATTTATGCTAAAAAATAACCAGGTTAATTACGATATGGTTAAAGAAGCCGATTTTAACAAGGGGGAAACTGAAGCGTGACTCTCGTCCCAATAGTAATTGAACAAAGCAGCCGTGGGGAACGGGCTTTCGACATCTATTCACGCCTTCTCAAGGATAGAATTATCTTTCTCGGCGGCGGAATCGATGACGGAATGGCCGATCTGGTCGTAGCTCAGCTTCTTTTCCTTGAATCAGAAGATCCCGAAAAGGATATTTCAATTTATATCAACAGCCCGGGTGGCGTAGTAACCGCCGGTATGGCCATTTACGATACCATGCAGTACATCAAACCCGATGTCAGCACTATCTGTATCGGCCAGGCGGCCAGCATGGGCGCACTGCTTCTCGCTGCAGGCGCAAAAGGCAAACGCTACGCCCTTCCCAATTCACGTATCATGATTCACCAGCCTCTCGGCGGGGCACAGGGTCAGGCCAGCGACATCGAAATTCAGGCTCAGGAAATCCTGAGAATGAAAGAGATGCTCAATGACATCCTGGCGAATCATACCGGTCAGCCTTTGAAACGCATCAAAAAAGATACTGACCGCGATTTCTTCATGTCTTCGAAAGAAGCTAAGGAATATGGCCTGATCGACGAAGTAGTTCAGCGTAAAGTTGTTGCAGCAAAACCCAACGAGGAGTAAGCATGCTTTCTAAGACCCCTCAGTTCCGTTGTTCTTTCTGCGGAAAGAGTCAGGATCAGGTTCGCAAGTTGATTGCCGGGCCTGAGGTCTATATTTGCGACGAGTGCATCGGCCTTTGTAACGAGATCATTCTCGAAGAACTCGATGACGACGGCCCTCTGGTTATGCAGAATGCGCTCAAGCCCAAGGAAATCGCCAGGGTTCTCGACCAGTATGTAATTGGTCAGGAACAGGCGAAGAAGATTCTTTCGGTGGCGGTTTATAACCACTATAAGAGAATCACCCTTGAGGAATCACGTCGCGACGATGTCGAAGTGCAGAAGTCAAATGTACTTCTCATCGGGCCAACCGGCTCTGGAAAAACTCACATTGCTCAGACGCTTGCAAAGCTGTTGAATGTTCCATTCTGCATTGCCGATGCCACGACTCTTACCGAGGCTGGCTACGTTGGTGATGACGTTGAGAGCATTCTTCTGAATCTGCTGCGGGCTGCTGACTATGACGTGCAGAGAGCCGAACGGGGCATCGTCTACATCGATGAAATCGACAAGATCGCCCGCAAGAGCGAGAATGTTTCGATTACCCGCGATGTTTCGGGCGAAGGGGTGCAGCAGGCACTGTTGAAACTGCTCGAAGGCAAGGTTGCGCACGTGCCGCCGCAGGGCGGTCGCAAGCACCCGCATCAGGATTATATTCAGCTCAATACCAAGAACATTCTCTTTTTGCTCGGTGGTGCTTTCGAGGGTGTTGAAAAACTTATCGAAGCGCGCTCATCGACAAAAACCATGGGCTTTGGCTCGACTCCGGTTCTCAAGAGCGAGCGCCGGGTTGGTGAGCTGTTGAAGGAAATCATGCCTGAAGATCTGTTGAGATTCGGTCTGATTCCTGAATTTATCGGCCGCGTGCCGGTAATTGCAACCTTCAATAATCTTGGCGTCGATGATCTGGTGAAAATTCTTACAGAACCCAAAGATGCACTGGTCAAGCAGTATGCCCGGCTTCTGCGCATGGAAGGCGTCGATCTCGAAGTTACGCCGAAAGCGCTGCAGGCGATTGCCCGCAGTGCCATTCAGCAGAATACCGGCGCCCGCGGCCTGCGCCGCATCATTGAAGATCTGATGCTCGACCTGATGTATGATATACCTTCTGATAATAATATCAGTAAAGTGATAATACATGAGCGCTGTGTTGATAAGAAAGAGCCTTACCAGATTCTCTACAAAGTCGAGAGCCAGATTGCCTGACCGGCTCAATTATCATTGATTTGATAACTAGCTGTGATTTATTTCGCAATTGTCTGAGTGTCGGGTAGTTAAGTTCGAAGACTGCGAAGTCTGAAAAAACAAGAATCGCCTCTCCATAACGGAGGGGCGATTTTTTTCGGCCGCAATATGTAAATTTGTTCATTGATGACTGTACAAATATTCATTTGAAACATTCAGGGGTGTTTGTGTTAGCATTTTTCTGAAATTCAAACCGGGGAGAATTGATGATGCGTAACAAACACAGAGCTGACATTGGTATTTTCAGCGGCAGCGGTATGTATGAGCTGGCAGCTGACAAAATCGAGAAGGTGAAGATCAGCACGCCATACGGTGCGCCAAGCGACATTATTGATATCTGCACGATCGGTGACAAAAAGGTCGCTTTTCTGCCAAGACATGGCCGGCAGCATACGATTCCGCCGCACCAGATCAATTACCGGGCCAATCTCTGGGCAATGAAAGAACTCGGTGTTTCGCGTATCATTTCGCCCTGCGCAGTTGGTTCTCTGCAGCCAGACATTCAACCCGGGCATTTCGTGGTCAGTGACCAGTTCGTCGATCGAACCAATGGTCGTAAAGATACTTTTGCTGACGGCCCTGACGTCATGCATATCTCGGCGGCCGAGCCATATTGCCCTGAACTGCGTGAACTGGCGGTTGCAGCGCTGAAAGCCGAAGGTGCCACCGTTCATACCGAAGGAACCATCGTGGTAATCAACGGGCCGAGATTTTCAAGCAAGGCCGAAAGTAAATGGTTTACCCAGATGGGCTGGCATACGGTCAATATGACCCAGTATCCTGAAGTTGTGCTTGCCCAGGAACTCGGCATCTGCATCGTGAACGTCGCGATGATTACCGATTATGATGCCGGCCTGGTCGGCAATGTGCCTGAAGTGACCACGAAAGAAGTGGTGCGAATGTTTCAGCAGAGTGTCGGCCAGTTGCATAAGGTTCTGATCAGGCTGGTAAACATGATACCGGCCGGCCGTGGTCAGAAATGTCGCTGTGCACAGAAACCAGAAGAGGGTTATTTCTTCTAAAATTGTAAGGGCTCAGCATACTGAGCCCTTATGAAGCCGGTAAAAACAACAGGGGTTCAGCATGCTGAACCCCTGCGATATTTCTGGCGCGGTCTGAAAATTATTCGACGGTGACCATTGCCTTGAGTGCCTTGAAGCGTTCTTCGATCAGTTCAGACTTGAGATTTTTGTAAGAATCGAGGCTGAAGTTTTCAACGGTGATCGAACCCATGGCGCTGCCGTAGAGCATGCTGGTTCTGAAACCGTTTTCGGTGTAATTGCCGTGGCGGGCCAGACTGCCCATGAAGCCACCGGCAAATGAGTCGCCGGCCCCGGTCGGGTCGGTGATGTCGAGGCACGGGAACGCCGGCGTGAAGAAACGGCTGTCTTTGGTGGCGGTCATGGCGCCGAGTTCGCCCAGCTTGACGATGATACGTTTTGGGCCCATGGTCAGAAGCTTTGCCACTGCCGGAGCGAATTTTTTCTCGCCGGCCAGCATCAGGGCTTCCTGAAAATTGATGAACAGGATGTCGATTTTTTTGATCGCCTGTTTCAGCAGATCAGGAGTGGTGTTGATCCAGAGGTTCATCGTGTCGAGTGCGATGATTTTTGGCTTGTTAACCTTTTCGATGACCTTCAGCTGCAGGGCCGGGTGAATGTTGCCGAGAAAAACCAGTTCGGCGTTGCGATAGGCTTCGGGCAGCTGCGGATCGAAAGATTCGAAAACATTCAGGCGGGTGTCATGGGTAGTGGCATCGCCGAAGTCTTCACCATAGCTGCCGGCCCAGTGAAAGGTTTCTCCATCTTTTTTGCGGTCGAAACCGGCGAGATCAACGCCGTGATCTTTGAGAAAGCTTACATGCGCATCTTCAAAATCCTTGCCGGCGACGCCCACCAGACCAACTTTGGTAAAATAGCTGGCAACGGTAGAAAAGTAGATGGCTGAGCCACCCAGGGCTCTCTCGCGTTTGCCTTTGGGGGTCTGCAGTGAATCATAGGCGATAGAACCAACAACGATCATTTTAACGCTCATTATTTCCTCCGGAAAATTTTATCGGTCATTGAGCCTCGTTTACAGCAGGCGATACTTCGCCGGTGCGGGTCTGTCGCAGTCGTTCGGCATAGAGACCCGAGGCTTTGATTATAACATAAAATTGCAGAGCCATAACCACCAGAATTGAATAATCTATCCATACTCCATATGAAAAGAAGGCCAGGCCGCCATAGATTACGGCCGAAGAGAGTCCATCGCCGAATCTGAATACCACAGTGTCGATAAAGCCTTTTCCCTGGTATTTGGCCTCGCGATCGAGCGGAATGTAGATCAATTCGCGCAGAACCCTGCCGGTCGAGTAATTCAGGGCATAACGACTGATTATGGTCCAGCTGATGATCGTCAGGCTTGGGCTGCGCAGCATCAGGGCAGTGCCGATGACCTGAATCAGATTCAGCATCAGAAGCCCGTATACCGGGTTTTTCAGCATCATCGTCAGTCTGGTTACCAGAAACTGCGTCAGCAGCGACACGATATTGATATAGCCATAAATGCCTGCCACAAATGCGGTTCTGGCGTTTATACCGGCCAGTTCAGTCTGCAGCAGATGGTTGAACTGCTGAGAAAACAGGGTTGTCGAAAAAGTGTAGAAAAACATTTCGAGCGCCATCAGAATCAGGATCAGATTGCGACTGACGGCGATAAAGCCATCCCAGGGGCGGGGCGGGTGTGCGGGCCGGGCAGGCCGGTTATCGGCCTCAGGTATGCCTTCTGGCCGGTAATGATTGCGGTGAATGTACTGCATGCACCAGATCGACGGGTAGAGCAGAACGATCGCGAGAATGAAAAGGTTCGGTGTGCCGGTATATTTAACCAGCAGCGAAGTCATGGCGCTGCCGGCCAGACCGCCGATCAGGCCGCCATAACCGATTATCGCATATAGCCTCTTGCTCTGTTCGAGCGAAAAAACATCGTTCATGAACGACCAGAACATGCTTACTGCCATCAGCGAAAACATATTGACCCAGAGGTAATAAATGCCGATTGCGAGAACCTTGAACAGTGTGAGTTCTCTTTTTTTGCCTGTTAAAGGCTTTGTTTCAGGAGTTTCTGAGGTGCTGGTGCGGTTTTTGTCTTCGCTTTCGGCAATGCCGGGAACAGCGTTGCCGGTCGCCTCGGTTATGCCTGGCTTAGCGGGCATCTCTGCGGTTGCTGCGGTCGTTTCAACCTGGGATTCAGCGGCAATACTGGCTGACGAAGCGGTGAGACTGGCCGGTTCAGAGCCTGGAATCGGTATCATAAAAGAAAAAATTACCCAGAATCCCAACAGGCTGACGGCAAAAAATCTGGTGATGAACGGAATGAAGATATCGCGCTTGAAGTGCCCGACGATCAGGCTGTAAGCGGCATTGACGATCACGAGACTGGCCATCGAAGTGATGTTGAGAAGCGGAATGTTTTCGGCTCCCAGTTCAAGGGCCAGGCTTTCGCGAATCGGCTTGATGACGTAATATGAGCAGATTACGAAGAAAAAGTAGGCGAGTGATACCAGTGTAACCTTTGTTTCACTGCTTTTGTCTGAATTATGCCTTTGTTCTTCGCCCGATTCTGCTGAGTTCAAGATCGCTTACCTTAATTGCAATGGTGCGCCCATTATAAAGGCGCGGCGGCAAAAGTCAACGATAAATTAACGGCTCAGTATCCAGTCTGCCGCGGCGCCTAAACTGCTGAATGTCGCGACCTGTTCGAAGCCCGACATGGGTTGTGGGCCAATCAGTATTGGCGTGATACCGGTTTTCAGGCCGATTTTTATATCTGAACTGCGGTCACCGACAACATACGAGGCGGCCGGGTCTATATCATGCTCTTTGATGGCTCGTAAAACCATTCCAGGCTGGGGTTTACGGCAATCACATTCTGCCAGACCATCTTTATAAGGAAAATCGGGGTGATGCGGGCAATGATAGATGGCATCGATTCTGGCGCCGGCTCTGGCAAGCTGTGCCTGCATTTTTGCGTGAATATTGACGAGTTGTTCTGGCGTTATCAGACCGCGGGCAATTCCCGACTGGTTGGTGATCAGAATCAGAAGAAAGCCGGCCTGCTGCAGTCGAGACAAGGCTTCGGCAACGCCTTCATACAGATTGAAATCGTCAGGGTTGGAAATATAACCGGGGTCGGGGTTCAAGGTGCCGTCGCGGTCAAGAAATATTGCTTTGTGCATCTGGTTTCCTGGTGTTGCTGAGGTCGTATCCGGCAAGAATTTTATCGAGCACCATCTGTGGTTTCATCGACCACATGCAGGTTTTGTGCGAACATACTTCGAGGTGGCACTGCAGACAACGCAGTTCTTCATTGAAAAGCGAAAGGTGGCTTGCCCCTCTGGGCATGACCGCTTCGCGGGTGGTTGGGCCGAAAAGTGCAACCACGGGTGTGTTGACCGCCCAGGCAATATTCATCGGGCCGGTGTCTGAAGTTACAAAAAGATCGAGGTCGGCAAGCAGGGCAGCAAATTCATCGATGCGCACGGGGGCATGCACATATGCCCGCTCCCTGCCGGCTTCTTTCACTATGCGTTCTGCCACTTCCCTTTCACCGGGGCCCCAGGTAACCAGAGCCCTCCTGCCAGTCTTTTCGAACCAGAGTTTGATAAGTTCGACCCAGTATTCTTCGGGCCAGGCTTTCGACATGTATGTGGTATGCGGGTTGATGCCCAGCAGCGGTCGTTGCCCGTTAAAATCATTGCTGATGGCATTTCGTGCGTTTGCTCTGACCTTTTCTGGCCATGCCAGATTCGGAAACTCGAGTTCACCCGTGATCCCGAAATGGGCAAAAAATTCGCCGAAAAGATACATCAGGTGGCGGTTCGGGTTGGCAGGCGAGAAGGTTCGCGTGTAGGCGTGGCGACGGATTCGGTAATCGAAGCCGTAACGCTCGTTGATGCCGCTTAAAAGGCTGATAACTGCAGTTCTGGGGTTGGCGAAAAGATCGAAAAGCTTTTCAAACCGGCAGCGGCGCAGATCGCGGATCAGTCTGAAAGTGTCGGCGAGCCCGGCGTGGTTTGGCAGTTCAAAAATTCTGATTTTGAGTTCGGGCGGAACAATCTGCCCAAAAGGCTTCTGGCAGAGAAGGCCGATCGTTTCATCCGGGCGCTGCTGCCGCAGCATGCGCAGAACCGGTATCAGGTGAACTATGTCACCAAGCCCTTTGAGTCTGATTATCAATATGCCCGACATTTATGGTCTCCTGCGCCAATCTGGCAGCAGAAATATAACAGACCGCCCTGATTTTTTCCAGCACGCAATTATTGCCCGGCCGAAAGAATGCCGGCAGGTATTGCGGGATGTTGGGTGTGACGTTATAATTAGACTAATCCGCACGAAGATGGGGTACATAAATGAATAAAAAAATTCTGCAGGCTCTTTTGGCTGTTGTTCTGGCCGTTGCGGCAGTGCCGGTCTGGGCTGGTTCTTTCTATCGACTCAATGGTATGCTCGATGTCCGCGACGATTCAGTAGTTTTCACTACCGATGACTGCCGGGTTTTTACCCTCGAAATCTCTGCCGGTGAAGCAAAAAAATACGACGGGCAGCTGGTTCAGATCGATGGTGTTGCCAAAGATTCGATTCAGCTGACGCAGCTTGCAGTCAAAGCCGTTCGCCCCTTCGAAAAGCGCATTGAAGTCAAAGACCCGCTTCCATACAAGAACTATCAGAAGCCGGTGCAGATAAGCAAACTCTCCGAAAAAGAAACGATCATTAAAAATGTTCGCTGGAGTCGCCTCAAAGATAAAAATGCGGCCGGCGAAACTGAATTTGCCTGGCGCACTGTAAAAATCAGACCCGACCTTCTCGAAGGTTCTTATTTTATCAAGAAGCCTTTTCCGCCTGAATGGATTGCTGCCCATTGTCTGATGCTGTTCACCTTCAAAAAAGGCGGCATGGTCGATGAGAACGGCAACGAATCAAAAGGGCTGGTGCTGAGCATAGAGGCTTATCAGCGCAAAGACCAGAATTATTCGCTTAAAGAAGGCCTGAAAAAGACTTTCGGTATCATCTGGCTGCTCACCAGCTGGGAAGACTACGCTGCCGAGACCTGTCATTTCGATACCAAGAAGCTTATTGTTTACCCGATCAAATTTTCTGCCGAACAGAACCAGAAACTGCTGCTTGAATCTGTCAGACAGGCTGGCGTCAATCGTTCCGGCGAATTCTATCACACCACCCGCAACAACTGCACCAATAACCTTCTTGTGCTCATGAGCAAGGTTGGCGACAAGAAATTGCGCTTCTGGACCATCCCAAGCATGATCTACAACGTCAGGGCCACAATGCCGACCATGGTGCCGAAGTATCTGCAGGGCAAAGGCCTGATCGGGAAAGAATTCCCGGCGGTCACTGCCGAAAACTTTTTTGCTGATCCTTCCCAGCTTTTCCGCTGAATTAAAGGCAGAAAATAAAAAAGGGCGCTCAGATGGCGCCCTTTTTTATTTTCTGAAAGCGGCAGCAAATTTTCTTTTAAACCCGGCTTTTTTACGTTAGACTGTGATCAGGAAATAGAAGACCACTACCTGTCATGAAGAGTGTCTGATGAAAAAGTTCGAAATTGATAATGAGCTGAAGGCGCTTTCCTGCAAGAAGCTCGGCCTGGCCGGCATGTTCGCGTTTCTTGGCGAAGACCAGCTCAACGAGCTGGTCGATCTTGCCGGTGAAGTTCTGACCTTCGAAGAGGGCGAAAAGGTTATCAGTGCCGGTTCTTTGCCCGAATTTTTTCTTGTAATCGTCAAAGGTGAAGTTTCTGTCGTTCTCGATGATCGAAACGACGGCATGGAAATAGTCAGATTGACCCGCGGCCAGCTGGTCGGTGAGATGGCCATGATTCAGAATGAGCCGCACTCTTATTCCTGTTTTGCGCGGGGGCAGCTGGCGGTTATCGCCTTTTCAGCAAAAGTTTTTCATGAGCATATTCTGGCGATTCCGGGTATTTATATTCCACTTATTCCGTCGATCAGTCAGAAAATTCGCAGTTCGCAGGCTTACCCGGCCTTTATTGAAAATCGCAGCAGAACACCCGACATCGACAGTTCTCTGATCAAACTTTTTCCTGAAGGTTTTCTCAAAAAACACCGGGTTCTGCCGGTTAAAAGGGTTGCCAGCTATTTGTTGATCGCTCATTGCGAGCCGGTTGACCGCGAACAACTCGAAGCCATCGACCAGATTTTGCCCGAAGATTTTGATATCAGGCCCATCTATTTTGACCCGGAATTTTTTGCCAGCCTGATCAGAAAAAATCTTGAAAGCGACGCCGGTCAGCCGTTACCGCCACCGCTTCAGCCGGTTGAAGAGGTTACCAGACGTGAAAATCTATGTTTTATCGACGAAGTGCTGCGTCGTCTGGTAAATGAAAAGGGCTCGGACCTTTACCTTTCGGCCGGGCAGGTGCCCCGCTGGCGTATTGACGGTGAAATTGTCGAAGTGCCTGGAACGCGCAAATCAGGGCCCGAAGAAGTTCTTGAAATGTTGCGCCCACTGGCGCGCAACGAGGTTCTCGATGCTTTTGTCGAGAGCTGTGATGAAGATTTTGCCTATTCGACCTGCGAAGGGTTCAGATTCAGAGTTAATCTGTTGCGCGATCACAACGGGATCAGCGCTGTTTTTAGGTATATTCCCGGTGAAATTTCTTCACTCGAGGCGTTGGGGCTGCCCGAAATTCTCACGAGCTTCTGCACGCAGCCAAAAGGGCTGGTGCTGGTGACCGGACCAACTGGCAGCGGCAAGTCGACAACCATGTCGGCAATGATCGACTGGGTAAATCGCCACCGCAAGTGCCATATTCTGACAATTGAAGATCCGATTGAATTCGTGCACGGCAGCCTGAAAGCGCTGGTTAATCAGCGTGAGGTCGGTGTACATACCCGTAGTTTTGCCAAGGCCCTGCGGGCCGGTCTGCGTGAAAACCCAGATGTGGTGATGGTTGGTGAGATCAGAGATAATGAAACCATGGCGATGGCACTAGAAACCGCTAATACCGGGCATCTGGTTTTTGCCACCATGCATACTGCTACTGCTGCCAGCACCATCGATCGAGTAGTCGATAATTTTCCGGCCGAGTCACAGAACCAGATTCGCATGTTCCTGGCCGACAATCTGCTCGGGGTAGTCTGCCAGACTCTCTGTCGCCGAGTTACCAGAGGCTGTGTGCCGGCATTCGAGATAATGATCGTTGATCCGGCGATGGCCAATCTTATTCGCACCGGCAAGTCATATATGCTGCCTAATGCCATGCTGACCGCTCAGGCAAAGGGCAACCGGCTGCTCAATGATGATCTCTGCCAGCTGGTGAAGAACGGTGTGATTGCGTCTGAAGAAGCAATGAACAAAACCCGTGATCGGGCTGAACTCGAAAGAAAACTGGCACAGAATGCTGTGCCGCAGCCTGAGAAAAAGCAGGAATAGATACCGCAAGATTAGCAGGGGGCCTGATGAAAAAACCACTAATTGCTGAAATGATCAGTGTTGGAACCGAACTGTTGCTTGGCGAAATAATCGACACCAATGCCGCGTTTCTTGGCGAACGGCTGCGCGACCTCGGAATATTCGTCTATCGTCGTCAGACACTTGGCGACAATCTTGAACGTCTGGTTGCGGCAGTGAAAGAAGCGTTGACGCGTTCCGACCTGCTGGTTCTGTGTGGCGGCCTCGGCCCGACCGACGATGATCTGACGAGAGAGGCGATTGCTGCTGCTGTGAACGAAGAGCCATATATTGATGACGCTTTGTTGAAAGACCTTGAGGCAAAATTTGCCGCCAGAAAGCGTGCCATGCCCGAAGGCAATAAAAAACAGGCATGGCTGATCAAAAGTGCGGGTGCGCTTGCCAACCCGGTTGGTACAGCTCCCGGCTGGTATGTGAACAAGAGCGGTAAAATCATTGTGGCGCTTCCCGGGCCACCGAATGAACTGACACGCATGTGGTGCGAACAGGTCGAAAAACTGCTGCCGGCTTCAGGGCGGGTGCTGTACCACCGCACTCTGCATACAATCGGCATTGGTGAGTCAGATCTGGCAGAACGGATCAAAGATTTTACCCGTCTCGATTCTCCCGGAATCGGTACTTATGCCCGTAACAGCGGCGTCGACATTCGTATCGCTGCGGCTGCCGAAAGCACAGATCGGGCCCGTGCCGTGGCTGAGCCTGTTATTCGTGAGATAGAACTGATTCTCGCCCCGTGGATTTTTGGCTGCGATGATGAAACTGTCGTTTCAGCAATCAAAAAGATACTTGACGGTCGTGGTCAGACCTTTTCCTGCATGGAATCCGTTTCCGGCGGTGTGCTTGCTGCAGAGATCACGGATTGCCCCGGAATCAGCAGTTGTTTCAGAGGTTCTTTGACAGCTTATGCCAATGAAGTCAAAATTCGAGCCGGCGTTGACGCTTCTTTGATCAGGCAGCACGGTGTTGTATCTGCCGAGGTTGCAGTTGCCATGGCCGTTGCGGCAAAAAAAATGTTTCAGACAGACTGGGGTCTGGCGACCACCGGAGTTGCCGGCCCGGCACCTCTTGAGGGCAAAAGCCCTGGTACAGCATGGGTCGCTGTTTCCGGACCAAATGGCGAAAGTGCTGCTTTTGTCGATTGGCCTGGCGACCGGGCGATGATTCGCAAACGGGTTTGTCGCACGGTTTTTCAGAGTTTTCTGAATGCGATGAAAGAGACAAAGTGAAGAAATGTCACGGTTTTTGAGGCTGTTTTTTGCCCTCGATGTCCCGGAAGAGATACGCCAGGATCTCGACAGGTTTGCGATTACTCTCGAAAAGCCCTGGCGACCGGTCAAGCCGGAGCGGATGCACATAACCCTTGCTTTTATGGGTGAAGTGCCTGACGATCGGCTTGCAGAGGTGATCAGCATGGGTGATGCTGCCGCTTCGATCTGTTCGTCGTTTGAAGTCAGCATTTCCGATACCGCCTGTTTTCCTGAAACGGGCGAGCCGAGTGTTTTATATGCTACGGTCGATGGCGGAGAAGGGCTTGGCACCCTGGCTGAATTTCTGCGCGGTCGTTTAGGCGGTCTGGCGGATCAGAAACAGTTCAGAGCGCATCTGACGCTGGCACGCTGTCGTGGCGGCTGGGCCCGCAAGGTTCTGCGAAAATTCAGAGGCAGCTGGCAGGTTAATGACTTCTGCCTGATAAAAAGCTCATTACATGAAGATGGCCCGCAATATGAACTGATCCGGCAATTTCCTTTGTGTAGCCGGGCGCAATAAACCGGTATAAATAGAAAATGGCCGTCTCATCTGAGACGGCCATTTTTCTGTGCGGATTATTTAAAGTTAGCGTCGTGCAGAGATTTGATGAGGTCGTAAGCTTTTTTGGCTTCGGCAACCTGGCGTTTATAGGGCGCGATGTATTCTTCGATGATTCTGGTGCGGTTGGCGAGCAGTTTGTCATAAGCGTCGCGTGCTTCTTCAACGGTGCGCTGATAGGGCCGCAGGTAATCACGTATCAGTGATTCGCGGTTTCTTCTGATGTAGTCGAGGTCGCGGGTCGCGCTGTCGAGGGCCTGCTGGGCACGGCTGATTTCATCAGGGGTGGCGGTGGTGCTGGCCTTGAGCTCGCTGAGGCGGTCGGTGGCACGTTTGACGTTTTGTTCCGCGTTGCTCAGGCGATTTTCGTAATCACGGTCGGCATCGTAGCGGGCGCGGCGCAGACGATCTTCGGCATCGTCGATTTCACTGCGGGCGCGTCTGACTTTGTCTTCAAAATTGCGTTCGGCGGCTTCTTTCTGGCGGTCGAGAATTTCGAGGGCGGCGCGATAGTCGTTCTGGTGGCGGTCGAGAATGGCAAAGCTGACCATCGACGGGGTTTCGTTCATGTCGGTGGCGAGCAGTTCGACAGCCTTGCGATAATCGCGGGTTGCCTGCAGAAAGTTGCTTTCGTAGGCGGTTACAGCCTTGGCGATGTAAACATCAGAAAGACGGCGGAAGAAATCGGGGTAATCGTTTTTGCGCTGCGGATAATCATATTTTTCGATCAGATCGAGAGCGGTGAGTTCGGCACTGCTGCCTGACCATGGTTTGAGAATTTCGAACAGCCAGTAGACGGCTTCTTTCATGCTGTTGTCGAGTTTGCAGCAGTCGACGACTTCAAGCAGGACGTTATCGGTTCTCTGCATTTCGAGCAGCCATTTGATGGCCTGACCATAATCAGCGCCAGCTTTGTAGCAGGCAGCGACACGTTCTCTGACAGAATCTGTGCGATTTTCGATTTTAAGGTAGTATTCGATTGCCTTGCTGTACTGGCCATTTTTTTCGAAGGTCTGAGCGACCGAGAAAACCATTTTCTGGACCTGATCGGCAACGGTTTTCATCTGTGAATACTGCTGATCGACAAGGCTCTGGGTCTTTTCGATTTCGGAATCGAGGGCTTTCTTTTTGCCACCCTGGAACCAGCCGCTGGCGCCGTCGTATTTCGAGCGGTCCTGCTGCAGTTTGTCGAGGCGCAGTTCTGGTTCGAGCAGCTGCGATTCAACCTGAATCAGCTGTTTTTCGAGGTCGGCGATATCTTTTTCTTCGGCAGCCTGGGCAACAAAAGAACTTAAAACGATACCGGCAGTAAAAACGCCTGTCAGAATTCTGGTTTTATTGAAATTCATTTTTGTTTCTCCCATTATTGCAATCAGCGGGCGTTGACGTAGATGTCGCCGAGTTCAGATCTGCTTGAATAGAAAGCGTTGCGGAGGCTGCCGTTTTTCGACATGACCCACATTTCGGCGACGGCGTTTTTCAGTAGAATTTTCTTTTCGCCGGCAACCGTTTCGATCGAGCCGAGAGTTGACAGTTCACTGTAATTGTTTTCGGCCAGGTATCTGGCCGGATCTTTTTCGACCACCGATTTGTACCAGGAAAGTTCGCCCATAACGCTGCTGCCGGCCTTAGGAGCGATCACGAAATCAAGGCTTTTCTTGCCTGACCAGAAACCACCACTGGTGATTCTGACGATGGCCTTGAGGTCACTCTGTACGACGTCGCCGCCGAAGTGACCGAGAAGGGCGTCGACAACGTATTTTTTGCCGGAGAAATAAAAGCCATGTACGAGTTTGTCGCCGCCGTCAGTTGTATTATCAGCGATGACGCGGCAGTTGTGGCGTTTGAAAATATCTTTGAGATTGTCGAGGCGGCGGTTGTTTTTGGTGTCTTCAAGAGAGATAACGGCTTCGACAACCGGCACATCCATCATTACCATGCGGCGCTGGCGGCTGCTGAGCAACTGCTGCGGCGCTTCGGCGGCGCGGCCATTGTTGCTGACGGTAACGTTGCTGGCGGCCATCGCGGTGCTGGTAATGAAGGTGGCGCGTTCTTTCAGCATTTTTTCAACAAGAGCGACGGTGTGGGCGCCAAGATCGCTGCTGGTGGCAAAGGTTGCGAGTTCTTTTTCAGCGGCGGCAAAATCTTCAACAGTGTTGATTGAGCTCAGGATATCTCTGATTCTTTTTTCAGCACGATCAGCACGGTCAGCTGCGGCTGAAAAGGCTTCACGTTCGGCGCTGTCGGCTTTTTCGCTGATCGCATAAGCGGTCTGAGAAATGCCTTCGGAGAAATCCTTGAGGGCGCCATTGAAATTGGCACCGTCAAAGGCGTGAAGGTTAAGAGATGTGAGAGCGAACATCACAATCAGAACTATTTTTCGCAACATGGGCCACCTTCTTTAAAAAAAGTGAGAACGGAGACCTGTCTTGATGCAAAAAATATGCCATTGTTGAAAATGCTTGTACAGAGTGCTTTTACTGATACAGGGGGAGAAAATTGACCATTTTCCGGCGCTTTGTCGATAATTTTCCGGCAGTAGGCAGGTGGTTGCAAATCTTAAGGTTAAGCGGTATATTGCGCCTTGCCAATTGTAACTTTTATAAGGAAGCTGACAAATGTTGAAAAAATATCTGCCAATAGGTCTTCTGGCTGTGGCAATGCTCACCAGCCAACTCTCTGCCCAGCAATCTTCTGATAAACCGGCTCCTGTAGCTAAATCCGCTGCCGCTAATGCTGCCACAGACGGGATTACCGACCGCATGGTTCCGATAAAGGTTGCCTCTCAGACCGTAAAGGCTGACCCGGTGGTTCTCACCAATCAGATGATGCTGGTGTTCATGGAAAGAATGAAGACCGGCAATCTTAAAGAAGCTCGCGATATCGCCAATGAGATGGTTTTTGGCAGCGAAAAATTTCAGGATACTGATCAGAAGGTTTTCAAAAGTTTTCATTCGGCAATGGAAATGGAACTCTTCAAAGTTCTCGAACAGCGTGCCGGCAGTAAAAGAGATATTGACTGGGTTGAACAGCCAATTTCCGATGGTTATTACTTTCTTGCGATTCTTGATTTCCAGGAAGGAAAGCACGAAGAAGCCCTGGCTAATCTGCAGAAGGCCATTTTCTGGAATCCGGTTCGCTCAGCATTTTTTGCCGAACGCGGTTTCATGTTTCTGCGCAAGAACAGTGGTGCCGACATCGTTTCGGCGCAGGTAGCCTACGAAAAGGCCCTGGAGCTTGCCGACAACCCGGAAGATTTTTCCGCCGCCCTGCGTGGTCTCGCTTTTGTGCTGGTTGAAAGACGTGAGCTGCAGAAAGCGCTCGCCTGTCTGATCGTGTCAAAAGAATTTGATGCTGACGAGAGCGATGCTGATGAGGAAATACAGTTCATCAAGGGTATTGACCAGGGTCTGGTGGCTTCGATGAATCTCAAAACCGCCCGCGATGTTCTGAAAAATGCCAAAATACTTTCAACCTACGCACCCGAACACGTTCAGGTGCTGGTAAAACTGGCAGATTCATATAAGTCGCCCCAGGATGCCTCAAAAGTTGTTCTGCTTCTTAAAAAGGCAAATGAAATGGAACCTGGAAACACCGAAGTTGCCAATCGTCTGAAGACTTTCGAAAAAAAATAAAGTTCTAAAATAGAACCCGGCAGCCGTAACTCATGGCTGCCGGGTTTTTCTTTTAGACCGCGCTTTTATTTTGCCGGGTGACTGAAACGGTAAGGAAGATTGCGGGCAATTTTCCAGATGCCGTCTTCTTTGCGCCATTCAACTACTGCTTTAACCGGGCCGGAATCGATGTCTATCCCTGGTATCAGGCTGATTACCCTGACATTTGCCTGGCAATGAACCTGGGCTTTGTCCAGCCCGTTGAACTCGATCGAATCGATACTGTAATCGGCAATTTTTACGTCCATGGCGTTGAAGCGGCTCTGGGCGGTGACAAGAAGATCATTTCTGGTGCTGGTGACATCGAAGTCGTTGCCAAAAGTCTGCGAAATGCGACTGGCGAAGATGTCGAGATTTTCGATTGCCAGAGCGGCCTGAAGTTCATGATGTGCGGCAGATATTTCGCCCCATCTGGCGTCAGCACCAACCTGGGTTGGGTGAGTGTCGCGATAGGGCATGTTTCTGAATACTTTCCAGAAAGTTCCCTCTTTGCGCCAGATGGCGTCGAACACGTAGGTTTTTTCTCTTACAATCTGTTCAGAAGCCAGGTTTCTCAATTTAAATTTTACTTCGGTTCTGATGCGGGCTTTGCTGTCTGGTAAAAATTCAGTGTCAACAACGCGCCAGCTGAGATCTTCGAAGCTGAAGCCGGCAAAAAGTTCTTCGAAATGTGCGATGGCGTCATTCCAGTTCGATGATGAATCCCAGTCGTTGCCGAATGAGGGCGAGATATATACCTGCAGCATTTCGAGATCTTTGCGGGTCAGAATGTGGCGAAGAATGCTATTGGCGTCTCTAAGAGTCAGTTCTCTCTCAAGAACGTTGGCTGCTGCGGTTTTGGCCGGGGTAGTCACTGCCGGCAGATCGAGAACGGTTTTGGTAACAGCGGTTTTCGGCAGCTGCATCATCAGTTTTATGGCAGTGACGACTGCTGCAACCTGATCGACGTATTCTCTGGCTCTAATGTCGGCCGGTGTGAGATTTTTTTTGAGCAGTTCGCCCTGCTGGTAGATAAGAGCTTCTGCAGTGGTCTGCAGATTGATTTCCAGCTTGCTCAGGTCTGAGTAAAACAGTTCATCTTCGGTCACGCGCCGCATCAGGGCTAGCTTGTTTGCTTCAGCCCGGATAATCATTGTCTGCGAGAAGGGAACGTCTTTCAGGCTGAAACTGCCATCTTTTTCAACCGAAGCGGTAACGCCGCCACAGCTGACTTTGAACTTTGTGAAGTCGCTGACGGTTCCGAGAACCGGTCGCAGTGAACCTGCCAGATCGGTCTCGACGATTTCTGTGAGCGAGAGTTTTCCTGAGATGTCGAATTCACTGCCGTCGGCCGGAGGGTTGAAGCGCAGGTCGCCTTTGCCGGTACAGCCGTTGAACAAAATCATTATTGACAGGAGAATTAACGAGTAAAGCAGGTTGCCAGGTTTTCGACAACCAGGTCTGATTTTTCCTGACCGCATTCTGCCTCCGTAAAAATCTATATTCAGGTGATCTATCGGCAGGCGACAGCAGGTTTCGAAGTCTGATGCAATCCTGAGTTCTGTGTTGCGCTAATGACAGGTGGTTCAAATTTATCCGGGGTTGTGATAGAGTAAAAGAAAATTATGCTCCGGCGCAGGCGTGAGAGAAGTTTGGGCGCTGAACCGGTTCAAAGTTTGGCGAATTCGGAGGCAAACATGAACGAAGACGAAGTCAAACCCGTCAGACCGCCCCGAGGTCTGTTTTTCTATCTTAAGGTTCTTCTGGTAACTTGTGTTTTACTGGCGATCACGGCAGGTATCGCCGTTTTCTATGTTTATCACCGTCTTACGACTGACAGTCAGCTTGAAAAGATTGTGATGGAAAAAGTCAGTCAGGCCATCAGCATGGACGTGCAATTCGAAAAGCTGGCGGTTGTTTTTCCTGCCCTCGAGATCAACAATGTCAGGGTTGCAACCGATTCGGCCGCTCTCAAACTCGATGCATATATCGACAGAATCAAGATCAGACCTGATCTGTGGGCGGCATTCGCTGGCGAACTGAGTATTGAAAGTCTTTCTATTGCTTCGTCTTCGACTGTTCTCCAGCTAAAGGCCGGCAAAAAAGCTGCCGCTGATAAGAGCAGTTCTGATAAAAAGCCTCTGGATATAAGTTCTGTCAAATTTCCATTTAATGCCATCGACTTTACAAATCTGCGCTTTGAGATAAAAGACGATAATTCTGGTCAGACACATGAGGTGCAGCTCAATTCTGCCGCTCTGAGCCGTTCGATGCTTTCAACCTCGATACCCTTCAACATTGATGCGATCCTGACCGGAAAAGCCCGCGTTTCTGTAGAAGGCAAAATCTACTGGCCATCAAACGTTGTGGCCGACCTCAAGATTCAGACAGAAAACATCGAAGAATTGAAAAAGTTTGTTCCCGAGTCATTCAAAAAGCACGTGCAGGGTTTTAAAAGTGCTGAGATCAAGGCGCATCTGAAATACCAGCTGGCTGAAGGCGGCCTTGATGTTGAATCATGCTCGCTGAAAATTGAACCTGGTCTGAATGCCGAGGCTAAATGCAGTTTCAGTCGTATTTCGCCGCCCACCGGCAGCGCCAGTGTCAGGCTGTCGCCGGTGCCGGTCGATCAATTCTGGCCGGTCGTCAAGAGCTTTGTTCCAGCCGAACACGGACTGGTGCTTTCGGGCGGTCATTTATCAGCCAGTGTCGATTTAACAATGGTTGACGGCGAAGTTTCTGATCTCTCTGTTTCAGCCAGTCCAGAGAAGGTCGAATTATCGCTCAAGGCTCTGCCTGAAAAGATTCAGATCGGAAGAGGGCAGATTTCCTATAAAGAGGGCAAACTGACTCTGAACGGTTTTGAGGCGAAGATGTCTGATAACCTGGTCAAAATGCCGACCGGCAATGTTTCCATGGAACCGGCTGCCTTCAATGGTGAGCTTGAAGCTGAAGTTAATCTTGATAAGGTATGGAAGCTCGTTTCTGCCCATCTGAGTGAAGAGGCGCGCCGAATAATACCAGGCGGCAAAGCTGCTTTCAAGGGCAAAATTTCCTATGACGCCAAAAAGAGTGTCAGAGTCGACGGAACTCTTGATTCTGAACAGATCAAGATCATGGAGCAGAAAACCTCTGCCGCGGCGACCATTGAAAGACTGCGGGTGCATTTTGATTCTATCGGGCCATCTTCAGGGCAGATCAAGATTGAAAGCCTTGAAGTTAAGGGGGTTGGTGCGCTTGTAAAGGTCAGTGGTGCGATAAAAAATGCTGCCGATATGGGATTCGATCTTTCTGCCAATGGCGATCTGAGTGTTGAAGAATTCTCGCGCCTTGGCGCTGTTCTGTTCAATGTCCCGGTTAAAGAGGGGCAATTCAAAGGCAATATTTCACTTGATATGAAAGTGGGCGGCACGCTTGCCAACATCAAGCCCAGCGGTCGTCTTGAATTTAAAAACATGGCTGCCGACCTTTCTAATCGAGGTTTTATGATTAATAATCTGAATGGTGCCGCCAGCGCCGATCTCGATAAACTGGTTCTTGATAAGCTTTCTGCCGAAATTCTTGGCGGGAAACTCAGCATCAGCGGCAGTCTGAAAGATTTCAAAAAGCCGGTGGCCGATGCGAAGGCCAGTATTACGGGTGCTGATCTCAGTGCTATCCGCAGTTTTCTGCAGACAAATTTCCAGGAAATGTCGAAAGAAATCGACTTCAGCGGCAATGCCGATCTGAATATTCAGCTGACCGGGCCTGTTGCTGGTCCAACCGTCAAGGGTGAAGCCGAACTGCGCGCCGTTCGTTTCAATCATCCAGCCGTGCTGCGGCCGATCGAAAACATTAATGGCCCGATTCAGTTCAATAACGAAGGTCTCAGTACTTCAGGTCTGAAGGCTGACTGGGGCAAGTCAAAGGCGATCGTCACCGGTACAATGAAAAACTGGGCCAAATTTATCACTGATTTTAAGTTCGTGGTCGAGCCGCTCGATGTAACTGACGTTGCCGGTTTCTTTCTTAAAGATACGGGCTACAAAGTCGAAGGCAGCGGTACCGGCAATGGTTCGATTACCGGCGCGGTTGCCGAAATCAAGGTCGACGGAGTGGCCTCTGTGCCGGTTGGTTTGTTTGCGGCACCGGTCAATGAGAAGGGTGATCTTTTCAAGTTTCCGTTCAAGGCTCTGCAGGCCAGGGCCGTTTATAATGCGGGTGTCCTGACGGTGAGTTCGGCCACGATGGAACTTTTCAGCGGCAAAGTTAATGCCAGCGGCAAGGTCTTTGTTGACAAGGAGCCGATTACTTTTGAATTCGATACAAAAATCAATCAGCTGATGACCGAACAGTTTCTGGCCGAAAACACCAAATATAAAGACATTCTTAAGGGTGGCCTCGACGGAACGTTTGCGGCAAAAGGCAATACCACAGGTCTTGTCAGTCTGAACGGCAATGCCAGTCTGGCGATGCAGAAGGGCCACTACAATTCGCCGCCATTTGTCAGGCAGATCGCCGATCAGCTCAGTGCTCCTCAACTGGCTTCAGGCCCAATCGATAACGCTGCCGGTGAATACCTTATTGCTGGTGGCCGCATAAATGCTAAAAACATGATGGGAAAATCAAAAGATGGCAAAGTAACCTTCCTGGGCTCGGTGGGTCTCGATGCGACCCTCGATGGCGAGGCCCAGATTCAGTTGACACGCGCTGCCTGTCAGCAGAGCAATGTTCTGAAACAGCTGGTCGGTAATTCAGAGTATCTTGATATCCCGGTCACTTTGAAGGGGTCTTTCATGTCGCCGTCGGTGGGTCTGCCGCTTGATCGCATGTTAAAGGACGTCGCCGAGAAGCGGGCGAAGGAAACGGTTCAGAAAGAGGCTGAAAAAGCACTTGGCAAACTCTTCGGCATCAAGGGGGGAAGCAGTGCTCCAGCGCCGGTTGCATCGGCGGCAGCAGAGACCCCGGCAGGTTTGCCGGCTCCTGAGGCCGCTTCCCAGACAGTGCAGCCTGCGCCGCAGGAGCCTCAGTCGCCTCAGAAAAAGATTGAGAAAAAGATTAAAGACGTGGGCAAAGAGCTCAAGAATCTGAAAAATATTTTTAAATTTTAAGGGTGAAGCTTGAACAATCAGAGATTTACATTGGATTTCAACCGTTCGGGAAGTGTTCAGGTGGTCAGTTTCTCAGGGTTTCTGACCACAGGTCTGGCGCAGGTGCTGACGCCGGCAGTGGAAAAAAGTCTTGACGAGGGTGTAATAAACTACCTTTTTGACTTTACCGGGGTAACGATGCTCGAAAGCCCCGCGGTTGCGGTTCTTTTGACTGTCACCGAGAAGATTGTCGACGAACATGCCGGCGAACTGGCTTTTTGTGGCATGAATGAAATGGCGGCCAAGGTTCTTGAGATGGTTGGCGTTTTTCTTTATGCCGGCCGTTTTGACAGCCGCGTCGAGGCATTGCAGGAATTGAACGATTAAATTCTGGCAGCAGCTGCTGAAAATTTGTTTGAATTTTGTATCTGGTTACGGTAAGCTGTATCTGGAGCAGTAATTGCTCGTGGTACACCTTTTGCATAAACAAACGGCAACGAGTAATTATTATTTTATTTTGATGGAGGGCATGAACAGATGTCTAAGACCTGGACAAGATTAATAGCTCTTGTAACTGTGTTCTGCATGTTGTTTTCTGCAGAAGTCTTCGCTGGAAAAGGCTACGATCAGTCTTCTGGCGGTAAAAAGAAGGTAGGCTTCTTCTGTAAAGTGGGCAAGGCTATCAAAAAAGCCACTCAGAAAGCTGCCAAGGCAATCAAGACCGCTGCCCAGAAAACTGGCAAGGCAATCAAGACCGCGGCCAAAAAAACCGGCCAGGCCATCAAAAATGCTGCCATCAAAACCGGCAAGGCTATCAAAGTTGCCGGCGCCAAAATCAACAATGCTGTAAAAGACAGTGGCGTCTGGATGAAGAAGAAAGTATTTGGCTGCAAGAACCGCGTCTGGGTTGTCGGCCATTATGACAAGAACGGTAAATGGATCAAAGGCCACTGGAGAAAGCTCGAAAGCAAACCGGGCAACAATCACCCCGGTCAGGGCAATAATCCTGGTCAGGCTAACAACCCCGGTCAGACCGAAGATCCTCTTCCCCCGGTAGGTGGTGAACCTGGCGTGCCCGGTGGCGATGCTGGTCAGACTCCTTCTGAACCCGCTCCGATTCCTGGTAACGACGAACCGGCCCCGATGCCCGGCAGCGAAGAACCTGCTCCGGCTCCGGCTCCTGCAGACCCGGTTCTGCCCGAACTGCCCGAAGGTGATGATCCGGCTCCGATTCCGGCTCCCGGAACTGAACAGCCCGGTGACGAAACCGAACAGCCTGGCGACGAACAGCCGGCTCCTGAACAGCCCGCCCCCGACCAGCCCGCTCCTGAGCAGCCCGGTGATGAAGCCGGTCAGGCAGGTCAGGGTTCACAGACCGAACAGTCAGAAGAAGCCGGTCAGGCCGGTCAGGCTGGTCAGGCCTCTCAGGGTGCCCCGATGAAAGAAGAAGCCGAAATTTCTCTCAGAACCATGGGCATGCTGATGAATGATATCGTTAAACAGTCAGGCGAAATCACTACCTTCAAAAAGGCTGCTGCTCCTGGTATGAACTACTCAATGGATGTTCAGAGCAATGTGAATTCGACCTACGAAAGCCGCGAAGCCAATGCCAAGCTCCTGGTCAAGGTAATTGTCTGGGATCTGCAGCAGAACAAAGGTAACCCCGGTCAGTATTTCAGCTACTTCACCTTCAAGATGAAAGATCTTGATCCTGAAAGCCGCAAGCTGATCAGAGACGTTACCAGAAGAGTTCAGGAAGGCGTTAAATACGGCGCTGGTCACGTAACCGAACAGTCTGAAAAAGCAGTCTTCGAAAAGAGACTCGAAGAAATCGAAGGTTTCTAAGTTTCAGCTGAATAAGCAAAACGGGGCTGCCCTCAGGGGCAGCCCTTTTTTCATGCAAAAAAACATTGCCTTTTGTGCCGGCCCGCCCCTAAAATGAATCCTCAGGAGATTCTATGAAATTACGTTTCGGGCAGATTTTTCTGGTTGCTTCGCTTATCTCGCTGATTGTCACAATTCTGTGGCTGGCCTATCCGAGCCGCAACCGGATGTATCATGTCGTTCTCACCGGCATCGGGCGCGGACGAATGCATCCATATAAGGCTAAATTCGAGCCTTATAAAGGCAGGCGCATGGGTGGAGCTGCCGGGATGGCAACTGTCATCAAAGAAACGGTCGCTTCCTTCTCCGGCGAGCCTTACAATATTTTTTCGCTCGGTACTGAAATATCGGGCACTGCCGATTCTTATTTCACACGTGGTCTGTCGATTATCAAGATTCTCAATACGCTTGGCATAGAAGCGATGCTTCCCGGTAATATCGAATTCAGTTACGGCCAGAAACGCCTGGCAGAACTGTCTGAAGAAGCGCAGTTTGCCTTGGTCAGCTCAAATATTACCGAGGCAGAGAGCGGTCGAGCTCCCGGCTTTATTTCGCCGGAACTGATTCTTAACCCGGGTTTGGGATTGAAGATCGGGCTGATGGGTCTCACTTCGCCAGAAACACCGAACTTGACCGCAAGAAGTAATATCGAAGGGCTGGCTTTTGCGAGACCAGACGAATCTTTGCGTCTGCGGGTCGAATCTTTGCGGCGTTCCGGGGTCGATCTTGTCATCCTGCTGACTCAATACAGCCGCGAACGCATTACACTCGACGACTGGAAAGCGATTGCTTCGGCCGCTCCGGATATCTGTGTCATGCTTGATTATGACATTGAAGCGCCTTCCCCATTGCGAAAAGACGGAATTGTCGTGACTACAATCAGCGGATATAATCAGACCAAAGAAATCGACGTTCTCGATCTTGAAATTACGCCGCCGCCGGTAAGTATTGTCAGGATTGCCGGCCGGAGGATTCCGGTCGATCATGCTGAAATCAATGCTGATCCTGATGTTGAAGCTATGGTTGAGCAGTTGACCAGACAGACCCGTGATCTGCGCGACAGTATGATCGGCAGCTTTGCAGAGGATTATGGCAAGTCATACAGTTCAGAATGTTTTATTGGCAATCTGATTACTGATGCCATGCGTGCTGAATCTGGCTGTGAGATTGCGATGCAGAACAGCGGTGGTATTCAGAACAATATTCAGGCCGGTGATTTTACTCTTGGCGATCTGTTCAGCATCATGCCTTTCGACAATCAGATGGTGCAGATGGAATTGAAGGGCAGCGATATTCTCGAGCTGCTTAAAATTGCCGCCAGCCGTCAGCGCGGGGTTCTTCAGGTTGCCGGCATGAGTTATGTTTTTCGCCACCGCAGCCCGGCAGATTACGCGCTGGTTTCGGCGAAAGTCGGTGAAACTGCCATAGATCCCGAGAAATATTATTCAGTGATTACCAATAATTTTCTTGCCGATGGTGGTGATAACTTTCTGCCGTTCAGAAACGGTCGAAACCTCAAGTATGGTCGACAGCAGCGGGATGTGGTGAAGGACTATATTGCCGGTCTGAGTCTTAATGGCCCGGTTGCACTGCATATCGAGGGGCGTGTTGTGGCAGAAGAATGATTGTAATAATCATCGGAGCATGGTAGAATCGGCATCATGTTTGACATTTCATGGATGAATCCATCTGGCGGCAGTTTTAATAAAGAATCACTGATTCGTGAGAACGAAACTCTCAAGCGTCAGATTCAGGAATTGCTCACCCTCGATGAAACAGGCTTCTTTATCGAGCTTGATTCATTGTTGCGGGCTATTCTCAAAAAGGCTTTGATTCTCTGTAAGGCCGAGTCATCATTCTTTTCACTGGCCGGCAAAGACCCTTCCGAGCTAGACGTGCGCATCAGCAACGTAATTCTCGAAGAAAAGATGGAAAGGATCAGGGCGCAGTTCAAGGCGGAATACCCGCGCTGGCAGGAAACCGAAGCTGCCATAATCACCATCGAAGATTTCATTCTGCTGCCACTGGTCAGAAGGCATCGTATTCTTGGTCTGATAGGTCTGAAGCTCACTTCAGACGCTCCTGACAACATCTGTGAAATTCTGCCGATTCTTGCCTCGCAGGCGGCGGCTTCGCTTGAAAGCGCTATTCTTTACGAGCGTATGTTCAAGCGCCTGCTGGTTTTGAGCAATGTTTTCATACTCGGCAAGGAAATCGTTTCCAATATTGATCTTCAGTCGCTGGTCGACAAGTTCCTTTCGATTGCCAGCGATGGTACCGACAGCGATGTGGCCTGTCTTTTTCTGGTTCGTGAAAAAGACGAGCTGCCGTATTTCTTCAGGCTGCAGACTGCAGGGGCCGGGCATGCCTTTGCTCCCGGTTCTGATGATGGTTATACAGATTTGATCAAAGCGGTTCGCCGTGACGAGAAATTCAGAATGATCACCAATCTTGAAACTTCTGAGTTCAAGCTCAGCGAAATGCACAAGATTCAGGATGTGATTCTGCGCGATACGGTTGTTCTGCCTTTGAAACCGAGAGATAAGCTGCTTGGCATCATTCAGGTCGCCAACAAGCGCGGCAATTTCACTTACCGCCCGGAAGATCTCGATCTTCTCAAAATTCTCGGCAGTCAGGTCGCTTTTGTCATTCAAAATGCCGATCTCTTTCAGAATCTGCAGAGAGCCTATATTGACACTCTTTCTGCGCTGACCAGTGCTATCGATGCAAAAGACAGCTATACGCGCGGTCATTCAGAACGTGTGACAGAACTTTCAATCAGACTTGCGACTGAGATGGGTATCGCTCATGAAGAAGTTGAAAAGATCAAGCTTGGTGGTCTGCTGCATGACATCGGCAAGATCGGTATTCCGGAAGGAATTCTCAACAAGCCGGGCCGCCTCAACGATGAGGAGTTTGAGATCATCAAGTCGCACCCTGATCTTGGGCTGCATATTCTGGGCAAGGTAGAGTTTCTCGAAGCCATTGTACCGATAATTCGTCATCACCATGAGCGCTATGACGGCAAGGGTTATCCAGCAGGTCTCAAAGGCGAAGAAATCCCGCTGCTTGCCAGAATTGTAAGCGTTGTCGACACCTATGATGCCATGACGACCGATCGCCCTTATCGTAAGGCCATGACCCTTGAAGAGGCCCTTAAAGAAATCGAGCGCTGCAGTGGTTCTCAGTTCGATCCAGAAATTGCCGCCCATTTTATTCGCATGACCATGCGCGAAAGCCGGCAGAAATAAGGTTTATGACCATGCTCCGTGATTCAAGAATGCTTGAAAGAGTTCTCATTTTCTTTGTAATTCTTGCCCTGTCCAGTTTTGCGTATTATTTTACGGTTGCCGACATCGAAGAGGTTGAGGCCAGATACGAAAACCGCCGGGTAATGCTGGTTAAGATGCTTGCCCGTGAAGTTGCCGATTCAATTGATCGGCGCATCGATCTGTCGCCAAGATTGTCGAACCTGCTGGCTGAAGAAGCCGTCGCCTATGCCGCGGTACAGCAGGCTGATGGAGCCCTGCTTGCCCGCTCAGAAAATTATTCGCTGCCCGTAGGGGTTCTTGAGACCATTGAAGAAGAGGCTCTGAAAGCACCTCATCTGAAGCTGATTCCGTTCAGAGACACTTCACGCACCACGTCGCTGATAGAAGCCGCAATTCCGGTAATGACCGGCAACAATCGCAAATTCGTGCTGCGTGTCGGTTTTTTCAGAGAGTCTGAGGAAAATCGGGTCTCTCAGGTCAAGTTCCGCAATACTCTGGTTTTTTCTCTGGTAATGCTGGCATTGGCAGCTGCCTGGTTTGTCAGACGGCATCATGCTTCGAATCTTCATCACACGCTGCTGGGTGGTTCGGCTCTGATAATTCTGCTGCTGTTTATGGCTACCAGAGTAACCATGCAGAACTGGTATGATGGTCAGTGGCGCGAAACCTTTACCCGTCACCAGCTCTATTCTGCCAAGCTGTTTATTCCGGCGGCAGCGCGCATGATCGAGTCTGGCGATGATCTCGATCTCAAAGAAGGCTTGAAACTGCTGTCGAACAATGAAGATTTTGCTTACCTGTCGGTAATCAAAGATGAGCAGATTATTTTCCATTCAGATGCGTCACATGTTGGCAGCAGCGCTGCCGGCGACCAGAACTATCTGCGCAGTCTCAATTCAGAGCAGGCTGCGGTTTTCAGACTCGATGATCAGGATCTTTACGAAACCCTGGTGCCGGTAATGAGCGGCCGGCATCGTCTCGGCACCGTTAAGGTCGGCTGGCGGAGCACCAGTCGCTACGAACCTCTGGCGGCGGTTCGTGATCGACTCGTGCTGCTTTTTGTGGTCGCTCTGCTGCTGATGATGTTTTTCATGCACCTGCTGTCGCGCCGTATTTCGAAAGAAATCTCGTGGTTCATCAGAGCGATGGAACAGGTTACCGCCGGTGACCTGCGGCAGAACATCTATATCGAACGCAACGATGAATTCGGACAGATGGCGCATGCTTTCAACTTCATGATCATGAGTATGAAAGAGCGTGACATGATCGGGCGCGGTCTGCAGCAGTATGTCAGCCGCAGCATCGTTGAAAGAACGCTCAAGGCCCTTTCGGGCAATGAGAAGAATGGCGAGAAACTGTTTGCTGTGTCACTGTTTCTTTATTTCAGCGGCATCGATGAGACGATCAATCGGGTTGACGGCAACCGCATTTTTTCAGCCGTGCAGGAATGCTGCAACTGTCTGCGCAAGGTCGTTCAGCCCGGGCAGTATGTAACTGTGCAGCTTTTTCCTTCGGGGGTTCTGGTATTGTTCACTTATCCGAACCGCCATGATTCGCTGCTCAAAGCGCTGAACGCCGCGCGACTCACCAGTCGCGATCTTGGCCGCCGTCAGGACCTGCCATTTTCACCGAAAGTTACGCTGCATGCCATGGAAATGATTCGCGGCCAGTTTGGCGAGAATAACAACGAAGCTGCGGTTATGATTGGTGATGGTTTTGCTGATTTCAGAACTCTTGCCCGTGTGCAGGACAGCGACGAAGTTATCGCCAGCCGCGAAGTGAATGTTCTGCTTAAGGATGTCGTTAATTTTGATGAGCTTGAGGTCCTTTCCGGCGAACAGGGCCGCATGAACGCTTTTGTGGTCGGCAATTTCAAAGAGACGGCCGATCTGGTCAGCGGTTTCAGTGGTGCGACCTCCTGGACCAAAATCATGATTCTGCGAATTCTTAAAAGCTCGATCGATTCGGCAGAGCCCGAAAAGCTTTTTGCCTGGTTTGCCGATGAAGATTCCGAAGTCAGGTATCAGGTCATGGATGTCATTGAACGCATCAGCCCCGAAAAGGCCAGGCCATTTGTCGAGAAGGTGGTTGGCAGCGAAACGGATTCAAAGGTTCTTTCGCGGGCGATTGCGGTTCTTGGCAAGGTCGGCAGCGAAGATCACATTGCGCTTCTCACAGAAAAACTGCGTTCTGGCGACCGTCGCGTCAAAGCCAATGCGGTTGAGGCAATGGAGGCCATCGGGGGCAAAAGAGTTTACGAGTTTCTCAATCTGCTGGTCGATGAGCAGGATAACCGGGTTAAGGCCAACATTTTGATTGCTCTCGGCAAATATGGCGATCTGAAGGTTTTTGAACTGCTGTCGCGCATGATCAAGGATTCTGAGAGCAACATGCGTGCTTCGGCAGCTTATGCTCTTGGCAAACTCGGCATGGCGCAGGGGGTTGAGCCTCTGATCAATGCTCTTTCAGATAAGGATCCGATGGTGCGGCGCCAGGTGGTTGCCTCGCTGACGGCTCTCAAGGCGGATCTCGACGTAGACATGTAATAGCGCGGAGCGGCGGGGCTTTTTCCCTGCCACTTTAGAAATGTTACAGCGATAGAGAAGGAGTCAGGAAATGGATTTTCAGGAAGCCTATACCAGAGGGAGTGAGGCGCTCAAGCTGAATAATCTCGATGAGGCGCAGAAGTATTTTGAAGCGGCGCTGAAGCTGAAACCAAATGATATTTACACCATGAACAAGCTGGCCATGGTGCTCAAAGACAAGGGCGATTTCGACGGGGCGCGGCAGCTGCTCGATGGTTCGCTGAAGGTTAAAAAAGAAGACCTTTATACCAATTACCTGCTCGGCAACACTTATCTCGAGCAGGGTGACATTGACAAGGCCATTTCGACGCTCGAACAGACGGTGAAGATGAACCCTTCCGACCGTTACGCCCGCAATTCGCTGGCGCTGGCCTACCGAATGAAGGGCGATTACTCGAAGTGCGTCGAGATTCTCAAAAAGGCACTCGAAGTCAACCCTTCAGACCTTTATAACAAGCTGAGTCTGGCAACGGTGATGTTCGAGCTCGGCGAGTCGGCCGAAGCGGTGAAGCTGGCGGGTGAGATCCTTAAAAAAGAGGCGCAGAACACACAGGCAATGGTGCTGCTTGGCCGGGCCGCGATCGAAAAGTGTGACTTTGCCGCGGCTCAGGGGCATTTTAACCGGGTTCTTTCGATCGATGCCGCTAACAGCGACGCACATTATTATATCGGCCGCATCTGTCTCGAAACCTCGAATATGGAAGAGGCGCGCGAGCATTTCAACTCGGCACTGGCGACTGCGGGCGACAAGTGCTCGATTCTCAAGAATCTTGGCATGATTTACATGGACAAGGGCATGCACGCCCAGGCTGAAGAGCATTTTGCCATGGCCATCAACCTCGATGCCGAAGATGCATTTACTCTGAGCAATATGGGCAAACTGCTGGTGCTGCAGAAACGCTATGAAGACGGCATCAACTATCTGAAAAAGGCCATCTCGGTGCAGTCAGATTATGCTTTCGCTTATTACAACCTCGCCAAGGCTTATCAGGATTGCCGTGATTTTCCGAACGCCATTTATAACCTGATGTTTGCTTTGAACTATGAGCCGGATGACGTCTATGCCGTTAACGTTCTCGGCCGCATGTTTCTTGAAGTCGGTCTCAATGACCGGGCTTTGCGCACTTTCGATCAGGTTCTTGAAGAATTCGATGCAAAGGACAAGTTTGCGATGCTTGGCAAATCCGAAGCGCTTGACGCCATGGGCGAACCGGAAAAGGCACTGGCAGTGCTGCAGCAGTTGCGCGAAATTGCCCGCGGCGACAAGGCGATGCTCGAAAAGGTCGACGGGCGCATCGCTGCTATCAGAAAAAGAGGTTGAACCGTGCTTAAAAGATTCAATGTGACAATTCCTTCAGATTATGAAGAACCGCTGCTTGGGCTGGCTGATCGTTTCGGGGTCGGAGTGTTTTCGAGCCCGCAGATTCGCGACGAAGGTATCGGCGAAACCGACTTTGTTTATACCGGTGAGACGATCGTAAGCTTTGTCGCTTCGACCGTTGAACAGGATACCGCGGCGATCGAAGCGGCAATAATCGACTGGCTCAAGGATTTTTCTCTTAACCCGTCGGCGCTGTCGATCGAAGAATACAGCGACAATCAGGACTGGATGGCAGGTTTTCGTGAACATTTCAAGCCAATCTGCGTCGGCGATCAGATCGTGGTTCGCCCCCCGTGGGAACCGGAGCTGCCGCATGAAACTCAGGCGAACACTATTCTCATCGATCCGGGTATGGCTTTTGGTACAGGTACACATGAGACTACCAGGTTATGTCTTGAATTCATGAGTCAGATCGACCCGGGCGGGCAGTTTTTTCTCGATCTGGGTGCCGGCAGTGGCATTCTTTCGTTTTATCTGATGAAGCACAATGCGCAGGGTGGTGTTGCCATTGAAATCGAAGGGGCGGCGGTTGAGAATATGCGCAAAAATGCGGCTCTCAACGGTATTTCTGATCGGCTGAAAATGATCTGCGCTGATCTGGGTAAATATAAACCCGAAATTGAAGCTGACGGGCTGGTGGCCAATATCACCTCGCCGGTGATTCTCGAGTATCTGCCGGTTTTTACCCCCTGGGTTAAAAAAGGTGGCTGGGGGATTTTTTCTGGCGTGAATTCAACGAATGCGCCGCTCGTTAAGGAAGCCTTCGCCCGCAATGGCTGGAAGCACCTGCAGGAAAAGACCGACGGCGACTGGCATGGATTTTATCTGATCCGCGGTTGATTTAAAAGCGTTTAAGGCAAAATAAAAAAGCCCCGAACCGGAGTTCGGGGCTTTTTAATTACGGCTACTTCGAGTTACTCTGTCTGAGGAGAGTGATGTAGCGGTTGTATGCTTCACGATAGTCAGTCAGAGCTTTCTGAGTGTCAGTGCGAAGCAGGTTAGATCTGAGTTCCTCATCGGGGTTTTCACTGCCACCGATATTGGTAACCATGTTGATGTATTTGTTATAGGCCTTGATGTATTCAGCGTGAGCTGATTTGAGGGCGGTAGAGGCGTTGGCGGCCGGGGCTGCTTCAACTGCTTCAGTAACCGGGGTAGTGGTTGCTTCAGGAGCTGATACAGAACCAGAAACCGGGATTTCTACCGAAGGAACTACGTTCCCTGCCGGAGCACCTACATTCGGGCTTACGACAACTTCACTTGAGGGAAGAGCGACCGGACCGGCTGAGGGCAGGTTGCTGCCGTTACCAATGGTCTGATTCTGGCGTTTGTATTTCTTCCAGATGAGATACCCTACAACTGCTGCACCAACCAGGCACAGAGCCGGGATAAAGAGCGGGCTGCCGATGATACCACCGATAAAGCCTGCGATTCCGGAGAATACGCTGCCAATTGCTCCACCAATTGCGCCAAGGGCGCCAGTTACAAAACCGCCGGCGGCACTCAGGCCACCCCAGATCGTAGCACCGATACCGGCCAGACCGGCACCTGCACCAGCGACTACTGCGGTTCCACCACCAACGATGCCTGCGACACTACCTGATGCGAAACCAACTGCACCTGCGATGTAGGGGGCTGCAAGAACTGCACCACCAACTGCGGCTACACCAGCAAGAGCTGATTTCACAGGGTTGTTCTTAACCGTGTCTTTGAGCTTCGTAAACAGGCCTGCGTGGGCACTGGTTCCGAAGGCTGTCAACAGCATGACTACGGCCAAGGTTGTCGCCATCATCTTCATAAGACTGCGTTTCAACCTCATAATGGTTCCTCCTGTTGAGAGTCGGGACGAGAACTTAGGACAGAGAACAGAGAACAGAGAACAGAGAACAGAGAACTAAGGGTAGGTAGGTAAGTCGATACCGGGTAAAGTATCGGGTTATAAAAGAAGCTCCGCTTCGGGTTAAAGCGGAGCTCCAGTTTCGTTTTTAGTACCGGCAGCAGAGATAATCTGTGCCGTTTTTTCGCTTCGCTACTGGATTCCGTTTAGGTTTTTCAAAGACCTGTTACTAATCTGTTTTTGATTATAAGAATCGTTCGCGATAGCGTCAAGGTACACCGAAATTATTTTACGATGCCCATGGTCAGGCTGAGATTCATGCGGGTTTCGATGGTTTCTTTCTTGCCGCCGCCGAGGTCATTTTCCATCATCATAACCATGTTTGAAGTTACTTCGTTTTTGATCATGATGCCTTTTTTGTAGGCGAACCAGATGTTGCCGTTGGCTTTAACATCGAGGTTGATGCTGCCGGCAGCACCCTGAGCGCTGGTGACTTCTGACTGAAGCTTAACACATTCTTCGCCGCCGACTTTTTCGAAGCCCATGACGGTGTATTTAACATTCATCGGGATCGGAAGCTGGGGGTTCGGGGCAATGTTTGAAGTCCAGCTTGAGCCAACGCCGACCTGTTCCTTCGGGAATTTGATCTGCATCTGGTTGAAGTTACCACCCTGCTGATCCATGCCGGTTGAAGAGATGATTTCGCCATCTTTGGCCATCTTCACACTGATGATCTGGCCGAGGTTCGGCAGAACGGTCGGGGTGTTGTTAACGGTGATAGTACCATCGAGGATAGTGGTGGCCATGTCGATGTTGCCGTCTTTGTCAACGCCAGTAACCTTCTGCTCGATGGTCATGGCAGTTTCGAGATTGGTTCTCTGGGCTCTTTTGTAGGCGGTAACGATGGTGTTGCCACGAATGTTCATCTTGTATTTGGCGGTGGTGCCAGGTGCGGGGTTATACTCAAGAAGCACCTTTTCCTGGGCAGCGGCGGAAAAAGCCACAGATACAAGAAGCAGAACGGTCAGAAAAACAGAGATACGTTTCATCATTTTAAGCAAGTCTCCTTTCGCGAATCCATGAAGGGCGTCTTGAAATCTACATTGCAGCAGGCGACTTCCTGTACCATGTACTGACATCACCCTGTATGCCAAGACATTAGCACAGGGACCATAGTGTGTCAAGCATTAGTGTTTTAATTATTTTTCGGGCGACACAATGGAATCACGTGAAAAAATGCGGTATAATATTTGTGGCGACCGATCATTCGAAAAAGGAACAACACTCTGAGTCAGCGAAGCGAACTCGATCACAGTTATTTTGAAGGCGTCTATTTTGAAAAACGGGTCTGGGTACCCTCGGCCAAGATTTCAAACTATCTGATGATGTTTACGCGCCTGTACATTGGCGAAAACGACGAACTGGGCAAAAGTTCATTTCGTGATATCCTTGTGACGCTCTCTGAAAGTGAACTGGTGCCACGCACTCTGGTGTTCTGGAATAACGCCGTTAAAGCCTGCGTCGAGGGTAGTCCGCTGTTGCCGACCATCAACAAGATCGAGCGTCTTGGTGTGAGGGTTTTGGTGGCCGGGCACGCTCTCGATAAACTCGATCTCAAAAATTCAATGCGTGCCGGCAAGCTGGCGAATCATTTCGACCTTCTCGAAGCGATAAATCAGGTACAAAAGGTTGTCACCTTCTGATTTCTGCCGGATTTGCAAAAAAAACAGTTTTTTTTGTTGACAGCAGGGCACGTTAATGATAACATCACTTTGTCATCGCGACAAGGGCGGTTAGCTCAGTTGGAAGAGCTCCTGGTTTACACCCAGGTGGTCGGCGGTTCGAACCCGTCACCGCCCACCGCAATGGATCGGTAGTTCAGTTTGGTTTAGAACGCCGCCCTGTCACGGCGGAGGCCGCGGGTTCGAGTCCCGTCCGATCCGTTCTCAAGTTTTAAGGCCAGGTAGCTCAGTCGGTAGAGCAACGGACTGAAAATCCGTGTGTCGTTGGTTCGATTCCGACCCTGGCCATTTGTTTTGCCCGGCGGCATAGCCAAGTGGTAAGGCGAAGGTCTGCAAAACCTTTATTCATCGGTTCAAATCCGATTGCCGCCTTTGTGAAAGTTCGCTATAAGAGCTTTCCCCAACAGGTATGCCGTAGCGCATGCCTTTTATATATGGATCGGTAGTTCAGTTTGGTTTAGAACGCCGCCCTGTCACGGCGGAGGCCGCGGGTTCGAGTCCCGTCCGATCCGTTCAAGAGTCACCAGAGAGAGCTTAACTGGTGACTTTTTTGTTTTCTGGAAATATCACAGGAGAAATTCTGATGAATTATGTTGAAATAGTTGGTTATCTTGGTTCACTGCTGGTAGCAGTTTCCCTGAGTATGAAATCGCTATGGAAACTGCGCTGGATCAATCTCGCCGGCAGTCTGTTCTTTTCTATTTATGGTTATCTGATCGGCGCCTGGCCGATTTTCGTCGTCAACGCCTACATCTGTCTGATGAACGTCTGGTATCTCATCGATTATTCGCGCAGCAGCGCCAGTTTTTCGCTCGATTCGCTCGCCAATATCGGTCACAATTACTTCAAAAAATTCTATGGGTTTTACGAAGATGACATTCGCAGCTTTTTTCCTGATGTCAGCTTTGAAGAGCTTGAGCGCAGCGAGACCTCGGTTCTTTTTCGCAATATGATTCCGGTCGGGATTTTCTCGCTGCACATGGCCGGCGAAGGCCGTGCCAGAATCGTGATGGACTACATCGTGCCCGAATTCAGAGATTTTCAGTTCGGCGCTTATCTTTATGAAAGAAAGTCATACCTGTTTCGCGATCGCCAGATCTGCCAGCTCGAGGTCGAAACGGCTGTTGAGGCTCACCGGCGCTATCTCGTTCGCCTGGGCTTCAGAGAAACGACTGACGAAGCCGGTCGGCCGCTCATGGTGCGCAAAATTTCCTGACTTTTCTCGATTACGGTTGTGAATTTGCGCAGGGTGCTGAATAAATCTTCTGTTTCTGCCGATACATCTAAAAAAGGTGTCGGAAAACAGGAGGCAATATGTCCGGTTGCTTGTTCAGTTCACGTCTGCAATCTTCATCAGAAGTTAGAGCTACGCTGCTGGCGGCGCTTTTTGCCACAGCTTTCGCCTCGGGAGCCGAGGCCAGCGCGCTTGACTGGCTGAATTCAAATACAAAGGTATCGCGGCCCAGACAGGCAAAAGCCAGTGTTTCCGCCGATCAGCAGGATGTTCAGCTCACCGGACTTGAGCAGAAAAGCCTGACTGGCAGCAATCTCGATTCTTACCAGTTCGCTCAGTCGCATTTCGGAAACTCGAAAAGCAAGCTGGAAAACGCCTGCCGGGCTATCAGCAGCCGTTATAATGATGCTGCGGTTCGCGACATTCTGCAGAAACTTTTTGTCATCGACACCCAGCTTTTCAAGGAAGCAATCAAGAACTCAGCGCTGGCCGTAAAAGAGATTCTGACTGTCAACGATGGTCTGGGGCAGGGAATTCAGGATCTTAACCGTATAGTAACGGCTCCGGGCCAGGAAACACTCGACCAGCTCGATAAAGCGGTCGACAAAGTCGGGGCCGCCAATCTCAGTCAGTCTCTGCTGGTCAAAAAATACATGGCCGGCGCCGAACGAACCATTCAACTGGCTCAGTCGGCCTACGAAACGCTTGAGCTGATTCCCTCTCTTTCTGTTCCAGGGCTGGATCTCATGGTTCAGATGTCGAAACAGCTGATGCGCATGACTCAATCGAATGCTGAGGCTTTCAAAGGGCTGCTGCTCAATATGCAGAGCAGCAATGAACTGATTTCGTCAGGTCTTGAAAATATCAAAAAGACGGTGCGTGAAACCTTGCGCTTCTCTGATCACTTTGCAGTAAAGCAGTTTCCTCTGATCAATCTTCCGGCGCCGTCGCGCGAGAAAATATTTGTGCAGCTGACGTCACTGGCCAATTCGATCAAAGGGACTGAGAATACGATTACCATCGGTGATTCTCAGGTTCGCAACACTGCCCAGCAGTTTACGCATCTGATTGGTGGCTTTCTTGCCAAAGCCGGTGAAAGTCTGAAATATCAGAGTGAGGCGAGTGGCGAAAAAGCGCCAGAGCAGATTTCTACTTACGCAAGAAACCAGGTCAGTGGCCTGTTTCTGCGGGTAAAAGAAGATATTTCTCTGATGCGCACCGAGATGGCGAAAGCTTCGAGACCGAACGCCAGCAATCTGCCACCGGCGGTTAATTTTGAAAGCCGCGATGAATACGCATCAAGAAACGCTCAGAGAGCCAGCAGTCAGAAGTTGCCGCTGTTCTTGCTCGGAAATGGTGGCGGCAGCGATTCGCAAGCTGCAGTTGCCGGAAATGGAGCGGCCCGCGGTAATTCAATGCCTGGTCTACAGAGCAGTGGTGATCTGCTGCTCGGCGACGCAAAATCATCTGCCGGGGCTGAAGTCAGTGGCAGTCCTGATGGTTTTATAGCTCTCAATAATGGCAACCGTGCCGCTAAAAAGCCGGTTGCCCCCAAGGGCGGAACAACTCAGGTTCTCTACAATGAAAACAGTTTTGCAGACGAAGAAACTGGTCTGATGCAGCCGGAAATGAACATTCTGACGAAAGAACTCGGGGCTGACTTTTTCTTTGGTGAAAATGACGGGAACCAGAGTGCCGACAGTCTGATGGCGCAGGGGGCAGAAGCCGAAAGCTTTGAAGAAGAAGACTCCGGGCCACTGCCGGATGAATCGGAGCGCGGCATGCAGATGAGCTATGATAACCTCAGTTCTGGCGGTGAACCGGAAATTGAAATGCTTAAGTTTGAATCGGTCTCCGATACCGGTGATTCTTCAGATCTTTTGCCAATGATGCGCTATGACAGTGAAGTTCTCGAACTTGAAGAGTAGACGTAGATTAGTTGAGCTGACTCAGAACCGGTTTTGCCGGGTTCAGAAAACAGGCTGAAAATGTTTTGTCCCCGCTTGCAGTAATCGCAGGCGGGGATTTTATATTTACCGCGATTGCTTGAAGCGCCGGTTGGGGCGTGGTACACTTCTGCAAAACCAATAACCCGGAGCAGCACATGAGTTTTCCAGTTCAGCGCCCAAGAAGACTTCGCGAGGACAGCCGCCTGCGGAAAATGATCCGCCAGATCAGTGTCGAGCCACAGCAGCTTATTTATCCGCTTTTTGTCGTCGAAGGTCTCGAAAAACCACGCGAAATCTCGGCCATGCCGGGGCAGATGCACTGGCCGGTCAGCAGGATTCATGAACCGGTCGCCGAGGCGATCGCGAACGGTGTCGAGGCATTCATCCTTTTTGGCGTACCTTCGGCTAAAAACTCTGACGGCAGTTGTGCCGCCAGACCCGACAGCGTTGTCTGTGAGGCAATCGGTCATATCAGGGAGCATTGTCCTGAAGCCTATATCATTACCGATGTCTGCCTCTGTGCTTACACTACCCACGGTCATTGCGGCGTTCTCGATAACTGTGGCTGCGTCGACAACGATTCTTCGCTGACACATCTTGCAAATATGGCACTTGCGCATGTAACGGCCGGCGCTGACATGGTTGCACCTTCTGATATGATGGATGGCCGGGTTGGCGCGATAAGACAGCTTCTCGATGCCGAGGGGTTCAGTCAGGTTCCGATTATGGCCTATTCGGCAAAATATGCGTCATCTTTTTACGGTCCATTCAGAGAGGCGGCCGGTTCAGCGCCCGGCAAGGGCGATCGGCGTGGCTACCAGATGGACTTTGCGGTTAGCAGAGATGCGATGACCGAGCTGCAGCTCGACCTCGAAGAGGGTGCTGACATTCTCATGGTCAAGCCCGGAATTGCCTATCTCGACATCCTGGCTGAAGCTCGCCGCCAGTTCTCATGCCCGCTCGCCGTTTATCAGGTGTCTGGTGAATATTCAATGATCAAGGCGGCTGCCGAAAAGGGCTGGGTTGACGAAAAGCAGGTGGTGCTTGAATCACTGATTGCGATGCGCCGTGCCGGTGCCGATCTTATTCTCACTTATTTTGCGCCACAGGTTGCTCAATGGCTCAAAGAGGAGAAGAAATGATGCACCCGCACGCTGCCCGCCACCCCGGCAATATTGATCAAAACAGTCTCAGGGTCCTTGCCTGGGAAACCACGCGCGCCTGCCCGCTGGCCTGTCCGCATTGTCGTGCCGCCGCTGTCGATTTTCGCGATCCCGACGAACTGACGACAGAGGAAGCGATTGCCATGCTGAAATCAGCGGCCGAAATGGGGCCGGCCCTGATAATTCTCAGCGGTGGCGAGCCCCTGCTGCGTGAAGATCTTGAAGAAATTGCCGCTAAAGCGGTTGAAATGGGTCATCGGCCGGTGGTGTCGTGTAATGATGGGCGACTGTTAACTGATGCCAGGCTTGAAAGTCTCGCAAAAGCCGGGATTAAGCACTTCAGTTTCAGTATGCACTCTTCCAGCGAGGCTGATCACGATGCCTTTGTCAGAATACCCGGAACCTATCAGGAAGCTTTGCGGGCCTTTTCCCGGATAAAGGCGCACGGGATGTCTTTTCAGATAAATACTACCGTTCTGCCCACGAATTCACATCGGCTCGAAGAGATAAAAGACTGGGTAGTGGCCCTCGGGGCCGCCGCCTGGCACCTGTTTTTCATTGTACCGACCGGTCGGGCCGCCGATGGCGGCTCTGAAGTAGAACTGCCGCCGCATGAAATCGAGAGAGTTCTGCAGTATGTGGCCGAGAATTCTGATTCCTGGCAGATTCCGGTCAAGGTTACCTGCGCGCCGCAGTATGCCCAGATTCGTGCCGAAATGGGGCGCGAGCCAGGCAGTCGCGGACGCAGCTGCATGGCCGGCAACGGTTTTGTTTTTGTCAGCTGGTGCGGTGAGGTCAAGCCCTGTGGCTATTTCGATATGGTGGTTGGCAATATTCGAAAAACGCCTCTGAAAGAGATTTATCAGGGCAGTGTCGAATTGAAAAATATGCGTACACCCGAGAAGCTTGAAGGCGTGTGTGGTCTTTGCCGCTTCAATCGTATCTGTGGTGGCTGCCGGGCTCGTGCGCATGCTGTCCATGGCAGTTACATGGCTACTGATCCGAATTGTAAGTTTTCTTCTGGTCAAAGAGGCAAAACCTGAGTATATTGTTAGAACCCCCAGACTCGATGGCAGTACTGGTTATCACTGTATGATCAAGGAAGGACAAGCCTGATGGACGATAAAGACCGCGAAATACTGCAGATGCTTCAGGGCCGTTTTCCGCTGGAATCTGAGCCATACAGAGTAATCGGCGACAAACTCTGGATGGACGAAGTTTCAGTCATATCGAGAATTGCCAGAATGTATGAGAGCGGCGCCATACGCTATCTGGGGCCTTTCTTCGACAGCCGCAAACTTGGTTACAGAGGCTGCCTGGCCGCCATCGACGCGCCGGCCGACCGGATCGATGCCATTGCCGCTGTAATCAACGGTTATTCTGAAATTACTCATAATTATCTGCGTGAAGGCAGTCCGAATATCTGGTTCACGGTCATTGCGCCCTCAGAAGATCGCCGCGAACAGATTTTTGCCGAAATCAGGCAGAAGACCGGTGTTAAAGATATTCTGGTATTCGCTTCGAAGAAGCTGTTCAAGGTAAAGGTTGATCTTGACTAGGAGACAGTAATGGACAGTAAAACCCGTCAGATTCTGTGCGAGCTTCAGGATGGTTTCAAACTTGAAACCCGTCCGTTCAAGAGAATTGCCAACAAGGTTGGCTGCACAGAAGAAGAAGTCATTGAAATAATCAGCAAATGCCGGGATGAAGGCATCATCAGAAGAATCGGCGCCGCTATCAGACCTGAACAGATTGGTCATGCGGCGAACGCTCTGGTTGCCTGGGATGTTGCCGAAGAGAATGTTGACGAAATCGGTACCGCCCTGGCTGAAATGCGCGAAATTTCTCACTGCTATGAGCGTGAGTGCCCGCCAGGCTGGCATTATAACCTTTTTACCATGATTCATGCCCGTTCTGAAGAAGAACTGCGCAATATCGTCGCTGGTATTGGCGAGCGTTTCAAGTTCAACGGTTTCAAGATTTTTAGAACCGAAAAAGAACTGAAAAAGACTTCGATGCGCTATTTCGAGGAACCGCGGCCGTGAACAGCAAAGCCCTGGAAGCAGCTGTAAAGGTTTTTCCGGGTGGGGTTAACAGCCCGGTGCGTGCCTTCAAATCTGTCGGCGGCAATCCTGTTTTTATCAGCCGTGCCGCTGGCAGTCGTATTTTTGATGTCGAGGGTCGCGAATATATCGATTATGTTGGCTCATGGGGTCCGATGATTCTTGGGCACGCCGACCCGGATGTCATCGAGGCTGTCTGCCGCACCGCTGCCGATGGTCTGAGCTTTGGAGCTCCGACCGAGCGCGAAACGGTTCTTGCCGGCCTGATCCGTGAGGCTTTCCCGGTAATCGAGCGCATGCGTTTTGTCAGCAGCGGTACCGAAGCGACCATGTCGGCTGTACGTCTGGCTCGTGGCTTTACCGGCCGGCCGCTGATCATCAAATGTGACGGTGCTTACCATGGCCACGCAGATTCGCTGCTGGTTAACGCCGGTTCCGGCGTCGCCACGCTCGCGATACCCGGCTGCCCCGGTATTCCTGAGGACATCGCGAGAAATACACTGGTAGTGCCGTTCAATGATTCTGCTGCGGTCGAAGCCTGCTTTAAAAAACATTCTGGCCAGATTGCCGGTCTGATTATCGAACCGGTTTGCGGCAATATGGGGGTTGTCAACCCGGTTGCCGGGTATCTCGAAAAGCTGCGGCAGCTGTGTTCTGAAAATGGGTCGCTGCTGATTTTTGACGAGGTCATGACCGGTTTCAGGGGCTGCTTTGGCGGCGTCAGTAAACTGTCTGGCGTTAAACCCGACCTGACCTGCCTTGGTAAGGTTGTCGGCGGTGGTATGCCGCTGGCAGTTTACGGCGGGCGGGCCGACATTATGAGCAGCATCGCTCCCGAAGGGCCGGTCTATCAGGCTGGCACCCTTTCCGGCAACCCGGTTGCGGTTGCTGCCGGCACCGCCACTCTCAGAAAAATCAAAGCTGACAATGACTTTTATCAGCGTTTGCTTGCCAGATCTGAAAGGCTTGACAAGGGCCTGGCTGCAGCTGCGGCTAAAGCCGGCATCAAAGTTACCGGCAACCGCTTTGGCTCTATGCTGACGATGTTTTTTGCAGCTGAACCAGTTGTCGACTATGATTCAGCCAGAAAATCTGACACGCGGCTGTTTGCCTGCTGGTTCAGAGAGATGCTTGCCGAAGGCATTTACCTTGCTCCCTCACAGTTCGAGGCAGCTTTTGTTTCGATTGCCCACACCGAAGCCGATATCGACCGTACCCTTATGGCTGCCGGGAATGTTTTTAAAAAACTTGGCTGAGACTTCGATAAAATTGTCTGCATAGCTTTTAAATCAGTCATTTCTGTCTGAGACAATATTTTGAAATAAAAAAACCGGCTGACAAAATAGTCAGCCGGTTTTTAACGCGGTTTAAATCAGATCATTTTGGAGTGATTTTTACTGGGCTGGTGCGGATTGCATAGCGCAGAGGCTTGCTGTTTCTTCTTTTAATCTCGGTAACAACTTTGGTCGGAGTCGATTCAGAGCGTTTGACCTGAACTTCCATATACTTCTGCAGTATGGCAAGATCATCTTTCAGAGCAAGTGAATGAACGCCAAGTTTAACGTTACCACCGCTGACTTCGCCAATGAGCACTGAGCCACTGGCGTCTGTTTCGGCGGCGGGCTGGTTTTTCCAGGTGAATGTCAGAGAAATGGTTTCTGAAGCTGATACTGCGGTGCTGTCGACAATTTCATTGTTTTCGTAAATGTTGAAATCATTGCCAACAAAAGTTTCTGCGAACAGAGGCTTGTTGAAGGCAAAGTAAAGCAGATCGCCTGGATTCATGAGTCGGTCGTTGTTGGTGTCTTCCCATTCGATACGCACAAGAGCGAGATCTTTTACGTAGTAATCCTTGATGTCGTCAGAATCGACTCTTGAATCCGGACCTTCGCTGTAAACAAAGCAGGCGAACGGGTCGATTTTATAGTTTTTTCCCCATGGGTCAACCGGAATATAGGTCAGATAACGACCCTGAAGACCGTTGAAATCGTTTTCGCCAAGGATTGGCACGAGTTCGGTGGACTGGGTTGAAATAGTTCCCTGATAAGGAAGGTCTTCCTGTGAGTTGTAGAGCACGATTGCCTGTTTGAGAACGTCAAGGTCCTGCAGGGCTTTGGCTCTTTTGCTCTCGCGAACATAGTCAGCGTAGTAGGGTGTCGCAACACCGACCAGAATGGCGATGATGGCGACAACCACCAATAGTTCAATCAACGAAAAACCGCGTTTCATCATATCACTCCTTTTAGACAGGCTAAGAGCTGATCGTCTAAATCGTTACATTCAACTTTCGACAACTCAGACCAATAGTTTTAGCAAAAATGAACAAATTGCAAGAACTTTTTTGCTTGCTGCCGCAGTTTTTTACTTGCCGCGCAGTTTTCCGCGCTTTTCAGTGGCTTCGGCAGCGGTAAAATAACCAAGCGATTTGAGAGTATTGACGCATTTTACCGCGTCTTCGACCCGGCCACGTTCGGCGTAGAATTCCATCAGTCCTTCATGCAGCCGGCGGTCTTTTTTATATTCGGTGCGGGTCAGCAGAATCAGGAATGCCAGCTCTTTCAGTCGGTCATTTTCGCCATTGAAGGCGAGCTGCATAAGGTTGTCGTCAGGAATGACCGATTCTTTCAAAGGCAGTGCTTTGAGCCAGACGGTATGTTCGCCGGTGTATTTATTTGTCAGGTCATTGCCGGAGATTGGCGAATTATCGAGAACTTTGTTGTCTTTATAGTCTTTGGTAACGAGTTTGCGGCCAAAAAGGCTGAAATTATCCTGATCGTTGCGGTCTTTAAGGTCTTTTTCGATCATTTTGCGATTCGCATCAGAAGTTGGTCGCACTTTATTAAAGCGCTTGAACCAGTACAGTGCCTTTTCGTAATAACCGCGTTCTTTGTAAAACTCGACGAGACCTTCAAGAGCGCTTGCATCATCTTTGTTCAGGCTTAGCATCTGCAGAAAATTAGCTTCGACTCCGGCATCGTCCATTTTGCGGTCGGCCATTTCAGCTTCGAGTCGCAGCTTTTCCTGCTTCTCGCGGGTTTCTTTAATCTCTTCAAGCCCCATTTCTGCTTTATCTTTATATTCTGGGTCTTTCTTCAGCTGTTTGAGTATCTCTTCGGCCTTGTCATACTCTTCGCGGTGCAGATAGATATCTGAGGCTTTCAGCATGCCGTCACCGAGTTTTTTATTGGCCTTGTATGCTTCATTGTATGAGGCGATTGCTTCGTTCTCACGGCCGGTATCAAGATAAATCTGGGCCAGCTCATAATGCCCGGTGGCTGCATCAGAATTCTTTTTGATTTCATTCTTGTATTCCGCTTCCGCTTCCTGCATTTTACCTGCTTTAACCAGACTTCTGGCCATATCGTAACCGATCAGTTCCTTCATTTCAGGGTCGCGGCGGCCGAGCTTCTTTGCCAGAGCAAAATATTCGGCTGCCTTTTCCGGCTGGCCGGCCTGCTCATAGGCTCTCGCGAGCAACCAGTGCGTTTCGGCGTGCTTCTGGTCAAAAAGCAGCGCCTGCTCAAGAATTGGCAGGGCCTCTTTCGGGTTGTTCTTTTCGACGAGAATCGAACCAAGACCCCTCAGTGTATCGGGGTTGTCGGGCTGTACCTGCCTTGCCTTGTAAAGCAGTTCATAGGCTTTGTCGAGGTTGCTGTTTTCGAGTTCATAAATGCCGAGCCGCGACAGGGCTTTCGCATTGGCTGGTTCGAGTTCAAGGGCTTTACGGTAGTGTTCGACCGCCTGATCACTTTTTTTGCTGCTGTCGAGAAGAGTACCCATGCGCACATGAATATCCGCAGATTTGGGGAAGCCGACCAGCGCGGTTTCGAGATGTCGCAGAGCCTGGGCGGGCGAACCTTCTTCGGCGACCATGATTCCCAGGTAGTAATGGGCCATGAATTCTTCGGGCGATTTTCTGACGATCGAACGCAGCGACTTGATGACTTCTTCTTTTTCCTTTTTGGAACCAATCTGCCAGGTTCGCCAGGCTTTGTCATAATAGGCTTCGCTGATTTCCTGTTTCGGCTGCTGCAGTTTAACTTTCGGCCGACGGGTGGCGGCTGCAGCCGGTTCCGTGCTGATCAGTCCATGCCCGGAAATGATCAGGGCCAGTGAAACCAGTTTTCCGATTCTAACGAAAGTCTGCCGACTCATAAACCACCTCTTGCTTCAGATATGCCTAAAACTAACACGCCTGCCCCGGCAATGCAAAGGCAGGCGTGGAATTCTGACGAATTTTTCTGTGACTCAGCTCATCGGCCCCTTGAACAGCACAACAAGCCCGGAAATAAGTGAGTAAGCCGAGCAGACAAGGGTAAAGTAGAAAAGGCTGAAATGGAACCGCCGCAGATTGTCGCGTGATTTTTCTTTGACCAGAGTTTTGATCGAGTTGCCGACAAAGATGTTGGCAAGCATCAGGCCGAGAAGAATAGCGCCAACAAAGCCGTGCCCGTAGGTTTTCATGAAAATGGTGTTGACCTGTAGAAACTGGACAACGCCGAAAATGCCACCGATAAGACCGATGGCAAAGAGAATGGCGGCAATTTTGCTGATCTTTTTGTGTTCAGCAAGAAACACTTCGCGCTGGTCGGCATCGGGCGATTTGGGGTTGACCGCCAGCGCCTGTTTGCCGAACCTGTGAATCTTGAACAGATAAGACAGCACAAAAAGCATGAAAACCGGGTGAATGAACTTCATGACGCAACACGCTCCTTAAAGTTTAAATTTGCTGATGTCAAAGTCATCGAGGTCGAGAGGCTCTTTTGTGCCTTTCTTTTTCGATGGCGACTTTTCTTCAACCGGGCTGTCGAGGTCGATGATATTGTCCAGGTTGAAGGGGTTGTCGTCAGCAGGAGCAGGTTTCGCTGGTGCTGGCGGCTTCTTGCCAGGAGCTGGAGAAGGCGCCGGAGTCGGGGCGTCGTCATTATTCGGGAAAACTTCGAGAACATCCAGTTCCAGGTCGAGGTTTCCAAAGGGGTTTTTGTTTTGGCCTGAGCCCTGGTCTGCGGGCAGCCCAAGATTCAGGTCGCCGTCTGAAAACAGAGAGGCAAAAAGGTCTTTGCCGCCTTTGGCTTCTTTTGCCGGCGGAGTTTGCGGCCTCATTGGCGGCAACGGCGTGTCATCATCTTCAAAAATATCGGTGGGGGCCGGTGCTGCCGGCTTGGCGGCCGGTTTTGCTTCGGCAGCCGGTTTGCCGCCGGCCGGGCGCATTGGCGGCAGCGGGGTGTCTTCATCTTCTGCCGGTGCCTGCGGTTCGAGCTGACCGAGTGAACCAAGGTCGAAAGCTGGAGGTTCGTCGGCTGTTTCACCACCAGGCAGGCCAAGATCATTATCTGAGCCCGAAATTAGCGCGTCAAAGTTAAAATCAGGCACTGGCGCTTTCGGTGGCTGGGCAGTCGCGGGTGCTGCCGGCTTGATTGGGGCCTGTCTGAGTGTTTGAGCCGGTGGCGGTGCAGTCGGCGCGGCTGGTTCAACGGGAGCCTCGGTTCCAAGGCCTGGTATTTCGGCTTTCAGACTGCCAAAAAGGTTGTCGAGTTCAGGGGCGTCGGTTTTGCTTTCAGACGATTCGTCGCCGCTGAGCGCAAATTTGCTGAAATCAGGAGTGTCCAGATCGTCTTCGGCTGGCAGTTCTTCTGCTGCAGGCTTTTCAGGTATGACAGGCACAGGCGGCTGTTCTGTTTTGTGGGCAGCGGGTGTTGGCTGAGCCGGTCTGGCGGTCGGGGCTGCGGGTCTGGCAAAAGCTGGCGCTGCCGTCGGCATTCCCGGAAAATTCTGATTTTCCTGGGGTGACGGGTGTGCCTGCGGTGTGTGCGGCACGGCCGGCGGCTGCGGCACATTGCTCTTTACTGCGGGGCCGGTTGCAGGCGCAGGCTTAACAGTCGGAATTGCGGGCTTGACTGCCGGCGGAACAGCAGGCGCTGCCGGCATTGCTGTCGGCTTTACAGGTGAAACTGTCGGCGATTTTGGCGCTTCAACAGTTGCAGGTTTGACAGGCGCGACGGGTTCGCCGGCCTTTAACGGAGACTGAATCGGGCTGATATTGCCGGGCAGGTTTTTTAAAGCGTCGGGGGCGACAACCACGGGAGTGCCTGGCGCCGTCGGTCTGACTACCGGTGAAAGAAGCGGGGAGGCGGGCCGTTTCTTTTTCAGGATCGGCTTAACCGGCAGGGCTGGTCTGCGTGGCCGTGCAGCTCCAGATTTTGCTGCCCCGGCAAGTGGCTTGCCGCAGCATGGGCAGAATCTGATGACGTAATCGCAGTCGGGGCAGACAATGCCTTCGCCGTCGAGAACCGGCGCGCTGCCGCCACTGCTTGTCTGGACAGCTGAAGCTGATTCCCAGATACCGCTGTCATTTTTGCTCCAGTTGGTCAGTTCAAAAACTATTTCCTTGACCCCTGGAATATTTTTCAGGCTGGATTCAATGAATTTTAGTTCTACCGCGGTTTCGTCAGCTGTTTTTTCAAGCCCGACAAAACACAGCTCGCCCTGAAGACTCACTACTCCGGCCTTGACAGGAAACTTCAGTTTTGACAGGTCAATTCGCCGGCCAGACAGTTCGCGTCTGATTCCGGCGCCAATTGCAAGGTCAGTCGCCTCCCTCAATGTTGGCCTCCAGTTCCGTTCGTGAAATTACAATTCAAGGAGAATAATCGGCAAAGCGGTAGAATTTGTTTAGCGGCGTATTTTTGATTATAACGCAAACTGACCAAGGAATGCAGCAATCTGCTGGAAAATTGCTGCCGAGTCATGCTGACTGCCGATGTCGGTCGGAGCGACCCCTGGTCTGCGTCTGAACCAGGTTTCCTGACGTTTGGCGTATTGCCGGGTATGAATTATGATCAGTTCTTTAACCTGAGCAATCGTCATTTCACCGCTGAAATTTGCGAACCATTCCTGATAACCGATTGAATTGAGGCCCGGTGCCTGCTGGCCGAACTCGCTCACCAGCTGTCTGACTTCTGCTTCTAGCCCGTCTGCAAGCATTTTTTCAACCCGCAGAGCAATGGATCGATGCAGGTTCTCGCGCGGCCGGGTTACAACCACCGGAAAAAAATCTGCTTCCGGCAACAGGCTGACCGGACGGTTTTCGGCATAGGGTTTGCCGGTCGTCTCGACAATTTCGATGGCCCTCAGCACTCTTCTGGAATTATTCGTGTCGATGCCTGCGGCCGCGGCCGGGTCAAGCTGCTGCAGCATGCCCACCATATATTCGAGACCTCTGGATTCAAGCATTTCGCGCAGTTCTTCAGCCCGTTGCAGGTTTTGTCCGGCGTCACCGAGCCCCTCTGCGATCGCGGCGTAATAGAAGCCAGTGCCGCCGGTCAGCAGTGGTATTTTTCGACGATTCCAGATTTCTCTGCAGACTTCAGCCGCTTTCAGCGCATAATCAGCGGCGCTGAAATTCTCGGCCGGACTGAGAAAATTGAAAAGATGATGCGGCACCTGCTGTCGCTCTTGTGAAGACGGGCTGGCAGTGCCGATCTGCATGCCACGATAAACCTGTCGCGAATCGCAGTTGACGATTTCACCGTTGAAGCGGCGGGCAATCTCGATAGCAAGGGCCGTTTTGCCTGAGGCGGTGGGCCCAAGAACCGCCAGCACCGGTTTCTGCATCAGGTTCGTAAAAAGCCGGTTTCGATCTGCCTGGTGGTGAGCCTGATCACGATTGGTCGGCCGTGCGGGCAGGTGAATGGGTTTTCGGTTTTCAGCAGCTGTTCGAGCAGGCTGTTCCATTCTGAATCGGTGAGCGGATCGCCGGCTTTGACTGCGGCCTTGCAGGCCATCATTTTCAGCAGGTCAGTCTTGATTTCGGCGATCGATCTGCTTTCCCAGCCGTTGAGCACTTCAGACAGCACATTCTGAATCGACTCGCTGTCAGAGGTTTTTTTCTCTGAAACCGGAACTGCCGTGACATAAAACTGGTTGTCTTCTTCCTGGTGAATGGAAAACCCAAGACTTTTCAGCTGTGGCAGCTGATCTTTGATAATCAGGCGCTCAGACGGCAGCAGTCGCAACGGCACCGGAAACAGCAGCGGCTGGGCGGTAACCGGCATGTCTTTGTAGGTGCTGGTGTATTGATCGAAAAGAATGCGTTCGTGCGCCGCATGCTGGTCGATGATGAACAGACCCTCTTCATCTTCGCCGAGCAGATACGAATTTTTCAGCTGCGCCAGAATTCTCGGATTGTGCAGGGTGACGACCGGTGCGAATGCTGCGCCGGTCACTGGCGATGGTGTAACAGAGTGGGGGCCGAGTCTTTCGACTTCGGTTTCTTTAAGCTCATAAATTCTTGCATCGCCGCTGTTTGATGGCTGGCGGGCCGGCATGCTGAAAGACGGTGGTGGCGTAAAAATCGACGGGCGCGAGGAGGATTGCTGACTGCTGCCGGTGACATCGATACTGTCGTCGAAGTCAGGCAGATCGGCGGTCTCAGGCTCCGGCCCTGTCGGTTCTGCCGGTCTAACTGGCGCTGAAACCATGCGCAGGCCTGAGAGGCTCGATTGAATTGTTTCCCAGATGGTGGCGAAAACCCAGCGTTCGTCTTTGAAGCGGATCTCGGTTTTCTGCGGGTGCACGTTGACGTCGATCATTTCTGGTGGCACGCGCAGGTCGAGAATGAGAACCGGGTAACGGCCTTTCGGAAAAAACGCCGAACAGGCCTTGTTGATCGCCTGGGTCAGCAGTTTAGTTTTTACTACCCGGCGATTGACCAGGGTCGTCATGTAGCGGGCCGCCGGTCTGGCCTGGTTTGGCGGCGAAATATAGCCGCGCAGCGACATGCCGGTGCCGGCGATCGAGGCGGGTTCTTTGAGCTGCACCAGACTGCGGGTCATTTCGGGGCCGTAGACGGCGAGAATTGCGTCGATCAGATTGCCCGAACCGTTGGTGCCGGCGATCTGAATGTTGCCTTTGCTGAATTTGAAGGCGATTTCGGGGTAGCCCATCATATAATGGCAGACAACGTCCGAAATCTGGGCCATTTCTGACTGAACGCTCTTGAGAAACTTGCGTCGCGCCGGCACATTGAAAAACAGGTTTTTGACCTGAATCCGCGTGCCGCGCGGAAAAGGATCGGAATCATGGCTGACGATACGGCCGCCCTCGATGAGCAGTTTTGAACCGGTTTCTTCACTTTCGTGGCGAGTTACCATCGATACCCGGGCCACCGAAGCGATGGTCGGCAGCGCTTCGCCACGGAAACCAAGCGAAGCGATATGCTCGAGCTCGGCGTCGTCTTTGAGTTTGCTGGTGGCGTGGGGAGTGAAGGCGAGCAGAGCATCGCTGCGGCACATGCCTTCGCCGTTGTCGGCAATTTCGATCAGTTTCTGGCCGCCGTCCTTGATTTCGACCTCGATACGGGTGGCGCGGGCGTCGATCGAGTTCTCGATGAGTTCCTTGACTACCGAAGCCGGCCTCTCGACTACTTCGCCAGCGGCGATTCTACAGATAATGTCGTCTGAAAGGACTTTTATTTTACCGTTCTGCATGCGTTTTCCTTAAAAATTGTGCGGGCCGCCCATTTCCCAGCTGGCGACAGCGTTAACTTCGAGGCTGTTGGCAGGCGCTGTATCTGCCGTGAAATAACCGTGGGCGGCAATCATGGCGGCATTGTCGGTGCAGAGATGAATGGTCGGCAGCAGCAGTTCTGCCTTGTGTGCGTCTGCCAGTTGCTGCATTTTTTCGCGCAGAGGGCGGTTGGCAGCAACACCACCGGCCATGACCAGTTTTCTGGCGCGGGTTTCATTGAGTGCCATTTCGACTTTTTCGGCAAAACTGTCGGCAACAGCCTGCTGCAGGCTGGCACAGAGATCAGCCATGTTGAGGCGGTCGCCTTCCTGTTCGACAATGCGCATTACCGCAGTTTTGAGGCCGCTGAAGCTGAAGACGTAGCCCTTGCCGGCCATTGGGCGGGGCAGGCGGTAGCGTTTCGGGTCGCCGCCTTCGCCGGTTTTTTGAATGACCGGGCCGCCCGGGTAGCCGAGATTGAGATGGCGGGCAACCTTGTCGAAAAGTTCGCCGGGCGCGTCATCGAGCGTCTGAGCCAGGCATTTGAACTGGCGCGGGCCGGTAACATATACCAGGTTCGAATTGCCGCCCGAGACGATCAGCCCGAGATACGGAAATTCAGGCTTGCGGCCGGCGGCAAGAAATGAGGCGGTCAGATGCGCTTCAATATGGTTAACCGGTATCATGGGCACCTTCAGCTGCCAGGCCAGCGCTTTGGCGGTGCTCAGGCCGATGAGGAGCGGCCCGAGAAGGCCTGGGCCAGCGGTTACCGCTATCTGGTCGATATCTTTGAATTCGCAGCGTGCTGCCGTCATTGCTTCATTCAGCAGGGGCAGAATTGCTTCGAGATGCTTGCGTGAGGCGACTTCTGGCACGACCCCGCCGAAACGTCGGTGAATTTCGATCTGCGACGAGACAAGGCTCGCAAGAACCTCGATACCGTCTTTTACGAGAGCAACGGAAGTATCATCACATGAAGATTCAATACCGAGAGTGATCATGAGGCTTCCTTGAATTTGCGTTCTGCCTGCGACGGAATAACGTAAAGCGGCAGAACATTGAGAATTTCGGGCAGGCTGCGGGCAGGGGAATGGCGTTTCAGGTTGATCAGATTATGCAGGGCCGCCGGTTCTGGCTGCAGGCTGGTAACGCCGGGGTATGAAAACCTGATGCCATAGGTGTCAGGTTGAGCCCCTGCGGTTGTTCTTTCGATAAGTTCTGGTTGACTGTGATTGAGATCAGGAAGATCAGCGTTTATCGAGAAGGCTTTATCAATGAGGGTCGGCATTACCAGACGCACCTGGCCGCTGATATTTTTTTCAATCAGTGTCTGCAGCGACCAGTCGAAGATGCTGATGCCCACAAGTGGTTTGTTGGCCAGCATGGCCGCGGTTCTCAGAAAGGCGGCAGCGACCCTGAGGCCAGTAAGACTGCCGGGTCCGGTGCAGACCGCAAGAAGATCGAGATCGGCAAAAGTCATGTCGGCGTTCTGCAGCATTTCGTCGCAGATATTTGTGATTCTGGCGGCAAAATTGCGGTCAGTGGCAAAAACCTGCGACCTGAAGCCGGCTGCATTGCCGGTCTGGGCAAAAGTGCTGTTTTCTGAAGCGTCGATAAACAGGTATTTCATTCCTGCCCGTCCTTCCATTGCCATTCTATCTGCCGATGGTGCTCGTGGTCTTCGTCAAAACAGCTGATGCGCACGTCGAGATGTGGCAGGCGATCGAGTTCTGGCACCCGTTCGGCCCATTCGATCAAGCAGGGCTGGCCAGCGTCGAGAATCTCGAAAAGCCCGATGTCGACAACTTCTTCGAAGCAGTTGACGCGGTAGAGGTCGAGATGAAACATGCTGCCGGCCGCGCCACGGTATTCATTCATCAGCGTATAGGTCGGGCTCGAAACATTGGTTTTAATGCCCAATCCCTGAGCGAAGCCACGTGCAAACAAGGTTTTGCCAGCGCCAAGCGAACCGTGCAGCAGCACCAGTGACTTTGGAAACTGGCCGGCCAGGCTGGCAGCTGTTTCCAGAGTCTGTTCCGGCGATAGGCTTTTGACGGTGGCAGCGTTCGGCATTGAATCAGTCTCTGAGTTCGGTGGCAAGAACGATGTCGCGGTTGATGAAAGCCAGGCATGAGAGCAGTTTGTCGCGCAGGCTGTTCTCTTTAACGGCATCGCGGATCTGACGCAGCAGGTCGATAACCTGCCTGAAAGCCCTGATCAGGTCGCCTTCAGGTATGTCGGTCATGGACATAATGTCTTCAAAGGCGGTGCCTTCGCTCCAGGCAACCATCAGGTGACAGATTCTCGTTTCGAGAGGCTTGATGAAAGGGTGCTGCCGGGCCAGGCTGTTGATGAAGCCGCGCGCACTTTTGATCTTTTCTGGCATTTTTGCCGCTGGCCGAGGCTGTTCGCCATTGGCAGTGGCACGCCGGCGGTGCTCGTAAACGAGCGACAGGCAGAGTGCGTTTACTTCATGTTCGTTGCATTCATGGAAATAACCATGGAAATACAGCTCGGTGACGGCTATTTCTTCGGTATGAATACGGCTGGCAAGCTCGCCACGTGGCAACAGGCCCTTGTCGTCGATGTAGCCGAGCTTGCGCAGCAGTTCGAGTTTGCGTTCGTAGAGTGGCAGTTGCAGTTCACCCTGCTCTTCAAGCATGCTGCGCCAGTAATCGAGCTTTTTATGGAGACGCTCTGCCTGATAATAGCGCGCAATACATTTGCTGCGGCTGTGGCAGCGGCCACAGATGAAGTTTTTTTCCTGGGACTGAAGTTCAGCATAGGAATCAGAGAATTTCTTCTCGACCTCTTCCTGGAAAACGCGGTTCTTGCGGCCGCGCATGCCATGGCGGATGTCATCCATCTGTCGATGCATCGTATCTTCGAGCTGCTGTTTCTTTTTATAAAACACCATGAAATCGGTGAAATCGTTCTTCTTTTCAGGGCAGCGCGGCTCGACCCGCTCGATTTCGAGGCGCAGTTTCGCAACCTTGTCGGTCAGTTCGGGCAGGTTTTTGTTGGCCTGAAACTGTGCGAAATTGCGCTTGAGAATCATTCTGACTTCATCGGTTTTGTGGCCGGAATAAAGGTTCAGAACGCTGTTGAACGAAAGGTCGAAGGCGCTTTTCAGGTTTTCAATGTCGCCGTAGACAAGATTCTGCAGCTCTTCGAATGACAGATCGCGCGGAAGATGCGGCACCACAACCCAGCCGGTCTTGTCGATGCCACGTCGGCCGGCACGCCCGGAGATCTGTGTAAATTCAAGTGACTGCATCGGTCTGAAACTGCGACCGTCGTATTTTTTCAGGGCATCGTAGGCGACGCTGCGGGCCGGCATGTTAACGCCGACCGCGAAGGTTTCGGTCACGAACAGAACTCGCAGGGTGCGTTCGGCAAAAAGAATTTCGACGAGTTCTTTGAGCTGTGGCAGCAGACCGGCGTGGTGGCGGCCAACGCCGCGCATCAGTTCTTCTTTCAGGTTGGCGGCAGTTTCGAGGTTCTGCAGCGAATATTTTTCGATGCAGTTGTCGACCATTTCTTCGATGCGTTCTTTTTCGGCGTTTGAGGTGAAATCCATCTTCTGGGCGGTTTCACGGGCGAGTTTGTCGGCCAGGGCGCGCGAGAAAACGAAGTAAAGCAGCGGCAGGCGGTCCTGCTGCCGCAGTTGTTTGATGATATCAAAATGTCTGAACTCGCCTTCTTTTTTCTGACGGCGATCTCTTAAGCCTTCTGTTTCAGCCCCGCCACGCATGCGCTTGCGCAGTTCCTTGAACGGCATCAGGGCCTTCTGGTGATAAAAAAGAAATGACAGCGGCACGGCGCGCTGATTGTGGCTGATAACCTTAACCTGATGGTCGATTACCGATTCGATCCAGCGGGCCAGTTCGTCGCAGTTCGGAATCGTGGCCGACAGAGCCAGGAAACGCACGGTTTTCGGCGAGAAGATGATTGACTCTTCCCAGACGGTGCCGCGTTCGATATCGCCAAGATAGTGAATTTCGTCGAAAATGACGTAAGAAACATCGGCAATGGCTTCAGGGTCTTCGATGGCCATGTTGCGGTAAACTTCGGTGGTTACGATCAGGGCCTGGGCATCGCGGTTGATGACGACATCGCCGGTCAGAATGCCGACCTTGTCGCCATAGAGACGCGAAAAATCGCGATACTTCTGGTTCGAAAGCGCCTTGATCGGTGAGGTGTAAATGATGCGCTGGTCGGTTTTGAGAACCTTTTCGATCAGGTATTCGGCGACGAGGGTTTTGCCTGAGCCGGTTGGGGCCGAAAGAACCAGCGAATGGCCGTTTTCGATTTCGGTGATGGCCTGAATCTGAAATTCGTCGAGAATGTAATCGCGATATTTTACGTTTAACTGCATATACTGGTGCTTCGTTCGTTCCTTGTTAGTGGTGATGCCAACCTGCGTGAATTCTGGTCAGAGAATTATACCCCGCAATCGCCCCTGCCGCAATAACCTTCTGCATTATTGAGGCTATTCAGAGACGGCCTGGCGCGTTTCAGTGTTATAGATGATTTTCTGGCCTTTAAGGACCCGTGGTTCGATTTTGCCGGTTTTGGCATTCTTTTCTCTGGTTTCAAACACGGCATTGCCGCTGAGAATCGCCAGAGATCTTTCCTTCAGATAGTCGAGGCGATTGCCGTAACCGTAATTTTCCTGGTCGCGCACTTTGACGTTGCCGCTGAAAATCATACGGCTGCTGTCGCGGAACCCAAGCATCTCATCAGAGGTTATTACGGCCCAGGTGTAGGTCGCCAGATCCCAGGAGCGCTCTTCGATCCGCAGATGCACGCTGTCTGAGGCGCTGAATCTACCATTATCACTGTCGTAAAAGATGTTTCTGGCTTCGAGATTTGTTTCGCGAATGATTTTCTGCTCGGGAAGAGCTTCGCGCCTGAACAATCTCGGTGTCATGCTCGCGAGCAGCCAGCGGGGTGAACTGTTGACCAGCGCCCGGTTACAGGTGAGAAGATCATTGGCGCGGGTGGCTTTGACATTGCCTTCGAGAATGGCGTTGCCGTCACGAACCGTCATGGTGTTGGCGGTGATGATTATATCGGGCGGTGTTTCAGGAATGGCAAAAGTGTCTGATGCCGGCTGAAAATCTGTGGCAACAGCCGCAGTCACCAGCAGCACAAATAGAAGCAGCAGAAAGTGTCGTGTTTTTTCCATCTGGGCGTATTATACTTAACGCCCGCCGGCATTACAACCCTTGCCATTATTTAACCGGCATTTTCATTTTCAGAAAAGGGCTCGTAAGGTATAATTGCAGAAATGCAGAACGTAAAAGCTCGATCCACTACTACAGACGACACCCCCGCATGGCATGAATTTGCGCTGTTGCTGCAGATCGCCGGCATGGCGCTGCTGCTGCTGGCCATTGTCAGAATCAGCGGCCCGCCGGATTCACTCGAAATAATGAAGTTTATCGGCCCCGAAGGCTGTTTCCTGCTTATTCTGCTGTTCTGTTTCGCCCTTCGCCGCTGCCAACGTCTGTTTCAGCTTGCCCCGGCCATTCTTCCGGCGGGTGCGGCCATGGCAATCGTTTACCAGACTATCGCTGCCGGTTCGATCATTGAATGGGTCATGCTGAGCGCTTCTCTGGCAGTTCTCGTTCTGTATGCCTTTGAGCGGCTGCTGATTATGGCGGTCGATCGCCGCTTTTTCTGGCCGATTCTTGCTTTTAATACTCTGCTGCTCACCTGGCTGTATTTTGACCGCATGATTTTTTCGGTCGGCCGCACTCATATCAGTTTTAACCATCTGGTGCAGCTGATGCACGTGGCCGAAGAGGTCAAGGCTGCCCTTCTTTTTTTCGGAAAGGGCCATCTGGCCGTTATCTTCGAAATCACACTGCTCGTGCTGGCGCCAGTTCCAGTCGCCAGACTGATGCTTGGCTGTTCTGCCTGCCGCCGTCGACGGGTTTCTACTCTTCTTGGCTGGTTGCTGCTCGTGACAACTCTGTTCGGCGTCAACCATCTGCGCTTTGACATGGTCTGCGGGCGCCTCTCGGTTTTTGAGTATCTGCCGCTCAGACTCGATCTCGGAATGCTGCCGGTGCCGGATCACCCGGCATTGCGACAGGCACCGGCCCTGAATGGCCTTCTGCAGCAGCAGCTGAATCTCGACGAGAGCAAGTTGTTTCCTGAAAATGTTCTGGCTTTCAAGCCCGGTTTCAGGCCGGTAAATCTGGTAATGATCTCGGTCGAGAGTATGCGCCGGCCAGAATTTGATCGCCTGATGCATGAGCTGCAGGGCTTTGCAGCTCGCGGACTGTGGCTGAAAAACCATTTTTCGGTGACCAATATTACTTTCAGCAGTTTTCACAGTATTTTTCGCAGTTCTTTTCCGATCAATCTGGCCTATACCGGCCGCTGGACAACCACAATCCCTCTACAGCAGCTTCTTGAAAATGCCAGCTACTCAACTCTGCTGATCAAGCCCGAAAAAATAAACATGCCCGGCTCGAATTTCTGGGGCAATCGAACCATTGAAGTTTCTGCCGAACCGAAATGGAAAAATACGCCAATGGTGCTTGAAAAACTGCGCGAAGAACTCGCCCGCCCAGGTTATAAGGCTATTCATGCTTATTTATATAATATGCATTATAACTATTATTATCCGCCCGAAAGCGAAGTCTATCGGCCGGTAATCCCTGAAGAAATCAACCTTTTTCTCATGCAGCCAGATGGCGAAAATTTTGCCGGTCTGAATAATCGCTACGCCAACTCAGCTGTCCACACTGACCGTGTACTTGCCGAATTTCTGCGCCAGGCCGAAGCCGAAGGGCGTTTTGCTGACACGCTTTTCGTTATTTTCGGCGATCATGGCGAGTCACTGGGTGAATCTGGATTTACCGCTCACGCAACCGGACCACACGTCAGGCAGTTCGAGGCCCCCGCCTTTTTTGTTGGCGCTGGTGTTGCACCGCGTCATGTCAATTCGCCGACGACGCATGCCGACCTATTACCAATCATTTGTGAGCAGATGGGCATCAGTCTCTCGGGCTCATATGGCCGTGGTCTCGCAAACGAAAATGATTTTCCGCTTCTGCAGCTCGACGAGGCCGTCAGCGGGCGTATCGTCGTCAGACACCGTGATTACATGAGCGTGTTCGACCTCGGCGGTTCTGGCAGTCTCAAGTGGCTGATCACAGTGTCGAATGAGTTCGCTATCGATGCGTCGGTCGCCAGGTTTTACGCTGCGCCTGATTTTTCAGCGCTGGCCGGGGTAATCAGAGCTGATGCCGATTTCATTATCCGCAAGCTCGGCCACCGATAAACGCGGGCAGGCCACCGCTACGGCCACTGATTAACACGGATAAACACAGATAGACACAGATAAATCACAAATTCTTAAAGCTTTGCCGTCGCCGGCACAGGCTGCGTGGTAACAATGAAAAAGCATTTAAGCAGAAAGCTTTTATACCGCGTGAACCAGGAAAGCGACAAGCGGCACCCGGCTGATAGTGCGGGTCATTGCATCGGTTCGGCTTTATTCATGAAGAATTCAATTAACTGATTACTTTTTGAACAGTTTGTGCACCGAATCGGGGTGAAAATTGTCTTGCGGGTGCAGTTTTTGTGGGGATTTGAACACCCGGTAAACTGTGATTTTTCGCGAGTTGCCCCGGGTTTGTGGTGCATAAGGCTTGCGATTTTGGTCAGCTAATGGTATAAAGTGCACACCTAATTTTTTTTCGCAGGAGGCCCTCACTTAATGAAGCCTATTCGAACCTTTATCGTGGTTCCAAGTCTGCCGGAGCCGCTGGCCCCCCTCAAGGACCTTGCTTACAACCTCTGGTGGTGCTGGAATCCCGAAGCCATAGCCCTTTGGCGTCGCCTTGACCCGGTTCAGTGGGAAGAAACCTATCACAACCCGGTTAAAATGCTCGGCGCCATTTCGCAGGAACGGCTCGAGGCAAAGGCCCGCGACGAAGCTTTTCTCGCTAATCTGCAGCGTGTTTATGAAAGCTTCCAGCAATACATGAATGATCACCAGACCTGGTATGCCAAAAACCACGGTGGTTACAATGATAAACCCGTAGTTGCCTATTATTCAGCCGAATTCGGCCTGACCGAAAGTGTACGCCTTTATTCAGGCGGTCTCGGCATGCTCGCCGGCGATCACCTTAAGTCGGCTTCTGACCTTGGGATTCCCCTGGTTGCCGTCGGTCTGCTCTATCGCGTCGGTTACTTCAAGCAGAAATTGAATGCCGGTGGTTATCAGCAGGAAGTCTACCCGGAAAACGATTTCCATAACATGCCGCTGGTGCCGTTACTCGATGCCAATGGCAACCAGATGAAGATTAACGTGCAGCTGCCAGGCCGAACTCTTTTCTGTCTGCTCTGGAAACTTCAGGTCGGTCGTGTGCCTCTTTACCTGCTCGATACTGATACTCCCGAAAATTCTGCCGGCGACCGCTGGATTACCCGTGAACTTTACGGTGGCGACACCGAAACCCGCATCATGCAGGAACTGGTTCTCGGTATCGGTGGTCTGCGCGCCCTGCATGCCCTCGACCTGCACCCATGCGTTTACCACATGAACGAAGGGCATTCAGCTTTCCTGGCTCTCGAAAGAATCGCTGTCGCCATGGAAAGACATCAGATGAGCTTCAGGGAAGCTCTTGAACTTACGAGATCCGGTAACGTGTTCACGACCCATACTCCGGTTCCGGCTGGTATCGACGTGTTCTCGAAAGAACTGATGGAAAAATATTTCTCTCAGTATTACTCGAAGCTTGGCATCAGCTGGCAGGAATTTCTTGATCTCGGCTGGCAGGCCAATACGCCGAAGGGCGACGGTTTCTCGATGGCGGTCTGCGCACTCAATCTTTGTGGTGAAGCCAACGGCGTCAGCAAGCTGCATGGCGATGTATCACGCAAAATGTGGGGCAATCTCTACCCGGCCGTTCCTTTCCAGGAAATCCCGATCAAGTCGATCACCAACGGCGTTCATACCCGTTCGTATGCTTCGCAGGAAATGTCAGCTCTGTTCGACCGCTATCTTGGCCCCCGCTGGGTCATGAATCCCGGCGATCAGACCGTCTGGGAAAAAATCGACATGATCCCGATGGAAGAACTCTGGCGCACACATGAACGCCGCCGCGAACGCCTGGTGGCTTTCGCCCGCAGCCGTCTCGAAAAGCAGCTCAAGGCACGCAATGCCCCTCCTTCCGAGATTGCCCGCGCCCAGGAAGTTCTCAACCCTGAATATCTGACGATCGGTTTCGCCCGCCGTTTTGCGACTTATAAACGTGCAACCCTGCTGTTCAAAGACAAAGATCGCCTGATTCGCATTCTCACCAACAAAGATCGCCCGATTCAGATTATCGTTGCCGGTAAGGCACATCCGAAAGACGAGCCAGGCAAGAACTTCATCAAGGAAATCGTGAAAGAGAGCAATGATGAACGCCTGCGCCGCCATATCGTTTTCATCGAAGATTATGATGTCGTTGTTGCCCGCTACCTGGTTCAGGGTGTCGACGTCTGGCTGAACAATCCCCGCCGCCCGCAGGAAGCCAGCGGCACTTCTGGCATGAAAGCGGCAGCGAACGGCGTTCTCAACCTTTCCATTCTTGATGGCTGGTGGGATGAAGCTTACACCCCCGGTATCGGCTGGGCCATCGGCACCCGCGAAGAATATGAGAATACCGATTACCAGGACGAGATTGAAGCTAATTCCCTTTATGAGCTGCTCGAAAAGGAAGTCGCCCCGACTTTCTATGATCACTCGAGTGACAACCTGCCGCGCCGCTGGATCACCATGATGAAGCAGTGTATGAAGGAAGTTAACCCGGTTTTCAACACCAACCGCATGGTTGGCGAATATACTGACCGTTTCTATGTTCCAGCCGATCGTCGTTATCGTGCTCTTTCGGCTAATGATCGCCAGAGAGCCCGTGAACTGGCTGGCTGGCTCGATAATGTCAGGAACAACTGGGGCAATGTTCGAATTGAAAGCATTGAAGCCAACGGTAACGATGCCCATCGTGTCGGCGAAATTCTCGATGTGAAAGTCAGGGTGTATCTGGCCAACCTCAAGGCTTCAGATGTGCTGGTTCAGGCTTTCTACGGTCAGCTGGTCAGTGATGGCGACATCACTCAGGGCGATATCGTCGACCTGCAGCTGATCAAACAGGAAGGTCATACCGCAGAATTCAAGGGTGGCGTCGCCCTTGCCTCAAGTGGCAAAATGGGTCTGGCCGTGCGGGTTATGCCTTCACATGCCGACCTCGTTCACCCTTTGCTCACCGGCCACATTACCTGGGCCAAATAAACTTTTACTCGTTACAAAAACCCCGGGCACCTAGGTGCCCGGGGTTTTTGTATGGTCCCTGTCGGTCCCTGAGCTTGTCGAAGGGCCGGGGTGGTAATCTTGTCTAGAACTTATGTTCGTATTCGACGCCAAAGTGCCAGTAACCAAACTGGTCGTCTTTAAGGCGGGTGAAAAGGGTCGGCAGCAGCTCAGGGCTGTCTTTGGCGAGGCCGTTGGTCATGAGGCCCATTTCCGACATTTCGGTGCCATACTGGGTGTAACCATCGAGGAATGCAGCGCCACCGACCGTGAGTTTGAGACCATGGAAAAGTCGATAGTTTACTTTGCCTGTGAAAGTTTTGCGCATCGAGTATGATTCGACCTTGGAAAAATTCAGGTCGCCGGCCCAGGTGAGCCGGTGCAGAGTATTGCCGCCGAGGCCGAGGGTCATGCTGGTGGCATCGAGGTTGTGGCGACCCTGTTCGAGTTTGCCCATTTTGACTTCGCCTTTCAGCATGAGGTTCGGGCTGAGCCAGTGATTTACCTCAGCGCGCCATGAGAATGACTCGGCTTCGTCGAGATAGACAGTCGTAAAGCCTCGACGATAAGGTTTCGGGTCGAGTTCTGTTTTTTCGATACCGATTACGGCTGTGGTTCTTTTGATTTCGCCGCCGTGGCAGTCCATGCACGAATTGACGCCGGGCTGCATCTGCTTCGATCTGAAGACCTGAATATCGAGAACGTCTTTTTTATAATTGAAATCAAAAACGGTCGACCGCCCACGCAGTTCGACATCGCTTTCGCTGTGTGCGAAACGAACCAGACGGTTGTATTCGAAACCGCCGGTAGTTCTGCGTTCAATCGCTGTGCGGCCCTCGAATGATTCTGGCACATGCAGTTCCAGATGCTCCTGTCTGATGAAGACATTCTGCCTGATGTCGGCGCCACCAGGCGGCGTCAATTCCCATGGTTCGGCACTCCAGGCACCAGTCAGAGACATGGCCAGGCCACCGGCCATGATAAAAAGACGAAAAGCGGTTTTCCTGATCAAACAACCCAGATTTTTCAAAGCAAGCCTCTATAATTAATGATTTCCCGAATCCTATCATATTTTACACTCGACGCAAAACATTCCCGACAAAAAATCAGACATTCCCTCTGCAATCCCGAATTGTGGCGCCTGTGTCCTGAGTCACACAGTCATATTCTTTGTTATCGCGAAGCCCTGCATCGGCGCTTGTCGAAGCAGGTAAGTGGAGGCGTTGACCTGAGTGAAGACTACGAACAATAAAAAACCTCCCCAAGCCTTGCGGCCAGAGGAGGCTTTATTTAAAGCTCTTACTGAGTAAGCTTAACGGTGAAAGTGTATGAAGTCGAAAGCACAGCAACCTGAGGAGTCGATGAACTGACGAGTTTATTGATGGTAACCGTGTAGGTTTTTCCATCGGTGAGCGTTTTGTTTTTCAGAGATACTTTCATAGTTTTGGTAGCCGAAGTATAGGTTACATTGAAATCATCCTGCGAAGCGGCTACGGTTGTTGTGTCGCTGGTCACTTTTACGTCAAATGCTGCGGGGTTCGTCACAGATACGATATCTGTGTCAAAAACAACGGTGAATTCGGGAGTCAGAGTGTTTTTGGTTTCGGTGATGCTGGAAACCTTCGCATAGCTGGAATAGATGCTGCCGGTGGAGCTTACATTGCCAGCCGCGTTGACTGACACTGAGAGGGGCGACGAAGACGAGAAAGTGCTGAAGTCTGCGGCGAATTTAATTTGAGTGCCGTCATTTCTGGTTATGACAACTGGCACGATTCCGGTAGTGGCTGCCTGATAAGCAGTGGTGCTGACGATTTTGCTGAAGGTCACGGTGTAAGTTGCATTGGTATTGTCTGTGGGTACTTCAGACACCGCAGTCAGAATTTCGTCACCGATTTTCATGGTAACATTTGCGAATTTGTCGGCGGTGGCAGCGCGAAGACTTGGTTTGCCAGCAGATGCCGGGAGTGTCGCAGATGCGGTGAGCGTGGCCATGTCGACCGAGGCGGAATCACTGTCGTCGCCGAAAAGACTGCAACCGACGGTAAAGGGAACAAGAGCTACCAGAAGAAACAGAACAAAAAGTTTTTTCATTTGAAGATATCCTCCTGCAAATTTATGAAGACATTGTTGCATTGCCTAGGCAGTCTTGTCAATTTTCTGAATTTTGTCTTCATAAAAAAAAAATCCCCCGCTTGCGCAGGGGATTTTTTAAGAAAGCTTACTGAGCAGTTTTGATGAAGAAGGTTTTTGAACCGACTACCATATCGCCAGCTTTGATCCAGCGGACTGAGATCTGGTAGGTCTGGCCAGCGCTCAGGGTTTTACCGTGAACGGCGACATTAGCCTGTTTGGTGTTACCATCAACGGCTGATACCAGGATGTCATTCATGGTGAGGTCCTGTTCGGTTTTGTTAACATTCTTAACGCCTACATCAAAGGTGTAGTTCTGGAGAATTACGTCTTTGTCGAAGGTTACTACGAAAGCCGGGGTCAGGCTGTTAACATTAACGGCGGCAGCCTGAGTGGTAGCTACTGCAACGTTGTTGTTGGTGGCACCAGTGATGGTGGCAACTTTGGTTGAGTCAGTAGTGGCCGGAACGGTTTCGCCACCGACTTTAACGGCAGTGGTATCGATTACGCCAGCAACAGTGAGAGGAAGAGTTACTGATTTGGCGGTAGCAACAGAAGCAGCCGGAACAGCTACTGAAGTGGTGGTTACGCCGTTAACTTTAACTTCAACATTGACAGTGCCAAGAGTGTTGATGGCAGCGATAGTTACTGCATCTACAAGAGCCTGGAAATCTACATCCCATTTGCCGCTGCCAGCAGGATTTTCAGTTGCAGCAACCGGTGAAAGGGTAACGCCGTTGATAACAACGGTAACTTTCTTAGCCTGGAAAGCAGCCAGATTGCCACGAATGTTGGCCGGAACAGACATGCCGGTTACAGAAGCTCTGAGGGTGGGCAAATTTACTGCGCTGGTGTCGTCATTGTCGCCAAAAAGGCCGCAACCGACTGTGAACGGGACGAGAGCTACGAGAAGAAACAGAACGAAAAGTTTTTTCATTAAAACCAAATCCTCCTAAGGTAATTGTGCAAACCATAATTAGCATAAGGGGTTTTTATTAGTCAACAAAAAAAAGAAGTTTTTCTAAAAAAAGATTTCGCTGCTAATGCAGGTTTTAGCTCTGTACACAGGTTTGCGCGCCTGAAAAAAGTTTGCAGAAAGCTTCTGGTAAAAGAACTAAACAATGTCAGGTAATTTTTTTACTGTTTGGTCAGAAATTTTGCAAACAGCATGTCTGCCTCAGTTATTACGGAATCAGAAGAACGATAAAAAGCCCATGACGCTGAGGGCAATCATTGGCAGAATGAGAAATGCGCCCATTAACAGCAGAGCGGCATATTCTTCCATGACCATGAATGAATCGAGCTGTACACCGTCGCGTGGCAGCAGGGTGTAACGAAACGCGGCCGGAACCATGGCGCGCCAGAATGTACGGCCGGTATGATGAAAAAAGATTGCCTGCGCCAGAAGAAAGCCGCCAAAAAAAAGCAGCATTGCCAGAATGATGCCCGCGATCTGCATTTGCCTGCGCTCCTGATAATTGTATATCAGGTCTATCGGCACTTTCTGGTGAAAAGCGTAGGGGCGGGTGAAAACCTGCCCCTGCGCTTCTTTGAATTATTCAGGGCGAGATTTCGTCATTGGTCAGATAGCAGGCGGGGTCGGGCATCCAGGGGTCGTCGTAGACTCTGAAAGCTCTGACACGCAGCGAGCCGCCGCACATTTTGAGAAAACGGCAGGTTGCGCATTTTCCCTTGAGCAGCGGCAGGCGGTTTTTCAGGCCGGCCATCAGCTCGTCTGAAGTGTCGAGCCAGATCTCAGAAAATTTGCGCGCACGCACGTTGCCAAAGGTTTTATCCTGCCAGAACTGGTCAGGGTGAACGTTGCCGGCCCAGTCGATGTCGCCGATACCGACGCCGGTCGAAAAGGCGCCGCCCCCATTCCATTCGAGCAGTTTGCGCATTTCTTCCGCTTTTGCAGGATTTTCCTGCAGCAGTTTAAGGTATATGTAGGGGCCATCAACATGATTGTCAACGGTAAGAATGTCGAGATCGACGCCGGATTCTATTGCAGCGCGGGTTCGCCGGCAGATAACATCGAGTGCCTGACGTGACTCCTGATGTGTAAGATCGTCTTCGCTCTTACCTCTCCCTGAGTAGACAAGGTGGTAGAAACAGGCCCGCGGTATCTTCTCTTCAAGAAGGAAATCGAAAATCTGGTCGAGGTCGCGAACATTCTGGCGGGTTAAAGTCAGGCGCAGCCCAACCCTCTGCCCGACCGCGAGACAGTTTCTGAAACCGTCCATGGCCTTGCCGAAAGCACCGGCAACCCCTCTGAAATGATCGTTGGTACTGCCAATGCCGTCGAGCGAAATGCCGGCGTAGATAAAGCCGATATCCTTGATTTTTTGCGCCACCGGCGGGGTAATTAAAGTGCCGTTGGTCGACAATACCGGTCGCAGGCCACATTTGACCGCATAGGCCGCCAGATCGAAGACGTCAGAGCGCATCAGGGGTTCGCCGCCACTGAACAGCAGAGCCGGAATTTTAAAATCGGCCAGATCCTGCATCAGCGCCTGCCCTTCGGCAAAGCTCAGTTCATCAGGAGCGAGATTGCAGTCGGAGTTGGTGTAGCAATGAATACACTTCAGATTGCAGCGCTTCGAGATGTTCCAGACCACGACCGGGCGTCGCTCTGAGGCCGATTTTGCTGTCTGATGCCCCTTGAAATGGTGCGAATGACCGACCTGGCCCTGGTGCTGGTGACCATAGCGCAAGGGGTCGCCGGTTGTTGAATGACTGGCATAGATTTTACTGATGTTTATCATGGCAATTACCTGTTTGACGTGGCAAAGTAACTTTGCATGGCCTTTATCAGACCGGGAATGGTAAATTCTTCGGCTTCGACTTTGATGGTGAAACCGATTTTTCGGCAGGTTTCAGCAGTGATCGGGCCAATAACCGCCGCCGGAATCATGACCGGGTCGATGCCGCTGTCTGCGAGAAGGCTGGCGAGACCTTCTGCCGTTGAAGAGCTCGAAAAGGTTATCATGTCGAGTCTGCCCTCTTTGATAGCCGAAATTATTTCGCTGCTGTCGGGCTTGTCGTATTCAGTGTGATAGAGCGGCACGACTTCAACCCTGTGACCGAGTTGAGCCAGTGTCTGTGGCAGAACTTCGCGGGCTTTCTCGGCCCGCAGAATGGCAACCCCAGTCGCTGGCAGTTTTTCAAACCACGGAAACAACGATTCTGCAACATAAGTCTCAGGCACAAAATCAGGGTTGATACCACGATCGATAAACGCAGCCGCTGTCGCCGGGCCGATGCAGACAATTTTTTTGCCGCCAAGAAAACGCAGATCGAGTTTCTGTTCATGTAACGCTTCAATAAAGCCTGTAACGCCGTTAACTGAAGTGAATACCAGGTGCTCGAACTCTCTGCTGCGGGCGAGAAAGCTTTTGAAGGCGTCGCTGCTCTGGTGTTGAACGATTTTTATCGTCGGGCACTCAAGGACCTGGGCGCCAAGTGACTGCAGTTCGGTAACCAGGCTGCTGGCCTGGAGCCTGGAACGGGTTACCGCTATCCGCCGGCCAAACAATGGCCGTTTCTCAAACCAGGCCAGCTGACTGCGCAGGGCTACCACTTCGCCGACCACGGTGACTGCCGGCGGTTGAACGCCTTCTTTGACCGCAATTTCAGGAATGGTTGCCAGTGTGCCGGTTACCGTGCGCTGAGTCGGCAATGTGCCGTTCTGCACCATCGCTACAGGGGTTTCGGGTGCGCGGCCGGCCGCGATCAGATTCTGGCAGATCTGCGGTAGATTTTTGACGCCCATGAGAAAAACTACGGTGCCGATGCCGGCTAAAGCCTGCCAGTTGAGATCAGAACCTTCTTTTTCGGCTTCGTGGCCGGTGACGATCGCAAGCGAGGCGGTAAAACCGCGCTGAGTAATAGGAATGCCGGCATAGCATGGGGCCGATATGGCTGAAGTTACGCCCGGAACGACCTCAACCGCATGCCCGCGTTCGATCAGATACTGCATTTCTTCACCACCACGGCCAAAAACGAAGGGGTCGCCGCCTTTTAACCTCACAACCAGCTTTTTCTCAGCTGCTTTCTTCGCCAGCAGGGCATTTATGTCGTCCTGAGTAACCTTGTGATTGCCGGCGAACTTGCCGACATCATACATTTCGCATTCGGGCTTTGCCTGCGAAAGAAACGCGGCGGTGCCGAGCTGGTCGTAAATGATGACATCGGCGCGCTTTACCAGATCGAGACCCCGCACGGTTATCAGACCGGCGTCACCCGGGCCGGCGCCGACGAGAAAAACATTGGGCGCTGAAGGTGCTGAGCTGGGCATGGGGCTTTCCTTTGCTGGTTCTGGAGATGTCTGGGCTTGAATATATTGGCGGCCACCGGCGGTGATGATTTCTGCGGCAGCCTGCCGACCAAGTTCGGCAGCCTGTTCGATCGTGCCTGTATGCGTTCGGCGCAGAGTCTGCCTGCCGTCAGGCGTGCCGATAAAGCTGTGCAGAATGAGTTGGTTGCCATTGACATCAGCGTGAACCGCCATCGGGGTCTGACAGCCGCCCTGCAATTCGGCGAGAAAAGCTCTTTCGGCGGCTGCTCTGACTTCGGCCTGCTGACTGGCAAAATTCTGCAGAACCGGCCGCAGTCTGTCGATGTCTTCGCAGCGGCACTGCACTGCGAGAATGCCCTGACCGGCAGGGGGCGTCATCGCATCGATGGCAAAATAATGGCCGATTCTGTCGGCCCAGTCGAAACGCAAGAGGCCGGCCGCTGCCAGAATGATCGCGTCAACTTCACCGTCGGCAAGTTTCTGCAGTCTGGTGTCGAGGTTGCCTCTGAAATCAGAAAACACGAGGTCACTCCGCATGACGCTCAATTGAGACCGGCGCCGCAGACTCGATGTGCCGACCACCGCTCCTGGCGGCAGCTCAGAAAAGCTGCGATACTTTTTTGACAGGAAACAGTCGCGGGCATCTTCAACACAGCCAACGGCAACAAGGCAGAGACCTTCAGAAATTGCGTGCGGCACATCCTTGAGGCTGTGAACTGCGATGTCAATACGGCGTTCGAGAAGTGCCTGTTCGATTTCCTTGATGAACAGCCCCTGGCCGCCGACTTTGAACAATGGCAGGCCGGTGACCTGATCGCCAAGGGTTTTGATTACGACCTCTTCAAACTCGATGTCAGGGCAGGTGTTTCTGGCAATTCCAATTACATGGCGGGTCTGATGCAGTGCCAGTTTGCTGCCTCTGGTTCCGTAACGTATTCTCATGCTGATTCACGCTTTCTCTGATTTTCCGGCAGGCTGCGCAAAGGCGATTCCGGCAGGCAGTCAGGTGACAGGCCAAGTATTTCGCACATCATCCGGAGTTGATCGAGATCGGCCGATCCCTGATTTTTCAGCGCGACTATCTGCCCGTGTAGCCATTTGGCCATCAGCGACCTGCTGCACTGATCGAAGGCCTGTTTGAGCTCTTCGCTCAATTCTGGATGCTGGGCGGCAAACTTTTCAACTTCAGCGATACGTAGCGCCTCTGTTTGTTCGCGCAGCTTTCTGATAAGCGGTACGACGGTAAAAGCCTGAGATGAAATCTGAAACTGCGAAGCTTCATAGTGAACGATCGCTTTCGCCTTCTCAGCTTCCACCTTGCGCTGTGACATATTCTCGTTGACCACGTTCTGCAGATCGTCGACATCATAAAGGAAGATATTGCCGATGTTCTGGCAGTCAGGCTCAAAATCTCTTGGCACCGCAATATCGATGATGAACAGCGGCCGTTCGCTGCGGGCAGCCATGACCTTTTCCATGCGTTCGCGGCTGATTATTGCAGTTGGCGCCGCCGTCGACGAAATGACGATATCGCAGGCATGCAATAGTTTGTCGAGCTGTTCAAAAGCCCGGGCCTGCCCATCGAATTTTTCGGCCAGTTCTTCGGCGCTGCTGAGGGTGCGGTTGATAAAAAACATACTCTTAACGCCATTTTCGCGCAGATGCACGGCAACCAGACTTGCCATTTCGCCGGCGCCGATGATCAGAGCTTTTGATGCCTTGAGTGGGCCAAAGATACTTCTGGCCAGATCGACGGCCGCAGAGGCTATTGAAACACGGTTTTCGGAAATGGCGGTTTCGCTGCGTACCTTTTTGCCGACTTCAAGAGCTTTCTGAAAAAGGCGATGCAGCTGCTTGCCAACATAGCCTTCACTGGTCGAATGTTTGTATGATTCTTTTATCTGATGCAGAATCTGATTTTCGCCTAAAATCATTGAATCAAGGCCGGCAGCGACCGAAAAAAGGTGTCCGACCGCGTTTTCGTCAGCATGTTCGTAAAAATAGCCCGCCAGATTTTCGAAGTTGATCTGGTTGGCGGCCAGTAGTGCTGAAAAGCTTTTTCTCGCTTCGCCATGAATCCCGGAATAGTAAACTTCGACGCGGTTGCAGGTATAGACCGGCACCGCTTCAAGATTGCAGGCGTCAACGTCAGGAATTCTGACTTCGCAGATACGGGCCAGTTTTTCGCGGATAGAAACCGGCGCCGATTTGTGGTTGAGCCCAAATACGATCAGAGACATGCAGTTATCTCCTCTCGTATTTTTTCGATGCCTTCGCTTGCTATGCGATCGAGAATCTCATCGGTGACCCATCTGCCTAGAAGTTCCGCTTTGGCGGTTTCGGGCAGCCCTGAAGCTTTTATCTGTGGTCTTATTTCGGCGAGAGCAGCGGTCAGTTCAACCAGTTCCGGGCGAATCAGGACATCGATTCTGCTCTGCAGATATTTTGAAACCGCCGGCACGCCACCCGCAATTGTTGAACAGATGATGTCGCCTTTTGTCACCAGGCTGCCGCCGATAAAGTCACCGTCGCTGAAGCTGTCGCAGCGGTTGAACAAAATTTTCTTCTCGCGGCAGGCTGCGGCAATGGCAGCGTTTACCGTCGCATTGCTGCTGGCAATGATTGCAAATATGAATTCTGCCTGCAGGTCTTCGGTTGTCGCACCCCGGCAGAGCAAAGTCGTTGCCGGCAGGTTGCTGAATTCAGAAAGAATATCAGGTGCGACCACAGTCAGTCTGGCGCCGGCATCAGAAAACTGCCGGGCCCGGCGCAGTGCTACCCTGCCACCGCCGATAATCAGAACATCGCGGCCTGTCACGTCGAAGAACAGAGGCATATATCTCATTTTCCTGCCTCCTGCGTCTGCTTCAGCATTGGCTGCCAGTGTTCCTGATTGTTGGGCAGCGTAATCAGGCCAAGCGACAGGAAAAAACCGACAATGGCCAGCGTCGCGAGACGCGTGCCGGTGATTTTAAGAGGTTTGCGGGCGATGATGATAAAAGTGTAGAATGCCAGAACCGCAAGGGCAAACAGATGTTTGAAGCTCGGGCTAAAGCTGACGAAATATGAATAGTTGCCATAGAAGCCCGCTGCCAGACCGGCGGTAAAGAAAATTACCCCGGCGCTGATCAGTTTGCAGGTCAGGTCGTCGAGCCTGTTGAGCGGCGGAAAAAAGAAGACTGCGCGCAGCCGGTTCTTTTTTTTCAGCCTTCTTACCACGTAAAAATAGGTCACCGATGAAATGGCCGCGATAAGAAAGAAACATTCACCAAGAATCGACAGCAGCAGATGCACTGCGAACCAGCGCTGTGCAAATTGCCCGCCGGCAAGAGTTCCGTCGGCGAAGGTCGAACAGAAGAGCAATACAACGCTTCCGGGCAGGCTGAAGATGCTGAAAAAGGTTTCCTTGAGCCCATGTTCAATGATTGCGGTCGTTATACCCAGACTCAACGACCCGGCAATGAAAAGAGTTTCATAGTTCAGATGCAACTCACTGCTGGTGTAGTTGTGAAAGGCGAGAATCGCGTTGCAGGTCAGCCCCAGTGCCAGTGAAAAAGTTGAGTGGTGCCGAAATGATTGACCGGCAACCTTTTCTCTGACGCGAAAGAAGGTTGCCAGCACGTATCCGGCCAGTGTTGCGAGCAAAAGAACCTGCATCTTGCCAACGATACTAGCACATCACCCACCAAAGTACAACGCCGCAAAAAGTAAAAGTCGCTGGTGGGTTATTCGAATTTGAAGCGATGGTCGTGAACCGAAAGGCGGCCGTTCAGATGCCGGGTCGGCTGATGGCAGACAATGCAGTTGGTGCCGGGCGATTCGGGCGGGTGGTCTTTCTGGTCTGTGTGGCAGGTGAGGCAGTATTGATCCTGGTTCAGATACTGCGAGTTGTTTTCGGTTTTGATATCGCGGAAATTCTGGCAGTAATCACAGGTGAGACCGGTTGCCAGGAAAAACCGTGATTTTAAAAATTCCCACTGACGTTTGCGGTCTTCGTAGGTTTCGTCGCCGTGAAAATTTTCTGGTGACTGGCCGGGTTTGGGTGTTAGACCCGAGAAAAAGTCCATCAGGTTGTCACCGGGCCTGTAGCCGACCGGAAAGTTATACTGCCCGCTGTTGTCGATACCGGAGGTATGGCATGAAGTGCAGATCATTTCCTGGCGCTCGGGTGTCATGCTTTTTAAAGAAGTTATATACTCTGGCGATCTGGTTCTGATGTGATTCAGACCTGGCCCATGGCAGGCCTCGCAGCCGACTCCGGCTTCGGCAAAGCTGTCGTTTTCGGCCGAAAAGCCGGTAGTATGGCAGCCGGCACACTGTTTGAGCCAGTAACGTGATCGCCAGCCGTAATCGTTTACCGGCAGCCATTCTTTTTTGTTGAGATCCCAGATTTTTGGCAGCACAACCAGGGTGCCGCTGGCTTCGGCGACAAAACGGTGAACATAGTGTGAGCCAAGTACCCAGGCGATTTTTTCACGCGGCACTCCGAGATCTTCTATCGGAATTTCCTTCTGGGTGTCGAGGTTTCTGAAACGTCGCGTCATGCGAGCGTGCGGGCTTATTTTCCACTGGTCGTAGATGTCGAGGTGACACTCTTTGCATGACTCTGAGCCTGCGTAATTGCGGTTGTCGAAAGCTTTCGGGCTGTGCATGCTGCCCTGAAAAATATCAGTGCCGGCCGGATGGCATTTTGCGCACAGCTGCCCCTCATTATTTGGGTGATTCAGCAGGTAAGTGCTGAAGCTGTCGTTGCTGCTCGGGCTGATCGCCAGCGGAGCCCATGGTTGTGAAGCTATTGGTGCGGCATGCGGTGAATGGCAGGTAAGACAGCTCATGAACTCACCGTCTTCGAGTGGCAGCCCTGTGCCGGCAGTTACTTTTATGCCGGTCGGGTGCAGGGTCATCGATTCCATGGCGTGGCAACTGACACACCATTGTCCGGCACCCTTTTTCAGGCGCGGGTCAACTCTGGTTTCGGCGGTTGTTGCCTTTTGCCCTGTCTCTGGCGGCATGTAATGACAGGTGAAACAGCCAGTTTCTTCGGCCATTTTCTGATGATCGGCGGCAAAAAGACTGTTGTTTGATGCAACTGTCGCAAACAGAATGCCAATCCCGAAGGTGGCGAGCAGCTTGAATTTCGCAGAGGTCGGTTTCATGCCTGGCTGGTTTCGTCGAGTTCGATTTCGCCGAGAATATCGTCGATTTGGGTTTTCAGCTGTTCAGGGTCTGGTTTGCCTTCATCGAGGCCGGCGCGCAGTTTACGCAGCTTGATGAAGCGCTGGCGGTATTTGTCCTGCAGTTCGTTGACCGCTTCGCAGAGAACCTGCCCCTCATCGCCTTCACGCAGGCGCAGCGAGGCGTGCTGCAGATTACCGGCCGAAATTTTCTTGAGCTGCCCGGCAACTTTGAACATTGGCCCGATCAGGCGGTGCGAGATAAAAATCGTCAGAATCAGCAGCATTACCGACATCAGCAGAAAACTCAGGCCATTGGTGACAATGATGGCCGGTTTTAATATTTCCCAGGTCGAGCGCAGGCGGTTGTGGGCTGACAGAAAGCCTTCCTGGATGTTTTTGCTGGTGATGCGGTAGAGAAAGAAACCGTGCAGAATCGAGCCAATAAACAGCACCAGTGACATGAACGCCACCAGTCTGATCTGATAGGATGGCAATATCAAATAATGTTTGCGCGATTTCTTGTCCATAGAAAAGGGCTCCTTAACGGTTTTCGGCAGAATCAGGGGTTTTTTGCCCGGGGGTTACCTGGCATTTTATCTGCAAAATCGGGTTTATCCAGTAGTCGATCTTGTTTCTCAGTTCGATCAGATGCCGCATTAATCTTGACTTACGGCTTTCGCGCAGCTTCTGTTCACGCTGTGAGCGGGTAGCGACTGCCGGATCTTCTTCGGGGCGGGCGCTGACCAGATAAAGATGAGTGCCGGCCTGATCGGAAAACCCTTCAGTCAGAACTCCCGGCTCGCGGTCGAGAAGTTTTGCAAATACGCCTTCAGGCAGATCTGTTTCCGACTTCCAGCCGATATCGCCGCCAACGCCTTTATACAGCGAAATGCTGTGACTGGCGTTGAGTTCTGCAAAGCTGGTGCCGCTTGTGTGCTGTGCGAGAATTTCGGTTGCCGAGGCAGCATCAGCGATAAGAATTGTCTTTAAATGCAGCCGCACTCTCGGTGTTGCGGTAATGGGCATGCCGGTGGTTTCAGTTTCGTTCGCAGTCGCTGCCGGCTGGCTGAAAAGATGCTGGCGCTCTGCTTCGGCAAGCTCTTCGATAAGAAAGGCGGCGCGGGCGACCGCATCGTCATCGGTGTCATTTCTGCCGGCTGCAGCAAAATCAGTGATTTTCTGCTGAAATTCTGGCTTGCGGTCGAGGCCGTTTTGGCGCGCGCCTTCGGCCAGCAGCAGGGTTTCGAAAAAGTCGGTGGCAAAGGCTGCTTCAGAAAGTTTCTTTGCCCTGATTCCGGATACGTTTTGAATCTTTTTGAGTTCTGCGAGACTGATGCTGGTCTGACCAACTTTCATCGCCAGGTGCTTGCGCCCGAGAATAGAGTCGAAATCGGCCCAGAGAAAAAAGCTCATCAGTGCAAAAGTCATCAACAGCAGAAAACCGATAAACATAAAAACCGCCCGTTGTGACACGAGCAGCATTTCATGGTTGTCGATGACTGTAATTTTTTCGAACATCTTACCTCTCGCCGGCCAGATCGGCTGAACCCGATGCGGCCATCGCGGCCAGGCCTGCAAAGAATTCGTCTAAATCGCTGGGCCCCTGATGAGAATACGCGACTTTGCCGTCTGGCGCAACAACAAAAACCGACGGTGTCGACACAACGCCCCACTGATCTGCGGTTACCCATGTGTCAGAGGCAACTCTTTCCATGAGCACCGGCAGCTTCAGGTCGCGTTTCTGGCAAAAATTGAGCAGTGCTTTCTGCATTTTTTCGGTGTCGAGCGAAACGAACCAGGTTTTGAGATCGGGTCGATTTAGTGCCATGATGCGGTTCTGGGCTTCGGGTATCTCTTCAAGGCATGAATGGCAGAACAGTGACCAGTAGAAAATGATGTTCCAGCTGCCGGCTGCGGGAAAAGTCTGTTCGCTGCCGCCCGTGTCGGTCAGGCGACAGGTTGGCGCCGGCGTGCCGGGCTGAAGCAGGCGCGATGGCTCGCTGTTTCCTGAGCTGATTACTGGCATCGAGGCCTGCAGTGAGACCGAAAACAGGCAGACCAGCAGAGTGGCGAGCAGGGTTTTACAGAAGTTTGCTGATGGCATCTTCGATTTCCTTTTCTTTGGCGGGGTCGTAGCCAAGGTGGTCGTAGAGAATCTTGCCCTGGCGGTCGATCAGCAGGGTGCGCGGCAGAACGCTGACGTTGTAATTGCGGATCAGAGTGCTCTGTTCGTCGATGGCGACCAGATATGGAATCTGCTGCGGAAATTTTTTGATGAAACGCTGAATCTTCTTCAGCGGAAAGCCCGGCGGATGCAACCCGATCACCGTCATGCGGCTTTGCAGGGTTTCGTGCAGGCGTATGATAAAAGGAATCTCTTCAATGCAGGTGCCACAGGTGACCGACCAGAACACCAGCAGCATCGGCTTTTCGGTAAACTGCCCGGCGAGTCTGAACTGCTGCCCGTTGATATTGGCCAGCGTCACCCCTTCGAGAGACGAAATGCTGCCGGGCTGCGAATCAGGAATGAAAAGATTGATCAGCAGAAAGCTGAGAATCGCGAGGATAAGAAGTATGGCATGATTGCGATTCATTAATCAGTCATGTTTTACCATGGTTCCGGCAAAGACATCGCCCCAGCGGCGGTTCTGATCGCCGGTGTGAATTTTGTAGATCTCGAAAATATTCGCTGCCAGCGAAACCAGAAACAGCGGCATAACGATGAAAAGTCGCGCCAGTTCAGCAATAGTTCTTATCGGAATGATGTAGGTCGCTAGCAAAACGGCTGTAACCAGTAACGGCAATGCCGGTATGATATTACGTCTGATCGACATCATCAGCGTGATTGGTCGACCGGCCAGATCGGTGACTCTGATATTCATCGCTTTTTTGCCCGGAGTCTGACCTTCGAGCGGGCCAAGCTGAAAAGGCATGTCTTTGATCAGCATTACGACAGCGGCCACAAGAAAAATGAGAAATTGGAACATGGCGAACAGGTTGACCGGCTTCTGTGGAAGAACAAGGAAGGCGGGCAGGGTGATGATGAGCACTGGAAAAGAGATCATGACCATGTCGATGAAGGTGCCGATGAAGCGCTTGAAAATCAGCTTCTGCAGAAACGAATCGACTTCTGCGAGTTTCTTTTTGACCTCTTCGGGCGAGGGCATTTTGATTTCTGGTTTAACCGCCGGTTTTTTTGCTTCTGGCATCTTGTTAAATCCTTTGATTCTGCGTAAATATTTATACCGAGTTCTAAAAAATAGACCATCCTCAAAGTTTAGTCAACGAACATTCTGCAGCCCGCGGAGCCATAAAAATGAAAATGAAGATCGGCATACTTTCTGATACGCATGTGCATGACCACAACGGTCTCGATACCCCTGACTGGATCAAAGAAGCGTTCGCTGACGCCCAGATGATAATTCATGCCGGCGATGTCGGCGTGCCGGCGCTGCTCGGCGAGCTCTCGCAGATCGCTCCGGTCTATGCAGTGCGGGGAAACTGCGACAGTGGAGCTTTCGATACTCCTTCACACCGCTCAATAAATATCGGTTGCGGGTTGCTTACCGTCGCTCATAACGCCGCCACCGCGCGCCGCGCCGTTGAACCACTTACCAGAGTGATGGTTTACGGGCATACCCACATCGCCCTGATCAATCAGGAAGAAAATCTTCTCGTGATCAACCCGGGTAGCCCGACTCTGCCACGAGGCGGCCTGCCGGCATCAGTGGCCGTTCTGACCATTAACGGCGAAGAAATTCATGCGGAATTAAAGCAAAAGCCCTGACCTGCCGATTAACTGAAAAGAGAAAAAAATCTATTTATCAGGTGGCAACATGAAACGTATTCTCTTTTCGACGGTATCTATCTGTATAATGGCTCTGGTAGCCAGTCTACTGCAGAGTGCTCCCGCCGAAACCAACCCGGTCAGTTTTAGAGGTACTTTTTCCAGCTATCTATCGAGTGAACCGGCAAATCTTGACCCGGCCCGCGGTGTCGATGTCAACGAAGCCACCGTTCAGGCAAAGGTTTTTGACGGCCTGGTCCGCTACGACGAAAAAATGCGTCTGGTTGGCAATCTGGCCGAATCGTGGAGCGTTGCTGCCGACGGCAAAGAATTTATTTTCAAGCTCAAACCGAATGTTGCCTTTCACAACGGCCAGAAATTCACTGCCGCCGATGTGGTTTTTTCTCTCGACCGCCTTCTCGACCCCGAAGTCGGTTCGCCACGCACCTGGGTTCTCGAAAAGGTCGAAGGTGCCGCTGAACGTATGAAAGGTGTTACCAAAGTTGTTGCCGGTATCACCGCTCTCGATGACCAGACAGTTTCGGTCAAGCTCGTCACCCCGTTTGCGCCATTCCTTAGCCTGCTTACCATGCCGGCCTGTTATATTCTGCCCTCAGAAAGCAGAACCGCCATTCATGAGCACAGCTTTTTCGAAAAACCCGCCGGCACCGGCCCGTTCAAAATAACCGAACGCGTGCGCGACAGCTATATAAAACTGGTTGCCAACGAATCGTATCATGATGTTAAACCGACTCTTGCCAGGATCGACCTACGCATTATTCCCGAAAACATGAAGGCCGAAATGGAATTTGAAAGCGGCAATCTCGATCTGCTGCAGCTTTATCCGGCCAATTACGAAAGATTCAAGGCTGACCCTGAATTTGCCGCCAGAATTCATGACGTGCCGGCTCTCAATGTTTTTTATGTTGGCTTCAACAATCAGGCCGAGCCGTTCACCGACATCAGAGTGCGCAAAGCTCTGAACATGCTCGTTGACCGTGAAAAAATCATCAATGCCGTCTATCAGGGCCGCGCTGTGCCAGCCAATGGCAGCATTCCCCCCGGCATCACAGGTTATTCAACCACTCCAACCGGACTTTCATACAACCCTGAAGAAGCAAAAAGACTGCTCAAGGAAGCCGGTTACTCAAAAGCCCGCCCTCTGACTTTCGATCTCTACCAGCGCTCATCTCAGTCGGCATTCGAAATCACCCGCCTGCTGCAGGGCGAACTGAAAAAGCATGGCGTCGTTGTCAACCTCAAACCCATGGAATGGAGCGCTCTTAAGGATGCTGTTGCCAAAGGCGAAGCCCCGGCTTTTTACATGAGCTGGTTCGGCGACTACCCCGATGGCGAAAACTTTCTCTACCCGCTGTTTCATTCGAAAAACTGGGGCTCTGGCGGTAACCGCGCCCGCTTCAAGAATGCCGAAGTCGATCTGATGCTCGACGAATCGGTCAAAATTCAGGATGCCCAGCGCCGTGCCGAAGCCTATGACCGTATCAATCGCAGAGTTGCCGAACAGGCCCCCTGGATCTATCTCTGGCATTGCAGCGAAAGCTATCTCACCGGCGCCAAAGTCGATCATATCGATTTTTCACCGATGTTTTTCTGTGACAAAGGTCTGACTTTAAGCGTCAGGGATTGATGAAACGCCCGGCATGTTGTAAGTTGTTGCAGTAAAATTCATAACCCAAAGGTTCAACAATGCTCGAATTCACGCTCAGAAGAATTGTCGCCACCATACCCGTTCTTCTGGGCATTCTTATTGTCGCATTTACCGTTCTTTACCTGATCCCGGGTGATCCGGCGCAGACGGTCGCCGGCCCGCGTGCTGACGCCGAAACTCTTGCCCGCATAAGGTCCGAGATGGGTCTCGATCAGCCGCTGCTAACCCGTTTCTGGTCGTATCTCAGCAGGGTCGCCGGCGGCGATCTGGGCGATTCGGTGGTTACCGGCAAGCCGGTTCTCGAATCGTTGACCGAAAAGCTCCCCTATACCCTTAAACTCGCTTCTTTCGCGATGCTGGTATCGATTTTTGCCGGTGTCGTTATGGGCATTGTCAGTGCCATCACTCAGGGCCGCTGGCTCGATCGTCTTTGCACCGTGTTTTCGGTTGCCGGCATCAGTATTCCGGTTTTTCTGTCGGGCCTGGTATTTCTCTATGTGTTTGCAGTTAAACTGCGCTGGTTCCCGACCTCGGGTTTCAGAGCCGGTGACAGTCTGCTGGTTTTCGTTCTGCCGGCCTTCACTCTCGGAATAAGATCCGCGGCTTTTCTGGCCCGAATCGTCAGAAGCAGCATGATCGAAGTGCTCAATCAGGACTTCATCAGAACTGCCCGCGCCAAGGGCCTGAGCCGCACCCGCATTCTCTTCCGGCATGGGCTGGTCAATGCTCTGGTTCCGGTGGTTACTGTAATCGGGCTTGACCTGTCGAGTTACCTGAATGGCTCGGTTATCGTCGAAACGATTTTCGATCTGCCCGGTATCGGCCGTTTTGCGATGGATGCGATTCTGCAGCGCGATTACCCGATCATTCAGGGCGTCGTGCTTCTGGGCGCTTTTGTTTTTATTATGGTGAACCTGTTCATCGATCTGTTCTACGCCTGGATCAACCCGAAAATTCGTGATGAAATGATGGGGAAATCAGCCGGATGAAACAGATAGCCAGACGCATGACCGTGGCCGGGTGGCTCAGTGTCGCCGGAATTTTCGTTGTTCTTGTCGTGGCATTTTTTGCGCCAATGCTGATTGCCAACGACCCAATGGAAACCGACCCGCTTCGCCGCCTTTCAAAAACCGAGGGCTTTCCGCTCGGTTGTGACCAGCTGGGACAGTGTGTCTACTCTCGACTGATTTATGGCGCAAGACTTTCGCTGATAATCGGGTTTTCATCGCGACTTACCGCACTTCTGATCGGTCTTGCGGTCGGTCTTGCCGCCGGTTATTTCGGTGGCTGGCTTGACTGGCTGCTGATGCGCATCGTTGATATGTTTCTCGCTTTTCCGAGCCTGCTGCTGGCAATTGCCGTTTCAATGGTTCTTGGCAGCGGTATCGGCACTGTGATTTTTGCTCTGGCAGTCGTCGGCTGGGCTGAAATGGCGCGCATCATACGCTCGGCGGCTCTTGAACTTCGTTCTGCCGAATATGTAATCGCGGCAAGAACCCTTGGCGCCAGTCACCTGCGCATAATTCTTACGCACATTCTGCCAAATTGTCTGCCGCTGATTACCGTAATTTTTACCATGGGCATGGCGACCGCGGTGCTGTCTGAGGCCAGCCTCAGCTTTCTTGGTCTCGGCGTCGACCCATCATTGCCCACCTGGGGTGGGATGGTAGCCGCCGGCAAAGATTACATGCTGCGTCGACCTGAACTGGTCGTTTACCCCGGGGCCTGTATCGCTTTTCTGGTAATCGTTTTTAACGTTTTTGGCGACGAGCTTCGCGATATTCTTGACCCGTCACGCAAAGGACACTGGTGATAATGAGCTCTTCCAAACGCCCTCTGATCGGTATTGCCTATGCAGATTCTTCGGTGCGCGACCAGGAAATGCGCATCCGCACCTATGTCTCGCGCAAATATTTCCATGCCGTGCAAAAAGCCGGCGGTGACCCGATTCTGCTGCCAGCGCCACTGCTGCTGCCCGGGCAGAACTCCCGAGAATTTTTTGAGCGTTTTGTCATGCGTTATCTGGGTCTGATCGATGGTCTGCTGATGCCGGGCGGTGAAGATGTGCACCCGCGCTTTCAGGGCGAAGACCCATTGCCGACTCTCGATCTCGTCAATCCGTTCCGTGACGAATATGAGCTGCTGCTCGTCGAAAAGGCCTGCCGTGAATTTTCGCTGCCGGTTCTTGGCATCTGCAGAGGCTGTCAGGTAATGGCGATTGCCCTCGGCGGCAAAGTGCATCAGGACCTCGCTGGTGTCGCAGGCGTGCAGCATTCGCAGAAGGCGCCGCGCTGGTCAACCTCTCATCAGGTAACCATGGCAGATGGGTCGCAGTTGGCTCGGGCAATTAAATCACCCTCGGGCAAGGTTTTTACCAACTCGTTTCACCATCAGGCGGTTAAAGAAGTGCCGGCCGGTTTTATCGCGTCTGGTCATACCGGTGACGGAGTCATCGAAGCGATTGAAAGTCGCGAATCCAGATTTTTTATCGGGGTTCAGTGGCATCCCGAAGAAACTTTCGACGGCGACGAATACAGCCGCAACCTCTTTTCTGCCTTCATTACCGCTGCTTCAGTATAGTGGTCTGGCAATATTGAACGTGTAAAATAATTATTTACGCGTCATCCCTGCAGAAACAGCAGTCTAGTATTTTATCAATGAGATTTCCGCCTTTACCGGCACAGGCGCGGGTATGATATTTGGCAATCAAACTGATTGCTAAATGTCGATTGACGACTGATTTATTGCATGGCCCCCTAAACTTTTCGGGCATTTGTGCCGATATATATTATAGGGACGATAAAGGGGGCAGTGTATGAAAAAGATAACCCGCGCGATTCTGCTGGCAGTGCTTTTGGTTATGGCTTTCAGCGGTTTCAAGACCGTCGAGAACCGCTCGGTCGAAATTCTTGACTGCCAGTTGACCACCAGTGAAGCTAATCTGAAGATTCTGCCTGGTACCCGTTATCGTCAAAATTCAGTCAGCCTGCGGGTTGCCGTTCATGAAAACGCAAAAACTGCCGCCGAAGGCTTTAGAAAAGTTGAATTGCTGCAGATTCCGGCTGGCGGCATAACTTTCAGAGTGCCCCTTTCGAGAAAGCTCAATTCTGGCCAGAGTTATAAAGTGGCTGTCATGGTCGACGAAATCGAAACCGGTAACCGGGAAATACAGTGGGCTTCTCTGAAAGTTCAGGGAACCAGCTCCGACGACTTTTTCTCGCGCAAATTCAGACCGATAACTGAACCTGCCAATCTGCGCAACCAGATCAGCGCTGGTGCCATCAGAAGCCGCCTTTGATGCGGTTTTTACAATTTCTGCCTTAGAGTTGCGTTTTTTTAGCCTCAAAATACTGTTTTAAGAAATAAAAAAGGCTGTTTTTTAGATGATTTTGCCCTTTTTATGGGCTTTTCGGTTGGTCCGACCCCGGTTATAAAAACCTGGCGGAGTGAATTACCATGATGACGACTGCGGCCCAGATAACCACGGATGCCTGCAGAGGGCGGTCGCTCAGAACCACTTCGGATGGGTTTTCTCCCAGATCCTGAATGTGAATCAGATAGAGATAGCGCAATATGCCGTAAATTACCATCGGCACCGTATAAATCATTCTGTCACTGCCAAACTTTGCTATCGTTTCAGGACTGACCGTATAGAACGTGTAGGTGACAATCGCTGTGGCGGCAAGAATCGACGTCATCTGATCGATATAACCCAGCGAATACTGCGCCAGAATCCTGCGATGCTTGACCGCTTCGTCTTCGTAATTGGCTATTTCCTGGCGGCGTTTGGCCAGTCCGAGAAACATCGCCAGCATCAACGTCGAAAGCAACAGCCAGTGAGAAATGTAGATGTCTGGTTCGAGAGTTTTCAGGGCCCCGACACCGGCAGTCGCACGCAGCACGAAGCCGATGGCAATGCACATGACATCGAGTATTACAACGTTCTTCAGTTTGAAGCTGTAAGCAAGATTCAACATGAAATAGGCGAGTGACAGTGAAAAAAACATCGGTGACAGATTCCAGGCCGCCAGCAGGCTGATGATCAGAATGATGATCAGAGCCCCCTTGGCTTCGCCCAATGAAAGCTCGCCAGATGGAATCGGTCGTTGGCATTTTATCGGGTGCAGCCGGTCTTTTTCGAGATCGGCGAGATCGTTGAGCATGTAGACGCTGCCGGAAAGACCACAGAAAGTGAAAAAACCGGCAATGGTGAACAGCCAGGCCTGCCCCGAGAACAGCAGACCTTTTTCCGAAAACAGCAGGGCCGCGAACAGAATCAGGTTCTTTGTCCATTGTTTCGGGCGAAGACTGTTAAACACCGGTGCTATCATAGGTTTTCCTGAATGAATCTTTGTGCGTCTGGCAGATTTTAGCAGCTGGGCTCAATTCTGTAAAGATTTCCATGTCCTGATTCCAGTATTTGTTCGAGATTTTAGGTGACTGCAGGCCGGTTTGTGTTAGAATTCGTTATTCTTGTCGCAACCTATCGATCATGCAAACCACGGCACCTGAAATACTGCTGATGAGGCTGCCGGCCGACTGCGATGTCGTCTGGCCCTACTATAATCGATTCCCAGGGCGAAATGCCCCCCTGGGGCTTCTTTGCCTTGCCGCGGTCGAGCCGCACAGAATCTCAGCAGTCGATGCGACAACCAGCCAGGGCCTTATCGATTGTCTTGCTTCATTCCCCTCAGAGAGTATCAGGGCAGTTATACTGCAGTGCTCGGCCAAAACCGATCTGGAAAAGGCCAGAGCTTTTTCACAACGGGTTCGTGAGCTCCTGCCCAGAGCCTCTGTCGGCGTCAATGCCGAAAAAGCAGAAGTGCCTGCCTGGGCCGATTTTGCTGTCGATGGCACCGGTAAGTCTGCTGTTTTAAGAATTTTACGCGGTGACCGGCTCACCGGCTTTATCGATCAGCGACATGATGACGATCTTTCGCCGCTGCCTGTCCCGGAAGAACCTTTTATTGACTGCGGTTACGATATTCACCCCGAAAAATGGCTGGCCGGAACCACCCTCGAAATCTGCCAGCCATGGCAGGGACTGCATGATTTGAGTCTGAACAGGCGAAGCTGGCCTGGGCTCGACTGGGTTTCACGTCTGGTCGCATGGCTCAAGGCTTCCGGCATCGCCGCCTTCCATTTTCGGCCGTCAGGCCTCAACTGTGACGATCTGCATGAATTGCGCTCTCTGTTGCTCAACCAGAAAGCCCGTTTCGCGGTTTCCTTCGCTGCCGATGACGATATCAACATTCGTCAGATTGGCTGGCCTCTGCAGCAGGTCTGGCTCTATTATCCGACCCGGAATTCGTCAGATACGATTCGTGAACAGCTGCAGCATATCCATGATGCCGGTTTCCAGGCTGGCCTGCAGGTGAATTCAGCCTGGCTGAACTGCCAGGGGCACGGCGGCATAACCGGTCTTGTCGATCGTCTGGCGGTAATCGATGACGGATCGTGGCCAGCAGGTGAGCTGCGCCATCTGCTGGTGCGTTACTGGGGCGGTAAAAACCGGTTTTTTCGCAGGCTTTTCTCTCTTAGAAGCGCTTCAGAACTGGTTATGTTTATGAAAACTTCCTACTTTCTCCTCGAAACTCTTTTTTCATCAGAAGAAGAAGGCGGTAAAAGATGATACATGTAGTTAACGGCCCCAATCTGAATCTGCTTGGCCGTCGTGAGCCCGCAGTTTATGGCATGCGAACCCTCAAAAGTATCCAGGAAGAGCTTGAGGAACTGGCATTCTGCAACAATGAGGAATTGTCTTTCTTTCAGAGCAACCACGAGGGCGATATTCTCGATTACCTTCAGAAACTGAAAGAAGGCGATCGGGTCATCATTAACCCCGGCGCTCTGGCTCACACCAGCATCAGTCTGCGCGACTGCATCGTCGGCACCGGCATCGAGGCCGTCGAAGTGCATATTTCGAATATTTCCGCCAGAGAAACATTTCGTCAGAATTCCCTGATCAGCCCCGTCTGCCGGGGAATCATTTCGGGTCTCGGTGCCGACGGTTACCGCCTCGCCCTGACCTGGTTCATCGAGAGGGAATAGTGACAGCGTCGCCAGCCAGATCTATCGAGCTTCTTGCGCCGGCCGGCAGCCCTGCCAGTCTTAAAGCGGCCTGCCTTGCCGGTGCCGATGCGGTTTATCTTGCCGGAAAAAGATTCGGGGCCCGCGCTTTCGCCGCCAATTTCGACGAGAAAAGCCTGCGCTGGGCGCGTCGAGTTACTCAGGCCCTCGGAAAAAAGATGTATGTCACCCTCAATACCATTGTTTTCGAGCACGAATGGCAACTTCTCGATGAGGCTCTGACTTTTTATGAATCCCTGCAGCCTGACGCGCTGATAATTCAGGATATCGGGGTCGCAGTTGAATTGAAACGCCGCGGTAGCCGGATTCCGCTGCACCTGAGCACTCAGGGCGCCTGGTTTGGCTATGGCGGTGCCGAAGAACTCAAGGAACTCGGTATTTCCCGGGTCATTCTGCCGCGAGAAGTCAGCGCTGAAGAGCTTCAACAGCTGTTAAAGGCTGCGCCTTTCGAACTTGAAATATTTGTGCATGGAGCCATGTGCTACAGTATTTCCGGGCGCTGTTTCTGGAGCATTGCCCTCGGAACCCGCTCCGGCAACCGCGGCACCTGTGCGCAGCCATGCCGGCGCGAATATTCTATCGATGGCAGCCGCAGCAACGGCGGCAGCTGTCTTTTCAGCCCGCGCGATCTGCGCCTGATCAATGAAGTCGAATGGCTCAGGAATTCCGGTGTTGCATCTTTGAAAATCGAGGGCCGTATGAAGAGCCCCGAATATGTTTATCAGGTAGTCAAAGCTTATCGCGAAGCTCTTGATAACGGTAGAAGCAGAGAGTCGGCAAAACTCAACGAAGTCTTCACCCGGGCGGCATCATCAGGTTTTTTCAACGGCCCGGTCGAGTCCGCCACCTGGCAGACCGGCGAAAATCCCGGCAGAGAAGGGGTTGTAATCGGTGTCACCACCGGGAAAACCTCAGACGGGCTCGTTGAACTGCAGGTTAGAGAACTGCCCGTTCCCGGCGACGGCATCGTCTGGGAAAAAAATGGTGAACAGCAGGGCGCCAGAATTACCTGGGTCAAGAATGACAGAAAACACCCCAAAATGGCCTGGGTGCGCGGGCTGCCGGTTTCTCTCGGCAGTGGCGTCGAGCTGCGGCGAACTTCAACCTCAGATGAGGGCAGCTGGGAATCGCAATGGAACCGCGACTGGGAGCGCCGGCCGGTCGACCTTTTCTGGTCGGGGCATGAAGGCACTCCGCTCGCAGTAGAAGCGGTTATCAATGAGCATCGTCTGCGCCTTGAATCAGAAGAGCTTCTGCAGCTGGCTCTCAACAAGGGGCTCGAAGATGGTCCACTGCAGGAAAAATTTGCGGTGCTCGGTGACCTTTTCACATCTGGCAGAATGATTACCAAGCTTCTGGGCAAAGGTCTGCATATAAGCGGCAGTGCACTGAAAAAGCTCAAGCGCTCGCTGGTCGAGACTCTCTGCCGCCTTGAACAGCTGCCACCGCCCAAAGGCGAACCTTCACTTGCGGCTTTGATAATGTCTTCGCGCCAGAGTCGGCCGGATTATTCACGGCATTTCTCTGAAAATGCCAGGCCCCAGGTTAACCTGCGTGTCTGGAATCACAGTTTTCCATTTCTGCGTGATCTGCCGGTTGATGGCTGGATTCTGCCGTGGCATGGTGATAATACCCGCGCCGATATGGTTTTGCGCGGCCGTGTTTCATGGTGGCTGCCTCCGATACTGACCCGCGGGCAATTTGAGTGTCTCGCTGGCGAACTCAGAGGTCTTGAGTCGGGCAGTTTCATCTGTTTTGGCTGGGAAGGCTTCGCTCTGGCAAAAATGTTTCCCAGGCTCAAATTCACTTTTGACTGGTCATTCAATGTCTGCAATCTCGCTGCCCTCGATTTTATCCGTAGCTGTGGGCTCGATGCGGTGTTTTCGCGGGAATGGCGCGAAGAACGTATTCCGGCTGCTCTTGCCGGTTTTCGCAGCAGTTATGTCTGGAATCCGCTGGTGTCGTTTACCCGTTTCAAACCGGATCTGAGGGCCGGTGTGGTTGCGCAGAACTCACATAATGACAGGTTTTTTGTGCTGCCGGTCGGTAATGAGGTCACTGCAATGTTTATCGAAGACAAGCCGACTTCGATCATTCGCCGTAACAGTGCTTCGCTGCAGATCGATGTTGCGGTTTCACCCGAAGAAAATCCGGTTCAGGTCGCAAAGGATCTGAACCGGATGCTTGAATCTTTCAGAAACGCCTGAAGTTAATCAGGCAGGTCTTTCAACGAAGCCACGTCCCTGTGGTTTTACGGTGAGAACCGCGCAGGGTGATTTGCGTGCGATTTCGTAGCTGTTGCCGCCAAGCCATGAATCGATGAAGCCTGTTTTGCCGTGGGCGCCGATGATGATCAGGCTGATTTCGTTGTCTTTGGCATAGTTGATGATGGTTTCATAAACCAGGCCGCCCTGAACTTTTCTGATAATGTCGAAATCGTTGTATTTGGCGGGAACAAAGCTTTCGAGCTGCTTCATGTTCTGCTCATGCCACTTGCTCGAAGTTTCGAGCGGATCACCAAGGTTGCCGGCGTGAAGAACTTCTTCTTCGATGACGTTAAGAAGATGAATCTGCGCGCCATATTCGCTGGCAAAGGTGGCGGCATATCTGAGAGCCAGTTCCGAACCTTCCGAAAAATCAACGGGTACGAGAATTTTGTTAATTTTTATCATCGAAGAACCTTCCCATAAATGTTTTGCCCATTTTACAATTCAAAGACTTCGAGGTCAATTTATTTAATCCAGACTGGTGTACGGCCCGCAGTCAGAGTTTTTACGTCAAGACCCTCGATAGAGGCCATGCCGATGGTATTGCCCTGCTGAAAGACAACATGGCGGTTGTCGGGTGAAAGGCTGGGGTAAATGCCTCTGACGATCGGCCGCTGAACTTCGCTCTGATCGACAGCCAGATATTCAAGCTCATTTTCGCCGTGCCGGTCAGTGAAGTAAACGAGAAATTTGCCGTCTTTGCTGAAAACCGGAAACGATTCATTGATCTTTTCGGTTGCAGTAACGCGTTTAATACCCTGCATCATCGTCGAAATCAGGTAAATGTCAGAGGTGCCGTCTTCTGTGAGAGCCGAAACTGCTATCCAGGCGCCATCGGCCGACCAGTTGGCTGCGGTGACCTTGAGATCCTGAGAGATTTTGTTCGCCTGCTTGCGCTCGAGACTGTAGACATACAGCTCGGCCTTACCGTTGCAGGTGGTGTAGAGAAAGAATTTGCCGTCGGGTGAGAAATCTTCGAAGGCCGCATCGGTCAGAACTCTTCTGACCCGGTCGCCTGTCTTGTTGAGCAGGTAAATTTCTGAGGTCATGTCTGAAGTTTTGTTGGTGAAACCGATCCAGCCACTGGCTTCATTGTAGCGCGGGAACATGATGTTGTTGAAAGCCGGTGTCAGGCGAAGTTTACCTGTGCCATCCGGGTTGATGACCGCCAGATAGTTTGCATCTGGCTCTGGTGAATCGATGAACAGTATTCTGCCTTCAGGCATATCGGCGGCCAGAACGGCAAAACCAAACAAGGTCTGAATGAGCAACAGGGCAATCAGCAATTTCCTCTTCATGTTTCTACCTTTCGCGGAAGAAAAATCTGGTCAGGGTATGTCCCTGACCAGAAGTATAAACCATTATCATGCTGGCGACCAGCAGTTTTTAGGAGCCGTTAAACAAAAACCATGACAATGGTTTTTGCTTTTACGGCCCCTTATGGCCGGTCGCATGGACAAAGTGTAACAGTAATTTCTTAACAAGGCCTTAGATTTTGAAGACGCTCTTCAGTTCTTTGTAATTACTGAGTTTCTTTTCGTCGTCAGAAATATTTTCGTTGATGTCCTTGATTTCTTTGCTCAGTCTCTGAACTTCGCCGGCATTCTTCGAATCATATTTATCGAGCTTGTCGAGTTCTTTCTGGGCAGTAGCGGCTTTGGCTTTGTTGCTGCTGACATTGCCTTCGAGTTCTTTGGCTTTTGCTTTCGATTCATCGAGGGCTTTGCCAAGCTCGCCCCATGCTTTTTCGAGTCTGGCTCTCGACTGTTCGACCTTTTTGCCGGCGCTTTCGATAGTATCGCCGAAGATGCCGAGGGTGCGGCTGGTCTTGTTCTTGTCGATTGCCTTTTCATAGCTCTTCTGTGCTTCGCGCAGGTCTCTCTGCAGCGACGGAATATCGTATTCGGGGTAGTCCATGCTGTTCACGAACTTGTAGAACGACGTGGTGCCACCGAAGAAACCCTTCGAGAGCAGATCAGAACCGTTCTTGATGCCTTTGTAGTAAGCATCGCGCTTGTCAGCGAGATCAGGAATGCCGATTTCGCTGAGCATCTTCTGGTAGCGGGTCTCGGCGACTTTTTCAGCTTCGGCAGCAGCTTTTTCGGCATCTGCTTTTTCTTTGGCGGCTTTTTCAGCAGCAGCCTTTTCTGCATCCGCTTTTTCTTTGGCGGCCTTGTCAGCAGCTATCTTGTCAGCGGCCGCTTTGTCGTTTTTGGCTTTGTCAGCCTTTTCTTTTGCGGCCTTTTCGACTTCGGCTTTCGCCTTGGCTTCTTTTACCGCTTTGTCGTGGGCTTCCTGTTTGGCTTTCGCATCAGCGTCAGACTGGTTTTTGTCTTTGTCGACCGCCGGTTTGGTTTCGCTGGCGGGCTTGGTTTCAGGCGCCTTTGCCGCATCTTTGGTCTTTTTGTCGAGAGCGGCCATATCGGCGTTGGTCAGAGGTTTGTTGTCGCTGCCGACCAGTTCGATTTTGCCGACCCGGTTCAGGCGATAGGTATAGCCTTCGGGCGGATTCATCGCCATCCATTCTTCTTCGGTCATGAACTTGTTGTCGATCAGAAATCTGACAGTCTGCTCATTGAGGTCGGCGATGCGTTTCTTTTGGGCAAGCAGTGCGCGATTGGCTGAATCGAGGGCGCTCTGCAGCTTTTTAATCTTTTCTTCGGTTGACCATTGTGGCAGCTTGCTGACTTTGTCAGCTGAAACCGTTGTGTCTTTTTCAACTTTCGGCTCAGGTTTCTTGGTTTCTTCAACTGCGGGTTTGGTTTCTTTCGGCTTTTCTTCAGCCGGTTTTACTTCTTTTTCAACCGGCACTTCAAGTACCCAGCCGGCATGAATCAGGTCAGGATTCTTTTCGAGCGAAGGGTATTTCGCCTTATTGGCTTCGATGATTTCGCGATAGCGGTTGCCATCGCCAAGCAGTTTCTGGGCGATGCGCCAGAGACTGTCGCCAGCCTGCACAGTATGTTTGGCGATTTCCTTGACGGTCTGGGGCTTGGCTTCTTCTTTTGGTGCTTCAGCTGGGGCTGCAGGCACCTCTTCTTTTGCCGCATTCTGATTTACTGCAGCATTGGTGCCGCTTTGTACCGAAAACGGATCGGCCGTTGACGCCATTACGGGCTCTGCTGCTGGGTTAGAAAGAATAAGGGCCAGTAAAAGACTCAAAAATAAACCAGAGCGTTTCATAGCTTGCACCTCACGAATGATAAGTTCATCGCTGTAATTATACAAAAAAAAACGCTGTACGGTAATACTATCTAATTTTTTTGTGAACCAATTAGGGTTTTACTGAAGTAGCATATCGTGGTATGCTGTGGCCTGTTATCTATAGAGACAAGCTGGAGGAAAGAACTTATGTGGCCAAGATGGGTGCGCGCAATTGCGACTATATGGGTTGCCTGGGACAGTCGTCAGAGAAAAAACCTCGACTGGTTCTGGGTGCTGGTAATCTTTCTGCTTGGGCCGCTGCTTCTGCCGCTTTATCTGGCGACCCGCCCGCTGCTCAGATCTGAAAGACGCGTCGGCGGCCTCTTCTGGAACCTGCTGATCAGCTGCGAGACCCTTTTTACCTGGCTGGCTGGTCTGGCTGCCGCTGCTGTATTCGTCGAAAATGTTTCGATGCCATACGACAAGAGCCTTGCCGAAGTTAAGCGTGCCGAAATCAAAGCCGGCAGCCTTATCGGTGTTGCCCTGTTTATCGTTGCTCTCGGCCTCGAAAAAATGGGTTTCGAACTTTTCAGAGAACGTATCGAAAAGAAATATCTCGAATCCTGAACAAATTCGATGCGAAATATTTTCAGACTGATTCTGCTGCTGCTGGCAGTCGTTCCGACTGCTGCCTGCGCCCGTGAAGTTGCGCGTGGGCCGGTGCAGAGCGCCATGGGGCCCGGCGGCAGAAATTATCTGCATGCAGATTTCACCTCCTGGGAAAGCGGGATTGCCCACGAACGTTACCAGGTTTTTGAGCCTGCCGGGCCGGCGCCTGCCAGTGCCGGTGTTGTCGTGCTGCTGCACGACTGGATGGCGACCAATCCCGGTTATTATCTGGGGCAAATCAGGCACCTGTGCCGTTCTGGCTGGGTTGTGGTTTTTCCATACTACCAGGGAACCGGGCAGTTCGCCCGCTTTTACCACACCAATGTCGTGCGCTCGGTTAAAGACTTTCTGCAGCAGGCTTTTGCCCGTCAGAAAATCGAAATCAACCGCGACCGCTTCGCCATTATCGGCCATGGCGCCGGCGGCGTTCTGGCCGCCAACCTCGCCGCCAGCAGTGACTATTTCGGGCTTCCGGTTCCGCTCGCCCTGATGGTCGTCACGCCATACCAGAGAAGCATCAAACTGCTCGATCTTACTGGCATCAGCCGTAGAACCCGCATGATCATTCTCTGCGGTGACCGGGTTCAGGAACCGGTGGCACAGGCTGCCCGCGAAATTTTTTATGCCGCTGATCGCGTCAAAACCGAAAACAAAGCTTTCATAACGGCTTTGTCAGACTATTATGGCCAACCGCCTCTGGTTGCCGACGAACTGGCTGCCCTGACGCCAGAAGAACCCGAATATGAGCGTTTTATCGTCGAGAACCGCAATGATTTTGTCGGGCTTTTCAAAGAAAAATTTCATGCCCGTTCTCTGCGCACCAGTCATATCGACGCTTTCGACTGGAATGGCACCTTCAGGCTCTTTGACGCACTCACCTACGCCACTTTTACTCTTGATTCAGACCTCTCGGCTTTCAAAAAAGCTCCAGAACTGCGTTTTCTCGGCTACTGGAGCGACGGTCGCAAACTCAAGGGCCTGATCGTCGGCGACCGCCCCTGAAAAACCCGGCAAAAACAATTGCAAAGACAAAGCCTTTTTATATTTGATTGCGAGGCTGATAGGCCCGAAGCATCTCAATTGGGATAAATTCACTGGAACTTCATATATAAGCAAACACTCCCCGCTTGAGCAGGGAGTGTTTATCGTTAAGATTCGATTGATTCTTGTCAGGAAACGGCGCTTAGTGATTCCTGTTTGTCGCGGTAGCGCTCGATGGCGAGTTCTACCAGACGGTCGACAAGTTCAGGGTAGCTGATGCCGGTGGCTTCCCAGAGCTTGGGATACATGCTGATGCTGGTAAAGCCAGGAATTGTGTTGATTTCGTTGATGATGATGCGGTTGGTTTTGCGTTCGAGGAAAAAGTCGACACGGGCCATGCCGGCACAGTCGAGGGCTTTGTAGGCTCTGATCGCAGCCTCTCTGATTTCTTCGATCATTTTGGCCGGCAGATCGGCCGGAATCTTCAATTCAGAGCGATCATCGACATACTTGGCGGTGTAATCGTAAAATTCATTGCAGGGCACGATTTCGCCGGGCAGAGAGGCAATGGGTTGATCGTTGCCAAGCACCGAAACTTCGATTTCGCGCCCGTCGATATGTGATTCAACGAGGATCTTGCGATCGTAGCGGGCGGCCATATCCATGGCTTCGCGCAGGCTTTCACGGTTTTTTGCCTTCGAGATGCCTACCGATGAGCCGGAGTTAACCGGTTTAACAAAACACGGGTAGCCGAGTGTTTTTTCAATCTCAGTAATTACTGCGTCAGGGCTGGTGCGCCAGGTGCTGCGCAGATATTCGCGGTAGGGAGCGACTTCGATGCCGGCTTCATGAAACAGGCGTTTTGAAAAGGTTTTATCCATGCCGACAGCAGAGGCGAGCACGCCGCAGCCAACGTAGGGCAGATCGGCCAGTTCGAGCATTCCCTGCAGGGTGCCGTCTTCGCCATAGGTGCCGTGAATGATCGGGAACAGAACATCGAGCTTAACCTGTTCACCGGTTTTTTGCTGATCGAGCAGCATCAGGCCTTTATTGGCCGGATCGCAGTTGAGGCTGGCCTTGCCGCTGTTGGTGCCGGCAAAGGCGATGTTGCCGGCGGTGCGGTTCTTGCTGTATTCAAGCATTGCGTCAGGCTTAACGCCGACCATCCATGAGCCCTGGCGTGTGATGCCAACCGGAATCACCTCGTATTTATCAGGGTTCAAAGCTTTCATTATTGAATTGGCAGAGACCAGCGATACTTCATGTTCTCCAGATCTGCCACCAAAAATGACGCCTACTTTAAGCTTGTTGCCGGTTTCTGCCTTCATGCCGCACTCCTTTAATTCTGATTAATCCCACAACAGTCTATCGACAAAAAAACGGCAGAACATTAAGGGGCTTCGGAATGAGCTCTGTAAGCACCTTTTCCTGTTTGGATCGGCATCTGGCGGCGCAGGCTGTTGCGTGTCATTTTGCTGAGGCGGGGGTGGCTCTGCCCAAGTTCATTGGGTTTTCCGAACAGGTGTCTGGTCAGCAGATACTGGTCGTCATCGCTCAGGGATGGTCCGGAAACCAGTATGGCGTTGATTTCGACTGCTGAAACTTCATCAGTCTGACCGGGATACTGGTTCGGTGCAATTGTTGACGGAAAATAGAAAGAATAGCTGTTGACAATCTTCTGAACCAGATCATGCTCGACCGGGACCAGTGTGATCTCTACCTTTTTGGCGAGCTCGATGATCGATGGATTGGGAAGTCCGCTGGTAAAAATAAAACCGTCGATTTTCCCTTCCTGCAGTTCTTTCATGGCATCGGTGCCGCCAATGAACTGCTGGTCGATTTTTTCCCAGACACCTGCGAGAGTGAGAACCTGCTGGGCATTGTAGTAGGTGCCGCTGTTCTTGCTGCCAACCGCAATTTTGCGGCCTTCCATCTGTGCCAGTGAGTTAATACCGGTTTCTTTGCGGACAATGAACTGAACGACTTCGGGAAAAAGTGTGGCGATACCGGTTACATTAGTAATTTTCTGGCCAGCGAACATCGCTTCCCCTTCGGAAGCATAAAAGGCGATGTCATTCTGTACCAGTGCCATGTCGACTTTTCCTTCTTTGAGCATCTGCAGGTTTTCGACGCTGCCGGCGGTTTCGAGAACCTTGAGCTGAATGTTCGGATAGTCGATTTTGAGAATGCCCGCCAGCGTTTCGCCGATCGGGTAATAAACCCCCGATTTTGAACCGGTGGCAATCGTATATTCGTTTTTGCTGAGACTTGAACCGCCACAACCCAGGCTGAATGTCAGCAATAAAGCAAAGAATAGTGTCAGGCCGAGTTTTCTGTCCATTGAATTCCCCTTCCTCTGGCTGATATGTCAGCATGATAGCACGATATCTGCATTAATATAAGGCTGGAAATAATTGCGGCGGGGTGGTACTATCGGTGAAAACTATGGCTGTGTGACAGTTGAAAATTCGCAATCTTAAAACGATCACTGAATGTGGAATGCTTCTGGCAACGGCTTTGGCACTTGCCAATTTTAAGCTGTTCCAGATGCCAGGCGGTGGGTCGGTTTCGCTGGGCGGATTGCCGGTTCTTCTTATTGCTGCCCGGCATGGCCTGGTTACCGGCTCGCTCTGCGGCGCCCTTTTCGGCATTCTGCTGCTGACGAACCGCCCGTTTATCGTGCACCCGCTCCAGTTTCTGCTAGATTACCCAATTGCCTATGCCACACTTGGCCTGGCGGGTATCACCGCATGGCAAACGCCGCTAAAAGCAGCAACGGCAACAACGGTGGCAAACCTGGTTCGTTTGCACTGTCACGTTGTTGCCGGTGCTGTTTTCTTCGTGACCGACGCTGGCACATTATCGCAGACTATCGTTGCGAGCTATGCCTATAACCTCAGTCACATGCTTCCGGAAACTCTGTTGTTTGCAGTTCTGACTGGCTATCTCGCCGCATTTCAGTCGGCGTTATGCGCCCGTCAGAACTGAAAAAAAGGTTTCAGTTAGCTACAGCTACCTTATCACTGCCCAGGCAGCGGGTGCATACATAGCCGCGAACGCGGGTGCCGTTAAGCATAACGCGTTTTCTCTGGAGGTTGATGCTCCAGCGCCTTTTGGTGCGATGATGAGAGTGGCTCAGCTTGAAGCCAACTTGTGGTCCACGATTGCAAACCATACATACTCTAGACATTTTCAAACCTCCAATATAGAGCCGATGTGAAAGTCTACTATAGCAGAAACCGATTCGCGAATCAAGCTCAAATTTTACAAAATTACACGACTCTGTTCCCCGATTAACGACGCCATGCCGCCCGAATTTGATCTGTCTGTGTACATTAAGTTTTTCGACAGTCGTTAATAATTTTTTGGATTCGGCCGATAGGGCGATCAGCCGGAGGTGTTTATGAAAACACGCAAAATCCTGACTCAGCTATTCTTTCTGGTCGCCTGTGCATGGTTGGTAATGAACTTTGCCGGGTGTTCCAGTTCAAATTCTTTATCATCGGTGAATCCAACCGCTGCTGACCCCGAAACCTCCATCAACCGGGGTGACTCGACGGCAAGTGACACGACCGGGCTGACACTGGCACCGGTTGTGAATGTTTTTGCTTCAAAAACCATCGTCGGGCCGCTTACCGAAATTGATCTGCGGGCTGAAGCCGTCGATCCGGCCGGCGGGCAGGTGACTATTGCCTGGCAGGCTGAGAGTGGCACCATTATCAATACCAACGGCAGCAATGCCATCTGGAAAGCGCCCGCCCAGACTTCCAGCAACAAGATTGTCTGCATTGCCACCGATGTTCGCGGCACTTCAACAAAAGCTGAAGTAACCGTAGAGGTTATCGGAAATGCAGTATATCGACTGATAATCAATGCTGACCGCTCATCGCTGCTGACCAGTCGCATTACTTCTGATCCTGCCAGCCCCTTTGTTGCTGTTGCCGGCGCCCGGGTCTCGATCGAAGGATTTGCCGATTCGGGAGTCACCGATGCCGCGGGCGCGGTTGAATTCAATCTCGACCAGAGCACTGCTGTTGCTTCGAGTGCGCAGGTGACCGTTAGCTATTATGACTGGGAAGCTTCATTCGTTGCCAATCTTGCTGTTCCTGAGGGAATGCGCATTGTCGACAACCTGACCTTTTACCCCGGCTATGACAGTGTTACCGTTGCAATTGCCCGCGGCGATTCATTTCAGCTTAAACGCGGCATGCTCGAAGTCACGACCGTTGAGATTTCTGCCGGCGTTTTGAAACCGGTGGCCGAAGTTTATGTCGATGCTGGCGCGGCCCAGGCAGTTTCTGCCCAGACTGATGGCCGGGCCCTTGTTTCATCGAATATTAACGGTAATTCCGAAGTCCTGCTGCGTCTCGCCAGATCCGGTTACCAGACAATCGAAGGCTACAACGTGCCGATATCGATCGATGGCCTGACACTGGTGCGCGCTCGCATGGCAAAGTCAGGCACATTGCCGGATTCGCAGGCGGTAATTTCGTTTGTCAGACCTTACAACGGCCAGACCGCCTTTGCGGTTACCGCTCCATTCGTCATTGGCTTCGGTCAGCCAATGGAAAAGAGCAGTATTTTCGACAACGTCAATCTGATGATCGAAAACAAAAACACCGGCTCTCTGCTTTCGATTTCCGGCCCCGAAATTCTGCGCAAGTTCAGGGTAGAGTGGGTTGGCGACACTCTTTTGAAACTGTATCCGAATTTCCTGCTGCGGCCGGTGACCCGCTACAGCCTGCTTGTCAGCCGCTGGGAAGCCAGAGCTGCCGACGGCCGCATGCTGAAAAATTACTCGGGCATGTATGGCGAATTCGTTACCGATGTTGATCCGTCCCCATCAATTGTTTCCACCGCTCCGAAAAACGGTGATACCGATGTTGGCCGCAATGGGCCGTTCACCATCACTTTTGACCGACCGATGAACACTGAATCTCTATACAGCAATCTGCAGATCGAAATCACCAGCCTCGACTCGAACTCAAAGCTCACCATCGATGGCAGCAGTCTGAAAAGCCACTTTTCAGTCTCCTGGAAAAATGGCAATCGTGTGCTCGAACTGGTGCCTTATCGCATGCTGCGGGCCAATGCCTCATATCTGATCAGACTGAATAAATCCGGTCTTGTGTCTGATTCAGGTAAAGCCATATCTGGCTTTGCCAATCTCTGGGGCCAGTTCAAGACTGCCGGTCTGTGATTCGTTTGCAGAGCCCACTGGGTTCTGCTGCCACACCAGCCTCAGATGCCGGTGCGCATAATCGCCGTCGGCAGTGTGTCGATGATAATGATCAGGTCGAGCAATACTGACATGTTTTCGATATAAAACAGGTCATACTCGATGTGATGATGAATCGGCAGATTTTCTGATCGCGCATACACCTGCCAGAGGCCGGTTATGCCAGGCTTGACCTTGAGCCGCTGTTGTTCAAGAGCGGTGTATTTTCGGGTTATGAATGGCATCTCAGGCCTGGGCCCGACCAGACTCATTTCGCCCCGCAGCACGTTAAGCAGTTGTGGCAGTTCGTCGATGCCGGTAGCCCGCAGAAAACGACCCAGTCGGGTGATTCTCGGGTCAGCCCTTTCGCGTGGTGTTTCGGCATAGGGGTCGGTCGACTGCTGCATGGTGCGGAACTTGAAAATGTCGAATTCATCGCCATTCAAGCCATTGCGCCGCTGCCTGAAAAAAACCGGACCCGGCGAATCAAGTTTGACGAGAACTGAGGTTATCAGAAAAAGCGGTGAAAAAAGCAGCAGGGCCAGTGCTGAGCCGGTAAGGTCGATGACCCGCTTGGTGAACATGCCTGCTCTGCGGCCGTTTGGTGAACTCATGCTGAGCATGACCATGCCGTCGAAGAAGAACCCCTGCAGATTGCGCAGATAAAGATTGGCAAACGACGGAACCAGGTGAATCGTCATATCCTGATTTGCGGCCGCTTCACGCAGTTGCCAGATGAACTCGTATTCCGCCTGGTCGCGAAAGAGAAACAGGTCGTCGATGCTCTGAGTCTTTAAAAATTCCATCAGTTCATGGTCGTTTTTTGCCGGGCAGTCGACCAGTTTCAGACCGCAGCCCGGATTGTTGCCAATGCGCTGCTGCAGAAACGAACTGCTGGCAGAACTGCCGTAGAGGCATGCGCTGCGATTGCCTGTTCCTGAAGCATAAAGATGCCCGAGCAGTTTATGTGCCAGCTGCCGCACAATATTGCCGCTGAAAATCAGAAAAATACCCGAAAAAATGACAATCAGACGCGAATAATCGTAATGCTTGTAGAGAAATGTCGCTGACATCACCATAAAGACCAGCATGATCGAGGCCTTGTAATGAAAAAGCAGCTCGTCGATCTTGAAAATTGCTGGTTTGCGACGATAAGCGCCGGCGGCCGCCGCCATCAGATGCCATAAGATTAGAGCTACCCCAAGCAATAGCCAGTATTGACCAGGGTTCTGCAGATACTCGTCGACCTTGAAAAATCCTGACAGCCTGAGCTGATATGCCAGAAAGCCAGAAACCACAATTGCAATGCTGTCTGCGGTTCCGAATACAAGCAATGGCAGCAGGTTTTTCATGCAAAATTATGAATTGCGGCCTGATTTCCAGTCGGAAACAAAGACGAAGAACCTGTACCAGACGAAGGCTACCATTACCGAAATCAGCGTTGCGGCGATCACATAACCCGCTCTGAATTCAAAGCCGGGCGCTGCGGTGTCACCATTACCTTCTGCTTTCGCGGTTTTCTGAATTTTGCTGTCTGGTTCCACATTGACCGTGGCATTGCCTGGCGCGCTGACAGGGGTTTTAACGATCTTGACTTCGGGCGGTTCATTCTTGCCCTTCGGTTTGGTCTTTACAGGCTCCTGCACCCCAGACTCGGCTGCCGTCGCTTCTTCGCCGGTCATCACTCTGGCGGCCGGTTCTGGTTTGTCTGTGTGTCTGATTGCCGAGGCGGCATGTCTGAGTTCCGGGATTTCGTCACTTTTCAGTGGCCTCTGCGGTGCGATTTTAGGAGGCTGCTGTGCCGGCGCCGGGCTATATGTCTTTATGCCAGATGCAGTTTCTTTTCTGAAGCTGATCAGGTCAGCGAGATCTTCGCAGAAATCTTCGAGTTCCTCGAGTTTTTCGTTCGAAAAATTAAGTTTTGAAACTTTTTGTGAATTGCCGACCGGAACGAAGGACAGCTGCACACCTGCCGGGCGTTGAAAATATTCGATCTCATGGATATCTTTTCTGGCCAGCATGGCAATCAGCGGTTCTTTGCCGGTTTCACGGGTGTGAAAGACAATCGAGTGACTTGTAAGGATAAGCCAGACCTGGCCTCTTGCAGAAGTTTTGTTGCCAAAAGGCGAAAGGGCTTTCAATACCGTTTCTTCTGGGGCCAGGTAGATACTTATGTCCTGGCGGATATCTTCAGGCAGGCTGGCCGGGGCGTTCATCGATCATTCCTCCTGATCGTCATTTCCGTCGTCGTCTTCTTCGCGGTTAAGCATTGTATCTGCCTGAAAAAGAAGGTTCTGCACGAAGGGCCCGAAATCTTCAGGAGCGAACGCATCAAAAGGCAGACGGGTTTGAATGATCAGCAGATCTTTCATCTCTGGTTCTTCATCTTCATCGTCTTCAAATATCAGGTCTTCGCCCTCGTCAGCAAAGGCGACTTCCTCTTCGCCTTCTTCTTTCGGCGGCTTTGCCGGGTATTTGACCACGCTGAAATTTGCGTTGATCAGCTCGGCATTCATTTCGAGGATCTCAAGCAGTTCTTCACGGCTGCAGTCACTGATGTCTTTGAGATGCAGGCCGACCGAAACAGTTTTTACATTGAGAGTTTCTTCGTTGTCTTCAATGCCGAGATAGCCGCTGATCGAATCTTCGATCAGAAAGGTCCAGAGAACCCCGATTTCATTATCGTCGAGAAGCACGCATTCGTAGCTCGAACATTCTTCCGCCATGACTTCTTCAATTTTTACGGCAAAATCTGCAGGTTCCATAGTTTTCCTTTCACGGGCAGGTGGTTGCAATATATCACTCTTTTGTCAGTACATAAACCCGTCAGTTTTTTTGCTTTTTGGTGACTGACCGGTCAGGTATGCTATAATCGCCGTAAAATTCATGACAGGAAGGTAAAATTTTGTCTGAATCAGTCACAGTAGCATTGAATAACCCATCAGACACAGCTGTCTGGCAGAAAAGATTCTTCTGGCTGACCGGCCTGCTGATCGTTTTTCGCCTTTTTCTGTCGGTATATCTCGATCTGACCCCTGATGAAAGCTATTATTGGGAACTTTCGCGCCGCCTCGACTGGTCGTATTTCGATCACCCACCGCTGGTTGCCTGGCTGATTGCTCTTTTTCGGCTGCTGCCCGGGGAAAGTCAGCTCGAAGTTCGTCTTATTTCAATACTTGGTTCGGCCTTCGTTGGCTGGTGCCTGTTCGTCATCGGCAGAGACTGTCTGAAAAATGCCACCGCCGGCTTTATTGCCGCGCTGATGGTGAACTTCACCCCGGCCGGGGCCGCTCTCGGTTTTGTCACGACCCCTGATACGCCTCTGGCAATGGCATGGGCCGCTGGCATGCTGACTTTCTGCCGCGCTATAAACGATGAAAAGCCGGTCTGGTGGGTATTAACCGGCGTATCTCTAGGCCTGGGGGCGCTGGGCAAATATAATATGATCATGTTTGTTCCTGCTGTGGCGATTACCATTCTTGGCTTCAGCCGCTATCGCCATCTTGTCGCGACCAGACGTTACTGGTTTATGGTTCTGTTGGCGGCAGCCGGCACTCTGCCGATCATTTACTGGAACATCAATCACGACTGGATTTCTTTCAGATTCCAGTTCGATCACGGTCTGAGCGCCAACGATCGTTCTCTTGGCCGCAATGTCGGCGAATATCTTGGTGGGCAGCTTGGAACTGTTGGGTTGACGCTTTTTCCGGTGGTCTGGTGGATAATTTGCCGGCAGGCATTTCAGGCATACCGCCGCAACGATGAAATTCGCTTTTTCCTTGCCTGGCTGGCACTGCCAAGTATGCTTTTCTTTACCTGGACCGGTCTCAAGGCAAAGGTCGAGGCTAACTGGCCACAGGTTGCCTATCTGAGCGCCCTTCTGCTTACCGCTGAATGGCTGAGTGCCGGCATTGCTGCCGGTTCCTGGCGGCGCTTTAAGTGGGTTGCCGGGCCTTCGATATTGCTGGCAGTAATTGCTCTTGCACAGAGTGTGACACTGTTGTTGCCTTTGCCAGCCAAAACTGATGTTACCATGCGCATGCACGGCTGGAAGCAGATGGGCGAGTTTGTTCGCCGGGTTGACGCTGAAACCGGTCGGAAGCGTCTCTTTGTCGTTCAGGGAACCACTCTTACGACACTGGTTGGCTATTATGGCGGTATTGAGTCAGAGCGTCTGATTGAGCTTTATGTTAACGGCAATTTCAGGGTCTGGTGGCGTGGAAAAACTCTCTTGCCCGGTGCCGATATAATTTTTGTCGACGCAGACCATTACCCTGAGTCGGCAGTTCTGGGGGGCAAGTTCGCCAAAACAGCCTCCGAGTCTCTCGATATTTATTCATGTGGCCGGAAGATCCGCAGAATAAACATTACCCGCATGGATGGGCTGTTGCAGCCGCACGAATTCATACCCAACAAGGTGTTTTGATTATGAAACCAGATACTATGAGAAAAATCGATGCGACACTCGGGCCGGTTATCTGTGCAGCCCTGAGTTTTCGCCGCTGGTTGATCGATCTTTTTATGCCGCGCAAAGACGGTGCCCTGACCGGGGTTAAGAAAATACTGTTCGTTAAGCCGGCCGAGATGGGCAGCACCATTCTTATGTACCCGATGCTGCGGCGGGCGCAACAGCTATGGCCTGGCGTCGAGTTTCATTTTCTCGTTTTTGCCGAGAATACCGCTGCGGTTAATATGCTCGGTCTGGTGGCTGAAACCAACATTCACACCATCAGAACCATCGATATGAAAACCTTTGTTAAAGACTCTCTCGCTGTTCTATTTAAAATGCAGTTCATGCATTTCGACGTGGCTCTCGATCTTGAATTCTTCTCGCGGGCCTCGGCGATTCTTACTGAACTTTCTGGGGCGGCGGCAACCTGCGGTTTTAACCGCTACACGATGGAAGGCATGTACAAGGGCAGTTTTTTCTCGCACCCGGTTCAATATAATTGCCATATTCACACAGCCCAGACTTTTCTAAGCATGATAGAGGCTCTCAATCAACCGTCTGGTCAGATGCCTCTGGTTAAGGCTCCGGTTAAGCCGCTTGAACATCTCGAACTGGCAAAACTCACCGCTTCGCTCGATGAAAAAACTCAGGTGCGCCGACTGGTTTCTGAACATTGCCAGGCACTGAACGAACAGTCGCGACTGGTTATTCTCAACGCCAATTCAAGCGACCTGGTGCCGCTACGGCGCTGGCCTCTCGAAAACTTTATCGAACTTGGTCGTCGGCTTCTGGCCGACGAAAATGTCGTTATCGTTCTGACCGGAGTTGCCTCTGAAAGGGCTGAATCAGAGCATGTGCAGGCTTCGCTCGGCAGCGACCGGGTAGCGAACCTGGTCGGGCGAACTTCCCTCAGGCAGCTGCTGGTGCTTTATTCGCTCTGTGACCTGATGATCACCAATGACAGCGGCCCTTCACACTTTGCATCGCTTACCGATCTGCCGGTGATAACGCTCTTCGGGCCTGAGACACCGAAACTTTATGGCGCCCTTGGTAGAAACAAGGTTGCCATTGCTTCAGATCTGGCCTGTTCTCCTTGCGTCAGCTCATATAATCATCGTGCCACGGCCTGCAATGACAATATGTGTATGCGTGCGATCACGGTTGACCGGGTGTTTTCGGCCTGCAAGGAATTTCTGATCTGATAAACTGAATGTGGGAGGTTTTCTGATGGCACCGAGAGTGGTTGTTTTTATGGCTCAGGGGTTCGAAGAAATGGAACTGACAATTACTGTCGACATTCTGCGGCGCGCCGGCGTCGAGGCTGTGATTGCCGGTCTTGTCGCTGAGATCGGGCCGGTCACCGGTTCGCGGGGCATAAAAATGCTGCCCGATATCACTCTGGAGCAGGTCGACCCGCAGCAGTTCAACATGGCGGTGCTTCCCGGCGGCATCGAGGGTACGCGGAATCTCGGCGAGAGTGATAAGCTGCTGCAGCTGCTCAAGGCAATGCATAAGGCCGGAAAAAAGCTTGCGGCCATCTGTGCTGCCCCGGCAGTGCTGGTTAAGGCCGGATTGCTGCAAGACCGGCGTGCCACCTCACACCCGGCTGCTGCTGGTCATATGCTGGGAGCCTGCTACTGTGAAGACCGCGTTGTCATCGACGGCAACATCACGACTTCACGCGCAGCCGGCACAACTTTCGAGTTTGCTTTTGCCCTTGTCGAACAGCTGGTCAGTCAGTCTGCAGTGGCAGAAGTGAACAAGGGTGTGCTTGCAAAAATTTAAAGGCAGATATTGCCTGGTCAGGGTGCATATATCTGCCTCGATACTGCAACACAAAGGCCTGGCGCAATAAGCTGGAGTGCCGGCCGCGCCTGATATCAGTGTGCCGGCGGTGTGTCTGAGGGTCTTTCGTATTTCTCGTTCATTTTGAGATTGATGTATTTGGCATTCAGGCTGTCGCCCAGATAGGCGTTCAGGGTTTTTGCCGAGGTTACCAGGTCCATGTAGTTGGGAACCTTTACGTCTTTGCCGCACAGGCTGCAGAACATCTCGCCGGCTTTTTCCTCGACAGAGGTGTGGCTGACCTTCATCACATTGCGGCAGTTGGCACATTCAATGGTAAAGTAGAAAACCAGTTTATCGATTCGATCGAGCATTTTGCAGTTCCTTCATCATGTAGATTCTGCAAGGTATCTTATCACTATCAGCACTCTTAATAAAGACCCTGCCGGCAGATTAAAAAAATTGCAGTGGCAGCGAAAAGATCGTAGAATGTGAATGTTTGCCCGAGGTTGGCAAGCTCTATCAAAAGGTCACGGGAGGTTCTGTCATGAAAAGCTTCAGACAAGAGCTCTGGTTTGAAGTCAAAGGCAGGAGAGGTCTGATCAACATCACTCCGCAGGTTGAAGAAGCCCTCAATGCCAGTGGCGTCAAAGAGGGACTGGTGTTGGTTAATGCCATGCATATCACCGCCAGTGTCTTCATTAACGATGATGAAAGCGGTTTACATCAGGACTTCGAAACCTGGCTCGAAAAACTCGCTCCCGAAAAGCCATATTCACAGTATCAGCATAATGCCGGTGGCGAAAATAACGCTGACGGTCATTTGAAGCGAACAATCATGGGTCGCGAAGTTGTCGTCGCCATTACTGACGGGAAACTCGACTTCGGCCCCTGGGAACAGATTTACTATGGAGAATTCGACGGTAACCGCCGAAAGAGGGTTTTGATCAAGATAATCGGAGAATGATCTTTAACGGTCAGACGAGGATGGTTACTCCATAAAGTTTCTGTCTTTAAGTCTGCCAGACCTTGTAAATTCAGGTTGGTTCAGCGGTTTAGCCCTGAACAGGAGGAAAAATGGCACAGCGATTCTCATTGGCCGTCGTGCTTCTGTTTTGCATGACTCTTTTTCTTGTTGGCTGTGGCGGCGGAGGCGGCAGTGCTTCGCCCGTCGCGACAATGGCTGATTCCACCTCGCCTGAGGCAGCCGTTGAACGCATATTTGCCAGCTGGCGGGCTGATTCAGGGCCAGTTTTCAATATCGATGCCGACGGCAGGATTGCTGCCCAGACAGAAGTTTCAGAGACAAGATATATCCGGATGCGTGATCTTTCAGGCAATACCTGGAACCTTACTTTCACGGGAGTTGAATACATCAGCTCAATTCTGGCCCACGTCAATACCCGCTATTACTATGGCGGCAATTCGGCTTTCGGTGGCATGACCATCAGCTTTTTGATGGGCAAAGACGCCGGCGTCTGGTATCTCGAAGGTATTCAGGTGACCGAACTGCCGGCTGTGGTGGTTGAACAGTTCGGTATTAAAGGCGTTCTAACTGATAAAATCACCGGAACTCCTGTTTCCGGAGCCAGGGTTGAGGCATATAATCAGGCCACCGGAGTGATTGCCGGGTATTCGATTACCGATGTGACCGGTTTTTATGGGATTCTCGATCTGCCTCCTGCCACATATTACCTTGTCATTAACCGCACTGGTTACGAACCATACACCATTTCAGACATAATAGTCAGATAACATCGAGTTTTGGGGAGTCTAAACGTGGGTAAAAAAATAGCTTTGTTTGCTTTTTCCGTTCTTTGTATAACTTTCGCTCTTATCGGTTGTGGCGGTGGCGGCGGTGGTGGCACCACCGGTAACCCGGTTGGCCCGATTGCAGCCACTGGTCCGCTTGCCGATCTGTCAGGCACGGTCAAATTCTCTGATCAGCCCCTTGCTGATGCAGCCGTTTATCTTTATAAATCGGAAAAAGCTCTCCAGGCCGGGGTTTCGGGCCTTTACTCCATGCGCGGCTCAGTGCTCGCCCAGACAAAACTTGCCGAGGGCAGCTATTCTACAAAGACCGACAGCTCTGGTCGGTACAGCTTTACCGCTATTCCGGTCGGCGAATATACCCTGATTGCCGTTAAAGATGAAACACACCAGTTTGCCCAGACCGGTGTAATGCTCGGCAGCGTTACTGAGCAGGATGCTCAGCTCACGCCAACCGGCAAAGTTTCCGGCAGATTGCTTCTTACCGGTGGCCAGCCTGCCCGCGGCGCCATCATTCATCTCGAAAAAACCTCTTACGTCGCCATTTCTGACGTAAACGGTGATTTTACCATCAGCCATGTTCCGGCCGGTCAGGACTTCACTCTGGGTGTTGTTTCAACTCAAGGAACTCTTCAGAACCCGGTCGCAATTAACATTACCCCGGCTGAAGACCGGCAGCTCGGAAATCTGACTCTGACCGTTCCGGTTCAGCAGGTCAGCACCATCAATGGTTCTGTCAGCGCCGCCGACAGCTCGGTTCCGACTTCAGCCTTGAACGGTAGAATCGTTCTTGTCACTTCTGCCGACCCGACTCCCCTCGTAGCACTTACCGATGCCTCAGGCAATTTCTCTCTGAACGTCAAAGCCATTGGCAGCTATAACGTGAGCGTCGTCGGTGGCGAATTTGCGGTTTCGCCCACTGTTCAGGCAGTAACGGTCTCAACTCTCGGCACCACCGTCACTGTGCCACAGTCATTTGTGCTCTCGAAACCGACTGTGGTTCTTCCCCCTTCAACGCAGTTTTATACCTACAGTGGTACAATTAACAAGCGCAGCATGGCTTTCAATGAATCGGATAACGCCGGGGTTCCGCTTACTCTGACTTCTACCGACGCCACTGCCAACGTTTTTTCTGCGGTTACCAGCCCGACTGGTTCGTTTACTTTCAGCATTCCCGCCGGGACCTACAATCTGGCTGTCGGTGGCGGCTACGCTTTCGAAAGCACTTTTGCCAATCCGGTTATAATCAACGCCCCAACTGTTTTAAATACTGTCATCTGGGTCGTTCCTACTCAGATCTTCACTGCAAGCTACCTTGTCGAAGGCAGTCTCACCAAGGTTGTCAAGGTTAACGGCGAAAGCGACGACAGCAATGTCATGGTTACCCTTACCCCGACGACCGGCGCGGCCGTGACCTTCGCCGGTGCCACCACTCCAACCGGTAGCTTTGCTATCAGAGTGCCTGCTGGTACATACAATCTGGCGATAGCCGGCGATTACAAATTCGAAACTTCCTTTACCAATCCGATTACTGTCAATGCCGCAACCAATGTTGGCAACGGCATCCGGCTGCTTCCGGTCAATCCGGTTGCGGTCAGCTATACGGTTGCCGGTTCAATCAACAAGGTTGATTTCATCGATGGCGAAACCGATAACGGCGGTGTAATCGTCACTCTGACGAACATCGACGCCTCTGCAGAACTTTACAGTACAGTAACCACTTCCGGCGGCGCTTTTTCCTTCAAGGTCGACCCGGGTACCTATACCCTGGCGATCAACAGCGGTTATAAATTTGCCACTACCTTTCCCAACCCTGTCGATGCAAGCGCCGGTAATGTCAGCATTTCGCCGGTAATAGATATTTTGCCACTGGCAGCAAAGTTGTTTACTTTCTCCGGATCAGTTAAAAAAGTTCTCAGAAAAGACGGAGAAACAAATGACGGCGACGTCAATATCACGCTTCGATCTGATTCTGCGACGTTTATGCCGCAAACAACGGTTTCGGAAGCCAACGGCTCTTTTACCTTCAAAATCCCCCCCGGAAACTATGCCGTAGAAGTGGGCAGTGGTTATGTTTTTGTTACGCCCACCTCAGGTTTCCCTTATTCTATTTCCAATGCTGACCTGATTGTTTCTCCGGGTCTTAACATCAGACCTTCAGGAACATTGCCTGCCGCTTTCGGCGGGAATCTGCCTCTTGTTTCGGGAACTACGCCTTATCGTGTGCGTATTGAAAAGACCGATAATACATACACCGATAATGAAACAACTACGGGTGGGTTTTACTTTGACAGCTTGCCCCCGGGAGAATACAGAGTCGTAATCCTTCCCGATGGGAATGGTTTTTACGGTGAATATGGCCCCTTCAATCTTGCTGAAGGTCAGAAACAGACTGGCGTCGCGGTTGGCGTCACTCAAGTCAGCCCAGCAATTACCAATTTTTCAGCAACCGAAAGTATTCTTACTATATCCGGAAGTGGTTTCGGTTACGACGTTTCAAGCTTCAGTATTCTTATCGATGGCAACCGTCGGGCTCGCCCTGTTGCCGGAATTCTCGATGACGCTCAGGATCAGGCGATGATCGTCTCGGTAACTCCCGGTCAGCACAATATTGTCGCCGAAAAAATCTGGAATCGCCCGACCACTAACGAAACCTTTGTTTTAAAAAGCGCGCCGGTTTCATTTAACAAGCTGATGGGTTCGCCGATCAACTTGTCTGCCATTGATATAACCGATATCAGCGCCAGTCTATCGTGGACCAATGCACAGTTTTCTCAGCAGGCAATGATTTCGGTATTCCAGGGTGCGACCAACATCTCTAATTCGCCATGGTTTGACGGAAATACTTATAAACTTACCGGTCTCGCATCAAATACGACTTATACCGTTCACCTTTACAATCGTTTCGGGGATATTGAATCGACAGTTGTTACTGCTAATTTCACGACCAAAAAAGCCGGTTTCTCCAACCCGGGCTCAATGGTGCTTGCTGGCAGCAGCGCAATTGTAGCTTCAATGGCAAATGGCCTTGAAATTTTCGGGTTCGAACTGATGAATGACCGCGTCTATGTTGGCTTCCGTGAAACGGCCGCCGGTCAAAATTTCGCGTATGTAAATTCCTATGATGCTGCTGGTAATCAGCTTGCCACTTTTACCATCAACGCTTTTACGACCAATCCTGCGATTTGCCAGCTTGAAAAATTCGACATGTGCGTGGGTAATAATTCGGTTTATGTTACCTACATTCAGGACATAACAACAATTCAGCAGGTGCAAAGGCTGGATGAAAATCTCTCGCCGGTTGGCGGAGCAGTTAATCTGTCGGCGCTTGGTATTAACGCTGTTGAAAAAGTTAAGATGGAATTCCATGGAACAAAACTGTTCTTTTCAGTTAACGACAACGGCACTACCCGCAATTACTATGTTTACTCTGTAAACTCAGACCTTTCCGGTTCTGCTGTTCAGGTTTACAATACCTCAAACATTCTCATTGAGCAGTCACCCATTGGTTACTGGCTTATGACCGCTGCCGATGAAAGTTCTGACAGCCTTTTCATCGCGGTGGCGCAGGGTGCTGCTTCGTCGGTAGATAATATCACCATTATCAAAAAGTCTCTTTCTTCTCCTGCTGCAGCTGGCCAGGTTCTTAACACCGTGATGGCCAGCAGTATGGTTCTTGAGTTTGGCATGAGTGGTTCTAACCTGATTCTTAATGGCGGCAGTTCGTCACCGGATTTCTATAAAATCACGTCCAATCTGGGGTATGTGGCAACCATCGATCAGGCCACTCGTGAGCTGAGCTCCTTTGGCGTTGATCTTAAAGGGCGCTTCTGGGCTTTTTCGAACAGCGATTATAAGCATCTGGTAAATTTGTCTGACAGTAATATTCTGAATGAATTGACGATCCAGGGTTTCCCAGGGTCCAACGGCGGTTATACCCGCCCGCGTGAGTTTGCAAAACTACAGACTATCGGCAATCCAGGAAAATTTGGAATGTTGTTTATTGACCAGTTCTCTCAGCTGGCGGTATTTGGATACGACAGCTCATTCTAAAAAATCCTGAATGACTTAGCAGCCCCCGGTCGCTTTTGTGCCCGGGGGCTTTCTTTTTGCTTTAGCTCTTTTGAAGATTGCAGACTGCCTTTTGGGCTTAACTAAAGTTCAGAGGGGCTTATGGTTGCAAAAAAAATAAGGCAGGCGTAAATTTAGCAGAGCCGCAGAATAAATATAACAAAACATGTGGGGATAATTCAGTCCGGGATATAGGAGGAGAGCGCTTGCAGCTAAATAAGTTTTCCGTCATTTTCTTTTTGGCAATGCTGGTATTTTTTGCCGGTTGTGGTGGTGGTGGAGGCGGCGGCGATAGCAGCAATAATCCGATCGGGCCTGTTACAACCGGTTCGGTTGCGGATCTGTCTGGCACGGTCAAGCTTTCATCAGGTGAGCCTCTGGCTAACGCATCCGTTGAAATTTGCAGGTCAGAAAAGGCTCTTCAAGCCGGACTCCCTGGCCTGGCTTCGCTGCGTGGGTCAGTACTTGCCCAAACGACGCTTTCTGACGGAAGATACCGTACCACGAGTGATGCTTCCGGAACATATCGTTTTACCGGCATTCCTGTTGGTGAATATACTCTGACTGCCAACGCTGGCGGTGCCAGTCAGTTCGCTCAGACCGGCATATTGCTCGGGAGTGTCACTTCTGTCGATGCTCAGCTTACACCCACAGGTAAAGCTTCGGGAAAATTGCTTCTTAGTAACGGGGAACCAGTTCGAGGCGCAATTGTTCACCTGGAAAAGACTTCTTACGTGGCCATTTCCGATCTTAACGGTGAATTTGCCTTCAGCCAGATTCCGTCGGGGCAAAGTTTTATTCTGGGAGTAATATCCCATCAGGGCACTCTCCAGAACTCGGTTACAGTCAGCGTTGCTCCTGCTGAAAACAAACTGCTTGGCAACCTTACGTTGACCGTTCCCATTCAGCAGGTCAGCACTATCAACGGTTCTGTCAGTGCCGTTGACAGTTCGGTGCCGACTACGGCACTAAATGGCAAAATGGTAGTTATGGTGCCGGCCGGGAGCGATCTGACTCCATCTATGACTTTTACCGACGCTTCGGGTAATTTTTCTCTGAATGTGAAAACCGTCGGCAGTTATAATGTGAGTGTTGTCGGTGGCGAATTTGCTGTTACTCCTACTGTTCAGACTGTGGCAATTTCCGCTCTCGGAACCACCGTTTCTTTGCCACAGTCTTTCGTTCTTTCGAAACCGGCAGTGGTTCTTCCACCTTCAACGCAGTTTTATACCTACAGCGGTACAATCAGTAAGCGCAGTAAAGCTTTTAATGAACCCGATAATGCCGGGCTTCCGCTTACTTTGACTTCTACAGATGCCTCTGCCAACGTGTTCTCAGCGGTTACCAGCCCGACTGGCTCGTTTACTTTCAGCATTCCCGCCGGTACCTACAATCTGGCTGTCGGTGGCGGCTACGCTTTCGAAACCACTTTTGCCAATCCGGTTGTGATCAACGCCCCAACTGTTTTAAATACTATCATCTGGGTCGTTCCTACTCAGATTTTCACTGCAAGCTATCTTGTCGAAGGTAGTCTCAGCAAGGTTGTCAAAGTTAACGGCGAAAGCGACGACAGCAATGTCATGGTTACCCTTACCCCGACGACCGGCGCGGCCGTGACCTTCGCCGGTGCCACCACTCCAACCGGTAGCTTTGCTATCAGAGTGCCTGCTGGTACATACAATCTGGCGATAGCCGGCGATTACAAATTCGAAACTTCCTTTACCAATCCGATTACTGTCAATGCCGCAACCAATGTTGGCTCAGGCATAAGACTGATACCGGTTCAAGCCCCGGTGTTGCTGAATACGGTTTCAGGCTCGGTCAACAAGCTTGACTTTGTAAGCGGCGAAACCGATAACGGCGGAGTGATCGTTACTTTGACCAGTATCGATGCCTCTGCGAAACTTTACAATACAGTCACCACTTTTGGTGGTGCTTTTACCTTCAAGGTCGATCCGGGTACCTATACTCTTGCGATCAATAGTGGTTATAAATTTGCCGGTGCCTTCTCGAACCCTGTTGATGCAAGTGGCGGCAATGTTAATCTTTCGACCGCAATAAACATCATACCGCTTGCCGCGAAGATGTTTGTCCTTTCCGGCAATATCAACAAAGTGATCAAAAAAGCCGGTGAAAGCAATAACGGTGACGTGAATGTCACTCTCAGATCTGATTTGGCGACCTTCAAACCGCAAACGACCGTAACCGAAGCCAATGGCTCTTTCCTGTTCAAGGTTCCTGCTGGTAATTACGCTCTCGAAGTCGGCAGCGGATATGTATTCGTTACACCGCCTTCCGGCTTTCCGCATGTGATCACCAATGCCGATCTGGCAATTTCACCGGCCATCGATGTGCGCCCGGCGGGAATAGTTCCGGCAAGTATCGGCGGCAGCATCACACCCCCGAGACCGAATAATCAATATCGCGTGCGCATTGAAAAGACCGACGGCACCTACACCGATAACGAAACCACCGCAGGTGACTTCTACTTTAACAATCTGACAGCGGGTGAATACAAGGTGGTTGTTTTGCCGGATGCCAACGGTTATTACATCGAATCCGCTTTGCTCAATGTTGCCGAAGGCCAGAATCTAACCGGTATTTCTCTTGCCCCCACAGCGGTTGCCCCCTTTATCTCAGCGATTTCTGCAACCGCAAATGTTCTTACTGTAATTGGTAACGGCTTCGGAGCTGATGTTTCCAGCTTCAGCATTCTTGTCGACGGCAACCAGCGGGCCCGCCCCGTTGCTTTTACTCTTACAGACGTTCAGGATCAGGCGATGATCGTCTCGGTAACTCCTGGTCAGCACAACGTTGTCGCTGAAAAAATCTGGAAACGCCCGACCACTACAGAAACCTTCGTTCTGAAGAGTGCGCCGTTTTCTTTTTCCAAGGTCATGGGTTCACCTATAAACCTTTCTGTTACCGACATAACCGACATCAGCGCCGGAATCTCGTGGACCAACGCCGACTTCACATCCAAGTCGAGAGTTGTCGTATCACAGGTCAGCAATGGCAGTCAGGCTGCTTCTATAATCCTTGACGGCACCTCATTCCAGGTAACCGGTCTGCTCGCTTCCACTAACTACGCCGTCAATGTCTACAATCGCTTCGGTGATGTCGAATCGGCTCCGACCTCAGTAAACTTCACCACCAGAAGTAATATCGACTATGGCATTGCTTCGATAACCCTGCAGGGGAGCGAGACATTCGTTGGGGAGCAGATTTTTGGCTTTGAAGTTATGAACGGAATAACTTATATCGGCAGGTATCAGGTCGGCACGAGCGGGATTGTCTACATAACTGCTTACGACGCAAATGGCGGGGTGTATGGCAGTGTATACTCGACTCCGACGATGGATACAACTGTCAGTGGCCCAAGCTTCAGTATGACTGCCGGTGGCGGTTTCGTCTACTTCACCTATAAGGGCGACAGCGGTTTTAACCAGCTTATTCGCTTGAATGCCGATCTGACTGCGGCGGAAACCAGTATTATCACAGATTCGCAGGTTTTCAGCGACGCTCATATGGTTTTTACGGCAGGAAAACTTTTTGTTGCCGTCAGAACCCCCGGTGATGGTTTTGAATCTCAGGAACTGAGCATGTATCCGGGTCCGTCGTCCTCTCTGGCAACTGACAGTGCTGTCGTCATTGCATCATACAATGTTTCATGGTTCAGTTCGGGATCGCCGGTTAAACTTGGCTTTGACGACAAAAATCTGTATTGGGCTAGATTCAATCATGACCTGCTTTGCCTGACGGTGGACCGCTACCCGTTGACCATTTCCGGGCCTCAATCTCCTGAGGTTGTCGCAGAAATTTATCTCTCTTCCAGCGCCGTCGAACAGTTTGGCGTCGGTAGAACCGGCATCTATCTCAAAGCCTTTGACGGGTCAAGCTATAACGATTATTTCATTAATAAGGCAACAGGCTACATCCGCAAAGAAATCGGAAACGAACGCGGGATTTATGCCTCCGATGGTAAGGGCCGTGTCTGGATGGGTGAAGAGGGGTTGGTTAAAGGCTTTATTCAGCTCGACGATGATGAGGATAAGGTCGAAAAAACTCTGAAGGTGTACTCTTTCCCGAATGCCCCCGGGGCGTCGCCTGCTACATATCCCGGCCCTGCGGAATTTCTAAAGACCGACAGTGTGACCAGATCTTTCAGTATGCTTTACCAGTATTCTGATGGCAGCAACACTTACTTGAACGTTTTCCGTTATCCTGAAAGTTACTGAACGCAATAAAATTTACCCCCGGTTGCAGTTGCGGCCGGGGGTTTTCTTATGGTTGCAAATTGTGAGGGTTTGGCGTAGATTTGGGGCGTATGTTAAAGAACAAACATTTTTTGCAGCTCGGAATTCTGTTGACGGTTGTCGCTATTCTGCTGACCATCGTTACCGTTGAAGCCAGAAGCAAGGATTTTCTGCTCGAGCTCACGGTAGTTACCGACAAACAGGAAGAATTCACCCAGTATATCGAGCTCGACGACAAAGAATTGCGTAGTCTGCGCAATGATCCTAATAGTGAGATCAAGGGCTACCTGGTGGAAGCCCGGCGCAAATACGCTGATGAAATTGGCTACCGCAAAGAGATTTATGGCGCTGAAAACTACAAAATGGTAGTCATTGCCAGCTATCGTTACATCGTTAAAGAGAAATCGAGCGGCCGCGTGCTGCTTTCCAAATAGAATCTTCGCATGACCGGTTTTGGAGGAGGCCATGAAAATTATAAAATCTGATCGTATCATTGTGGTATTGGTACTAATGTTCTCGCTGGTGAGCATGACGCTTCCGGCACTGGTCAAATCGCCGCCCGAAAAAGCGCTGTTGCCGAACGGTCTGCGCGTCATCGTCGTCGAAGACAAAAGCCTGCCGGTTGCCGCTGCCGGGCTTATCTTCAATTCAAGTGTCTATTACCAGAAAAACTGCAATTCCGGTCTTGGCAGAATCTATCGTTCATTGCTTGAATCAGCCGGGTTTGCCGGCGAAAGCCGCTATGATTTCAATGCCCGCCTCGAAAAAGTCGGTATTCTCAATGAATTCGGCGGTGGCCAGGACATGTTCTATGCAGCCGCCACCGGCAATGCCGACCAGCTGCCATTGATGCTTGAATCTCTGTGCCGACTCGGCTTCAGTCTCAAGCCAGAAGCAAAAGACTTCGACGCTGCCAAGAACGAGGCAGTTCGCTATGCTGCTTCGGCCCGCAAATTCCCGCAGTCGACCGGCCTCATGGAGCGCATGATCTGGAAAGATCTTTATCCTGACCAGGCCGTTGAATGCCGCGGCCCGATCAACGAAGAAAAACTCGCAAAAATAGAACTGAATGATCTCAAAGCTTTTTCTGAAGCTGTTTTTGTGCCAAACAATGCAGTTCTCGTGGTAATTGGCGACGTTTCTGCCTCAGATGTCTTTACCGCCTCGATGCAGCAGTTTGGCTCGCTTCAGGCCACGGTGCTTGAAACTCATGAAGTTAAAAAAGTTGATGCTGTGGCAAAATCACGCAAGACAGAAGTGGTCGATTTTCTCGATATCGAAGATACTGAAGTTCTTGTTGGTTTCGAAGCCCCAGGTTACAACGACCCAGACATGCCCGCCACCTTTTTGTGGCAGGCTTCAATGCAGGATGTTAACAACTCCTGGCTCGAAAATACCATTCGCAAAGATTTTCCCGAACTGAAGAACCTTTTTGCCCGCTATGTTCCGGGGCATGATCGTGGAGTTTTCCTGATTGGCTTTTCCAGCCGAGAAGATAACGTTAACCGGCCGGTTAACATGATTCTGAGCTCCCTGTCAAACCTCTACATGAACCCGCCCAAAGGCAACGAAATGCGTCGCATTGCCGAAATGATGCAGCTCAAAAACCTCGAAAAACGGGAATCTCGCCTCGAAAGAGTTTTTGACCTTGGGTTTGCTGAACTGATGGGCAATTTCAGAATAGCAGAAAGCATCGATTCAGCCTACGATCGCGTCACGCCAACCGACATGCAGCGGGTCGCCAATCAGATGTTCAGTTCTGATCGTTGTGCAGTGCGTATTTTCTATCCTCTGAAATATCAGAAAGCAGAAGAAAGTCCGGTTAAGCTTCATACCCTACCAAACGGTGCCCGCGCCATGGTGCGCAGTTTTGCCGGCAGTGAAGTCGTCGGCCTGACACTGTTGTTTGGCGTCGATGCCTGTTCTGCTAATGAGAATGACCGGCGCATGACCCGTCTGGTTGCCGAAATGATTACCAGTTACATCAACGACAACGAAAACCGTCGTCTGAATAATCGTCTCGACGATATTGCTGCGCGGGTTGAAGCGGTGTTTAACAATGAAAGCTTGATTATTTCTGCCCGCACCAAGAAGCAGAAACTGCCAGAGCTGCTTGAATTTCTTAAAAATACCATCGTCAAACCGGATTTTTCAGAGAAGTTCTTCAAAACTGCCCGGGCCAAGGTGCTTGAGCATTTCGATGAAGAGAGTAATCAGCCTCAGGCCACTGTTATAAACAGCCTCATCGAGGGAATGTATCCGGGGATGAATCTGACCTATAAAAACCTTTCACACAGTGATTTCGACAAGATTACTTATGAAATGGTCGGGAAATTTTACCGAGAATGGGCAGTTGCCTCGAATCTCTGCATTTCTGCCGTCGGGAACTTTGACAGTGACAAAACCCTTGAAATGATCGCTAACACATTTGCTGACTTCCCAACCGGCAAGGGAATTGTGACTTCACAGTGCCCCGCCTGGGTGGGTTCACCCCTTGAAAAAACCGAAGTCAGAGAAGTTCCCATTCAGGGCAGCGAAAATGCCTTTATTGCCGTTGGTTTCAGAATGAAGCAGTTTCTGAAACTGAACAGCCACGAAGAGCTGCGCTCGACCTTCGGTGCCAACTCAGTTCTCAGTCACCTGCTTTTCGCCAGCAGCAATGCTCTGATTGCAGAAGAACTCAAAAAGATCGATGCTTACCGCGGCTTGTGGGGTTTTTATCGTACCAACAAACTGTCCTCGGCATTTTCTTTCTATGCGGCAGTGCCTGCAGATAAAACTGACGCGGCGAAGAAGGTTATCGAAGACATTATTGCCCGGATTCCGCAGATGGAAGTTTCTACGGACAACATTCAGGCCGCTGGCCAGAAGCTGCGCTCATATTTCAACCGTGCTCTTGAAAAATCAGACGCCCAGTCGGCGGTTCTCGCCAGCTATCTCTGGAACGGTCTTAAACCTGATTTTCTCGAAGAAATCCTGAGTATTTACAGCTCGGTAACTATCGAAGATGTGAAAAAGTCGGCCAGAGAAAATTTTAACCACTATTTGATGATCATCGGCCGCCCGAAAAAATAAGCCTGCCGAAACTCTCTAAAATGAAACAGGGAACGGGTTCGCCCGTTCCCTGAGTTTATCTGGGACATATTACACGCCTGTTCTATTATGAACCACACCGCTGCCGGGATCGGCAGCAGCCAGAATGCACAGTCAGCCTGCGTGGCCAAACAACTATCAGCCGGCCGCGGTGGTCAGGTCAGGTAGTTCTGCAGATCCTGTGAGCGTCTCGGGTTGCGCAGCTTGGCCAGCGCCTGCGATTCTATCTGGCGAACACGTTCGCGGGTGACTCCGAGAAGTCTGCCGATTTCTTCAAGTGTGTATGATTTGGTGTCGCGCAGACCGAAACGATGCATCAGAACGATTCTTTCGCGATCTGAGAGCGACGAGAGCACCTTTTCGAGTTCGCGTTCGAGAGCCTTCTTTTCGGCTTCGGCAAGCGGGTCGGCATCGAAGTCGGTGATGACGTCACGCAGAAACAGGTCTTCTTCAGAATCGACCGGGGTCGAATCCATTGATACGACATTCGGTATGTCGCGCAGGAACTTGCCAAGATCTTTGGGCTTCATCATCGCTGCGTCGGCAAGTTCTTCGAGTGTCGGGCGGCGATTGAGCTTTTTGATCAGAGTTTCTTCGAGCTTTTTGATGCGCAGGCTGGTGTGAACTCGGTTGAGAGGCAGTCTGATCGGGTTGCCGTGACTTGAAACAACCTGAATCATTGCCTGGCGGATCCACCATACCGCGTAAGAAATGAAGCGCACGTTCTTGTCGCTGTCGAAGCGCTGAGCAGCACGCATCAGCCCAAGATTGCCAACGGCAATAAGGTCTTCAAACGGAACCTCATTGATGTGCCGGTAGCGTTTGGCGACGGCAACGACAAAGCGCAGGTTGGCGAGAATGAGCCGGGCTTTGGCTCTTTCGTTGCCCTCCTGTACCTGTTTGAGAAGAACGATTTCTTCTTCTCTCGAAAGAGGTGGATGCTTCTTAAGGTCTTTGAAGTAATTCTTGAGAAGCTGGTTGTCCTGTTCCCGTTCGTGATTATGATTGATACTTGCCATATGGATCTCCGTTTCTTTTGGGGTCGCCAAACGGTTATGTACATTTCAGGTTCCTCCTGAACCATGACTATGTACGGCAACCCGGTTGTCTAATCGGAACAAGTCAGCAAATCTTTAATGAAATAAAAGATTTTTCTGCTCTGTGAACTCCGACCCTGCACTCTGGAGCTGATGCAGGCAAGAACCTCCCGCTGCTAAGCGGGTTCTCACTGATTCATTTAATTCTCTCTACAACTAATTATACCACTTTTTTTAAAGGTCAACCACTTTTTGTTAAAAAATTTTTACAATTCAATCCCGGGCAAAAAAGTCTTTAATAAGTTTGTGTAACGAAACGAAAACAACGAGAAATTCAAGCCTGCCCAGGAACATTGCCAGGGTTTCGGCCCAGAGCGCCACACCGGGCATAGCTGCAGACGTTACACCGACCGATATGCCGACTGTGCCAAGGGCAGAGGCAAATTCAAAGAGAGAGTCAGGCAACGAAAAGCCGTTCGCACATAGAGCCAACACGCCGATGCAATAGGTTGCAAGATAAATGAAAATAAAAACAGCGATTTGTCGCAGCCGACTGTCGCTCAGTGCAGATTCCCATTGACCATCCTGAATCGGAAAATGAATGATCGCCGTTTTTGGCATGATCTGTCGCCTGATTTCCCAGTAGATTGAGCAGCAGGCAATGTAAATTCTCAGCTGTTTGATACCACCTGCGGTTGAACAGGTACCACCGCCAATCAGCATCAGAAGTATCAGAATAAAAATGCCAGGGGCATTCCAGTTGCTGTAACTGACGGTTGAAAACCCTGTTGTTGTCAGGGCCGATACTGTCTCGAAAGTTGCTACACGCAACGACTTGGCGAAAGTCGGGTAAAGCGTCTGACAGGTGAAGAAGAATGTCATTAACAGACTGACGGGCAGAACCAGAGCCATAAGTCTCACTTCGCCGTTGCGGGTTACACTTTTGAAATCGCCGCGAAAGAGAAGCCAGGCCGTAACAAAACTCAGGTTGCCAAAAATCATCAGAATAATGGAAATGATTTCAATTGTTGATGATTCCCAATAGCCGATACTGGTGGTTCTGGTAGAAAAGCCGCCGGTTGAAACGGCTGCAAAGGCGTGATTGACGGCGTCGAACCATGTCATGCCGGCAAGCCTGTAGGCAAGTGTTCCAAGCAGTGCATAACAGGAGTAAATTACCAAAACAAGTCTGGCAGAAGACTTTACATGTGGCACCAGCTGATCGCTTCGGCCTTCTGCGCTTGAGATACTGGTACCTGCCGGTCCGACCAGCGCCGACATCATTATTATTGCGAGGCCAGCTCCACCCGCCAGCTGAATCAGACTGCGCCAGAACAGAATAATATTGCTCGCTTTTTCTACATTAACTACTGACAGGCCTGTCGTTGTCCAGCCGCTGACAGACTCAAAAACTGCCAGTGAAAATGATAGCTTTTCGATGGTCATCAATGGTAGAGCAGAAAGTATAATTATGATGATCCAGCCCAGCACAACCACGATGCCTCCGTCTTGAATGCCAAGATTGATTGTGTCTGGCTTAAATTTTTTATGCAGACAGACCCCAGTTGCAATCATGCCAATTGCAGGCAAAAGAAAATGAAGTGCCAGTTTTGATTCTTCTGGGAAAGCGGGCAAAATAATCAATGGCACAGCCATTATCACTCCACCAATTACCAGCAGAATTGAAATTGCAGACAGTATGGTTGTGTAGCTTTTTTTCAGGAATTCGTTATGGCGCATAAGAATATTTTCTCACTCTTCTCCGGTGAGCATTTTAAGCACTTTTCCATGATTTTCCGGAAGAGTTATGACTACCACGCGATCATTTAAGTGAAGCTCGTTCGGCCCTCTGGGTACAATTGACTGATTGTTGCGGATAATTACTGCTATCAGAGAATTGTCCGGCAGACAGATATCCTTCAATTGTTTACCAGCAACCGGCGATCCCGACCCGATAACCAGTTCTGTAATATTGACCTTTCCTTCTCCAAGGGGCATGAGATTGGTTATTTCTTCAAAGGTTGCCCGTTGTTCTATGAGACTGCTTACGATATGAGTTGTGGAAAAAGCCTGAATTCCAAGCTTTTCAAAGACTTTGACATTGTCAGGATCGTTTGCAAGAGCTATTGCTCTGGGAACCCTGAACCGGTTTACTGCCAACTGGCATATCACAAGGTTATCCTGATCATGCGGGGTTATGGCAAGAACAGCATCTGCAGATGCTGTTCCAGCGTCTTCCAGTGTGCCGGCATTGCTGCCATCGCCGAAAATGACCACGGCTTTCAACTGTTTTGCCAAATCCTCGCATTCTTCCATGTTTCGATTGATAATGACGACTCGGTAGCCTTTCGCGGCAAAATTACGACCCAGAAAGAACATGGTTTTTCCACCGCCAACGATGACGACTTTCATAGACTGGTCCTGCCTTGTTCCGATTGCCCGGTTATTTCCAGCAGAAAATGCTCAGCAGCAATTCTGGTGGTGCAGATAGTTCTGATACCCATTTTTTCGCACAGTTCCTGATGATTTTGTTCATAAACTCTCGCAACGGTGTGTTTTATGCCAAAGACGCTTCTTGCAACCTGGGCCACCATAATGTTTACATTGTCTGAGCCTGAAACCGCGACTACGACATCTGCTTTCTCCATCCGGGCTTCTTTGAGGGTCCCAACCCGGGTGGCATCCCCTTCGATACGGAATCCGCTGAAGTCAGACGAGAGGTTTTCAAAAGACCGCTCATTACGGTCGATAACAACTACTGAATCACCGGCGAGGCTGAGCTTGTTTGCCAGATGTGAACCAAGTTGCCCACAGCCGATGATGACTAAATACCTGCTTTGTTTTTTCATAGAACTTTATCTCCATCAATCCTTTTCGATAGAGTCTGCCGCCCCGAGGTCGATAACCCCTTCCTTGTTCCAGGAAGTGGCGCGGTTAAGATTTCTGCATGCCGGTTGATAGGAAGGGGCGATATCACGGGCTGCCCGATAGAATTTCTGGGCATCGATCCATTCCCCTTTTATTTCGAGCAGCGCACCGACCAGATTATAAGCTTCTGGTCTGGAGGGATCGACCGAGATAGCTTTTCTTGCTTTTATTCCAGCGGTTTCGTATTCTCTGATGGCAATTTCATTTCTGACCTGATTAATGAGCTGCTGATAATCGAGTTGCTCGTTATTCTCCGGATTTTCGCTGTCGACAAGTCTTGCGGCTGCATCGCGTATTTCTGAGGGCGAAAAAGGCTTCTGCAGAAAGTCTGCAGCTCCCATTTTCATGGCTTCAACAGCCGCGTCGATGGTGCCGTGTGCGGTTATCATCACGACTCTTATATCGGGCCATTGTGCACGGATTTTTGTCAGAGTTTCCAGACCGCTGATTCCGGGCATTTTGAGGTCGAGAAAGATCAGCCGATATCGGTTGGTTACCAGCTTCTGCAGAGCTTCTTCGCCGTTAATGGCTGTGTCAGCCTGAAGATTTATGCTTTCAAGAGCCTTGGCAACTGTCAGGCGTATATTCTTTTCATCATCCACAATTAGAACCTGGTTTGTACTCATATCGAGTCTCCTTTTTCTGGTAACGGAAGGGTAAAGGTGAAAGTGCTGCCCTTGCCGGGCTCTGAATCTACCCAGATTGTGCCTGAATGTGCTTTTACGATTTCGCGGCATATGGCAAGGCCAAGGCCGGCCCCACCAGAGGCGCGCCCCTTAACCTGAACAAATTTTTGAAAAATTTTCGACTGATATTCGGGTGGTATACCAGGGCCATCGTCCTGAACCGATACATGAATATTCGTTCCGAAAAGAGCGGCTTTTAATTTGATCTTGCCATTTTTCTCGACGTACCTCATGGCATTCGAAACCAGATTGGTCATTACCCAGGCAACTTTATTGGCGTCAACCCTTACTTCTGGCAGGTCATCGGGGCATTCTGTTTTTAAAGAAATGCCCTTGAGAGCGATTTGCCCTTTAAAAACCTTTTCAATCTGCTCAAACAGGGTAGACACGGCAATATTTTCAAACTCAAGCTCGATTTTTCCGGCCTCAAGCCTTGACAGATCGAGCAGGTCATTGATCAGCGCTTTCAGTCTCTGGGTTTCTTCACAGGCTGTCTGCAGCAATTCCTTCTCTCTTACCATACGACTGATTTCATTGCTTTCCATGAGAAGGTCGATACTCATGCCCAGACTGGTAAGAGGACTTCTGAGTTCGTGCGATGCGGCCATTATGAAATCGCTTTTCAATTTTTCCAGTTCTCTGAATCTCGTAATATCTCGAAGAAGCAGTATGATCGATGCCAGATATCCTGTTTTTCCACATACCGCCATAATTGAAAACAGGAAATGGCGCGGCTGAATTTCATTTCCCAGGGTAATTACTCCCGGTTCCTCTGAAGTTGACTGTTTCAATTTGTTTTCGGATGCAGCCTTGAGCTGGTCGACAAGCAACGGGTCATGCAGCAGATTCAGGCAACTGGTGTTGATTACCTGGCTGGCTTCAATACTCAGAATTCTGCAGGCAGCCGGATTGATGCCTGTAATCTTCAAGTTGCCATCGAGAACAAGCAGACCATCCTGCATGCTGTTGATGATCGCTTCATTTTTATTTTTTTCTGATATCAGAGTTCCGATGTTCAGTTCGTTAAATTCACACAGCTGTGAAGCCATTTGATTGAACTCGCAGGCCAGCTTGCCCAGTTCATCACTGGTCTCAACAGGAATCTGAATGCTATAGTTACCTCTGGAAATCTGCTTTGACGCTTCCATGAAGTTTTTCAGCGGCGATACAATTCTCTCGGAAAGAATAAAGCTGAAAACCAGTGCAAAGAGTAGTGCTGACATGCCAAGAATCGATGTTGACCAGATCGCTTTGTCTGCAACCCTGTTGGCTTTAATGCTTGAAGAATACATGACCTCTTCATTAAGATTGCGAAGTTTTATGCACTCTTCGCGGACCTTGCCGAAGACAGGGAAAATTTCTTTCTGATAAAATGAAAATTCTGATGTGGCCTGTGTCGATGAAAAATCTGTCAGACCGGAAAATAGCTTGCGGTAGCTGTCGTAGTCCGCTTTTATGGCATTTACCAGCCCCCCTTCACCCGGAATCGTTACGTTGTCCTGGGCTCTGGCCAGCCACCTGATGAACGATGCCTCATTCTCTCGGAACTGCTCGATTCCTGGTCGTGACTGCCCCAGAAAAATCATCAGAACTGCACTGTCCTGCCTTTCAAGAGAATCCACCATGTTTTCCGCGGCAAGAATACTCCGGTAATTTTCGCTTAAAATTGCGTCTGTCGCTTTTCCAAGCGAAACGAGATTTGTAATTGCCAACCCCAGAATCAGGCTGGTAATCAAGAAAATGACGCCATACCCGATCAGAATTTTTCTTTTGATTGTCATGTAAATCTCCGTCTAAGACAAATGGGGAACTAAAGATAAACAGCAAGGTATGTGCCAGATCGTAAAAAGGCTTAAAACCTGATTTGATCAGCTATTTACTTGTAATAGAATTGAAAATTGAAATGGCTGGCTTAAAAATGCATTGCAATTTGCAACAGGATGTTAAATCCCAAGATTTTTTCTTCGCCGCCAGAGAGTTGCCTGATCGATTCCCAAAATTCTGGCTGCTTCTTTTAACGAAGCTTCGCTGGCAAGAATTTTTCTAATATGCAGTTCCTCAAGCCTCGCAAGTGTGATTTTCTCGCCGACTCTTGGCAGACCCTCTTTATCACTATCAAGAAGCGAAAAATCCAATGGCATGAGAACACCTTTTCCTGATCCCAGTATTATCGCCCGTTCAATTGCATTCTTCAATTCCCTGATGTTCCCCGGCCAGTTGTGCCTGATCAGGACTTCCTCTGCCGCTGGCGAAAGCTGTAATGCAGGTTTATTGTTCACCAGGCAGAAGTGTTTGATAAAGCTTTCAGCCAGAGTTTTTATATCTTCAGGCCGATCACGCAAAGCAGGAATAACGAGTTGAATAACATTCAGCCTGTAAAAAAGATCTTCCCGGAATTGTCCTTCTGCAACTTTTCTGCCTAAATCAGCGTTGGTTGCAGCAATTATTCGGACATTGGCTTTTCGAACCTTGCTTTCGCCCAGTCTTTCATACTCCCTGTCCTGGATGAACCGCAAAATCTTGGCCTGAAGGGGCTGCGCCAGGTCGCCGATTTCGTCGAGAAACAGGGTGCCGCCATCGCAGGAAGCGATTTTACCGGGATTATCCTTGATTGCTCCGGTAAAAGAGCCTTTTGAATGACCGAACAATTCGCTCTCAAGAAGCTCCGATGGCATTGCCGGGCAGGCTATAACGGCGAACGGCCTGCCTGATCTGTTGCTCCAGCCGTGAATAAGTCTGGCAATCAATGATTTTCCGGTTCCGCTTTCGCCAAGAAGCAGAAGATTGGCCTCAGAACCGGCTGCTATTTTTGCCGTTTCGAGCAGTCTCTGCATCTGTGGGTTTTTGCTGCTGATTTCCTGCACATTAAGGAATTCTTCAGGCGAACTTTTAAGCTGCTGCAACTCCCTTTCGAGGCCCCGCAGCTTATTGATCTTTTCTGTCACCAGCCGTACCTGATCTGGAGAAAAGGGCTTTGGCAGATAATCCTGAGCACCAAGTTTAATTGCTTCGACAGCGCTGTCTATTGAGCCAAAAGCAGTGATTATAACAATTTTCAGCCAGGGCGAATCTGCAAGAAGCCTGGGGATAAGCTCGAGGCCATTATCGCTGCCAAGACGGAGATCGAGAAATGCCATGTCAAAACATGCGGTTCTGTTTTCTTCAAGCGCATCCTGGGTATTACTGACGGCGACGGGGTCATGACCGGCATCGGTGAGGCAATAAACCAGAGTTTTTCGAATATTGATCTCATCGTCAATGACAAGAATTTTTAACATTTTTTCTGAACCGCGGTTCTTGAATTATTAAAAAAATCTGCCAGCTGACTTAAAACGCCGCTGGTGCCACGCTGGGAACAATAAAGCAGCGGTTTTTTTTCTTTTTCGGCGAGCGGCACGATTTCGCGCAGCAGCGTGTGTGAAACCTGTCTGACGATAATGACCACCACATCAACTTTGCCGAGACCATTTTTAAGTTCATGCAGGTTACTGAAGCCACTGAGCCAGCTGACTACAAGATTGTGCCGGGCGAGAACCCGCTCATATTCACTGCCAACCCGGTCGCCGCCAAGTATCAGAACCCGTTCGCCCTGAAACTGAAAATTGGCCGAAGCCTGCCCGAAAAGGGGAAAGGCGCCGCAGAAGCTGCAGGCTTGACCGGGGCGGCAGACCCTGGCCATGGTCGCCATTTTCGCCTTTTCACTGCAGGAAACTTCAGAGCAGAAAGCTGCAACCGGCAGCGCTGCCCGCAGGCCGTTGAGAACCTGCCGATAATCGCGGCTGAATCTGATGTGGTCGTTTTCGAGTCTGAAATTGACATTCAGTCTGCCAAGCTCGTTGCAAAAACGGTCAAAGTCGAAAATATCGGCCGCGAAATATTTTTTGAGGGTGGCAAAACTCGCTTCAGTAACTTCGAAAGTCTTTTCTGTGCCGAGTTTCAGAAGTTCAAAATGATAAATGCCGGCCTCGCGCAGCGAAGTTTCGCCGAGAAAAAAGGCTTTAACCGGTTTTTCGAGATGCTCGGCACCGACCGGTGCGAAAACCTGCAGGCGCTCTTCTTCGTCAGAAACCAGCCAGTTCTGGTCAGATTCACGGCGAATAAAACCGAAAATCTCGCGGCGGTTTTCGCTTTCGAGTGAGTTGATGCCGACCGGCTGATTGTCTGGGCGCAGCATCAGCAGAGCCAGTTCTTCGGCAATGATGCCTGAGCTTTTCACGATTTCTTCTGCAACCTCAAAAGTGTTGCCAGTCAGCGAAACAAAGAGCCATACATGTTTTTTGCCGGTGGCAACACGGGTCACAAATTGCCCGGCTACGATTTTTTCTCCACCGGAGCTGCTGACTGCGGCTGTTTTCAGGTCTGTCTGCAGCTTTTCAACTCGTTTTTGCAGCTCTTCTTCACCCCGCAGGCGCTTCTGTATTTCAGCCTTTTCGCTTTCGAGGCGGGTAACCGTGGCATCGCGATTCTGCAGCGCTTTCTGCAGCTTTTCGACCTGAGTGCGCAGCTCGTCACATCTTTCCTGCAAAAGCTGTATTTCTTCAGGGGCTGCCTGTTTGACAGGGGGAGTCGTCTGCCGGTTTTGGTCTTTTTCGACCTCAGTCAGACGCAGTCTGGCCTGCTGCAGCTGTTTTTCAAGAGTTTCAACCAGGGTTGCCGCAGATTTTGCCGCAACGGAACTGCTTTCAAGCTTGCGGTTAAGGTCTGTGACTTCTTTTTCCCGGGCTTCAAGCTCTTTTTTCAGCTGGCGATTGTCGTTTTTAACGGTTTCAAGAGCCCCTTCAAGCTCGCGGCTGCGTTTAACCGCCCTGGTTGCCATTTCGGTCATATCACGCAGTTTTGTCTCAAGATCTTTGTCGGGCGTCGGCGTTGCTGTTGCTGCATTATTGGCCGCAATTTCAGTTTCAGAAGGTTTGACCGGATTCTTTTCGAAATATTGCTGATAAATGCGTTCAGCGCCATTGCGCGGGTCGATTTTCGCCAGAATTCTTATTTTGCCTGGCTTGCCGTATGAACCGGATTCAAGCCGGGCAATGTTTTCGGGGGTGGCGGCGACGCTGACAAAACCCATGGTTTTCGGGTTCTTCTCAACCCAGGTGAAAAGAATGATCTTGCGTAATGCCTGATCGTCTTCGGCAAAGTCCATGACTTCGTTGATCAGCGAAGAGCGGTCGACGATTTTGTGCCGGCGGATGAACTTGGCGCAGCGCAGCGCCAGTGGCTTGTTCGGCAGCACCCAGTTGAGAAGGTCTGCATCGGCGGTGTCATGGCAGAGAAGCCTGAGAAAACTCAGGTCTTCAAGCAGTTTGGCAAAAACTGGTGCCCAGTAATCATCACCCATTCGACATTTCCTTGAGGCGGCTGAGAATATTAAGAGCTTCAAGCGGCGTAATATTGTTGACATCGACGCGGGCCACCGCCTCGATTATCTCATTGCCGGGAGCGAACAGACTGAGCTGCTGCGGCTTGTGGGCCCCGGGCGAGGCTCTGAGTGAGCGGGTGACCCGGTCGAGTTCTTCCTGCTCGGTTTTTTCGAGTTCGAAAAGAATCTCGCGGGCACGTTCGATGACATTGGCAGGCAGCCCGGCGAGACGGGCAACTTCGATCCCGTAAGACTTGCTGGCCGGACCTTCGTGAATCGCGTGCAGAAATACCATGTCACCGGTCTTTTCGTCGTGGCTGACTCCGACGTTGAGGTTGAAAACCCCTCTGTGCACCGTATCAAGATCGGTGAGTTCATGGTAGTGGGTCGCAAAAAGCGTTCTCGCGCCAATACTCAGGTTTATATGTTCGAGAATTGACCAGGCCAGTGACAGACCGTCGAAAGTCGAAGTGCCGCGCCCGATTTCGTCGAGGATCAGCAGGCTTCTTTCCGAAGCGCTCTTGAGAATCGCCGAGGCTTCCATCATTTCGACCATGAAGGTTGACTGGCCACGCACCAGATTGTCAGAAGCCCCGACTCTGGTGAAGATTCGATCGACCACGCCAATTTCGGCTTTTTCTGCCGGAACAAACGAGCCAACCTGTGCCATCAGCACAATCAGAGCCGCCTGTCGCAGATAGGTCGATTTACCTGCCATATTGGGGCCGGTAATAATGGCCTGGCGGCGTTCGCCGTCGAGCCGCAGGTCATTCGGGTGGAATTCGCCGCTGTCGAGAAACTTTTCGACAACCGGGTGGCGGCCGGCAATGATGTTGATACGGTTCTCGCTGTCGACAACCGGTCGGCAGCAGCGGGTTTCAGTTGCCAGCTGCGCCAGAGAACTTATTACATCGGCCGAAGCCAGTGCTGTCGCATTTTCCTTGATGGCCGGAATATCTTCTAATGCCCGTTTAACCAGGCCTTCATAAATATCTTTTTCAATGCCGGTCGATTTTTCGCTGGCGGTGAAAACCTTGTTTTCGTAATCTTTCAGTTCGGCGGTAATGAAGCGCTCGCCGGTCGTCAGGGTCTGCTTGCGCACGTAGTTTTCGGGTGCCTGATCGGCGAGGCTTTTTGAAATTTCGATGAAAAAGCCGAAGACGCTGTTTTTGCGGACCTTGAGAGTTTTGATGCCGGTGCGCTGTCTTTCAGTCTCTTCGTAGCGCCGCAGCCACTCGTCGCCATCGCGCAGCAAGCCGCGCAGTTCGTCTAGTTCAGCATTTATCCCGCTTCTGATGACACCGCCATCGGTCAGAACGGCCGGCAGTTCATCGAGCAGATGCGAGTCGATCAGGGCGGTGAGTTCTTGCAGGGGCTTGAAGCCGGCGGCCATCTGCCCGAGATAATGCTGTGCCAGTAGTTCGACGATCGCCGGAACCCGGCTCAGGCCAAGGCTGAGAGCCTGAAGATCACGCGGGTTGCGGCTGCCGAGCGAAATTTTGCTCAGGGTTCTTTCGAGGTCGGGGATGCCTTTGAGCAGCTCGCGCGTTTCAGCAAGCAGCAGGGCGTCACCGACAAACTTTTCAACCATGTCGAGACGCCGATTGATGGCAGCCGGGTCGATCAGAGGCTTGAGCAGCCATTTTTTCAGCATGCGGGCACCCATGCTGGTGCGGGTGCGGTTCAATACGTCGAAAAGGGTGCCGCCGATGTTCTGGTTGCGGCCATTTGGCAGCAGTTCAAGATTGCCGAGCGTCGCTTCATCGAGCACCATGCCGTCGCCGAGGCGGTAATCACGAGGCAGACCGAGATGGCTGAGAGAGCAGCGCTGCGTATCGAGAAGATGGTCGGCGAGGATTCCGAGAGTTTTGAGTGAAAGCTGCGGCAGAGCGAGAAATCTCGCCTTGTGCTCAGAAGGATAGAGATTGCACAGGGCCTCGACCGCTTCATTCTCGCTGATGCGCGTCGGATGGATCTCGGCTTTCAGATGCTGCCAGGGGGCAGGCGAGGGCAGGGCGCCTGAAGAATCGCTGAGGCAGAGAATTTCTCTTGGCATCAGGCGCGTGAATTCTTCAGGCAGCATGTTCATTTCAACCTGGTCGCCGCTGGTAATGATTACTTCACCGGTGCTCAGCTCGACGGCGGCAAGGCAGAAACGGTCATTGCCGCGGCCGAAGGCCGCGAGGTAATTGTTGGTATTTTCTTCGAGCATCGTCGGATCAGAAACGGTGCCGGGCGTGATGATTCTGACGACTTCGCGTTTGACCAGACCCTTGGCTTTCTTTGGGTCTTCAACCTGTTCGCAGATTGCGACTGTGTAGCCGCGGTGCACCAGTTTGGCGATGTAGCCGTCAATGCTGTGATAAGGCACGCCGGCGAGTGGCACCGGGTTGCCGCTGCTTTTGCCGCGGGCGGTCAGGGTTATCTGCAGTTCCTGGGCGACGAGAACAGCATCTTCAAAAAAAGTTTCGTAGAAATCACCGCAGCGAAACAGCAGCACCGCATTCGGGTTTTCGGTCTTGATATCTTTATACTGCTGCATCAGCGGCGTCAGGCCGGCATCAGAGTTCTGTCTGGTTTCTACGTCGATATTCACGGCAGTTTCTCTCTTGTTTGAAATTGCTGGCAGCGCTTATTCGTCGAACCGCAGCTGGTTTTGAGTAACTGCCGGTTCTGGCGGACGCATGCCGAGGTATTCCCAGGCGGCGCGCGTCGCGATGCGGCCGCGGCTGGTTCTGGCAATGAACCCGATTTGAATCAGAAAGCTTTCGTATACGTCATAAATGGTGTCGGCTTCTTCACCAACCGAGACCGCGAGGGTGTCGAGACTGACTGGACCGCCGTCGAAGCGGCGAAGCAGAATGTCGAGAATTTTACGGTCTATATAATCGAGGCCCATGCGGTCGACCTGCAGCATCTGCATGCCGGTTTCAACGGTTGGCAGATCGACTGAGTTGCATTTGTTAACCTGCGCCACATCGCGCATGCGTTTGAACATGCGGATGGCAACGCGCGGGGTGCCGCGGGCCCGGCGGGCGATTTCGTGTGCCGCTTCAGGAGTGACCGGATATTGCAGTTTGGCCGCGACCGATTCAATCAGCCGCGTGAGTTCTTCGTTGGTGTAATAGTCGATGCGTGAAACCACGCCAAATCTGGTGCGCAGCGGTGCCGAGACATCGCCTTCGCGGGTGGTGGCTCCAACCAGAGTAAATGGCTGCACTTTCATGCGCAGGCTTCTGGCGGTCGGCCCTTTGCCGATCAGCACGTCGAAATGGTAGTCTTCCATGGCCGGGTAAAGCACTTCTTCGACATTTTTGCTGAGGCGGTGAATTTCGTCGATAAAAAGAACATCGCCTTGCCGAAGCCCGGTCAGAAGAGCAGCGACATCGCCGGCACGGTTGAGAACCGGCCCCGAAGTGATGCGGATCTGCACCCCCATCTCGGCGGCGATGACGTTGGCGAGAGTTGTCTTGCCAAGCCCCGGCGGACCAAGCAGCAGGGTGTGGTCAAGGGGTTCGCCACGCTCTCTGGCAGCGGCGATAAACACGCGCAGTTTGTCGACGATTGCCGACTGGCCGATGAATTCGTTGAATTTCCGCGGCCGCAGGCTTGGCAGAAGTATTTCTTCGTCGCCCGGCAGCGGGGTTCTGGCCAGAATCGAGCCGTCGTCCTGGTCTTCGGCCAGATTATCTTCTGAGATGATTTCGTCGATTTCGTCGCGCAGATTCTTCTTTCGCATATTCTTCATTTCAGCATTTCAAATTGAATTGTATCGGCTCATGATACCAGAAAAGCCATTCCCGTGAACAGTGAATAGTCGACCGTTAGGTATTGGCTGTAGATCAGCTGAAGGCGCGCAGAACCTTTTCGATGATGTCTTCGATTGTTGCATCCGGCGCAAAATCGCGCCCCAGTTTTTTGAAACACTGGGTGATTTCTTTACTGGTGTAGCCAAGGTTTTCGAGAGCTTCGCGCACGTCGGTTTCGAACGGAATGCCGGTGCCGGTTTCTTTTTCGGTCGGCGGGGTAACTGCACCAATCCCGAGTTTGGCGATGGTTTCTTTCAGTTCTACGATCAGGCGCGAGGCAAGTTTGGGGCCAACGCCTTTCAGAGAGGTGAGTCGTGCCTGGTCTTCGCTGAGGATCATTGAGGCGAGCGCTTCGGGTGTCGTTGCCGACATGATATTCAGTGCCAGTTTCGGGCCGACCTTGTTAACCTGATTGAGAACTCTGAACAGTTGTCGCTCGTCTTCACTGGCAAATCCGAAGAGCTGCGGGCCTTCTTCGCGCCAGTGAAGATGGCAGAGCAGGTTGACCTGCAGGCCCTTTTCCGGAAGCTGGCGGCTGGTGGAAAATGGTACAAGAATTTCGAGACCGATGCCACGCTGGTCGATAACGACCCGGTGTGGCTGTTTGCTGTGGAGAATGCCGGTAACAAAGTCAATCATGGGATTTCCTGCTTAAAAAATAAGCTGCACCGGGCCGGCTGCTGGCTGGTGTTGCCGCTGCATCCGGCATGGTGCAGCCTGTTCATGTGAGACCTGGGGCTGATCAGCTGGCGCTGAGAGCCATTTCCATGTCTTCGTCAGAGATTTCGTAGTTGTAATAGACGTCCTGAACGTCGTCGTGTTCTTCAAGAGCGTCAACGAGCTTGAGAACTTTGGCAACGTCGGCACCGGTAACTTTGACGGTGGTTTTCGGAACGGCCATGACCTTGGCTTCTTCGACCTTCAGGCGTTTTTCGTCGAGAACCTGGCGAACGGCGAAGAATTCTGAAGGAGCACTGTAGATTTCGAAACCATCTTCAATGGTCTTGAGGTCTTCGGCGCCGGCTTCGAGAACGATTTCCATCATTTCGTCTTCGGTTTTGCCCGGGTTGCCTTCGAGTGGCAGGTAGAAATAACCCTTGGTTTCAAACATGAAAGATACACAGCCTGGCACGCCCATGTTGCCGCCGTTTTTGCTGTAAATCTTGTTGACTTCGGATACGGTGCGGTTGGTGTTGTCGGTCAGGCAGCGGGCCATGACAGCAACGCCGCCGGGGGCGTAACCTTCATACATTACTTCTTCGTAGTTAACGCCTTCGAGTTCGCCGGTGCCTTTTTTAATGGCGCGCTCGATGTTGTCTTTCGGCATGTTGCAGTCTTTGGCAGAAGTCAGTGCAGTGCGCAGCCTTGGGTTGCTGCCGGGATCGCCACCGCCCATGCGTGCGGCAATGGTGATTTCTTTGATGATCTTGGTGAACTGACGACCTCTGATCGCGTCTACTTTGGCCTTAACGTGTTTGACCTTGGCCCACTTATTATGACCTGACATTATACCCTCCAAGTTTGGGAAGTGTGGGCCATTATACCACAGCGACATCCATAGAGCAATGTACAGAATTTGCGGTTTTGTTTATATGTTTTGGGAAAGGGCAGGAGTTGCTTGCGTCAGGCTTGAATGATGACAACACCGCGAGCTTCGGCTTCTTCGCGGGCCGCATCAGTGATGATGGCGTTGTATGGCAGGCGCATCGGTTCGAGCGAGGCAGCAGCGGCGATAACGTCGTCGCGGGTGATAAAGACGCGGCTGCCGGGAACGACCTGTCTGGCTGCCGCGGCTCTGGCTCTGATCATGCGGGTAGCGATTTCAGACAGATTGTCGTGGTTGAAGCCGCTGACGGTGCCGCCGGTAATCGCCTGCCAGTGGCGGCGGTAAATTTTAATCAGATGCGGGTTCATCGCGGTCTTTTCATCGGGCAGACAGCTTTCGTCAAGCAAAATCGGCTTGCCGAGCGCGGAAAACTGCCAGAGAATCTCTGCCGGAAACGAATCGCGCAGGCCGAGTGCGAATTTGGCGAGTGTATTCAGACTCAGGGGGCTGGCGATCAGCAGATCGTAGCTGTTAAGCCGCAGAGTCAGGTTTTCGCAGTCCGGCTGGCAGAAGACACGATGATCGCGCGCCAGGGTTCTCAACCAGCCATTCTGTTGTGCTGACCACGAAACGGCGTAGTCGGGCAGAGAAAAAAGCGGTGGCAGATCGAGAACGGCAAGATCAGCAGTCATCGGGCGTTGTTCAGGAAGACAGAACAACACCAGTGGCCGCAGGGTCTGTGGCAATTTTTCGCTGCTGTTTTGCATGAGCTGCTTTAACATACAACCTGAATATCGGCAAAGTCAATTTTTACGATGCGCAATATTGCAAAAATTTCCCTTCTTTTTGTCGTGAAATTTGCTGCCAATGGTGTTAATATAACAGGGAAAAACAACGCCCGGGGGCAAATAATGCGCACGAATTTTCTTAGAGGTTCATGGGTAGCACTGATTACCCCTTTCACAGAAGATGGCAAAATTGACTTCAAGGCTTTTGAAAAGCTGGTGAAGATGCAGATGTCGGCTGCTACTGACGGCATTCTAATCTGCGGCACCACCGGGGAATCGGTAACTCTCACTTTTGATGAGAAGAAGGCTCTGATGGCTGAAGTCAGGCAGATTACCGCCGGCAAGGTTCCGATCATGTTCGGTACCGGCGGCAACAATACTGCCGCAGTTGTCGAGCTGACCGCAAAAGCAGTCGATCTTGGCGCTGATGCTGTGCTTGTCGTTACCCCTTATTACAACAAACCGCCGCAGGAAGGCCTTAAAATTCATTATAAGGCCGTTGCTGCGGCGACGCCGCTGCCGGTGGTTCTTTACAACGTTCCGGGGCGTACCGGCTGTAACCTGCTCCCCGATACGGTCGTCGATCTTGCAGCTGAAAAGAACATCGTCGCGGTCAAAGAAGCTTCAGGCAATCTCGATCAGATAATGGAAATCATTCGCCGGGTTCCTGCCGGATTCGGTGTTTTCTCGGGTGACGATGCTCTGAATCTTCCGATTATGGCCTGCGGCGGTATCGGCACCATTTCGGTAACTGCCAATGTGGCGCCGGCAATGATGAAAAAGTTCAACGATGCGGCTCTGGCCGGGAACTGGGCCGAAGCACGGGCGATTCATTATCGCCTGCTCGATCTGCATCGCGGCCTGTTCATTGAAGCGAACCCTTTGCCTGCCAAGGCTGCGCTTGCCAATGCCGGCATTATTGAAGATTTTACCCGCCCGCCGCTGTGCCGCCCATCGGCAAAAGCGAAGGAATTGATGATTAGGCTTACTACCGGCCTGGAGTAAAATTTTGCAGCAGATTCTCGATCTCATTATCGCCATCGCGCGTGATATCTCGCTCGTTGATTTTTTCGATATCATGCTGGTCAGTTATGGCATTTACCGTGCTCTTCTTTTTATTGAAGGCACGCGGGCCTACAACCTGCTCAAGGGCCTTGGCATAATTCTGGTGCTGCTGGTAGTCACCAAAGATCTCGATTTCAATACGGTCAGCTGGGCGCTGTCGAATGCGCTGCCAACAGGCTTTCTGGCACTTGTCGTAATTTTTCAGCCTGAATTGCGGCGCGCTCTCGAAGATATCGGCAAGGGGCGTTTTCTGGGTGAACAGGTTACCTCTGAAGATTCGGCAGAAGAGCTGGCTGAAGAGGTGTGCAAGGCAATCGAGAATTTCTCTAAGAAACGCATCGGCGCTCTGATTGTTTTTGAGCAGGAAATCGGTTTGAAAGATTTCATGGAAAACGGTGTAATGATGCGCAGTAAAATCAGTGCCGAGCTGTTGAATACGATTTTCATGCCATTTACGCCGTTGCATGACGGTGCCGTAATTATCAAGGGGCAGATGATCGAGGCGGCAGCCTGTTTTTTGCCTTCGGCCAGCAACCACAACGAGGTGGCCAAGGAACTTGGATCGAGGCACCGCGCTGCGATCGGTGTTTCCGAAATTACCGATGCGCTGGTTCTTGTGGTCAGCGAAGAGACCGGTCAGATTTCAAAGGCCAAGGGTGGCAAACTGACACGTGCCCTGACCATGGATCGTATCAAGAAACTGGTGACGGCTGCTTTCACCAGAGTTAACCGGGCAAGGGGGCTGTTCGGTAAAAAATGACTGACCGTATCTGGCTCAAAACCCTTTCGATTCTTCTGGGCGTCTTTGCCTGGATCTATGTCAACCTTGTTATTCCACCGCAGATTCGCAGAACTATCGAGGCCGAGGTAGAATACCGCAACGTGCCCGAAAGCGTTAAGGTGACCCCGGTCAAGCCAAGCGTCAACGTTCAGGTCGAAGGCACCCGCCGCGATTTTATTCTCGCAACCAACAACAAACTGCAGGTTACTGTCGATCTTTATAACCTTAGACCCGGGCGTGCCCAGTTGCCGGTCAGGGTTACCACGGCGCCGGGGCTGTCGGTCGTGTCACTTTCGCCGGCTCAGATTCAGGTCGATGCGGTGCCTATCATCCGCAAAAGAATCGACGTGCGTGCCGAAATTCTTGGGCAGCCGGCTGATGGCTTTCTTTTTGATGAACCTCTTCTGACGCCTGCACAGGTGACGATCGAAGGCCCTGATTCCCTCATAAAAAGGGTTACCGCCTGTCAGGTCGATATAAATCTTGAGCAGGTAAAGAATTCGATCAGCGAACAGCGCGAAATAAAGGTAATTCTTGAGTCTGGCATCACGGATGAAGAAATAATCGTCACTCCTGGCAAAATCAATGTCGACGTGACGGTTAAGCAAGGCTATCCGACAAAGACTCTGCCATTGGCAAAACCAGTTTTTATCAACAAATCACCAGAAGGCAAAAAACTTGACGGTTTCAAACTCGTGCCTGAAAGCGTCCAGATCAGCGGCCCGGCACGACTGATAAACCCGATGAAAGACCTGTCGTTTAAGCCGGTAGACCTCGCAAAAATTGAAGAGTCAGGGGCAGTTCCGGTTAAGCTCGAATTCCCGGGCGAAAATGTCAAACTCATCTCTTCAGCACCGGTGCTTTTGCATCTTACACTTGTAGACAGCAAGGTAACCCGTGTTTATCAGGGGCTTCCCTTTGAATTGAAGAAAGGCTCTCACCAGCATGCTTCGGTTTCTGTGTCTTCTTACTCGATTGAAGTCGAGGGGTATCTGAAAGACCTCGACAAAATCAGCAACGCCAAATTGCAGATGACACTGGATGTAGAAAATATGAAGCCGGGTTCTTACCCGGTAAACCTGACAGCGCCGGCTGGTCTGCCCGGTAATATCACCGTTCTGAAAATTGTGCCCGAAACCCTGCAGGTTCAGGTCAGCGAACTTGAAGACCAGCCAGACCAGCCAGACCAGCCAGAACCGCCGAAAAATGCCTCTGACTCAGCTCCCCGATGATTCTCAGCAGCAAAGGATCTTAAATGGAAAACAGCAGCCAGTATTATGTTGAACTTTTTGCCAGCGCTACCAGGCAGAAACGTCTGGAGCTTCTGCGCAAAATCGCCGCCGTAAGAGACGAGAACGCTCTGCAGTTTCTTGTTTCGTGCTTTGCTGATGAATTCTGGGTAGTGCGCAAAGCTGCCGCCGATATCGTGAAAGATTTTGGTGACGCTGCTGTTCCTGTGCTTTCTGGGGCAATAAACTCCTATAATCAGGATGTGCAGCACTGGTCGTTGCAGATTCTTGGCGAAATAGGCCCCAAGGGCCTGCCTGCCATTCTGCGGGCCATGAAGAGCACCAACGACGAAATCAGATACTTCGCCTGCAACGCTCTTGGCAGCGCCAGGATTCCACAGGGTGTCACCATGCTGCTGAAAGCACTGGGCGACGAGCGCTGGCGCGTGCGCAAAGCAGCTTCTGACGCCCTGGTAAAGTATGGTGAAGCGGTAATTGCACCGCTGCAGCAGGTTCTTAAACTTACCGAAGATGAAGATATCCGCTTCTGGGCGATCAAAACCCTCGGCAAACTCGGGCCCAAAGCCCAGCGATTTCTGCTCGAGGCTTTGCGCAACGGTGATAAACAGACGCGCTATGTTATTGCGGCCGCCCTTGGCGAATCTGGTGATAAAAGAGTTATCAGGGTACTTATTGAATCGCTTGCCGACCCCGACTGGACAATTCGCAAAAGCGCCACTATGGCCCTTGCCGAAATCGGTGATAATGCCGTTGACATGATGCTTGAATATCTGCGCGGCCCGAACGAAGAAATTCGTGACGGCTGTCTCAGAGCGCTGGTCAAGGCTGGGAATGCCAGTCTGCAGCGCCTTTTCGACGAAATCATCAAAATGGATGAAAACCATCGTTATCTGATTCGCAAGTCGATCGTCAAAATCGGCGCCCGTGTCGTAGAACCGTTGATGCGACTGTTTAAACTGAAAAACCCTGAGATTCTGGCCTTTGCGGCTTCAGCGCTGGGGGAAATTGGTAATCCTCGCGCCGTACCGGTGCTGGTCAACGGCTTGTCGCACGAAGACTGGAACGTCAGGCGCAGCAGCGCTTATGCGCTTACCGAAATCGGCGAGCGCGGCGTTGATAAAATCGCTGAGGCCCTGAAAAGTCCCAACGATGATGTGCGCTACTGGGTTACCCGCATTCTCGAAAGTATCGGTGAGCCGGGCGTTCCATTCCTGATACGAGCGTTAAAAGATCCGAACCGCGAAATCAGGTTCTTTGCCGCCCGGGCACTTGGCAGCTCATTCGATTCGTCGGTAGCCAGATCTCTTGTGCATGCTCTCTCGGACGAAGTCTGGAGCGTGCGCAAGGCGGCTGCCGAAAGTATCTGCCGTCTCGATAACCCGCCGCTTGAAGACCTGCTGCGCCATATTTCGAGCGATAATGAAGATATTCGCCACTGGATCGGTCAGATTATCAGAGAAATCGGCCCGCGTTACCTGCCGAGGCTGATCGAGGCGATGCGCAAAGGCGATGCCGAATTGCGCCTCTATGCCTGTCAGGCTGCCGGCCTGATCAATTCATCCGACCTGGTTGAGCCACTGATCATCGCTTTACGTGACGACAGCGAATGGGTGCGCACCTACGCGGCCATCTCGCTTGGGCAGACCGGCGATCCCCGCTCGATTATTCCGCTGATCAGAAGTTTTTCTGACCGCAACACCGACGTGCACCGCAATGTGGTAACCGCTTTCGAAAAGCTCGGCGATAAAGTTTTCAAGGAACTGATTCGCTGCATCGAGGGCGAAGACCTTGAATTGCGACGCAACGCAGCTCTGGCACTCGCTGAGATGAAAGATGACCGCGGTGTCGATCATATCGTCATGCTGATGGAAGACACTGACGAATCGGCGCGTGCTTGTGCTGCCGAGGCTCTGGGCAGTTTTCCGGGCCTCAAGGCGAGGACCATGCTCAATGAAGCGCTTAGCGACAATTCTCTTAAAGTCAGGCTGGCGGCGATCAAGGCAATTGGTGCTCTCGACAGCGAAGCCGACGCTCTTTCGTTGATGGCGCATTCAGGCAAGGTGCGCGATGAACGTGAGGGCAGAACCATAAAACGAACACTTGGTGAAATGGCTCTTGATAACCCTGATCTGTTCATCGGCCTTTTCAGGCATGAGCAGAGCGCCATAAAAACGATGGCCTGTGAGGCTCTGGTTGCCGCAGGGATGGAGGTCATGGCCCGCCTGACCCAGGTTTCAACAGAAACACAGGATGAAACGATGGTGTTCTGGTGTAAAAAGGCTATGAAGCAGATCAAGCAGCCGCGTGAGAGCATGTTCTATGGCTGATGTCTTTTCTGCCGACCGCAGACTGCCCTGGCTTAAGCTGGCGGCCATGAACTGGCTCGGCGCTACTCTTGCTGCCGGGCTGATCAAGGAATTCGAAACTCCGCAGCGGGCTTTTCGCGCCACTAAAAGCGATCTGCTGGCGATAAAAGGCTGGGATATGAGACGCGCCGAGCGCTTTGTTGCCGAGGCAGCCCGCATCGAACCCGTCTGCCCGCCTGAAGTTCTTGACCGCAAAGATGTCAGGCTCGTTACCTTCAATGATGAAGAATACCCGGCGCTGCTGCGCGAAATACCTGATTCACCGGTCGCTTTGTTTGTCAGAGGCCGGCTTGATTTCGGCAATGCGCCGGCAATTGCCATAGTTGGCGCCCGCAACGGCACTCAGATGGGTTACGATATTGCCCGTGATTTCGGTTGCCGGCTGGCGAAAGCAGGCTTCGTCGTGGTCAGCGGCCTGGCGCTGGGTATCGATACCTATGCGCATCGTGGCGCCCTTGAAGCCGACGGGCATACGGTCGCAGTTCTTGCGAACGGGCCTGACGTTGTCTATCCGCGGGGGAATCTTAAAATTCGCGATGCAATACTCAAAAAGGGTGCGGTAATTTCTGAATACGCACCCGGCACCATTGCCAGGCCCTGGTTTTTTCCGGTTCGCAACCGCATTATTTCCGGCATGTGTGTGGCGACCCTGGTTGTCGAAGCCAGTGCGCGCAGTGGTTCGCTGATAACTGCCAGACTGGCCGGTGAGCAGAATCGCGAGATTTTCGCAATTCCCGGCAGTATCAAATCGAGCACATCTGAAGGAACCTTGAGTCTGCTGCAGGATGGCGGCATTCTCGTGACCGACCCCGATGAAATCATCAGATATTATTCTGCTCTGTTACCCGAAAAAACGGTTGCGCCAGAAAAAAATCATGAAGATGATCTTACGGATGAAGAGCAAAAATTGCTCTCGCAACTGGCATCAGAGCCCGTTTCTCTCGATCGGTTGCTCGAAAATGGCTGGCAGCGCGAAAGATTGTTTTCTTTACTTTTGCAGCTCGAAATGAGAGATTATGTGATTAAACTAACCGGAAGCAATTATCAGGCAAGAAAAAAAGTGAATGAAAAAAGGTAGGCTATGAACAATATTAAAAGCCCGTTGACCAATATCATGAAGATCATGAGTATTGTCATCAAGCGAATTGAGACCAGCGGTGTCGACGAAACCGGCCGTGATCCGATGGTCAGCAAGCTGCTCGAAAAGGGTTTCAAAATCAGCGATATCGACACGGCCATGAATCTGGTTGCCATGATTACCCAGAAGGTTGACCCGATCGTCAGGGTCGGCGACCGCAAACACAGTTCTGACGGGCGCCCGAGTGGAGTCAGGCATCTGCACGCCTGCGAAGCTGCACGCCTGCTGCCTGAAGCGCAGCAGCTTCTGTTGAAACTCGTTGAAGATGGCGTTATCACTCCGCTGCATTTCGAGAAGGTCCTCGAATATATCTGGAAAACCGATATGCGACAGGTCTCGGCCTCACGGCTCGAGCTGATTGTCATCATGCACAAGCCCGCTTCCGAAATGGAAGGGCAGGAAACCGCGCCGGCACCGCATTCTGCCATACTGCACTGAAGACCGTGCCAGCAATGGCCCGGGAGGAACAATGACCAAAAATCTGATTATCGTCGAATCACCTGGTAAGATCAAAACACTGTCAAAGTTTCTCGGCAAGGATTTTATTGTCGAAGCCAGCAAGGGGCATGTCATCGATCTGCCGCCGTCAAGATTCGGGGTCAGCACTGAAAATGGTTTCGTTCCTGATTTTCATGTGGTAAAAGACCGCAAAGAAGTTATTCTGCGACTGCAGAAGGTTGCCCGCACCGTCGACCGTATTTATCTCGCCCCTGACCCTGACCGCGAAGGCGAAGCGATCAGCTGGCACCTTGCCAATGTTCTCAACATCGATCCGATGTCTGAGTGCCGCATCACTTTCAACTCGATTACCAGGGAAGACGTTCTCAAATCGCTTGAGCAACCGCGCAATATTGATTTTGCTCTGGTAAATGCGCAGCAGTCGCGGCGTATTCTCGATCGTCTCGTAGGTTATCGTCTTTCACCACTGCTGTGGCAGAAAATCTGTCTTGGTCTGTCGGCCGGTCGCGTTCAGTCAGTTGCTGTCGCTCTGATCTGTCAGCGCGAGAAAGAAATTCTCGCTTTCAAACCTGAGGAATACTGGGTTCTCAGCGCCGATGTCAAAGGCGAAAAACAACGTAAATTTCAGCTCAAGCTGGTTAAATATTCTGGCAAAAAGACGGTTGTTCCTGATAAAGCCACCGCCGATGCGATTCTGGCAAAAATAAAATCGGCTGAGCTGCAGGTCACTTCGGTCAACAGTCGCGAACGCCGACAGGCGCCGCCGCCGCCATTTATCACAAGTACCATGCAGGCTGAAGCCGCACAGAAGTTCGGTTTCACACCGCGCCGCACCATGTCGGTAGCGCAGAAGCTTTATGAAGGTGTAGAAATTGGCAGTGAGGGCCAGGTCGGTCTGATAACCTATATGAGAACCGACTCGGTGCGTATTGCGCCCGAAGGCCTCACTGAGCTTGACGGCTACCTTAAAGAGAATTTCAGCAGCGAATACCGCCTGCCACACGCCCGCACTTACCGCATGAAAAAAGGCGCCCAGGATGCTCACGAAGCCATCAGACCGACTTCGGTACATCGCACTCCTGATCAGATGGCAGCCTTTCTCAAACCAGAACAATTAAAGCTCTACACGCTGGTCTGGCGGCGTTACGTTGCCTCTCAGATGGCCGATGCCCGTTATAACGTCGTTACTGTCGAGGTCGATGTCGACGGGGCAATTCTGCAGGCTTCCGGCACCACCATGGTTTTCGATGGCTTCACCTCTCTTTACAACGTCAGTCGCGATGAAGATGCCGAGCCAGAAGTTTCTGAAGAGGGCAAGCAGAAGTTGCCGCCGCTCGAAAAGGGCGAAAAGCTTTCTCTTGTCAGCGCCGCCGGTGAGCAGAATTTTACCTCCCCGCCGCCACGCTACAGCGAGTCTTCGATCATCAAAACCCTCGAAAAAGAAGGAATTGGCCGGCCATCAACCTATGCCACGATTGTCGATACCATTCAGCAGCGCAAATACGTGCGCAAGGTCGATGGCAGATTTCAGCCTTCCGATGCCGCTTTTCTCGTCAATCACATTCTTGAAAAATGCTTCTCTGACATCATCAATCCTGGCTTTACCGCCACCATGGAAAGTCATCTCGATCGCATCGAAGAAGGTGAAATCGACTGGGTGCAGGTTTTAAGCGAATTTTACGAGCCTTTCATGCGCGATCTCAAGTCAGCTGAAGAAAAGGTCGAAAAAGTTCAGATCGAATCAGATATAAAATGCGAAAAATGTGGTCAGACAATGCTTGTACGCATGGGCCGCAGCGGCAAGTTTCTGGCCTGCTCTGGTTACCCTGAATGTAAATCGACGATCAATATTCCCGAAGAGCTGCTCCTTTTTGCCGACGGCATTCCGCAGCCGCCGATGCAGATGACAGCCCTTCTCGAAAGCGTCGGCACCCCGCAGCCCGGCGAACTTGAGCTGGTCGAAGAAAAATGCGACAAGTGTGGTTCTGATATGCATATCCGTAATGGTAAGTTCGGGCGTTTTATTGCCTGCACCAATTATCCGGCCTGCAAAAATACCCGGCCGGTAGTGAAAGAAATTGGTGTGGCATGTCCGGCCGAAGGCTGTAATGGTAAAATGCTTGAGAAGAAGTCAAAACGTGGCCGACTGTTCTATGGTTGTTCAAATTACCCGACCTGTACTTTGACCACCTGGTCGAAACCGACCGGTGAGCTCTGCCCGGAATGTGGTTCGCCGCTGGTGTGGCATGCGACGAAAAAACTTGGTAATTACATAAAGTGTTCAGGTAAGGGTTGTAAGTTTAAATCGATCCCGGAAGGCAGCACAGATAATGACGAGCAGCAGGAAGAATAAAGAAATCGCCGTAACTGTTATTGGTGCAGGTCTCGCTGGCACCGAGGCCGTTTTTCAGCTTATCAGACGCCAGATTCCAGTGCGTCTCATCGAAATGCGCCCGAAAGTCAGCACCGGTGCCCATACGACCGATCAATTCGCTGAACTGGTATGCAGCAATTCAGTTGGCAGCAATTTGCCAGATCGAGCTTCCGGGCTTCTTAAAGAAGAAATGCGCCTTCTGGGCAGCTATTTCATGGAAGTCGCCTACAAATACCGGGTGCCGGCCGGCAATGCTCTGGCCGTCGACCGAGGTGCCTTCGCCCGCGAAATCACCCGCTATCTGCGCACCCATTCTCTTATTGAGTTCGTTAATGAAGAGGCGGTCGAATTGCCAGAAGATGGCCTGGTTATAGTTGCTACCGGGCCTCTGACTTCGCCGGCTCTTCTCGAAAGCCTGCAAAAACGTCTTGGCAAAAAGAAACTCGAATTTTTTGATGCCGTTGCGCCTCTGGTGGCTGCCGACAGCATCGACCGCGAAATCGCTTTCAAGGGTAATCGCTATGGCGAGCCCGGCAAAGGCGATTATCTCAATTGCCCGATGAACAAAGAACAGTATCTTGAGTTCGTCAAAGCGTTGCTCGAAGCTGAGCGCATCGATCTTTCAGACCTTGAAAAGAATGCGCGCAAACAGTTTTTTAATGCCTGCCAGCCGGTCGAAATAATTGCCGAATCAGGTGTCGATTCATTGCGCTTCGGGCCTCTGAAACCGGTTGGTTTTACCGACCCGAAGACCGGCAAGCGCCCTTATGCAGTTGTGCAGCTGCGCCAGGATAACCTGCTCGCCAGCCTCTACAATATGGTCGGTTTTCAGACCAATCTGAAACATGCCGAGCAGAAGCGTGTTTTCAGTATGATTCCAGGGCTTGAGAAGGCTGAATTCGTCAGATTGGGCCAGATGCACCGCAACTCATACATCAACTCGCCCGAACTGCTTACACCGACCTTGCAGTTGCGCAGCGACCCGCGCATTTTCTTCGCCGGCCAGCTCTGCGGTGTCGAAGGCTATACCGAATCGGCAGCTACCGGTCTGCTTGCCGGCATCAACGCCGTTCGCATCATCAGCGGCAAAGAACCGGTCGTTGCCCCACCTGCCACCATGCTCGGCGGTCTGGTCAACTACATCACTTTCCAGGGGCATAAGGATTTTCATCCGATGAATGCCAACTTCGGTATTTTCAGCGGTGAAGAAGGCGCCAAAGGCGACGTTCGCAAGGAACAGATAATTCGCCAGGCGCGCCGCCAGTTCAGAGAATTCTTCGACCAGCTCTAACTCTTTTTCTGGTCCGCAATTAAAGCGCCAGAGGCCTGTTCAAGCCTCTGGCGCTTTAATTTTCGGCGCATAAAAAAACTGCCGGGGTTTTATCCCCGGCAGCTTCGTTAAAATTCAGCTTATTTCAACCAGTCGTCATGACCGCTGCGGATTAGCTGCAGGCGCTTGTTTCCAGCATTTCCTAATTCAAGAACCAGAAGGTCTTTTTCGTAGAAATAGATAGAAACAGGATTGTTGAACTGCCCGACACCGGTACCGGCCGTGCCGAAACTCATCATGACCGAGCTGCTGGCATTATCGACAGCATGCAGGGTGACCTTGCTGTCGGTGTTGCTGAGAGTCAGCAGGCGCTTCCTGGTCGCAGCGATGTCGATCGGAGAAGAAGCAGATACAGTTCTTGGTTCACTCAGAGAATCGGTCATGAACCTGACCACTCTGTTGTTGGTTGTATCAGCAACAAAAACACGGCTGGTGTAGTCGGTCGTCAGATATGAATATCTCACCCGGCCAAGAGTGCCGAAATTAACTCCGTCAACGGCGCTGACAGCGGTTCCATCAACCTGCCATGTCGAAGGATTGAAGGGAACCAGTTCTGTGCCGCGGGTAAAGTATGCGATTGTCGCATACTGGGTATTGCAGGCAAGGCTTCTTGCGCCGGCGAGTCCTGCAAAAGTATGAGAGACCGGATTGGTTATGTCTTCAAATTTGTAGAGAATATCACTGCCGTCAGTTCCAAGAACGACTACTTTTGAATCCTGTGAGTAAGAACTGCAGTAGACAGTATTCAAAGTTGCAGTTGCATTGAGATCACGCAGTCTGTCTGTGTCTTCCAGAATATACGGATTGGGTTCGGCGCCACCGGTATATTTGAATTCGCGAATTGCCGGACCCTGATTGCTTGAGATAAACAGGGTGTCGCCATTTCCGTGAATATCTACTGCACCGGCATCAACTAACAGATCTTTGCTCTGCCATACATAGAATGCGATTTTGTAAGAAGTGCTGGCCTGATGCTCAAACTGTGGGTAGAAGGTATCGTAAATTCTGGCTGTGACTTCATTGTAGCCGATCGGGAAAGACTGAGAAATGCTTGAGCCCTTGCTGTCCGGGCCGAAAAGTCCGCGGTCTGATTCCCATTTGATATTTTCCGGTTTATACGCATTAACGGTGCCGTTGAGTTCGTAGTCAAAGTCATCGACAGAGAATGAGATGCTCATGCTTGGATTGGCAGATATGAAAACCGGTATATTGGCAGGAGCTGTCGCATACTGGGTTGTCGAAATCTGAATCTTTCCGCTTTGAGCATATGGCAGGCGGTTGATGAAAACGCCTGTCGAGGCGACTGCCTGCAGACCATACATGTCGGTGACTTCACAGAAAATTGTATGAGATCCTGATGCCAGGGCAGCGGTGTTGTAGCTGAATGCTTTGCCGGTTGCCGACGAGGTTGCTACCTCTGTCTTAAGAACAGTCGACGGATAAGTATCGGCATACCAGCGAACGGTCAGACTGTCTTCCGAGTCGTCCTCATAAACCATTGCAGTAAAGATGGCATCGTTGTCGGTATCAATTCGAGTGCCTGAAGCCGGACTTGTCATTGCCACCGTTGGTTTGCTGTTAACGAATATTTCGCGGTAAGCAAAGCCCAGTGCATTATACTGGTCAGCTCCTTCGAGCGTTATCGTGTGGGTGCCAAACTCAGTAGCCTTTGTATAGCCATCAAAGGTGAAGGTATTGTTTCCGAGACCGGCATTGAATGTATTGGTTGCTCCTAGTTTGTAGCTGTAGTCATACCATCTGAAAGAGCCGAGACCAACAGTGCCGACAGTGTCTGTTCCAGAGCCTTCGAATAGAATCGGCTGGCTCAGGCCAACAGAAATTGTATTTGCCGGGTTTATGATCGTCATGACCGGGCGTTCGTTGATAAAAACCCCGGTCTGTGAGGCTGTAATGGCGCCGCGTCTATCGGTTGCTCTGACTTCAATCGGGTGCAGGCCGGCGGTGAGGGTGCTGACTTCGATATACTGACCAAGGCCAAGAAGCGTTGTTCCGCTGTACCAGGCGATCTGATTAAGAAGCCCTTCTTCATCGTCGACGCTGACGCCAAATCTTGCTGGAGAACCAAGCAGCACGGCAGCGCCCGAAGCGTTTGCTATTGAATCTATCGATATCATAGAGATGACCGGCGGGCGGTTAACATATACATCAACGGTTCTGGTGGCAGAATAACGCCCGCGGCTGTCCATGACCTGAAGCTTGATTGTCTGGGTGCTGACGAGCAGATTGCTGACGGTGATCGAAGTTCCGGTGGTGGCATTTATCGGGTCGGGGAAGGTCCAGAAAAAGTTGCCGGCCGGAATGGTTGTGTCTTCCGGGTCAGAAGCGGTTGCTGTAAAGGTGAGTGGCGTATTGATAAGAACAGTTGAGTTGTTGGCCGGAGCGGTGATGGTCGCAACAGGCGGCCGGTTCTCGTTGATGGTGATTTTGACCGTCGAGGTGGCCGAAAAATCGCCGAGCGCATCGGCTACTGAAAGCGAGATGTTATGGGTTCCGGTCGCCAGATCGGTCAGAGAAAAGGTTCTACCGGTTTTTACACCTGTGGGTGCCGGAAAGGTCCAGACAAACTGACTGTCGGTTGTTATAACCCCATCTTCAGTGTCAGAGGCATTGGCGGTGAAAGTTACCGCGGCATACTGGTCGTAGCTGGCGTTATTTGCCGGCTGAGAAATAGTTGAGGTCGGGGTGGCGTTAACTCTGAATGAATATTCGTAGGTGCCGGGCACACCGACATAATCGAGAGCTTCGAGAATAATGGTGTAAGTAGCAGGTTTGGCATAAGATCGGCTGATGGTTTTGCTGCCGGTATTAATTGTAACGGGTGAGATGACCCCATCGGTTTCACTCCAGGTGAAGCGGTCTGAAGTTATATCGGCGCCGGCTGAGGTGGTTGCCAGACCTTCAAATGAAATATTCTGAGCAACTTTGATGATTTTGCCCGAGGGTGAAGCGACAATGCTTACATCAGGTCTCTGCAGGCCTGAATCAAGAATGTTCACTGTTTTCTTGAGAATTGAAGATGAGCCCTTGATATCGGTTACGGTCAGCGTTATTTCAGCAGTCTGCGGCGTCGATGGCGTCAGCCATCTGGTGCTTGTAGCTGTGGGGGTATATACAGTGCCTTTGTTGACCGACCACTGCCAGGTGGTTGTCTCGCCTTCAGGATCAGTTGCTGATCCTTTGAGGATATAATCGCGGTAGGCATAAAAAGTTGTTGTGGCAACATTGTTGAGGTCGGCGATATCTATCGCCAGATTTGTCGGCGCCTGATTTATGCGGGTCGGCGAAACAGTGAATACCTGCGATCTAGATTTAAGGCCGTTTTCTTTGAGATCATTGACAGTGAGTGTTATTGTGACGCTTGTCGTTGCTGTGACATCAGGGGTAACCCAGGCAATCGACGAAGAGTTCAAAGAGGTAAGTTTGCCAATGTTGCCATTGCTTGCGCTGGCATTCCAGGAATAGGCGAGTGTGTCGCCATCAGCATCAGTGGCTGTGGCAGAGAGGGTGTAATTTCGATTGCCTGAAAGATCGGCCGGTGAAACAGTGATATTACTGATTACAGGAGTGTTGTTCGGAACGACTATGCCCCTGCCAACCTTGACCTGAATGCTGGCAGAACCTCTCAGACCGGCAGTGTCAATCGCAGTGAATGTCAGGGTGGCGATAGTGTCTGAATTTGGCGCAACCCACATGCGCTGTGTGTCGCTCGCGATATTTGAAGTGAAATAGCCACTGTTGGCTGACCACGTATAGGTAGCGATGTTGTTGTCCGGGTCTAAGGCAACCCCGGTGAGGTTTACTTCATACAATCTGTCCACCGAATATTTCGTCGCAGTCAGGGTTGCAGTAGGTGCCCGGTTGGTTGCGGCGCTGCTTACAACTACCTGCTCGATGAAAGGCGCGTTTTCGACAAAGCTTGAGTTGATTTTTACTTCCTGAAAGCCGGAATTGGTGATGACGATGTTTTCAACGGTGCCTTCAGGCATAGGTGGTGTTGAAAAAATTCCGTTTGCGTCAGTCGTGAATGGTTCGCCCCACAGCGTCATACGTGCAAAGGGAAAAGCCGATCCATCTGCCTTCCTCAATATGCCTGAGAGAGCCACAGTTGCCTGGCGAAGTTCAAGCTGGGGGGCCACAACTTCGGCAGCTCTTTCTGAAACGGTTACCGGACTCGAAATTACCTTGTAGGTTTTGCCGCTCAAGGTTCTGATTCTTGCAACAACTCGATGGGTTCCGACTGGAATCCCTGACAGAACGTAGTTGCCATTGCTGTCTGTCGTTGTGCTTTTTGTCGCATCGGATTCAAGATGCACAGTGACTCCGGGGGCAGCAAACTGTGCACGAGCGTCCGGCAGCAGATTTCCTTCGTAGGCAATATTTGCAAGTTCGGCCGACGATTTGATATTGCCGGAAATCTGCATTATTGGAACGGGGAGCGGATCGGACGAATTCCCGCCGCCTCCGCCGCAGCCATAAAATAGAGCTGCACCGATCAATGCACAAACAAGCAGAACAAAATTAAGACTGCGGCTTTTTCCGGCCATAGTGATTCAATCCCCCAGAAGTAATACTTGAATGCACACATTATCAACCGGAATACACAGCGATGTCAATGACCCAAAGCAAATATTCTGGCAAAATTTGCCCGCTGAACTGCTCAAAATCGCTTCGACAGTCTCAAAGACCTAAAAACATACAATGGTCTGTGACTCTGTCGAAGGTAGGGCCGTTCTTAAAACGGTGTCGGTATCTCATTAACAGCTTAAAAAGGACTGACTGAGAGTATCAGAGGTTGAAAATTGAAAAAACTGTCGACTCATGGGTGAATAATTCTTCGAAGAAAACCAGGAAAAGATTTTGCCCAAGAAATTTTTTTAGTCTCTCAGAATCTGGGCTGAATCGACCGCAGACCATGGCGATAACTTTTTCCCGATCAGGTGGCATATTAGTGGTATGACTGGCCGCTACTGCGTAAAATGGCAGAAGAGAACTGCCCACCAGCATGCTGAAGAGACCTATTCTGGCACTGGCAAAGCCCGCTATTTTTTCGGGAACCAGAAGGTGCAGCATGACTTCGATAGTCGTTTCTCTGACCCAGGTCTGGTCAGGGCACAAGCTGTGAATTTCTTCAAGTTTGATTCTTTGATTGGTTTCCGGGAGTAAAAATGACCCGTAACCCATACCGGCTGCAGCGATGCCGGCAAGAATGTCGAACAGTCCGGGAAAACCCTGCGGGTGTTCGATACAGGTTAAAAACATGCCGCGCACCAGGCTTGCTTTTAATTTGTTGAATTCCGGTTCATGGCTGTCGTGGGCCAGCACAAGATGTTCGGCGCTGACTGGCTTCTTTTCGAATTTGAGGTCGATCGCTTCTTTGATAATGCGGGTAAGCGTTACCGCAATCATGCCGCACGAATACCCCTTGTCACGCCCTTCAGTAACAGCTGTTCTGAATCTAGTGCAAAGAGCGTTAATCTCGTCGTTGTCGATATGAAACTGTAATGCCAGTCGGCAACTGCGGTTCTGATTTTCCTGTCTTTGATCCTGCATGCTGTTTCCTGTTTTTTCAGGTTATAAAACGGGTGCGGCCAGAAATGCCCGCACCCGTTGTTATCGTCAGGCTTCTGTTTCTTCGTCGGCGGTCTTATATTCTTTGATGATCTGTTCAGTAACGTTGGCCGGAACTTCTTCGTATGAGCTGAAAGTCATGGTGAAGTCGGCGCGCGACTGGGTCATCGACTTGAGGTCGGTGGCATATTTATACATTTCTGCCAACGGAACTCTGGCTTTGACGACCTGCTGACCGCCAAGGGGTTCCATGCCAAGAATGCGGCCGCGTCTTGAGTTCAGGTCACCGATGATCGAGCCCATGAATTCATCAGGAACGGTGACGGCTACTTCATAGATTGGCTCAAGCAGAACCGGCTTGGCTTCAACGATACCTTTTTTGAAGGCTATGGTTGCGGCAAGTTTGAATGCCATTTCTGAAGAGTCGACGTCATGATATGAGCCGAAGTCGATGGTGGCTTTGAAACCGATGGTGTGGAATCCGGCGAGGGCGCCACGGCGGCGGGCTTCCTGCAGACCTTTTTCTACGGCCGGAACAAAGTTGCCCGGAACGGCACCGCCGACGATTTCGTCGACGAATTCAAAATCGCCACCGGGAAGCGGTTCGAAGCGAATCCAGACGTCACCATACTGACCGCGACCACCGGACTGTTTCTTGTGCTTGCCCTGGACTCTTGATTTACCTTTGATTGTTTCTCTGTAAGGAATTTTCGGTTTGGAGATGTCTACGTCAACGCCCCAGCGTGATTTCAGGCGGCTGACGGTTACGTCGATATGAGTGTCACCGAGGCCAGAGAGCAGACCCTGACCGAGTTCGGGGTCGAATTTATAGGTGAGAACGCCGTCGTCGGCGCAGAGGGTGTTGAGGCCAACGCCCATCTTTTCCTGATCCTGTTTGGTGCGGGGGTTAACTGCATAGGTCAGCTTGGCCTGCGGCAGAGCCGGCACTTTTACCAGTACCTGGTTGGCTTTTTCACACAGAGTGTGGCCGTGGGTCGAGTTTTTCGGTTTAACCAGGGCGACGATGTCACCGGCGACGACTTTTTCGATGTCGATCTTGGTTTTGCCGCGCAGAGTGGCAAAGGCGCTGAATCTTTCGAAGTTTTCAGTGGTCGGGTTGTAATATTCAGTGCCAGGCAGGAAGGTGCCGCTGATGGCGCGCATGAAGATCATATCGCCTGCCTGTTCGTTGATTTTCTTGAAGATGAAACCGCAGACCGGGCCGTTCGGGTCGTTGGTGAAGACGACTTCTTCGGTAGTGCCGGCTTTAACAGCCGGGAGAACGCGGCATTCTGCCGGTGACGGAGTGCAGGTGACTATGAAGTCGAGCAAGTTTTCGGTGCCGATGCTCTTGAGAGCCATGCCGCTGACCAGGGGCTTGATTTCGTTCTTGGCCAGACCTTTGCGCAGAGCGGCGCGCAGTTCGGCCGGGCTGATTTCCTGACCGTCGAAGAATTTTTCCATCAGAGCTTCGTCGCATTCGACGATCGATTCAACCATAGGTTCACGCAGACCCTTGGCATAATCCATCATATCGGCGGGAATGTCTTTTACTTCGATGGCTTTGCCCTTGTCGTCGTTGTATGCGTAGGCTTTCATGTCGATGAGGTCGATAACGCCTTTGAGTTTGTCGAAAGTGCCCCAGGGAACGATGACCGGGGTGATCTTGCTGTCGAGAGACTTCAGCTGGGTCATGGTCTTGTCGAGGTTGATGTTTTCTTTGTCGAGTTTGCTGAGGAAAACGATTCTCGGGGTCTTTGCTTCTTCAAGAATTGCCCAGTTCTTTTCGGTGCCGACTTCAACGCCTGACTGGGCGTTAACGGTCACGATCGCCATGTCGATGGCGCCGGAAATCTTGTATACTTCACCGAGAAAATCATCAAAACCGGGTGCGTCGAGCAGGTTGATTTTGTGATCCTTGTATTCAAGGGCGGCAAGCGAAGTGCCGACGGTGGCTTTGCGCTTGGTTTCTTCGGGGTCATAGTTCATAACCGAGGTATCATCATCGACTTTGCCGATGCGGGTGTTGGCGCCGGTGTGAAACAGCATTGCTTCTGCCAGAGAAGTTTTGCCGGTGCCGCCATGGCCCACGAGACCAATGTTACGAATCTTTTCGGTAGTATACAGTTTCATGCATTTCTCCTAAAAAATACTGTTTAAAACAGTGGTTAACAAAATTTAATCTCATATTTATACAGGAAATTTTTTGGAATTGCAACGACAATCAGTACCGCATGCGGACTCCGGCAGGTTGCTGACCGGGCGAAATGTCCTGTTTACGCCACTTGAAAACCGCACAAACTTTTTGGTACAAAGAACACACAAGGAGAATCAGATGACAATCTTAAAGTTCAAGTTAAAGTTTGCGCAAACTTTGCTGTTTTTGATCCTTCTCTTATTTATTTCGGCATCAGCTTTCTGTCAGTCTTTTGACAAAAATCTTGCCGAGGTCGCCAGACTTTTTGAGGGCGGGAAACATGCTGATCTGCTCGCTCGTCTGCAGGGTTTGAAAGCCTCGGCAGAGCTCAATGACCTCAGACTGTTTCTCGAAGCCGAAGCTCTGAAAAATCTTGGTCGGAAGGCAGAAGCCCTGGCATTATATGAGCGTATCGTCAGCCAGTTTCCTGATGGCGAATCGGCTTTTCAGAGCCAGATGCCTCGCTTCATGCTGCAGCTTGAAACTGCTGCCGATGAAAATTCAGCAGTCAGGCTTGAAAAAAAAGCATCTGAGCTGGCAACTCCATGGCAGCGCGGTACTGCTATGGTTAAGCTTTCTGAACTGCCGTTTCTTAGCGGGGCCCGCAAGAGCCGGTTTGCTTTGAATGCAGTTCGGCAGTTTCGTTCTGACAGTACTTTTTATCGCCAGGCACCGGCATGTCATGACCTGCTGAAAAAAATTCTGCAGAATCCGGAACAATACCAGTTTATCGATGAAGAATGGGTTGAAATTCTTCTCTCTGCCTCTTATGAAGGCTTGATTGGCGAGTTTTTCAAGAAACCTCATAATTACGCCGCTCTGTTCGGCAGGTTTGGTCAGCAGGCTGCGGAGATTTTCAGAGCCGACAATCTGAGACAGCAGAATAAGTTGCCGCAGGCAATGGAAATTTTCAATGCCGTTATCTCCGGCCGGAAGGCGAGTGCAGAAACCATGACGCTGGCTTATCAGCTGCGTGGTGATGCGCACCATTTTGCCGAAAACCACTCTTCTGCCGCCGCCGATTATCGAGAAGTTCTCAAGTTCAAAAGATTCCCTGCCAATCTTATTGCCGCCGAATATCGCCTGATGCGTTCGGCTTTCAGAATCGGCCGCGATGCCGAAGCTCTCGAAATCATGGGCAGACTGGCAACGCAGCCGATGGCCGGGCCGCTTCTGCCGGTTCATATTTATGAAATGGGCCTCGAATGCTACGACGCCGGCCAGAAATCACGCGCGGTGCCTTTCTTTATGCTGCTCAGCCGCAGTTTCCCCGGGCATCACCGCGCTGACGACGCGCTTGGTTATTCTGCCATGGCGGTTGGACCTCAGACGCAGGAAGGTCAGGCTATCATCAAGCTTCTGAAGAAAAAATACCCGAATTCATTCTTTGTTGGCTGGGTTTCGCCTCAGTCGATGAAAGAAAATCTGATTCTTCAGAACGGCAAAACCGGCAAACTGTCGCCTGCTCTGCAGACAAGAGTTGCCGCCCTGAAAAAACTCTGGAAAAGTCCGTTTGCAGGTCAGGCAAGAGCTGAAGCAATACGTCTGACTGACAAAAATCCGGCAAACCTTGCCTTGTATAAGGCGATAATCGATATTGCCAGAGAAAACGGTGATTATAACCAGATTGTAGCCTACGGAGAACGCCTGGCACGCCAGATTCTCGATGCTGACCGGTCACTGGTCGAAATGCCAGAATGGGGCTGGCAAGCACTTTATCCAGTGGTTTATGAAAAACAGGTGCGCGAGAATGCCCGTAAATTCGGGATTGATCCGTTCTGGATTCTCTCAATCATGCGCGAAGAAAGTCATTTCAAGCCTGACACCCTGTCGCGCAGCAATGCCATGAGTCTGATGCAGATTCTGCCCAATACCGGTAAATGGATTGCCGGCAAACTCGGTGAGAAAGGTTTTAAAAAGGACAGACTCTGGGATGCCGACCTTAACATTCGCTACGGTTCCTGGTATCTGCGCTATCTTGCCGATCTTTTCAACGGTGATCTCTATCTTGCTTCTGCGTCCTATAACGGCGGTCAGGGTAATATTCAGAGAAAGGTCGAAGCCGGACCATTTGCCGGTCTTCCGGTGCTCGAACGTCTCGACCGTGTTCCGTTGCCCGAAACCCGCGACTATTATAAGAAGGTTATGGGCAGTCACTGGAATTACACCCGTCTTTATAAAACTTTGTAATAGAGACAAAGCCGAAAAAAACAAAGGGCTGCGGGGTTAATCCCGCAGCCCTTTTTGTCATGAAATTTCTGTTATGGCCTCAAGCGCCGATTGCGGCTCTTTTCGAGGCTTTTGTCATTCTGCCACTCCTTGTAAAGTGCGAACAGCGTTTTGCTCAGCATGAATCCAGTGCCGACCGAAAAACTGAGCAGATAAAAAATTTCCCGTGCCGAGTCGTTCATGATCGTCGTTTAAAGCAGATGAGCGTTGTCGTGAATCAGGCCGCTTACCGGTGAATTGCTGGTCTTTTCAAGGTCACTCAGCCATCTGATGACGCTGTCAGCACGAAAACGCACTGATCTGCCGATCTTGACTGTTGGCAAACCCAGATTTCTCAGAGTGTAGATAGTATTGCGCTTGACCTGCAGAAAGTCCATCAACTCTGGAATTGTCATGAGGCTTTCTTTCTTCATTGAGTTTACCTCCGAAATCTTTCTTTTATTATGTTTACTAACCGGTAATTTCCCTATCGTCACAAAAACTGCCGACATTGAGCCCGTAAATTTTAAAAAATAACTTTTGCCTAAGATCCCTGAAAAAATCGTGGTTCTATAACTTTGTTGCCACGTTTTGGCCTGTTGCCGATGGTGTTCCATTTATGAAACATCTTATAAGATTGGCTAGGAAAGATTTTTGTCATGTTCGATGACTTTTGAAATCATTAAAAGCAAGAAAAAATAAAAAAGTTAAAAAAAAGCTAAATACTTTAACTTTATACGTCGATATGAATTTTGAAGTTCATGTAAGGTTCAACTTTAACTTGAGTTGACCTGAAGTGAATGGACAACCAAATCCCTAACTCCCTTTCAATGTGTCGCTTAAAACGGCACATTTTTTATTTTAGCCCGCCTGCCCGTCATTCCTGCGCAGCAGGGCATCCTGCATGATTTTATCTGGAGATTCCCGCGGTTTGCCATGTCCGCGTTTCTTTATGGGGTTGCTTTGTAGAGCTTGTTCAGTATAGTATTGAGACTCTATAACCTATGGGAGGTTCGGATGTATCAACAATTCTCGTTTAATTCAGAAACCCGTGGCCAGATCGAAATTATGCGGCTGAAGGGCTATCTTGAAGATACCGGTGGAACCACTTTGAAAGCGCATGTGCAGAAATGCCTGGATACCGGCCTCAGCCGGTTTGCTCTCGACTTTTCAACGATCGAGCTGATAAGCAGCCCTGGTGTTGCCGCTCTTCTCGATATCAGCGGTATGGTCGTCGACGATTTTGCCGGGCAGATAGCTGTCTGGGGCCTCGATAAACATCATTCCGTCGTCCTCGAAATGTCAGGTCTATTTTTCATGGCACAGCAGGTTGGCAGCGAAACCGAAGCCATGTCGATACTGGCGGCCTGACCTAAAAGTCTGTTGAACCAGATGGAGAATTTATGAAACCCGCAAAAAACAGCTCAAATGGCCGGGCTCGACTCTTTGTGATTATTGCCATGTTTATTTTGTCAGGTTTTGGCATCGGCACAGCCCAGGACCTGGTTCCGGCTCTGCTTGACCAAGGTCTGCGTCTGTATGCCGCCAAAGATTACAGCGGGGCAGCCGATTACCTCGGGCAGGTCGTCGATATGGCGCCGGAGCACGAACAGGCAAGGTTCTATCTTGTCTATAGCCTCGCCATGTCGGGAAACCGCGAACTTGCTCTCAGTCACGCCCGCCGTCTCGCTGCCGCCAAACCTGCCGAAAAGCAGTATTCTGATCTGGTAAAGCAGCTCGAAGGCGAGATTGCCAAGGTTCAGCAGCAGAAACAGCAGCAGGCAACCGTGCGCTCTGTTCCGAAAGAAGTCGTTCTTGGCGGTTATCAGTCTCTCGATACGATGCGCGAGCCTGTGGTCAGTACCCATACGCGCGAAATCGCTCCGCCAAAGGAAAAAACGCCGCTCGATCTTGCCATCGAAAAAATTGATGAAGAACTTTATGCTTCCGCAACAACTCTTCTCAATGAGATTCTTGCGAAAGAGCCCGCAAATGCAAAGGCATTGCATCACCTCGGCCTGGTAAAATTCAACACTGGCAAGTATGCTGAGGCGATCAAAGACTTTGAAAAAGCTCTGGCCGCTGACAGCAAAAGCTTTCAGAGCCGATTTCTCATGGGAGACTGCTATCGGGCCATGGACGATTACAAAAAGGCTGAAGAGCAGTTTCGCAAAGCCATCGAAATCAAAGAAGACGTCTTTGCCATGCTCAACCTCGCCGATGCCATCGTTAAACAGGGGCGCTTCAAGGAAGCCGAGGAAGTCTTCGATAAAATTCTTAAAAAAGATGCCGAAGTTTCTGACGCCAGAATCGGTCTCGCTCAGATCAAACTCTACCAGGGAAAAATCGAAGAAGCCTCTGAGATGGTTAACAAAGTTATCGCAGCTGGCGGCGGTAACCCAGAAGCCAACTATATCAAAGCTCTTATTCTCATAGAGAATAAACTTTTCGATGAAGCGGCCGAAGAAGCTGGAAAAGCGATGCTGGCCGTTCCTGGTAGTCTTAAATACCGGTCACTGCGAGCCCTGGCGTTGGTGCGCGGCTTCAATGTCGCGCGCGGCCTCGAAGAAGCTGCTGCGATTATGCGTGAATTCCCTGATAATATTGATGCCAGACTGGTTCTTGCCGAAGGCCTGATAATGAGTGGCGCGGTTGGTGATGCCGAAGAGCATCTGCAGGCAGTCGAAAAAAAGATGCGCCACCCGCAGGTGCCATATTTGCGTGCTTCTGCTGCTTTGCGCAATGGTGAAAAAGAGAAGGCAAAAGAGTATTTCAGCGAATACCTGCAGCTGTCGGCCGGTCAGCCCCGCGCTTCTTTTGAATATGCACAGTTTCTTGAAACTTCTGGGCAGGAAGAAGACGCAATGGTTGCCTATCGTGAGATCGCTGAACAGTTCAAGGAAACCGCTTATGCCCAGCAGGCCGAGGAAGGTATCGCCCGTCTTTCTGAAAAGCTGAAAGGCGAGAGTGGTGGAGCTAAGGCTCCTGAAGGCCAGAATCTGCGCCCCGGAAAAGTTAAATTCTGAAACAATTTCGAAAGGAAATTCTTCTGTTATGTGCGGAATTATCGGATATATTGGCAGCAAACCCGCGAATGAAGTGATTTTCGACGGGTTGACCCGTCTAGAATACCGTGGCTATGATTCAGCCGGCATCGCCGTTGTCGATGACAAGAAAATCCATGTGCGCAAAGATATTGGTAAACTGCGCAATATCAGAAAAATGCTGGTCGATGAATTTGCCTCGGCCTCGACGATTGGTATCGGGCATACCCGCTGGGCAACGCATGGCCGGCCTTCTGCCTTCAATGCCCATCCACATGGCGATTGTCAGAGTACTCTGATGGTGGCCCATAACGGCATCATCGAGAATTTCATGAAGCTGCGCAAAAGCCTCACTGACTCAGGTCACCATTTTTCTTCAGAAACCGATTCTGAAGTGCTTGCTCACCTGATTGAAGCCAACTATAAAGGCGATCTGAAGCAGGCAGTTCTCGATGCGGTCAAATCGGTGGAAGGGGCTTATGCCATTGCCGTAATTCACCGTGATCACCCCGAGCAGATTGTTTGCATGCGCAAAGAAAGCCCGCTGATCGTCGGACTGGGCAAGGATGAAAACTTCGTTGCCTCAGATGTAACTGCAATTCTGCAATACACACGCAAAGTTGTCTATCTGGATAATTTTGAAGGTGCCGTAGTCAGCCGCTCAGGCATCGAATTCTTCGCTCTTGGCGGCGAGTCAGTTGTCAAAAACCCGGTTCAGATCGACTGGAACCCTGTTGCGGCAGAAAAAGGCGGTTTCTCGCACTTCATGCTGAAAGAAATTTACGAGCAGCCGCAGGTTATTCGCAACACTATCGGCGGTCGCACTTCTGAAGAAGAAGGCAAGATTTACCTCGAAGAACTAAAGCTTACCGGCCCAGACATTTATCGTGCCCAGCGCATCGTCATGGTTGCCTGCGGTACCGCTTATTACTCGGCCTGTGTTGGTAAATATCTTATCGAGAGTCTGGTAAAAATACCGGTTGAGTGTGATCTCGCCAGTGAATTTCGGTATCGCTCGCCACTTGTCGATTCGAATACCCTGGTAATAGCCATCAGTCAGTCGGGCGAAACTGCCGACACCCTCGCTGCCGTTAAAGAAGCCCGCAAACGCGGAGCCAAGGTTCTTGGTATCGTTAATGCGAAAGAATCTTCATTGACCCGCGAAGTCGATGGTCTGGTCTATATTCATGCCGGCCCGGAAATCGGCGTTGCCTCAACCAAAGCCTATATCGCCATGCTGACCGCTCTGACTCTTCTGGCGCTGATGCTGGGCAAGATTCGTTCTGTCCTCGACCCGGCTTATGTGCAGGAAAAGATCCGTGAGCTCAAAGTTCTGCCCCAGCAGATAGAAAGAGTTCTCGACAAGCATGAACAGATCCGCGATCTGGCATCGAAATATCTCGACGCCCGCAGTTTTCTGTTTCTCGGCCGCGGTCTGAATTACCCGACCGCACTTGAAGGGGCTTTGAAACTTAAAGAACTGAGCTATATTCATGCCGAAGGCTATGCTGCCGGCGAGATGAAGCATGGACCCATCGCTCTGATCGATCACGAAATGCCGGTAATGGCTATTGTCACCGAATCTGAACTCTATGACAAAACGATTTCGAACCTCAAGGAAGTTCAGGCGCGCTCCGGTCGCCTGCTTGCCATCGCCACCGAAGGCGATCACGAAATTCGAGCTCTGACCGATCACGTCATCGAAGTGCCAAAGGTTTCCGACATTTTCTCACCGATCATCAATGTCGTGCCGCTGCAGCTGTTCGCCTACTACGTCGCCGATCTGCGCGGCCTTGATGTCGATCAGCCCCGCAACCTCGCTAAATCAGTAACAGTAGAATAAAAAATAACGTCGGGGGTTCGGCATGCTGAACCCCCGCATATTACCGCGTATTATTGCAGATAATCCGCTAGCCTCTCATTCGTGTTCATCCGTGTTTATCCGTGGCTGTATTTATTTCCGCCATAACTATTACAGAGTTCATCCGTGGAACAGAAATCATTAGACAATTTAGAATTCAACAAAATACTGGCGATCATCGCTTCGTTCGCCGGTTCGCGTGCTGCCAAAGAAAAAATTCTGACGTTGCACCCTTCTACTGATGCCAATCAGATCAGTGGCTGGCTGGCCGAAATTGACGAATACCTCGAATATTCACATTCCGGTGTAAAAATCAATCCGGGCGGTCTTCGCGATATTCGTGAAATTATCGAGATTCTGCAGGCCGGTTCGACCGTTCTCGGTTCAGAAGATTTTCTCAAAGTCAAAGCCAATATCGAAACGGCTGCCGGGCTGAGAAAGGCTTTTGACAGCCACGCTGCCAGCATTACGCTTAAAACCCAGGGGCGTATTGCTGAGCGGATTCGCGGCATGCCGCTGCTTTCCGGGCTTTTTCAGAGAATTGACGACTGTCTCGATGACCGGGGACAGGTGCGTAATGACGCTTCACCGGCTCTTGCCTCGATACGCCGTGAATATACGCAGACAGTCGGCAACATCGAGAAACAGCTGGCGGCATTTCTGGCGCATCATGCCGAAGACGTTCAGGACCGTTATTTTACGCTGCGCAACGATCGCTATGTCGTGCCGGTTCTCGCTTCGGCTCAGAGCCGTATTCAGGGTATCGTGCATGATCAGTCTGCTACCGGGCAGACGGTATTTATCGAGCCCCTGCAGTTTTTGCCGGTCAACAACCGTCTGGCGCAGCTGCGGCTTTCTGAACGCGAAGAAATTCGAAAGATTTTCAACAGCCTGACTTCACTGCTTTATCAGTCGCTCGGGGCGATGACCGAACAGTTTGAAACCCTCACCTGGCTCGATATGGTGCGGGCCCGCAGCGAGTTCTCGATCAGATATGAGGCCAGTCGTCCCGAAGTCTCTGACAAGTCGGATCTGTTGTTGAATCAGGCTCGTCATCCCCTGATCCATCCTAACTGCGTGCCTCTCGACATAAAGATGAATTCTGCTCAGCGCTGTATAATCATTACCGGCCCGAACGGCGGCGGTAAAACGGTTGCTTTGAAAACAGTAGGGATCAATGCTCTATTGATGCAGACCGGCAACTATGTTCTCGCGGCCCGTGACGCCAGAATACCGGTTTTTCATCAGGTGCTTTCCGACATTGGTGAGAGTCAGAGCATCGAAGATCATCTTTCGACTTTTACCGCGCATCTCAAACGCCTGAAAGAGATGATCGATATCGGTGGCGCACATTCTCTTATTCTGATCGACGAAATCTGTGTCGGTACTGACCCGGTCGAGGGTGGGGCGCTGGCTTCAGGCTTTCTCAAAGAACTGAGTTCGCGTGGCGCCTTCTGTGTCGTGACTTCTCATTATGATTCTCTAAAACATGTTGCGTTTACCACCGAGGGTTTCATCAATGCCGCCATGGAATTCGATTACGAGACCTTCAAGCCGACGTTTCGCTTTCAGATCGGTATTCCCGGCAAGAGTAACGCTCTCGCGATGGCAAGAGTATTCGGGCTGCCAGAATCGGTTCTTGCTGAACTGGTGCAGTCTAATGCCGGTGAGCGCCGCGATGAAAAAGGGCTTATAGAAGCCATCGAACGCGAACGCAACCGCGCCGAGGCTCTGCGAAGAACTTATGTTCAGAAGCTGTCGACTCTGCGCGCCCGCGAGCAGGAAATCGAAAAAACCACCCAGCAGCTGCAGGAATTCCGCAAAACAAAACGCGACAAACTCACCGAAGAATTTACCGTCGAATTGCGCGCCAGATTGCGTGACATCGAAACTCTGATCAATCGGTTGCGGCAGATTGCTACGAAAAATGAGTCGCCAGAAATGCTGAAAGCTCTTGATGAGGCACGTCAGGCGCATTCAGAAACCAGAAAGAGCCTGGCTGAAGTGAATAAGCCGGTAGAAGACCGTATTGCACCGGTTTCAGATAAGCCGTCGCTGAAAATTGACGAGCTCAAGCCTGGCATGAATGTAGTCTGGAAACTCAATCTGCGCCAGGGCACCGTAATCCGGCAGGCTGGCCGCAAGCGTGTCGAAGTCGATTTCGACGGAAAAATGATGGTTGTGCATGCTTCAGAACTGGCGGCCGGTTCGCAGAAGTCCTCGACTGAAAAAGAAAAGGCTGGCGGCAATGTATTTGCGATTCGCCCCCTGATAAAAAGCGAAATCGATGTGCGCGGCATGCGGGTAGAAGAGGCTGTCGACGAAGTCGAAACCTATCTCAAGATCGTCAGTGAGACAGACCTGGGTCGAGTGTTCATTATTCACGGCAAGGGCACCGGAGCTCTGCAGAAGGCGATCACCGATTATCTCAAAAGCAGTCCCTGGAAAAAGAAATTTCGCTCTGGTCGCTACGGCGAAGGGGATCTTGGTGTCACTGTCGTCGTTTTCAAACCCGAAGCCGATAATGATCCTCTCGACCCGCGCCAGACCGGCAAAAATTCCCCCTCCCGCGCTTAAAACTCTGCGGTTGTTGTAATTGGTCTGATACGGTATAATGGCCTTGAGATAGATTTCTCTCATCAAAGTTTCAGTAAGGTTTGTCATAAAATGGATAATTCACTCAGACTCGGGTTGTCTCAGAAGCTCACCCAGACCCTGAAAATGACCCCGGAGATGCAGCTTGCGATCAAGATTCTGCAGCTTAACAGCGTTGAGCTGAAAAATCAGATTCTCGAGGTGCTTGAAACCAATCCGGTCGTTGAACTTGATGAGAAGTCGGCCAAGCAGAACGAACTGCCGCTCGAAAAACTTGGCGAGAAGCTTCCGGAAGCCGGGCCGCCGTCACGCGAATTCAAAGAAGCCGGTCGTGATGATTTTGGTGTCGACTGGCAGAGATATATTGAAGATAACGAACATTCAGAGTTCAAAATTTCTTCAGGCAGCTACAATCGCGACGAAGAAACATCATTCGAAAATTTCGTCTCGAAAAAAAGCAATCTGCGCGAACATCTGACTACTCAGCTGCGTGAGGTCAACCTCAATCCGACCGAACAGAAGATCGGTGAATATCTGATCGGTCTGATCGACCGCAATGGCTATCTCAGGCACACCAGCGAGCAGATTTCTGAGCTGTTGAAGGTTGATACTGCCGTGGTTGAGAGAATTCGCAAGGCGATTCAAACCATGGATCCGGCCGGGGTAGGGGCCTTCGATTTGCGTGAATGTCTGCTCATTCAGGCCCACGAAGAGGGATATGGTGATGACGCCGTGACTGCAATTATTTCCAGTCATCTTGAAGATCTCGCCCAGAATCGCATCAACAATATCATTAAGGCCACTGGTTTCGAGCTTGAAGATGTGCAGGCCGCGGTCGAGATCATCAAAGGCTTTAACCCGAAGCCTGGCGCAAGTTTTCCTTCAACTGGCGACGAAATCTATGTTTCGCCCGAAGTTTTTGTTGAAAAAGTCGACGATGAGTATGTTGTCACCATGAATGAACGTGATCTGCCGCGGCTGCGTATCAACAACCTTTACAAAGATGCGATGAAACACCGCGATAAAACTGAGAAAGAGACCTACGAGTTCATTCGCAACAAACTCGAAGCCGCCAGGTCTTTTCTTAAATATGTCGATAAACGCAAAGAGACAATTCTCAGCGTTACCCGTGCCATCTGTGAAGTACAGCGCGACTTTCTCGACTTTGGTATTCTGCATCTCAAGCCCCTGACCCTTCAGGATGTCGCCGGCATGGCCGGCGTGCATGAGTCGACGGTCAGCCGCGCCACCAGCGGCAAATATGTGCAGACGCCGCGCGGTCTTTTCGAACTGAAGTTTTTCTTTTCAGGCGCGGCTCGGACTCAGAGCGGTGAAGACGTGTCAACGATGGCTGTCAAGAAACGCATTGACGACCTGGTAAAGGCAGAGAACCCCAAAAAACCTCTTTCTGACAGTCATATCGTAGATTTGCTGAAAAAAGACGGTATTTTTCTTGCCCGCCGCACAGTTGCCAAGTATCGCATCGAATTGAATATTCCGAGCTCATCAGCCCGCAAACAGCACTGAGCCGTTAAATTAGTTGCTTCCGGCTTTCTATGGCTTTTTTTGGCAACTGATTATTTCTAAATGAGGGTTTTGGCAGGTCTGGCGATTGCATAAGCGAAATTTGCCGGAAAGAAAAAGGCTTGTGTTTACCATCTTATCCGCTAAAAAATTTTGTATTGCAGATAAAATATGTTATTTTTCTACTAAGTAAATGATAATCGTTGTCCGATATAGTTTGCAGCCTAATCTAACTTAATGGACAAATATGAACAAAATTAAGTGGTTAATCTTTATTTTCATCGGCCTGGTAAGCGCGTCTGGCCTGGTTAATGCGGCCGCGCCCGCTTTGCTTGGGGCCGGTGATACCATCAGTATCTGGGTCAAAGGTGAACCAGAACTGTCGGTAGAGAGACAGGTAGGCAGAGACGGAAGCATCATTATGCCCTTGATCGGTTCTGTTGGTGTCACTGGTATGAAAACTACCGACGCAGCCCGTCTGATCTCGCAGATGCTTGAAGATGGCTATCTAAAAGACCCTCTGGTTCAGGTAACTCTTAAAGGCAAAGGTTCGGCAAAAGCAGTCGCCAAGAGTGACACTGCACCGGTTTCTCCGGCAGGTGCCGACAACGCCGCTTCAGCTCCGGCTGCAGACCGACAGGTTCTTGTTGAAATCGTCGATGCTGGTTCCAGAAACGGTATTGCAGATGTCGCCATGATGCTCGGTAACAAGATCTATCAGTCGAACCGTCTTGGTCAGATTCTGCTTGACGAGAGTTCCGGTTATGTGGTCATCATTGCTGATGGTTTCTCAACTGCTGCTGGTCAGTTAGAAGAGATGCTCAAGGCCGGGAACCCGTCGAAAATCTACCTGAAGCCAATCAAACTCGCAGACTCTGTTACAATCACTGTTGTAGATGCCTTTACCCGCCAGCCGCTTCCGAATGTTGAAGTTCTGCTCGACGATGCGAAGGTTTCAACCAACCGACAGGGGTCTTTCAAGATCAGCCTGATCAAAAAAGAATTTGGAGAAATTACTCTGAAGCGCAAGGGCTATCGTCAGCACCGTCAGGTAGTTGACTTCAAGGGCCCGGCCGAACAGACAGTGATGATGGTTAGAGATGAATAGACAGCGTGGGGGCTTCACCCTCATGGAAATGCTGATCGTGGTTGCAATAATAGCCGTCCTCGCCGGGGTCGGCTATAACTATTATGCCGACATTCTGCCGGAAGCCCGGGAAAACACTGCGAGAACCAATCTGAAGATTGTTCGCGATGCAATTTCCCGATATTTTAAAGATAACATGGCATACCCGACCAGTCTGAAATTGCTTGAGGGGCCGTATCTGCAGCAATCTGTCGAATCGGTTCTCATCACACCTCTTGCCGGAGATGCAAAGCTGCGTCTTGAATACAATTCAAGTCTTGATACGGTTAGCTTTTATGAACGGGTTTATCTCTGGGCAGATCAGGAACTTGTTCCTGCCGGAAAACAGATTCGCGATGTCAGAATAAAATTAAATGGTACTGAGATGCCGTGGTAAAATAAATCAGAAAATAATCATGGAGCGGCAAAGATGGTAGATTTAAACACTAATGAAGATGTCAGGCAAGAGGGTCCAGGAGAAGAGAACCGGCCGGTTCTGTCATATCTGAACCCGTTTTACGGTAATATCGGGCTGAGTGAGCGCCTGTTGTTCACTAAATATTTCACTACCCTTTCCCGTGCCGGTATTTCGGTTTTGCGGTCACTGGGCACCCTTTCGCGTCAGATGAAGACCTGGCGCTTCAGAAAAATCATTTGGGATTCCAAGACCGAAGTAGAAGGCGGCATGCCTCTGCATATGTGTTTTAAAAAGCACGATGATATTTTCGGCATGCTCTATTCGAATCTGATAAAGGTTGGCGAAGAGTCTGGTCGACTGGTCATGGTCCTCGACCGCCTGACCAAGCTTATGGAACGGCAGATATCTATTCGTCGCCGCGTTATCGGGGCGATGACCTATCCGTTGATCATTTCTGCGGTGGCAGCTCTGGTCGTCATGTTCCTGATGCTGTTCGTCATTCCGCAGTTTGCCAATCTGTTTACCCAGTTCAATCAAGAACTGCCCTGGCTGACCCAGCAGGTGATCAATTTTTCAGGTTTTATCGGAAACAATCTTCTGCTGCTTTTTGCTGCCGGCCTGGCTTTTTTTATCATTCTTTTTCAGATCGATCAGACCCGTTCCGGGCGTCACTTTTTCGACTGGGTCAAGCTGAAGTTGCCTGTTTTCGGAGGTCTGTTGCAGAAATACATCATTGCTCTTTATGCCAGAAACCTGGCGACGCTTTTCGAGTCGGGCATCAATATTATTTCTGCGATGAAGATCAGTAATGAAGCCGTTGAAAATATGATTATCCAGGAATCTCTCGACGACGTTGTTAAAGAAGTTGAGGGTGGTATTCCGATATCGAGGGCTCTGGCCAAGGTCGAGATCATGCCTGAGCTGTCGACTCAGATGATCGAGGTCGGTGAAGAATCTGGTAATCTCGATGAAATGTTGGAGAAGGTTGCTGAATTTTACGAAGACGAAATCAATTTCTTGATCGATCAGATCACGGCACTGGTTGAGCCGGCTTTCATTGTTGTTATTGGTGCTATTGTCGGTGTTATCGTACTGGCGATGTATCTGCCGATTTTTCGTATGGCCCGTGTCGTTTCGGGCGGTTCAACAGGCGCAACTCAGCCGGCCATGTAAATTCAGCTTCCGTAAAAAAAGAGCGGCTTGCGGGCCGCTCTTTTTTTTTCAAATTTTTAATTTGCTATAAAGTTTTGTTTTGCAGATGTCGAATGATGTAACGGGGATATTAATTTTTTTGCAATTGATCATTTGATTAAGGAGCGGCTTATGAAGTTTCTAAAAAACTGCAGAGACCTGCGGCACACGTGCTGTAATGTGCGGCTGGCTCTGGTTTTTCTGCTGGCGGTTATTATAAGTATGCCGGCAGGAGCAGCTGAAAAGCTGACCGAGCTGAAAATTGCCGGATATGGGGCCAATGGCATGGTGCTGTTTCCTGCACATGAAGTAAAGGAATTCAACGTAACCATGGAAGCTCCGGAAGTTGTCCGCGCCGATTTTTATGACTGGGAATTCGCCGCTGCCAGCACTATTATCCCCGCTCCACATTCGCTGGTGAAATTTATGCGTATCAGTCAGGTAAGCACACGCCCCGACGTTGTCAGGGCGATTATCGTCTTTAATGAACCACTTAAGGTCAGTCCAAGGAGGGTCGACCGAAACCTGGTTCTAGAAACTTCACCGCTTGCAAAGGTTGCTGCCGGAAACGCCGCTGAAATGGCCGCTTTTTCAGGAAGTTCAGCAAGCGTGCTCGATGCGAGAGTCAGTTTGAGCTTCGATCAGGAAGATCTTATGACTATTCTTAACGCCCTGGCGGTCAAATTCAACCTGAGAATTTTTGCCGATTCAGGCGTTAAGGGGAAATTCAGCGTTAATGCACAGGATGTGACTTTGCGCGAAATCCTCAAAAACCTGCTTCTGCAGAGAAACTTTCAGTATACCCTCAAGGGGCGCGATCTGACGGTTATTTCGCTCGGCACTGACAGCAGCAGAATGGCACGTGAGCTCCTTTTCCGCGATCTGAGTCTTAAGGACGCGCTGCAGACTCTGTCGAAAATGATGAACATCAACCTCATCATTCATGAAAGCGTTGAAGACAAACAGGTTAATTTTTATGTCGAAAACCTCAATCTCGATGAGCTTCTCGATCTGCTGATCGAAACCAACGGACTGGTGAAGAAGCCTCACAACGACAATACCTTCGTCATTCTGGCCAAGGACAGCGCCAGTGAATTTGGCAAGAAGCAGTATCGCACGTTCAAACTGATCAATGCCAAGCCTGAAGAAGTCGTTAAAATGATCAGCAGCAGCAAGTCGCTCGCTGAAAAGATCGACACCGGTAACTTCTCGCTGAACGAAAGAATCAATACTCTCTCTGTATATGACACGGTCGAAAACCTCAACCTGATTGAAAAAATCATCGAAAGCGTCGATGAGAAAGTTAAACAGGCGGTTATCGAAGTTAAACTGGTCGAAATCAACCGCACCAGCCTGCGTCAGCTTGGTATCAAGCTCGATGGCTACAAGATCAACGTCGGCGATATCGGTCGTCTGCCCAGCAATTACGCTCTGCCTGCCACTCTCGATTTCCTTGAACAGGAAAGCAAGGCGAAGGTGCTTGCCAGCCCGAAGATCAGGGCTGTGCATGGTAAAAAAGCCTCGATCAATATCGGCGAAGTGATTCCGGTGCCGTATTTCAGATATGAAAACGCCAGTAACAGTTACCTGGGATATACTCCCCAGGTGTATAAAGAATACCGCGACGTTCAAGTTGGTATCAGACTCGAAGTTACTCCCGAGATCACTCGTGACAACGAAATCAGCATGGAGCTCAACACCACCGTTGACTCAGTTCTCAATATCAACGAAGACGGTCAGATCCATCGCTCAGAAAGAAATACCCAGACCTATGTCCGCATCAAGAACGGCGAAACGGTAGTGCTTGGCGGTCTTATCAATCATCAGGGCTCTGAGCAGAAAAACTCGCCGTCGCTTCTCAATAAAGTTCCTCTGCTGAAGACACTTTTGACTCATAATAACAACAAGACCAACAATTCTGAAATGATCATGCTGGTCACTCCGAGACTGGTCAACGTCGATTATCTCGACGAAGAAGTTCCATCGCAGGATTCTGTAACCGTTGGTCTTGACTGATTCCCGACTCCTTCAGTCCCTGAGCTTGTAGTAGGGACGAAGGTTGCGAAGGATTGAAGCAGTTGTTATTCCGGCGTTCATGCCCCGAAGGGGTATAGAAATCTGATCGAGTTTCGTAAATAAAAGAAAGCAGGTTGTGCCAATGAACCGCAGGTTTGCCAAGGGTTTCGCTCTGATAGAGTTGCTGGTAACCCTGCTGATCATTTCTGCCCTGCTGATTTTCGCACTTGAGGAATACCGTCGCCATATTGCCAGCACCCGAATTACCCGCGCCCGCGCCGATATCGATGAGCTGGTTAAGGCGGTGCGTCTCTATAACATCAAGGAATCAAGACAGTTTGAGACAGAGGTTTTTTCGCCGCAGGCTCTCGGAACCTTTATCGGAACATATCTTGAAAAGGAACCACCGCGTGACCCCTGGGGAGTATATTACCTGCATGACGTAAAGCAGGGTGTAGTTTTTTCCTGCGGCCCTGATGGAAGACCTCAGACGACTAATGTCGCTTCAGAGAGTGATGATATCGCCGTTTATTACCTGCCACAGAACTTTTTTGTTACCAGGGCTGAGTATGTCGATGTTAATCTGAACAATCTGGTTGATATCAGTGATTATATCGAGCTGACTTTTTCGCGGCCGGCACAGTTGAAAGATCCGCTGGGTATCGATTTTGAAACCGATTTGCCGAAAAAGGCCCTGGGTTCAGCAGTTGTAAGGCCTGGTGACAACTATTTCAAGGCAAGAATCGATTTTGCGCCACCGATTGCGCCGACTTTGGTTCCGGGGCAAACCAGGTTGTTCCCACGTGAATATATTGAATCTATTGTTGACTATTCGCCCAAACCCCAGCGCCTTGGCCGGGTTGATAACCTGGTGATTGAAAAACGTAAAAAATGAAATTTGTAATGATAAAAAATTCTGTATTATTCCGGGGAAAAATTCCTTTGTGAGGCTGGGTTGCCTCACGGTTGAATGTGCGAAATTCCTCGGCTTGAAGGTGTGAAAAAATCACATGTGTGTGTTTTGTTTTAAATCGGATTGTCTGAATTGATGTAATGTGTTGTGTGGTCAGGTTCTTCTTCTAGTCTTTTTAGGGTGATGTCTGCGAGTCTTTGTGAATTGAAAAAAAGGTACATTGCTTGCGGGTTGAGAATAAAATTCTTATAAAAGATAAAGAAATATTTATTTATAATTTGAAAAGATTCGGTAAAAGTTGACTAAGCTGTGTTACTGGGTTACTTTTTAAGATCAGGTACGAGTTCTGGAGGGAAAATTGCTTAAAAGATCTGGTTTTACGCTGATCGAACTGCTGGTGGTAATTACGATTCTCGCCATTCTGGTGGGAGCAGCGCTTCCCTATGTGCAGAATTATGTGGCTGAGAGCCGCATTGCGAAAGCAAAATCTGATCTTGAAGAGATCAAGAGAGCCCTGGCGGTTTATGAAACCAGAGAGGGTACTTACAATGACTCGACTTTGCGGCTGTTGACCGGCCGCTACCTTAATTCATCGCCTATCGACCCGTGGGGTAAGTCTTATGTGGTCGCAACCGGCGCCGGCGTTGTCTTTTCGAGTGGTCCGGACCGTATTGACAATAATCTCGACGATATCACCGTGAGCTATCAGCCGCCGCTGGCTCTTGTCTCTGTAAAGTGGGTCGATGCCAATAATTCCGGGGCGGTAGATACCCAGAATGTCAGTGATTATCTGCAGCTGATGTTTTCAAGAAAGATTGTGGCCACCAGCCCGGCGTTGGTTTCGCCTGATGAGGCGCACAAGTATTTCCGCTGGACCGCGCCCAGCATAACCACCGCCATGGACTGGAGCTCTCTGAAGCTTGATTCATCTGGTAATGTCATGACGGTCGCCGTTGATAATGGCCTCGAAAACGTTTTTGGCCCTGGCAGCGACTCTCTGTGGGTTTATGACGGCTCCGGCATTCGTGACCGGGCGCCGGGTACAGCCAATTATTGCATTACCAGTCAAAACGTGACGATAACGTCATCCAGGTAACAATTCTCTAAAGGAGATTTCATTTTTATGTTGAGAAGAGGTTTCACACTTATTGAACTGCTGGTGGTCATTACCATTCTGGCAATTCTCGCCGGCGCTGCTCTGCCTTACGTGCAGAACTACGTTGCCGAGTCGCGTCTTGCCAAGGCCAAAACTGACCTCGAAGAGATTGCCCGTGCTCTCGCCATCTACGAGACTCGTGAAGGCGAATACACCAAGACTACCGTTTCAGATCTTACTGGTCGTTACCTGAACAAATCGCCCATCGATCCGTGGGGTTCAGAATACATTGTTTCCTCGAGCAACGGCATTGTTTATTCCAAAGGCCCTGACCGCCTGGATGGCAGTGATTCCAATAATTACGATAATATCAATGTTCCTTACCAGCCGCCGCTTGCCCTGGTAAGTGCCAAATGGGTCGATAAAAACCAGTCGGGTGCGGTTGACACGCAGAACGTCAGCGACGAGCTCCATCTTACCTTCAGTCGCAAACTGGGCGCTGTTACCATAACAAATTTTGGTGATCATATCTACTTGAACTCTGCTACCAAATTGTCCTCGGGCGTGAGCCCGATGGTGGTTGGTGTGACCCCCTATGGGCCGACAGTTGTCGGTGCAAGCAAAGTGCTTGTATACAAAGTGGCCGCTAACCCTGTTTTTACCGTTGGCCAGGATTATTTGATCGTGACCGACAGTCATGGCGAGATTTTTGACGTTGCAGCTCCGAAAAATTATTGTTTGAGCAGTCAGAAAGTTTACATTCTGCCACAATAAACTGAATTTGAAAGAAGGATTAAAATGAAAAAAGGTTTTACTTTGATAGAGCTTCTGGTTGTCATAACCATTCTCGCGGTACTGGCCGGGGCTGCACTGCCGTATGTTCAGAACTACGTTGAAGAATCACGTATTGCCAAGGCCAAGACCGACCTTGAAGAAGTTGCCCGCGCTCTGGCAGTTTATGAGACCAGAGAAGGTGAATACACCAAGGAAGACGTCGGCGATCTTACAGGTCGTTACCTGAATAAATCCCCGATTGACCCATGGGGTTCTGCCTATGTTGTTTCTCCTGAGAGAGGGACTGTCTTTTCCCTCGGGCCCGACCGTTCTGGTATTGATACTGATGCTGATGAAGACAAATATGACAATATCAGCGTGCCTTATCAGCCGCCGCTTGCTCTTGTGAGTGCCAAATGGGTAGACAAAAACCAGTCTGGAGCAGTAGATACCCAGAATGTTAGTGATGAGCTGCACCTTGCTTTCAGCCGAAAGCTTGGAAGTGGAGTTGGGATTACCAGCATTGGTCTTAACCTTTATCTCAATGGAGTCACGGTTTTGCAGCCTGGTCTGGTTGGCGTTTCGCCAACATACGGTCCGACTCTGGTTGGTTCAAGCAAGGTTCTGGTGTATAAAGTGGCTGCAAACAATGCTTTCACTCTTGGTGGCGACTATGTTGTGGTAACAGACGGTCATAACACGATCTTCGACCAGTCTCCAGACAAAAACTACTGTCTCAGCAGTCAGAATGTAACAATTCTGCCGCAGTGATTTAAAGTTGGTACAGCTTTTGCTTACAACTTAGACAGGTTGGTTTTACGAAGTATCTGAATGATTTCAGAAAAACGGAATCTCGAAGACCAGGAGGTGCCGGGCAGTGAGGTGTGTTGTGTCGCTGCAGCTGCCAAAACTGAATGACTGGTGAAGACGCCGTAGGTGGGCGGCAAAACCCACTGCAAAAGTCTGTTGGGTGATTCAGATCTGATAAGATCATAATTTACAGGAGGGCATGTACATGCTTAGAAAAGGTTTTACTCTCATTGAACTGTTGATCGTCATCACGATCATCGCAATCCTCGCCGGCGCCGCGATCCCCTATGTGCAGGATTATGTCGAAGACGCTCGTATCGCAACTGCAAAAGCCGATATGAACGAAATCAAGAACGCTCTTACCCGCTACGAACTCGATCGTGGCACTGAATACACTGATGCCACAATCACTCCTCTCGTCGGTGCTTATCTTGGCAAGGCTATTACAGACCCATGGGGCGTTCCTTATCAGGTAATTAACAATGACTGTCAGATTCGCTCATGGGGCGCTAACAGAGTTGACAATGATGGTCAGGGTGATGACATCAATGTTGATTTCAGAGCTCCTCTTGCCGTTACCAAGGTGTTCTTTGTTGATGCCGACAACTCAGCTTCTGTTACAACCAACGACTCTCTGCGCGTAAGATTCTCAAGACCGGTTTCTACCACTGATGTTGGCGGTATGGACAATGCTGACTGGGGCGTTAATATCAATGGAACAACTGGCACTATCGCAGCTATGATGGGCGGCGTGACAATTACATGTGCTATGGGTACTGGAGCACGTGAAGCAGTTCTCACCTTTGGTGGTATTCCTTCAACTTCTTTCGTCTCTGGTCGCGATGCTCTTTACTATGTTAGAAACGGCAGTTTGCGCGATCAGGTTACTCCTACTCCGAACGAATGTAACGCAAACGAATATTCGATCAAGCCTCTTAAGTGATGGAATTGCCCTCTGGCTTTGCCAGAGGGCTTATTTTTTTAGGCGGAACCAATGAAAAAAAATGCTTTCACCCTGCTGGAACTCCTTATTATAATCACGATTATCGCCATTCTTGTGGGAGCGGTACTTCCATTCGTGCAGCATTATGTCGAAGAGGCCCGCCTGACAAAAGCAAAGCAGGACTTAACAGAAATTAGAAATGCTTTGATGCGTTTTGAATCTGACCAGGAGACGTCTTATACCGAGAATGGTTTACATCGGCTTATTGGATCTTATTTGAATAAAGGCATGGCAGACCCATGGGGTGTTTCATATATGGTTTCGCCGGCGTCATCTACCTGTTATTCAACCGGGCCTGACAGGCTGGCCGGAACCGGCGATGAAATAGCTCTTTATTTTCGCCCCCCTCTTGCGATTTCCCGTGTTTTCTGGGAAGACTCAAATAAGTCTCAGATCGTAGATACTGGCGATAAATTAAAGGTCAAGTTTACCCGGCCTCTTCGTAGACTGGCAGTCGATGGGCCGGTTCTCGCACCGATTGCAGACGATGACTTCGTTTATTCGAATGGCGCGCCGGGTAATCCTTATCAATCAATCGAATATGGAGAACATGATATGATGGTCAAGGTTACACTGGACTTTGGGCCGTCATCGCCATTCTTAGTTGGTGTTGACACTCTTTCTGTGAAAAGCGACTGTAAAATAGTGGATGGCGATGGCAAACCATGCAAAAATGATTCGCCGGTTCTCATAAAGCCTCTCTGAGTCTTATCATATGCAAAATTTTGAAAATGCCAATTTGCGCGATGATTCTTCGCAGGGAGAAGCTGAGCCTACTTTTTTAATTAAGGCTCTTTTAGCTGCTATAATCAGCCTTGTTCCGTTGATTGTATATCTTCGTATTGTTCCTTACGAGGGGATTTCCAGGGAAATATTTGCCAAAGATTTCAATACTGATTTTTTTACCTGGTACAAGATGGTTTGGATAATTCTCCTTTCAGGAGCTTCTGTTTTATGGTTTCTTTTTCATCGAGGCGGTAATTTCGTCTACTCGCGCCTGCTGGTTGTTTATTCCACCGCAGCGATACTGTCTACGGTGTTTGCTGTTCATTGGCGCCTGGCCTTGTGGGGAGACCCGGAGCGCCACGAGGGGCTTATTGTCAATTTGTGTTACATGGCCATTCTGCTTCTTTTTCTTAACATTGTTCGAAATGTTTCCACATCTAATTTCTTAATGAAATCTTTGCTGGCATCGGCTTTAATAATTGCAATTGTTGGAACCTCGCAATTTTTTGGGTTTGATTATTTTTTCTCAGAGCTTGGGACGTCGATACTGATTCCAGGCCGTATTAAAGAAATAATGCCGGCTTACGCACTTGAAAAAATTCAAAAATCGACAGAAACGATTTTTGCCACTTTTGGCAACAGTAATTATACGGGTATTTATGTATCGATGCTGTTCCCGCTTGCGTTTTCGTTTTTTCTTAACTTGCGAGGCTGGAAAAAGTTTTGTGTTGCAGCACTCTGCCTTGTCCTTTACATCGTCATGCTCGGTTGTGTCGCCAGATCAGCGATTTTGGCGGGTATGCTCGGTGGTGTTTTTTGTATTCTTCTTTTTCGGAAAAGACTTAAAAATCAGATTGGATCGCTTTTAATCATAATCGCCTGTTTCTCTTTGATTCCATTCGTTATGGATGCACATTCTTTGCGAAATGGACAGACACGATTTTTTTCTTCTTCTTTTGGCAGGCCTCTGATTTATTCGCTGGGGAGCTATGGAGTCTTTAAAGACTTGATTTTAAATGGAAATTCTGCGGAAGTAATATTTGACCAGGTAAAATTAAAGATCAAATCTGATGCCGGAGAGCTTGAGTTTTTTGATTCGACTGGAGCGCCTGTAGCTTTTAAACTGTTAAAACGTGGGTCTGCCACTTCAAGCGCTTCTCTTGCTGCTCAATCAGCTTCAGGCAGTTCTTTGGGAAAACCTGTCTTTATGATGCTTGACGAAACCAAGCTTCTACTTGGTGAAGAGCATGAAGAGTATAAAGAATCTGCCAATAAAACAGGTAATGCTACTTTTTCTGCTCCTGTGATATCTTCCGAAGAGCTTTTTCTTGGTCATCCACAGCTGGTAGAATTTCTTGAAAACAGATTGCGCGGTTTTATTATCAATATCTGGCCGCACAGAAATATTCTAAGAATCGGTCGGGGCGGCGTGACTTTTTTTCTGTCTTATGGTGAAAATGGTTTTAAATTGTTGAATCATAGAGGGAAGCCGGCTGTAATAAGAGAAGTTGAATCATGGGGATTCAAGGGAATGGAGGGTTTTGGAAGTGGCCGTGGCTATATCTGGTCTCGAACATTGCCTTTGCTGAAGCACGCTGTTTTGCTGGGTTATGGTCCGGATACCTTCATTGCCCATTTCCCGAATTATGATCATCTTGGCAAGCTTAGACACTGGATTCAGGGGATGAACCTTCTGATCGAAAAGCCCCACAGTCTTTATCTGCAGATTGCTTTTAACAATGGGATTATTGCGCTGATAGCAATATTGATTTTCTGGGTAAGGTATTTATTCAATTCGGCCTATCTATATTTTAGAATCGATTTGAATGATTATCTTAGTGTTTCTGGTGCTGCAATTTTTGTGGCAATTTTCAGTTATCTGGTTAATGGTTTTTTCAATGACAGTATGGTGGGAACCGCTCCGGTTTTCTGGGGTTTGCTCGGGTTGGGGCTTGCCACAAACCGTATGGTTATGGAAAACCTGACCAGAAACAAGGCTGAACCTCTTACTCCGCCGGTTGTGCAATAGAGCTGCACTGTGAATTACTGCTGCTATTCAAAGCTTGCCTCGCAGCTGATTAAATGCTATTGATTTTACAACCGTTTCTGCGAGGCATTTTGTGAGCGAATCTTTAGAAGAAAAGTCTGTTCCGACAAGACCGGTTTCGGCATTGCCGCTACTGCTGATGGGTGCGATCATCGGGTTGCTGCCTATGATAGTTTATATGCGGCTGGTGACCTTTGAAGGCGCCGCTGCTGAGACTTATGGGCCTTCGATTCAGGGCGATCTGTTTTCTTTCTATAAATCGGTATGGACCTGTATTCTGGCGGCGACAGCGCTGGCGTGGTATCGATGTAACCGTGTAACAACCGCAAATTGGTATCATCGGCCTCTTGCTGTATACAGCTTTTTCATCATTGTCTCGACGATTTTTGCCGACCACTGGCAGATTGCGTTCTTCGGCGATCCGCACCGACACGAGGGAATGCTCGTGCATCTCAGCTACATGAGCATCATTTTTCTCTTTATCAACCTGACCGAAACGCGGCGGGAGCTTAAAATTCTGCTGGGCATGCTGCTGGTCTCAGCCACAATTCTTGCGATTGCCGGCGTTGCCCAGTTTCTGGGTGCCAATTTTTTGTATTCTGAAATGGCTGACTGGCTTATCGTGCCTGAAAAAGTGCGGCAGCTGCAGCCCGGCATCAATCTCAGCCAGCTGAAAGGCAGTATGCATTCGATTTTTCTGACCTTTGGCAACGGCAACTTCACCGGCAGCTACATGGCCATGCTTTTCGCCCTGACTTTCGCGCTGGCTTTGCTCGTTAACAACCGCCTGAAATTTGCCCTGATACCGATCAATCTGCTGATTTTCTGCAATCTGCTCGGCTCCAAATCGAGGGCCGGTTTTCTCGGTGCTGTAATTGCAGCTTTAATCTTGCTTCCTTTCGTCTGGCGCGAAGTCTGGGCGCGCAAGCGGCGGCTGGCTCTGCTTCTATTGTGCTTCTCCCTGATGCCGTTCGCCATGGATGCCTTTACCTGGAAAGAAAAAGAAGTGCCTAGATTTCTTGAAACTTCTATCGCCAGACCCGTAGAGGTCAGAAACAATCTTTTTGGCAATTTTCAGGATCTCAAGCTGGCCACCGATTCATTCTCGTTCGTTTTCGACGACCTGAAAACTGAAGTCAGACTGAACAATGAGCAGGTCGAGTTCTACGATCACAAAGGGGAGTTGGTTAACTACAGTCTTTTACCTAACCCGCATCTGAGAACTGACAATAAATCGCCGCTCGCTTCTTTTACCGCACTGGCGAGCAGCTCGACGAGCATTTTCCAGTCGCTGCCCGGAAATCAGGCGGTAACACCTGTCGCTGTAACGACAACCGGAAGCGAAACTGCCTCAGGAACCGGCCGTGGTTTCTTCACTTCAAAAGAGTATCTGCTGATTTTTCCTGAAAAAAAGATGCGTGGCTTTCTTATCTATGCCTGGCCTGAATACAATGTTTTCGAAATCGGGCGTGGCGGCGTCAGTTTTTATGTGGTGAACACTGATAGGGGCTTCAAGCTGATCAATCAGTTTGGTAAACCGGTCGATGTTCAGGAAGTCGAAGCATTTGGTTTTGCCGGTTGTCAGGGCCTGGCCAGCAATCGCGGGTATATCTGGTCGCGAACGCTGCCCATGCTCAAAAAGACTTTGCTGGTCGGCTATGGCCCTGATACTTTCGCTTTCCATTTCCCCAATCACGATTATCTTGGAAAACTGCGGGTCTGGCCGAGTGGTATCTTTACCATGATCGAAAAGCCGCATAATCTTTATCTTCAGATTGCCATCAACTCCGGTATGATTTCGCTGTTTGCGATTCTGGCACTGTTTGCGGTTTATCTGCGGGAGTCGGCAAAAATATACTGGAAATGCCGATTTGAAAGTTTATCTGAAATCGCAGGCCTTGGAATAATGGCTGCGATAGTGGCGTATCTGGTCGCTGCAATTTTCAATGACAGCATTGTCGGCATTGCCCCGGTTTTCTGGGGCCTTCTTGGTATGGGTATCGCCGCCAACCGCATCAATCTGAACCAGACTGAGAAATGAAGAGCCGGCGCAAAATTTTCTGTGGATCTAATGTTGAGCAGCTCTGTCTTGTGTTCGTATTAAGCTTTTAGTTGTTGGGAGAAAAAGGGTATGGTAGTATTTTCAACCATGAATAAACGAGCATTTTCTTTGATTGAACTGTTGATCGTCGTTACCATCATCGCCATACTGATTGGCGTTGCCCTGCCTTATTATCAGGATTATGTAAGGCAGTCGCGTCTTGCCAAGGCCAAACACGAACTTGATATCATCAAAGAGGCTCTGGTTAAGCATGACACAATGGCCGAACGGCCATTCCAGGGAACCGACCTGCGCGTACTGCTCGGGCATTACCTGCAGGACCTGCCCCGTGACCCATGGGGTCGCGATTACGAAGTCGACTGGCTGAAGGGCCAGGTTAAGTCAAATGGCCCGGATAACAGTGTCGAGCGCGATGATATCGTCGTTGATTACAAACCGCCGTTGACGCTGCAGCGCGCTACCTGGGTCGACATCGACAATAACCGTATGATAAGCCAGAAAGATCTGCTCCGTCTTGAATTCTCACGCTTTATTCCGGCGTCTGACACCGCTCTTGTTTACGATAATGCTTCGCCCTCTGCCGGTGATCTTTTGTTTTCTTCAGACGTGGCAGTCAGTATTTTTGCCAGCCCGGCAAGTTTTCCCGCTTCTGCTGCTGAAATTCTTCTTGAATTCAACAATCTCGCAAGCGACACCGCATTTTATCCGGGATCTTCAACTGTCAGAGTCTCTCCAGGCAACAGCCGCATAAAAGATTATTCTGACCGCAAGGCCAACGGCTCGACCGGCGAATATCCGGCTGATCCGGTTGTTATCAAGGCTAATTAATCATGGCAAAAAAACGGGTCAGAACTTTGGCAGCCGGCAGCGACAAGCCTGAAGGCGTAGTCGGCAGTCAGCCATCGGGGCTGCAGGCTTTTGAAGACTTTTTTTACCGGTTGTTCCGCAAGAACAACAATGAGACCCGTGCCGAACTCTCGGTTACTGACTGGATTGTCTATATTGGCATTCTTCTCGTTGTTCTGGTGATGCCGTTTCTCTACAGCCGTGCCACGACCGAAAACTTTCTGACTCCGAAAGAGTTCTTCTCGAAAATCGCGATCGCCATTCTTGCCGGCATCTACTGCGCCCGCCTGTTTACCCGGCGAACGCCGGCTCTGGCTCGCACCAGTATCGATTTTCCGCTGACGCTGTTCTTCGGCTTTGCAGCCCTGTCGGTGATGTGGAATTACAACGTGCCGTCGGCGATTCGCGATTTGCGCGGGGTTTTTAGCATAATCCTGCTTTTCCCGCTGGTGGCAAATGTGGTTCGCAGTCGCTGGCAGGTCGAACTTATTCTCTGGGCCGTCATTTTTACCGGCATCGCCACCTCGACGATCGGTATCATGGAAACCTACAATTTCTATTTTAAGTTCGATGCCCAGAGCCTCATCCGATACGTAAAAGAGGAAGTGCTCAACGGTCAGGTCGACCCGAATGGCTACTATCTGCCTTTGTTTCCTCAACTTGCCAACCGGAACTACGACATGGGTTCGGTCGTTTCGACCTTCGGAAACCGCAACTATCTCGGCACATTCGCGATGTTCACGGCCTTTCTGCCTCTGGCCTTCTTCTTTTACTATCGCAGCACGGTAATGAAGGTCATATCGCTCGGGCTGTATGGCTGGCTTCTTTACGGCCTTTACATCACCCGTTGCCGCGCGGCCCTCATCGGTATTGCCTGTGGTATTGTCTACATGGCCATCATGCTTTTTCTCAACGACCGCAAGCAGAAGCTGATGCGCAAGAATGCACCCTTTTTCCTGACCGCAGTGGTTCTGATTTTCGCCGGTCTTTTTGCGTTGTCGGTCAAGACGATTCAGTCTGAGAGCATTCTCGACAAAATCAAATACACCTTTACCCTCGATCGCCTTGCCAGCAACACCTATGAGCGCATGTGGGTCTGGTATGGCACTATCAAGGCCTTCGATGGCTCGGTTTTCGATACGCTTTTCGGGCGTGGTTTCGGGGCTTTCAAGCACTTTTTCCCGCTGCAGGAAGGCAAAACCTTCTCTGAAGACAACAAAGAGACTTTTACCGCGGTCACTTTCCGTCAGGCGCACAATGACTGGCTGCAGCTTATTTCCGAGATGGGCGTCGTGGGTATGCTGCTGTTTCTGTTTGTCGTTTATCGCTTTTTTGCCAGCATTCAACTGGCTCTGCGTCGCGAAATCTTCAGCCGCCCCGACGGGGAAATGCGTGGCGAACATATTCTGCTGATCGGGCTCGGTGCCGCGATGGTGTCGCAGATGCTCGCCGCCATTCCGGATTTCCCGTTCCATCGTATTGAAACTGCGGTTTACGCTGTTCTCTTTCTCGGTCTGGTGCCGGTGCTTACCGAAACCGACTTTTTCAATTCGCCGCTCGTGCGTCGTAAAATCAATATCGATCAGACTGTTGCTCTGGCATTCGCCGGGGTTGCGCTGCTTGGCGGCATAACCAACACCGTTCATGAGATGCGCTGCTGGAAGGCCGATGAGATGGTGCGCGAAGCTGACATGTATATGAAATATACCCAGGCAGAAGCGGTCAACCGGGCTAAAGCTCTTTTAACCGATGCTATCGTCCTCGACCCGCTTCCTGGTGATCCCTACCTGAAACTTTCAGCAATTTACGCCCAGGAACAGGATCCGCAACGGGCCATGGTTTACGCCGACAGATCGATGCAGAATATCAATTTCAACGCCAGATCGACCTATCATTCGGTGGTTTTCCGCAAAATGCACATCTACTATCACCTGATGAACAAACTTGTCGAAGCCTACCAGGAAGCGATACACGGTCTCGAACTCACCGCCGGTGAGGCGCGTTCGATTTATTACATGTATGCCGGCAAGATCGCTCTCGATATTACCAGATACGCTATTCCAGAAGAAAGAAAGACCGAACTGCTGGCTCAGGCCGAAAAATACCTGACAAAAGCTCTCGCCTTTCCGTCTTTCGAACTGCAGGCGAAAGCTTCGCTAGCAGTCGCTAAAGCCGGCACTCAGAAATGGGAAGAAGCCTACAACTACGCGGCTTCTGTCTCAGCACTCGTTCAGGACCGCGACCCGACGATGCTGAACATCGTCGGCATTTCTGCCTCGAACATCGGTCTGCAGCAGCGGGCCGAGGAAGCGATGCTGAAAGCTCTCGACCTGAATCCTGACAACCCCGTGTTCCATCGCGACCTGGGCGTGATTCTGGTGCGTTCGCAGCAGCTTGGCCGGGCACGTCAGCACCTAGAAACTGCTGCCGCCTCACCGGCCGCCCCCCCGGAAATCAGAAGCCACGCCATTTCGCTTGTTGCTTCAATTACCGAAGCCGAGGTAAATATGAGCAGGTCACTGCTTCAGAATGGTAAAGCTGGCGAAGCTGTGCCGATGCTTTCGAGAATCGCTGGCTCAGCACTTACCGCTACCGAAACCAGGCAATGGGCCGAAGAAATGATCAGAAAGAATAATCGCCAGCCTGCGGAAATGCCGACTCCCGCTCCCCAGATGCCTTTGCAGCAGCCACTTACTGCTCCGGGCGGTGAAACAGGCGCAGGCACCGGTGAGGCAACATCGGTTACTCCTTCAGGGAACGTGATTTTTCAGGCCCCACAGGGGAACTGATCCTTTGACAAAATTGAATGTGCAAAATAAATGAAATGTCCTGCGTAGGCTGCACGGTAGGGTGCACTCGCGAGGGCACCCTACCGAATGTTGAATAAGGAAACAGAATTATGAAAAATTACCGCATTCTATTGATATTCGTTTTGATTGCGGCGCTGGTGAATTTTTCCGGCTGCCGGCGCACTCAGGAACTTCCTGGCGAAATCGCTGCCATGCTTGATGATTCGAGTGGCAGGGTTGTCAGGCTCGGGATTTACGGCGATCCGCTCGGTCTTAATCCTATTGAACATCTTGAATCAGAACATGGGCAGATGGTCAGTAACTTCATTCATGCTGCACCGCTGCGCAAGCTTGCCGACGGTAGTTTCGTGCCTTATCTTTTTTCTGAATATTATTTGACTCCCGGTGAAAACGGCACTGTAGTTCTCGATGCCGTCTGGCGCCGCGGCCTGAAATGGCATGACGGAACCGAATTTGACCCGCGCGCTCTCGAATTTACCATCAGAATGATGGCTGATCCCAAAAACAACAGCCCTTATGTCGAACTGGCAAAAGGAGTTCTGGCTGTTTCCTCGATCGGGCAGGGGCAGAGATGCCACATGATATTTGCCGGTAATTCGCGCCAGTATCTCGATCTGCTCTGCGTCGGGCTGCTGCCTAAGCATATTCTCGACTCAGATAAACCGGCGGCATCTGCCGATCAATCTGTAACAGCATCGGCTGCCGGTGAAGTCAAAAATGCCAGCGCGGCCTCGGTGCTCGAAATGTATGCAGATAAACCGGTTGGCCTCGGCCCTTATATGATCAAGGCCCGCGAAAAAAGCTCTTATCTTCTGCTTGAAGCCAATCCGTATTTTCTCGATGACCGGACCGCATCGCGCCCGGCGGTTCTGATTCACAGCAGCTATGATTTTCAGCAGCTTGTTTCTAATTTCAGGCAGAAAAAATACGACTGGATCAATCTACCTTCAATGATTTCAGAGCAGCTCGAAAACATGAAGCTCGACCAGGTAAAGTTTGTAAAATACCCGAATCAGGCTGCGATGGTCTGGGTTTTCAACACCCGTGACGCATCTCTTGCTGATGCGAAAGTTCGTACCGCCCTTGACCTGCTGGTTGACCGGAATCGCATATTAAACCAGTTCCCGGGTGATGGTGTCGCACTTTACAGCAATATTCTGGCTTCAGGGCCGGCAGCCCCGGAAGAATATTCTAACCGTTTCGCCAGCGGCGAAAAAATGCTCGATGCAGCCGGTGTTAAAGATTCAAACAATGACAACTGGCGTGATTTCAACGGCAGTCCCTTTGAAATAAAGATTCTGATCAACGATGACAATCTTTCGCGCCGGGTGATCGCAGACCAGATCGTTGTAGATCTGGGGCGTGCCCATATTAAAGCTTCGGTTGAAGCTGTTTCCTGGTCTGATTTCGTATCAAAACGCCTCAGACAGGGTGAATTCAGCACAGCGTTGCTCAGCTATCAGTTTCCTGCTGGTGGAAACTGGGTTTCGCTCCTGCATTCGTCGCCGAAGGTGCTTGATAATTTGAATTATGCCGGAGTCAAGGATGGACAGGTCGATAAAACTCTTGAGGAGCTTGATTCGATGCTCGACGGTGTCGACAGAAATCAGGCGGTTGCAAGCCTGTCAGCTTATCTTGAAGAATCTCGTCCGATGGCATTTCTGGTCAGACCCATGGATGTTGGTCTTTATCACGCCGATGCCGGGCTTTCGACTGCGGCCTGTGCTATCTGGAACGACGTTCTGAACTGGAAACTTCTATTTGGTCCGGCTGAATCGCAGCTGTGACCCAGGGCGGCCCCAAGTGTTGAAAATACAGGATTTTTCGCTGCGGCTTCGCGCCACTGACGGGCGCCTGCTGCCTGTGCTCGAAAACATTTCACTCGAAGTTCCGGCCGGTCGCTGTCTTGGGATAGCAGGCGAGTCGGGCTCGGGGAAGTCGGTTCTGGCGATGAACATTGCCGGCCTTTTTCCTGAGGCGGTGGTTTCGGCGCGTTCTGGGCAGATCGAGTTTGCCGGGCAGACGCTGACCGGTGCCGATGAGGCAACCTGGCAGAAATTCAGGGGGCGGCGCATCGGGTTCATATTTCAGGAGCCGATGACCGCGATGAATCCGCTCATGACGCTGTATGATCAGATCAGCGAAACGGTTTATGCCCACGAAGCGAAAGCCGCGCGGGAACAGGTCGATGAGAAGGTCAGGCGGGCATTGCTGCGCGCCGGTTTTTCTGATCCGGACAGGTTTCTGCATTCTTACCCGCATCAGTTGAGTGGTGGTATGCGGCAGCGGGCGATGATTGCCATGGCACTGGTCATGGAGCCTGACCTGATTATTGCCGATGAGCCGACCACGGCTATCGATGCTGAACTTCAGGTGCAGCTGCTGGCTGAATTGCGCGCCCAGATAGAAAATGAGGGCCGCACAATGATTTTTATCAGTCACGATCTGGGTGTCATTCGAGCTGTTTCTGATCATCTTGCGGTTTTTTACTGTGGCTGTCTGGTCGAGAACGGCGAAACGCGCCAGATTCTGGCGGCGCCGGCACACCCTTATACTGCCGATCTGGTTGCGGCTTTGCCGCGGCTGATACCAGAAAGAAAGCTGCCGGTTGCGATACCGGGGAGTCTGCCGGCTCCCGACCGTAAGCCATCTGGTTGTGTTTATTCAGACCGCTGTCGCTTTGCGCAGGAAAAATGCCGCAGGGAGCGGCCTGGCTCAGAATCGCTGCCTGATGGCCGAAAAGTCGCCTGTTTCTACCCGCTGAAAAATGAAGTTGGCTCATCCTCAGTCGCAAAGGCCTGATGCGAAAGAGTTCAAAAAATCATCTGCAGTTGTCGATGATGTTTGCAGAATTCTGATGATTGTTGAAAAAGATGCTGCACCAATCTGAAAATTGTCAGGCTGTAACCAACCCGATTCTTTCGGTTGGTCAGCTGCGCAAAAGTTTTGTCGTCGAAGACACCTTCGCCCAGCGCTTCAGGCGTCTTTTCAGTCGAGAAGCCGCGTCAAGAGTCGTGGCGCTCGATATTCAGGGATTTTCGGTTGCCAGAGGCGAAACTCTCGGGATTCTCGGTGAGAGCGGTTCTGGAAAATCGACTCTGGCCAGAGTTCTGATGGGTATTTATGAAGCCGACAGTGGCCAGGCAAAACTTGCCGGTCGCGAGGTCATTGGCGCGAGCGGGGCTGACCGTATGGCGGTTTTGCGCCAGATGCAGATGATTTTTCAGGACCCGTTCGGTTCGCTTGACCCGAGAATGACGGTGCGCCAGATTATTGCCGAACCGCTTAAAATTCATGGAATCAAGCCTGAGGGCGGCATGGAAAAAATGTTGCAGCAGGCACTGCATGAGGTTGGTCTTGAGCCGGGCGCCCTTGAAAGATACCCATCTGAATTCAGCGGTGGTCAGCGGCAGCGTATTGGCATCTGCCGGGCTTTGATTTTGTGCCCGCAGCTGATAATTGCCGACGAAGCCGTGTCTGCTCTCGATGTTTCGGTGCAGGCGCAGATTCTTGAACTGTTGATGAAACTGCGTGCCGACCGGCAGCTGTCGCTGCTTTTTATTTCGCACGACGTAGCTGTTGTCAGGCAGATTTCTGACCGGATCATTTTGCTGTATCATGGCCACCTGGTCGAAGAACTGCCAGCCGATAAGCTGATTGATGGTTCGCGCCACCCTTACACGCGCCGCCTGCTGGAATCAGCGATGTTTCTTCGCGAAGGTAATCCGCTCAAGTCCAGAATGCAAAACGCTGCGCCGGTTTTTTCCGCCGAAGGCTGCTGTTACAGAAGTATCTGTCCGCTTCAAACTGATAAATGCTGCGAAGCTCCACCCCTGCTGCAGATTGGTGAAGGTCACCGGGTTGCCTGCTGGCACCACTGATAACTGCCACGGGGAAATGAAATAGCCACGGATGAACACAGATAAACGCCGATCTGTGGCAAAGAACAATAAAAATCACGTTGCTTCGACAAGGTTCAACAATCGGGTGGTTGCGACAATTTTCATTTGGCCGGTATTCATTATCACAAAAAAAGGGGTACACGCTTTCGTTGACTTACCGGTAGGGGTCGTTTATAATCACTAGCTTGTAAATGCAATTCTGTCGTTTTGGAGGTCTTTCCATGAGCGTTGTCTGGCGACCACCCAGGAAACTGCTGCCATTTCTGGTTCTTTTCCTGTGTATGGTATCGGCTTTGGTTGTTGTGGCCCAGCAGGAAGAAATTCCGGCAGCCGCACCTGTTCAGTCTTCTGCTGTTGACGATACCGGCATGACTGAAATTACTGCTGATTCTGTTAAAGAACAGCCAGCAGTTGCCCCGGCTGTAGATGAGACACAGCCTGTTGCCCAGGTCGCCGAACCGGCTGCAGCAGAAACTGCACCCGCGGCTCCAGCCGTTGATGCCGCTCCTGCGCAGACTCAGCCGGTTGAACCGCCGGCTCCCCCGGCAGCTCCGGAAACTCAGCCTGCCCAGGCAGTTGCCGAACCGGCAGCTCCAGCAGCTCCCGCTGAATCATCCGTGGTTGCTCCGGTGGCAGTTCCTGCCGCTGCAGTAGAAACCCCGGCTGCTCCGGCCGCCCAGACTGAGCCTGCAACTGAAGCCGCCAAAACTTCAGAAACTGCCAGCGCTACCGAGCCTACGGTCGCGGTTGCAGTTGCCGAACCGGCTGCCGCTCCGGCGCCTGCTGCCGAAGAAATGTATTACTTCGACATGAACCGCGCCAATGTTCTCGTGATCATCATTACTCTGATGGCATTCGTGACTTATTACACTTTCCATGCCCAGAGAGGTAAAGAACTCTTCATCAGAAGAATCAGCGGCCTTTCGGCTCTTGAAGATGCCGTTGGCCGTGCCACCGAAATGGGTCGCGGCGTTCTTTATATCCCCGGCATCATGGACATGGATGACATTCAGACCATCGCCGGTGTAACCATCATGGGTCATGTCGCCAAAAAAACCGCCGAATACGACACACCTCTTTATGCGCCGATGACCAGGTCTTTCGTTATGTCGGTTGCCCAGGAAGTCGTTAAACAGGCTTACCTTGAAAAGGGTCGCCCCGATGCTTTCAGACCTGACCGTATCAACTACCTCACTGACGACCAGTTCGGTTATGTCGCCGGCGTCGGTGGTATCATGATGCGCGAAAAACCGGCCGCATGTTTCTATCTCGGCACTTTCTACGCCGAATCTCTGATTCTCGCCGAAACCGGTAACGCCGTTGGCGCGATTCAGATCGCCGGTACTGCCGAACCTTCGCAGATTCCGTTCTTCGTCGCCGCCTGCGACTACACCCTGATCGGTGAAGAACTGTTTGCCGCCTCTGCCTACCTGTCGAAGAACCCCCGTGAAGTCGGTTCTCTCAAAGGCCAGGATATGATCAAGCTGATCATTATCGTTTTCATGATCATCGGCACTCTGCTGGTAACCATTTCCAAAACTGAATATGCATCCGGTACTGTTTTCGTCAGCCTTGCCGAAAACTTTATGCGGCTCCTGAAGTGAGGTAGACCTGAACATGCTGTTTATTAAAAGAACTGTTCCTCTCATCATCACATTCGTGACGGGCATCATCATGATCATCGCTTTTTTCAGCGGCCCGGCACTGCCAACCATCAAGTCACTCGAAGAAGTGTTTCCTCAGTGGATTCAGATTATCATGTCTTTTACTATGGTCCTGGGCGCATTCAGCCTGCTGCGCATCAACCTGCACAAGATCAGTCGCAAAGGCGACGGCTGGGGTTACAGCCTGGTTCTCGTTATCGGTTTTGTCACCATGGCGATCCTTGGTTTCCTGTCTGGCAGCTGGCCAATGTTTGAAAAAGAAGTTCAGGTTGGGCAGAAATATTATTTGCTCTCTGAGAACAGCCAGTCTTCAACGCTGGTTACCGTTTCGAAAGTGGAAAAGGACGCCGAAGGTAACGTGCTTGTCGACGTGACCCCTGAAGGCTCCTCTACTCCTGAAAGAGCTCCCTCGGATCGCCTGAAGGGCAGCTTCATGAACCTGGTCAACAGCCTGCAGCAGATTCTGTTTGTTGGTGTTTTCAAAAACGGCCAGGCAACCATGTTCTCGCTGCTTGCTTTCTTCGTCGCTTCGGCTTCGTTCCGCGCTTTCCGTGTAAAATCGAAAGAAGCCGGTTTGCTGATGGGCGCCGCCTTTGTCGTTATGCTTGGTAACGTTCCGATCGGCAATCTGGTCTCGAAATACCTCGCTTACATTCCTTTCATAGGTCAGTATCTTGATATCGCCCTGATCAAGGAATGGATCATGGCTTACCCAAGTTCAGCCGCTCAGAGCGCCATTCTGATTGGCGCCATGCTTGGTGTAATTTCTGCCTCGATGAAGATCATCTTCGGCGTCGAACGTTCACACCTCGGTGGCGAAAGCTAAGGAGACACAATCATGGAACTGTTTATCAAACTGAAAAACCTCGATCGCCGCTGGGTATTCCTGTGTGTAGCCTTCTCAGTAATGCTGCCGATGATCTTCAAAATGGACTTTCCCGTTTTTCCCGGCAAGAGTGTCGAAGGTCTCTATAAATTTGTAGATCAGCTGCCAGAAGGCACCCGCTGCTTTCTCTCATTCGATTTCGATCCGGCATCTGAACCCGAACTCGGGCCTTCTGCCATCGCTATTCTGACGCACATGTTCAGAAAGAACCTGAAACCTTTGTGCGGCGGGAACTGGCCTCTTGGAGGGGAAATGGCTGAAGCAGCTCTTTCTACTGCTGCCGATATCTATAAGTCTACTTACGAAAATATGAAAAGCGCCGGGAAACTGGCTGCCGGCTGCAAACCGTCCGTTGAAAAGGGTGTTGACTATGTAAACCTTGGTTACAAGCCGGGTGCAATCATTCACGTTAAAGCCTTGTGCAGCGATTTCATGGGCCCGTATCCGCAGGACCGTGACGGCAATTCTACCAAAGAAATGCCGATCTTCATGAATCCTGACGGTCGCAAATTCGCCATGACCGATGTCGGTATCATCGTCAGCTTTACCGCCGGTACTGGTGGTATCGAGTCTTTCATCAGCGTTGCCGGCGAACACAAACGCCCGATGGCAGCAGGCTGCACCTCGGTCAATATTCCGAGATTCGTGACTTATCTGCAGACTGGCCAACTGGTCGGCATGACCGGAGGTCTGCCCGGTGCTGCTGAATACGAAAAACTCATCGAATACTTCGGCAAGGGCCGCGAGGGCATGGCTCCGCAGTCGATTGCTCACCTGATCATCATGCTTTTCATCATCGCCGGTAACATCGCGTTTATCGCCGAACAGAGAAAAGCCAAGAAGAAAGCCTGAGGAGGAACCTAACCATGACATTAACGCTTTCAGTATGGGTGGGGGCCGTCATCACCCTTTGCTGCTTCAGTTTTCTCTATCGTGACAACCCTTTCTACCGCTTTGCCGAACATCTCTTCGTCGGGGTTTCGGCGGGTTATTACTTCTCACTGATTTCTTTCCACCAGGTTCTCAAACCGAACCTGCTTGCGAAGATCATGCCGGCTCAGTTCGCCACCGGCGCTGCCGCGACCGCCACTCCTGAATACATGCTGCTGATTCCGGGCTTCATGGGTCTGTTGATGCTTTTCAGGTTCTCGGCTACATACTCATGGGTCAGCCGTTTTACGGTTGCCTTTGTTATGGGCGTATCGACCGGTCTGGGTATCGTTTATTCGGTTCAGCAGTATCTTATGCCGCAGATTGCCAAAGCGATCAGACCGATCGTTGTTGCCGGCGACTTCTTCCAGAGCTTCTCAAATCTGGTTCTGGTGGTTGGTTCGGTTGCCTGTCTGTTTTACTTCTTTTTCAGCACCGAACATCGTGGCCCGATTTACGGCAACGTCGCCAGAGTCGGTATCTGGTATCTGATGCTGAGCTTCGGTGCCGCTTTCGGCGCCACCGTCATGGGTCGTATCTCTCTGCTGATCGGCCGTTTCCAGTTTCTGCTGCATGACTGGCTCAATATAGTCTGATTCAGGAGATGTTTTGACGATGGGCATGTGGACGATTCCGAAAGACCCCGAGCAGTCGAAGTTTTCGCCTGAAGAACTCGACGAATTCGTCAGGGTTCTGGCCGAAGCTGTTCACAGCCGTCGTATGAGTGTTCCGGTAATTATGGCGCTCGAAATGGTCAAACCGCTGTCGTTTGTTGGCTACAGCAGTCTGGTCATTTTCGGGCCGATTCTCGAACTGATTTTTGACCCGGTCAAGACAGAAAAGCTGCAGGCTCTCATCGGCGATCGCAATCGCATCGAGAACCTGATCGAGCGCATCGAAGACCTGGAAAAGTCTAAAAAGGAAGTTAAGGAAGGTGAATCTCGTGAGCAAAGGTGATATTCAAAGCATCCTGGCTACGGACTGCGGTAGCACGACTACCAAAGCGATTCTGATTGAAAAGCGCGACGGCGTTTTCCGCCTGATCGTGCGCGGCGAAGCCCCAACCACCGTTGAAGCTCCGGTTGAAGACGTTACACAGGGCGTTCTCAACGCTGTTTCTGAGGTTCAGGAACTTGCCGGCCGGCAGATTCTGACCGATGACGGCAAAGCGATCATCAAGCCTGTCACCAACGGTAAGGGCGTTGATCTTTATGTGTCGACCAGCTCTGCTGGCGGCGGTCTGCAGATGATGGTCACCGGCGTTGTCAAAACCATGTCAGGCGAATCGGCAACCCGCGCAGCTCTTGGCGCTGGCGCCATCGTCATGGACGTTCTGGCCACCAATGATGGCCGACTTCCCTACCAGAAAATTCAGCGCATCAGACATCTGCGCCCCGATATGATTCTGCTCTCGGGCGGCGTTGACGGCGGTACCACTTCGCACGTCGTCGAGCTGGCCGAAATCATTGCGGCTGCCAGCCCGAAGGCCCGCCTTGGCGCCGGTTACGAGCTGCCGGTTCTTTATTCTGGCAACAAAGATGCGCAGTCGCTGATCAAAGAACGCCTGCAGGACCGTGTTGCTCTCGACATCGCCGATAACCTCAGACCGACTCTCGAAAAAGAAAACCTGATGCCGACCCGTCAGAAGATTCAGCATCTGTTTCTTGAGCACGTCATGAGCCATGCGCCGGGTTACCCGCACCTTATGGAACTCACAGATGAAGACATCATGCCGACTCCTGGCGCAGTAGGCGATATCATGCAGCTGATCTCAAAGCGCAAAGGCCTGACGGTTGTCGGTGCCGACATCGGTGGTGCCACTACTGACGTTTTCAGCGTTTTCAGCGGCATTTATAACAAATCGGTTTCTGCCAACTACGGCATGAGCTATTCTATCAGCAACGTATTTGCTGAAGCCGGACTCGAAAACATCATGCGCTGGGTTCCTTTCGAAATGGACGAAAGAGATCTGCGCAACCGCGTCAAAAACAAGATGATCCGCCCGACCACGATTCCTTCGCTTATCGAAGAACTGATGGTCGAACAGGCCTGCGCCCGCGAAGCTCTGCGCCTTTCATTCGACCAGCACCGCTCGCTTGCTGTCGGTCTGAAGGGTATTCAGCAGGAACGCACCATCGGCGACGTTTTTGACCAGTCAATGACCGGTGAAAGCCTTGTTAATCTCAAGGATCTCAATATGCTGATCGGTTCGGGCGGCGTTCTTTCGCATGCCCCGAGAAGACAGCAGACCGCGATGATGCTGATCGACTCTTTCCTGCCCGAAGGTATTACCCAGCTGACCGTCGACTCGATCTTTATGATGCCGCAGCTCGGCGTTCTTGCCAAGGTTCACGAAGAAGCCGCTCTCAGCGTTTTCGAACGCGACTGCCTGATTTATCTCGGCACCTGCGTTGCCCCGACCGGTAATGTGAAACGTGATGAGCCGGTGCTCGATTTTACTCTTACCAAAGCCAACGGCGAAAAGATCAGCAAAACCCTCAAGGGTGGCGAACTGAACGTCGTGCCACTCGCAGTCGGTGAAACCGCGAAGCTGTTCGTTAAACCGAAATGGGGCTTTGACATGGGCAATGGCGATGGCCGTGAAATGGAATCAGAAGTGCACGGCGGCGTTGTCGGTCTTATTTTCGATACACGCGGTCGCCCGTTCACCCTGCCAAAAGACAATGCTGAACGCGTTAAGCTGGTGAAGTCCTGGTATAAAGCCATGGATCTTTATCCCGGTCTCTGAGCGAAAGGACACTGAACAATGGCTAGTGCATATACCCCAGGTCTCAAGATTGTAGCTAAAACTCTGGTCGAAAAAGAACGCAAACTGCCTCTCAAAGGCCAGGTTCTCGTAAAAAAAGGTGATAAAGTTACTGCTGAAACGGTCGTCGCATCGACAGACCTGCCCGGCAACGTTTACCCGCTGAATGTCGCCAATCTGCTGGGCTGTGAAGCCCGCGAAATCACCGACTTTCTTGTTAAAAAAGAAGGCGACGCAATTGAAAAAGACGATGTTCTCGCCGAAACCCAGGGTTTCTTCGGCTTTTTCAAAACCTACGTGCGCTCACCGATCAAAGGCACCATCGAAAGCCTGTCGACTGTAACCGGTCAGGCGATTCTGCGCGAGCCGCCGATTCCGGTAGAAGTGCATGCCTACGTTGACGGTATCGTTGACGATGTCTACGCCGAAGAAGGGGTAAAGGTCAACACCGTTGCCTCTTTCATTCAGGGCATTTTCGGTATCGGCGGCGAAGTGATCGGCAATCTGGTAATGGCGGCAAAATCACCATCTGACGTTCTCGACAAAGACAGCATCAAGATCGAGCACAAAGGGAAAATCGTGGTCGGTGGCTCGCTGGTAACCGCTGCCGCGCTGACCCGGGCCGTCGAAGTCGGCGTCAAGGGCGTCATCGTCGGTGGTTATGATGCGCACGACCTCAAGGAATTCCTCGGCTACGACCTTGGCGTTGCCATCACCGGCACCGAAGACAAGGGCATCACCCTCGTCGTCACCGAAGGTTTTGGCCAGATCAATATGGCGAAGAAAACCTTCGATCTGCTGAAAAACGCCGAAGGCCGCAAAGCCTCGATTAACGGCGCCACACAGATTCGTGCCGGCGTTATCAGGCCCGAAGTTGTCATTCCGATCGAAGTTGCTGACATCAACGAACAGAAGCACGCTCCGAATACCGGCATGACTATTGGCAGCAACGTGCGTATCATCAGACAGCCGCATTTTGGCGAAGTTGCCAAAGTCGTTTCACTTCCCGAAAAACCGGTTATCATTCCTTCTGAAGCGAAAGTGCGCGTTGTCGAGATTCAGACCGCTTCTGGTGAAAAATTCGTTCTGCCGCGCGCCAACGTTGAAATCATCGAAGAATAAACCATGACAGAAAAATTCAACGACATCAATCCTGAACAGCTGAAGAAAGAGGTTAAAGAAGAACTTCTCAAACGCGAGATTCTTATGGGTCTCGAAGAAGACGAAATTGACCTTTTCGAGCTGTTCAGGGTTCTGCTCAAGCACTGGAAACTGGTTGTTCTGATGCCTCTGATTGTGGCTGTCGTTACAGCTGTCTACAGCCTGACGCTGCCAAACCATTTCAAGGCCAGTGCAACTATTTTCGTTCACTCAAGTGGTAAACTGAGTGCTTTGAGCAGTCTCCCGTTTGCAGGCATGATACCTGGACTTGGCGGCGGTGGGGCTGAATATCTGATGGTTTATCTGAAAAGCCGCACCATGAGCGATCGAATCATTGCCAGGTTTGGTATCGCTACCAACCCGGCGATCGTTGGTGATAACCCGCCGACCCCGGATAAAATCAAATATGATGATGTGGTCAAGACTGTCTCAAAGATTGTTTCGGTCGATAAAGACAAGGAAGGCCTGATTACGATTACTGCTGAGACAATGTCGCCAGAAGTGTCGGCTGAAATCGCCAGTGCCTATATTGAATATCTGAGTGGCTTTACCCGCGGCCCGCAGAAAGAAAAGCGCCTGTTCATAGAACGACAGCTTGAAATCGTCAGCAAAGAACTGGCGGCCGCTGAAAACGACTTCAAGGTTTTTCAGGACAAACACAAAATGTTTACTCTTGAAAAGCAGGCTTCAGCAGTAATCGAAAAGCTTGCAGGTCTTGAATCTCAGAAGATCGCCGCCGGCGTGTCTCTGCAGATGCAGGAAAGTCTGCTCAAATCTTCGGGCAGTGTTCCTGAGCTGGTTAAGGTCGAAGCACAGAAGGTGGCCGAAGAAGCCAAAATTTCGGCTCTCGACAAGGAAATCGCTCTGGTCGAGAAGGAGATCGGCGTTCTGCCCGAACTGGCCCTCGAATTTGCCCGTTTGCAGCGCAATCTCAGCGTCAAGACGAAGATTTTCGGCGTTCTGACCGAGCAGTATGAAATGGCTAAAATTGCTGAGGCAGAAGAAGGCAGTCAGTTCGAAGTGGTCGACCGGGCGCGGGCTCCCGAAGTCAAATCGAAACCCCGCCGCTCGATCATGGTTATTCTGGCTGGTCTAAGTGCTGGTGTGCTCGGTGTCTTCGCCGCTTTTCTGATCGAATTCATCCGCCGCCGCAAAGAGCAGGAAGCAAAGACCGCTGCCGCGAGCTGATTAAAACTGGTTAATATTTGTTGGTTTTATTTCTGTCGGGGTTCAACATGTTGAACCCCGATGTTTATAACGGTTGATTTTATAATGAAAAATCCATCAGATCGATCTGAACCCAAATCGCTGTTCGCCTGGTTCAACGAGAAGATTGCCGACTGTTTTTCCGTCCGTCCGACCGGGCATCCCGCAGATACTCTGCGGGAATTGGGCGCCCCCGTTCATCTGACCGAAACCTTCACTTCCTTAATGGATTGTGAAATTGTTCTTAAACAGGCGGGTGAAGGCGAAGTTCCTGATCTTGAGCGGCGTGAAAAGAAACGCAAGCGCAGCACCGGTCAGTTTTATACGCCCGAATCGCTTGCGGCGCGTCTTGCCGGGTTGTCGCACCCTTTGGGCAAAGACGCTCTTATACTCGACCCTGCCTGCGGCGATGGCAGTTTTCTGATGGCGGTGGCCGAAGTGTTGAGTCAATCCTGTCAGTCCGAAGGAGTCGAAGGGCCGAAAGGCCGAGTTTATGCCCGAAGAATTGCCGGCGTGAATTCAGGCGACTTTCTTGCAAATCTGCATGGTTACGATATCGATCAGCAGGCATTGTTTATCTGTCTGACCCGTCTGTTGTGCGCTTTTCCCAACTGTGGCTGGCCGGTTCTCGAACAGCGTGATTTTCTCATGCAGCCTCCAGAAACCAGATTTGACCTGGTAATTGGCAACCCGCCGTACCGCGTCAATCTGAATGAAGATTATAAAAATCGTCTGGACGAGCTTTATGAGACAGGCGAAGGCGAGAAAGATCTCTACACCTTCTTTCTTGAAGCCGGCTTGCACGTTTTATCAGACGACGGACAGATGATCATGCTGACTTCGCATACCTGGCTGGTAAACCATCAATGCCGGAAGATCAGGCAGCTGTTATTCGAAAAAAACAGGGTAACCGCCATCAACCTTCTGCCGGCAAGATTTTTCCCGGCAGCTCCCGGTGTCTTGCCGGTGGTGGCGTTTGTTGAAAAAGGTAAAGAATCGATACCGTCATATTTGGTAATGGTCAATTCTGGTTATTCAGAAGGTGGCGGCTGGTCGGAAGCTTATAAGGCCCACTCAGACTCTTTTGTCTCTGGTAACGGGCTGCGACAGTCGCTGGTGTCTTCAGATCTCAAAACAGCTTTCGAAAAAATGCAGGCTTCAGGGATTTGTCTTGGCAGCATCGCGAAGATTGGCGTCGGTATTCAGGAATCGTTGCAGCGTACCGACCGGGTCTCAAGGTTTGTAAGTGATTCGCGACTGGCAGATAATTATCGCCCGGTTCTCAAAGGGCGTGAGCTGGCGCCTTTCAAAATCAACTGGGAAGGTTTTTTTATCGATTTTGGCCCGCATCTTGCCTACGCCGGCGACGAAAAAATCTGGGCCGGCAGCAAGCTTCTGTATCAGAATATCCGCAATGAGAAACTGAAGACGCGCCTGGTCGCGGCTTATGACACCGAGAGCTATTACCCCAAGAACTCGCTTTCATTTATTGTTTCAGAATCGGCTGATTACCCGGAAATGTTTCTTCTTGGTCTGTTGAACAGCTTGCCGGTCAATGCCTGGTTCAGTGGCAGATTTCACAGCTTTCATGTAACGGTGACACAAGTCAGGCAGGTTCCTCTGCCGCCGTTTAACAAAAGGCTGTTTGCTCTGGTTGCCGACTGTGCCGGAAAGCTGCAGAAGCTTTCACATGCTTCACCAGAGTATGGCGAAGTTTTTTCCCGGCTCAATGAAGCGGTCTGCAGATGCTATGGTCTCGTTGACGACTATGCCTGGCTGCTTTGTGAATTTGATAATTTTCTTGAACAAGCTGCGGGCTTATGATAGATTATTAGCACTCGAAACTGAAGAGTGCTAACCGCTGTTAATCATCACAGGAGGAAAGGTTAATGCCAACCTATAATTATCGCTGCACAAAATGTGAGAAGATTTTTGATGCCTTTCATTCAATGATGTGCACCGATCCACAGCACTGCCCCGAATGCGGTGCTGCCGGAACCAAACTTCTTTCTGCCAGTTCGATCATTTTCAAGGGCTCTGGTTTTTATTCGACTGATTACCGTGATTCAGGCTATATCGAAGCCAAAAAGAAGGATGGCAGCACCGGCACAGCCGCCCCGGCCAAAACTGAAACAGCCGCCACCCCGGCTGCTGAGCCCGCCAAAAGCGATGCGACTGCCGCTCCAGCCACCAAATCAGAGCCTGCTTCTACTTCCAAACCGGCCGCTGCACCTGCCACCCCTGTCGCTCAGGCCGCTTAAATATTCCTTAGAACATAACCCTGCCGCAGCTCAGACATGGGCTGCGGTTTTGCTTTTCAGGCATGTATGATTGTGGTTTGATATTGACTAGATCGGGGTAATGGAGTAATCATAATGGCAACCCGACTGACAGACCGGGTTGACGAACAGGTTTTACTTTGTTTATTCAGAATTCAATAATCGCAGAAGGCAGATGAAACTGCCGGGAGGTGACTGCCGGTGAATGAGAATTCCTTTTCTCCCCCGCTTTTGAAGATGATCGACCTCAATGCTTATGATGTTTTCATGGGCATGGGCCTGGCATTCATTCTCTGTGCGATACTGAGCCGCATTGTCAAGGCCTGTAGCCCGGCAGACCCGACCAGCGACCGAACCATGGCAAGAACGATGATTCTGCTCGGTGCGGTCGTCAGCCTGATCATGGCCGTTATCGGCAACAGCCTGGCGCGCGCCTTCGGCGCTATCGGAGCTCTCAGTCTGATTCGCTTTCGCACTGCCGTTAAAAGTACTGTTGATCTGGCCTGGCTTTTTATGTCGATTGCGATCGGAATGACCTGCGGTAGCGGTTATTACACCATTGCAACCGGTGCTGCCGGTCTGTTTGCCATTTTTATCGTGATTCTTGGCAAGCTGATGCCTGAGAACCCCCCCGCCAGAACCGCTCTGTTCAAGGTAGTTTACCCGTTAAACCACGAAACCGCCAGCCGTCTGCAGCAGGTTGCCGCCGGGCTGGGTCTGCATTTCCGCCTGCTCAGCGAAAACAGTCTTAATAATGGCAGCAAGGCTGAAATCATGTTTGAAATTACTCTGCCAAAAGAAACCATGACCGCTGACTGCCTGAAAAAACTCTGTGAAGTTGCGCCCGAAGTTCAGGCTTCGGTAGTTCTAGAATAAGCACAGAGCATGAGAAAACGGTGCGGGCGCCATGGATTTTATCTGCCGTGGCTGGCAATGGGGCTGGCCATGCTGGGCGCTGCTTTTCTTTTTCCTGCAGATGTCAAGCAGGGCGCCGTTGCGCCTGATACTCGAAGTGGCTATCTGCCGTATAAGGTGAATCACTTCACCATCGGTCTGCTCCCTGAAAACTACGACTTTTTCTTTTCTGACAAGCCAGAAAGCCTTTTTGATTACCAGAATGCCGAGTTGGTGGTTAACAGAACCGCGCAGCTTTTTAAGGCTGAAATGCGCATCAGGGGCACGCATGCCTGGAACTGGGATCACCGCAAGCCATCATTCAGATTGCGCCTGCGCGGAACGAAGCGCATCATGAATCGGCAGATACTTGACTTTATAACCCCTGATGATGCTTCGATGCTTGCAAACCTGCTTTCTGATCATATTGCCGTTGAGCTTGGCATGCCCTCGCCGCGAACCACAATTGCAACCGTGATGCTCAACAACGATTACAAGGGACTTTATCATCTTGCCGAGCCAATAAACGTAGCGACTCTGGCAGAACAGGGGTTCACCGACTGCTCGGTGATCGAAGGCAACCTCAGAAACTCAAAGATCTGGACTCATCCAGAAGTCTGGGAAATTGAACCGGCCGCCGGCCGCGACCCTGAAACCGCCAAAAAAGCTCTTGCCGGGCTTCTTGAAGCGGTCAAAATCCCGGTCGACCTGCAGCGGGTCGAAAAACTGGTCGAAGTGATCGACCCGGCGGGATTTGCCGGGTGGTCGGCTCTGATGACGGCCATCGGCAGTATTCATACCAACGACTATTTCGGACATCTGCTTGTTTTCGACCATAAAAGCTCGCGGCTGTTTCCGGTAATCGCCGACCCTTCAGGCTTCGGGGTAATTACCTCGATTGGCGGCATGCATGCCGATATCGACATCAGAGTGCCGCTTTACGAATTTTTGACGCCGCTGCTCAATGCCTTTTTCAGGGTTCCAGAATTTCAGTTTCAGCGCAATCTTCAGCTTTACAGAATTCTCAAAACACAGCTTGCCGACGATAACCTTCAGATGCTCGTTGACAGCTATCTCGATCAGCTGCGACCTCTCTATTACAAGGAAATATATGCCAGCGCCCTCATCAATATTCCTCTGGTGCTGTTTTCGCGAAAAATACCCGTTTCACCACAGTTTCAGGAAAAGGATGCCGCCCGCCTGGTCAGTTTTATGAAAGCTCGTCGAGCCTTTCTGCTTGGTGAGCTGGCGAATATCGAAGCAGAGTTGGTCAGACTGCAGCATCAGACCTCTGTTGCCGGCAAGTCATTTGAGCATCTGCTGATCAGAGTTAAGGGGCATTGCCCGGTTGCTGTCGATTTTACTGGCCTGCCGGGGAGAATACTCGCAGACACCGATTTTGACGGTGTTCTTGATGATTCGACAATTGTAACCGGCGGAAAAATACTGTTTTACCCGGGTCTGACTGAAACTGGTTTTTCTGAGCCTCATTGGCTGATGCCCGGCCGTCGGTATGCCGATTTTCTGCTGACACCGGATTTTCAATCCTATATTATCGGAGTTCAGGCTGAGCAACTCGATGAAGCAATGACCATGATAATGAAATCTGCTGAAAATGCTGTCACCGGCGAAAAAGTGGTGTTTAAATCAACCGGTCTGCAGGAGTCGATAGTTGGCAAGCCCTGCAGCAAAAGCCTGCACGCCTGGAGAAACCTGAAAAAATGACAAGAATCAGGCCATTTCATGAATTGAAGTTTCCGGTTTCTGCCGGGCAGCTTGTGATTCTTCAACAAATGGTTCAAGGTCTGGCTGTGCCCGACAGAAATGGCTGCAACGGCTGTTACGAGGTTTTTTCGCAGTATTATGACAGCCATGATTTCAGTTTTTTTCGCGACAAGATTAACGGTGAATACATCAAAACCAAGGTAAGACTGCGGCTTTATCGTGATGAAATGCGTCGCAAATGGCATTCGCCGGGCCTTGAGGTGAAACAGCGGCGTGGCAGTCTGGTGACCAAATTCAGGCTTGATCTTGAGAACAGCCGGCGCATAAATTTTTTAAGCTGTTCAGAGACAGAATTGCGCAATCTGATTATGGCAAACTGCCATGACGCATGCGTCAGAGATGCTATTGCCGGGATTCAGCTGATTCCTGCAGTTTCGCTTCATTATACGCGAACTGCCTGGCAATTCTGTGGTATCGACGGCATGCGCCTGACTTTTGACACCCGTGTAAACAGCTTGCCAGCCGGTATACTGCCGCTGAATTCTCTGCCTGAATTGCCTGTCTGCCGCAGCTCACCTGGCGGAATTTTCGAAATAAAATCCTATGTTTTGCCCCCTCAGGCAGTAATTGAGAAACTTATTCAGCTTGGTATCAGGCAGCAGAGCTTCTCAAAATACGCCTGGGCCATGCAGCGCGGATTATAAACTCATTGAAAAAAAATCAGCGGGCAGATATGCCGGCACTCATTTCTCCGAGGCTTTGCAGGGCTTTGTAATACTCACTGCCGGGTTTGAGTTTTGCGAGTGTCTCGAAAAAGTCCTTGAAGTTGCGGTCGGTCAGCTGAGCCAGGCCGGTATAATAAATGATTATCTGTTTCTGCTCTTCGTCACTACTGAATTTAAGGGCGTTGGCAAACGCCTCGACCGCCGGGCGATAGTTGGCGAGATCAGAGTGAACGACGCCGAGCTCATACCAGATATCTGGGTTATCTTTGATCTGCCCGAGGCTTTTTAATAGAACATCGCGGGCATTGGCCAGATGCCCGATTTTTCGCATCGTTGAAGCGAGCGCCAGAACTGCTTCATGATCTTTCGGAGCCAGCAGAATTGTTTTTTCGAGATACCTGATGGCGAGGTCGGTTTTTCCGAGCAAAAAATAGGCCTTGGCCATGTTATAGTGAAGATCAGGGTCGTTCGGGTAAGAACGCAGCTGCTCTTCGAAATAAAGCAGGTCCTGCTGCAGCTGCAGGGGTGTCTGCGCAGAAAGGAAACCGGTGAAAAAATTCATGCAGAAAGCAAAAAGCACAGGAACCAGACGGGCTTTTATGCTGGTTTTGCCAGTTTCTTTCGTTATTTTCTGCATGCTGTTAATGATACCACCGAATCTTCTGGCCGAAAACTCTGAAGCGCTGCTGACTGATTATTCAGCAAAACTTTCTGTCGATGAGCTTGCGAGCGCAACTCCTGCCGGCACACCGGCCCGTGAAGAAAATGAATTCAAACTTGAAATTACCGGTAACGAGAACCTGCTTAGACATAATTCATATCTGATCTCAAGGTCGCGGCGGGTTCTCGAACGGGCGTTCTCTGTTGATTCAGGCTGGAAAGCGACTAGACATTCTGGTTCTGATTACTATGTTCTCAGCGCCGGGCAGGGAACATTCTGTTTTCTCGATATCTATCTCGATACTGATGACGGTCTGAATTACGTTAACGACGTTTCTTACCGGGTCAGATATCGCTGGCATTCACGTGGCTCGATGTGGCGATACATGCTTGGCAGTTCTGCCGAAGACGACCTGCCGCACCGCTGCGAATATCAGCTGAAAATTTATGGCAAAAAATGGGAAAACGCTTTTAATAACTGCCTTGAGACGAGGTTCGAATTTCGCAATGAATCGTTTCCCTTCAAGGCCGATCGTTCGGCGCCGCCGCAGCCATGGCCTTTCGATCAGTTTGTCGTGCCGGCAATCAGCGGTCGGTTCAGAGATTTTTTCGTAAACACCACGCATGATTACGCGGTTTTCTTGAAACAACTGGGTTTGACCGGCCAGGTAAGACTCAAACCCTCTTTGCTGGTAGTTACCACCCGTCGGCGCATTCACATCGGCTTGAAGAATGAGTTTGGCATCGAGGCAGCAAAGCTCGGACTGGGTGCCATCGAAAATGCCGATCAGACCATTTTAACGACGATTGACTGCTCAGAAGTCTATGCGCCTGATGTTCTCAATGTTTATCATGTCTCCCGGCATGCTCTTAATCATAATTCTCTGACGCCAAGATTGCGCCGCCGTCTCAAGTCTTCGATTGTGCCGGTGACCATTTTCACCGAATATGAATTCGAGTTTGAGCGCAACGTCGAGTCGGCGCTCAGGCATGAAATTGCCAATGCGCCAGATTCTTATGAAAAGGCGCGACTTGAGCAGATTAAGGCAGATTACCTTGCCGATGTGGCTACAGTAGCAAAAATTCTTTCGACATCATTATCAGAGACCGGTCTGGCAATAAGCCCGGGCCAGACGAGCAAGTATCGCAAGGCCTGGCAGGCTTTGTACGGTAACCGGTAATGCCGGCATTTTCCCTGTTGCTTAAAGCATTTTTGTGGTGGCGGGTAAACTGGTTTCAGATTTGTGCCGATAGTTCAGCAATATGGAAAATTCTCGCCCCCGCATTTTGCTGACCGGAATCAACGGTTTTGTTGGCCATTCAGTCGCTCCGTTTTTTGTTGAACGGGGCTACGAGGTCATTGGCGCGGGCCGCCGCGAATTTAAATGTGACGGTGTCAAATTTGTGCCGGTTTCGAGAATTGACCGCTACACTCACTGGGGCGCTGCCTTGAAAGGTGTCGATGTGGTTATCCATCTCGCCGGCCGCGCCCACAAGATGAAAGAAGCCCCAGAGGATCATCATCTATACTACGAAACCAATGTCGAAGGCTCAGTTAACCTAGCAGAGCAGGCAATAAAAGCCGGGGTTAAAAAGTTTATATTCATAAGCAGCATCAAGGCCATGCTGTCTGGAGCCTGCGAAGAGCCTTTGGTTGAGAGTCTTCCGTGCCAGCCTCACGAACCCTATGGCTTGTCTAAGCTCAAGGCTGAACTGGAATTGCAAAAAATGACGGAAAAAACCGATATGAAACTGGTCATACTTCGCCCGCCTCTTATCTACGGGCCGGGAGTAAAGGGAAATCTGGCCAGCTTGATTAAGATTATCAGGCGGTTGCCGGTTTTACCATTCGGTGGTATTGCCAATCGAAGAAGTCTTCTGGGAGTGATAAATTTTGCTTCGGCCATGGAAGTGGCCATTCAATCTGAGGCGGTCAATGGTAAAACCTATTTGATTGCCGACGGTGAAGAAATAACTACGACAGAGCTTGTAAGGCGTCTTATCGCGGTTTTTAAACCTTCAGCAAGGCTTGTCGATATTCCCGGGTGGGTTTGGCGTGCAGGTAGTGCCATACCCTGGATATCAGAAAAGGTCGCCCGTTTGACCGGTTCGCTGCCTGTTGACGCAACCTTGTTTGCAAAGGACACTGGCTGGAAAGCACCATTTTCAATGATGGAACAATTGAAGAGCCGAGATTGATTTTCTGTTGGGTTGCTTCAGGTGCTGAAATTTCCTATTCCGGCCATCATCGCTGCGGCAATAAAGAGAAGCATGTTGACCGTAACGAAAAAGAGCGTGATTTCATGGTGTGAATAGCCCTTTTGTGCTGCCAGTTGATAAAGATGCTGCCGGTGCGGTTCCCAGAATTTTTCTCTGCGTATAATTCTTTTCAGCAGGGTAAAGGTGGCATCAAACCAGAACAGGGCCAGTAAAAGTAGAAACGTGTAGAACCCGCCGTGCCAGCCGGTTCCGGAACCAATGGCAAGGCAGCCGAAGGCATAGCCAAGAAAACCGCTGCCGGCATCACCCATGAAAATTTTCGCCGGTGGCCAGTTCCAGAAAAGAAAGCCCAGCGCCGCCGCTGCAATTACCCAGGCAACTGTGAGTGGTGCCAGCAGTCCGAGGCGGCCAGCGATATAGCCGGCGCCAAGGGCAATTATTACCGCTTCAGACCCGGCAAGGCCGTCGAGGCCGTCCATAAAGTTGTAGAAGTTTATCGACCAGGCAACCCAGAAACCGGCAGCGAATTTGAAAACAAAGGGTGTATCGGCCGGGTAAAGCTGGTATACGGCCCAGATTGCCGCAATGACATGAAAAACAAAGCGGGTGCTGGCTGCCAGCGATGATTTGTCGTCAAGCCAGCCGATCCAGGCAATCAGGCCACCGCCAATTCCAATTGCCAGAACCCAGTTCAGCGGTATGAGGTGCGGCCTTACCAGTCCCAGAAAAACTATCGCCAGTATGGCAAAAAGCGCCATCGGCGCACCACCCGCCCTGGGCATCGGCACTTCGTGTGAGCTTCTTTCGTTAGGCACATCGATAAACTTGGCCTTTTTGATCGAATAATACCGCATATACCCGCAGCCAATGCTCGACAAAATCGTGGTGATCATGCAAACCACAACCATCAGAAACGGGATTTCCATCAAAATGTTGTTTTGCTGCATAAGCTGCACGAACAGTCCTTGAAAGAATTGTTCGGCAATGCTAGCATTTCTAAGGCTATTTGTCATTAACTCATGACATTACAAAAATCTAAAAATAGTTTTTTCGAACCGAGTTACAAGAAAAGAATTGATTTTTGCCCTGTAAATCTTTAATGTGAAAGCTTTTGGAGCAGATTTATACTGTTTTTTAACTGGACTCTCATAGGACTCAGCTGAATGAAGGAAATTTTTGAAAAACTGAAAAGTCACAAGACCAAATTAGCAGTTGTTGGCCTCGGTTATGTTGGGCTTCCTCTCGCCCACGCTTTTTCTGAAAAATATGAGGTTGTTGGTTTTGACATTAATCAGGACAAGATTGATTTGCTTAAAAGAGGAATTGATCCGACTGGTGAAATTTCAGATAGCAATCTAAAAAATTGCAGAATTGATTTTTCCACGGATCCAAACAAACTTAAAGATTGCAAGTTTATTGTCGTGGCGGTACCAACCCCCGTCGATAAGCACAAGCGCCCCGATTTAAATCCACTGAAAATGAGTTCCAAAATAGTTGGCGCAAACATGCCACGTGGTTCAATAGTTGTTTATGAATCAACGGTTTACCCAGGGGTGACAGAAGACGAATGTGTTCCATTGCTAGAGAAACATTCTGGAATGCGGTATCTAAAAGATTTTAAAGTCGGTTATAGTCCAGAAAGAATCAATCCAGGTGATCGAATACACTGCCTTCATACTATAACTAAGATTGTTTCCGGCTGTGATTTGGAGGCATTGGAGCTGGTGACCTCTGTATATAAAAGTATTCTGGAGACTGAGGTATATAAATCCTCATCTATAAAAGTTGCTGAGGCTGCGAAGGTTATAGAGAATACTCAGCGCGATGTCAATATTGCCCTAATGAACGAGCTTGCTATAATTTTTCATCGACTTGGAATAGACACCCTTGAGGTGTTACGGGCTGCGGGCACAAAATGGAACTTTCTTAAATTTTTTCCGGGCTTGGTTGGGGGGCATTGCATTGATGTCGACCCTTACTATTTGACCTACAAAGCACAAGAGGTTGGATACCACCCGGAGGTAATTCTTTCTGGGCGGCGTATCAATGATGCAATGGGTAAATTTGTTGCTGAAAATACTGTTAAAAAGCTGATTCAAGTTGGCAAGACTGTTAAGAATGCCAAGATACTAGTTCTTGGCGTGACTTTTAAAGAAAACGTGTGTGATGTTCGCAATTCAAAAGTTGTTGACATAATCAACGAACTTAGTGAATACCTGATGCAGGCACTTGTTTACGATCCTTTTGCAAACGCTGAAGAAGTGCGTCGTGAATACGGGTTTGATATTATTCAATCCATTGACTCTATGGACAATGTGGACGCAATAATTTTTGCGGTGCCCCACAAAAGGCTCGTTAAGGAGTTTGCTGTTGAAAAACTTATAGGCTTGTGCAAAAAAGATACCACACCAGTAATTATTGATATTAAAGGAGTTTTCGAGCCTTCCATGGTACAAAATCATGGGGCGAAGTACTGGAGACTTTGGCCTGCTTTGATAAATCCTCTTGTTGCATACCATACATATCTAAAAATTCTAAAAAATAATTGCAAGCATTTGATGAAAAAGAAAATTGATCAAAAAAGCCATCGTGAAAAAGAATATTTATGCCTCGGTTTCACTGAAACCCACCAGTCATGAGTCTTTTTCGTAGGTTGATGTACGGGAGTTTTTTTAACTCTTTAGCGATAGCCTTTAACCAAGGCAGCACTTTTGCCGTAAACCTTGCTATTGCTCATCTGGTTTCTCAAAAAAGTTTTGGCGAGTATGCCATGGCTTATAATACGTTATTGACAATATGTGTTGTCGGGCAACTTGCAATAGGCACTGCAGCTACGAAGTATCTTTCAGAGTGCAAGGTGTTTGCAAAAGATCGCGCCGGAAGAATAATTGGCTTATGCTACGTTATAAGTTTATTGACTGCGGTTTTCATATCATTTTTTTTATGGTTTAAAGCTTCCTGGATTGCTGAAGCAATGCTAAATTCCAGTGATCTGGCTTCTCTTATTAAGCTGGGCGCATTTTTTGTTTTTTTTGCAGCATTGAATGGTTGCCAGGTTGGGATATTGACGGGTCTAGAGGGGTTTAAGGAACTTGCCGTTGCCGGGATTTTTAGTGGCTGTTTTTCTTTTCTTTTTGTCTTTACTGGGGCTTGGCTAGACGATTTGTCAGGAGCATTCCTGGGATTAGGCCTTGGCTCTTTTGTCAGGTTTTGTATTCATTCTTATTTTGTTTTTTTAAAGACCTCTGCACTTGAAATTAAGCCTATTGTTTCAGACTTGGCTTTGGAAATAGGAGTTTTTTTAAAATTTGCATTGCCTGCTGCAATTGGCGGACTTTTTTCAATGCCAATGGCGTGGTTGGCACATTCTTTTTTGATAAAGTGCCATAATGGCTACTTTGAGATGTCTCTATATGCATCTTCTTTTTCACTTCGGGCTGTTTTCCTGTTTTTCCCCCAGATCATTAATAATGTGGCACTAACTATTCTAAGTGGTGCGCAAGGCGCGAAAGACAAAGAACTATATAGAAAAGCTTTTTTTGAAGGAAATCGGCTTACGATTGTTTCCCTTTTTATTACATTTCTTATCGGGTTCTGTTTTGCCCCATTTTGGCTCGGTTTGTTTGGGAAAAATTATTTAGTAGGTACAAAAGTTTTCCGGATGCTTGTGTTTTCAACAATATTTGAAGGCTTAAGCATTTCTTTATTTCAGCACATTCAGGTCAAAGAAAAACTTTGGAAATCACTATTGATTATCAATGTTCCACGTGAAGTGACATTTGTGGTGATAGCATTTATTTTGGTTGATAATTATGGGGCGATGGGTTTAAGTATTGCATACGTAATATGCTGGCTTCTTACATTCATTATTTTGTATTTTGCTGTGCAGCCCGATATGGAAGAAAATTGTAGGACAAAAATATGAATAAGTTTCGGTCTTTATTGATTCAATTGGCAAAATGGTTGTATTTGGGAACACCTATAAAGTTGCTCAGACGGGTGTATTTTTATCTATTTTGTCTAATTGTCAGACGAAAAAAGGTTAATGCTGCTGTGAATGGTATCAGGTACAGCCTGGATTTAGGCGAAATGATTGACGTTTGTCTTTTACTGGGCCGCTATGAACCAGTGATGACAAGCGCAATAAAGGCTTTTTGCAAGCCTGGGTTCAGGGTCTTGGATATCGGAGCTAATGTTGGAGCTCACTCTCTATTAATGGCCAGTATTGTAGGATCTTCCGGGGAAGTTCATGCATTCGAGCCTACAGATTATGCCTTTGGAAAGCTTGAAAAAAATAAGTCCTTGAATAATTTGAACTCTCTATTTCTTCACAAGCTTGCACTTTCTGATGAAAATTTAGAAAACCAACCAATTTCTTACAAGTCAAGTTGGCCAACTTTTGGAGTAGCTGAAAATGTTGTTTCAAAAGTTGATTTTATTTGTCTGGACGACTGGGTTGAAATAAATTCGGTCGGAAAAATCGATTTAATAAAGCTGGACGTTGACGGAAACGAATTTAGAGTTCTTAATGGTGCAAAAGGAATACTTAAAAAATTTCGCCCTTTAATTCTTATGGAAGTATGGGGCCCAAACTTTGCTAAGCACGACCAAAATCCGTTTTTTTTATTGGACCAGTTGGGCTATAAATTTTTTGAAATCGATTCAGGAAAGCCTGTTGACTTGGCAGCTATGCGAGAAAGAGTTTCTAGTAACGGGCAATTAATGGATTATTCTTTTGATATTCTTGCTAAATAAGGTTGGAGTCTTTTGATTGAAAACGCTTGACCAAAGTTCTATTCCAAAACCTGATGTGATGCCAGTTGACCGGGAAAGCTGGAAACAAGAGCTTCATTTGTCGAATTTTATAAATGCCTATTATCAGTATCGAGACGTCAGAGCTTTGCCAGATATAAGTAAAATATTGATAATCGGTCCTGGGCAGGGCTTAGATACTGTGATTTTTCGTTGGAAAAACTATGATGTTACGACTTTAGATATAGATCAACTTTTTAACCCGGATTTTATTGGGAGCGTGAATGATTTATCACTTTTTGGCAATACAAGTTTTGACGTTGTTATTGCCTCTCATGTTTTAGAGCATTTAGCGGAACCTTACTTGGACGACTGTATTGCAGAATTGGCCAGAGTAGCGAGATATAGCCTTATTTATCTGCCAGTGGCAGGTCGGCATGGTCAGTTAAGGTTCAGGTTTGATTTTAAGGGGTTTGAATTTTCGTGGGTTTGGGACTTGTTTAATTTTTTTCATCGTCCAAATGGTTTAACAGCAAGTTATTGCCAAGGGCAGCATTTTTGGGAGATTGGGCGAAGAGGATTTCGAGTTGGTGACCTTGTAAGAAGATTTGAACAGCAGTTCAAAATCTTAAAACACTATCGGAATTTAGATTGGTTGCCAAGCTATAATTTTGTTTTGGAGTCCAAATATAATGGAAAAAAATGATGGAAGAAAAACCAATGTTGAGCATTGGGATAGCGCTTGGAAGATTCCAGTGAGGGCAAAGCTCCCATCTCTTTTGAATGTAGACATTCTCAATCAGGTCAGATTATTAAAAAAATTTGTTTACCCCAATTCCCGCTATTTAGAGATTGGTTGTGCTCCAGGCAAATTGCTTGCATATGTCGCCAGTTCTTTAAAGGCAGATGCTTCCGGACTGGATTATTCTGAGTCTGGTATGGAAAGCTGTAAACAACTTTTTGATGCTCTTCATTTAAAGATCCCTCTTTATAAAGCTGATTTGTTTCACCATGAATTGGAGCCGGGGACATATGATGTTGTTACCAGTTTTGGTCTGATTGAACATTTTGACGACCCTCGCCATGCGGTAAATCGCCATGTTGAGTTGGTAAGACCAGGTGGTGTTGTTCTAATTGCTATTCCAAACTATTCTGGTATTTGGGGGAAAATTCAAAAATGGTGTGATAGCTCAAACCTTTCCTTACATAATTTAAAGATTATGTCTCCTGATAATTTGAAGATGCTGGTAGATGAAAGGTTAAGAGCGAATTGTAAGGCTTATTATTACGGGTCTGTTTCCAGCTGGCTTTTGAGTCTTAGAAAAAAAATGCCTGGATTTTTGGCGATACTTATACATCTTGTTATTAATTTTTTAGGTTTAATCCAACCATTAGAAATTAATAAGCTTGCTCCAATGTTAGTCCTTGAGATAAGGAAAGGTTAAGTTGATAAAAGTTCTGTATTCTTTTAACAAGAATGGTTTTGAAGCTGAATACTGGAGCCGCGAAATTGCTGCCGCTTCAAACGAAAAGATCGTCTTTTTCCCGTTTAATCACGGTGTTTTTTTGAATCCTAACAGATATCTCAGAGCTCAGCTGCTGGATAACTTGTTTTTCGAGAAAAACGAGAGCTTATTGAAGCTGTATCAATCGATAGAGACAAAAATTGATGAACTTAAGGCAGATGTATTGCTTGTTGACAATTGCCCTCCATACCACCCAGAATTTTTGCGAAATTTAAAGATCTATAAAGCTCTTAGAATTGCTGATGGCCCAATCAGCGCTTATGATAGGGACTTTGCATATCTTCACGCCTATGATCATGTTTTGTATCACAGCCCAGCATACAGTCGGGAAATTAACATGGAGGATAAACTACGTTATTGCGGCGTTAAGCATGCCGATTTTTGGCCATTAGGGTCTTTTGATGCAATGTGTGACCGCACAAAATCGGAAAATAATATATTAGACGGCTATCGAGATATTGATATTATTTTTGTTGGAGCTTTGCATTTGAATAAAATGCCTTTGCTTGCGAAAATAAAACGTGTTTTCGGACGAAAAATGGTGCTATTTGGGTTGTCGGACTGGAAGAAGAATTTTTATTTTAATGCTTGTTTTGGTTTTCCTGGATGGGTATCACCCATGCCTTTTGACCAGTATGTTGCAATGTATCAAAGGGCAAAAATAGGCATTAACATTCACAACCGCGGGGACTACACAGTGGGGAGCTATCGGTTATTTGACCTGCCTGCAAACGGAGTAATGCAAATTTCTGATGGAGGGGAATTTCTTTCGAGCTTTTTCAGACCTGACGAAGAGATTGTAGGTTATAATGACGCTGAAGATCTAATAGGGAAAATTAAGTTTTTTCTATCCAATGAATCTGCTCGCAAACAAATTGCTTTGAATGGTTTCCGAAGAGTCCAGAAAGACTATAGGATCTCCAATCTTCTTTATCGGCTTTATGAAATCTTTTCAAGAAATTTGAATAACCGCTAAGCGGAGAAAAGAAATAACATGTGTGGCATTTGCGGTAGATTTAATTTCAGCTGGTCTGTTCCTGATAGAAATTTAATTCATGCCATGTGCAAGACAATCGAGTATCGAGGCCCTGATGATGAAGGAATTTTTGTTGCTCCCCACATTGGGCTCGGTCAAAGGCGCTTAACAATTATTGACCTTGCTAAATCTGCGTGCCCCCCTTTGTGCAATGAAGATCAAACTATCTGGATGGTTTTTAATGGAGAAATATACAATTTCCGTGAGTTGCGTTCAGAACTTAGAACTTTGGGCCATCGATTTTCGACAGACTCAGATACAGAGGTAATTATTCATCTTTATGAAGAATACGGGGAACAATGTCTCGAGAAATTGAGAGGAATGTTTGCTTTCGCTTTATACGATCAACAACTCCAAAGATTGTTTTGCGCGCGTGACCGGCTTGGGAAAAAGCCGTTCTGCTATGCAATTACCGCTACAGGCTTCATTTTTGGTTCTGAAATCAAAGCAATTTTAAAAGATCCAGAAATTCATGCGAAGCCTAATCTTCTTGCAATCGATAACTATTTGAGTTTTTCTTATATTCCTAGCCCGGAAACAGCTTTTGAAGGAATCAAACGGTTACCGCCAGGTCATTTTATGATTTTGGGATTGGATGGAAAAGAGCGGGTCGAAAGATACTGGGTTCCGCCTAAAGTGGCATTTAACAATGCCTCCGAGGAAGAAATTGAAAACGAACTTCTCGTTCGACTAAAAGAATCTGTTAAGTTAAGAATGGTTGCCGATGTTCCATTGGGGGCGTTTTTAAGTGGAGGTATTGATTCTGCGACCGTTGTTGCATTGATGGCGCAGGAAAGTAACAAGCCAATAAAGACCTTTTCGATCGGTTTTGAAGACCAGGAGTTTAACGAGTTGCCTTATGCAAAACTTTTGGCAGCAATGTATGGAACTGAACATCACGAATTGGTAGTTCGCCCAGAGGCTGCAGAGATTCTTCCCTTACTGGTTCGGCATTACAATGAGCCTTTTGCTGACTCTTCAGCTTTGCCTTCTTATTATGTTGCAAAAATGACCCGAAAATTTGTCGCAGTTGCCTTGAGCGGTGATGGCGGTGATGAATCTTTTGGAGGATACGACAACTACGGGTCCATCTTATCTTGGAACCGATTTGATTTTTTACCCCCCTTTATAAAGAATAAATTTGGCAGGTTAAGCGAAAAAATTCTTGCTGTTTTGGGACCCACCAATTTTACAGCTCGCGCAGCAAGAGCTGTTCAAATGTTTTGCGCTCAAGATGTTAAAGCCCGTAGAGACTTGTTTGGAACAACAATAAAAAACGAAGAAAAGGACTTTCTTTATTCTGATTTTTTCAAGAGTATTCTAAAATCGCATTTTCCGCGAAATGGTCTTTTAGATTTTCCATTTATTTCTGGTGAAGATGAATTGGCATGGCTAATGAGGCATGATCAAAACTTTTACCTTCCAGATTGTTTGATGGTCAAGACTGATATTGCTTCAATGGCTTGTAGCCTTGAGGTTAGATCTCCTTTCCTGGACCACAAATTAATAGAATTTGCGGCTACCATTCCTTCGTCTATGAAAAGAGATCGGAGTGGAGGAAAATTAATTTTGAGGAAAGCAGTTAAGAATCTGTTGCCTGAAGCTCTAATGCAAAAGCCTAAAACAGGTTTTTCTATTCCCTTAGCCCGCTGGTTGAGAAAAGATCTCTCTGGAATCCTTAAAGATTCGTTGTTGAGCGACAGGTTCCAGAAACGTGGTTTGTTTGAGAACAAGGGTATCCAAAAAATGGTTCAGGAGCATCTTGCTGGCAGCAGGGATTGGTCAAATAGGCTGTGGGCTTTAATGTTTCTTGAATTGTGGTTTCGGGAATTCATAGACTAATTATGAAAATTCTGCATTTAATACACAGATTGAATGGCGGAGGAGCGGAGCGGCAGTTATGCTATCTAGCGCCGGCTCTTGTGAAACTTGGCCATGAAGTTCATGTAATTTATCATCAGCGAGCTTCAGGAAGTTTGGATCTTCCAGGGGTGGTTTTACATAAAATTGATGCCAGTTCCAATTTTGATCCATTCTTGTTCTGGCAAACGTATAGAATTACAAAAGAAATCCAGCCGGATCTAATCAACACATGGATTATGCAGATGGATATTATCGGTGGCATTATATCCTGCTGGCTTGGAATTCCATGGGTCCTGCGCGAGCCGAGCTCTAAAGATGCATACCCGCCAACTATTAAATTTGGAACCAGAGCATTTTTAGCGTCTTATGCTGCGAAAATAATTTCTAATTCAGAAAACGGAAATAATTATTGGAAGCCTATAGTTCAGGAAAAAAGGCTTTGTGTCGTGAGAAACGGTGTTCCTTTGAAGGCTATCGCGAGTATTTCCAGAAATAATGAAAAATGCGTTGAAGGTTTGGTTATACCTTTTTTTTTATCCGTTGGACGATTAACTCGCGACGCAACAGGGAACAAAAATCTCAAAAGCCTTTTGTCTGCGGTTATTTCGTTGCAAAATAACATAGAATTTGGCTTAGCTATTTGTGGCGATGGCCCTCAATCTGGCGAGTTGCTGGAAATATGTGAAAATCACTCTTTGGGGAAGAGAGTCCAATTTCTTGGCAAAAGAGAGGCTGATATTGTCTGGCAATTGATGAAATCTTCAGAGGCATATATTTCTTTAAGTGCCTTTGAGGGGTGTCCTAATACGGTTCTTGAAGCAATGGCGTGTGAATGCCCATTAATTGTTTCCGATATCCCCGCACATCGGGAAATTCTTGATGAAAATAGCGCTCTTTTTGTTGATCCTGCAAACATACAGCAAGTTTCAGATGCTATAATGAATATTTTGAGTAATCCTGTTAATGCAAGGCTGAGAGCCAAAAGCGCGTTTGAGAAAGTTCAAAAATGGGATGTGGAAGCAATGGCAAAAAATTACGAGAAAGCGTATTTTTCAATTTTATGAACCTTAAGCAGCTTTTTTACGGAATTTCAACTTTTTTACCGGGTTTGTCTTTTTTTCATGCAAAAGGGACTGGTGGGACAAACTCGGCTAAATATTGTTATTCTGTCTGGTTGCGTCACCTGGTCTGGGCTTCTGAAAATGGCTTGTTGAAAGATGGGATGCCTGCGCGAATTGGTGAACTTGGCCCAGGAGACTCTCTTGGTATAGGCCTTGCTGCGCTTTTATCTGGAGCCGAAACCTATGTCGGGCTGGATGCGGTCGAACACGCGGCATCAGAAAAAAATCTGGAAATTTTTCATGAGCTGATCGTTCTTTTTCGAAACCGTGCTGATATTCCGTCTGAGTCAGAATTCGCCAATATAAAACCTCAGTTGAAGAGTCATGCTTTTCCGGCTGAAATTTTAACAGATCAGATTCTTACTGAAACCCTGGCTCAGGCACGCATTGATAGAATAGTTGAGGCTTTGAAAAACATAAAAGAAAAAGATGCGGTAATTTGCTACATAGCCCCATGGCAGCGTGCCGACCTTATACAAAAAGGGTCTCTCGATATGATCCTCTCTCAGGCGGTTCTTGAGCACGTTGATGACCTGGATGGGGCCTACCTGGCAATGAATGAATGGCTGAAGCCTGAAGGATTCATTTCGCATCAGATCGATTTTAAAAGTCATGGTTTAACTGACGCATGGAATGGACATTGGGCGTTACCAGATTTACTTTGGAAGCTGATCCGCGGGAGAAGGCCATATCTTTTGAACCGTCAGCCGTATTCGGTACATCGAAAACTGTTGGATGTGCAAGGTTTCAAGCTGGTTAACGAAATTTTAGTCAAGCAACCGTCCGTATACAACAAATCTCAACTTGCTCCAAGATTCAGGGCAATGACAGAAGATGATCTTACGACAAGTGGTGCTTTTATTCAGGCGGTAAAGCCATAGTTCTTGACAGAAGCGGAGTCAAATATGTGTGGTATAGCCGGAGTCGCCACATTTAATCAAATTTCTCGCGATATCATAGAAAAAATGATTGCCTCAATGAATCATCGCGGCCCAGATGGTTCGGGGGTGTGGTTATCTCCGGATTCCACAGTGGGACTGGGTCATAGGCGCCTGGCAATTATCGACCTGACTAAATCGGCTTCGCAACCAATGGTTGACAGTACAAAACACTTCTGCATTGTTTTTAATGGTGAAATCTATAACTATAAAGATTTAAAGACACAGTTGGAAAATCTGGGTTGCCAGTTTAACTCGGAAAGCGATACAGAAGTCCTTTTAGAAGCTTTCAAGGTCTGGGGGCCGGATTGCCTTACCAGAATCCACGGTGCGTTCTCTTTTTGTATCTATGATCAGAGACGAAAAGTGCTTTTTCTGGCGAGGGACAGGGCTGGTGAAAAGCCATTGTTTTATAGCTTCTCACGCGGCAATTTTGTTTTTGCCTCAGAGCTTAAAGCAATTATGAGCATTCCTGGTTTCTCAAGAAGAATAAGCCATGAGGCGCTTTCGAGTTACCTATGCTATGGGTATGTGCCGGGCGAGATGTGTATCTTGTCGGGTGTTAACAAAGTGCCCCCTGCGCATGCAATGGAGATTGACTGCGAAACCTGGGAAAGGAAAATCTGGAGATATTGGTCTATCCCCAATCCCGATCATAAAGCCTTGTGTGATGCCGAGGAATTAAAAGGCAGATTGTTGGAAATGTTGAAAACATCGGTGCAACGACAGATGATTGCCGATGTTCCGCTTGGTATATTGCTGAGCGGCGGGGTAGACTCAAGTTTGATTACTGCTGTGGCTGCTTCTGGTGGTGCGACAAATCTAAGAACTTTTACCGTCTCTTTTCCTGGTCACAAAGAGTATGATGAATCAATGTATGCAAAAATTGTTGCCAGACATTTTTCTACGCAGCATACGGTTCTTGAAGCTTCACAGGCTTCTGCAGATATTCTTCCCGAACTGGCCGCTCAATTTGATGAACCGATTGCCGACTCATCGATGGTTCCGACCTACATGGTCGCAAAGCTGGTAAAGCAATATTGTACTGTCGCTCTCGGTGGCGATGGTGGCGATGAACTTTTTGGTGGTTACCCAACCTATAGCTGGTTGCAAAATCAACAAATTTTTAGATCCTGCTGCCCGGCATTTTTCAGAAGCGGAATCTCGAAAATTGCCGAAAGTTTTTTACCGGTTGGCTTGAAGGGCAGAACTAATCTAATGGGATTGAGCGATGATTTATGTAATTCCATTAATTACTTTAACGTGCTGTTTGATAGGCGACCAAGGGAGTCTCTCCTTAAAGGCCATGCAACAATGTCAGAGGCCGGATCTTTTATGCCGGAAAAAGTCAAGCAAGGCTTGTATCGGCCTGAATATGGAGTTGCTGGCAGCGCTATGCTGATTGATTTTCTAACATATCTTCCCGACAACATTCTGGTTAAGGTTGATCGAACAAGTATGCTGAACTCTCTCGAAATGCGCGCACCTTTTCTTGACCATAGCATAATTGAATTCGCCTTTGGGGAGGTTCCGGATGCTCTTCGAGCAACGAGATCTGATCGAAAAATTCTCCTGAAAAGTTTGTGCCGGGATTTGTTGCCGGCCAACCTCGATATTACAAGGAAACAAGGGTTCATTATTCCTCTCAAAGACTGGTTAAGCGGAGAATGGGGGCATTTTTTCAAAGAAGTTTTATTTGATAAGCATTGCGTATTCAACAGAGAGATGGTTGAGTCGCTATGGAAATGGCAACAAATGGGGCTGCGAAACACTGAGCGACTTTTCGCCCTTACCATTTTCGAACTCTGGCGAAAGCATTATCAGGTGTCTCTTTGAGGCCTTTGTTGAAAGGGTTATAGTTTGAAAATTCTTTTTACTGTGCATGGTTATAAACCGGCCTTCAAAATTGGTGGGCCGGTGATTTCGGTTTCCTCTCTTGCTGAGGCCATTACGCGTAAAGGGCATGAAGTTACTGTCTTTACGACCAATTGTAACTTGGATGAAGACCTTGACGTGCCAGTGAATTGCCCACTCGATGTTGATGGGGTTGAAGTCTGGTATTTCAAAAGATATGAGGCGCTGAAAGATTTTTTGCCTTTTGCGTCATATCTGACAAAGTCGATCGGATTTCTGTATTCAAAGGAACTGGGCATCCAATTAGACAGCCGGGTCAGCGACTTTGATATCGTTCATACTCATTTACCCTTTATTTATCCGACCTATGCTGCCGCAAGAGCTGCAAAAAAGGCGATGAAACCCTTGTTTTACCATCAACGCGGCGTTTTGGACCCGGCCCGTCTGAATTTTCGATCATTAAAAAAACGACTTTACCTGAAGTTTATTGAAAAACCGATTTTACGTTATGCCACGACTCTTTTTGCACTTACCCAGGCAGAGGTTAAAAGCTATCAGGCTTTGTGTCCCGGTGCAAAATGCTGTGTAATCCCAAATGGGATAGATGTTGAAAAATATCAGGTCAGAGAGGGTGCCGAGCAGATTTTAGGGTTTCCGGCAGATTCTACTGTTATTCTGTTTCTTGGCCGCTTGCACCCGATAAAGGGCGCAGATCGACTTATTGAAGCATTTATAAGCGTTTGCAGCGAATTTCCAAATTCTTATCTGGTTATGGCAGGCCCTGACGAATTCAAGATTGAAGCGAAATTTCGTGAGCGGGCCAGTGAAGCAGGAATTATCAATAGGATTATGTTTCCGGGCATGGTAACAGGTGATGAGAAGAAGAAACTTCTTGCCCGTGCAGATCTCTTTTGTTTGCCTTCAGATGCTGAAGGATTTTCAATGGCGGTTCTGGAGGCACTTGCCAGCGAAACTGCCGTGATGATATCCCCTGGTTGTAATTTCCCGGAAGTTGAAAAAGCCGGTTGCGGTATTGTTGCTGCGACAGATGGTGAGAACATGCGGCAAAAAATTCGCAGTCTTCTTGGGAACGATGCTATGCTTAGAGAAATGGGGCGTTCTGGGCGTGATTTTGTGGCCAGAAATTACAGCTGGAGCGGTATTGCTGACAGGGTAATCGAGGCTTATACCGAGGGAATTCAAAGAAACAACTTAATTGTTAGGAAAGCCTGAGAAATGAAAGTTATTGTTACAGGAAGTTCTGGCCTTATTGGCAGGTGGGTTTGCGGCTATTTGAGCGAATTGGGATATGAAATTACTGGAGTAGACAAAAGGGCTCCGGATTTTTCATTAAAAGGCTTAACTCACGCTGATTGCGACATTCTGGATTATTCACGACTGGAGGAGATTTTTTGCCGCGCCCTGCCAGAAGGACTTATTCATCTTGCTGCAAGAACTGACCTTGATGAAACCGAGAGTGTTGCAGGCTATGCTGCTAATATTCAGGGCATACGCAACGTTTTACAGGCAGTTGAAAAAGCCGGTTCGGTGAGACGAGCTATCTATACGTCTTCTCAGCTGGTTTGCAGAGTGGGTTACATTCCAGAAAATATGCAGGACTACTGTCCGAACACTTTATATGGTGAAAGTAAAGTTTTGACTGAAAAATTGGTATCTGAACTGGATGGTGGAAAGACCGAATGGTGTATTGCCAGGCCTACAACGGTTTGGGGGCCACATATGAGCGCTCACTATCAAAGGCTATTGCACTTGATTCGAAAGGGCCTGTATTTTCATTGCGGTAAATCCAAGCTTTACAAGTCTTATTCATATGCCGGAAATATTGCCTTTCAGTACTTCAAGCTATTGACAGTTCCCGCTGACAAAATTCACGGTCGGACATTCTATCTGGCTGATTATGAACCCCTGTCTCTTCGCGATTATGCCAATGGGCTTGCTGAAGAAATGGGTTCTCCTCGCATTCCCGACTTTCCGAAGGCTTTTGTAAGGGTGTTAGCTTTATTTGGTGACTTGATCAACAAGCTTGGTTTCTCTGGTTTTCCTTTTAATTCTTTTCGTCTGAACAATATTTTAACCAGTTATGTGTTTGATCTCTCAGAAACCAGAACGGTTTGTGGAGAATTGCCCTTTTCTCAAGCTGATGGAATTAGAGCTACTGCGAGATGGTTTCTGGAAAATGTCGAGAAAAAGGCATGAAAGTAACAATCATTACTGTTTGCTTCAATAGCGAAAAAACTATAAGTAAATGCATAGATTCTGTTATGTCGCAGGATTACAGCAATCTTGAATACGTTGTTATTGATGGTGGCAGTAAGGATAATACTTGTAAACTGGTCGAAAATTACGGTCAGAGAATTGCCCATTTCGTATCAGAGCCGGATAAAGGAATTTACGATGCAATGAACAAGGGCTTGGCAGTGGCTACCGGCGACGTAATAGGTTTTTTGAATTCTGATGATTTTTTTTCTGCTGACAATGTTTTAACTAGAGTTATAGAGGAATTTGACAAAACAGATGCTTCTGTGGTGTTTGGCGATCTTGTTTTTGTCGATTCAGATAATTTGCAAAGGGTGACCCGCTATTATTCAGTTCCTGGGTTTAAGCCCTGGTGGCTTCGCTTTGGTATAATGCCCCCACATACAGCTACTTTTCTACGGCGTGGCGTGTTTGAAAAATATGGAAAATTCAAGACCGATTATAAAATCGCGGCTGATTATGAATTTTTTGTAAGAATCTTCTGGAGGCATGGAGTTGACTATCGTCATTTCCCGTGCGTTATAAATAGAATGCGAAGCGGTGGAGTGAGCAGTCGTGGACTCTATAGCAAAATAATTCTGAACCGAGAAATCGTTCGTGGCTGTGACGCGAACGGAATGTACACGAACTTTCTTTTGCTTTTGCTAAAAATTCCGTATCGTTTATATGAACTGGTTAAAAAGCCAGCTTCTGGCTTATAATTTTCATTATTAAATCCTGGTTTCTTAGCTGATGACCAAAGAGCTGATTTCGCGGTTTTATAGTTCGGATGTTGAAGTGAAGCGGGCGGCGGTGTATCGGGCACTGTTCGACCGGCGGCACGATCTTCTGCCAGAACTGAAAAAGGCGATTACCTACGAGCATAATGAACAGATGGCGGTGTTCATGATGCAGGTCGTGATGACGCTTGAAGCGTTTCCGCGTGATTTTTCGACTGAGAGACGCATTCTTGAGATTCTGCAGAAGAACAACGGGGCAGGAGAGCTGCAGCCGAGCATGTGGAAATACCTCTGCGGCTATGGAACCAGCGAGATGTTGATTGCTACGCTTGGAGCTATGGGAGACGCGATTCCGCCAGATGCGCTTGATTTTATCGATACCTGTATCAACCATCCCGACCCCGAAGTTCGGGCCATGGCCTGCGAGAAGGCCATCAAAAGCGGGCGACCGACACATTTTGCTTACGTGCTTACCCTGATTACCGATCCGGACCCGATGGTGGCGGAAACGGCCTTCACTGTCATTCACAGCATGCCGGTCAACGAACTGGCGATTGTTCTCGACTATGCGCTGGGCTCACCTGACGAGTGGGTGCTCGAAAACGTGGCGCCGTTTCTGCCAAACATTGTTAATAACGGTTTGCGGGCGGTTATTTCCAAAGTTCAATATCACAAACATCCGCTTGTGTCGCGAAAAGCAAGAGAAGCTCTGAAAGCGCTCGACGCGATTCCCTATCAGACAAAGAAAGAAAAGGAAAAAGCGGCTGAAGAAAAAGCCGAAAAAGATGCTGAAAAGGCCGCCAAAGCAGGCGAAACTGCTGAAAATAAAGGACAGTCGGAAGAAAAGGGACTGTCTTTCAAAGAGCAGATGGAACTCAAAAGGGTGCAGAAAATCGAAGAAGAAAAGCGCCGCAAAGATGAAGATGAAAAACTCGCAGCCGAACTTGCGGGGGTGAAGGCCGAAGAAATAGCCAGCTTCGCCGATGAACTCGCCGGATTCGAAGAAATTGCCACCGGCAAGCCGAAAGAAGAGCTCAAAGACGGGCTGCCAACCAATGAAGAGGCCTTTCTGCAGAACCAGAATTTTGAAACAGAAACCGCCATGCTCGATGCGGTAGACGCAGGCACAGTTTCTGATGAAGAAATACTGAGTGCAAAATCTGCGACACTCGAAAATGAGAACGGCGGGCCAGGTGAATCTTCTTCGGTGATTTCGACAGAAATCGACCTGGAAGCAGCGCAGAAAAGTATTTCTGAAAAATCCGGCGCTGGGGCCGGCGATCCCGATTCCGCCACCAGCAGCGTTGCTGCTGACCCTGTCATGGTTGAAGCACTCGTGGCAGAGCCAGTTGCCCTGTCTGTGGCAACAGCAGCCTCAGCAGCACAGGATCAAGAGCCAGGCAGGGTTTTGTCGGCTCAGAACGGTGCCGGTAAAACTTCGGTTTCTGACGGCAGAGCCATGAACCCAGTCACAGAAGCAGATAAGACAGTTTCGGTAAAAAGTCCGGTGCCGAGCCAGGTTCAGCAGACGTCTGGTTCTGGTATCGTCAGGGCTGCACAACCTGCTGGTGAAGCTGTGATTCAAAAAGGTCCGCAAAGAACTCTAACTGGGCAAACAGCATCTGAAGATGGTAAGCCCGTTTCTTCGCCGGCAAAAGCCAATGCCTCGACTGGAGCTGTCTCTGCCCGGCCCGGGGTCGCTGTTCCCGGCCCGGCCCGTGAAATTATAACCAGGTATCCATCTTTTATTTCTGATCCTTTTGCGATGCTTTTTCAGCCAGCAAAACCAGAAGTGCAGCTGAAATACATCAACCTGGTCGCTGACAATCTGATTGCCTTTCTTAATTTGTGTTTTCTCCAGTCCTGTCTCTTTTACGCCCAGGAATCAGACGTGCTGGCACGCAGTATCCGCGAATGCCTCAAGGGCAGTCTGGTCGGCCCGACCGCTCTGCGCAGTCTGCATAACTTCGCTTTGTCTATGAAGGCAGCCCGGGGTAGCCCGGTGTTTTTTACTTTTTCGCTGGCCGGGATTTTCAGTGAGTCGTCTGACACAAACCCTCTGATGATGCTGCGCGAGTTAAAAGAATTTCTGCGAGAACCGGTTGAACCTTTGGCTGAAAGTGTGCCGCAGGCTATTGAGGGCCTGACCGATATTCTGCGCGGCGTAAAATCTATTCTGAACAATCTGATCGTGATGAAGACCCCGCAAGGTGCAAAAGAACCATTTGCCGACCTCAGCGGCCCCGAAGCCAGAGCTCTGGCCGCTGACAAACGACCGACGCTCGATCTGCCGGTTGGCGAAGTGGTTCTGCTGTCGCGTGACGGGGGCGAAGCCTTTGGTCTGTTTCCTTTCTTCAAGTATGCAAAAAAGAAACTGTGCTTTGCAAAACCTGATGCAAAAGAGCTCGCAGTGTTCTATGAAAGACTAGAAATTCCGGCTGATTAAGGCAAGGCAAATGGTTGTTAACTGCTGATGAGGGTGGTAAGATAATTTTATGAAATTGTCGATCAAAACCGCCGTTGGAGCTCTTTTTTTATTTTTAGGCAGCATGGCTTTGGCTGATGCGGCCGATCTGTCGCGGTTTTTCCCCGAAGCTCGAGTAACGCCAAGATACGCAGCCCGAGAGATCACGCAATTGCCCCAGATAGATGCCGAAGAAAGCCCTGTCGACGAATACAATGCGGCAGTTGATCTTAACAATCGGGCTCTCGAGCTGATGAAGCGCAATGAATTTGAGCAGGCGCGCCGGCTGCTGGCAGAAGCCTGCGATAAGGTTCCTGCCGGTAAGGGCTTCTGGAGTAACTACCTGATCGCTCTGCGCAGAATAAAAGGTTGTGAATCTGAGGCCATCAGTGCTGCCAGGGTTGTGATGGCGCTCGATCCACAGGATTTTCAGGCTCCATATATTGCCGGTCTGATTTATCTGAATGAGCTTAAACAGCCGCAAGCCGCCGCTGATTATCTTGCGGCGGCATTGAAACTGGCACCCGAAGATGGTTCGGTTGCCGTAGCTATGGCTACTGCCCTTGAGCAGGCCGGTTTTAAAGATGATGCCTTTGAGATCCTTCAGAGGCACGCACCAAAGGCTGGTAACGATGCCTACCCGTTTTATCTGCTTGGGCTGCAGTATCTTGAACGTCGCGACTATAACCCGGCAATCAGGGCTTTTAATACTGCCCGCGCCTTTGACGAAAAGGGTTATGCCCACGACGCCTGGATCAGAGCCAGATATTTTGCCGGCCAGCTTGAAGGGCTCGCCGCCGATTGCAAAGCCGTTCTGCAGAAGTTTCCGAATGTACTTAACCGAGAAAGCCTTCAGAGAATGCTTCTTTCGCTCGAACCAGGCGATTTCAGGCTGGTAGAAACAATCGGGCTTAAAATCAGCACGCCCTCGGCCCTTGAAAAACTGGATTTTCTCATCAAGCCGATCCCTGATGTCGCCAACCATCAGAGCGTTTCACTGGCGAGCGCCGAATTCATTTCGCGCGGTCGGGTAATAAAAGCTTCTATCGATACAAAAGAGGGCAATAAATTGCGACTCGGCGTTCCGCGCGAGCTTCTTGCGCCAGAACTGAAATTGAAGCTGACTTACCGTATTGCCACTGTGCCGTTGCTTGGTAGTCAGATGCCCGATGCGGCTGTTTCTGCTCCCGACGTCAGAGTTCTGGCTCAGGATCAGCTGTTGAGCATGGGAAACCCCGGTCTTGCCGCTCTTACCGCCAAAGTTGCTGCTCAGCCCGGTAATTATGTGCAGAACGCCACCATTGCTGTCGCCAACGGTCTGAAATACCGCGAAAACTTCGAAGACCGCTCGGTCGAATGGGCGCTGGCAAACCCTGATTCCTGTGACTGTACCGAGTTCTCCAGGTTGCTCGCAGCTCTCTGTCTTAAAAAGGGCATTCCGGCCCGGGTAACCACTGGGTTTCTCGTGAAAACTGAATTGATCGGCAAAGAGACGGCTGTCGGGCATGCCTGGTGCGAGGTTTTCTTTAACGGCAAGGGCTGGGTTCCGATTGACCCGACTCTGCAGTCGAACATGCACTGGGCTTATTTTGGCAACCTGCTCAGCGACCAGATTCTCTTCGATTACATCGGTTCAGAAAAGCGCTCGCGGGTAAGCATCGATTTCACTTCTACAAGGCCTGATCTCAAGGTCAGCCTGAACAATTCATATCTGCTCGATAAATGGTAAAAGCACGAAAGGAAAGCCCAGCAATGGCAAGCCGAAAAGACATAATCAATTACATCAACGAACTTTTTGCTGAAGTGGTCTTTAACGATTATTCCTATAATGGTCTGCAGTTCGAAGGCAGCGAAAAAGTCAGTAAAATTGTTGCCGGCGTCGATGCCACTGTTGAATTTTTCAAAGAAGCCACGCGCCGCGGTGCCGATTTTGCGCTCGTGCATCACGGCCTGTTCTGGAAGGGCGGTGAATGGACTCGCCTCGACCGCATCAATCTCAAGATCGTCAAAACTCTCATCGCCGGCAATCTCAACCTCTATGCGATCCATCTGCCCCTCGATGCGCACCCGAAATTTGGCAACAACGCCATCATCGCCGATCTTCTCAAGGCAAAAGTGCAGGCCCCCTTTGGCGGAAGCAGGGCCAACGCGGTTGGCGTGCTGGCAAAGTTCGATAAGCCGATCAGTGTCAGCGACTTTAAAAAACGCGTCGAAAAGACTATTGGCCCGGTCGTTACCCACCTCGATTTTGGTGCAGCAAAGATTCAGACGGTCGGAATCATCTCAGGCGGCGGCTGGAATACAGTCAGCGACCCGCTTGTCTACGAAGGCAAAGTTGATGCCATTCTTACCGGCGAAATCATTCACCAGGCTGTCGCAGCATGTAGAGACCGTGAAATTCACATGTTTTCAGCCGGACACTACGCGACTGAAACTTTTGGTGCCGACGCTCTTGGCCGGCATCTGGCAAAAAAATTCAAATTGCCATACGAATTCATCGACCTGCCTACCGGTCTTTAATACCAGAAGCACCATTTCCGGCCGATAGCCGGAATCCATGAACTTCGCGAACTGCTCAGGGCAGGGCAGCGCGTAATTTTTTCTCAAGAAGTTCGGGCGAGATGAAGCCGACGGTTCTCAGGCTGGTAATCTCGCTGCCGTCGGGCTGAAGAATAACCAGAGTTGGCAGGCCGACGATAGCAAACTGCTTGAGCAGGGCGTTAACCTTTTCGTCATCGGGGCTGGTGGCGTCGATTTTAACAGGCACCATGCGACCGAGAAGATTGCGGATTTCGGGTTGCGGAAAGACATTCAGCTCAAGATCCTTGCAGACGGTGCACCAGTCTGCACGAAAGTCGAGAAACAGCGGTTTACCGGTGGCAACGGCTTCTTTAAGCGCCGTCTGCAGGTCATGCTGCCAGAAGGTTTCGGCCTTGTTTTCCTGTTTTTCAGCAGCTGATTTGGGCAGACACAGGCAGCCCCACTGCGAGGCGGCACTAATGGCAAAGGCACTGGCTACGGCAATCGCGACGACGCCGAAGGATTTAAATACCCGTGGCTGCATTCCGGCATCATCTGAAATATTGTGAAAGAGGCCAAGAAAGGCTGCAAAAGACGCAAGCAGGGCGGCGATACCGAGTTCTGCCCATGCTATTCCGATAATGGGTTTGGCAAAATACAGGGCGGCGGCGAGCAGCAGAAAACCATAGAATTCTTTAACCCGGTTCATCCATTCGCCGGCTCTCGGCATGGCGTTAAGTGAGCCCGAAAATGCTCCGATCAGCAGCAGCGGCATACTCATGCCCCAGGCAAAGAGCAGCAGCATGAAAAAACCGAGTGCCTGACTGCCGGTCGCAGCAATGAAGGCAAGAATACCAGCCAGCGGTGCAGCAACACAGGGTGAGGCCATCAGTCCCGATACCATGCCCATGACAAAAATGCCAAAAATGCCGGTTTTTTTTATGCCGCCAAGACGGTTGCGCAGTGCTGCCGGCGCCTGCAGCATGATCAGATCAAACATCGAAAGGGCCAGTAGAAAGAAAATAACCGCGACCAGACCCTGAAACATCGGGCCTTGAATGAAGCCGCGAATCTGAGCGCCAAAAGTGGCAGCCGCGAGGCCAAGAAGCGCATAGGTCAGCGAAAGCCCGGCAACATAGGTGGCTGAGAGGCCCAGACCCTTGTAGAAACTGACGTTTTCGTTACGGCTGCCAATGATTGACAGGGTGATCGGAATCATCGGATAGACGCATGGGGTAAGGCTGACGAGCAGGCCACCAATGAAGGCAAGCAAAAGCACCCAGTGAATACCCTGCTTTTCGAGAGCTGCAGAGAAATCGACGATACCCTGCTGTGACATTTCTACCCTGACAGGTGGCGCTACCGGTGCTGTCGCAACGGTTTCAGGCCTGCTGCCTGTTTTGCCGTCGCTGGCGGCTGTGTTTTCTGAGACTATGGCCGGCGAGTTCGTTGCGTTTGCGGCGGGTTGCGAGGCAGATGTCTGAATCTGACCAGATACCGCAACAGCGGGCTGAACTGGCGGGGCAAAGGTCAGCTCAAATTTTTTCTGGGTTGGCATATAGCAGGTAAGTGCCGAGCAGCCCTGGTATTTTACCGTCAGGGTGCTTTGTGCCATTGGTGTAGTGGCCGAAAAGGCAACCTCGAATACATGGGTGCCTTCTGGGTAGATGTCGACATTGCCTTCGCCGAATGGATCTGGCTTGGTGACGACTGCTGGCCAGGTAACGTTGATTTCGCCGACTGATGCAGAAAATGATATCTGGTGACGATACAGCATGTGTCCAGGTGACACGGTTGCTGAAATGGTTACGATACCTGGCTTTGCAGGGTTTTGTGAAGAACTGAAGCTGAAGTTGGGATCGAAAGCGAAAGCCAAAGTGGCTGAAAAAACGAAGGCAAAGATAATAAAGAAAATGTTGTGGCGGTAATTCATAGTTGTAGCTCCTGTATCAGCCCCACTTCATTTTTTTGCGCAGGACCTCGAAAAAGTTGCGTGATTGAAAAACTACGATGCGGGCCAGTTCTTGAGCCCGTGAGATATCTATTTCATCGCCATCCTGAAGGCGAAAGCTTTCCTGACCGTCAAGAACGAGATCTACTTTCGAGTGAATGCAGCCAACCCTGGCTGTCAGAACTTCCTGGTCTGAAGTGATAACTGGTCGGGCGCTCAAGGTATGGCAATTGAGAGGGCACAGGATGATGACGCTGACCCAGGGCGGCACAATTGGCCCGCCGGCAGAGAGCGAATAGGCGGTCGAACCGGTGGGTGTTGAAAAGATCAGTCCGTCGCCGTGATAGGTATTGATGACGCAGCCAGAGATTGACACGTTGATGTTGATAACCCGCAGCATTGGCTCTTTCTGTATGACAACGTCATTAAGAGCGATGCCGGAAAAAACTTTTTTGCCGTTGCGTCTGACTGTGGCACTCAGCATCATACGATTCTCGATGCGGAATTTGCCGTCACGGATTTTTTTGAGGAACTCTACCGCATTGCCTGGCTCTTCAAGAGTCAGAAAGCCAAGATGCCCCATATTAATCCCGGCGATCGGCAGTCCATCGGCCGCAAATGATCTTGTCGCTTCAAGAATGCTGCCATCGCCGCCGAGAACGATAACCATATCGATATGAGCGGCCATTTCATGGGTCGCCATGCTGAGTTCGGGTCGCTCGATGATTCGTGCCATGCGCGTGGTCATGCGCACCTGAATTGAATTTTCTTCGCACCATTCGACCAGCGATTTCAGAAGCGGCGGGATCGATTCGCGGGCCGGGTGGCAGATGAAAGCGAGGCTTTTGACCGGTTTTTTCATGCTTCAGTTGGGCGGAAAAATTTCATAGTAATTTCGGCCAGATCTGATCGAGCCGGCAATACTGCGGGCTGCCAGACCATAAACTGTGCCTTTGTGAGCACTGCTGACTTTGTCGAGAATGCCGAGAGCCGCGTCTTTCTGCCCTTTTTTGAAATATAGATTCGCGAGCAGCAGCTGGGCATCGATGTTATCGCTCTCGTGTTTCAGGCAGTTGCGCAGCGAGGCAATCGCCGGGTCGGTTTCGCCGAGGCGGAACAGGGTGTCGGCCATCTGATAATGAGCCTCTGCCCAGCGCGGGTAGAGAACGACGACCTGTTCGAAAGACCGCAGGGCGTCGAGATAGTTGCGACTCAGTTTGGCGCGCATGCCGTTGTTGAATTCGCCGAAAACGTTGTTAACTTCGGCTCCGAGAGCAGAAAGTGACCCATGTTTGTCGCATTCAACATCGTTGTTTTTCCAGCCGTAAACACCGGCGGCAGGGCATACCGGCACTGAGGTAAGAAAACCGTCTTTGGCAAGGTTTGTCGTTGAAAATTCGTCTTTGCGTTTGGGGTTGGCGGCGGCAAAGGCTTCCTGTGCCCGTTTGATCAACGCCATTGCATGGTAGCACTGCTGCTTTGCTTTCATCTCGATAAAATAGGTGGCTTCGAGAATTTTCGTTTCGGTTTGCACCGATTTGACAAGAACCGGTGCCGACGGGGCGTCAGACGCCGGCGCAGTTGGCGTTTTGCTGATCATCGGCTGAATTTTGCGGGCGGGCTGAAGAGTGCGCTCAACGGCCCGCAGTGAGGTGTTGGCATAGTCATCTTCCGGGTCGAGCTGCAGAACGGTAAGAAATAGGGTTCTCGCTTCGGTGAGCTTGCCCTGGCGGGTAAGCAGAGCGCCTTTGAGATTCATCAGTCTGGTATTGCGCGGATTGATCTGCAGGCCGGTTCTGATAGCTTTTTCGGCGGCCTCTATATTGCCTTTGCGGGCTTCTGAAAGAGCCATAAGATAATAGGTGTCAGATTTCGGTGCCCGTTTGTAGCCTTCAAGAAGATCCCTTACGGAGACTTCAGAGCCGGGGGGCTGAAAATCCTGAGCCAGACAGACCTTTGCAGGTGTAAATGCAGTAACAGATGCAAACAGAATCAGCGGAATAAATTTTTTCACAGTCAGTTTGTCCTTGCCAGGCGGCGGCGCATCAGTTCTGCCCAGCTGATCATGTCCGGATCAGTCGATGCAGAAGCTACGATCGAGAATTCCTTGAGAGCTCTTGGTGCGAGGCCCTTGGCAAAATAGATTTTGCCGAGCAGGAAATGGACGCGCGGGTCGTCGGGAGATATTTTCTGGGCGATAACCGCATGTCGCAGTGCTTCGTTGAGAAAGCCAAGGTTCAGATTGGCCTGAACCATAAACATGTGGGTGTCGGCATTTTCGGGGTCGATTTTGATGATTTCACGGTAGCAGCGCATTGCCATCTTGAGTTTGCCGCGGTTGCGCAGCAGCTCGGCATAGCACATCAACCCTGGTATATAATCGGGCTTGATCGACAGAAGGCGCTGATAGGTCATCATCGCTTCATCTGGCCTCTGCAGCACTTCAAATGCTCTGCCCATTTCAAGATAGGCTTCGAGGTCGTCGGGGGATTTTTCGAGAGTTTCGCGACGGGCTTCTATAATTCGATTGCAGCTGGCTTCCAGTTTTTTCTGAATCGCCTTGAGATTGCTTGAAATCTGCTGGTCAGTGTAGTCAAAGCTTGCGGCTTTTCTGAAGGCTTTCAGGGCTTCTTCATAGGCTTTCTGGTTCGAAAGAAGTATGCCGATGTTGTTCCAGATACCTGCCTGGTCGGGGGCGCAGGTTGAAGCTCTGATAAATGCAGAAACCGCTTTTTCCGGGTGGTTGTCGGCCTGGTAGAGTTTGCCGAGTTCAAGCCAGGCTTCGTAACTGACGGCGGGGTTTTCGACGAGTTTTTCGAGCAGGCCGAGGGCTTCGATGGTGCGGCCCCGTTTGAGCATCGCCATTGCCTTGAGAAAGCCCGCTTCATGGTTAGTTGGTTCAAGTCTGAGAACTTCATTGGTGATCTTTTCGAGTTCTTCGAAATTTTCAAGCTTGCGCAGTACTTTGCCGAACGAGATCATGGTGGCGACAGAGGGGTGAAACTGGCGCGCCAGCGCTTCCTGAAAAAGTTCTGCAGATTTTTCATACAGTTCTTTGGCGGCGAGAACTTCGGCCAGCCGTTCGAGCACAAATGGGTCGCCGGGTTTGAGACTGAGCGCCTGCGAATATGAAGAAACCGCATGCTCGTATTGCCGTGTTTGCTGATACAGTTGCCCGAGCTTGCTGTGCCCGTATGAATCGGTCGGGTGCAAAATGGTGGCGCGCTGGATTTCCATCAGGGCCAGGCTGGTTTCGCCGAGTTCGCGATAAATCATGCCGAGCTGGTAATGGGCGTATGGGTCGTCCGGCGAGAGCTGAATGCATTTCTGCAGCTGATTGCGGGCTTCTGGAAGATTGTTGAGACTGCGCTCGAGTATGCCGAGCTGGTAAAAAGCTTTTGACAGAAATCTGTTAAGTTCAAGCGCTTTTTCAAAAGACTTTCTTGCCTGATCGTGGTTGTTGTTACGCCGCAGCAGCACACCGTGATAAAGATAGACTTCGGCGATGTCGGGTTCGAATTTCAGGCATTTTTCGAGGTTTTCAAGTGCCAGCGAAATTTCGCCGCGCTCTTCGTGCAGCTGAGCCAGTCGAAGCAGCAGCGCATAGTTGTCGGGTGACCGCGAAACCTTTTCTTTTGTGCTTTCAATTTCTTTTTCGATACCGTCAGAGAGAAATTCAGCCAGGGTTTCGAATTTTTTGACCGGTTCAGGTTTTGCTTTTTCTGCAGGTGCTTCCTGGGCGTCACCGGTAAGCATGGCTTCTTCTTCACTGGTTAACAGTGATTCTTCTGGGCGCTCTGCGGTGGCAGCGGTTGAAATTTCGCGGTCAAGTTCTTCAAATGATTCGAGGGCATTGTTGAGGCCGCGGGCATATGCTTTCGGAAAAGCTGCTTCGCTGCTGGTATGCCCTGCGGGTTCATTGATTTCGTTGTCTTCGATAACCCAGAAGGTTATTTCAACCAGGCCCCAGAGTGCGACAATGCCGCTGATCAGCCCTGACGCGAGCAGAAGAAAAGGGTGCCCGCTGAAAATCTGGCTGATATAAACCAGAGCAAAGAAAAAACCGCCGAGAATTACCTTTAAAAAGGCTTCTTTCGGGTAAAAGGTGGTAAAGGCATTTTTTACGCGCGGTTCATACATTTCGGCAACCGGGTCGCCAAGCTTTTTTTCGAGAATGCGTGGGTCATTTTTTTCTTCGAGAATGCGGCCGCACTGATTGCATACCGCTGCCGACACGGGGTTGCGCGATGTGCACTGGGGGCAGACCACCAGCAGGGTGCGATTACAGGCAATACAGCTCAGTGATTCTTCATTGTTAACAGCGCCACAACTCTGACAATTAACCATGCTCAGTGCCTGCTCTCCTCAAAATGATGATCTATGATGCTCCAGTCGTTGCTGATCGAAAAGTCAACCGGCTCGGACTCTTCGTCCAGGTAACTGCCGGTATGTCTGATCACACTGCCGTGATGACGCAGCGGCTGATAAACCTGAAAAGATTCGATGCACTGGTATTCCCAGCTGATGACCAGCAAGCCATCATCGTAACCTTCAAGCAGCGGTGAATCATCCTTGTTCGTGAAAAAATGTTCTTTGAGCCCCGGGTCCATGTCGGCAACGGTGTGCCAGAAAGTTTCGGTATCTTTTGAACCCTGAGCGATGGCCCAGAGCACGGCCGAAATCGACGACGACGGAATATGCCCCGAAAACGTCTGGTTATTCTCGACCATGATCAGTCTGATAACGCTCATTTGTCGTTCTCCGGCGTGTCAGAAGCTTCTGTTTCAGAATCGGAATCTTCTGAATCAGCTTCGCGCCAGAAGGCGGCCAGCGGTTCGCCCATGATGGCGCCAAGCAGCGCGAGAACAAATGCAGTCAGATATGCAGTTTCGAAGTCGATGAAATAAAAGACCAGCGGGCCAACCAGAAGGCCGAGCAGCATGCCGGCAATCGACCCGACGATGGTTGATTCATAAACCGAGATGAAGGCCCCGAGAGCTGAGCCTAAAAAAAGGCCCATCAGTGAATACTGCTCGGCGACGTTGCCGGCCAGAACCGCGCCAATTGCACCGAACGCGATGACCAGAGTGCAGATCATCGCGTAAACCATCATGCGGGTTGTTTGTCTGGGTGAGGCTAAAATGCTCATTCGGGGTTCCTGTAATCAGGCATCCGGCAGCAGACCAGATGCCTGATTCATAAGGTCAGGGGTTGAGAATAGTCTTTTCGTAGTAATAGTTATTACGGGGGTTTTCGGCCACGAAAGTGGTCATTTCAGACAGATAGACAACGCCGTCAATGGAACCGGCTTCCATGCAGAGCTTCTTGATTTCGGCAAGATTGCCCTGAATTTCTTTATATGAGTTGCGGGTTTTAAGAGGTCTTGTGACTCGAACAATAGCTCTGAGCATATTTTTAAGACTGCCTTCGGGCAGGTCGACCAGACTCAGCTGCACAATCGAATAACCGGCGGTTTCGAGAGCGGTGCGAATGTTGGCTTCGATAAGAGCTCTGGTTTCTGAGCTGATGGGCTGAACGTTGTTGGCGGCCGGCGACATTTTATCCCAGTAGGTGAGTATTTCGTCACGAATGGCACCTGAGCGGTCTTCGAGTGTCGGAGTGAGTGATCTGGTAACGCCAAGCTCATTCAGCTGCTCAAGGTTGGCATTGGCTTCATCCTGTTCGGTTGTAGCGGCGGTTTCTGGTTTTGCCGGCTCGCAGCCGGTGGCAGAAAGAACTTCGCTGACCATTTCCTGAGAGTAACCCATGTATTTAAGATCGCCTTCGGGCGACGCGTAAGCGCAGGTAGCGGTGATGGCAGAAGCGGCCATCAGAATGGTAATTCCTCTTTTGATCATTTCAGGTATCTCCTTATTCAAATTGCCAGAGAATTATAGCATAGTACAAAAGAGCTGGCAGGCTCAAAATTTAAGGTCGGCAAAAGCGTCTTTAAGCTTGTTCAAAGTGACCTGCGGGTCTTCAATGATGATTTTTGCCCCGGCGGTTATGTCGACGAACCCGAGTTCTCGATGATAGCGCGGAACGACGTGCTGATGCAGATGTTCGATGCTTGCACCCGAGGCTTCGCCGATATTGAAGCCGATATTGAAACCGAGCGGGTGATAGACTGATTCAAGGCGGTCCATTGATGCGCTCAGGAGCTGGTGCATCTGTTTGTGTTCTTCAGGGTTGAGCTGTCTGGGATCGGCAATGTGCCGCAGTGGGAAAAGCAGCAGATGCCCTGCATTGTATGGGTAGAGGTTGACGCAGGCCGCCACCGTCTCGTTTTTCCAGATGGTCAGGTTTTTGACACTTGGCTCATCGTTGACGATCGAGCAGATGATGCAGTCGACAGAGGGGCGGCTGAGACCAGTAATGTATTCGCGCTTGTTTGGTACAAATAGTTGCTGTTTAAAAGGCATTATCAGGCTCGATTAAGTGATTTAAGCTGTTGTTTCATCAGCTCCGGGAAGTATTGCCGGGCAAGATGCACCGGAATTCCACCCTGATATAATATCAGGTCGTTAAAGCTTCTGTCAGTAAAATCATGCGAAAATGAACTGCGCAGTTCATTTTTCAGCAGAAGAATCTGGTGATGGCCGGTTAATCGAGCTGAATAAAGCGACGGTCGCTGCATGATGCGCCTGATTTCGCCTTTGGCTGCTTCTTTTTCGAAGCGCGCCCGGTTGACCAGAAAGTTTTCAGCGTCTTCTCTGGTCCAGCTTCGCGTCTGCAGCTTCACTTCGGTTTTAAGCAGAGCAGCCGCTCTGGCTTTATCGAATGCTTGAACGAACAGGCTTTCAGAAGAAGTTTCGAAGCCTTTTTCGCGCACCGCTTCCTGACAGTAACTTGCCCAGCCTTCGATCATTTCTGCAGAGTCGGTGAATGAGCGCAGAATTCCGGGGTGCTGGTTCTGGGTTGCCAGGTGCAGATGGTGCCCGGGGTAGGCCTTGTGAATGACCGAATTGGCTATTTCGGCATAGTTGTGACGCGCAGACAGCATACTGTCGTCGCGGGTTATCAGATAAAAACCGCGCTGTACTGCAGATTTTCTTTCGGGAGCAAAATAGGCGGAAGAGGTGATGATATGTCGCATATATGCCGGTGTTTCGATGATTTCGAGCTCTTCATCGGCGGGAAGTGTGGCAAAATTGCTGTATTCAAGAAAGGCGCGGGTGCGACTCAAATTTTCGCGATAAACGGCAAGAACCTGTTCGAAGCTGGTCGGGGCGTGCCGGTTGATCCGTTTCTGTGCATCCTGGCGGGCGCCAGCGGCTTCACCGGTGGATTCGCCAAGAATAACGCAGCTGAGGGCTTCAAGCTGCCTGGTTGATTCTTGAAAAAGCTGCCGGGCAAGGTCGGTTATTTCAGCCGGAGTCATGCCGATCCTGCGACTGCTGACCAATGCTTGAAATGGACCCATGCCGAGAGTCTGTTCTTTTTCTGCTTTTGGCATAATTGCCTGTTTTAGCCAGTGACTGTAATCATCGATGGCTTTGATCGCATTCGCGGCGGCTCTTGAGAATTCCTGCAACAGGTCGGGCAGAATGTGGCGATGCAGACTAGCCTCGATCGTTGCGAGAAAAGCTGGCAGTTTGGCCGCAGACTCAAGGCAGAGTTCGCCCTTTTCCTGAGAGACCTTCTGAAAAATGGTGCGGCCGCTCATGAGAAAAGCCGGAACCGCTTTTAACCTGCTGATCATAGATCTGACGCGCTCAGAAAGGGGAGCAAAATCTCTGATGAAGAGAAGAAAAATCGCGTCGCCGATGTTCATGGCCAGATCGCGGCCGGTTCGCCAGCGCTGCAGATCTTCGTCTAGAAAAAGCTGTTGTTCGGCAAAATGAATGATCGCCTGACGGTCGATCTGCTCATCGATACTCAGATCGTTTTCTGGTAATGTGCAGAAAGCCGTCTTCAGGTCGCGAAGGAAGGCGATGTTTCTTTCAACCGCTTCTGCGCCGGTTTCTGGAAGAAGACCGTCGAAGCTGTGTTCGCCAAGCCAGGTGGCAAGCACGGGGTTGCGGCTGACCAGTTCTGCGTAATAATGCTGTGCAATTCCGGCAAAACCGGGATGTTGATAAACAGCCTGATGTAGCATGCACAAGCCTCCACAATCATTTTTTCGACATTATAGCATAACAATTGATTTTCTTGAAAAATACTCTGTGGCTGTGGCAGTATAAAGCGCAAAAATAATGAAAAATACAGTTTCAAGTTCAATCAGGGTGTTGAGGGTGCTCAGCCGCATGAATTGCGGCGGGCCATCACGGCATGTTATTAACTTGACCGCCTGTCTGCAAAAATATGGCTATGAAACCCGCCTTTTGGTCGGTATCCCAGAGTCTGCCGAGGGCAGTATGCTCGATCTTGCACATGGTTATGGCGTCGATCCGGCAATTGTTGCAAGACTCGATCGGCCGGTTATGCCTTTGTCAGATTTTGCGGCGTTTCAACAGATCGTGCGCGAGATCAGGTCTTTTCGACCACATATCGTCCATACTCATACCACCAAGGCTGGTATTTTAGGCAGACTTGCGGCTGTTCTCTGCGGCGTTCCGGCGATTTTTCACACTTATCATGGCTTTATCTTCAGCGGTTATTTTTCTCAGCCAGTTTCACAGCTGATTGTCGGGGTTGAAAGATTTCTGGCAGGTATAACCGACCGGTTAATAACCCTGACCCCGTCTCTGGCAGGCGAACTGTCGCAAAGGCTTGGTTTAAACGGCAGCAGAAAGATTGAGACTGTAGCTCTCGGCCTGGATCTTAATAAAAATCTGATGATTCCGAGGCATTCAACCGGCTGGCGTAAATTGTTAGATATGCCGAAAAATCACTTCCTTATGGGAATTGTTGCACGGCTGGTGCCTGTTAAGAATCATGCCATGTTGTTTAAAGCCTTTGCCGAACTGGCTGGTAAAATGCCTCAACTGCATCTGGCAGTCATTGGAGGCGGCGAACTGGAGTTGGAACTTAGAAATCTTGCCGCTTCCCTTGGCGTGGCACAAAGAATTCATTTTTGCGGGCTGGTAAATAATATCGAAGAGATCTACGCTGATTTAGACCTTCTGGTGCTGAGTTCTAAAAATGAAGGAACGCCGGTCGTCATCATCGAGGCGCTTGCTTCTGGCTGCCCGGTGGCCGCAACGAACGTCGGTGGAGTGGCAGAGGTCCTTGAAAGCGGCAATACAGGGTTTTTGCTCGCCAACGATCTGCAGAATTTTACATCAGGACTTGCAGTTGCTGTTAATAACTCATTTGAAGCAGCCGCAAAACTATCGGATGAATTCAGGCAAAAATGGGCAGAAAAATATTCGGTTCAGACCCTCTCTGAGCGAATAGATATGATATATCAGAATACACTTAGATTGCGAGGCGTTCATGGTTAAGCAGAGAAGGGATTTCTGGAATCTTATGACCAGAGCAGTTGCGATGGTATATATTGCCGCTTTTCTTCTCTGGTCTGTTAAAGGTTTATTGCTTTTACACCGGCCAGTAATGATAATTTTTCAGCTGATTTTTATTGCCGGGTTGTTTTTCTGGCGAAAAAAGAAAGGGCGACCTCTTTTCTGGATTCCAGACGAAATGCTTGCCTGTTTGCCTTACTTTTGGTCTCTTGCAAATGCCGGTAGTGCTCAAACCTGGATTGGTATCTGGAAAATATGGCTGGCAGTAGCTTCGGTGCCGGCAATAATAAGCATGTGGATGCATACGGAGGCTTTTTCAGGAGGAATTCGCGACAACTCTCTTTTACAGGCCATTTTTGCCGCATTTGGCTTTGTTATAGTTTTTTCTGGCGGCATGAACGTGTTTTTTCCAAATTTTGACGATAGTCTTTTCAATGCCAGCATGCTGAATCTGCTTGTCGTTGCAGCAGGAATCCCGGTCTCTCTCGCATCCTTTTATGATGTGGTGGCGGTCTGTGGCAAGGAATCAGAAGAAGTCGCTGCCGGATGAGGATTCATCAGCAGGCCGACAAGAAACAATGCCATCATTGTCACTTCTTCATCTCCCCAGCTGAACTCGCCAATACCGTAAACAATGAAGCAGATGTATATCGCAGATATTCCTCGATTCAATAGCATGGCCGGAGTCTCGCCATTTCTGACCGGTTTCCAGACAAATACCAGGGTCGCGATGATAAAATTGAAAAAGGCGATAAGCCCAAGATAGCCAGAACTCGCGAATATCTGCATGAAGTTATTGTGCTGATGGCCCCAGATGAGCTTATTCTGGTGCTCGTATTCAGATGCAAGTTTCTGATACCAGTTCTTGACATTGTTTATGCCAACACCGAATGGGTAGTTGTTTTCCAGCATCTTAAAGCCCCGACACCAGATCGTCATGCGGTAATAACTGGCCTGAAGTGAACCATTTTCCGGCAGATTGTCTATCTGCATGCTGCCAAGATCGGCAGTCTTTTTCGGATCAAGACCAACGATGCGGTCGCGAATGTCTGGGTTGACATACAGAAATGGTGACACCACCGCGAGAATGATTAAAATTACAACTGCCGTTCGTCTGGGGAATCTGAAAAAAAGAATTGTTAAACCGACAGACAACCCTATCCATGCACTTCTTACCATTGAAAACAATACTGAGTAAGCGGTTGAAGCTGTGGCGAGAACCAGAAGTGCCGTTCCGATAAAACTCCTGCGAATACAACCGAACAGTACTGTTGCTGATAACAGTCCGAGGGCCTGACATTCGCCAAAAGTCATGGACATTGAATAAAAACCTTTTGCGCGGTTTCCCGGAAGTTCGAGGTAAGGCATTCTGAGACTGTTAACTATTGCTACCAGGGCCGCAGAAGAAACAAAGACCCCGAAAATTTTCATCAGCTGTCTGTCAGAAAGTTTATACCAGTATGGGATATAAAAGCAGAAAATGATCAGATAAACTTTCATTTCAGGCATTGCTCTCGAAAGGTCTTCTGCTCTGAAAACTGAAAGAAGACCGGTAGTGGCGAGAAAGGCAAACGGAAGATCGAGTGGCGTTTTTTCGGGTCTGGTTTTTCCGGTCGCCCAAAGACCCAGGAAGCCTATCAATGCGAGAGCCAGACTCGTTTGTGAGGCTGAAATGGAAAAATGGCAGGTGAAAGCGTAAAGATACAGCCCGGCGAGATAGAGTCTCTGGGCCCATGAAGTCGAAGACTGGTGCTCCTTTGCAGCCTGTTCAAGTTCTGCTGACATAGGAGTCGAAGTCTACCCCAACCTTTAACCTATGTCGAGTTTTTAATTCATTAAGCCTGTTTTTCTGTTTTGGAAATTAATTTGGTAACTGCTCAAGAGAAACAAATACGTCGAATGTCGCGATTCCGAGGCTGTGATATAATGACTTCACAACTTTTTTGAAAGGAATCCAGATGAGATTCAAGCTGTTCTGCAGTATTCTGCTTTGTATTGCAGGTGCTCAAATGCCGGGTTGGGCTCAGGTTGTCGAGGTGAAAAACAAAGCCGGTGACGTGGTGATTACCAATAGTCCGGCAATTGCCAGTTCAGGCAAAGAGTTGAAGATAATCGATGCCAGAGCCGAGGGATACATTTTTCCGGCTAAAGGGCAAAAAAAACGCCGGTCACTGAAGGCGCAGAGAATTCTAACCGGCGTCTTTTCAGGATCAGGTGAGAAGACAGGCGTTTCTTCAGATAAACCAGGCGATCTGCCTGACATTATTGGTTTTGATCAGGCCCCGGTTAAAAGGCAGGCAAAAAGAGATGCCGAAACCATCGCCTGGGTGACAAAGACCGGGACATTTTACCATGATCCTTTTCTTGAATGCATCTGGGCCAGCGGTACTGAGAGAATATGGATTGATTCAGTTAAAGGCTTGAGCGGTCTGGAGCCTTGTCCGGAATGCTATCAGAAGAATAACAGCGTGCCTGAATTCATCAGAAAGGAATCCGGCGGCCTCGATGTTGCCACCGCAACAACCCTGTTAAGTAATGCCGATTTTCTCGTCTGGGTTCAGGAACGTCTGCCTCTGAGAAATCCTGCTTTTATTACCAGTCAGAAACTGATGATTTATCCTAAAATGGAAATGACGCGCAAAGGTCTGCATCAGCTGGCACGCGAAACCGAACTCGCCTATCGGCGAAAAACCTGGAAAGTGATCGAGGTTATCGCCAAGCCGAGCGAAGCCGACCTCGATCAGGTAAGTTCTTTTGATACTGATGTTACTGACGAAAAACCGGCCGGAGAAAAAGTCGATGACTGACCTGTTTTCGTTCGCAAGCGGCAATCTTCAGATTACTGCACCATACCAGCCTCTGGCTGACCGTATGCGGCCAGACAGTATTGAAGATATTCTTGGTCAGGAACACATTCTTGGCCAGGGCAGGCCCTTGAGAATGTTGCTGCAGGCTGGCCTGAGCGGTTCAATAATTCTCTGGGGGCCCCCGGGTTGTGGTAAGACGACGCTGGCCAGAGTCATGGCCCGCCACTCTGATGCAGAATTTATACAGCTTTCTGCCGTCACTTCCGGGGTTAAAGACCTGAAGGCGGCCTTTGACAGAGCTGCTGAATCAAGGCGACTTTCAGGGCGCAAAACCATGCTGTTTGTCGATGAAATTCACCGTTTCAACAAAGCGCAGCAGGACGCACTTCTGCCTCACATTGAATCGGGGCTGGTGATCTTTGTTGGTGCAACGACCGAAAACCCAAGTTTTGAGGTCGTTTCAGCCCTGCTGTCGCGCTGTCAGGTGCTGGTTTTGAAGCCAGTTTCAGCTTCGGCACTGTTAACTATCCTGTTGCGGGCCATGGACTGCGATGAAAAATTGCAGAGACCGCCAAAGGTGCTGGTTGATGAAGCCAGTCTCGAAAGAATTGCAATGATGGCGGCCGGTGATGCCCGCATCGCTCTGAACGTGCTTGAAACCTGTTGTGAGGTCGCCCGGCAGCAACAGCCGGAAGCTCCGGCTGTTGGGCCCGATCTTGTGGCTGAAACATTTCAGAGCAAAATGTTGCGCTATGACAAGGGTGGTGAAGAGCATTACAATCTGATATCGGCTCTGCATAAGTCTATGCGGGGTTCAGACCCTGATGCCAGTCTTTATTGGCTCTATCGCATGATCGAGGGTGGTGAAGACTGTAAATTCATTTTGCGCCGCATGATCAGGTTCGCTTCTGAAGACGTGGGTATGGCCGATCCTTTTGCGCTGACCCTGGCAATGTCGGCGACTCAGGCTTACGAATTTGTCGGCCCGCCTGAAGCCCACCTTTTTCTTGCGCATCTGGCGGTTTATCTGGCAGCTGCACCGAAAAGCAACGCCTTGTACAAGGCCGAAAAGATGGTCAAGCAGGCAATCAGAAACGGGCAGGAACCTTCTGTGCCTTATCATCTGCGCAATGCTCCCACCGGCCTTATGAAAGAGATGGGCTATGGCCGTGAATACCGGTATCCGCATGATTTTAAGGGCGGTTTCATCGATGAGAATTATTTTCCTGAAGGCATGCAGCCGGCCAGTTTTTATCAGCCAACCGACCATGGTCGCGAAAAACAGACGGCTGAACGGTTGCAGAAACTCTGGCCCGCGAGATTCAAGTGATTGCAATGTTGCGACGCCTGTTTAAGAGAGTTGTATATCGGATCTGGCAGTTCAAACAGGTTTTGTTTCCAGAACTGCAGAGATGCGAGTGGGAAAATGCGATTACAAGCTTGCCTGAGCCTATAAAAGCAGAGCTCGGCAGACTGCGCAAATCTGAAAAGGCTCATGTCATGAGGGTTTGGTCTGATATCAACCGTGATTGCCGTCTGAGTGAAAGTGAGCGGTCTGAACTGCTTGAGCTTGCTCTGGTGCATGATATCGGCAAGGCGATAACCCGACCGACACTTTTCTTCAAGGTTGTTAAAGTTCTTTTGCCGCTTGCCAACACCCGGCATTGCATTGCCGGTGCCAGGTTTCTGAAGCGGCTGAAACAGAAACCGCAGCTGGTCAGAAGGGTTTTGCGGCATCATGACGAAACCTCGTCTGACATGATTCTCAGGCTCTTTCAAACTTATGATGACCGCAATTGAGGCGTTTGCCAAAAAGTATTTGCAGTTTTGTCTTTAAAATGATACTTTTTGAGTGGTAATTAATATGACATTGTTGTGGAGGAAATGAAATGCTTGCAAAAAAAATGGAAACAGCTCTTGTAAATCAGGTTCAAGAAGAAATGTATTCTTTCTACCTTTATCTGGCTATGGCAGAATATGCTGCCGCCGAAGGCCTGCCCGGTCTGCAGCACTGGATGCGGAACCAGGCCCTTGAAGAATTCAGCCATGCCGTTAAATTCATGAATTATATCGCCGAAAAAGGTGGAAAATCCGAACTCAAAGCCATTGCAGCGCCGCCCAAGACCTGGAAGTCTGCAAAACAGGTGTTTGAAGAAGCTCTCAAACATGAAGGCCACATTACAGAATGCATCAATAACCTCGTTGATCTTGCCTACACTCTCAAAGACCATTCAACCGTCAACTTTCTCAACTGGTTCGTCGGTGAACAGGTCGAAGAAGAAGCCGCAGCCAAAGCTGTTATTGACATGATCAATCTCACTGGCAACGCACCCGGCGGCATGTTTATGATTGACCGCGAACTCGCTGCACGCCCGGCGGCAGCGAATCCCTACAATCCAACCCCGGCTGCATAAACTGCCCATCATAAAAATGCCCCCGGTAACGGGGGCATTTTTGTTATGGTTTAATAGTAAGAACCACCGGATGAGAAGGTTTTCAGATAAATCAGCAGATCTCTGAGAGGGTTGTTGAAGAGATTCAACAGCATGCCATAGATGGCTTCGATTGCTGGCGAGAGTACAAGGCCGAGACCGCCGAGAGCAAAAAGAAGCAGTAGCAGCATCGGTGCCAGCTCTTCGAACTGGCGATATTGAGCGCGGTAGCGGCCGGGCAGAAAATACGAAACCACTCTTGAACCGTCGAGGGGCGGAATCGGAAGAAGATTGAACAGGGCCAGACTGAGGTTGATGACTATCAGGGTTTCAAATACCTGAATCAGCAGAAATACGGCCATCGGGGGTAACATGGTTATTTTTACGATCTCAGCCAGTCCTTTCAGGCTCATGGCTCCGATGAAGGCCAGAAAAAAGTTCGAGGCCGGCCCGGCCAGTGCTACCGAAAGCATTGCCCGTTGAGGCACGCGAAAATTTGACGGATCGACGATTACCGGTTTTGCCCAGCCAAAGTTCGTGAAGAACAGCAACAGAGTGCCAAAAAAATCGAGGTGGGCGAGGGGATTGAGACTGAGTCTGCCCATGCGTTCAGGGGTGGGGTCGCCAAGAAAATCTGCCATTCTGGCGTGGGCATACTCATGAAAAGTCAGCGAGATGAGAATGACCGGTATCAGAACCAGCAGACGAAAGCCAGAAGACAGTAGCGAGCCGATTCCCTGCAGCATAAAACTGACGAACAGTAGAAAACCGATCAGGCAGCCAAAACGCAGCAGTCTGGCAAAAGATTCAGGCGGCATGCCACCCGGTGGGCGAAAATTATATATTCTGGTAAAGCCTTCTGGCAATTTCCATTTCCTCCTCGTGCGTCATTTTAGCGCCATTCAAGCGCATTGTAGTGATATGATCGAATATTCTGCGCATATGCGGGCCCGGTTTTATGCCGGCGTTGATAAGGTCTTTGCCGTTAACCAGCGGTCGGGTATGGCGTAGCTGGCCGATAAAGTAAAGAATTTTGCGGGCATTGCGCTTGTCGAGGGAATAGGCCATCAGCCCGAGCAGAGCTTCGAGGCAAAAGCTGTCGAGCAATTTGAAAAGCCCGATGTGGTCAGATTCTTCGATGCGATTCAGCTGAACCGGTACAGAGCGCATGGCATTAAGTGTTTCGACTACCTTTTGTCTGCGATTATGCGGGGTGCCGATCGAATCAAGAATCGAGGAAGAGCCGTCTATCGGAAGAAGTGACAACAGACCGGCCCAGTAGATCGCTTCGATGTCGATCTCTTCGTTCAGCACCGAAAATCGCTTGACCAGGCCTCTAATAAGCTTGAATCGACCAGGCAGAATCGAAGGGTCGTTTAGTTCCTGGCTCAGACTAAGCATCAGACCTTCAGAAAACAACTCGGCAACTACCTGCTGCGGCTTTTCTTCGTTCAGGCACTTTGAGATTTCGGCACCGATACGCTTCAGTGACAGGCGCGAAGTTGCCTCGCGACTGATGGCCAGCTCAAAGGCCCGGCGGGTATCCTGCTCAAGAGTGAAATTGAAGCGCCCTGCAAAGCGAACGGCGCGGTAGAGGCGGGTGGGATCTTCAAGAAAACTGAAAGAGTGAAGAATGCGGATGCGGCGCTGCAGAAGGTCGTTGTAACCACCGAAGAAATCTTTTATTTCAAGAAAATGCTCCGGGTTCAATGATAACGCGAGTGCGTTGATAGTGAAGTCGCGCCGGTAGAGATCGTTCGACAGGCCGCTGAATTCAATCTGAGGCAGGGCTCCGGGGTCAGAGTAGTGCTCGATGCGGGCCGAACTGAAGTCGATTTTGAGGTCTTCAAGATAGAGTCGGGCAGTATGAAAGCGGTCGAATACTTTGTATTCGCACGCCATTTCCTGGCTCAGGGCAGCTGCAAAGGGCATGGCATCGCCAATTACAACAATATCTATATCGAAATTAGCCCTTTCGAGCAGCAGGTCGCGAACAAAGCCACCGACCGCAAATACGTCAACCCCTTTCTGGGCAGCAAATCTGCCGATTTTGCCGAGCAGATGAAAAATGCGCAGAGAAAAGACTCTTTTAAAAAGGTTTTCAATATCGCGGGCTGGTGGAAGGTTTGCCTGCTCCGCGAGAGGCAAAAAGTCCTGCGGCATTGGCAGATAATCCGGCAGAGCTCTGAGAAGCTCATGCGTCGTGATTATGCCGACCACGTCAGAATCTTTCAGAACCGGCAGTCTGGTGATATTGTATCTGACCATAAGGTTCTTGAGAACCCTGACCGGAGTGGCCGGGCTGACTGCCGGCACGTTGGTCGGAACATACGGGCCGATTTCAGCGTCGAGAAGGTTCATCTGCAGTGCCCGGTCGAGGTCACGACGGGTCACTATGCCTGCAAATTCATGGTTTTTCATGACAATCAGCGACATGATGTTAAATTTAAGCATCATGTCAAAGGCGCTGCGAATTGTCGAATGCCAGTCGATCAGCTGGGGCGAGGCAGACATGATGTCGCCTGCGGTCATATCAGGTTTAAGGTGATTTTTGAGATGTCCGAGAACATGCAGTCGGTTCTGCTCGTGGCTTTCGCCGGAAAAGTGAAAATAAACCCATCGGCGAATGCGTGCCGGCCTGAAATCTTTAAAAACCTCAAAAAAGTCGATCTGCGAAATACTGCTGCGCGCCCAGACCCGCGAAAAATTGCCGGACGATAGAACAATCAACATCACCGGCTGGGCAACGTCTGACCAGACCGTATCGACTACCGGTTCGATGTCCTGAACCTGACCGGTAGTTTTGACGGCGATCAGCGTAACCGGCCAGTGCCCGGGTTGAATGTCTTCAATATTTTTCAGCATGTGGTGATACAGACCGGTCTGCCCTTCGCGCAGCCCGAGGACAATGCTGTTGGCAATCTTGCCCGGCGGGGTAAACTGCCGCTGAAGAAAATTGAGGGCCCGGTTGTCTTCGGCCCTGATTTTTGCAGAAAGACCTGCCCAGGTCTTTTCGATAACCGCAAGCTTGAAAAGCTGCATATCTTCATTGCTGAAACGCATTCCCGCATCGTGCAGCTGGTTCATCAGCGATGCGGTAAGGCTCATGCTCTGATTTGGAAAAGACTCGCAGGCAAAAGGAAACGAATGTTTGCGATCGGAAAATACCTTTATTGCCGGAGTGAAACGGGCTAGTTCTTCGACAAGCTCAGGATTTTGTCTGGGCTGATCGAGGCCGACGAGATAAACTGTTCTGACCGCGGCAAAGTCAACTTCGGCAAACTTTACAGTTTTGAACCAGTCGAGGCGTCGCCCGCATTCCCATGCGTTCTGCCTGAATCTGACCGGGTGCAGAATCCTGGCTTCAGGAAATTTAAGCAGCAGACACCTTGCCGCACCGAGATGGTCGAGGTCAGCATTGTGAGGCAGGGCGATCAGTTCTGCTGGGCTGTATTTCATCAGAATGGCTAGTTGCCGACACCCTCACGCTTGAGAATTTCGAAAAAGATTTTAACAATTTCCGGATCAAGCTGGGTTCCAGCGGCCTTTTTCATTTCGTGTTTCACATAATCGAACGGAAAAGCCTTGCGATAGGGGCGGTCAGCGATCATGGCGTCGTAAGTGTCGGCAACAGCGAGAATGCGCGCTCCGAGCGGTATCTGGTCGCCCTTCAGACCAAGCGGGTAGCCGGTTCCGTCATAGCGTTCGTGATGATAAAGCGTGAGTGGTGCAATCTCTTTGAGAATCTCGACCCTTTCCATGATCGACGCGCCATATTCAGGATGACGGTGCAGCTCGTTGATTTCTTCGTCGGTGAGATGCCCTTCTTTGGTGAGAATTACGTCTTTAATCCCGATTTTGCCAATATCGTGCAGCAGTCCGGCATATCTGACCGTTTCGATTTCATCTTCGCTGAGACCAAGCTCTTCACCGATCTTGACCGCGTATTCCATTACCTTGGTGCTGTGGCCATGAGTGTAAGAATCTTTGGCTTCGATTGCCGCCGCCAGAGCCATGACCATCGACAGATACTGGCGCTTCATTTCGGCATACAGCTTGGCGTTTTCGATGGCAATGCTGGCCTGTGAAGCAAAGGTCGACAGCAGGTCAATTTCATCCTGAGAGAAGTCGCGCGGTTTGCTGGTGTAAATTGTGATTACGCCGATCGGGCGGCCGCGCTGCATGATCGGCACCGCAAGCAGGCCGGCAAGCTTTTCACGCTTGACCAGTGACGTGTATTTGGTGCGCGGATCCTTGCGGGCGTCTACCACTGAAATCGGCAATCTCTGCGAAAAGCAGTTGCCGATAATGCCTTCGCCAACTTTTATGGCAGTAGAAGACAAAAACGATTTTGATAAACCCCGTGAAGCTCTGACTTCGAGCAGCTCACCGGTGAGGTCGAGCAGGCGCAGTTCGCAGCGCAGTGCGTTCATCATTTCCATGGAGAAATTGACAATTGAGTCAAGAACTTCGTCAAGAACCAGTGTTGAGGTAATCGACTGAGAAATCTCGAAAAGAACCGAAATTTCGTCAATACGGCGTTCGAGGTAAAGGCGGATTTTTACATTTTCGATAGCGGTTGCCAGCAGATTCGAAAGTGTAGTGAAAGTGCGCAGATGCTCGCGATTGAAAGCTTTCTGCCGGGTGGCGCTGAGGTTGATGAGACCAATGTTTTTGCCCTGAACCGTAAGCGGCACAGTCATAAACGACTGAACCTTGCGCCTGAAGATTTTGTCCATGCTCATGGTCTTCTGGCCTGGCAGAAAAAGCTGTTGGCATCTGGTAATGCGCGGGGCTTTACCCCTGATTTTAAAACTGATGTCGTCAATGTGGCTGGTAAGGCCATCGAGGCTTGACGGTGCCAGAGGCAGCCGCGAGACGAAGTATCTGGTTTCTTCGTCATCTTTGTAAAGGCAGACTATACCAAGATCATGCTGAATCAGTTGTGAAAGATATTCAAAAGAGAGTCCTATCAGGCCTTCGAGGGTTTGAACCGACGAAAACCTTTTGGCAAGCACATTCAGTTTTTCCATTTCGCGAATGCGGTTTTCGCGTTCAAGAAGCAGGCCGTTATGTTCGATTTTCATCGCCGCAAGATTGGCAAAAACCGTCGCTTCTTCGAGGTCATTGACGCTGAATGGTCGATTCTGCTCAATGTTGCCGGTAACCATAAGCCCGACGCACTGAGTGTTGGTCATCAGAGGTATCAGCATGGCCGAAGTGAAAGGCGTGTCTTTGAACAGTGGGTCATGCATCTCACCAGAATAAAGAAGGCGCTGGCGGCTCGAAAAAGCGTTGCGCAGAAGCAGGGCTTCGCCGACCGGAGCTTCTTCGTCTGAATCTGCGGGAGCTTCGGTAGTGCAAGGGGCAAAGCCGAATTCTTCTTCAGAATTGATAATTGTGCGGCGGTCAAGGCAGCGAACCTGTTCCGGACGCTTCCTTCTACCGCCGCTGCAGGCAGAAAAAACCAGCTCAAAAGATTCGCGATTAAGAAGCATGAAATATACCTCGTCGGCTGCGAGTGCTTCTTTGGCTGTTTTTGCCATGCTTTTGAGAAGATCGTTCAATTCCGTTCCCGAAGAGAGGGCCATCGAAATATCAGACAGTCTTGAAAGTCTTTTGAAGGTTTGTTCGGTCTGATTGACCGCACGCTTTTTAGTGCTTTTCATGTTTCAGCTGGCCTTCTTCGTAGGATAAAACCTGATTGCGGCCATTTTCTTTAGCCTTGTAAAGGGCCACATCAGCAGCTTCAATCAGGTCGCTGGTTTTTTCACAATTGGTGACGAGAGTGCATGAGACTCCGATAGAAAGAGTCACAAAAAGTTCATTGCCGTCGTGGTTAAGGCTTGCCTGCTCAACCTTGCTGCGAATACGTTCGGCAAAGAGTTTGGCACCATCGAGTGAGGTTTCTGGCAATATGACTGCGAATTCTTCGCCGCCATAACGGGCGACTGTATCGATCTGTTCGCGCACTGAATTTTTAAAGATGGCGGCGACGTGGCGCAACACCTGATCGCCAACCAGATGCCCCCAGGTATCGTTGAATTTTTTAAAGAAATCTATGTCGATGACCATAAGAGAGAGCGGCTTTGAGTAACGGCGCGCTCTGATAAATTCGTGTGCCAGGGTTTCCTGAAAATATCGGTGATTGAACAGTTCGGTGAGCGGGTCGGTAAAAGCCAGTTTCTCGGTTCTTTTGTGGATAAGGGCATTTTTGATGCTGGTAATGAAAATGCCGGTAAAATGAGAGGTTATGTCGAGATCTTTGGTGGTGAAAGGTTTGTCTTCGCCACGCGCAAGATGAATCAGGCCTCTGAACCGGTCGCTGATTATTATTGGCAGGTGCAGAACGTGCTTAAAACTTTTTGTTGGCCGGTTTCCTGGATTGTGCGGGTTGAAAAAAGAGGGCTTATGAAAGTTTTCTTTAGTAAGAGGCGGGTCGGCAGGATAGTCGCTGAACAGCTCGAATATGTTGTCGGCGAGCTTTTCCTGAAATTCCTGTGAGATGCTTTCGCCAGGCTGAACAAAAAGGCGATAATTGTTGTCGATGTCATCAAATAGAAGAATTCCGATTGTTGTAAAATTGATCAGTTCACGAAATCTGACGAAGGCCTTCTGCAGAATGGTTACCGGGTCGAGCGTCGAGGCAAGATCTTTGCTGATGTCGAGAAAAACTTCATTCTGACGGGATTCGTCAATCAGCAGCAGTTTGTCCTGTTCGATGCGCTCAAACATTTTATTGCGGGCAATTGCCATCGCCAGGTTCTGTGAAATCAGGTAGAGAAAACGATAATACCTGATTGCCTGCTGAGTATCTTCGGCTACGTGCCGGCGACTGACCAGTAGCAGATGTGATGGCTTGTCTTCGACTACCAGCGGCAGGCAAAAAAGTTCGCGTGCCCCATCTTCTTCTTCGAACGAAAGCGTGAGCGGCGCATCTGGTTCGTCGGTTTCAACATTGTTCATTGTCGGTTTTTGAAGCTGCATTCTCAGTCTGGCAGCAACAGAATCGACCATCTGCTGTAGTTTGGACGGCTCAAGTCGATGCGCAGCAAGAATTTCGATATTGCTGCCATTGGCATTGAAAATTGACTCACTGAACTGAGGGTTCAATTCTATTACGGCCGATCTTTCAAGACCGATTTCATCAGAAAGTTTGACCAGAAAATCGACCAGACGGCTGACAAAATCGCGATTACTGGCCAGAATGCAGGAAATCGAATAGAGGCTGGCAATCTCGCGTCGGTTATTTTCTATGGTCTGCAGAAGGTTTTCTTTTTCGATCAGGCCGGCAATAAGGGTGTCGACTGACTTCAGTTTGACCAGATCTTCTTCTGAAAAACCTTTCTGGTCTGAGTTACGATTGAGATTCATGACTCCGATCATTTTCTGGTGGAGCTTGAGCGGGGCGGAAAGAAAAGAGCCCGAATCATTCTTGCGGCTGAGCTTGATGGCTCTGTCTGCGCCGGTAGCACTTTCCAGGACTACCGGGCGGCCAGTGGCAAAAACCTGGCCGGCAATTCCGTGTTTCAGAGCTACCTTTGCTACCGGGCCGCGCTGGTTCTTTTTCTGCATGCCTGGGTGGTGCGATGAAACGTAAAGTTTGAGGCAGTTCTCTTCAGGGTCGAAAACCATGATCGAGCCGGAACTTGCATTCATAAACACCACAGTTTCAGAGATAATTCCTTCGACCAGCAAGTGCAGATCTTCTGTCTCTGCTGCTTTTTCTGCCAGTCTGGCATGGAATTCAAGTGTTTTAAGCTGTTCCTGCTGCCTCATGTTGCGAGTCCTTTATAGTTGAGAGTAAAAACTGTCAGATCGTCATGGGCTTCATTTGAACCTCGCCAGTTCTCAATCGCACCAATCATGGTTTCGACAAGCTGTTTTGCCGAACGGTCTGGGCTCGAACCAAGCAGGTAGCTGATTCTTTCGGTTCCGAACATTTCGCCCGAGGCAGAACGTTCTTCTGAGAGACCGTCAGTATACATAAAAAAAGCGTCACCGGCTTCCATTTTGAACTTGGCCTTGTGATAAACACCTTTGATGCCGCCGATGCCAAGAGGTGGGCCGCTTTTGCTTTCGATGAGGCGGCATTGAGCATTCAGTCTTGCCAGCAGTGGCCCGTGTCCGGCCGATGACATTTCGCAGGCCCCGGTAAGCGGGTCGATTGCCACAATCTGCATCGTGACGAAATGGTAAGAGTCGAGCTGGCTGCAAAGCTTGTCGTTGGCCTTCTCGATAATCTGAACCGGGTCAGCACAATCCTGCACGACAGACCAGATGATCATTCTGGTAACAGCCATGAGAATTGCGGCCGGCATTCCCTTGCCTGAGACGTCGCCAAGAACGGCCAGCAGTCTGCCGTCATTGAGATTGAAAATGTCGAAGAAATCGCCGCCGATCTGCCTGGCCGGAATGCTCTGCCCGTAGACTTCAAGATTTTCGGGCAGATCAGTAAAATTCTTTGGCATCAGCGACATCTGAATGTCTTTGGCATCTTTCAGCTGTCTTTCAAGCAGGTCTTTTTCGTGCTGTTCGGCAAGAAACCTTACGTTTTCTAGCGCGGTGACGACAAGGTGGGCAATACCTTCGAGCAGCTGTTGATCCTGCATGGTGAAGGTCAGTCCGTTGGTTTTATTGTTGACGTTGATAACACCGATGACTTTGCGCCCAGGAGTGCCTCTGCTGTTGATGAGTGGAACCGACAGGAGCGAGCGGTTGAGATAATGTTCAAGCGAGCGCTTTTTGAAAACCCCCTCTGATTCGATGTTGTCGATGCGGTATGATCTGCCCTGCCGCGCGACGTAACCAGAGATTTCTTCGCCGATGGCGATTTTGGTTTTATCGATGATCCCGGGTGGAAGCCCAAACCCCTTTTTAATGCGTAAAAATTCGCCACTTTCATCAAGTTCAAGAAACGAAATGCGGTTAACCTTGAGAAGGCGCCGGATGATAATGATCATTTCATCGAGAAGGGCGTCGGTGTCGGAAAGTCTTGCCATCAGACCTTCAAGCGCTTTGATGGTGTCGAGCTTTTCTGCATAATTGCAGGCTACCTGCAATGATGCGCTGATACCATTGAGAAGAATCGGCATGAGTTTCGTCAGATCTTCTTCGGTTAAAGGCTTGTTGACGGGCGAATCGAACAATACTACTCCGCCGAGTGAGCGAAGCGGAATGAATTCTGAGGTAATCGATGTTGCCTGAGGGGTAGTGGCGAGCGGCAGAACGTATCTGATGGGAAGATCATATTTACCGTCGCGGTTGTCGAAAGCTGAGCCTTCGTTGATTGCCTCAGTTAGCGGCCCAGGATTATTGATTAGTGTCGCCAGGTCAAAGTTTTCAGGAACATTGGCGCCCAGATAATTTACGATTTCAAGTTCTGAAGTTTCACGTGAAAAAATCAGAATCGCGCCTGAATACTGGCCAAAAAGGTAATTCAGACTTTCGACAAGTTTGAAAAGTATCGCGCCAATATCTACTGACGAGTTGATGGTATTGCAGGTCTGGTTTATCTGCTGAAGCATTCGGCCGTGCAGCGCTTCTTTGCGCAGCTGATAAAAATGACTGAAATACAGGCCCAGCTGGTTGGCCAGCATCGGCATCAGGCGAGAAGTATGGCTGACGTGTCGGTGTATCTGATGGCCTGATACAGCCACGCCAAGATGCCCGTAAGTTACGCCTCCGGCCTGACAGGCGAAAACAAGCGGTGCCGGTGACCCCACTCTGAATTCGCTTCGCCCGATTTTGAGCTGGGCGCGTGAAATGATGGCGATTTCCTGCATCGGGTCATGTGAAAGAGCAGCTTCAATGAGCTCAGAAAGGTTGTCTTCCAGTTCTTCGTCTTCATCGATGGCCATAACAGCCAGATGATTGTAATAGCCCGGGCCAGCGCTCTGAATGATGAAAGCCGCATGCAGATTGAACTCATTTTGCAGGCGCTTTAAAAAGGCTTCAATAAACGGCCGGTCTTCGTTGAACCAGATTTCTGCCTGTTTTTTCTCGAAACCTGGTGGCAATGCATCAACCCGGCGGCCATTGGTAAGCAGCGATTGCGTTTCGTGCAGAAAAGTCAGCAGCCGGTCTGGATCATTGATCGGGTGTGGCAGAAGGTGCGCAGGAAAAAGAAATCTGCTGCCGAGTTTTTTTGCCATGACATCGGTGAGAGTCTGCCAGTTCTGATATGTCTCACTGCTCTCGGGAGATATCAGCATGGCCAGATCGCCAAGTCGAGCATTGCCAGAGTAGAAACTGCTTTGAAAAAGCAGCTGTCGCTGACCGGAGAGTGAAATCTCTGCCGGTGTTTCGCCAAGATCGAATCTCGGCTTGCGAGGTGGCTTGTCGAAAAGCTGTGAATCCAGTTCTGCTCCGTGTTTTATCGTAAAAACTTTCCAGTTATAATCATCACCAATATAAAATCTGATTGAAAGCCCGGCAAAATCAGAAAAAGGCCGTAGCAATTCAGAAATCTGAGCCGGAAGTTCAGAAAAGTCAGGAAATGATTCAATTTCGTTCAGCAGATCGAGAAATTGTTTTTTCAACGGCAGGGTGCGCCCTTCGTCTTAGACTTTGTTCAAAGCCGATTATAACTTTTTCAGGCGGGCAATTCAACAAAACCGCTAACGATAAAAAACTAAAGTTTTTTTGATCGGTATAATGTATGATTCTAATTAAGTGAGGTCAGCTATGAAAAAATCAAATGTATTTCTGGCAATGCTTCTTACAGGTGGGCTTGCAGCTGCTGTAACCGCCGCCGACCCGTTCGAGGAAAAGAAAGTATATCTGAATTCTCAGGCCGGCAAAAAGGTTGAATCGACTGAAGAAAAAGTCACCAAAGGCACTGTACACGTCAGCCCGTCTTTGAACGTCAGAAGCGGCCCATGGGGAAAGATTATCGGCAGTCTTTACGACGGCAATAATCTTGAAGTTCTTGGCCGGGAAGGTGCGTGGTACAAGATCAGATACAACGGCAAAATTGCCTATGTGCATGCCAACTATGTTTCGACGCCGGGCAACCCGGCCGGCCAGACTCCGGTTGTCTATCCATGGCAGCAGTCAAGCTCTTCTTCCGGTAATTCCGGCAACAGCACTCCTGTTGTCGCTGGCAATGGTCGCTTTGGCGCAATGCCATGCGCCCCGATGCCTTCTCGTGCAAGTTCTGAATATGGCATGCGCATTCACCCGACCACGGGCGCCCGCAGTATGCACTATGGCATCGATTTGCCGGTTCCGAACGGCACCAGACTCAACGCCCTCGGTGATGGTACAGTCGTGGCGGTCGGCTATGAATCAGGTGGCGGCCGTTATGTGAAAGTTCGTTACGATAATGGCTACGAGTCTTTCTACTGCCACCTCAGAGGTTACTCTGTCAAGCAGGGCCAGCGAGTCAGCATGGGCCAGGAAATTGCCCGTTCAGACAATACCGGTATCTATACAACCGGTGCCCATCTGCATTTTGAGTTGAAGAAAAACGGTCAGCATGTCAACCCGAGATCAGCTATCAAGCTGCCTTAAAGAAATAATCAGGAAAGAAATATGTTCAAAAAGCTTTTTCTTGTAATTCTTATCATGACCGCCACCCTGGGGTTTGCCCAGGAGACAGAATTTAAAACAATTAACAATCTGATCTATCATAAAAGCATGTTTAATGCTTCTGAGTCGATAGATCTGCTGAAAATCCCGTTTGGCACCGGATCTTCACAGGTCGGTGGCCAGGACCAGGACACTGATGCCTTGTCTTATGGCATACCATGGGCGTTTCGCATGGTCGAAGGCGGTAACATCTGGGTTCTCGATTCTCTCAATCGGCAGCTTAAGCTGTTTAAACCCGATGCAACCGTAGAGAAGAATATTTCTCTCGAAGGCTTCGGAAAAATCGTCATCGACTTCGCAGTTGCTCCAGACGGCAGAATGGCATTTCTTAACAGTGCCGACGGCTTTATTTATATTACCGATGCGAAGGGTGACAAGATTCATTCGATCGAAGGTTTCAATGGCGCCCGTGCCATAGAATTTGATCGGAATGGTGAACTTCTGGTGAGTCATCCGGTTATTCAGTCGGTTCTCAGATTTAGTCAGAACGGCGAGCTTGCCGAACAGATGGTTGGCGATCAGAGCCTGAGTCTTTACTCTGACCCATCCGGCAGGCTTTTTGGCCTTGAGATTGCTGACCTTGATGCCAGTCTTTATTTGAGAACCGTCGCTTCACCGGCAGAGACACTTGCTATTGGCAAGTTTCCATATACTGAAAAGCATCCGGGCGTTACCTATGCCGGCGGTGAAATACTGGGCCTCGATGCTGTCGGAAATGTTTATTTTTGCCTGGTTGCCTGTCATGAAGAAGGGCAGATTTATCGCGAGCGTCTCTATCGCTGCGCTCCAGACGGAAAGGTTCTCGGAGAGCTCGATATTCATACGATTCCATACCTTGCTCCCGACCTTCCGAGAAAAAGAGTTGTCTGCCCCGATGGCCGGGTAATGGGTTTTTACCCGACCGAAGAACATTTTGTGCTTTGCACGTATACCATTCCCTGATTTTGTAAGCTGTTTTGTTTGAAAATCCCCGAAGATTACATAAAAAATCTTCGGGGATTTTTTATGTACACCCTTCAGTAAGCCTGTCGGTGGGCAGGGGTACGATTTCGAGATAAAAAAGGTATTGAAATTTAATTCAATTAGTGATAGACTTGACTTTCCAATATTGAATTACGAAAGGTGATCGTCATGGCTAATACTAAATCAGCTGCTAAAAATGCTCGCAAAGCCGCCCGCCGCCACACTCTGCGGGTATCTGTAAAGTCTGAACTCAAGACCCTCCGCAAAAAGGCCATTACCGCCGCCGAAACCAAAAAACCGGCCGGCGAAGTGGCAGAAGCAACCAAAGAAGCCATCAAAAAATTTGCCAAGGCTGCTTCGAACAAAATTATTCATCCTAAAACTGCTGCCAGAAAAATCAGTCGCCTGACAAAGGCCATCAATAGACTGCAGAGCTGATCTGCTTTTCTGTTTGTTTGTTTGATTAACTGATCAACTGTTAGCCATTTATCCGGAAGTGTGCGTATGCATGCTTCCGGTTTATGGCTTTAGAGCGGTTTTTCGCAGAGAATGGCTGCGGTAAAATTCTGCAGCGCTGCTACCGGGTCTGGTGGACCAGATTTGAGATGCAGGTCGAGCGAGAGCATCTGGGGCCAGTTTTTGATAAGTTCCTGATATGAAAAGTTCAGAGCCAGGTGCAGATTTTTAAGTTTCTGCTGCTGCTTGAGGCCGAGCGCCGAAACTATTGTTTCGGGCATACTTTCTGCCAGACTCTGAATTTCGGCGAGGATGTTCTTTTTTTCCTGGTTTGCTTTAAAGTCTGATTTGGCAGCAATCTGGCGGTATTTTCGCAGTAGATTGACTACCGGCTCAAAAAGATCGGGCCGATCAATCGATATTTCGTTGAACAGGCGAAACTCACGCAGTTGGCGGCAGAGCATGAACCAGATCTTCTGAGGTGCCTCGCCACGGTTTACCAGACTTTCGAGACATCTGACGGCTTTGACCGGATTGCGTCGGCCAAAATGTTCGAGAAAGTCGAAAACAGTATCCTGTCGCAGGTAGGCAACGCCGGTTTTAACTTCTGCAATGCCTATTTTGCCACCGGCTTTGGCAAGCGCCAGTTTTGCAAGCTCCTGGTGCAGAAGCGCAAGGTCAGAGCCGGCGAGTTCGATCAGCAGGTCGGCAGCCTCATCGCTGATTTCGCAGCCAAGCTCGACCGCTTCTCTTTTGACCCAGGCGCCAAGCTGGTTGGCAAACGGGGCCCAGAAATCAATTTTGTCGGCCTGTCCTTTGAATCTGGAGGTAATTTCTGTCGCAATACGGCCATCATTAACCGAAAAAACAATCAGGGTGTCGGCAGGTATGCCACCCTGCTGCAGGCGATCAAGAAATTCTTTGCGCTGTTTGGCCGGGGTTGCATCGATATCCTGAATATAAAAGAGACGCGGACTGGGATTGAACGAAAAGCTGAAAATCAGATTGAGGGTTTCGGGCAGTTCTCTGGCATTGCTGACAACCCGCGAAACATTGTCTGCCTGATCATCTCTGGGGATAAACGACGAAACCATCAACGCGAAGGTTTTTTCTTTAAGAAAAGTTTCGGGACCCGAGAACACCAGCAGCGGTGTAATCAGTTTCTGGCTTCTGATAAGTTTTTCGAGAGTCTGTATTTCCATTTTGCCGGTAAAAATACGGAACGAAGTGCCCGTTGCCAGGCAACTCCGTTCCGTTTCAGGTCAGATTTCAGTAATGATTCTGCATGAATGCTCTGTAAGCACTCACCGAATAATGGTAATCAACCTTTGAAATGAGTTCAAAGGGTGAATGCAGGCTGAGAGTGGGCAGCGAAATGTCGACAACGCTCATGTTGAGGTTTGCCAGCAGATAGGCTACGGTTCCACCGCCGCCTTCATCAACCTTGCCCATTTCGCCGAACTGATAGGGAATATTTTCTTTGCTCAGCATGTTTCTGATGCAGGCGAGATATTCGATATCGGCTTCGCTGCTGCCTGATTTGCCGCCGGAGCCTGAATGCTTGGTGATCCAGACGCCTTTGCCGACAACACCCGAGTTCATCGGGTCATAGGCACCTTCAAAAGTCGGATCGATAGGGGCGTTAGTGTCGGCCGAAAGCACCTGAGTCGCGCCAAGAGCATTTCTGATCGCGGCGAAGGTTGATTCTCCTGAGGTAGCTTCGGTCAGACGGCCGAGAAAGTCGGTGACCATCTGCGACTGTGCGCCATTCGGGCCGGCAGAGCCGATTTCTTCTTTGTCGAGAAGGAGTATTGCTGCCGTGTGTTCGGGCACGTCGAGTTCAGAAATGGCTGCAAAAGCTGCACCGACACAGGCGCGGTCGTCATGGCCGTAGGCACCGATCATGGCGCGGTCAAAGCCGATTTCGGCGGCCTGCATGGCGGGAACGGCACGAATTTCAGCCCATGCGAGATCTTCTTCGGTAAGGCCGAAGTCTTTTTCAATGTGGCGCAGAATCGCATTTTTAATGCGGTTCGGAGTTTCGGCTTCTTTTTCGTCCGAGGCTGCTTCAGGCTGATGCCCGACGACAATGTTCAATTCTTCACCGCTGATTACGTCTGCGGTTTTGCGTTCGTATTGAATCTTTTTGCCGATATGAGGAGCGACGTCGGTAATTGTGAAAACCGGGTCACCGGGCTTTTCGCCAATGACGAAGGTCATCAGTTTGCCATTTTTGCCGACTGCGAAGATGTGCAGTGAAAGGGGGATAGCGGCCCACTGGAATTTTTTAATGCCGCCATAATAGTGAGTTTTGAACAGGGCCAGACCATGTTTTTCGTAGAGAGGCTGGGCTTTGATATCGATGCGGGGAACATCATGATGGGCGGCGATAAGTCTGAAACCCTCGCTGGCGGGTCTTTTGCCGATAATTGCCATACCCAGCGCCCGGTTTTTGTTGATGAACATTACCTTGCTGCCTGGTTTAAGCTTTTTGCCCTGACCAAGAGGTGGGAGCATCTTATAGCCGGCCTTCTGGGCGCGGGTTTCAATGTATTCAATTGTTCCGCGCTCAGTTTTGCATGTGTTGATAAATTTGAGGTAGTCCTGGTTGCGTCTTTCAAGGAGTTTCACTTCGCTGCCTTTGATTTTATCCCAGGCATTGGCGACCTTGAAAACCTTGACACTGTTTTTGTCAGAAACTGCTGCTTTTTTTGCCATTCTTTCCTTCCTTTCGGGGTTGTGTATAAGTCTGAAGTGGTTTTATACTACCATAAATTAAATTTTACTGGTAAAGTAAATACACAATATGGATATTGAAAAAATCAGAAAATCGTTTCAGCAACTGGCCGAAGAACTTAAGCTGATCATTGTTGGCAAAGAAAGGCAGATTGAAAAGACGCTTGTGTGTCTACTCGCCGAGGGGCACCTGCTTCTCGAAGATATGCCGGGCGTTGGCAAAACTACTCTGGCTTCAGCTCTGGCGCACGCCATTGGTGGTGTTTTCAGTCGTATTCAGTTTACCGCCGACCTTTTACCCTCTGACGTTATCGGCACAAGAATTTATCGCCGGCAAACAGAAGATTTTGAATTCATCAGAGGGGCAATTTTTGCCAATGTTGTTCTGGCAGACGAGCTGAACCGGGCTCCACCAAAAACCCAGAGCGCGCTGCTGCAGGCAATGAATGAATTTGCCGTCAGCGTTGAGAAACAGCACATTGAACTGGTAAAGCCCTTTATGGTCATTGCGACTCAGAATCCCAAGGGGTTTCATGGTACATACCCGCTGCCGGAATCGCAGCGAGATCGTTTTATGATGCGTATCTCGCTGGGCTACCCTGACGAAAGCTCTGAGGTAGAGATTCTTAAAAAACACATAAGTGCCGCAAAATCTTTGGACCTCAATACCAGAGGTTTTCTGAATCTGAGCGAGGTCATCGCCGCTCAGGATCACGTCAGAACCATTTCAGTCGCAGACCCGGTGTTAAAATATATCAGTCGGCTTATGACCGCAATCAGAAGCCATGACGAGGTTGAGCTTCCGGTCAGTCCGCGCGGCAGTATTGCTCTCATGCATGCTTCTCAGGCGCTTTCATTTTACCGTGGTCAGAATTTCGTCAGTATCGATACGGTAAAGGAAATTGCGCCTGAAGTGCTTGCGCACCGCATCGGCCTCCGAGGTGTTTCGATGTATGGTGGCGAAGGCGCGAGAAACGACTGGCTGACGGGCGAAATTCTGCAGAGGGTGGAAGTTGAATAAGCCCAGGCTAAGAATAAGCCTGACTACCTCAGGGAAAACGCTGCTGTTTCTTGCTGTGTTTCTTTTGTTTGCGGCCCAGAATACAGGAAACAACCTGCTTTATCTCATGAGTAGCTGCTTTTTTGCCTGTCTGGTGATGGCGGGCATCTCTTCTTTGAGAAATCTCAGCGGTTTGAATGTCGAACTGCAGGTTCCTGAATTCTGCTTTGCTGGTCACTCATGCATGCTGCGCTGCCGGATAGAAGAAACTGCCGGGCGGCCACATCATTCTCTTGCATTTGAAGATGATTTTCTGACCTTTCTGCCTGCCGGTTCAATGGCGATTCTTAAGACTTCCTTCGCTGCCGGAAGCCGCGGTCAGTATCTGATCAAGAATATGAAAGTGTTCTCATGCTATCCGGTCGATCTATTTATCACCCGGGTCGAAATACCTGTCGATGCACTCCCGATCGGGCCTGAGCCGGCCAGAAATGTTCCGGAGCCTCTGGCCAAAGACCATGCCGGAAGCCAGCAACGCCAGGCTTCTGGCAAAGAGGGCGACTACTGGATGCAGAGTCTTTATAATGAAGGTTCTGATGCCGCGATGATAAACTGGAATATTTCGGCCCGTTCGACGCACGAATGGATTCTGATCAGGTCAATTAATTTTGGCGCTCCCAGGCGTCTGTTATTCAATTTTTCCGGCCTTGACCAGGCCGGTTTTGAGACAGCTCTGCAAATCGTTGCCGGTATAATTGTCAGGCTGCGTGACACCAATTCAGACGTGTTTGTTTGGGCGAACTCCTTTCGCAAAGGTTATACCTGGCTTTCGGTAAACGATGATTTTGCCGGCATTGTCAGATGGCTGGCCTGTCTCAGGCATGACGAGGCAATTCCATTGTCTGACGGGGATACGGATGAAGTGAATTTAGCTCGGTTGATGGTAAGGTAAATTTGAACATTCTTGTTGATTCACAAAATTTTATTATTCAGGGGCAGAGCCGGGGCGCCCTTTATTCTTCTGCTGCAAGGTTCGAAATCAGCGGTTTTGCCTTCAGGCTTGTTGTATTCATGGCCTTCTGGGCTTATCTGGCAGTTTACTCTACGGGTTATCTGAGACCGTTACTGGCAGTTTTTTCGCTGCCGCTGGTCGTTTTTGTTTTTCGCGGTCGACCACTGGTTTCGCCAGTTGCCAGCGTAGTTTCTCAGCTGGTCAGTGTCACTTCACTTTTTTATGCTTTGTGGCAGCGATCCGGTCCAATTCCTGGCATTGTTCTGCTGATCGAGTTTACCTGCATTATCCTGCTGCTGCAGATTTCATCGATGAAAAATCTCAGGGCGGTTTACGGTGGAATAGTTCTGTCTTTGATGATAATTCTGGCTGTGGCTGCAATGAATGTTAATTTCATTTTCCCTTTGATTCTGGTGCCATATCTGTTCTGTTTTTTTCTTACTCTTCGCTGGATATCGGGCTTTCGTCACAGTTGTGTTGCAAGGCTCAGGCTTTCTGAAGACAATATTGTGCGTGGTTTCAGAATTCAGGGACTGGGCCTTTTTGTTTCTGCCAGTGTATTCGCCTTCGTCTGGCTGGTATTGTTTTATTTTATTCCCAGAACAGAAAGTCTGGGCCTGGCATCAGAGGCTTCTAAAAGGCGGCTGAAGGGATTCAGTGATACACTTAGTCTTGGCGAACCGGGCCTTCTCGAAGATAACCCGGCGGTCGTCATGCGCCTGAGGCCTATTGATGAGCGAACTAATTCTCCCTCGATAATTCGCAGGCTGCGCACAAGAACCCTTCGTGGCACAACCTTCTCGGTTTATCGCAACGGGCAATGGGAAAGAGGGAGAAAGAGGCGCTGGCATGCCGACCTTCGCAGAAATCAGGGCGAAATAAAACTTATTGATGATCTGAATCTTCAGCGCGACATCCATCCCTTTGAAATAATTCTTGAAAACACTGAGCCGCCACTGATTTTTGTGCCTGATCAGACAACCGAACTTTCCATCGGCCTTTCATTCGTCGGGGTTGAAGAAGACCGTACTCTCTACTTTCTCAATCGTGTATCAGGCAGTCGCAGGTATCTGGCAAATCTGATTCTTAACCCTCTTGAAGTTCGGGATTCAAATATTGGCGAAATAATTAATGAGAGGGGTATTCAGCCATATCTTTCAACTTCGGGGATTCCCGACAGACTGTCGAATCTGGCAAATCAGCTGGCTTCAGGAACGCAGACATATTCTGAGCGTGTAAATCGGGCAGTGTCTTTTTTGCAGCGGCAATGCACTTATTCATTAACGCAGTCAGATACTCAGGGCATGGATCCGGTGGAATTTTTTATTTTTGAAAATAAGTCCGGCAGTTGCGAGCATTTTGCAACTGCTCTGGCTCTCATTTTACGGGCAATGCAGGTTCCGGCAAGGCCTGTAAGTGGCTATACCATGGGCGAATGGAATGATGTTGGCAAGTTTTTCACTGTCAGACAGGGGCATGCGCACACGTGGGTAGAAGTTTTCTTTCCTGCTTCAGGCTGGATTCCATTTGATCCGACTCCGCCAGCATTGGATAGAGAAGCCGAATCAGAATTTGAAAAATTTTTTCAGTCACTCTGGGAAACATATGAGGGTTACTGGTTCAGCTATGTTTACAGTTTCGATAATCGGTCGCAGAATCTTGGTTTTCGTAAGATTCTTGTCGCCATTTCTGAGCGGTTTCATTATATTTCGGCCTGGCTGCTGAACCCTATTTATCTGATGATATTTGGGACTATGGCTTTTTTCTTCGGGCGCCGGATTCGCTTTATGCTGGCGAAACTGACCAGATCATCGAACTGGATTCCATTATGGTATCTTGAATGGGAAGCCGGTTTACCGCTGAGTCGCCGACCTTTCGAGACCCCGTCAGATTTTCATAAAAGACTTTTTGAAGCAAAGATAATTTCAGTTGAAGAATTTAAAAGTCTTCAGCAGGTCGCAGAGATTATAAATGCCGCTGCATTCAGTGAATCGGTAGATATTAATGATTGCCGCAGCAGAGGGCTCGACATTTTAAAGGGAATAAAAATCAGATGAGTTCTGACGCAGTTAACGGCAGGCAACGGTCTGACATGTCTTTCAACCACTATTACAGCTGGTTGATGATTTTTCTTCTCAGTCTGGCGCCTGGTTTGATTATTGCATGGGACTGGCACCCTGACGGGGAAGACGTCTGGGCTCGCCGCCAGATATTTTCCGGTTGGTTCAAAAAGAACGACGCTCTGGCCGAGCGTATGTTTCAGGCAACTTCGCCTGAGTTCTGGTGTCGTGAAATGGCCATCGAGTATTTTAATACCAGTCAGGCGCTGGCTGCAAAAACTTCCGATTATCAGCTGGCGCTTGAACAGGCAGCTGAACTGCTTTTTCAAAAAGAAAAAGACCGGCCGATAATCATGCAGTTTTTTCCGAAAAACGGTGAATGGGCGATGAATTGCACTGATCGCCGCGTTTCTGGCTATCTTTTTCGGCAATTATTCAGGCAGATAGTTGATCATGTTGAAAATGGAACATCGGAATTGTCTGGAAGCAACTGGGAACAGCGCATTCGAACTCTTTTCGGCAAAATGGCTTTTATTGAGATGTTTCTGCCAGATTTTCGCCTCAAGCCGGTTCCGGTAATTTTCCAGGGTCGCAATTATTATTTTACCTGGGAAATGATGTTGAAGCCGGAAGGAGGGAAAGCCCGCGCCGGTTTTTTTATGCTGCTGCCTGTCAGCTTTTCGAGAGAAAATGGCCTGGCAGAAAGGATTGTCAGTGGCTGGTCTGTTGTCAGTCGACATGTCAAGGCTGATGGAACATGCTGGCCGGCCATGTTGAATTACCGGAAAGATTCTGATAAATCTCTGATTGTGCATCCAATGTTTGCAGATGCCCGGACAGTTGCAGATATCTGGAACTTTTTTCAAAAAAACTTTCCGGAAAAGTCTCTGAATAGCGAACAGTCACACCTGCAGCTGCCTGTAGAACTTATGGGGAAAGCTTTTCCGCTCGGCAGCAAAATCGCACGCATATGTTATTCAGATCCAACCAGCGGCTTTGCTGTGCTGTTGCTTGGAGAAATGCCCCAGATTCCGCTCTCGCCTCGTCAGGAGGCGGTTAAATGGTATTTTGCCATTTTGTCCGGCATCTGGTCGATTTTTCTGATCAGAAGCCTTATCTTTCGCCGTCTGCCAACGATAAGAATTCAGATCAGGGTTCTTTTGTGGTTTTCTGCTTTTGCAGCTTTTCCGGCCGGGCTCACCATTGGTTCTCTTGCGGCAACCCTTCAGGATCTCCGTGAAGTTAAAATTTCTGGGCTGCATCGTGACCTGCATCAGCTGGTGCTTCAGGTTGAATCTGAGATGGCAGGAGTTTCAGAGGTTTTTTCTGACGCTGCCGCCAAAATCACTTCTGATAGACAAATTATCAATGAAGCTTTCAAATTGCCGACAGAACCAGAATTAGATACAAAGCTTCTGGATTTTGCACGTTCTGAATTCCAGCGTCGGGGTATTGACCCTGCGGCAGTTATCCTGGTCACTCAGGGTGGCTGGTGCTTCAGTTCTTTTCTGAAAGACAGTTCTGCCAGTTATCGCAGGTCATGCCGGGCCTTGTTCGGGTCGATACTTGATAAGTATCTGAAGCAGGTCGATGCTGATCTTTACCAGAAATATTCACCTTCTTCAAGATATTCCGACGCTGAGAGAAGGGTGCCTGCAATAACGACAACTTCAGACTTCAGGGTTCAGGAGAATTTCGGTCTTGCAAAAGAGAGATTTGAGAGCGTATCGGATGTTTTTACCGGCAACGATTTTGCCTTGAGCTATCTGCATCAGATAAATCTTGCTGGAAGGCCGTTTGCCGTATTCATGGTTCTTTTACGCCCCGAAACCATGTTTCAGAAAATTTTGCGGTTGAGTCTGCCGCAGGAGGCAGTTAACTATCGCAGAGCTGCGGGTTATTCTCCAGATATTGCGGTTTATAAAAACACTGGTGGACAGCCAAAACTTGTTGAGGCAACCGGCCATACCGGTGGTTTTGACAAGTTGACTCAGTTGCCGGCTGAGAGGACTGCCTATGTTTTTGATGCTGATTATGCCAGTATAATGGTGCCATCGCAACGCATGCCGGGATATGTGTTCGTCGCCAGATTACCTGCTTATCACGTAGAAATGATGATTTTTTTCGAACAGTTCAGCATGGTGATTACCATGCTGCTTTTGCTGGTTGTCGTTATTTCTGGTTCAATATTCGTTTCTATCTGGATAGGTAACCCTTTACGATCATTCATTCCCGCGCTTGAAAAAATTGGGACCGGTTATATCTCTGCAGATGGACTTGCTGGTAGAGAAGATGAAATTGCTGCTACTGCCGGGTCTATTCAAAAAATGTCTGACTGGATAAGGGAACGGGAAAAAATAAAGAGATTTGTTGCACCACAGGCTGTCAATCAGGTTCTCGCGAGTAACTTCATCAAGGCCGGTGCCGGCACAATAAGAAAAGCGATTGTTCTTGTTTCCGATATCCGCTCTTTCACAACTATTTCAGAAGAATTTCGGGCAGAAGATGTTTTTGATATGGTTAATCATCATTTGAGCGCCATGGCAGCGGTAATAGAAAAAAACGGCGGTGTTATCGACCGCTTTGTCGGCGACGCGGTTTGGGCTATTTTTTATGAAGACGCCGGGCCGATGTGTAGTTCTGCTATGAATGCAGCGATCGAGATGAAAAGATTGCATCAGCGCATTCAGCAAGAACGGATTGCAGCGGGTTTGTTCGTGGTTGACATCGGTGTCGGGCTTGCCCGCGGTGAAATCCTTGCCGGAATCATGGGAAATTCAGGAGTAAGGCTTGACTATACGATTGCGGGCGATACCCTGCATGTGGCTGAAGATGCGGAAACGGCCTCAAAATTAGGTGCGTTTACAGGTATCGTAGTCACTGAAGATCTCAAAAATTCTGTCAGCAGATTCGAATATGCTCCAATTCTAGGTGATTCCAGATTTTTTGAGGTGAAAAGTCTTGCTGAATCCTGAAAAAAATAAGACTGGTTTTATGCTGGCTGCGGCAGTAATACTTGCCGCCATGTTGATATCTCTGTCAGTCTGGGCGAGTTTCAAACGCTATGCCGCGGCCAGTGCCGAGCAAACCGATTCGGTTATTAGAAGATACTTGTTGAATGACTTGAAGTTTGCTCAGCGAGCAGCTCTAAGAAAGCTTCATGTCGGCTTCGACATTGCGGCGGAGCTTACGGAAAGCTTTAAGGGAATAATTGAAAAAGCCGGCATTCAGGAAGATACGATTGCTGATTTTGCCACCGTTTTAAGTTCCGGATCAGTATCTTTGCCTGGCCGATACCGCTGGACGCTGCTGACGGTAGCCTCGCAACCTGCAAATATGCTTATTGTCGGAAATGAGCTTCAGGAAAAATTTTCTTCTGGCGAAAACGATGGGATTGAAACAGAAATTTTGCGTCTTCTGGCTTACAGAGGATTGTCTTATCTGGCGGATATGAACATTTCCTATGAATTTAGAGAAGAGAGCAGTAGAAAATTCAAAAGCTATCTCGACGATAAAGCCGATGCGGAGATGACAAGGTTTATCTGCTCTGCTGTCAGGTGTTTCCAGCCTTGTTTTATCGACAACCGTCAGTTTCATTTCATGTGGTTTCCGATTCTGAAAAATGGCAGATATGCAGAGTCAGAAAACCTTATGTCGGCAATTAAACCCGATACCGCCGGTAATGCCCAGGGATTGAGCCAGATTGCGGCTCTCGTTGTCATTGTGTTTGATGAAGATAATTATCGCCGGGCCTGTGGAGAACGTTTTGCAAAGGGGCTTGTCGATAATTTTGGCCGTCTTGGGGCCAGTATTGCGCTTTCGCCGCCAAGAGAGGGTAAAAGGCGTTCCGGATGGATTCAAAGCCGTGACTTTGATAAATACCCCGAGCTTACCGAAGCGAGAAGGCTTAATGCCGGAGGCATTGTGCGAACAGGAAAGTGGCTCTATGTGCAGACAGAACTGTCTGATCTGAGTAATCGCAGGATTGTCATTGCCAGGCCGGCTTTGGACGAGATGCCTTCGATAAAGCTGTTGCGAAAAACTGTTTTCAGTCTTCTGCTTGCCTGGTTTGCCCTGATTGTTTACTTCTGCGGTAATCACCTGATCATGCGCAAAAAAATTCGGGTCGGTCTTAGAGCACAGCTTGCAGCTCTTGTTTCAATTTTTCTTCTTCCACCGTTCCTTCTTGCAACAGTAAGCCTTGAGCGTTATCTGGATTCGACCATGAATTCTTCGCTGCAGAGAATAAGGTCTGAAAGCGAAGAAGCTCTCGATGCTTTCGATAAGTCGATCAAACTCTTTAGAACTCGTATCTGTTCTCTTGCAGAGAATCTGATTCATCACGCAGAAAGTCATGAAGCTGAAATCAAACTTGGTGAAATGTCTGACTACGACAAAAAAGAATGGCTTGGCAGTTTTCTCGACACTTTTATTGCCAATGGAGTGGTCATGAAAAATGTTCTGCTGGTAGGCGATCGGGGCCATATCGTATCGCGGTTTGCCGGCAGCAACAGTTCTGAAGAGAAATTCTTTCAGCATCTGGGTGCCAGTATTTTTCTGCCAACTCTTCAGGCGATGAATCCTGCTCTTGGCAAAGCTGATGAAAAAGATGTACTGCTCAAGGCTCAGGCTGAAGAGGTTCTTGGAATTATGAGCAGTGTTCTGTTGCCTGAGATATTTCCTGCCATGGCACATACCTACACACATCTGACAAAATTTAGCGGGTTTGGTGACCAGGCATTTCTTTATCATCGCTTCCTGCGGGAAGAATCATCAGTAAATGGTGCTTTGCTTGTCGCTGTTTACCCTCCTTCGCTCGAGTGTGTTGCTTTCAACCGCTGGGTGGCCAATTTCTATCGAAGCTCGTTTCAGCCAATCTGGCTGATCAAGAAAAAGAACGCTCCCGGATGGTATTTGAAGGCTCCTTTCGGGCGTGTCGCCACTGGCGGCAAGTTTGGTCTGATGCGTTTTGTTTACGGACTGCTGCCCGATAAAATTGCCTTGATGGCTCATTTGAGCAGTTATGCGGCCGAGCCTCTGGTGCTTGAACTCGACTGGGAAGAGCAAAAGTGGTTCTTTGCCACTTTCCCCGGTTCTGATTTGGTTGATTATCAGCTTTCGGCGCTGATTCCGGTATCTGGTAACATTCAAAATTATCGGCGTTTTCAATCAGAACTGCGACTGTCGATGGTGCTTATTTTTATTCTCTGTGGTTACATTGGCTGGAAAATGGCATCAGGCTTCGTTGTTCCGGTTAAATGCTTTGCTGAAACTGCAGAAAAGCTCATAGATGGAGATCTCTCGGTCAGGATGGATGAAGACTGGTCTGATGAGGAATTCTGCCAGATTGCCAGAAGCTTCAATCAGGTGGCAGCTGATGTCGAGACGGGACGGATTTTGCGCAAATTTGTTTCCGATGGGGCGCTTCAGACAATAACTGCTTCAGAAAAGATTGATCGAAAGGGGGCTTTGCAGTCGCGAAAAGCGGTAATCATGTTCATCAGGGTGGCCGGAGTCACCGACGCTTTTAAAGAAAATGCCGCTGCACAGATGGTTGCGGAGCTTAATCGGTTCTTTTCAGCTGTTTGCAGCAGTGTTAAGCAGAATGGTGGTGAGGTCAGCAAGTTCATTGCAGAAAAGGCGATGGTAACCTTTTTTGTCGATTCAGAGGATGAGGCTGGCACAAAGGCTGGGGCGGCTGTAAAATCAGTTCTTGTGGTTCTGGATCGTCTGCGTCGGCATAAATTTCTTGACGGATCTATAAAAATTAGAGCCGGTATCACTACTGGAACGGTCAGATCCGGAATTATTGGTTCAGAAACAACCAGGCTTGAACAAGCAGTTATCGGTGATGTGGTTAATCTTGCTGCCCGGCTTTGTTCTCTTGATACCGGTAAAGAAATTGTTCTCTGCTCAGCTACGTGGGCGGCGTTGCAGAAAGCGTCTGCCGATGGTGAGGAATATGCCAGAAATGCTGTCAGATTGCCAGATCTGGTAATTAAAGGAAAGAAACAGGCGGTCGAGGCTTTTGCTTTGAACACAGAATTGTACCAGGGATGACAGAGTGTACATCGCATTGATGTGCGCTCTCGCCAAATACGCTCAGAAGTTGCTTCGTCTGGCTGTTGACAAACTTAAGGTTATGGTATATAGTGGTTACCTCTATTCAGATTTTAATCTCAGGAGATAAACCATGAGCTTTACTTATAATCCTAACAAACGCAAACGTGCCAAAACCCACGGCTTCAGAAAAAGAATGGCCACTGTCAGCGGTCGCAATGTTCTCAAAAGACGCAGACGCCACGGCCGCAAGAACATCTGTCTCTGATCCACGAATGTGGATGGCCGTGTCACTGGTCGGTTGACTTTGTGTGCTCATTCCGAGTTTCAGCGGGTCTTTGCTGCAAAGACCCGGCTGTTTCGGAATGGGCTGGGTTTTTGCTATCGGAAGGCTTTTGGGGTTGAATTCCGTTTTGGGGTTTCAATTCCGAAACGCTTTGGCAAAGCTGTTGAAAGAAATAAGGTGCGGCGTCGACTGAAGGAAATTGTCAGAAACAGTGCGACGTTGCCGGATTATGCTGAAATAGTTTTTTGCGTCAGCAAGCCCTGCTGTGAATTGACCTATGAGATTTTGAAAGAAACCTGCGAATGGGCGTTTGCCCGTATTTCTCGAGTTAAATTGCCAGATATGGCAGTTTCTTCATGTTGATGAGAACTAACCAGATAGGCACGCTGCCCGCAAGGTCGGGGCTGATGTTGATACGACTTTATCAGCGCTTTTTGTCGCCGATTATCGGCGCTGCATGTAGGTTTAACCCCAGCTGCTCAAGATATACCTATGAGGCTATCGAAAAATACGGCCTTGTTAAGGGGTCTTTGATGGGAGCCTGGCGGATATGCCGATGCAACCCATTTTGTCGCGGTGGCGACGATCCTGTCAGATAGCAGACAGAAATATAATCCCGGTTTCGGAGAAACGATTACATAATGACTAGAACAGGCCTGACCAGAAAAATGAATTTTAGCTTTAATTTTTTGACGGGCAGGCTTTTCTGCTCGTTTCTGTTATTGGTTCTTTTTTGTTGCCATGCAAATCTCCTGTTGGCTCAGACCCCGGTGTCTGCTCAAAATACCGTGCCAATGACTGTTAAGGTCGAAGATGTCGATGGAGATGGTCTCAAAGATGCTTCGCTGGAAACCCGCCTGCTTCGTGTAATTCTTTCGAGTCGGACTGGCAGCCCGAGTGTCTACTACCTCAAGGGAGCAAGTTTTGAAGAGAACCTTTACCCGCCCGTAATTCAAGACCTCGGCTACAACATTCCGGCAGAAAATCTGCGGCCATTCTTGAGCGAGCTGGTCAGTCAGCCATTAAATGCCTCGGGTTATACTGTCGAGGTTGAAGAGCAGACAGCTGAAGCTGTTGTTATCAGAGCTACTGCCAATGTTTCACTGGCAGAAGCAAACGCTTCTGCCAGCCAGGGATTGTCTCTCACCAAGCGTTTCACCTTCCACGAAAATGCTTATCATTTTAATGTTGAACACATTGTCAGCAACCTTAGAGACCAACTGGTCAGTGTTGGTAATGACGAGAGTGGTTCGCTGGCAATGAGCTTCGGGCCCGGCGTTTTTCTCGATCCATATGGTCCGATGAGCCTGCTCGGTCTAAAACCCGGAGCTGTCGAAAAGTTTTCTGACGTTAAGGATTTTAATGGAAAAGGTGCTGTCGCCGGCGCCTATAATGGAGTTGGATTACGGGATCAGTATTTCTGTGTTCTCCTCGAAGCCGATGAGTCGGCAAGAGTCGGGGCTACTGCCTATGAAGTCTCTTCAACCGACCAGCGCCACAAACCTCATAAGGGTTTCAACATCAGTTGTGTAGTGCCAAAGTTCAATCTTGGCGCGCGAGAGACAAGAACATTCAAGTTTCGCGTTTATGCCGGTCCGATGATTCTCGATCAACTTACCAGCATCAATCGTGGCCAGGTCTCTGAATATGGCTTTCTCAGTACCATTCTGTTAAGAGTGCTGCAGTTCTTTTATGGCCTTTTTCCGAACTATGGGCTGGCGATTATTCTTATGACGATTTTGGTGCGGGCAGTTCTTTACCCGCTGACTCTCAAACAGACGAAATCGATGGCACAGATGCAGAAGATGCAGCCTAAAGTGCAGGATCTCAAAGACCGCTATAAAGATAATCCGCAGAAGTTCAATGAAGAAGTTCTCAAACTTTATCAGAAAAATAATGTCAACCCGCTTGGCGGTTGTCTGCCGTTGTTGCTTCAGCTGCCGATTCTGATCGCTCTTTACAACACTATCAGAATTGCGGTTGAACTTAGAAAAACGCCTTTTCTCTGGATCGCCGACCTTTCCAAGGGCGACCCGTTACTTATCCTGCCGATTGCGATTGCTCTTCTGATGTATTATCAGCAGGGCAAAATGACCGACCCGCAACAGCAGCAGATGATGGCTTTCATGCCGATGTTCATGTTTGTCATCACCTGGTCACTGCCGGCCGGTCTGCTGGTATACTGGTTTGCCAGCAGCGTTCTCGGATTACTTCAGCAGTTACAGGCTAACCGCATCGCGGCTGCCATTAAGGAGGAATAATTGTGTCTACAAGAACTATCGAGATTATTGCAAAAACTGAAGAGGAAGCCAAAGGCATTGCCAACGGCGAACTTAATGGTAATGAAATGATTGTGGCTACTGAAGTTCTGTCTGCCCCGGCCCGTGGCATTTTTGGTTTCGTCGGCAAGCAGGAATACAAGATTCGCTTTACCATTGGTGAAAAGCCCGCTCCGGCACCCAAAGTCGAAAGAACCGAAAAAATTGCCGAACGCCGGCCGCTCGATGAGCCGCGGGTCGAAAGAGCCGCCAGACCTGCAAAGGTTGATGATTTCAGTAATGAAGATAATAATGCCGATGAACGCGATGCAATGCCACCACGGCGCCAGTCAAGACCGCCCAGACGGCAGAACCGCAATCGCCCGCCGCGTCGCAATTATTCTGAAGCAGGTGAAGGTGCCGAAGAAGTCGAAATTCACCTTCCTGAACGCCCAAGAGAGCCTGTTACAGCCGAAGTTAAGGCACATCCGGAGTATAACGAGATTTTCTCGCTGATTCGTGATGTGGCCGCCAATGTTGGCATCGAGCAGCTTGATCTCGTTGATTTTATGCGCGATGGCGCCTGGGTTATCGAAGCCAGCGGCGAGAATGTTTCACAGCTTATTGGCAAGCGCGGGCGCACGCTCGATTCTCTTCAGTATCTCATGAATATTATTCTTAACAAGGGCAATGACGATCGCATCAAGCTGGTTCTCGATGCTCAGGGATACCGCGAAAAGCGTTACCGCAATCTCATCATGCTGGCACAGCGCATGTGCAAAAAGGCAGTTTCGAGCCGCCGCCAGGTCGAACTCGAGCCAATGTCGACCCTTGATCGCCGCACAATTCACATGGCTCTGAAAGACCGCACCGATATCGAAACTTTCTCAAAGGGAACCGAACCAATGCGTCGTGTCGTCATTTCGCCGATGCGCAAGAAAAAAGGTGGCATGAATGCCGAGTGGCAGCCGGTTGCAGACGAAGGCGATTCTGATTTTTCAGAAAAGCTTGAGACTTCAAGCGCTGTACCGATGTTCATGGAGGAAGATGTCTAAACCGAAGATTGACACGATCGCCGCAGTTTCAACACCTGCCGGCAGGTCGGCGATCAGCCTGATCAGGGTTTCTGGGCCTGATACCTTCAAAATCCTGAAGAAATTGTTTATCACAGGGGGAAAGAAAGCTTTCCCCCTGCCTTATTCTGTTTATTTCGGTTCGGTGATTGAGCCTGATACCGGGTTAGTAGCAGATAAGTGCCTGGTCACGACATTTCCGGCGCCAAGATCATACACAGGCGAAGACCTGGCGGAAGTTTCGACACATGGTAATCCACTGGTAGTCAGCCGGGTGCTGCAGCTGCTTTTAAAACATGGTGCCCGTGCTGCTGAGGCCGGTGAGTTTACCAGAAGAGCTTTTCTGAACGGAAAAATGGATTTGCTCGAAGTTGAGGCTGTTTCGCAGCTGCTTTCTGCCAATACCTCTTCGCAGGCCCGGCTGGCATTGAATCAGCTCGATGGCCTGCCTTCGCAGTTTGTCGCAAGAATTCGTGACCGGATTATGCATCATCTGGTACAGCTTGAAGCAAGTCTGAATTTTCCTGAAGACGCGATTGAGGCTATAGACGAACATCTGTTGGCTCGTGAAATTAAAAAGATTCTTGCTGAACTTGAAATTTTTGCCAGAAATGCGAGAAGCGGCGCACTGGTTGCCGACGGACTGAAGATTGCTCTGCTCGGGCGGCCGAATTCTGGCAAATCAAGCCTGATGAACTATATGCTTGGTCGCGACCGGGCCATTGTTACAGAAATCGCCGGCACCACAAGAGACACCCTTGAAGAAACGCTGATGGTCGGAGAATACCCGGTTAAAATAATTGATACGGCCGGAATGCGTCAACCCGGTGACCGTATTGAGGCAATCGGCATCGAGAGAACCTCAAAGGCAGCCGACGAAGCTTTTGCGCTGATTGGCGTTTTTGACGGTTCGCAGCCTGTGAAAGCAGAAGACGAGATTGTTCTGAACCGTCTGAGGCAGTCAGGAAAGCCTGTCATAGCCGTTCTCAATAAGTCTGATCTGCCGCAGCAGATCAACCCGGAAATTTTTGCCGGACTCAGGCAATTGAGCGTTTCAGCCCTGAAAGGGCAGGGGCTCCCTGAGTTGCAGAAAGCGATTTCCCAGATTATCGCCGAAAGTGGTCTTTCTGGCTATGAAGAGATGATACTGCTTGGCGCCCAGCAGTCAGTAGCTCTTGACAAGGCTCTTACTGCTCTTGAAAGAGCTGATCGCGGCATTGGTAATATTTACCAGGATATGCTGGCAATCGACCTTGAAGAGGCCGTCAGGGAGCTTGGGCGGGTTAATGGCGAGACGGTCGACGTAAACACGCTTGACCTGATTTTTGAACGGTTCTGTATCGGAAAATAACAATGAGTCAGAAAAAAGAATATGCAGTAATCGTAATCGGAGCCGGCCATGCCGGTTGTGAAGCTGCTCTGGCTGCTGCCAGACTTGGAGCAGAGACTCTGCTGATAACGATGAATATTTCGACGGTTGCTTTGATGCCCTGTAACCCAAGTATCGGTGGGCCGGGCAAAGGTCATCTGGTCAGAGAAATCGGTGCTCTTGGCGGTGAAATGCCACGATGTATCGATGAAACCTGTGTGCAGATGAAATGGCTCAACACTTCGAAAGGGCCGGCAGTTCGTTCAAGAAGGGCTCAGGCAGACAAATATCTCTATCGGCAGAGAATGCTGCAGACGTTGTTTGCTACTCCGAATCTGACTCTTCGGCAGGGGCATGTCACTGGTCTGCTTGTTGAATCAGGCCGTGTAAAAGGTGTCAGACTCGAAACCGGTCTTGTGTTTGGCTGCGAAAAGCTTATTCTGACCTCTGGTACTTATCTTAACAGCCGTATTATTCTCGGGCGGGCAACCTGGCCTGGGGGACCTCAGAATCAGAGCCCGGCTGTCGGATTGTCTGATTCTCTTACCGCGGCCGGAGTCAAGCTTCGCCGCCTGCAGACTGCTACCCCGCCAAGAATTCTTAAAAGTTCGGTCGACCTCAATCTTATGACTGAATTGCCCGGTGACGTCGATGCCGGCGGGTTTCTCTGGGAAAACCGTCTCAGGCGCTATGAGAAGCAGATTTCCTGTTATCTGACTTTTACCGATGAGCGCTCGGTTGAGGCTGTCAGAAGAAATCTGAGCGAGAGTCCCCTTGTTCTTGAGAACATAACCGATGATGGCCCGAAACATTGTCCTTCAATCGATCGCAAAATCATCAAATTTCCTGATATGGTGAAGCACCAGGTTTTTGTTGAGCCCGAAGGCTGGGAATCGCAGGAACTTTACCTGCAGGGGCTTACCACCGGAATGCCGCCTGCAGCTCAACAGGATATCGTTGGCAGCGTTGCCGGCCTTGAAAATGCCGTGATTCTCAGATATGGCTATGCAATCGAATACGATGCACTGGCACCCGGCCAGATCAGAAAAACCATGGAAAGCCGAGTCATCGAGGGGCTTTATACCGCCGGGCAGCTCAATGGTACTTCTGGCTATGAAGAAGCTGCCGGCCAGGGCCTTATTGCGGGTATTAACGCAGTTCTTGCCCTGAGAAAACAGGCCCCCTACTGGCCATCCAGAACACGCAGTTATCTGGGAGTGCTTGTCGACGACCTCTCAACCTGGGAAAAACCTGAGCCATACCGTATTACACCGGGCCATGCAGAATTCAGGCTGACCTTGCGCGATGATTCCGCAGAACGGCGTCTGGCAGCCGATGGCTTTCGTATTGGGCTTGTCGATCAGAAACGGTTTTCTACGATTTTTGAATGGTCGGCTCGAATCGAAGGGGAAATCACCCGGCTTTCGGCTCTGAGTCTTCTGCCTAGTGGCGAGGCGCGTGAACGACTTGCCAGACTGGCAACCGGCGATCTTAAAAAACCTGCTTCGGGAGCAGAACTTCTGCAGCGCCCGGGGGTCACCTATAACAATGTAATGGATCTTCTGCAGCAGCCAGAAAATTCAAGGTTGACTGCGGTCGATGAAGTTTATGCGCTCGAAACCGAGATAAAATATCGGGGTTATGCAGATCGCGAAGCAGAAAAGATTGTTCAGACAAGTTTTCTTGAAAAAGTCAGGCTGCCGCTGGAAACCTCTGATCATCGACTACATGCGTTATCAGACCAGGCCAGGCAGATTCTTGGTTCTTCCAGATTCGACGATCTGAGTCAGATGGTAAGAAAACATTGCCTTACGCGGTCGGAAATTGCTATTCTTTTATCGGTTCTTTCTGAAGATGGCGATAGACAAGAAAGGCATGAGGAAACCAGATGATTAACAAGAAACGTCAGGAATTGATTATTCAGAATCTCCGCTCAATTTCTGCTGAGGTTCGATGCATGTCCATTGAACAACTGGTTAATCTGCCTGCCATGCCTGTCAACGAAAAAATTGCCTGTATTCAGAAGGTTCTCGGCGATTCTGACGAGAGCGTTCGCAATGCTGCCCAGGCGGCATTGGCAAAGCTGAGTGGCGATGGTGAAGCAAAGTTGCAGATTCCAGAGCCTGCTTTTGTGGCACCGTCGGCGCCAGTAGCACCGCCAGCACCGGTAGCACCGCCAGATGAGCAGCCTGCCGTTAATCCGCCGGCGGCTCCGGTTTTGCCGGTAAAACCGTCGGTCGGCCCTCTGCCTGGCCAGTCTCAGACTTTGCCGCCTGCTGCCAGGTCCTTTCAACCAAGCATGCCTGCCAGTGCATCGCCAGCCACCTTGCCACGCCCTTCTCAGCCATTGCCGGCGACCCCTTCACCTGCAGCAGTATCTGGCAGCTTTTCTCATGGTTCTGCCCAGCCTTCGGTAGCCTCGAACGTTGTGCCCGCAGCTCCCCCAGAACTTGACGACCCGGTCGATCCATCTCTGCCGGATCTTAAGAAAATCACCGATATCTCGACTCTTCTGCAGCATATCAAGACTCTCGGAGTCAAAAAGCCTTCGGGGCATGTAACTCAGCTTCTGCAGCTGGCGCGCAGCATGCTCGAAGAGGTGGCGTTGACGGCTCTGCAGACGCTGTTTAATTTGAAAGACCGCCGGGTTCCGCCACAGATCCCGTTCATGCTCGCAGACGAGCAGTTTTCTTCACAGCGGCGCTTTCTCATGTTGAAAATTATCATGGAACCCGATGTCGAACTCAATCCGGCAATGCTCGAAAGCATTCTGCTCAAAGAAAAGGATGTTATCGTTAAGTCTGGGCTGGTAAAGGTTTTTGCCAGAAGCAGCCGCGAAGGCGGCCTTGAAACTCTGATTCGCTGCCTGCAGGATGAAGACCCAAGAGTCAGGGCCAATACCGTCGAAGTCATCGAGGAACAGAACATAAGGGGATGCGAGCAGAACATCGTTCAATTGCTCGAAGACCCTGAAAACCGCGTTAAGGTCAATGCCGCCAAATATCTTGTTAAAAACGGTTTTCAGCAGGCATTTCTCACCCTTCGTTCGATGCTGGTATCTCAAGAAGTATGGCTGCGCGACAGTGTTATTTTTGCCCTCGGAGAAATCGGTGATCAGCCATCTTTAACCCTGCTCAAGGCTGCTCTCAAAGATCCGAACCAGGGTATCAGGCTCAGCGTTCTCAAAGCTCTGGCCAGAATTAACAACAACACTTCACGTCAGGTGCTTAAAGCCGCCTGCGGTGATCCTGACCCGGTCGTTGCTCAGGTTGCGGCTTCGCTTTTCGAAAAAATCAAAGATACGCCTATGCGCGAAGAGATGAAACCGGCCGCACCATTCCCCCAGGCAGCGCCGCCAAGACCGGTTCAGCCGCCTCCGGCTGCCGTTCAACCACGACCGGTGGCGCCGGTGCAAGTCTCTTCGCCGGTTGAGCCGACCCGGCCATCAGCCCCATCTGCGCCTGAACCGGTACTGCCCGAAATTTCGCCTGCCGCCCCAGAGCCTTCTCTGCCTTCTGCAGGCAGTCTGAAGATTCCAGATCTGGCGCCGGTCGAGCCATCTTTGCCACCAGTAGAAGACGCGCCGTCTCAAGTAACTGTGCCGGTTGCGCCGAGACAGCCGGTTGCTCCGATTGCCTCTGCCAGACCTGCAACTTCTCTACCCCCGGTTGTTCCAGCTGTTTCGACGGCTCCGTCATCTTCAGCCATGCAGTCGAAACCTTTGAACATTCCTGATCGCCGACTGCCGTCTGCCAGTACGCCGTCTGCGGGTATTCAGAAACCGTCTGTTCCGGCAAGGCCGGTATCTTCTCCTCCTCAGGCCAGTATTCCCGGCATGCCGGCTTTTGCCAAGCCAAGGTCTGCGGAGATTTACGCAAAGCTCTGCTCTGCCAGCATCGACGATCAAAGAGCGGGTGCCAGAGATCTCGCATTCGTGATGGGCGATGACCAGACGATTCTTATCAACAAGGCAGCCGAGCTGGCTGACGAAAGCTGCAGAATTGCTGCAGTCAAGCTGTTATCACGCAAAAAAACTCCAGACGCACTCCAGCTTCTTCAGCGCCTGACCACCGACCCGAATGAAACGGTCAGGTCTCTGGCTGAAAAAGCGCTGCAATTGCAAAAGTGAAAGCAAAAAACGAATTTCAGGTTATTGTCGTTGGCGCCGGTCACGCCGGTTGTGAAGCCGCCCTGGCCGCGGCCCGTGTTGGGCTGCAGACTCTGCTTTTAACGATAAATCTCGACACGGTTGCCGCTCTTCCATGTAACCCGTCTATTGGTGGCCAGGGTAAAGGCCAGCTGGTTCGCGAAGTCGATGCTCTCGGCGGAGAAATGGGCATTGTCGCCGATGAAACCAGTATTCAGAGACGGCGTCTGAACACCCGAAAAGGGATTGCCGTGCAGGCCAATCGTTTTCAGTCCGATAAAGAGGCTTACAGTCGGCGCATGTTGCAGTCGCTGATGCTGCAGCCAAATTTAAAGCTTCTGCAGGCGATGGTTTCTGATCTGCATTTTGAAAATGGCAGGCTTGCGGGTGTCAGGGCAATTTCTGGTCAGATCTGGTCTGCCCCGGCGGTAATTCTTACAACCGGCACCTTTCTGCGCGGAAAAATCCATATCGGTGATGTCAGTTTTTCTGCCGGCAGGGCAGGGGAGCCGGCTGCCAACGATCTGGGGGCTGCCCTTGAGCGTATCGGGCTGCCGGTTATGCGTTTTAAAACAGGTACCCCACCGAGGGTTGATATTGCCACGATTAATTTTGCCGGTCTCGAAATGCAGGAAGAAGACCCGGAAACTCCGCCATTTTCATTATGGTCAAAAGCTGAGAGGCGGTTTCCCAGTCGGGCGTGTTTTATTACCCGCACTACAGAAGAAACGCACCGGGTTATCAAAGAAAACTTCGGGCGTTCGGCTTTGATCGCCGGCCTGATAACCGGTACCGGTGCCCGCTATTGTCCATCGATCGAAGATAAGCTCAATAAATTTCCTGACAAGGAGACCCACAAGGTTTTTCTTGAACCCGAAGGGGCGTTCAGTAACGAGATTTATCTGCAGGGACTTTCGACCAGCCTGCCTGAAGATGTTCAGGAAGCTTACGTTGCAACTCTGCCGGGGCTCGAAAACGCGCGTATTACCCGCCCGGGCTACGGCATCGAGTATGACATCGTCGATCCGATTGACCTGCACCCGACGCTTATGTCGAGGTCTATTCCGAATCTTTTTCTGGCCGGCCAGATAAATGGCACCTCTGGCTATGAAGAGGCAGCTGCACAGGGCATTCTTGCCGGTATCAACGCGGCTGCCGCCGTTCTTGGCCGCACACCACTGGTGCTCGATGCCGATCAGTCTTATCTCGGGCTTATGGTCGAAGAGATTACCACCCTCGGGATTCGTGAGCCATACAGGGTTTTTACTTCACGTTCGCCTTTCAGGCTGAATCTGCGCATGACCAACGCCGAAGAGAGGCTTTCGCAAAAAGCTTTCGACTTTGGCTCCCTTGCATCTGACAAGATGAATGGTATTAATGCCCGACATGGTCTGCTTGCCGACATTCAGAAACGATTAGAAGAAACTCGTTTGACGCCAGCTCAGTTAAAAGAGCAATTACCGGAATTCGCAGACCCAATGCCGGCTTCAAGCGTTTCTCTTGCTCAGCTCCTGCGACGACCAGATGCTTCTCCGGCCAGATTTTCCCGTTATATCCCGGAAATTTCCGGTCTCGATCATCTCGGTGTTCTGGAGATTGAGGCGCGAATTAAGTATTCTGGTTATATTGAACAGCAGGAACGTGAATTTTCGCTGCGTGAAAGCATGCAGGCAGAAGAGCTCGATGAAGAGTTCTTTGCGGCTATACCTGCGGCTGTCAGCCGCGAAGCCAGAATGAAAATTCTGGCGGTAAGGCCGGCTACGGTTGGGGCGCTTGCGAGAATTCCCGGGGTCAGAGCATCAGATCTGGCAGTTATTCTGATGAATCTTCGTAAACGACAGACAAATAGGGGTAGAAGCAATGAATGAGGTAAGAATCAGAGAATTTCTTTTTCCCTGTCTCGAAAAACTCAAGATCAGGCTGTCTGAAGAGCAGTATGGGCAGCTCGACAGGCTTGCATCGGCCATGCTATCCGACCCTATGTATAAAAGTGTTTCGAAAATATTTGACCCGCATGAAATGGCAATGAAGCACTTTCTCGACAGTCTGGCGCCTGTCTGCTTCAATCTTCCACTCTGGAAATCGGCGAAAATTGTTGATCTTGGTACGGGTGGCGGGTTTCCGTCGTTACCGCTGGCGGTGGCTTTGCCGCACAGCAGGATCGTCGCGATCGACTCCAGGCAGAAGTCTGTTGAGTTTGTGGCAAGAATGGCTGCCGCTGCCGGTCTTACCAATATAGAGACTCATCACGCCCGCATAGAAGAGATCGGCCGCGATGCCAAGTTCAGAGAGCAGGCCGATCTGGTTGTCTGCCGGGCATTATCGGCAGTCAGAACTCTGGTTGAATATACCATGCCTCTGACCCGTACTGGCGGCTATGCGCTGTATTATAAAGGTCCGAAGCTTGACGAGGAGCTTTCAGAATCGGTTAATGCCTTTGCAGTTTTTTCTGTTGCCGTCGAGAATGTTGAAATTTTGCGGCTTGCTCCACCCGAGTTACCGTTTGAAAGAAATTTTCTGATTCTTCGCAAAACCTGCGCTGTGTCTGAGCGTTACCCGCGTAAATGTGGTCTTGCAGTAGAAAAACCTCTTTAAGCCTTTCCGCGGTCCGGTGTACACCCGTAAACGCTTTTGCTTATTGTGATTGACTCTCATTATATTATCTGCTATACTCACCAAACTTATTTCAATCCCGGAGGAAGTCAAAATGGGTGCATGTCCAAAAAATAGAGTTTCAAAACTCAGAGGCCGCAAACGCAGAACTCACTACAAAGCAGCTCCTGTTGCTCTGGCAAAATGCGCACAGTGCTTTGAACTGAAGCAGCCGCACAGAGTATGCCCGGCCTGTGGTTATTACGGCAAAAAAGTTAAGGTTCTCGAAGTCGAAAAAGAATAATACCGGTAAAATAGCGAATGAAAATCGCCGTTGATGTCATGGGTGGGGACTACGCCCCCCAGGAACTGGTATCGGGAGCTCGATCGTATCTGACCTCAGGCGGGACCGCCAGTCTGATACTTGTCGGAAAAGAATCGGCCATTCGCGAGATCATGCCAGAACTGCCGGCCGGATGTGAGATTTACGACACATCCGAAGTGGTAGAGATGGGTGAGGCGCCGCTGCAGGCTCTTCGTAAAAAGAAGAATGCCTCTATTGCAGTGGCGGCTCGTCTTGTACGCGAAGGCAAGGCTGATGCGCTTCTTTCGGCTGGCAGTACCGGCGCCCAGATGGCCGCCTCTCTGCTTGAAATCGGGCGTATTCCTGGTGTCGAGCGTCCTGCAATTGCAGTAATGCTTCCGACCTCAGAAAATTACGGGGTTCTGCTGCTCGATGTTGGTGCTAATGTTGACAGCCGGGCGCCGCATCTTCTGCAGTTTGCTCTGATGGGTGCCGCTTATTATGAAAAGGTCTGCGGTATCAAAAAACCGAAAGTCGGTGTTTTGAGCATTGGCGAAGAAGAATCAAAGGGAAACGAACTGACCAAGAGTGTATTCGAATCTCTCAAGCATAGTTCGCTGAACTTTATCGGTAACGTTGAAGCAGATCATCTCTACTATGGCAAGGCCCATGTGGTGGTTTGCGATGGTTTTGTCGGCAATGTGCTGCTCAAAGCCAGTGAGAGTATTTCAGAACTGATTCAGGGAGCCCTTTTCAAGGCCGCAAAGGGGGCAGAAATTGCCCCGGAAAAATTGATGGCTCTTAAGGCCGGGCTGAAAAAATTCAGTCCAGATGCTCCTGAATACAGCGCCGCCCCATTACTGGGTATTAACGGCGTCTCAATTGTCTGCCATGGCAAATCAAAAGCTCCGGTGATTGCGAATGCTTTGACTCTGGCAGCCAGTTGTGCCTCAACCGGTGTTATCAATCTGATCCACAGTCAGGTCGAAAAAGAAGGCCAGATGAATGAATCGGGGGCACCAGCATAGGCAGGAGAGCCATTCAGTCGGGGCCTGCTGATTTTTTCAAGGGAGATTCTCTGCGATTATGATAGAAACCAGAATTACCAAGCTTCTTGGCATCAAATATCCCATTTTTCAGGGCGGTATGGCCTGGGTCAGCTCAGCCAATCTTGTTGCGGCCGTCAGCAACGCTGGTGGTCTCGGTGTTTTCGGCTCAGGTTCGCTTGACCCCGAACTTGTGCGTCAGGAAATTCACAAGATCAAAAGTCTTACCGACAAACCGTTTGGTGTCAATATCATGTTGATGATGCCAACCGCTCCTGGAGTCGTCGAAGTTTGTCTTCAGGAAAAAGTTCCGGTCGTCACTACCGGTGCCGGTAATCCCGGGCCGCTGGTTAAGCGTTTTAAAGACGAAGGCATCAAGGTAATTCCGGTTGTTTCTTCTGTCGCTCTGGCAAAACGCCTTGAACGGTCGGGCGTCGACGCTCTGATTGCCGAAGGCCATGAATCTGGCGGGCATGTTGGTGAAATTACCACCATGGTTCTGATTCCACAGATTGTCGATGCGGTTTCAATTCCGGTGATTGCTGCCGGCGGCATTGCGGATGGTCGCGGTGTTGCGGCTGCTTTTGCACTTGGTGCCGAAGCCGTTCAGATGGGCACCAGATTCATTCTTGCCAAAGAGTGCCACGCACACCCGAATTACAAAGAATCGGTTCTTAAGGCCAAAGATCGCGACACAGTCACGACTGGTGTGACTCTCGGGCACCCGGTGCGTGTTATTCGCAACCGGCTGACCAAAGAGTATCTTGAAAAAGAATATAAAGGTGCTTCACCTGAAGAACTAGAAGAACTTGGTCGTGGCCGTCTCAAAATGTCAGTTGTCGACGGAAATACTGAAGAAGGTTCGGTTATGGCCGGCCAGATCAGCGGCATGTTGAATCGTGAAGAGACCGCCGCCGAGATCATTCAGAGTATCGAAACTGATTATTACAAGGTTTTCGAGCGTCTCCAGCAGTTTCGGCCCGTCAAAAAAAGCTGATACGGGAGTAGAAGCATGAAAGCATTGATTTTTCCTGGTCAGGGCTCTCAGAAAGTCGGTATGGCAAAAGCCATGGTTGAAACTTTTCCGTGGGCTGCTGAAATGGCTGCCCGCGCCGATGCAATTCTTGGCCGTCGTCTCAGCGAAATCTGTTATAACGGCCCGGAAGAAGAGCTTAAAAAAACGGTTAACACGCAGCCGGCGATTTTTCTTACCTCGGCCATTCTCACTGAATGGCTGAGAAAAAACAGCTGGGAATACGGTGCTACTGCCGGCCATAGTCTTGGCGAGTATAATGCGCTTTTTGCTGCCGGTGTTGCTTCTTTTGAAGATTTGATCAGACTGGTTGATGTGCGCGCCCGTGCCATGGAAGAAGCCTGCCCGGCAGGAACCGGTGCCATGAGTGCTGTCATGATGCTTGGCCGCGAGGAGCTCGAACAGGTCTGTCGTGAAGCTTCAGCTGAAGGTACCTGCCAGATTGCCAATTACAATTGCCCGGGGCAGCTGGTTATTTCTGGTCTGACCGCTGCGGTCAAAAAAGCTGGTGAACTGGCTACTGCCAGAGGCGCCCGCAAGGTCGTTTCGCTTGAAGTTTCGGGGCCATTTCATTCGCCCCTGATGCAGAAGGCTCGCGACCAGGTTGCTGTTGAGCTTGAAAAGATAAGCTTCAGTAATGCCAGGGTTCCGGTTTTCTGTAACGTCGATGCTCAGCCGACAGTTTCTGCTTCAGAACTGAAAAGAAAGCTGCTCGATCAGATTACCGGTTCGGTGCGTTATGAAGATGCTGTCAACAATATGCTGACTCACGGCGTGTCTGAGTTCGTTGAAGTCGGTCCCGGAAAAGTTCTTGCCGGGCTGAATAAGAAAATTGCGCCTTCGGTGAATACCTCTTTTGCTGCCGACCCGCAGACTCTTGAACAACTGTTGCAGGCAAATCAGGCTTTCTGAAAATCAGGCTTGACAAACTCACACTAAAAGCTGTAATAACAGCCACCTGTTATTTAATTACAATAGTTTATACGAGGTAAGCATGAACAGTTCAGAAAACACTGCAGCAGAAAGGCCAGTCGCGATTGTAACTGGTTCTGCCCGCGGGATCGGTCTTGAAATTGCCCGTGCCATGGGTGAAGCCGGTTATCGTGTCGTTCTCTCTGATATCAATGAAGAGGGCCTTGCCAAGGCAAAAGCCGAACTTGAAGCTGCAAAGATGACCGTCGCAACATGCAAAGCTGACGTATCCAAATCCGAAGATGCCGAAAAGCTTACCGAAGCTGCCGTTGCGGCTTTTGGTCGCATTGACGTGCTGGTGAACAATGCCGGCATTACTCGTGACGGTCTGCTGATGCGCATGGATGAAGACGCCTGGGACCTGGTTCTCAAAATCAACCTCAAGGGCACTTTTTTGATGTCAAAGGCTGTTGTCAGAACCATGTTGAAGCAGAAGGGCGGTTCGGTAATCAACATCGCATCCGTTATTGGTCTGATGGGTAACGCCGGTCAGGCAAATTATGCGGCCAGCAAGGCTGGCATCATTGGTTTCACCAAGAGCTTCGCCAAAGAATTCGGTCGCAAGGGCATTCGTTCGAATGCAATTGCTCCTGGTTTCATCAATTCTGATATGACTGCTGTTCTTCCCGAGAAGGTTAAAGAACAGATGCTGGCACAGATTCCGTTAAACAGTTTTGGAAATCCCCGCGACGTCGCCAACGCCGTGGTTTTTCTGGCCTCAGACAAGGCATCGTATATCACAGGGCAGGTACTGACCGTCGATGGCGGCATGGTAATGTCCTGACCCGTCCGCAAATTTTCAGGAGGAATTATTAAATGAGTAACTATTTTGAAGAAATCAAAAGAATCGTTGTTGACAAGCTCCAGGTCGATGAAAAACAGGTCACCCTTGAAGCCAGTTTTATTGAAGATCTTGGCGCCGACAGTCTTGACACTGTTGAGCTGGTAATGGACCTCGAAGAGCATTTCGAAATCGAAATTCCCGATGAAGATGCCGAAAAACTGAAAACCGTTAAAGACGCGGTTGATTACATTACCAACAAAAAAGGCTGATAGAAAACATAAGCTTGCCGGCCGGTTTTTGTTTAAACCGGCCGGCAGTGTTACTGGAGATTCAGGTGAAAATTCTGCCACGACTCAAAATTGGTAAATTGCAGCCAAAATACCCACTCATGCAGGGGGGCATGGCTATTCGTGTCTCTACCGGCAAGCTTGCCGGATCGGTAGCCCGCGAAGGAGGCATTGGCCTTATCGCTGGTTCAGGCATGGAGCCAGAAGAAGTGCGCAATGAGATCAAAATTGCCAGAAGTATTGCCAATGGCGGTATAGTTGGTATCAACACCATGGTGGCAGCATCAGGATTCGCTCCGGTAATGAAAGCCGCCGCTGAGGCCGGAATCGATGCTTTGATTGCCGGCGCTGGCTTTTCCCGCGATATCTTCGACATTGGCCGCGACTTCGATATTCCGGTAGTGCCGATTGTTTCGAGTGACCGTGTCGCTGCCCTCGCTGAAAAACTGGGGGCTTCTGCCGTAGTTGTCGAAGGCAGTGAAGCCGGCGGCCACCTCGGAACCGAGCGCCTGGCCAGAGACATTTTTCCTGAAGTGAAAAAGGCCGTGAGCATTCCGGTTCTTCTTGCCGGCGGCATCATCGATCAGCAGGACATTATCGACGCTTTCAATTTCGGTGCTGACGGCGTTCAGGTTGGTACCCGTTTTGCCGCAAGTTTCGAAGCCAATGTTGAAAAGCCATTTCATGATACCTACCTGAAAGCCAAAAAAGGCGATGTTTTTCGCATCATGAGCCCGGTTGGTCTCTGGGGCAACGCACTTCCGACACCTTTCACCGACAAGGTCGCCGCCGACAAGGCGCATCACCCGAAATGTATCAGCTGCCTCAAGAAGTGCTCAAGACGTTTCTGTATTATTCAGGCCCTGATCGATGCCAGGGCCGGTGATCTTGAAAAAGGTCTCGTTTTCGCCGGAGAACATGTTTACCGCATTAACGAGATTCTTTCGGTCGCAGAAATTTTCGAGATGTTTTTCAAAGGTCTCGAATATCGCAATTAAGCGACAAAACTCTCTTTTTAACTAGTTTTCACTTTGCCGGGTTTCCGGTGATTTGCTATTGACTCAACAGCTCAACTCTGGTACAAACCTTTTGTAACTTTTTTAGACAGACTCAGGAGGACAACAAAATGAAACGCGTTTTTGTCACAGGCATTGGGGCAGTGACCCCGATTGGCATCGGAGTCGACCAGCTTGCAGAAAGCCTCAGACAGGGCAAAAGCGGCGTCAGTCCGATCAGCTGTTTTGATGCATCAAAGCATTCGGTTCAGATTGCCGGCCAGGTGAAGAATTTTGATCCTGAGCAGTATATGAATAAAAAAGAAGTGCGCCGTCATGATCGCTATTCACAGTTCGCGATGTCGGCCGCTGCTATGGCCGTTGATATGGCCGGTCTCAAAGAGAAGAATTATGATTCTTTCAGGGTCGGTGTTACTGTGTCAACCGGTATTGGCGGCATTCATACGTTTGAAGAAGAATTTGAAACCTGTCGCACCAGTGGTCCGAGCCGTGTCAGTCCATTTCTGGTTCCGATGATGATCTGCAATATATCAGCCGGCTGCATCGCCATGGAATATGGCTTCAATGGCCCGAATTATTGCGTAGTCTCTGCCTGTGCCTCTGGTCTGCATGGTATCGGTGAAGCTTTTCTCAAGATTATTCATGATGAATGTGACATTATGGTCTGCGGTGGTGCTGAATCAGCGATTACCCCTCTGACCGTTGCGGGTTTTGCCAAGATGAAAGCCCTGTCTACGCGCAACGGCGAACCAGAAAGAGCCTCAAGACCTTTCGATAAAGACCGTGATGGTTTTGTCATGGGCGAAGGGGCCGGCGTTCTCGTTATCGAGAGCGAAGAAAGCGCCCGCCGTCGCGGGGCCAGAGTTCTTGCCGAAATAAAGGGTTATGGTGCAACTGCAGATGCTTACCACCTGACCGCCCCTCATCCAGAGGGTGAAGGTGGATATCGTGCCATGATGAAGGCAATCAATTTTATGAATTTCCCGATCGAGCGTATCAATTATGTTAACGCTCATGGAACCAGTACCCCGATTGGCGATCTGGCCGAAATGAAAGCCGTACGCCGCGTTTTTGGCGACAAAGTTGGCAATATTACCATCAATTCAACCAAGTCGATGATCGGACATTTGCTCGGTGCCGCCGGGGCGGTAGGCTCAGTCGCTACAATTCTGCAGATGCAGCAGGGCTTCATTCACCCGACCATCAACCTTGAAAATGTCGATCCTGAACTGCAGGATCTTGATCTTGCGCCACTTTCTGCCAAGAACAAGCAGATTGACGGTGGCCTGGTCAACTCATTCGGTTTCGGCGGCCAGAACGCCAGCGTTTTGTTTGTAAAGCCAGAATAAATTCAATGATTCTAAAGGGGCTGTTTCACAATTGAGTGAGGCAGCCCCTGTTTTTTATTTCTGACTGTTTGTTGAGCGCGGCTCTGAAAACCGCTCGCCATGGGGGTTTGTGGGTATGGAAAAATCGGAGGCCGTCTCAGATTGTACGCGCAATCAATAAAGCGTTTGCATATTAATGCCTTTTTTGTTTATAATTTTAGTGTGAAGAGGTTGTTGGGTTTTTAACATAGCTAAAGGAGAGGCTCAAGATGGAAATACTCAGAGTCGCATCATCGTCGAATCCGAAGTCGGTTGCCGGTGCCATTGCTGCAGTTCTCGAACAGGATAAACAGGTAGAACTGCTGGCAGTGGGGGCAGGGGCCGTGAATCAGGCAGTAAAATCAATTGCAGTAACCAGAGGTTATGTCGCACCAAAGGGCATTGAGCTTTATACAATGATTGCCTTTGCCAAAATAGAAATTGATGGAAACGAAAAAACAGCAATCAAATTTCTTGTCGAAGCGCGCTGAATCTGATCTGATATTGCTTCTGTTCAGACTCGCCAACACCGCGAGCAGTTTTATTCTCGCGGTGTGCTTTTGTCTTCTGATGCAGCCGGTAAGCCTTGAGGCTTCAATCAATGCTGGGCGCATTTACCAGTTGCAGCAGCGACTTATCGATAACCCCCGTGATATCGAGGCGCATCTGAATCTGGCGATGGAATACAGCCTTGCCAACAACTTTGTCAAAGCGGTCGAGGCTTATTTTGTGCTGTTGAGAATCGATCCTGACAATTTTCATGCCTATAACAATCTTGGCATTCTTTATAAAAAGAGTGGCCAGTATCGCGACAGCCTGCACTGCTACAAGCAGGCTGAACGAATTAACCCGGATTCTTACTGGGTTCCCTACAATATGGGCCTGTGCTATGAAGCTATGGGGCGTATGCAGGAAGCCCGTGAAAGTTACGGCAGAGCCCTGTCGCTGAACCCTTCGTTTGCCCAGGCTTTGCAGCGTCTGCGAGCTCTTTCTGAGGGCGGTGACAATGTTCCTCTGCTCCCGGGCCTTGAAGAATCGCAGATTTATCTGGTTGATTCGGCAACCAGTCAGCCAAAAGCCTATGGCGGGCAGCCGGCCGCCGACACGAAACCAGAGCCGGAAAAACCAGCCCAGATTGCAGCTACTCCCAAACCAGATCTGCAGAAGCCGCCAGAACCGGCTGAAAAAATCTCTGATCGCCTTGCCAAAGAGAAAGAAAAGAGCAAAGAAGGCAAAAAATTTCGCACTACCCGCAAGGGCGCCGGTGCAAGTATTTTTAATCAGGCCATGGATGAGCTGGATGCCGGCAATGTTGAAAAAGCCCTTGAGCTATATGTCGCCTGTATTCTTGCCGAGCGTGATTTTCTTGCCGAGCCTGAAAACGGTCTGATCAAAAAAGGGCTTGAATACCTCAAGGAACGCCCGAATCGCATGGCAAACGGTCAGTTTTATCGTGGTTTGCTGATTTATATTTCGGGTAACCTCGATCTGGCTGTCCCGGATTTAAAAAGCTTTCTCGAAACCAGTGGCGGTGCGAAAAAAAATGCAAATTCGCAATTTGTCGAAGAAGCTTCAAGAATTGTCGAACGCTATGAGGCAGAACAGGCCGAGCGCGAAGCAAAAGCCAAAGAACGGGCAGATGCTCTGACTGCTGCTCAGATGGCTGCGGCAGCTCAGACGCCGGTTGCCAGCGGCAGCGAAGAAACAGACCGGCCGCGACCCAGCGATTTTGTTCTCAAGCGCATGAGCGTCGAACAGATTGTTGAAGAGGCAGACCGTCTCAGCCGTGAAAGCCGACTTTCTGATGCGGTGGCTGTTCTTGAAACCGGTCTGGCTTCATCACCTGACGATCTGCAGCTGCTGATGAAAAGCGCGAATGCCTATACCGACATGCTGCTTCTCAAAGGTGACCAGGAAGCCGGAAAAATGGCCCTTGCACGGTTTGAAAAGATTTTTGCCAAAGCACCAGCAAACTCGCGTGAATGGGCGGTTGCTCAGGAAATGATTGCCGAGCTGAAAAAGCGCGTGCGCTGAACTGCTTTACCAGCGCAGACTGTAGCCGGCCTGCAGCTGGTCATCCCAGCCGTAGTTGCGATAAGTTCTCAGGTTGCGATACCAGGCGAATTCAAGGGTAAATTTTTCGCCGGGCGCCAGCCTGATTCCGAGGATCATGTCGAGGGTGTCTTTGTCGTCGCCACCAAGCACTTCTCCGGCAATTTCGCCAACGACCGAAACATGTTTGGTTGCCTCGTAACTCAGCCCCATGCGGTAAAGAAAACGATCGTCTTCACCTTCTGAATCAATAACGGTGCCCAGTTCAAGGTTGCCGGTCGCGCGGTCAGTTTCGCTGGTGGTAACGCAGCCGAAAAGTTTGAGTTCATCACTGTTTTTTGAGCCGGCCGGCAGCATATTGTCGGGATTCCCTGTGGTAACGGTTGTCACAGCCCCATAGGCAAAGCGATAATAGCTTTTGTCGGGCAGATAGGTTGCTTTTACGCCGATTTTCATATTTCCGAGGCCGGTATTGCTGTCGGCATAACCGCCGAAAGTTCTTGGAGCACTGAGTTCCCAGTCGTGAATCGGTACAGTTATCGCCCATTCTGCCCATTTGCCGACCCAGTTAACCGATGACTCGAAGGTTGAAACCGAGCCTTTCTCGGTCGAGTGAAAGCTGGTGCCCAGGTTGCTGGTGAGCTTGTGATACTTGTATCTTGAACTGAGAATGATCTGATCAGATTCGAATTTATCGGCGGTGACCCCGACAAAAAAGCCCCCAAGCCCTTCTGAATTGAGAGCGTTGCGCGGTGAAGGCTTGAGTAGGCCTGGTTTTTTCACCGTTTGGGGCTTATAATCGCCAAGCGAATATATTTCGTAGTCTGAGAAAGCTTGATTATAACCTGTTGCTGCCGCTGCCTGAGGCGAAGTCAGAAAAAGGCTGGCAGACAAAAGCCCGGCCAGGAACAGGTTTAAAGCTTTTATTGGGTTGAGTTTTTTACAGATTGGCAACAAAGTTTTTCAGCCTTTCTGAATGGGGGAATGCTTCGGGACCCTGCGCCAGTCCCTGCAGAATCTTCTGTGCTTCTTTGCGGTTGCTGGCATTGTTTTTCTGCAGATACATAAGCACGTTGATCTGGGCCTGATAGAACTCATGTTCGCGCCGCGAAGGTTCGATTTTTGTGACTGCCTGAAACTCGGCGAGAGCCTTGCGATATTCGCCGGAGAACATGTAGACAAGGCCAAGATTTGAATGGGCATCGACATCCATCGGGTCGACTTCAAGCATGCGCTGCCAGATTTTTTCAGTGCGCCCAAGAATATTGAACTGTGTGTCTGGTTTCGGCTGACCCTTGATCAGTCGCCATTGTTCAACGGCTTTGTCGGCCTGGCCGCCAAGCCAGTAGAGGTTACCGAGAGCCAGACGGGCGAGTGACTCTTTCGGGTAGCTGACGGTTGCATTGGCGTAGGCTTCGAAAGCGTCTTTAAAATTGCCCTGGACAGTGTGCATAAAACCGAGGTTCAGAAGAATATCGAGGTTTTTCGGATATTCCTGGCGGGCTTTGTTGAGCTCGATAACCGCTTCTGTAATGAAACCGCGTTCTGCCGATTCAAGTGCTTTGATAACGAAGCTGTCGGCCGGGTCTGCCTTCCGTTCTACCTTTTTTTCGGTGGTTTTCAGAGAAAATTTTTCCGCTTTGAGTTCAGCCGGCAGAGAATATTTGCTGCTGCGGTCACCGAGACCCTGCAGTTTTTTTACTACCCACTGTTTGTCTCTGTTTGTAAGAGTCTGAGCGGTGACTTCACGCCGCAGCGGTGAAATCGGCGTCGGTGTTGAAACATTGCCGAATCTTTCGAGCTGCTTGAGAACCCACATTTTGTCTTCGAGAGTCATGGTGTTTTTGCCGTATTCGGCAATTGCCAGTTCTTCTTCGGGGCGTGGCTTGACCTCTACCTTGCGGTCGGCATCGGTAGCTTTTCTGACCATCTGGTTTTTGACTTCAAGAGCGTCTTCTACTGATGGATACTGTGCCGGGGCCATCATTTTGGTAATTTCCCAGATTTTTTTGCGGGCATGGCGGCGGATTGAAGAATCGGCAGGAGCTTTTGCATAAAGAGTTTCGTAGATATCACGGGCTGGTTTGAGCCGGTTGAGGCGAATACGGGTCATGCCGAGCAGTGCCATGCTTTTGTAGTAATCAGGCTTCAGACGCAGGGCCGCCAGAGCGTAGCTTTCGGCTGATTCGAAGCGTTTTTCTTCGTAGGCAAGCAGACCCAGATAATAACGGGGTTCAGGGTCTTTTTCATTAAGCGCCTGCGCCCGGTCAAAGTATTCTCTGGCTTTTTCGGCTTTACCAAGCTTGTGATGCATTTTCCCCAGGCTCATCTGCAGCGGGAAATGATCGGTTTTAAGTTTTTCTGCTCTTTCCCAGGCGGCCAGAGCCGGCAGATTCAAACCGGCTTCGGCATACATCTGCCCGAGGGCAAAGTGAGGTTCGAATCTTTCGGGGGCAAGGCGCTGGCATTCAAGATATTTTTCTTTGGCACGGGTAACCAGTCCTTTGGCTCTGAATGCCTGTGCTTCTGCCATCAGTTTCTCGATCGGTGCCGGTGACTTGATTTCGGGTACCGGCAGTTCGGCATGGCGTTCATAGGCTAATTTCAGCTTTGCATGAAGGTCGACGACCACTTTTTGCAGAACTGACTTTTCAGTGAGCTTGCCACGCAGATTTTCGAGAGTGGCGATGGCTTCTTCGGCATTCTGAGTTTTGGCCAGGCTGATCGACTTGAAAAGCAGAGCCTTGTGATGTGCTGGATTCTGGGCGATAACAGCATTAAAAGCCGCTATTGCCGCCTGATAGTTCTGGGTTATGTAATTGGCCAGGCCGAGGTTGTAACGGGCAAGCAGATAGTTCGGCTTGATTTCAAGAGCTCGGCTGAAGGCGTCGATTGCCTTCTGTACTTCGCCGGTCTTGAAATGAACCCAGCCGAGCGTGTGATAAAACTCGGGGCGCAGTCCGTCAATGGCCAACGCCTGCCTGATGTATTTAAGCGCCATGTCGAGATTTTCGACTTTGGTAGCCATGATGTAGGCCAGGCCGTTGAGAGCTTCGGCATGATCAGGTTGAACGGCTATAGCTTCTTCGAAGCATTTTGCCGCATCGTCGATTCGCCCCATTTCCATATAACAGTGGCCAAGAATTGCATGAATTTCTGCAATATCAGGGTGCTGAGTGCGCAGATACAGCAGTCTTCGCACCGCTTCGGCGTGGTTGCGCATCGTCACAAGCTGATTAACTTCGCGCAGTTTCGGAAACACATCTTCAAGCCTGGTTTCTGCTTCTTTGCCGCCGATACCTGGCATATCCTTGACATATTGCTCGACTTCGATCATTTTTTCAGTCTTTGCAACAGCAGCAACTTCAGAAGGGTTATCACGGCGGGCAATCTGATCCATCAGAAAGGTGATGGTTCTGATAGCTTTTTTGGCCTGTTCGCTTTTAGGCGGGCTGTCTTTCAGCACCTGCCGCATCTGTTCGAGAGCTTCTTCAAGATAGTTCTTTTCGGCGAGAAGAATGGCGCGCGTATAACGCCCCTGAACAAAATCCGGTTTCAGTTCGAGTGCCCGTTCAATATTGCGTATCGCTGAATCGGTCTCTTTTTTGCGGCCATTGGCAATCGCAAGAACATAAAGGGAACGGGCAATCTCATCTTTAAGCTTGCGCGTTTTCAACTCGGCCTCGACTGCCTCATCGCTTTTACCGGCATCGAGAAGGCGCCCGGCATTGGCGGCAAGATCCTTGAGCAGTGTTTCTCTGATCAGAATTGCCTGTTCAATGGCGACTGTCGCCTGGTGATAGACTTTAAGCTGCAGAAAAGTACTGCCGAGTCTGAACCAGTTGTCAGCAGAAGATGGATTGAGCTTGGTAGCTTTTTCGAACGAAACGACCGCAGCCTTAAAATCTTTGCGCTTATAGGTGAGAACACCATGCATAAAGGAAGCTTGCGCAAGATTGCTGCGCAGGGCCGCCATTTTGCGGGCAGTTGCCACCGCCTGATCATTCATGCCTTTTGATCGCTGATCGAGAAAAATGTCGCGGTATTCGTTAATCTTTTTTTCGATGGCCTCGATCAGACGGGCGGCATAGTCTTCGGCTTCGGTGCTGTGATTGAATTCATAACTGAGGCCGGCGATATGAAACAGGGCCCGCTCATGCGCCGGGTTGAGCTTGAGGCACTGCCGCAGAGCATTATAGGCTTCTTTGCGCTTGTCGGCCTTAAGACTGGCATATCCCAGCAAAAAGTAGCTCTGGGCGTCACCGCCGTGCAGACGCACAGCTCTGGCAAACTTTTCAGCCGCCGCCGGGTAACTTTTTTCGGTCAGCAGTTTGCTGCCTTCGGTTACCAGCTGTTGAGCGGTTTCCTGCTGCTTTTTCTGCTGGTCGCGGCTCTGGTTGGCAAGGATTTCGTGATTGCGCCCGTCGATCGAGAGCACGATAAGATCCTGAGCGCGCCTGGCTGCCGGGTGATCCTTCGGGGCATCCTTGATGATACCGCGCCCGACATTCATTGCTTCATCCCATTTGCCGGCGGTATAGAGAGATTCCATTCGCGTCAGTGACTGCGAGATGCTTTCTTCGAAAATAAAGTCCATTGCCGCCGGCAGATGCACCGGCAGCAGAAAAGCAAGGAGGATCGTTGCCTTTATTATTCTCTTTATCATGATTCAGGAATAATATCGGCAGATGCAGGTTCTGACCTGAATAAAAAATCAGGGGCCCGGTGTAGTCAATTCAGCTTTAAGTTTTTCGAGTTCTCTGAAGCCCTTATAGACATCATGAAAACCCGGCGAGTAAGTGAGCCCGATAAGAACCTGCCCGAGTGCTTCAGAGGTTCTCCCGGCCATCTTCAGGAAAAGGGCAAACTCAAGTCTGAACTGTTCCGAAGCCGGGTCGAGCTGTAAAGCCTGCTGATATAACCTTTCTGCCTCAGCAGTATCGCTTCTTCTGGCCAGTCTGGCCAGACTTATAAAAAACAGGGCTTCGTTTGGATTCAGTGCCGCCGCTTTTTTGAAAAATTCTGCAGCGGCTTCTGGTTTATTGATAGCCAGTGTTGCGCCGGCGAGCAGTGCAAGCGCATTGGCATTGCGGGGATTTTCCCTGACAAATTTATCTAACAGGCTGATGGCCGCGGGCAAGTTACCGGAGCGAAGAAGCATATCGGCCTCTGAAAGAGTTGTCTGCTGCCACAGACTGATCGGGGCTGTTGCCAGAAGTGTTGCGGCCATGAGCAGGGTGACGGTACCGGTTGTTATTGCCAAAGGTTTTGATGAGCTTTGTTTCTTGCATCTGAAATGCGGGGCAAGTATGCCCGCAATCGAAATCGATACTAGAAGCGATGTTGGTAGAATTCGCGATGAAAAGCCGCTTAAATTATGAATCAGCAATGATACAAAAACAGCGGTGAAGAGAGCCTGATGCGTATGTTTCGTTTGGCTTTGCCAGGAGGTTTTGAGCAGCACAATCGTTGTCAGGGCAAGAATGGCGGCCGAAAGAAAACCGGTTTCGATCATGCTGTGAATGAATTCATTGTGAGCATTCATCGGGTAATCGCCGCCGACAATGCGGTAGCGGGGATAAACCTGGTTAAAACTGTGCAGACCGTGCCCGGCGATTGGAAAGCGCCTCAATGCCGCAAATATGCCTTTGTTTATCAGAGTGCGTTGTGCAAAAGTCATATCCTGCGGATTGCCGATGCTCAAAAAGCGCATCTTGAATGGTCCGACAAAGAAGACAGCAGTAAGAAGCAGGCCAACAAACAGCAATGGCCGCCAGAACCCATGGCTGAGACGTGCTCGATGCCGCGCTATAAGAATAGCAGCGGTAAAAAGCCCGGCAGTAAGAGCGATCCAGCCGCCGCGGCTCAGAGTCGTAAAAATGGCAAGCCCTTCAGCCAGAAGGGCAGCAGCTGCCAGAACCCGTTCAGAACGACTGTCGGCATTGAGCAGCAGGCCGAGGCTGAAAACGAATAGGGCAGCGAGAAATGCGGCAAAAATATTCGGGTCGGTAAAAATACCGGCACATCTGGTACGAAACAGGCTGCGTGCCGCCGGATCGAGCCATGTCAGAGGAATTGACGGTGCTTCGATATATTCGTGAATCGCAATAACGCCATGAATGATGCCGGCCCAGGCAGCTGCCCGGTAAAATGCCACATAATTATCTGTAGATGCGAGAAGAGCAGAAATAACCAGACTTGCCAGACCGAGAGCGGCGGCTTTGATAAAAACCGGCCATGAAACGGTCGGGTCAACCGACACCCAGACACTTCTGGCAGCGAGAAACAGCCAGACCATAACCAGAAACATCACGGAACGGATCTGAACGCTCAGGCAGAGCTGACGTCTCAACAGCTGCAGGCCAAACCAGGTTGCCCCGGCTCCGACGACGATTTCAAGCAAAAACGTGGCATGCAGTTCGCTGAAAAAATACAGAAAAGGAAAAACAAACACCACCAGCCAGGCGGCCAGTGGTGCTGTAATTCGGTTAATGATGGCAGGTTCTGAGGTCATTCAGAATCTTCGGTTTCTGCTTTATTGTCTTCATCTGCTGAATCTTCAGTGTTTTTGGCAGACTCGGCAGTTTTTTTTGCAGCTTCTGATGCTGGTTCTGACGCTTCTTTCTTTTCTGGTTCCGTTTTTTCAAGAATTATCCACTGGTTGGCCAGTTCGCTCATCGTCAGAATGCACTGGCGATAATTCTGATAGGCGGCGTCGCTCAAGAATTCATCTGCTCTGGCGATGAAACGGTCTGAGTAGATCAGCTGCCGCCCGTTCTGATTGAGGTTCGACATGAAGGTCAGTGCCGGCGACACATGCTGATACTGCTTGCTCCAGGTAACCCAGTTGAAATTTTCCGGCATTTCAAAAACTATGGTCTGCTGATTTTCTTCTGTGGCCCAGTACTGCATCGGGTATGTTCGCGTTGCAAGGCTGGCAGAACCAGAATCGTAGTTTACCCAGAAGTTGGTGAAGGTCATGATTTTGTCTGAGGCCAGCTGAGCTGCTTCAGGTATCGTGTATTTCAGGGTCAGCACTGCTGGCCCGTTGAGGTCGTTCATGTCAGAAAAACCGAAACTCTGCAGAACTGCGCGCGGGTGAACCTTTTTAACACGGCGTTCGGCATAGTTCTGTTTTTCTTTTTCCTTGATCGACTTCAGCTCGCGAATGCCGGCTTCGTATGGGCCACGATAGAGAAGTGATTCCTGAACGTCCATGTTGCCGTTTTCGAGAATTTTTACCATAACCGTGCGGTCAAAGCGGTTCCAGTCGAAGGTCTGGAGCGGCAGTTTGTCATAAAAGAATTTGCCGCCGGCCGCATCGTGAAAAACAGCAACCGCGCCCTGCAGGTAGGTCGGAATATACGAGAAAGGCAGATAAATCGAGCCGCCGTCAGTGTAAAATGGCTGGTCGTCGATGATAATTTTCAAAATAGTTTCATCGGCCAGACCAAGACTATTGTGATCTTTGACGGTAACCAGCTCTCGTTTACCAGCTGTGAAACCGGGGTATGATTCGACACCGATCTTTTGCAGTGCAAAATGCAGCAGGGCGAGATTCGATTGAACGTTACCATATTTTTTGGTGAGGGTCACATTGGTCGATACCGGTTTGAAGCTGCCCATCTGCGGAATTCCCATGCCGACATCGCGAATGTCTTTGTTGATCGTTTCGTAGAGTCGGCAGACTTTCTGGTAGGTGGTCATTTTATCGTTAAGTCTGGCTCTGGCGATAAAATCATCGAGCAGGGCTGGCGTCGGGCGGGCGGCATCATAGGCTGCGGCAAGCTTTTTTGCGGTTGTTTCCCAGCTGTATGGCTGATAAATTACGACTCGCGGGAAAATGCGGCTGCGCGCCAGCATATTCTGTTCAGGAATGAAACCTTTGGGATCAGAAAAAATCCATTTCCAGGCTTTTTTGTCACCCTGGGTTTTTTCAAGAAATTTGGGGGTATTTTCGCCGGTCCATTGCATCTGCAGTTTATTCAGCTGCATGCTGGCCGGAAAAGTTACCGATAGCTCTTCATGCAGAACCGGTTCTCGTTCACCGAAGGTGTTTGAGAGAGTAAACGGCTGCACTTCATCGATGCCAGAAAGCTCGCGAACGAAACTGTAGTCGATGATACTGCCGATATCGACTTTTTTCAGAGCCATTTTGAATTTTTTGATTCTGGCGTATTCAGGAGTGCCCGACAGAAGCGATTCATCAGAAATTGCATCGTCGGTAACATGATAAACCCGACCTTCTGGTGAGTAAGTGTGGGCATACTCAAGTTCGCAGGCTTCGCGGTCAGTGTAATAGTAGAAAGACTGGTTGGCCATTTCCAGGCCGGGCTCTTTGAGAATCTGTATTATCTCGCGGGTTCGGACGATCAGCTTGTTTTCTGAAACGTATTCGAGGTCATTCAGCCGGTAAAGAGTCACGTAATCAGCATTCTGAAAAAGCGCCGGGTCGGGCAGGGTCTTGAGAATGCCGCTCGCTACCGGTTCGGTAATACTGGCGACGTTTTCAATTTCGTCGCCCTTGCGAACTTTCGAAATGAGAATGTGGGCGACTTCTGCCTCTTTGAATTCGCGCGGGCCATGGTTGAGCTCTTCAAAAGCGATTCTGCCGTCGGCGATCTCCTTGAGACTACCAACTATTTCTTCACCTTCGTTGAGATAGAGAACGTCGGCGCTGGCTGCAAAAGTGACTGTAAGAGCAAGAATGAGAGTTATCAGCAGCTTTTTCATTTGCTGTCTCCTTCACTGGTGACTGGTTCGGTGGCAGAGGCATTGTCAGTAATATCAGTGGTTTCTGATGCGTTCTGAGCGGGTTCAGCCTTTTCTTCATTTTCTTCAAGAAAGATTTTCTGTTTTGACGAATGAGCAATCTTTTCGAGATCGTTCTTGAAGGCCTGATAATCGGCCACTGGTACGATTCTGCGCGGAAAGGCCAGCTTGCGGCTGATGTTGATGGTGTCGCCCTGCTGGTCATAAATGATTTCGAATTCGACATAGGGGCTCTGAACTCTGAGCGCCGGTGGCAGAAATTTGACGTTGAAGGTTTCGGGCAGCTTGATCGAGACCTGATCGGTTCGCAGGCGTGAGGTACTGTATTGAATGTCGTAACGTCTTTTCTGCAGGCTTACTTCAGAGAACCCGAGTTCGAAATAGGGCACAGAGAAGATCATGTAGCGCCCTGATTTGGTGGCAAAACGGTTGAGAGTATAGGCTGAGCGTGCCTTGAACTGAGTGTTGAAGTCGAGCGGATCAGTGTGAGTGGCGACTTCTAGAACATAGTCGGCGGTCAGGGCCGAAACCGACTCTCTGATCTGCCTTTCGTATTCTTCGGGTTTCAGGTTGCGCGCCGATTCGCGAAAACTGGCTTCAGAAGAACCGTTCTGTGTGCTCTCGAAGTCGATGTGGGTCGTACCGTCGGCTGAAAGAGTAATGTTGCGGGTAACGTGCACGGCATTGTCTTCTGGCGGCGGAAGCGGCACCTGGTTGCGTGTGCCAAGCATGGTGTTGTCGGCAATCGTGTCGTGATCATCAGATCTGAAGTAGGGGTAGCGATAATCTGTTGCGGTTGAGTCGAGGTAGAAGATGCGGCCGTCGAGATGCACTTCGGTGATGCAGTGATTGTCGTCGAACACTGAGATATCTCTGACGGCTTTACCGGCATCGTTGGTTCTGACGCCGACCGGGTAGGCTTCGACGCCAATGTGTTTGAGCATGGTGGCAAGCAGCATGCCTTTGTCGGTGCAATCGCCATAGCGGTTTTTCAGGGTCTCTTCAGCCGGGTGCCCGACCTGGTTGCTTGCCAGGTTGCCCTTGATTGAGATATATCTGATCTCTTTCTGGCAGAAAAGATAGAGTCGTGCTATTTTTTCGTTCAGATCCTTAGCCCCTTCGACGAGTTCATCGACCTTTTTCTTGACCATGTCGGTCAGTTGAAAGCGTTTTTCTAACATTGGTCTGAGCTTGTTGTGAACATAGGTGAAGTCTTTGTGCAGACTGTAATAAACGCACGGAACGACATCACGGTAGGGTGGCATGAACGGTTCAGAAATTACGGGAGGCAGATCGGTCATTTTCCAGGTGTAAACGACCGAATCAACCGCCTCGATTTTTTCAGGTTTGGCCAGTTCTGCCGGGCAGTTATAGGCAACATAATGCAGCTCTTTTTCGTGCGGAACGCTGACGCGCAGTATCGATTCACCTACCGGCGCGCTCCACTGAAAGTAGTTGCGACCCTGAAAAAGATTCGGATCGAAGGGGTTGTATTCTTCGGTTTCGTAGCAGTAATCGACAAGGCTGCCGACCGCAACTTCAGGGATAGTGAAGCTGAGCTCCTGATACTGGTCGAAGAAGACGCTGCCAGAGGTCCCCTTTGAAATTTTTATCTGTTCGGGCTGCAGGTTGTGAACGGTGCCGTCAGGCAGCAGGCATCTGGCGTGCAGAACTCTGATGCGCTCTCGGTTCGGGTCGAAGCTGAGCGAAACCTGAGCCTCCCAGAGTGCTTCTTCTTTGGCGATATAAGAAATACTTCGGTAGCGCGAAAGGTTCGTGCCGTCCTTGCGGTGCTGGTAGTTGCCTTCTTCGCTGACCAGTATCGACTGGGCATCGGGAAATTTTTTCAAAAGTTCGAGAGCTCTGGGCATAAAAGCGGCGAGGTCACTGCTGTCGGTCGCCATGTTTTCTTTTTTTTGCTGACGGGCGCTGAAACTGATGTTCTTTACGTCATTTCTCGCAAGCTCGACTGTTTCAGAGCCAAGCTGCATGATGACCGTGTCGTTTCTGTAGGTTACTTTGTCCGCTTCTTGAGTAGAACCGTCTGAAAGGGTTACTACTGCAGAATTTCCTGTGTTGACCAGAACGAGAAAACAAAGGAAACACAGCAGGGATGCTCTGATAATCGTTTTCAATGTGTGCCTCCGACAGATTTGTATGCTGCAATTATAGTGATAAACCGCATGGATTAAAAGCAAAATCTGTAAGAATCACCGTTTATGCTAAAATAAAACAGGCGCTGCCGGTCTGCGGTCAGCGCCTGTTAAAAGAAGTCTAACGCTTATTTGGGTGCATTAACCGGGTTGCCGGCGGCGACCCAGCCGTCGATTCCTTCTGGGTATTCAATCAGGTTAGTGTAACCGATTGATTTCAGATGGGTATATAGCTTGTGACTGGCCGGGCAGTTAAGGTTAGCGCAGTAGGTTACGATCAGCGATTCTTTGTTCGGCAGAACCCTGGCGATATCTTCGGCCTTGGATTCAGCGTTGAGAGACTGGGCGCCTGGGATTCTTCTACCATCATCGTATTTGCCGGCTCTGGCATCGAGAATGGTGAGAGGAACGCCGCTGCTGATAAGGGTTTTGAGGCCAAGAGTATTTACGGTTGCCGGGGCATCACCAGTTTCTTTGGCGGGTTCTTTAGCCGCAGCTTCGGTGGCTTTGTGTTCGTGTTTATCGGAGGCACAGGTGCCATCCGGGCATGAATCGTCGGCTTTTACTTCAGTTTTGGCTTCGCTGGCTGCTTTTACTTCGGTCCCGTGGTCGTGTTCGCAGCTGGAGCAGCCTTCACCGGCAAAAAGATTGATGCCGAAGGTGGCGGTTAAAATCACTGCGAGCAGAAAAAACTTAATTTTCATACTTATCTCCTTATTGATATTAAATTAGTGACATCTAATTTGATATTATACCAGATTAGTTTAATGTCAAACTAATTTTTTCCGAGCAGAAACTTCAGCGGAATATGCAGCCTTCTGGCCCAGGCTGCTTCGCTGTGGGTAGCTTCGGCATCGAAGAAGCCAAGAAGATTTTTGTCTTCTTCATAGCCCTTGGCTTTCAGCAACTCAACCATTTCGAAAAAGCTTTCTGCAATGGGTGGTTCAAATTCACCGGTATCGAGATAGATGCGCGAATCCAGCGGCATTTTGGCAGCTTTGCGTATCTGAGTGAAAATTTTGCCAGCGGTTTGCTGGAAAGCACTCGAAAGACAGCCGGCAAGAGCGAATACGTCGCTGTAAGCAAGAAGCATCTGTAACGACATCAGGCCACCCATCGAAGAACCCATTATTGCGTTGTCATGCCGGTGCGAAGAGACATTGAAGCGGCTTTCGACAAAGGGCTTCACCTCTTTAACCACGAATTCGGCGTAGGCTTTGCCCTGAGAGGTAAACAGGTTCAGTTCCTTCATTCTGTCGGGGGAATTGGGGATTCCCACCACGATGCATGGTCTGATTTCCTTTTTGGCAAGCATTTCTGAGATGGTTTCGTCAACTTTCCAGTCTGCCCCGGCAAATGCGGTTGCCGGCTCGAAAAGGTTCTGACTGTCATGCATATAAATCACTGAGCAGGGCTTGCCCTTTTCTGAGTAGCCTTCAGGCAGCCATATCTGAATAGTTCGCTGATATTTGAGTTTTTTGCAGACAAGGCCGTTGTAGCTCAGCAGACGCCCTTTGACCGGATCTGACTCAAGAACCTGCTGGTCGAGCCAGTCATAAATCGTCAGGTTGATTTTTTTGCTGCGACTGGCCTTGATCACGACGTTTTCAGGGGGGATAACCTTTTTATCGCAGATTGCCTGGGTTTTCCAGTCGCCGCGCGTCAGCTTGAATTCGACAATACTGTTTTTTTCTGCCGTTATTGCAAGAAAATATCCACCGTCAGAACTTCGTGCCAATTTCAGCCCGGTCGGGTCCCAGCTGCCGAGTTCTTCAGTGTTACCGGTTATGTAAAGGCTGTCGCCAGCTGGAAACTTGCCTTTAACCTTGATGTTTATGTCTATCGATACGTAACTTGAATGTGCTTTTACATTTGCCTGCATGAATTTTTCCTTATAAAAATAAAACCGCCCGGTTACCCGGGCGGCAGTCGATTACAGAGCTCCTGCCATCAGCTCGGCAACCTTGCGGTTGAAACCGGCCGGGTCCGGCAGCTGGCCACCTTCAGCCAGAAGTGCCTGACCAAACAGCAGTTCGGCATATTCTTCGAGGCGCGGGTTTTTATTGTCGCGGGCAAACAGCTCGTGCATCTTGCTCAGCAGCGGGTGCCCGGGATTCAGCTCAAGGGTGCGCTTGACCTGCGGCACATCTTTGCCTGAGGCGCGCAGCAGAGCTTCGAGATGCGGGGTCATTTCTCCTTCTTCACTGACCAGGCAGGCAGCAGAAGTGCTCATGCGGCCAGAAAGCTTAACGGCCTTGATGTGCCGGTCGAGCTTTTTCTGAATCAGTTCGAGCAGAGATTTCCATTCTTCTTCTTTCTGCTTAAGGGTTTCGGTAGTCTTTTTGCGTTCTTCTTCAGAGCCGAGTTCAAGGGCACCGCGGGCCGCAGATTTGATTTTTTTGGTCTTGTATTCATTGCAATACTGTACCCAGACTTCATCAACGGGGTCGGTCAGCAGCAGAACTTCATAGCCCTTGTCTCTGAATGCTTCAAGGTGCGGGCTGTTTTCGATGACTTCGCGTGATTCACCGGTCAGGTAGAAAATCTTATCCTGTTCTGGTTTCATGCGTTCAAGATACTCGGCCATGGTGTAGTAGTCGCTGCTCGAAGCGGTGCTCTGGAACAGGCAGCATTCGAAAAGCTTCTCACTGTTGCCCGGTTCTTTGAACAGACCCTCTTTAATTACAGCGCCAAACTGCTTCCAGAATGCGATATATTTTTCGCGGTCATCGGCAAGCATTTTTTTGAGAGCATCGAGAACCTTGCGGGTAACGGTTTTTCGGATCGTCTGGATCTGACGGTCATGCTGCAGAATCTCACGCGAAATGTTGAGTGAGAGATTTTCTGAATCGACGACGCCCTTAACGAAACGCAGATAGTCAGGAATCAGTTCTTCGCAGTCGTTCATGATGAAAACGCGTTTAACATAGAGATTGATGCCGCGTTTTGAGTTAGGCATGAAAAGGTCGAAGCCGGGTTTTTCAGGAATGAAGAGCAGGGCATTGAACTCGTTTGAAGTGCCTTCTGCTTTGAAAGACAGCCATTTAAGCGGGCTGTTCCAGTCGTGGCTGATATGCTTGTAGAATTCACGGTATTCTTCTTCGGTTACTTCTTTTTCCGGTCTCAGCCAGATTGCCTTCATCGAGTTGAGAGTTTCGTCTTCGATGACCGTCTGTTCCTGCGCCCCTTCTTTGGGTTTACCGTTTTCATCACGCTCGATGCTGGTGCGTTCGATCTGCATTTTGATCGGGTAACCGACGAAGTCAGAATATTTTTTGACGACCTGGCGCAGCACCCATTCCTGAGTGAAATCCTGAAAGTCTTCGTCGTCTTTGTCTTCTGGCTTGAGATGCAGGGTGATCGTTGTGCCGCAGTTTTCGCGGTTGCTTTCTGAGATGGTGTAGCTGCCTTCACCATTTGAAGACCAGAGCCAGGCTTCGTTTTCGCCAGCTTTACGGCTGATCAGTTCAACCTTGTCGGCGACCATGAAGCTTGAATAAAAGCCGACACCGAATTGCCCGATCAGTTCGGGGTCGCTTTCCTTCTTTTCGGCTGCTTTTTTAAGCATGTCGGCAAATTCGGCAGTGCCTGATTTGGCGATCGTGCCAATATAATTGATGATTTCGTCACGGGTCATGCCGATGCCGTTGTCTGCTATGGTAAGGGTACGGTTGTTGCCATCGGTTGACAGCCTGATATGCAGGTCGTCGGTAAGTTTGCGAAGATTTTCGTTGGTCAGGGCGGCGAATCTGAGCTTGTCAAGCGCGTCAGAAGCGTTAGAAATCAACTCGCGCAGGAAAATTTCCTTGTGCGAATAGACTGAATGAATCATCAGGTCAAGAAGTTGACGGGCCTCGGTTTTGAATTCATGCGTTGTTGAACTGGTCATTGTCTATGAACTCCTTTCGCATTTTGGTTTGAATTTCAGGCTGATATTTAAGCAAGAAATAATCAAAAGTGCAATACCTCATCACGCGGCAAACAAAAATGCCGCCTGCTGCAGGTCTGAAAAAGCGTCTGCTGGAATTTCAGTTCCGCCGGCGTGGTCCACGCTGGCCGCCGCGATCACCACCGCGCTGCCCACCACGCTCGCCGCCATGCGGGCGGTGGCGGTCCTGGTCCGGTCTTCGGGTTGAGGCATGTGAGACCGGTATTGCAACAGGCTCGTGATCGATGCCGCGTCCGATTCTGATCAGCTGCTGATGGAATGAATCGATGAGCATCAGAAGCATTTCTTCGCCGTGCTCATGGTCGTTGAGTTCAGACAGCAGCCCATGGTAGCGTTTCATTCTCTCTCTGACAGCGGTCGAGGCATCTCTGAGACTGCCTTCGAGATGGGCGGCAAGCTTTTCTGAGAGGCGCTGTCTGACGTGTTCTTCGGTTGGCAGCGGCCGTTCTTCCAGCGAAATGCCGGCCCTTTTTGCGAACTTTTTGAGGTCGACGGCTTCGATCTGGTTGACCAGACTTATGGCGACCCCGCGATTGCCGGCCCGTGCAGTTCTGCCGGCCCGGTGAATGTACTGGTCGGTATCTTTGTGCATGTCATAAATAAAAACATATTCGAGATTGCTTATGTCTATGCCTCTGGCGGCAATATCTGTCGCAACCAGGAACCTGAGGGTTTTCTGTTTGAGCTTCGCCATGACCAGTTCACGGGCATTCTGGCTGAGGTCGCCGCTTATCTGATCGGCGTCATAACCGAAGCGTTTGAGAATTGCGGCCACATATTCAACTTCGTTGCGGGTATTGCAGAAAATGATGGCATTGTCGGGGTCTTCGAGTTCGATGATGCGCATCAGGGCGCGGTCTTTCTGCATTGGATCCACGACATAAAAAATGTGGTCCATTTCAGAAACATGAACGCCGTCACCGCTGAAAGTCAAAAAATCAGGGTTGTGCAGAAACTGAACCGCCAGCCTTTTTACGCTGTCGGGCATGGTTGCCGAAAACATGGCTGCACAGCGGCGTGTCGGCAGAAATTCACCGATTCTTACCATATCGCGATAGAAACCCATCGACAGCATTTCGTCGGCTTCGTCGAATACAAGGTATTTGAGAGTTTTAAGGTTGAGAGTGCCCTTGATCAGATGGTCGAGAAGGCGACCGGGCGTGCCGATGATAAGATTGACGCCGTTTCTGAAAGCCTCGAGCTGTGGGCGATATGAAGTTCCACCATAGACGGCGACAGCGCTGATCTGCATTTCGGTTGTGAGCAGCTGAAATTCGTTATAAACCTGCTGCGCCAGTTCGCGCGTGGGCACAAGGATCAGAGCATGGCAGCCTTTTGGCGCATTTTTGAGGCGTTCGCACAATGGCAGCAGAAATGCGGCGGTTTTGCCGCTTCCGGTTCTCGACTGAACGATTACATCGCGGTTGGCAAGCAGATAGGGTGAAACACCCGCCTGTACCGGCATCAGTTCTTTCCAGCCTCTGCGGCTGACGGCGGCCTGCAATTCCTGGCTGAAATCCTGGATTGCTGAGGGAGGAAGTACTTCGACAAAGCTGCCCGGAGTTTCGTGCTGTATCTGTTCGTTTGGTTCTGTTGCCAGTTCCTGGGTCATGTTTCTTACCTTTCATCTTCTTTTAATTGCAATTATTTTATGCGTCGCCGGGCCAGCTGTCCAGATATAAAATACGTGAGGCAGATTTACCTCGCAGAAAAAATAAATTTCCCTGATTTATCTGTGGCAAATTTACCTCTAAAATTCAGTCATAACTTGTATGGATTCTATAAATAGCTTCAATAGAGGGTTCTACCATATTCGCATGCTGTGGCATTAAAATTGCTTATTAATCCGGCAGGTAGAGTTAAAGGCAATTCTTCAGCTCTGCTTCATGGTATCGTCGGGTAATCTGGCCTGGCGTCTCTCCAGATAATGCCAGATACACGGCTGCTAACGTGTTGCCGCAGTATAAGAGATCACACACGCTGCCCTGGAAGGTTGGGTTAAAAGGAGCTGAGAATACAGCACCCCGGGAAACCGGGGCCTTTTTTTTGCCCGAAAAGCTTTGTTTTACTCGTTATCGCCGGTCTGTTTACCGGTTTCGTCGTTCGGAGTATTTTCTTCATCTGACTTTTCTTCGGTAACCAGCATCGCTTCGAGAGGATTTGGCGCCTCTGAGTCATTGTTGTCGTGAAGTTCTGTTGTCTGGTCAGGCTTGATAAAGAAAAAAATCACCAGAAAAAGAATCAGAAAAAAGATATCGCCGGCATATTTGACCCAGATGGGTGCTTCGATTTCGCTCAAGGGCGGAGCCCTCCTCTGATACGGTTAAACGACTTTAACCATCTCTGCAGTTTTGTCATCAATTCATCAATAGTTGCATCGATGAACCGGGCCGCTTTTTCGGCTGAAAAGTCGGGCTGCCCATTGCCTGGGTGATCGATGATAACCTCGCCCGGCGGCGGGTACATCCAGATGCCTTCGTCCGGGATATAATCGTCATTTTCCGGATGATAGTTCGCTTTTTTGACCAGCTCAGGGAAAAAATTGAGAATGGCGGCAGTTTCTTCGACAGCTGCGTGCCCACCAGGTTTGCCGCCATAAATCTTTTCGACGAAGCGCTCTGAAATCAGCCACCAGTTGATGACTGCGAGCCCGGTCGGTCTTACGCGCGAAAGTTTTCTGACGACTCTTTTGAGGGCATCACGATTGCCGCCATGCCCATTTACGACGATGATGGTTTTAAAACCCTGTAGCCGAAAAGTGTCGATTATTTTTTCGACAAAGTTTTCGAAAAGTTCTTCTGAAAAGAAGCTGCCTGGTGATGTCTGGGCAAGAACGTTGGTTATGCCGTATTCGAGGCTTGGAGCAACTGCGGCGTCGAGGCCGAGACTGAGACGTTCGGCAATTTTTTCGGCGCAGAGCGTATCTGTACCTACCGGAAGGTGGCGACCGTGCGCTTCAAGGGTGCCGATCGGTAAAAAGAGCGGCGCTTCGCGGCGAAGCAGCTGCTCGACTTCGAGGGTGTTGAGGTTTTTCAGAAATATGGCGGGTTTTGCGGGCATTTTTGTCCTCTTTTTTTCATATTATCACAATTTGCACACCGGCAAAAATTAATCATTCAATTTCAGGTCAGATGATATAATACCGGGTAATTCACAAGATTGAAAAGAATGGCCACCAATATCGAAAGCTTTCAGAAAAAAACTTTGCGATTGCCGCCACTGCCATTGTGGAAATGGCTCGCGGCAATTTTTCTGCTTTTGAGCATTCCTTTTGCCATTCTGTTCAGGCAGGCGACTGCGGCTTTTGCCACTACGGCCACCATGGCCCGCAATGAAATAGCTCAGGAGGTCGAAAAACTTGCCAGCAGACTGGCTTTTGAGGCCAGAAAGTCTGTTCAGGTCAGAGAACTTCTGAGAGATTTCACCCAGAAATACAACGAACCCTTAAAGAGTGCCGCTTTTTTCAGACAGTTACTTGAAGACTTTGCATTCGGTTGCCATCCACACCTGATCGATGGGCTGAAAATAAGTGAATCAGCTTTGGCTGCCCTGCAAAAACATTATGAAATCAGGCTGAAAAAGCTGTTGCCGGGTGTGAAGCTTGTTAAGTGGGGGCTCGATATGCGTGAGCGCCCAGACAGCGACCAGTTGAAGCCCAAGTGGGTATACCAGAAGCTTGCTGAATCTATCATACGCAGTGTCAATCCTAAAGGCCAGCGGCACGGTGCTGCTTTTGACTATCTTGAATATGTTCCGATGCTTAACCGCTATTTTACAGAAGCTTCAGGTCTGGGCAATTTCTTGAAATATTCTGGCGACCTTCTTGAATGTGGCAATCCAGCGGGCAATAAGCTGATGATGTTCTGGGATTCAGAAAAGACATTCGATATGAATGCGAGTCGTCGTACCGCCGGTGGTTTTCTGGCTGTTATTGAAACGGAACTGCCAGAATTGTTTGGCCTCCAAACCCTCATCAGAAGAAAATCGCAAGAGTGGGAAGGCTCAGGGCTCTCCATCGGTTGGATTGCTGAAACCCGGGCTCGGCAGCATCATCTTCCATACCCGTTTCCGGCTGCTGACGGAAAAAAATGGGCAGAGCAGATCGTTTCTCAGCCAGATGGACTTTATGAACGCAGCGGGGTAATGTTCTCGGTTAAGCGTGCTGGCGAGGGCCTCATTATTCTTACTGCTGCAGGCACCCGCTCATTGATAATGCAGTATGAAAGAAAAGTTTTCTTTTTGTCTCTGTTTTTTCTTTTTATTGCGGTCCTGCCGCTCCTGATAATCTTTTCGGGGCGTCGTAACGATGGTATGGCTTTCAGCATCCGCTTTCAGATTACCGGGTTGTTTGTTTTTGCCGTTCTTTTGCCAGCAGTGGCGGTGTTTCAGCTTGGTTTTGAACTGCTTCAGGATCGCCAGAAATCCTTTGAAGCCGATGCCTACAAAGAAATTGACCAGATACGCAAGGACCTCGATGAAAACATGAGTTATGCATTTCGGCAGCTTGAAAAGATTGCCGATGCAATCGGGTCTGATCTGATGAACCTCGAATTTGACAGCAGTGGGCGTTTTGCCAGAACAGATAAAGCAAATGAGATTCTGCGAAGGCATGGCGACCAAGTTAACATTCTTCATACCTACCTGTTCAACTCATATGCCGAGCTGGTTACCATGTTCTCTGATCAGGATTTTGATACAGGCGAAGGCAGTAATCTTATGCCGCTTGTGCAGTCGCTTGCCAAAATTAAACTCAGGGCTTCGGGTAAACTTCAGACCAGAGGAAAAGTTCTTGACGTAAGCCTGATGGACCTGGTGGTAGAGGCAACCGGCGGCTCAAACCTTGAAGAAATAAGGGCGATTCTTAACGCCCGCGAAAATCGTGCCTTTGAAATGAAATTCAGCGGTCGCAGCAGTATTTTTTACATCGGGCAGTTCGTTTCAAGAAACTTCCCCGGTGAAACTTTCATTATGGTCATGCTGTTGCGCGACGCGCATTTTGAAAGAATGTATCTGCGCATGATGATCGAAAAGATCTGTAGCCAGCCGAAGTTTAAAAATCGCATTCAATTATATTTTGGTGAGAACGACTGCGGCACTTCACATTATTTTTACGATACTCCGCTGGCTGATCCATGGTTCGATTATATTTCAGACAGTCCAGATTCTGTGAGGCTCGGGCGCCTGTCAGAAACTACCCGCTTGAATGGCAACAGCGTCAAAGAAAAGATTACTCTCGAAACAGGCGGTCGAGAATGCCTGTTTTACAGTTTCAGGCCAATCAGTGTCGAGCAGCAGACGGTGGTTGCACTGTTCAATTATGCCGAAATTGAACAGGAACTCAGATTTCTCTGGCAGTTTATTTTTGTGTCAATTCTGGTTTCTCTTGCTGTTGTAATGGTTCTGGCGCGTATTATGGCCCGTTCATTGATCGAACCGGTTGTTCTCCTGCGCCGGGGTGTTGAAGAAGTTGAAAGCGGAAATTACCAGACCGAAGTGCTTCTGCCCGGGCAAGATGAAATTGTCGAGCTGGCGCAGGCTTTCAATAAAATGAATCAGGGGCTCGACGAGCGCGAACGCATGACTCGCTATCTGTCGCGTTCTGCTGTCGATGCGGTTGTTAAGGGAGAAGACCGGCAGATGGGCGGTAAAAAAGTGCCGGCGACCATTCTTTTTTCGGATATCCGCAGCTTCACAACAATTTCAGAATCGAATTCTGCCGAGGACGTTGTCAGTCTTCTTAACGAATATTTTGCCGCCATGAACGAAGTGGTCGAAAAATTCGGTGGTGATATCGATAAATTCATTGGCGATGCAATTATGGCCCAGTTTATTCCGCCAGCCGGAGAGAATCCGGCAGATTACGCTCTTAATGCTGTAAAATGTGCGCTCGAAATGATGGATGCTCTCGATAAATTCAATCAGCAGCGCCTCAGTCATGGTCTGTTTGCCATTAAAATCGGAGTGGGCATAAATTCAGGTGATGTAATCGCCGGTAACATCGGTTCGCCCGGCCGCATGGACAGAACCGTAATCGGTGATACCGTAAACGTTGCCTCCCGTCTTGAGGGTATGAGCAAGCTGGGCAGGCATACTTGTGTAATCATCAGCCGTTCGACTCTAGACCTTGTCGAACAGGCGATAGAAGTCGAACAACTTTCGGAAACAGCCGTTAAAGGCAAGACCTCGGCAGTCGAAATGTTTGAAGTTATTCGTCTGAAGGGATATAATTAACCGCCTTTCCAAAAATTTTCTGCATTTTCTTATTTTTATGGAGAAATAAAATGACGGCTGACGCCGGGCAGACAAACAACAATTCTCTCAAAGGCCTGACATCGTTGCAGGTCGTTGAGAATCGGCGCAAATTCGGCGCAAATATACTTACCCCGCCCGAACGTGAGCCATGGTGGCGGCTTCTTCTCGAAAAATTCGATGACCCGATAATTAGAATTCTGATGATTGCCGCATTCATTGCCATTCTTGTCGGATTCATCAATGGCGAATATTTCGAAGGCATCGGCATCATAATTGCCATTCTTCTGGCCACAACCCTTGCTTTTCTCAACGAATACAAAGCCGGCAAAGAATTCGACATTCTGAATCAGGTTTCTGACGAGGCGCCGGTTAATGTTATTCGCGATGGCGCTTTCACCACAGTGCCGATAAAAGATATCGTCGTTGGTGATGTCGTGCTGCTTGAGCCGGGTGAAGAGATTCCAGCTGACGGCAGGGTTATCGAATCCATTTCGCTGCAGGTCGATGAGGCCAAACTTACGGGCGAATCGATGCCTGCCACAAAATATGCAGCTGACTCAGCCTCATTTCAGGCGGAACACGAGGCTGCATACCCTGCTGATGTGCTTCTGCGGAGTACGATGGTCAATGATGGCCATGGTAAAATGCTGGTTACTGCAGTCGGTGACGCTACTGAGATCGGCAAAGCCGCCAGAGCAGCCGGAGAAGACAGTGATGAGGAAACGCCGCTCAACCGCCAGCTCGATCGACTCAGCAAGCTGATCGGGGTGGTCGGTTTTTCGATAGCTTTTCTTACATTTACTGCCCTTGTTGTCCGTGATTATGCAGTCGGTGAGCTGACTTTGACCTCTTCGCAATGGGGTTTTGCGCTGATTCTGATGTTCAGTGCCATGATTTCGCTGGCGAAGGTCTGGCTGCCGATTCTGGCCGACGGCTTTGAATTTGCCGGCCGCGATCTGCACCTGCCTAAGATAATAACCCGCTCTGATCTTAAATCATGGGTTAAGGTGGTCTCTTCCGGGGTCGTGTTTGGTGGGCTTTGTACGCTTACCGGTATCTTGACCGGCTTTTTACCCGAAGAACCCTCGCTGTGGCTTACCGGTGAAGCAGTCAGTGAATTTCTCAAATTCTTCATGATTGCTGTAACCATCATCGTTGTTGCTGTGCCAGAGGGACTGCCGATGAGCGTTACTCTGAGTCTTGCCTACAGCATGCGCAAAATGACCGCTGCCAACAATCTGGTGCGGCGTATGCATGCCTGCGAAACCATAGGTGCAGCTACGGTTATCTGCTCAGATAAAACCGGAACCCTGACTCAGAATCGCATGGTCATGAGCTCGGTGCATTTTCCGGCGTTGAAGGGTTCACGTCTGAACCGGGATATGGCAAGTGATATCGAAAAAATCATCGCCGAAGCTATGGCCGCCAACAGTACCGCAAATATTTCGCGCAAACCGGGTGAGTCGGTTACAACTCTCGGCAATCCGACTGAAGGGGCAACCCTGCTGTGGCTTGAAGACTCTGGTATCGACTATCTGGCGTTGCGCGAAGCTTTTTCGCTTGAAAAACAGTGGACTTTCTCGACCGAGCGCAAGATGATGGCTTCTTATGGGCTTTCTGGCGCTGGCAAAGAAAAAATCATGTATTTTAAAGGTGCTCCGGAGCTGGTTCTGACTAAATGCTCTGAAATTCTTACCGATAAAGGACTCCAGGCGATCGGTATCTTTTCGGCAAAGATCAGTGAAGAGTTGCGCAATCAGCAGGCCAGAGGTATGCGAACCCTGGGATTTGCGTTTTTGCGAGGTTTCGATCGTGCACCTGACGGCGATCTGCATAATATAGCTCAGAATCTGACCTGGCTCGGCTTTGTTGCCATTGCCGACCCGATAAGGCCCGATGTGCCGATGGCTCTCAATGTCTGCCGCAGCGCCGGTGTACAGGTCAAGGTGATTACCGGCGACAATTCAAACACCGCCTGGGAAATAGCAAATCAGATCGGCTTGCTCGATCAGGGCGATGTGCAGAACCAGGTTCATATTACCGGCAGCGATTTTCAGGCTCTCAATGACAAAGAGGCGCTTGCAGCTGTCGAAAAAATCAAGATAATGTCGCGAGCCAGGCCGGCAGATAAGATGAAAATGGTTAAACTGCTGCAGCAGCGTGATCATGTCGTGGCGGTCACCGGCGACGGAACCAATGACGCGCCCGCTTTGAACCATGCCAATGTCGGTCTGGCCATGGGCAAAACCGGCACTTCAGTTGCCAAGGAAGCCAGCGATATCATTCTTCTCGACGATTCGTTTCCCAGCGTGGTTAAGGGCATCATGTGGGGGCGCTCTCTCTATGAAAATATTCAACGCTTTGTCATGTTTCAGCTGACCATCAACGTGGTGGCACTTGCTGTCGCCCTGACCGGCCCTTTTATTGGCATAAAAATGCCGCTGACGGTTGTGCAGATGCTCTGGGTTAACCTGATTATGGATACTTTCGCGGCTCTGGCGCTGGCAACCGAACCCCCGCACTGGAAAGTTATGAGCCGCACCCCGAGACGCCCCGACGACTTTATCGTTTCCCGGCCGATGTATACACATATTTTTGGGGTGGGGGCGGTTTTTTACCTGGTGCTCATCGGTCTGCTCAAGTATTTTCAGCAGGATGGCGATGTCAGCGTGCGTGAACTCTCGATCTTTTTCACGGTGTTCGTTATGCTGCAGGTCTGGAACATGTTCAATGCCAGGGCTCTGGGGCTTAAAAAATCAGCATTCAATCGTATAACCGAGAACAAGGGTTTTATCTTTATTCTCCCGACCATCATTCTTGGTCAGTTTCTGATCGTTCAGTATGGTCGGAGCATGTTCAGAACTGAACCGCTCGATCTTGCCACGTGGCTGATCATTATCGCCAGCACTTCACTGGTTCTCTGGGCTGGCGAATTCGTCAGACTGTTCACTGCCGACCGGGCTCATGCAGCCGGAACCAACGACCATAACCCTTTCGAAACCGACTGACTTTTTTGACTGCGTAAAAAGAAAACCCCCGAAGCCATTGGCTCCGGGGCATTTTCTTTACAGGGGGGATGAAACTTGTTTTCAGGGCATCAGGCAGCGAGCTGTTCGCGGCGATCTTCATCTCTGAAGAGATTGATCTGACCGTTGCTCATGTCATACAGTCTCTGCTGAATCTTTGCCTGAACGATTTCGAGACCATTGGGCAGATCGAGCAGATTGGCGTCTTTTCCCAGAATGTCTTTGTATGCGGTTTTGATGTGCTGGATCATTCTGATACGGAATTCGGCATCGGTCTTTGCCTGATAGAGCGGGGTATTCGGAAGAATCATGTTTGCGCCTCCTTTGAACTTTTTATGTTCCTGAGGAACTATCGACACAATTCTTCGCAGGCTTTAACAGGAAAATTTTTACAGATCCAGACCGACTTTCAGACCGGTGAACGAATGCATCTGCCCAAGCGCCAGGCCAATTCCGGGCATAAATGAATCGCGGTTCAGTGAATCATGCCTGATGGTGAGGGTTTGCCCAATGTCGCCAAAAATTACTTCCTGGTGGGCAACCAGACCCGGCAGTCTGACTGAGTGTATCGGAACCTGCTCAGCGGCTGATTCATCATTTATACCGAGTTCGTCAAGAATTCCCTGACGGGTTTTAATCGCAGTGCCGGAGGGCTTGTCGAGTTTCTGCGGGTGATGCAGTTCGATGATTTCAACCTGTTTCATGTAGCGGGCGGCTCTTCTGGCGAAATCCATCATCAGGATGGCTCCGATAGCAAAATTCGGAACGATCATGACTGCGGTATTCATTTTCTGCGCGAGATTGTCGAGTTTAACCTGGTCTTCCTGGCTGATACCGGTGGTGCCGATCAGAACCGGAACCTTCGCCTGAAGACAGACTGCGGCATTGGCTACAACCGCATCAGGGGTGGTAAAATCGATAGCGATGTCAATGTGCGACTCGGAAATGGTTGACTGCAGATTTGAAGAAATGGTGATGCCGGTGCTGCCGAGACCAAGAACTGCACCAAGATCATCGCCGGCGCGGCCGCTGTCGATGCCGGCAGCGAGTTCGTAGTTGTTGTGAGAAAGCAGATATCTGCAGACCACCTGGCCCATTTTTCCTGCGCAACCAATTACTGCAACTTTTTTTCGCTTCATTTTTACCTCGTTTTTAGACTATCTGACGCCGGTTGATCCGAACCCGCCCTCGCCCCGGTCAGAAGACCTCAGCTCGCTGCAGACCCGAAAATCGACCTCGGTAACTTTTGCAAAAACCATCTGGGCAATACGCATGCCCGGTTCGATGACAAACTCACTGTCGCCGTGATTGATCAGGATTACACAGATTTCGCCGCGATAATCGCTGTCGATGGTGCCGGGAGCATTCAGCACCGTAACCCCGTGTTTGGCTGCCAGGCCTGATCTCGGTCTGACCTGTGCCTCAAGGCCGTGCGGCATGGCTATGCGCAGGCCGGTCGGGACCATTGCGAATTTGTGGGGCTGTATTATCATGTGCCGGCTGGCGCAAAGGTCATAACCGGCTGAACCCGAAGTGGCCATGGCGGGCATGGCCACTCCAGGGGCCTGTTCAACCTGAATTTCGACGGTCGGTCTTGTCTGTTCAGGCATTGGCAGAGGCAGATTTCTCCTGCTTGTTTTCTTTTTCTTCGAGACGCCGGAACTGATTCACTGCGACCGCAAGGGTATCCATGGCTTTTTCAAGCTTGCTGACTTCGAGAACATAGCTGATTCGTATTTCATCGAGGCCCAGACCCGGATTTACATAAAACCCGGCAGCCGGGGCTACCAGAACCGAATTGCCTTCGTGTACGAAGTCAGTCAGCAGCCATGCCGCAAAGCGGTCTGCATTCTTTATCGGCAGTTTTACGATAACATAGAAGGCTCCGGTGGGAGTTTTGCAGACGACGTCGGGAATTTTGGTCAGGCCGGTCATTACCGCGTCACGGCGGCGCTGATATTCGTCGAGAATGGGCTGAAAATAAGAGGGGTCCATCAGGATGCCGGCTCTGGCACCCCATTGCTCGATGGTTGGCGAGCTGAGGCGGGCCTGGGCAAACTTCATGCAGGCGCCCATGACTTCGCGATTGCGGCTGGCGACAAGACCAATGCGGGCCCCGCAGGCCGAATAGCGCTTAGAGATGCTGTCGATGAGAATCGCGTGCTGACCCATGCCTGGGATCTGCAGAATTGAAGTGTGCTGCAGGCCGTCATAGGTGAATTCGCGATAAACTTCGTCAGAGATTACATAAACATTGTGCTTCTTGGCTACGGCAGCAAGTTCTTCGAGGGTCTGGCGTGAATAGACCGTGCCGGTGGGGTTGTTGGGGTTGCAGATGAGAATGGCGCGAGTGCGGTCTGTAATTGCTTTTTCGATGGCGGCTGCCGGTGGCAGCTGAAAGCCGTCTTCGGCATAGGTGGTCAGAGCTTTGAGTTTGACCCCGGTTTCGAAGGCGATACCGTTATAGTTGGTGTAGAATGGTTCAAAGACGATTACTTCATCGCCGGCATCACAGATCGACAGAAAAGCAAAAAAGATGGCTTCGCTGCCACCGGTGGTAACGATGATATCTTCGGCGGCGATATCGATGTTGTTCTGTTTATAATAACCCGCAAAAGCTTCAACGAGAAAATCTTCACCCTGAGACGGACTGTAGGCGAGAACTTCCTGGTCGAAATTGCGAATTGCATCCCGGATTGGTTTCGGGGTCGGAATATCGGGCTGGCCGATATTGAGCGGGAAGACGTTTACGCCCTTCTTGCGTGCTGCTACGGCGAGTGGGATGAGCTTGCGGATTGGTGATGCCTGCATGTCGCGGGCTCTGACAGAAATCTTCTTCATTACCAGTTTCCTTTCCGGAATTCTTTATTATGCTCGAATTACAAGCGTGCGTATCAAAAGAATGTAACTCTAATCACCCTTTTCTTTCAATCTTTTGTTTCTAAGGTTTAGTGTAAAAAATACCGAAAAGTATGTCTGAATGAAAAAAATCAGACTTATTGCCATTTTCTTATTGATTATTGCTCTCATGTCACATGCCGGCTGCATGAATACTGATTCGCCGGCACGTGGCAGTATTACGGGTCTTGTCACCGATTCGTCAGGAAACCCGTTGAGCGCGGTCAAGGTTTATACCACCGAAGCCTCGACATTTTCTGATGTTTACGGCAAGTGGGCCCTGACTTCGCTGACCCCGCAGCTTACAGAAATCACTGCTGCCCGCGAGAACTATCAGACGCAGACACAAAATATCGATGTGGTAAGCGGCGAGACGGTTTCGGGGGTTAATTTCGCTCTGCCGGCTGACAGTGAAATCTATGACATTCAGGTCAGCGGAATTACTTCGAGCCGGGCGATAATAACCTTCTATACAAAATTTCAGGCGCGGGCCAGCGTCAGCTATGGAGTTAACGCCCTTTTCGACAAAACCACTCCGACTGATGCCGAGCTGATTTTTCTGCATCAGTATGATTTGACCGGTCTGAATCCGGCTTCAAGTTATAGATTCAAATGCGTTGCCACCGACAAAACCGGCCGACGGCTTGAATCAGAAATAAAGACTTTCAACACTCTCATCACCACACGTGGTGAACCACCGGTGGGTCTGAAGCTCAGCAAAGCTGCCAACAGCAATGCGATCGTACTTAACTGGAATTCTGACTCCGGTGCTGATTTTGCCGGGTTTGCAGTTTATAAATCGAACACGGCCCAGGGGCCCTTCAACCGCCTTGGAACGGTGACTAACCAGAATACTTATATTGATAACGATGTTCTGGCCGGCAGCAAATATTATTACCGGGTTACCAGACTTTCAGGGTCTGGTGACGAATCTTCACCCTCAAATACCGAAGCATTTGTGATGCCTGGTGTCATGACCACCAACGCTGTCTGGACAAGTCAGGAATCACCCTATTATCTCACCGGTGATCTCACGATTGCGGCCAATGCCAGTCTGATTCTCGACAAAGGGGTTACCGTCGCGGTTGCAAAAGGCGATCAGTGGGATGCTGATTCTGCCGATGACCTTATCGATATCAGTGTTCAGGGCACTTTAATGGTTCAGGGCACTTCACTGCAGCCGGTCACCATGACTTCGTCGGCAGTTTCCCCGCAACCGGGCGACTGGAACGGCATTACCTTCGAAAATGTCTCAGATCTCGGGGCCAGTCTGATCAAAGGTCTGCGCCTTTCGTATGCACAAAACGGCATCAACGGCGTGGCCGGTCTGCCGGAGGTTAAAGAGTCGTCTTTCAACAGCTGCCGGCTGGCGGCGGTTAAGATGACCTCAGCTAGACGTGACCAGGCTTTTCGCAGCCTGACTATCGAGACCTGCGGTTCTGGCATCGATCTGCAGAACAATCAGGTTAAGGTTCAGATTCTCGACTGTCAGATCAGCAGATGTATAAACAGCATCATCTGCCGCGGCAACAAACTGGCCGAAATCGAACGCAACCGTATCGGTCTTTCGGGTGCCTGTGGTATCGATCTCGGTAATACTGAAACAGCTTCAAAGGCCAGATATAACGTAATTGGTTATGGTTCGGGCGGCATTGGCATCATCTGCCGCGGCAAAGATGAAGTGCGTCGCAACACGGTTCAGGCCAATGTTGGCATCGAAATCAAAGAGACTGCCCAGGCGGTGGTCAGGAGCAATCTCGTTCTTGCTGACAACAGTCGCAATGGGGTTGGCATTATGTACAGCGGTAGTGTGCCATATAACCCTTCTACTGCAACAAATACCCAGTTTATTCAGAACAATGGCATCTGGAACGCCGCCGGCAACCGCAAATATGCCAACTCTGATGGCACGGCTCTGACCGGCTATTCTGGCGATCTCAGTTTTACCGAACTTGCCGGCCCCGGCCTGCAGGGCGGCGACCCGTTTGCCAGCCAGTTGAACGAAGACTTCAACTATAAGCCGTCTTCAGGAAGCCCGGTTAAAGGCGCCGGTTATGATTATGAAACCATAGGAGCAGAAGATGTTCCTGACTGAAAAAATCAGCGTCAGAAATCTTCTTTTGCCGGCGATTCTGCTGGCAATTTTCGCATCTCTGGCCAGTCTGACCGGTTGTGGTATGCGGCAGTCTCAGACCGGCAGTCTGCATAGCCGGGTTATCGATGCCTCAGGCAATGCGGTCGTCAATGCCGAGGTCTTTTCGATTTTTGCTGAACGTGAAAAGGTTCTGAGTGGCCTTGACGGCGGCTTCTATCTTTCTGAACTGCCGGCCGGAATCAACAACATCGTTATTCTTCACCCTGATTTTGCCATCGAAGAACGGCAGATTGAAATCAAATCAGGCGACTCGACAGTTCTTGATTTTATCAGGCTCGACAAGGCCAACGCGCCGAATCGTATCAGCAGCGTGAAGGTCGAAAAAACGGCGTCGACCAGTGCGGAGATTTCCTGGAACACCTATAAAAGCGTAATCTGCAATATCGAGTATGGCACAACCATTTTTTACGGCAGCCTGATTCGCGAACTGAGGCCGGCCAACGAGCATCGTCTGGTTATTGAAAATCTGCTGCCCGAAACCCTTTATCATTTCAGGGTGCAGTATCTCGACGAGAGCAACGACAGTTATTTTTCTTATGATTACTCGTTCAAAACCGAGGGTGCCGATCGGCCCTCATCGCCGGTCAGCCTTAACATTCGCCCATTTACGGACCTTGGTGCCGTGGAAGTTGAGTGGCAGCCTGCCGCTTCAGGTTTCCCGGCAGCCAGTTACAATCTTTACCGTCAGGTTAAAGGTGGCGACTGGCTTAAAATCAATGAGAGCAGTATCGATGCCCGGGCAGTCAGTTATGCCGACAAGGCGGCAGTCACCGGCAGTTTCTGCAGGTATGCCGTTAAAGCCGTTAATAACCTCGGGGCTGAATCAGATGCCACCGTTTCTGAAATGGTTTTTGTTCCTGGCGTTATCAGTCAGACAACGGTTCTAACCCTTGCAGATTCACCTGTCAGGCTCTATTCTGACCTGATCGTGGCGGCCGGCGCAAGCCTGGTGCTCGAAGCCGGCACCGAAATTCTTGTCAGTGAGAGCGATTCTCTCGCTGCCGGTTCTGATGAACAGCGAGTTGAAATCACTGTTCAGGGGCGAATCGAGATCAGTGGCACCGCTGAAGCGCCAGTGGTTTTTGCGCCGCTGAACGGTTCAGGCCGGCGTGATCACTGGGCCGGTATCAGAATTCTTTCGTCGCAGACGGGCATTTCAGACATCAGCCATGCCAGGTTGTTCGGCTGCAGTGGTTATGCCCTCGATGTTTCAGCCCTGAACATGAGGATCAGCAATCTTGAGATATCATATTCGCAGCATGGTTTGCGCCTCGATGGTATTCGCGAGGTTATGAGCCTGTCTTCATGCCGTTTCAGCGAAATTGCCTCAGTGGCTCTTGAACTGAAGAACTGCCGCAGATTGACCATTGAAAATGGGCTTTTTTCTGAGGTTCATACCGGCATACTTACCTCAACCGATAAAAATGAAGACCAGATTATTGTCAGAGACTGCGATATCTACGCAACTTCGTTTGGCATCAAAGGGACCTGGGGCCGCAATCGTGTGATCAGGACCCTGATTGTGAGCCATGAAGGTAGCGGCATTGTCTGCGACAACATTCTGCATTCATACGACAACTATATCGATCATGTAACTGTCGATGCGAGAAATGGCATTCTGGTTAAAGCGGGTAACGTTACCATACAGAACAATATCATCGTTGACCGCTATCAGAGGGGGGCGGTCGGCATTGAGAACCTGACCGTGCTTTTACCTGAATATGGCTTTAACAATATTTATGGCTTCGCCGAAAATTACCGGGGATGTTCAGCCTCAACCGGTGCTCTTTCGATCGATCCTAAATTTGCTGCCGGTAATCCTTACGACTATCGATTGTTGCCGGAATCGACTCTGAAACTTCAGGATATTTATGGCTCAGAATTGGGCAGATATGGGGTTTCTCGCTTATGATCAGCCAGTTTAAACGCGCAGTCAGTGCCGCCATGTCTTCTGGAAAAGTGCTTCTGGCTTTCTTTCTGCTTCTGGTTCTTTTTGCCGCTTCGGGCTGCGAAAACAAAATGCACACACAGCGCGGTTCGGTGAACGGCAATGTGACCGATACGCTTAACAACCCGGTTGTCGGTGCGGTGATAACCTCGCATCGTTCTCTGTTCAAGGCCGAAACCGATAAGCAAGGTCATTTCGAGTTCACTTCTCTCGATGTCGGTTCTCACCGCCTGAGCGTGCAGCGGAGTGGTTACTATCTGGCGTCGAAAACAGTCGAGATAACCTATGGGCAGGTTCTTGAGGGTGTCAGCATCGTTGTGGAGCCTGTCGATAATATGATTACCCACAAAGTTGCAGTTCGTGAGAGCAACCGGGCTGTGATCGACGTGACCTGCAAAGAGCCGATGTCGATTCTGATTGGCTGGCGTGAAAAGACCGGGGCGAGAATTCAGCTGCCGCCTACCGCTGCACTGACCTCACATCAGATAATTCTGCCAAATCTTTTTGCCGGTTCTGAGTATCTTTACGACCTTCAGGGAACCACAACTGACGGGCGGCGTTATACCGCAGAAGCCGGTTCTTTCAAAACGGTTCCGGTTGGTGATCTGCAGGGTGCTCCTGGTGCGGTCGACTATGTGAAGGTCGATCAGGGCAGTAACGGCCCTGTTGTCAGCTGGAGCTACACCGGGCTTGACCCGGCCTCTGGTTTCAGGCTTTTCAGGGGCGAAAACTACGGGACTCTGAAAATGATTCAGGCTGAGAGTGAAATTTTTGCCTCACAGAATTCATTTGCCGATGAAACCGCGGTTCCGGGGCGCATTTATCAGTATGGCATGCAGACCGTCGATCTCGATGGCAGTGTTTCTTCGATGAGCGCACTGGTAAACATTGTTGCCGGCGGGCGCATTGCTGAAGATCTTGTCTGGAAAAAGGCCTGGAGCCCGATCAGTCTCAATGGCGATCTGATAGTTCCTGCCGGCAAGACTTTGACAATCGAGGCCGGCTGCGTTGTTCGTTTTGCCGCCGAAGACAATGGCCGTTCTGGTTTTCGCCCGAATGTTTGTGAATTGATTGTTGAAGGAACCATCATTGCGGCCGGCAGCGACAACGAGCCGATTCGCATGATTTCTGCTTCAGGGGTGCCGTCACGAACGGATTGGGATGGCATCCGCCTGGTAGCCGCTGCCGGGCAGCAGGGCAGCGTGCTGAAAAACATCGAAGTTTCGGGTGCCGAGAGAGCTTTTACCATTTACAGCTCAGCGGTTGAAGTTGCGAGCGTTTCGGTCAGATTCTGTCAGACCGGCTTTTCCTTGCAGACGGCCAGCGGCACAGTAATTTCAGGTCTCAATCTTGAAGACTGCCAGACCGCTTTGTCTGTAGAGAACACTTTTAACTGTATTGTAACAGACATTAAGGCCGTGAACGTCGCAGAAGGGGTTATCCTTGCCGGGAACTCGGGCCTGGAATTCTCAAGATTCGATCTGAGAAAAGTTCGCGGAACAGGTCTGCGGGTCGTTGACCGGCAACCGGCGAAGATTCGCAACGGTCTGATTCAATCTGTGCAGACCGGGGTTATTACCGGGGCTGCCGCAGCCAATCTGCAGTATCTGACTGTCGATGCCGGTAATGGCATGATCGTTGAAGGTTCAGATCTGCCGACGATCAAAAATTGTATTCTTGTTAATCGCGGAAATCAGAATACCGGTGTTGGTATTGAAGACAAGCTGGGCGGTGCCGGCCGATCATACCCATACAACAATATTTATGGATTTTCGCAGGCAACGGTGAACTGCGATCAGAACGGGGCTCCGATTATCAACCTCGACCCGCTTTTTGTGGGAGGAGACGAAGAAAATTACAGTTACCGGCTGCGGGCTGACTCACCGGTAATCAATTCCTCAGACCGTTCCGGGCAGCCGGGCGCCTACGGCAGCGACAGTTGATTTTTCTCAATTTGTGGGGCTGAACTGTCGATAACCTTAACAGAAATGAAGCTTTCTGGAGGTTATTCGATGCGCAGGTTCATTGGTGGTCTGGTAATTGCCGGGTTTATGATTTTTGGTGGAGCAGATCAGGTCATGGCTCAGAAAACGATTGCCGGTCGCGAACTGAATCAGAGAATTCAGGCACTCAGAGACAAACTGCATAATTATCAGTCGCGGAATGTCAAGGTTGATACCTCCGCGGGCGACGATGCTGCCGGGTTGATTCTGGAACAGCCTGAAGTAAAAGGCGAAAAGATCGTTGAAGAGCTCGAAAGTCGCAAAGATGTTGCCGTAACCGTTCTTTTTCACGACTCAGAAACGACGCCGGCAATCGATGATAATCTCGAAAGTGCCGCTGTAGCAGTTTCCGAGACAAAAGTGGCAAATTCTGCCGTTGCAAAACCGTATGAGGATCGCCAGGTGGCTGTTCCGGCACAGACTGTCATGCTTGTATCGACTCAGGCTTCGAACTCTTATGACAGTCGAACGAAACGCTATGAAGAACTTCGGCAGCGAGTTTATCAGGCCACGAGAACCGCAAGAATCCAGGCCGCCTCGATTGGCCGCCAGATTGCCAGAATGCAGTGATTTCTGGCAAAAAAAAAGAGCTGGTATCAGCTCTCAAAAGGGATATTGTTGGGTTATAAGACCTTTGGCAAGGTCTCTGAACTGAAAAGACGACTTTTCAGTTAGGGCCGATAGAAGGCTTTAATAAGCATAAGTTTTGTTCCCCGGTTTTGTTTTCACGTGACGCAGCCTCGCTGCGTTTTTCTCATTTTTGTATAGTCTAATTATAACAGAAAAATTTCGACCCGCAAGTCAGTTTCATGGAATATTTTTTTCGAGCTCTGCAAGCCAGGTTTCGGCAGACATATCACTGGGAGCCCGCCAATCTCCTCGCGGAGAAAGTGAACCGCCTGATCCGACCTTTGGTGAATCAGGAACACAGCTGCGCTTGAATTGTGATGTGGCAAAAAATCTTTTGATAAAAACTTTAAGCCAGCGTTTTATGGCTGGCAGGTTGTACTTATCTGAGCCACGCCATGCCTGACTGCACAGATAAGCTACCTTCGATGGTTTGAACCCGAAGCGGCTGATATAGTAAAGGTGCAGATCCTGCAACTCATAGGGGCCAACCGTTGCCTCGGTCTGTTGAGGAGCCTGTTCTTCGTTTTCGACAGGAATCAGCTCAGGCGAAATGGTTGCGGCGAGAACCTTGTGAAGTGTACTTGCTGCGGTGCTCCCGGTCGGAAAAACTTCTGCCAGGTGACCAATAAGGAATTTAACCAGAGTTTTTGGCACTGAGGCGTTAACGTTGTAATGCGACATGTGATCGCCAACCCCATAGGTGCACCAGCCGAGCGCCAGTTCACTGAGGTCACCGGTGCCTATGACCAGGCCATTTTCATGGTTGGCGATGCGAAACAGGTGCGAGGTTCGTTCACCTGCCTGCACATTTTCGAAGGTGATGTCATACTGTTTTTTGCCTGCTGCGAACGGGTGATCGAGATCTTTGAGCATCTGCAGACATGAAGGCTTGATGTCTATTTCGCGGTAATCGACTGCCAGGGCGCGCATCAGATCGATGGCGATGTTGCGTGTATGGTCTGAAGTTGCAAACCCGGGCATAGTAACCGCAATGATGCCATTGACCGGCAGGCCCAGACGGGCAAAAGCCCGGTGGGTGACAAGAAGGGCGAGGGTTGAATCGAGGCCCCCAGAAATGCCGATTACGGCTTTTTTTATGCCGGTTGCTTTCAGTCTGGTGCAAAGACCCTGTATCTGGATATTGAGAACCTCTTCACAGCGTGCATTGCGTTCGCTGTCTTCGTCAGGCACATAAGGAAAACGCGGAATCCTTCTCATGATTGGCAGTTCGCCAGCCGCCGGTTCGGAAAAATCAAACTCGACAGTTCTGAATTTTCTGTCGTTCTGACTGCAGTCGGCAGCACTGTCTCTGAAGGAATTATTGCGAAGTCTTTCGAATTGAAGTTTTTCGAGGTCGAGGTCGGTGACAATGCACTCGCTTTCAGTCGAAAATCTTGCGGATTCCTCAATGATCGCACCGTTTTCGGCAATGATCGTGTGACCGTCCCAGGCCATGTCGGTTGTCGATTCACCTTCGCCGGCAGAACAATAGATATAACCACAAATATTGCGGCCAGAAGACGCTTTGACGAGCAAACGTCGGTATTCTGCCTTGCCAATCACAATATTGCTGGCGGACAGGTTGCAGATAAGTGTTGCGCCTGCCATGGCCGCCAGAGTTGATGGCTGCAGGGGGGCCCAGAGATCTTCGCAGATTTCGATACCGATTTTAACATGTCCAAGCTGCCGGCAGGCAAACAACAGGTTTGTTCCGATCGGAACTCTTTGCCCTGACAGAACTGTTTCGCAGACATCGAGTTCGCGGCTGCTGCAGAACTGGCGCTTTTCATAAAATTCGCGATGGTCCGGCAGCCAGGTTTTCGGCACCAGACCAAGAAGCTGGCCGCGGTGAATGACAGCCGCGCAGTTGAAAAGGCGGCAATCAATAAACAGTGGCAGGCCGGTGACAATAAGACAATCTTTGTCGGCGCTGGCCTCGATAACGCTTTGCAGGGCGTCTATGGCTGCGTCGAGAATGGTTTTCTGCTGAAAAAGATCGCCAAGTGTGTAGCCGGTCAGGCTTAACTCGGGAAACACAATAATGCCGGCTCTTTGCCGGTTAAGCTGGTTTATGAGCTCAATCTGACGTCGGGCATTGACTTCGGGCTGGCCGATAGCGATTATCGGTCGCGCCGCTGCGCAACGGAAAAAACCATGCGAATATGGGTTGTTGAACGCCTTGCTCATCAGAACTCATAGTAATTCGTTCTGAGCGAAGAGGCAAGTTTTTCAGCGCAGATTTGCCTGAGTGTCGTTGATGAGGTTCTGCAGGCTGGGCGGAACATAATTTCGTGATGGTCCAGGCTCAGGGAGGGACAGCGGGCTTTTACCAAGCTTCATGATGCGGCCGGCCTTTTCCGGGTCCATGCCACCAAGCACCTTGCCTGAATGTGATGGCTGCAGTCCGCCAAGAATATCGTAAATCAGCTGGTCGTCTGGCACATCGTCGAAAATTCTTGCGAGGGCTTTTGGTTCCATCTGTGCGGCAATACTGCGCACCTGGTCGAGTCGATTTTCCTTTTCCATAAACCTGATCAGGCTTGATTCTATGTTGAGCGTTTCAGAGGCGAGGCGCTGCGATAGCTCATCAATTGCTACTTTGCGGTTTTCCAGATCCTGTCTGTCGTCGGCAACCTTCTTTTTCTCAAGTTCGATGGTTTCACGCTGCTTTCGCAGTTCTTCCAGTTCGCGCTGGTGCTGTTCTTTCTGGGTGCGCATCAGAGCCCGGTAGGAATCTTCGAGGGATACGGCCCGGCGCTCAAGGTCGCGGCTGCCTTCTGTTATCAGCCGGTTAAAACGTTCCTGCTCCTGTAGGATAAGCTGTTGATACCTTTCTTCTTCAGGCAGCTGATGCAGCTGGACGAAATCGTAGTATGCCGAGAGAGGCCAGTATTTGCGGTATTCTTCGGGGATTTTGTAGCGGAATGGATAAATCTGAAGAAAATCCAGGGTCAGAACCGTGAGAAAAGTTGCCACGCCAAGAGACGCGAGTAGAAACATATAAATTATCCGGCTCAGGGCGAGATATATTCGCGACGGCGGCCTTACCTGCGCCTGTTCGTTGTCTTCCTGGGCAGCAGGTGGTCGGTTACTCTGATTGACTTCATTTTCCGGCATCGGTCAATTCCTTTTATTTATCCGTTTTTCCAAGCCCGCCCAATATCTGCCCGACAAACCCCTGGGTGTCGGCAAATGGCGGCACGCCACCAAATCTTTTTACGGTTGCAGAGTCTGTATTATATGCGGCAAGAGCCAGTGGCAGGTTGCCGCCGTTACGTTGCAGCATGTTTGAGAGGTGTTGAGTGCCGACACTGATGTTCTGCTCTGGGTCAAATGGGTCGGTCATGCCTGAGTCAGCGAAAACATTCGGTTTTAACTGCATCAGACCAAGGTTGCCATTTGGGCCCACCGCTTTCGGATCATTATTCGAGGCTACAACAATAAGTTGTCTGATAATCTCCGGTTCGATTTTATGTTGTTTTGAATATTTGTCGATCAGTGCTTCAAGGTCTGTTTTGAGACTTTTAGAGAGTTCTGTGTTCGGAGAAACATTCGTTGCAGGCTCTGATACGCTTTGTTTTGTCGCCTCATGCATGGCGTTGGCAAATGTCTGCTGCTGTCTGCGGTTCTTTTTGGGGGCAAGACCGCTGAAGCTTTTTTCGAGGCTGTCGATTTTTTCAAGCAGTCGATTCATGTTTTCAAGCATTGTCTGTCTCCATCAGGCCCTTTTTGCGGTTGCCAAATTCGTCGAGCCTTTTCTGCTCACGTTTGAGCATATCTTTTTTATACTGAATCTCATCTTTTTCGCGCATTTTTTCGTAAGTTTTACGATTTCTCTGCTTTTCGAGAAGTTCTTCGAGAATTTTTTGTCTTTGTTTTTCGAGTCTTTCGAGTTCTTCTTCCTGAAATTCCCAGGAACGCTGTAAAGTTTTCAGATAGGCTGGATACATCTGCACTTTGATTATATCACCAGCGAGCAAGTCTGCCGACTGTTGTTCAAGTCCGGTGGCATAATCCTGTTTCAACTGCTTGATTTTCATGTTGCTTTCAGCTATCTGGCCATCCTTTTTGGCAAGACGGCCCTTGACTTCGTTTTCTTCGTGAAAACAGATTTCGAGTATCTGCTGAAAGCGAAAAATAAAAGCCATGATCAGCCACCGACTATTTTCGAGAGTTCGGCAATGCAGTCAGAAAAACTGAAAGCTTCTTTGATTCCCTGCTTGATGTAGTTTTCGATAAGAGGATTTTTTTTGATGGCCTCATCGATTTTGGGGTCAGAGCCGGTCTTGTAGGCGCCAAGACTGATAGCGTCGGCATTTTTTTTGTAGGTGCTGTAGATATTGCGCAGTTTACCTGCAACTTCGAAATGGCCTTTGTCTGTGATTTCTGGCATAAGGCGTGAGATGCTGCCGAGAATGTCAACAGCCGGAAAAATGTTCTGAGTTGCCAGTTCGCGACTGAGAAGCAGGTGGCCGTCAAGAATACCTCTGACAGCGTCTGCCACTGGCTCATCCATGTCGCCGCCCTCGACGAGCACTGTGTAGATTCCTGTGATTGAACCTCTTCTGGCCGTGCCGGCTCTTTCGAGCAATTTGGGGAGCAGCGAAAATACTGAGGGGGTATAACCTCGCGTGGTAACCGGTTCGCCGACAGCATTGCCGATCTCGCGCTGGGCAAGCGCAAAACGGGTTACTGAGTCCATCATCAGCATGACGTTCTTGTCGCGGTCACGAAAATACTCAGCAATTGCGGTGGCGGTAAAAGCTGCTTTGACGCGAACCAGTGCCGGCTGATCAGAAGTTGCGACAACGACAATCGAGCGGCGCATGCCTTCCTCACCGAGATCTTTTTCGAGAAATTCTCTGACTTCGCGACCTCGTTCGCCGACCAGAGCAACGACATTGATATCTGCCTGCGATGATCGGCAGATCATACCCATCAGCGTGCTTTTGCCGACACCAGAACCGGCGAAAATACCCATGCGCTGGCCACTGCCGATAGTCAGCAGACCGTCAAGAACTCTGACGCCGGTTGGAAGCGGCTTAAGAATTCGCTTGCGGGTGAGCGGGTTGGGTGGGTCGCGGTTAATTGGAACGCGGGTGATACCCTGAGGCAGGTCGCCCTTTTCGTCGATCGGGTTGCCGAGGCCATCGAGCATACGACCAAGCAGTTCATCACCGGCGGGTGCGGTCAGGGGCATGCCGGTCGGAACGACTTCGGCTCCCTGTCTGATTCCTTCGGTATGGATCAGCGGCATCAGAAGAACGCTGCTGCGTCTGAACCCGACTATTTCGCAGGGCAGGGGGCCCTGCGGGGTCATGATATGGCAGATGTCGCCAACCGGATTTTGCGGCCCAGTGGCTTCGATCAATAGACCGACAACCTGGGTGACCCGGCCGTTTACCCTTATCGGATCAGTGTTTGATAATACCGAAGAATATTCCGAAAATGAAAAACTCATTTAGACGCCCGCCTGATTTTTGCGAAACTTTTCGAGCAGAGCTTTCTCTAGTTCTCTGGCCTGACTTTCGATGGTGGCATCGATGGTGCCGACACCAGTTTCAATTTTTATGCCGCCAGGTGAAAGGGTGCTGTCTTCAACGATTCGCAGTTCAGAAACAGAGCTGAGACGCGCAAGAAACTGGTCTTTGTGCGCCTGACACATACTTTTGTCGCGCAGATTGATGCGCATGACAATCTTGTCTACTTCTGAAACTCGATTCAGTGCCTGGTCGATGTTGTGCAGGATGATTTCCGGCTGAGCAACGGGTTCGACCTTGATAACCGATTTGGCAAAGGCGATGATGAGCTTGAGCATCTCTTCTTCAGAAGATTTGAGAATGCCCATGCGGCTGGTCTGCAATTCATTGACCAGAGCTTCTGATTCAAGCATCAGGTTTTTCCAGTCGAGCTGGACTTCATGCAGTCCTTCAGTCTCACCGGCCGCGCGACCCTTGTCTTCGCCGACGGCATAACCTTCTTTATACGCCTTTTCGCGTAATGAATCGACTTCAAGGCGGGCAGCTTTTTTAATGGTTTCGGCTTCAGCTTTGGCGGCTTCACCAATCGAAGCTGCGGCTTCTCTTGCCATTTGCAGAGTTTTGGCCGCTTCCGCTTCCATTTCCTGGCGGCGCTTGATCATACCATGGCTGATTTCCTGCTCTTTGGCAGTCAGTTCTCGTTCTTTCTGCTGCAGAGATGCTTCCCATTCACGCAGCTCTTCTTCAAGAGCTTCGAGTTCAAGCTCTTTGACCTTGATAGCTTCGAGAGCCGCAGCGTGTCTCGATTTTCTTGCAGCCTGCGAAAGAAAGCTTTCTGGCTTTCTGGCCGCACTGGGCGGCGTGGCAACTGATTCCGGCGTTTCCTCGCCGGGTTCATGGCTGCCTTCTTCCGGCGTTTTTGTAATTATTTTTTCGCCGTTGCCGGCCAGGTGTTCGGGCGAGAGTGCTCTGAAAGCTTCTTCGGCAAAAGCATCTTCAGCCGGGTCAATATCTGGCTCGGGTTTGACGATTTTCTGATGATGATGAATGAAGACAGGCTTTTCAGTATCGATCTTGATCTGGTTCGCCTTGAAGATTTTTGCCATTCAAAAATTCCTTAATAGACCAGGTCGTCGTTAGGTCGGCTGATATAAAGCTCTTTATTGTTGATAAGTTCGGCAACCACTGCCATGATACGTTCTCGTGCAGCTTCGACATCGGCCTCGCGGGCCGGCCCGATCAGGGTGATTTCGCCCTTCAGATCGCTGAGACCGCGCTGTGACATATTGTTGGCAAGGTTTTTGAGAACCGCCGGCGGTGCCCCTTTGAGCGAAACGGCCAGATCTCTGGTTCTGATGAGCTTGAGAAGTTTCTGCACGCCGCGGGCATCGGCGTAAGCAAGATCTTCAAACATCATGATTTTTTTGCGCAGTTCAAGAACCACATGCGGCACATCTTTCTGCAGGCCATTCATGATGTGACGGTTGGTTTTTGCATCGCAATGCCGCATGATGTTTGCGAGAATTTCGAGACCAGTGCTGGTTCCAAGTTGAGTCTTAGCCAATCAGCTCCTCCTCTCCAGGGCGTGAAATAACGATTTCGCCTCTGGCTTCGAGTTTCTTGACCACGGCGACGATTCTCTGCTGTGCCTGGTCTACGTCACGCATGCGCACCGGGCCCATGTATGCCATTTCTTCCTTGAGCATTTCAGCAGCACGTTTCGACATGTTCTTGTAGAATTTTTCTTTGACTTCGTCTGTGACACCCTTGAGGGCAACCGACAGGTCTTTCATGTCGATTTCCTTGAACAGGCGCTGCAGGCTTCTGTCATCGATAAGAACGACGTCTTCGAATACGAACAGGCGTTTCTTGACTTCCTCAGCCAGACTCGGTTCCTGCACTTCCATGGTTTCGATGATGTTCTTTTCAGTGGCGCGTTCAACCGCATTCAATACGCCAATGAGCGAATCGATACCACCGACGCTGGTGAAATCCTGACCGATGATCGACGACAGTCTCTCTTCGAGGTAATTCTCGACTTCACGGGTGATTTCGGGGCTGGTTCTATCCATCAGTGCGAGGCGTTTGGCGATTTCGACCTGCGTGTCGGGAGTCATCGACTGCAGAATGACTGCTGATTTTTCTGGCTGCAGATAAGCAAGAATCAGTGCAACCGTCTGTGGGTGCTCGTTTTGAATCAGGGTCGCGAGCTGAGTCGGGTCAGCGGTTCTGGCCGCTTCAAATGGCTGAACCTGCAATGAGGTACCCATTTTGGCGAGAATTTCGAGAGCCTTGCCCGGGCCGATGGTTTTTTCGAGCAGATGCTTGGCATATTCCAGCCCGCCTTCTGAGTAGAATTTGCGAGCCATCATCAGCTGTTCAAATTCAAACAGTACCGAAAGCTTTTCTTCGGTGGTTATCTTGCGGGCTTTGGCAATCTCGATGGTGAGAATTTCGATTTCAGCGTCTGAGAGAGACTGCAGAATGTAGCCGCTGGTTTCGGGGCCGAGAAAAATCAGCAGAATTGCGGCTTTTGCCTTGCCAGGTATTTCGAGAATCGGCAGATCTTCGGGCTTGATGGTTGCAGATTGAGCTTTCTCGGCCACGGGGTCGTTCTCCTTACTACTTGGTTAACCACAGGCGAACAACCTGTACTGCATCTTCGGGCTTGGTTTCGATAAGATTTCTGACACGCTCTTCAAGTAATTCGCGGGCGTTGGCCTGAGCGTTGAGCCGTGCGAGCTCTTCTTCGCGGGCGCGGTCGCGTTCGGCAATGATAGAAGAGAGTCTTTCGAGACCTTCTTCAAGAGTGCCGTCAGCCTTCTTCTGGAAAGCTTCGCGGTAGATAAACTGTTCTTCGGGTGTCATTTCATCAAAGTCAGGTGGCAGAGAATCGTTTTCGCTGGCATATTGATAAGCCTGATGACGCAGGTCCTGAACTTTGCGTTTCTTTTCTTCGATGTCGCCAATTTCGGGGAAGAAGTTCTTGATGTCTTTGAAGCGGCGTTCCCAGTCTTTCCACTGCTGCTCGTTCTGCTGAAACAGCTGCTGCTCTCTGGCCTGGCGCAGTCTGTCAGCCTCCATGGCCGCTTCCTGCAGTTTCTGCTGCTCGCGGGCCAGGGCTCTGGCTCTGGAAACTCTTACAAAAATGTAGATCACGCCCAGAAAAACCGGGAATGACATGAGTAGGCCCACAACGATCATGAACATCTGCTTCTCCTGCTCTTTCTTCAGGGCAATAGCTTCTTTGGCACGGTCTGCTTCGTCATTTTTAAATGGAGTGACCATCAATGAAATCTTGTCGCCGCGCAATTTGTCAAAACCGACAGCCTGTTTGGCCACTTCGGTGATCTGGTCGTTGAGAGTGTTGAATTCTTCGGGATCACCGTTCAATACGACAGATACGGTCAGGCGCTTGATGGTGCCCTGTTCTTTAACGTATTTTTCTTTTGAGCGGCCGACATCGTAGTTTCTGATGGTGCCATCGCGCTCGTATTTGTTGATGGTCGAATTTTCGGTGCCGGGATAAGCGGGAGCCCCGGGAGGCAGGTTCGAGTTGACGCCTGGTTCGCCGTCTTCGATCAGGTCTTTGCCTTCGTATTTTTCAGATTCTAGCTTTTCAGAAAGAATGATACCGGTGTTCGAGCCTTCGATTGGCGGAATTACCAGATCGCTGACCGCTTCTTTCTGGTCGAAATCCATATCGAGTCGAACGCTTACCAGCGCTTTGCCGTAGCCGAACATGCCTTCGAGAATGTTGAGCAGTTCCTTGCGCAGGTGACTTTCGCGATTGCGGGTTATCTTGAGCTGGGCGGTCTGGGTTTTGTCGAGAGTCATCATTTCATCGTCTTCAATGACTCTGGTCAGATCGCGGGCTTCGCTGTCAACGATTCTGATCTTGTCTGCCTGCAGACCCTCGACTGCTGAGCAGACCCAGTCTCTGATCGCTCTGATCTGGTCCTGGCTGACTTCGGCCCCTGGTTTCAGCTGCAAAAGAATACTGGCAGATGGCTCTTTCTGGTCTTCTTTGAAAACCTCTTTTTTGGGCTTGGTTATGGTTACGCTGGCTTCTTCAATCGGGCCCATGCGCTTCAGGGTATTTTCGAGTTCTATCTGCAGACCACGCACATAGTTCAGATCGAATTCTTTATCAGTGGAACCAGAGAACAGCGAACGCTCATCGATCAGTTTCTGCCAGCCGGGTTTAGCCTGTGGCAAGGTTTTTTCCTGGGCTAGCTGAAGAATGATATACGATTTGTCAGTGAGAGGGACAAGAATCTCGGTCGAGTCCTTGCCGAGCTTGTATTCAATATTGAGCTCAGTTAACTTGGCTGTAACTTTGCCGGCATCTTCGATTTTCAGTTTTTCTTCGAAGAGTGGTATGAACTCTTTTTGCGTGCCCCACATGGATACACTCAAAATGCCCACAACCACTAAGATTACAAAAGCTGCCAGCCCGATCTGCTGCGATCGGGGCAGTTTTGCAATCGGTTCCCATAACTGCCGAAGAAAATCTGTCATTGCCTGCTACTCCCTACTCTTTGTGGTGCCCTGTGTATTTTATAATTTTTTTCTGGCGGGATTTGATAGATTAGTTATAGTACGGCAAAGCCGTTCTGTAAAGACTAAAAATTAAAAATTCATGCGCATTATTTCTTTGTATGCCTCAAGCGCTTTGCTGCGTACTTCCAATGTGAGATTCATGGCGGTTTTGGCTTTTTCAGCGGCAATCATGACGTCATGCAGGTTTTCTACACGACCGAGAACCGCGTCCTGAGTCAGTTTTTCCGATTCTTTGCCGAGCTGATCTACTTCATCAATCGCTGTCTGGAACTTGTCGAGAAAGGAGCCCCACTGTTCCTTGGCGTTGGTCTGCGGGCGTTCCGGTTTAGATCTTACGCCGTGCAAAGGATGGTTACTGTCGATTTTCATTTATTACCCTCTTCCGCCGATGTTTAGAGCGGCATTCGTCATGTCTTTTGCCGAATTGATGCAGGTGACATTGGCTTCGTAAGCGCGCGTAGCGGTGATCATGTCCACCATTTCGTGCACTATGTTGATGTTCGGTCGTCTTACATAGCCTTCTGAGTCCGCATCTGGGTGATTCGGGTCATACTCCATTTTAAACGGGGTCATGTCTTCCATGATAGCGTTAACTCTGACGCCTCGCCCGGGTTCCTGTGGATTGATGCGATCAAGGTAGGGGCGCTGGCCATAGGCGTTTCTGGCCTGAAAGATGACCATTTTTCTTCTGAACGGTTCACCGTCTTCGGTGCGGGTAGTGTTGACATTGGCGATGTTGTTCGAGATGACGTCCATGCGCAGACGTTCAGCGGTAAGGCCAGATGCGGAAGTATCAATGCCACGAAACATTGTCATTATGCTCTACCTCCTCTGGTAATAACGTCGTTGAGACCGGCAAACATGGCAGCCAGACGGCTGGAATGAATCTGGTAAGTCATGGTGTTCTTGGCCAGATCGCTCATTTCGACATCGATGTCGACATTGTTCTTGTCATTGCGCATTACGTGAATTCTATCTTTTATGGTGACCGGGTCAACATCCATGTAGTTGATGGTGCCGATCGGAATATGGCGATCGTCTTCGCGGCGGCCGACGATATCGACCTTGCCATCGAATACTTTGGCCATCTGATCTTCGAAAGTGACAATCTGTCGCTTGAACATAGGAGTGTTAACGTTGGCAATGTTGTTAGAAATAACATTATGGCGCTTTGACGATACTTCAAGGCCTTTGCCAAGCAGATTGAAAGTCGCAGTTCCGGTAAGTCTTTCGAACATTTTTTCGTTTTCCCCTTTAGCGATGAATTCAGAGAATGAATCTGGCCAGATCGCGGTCTTTCATCAGCGGACCGATAACCCGGTCGACAGTCTCGCGGGTAATCTCGTAGCGGCCGGTCAGACTCTGAGGTGCCGAAAACGCTGCTTCGTCCATCAGTTGCTCCATAATGGTGTGCAACCGGCGGGCACCAATGTTTTCGTGCATTTCGTTCGCTTCACAGGCAAAGTGGGCGATACGCTCGATGGCTTCGCTGCTGAATTCGACTTCGAGGTTGTCGATGGCCAGCATGGCCTGATACTGACGGACCAGAGAGTTTTTCGGCTCGGTGAGAATGCGTTTGAAGTCTTCGACACTCAGTTTGTCGAATTCGACACGCACCGGGAAACGCCCCTGAAGCTCGGGAATCAGATCGGAAGGCTTGCTGACATTGAAAGCCCCGGCGGCAAAGAACAGAATATGGTCGGTTTTAACCATGCCATATTTGGTCATAACGCTGGTTCCTTCAACGAGCGGCAGCAGGTCGCGCTGCACACCTTCGCGTGAAACGTCGGGGCCGGTTTTGCTGACAAACGAAGAGGCGACTTTATCGATTTCGTCGATGAAAATGACGCCGCTTTCCTGTGCCAGTGATACGGCTTCCTTCTGCAGATCTTCATGTTCCATGAGCTGGCTGAGTTCTTCGTTGAAGAAGATGTCGCGGGCCTGGGCGACGGTGACGCGCTTGCGGCGACTGCGACTCGGAAGAATGTTGCCAATCATGCTCTGAATACTCTGCATGTTGATGCCCATTTCCTCAAAGCCGCCCTGGGAGGAGAAAACTTCGACTACGGGTGACTGGTGCTCGTTCACGTCGATTTCTACCTCCTTTTCGTCAAGTCTGCCGGATTTGAGTTCTTCAGAGAGTTTTTGTCTGGCTGATGCTGTTGAATCAGTCTCTTCAATACCTATCGACACATTGCTAAACTTTTCTGAGGATTTTTCGAAACCACTTAATGGATGGTGTCTGCGGCTCTCCGGAAGCAGGATATCGAGAATTTTTTCGTGTGCCCTGCTGCGCGCCTTCGGTTCGAGTTCTGCAAGTTTTCTGGTTCTGAGAAGATTCATGCTGACTTCAACCAGATCTCTGACCATCGAATCGACATCGCGGCCAACATAGCCGACTTCGGTAAATTTTGTGGCTTCGACCTTGACGAATGGAATATTGGCGATGCCGGCAATACGACGGGCAATTTCGGTTTTGCCGACGCCGGTTGGGCCAATCAGCAGAAGATTTTTCGGTCTGATGTCTTCGCGCAGGGAATTCTGCAGTTGACGGCGACGGTAGCGGTTGCGCAGCGCGATGGCCACTGCACGTTTGGCCTTGTGCTGGCCCACGACATGTCGGTCGAGCTCGGCTACGGTTTCCTGGGGCGTCAGTTCAGGGCCGGGAAGATTGATGGCTTCTTTGTTCAAGACGGCATAACCTCCACAATAATCTTGTCGTTAGTGTAAATGCATTGTTCTGAGGCGATGATCAGTGCATTTTTGACGATTTCAGCCGCAGAAAGGCCTGTGTGGCGAAGCATGGCTTTGGCGGCTGCAAGAGCAGCAGGAGCGCCAGAGCCAATTGCAGCCACCGGTTCGTCTGGCTCAAGAACGTCACCCTGACCGGAAAGAACGAGAATTTTTTCGCTGTTGCCGACCAGCAGCATTGCCTGAAGCTGGCGCAGTGCCTTGTCCATGCGCCAGTCTCTTGCGAGCTCGACTGCAGCGCGTGTCATGTTGCCAGACATCGAGTCGAGTTTGTTTTCGAATCTTTCGAAGAGGGTGAAGGCGTCGGCAGTTGCACCAGCAAAACCGCCGATAATCGGGTGACTGCTCAATCGTCTGATTTTCTGGGCGCGTGCCTTGATGATCTGGTCGCCGAGAGTAACCTGGCCATCACCGCCGAAGGCGAGGTTGCCGTCTCTGATTACCGCCAGAATGGTTGTTCCGTGGTAGGTCATTGCTTTTCTCCTGATCTTGGGTGACTCAGACGATAGGTCTGCATGAGTTTTTCTTTGCTGATGCGCGTATAGATCTGTGTGGTCGCCAGGCTGCTGTGCCCGAGCATTTCCTGCACGCCCCTGATGTCGGCGCCGTTGTTGAGAAGGTGCGTGGCAAAGCTGTGTCTGAACTGATGCGGCGTGATGTTCATCATCATTGCCAGTTGCCGGGCGTATTTGTCGATCAGTCGTGCGATGCTGCGCGTCGAAAGCGGCGTGCCGAGATGGTTGAGAAAAATCTTTGTCTGCTGCTTTGCCTCTGGCTGCTGGGCGTTACGCGCCGAGCAGTAGGCCTGAATTGCATTGCGCGACGCCGGGGTCATCGGCGTGATGCGCTCTTTCTGCCCTTTGCCGGTGACTCGGATCATGCAGTTGCTCATGTCGACATCGGAAAAAGTCATGCCGGCAATCTCGGAAACACGCAGGCCGCTACCGTAAAGAGTTTCGAGAATGGCTCGGTCGCGCAGCCCCAGAAGAGTCGTTAAATCGGGGGCATTGAGCAGCAGATTGATGTCTTCCTGACTCAAGGCGCGTGGCAGCGGTCGCTGCCGTCTTGGTGAATCCATATTTTCGGCAGGATTGCTGTCGATAATGTGGTGGCGCATGGCATATTTCATAAGGCCGCGCAATGCTGACTGACCTCGGCGCATGCTCTGTGCCGAAAGACCACCATTGCGGCGCTCGGCCCAGAATGCTCTGATTCTTGCATGTGACAGGCTTTCGATGGCTGAACAATCGGTTATGCCCTGTTTCTGCAGCCATGCGGCAAAGAATTCGAGGTCGGTGTGGTAGCCGCGCACCGTGTTTGCTGACAGGTTGCGTTCTTTCCCGATGCTTTCAAGGTAGCGTGAAATCAGCTCTGAAATTGGCAAGGGCGGGGCTCCATTTGGTTTGATGGTTGAAGTGAGCCAAGAATAGCACAACCGATAAAATGGTACAAGCCCCGAAAAAATTTAAGTTGGCGCCGGCCAAAAATGAGCTTGCAAGCCGGGCAATTTTAAACAGATTTTCGAGTCAGGGAAAATATATGGCAGGAAAATTCAGGAATCTGATTCTCGCGACACTGCTGGGCCTGACCGCTTTGCCGGCTTCGCTGGCGCAGGAGTCGGAAATCATCGTTCCCGCTGATATCAGGTGCGAAAGAATCTATTCGGTCATTACCAGCCGCTTTTATGATGGCGATACCGACAACAACTTTTACAATCGCGAACGCATTCAGAAAGACGACCCGCACTATCGTGGCGACTTTAAAGGGCTGGCTTCTCGATTGGCTTATATAAAGGAATTGGGTTTTACAGCCATTTGTGTCACGCCGCCGGTCGAGAATCGCGGCGCTCTCGATTTTATGGGCTTCAACGCCTATGATTACGAAACTTTTGAGCCCAGGTTAAGCTCTGATGACTTTAAATGGCAGGATCTGATCGATGCAGCTAAGGCGCAGGGGTTAAAAGTCATTCAGACTCTGGTGGTGAACCACGTCAGCAATTACGGCATCAGAAACCATTATTTTATTTCGCGACTGCCGCTCAAATTTTATCGTGGCCCGGTCAAGGCGCAGTGGCCATATGTCTTTAATCTTGGCAATTATAAGCACCCGTATCGCATGGATAACGACAATCCATGCGCGCCGGAGTGGTTCAAAGATTTTCGTTACCGCGACCCATGGGGTGCGGGTCCCTTGAAAGACCCGGTGACCGGGGCGGTTTTTCCGGCCGAGAATCTTCACCCGGAACGCTTTTTTGGTACCGATGAAAAACTGCTGAGCCTGGAATGGTTTCACCGGGAGGGCTGGCTGAAGGCTGACGAAAATCTCACGGTCAGCAGGGTGCAACGTGCCCATCTTGATGATAACAGTATCGATCTTGCCACTGATAACTGGAAAATCCGGAACTTCTTTGCGGCGCTCGGTAAGAAATACATCACCATGGGTGTTGATGGTTTCAGAATTCAGTTTGCCCGCAATACCGACCGCCGCGATCTTATTTATATGGTCGAAATGTGGCGGCAGAACAAGCCGGATCTGATCGTTTTTGCTGATGTCGAGCCGGCTCTCGATGGCTTTGGCCGTTTGACTGCTGGCGGTAAAGAGCCATCAGAACTCTGTCCATGGTGGTATACCCGCAACGAAAACGACCCGATGGACCCCGGGGTTCAGAATTCCGGGATTGCGGTAATGGACTATCCGTTGTTCAAAGCCTTCGCGACCTCAGTTGCCAATGGTCATTTTACCGGCATCGGCAATCTGATCAAGTATGATGGTGTCTATGCCGACCCGTTGACGCTCGTTACCTTCTTTCATAACTTCGACCTTGGCCCTGAGAATGGCAATTTGACAAGATTTTCCGGGGATGCCTGGAAGGCGGCAAATGCTTATAACCTGCTCTGGACGATGCGCGGCGTGCCGATGCTGCTGATGGGCGAAGAAATTGAATTCATGAAGGGTATGCCGCAGAAGTTCGTGTTGCCGACCGATCTTCTGGCAGCCACCGGAAAAGCCTATTTTGGTGGCAATCTCGAAGAAGCGGTTATCGAGCAGACAGTCGCTCAACCCTTGTTTCAGCATATCAAACGCCTGAATCAGATTCGTGCGGCATTACCGGCACTCAGTCTCGGGTCGCTTGAAAATGGTTCAGAATTTGTATCAGGCATGAGTTTCGTGCGCAACTTCAATAATGCCGAAAGTTATGCGGTTGTCGGCTTGAGCGCATTTATCGACCAGGAAATAACCGTAAGCCGTGTTTTGCCGGGAAATTACGTCGACGCGGTCACAGGGGCGGCTCAGACCGTAGCAACCTCGACCAGATCTATCACGTTTACAGTGAAAGGCAATTCGGCCGGTATCTGGGTGCTGAATGGCCCGGGCAAAATCGGCGAAGACGGCACCTGGCTGCGCTGACCGCTATTTATGTCTGAAACTTTTTCAGACGGCGAACTGCATCAGCAGTTCACTGTGCCCGGTGTGCGGGTCTTTCTGAGCCTGAACAACCCTGAAGCCATTACGACTGTAAAAGCTGACTGCTCTGATGTTCTGCTCGTAAACATTCAACGAAAGGCTTGGTCGCAGAATTTTGGCGTGATCGAGCAGTTTTCGGCCGATACCACGACTTTGTGCCACCGGGTCGACAAAGAGGGCTGCTAAGTTGTCGTTGAACAGTGAAAAAAAACCGAGAATCTGGTCATTCTCGCAATAAACCCAGTTCTCTGACGCGGGCAGGTATTTGTGGCGCATTTTTTCAGCGTTCTGCTGCCAGAAATCGCTGCTGATAAAATTGTGGGCTTCGAGTGATGCCGAAAGCCATAATTCGGTGAGCCTGTCGAAATCGGTTGGTTCAGCTGTTCTGATGAAGCCATCAGCTGCATGCTGTTGCCTGACGGAACTTTCTGGAGTTTGCGAGTGGCAGAGCAGCTGCAGCAGATCAGCCCGTTGTTTTTCATCGAGCCATTCAAGGGCGGTTTGGGTTGCCTGACCTGGTTTGCAGCGATAATAGCGATAATAAAAGGGGTTTATGGCAAGAATCTGTCTGACCAGGTCTTCGCTTTCGAATACACCAACGGCACGGCCGTCGCCAAGGGCATCCCAGACTACGAACAGGTGCCCATCGGCTTTTTGTCCGTCTTTTTTTGCAGGCGTTTTAATTTTTGTTTCGGCGGTGCTGGTTGAAAGAGCAGAGCTTTTACCTGGATCTGTCTTTTTTGTGGCGGGCCCGGTAAAATAGTTCCTGATAAAAGAAAACAGCTGGAATAGTGGTGACTGGTGCTTTCTGTTTCGGTTCATGGCTGCCCGTAAAATACTTTTTGACGTCGTTGCAAACATTTTTTATTCAAATGTTCCTTCACCATGATAAAACTCTTCAGCCATTAATGGCAATGCCTGTACCCCCTTGATTTTTGTCGGCCATGTTCTCATAATGAACGCGCCAAAGTTGTGAAAAACGTCAGGTCGACAGGGATAACAATGAATATGAAGGTTGCAGCCACATGTAAATGGGTTTCTGACGCAGTTTTCTACCAGATCATGCCTGACCGGTTCTGCCGTTCCGGCAAAGTTCCGGTTCCAGATGGGCACGAACTCGTTAACTGGTCTGCAGTTCCGGGCAAAAGCGGCCGTGGCGGCCGTGAGTTCTTTGGTGGCGATCTGCCGGGTATTCTGAGTCGTCTCGATCACATCGTCGAAACAGGTGCCAATGCCATTCTTCTTACGCCATTGAATGCGGCGCCTTCTTATCATCGATATGAAACCATCGATCATTGCCTGCTTGATCCGATGCTCGGCTCATGGGAAGATCTCGAACGTTTGATATCAGAAGTTCACCGTCGTGGTCTGCGCATTGTTTGTGATATCGCTCTTAATCACGTTTCGAATCAGCACCCATGGTTCAAAGCGGCTTTGTCTGGTGACGCAGAAATGCGCCGGCGTTTTACCTTCAAGGAAGACGGCAGTTATCTCTGCTGGTGGGGTTACCCGGGTCTGCCCGAGCTCAATCTTTCTGAGCCGGCAGTGCAGGATTATCTGTTCGCCGGCAGCGAAAACGTTCTTTCTTTCTGGATCAACAAAGGCTTTGACGGAATCCGTCTCGATTGCGCCAATGACCTGAGTCTGCCTGTCTGCAATAAAATTGCCGCCGAGTTTCATTCCAGATTTCCTGATGCCGCTCTTATCGGCGAAGTTGCCAATTTTTCGGTGCCATGGCTTACCGCTCTTGACGCAACGCAAAGCTACTTTTTCACCGCTTCGGTCAAGGCGTGTCTGGCCGCCAGTATCAGCACCCGCCAGCTGAGCCGAAATCTGCAGGCTGCTTATAACGACGGGTTCTACAATCAGTTTCTTATGCTGTCATCGCACGATTCGCGGCGTACCAATACGGATTTTAAAAATGACCGAAAGAAGATAACGGTGGCCCGGCGTCTGCAGTTTACACTTCCCGGCATCCCGATGATCTATTATGGTGAAGAAAAGGGGCTAAAAGGTGGCTCTGACCCGGAAAATCGTGTGGGCATGCCGTGGGATCAACGATTGACAGCCGCCAGTCGTCACTATGGTGATGAGATAAGAGTTCTCGCCGAATTGCGGGCTGCGTCGCCCGAGTTGCGTCGTGGAATCTGGCAGCCGGTGATTACCGATCTGCACCCTGACCTGTTTGCTTTTTTCAGGGCAAGCGAAGAGGAGCCGGACCGGTTTACTCTGGTGACCTGGAACAACAGCCGCAACAGATGTGCCGCGACCTTAACCCTGCCCTGGGGTTGGCTGTTCTCTGAAACAAGGCTGCATGACGTATTTTCGGAGCGTTTTGTCGTCGCTTCAGCCGGTATGACACATGTTGAACTCGATGCTGGCGAATGTGTCATCTGGCAGCTGCGTGATGGCAGCAAGAAGAATTACTCATTCTTCAAAAAATTCAAATAAAATGAAAAGCCTGACTCGTTTTTCGGGGCCGATACTTGCAGAACTGCTGCTTTCTTTTGCGGTCAGCATGCTGCTTTTTTCGCTGCTTGGGCGCATCGCTGACGCTGCTTCTGGTGCGGTCGGGGTTGTTAACAATCTCTTCTGGCTATTTCAGACGATGTTTCTTGGCTTGTCTCAGGCTGGCGGCATTCTGATTGCCCGTGTGACCGGCAATGGTGATGAAGAAAGTGCCGCCAGGTTGAGAGGTGCCCTTCTAGGCCTGTTTTTAATTGTCGCCGTGGTTATGCTCACGGTTTTTTCTTCTGGCCGGCAGTTTTTCATAGCCGAGATTCTTGGCTTGCAAGGTGATACTGCTGTTTATGCCGGTGATTATTGTCGCATCGCCCAGTGGTCACTTGCTTTTACCGCCATCGGGCAGTATTTTACCTCGGTTTTTCGCAGCGCCGGCAACAGCCTGCTGCCGCTGCTGGTGGCATTGTGCAATCATTCTATCTGCTTTCTCTGTCTCTGGCTGTTGCCAGCCGATCTGTTCGGGTTACAGCTTTCCGGTATCGAGAGGGTGGCAGTTTCGCAGTTGTCTGGCAACCTGACGGCAATTACTATTGCCTCGGCATCTTTTTTGTTGTGGTTGAAGCTGCCTGTAAGGTTTCCCGGACGTCATGCCGGCCTGCTGGCAGAAATCAGGCCGATCGTTGGTCTTGCGGCGATGGTGATACTGGAACCATTTGCTTATGCACTTTCTCAGCTATTTATCGGCCGTATGTTTGCCGGGTTGGGTGCGGCAGCGCTTGCTGCGCGGGCTTATGCCGGCACGCTTTCAGCAGTTCCATCGTTGCCAGGGATCGCCTTGGGGTGGGGCGCTCAGGTGCAGGTCAGTTTTCTTATCGGGGCCGGCAAGCTCGAAGAAGCACGAAAAATGGTTTTGCGCAGCAGTCTGATAACGTTTTTTGTTGGCCCGGCAGCAGCGATAATTGTTTACATGTTATCGCCAAGGTTATTATGTCTTTTTACTGCCGATCAGCAGGTTGCCGTAACTGCCCGGGCATTGCTGGCCGTATACATTCTGCTTGAGGCCGGTCGAGGGTTGAACACGACTCTGGCCCCATCTTTAAAAGCGCGCGGCGAAGCAAAATTCGTTGCGAGAACGGCTTTTTTCATCATGCTGTTTGTTTGTGTCCCGCTTGCCTGGTTTTTGGCTTTCAAGGCCGGGCTCGGGGCAGTTGGTCTGGCTGTGGCGCTGGCTTTTGATGAATTGCTGCGCGGCCTGATCAATCTCTGGCGCTGGGCCCGCTGTGGCGAAAAAAAGCTGCCTGCCTGACAGCGAAACTGCAGAGAAGATGCCTGTTTTAGAATTCGATTTTAAATGGCGCAAGGCTCATGGCCAGACCCAGAATCATACTGAGCATGAAGTCTGAAACGAAAAACGGAAAAACCATCAAGCCCACGCCGCATATCAGAAAAGTGAATCTTGACTGTTTTTTGCCAAATATGAAATAACCTGTGCCGATTGCGCCCCAGATCATGGTCATGAACATTGAAGTGCCATCTTCAGTATTTGTACCGGGTTTTTCTTTATCCGGCAATTGCCCGGTCAGCTTTTCAGCCATTTTAATCTGGCCTTCATAGGTCAGTTCAGAAGCCTTGTCAAACAGTTCCTTGTCTTTTGGACTGCCGGCATTGGCCGGTTGAGACAACAACATTGCCAGAGTGAAAAGAAAAAGAAAAAATCTCATGGTGCGCCGCCTATTCTGCAGAAATTAGTTCGCAGGGCATTGTTTCAGAATACGCCTGCTTTTTTGATCTAACAATTCTGGAATTGTCGGCAAATCTGAACAAAAACCTTGCTGTCGGTTATTGAAGACTGTTTTTTGCAAGCTGGCTCTGAAGTTCTTCTATTGTTATGCAATGGCCTGCAAAAAAGAAAACCGGCCGGATAATGCCTCGGCCGGCTGCTGGTCTGAGAAAATCAGGCCGCATTCTGGGTTACAAAACCCTTGGAGGCCGGGCCGGTATCGGCCGGGGTGCCGGCAATGCGTGCCAGATAAGTGTCGCCAAGGTTTTCGAGATGACCGTTGATGTTATCGAAATAATTGAAGTGGGCCTGTTCTTCATCAATTATGGTTTCAAAAAGCTTAACTGAAATGCTGTCGCCGTTTTCACGGCAGATGTTGAGAAACTGGTTGTAAGCGTCGAGTGTGTCGTCTTCAAGTTTGGCATCAAAGGGAAAAACCTGTTTGACCTGCTGGCCTTTTTTTACTTTGTCGGCCAGGTCAGAGGTTGGTTCGCCGCCGAGTTCCTTGATTCTTTCGGCAAATGCTTCGGCATGGCGCATTTCGTCGATGGCAATCAGCTTGACATTGGCTGCCAGTTCGCCATAATCGGCATTGTCAAGACCATAATGCTGATTCATATACTGATGAATAGCGTGCAGCTCCATTGAACGGGCCTTGTTGAGCACTTCAATAACCTTTGCTTTACGTTCCTTCTGCATGATGACCTCCGTTGATTTTTGTTTACCGTGCCATTCTACACCAGTTGGTCGGAAATGTGAACTCTGTTCAACAGTTCGGGCCCCCAACGATCCACAGGGTGAGCAGGCCTTCGTTATCACGAATTCTGGCCCAGCCAAGCGTCTGTGGTGTGGGGTTTTCTTTGCCGTCTTCTGACTGAAGGTTTATTGCTTCTTCTGAAACAAGCCTGACAAAACCATTTTTAACTTCTGCAGCAAGCAGGAAAGCATGCTTTTTGCTGTCGATGACCACAAATGAACTTTCACGGCTGGGTTCTGCATAGAGTTTCTTTTTGCCACTGTCGGTAAAGATGAATAAATCTACAGCCACGAGATTTTTGAGGGCATCGAAATGTATTTTTTCTACCCCGTTTTCGAGGTTTTTAGCCTGTATCTGATTGTTGATCCAGATTCTTCTGTCATTTTTCGGGTCGATAACTATCCGGCAGTAGTCGCCTTCTTCTTCTGTCATCGGGAAACGATAACTGCCAATGCCTGAATAACCGAAAGAACTGAGCGCCACAGTCTGCTTCTGAAGGCTGATTGTCTCAGAAACGACAAAACTGCCGGCAACTTTGTCGTAAGCTTTGAGCTCGACGTCTTTTACGCTGTAGCCGTTTTCCCAGCTAAAATCGGCATTTATGGTAACGACGCCGATTGTATCACGCAGAACCGACGGTGCAATTTCGCGGTATTTGACATTGAAGGTTTCGTAAGGAGCATCGGCAGAAGCAGATGAAGCCTGAAAAAAGCAGCAGAGAATCAGCAGCAGGTGAAGAAGGCGCAGCATGGTTATTCTCACTTTCTGGTTGAAATACTTTCTTGCGGTAGGTTAAGGACCGCAAAATGACTGACTCTAAAGGTATCTTGTCAATCAGCAGCTTATACCTGCTCAAGCAAATTGTCGATGTGGCTGAAGAGTTTGGATCTGTAGCCTATTTAAAGAGTCCGAGCTTCTGTTCTGGGCGTCTGCCAATTCATTCATGCAAATTTAACGAACCACTACGCCGGCGCCAGGGCTTTGTTGGTCGAATTTACGGCATGCTGACCGGCAAGCAGGCCACTGGCGAAGCACCAGTGCAGATTGTAGCCGCCGCATGGGCCGTCAAGATTGACAATTTCGCCACAAAAATACAGGCCCCTGATCAGCCGACTTTCGAGAGTCTCGGGCCTGATCTCTTTAAGCGAAATACCGCCGCGGGTGACCATGGCGGCTTCCCAGCCGGCGTGGCCGGTTACGGTCAGGGGCGTGGCAACCAGCAGTTTCAGCAGTCGATCGCGGTTGCTGCCGGGTTGATCTTTCAGAGGTTTTATCAGGTCGAGCCCGGCCTGTCTGCATAATTCTGCTGTCAGCGGTTCAGGCAACAACCCGGACAGGGCTTGTGCCACCGTCAGTTTCGGTTCTGTTCTGCGCCTGTTATCGATGTGTTTTCTCAGCTCTTCTTCGTTCATCCCTTTTATCAGGTTTATAAGTAGGGGAACCTCGCCGTATCTGGTGAGCAGTGGCGTGATTTCGCGGGCAAAATCAAGAACCACCGGCCCGCGGATACCATCAGATGTGAATATCAGGTCGCCGCGGGCCTGCAGTTTTTTTGCTTCGGGCAGGTCGATGCGTATTTCGGCTTTGCCGATCGTGTCGGCCCGGCAGTTTTTCACCCATGTTTCACGGGTCTGCAGCGGCAGCATCGCCGGAAACAGTTCGGTAACGGTATGGCCCGCGGCGGCTGCCAGTTTAAGCCCGCTGCCGTCAGAACCCAGTGCCGGGTAGCCTCTGCCGCCGGTGGCCAGCACAACACTTTCGGCGGCAAAGAATTTTTCGCTGCAGCTAACACCCATGATTTTGCCGGCTTCGATAACCAGAGCGTCGATGGTCTGCGAGCAATGAAGCTCGATTTTAAGGTGCCTGATTTCGGCTTCAAGTGCAGACAAAACCGTGCCAGCGTTATGATCTTTCGGAAAAACCCGCATGCCATCAGGAATATGACATGAAACGCCGATTTCGGCCATGAACTCGATCAGTCTGCTGCAGTCACAGGCCTGCAGAGCCGGCGTCATAAAACGCCCGTCGCGCCCGAATCGCCGCATTATTTCTTCGTTGCTCAGGTTGCTTGCCAGATTGCAGCGCCCGCCACCGGTGGCCTTGAGCTTGGCGCCCGGCGAGGGCAGCTTTTCGAGCAGCATAACCCTTGCGCCCTGTCGTGCTGCCGCAATTGCTGCCGCCATTCCTGCCGGCCCGGCGCCGACAACGATCAGGTCTGTCGTTTGCTGTGTCTGCGAATTTATCATTGCGCAATGATAGCACAGGTTAAAATGCCATTCATGCGCGAAAAAAACAGCATTAATTAATGGTAACAGGCGCAATAATGTTTCCAAAGCACGAAAGAAAAGGGCCGGAGTGTGGTGTGGCTTAAATCATGCTCTGATTAAGGCTGTAGGAATTTAGCGTGATCGCGCGGTTTTGTGTTAACCAGATTGTCGAGAATAGCTCTCGAAGTGTTATACTGAACCCGCTAATATTGCCGAAATTAAGGTAGATAATTTTTTTGCGAATTATGGGCCAGTTATAGATGATAATCAGCGCCAGTCGCCGGACGGATATACCGGCTTATTATTCTGACTGGTTTTTTAACCGGTTGGCGGCAGGATTTGTCAGGGTTGCTAATCCGTTCAATCCGAGGCAGGTTCGTGAAGTGTCGCTGCGGCCGCAAGATGTCGATTGTTTTGTTTTCTGGAGCAAAAACCCGGCGCCATTGCTTCTGCGCCTCAGCGAGTTGCAGGCTTATAAATTCTATTTTCAGTTTACGTTGAACCCGTATGACAAGGATGTCGAGCCGGGTTTGCCGGAGAAAAGCGATCTGCTGAAGACTTTTTCGGAACTGGCGCAGGCTGTTGGCGCGGCTCGGGTTGTTTGGCGCTACGATCCGATTGTGATTACGCCAAAATATGACATTGCATGGCATAAACGCAGCTTTGCCATGTATTGCCAGGCTCTGACAGGGAAAACGCGCCGCGTGGTCATCAGTTTTGTCGATGTCTATCGCGGGGTTGCGGCCGGTTTGCGTGAACTTGCGGCAATACCATTATCAGAAGAAATGTTTGCCGAATTAGCCGGCAGCTTCGCAGAAACAGCGGCAAAATTCGAGTTGTCGATCGAAAGCTGTTGTGAGCCGGGTGATTTGCGGCGATTCAATATTCAGCCAGGGCGCTGCATCGATGATCGAATTATATCTGACCTTGCCGGTCGAAAGCTCGAACTGTCGCGTGACCGCAACCAGAGGCCCGGCTGCGGCTGTGTCGCAAGTGTCGATATTGGTGCTTACTCAACCTGCGCGGCCGGCTGCCGATACTGCTATGCCAACAAAGGCGCGGTCAGAGTGGCCGCCAACTGCAGACACCATGACCCGTTTTCTCCTTTTCTGCTGCCTCCCTGAAGAACAATGCGGGTTGGGTAGATTGCCTTTAATTGTTGGCTGAGGTCTGTTATATTGAGCCAGCTGCTGATCGGGGCTATAAATTGCGCGGGAGCCTGCTTCAATGAAAGAAAAAAATGTGCTGATAACAGGGTTTGCGCCTTTTGAAGGCTTTGCCGTGAATTCTTCATGGCAGGGAGTCGAAGGGCTCCCGGGGCGTATCGGCGGTTTCAGACTGCAGAAACTTCTGCTGCCCGTTTCTTTCAAGGGCGCCTGGTCGGTTGTTGAAGCAGCGATCAGAGAGCTGCGACCAGAAATTGTAATCTGCACCGGGCTGGCGGCAAAAAGGAACTGCCTCAGCGTTGAACGGGTGGCAATCAATGTTAATGACGCGCGGATAGCTGATAATGAAGGTTTTCAGCCGCTTGACCGCGTAATTGATTACTCTGCGCCCAATGCATATTTTACCGGCCTGCCGATGCGAAAGATTACTGAAAGAATTACTGAAGCAGGCATTCAGGCTTCGATATCAGACTCGGCCGGCACCTATGTCTGTAATGACGTCATGTTCAGGCTGATGCACCTGATTGCCAACGAAATGCCTCAAATCATGGGTGGATTTGTGCATGTTCCTGCCACTCCGGAAATGCTGGCGAATTCAGTCAGGTTACAGGCCAGTGAAAACAGCGTTGTTGGCCTGTCTTTGCCTGAGATTATCAGAGGTCTTGAGATCACGGTAGAAACCTGTGTTGAACTGATTGAGGCTGGTCAGTGGCCAGGCGTCAGAAGATTGATAAAAAATTATGATCCACGATGGCCAGAGGAATTTTCGACCATAAGTGAACGATTGGCCGGTGGGCTTGGCTTATTGGCACTGCGTATCGACCACATTGGCTCGACCTCGATACCGGGTCTGGTTGCCAAAGATATTATCGACGTTCAAATAACCGTCAGGGCACTGAGTGATGACCTGCTGGCCGCAATGACTGCAATGGGTTTTACCCGCTCAGAAATTGCGATTGCCGACCACGTGCCGCCGGGTCAGGGTAACGACCCGGAACAGTGGCGCAAATGGTTTTTCAAACCGCCGGTGGGGCACCGCCCGACCAACGTGCATGTCAGGGTGGCCGGCCGTGCCAATCAGCGTTATCCATTGTTGTTTCGCGATTTTTTGCGGGCCCATCCTGATTTCGCCTGTGCCTACGGGCGGCTGAAAGAACGACTTGCCGGCAATCTTGCCAATGCCAGAATGTACCCTGACGTTAAAGACCCGGCGGTCGATCTGATTTATTTTGCCGCAGAAAAATGGGCCAGCGAAACCGCATGGAAGGCGCAGCATATATAATACTTTTTTATAAAAATTATGGCCTTTTGCTGAATTTCGATGAATTTTGCGGGGGGCGTTAATTGCGGTGGGGCGTATTGACTATATTCTCTTCCGGCGGGTATACTAAGCGTGCATAGATTGTAATGGCGATCGCGTTTGAAAGGGGAATTCTGAATGCAGCTCGTTCTGCACGATAAACGTGTAGTCGTATTTCAGCCTGCTTCAAGAGACGATATCGCCGCGATTATCGATCTTTATATCAAGGTGTATAAGGGCAAATATACCCTGCCAGAGGTTGCCGACCCGGCAATTATCGCCAAGAAAGTCGAAGACTCGGCTTATTTCTGGACAGTCGCCAAAATCGAGGATCGTCTGATTGGTTCGGTTATTTTCGCGATCGACCCGGTGAACAAACTTGGCAAGTCTTATGCCGCTGCGGTTCTCAATGAATTCCGCGGGCAGGATGTCATGCGCACGATGGTCAGGCATGGCCTGCGGCTGCTCACTGAAAAAACACGTGTCTGTGACATCATTTATGCCACAACCCGCACCGTAAGTTTTGCGCCCCAGGTGGTTCTCGAGCATCTCGGCTTTCTATCGACCGGCATTTTTCCGAACGTGCGCAAGGTAGAATCTTTTGAAACACATGGTCTCGAAGTCTATCTTGGCCCCAAATGTCTCGAATATCGGCGCAAGACTCCGCAGCTGATTCCGGAAATGCTTGATTTCTATAATATTATCAGAGGCGAACTCAATCTCGAAGAGGCTGAGACGGTAATCATCGACGAGGAAGACCCGCGCAAAATGGGGCAGGCTATCGCTTTTGACGTGCAAAGCGACATCGAAGAAATCGGCGAAAAGTTCTACCGTTATCAGGATAAAGACCTGATGAAGCGGGTTTTTTTCCCATTCACCGATCCCAATATGCTTTTTACCGCCAAAGATGGCACCGCTGATATTTTTGTAAACTTCAACCCGCTCGATGGCAACGGGGTTATCGTCGGTTACCGCTTTTCAGGCACTGATATCAGGCGAACGCTGATGTGGTTCTGCGAAGAGGCGTCAAAATCGGGTATGCGCTACATCGAAATGCTGGTGAGTGCGTATCTGCCTCAAAAACAGCGAATGGCACTCGATGCCAGATTTCTGCCCTGTGCTTATTTCCCGGCGATGAAAATCAATGATGATGGGCTGCGCGAAGATTTTCTCGTTTTTTCACGATCCTTCGAAAGCCTTGATTTTATGGATCTGCACCTGGTTGATAACAACCGCCGTTTTCTCGATGCGTTCATGAAGTGCTGGTATGACCTGCTGGTTCGCTGCCAGCCAGATTTCGACGAGGAGTGGAGAATTGGCTGAAGCAAAACCTTTTGTCGCCTGCGGGCAGCTGTTCGATCTGCCCGATGCCTTTGATCACAACCCCAAAAGTGAAAAACTTTTTAATGCGGCCATGAATGAGGCTTTGCGCTGGCATGCCGCCCGCTGCCCAGAATTCAAGGCTTTTCTTGCCGGCTGCGGCGTTGCCGATTTTCGCTGCGAATATCTGCCAGAGCAGATTCCGCCGCTGCTGGTGACCATTTTTAAAGAATTCAGGCTGATTTCGGTGCCCGAAAAGCAGGTTAAAATTGAACTGACCTCTTCTGGCACCGGCGGGCGCCGGAGTGCGATCGTGCTCGACAACCGTTCATATCGCCGCATCTGGAAGATTGTTGACAGCATTTTTGCCTCGCTCGGCCTTGTCGACCGGGGGCGCAGGGTTAATTATCTCTGTTTTACCTACGATCCTAAAGTTGCCGGCAGTGTCGGAACAGCATTTTCCGACAAAATGCTGACGGGCTTGACCGGCCGCCGCTCAGTTTTTTACGCGATTCGCTGGAACAAGACCGCCAATGACTTTGAATTCGACCTCGATGCTACCGTAAAGAAGCTGATCGAGTTCAGCAAAAGGCCTGAGCCGGTGCGGATTCTCGGGTTTCCGGCCTATCTCTGGCAGGTTTGCAACCGTCTTGAAGAAAAGGGGTTGAAGCTCAATCTCGGCAAAGATTCTTATATCATTACCGGTGGCGGCTGGAAAATGCACAAAGACCAGGAAGTCACCAAAGATTTTTTCAAAGACCGCATAGAGAGAGTGCTGGGCATGCCGCGCGAAAATCTGCGCGATCTCTTTGGCATGGTCGAACACGGAATTCCGTATGTCGATTGCGAGGCCGGCCGCTTGCATGTTCCGGTTTTTGCCAAAGCTCTGGCGGTTGATCCTGAAACGCTGCAGCCGGTTAAAGACGGCGAAGAAGGGTTGCTTTATCTGATGACGCCATATCTTTCGAGTTATCCATCGATTGCGCTGCTTACCACTGACAAGGCTGTCATTGAAGGAAACTGCCCCTGCGGCCGTTCAGGAAAAACTTTCAGAATTACCGGTCGTGCCGGTCTGGCAAAGCACAAGGGCTGTGCCATTACCGCGCTTGACCTGCTCAAATAACGGGTAAACACCATGAAAAAGCAAAAATGTCTGGTTTTCGGGCAGGAGGTCGATGCCGGCTGGTTGTCATCAGAAACAGTCGGCGAAGTGCTGATTACGGCGGCAGAGCACGCTGTTCTGGCGGCTGAGCCTGATATTGCCTGTATTGTCGATATTCTTGACCAGGTTGCCGATGCCTGGGCCGATCCGGCCTATCATCTGCGCAAAAAAGCGGCAAAACTTCTGCCAGAGCTGACTTTGTTCAGCCCGGCAATGATTGAAGAGGGTTTTGGTGTAATCAGTGCCATCTGTCGCCGGGCCAATGTTGAAAAGCGTCTTAGAGGCGAGCTTGGTGAGCTGAAGGTTCTTGATGGCGGCAGTGAACGGCCGCATCACAGCTATCGTCTGTGCGCCCGCCCGCGTGGGGTGCTTCTGCACCTGACTGCCGGCAACGTCTTTGTCGGTGCGGTCGACAGTCTTGTTTCGGGCATAATCACCAAAAATGCCAATATCCTTAAGATGTCGCGGGTCGACCCGGTTTTTCCGCTGCTGTTCATCGAGAGCATCAAAGAGCATGATCCGGCAGGCATAATCTGGCCAAACCAGGCTGCTCTACTCTGGAAAGGCGGCGACGCCGCCATCGAGAACACCCTCTTTCAGGCGCCGCTGACCATAGTTTTCTGGGGCGGGCATGAAGCTCTGCAGTCGCTCAAACCAAGACTCGGGCCGACAACTTCTTTGATCGAGAACGGCCCGCGCTATTCATTTGCCGTGGTAGAGGGGATGCGTATCAGAAAAGGGCCGTCGCCGGCAATGGTGCGCGGTCTGGCTCTCGACCTCTGCCGCTGGGATCAGCAGGCCTGTTCTTCACCACATGTGGTTTATGTCATCGACCGTGATGTCAAGACGGCGCATCTGCTGATTGAAGCCATGTTTGATGAGCTGGTGCAGCTGCGCGGCGAACTGCCGCTCGGCGCTCTCAGTTTTGACGAAAAAGTTGAAATACGCAAGGTGCGCGAGCTGGCACGAATGGCTCAGGCAAAGGGCGAGGGCCGACTGATCTGCCCTGAAGATTTCAGTTTTACGCTCGTTCTCGAATACGATTCGGCGTTCAAGGTTTCGTGTCTGAACCGCACCCTGTTTTTTAAAATTGTGCCCGATGTCGAGACTTTGATTGAGCAGGTCAGACCTTTGTCTGCTTATCTGCAGACAGCCGGTATTCATTGCAGTGCCGAAATGACAGCAAGGCTTGAGAATGAGCTGTTCAGCGCCGGTGTTAAGCGCATCACCGAAGTTGGCGGTATGAGTGAGGGGCACGATGGTGCACCGCACGAAGGCGGTTTTCTGCTGCGCCAGCTGGTTGAATGGGTTGACGTCGAATATCGTGAAAATTCCGAAAGTCGGGTTGAATGGTTGCTTCGTCAGATCACTTCTTCGCCTTATTATCGCACCATCATAGATAAGGCTGGTGGCTGCGGCTTTGAGAATTTTCAAAAGCTGCCGCTGCTCGACCGTGAAACTTTTTATCGCAATTCGCCGCCTGAATCAGAAGATATTCTTACCGGGCCGATGACCGACGCTTATGTTTATGCCTCGGGTGGCACGACCGGCAGCCCGAAGTTCACCTTTTATTCGAATGAAGAATATCGTTATGTTACCGACATTTTGACCGATATTTACCGCAATGCCGGGCTCGAAGCCTGTGACCGGGTCGCGAACCTGTTTATCGCCGGCAACCTCTGGACCAGCTTCAACGTCGCCGGTCGGGCCCTTGAAAACCTTGGCTGCCTCAATCTGCCGGTTGGTGGCGCTTCTGACCTCGAAAACATTCTTAAATATCTGCAGATATTCAAGGTTAACGCGGTGGTGGGCCTGCCGTCGATCATCATCAACCTTGCTGAAGAAATCAAAAAGCGCTCACTGAATATCAGAATCGAAAAAATTCTCTACGGTGGCGAGCATCTGCGGCCGCAGACCTGCGATTTTCTCCGTGAAGCGATAGGCGCCGTGTCGATCAGATCGGCGGGCTATGCCTGTGTAGATACCGGCCCGATAGGCTGGCAATGCATGCATCTCGAAAGCTCAGTGCATCATGTTCTCGAAGAATACTGCCATGCCGAGATTCTCGACCCGCTCGATCACAAGCCGGTGACCGGCAATACTGCCGGCGAAATTATTGCCACCAATCTCAATCGCGTTCTGATGCCAGTGGTGCGCTACCGTACCGGTGATCTCGGTCGCTGGGTTGAAACCGGCAAATGCCCTTGTGGCTTCAGCGGTCGCTCGTTCGAACTGCTTGGCCGCTGTGATGATCTGCTTGTCATTGGTGGTATCAACCTGATGCCGGTCGATGTGGCCGCCGGTCTGGCGGGTCTGCCCGTCAGTCAGTCTTTTCAAATTGCAGCCCAGACCGGAAATGGTCGCGATCAGCTCTGCCTGCGTCTTGAGGCCGAAAAAAAACTTCCCGACCGGCAGGTAGTCGAAGCTCTCAAAAAGGGCTCATACAAGATTGCCGAATCGCTCAACGATAACTGGATGAACATTGTAATCGAGTGGTTTAAACCGGGTGAAATCAAGCGCAACCCGAGAACCGGCAAGCTGAAACCGGTTGTCGATGAAAGGTTCAAAGCCTGACCAGCTGTTCTGGTTCTACTTTTTCCTGACAACAGGTGCCATCTCAAAGTTCATGAGGTGGCACCTGTTATTTTGGGCGCTTTGTTCTGGCGGCGTTTGGGAGGTGCCTGTTTCTGACTTTCGGCGAAATGTTTTATCAGCAGCAACTTCTCGGTGCGACTCAGTTTTTTGATCGCGACTTCGCGTTTTGATGCTGCTGAGCGGTCGGGATGCGGTTCGGTGTATCTCAGGCTGACAGGCCCGCGCCCGCGGGTAAAGCGGGCGGCGGTACCGTCGTTATGAGCCTGCAGACGTTTCTCGATGTCGTTGGTTATGCCTGTATAAAGGCTGCCATCGCGACATTCGAGTATGTAGACGGTCCAGTGACCGTCTGCTTCAGATTTTGTCATTTTTCTGACTTTTTAACATGGTAGTAAACGAGCGGCTTTTCTACATTCTTTACCGGTGCCGATTCGGGGCCGGCAAATGACCATTTGCCGCCGGCCATGGCCAGTTCTCTGACCTTTTCAGTTGCGAGAATCTGGTTGGCTTTGGCGAGTCCCTGCAGGCGGGCGGTGATGTTCATGCCTGAACTGAAGGCGGTGAGGTCGTCGTTTGGCCCGATCAGACCGACAACGGCCGGGCAATAATTGGTGCCGATCGCAACCCCGAATTTTTCAAAGTCAGGATGTTTCTGAATGTCGATGTTTTCGGGCAGACGCAGAAACTCAGTGGTGTAGTCGACGATAATCCTGGCTGATTCGAGCACCTTGTCGACGATGGTTGCCGCATCGGCTTCGTAGAATGGCGGGCCGAACAGCAGAATCAGACAGTCGCCAACCACCTTGTCGAGGCATGCACCAAGCGGAAAAACACGATGAATAATGCCGTTCGACCACTTGTCTACGAGATTGGTGATGCGCTCAGGGGTTTTGAGAATCTGCTCGCTCATCTTGGTAAAGCCGGAAATATCGGCAAAAATGATGCCGATCTGCTCTTCGCGCGGGGTGAGGTAGATCTTTTCGTAGCCAGGCTCAGCGATCAATCTGCTGATGACGGTGTCTGGAAAAAACTTGCGCAGCATGTTGCGCTCGCGGTTGAAGTCAACGAGGCGCTGTCTGAGGGTTTCTGCGAATACCTGCACAATTTCGCGCGAGAAAATTGAAAAACTGTTGCCGTGTTCAGGCACGAAGATTACCTTGCCGATCAGATTTTCTTCGATCAGACCGTCGAGCAGGTAGGTTATCGTCAGGTTTTCTTCACCGACCACCTTTTTTAAGGCTTCTGTATCTGCAGACAGGCAACTGCCATGCTCTTTGATAAAGGTGTCGAGCCCGGCATGCTTCATGTCGACCGAGTCATGAATTCTCTGGTCTCCTTCGTAGACCAGATAGTTGATGTTTTCGATACCGGTCAGTTCATGATCCGAGTAAAGAATTATCAGCTTTCTGAACGGAACTTCCTTCTTCAGAACATAGACGGCGCCATCGATAGAATCGACGATAGAATGATTTTTCAGTGCCGACTGCACACCCATTATCAGGCTGTGCTTCAGACTGCTGGTGTGTATGCCAAAGAAAAAATTGTCGAGAAGCTCGCTCACGCAGTTGAGAACAGCTGTTCCCATATGTTTATCAGGAGCTTTATCCTGATAAAAGGCTAGAGCAATAGCTCCGGTAATTTGTCCCGCCATTTCGATCGGCTGAGCATACCAGAGAATGCCGTTAAAATTGAAATTGATTGCTTTGCTGATCTGGTGCAGCTGCGGCACTTGTCTTTTGATATTGTCGTCGCAGGCACCAAAGCAGAAAACCCGGTGATTCAGATTTTCATCCTGTGTTTCAACGAAAAGAGAAACCACATTCAATTTGCCCGCAAGAAAAAGAAATACTTTTCCGAGCGAGGTTTCGAGATCGTGATGAGCGGTCTGTAATTTTTCGATGACTCCATCGAGTTCGAGCTGAAGATCACGCAAAAGCTGCAGTTCCTGCAGGTTAAAACTCATAACGGCACCTCTTGATCAAATTTTTACTCTTTAAGACTGTAGGCAAGAACTTTCCAGGTGACAAACCCGGCTATGGCAAGCCAGACCATGCCGACCAGCCAGCCGGGCATGAAAAGCATTTTACCGATTTCGTAGGCATCAGACCCTCTGATGGAACGGTCGATCAAGTCACTTTTTATGTCTATGAGAACATAAAAGCATGATGTAAGACCGAGAAACTTAAGGAACTGGTCACAGATTTTCTCGTTGGTATAAGCTGCAATTGCCAGCAAACCGAAACCGGTAAGCGTGCATATTACTACCCCTTCGAGGTTTCGCACCCATATCGCTGTTACCGCCAGAAGGAGAATACCGAGTCCGGCAGTGATCTGCTGATCAAAGCGCGTTTTTACCGCACCAAGAAGAATCAGGCTGCCCCATAGCAGGCTGCCAAGATACCCGGCACTGGTAACGATGAACCTGATGCCGCCGGTTGTCCAGCAGACACCGCCCTGGTTGGCATTGAGTTCAATTCTCACGATACTGCCGCCGGTGAAAACCGATGCCAGACCATGTGAAAGCTCGTGAAAGAATACCGTCAGATACTTGATTGGCAGAACGAATACCGAATCCCAGAAGTAGACGGCGACCAGAAAAAGAACCAGCGGCAACGCCATGCCTGCGGCATTGCCGCTGGGTTTTTCGTTAAGCTGTGCAAATTCTTCCATTTCTGTCACTCAGCCGCCTGCGGTTTGTATGCGAAGAAGCGATTCAGCAGATACAGTGACAGGGCCGCCGAAAAGCCAAGCTGCACGAAATGGTCGGCCTGATAAAGCTTGAGATAGACGGCGATTGCAAGAATAATGCCCTGTATCGCAGTGATCAGAAACCAGGTGTAGCGGTTCTCTGAGGTGAACATTTTGATCAGGCCAACTGCCGCAATTATACCGACCAGAATCATGATGAACTGAAAAAGGAAGCCGCGACCCTTTCTCGGGTTGACCAGCATTCCTTCGATATGTGGCGCCTTGCCGCTCGGGTCGATCTGCAGCATCGAGAAAGAGATCGGCCAGCTGGTAGTCGGGATTTTGAACTTAACCGGCAGCAGCCCGCTCTGACCAAAAACCTTCTCGCTCTGTCGTGACTGCATCTGGATCTGCGAAGAGCCTTTCTGACGCTTCTGCATCGATGAGTAGGAGCTCATTGAAGAGAAATAAGAACTGTTGTCGAGAAATCTTGTTTCTGCGGTTTTCATCAGGCGGTCGACATTGCCCTTTTCGCGCATCAGTTCATAACCTTCTGGTAGATAGACAATCCAGCTCAGTTCGCTGATCGGCAGGTGAGCGGTCGGCAGCTCGATGTAAGTGTGATTGAAGGCCGAAAGCTGGGTGCCAAGCTTGATGGCATAAACGATTTCGACCGGGAACGATTTGGATTCGCCTTTTTCGACCGTAGATCTGACGATCGGCAGATTGTAAGCACCAAAGTCTGGGTCAAATCCGGATCTGACCGAAAGACCGGCCACCTGGGTGCTCCAGAGTTCAGTTTTGGCAGTGCCTATGGTCGGCAGCTTAACTTTAAGGAACTGTTCAGAATTGTTGATTACTTCATAAACGACTCTGGTCAGCAGATAACCATCTTCATTGAGCAGAGTCATGGCTTCGGCCCGGTCGATGACGGCAGTCTGCTGCTCGATGTCTTCAGGTCTCGTGATAGACAGCGACATGCTGTTCGGGTGTCTGAGAAACTTGAAGGCGTAAGGTGTCTTTTCGGGGCGCTCACGTGACCAGTCCTTGAGAAATTCGGCGGCAACCACGGGTGAGTAACCCTGTGGCGCGCCACTTACGGAGACTTCAAGGGCTGCCATGCAGCCAATGCCGAGCAGACCCCACGACTGTTCAACATCGAGCGGGATAATTTCTGGAACCGTGTAGGTACCGTCTTTGAGATTCTGAATATCTTCTTCGAATTCAACGACAACTTCGGTGCTGCCACGAATCTTTGATTTGAAGACGATATCGAGGCGGCGGCCCTTTTCTTCGGTAATTTTCCAGTCTTCGATCAGCTTGTTTTCGACCTTGAGAACCCTGATCCGTTCTGGCAGCTGGAAGCTGGCGGTGGCGATACCGGCGCCGCCCATGATCTTGAGTTCAAAGATATTGGTGCCGGTAACGAAACCTTCTTTGAAGTGCAGAAGATTTTGCTGGCGAACCGTGATGCGGGTTTTTTCTTCGATGACCACCGGTTCTTCCTGGGGTTCGGCGGCGGCTGGTTCAGGTTTTACTTCTTCTGGTTTTGCCATGCTGACATTGCGGTAAAGCTCGACATTAACCATTTGAGTTGGCGGGAGTATGGCACGAAAAACGGTTTTGTCGGGTGTGCGTTCGCTGTTGCGCAGAACTCCCGGGTCGATCCATGCTTCGCAGTCTTTTTCATTGATGGTCAGCTGCAGAGTTGAAATACAGACCGGAATCATCTTGAGATCGAAACGGTTCAGGTGGCGGTATTCACTTGAAGAAATAGGTATGAAGAACTCGACGGTAACCATGGCCGGCCCTGAGGCATTGGTCATGAAGCCGTAGGCAGTTTCGCCATTGTCTTCGATCAGGGTCATGGCGAGAGGATTATCGTTGAGAGAGGCAGAAGATGGAATAGCTTCGGTCGAGAGAAGTGAAATCTTTTTCCAGTTGTTGTTGAACAGTGCCAGCTTGAATTCAGCTTTGAATCTGACGCCGCGCTCTTCAACAGTTCCGTGGTATTTAACCGCTTCAAAACGGAATTCGCTGGGTGCGATAATCTCAGGTGCCACTGGCTGAGCGATATCTTTGAGATAATTGTAATCTTCTTCAGGTATGATTACGGCCCGATCGCCCGAGGGAAGCACTTTTGAAAGATCCTGGAACGGGGCCATAACCCTGATTTCCTTGAAATCGGCAGCTACCGCCGGTATGGTTGCGCCGGTAATGATGGCGACAACCAGCAGCAGCATCAGAAGAATGCTGGTTCTGCCAGAATTGGGCGGGTTTTCGGCATTCATGTCGATCGGGGGGGGGGGTGACCCGGCGTCGGTTTCGGGCAGTTTAACGAAGCGCAGCAGCCAGACAAACTTCCAGATAACGGCACCGGCAATAGCGAGCCAGAAACCGGCATTTGCGGCATCGCCGATGGTTTTAAGCTTCAGGTCGATCAGCGAAAGCAGAAGCACGATGATCGCGGCAAAGGTAATTTTGGCGGGCACGCGCAGAAATGACCCGGCGACAAAATACAGGGCGCTGAACATGGCGATGATAAAGGCGACGACTTCAGAAGAGTTCAACACCGAATTCCAGATGTAGCTGACCCTTACGGACGGGCAGGTCGAGTTGGCGACCAGAGCGCCGTCTGATGCGACTTCGGCCATTACCAGATCGCGTTCGAGAGTGTAAAAGTTTTTGGTCATGACAAATTTACTTTTGATCGGCTGCATGCCGCGGACTCTGGCATTGCCGAAACCTGATTGAGTCCCTCCTAGATCTGCCGATTCTTCCTGTGAAACTTTTTCGCTGTATACCCTGCCTTTGGCAGCGGGGGCAAAACTGTCTTTGCTTTCACGCTTGTAGTCCATTTCATTGGCGGCCATATCCCTTCCCGGGTATGAAGGCGCCGCAGCCATCTGCTGCTGGGCGACATCTTCTATTGGCCCGTGCAGCTGACAGTAGATATTGCCGGTTTCGGCAAGGTTACCCTGTGAATAATAACGGCAGCCACTTTCGGGCGGGTAAGGCCGGTTCTTCAGATACTTTCCATCCACCAGCCGGTCGATATCGAGCGAGGTCATCATGCTGTCGGGCTGGGCATCCATGTTATACATTTCAACCGCGCCGAGCAGAACCCGCTGGTTGGCATAGCAGGCCTTATCGCGGGCCTGCTCTCTCGCTTTTCTGAAGTTCGGAACCGCCATGGCGGCAAGAACTCCCAGAATAATGACGACAATCATCAGCTCAACCAGTCTGAAACCCTTGCCGCCGAAGATGAAGCCGAATACGGTGCAGATAAAATTCCAGATCCAGGCCAGTATTGCCACCAGCAGTTTGCGGGAGACAATTGCCAGAATTATGACAGCCATAAAGACCAGAAAAATGATGGCATCGGGGTTTCTGGCCAGCATCCAGGCGGCGCGCAGCATGTGCATGAAACCCCTGAAGAAATATGGATCTTTGCGGGTCTGCGGGTCTTTGACCGTGCCTGAGAAATCATAGAGATGATAGTCTTCGGGAGCGTAGAGATACCATGAAAAGCGCGAAACAGGTATGTCGACGAGGGGTGGCGTAAAGGCCAGACTGCCGCGCCATTTAACTTCATCAACCGGTTCCTTGATGGTGATCTGCAGGTTCATGTCAACCGGTTCGCCGACGATCTGACTCATTTCGAGAGGTATCTGAACGACACCGGGAACCTTGCTGTTAACCGGTTTGACCGGAACCCCGCCGCGGAATGTCGATACGACTTCTGAGCCTGATGCCAGCTGCAGCTGCAGATACTGTTTGTTGTTATTGCGAATGCTCATGGTGACCAGAGTGCTGCTGGAACGATTGGTTGTGAAGGTGGTTTTTACATCCATGCTGTCGGCGACAACGGTCTGCTGTGGCACATCGAGATAACGCTTGATGCGAAGTCTGATGCCGGCAGGGCTGACATTCTGCCGCCAGGCGAGCAGAAGCGGCCGGGTGGCCTTGTCTTTAAGAGGCTGCGGTATTTCGAGCGGGTCGAGGGGGTAGACGCCTTTGTTCAACGGCTCTTTTTCGCTGTTGCCGGGCTGCACTTCGACTGACGAGAGGGCTTCGACAGCGATGGCGCCAAGCTCTCTTTCGACGCCTACCGGAGTGATTTCGGGCAGGCTGATAATCGGCAGATTGAGGTCTACCGGGGCTTCATAGGCAATTTCGATCTGGCAGACGTCTTCGCGACCTGGTTGAAATTCGATGCGCAGTTTTTTCTGACCGCCTTCACGCGTCATCTTCTGGGTTTGCGGGCGGTCGGCATTAACGGCGACAATTTCGACATCATCGGGCAGATTGAAGGTAAAGATATCGACCGGTGCCTTGCTGATCGTGTAATTGAAAGTTTTCTGAACGAAAATCGAAGTTTCACCAAGACTGGCAAGGGTGTGAGATCTGGCATAAACCAGCGGTTTTATAACCGGTTTTGCCTGCTCCGTTACCTGGCCCGGAACGATTTCCGGGGTCTGAGTTGCAGTCTGCCCCTGGGTTTCATCAGTTACCGGTTTTGGCTCTTCTTTTACCAGTGGCTGTTTCGAAAATTTGCGCCGCCACTTGATGCTGACATCGCTGTTGGCGCCGAGCCAGCCGATAAATTCGCAGCCACCGGCATTATTGTTTTCGCTGACGCTGAAATCTTTGAAGCTGGTGGTGTCGATCGAAAGAACGTCGCGCTCTGATTTTAGGGTCATGAAAGCGAGCGGAATACGGGTCATGTTGAACTGCAGATTGAAGAGATCATCGATATTCTGTACCGGCACGACGAAAGAGATGTGGCAGTCATGAAGCCCTTTGCCTGATACTGGCAGGGAAAACATCGTATCTTTCCAGTTGTTCTGGCTGAGAGTGTCGTTGGTTGCGCCAAACGACTGGTAGACATTCTGCAGAATATTCTGTTTGCTCATTTTGCCGAATTGAACCTGACGGGCATTGCCGGCAAACCAGCTGGTTTTGAGGGTGGTCGGGCGGTCATTGAGGGTGACCGATTCAACTGCGAGACTGCCCCAGATCAGCGGAATTTCGTGCCAGCCGTCGGTATAGGTTTCGATTTTGAAGCTGGCATCGATAAAGGCGAAATTTTCTTCGAGACGACCTGAGAGGTGGGCTGAGTTAACCTGATAGAGAAGCGGCGGTGGGTCAGTTACCGGGGTCGAAGCTGAAGCGAGCCAGGCTTCTTTGGCTTTTTTGAGACTTTCGAATTCTTCGACCGGCAGAATGAAATATTTGCCAACCTCTTTCTGCAGCACTTTATAAAGATCTTCGTAGGGAACCAGCGATTTAATGGTGTTAATGACGACCGGCTGCCCTGTCTGTCTGGTTTTACTGAACTCAGGGTTTTCAGATGAATTGATGATCTGCAGAGTTTCGGGCGTCTGATTTGCCTGATTTACCTGCTGATTGATTACAGCGCCAATATTGGAAATATTGTTCTGCTGCTGGATTTCCTGAACCTGAATCCGACTTTGCGAGAAGGCCGGCAGAGACAAAAAGAGCGCAAGACAAAAAGAAAGCAGCACAAACCGCAGTTTCATGTTTCCCCCCAATTAGCTGTCAGGCTGAATCGTCAGCTTAAAGTGTACAGCAAAAGGGCAGGGGGTTCAATAAAAAAGGCACCGGTCGATTGACCGGCAGAAAATCAGTAGTCGCGGTCGAGAGCCATGTCATCTTCTGACGGAATATAAACCGGGTCGATGATCAGGCGGTTATTGCGCTTGTGAACTTCCGAGTCGTAGTGTTTTTTTACGGTTTTCCAGTCTGAGAACGAGAGCAGGTCGCGCAGCAGGTTGAGCACACGCCGGTGATCGTAAAGATTGAAAACCGGAAATTCGACAGTCAGCAGGTCGATAGGTGCCGAGCACTCGCGAAAGCGGTTTCCCCAGCTCTGTCTGAAATGACCCTGCGAGTCACAGCAGTTGAGCATGATAATCTTATAAGCATTCGCCGGAAAGTCGGTTGCATCGAGATCTTCGGCGGTGGCGCGCACGATACGGTAGGGAGTGACGTGACGGTCTTCAATCAGGTCGCCGTTGCCGCATTTGAAGATGTCGTCCATCGAAGAGAAGGCCATGCCGCCGCCGTAGCGGGCGTGCCCTGAGTAAATGACCACGTCGATGGTCGGGTCTTCGAGAGCCTTTTTGAAAATGCCCTTCGGGTTCTGATTTATCTGGGTGATCATGCCGATTTCGATCAGCACGGGCTTGCCCCGGTAATACAGGCGTTTGCCGTTCAGCGTCTCAAAAGCCGGGAAGGAGCCCATGATCGTGTCGCGGGGGTGGTCCCAGCCCCAGAAAACCGCAATTCGCAGCTTGCCATCGGCAAACATCGCTTCATAGTTTGGCTGCCCTTTGGGGATTATGTCTTTGACACCCCGTTCGACAGAGCGGCGAACCGCCGCCCCATTGAGCAGAACTGCAACCATGGTGAGGCATAAAAAACCTGTCAGAGCGTAAATTATTCTTTTGCGCATACAGACAAGAAATCGGCAGGGAATATGATTTTGTTTAGGGTCTGAATTCGGCGAAGGCTTTTTTGAACTCTTCGATGCCGCCAAGTTTTTCGATGAGCAGGCCCATTCGCTGATGCGGTTTTGCTTTAGCCTTGTAAAAAGCGACCAGTCTGGCGACCATTTCGAGGGCCTGGTTGTCGTCGAGTTCTGCAGCCAGTTCGGTCGAAAGTCTTGGCAACGCACCGCCATTACCGCCGACGAGGAGCTTCCAGCCTTTACTGAAACCGACCAGGCCAATATCTTTGATGCAGGTTTCAGCACACTGGTTGGCGCAGCCGCTGACACCCATTTTCATTTTACCGGGCATTTCCATGCCGTGATAGAGCTTGTCGAGCTGCATGCCCATGCCAAGGCTGTCTTTGATGCCGCGTTTGCAGAATGCTGTGCCGGGGCAGGCCTTGACGCTGCGGACACACAGGCCGGTAGCTGCACCCTTATTCATGCCGAGGTCGGCCCAGACTTTTTCGACATCGCTTTCCTGCAGACCGACGAGGGCAATTCTCTGAGCACTGGTGATCTTAAGAGCGGCAGCCTGATATTTTTCTGCTGTATCAGCCAGCTTGCGCAAAATTTCGGGGGTGACGACACCGCAGGGAACATGAGGGGCGACCGCGTAGGTCTGCTTGTCGCGCTGAATTATGGCACCGTGTTCGCCATCTTTAATCATGGTGTGACTCCTTGAAGTTTTATTGTGAAATGTATTTGCCGTCGACGAGCTTCAATATTCCGGGGCTGGCGTTGTCGTTTCTCAGATCGTCTGGCAGATGGGTCTGTTTAAAACCATCATGGCACTGCATGCGGGTAAATCTTGTGATTGCTGCGGGCATACCGCTGAATGTGCATTCAGGGTGGTTGGATGCCGGAAACCCGCCGCCGGCCACGAGCGCCTGACTTGCAACCCTCTGGGCGGGCAGACGGTCAAAAAGCAACCTGGCGGATTTGCGCCTGAGAAGTGCTGCAACGGTTTTAAGAATGTTGTCGTCAGATTCTGAGCTGCCGGCGAAGATACTGAGACTATTGCAGGCGTCGAGCGGTTTGAGCGCCTCAGTGAACTGCGCATCGTTCTCGAGAGTTACAAACATTATTACCGGCCCGAATACCTCTTCCTGGAACTGGGCGGCCTGTTTCAGCCAGGTTTTAAGATCGAGGTGCAGAACTGTATAGGGGTAAACGAACGGGTTCGGCTGATAGAACTCTTTTCGTGTCAGTTTGCGGGCTCCAAGTCTCAGAAAGGAAGCTACCTGCGAATCGGCAGCGTGTGCAACCAGGTCGGAAAGCAGCGGTCTGCAGGTGCCGGCATTGAATTCGTCAACGATCGACCTGATCAGGCCTGATGATTCCTTGTTCTCGACGATAAATACCAGGCCGGGGCGGGTACATGTCTGCCCTTCATTCAGAAGAACCGCGTCAATGAGCTTTCTTGCAACTTCGGTTTTTTGCCCTGCTACTGCGCCAGGCAGAATGACGACCGGGTTCATGCCGGTCATGTTGATAAATGCCTGATTCCCCGAATGGTCGGCGCTTTCCTTGAGTGACATTCCGGCTTTGCGACTGCCGGTAAATGCAAGCGCTCCGAGCATCGGGTGCGAAACGAGACGATAGCCCAGATCGGCGGTAGTGTGAAAGAAAAACTGAAAAAAAGCGCCAGGAAAGCTCAGGGCGTTGGCAGCTTCGTGTATCAGTTGCGCCAGTTTGAGGCTGGTGAGCGGGTATACCGGGTTGCTTTTGGCAATTACCGAATTACCGGCGGCAATGGCGCAGGCAAAATCGTTGCCACCGCATGAGTTGAGACTGAATGGGTTGCATGCGGGCCCGAAAATAACCACGGGGCCGGTGAGGGCGGCTCGCATCGACCGGATATTATTTCTGGAATCGATGGTTATATTACACCAGCTGCGGTCAAGACAGAATCTTGCGGCGTCGAGCAGTTGCTGCTGCATCTGCGTTATTTCGTGGTCGAGCAGGAAAGAGTTGGGCAAACCGGTTTCGGCACTGGCGGTCTGGCAGAGCTCCTCTGAATTCTGCCGCAGCTTTGCTGCCAGAGTTGTCAGGAATTCGGAGCGCTGTTCGAAAGTTATCGCTTCAATGGCGGCTCGCGAGTTTTCTTCGGCCTGCAGCATTTCATCGAGATCGAGAAAGCTTGAAACCGGAAAGCTGTCGGGCAAAGTTCTGGCGGTAACCGGGTTGATTGCCCGGAAAGATGAGACAGGAAAGCTGGCTTCGCGCCATTCGCCATTGACCAGAATCGGGTGATGAATCATTTCCTTCTCCTTACAACTGTCTGTAAATATAAAAGAGATTGTATCAGAAGATACAATCTCTTTAAACAGTTTTACGCAGGAAGCTTTATCAGGCGGTGTTCTGACTGTCTTTTTCTGGGCTGGCGCCACCGGTTTCTTCGCTCTGGCCATCTTCGATCTTGAAACCACTCGTTACCAGTCGAAGTTCTTCGATGACCACATGCAGTTCGCGGGTGATTTCTTCGATTGATTCAGGGTTAAGCTTTTTCTGGTCGATCTTTTCGCGCAGTCGGCCGCCGGTCAGCACCAGCTTATCGATTACTTCGCGGTCTTTGGCCACCATTTTGCGCAGGGATTCAGACATGAGGTTGAACGCTTCCTGCAGATCCTGAAGTTCGTCACCATGACGCAGCTGGATCTGTTGGGTCAGATCGCCGGAAGCTATGAATTTTGCCGTCTCTTCAAGTCGATAGACCGGCCCCGCAATCTTGTGTGAGACAAATATCGACAATATGGCGATAGCAAGTATGAAGACGATGATCCAGCGCATCAGAATAGTGTTGACCGAGTCGAAGATGTCTGAAAGCTTGTCGAGGGTCAGGTCGGGGGTGTTGGCAATGCGGCTCCATGAAGTGTGGTAAATTATCCAGCCGACACCAAAGGCCACCAGCAGCATGGTTGAGATAATGATGCCCATGTATCTCAGCTGAAGACCTGTTTTGATCAGATACGTACGTCTTCGATGCTTGTTCATGTTTACTCTCCGCTTTTATGAAAAGTGCAGATCACTCTGCCGCGTTCATCAAATTTATACTCGCCCTTCTCGGGGCAAAGTCTGATTTCGTTGAGAAAACCCTTTTCCTTGAGGGTGTCGAGATCGACACGCTTGCCGCGTTCGACGATGCTGCGGGTATTGTTGGCATCGTGATCTTCGATGGCGACCTGAATTTTTTGTCTGATTTCACGGCACGAAATGCCGTAAATACCCGACTGCATATTGAGAAATTGCGGAAAAAAGATAAAAATCGACATGACAATGCCGACCAGCAGAAAAACGATGGCATAGAGGGCGATATTACCCTGGCGTATACCGCGAATATCGCTGCAAAGAAGGTTCTCAGACATCAAAAATCTTCCTGTCGTGCTAAGGTTAATATTTCATCGGCATAACTGCCGTTTTAAATCAGTTGGAATCTGCCGGCGCTTCCTGGCGCAGCTGCGCGAGTATGCTGGCAAATCTGTCGGGCATCGGAGCGATGAATTCAAGAGGTTTGCCGGTTACCGGGTGCTTGAGGGTGAGGCGGTGACTGTGCAGAAAATGTTCGGCTTTTCTTTCGAGGCGTTTGCCGCCGTAGGTGACGTCGCCAAGCAGCGGGTGCCCGGTAAAGGCCATATGCACGCGAATCTGGTGCGTGCGGCCGGTCAGAATTTTTACCTTAACCAGGGTTGCGCCCTTGAGGTATTCAATAACCTCAAAATTGCTGATGGCCATACGGCCCTTATCGGCAGAGGTGGCCTTCATGCGTTTGCGATGAATCTTGTCGCGTTCGATTGCCACTTCGATGCGCCCCTTGCGGTTGACGATATGGCCCTGAATGATTGCAAGATACTCTTTTTCGAGATCATGCCCGGCAAAGGCTTCGGCCAGTTTGCGGTGCACGTCGCGGGTTTTGGCGAGAATCATGACGCCACTGGTGTCTTTGTCGAGACGATGCACAACTCCCGGGCGGGTTGGTGCGCCAATCGGGCTGAGCTTCGTGTGCCCGAGCAGAGCCGAGACAACGGTGGTTTTTTCTTTGCCGGCACCGGGGTGAACTACGAGTCCGGCAGGCTTGTTGATGGCGATCAGGTAGCGGTCTTCGAAAAGAATCGGAAAATCAAGCGCGGTGGCCTTGATTTCGGGTTCGACCTCTTCAGGGCGAAAGGTGATTTCGACCTGTTCGCCGCCTTTAACTTTGAGGCCCGGCTTAACCAGCTGGCTGCCCACTTTTATCTCGCCGGTTTTAAGCATTTCCTGGGCGAGGGTTCGCGAAATCTGGCCGAACTTTCTGTTTATTGCCAGATCTATACGTAACCCGGCATATTCGGGTTCAACAGCCCAGGTTTCAATTTTGCTCATCTGCTTTGTCTCCGGTATCAGCTGGATATTTATAGCAGTATATTACCATAAGACCTGCCAATGTCATAAGAAAGATTGAGGCGAGCTGCCCGGGTGAAAGAAGCATGGGGGTGAAAAAGCCGCCGCGGTCGTCATCACGAATAAATTCCAGTAGAAATCGCCATGCTGAATAAACAAAAATATACACTCCGGTTAAGACGCCCGGTCGTGCTCTTGCCATAGCTGGTCTACGGCGCAGAATCAGTGAGGTGAGAAATGCCAGCAGCAGAAGAAAACCACTCTCATAGGCCTGCGTCGGGTGTCGGTAGCAGCCTGGCGGGTCGCCGGCGAGATGATAAATGCTGATAAGGTCGGTTCTAAGGCCATAACAGCAACCGTTGATCAGGCAGCCAAAGCGGCCGAGGGCGTGTCCGAAAGCCAGAGATGGCGTGATTGCATCGAAGAGTGAACGCCAGGGCAGCGATTTTTGTCGAAAATAGACAAACAGACCGGTGGCTGCGGCAAACAGCCCGCCATGAAACACCAGGCCACCTTCGTGCAGGGCGATCAGGTCACGAAAAGTATTGAACTGCTGCGGAAACAGCACGATATACATGATTCTGGCACCTGCCAGGCCGGTCAGCGATATGATCAGCATAAAATCGACAAGATCGGGGCTTTTTACGCCGATTGCCCGACAGTTGGCCGAAAAGAGCCAGGTGCCCGCCAGAAAGGCGATCAGCATGAGAATGCCATAGGTGTAGACCGGCAGTTGAAGATCGGCGAGCAGCTGCATCGGAAATCAACTCTGTTTCAGATCTACGGATGTCTGATCAGGCATGAGTCTGTATTGCCGGCTGCGGTCGATGAGCTTCCAGGCGACAAAAGAGAAAACGATGGCGCCGATACCGAGCAGTTGCGACAATTTGAGGCCAAACAGCACCGCCGGATTTTCGGCGCGCCAGAATTCGATAAAAAATCTGAAAAAGCCATAAAGAGCCATGCAGGCAAGAAACATCTCGCCATGGTTGCGTCTGAAACGGCGCAGATACTGTAAGATGATGAAGATTGCCAGCCCGGAGGCTGATTCATACAGCTGCGTCGGATGTTGCAACCCGGGGCCGGCGTTTTCAAAATGAAAACCCCAGGCATAGCTGCAGGCAGTGCCGTAGCAGCAGCCATTGAAAAAGCAGCCAAGCCGCGCCAGCATTATTCCGAGCGGCAGGCCGAAACCGATGCAGTCCATAACCGGCCAGAACGGTATTTTTCGCGCCTTGAGGTAGAGAAGGTCGAAGATGAAGCTGCTGATGACCGAGCCGTAGAAGGTCAGGCCGCCCTGCTCGAAAGCGAAAAAATCAGAAAAGGTGAGTTTCTCGGGGTTGTACTCAAGCAGAAACAGCAGGCGTGAGCCCATGATGCCGACGATCAACTGAATGATCAGCATGTCGAAGATCGCTTCGCGGTTGAGCCCGACGCGGCCGGCTTCGCGCAGAATGATAAAAGTGCCGGCTGTGTAGCCGGCAGCGATCAGCAGACCATAGGTATAGATGTTGAACCAGGGCGTCGAGAGAAGAATCGGATGCATTTTGTGGCTCAGGCCGCGGTGGGCGTCAGGCCTTCTGAACTGGTTTCCTCGTCTTCGTCAGGGCTCAGAAAGAAGATGTCGACGAACAGCATGAACACGCCAAGGTCGATGGCGATGTCGGCCACGTTGAACACCGGAAAATCAAAGCCACCGAAGTGAAAGAGAAAGAAGTCGACGACAAAGCCATAGATGATGCGGTCATAAAGATTGCCGATCGCCCCGCCGACGAGCAATGCCAGAGCCCAGCGGGTCATGCGTTCTTCTTCCGGCAGTTTTAGGCTGTAATAGGCAATGATGATGATCATCGTCATCGCCATCAGAATCGGCGGCAGGCGCCAGTCGGGAAACCAGCCAAAGGCGACACCGGGGTTCTTTACGTAGGTGAGAGTGAAGAAATTATCGATGACATTTACCGGCAGCAGGTGTGAATTGTTAACAACCAGCAGTTTGGTAACCCGGTCGACAACGTAGAAGAGAAGTGCATACAGAAGAACCGAGGGAGATCGAAGATGGTAACCCAGGTTTCTGATGACATAGAGAGGGTAGATTGCCAGGGTATAGAGACCCGTTATCAGCCAGGTGGCTGTCCATACCAGTGCGTTGCTGATTAGTTTCATATTTTCCCTGAGAATAAGATAACGATACAAAATCTTCAACCCTTTCGGCAGCTTTCCGGAATTCTTGAATGAAAACATGAAGTTTTTTTTTTTAATTTTTGCAATTCGTTCTGCCGATAAACCAAGGGTATAAGTATAAGACATTGCGTCTGGAGGTCACAGATCAACTATGAAGTCTTACCGTCGCCTGCCTGATCACCCCTGGCTGATGCTGTTTCTGCTCGTGGCAGTAACCATGCTGACAGCCGGTTGTTCATCGAGTTCCTCAGATTCCGGTGGAAATGTTAACCCGCTTGGTGCCTATCAGACAACGAACGGCAGCGGTGGACTGCCTACCGATGGTGTCGTTCAAAACCCCGGCCAGATCACTACTCCGATTGTCACGGTTCCGACCAGTGGCAGTGGCGTCAATGGTCATGACAACGCGCCGCTGCTCGATAACATGCACCCGGGCTGGCAGCAGGCTTCCTGCCTGAGCTGTCATAATGACACTACCCGCAATCCCGATCATAATTACACAGATGATAAGCAGTGCTATCTCTGCCATGGCACTAACGGTCTGCCCGGCTTTGGCGATACCATTCCGCCGATTATCAGTGGTGTAGTTGCCACACCGCTTTCAACCTCGGTAACCATTACCTGGAAGAGCGATGAAGAATGCCTCAGCCGACTTGTTCTCAAGACAGTTGGTGGCGATCGGCTCGAATTCCCGGTCAGTACTACCTATAAGACCAGTCATAAATACGAAATCAATGGTTTGCTCGCTTCGACCAGATACACTTTCGAGCTGATCTGCACCGACAAGAGCAGCAACCGCACCACTACCGCAACCTTTGGCGTGCTTTCATTCACCACTCTTGAAGCAGTAACGACTCCCACAACTACTACCAACACTCCGACAACGCCAACGACTCCGGCAACAACGGTTTTCAACAGCATCGATATCACCAAGGGTGGCCCTTATAAAGCCAGCATCAACTTTTCGCTCAAAGAGCCGGCAAAATGTATCGTATATATTTTCAGAGATGGCGAAACCAACCCGCTCGACGAAGAAGATCTCGGAACCGTCAACAGCAGTTACAGCAACAAACTGTTTTCTCTGACTGCCAACACGACCTATCAGGTCCGCATCTTTGCAACTCCGCTTTCAACCAATCTCGAAGAGAGAACTCCCGCTTACACTTTCACCACTGATGCTCTTTGAGTTTTGTTCCGGTCAGCCGGAAATTCTGTGACAATTGCGCCTCTCCTTGCGGAGAGGCGTTTTTCTTTTGCAGTCTCTCGTTTCAGCAGGTTTCTTCTTGAAACTGGGTATTAAATCTGGTATAACCAGATTTAATGAAAACATTTCCAATTCTTTACATTTGGCGGTAACGCATGGGATGGTTTGACAAGCTTACCCGTCCCAGACGGGACACCCCCTCCGATCTCTGGAAAAAGTGCCCGGCCTGTAACGAAACTCTTTTGATCAAGGATCTGGCAAAGAACCTTTATCTCTGCAGCAAGTGCGATCATCATCTGCGCATGCCGCTCTGGGATCGCATTGCCCTGCTCACTGACGACAATTCTTTTGTCGAAATCGATCACGACATGAAGTCGGTCGATCCTTTGAACTTTGTCGATTCAAAGCCTTACCCTGAGCGCATGGTTGAAGCTATTAAAAAGACTGACGTCAATGAAGCTGTCGCCACCGGCAGAGCGACTTTGTCAGGCCGCAAGGTGTTTCTCGGGGTCATGAATTTCGACTTTATGGGCGGCAGTATGGGTTCGGTCGTTGGCGAAAAACTGACGAAGATTCTTGAGTTGGGTGCACAGGAAAAATCGCCGGTGATTATTGTTTCTGCCAGCGGTGGCGCCCGCATGCAGGAAGGTATTTTTTCTCTGATGCAGATGGCCAAAACTTCGGCTGCGGTTAAGCGACTGAATCAGGCGGCGGTGCCTTTTGTTTCGATTATGACCGATCCGACCACCGGCGGCGTTTCGGCGAGTTTTGCCAGCCTCGGTGATGTTAACATCGCTGAACCAGGTGCCTTGATCGGCTTTGCCGGCCCGCGGGTAATTGAGCAGACGATCAGACAGAAACTGCCCGAAGGCTTTCAGCGTTCGAAGTTTCTGCTCGAGCATGGCATGCTCGATTGCGTCATTCATCGTCGGGTAATGAAAAATACTGTTGCACGAATTCTGCGGCTTCTGTTAGCCTGACGGGGTACATATGGCAAAAGATTTTGAATTCGAAAAATCAATTATCGAGCTTGAAGCCCGTATAAAAGAGCTGCAGGCCATTTCTGAAACCGGCAAAGTCGACCTTTCGCGCGAGATCAGGGCGATTACCGAGAAGGTTGATGCCCTCAAAAATGATGTCTACGGCAATCTTGATCCGTGGCAGATTACCCAGGTGGCCCGCCACATCAATCGCCCATCGACTCTTGATCTGATCAAACATCTGTGTGGCGAAGAATTTGTTGAACTGCACGGTGACCGTCTGTTTGGCGATGACCCGGCAATTGTTTCGGGTATTGGTCGAATTGGCGAGCAGCGGGTGATGATTATCGGGCACCAGAAGGGGCACGATACCGAAGAAAATATTTACCGTAATTTTGGTATGCCGCACCCCGAAGGCTATCGCAAGGCTCTGCGCATGATGCGCACTGCTGAACGCTTCGGCCTGCCGATTATCGCTTTTATCGACACTCCGGGGGCTTTCCCTGGCATTGGTGCTGAAGAACGAGGTCAGAGCGATGCGATCGCCCGCAATCTCGCTGAAATGTCTGGTATCAGGGTGCCGATTCTCTGCTTTGTCACAGGTGAAGGCGGCAGCGGTGGTGCTCTGGCAATTGGCGTCGGTGACCGGGTTTTCATGTTCGAGTTTTCGGTTTATTCGGTAATTACTGCCGAAGGCTGTGCCGCCATCCTCTGGAACGACCCGGCGAAAACGAAAGAAGCGGCGATCGCGCTCAAGCTTCGTGCCAGTAACCTGCTTGAAGCAGGGATCATCGATGGCATACTTCCTGAGCCGATTGGTGGAGCGCATCGCAATCATCAGATGGCAGCCGATGAAATTAAAAAGCAGATCGAAAAACATCTGCCTTCATTATTGGCGATGAACGCCGATAAATTATTGGACGAACGCTACAAAAAGTTTCGCGGCATGGGAAGATTCACCCGCGAAGAGGAGCTGGAGCATGCCTAAGAGCAAGCCAAAAGCAGGCGAAGTGACTGGCAAGGCTGAAAAGCCGGTTGAAATCCGGAAAAAGCCCGCACATGAAGAGATCAAGGTTGCTTCGCCTTATCGCAAACGAAGTGATGAAGACGTTGTCGATCATCAGGACGAACGCGAGAAGCGCAAGGAAGAGTCGATTTTTGACGACTCGGTGAAGCTCTATCTGCAGCAGCTCACCAAGCTCAGCCTGGCAACCCATGACCAGGAAAAGGAATTCGCCCGGCGCATTCTCGAAGGTGACCCCGAAGCACGCGAAGCCTTGATTACCGCTAACCTTAGACTGGTGGTCAGCATTGCCAAAAAATACACCAATCGCGGCCTGCTGTTTCTCGACCTGATTCAGGAAGGCAACCTCGGCCTGCTGCGTTCGATTGAAAAATTCGATTATACGATGGGTTACAAGTTTTCGACCTATTCGACCTGGTGGATACGGCAGGCGATAACCCGCGCTCTCGCTGAGCAGTCAAGAGTTATCCGCATTCCGGTTCATATCATGGAAATCGTTAACAAAGTTCGCAAGCAGATTCGTATGTTCGTCCAGGAAAAGGGCCGCGAGCCCAGCATGGAAGAGCTGTCTGCCCGTGTCGATATTCCTGTCGACCGCATCGAAGAAGTGGTGCGTCTGACTCAGGAACCGGTTTCGCTTGAGATTTCTGTGGGTAACAAAGAAGACACTTCTCTCGAAAATTATATTTCGAATGATGACGCTGTCAGCCCCGAAGAGGCTGTTATCGACTCACTGCTGCGCGATCAGATCGGTCGCGTTCTTGAGACTCTCTCTGATCGAGAACAGATCGTTATCAAGCTGCGTTTCGGTCTCGATGACGGCACGCCGCGCTCACTCGAAGAGATCGGCAGAATTCTCGGGGTAACCCGTGAGCGGGTGCGTCAGGTCGAAGAAAAAGCGCTGAAAAAGCTGCGCGCCAACTCGACGCCAAAGCTGAAAGAATACTACCATCGCTGATATTTTTACCTGTAATAAAAAACGGGCTGTCTGATCTGACAGCCCGTTTTTTATTAACGATTTAATCCCATATTTTGAATAGATCATCGGTGCCTGGCGGCGGCGGCTCAAGCTCGGTTGGCTGAGTTTTTACAGGCGGAGCGTCGGAGTCTTCTTCTATGCTTTCAGTTTCTGAGGCGGGCTCAGCAAGAGTGCTGATTTCGCCTGAGTCGAACTGAGCCAGTCTTTCAAGTTCTGCGAGCGGGTCATCAGACTCGAGAATTGCAGGGGCAGCGGTGGTTGTGGTGCCCTGAGCTTCAACGGGCTGGCTGCCGACCGGTCTGAACAGTTCTTTAATGCCAGTGCCAAAAGGCTTCCTGCTGCCGGTTTCGATGAAACCGCGCAGAACTTTGATGCTGCCGTCAGATGGGAACAGGGCGGCAAAGGAGGCAAAATAGTCGTTCAGCAGTCTGAATTCTTCGTCAGAAAGTTTTTTGATCGCCCGGTTAAGTCTGGCCATGAGATCGGCGTCTCTTTGCGGGTCAAGACTCAGAGCTCTCAGCAGGGTCTGATGAAAAGCCCGCCTTAACTCAGGGGCGAGGCGGTTGACCAGTTCCGGGCATAACTGCAGAAGAGGCATCACAGACCAGGTTTCTGGTCTGGCCTGTTTCAGAACGACAGAAAACTTGCCGTTGCCGAACTGGCGTGCCAGGGTATAGGTGCCCTGAACCTCGTCGAGCAATACATAAAATTTGCGATGAATAGCCCACAGCCTTTCTTCTGGCCTTGCTGCGGCCGGCGTTGCCGGCGGCATGAATGAAAAGGGCAGTGAGGTTTTGCTGATCAACATCTCATCAGAACTTAACGAAGACAGGGCTCTGGCTTCATTGTTCAACAGCCAGAGTTTGAATGGTGAGGTGATGTTGTTCGCCTGTGCCTGGGCATGGACTGGCCCTGCACAAAGAAGTGAAAGCAGCAGAAAAATCTTTTTCATCTTTTACTCCTGCATTCCGGTCATTTTCAGACTGTGGCTGACCTGTTTCTCGAAGTCCCAGAGATTGCGGGTGACTGCGAATTCCTTGTTGATGAAAGTGAATTTATATGAGGTCTGCCAGTCGGCCTGATGCACGACACCCTCAAAAAGATTGAACAGCAGTCGGCCTTTGAGGCTGAAGGCTTTTTGCCGCAAACGGTCGTCAGGCAGTTTCATGGTTGCCGCAAATAGAATTTCGGCCAGCCCCTTCTCGTTGTCGACAGACTTCAGGAGCAGGTTCCAGGCTGCCGGCACCGGCTTGCCGCCGATGTTAAGGTCTTTTTTTATCTGGCGTTTTTCTGAAACTTTCCAGTCACCGTCTGGCAGTGGCATAAAAAAGGGTATTGTCTGCCCTGATTCGGCCGGCGCCCCTTTGATCTCGCCGTTTTCTCTGAGATAACGCCTGTAGGTCGAGTTTTTGTCGCCAATATCGACGATGAAAGCACCATCCTGAAAATCGATTGCCTTGAGCGTGAATTCTGCTGTCGATGCCGGCTGACTGGCTGATGGGCTGGAAGTAAAGGTCTGAACCTTGCCGGTACTCTGCTGAATATACTGGTATGAATAGGTATAGCCCTTGCGGAAGGCATACCTGATCTCAACTGCATCCAGGGTCGTGCAGCAGAAAAGAAGAGCCAGCAGCAGAACACTTCTAGGCGTTACTTTCATCCTTTTCTCCATGGTTTTCGCTGTGATCGATTGCAGGAGCGCTTTCTGAAATATTTTCCGGAACGTTTTCTGCGAGACCTGGCAACATTCCCTGTTCCGGGGTCTCGTCGTGTTCGGCAGTCGTTTCAATCGGTTCTGCTGCAATCTCGCGGTTTTGCGCGGCGTGCGGTTGTCTTTCGTTCTGCCGTCTACCCGGCTTTACCGGCCTTTCCATGACCGGCTCGATCTTGAAGGTTTCGATGTCGAAACTGCTGGCCGGTTTGAGAATGAGCTTGCGGCGCAGCTGGTTTTCGAGTTCTCTGATGCCGCTGTTGTCTTTGCCGCGCAGATGATCGATAACCATGCGGTGGGCGTTGAGAATAATCCTGTCGGTCTGGTAGCGCTTTGCTTCGTCGATCAATCCGGCGCGGATCTGGTTGGCAACGGTGGCGGCCGAGAGGGTTTTGCCGGCTCCCTGACAGCATGGGCAGATGGCTTTTCTTATTTCATCAAGACTTGCCGAAGTTCGACGTCTCGTCATCTGAACAAGGCCAAGTTCAGAGAAATCGAGGATGTTCGGTTTATTGCGGTCGCCTTTGAAACCCTCGCGCAGAGTTTTCAAGACCTGCGCCCGGTGCGACGGTGCTTCCATGTCGATAAAATCGATGATGATCATGCCTGAAAGATTGCGCAGTCTGATCTGCCTGGCAATTTCACGGGCGGCTTCAAGATTGACCTTGAAGACTGTTTCTTCAAGATCAGACCCGCCGGAAAACCTGCCGCTGTTGACATCGATGCAGTACATGGCCTCAGTCTTGTCGATGAAGATGTAACTGCCTGAATCAAGCCAGATCTTGCGGGCCAGGGCCCGCTCGATTTCTTTTTCGATGCCGAACTTTTCAAAAATCGGGGTTTTGTCTTTATACAGTTCGAGCGAGGCTCTCTGCAGAGGCGAAAGAAATTCGCAGTCTTCGATAATGGTTTTGTAGGCTTCTTCTGAATCGATGATCATTTCTTCGATATCGTCGGTGAAGAAGTCTCTCGCTACTTTCATCGGCAGGGGGATATCACGGTGCAGCATCGTGCGCGGCGGTGATTTGGCAATTTTGCCTTCAACTTTGCGCCACATCTTTACCAGCAGGTCGAGATCGGCTTTGAGTACGCTTTCTTCAAGCCCTTCAGAAGCCGTTCTGAAGACAACTCCGCTACCTTTGGGGGCGATGCGCTTGCCAATGGCGCGCAGTCGGTCTCTTTCGCGATCCTGATTGATTTTGCGCGACACTCCAACGTGATCGACCTTTGGCATGAAGACCAGATAGCGACCGGGAAAAGAAATGGTCATGGTCGAGCGCGGGCCTTTTGTGGGGGTGGGCTCTTTGAGAATCTGCAGGATTACTTCCTGGCCAACTTTGAGCTGGTCCTGGATCGGGCTGCGGAAGATGTCTTTAAGGTCTTCGTCGTCGTTGGTTTCAACGCCGGTAAGGGTCAGGTAGGCGTCTTTGTGAATGCCGATGTCGACAAACGCACTCTGAGTGCCGGCTACGACATTGGCAACGCGGCCTTTGTAAATGCAGCCGACGATTTTTTCGCTGTCCTGAATTTCGTATAACAGTTCGACGAGTTTGCCATTTTCAATGATCGCGGCCCGCGATTCATAAGGGCCGATATTTACGAGAATTTTTCTGTTCAATTCGCTGAAATCTCCTGTTTCTGTTGCAATTCGCTGAGTGATACCCTCTCTATCAGCTTGAGACAATCTTTCTGGGTGTCGAGAAAGCCGGCTAAAGCCGTGACAATTTTCGAAACCGATGGTACATCGGCCTGACCCTGAATAAAATCAGCTTCAAGAATCAGGCTGTCATTATCTGCGAGACTGGCACCAAGAATGGCGCTTTTGATCATGTAGGTCCGGGTTTTGCCTTTGCTTTCGGCTGAAAAAGAGGTTTCAGGGTTCAGCAGCCATTGTCGCGCTGTCTCTGCAGCTTCTGCGCGGGTGAACGAAAACCGGTAATGCAGTTTTTCGCCAAAATTGCCTTTTCGCGTTTCCACATAAGGATTGATGATCGAAATCACCCTCATGCCGCTTGGGAGTTCGCGATTCAGCGATTCCTGGAGTTTCTGCGAGTCGACCGGTTCGGTCAGTACCAGAACAAAATATTCGCAATAACTGGCATGGCCAAGGGGCAAAGGCGGGCCAAAGCTGATCTTTGGTCTGACATGGCAGCCCTGAGTTACGGCATAAGGCAGCTGCAGGCGTCTGAGAGCCTTGCAGATAACGTCAATGGTATCAAGGTGGGCGATATATCGGGACTGGCAGGTTTTACTGTATTCGACCCTGACTTTTACTTCGGGGCGGCTCTGATTTATTTCGCTGTTCATGCCTGTTCTCCTGCTGCCTGGGTCGCGAGCCGGTATTCGTTTTCGAGATAGGCGCGTGGCACCTGGAAATCGATGAAATCCCATGGAAGCTGCTCATCGAGCGGGCGGGCCCGCAGATAATCCTCTGCGTTGATCCCGGTTTCGGCAAACGCTTTTTCCCATTTGTCTCTTGCGAAAAATTCATGCCAGCCGTCAAATTTGCAGCCGTTTCTGAAGGCGCTTTCGATGAGTTCACCGATCTTTTCATCGCCGCGTGAGAGCACTGATTCAAGCAGACAGAGGAATTCTTCGCGCCACGAGACGCGACTGCTGCCGTTTTCGAGGCCACGGCAGACTATCTGGCGCTTGCGCTTCAACTCAGCCATGCTTGCCTGTTCAGACCATTGAAACGGCGTGAACGGTTTGGGCACGAAACCTGAAAGGCTGATTGATATCTGTTTGCGTGGCTTCGTGGTTTTGCCGATTGCTTCGAGTCTTTTAACGAGATCGACGATGCCGTGAATGTCTTCGTCGGTTTCGAAAGGCAGCCCCATCATGAAATAGAGTTTGACGGTACGGTAGTCTGAGCCGCCGGTGGCCTTCATGACGCTGATGATGTCTTCTTCGGTGACGTTTTTATTGATGACGTTACGCAGTCGCTGAGTTCCGGCTTCGGGGGCGAAAGTCAGGCCACCTTTGCGAATGTGCGGTGTAGCGTCGAGCAGGGCGATGGTATTGTCGTTCATGCGCATTGACGGTATCGACACGCTCTGCTCCGGGTAAAGCTTGCCTTTATCGAGGCTGCGTATCAGGTCTTCAAGGTGGTTGTAGTCAGAGGTCGACAGCGAAAGCAGCCCAAGTGATTCTTCACCGGTATTCTGCAACAGATCGCTGGCGTATTTTACCAGGTCTTCAACCGAGCGCTCGCGTTTGGGGCGGTAGAAGAAGCCGGCATTGCAGAAACGGCAGCCCTTCATACAGCCCCTGAAAATTTCGAGGGGGGCACGGTTATGAATTGCCTGAACATTTGGAACTACCGGTTTGAGGGGCGGCTGACTCTGCGAAAAGAGTTTAAAGACGCGACGTTTTACCCGGCCTGGGAATTCAGGCACCCAGAGCCCTTCAACTTTTGTCAGAGCCTGTCTTGTTTCAGAGCGGCTGGCACCGGCCTTTTTGGCAGCTATCAGGCTGTCGCAGATTTCGAGGATTGCTTCTTCGCCATCACCAATCAACACCGCGTCCATAAATTTAGCTACCGGCAGCGGGTTTGACGCTGACGGGCCGCCGGCAATCACCAGCGGGCCATCGTTTCTGTCTTTCCATGACAGAGGCAGGCCGGCGAGATCGAGAATGTTGAGAACATTGGTAAAGGTCATTTCGTAGGGCAGGGTAACGAAGATGACGTCAAAATCTTTGAGCGGCATGCCTGATTCAAGGCCATAAAGCGGCAGACCTCGCCGGCGCAGCAGACTCTCGAAGTCTGGCCATGGCGAAAAGGCTCTTTCTGCGACGATATCAGGGCGCTGATTCAGAGATTCATAAAAAATTTTCAGGGCAAGGTTCGACATGCCCAGTTCATAGAGATCAGGAAAAACCAGGCAGGTGCGCAGCGCGGGTGATTCTTTTGCAGCAGCCTGATTGACTTCACCGCCGAGGTAGCGGGCCGGTTTTTCGATTTCGAGCAGTTCCCAGTGTGAGAGAGCTTCAATTACATTTTTCATCTTTTTGCTTTGGGTGTGTTTTGTTTGTTGAGGGTAAATACAAGGTCAAGATCGCGACCGGCGAATTCGGTATCAGGCGAAACGGCAGCCGGAGTGACCCCAAGAATCGAGGCAATTTCGTTCTGCAGGTCGTCGAGCAGACGACCGGCTTCGTCGCTGGTCATATTCAGCCGGTTGCCGAGAATTGCAAGGCGCACTTTTTCACCGGCCGAGAGTTTTTTTCGTGGGGGTTCGGGGTTGCGCAGCAGTCTCAAGTTTATTTTTCCAGAAGTTTGGCTTCGGCCTGTTTGGCTTTGCGTGCCGCATAGGTATTGGTCGGGTCGATCGACAGGGCAGCGTTGTATGAGGCGAGTGCCGAGGCGAACTCTTTGCGGGCAACGTAGATATCGCCAAGGTTGACGAACGCATCGACATGGTTGGGCATCAGCTCGGTGGTGCGCTTATAGTTGAGAATTGCATGGTCGAGCAGGCCGCGGCGGTGATAGGCTACGCCGAGCTGATAATGCACCTTGCCGTTCTTGTCGTCAATGCGGGCGGCAGATTCGAATTCTTTGAGAGAGGCGTCGAGCTGCCCTTCGAGCAGATATAGTTCTCCAAGTGCAATCAGGACTCTGACGTCACCCTTGTCTTTGCTCTGGTAAGCGCGGAAATGGCGGATAGCTTCTTTGTTCTGCCCCTTTTTCTGGGCGATGGTCCCGAGGGCGTATCTGGCCTTGAGATGGAAGGGTTCATATTTCGTGCAGATGTTGAAAAGTTCGATGGCATCAGCTTCACGATTCATGTCGAGCATGAAGATCGCCAGATTGTAGTAAGTTTCGGCGTATGATGGCGCCAGCTCCAGTGCTTTTCGCCAGCATCTGATGGCTTCGTCGATACGCCCTTTTTTGTAGTAGGCCAGACCAAGGTTGTGATAAGCGTCGACGAAAAGCGGTTCCATTTTGATGGTTTTCAGCAGATGTTTTTCGGCGGTGTCAATCTTGCCATACTGACCGGCAAGGGTGCCATACATATACTCATCGAGAACTTTCTCTGAAACACCGTTTTTGAATTTTCCGGTGACGTTTTTAGTTTTTGGCAGAAGCTCTGAAACGGGTATGTTTCTGACCGATTCTGAAAGCTTAACGGATTTTTTACTTTGGCGCTCTTTTTTCTGGCAGCCGGTCTGCAGGCCCATTACGGCGATGACAAGCAATAGGCAGACAAACAGCCTGGTCTTGCGGTTCTTCAATTTGGTGCTCCTGGTTCGATTTGTGCACTGACCCGATTATTTTAACACAGTGTCAGGCGCTTGCCAAGGCACAGCAGTTGTCTGCTTTTCACGGTTGATTACAACGATCCGGTGGTTGCCTGAATCGAGAAGAAAAACCCGGTCTTCGCTGACGCCGATATCACAAGGTCGGCGCAGAACAGAACCGTCTGAAGCCTTGTCAATACAAGTAATGCGCAATCCTTTCGGGGTGTAGAGTCCCATTTCGCCAGTAGTGTCGTCGCAGACGAGAATCAGGCCGTCGGGGTCGACGGCAACTCCGGTTGGGGTCTTGAGATGATCACGCATCTCGCCAATGTATGAACCAAGGCGGTCAAAAATCACGATGCGCCCTTTACCGCGGTCGGCAATGAATATTTCGCCGCTGGTGTTAACGTCGACCTGCGTCGGGTCTTTCAGCTGCAGGGTGCTGAAGCCGAAGCCACCGACTTCGAACAGGCGGTCGCCGCTGGTAGAAATCTTGATTACCCGGTCTGCACGCCCGTCAACCAGCCAGATATTGTTTTCAGGGTCAATTTTAAGGCCTCTGGGGCGGTCGAGCCGATTACGGCGGTCGCTGTCTTTCGGGAAAAGGTTCCCGCGGTAGCTTTTGTAGGCATCAAAAATACAGACCCTGTGGTTGTTCTGATCAGAAACATAAAAGTTTGAAAAGCCGCCTGCTGCCACGTCGTAAGGGTCGTCAAGGCTATCTTCGCGTTCTTCGCTGCGGTCGCCGAATGACAGGCCAAAACCGCCGTGCACTGCGATCTGACGGCCGTCCGGGGCCAGACGTATGATGCGGTCATTGCCGGTGTCGGCTATCAGAATTTCTTTGCGGCTCTGGTCATAATCGAGGCCTTGAGGGGTATTGAACTGTCTTTCGCCGTTTCCTCTCGTTCCAATTTCTGCAACCGGTTCGAGTTTTATATTGAAAAGCTCTACGGTGCCGCTTCTGCCTGTTATGCGCCCAGCCGGCAGGTTGATTTTCCAGGTTCCGGCCTGCATATTTGCCGGCCCCCAGAGGCGATCAACCTGTTTTCTGCCCGGAACGCTCGAAATGACTGCCACCAGACCTGCTTCAGGCAGATTGATTTTGAACTCAGCCGTATCCGAGGCTATGTTCAGCTTGACCCACATGCGGTTGGTGACTGGCTGAGCATTTATCAGGCTGGTACAGAAAATGAATGCGCCAATAAAAGCCAAAAGTTTACATTGCCAATTATTCATTGCTGCGCACCTTTTTAAAAATTTCGTGCAGCCTTTTGACCGCGGTTAAATTGCGTGGCCCTGGTCTGACAAACAGATCCTGATCGAGGGCGTAAAGGTGGTTGCCCTTGATGGCCCGCAAAGCACTCCAGCCCGGGCGTTTTTTGATGTTTTCAAGGCTGGTAACCGGGTAAGAAAGCAGTATTACTTCAGGGTCCTGCTTGATCAGTGCTTCCGGGTTTACTACCGGGTAGTCACCCTGCCCGGTATAAATATTGAGCCCGCCTGCCTGGCGAATTATTTCGCCGATAAAACTGCTGTCGCCAGCGGCCTGTGCTGGCGTATCCCAGATTTCAAAATATACCGAAACCGGTTTTTCAGAAGCATCCGGCGTGATTTTGCCGAGCTGTGCATCCCACTCGTCAGAAAACTTTTTGCCGGTCTGGGGATTGCCGAGCAGTTCCGCAACTTTTGCTGCCGCTTCTTTGACCTGCTGCAGACTAGTTGTCGGCATGTTGATATATTTCAGGCCGAGCTGCTGAAACAGCGGCACATAGCGCTGGTGCATGCCGTTGGTGTCGAGCAGCAGAGTCGGCCGAAGCGAAACGATCTTTTCGATGTTCAGTTCCATGTTGCCGATAGATGGCTTCTGTTGAGCATCTGCCGGAAAATTGCAGTAGTCTGAACGGCCGACCAGGAAGGCTTCAAGACCGAGAGCATAGACCATTTCGGTCTGTGATGGAACCAGAGAAATGACCCGCATTTCTGAAGCATTCCCGCTGTTGACAAACAAAGTCGAAAGCAAAAGCAGCAACAGGGTTATTATTCGTGGATTCATTGATTTTTCCCGTCTCTTCTCCGCTTTTCATAAAACTGGTGCCGAAAGCGGTTGTGTTCGTTGATGGTTTTTGAAAACCGGTGGCCGCGGTTGCCGTCAGACACGAAGAATAGATAGTCGGTTTCGGCGGGCGCAGCTACCGCCTGCAGCGCCGAAGTGCCGAAATTGGCAATCGGAGTGGGGGGCAGGCCTGGGTAAAGGTAGGTGTTGAAGGGGGAGTCGATTTTAAGGTCTTCAAACAACAGCCGGGTTTTATGTGAGCCAAGTGCATACAGCACCGTTGCACAGGATTCAAGTTTCATCTGGCGTGCCAGACGATTGTAGAAAACCGAGGCGATCAGATTGCGCTCGGTTGAAAGTGCTGCTTCTTCTTCGATAATTGAAGCAAGAATGCAGCCCTGATATCTGGTCAGTCCCCCCGGTAATGGTTGAGTGAAAACCCTGTCTATCTGGTGTTTCATCAGCCGCAGCATGCGCTCAGCAACCTTAGGGGCAGGGGTCGGTCGGTTGAAAAAGTAGGTGTCAGGGAATAAAAGGCCTTCTGCCGCTGGTATTAAATCCCAGTCTGAAAATACGCGCCCGAGCAGGCCGGGGTCTGATGATGCTTCGATGAACGGTGCAGCATCGCAGATGCCTGCTTCTTCAAGTATGGCTGCAACTTGTTTTACGTTCAAACCTTCCGGGATTGTTACGGCAACTGTCTGGAGGCTGCCGCGCAGCAGCTTGAAAATTACTTCGTCGATGGTTTCCCGGCCGGTGAAGTTGTATTGTCCGGGTTTTAGTCGCTGGTCGACAGCCAGGAACCTTATATAAAGACGAAAGAGCAGGGCACTGCGGATCTTGTTCTGCTGTTTGAGCAAAGCAGCAATCTGTCTTGTATTGGCGCCAGGTTCAATGAAAAGTTCAGCGGCGCTGCCTGATTCAACCGGCAGCGACATCTCTTCGAACCAGACAAGTGAGCCGTAAACAAAACCTGAAAAGCCGAGAAAAACAAAAAACACCACGAGAATCAGAAGTTTCAGGATTTTCACGGTGTTTCTCTAGAGAATTATTCAGGTTTTTTCTTGAAATTCAGAATTGTATTCCGGCTGTTGTCGAGAACATAGATTTCTTCGGCAGATTTAGCAATCACGCCGGTTGGATAAAGGAAACTGCCTGGCTGGTTGCCGAAGTCGCCGATTTTTGAGATGAACTTGCCGGTGGCGGAGAGAATTACAACGGGCACTTCGCCAAGGTCGAGCACATAAAGATTGCCATCTTTATCGATGTGCATGCCGGAGGGGCCCTTCATCTCTTCGTATTCACCCTTATCTTTGAATTCAGCCACGAAATGGCCTTCCATGTTCATTTTTACGATGCGTTTGCCACCAAAGTCAGATACGAAGATGTGGTTGTCGCTTATGAGAATCGAAGTCGGAAAAACAAGAGCTGCTTTACCCGACCCACCTATGGTTGCAAGGTAATTGCCGTTGGCATCATATTTGTAAATCTCTGGGATTTTAGACATGATGACATAGGCATCGCCGCCGCGGTCAATCGCGACATCCATCGGGTATTTCATTTTGCTGGTAACTTTGAGGTTGGGGGTTCCGTCTGAGTCGAATCTCACAATTTTATTGCCGCGCTGGTCGCATGCCCAGATATCGCCTGTGAGAAAGTTAACACCGATGCCTGCAAGGCTCTGCATTTTGTAGCCTTCGCGGCCGGATTCGCCGGCGGCCATAACCGAATTGCCGTCGGTCGTAAGAACCTGGATTCTTGTATTGCCGGCATCGGCAATTACCAGATTCCCTTCTTTGGTTATATCAAGGTCAGTTGCGCTCAAAAATTCGCCGCGGTTAGACCCGGATTTGCCAAATTCTTTGTCATATTGGAATTTGTTCGGGACACAACCTGTGGCGAACGCCACAGCTGTCAGTAATATTAATGCTGTTTTCTTGTTAAACATAGCAACCCCAAAGTATCCTTGTTTGTAACTTTTAGTATAATAATCGAAAAAGAAATGTTTTGCAAAATATTTCTCAGATGGTATAATCGTTGTTAGATGATTATGAAAAAGAAAACTACAGGGTTTACGTTGATTGAACTGATGATCGTAATCGCCATCATCGGCATTCTGGCGGCGATTGCTCTTCCGCATTTCCGCAAAGTGCGCGATCGTGCCAGAGAGAGTAAATGTTTTGAATACTCTTCTCTCCTTAGTAGAACTGCCGAACTTTATAATATCGAAAAGCGCCAGTATCCTGAAACTGTTGCCGATCTGGCACCGTTTCTCGGTAACTCAAGGCTTCCGGTCTGCCCCTCGCTGGGCAAATATGAATGGGTCAAAGGTACCGAAGAAGGCCTTCCCAACGGTAAAAAGGTTCTTTGCACAGTTCATGGGTGTGCAAGCGCCACCTGGGGCGGCTGATAAGAAATTTACGCAGAATAAAACGAGCGGTGAGCCTGGTATGGCTCACCGCTCGTTTCGTTATGGTTCAGATCAGTTTTGAATTAGGTTTTCGAGCCTGGTAAGGGGGACAGAAAGATCGATATGCCCCTCATCGCCTGTCGGTTCGCTGCCATTGACGAGGATTTTGACTCTTGCTTTCGGGTCGAGCTCTGTGAGTGAATTGACAAGTGAATAGATTGCCAGGGTCTGTTCGGCTGCTCCAAGCTTATTCAGAGCGGTAAACTCACGACTAAGATCGACGATGAAGGTGCCGGCGTCAAAAAAGATACCGCGCAAACCGGTGCCTTTGGGAAAAAGCTGATAGAGATTGCCGGTAATCGGGCCTTCAAGAAGCGTTTCGACTATCTGTCTGGCCTGAGCGATAAGCATGGTGCGCTTTCTAACCCGGCGAAGTTCTGAGGCCAGCATGTCTGAGCCCTTCAGACCGAAGAAGATGCGCAGGTCCTGAGCTTCTTCCTGCGGGATGAATTCATTGGCGGCGGCCATATCTTCGCTTATTGCAGAAGTTCCGGGGCTTGCGGTCGTCGCAGTAGCGGGTTCCTTGCCCGAAGTCAATTCAGGGAGAATTTTTCTGACAAAGAGAAAATACCCTGAAAGTATAAGTCCGACGATGATCAGACCCATCAAAACAAAGAGAATGCGTTCCTGATTATGACGTGAAGGCTTTTTTACAGCCATTTTTTCTTTCTCCTGTTCCTTACTGCTTGATTACGATACCGTTAAAGAAATCGACAACGGCGTTGGCAATAGAATTCGCAAGTGCCTGGCGGTATTTGTCGCTGATCAGATTCTTGCCTTCAGTTTTTTCTGAGAGCATGCCCACTTCTATCATCACTGCGGGGTTCATGATGAACTTGAGTGGAAGCATCGGCATGGCCTTGACTCCACGGCTTTCGACCCGCATGTGCTGAACCATTCTTTCATTGACTTTTTTGGCCAGGAACAGTGCCAGATCAAATCTTGTGTTGCGTGCCCACTCGGTGAAGGCGGCATCCGGGGCCGCGCCCTGTGCATTTGAGTTAACGTGATAACCGGCCGGGCTGAAATAATAGCAGGCAATGCCGGCCTTTGAAGGATCATTTGCGCCACCGGTATGAATTGAAATGTAAAGATCGCCGCCGTTGCGGTTTGCAAAGCTGACTCGCTGTGCATGCGGCATGTCGATGTCAGAAGTGCGGGTGAGAACTGTTTTGAAACCAATGCTTTCAAGCCGGTTCTTCAGATGCTGAGCTACCAGCAGGTTGATTTCTTTTTCTTCGGGGCGGCCGGCAGAGACAAAGCCGCTGTCTGAGCCACCGTGGCCCGGGTCGATAACAATGGTTCGGCCGGAAAAGGACTGATCCGAGAGCTTTGCCGCTTCAACCTCGATGTTGATTTCGGGTGCGACTTCGGCTTTCGGCGGTTCCGGGGCCTGAACGGTCGCGGTTGCGGCTTTTACCGGCGGTGGTTGAACAGTTGGTGTTGCAATCTGGGCGGTGGCAGTTGCAACCTGCAACAGATCTGGTGGAGTCGGCAGACTGACAATCATGCGAAACGGCGATGTCACCGTTTCGATAGTCGGTGCCTTTTCTTTCTGGGGCAGAGAAAAATTCAGTATCAGACCTTTGCGATCAGCCCCGCTGTTAATGTCGAGGCGGGTAATGTCACGACCTGCCGGATTGGTTCTTTTGGTAGGTATAAGGTTGCGGCAGCCGACAATGGTCAGACGGAAAACGCCATCTTTAAATTCGGTGCGATAGGTGATTGGGGAAGTGAATTCGAGAACGACGCGGGTGTGATCTTCTCTGACACTGTGGCGAAGTGCCAGCAGCACTGATTCGGTTGATTCTTCGACCGAGATTGCCGGAGGCTCATTCTGTGTAATCTGGGGGGCTTGAGGTTCAGGCCTCGTCGGTGGCTGGGCCGGGGTCTGAGCAATCGGAACCATACCTGGAGGAGTCTGAGGCGCTGGCGGAGGCGGAGTAACCTGTGGCTGGGGAGGCAGAATATTTGGTGGTGCTACCGGCAGCGCCGCGGTTGCTCCTTGAAAAATTCTGGCCAGGGCTGCCGCCGGAACCATAATTTGTCCATCCTGAATTCTTGGCGGTGCCGGAATTTTGACTTCTTTTTCGTCGACAATGGCAGTGGTGTCGTCGAGTCTGAGTTTGACCGACTTGAGGCCTTTTCTCATAACGAGAATTTTTTGAATCGGGAACCATTGATGGGCAATGCCCTGTGATTCGGCGAAGCTTCTTGCGTTAATGTAGCCATCCTGCGCGTCAGCCGGGGCTGAGGTCAGCAGCAAGGCTATCAGCATTCCGGAGACTAGACTCTGGCATTTGCGGTTAAAAAATCTGAACATCAATAGCGCCCTCCGAGTTCTCTTTCCATATCACGTCTTGCATCGTTTTTGGCAATGGTGTCGCGTTTGTCGTATTTGGCTTTGCCCTTGACCAGGGCAATTTCAACTTTCACTTTTCCACTTTTAAAATAAATGCTCAGGGGCACGATTGTCATACCAGAAGTTCTGACCTTGTAACCCCATTTGATGATTTCTCTTTTATGGGCAAGCAGGCGACGTTTTCTTTCGGGTTCATGATCGAGGCGATTCGAAAACGGGTTTGATCCGATGTGCATATCGTGCAGCCAGAATTGCCCGTCGACTTCTTCAACGTAAGAATCCTTAAGGTTCACCTTGCCTTCGCGGCAGGGCCGAAGCTCAGAACCGACCAGTGCAATGCCGGTTTCGAGTTTTTCGAGAATGAAATAATCGTGATGGGCTTTGCGGTTGGCCGCAATTATCTTTATGCCATCACCGGAATGTTTTTTTGAATTCAATCAGGTCACCTGCTTTCACGCCTGAGCCATATTCACGTCTGATAAGAGCCCAGCTTGTGTTTTTATAAACTTTGGTTAACAGCAGATCTGCAGAAGGCCGGTCGGGCCCCCTGCCGATTATTTTGCCTGAATCAGGGTCTTTAAGCGGGTCACCAGCTTTGAAGGCTCTGAGATCGAGGCTGTATTCATCTGACAGATTCAGGCCATCGTCCAGACCAAGATTGATGATAACCTGGCCATCGGCCCTTCTGATAATCTTTCCGGGAGCGGCAGCAGAGTAATCCTGAGTGCTTGAAAAATTGACGGCCATGGCGGCAAAAGCGGGTTCACCGGCAAATCTCTGCTTCTGATCGAGCATAAGCGGGGCTGCCACATATTTCATTTCACACTGCAGCATTCTTTCGATACCTTCTTTAAAACTGGGGAATTCAACGTCTCTTTTGCTCAGAAGGTCGCGATAAAATTTCACGCTGGCCTGTTTTTCGCCTTTATCCCAGAGAACTCTTGCCAGCTGCAGAAGATAGCGATGATTGCCCGGGTAAAGCTGTACCGCCAGCCTTATCTCAACTTCAGCACCATCCCAGTGCCCTTTATCGAGAAGATTCAGGCCTCTCTCAAAAGCTTCTCTTGCATCTTTTGTCTTTTGTGAAACCCGCAGCATCTGAGAATATGCCGGGTATTCATTGTTTTCGATTTTCAGCGCCGCCCGGCGGTCTTTTATGAGAGTGTTGAGCCGTTCGACTTCTTCCCAGTGGAAAATTGCGTCTTCAAGGCGGCCCTGCTCATGATACAGCTTGCCGAGCCAGTAGTGAGCCTTGATGAGATTGGGTTCATGACGCAGCGCTTCGATAAAACTATCTTCGGCCTGGTTGAAATGCCCCTGGCGATAACTTCGATAGCCGTTCTCGTAGGCCTGCATCGCAGCATCATAAGGTGCGGTAATATCGCTCGCCGGCATTCTGACATCGCGAATCGCGTCGGCCGAAAAAACCGGCAGCGGGGTTGTCAAAAGTGCCAGCAGAAGCAGGGCGGTCCGGCCAGAGCAAGAAAAGGTCTGCATGCGACAGATCTCCGTCTGATGAAAAGGTATACCATCAAACCTATCGGCATTTTGGCCGGACAGACTGAGAATAACTGATTCAGTCTGCTGAAAGATACTTGAGCGGGTTGATAAAACGACCGGCAGAAACCACAGAGAAGTGGAGATGCGGGCCGGTCGCCCGACCTGAAGATCCTACGGTGCCAAGAAGCTGACCAAGTTTTATCTGGTCACCTTTTTTACATTTGATTTTGTGCAGATGCCCGAAATAAAGAGTTTTTCCGGTTCGGGTTCTGATTTTAACCATTCGACCCATGAGGCCAGCACGTCCGGCGCTGACGACAACGCCTTCTGCCGGGCTGGTAATACTGGTGCCCTGTCTGGCTTTGATGTCAATGCCGTTGTGAAAGGAATTTCGTCTGGTTACCGGGTGTCGGCGCATGCCGAAACCGGAAGAAATGGCGCCTTTGACTGGCCAGTTCTGTTTTGAAGCTGCATGTCTGCTGCTAACACTGACGATTCTGAATGATCGCCCGTCTTTATCGCTTTCTTTCAACAGGCCGGCTTTTTGCAGACGGCTGAGAAGATCGTTTTGATAAATACTGGCTTTGGCAGAAACAGTTGCTATAAGTATTCTGCCGAGTTGAAAAATCCCGGGACCGCTCTGCTGGATGAAGGTAAAGTCAGCATTGAGAGAAATGTCGCTGCTGCTCTGCACCGGGGTGTTGAAATTGAGCATTATCAGACCGGTCAGAATCAGCAAAAAGCGTACGTACGAAACCATGTTGCCTGTGTTCTGCTTAGTCATCAGGGTCAGTCGTTGCTTTTGGCTGCAGAACCCTTGTAATTCGGGTTGATCAGACTGAGAAATTCGCGATTGTCTTTTGTCTGTGAAATGCCCTTAACCAGCATTTCCACGATTTCCTGTGAGCTCTTGTCTTCGAAAGCCCGGCGCAGAATGATGATTTTCTTGAGGTCTTCGATGTTCATCAGCAGTTCTTCTTTGCGGGTACCAGACATCTTGACGTCGATGCATGGGAAAATGCGCTTGTTGAAGAGCTTGCGGTCAAGGTGCAGTTCCATGTTACCGGTGCCCTTGAATTCTTCGAAGATAACTTCATCCATTTTTGAGCCCGTATCGATAAGGGCGGTGGCAATAACGGTCAGGCTGCCGCCATGTTCGATTTTGCGGGCGGCGCCGAGAAATCTTTTCGGTTTGTGAAGCGCAAACGGGTTAACACCGCCGGAAAGGGTCTGGCCCGCTGATGGCATCGAGATGTTGTAGGCTCTTGCCAGACGGGTGATCGAGTCGAGCAGAATCACCACGTCGCGACCAAGTTCGACATGACGTTTGGCTTTTTCCAGAAGCAGTTCTGAAACCTTGATGTGATTGTTGATGTGTTCGTCAAAGGTTGAAGCCACGACTTCGGCATCGACCGAGCGGCGCATGTCGGTAACTTCTTCGGGGCGCTCATCGATGAGCAGAATCAGCATCAGGACTTCGGGATGGTTGGCGATAATCGCGTTGGCCACCTGTTTGAGCAGGGTAGTTTTGCCGGCCTTCGGCGGGGCGACGATGAGACCGCGCTGACCTTTGCCGATCGGGCAGACAAGGTCGAAAACACGGGTCGAAACATCTTCTTCGCCGGTTTCGAGTCTGAATCTGTCGGTCGGAAAAACCGGAATGCCGTCTTCGAAGCTGACGCGCTGACGCAGCCTTTCAAGGCCGACGCCATTGACCGCTTCAATGCGCAGAAGCGCATGATAGCTTTCATCGTCTTTGGGCAGTCTTACCTGAGCGACGATAGTATCGCCGCAAAGCAGGTTATAACGCTTGATCTGTGATGGCGAGACATAGACGTCGTCATCATTCTGAACATAACTGCGGGTTCTGATAAAACCATACCCTTCGGGCATGACATCGAGAACGCCTTCTGAGAGGGTGAGCCCCTCGGCAGCCAGCTGCACTTTGAGGATCCCGCGAATGAGATCCTGTTTTTTCATTTTGTCGGCGCCTTCAATGCTCATGGCTTTGGCGACGGCCTTAAGATTTTTTATCGGCTCGTCACAAAGCTGCAGGTACGTAAAGGTAGGATTTTCCACAATTGCTTTCCTTTCGCGGGTTTACCGTGAAAATTCCGGAGTTCCGGTTTCACCGAGGTCTGGCCGGGGGCACAATGGCTTTTGAAAGCTGCATGAACAATACATCGCCAATACCAATCTGCATTGTTTTTGCTCTTTCTTCATCGAGCATGTCAGAGAATATCTCTTCTGCCTGCCCACCATGCACCAGACCGGTTTTTTTGACAGTTTTCTGCATTTCCTTCAGCATCTGATGCATGAAGATCGACTCAAAATCGGCACAGGCTTTTTTCAGCTTGTCGAGTTCCTTTTTTTTTGCTTCAGGAAGCTCTTTGGCACGTGCGTTCTGGAGAGTCGGACTGACAAGAAAACTGCTCATTGTTTACAACCCCAGTTCGTTTTTGATTTTTATGAATTTCTGGTTCTGTGGTTCAAGTTTGAGGGCCTTGCCAAGATTCTGGCGTGCGTCTTCTTTCTGGCCACAGTCGAACTGCGCTTCAGCAAGGGCACAGAATGCGTCAGCATCGCTGTAAAGCATGCCGAAACTGTAATGATGATCTACTTCATCAGTGTCGAATTCGACTGCCTTTTCAAGATGCTCAACCGCTTTGTGTGTGTCGCCCATAAGAAAAAATGACCGGCCGATGTAATAGTGCCCCTCGGCAAAGCGATTCTTATGGCGCGCCAGTTCTGAATATCTGTTGATCACCATCTGAAAAAGCGGATTAGCCTTATTCATCTCGCCGCGGCTCTGATAGGCGCAGGCAAGTGAGAAAGACACCATAACGTCTTCAGGGTTGGCTGCAAGAGCGTTATTCAGATTGGTGATGGCATCTTCTACAGACCCGATTGCCAGATAAACCCGGCCAATGTGGCCAAGAATTTCGGTGTGCGAAGGTTTGAGCTGATAGGCCTGACTGAGTTCGGTCAGAGCGTTATCATAATCCCCGATCAGTGCAAGCGAACGCCCAAGATCAAAATGCGAGTTTTGACTCTCTGGCTGAATGCGGATAGCCTGACGGTATGCGTCGATTGCCTCTTTGATCTGGCCTTTTTTCAGATAGTAGTCACCGAGTTTGTTATATGCCTGAAAAAAGTCAGCATCAATTTTAACCGCTTTTCTGGCTTCTTCAATCGCCTGATCATATTTGCCGGTCATGGCCAGGGAAATTGAACGTTCCAGATGCTGGTTGGCTAGATCCTTTTCTTCAATCGAAATTGGAGCAACCATTCAGGTGGTAACCTCATAGGGGATTTCTGATCTGCTGTGAAATATTCAGAACGTTGCCGTAACTAATATCATACCCCGGGCAAAAATAGCAAGAAAAAGACAGATATTTTTTGTGACAGTTCCCGAATTACATTATTTTGAGCTCGCCGTGAAGGGCACCGGCTGCATTAATGGCCTGAAAAATCGCGATCAGATCTTTGGGAGTGGCGCCTACCGCATTCAATGCCGAAACCAGATCGTCAACCGTCGTTTCGCCCTGCACTGCCACCATGCTGGCCTGAGGCTGGTTGCGTGCGCCCTGAGCATTTGCCTGCGCCTGATCATCGACCGCAATCTTGATGCCGTTGTGAGAAATGACGACACGGCTGATTCTGACGCTGTTACCAACGATGACAGTTCCGGTGCGTTCATTGATGACAACGCGATTCGGTTCATCAATAGAGAGAGTCAGGTTTTCAATATTGGCGGCAAAACTGACCGGATCTTCCTGCATGCTGCTCGGAACCTTGATTTCGATCTGTCCGGGATTGGTGATGTTTGCCCAGCCGGTTCCGTAGCGGCGGTCGATCACCTCTTTAACCTTGCGGGTGAGGATAGAATCTTTTTCCTGCAGCAGAATGCTGAATTTGCCTGACCTGGCAAAACGATCATCGACTCCGCGCTCCATGATTGCGCCCTTCGGAACGAATCCTACGGTCAGATGGTTCTTCTGCCCAGTTCTTGCTGCTGCACCGCCCTGGGCGCTCTCGAAACCACCGATAGAAATCTGCCCCTGAGCCACGGCATAAACCTGACCATCGCCACCTTTCATCAGTGTCGGCAACAGTACGCCGCCCTGAAGACTTTTGGCGTCACCCAGCGAACTGATGGTGATATCAAACGGTTCCCCCGGTCTGCCATAAGAGGGCAGCATGCCGGTGACGATAACCGCGGCACTGTTTTTGGTGAGAATCTGCTGCGAATTGAGCTCCATGCCCATGTTCTGCAGCATGCCACGAATCATTTCGATACTCATCTGGCTTTTGTCGCCGGTGCCGTCCAGGCCGGTGACCAGACCGTAGCCGATGACCTGATATTCACGATTTCCGCTCAGACGCGAAATATCCTTGATTCTGACTTCTGCCTGCGCCAGTGCCTGTGGCAAAGCGTTGCCGGCCAGCATGAACAGAGTGGCGCAACCGCAGATGATAAGTCGTTTCAGGGTGGATCGTCTTGCTTCCATGCTTTTATCTTCCTGTGTAGTTTTTATAGGCTCCACCAGTACTATCGGCATTCTGCTGACCAGAATTTAGCTATTCTGCAACGGCAACTTTCAGATTTTCGGCAATTTCGCTTGCAAGGCCGGTTTTGCCCTGGCTTTTCGCCAGTTGCAGGGCACGGGTTAAAAGACCGGCGGCCGCATTTTTTTTGCCTGCTTGAAGATAGCCGGCCGCAAGTATCTGCATGAACCACGGATCAGAAAATTCGCTCAGGCGGCAGGCATTTTCAGCTGCAGCAATAAGCTTGTCTGTTGTCAGCGTTATTTTATCGGCAAAATACATCTCAAAAAGTTTCGCCAGGGCCGGAAGGTGCCCCATAGTGCCGGCTGTTTCAAGGCAGCTGGCAGCTTCTGCCATTTCATTCAGTTTTTCGTGGGCAAGGGCAAGGCTGTAGACAGGTAGAGGAGAGGCTGGAAAAGATGCGACCGTCGTTTTGAAATAATCGCGGCCTTCGACAGATTTTCCACCGGTAAGCAGACAGTTGCCGACGCCAATCTGCAGCATCAGATCGTCGGGGTTTGCTGCTGCGCCCTTTTGATAAACTGCAAGCGCACCGGCATGGTCGGAGTTTTTCAACAGCAGATTGCCGAGGTTGCGCCAGGCGCCGGCAAGTGTCGGGTCAGCCTGTACTGCTTTACGGTAGTAATCAATGGCCGAACTGTCAGATCTTTTTTCAGCAGAGAGAAGGCCAAGATTGAAATGGGCGCGGGCAAAATCCGGCGCCAGTTCAAGAGCCCTTGTAAAACAGGTTTCGGCTTCGTTCTGCCGCCCGGATGAAAGATGCAGAAGGCCGAGATTGTTCAGCGTATCGATGTTGAAAGGATTTATTGCCAGAGATCTTTCAAAAGCAGACTGCGCTTCGACGGGCGTATTACGGCTGAGCAATGCCAGTCGGTGCAGTGCCGCCCAATTGCCGGGCAGGCGCCCGGCAGAGGCACCGGTAACCACACGGCATATCTCGGGGTTGATCTGTTTTTTGAGCTCTTCGAGTTCAGTCGTCAGCGAGGCGATAAGATTCTGATTGCCCGGCTGCAGAGTGAATGGCGGGCGGCTCATGCTGCTGATGATGTGCTCCAGATTGTCGACCGCATCCTGGGCGGTGAAACCGGTCAGTTCTGTCATTTTTTCAAAATCCGGAAAAGTTTTCGGCAGCTCTGATCTGCTGGCGAGAATTGCCGAAAAAATACCCCTGGCGGCCAGGTAATGCCCTTTGAGCGTCAGATGCACGTGGTCGTAAACCAGGTCGCGGCCGATGCAACCATGCGGGCTGTTTTCGGCAAAAAGTTTTTCAAGGTCGACGCTGGCGACGTTGAAGCTGCTGGCACAGGCGGCCGCGGCATCATTGAAGCGAGCCGTGGTTCTGACACGAAAGCAGTCGTTGCTTACGGCTTTTTCAAAAGCAGTTTTTGCATCTGCCTGATTGCCAAGTGCCAGCTTTATTTGGCCTTCGTAATAACTGCACAATGCGTGGCTGTCGTGCTTATCGCGAAGACCTGACAGCAGTGTTTCGGCTGCTTTGAAATCGCCAGCTTCGATGTGGTCGGCAACCCGTTTGAGGGTGTTCTGGTCGTCGTTGTTCAAACCTGAATTGTCTGAGGCAAACGGCGGGCAGTCGCGCTGATTGACCGGAACCCGGCACCAGATAACCGGAACCCCGGCATTTTTTGCCGCCGCAAAAATATCGTTCAGGTTGGCGGCCCAGTTTTTCTGGCAGAGGTCGATCAGCTCGCTGCCCGGCATAATGAGATTGTTTAAAAACATTTCGAGCCCGCGCCAGCCGGAGGCAAGTGCATCAGGAACACGATTGCCTTTTAAAACCTGTATCAGACGAAGTGAAGAGGCCCAGATGCCGGTCAGGGCGGCCAGGCGGTTGCGGGCCAGGCCGAATACCCCGGCCGGACCGTATGGCCCGATAAATTCGTTGTGACCTGCATAGATAATTATCAGATCGGGCTGATAGTTAACGATCTCGCTGGCAAATTCGCGCAGAACCCAGCTGTTGATCGCCGGAATGCCGGTGTTGATGACCTCAACTCTTTTTTTGTCGCTGCCTTCGTTGCAGGCAGCTTCGAGCATGCGCGCAAACGAGAAGTCGGCAAGTTGCTCACCCCGGGCTGCCGATTCCCCGAGTATGAAAAAGCGCAGAACCCCTTCGGGTTTTGGGGCCAGAAATATTTCTGGCAGAGGCTTACGTGCCAGGGTGCCCGGAAAAAAGCGGTAGCCGACCTGATAATTGGCCCGCAGATAATGTTTGCCGTCTGCAGATTTTTCTTCGATAAACAGCGAAGTTGGGTAACCGGCGCCGGAAAAACGCAGCAGCAGTTCCGCCGAGGCAAGAAGAGCCCCGGGAATTACAAGGCAGATCAACAGTGCCTTGAAGAGAAAGTTTCTGATGCCGCCGGTTTCTGAGTCACTCATGGCAATCTGTCAAAAGATTGTATACATGAAGGGGCCCAACGCCGAGGTCTGAGCGAGGGTCAGCAGGGTGCCGAGAATAAGCAGGGCGATGACGATCGGAAACAGCCACCATTGCTTGCGTTTCCAGAGGAAGCGCATCAGTTCGCCGACAGATGCGAGCCGGTTCGTTGAATTTTCGCTGTTCATGTTGTGCCCCCTGGCTTTCTCAGAATTGTTCGTTGACGTCGTTCTGGTTCTCTTCGGGTAATTCACGGTAGGAAGCTGCTGACGGGTCGAAGTGCAACTTCAGCGGGGATCTGCCGAGCAGTCGCAGCAGCAGGCCGACCGGCATGACTGCCACGAAGTAAAGTATTGCAAGGATGATGCGGGTGTTGACCCAGCCAAGCACTGCTCCGATGATCATCCAGCAGCGGTATGGCCAGTGCAGCAGTGCCGGCTGGATGATTGCCGGGCCTGCGAGAATAATTGACATTACTGCCGCCCAGATTCGCACCGGATTGCCCCAGAGTGTCGGCCAACAGGCGATCAGGGCAAACGCTGCGCCTACCAGCAGGCCAAAGTTTCTCAGTTCTTTTGTGGTTGTCTCTTTTGTTTTCTGCATGCTTAATCGGGTTGAAATTCTTCAAGATTCAGGCGTTCTTTAATGCCTTCCGGCTGAGACTCTTTGCGCAGATAATAATTACCGAGAGCGAGCCGGTCCATTTCGGTGCGCATGAAGCATTTGTAGGCGTCGAGAGGAGTGCAGACAATCGGTTCGCCGCGCACATTGAACGAGGTATTCACGATCACGCCGCAGCCGGTTTTTTTTTCGAAGGCCTGCATCATGGCATGATAACGTGGGTTGGTTTCGGCATGCACGCTCTGGATTCTTGCCGAGCCATCTACGTGGGTTATGGCGGGAATATCTGATTTGGGCACGTTAAGAAGCTGCAGGCCGGTGAGATTTTTTTCAGTATCTGTCAGCGCCCGCATTCTTTCTTTACGCACCTGCGCAGTAAGCAGCATGTAGGGGGTGTCGGTATCGATTTCGAAATAATCGGCGAGCTTTTCGCGCAGAACCGAAGGTGCAAATGGTCTGAAAGATTCGCGAAACTTGATTTTGATGTTCATGATTTTCTGCATTTTTGTAGAGCGGGCGTCGCCAATTATGCTTCTGGCGCCCAGGGCGCGGGGGCCGAATTCCATGCGCCCGTTGAACCAGCCGATTACCTTTTCGGCAGCCAAGTCTTCGGCAGTGGCTGCGAACAGATCGGAGTCTTCGAGAAAATCGGCCGGTATGCCATGCCGGTCGAGAAAGGCTTTGATCTGGTCGTTGCTGAAATCGGGGCCGAGATAGCAGCCCTGCATCAGATCTGTTTTGCTATGATTTCTCGCTTTGCCCATGGTTTCGTGCCAGACACCGAGGGCAGCACCCAGGGCACCACCGGCATCGCCGGCAGCCGGCTGTATCCAGATTGATTCGAACGGCCCTTCGCGCAGCAGTCGACCGTTTGCTACACAGTTCAGTGCAACGCCACCTGCGAGGCAGAGATTTTTTTTGCCGGTTTCCTTGTGAATGGTCTGGCCAAGGCGAAGAATAATTTCTTCTGTAACATCCTGAACCGACCTTGCCAGATCCATTTCGCGGGTGGTTACCGTGTCTTCGGGGCGTTTGGGCGGGCCCCCGAAGAGTTCGTCGAATGCCCGGTTCGTCATGGTGAGACCGGTGCAGTAGTTGAAATACTTCATGTTCAGGCGAAAGGTGCCGTCTGGTTTGAGGTCGACGAGATTGTCGAGAATCTTCTGCCGGTAGATCGGACGGCCGTAAGGCGCCAGCCCCATCAGTTTATATTCCCCGCTGTTGACCTTGAAGCCTGTGTAATAGGTGAACGCCGAATACAAAAGGCCGAGAGAGTGGGGGAACCTGATTTCCCAGAGCTGTTCGAGAAGGTTGTCTTTGCCGGCCCAGGCGGTGGTCGTCGCCCATTCGCCGACCCCATCGAGGCAGAGAACTGCGGCTTCGTCGAAAGGTGAGGCAAAGAAGGCCGAAGCGGCGTGCGAGCGATGATGTGAATAAAAATAAATGCTGGCTGGTATGCCGCCGAACTGTTGCTGCATAATTTCGGCGATTGCCGGTTTCATGAATAGTTTGTCTTTTAACCAGAGCGGAATGGCGTGAAAAAATGACTGCAGGCCTGCCGGCGCAAAGCTGAGGTAAGTTTTGAGCAGGCGTTCGAATTTTATGAATGGTTTTTCATAAAAAACCAGCGCATCGACCTCGCCGATGCTGATTTTTGCTGCGGCCAGACAGTATCTGACAGCATTTACCGGGAATTCGCTGTCATGTTTGATTCTGGTGAATCTTTCTTCCTGGGCGGCAGCAACGATCGTGCCCTCTTTGATCAGGCAGGCAGCCGAATCGTGATAGTAAGCCGATATGCCAAGAATATACATGGTGCACCAGGTTTTTGATTTGCCAAAGTGTACCAGAACCATTCAGGCATTTTCAATGCCCCATGTGCATATTCTTGTCGATAACTTCAAGTTCGTTTCGGGCTGCCCTTTCGTCGCAGCAATCCACGATTTTTGAGGCCAGGCACGCCATCAGCAGGTTCAACAGCCTGTTTCGCCCAATTTGTTGACATGCTGGCCGGCGAGTGATAGAACAGAACCTACACGGAGTTTCCGGGAGGACAGTGTGGTATTGCTGCTCGCTTCCATAGTGTGTGTGGGTATTTCCGGGTTTGGTGCATTTCTAACCGGGGCCGACCCCAGAAAATGTTCCATACTGTCGGCAATTATGGCTGTAATTGCCGGAACGCTCGGGATAATACCCTGTATTCAGATTCTGGCAGGCGGGCCGGAAGTTTTTCTTGAACTCCCCTGGGAAATGCCCTTTGCCAACTTTTCCCTGCATCTGGATTCTCTTTCGGCTTTTTTTCTTCTGCCAATTTTCGGGCTTGGGGCGTTGACCGCCGTTTTTGGCGCAGGTTACCTTCTCAACCCGCATGAAAAAATGCATGGTTTTTCATGGCTCTGTTTTAATTCTCTCTGGGCCAGTATGGTTCTTGTCGTTATTGCGGCAGATGCTCTTCTCTTTATGCTTGCCTGGGAATTAACGGTTCTTGCATCGTTTTTTCTGGTCGTTCTTGGCGGAAAAGGGCATAGCAACAGCAGGGCCGGCTGGATTTATCTGATTGCATCGCATCTCGGTGCCGGTTTTCTCATCGTATTATTTCTGCTTCTTGGGCGGGAAACCGGCTCTCTCAATTTTGCCGCTTTTGCCGGGGCAGGCAGCCTTCCAGAATTCACGAGAAGTTGTCTGTTTCTGCTCGCCCTGATCGGTTTCGGAACTAAAGCAGGGTTCATCCCCCTTCACGTCTGGCTGCCTGAGGCACATCCGGCGGCCCCGAGCCATGTTTCGGCCATGATGTCAGGGGTAATGATCAAGACCGGAATTTACGGGCTCGTCAGAATTCTTTTCTTATTAGGCACTCCAGCCTGGTGGTGGGGTTGGGTTCTGCTGCTTGTCGGTCTTACATCAGGTATTCTCGGGGTGCTTTTTGCCATCTCACAGCACGATCTTAAACGCCTGCTCGCTTACCACAGTGTCGAAAATATCGGTATCATTGCCATCGGCCTTGGTATTGGTCTGCTCGGCCTCGCCTGGAACAACTCTTTTGTGGCGATAATCGGATTTTCCGGCGGGCTGCTGCACGTATTGAATCACGCAGTATTCAAAGGGCTGCTTTTTCTTGGATCAGGCGCTGTGCTTGTCAAAACCGGCACCCGTGAAATAGACCATCTTGGCGGTCTTCTGAAAAAAATGCCCTGGACCGCGGCCGCTTTTCTTACCGGTTGTGTCTCCATCAGCGGGCTTCCGCCATTCAACGGTTTTGTCAGCGAATTTCTCATTTATCTGGCGGCTTTTCATGCCGTTCTGTATGGAACATCGGCCCTTACCGCACCAGGAATGCTGGTAATTCTTGGTTTATCACTCATCGGAGGATTAGCCGCGGCTTGTTTCGCCAAAGCTTTCAGCGTGGTATTTCTCGGAACAGCGAGAAGCCAGGCTGCTGACCGGGCAAGCGAAGTTGTCCCGGCCATGAAATGGCCAATGGTTATTCTTGCCCTGCTTTGTCTGATAATAGCCCTGTCGAGCCCATTATTGCTTGAAGTTTCAGAAAGAATCCTCAAAATTCATCCCCGGTTTGCCGTGGAAAGCGATTTTAGGGGGATTTTTCATCTCGCGGCAAAACCGCTGCTGCAAGTCACATATGGAGCCATGGCCCTGCTGGGGTTAATCTTTCTGGCGGCAGTGATCAGGCGGCGGCTTCTGAGCAAAAGAGAAACAGGTCTGACCGTTACCTGGGGGTGCGGTTATTCACACCCGTCGGCTACCATGCAATATACCGGCTCTTCTTTTGCCCAGCCACTTACCGGGCTTTTTCAGCCGATACTCAAAACCGGCAGTCATATGGAAGGCACCAATGGCTATTTCCCGACAAGCGCCTCTTTTAAAAGCCATACCGATGACGTTTTCGAAACACGGATGTTTTTTCCTCTATTCAGATTCATTTCTAACGGTCTTTTCAAGATTGTCTGGATTCAGAGCGGCGTAGTTCAATTGAGTGTTCTTCTCATCGCCGTTACTCTTCTGATTTTGTTGATTGTGGGGTTGCTGCTGCCATGACCGGTTTAATACATCCTGTACTGGCTCTGGTCTTTGCCCCGCTTTTGCGTGGCATCATCAATCGAACCAAGGCTTTCTTTGCCGGTCGTCAAGGCCCGCCATTTTTTCAGCCATATTATGACCTGATCAAACTGCTGAAGAAAGGTGCGGTTTACAGCGAAACCACGACCTGGGTTTTTCTTTCTGGCCCAGTGGCCGGCCTGGCAATCTGCATCATCTGCCTGTTCTTTCTGCCTTTCGGCAATCTGCCGGCATCGTTCCATTTTCAGGGTGACCTGATTTTTGTCGTCTATCTGCTTGGTCTGATGCGGTTTTTCACCGTACTCGCGGCGATGGATACCGGCAGCGCCTTTGAAGGCATGGGGGCCAGTCGCGAAATGACTTTTTCTGCCCTTGCCGAACCGACAATGCTGTTTGGGCTCGCTGCTGTTGCCCGCAAAGCCGGCAGTTTTTCACTGTCGCCGCTGATGCATGAAATCACACCGGGCGCCTGGATGTCCAGTGCGCCAACTCTGGCTATGGTTATCGTCGGACTTTTTCTCGTTTTTCTCGCAGAAAACTCTCGCATACCTGTTGACGATCCCAATACTCATCTTGAACTCACCATGATTCACGAAGTGATGATTCTCGATCACAGCGGTGTCGATCTCGGTTTTATCGAGTATGCCGCTTCATTGAAACTCTGGATTCTCGGTTCTCTGCTGATTGGTCTGGCAGTGCCGATGAGATCAGGAACACTCGCCATAGATCTTCTGGCAATGTTCGCCGGCATGCTCCTGCTCGCAGTCGTCGTCGGTATAATCGAATCGACGATGGCCCGCTTCCGCATGTCCATGGTTCCACTTTTTCTTGTCGGTGCCTGCGTTTTCTCGATAATCGGCTTCATTATTCAATAAAACAGAAAGGCTGCTAATCGTGCTCGATCTTCTGATTGTTCTCGTTGTGCTTACCAACCTGCGCCTTCTGGCAACCAGCCGCATCGAATCTCTCATCTCCTGGACAGGAATTCAGGGAATGCTTCTTGGAATTTTTGCGCTTTTGTCGCGCTGGTCTCATATTGCCCCTGATGTAATGATGGTCGGGGTCACGGCCTTCGCTTTGAAAGGTCTGGTTTTTCCTGCAATGCTTTACAGGCTGGTAAAAGCGGTTCATTCAAAGCGTGAAGCCGAACCGTATGTGGGGTTTATCGCCTCGACCATCATCGGTCTTCTGGCCTTTATAGCAGCGCTCTGGCTGGGTTCACGCCTGCCATTACCAGGAACCGACATGTCTAAACTGGTATTGCCCGCCACACTGTTCTCGATTTTCAGCGGCCTGTTTCTGATAATCAGCAGAAGGAATGCCATCAGCCAGGTTATCGGTTTTCTGGTCATGGAAAACGGCGCCTTCATGCTTGGCGTCGGAACCCTGTATTATGCGCCGTTTCTCGTCGAAATCGGGGCCCTGCTCGACATTCTCGTTGCGGTTCTTATCTGGTCGGTCCTGATCCGTTACCTCAACCGGGCATTCCGCAATATCAACACCGAGGAGCTTACCCGTCTGAAAGGGTAATCAACCAATGAACAACGAGACTATTTTTGCCATAATGCTGCTGCCTCCGATTGTTGCGGGCTTGCTTTCGCAATTTGCCTCTTCGCAGATGAAAGCACTGCTGGTTTCGGTGGCCGGTGTTTTTCTGACGATCGCTGTCGGCTGCCATGCTATTGTCAAAACCTTTGCAGATGGCCGATTTTTCGCATTCAGTGACTGGCTTTTTCTCGATGAACTGTCGGCCTATCATCTTGCTGTCATGCTCTTTGTTTTCGGTTTCAGCTCCATTTTCGCTCTTGTCTATTTTGGCGAGGAAATCCGCGAAAAAACATTAAGCCTCAGGCAGGCACGCACCTTTGCCGGATTGTGGAGCCCTTCAATGGCGGCAATGCTTCTGGTTCTCATTTCGAACAATATGGGGATCATGTGGGTCGGCATGGAAGCCACGACCCTTTTGACTTCTTTTCTGGTGTGCATGCGCGTTACCCGCGAATCACTCGAAGCGACCTGGAAATACATGCTCATCTGTTCTGTTGGCATCGGCTTTGCCTTTCTGGGAACCATGCTGATGCGCCTGGCTGCCAAAGATTTGCCGCTCGACCCGAACCAATCACTTCTCTGGACCAATCTCATGGCAAACACGGCGTTTCTCTCACCGCCTCTGGTAAAAGCTGCATTCATCTTCGCCCTGGTCGGATACGGCACCAAAGCCGGTCTGGCACCTATGCACAGCTGGCTCCCCGACGCTCACAGCAAGGCTCCTTCGCCGGTGTCGGCGGTATTCTCAGGGTTCATGCTCAACGCCGCCCTTTATTGCATAATGCGCTTTATCCCCATCGCCGAATCAACCATGGGCAATGCCGGCTGGGCACAAAAATTTCTGACCGGATTCGGATTGTTCTCAATACTGCTCGCCAGTGCCTTCATTCTTTTTCAGAAAGACCTGAAACGGTTTCTCGCATATTGTTCCGTCGAGCATATCGGCATCATCACCCTGGGGCTTGGGCTAGGCATCCCCGGGACCTTTGCCGCACTGTTTCACACTCTCAACCATTCAGTCTCAAAATCGCTTGCCTTCTTTTCTGCTGGCCGTCTTGGCCAGGCGGTGGGCTCCCATAATATTGACAAAATGTCGGGCAGCATAAAAATTTCGCCGGTCTGGGGCATCGGGGCATTTGCCAGTATCATGATCCTGATCGGCATGGCTCCATTCTCCATTTTTATCAGTGAATTCCAGGTGATCAAAGCTGCGGTCGATGCAAACCGTCTGCTGGTCGTATTTACCTTTCTAGCCGGTACCGGCATCATTTTTGTTGGAGCCCTTAGATACGCGATTACAATTGGCTTTGGCCAGTCGGCAGAAAATTTTGCACCCATTTCTTACCGAAAAACCGATGCCTTCCTGGTGGTGGCACCTCTGGCAATTCTGCTGTTTCTGGGGCTCTGGATGCCTCAGCCATTTCAGTCTGCCCTTCTCAGCGCTGCCAGAATTGTGCAGACCGTCCCAACGGCCCTCCCGATCCAACAGCTTCCAGGAGGCAGGTAATGACCTTTACAGATGCATGTGCAATAATGAATGGCGAAACGGTTCCGTTCAACAAAGTTCCCTGCCTGCCTTTTGAGCAGTTTCAGAAAAAAATTATTGACGCCGTTGGCCAAAAAAGCCGGATTTGTTCATTCTTCGGCGTGAAAGACATCAATTGTGGCGATGCAATCTCTCAACTGCAACTGATTGCCGTGATTGCTTCAGATTCAGACCGGCGATTGCATCTGCTTTCGACAATCGTCGAAGACAGTTACCCTGCATTCACGCCTTTGCTTCCACAGCTTCACATGTTCGAGCGCGAAATCGCCGAGCAATGGGGAATAAACCCTGTCGGGCATCCCTGGCTTCGACCTGTAAGGTGCCAACCGTCTGACCATAAGCCAGAATTTTTCCACATTGAAGGCGGCGAAGCTCATGAAGTCGCTGTTGGCCCTGTTCATGCCGGGGTTATCGAGCCCGGCCACTTCCGCTTTCAATGTCATGGAGAGAAGGTTTTTCACCTCGAAATATCTCTTGGATACCAGCATCGTGGCATAGAAAAGGCCCTTATCGGCGGCCCGCACAAAAAAACACCCTATCAGATGGAAACTCTGGCCGGCGATACCACTGTCGGGCATTATCTGGCCTATTGCCAGATAATTGAAGCACTTCAGGGCATAAAAGTTTCACCCAGAGCCAATGCCATTCGTGCTATCGGTCTTGAACTTGAACGTCTCGCGAATCATACCGGTGATCTGGGGGCACTTGGCGGTGATGTCGGCTATTTGCCAACCTCTTCTTACTGTGGCAGAATCCGCGGCGATTTCCTCAACATGACTGCCTTGCTCTGTGGCAGCCGTCTGGGTCGTGGTCTGCTCTGTCCGGGCGGGGTGCGATTCGATCTCGACTATCCTGAAAGGGTCGAAAAACTGACGAAATCCCTTATTCAAGCACAGGAAGACACGAAAACCGCTATCGAGCTTTTGTGGAATACGCCATCAGTGATGACCAGGTTTGAAAACACCGGTCGAGTCAGCGCCGAAGATTGCCGGGCACTCGGTCTGGTCGGGCCGGCAGCCCGGGCATGTGGCATAGTCAGAGATATTCGCCAGGATTTTCCGACCGGGCAATATCTGCAAGGTGACTTTCCAGCTATGCCGCCCGTGGAAATCATGACAGGTGATGTGGCTGCCAGAGCCATGATCCGCTGGCATGAAATTCAGGATTCTCTGCGTTTTCTTCTGAAGCTCGTTCCAGATCTCCCTGGCGGTTTACCAGAAGCTGCTGGCAAAGAGTCTAAGCAAACGGTCTGCCGACCAGATTCCATAGCTGTTTCTCTGGTTGAAGGCTGGCGTGGCGAAATCTGCCACACGGCAATTACCGATGCGCATGGGAACTTTTTAAAATACAAAGTTGTTGATCCATCCTTCCATAACTGGACCGGCCTGGCAATGGCACTGCGAAATCAGGAAATATCAGATTTTCCGCTGTGCAACAAAAGCTTCAACCTTTCTTACTGCGGATTCGATTTATGAGGTTCAACTGATGCTGAAGATCTTGGCTGCCCGCCTGCAACAGGGTTTCCGGACAATTCCATATCCTGAAAAGCTCCCGACTTTACCTGATCGCCTTCGCGGTCGACCTGTCATAGTTCGGGAAAAATGTCGCCAGGCCTGCGGGCTTTGCACTGAAGTCTGCCCAACCGCAGCCATTGTGCCCGGCAAAGATTTGCAGATCGACCTCGGCCGGTGTATTTTCTGCGGCGCCTGCGCCGAAGTCTGCCCGGAGGGTGCCGTCGCTTTTTCGAACGACCATCGTCTGGCAGTGAGTAAACGAACAGATCTTGTCGTGAACAGTTCTGAAATCAAGCTTGCCAATGCACTGGAGTGCGAAATGTTCGGCCGCTCGATTCAGTTCAGACAGGTCAGTGCCGGGGGCTGTAACGGTTGCGAAGTAGATATCAACGTTCTTACCACCGTTGTATTTGACCTGAGCAGATTCGGCATCAAAATCGTGGCTTCGCCAAGGCACTCTGACGGTATTCTGGTCACCGGACCGGTAACCCGGAACATGCAGGCCGCAACTATCGGCACTTTTGCAGCTGTTCCCAGCCCGAAACTTGTCGTTGCGATCGGCACCTGTGCGATCAGTGGTGGAGTTTTTCGTGACCAGCCCGAACAGAACAACGGCGTCACCGACCTGATGCCGGTCGATCTTTTCATTCCCGGCTGCCCGCCTCACCCGCTGACTATTCTCGATGGCTTGCTGCGCTTGATTGGTAAAATCGGATGATTTTTGCATAAAAAAAGAAGCCCCAAAAGTGAATTTGGGGCTTCTTTTTTAAGTGGTCCGGGTCAATCCATGCGGACAAACCCTTATAAAAACTCAAGTCAGAATATTACATCCATAAATTTGGTAATCAGGCCCTGGCGGCTTGTTCGACCAATCGCACCCTTGCCGTCGAATTTGATCTGAGCATCGGCGAGAAGTTTTGAGTTTATGCTGTTGCTGGCGTCGACATCTCTGGGTCTGGCGACACCACGAACGCGCATGATCTGCGTTTCACCGTTAACCATGATCGAGCGACTGCCCTCGATGAGCAGATTGCCGTTCTGCAGAACTTCGAGTACCTTGGCGGTAAGGGTGCCGGTCAGACGGCCAGATCTGGTTGTGGTGCCTGTGCCATCGAAGGTGTTATTGACGTCATGCTTGCCAACAAATTTGTCGATCAGCTTTTTGAAGGTTGGGATCTTAGGTCCGGTGGTTACCTCTGTTGTAGACTGCTTTTGCGTAGAGGTCGTGGCTTTGGACTGGGCGTTCGATTCTTCAGATATAACGATGGTGACTATGTCGCCGGCCTGATAGTCCTTGCCGCCTTTGTTTGAATAGAGGTCGTTGCCGCTCAGCCAAAGTGAAGCTGCGCTGCAGGGCATACAGCTGAGAATTATCAGGGCAGTCATCAGTAAAAGATTAATTTTTCGCATATTCTACAGTTCCTTCCTCAGTAACGACGCCCTTGATTCTTCTTTTGTTCTGCAGGTTGATCAGGGTGATCTCATCGCCGGGATTACCGCCGCTGACTGCCTTAGCCGGAATCTTGAGCGACAGGTTGCCGCTGTTGACCAGAAAATCGACGCTTGAACCCGGTTTGATCATCAGGCTGGCCTTTTCAGCCGGGCCGGCCTTATTGGTGGCAATGGTTTTTACCCCGGCCATTTCACAGGGTTCGCTTACCGCTTCGGCAAGGTCGATTTCTCGGATCATGGTTCCGGCAGATTTGAAACGCCCGAGGCTTTTTCCGAGTGCTTCTTCGTAGCTGAGAGGAATTGTGCCCTGGTCGCTTTTGAGAATCACTTTTTTGGCTTTAAGCATGCCGGCATTGATTACTTCACCCGGTTTGGCCAGTCTTGTAAGCTGTGCTGCTTCAAATGAACGGCTTACCTTGATCTGAATCAGCTGCCGAAAAGGGCCACCGTCGGTTTCTGCCGTTACCACGAAAAGTTTCATGCCCAGAGTGTTGTCTGAAGCGGTGTTTACATCCCAGCTGGTGACGTTTCCAGGCAGAACCATGTTGGTCGGCACCCGTGAAAGATCGATATCGAGATCGACATCGGTTTTCTGCTGGCAGAGTTGTGCGATTTTCTCTTTTACATCTGTGCCTTTAAGAATTGAACCGTTGCGTCTGATCGTGATTTTTTCAGGAACAGCGACGTTTCTGATGAGATTGCCAAGCTTTTTCTGCAGTGTGGCCCGGTCTACAACCAGTTCTCCGAGCGGGTTCGGAATAAACCCGATCTGAACCGCCGCGAGAGCTTCACGCAGGCGCTGGTCAGCGTCATTTTTAATCAGACTGTCAGCCTTGATTTCGCTGCTGTTGACGAGAACGGTCGATTTAAATGAAGTTACCGCATCAGAAGTTTTTGTGGCGTTGATTGCGGCTCCTGCGTTTGAACACAGAGCCAGACCCATAATGCAGCTGAGAATTGTTGCCTTTATCTGGTTATTTATCTGTTTATGCACCGTTAACTACCCTATCTTCTCAGGTTGTTGGCTATCTGCAACATCGTATCTGAAGTCTGAATGGTCTTGGAGTTCGCTTCGTAGGCGCGCTGGGCGACGATCATGTTGACCATTTCTTCAACTACCTTGACGTTCGACATTTCGACAAAGCCCTGGGCGATTTCGCCAAATTCTTCGGTACCCGGAATCCCGACAGCCGGGTCACCAGAGCTGCCGCTCGGAATGAACAGGTTGCGGCCAATGGCTTTGAGCCCCGGAGGGTTGATAAAGTTGGCGAGTTCGATCTGGCCAAGTACTTCGAGGTCGACCTGACCCGGCATTTTTGCCGCGATAATACCTGAAGAGGTGATGTTGATGCCGATGGCTTCACGCGGAATGGTGAACCCGGGCAGAACGGTGTAACCGTCAGAGGTGACGACGGTGCCTTCTTCAGAGAGTTTCCAGGCGCCGTCACGGGTATAGGCTGTGTCGCCGTTGGGAAGCTGAATCTGAAAGAAGCCTTTGCCTTCGATGACTACGTCGAGTGGCTGTTCTGTCTGCTGGAATTCGCCCTGGCTGAACATACGCTGGGTGGCGACCGGTCTGACGCCGTGGCCGAGCTGAATACCTACGGGGTAGGTGTTGTCGCTCGAAATGGGCGCACCCGGTTCTGTCAGAGTCTGATACATGAGGTCCTGAAAGTCGACGCGGCTCTTTTTAAAACCTGTTGTAGTGACGTTTGAAAGGTTGTTGGAAACCACGGCAATGTTGGTTTCCTGACCTTTCATGCCTGTAGAGGCCGACCATAGTGCTCTCATCATAGGCTTTTATTCCTCCGGCTCTTTCAGATTAGAATCAGCGTCTGGTGGCGCCGACTGAGTTGATGGCCTTGTCGAGCAGACCATCGTGTGACTGAATGACTTTCGAATTCGCTTCATAAGCGCGTGAGACCTCGATCATTCTGACCATCTCTTCAACCAGGCTGAAGTTGGGTTTTTCGATGTAACCCTGCTTGAAGTTCGTATCGGCCCTGGCCACTTCACCATAGGCTCTGACAAACTTGTTGGCCCCTTCTTTGCGAAAAGCTTTACGGTCCTCGGCCATGCCGGCTACGAGACGATATTGTGGCACACCGTCTATCAGCACACGCCCGTCTCGGTCGATATTCACTGTCTGGCCATCCTGAACCGAAACGCGAACCAGTTCAGACGCCATGGTGCCGTCTTCGTTAAGAATGCTGGTCTTGTTCTCGGGGTCGACCGGCTCTCTTTCGGCCAGCATGAAATCGCCGCTCATATTCGTCAGAAAACCATCCTGATTGATGTTGAGAATGCCGTCACGGGTAAATCTTGTGCCTTTGGGCGATTCGACCACGAAAAAGGCTTTTTCGTTTTCGAGTGCCACATCGAGATCATTGCCGGTGTAATCGAAGGCTCCGGCCTTGAAATTGGTGAATGATTCGTCAAGAATAACGCCGGTGCCGAGCTCGCCAATTTTCGGATATTTGTAGATCGGCCGGGGCGGGTAAAGCTTGCCGTCATTGACCCGGCGCAGTTCCATGGTTGGCAATTCCTTGAATATGCCCTGATCCTGCTTGAAACCGCATGTGTCGACGTTGGCGAGGTTGTTGGCCACCATGTCCTGTCTGATGATTTCGACAAGCATCGATGAAGAAGCTGTATAGATACCGCGTATCATTCCAGATTTCCTCCTTTGCTCAGGTGGCTGCAGTTATCGGCTTTCGAACAATGCCCGATGATGTTGATTACGTCGGCACCAATCGGGTTTCCGGCAAAGGCAAGCTCATGCGCGAGATGCGAGTGCAGGCATTTAACGCCTCTGAAGTCGCGGCTGCCGGCAATGGTGGTCTCGGTCAGAATTTCTCTGATGTGTTCCGGTAGTTCACCCGGGTATATTTTTTCGGCCATTTCAATACGTATGGCCGAAATCTCGGTCTGACTGCTGAGAAAGCGCTGACGAAAATCTTCGTCGCTTTCGAGCTGCTGTGAATATTTTCTGATGTAGCCCTGCTGCTCGAGCTCAGCGACCAGAAGTTTGAGTCGCGGGCAGACAAGCCAGAGAAAGGCAGGAAAGGGCTTCCAGATACCGTCTTCAAGAAACACCGGGTCGGCAATGAGAACCTGTGGGCTGCCATCGCCGCAACGAGTTTTGACGGCGAAAGGGGTGCGCGGGTCTCTGCCGAGCAGCTGAACCGCTAACTGATAATCGCTGTTTGAAATTTCCGGATTCATGTTTGCCAAAGTTGATACCTTCCCTAAACGAATTATCGGCAGAAAGTCTGCGCGACTTTAGGGAAAAGCAGATTTTTTATTGATCAGAAAGATAATCGGCACAATGCGGCGCATTGCTGAGAGTTTCTCTGCAAAAAAATGCAAAAAAGGTTAAAATATCGGCAATTACGGGAGAAACTATGAAATTGCGCTATTTAACAGCAGGTGAATCGCATGGCCCGGCGCTTTGCGGAATTCTCGAAGGTCTGCCCGCCGGCATCAGGATCGAGCCCTCTGACTTTGTAACGCTGCTGCACCGTCGCCGGGCCGGTTATGGTCGCGGGGCCCGTGCCAGAATCGAGAACGATGAAGTTGAAATACTCTCTGGCATAATCGGTGGCCTGACGACCGGCAGCCCGGTTGCGTTGACTATCAGAAACCGTGATTTCGAAAAGCATGCCGCCTACATGCACCCATTCGCTGCCAATGTTGAAGCCGGGCGAATCACTGTGCCGCTGCCGGGTCATGCCGACCTGGCCGGCATCAGCAGATACGGTCTTGATGACTGCCGCCCGGTTAGAGAGCGTGCCTCGGCCCGTGAAACGGCGATGCGCGTTGCACTCTCGGTGCCGCCAAGAAATCTGCTGAAGCAGCTCGGCATCAGGTCAACCTGCTTTGTCGAAAGTCTGGGTGGCAGCAGGGCCGCGGTCGATTATGCCGCTTCGCCCGAAATTATTGCTGCTGCCGTCGAGCAGAATGGTGAAGAATTTCTGACGCCAGATTCAGCTGTTATTAAGTCATGGCGCGAACTGACAGACGGCTGTGCTGCTGAGAATCGCAGTATTGGCGGCACCGGGGCCGTGATCTTCTGGGGGCTCCCTGCCGGGCTTGGCAGCCATGTGCATTATGACCGACGCCTCGATGGCATTCTTGCTGGCCTGGTAATGAGTATCCCGGCTGTGCGTGGTGTAGAAGTCGGCATGGCTCTCGAACTGGCACAATCGAATTTGCCGGCAGCCGATCCAATTGTTGCGGTCGGCAGTCAGACCAGTCGTGCCAGCAACCATGCCGCTGGTCTCGAAGGCGGCATGACCAATGGGCAGCCCTTAATCATTCGTTTTCATATGAAGCCATTGCCCGCCAACGCCGGTGTCGATTCTGTCGATCTCAAAACCGGCCAGGCCGCCGACCCTGCTTTTTACCGGTCTGATGTGCATGCGGTCGCGGCGGCGGCAGTAGTGGCAGAATCAGTGATCGCAATTCAACTTGCGTCTGAAATTCTCTCATTGTGCGGCTGCGAAAACATGTGTGAGCTTGAAAGGCGCATAAAAACACTTGTGAGCGTCTAATATTGCCTGGCTGAAAATGCTTTTTTGATAACTGTTTCAGTGAAAAAAAAGAGGGCCGCCCGGTTTTGGGCGGCCCTTTTTTTTCAGTCGGAGGTTTTAGAATGAGGTATCGAACGCGTTATCGAACGAATCGTCAACAGTGCCGGCGGGCTGAGCCGAGACTGGAGCAGCAGCGACAGGGTTCATGCCAGTTTCCGGAATCAGGGCGGTCGGAGCGGCTGATTCGATGCTCTGAGCAATGATATGGGGAGTGATCAGGATAATAAGTTCCTGAGACTGACCCTTTTTACCCTTGAAGCTGAACAGAGATTTTACGATCGGAATGCTGCCCAACAGCGGGATCTTGCTGTTATCTTTGCCTTCTTCGTCTCTGATCAGGCCGCCGATGAGGATCTCTTCGCCGTCTCTGACGCGCACGGTGGTCTTGGCAGAACGGGTGCCGATGACCGGATACATGTTGTTGTTGGACCATGATTCAACGAATGATACTTCAGGTTCAGCGTCAACAGTGATATAACCGTCGTCATTGATGCGCGGAGTGATCTTGAGTTTGATACCGGTATCTTTTTCTTTCGGGGGCTGGTCAGCGCCACCGGGGTAGATAACTTTAGTACCGACTACGATATTGGCTTCCTGGCCGTTAACAGCAGAGATCTTCGGGTTGCTGAGAACCTTGGTTTCGCTGCGTTTTTCCAGGGCTGCGAAAGTTGCTTTGAACAGCAGGTTGTCGCGATAGAAATCGCCAAGACCAAAGAGATCGCCCTGCTGACCGGTGAACTGTTCCTGATACAGGCCAGAATCCGGATTGGCGGCAAAGTATTCTTTGGTTGACAGTACGGGCAGGTTGTCGAATTCGTTGTATGCGGCTTCCTGACCGGTTTTGCCTGTCCATTTGAAGCCGATGCTCTTGGTGGCATCGGTTTTGACTTCAACGATCTTGGCTTCCATCATGACTTGGTGCACAGGTGTATCGATGGTTTCGATGAGTTTCTTGACTTCATCGAGCAGGTCTTTGCCACCAGAGACGATAACCGCATTGATGCGTTCGTCGGTAGCGACCTTAACATCTTTTCTGATGGTTGAAGAGATTACTTTGCTGACGTCAGCAGCTTTGGCATACTGCAGTCGCTTGGTAATCGTCAGACCTTTTTCAAAGGCTTCAACCAGCTTTTTCTCGTCAGCGAGAATCCAGGTATTACCAATTTTGCGCACGGCAAAACCGTTGGTTTTGGCGATCAGGTTCATGGCTTCTTCATAGTATACGTCAGAAAGCTTGACCGTGACCTGGCCACGCACGCTTTTCTCGGCAATGATGTTCGTGCCTGACTGCTGGGCGATGACCTTGATGATCTGACGGATGTCAGTATCGCGGAAATCGAGGGTAATGTTGTCTTCAGCCTTTGCTGAGCATGGAAACAACATTGCGACTGTGAGAGCCGCAAACAGTAGTAAGATGTTACTTCGTTTCCTGGTGTAACCCGTGGAACTCATTCTTCTTTACCTCCGAACGGTAATGTCCGACAACTGAATCTCCGACAATAGCCTTTTAGGGTATGTCAGGTGATACATCGACAAGTTTGCTGAATTCTTTAAGCAATTTTTCATTTATTTCTGATTAAAATTTTCTTTTTCTGACATTCTGCCGGTCAGATTGCTGTCTCTCGCTTAAACTCCGGCTTTCGTCTGTTCTTGAAGACATTTGTGTTGACCAGTATCAGGGCTGCTTCTCAGAGGGAAGGTATTTAAGGGCTGACTGCTCGATTCTCTCTCTGACGTCATTGGCAAAACTTTTGACGCCGGCAGCAACCACCAGTGTCAGACCAATTATTGCCCAGGCTGTCCAGAACATGTTTTTTCTTTTCATCTGCAAAAACCTTTCATGAATTTCGGGTATAAAAAAACTGTATCAGTGGCATTTGCCTTGAGGTTCTGGAATCTGCTCTGATACAGTCTTTTAATCTACGGAACGTTAATCAGTCTTTTTCGTCGCCGCCGATTTTGAAGGTGTGGCGGCGCTGTTCTTTGTTCGAATAAATGACAACTCTGTCATTCAATATGTCGACGACCTTGAATTTGCCTTCGACAATCTGATCTTTAACGAGTGTCAGTTCGTCGTTTTCAAACTTGACGACCGCGAGTCTCTGGCCTTCATTGCCAACGATACCGGTAACGAAAAGTCTGATCGGTTTAACCGGCGGCGGAGCAGGTTTGGTATCCTGCGGTCTGGAAACCGGCTGAACCGGTCTTACCGGCGGCAGAACCACTTTCTTTTCGACGATCGGTCTGAAAGGGTCTTTTTTCGGGTTTTCGGTGGCAAAAGTGTATTTGGCAATCAGAGCTTCGACCTGTTCCTGTTCGCTCATTTTGCCGGGTTCGGCGCCACCGGCGGCTGGTGTCGGGCTTTCAGCAGTCATGCCATCGCCACCTGCTGGGGTTTCGTTGATAGTGCTTTCGCTTACAGCAGCATCACCACCGGCAGCCGGGGCATCGCCGCCAGCGGCAGGGGTTGAAAGTTCATCAAGGGCACCAAAGTCGTCGAGGTTTTCCTGCGCAGAAAGGTGGCCGGGAGCTGCAAGAAGGAACGCCGCCAGACAGATGATTCCCAGAGTTTTGAGTGGGTTATAACCAGTCATAGTCATCTTCCTTTCTTAGTATCCGCCGCCCATGATGTAGACCTTGGCGCTGAGAGTCACGCTGAGCAGAGGGCTTTTTGAGTCGCGATCCACTTCAGCCGAAACAGAAACGTTCATTGAACCTGCGGCAAGATTGATGATCTTGCGTTTTTCCATAATGGTGAGGAAACTGCCGATGTCTTTGAAGGTTCCGAGGATTGTCATTTCTACGGGCAGTTCAGACCAGTCTTCAGCTCTGACCAGCGGAGAGATGCGGATATCCTGGAATTTCACCTTGAACTTGTTGGCAATGGTTTCGGTCGAATCGAGGAGCTTGGGAACAACGGTGTTCAGCTGGTTTGATTCCATCTGTAGCTTGTTCTTCTGCTCCGTTAGTTTCGATATTTGCGCTTTCAACTGCGCCATCTCTTCTTCGATATTTGCCAGCTGGGCTTTCTGCCTTTCGAGATCATCGATTTCAGTCTTGATCTTTTCGGCTTCGTCAACGAGTGGCTGGTAGTAGTTCATGTAGAAGAATACGCCTGCCCCGGCCGCGAGAACCAGGAGGAAAATTGTTACAACTGCGAAGTTATTCATTAATCAGCCCTCCAGATTCTTTTCGCCAAGGTCACGTTTGATGCGGCAACCGATTTCAAAACGCCATACCGGCATTTTTTCGTAAATGTTCTTTGTGGCGCTGGTCAGAAACACTTCTTCGAAATGTTCATGACCCTGCAGAGCCTGAATGAACTGCTGAATACCTTTGGTCAGCTGACCGCCGGTCTTGGGTTCTTCGGCGCCGTCTTCGTTGCATGAGTAGGCAGTGATCTGAACACGTCTGTCAGAGTCAATGCGCAGGTTGGTGATCCAGACGGTCTTTTCAGGAACAACACTGGTGAGGTTGCTGAACGCCTGCGACCACTGCAGCAGAGTTGCGCCCGACAGCTGTTTCAGACGGGTAATGTCTGATTCGATCTTACCCTTTTCCTGGCGCAGCTGGTCTTTGATGTCGAGTTTCGATTGTTCGCGGGCGATTTCATCTTTGAGTTCCTGGCGCTGGGTAATCAGCTCATCGTTCATGCCTTCGATGGCAAGGGTGCCTGCGTAGAAGCCGGCGCCGATACCGATCAGACCCAGGAAAAAGAAGATCGCAGCAAACGGGATTTGAATTGGCTTTCGCCGCTTGACGGTTAATAGGTTAATTCTAATCATTTAGTCTTCTTTCACCCCTCTCAGTGCAAGCCCTATTGCAACAGTATACTGCTGCAGGTTGTTGTAGAGCTCATCCGGGTCGGGTGTGGTAACGGCAATGCCTTCGAGAGGATTGCCCATGTTAACGTCCACACCCAGTTCGTTCATCAGAAAGGTGTTGAAGCTGCGCAGATTGGCGCTGCCGCCCGACAGAATGATGCGATGGATCAGCGGCTCGCGTGACTGGGCTTTGAAGTAGTCGAACGAGCGACGAATTTCTGAGGCCAGTTCTTCGACGGTGGTCTTGACCACTTCAGAAATCTCGTTGCCGCCGCCTTCGCCGATATTGACTTCGGCTTCTTCGATCTTGATCGATTCTGCCTGATCAAATTCCTGCTTCATTACATCTCTGATCATCTCGGTAATGTTGTTGCCGGCAATCGGGATGTTGCGGGTGAACATCAGAACACCTGACTTCATGACCGAAATGTTTGTGGTTCTCGCCCCAGCATCGATGACAGCAACGACTTCGCCGCCTTCCTGTGAGCTGGCGGTCTGCATATAAGAGTCTTCAAGAGCGTTGATGGCGGCAATTGTGTCGACATCGACGATTTCAGGCGTAATGCCGGCGCTCTTGAGAACATCGGTATATGAGTTAACCAGGTCTTTCTGGGCAACTACGAGCAGAATAAGAAACTTGCCGCCGCCTTCTTCTTCTTCGTCAACATTCTTAAGAACGGCGTGTGTAATGCTCACTTCGTCAATAGCGTAGGGAACATACTGCTCGGCTTCGATTCTGACGGTCTGCTCAAGTTCTTCAGGCGACATAATCGGCAGCTTGGTGAAGCGCATGATTACGTTCTGCCCGGAGATTGAGGCGAAGCTCCGCTCGACTTTGATTTTTCGTGCTTTCAAGATGTCCTTGATGACCGCTGATACTGCCTGCGGGTTACTAACGGCACCTTCTGTCATCGCGTCCGAGGGCAGGGGAGCCATACCGTAGTTAATCAGTTCAGGGCCAGAAGGAGTCTTTTTGAGCTGGACGATCTTGACGGCTGAGGTGCCGATATCGACACCAACTGCCGTGTTGCTTGTCCCAAAGGTGAACAAACCCATACGCTCTTTCCTCCAAGGTTCGTCAGAAATTACTTTCCGACAGCTTAAAATTATTACTTGTCAGTTTTCTATCGGTCATTGCTCAGCGAAATCTGAGCTTTTTTCACAATCTTCTGGAAATTTTAATAATCGAGGCTTCTTAAGGCAACATTCGAATAATAATACGCAAGAATCTGCCTGTATGACCACTCGCGCTTGCCAAGCTCGATGGCACCCGACTGGCATAGACCGACCTGGTGTCCATAGCCGCGACCGAACAGTTCGATGCTGGCCAATGGCCCACGACGCGTTATGGCAGGCGCCTGCGCTACCGAACTTGCTTCTTCAGGGAAAAGCGCCTCAGGGCCTGCTGCCAGTGTCATTACCCGCCAGCCTCCTTCTGGCTTATGTGCGCGCTTGAGCCCGGCAGCTGTCATTACCAGCATCTGCTGTGGCAGATCCTCGTTGCGGGTCTGCAGCTCTGCAGTTAAACGTGTGGGTCTCGCCACCGGAAGAGGCGGAGCGGCCGGCCGGGCTGCCACAACTGTTTTTGCCGGCAGTCTGCGGTCGGCGAGAACGAAGGTGGTGCTTGGCAGATCAAAAAGACGCCGGATCGTGGTGCCTTTGACCTTGATCACCCCGCGGTCGGTGTTGAGAACAAGATTTGTCACCCGGTCAAGGTGACCCGGCGACTCGATGCTGGCTTCCCAGAGGCGGTTGAAGCTGATTTTTTCCTGGTGCAGAGCGCTTTTTAGCTTTTCGATGCCGATCGACCTCGACCAGCGGTAATTGATGCCGGCACTGCAGAACGGACACTGAACCCGACGCAGATAGCTGCGGGGCGCACCGCCGTAGACCTTGTCGTTGTCTGAGGTCATGCCGCCACAGGTCGCGTGATACAGAGTGGCGATCGGCTCTCCGTCAGAGATCATCACGATACCTCTGGTGCCTGCCACCGCCGGGTCGATCGTGTCACGCTCTGCACTTACCCCTGAATAAACCTGGCAATGGGTTGAATCGCAGACATCGGCGCCTTCGGCTTTGTGCTTGCCGCGGCTGGCATAGGCATAGGTGCGGGCAATGACTGTCTGTGCCTTGATCGATTCGGCCGGCGCACGCGAACCGATTTCGCTGCCAACCACGCCACGCAGATAATCTTCAATACCGACATGATTGACAACGAGAGCACCGTTTCCAGAGAAGCTGATCTGCAGAACCCCACGGTAAAGCTTGCCGTTCAACTCGACTATTGCTTTTGCCCCCTGCATCAGCAGGGTTTCGCCGTTATGAGCCACCCGGCGCTTTTTTTTGCCGTCAGTTGGCGTTGCCCAGTCGAATTTTTCATTGCGCCGCAGGCTTTTGATCCGCCGGCTGCCCTTGATGATCTGCCCACCCTCAGGAAATCTGACTGTCACTTTTTTGTGCAGTCCGCCGAGCTTGACGCGCAGGATCGGCTCGGCCGAAGCCGGTCTGGTCTGGTTGCGATCGCGGTTTGTGCGTGCCTCGATCGCGACCGGCAACAGCATGAGGCATATGGCCAGCAGCACTAACAGCCGGAATCTGCTGCTCCGGCCGGCTGTTTCAATCGTTTGTTCACGGCGAAGATTCAAGTTCAGACTCCTGCTTTGGTCTTTTCATCATTTTTAACGCCAGAAGTCAGCAGCGGATTTAGAAACTTTTTATCGTTGCTGAACCGCTCCTGCTCGCTGAAAATGCAGCCACAGTATTTCTGTCGGTAGAGTTCATTCTGTCTGGCAATTTCATGACTGTTTCTGAAGCCGGGCCGGAAATCGGTGTAATGAAATTTTACTCCCGCTTCTCTGGCTGCCTGCTCTCCGGTGCTGATCAGAAGCTCATGATTCTGATACGGGCTGATCAGAAGTGTCGTCGTGAATGCCTCGAATGAATGCCTGGCGGCCGCCTGAGCGGCGGCAGTCAGCCGCATGCGGTAACAGATGGCACAGCGGCCGGGGCCATAATCTGAGCCGATTTCGCGAAGAAATTTCTCAAGCCCGTAGCCGGCGTCGCCACTGACTACTTCAAGACCGAACTGGCCGGCCATTTTAATGAATGAGGTCAGGCGGCTGTGATGCTCGACAAATGGGTGAATGTTGGGGTTTTCCCAGAATACTGCTGTGTTTCCTTTGCCGGCAACCGGTTCAAGCAGAGGGTAGGACCCGGCCAGACACGGCCCGCAGCAGGTGTGAAGCAATATCGCCATTGTCAGCCAATGCCTTTCTTCGTGGTCATAATACCCGAAAGGGTCCAGTTGCGGGCCTTTTGTATGGTGACTTCGACAAAGCTGCCGATCAGGTCGCGGCTGCCGGCAAAATCGACCGAGCGACCGGTGCGCGTTTTCCCGACCAGATGACCTTCATTGCGGGCAGCTTCTGATTCGACAAGCACTTCGAAAGTCTGCCCGACGAGCTTCAGGCTCTCTTCGAGACCGATGCCGTTCTGCACCTCGATGAGCTTTGCCAGTCTTGCCTTGCGTATCTCTTCGTCGATCTGCCCGGGCATGGTGGCGGCGGCAGTGCCTTCGCGCGGCGAATAGTAATACATGAAGGCGGTTTCGTAGCGCACCTGTTTGATCAGATCGAGGGTGTCGTTGAATTCGGTCTCGGTTTCGCCTGGGAAACCACAGATGATATCGGTGCTGAGGCTGACGCCCGGTATATTTTCGCGCACCTGCGTGATCAGCTCAAGATAGTGTTCTCTTGTATAACCGCGTTTCATTTCTGCGAGAATGCGGTTTGAACCGGCCTGAACCGGCAGATGATACTGTTCGCAGACCTTTTTCAGCTGTGCCATGCGCTTAACCGTTTCGAGGCTGAAATCGCGCGGGTGCGAGGTCATGAAACGCACCCAGTTGATACCGTCGATTTTTTCGATGCGCTCGAGAAGGGTTGCAAAGCCCTCTTTGATACCGAGATCTTTACCGTAGGCATTGACGTTCTGCCCGAGCAGAGTGATCTCTTTGACGCCGCGACCGGCCAGTTCGGTTATGAAGGCGGTCAGCTCGTCGAGTGGTCGGCTGACTTCCGGGCCTCTGACGTAGGGAACGATGCAGTAGGAACAGAAGTTGGTGCAGCCCCTGATAATGTTGACCATCGCCGAAAACGGGCGATGCAGAACGATGCCGTCAGCCGATTCGCCATCAAAAGCCCCGCGCGGCGCAAAATTGCCGGTGGTTTTTTCGCTGGCAGCACGCTGCAGCAGCAATGGCAGGTCTTCAATGTCGTTCGGGCCGAAAACCAGGTCGACGAGCGGCAGGGCTTCGAGCAGTTCGCCCTGCATGTTCTGCGCCATACAGCCGGCGACGCCGATTATCAGATCGGAATTGCGCTTCTTTGCGTTGAGCAGCGACTGAATACGGCCGATCAGCCGTTGTTCAGCATGCTGGCGAACGCAGCAGGTATTGAAAAGAATCAGGTCTGCTTCTGATTCTTCTTCGGTTTCGTTATAGCCAAGACGGATAAGCAGGCCGCGAATGCGCTGGGCATCGGCCTGATTCATCTGGCAGCCAAAAGTTGTGAGCATGAATTTGCGCTGTGTATTGATCATAGACAATAATTCTACCACAGCAGCATGGTCGCTGCCCACACCGTCACAAAAATTCAGGGGCGATTATTCGTAACGCTGCCAGTCGGGTTTGCCTTCGTAAACATCGATGTAATAATCGTGTCGCTGCAGTTTGCCGGCGGCTTCCTCGTCAAGAATGATGATGGCGTTCTGATGAAACTGCAATACTGAGGCCGGGCACGAAGCAGAAACCGGACCCTCGACTGTGGCTGCGACTGCATCAGCCTTGTCTTTGCCAAAAGCGAGCATCATGCAGACTCTTGCTTCCATGATTGTGCCGAGACCCATGGTCATGACATGCTTCGGAACCCTCTCTTCGCTGCCAAAAAATCTGGCGTTGGCTTTGATCGTCACTTTTGAAAGGGTTTTAATGCGGGTTCTTGAGCTGAGTGATGACCCGGGTTCATTGAAGGCGAGGTGCCCGTCATGCCCGATGCCGAGAACCTGCAGGTCGATGCCGCCGGCGCGTTTGATTGCCGCTTCATAGGCTTCGCAGCTGGCAACAATGTCTTTGGCCCGGCCATCTGGTATCTGCGCGGCGCCTTCTGCCAGATCGATTCTTTTCAGCAGGTTAGTGTGCATTTCATTGTAAAACGAGCAGGGATCGGCCGGGTCGAGCCCTATGTATTCATCGAGGTTGAAGGTTTTTACGTGTTTAAAAGATAATCCTTCTTCCTTATGCATGCGTACGAGTTCATTATAGAGACCGAGAGGTGTCGAGCCTGTCGCCAGGCCAAGAACCGCCGCCGGGTTGCGATTGATAAGACCGGCGATAATTTTGGCGGCCAGCTTGCCGGCAGATTCTCTGTCTTTTTTGATGATTACTTCCATAAAGAACCTTTCTGCGTTTCTTGATTTTTCAGCATGCTACCACGCCTGCCTGCCCCGTTCAAATTTTCCCGTAATTACACAGCAATTGCGAAGAAAATGCTGTTGTTCCCGGGACAGGCTCTCGTGCACTCCTCCTGGCAAAGTTAAGGCCCGTGATTAGCGTTTTGTTTGCCTGAACCAGTTCATCAGAAGCATGTAGGCTTCGCCCCTGGTCAGATGCGTATTTTTTGCCGCAACTGTATGGGTGCTGGCTTTTGTCTGGCGCCCGTCTTCATTTTTGCTCTCAGATTCCAGCCTGGCGTGCGTGGCCTGATCTGCTGCGCTGGCTGGCTGCATGAATTCCTTTTCGACGGTTGCAAGAATCTCTTGCGCTCTGGCTGAGCTTATGGTTTCAGCGTTGTCGAAAAGTGCATAAATTTTGGCGCGGTCATCGCTTTTCATATCTGACAGGAGTGCAGCCAGGCGGTTGGCGAAAGCTTTGCTGCTGATTTTTTCATCGAGTCCGTAGTTATTGCGATAACCACCCGATGCCAGGCCGCGCCGGCGCATGAAGCGCAGGCCTTCATAAGCGGGGTGCCTGGTGATTTCCGGTTTTTTTGCCTGATTTGGCCAGATCTGCACGCCCTGCCGCATCAGACGCCGTTGAATTTGCGAGACCGCATTTTTTTCTGTGGCAGCCTTTTCGACGGTCAGGCCAGATTCTATGCATTGTGCCGCAGTAACCCCGGCAGCCTGCCCGGCGGCAATACCAACCGGAATCGTTCTGGCACTGCTCTGGGCCTGAGAGTCGAAGCCGGCACTGCGACCCACGACCAGAAGATTGGTGAACCCTTGTGGAACCAGGCAGCGCAGGGGCAGGGCATATTGCTCAGGTGTGCCGACCACGTCGCCATAATGATCGCTGCTCTGCGCCTGAATGTCGAGCGGGTATGAACCGAAGCCGATCCGATCGTGAAAGTCGCGGTTTTCGAGAACGTCATCTATTGTCAGTGTATAAAGAGTTTTTACCTGTCTTGCAGTGCGGATATACATTTCCGGGGCGGTTTCAGAAATGCTGATATTCTGCATGCCGGAAATATTGTTGCGTAGAAATTTTTCAAGCTCGGGGAGTTCTTTTTGCGCCAGCTTGCGGGCTTCTTTGCGTGAATTCCGGTTAATGCCGTCGGTTGCGAATATCAGCAGAGCGTTAACCAGTACACTGCCGTCATTCTGTCGCCCGAGATTCAGGCCTCTGACTCTTATTCTGGCGTTGGTCGGCTGATATCTGCGCATAATGTCGCCATAACCCCAGATGCTGCGTTTTTTGCCGCCGAGCAGATTGCCGGAAGCTTTGCTGCTAAGCTCAGTGCACATTTTCTGCCAGTCGGCATCAGAAATGCCTTTTATGCGAAAAACAAGGGTGGCGGCCATGTTTCGCGGTTTCCCCCAGGTGTCGACACCGTATGCGATGATGCCGGCCCCCGCTGCGGCAGCGATATCCGCATCCTGGGTGGCATCGATTACGAATTTCCCTGAAACATGCAGTTTTAGACCGCGGTCGGTATGAATTTCGACCCCATCGATGGTTCTGGGCGCATCCGTTGCTGGCAAAGCCATACTGACCGTAGCGAGACGTTCTTCTGGCATGTTGATCGTGTCTGGGTACAGGGTTTGCCCCGGCCTGAAAAGCGGTATAGTCTGTGACCCGGTTATCGGGAAAACCGTTCTGGCATTTCTGATATAAGTCAGCCTTTTTTCTCTGCTGATCAGCATTTCAAGAGTCCTGACCATGTCAGCAACATCGAACGACTGGTCGTCGAGTCTCTGGTAGATTTCGGCAAAAATACCGCCATTCAGCGGTCGGCCGTCGATACCGATGTTCATATCGATTGTGTTGAGCCAGCCGCGCGTAAAGAGACCGCCAGGCACGGGTCTGGTATCGACAAGCAGAGTTCTGCAGCCTTCTCTGGCCGCGGCAACGGCCGCTGCAATGCCTTCAGGGTCGCCACCGACAACGATTACATCAAGCTGCTCAGCCCCTCTGCCGGCTGGCAAACCCTGGCTTTGGTAACCGACAGGCGCAGTAGAAACGGCCAGTGAAATCAGCATTACGAGAAGTTTATAAATGGCGGTCTGCAAGATTGGCTCCGGTTGTCTGCATTGCGGCCCTGGCAACCAGTGTTGCAATGCCGCTTGATGTTGCGTTAACTTTGCTGCGCTATTGTATCAGAACCCGGTACTTTTTTCTTATGTTGTTCATAAACTGCTGTTTTTGTGCTAATGTGAACCGGGTCGGTCGATTGCAGCCCGCGTTGATAAATGCCCGGATAAACCTGATTTATCGATGGGACGGTCGTTTATCAGTGTTGATGCGTGGCTGCATGAATGACCGGCCGATATTGATTGTGTATTGCTCAGCAGCGAGGTTGAACATTGCCTGGTAAACAGATAATCGATGGTTACATTTGCGGCATCGGCTGGGAAGAAGCCCTTTGCAATGAGCTGGCACCCGCCGGATCGGCAGAAGCTTTTTCTTCACCGGCTCCGGGGCTGGTTATCGGCCCTCGCCACTCTTCGCATCTTAAAAATGAACCCGTTTTTGCCCGTAACTGGCTGCCTGACTGCTGTGAAATCCGCGGCGAGTCGATTGCAGATCTGGTTCAGGCGCTGGGCCGTGTTGTCGACGCCTTTCTCGATCAGAGTCAGCTGCCCTGGACCTTCGTCTCTTTCTCTCCTGATCTGTTCACCGAAGAATCGACAAAATATGAATTTATCGCCGGCCGACCGGCACTGCTGCAGGAAAAATTTTTCGAACGCATGGCAAAATACCGCCGCCGTGCTTTTGAACGCTTCGTCGACTGGCTGAACATTGACGACCGCCGCCCCTGCCTTGTCGTGCAGGTGGTGATGACCGGCAATGACAGCGCCTGGGTCAGTGTCTGCGAACGCTTCAGAGTCGGAAAAGGCCGCTATCAGCCGGTAATCTGGCGCAACTCGCCCGGCCTGGTCGAGCATGATCATCTGGCGCCCTGTCGCTCATACTACAAGCTTGAAGAGGCCTGGAATCAGACCGGAATTTTTCCGCGCAAAGGTGATGTCTGCGTCGATCTTGGTGCCGCCCCCGGTGGCTGGACCTGGGCTGCCCTCAAACGTGGCGCCCGCGTGACCGCTGTCGATTTTGCCGATCTTAAGCCGCATGTCGAAAAACACCCGCGTTGTGAGCATTCAATCGACAATGGCTATGCTTATATGCCGCAGAAAACCGTCGACTGGATGTTCTGCGACATGATTGTCAAGCCGATGGCAACCCTCGGGCTCCTCGAACGCTGGCTCGAAGCAAAGGCCTGCCGCCGCTTTGTCGTCAATGTCAAGTTCCGCGGCAAGCAGCCCGAAACGATTCTGCAGGCCATCGATGAACTGGCAAAAAAGCATGGTCTCAGCAAACTGGTAATTCGCCACCTTTATTACGACCGCAACGAAATCACCCTGATCGGCCAGGCCTAGTTCGTCGGGGTCGGACCAGCAGAAATGCCGATAAACAGACGAAATAATCCTGAAAAAGTGCCTTTTTTGCCCTTAAAACGGTAATTTTGCCGTGAAAAATGGCCTTCTAAGGAATTGTTTCAGAAAAAACAGCTGGATGCTTTCATCAGAAATGCCGATAACCTGAAATAGATAGGGATAGCTGTCAAAATTCAGGTCATGGAAGACGCCAGGGAGTTCAGCAATGTATTCATTTGGTGTTACCGGTCGCGTTTCTTCTTCTATCGCCCCCGCCAGCCGTCAGGTGCTTCTCGATGAGGCACCCCGTTCATTCGAGGCAGAACTGACTGCGGCTCTTCAAGCAGAGGTTGCAGAACCTGATACAGAAGCCGTGCAGGAGTCTGAAAGCCCATTGAGAAAGCTGACTGCCATTGACAAAGCGGTGCAGCATGATATCCAGGAAGCCTTCGGCATCGAACCCCATAAACCCGGTGAGCCACTGCGGCCATTGCTCGGTTCCATATGGACACTCAGAGATAACGATAAAAACGGCGCGATCAGCACCGACGAAATGGAAGCCAACGCTGCTGTTGCTTCCGATATTTTCAAAAAGCACCTGACAAAATTCATGTTCAATGAAAATGTTTCAAGTAAGCCCCCGATCGAACTCAGCATTGCCGGCAACGGCATGGTGCGGGTTCAGGAAGGGCACCCAGACAAGGAAAAAATCGAAAACTTCATCAACGGCAACCCCGAACTTCGCAATCTCTACGCCGGTATCAGCAGCACCCATGACTTTGTTGCCCTGGCCGAAGAATCGCTACGCTTTCAAAAACGCTATGCCGTTGACCCGAAAGCCGCCGTTGCCGAATTCTCACATCTTTTCAGTGGCCACTACGGCTACACCACCCAACTGACCATCGACGGCGAAAACTGGAACTACCAGACCACCTCAAGCTTTTCCGTCTGATTCTCTGTGAATTTGGGGTCGGACCAACGATAATGCTTATGAATAGAGCAAAACCGACCAAATAATGTGTCTTTTTTAGCCTTAAAGCAGTAATTTTGCCGTGAAAAATGATGTTCTAAGCAATTGACTCGGTAAAAGAAAAAAAATAGCTCATAGCGAATTTTTTGGGGAAAAATGTTGTTTTGCCAGCCCCAAATTGTGTACATATCTGTTAAAATTAACAAATACAGTCAAAATTCGCCTGTGAGGTAAAGAATGATGGAACGCACGCAGTATTTCTGGCGCTCTGTTTGCCTGTTTCTTGCAATTATGATGATCGGGGCGGCTGTTTCTGCTGTCGCTGCCGAAAAACAGATAAAGATCAAAGTTGCCCAGTATGCAAAAGATCTCGAATTCAATTGCCCCCAGGGAGCCGCCTGGGAACTCGGCGGTCAGAACGGCCGTATTCAGCCGGGCGAAAAATGTGTGCTGACCGGCACCATGACCGCCAAAGCCATCAGACGCTTCCGGGTCATGGTTTCTTCAACTTCTCTCGCAGAAGCAGAAACTATCAGAGCTGACGAAGAAAAATGGCGGCAGCTCGGGTTTCCGGTGCATACAATGGTTCTCGGCCAGGAATTCTTTGCCGAAGATGGCAAAACTCTTCTCTATGACAATCGCCTGGCAATGGTAGAAGTCGGCGTGTTCAACGACAAGGCCTCAGCTCAGGCTCTGGTCGACAAGCTTTCTGCTCAGGGGCAGTCGAGCTGGATCTACGAAGAAATCGTGCAGCTGGCGCAGGGAACTCTGAACTTCACCATTAACGGCGCATTCAAAGCCACCGGCAAAGAATTCGCTCTTCTGCCGCAGCAGACTATTCACATGAAAAAAGTCGAGTATGGCGCCGGTTATTCGTGGCATGGCTATGCCGATCGTGACTATTCAGGCTCTCTGCTGGTGCGCTATGGCGCCAACGATGCTATCGACTGTATTCTCACCACCGCCTTTGAAAACGTTCTCGCTGGTGTAGTTCCGTCAGAAATCTCGGCCAAAGCAGAAATTGGCGCGCTGCAGGCCCAGGCTGTCGCTGCCCGTGGCGAAATTATGGCCAAAATCGGTGTCAGACACGCCAATGAAGGCTTCGATACCTGTTCTGAACAGCACTGCCAGGTATTCAATGGCGATACCGCCTATTCAATCGATGTTGGCAGAAAAATCGCTCCGACTGCCGGCTATGTTCTCATGGGTCAGAATGCCAATATTCTCGATGCTGTTTATGCTGCAAACTGTGGCGGTCACAGCGAATCAAGCCATTTTGTCTGGACCACCCAGCCAAACCCGGCTCTCACCGGAAAATGGGATAATTCCGGGGCACCGGCGCTCGACCTGACTGAAGAAGAACAGGTCGGTGTATTTATCCGCAATCCGCCTGCTGGTTGCCATTGCAATAATCCAGCGGTAGAAGGCGGCAATCGCTTTCGCTGGAACAAATCCATGAACGCCGCCGACTGGAAAAAGGTCGAAGAGAGCCTGGCAATCGGCCGCGTTAAGACGGTTAAAGATATTGCCCGCGGCGTTTCTGGTCGTATCTATCGCCTCACCTTCGTTGGCGAACGCGGCGAAAAAACCGTAATGAAAGAATTGAATATCCGCCGCCTGTTTGGTGGCCTTGCCAGCGCCTGCTTCGTCGCCGACTGGAAACGCGACGCTGCCGGCTACATCGTCAGTGCCGAACTTCTCGGCGCCGGTTTCGGTCACGGGGTCGGCATGTGCCAGACCGGTGCCCAGAGCCTGGCCAAACAGGGCTGGAACTACCAGCGCATTCTCAGCCACTATTTCACCGGCAGCCAGCTGAAAAAGATGTATTAAACAAACAGAAAGACTTATATAGAAGGGGCTGTTTCATCGAATGGTTAGAACCAGCCCCTTTTTTACACGAAATTTTCTCATGACATTGGCCTTGCGAAGAGACTTGGTCACAATTCATGTCTGGCATTTGAAAATGCATCTCATGGAAGATGGTTTTGCGTTATTTATTCGTAAAAACCCATATAAAGGCAGATGGCATGAAGTAAAAGCACTGCTGGAACAGTCAGCAATGGGAAAGAAGCATATATATTGTGAGTGATTTTACTGATGGAAGAATCAGGAAAATACCAGATACAAATTCCCGACAATGGTAAAAAAAGCAGTATAAGATGCCAATATGGCAACAGCAGGTAGTGAGAATCATTTACCGTTAAAAACAGTGTGCCATTTGCCCTTTTAATTGAATCACCAGGTTTTATTTTTTTAAAGATTCTCTTTGGCAGGTTGATTTGCTGATCTGGTTTTTCTGTCCAGACAGTGTTGAGTTCCCATTTATGTTTTCTGGTAATTTCGGCTCTGGTCACGATGCCTGATATCTCTGGCGCTTTCAGCACAAGCAACGATTCTACGGCAAGAAGACCTGAAACCAGAAAAAACATTATAATTCCCAGACAGCCGATGCGTTCAAAGCTGCCGCCGCTTTGGTCATAATTCTCCAATGAAGGGTCTGTAAAATTTTCTGGAGAAAGCTTCCCGCTCAACATGTCGATCTCCTTTTGCTGCGCATAGTGCTGAATTCTTAATCGAGGCTGGAAGCCAAACAAAAGCCCCTTATCGACCAGCGATAAGGGGCTTTATTCGGCAGAAAGAAAAATTTACTGACCGATGTTTTTCAGGATCTTTTCGCGGTATTCGGGCAGTTTCTTGTAAAGAACTGTGCCTGGGCATGACTTCGGGGCGAAGTCGCAGTGGCCGTAAAGATTGGTTTTTGGGTCGATTTTATAGGTCGAGGCCAGCCATGACAGCACGTTAAGAAGAGATTCTTCAATTTTGGGGTTAAGCTGGTCTTTGTTATCGTCATAGTCGCCGATGACGCAGATGCCTACTGAATTTGTATTGGGTGAGCAGTGAGCACCAACCACGCCTTCGGGGCGTCCCTGATAAATAACGCCATCAGGTCCGATCAGGAAGTGGTAGCCAATGTCGGCCCAGCTGGTTTTCGGGTCATCCATGTGATAGTTCTGAATGCCGCGAATAGTGGCAGCGCCTTTGTATGAGGCCTGGTTCGGCAGATAGCTGTGGTGAACGATCAGGCGCTGCGGGGTGTGAGGAGTATATGAAGACTTTGGCGGTCTGGCACCCCAGGTGGCGCGGGCGACGACTGCGGGTTTGGCCCAGGCAGCCTTCACGTCTAGTGGAGCCGGCTTCTGCATGAAATATTCCATTTTCTTTTCTTCGAGATAATTACCCTGAACAGAAAAATGTTTTACGGCAGTTTTGCCTCTTTCTGGATCTCTGACGACAAACATCAGCTGACAGGCCGAAACTGAATCGATAGCAGAAAAATGATATTCGCCATCGAATGCCAGGTAGCTTGTCCAGCGGCCGGTTTTAGCGTATCTGAATCTGGCATAGCATCTTACCAGAGCTTTTTCAGCTTTTTCCATGTCAACGCCGATGATCAGGTTGTTGACAGCTTTGTCCATTTCCATAATTTCGGTTTCATGCTGACCATAGGTTGAGTCTGATACGATAAAATCAGGATTGCCGGTAATGAGAACGTCAGGGGTGTCGACGTCGGCGCGAACCATAGCGGGGAGCAGAAAAGCGAAAAACAATGCTACAAGACCAATCATTCTCAGATACTTCATACTTCACCTCTAATAACAACTTTGTCTGATCATTATACATGAAAATAAATTGTCACGCAAATAAACATCCCGCCCGGCACCTCTGGTGTACCGGGCGGGATGTTCAACCGATGATCAGTAGATATCAGTTGTTTCTGACTTCGTTAAAAAGATCAGAAAGCTGGTCGAGAGCGGCAAAAGTTTCTTTGATGAGCTTCTGCATGCGGTCTTGACTGTTCTGAAAGTTTGTTTTACTGCGTGATTCTGGCTTTGACATCGCTTTGAAATTCGTTTTTTTATTTCGGGAAGTCGTCGAGGTTGCCCGGGCCAATTGTATTATGGCTGACCTGTGAGTCAGAAGTGGTATCATCAGACCCGCAACCTGTGATTGCGATCGGGGAAAGCATTATTGCAGCTGCAACCAGCATCCACAAGTATTTTTTCACCTGCTGTTTCTCCTTTGCACTTAACTTGCAGTGCCTATCGGCAGGTGTCGGAAAATTTTTTAGTAAAGTTTGACCAGTTTTGCTCCCGGGAAATAATGCAGCAGAATGTCGGCAAAAGCGCGCCCCGCCAGCGCCATGCTCTGAGCGCCGGTCTGGCACATGCCGACGCCGTGGCCCCAGCCGGCCCCTTCAAAGTCGGCAGCATCGATGAAACCCTGCTTGCCGCGTTTCCATTCGGCCTTGAAAAACGAGCTGCGCAGCCCACCAAAAAGCTGTCTGATCGGAAGTTCTTTAAGAACCGTTTTTTCACCGTTTTCACCAATCAGTTTGATGCCAACGATGCGGCCCGAAATTTCTCTGACAATGCCGTTGATTTCTTTGATTCTGCCAATGGCGGCCTTGCCTTCGACAGTCTGCCATTCTTTCTGACTCAGGCTCTTTTTCCATCTGAATTTGTCGGCGCCTTCGACCCCGGGGGCAGCGCACCAGCAGTCGGGCGGATTGCTGATAAAGTTCAGCGCCTGTTCTTCATTCGTCAGATCTATTTTTGCTTCGGTTTTTATATCAGAAACACCCTGCAGATGCGGGTCGGCGTTCGAGGTCCAGATATTCTGATTTGCAGAAGAGTGCCCGCCGCAATTGGCTCCGTAGACTGCATCGAGTATGCCACCTTTGTGATTTTCAAGCACCAGGCCACGAGTCGGGGAGATGCTGGTGGAAATATTCTGATCGGTGCCCTGCAGGCCTTTGTAAACCTGGCAATGCTGCTCAGAACAGAAGTCGAAGCCCTCGTTCAGATGGCGAACGCCCTTTTTGGAAAGCATCTCGCCTCTCGCTGCCACTGCCTGGGCCTGCATGGCGGCCATCGGTGCCTTTGCCGATATTTCTGAGGGCACAATTCCGATGAGCAGTTTTTCGAGGTCGGTTATTTCGATGCAATCGAGCGAATTCTCGACACCGAACTGAATCAGCAGGTCGCCAGCGAATTTTCGATCTTCAAAGCCGTGCCAGGAGTAGCCTTTTGCGAATTCAGCCTTGCGTAGAATGGTGTTTTCCTTGCTGTTGAATTTCAGGCCGGTCAGGCTTTCGCTGATCGTTTGTTTGCCGAGCTTGAGCTGCAATTTTCCGGTTGCCGGCTTTATATTTTCAATAAACACCCAGCTGGAAATATTTTCTGCAGCAAGCTTGTCCTGCAGTTTGCGGGCTTCGGCTTCGTCGGCAAAAATTCCGACACCGATAAAGACGACGCGATTGTCGGGGTAACCGGGTGCCGGGGCATTGCCGGCAAGAAGGCGATGGGTCTTGTAGGCTTTGAATTTAAGCTCGGTTTCGCGCAGCTGATTCTCGTCGGCAGCACTGCCCGAGCCGACCATCAGATGGTAGCGGCGCACGGCCTTTGTCTGAAGCTGCCCGGTGATGACGTAGACGCGGTCGGGTATGATTTTGCCGCTCTTTTTGTCGGCCTGCCAGGTGCCGCCAGCCGGCATGACGATGTCAATTCTGTTGGCATACTGGGCGACGCGAATCTTTACTTCCGGCGCTTTCGCTGCCAGAGCCATGCCAGCCGCCAGATTGATGATCAATACGGTCAGAAGCGACTTCAGCAGCTTATTCATGATCGATGTCTCCGATGGCTTTGTAAAGCACGCCTTCAGCCTGTTTCAGCTTAAGTTTTGCCTGCTCGACAGAGAGTTCAGTGCGGGCGAGCAGAATTGCGAGTTTGACGTCGCCGTCCGCTTCCTGCAGTTTGGCTTCGGCCAGATAATTCGGCACCTGGCCGCCTTCCATGACAATGCGCAGGGCGCGGCGGCGCAGTTTGGCATTGGTAGCCCGCATATCGATCATCAGGTTTTCGAAAACCTTGCCGATTCTGATCATGCTGATGCTCGAAAGCATATTGAGAACCATTTTGCAGGCCGTGCCGCTTTTCAGGCGGGTCGAGCCGGTGATCACTTCAGGCCCGACGGCCGGGTTGATCAGAACGTCAGTTCTGGGCAGGTCGCCATAAGGATTGCAGGTCAGCAGTACGGTGTGTGCCCCGATCGAGCGTGCATAGTCGATGCCGCCGACGACATACGGGGTGGTGCCTGACGCGGTGATGCCGACCAGAACGTCATCTTTGCAGAAGTTTACTTCTATGAGATCGGCCCGCCCTGCTGAAACTATGTCTTCTGCTCCTTCGGCAGCATTGTTGAGTGCTTGATAGCCTCCGGCAATGATGCCCATGACCATGTCTGGCGCAACCCCGAAGGTCGGGGGGCATTCAGATGCGTCGAGAACGCCGAGCCGGCCAGAAGTTCCGGCGCCGAGATAAATAAGTCGTCCGCCCTTTTTAAAAGCACTGACGATCAGCTCGACAGCCTGTGCTATCGGCTCGGAACAAGCTTCAACCGCTTTGTAAATCGCCAGGTCTTCATTGATGAAAAGCTTGACCGCGTCACGGGTGCTGACCCGGTCAATATAAATGGTGCGTGGATTGCGGGTTTCGGTAAGAGCCTGGGTAGTTTCGGTCTTGCCGGCTTTGCCCTGAAGCTTGCTTTCGGTCATTGTTTAACTCCGGTGATTAAAAGTTTTTTCAGATCGGCTGAAGCGTAATCAGTTCTTGCATGCAGAATCAGCGGCCCCATGAACAGTTCACAGGCGCGCTTTTTCCAGATAATGTCGAGTTTGTGCTGGCGGCAGGCACCGGTCATCATTTCCTGGAAAGGGGCCCAACCGGCCCACAGCCCGCCCGAACCGACCGCTTCTGCCTGACTCATTGCCAGCTGCTGCATCAGATGCGTCAATGAACGTGCCAGCAGATTGACCGAGTCGATGACCATGCGTGAGGCAGCTTTGTTTTCGGCATCAAAGGCATCGGTAAGAACCGGCGCGAAGGTGCCGAGGCGATTTTGTATGCCGCTGCTGCGATAAAGTTCATCTATGATATGGCGCCGGTCTGGTTTGTCGAAACGCCTTTCCCAGGCCTGAGCGAAAGCAGCGTAGCCGGGTTCGCCTTCGAGATGGCGCAGAACGCCCTCGACGGCCCTTTTTCCGAACAGGCTGCCCGAAGGGGTTTCGTCAAGCAGATAACCCCAGCCGCCGATTCTGGCTTTTTTGTCGCCATTGACACCATAAAGAACCGAACCGGTGCCATTTATACTGAGAATGCCATCGCCGCCGGCGAGACAGGCTGCATGATTGCAGGCATAGTCAGAGAAAATTTCTACACCTTCCGATTGCTCGTCGCAGCCGCCGAGAGTTTCTTTCAGTCTCGCTGCCGCCTGCAGATCGTCGGCCCCGGCGGCGCCGATCAGCCACAGATGACTGCGGCCGGGCAGGGTTGCCGCCATGTCGCGCAGTTTAAGGCAGATCGCATTGCAGCCGGCTGCGTCGACTGCACGCAGATTCCCTGATGGAAACCGGAAATCGCGAACCAGCCCGGATTCATTGAAACAGGCCCCCTTGAGCTCGGTTCCACCCCAGTCGATGCTGATCGTCAGTCTGCTCACTGAATGGCTCCTTTGCGCATGCCTTCAAGCATGTAGCGTGAGAAGAACATGAATACCGCCACCATCGGCACCGCGGCCAGCGTGGCACCGGCCATCAACAGACCGAAATCCATCATCTGCTGATCCTGCAGCGTCGACAGACCGACGGTCAGAGTGTAATAGCGCTCGCTGTTGAGAGTGATAAGCGGCCAGAGAAAGGCGTTCCACTGGGTGATGAACGTAAAAATGCCCGAAGTCGCAAGAATCGGCATCGACAGAGGGAAATAGATGTGCCGGAAAACCTGATAATGGCTGGCGCCATCGATCTGAGCGGCTTCTGACATCTGAATCGGGATTGAATCCATATACTGCCTGACCATGTAGACCCCGAAAGGTGAAGCAATTGCCGGCAGAATGACCGACCAGAGACTGTCGATCATACCCCATTTGGCCATGAACAGGAACAGCGGCAGCATAACGATCTGCCCCGGAACCATCATCGCGGCCAGCAGAACCATGAATATCGCTTCACGGCCTTTGAAACGGCCGGCTGCGAAACCAAACGCCGCGAGGGCGTTGAAAATAGTCTGCGCAATGGTAACTGCTGCTGAAACGACGAATGAGTTGATGCTCCAGCGGGCAATGTTGCCGGCGGCAAGCAGAACCTTGAAATTTTCGAGTGACCATTCGCCGTAGCGGGGCGGAGTGGCGGCCATCGCCTCGGGTGAAGTGAACGCGGTGATCAGCATCCAGACAAGGGGGCCACCGGTAAGAATCAGCCCGAACGCCAGAAAAAACAGGGAAATCTGGTTGGCAATATGTCTGTTCATGCTAAATACTCCACATCCTGTTTTGCCAGATACTTCTGGGCGACGGTAATCACCATGATGGCAATGAAAAGTATCAGCGCCATGGCCGATGACAGCCCGAAGTCAAAATCGCGGAAAGCCGAAGTATAGACGCGATAAACGACTACCTGTGTCGAAATGCCCGGGCCGCCGTCGGTCAGCATGAGAACCTGGGCAAAAACCTGCAGCGCCGCGATAGCACCTGTTATCATCAAAAAGGTGGTAGTGCTGCTCAGGAGCGGAACCGTGATGTGCCACCATTTGCGCAGCGGCCCGGCGCCCTCGATGTCTGCCGATTCATACAACGACTGCGGAATGTTGGCCATTGAAGCCAGATAAATCAGCATCGATCCGCCCGGTGATTTGAGAATGCCAGAAATGATGACCGACCAGAAAGCAATATCAGGGTCGGTGAGCCAGCCAATCGGGGCCATGCCAAGCCAGCGCAGCGTTGTGTTGCACAGACCGACTTCGGTATTGAAGATCCAGCGCCAGACCATCGTGAGAACGACGACTGAAGCGACGCCTGGCAGATAGTAGGCGGCTCTGAAGAAATTTTTCAACCAGCCTTTCATGCCGTAGATCAGGCTGGCAACTACCAGTGCGGTAAAAACATTGGCAGGAACAACGACCAGGCTGTAGATAAGGGTGTTCCAGCCGGCTTTGACAAATTTGGGGTCGTTGATGGCCCTGACAAAGTTCTCGATCGTATAGCCGCCGACTTCGCCGATGCGGTAATCACGGAAAGCCAGCAGAAGAGCATCTGCCAGCGGATAGAACAGAAACAGGCCGGTAATGCTGACCGCCGGAATCACCATGATCAGGTGGGCCTGTCGTGAAATAAGAGCGAAAATCAGTGCCAGAATCGAGATTGCCGCGATGGCTTTTGCGAACAGGCTGCTCTGATTGATGTCGTCTTTCATCGAGCCGCTTTCAACCGAAAGAATGCGGTTGGCCCTTTCGGCGACCGCCTGCATGGCCTTGTCTGCCGGCAGTTTTTCGAGCAGCGCCTGCTGCAGTGATGACTGCAGTTCTTCATCGACCTGTGGCCAGCGACTGTCGGCGTAGGTGGATTGACCTTCCTGCAGAATTTTCCAGGCGGCGGTCATGTGAGGGTCGTCGGCATAAATGTTGCCGGCACTTGAGCGGGTCGGAAACTGGGTGTAGTGCAGCAGATCTCTCTGGTTGTCGCCGCTGGTCAGAAATTTTGCCAGTTTCATGGCCATCTTCACCCTTTCTCGGTCAGGGTGTTTGAATACATAAAGCCCGGAAGTGCCGAGAAATGCGCCGTTTTTGCTGTTGGTGCCGGTCGGAAAATGCACCACCGAAAAATTCATCGGAAATTTCTTTTTCAGCGCGTCAATGCCCCAGAGCCCGAATGCGCCAACTGCCACCCGACGTTCGCGGCCGAAAGCCGTCCAGATGTCGTTGGCCGTGCGCCCGCCGCTGTCAGCCGGTATAAGTTGCTGTTTTTTCAGTTCGTTGATCCAGCCGAGGCCGCGCAGAAAATCTTCTGAATCGGCGCAGAATTTTCCTTCATCATTTACCAGTCGCCCGCCGAAAGTCATCAAAAACGGCAGATTGGCGGTTTCGTCTTTCTGAAAATAGACCCCGAGTGGGTAATACCCATGCTGACCGTTCTGATATTTTTTTATCTGCTGCAGCGCGCTGACAAATTCTTCGGCGGTCCAGCGACCTTCGGCCGGCAGTGCCACACCGGCTGAGGCAAAAATTTCGTTGTTGACATAGAGCAGTTGCCCGCCCATATACCAGGGCCAGCCGTAGGTTTTGCCCTTGACGTTGAAAGCATTGATAGCGCCGGGAAAATAATCGTTGCGGTCTTCGGGCGTCAGATATTCATCAATCGGTTCGATCAGGTTTTCTCTGATGTAGAGAAGGGGAACGGTGCCGGGCGCTACATCTGGATTATTGCCGCTGATAGCAGCAATTTTAAGCTTTTCATGCCCGCGTTGCCAGGTCAGTTTGGTGAGCTCAACGCGAACGCCAGGGTTCTGCTGCTCAAATTCAGCAATTTTTCGGGTCATCCAGGTGAAACGGTCGGTTTTTTCACCTGGTTCCAGCCAGCGCGGAAAATCCCAGATTTTCAGCACCATTTCGGCTGAGGCAGCTTGGCTGAATAAGATTAACAGCATTATCGGAAGCAGCCGGCGCCAGATTGTTCTATCTTTCCTCTGTATTTTGCGAACCTCGTTAAAAAAGCTCATAATTGGACTTACACCTTGCACAAGAAAATTGTTTGGTTTAGAATAACTGCTGTAGCGATTTCTGCACAAGTAAAATCATAGCGGCCTGCAGAAAATTCAGCTAAGCTTTATCCCGCACGGGAAATCATAAAACACGTCTGGAATAATTCATGGACAAAACAATTGAACAACTCCTGGAAAAGGTGAAGGCCGACCCGAATAACCCCGAGCTGCTCAAAGAACTCGGAAATCTGTATTTCAGAAATGATCAGTATGATCTGGCTATTGAGCAGTATGAAGCTGCGTTGCGTGCTAATCCTGAGTATTACAAGGCTCTCTATAACCTTGGCAATACCTATTATAAAATGGAACAGCACGAAAAAGCCGTTCATTACTGGCATGAAGCCATAAAAATCAGGCCTGATTTCGATCATGCCTATTTCAATATTGGTTATCACCATTATCAGAAAGGTTTCATGCGCGAAGCGATAAAAGCTCTTCAGGAAGCGGCGAGGATCAACCCTGATGCGGCTGATACCCATAACTATCTTGGGCTTTCATACCACCAGACGAACCAGTTTGAAGAAGCGATTAATGAATTCAGGGCCGCTCTCGACCTTGAGCCTGACGATCCCGATTATCATTACAATCTTGCCAATTCAAGCTATGACAGTGGCGATTACCAGGTTGCGGCAATTGAATGGGCTGAAACTCTGAAAAACAGACCGAATGATTCGAAGGCCCGCAATAATTATTGCGATGCTCTTCTGCAGCTGGGGCGCTATGAAGAAGCTATGGCCGAGATCGAAAAGGTTCTTGAAGCCGAACCCAATTATCCGCCAGCTCTCTGCACCAAAGGTGAATTGCTCGAAAAGCTTGGTCGCGATGACGAGGCACTTGAGTATTTCAACCGGGTTCAGGATCTGATCAAGGGCAACGAAACCTGGGAGCTCCTCTACAAATACGTAGTTAACAAACTCGAAAAACGCTGATTTTTTCAGGCTGTATAAAAGCTCTGGCCGCCGGTTCACGCCGGCGGCCAGAGCTTTTTAGAAGACTTTTAATGCTTGTTCAGGCAGACTTTTTCTTTTTGTTGCTTCTGCTGGCGGTGAAGCCGGACGGGTTGGTGAGGTAGTCGAACAGGGCGTCTTCGGCCCGGTAGTTTTTGCCGGCGTCCTCGCCGTCGATCATCACTTTGCCATTGGTAAAGATTTCTATCAGCATATTGTCTCCTTGTGAGCTTATAATCTCATAATTTGCGGGCAGGGAATATTTTGAAAGATGATTTGCTGTTCAGTCTTCGTCTTCGGGCTGCTGAAGTTCCTCCTCTGTTGGTTCGAGAGGCGACAGATCACGCTTCGGAACTGTCGGGTCATCAATTGCTTCCGGGGCAGTTATTGAATCGGAACCAGAATTCGCAGCATCTGCCGGCTCTGTTTCGCTGGCCACTGTCTGTGAACCTGAGTCTGATACGAAGTTTTGCATGCGCAGCACTTCGAGTTTGGCATTGAGTTGTCGTCGGGCCACTTCGCTTATTGTCTTGTCGGCGAGACGTTTGAGAATTTCCTCTTCGGCTTTTGCAGCCTGCCCTGACAGGTTCATGCAGTCTGCCCACAGCAGAAATGCCCGCATCAGGTCGGGTTTTTCAAGCAGAACCCCTTCAAGAATTTTGGCACCAACGGCCGGGTCGGCCGAAAGGTAGATTTCAGCCAGTTTTATGTGCAGATTGTGGTTTTCAGGCAGCTGATTTCTTGCGCTTTCGAGCAATTCGACGGCCAGTTCGGGTTTGTTGAAGATCAACAGTTCATCGCATGTCTTGATTAAAAGTGCCGAAAGCTCGAAATTGTAAGGAATTCGCAGCGCCTCAGGTTTGATCAGTTTAATGTGTTCGCTGTTGTCGATCATGACCGCCAGACGCAGAAGATTGATCAGCAGCTCCGGGTTCGATGTCACCAGTTTGTCTGGTTTAAGGCGGGCGAGAATTTCGTCTGCCATTTCAATAAAATTCTTGCCGCCATCATCTTCGCCATCCGGTGGTTGCTGCGTTTTTTCAACATAGGCCATCCAGGCTTCAAGCCATGCCTGATAGGTTCGCAGATCTGTCGGAGCAGCCGAAATAAGGTGTCTGGCATTGCTCATCGCCTTTTTTTCCTGCCCGGTCAAAGCGAGAATTTTTATATAAAGCAGATTGTCGTCGATTGAATCGATGGGGCGCCGGTTAACATGCTCCATGGCTTTTTCATACTGCTTGTTCTCGATGAGAAAGCTGATGAATTCGCGTTCGAGAGCTCCCGTATCGGCGCCGGGCACCTGCTTCTCTCTTTTGATGAAAGCTTCGAACTTCTCGGCCGCTCTCGTCTTAACGATGAGATCCTTGATTCTTTTTCTGACCGGCGGGGTCAGAAGCTCGCGGCTGGTAATGGTCAACAGCTGATCGAGCACCGTTTCCGGGTCATAACCGTCACCGAACCAGGCACTGACAAAGGCCTGCAGCTCTGCATAGGCTGCACCGGTTCCGGCGGTCTTTCCATACCTTTCGAGAAAGCGCTCAGCCTGCTCCTGGCGGCCCAGCATGCATGAAATATAGGTGATCTTATAAAGTATTTCTTTGTTGTCGGGCATCGCCTCAAGTGCTTCTTCACACAGCTGAAAAGCCTGCAAAAAAGATTCACCCGTAAGATAAACTTCAAGAGTTTCTTTGAACTTGCCTCTGAAGCTGTTTAGACGCATTTCAGCAAGCATCCGGCTTGCCTTTGCTCCATATGTGGGGTGGTTCACGACCCGGTTGAGAAATTTGGCAGCATTGTCAAAATTGCCCGCTTCAAAAGAATACTGGCCTGCAAAAAAGATCGCGCCGGCATGCTTTGGATTGAGCCTGAGAACACGTTGAATGTCTTCTTTGGCGTTGCTCAGCTGCCCCTTCTGTGCAGCAATTTCAATGTTCCTGAACAGTCTTTCCTCAACGCCATCGTTGCTTGCCGAGGTGTTTAAGCTGCTTATTGAAAGCCCGGCAAGACATACAGACAATGTCAAAAAGCCCTTTTTGATAAATTTTTTATTGATCATCGTGAGGTCAGGTCCCTCACTTTGCTTGAAATGCCTCCAGGTCTGACATCCTGATGAAACAGGGCACTTAATTCCTGTGAAGCCTTGCGACCGATCACTCCTGAGTCTTTGAGCAGAAGAATGTGCTCAAGATGGCGCCGTGCCTCTTCGAAACGCCCATGCCGGCGATGCAGAATTGCCAGATTGAAGCGTGCGGGCAGATGGTCGGCAAGCTCGACGGCAGCAATATATTCTCTGGCAGCCAGCTGATCCCAGTCTGTCTGGTCACCGGGAAGCCCCTCAAGTCCGCGTTTTTCGTAAGCGCAGCCAAGCAGAAATCTTGCTTCTTCGGCGGCGGGGCGCAACTCTATCGCTTTTCTGAAAGCCCAGATTGCCTGTTCGTATTCGCGGCGATTGAAATAGCTGCGGCCATCGCGAACCCACGACTGATACTCGCGGCCTGAATTATTCAGCAGCGAATAAAAATTGACCTCACCTTTGCGGCCATCGACGGGTGCCATTGCGCCGTGCATCATAGTTCCGTTTCTGCCACTGGCGAGAAACGCCTTGGTGCCGGGCAGAAACAGTGCCAGAATCGCGACTGCAGTTAACAGGAATCTTCTTTTCATTGTTTGCCTTCTCTTTAATAGGATTCGGCAGATTCCTGTTAATTCCTGAAATAAATCTTCGCTCCATGTCGATTGGTTTTAATTACGGCCCGGGCTAGCCATTTGAAGCGCTTTTAATGCACTTCTAGTCTTCAGATGCCGGCAGGCGACCGGTTTTTTCCATCAGCATTACTATCTTGGGTGATTTTTCAAGCAGCCATGACGGAACCAGCTGCTTGACAATTTCGCTTTCTTTCAGCGCTTCTGAGCTGCCATTGAGGGCTGCGAGCTTAAAACAGCCAAAGGCAAGTATGGGGGCGCGAAGAAAGCCTTCAGCCCCGGTTTTAAAAAGCTTTCCCAGCTCAAGCCATTTTTCTGGTTTTTTGTCAGTCAGTTTTTCCCGGAATATGCTTTGCAGCTGAGACCATTTCAGGGGCCTTGAACGATGAGTTTCAAGCCATCTCAGGGCTTCTTTGAAAAGCTGATGGCACTTTTCCGCTGTCATTTTTTTTTCGAGGTATTCGAGCGGATTGGGCGCCGGCAGTCTTATGCCGGAAAACTGGGCAATGTTGAGCCATTTCCAGGCTTCTTCAGGGTTCTCGGCAATTCCCCTGGCCTGGCGGTTTATCAGACCCCAGATGAACATGGCAGCAGTATTGCCGGATTCTATGAGGCTCATGAACCTTTCTGACAGCCATTCGAATTCTATGCTGACTGGCTTGCCGGCAGCCCTTTCATTCCAGGCATATTCGATTGCCTGAAGGTAATTGCGCGAAACTGCCTTTTTAAGAAGGTTGTCTGCCAGTTCGAAATCAGCAGAGACTGTTTTGCTCTCACGTAATCGCTTCGCGAGCTCATACTGTGCTGGCAAAAAATCTTCTTCCGCCAGCTTTCTTAAAATAGCTTCTGATTCATGGTAGTCGAGCAGAAATTGCTGAAAGCCTGTGCCTTCAAGCATCTCGGCATAGCGCAGTTCACCTTCCATCTGTCCTGATACATTTCTCAGGTTTGCCAGAATTTTTTGCCGGCAGTCTTTGGCCGGCCAGTAACTGTGCAGTGTCTGGGCCGATTCCTGCTGGGCTTTGACAATTTCTTCCAGTGGCAGCTTCGCTGCTACTCTTTCACGGGCCACAGGACAGTCTGCATCACCGAAGTATGCTCCGAGATTGAAATATTTATAGGCATTTTTCAGACTGTCAGCTGAAGCTGTGTCGTTTTGAAAAATTCTGCCAAGCAGATAAAAGGCGTGCGGAAACGCTTTGTTGACAGCTTTCTGGTAAAGATCAACTGCTGCCTGTCGGTCTCTTAAGCCTTCAGGGCCTGTTTCAAGAAGCTCGCCAAGCTGTATTTCAGCAAGCGAAAAACCGCGCTCGGCGAAAGGCCGTAATATTTCAGCCGATCTGATCGACAGTTTTTCCTCAAAAGCATATTCTCCTTCTAGAAATTCGGTCATTTCGATGTCTGTTGGCGCTGGCGTTTTTTCAAGACCTGATTTAAAACGGTCGGCCCACTCCAGCGAAAAATAACATTTTTTGCAGACCGGCTGACCACTGAAGACCGGAAAGCCCTTTTCTCTGGTTCCGTTGCAGAGAATGCAGAGATGGTGGTCGGTGGTTATTTCATCGAAGAAAGCGTCATAATCAGCTTCTTCGGTATAGTAGTCGATGTTGGCCGAACGCCAGGTTTTAAGATAATAACGGCTGCAGATTCGGCACTGCCAGATCTGGTCCTGGGGAACGAACTTTGCTTTTGCCTGATAAGGAGCGTCTTTGATAAAGATCAGTTGACCGCGACACCGGCAGACTTCTTTTGGCGTGTCGATAATTTTCATTTTGCCTCTCCCTGATCCTGATTTTGCTGTTTTTTCAGGCTTCACTTATTTCATTATACTAGATTGCCGGATTCCCGACAAAATAAAACAGGCTGCCGCGTAGCGGCAGCCTGTCTGTTACAGCGTAAAATGCGTCAGAAGATCATGTCTTCCATCGCTTCGTCAAGCATGGCGCTCGCTTCAGAATCGACAACGTCTTTCGAAAAGACGATTTCTGAGATCAGAAGCTGGCGTGCAGTTTCGAACAGGGCTTTGTCTTTGGTTCCGAGAGGTTTTATCATGCTGCGCCGGCACAGAAGGCGATAAACCCTGGCAACCTGAATCAGGTCGCCGCTCTGAATTTTTTCAAGATAATCGCGATAGCGCTGATGAAAGCTTTTACTTTCTTCTTCTTCTTCTTCGGTGAAAGTTTCACTGAGAGAAGTGAAAATTTCATCGATGCTTGAATGGTTGTTTATCACGCGCAACCCGACTTTGTCAGCCATATCGATCGGTACCATTACCTGACCGAGGTCACTGTATGGAAAGTCGATGATGTAGTAGCTCAGAAGCCTCCCTCTCACCTGTCGTTTGTCGATCTGTTTGAGAATTCCAGCACCATGAATTGGGTGGACGATGGGAGAACCTATTTCGAAACTACTCATCTATTTTGACTCCTGAAAAAAATGTTTGCCGGTATCAGGTCGATATAAAAAGGCCATAACAACCCCCTTACGGGGGCTATTGTGGCCTGTCTTGTTTAAAACCAGTTTTCTTTAACCAAAATTACTTGGCCTTCTTGGCAGCGGGAGCAGCAGCAGCGGGAGCAGCGGCAGCAGCCGGAGCAGCAGCGCCAGCGGCCGGAGCAGCGCCAGGAGCGGCAGCAGCAGTGCCTTCAGTTTCGTCTTTGATCTGTGAGATCTGACAGAGGGCGATTTTCGGGCTGGTAACGATCTTGAAATCGCCAGCTTTAATGTCTGAAACGTGCAGTGACATGCCGGCATCGAGATCGTCGATGTTGAGCTTGATCACTTCAGGGATCTTGCCAGGCAGGCATTCGATCTTAACCTGTTTGCACATGGTGGTGAAGATACCGCCGCTCTTTTTGCCGATCGGAGTGCCGACAAATTCGAGATCAACATCGACTCTGACCGGTTTATCCATGTAAACGGCCTGCAGGTCAACATGAACGTAGCTGTGGCTAATCGGGTGCTTCTGTGAGTCTCTTACGATAACAGTGTGCTTGCTACCGTTCGAGAACTGAAGGTCGATAAGAGAATTGCGATTGATCTTGCGCAGCTTTTCAATCTGCAGTCTCGGAATCGCGCAATGTACCGGGGCAAAATCCTTGCCGTATACAACAGTCGGAATCAAATCTTTGACTCTGAGCTTCTTTGCGTTCTCTTTACCTGTTTTGTTTCTTACTTCAGCGTTAAGAATCAACTCTGCCATAGAAATCTCCTTTGGAAATTAAAATTGATAGAGTGATTATAGCATCAAATCGGCTTCAGGTCAACTTTTTACCGAACCCTGACTGGGGGCTTGCCGCAGTCTCAAAAAATCGCTATGCTGCCAGATATATTGTAAAAATCTTTTGCAGGGGAAAAATATGCGCGAGTTTGCTGCCGCTTTGATACTCAGCCGGCTTAAGGGAGTCGGTGCCGCCACCTTCCGTCGCATGATCGAAGAACATGGGCTGCCATCGGCGGCATTGCGTCACTGGCGCAATTATCTTGAATCAGAGCCGCCACTCGCTGCTGTCAGTCGTAGAAAAGCGTCGACCAGAAATTCGGTTGCGGCAGCGATCCGGCTGATGCGTTCTGGCAAATTGTCCGGCTGGTATTTTTCGCAGCCGGGTTACCCGTCGCAACTCTCCGATCTCGGCGAACCACCTCCGGTTATCTTTGCGTCCAGTCAGATTCCGCGGTGTCGGTTTGCTGCCGTTGTTGGCGCCCGCCGTATTGAGCCCGCTGCAGTCAACCTGACTGAATTGGTTTGTCGTGAGCTGATGGCTCAGGGTTTCGCAATCGTCAGCGGTGGCGCCTCAGGCGTTGATACGGTTGCTCATCGAACTGCTCTGAATGCTGGCGCTTATACGCTGGCGGTTCTGGGTACCGGTCTCGATGTGATTTATCCAGCCGCAAATGCCGGTCTTTTCAGTGAAATCTGTAAAAATGGCGCGCTGATGACCGAACTGCTGCCTGGCGCTCCCCCGGTCAGAAGCTTCTTCCCGACCCGAAATCGCATTATTGCAGCCATGGCCGAAATGATAGTCGTGGTTCAGGCTGCTGCCGGCAGTGGTTCTATGATAACAGCCACCTGGGCCGCAAGGCTTGGTAGAAAGGTCATGACTCTGCCACCCCCGCCCGGAAAAGAAGACTCAGCAGCCTGGGCCGGGAATCTTGCATTGCTGAATTCAGGAGTAAAGCCATTTTTTCAGATTGAAGCTGTTGAAAAATGAAAACCCCGGGCAAAAAGCCCGGGGCAACTGTGATAACTGTAGAAAAAATGATCAGTGACCGCAGCCTGAACAGCTTGAGCAGCCGCTGCCGCATGAAGACTGAGGCATTTCTGAGGCGTCTTTGATGTCGACCAGTTCAAGGTCGAAGTGCAGGTTTTCGCCGGCCAGAGGATGATTCATGTCGAGAGTGACACTTTCATCGTTGAAATCTACAACAGTGGCGATGGCTCGTTCGCCGTTTTCAAGCTGCAGTGCCAGCTGCTGGTCAATTTCGGGTTCGAAATCGTCGCCGAAATTCTTGCGATCGGTGCTGATGACGCGATCTTCTGAATATTCGCCATAGCCCTGAGCGGGAGTCAGGTGAATGGTTTTCTTGTCGCCGACTTTCATTCCGACAACGGCCTTTTCAAAGCCTTCAATGATGTCGCCTTCGCCAACGATAAAATACAGAGGGCTGCCATCGGCACTGGTGTCAAAAACTTCGCCCGAATCAAATTTGCCGGTGTAGTGTACAAATACGAGGTCGCCCTTCTTTACGGTAGTCATTATGGCTCCTTAATCCGGCAGCGCCGGCCAAAAAATCACACAAATTACGATGTGCGTAATCAGACTATATCTTTTTTGCGCTGTTAGTCAAACAAAATTCTTGCGCACCGGCGCCGCAACAGTTTATTCTGACAGCACGAAATATCAGGAGGCCTGAATGGTAGATAGATGCTGGTTGAGTTCCTACGATTCTGTTGTGGCACACGAAATTTCAGCTGAAAAACGCCCTTTGCACGAATTTATAATTGCAGCGGCAAAAGACTTTCCTGAAAATGTCGCCGTTAAACATGGCAGTCAACAGCTGACCTACCGCGAATTCGATCGTCTGACCGAAATCGTGGCCGGAAATCTCAGAATTCACGGGCTCGAAAAACAGAACCGGGTTGCAGTTTTTCTGCCCAATTGCAGCGAAACCATAATTGCATTCTGGAGCATTATCAGAGCCGGCGCCGCCGGGGTCATGACCAATCCGCTATATTCCGAAAACGAACTGCTGCATCAATTCAATGATTCCGGTGCAAGATTCGTCATAACCAACGATCTGCTTCTGCCTAAAGTGGCGGCTATACTGGAACATACCGGCGTCGAAAAGGTTTTTGTCGTTCCGGCTTCCGAAGAGGGCACTTCGATTGTTCCCGAAAGCGCCCGCATTGCCCCCTGGTCCAGGCTTCTCGAAGATAACCATGGTTACAGCTGCAAAAACATCGATCCGCATGAAGATCTTGCACTGCTGCAATATACTGGCGGAACCACTGGTATTTCCAAGGGTTGCATGCTGACCCACGCCAATCTTTTTTCAAACGCACTGCAGAGTCAGCAGATTTTTCACGTTCTGCAGACCGGCCAGGAAAAATTCGTCGGCGTTCTTCCTTATTTCCATATTTACGGCTTGACTGTCACGATTGTTCTGCCCGTCGTTCTTGCTTCGACGATGATTCCGTTGCCGCGTTTTACACCAAGGGCACTCCTGACGCTTATTGAAAGCGATGGAATTACCTGTATGGCGTCGGCCCCTTCGATTTTCAGCGCCTGTCTGAGTCAGAAAGATATCGATTCCTATAACCTTTCGACCCTCAAGCTTATCATCAGCGGGTCAGCCCCTCTGCCTGTAAGCCAGATGGAGCTGTTCGAGAAGAAAACCGGCGCCAGAATCACCGAAGGCTACGGCCTCAGCGAAACATCACCGGTAACCCATTTCAACCCGATTTTCGGAAAACGCAAGGCCGGGTCAATCGGTTTGCCGATACCCTCTACCGAAGCCCGGATCGTCGATGTTGAATATGGTGTCAAAGAGCTGGCTCCCGGCGAGCATGGTGAAATCGTCATTCGCGGGCCTCAGGTCATGAAAGGGTATTTTCAGCAGCCCGGCCAGACCGAAATGGTACTGCGTGACGGCTGGCTTTTTACCGGCGATATCGGCTATCGCGACGAAGAGGGCTATTTCTTTGTCACTGACCGCAAAAAAGACCTGATCATCAGCGGTGGCTACAACATTTACCCCCGTGAAATCGAAGAAGTTCTCTTCAAACACCCTTCAGTCAAAGAAGCCGTAGTTGTTGGCGCCCGGCATGCTACCCGCGGCGAAGTTCCGCGTGCCTTCGTGGTTCCGGTTGAAGGTCAGACTATCGATCGCAATGAGTTGATCGATTTCTGCCGCAAAAATATGGCTAATTACAAAGTGCCGCGTGATATCGAATTCCGCGAAGCCCTTCCCAAATCGGCTATCGGAAAAGTTCTGCGCCGCACTCTGCGTGACGAAATCAACCGCCAGGCGCCTGCCAGCGACTGAATCCTCCGCAAAACAAAAGCGGCTGTTCCAGAACGGAACAGCCGCTTTTTTAGCAAGGATTATTCGTCGTCTTCTATTTCAGCAGCGGCACCCTGAAACATCGGTTCTTCAGGCGGGGCAACGTGCGTGCAGTCATATTCAAGACCAAAGGCGTTTTTGCGCTTCAGAAGTTTCACCCTGCCGGTTTTGGCAGTGTTTTCCCGGCGCCATTCTTCGAGAATCCATTCATAGATATAATAGGGTTCATAAAGAGTCAGAACCCGGTGTGGTTCCGATTCCTTCGCCCAGCTGCCGGCCTTGAGAACCTTCCAGGGTGAAACTTTGTTGCCGGTCAGCGGCCCGCCGATCAGAGTGTTCGGAATTCTGACCGAAACCGGCCATTTTTCTCTCCAGACCGGGTGCATCAGACCAGCCACTTCGACAAACGCTATGCCGAAAGCGCTGCAGCCGGCTCCGAGGCCTTCTCTTGGGCGGTTGAGGCCGTTGTAGGTGTTGCCATAACCGCGTTTGCGGTAAATTTCGAGATACTTTTTCAGACGGTCGTAATTGGCGTCGTTGAGCTTGAACCTGATGTAAGCGATTCGACCCGATTCGAAACGGTCAACAATTTCGGCTTGCAGATCTTCGGTTTTTTCAAGGCGCCCGGCCATACCATGAAAAAGAATACCAAGACCGTAGCCCTTTTTGAGTACCAGATCACTGGAATTATCTTCAGGAGACGGAACACTACCGGTCAGAATCAGCTCTTTACGACCTTCGTGGCTGAGCTGAATGAAAACGTGTCCGATCGCATGCTTGTGTGAGCGATGCTGAAAGGTCAGATTGTTGGTGACCGCACTGTTCAAAAGGCCGCGCGGACTTGACCAGTTGATTTTGCGGGGTGACGGCATGGTGAAAAGGGTCAGTTCCTGGGCCATTGCCGTGCCGGCAACCATCATGCCCAGAAAAACCGCTATCGCTGCAGTGAGCTTTTTCATGCTGAATACTCCTGTCGAGAATATTTTTTAATTGTAAGAATGTACACTCGAAGCGTCAATCTTCCTGCTCGTTTTTTATGCCGTGCTTCTCGATCCATTTCCAGACTGCAGTTCGGCTGACACCAAGAAGTCTGCCGACCTCTGCTTTGTTCCAGAGGTTTTCTTCAAGTAAGCTGGCCAGCTCTTTTTTCGATCTGAGAATTTTTTTTCCGCTCAGCCTGTCGAGAACTTTTCTTGATTCCGGCAAGCCCTGAATAAGCTCTTGCCCGTTGTGCCTCTGAACCGAATTGTTTCGGACATTTTCGCCAGTCTGCTGCTGGAAAACAGAAAGTTCGCCCGGAAGATCGTTGGCGTCGATGATTCTTTCCTGGCATACTACAAATGCATATTCTATGGCATTCTCCAGCTCTCGAACATTTCCGGGCCATGGGTAAGAGACCATTCTGCTCATTGCCTCACGCGAAACTCCTGAAATCAGTTTGCCTGTTCTGGCGCCGAAACGGTTAACAAAGTACCTTGCCAGCAAAGGTATGTCGTCAGGTCGCTGCCGCAGGGGGGGCAGATTGATTGGGAATACCCGCAGTCTGTAATACAGATCTTCCCGAAATCGACCTTCTCTGACTTCCCTCATCAGGTCTTTGTTGGTAGCCGCAATGACTCTGACGTTAACCTTGATGGTTTTTTCGCCGCCAACTCTTTCAAACTCGCCAGTCTGCAGGACCCGCAGCATTTTTACCTGCATTGCGGCACTTATATCGCCGATCTCGTCAAGAAAAATCGTGCCGCCGTCTGCGGCTTCGAAACGCCCAGTGCGCTGTTTTATGGCACCGGTAAAGGCACCCTTTTCATGCCCGAAAAGCTCTGATTCAAGCAGAGTTTCAGGAATTGCCCCGCAATTGACCTTTATAAAAGGCTTCTGTCGCCGATTACTCAATTCCTGAATTGCAGAGGCAACCAGTTCCTTGCCGGTTCCGCTTTCGCCAAGAATCATCACCGAAGCTTCGCTTTCGGCTGCGAGTGAAATCAGTCGAAAAACTCTCTGCATCGACAGACTACGCCCGGTAATCCCATGAAAGTTCTCTTCCGATTGCATTTTCGAGGCCATCGCCGCAATCTCCTGGCGCAGATTGAAAACCGGGCGAAAATCAGTGATAGTCTGCAGAATCCCGAGAACTTTCTGCTTCTCATCACGCAGAATTCTGGCATTGACCATAACCGGAATATGCTCGCCATTCTTCGCGATCATGCGACACTCGCAGCCGGTGACACATGTTTCTGATTTTTTCGGACTGAGCAGTGAAAATATCTGCTGAGCTCCGACACATTCTGGAGCTCTCAGCCACTCAGTTGTTCGGCCAATCGCCTCTGAAGCGGGGTAGCCTGTCATTTCCTGCATTGCCTTGTTCCAGACCATTATTTTGCCATCGGTGTCGACCATCATCACCCCTTCGGCCATGGTTTCAAGAAGCAGTGCGGCGCTGATACTGCGGAGAAACGGGTTATTCTTCATCTGGACTCACCTTTTCGTGTTGCGATAAGTTACGTTAGCATGTTGCGCAACCTCGCGCAACATTGCCCGCTGCTTAATTTCGCAGGTTGCAGAACCAAACCGCGCCATTCCTCTGATTGAAATATACAAAGCGATTTTGCCATGAATGGCATGCTGATTGCTGATAATCATAAAAAACAACAGGAGAATTTTATGACTATTGATAATGCAATCCGTGTTCTGGCCGGCAGCATGATTCTGCTGAGCCTTTATCTGACCTGGTATGTAAATCCGCTGTTCGTCTGGTTGACGGTTTTTGTGGCGCTGAATCTGATTCAATCTGCTTTTACCGGGCTGTGCCCGGCCGTGTTTTTCCTGAGAAAACTTGGGTTTAAAGATAGTTGCTAGCCCTGCGGCAGCAAATAAACAGAACGCCCGGCAGTGACGCCGGGCGTTTAACTTTAAAGCACTGCAGACTTTCAGAAGATTTTGCGTCTGATGTGGCAATAAGGTGCCTTGCCGGTTTTGCTGTAGTAATTCTGGTGGTAATCTTCTGCCGGCCAGAATTTTGTGGCCGGGCGCAGGGTCGTGGCAACCCGGTGACCCATGCTTTTGAGCTGGCTGATCAGCTTTTCTGCCGTTGCTTTTTGCGCTTCATCTGCATAAAAAATGGCCGAAAGATACTGTTCGCCAATGTCGGGGCCCTGACCATCGGTCTGCGAAAAATCATGTATCTCAAAAAACAGCTTTGCCAAGGTTTCAAAACTGGTAACCGTTTCGTCAAATTCTACTCTGATTACCTCCAGATGCCCGGTTGTGCCTGAACATACGCTTCGGTAATCCGGGTTTTCCAGATGCCCGCCGGCATAGCCGACCTGGGTGGCTTTAACACCCGGTGCCTGTTTCATGAGGTGTTCGACACCCCAGAAACACCCGGCGGCAAAGATTGCCTCGGCGTTCTTTTTGCTTTCGGCAGGTATAAAGTCGAGAGAAACAGAATTGACGCAGTGGCGAAGATTTTTTTCGGTTAATCCCTCGCCGGTAAATACATGACCAAGATGCCCATTGCAGGCGGCGCAGACAATTTCAACCCGACGTCCGTCAGGGTCGGGGTTTCGCTTGACCGCTCCGGCGATTTCGTCGTCAAAAGCCGGCCAGCCGCATTCAGAATCGAATTTGTGCTCCGAGCGATAGAGCGCAGCACCACAACGGCGGCAGATATAGGTGCCTTTTTCTTTGTGCTTGAGAAACTTGCCGGTAAAAGGCATTTCGGTGCCGCGGTGTAAGATTACGCGTTCTTCCTCGGCGGTTAAAGGTCGTTTTTCCTGCATGAGTTCACCTCCTGCCGTCTGGGCTTTTTCCTGAAAAAGTAGAGAGAGCGCGAGCAGAAACACTGCTGTCAGCAGAATTCTCAGCTTCATGGTTCGCCTCCTGTTTACTTTTATGGCGCTGGGCGAAATGCTGCGAATCGCCCCATTCGCCGAAACCGATGGTTTCACCAATGGCTTCAATGCGCCGCTGCAGGCAACCGCGGCACATCGAGGCGTTTTCATCGAGACAGGGCTTGTTTTCGTAGAGCTGGTAGCTCTCACGATACTGAGTATCGGTCGTATTCGGCATGATAATGTTCGCGCCGGCCTTCAGACCAAGCTCGCGGCCGTTATCCTGCAGAGCCTGCAGAGCCGTTGTCGATGCAATGTTTACATCACGCAATACCAGTCTGGTAACTGCAATCATTTTCAATCCGAGGTTGAGCAGCTTGCCGGTCGGAATTTCCCATTCTTCACGGTATTTTACCAGGGGCGTTTCGTTGTGGTAGATGTATGGCCCCATGCCGATCATGTCGACATCCTGCTTTTTGAAGAACAGCACGTCTTCGGCCAGATGGCGTAAAGTCTGCATCGGTAGCCCGATCATGACGCCGGTTCCGACCTGGAAGCCGGCCCGGCGCAGACGGTCGAGGCAGGCAAGCCGCTCGTCGAAATTGTGATCGGCAGGATGCAGCTGACTGTAAAGTTCGCGATTACTTGTTTCGATGCGCAGAAGATAACGGTGCGCACCGGCTTCGAACCAGCGCCGGTAAGTTTCTTCGGTCTGCTCGCCAAGCGAAAGGGTCAGGCCCAGCTCACCATTGGTACGCCGTTTGATTTCTTTGATGATTCGTTCGACCATATCGACGAACTGCGGGTCAGAGCGCTCGCCCGACTGCAGCACCGCACTGCCGTATTCGGCTTCCCAGGCCCAGACTGCCGATTTGATTATGTCTTCTTCCGGAATCAGGAAGCGGCTGGTCTTGCTGTTGCTGCGCCTGATGCCGCAGTAGTAACAGTCTTTGCTGCAGATATTGCTGAATTCAACAATGCCTCTGAACCAGGCTTTTTTGCCGACAAAGCGTTCTTTAACGGCGTAAGCCGCCGCAAACAGCCTGTCGAGATCGGTCTGCTCCGAAAGACTGAGAAGAAATTCAATTTCATCGACTGAAAGATCGCCGCTCTGTTCAGCTTTCAACAGTGTACTATCAAGCCTGGTCATTTGATTGTTTCTCGCTTCGTGAAAAAAATTGCAAACACTAAATATGATACCTTTATTGTGGCAAAAGTCAACCCAAAAGTAATCGCCTATCGATAACTGATTCCTGCTGAAAATGACCTTATGTGCCCGGCTGGTTCTTTGTTCCATTTGAATTAGGGGTTTATCCATCACAACCCGCTTCTAAAAATAAACCAGGGCCGCTTCAGTCGAAGCAGCCCTGGTGTTAAATCCGTGTGTGAGATCAGATGAGCGGTCTGAGCCACTGCAGTTTCTGCAGCATGTTCAGGCGGTCGATGACTGCCTTGTCAGAATGTGATTCTGGCCCGAAGATAGTTTTGATCGAGCCATCGCGTTCGACTTTGATCTTGTATTCATGTGAATCTTCGATGTCGCGCATGATTTTGCCGGCAACCTGGTTGGCGAACGGGCGTGATTTGACTACGGCAACCACTTCAGAGTTGATCTGTTCGCTGACGCAATCCATGTTATAGGTGCCGATCACGGCGATTTTGCGGTCGAAAACGAATACTTTTGAATGCAGTTTGGTCGAAAGCTTGTAACCAAAAATTCTTACATTCGGCATGTCTTTGAGAATGCCTTTCCAGTCGCCGATGAACATCGCCTGGGTCAGCAGGCTGTCTGAACTCATCGGGCTGTTGGTGTGAATGATTACCTTCACGCCGCGATCGCTGGCTCTTTTGATGGCAGCTCTGGCTTCTTCGGTGAGGACCACATAAGGATTCTGAATGATGATTTCTGATTCGGCAGCGTCCATCAGGCCCGAAAGATTTTTGGTGATGTCATTGCGCGTGCCGTTGATCGAATGTTTATCGAGAATTCTTGTCGGGTAGGCTCTTTCACCATTAAAGAGGTTGAAAGATGCATAGTGCTGCATGCGTTCATAGCTCTTCAGTTCATCATTGTATTTCTTGAGCAGTTCATTGGTTTCTTTGCTGAGAGTGGGGGAGGGAACCTTGAACAGGCCGCCGCCGGTAATATAACGCCGCATTGCATTGTAGGCGAGTTCGAGGTCTTTGCTCATGGTATCGGCATTGCCGAAAATATCTTTGTAAATCTGGAAGGTGCCGCCGTTGCGAAATTCTTCGTCAAACGCCAGACCGGCCTGATTTGCCACTTTGGGGCTCTGAATGAGAATGTCAGTGTCGCGATAAACGGTTTTCAGATCGCGGGGATCGACGAAGTAGTTCTTCGAAACATTGCGGCCGCCAGTGATCAGGTATTCATCATCAACGACGATGATCTTGTCGTGATTTGAAGCGGTAATTTTGCGCAGGTCGTCAAAAAGTGCCTGCAGTTTGCGGTGAACCGGGTTGAAAACGCGGATCTGCACGTTTTTGAATTTCACCAGTTCCTGAAGAACGTCCTGGCCGATAAATTTGCGGGTGAGGCCTTTGGTGCCGCGTGCATCGACCATGAGACGGATATTGACGCCTTCTCTGGCTTTTTTGTAAAGCATACCCAGCATGCTCATGCCAAAGATGTCCTGCTCAACGATGAAATAGGTGACGTCTATCGATTTTTTTGCGTTATCAAGGATGTGCCAGCGGGCGAACCATGAGTTAACGTTTTCGGGCATGAATCTGACTTTGGCAGCCGGGTCGAAAACATTGGTCTGGATGCTGTCAAAATACTTTTCGACATCAGCGCGGGCCTGGCCGGCAACGCCGATAAAAGCTACCAGAAGAACCATCAGTATCAGAAAACTACCGATTCGCTTCATCTTTTCACCTCAATAATGCAGATTGTACAAGAATTATAATGCCATAATTTTTAATCGCAAGAGTTTAAATAAAAAAAGGCGGTTTTTATTTTCTGCTGCATTGCTAAAAAACAACTTGCTGATTATATTTATATTGCTGTTCTGTGTACGGATAATAAAGAGCATGTGTGCTATGGATTGGCCGGGTGATTGCATGCGCCCCGGGAGAGGCTTATTGTATGAATGAAGACAGCTCGAGAATAGAAAATGACCATATCCTCCTGGAATACAACCTTTCTGATAAAGCCGGTAAGCTGCTGGTAGAATGTCAGAAAACTACCGACCTGATTCTCGAAATCATTTTGATGGTAGTTCTCGGCTTGCCCTTCATTCTCGGGGGGCTGAACTTCCTCTACAGATCTCTGTACGGCATCAGCAGCCGGAGTTTCTATGGAGCCGGGGCAGCGTTGATGTTTATGGTCGCTGTAATCGCCCTGGCCCGCGGCCTGGCTTTGATCAGAGATGGCTTTCGCAGAATCGAATTTTCGGTAGAAGAAGGGCAGATTGTCGTTTATGGCTGTTACATCTGCAGAATTCTTGGTTCGCAGCAGACTTTGAGATTTTTTGATACCGCCGGTTTCAGGCTTAACCGCTTTTCTTCACGCCGCAGCCCCTTGAGTAAACCGGAAACTGCCTATGAAATAGTTCTGGTCAGACAGAATGGCGACACGATTACGGTCTTTCCATATTTCGCAGATGTTGAGGCGGCTGAAGAAACCCTGAAACGCCTGATCGGCTACACCGGAATTCCCTCTCTCTGACCGCCAGTTGCAGTCGAGGCTCTTTTTGCCCGATCGCCTGTTATCTGGCGCGCTGGTTTATGTTATAATCCACCCAGCTTAAGTCGGAGAACACTCACGCATGTCTGCTTTTAACACCATATTCTGGGACTGGAACGGCACTCTGCTCGATGATGTCGAGGAATGTATCGAGATAATCAATGTAAGTCTCGTAAAACGCTCTTTAAACCCTATTGATCGCAAAGAATACCTCGAAAAATTCACTTTTCCGATAAAACAATATTACGAAAACATTGGTTTTGATTTTACCCGTGAGTCGTATGAGGCCGCCGGACAGGAATACATTGATGCCTATGGCTCGCGCATGTTTGAATGCCGACTGCATCAGGGTGTCAGAACCGCTCTCGACCGCTTCAGAACCTCTGGAATCAAGCAGTTCGTGCTTTCTGCTCTCTACGACCAGGCGCTGCATCAGTGCATCAACCATTTCAGGCTGGTTGGTTATTTTGACAAGGTGCGCGGCCTGAACGACAGTTATGCCCACAGCAAGGTCGAACTTGGCTGCAATCTGATTGCTGAATGTGGTTGTGATAAAAAAAACGCGCTGATGGTTGGCGACACTCTGCATGATTTTGATACTGCCGCTGCCATGGGGATACCCTGCGTTCTGATCGCCGCCGGCCACAACTCAAAAAAGCGTCTGCAGGCTTCGGGAACGCCGGTTTTTGATACCATCGAAGAATTTGCCGCCAGCTTTGACCGATTGCCGGAGCTGTTCAAACGCTGATTTTTCAAGGCAGTGCAAATCTCTCAATATCCGCAGACAAGTTTCATTTTGCGGTTGCTTTTTTCTGTGGTAGTTTTGTTATGTTCAAGATGTTAAATCTAATGACATAAAGGAATCTGCCCATGGATATCAGTTTTAGCAAAGCTGAACTCGAAAAACTCGTCGAAATCGCCATAATGGCCGAATGGGTCATGACCGCCCATGATTACGAAGAGGAAGATGGTCGTAGAGATGACTATATCAAGCTCATTCAGAAGATTTATGCGCATGCCTCGAAGAACGGCATGAAAAAAGAAATCGACTTCATGGATGACATCAAGGAATACATGCCCAATGCCGACTGGGAAGACCAGACTCAGGCCGCAGAATTCATCAGAGAATACGAAGAGAAAACCTTCTGGGATGAATTGATAGAACGCCTGGCAGATCGCGACATGAACCGCAAGCTGGGTGGCAAAAAGGCCGGCAGCTTCGAAGAACACATGGCGATCTACGAAGAATTCGCCACTAAATACGGTGAAGAATTTGCCGAAAATGAGCTCGAAAATCTTGAAGTAAAACAGGCCGGCAAAGCAAAACCAGCTGCCGCTGCAAAACCCGGTAAAAAACGCTGAATTAACAATTGTTCATAATTTAATAAGGCCGGGCAGCGCCCGGCCTTATTAAATTATGAGCCAACCATGAAGTCGACTACGTGCCCGACAACACTGCTGCTGCGTTTGTAAAATTCAGTAAAACCGCAGTTCTTGCAGGTTACCGTCGAATATTTCTCGGTCTGAATATCGAAAAGTTTCGACAAAAAACCGCCGGTAGCACGTAATTCGCCAGTTTCAAAGGTGTTGTTTTCACATTTCAGGCATTTCCATGGGTTAGCCATCTTTTTCTCCTTAACTCAGCCGAGCCAGAAATTATCGGGGGTCTGACCCGCAAATACACCGTGATACTGCCCAGGGTTTTCGCAGCGCTGAAAGATGAACTGACAGATCGGGGTGCCAGGAATAAGTTTGAGAGGAATCGGGCCGAAATTCGAAATTTCAAGAACCTGATGGTTGCTGATTCCGGGCTGCATGAATGAAGCCGAAATATGAACCAGCAAGCCGACGCGGGCAAAACGGCTTCTGCCTTCGAGCCAGCCTGAAAGGCCATTTCCGAGACTGACCTTTTCCTGGGTAATACCAAGAACGGTCTGTCCAGGCCTTACAGTAAGGGTATCACCATCAGGAACCACCAGCCCTTTGGTGGCGGCTTTAAAATCCATATTGTCGGTCAGGTGCAGTTCATTGGGCAGATGCACAAAAACGCGAAATGCGTTGGAAAGATGCAGATCGATGCTGGCAGGGCCGAGCATTCTCTCGTCAAAAGGCTCAATTTTGATGTTGCCTTTTTTCATTTCCTGAACAATGGCTTCGCGGCCAAGAATCGTCATCAGTGCCTCCAGAAAAAAGAATGGGGTGGTATTATAGCACTACTTTCATTTTCGCTGGCAATGTTTTTGCAGATTTTCCATCAAAGCTTCTGCTACTTTTGCTTTCAGGTCCGGCCGGTTTTTCAGCAGCCGGTGATCGAAAACCAGACGGGTTTTTTCAAGAAGCAGAACGGCAAGGGTGCTGGCGGTGTCTTCACAAACCGCATTATGTTGCAGCAGCGGAATGAGAAGTTCAGCAAAGTCGCGGTTTCTCAATTGCCTGATTGCATGACAGGCGGCTTTGACTCTGCCTGTCTGCTCTGGATTTTCGAGCATTCTTGCCAGCGCCTGCCAGGCCTTTTCCGGATTAACACGGGCAAGTGCACCTGCGGCCGTCGATCTCACTCTTGGCGACGCATGTGAAAGCATCTGCGCAAAAATCGAAACCACAGTCGGATCTTTGATGTTCTCTAGCCCTTCGATGGTATTGCTGACGATTCGATCGTCGCCATAGGTCAGAAATGAAGTCAGCAGCGGAATCTGTTCAGGGTCGGGGTAAGCTTTGGGAAGATTTTTGACCAGCCAGGAAATGTGTTTTTCTTCGGTACACCGGTCTAAATACTCTTCAAGAGCGATCTTGAACGGAATAGTGTTCAGTCGTGTCGCCCATTCAAGCTCATGCAGCGATATTTCGCTTTCTTTGGCGGTTTTCAGTTTGTGCAGTAAAGGCGCGGCAATAAAGTTGTGCTGCCGGTTCGCCAGTGACTGCGAAATGATCGATGAGGCCACATTGGCAATATGTCTCGGAGCATGCTCTGCCAGAAAAACCAGCCGGTTGATAATCTCGCCAGTCAGCATGCTGCTGTCGCAGGCGGCGAAAAATGCCAGACCGTCAAGCTGTTTCTCGGGGTCTTCCGAGTTGAGGTAAATTAAATGGTGGCTCAAATCGTCCATTGTTAAAGGCCTGAAACCCTATGCAGTTTTACGTTCAGCAGCTTTGCCATTTGCTGAATCTTTTCAAGCTCTTCGAGCCCGTTGTCAGAATCTTCATGCTGCTGCCGAACCAGTTCATAATAATCATTCAACGCCTTCGTGTGAAGTTCTTCAACATTATGACTGGTAATTTCAAGCTCCTGACGGATCTTTGCCATGGCCGAGAGCTCATCTTCTGTCACGACACCGTCTTCGACAACTTTTTCTACCAGAGTCCAGTAGACGATGTTGCGGGCATCGAGAATTTCCTGAGAATTGGCCTCGATACAGCCGACAATTGCTCTGAAAACCGTTCTTTCATCATCGTCGATATGATAGTCGTCACGGGTGATCATGAAGTAACATTCAGCAATGAAGCGGGTTACAAACATGTAATCTTCGCCCCATGTCGTCAGGTCCCAGACTTTGTCGTTCTGTGAAATGGCAATAAGACATTCTTCCTGATTTTTTTTCACATGAACGATGCGGTCGTCGATCTTGCAGAAAGGCGCAAAACCTTCGTCAGAAAGGTAATCCGCACTCTCAAGCTGCCCCTGAAAACCCGAAATTTCCGGTCTCGACCTGCGCGAACCAAACAGGCTGATCATGCCGCTCCATAATCCGCCGGTTTCGCTTTCCTGGCCCTTCTGCAGATATTGGCCGGCATAGTCGCTGAGCAGTGTCACTCTCTGGTCAAACATGCGTGTCTCCCTGATAATGTTTTGGTCAGCCTAACACAGACCTGCTGTCTATTCAACTTCGGCACCGTCAGAATCAACGCTGCCGTCAAAACGCCAGCGGGAATAAACGAAAGATGCCACCAGAGCGGTTATCGGAATAGCCAGTACCATACCGAACAGACCGGCCAGCGATCTGACCACTTCGGTGCAGATGAATTCCATATTCATGATCTTGATGAGCGGAAAGTCTTCTTTCTGCATGGCAAATACCAGAATCAATGTCAGCGATGCCCCGGTATAAGCCAGAATCAAGGTGTTAACCATGCTGCCGATGATGTCGCGCCCGATGTTCATGCCGCTGGCAAATAGTTTCTGGCGATCATAAGCCGGGTTTGCCAGCGAAATTTCGAGCAGCGACGAAGCGATTGAGATTGCAACGTCCATAACGGCGCCAAGCGCACCGATAATTATGCCGCTGATCATGATGCCGCGCAGATCGATGCTCGAATTGAGAATCTGCAGGAAGGTGCTTTCGTCGCCGCTGTAGCCGTTCAGTCTGAGAAATGTCGCTGCCAGCCAGCCAAAAATCCCGGCCAGAATCACGCCGCTTAAGGTGCCAAGGCCGGCGATCAGGGCCTTTCTTGTGCGACCGGCAATGATGATAATATTGATCAGAATGATGGCGATTGAACAGACGATAGAAAGCGGAATTGGTGACCAGCCCTGCAGTAACAGCCTGGCCATGACGCCAAAAATTATGATAAGCGTGAAGAAGAGTGCCAGCATGGCTTTTACGCCGTTTACGCCGGCCAGAACCGCAATTACCAGAATGATCAGCGCCGAGAGAAACATCAGACGGTGCGATTTAAAATGCTCGTCGACGCCGACGATTTCCTGATCTTCCTGTTTTTCGACAACGGCCAGAACCGTTTCGCCCTGCTGCAGATTAAGATTGTAAGCTGAACCGGGCGTTTCAAAATGCTCGGCGACCATTGTTTTGCCCTTGTGCTCGCCAGATTGAAAGTCTAGCTCAACCGCAAAAGTCTTCTCATTGCTTTCCGGATCTTCTGATTCGATCGGCTGAATGTTCTTTACTGTGGCGATCGAGTAAATGCCCTGACTGGTGCTGCCAAAAACGTGATAAAGAAGAAGAAACATAAACAGAATGCCAAGTAAAATGATGACCAGATTGGTTTTGCCGGTTGAATTCTCTGTCATTTCCGTCTCCTGCTCTTACCAGATTTTGCCTGGGGTTGCCGCTTCAAGCTTGTCTTCGACCTCGTCGGCCAGCGGCGCAATAAAGTCGAGACCGGTGAGTTTCTCGATTTCGTCGATGCTGGTCAAAAAGCTGTCGATCGGTTCTTTCCCGGTGACGTTCTGCTGGATCAGAAACGCCAGCGTGCGCAGATTGCCCTTTTCCTCGTCAAAAATGATTTTATAAAATGCATCGGGAATTTCGACGTTGTTCGAAATTGTTTGAATATGACTGTCAAAAATCGGGCCGGTTATGACCCAGATACTTTCTAGATTGTTGGCATACTCGTCTTCGAGCTTTTCGAGTCTTTGCCAGACTTTGCGATTCAATTCAGGACTCTGCGGCACAATGTTGCTCATCAGAAAGGTTTCGTGCTGAGCCTCAAGCCCGAAACGCTGAGCTATAGCCGAGTTCGGGGCCATGTGCCCGCGGTCGTAGCCGGTTTTGGAAAAATCATTCGGAGAAACCCGCGACAGGGTTCGCAGGTCGGCTTTAAAGCCCTTCGGTCTTTTCAGTTTTTCGCCGACTTCTTTTGCGTCAAGGCGATAAGCGACCCACAGCGGGTTGCGTCGCTCTTCACTATAACCGGCATGGTAGGCAATGTTTTTCAGCAGAGTCAGGGTTGTACTGCCGTTGATAAGCGGGTTGCCACCGAATACGACATTACCGGTGCGGCGGGTCGCCTCGCGCAGGGCCTCATCAATCGGAAACCCTCTGGTTTCGGTGATTAACGGTGGCCGGCCAGTAGTCGGTTTTCTCTGTTGCCAGTAATAAACTCCGATACCGATCAGAGTCAGCAGCAGAATGATTGCGATCAGCTGCGTTGGCCCGATTCCGCCCCGTCGCCGGTCTGAACTTTGCAGCAGCATTATTTCATCTTCTTTTCAGGAACGACTTCAAGCCAGTAATTGTCAGGGTCGGCAATGAAATAGATGCCCATTGCCGGGTTTTCGTAGCAGATACAGCCCATCTGCTTGTGCATGGCATGTGCCGCTTCGTAATCATTTGTTGTGAAGGCGAGATGAAATTCGTTCTCGCCCAGGTTATACGGTTCTTTGCGGTCACGCAGCCAGGTCAGTTCAAGACTGTGCCCGCCGGCGCCATCGCCTAGATAGACAAGAATGAAACTGCCGTCTGCCGCTTCCTTGCGTCTGACTTCTTTCAGCCCGAGTGCCTTCTGATAGAAAGCAAGGCTTTTTTCGAGGTCGAGAACGTTGATGTTATTGTGATTGAATCTGAATTCAGGCATGTCTCTGCTCCTTGTTCTATTTTTCGTGACTGCAGCCGAGCACTTTTTTAACTACTTTAACCACATCAGCAGCTGTAATGCAATGCTCAGCCAGCATTTCTTCGAGTTTCAGCGCCGACTGGCAGTATTTGCGGGCACCAATGCGCACCGGGTTGCGAAACCCGAGCGCGGCGACAAAACTGCCGACGCCGCTTTCCCGGCGATGATCTTCGAGCGAGAACAGCCGGTGCGCGGTCTCAGTTAACGTCTTCAGGTGTTTCTGCGGATCAGAGAACTGACCGATGGCAACAACGTCGAGGCAGATGCCATCGGCAGCAAGAACCGCCGCTGCATCGAGCCCGGCTTTGAGCATGTGCGGCCCTGAAGTGAACAGCACATTGCGTTGCCCGGCCACCACATCCGACTTGAAAATTCCTGGATACCCGTCATGACAGGGCAGGTCGGCAAACTCTGGCAGGGGAGTGCGGTGCAGTCTGAAATAGGCAGGTCGGCAGCCCTTGCCGGCGCTGATTTCACTTTTCAGGCGTTCGAGCGTTTTCTGCAGCAGGATGCGCGTGCTTGTCGCATCGACCGGTTCGATGATGTCGAGGTCATTGAGGGCAAGCATCAGCCCCAGGTCATTGATCGCCTGGTGGCTCTTGCCATCGGTATAATAGTCGGCGCCTGAATAATGGGCGGCAAAGATCACCGGCACCTTTTCAGTGATGCAGGCATATATCTGATCAAGACTGCGCTTGAAAAAGGACCCGTAAGTGTTGACGACAGCTATGTTGCCGGCGAGACCAAGACCAGCTGCCAGCGAACACATGTCCTGCTCGCTGATGCCGACTTCGATGAACCGGTTTGCAAATCCGGCCGCGACCTTCGTCAGTTTGCATGATTTTTCAAGATCGGCGTCGAGAACGAAAACGCGCTGGTCAGTGCCGGCAAGAGCAAGAAGATCGTCGGCAAAGGCTTCGCCGGTCGAAATACCATTGTCGGTTGTAGTTTTGCCAGCATCCGTCTGCAAAGAAGACTCTGGCAGTGTGGCCTGCCAGGCTTTCACGGCTGCATCGACCGTCGGGTTATTGATGATGGCGGTCTGCTCCTGGACAATGGCCAGATATTCACGGTCGTCAGGAATGGCGCCGTGCCATTTGCCGGCTCGCCTTGCGGTATTGTAGGGCATGCCGGTGACGGCCGATCCGCCACCTTTGACCGTCCGGGCAATGATGACGCCGGGGTGCGGGGCATGCAGAATCTGGTCGATGGCGGTGCAGATTTCGCTTATGGAATGCCCGTCGATCTCGTGTACCTGCAGCCCGATTCCCTGGAATACCGTGGCCCAGTCTTCGGCATCTTTTATGTCTGCAGTCTGACTGTCTGATTGCAGATGATTGCGGTCAATGATCGGAACCACCATGCCAGGGTTCAGCTTGCGCAGTGTCAGAAAAGCTTCAAAAAGCTGTCCTTCCTGCATTTCACCATCACCGATTATGGCGAATACCGGGTGTTTATGCCCGGCTGCCGCGTTGCTCACCGCGATGCCAAGCGCCTTCGACAGACCCTGCCCGAGTGACCCGCTGTCTGAGTCAACGCCGGGCACTGCCCGGTCGCAATGCGCCGGCAGGCCATGCAGTTGTTTGTAAGAAGTGAGCCGGTCGGTGCTGAAACAGCCCATGCCAGCCAATACCGCATATTGCGCCATTGCCGCATGCCCTTTCGAAAGGTGTATGCTGCCTCTGTCGCAGAGAGGCTTCTGCGGCTCACGGATATAGCGGTGATAAATCGCGGTCAGCAGCTCTATGCTCGAAAAACAGGCACCCAGCCAGCCGTGGCTGGCCTTTTTCAGGCCGGCGAGACAGTTGATGCGATAGGCGGCCGCCAGTTTCTGCAGATCAGCGTCTGTAGCCCTGGGCAGCCCTTCGATGATGGCATTGCCGATGATAAATGGTTCCATTGTTGGCTCCTAGTCGACCTGTGAGTAACCCTCGACTGAATCTTTTGTCCAGTTGATGATGAAACCGGCTTCTGAAAGGGCTTTTATCGCCTTTTTTACCTGCTTTTCGCTGAGACCGGTTTCTTCTACGATCTTGGCAAAAGGTTTGTGGGCTTCACGGTCGAGCGTGGCAAGCACTTTGCAGTTTTCTTCTTTTTCAAGGGTTTTCAGCAGTTTTGCATGCAGCGCTTTTCCTTCAGCGAGTGTAACCGTCTGTGCAACACCTTTTCTTGGAGCTTTGACCGGGCCTGATGGCATTCTTGAATTCCAGAGCACATCGAATTCGGCTTTGAAGCTGTCGATGAGCTTCTGATGGTGCTGATAGTGACCATTGAAGATCATCACATTCTCAAAGTTGAGATACTCGGCTGAATTTGACCAGTTGTAACTGCCGATTGCCATTTCGCGGCCGTTGACAGTTACATTTTTGTGATGCAGAAACAGACTCAGATAACTCAGCAGTGCCGGCTTTTTCGTTTCCTGATCAAGGCCATAAGCATTGATTCTGAAGCGATAACGCACCTGAACATTTTTAAGGCCAAGTTCGGCAGCTTTCTTTTCGAGCCATGGACCCTGCTTGCTTTCGATCGGGTCAGTATCATCGAGCTGGGCGTGGTCGAGAAGCAGTCTGAATTTTGCTTCCGGATTGCGTTCGGCGGCTTTGAGAATGGCTTCGGCCAGCTCGACGCGCGTCAGACTGAACATGGCAAGATCGAGACTGCCTGAGGCATCGACCCGGCGGATCAGGTTGAGAAGCTCGTTGTCGATGCGCGTCAGCTCAAGTTCGTCAGCCGGTTCTGAATTGAATACCAGTTTGACATAACCTGGCACATGGCTGGTTTCGATGTATTTTTCCGGAATCCATTCACCGAACAGCATTTCTGAATATTCATTCCAGAGTCTTGCGAATTCTTCAGCCAGTTGCCGTGCTACCGCCGGCTGGTCATTGAAAAACACGCGATTTTCGGCATAAATCTGATCGGAAGTCGGCGAAATATTGGCGCTGCCGTTGAAACAGCTGTGCGGCACCGGGTTGCCGGGCGCATAGAAAACGCCGAATTTTTCGTGCATGGTGCCGTAGATCAGGGTGCCGTCTTCAAGCTTTGATTCGCGGCCATTGCGCTTCATGGCAGCCGTGGTCACAGCGGCAATCTTGAAATCAAAAGGCCGGTTCTCTGCTTTTGCCTTATCTGCAGCTTCCTGAACCTTTTTTACGATACGGTCACGGCTGGCCTGAGCCCAGGTCGAAACCCCGTCGAGCAGCAGTTGAAACTTGATGCCCTTCGTTGCCGCCGCCTTGATCATTTCGTCGAGAGTATTGTAATCACTCATCGAATACATGCAGATTTTTGCAGTGCTGCCTGTCTCAAGGCCATCGATAAAGTGAACCAGGGCGTTGGCAAGAGTTGCCGGCCTGGTGCTTTTGTCGCTGAAATGCAGAACCCGCGAATTGTTGATTTTACTGAAACCGCCGCGTGGGCCGTAATAAACATTTACATCATCGGCACTGGCGACACTTAGCCCGCTAAAGAAAAGTCCGGCTGTTGCCGCAAAAGAAATGAAAAGTTTTTTCAAGCTTGCCTCCGTAGAAAGAAAATAAAATGCAGAGTCACAGCCTGAATATTGTAACTTAAAACCCCATTCGCGGCAAATTTCCCGATAATTACTGTCTTATGGGCGCGGATCAACCTTCTTGCAACAGCGGAAAAGCTTCAGAGACCTGGCGCGCATCAGAGTCTTGTGACCCGAAACAGCCTCTTCTTTCGCTTCCGGGTTAGCTGTATCGATGAGCAGCTCCCAGTGGGCTTCGAAACGTGGCAGAAAATAGTCGAAATCACGCACCGAAGCGTTGAGCATCAGCAGCAGATTGTCGTCGTGAATCGGAATACCGTTCTCGTCGACATCATCGATACCGGTGCCAGAGAGAAAAACCGTCAGACCGCGGGTGTTCGGGCTTGCCCAGTCTTCATCGTCCATTTCGCCGCCATCAGGCCTGAACCAGATAATGTCGCGCACATTGCTACCCCTGATCATGCGCCCTTGAAAGAACTTGGTGCGATGCAGGGCCGGATGCTCCCGCCTGATTTTAATGATCCGGCAGGCAAAATCGAACATCTGCCGGCTTTCGTCGTCGAGATTCCAGTTATACCAGCTGATTTCGTTATCCTGACAGTATGCGTTATTGTTACCGCGCTGCGTGCGCCTGATCTCATCACCGCCGCACAGCATCGGTGTCCCCTGTGAAAACAGCAGGGTTGCCAGCATGTTGCGCATCTGCTGGTTGCGCAGACGTCTGATGAATGTGTCGCTGCTTTCGCCTTCGTGCCCGTGGTTCCATGAGCGATTGTCGTCATGCCCGTCGCGGTTGTTTTCAAGGTTGTTGTGATTATGCTTCTCGTTGTAAGAGACCATGTCGCGCAGCGTAAAGCCATCGTGGGCGGTAATGAAGTTGACGCTCATATACGGTCTGCGGCCATCATTTTCATACAAATCGCTGCTGCCGGTGAGCCGGTAGCCTACCTCGCCGGCAAAGCCGCCGTCGCCTTTCCAGAAAGAGCGGATTACATCGCGATATTTGGCGTTCCATTCGGCCCAGAGCACCGGAAAATTACCGACCTGATAACCGCCTTCCCCGACATCCCAGGGTTCAGCGATCAGCTTGACCTGACTGATGACCGGATCCTGGTGGATAATGGTGAAGAAGCTCGAAAGCTGATTCCAGTAATGCATTTCGCGTGCAAGAGTCGAACAGAGGTCGAATCTGAAACCGTCTACGTGCATTTCAGTTACCCAGTAGCGCAGTGAGTCCATGATCAACTGAAGTGTTTGCGGGCTCACGACGTTGATGGTGTTGCCGGTGCCGGTGTAATCTTTGTATAACCTTTTGTTGTCGCGGGCCAGGCGGTAGTAAGTCGGATTGTCGATGCCTTTGTAACTCATGGTCGGGCCATTGTGGTTGCCTTCACAGGTGTGATTGTAGACAACGTCAATGATTACCTCGAGGCCAGCCCGGTGCAGCTTTTTCACCATCTGTTTGAATTCGCGCACTGCGCCGCCTGGTGATTTGTCTGAACTGTAGCGGATTTCCGGGGCGAAAAATGAAAGAGTGCTGTAGCCCCAGTAGTTTTTCAGCCCCTTTTCATAAAGAAACGGGTCGTCGATATGCTGATGCACCGGCAGCAGTTCGATTGTCGTAACCCCGAGCTGCTTGAGATGATCGATGATCGGCTCAGAAGCGAGCCCGGCATAAGTACCGCGCAATTTTTCTGGTACATCAGGGTGGAGCATGCTGATGCCTCTGACGTGCGTTTCATAGAGAATCGTTCGGTGAAACGGCAGTTTCGGGTGACGGTCGCCGTTCCATTCAAAGTCGTTCTCGATGACAATGCCGAGTGGGGTGCCAGAAGCATATTCAGTGCTGATTTCGAGATCTTTTTTTGAACTGAAGATATTGTAGGCAAACAGACCGGCCTCATGGTTTTCAGTGCCATCGAGAGCTTTGGCGTAAGGATCCATAAGTAGAACGCGTGGATTGAAACGCAGTCCGGCTTCTGGTTTATACTGGCCATGCACCCGGTAAGCATAGCGCTGACCCGGTTGCAGACCTTCAATGTAGATGTGCCAGACAAAAGCAGTGCGATGTCGCAACGCTATGCGGGTTTCGTTGCGTTCCTGATCGAAAAGACAAAGCTCGACACCTTCGGCATTTTCAGAAAAAAGGGCAAAATTGACGCCCTTTCCATCCCAGTTCGCTCCCAGAGGGTAGGGGTTCCCGGGCTTTACGTGCATACTCTGCTACTCCAGTTCTATCTGCATACCCTCGAAAACAGCAAAAATATCAAGGTTGCTGCCGGCTGCCGCGACTTTTTGCCGCAGTTCGGCTACTATCTGATCGAGTTCGGCGTCAGTTCGGTCGGGGTCGTGATGAAACAGCCCGAGACGCTTCACTTTGGCATCCATGGCCAGTTTCAAAACCTGGTTATAGGTCGAATGCCCCCAGGTTTTTGTTTTTTCATACTCGGCGTCTGTGTATTGCGCGTCGTGAAACAGCAGATCAGCGCCTTTGGCGAAGTCGCCATATTCATAGGGAAGAAGCCCGCCGGGGTGGCGATGCCCAAGCTCATTGTCGGTGAGAAAAACAAACTGTTTCCCGTCTTCGGTGAATTTGAAACCAAAACCGCCGTTCGGGTGACTGAGCTGAATGGTCTCGACCTTCATGTGCATGCATGAACCACACCCGGGGCCGCTGCAGCCAAAATTGAACTGTGCTTTCAGCTGTTCGAAATCGACCGGAAAATACGGTGCCTCAAGCTGCCGCGCCAGTGCCTGGCACATGTAATTGCGCGCTGACTGAATGCCGCAGACATTGATCTTGAACCGGCTGAAATAAGCTGGAAGAAAGAATGGAAAGCCCATGAGATGATCCCAGTGTGAATGGGTAAGCATCAGGCAGAGTTCGTTGCTGCCATTCTCCTGCAGAAGCTTTTTACCGAGGTTGCGCAGGCCGGAACCCGCATCGATGATGGTGGGAAACCCTGTCTTGTTGCGTATCTCCAGGCAGGTGGTGTGCCCGCCGTATTTGAGAGAGTTCGGCCCCGGCGTCGGTAAAGTTCCTCTGCAGCCCCATACGGTTATATTCATGTGCTTTCCTCGAAGTTCTTTTCAGGGGATCGGGTCAACTCCGGCTGATGATTTCTATAAGGTGAAAGCCAAATTGAGTTTGGACCGGCCCATATACATCGCCAATCTTACCTGAAAAAACTACTTTGTCAAATTCCTTTACCATCATGCCCGGTGAAAATTCGCCGAGATCCCCGCCTTTTTTGCCTGATGGGCATTTTGAATGTTTGCCGGCAAGTACGGCGAAATCTTCGCCATTATTGATGCGTTCGAGCAGTTCGAGGCATTCTTTTCGGGTTTCGACGAGAATATGGCGTGCGCGTGCTTTTGTCATGTGTTGTGTTCCTTTCTATCTGCTTTTCTGGCAGATTGCCAGAATGCTGTCTGAAGTGTCTGAAGAGAAATCGCTGCCGGTCGGGCCAAACAGTTGAATGTCGGCAAATCCGGCGTCTTTAAGCATGGCGAGGAGTTCTTCATCATCATAAATCTGCATCTGCCAGTCTTCGTGCAGTTCCTGGGGCGGGTTGAAGCCATCCTGCCAGCGCGTGACAGATTTGACAGTAATTTGTGCCGTCTTTCGGCTCAGCGAGCAGTTTCTGACGTGATGCACCAGCATGCCGTCGATGATGGCTTCACGGCTCATATATTTGTAATCACGAAAAATGCCGGCGGCCATCGCCTTGAAATTAAGAATGTCAATGACGAGAAGCCCGCCAGGATTGAGATGTTGCAGGGCGTTGGCGAAAAACAGACGGCAGTCGGCCTTAGAAAGATGCCCTATGGCATTGAATATGCAGATTGCCGCATCGAAACAGCCCGGATTACAGTCGCGCATGTCGCCGGCCATGAACTTGACCGGTGTTTTGCGGGCTTTGATTTTTGCAATTTTCAGCATTTCAGGGTTCAGATCACAGGCGGTAACCTGATACCCGGCTTTCGCCAGACCGATGCACTGAGCCCCGGTGCCGCATGCAAAATCGACGACCGTTTTGACACCGTTCAGGCTGAAAAGCTCATCGAGAAAAACGTTGAGTTCTTTCGATTCACTACGCCCGTCAAGCTCGAAATGATCGTAAAATCGTGCATAGACACCATAATCTGGTTGCCTGAGCACTGCTGGATCAGTTTTCTTTTTTACCGGTGGCAACTGGCGCCTCTCTTTATCGCTCACCAGAGAATGTGTGGCAGGAAATGCGGCAGCATGATTTTCCACCAGGGCCAGTCATGGTTGACATCGTGCCCCCAGAGATCTACCCATGCCGGAATGCCCTTTTCCTCGAACAACTGCTTGAGCCGGATCGTATCTTCTGGATATTCCCAGGCGCCCTGGCCGGTGCAGACAATAATGCGTGCCTGTCTGAGCTGATCGAGAAACCACGGGTCGTTGAGATTCGGCAGATAATCGACCGGTGAATTGAAATAGACGTTCTGGTCGAAATAATCGCCAACGACCTGTCTGAGCGAGTAAATGCCGGCAAGAGCTATGCAGGCATCGAAAACATCAGGGTGTCTGAGCAGAAAATTAACCGAATGATAGGCACCCATGCTGTTGCCGGTCAGCGCGATTTTACAGTTGCTCTGGCAATGATTGCGGATAAAGGGTGCGACTTCGTTGACGATATAACCGTCATAAGCTTCGTGGCGGTAGACGTTATCGCCCATGTGGCCGTCTTTGCGCAGAATCGCTTCGTTGTCGATACTGTCGACACAGAAAACCTTCAGGCGGCCCTGCTCAACATGCTCACGCACGATGTCGAGCATGCCAAAGTCTTCGAATTCATGAAAAGTGCCGCCGGCGCAGGGAAAAACCAGCAGCGGCCGACCATAGTGCCCGTAGACTTTGAGGCGCATTTCGTGACCGATGCTGTGACTGTGCCATGAATGATATTCTGTGTGCATTTCTGACTCCTGTAAAAGTTTCGTTGAAGGTTTACGGACAATAATTGCTGCTCAGGCTCAGCTTATATGTCTTGAAAGGGTCCATTTAATCTGCCATCTGTCTGATTTGCCGTCTTTTTCAAGGCAGATAATACCGGAATACTGGAATTTCATCATCTGATAATCGCTGCTGCCGGTCAGAAGGAATGAAAGAAGTTTCTGAAGAAATGGCAGATGCCCGATCAACATCAGGTTTTCGCTGTTTCTGATTTTCTCGACGATCGGCATGATATCGCTGTCTGGCGCCATGTCTGGCGACTGCTGCAGCCCGTGCACCGGCTTGAGCTTGTTGGCGAAAATTTCAGCCGTCTGCCGGGCTCTCAGCTTTTCGCTGTGAATAATCAGCTCGACCGGCACCATGTAATACTCGGCAACGCTTGCGATATGTGAAGTTTCTTTAATGCCGATGGCCGCGAGAGGTCTTTGTGGATCATTTTCTTCCGAGACTGCCTGCCCGTGCTGTACCAGATAAATAGCCATAAAACCACCAGAAAATCATTTTGAAAATGCCGCAGATTTTACAGCAGCACCGACGATAAAATATCATTCCCATGCCGCAACCACAATAGAAAATCAACTTTTTCTGCTTCACGGCTTTGCTCATGGTATATTTGTAACGCTCTGCCCTTTTGGTTCGATGTGCGTTTAAAAAGAGGGCAATACAAGCAGTCGAGGTTTTATGCACGCATTTTTCAAGCCGGTGATTTTTATCTTCGCTCTGGCCTGCGTTTTTTATTACATTTTTGTCAACAGCAATACCCTCGAAATTACCACCGAGGTTTACACCAACGCATCAGGAATGCCGAGTCAGAGAACCGTTTATATCTACCATTGGGATCGCTTCGGCGATTATATAAAGAATACCCCTGAGCGCATCAAAAAATCACTCGGTGGCAGCTGAATAAAATCACTGAGCGCTGCCGGATTTTTGCCGCAATCAAGCTGTTTTAAGCAGTGCTGAAAACTGTTCTCTGAATTTTACCGCACCGCCGTTTGCCGGGTGTCTTACTTTGGCAAATGCAAGCCCCATGCTGTTCAACTGGATGGCAGCCTTTTCTCCGACTGCGACCAGCTGTCGGGGCTTGAGAATCGCTATCAGGTCTGCAAGTTTTGCGTGCCCGGCTGCGAATTCTTTGTCGGTGGGGGTGCGGTTCGACAGCAAACCGCGGGTTTTCTGCCATGGGTGCCAGGGCAGGGCATTCCAGATGACGAAATCGTAAGGGTTGAGGCCGGAGGCAAGCAGGTGGCTCCAGACAATTGTTGCTGTGGGTTCATTGAAACCATCCGGTTTAATCGATTCTCTGCTGGTGCGGCAGGGCATCATCGAGGTGAAGATGTGTTCCGGCAGGATGCCTTTGCTTTTCTGTTTGCCAAGCAACATTCTTTCCGATGTCATTGCGATTCCGGAAAAATGACCTCCCTGGTAGCCGAGTGCTTCGCCGATCAGCAAAAATCGAGCGCGCCCGAGGCGTTCCTGCAGGTAAAATTTCAGCTGATGTCTTCTTATTTCGCTTGAGTTCGTGTAGTCGTCATTTTCCGGGTCATTCTGCCACCAGGGGTTGAAAAGGTCGCCTTCGGGCGTTTCTCTTAAAGATTCAATAAAACTGTCGATGTCGGCAGCTGGTTTTTTCATTTAACTTTCCTTTGCTTGCTCAAAACTTGAGCCTGGTTGCAACGGCTCAATTGCTTGCAGATCGATGCTGGCCAGTTGTCATATTTAAATTGCCGGTTTCTTCTTAGTTCCTGCAAAAACTGGAATCTCGGCGGGCGGGCCTGAAACCATTGGTTCTGGCACGCGGGTGAGAAGATTCGGTCGATTGATTCATATACGGTTCCCGGTTGTGCTTCTCTTCGATTCTTTAATTGCCACCATTACTTGAGAATTGCAGTTCATAAAGTTTGTGATAATGCCCCTTCGCTGCCAGCAGTTCTTCGTGACTGCCCTGCTCGACAAGTCTGCCGTTGTGCAGGACCAGTATCCGGTCACAGTTCCTTATTGTCGACAACCGGTGCGCTATTATCAGACTGGTGCGCTGGCTGGTCAGCCGCTGCACCGCCTTCTGAATGATCGCTTCGGTTTCAGAATCGACAGAAGAGGTTGCCTCGTCAAGTATGAGAATTTCGGGGTCGGTCGCCAGAGCCCGCGAAAATGCGATCAGCTGGCGCTGTCCCGCCGAAATGTTACTGCCGCGCTCATATATCTGGGTGTTTATACCTTCTGGCAATTTGCTTATCAAACTTTCCATTTCTAATTCTTTGATGATATTATCAAATTTCTGATTATCAAAGCGGTCGTCGGCCAGAAAAATATTTTCGAGCAGGGTGCCTGAAAAAATGTTGACGTCCTGCTGGATCAAGCCGATCTTGAGGCGCAGTGAGGTGCGGGAAAACTTTCTCAGATCGACGCCATCGATTAATATATCACCATCCTGATAATCGTAAAATCTCTTGAGCAGAGATGCAAGGGTAGTTTTGCCGGCGCCGGTATGCCCGACGATTGCCAGACGTTCACCCTTTCTGATCTTGAAGCTCAGACCTTTAAGAACCGGCTTGTCCGGCGTGTAGGCAAAATTGAGGTTTCTGAATTCTATACCTTCATGCAGGGTTTTGAATTCTTCGCCTGCGAGCAGATCTGGTTCAGGTTGCTCGTCGATCAGTGCGAAAACCCGCTCAGCTGAAGCCATGGCGCTTTGAAATACTGAAATCTTTTCGCTGATCTGGCGCACCGGGTCGAAAAAGGCCTGGGTATAGGCAATGAAAGTGATCAGCAGGCCCATGCTGATTTCGTTGCGACTGACCAGCCAGCCTCCATAGACTATGACGACCGTCAGGGTAATGGCGGTAAAAACCGTCACCGCCGGCACAAAGAAAGAGTTGTAGAAAACCGATGTCAGTTCGGCATCGCGCAGTTCGAGGTTCATCTGATCAAACTTGGCTTCACGGGCCGGTTCCTGATTGAAAATGTGAATGACGCTCATGCCCGAAACGTTTTCGGCCAGCGATGCGTTCATGGTTGCCAGTTTTGCCCGGGCGAGCCTGAAAGCGTCGCGCATTTTTACCTTGAGAAACCAGGCGATGTAAAAAAGACCCGGAGTGGTTATCAGTGCCGCCAGCCCCAGCTTGAAATGCAGGGCCAGCATCATGCCGCCGATGCCGAATAAAATGCAGATTTCACTGCTGACATTGATCAGCGCCGCAGAAAAAAGCTCGGCCAGTGTCGCGACGTCATTGGTGATGCGGGTAACCAGTCTGCCGACCGGCGTGCGGTCGAAAAAGCTGATCGGAAGCTTCTGTATGTGTGTAAACAGTGCATTGCGTAGGTCGTGCAGCACTCTCTGGCCGGTATATTGCAACAGCCAGCTGCGGGCGGCGGAAAGCACGAAAACAGCTGTGTGCCCGGCTGCGTAGAGTATGACATAATGCAGAAGCAGCCCGTAATCTTTGCCTTTAATGCCAAGATCTACAGCTTTGCCAAGAATCAGCGGCAGCCCGATGTGCACCGCGGTGCCAAGAAGCACCAGAACCACGGCAACGATAAAGTGTGACCGCCAGACCCGCAGGTAAGGCCACATTCTCCAGGCAAGCCCGCTGTCCCAGGCTGGCGCCTTTATATCATCTTCGTTAAAATATGAATCATCCATGATCAGCTCTTTTCAAGTTCGGCTTTGAGACGCTGCCGCTGCCAGGCTCTGGCATAACGGCCGTTCTTTTCGAGCAGCTGCTGATGCGTGCCCATTTCAGCAATTTCGCCATTGTCGAGATAGATGATCAGATCTGCATTCTGCAGACTCACCATGCGGTGCGAAACGATTATGCAGGTGCTGCGGCGGGCGTTCTGTCTGAGACTGGCCAGTATTTTCTGCTCTGTTTCAGTATCGACGGCGCTGGTGCAGTCATCGAGAATCAAAATTGGCCGCGCGGCCGCCAGGGCCCTTGCCAGTGATACTCTCTGTTTCTGACCGCCAGAAAGGTTGACACCGCGTTCGCCCAGCATCGTTTCGAGACCATCTGGAAAATCGCGCAGATCACTGCCAAGCCCTGCCCGGTCAGCAAAACTGCGGGCGACATCGGGCTGGTCTTTGTTTTCCTGAGAAAAAAGGATGTTTTCGCGTATCGATTCCGAGAATAGAAAGGTTTCCTGGGGCACGTAGGCAAACAGCTCGCGCAGACTTTTCAACGGAATCTGTGCCACATCCACATTGCCGATTTTTATCTGGCCGCTGCCCGGGTGAAACATCTTCATCAGCAGTCGCAATAAAGTGCTCTTGCCACTGCCAACCGGCCCGGTGATGCCGAGCGTCTGCCCTTCTCCAAGTTTGAAGCTGATGTTTTTCAATCCCGGCTGTGCCGCTTCTGGATAGGTGAATGACAGGTCACTGACTTCGATGGCCGCGCCTGTGCCGGTGGGCTCGGTCTGCTGCTGATCGGCTGCGGTTGCCGGCGGCTCGCGCAGAATCTGCAGACAGCGCTCCATCGAGGCCATGCTGCGCTGATAGATGTTGATGATCCAGCCAATCGCCATCATTGGCCAGCTGAGCTTGAGCATGTATGATTCGAGGGCGATGAACGACCCAAGAGTGATACCGCCGGCAATGACCATGTTACCGCCGAAATAGAGCAGTACGACCATGCCGAAGGCTACCACCAGATCGAGAGCCGGGTGAAATAACGATTCAATATTGGCCAGTTTGATTTTGTCGCGCACAAATTCAAGACCGCAGCGATTGAAACGGCTGATTTCGCTTTCTTCAATGCGAAAGCCCTTGATCACTCTGACGCCGGAAAGGTTTTCTTCGGCGCGTGAGGAAAGGTCGGACAGCCTTGCCTGTACATCCCTGGACCGGTTGTGAATTGAGTTTTTCACCATCACTACCATTACCGGGATCATGATGAACGGCGTCATGGTGATCAGTGTCAGTTTTGGCGACAGCCACAGCATGATGAACGGCACGGTGAGAAAATAGAAAGAGGCATCGAGCACGACGAGAATGCCGATGCCGAGCATGAAACGTATTTCCTGAATGTCGTTCGTCAGCCGCGACATGATATCGCCGGTACGGGTGCGGCTGAAATAATGGAACGGCAGCTTGAGCAGATGTGCGAACAGCGCCTTGCGCAGGTCGTATACTGAATTATGTGAGGTGCCGAGAAAAAACTGCCGCCAGAAAAACCTGAAAACGCCCTGAATAGCGGCGGTCAGCAACAGTGCCAGACCACACCAGGCGAGGGTGGCGAAATTTTGACCGCGTTCGATGCTGTCGATGGCGTATTTGAGAATAACCGGTGGCATGATGTCGGCAACGTCAACGATGATGAGCGATGCCATGCCATACAGCAGATACTTTTTATATGGTGCAAGCAGCTGTACGGTAAATTGCTGCGGGGTGGGGTGATTTTCTGCCTGCAATGTCATGCGGTCAGCTTACAGCCCCGCAGTTGCAATGTCAATACTGGCCGCTGATTAACACCGATGCCTGAAAACGGAACTGTTAAAGAATAAATCAGCCACGGATTGACACGGATGTACACAGATAGCCTTTTCTGACCGCTGCCAGACCACTGATTTGCCCGATTAAATTTTTTTCTTTTCTCCGGGCTTATCTGTGTTTATCAGTGTTCATCCGTGGCCTGTATTTTATTTTATCCGTGTTTATCCTGCTCAGACCTTGAGCTGTGCTTTCAGCCGATCGACCCGGTTCTGCAGTTCTTCAGAATCAGGTTGAAATTTGGGGATGTCGAGATATTGCGAGTAAAGCTGAAAACGCTGAAGGTCGCGGGCTTCGAGGGCGGTACTTTCCTGGCCGGCAGCATTTGAAACCGCCATAGCGGTGCAGTCGAGAATCATCTGTTCTTCGAGTTTGGTTTTTAACCGCCGCACCTGTTCGATACTTTCGAAAAGTTCGCGGGTCTGCGGTAGTTCAGCCGCCAGTTCTTCGGCGGGCAGTGGGTGTGGCGGCAGCTGCTGATGCCAGAAGAAGCGCATTATGAAAGGCAGCTCGAACGGAACATGCTCGAAGTTGCCATAGTAGGCTTCGGTAAGTGGCCCGTGCGGACCAAGAAAAGTTTCATTGACGGCGGCCCGGCGGTCCTGGCTCGAATTGAAGCCGGTTTCGCCGGAAAGGTGTCTTTCCATGATCTGCCAGGTCTTGTCGAGATGCATCATCCAACGGAACCGCATGATGAGCGCTTCGGCTTCTCTGATCTTATTGGCGATGGCGACCACCTTTTCCTGGTAGCTGGTTTTCGGGTCGGCAACTATCGAATAAACATTGTTGCGCCAGATGATCGAAGAGGTTTCGAGCGACAGCTGGGCAAACTTCTGAATGCGGGCGGTAATGGTTCTGGCAGCCTGCAGAAAACCTTCGGCCGCCGCCTGCATTTCGATCTGCGGGCCCGACCAGTTTTTGTCGAAAAATGAATTCAATACCAGCTGCAGGCTCGAAAACATCTGGGTCAGCTGTTCTTCGATACGAAAATGCACCGAATATGGCGACGAGCCGCCGCGCATCTGCAGACGACGCACCAGCAATGAAACTGCTGCCGCCCGGCTGAATTGCACCGCATCGTAGGCGCTGAAAACCATGCCGCCCCAGAACAGCATGAAGCTCAGAGGAAACAGCACATGCATCATCATCATGCCCCCACCAAGCAGCAGAGCAAGAAATGCAACGAGGAACAGCCAGCTCTGGCCGGGGTTGCTGAGGTATTTTCCGAATTCGACGAGCATGTTGTTCGCGAGGCTGGCAGCAGGGTTGATGGTTTCGCAGAGATGGTGAAACTTGGCCGGCACCGAGGGCGGATTTGCCAGATATTCTTTTTCGATCGGGTTGAGGTTGTTGTAAACCGGCCTGGCCAGGCCGCAAAGCGGGCAGGCACCAGCCTTCGAAGTCACCGCCGTATGGCACTGGCGGCAGAAATTGCTGAGCATGGCATTTTTACTGGTCATGTCGCCGATTCTAAAGCATTTGCCCGCAATAATCAATAATGCTGCCACCGACTCATTTTGAAGTGTTAATTTGTATTAAGACGCTGGAAAAAATCTGACTTTACAGGCATAATATCTGTGAATTCATTTGCAAAGGTTGGTAAAAAGATGACAGTTTCTAAAATGAAGCGATTATTTCAGGCACTGCTGTGCCTTGTTCTTATTTTTTCCGTATTTGGCTGCGGCGGCGGTGGTGGCGGTGGCGACGGTATTGTCACGCCCGCTCCCGATGGAACCTATGTCGAAGCGCCGAACACCGTTGGCACTCTTGCCACATCCCAGCAGGTTTACAGCTACAGCAATACGGCGGCAAACGTTTCGATGAAACTGCCGGTGCAGAGCGGCGCTACGGTGAATTACCTGCTTACCGTCACCAATAGAGGTTCAACGGCGCAAAGTGTTCAGCTCTTTCCAGAAACCTCGCTCAGCGGTTCTGAGCGCCCCGAAGAAAGCCTGCACGCCTCGCTGCTGACAGCCGACGATGCCGAATTGCTGCAGATGGCAGCGGTTAAGGGGCGTCTTGAGGAAAAACTGCGCCAGAATACTATCAATGCGCTGCGTCAGAGCGGCGGCAACCTGCGGGCTTCGATGCGGGCTTCAAATCACAGCAATGAAGTTCTCGGAGGCGCATACCCGATTTCGGTCATCGAAAACGGTATGGGCTTTCCTTACATCACCAGAAACTGCAAACTCGAGCGCATGACCGCTCACTGCAAGATCTTTGTCGACCAGGACAGCTTTGAAGGGCTGAGCGCGGTTACCGGCACTTATGCCGTAACCAGCGCCGATCTCAACCATTTTGCCGAAGAGTTCGAGGCCTATATTTATCCGCTTCTCAACGGTAATTATGGCTCAGTTTACGACATCGACAACGATGGCCGGCTGTCGATACTGATCTCGCCGGTGTATGCCAAAATCGGCTTTGCCGGCCTGTTCAACTCGATCGATATGACTCCCGGCGCAACGACCAACAGTAATCAGCGCGATCTGATCGGCGTCTGGAGCCCGAGCACCCCCAAGTGGTCGGGGGCATACTGGCTTGCTGCCACCCGTGAAACCATTGCGCACGAAATGCAGCATGCGACCAACTACAGCGCCAAGGTTTACCCCAACGGTGTGGTGCGCACTGATACAAGCAATTACGACAGTCTGATTGAAGAGATGTGGCTCGACGAGAGTCTGTCGGTGGGTGTTGAAGCGAGATATCGCGCCATGCGTGGGGCCGACGGTAAAACCACCTATTACAATTCACAGACGATAATCGATGCTGCCGCCAATGACGCCAGGTTCCGGTATTGGGCCAGCAACCCGCATTCAGTCGCGATTGACAGCTTCAGTTATTCGTCGGTCTATGCTTTTGAACATTATGGTCAGAAGGGCCTGTTCAACTTTTATCTGTTTGAACAGTATGGCGCCGACAAGATCAAATCTCTCGTGCAGACCACGAAGACAGGCGTGACCAACTTTAATAATGTTTTTGGTGCCGGCAGTTTCGCTGCGATCGTTAAAAACTGGCAGTATGCGGCTATAAACGAAGGTCTGCGCGGCGCACCCGGAGTGAATTTTGCGGCCATCGACCCAATCTATCGCTATACAACCCCGATGAACATAACTCCTCAAAAAACAGTGCAGTTCGATGCGAAATATCCAGATTCTTTAGCTGTGCAGCCCGGTGCAACCGCATTCTATGCGATCAGGCAGCCGTCGACTATCTCGGTTTCTGAATACAAATTCAGAATTCAGTCAGCCGAAAATCAGGGTATCGAAATCAACATGATGCGCCTGCCGTAAGATCTTAAGACCCTTAAATAAAACGCCCCGCAACCTGATCAGCAGTTTGCGGGGCGATTTTATTTTAAGTTACTTATTTTCGGCGGGTTTTTACGTATCTGTCGAACCAGTCGAACATTTCGGCGAGGGTGTGCAGTATTGATTCGCGAGCCTCGTAGCTGTGCCCTTCATAGGGTAGCACCACCATGCGGGCGGTGCCGCCGTGACCCTTGATCGCACCGAGCATGCGCTGGGTCTGAATCGGAAAAGTGCCCGGGTTCGGGTCGTCTTCGCCGTGAATCATCAGCAGCGGTTCTTTGATTTTGTCGGCATGGGTGAACGGTGACATTTGCGTATAGATCTCAGGGGCTTCCCAGTAAGTGCGGCGTTCGCCCTGAAAGCCAAATGGCGTCAGAGTGCGGTTGTAGGCGCCGCTGCGGGCAATGCCGGCCGCAAAAAGGTCGGTATGGGCCAGCAGATTGGCGACCATGAAAGCGCCATAAGAATGGCCGGCGACGCCGATGCGGTTGCGATCGGCGATGCCAATTTCGACGAGTTTGTTGACCGCCGCCTCGGCACCGGCGGTTATCTGCTGTACAAAAGTGTTGTTGGCGGTCAGCGGGTCGCCAACTACAGGTATCTCGGCATTATCGAGAACTGCATAGCCGCGCAGCACGAAAAAGAGAATCGAGGTGCCGCTGATACGGGCATAGCGGTTGGTTGCCGACCTGACCTGGCCGGCGGTCGCCACGTCGGTATATTCACGCGGATAGGCCCAGACAATCGTCGGGTAACGGCGCCCGGGTTTGTAGTCGAGAGGGTAATAAAGAGTGCCGCTGAGCGGAACTCCGTCATTGCGTTCGTATTTTATCAGTTCTTTGCGTACTTTTTTCAATTCTGGCGCCGGCGCCTCGAAGTTTGAGAGGGCAACCGGGCTGCCGACCCGATTCGCTTCTATCGGCCTGATAAAATAGTTCTGTGGCGTTTCGATATCTTCTCGGGCAGTTACGATACGTGTATGCTGCGGGTCTGCAAATTCGATGAAGCTTTCGTAGGCCTCGAGACCCGATCTGAATAACTCGATTTTTTCATGGGTGTACAGGTTCATTTTTACCAGGAATGGTCTGAAACCTTCGGGAGTGGCGCCTTTGCCTTCAAGATAGATCCAGTCGCCATTTTCAATGATGCCGACCGTCTGCCCATCAGGCCGCATGCGGTAAACCAGGCTGCCTTCATCCTGATACTGGTCGTAATAATTGCGTGAGAAAATAATCTGGCATTCAGAGGCGATATTACTGCGGCCCATATCGATCAGGCGTGCTTTTATCCAGCGGGTGTCACGGTCGTAATCCCAGGCGAGCGCCAGGTTTTCGCGTTCGAGATGATCGAGGCCGGAATAGCGCATCGGCAGCTTGATGACTTCGCGCGGTTTGCCTTCAAATGGTGCGTCGTGGGCCATGATAACATCTCTGAAATCGGCCGTGCGATTGGGGTCGCCGCCGTCAAGGGCTTCGATCCAGCACATGGTCGCCGGGCGCATTTTTTGCCAGAAGGGGTTGCGCATGCCTTCTTTAACGCCCTCGATCGGGATCTCTTCGCCGACCGGAATCTGCGCCAGTATTTTTAGAAATTTGCCTGAACTGTCCCAGAGCTCGTAACGGTGCGCGAAAAGATTGACCGGCACGGTGCGTGAGAAGGGCTTTTCGATGATTTTAACGATCGAGTATTTTTCATCAGGCGAAGTATTGATGTGGCTGAGCAGCCCGGGCTTGCCGAATTTACTGCCTTTGCCTGTTTTTACGTCGTAGCGATAGACCTGCGAGGTGGCATAATATTCGAAAAGCCGCTCGTCATGGTCGGTCTGAAGCAGATCCTGGTAGGTGCGCACCTGTGAGACTTTGCCGTCGGTTTCCTGAATTTCGGGGCTTTCAGGAATGATCGGAGCTTCAGGCGGTTCGCCGCGCTTTTCCGGCCAGAGGGGTACGAACAGGTGTCGGCTGTCGCGGCTCCACCATGATGGCCCGATGAGAACCGAATTCAGCCGGGGTGGGGTTATGCATCTGCCGGTGCCTTTGAATGGGTCGAAAACCCATATTTCAGAGCCACCCTTTTTATACCACGAGGCCGCCAGCAGTTTGCCATCCGGCGACCAGATCGGAAACCCGAATTTTGCGCCAGCCGGCAATTCGATGGGTTTTGTCTGACCGCTGGTCAGGTCGAGCAGCTTCATACTCTGAACGAAATAGCTGCGCCGCGGAATATTGTATCTGGTGAGAATTCTGATGCCGGCAAGCTTTGCCTGTGGTTCGGCGAGGTCTTCGAGGCTGAGCTGCGTTGTGTATTCGACGAGCAGAGCATGCTGACCTGCCGGACTGACGCTTATCTGCGGCGGATTCGGGGTGTCGACAATTCTGGTAATATTGCGGGCGGGTTCGCGGTATCCGTTTCTGGCCATGGTTATTGTAGTTGTCGCAAGAGAAAATACCAACATACAGGCCAGCAGCCTGAAAAGTTTGTTCTTTCCCATTTTTCTGCACCTTTCATCATTTTATTCATATTAATGGATTGGTGCATGCTTAACAATAATAAAAGCATAAAAAAACCGGGACTGTCGCGATTTGACAGCCCCGGTCGGCAGATACATTTCAGTTTCGGCCCTTGAGAAAGTATACCAGCAGGCCGAGCGGGCCAGTGGCAAGAGTCAGCAGCAGCCACAATACGCGGCGCGCCTGACAGCGTGGGTCAAGGCTAATAAAGCCCAGAGCTATTGCCTGAAAGGCAAAGGCAAACATTACGTATGCGGTTGAAAGACCTGCGAATAATCCCATGATTCAGATTGGCTCAGCGGGCAAAGACGTAGCCGAGCTTCTTGGTAAAGTTGCCGGCCATGGTGGCGACGCCTGAGAGCAGGTTGCCGGAAGCTTTGGCAACGTAACCGACTGCCTTGACCACGCTGCCGCCAACTACGGCGCTACCGCCGAGCAGAGTGTTGCCGAAACCGCCCTTGTCGAGACGTGCTTTGCCCCAGTCTACTGTCATATCGCCGAGCTTGTTGATGCCCTTGGCGGTTACCCCGAGAACGGTGCCCGGAATACCAAGAACACATTTGGTGATCCCGCCGGCCAGCTGCATCGGAGCGATACGTTTGAAGCCGGTTACCACATCATTTATACCGCTCGACATGTTGTCTTCCATCGCGGTGTTGAAATTGAAGTTAAGCGCTGAAGGTGACTGTGCCGGCTCGCGGGTGCCTTTGATGTCGATCATCAGATTGCTGTAACCCAGCAGACTGTTCGGCAGTTTGTTTCCAACCGGGTCGTTCCAGGCGGTTTTGAATCTTTCAACATCCATTTCGTAGCCCTTGCTGATACCCCAGTAAGAGTCACGCATTTTGAGAGAAACCACCTTGCCTTCGGCATCGGTGTTGTAGCCATAGATATTAACCCAGTGCGGAACTCCGCCGCCTGAATTCATCAGCACGATTACCGGCAGGCCGGCGTCGATTTTGCGGGTCAGATCACTGAGACTGGCATTATGCTTCTGTGAGGCATCGACACCGTTCATGTTGAGATATTCAACGATGGTTGGCGGCCCGGTGAAAATACCGGCCGGGTTGGTATCCTGATAAATTTTCTGCGGATCTTTGGCAATGCCCATGCCATTAAACATGGAGGTCATGGCAAACTGGCCGCAGTAGTTGTCACCATCGATACTGATCTTGAGGTCGCCGTAACCGGGCAGCTCTTTGCTGGCAACCGCAGTTGGGGTTTCATTCTTGTCACCTGTCGAGAAAAGCTTGTCGACGGTGTTTTTGACCGTTTCGGCGGTTTCTTTTATTTTTTCCTGGGTTTTCTGCGATGGGGTCAGAGCCTTTCTGGCTTCTTCGTAGCGGCGTTTGGCCACTTCGACTTCTTTACCAAGTTCAGCGGCAGCACTGCTTTTTGCATCGCTGAGTGCCTGGGTATACTGCTGGTACAGGCGCTCGTATTTCATGCGCAGTTCTTCGACTTCCTGGGGGATGCTGGCGGCACCGGCCAGGTTTGCCCCTGCCAGAACCATTACCATGGCTGCTGCAACTGCCCAGGATCTGATTACCGAATTAGATTTTTTCATAAGCGACCTCCAGAAAATGCTGGTCGAAATTGTCGATTTTTCTTCAAGTATAAGAATCGATCAGGAAAGCGTCAATGTACCGGCGCTGGATTTTTTTATTTATCAGATAAAAAACGAACGCCGGTCGGAAGGCCGGCGTTCGTTATGCAGAATATCCTTGTTTCAATAAGCTTCTGAAGATTTATTTTTCATTTTTCAGCAGATTGAGAATACGGGTTACGGCGAGGTTGAATTCGTCGGTCGAAATCATTTTCATGCTGTTGTTGGCTGTACAGGAAACAGTATAGATCGGGCTTGTCGGGGTTTTCTGCAAAACCCAGGTATAATTGAGAACTCCAGGTTCACTGCCGCCTTTGAAGCCGGCAATATGCCAGTCTGCGCGGTTTACCAGGCCTGAAGCGGCATTGATTCTGATACGGGTGCTGTCGCGCAGCGTCCAGATTGTCTCACAAAGCTTTCGGGTGCTGACAAACCATTCGAGTTCGTCGATCAGAACCGGGGTGTTCAGAGAGTAAATTGAAGAATAAGATGCGATCGAAGACGGAATGATGCTGTCCATCTCGCGCAGAATGGCGTCTTTGCCTTTCTGCTCTGCTTTGATAAATTCAGCTGCCTTTTCAGGGTAGAAAAACTTCATTTTCAGCAGCTGACTGGTGTTGAATGTGTCTTTACAGGTTTCGGGCAGATACTTTCTTACTGTCTCGACGCCGAGCAGGTTGAAAATGTGATCGGTGGCGGTGTTGTCACTGATCGAAATCATCAGGCCGGCAAGGGTTTCGAGACTGTGGCGGCTGCCAGGGTTCCAGTCCTGCAGAATGCCGCTCGGAAAAGATTTCCAGTCTTCGCGCAGTTCGATTATGTCGTTCCAGCTGCGGCGGCCGGCGGCCACATCGTCTTCAAGAGCCCTGAGCAGATACAGCTTGAAAGTTGAGCCAATACCCATGGGTTGTTCAGAATTGAGCTCTGCCACCACTTCCGGTTGCAGAGCGTCGCTCTGGCTTGCGGCAGTCTGACCGGCTTCGGCAGTGGCCGGAAGCTTGTAGCGCAATACACAGAAAGAGTTGCGGTCAGGGCTTTTTTTGAAAGATTCGACGATTGCGGCGAAGCTGTCTTCTGATTTTTCCGGCACGCCGAACCAGAGGCCGCTGATCAGATTCTTTTCGTTGATCTTGAGACTGGCAGGCACGGTGCCTTTGACAAAATGCAGTTTGAAGCCTTCTTTTACAGTTTCGACGCGGGTATAACTGCCGACTTCATTCTGGTAAAAGCTGATGATTTCATGCAGGCGTTTTTCGGTGACAGTTTTGAGGAATTCTTCTGTGAACATGGCATTCACCGAGACTCTTTCCTGCGAAAACATTCGCCCGAAGGCTTCTTCTGGGGTAAGGTCGGCGTTATCACCGGCAAAAACTGCCGACAACAGGCCTAAAAATAGAAACATAAGTACCGTTAAAGTGACTTTTTTCATGGCGACCTCCAGAACATTGATTAAATCGCAGCTTATAACATTCAACGGGCAAATGCAAAATTTTGCGCTTGTCTCGGGATTGGGTTATAATCGCCCAAATCATACCACAATTCAGGAGACAGACACATGGCAAAGAAACTGGTAATCGTTGGTTCTGGCCCTTCCGGGTTGACAGCGGCAATTTATGCCGCCCGTGCCGACCTGCAACCGCTGGTGATCGAAGGCTTCATGAAAGGTGGCCAGCCCGGCGGTCAGCTGATGACCACGACCGAAGTTGAAAATTTTCCGGGATTTCCGGAAGGGGTCGACGGGCCCGAACTTATCAGCCGCATGAAAAAACAGGCTGAACGTTTCGGCACTGAGTTCATCATGGAAGACATCGAATCGGTCGACTTTTCATCACGGCCATTCACTCTTAAAACCGGCAGTCGCACGGTTACCGCTCATTCGGTAATCATTTCGACCGGTGCCAGCGCTCAGATACTCGATCTGCCGAGCGTTAAAAAATTCTGGGGCAAGGGTATTTCAGCCTGCGCGACCTGCGATGGCGCTCTGCCGATCTTTCGCAACCAGATCATTGCCGTCATCGGTGGCGGTGACTCTGCGATTGAAGAGGCGATTTTTCTGACCAGGTTTGCTTCTAAAGTGCTTCTGATCCATCGCCGCAATGAATTCAGGGCCAGCAAGGCCATGCAGAAAAGGGCTTTCGATAACCCGAAAATTCAGATCATTTTCGATTCGGTTCTTGAAGAAGTCTATGGGACACAGTTTACCGAAGGCGTGAAACTGAAGAACGTCAAATCAGGTGAAATCAGCGATTACCCGTGCAAAGGGCTGTTCATGGCTATCGGTCACACACCCAATACCGCCTTTCTTGGCGGGGCACTCGATCTTGACCAGAAAGGCTATATCAAGGTCCAGTCGCCTTCTTCAGCCACCAATATCGATGGCGTTTTCGCCTGCGGCGACGTTACCGATCCACATTACCGCCAGGCGATCAGCGCTGCCGGCACCGGCTGCATCGCGGCTCTCGATGCCGAGCGCTGGCTGCACGCCAATGATCTCGGCTAAGACTGTACTTCGGATCACATACTGAAAAAAAGCAGCTCAATCTGAATTGGTTGAGCTGCTTTTTTGCCGGTCGATCGATTTGATTGCGAAGGTTAAAGCAGACAGTTTAGAGGCCGGCGCGGGTAGCGAGCCAGCCGCACAGGCTCAGAACGGCGGTTCCGCCCAGTATCTGCATGAATGGCATTCTGAATATGCGGTGCAGCGCCAGAAACATGGCGAAGATCGCGATTCCGACGGTTGTAAAAGCAAAAAACCACAACATCTGCTTTCTCCTGCTGATTATTTTTTGAGCCGCTTCAGACTGGTTTCTGCAAGTGGCCAGGCCGGTATTTCATTGATGGCTTTTTCATACCACAGCTTTGCCGGCCCTGACTTTTTCTGACTTTCATAAAGACTTGCGAGATTGAACATCAGAAATGGCCTGGTATAGCCGGGCTGCATGTCGTTGATTTTCTTTTCGAGTGCTTCAGGATTTTTTTCGATAATTGCCTTGAGGGTTGTCAGATTGGCATTGATCAGGTCGATGGCGACTGCTGCCGGGATTGCAAAAGTTTCATTGTTGGCGCGGCTCAGTGTCAGAGGTTCTTTGCTGCTTTCAAGCTTTTTGATCAGCATGCTGCCGGCCGCTTCGGCGCTTTTCAGATTGCTGTTGCCGATAGCAGAAGTGAAGGCCTTGAGCCCTTCGCTGGTAAGGCCTTTGCCGAATCCTGATTCCGGATACCAGAAATAGAACTGCTGCCCGTTAACTTTAAAATCAGGCTTGAGAGCCGTTTCAGCCGCGGTGCACAGGGCGATGTCTTCGCGCACCAGCAGCGGCATCGATCTGCCAAAGTTGATGGGGTTGTCGATAGTCTGGGCTTCAGCTTCAAGAATGGCTGCGGTGGCAGGTTCATTGGCATGGGCGCTTTTTATCAGCGCCAGAATTCCTTCTTTTGCTGGTTGGGCTGCCAGTTCTACTTCGGCCCAGCCGGCAAAATCAGGCTTGATGCTGAATTTGTGCAGAAAAACGACCTTGTCGCCTTTTTTTAGGAGCGGGCGTTCGTGCAGGCCAGCGTTTACGCCAAGTTCTTCGGGCAGGTGCAGTTTTGAGGTGATTTTTTCGAGCTGAACGCTTGGGGCCTCGATGTCGACTCTGATTGTGAGAAGCTTCTGGTCTGGCTTCCATTCTGAAATGTCGATTTTTGAACGCTGCCATTCAGGCAGTCTGATTTCAGGGGTCATGGCGTTCAGGGTTGAGGCGGCAAAAGCAAGAATTCCAGCGAGGGCAGACCTTGCAAAAAAGTTTACTGGCATTGATTGGCTCCTGTTTTGATTCACTTCGCATTTTACTCTCAGGTTTAAGATTCGGCAACCGTCGTCGCATCACTCTTTCCCGGCACAGGTTGTGGCAGCAGAACCAGGGTCAGAGCGACGAAAATCAGAGCGGTCCCGACAAAACCGCCGGTTGTCAGTTTCTCGCCGAACAGCAGATAAGAAAGCACCGCCCCGGAAACGGGCTGCAGATAGATAAGAAAGCTTGCCAGCGATACCGGAATCATTTTCAGGGCGCTGTTCCAGAGAGAGTAGGTGACGACCGAATTCATTACTGCGAGATACAGCAGAATGAAAACAGTCTGCCATGACCAGCTGCCGGCGCCTCTGAACCATGCTTCGATGATTGCCGGTGGCAGCAGCATCAGAGCCCCCAGCGAAAAGGTGTCGCGGCAGATGAGTCGCCAGTGGTAACGTTCAATCAGTTTTTTGCCGGCAATGCCATACATCGCCCAGGAAAACTGCGGAACCAGTGTCATCAGGCAGCCGGCCCATATCTGCCATGGCTCTAGTTTTGCACTCGCGGAAAAATCGCTGCCAAGCATGGCGAGCCCGCCAAGCGCGAGAGCTATCGATATGAACTGCACCTTCCGTATTTTTTCCCCGAGAATGAGAGCGGCGAGAACAACAGTAAAGAGTGGGGGAGTACCCGAAAGAATCGAGGCAGCCATGCCCGGCGCCCAGATCAGCCCATAGTTCATGCCGATAATCAGAACGAATACGCCCCAGAAAGCTAGCCCGACAAAGCTTTTCCGGTCTTCTGACGCAATTTTCTGCAGTGGCAGGCTTTTTTCACTGGCCATGAACAAGCAGCCGGCCAGCAAAAACCTGAAGAACCCGAGCAGCAGTGGCGGCACATCGGCCAGTGCAACCTTGGTCAGCGGGTAGGCCGCACCCCAGATGAGAGCTGCCAGTGCAACCCGCAGAGTTCCATTAACGATCGGTGACAAAGCTTTTCCTTTGATTATCGAGACAGATCTTCTGACCGGGCGATTGTAACAGAAACCGCTTCTAAAAGCGATACCCGAAAGTGCCGACTGCCGGTTTGTTAAGAGTTTTCGAGGCGTCTTTACAAAAAAGTGATTCAGGGTGCGAAAAAAAGTGCCGGGCCTGTCTGGACGTACCCCGTTTTCATTCATATAATTAACCTATAATTCATCAACAGCAGGTAAAAATGATGCGATCAACACATCTGAGCAGTATGATGCGAACCTGGCTGGCAGTAGTAATATTGCTGGTTTTCACGGTTATGCCGGCTTTTGCCGGTGGTCTCAATCTCGTTTATGAACAGGTGGTCAAAGACTCCTGGGGTAACGAAATCGGTTACCGCAAGGTCAGCTTCACCAAGCCATCCGACCTGCCCGCCGGCTCGTCCTGGCAGAAATACCTCAACCTGAAACTGCCCGATGGCAAGACGATTTATGAATACGCCCTGGCAACCTCACAGGCACTTGCAAAGCCGATGACACTTACGCTCAGTGATCGCAACAGCAATTCATTTACTTCCAAGTCTTCAAGTTCTTACAATCTGAATCTTTACACCTACATCAACAGTTTTTCTTCAGATTCGAGCAAGACCTTTCTGTTTCTGCACGAATTTGGCCATGTGGCGATGCTGAATGCCTACCCTTCAGGTTATGATTTTTCCGGTCTTGATTATGGCACCGACGGCAAGCACTACCTCGATGAGATTCTGCCCAATGACAACACCGCCTGGATCGAAGGCTGGGGCAATGCTTTTGCCGCCAGCAAAAACAACGGTATGGTTTTTTCGTTCGATCTGAATAATCTCAGTTCACTTGCCTTTTTGAAGAGCAACAGCTTTAACGAAATGTCACGCAATGAGCTGTTTATTGCCAAGACCCTTTACGACAGTTTCAATCAGATCAGCAGCGGCAAAGAAAAGACATTCAACGTCATTTCGCGCACCGGCCCGCACTACTCTCTACGCGATTTCTGCAGAAAGTATGTGGCAATGTACCCTGACGACAAAGACGCGCTGGCGAAGATTCTTCTCGATAACAGTCAGGGCAAAATGTCGCTCAACGAAGTTCTTGACTATGTCAATGCCGGTTCACGCACAGTCAGCCGTGATCTCTACAATGTGCTCGCTTCGTCCGGTCTGGTAGGCACCGCTGCCGGTGGTACTGCTCAGCCGACGAATCAGAGTGCTGGCACAACTTCGACCGCATCGACTTCGACAACCTCGACCAGCAGCACCTCATTCTGGGGTCGTATTTCAAGCTGGTTTGGCAGAATCTTTAATTTTGGTGCCCAGAGCCCGGTTGCTCCGCTTCCGACTGCTTCGGTCGAAAATGTTGCTGTCTCTACCGGTGGCGCTGTATCGCCGCTGCCCGGCAACGGCGCCACTGCTCCAGAACTTCCCTCAAATGGTGGCAGCAACCAGTTCGACAGCGTCAACGATCTTGGCAGAGCTGAAGAACTTTATTACCAGTATTTTGCCGAATACAATCAGCTGATGGCCACTTCCGGCAGCCGGCAACAGATTCTCGAAGCCCAGACAAAGATGCTGCAGGCAAAAGAACGCGTTAAAACCCTGCGCCGCAGCCTGAAGTAAAGCCTGCTCACCGCCTGCAGGCGAGACTGCCGGCCGGCAAATCAGGCTTGTCAGACTTAAAAACCCGTGTAAAAAAATCCCCGAGGCGACTGGCCCCGGGGATTTTTGCGTCAGAAATGTGATTTATTTCTGCTCTTCTGTTTCGCCGGCAGTTTCTTCTGCAGCACCGGCCACGCGCTTGCGCATGGTCGGGAAAAGAATGACGTCGCGAATCGAAGCCGAGTCGGTCAGCAGCATGACGATGCGGTCGATGCCGAGACCAAGGCCACCGGCGGGTGGCATACCGTATCTGAGAGCATTAACGTAGTCGGTGTCCATCTGGTGAGCTTCATCGTCGCCGGCTTCGCGCTGTGAAATCTGGTTTTCGAAGCGGGCCAGCTGATCTTCTGAATCGTTGAGTTCAGAGAAGGCATTGCCGATTTCGCGGCCGTAGATGAACAGTTCGAAGCGGTCGACCTTTGCCGGATCGTCCTTGCTGCCTTTGGCCAGCGGCGAGGTTTCTTTCGGATAGCCGAAGACGAAGGTCGGGTCCATCAGTGTGGCTTCGATCTTCTCTTCGAAGATTTTGACGATGATCTTGGCGGCGCTGTCGTTCTTTTCGATAGGAACATGCAGCTTTTTTGCCTGTTCGGCGGCCAGTTCGCGGCTGCAGCTGTAGGTAAGCTCATTGCAGCCGGTGACTTCGCGCACCAGATCCAGCATGCTGACGCGGCGCCAGGGGCGGGTGAAATTGAGTTCCTTTTCCTGATGCACGACTTTCAGATCAGGGAAAAACTTTTTCGCAGCGTGGCAGATGACTTCTTCTGACAGATCCATCATGGTTTCCATGTCACCATAGGCCTGGTAAACTTCCATCATCGTGAATTCAGGGTTGTGCTTGATCGAAATGCCTTCGTTTCTAAAGTTGCGGTTGATTTCATAGACGCGTTCGAAGCCGCCGACGAGCAGGCGTTTGAGATAAAGCTCGGGAGCGATGCGCAGATAGAGTTCCATGTCGAGGGCGTTGTGATGGGTGATGAAGGGGCGGGCGGCGGCACCACCGGCGACTGTGTGCATCATCGGGGTTTCGACTTCGAGATAGCCCTGGCTGCCCATGTATTCACGAATGCTCTGCATGATCTGGCTGCGCTTCAGGAAAGTTTCGCGTACTTCCGGGTTCGACATCAGGTCGACGTAGCGCTGGCGGTAGCGCATTTCGACGTCGGTCAGGCCATGAAATTTTTCGGGTGGCGGATTGATCGACTTCGACAGAATGACGATTTTTTCGGCGCGGATTGAGATTTCGCCGGTTTTGGTCCGGAAAGCCGGGCCTTCGACGCCGATGATATCGCCGGCATAGAGGCGTTTAAGCAGTGCAAAGGCTTCTTCGCCGATGACGTCTTTGCGGATATAGACCTGAATTTTTCCGGCCTGGTCGGTGATATGAACGAAAGCTGTTTTGCCCTGGTCACGTTTGGCGGCAATACGGCCGGCGAGCTTCATCGGGGCAGTGGTGAAATGTTCTTTTTCTGCTGCCTGGGCTTCCGCCTTCTCAAATTCGGCTTTGGCCTGTTCAGATGAGTGGGTGCGGTCATAGCGCTGACCATATGGGTCAATGCCTTCTTTTCTGAGGTCTTCGATGACCTGCAGGCGCTGTTCCTGGGTTGAATTCAGCTTCAGTTCGTCTATCATGCGATTTTTAACATCCCTTCGAAAAAAACTTTGAACCGGATTAAATAAGTAAAGGGGCGAAACGGCCTTCCGTCATCGCCCCCATAACATTCGTTCGTTGCTTAAGCGAGCAGTCTGACGTTGGTTGCCAGCGGCCCTTTAGCGCCCTGAGAGAGTTCGAATTCGACCTGCTGACCTTCGCGCAGAGTCTTGTAGCCATCGCCTTCGATCTGCTTGTAGTGCACAAAGATGTCCTGGCCGTCGGCGCTTTCGATAAAACCATAGCCCTTAACGTTGTCAAACCATTTTACGCGACTTTGCATCTGCAATTCTCCTGATAAATAATGCGTTGATTTTGCGGTAACTCCTGCAAAAGTTCGTTTGCTATATTTATCACAAACTGGGAAATACTGCAACTTCAGATTTAGCTTTCCCTTGAAAGTCTCATTGTAAAAGACTGTGCGGTAGATACAGATCAGGCGGTCCGATATTGTCGAAAGCTAAAAACCTGATAATCTGAACGCTTCGGCAAAAATAACCTGAAGAAATTGGTTCGTTACTGGGGCCAGCGGGTGATCTGTTCAAAAAGTTCGTCGGCAACAAAAATCCTGAAAACAGTCAGAGGGTTGCCGCTGTATTCCCTGAGGACAAGCAGATCCGCTTTCCATGATCCTGATAGCGCGAGCATGGCCCGGTAATTTTGTTCGTTCAAGGGCTTTGAGCAGTATTCCCGGTCTGAGTATCGGTAAAATCCGATGTAATCGTTGACGATATACTCCTGCCCGGAACGCAGATCTCTGATCAGAAGCTCGTAGATTTCGGTTTTACAGCGCACCCGTCGTTGCCCTGTCACCGCTTCACCGGTATCATCGGAGAGATCGGGCGGAAGCTCCGGGTCGAGAATATTCGTTCCCGAGCCATTTTTGACGAGATCTTCTTTGAAAATCCAGTATTTACCATCAAATTCTTCGAGACGCAGACTGCGCTGCCAGCTGCCTCCGGCTATTTCAACCTTTGTATGAAAAAAGTTGTCGCCGAAAGGGTCGATGATAAATTCGAAATATCTCTCGATATATGTATCAATATGTGATGGATAGAGAAAAACATCGGGGTTGTAGACTGGAAACCCCAGCAACAGAAGCGTAAAAAAAATCAGGAACAGTCTGCCGGCCCTGGCTGACCAGGGGCCATGCAGCAGGCCGCGCGGGTCGAGCCATCGATAATTATTAGTCAAGAAGAAGCCCTTCGGCAAGCGGATTGGATATAACCAGCTGACGCAGACGTTTTAAATTGTTCGGCACGTCTTTGTAAACGGGCGCATTCGATGTGACCGGGTATTCGGGCGAGGTGACGAGGTTGAGAATCACCTGGTGACTGTCTGAGGCGACATTGCGTGGATACCAGAAGGTATTGACTCCGAGTCTGAGGTCGTTAGTCGCAATCAGACCGGGGCTGCTGATGCCGTTATGCTTGACCAGATATTCAAAAACGATCTGATGGCTGCCGCCTGGCAGATTATCGAGGTGCAGATACGGTTTGATGTAAACCCAGGTCAGGTTCTGCTTTGACGGCGAAGAAACCTTCATGTGGTGCAGCTCGCCTTCCATTTTCAACAGCACCGGGTCGCTGCCATTGCAGGTCAGCCACAGATTGCAGATTATTTCAGCCGTATTTTCGGCGGGGAAAAGCTCTGCATAAATATCTGCCAGGTCGATGTTGAACTGGGCGTTTTCGGGGATCGGCGGCATGCCTTCAATTTTGGGTGGTAGCTGCGCAAACCCGGTCAGGGCAACCAGCAGAAATGAAAACAGCATTACCGGCAACAGTATTTTCCTGCTTCTGTTCACAAATGCGTCCTTGTATGAAGAAGAAATGAGCCATCAAAATGGCCGTGATCAATCGGAAAAAGTATCAAGAATCGCAGGTTTTTCAAGAGATTCGGCAGGAATTTTCTGTATCTGAAACCATACCGGGTATTGCTGCGTGCCGAGCTCTCCAGAATGGACGCGGTTTTTGAACTTTTTGCCTTCGTAAACCGGGTCCGTTTCGATCTCGACAAAGGCTGCGAATGGAACACCTGCGGCTATGCCACTTTCTTTAAGGTTGATTGAAGCTTCGTAGGTTTTATGCGTTGAAAAAAAAGATGTGCCGGAGGCCAGATCATAAATATTCCAGTCAGAAATCGGGTAGGTTTTCCAGCGCTCAGAATCGTCAGAGGGCGGTTCTTTTCGCCATTTTAGCCTGGTCTGACGAATCGCGGTCAAATTGCTGTCGACATGTATGCGCTCGTTGACAATCAGCGGGCTAGTGCAGGGATGCAGATAAAAGCGGAACTGGTCGAACCCGGTTTGCGTGACTTCATCGAGAGCATCGCAGCCGATAAAAAGTTCAGAGCCGTCTGAGACCAGATAAAGCAGATTTCTGCAGCCGTTGATGCCTGTCATGATTTTTGCCGTCATTGTTTCCCATTCCGGTTCGTCGAGCTTGCCGTCGATGGTGATCTTTAAATCGGAAAACTGCGGAATCAGAATCACCTGCATGCCTTCGATCGGCCGGGATTTTTCGGCTAGAGCCGCTCTCATATTTTTGATGGTCGCTTCTTCCGGAAAACGCTGAATTTCTCGCGGAATACCGGGGAGCCTGCTCCAGTTCTGGTAGGCTCTGCTTTCAAATTTGGCATAAAAGGCGCTGAAAAGCTTTTCATGCAGCAGATCATCATTTTCAGCCCGGACTCTGTCGCCTGGAACCGCTTTCTTGCCGAAGTCGCGACTGAAATAAAGTGTGGTGGAATAGCGGTTGTGCGGCAGTGGTTTTTCGATTATCGTCTGTGCGGTACAGATACCGGCAGACCCGCATACAGAAAAGATGCATGCATCTCTGTGATCTGAGATCAATCCTGGCAGGAGCATGATCAGGCAAATAATGAAAAGGCACGCAGGAAATTTAATCATACGACATTATAACATTTTTCTGCTCTGGCCCGGCCTTTCATAAGCGAATTCCGGGGTGATTTTTATTGGACGGACCGGCTGTGCAAATAATCGTTTGTCTGAGAACTTTTCTGGGTTATATTCTTTTTATAGTGATCAGAAATAAGTCTCGGTGAGAGTATTGCTGTCGCGTAGATGGCTTCAGTTCAGATTGAGGAGCAACTTATGGAACAGGAACAAAATAGCTGGTTTTGTTCAAAAAATGGCAAGATTATTCTTTACTGGTTTGGTTTTTATCTGCTGCTGGCATACTTTACCAGATTTTTTGCCCCGATTGTCGCTCAACCCGAAATGCATACGAATTACATCAAACTCTGGTTTCCGCTTTTTAATTTTCTTGGAACCGAAGGGGTGCTGGAATTTATTCGCAATATTCTCATCGGGGTCTGCATTTTTGACCTGGTGATCATGACCAGACTATTCGAAGAATTCGATGAGGTCTGGTTTAAATTGCGTTTTGGTCTGATGATAGTTGCTGCCTTGCCTTACTTCTGCATATTTGTGCTTTATTCTCACAGATTCATCGAAGGATTCGTCCTGACGTATCTGCCGCGGGCAAACGACTAGCAGTCAGGCCTGAATCTGGCACATTGAAAATCTTCGTTCAAGGATGTGAGTCCAGGCGATGCTGATCGCATCAGCTTCGTTGTGATCTTTTACCTTGACCCTGAATTCATTTTCGATCCAGTGTACCACGTCTTCTTTGCTGGCATTGCCGAAACCGGTAACTGCCATCTTCACTTTGCGCGGCGGGTAGAAAAAGACGGGAATATCTCTTTCGGCAGCGCAGAGTCTCGCGACACCGCGAAGCTCTCCGAGAGCGATGGGAGTGCGCGGTGAAGTTTTAGCCGGCAGAAAGACATCTTCGATTGCGATTTCGACCGGGTTAAACCGCGTGAATACCTCGATGAGGCATTCACGCAGTCGCAAAAGACGCTTCTGGGTATCGCCGCGCGCCAGCGAGATGCTGGCGCTGAAAAGCAGCTTTTCGGTTTTTCGGTCGATAACGCTGATCCCGAGTTTGTCGGCCAGATCGAGGCCGACTACCGGTTCACTGGTCATTATCTTTGTCTTTCAGGCTTTTAAGATGAGCCGGGTCGGGAAACAGCACTACGGAAACACCGCTGGCAACGCCACCGGTAACCGCCGCGACGAGAACGGAGTTGCGGCCGGTATACTCGGCATACAGCAGAACCGGAAACATGACACAGAACATGAAGATCATGCGTTTGATCATGTGTGGCGGCAGTTTACTCATCGATTGACTCCCGGATTTCCAGGTCTTCTCGGCCGGTTGCGGTTCTGACCGTTGCGTGAGAAGCGGCGCTTGCGGTCGGGGCGGTTGCTGCTGGGCGGCTGTCCATCAGGTGTCTGCGGCCGCAAAGGTCTGCGCGGCGGCGGGTTGACGCTTGTCGGGGCCCGTCCTGGCATTGATTTCAGCGGTGGGCGATATGTGTCTTCATTTTCGCCAAATTCGTCGGTTTCTTCACTGAAGGCGGGTTTGGCGATTTTTGCCGCCTTTTCTTCGGCTTTTTCCTGCTCGTGGCGGACCATGGCCAGGGCCAGTCTGATAGCGTCGCTGTCTTCTTCGAGATGACCGCCGAAATTTTCGAAATAGCGGTGTTTTGCTTCGTCGCAATCCTGACTGTGCAGGCGTGGTTCTCTCATGGGCTGGTCAACAACTGGTTCCGCACCGCCCTGATTTTCGATCATCGATTTGACACTGATTGGTCGGGAAGCTGAATCCTGCTCGCCTGCTTCGGCAATATTGCCGGTTGCTGGCAGAGCAGCTGCTTCGGTCGAATTCTGCCGGTTCTGCTGTCTGGCGAGTTTTTCGGCCTTGCGGCGTTCGAAAAATTCAGCCTTTCTGTCGCGTCTGCTGGAGCGCTGCTCGATAGGCCGGCCTTCATCTGCGGGTTCACTGCGCTGCTCAAAAGTTGCTTTTTCCGGCTCCTGAGCAGAGGTGGTGACCGGTGCAGGTTGCTTGCTGGCAGGCTGCGATGGCAGTCTGATTGCCTCTTTTCTGGTTTCAGCCATTACCCTGGCATCCTGGAAAAACGCCTGAGGCAGGAAAGCATTGAGGTTGAATTCCTGGGCGGGCAGGTTCAAGGCTTTGGCGAGCTGATTGCGCAGTGAATAGATGTCTTCGTTGCTCCATTCAACCTGCGGTACCAGATGCTTGAGTTTTTTGGCGGCATTATCGGTGCGCAGAGTCGCATAATTGCCGGTCATGATGCCCTGGAAAATTTTCAGTTCGTCGAGAATTTCGAGGGGGTATTTGGTCTCTTTTTCGCCTTCGAAGCCACAGCGTTCGAGGAGCTGCTCAAGAGTTGAGTAAACCGACATTCTTGCTCTGAGGCCGTCGTTGAAACTGCGAAAATCCTTGAGAAACACTGATTTGAGATATTCAAACGGTGGCGTCTGGCTGAAGCAGACGAGAAACTTGGTCAGGGCGCGGCGGTGTCTTTCCGAATCTTTTTTGATTTCGTCGGCGAGATTGTTGTCGCGCGAAAAAATGGCCGAAATGACTTCTTCCGGTTTTGCCGAATAATCTTCAACATTTTTGAAGCGCCGGCTCAGAATTTCGCCGGTTTTGCCCTGATAGATGCTCGAAAGGATGATCAGATAGAAATGCACGTTCGGGTCCATGATTTCGCGCTCGATCCAGCGCCACAGACCCTTTCTGATGTATTTATTGCAGCGCTTGTGCATGGTAGAGAGACATTCATGCACGATCGCCTCTTTCAGGGCAAACAGCAAATCCTGTGAAACGCCGGCAATGCCGGTGCCCGGTCTCTGTTCCTGGGCCGCCGGGATTTCATGTGGCACGCCTGCCGGTTGCGTTCTGCTTTCTCTTGCCGGTTCACGACGATTGCGATTGCTTTCGCCGCCTCGTTCGGCTCGTTCAGTTCTTTCGGGCTGAGCAGTTGCTGCCGGTCTCTTTTCAACCGGTGGTTCTGGCTTAACGATGCTTTCAAGCTGAATTTCGATAATCGGACAGCGGATGCGGCCTGGCTGCGTGCTGATGCTCTCTGTGCCTTTGCGGATAAGAAAAATGGCCTTTTTGATGCGCAGTGCCGAAACTTCACGTTCTTTCTGAAAAAGTTTGGCCTTGCCGGGTAGACCATATTTCTGGCCGACTCCGAGGTGCGGCACCGAAATGTCGATAATGATGTATTTTTCTTTTTTTCCATCGGGGGCACTGAAAACCAGGTCGAGCTTTTCTTTGCCGCCATCGAGCTGGCAATCTACTTCAGCCAGTTTCCAGTCGCCGCTGCCAACTCTCTGACGAAGGTTTTCGGCAATTTTTGCCTGATGCTCTTTGATGCCTTCCTTGATGCGGGCGAATTCTTTTTCGGGCTGTTGCCTGTCTTCAGGCTTTGCGCCCCTCTTTGAGTCTGTTTTCACATTAAGCTCCATTGTGTTTAGTGGCTTTGCCACTTTAGTTTCAGACGCAGTATGAAAAGACTGCGCTTACCCGGTTTTTTACGAAGTCCGGGCTTCGTGGTCCCCGCTGATTCTTGAAATTCAGGCTTCTGAAAACTGGCCGGCCTTGCTGCGTTTAACAGCCTCAGTCCGTTCTGAAAAATGGCGGTTGTGGTTTTACAGAGCTTGTTCAGGCAGGAACATTGAACGAAATAATATGGTGCGTCTTCAGAAAAGAGGTGGGCTCGATTCTTAATCTTTCTGCCCCATATTTTTTCAGGAGACCCGGCAGGTCATGATCGAGCGTAAACAGGCCCAGTCTTGAAAAAACCGGGTGCAGTATGTCTTCGATCAGGCCAATCAGTTTGTTGCTGCTGCGCAGATAGTTTACCAGAACAATTTTTGCGCCTGGTCTGGCTACTCTGAACAGTTCTCTGACGGCTTTATCCGGGTCGGGAACAACGGTTAACACATAAGCTGCCATGATGAAGTCGAAGGCGCCGTCTGAAAAGGCCAGATTCTGCGCATCCATCTGCATCAGGTCAACTCGACAATGACTTTCTTCGCGAGCCTTCTGCTTCGCTTCACGGAGCATGCCATAACTGAAATCGAACCCGACAACTTCAACATTGTCAGGGTAATATTCAAAGCTTAGGCCAGTTCCGACGCCGATTTCAAGCACTCTGGAGCCACGTGTCGGGGCAAGAACTTCGATTGCCCGGTCACGACCCCACGAGAGATATGGCCTGAAAACCAGGTCGTAAAGCGAACTGAAGCGGTCATAAGTCTGTTGAATGTTTTGTGGATTGGTCAAAGCACTCTCCGGTTTGACGTGCATTTATATCTGGCTCGCCAGTAAACCATCTGATTGACTTATAGCATAAGGGCACAACCTTGGCAAGCAGAATAAATTCTAGACAGTGTACAGCCGCTCTGTTATACTTCTGTAACCGAGGTTGTGGGCAGTTCGTCTGTTTCTGTCTGCAGCCCGCAAATGGCATTGCAAAAAGGAATTCTATGGTTCGACCTCTGTATCCGCTGAGAAACCAGCCGGGCAAAAAAAATCAGCTTCCGCAGACCCCTCTGTGGAAAAATCCCTATCTGCTTGGTGCCGCTGCGATTATTGTCGGGCTGGCGGCGGTTTTTGTTTTTCATCTTTCCAGTTCCGGTATTATCAACCCTGAAGCCGGTCCGGGCGGTGAATCAGAGGGCGCTTTCGCCTTCCTCAAGCCATCGAAGTATTTCGGCGGCAAAACCCTCGATCTCAAGGCCCACCAGGAACAGCTGGTGAAAATGGGTATCGCTTCTCAATCGGAAGCGCTTAATAAAAAATTTGAAGCCAAGAATATGCGCGAAGAAAGACGCATTCTCGCAATTCAGAAATATGAAGCTTCGCGTGAGACTGCGACCAGATTTCAGGCAGAACGCGAAGAACTGCGCCGCCGCCTGCAGTCGCCCACTTCCCTGCAGTTGCGCGATGCGGTCATGGCCCTCGAAGATTCAGACAACCTCGGCATCATGAAACTCGAAAGTCTGCTCGACGAAAAACTTCGGGCGCAGGGCGGTTCTTCAGAAGACGTCGATGCTCTTGTTTATGCCTATGACCGTCTGGCCAAGGTTTATGAAAACAAGAATATGCAGAGCAAGGCTAAAGATGCCTATGTGAATATATTCAAACTGATGAAAAGACAGGCCCCTGAAACTCAGGGGCCCGACTGGGACAGCGCAATAAGCAGTATCGAACAGCTGCCGGTTAAATCTCCCGGCAATTGAGAATGCAGTTATCATTAAGGGGAATATTGTGAGAAAGCAGTGGTGCCAGTTCTGCCACCGGGCGCATGATGACGAATCTCCTGGTCTCTTTGGGGCCAAGATTCTTCTCGTCGTGGTTGAGCTGCTCGACCAGCTTGCTGTTATTGAGCGAAGTGTCGGCAAAAGACGGGAAAATGCGCAGATGATCGATGGCCTTGTCGGTGGTGTTGACGACATAGCCGCCAATGTAGACGTAGTTGCGGTCAATTCTGATGCCGGTCTTTTTAACAACCACAGCCCCTGGGCTTACCTGTGGCAGGCGCACGTATTCCTTGCCAACCTTTTTGAAAGCATAGGCCTTGCCGGGTTTGAAGGCTTCAGTAGTCTTTTTGGCAGCCTGAGCAAAATGGCTGTTGAACGAAAGGGCCATCAGAGAAGCAAGTATCAGACCGAAATGTTTTCTGTTAACTTTCATTTGTTTGACCTCAGTAATTCTTCTTTGCTATCCCTATCGGTCGTTTGAAGGAAGGAGTTTACAGCTTTTGAAAAATTTTTCTTTCGCTGATAAAAAAGACGCCGGCATCACTCTGGTAGAAATACTGGTGGCTCTGTCGGTGGCTTCACTGGTCATGTTACCGGTCATTCTGCTTTTTGGTGTCTCTGAAAAGGTCACCTATAAAAGCATCAATGAAGTTGTTGCCTGCAATCTCGCGCTTCAGAAAATCGAAGAACTCAAAAGCCGGCCATTCGAGGAGCTGCGTAAGATCATTGAGGTCGCCGCGCCAGATCCGGCCGAGGGGCCGTTTACCGAAGTCGTTCTGCCTCTTGAACTGAACGGTGTCTGGAACACCCCTGGCGTCGAATATGCCCGCGAAACAAGACTTTCATTTTACCCGAACATCGACCCTGATCCTTCCAGACCCGATTTCGAACTGCAGAAGCGCCGTATCCGCATCAGAGTCATCGTTAAGTTCATCGAAGCGGTGATGGGCAAAAAAAACAACGAAAAGTCTTTCGAACTGGCCACCCTCCTGGGCGATGAAACCCTCGGAGGAGGCCTGAATGCATCGTTCCCGATGCCCCTTAACAGGCCCTGAGGAGACAAAACATGCAGACCAGTCACAAAGGCAGAAGGGCTTTCACTCTCGTTGAAGTAATGATCTCGATTTTGATCTTCGGCATCGTTCTGGTGCTCGGCTATACTCTGATCAACCGCACCTTCATGAGTCTGGAACGCCAGCGCCAGTCGCTCGATACGCTGCACGAAGCCCGTAACTTTCTCATGGTCATCGAACGTGACCTGCGCGAAATGACCGAAGTCGTCGAGCTCGACACGATTTTTAAAAGCAGTCTGTTTGACGAAGAAAATGCCCTGCTGTTCAAACTGACGATCATGGTGCCGGCCCGCGGCGGCACCGCCCCGCAGAAAGTTACCTATACCTATGAGGGGCCCGAAAAGCATCTCGATTCACCGACACGCGATAAGATCGTCTATCGCCAGGTCGAGGGCGGGGTTAAAAAGGCTCTGATCACCAAACAGATGAATTACCTGAAAATCTGGGGCACCGACGGAACCATTTTCCGTAATCGTAACCCCGAAGAAAGCATGGCTGATTACCGCAACTATCTGACCCCGCATTACTACCACCCCTCAAATCCTTCCCCGACGGGGCTGCGTGATATCAGCAAGATCAAGGGCATCGAAGTTCAGTTGTCAATGCACGAAATGTTCGACTCTGAAGGTAAACCGATCAAGCAGCGAACATTCGTTACCCGCATCTATTCAAGAATTCTTAATGCAAAATACGAATAATTCCTGTATAAGTATATAGCCATTGCCATAAGCCAAGGAGACACCCAGTGAAAACCGCCACCATCCGCCAGAAATACCTTGATTTTTTCGGTCGCCACAACCATAAGGTCGAAAAATCCGCACCCCTGATTCCGCAGGATGACCCGACCATTCTTTTCATCAGTGCCGGTATGGCTCCTTTCAAACCATATTTTCTTGGTCTCAAAAAAGATCTGAGCCGCGCTGCCTCATGTCAGAAATGCTTCAGAACCACCGATATCGAAAACGTCGGTTACACTGCCCGCCACCATACTTTCTTTGAAATGCTCGGCAACTTCAGCTTTGGCGATTATTTCAAGAAAGAAGCGATCGCCATGGCCTGGGAATTCATCACCAAAGAAGTCAATCTGCCCACTGACAAACTTTATGTCAGCGTGCATCACAGTGATGATGAAGCTCTCGAAATCTGGCACCGTGACATCGGCGTGCCCCGTGACCGCATCGTTAAACTCGGTGATAAAGACAACTTCTGGACCATCGGCGTCGGCCCCTCCGGCCCCTGCTCAGAAATTTACATCGACCAGGGCCCCGAAATCGGCTGTAAAAGCCCGGATTGTGCCCCCGGTTGCGACTGCGCCCGTTTCCTCGAATTCTGGAACCTGGTTTTTACCCAGTATGACCGCGCTGAAGACGGCACCCTGACGCCGCTTGAACGCAAGAATATCGATACCGGCATGGGCCTTGAACGCCTTGCCTCGATTCTGCAGGGCAAGTTCGACAACTTCGAAAACGACGTGTTTGTCGGTATTGTCAACAAGGTCGAAAATCTTACCGGTCACAAATTTAACGAATCGCCCAAAATCAGAACCGCTCTCAAAGTGGTTTCTGACCATGCCCGCGCCCTGTCATTCGCACTGGCTGACGGTGCTCTGCCGGGCAGCGAAGGCCGCGGTTACGTTCTGCGCAAGATTCTGCGCCGTGCCTCACGCTTTGGCTACAGCTATCTTGGTCAGGATAAGCCTTTCCTGCACCAGATCATTCCGACCGTGGCCGAAATCATGGGCTACTACCCTGAAGTGGGCGAGAATGCCCAGCACGTTATGCGCATCGTTAAGAATGAAGAAGAGCGTTTCCTGCAGACGCTCAAAACCGGCAGCGAAATGCTCAGCGAATTCATCGCCGAACTGAAGCATGGCAAAAAAGACACTCTCGGTGGCGATCGCGCCTTTCAGCTGCACGATACCTACGGTTTCCCGCTCGATCTGACCCGCGAAATCTGTCGCGAAGAGAAGATCATGGTCGATGAAGCCGCCTTCAACACCGAACTCGAAAAACAGCGTGAACGCGGTCGCGCCAACGTCGTTTCGGCATTCGTTAACTTTCAGGCGGTCAATCCCGGTGATTATCCGGCAACCACCTTTACCGGCTACGAAACCCTCGACGACAAGGGTAAAATACTCGATGTCGTCGAAGCCAAAGAAAAAGTTCTGGTTATTACCGACAAAACCCCGTTCTATGCGGAATCAGGCGGTCAGGTCGGCGATAAGGGCCTGATCAGCGGCAAGGACGGCGAATTCGTCGTCGAAACCACTGAAAAAGCCGAAAATGTTTATCTGCACATCGGTGCCTGGAAAGGCGCCGGCCGCTTCAAAAAAGGCGACGAGGTGGTCATGACCGTCGACAACCCGACCCGGCGTGCCACTATGCGCAATCATACCGCAACCCACCTGCTGCACAAAGCCCTGCAGGAAATCCTCGGCGACCATGTCAAACAGGCCGGTTCACTCGTCAACCCCGAACGCCTGCGCTTCGACTTTACACATTTTGAAGCGATCGGCCCCGAAATTCTCGAAAAGATCGAAAACCGGGTTAACGAACAGATTCTTGCCGCCCATAGCGTAATGGTTAAAGAAACCAGCTTCGATGAAGCGGTAAAAACCGGTGCTATGGCCCTGTTTGGCGAAAAATACGGTGACCGGGTGCGCATTATCAGCGTTGGCAATTATTCAAAAGAACTCTGCGGCGGCACTCACATCAGAAATTCAGCCGAAATCGGCCTGTTCTCGATTGCCTCTGAATCATCGATCGCTGCCGGCGTGCGCCGCATTGAAGCGGTTACCGGCAATGCTTCTCTCGAAGTTCTTCACGAAATGAGGCGTTTTGAAAGAGACCTGGCCAAAGTTCTCGACTGCGACCAGAAAACGCTGATGCTCAAAGCTGAAAAACTGGTCAGCGAAGCAAAAGAACTGCGCCGCGAACTCGATAAAATGCGCAAATCAGATGCCCGCGGCCGTATCGATGCGGTCAAGGCCAGTGCCCGCCAGATCGGCGGTGTGTCAGTGATCATGTCGCGCACCGAAGGTCTGAGCGTTGACGAAATGAAGGAAATCTCAGACGAGCTGGTCGGTAACGCTGCCGAAAAAACTCTGGTACTGCTTGCTACCGGTGGTGACAAGGCGGGCTTCGTTCTCAAACTGACCGGCGATCTGGTCAAAAAAGGCCTGCATGCCGGCAAACTGATCAAGGATATCGCGAAAGTTGCCGGTGGCAGCGGTGGCGGCCGCCCCGATATGGCCACCGCCGGTGGCAAGGACGTCGAAAAGATCGATGCAGCTCTCGTCGAAGCCGAAAAGCTGGTTTCACAGGCATTGGCCGGCTGATGAAGATTCTCGCCCTCGACATCGGCAAGAAGCGCATTGGCGTGGCGACCTGCGACCGCCTCGAAATTGCCGCCTCACCATTCTGTGTGGTGAAGGCCGGCAAAACCGCGGTCGAAGAGGTGACGAAAATTCTTGACCGCGAGGGGGCAGAGGCCGTCGTCATCGGGTTGCCGGTTTCTTTTGACGGTGTTGAGCGCGAGTCGTGTGAACGGGCCCGTTTTTTTAAAAACGAACTCGAAAAACGCATTGCGCTGCCGATAAGCTTTTTTGACGAGCGCTTCACCAGCAAAATTGCCGAGGCTTCGCTGATTGAATCTGGCATGCGCCGCGAAGATCGCCGCGACGTCATCGATGCGGTTGCCGCTTCTCTGATACTGCGGAGTTTTATTGAATTTCGCCGAAACCAGGGCCTCAAGCCCTGAAAAAGATAAAGGAAACAAGAATGAGCAGTCTCAAATACAAATGCGTTCTCGTATGTGAAGATATCCGCCAGGAACTCGGCGGCCGGGTCAGCCTCATGGGCGTGCTTGGCTCAAAGCTTCTGGTGCAGACTTTCCCGCTGCCTTTTCCGAAGCTCTGCCTGTTCATCGAATGGGGTGAAATCGTTGGCAAGGTTAATGTTACCCTTAACATTATTCCGCCAGAGGGTGTTGAAATACCCAAAGTTAAGCCTTCGGCACCGATTCAGGGGCAGCCTGGCCTCGTGGCGCGCTCGATGATCGTGCTCAGCAACTTTTCTTTCCCGGCTCCCGGCAACTATGTTTTTGAATTCGAAGCTGACGGCAAAACCGTCGGCCGCGAAAACTTTCTCATTGAAAAATACGAAGGCCAGATGCCGGCAGCGGTGAACTGAGCTTTTCAGTATGAATAACAACGCGGCTTCAGATTCTTTTGCGACACTTCTCGAAACTGCGCTCAACAAGGCTGAAACCTTTTTTGAGCAGATTTTGCCCGGTCTCAAGCCTATGGCTGAGAACAAGCTGAGCCAGCTTGCCGCCATCTTTGAAACCGGCAGTGTCGTTGAGCGACAGCTTGTCGCCAGGCTTTTTATCGAGCATCTGAAAGAAGATGGAGCCGCGTTTCTTACTTCACGCCTCGATATCAGGCGTCACAAAATGTTTATCGAAGCCGCTGCGATTCTCGGGACTCTGCAGTATGAACCGGCCCTGGAAGCATTGAAGACCGGTATTTCGATGCATACCCCCGATCTGGTTCTGCCGGCCGTTAAAGCCATTGCCATGATGAAGCCGTCGCGCAGGGTCGACGAGGTTCTGGTCGGTTTTTATCTGAATTTTCCTGACGAAACGAAGCTTTCGCAGAGTATCAGGTATCTTCTGCCCAGGCATGAGACGCTGGTTCATGAACTGCTCGAAAAATACCGGTCGCTTAACGCCGATCGCCGGATGTGGGTGCTGAAATACCTGTCTGAAACCTCAAACCCTGAATCATTGAAGCTTTTCAGTGAAGAGTTGCAGACCGAACCGCTTGAGAGAGGCTTATACTGCGTTAAAGGCCTCGGGAAAATAGGTAACGAACCGGCGGTAGAGGTTTTAAAAAAGCACATCGACACTTCAGAATGGTTTTTGCGCAAGCGCATCGTTGAAGCTCTTGGCGTCAGTAACTGCCCGGGTGCAGTCGAGCCGATTCTCGAAATGCTCAACGACGAGTCTGTACAGGTGCGGGCCGCGGCGGTTGAAAGCCTGTCGAAGGTCGGCAGCCTGAAGCCTGACCTGCTGATTCAGAAACTGGAAAAAGCCGGCAAAATTTTTAAAATCAACCTCGTGCGCGCCATGGGGCAGCTGAAAAACGAAAAATTCGTCAAGCCGCTGGTCGAAGTTTTAAAAGATCGCGACACCCTGTTTTTCAGTATTGATGCCATTGGTGATCTTGGTTTTCAACAGGCCGAGTTTTCATTACGCCGGCTGCTGAAAGATGAGGTCTGGTTTAACCGGCTTAATGCTCTTGAGGCGCTCGCTAAACTGCAGATTTCAGAGCTGGGTACAATCGCTCAGGAGGCTGCTCAAGATGAAAATGATATGGTACGCAATGCTGCCGGCCGAATCCTGGCGGCTCTAAAGGCTAAGTGAGAATTTTACTGTACAGGATTCTGTAAACCTCCCGGATTTTTATGTACATCACTCGACGGCTTTGATCGAGAGATTTGATTTTTGGTTTTCCCCAAAGTATAATTAGCGCCTTAGATTTATGTACATTGTGCAGATCGAAGATGAGAGACGAGGGAAGCCCCGCCGATTTATATAACGCTTCCGGCAGTTTTTTTGAGACGTTCTGCCCTACGGAGGTTTCATGAAGAAATTCATTCTTCCCGCAGTCTGCCTGCTGCTTGTGCTCTCATTTCTGGTCGCTGGCTGTGGCGGTGGCTCAGGCAGTTCGGTTTCGAGTTCATGGCTTGGGCTTACAGCTGATCCGGATGTCGCCGGCAATCTGCAGGTTGATATCAACCCCTCTTCTGTTTCGGTCAGACCCGGTCAGGCGATCGCTCTTTCTGTATTTGTAAAGGATGGCTACGGACATCCTCTTGACGGGGCGAAACTCGCTTTTGCATCGCAACTCGGGGGTACTTTTGACGACAAGACGGCTGAAACTTCCAACGGCTGGGTTTCCACCACTTTTACTGCCGGCAACCAGCCAGGAACTGAGGCCATCATTGTTCTGGCCAGCGCGAAGTCCTTTTCAAAGTCATTACTGGTACAGAATCCGGTGGTGGTTAACCCGACAATTCAGGTCGTCACCAGTGCCGATACCGTTCAGGCCGGCAGTGCGGTAACCGTTGCAGTTGGCGTTTCAGAAAACGGTGTCTTCACTAATGAAGTTGAAGTCAGACTTTCTTCGACTCTTAAAGGTGATTTTGGCTCTGATTCAGGCAAGGTCGAGAATGGCTGGTTTACTACCTCCTTCAAGCCTGATAGTGATACGGCCGGAGTCGGGACTCTTACTGCAATGGTGAATGGCACGAAATCGGAAAAGACAATTATTGTCGTTAAAGAGAAGGTTGCCAGTCCAATATTGACTGTTTCCGTAAATCCAGATTCGATTTTTCAGGGGCAGGCCGCATCTGTGATCGTTATCGCCAAAGATGCCTCTGGCTCACCTTCAGCAGCTAAAATTAACTTGAGTGCCTCTCTTGCCGGCTCTTTTAACCCGGATGACGGAAATCCAGTTGAAGGTGTTTTCTTTTCTGAATTCACTGCGGGTAAAGAAGTGGGCAGCGCAACCTTGACAGCCTATAGCGGTGATGCTGTTGCATCAGCAGTGATCTCGATTGAAAAACCCGAGATTGTAATAAAGGTATCTCCTTCTATGAACAGCGTCAAAATCAAAGAGCGTGTTCCGGTATCAGTGCTGGTTACCGACACATTCTCGCGCCCGATCGAAAATGCTCCGGTTTATCTGAGTGCTGAGCTCGGCTGTTACTGCTCACCCGATGATGGCAGAACCAACGATGACGGTTATTTGTTTTTTGATTTTGTTGCCAGCACTACTGCCGGCGTATCGAAAATTCATGCGTTGACGACCGGTGCTACCGGCACTGCTCAGATTACCGTGGTTGGGCCATGAGCGGTCTTTCAGGAGAAATGAAATGAAAAAAATAAAAATACTGTTGTTTTCGCTGCTTCTGGCTATGCTTCTGGTTCTGTCTGCCTGCGATTCTGGCTCGAGCGGCCCGGTTTCCAGCCCGCTTTCATCAGGTCCTGGTTATAACATTCAGCTGGCCTCCAGTGATGGTGATCTTATGGTCGGAGCAACCACAACTCTTACTGCAGTAATCTATGAACCTGACGGGACACCGGTTCGAGATGGTGTCGACGTGTTTTTTGGCAGCTCCCGAAAAGGTTCTTTTTCTGATAATCCGGTAAAAACTTCTGGTGGCAAGGCTGTTGTAACCTATACCGCCGGAGATGTTCACGGTTATCAGGACGAAGTTACTGCAACCTGTAACGGGGCAATTGCCAAGGTTAACATTGCAATTACATCTTTTTGAGTGATTGAATCTGAAAGGCAGTATAAATGAAAATTCATAAAATATTTATTTCCGGTCTGATTGTGATGCTGGCTCTGCTGGCGTTTATGATCGTTGCCCCCGCCAGAGGCGAAGAAGCTGACCAGGGAAAAGAAGCCAAAGAAACCACTGTTGAACAGCCGGCAGTTTCCGAAGAGACTGACAGCGCGGCGGCCGCCAAGGAAAATCCACCGGCCGATGCAAAGAAAGCCGATGAAGAGAAGTCAGAAAAAAATGATGCCGATGCAAAAGATGTTGTTAAAGGCGCAGCGGCTGAAAAAACAGAAAAGACTGATGAGTCTGAAAAGTCTGGCTCAGCAGGGTTGTCGGCTCCGGATGAATCACTCCCCGATGACTACAACCCCGAGTATCTGATCTCAACCCGCTATTCAAAGAGTAAAAGCGGCAATATCACCACCTGGTATCTGATGTACACTCGCTCCAGCGATATTATTTCTACGGTCAAAGAGTTGTTCGAAGATGAAGTCAGTGCCGGCGATATAAAACTCGGCGAAAATCCGGTGACCAACTCAATCATCATCAAGGCGAAAGATCCTGCCAATCCGATAATTGAAGAGATTATCGATACGGTTAAGAGTCTTGATTTCAGAAGTGGTCAGGTTCTCATTGAAGTTCTGGTCGTTGAATTGACGGTTTCAGACGAAGACCTCTTCGATTTTGAGTTGATGAATATCGTTAAAGAACCTTTCAATATAAAAAACACTCTCAGCACCATCGGGGTAGATCACGGTACTATCGGTGAAGCCGATCCGCTTTCAAAAAGCGATCGACTCAAAGTTTTCGTTACAACCCCGAATCGCATGAAACTCTTTCTCAATGCCTGGAAAGACAACAAAAAGGCCAACGTCATATCTTCGCCGCATATCGTTGCCGCCAATCACCGCGAAGCCACCTTCAAAATCGGCAACAAGGTGCCGATCATCGAGAGCATCAGACCATCTGATGCCGGTCCGATCAAGGCTTTCGATATCAAAGACGTTGGTATCGAGCTGACGGTAACGCCGCACATCAACCGCGGCAACCAGATCGACATGGAAGTGTTTCAGACGATCAATGCTCTGCAGAGCTATGATGCCAAAGAAGGCACCGCCAATATGTCGAATCGCGAAGTAAAAACCAATGTCTCGTTGGCTGACGGCGAAACCCTGATTCTTGGCGGCTTTATCGAAGAACGCATTACGAAGACCGAGAATAAAATTCCGCTGCTTGGCGATCTGCCAATGCTGGGCAAGGCTTTTCGCAAGAAACAGAACAATAAAGAAAAGGTTGAACTGCTCATCTTCATAACCCCGAAGGTTCTCGATACGGTTGAAGATGGCAAAGTCGCTCTGAAAGAAAAGATTGCCAAGGTTTCTTTCAAGGGTAAGTTGGAAGAGCTTGTTGAAAACCGCAGACTCAAACGTCAGACGCTCGAAAACAATCAGGAATACATTCTTGAGCGCGCTTCAAGAGACTGGTTCTATGATTTTGACCGTAAGGATATCGAAGACCTGGTCTGGAATATTCCGGCTGAAATCAAGCCTGAAACCCTCAATCTGCGCCGCACCGGTCACATGCCATTCGGCTTCGGTCAGTCGAAACGCTTGAAACCGCCGCGCCTGAACACCGAACTCGAACCTTCTGAAGGGTTCATCATGGCGAAGGAATTCAACATCGAAGACCCCGCAAAATTCAAAACTCTGCGTCTCAATGTTGCCAGCAACAACGCCGCTGTCGTCTATATCAATGGTCGATTGATCGATCAGGATCCGGCAATGAAACTCAAGGACGGTCATGACTTTGAATACTGGAACCGCACTGTTGATTTCTCAGGCAGTATTCTTAGCACTGGCGTCAATAATATCGTTGTCTTTCTCGGGTGCGACAAGACCAAGACGGATGCTTATCTCGACCTTGAGCTGATCGGAACCAGGTAATGAAAAAACTGTCATTTGCACTGGCCTGCGGTATGGTTCTGATTGCGGCGTTCTGTCACTCTGAGCCGAAGGTGATCAAAAACGTGCGTGTCTCTGTTGCAGGTAAAAAGCAGTATTTCGACCTGTTTCAGAGCCCTGTTGAAGAGACTCTCTGGTATTGTGGCCAGACAAAACCGACGATTCTGCTGCGCGCTGCTGAAAATCTGCAGATTCCGGAGATTTCTCTCATCCGTTTTCAGAAAAAAGATATAAAGAATCCGCAGAAACTGGTTGAAGGCGCCCATTTTCGCATGCACCTTTCTCTTGGCGCCGGCGAAGATGTAATGGAAGAACTCAAAAAAAAGCTGCCGTCGTCAGGAAAAAGAACCCCGGTGCTTTCACCCGTGCCTTTTTCGGCTCTGCGACTGGTTTTACTGAAACCGGACGGCAAAGAAGTCGAAATGAAGGCAGAGCCGCTGGTCGGCAATGCCGGGCAGCGCTCTTCGCAGAATGTGGCTTTCTCGACCGTTCTCGGCAGTCTTGATACTGACCTGCTCGACACTCTTCTGCGCGGCAATACCGGTGCAAAATACACTCTTTTCTACAATTATCGTTATCTCGATCCGGTGCTTACCGGCAAGCCCGTTGCTGCCAGCGCTGACCCAAGGGAATCTGCCGGTCAGGCCGGCGGCAGCTCGACCGACAGAGATTTGCCCGGCGCCCGCGATTTTTCGAACATGGAAAAGGAAGCGGCAGCCAGTGTTGGCTGGGAGAAAGCCGGTGAAGGGTTTATCGGTTTTTCGCGCTATTCACGCACTGTGCAGGATAAGTGCATTTTCGTTGAATCGGGTGAAAAATGGCAGAATGCCTATCTCACCCTTCCGGTGCTAAGTTTTCCGGCTGGGATTCCGGTAGCGAAAATTCTGCTCGATGTCACGCTTGTTCATGAAGGTAAAAAATATCAGCAGCAGGCATTTAACTGGACCCCGGAGCGTGGCTGGCGCGATGTCAACGGTGCACCGCTTGTGTATGGTGTTTTTGCGCTGGGCAATCTGGCCAGACTCGCACCAGAAGAGCTGCAAAAGGCTAATTTCACCATTAAACAGACAATCGAGTCGTTTATTGATGAGAAGCTTGTTTCTGAGACTGTTTGTGACATGATCGAAGGTGATACGCCAATCAGCGATCCTCTTGATCTTGCCGATATTCTTGAATTCGAAACCGGTATGCTGACCTGGGCCACCGAAGGCAAACCCGGTTTGAAACGTATCGAGGTTTCTCTCACCGAAGGCGACTGGAAATCAGAAAGAATTATAAAACCTGAATTAAGCAATGGCAGAATGATACCGCCACCGACCAGCAGATGGCTGATCAGGCAGGGCTCTGATGCCGGCGAATCTGGGCTTGTCGCTGAAGTTTTCTTTATCGTTTCTGACGGAACGAAAGAAAAGAAGGTGGCATGGGCAAAGAACGGCAAAAACCTGCGCAAAGAGCTCTTCGCTCTCTCTGCTTTTTTTGTCGACAAGGACTGGTCTGGAAAATGAGAACACAGAGAAGAAAGCTTGCATCCTCTGTTTGCCTGGCTTTTCTTCTGCTGCCTCTGGTCTTTTTTCTGACTTTTCTTGCCGGCTGCGGTGGTGGCGGCGGTTCTGGCGGCGGGGTCACCGGCCCCGCTGCGAATGGTGTGATAACCGGTCGGGTGCTCGCTCCTGACGAACTTCTGCAGAGATTGAACCTGGTTGCGCTCTCTGCGCCTGCAGCTGGCCCGAGAGCCACGGTATGGCTTGAAAGCAACCCTGAAAACGTTCAACTTACCGACCCGTCTGGCAGTTTTTCCTTTTCGGGGCTCACACCTGGCGTGGCTTACCGGGTTGTCTGCCGCTACGATGTTGCGGCTACCGGTGAACTGTATCTTGTCAGATCCGGCGAAATAGTTCCTGGATCAACCGCTCAAACCGGGCAGACTGGTGATCTGACTCTTGAAAAGGGAAAATTCAGCATTTCAGGCGTGTTGCGCAACCAGTTCAATCAGCCGGTTGCCAATGTGAGAATGTCGATCTGGGGAATCAGATTTAAAACATCAGCTGATGGCACATTTGTTACACCACCCATGCCTGAGTCGGCAGCCACAGAAAAAATCAGCGTTCAAGCTGATGGTTACCGCCAGCTGTCTCTTGAGTTGCCATTCATTCATACTCTGGATATGCTGCCCGCTATAGAAGTAACTCTTTCAGACCTCAACGAGCCGAATTTCGCGCCGATAGTATTTTTTAAACAGGCGCCGGAAGCAGTTGCGCCAGGTGAGCGGATTGCTCTGAAAATCGCTGTCGCCGACCCGGATGAACTGGCCCCGGAAAGCTTCAGACCTGTCTGGAAATCAACTTCTGGCACAATTGAAGAGACAGCCGACCGTTTCGCGATTTACTGGACAGCACCACAGATTCAGGGACTGGCCACCGTCAGTGTCAGCGTTGCCGACAGTCGAGGCGCTTCTGGCACTGCAACTATCGGACTTGCAGTCGGTGGTGACCGCAATCCGGCCGTTCGTGTCGATTCAATCAGCCCGTCTTCAGGTGAGCCAGGCACAGAAGTGGTTATCAAAGGCTCTGGCTTCAGCGCCGACCCGACAAAAGTCAAAGTGAGCTTCAATGGCATATTTGCCGATATCGTTTCTTCTACAGAAACACAGATTGTCACCGTGGTTCCTTCAGGGGCGACGACCGGATTGATGGTCATATCGGTGCCAAACGGCGAAAAATCAGCCGGAGTTTTTGCGGTGGTCGACCCGGGTCTGGCTCTTGCACCGGCCTATGGTCCATCCGGAACGGTCGTTGAACTTTCTGGCAGAGATTTTGGTACCGATCAGACTGCCGGTTCAGTTCTGGTTAACGGAGTTCAGGCCAGCATTCAAAGCTGGGCAGACAACCTGATTCGCTTTGTTATTCCTGAAAAAGCGGTCGGCGGGGTAGTTACCCTGTCTTTACGCGGTCGCGAAAAAACGGCCGGATTTTTTAAGGTTACGAGAATATTTGATGTTTCAAACTCACTTGTGACAAAAGGCTCAGAGATCGTTATCACCGGCGAAGGCTGGGGTGAAACCCAGGCCGCCGGTTCGCTGGTTTTTGCCGGCAGTGCTGCAGCGACGATAAAAAGCTGGTCTGAATCACGAATTGTTCTGCAGGTGCCTGCCGGTGCGCGCAGCGGCGATCTGGTGGCGACCATTCAGGGAGTTTCCTTTGTCGTAAAAGCCATGACCGTTAATTCAGTCGATTCTATAAACCCCGACAGAGGCATAGCCGGTGTTCAGATCGAGATTACCGGGACCGGTTTCGGTGCATCCCAGGGAACTGGCAGTGTAAAAATCGCTGACAAAACTCTCGAAATAATCGACTGGTCAGAAAATCTGATACGGGTAAAAGTTCCTGAGGGTACAAGGCCAGGCAATCTCTCGGTGTTTGCCGCCGGCATCAACAGCAATGGATTGCCCGTCGTAATTTCGGCGATCACTTCGATTTCGAATATTCGCCGGCCGGTCGGCAGCACTCTGCAGATAAATGGTTACGGTTTTGGCAGCAATACCGGGTTCGTTCTCTTTGGTGATGTGGTTGCAACCAGCTTCAGCACCTGGAAAGAAGACGTTATTGAAGTGGTTGTTCCCGAAAATGCTACCGGCACCGCTCCTGTGCTTGTCAGTTCGATGGGCGTCAGAACCCTGGCTGTGCCGTTTTTTGTCACCGATATTACCGGTGCTGATCTTGATTCTGGCTGGGTTGGCCGCGAAGTGACCATTTCGGGGGCCAATCTCGGTGATGGTTCCGGCGGCGATAAAGTCAGCTTCAATGGCATCACGGCTCCGGTTATTTCCTGGAGCGACAGAACCGTCAGCGTCAGAGTTCCGGAACAGGCGGCCAGCGGCCCGCTTGTCATAGAGATCAGTGGAGTGCCAGCAACTCTTGAAGAAGACTTTACCGTCTTCACTGATTACAGCTACACGCAGGCCGGCCTGGACTGGAGCGGTAAGCGTACCGCTTCGAAACCTCTGCTGCCTGGGCTGGCCCAGGATTCAGCCGGTAATGTATTTATCACTGATTTTGACAACGGCTGGATCTGGCGCATCGACAGCGACGGGACCCAGAGCAAATTCGGCAATCTCGACAAACCCTGGGGCATTGCTCTTGATGAAGCAAACGGCCGGCTTTTCGTTTCTGAATCCGGCAGGCATCGAGTTCAGATCTTCGATCTGCAGGGCAATGGAATCGGTCAGTTCGGTGTACAGGGAAGTGGCGACGGTCAGTTTTCGAGCCCACGAGGTTTGAGTCTCGATCAGGGTGGGCGACTGTACATTGCCGACGCCGGCAACAGCCGTATTCAGGTTTTCACTTCTTCAGCGAACCCGGTTTTTATGACCAGCTTTGGTACCGATGGCAACGGCAACGGTCAACTGACATATCCTTCTGGAATTGCTGTCGACAGCGGTTTTCAGATTTATGTTGCTGATGCCGGCAACAACCGCATTCAGAGATTTACCCCTGACAGTGGCACCAGCCCGACGGTCTGGGCTTTTTCCGGCTGGCTGGGTTCGAAAGACCCCAATGTTACAACGCCCGGCTGGCTGAACGGTGGCGCCGGGCTCGCTTCTGATGCATCTGGCGCTTTCAAGAGCCCTTATGGCGTTGGTCTGGCCGGTGATAACCGGCTGCTGGTCGCCGATACCAACAACAACCGGATTCAGGTGTTCGATGCCCAGACCGGGCTGTTCGTGTCGAGCATTGGCGCATCGGGGGTCACCAGCGGTCAGTATAATCAGCCTTTGTTTGTCGGTTTTGCCGATGATCAGGTGCTGATCGCCGATTCAAGTAATGCCAGAATACAGAAATCGGGCATTAACGGTGAATTCATTGCGCAGATCAGTCCCGATACCTCACTTCTCAATACCCGTCCGGGAAGAATCGCCGTCGACTCTGTGCGCCGCCGCGTTTATGTGCTTGATATCGATGACGGGTCGATCAGCGTATTTGGCCTCGATGGCAGAATTATTCAGGTTATTGGTTCTTCCGGAGCCGGCAGCAGTCAGTTCTATAAGCCAGAAGGTCTGGCACTCGACGGCAATGGCAATCTTTACGTCGCCGATACCGGCAATGCCCGCATTCAGACAATTTCTCCGGAAGGCAGTTTTATCGGCCACTGGGGTGTTTACGGTACAGGAAATGGTCAGTTTGTCAGGCCGGTGGCACTGGCAGTTTCGCCGGATTCGCGACACCTGTATGTCGTTGATCGCAGTCTGCATCGGGTGCAAAAATTTACCGTCTCTGGCCAGTTTGTCAAAGGGTGGGGCAGTGTCGGTGCTTCAGACGACCATTTCAATGGTCCGTCAGGAATTGCCTGTTCGCGGCAGGGGGAATTGTACATTGCTGATACCAATAATCACAGAATAAAAAAATACTCTGCCGAAGGCAGCCTGATTGGCTGGTGGGGCAGTTATGATGCGGGTGCCCAGTCTTTCTGGCTTGACCCGGGATCGCAGAAAACCGGTGCGGTCAGCGATTCAGATGGCGGCTTCGATACCCCTGTCGATGTTGCTGTCGATTCTGAGGGGCATGTTTTTGTCGCTGATTCAGGCAATTTCAGAGTTCAGAAATTTGCTTCCGAACAGATCGACAGCCTGGCCGGCGGTTTTATTGCCGAGATTTATCTTGGTGAAAGCCTGTCTGCTCTGACAACTGACGCCTGGGCGACCGTTTATACGGTTACCGGGAGCGGCTTTGTCCGCAGATTCACTCCTGATCCTTGATGACTGCTGGTGTGTACAATAGCATACCAGAATTTTCTTGCGGCATAAAAAATCTGGTGCTAGTATCGCAGAAGCAGATAAATATGTTGAGACTTAAATCTTTGGAGGCTTTAATTGCGTAACCCATTGAAGACGGCTTTCTCTTTGTGTACCCTTTTTGTTCTGGCATTTGCCACTCCAAATTTCGCTCAGGCTCCTAGCCTGGCTCCGGCCGATGCTTATTATGTTTCTGCCAAAACTGAATTTGGTACCGAAACCTTTACCATCATTCGTGATGGCCGCCATGAAGAACAGTTTTATTTTGTTCCGGCCCGTCCGCATGTTGCGCTTGAAAAGCGAAATGGCAAAGATTACCCGGTTTTTCAGCTGCTGAGTTATCAGAGAAAAAAGAATGATGAACTTGTACAGGGTGGCATTCTGCAATTCTCTGTGCAGACATCAATCTCGAAGTCTACAGAAAATGAACTGTTGAACATCATCAAAGGCAAATTCCCTCTCTCTGATTCGAAAAAACAGCACCGGCTTTCACCGATTCCGATGAAAGAAGCTGTTATCAGCATGTATGACCTCGATGGCAAACTGCTTGAATCTGCTCCGGTCAAAGAAGGTATCGCACCGATTTTCGGCAATCAGCAGTTTCCGTTCATGCTCAACCTCACTGATCTCGGAGCTGATGCAGTCAAGGCTCTGACGACCGGTCACGGCGGTCTGCCGGTTCTTATCACCTACACTTTCCAGGGTATGACCCCTCCGGGTGGTTTCAAGATCGAAGTCAACTGGGATAACTGCTACAAGCACCTCAGCTCAGATACCAAGCTGCGTGCCAATCTTGCCTACGCCAATCTGGGCGCCAATCTGGGTGCCGACCTGACCAAGATCCGCGAAGAAATGGAAAGCAACGGCATGATGAAGATTACCGCGCTTTCCAACGAAGCTCTGTCTGATACCGCCCTCGATGCGGCAATGAACCCGGTTATCGATTTGATAACCAAAGAACTCTTTGAAAATATCAAGGCACCACCGCAGATTGATCCGGCCTCAGCCAAAGAAATCGCCGCCCCCGAAATCAAAGACCCGCCGGCAGGTTCTGTCACTCCTGCTGCGAGTGTTGCTGAAGCGAACGGCATTGCTCCGGCCAAGGGCAAAGAATCGGCGGTTGATAAGCCGGCCGCTGACAATAAAGACAATGCTGCCGCCGATAACAAGCCTGCTGCCGCCGATAACAAAGCTGCTGCCAGCTCAGGCGATGCTGCTGCCGCAACCGGTGCCGCCGCTGGCGCCGCCGTCGGCGATGCCATCAAGGGTGCAACCTCGGCTGCCACCGGTGCCGCTGGCGAAGCCGCAAAGGGAGCACTTGACGCCGCCGCCACTTCGATTCCCTATGTCGGAACAATCATGAAGGTTCTCGATGTTGCAGCTGATATAGCCAAGAACACCAAGGTAGCCATCGGTGCAAGCTATGCCCTTAAAGACGCCCAGTATGTTAAAAAGGGTTCTTTCGTTTATACCTACGACCGCCAGGCGATCGTTGACCGCAAAACCTCTTTTGGTGGCCCGATCGGCATTGGTTCTTTCGACAAGAAGATCCAGAACGAATGTATAACCGTTCTTCCTGATGGCAACTGGGAAGCTGCTTACTATAGCCTTCCACCGGTCGGTGATTCAGCTTATCTGAGCTACAAACAGATAAACCTGAGTGTCACTCCGGTTTATGGCGATAAGCAGATTTCTGGTCAGAAGATTGAATCTGCTGTTTATAAATCAAATACCGAAACCTGGACCGACAAAAACGGCAAGGAAATCAAGTATTTCCTGTTCCCGCTGAAAGCTGTATATGATTCTCCAGATTATAAATCTAACCCGGCCGGTTTCCGCTTCAAGGTCAAGACCGAAGTCATACCGGCGACTGGCCCCTCCTTTGCCGTTGAATCCTACGCCCCGATGTTTGATGGCGAGCTTGCCATGTCACCTCCGACCGATCTTATGCAGACCGTCAAGATATCTACTGACGGCGTGACCTATGGCACCGGCGATGATGAAATCTTTTTCGTCAAAGGAACATTGAAAGCCGATAACCTCGCATTTGCTTTCAAACTTGACGCCAACCGAACCAGCCAGGGCTTTCTGGTGCCGAAGGATGCCAAATCAGTGAAGATTGCCGGCATGCAGTTCTTTACCAAAAAAGGCAAAAAATTCGACTGGTCCCAGAACAACAAGGATCTCAAAGGTGTCGATGAAAACTATGATATCAACCTGTTTGATATTGACTGGAACAACTCTGCCGACACCGATTCAATAATGGGCGAACCAGAACCCGAAAAGAAATAAATGTTTTTCCGGCCGCTGTTTGCACAGCGGCCGGCGTTTTAAAAAAAGAGTAAACAGGAGGAACAGATGAAATCCAATTTCCGCATGTTCGCTGTATGGCTTTTCGCCTGCAGTTTCGTTTTTTCGCTGACCGGCGCTTTTGCTCAGGCCCCAAGCCTGGCAGCCGCTGATCAATATGTCGTGACGGTCGACACCGACAATGGCCCCGAAACTTACACGGTTATCAGAGATGGCCGCATTGGCGAACAGTTTTATTACGTTCCGATCAAACCGACCATTGCCACTGAAAAAATCAATGGCAAAACCATGCCGGTGTTTCAGCTGCTGAGCTACCAGACCAAAGATGGCGACGGTGGCATTCTGCAGATGTCGATGGTTTCAGGCGTAGCTCAGGATACTATCGATAAAATCAAGTCCAAGCTTTTCAGCCTCAAGGTACCAGCCGGTAAAGTTCCGCGCCTGTCACCTCTGGCAATCAAAAGCGCCGAACTGACCCTTTATGATCTTGGCGGTCAGATGCTTGATCAGGCTGCACCAAAGCCCGGGATTGCACCGATCTTCGGCACCCAGCACTATCCGTTCATGCTCAGACTCAAGAGCCTTGGCGCCGATATCATGAAAGCTCTCTGCACCAAACAGGGCGGTCTGCCGGTTCTGATAACCTATACCTTTCAGGGCATGACTCCGAAAGCCGGTTTCGAAGTTGAAGTCGACTGGGATGCCTGCTATGAACATTTCAGCACCAACACTGAAGTGGCCCTTGAAGTCGCTAAAAACTCAATCAGCGGTAATCTTGGCCTCGATATTGCCACGCTGCGCGAAAAATTTGTCAGCGAAGGTCTGATCAAGATCACCTCTCTTACCAGTGAAGCCGTCGATGCCAAATTGCTCGACGATCTCATGACTCCGATTCTGAATCTGATCACCAAAGAACTGTTTGAACAGATTCACCCCCCGACCTCGATTGCTCCGGCAGAAGCCGAAAAGCTCAAAGAAGACGAAGCCAAGCCCGAACTGGCCGCTGCCGCTCAGGGCATTTCTGAAGCTGCCATGAAAGCTACCGGCCGGTTCTTCAAAGTTGGCGCCAAAATAGACTTTGCTCTTAAAGACGTCAAAATCGTTAAAAAAGGCAAGTTCACCTACAAATTCGACCGTCAGGCAATTGTCGACCGCACCACATCTTTCGGCGGTCTGCTCGGCATCGGCAACTTCCCGAAAGACGTACAGGATAAATGCATCACCACCATGCCCGCCGGCAACTGGGAAATGGCATTCTACATTCTGCCGTCAGTCGGTAAGCCTGAGTCTCTGGGCATCGATACTCTCGATATTTCTGTCACTCCTGAAGAAAAAATCGGCGCTGACAAATGGCAGCAGATTTCTGGCTACAAAACTGAATCTGCCGGTTTCAACAAAACCAAAAAAGCCATCTGGACTGACAAAGATAGAAAAGAAGTTCTCAATTTCCGCTTTCCGCTCAAGGCTCTCTATGACAAGGAAGGCTTTAACCGTGAAAACTATCGCTTCAAAATTCTGACCACCATCAAACCGACCAGTGGCAAATCTCTCGAAATAACCACTTATGCTCCGCTGTTCGACGGTGATCTGCCGATTGCACCACCGACCGACCTTGTTGACGTTCTCACCATTGACGGTTCATGTCTGACTTTCGGTGAAGAAGAAGGCATGGTTTTCAAGGCTCCTGGTCAGCTTAAGGCTGGGACCCGCACCTGGTCTATAATGCTGAGCGCCGACACGCCGGTGCAGCATTTCATGGTTCCGGTTGACGAGAAGAGCATAACTGTGCCAAGTCTCAGCTTTGCCCATAAGAAAGGCATGATGGGGAAATGGCTGAATTGCGGCAAGAATCTGCGTGAACTCGACCCGGGTCTCTACTTTATGCTGTTCGACGGCGACTGGGATGCAAAATTCGACGCTTCCAAAGCCCCGGAAAGCACAATTGTTCAGCTTGACTGATTTTTAACGGAAACAGCTGCACCCGCGAGGGTGCAGTAAATTGAATTTAAATAAGGGAGTATCGCGTGAAAAGTAAGAAGTTTTTGTTCACCGGCCTTGTGGCCCTCGCGTTCGGCATGTTTGCCTCTGCTGACGTTTCGGCTCTTCCCAGCCTCGATGCCCAGAAATGGCGCACGATTCAGGTTGATGAAAAGATCGGTAACGCCACCGATGAAACAATGATCACCGTCATTCAGGACTCAGCCAAACCTCTGGTCTTCTATTATGTTCCGAATAGACCCAGACTGTCTGAAACTGTAACCAAAAAAGACGGCAAAAAAATCACCAAACCGGTTTTCCAGCTGATGACTCTGCAGACCAAATCAGCCAAAACTAAAGATATCTATGAAGAAGGCCTGCTGCAGTTCTCGCTGCGCATGGATCTTCAGCCCGAAACCGCCTCTCAGGCTGTCAATGAAATCTTCAAGGATCTGCAGAAAAACGGTCTGGCAACCGATACCACCGATATCAAGCTGCTGCCGCTGCCGGTTTCTTCAGCTTCGATCTCGATCTACAAACCGAGTGGTGAATGGCTTTCAAGCGGTATTCAGCAGCCGGCTATCGCTCCGATCTTCTCAACTCAGGCCGTTCCTTTCCAGATCAATCTGACCAGCATGGGCGCCGATGCCATGAAAGCTCTGACCCAGAAAGGTCAGGCCGGTCTTGGCGTTTATTATGAAATGTCGTTTGAAGGCGTTCTGCCGCCCGCAAATGTGACTGTTGAAGTCGACTGGGACCAGACCTTCAGCCATTTCAGCGAAAACACCAAAGAAAAGAAATACTGGAACGCTCTTCTGTTCGCCGGTGGCACCAGCCGCACCGATACCAAAAAAATCGCCGAAAGTCTGATCGAAAACAAATGTATCAAAGTAACCATGGAAGGCCGCGAAGATGAACTCGAAGCCCTTCAGAAGGTTCTTGATCCGATTCTTGAACGCATCAACAGCGAACTGATCGAAAAAATGGCGCCGCCCGAAAAGGTTGACCCCGCAGAAGCCGAAGAACCCAGCTATGGTATCGGCATGTTCTACGGCGGTGGCAGTTCTTATGCCATGAAAGACAAGAAAGTCACCAAGAAAGGCAAAGAAACCTTCACTTTCAACCGCGCCAAAATCATTACCCGCGCCACTTCATGCGGCACTTTCATCGGTATCGGCAACTATGACAAAGACATCATCGAAGCCTGCAATATCGTCATGGAACCGGGCAACTGGGAAAAAGCCTATTACACCATTCCGGCCGTTGGTGCTGACCCGAGCCTGCTTTCTATCGACCTGAACCAGTATGTTCAGTATAAAGAAGGCTCCGGCAAACCAGCCGGTTCATACCCGAAGTTTTCAGGTGCTGAAAATCCGCAGCTGATCACCTGGCGCCCCAAAGCCGTCGAAGGCAAACCGGGCTGGGTTAACAAGAATGGCGAAGCCATCAGCAACATCAGCTGGCCCCTGCAGGCTCTCTATGCCGAAGCCAAAGCTGCCGGCAAAGAAATCAACGACTATGTTGAATACAAAGTCGAAATCAAGATTACTTCCAAGGGCAAAGGCTCTCTGGTAGATGAAGTCGAACTGACAAAAACCCTGCCGATGATGGCTGGCGATAAACCGGTTACCAACCCGATGGCTCTGGTCGACAACCTGGTGGTTTCTGCTGATTATCTGTCACTCGATAAGTCTGAAGGCCTCAAGAAGGTTGTCTTCGAAGTTGAACGCAAATCAGAAGATGGCTCGGAAAAACTTGGAAAATATGCTTATTCCTTTGATTTCAAGGCCGTCGACAATGGCGAAACCACTCACAGCTGGTTTATCCCGAAGGATGGCAATTTCCAGTATATTCCGAAGGTTGTATTCAACCTGCACAAGAAGAACAAGGCCGGTAAGAACCTTGTAAACTGGGAATACAATGGCAAAAATCTTCTCAGCGACGATGGCTACGGCTCACTCGAAATCGATCCGAGCGATGAAGCCTGGGATCCGGAAGATGAATTCTGATCCTTGCGGTCAGTTCAGATTTTAACTGAAAATCTGGCGGGGAGCTCTGTCTATAAAGCAGGGTTCCCCGTTTTCTTTTAGTAGAACCAGGTAAAATCGGGGGGTAGCAATGCAATCTGTTTTTCGAAACGCTAAATTATTTTTCGCCGTTCTGTTGCTTTTGTCGCTCAGCACGGTGGTTGTGGCTCAGGTCAGCCTGTTGCCAGAGCACTCGATCACGATTGACGGGGTGACTCTGATTCGCGACAGTCATAACCCGGGCAAATGGTATTATGTTCCTGAAAAGCCGGTGCTGCAGGAAAGAAGCCCGGAAAATAAAGACGACCCGCGCCCGGTTTTTCAGCTGGTTACCTATCAGGCAAAGAAAGATTCTGAGATTTTCGAGGGCGGTCTGCTGCAGTTCGCAGTAACTCTCAATCTGCCGGAAACAACCCGGAAAAAAATTGAGAACAAACTGAAAAGCCACTCTGAAGCGGCCGGCAGCAAAAGCATTTCGCTTGCGCCCCTGCCTTTTCATAAGGCAGAAGCCTTCATGTTCGATGCTGATGGCAAAAAAAATGCAGCCGGCACGCAGGCACCCGGGCTTTCACCGGCCTATCTTACCGGGGCTCTGCCATTTCAGGTAAAACTCGACCGCTTCGAGGCTGATCTTTATAAAGCTCTCACCAACAGTCAGGGCGGGGGAGTCGGAGTTCTGATGAACCTTACCTTCGAAGGGGTTCTGCCACCGGCAGGCTTCCGGGTAACCATCGACTGGGATCAGGCTTACAGCATCTTCAGCCAGTCGAGCGAGCTCAAAGTTTCGCTCGGTAATTACTTTTTAGGCCTGGACGTCGGCGTCAGCAAGACAAAAATCCGTGAAGAGCTCATAAGTAAAGGCTGCATGACGGTTGAGAGTCTGACCGGTGAATCGGCTAAGCCGGAAACCATAGATCGTTATCTCGACCCGGTCATCGCCAGAATGCAGCAGGCGCTTATCGAAAAGATCCACCCCCCGGAAAAAATCGATGTCGAGAGCCGGTCGAAGCCAGATTCGCTCAGCAAATGCTTTTTTGGCGTGCGGGTTGGCATCAGTGTCGATCTGAAGGATATCAAGCAGGCACGCAAGGGCAAAGAAACTTTTGAATTCAACCAGACGGCGGTCGTCGAGCGAACCACTTCATGTGGTGCCTTCATCGGTGTCAACAAATATTCTGAAGCAGTTAAGAAGAGTCTTGTCCGCGTTATGCCTCTCGATTCATGGGCAAGTGCTTTTCTTCTTCTGCCTGGCGTCGAAACCAACCCCGAACTGCATATTCAGTCGGTCAGCATGACCGCCAACGTCGTTGATTCAAAAGGAAAAGAGGTCGCGGGGCTCAGCGATACCGCCAGCTGGGCTTCTGACAACCAGTATTCCTGGAAAAACCGCGATGGTAAAGAAACCGGCAGTCTGCAGTTTCCCTTGCTGGCGCTTTTTGACCGTCATGACAACAAAATCGAACAGATTCGCCGTGAATACAGTTTCAAAGTCGATGTCATTATCGAACAGGCTTTCGGGCCAGGGAAGCTCAACACAGTCAGGGTTTCATATCTGTCGCCCATGTTTGACGGCGACCTGCCGCTTCCTGCGGCCGTCGATCTCGTCGACAATGTCATTTTTGATGTTTCTGCATTAACCTTCGACGATAAAGAGGGGATAAAAAAGGCCAAAATTCAGCTTAAACGGGGCAGTGAGAAAATCGACTACAGCTTTCCTCAGAAAAATTCTGAAGAAAGATCTGTGGTTTTCATCGTCCCTGCTCTCAAAGAGGGCGAAGATAAGTCAGAAAAGCTCCTGGCAAATCTTTTGTTTGATACTGCGGGCAAAAGAGGTATTGCCTGGGCAAACAACGGCAAAGATCTGCGCGAAATCGAGCCTTCTCTTTATTTCATGCTGTTTGACTCTGACTGGCAGCAGGTTCAATAAATTTAATATTCTCTCATTAGAAACCATTTTTAATTCCTGCCCTCAGGCGGGAATTTTTTTTACCCGTTTCTTGGCGAGTTGTTTCAAGCTGCCGAAGTGCTCAGAGTTCGATGTCGTGAGAAATACTGAAGGCTCCTGAAGAGGGCTGAGATATTGTTACTGCTGCCGTTGCGACCGCCTGCTCTTCAGCCTGAGGTTGCCCGTTTACCGTCTGTAATGTTTTGCTGTGGCTGAAGCTGACAGTTTTTTGCACCGCCGGTGTCGTTACCGATGATGGTGAGAACTGCAGATGAATTTTCAGGCTGGCACTGCCAGTAGTGGGCAGATTGATCATCAGTGGCAGCCCCTGATTGCCAGACATGGTCTGGTGCTCAAACACCGTTTTTCCATTGAGTTCGGCTTTTATCTGAACACTGCGGGTTAAATCACGTCTGAGTGAAAGATCATTGCCGTATTTTGCTTTCAGATCGCTTTCCAGAGTCGCAAGATCATCTGAGGATTCCTGCAGTTTCAGCATGCCTTGCAGCAGCAATTCATTGCCGATCAGAAGTCGCAAAGGTGCCGTGGCATTCCCGGGCCCGGTGAGAACGACCCGGGTTGGCACATACCAGGCCTGCCTGGTCTGCAGGTCGAATCTGACAAGCTTCAGTGTTTTCAGCTCTGATTCTGCCGGCGCCATGGTGCTGCAGGCGGTCAGCAAAACCAGTTGAAAGAAAATAACCAGGCCTGACATTATTCTCATTGCTTTCTCCTTTAAAAAGAAAATCCGGGTCAGAATTTCTGACCCGGATTGCCTCATACGAAAGATTATTTTGCTTCCGGCTGGTAGTCTTCATCCCACAGGATCAGCGACAGGCCGAGGTCGTCATCCTGAAGGTTGCGGCCGTTGTTTTTCCAGGCGATCTGCTTGCCACCCTTGAGAATAAAGTTGATGTTGGCAGTGATCTTGTTTTTCTTGCCTTCATCTTCTTTTTCTACCAGGAATACCGGGCATTTGATGCTGGAATCTGCTTTGATGGTGCTGCGGTAGGTTTTGCTCGGGAAGGTCGGTTTGATTTCCATTCTGACCATGTACAGGCCATCTTTGTCGAAAGTCAGGGGTTCGCAGTCGACTTCGAGACCTTCGATGCGGGCCATCGGGGTTGAAACCGGCACGCCGCCCATGAGAAATTCTTCAAAGCTGGTGAATTTCATGATGTCACTGCCCTGAGTAACAGTGGTAACGACTTCATAAGCGCATGAAGCGAGGGGGATTTTCTGCTTTTCGAGATAATCAGTAATTGCCTGCATCGGGAAAAGAAGATTGGTGATTTCATTGCCTTTGCGGTCAGAAAAGAAGCCATTGTCGGGTTTCCAGGTGGCAAGTTCAGCCTTGGTTCCCGGGATCTGCTGGGCTTTGCCGTTTTTGTCATAGAAACGGGGAATAACCTGCAGATCGATTTTCTTGATCGCCAGGGCTTCGCTGTCACCGACGGCCGGTACCGGGAAATAAGAATAGTTCCAGTTGCCGGCGGGCATGATGGTGATCAGTTCATTGCGGATCTTTTCGTCATACTGACCGATGCCGAGAATTGAACCGTAAGTGCTTTTGCTTTCGACGATGTCGCGGTTCTTCATTTCGACAACTTCTTTGCCCTTTTTGACCTTGTTGACGCTCTTCATCGCATAGGTCGAATTGGTGCCCCACCAGGCAGAATTCGGTTCTTTGGCCGCTGCCGGTTCAATTTTTTCGGGCGGGGTGATTCTTTCGACCATTTCTTTGGTTACGCGTTCGATGACCGGGTCGAGATATTTGGTGATCTGTTCAGGAGTCATGCCGACGCTTTCGTAAGAAATGCTCTTGTTTTCAGTCAGCACTTCAGAAAGGGTCTGTTCCTGGGTTTCGCGCTGGCCGGTTTCGCCGCGGCCACGCCAGCCGCCCCACCAGGTGCGGTAGTAATACCATCTGGTGTAAGCCTGTTTGGTGCGTTCATCTTTGCTGAAATGGCTGAATGACTGATCCCAGTCGACGGTGACCTTAAAGCCGGTTACCGGCGAAACTGTGTCGAAAGTGTAGGTGACGTAGACCGGAATACCGCCACTGCCGCTGGTAAGGGCAGAATAGATATCGGTGTTTACATCGGTGAGCTGTACCTGAAAGGGAATTTCGTTATTGGCGAAAGCCGGAGCGATACCGGGCTTCTGGAAAGCAGTGGTTACGAGGTTGCCTTCCTGGTCGTAAATGGAGATTTCGGCTGATTTGAAAGGCAGCGGCGAAACCTTGATGGTTTTTTCGGACAATGAAAACTGGGCGGCAACCTGTTTTCTGATTTCATTTACAACGCCTTCGGCCGGGGCGAGGCGAACGGCAAACTGCATGATACCGGCCTGAACGATGTCGTTGGTTTCAGAATCTTTGGTCTGATAGCGAAGCAGGTGAAAAACCGGGCGTTTTTTATCGCCGGTGCCACGGGTCGCAAGCTGCGGGCGGTTCGGAACATAATAAAACTGTTCGGGTCTGGCGTAATCACGCAGAACGGTGAAGGCTTCATCTTCACCATCGACTTTGACCACGACATCGGTCTGATCGGTTGCGCCAAGGCTGACCTGTGCCTGTGCCGGTGCCAATGCTGAAACAAGCATCAGGCCTAAAAGAAAAAATACGGAAAAAGCTTTTCTCATCGAGGGTTATACTCCTTATTCAAAATGGCGCGCATTTTTGCGCTTTCTCTCACAACATTATGTACATACTCTCTGCGGCAGAAAAAATCAACTGCCGCCTTCAGCGGCTGTTTACAAGATGTTCTGCCTCATTCAACTTTGTACTGTGTCAGGGCAAAGTTGAAATAAAGCAGGGCCGAACCGACAATCACGTAAACCAGACCTTCACTGCCGTGCCAGTCCATGGCGAGCCCGATCAGAACAACGCCAAGTGTTCCACCGAGGGCATCCATGAGTGAGTAGGCGATGTTGGCCGAGACCTGATCTTCTTTGCGATAAAGCTCGGCAAGCATGGTCATCCCGCCGGAACTGACGCCTTCCATGGCGCCGCCCCAGACAAAAAGCAGTACATACGCGGCAATGATCTGATATATTGAAATCGGCAGAAATACCGAACATAGAAGGCTGATAAGAAAACTGAGAAGAATTACCTGGGTTCTCTCAAATTTATCTGAGAAATACCCGATTGCCGGCCCCAGAATCAGGCCGCCAAGCATGAACATCGTGATGAGCAGCGATGCCTGTTCCATGCTCAGACCGGCATCCATACCATAAATGGTGAGAAATGACGGCAGGCCGTAGAAGGTTATGCCGCCAACCACGGCGCTGAACATGACATATTTGCCGTTTTTTATGACAAAGCCAAGGCGCGGCCTGTCATTCGCCGAGAAGTTTGGTGCGTCGCCCTTGATAAAAAGAACTGGAATCATGGCGATCAGAGTCACGGCGGCACTGGTGGTGAAGGCCAGACTGCGACTGCTGCCGATAAACTGCAGAATTACCGGGCCAAGCGCAATGCCGATCGCCTGAGAAGCGCTGAATATACTGACGACAAAACCCCTGACGCCAGGCAGGCGGGCAAAATTGACCCAGGTTTGAAAGGCAATGCCCAGAATGGTCGAAAAAACACCGAAGAGAAACAGAAAAAGCACCCAGAGCAGCAGATTGTCAGTTTTGATCAGCAGCATCAGAATCGTGGCTCTGCCAATTGCACCACAGATTGTCGACCAGAAGAGGCCGAGTTTGCCAATTATCTGACTTATGTATGGGCTTAATACCACTACAGATGCGACTTCTACCGAAAGAATGACGCCGATCAGACTGTTGCTGAGATCGAAAGATTCGAGGGTTACCGGAAAAAGAACCGCATTGATGCCGGCACAGACCTCAGCCATGGCTGCCGCCAGAATGACGACAATGATCGAGAATGGGACTTTGCCGGGCTTGCTGATCATTTCACTCATCTTCGGTGTCTTCTGCTTCGGGTGACTTCTGGAACATCGTGTCAAAGGAGATACTGAAGTGGTTGCTCTCGAGCGAAATGTTGATGTCGCTGTTCAGAAGGTAAATCAGCTCTCTGACTATCGGAACCGCAACCGCTTCGGCGAGTTCGACTTCATAGAAAAAATCATTGCGCTTGCCGCGGTCGCAGAGAACCTTCAATAAATCGCTGCCGGAATTATCTGCCGTTGAAATGTCAGCGAACATTGATTGCCTGATGATTGCCTCGCGGGTGCCTTCCTGAATCAGTTCGCAGGCGCATCTAACCTCGCCGCCAAACATCTTGAGAAAAAAGACGCCCATCTGTTCGAGCAGTTCTTCATAGGTAAAAACCGGGCCATAGAGCTCGCGGGGAATCTTATCCGAAAAACTGGTTTTGAGACGGAATCCGTCGGCAGAGACCTGTTTCATTTTTCCGGCGAGTCTTATCATGACTTCTGAGATTGCGAAAGTGCCAAGTTCCAGGTTCCCCTTTCCGCATTTCAGTTCGCTGACCACCTGAATTTTATCGGCAAGTGAGGCAAGACAGGAGATTTCCTGCTTCAGCTTTTCAGGGAACTCCTGTGATTTGAGGGTCGTCACCTTTTCAAGCCGCTCGGAGATATTCTTGAGAAGCACTGAAGTTTTATTCAGCTGCTTGCCTATTCTTATCGAGCTCTGGTCGGCGAATTCCCTTGCCAGCAGAAAGCTTTCGAGCAGAATGAAACGGCTCTCATTCAGCTGCAGAGAAAATCGGCGGGTAAACCAGATAAGGGTGCCAAACAGTAGACTCAGAGCACATGAAACAAAGAATGCCCGTTTGGTGGCATCTTCAATCGGTTTGCATCTGGCGAGCATGTCGTTGATGCGCAGATCGGCGCCAAGGGTGCCGACAAACCTTTTCTGTGAATCGAAAATCGGAACGTAGGCGCTGTAGAAGGTTCCCCAGCTGTCAGAATAGGGCTCGGCAGATACTACCGGCGTTGCACTTGCAAGGGCTTCGAGAAGTTCGCTGCTGGGATTTTCATACGGCGCCATCGGAATAGAGGGCTCAAGGTTCTTTTCATCGGTGAACAGCGGTTTCCCCTCTTCATCGACCGGCGTCGGGTCGACGATAAAGACGACCGAGCCATTGACCAGTCTGTTTATATAAAGATAGGTACAGTGCTTGGTGGCAATTCTTGCCTTCTGAAGCATATTGACCGTCTGCAGGTATTCCGGCAGATCCTTCTTTTCTGGCGAGTCGAAACTGGCAATCTGATCGCCATTCAGGCAGGCGGCAATGCCAGACGCGGTTCGCAGCAGGCCGTCACGTATTTCTTCTTTGATCGCAAAAAGGGCGTGATGATAAATGAAATATGAGGTTACCGCGGTCAGCAGAAGAGCCAGAAAAGCCAGGAAAACCCCTTCAGTGGCCGGATAAATATAATACTTCCGGATTTTTTCCGGCATTTTTTTGTTTATTGAATACATTGAATCCTCAACCGCAGATTTTTTCAAAAAAAAGGCTAGCACACTTTCGAGTGGCCTGACAATTTTTCCGGAAGAGAAGGATCAGACGGTGGTTTCCGGCAGCTTGCCGAAGACAATGCGGTGAGCATTCAGCAGAATGATGATTTTATTGTCGATTTTACCGACGCCTCTAAGGTATTCAACATCTACGCCTTCGCTGACACGACTCGGCGGCTCGATGGCCGATTCCGGCAGACGAATGACCTCCTGAACGCTGTCGACCAGAAAGCCGGCTTTAACCTTCTCTTCTTCAAAAGAAAGAATGATTATCTGATTGTTTGGCCGTTTTTCGACCTCGGTTAATCTGAGGCGCCTGCGGGTGTTGATGACCGGAACGATTTCACCGCGCAGATTGATTACACCATCGATATGAGGCGGAGCCTTGGGAACCCTTGTGATCGGCACGAGGTTGATGATGGCTTCAACCTGCTGAATCTCAAGAGCATAGGTTTCGCCGGCCATCGAGAAGGTAACCAGCTGAACCAGCTCGATTACTTCTTTGACCTTTTCTTCTTCTTCCGGTTCGCCCGGTTTCTGATCGACAGGTGGCGCTGCCGGCGGCGGTGCTGCCGGGGGTTGAGCTGCCGGTTGATGATATTCGGCAACCTGAACCGGTGTGGCAACCTGAACCGGAGTTGATGGCTGTGGTGTCCGCTGCGCCTGCGGCGGCGCTGATACGGCAGGAGCCTGCGGCGGTGGTGGTGGCGGCGGAGGGGCCGCGGCTGCGGGTGCCGAGCCACCGGCTCCACCGGTTATATCGGTAACTTCAACCGTTTCGATCTCGGAGATCGATTCAATCCCGTCACGCAGCTGTTCAGCTGCTTTGTCGGTAATCACGACCATCTTGAAGGACCGGTCGAATTTTTCGTTTTCGAGATCCTTAACTTCCGGAACGGCCTTGATAATGTCGCACTGCAGATCGTCGAGCGTGCGCAGAACCATGAACACACGCGGTCCTTTAAGCAGACAATCGGCGACCAGAGAGACCTGCAGCAGCAGGATATGCCGCCCGTCATCGCCGGCTTCTTCGAGGCTGGCCAGCTCAAGCTCGCTGAGCCCCATATCGCCGAGATCTACCGCTGGCCCTTTTCCTGCAGCCTTTTTGGCGCCGCTGTCGGCTTTGCCCGGTGCAGAAGCCGGTTTTGCAGAAGCTGCGGGCACGCCGCCACCATTGGCAGCTGCCGACAGTTTTGCCGAAAGTTCAGAAAGATCAATGTTGGAGTCTGTCGCCTCAATACTGTCATTAACGAGAGTGCGCAGAACATCGAAGGTTTCAAAAATAAGATCGATGATTCCTGCCGAAACCTCAAGTTTGCGGCTTCTCAACTTGTCGAGAATGTTTTCCATCTCGTGGGTGAGGTGGGCAATTTTCTCAAAGCCCATGGTCGCCGACATGCCCTTGAGGGTGTGAGCAGCGCGGAAAATCTCTTCGACGGCTTCAAGGTTCGACGGGTTTTGTTCCAGGCTCAGGAGGCACCTGTCCATGGTGTCGAGGTTCTCGCGGGAGCCGTCTATGTAGGCACCCATATATTCGGAAAGATCCAGGTTCAACCCGAAACCTCCTTATGTCTTTTCAGGAAAGGGTTAAGCATCATGACTGTATTGCCTGACCTTTCTGGAAAAACGATGGAATGTCGAGAATCAATGCAATTGACCCGTCACCGCGCATGGTGGCGCCCATGATCCCTGGCAGGCCACCGAGCAGGTTGCCCAGAGATTTGATAACGATTTCCTGCTGGCCGAGCAGTTCGTCAACCATGAAGCCGGCACGCTTTTCACCAGAGGCGCAGACGACGATCGAAATTTCTTCTTCTTTGGCATCGATGGTCTTCTGTTCCTCTTCGGTGGTTGGAACATTGAGAACGTTTCTCAGGCGGATGATCGGCAGAACATCGCCGCGCAGCAGCGTTACTTCCTGATGCTGCACGATATTGATGTCGCTTCTGGTGATATCCATGGTTTCGAGAACCGAACCGAGCGGCACCGCAAACATTTCCTGACCGACTTTTACCATCAGTGCGGGCAGAATTGCCAGCGTCAGCGGCAGTTTGATGGTAACGCGCGAACCCTCGTTAACTTTCGATTCGAGCTCGAGCACGCCGTTGAGGTCTTCGAGTTTGGCTTTAACCGCATCCATACCGACGCCGCGCCCTGAAAGGTCGCTGACTTCTTTGGCGGTCGAAAAACCAGGCAGGAAAATAATCTTGATAATTTCTTCGGGCGGCATCTTGGCCATCTGCTCTGGCGTGAACAGGCCACGCTCGATGGCCAGCCGGCTGATAATCGTCGGGTCGATGCCTTTGCCGTCATCTTTAACTTCAATCAGAACGTTGTTGCCTTCGTGGCGGGCGACGAGAGTGATGGTGCCGACCTCTGACTTGCCTTTGGCAACACGGTCTTCCGGCATTTCGATGCCGTGGTCGATGGCGTTTCTGATCAGATGCACCATCGGGTCACCGATTTCGTCGATAACCGTTCTGTCCATTTCGGTTTCTTTGCCTTCAACCACCAGATTGATTTTTTTATTCAGCTTTTTCGACAGGTCACGCACCATGCGGGGAAACCGGTCGAAAACCTGTTCGATCGGTACCATGCGCACCTGCATTACGACATTCTGCAGCGAAGAGCTGATCTGGGAAACGCGCGTCAGAGTTTCGTTGAGATCTTTCAGCTTGTGTGCTGCCCCGATGTCTGCCAGTCGGGTGCGGTTGATGACCAGTTCCCCGACCAGGTTCATCAGTTCGTCGAGGCGTCGCATATCGACGCGAACCGTCTGGTTGCTGCGCTTGTCGGCGGCAGCCGCGGTATTTTTCGCCTGCTCGGCAGGCTTGGCTGGTGGTGCCGGTGGCCTTGGCGGTGCTGGCGGTGCCGCGGGTGGCGCGGCCGCAGCAGCTGGCTGTGCCGGGGCCGGTCTGGCTGGTGCAGCCGGGGCCGGAGTCGGTCGAGCCGGAGCTGTGGCTGCTGGTCTTGCCGGAGCGGCAGGCTGAGCCGGGGGCGTGGCAGCATGCGTGGGGGCTGGAACGTGGACCGGGGTCGGGACGGGCGCCTGAGCTGGTGTGGCACCTGCGCTGCCGTTCAACTGAAAGTCTTCTGGTTTGAGGGCGGTAATTTTGACCGAATCAATTTCAGAAATAGATTCGATGGCATATCTGACCTTTTCGGGGTCTGAATCGCCGAGTACGACCATTTTGAAAGAAAGGTCGAACTTTTCTTCTTCGATATCCTTGGTATCCGGAACGGACTTGATTATTTCACAATTCAATTCCTCAAGGCCGCGGGCAACCATGAATGCACGCGGGGCCTTGAGCAGACAATCCTGAACCAGAGTCACGACCATCAGCATAATGTGGGCGCCACGCTGGTGGGCTTCCATTAACAGCTGATTTTCAAATTCGTTCATGCTGATATCAGCAAGTTCAAGGGCAAGCTGTGAGGCGGCGGCCCCTGCATCAGACACTTCAGGGGCTGCGGCTTTGATTTCGACAGGCGCTATTGTTTTAGCTTCGACTCTGGTTGCTGCGCTTTTGCTTTTCGGGGCTTCAGACAGCTTGACAATAATGGCATTGATATCGACGTTTGAATCTGTAGCTTCAATGCTGTCGTTTACCAGAATGCGCAATACATCGAAAGTTTCGAAAAGAACATCGATGATCGTGGACGTTACTTCTGACTGGTGGGTGCGCAGCTGGTCGAGAACATTTTCCATTTCATGGGTCAGATGAGCTACTTTTTCAAAACCCATTGTGGCCGACATCCCCTTGAGGGTGTGGGCCGCTCTGAAAATTTCACCAACAGCCTCGAGATTGCTCGGATCCTGTTCGAGGGCAAGCAGAAACTTGTCCATCAGGTCGAGGTTCTCCCGCGAACCGTCGACATACATCCCCATATATTGGGAAAGATCTATGTCCATCAAATGCCTCGGCAAGAGCTAATGATTATAAAAGCATGCTGCAACAAAGAAACAATTATACAGTAAATCGGTCGAAATGGGTAAAATAATTATTATCGAACCGAAACTGTCAGGTAGATTTCATAGATGTGAAAACATCCGGTTGTTGAAAAAGTCGAAACCGGCCGGTCTGAAATCATCGGGAACCTTCTGCCCGTTAGTGATGTAGGCCAGCGACTTGCCGGTTTTGAACAGCACTGCCAGCAGCGGGCCGACGTTATTGGTTTCATCGACTTTGGTGAAAATCAGATGCTCAAAGCCAACCTTCCCGAAACACCTGATGGTGTCAAGCATGTCGACATATTTGGTTGTGGCTGATAAAACCAGATATCTCGATGCCGAGGGAAGCCGGTCGACGAAACTGCGCAGTTCGCAGAGTTCCTGCGTATCCTTCTGACAGCGGCCGGCGGTGTCGACTATGATCAGGCTTTTATCAAAGTGGCGTTCGAGTGCAGTGTCGACATCTTCAGGTTTGTAGAGAACTTCCATGTCGACGTCGATAATCTGAGCATAATGCTGCAGCTGCTCGGTGGCGCCAATTCGGTAAGTATCCATGGTGAAAAGAGCTACGGAATTTTTGAACTTGTCGCTCAGACCATAGGCAGCCGCAAGCTTGGCGATGGTTGTCGTTTTACCGACCCCGGTCGGGCCTATCAGAACGACGATGCTCGGCCCGGTTGTTTCACGCATGTTGATCTCTGAAGAAAACTTGAGCTTCTGCTCCAGCCAGCTGGTTGTAGCTCTGATTGCCTCGTCGGGCACCCGCAGAGCAGTGCCTGAAAGCTGATGGCGAAGATTCGAGACGAGATCGTCTGCCACTTCAACCGGGGTTTCCATGGCCAGCAGGCCCTTTTTGACTTCATACAGCCCCTTTGGAAGATCAGGAACTTCCCGTTCGAGGGTCTTACCGGCGTCAACACTCATTTTTTGCAGTGCTGAAAGCAGAGTTTCCACCCGCGATTCCATATCGGACAGCATTTTGGCCATTCTGGAGGCATCTGGCATGCTCACCGGAGCCGCATACTGGCAGGAAGCATTATCCTGTTCCTGTTCGCGGCTGAAAGAAGCTGCTGATTGCCGATTGCTGCCGCCGGCAGCCCGTATCGGGCTCTGAGTGGTGTTGGCAATTCTGTCGATCCTGGTTCTTTCGCTTTTGACCGCCTGAATCTGAGAGAGCAGATCGTTTATCTGTTCAGTTTCGAGACCTTTTTCCGGGAAAAGCTTCTGTGAATGGGGTTCACTGTTTCCTTCCTGGTTTGAGCGCAACCCGTTCACACCTCTGGTTTCGTGGGTCGGTTTGATAATCTGCTGTTGAATCTGGGCGTAGCTGTTGAGGCCCTGTTTGTCGACAACCGGCAAGACCGCCTGCACTGGTTTTGCCGCCGTTACGGCCGGTTTTGCCGCAGCGATGGCCGGAGTCCGGATTGCCGGTTTTTCACTGCCTCTGTCGCTTTCGTTGAAGCTCGAAAAAACTGTGCGCGGCAGCGATACCTCGACCGAAGGCAGCGGCCTTGACGGAGCTTCAGCACCTTTCCGTGCAGCTTTTTGCGGGTCATGAATTCCGATGGTCAGCTCAACCAGCTCTTTGTGGCCAAAACCCAGATAAATCGGATGTTTAACCCGCCGTGTCGAAATTATTTCGAAGTTGCCTTTGCCGAATTTGCTTTCGGCCTTCAGATTGGCTTCAAAAAAGGTATCGCCAACAACTTTGTCATAGCTTTGATAACTCATTGCTGCGTTGAACCTCCTTTGAACAATTTTGCCAGTCTGGTAAAAAATCCTTCGCCGCCACCACCGGGTAGATTTTCAGGAACTTCGTGAAAAGACTGCGAAACGATCCGGCGTAAACCAGTCGCAGCCGGCGACATGGGTGAAAACAACATCAGTGGTGTCTGCTGCCGCACCGCGATGTGCATGTTGCGGTCCTGAGGAAGGTTGCCAAGATGATGCACGGTAAAACCAAGAAACTCAGCGGCGACGCGTGCAAGGCGGGCGTGGACCTGAGTGCCCTCTTCATCGTTGTCAACTCGATTGACCAATACCGAAACATGGCTTTCCGGGCGTCGATTGCTGATGATCTTGATTATCCCGTAGGCATCGGCCAGAGCCGTCGGCTCTGAAGTCGTGATGACGACAATCTGGTCAGCCGCCTGACAGAACGAAATCACGCTTTCGCTGATGCCGGCGCCGGTATCGATGAGCAGAAAATCAGCCTTGTCTTCGAGAAAACGCAGCTGGTTAAACAGCCGCTGAGCCTTTTCAGTCTCGATGTCGGCCAGCTCTGATACGCCGGAGCCGCCGGCAATGATCTGAATTCCATGTGGCCCCTGCACCATGACCTCGTCAAGGTTCATTTCGCCGTTGATTACGTCCATCAGACTGTTGCGGGGGCGTATGCCAAAAACCACATCGATGTTGGCGAGACCGAGATCGGCATCGAGAATGATGACCCGCTGCCCGGCCTGAGCGAGGCAGATCGCCATGTTGGCAACCAGACTCGTTTTGCCGACACCACCCTTGCCGGAAGTGACCGTAATGGTTCTGGCGATTTTTTCGCCGGCTTTGCGCGGAGTTCTGGCCTCAAGCCTTTTAAAGACAAATGGCTGAATTTCCTTGCGGGTTTCAGCGATAATTGCCTCGATTGGCTTGATAATAGGTTCGTTCATCGGCTTAGATCATCCCCGGCAGCTGGTAGATTAAACCCTCGCTCAGGCAGTAGAGAAAGTCTCTTGAAGCGTCTTCGACAGTGGAAATTCTATTTCTCAGGCCTGGCTCATTTTCGGGTGGGAGGTAGGTGCAGTTAGAAAGTACCATTCCGGCAGTTACGAGGTCAAGTGCCAAAAATTGTTTTGCAACAATTTTTATTCTGTTGCTGGAACTCTCTTCTGGAGCGGATTTTGGCCCGAGGAAGTCGAGCAGCCCGATTGGCGAAAAATACCCCGAAAGGTGAATGCTCTTGACCGTTTCGTAACAGCGCAGAATTGCATCGGGATGCGGGGGCACCATTATGCACACCGCGTCGGTTGCGTGCAGAATTGCGGCACAGGCATTCAAATCGCCGGCCCTAATGCTTATCCAGACCTCAGAAGAACTTTTCAGGCTGCGGATAGCGTGCCTGAGAAACCCGACTTTCTCTTCGAAGCTCATGTGCGGCAGATCGGCAAAATCAGGCTGCTGCGGAAAAATGGTCAAAGGTGTCAGGCCGGCGTTGATTCTTACCGGAACCGGATAACGCAGCTTGATCTGAGTCTGCGGAATTGAATTCTTGCTTATCAGGCCGGCTTGATCCCAGAAGCAGGCTCTTGGTGAAAACTGCATGATCCCCGAGATCCAGCTCTGAACCGGCGGGAATTGTGCCTCCGGCATGTCTGGAACTATCAGAGCTACCGAGGAAAAAGGTGATGGTCTGACTATGCCGGCAAGAAAGCTTTCTGCCGTTTCCGGTGCCCGGTTGGCCGCATTCCGATCGGCTATTTCCTTGAGTCGTCGTAGCGATGATGCCTGATCATTCATAGGTTTGCTCTGATTTTTACAGTGAGATTAGTCCGATGGATTCGAGTTTGACTGAAGTTGGGATTTCCTGATAGGCCAGAACCGTGAGTCTTGGAGCGATGCGTTCAGTAAGTCTTTTGATACTGAGGCGCAGAGCTGAACTGCAGAGAATGATCGGGTGATAGCCGAGATTCATGACTTCTTCAATTTTTCCCCTGATTTTTTCGAGGAGTTTGGAAGCGGAGCCCGGATCAAGAGCCAGGTTGGTGCTGCCGTCGATTTTCTGCAGGGCGTTGCCAAGCATCTGCTCGAGAGTGGGGTTCAGTGATAGAACTTTAAGGGCACCGTTTTGATCGATCAGAGGCTTGCAGATGTGGCGGGCAAGGCCCTGTCTGGAGATTTCAGTAAGAGTGTCGACCTCATTGATTCCCTTGCAGTCTGCCAGAGATTCGAGAATGTTAACCATGTGTCTGATTGAAACGCCTTCTTTAAGCAGGTTCTGCAGAACCTTGAGCAGGGTCGAATGATTGACCACATTCGGAATGACCTCGTCGTGCACCAGCGGGTAGGTCTGTTTGACATTGTCGAGGAGTTGCTGCAGTTCCTGGCGGCCGAGGATTTCCTGGGCATTTTTGCGGATTACTTCGGTCAGGTGGGTTGCAATGACAGTCGATGGGTCGACGACTGTGTAACCGGCCATTTCAGCGCGATCGCGCAGCGAGTTCTGCACCCAGATCGCCGGCAGCCCGAAAGCGGGTTCCTCGACCTCGATGCCGTTCACTTTGCTGGTTACATTGTCGGTAACCATCGCCAGATAGTGGTCAGGCAGAATTTCGTAGGTGGCAAATTCGCTGCCCTTGATTTTAAAAACATAGGATGACGGATGCAGCTGAATGTTGTCGCGAATACGTATCGGGGGCACGACCAGACCGAGGTCGATCGCAATCTGTCTGCGGATAAGAGTTATGCGGTTGAGCAGGTCGCCACCCTGATTGGCGTCGACGAGTGGTATCAGATTGTAGCCGATTTCGAGTTCGAGCGGGTCGACCGAAAGCAGCGATGAAACGTCTTCGGGGCCGGGGGCTGCCGCCTTTTCTTCGGCCTTTTTGCTTTCGATCTCTTTCAGAGCGGTTTCTTCGTCTGTTTTCTGGGTTACATAGGCCATTACCCCGAATACGGTTGCCAGAAAGAAGAAGCTGACCTTCGGCAGGCCCGGAACCATACCGAGAAATGCCAGCAGTGACGAAGCGATCCCAAGAACTTTGGGGTTGCTCAACAACTGCTTGCTGACATCATGACCCATGGTTGAGTCAGAGCTGGCGCGGGTAACGACGATACCGGTAGCGGTCGCAACGAGCAGCGCCGGAATCTGGGTTACCAGGCCGTCGCCGACGGTGAACAGTGCATAGGCGGCCAGCGCATCGACAGCGCCTTCACCGCGTTGAAAGACGCCGATGACCAGGCCGCCCAACAGATTGATAACGGTGATGATAATACCGGCGATAGCATCGTTTTTGACGAACTTACTCGCGCCGTCCATGGCCCCGTAAAAATCCGCTTCACGCGAGAGGTTCAGGCGGCGGCGCGTCGCTTCTTCCTGGTCGATGGCACCGGCGTTCAGGTCGGCATCGATTGCCATACCCTTGATCGGCATTGCATCGAGGGTGAAGCGGGCGGCAACTTCGGCAACACGCTCAGCACCTTTGGTGATGACGATGAACTGAATGAGAACCAGAATCAGAAAGACGACGAAGCCGACGACGTAATTGCCGCCGACGACGAAGTTGCCGAAGGCCTTGATGATTTCGATCGTGGAGCCCTGCCCGGAAAGAATCAGACGGGTCGAGCTGACGTTGAGCGAAAGGCGAAAAAGAGTGGTTATCAGCAGCATGCTCGGAAAGGCAGAAAACTGCAGAGCCTCTTTGTTATAGATCGATACCAGCAGGATAATCAGAGAAACCGCGATATTCAGAGTCAGAAAAACGTCGAGGATCATTGATGGCAGTGGCACAACCATCATGATTACAATCAGAACGACGCCAAAGGCAAAAATTATGTCTTTTCTCTGCAGCAGCTCTGCAAAGGGCACGTTACTCATTATTCCTTCGTTTGCCACATCTATCTCCGGAAATTTTCTACACTATGCACCGTTTATTGCAGACTCTGGCTTTCAGCGGGTTACGGCTGTCATTCGTCATGCGCCTGCCGCCTGGCTTTTCATGCGGTGAACCTGCATAAGAACCTCGACCACAGCCTGATAAAGTTCGGGGGGTATCTCGTCACCTATTTCTAACATTTTATACATCTGCCGTGCAAGAGGTTTGTTTTCGATTACCGGAATCTTGTGTTCGGCCGCGATTTCCTTGATTCGGCGGGCGATCTGACCGGCACCCATCGCCACGACTTTCGGTGCACTATCTTCACCCTGAACAAATTTCAGTGCACAGGCAATATGAGTCGGGTTGGTAACGACGACGGTCGCTTTGGGCACCTCGTCCATCATGCGGCGGCTGGCCGCCTGGCGCTGGCGCTCGCGGATCTTCTGTTTGACCTTCGGATCCCCTTCACGCTGTTTGTATTCTTCTTTTACTTCTTCTTTTGACATTCTGATGTTTTCTTCGTGGCGCCATTTCTGAAAAGCCCAGTCAGCAAAGGCAAGCGCCATGAGAATCAGAATGATCTTGATTGCCATTGCAAAAATAAGTTTCAGAACGATTATGATTGCCGGCACTGGCTCGACCTGAATCATTCGCATCAGAAAGGGAAACTGGTCTCTTATGGTGTTGTAGGGGATATAACCCACAATGAGAATTTTAAGAATCGATTTGACCAGCTCGGCAACCAGTTTCCACGAAAATATATTCTGAATGCCTGATATCGGGTTCATGCGGTCGAGGTCGGGCGTCAGCGGCCCAAGCCTGAAAAGAAAACCGGTTTGCACCAGATTCGATACAATTGCACTGATCATGATTGCAAACATGAATGGCGCCATGGTCTGGAGCAGGACCAGCAGAAGCTGATTGAACAGAAGTAAGGTTTCGGGAAGGCTAAGGCCAGAAAAAATGGCATGCGAAAAGCTATAGCGCATATATTCGCCACAGCGGCCAAAAAGCTCGCCACCGTAGTATCTGAGCATCAGAAACCCGACAAGAAGAACCAGAACCGAGCTCAGATCCTGTGATTTCGGGACATTGCCGCGATCTATCGCATCCTGTCTGCGTTTTTCAGTGGCTGGTTCTGTTTTTTCGCCGGCGAACAGCTGCAGATCGAAGGGGCGGGCAACAAGGCTCAGCGGTCGCAGTTTGAATTCATAATGCTTCATGTCACGTCATCCGGCTCAGAAGCAGATAAACTTTTTCAAGACTGAGGTTTAGAAGGAATTTGGTAATTTCTTCGAGAAACGGCATCATCACCATCATTACTGCCAGGCCGCCGATAATCTTCAGCGAAAAACCGAGCTGGAAAATATTCATTTTCGGAACAGTGCGGGCAATTATGCCCAGAGCCACATCGCCGAAAAGAATGACCGCGACGACCGGCATCGAAATCTGTAGGCCGCAGACAAAAATCATGCGGCTGTAAAGAATTATTTCTTCAACAATACTGCCGTTGAGCATCATGCCGGCAAGAGGAACCATGTCGAAGCTTTTGAAAAAAGCTTCGAGAATTACCAGGTGCCCCCCGATCATAATAAAAATCATGGTTCCCGAAAGCTGGAAAAACTCTGAAACGATGCCAAGGCCCTGGTTGGAATTTGGGTCAGCAACCTGAACGAATGAAAAACCGATCTGCATACCGACTATGCCGCCTGCCAGACGCAGAATGCTGTTGACGATCATGACCATGAAACCGAGCGAAAACCCCAATGCAAGTTCTTTTACGGCCATTACCCCATATTCGGGGATACTTAACTGTGGCAGGGCCTGGGTTTGTATGAGATGTGGCAGAATGATCAGAGCGCAGAGGGCCGAGAGGCCTGCTTTGACACGCATCGGAATGAAGGATTCGGCAAAGACCGGGGTGTTGATAAAAAAACCGCTGAAGCGCACCAGGCCCACCAGAAACAGGCCAACAGCATTGAGAAAAGCGGCTTCGGTCATAAATCAGCTACCGGGCGAATGTCTGCAGCTGCCCAAGCAGTTGTGTGGTGAACTGCATGAGGCGGGTCAGCATCCACGGAGCAAGCCAGATCATGGCCAGACCGGTCAGCAGAAGCTTGGGAATGAAAGTCAGGCTCTGTTCCTGGATCGAGGTTGCTGTCTGCACAATGCTGATAAGAACACCGACAACCATGCCAAGTAGAAGAATCGGCGCAGAGAGAAGCAGGCAGAGAAAAAATGTCTGTTCAAAAAGCTTCAGCAGAACAAATTCGGTCATGCGTTACCGCCAAAACTCAGAACGATTGATTTGATGACAAGATTCCAGCCATCTACCATGACAAAAAGAAGAATTTTGAACGGCAGCGAGATCATTACCGGCGGCAGCATCATCATGCCCATCGACATGAGAATGCTTGCCACAATCATGTCGATTACCAGGAATGGCAGATAAATTACTACGCCCATCTGAAAGGCCGTTCTCAGTTCGCTGGTTATAAAAGCCGGAATCAGACTGAGGGTGCTGAGATCATCGCGGGTTTCCGGTTTCGGGCCGTTTTCCATGCCGGCAAAAAGCGCCAGATCGGTTTTGCGTGTGTGCTTGAACATGAAGTCACGCACCGGCGTGATTGCCTGATTGTAAGCTTCGACATAGTTTATGTCACGATCGATGTAAGGTTTGAAGCTTTTCTGATAAATCTGGTCGATTACCGGCGACATCGTAAAAAAGGTTATGAAAAGAGCCAGGCCGATGAGAATCTGGTTACTTGGCTCCTGCTGGGTGCCGAGCGCCCGGCGCACGAAACTCAGAACGATAAGAGTCCGGGTGAAGCTTGTCAGCATTATCAGAATCGATGGGGCAAGGCTTAAAATGGTCAAAAGAATGAGAATCTGAAGACCGGTGCCCAGCTGACTGCGCTCACGTGATGGGTCTATCTGAATGCTGATCGCCGGAATCGGAAACGGCGTCGACTGTCGCTCGATACGGTCGATACGGGTTGAATCTTCAAGGTTAACGCGTGCACTTCCCGGGCTTGGCTGTTGTGAATGGCCTACGCCTGTAATACCTGCCAACAGCAGCAAAACCGCAAAAAAACGTACGCACGCTACCCACTTCGTTCTTTGTAATAATTGGTGCATTCTGCTCAGGGAAGCATTTTGAAATTTTATCAGGGCACAGCTTCGCCTGTTAATTTATACAATATGGTGCCCCGATGTGCAAGACTCAAATTAAAAAAAGAACTTACGCTTCGGGATTGTCGTTGTTGCTGCGCTTGTGCAGCATCGAATTCAGCTTTTTCAGACGGTCTTCCTGACGAAATCGGGAAGTATTGTCGTTGTTTTCTGGTTTACCTGAACTCTCGGCAGCGTTGGTCCGGGTTTGAGCAGGTTCTTCGTTTTTGCGGCTGAGATAGGCAAAAAGTTTTTCGATGCCGGGTGACGGCTGGTCATTCTGCAGTCGCAGAGCATCGAGAGTGTCTTTGTCGGTAAGTTCGCCAAGCAGGTTGATATTCGACTCGGTGACGCCAAGAATCAATACTTTACCCATGACATCGACCAGATAAATCATTCTTTTGTTGTCGAGCGGCAGGATTCCGAGAATTTTCCCGAAAACATTGCCGCCAATGCCGACTTTTTTTTGAATGAACCACGAGATTCCGAATGCCAGAAGAATGACCGCAAACAGCGACGAAAGAATTCTCAGGGAAGTACCCATCGGGTCTGAATCGGGAAAAAGCGGCATCGAGGCTGGCTGTAGATCTAAAAAAAGCGGGGTGGGGCTTGCGGTTGCAGAAAAAGTCGCCGGTGCAGAAAACAAACCGTCGCCACTGGTGGCGACGGGCTGAGACTGTGCTGTTATGCAGATTAACAGAAAAACCGCTAATACTGCTCTTGTTAAATTGCTGATCACGCAGAAATCAGGCCAGACATGGTCATTGGTTTATCTAAGCGCTTTTTGAACCGCTTCGATAACACGGTTTGGCTGAAACGGTTTGACGATGAAATCGCGGGCGCCAGCCTGGATTGCATCAATAACCATGGCCTGCTGACCCATGGCGCTGCACATAATGATTCTGGCGGCCGGATCAAGCTTTTTGATGGCTTTAACAGCGTCGATGCCGTTCATTTCCGGCATGGTAATGTCCATGGTCACCAGATCGGGTTTGAGCTTCTGGTAAAGCTCAACCGCTTCTTTCCCTGTCTGCGCTTCGCCAAGAACTTCATAGCCATTCTTGCTGAGAATGTCTTTGATCATCATGCGCATAAAGGCTGCGTCATCTACTATAAGAATTGTTTTCCCCATACGAAACGGAAGTCTCCTTAGAGAGCTTGTAATCTGTCTTGTGGATTGATAATGCTGGTAATTCTGACTGCGAAGTTTTCATCGATTACAACTACTTCACCTTTGGCAATCAGCTTGTTGTTAACAAATACCTCCACGGACTCACCCGCAAGTTTATTTAACTCTACTACAGAACCTATACCCAATTCAAGAACATCTTTTATTAACATACGGGTTCTGCCTAATTCAACTGTTATTTGCAAAGGTACGTCGAGAAGCAGGTCAATATTTGACTGCAGACCAACGCCCATCGGCATCTGCAGCATGCCAAATTCTGCCGGAGAACCCTGCATCTGACCTGGCATACCCATTCCCGGCATGCCCATACCCGGCATACCCATTCCGGGCATCCCTGGCATGCCCATTCCCGGCATGCCCATGCCTGGCATACCCATTCCCGGCATGCCCTGCATGCCCTGCATTTGCCCGGGCATTCCCATGCCTGGCATGCCCATACCCGGCATACCCTGCATGCCTGGCATGCCCGGCATCCCTGGCATCTGGCCCGGCATACCCATTCCTGGCATGCCTGGCATGCCCGGCATCTGACCAGGAATCTGACCTGGCATCTGCTGTTGCTGTGGCATGCCACCCATGGGCTGTGAGCCTGCGCCCGGAGGCGGAGGAGCTGGCTTTGCTTTTTTGGGCGGTTCTTTCTCGGGTTTGGTAAGTTCTGCGGCCATCACCTCGGCAAACTTGGCAGGCAGCATCTGTACCATTTCGGTTTCGGCAACATCGCCGATTTTGAGACTGAAACCAATGCGAAGAAAATTTGCAGTAGTGCTGAAATCTGGGAGGGCCGGGGGGCCATCGTTGTAGTTAACCAGCAGAACCTCTGGCGGAGAAATGTCGACCCTTTTTTTGAAAATTTCAGAAAGGGTAGTGGTGGTTTTACCCATCATCTGGTTCATCATCTCGCCGACCGCAGAGAGATGCATTTCCTGAAATTCTGCGCCAATACCGGCACCACCCATCATCAGGTCGCCGATGACCGAAGAGATGCTTTTCTTGAGCATCAGGTAGGAATTGCCGTCGAAGCCTTCAACATAAGCGATTTTGGCAATGACGAACTCTTCCCCGCCACCCTCTACTACCAGTTCGTCGAAGCTTACGACTCTTACCTGTTCGAGGTTGATCTGAATTTCTTTGTTCAGAAGAATCTGGACAACCGAAGAGGTGGCACCGAGCGACAGTTTGGCTACTTCTGAAAGGCGTTCGATCGCTTCCTGAGAAAAATTCGCTGAAGCACCGCCAGAGCCTGATGGCGCGGGTTTGGGTGGTTCCGCGGCAGGAGGGGGCGGGGCCGGTTCGTCTCCGGCTGCGCCTGCGTTGAGCAGTGCATTAATTTCTTCCTGTGTTAATATATCGCTCACGTTAATTCCTCCTCTTGACCAACAGGTTCAAGAACTTTTGTGATTGAAATGGCCATCTTTTTGCCGAGAATACCGGGCCGGCCATGGAATTTAACCAGGTTGCCGACTCTGATGTTGAGATCGTTTTTTAACAACTGATCGGTGATCAGAATGTCGCCCGGCTGAAGGCCGAGGATATCCTGAAGCGTGACGACGGTCGAGCCCAGTTCGGCAACCAGCGGCAGATGCACCGATTTAACCTGGTGGCTGATCGAGTCGACGTTCGTCTGGGCCGGTTCTTTGCGAACTGCCGCAAACCATGAGGCGGCATTGAATTTATGAACTATCGATTCGACGGTGTTATACGGAATACAGAGGTTCATCATGCCGGTGACATCGTGAATCTTGATCTCGATACTGATGGAAACGACGACTTCGCTTGGCGGAACAATCTGGGCAAACTGCGGGTTCGATTCGACCAGTTCGATTACCGGAGCCAGATCGATGATGTTGATCCAGGCTTCACGCAGGCGATCAATGATGCCGGCCATGACTTTCTGCATAATCTGTCGCTCAACTTCGGTGAGCTGGCGGAGAATGCCGAGAGGGGTGCCGTTGCCGCCGAGCAGACGGTCGAGAATCGTGAACACGACATTGAGATTGATGTCGATAAGTGCTTTGCCGTCGAGGTTGTCAGAGCGGAAAACCGTGATGAAGGTCGGGTTGTAGATTGACTGAATGAATTCTTCGAAAGTTCTCTGTTCGACCGAAACGATCGTGGCCTGGGCAAAAGCGCGCAGTCTGGTTGAAAGATCGGTGCCTACGAGGCGCACGAAAGCTTCATGAATCAGAGAGATAGTATTTAACTGTTCTTTGGAAAACTTGGTCTGGCGCTTGAAGTCGTATTTTCGTTCAACCTTGCCATCTTTGCGCTCGCTTGGTGCTGAAGACCCAATCCCCATGCCCGGGGGCGGGTCACGTCTCGGAGCCCTGGTTTCGGCAGCTGGCTCGGAAAAAGCGGCAGCACCCGCTGCCGGTGCGGCGGGCGCTTCTTCTGCCACGGGACTGAGTGCGGAAAGTAACGCATCAATCTCGTTCTGCGACAGGGTGTCTACCATTCAGTGACTCCAGACATCAGCAAATCATGGCCTTTCAGTTGATCAGAAATGTCGGAATGACAACCTGAATGATTCTGCTTTCAGAAGTTGATTTTCCGAGAATATTGTTGAGTTCTCTTTCGATATCTTTGTGCAGGAACCGGTCGATAAAGTCTTCTTTGGCTCTCTGAATATTCAGTTTCATCAGGATGTTGATGATTTTGTCGCGCAGTTCGGCTTTGCGTTCTTCGAGCTCTTTTTCAAGATTGCCGATGTAGCCGACTTCGACCTGAATTTTAATGTAGTGCAGTTCTTCGTCACGTGAAGTGGCAATGAATTCGCCGAGGTCAAAACGACCCATTTTGGGAGTGGAAGAAATCTGTTCCTGGGTGGGTGGGGGAGGGAGGGCACCGCCCGGCCCGGTCATTGCTTTTCTGGAAGTGACGTAAGCAATGCCTACAACCGCCAGAACAATGATCAGAACCACCAGTATGATCAATACAACTTTTGTTTTAGACGACATAGACTGTAACCCTACCACGAGAAAAATAGCTGAGTCAATGCCCCGGGGCAAATTCTCAGCTTTTTCAGGTCAGCATTTTTCCTTTCCTTTTTTGGTTCTGCGAACCCTGGGACCTCTGAAAAGACGGCTGCGATAAGTCATGATCCGCTTCAGAACCGTTTCGATCGGCTCGGCTACCATGACTGTTTTGCCACTGATAAGAGTTATGACAGTGTCGGGGGTTGACTCGATCTGTTCGATAAGTTCAGCATTAAGAAAGAATGGCATTCCATTGATTCTCGACAGCTTGATCATACAGCTTTGTCAACCCCCGTTCTGTGGTTATTCATATCAGCGTTTCAGATTCACTACTTCCTGAAGAAGTTCGTCAGATGTTGTGATTACACGTGAGTTGGCCTGGAAAGCACGCTGTGTCACGATCATGGTGGTGAATTCTTCAGAGATGTCGACGTTACTCATTTCGAGAGAGGCCGGAACAATTACACCGCGGTCCATCATGCCGGGCTTACCGACAACCGGCTGGCCGGAGTTTGGCGAATACGAATAGAGGTTCTTGCCGTTCTTTTCGAGACCGGCCGGGTTGTTGAAGGTGGTCAGGGCAACCTGCCCGATTGGCTGTTTCTGCCCGTTGGAAAAGACGCCGCGGATGATGCCGTCTTCTTCGAAATAGATCTGCTCGAGCAGGCCCATTTCATAGCCATCCTGAGACTCGGCTTTGGTTGAGAAATCCGAATCAAAGTTCGTAATCAGATCGGTTTTCAGTTTGACACTCATCGGATTGCTGCCTTCAGGCTGCAGCTGGAATTCCGGTATGTAAGATTTTCCGGCATTGATCCTGCCGTTGTTGAAATACATTTTGCCTTCGCGATTCTTGATCAGGGCGTCATTGGCTCTTTCAAGATCTTCTTTGGTCGGAGCTGCCGGATCTTTGATGTTGTTGGCCGGGTCTTTCAGCCAGGCGACAACTTCGGGATCGTCGTCTGAATATCTGACCTTGTATGCCCATTCCATGGTTTCCGAGTTGGTGTGTTCCCATTCGGTTACCAGGCCATGCTTGGCGCCCAGAGAGTCATGAATGATGATGTTGGTTGAATGTTTGGCACCACTGCTGACTGAACCGTCAATCTTGAAAACTTCACCATTGACATTGGTCGAGAAGGTCAGCATGTTTGAAGATGGCTGTGGAACCATGATATTGACCGAGTCTGATGCGCCCTTTTCCGCAGTGGTGGTCATCGTCATGTTTTCGTTGGGCAGCCATGGATTGTTGCCTTCGGTAAGAGTGAAAGACAGACCGCCATAGTTGAATTCGCTGATCGCAGCTGTGCCGCGATACTCTCCGGCAGTCAGGCCGAGCTGTACTTCACTGCCGTTGCCAGAAATTATCACGCGTTCACCTGAACCCGATTTGTTGCCGGTAATCACCAGCTGGTCGGGGCTGCCGTCATTGTCGGTGTCTGCAAATGATGCACTGGCGTCCACATTTTCCTGTGCCAGTCGTGAGTTGATTTCGGCGAGAATGGCACCGCGGGTATAAACCTGGTTGTTGCCGGCGACGATGTCACTGAAACTGATCAGCGCTGATCTGCCATTGCGGTCGGTAATCGTGAAGCTTACGTCGGATGACGGATCCCAGACATCATTTTCAGGATCATAGGCGGTGCTGAAAATCTGAGCATTGGCGGTGTCGCTGAAAACTTCAGGTTTTGCTCCACCGGTGCCGTTCTGAATGCCTTCAGTCAGACCGAGGTCGGCAAAGTCGCCAAAGCCGTTGGCAATCTGTAACTGCTTGTTGCTGCCGGTTTCGTTACTGACAATCTGGAACTTCTGAGTGATGGCATCGTAATAGGCAGTCGCTCTGATGCCGGAATTTTTCATTCCAGTATTGATTCGTTCGGTGATATCTGAGGTTGAGTAGGTGACGCCAGGATCGAAAACCACGGTTGCCGATCTCGGAGGATTGAACTGATTGTCGAGAATGTCGAACTGAGCGCCGCTGGCCGGTGTCCAGTGAGTGCCAAAGGCGACCGGAGTGCCTTCGAACCTGGCCTGTTCGCCGCCAAGGGTGCCGGCGCCGATAAAACCGCGTTCAGAGCCGACAACACGGTATGAAGTCGCTCTGGTCGGGTCGCCGCCGTCAAAAATGATCTGAACGGTTTCGTCCTTAACTTCTTTGCCGGAAACAGTTACGCCTGAACTGATGCCGTCACCAGTATTGACAACAGCGTTTACCGGCATGGTGGCTGAACCGGGGCGCGGGTCGCCATCCGGATCATAGGTGAAATAGGGGTTCGCAACCGAAGAAGTTGCGCCGGCCGGTTCTACTGTGCTTTCGATAACCTTGCCGTCATCATCGGTTTTAAGGGTGCCGGTGGCAACATTGCCTTCTGAATCGTCGATTGCTGACCAGATCCAGTTGTTGGCATCGAGTTTTTTGAACTTGAACTGCAGATTCTGAAAGTTGCCTTCACTGTCTTTAAAAGTCAGAGTGTCAAGGCCGAGTTCAACATCGCGCGAGTTCGAACCACTGTCAAGGTTGCATGAGTAGGTGATCTCATTGGTCTGATGCGCGTGTTTCTTCAAATACTTGGTAATATTGATATCGTAGGGCACGATACCGGTCTCTTTCATTTCCAGATTACCGGTTTTCGGGTCCTGGGTTGCCAGCCAGCCCTGCATTTTGAAACCGGTATTGGTCATGACCATGTCGTAGTTGGGATTGATGTTGAGGTTGCCGTCTCTGGTGTAGTAGAGATTGCCGTCATAGCCCCTGGCAGAAAAGAAGCCGGAGCCTTCGATAGCGACGTCGGTCTGTTTACCGGTGCCCTCGATCGCACCCTGATCCATCAGCGTGTCAATAGCAGCTTTGCCGACGCCGAGACCAACCTGCATCGGGTTGAGTCCGCCGTAGTCACCGAAAGCCTGCTGGCCGTGTCTGAGTGTTTCTGAAAAGAGGTCCTGAAACATCACGCGACCACGTTTGAATGCGGTAGTATTGACGTTCGCGATGTTATTGCTCAGAACATCCATCTTTGTCTGATGCTGTTTGAGCCCCGTAACTCCCGTAAATAATGATCTGATCATAGCACAGATTCCTCTTTCATCGGCAGTGCCTGCCGTTCACCGCAGGGTCAGGTCCGTCATCGCCCCCGGTAGCTCCATGAAAAGTGGAGCAGCCGACCGGGTGAAAAACCTCGCCTCATGCTGGTTTTTCATCCCGGCCAATCCGCTGGGATTGGCAAAGATCATCATTATTTTTTTTGTGACCCGCCCTCTGTCATTCAGGCGGTTCTGGCTTCCCCGGGAAGGGGTCCGGCCATTTATACTGGATTCGTTTTGCCGATTGATCTTTACGTTTTCCCGTCCGTTTGCTTCCTTATTTCGCTTTTTCAGCCATCTGGTCTCATTTTTTTGCTGCGCTCCTTATCCATACTTCATATTTACGCTGTCAATGTTCGTTACAATTCCGTCGCGCATTTCATCAATTCCCATAGCAGTAACCAGGGTGCGGCTCGGAACATTCACGACGAAGGCACCTTCTCTGGTAAGAACCAGCGAATCGCGGGCCCCCTTGGCTTCAAGCTCGTTAAATGCTCGTTTGAGAGAATTTTCGAGGCCTGCATCCATCGTAATGTTTCTTTCGCTGAGGCGCTTCTGGGCATGGGCACTGATGCGGAACTGACTGTTCTCTGGGGACTGAATTGCCTGTTGGAAAAGACTGTCGAAGCTTGTCAGGCTCTGCCGTGTGGCAGCTGCCCCTGGCTTGGCGGTCTGAATTCCAGTCAACTGCGGCCCTCGCGGTCCAATCATCAGTCTGGGATCCATGATTTGCCTCGTGATACGATTAAGTTGTCAAATCTTCTCGTTCCCTGATGCTTCAGGCGCCATACACAGTCGGACTCACCAGCTGCACATCTTCAAGATTGAATGCCTGATCGCCAACCTTGAGAAATGGCTTGCCGTCTTTGAAGCCGACCATATCGACCACGCCGGTCACTGCTTCGTCCATCTCGCTGGTCTGTGCGGTGACAGTCGTGCCAAGAAACATCATGGCCTGAGTCTGTGAGTTGTTCGAGAATGTCTTGATGAAGCTGTCAAGCGACTTGTTCATGTTGACCATCTGCTCGAGTGAGCTGAAACTAGACATCTGATTGATGAATTCCATATCGTTCATCGGATTCATCGGATCCTGATTTTTCAGCTGCTGAGTCAGAAGCTTCAGAAAGTCATCTTTTCCAAGCTCAGATTTTGGAGTTCGAGTTGTCGTCAGATTCAACCCGCTCTCGGGAATGTTTACAGTTTCGATAGCCATTGTTGCCTGCCTCCTATACCATCATGTCAACAGCCTGAATGTTCAACGCTGCCCGTCTCAGATTTGGTAGAACATTTTTCTTTATGATCGCTTCCGCATCCTGTCTGTTTCTTAATGCATCGATACGACCGGATTTGCCTTTTCCACCAGACATCTGATTCTTATTACCTTCATCGGGATTTCTTGAAGAAATATCCACTGTAATTTCAGACAAATTTACGCCCTGGTTCAAAAGCTGCTCTTTGATCTGGGGAGCCAGCTCATCGAGTTTCGCTTTGGCCATGGAATTCTCTGCTGAAAGTCTCGCAGTTACCGTTCCATCCTTGGAAGTCAGCTCCATTTCAACTTTACCTAGCTCCTTCTGGTCAAGTTCAAGATTTAGAATCTTGGTTCCGTCTTTCGTCTTGACGAATTCGGCCTTTTCCATCAGTTCTGCAAAGCTGGTGCTGGTTACGGGGATGGGCGCAGCTGCCTTGTTGATGCTGTTCTGAGTGCTGTTTGAGCCCGACTGAAATGCAAAGCCATTGCTCGTTCCACTGTTTCCTGAGCTGTTTGAGGCCTGAACCGTTTTGCGAACGCTGTCTGCCGTATAGACATGACTGTTGCTTTCGGTTCTTGCATTGCCTTCAGACGTCTTGCCGTTCATCGCCGAAAGGAACTTTTTCGCAGCTTCTTCTACCACCTGTTTGAAGTCAGGCTGTATTGCCGGCTGATGACCTGCATTGCTCTGATTGCCAGTTTGAGTCTGGCCTGCAGTCTGCACTTCATCTGCTGCGTTGCTTTGAGCTGTTTCCTGAGGCACCTGATTCAGTCTTTTGAATTCCTGACGCAGAGATTCATGTTCGCCCGGTTTATCGTTTTCCAGACGCACATGCTGTTTCTGCTCATTTTTTTCGCCGTTTTCAGCTTTTTCCTGGCTTCTGACGGTTTTTTCTTTCACGTCAGAATCGGGCTCCGTAACAGTTTCGGCTTCAGTCGAAGCATTCTCTTCGCTCTGAACTTCAGCTTCATCAGTCACGGTTTCTTCTTTACCGGCACTTTCAGAATGCCTGGTTTTCTGAACGGTTACGGCATGGCGATCTTCAGAAGTTTCGGCATTTTCGTCATTTTTGGCCGCTTCATTTATGGCCTGCATCATTTCTACCGCTGCCGGGGTTTCAGAACTTTTTTCTGAACCGGTCTGGTCTACGGCAATTGCCTGTTCGATTTCTTCAGAAAGCTTTTTGAGCATGTCAGAAAATTCTTCGCCGTTCAGCAGAGAAAGCAGTTCCTGCTTTTCCTCTGAATCCGGCATTTCCTCAGTCAGCTCAAGCAGAGCCTGTTTGAATTCTTCGGGAGCTTCGGTCATCGCCAGCAGATCCTGCGGTGACATCTGTTCGAGAGCTTCAACAATTTTTTTCTGCTGCTCAGGGTCGAATTTTTCGATCATGGCCTGCAGTGCTGTGAGCTGCTCCTGAGAGACCAGTCCGGCTTCAGCCACTTTTTCTGCCGCTTCGCTGTTGTCTTCAACCTGCTGTGTCTCAGATTCACTGATTTCGTCAGTATTGTCTGATTCTCTGGTGTTGTCAGCTTTCAGTTCGTCATCTTTATTGCCACGGGCTTCATCAGCCTTCCTGTTTGCGGTTGCTTCTGACCGTGCATCGTTTTCCAGTCTTTTTTCAGATTTAATCTCGACAGTCGGTTTATTCCGCTGGGGGAATCTTGTTTCAGCGCCTGATACCAGCAATGGGTTCATTTCACCCGCGCTGCTTTTTGCTCTGAAAGCGAAGTTGGTAGTTGACTGTGTTGAACCTGTAATTGTGTCGGCGTCAAATGCCAGTCGATTCCGCAGAATGCTTACGAAATCGCCCGTTTCAATATTGCTGTTTTTGTTCCTGCCATTCTGCACGGCTGGAACAGGTCCGGTCTGACCGCTGAGAATACCAGCTAAAAAGTCATTATTCATAGTTTCACCTCCTTTCGAACTTTTTATATTTATCCACTATCCTTATCGTCGTAATTTTTACGAAGGTTTAGTACTTTTTTAATTTTCGGCATAATTTGTTCTGTGCCCTCGATCCAATCGCATTTTTTGCGGTTTGACCAGAAGGGCAGACGAGTGTTACCTTATGCACCGTCAGATAACCGGTATTTCACTTGGATTGGAGAATTATCGTTGAAAAAGCTATTTCTGCTGCTGATCGCCATCTGGTCGCTTGCTTTCTGCCCTGATACCTTTGCTGAAGAGCCGATGTGGCCTCTTTCTATCGAGATTTCTCAGAGCTCCAGCTTTGCAGAATTCCGGGGTATGCGCTTTCATGCCGGCATCGACCTGCGCACGCAACAGAAAAACGGGCTTCCGGTCAGAGCCATTGCCGATGGCTTCGTTTCCCGCGCCAGCGTGCAGTTTCGCGGCTATGGTTATGCACTCTACATTGATCACCCGCAGATGAATACCAGAGTTGTCTATGGACACCTGCAGGATTTTACGGGCGATTTGAAGACCTATATCGATGGCAAGCTGAAGAAAATGGGGCAGCGCCACGGCATCAACGACTTTTTCAAGGCTGACCGCTTTCCGGTCAAACGTGGTCAGATCGTCGCCCTTTCCGGCGAAAGCGGCATGGGGCCATCACACCTGCATTTCGAAATGAGAACCCTCAATGATGAGCCGGTTGCCCCGGCAAAATACGGTTTTCGCTCTGCTGACAGCATTTTTCCTGTTTTTCATTCGCTCTATCTTGAACCGTTGGCGCACAATGCGGTTATCGACGGCAGCTTTTTGCCCGCCAGATATCCGCTGAAATCTAAGGGAAAGGGCAGCTGGGTTCTGCCGCAAGCTCCTGAAACTTCAGGCCGGACCGGCATGCAGCTTGGCATTTCTGATACCAATGGAGCGGGCAATCGCTATGGAGTAGAGAAGATTAACTTCTCTGGTAATGGCAGGGTTCTTCTGGAAAGAACCTTTCATCAGTACAGCTATGATGATAATCGCCAGTGCCCGTGGGTTTATGACTTCTTTAAATGCAATCAGAAAAACACCGGCTATGTCTACAACCTTTTTAAATGGCCCTTCGATACTCTGCCATTCGCTGCCAGCTACCAGCCATGGGCTGGTTGTATTACCGACGACCTGTTTGCCGGCAGTCGTCTTGAATTTAAGGTTGACGCGGCAGATTTTGGCGGGAACAACATCACTCTCGAAGGTCAGATCTTGAGCCAGCCGGCAGATTTTTCGCGGACCTTTGCCGCTGCAGAGCTTGAGCCATTCAAATTTGCGCAGACCGTTCAAACCACTTTCAGCCTTATTGCAGTCGGTGAAGCACCCGGTGTCAGCCAGAGCAAAAAATCGGCCAGTCCTTTGTTTGGCAAAGTCGCTGTTAATGACGCCGATGGCAAGGCCGTCGAACTGAATTGTATTTTGCGTGGCGGCCGTGCCGAAATCGCCTTTCCAAAAGAACAGAGATGGGGGAAAGGGGCGTGGCTGCAGGATCGCAGAATTCTGCCTGAAACCACTTTCGTCGAAACCGCCGGCGGCAAAGTTGCACAGGAAGATGGTGGCAGCGTGCAATTTCCTGAAGGAAGTCTTAACTTTCCCGTTTTTGCTGCCATGCGCCGGGTCGATCTGGCACCGGCTGCCGGCGGCAACAGCAAAAGAGGCTATCTCAAACCTTTCAGCGCGGTCTGGCAGTTTTCTCCCGATGATGTGGTCTTTAATGATGAGGTCAGATTGAGTATTGCGGTCGAAAATTTTTCTGGTGATATCAAAAAACTCGGTGTCTATGGCGTCAGTGAACCGGGTAGTTACTGGCACAACGGCGAAAAGGTCGAAGGCCGGACTCTCACCTTTACCAGTAGAATCGGCGGCCGCTTTGTGATTCTTGAAGATCTGGTTGCGCCTGAGCTTAAATATTCAGGGCAGACCACCGATTACCATCTCGGAAAATGCTATGTTTTCAAAGTATCTGATATTGGCAAGGGTGTCGATTATCTGAGTGCTTCAGCCCATATCAATGGTAAAGTCGCCGAAGTCTATTCTGACCCTGACAAGTCCGAGATCTATGTTGTCAGGCCGTCAACTGCGAAGCCGCATAAAATAACACTGACCATAAGGGACCAGGCAGGTAACACCGCTTCGATAGATAAAACCAGCTGACCCTGCTCAGGCAGTGATCAGCCGCAAATCCCTCAGGCAGCCTGAATCTGCTGACCGAAAACTATTCTTGACCATCGCGACCCGAGCGTGTTATCAAGAAATGTTTACGTTGTACACCATAAGTCAGAGATAAATGGATTCTTGAGGAGTTTGGTCAGTGATGAAACGTACCATATTGTTGCTGGTTGCTTTTTTGCTGCTGTTTTCGCCCTGTTTTGCCGCCGAAGATTCGGGTATTAAGTTCTCGGATCTGCACGGTGAAGTTACCGTCAGGCCTGATGCCAACGAAGAAGGCTGGGAGCTCGCCGAAATTACTTCGAAGCTCAATGTGCTCGACCACGTTAAAACCGAACAGGACTCGGGCGCGATTCTCAGCATGCAGGACATGACGACTTTTGTCGTCAAGCCTGAAAGCGAAATCATTCTCACTGTTCCGAGTGGCCAGGACAGCAAAGTTACCCTGGTAGCCGGTAATATCTGGGTTAACGTCAAGAAGATGGTTACCAACGGTACCATGGAAGTCGAAATGAGCCAGGCGGTTGCCGGTATCAAAGGTACCAACATAACCTGTTCGACCAGTCGCGATGAAGACCGCATTCAGGTTCTGCGCGGCATCGCCGAAGTTCTCATTCGCGAAACCCGCGAAAAAGTTACCGTTGCCGAAGGCGAAGAGCTGGTAGTAAAAACCGGTGGTAAGACCGAAAAGGTTGAAATCGACGTTACGACCGAACAGAAAAAATGGGAAGAGCAGACTTCCCGCATGGGCGAATCGATTCAGATGAACGAAGTGCCCGACGTTCTCAAAAGCATCATGGACGCAGAATCCACTGAATTTACCCGCATTAACGAAGCTTTCACGAAACTCGTTGCCATGACTTCAATCGAAGAATCCGAAGCTCTGGAAATCAAAAAAGATGCAGAACGCTTCATTGGTGTAATCCTCGAAGACAACCTGATTCTCAATTCAATCAGAAAAAAAATCGATACTGCGATGCAGACCCCCGATCTTTCTGCAGCTGACCGCGTCAGACTGGTTTCACTGATGAAGGAAGTTGCTGCGGTTCTGGCAAAACAGCAGTCATATCAGAGCCAGGTTACCAAGATCATGCGCTATGAATTCAAGCTTTCCGCAGTTACTGAAGATATCAGTGCCGAACTTGAAATCCTGCGAACTGAGCTGGCGCAGGCGACATCTGATGTCGATGCGGTTAAAGCAGTTCTTACGGCCAATCCGAACGGTCAGGGCCAGGACTGGTTCATCGAAGCGAATCAGATTTGCGCCAATGCCATCAGCGCTCTCGACGAAGTGCTCCAGAAAGCTTCAGAAATGCTGGCTCAGAACCCGACTTCAGTCGAACTGCAGTCAGTAGTCAAGTCTATCAATGACCAGCGTAATGCCATTTCGACAATGATGCGCTCTCTGGTAGTTGTCGAAGTGCCGGTCGCGACTATTATTGAAATGTCGCAGTTCGACGACGTGCTTTCCGATAATATGGTCATTCTGCAGAATGAAATTGACGCTTACAACATGATCACGGATGCGGCAAGTATCAGAGCCAGTCAGAGTGCCATGGAAAGACGCCTGAAATCTTCTGCGCGCATCATGGACAGCTTCGCCCGGGTCAAGAGATCTTATACCAAGGCCCAGAGATTGTATGACAGCACAGTCAGGTCTTCTGCCGGTGCGAAATACAAGACCAGTGAGCAGGAAGAGCTCGATTCAACCTGGCGCAACATCAGCGACCGTTTCCAGCAGCTCGGCATTGTTGCCCAGCAGCTCGAAACCAACATAGCCGATCTCGAACGCCAGCTGTCAGAATTCCTGAAGTGAGATGATGCAAAGGAAAATGAAGATGAAAAACAATAAGATTCTTACAATAATGGTTATTGCCGCGGTTCTGTTTTCGAACCTTGCCTTTGCATTGTCACAGGCCTCTGAAGGCGCTTTGAATGCCTTCAGAAGATATGAGCCTGATTTCAGCAATACTCTGCGTCGTCTTGAAGAGCTTGACAGGCGCATTGACAGCCTGAAAATTGCGCCTGACAGCGACAGAATGAAAGATATCAAAGACGAGGCCGAAGAAAGCATGAACCGCATTCAGAAACGCTATGATCTGATGGAAGATCTTTTCACCAGCGTTTCCGGCGATTACCCGGCTGACCGGCCGCAGCTGTTCGATGGCTTTTCACGCATCGATGACCTGTATCGCGAAATCCGCGACTTCTACGCTGCAAAATTCGTTTATCGCGGTCAGAAACAGGTCGAAAAAACTGTTCCCGCTGCCGGCACTGAAAAAGCTTCTGAAACAGCCCCTGAAGCAGTTGCCCCCGCAACTGCCACCGAGTCTGTCGAACCGGAAAAAACTGGTTCTGAAACCGCTGCTCCGGTTGAAAAAAAGTCTAAAGTCGATGTCAGTGGTGTGCTGAAGCTCGACTTCAAGAACAGAAACGAAGTCTACCGCACTCAGACCAATGCATTGCCGAATACCCTTGCTGAAACGGCCCTTCCCAACAATCTCAGACAGGGAAAGCTCAATCTGACCTACAAATTTGATGAGAAACGTCAGTTGTTTGTTGAAGACCGTTTTCTTAAAAGAGAGCGCAACGAACCGGTCCATGAAAACTATTTGACCCTGGCTTATCTGATTAAGCAGACCCCGGACCGTGCCTGGACCATAAAGAACACTCTTCAGCATTCATGGTACCCTGAGAACGGCATCAAAGACTACCGCAACAATCTTGCTGAACTGTTTTTCAACGATCGCTGGACAAAACGCGAAAGGCTGGCCAATGCCGGTTACCAGACAAGAGTTTACCCGAATTACTCGCGCTCTGATTTTTATCAGATGAATCTGGGCGATCAGGAAACCTGGTTCCGGGAAGACGGCAACATGTTTCTTGAATTAAAGGGTGAATGGCGCCGCTACTCTAATGTTGACGATCTTGATTACGACAACGCCAATCTCTATGGCGAATACAACCGCGTCTACAGTGGCAATAAATCAGAACTGGCCATTTCAAACACCTTTGACCGCCGTCTTTATGACCGCGAAGCAGTTAATCTTTACCGGGCCAGTTATTTTGACAATTATTTCCGCCTGAACTACGAATTGCCGGTTCACAACAAACTCGCCTATTCGTTCGAAGGCCAGCACTCTATCAGAAGCTATACCGCCGATGAACCGCGCGGCTACAAAGAAGTGAATCTTTTTGCCGCTGCCCGCATCAAGATCGATGAAAAAACTCGAACTGTTTATGATTATCGCTTCGTTCACAACGACGAGAATTCGCGTGAACGCGCTCATAAAAATCATAAATTTCATGGCATGTGGCAGAAGAATTTCAATGAAGATTTCCGCGCCAGATGGGACAGCAACTACCATATCCGCACCGCCGACGTAACCGCTGGCGAAGACATGGAATTCAAGGAAAATCTGCAGAATGTCAAACTTTCGTGGCACCTGAAAAACGAGATGAATCTCGTCTGGAACAACGAATATCTCAGCAGAATCTATGACAGGCTCGGCTACAGAGATTATCGCTATTTCATGAGCGGTCTCGCTCTCAGTTATGCCAAAGTCCGGAAGTATGACTGGAAAATCGACCAGAGCTGGCGCAAATTCAACTTCCGCAACGGCACGATCTCTACCGGCTGGGAAGGCGAATCGCAGCCGATCACCGAGATCCAGTATAACTGCACTTTGTCAGATGATCTGAAATTGAGATTACGCGCTTCCTGGGAAAAATCATATTACCGCCAGTTTGATGCCAAATCACAGGAACTGCTCTGGGATTTCACCCGTCCAATGACCATCAGTGAATTCTTTGGTGGCCTTGAATACGTGTTCTGATTTGAACACAGTGAAGGGTAAAAAAAAGAGGAATACTATGACAAAAACAAGGTTAATGGCCTTTTTAGTCCTTTCTGTAACTCTTATCTGTGGTTGTATGGGCGGTGGTGGTGGCGGTGGTACCCCGGCTTTCGAAAAAGATGTGGCAGGCATTACCGCAACCCTGAATCGATTCGCTGAAGCACTGAGAACCAGCGATCCAGCTTCGTCCGGCATCTTTGCTCAAAGCACAGGCACCTCAGAAGCCGCAAAGATTCTTTATGTTAAAGATTTCGGTGATGATCTGAGTAATCCGGAAGACGATTATACCTGGGAATTCATGGTGAATCCCGCTGATATTACCCAGCCGTCTCCTGATACCGCCATCGTTAAGGCTTCGAAAGTCATGTCGACCGGTAATGCTCTCTGGCTTATCTTTTCGATGCTCAAAGAAGAAGGCGAGTGGAAAATTCAGGGTATCGACATTGAGGAACCCGGTATAACCTCGTTGATAAGTGCCAATTATTTCCCGATCGTTCCTGGTGATCGCATGGTTTATTACAGCACCTACCAGGGGGGCAGTACCAGTATCTATTCTCGGGAATATTCTTCTTCAGATATTTATCAGGCTGACGGAGTAACCTATTATCGCGTCGTTACTTCAGGGTATGGTGCAAATTTGAGATCTGCGGCACAATTAGCTGATGGCGGTGGTTACTATGGAACTACTTCCAATGGCGAAATCTGGGCCTATGACCCTTACATCAATGCCGGGGTTCCTTATCGCCTGCTCAAGGCTGCCTACGCCCCGGGTGAAAAAGATGTAATTGTTGAAAAATATGGCGAAACTGAAGTCTATACGACTACCATAACGATCGGTTCGCAGATGAAGCCTCTTGTCACTCCGCTGAGAACCTTCATGACTCTGCCTGTAACCCAGGAAGAATCGTATAGTTACAACGGCATAGCCGGTACCCATACTGCGATTCTTTATTTTGCCGAAGGTGTTGGTCTTGTCGGTCAGGAAAGGTTCAGCTCGGGAGCCACCGTTCCTGATTCGACCGAACTTCTTTACGAACGTCTCGTGAAAGGTGTTGTTGACAGCAACAATCCTGAAATCAGCGCTCCGGCAACCTCACAGAATGTGGTTGTCGGCCAGAGCATGGTTCCGGTTCAATTCTCGGTTACCGGCGGCACTGCACCGATAACCTGGGAACTTTCTGGTGCTCCATCAGGTGTGACCTTGACTCAGACCGGTTATCTTTCCGGAACTCCTGATCCAAACGCTCCTCTCACGAATTATTCTCTTACCATACGCGTTCAGGATGTTTATGGCCGCTGGAGCACTCTGGCGTATTCTCTCAACGTTATCGCCGTTCCTGTTTTGTCTGTGACTCCGGCTGGCGACAGCCAGACTGTCACTGTCGGCCATCTGATTCAGAATGTTCAATTCTCAGCTGCCAACACAACCGGTGGAGTGACCTGGTCGCTTAGTGGCAATCCTGAAGGTATTTCAATTTCAGCTGCTGGCATTATGTCTGGCGAATTGTCTTCATCCATGGCCGCCGGTACTTACCAGGTCACTGTCATTGCCAGCGACTCCATCGGTGCTACCGGTTCTGCCATTTATCTGATCATCGCTGAAGCCGGCGCTTATCAAATCAAGAGCTATTATCCTCTTGCCCCGGAAGACCAGTATACCTATGTTCCGGTAGAGAATGGTGTTGCTTCAACCGCGAGATATGTCGAATCTGTCTCTCCTCAATCGATTGTTATCGACGGGTTGACCTTCTACCAGGAAGTCAGTTCTTATTTCGACCCGGCTGCGCCTGCGGTTAATCTGCGTGCTTCGCTCAGCCCTCTGCAGCGGGTTTCTTTAAGAGGGCAGACAGCACCAGTAGACGCATGGTATCGGGCAGTTGACCCCGAAGGAAACATCTGGTTTTATAACCAGTATACCAATGGCGGCGTTCCGTTTAAAAGTCTGCGGGCATGGTATAACCCCGGAGATGTCGATGTTTATGTCATGAATTATGATGACGGCGTCGATCAGTATACGGCCACGACTACCATGACTGTTGCAAGTGCCCTTGAGCCAAGCTTTTTTACTCCATATGCAACTTTCAGAGACGTTCTCAAAGTTTCCTTCATTACCGAAGTGGACTTTGGCGGCGGTTTCAAGGTGAGCTCCAAAGGCGAACAATACTTTGCCAAAGACTTTGGCATGATCGCTCTCGCAGACTATGATACCGTCTCACAGACCGAACCCACTTATTATGAGCTGCTGTTGTCTGCAACTCTGGCTGGCACTGTCTACAATAATCTGCCACAGTATACCAGTAGTGATATTCTTATTTCCGCAAGTATCGGAAGTTCTTATACCGAGAATCTTGGTGTCTCCGGCGGGAATGCTCCATACAGTTTTGCTCTGAAAACTGGATCTGTTCTGCCTGATGGGTTGTCTCTCAGCTCTGACGGACAGATAACCGGCACTCTCACTTCTCAGACTACGGGGGATAAAAGTTTCACGGTTATCGTGAAAGATGCTTATCATCAGTCTGCTGAGAAGCTTTTTACAATATCTGTATTCTGATCAGCTCTAATGCAGAGAGCCGCGGCAGATTTTCTGCCGCGGCTCTTTTACAATTATCGAAATCTTTTTCAGCTCTCTGCCTGTCAGGCGGCAATCTGGCTGTATTTCGACTTTTGTCAGTGAACGTGGGGTGAACTGTTGCCACCCGGAAATGATGCTTCGGTAAGGATTTCATGAATAATCTGAAGGGCGCCCGGCGTTACTTTTTTGCGGGTGGTAGCTTCAAAGCGATTTACAAAGGTATCGAGATTCGTAAGAATGAAATAGGCTTCTTCCTGGTTCAACTTCATACTCTGCCTCCTGCGTGATTTTTCACACTGTCTTTAATAAATATCGGCATTTGTCTGGAAAAATTTATGGGTCGGTAAACTTTTTTTTGCCGGGTGCTGATGTTATAATCGTCAAATATGCACTGAACGGAGTTTTATGAGTAACCAGGAAGGATCTTCCGGCAAAATTCCCTGGCATCGGCGAATCGGTAACCGCGTAGTTCTCACCGCCATACTGGCTGCGGTTATTCCGCTGGCTCTTCTTGGCGGCACCATAGCCATAAAAGTCAGGCATGATCTGGTGCGCCAGACCATAGCCTCACAAAAGACTCTGACAGCAACACTTCTGCATGGCATCGACTCTCTGTTCCTCAATTACCGCAAACAGATTGAATCTATTGCCAGATTGCCTGCCATGCAGTCGATGCAGCCCGTTCAGCAGCAGCCGGTAATTCATGAATTTCTCGAACAGCAGCGGATATTTTTCGGTTGCAGCGTTTATGACACCGAAGGGGCTGCCCGCCTCGTTTTTATTCGTAATCAAAAAGATGAAAGCCATAATGGAGCAGGCAGTCGCATTGATTTTGCTGCCAGAAGCGGGTTTTCAGAAGGTTTTAGACAGGTGATCGCGACCCGGCAGCCGGTTTTTGTCACTGATGAAAACTCTGACTATCAGCAGAAGATGCTCTTTGTCATGGTTCCCATTCCAGATTTCGTTGACTCAGACAAGGTGGTTGGCGTGATAAGCTGCTCGATCAGCATTTCAGGGCCCGGACTTCACGAAATTGTCAGCGGCTTTCCGATCGAGAAAACTGATATTCTTCTGCTCCTCGACCGTGACGGGTCAATGATTTCCTCACAGGGCAACCTGCCTGAAGGCCTGCGTGGCCTTGACCTGACAAACAAAAAGCTGTACCTGCCGGAAAGTGTTTTAATCGATATCGCCGAGACTACCTTTTTCGGAACTCTGGCTCCGGTTCCTGAATTCTCTGGTTATCTGCTGGTCGCCAGGCCACAGAAGCTTGTGCTTGCCTTTTTGAACCAGCTGCTGCTCGATCTTCTTCTGATGCTGGTTGTCGCTTTTGTGATCGCCGTCGCCGCAGGTTATTTTATGTCTAGAACTCTGGCCGAAGGGGTTGCCGCTCTTGTAGAGGCAATTCGCGGGGTTGCCAGTGGTGTCGTCAGCCAGAGAGTTGCCGTGCACGGCGACGATGAACTGGCAGAGGCGACGCAGGCTTTCAATGAAATGCTGAATACTCTTGAAAAGCACCGGATGATGGATGACATCTGGAACCGCGAATGGGAGTCGGCAAAAGAGAAAGCAGGCAATAAGCCGCAGGCCGAAAAATGAACATGTCAGCGGCTTTTCTTTCTGCTTCAGATCCTGCCAGCAGGGAAGAATGGGTTTTTAAAGCTGTTCCCAAACTGCTGTGCGGCTTCTTCATGTGTCAGAAGGCTGCCAACAATCTTCTTTATCTGGCAGTTCTGACCTCTCTGCTCGATAAGGCCGGCGCCAATGCTCTGCCCTGGGTTTATCTGCTTGTTAATGTCATTTTTATCGGCATTCAGTTCAGGGTGATGACGCGACTTGCCGGTCGTGAAGGTCACTGGCTGCTGAGAGTGCTGAGTCTGCCCTCTGCAATAATGGCTTTTGTTGCGGCCTGGTTTTTTCCGACCGATATGGTGCCGGTTCTGACCGGCTTTTTCATTCTGACCATGCTGCTGGACCTGACTACCAATCAGGGCTTCACGGCGATGCTGAATCATTTTATCAGCATCAACGAATCGAAGCGGGTTCTGCCGATGATCTATGCCGCCGGCAGTTTTGGCTTTATTCTCAGCGGCCTGCTGCTCAAATTTGCCATTGATTTTTTCGGTATCCGCGGTCTGCTGGTTCTTAACGGTCTCACAGTGCTTGCCGGCCTGCTTTTTCTCAAATTACTGCAGCCGGTTGAAGACAGAAGAATGCAGGATCAGGCCGGCAGCGAAATTTGCAGCCGGGATAAAAATCAGAGCGCAACTGCTTCCGTCCCTTCAATGCGGCACCCGTTGGCAAGCCTTCTGATCATCTCTTCGTTCGTGATAATTTTTAATAAATATCTCGTCGACTTCCTTTTTGCCGCGTCACTGAGCTCTTTTTTTTCGGTCAGCAACGACCTGGCTTCTTTCATGGGGGTGTTCGGGGCAACTGCCGATTTCGCTGTAATCGGACTGCAGACTTTCGCCATGCACAGAGTCTTTGCCAGGTTTCCGATCGGCATAGTGCTTACTTTCATGCCGCTTGTTCTTACTGTTCTCTGCGGTTACGCCGCCTTCAGTCTTAAATTTGCGGTAGTCGCCATGGTGCAGTTCCTGGTACTGCTGAACAGCAAGAACTTTACCGTTCCGGCAACCACGATATTCATGGGAGTAATTCCGCAGCATGACCGGGTTTTTTACCGCCGTGACATGTCGATTGCCTGTTCGTTGTCAAGTGCCGTTGTCGGTGGCTTCCTTCTGTTGGCGCGTAACCGGGTTGGTTATGACGCTCTTTTTTTTCTGGCGGCCATTCTCTATCTGTTGATGGCCTGGGTGCATTCATTGCTTGATAATGCCTATCTGAAAACCCTGCGGCGTTCACTCGTCAGTCGCTCCCAGGAAGAGTCAGACGACCAGCTTGCTTCACTGCAGTATGTTCAGATAGCCGAACGCTGTGAACAGCTGCGTTCGCTGCTCGCCGATCCTGATGCGGAAATGCGCCTGCAGGCAATCAATGCGGCCGCTTCGTTACCGGAAAAATATGCCCTGGAAATGCTGACGCCGCTTCTGACTTCTGAACGCGACGGCCGCTGTCTTACTGCGGTGGCCCGCAATATTCTGACAATTGCTCCTGAAGAAGCCGGCCGGCACATTGTTGCTCTTCTTGAAACAACTGAAGACAACCGCCTGCGTGCCGATATCATCGAAGCTCTCGGCAAAGCCAGACATGGTGAGATCTCTGCCGAGCAGATCACTGCCTGGCTTGCACATCACCACCACCGCGTCGTGGCAAGTGCGGTCATAAGTCTGGTCAGACTTGGCAGGCAGCGCGAAACGATAGCGGCAGCCATGCACCGGTTAGCTGACATGGCGGTCAGCAGTGCCGAAATGATGCGCGCTTCAGCGGCGGCCGTAATGGGCGAACTGGGGCTACCACTCTTTGTGCCGGCTCTTGAGAATCTGGCGGCCGAAAACAACCTTGTGGTCGCCGGCAATGCTGCCAATGCCCTTGCAAGAATCCAGACTCCCGCAGCCATGGCAGTGCTCGAAAAAATGCTGCTGCATGGGAATAAAGAAATTGCCGGCAAAGCCGGTGAGTTGCTTGGAGCGGTTTCGCGCGAGAATATCAGCAGAGTCAGTCGGCTTATGTCTGGCATCACCGCAGAAGAACGCCGGTTGTTGTCGGCTCGGCTTCGCGCTGGCGCCCGTCAGGATAACCTGGAACTTCTGGCGGCAATTCTCTGCATCGAACAGATTGAAAAACGCCGCACTCTGATCAATATGCTTGAAAAGGCCGATTCAGAAACGCAACTGCTTATGAGCAGATGCATCATCGAGATTGCCGAAGGGCAGGTCGAACTGACTGCCGCTCCCTTAATCGCCAGGCTGCGCCAGGAACCGGTCCAGGAAACCGTTCCGACCTGGTTCTCACTGCTGAATGCCATTGCCGGCGGCAGTATCGAAAAGCCTGAGATGTCGCCGAATCTGCTTCGACCTCTTTCGGCACTGCTGACTGCTCTCTGGGCCGAGACTGCTGCAATGATGACGCTGGCCGCCGGCAGGGTCGATCAGGAACTCTGGCAGAAATATCTCAGGTGGCAGGTGCAGGCCGTCGCCTTTTTCTCGCTCGAACCCGCTGCCATATTGAAGAGCTTTGATGCCATTGCCGGCAGCAATTTGCATGCTCGCGGCATGGCCCTTGAATATCTCGAAACCCGCGTTGGCAGAAAGCTGGCTCAGAAAGTTGTGCCGCTTATCGAGCCGGCAGCGGCTCTTCCTCAAGACTTCGCTGAATTTGCTGCTTTTGCAGCTGCCCGCGAAATTGAAATTACTGCAGAAATGCTTGCCGACGCCAACGCGCGTCTGAAACAGCTTGGAATTCTTTTAACGGATGTATAATACATGAGACTCCCATTAATTATGACTCTGACAGTGCTTACTCTGCTGATTGCCGGATGGTTTGCAATCAGAGGCCCTGAGCCGGTTCGCCTGCAGCCGATAATCGATCAGGCCGCCCCGGTTTTTCTCGGGGTAATTCCGTTCATTCAGCCCGATAAACTCCGCGAACAGATCGAGCCGGTGTGCAGATATCTTCAGAAAAAGCTTGGCAGAAAAGTCGTGATGGTTACCGCTTCTGATTATGAGAGCCTTGCGCGCCTTCTCGAGCTGAACAAGATTCATATCGCCTGGTTCTCGCACGCTTCTTTTGAACGTCTGCGGCGACAGAGTCGCTGGGAGGCCATCTGCCGGCCGATGCAGTATGGCAGTGTCCTTTATGACGGGCAGATCATTGTCAGAAGCGACAGCCCTGCCAATAATATCCAGGATCTGAAGGGCAAAGTTTTTGCCTACGTCGACCGTTATTCCGGCTCGGGTTTTTATTTCCCCAATCTTTATATGGTGGCTCAGGGGATCGATCCGCTTGCTTTTTTTGCCCGGGTTGAGTTCACCCAGAGTCATCGCAGCAGCATTCTCGGAGTAATTGACGGCGCCTATGACGCCGCGGCAGTTTTTTCAGCCAGTCTTGTCGACAAGAATGCCGATGGCCTGAAGGTTATCGCGAGAACCGGCCCGATTCCCAACGATCCGATCGTTGTCAGAGAAGACCTTGAAACCGGTCTTAAACAGCGGATCACCGATGCTCTGCTGCGCATGCACACTGACCCTGACGGGGCTGAAGACCTCAAAATCATCAAGGCTCTGCGCGGCACCGATAAATTTGTGGCCGAAGCTGAAATTCAGGCTGAATTGAAACGCCGGAGCAAATAAGCGGCTGACTGGTAGTCACGGGCTGGCAGTTTGTGGTAAGATACCGCAACTATGAATACGACAGACACAACTTTTTTACTTGGTTACATCGAACAGGGAATCGGTGGCACGCAAGACCCTCTGACTCCGCCGATTTCAATCAGCCGTAACGGTTCTCTTGCCAAATGGCGCGGCAAAATGCATGTGCTCGACCTTCGAGTCAACGACCCCGGGTTACAGCACAACCGCGAAGCATTTGTGCAGACACTGCAGAAAGCGCAGACCCTCGGGATCAAGGTCGTTGTAACCTTGCCTGAATACGTTGGTCGCTCTTATGCCCTGCCGCCCGATCTGCCGCCCAAAAAAGACGCTCCGCCACCGCCACCGCCACCGAAAAATTACAAAAAGCCCGAAAATCTTGTGCATTTCCGCCCATGTTACCTGGCTCTGCCGTCGTCTGTCGAAGGAAACAGGGCTTATGCCGCTCTCAGCACCGATGACTGTCTGCCGGTCATTGAAATGGCTGCAGAATATGGGGTTGAGCACGTAATTGTTCCGGTTTCCGAGCCCGGTATTTTTATCGACCCACAGGCCGAGGCAAAATTTAAAGCCGCTCTCAAAATTCTCAGCGCTGAAGCTGGCAAACGCCAGATCAAGCTGCATCTGCGCAACGGCGGCATTTCTCATGCCGTTTTTCGCAAGCTTCATAAGGAAAGCGGCTGCGGCATGGCCTTTAATGTCGGTATTGCCCACCTTGAGAGCGAAGATCTGATCGAAACCTATCGCCAGTTTCGCAACGAAATTACAATTATCATGCTGCAGCAGGTTCACCCGGGTCTTGATAAAATCAGTGCCCGCCGCGATGCCATGCAGAAAGCCCTTAAAGATTTTCTTGACGCCGCCAAAGACCATCAGCAGGCAACTGCCGAAAAAGACGAGCATTATGCCGAGCAGGTGCTCAAACGCTGGCATGCCGCTCTGCGGGAGTATTACGACGCGGCCCGCAATCAGTTCATGAATCTGGGTTTGTTTCAGAACGGCGATCTCAACCTGGTGCCTCTCCTCAGAGAGCTGCGCAAAGACATCGAAGCCGGCAACCCGAAAATCCTTCTGGTCGAGGCTGTTCCGAATACCAGAAATACAGATTTCGTCATGCGTAATGTCATGCCCGACAGCTTCCCGGGCTCACTCTGAACCGCCGGTGCCGTTGATGAAAAAGCCGTGTCTGAACCTTCTTCTTGCAGCTGCTGTCATGGCCATGCCCGGCAGTTCTGTTGCCGTATCGGCTCAAACCCGTCCGGGAAAGCGGCTTGAAATAAAGCAGAACGCTGAAATTACCGCGCCCTACACCCTGCAGAAGTGTCTTACACGCGCCGAAGAGCTGTTTCGCGCCAATGATTACCGCGAAGCCCTGATTTTCTATTACGAAGGCATGGCAATGACCACCAATGAAGAGGTTAAGGCCAAACTGCATTTCCGTATTGGCGAGTGTCTCGAAGGGGTGCGGCGTTTCGATTTTGCCGCTTATCATTACAAGCTCGCCATGCAGGGAAAGCTGCCGGAGCTGCTCGCCAGCCGTGCCGTCATGAAGCTCGAACACCTGCCCGACCTTGCGCAGACAGAAGAGGCAAACCGGCTGTTTAACAGAGCGATGGCGCTTTATGCCAAACGCAATATCCGCGAAGCAATCGATGATTACCTGGCCAGCCTTCGCCTGATGCCGACTCTGATGGCCAAAGACGAATCCGGTCTGATAGAAGACGCAGTCAAATATCTGACGTTTCTTTCAGAGACGAAAGAACGTGAGCCCGATCGACTGCTGAAGCTCGCGACTCTTCTCGAACTGCGCGGCGATACCGAAAAAGCCATTCAGACTCTTCAGCAGATCATTATCATTTACCCTGATTCTGATCAGGCCAACCAGGCCGAAGAGAAGCTCGAACAGTTTTCTTCGCGAAAAACTGCTTATGTTGAGCCGACAAAGCCGCGTAATGAGCTCTCTGAAGTCGTTGCGGCAGAACAGGTCGTGCTTTTTGAAGACAGCTTTTCATTCAATGCTGCCGGCACCATATCCCGTGAACTGGAGGGGGCCGCGTTCACCCTGCGTGCCAGTAACGAACGTACCGGCATTCCGGCTGACCGTTTCGAAATCTTTTCGATAACTCTCGGTGGTGGCAGTGAACAGCGCGACTTCGTTTTTACCGCTGAAGAGGGCATCGATCAGAAAAATCTGCGTTTTGAGGCCGAAGGAATAAGATATACGGTTCTTTTTTCGGCTGTTAATCAGACCAGCGGCTATATTCAGGATTTATACGGTGGCGGTCGCCGTTCAGTGACATTGTTTTCCAATATTGCGGTGCAGCTGAAGGTCGAACGAATCGAAGAGTAAAGGGGGCAGGGCATGTTTTTTCAGATTTTTGGCTATGTTTTCGGTCTTTTCATGGCTCTGCACTATTACTTTTTTCTGATTTTTCTGCCGGCTTTAATTGACAGTCTTCTCAAAGATAATTAACTTGGCAAACCTGAAAAATCTGGTATCATGTTTGACTGTACCGCAGATTCTTCTTGTGTGACTCGGGGGATGGCATGAAAACGAGGTTTACCGAAAAAAAGCTCGCCTCGCTGACCAGGCAGGAATTGTACACGCTTGCCCGTGAGCTTGATATTGCTGGTCGTTCCAGTCTTTCACGTCAGGAGCTGATAAAAGTTCTACAGCTGCTCCTGGTTGAGCCGCCCGTCAGCCGAGGTCTTAAAAAAATCGCCCCGACTATGCCGACTGTGGCAGAAACCCCACAGCCGACCGGGCATGGCGCCACCGGTGCTGCAAAAGAAGAAGCTCCCCCCCAAAAAAGGGGCAGGGGGCGCCCGCCAAAAAAATCTCAAGTTGAGAGCCAGACACCACCTGTTCTGCCAGAAGCCTTAACGCCTGAGCAGACTTCTGAACGTCCCCGCCGCGGTCGCCCACCAAAAGCAGTCAGCAAAGATAACATTGCTGAAAAGCCTGAACAAAGCTCTCAAAACAGACCAAAGCGCGGTCGCCCGCCCAAAAAACCTGTCGCTGAACCGGTTGCCGATAAGCCAAAACGTGGCCGCCCGCCTAAAGCAAAAAATGAGGCAGTCACGGTTGAAAAGCCCCGGCGTGGTCGTCCGCCCGCAGTAAAGCCCGCCTCATCGGCCGAGATCGTTTCGCCGGCGGTTTCAGTTGAAGACAAGGGCAGGGTTGCCCCTGCTTCAGAGTTTGTCAATCGCCAGTGCGAAGAAGAAGCAGCCGCCATGCGGACTCTTAATCGCGCTTTTGGCAAAAAGAGCTCCGAAGCTCAGGCTTCTGCCAATAAAAAAGGGGCAAACGTGATTGAAGCCGCCGTGGCGATTCCGGTCAATCTTGCCCATGATGAGAAAAAAACAAGCCACCTCGCCGAGAAAATCGAGAACGATCGCCGGCGCCGGCACGCTTCATTGAAAACCACCATGGAAATCCCGGTGCTTTCGGCCTCTGCTTCTGCTTCTGCGGCACCCGTAAGTGAAAATGAACTGACAGGCGATCTGCCTGAATATTACGACGAAACCAGGCTGGTTCTGCAGATTCGCGATCCGCACTGGGCCTACGCCTACTGGGAGCTCCCGCCGGTCGAACGCAAGCGGCTTGAACTCGAAGTCGGTATTTTTGAATTTGCCCATTCTCACTATATTTTGCGCCTTCATAATGTAACCCGTGGTCACACCCAGGAAATAAAACTCACTGAGAATGCCCGCAACTGGTATATCTATCTTGAAGATTCCAGATGTGTTTATCAGGTTGAACTGGGTCTGCAGAGCCCCACCGAAGGCTATACCTTTATCGCTCTTTCCAACCTGGTTCAGACGCCGGCCGACCGGGTTGCCGAGCAGTGGGCTCCGCCCGTTGCCCCGCAGCCGCTCCCGGAAAGGCATGAAGCGCCTGAGTCTTCGTCAGTGCCTGAAGAAAGACAGCCTGCGCCTTCAACAGCCCAGCTGACCGATCCGGCTTTTGTTTATTACCAGTCGCTTTCAGGCGCCCCGGTTCTGCATGCCGGTTCTTCAGAAATCCCGGCCGGCTTGATCGCCCCGGCGCCGCAAATGCCAGGGTCGCATGCCGGTCTGCCGGCGGGTATTTCTTCGCTCAGCCTGCCAGGTTCTTTTACTGTTCCGACCTCGGCTTCAGAATTTTCGTCGATGCCTGGATCGCTGCAGATGCCCGGCTCCGCTGGAGTCAGCAGTTTTGATCAGGTTTGCAGAGAAAAGCCTGCCCGGTCGATAACTCTGGCGGCAGACCTGATTCTTTATGGCCAGGTTCCGGAAGGCTGTGACCTGTTCTTTATGGGGCAGCAGATTTCAGCCCGAACTGATGGAACTTTTTCTCTGCGTCTGGCTTTGCCTGCCAATATGCCCTGCCAGTTCGAACTGGTGGCAGTGAACCGCGAAACGGGTGAAACGCAGAAGATTGCCGCTCATTTTGCGTTCAACCGGTAAAGCTGCTTTGCAGACACAATTAAAATGACAACCAGCAAAGGCTTTCTTTCTCTCGTTCTGCACGCTCATCTTCCTTTCGTCAGGCATCCTGAACATGCCGACATGATGGAAGAACGCTGGCTGTTCGAAGCAATCACCGAAACCTATATTCCTCTGCTCGAAGTATTTGGCAAACTGGTTGCCGATGGCATCAGATTTCGTCTGACCATGTCTCTGACCCCGCCACTGGTCAATATGCTCGCCGATGAAATGCTGATCGGGCGCTACAGTGCCCATCTGGCCAGACTTGAAGAGCTTGCCGAAAAAGAGGTCGAGCGAACCCGCTGGCAGCCGGAATTCTATGCAACGGCGCTGATGTACCGTGAAAAATTCAGACGCATTCGCGGGGTTTTTCAGGCTTGCGATGGCAATCTTATCAGACTTTTCAAAAAGTATCAGAATCTCGGGGTTCTCGATATAATTACCTGCTGTGCCACCCATGCTTTTCTTCCGCTTTTGAGCGACTTTCGCCCGGCCGTCAGAGCTCAGATAGAGATGGCGGTGCGTGATTATCAGAAACATTTTGACCGGGCTCCGCGGGGTATCTGGCTGGCAGAATGTGCCTATAACCCCGGCGATGATAAAATTCTCAATGATTTCGGCATCCGGTATTTTTTCACTGACACGCACGGTATTCTCTTTGCCGACCCAAGGCCGGCCTACGGAGTTCATGCGCCGGTTGAGTGCCCGTCAGGAGTTCTCGCCTTCGGCCGCGATGTCGAGAGCAGTCGGCAGGTCTGGTCGGCGCATGAAGGTTATCCCGGCGACTTCGCATATCGCGAATTTTACCGCGATATCGGTTTCGATCTTGAATTTGACTACATTCACCCCTATATTCACGAATCCGGGCATCGCCTCAATACCGGTATCAAATACCATCGCATCACTTCGCGTGATGGAGCTGAAAAACAGCCTTATAATTACCAGGAAGCGATGGCCAGAGTTGCCACCCATGCCGGTCATTTTATTCACTGCCGTGAACAGCAGATGAAACATCTCAATGCGATGATGGACCGCCCGCCCATAATAATTTCGCCCTATGACTGCGAACTGTTCGGCCACTGGTGGTATGAAGGTCCCGAATTCATCTATCATGTGCTGAGAAAGACTTCTCTCGAAAGCAGTATTATGCAGCTGGGTACTCCGGATGACTATCTGGCAGCCTGCCCGTGTAACCAGAGAGCGACCCCGTCCATGTCTTCATGGGGGCATCGTGGCTATAACGAAGTCTGGCTCGATGAGAGCAATGCCTGGATCTACCCGCACCTGCACAAGGCTTCGCAGCGCATGATCGAGCTGGCCGACCGTTTTTCCGAATCAGAGGGCTTGCGGTTGCGGGCTTTGAACCAGGCTGCCCGTGAGCTCATGCTGCTGCAGTCCTCTGACTGGGCTTTTATCATGAAAACCGGAACAACGGTTGAATATGCCCACAAGCGTACGCGTGACCATACCTTTCGCTTTAACAAGCTGTATGAAGATATTGTTAACGACCGGGTTAACGAAAACTGGCTGCGGGAAGTCGAAAATCGTGACAATATTTTTCCTGAAATGGATTACCGCATCTTCCGCAGCTGATTTTGAGAGGTACTTATGAATGTCAGACCTGTTCTTGACGGCGTAAAGACTTTTTTTACCAGAAAAAAGACGGGAGCAGGGTCCCATACCGGCCTGCTTTTCGGTGGTGTCGTTTTTCTCATTTCAATGTTCATGATGCTGGCCGGCTTTTTGAACAATATCGATACGGCGCTGAACGCCATTGTTTTTCAGCTGGGTTTTCAGCCTCCTAAAGCTCATGAACAGCTTCTTGTGATAAAAAAAGACCAGGCAACCTCGGCATTGCTTGGTAAAAACCCTGAGCGGAATGAGTTTGCTGCAATATTCAGGTTTCTCGGACAATCGCAGGTGGTTGAACGCAAATTTGCCAGCAAACCTCGCAGCATCGAGATTCTTCGGGTTCATATCGGCTTTTTTGCCGGGCTTAAAGAACTGCCTTTCAGGATGGCCTATGCCGACTGGAGCGGAATTGCTGACAAAGGCCCGGCATCTGCCGGATTTGACGTCGGTAAATGGTCTCTGACCAGTCACAGGGTTAAGGAATTTTTCAAAAATAACCCGGATAATCCCGGTTTTAACAGCCTGATAAAAATCGAAAGCCGAACCTGGCCTCCGGTTGGCCCGAGTCTGATCAAGCTTATGGCTGGTGGTTCAGACCCATTGATATTGCCTTCATTGCTGATCAATTGGCATGATCCGGAATTGCTGAAAAATCTCAAGGAGGCAATCCCCCCGGAAAAAATGCCTGAACAGCATCGCACTGCCGCGCTGTTGCTCGAACGCTGGCAGAATCTTTTTGCCAATCTTGGCAGTTTCGATGTCGGCATCGATTTTAAATTTTTTCCGCGCCCCGGAACCGTTCTGAGCATGACCTTGAGCGGTCGCACTGATGGTCTGCCGTCTGAATACATTGTTGAGCCGGCTGCGGCAATTGGCTTCGACTTTGTTCTTCAGGGTGGTAAAGATAAAAAACTCGATAAAATCCTGCAGCGGGCCATAAAAAAATCACAAAGCCCGATAATTCTGGCCGGCCACACTAAAACTGAAGAAGAATTCGTTTACAAAGACAGCGACAGCAAAGTTCCGACGCGTCTAGACAAGCTTTCTGACACTCGTCAGGCTGTCAGGCAGATTCTTCCAGATCCGGCATTTCTCAGGGGAAAAGCCCGTATGGCCTTTATTGACATGGCTACGGGCAACAAAAGCTATGTTACCGAAGTGCCCCTTTATGTGTTAAGTGAAAAAGACCGGCGGCTTGAACCAACATTCAGTCTTCTAATCGCCATGCTTGCTCTCGATGCAAGAAAGCCTGGCGAAAAGCCAGGTTATGTCGAGGCAATGGATAAGGCGCTCGCAGAAATTTATGATGAGGTGGCGGCCGGCAGATTCAAGGGGCCTCTCGTAATCAAGGATCTTACTATTCCGGTTAATTCTTATGGGCGAATGCTGCTTGATTATGTCGGGTCGACTTCACGCGGCCGTTTCGACAATGCTGCTATTCGTTCAGCATCGTTTTTCGAGTGTTTTGACGAAAGTACTCTCGCGTCCTATTCACTTCTCATTCCTGAAGAATCGCGCCTGAAGCCTGAGTTCGCCCATCGCAACACTCTCGATCTGCAGCAGAACAAGGGTGGAAAAATTGCCATTGCCGGGCCTTTTGAAGTCAGCGACTTCGACTATTTTCCGACGCCACTGACCTATGATTCAGGTTTTGCCGTTCAGAAAGAGCCGTTGATGGGTATCGAAATTCATGCCAACGCTATTCTCAATATCACTGAACAGCGTTATCTCAAACATCCTTCCTATATTCATACCGTCGTTGCTCTGCTGGTTTCTACACTGCTTCTCGGATTTCTGCTCGACATTCTGTCGCCGGTAGCCGGAGCCTTTGTTATGATGGCTTTTGTTGCCGGTTCTTTCTGGCACGCTTATTCTTCTTATCATGTTGCCAGGCAGCTGTTTAATTTTTCTTCGCTGGTAATAAGCTACCCGACCATCTGGGCCCTTGCGACTCTGACGAATTATCTGCGCCAGCGCGCCAGAGCTCAGTCCACTAAAGAAATGTTCTCGCGCTTCGTGGCGGCTGATGTCGTTCAGTATATGCTCGACAATCCTGAGCTGGTCAGACCGGGTGGTGACAAGGTAGAACTGACCATATTCTTCTCTGACGTAGCGGGATTTACCTCAATATCCGAGGCTCTGACGCCAGAAGAGCTTGTCGTATTGCTCAATGAATATCTTGGCGCCATGACCGACCTGCTGTTTGAATACGGCGGAACCCTTGATAAGTTCATCGGCGACGCGGTAATGGCCTTCTGGAATTTTCCGAGAAAACAGGAAGATCATGCGGTGCGCGGCTGCCTTTGCGCTCTGGCCATGCAGCGCAAAATTCATGAGCTGCAGCTTGGCTGGGCAAAACGTGGCCTGCCAAAGGTCTCGGCGCGTGCCGGTCTGAATACCGCCGATGTCGTTGTTGGTTATATGGGCTCACAAAAGGCTCAGATGAACTTCACCTGTATGGGTGACGGGGTCAACCTCGCCTCACGCCTTGAGGGCGCGAACAAAGAATATGGCACCGCCCTGATGATCAGTGATGCCGTTTATCAGCGGGCAAAACATGTCGTTTCTGCCAGATTTCTCGATTTTCTCGCAGTCAAAGGCAAAAAAGAACCGGTAAAGGTTTTTGAGCTCGTGAGCGAAAAGGGAAAAGAGCCGCCGGGCTGGTTCGAGCTGATCGAACTGTATGACCGCGCAATTCAGCTGCATCTTGACCGCCAATGGGATGAAGCGATAGCCACCTTCAAGGAGATTCTTGCCCGCTGGCCTGAAGATGGCCCCAGTGCCACCTACATTCATCGCTGTCAGGAATACAAGGACAATCCTCCCCCCGAAGGCTGGGATGGCAGATACATTCTCACCCATAAATAAGTCTTATTTTTTAACCTCCGCAAAAAAAATGCTGCTGAATTCGATGCAGTTGTGATAATTATTGTTTATCTGAATCACGCAACAGGTCACTGATGAAAATTGAATTCGACCCCAAACCTTTTATTGAAAACGCAAAAGTCATAGAAAACACAGAAGAGCTCGCCGGTTTTTTTACCAGGGCTCAGAGCGAGGATATTGTCGCTGTCGACATTGAATCTGCCGGCTTTTATCGCTATTATTCCCGGGTAAATCTTATTCAGATCGCTACCCGCAGTGAAGCGGCCATTATTGATCCGCAAAAAATTCAAGATTTCAGCCCGTTTCAGCAGTTTGCGACGAAAAGTTCCTGCCTCTGGGTTTTTCATGGCGGCGATTACGATATTTCCATGCTTGCCAGAGATCTTGAAATATACATTCCGGTCATGTTCGATACGCGCAAAGCCGCCGAACTTCTTGGCATGCATGAACTCGGGCTGAGATCGCTCACCGAAAAATATCTTGGCTTTACTCTCGACAAGAGACTACAGCGCTGTGACTGGTCGCGTCGCCCACTCACCACCGCCATGAAGGAATATGGCCTGCTCGATGCGGTCTGTCTGGTTCCTATTTTTGACGAAATGGCCGGCGAACTCAAAAACCTGGGCCGCTACGAATGGCTGATGGAAGAATGTGAATATATTGCCCGTCAGGCGCGTGAAGCACAGCCGCACGAACAGGATGAATTCGCTTTCAGAATCAAAGGCTCGTCGAGACTCTCACCGCGTTCTCTCGCAGTTCTCAGAGAAATCTGGAATCTGCGCGAGGAAATCGCCCGCCGGCTGGATCGTGCGCCTTTCATGCTGCTGAGCAATCAGGCTTTGCTTGATATCGCCAGGCAGATGCCGAGAACCATCTCCGGGTTGAATGTGATCAAGGCTATTGGCCGAGAATTTCTCAACCGCTATGGCACCGAACTGCAGGCCGCAATCCGCACAGGCCTGGAAGCTGAACTTACCGGGCTCGACAAACCCTTCAAACCAAGAGAAAGGCATGAACTGCTGAACTCCTGGGAAGGGGAGATCGCCAAATCACTGCGCGAAATTCGCGACGCCATTGCCACTGAAATGCACATTCCGGCTTCGGTTCTGGCTCCGACCAATGCTCTCTATGATCTTGCACGTATCAGACCCGAAACGCTCGGTGAACTGCAACAGAGTGAAATATTGCATCAGTGGCAGGTAAAGGTTCTTGCCGACGAGATTCTGCCGATTCTGCAACAGGAACCGCCACCATTGACCAGAAAAACGCGCCGCCGCCGTCGTCGCCGGCCTGGCGAAAAATAATCCGGCTTTTTTTTGCTCCGCAAAGAAAAAAAGAGCTGTTACAAAAAAAATGTACCGAAACTCCCGAGAAAAAGACCGAAAGCTGGCTGCTGAAGCCAGTTTTTCTTTATTCAAAAATAAAAGTGAAGCAAAAAAACTTTTTTTGTTTTGCCCCTTGCGCCTTTATGTACCAAACCGTATAATCCTAAGAACAAAGCTTAGTAAGTATTATAAGTAACCAGGAGGAAAGAAGCTTGAAACGAATTTCTACCATGTTCTTGGCCTTTTGTCTGATGAGCGCTGGTTCTGCCTATGCAGCCGGTATTTCTGTCAGCAGTTCACGTGGTTATGCAACCACTCTTGACATTGAATGTCCGAAAGTCAATGTTTCCGAAACTCAGGTTCTTGGCGCCAAAGCTCTCGAAATCACCGCCCCCGAAGCATCTCTTTCTTCAGACAAAGATGCTCCGACTCTGCCAAGATATACCGCAATGGTAATGGTAGACCCGGCCCGCCGCCCCGTTTTCCAGGTAAACAGCATCGAATCTGAAATCATCAACCTCGATGCCCGCATCGTGCCCAGCAAAGGCAACTTTACCCGCAATATCGATCCGAACAGCGTTCCCTACAATTTCGGTGAAGCATATGCTAAAGACGCCTGGTATCCGACTGATGCCGATATGGTCAAAATGGGCGAACCTTTCATCTTCCGCGAAGTCCGCGGCGTTAACCTGGTAGTAAACCCGGTTCAGTACAATCCCGCCAAAAATCAGATCAAGGTTCACAAGAAGATCCGCGTATCAGTTTCTGCTGATGAAAAGATCTCTAAAAACCCGATGACCAAGCTGGCTCCGATCAGCAAGTCATTCGAACCGATCTACAAAAACATTTTCGTAAACTACAAACAGGCCACCAGCCGCCTGCCCCGCCTCGATGAAAACGGCCGCCTGCTGATCCTTGCCCATGATGCTTTCATGGATGCCATGAAACCATTCGTAGAATGGAAGAAAAAATGTGGTATCGACGTGAAAATCGTTCCGATGAGCGAAGTTGGCAAAACCAATACCGATGTTAAAAACTTCATCGCTGAAGAATTTAAACAGGGTAATCTGACCAATATCATGCTGGTTGGCGATGCCGAACAGATCCCGACCAACAAGGGTGTTAAAGAAAACGCTGATTCTGACGCCTGCTATGTGAAGCTCGCCGGTGACGACCATGTTCCGGATGCGATCATCAGCCGCCTGTCAGCCAACACTGAAAAAGAAGTTGCCTATCAGGTCGCCAAATTCGTAAACTATGAACGTTTCCCGACCACCAACAAAGCCTGGTATACCAGAGGTCTTGGTATCGGTTCAGCCGAAGGCAACCCGACCGACTCTGCCTACATCGAAGAAATCCGCACCACTCTCCTTGGCAAAATGTTCACCGACATCGTAAAAGCCTATGATCCAGGTGCAACTGCAGCTAATGTTCATGCTGCCGTAAACGAAGGCGTCAGCCTGATCAACTATCTTGGCCACGGTTCCGGCACCAGCTGGGGCACCACCCGCTTCAGCAACAGCGACTGCGCCAAGCTGAAAAACGGCTGGGCCATGCCCGTAATCTGGGACGTAGCCTGCGTTAACGGTCGCTTCGTGAACTTCACCGGTTTCGGCGAATCATGGATGCGCGCTGGTGACATCGAAAATCCGGCCGGTGCCGTTTCTTACGCTGGCTCTACCACCAATATGGAATGGGTACCGCCGATCCACGTTCAGGCTGAATTCAACAAGAACTATATCGCCAATGAAGTATACAAAACCACCGGTGGTATCTTCATGAACGGTATCATGAAGGGTCTCGAACTCTACACCGCCGAACCGAAAAAATCAGGCGTCATGATGCTCGAACAGTGGCATCTCTATGGTGATAGCACTCTGAACGTTCGCTTCAAAGCTCCGATCACCCTGGCCGCTGAATCAAGAGCCGTTCGCAACGCTGATGGCGTAACTGTAACCGTTAACGTTCGCGATGAAGCCGGCAAAGCCGTAAACAACGCCCGCGTAAGCGTTTACACCAGCGGTGTTGAAAATGTTCGCACTGCTACCACCAACGACAACGGTGAAGCCGTAGTTACCATGCCCGCAGAAATGACTGAAGGCTATGTAACTGTAATCGGTGCCGATGTTGTTCCGGTTGTAGACCAGCCGATCACCTTCTGATCAAGGTATAAAAAAAACAGCCACCTTCGGGTGGCTGTTTTTTTTATACCTTGATATTCCGATGCAGAATGAGGGAATAGGGTGGGGGAGTTGTGAGCGAAGTTTGCTCGAAATACCTGGTGTCGTCTTCCGGCCAGAGCATCGATCGACCCTGGTCAAATGCCGACAAATACTGGGATGAACCATCACTCCATGTTTAAAATATGAGACTCTCGTGTTGAAAAGGCCTGTGGCTTGGCCGGCGTTTGCGGGAGGATGTGTTAGAGAATACCACGCAGCAGCAGCAGTCTGAGAATAAAATTAGTCAGCATGCCCGCTGCCAGATCATCGGCAAGAATCCCGGTGCCACCTCTGAAAGTTTGAAACAGATTTACCGGAAATGGCTTCAGTATGTCGAAAAGACGAAACAGCACAAAACCGGCGATAATTGTCAGAATGCTGGCATCCCATATCAGAAAAAGTGACAGCCACATGCCGGCTGCTTCATCGATAACCACTTCTTCGGGGTCTTTGCTGCGGTCGATTTTTTCAATTTTCTCTGCTATGCCGATGGCAAGAAGGCAGAAAATCATGAAAACCAGAATCTGCACCCAGGTCTGCATATTGCGGGTGAGAAGAAACAGAATGATTCCGGGAATGCTGCCAAAGGTGCCGGGGGCCTTTTTTATATAACCGAGGCCCAGGCATGAACCCAGCAGTTTGATTGTACTGACACTCGCTGAACTGTTAGTCCAGGAAGTGCCAATTCTTTTTGAAATAGTCATAACCGGAATATACCGTCGCCAGGGCGGCGAGAATCATCAGACCCTGGATCACGGGTGAATAAATTTTCATCAGCATTTCAAGATAGGTCTGCTGATTGTAGGACATCAGAAAAATTCTTATTGTGAGAAAGCACAGAGCCGTAATGATGGCTGTCAACTGAAAGGTAGTTTTGATTTTACCGGCGCCGCTGGCGTCGATAACCTGGCCCCTCTCGGCACAGATAAGTCTGAGGCCGGTTACGGCGAATTCCCGGGCAATGATGATGATGGCGACCCAGGCCGCCGTATGAGTTATTGCGCGATATTCGACCATGGCGATCAGGGCGGTTGAAACGAGGAGTTTGTCGGCTATCGGGTCGATAAACCTGCCAAATGTGGTGACTTCTTTGTATAGCCTTGCCAGATAACCGTCATAATAGTCGGTTATGGCAGCGATGATAAAAATCAGGGTGGCGAGCGTCTTTCCCCAGTCTTCTTCGAGAGGAGCGCCCGGCTCCCGGAAAAAAAAAGCCAGCATGAAGAAGGGGATTGCGGCCACACGCATGAGAGTGAGTTTCGTAGCCAGTGTCATACGGTCAGTTCCGCCTTGAAATCGTAGGCATCGGCATCGAGAATGCGAACTTTTACCACGCTGCCCGGCCGAAGAGCCGATGCGTTGTCAATGGTTGTCGAATTGTCGACCTCGTAAGCATCGAACATCGTTCTGGCTTTGGCTTTGCCTTTTTCAATCATATCGACCATTACTTCGAGCTCGGCGCCCTTTAATTTTCGGTTTCTTTCTTCGATGATCAGCTGCTGCAAAGTCATCAGCTGATCGAGACGGGCCTGCTTGACGCGCTGCGAAACCTTCGGGCGCATTTCTGCCGCGGCTGTGCCCTCTTCGGTTGAATACATGAAGGCGCCAACCCGATCGAGAGGATATTCTTCGATGAATTCGATCAGCTCGTCAAAATCTTTCTTCTTTTCGCCCGGAAAGCCAACGATAAAGGTGCTTCTGATCGCCGCCTGTGGAAATCTGCTGCGAATGTGGGTGATCAGCTCTTTTATGTGGGCCGCGGTTGTGTGCCGGTTCATCGATTCGAGCATTCTTTCTGAGATGTGCTGAAACGGAATGTCGAAGTAGGGCAGGACTTTGGGTATGCTGTAAAGTTCGTCGATCAAAGATTTCGTCAGACCACGCGGATGCATGTAATGCAGGCGTATCCACTCTACTCCAGGAAGCGCCGAGACTTTGCGGGTGATATCTGCCAGTCGGCATCTGCCGCCATGGTCAGTGCCATATCTTGTAATGTCCTGGGCGACAATACAGATCTCTTTGGCGCCCGAAGCCGCAAGTTTCGCGGCGTCGGCAAGAATTTCCTTTTCGTCTTTCGAATAAAATGGCCCCCTGATGCCGGGGATGGCACAGTAAGAACAGCGATTGCTGCAGCCTTCGGCGATTTTGAGAATGCCGATGTGGGGTGGAGTGAAAAATCGCCAGCTCTTGCTGAAATCCGGGGTTGAAACTGCCTTGCCAAGACAGTTTACCAATACGTCGAGCTCGTCTTCACCAAGAAATTCGAATAGATAATCGATTTCTGGTATCTGAGAAGATATTTCCTGGCGGTATCTTCGCACCAGGCAGCCAAAGACGGCGGTTTTCTGGCCGGGCTTGTGCTCTTTGTGCTCGACTGCCTGCATTATTACCCTTAAAGATTCTTCTTTGGCGTCATTGATGAAGCCGCAGGTGTTGACCAGCAACAGATCGGCCTGATGAGCATGATCGACCCACTGCCAGCCGTGCGCGGCAATATGGGCGGCAATTTTCTCAGAATCGGCTGTGTTTTTCGAACATCCAAGTGAAATAAGGTGGAATTTCATACGCAGATAGAATACCTGTGAGCCTGAAAAAAGGCAAGCAGACTTTAAACAGAATCAGTCAGACAGGCTTTGCCGGGACTTTTGAAACCGGTTTTTTGGTTTCTGGAGCAAAAGCCTGTTCGATGTGGCTGACTACTTGCGTAGACTATCAGGCGTATTTATGTCTTTTTATGATGATATTAGCTTTTATTTGATTATTGCTTGTTTTATCAAAATATTGTTTATCAGGGGCTTCTTTGTAAAGGTCGATATAAAGATTGTTATTCTAATTTTTTGGGTTTTTACAGGAGGATGGCGTGAAAAAAACAGGTCTGGCTGGTTTATTGGGGTTTGCTGTTCTGCCGATTCTTGCAGGAAACGCCTGTGTTGGACCAGTATCTGCGCAGACGGTCGCGGGCTCTGCGCTTCAGACGTGTGAATCGTTCGACAGATCTGCGGTATTCGGACGGGAGGAACTCAGAAAGCTGGAGAAGGTCCGAAAGAGCGATTCTGCCGCTGCTGCGGTCATGCCGGTTTCTTTTCTGGTTATGGGTGAGGTGAATTGCCCGGGGGAATTCGATCTCCCTGCACCCGTAACACTTCTGGAAGCTGTCGCTGCGGCCGGTGGTCCTTCAATCAATGGCAGCTTGAGAAAAATCGTAATAAACAGGTCAGAGAAAGCTGTTCTGGAAGCTGATCTTTATGATTATCTGATTCCGGGGCGGCAGAATTCTGATGTCTGCCTGGCCGAAGGAGATGTCGTTTCTGTGCAGGCGGGCGGGTCTCTGGTGAAGGTTGCTGGTCAGACAGCGCGGACCGGAATTTTTGAAGTGCGCGCGGGCGAAATGACTCTTGAAAAGGTGTTGCAGCTCGCCGGCGGTTTCGCAGAGTCTTTGCCGGCCTGTAAAGTTGAGATTTTCAGAAGTATCAGCGGTTATAAGCGCGCCTTTTTTACCACCCAGCTGAACAGGTCTGAAGAGATACCGGCTATGGCAGTTCTTGATGGAGATGAAATCAGGGTGTCTGAATGTAAATTGTCGCCGGAGGAAGTTTTTCTCGCCGGTCACTGCCATAAAGCAAAAATTGTATACAGCGAAGGCCTGCGACTGTCAGAAATTCTCGCCGGAAAAGTTCTGAAAGAAGATACCGCCCTCGATTACGGAGAAATTCTGCGAAAAACCTCTGGTTCTGCCTATGAAGAAGTTCTGAACTTCGTTCCCGGGCAGCTTCTGCAGGGAAATCATCAGACGGACATTTCGCTCAGGCCGGGTGACAAGGTTGTTCTGTTCAGTAAAAAGTTTTTAGCAGAAAATCCGGTCGTGTCAATTGAGGGAATGGTTGCCAGGCCCGGTCGTTTCATTCTCGAAGGGGAAGTTGATATCAGAAAAGCGATAATGATGGCCGGCGGCATCAGGTCAGTAAAAACCGGTCTGGCACTTGAACTGGCCCGGCGTGAAATCGTCGACGGCAGACTGCAGTACAGCCGGCTTGAAGTGAATCTGGCTGCGGCTCTGCAGGGTGATCCGCGTCACAATCTCAAACTCAGACCTTTTGACAGTCTGATAGTTTATTGCCCCTGACGATCAGCGGTTCATGATGTCTCTGATAGCCTGGTTCATTTTGCTGAGGCTTGGTGAAACCGTGGCAATGTCGCCACCCTGGCTGGGCAATACTACACCGAGCTTCTGAGCTTCGGCTGTTCTTTTTGCTTTATTCTGCTGCATTCTGGCGAGAACACCGGCGAATGGAACGTATTCTTCAGTGGCGGTTGCGAGCTTTTCAGGTTCGGTTGCCGGAACTTTTATCTGTTCTGACACTGGGGCTGCCGGTGCGGCTGCTTCGATTATTATCGGTTCTGGAGTTGCGGCCGCTGCGGCCGGTTTGACTGTTTCGACCGCTTTGTTGTCGCTGGTGGCGGCAACAACTGGTTCTGCCGGTTTTTCAGAAGCTGTTTCAAGCTTGTTTTCATCGATTGTTGCCGGAACTGCTTCTTCTTTTACAGAAGCGGTCTGCTGGTCTTTTGCCTGAGGCTGGCTCTGTGCTTCGCTGCTGGCGAGTCTGGCACGAATTGCTTCGACGGCGGCAAATCTGTCGATTCTTTCTTCGGATGCCGGTTCTGGCGGGGCGACTTCGAAGCCGGGCAGCGGCTGAGGTTCGTTGTTGATTTTTTCGGGAGTTTTAATTATCTGAGGGACCTGAGCACTCTGCGGCTGAGTATTGGCTTCTTTTGCAGTCTCTTCATTTTCGAGGAAATAGCTGAGCGAATTTTTGGGTGCCTGCTGAACAGCTTCTGCCATTAGTGTCCAGGGGAAGATAACCGAGAAGAGTAGAACGAGAATGATTGACTGGCGAAGGTTGCGGGGCATTCTGAACATTATTTTCACAGCGAGTTTCCTCTTTGATTTTCTTGATGGGGCTTAAACGGAATAACGATTCAGAATAAAACTCCACCGTACAGTTGTCAATATTTGTGCAGGAATTTGTCGAGATTATTTTGAATAACTGCAGGCAAAGCGGGAATAAAAAAGGCGCCAGTTCGATCTGGCGCCTTTTTTCAATGCAGTAACGAATCAGGCTTCGCCTTTGCTGCGCTCGATGTGAACAAGCGAACGCTTGGCGTCGTTTGCAAGCGGGCCGGTCGGGTCAAGCTCAATTACCTTGTTGTATTCTTCGCTGGCGCGGTCATACATGTTCTTGACGCGATAGATACTTGCAAGTCTGAAGTGAGCTTCGATGTAGTTGGGGTCAAGCTGAATAGCCTTGCGGTACTCTGCCATCGCTTCATTCTTCATATTGACGTCATAGTTTTCATTGTAGGCTTCGCCAAGTTCAAAATGCGCTCTGGCATTATTTTCATCGACTTTGAGAGCTTTGCGGCAGATGGCGATGGCTTCGTCATACATGTGTTTGCCGCTGATCGACTGCTTGCTGTAAACGATCTTGAGACCCCAGTAGGGCCAGAGATTGTTCGGATCGCAGCTGTTGGCAAGCTTGAAGTAATAAACCGCTTTCTGCTGCTCTTCTTCGGTCGGAGTGAAACCTGAGCCCAGGGTAATGAAGGCGTAGCCAAGACCGAAGTTTGCCATCGGATCTTTGGGGTTGTTCTCGGCTTTGGTCTGGTAATCCTTGAGCAGGGCCTGCAGCTGTCGGTCGCGGTCCTGCGACTTGGAAAACATTTCTTTGCTGATGTCGATTATCTTCATGTGACATTCGCCATTGCCCGGGTCGAGCTCGATGAGCTGTCGGAGCTCTGACAGAGCCTCTTCGTAGCGGCCCTGAGAATGATACAGATCGGCGAGTTTGCGGTGCACATAAACGCTTTCCGGATCTTTTTCGAGAATCTGTTTGTAGATCGCTTCGACATTGGCCAGATTGTTGCGCCGGTGATAAACCTTGGCAAGCTCGGTCATGGCGAAAATATTACCCGGGTCAAGCTCAAGAACCTTCTCGAAACATTCGATCGACTGAGTGATGGCGCTTTCTTCATCGATAGACTGATCGAGACCCTTCGACAGGAAAAGCCCAAGTTCGAGCCAATCGCAGAAGTTCTGCCCCTGCTCGACCGCGTTTCTGATGGAAGCGCAGACGTCGGCCAGTTCTTCGGCAGAAGAAAAGTTGTTCAGTGCCTTGAATTTCAGCTGAGTGACCAGTTCGATACGGATGTCGACGTTGGTCGGGAAGTATTTTTTGGCAAGTGTAAGAGCGTCGACCGCTTCGACGATTTTTCCTTTGCGGATGTGCAGATTGCCCAGGCGCAGCGGAAGTTCTTTATAGCGGGCTGATCTGTCGGCGGCGAGGGCCTGTTCGTATTCAAATGTCGCTTCGTCGAACATGTTTTTCGATTCATACAGCATGCCGAGCTTGAATCTTGCATCAAGATTGTGGTTGTCGAGATCGATGATGCTGTCGTAATGCATGATCGCCGTGTCGACGTCGCCGGACTTCTCGGCTTCAGCGGCTTTGGCAAAGGCTTCGTCGATTTCCTGACTTCGCTGGGAAGCGGAAAGATTGGCGAAAAAGTCCGAGGCAACCATGTTGCCCGCATCGATTTCGATGACCCGCTGGAACCAGACTCTGGCCGACTCGTGATCGCCTTTGTCGCGAAACATGATGCCGAGCTGCAGGATTGGCTCAAGTTCAGTCGGAACGACTTCCCAGGCCGCCTGATATTTTTCGATGGCTTCATCGACCCAGCCTTTTTCCTGAAAGATCTGGCCAAGCATGAACAGGCCATGGTAATGGGTCGGGAACATACCCAGAAGTTCCTGGAGTTCAATCGAGGCTTCGTCAGGCTGACCGGTGCGGATAAAGGTTGTGGCCAGCGCAACATATACTTCAGGCTGTTCCGGGTCGATTTCTTTGGCTTTCTGCAGAGCCTCGACAGCCTGATCGTAGGCTTCAAGACTGAGATGAAGGTTGCCAAGTTCATACCAGGCAATCTGATTGCGGTTCTGCAGTTCAATAACCTTTTCGTATTCCATGACGGCATTTTTGAACATGCCGCGTTCTGAGAAGATGCGGGCCTGTTTGATGCCTTCGTTGGCCTGACTGCTGATCTTGACGTCAATGAGGGCCTGATAATGCTCTTTGCCCTGAGCATGAAGAGGATCGAGCTCGAGAACCCTGGTGAACTGTGCCAGAGCTTCATTGAGTCTGCCTGCGTCATTGTAGGCAAGACCAAGTTCAAAATGACCGAGAATACAATTGTCATCGAGCGTGACGGCGGTTTTGATCTCGTTGACGCCGGCTTCAACCATGCCGGTGTCATTATAGGCCTTGCCCATATTGATGTAGATCCGCCCAAGTTCAACGTGGGCGACGGCGTGGTCATTCTTTTCGGCAATGATGTCTTTGAAGGCCATAGTAGCCTGATCTATCATATTACTGATAGAATAGATGCGGCCAAGCTGAACCCTTGCATCGTAATTGCCATGATCTTTGTTGATGAGGCTCTTGAGTTCCATGATCGCCATTTCGTGATCGCCGGAGCGGGCATAGGCTTCAGAAATGATTGAGCTGATTTCGCCGTTGCCGGGCTGGGTCTGTCTGGCTTCCTGAAGAAGTTCGATAACCCGGGCATAATCTTCGGCAGCGAGATAAAGCCTGGCAATTTCGATGGTGATGGCGACTTCCTGCGGCGCGACCATGCGTGCCTGATTCAGTATTTCGAGAGCTTCTTCATACATCTGCCGGCTGCGATAAATGCGCGACATCTTGAGATAAAGTTCAACGTTCTCGGGTGTGCGCTGTCTGAGATTCTCAAGTTCGTTGAGAGCTTCCTGATGGAAGTTGCGCATCAGATAGATATCGACCAGACCGGCAAGAAATTCGTCTGAACCGCCGCTCTGTTCTTTTGCCTGCTGCAGGTAAGCCAGACCATTGTCGCTGTCGCCCTCCTGGAGCAGGAGGCTGCCAAGTTCGAGAAACAGTCTTGGGTCACTGGCGCCAAGAGAAATAGCCTGCTTCAGCGAGGCAACCTGGTCATTGACTCTGCCGAGTTCATGATAAAGCTCGCCGAGTGCCAGATGCGCTTTGATGTCGTCAGGGTTTCGCTGAATGATGACATTGTATGATCTGATGGCGTCTTCGTTCATGCCCCGCTGCTTGTATATTTCTGCCAGCGATTCGTGCGGCGAAGTGTCTTCGGGGTTGAGCTGCAGAGCCTGCTGCAGCGATGTGATGGCTTCGGTGACGAAGCCGAGGCGCAGGTAAATCTGCCCAAGCATCGAAAGCCAGGTAGAAGATGGTGACAGCTGATGCAGGCGCAGCAGAGTCGTTACCGCTTCTCTTTCACGGCCGGTCTGTAGCTGCAGAGCCTGCAGATCGGAAAGCAGCTCGATATTGTTCGGGTCGACTTCGAGCAGGGCGGTAATGGCGTCCATTTCTTCGGCGACCATTCCCTTGCTGCGGTAGATCAAACGCAGCTCGCCCTTGATGTCGGTGCGTTCCGGGTCGAGTTCGAGAACTCTGACATAATAGGCATTGGCCTCTTCAATCATGCCTTTTTCGCCATAAGCGCGGGCAAGAGTGAGTGCCAGATCTGGATCTTCGGGGTGGGCAACACTTAAAGCTTCGATCGCTTCAAGGCACAGACCGGCATCACCGCCAGCCTGCACCACTTCATACAGGCGTTCGAGAATATCAAAATCTTCGGGGGCCGATGCCAAAGCCTGATTGTAACATTCGATGGCACGGTTCAGATCGCCGTTTGCAGCATAAGAGGCGGCAAGATTCTTCATCACTTCTGGTGATGAGGTGTCATGCGCGGCAATCGCTTCATATTCTTTGATCTGCAGCTCAAACTGGCCGCGTTCACCGTAGAGATTTGCCAGTTCATACCTGATTTCGAGCCAGTCGGGTTTGAGGCGGGCAATGGTTTCGAATTCGCGCAGAGCGTCGTCGCTCATTTCAAGGCGCTGATAGAGCTTGCCGCAGCGGTAATAAAGTTCGACGTTCGAGCTGTCGAGTTCCTTGACCGCCTGGTATTTTTCGAGAGCTTCCTCGAAGCGGCCGCGTGATTCAAGATCTTTACCGATTTTGAAATGAATGGCCGGGTCGTTCGGGTTGAGATATTCGGCCTTTTTGTATTCCATGACAGCATCGTTATACTGGCCGTTGAGCTCGTAAGCTTCACCGAGTTCTGAATGCAGCCTGGCGTTTTCCGAGTCGTTTTCGATGGCGCGCTGATAAAGAGCGATGGCGCCTTCGATATCGTTGGCGGTTATTTTAAGGCGGGCCAGCTCGATGATCGCTTTGGAAAACCGGTTGTCGATTTCAATGGCACGGGCAAAGTGCTTTTCCGCTTTTTCAAAGGCGTTCCTCTGCAGGTTGAGCATGCCAAGGTCAAACTGCAGCTGCTGGTCGTCAGGGGCAAGTCTGGTCGCCTGGTCATAGATCTCGATGGCCTTGTCGGTCTGGCCGGTTTCGATGAGAAGAGTGCCCAGAGCGCTGAGTGCCGGGGCATCAGACGGAGACAGCCTGATGATTTTTTCAAGCATGCCAATTGCTTCAGGCTTGCGCCCGGCTTTCTGATGGCAGTCTGCCAGAAGTTTCATGGCCGGTACCAGGTCGGGCTTTTCAACCAGTACCTTTTCAAGTGCTTCGCTGGCCTTGGCATAATTCTGCAGCCCGTAATATGTCTGGCCCTTCTCCAGAAGGATTTCCCAGCGGTTAATCATTCGCCTGTCTCCTTACCTGCTGTATCATATTCTATATAACTTTCTGTCATTCAGTCTTCTTTTTCCATGAGTTCATCAGCCTTTTCAAAGGCTTTTGCTGCTTCTTCGCCTTTACCGAGGCCATTGTATGCCTTGCCGAGCAGGAAATAAACCATCGAACCGGCTTCGGCAAATTCTGAGGCCTTTTTCAGCTCTTTGAGTGCCTGTTCGAACAAGCCTTTTTCGAGGTAGTCGGCACCGACCTTGAGAAGAACTTCGTAGTTTTCTTCCATCTGCCCCTGAGCTTTTTTGAAAGCTTCAGTGGCTTTGCCCTTCTCGTTGATGCCTTCGTAGGCTTTTCCGAGCAGGAAAAAGGCTTCACCGTTTTCCGGGGTGATGGCAACGGCTTTTTCAAGAGTTGTGGCGGCATCACTGAGCATGCCGTTATCGAGATAGAGGCGGCCAAGCTCGTGATAGACTTCCTGGTGATTCGAGTCGAGATTGATGACTTTCTTGAATTCATCGATCGCATCACCAACCTTGAGCAGCTTGTAATAAGCCTTGCCCAGCTCGAAATGAGCCCGGCTGTTGGTCGGGTAGCGGTTGATGGCCTTCTTGTAGAGGCGCACCATCTTGTCGTAGTGCTGGTTGGCCCAGAAAATGCCGCCGAGAGCATAAATGCACTCGATGAGATTTTCGTTGAGGCTGAGGGCCTGTTCGAAATTCGCGGCGGCTTCGCTCTGGTCGCCTTTACCCAGGTAGGCTTCGCCAAGTTCGAAGAAGAACAGGGCGTTTTTCGGCGCCGCTTCAACCGCTTTCGAGTAGAGAGCGATCATGCCGTCGAAGTTGGCTTTCTGCTTGTACTGAGCGCCAAGGCGATAAACGATGTTGAGATCGCCGGGTCTGAATTCAAGCGCTTTTTCGAAGGCGGCAATGGCGCCGGCGACGTCGTCGAGTTTTTCGCAGACTTCGCCGAGTTCTTTATAGAGCGAGTAGTTTTCGGCTTCGAGCGAAATGGCTTTTTCAAGCAGTTCTTTCGCTTCTTTCCATTCTTCGTTCGAAGCATGGATCATGCCAAGCTTCTGGTAGACGTCTACGTAGTCTTCCTGCAGTTCGAGAGCTTTTTCGAACATCAGCATCGCGTCGCTGTTCTGGCCGCGCTGATAATAAATGTCGCCGAGTTCGTAATAAACGACCGCGTTTTCGGGGTCGAGTCTGATCGATTTGTTGAATTCTTCAACCGCTTCTTCGTTGCGGCCGGTATCGCGCAGATGTCTGGCCAGTTCAAGATGGGCGCGGCGGTGTTCGGGTGCCAGACCGATGACGGTTCTGAATTCGCTGATTGCCTGCTCGTTCTGACCCTGGGTCGAATAGATGACGCCAAGCTCGAAGTGGGCTGAAGAATTGCGCGGGTCAAGAGTGATGACCTTGCGGTAGGCATCGACTGCTTCGTCGATAATGCCCTGGCTGGCATAGGCCTTGGCCAGTTCAACATTGACGGCGATGTTGGCGGGTTCCCAGACGAGGGCTTCCTTGAATTCGCCGATGGCTTTGTCGACGCGGCCCTTGTTGATATAGGCCATTGCCAGTTCGCGGTGCGGAACCGGGTTGGTATTGTCGAGCTGAATCGCACGCGAGAAGCGTTCGATGGCCATGTCGAGGTTGCCCTGTTTGCGGTGAATGAGACCGATATGGGTGAGAATCTCGGCATTGTTGGGCTCGTGTTCGAGGGCGGCTTCGAACTCGCGCAGAGCATCGGTAAGGCGATTGAGGTGATCGTAGACCTTGCCGAGTTCGAGGTGAATGATCGAGTTCTGCGGGTCGGTTTCGAAGACACGACTGTAGAAACGCCCTGCGTCTTCCCATTTTTCGAGAGACGCATAAATCTTGCCGAGTCTGATGAGTGCATCGGTGCGCTCTTCGTTGATTTCGGCAACCTTCAGGTATTCATCGAGAGCTTTTTCAAGCTGACCGCAATGGTAATAGGTTTCAGCCAGTCTGAATCTGGCGGTGTGATTCTGCGGGTCGAGTTCGACGAGGCGGCGATAGCAGTTGCCGGCCAGTTCGTAACTTTCGCTGATGTAGTAAATATCGCCAAGGCTGGTCAGGGCTTCGCTGAGCGACGGGTCGATCTCGAGGGCGCGGTTGAATTCTTCGATTGCCTTGCTTTGTTTGTCGAGATCGAGGTAAACTTCGGCAAGCTCGACGTGAGCCTGCGGTGCATCGGGTCTGATGCGGATCGCATGCATATAAGATTCGACCGATTTTTCGAGGGCATGGCGGTGATGATACAGGCGCCCCAGTTCGAGGTGTGCTTCGAAGATATCCGGTTTGATGTCGACCACGGCGTGCAGAGCGTCGAGAGCTTTGTCATGCAGGTCTCTGACAATGTAGATCTTGGCGAGAGACATCTGGGCGGCAACATGGTCGTGTTTGAGTTCGACGACCTTGCGGAATTCATCTTCGGCCTTGTAAATCTGATTGGTGGTTTCGTAGAGTCTGGCGAGCATTTCGTGGGCCGGCAGTGAATCGGGTGCGATTTCGATGGCACGCAGATATTCGTCTTCGGCATCTTTGAGCTTTTCGAGCCGTTCGAGCGTCTGGGCATATTGAATGATCGCTTCGACGTAGGTCGGCGAAGCAACCAGAACGGTTTCGAGAATGCCTTTGGCTTCGAGCCAGTTGCCGGCATCGAAATACAGGCAGGCAAGGTCGAATCTGATTCTGGTCGGGTTGGCAGACAGGTTGATCGCGGTGTTGAATTCGTCGATCGCCTGCTGGAAGCGGCCATTGCGGTGGTGGATCAGGCCGAGATAATAATGAGCCTGGTCGTGTGTCGGCGCCAGTTCGACCGCTCTGCTGAAGCGGATGCGGGCAATTTCGTCCTGGCGGTCGGCAAAGCAGATCTGGCCAATGGCGAAGTGGGCTTCGGTATAGTCAATATCGAGCTCGATGGCCTTGCGCAGGTTGGCGAGCGCCTTTTCGTTCTCGTTGATATCTTTGTAGACGCGCCCGAGTTCATAATAACCCTGAGCAAAGTTCGGGTTGATGCGGATAACTTTCTGGTAAAGTCTGACCGCTTCTTCGGGACGCTTTTCTTCGCTGCGGATCTCTGCCATGTTGAGGTAGGCAGGAATATAGGTTTTGTCTTTTTCGACAGCCTTTTCGAAATATTCGAAGGCCTGCTGCAGCTGACTCATGCGGCGGTAGACGTCGCCGGTTTCGTAGTAGGCGCGCGGGTCTTCGGGGTCGAGTTCGGTAACCAGCTTGCAGGCGTCGAGAGCCTGTTCGAAAAGCGGGGTTGCGCCTTCGACCACGGTGAGATAAGAGTCTTTGAGGCCCCAGTAAGCCCATTTGAAATCGGGTGTGAGGTTGATCGCCATCTGGTAGCTGTTGAGAGCTTCTTCGAGGCGTTCTTCCTGTTTTTCGGGCAGGATCGACGGCAGAATCTGGCAGGCATAGGCGAGGGCAAAGTGAGCGACCGGATTCTGGAAGTCGACCATGGCAGCATTTTTATACTGCTCGATATATCTGCTGTAAAGCGTGTCGGTGTCTTTGCTGTCGGCTGAGCGGATCTTGTAGAGATCGATCTGGTTCATGATCGCCAGCGGGCTTGAGCGGTCGATTTCGAGGGCTTTCTGGAAAGCTTCGAAAGCTTCGTCATACTGGCGCCGTTTGACATATATTTTGCCAAGTTCGATCCAGGCGCCGAGAGCGTTCGCTTCTTTGAAAAAGCGCAGCTTGTTGAACAGATAGCCTTCTTGGTAGATATCGTGGGTGCGGTTGCGCGACAGGTCGACGATCTCTTTGAAGCGGGTGACGGCGAGTTCAAGCATGCCCATGAGCAGATGAATCTTGCCCAGGCGGAAATGCGCAAAAATATTGGTCGGATTGATGTTCAGGCCCTGCTGATAAAAGTCGATGGCCTGATCATAACTGGCTTTCTGTTCATAAATATAGCCAAGTCTGAAGTAGGCAGGGGCATAACCCGGGTTCATTTCGAGAACCTTGCGGTAGTTTTCCTGAGCCTGTGTCAGAGCGTCTTCAGACGGCATGGCATGCTCGGCCTGGGCGATCAGATAGCATTCGCCGAGCTCGAAAGTCAGGCGCGGGTCGGCCTTGACATGCTTCATGGCCTTGATGAGAACTTCTACAGCGCCTTCATAGTTGGCGTCATAAATGCACAGATCTTTGAGGCCCAGATTGGCCCAGAGATTGGCCGGGTTGATCTCGATGGCCCTTTCCATCATCAGACGTGCTTCAGCGCGCTGAGTCTTGAATTTTTCGACATCCTGGGCGTGCAGAATCAGGTAGGCGTTGCCCATGATGCAGTTGGCCATCGATTCGCTTTCGATGCTGCGCAGCTCTTCGCGAATCTTTTCGATGATCTCACTGTGGCGCATTTCGCGGTCGGGCAGATTGGCGCACAGGGCGCGATACTGCAGAATCAGCCTGATCCAGGTTTCGCCGTCTTCGGGCAGCTTTTTGAGCGCCTGACGGTATGATGAAATCGATTCGTCAAGAATTCCCTGAACCGAATAGATGTCGCCAAGAGCCTTATGAATAGCCGGGTTCTCGGGGGCGAGAATCAGGGCCTTCTTGTAATCGAGCAGGGCTTTGGTGAAGTTGCCCTTGTTTTTGAGAATGCCGGCCTGGCCAATGTAAAGGTTGACCCGTTCGGTTTTTTCATCGTTGGTGAAAAGGCTGGCGCGGTCGCGCAGCGCGAGCAGTTCGTTCTGCTCGGCAAGTTTTTTCAGCGACTCGAGGTATTCGCGTGAGGCGGTGCCGATTTCGAGAAAAATGCATCTCGAATCCTGGGCATGCCAGAACATGCACTGTTCCTGGATGCAGGTGCCTCCCGCCCGGCTGTCTTCTCTCAGTTTACCCAGAAAAGGGCATATTTCCTTGGTCATACCTGAGTGCTACTCCTTCCGATGAGAACTCTACGTTTATTTGATCCATCCATTGGGCTGACCAGCCCTTTTTCTTCCAGCTGATCCATAATTCTGGCCGCCCTATTATAACCGATTCTGAACTTTCTTTGCAGCATACTTGTCGAAGTTTTTTCCTGAGTCTCAAGATACCGGTAAATCTGTTCTATCAGAGAGGAATCAGAGTCGCCGCTTTCTGCTTCATCATCGTCGTCATCGTCATCGTCACTTTCAGAGCGGATCGGCGCGATATCCATATATTCGGGCTGTCCCTGCGTCTTGGCAAATTCGACAAGGTCCATCAGTTCACGGTCTGACACGAAGGCTCCCTGCAGTCTGAGAGGCTTGTTGCGGCCTTTCGGAATGAACAGCATGTCGCCTTTTCCGAGAAGACTTTCGGCACCCTTGGCGTCGAGAATTGTTCTGGAGTCTACTGCAGATGCTACCGAAAAAGCAATTCTTGTCGGAAGATTCGCTTTGATCAGACCGGTAAGAACATTGACCGACGGGCGCTGGGTGGCGATAATCAGGTGCATGCCGACCGCGCGGGCCATCTGGGCGAGGCGACAGATCGAACCTTCGACTTCGGCCGAAGCGGTCATCATCAGGTCGGCAAGCTCGTCGATGATGATGACGATGAACGGCATCGCTTCAAGGTCGGCGTCGACATCGTTTTTCAGTCTTTCAAGTTCTTCGTTATAAGTGGTGATTTTTTTGCAGCCGCATCTGGCGAGAATTTCGTAGCGGCGGCCCATTTCTTCGACAGCCCAGGCAAGAGCGGCAGATGCTCTTTCGGGTTCGGTAACCACCGGAGCGATGAGATGCGGAATCCCGTTGTAACTTGAGAGTTCGACCATCTTCGGGTCGATCATCACGAATTTAACCTGGTCGGCACGGGCCTGAAACAGGATGCTGGCAATGATGGTGTTGACGCAGACCGATTTGCCCGAGCCGGTCGAACCGGCGATGAGCAGATGCGGCATGTCGGCCAGGTCTGCGAAAACCGGCTGACCGCTTATGGTTACCCCGAGGGCCAGGTTCAGCGGAATCGGATTGGTTTTGAATTTGTCGTTCTTGATCAGATCGTAGAAATAGACCGGTGTCGGCTTTGGGTTCGGTATTTCGATGCCAAGTGCGGGTTTGCCCGGAATTGGCGCTTCGATTCTCAGTTGCAGGCCGCCCATTGCCAGTGCGATATCTTCGGTAAGGGTGGTGATTCTCGATACCTTCACACCGGGAGCCGGTTTCAGCTCAAACCGCGAAATCGCGGGGCCTTCGACGATTTCAGTGACAGTTGCCTTGATGCCAAAATCTTCAAGAGTTTTCAGGAGAAACGCCGAACGTTCCTGCAGGCTTGATTTTGCTTCTGAAGTGTCGCGCGGCGGCGGCACTTTGAGCAGTTCAAGCGGCGGAAGCTGTGCATCGGCATGGCGGTTGACTTTTTCGAGACGCTTTTCGTGCACCTCTTTTTTCAGCTCGTGGTCAATCGGGTTATCATCGAGATAAACGGGTTCCTCTTTAAGATTTGTTTCACGAGAAACTGTTTGTACGCCACTCTTCAGGTTTACCGCGCCGGGTGCCCCATTGGCATTACCGGTTTCGAGCTCTTCGCAGTCTTCTGAATCTACATCTTCTTCATCGTCATCTTCTTCTTCGTATTCTTCGTCTTCGAAGCGAACCAGAACCTGAAGTTCTTCGTCGCTGCCGTTTTCTTCTTTTGCCGGTTTTACCTGCCCGGCGCCGGCATCGACTGTGGGCGCAGGTGTGTAAATGCATTCACTGGCAAACGTGGCAACCTGTACTGAAACACCGACAAGACCGCTCGCCGCTGTTTTTTCAGATACCGATGGGGTGGGGGAGGGGTTTGCGTTGCCTTTTATTTCTTCCTGCCAGCACTTGGGTTCGGGAATTATCGTGGCTTCTTCTTCATCTCTACTGTAGGCTGCTGATGAAGAACCGGCCGACACTGCTTCTTCGCAAAGCTCGTCGGTAGCAGCCGGCACTCTGGGTCTGAAAGAAAGAAGCTTGCCAAGATGACCTTCCGGATCGATTTCCTGTTCTTCCCAGGTTTTTTTGATGCGCCCGATCACTGCGGCAATGAGATCGCCAGTAGTTTTCACTGCTCCGATGAGCATCGAAAGCAGAGAAAGTGTGACTTCCCAGGTGAAAAAAGCGAGGCGGGTAAGCAGGCTGGCGACGACGAGAGTCGCTGCCAGAACGTCTTTGTAGAGAATGTCGAGGGCAAAGATCAGCGATGAGAGAACGAGTGAGACAAAGAGGATTTTGCTCGGCACCGGGCCAAAAACGCCAGCGAACAGTTCAAAGGTGTGAACCCCGACTTTGCCGCCTTCAAGACCGAGCAGGCCGAGGCCAAAGGTCATGACGCCAAAGCAGCCGGCCAGACGCCAGCCCAGATTCTGAAAAGGTCTTTCGAGAAAGCGCTGGATACCCATCAGACCCACCAGAACCGGAAGAATGTAAACGCCGACACCAAGATAGATCATGGTCGCGTTGATGATACCGGGGATTTTTGATGAGCTGATATAGTGAATCAGCGAGAGAGAGAAGGCGCTGATGCCTACAAGCACAAGACCGACAGCTTCGTTTCGCTGTCGGATGTCGGTAACCATCGGCATGGTTCTGGTGTTGCCGCGTGTCGGCCGTGCAGCGGCACGTTGCCTTGGCGGGGCAGCCCGTCGCTCCTGGGTTGCCTCTTCAGGGGCTGGTTTGCTGCGACCCCGGCTTCTTTCCTTGATGTTGCTTTCCGGGAGCAGGATCTTTTTGTTGCTCATGGTTCAGTTCCCCGCAAGTTGAATGTAAGTCAGACTGGCAATCGATACCAGAAAGAGATAGTAAGCGAAATATGACAGTTTCTGTTCGCGAATTATGTAAACAAGAAATTTGAGCGCCAGGAACCCGGTGAGCGTTGCTGCAAGCGTGCCGGCAATCAGTCCTGTCGGGTCGATCGCAGTCGGCAGACCGGCTTCAAACAGGTCCTTGGTTTCGAGAAGAGTGGCACCGCCCACGGCCGGAATCATGAGAAGAAAAGAAAGCCGGGCGGCATCTTCGCCCTTCAGGCCCAGCAGCAGCCCGGTGGCAATTGTCGAACCAGAGCGGGAGATTCCTGGAGTTATGGCGAGTCCCTGTGCGACCCCTACGATGATGGTTTTAATGTAAGAAAGATTGCTGAGCTCGCAGCCGTCTGTATTCTTTTTGAGCTTTTCAGAGATGAGCAGCAGCAGCCCGGTCATGAACAGAGCAAGACATACGGCCTTCGGCATGGCGAAGAGGTTTTCGAAGGTGTCTTTGAAGGTCAGCCCGATCAGGGCGGTCGGAATACTGCCCGCGATTATGAGAAATGCAATTCTTCTTCTGACCTGGTCTTTCCAGCCGGCCGGGGTGAAGTAGGGGAGCAGATCGGCGCGAAAAAAGAAAATTACCGCCAGGAGGGTGCCGGCATGCAGTGCCACGTCGGTCAGCATGTTGGCTTCGAGATCTTTCATTCCCGAAAAATACTGGAACAAAGTCAGGTGCCCGGAGCTGGAAACCGGGAGAAATTCGGTTAAGCCCTGAAGAATGCCCTGAAAGATGTAACTGACCAAGACCTGCCTCCTGTTGTTTTGCGCGATCTCTGCTTTTATTTGAAGCGTGCGGGATTTGACCTTTTGCTGTGTCTTTAGAAATATCGGAAGCAATCTGAATAATGTTTAAGACAAATCTTTGTTTCCTCTGAATACCTGTCAGTCAGGAGTCGGCAATTTAAAGAACTCATTATCAAGGCTTGAGATGAAAAGACGTCAGTGCCCGGCATGGAAAACCTGCAAATGACATTCGACCAGTTATCTCAGATCTGGTTGAATAAACCGCATTTATCATAAAATGTGTCGATTTTTGCCGCATGCCGGGATTTTTATTTGTTATCATTAATTTGATCATGACAGAGGGGGGGGGTAGCAAATATCAGAAGGTGTGTCGACTTGTTGATTTTAAAAAATGATAGTTTTTCCGCGAGAGACGAGTTTGTCTGTAATATTAAAATTGTGATAGATGTTTGCGTGTCTTTTACTCTGAAAAATCTGATTATTTGTCTGGGTTGATATCATTGTCTTTATTCTGATTTATTTACTCCGGTCGGTTTTTTGTGTGGGGTACAGAAATTTTCTCTGCAGGTATTGGTGAAAAATGTGTTATAATCTGCCGATACAAATCCAGCCAGGGAGACATATATGGCTATTACTGCTAATGACTTGAGAAAAGGCATGGTTATTCTATATAACGGCGAGCTTTGCCAGGTCGTCGATATAGAATTCGTTCGTCCGGGTAACTGGCGTGCAATGGCGCAGGCCAAGCTGAAAAGCCTGAAAACCGGTTCGACCTTCATGCAGCGTTATCAGACGACTGAAAAGGTCGATGAAGCGACCGTTGAAACCAAGCTGATGCAATACCTCTATTCATCAGATCATTTCCTGCATTTCATGGACACTCAGACCTATGAGCAGATGGAAATGGAAATGGACCTGCTTGGTGACCAGACCAAATTTCTCAAAGAACAGATGGAAATTTACGTTAAGCTCTATGAAGGCAAGGCAATCGGTGCTGAACTGCCCCCTTCGGTAGACCTTGAAGTAATCGAAGCTCCACCTAACGTCAGAGGCAATTCAGCCAGCGGTACAAACAAACCGGTCGTCTGTGCCGGCGGCCACGTTGTGAATGTACCCATGTTCATCGAAGCTGGAGAATTTATCAGGGTTGACACCAGAACTGGTGAATATCTTGAACGCATGAAAAAATAAGCCTGCGGGCTTTTTTTCAGCTTCCGGCGAGCATCGACTCAGCTGTCTCAGAGATCTGTATTCAGATTCCGGGGTTGGCTGAGTTATTGTCTTTATGGTGATTAATCCTTCTGGAAGGTTACCCATGAGATTATTGAAACGACAAAAAGGGCTGCCATTTCTGCTGGCCCTCGGAGTGTTGTTTGTTTTATCAGCCAGCTTTCTGGCGGTTCAGCTCTGGTCTGACAAGAAGATCATGAGAGGAGCCGTGCAGGCTCTGGAGGCTCCCGTCATGCCCCCGGCAATGCCTAAGGTTGTGGCGCCGCCGCCAGTCAAAAAGATCGCCAGAACCCAGCCGGCCAAATCCGAAGTTCAGCCGGCAGAAATCAAGGCTGAACCTGAAGCGGCAGCGGTAGTCGAACCCGTTGCCGATATAAATGCCGCCGAAGTGAAAATTGTTACTGAAGCTCCCGCTGATAAAGCTCCCGAAAAAAAAGCGGCCCCCGCTCCAGTGGTTGAGCAGGCAAAGCCAGTTGTCGTTCCGGTTGTAAAAACTGAAAAGAAACCGGTAACTGAGAAAAAAGCTGAAAAGACCGTTAACGTTGAAAAAAAAGACGAAAAACAGTCTAAACCGGCGAAAAAAGCTAAAAAAGCTAAGAAAATTGTCGAGCCTGTGCCGACTGAGATCCCGGCCGAATGGAACTGGTTTGCACAGCCCCTGAAACTGAGCTTCAATGATGGAAAAGCAGTAATTGACAAGTCTGAAGAAGACAAAGCCATCTCTCTCTCCTCAGAAGAGAAGGTGAGAACTGAATCCGCAACTGTAGATATGGCAGTTTCTGAAGAGGAAAAACAGCCCGTTACTGCAGTCGCAGCCATCGCTGAGCCCTCAGTCGAAAAGCCATTCGTGCTTGCCCTGGCAAAGATGGCCAGAATCAGACAGATGCGCAGCCAGAATGCTGCCGCCAGCGAAGAAAAGACAGTTGAAACGAAGGTTGTTGCAGAGCTTTCACCAAGCATGAAGGCTATGGGCTCGATGCTTAGAGAGCTTTGTGAGAAGCTTGACAAGCGTGCAGAAACAGCCAGTGAAGCTCTTTCTGCTGCCGACAAGACAGAAACTGTCGAAGCGGTCGTGGAAAAGCCGGTTGACGCTGCAGAGCAAAACAGCCTGGAAACTGCCTCAAATGCGACTGAAGCTGTTGCTGTCAGCGAAGAAAAGACTGAAACTTCAACCGAAGACCTCAAGCTGAAGCCTTATTACAGCGGTTCCGGCAGCAGCTTCAGTGCTAGAATCGATTCAATGCTGAAACAGGGCCTGATCAAGGCGGAATAGATTGAAATTGTCGCAATAGAGCGCGACGCAGAACCCCCCGCAGAGCATTTTCTGCGGGGGGTTCTGTTTTTTCACAATATTTAGAAAAAACCGCCCCGTTCCGGGGAGATTTTGCGCAACCAAAACAGCTTCTTTAATAAGCAAAAAAGGCACAAATTAAAAATAAATATTTATTTTTCTGTTTCAAAACCATTTGTTTTGGCTTATGCGTGGGTCTGGTTTTTTATAAAAAATTATTTTTTCAAATAAACACCGGCTTTTGGAAGATGTTTGTCTCGATTAATTGTGAAATATTTTAAATTAAAATTTAAAACTGATGGTGGCGGGTGTGCTGGGTGGCTCATTGGTTTTTTTGGTAAAAACCTTTTCTCTGGATAAACATTGAACCGTTTCGTTGAAAATGTATTTTGGGGATTTCAGGGATTGAAAAATCCTCATGGCTAAAATAAAAAAAGCCGTCTGAATTTTCATTGGTTAAATTTTAAGCGTAGATGGAATTGCGTTTTTTTTTTTTTTTGTCGCAAATGTTTGAATTCGTAAAATGAAAATTGGGTAAATGGTTATTCGGGTGAATGAAAATTTGCGGCTCATTAAGTGCGATTTTGTATGATCAGGTATATGGATATTGGAAAATCTGGTATCGCCGACTGAAAGTTTTTCTGTGTAAAAGGCCGTTGTGAATTTCTATGCCGCATGGAGGGGAGGTTTTGGGTTGTTGCGCCCGGTTGGCGATTGTGACGTGACATGGCAGAGATTTGCGGGGTACACAAATTCCGGGTTTTAAAGGCAGTCTATCCGGTGACCTGCTTTTTTTTATGCGGGCTGTCGCTTTTTATGCGACTTACTTTCTGGCAGGCCAGGATCTGTAGTTTATCTGTTATTTCTGCGTTTTTTTTGCTCCGGGATGGATAAAGGCTGAATTTTTTATAAATAAATCTTTGGGCCAGTTTTGCCTCTTGCCGGGCGCAAGCGCGGGAGTATTTTGCCAATCATGCTTTTCTGATTCTGCTGAAAAGTTGATTTTATAATGGACTGATAGAAGAAGATGGTAAGGGAAGATTTAAATTTTTAACAGCTATTTGCGTTCTTTAAACTGATAATCATTATAATGATAATAAGACGATTCCAGGATATAAGTTAAGCATGCTTAGTGTGTGGTTGTTTTTGCTGATTGCAGGGATTATAATTAACAATCTTCGGGAACAGGGTGAGTAGAGATGCTTACTGTCGATGGCAAAAAAGTTATTCTGATGGGTTTTGGCGAATCTGAAGACCCGATGCCTGATCGTGGGCAATATACCAGGTTCAGGATTTTTGCCGGTGAGTGTCAAAAATGCCATTGTCCCGGGAGAAAGCTTTTGCCCGCAGGGGATGAACTGATTCTGGTCTGCGATGTCTGTGGCGACTGCCAGGCGACGAGTCTGCATACTGATGACCTGCCTGAGGTAACCTATATTTACTGGTGTAATTCCTCATATTTTTCGACCGACGATGTTATTCTGTCGGCTGAAGACAAGAAAAAGATTGAAGAACTTGCGGCCGGTGTGGATGATTATGAACCACCGCACTGGGCAGTGATGATTGTTGGCGGCAGGTGCAGCAGCAGTGATCTCTGTCAGCGGTTAAAATGCCCGTATCTGAAAAAATTTCAATAAATGGAGCCGGAAATGCAATTCAGGGAAATGGTGATAAAAAAAGAGGTCAGAGAAGCTCTTTCCAGAAAGCAGGCGGTCGTTGCGCTTGAATCAACAATTATTTCACATGGTATGCCGTACCCGCAGAATGTCGAAACGGCAAAGCTTCTTGAAAAAACTGTCAGAGAAAACGGCGGGGTTCCGGCGACCATTGCCATAATCGACGGAGTGATAAAAATCGGCCTCGATGAACATGATCTTGAATTTCTCGGTACCTCAAAGAACATTCGCAAGGCTTCAAGAAGAGATCTGCCTGCGGTTGTCGCCCTTAAACAGAGTGCTGCGACAACCGTTTCTGCGACAATGATCTGTGCCCATCTCGCCGGCATAAGCTTTTTCGCGACCGGCGGCATCGGTGGTGTGCACCGCGGCGCCACTGAAACATTCGATATTTCGGCCGATCTGCCTGAGTTTGTCCATACGCCGGTTCTGGTTGTCTGCGCCGGCGCCAAGGCAATTCTCGATATCCCTCTCACGATGGAATATCTCGAAACCCTTGGGATACCGGTACTCGGTTATCAGACCAGCGAGATGCCGGCTTTTTACTATCGTTCCAGTGGTGTCGGCGTACCGCAGAGAGTTGAAAATGCCGGCGAAGCTGCGGCAATTTTTTATCAGGCTCAGCAGATGGGGTACAAAGGCGGCATTCTGATTGGCAATCCGGTTCCGGAGAACGCTGCTCTTGACAAAGATAAAATCGAGAACTGTATACGCCAGGCCCTCGAAGAAGCTGTGAAAAAAGGCATAACCGGCCAGACGGTAACGCCATTCCTTCTCGGCAAACTTAATGAAATCACCGCCGGCGAAAGTCTGAAAACCAACATCGAACTGGTTAAAAATAACGCCAGTGTGTGCACGCAGATCGCGGTTGAGTTCGCCAGAATTCAGGTCTGATCGGTTTTCTTTACGACCACTGATTTGGCGAGAATGTCATGCCAGGTCTGACCGTTTTCGTCAAAAAGACCCCAGAAAAAACCAAGACCGAGCAGCATTAAAGATAGAAGCCGGCAGGGCAGTTCGCGAAAAAGAACCTGAAGCAGGCCGGCGTGGCTGCCTCTGGCAGAGCTCAGAATAAAAAGCCCGGTCGCGCGTTTGCCGGGGGAGGCCCCCAGCAGCAGGAACGCGGCGTAAGCCGCCACGGCTGCCAGCATGGCCTGGTTTATGGTTATCTGCCTGAAAAAATAATGTTCTGAAAGAAATAACGGAAAAGCTAAGATCGCCGCATCGATAAGAAGAGCTGTTACCCGTCTTGTTAATGGCGGTTTCTGCCAGCCGGGATTTCGCATCAGAGCATCGCACCAGATGCAAAACATTGATTCATAGCTGTGTTTTCCACAATTCTGACATATATGGTTCTCGAATGAAGCATTGCAGAAAGGACATTCCCGGGCAAAGGGTGGAATGTTTTCGGTGCAGAACGGGCAGATTTTAAAGCCGTTTGAAGTATCGACCGTATATTTTTCGTTTGTTTCTGATCTCAGAAGGTGTTTTATTACCGGCTGAGAGGTCAGAAACTCAAACGAGAACTTGCCAGGAAACTGAATTTCGAGTTTCCTGCAGATAGCTCGTACCTGAATGGCCATATTGACGTCGAGGCCTGTTTCAAGCACTCTGATGATATTGTAGACCTGGTCGGCATTTTTTTCTGAGATTTCCAGCCGGGCCAGCTCGTCGACGCATTCCTTTCTGTCTTCGTGAGAAAGGTGGTCGAGAAGGTCACGCAGTGTTTCTGCATCCAACATTGTATTTACCCCGCGCGGTTCACTTGTTCTTCGTCAGAAGACGGGCTTCATATATGTTTTGTAGAATGCCGGTCAGCTGACAAATTCACGTATCAAACTATCCTGCCTAATTTTATGCGAAATATGATATTCTGCCAAGAGAAATTTTCAGTCGGCAGAACTAACCTCTGCGGGCGATTTTATTGAGGTGACAAAGTGCAGGAAAGAATACGCAGTGCGCTTCTGACAATACTCCAGAATTCGGGCGACGACTGGTTCATCATCATTGAAGAGCCGGAACATGAGAAATTCGTTCAATTCGCGTTCGATGAATCTGCTGGTCTGTTTTTCGATCTTCCCTTTCAGGCTTTGACAAAAGCTGAACTGGCAACGGCAAAAAGCCTTTTTGCCGGGCTTGCGATCGATTCGCAGAAAGCGCCGATGCTCGATCATCCGGGCGGCAAAGAGATCGGGCAGCAGGAATCTTTCAATCACCACGTTGGTCGCGATATCGATCTGGCAGTCAACCTTGCCTGCCGCGTTTTTAAAGAAGTTTATGCTTTGAGTGACTCTGTCAGACTCGATGTAACCATTATGCGGTGAGGGAAGTGCAATGAGTAACAGCGGTCAGAACCAGGAAAGTCTCGTGGCATGCCGATTTTGCCGCAGTGAGATTCCTCTGTCGGCATTAAAGTGTCGCCACTGCCGGGAATGGCTCGGGGATCGAAGCGAAAATCAGCCAACCGTTCCGACAGACCGGGAGTTCAACGATAGCGCCGCCGGCTGTGCCGCTGCAGCACAGTTACCGCCGGCATCGTTTCAGAGTCGTCTGGCGGCAAAAGTGACTTTTGTCGGTCACTGGATGTTTTATTTCACTCTGAGCATGCTTCTCTATTTCAGCATTTCCCTGTACTGGACTTTTGGCGAGGAAGACCGGATTTTTCTCGTGTCGTTTTTTCTCAATGCCATGCAGATGTTCTTTTCTTCTGCCGGGATTGTCTGGTTCGAAAAGCTTCTCGACCGTTTCAGAAATGAGATTCCGGTAATTACCGGCTGGACGAAAGAGAAAAGTGAAAGCTATTATCTTGCGGCCCGCGAGCGTATATTTTCATCATCTCTGCCGATTGCGATCGGCCTGACCATCTGTACAATCGCAGTTTTTGGTGACCGCTATATTATCGGCACCCCGTTCGCAAGTTCCGGCGGTGAGCTTGCTTATCTGACCTACGAGTTCTGTTTCCTTTTCTGGTCGGCATCGGCAATCGTCTATTTCATCAAGTTTGCGATGTTCATCAGAGAATTCGGGGATCTCGATCTGCGGATTCTCATCATTCAGGAAGAAAACTCAGGCATACGCCTGCTGGGCAAGTTTATTCTGCAGACGACACTGTTTGCAGTCATTCCCTATGTCTGCAGCATCGTTGCACGGCATATCGGCGGCTGGAACTTTGGCTCGCTGCTGGCGGTCTGGTTCGGGATGTTCGGCGTGGCGATTCTTTTTTATCTTTTCTGGCCGATTTATAACATTCACCGGGCCATGATCCGTGAGAAGGACCGCAAGCTCAACCTGATTTCGCATGAGCTCAACGAGCTGCTTTCCGGCAGAAGTCTCGACCACGACAAGATTCACAAGCTGCGCAATCTGATGGAAATCAGAACGCACCTGCATGAAATCAACACCTGGCCGTTCGACATGAACAAGGTAATCGGGCTGCTGTCGGCTGTGATAATACCGATGGCTTCGATTTTGATCGACCGGATGCTGTCTAACAAGTGAAATTCAGGAAAACATCAGCAGACTGAGGGCCATGACGATCATGCCTGAAACGACGCCGTAGGTGCACAGATGGTGTTCGCCGTATTTTTCGGCGGCAGGCAGCAGCTGGTCAAGCGAAATGAAGACCATGATGCCGGCAACCCCGGCAAACAGAAGGCCGAACATCGTATCGTTGAAAAACGGCATCAGAACGAAATAGCCGAAAATTGCGCCGATCGGCTCGGCCATGCCGGAAAGAAACGAATACATGAAGGCTTTGCGGCGGCTGCCGGTCGAGTAGTAGATCGGTACCGAGACTGCGATTCCTTCGGGAATGTTGTGAATGGCGATGGCAAATGCGATGCTGATGCCGAGTTTCGGGTTATGCAGAGCGGCAGTAAAAGTGGCGAGCCCTTCAGGAAAGTTGTGAATGGCAATCGCAATCGCCGAGAAGATACCCATGCGATGCAGACTGGCGGTATCAGACTTTTTGATCGTGCCGCTTTTTTCGGGACTGTGTTCGAGTTCGCTGACTTCGTGTGCTTCATGCGGGTTTTCAAATTCAGGAACCAGCTTGTCGATCAGGGTGATGAGAAACATGCCGCAGAAAAAGGCGATCGTGGTGTACCAGTAGCCTTTGGTTGGTCCGACAGCCGCGATCAGAGAGTCTTTGGCCTTGACAAAAATTTCGATCATCGACACGTAGATCATGACGCCGGCCGAGAAGCCGAGGGCAACGGCAAGAAAGCGTTTGCTGGTTTTTTTCGAAAGAAAGGCGAGCAGGCTGCCGATGCCGGTGGCCAGACCGGCCAGCATGGTCAGCATGAAGGCGGGAAAAAGGTTTTCTGCGTACATTTAGTCTCCGTGATTATGGCGATTTTTTCGCAAAGGTAGGAAATTTTTCTTAAAAGGGTTATATTTAAGTTAGAGGAACCGGGAGGCAATTATACTATAAACAGCATCGCGCCGCAGCAATATCTGTATCTGCCTCGATTAAAAGGAGAGGCGTCATGCCCAGTCGCACTGTTTTTGTCGGCGATCTGCACATAGGCTCGGGAGCCGAAACCAACTGGTATCAGAAATCGGTGCACGAACCTCTGCTGAAGTGCTTTCTGCGCTATCTGCAGGAAAATGCCCGCAACATCGATGAGCTCGTCATTCTTGGCGACTGGTTCGATCTGTGGAATTATCATCCGTTCTGTGCACCGCCGTCGGTCGCTCTGATAATGGACCAGAACCCCGGAATCTTTCAGCGGCATAACGATGGCGACTTTATCAGCCTGCTCGAAGAAATGAAAATACGCTTCATCAACGGCGACCATGATATGGAAGTCGAATTGAAAGACATCAATCAGGCCCTTGCATCGAGGTCTGATCAGCGTATTCTGCCTGGTCATGGCAATGACTGCGAAAAGGCGGCGGTTGCCAATACTTATTACCTCAATGACATGATCTGGGCTGAACACGGTCACCAGCACGATCTGTTCAACAAGCCGGCGCTGAATGAAGAAAACCCGATGGCGCCTCTGCCGCTCGGTTATTTCGTTGCCCGCATTTACTGTCATTTTCTGCAGAAGCGCATTGCCAGCACGCACCGCATGGATGCTGCCTGTGTTGCCGGCTGTGGTAACACAAGCTATGACAGTTTCGGCATCAAGCTGCACGACCTGATTACACAGCTGATGCAGCAGGCGCATCGCGGCGAAAAGTTCAACCCGGCCCGCATCATTCTCGATCTGATGCTGCAGCACAACCGCAACAATCTTCTCGAATTCAGAGTTGCCGGCAAAGGCCTGGCGGAAGTGCATACCGATGGGGTTGCCCGCTTCTACCCGAACCTGATCACCGAAGACAATTTCTACGAAGCGCTTTGTGAAGCCGAGGTCGCCTACGACGGTCTGGGGCATTTCGTCAGAATGCACTTTATCGACAACCCGCACTGCAAAGTGGCGGTCATGGGGCACACGCATTGCCCGACTCTCAACCTGTGCGGCAACGGCAAAAACCATGCTTATGCCAATCCCGGCCATTTCTGCCCCAGTCAGCCTGATATCAAAGATCTTCGTTCTCTGCCAGGCTTTGTCGAAATCGAAAAATTCGATGACGGCACCTGCAGGGTTTACCAGAAGGCCGTCAGAGGCATTTTCTCTGAAGATATCATCGAGGTTGCATCCCTGAGGGTTCTGTAAAAGTAAAGTTGCGCAAATTTCTCAGCCCGTCGGTTTCTGCCGGCGGGCTTTTTATTGCACTTAGTTTTGCAATTAACATTTTTCAATTATTTGTGGCGTGGGGCTTAGCAATCGAGGTATTAATCTGTATAATGGTTTATTCGCAGTCGCACCGACAGTTATGCCACAAGACTCAGGAGTCTTTCGAAACTTTATGAAATTTTCTTTCAGTCTGTATTTTCAGATTACCGTGCTTTTTCTGCTGCTCAGCGTCATCGCCGCCGTCGGGGCGGGTACCCTGAATTATCTCGAAAGCCGGCGTATTATCATTGGTCAGTTCAATGATTCAATGCGCAGCATTGCCACTACTATCAGTTCGAGTCTCAATGACAAGGCTGACGATGCCGCCGACGCCATCATGCGTCTGAGCCGGCATACGATTCTCAACGAGGGTTCGGCCGCCGATATTCAGAAGTTTCTGCAGGTGGCTGTCGATTCGTCTTCGCTGTTCAACAACATTTATTTCTTTGACCCGACCGGGCCGCTGAAGGCCGCCGCTTATGCCGATGGCCGCGATCTGGCAAAATATGCCGGCGAAAATTTTCAGAGCTACCGTGAGCAGGAAAAGACGCGCATGGTTTATCTCGATCTGGTGCGCGCTCTCGAAACGAGAACGCCGGTATTTTCGGCATTTTTCAAGTCAGCCACCGATCGTCTGATGAATTCTTTCATCGTGCCGGTCGTGCACCAGGAAAAGGTTATCGGGCTGCTCAGCTGCGGCATCGTGCTCGACCGCACCAACAAGCTGCTCGAAATGATGACCAGTCTCAAGCCGCACCCGCGCGGCTATATTGCGCTTATCGACAAAGATGCGAAGATCCTGTTGAGTGCTGGCGAGCTTCCCGAAAATTTTGCACCGCACAGTGAATGGATGGACTACCAGGATCTTCTGATTCGCGAATCCGGCTATCTGCAGACCGTTGTCCGCATGGAAAAATCAGGCCTCGGCATCTGCACCGGTATTCCGGAAACCGCCATTGCCGGCCTGCTAGAGCACCTGCGCCGGGGCACAATCGCCTTCACTCTCGGCGTTGGCCTATTCGCGGCCATCTTCGGAGTGCTTGCCGCTTCGGTTCTCATTTCGCCCCTGACCGACCTGGTCAAAGGCCTGCGCCAGCTGGCCGCCGGTACCCCTGGCGACCGCATCGACCGCGCCGCCTCCGGCGAAATCTCAGAAGCTCTCTGCGCCTACAACGAAATCTGCGCCCGCCTGCACCGCGACCCCGAAGCCCTCTCCTTCTGGGCCAAACTCTGGAACAAACAGGATTCACCGCAGCCATCCCAGGAAGACGCACCAGAAAACAGCTCCGCAGAATAATTATGGCTGATTTCCTTATTCCCACGAAAAGAACCGGGGCTTCTCTTGACGGTTCTTTTCTCTTTCCGCCACGGATTAACTCCGACAAACACGGATTCTACATAATATTTGTTAAGCAAAAAAAATTAATAACGATCTGGGTTAACGGTAGCTATGATTGTATGAAATCGCTCAATGTGAAATAATTTAAGAATTGGTCTGGTTGCGCTGGCCGTGAGTCAGAAAGCTACCGCCACGGTCTTTTATGATTTTCGAGGAGGCAAATTCCGCGCCAACGATTTCTGGCTGGCGCAATAGTCTAATTTATAATCAGGCCAGCCATGTTTTTTTCTGCTTCCAGAATCAAAGAATCCATGCTAAAAATAAAAACAAATGAGGATTTAATTAAGAATAAATCAAATAATGAGGCCAAGCTTAACAGATGTACCATCTCGTTTTTCCGGTCACGACTGTCGTTAAAGCGCAAAGAAGCACTGAAACATCATAAACAGGAGGGAATCATGCTTAAAATTACTGGGATTGACAAGCTACAAAAAGAGCTAAAACAAGCGGAACAAGCATTGAAAGAACTCGATGGCGAGTTGGGCGTCGTGAACTTTGATCCTCACGATCCTACCAGTATTGAAGCTGCCATCCAGTCAATTAACCGAATGATTGATAACCGTATCGAACCATACGCCGATAACCCCATTGTCGGGCCGCTCGCCGAGCAAATGAAAGAGAGCTATAGAGAAAACATTCTCCAAAAAGCTGCTGAGGCCCGATTGCAGTCTGACGAGGATTAATGATGACCCAAGATGTTTTCAGAGAAATTAACAATGCTGTTCTGGACTTACAGAATTCGCAGTTGCAGACATACGACCGTCCATTGAAAAAGCTTGCCCAATTATTGCGGCATGCCGACCTTGAACCTTACAACGAGGAACTGACGAAAGAAGTTGACCTCGATGCATTCATTGCAGAAAGCGAAAAAACTGGGGGCAGCATGGTTGGCAGTGCCAAGCTTGCATGGCCAGATGATCCTAAAAAAACGATGGGATTAACGTTGCTTCTGATCGAAAAGCTGGCCAACGATCCAAGTTACGCTACCAACTTCGGCCATCATTTTTTCTATTCTGGTCAGAAAATCATCGCTGGCATTCATGCGCTTACTGGGCAGCTAATCATTCCCTTTGTTCGTGATTACAAGAACTATGTTCAATTGAAGGGGAATACTGAAACTGTGTTGAAGTTACCATTCTCACGCAAGATATTTATTGTTCACGGCCACGACGATGGTGCTCGGGAAACAGTAGCTCGCTTTCTGGAGCGCATTGGTTTGGAGGCCGTCATTCTCCATGAACAGGCCAATCAAGGAAGAACTATTATCGAAAAAGTTGTTGCAAACAGCGATGTTGGGTTTGCTGTAGTTCTTCTCACGCCGGATGATGAAGGCTGCGTTAAGGGAGGAACACCCGAGCCACGGGCTAGGCAAAATGTATTGCTGGAGCTGGGCTACTTCATTGGCCGCTTGGGTCGAGACAAAGTATGCGCTCTAAAACGTGGTGCGTTAGAAATTCCTAGTGATTTTGCTGGTGTCGTTTGGCAGACAATGGACAATAATGGTGGCTGGAAACAGGCACTGGCGCGCGAACTTGAAGCGGCTGGGCATAATATAGATTGGAACAAAGTCATGCGCGCTTGATGCGCGCTAGCCAAGATTGACGGGGCCTTGTAGCGAATACTAAATTGTATTAAAAAGATAAGTTTTTAGTTCCTAGAATACATCAATATGATGTTAGAAAATGCTTTAACGCCGCATTCAGCGGAAAGTCTGCTGAATGCGGCGTTAAGCAAAAATATTAAGAATTGGTCTGATTGAGCTGGCCGTGGGCCAGAAAGCTACTGACACGGTCTTTTCTGATTTTCGGGGAGGCAAACTCCTTGCCAACGCTTTCTGGCGCAATAGTTTGATTTGTAATCATGCCAACCATGTTTTTTTTGATTCAAAATGCACAGAATCTATGCTAAAAACAAATCAAAATGAAGAATTAATCACAATTACGAGGGCAAGCTTAACAAATGCGTCGACCCGGAAAAACCGGCCGGATCACGGGTTTTGCTTTCGCAAAACCCGCGCCCGTCTCGTTTTTTCGGTCACGACTGTCGTTAGATTTTGCTCAAGACAAAAATAATCACACAATCCGGCTCTACGGGCGACAGAAGAAACTATAACGGCATTGAATGGTTGAAAAAATTAAGACAATACAGACGCAATGAAACTTTGCGGCGATAAAGTGGATTTATAGAGGAGTTGAAGCGATACTATTAAAAAGTTACCTGGCCGGGGTGCCTTCGACAATGTGCCTGAAATCGTTTGTCACAGGCCTTGACGATCACAACCAAAGGCAAGTCCAGTGCCAACCGCTTTCAGGCGTGGCAGGTCGATCATGAACGAGCTAGACAATTTTCAAGACAAATTAGGACAAAACAAGAACAGATCAGCCGCGGAACCCATAAGAACACACAAAAACTTACTGAAAAAATGAAAGGATTTTTAGAAGAACTTATATGAAAGTCACACTTGATATATCTAAACTTCTTGGAGAGGGCAAGATTACTCAAGCAGAGTTTGACAAGCTGACTCTACTGTCTTCTCAAGAGACGACTTTACTGGCAGTTAATATCATTATCGCATTTGGTATTTTAGCGGTTACGGGTGGAATAATTTCTTTAAAAACAATTTTATTAGATGGTGTCGCGTTGGGTCTGGCCGCTAAGCTAGCTGGCTTATGGTTAATTTATAACCATCAAGAGCGATGGGGAGCATTGGGTAACGCATTATTTGTTATAGGGTCTTTTTCTATTGCAAATGGTTTAATTCAGTATTATGAGAACAACTTGCTTGTATTCGTATTTATTGCATTTTTTTTCATCATTACTGGCTGTATTGCAAAAAGCTCTTTGCTTGTGATCTTCTCCGCTTTATCGATCGCTCCTTTAGTTCATTCCAGTCAATATAGACTGCAATTCCATGTAAGTGAACTTGTATATTGCGGTACACCGCTGTCAAAGATTCTTGTATACGGCATTTTGAGCATTAGCGCCTGGCTTTTAGCTTCAAAACTCCCACCCAAATTCGCAAGATTAGCAGTCATTTTTTCAAGAACGTCTTTTATAATGATGAATTTTGGGTTTTTAACAGGTTCTTATTGGGGTGATGATTCCTCTAAGACTATTTTAACTTTTTTATGGGCAGCAGCTTTAATTACTGCAGTTTACTGGTCAATCCAAAATAGTGATAGGTTTGCCTTAAACACGGTTGCTGCATTTGGTGCAGCTCTTTTTTACACTCAATGGCTTGAAGTATTATGGGCCCACCCATTTGCTACTATATCATCCGGGATCATAATAATTATTTCGATTGCTTCATGGCAGGCGAATAAGAATGAACATTTAAATTCATTTTAATTTGCCCTGAATATAACTTTGCGACGATAAAGTGTATTTATAGAGGAGTTGAAACGATACGATGAAAATTCTTTTTGATTGGATTTCAACATTTATTGTTTTTCTGCTTTTCGCTGGAATGGTTCCAATTAATGATTGTAGAATCCTTGATTTTTTTAGCAAGAATTCTTCATCATCAAATACTAGTGAATCATATACTCCCCCTGCAATTCCAGAAACTTTAGATCAAGAACGCCCCTTTGTGAGAGCACGAATTAACGAACTAGTTCAAGCCTTAAAAAGTAAAAACATTGATAAAATACTAGAACTTTGTGATAACCAAGAGGGTTATCGCGAAAATTTTGAAAATAATGTACAAAATTTACCTAAAATGGCAGAGTCTTTAAAAACTGCCGACCTAACCATGATAGGTCCTGGCTATGGTCGAAATGTGAGTCGGTGCGGTGAAGTAAGTGTTAACATGGGTAGCCATAGCTATGCACTACCCGTGATAAAAAGAAACGGCAAATGGTTTTTTCAGGATCTGTAAAAATGATAAAATTAAGACAATTAAATGCAAAATTCGATCAAAGCTGCGTAGTATGCAATTTAGAATTGCTGAAAAGAAAAACAGCCGAATATAGCTGACCGTATCGATACTATGAATATTATTTACTATTGGGTCTCAACAATTATTGTTTTTCTGCTTACCGCTGCCATGGTTCCGGATAATGGCAGAAGAATCCTTGATTTTTTTTACACGAAATCTTCAGCAGCAAATGTTACTACATCATATATGCCTCCAGGAATTCCAGAAAATTTTGAACAAGAGAAAATAGCTGTATTGGCCAGTATCAATGAGTTAGCTCAGGCACTAGAAGCTAAAAACATTGAAAAGGCCATTGAGTTAATTACAGACAAAGATAATTATCAACAAGTCTTTCAAAAAGCTCCAGATAAAATGCCTGTATTGGGTGAAACACTTAAATCGGCTCAATTAAGGAGGGTTGGCCCCTATAATAGATATGGCGTTAGATTAGGTGAACTCGCCATTGAAATTGCCAGTAAGACGTATTCGATATCAATTGTAAAAATAGGTGGAAAATGGTTTTTTCAGGATCTGTAAACAACGATAAAACTTTAAATAATTGGATTTCTTGTTGTTAATGGGACCCTGCGGCAATATAGTGCGAATTTAAAGGCGTTGAGAGCAATTGAAAAATGAGAAAATTTGATAAAAACTGCGCCGATGGCTGCGCTCGGCTTCCGCTCTCGGCAGCCGTTCGACGAAAAAATGGAAATCAGAATAAAACCAACATCGCCGGTTCTTTTATGGTATCTTAAAAGGACCGGAGGTGAAAAAAATGGCACATTTATCGGACATAAAACCCATTACCTATCTCAAGGCCAATGCAGCTGAGCTGTTGAAATACATCAACGAAACCCATAGACCAATAATAATCACTCAAAATGGTGAAGCAAAGGCTGTTTTGCAGGATCCTGAAAGCTACGAATCAATGTGTAAAGCACTTTCACTTTTGAAGCTGGTTTCAATGAGTGAAGAGGAGGTTCGCCAGGGTAAAGTTATTGATAATGAATCAGTCTTTAACAGTATTGAAAATAAGCTGAAGAAACATGAAAAAAAGGTTTAAAATAAATTGGTCTGAACAAGCTGCACTTGATCTTGAGAGTTTGATTTCCTACATTGCTTCCGAAAATTCCAATACTGCCGGACAGATTTTAAAAAAGATCAAAACAGAAGTTTCTCAGCTGGACTATTTACCTTTTCGAGGCAGAATAGTTCCAGAATTTGAAGGACAGGGCTTTCTTTTGTTTCGGGAATTGGTTGTTGCACCATGGCGAATTGTGTACAGAGTCTCTTTTGAAAACGTCTATATCTTAGCTGCTTTTGATTCCCGAAAAAATGTTGATGACGTCTTACTCGAACGATTCTTAAAAAATGAAAAATTCACCGTCGAAAAAGTGCGTCGACGCAGAAAATGAGTTTGAATAACGGGTCTTGCTTACGCAACCACCGAGCCCGCCTCTTCGGTCGGCGTGCCTTCGGCAGTGTTTCTGAAATTGATTGTTGAGGTGGAGCCGCTCGGACAAAATGTGGTTCGACCTTAATGGCATACAGGAGAAAAATTTCAAATGGTATTCTTGAGTAGTCTGCCAGAAAAATATGTCGGAAAGCAGATCGAAATAGATTGTGTCGATATTGAAATCCATCGCTTTGAAGACCATCAACCTCCTATTTTTAAAGGTCCCGGAGTTATTAGAGGCAATAAGGTCGGTTGTCTATCATATAAAGTGTACAATCAGATTCAGTTAAATGAAGAAATCTTCAAATATTTGAAGCAAGCTAGGGAAGAGAATAATCCCCAAAAAACTAACCTTCGGCTGTTTGCAAAAGGCTATGACGGAATGAAATGGTCTGGAGGGTGGTCGATTCCGAGAGTAAACCTGTTTCAGGAACCATATTTGCTAGTTGAGGGGGAATTAGACCAGCTGGTGACACGTGTTGAAAAGCATAAAGGGGACTCAACTACAAACACCACCGAATTGATTTTTTCAGAAAATTTCGATTTGCCTATGGCCGGAACGGCCAAGATACAAAGCTTCCATGGCGAAGAGGTTATCTCAACAAGCCATTGGGGAGATCATCACGAGGTTATTTTTGATGATTCTGTAATCAAATTTCAGAAAAGCTCGGATAAATCGCGACTCCATGTAACAGCGTCTAATGGCAGTAATTTCACCTCGCCATATATTGAGAACTGGATTTCAGAAGCTCTAACATTTCTTGTTGCACGAACAATATATCCTAGAATGATCATCCGCCATTTTGAAAAGCACGCTCTACTATTAATAAGAGCAACACCAAAGTCTATCAAAAGTGGAATGATACCTCCTTTTTCAGGTGGGCTGAATACCAGAGATTCATTTTGGAAAGCATTTTGTGCCTACTTGGGCAAATGTAAGTCGATTCAACAATTCGAGCCTCTTGAAATGACAAATGGTTTTGCTGAGTTGTGTCTCGCTAGTAGAGGGACGCTTCAGGGCTTTCTTATTTCGCTTTCAATTTACATAGAGTTTTGTGTTAATCTCATTTTCTCTTCACTGGAAAGCCGTGCTGCTGAGGGAGACGACTATAAAAATAAGATTCAAGACCTAGTTCAGCATATTGGGGCTTGGAACCTTGATGACGAAATCTTAGGAAGGGCTAAGGGACTTCTCTCGATGCTTTATTCGCCTTCGTTGTCGAAGAGGATGGATGTTCTTGTTGAGCAGGGTGTGATAACGAAAACCCAAAAGAAAATTTGGCAGAAGGCTCGACCATATCTTGCTCATGGCAACATTATTGATTTTAAAAGAGAGGAAGAATTCTGGCATATTCGAAACCATCTAATTTCGATGACCTACAGATTAGTATTCAGGATTATTGGTTACAAAGGTCTTGTGCTGGATTATGATGGTAATAAATTTGATCATATTATATATGAATGGGTTGATCCGCAGCAGTCTGATGTATGAAACAATTTCCGGCAAGCCTAATTCAGTCGACAAAAAAAAGACGCGTGGCTGATTAGCGGTGTTATATGAGATATGAATACATAGAATTGCCCAAAAGATTAATTTACACTACAATGGGAGGTCGTAAGGAGGCTCTTGTGAAGGCAGCAACGACGAAACTGGAAGAAAAGCTACTTTCTTTGCCGTGCGAAGATCGGATTTACCTGGCTGAAAAATTGTTGAGAAGCCTGAATTCTCCCAGTTGCGCAGAAATCGACAGGGCGTGGGCAGAAGAATCAGAAAAAAGAATCGATGAGCTTGAAACCGGAAAAGTTCAGACAATCCCAGGCGAGCCGGCTTTTAAAGATATTGGAAAGCGAATCAAAAAGTGAATTAAAAAAGCTTTAATTGATACCATAGTGGCGATAAAAAACATTCTACACTGAATTTTTGAGAGGCTATTGGAAGGCTTGTATGAGATACCCGGCTTTTTTGACTAAATTGATAAACTGGCTTGGTTTGCCATTGCAAAATGAATTTATATTTCCTGGCGCTAATGAGAAATGGGGCTGTTTTGCTCTGATTCTTCAGGCAATATTACTATATTTTTTCTCTTTTATCTGGTTCGGGATTTGGCTAAGTATAACCAGGGGAGTGATCGATATAATCCCCATAATTTTAGGAACAATGCTGATACTGGCATTTGCTTTCTATCGAATTGATCTGAATAATTTTTGTGTTCCTGAAAATGACAACCAGTCTAGATATTTGTTTTCAGGTATTCCAAAGCGGACAATTTTTTCATCAGTTAGTCTGGTCCCGTTCTTCCTTATTACGGTAATTTTACAAACAGTCCAGATAGACGTGAATCCCATGATTCCCGCCATGTTATTACTTTTTTATATTCAAATTACATCGATGCCATTTTTACTTCTATTGTCGAGCTGGTTGATTTTATATTGGGAGGGGCCTGGAATAGACAGCCAGGGAACTCCGCTGATTTGTTTATTTTCTTTAATATTTTTAATCTGGGGAATTTTATCGTTGGTGTTTTTGCCTTTCTTTTATTACTATATCTGGCAATAAATCGCTTTTCTATAATGCTCTCGAACGGTGCTTTGTTTGAGAAAAAAATGATTCATCGTTATGGAAAGTTGAATGGTGGCAGGGAATATGTATTTACTTGAAAAGCCAGCGAGGCCTGATTTCTCTACGATCTATAACTGGAAAAAAAATGAAGCCAATCATGGGTATTTTACCTGTCGGCCCGTAAAAGAGATTGGTTCCGTAGATGAATATATTGATAAACTTGAAGCATGGATGGCTGTGCCGGGGAACATGATCAGAGAGATAAAAGACTCTGGCAGTAACGAAATGCTGGGTGAAATCAGGGCATTCGATTATAATCCAAGAAATCAGAGCCTGGAAATCGGGTTTTATCTGCCGGAAAAAGCACGCGGAAAAAAAATCGGGGCTGCTCTGGTGAAAGCGTTTGTTACTGAGATTTTCCGCGCAACCGAGCAACCCATAAACAAAATATATGCAACGACATCTGAAATTAACATTGCTTCACAAAAAGTGCTGGTAAAAAATGGGTTTATACTTGACGGAAAGAATCGAGAACACTACTGGATAAAAGAAAATAGATATGATCAGTTTGTTTATTCCATACTGAAAAAAGAATGGCAAAAAATGAACCAGACAACGGTCTGACAGGTGTACCGAGGCAGAAGTTTCCGGACGTTGTATTTATCAATTCATGATAATGCGGGGAAGGATTCGCGGGTAGTGCAGGGAGGGTGTGAATGCGGGTGTTGCATACTTCTGACTGGCATCTTGGCCGGTCGCTGGAAACTTTTAAAAGGTATGATGAGTTCGAAAGCTTTCTTGGCTGGCTGACGCAGACGATCACCGACAGGCAGGTCGACGCACTGGTCGTGGCTGGCGATATTTTCGACAATACCGCGCCGCCGAACCGGGCGCAGGAACTGTATTACCGGTTTCTCGCCGGGCTGGCGGGGTCGTGCTGCCACCACGTGATCGTTGTTGCCGGCAACCATGATTCGCCCTCGTTTCTCGATGCCCCCAGAGAAATTCTCAAAGCCCTCAGCGTTCATGTCATCGGGGCGGCCGGTGAAAACCCCGAAGATGAGGTCGTTACCCTCAAAAACAGGCGAACCGGGAAACCGCTGGCGGTGGTGTGCGCCGTGCCCTATCTGCGCGATCGCGATATCCGCAGCGTCGAAGCGGGCGAAACTATCGAAGAGAAAGGCGCGAAGCTGCTGCAGGGCATCAGGGAACATTACGCACGGGTGTGCGCGGTCGCCGACGAACTGCGCAAAAACGACGGCGATATTCCGCTGATCGCTACTGGCCATCTGTTTACCCAGGGCGGCCAGGTCAGCGAGGATGACGGCGTCAGAGAACTGTATGTCGGCACGCTGGCACATGCCCCGACCGACGTTTTTCCGGCAGCGATCGATTATCTGGCGCTGGGGCACCTGCATGTCGCTCAGAAAGTGGGCGGTAAAAACCACTTCCGCTATTGTGGCTCGCCGCTTGCCATGGGCTTCGGCGAAGCCGGGCAGCAGAAACAGGTGCTGCTCGTAGAATTCAGCGGCAGAACCCCTGCGGTCGAAGAGATTGCGGTGCCCTGCTGCCGGCCGCTGCGACGATTAACCGGCTCTTTCGAGCAGATCAGGTCGTGCCTGAAAGCTTTGATAACCGAAAACAGCAATGCCTGGGTCGAAGTCGACTACACCGGCGATGAGTTGCGGCCTGATCTGCAGGATGAAGTTTTCAGGCTGGTCGAGGGCACGCAGATAAATATCGTCAGGGTTAAGAACCAGAAACTGGTCAGCGGCCTGATCGAAGGTCTCGCCGGCGAGGCTGAACATGACGCACTCGATGAACAGCGGGTTTTTCAGAAGTTCCTCGAGATGAACGGGGTTGCCGAAGAGCAATGGCGCGAACTGCGGGCGGCCTACTCTGAAATTCTGACATCGCTTGCCGAAGAAGACAGTAACCGGGAATAGAGGGCCAATTCATGAAGATACAGCAGCTGCGTTTTAAAAATCTGAATTCCCTTTATGGTGAATGGCTGATTGACTTCACCGATCCGGCCTACCTGGCCAATGGTATTTTTGCGATCACCGGGCCGACCGGTTCCGGCAAGTCGACGATTCTCGATGCGATCAGCCTGGCGCTTTACGGCATGACCCCCAGACTGAAGAAGGTCGTGAAAAGCAGCAACGAGATCATGTCGCGAAAAACCGCCGAATGTTTTGCCGAAGTCGTATTCGAGTCGCAGCTCGGCCGGTTCAGGTGCCACTGGAGCCAGACGCGTGCCAGACGCAGCCCAGGCGGCAACCTGCAGGAACCCACCCACGAAATTTCTGACGCCGACACCGGCGAACTGATCGAGAGCAAGAAATCGCAGGTCGCTGAAGTCATCGAAAACAAGACCGGCATGACCTTCATGCAGTTTACCAGGTCGATTCTGCTGGCACAGGGCAGTTTTGCCGCCTTTCTGCAGACACCGGCCAGGGATCGCGCGCCGATTCTCGAACAGATTACCGGCGGCGATGTCTTCAGTCGTATTTCCGGCCGGGTCTTCGATCGCTACAGCGCCGAGAAAGCCAGGCTCGAAACCCTCAATGCCGAAATCAGAGGCGTAAAGATTCTGCTGCCGGAAGAAGAAGCCCAGACAAAAGCCGAGCTCGCTCAGAAGCAGACCGAAGAAACGGAAGCAGTGCAGAAACATGCGACTGCTCTGCGGGCGCTGCAATGGCTGACCGGCATCGAGACTCTGCGCTCGGATATTGCCAGAATCAGCAGCGAAGCTGCCGAAAACGACAGACTGCTGGCCGCTTTCAGGCCCGAACGTGACCGACTCGAACTGGCCGGAAAAGCGGCCGAGCTTGACGCTGATTTTACTGCTCTGACGATGACCAGGCAGCAGCAGAAAAACGACAGTGAGTCTCTGGCCGCTGCCGAAGGCGGGTTTCCCGCTCTTGAAAAGGCCTGCAGTGAACAGGAAAAACTGCTGCAGGAAACAGAACAGCAGGTCGTCGCTCTTAAAAATGCACATGCCGGGCAAAAGTCAGTCTGGCAGCAGGTGCGTGCGCTCGATGTCAAAGTGACCGGGCACCGGCAGACGCTGGCGGCCGCCGAGGCCGAGTGCAGAACTGGCGAGTCGCAGCTCGAAGCGCAGGAACAGCAGAGAAAAAAGCTGACCGCGGCCGAGAAAAAAAACAGCGAAGAACTCGAACAGATCGGCGGTTTTCTCGCCGAAAATGCCCGTGACGCGATACTGATCGAGCAGTTTGCGGTGATCAGTGAGCTTGCCGACGGCCTCGGGCCGGTTGAAGACGAAGTCTCACAGCGCCTGCAAGAACTTGAAAAAGAAGAAAAAAACGCGGCCGCTGCCACCAGAGAACGGGAAGCCGCTGAAAAAGAATTCAACAGCCTCAGGAGCGAAACCGAGGCGGCTGAAAAGGCTTTGAAGGCGAAAATAGAAGAACAGAGTCAGCGCCTTGCCGGAAAATTACTGCGTGAATACAAGGCCGAGCGTGATAGTCTGCTCAGAGAAGCGGGTTTTATCAAAACGATTGCCGGTTATGAAGCCGACCGGCGCCGGGTTCTCGAAGATGGCCGGCCATGCCCGCTTTGCGGCGCAACCGAACACCCGTTTGCGCTGGGCAATATTCCGGAGCTCGATGACAATCAGAAACGCACGGCGGAGCTGGAGACGGTTATCGCCGGGGTCGAAGCCCTTGAAGCGCAGATCAATACAATGCAGGCTGCCGGGCATGAGCTGGCGAGAAAGCTGCTCAAGGCCGAGGGCCGGATGCTGCAGGCGGGTGAGGCTGCCCAGAATGCGGCAAAGGCCGTTCTTGACCGCAGAAAACTGGCCGAAGAGGCCAGCAATAAGCTTGCCGCCGCCAGAAAAAGTTTTGCGAAGAAGCTGTCTGATCTCGGAATCGCCGAAGTTGCGGTTACCGATCATGGCGCCCTGATCACTTCGCTGCAGACAAGGCTGCAAGCCTGGCAGGAAGCACAGAGCCGGAAAACGGCCGCCGAAGCCAGACTGCAGAAAACCGTTGCCGACCTTAAAGCTCTTGAAGCCACCGTTGCTGCTCTCAGAGATTCATTAAGCAGCCGAAAACAGGCGATTGCGGGTATTGATGAGGTAATGCGCGGGCTGGTGGCTGAACGGCAGACTCTTTTCGGCAGCCGTGACCCTGACGAAGAAGAGCAAAGTGGCGAAAAACAGATCGCTCAGGCTGAGAAACAGCTGCAGAAGACTGTGGCGGCGGTCGAAGAGGTGCGCAGTCGCCGTAATGAAGCCAAAATACAGATTGCCGGGCTGAAAGAGGCGATTGCGCGCCGAAGTCTTGAACTGGCTGGGCTCGAAAAGGGTTTTGTTGTAAAACTCGAACAGAAGGGTTTTGCCGACGAAGCCATGTTTGCTGGCTGCCGCATGAGCCCGCAGCAGCGCCAGGCCCTGGCCAGACAGGCACAGGAACTCGATGCGCGCGTGGCGGAAACCTGCACCAGACTCAAAGACAGAGAAGAGCAGCTGGCGCGTGAACTGCAGCTGAGATTGACCGATGCTGCCGCAGATGATCTCAAGGCAGCGGTTGCCGAAAAGGCCGCTCTCGTAAAACTTCTGGGTGAGACCATTGGCGGGCTGAAGCAGAAACTCGAGGATAACCGGCGGGCTCTTGAAATCATCAGCACCCGCAAAAGCGAGCTTGACCGGCAGTCGGTCGAGTGCCGGAAGTGGGAGCTGCTCAACGAGCTGATTGGCTCGAGAGACGGTCAGAAATTCTCGCGATTTGCTCAGGGGCTGACTTTTGGCGTTATTATCAGTCTTGCCAATCAGCAGCTCGAAAAAATGACCGGCAGATATCTTCTGACGCGCGACCCGCAGGATCTGCTCGAACTGATGGTCATCGACAAGTATCAGGCCGGTGAAATACGTTCGACCAAAAACCTCTCTGGCGGCGAGAGCTTTATCGTGAGCCTTTCGCTGGCTCTCGGCCTGTCAAAGCTGGCCAGTAAAAAGGTGCGGGTCGATTCGCTGTTTCTCGACGAGGGCTTCGGCACTCTCGACGACGACGCTCTGCAGGTGGCGCTCGACACTCTCGCCGGCCTGCAGCAGGATGGCAAGCTGATCGGAGTGATTTCGCACGTCGCCATGCTCAAAGAACGCATCGGCACTCAGATAAATGTGGCTGGCAGCAACACCGGCCGCAGCAGCATCAACGGTCCGGGCGTGAAAAAGGTCTGAAAAACAGTATGAAATTTTTTGTGACAGAGCGTATAATAAAAAAAAGCTATTTAAGAGAGCGATATTGAGCGGTGCAGAAAGCGATTCTGGGGGTTCTCGTTCTGTTGTGCTGCTTTCTGCATCCGGCCGCCGAAGGAGGGGAAATGGGGAGTTACACTTTTCTGCTGCATCGCGATGTTTTTACCCGGGCGGGGCAGTATCTTGAAATGCTGAAAAACGGTAAAGAACCGGGTGCCTTTCTGGCAAAGAAGCTTGAACAGACTGATCTGGCCCGACTGACTGCTGATGAATTCATCGAAAAGCTGGTTCAGACAAAGAAACCGATGATTTTCGCTGAAAGTCAGATCAGAGGCGACGGCAGTGACTGGACAATGGAAGAGCTGTCGCTGCTCGGGTTTATCAGTGCTGCGGTTCCGGTGACGATTTATGATGACGGCCTGCATCAGAACCCGAATGTTCATGCTGAGCCATTTGCGGGCACATTGCTTTTTTTGCCGGGGGCGCTCCTCGATACCGACTCTGAGAAGATGCCGCCCGCCGACTGGGACGCGGTGGTCGAAAACGGTCACATCGAGTCTGAGGCGTTCTACCGTTTTTATGAGAAACGGCTGCTGCCGGTTTTTCATTATGCCGACAAGGCGGCCGCCGACAAGGGCCGCAAGGCTCTGATCACGGTGCCGGGGGTCGGCTGCGGCATGTTTGCCGGCCCGTTCAGAGGCAGTCTTGGCGCGCAGCTCGAGAAGGTGCTTTTTCGCTTTCTGCACCAGCATGGCCGTTCGTTTACAAATGTCAGGGCGGTTTATTACGGCCCCTATAACGAATGCAGCAGCGCCCGGCATGAGATTAACGGTGTAACTCTGCTGGTCCGCCCCTTTCTGAATACCGGAAAAAACCGGCCGCAGCTTTGTCGACCGGCTGCTTATGGCGAAGCCGGCGATGGTTTTGCTGACTGCGAATTTTTCAGTATTGTCGCCTGGGATCACGTTTCGTGGCCGGGCAACGACTATTACGGCGGCAGCCGCAGCACCGACGATGGGGTAAAGGCGGCGGCAACCAGTTCGATGCAGGCAATTACCGGCATTGCCGGCCGGTATGATACAGAAAAATTCTGTTATCTGCCGCCGGCTGGCTGCAAAAACTGGGGCGAAGTGGTCGAAAAGAACGGTCTGCAGTTGAAGGTTCGTGATCGGCTCAGGGTTTTTCCTGAATAAAATTGTGCTTTCTGCTGCGCGGCAGACGATCGGTCATCAGTCTGTTGCAGCCAGCAGGCCATGGAAGCGGCCAAACCAGTAGGCGAGCAGATAGCCGACCGGGGCAATTCTGGTCTGATCGTCGCTGCCGGTAACCAGCATTCTTGGTGGTTCCTGCCAGATGAAAATGTGCGGCGCCCTTTGGTTAATGGGTATCAGATCGATGCTCTGACGGCCGTAGCGGCCGAAGCGGTCGGGCCATAGCGAATGACGCATCGTCTGACTGTGATCGAAGCGGCGGCTGAGCTGATCTTCAGGGTAAAGCTGCAGAGTCTGGCGCGCGGCTTTGAGCAGCCGCTCATCGACACTGTGCCCGCTGAACGCCGCTGTGATGAAAGTGTACATGCTGTTCGCCTCATCGGCGATCGGCTCGAATGAGCGGGGCAGAATCGCCAGTGCCGCCTGCTGCAGGCGCGGGTCGGCAGGCTGATCGAGAATGCCGAGCAGAGCAAAAAAGCCAAGATTGCAGCCGACATAGGAGCGCATGGTATCTGAAAATTCATCGATATTCGAAGCGGCGAAGCCTCTGAGCTCGGTCGCCTTCTTTTGCAGCCTGGCGGCTGCCCGCTCGGCTTTGAACATTCTGAGGCTGGCGGCATAGCCTTCGAGCTTTTCGGCGAGCAGGTTGAATACCGCAAAGGCGCCCGGCTGTCTGAAAAATGTGAGAATTTTCAGAATTTTGCCGGTGGCGGCCTGCGCGAGGCAGACGACCGGCAGCATCGTCACCGGTTCAGCCCACAGAGTTAGAGAATCAGGAATGCCGGCGCGCATCGCAAGAATGTTGACGACAACTTTGCCGATTGCCCTGAAGACCCCGTTGAGGCGGTTTTCGACGACCGGCAGGTTGCGGCCGAGATAGATGTCAGACAGCAGCTGCGCGGTTTCTGAAGCGGTAACGTGCAGCTGTCGGCGGCTCAGCAGTTCGTCATTGAAAAAGGCTTTCAGCTCCGGGTCCTGGGTAATGTTGCAGGCGGTCTGAAACATCAGCAGGGCACGCAGAGCTTCGCCGCCGCGCACCGGCGGCGGCTGAAAACGCGCGACGATTCTGGCGAGTCTATCGGAGTAGGGCACGGCAGCCGCGAAAACATTGGCGGGAAAATCGTCGACTTTGGCCCATTCTTCGGGGGTGATGCGGTCCTGGTAGGCGTAATCGGGGTTGAGATCGAAGGTCGAGGGCGAAAAGCCGTTGATCTGCACTTTCAGGGCCAGATTGTTCTGTTTAAGGTTCTGGGCGGCGGCGCCGATCATTTTCTGCAGGTCGCGGCGCAGCTGTTCATCGCGAATCAGGGGCCAGGCGAGGGCACAGCCCATAAAAATGCCTGTGTACTGATCGCGCGAAGTGTCGGCCTTGAAAAACAGCTGGCTGTAGCTACCGATGCCGGGCTGAATATCAGAGCTGTTGCCGAGTTCTTCACGGGTTCCGAACGCTCTGCCGATAAAGCCTGTGCCGCCTGCCATTTCATGCAGCTGCACGAAGGCCCGCAGGCCTTTTTCGAGATTGTCGAGGGCGGTGGTGTCGCTGGTGACCCGGTAACGGTAAACCTGTGAGGCGATGTAGGCGCCGGTCCAGATGGTCGAATCACCGGCTGAGCGGTAGCGCAGTTGCTGGCCATCTTCTACCGGCGGCAGGTTGACGACCAGGCCTCTGGGCATGTGCTCTGCCGCGACCAGGCTGTCGAATCTGCGGGCTTTTTCGAGCAGTTCGCCGGCGCCGGCGAGGCCCGGCAGCAGCAACAGCGCCAGCAGGGCAAGTAATACAGTTTTATGGCCGATCCTGCGATTCAGGTTCATGGTTTACCTCTCGTTATTTATGGGGTCGCTTCGTTCAGACGAAATTATAGCACAGGGGCGGCGGGTGGCTGGTTGCAATGTCGGGGTTTTTGCGTCATATTGTCGGGGTAAATTGTTCTGCAAAGGAAAAGCGATGTCAAAAACCATGCCGCGCGTGCCTTTTAAAACACCGTATCTGCCCGAAAACCCTAAAATTGTGGGTGTTCAGGAGGGCTATGATCTCTGGTCAGAAATTTATGACGAAGAGTCGAATGCTCTGATAATGCTGGAACAGATGCACCTTTTTCCTGAGCTGCTGAAAAGGCGGTATGAGAGTATTTTCGACTGTGGCTGCGGTACCGGCCGGCTGGCGATCTGGCTGCGGCAGCATTTTCCCGGTGCCACGATAACCGGCGCCGATTTTTCGGAAGGCATGTTGAGCAAAGCCCGGCAGAAAAGCCCGGGGCAGAACATCAACTGGCGGAATGCCGATCTCAACAAGCCGTTTCCCTTTCCTGATGAGCAGTTCGATCTGGTGGTTTCGAGTCTGGTGATCGAGCACATCAGCGATCTGCCGAATTATTTCAGGGGCATTCGCAAAGTTGCCCGGCCGGATGCCGACATTTTTATCAGCGGCCTGCACCCGGCCATGCATCTGCTCGGCATTACCGCCCGCTTCAAAAACAGCGAAAACAACGCCCACATTCTGCCTGAGAGCCTTTGTCACAGTCTTTCTGCCGTTTTCAATGCGGCCGTTGCTTCCGGCCTGCGTGTTTTACGCATTGAAGAGCATTATGTCGACGACCGTCTCATCGGGCAATGCGCGAAGGCAACCCGTTATGAGGGTATGCCGCTGCTCTTTTTCATGAAGATGCAGCGGGCCTGAGCGGCCGGGTCTGCCGGTTGCCGGTGCAGTTTCAGCTGTGCGTGAACGCTTCGGGGTTCACGAGATCGGGTGGTTCTTTGCCGGCAAAGAAGGCGAGAAGGTTTTCGGCGACCATTTCTGCCATTTTTTCGCGGGTTGCGAAGCTGGCGCTGGAAATATGAGGCGCGACGACGATATTCGGCAGCTGCAGCAGCGGGTTATCGGCCGGGGTCGGTTCGCCGGCAAAAACATCGAGAGCGGCGCCGGCCAGGCGGCCTGAGATGAGAGCCGAATACAGTGCCTTTTCGTCGACGACCGGGCCGCGGGCGTTGTTGATGAGGTATGCCGAAGGCTTCATCAATGCCAGTCGATCGGCGTTGATGAGCTGGCGGGTATTGTCATTCAACGGTACATGCAGGCTGACGAAGTCGGAATTTTTCAGCAGGGTGTCGAGTTCAACGCGGGTCGCTCGGCATTCTGCCTCAAATTCAGGCCTGGGCGAGCTGCTGTAATAAAGAACCGGCATATTGAAACCGCGGGCACGGCGTGCAACGGCCTGGCCAATGCGGCCGGCGCCCACGATGCCGATAGTTGCGCCAAAGATATCGCGCCCGAGCATCATGGCCGGGTGCCAGGCGACCTGCCATTTACCCTCTCTGACGTAGCGATCGGCTTCGACAACGCGTCTGGCGACGGCCATCAGCATGGCAAAAGCAAAGTCGGCAGAGGCGTCGGTAAGAACGTCGGGGGTATTGGTGACGCAGATTTTTCTGCCGGTGGCGGCTTTTACATCGATGTTGTCGTAGCCGACGGCATACTGGGCGATAATCTTAAGATTCGGGGCGGCCGCGAGCATTTCGGCGTCGATTTTATCAGACAGCAGAGAAATCAGGGCGTCGGCCGTTTTTAGTTTTTCGCGTGTGACTTCGCGCGGTGGCGGTGCGTAGTCTTTCCAGACTTCGACTTCGAATTTGCGTCTGAGAAGCTGCAGTCCGGCGTCCGGCAGTTCACGGGTCACAAAAACTTTTGGTCGTTCCATGTTTACCTCGCGGATTTGCGGTGTTTGTACCGCTTTTAAATTTTATCTGATTCTATTACAATATCAGGGCGGATGGCAAAAAAGAATTTGTCAGCGTGCCGGAGATTTGATTTTTGCTAGCAGAAAAGAGTGAGAAGCCCGAAAATTTTACCGGAAGTCGCGGCGCCAGACTACGGGGCTTTATCCGGGAGGCTTTTTCGCGTAAATTTCCGGTTTTTAATGCTCTGGCTGTCGTTTTATGCTTTATCGTCGTTCCTGGGCTGATCGTTCACAAGGGTATGGATGCCATTCTCGGCCGGATAGCTGCCGTTCGGCATGAGAAAATAAGCGAGCGTCTTGAAGAACGCCTCGATCGGCTGGAATTTTTCGTGCAGAATGAACAGTTTGCGCATTTTCTGCTTTTCGGGCTCTGCAAAACCGCTGCCGGCGAGCCGGAAACCTTCGCAGGTCTAAAGCATAAGCTTGCCCGGCTGAAGGCGAGGTTTCCCGGAGCTTTTTCATTCGTAATTGCCGATATCGAGGGGCAACCGCTCGAAAACTATTCAGATATGACTGGCTTTAATTATCTGTTCAGGCAGACTTTTCAGCTGACTGCCGATCTTGAAAGGGCGGCAGCTGAAGGGGCAGGCCTTGAGGCGGTTGCCGGCCTGGAAACCCGCCTGGGTCGTTTAAAGCCTCTGCTTGGCAACCTGTTGCGACCAGAGGATCTGCTCATTCCTTTTCGTCCCCAGAGATCCGGAAGAAGTATTCTCGTTTCGGCCGGTGAAGAGAAGTTTCATCTCTGGTATGGTTCGGGCAGTGACTTCAGGCTGCTCTGTTTTGTCAGCCGGTCATTTATCAGGGGCAGTGAAGGGCTGCAGTGGGCGGTGAAGACCTTGAACCGCCTTGACCCTGATACGGTTACCGGCTTTGCGCCTTACCCGCCGGCTAATGAAGATCTGGTACCGGCTCTTTCTGAAAAAAAGGCGGCGGAAGTCGTTCTGGCGCTGGCAAGGCATGAAGAGCTCGGCTTTCACGCCGCAGAAAAAGCAGAGTCGGTGATTGCCTGCCGGTTTCTCAATAACCGCTGGCGTGGTTTCTGTTTCTGGGCAGGTGACCGGCTTACCGATACGGCTGAAATGCAGAATTTTTCGCTGGCATTTCTGGCAAGAATCTTTTTGATTGCCGGTTTTGTCATTTTTGTCTATCAGCTGCGCCACCCAATTTCGCTGACCGTCAAGCTGAAGGTTTCGGTATTTTTCATATACGCAGTCTGTTTGCCGCTTCTGGCCATCAGTTCGCTCACCATGCAGTATATTGGCCACAGCGAAGCTGAGATGGTCAACGATCTGAAAAGCCAGCTGCAGCATGCTGTTGAGAAGGTTGACGCCGATTATCAGTGGTTTCTGCGCCGGCTGGCGACCGAAACTACGGCCTATCTTTCCGCGACCATACTGAAACATCCTGAAATACTTGCTGAGCATACCGCACTGGTGCGCTTTCATAGCGGGCTGCAGCAGCGGGTCGGGCATGACGAAATACTGCTCGTCGATCTCAGTGCCCGTGATTATCTGCAGAACATAAGTCAGAAGGTGTCGCGCAGTCGCGGGGTCATGAAAAGCGCCTGTGTCGATGCACTGAAGATTATTACCGATAAAAAGGTCAGCGGCGTGCGCGAAAAATTTCAGCTGCTCGCTTTTCATCTGGCGCAGGATCTGCAGATCAAGCAGAACCGGATAACCTATCTCGGGGTCGGTGACTTTGAGGTGGGTGCCTATTATCGCCTGCTGCTGCCCTCCGGGAAAAAAATGGAAGAGGCAATGATTGCGGTTCTTATCTGGGAATTCGGCAGACTGCACCGCAGATATGCCCGCGAGAAAATTGCCGCCCAGGTTCAGAATACCGATGTCAGGTTTGCCGTTCTTGACCGTAACGACGGCAGATTTATCGTGGCGCCGCCGGGCGCTGATGAAAATCTTCTCCGGCTGATGAAGGTTTCGATCAATCGTCAGACGGTGCAGGCGGGTCTGATAAGGCTGAACAACCGCAGTTTTGTCGTGGTGGCGATGCCGGGCAGAAACCTCAACCGTCTGATTCTTGCGGCAATGATACCTGCCGAAACAGTCAAAGCGCATGCCGATGCGATAATGCTCAAGGCAGCGCTGTTTGCGGCGCTGCTTCTGATAATTGCGGTTGCCGGGGTTTTTCTGCTGCAGCAGTGGATATTCAGGCCGCTTTCTGCGATACGTGAGGGTATCGAAGCGATCGGCCGGCGTAATTTTACTGCCAGGTTGCCGCAGATCAGCAACAACGAGCTGGGCCGCCTGGTTGCCGCTTTCAACCATTCTCTTGAAAATCTTCAGGAACTGGCAATCGCGGGAGTCGTTCAGGAAAGTCTGGTATCTGAGCCGTCTCTTTCCTGCGGGCGTATCGAGGCTGCCGCTTTGTCGCTCACCATGACCGATCTGGGCGGTGATTTCTTCTATTTTGCAAAGATCGAAGACAGAAAGGTGCTGGCTTTTATCGGAGATGCCACCGGCCATGGCATACCCGCCGCGCTCAGCATGGCAATGGCGAGGGCGGTAATGTTGTTTGAAGAGGGACAGGGCGCAGTTACGGGGCCGGGGGTGATGGAAAGATTCAATTCGGTTTTCTGCAGTCTGAGAGCGCAGGGCAGCAAAGATTTCATGACCGCTCTCTGTGCAGTTATCGATGCGGAAACAGGTGAGGCGGAACTGATCAACGCCGGGCACCCTTTCCCGATGCTTTTGCGGGCGGGTGCGGCCCGGGCTGAGCTGCTCAGCGATATCTGCGGTCTGCCGCCCGGTTTTGACCGCCGCCGGGTTTTTGCGCCGGTTAAAATCAGGCTTTTCCCGGGTGACAGTCTGATTCTCTTTACCGACGGTTTTGTCGAAAGTGTCAGCCGTGATGGCCGGCAGGTGGGTTTTCATGAACTGGCAAAGCTGCTTGCAGAATGTGCCGGGCAGCATGCAAAAAGTCACCTCGCGCAGGTTTTTACGGCCCTCGAAAGAAAAGTTGAAACGGTCCAGGATGACTGCACCATGCTGATTTTGAGGTATATGTGAAGAAGCAGAAGGTCAGAGCGACAGACGGTTCAGGCCTGCTCGCCAGTGTTTATCTGGTGGTGGCTCTGATTGTTGTCCCGGCTTTTGGCCTGTATGAAGGGCTCAGCTATCTCAAAAACAATCATCGCAATGTCGACCGCAGCATTGCCGGGCAGAAACTGGTAAAGATTCGTAACGATCTGCTGCTCGATGCAAATGACGACAGGTTTCTCAGTAACGCCTACACGGCTTTCTGCACCAACGCATCGACAACCGCAGAGCTTGCCGAAAAGGTGGCTGCCTTTCACGAAAAAATCGGCAGCCGGGCGCAATATGCGGTTTTTGATGAACAGGGCGTTCTTCAGGCCGATAATTTTGAAAGTCTGTCAGATAGACGCGCTCTGTTACAGCAATCTGGGCCTGATCTGATAAAGGTATTGACCAACTACGAGTCGCCGACACGCGATCAGGCGATCGACAGGCTGCGCGCTCTGCTCGGGCCAAATTTTTATGCCCCGAGTTTCGGGCAGAGACGCCAGGCCATTTCGGGGATTTTCTATTTCACCGATTATGCCGATGACCGCTTCAGGGTCTGGATTGGGCAGATCGAGGGCCGGGCTCTTCTGGTCAGAATTCCGACAATTGAACTCGAAGGGGAAAAGGGGTTGCGGTCTTTGTGTGAAACGGTCGATCGCAGGCAGATAAGCTTTGCGATGATCCGTAATGGCAGGCTGCAGCGTTCCGAGATTCCGGCCAGACAGGTCAAGCTGGCAGCGGCGGGCTTTTCTGCATCTCCCGGCAAGGAATTTCTGGAATTCAACGATTCTCTGTTTACCCTTGTCAGAATCCGTACCGGTAGCGTGATGCTGGTTAAATACCGCCTGCCGCCCTCTGCCTTCGACTCCGGCAGACTTTCTCTGATCGTCGTGATGCTGTGCGGTTTTCTGATAACGATTCTTTTGCGGCGCTGGGGAGCGGATTTCAGGGTCGACAATCTGTCGGTGTTGACGCAGATTGGCTTGCTGCTGCTGATTTCTGCCGGGATTCCGATGCTGATTCTTGCCGGGGTTGCCGTTGATTATCTGCTGAACAAGAAGTCGGCCCTGATCCGTGAGAAGAATCAGCAGATGCACGAATTCGTCAGAGAGGTTGATCAGAGTCTGCAGGGTGAATTTGCCCGCTATACCCGTCTGGTCAATCAGGTGGTTCTCGATAAGTCTGGTCAGACATTCGATGCTGCTTTTATAAAAAATATTCTGCAGAAAATTCACGCCCGGCTGACCGGTGTCTACACGAGCTTTCATCTGGTTACCGCTGATTATGACATGGCTGGGGCTGATAAAGCGAAAATTGCCTGTAAAATTGTTTCAATGGGCCGCGAGGGCGGGCTGTATGAAAGCAGCAACCCCGAGACGGAAAACGTTCAGATCCTGGCAGAGCATCATCTCGCGGGTCTTAATTCATTGCCCCTGCCTGAGTCGTCTCCAGACCGTCTGTATCTGCTGGAAATGTTTTTTCAGAAACCGGTATTCATGGTTCTGCATGATATTACCAGGATTGAAGGCTCTCTAGGGCCGGCCGGCTGGGGGAGCATGAACTTTCTGCTGTTTGTCGAAGCTTTTCGTATCTTTCATGCCCAGCTGTTCGACCTTTTCGCTCTTGTCTCTCTCGACATGGATGCGGTGCAGGACAGGTATTTCGAAACGGTTATGAACGCAATTACGCGCAATCCTCATGGATTCAGAGTTTTTGTGGCGCGCGACCGCCGGCTTTATAGCGAAAAAATCTGGGATATGCTGTTACGGCCGGATGTTCATGCTTTGTTTTTACGCGTGACTGAATACCCGATGCCTGAGCCTGAAGTCGTTGAATTTCAGGGGCAGAGCCATTTGTTTGTCGGTCTGCAGGGCAACAAGGCCGACAAGGTGCGTTTTTGCGTTCTTTACCCGCTTGCCGGCATCGACAGGCAGATACGGCAGGAGGCGCTCGACATGCTCTATCTGGCGTTGCTGGCCGCTGTTCTGGTTCTGCTGATGATCACCATTCTCTATTTCAATCTTCTGAAGCCTGTCGACCGACTGCATCAGGCCGCCATGGCCCTCGAAAACCGCGATGCCTCGTTTCGCCTTCCCCAGGAGGGCAGCGATGAATTTGCCGAAATGGCTGCGATTTTTAACGCCAGCATGACCGAGTTTGAAGAGCTGAGAATCGCCAGTATCGTTCAGGCCAGACTGCTGCCGGCGAGACCCCTCACGGTTGAAGGCTACAGTATTTATGGGCGCAGTCTGCCGATGATCGAGCTGGGTGGTGATTATTTCGACTATTTCAGCATCGATGACCAGCATTTTGCACTGCTGCTGGGTGATGTGGCGGGTCATGGCGTCGGGGCTTCACTGATCATGGCGATGGCCAAAGCCGGGGTTATCTGCGGCCGGACTCTGCACAATGACCCGGCGGCTCTTCTGCTGAGGCTGCATCAGATTGTCTGGGGTATCAAAACCAGAGCGCAGCGCAAGGTCATGACTTTTCAGTATCTGGCCGCTGAGCGCCGTTCTGGGCGGCTGACTTATGCCAATGCCGGTGGCTGTTCGCCGATGCTTTTTGACCCGGTAACCGGCAGAATTCAGGAAATCAGCCATGCCGGTGCGGTGCTTGGCGGTTTTAAAAAGAACAGCTACAGCAATCTGACGCTGCAGATCGAGCCGGGTCAGGCGATGATCTTCTATACAGACGGTTTTGTCGAAGCCAGAAACGACAGAGGGCAGGAGCTTGGCTACGAGGGGCTTTTCAATCTGGCTGCCGACTGTTACCATGTCGATGCGGCGGAGTATTATGAAAGAATAATGCGCGCCTGGCGAAACTGGCTCGGAACGGCAGAGCCTGGCGATGACCTGACCATGATCGTTCTGGTGCGCAGATAAAGGGAGAGAAGCAATGATCGAACCTGATGCCGACGAAAAATTCGATATCCGCAAGCTGCCAAGACTTGAAATAATCAAGCCGATCGACAGCATGCTACGCTGGTTTGTTTTTCTGATTTTCGGCTTTGTTCCGGTAGCCTTGGTCGCGCGGGCTCTGACTGAGGGAAAAATGCAGACGCTGCAGGCGTTGATCGGGCTGCTGGTTTATTTTTCGCTGTTCGGTGCGATATATTTCGGCGTCAAACGCTATTACGTTCTCGATCGAACGCGCAATGCCCTGTTCAGAGTGACGCGCATTTTCGGATCGCTGCATGAAAAGTATCTCTGTGCGATTGGTGATATCGCCTGTGTTGCCGTCGATTCGCGCGAACGCACCACCAAAAACGGCGGTTCGACCGGGCAGTTCTGGTATGAAACCTGTCTGATTCTGAAAAATCAGAAAATTATCAGGCTGCACCGGACTTTTGAAGATTCATACGACGAAATTCAGGATGCCGAGCAGTATGCGGAATATCTTGGCATAAAATGCTTCAATCCGAAACCTGGTCTCGAAATGAAAGTCGTGAAAACGCCCGATGGCATGACCGGCGTCGACTTCTGCCGCTAGAATGCAGAGCCGGCTGATGAAAAACCTGCATGTACCTGTCGGAGCTGACCTGCCGCCAGCAGTTGGCAAAGCCCGCGCAGGCATCTTGACGGCATATGAAGAGGCGCTTGCGGCTGTCGATCCTTTTTTGATCACCAGAAAGCAGCTGCAGGTGAACGATAACAGGCTGCTCGCTGCTGGCCGCGTTTTTGACCTCGACCGGTTCAGGCGGATCAGTGTGATTGGTGCCGGCAAGGCCGGCGCCGGTATGGCGGCTGCGGTTGAAGAACAGCTGGCAGAACGGATTCATGCCGGCTGTGTGAATGTTTCAGACAGGGGAGCTTATGACTTCAGAAATATTGAAGTCAGGCTGGCTGGCCATCCGCTGCCTGATGCCGCCGGGGAAGAAGGGGCGCGCCGGATTCTTGAGATTGCCGAAAAAGCTGAAGGCGACGACCTGCTGATCTGTCTGATTTCCGGCGGTGGTTCAAGCCTTCTGCCATTGCCGGCCGGGTCGCTTCGGCTGTCTGACAAGCAGCTGACTACCAGTCTGCTTCTGCGCAGCGGCGCTTCTATCGATGAAATAAACATGGTGCGCAAGCATATTTCGGCAATAAAAGGCGGCTGGCTGGCTCGCAAAGCCTGGCCGGCAACCATTATAAACCTGATTCTATCAGATGTATTGAACGATCCGCTCGATATTATCGCTTCCGGGCCGACGGTTGCCGATTCAACGACCTTTGCCGACGCCATGGCGGTGCTCGAAAAATACGGTCTTGCCGGAATGGTGCCATCGGCAGTTTTTGGCCGACTGCAGGAAGGTCTGGCGGGCCGGGTCGAAGAAACGCCAAAGCCTGGCGACAGCTGTTTCAGCAGGGTATTCAATCAGGTGATCGCCAATAACTCGCTGGCGCGGTCTTCGTTGGCAGAAAGCCTGCAGAGGCAGGGTTTCGAAGTAAGGCTTGGCAACACGCCTGTTGTTGGCCCGGTCGACGTGGCTGCGGAGTTTTTTGTCGAAGAACTGCGAAAAATGGCTGAAAGGCGATCAGAAGGCCGACGGGTGGCAATGGTTGCCGGTGGTGAACTGACACTCAGAGTGCACGGAACCGGCCGGGGCGGCCGCAATCAGCATCTTGCTCTGCTGATGCTCGAAAAGATGTGCGCATACGATGGCGCGACTTTTGCAGCTTTCAGCACCGACGGCATCGATGGCCCGACCGATGCTTCAGGCGCTTTTGTCGATATTTCAGTTGTCAAAACCGCCGCTCGTCTGGGTTTAAGCCCGCGCGATTTTCTACAGCGCTGTGATTCTTATGAGTTTTTCAGACAGGCGGGTGGGCTGGTATGCACCGGCTACACCGGCAGCAATTTGAACGACCTGTTTGTGCTTCTGCTTACCTGAGCCGGTAATGACCGGTGAGAGGGAACATCAGCAGGCAGTCTTCCTCGCGGGCGCCCTGGCCGATATTATGAATTACCAGAGGGGTGCCGGCCGGGCTTTTTTTATCGCTGATCAGCATGATATGCGGCAGATTGCCGGGTAACAGGCAGGTTACGATATCGCCGGGCGCGAAAGCGGCTGTGTCTGAGACGAGCTGCATCTGCTGCGCGTGGCGGCTGAAATATTTCTGCAGGTTGGGCACCCGGCGATGATCGATGTTGCGATCCGGTTTTTTCAGTCCCCATTTTTTCGGGTAAAGGGCAAAGTTCCGGCGCATATCGTCGTGCACCAGTTTCTGCAGATCGAGGGCAAGCGCCTGCCGCATCGCTCTGATGATTACATCGGTACAGACGCCGCGGTCTGGTTGAACATCACCGCCCGGGTAGGCCAGTCTGATATAAGCCGGGTCATAGATGACGGTTACGCCGACCTGGGCGCGGGCCGCCATAATCAGGGCGGAGGCGCTGGCCTGAGAAAGGGCTGAGCTCGAATTCGGGCTCAGAACGATGGCGGCAAGAGCCAGCACCAGAAGAACGGCAAAATTTCTGAAAGAGTTCAATGATTTTTCTGCTTTAACAACGTATATCAATTGCGGGGTTTGGTTTCTTTTACCGCACGACTTGCCTGAACCAGGGCTGAGAAAAGGCGGTTGCGGTGATCAGGGTCTGCATCTTTCAGACTTTCGGGGTGCCACTGCACAAACAGGCCAAAGGTGCCGTCACGCTTTTCGATGGCTTCGACAACGCCGTCGCTGCTTCTGGCGACGACGACAAAAGGCTCGGCAATTCTTGCGAGCGCCTGATGATGGCGTGAAATAACGGAAACGGTCGAGCGGTCAAGAATCGAAGCCAGTCGGCTGCCGCGGGCCAGGCCAACCTGATGAAAATTGGTGTACATTTCACCATTGCGGTGTCTGACGTCGTTGCCAACCGCCGACGGAATATCCTGAAGCATGCTGCCGCCATAAACGGTATTGCTGAACTGCATGCCGAGGCAGATGCCGAACACCGGCTTGCCTGAATCGATGAAGGCTTTGATGAAGCGTTTTTCGAAGTCAAAGCGCAGTGATTCCATTGGCTGGGTTGTGGGGTGGGGCAGCTGGCCGTAGAATTCTGGCGGAATGTCGGGCCCGCCCGAGAAGACTGCGGCATCGAGCATTTTTACATAATTTTCGATAATTTCATCGCTGGTGGTTGGCGGCAGTACAATCGCGAGGCCGCCGTTTTCATTGATCGCGGCTACGTAATCGTAATTGAGCTGAATTGAATTGCTGGCAAACGATGGCGTTATTCCTATCAGCGGTCTGGTTTCGGCGAATGCAGAGCTGCAGAGCCCGGGGCAAAGCAGCAGAACGAACAGGATTGCGAGACGTTTCATGGTGTATTCCCCCACTTGCGAAATCTGTAAGCATTCTAATACAGATGCCTGATAAAATGCCACAGTGAATGAGATCCAGTACAGCATTTGGTTTGCTCTTGCAGGGTTAAGTGTGATAGAATCCTGAATAGAGAGAGTTAAAAGTTACAGGCAAAAAAATGCCGGGTCTGAAATTCAAGGGTTCTCATGGAAGAGGTGCCCGATGAGGAAATTATGGCTGGTTCTGGCAGTCATTCTGCCGGTAATCTTGTGTACCATTTCGACTGGCAGCGCTGCAGAATCATCTCTGCCGTTCAGGGTCGGGGTTCTTTACTGGTCGATGAATATTCCCGGTCAGGTCGCGATGCGCAAGGGCCTGGAAGAACGGGCTGCCAGCCTCAACAATCAGGCAATCGCTTCTGGAACCCGTCGGATAGAGCTTGTCTGTCGGGTTGCGGGTGATGGTGAAGATGGAATTTTAAGGCAGATCGAACAGATGAACGAACTGCTGGCCATGAATGTCGATCTGATAATCGTTCAGCCAACCGACAATGCGGCGCTGTCTGATTGTCTGCTCAAGGCCAATCAGCAGAATATACCGGTTGTGGCCTATGATCAATACATTCATCCAGGTCGGCTCGCCGCTTTTAGAACTTCGGATAATTATCAGGCCGGCTGGCTGGACGGTGAATACATTGCGGCAAAATTTGCCAACGGTCGCAAGCTACGACTGATTCTGGTCGATTACCCGCATGTTTCTTCGACAGTCGAGCGATTGAACGGTTTTCTGGCGGCTCTGTCAGAGGCAAAGATCGATCACGAGATACTTCAGACTTATCAGGCGGTCGAACCTGTTTCTGGCAGGCAGGTGGCTGGCAGAATTCTGAAAGATTTTCCCGAAAAAGAATCTGTCGATGTGATTTTTACCGTTAACGATGGTGGCGGTCTGGCGATTGCCGAAGAGATTTTTCGGGCCGGCCGCACTGAAATCATGCACGCTACAATCGATGGTGACCCGCTTTCGGTTGACAATATCCACAACGGCCGTGTCACCGTTATCGATTCGGCGCAGTTCTGCGGCCCTCTGGGTGAAGAGGCCATGCAGGCCGGCTATGATATTCTCATTGGCAGAAAGGTGCCATATCATGCGCTGGTTCCGGTTTTTCCGGTGACCCGCGAGACCCTTTCGCAATATCCGGGCTGGGCTGGTCCGGTGCCGGCAAAGCTCGAAAAGAGCTGGAAATCTCTTGATAAAGAATGGTCAGGCAGTCTGAAAATTATCAAAAGCGAACAGAGGCAGGAATGAAATGACAGAATCCCGTCAGGCTCTCGATACGGGTGCAAAGGGGCCGGCCCGGCAGCGGTTGAAATCTGAAGATCAGAAACTTGCCATGCTGATGGGGTTGATGCTCCTTGTACTGATGATCGTGGTTCTGGCGGCGTCGAGCAGCCTGTTCAGCAGATTGCAGAATGAATACAACCGTCGCCTTTCGGTCGCCATCGCTGAAACAATAAGCGAGTCGATTACCCGTGTAAGTTTCGCCGGCAAATTTCATACGAGAAAACTGGTCGGCGAGCTGGCTGTCGGGGTAAATGAACTTTCTTACATTTCGGTCGAGACAATTCAGAACCGGGTTTTTGCGCACAGCGATCCGAAACTCAATGATGCCGAACTTTCTGAGCGCGAGCAGAGCGAAAACCGGCGTTGTCTGGCCGATAAGGCGCCGCTGGTAACCGAAAAACAGATTGCGGATCGAACTGTCAACGAGGTTATTATCCCGTATTCCGGTGGTATCGATAACGAGGTAATGGGAACTGTCAGAATCGGCATCGATTTTACCGATCTGCGCATGATTCAGACAGACAACTTCTCAAAACTGCTGTTTCTGATTGCCGGCCTGACGGTTCTGGCAATCTGGATTGCTTACAGGCTCAGCCGGCATTTTGGGCGTACCATGCGCACGCTTGCCGTGCAGTTGCAGGCGATTCTCGACCATGCCCCGATGGGTCTGGTGATAAGCCGGTCAGACGGCAGTATCGTTCTTTCGAGTCGTGAGACTGAGAGCTTTTTCCCCGGCGCCGATTCGGCGGCGAATGTCGATGAACTGCACGGTTCTCTCAGCGATGAAAAGTGCCGGGCGCGCATCGATGAGCTTGAGAAGCTTGCATTTGCTGGTGAACCACTGGTCGAAAAGGATATGATTTCTTGTGATGAGGCCGGCAATCAGAAGATGTGGCAGGTCAGCAAGTTTCCTATTGAAAAGAATGAGAGAGGCGAGAATACGCTGATCTGCTCGTTTTTTCGTGACGCCACCGGTAAATTCGTTGCTGAGCAGGAAAGGGAAAAGCTGCGCGAACAGCTTCTGCATTCTCAGAAAATGGATGCGATCGGGCAGCTGGCCGGCGGGGTGGCACACGATTTCAACAATCTGTTATCGGGAATCATGGGTGCAGCTGAAATGCTCAAGGATTTCGAACCGGGTTCACAAGAACATGCCAGGTTTATCGACATTATTCTTGGCTCGGCCGCCAAGGCAGCGGATCTGACCAGAAAGCTGCTTACCTTCGCTCACAAGCGCGAGGCAGAAAGAAAGCCGGTCGACATGCTGCGGGTGGTCAGCGAGGCTTTTGAGATTTTCAAGCGAACTCTCGATCGAAAGATTGTTCTGGTTTTAAAAAATTTAGCGCGGCAGAGTGTGGTGCCGGGCGACGAGACGCTGCTGCAGAACCTGGTAATGAACCTTGGAATCAATGCCAGTCATGCCATGCCGGATGGCGGAACACTGACTCTTGTTCTGAAAAATGTTTCGATAACTTCAGAGAATTGTCGGGTTGCAGAATTCGAGCTTGCACCGGGAAGCTACCTTGAACTTGAGCTTACCGACACGGGTACCGGAATGAGCCCGGAAATACAAAAGCGCATATTTGAGCCTTTTTTTACGACAAAGGAGCGCGGCAAGGGCACGGGTCTTGGTCTCGCAATGGTTTACGGGTCGATCAAGGCTCATGGCGGCTCGATTACGGTGGAAAGCGAGCCCGGCAGGGGCACTGCTTTCAGAATACTGCTGCCGGTAGTGCATGAAGCGGAAATAAAAGAGGCGCCGGACGAAGAAGTTATCAGTGGCAGCGGCCGGGTTCTGATTGTCGATGACGAAGAAATTCTCAGAGCAATCGGCAAGGCGATGCTCGAATCGATGGGCTATGAGGTTTTGATGGCCGTAAATGGTCGAGAAGCTGTGGACCTGTTCAAAAAAATGCCGGGAGAAATCGATCTGGTCATTCTCGACATGATCATGCCGGTTATGGGCGGTAAGGAAACTCTGGTCGAAATGAAGAAGATCAGGCCCGACTGTCGCATTCTTGTGGCTTCGGGTTTTGCCAAAGAGAGCGAGCTCAGTGAAATGGAAAAACTGGGGATCAACGGTTCAATCAGAAAACCTTTCAGGCTGGCAGAGCTGAGCCGGGCGATCGCCGGGGCGCTGGGGCAGGGCGTCAGTCAGAGTCGATAAGCATCGCTAACCGGCAGAATTGCCGCTTCTGACCGACCGGTTAAAAATAATAGCGGCAAGAACGAGCTGTAAAAGCGGGAAACCCAGAGACAGCCACTGGGCTTTGGGCGAGCCGACGAGAAAAAACGCGCTCATCGCTCCGGGCAGTGCCAGCCAGTTAGTGTAATACATGGCTTTGTTGGCGGCAGGAAGCAGGCCCGCATCTTTTCTGGCGCGCCCCTGGAGAAACACGAAATACAGGTAGGGCGCGTTAAACAGAGCCCAGAGAATGTAAATCTGTGTCTGCCAGTCGCCGGCCACTCCGTCGACAACGGCCATTGAAGCGCCGCCAATTGCCAGCAACATGAAAAAGGCCAGGTTTACAGGGAGCAATCCAGACATTTTTTCTAAATTCATGGATCAATAAAGGTATCTTTTGAGCCAGGCCAGAACTGCTTCTGTTTTAACGGTGCCGGTATTCGGTCCGTAAATGCCCATACTGTCGTGCACTTTTCTTATTATGGCTTCGAGGGCTTCGTCTTCTTCAAGCTCGCAGGTGGTTTTTTCGCCGCTCATGGTGTCGCCATCAACCCTTTGCCAGCGATTTTCGGTGAAAAACAGTTCTGAGTTGGATTCGCGATTGCCTTCGAGGGTTATGCGCCCCTTCGTTTTTACCAGATCGAGGATTTTCTGGCGCTCTTCAGCTTCTTTGTGGCCGTGCAGATCAATTACTTTGCCCGGGTTGAGGATCAGGTTCGGGTCGAAAGCCTGTTTGATTTTTCGCATCAGATCAAGCTGAATATCGCCGGCGATTTCTTCGAGAAACCGGCATTTGGCATAACCGATGCCATGCTCACCGGAAACCTGACCGCCAAGCTCGCCGGCTTTGCGGTAGAGGCGTTCAAAACATTTATGCAGGCGATTCTTGAATTCTTCGCGGCTGAGCTGGTCGCGCAGCATGTAGACGTGCAGATTGCCGTCGCCGGCGTGTCCGAAACTTCTGATGCGCAGATTCTCTTCGGCTTCGACGGTTTTGGTGAATCTGACGAATTCGGCAACCCGGTTGCGTGGCACGACGACGTCACATTCGTCCATTTCGGTGGTCGAGGCCTTGATGGCTTCGAGAAACGCGCCGCGGGCCGACCAGATCATTTCCTGGCGTTCCTGGGTGTCTGAGATAAGGATGTCGAGAGCGCCCTGATCGAGGCAGATGTGTGCAACCTTTTCGTAGGCCTTTTCGATTTCTTCGCGGGTCTGACCGTCGAAAGTCAGCAGCAGGTAAGCATCGGCAGACGAATCGGGGAATTTTTTGCCGAGAAAATCTTCTGAATTTTCAATTACTGCCCGTTCCATGTATTCAATCGCCGTCGGAGCCGATTTTGACTGAATGATCAGGGGCACGGTACCGATGGCCTGTTCGAGGCTGGGAAAAGGTATAAGCAGGCTGATTGCCTTGACCGGCCGCGGCAAAAGTCGCAGTATGGCTTTCGTGACAATGCCAAGCGTGCCTTCTGAGCCGATGATCAGATCTTTAAGACTGTAGCCTGAACTGTTTTTAACGGTCTTGCCGCCGAACCAGGCGATTTCGCCGTTCGGCAGCACCACTTCAAGCGCTCTGACATAATCACGGGTGACGCCATATTTGACGGCACGCATACCGCCGGCGTTGGTGCTGATGTTGCCACCGATCGAAGCGCTTTTTTCGCCCGGGTCGGGCGGATAAAAAAGGTCGTGCTGTTCGACGAAGGCGGCGATTTCCATCAGCAGAACGCCGGGTTCGACTGTGAGGGTCAGGTTTTCCTGGTCGAGTTCAAGAATTTTATTCATTCTGGCGGTGCTGATCATTATGCCGCCGTGCATTGCGACAGAGCCGCCAACCAGGCCGGTGCCCTGACCGCGCGGGGTGACCGGAATCAGTTTTTCGCCGGCATACTTGAGAATTGCCGAAATCTGTTCGGCGTTGGCGGGATGGACAAGTACTTCCGGGAATTTATGCAGGTCGCCGAGTTCGTCGTGACTGAAATCTTCGTGAATTTCGCCGCCGGCGATAACTTGTTCCTGGCCGCAGACCGAAATCAGAAAATTAAGATCTTTTCTGCTGATTTTTTTGTAGCTCATACCAGTGCACCGCCTTTTCTGATTTTTTCGAGCAGCGAGGGCACGACCTGATAAAGGTCGCCGACAATGGCGTAGTGCGCCAGATTGAAAATCGCCGCGTCAGGGTCGTTGTTGATGGCGATGATATGGTCGGCACCCTGCATGCCGGCCGCGAACTGCACTGAACCTGAAACGCCACAGGTAATTATCAGAGCCGGTTTGACGGTTCGGCCGCTGAGGCCGATCTGCAGGCGCGGGTCGAACCAGCCCTGTTCGATCAGCGGGCGGGTGCCGGCAGTCATGGCACCGAGGGCATCCGAGAGTTCGTAGATCATTTTGAGGTCGGTTTCTTTTTTTATGCCTTTGCCGGCCACGACGATCACTTCGGCATCTTCGACCGATCTGACCTTTTCTTTCGGTCTGACTTCGAGCACTTCGATCGCTGATTTGAGAGCGGCGGCATCTAGCTGGCAGAATTCAACCGTGCCCCATGGCTCGGTTTTTTCGGGGGCGTTGAAGATTTTGTATCTTACGGTCGCGAACTGTGGTCGGTGGTTCGGCGTCTGAATGTGCGCCATGATGTTACCGCCATAGGCCGGTCTGATCTGGTCTATGTCGGTGCTGGCATTGATATCGAGAATGGTGCAGTCGGCGGTCAGGCCGGTTTTGAAGCGCGCCGCGACTCTCGGAGCGAGCGAACGCCCGATCGAGGTGCCGCCGACGAGCACGCCTGATGGCTTGACGCGCTTGATAAAGTCTGTGAAAACAGCCGTGAATGGCTCAATTCTGAAGTGATGCAGTTCGGGGCGTTCGTAGACAAAAACCTTGTCGACGCCGTATGCAAGGATCTGTTCCGGGAGTCCGGCACTTTTTTCGCAGGCAAGCAGACAGAAAACCTGCTGCCCGGTTTTGGCGGCCATTTCGCGCGCCTTGCCGATCAGTTCAAGACTGACCGGATGAATGCAGCCGTTCTGCTGCTCAATATATACCGCGAGCCCCTGCCATTCCTGTTTGTTGATGCGTGGCGCCGGCGCGGCTTCGGCGAGATAAAAGACGTCGGGTTTTCTTTTGAGGCAGATGCGGCACATGCGGCAGCCGGCGTTGATTGCCAGACCGCTCTGAGCATCTTTTTCTATGGCATTGAAAGGGCACAGGGCAATCAGTTCGTCGAGGTTCTGGTCATTGAGATTTTTGATTCTGATATTGCTCATAGAAATTTCAACTCGCTCAGTTTGTTGTAAATTTTGTCGGCAAGAACTTCTGGGGCGTCTTTCCAGGTTTCGTGGGTTGCCGGGTTGGTCGGCGGAAAAATTCTGATAACCTGGGTCGGTGAACCCTTGAGGCCATAATTTTCTGGCTGTGAGTCTGGCATGTCGGCAAGAGTGAGTCTTCTGACCGGTCGGTCTTTGCTGGCCAGGCGGCGTTTAAACGACGGCAGGCGCGGCTGAAAAATGCCCTTTTCGACGGTCATCAGAAACGGAAAATTGATTCTGACGACTTCAACGGTTTCCGGCATGTCCATTTCGAGTACCATGCCTTTTTCGTCAGACGAGACGATGTTTCTGACGTAGGCAACGTGTGGTATGTTCAAGAATTCGGCAATTTCGGGGCCGACCTGGCCGGTGTCGCCGTCGGTGGTCTGGCGGCCGCAGATGATCAGATCGGGCATGCCGGCACTGAGGATTCCCTGAGACAGGGCATAGGAGGTTGCCAGCACGTCGGCGCCGGCAAAATTGCGGTCACTGAGCAGAATGCCTTCATCGACGCCGAGCATATAAGTTTCGCGAATGGCGGCTTCGGTTTGCGGTGGACCCATGCTTATCGAGCAAACGTGGGCGTTGTGTTTTTCCTTGAGTTTGACCGCCGTTTCGATGGCAAAAAGGTCGAACGGGTTGATTTTGCTGTCGACGCCGCCGCGCTTGAGGGTCATGGTTTCGGGGTCGATATCGACCCGCGTTGAGTCAGGAACCTGTTTTATGCAGACAAGAATTTTCATGCCGATTGCCCTCGATCACCGTTAACATTTATGAACAGTGCATTGTAGCAGGAACGATGGATTGTGTGCAATCGGCTGGTGAATTTTCCGTTGTCCGGTGGTTTTATCTGTCAGATGGGCTGGTAGTAGACGGCGCGCAGGTGGCGGTGCGGGGCAAATCTTGTGGTTATACCGGTAATCGATTCGGTCGAGCCGATGATCAGGGCGCCGTCTGGTGCAAGAACCTGTGCCATTCTGTCGAACAGTGAGATTTTGTCTTTTTCGGAAAAATAAATCGCGACGTTGCGGCAGAAGATTATATCGAAGCGGTAAGGAAAGATCAGGGGTTCGAGAAGATTGATCGGGCGAAAGGTGGCGAGGGCTCTGACTTCGTCGCGTATCTTGTATTGATCGCCCTGCGGCATGAACCACTTCTGCAGGAAGGCAGGGTTCAGGCCTCTTTCCATTTCCATACGGGTAAAAACACCGTAGCTGGCTCTTTTCAGCGCCTGATCAGAAATGTCGGTGCCGAGTATCTGGGGCTGATATTGCGGTGAATCGCCGATGAGCTCTCTGATGACGATGCCGATGCTGTAGACTTCCTGGCCGGTTGAACAGGCGGCGCTCCAGATGCGCAGCGGAATCGGCTGCCCCGGCCTGGCGGTGCGGTTGCGGCGGTCGATCAGCTCGGGCAGCAGTTTGTGCTGCAGCAGGTCGAAAGGTGAAGAATCGCGAAAAAATGAGGTTTCGTTGGTGGTCATGGCGTCGATGACTTTGCGGGTCAGCTGCCTGGTGGCATCGGCCTTGACCTTGTAGAGCAGTTCGCTGAAAGACTCGGAGGCGGTTTCCCTGAGCAGGGGGCCGAGGCGGCTTTCGAGCAGGTAGCCTTTGCCGGCGTCGAGAACGATGCCGCAGGCCTGATAGACAAGTTGCGCCCAGACTTTTATTTCGTCCGGGGTAATCGAGATCATTAAATTATACCCCGTGTTATTGCTGTGATTTTTGCTGCGATCGATTCGAGGGGAAGAACGGCATCGGCGAGGCCGGCTTCGACGATGGCGCGCGGCATGCCGAAGACGACGCATGACGCTTCGTCCTGGGCGATGGTGTAGCACCCGTGCCGTTTGAGAAGTTTGACGCCGGTCAGGCCGTCGCTACCCATGCCGGTCAGAACCACTGCAACCGCCTGGCCGGCGAAGTTGTGGGCGGCTGATCTGAACAGGTAATCGACTGCTGGCCGGCAGTTGTTTTCGGGTGGGTCGTCGGTGATTTCGATGACAATCTGGTTATCGGCGTTTTTAAGGCGCATGTGTCTGCCGCCCGGAGCTATATAGACGTTGTCGGGAAGAGCGGTTTCGCCGTCAGTGGCCTCTTTGACGCTGAGTTTGCAGCGCTGGTGCAGGCTTTCGGCGAGCGGCTGGGTGAACAGCGGTGGCATGTGCTGCACGATAAAGACCGGAATGCCGATGCCGGCCGGGATTTGTGGCAGAACCTGGCCGAGGGCGTTGGGGCCGCCGGTCGATACGCCGATGAGCACCATTTTTGGCCGGCCCGGCTGGCCGATCTGGCGCATGCGTTCTGTAATTCTGGCCAGCTCTTCATTGCCTGGTGCCGCGGCGGGTTTCTCGGCCGCGCCCACTGATTGCCTGCCAGGCATGGTCGTTGTTCTGGCGGGTTGAGCCGGTCGGGTCAGCAGTGAACGGATTTCGAAGCGGCGTTTGAAAGCTCTGATTATCGGTGTCAGGCTGCTGGCAAGCGCCTGCATGCTTTCTTCGAGCGAAGCGCCTTCGGGTTTGGTGACAAAATCGAAAGCGCCCTTTTCGAGTGCCGAAATGGTCAGTTTGCCGCCCCGTCTGGTAAGGGCACTGACAACGATGACGCCGCATTCGAGGCCCTGGCGTCTGATTTCGTCGAGCACCTGCAGGCCATCCATGCCGGGCATTTCAATATCGAGGGTTATCAGATCGGGTTTCAGTTCTTTGATTCTGGCAAGGGCGGCGAAGCCGCCTGATGCCGAACCGACGACTTCCACTTCTCCTGAGGCTGTGAGGGCTTCAGAGAGCAGTTTGCGGAAAAGCACCGTGTCGTCGACGACGAGAACCTTGAGGGCCATTTTATTCACCGCCGGCTTTCTGGCGGTCTTCTTTGCCCGGGGCATCATCGAGAATCAGATCTAGATTGAGAAGCCCGATCAGCAGTTTGCCCGAATGAAAAACGCCGTGCAGCATGCCGGCCTGGGCGGTCGGCATATTTTCCGGCACCGGCCTGAGCTCGGTTTCATCGAAGGGCACCACTTCACCAACCCGGTCGACCAGCAGCCCGACGTGTTCCTGCTGCCATTCGGCGATGAAGATGCGTGAGTGACCGGTCAGGGCCTGGTTGTTGCGACCAAGTTTGCGGCCGAGGTCGACAACGGTCACGATGCGGCCGCGCAGGTTCATGATGCCGAGAATGAATTCGGGTGAATGGTGCACCGGGGTGATTTCGCCGATTCTGACGACCTCGCGAACCCGCGCGGTCGTCAGACCGTAATGTCTGTCGTCGACAATAAAGGTCGCGACCAGACTTTGCGTTACTTCATCATTATTTTCTTCCATTGACTGGCTCCGGTTAATGATTTCTGCCGGCAGAAATCATACTCTGAAATTGCCGATCATGGCGCGCAGCTGTTCTGACAGGCGTGAGAGTTCGGTGGCGCTGATGTTGATCTGTTTGCTGGCCTGGTCGAGTTCTCTGGCGCTGACATTGACGCCGGCGATGTCCTGAGCGATTGTCTGGGCAACCGTCGAGGTCTGTGAAACTCTGTCATTGGCTTCACTGACGCCTGAGGTGGCCATCGAAATATTGCCGGCGATGTCGCGGGTGACCGAAGACTGCTCTTCGATGGCGACGGCAATCGTGGTGACGATTTCGCTGACATTTCTGATGACTGCCGAGATTTTGTCGATGTCCATGATCGCGGTGCCGGTTGAACTCTGAATGCCGTTGATGCGGCCCTTGATGTCTTCGGTGGCGGCATCGGTCTGCTTGGCGAGTTCTTTGATCTCATTGGCGACCACCGCGAAACCCTTGCCGGCGGCACCGGCTCTGGCGGCTTCGATTGTGGCATTTAGGGCCAGCATGTTTGTCTGGGCCGAGATACTGGTGATTGCTTCTGTGACTTTGCCGATTTCCTGGGCGGAGCGGCCGAGGTCTTTCATCATGTTGGCAACGGCAATGGCCTGAGTAACCGCTTCGCTCGATATATTGCGGGCTTTTTCAGTATTGTTGGCGATGTCGCTGATGGTGGCCGTCATCTCTTCGGTAGCAGCTGCCACCGAGCTGAGGTTGGTCGTGGTGCTCGACATGCCGGAAGCGACCGATCGGCTGTTGGCGCTCATTTCTTCGGTGGCGGCGGCAACGGTCGATGAGCGTTCGGTTACTCTGGTAGTTTCTTCGACCATTTTGTTCGAGGTCACGGCCAGTTCGGTCGAGGCTGAAGCCAGGGTCTGGGCACCTTCGCTGACGTTTCTGATCATTGTCGACAGGCCTTTAACCATGTCGGCAATGGCGATCATCAGTTCATCCTGCGGTGAGCGCGGCGTAACCGTGACCTGCAGATTGCCTCTGGCGATCTCTTTGGCGGTGGTGGTTATGCTGATCATCGAGTCGATCAGGGTATTGAGGTTTACTTTGATTTCGTTGAAATCACCGTTGTAGTTGTCGGTTATTTTTCTCGGAATATCGCCTTTTGAGATGCGGTCGACGTATTCAGCCGAAACGTTCAACGGCCCGATTACCGCGTCGAGGGTCTTGTTGACCCCTTCGAGCAATGGTCTGAATTCGAAATTGATGCGGTCGGTGCGGCCTCTGGTCGCCAGTTTGCCGCCAATCGCAGCCTGAATCAGGTTGTCCATTTCTTCTTTGAAGCTTTCGAGAATTCTGCCGATGTTGCGGCTGATGTAGAAACCAGCGGACAGGGCGAGGATGAAGCCGATACCCATGCCGGCCATGGTTGTGAAACGCACCTGAGCGGCGGCGGCTTCTGATTCTTCGGTCGCTTTTTTGGCTTTGGCTTCATTGATTTCGACGATTTTTTCTAGAGAACTTTCAAGAGCGAATTCGACCGGGGTAAGTTCTTTGATCGAGATTTCGCTGAGCTGTTCATACAGCTGTCTGGATCTGGCTGAGAGGGCGAGCAGTTCGTCGAAGTATTTAAATACTTCTTTGGCGGCTGTTTCCATTTCGCGTTCATAGTAAGCGCGGGCCGTGGCCGAATCGCCTGTCTGCAGGTATTCTCTGATCTTTTTTACGGAAGCGTGAAAGCGCTGATGCGGTTCTTTCATCTCGCTGATCAGTTTTTCGATATCCGGGTTGGTCGATTTGTAGTTGGGCAGCCAGCGGCCGAAATTGCAGACGGTGTGATCATCGCCGCCTTTAATTTCGCCGACGCTGTTAATGCTGCTCAGAACACGGTTTTGCAGCAAATAGTGATCGCCTTTGAATTTTTCGAGATCTCTTTCGAGCTGAATCGGGAATCTGATGCCGATCGCGTTGATCTGGCGGGTTACTTCGAAAAATTTCTCGTTGGCCTGTTCCATTTTCTGCAGCAACGGTTCGAGTCTTGCCCATTCTTCAGCTTCTTCTTTGCTCTTCGGCAGGGTCTTGTAAATTTCAAGCGACTTTTTGTAGTGCTCTTTGGCTTCAGTCGCTTCATTGAGGCTCTCTTCAGACTCTTCAAGGGTGAGTCTTGGGTTCAGCAGAGCCTTTTGCACCTTGGTGATAATCTCAAGCTCTCTTTCGAGCGTGAGAAGGCTCTCGATGCCGGGCAAGCTGACTCTGGCAATCTCAACGATGTGAAGATTGAGATTATTGGCGCCGTTAAAGCCGGCATAACCGACAATCAGCGTGATGACTGCAATAATCAGAAAGGCACCAATCAGTTTTTTTGCAAGTGTTACGTTTTCGAGCATTTATTTTCTCCCGTTTTTTCGCTGTGCTGCCTGTTTAAGGCGCTTTACAGTGATGAAACTTAATTCCATGATTTTAAAATTCGATCTGTCGCTCAGCAGCCCTGGGAAGGATGCGGCGCAGGCTTTCGAGCAGGCGGTCGCGGTCGAGCTTGATCTGGTAGTCGGTTATGCCCGCGGCCTTGCCCTGTTCGATATCTTCTTCACCGGCAAGTGAGGTGAGGCCGATAATCGGCAGGCCGGCAAACCTGTCTTCGGCCCTGATGGCTCTTGCCAGACCAAGCCCGGTCATGCGCGGCATTTCGATATCGGTGACGACCACCTTAACCTTTTCGCCAAGCTGGCAGAGCAGTTCCCAGGCGGCCTGCCCATCGGGGGCTTCTGCCACGGCAAAACCTTCTGACTCGATAAAGCGCTTGACCTGGCCTCTGAAAAAATCAGAGTCTTCAGCGAGCAGAATCAGAGGTCGTGCTGCATTGCCGGCTGTCTTTTCGGGGCCGGCGGCAATCTGCCATTCAGGAAAAACCGTTTCGACGATTTCGACAATGTCGACGAGAAGCATGGTTTTATCTTTGACGATGGCAGAGCCTGAGATACCTTTCTGGCGGTGGGTTTTCTGATCGATCTGCAGCCTGGTCTCGATGACATCGACAGGCATTGCAACCAGCAGGCCGACTTCGCGCCCGCCGATCGATGAAACGATGACTGCCAGCTTCTGTTCATCACCGATGGGTTTGACTTCGGCGGCGTCGCTGAGAGTGATCAGTGGCAGACTGGCGCCACGATACTGCATGGTGCGGCGGCCGGCCGAATTTTCGATCTGGCTGCGTTCGATTCTCTCGACGCGCAGCACCATTTCCATCGGAATGCCGCACAACTCACCCGGCTGGTTCTGGAACAGCAGAAACGACATGGTATCATGCCGGCTTTCGCGGGCTGTTTCGGCAGCGAGAGCCGATGCCCGGCTGCTGCCGCTGACATGTCGCATGCCGGCTTTGGTTGCCATACCGGAAACGTCGATGATCAGAGCAACCTTGCCGTCGCCCATGATGGTCGCCCCGGCATATTCGGGCAGCCCTTTGAGATGGCGACCCAGTGGCTTGACGACGATTTCTTCGGTATTGAAGAACTGATCGACGACAATTCCGTACTGAAAAGTGCCGGTCGAAATGATGACGATATTGAGATCGTTGATTGCATGATAGCGTCGGTCGGTGATGGCCTCGCGCTTCGCTGCCATCGGCTCTGAACCGGCCTGACCCGCGAAAGTGGCTTCAAGAGGCGAGCGGCGGCTGCGGCGGTCGGCAAGCGATTGCCGCCGGTCTGTGAGAGTCTGTCCGGTGTTTTCGTCGGTAATTTCTTTGTTTATGCCGAGCACGGTGCCGAGAGAAACCAGCGGGATCAGTTTGCCTCGCAGAGTCAGGACTTCGGCGTCGCCGACAATTTCGATTTTGTTCTGGATCTGGGCGGCCGGAATACGGGTCAGTTCAAGAACATTGATCTGCGGCACGGCGAAGCGCTCATTACCGACCGCGACTACCAGAGAGGGTATGATTGCCAGCGTCAGCGGCAGTTTTATGCAGAATCTTGTGCCTTCATCGATTTTTGACTCAATCTCGATTTTGCCACCAAGCCGGTCGAGGTTCGATTTAACGACATCCATGCCGACGCCGCGGCCTGAAATATCGCTGACCTTTTCGGCGGTAGAGAGGCCGGGCAGAAAGATCAGGGCGGTTTTTTCGGCGTCAGACATACCCAGCAGCTTTTCCTGCGGGATCAGGCCTTTGGCAACAGCACTGGCAGAAATTTTTGCCGGGTTGATACCCTTGCCGTCATCGGTTATTTCGACAATTACCTGGCCGGCTTCGTGGTAGGCCCGCAAAGCGATTTTTCCGGTGGGGGGTTTGCCTTTTCTGATGCGTTCCTCGGGCATTTCAATGCCGTGATCGCATGAATTGCGGATCATGTGGGTCAAGGGGTCGTTGAGCCCTTCGATGAGGGTCTTGTCCATCTCGACTTCCTTGCCTTCGATGATCAGCTGAATTTCTTTGCCCTGAGTGCGCGACATGTCGCGTACCACCCTGGGAAACTTGTTGAAAACATTGCCGATCGGCTGCATGCGAGTCTGCATGATCGCTTCCTGCAGTTCTGAGGTTACGAGGCTGACGCGCTGACTGCCTGCGTTTACGCCGCGCATATCGTTTGTCGAGAGGGCTTCGCGCAGCTGATTGCGGCTCAGCACCAGTTCACCGGCAAGATTCATCAGAGTTTCGAGAACCTCAACGCTGACGCGCAGGGTTGCGTCGGCGACGCTGCCGGCGGTCGATGGCTGCCCAGGCTGATCAGAAAATGATTTTTTGGCAGGTTCACTGCTGGTAGGCGTTTTTGCCTTGTCGTTTTCAGAATCGCCCGGCGTCTGACTGGCTGCTGCCCTCGCTTCAATCGGTTTCTCAGCGGCAGGTGCCGGCAATGGTGAAAGCCCGGCGATTTGAATCGGGGGCGGGGCGGCCGGCATGTCTTTGGGCGGGGAGGCGAGCAGCTTTATGCGCTCTTTTGGCAGTTCGAGAACCATTTCGATTTCGTCGGGCCCGACTTCGGTCGAAAACAGAACGTGCAGCGGAATAATGCCACTCGGCTCTTCTTCGAGTGTCCCTATCGCGTCGGTGTTTACCTGGGCGTCGAGAACTTTTCCGAAGGCGATGAGCAGGCGTACCACGTCGAGAATGTTTTTGTCGAGCATGTCAATGTCTTTGATCAGATCATACTCGACGAAATAGACGTAGTGACCGTTTTTGCGGGCGAGCTCGAGGTCCATTTCGCTGACGTTGACGGATGCACCGGGCGGAAGTTTGACCACTCCCTGTTTATGGAAGAAGCCCTTCTCGTTTTGCGGTAAAAAAGAGGTGGCCAGGCCGGTGAGAGCCACCAGGTTTTCTGAAATGTCCATTTCATTGCTGGACATGACATTGTTGAGCAGCTCTTTGAGCTTGTCGAAGCTGATCAGCAGAATGTTGACCACTTCAGGATTTGGCCTGATAACGCGTGAGCGAATGAGGTCGAGCACACTTTCGGTTTTGTGGGCCAGTTCCTGAATCTTCTTCAGGCCGAACAAAGAGCTACCGCCTTTAATCGAGTGAGCGGCGCGAAAAACCTTGTTTACCAGCTCTTCGTTGATATTTTCGCCGCCTTCTTCAATGGTCAGCAGGTCGCTTTCAATTCCGGCCAGCTGTTCATTGGTTTCGGCGAGAAATTCTTTCAGCAGTTCGTCATTTCCAAGGGTCATTCAACCCTCCCTTATGATGCGTTGACCGTGAACCTCTTGTCGAGCTGCAGCACCGAGAAAAGCTCGGCAATCGGCTGCTTTGCCCGGTTAACGACCAATTCGCCGGCAAGAGGTTTGAGAGTGTTGTGAACCGAAACGAGCAGGCCGATACTCGGCGAGTCGATACAGTTGGCTTCGTTGAGATCGATTTTAATTTTGGTGATGCCATTTTTGATGGAATCGAGCAGAGCCTGTCTGAGGCCGTTGGTGTTGCTCTGAACGAAATCGCCCTTGACAAAGAAGTTGGCGGTATCGCCCTGCTGATTCTGAATAAAAGAAGTCATGATATCTCCTTCGCGCGATGGTTCTGTTGTTAAGACCTGCAGAACCAGTCTTATATAGCATTCTAATTCTCTGAAAATGTCTCAGATATTGCAGTGTATGCGGGGTACAAAAAACTGCGCCCCTGAATCGTTGATTTTTGAATTTTCAAATGTTATATTAACAGTATCAATTAGATTATAGCATAAAGTTAGATTTTTAAAAGCTCTTTTTTACTAATAGTTCAGAATATTACTTTCTAATCCTGCGTAAGGAAAATGAGGTTGCCAGTTCAGAGAAAACAGACATATTCTGAGAAACCGGCGCTGCTGCAAAAGGCGTCAGCCGAAAAGCTGAGGCCGGCAGAAGAGGGCCACGGGTTTTTGCGCCGGTTGCCGGATAAATCAAAGGTTTGAGGCTTTAATGCAGAGTTTACCAGAACAGAACAATATTTTTCATGAAAACTACGTGCCGCTGGTAATGGTTGTCGATGATGATTTCAGCAGCAATCTGACTCTCAAGACTATTCTCGTACAGGAAGGTTTTCGCGCCGTAACCGCCTTTGATTCTGCTTCGTGTTTTGAGGCGATGGCTCAGCAGGCGCCTGATCTGATACTGCTCGATGTTGAATTTCCAGAAGAATCCGGGTTCGATATCTGTCGCCGAATTCATGAAGATCCGCTTACCAACGAAATTCCGATTCTTTTTATTTCGGCCAATGACGATCTTGCCAGCAAGGTTAAAGGGTTCGAGGTCGGCGGTGTCGATTATATTACCAAGCCATGGCAGAAAGAAGAGATTCTGGCCAGAGTCAGAACGCACCTGCGTTTGCGTCAGGCACTCCTGAACCGGATTGAACTGCAGAGTATGCGGCTGAATCGTCTGAAGGCGGCTCAGGATGCTATTCTGGTCAAGGCGGTTGACGCTCCGGAAGCGAAATTTTCGGTTCTGTTCAGGCCGCTGCAGGAAATAGGCGGCGATTTCTATGATGTAATTCCGATCGGGGAGAGGGTTTACGACTATGTTGTGGCCGACATCAGCGGTCATGATGTCGGTATCGCTCTTGTCACTTCTGCGTTGAAAATGCTGTTTCGGCAGAACTGCAGCATTCTTTCAACCCCGCGTGATGCGGTGTTTGATATCAACAGGGCAATTACCAATGTGCTTCAGCCTGGTCAGTTCGTTGCTCTGACCATCGTCAGAATCAACAGAAAGGTCGGCAAGGCCTGGGTGGTCAATGCCGGCGGCCCGTCTCCGATTCATTATTCAGCTGAAGACAGAAGCTGTCGGCCAATCGAGGTGACCGGCGATCTTGTCGGGCTTTTTCCCGACGTTTCGTTTCAGCTGAAAGAGATCAAAGTGAGCCCGGGTGACCGTATTTTCATATTCTCTGACGGGCTTCTGGATCTGTTTAATGGCGAGAGTTTTCGCTGGCAGACAAAAATGGAGCTTGCTGCCGGACTTTTTGAGAGGATTGCAGGCACCCCGGCCGGATCGTTGCAGGAGGCCCTGACGAAGCAGATAGACAGGCTGCCCGTTCCTGAAGACGATATGGTCGTGCTCTGTCTGGAAGTTTAGTCATGACAGGAAAACCGGTTAAAGTTATCAGGAAAAGCTTTCTGGCCAACGTCGAGAATCTTGACCGGCTATGCATCGAGTTGCGCGAAAGCCTTGGCGGCCGGCGACCTGAGGCAGAACTGTTCGCCTGCGATCTGCTTTTGCGCGAGGTCATGCTGAATGCAATCATGCACGGCTGCCCGGAGGCATCTGACAGCATGGTCAGATGCAAGCTTTCTTTTTTCAAAGACGGGCTGCAGATCACGGTTCAGGATGAAGGCTGCGGTTTTGACCGTAATGTCTGGATGGCGCAGCCCTATGACCCTGACAAAGACTCCGGGCGCGGGTTGATGATTATCAGGCGCTATGCAGACCGCTTCAGATACAATTATTCCGGAAACTGCCTTTCGATAAAAAAGCGTTTGCAGATTGTCTGAAGATGGTTTTTCTGACGGGGGCTGCATTTGTCGGCCGGTTGTGTTAAAGTGATGCCGGAATTGCAGGTCTTTTGACTGGAGAAAGCTATGCGCGTCATTGAACGTACCCCTGAAATACTGACAAGAGCGAACGCCGCTTTTGATACCAACCCTTTTTTTGAGCCTCTCAGCGATGCCCAGCGTGACCAGGTCATTGGCAAAGCTGGAACTATCGAGTCTTATGCTGACAACGAATATATTCTCAAAGCCGGTGAGCCTGCCGACTTTCTTTTCGTCATTATTGCGGGTGAGGTCTCTGTCGTTGTCGGTGAAGGCGATGATCAGATAGAAATCTCGCGCCTGGAACGGTCGCAGATGGTTGGGGAGCTGGCGGTCATTCTCAATGAAAAGCGCACGGCTTCATGCGTTGCCCGTGGCGAGGTGCTGATTCTCAAGCTGGCCCGCGAGGTTTTTCGCAAGGTGGTTCTGGCGGTGCCCGAGGCGAGCCTGTCAATGATGCGCATCCTGGCCGAGCGGCTGAAAAAGACTTCAAGACCGCCAGCGCACCGTGATTATCGTGCTGATGCACCGATTCCGCCGGTCGAGGTTCTAAGACTGCTGCCGATCGGTTTTATGCAGCGGCACCGGGTTGCCCCGGTCAAAAAGCAGGAGAACAGGATACTGATCGGTTACTGCGACCGCATGGATGAAAATCTGCAGGCTTCTATCAGCAATCTGCTGCCGGCTATGAAAATTGAGCCGATATCGATCGAGACCGAATACTTTCAGAAAATCATGCAGAATTATGGCGGTGAAGCGGTGGCGGCCGAGCAGGCGGCGGGCGGTTCAGGCATAAAGAGCATTGACGATCTTCTGAAGCGTCTGGTGGAAGAGGGCGGCTCAGATCTGCATCTCTCGGCCGGACAGGTGCCGCGCTGGCGTATCGATGGCCTGATCAGGCCGATTGCCGGGTTTCTCAAGCTGGCGCCGCGTGAAGTTTTTCAGCTGCTCGAGCCGATCATGCGGCCCGATTCGATTGAAGAATTCAATAAAACCGGCGACGAAGATTTTGCCTATGCCATGGATAAACACTCGCGTTTCAGAATCAATCTTTTGCGCGACCATAACGGTGTCAGCGCGGTTTTCAGGCATATTCCCAATACGATTTTTACGCTCGAAGAACTTGGCATGCCCGAGGTTCTGCGCAAATGGGCTGAGGCGCCTAAGGGCCTGATACTGGTTACCGGTCCGACCGGCAGCGGCAAGAGCACCACTCTGGCGGCGATGGTCGATCATATCAACCGCAGCCGTGAATGTCATATTCTTACTATCGAAGACCCGGTCGAATTTGTGCATCAGAGCCGCAAAGCTCTGGTCAATCAGCGCGAAGTCGGAGTCCACACAGCGTCTTTTTCACGGGCGCTGAAGGCAGCGCTGCGCGAAGATCCCGATGTCGTTCTCGTCGGCGAAATGCGCGATCTCGAAACCATTTCGATGGCGATCGAGACAGCCAATACCGGTCATCTGGTGCTGGCTACCCTGCACACTTCTACGGCGATGAGCACGATCAACCGCATCGTCGATCAGTTTCCGGCTGAGTCGCAGGAACAGATCCGTGCCGGTCTGGCAGATAATCTGCTTGGGGTCTGCTGTCAGACTCTCTGTCGCAAAATCGGCGGCGGGCGTGTGCCAGCGCTCGAAGTGCTGGTCATGGACTATGGCATGGCCAACATGGTGCGCGAAGGCAAGACACACATGCTGCTGACCGGCATGACTACCGGGCAGAATCGAGGTAACCGCCTTCTCAACGATGATCTGGCCAGGCTGGTGCGCGCCGGCAAAATCTCGAAAGAAGAGGCGATCAGCAAGGCCGTCGATTCGGCTGATCTGGCGAAAAGAATTAGTGCGGGTGCCTGAATCAGGCTCAGTCCTGGTCGGTCGTTTTTATCGAACGATTCAGCATTGCTGCCAGTTCGTTACGCTTGAACGGCTTGCTGATACTGGCCGTAAAGCCATACTTTTCGGGCTCGGCCATGACCGGGTCTTCTGAATAACCGCTGGCAACGAAAATCGGGGTTGTGGCCGAAATTCTGCGTATGGCTGCCTGAGCTTCGAGGCCGCCCATTCCGCCGGGAATCGTCAGGTCGAAGATCATGCCGGCGATTTTTCGACCGCTGGCAGTTTCTCTGGCAAAATAGTCGACGGTTTTGCTGCCGTCGTCAAACAGAACCTTCTGGTAACCAAATGACTCTATCATGATTCCGGCCATTTCTCTGACGATTTCCTCGTCATCCATGATGACGAATGTGCCTGAACCATGGTGATCTTCAGCTTTGGTTTCTTTGCTGATGGCGACTGCATTATGAGCGGCCGGGAGAAAAAACGTAAAATTACTGCCTTTACCGGGCTCTGAGGTCACGTCGAAGCCACCGCCATGACGGGAGACGATTGAATAGCAGGTTGACAGGCCAAGGCCGTGCCCTTTGGACTTTGTGGTGAAATAGGGGTCAAAAATCCGGGTGATAAAATCAGCCGGAATACCGATTCCGTGATCTTTAACCGCAATCTTGATATAATTGCCGGGGCCAAGTGAGGGCAGAGGCGGGGTGCTGGCTGCGATATTTCTGGCAGTAATGGTGATCTGCCCGCCCCCCGGCATTGCCTGCTGGGCGTTCAGCACCAGATTGTCAATGACCTGACCGATCTGGTTGCGGTCGTAATTGCACAACCAGAGCTTTTCTTCGATGTCAAAAACGCATGAAACGTTCGACCCGCTCAGAGCAAACAAAGCCGCCTCTTTGAGCGTTGGGAAAAGTGGCTCCACCTTTTTCACCGGGGCTCCACCCTTGGCAAAAGTCAGCAGCTGCTGTGTCAGGCCTCTGGCACGGTCGATTGCCTGCATCGCTTTGGCAAGCAGGTCGTTGATAGTCTCATCTTTGGCAGAAATGCACGCCAGGTCAATGTAACCGAAAATGCCGGCGAGCAGATTGTTGAAATCGTGGGCGATGCCGCCTGCGAGCACCCCTATCGAGTCGAGTTTCTGCATTTGACTCAGGTGCTGTTCGAGCTTCTGTCTCTCTTTTTCTGCCTGTTTTTGAGCGGTGATATCGACATTCATGCTTACGAAACCGCGCTTGTCTTCATCAAGAGGAATCTGGAAAAGGGTGACGACGGTTGTGCCTTTGATTCCCGAGGGGTAGACAAATTCAAGCTCCCGGGGGCCACAGGGCTTGCCGGTTCTCTTTGCTTCAGCAAAAAGCTTGAGAAATTCTTCAACTTCTTCGTTTGCGTCTACCAGATCGGTGATCTTTTTCCCCATTACCTGCTCGGCAGAGGCGCCGAAGATTTTTTCAGAGGCGCGGTTCCAGTAAATTATTCTGCCGTCTTCATCGAACCATTGAATACCGACATTCGGGGTATTTTCCAGGTTTGCTTTCAGCTGGGTAATTTTCTGGGCAAGTGCCTTCTCGGCCTTCTGCCTTTTAGACACATCGTGGATAATTGAATATAAAAGAGTCTGTTCGTGAACGACAATCGGGGCAGAATAAACTTCAACCTGCCTGATTTCACTACTGGCAAGGCGATGCGGAAAAAGAAAATAGCTTGTGTTTCTTTCTCTGGCTTGCTGGCGGAGTTTGAGCACGTATTCCTGCGGCAGGGTATTGATCTGGTCGATAGTCATCTGTTTAAGCTGTTCTTCTGTGTAGCCGTAAAAATGAACCGCTGCAGGATTGGCTTCGACAATTGCGCCGCTTTCTGGCTCTATGAGAAGTTGAATGGCCGAATGTCCGGCGAACATCTGACGGTAAAGGGAATATTTCTCCTGGGCTTCTCGAAACAGGCTGCGGCTGATCATATTGATCAGACTGAAGGTCAGAAGAATGAACAGTGCCTGATAAGAGAACATGATGACCAGATCGGTCGGATTGCTTTTCAGAAAGAAGTTTTCTTCAGGCGGATTAATAACGGTGTTTACGGTTCGCAGCAGGCTCAAAATAATTACCAGCGCGAAAAGCATCCCGGTGGTCCGGTAAACGGAACGCATCGATTTGTCGTCTCGGGTGAACAGCAGCCAGGCGCTTTGCCATGACACCAGACTTAATACCGCAGAGATATTGATAATTCGTGCCACCAGATCTGGTTTTATTATGGAAAAATATGTCTGCACGCCGGCAAAAACAAGGAGCAGAGCCTGATTGTGCCAGTTTTTTACCGGCTGCCGGCAAAACAGGGTGAGACCACGGAACATGAGAATCTGACCGTACATCATGATGATATTGCTGGCAACCATCGACCAGAAGTCAGATACCTGTCCGCGCATGGTAATCAGAAGCAACGCAATGGTCTGCAGTATGCAGCTGCTGAACCAGTGCCCGATGCCGGAAAAATGCCGGCGGTATTGCAGCCAGATCAGAAAGTTGACGCCGGTACAGAGTGCGTTCGTCATGAAATAGCTGAGCATTACCGTCTTGACGTCAACTGAAAACATTATCATCAGCTCCTGAAAATAGTCCGCGCTTACAATGGTTCAAGCCACCGTCAGCTCAGCTTCAATTATTTTTTCAACTTCGCGCCACTCTTCCTGAAGTTCTTTCAGGGGGGCAGCAAGATTCTGCGGGTCATCGTGGGCGCTGGCCTCGATTTTTCCGGCCAGCCGGCCCAGCCGGCCAAAGGTCAGGGTCAGAGCCGAGCCTTTCAGCGCATGCGACGATTTGCGTATCGCTTTTTCGTCGCTCCGGCCAATATTCTCTTCGAGAGCCGCGATGCGAGCCAGGGTGTCTCTTCTGAATCCGGCAAAAAGCTGTTTGAGAATATCAGGGTCACCACCGATCTGTTTAAGCAATTCTTCACGTATGAAACGCGCTGTCGGTTCTTCTGGCAGATTTTTGGGCACGAGCGTCTCATTCGATCTGTCGCCGAAAAAGCTCTTCAGTGCTTCGGCCATCGACTGTATGGTGACAGGCTTGGTCAGGTAACCATCCATACCGGCCGCGAGATTTTTTTCGAGTTCTTCTTTGATTGCGCCGGCAGTCAATGCGACAATCGGGGTATGTTTACCGGACTTCTGTTCAAAAGCGCGGATTTCGACAGTAGCCTGCCGGCCATCGAGCTCGGGCATGCTGATATCCATGAATATCAGATCGAAATTGTTGTTGATCGCGGCTTCGACTGCTTCGCGACCGTTTATGGCTTCGACGAAGACAGCATTCGGTAACATGCGGCTGATTATTGCCCTGGCCAGGAAGGTGTTGGTTGGTATATCTTCGGCAATCAGGATTCTGCAGATACAATCATTCTGGAACGGTGGTGTGGCTGCGACCGATCTGCCTGCTTCAGCCGGCTTCGCCTGCTGTGGCAGACTGCCGGTTCTGCAGGTGGTTTTCAAAGTAAAGAAGAAATTAGAGCCTTTTCCCTGTTCGCTTTCGAGCTGAATCCGGCTGCCCATTTTTTCGGCAAGCAGGTTTGAGATTATCAGACCGAGGCCGGTCCCGCCAAATTTGCGGGTTATCGAGGCGTCAGCCTGTGAAAATGCTTTGAACAGACGATCTTTTTGATCTTCTGAAATTCCGATGCCGCTGTCTTTGACCGAGATTTTATAAGAGCCTTCGTTTGGTGCACCGGGTTCGAATTCAAGGCTCAATTCAACCGAACCGACTTCGGTAAACTTGATGGCGTTGCCGAGCAGGTTGATCAGTATCTGCTTGAGCCGGTCCGGGTCAAGCATGGCCAGGTTGGGAATGTTTTCCGGAATCGTCAGCCGCAGCTGCAGGCCTTTCTGAACCACATGGTATTTCATTATTTCTGTGACCTGCAGCAGAAGGTCACAGATATCGGTTTCGATTCTGTCGAGCTCGAGACGGCCCGCTTCGATTTTTGAAAAATCGAGAATATTGTTGATGACTGAGAGCAGGGTCTGACCGCAGAGATTGGCATTATCTGCGAGTTTTTTCTGGGCCGCGTCGAGGGGGGTCTGCTGCAGCAGTTCGGTAAATCCGATAACGCCATTCAACGGCGTGCGCATCTCGTGGCTCATGTTGGCCAGAAATTCTGATTTGGCCCGGTTGGCGGCTTCGGCCAGATGCTTGGCCTCGGCCAGGGCATCTTCTGCCTCTTTCTTCGCTGATATGTCGACAATTACCGCAATATACTGCAGCACTTCGCCACTGCCTGATCTGATAACCGAAACCGAGAGGTTGCCCCAGAAAACCGTGCCATTTTTTCGCACATAGCGTTTTTCGATGTTGTAAGTGTCGATTTCATGGCGTTTGATTTTTTCTATCATTCTGATGCTGATCTCACGGTCTTCATTATGAGTGACAGCGGCGAAGGTCAGCTGGCGAAGTTCGTTCGTTTCATAGCCGAGCTGTTGCTGCCACCATTTGTTGAAGAAAACATATCTGCCGTTTCTTTCTATCATGCAGATGCCGACATTGGCTGAGCTGAAAATGCGCAGCAGCGTCTCTTCGCTTTTCTGCAGAGCCAGTTCGATATTTTTCTTTTCGGTGATGATGCGGTTACAGCCACGGGTACCGACGCATCTGCCCTGATCGTCAAAGATTACCCGGCAGACATGGTTGATCCATTCAATTTTTTTGCTGCGGGTGATGATGCGAAAATCTATCGGCTGACGATGGCCGTCAGGGCCGATATTATCGCGGTGCTGATCGAAAAGGGGCCGGTCGTCAGGGTGAATTATTCTGTGCAGCAGCTCGTTGTCATGCATGAAGTCTGCAGGCTCGTAGCCGGTAATTCTTGTGCACGACGGGGATATGTAGACGATTTTTCCATCTTCATTCTGCCAGTATTCAAGATCGTGTGTGTAATCGGCTACCAGCCTGAAGCGTTCTTCGCTCTGTCTGAGCTCGTTCTCGAGTCGCTTTCTTTCAGTAATGTCTATTTTTATGGCTATCAGATTGCTGATTTCGAGGTTTTCGTTGATAACCGGTGAAATGACCGCGTATTCCCAATAATTGGAGCCATCCTTGCGCTTGTTGTAAAACTCGCCCTCCCAGACCCTGCCTGACAAAACCGTCTGCCATAAATCGGCAAAGTATTCGTCAGGAAAATGCGGAGCTTTTAATATTCTCGGATTGTTACCAACGGCTTCTTCGAGCGAATAGCCGGTCATCTGAGAGAAGAACGGGTTAACATACTCGATTTTGCCGCACGGGCTGGTAATGACTATCGAAACCGGGCATTCGGTAATCGCCGTCGATAGTTTTCTCAGCTGGATTTCCTGTTCTTTCAGCTCGGTGATATCGGCGATCGAACCAAGGGCTTTGATGGCATTGCCTGCGTTGTCATAAGAGAATCTGGCTCGCTCGATGACGAACTTTACTTTACCTGAAGGGGTAATCAGCCGATGTTCGCTGAGAAAATCGGTTTTGTTTTCCAGACTGGTGCAAAATTTTTGCTTGAGAACCGCGAGATCGGACGGATGGTAATTGTTGAAAATCGTTTCGAGAGTAAGAGAAAATTCATCACGATTACGGCCGTGAATTCTATAAACCTGATCTGACCAGGTGATGGTTTTATCGGCCAGATCGTATTCCCAGTGGCCGACATTGCCTATTTTCTGCGCTTCTTTCAGAGTTTCTTCACTCTGCTTGAGGGCCTGCAGCATGAGATTGCGTTCAGAAACATCCTGAAAAACAAGTGATATGAGACTTTTGTCTGGCATGTTGATGCGGGCTGTATTAGCCAGAAGAAAGGCTTTACGGGTTTTTCCCTGATACTTGAGGTGCGCTTCATAAGGCACATTCTGATGTATGGTGCCATTTTCGATGGTATCGCTTATTGCACTTCTGAGCTGACAATTATGGCAGGCGCTGCCGTAACCGCAGCCTTTCGGGTGTTCGTAGGCATTCGGACAGCCAAAGGCATTGCTGGCCCTGAAATTTCTCAATTCTTCGAGCGTGGTGTGCAGATATTCGAGAAGGTGTTTATTCGCGTAGACCACCTTCTGATCCTGGTTTAAGACGCACATCATGATCGGTGAATTTTCGTAGACGGTTTCGAGCTCGGCGCGTTTCTCTTCGAGCTCCATTTTTACGCGGTTCTGATCGGTGATATCCTCAGCCGCCGCAAAAATATACCTGCCATTTGGCCGCGAAAACCATTTGATCGTTCGATAGGTGCCGTTCTTATGCCGGTAACGGTTGATGAAGTTGCGCACTTCCTGCTGTTTTGATAGCACGGCCATCGCGCTGGTGGTGCTTGCATGGTCATCAGGGTGAACATAATCGAGAAACTTCCGGTTTTCCAGCTCTTCGACCCGGTAACCGAGAATGTTTTCCCAGGCGTGGTTGACCTTGAGAAAATTGCCGTCGACATCGGCGATGCACATCGGCTCGGGAGTAATCTTGAACAAGCCTTCGAGCCCTTTTAAGACGCTGCGTTCATGGGTTACATCCTGATAGAAGACCGAAAAATAACCTTTCTCGGGGGAATGTACATGAGCGAGATAGGTTTTGCCGTCAGCTTCAGAATAGTATTCGAATGAATCGCTGCTATCGCCGTCGGCAATTCTGGCGAAAAAGCCGAGAAAATCGAACGGATTATCTCTCAGACAGGGGAACAGTTGGGCTGCATGACTGCCGATAACTTTTTCAAGGGGCAGTCGGCACATGGCGGCAAAAGCGGGGTTGGCGTCGATAATGACATAATCTGCCGCGCTGCCGGCAGCATCAGTGACAATTTTCTGCAGTGAATAACCAAAAGGCGCGGTTTGAAAAACTTTCTGCTGTATATTTTCTTTCATTGAAGGCACCTGCAGCTTAGGTTAAAGGCACAGTTTCACGAATGAAATGGCGTAAAAACCAATAACCCGAAAAATCAGGACATTCAGCCAACCAGTGCGACAGGATATCACGTTTTTGCCGCCCGCAGGTGATTTTTGTATAAAATCGCCGGGGCGGCAGTTTTTTAAATAACGTGGGGCAGCTTAAGCAGTTTTCCTGGGGGCGAAGTATAGGCTGGCGAAGGTCAATACCTGGTCGGGGACAAGGTTATTGAGAATGCCGTGTGTTTCGCCGGCGCGACACAACCAGCCGTCACCGGGGCCGATGTCGAACAGCCTGCCGTTGTGAATGCCGGTACCGCGGCCGGAAACGATGAAGTAGAATTCTTCACTGTCGGCATGGCAATGCTCTGGAATGGTAGCTCCGGGTTGCATTTCGTTAAGCCCGAAAGCTTCAAATGGCATGCTGTTCATCGATGAATTGATGTAATCACGGCAATGCACCTCGCCGTCGCCGCCGCGCACACCCTGTTTGATAATTTTCTGCATCTGTGTGTACGAAAACATCGTTTTCTCCCTGATTTTAGTATGGCCCGGACTTCATTTTATAAGTCTATCACAGTTCCAGGATCAGTTGAACTGACTTAATTGATGAAGTTGTCGAACGGAATGTGGTAAAATCTGACGATGGCAGGCAAAAATACGGAACATAACAGACAACACAAACGGACCTGCCTGGTGAAAGTATTCTAAAACCAGATATATGGGAGAATGAATGTCATATTCCAGCTTTCTCAAGGTATTTTTTCTGTTTCTGATTTTTTGCTGTGGCGCTACGGTTTTTGCCGCCCAGAATGCCGCGACGCGCGGTGTGATAACCATCGACGGGATTCCCGGCATGTTTCTCAATCCGACTTCAGGAACATTGAAGAAGGATGAAATTTCGATGCAGGCCTGCATTTCGACCCAGGACTGGGTCGGTGACGATGTCCACTGGAAGGGCGCCTTTGTTGCCTATGGCTGCAGCGACCGTTTTGAACTGGGCTTTTCACATGCGGGGCTCGACAATCGCACCGATCACAAAGTCGTCGATGCCAATGGTCCGGCTTTGCGTTACCGTTTTCTCGACGAAGATGTCTCTGGCTGGGAAGGAAGCGTCGGGGCATACTGGCGTCAGGGCTCAAAATATGTCGAGCGCACCGGCGGTAATCTGGCCTTTTCAAGAAAAATAGGCAATGTGAGGGGCGAGCGCGAGATCAGACTGCATCTCGGCGTCAGAACTTTCAAACAGGATGGCTGGTGGATCGGCAAATGGCTGGGTTCACAACAATACAGCCTGGCGAAAGACACTGCCACGCTGGTTTATGGTGGTGTCGAATTGCAGCTGCCCGGTCATTTTTCTGCCATTGTCGAAGTTTCTTCGCGCGGCGACTATTTTTCAAAAACACCGTGGGCAATAGGCCTGCAATACAAGATGGCGGGTGGTTTTGGGTGTTCTCTCGGTGCAGTTCAGCCCGGTTACGCAAAATCAGCCGGTTTCTTTTTCGGAATCGGCATCAACTTCGATTGATCTGATACGGGCCTCGGATCTTTCACGGTCGCGGCCCGCTTTCATCTGTTCGAATTCCTGCATTGCCTGACGCATGGCAAGCAGCGCTTCGTGGCGGCGGGCCGCCAGCAGCAGGGCTTCGCCTTTAAACATCAGAGTTCTGGCTGCTTCCTGATTGCGCTTAAGGGTGCGATATCTGCTGCCCGCGTCTTCTAGCAGCCGCAGGGCTTCGTCTGTGTTGCCTTCATGCAGACGAACTCTGCCGAGGCCGCGAACCGCCCCGGCATGCGCAAGCTTCGCCCGGTTCTGGTCATAGTCTCCGAGAACACCGCTGAAGATTTTTTCGGCCTGCCTGACTTTTCCTGTTGCGAGAAGACCTTCGCCCTCGATTACTCTGACAAGCGCAACCAGCATTTCATTCCCGGCGTTTTTGAGATTTTTCAGGGCTTCGCCGGCGAATTTTATGGCTTCGGCGCCGTCTCCCTTTTCCAGTGCCAGAATCGCCAGGTTTGCCTGCGAAAGGGCTGCACCGGCTACATTACCAATCTCAAGCCAGCGTTTGAGAGTATCTGAATGGTATTTTCCGGCCGCGGCATAATTGCCCAGGCTCATTTCAAGATTGCCAAGGTTGTTGTTGGCTCCGGCAATGCACTCGGCATCACCGGTTTTCTGCCAGGCTTCGAGGGCATCCTGAAAGTAACATCTGGCATTCTCGTAATTGCCCATGTCGCGCTCAACGTTACCAAGCAGGTTGGCCGTTCTGGCTTTTTCAGCTATTCCGGGGGCTTGCAGGGCCTGATGATAGGCGCGCAGAAACAGGTCTCTCGCGCCGGCCAGGCTGCCGGCCGCATAAAGGATTTTGCCTGAGAGTGTGTCGGATTGAATAACGGCTGCAGGTGTCGAGCCTGATGCCTGCCGGAATATCTCTGAAGCTTTTCTGGCTTCTTCGAAAAGACCACGTTTGAGCAGATATTCGGCATATTCCTGATAAAGCCTGGGATTCTGCCTGGCGGGCGGCAGATTCTCGGAAAGGCTGATCGCCTGGCGGAAAAAACCGGCGGTGCTTTCGCTGTTTCCCTGGACTCTGGCGATTTCAGCGTGAATTCTGGCGGTTTCAATTTTGTCTGCAGTCGTTTCGGCAAACTGCTCAAGATTAACTGTCGCATCGACAGCTTCGGCGGTTTTTCCGAGCTTGATCAGCGACTGAGTCATGCCCTGAAACCCTGAAAAATAGAGAGATTTAAGGTGCTCTTTAACCTCGCCGCAGCGCCTGAGATCTTCTATCGCTGCCGAAAACCATCTGCACGCTTCTGCGTTCAGTCCAAAGGCGGCTGCCTGATTGCCGGCTCCGATTTTTGCACCGGCAGACTCGGGCCAGGCTTCGGCTTTTTCATAGTGAAATGCCATTACCGCCGGGGCCACGGACTTGTGGCTGCCCGCCTGAATTAAAGCTTCTGCCGTGGCCAGGTGCATTTTTCGGCGTTCGTTGATCAGCATCGTTTCATAACAGACATCGTGAACGAGCTTTTGTCGAAAAATCCAGTGATCAAAGTTTTGCGGCTGAGCTGGTTCGATCAGATCGGCTTTCTGCAGCTCCTGCAGGATTGCTGACAATTCGTCGTCACTCATCTGCGAAGAGGTGCTGCGTGCAATCTGAATTTCGAATTCACAACCAAGTATTGAACAGCCTGCCAGAAAATCTCTGGATTTTGCAGAAATCTGGTCGAGACGACTGACAACCAGAGCCCGCAGAGTCGGAGGCAGAGTGTTTCTGACTGCTTCACCGCGGCTATCTGAGACTACGGTCCATCTTGCATATTCTTCGAGAAAAAGCGGGTTTCCCGCGGCTCTGACGGCCAGTTCGTGCAAAAAGGTCTCAGAACCGCCTCTGGCGGCAAAAAATGATTTCAGAAGATCGATCGAAGCCTTTTCGGTGAGTGGCTGCAGAGCGAGCGCGGTGCCTGAAAAACAGGCAGCGGGCGCAGCTCTGCAGGCGGCAAGAATATGACATGGCAGCCCGTCATTTTTCTTCTGCATTTTGCAGATTATGTCAAGCGAGGCCTGGTCAGCATATTCGAGTGAGTCTATACAGATGATCAGAGGTGTGAAATACCTGGCAAGTGAGCGCAGCAGCAGTTCGATCCCGGTTTCGATTGTCTGTCTGAAAACTGCCGGGTCAAGTTCTGGCAGTGGGCTGTCTGTGCCGTTGACTTCGAGCAGATGTGTAAATACCTGCGAAAAACCTGACAACGCGGGCGACAGGCTTGCAAGCCAGCCGGCAAGGCTTTGCGAAGATATGAAAAGCCTGTCGTTGCCGGTGAGTTCCGGCAGGTTTTCGAGCAGCATCTGTCTGAACAATGCAAATGGCTGGTTCTGTCTTTCTGCAGCTGCATTTGCAAAAATAAAATGACAATGGTCGTTGCGTCTGACAGTTTCAGTCATGAGCCTGGATTTTCCAAGGCCGGCTTCTCCGATGATTATCAGAGGCTCGAATGGAGCCTTCTGCCGCGCGAGGTGCCTGCTGATTCTTGCCAACTCGCGGGCCCGGCCGGTAAAAATGCCGGTTTTCCATCTCTGGCCGGTTTTCAGTTCGCCGAGAATTTCAAAGGCTTTGACCGGCTGGCTTTTGCCTTTAACGGTAAGCTCCTGAACCGGGCCGAGACTGAAGCCTGAAATTCGCGAAGCCATCGCTTCAGAAATCAGAATGCCGCCTGGCGGGGCTTTTGACTCAAGCCTTGAGGCCAGATTGACGGTGTCGCCAAGAACCGAGTATTCCTTTTTTACTTCTGAGCCGATGTAACCGGCAAGCACCAGTCCGCAGTTGATACCGATGCGCATTTTCAGCAGCACTCCGGTGCGTTCGCAGAGCTTCGTGGCAAACTGTTTGAGAAAATTCTGCATGCCGATAGCGGCGCGGCAGGCTCTGGCAGGGTCATCCTCATGGGCAACCGGAGCACCGAAAAGTGCCATTACGTTGTCGCCGATGTATTTGTCGATGTGGCCGCCTTCTTTGCTGATAGCGCGCCCGAGGCCGTCAAAAACCTCGTTCATGAGAGTAAAGACGTCTTCGGGGTCCATGCTCTCACACATTGAAGTGAAGCCACTGACATCAGCAAAAAGAATCGCCACGTCGCGGCGCTCATTTTTCATGCGCGGTTTTGCGATCTGCCTGCCTGAATTCAGCTCTTTGCCGCAGAAGCCGCAGAACAGATAATCTGCCGGCAAAGGTTGCCGGCAGTCCGGGCAGGTCAACTTAGTTGAGTTATCTTTCTGGATCATTACAGTGACCGCCCGGGGTGAGACCCCGGGCGGCGGTATTGAATTTATTTAACCGGTGCGAATCTGGCGGTGAAATGCCGCAGGAATGGCGGTTCCCAGGTGATTTTGAGGCCTTTTGCCTTTTTGCGGTCGGCGTAGGTTTCGATAATTGCTTCAACGGCATAGTCAAAATGACTCTGCGTGTAGACACGTCTCGGAAACGCCAGTCTGACCAGTTCCATGGTCGCCGGAATCTCTTTGCCGGTCTTTTTATCTTTTTTGCCGAACATTACCGAGCCGATTTCGACGCCGCGAATGCCGCCCTTGCGATAAAGTTCGCAGCAGAGAACCTGCCCGGGATACTGGTCGGCTGGGATATGCGGGTAGACAGATTTAGCGTCGATATAGACCGCGTGCCCACCGGTTGGTCTGATGATGCCGATGCCGGCAGCCAGCAGGCGTTCGCCCATGTATTCAGCGGTGCGCAGGCGGTAGCGCAGGTATTCTTCGTCAAGTGCTTCCATCAGGCCGACGGCAAGCGCATCGAGATCGCGGCCGGCGAGCCCGCCGTAGCTCGGAAAACCTTCGGTCAGAATCAGCAGGTTGCGGCAGTTGGCAGCCATGGCATCGTCGTTCATCGCCAGAAATCCGCCAATGTTTACCATGCCGTCTTTTTTGGCGCTCATGGTGCAGCCATCGGCATAGGAAAACAGTTCCTGGGCGATTTCGAGCGGGGTTTTATTTTCGTAGCCCTTTTCACGGATTTTGATGAAATAGGCATTTTCGGCAAAGCGGCAGGCATCGATGAAGAAGGGGACCTTGTATTTTTTGTAGATTTTTGCCGCTTTTTTGATGTTTTCCATTGATACTGGCTGGCCGCCGCCTGAATTGTTGGTGACGGTCATCATGCCGAGCGGTACGTTTTTATGATTCTTTTTAAGAAAGGCTTCAAGCTTCTCAAGGTTGATGTTGCCCTTGAACGGGTGTACCAGAGCCGGCTGTTTGCCTTCGTCGATGACCAGATCGACAGCTTCGGCGCCGACATATTCGACGTTGGCGCGGGTTGTGTCAAAATGGGTATTGTTGGGCACCATATCGCCCTTTTTCAGAGCGGTCGAGAAAAGAATTTTTTCGGCGGCGCGACCCTGATGTGTCGGAATGACATGTTTGAACCCGGTGATATTTTTTACGACGCTTTCGAAATGATAAAAACTTTTGCTGCCGGCGTAGGCTTCATCGCCAGTGATCATAGCGGCCCACTGTTTGTCGCTCATGGCGCCGGTGCCGCTGTCGGTCAGAAAGTCGAGCAATACGTTGTCGGCTTTGATCAGGAATGGGTTGTAATGAGCTTCTTTCAGCAGTTTGATGCGTTCTTTTTCGGTGGTCTGCCGGATCGGTTCTACCATCTTGATTTTGAAAGGTTCAATCAGCGTCTTCATACTCACCTCATGCGGAAATTTTGCGGGTAAAACTATAGTTTAGTCAGGATACCACAACAGCGGCAAATATCAATTTGCATTTGCCAAATTACAGAGTCGGCGAATTTATCGTCAGTGCAAAATTCAAGCCGGTCTGAAACGTTGTGCCAGCCCGGTTCAGGTGCCGCAAAAAGTCTGATAATCAGCTTCGGCGAGACCGGGTGGTTCGGTGAGAAATTCAAATTCCGGTTTTTCAATGAACGGGTTTGCGAGAGCTTTCAGCAGCAGGTTCAGCGGCGCCTGGTCTCGGTTGTTGACCATGGCGGCGAGAGCCTCTTCCACTCTGTGATTGCGCGGAATATACGCCGGGTTGGTTGCCAGCATCAGTGTCTGTGCCTTTTCTGAGTTCCAGTCCGGGTTTATTGCCTGTTCTCTTTCGAGTCTTATCTGCCAGGCGAGATACCAGGCGGCGGTCTCTTCAGAATGAGGCAACTGGTCGGGCGGGTAGGTGTGAACTATCGCATACGAAAGCATTCTGAAAGTATTGGTGAAATCGAGCCGGTGCATGCGCATCAGCTGCAGCAGGTCTTCGAACAGGGCGGCATCGTTTTCAAGGGCGTGACTGAACCCGAGTTTGTGCCGCATGCCCTGCAGCCAGTGATTCAGGTAAATTTTCGGAAACGAGTCGATCGCCGCATGCGCCAGTTCAAGAGCTTGCCCCGGCTCAGGGTGCAGCAGCGGCAGAATGGCCTCGGCAAGCCGTGCCAGGTTCCATTGCGCCATGATTGGCTGGTTTCCGTAAGCGTAGCGCCCCTGATAATCTATTGAACTGAATACAGTAAGCGGGTTGAAGACGTTCATGAAGGCGCAGGGGCCATAATCGATGGTTTCACCTGAAATGGCCATGTTATCAGTGTTCATGACGCCGTGAATAAATCCGACATTCATCCACCTGCTGATCAGGCTTGCCTGAAGGTCAATCACTTTTTGGTAAAAGCTCAGATAAGGATTCTCGCAAGCAAGACATGCAGGAAAATGCCTTGCGATTGTGTAGTCGGCAAGGGTTCGCAGCAGTTCAGGATTTTCGCAGGCGGCAGCATACTGAAAAGTACCGACTCTGATGTGACTGGCGGCAATGCGGGTCAGAACCGCGCCGGGCAGAGGTTTTTCGCGATGAATCGTTTCGCCGGTTTCGACGACGGCGAGGCTGCGCGTTGTGGGTATGCCAAGCGCGGCCATTGCTTCGCTGATTATATACTCGCGCAGCATTGGCCCGAGCGCGGCCCGTCCGTCACCGCGGCGCGAATATCTTGTCTGACCCGAGCCTTTGAGCTGTATGTCGAAGCGACTGCCATCGGGCGGACAGTGTTCGCCAAGAACGATGGCCCGACCATCGCCAAGCATGACAAAATTGCCGAACTGATGGCCGGCATAGGCCTGGGCCAGAGGTTCAGCCCCTTCCGGAACAGCGTTGCCGGCAAGAATTGCCAGATCGCTTTCTGTCAGCACCGGCTCTGTCGTCAGCCACAGTTCTTTCGCCAGTCTGATGTTGAAAATACATGGTTTTGGCGCTGTGACCGGCACCGGCTCGACCCGCTGGTAAAAAATTTCGGGCAGACGGGCATAGCTGTTGTCAAAATTCCATTTGAGCATTATTCAGTCTACCACAACTGGAAGAACGACTTCGAAGCGGCTGCCCTGGCCCGTGGCACTCTTAAGGCTGATTTTGCCATTCAGCCCGGTCACGAGTTTTTTTACAATACTCAGACCGAGCCCGATACCACCAAATTTTCTTTTCGTGCCAAGGCTGACCTGGTAAAAAGCTTCGAAGATTTTTTCCTGAAGTTCTTCAGGAATGCCGATGCCCTGGTCAGAGACGGCTATTATCAGGTTCTGGCCCTCTTTTTTCAGTTCAAGCGTCACGCTGGTTTCATTGCAGAACTTGAAGGCATTTACCAGAAGATTGGAGATAATCTGTTCGAGGGCCTGCCGGTTCGCTTCGATCTTAACAGACTGATCAGGTATGATTTCGGTATACTCGCATTTAACGGTTTTCTGGTGGGCAGTGCTGATCGATCTTATGAAATTGAGAATTTCGGCGAGGGCGAATACTTCTTTTTCATATTTCATGCTGCCACTTTCGAGCCTCGAAAATTCAAGCAGTTCGTTCACCATTTTTTCGAGAAGCTGCGAATTTTCTTCGATCTCACCGGCGACGCCGGTAATTTTTTGCGTTTCTACGAGTTTTTCGAGCGTTTTGTTTTTTAACAGGGCGCTGTAGCCCCTGATAACGGTAAGGGGCGTTTTCAGTTCATGACTGATCATTGCCAGAAATTCTGATTTGGTGCGGTTGGCTTCTTCGGCGTGGCCTTTGGCAATCATCAATTCATTTTCGGTCTTTTTTCTGAGGTGTATTTCCTGTTCGAGCTGGCTGATTTCTTCTTTTTTCAGCTGAGTCTCTTCGCGAGACTTCGATAATTCGAGCAGGGCAGTTCTAATACTGTTCTCCAGGCGCTTATAAACCGCCAGGCCATCGGTTTCGCCAAAAATTTCGACGAGTGTCGTTACCGGTGGTAGTTCGTCTGATTCAGGGTTCATAAGAAACTTTATCGTATTCTCGGTTCGGCGAAGACCAAGCGCCACAAGAACATAGCCCAGAGCAATGGGAACATGCACTGGATTTCCGGGGATTTTGAGCAGCGGAAGCGAAGGGAACAGGCCAGCGTAAATGGCGCATCCGAAGCTGAAAATTACGGTGCCGACAGCGATCAGGCGGGCAGAGTGAACGAGCCGGCCTTTTCCGGTCTGCCAGATAAAAAGACTTAAAGAAGAGAGATAGCCGCCGACCAGCGCGTAAAAAATACCGAAGAGAAACTCCTTGATGTTCGGAATGTGGCTGATATCAACGATACTGCCGGCATCGAGAATACTCTGGAGGATCTCGTAGTTCATGTATGTCGGAATCACTGCAAAAGTTACAGCAAATGGCAGAAAATACAGAGCCGGCTGTCTGCTGGCTTTAACCTGACAGACCTGGGCGAGAAAATGCATGCCCGGAAAAGACAGTATCAGAGAAAAGACGAAAATCAGATTAGTGAGCATGTTCTGCTTGAAAGGCCCCATTTCGCCGGCCCAGATGGCAAAATCGATGGAATTGCCGACTGCCGCACCGGTAAAGGCCACCGCCCAGAAAAACATATAATCGCGGGCCACGCTTTTGTTTCTTAGAACCGCCCAGCTATAAAAGCACTGGCCTGCGGCATATACATTGAAGAAAACAAAAACAGCGTAAAGAATCTTGCCGTGCAGAAAACTGCCATACTCAAGACCGATCAGGTAGCAGGCGAGATAGGCCAGAGCAAAAACAGACAAAACGATGCCAACAACTGCCATTTCCTGAAAGAAGCAGCGGGTGTAGAAATCCTGGTATCTGGCCAACTGCCGCCCGGCATCGGGGCCAGTTTCGTCGACGAATTCGGAGAAGGGTACAACCTCATCATGAAGCGCAACCTGTTCTTCGTTAAGAACCCTCTCTATTGCCATTGATCACCGCTCAATTTAAATCGAGTCTGCTGCTTTCGATTCTACCAAAAGCCATGTACAATCCAAATTGTTTTTTTAGTTTCAGGGGAAGGGGATGGCGGGCAGGTCGTTGACAATTATGCCGATACCCTGGCTGTGAAAGCGCTGGGCCTTTAGGTCGATGAGCGAAAACATTTTAACCCCGGCGTTCTGGGCGATGATGAAGGCGCGGTAGAAATTATCTGGCCGGCCGGCGAAACTGTGGCTTAGATTGTCGGCATTGCGGCCGGCAAGGCCGATTGATTCTACTAAATGAACGCTCAGAGACAAATTGCATGAATATCTGGTTTCGAGCTGGCGCAGACTGGCCAGGGCTTCGATTGCCGTCATCTGCACCTGCACAAAGTCTTTGCGCGAAGCGGCAGTAAAAACCTGGTTCTGAAAGGCGTCGAGTATTTTTCTGAAGGCTTTTCGACCGTCTTTATCGAGGGCAGCGGTATTTAGAGGTATGGTGGCGGCCGGTTTAATGGCGCTCATAGATACGAAATCATTTACCAGAACCGGAATACCTTGCAGATTCAGCTGGCGGGCCCAGCGGTCAAAAATCGCAGCAACGGGGAGCAGGGCGTATTCCATACTGGTGTAAAGCTTCGACAACCCCTTTGTCTCGCTGTTGGAGAGGTCGGCGTAAAACTTTGCCCGTTCGTGGTTAGTCTTGATTGCTTCTTTAACGTGCCCGGAGAAATGTTTTTCAAACAACCCGGTAGCGGTTGTGGTGTCTTTTTGCAACTGCATGCGCCCGGAAATCTGCAGAACTTTTAGCAGTCCGTTGAAGGTGAAGCTGTCTTCAGAGTCTGCAGTAAAGGCAAGTCGGGTGAAGGCTGCCAGTCTTTCTGACGTTATTTCTTCTTCAACCGGCTGTTCTTCGGCAGCAGCGATAAAGCCATTGATGATTTCGGCATTTGTGGGTTCAGAAAATTCTGATCCTGACTGAATGCGCTCAAACCGGGCCATCCCTGAAAGCTGCTGTACAAGATACCCCTTTTCACCTTCAGAGGCTTCAGCGGTGCCTGAAACCAGCGGAACAGCCGCAACAATGCCACCGGTCAGCAATAAGCCGATCAGGCATTTTCTACCCGGAAACGCTCGCTTAAAAATCTGCATGCAACAATTATAATGACCAAAAGCAAAATTGCCAAATTTTTAGAATGGCCGGGAATAGCCTTTCCACATGGGGGATGGTATAATATTATTGATCTGGAAAGGTTCGTGAAAATTGAATAAGCTCTTCGCTGCTGCAAAAGAGGTTTGTGATTTTCTGTCAGCCCATAATCGCATGTTTTGCATTATTGGTGGGCTGGCAGTAATCCGCTGGGGTGAAATCCGTTTTACCCAGGATGCGGATATCGCTGTTTTAACGAACTTTGGCGAAGAACGCCAGATTGCAGAGACTCTTCTGAATAAATTTTCTAGTCGGATTTCTGATGCTTTGAATTTTGCTGTTGCCAATCGTGTTTTGTTGATCACTGGCAGTAACGGGGTTTCGATAGATGTAACATTCGCCGCCCTGCCATTTGAGGCAGAAATGATGGCAAATGCAGTAATGTTTGATTTCGGTGAAAATTGCTCTCTGCCAGTTTGCAGTGCGGACGATCTGTTTATAATGAAGGCGTTTGCAGCAAGGCCAAAAGACTGGCTAGATGCCGAATCAATTGCTGTCAGGCAAAAAGGCAGGTTGAATACTGAACGCATTCTTGAGCATCTTGCCGAACTGTCTGAATTGAAAGCGGAACCCGAAATACTTTTGCGGGCCCGCAAGATTCTTGAGAGATAATGTACTTATGAAGCCGCAAAACGATAAAACCAGATCTGAATCAGAAAAAATAGTAAACCAGTGGAAATCTGCCTCAGAGGCACTTGAGCACGTAAAAAACCAGGAACTGCAGAATACCGAATATGATTACGAAACCGTTGATGCCATGCTTGAGCTCGGACTGAAATTTTCTTCACTCCGCGCTTCTTCTGGCCTGGTAGAAATGCAGCGCTTTTTCAGAGCCTGGCAAAGCGAAATCAGCAAAGGCGGCTGATTTTGGACTATTTTCACCTTGTTAATCTCAGGCAGACAGATGCAACCTGGCAATTGCTCAGAGCAGACCATGCTCCCCTTGTGATCAGCTTTTTTTATCGTGAGTTCATTGCTCTGAATATCAGAACCCTTTCTCAAAGCGAGATGGAGGCAAAACTGGAAGACGAACTTTTCCAGTTGCGCGAGGTTCTCGGGGCAGAAGCGTTTCCAAAATCCGCCAGACAGTATCTCAACGACTGGACAAGCGACGAGAAAGGCTGGCTTCGCAAATTTTACCCCAATTCATCTGATGAGCCACATTTCGACCTTACCCCGGCCGCGGAAAAAGCGATTCGCTGGCTTGACAGCCTTTCCGGCAGTTCATTTATCGGTACTGAGTCAAGACTGAGAACTGTTTTTGATTTATTGCAGCAGATTGTTGCCGGAACCGAAACCAGCGCCGAAACAAGAATTCATGAGCTTGAAAAACGCCGGGCTGAAATTGATTCTCAGATATTACGGCTTCAGGCTGGAGAAGTGAATGTTCTCGATAATACATCTTTAAAAGATCGATTTCAGCAGGTCAGTATGCTGGCGCGCAGTCTGCTTGGCGATTTTCGCGAAGTAGAGCATAATTTTCGTCAGCTCGACAGACGGATTCGTGTTCAAATAGCCGAATGGGAAGGCCGCAAAGGCGAGTTGCTCGCTAAGGTTTTCGGAGCCCGCGACGCCATTGCCGACACAGACCAGGGAAGAAGTTTTCGGGCGTTCTGGGAATTCATAATGTCTTCACGTCGACGGGAAGAATTTGGTAATCTTCTTGATCAGGTATTTGAAATGGAAGCGATAAAAGAGCTGAAACCTGATTTGCGTCTGAAACGCATTCATTATGACTGGTTCGATGCCGGTGAGACGACGCAGCGAACGGTGGCGCGGCTTTCGCAGCAGTTGCGGCGTTTTCTTGAAGATCAGGTTTATCTTGAAAACCGTCGTATCATACAGATTTTTCAGAAAATTGAAAGCAAGGCCGTAAAGTTACGTGACAAACCGCCGAGTGATCGTAACTTTTTTGCAATCGACGAGCCGGGGGGCGTTGCGATAGAGCTTCCTATGGAGAGGCCACTATACAGTATTCCTTTTAAACCTCGTTATGAAAAGCTTATTTGCTCCGGTGACGACAGCGAAGTCGATGCCGAGGCGTTATTCAGTCAGCTGGTTGTGGATCGTGAAGAAATCCAGGACCATATTCAGACAATGTTACGCACTGAATCGCAGGTTTCTGTTGCCGAGATAATCAGGCGTTTTCCACTTAAATATGGTTTGAGCGAGCTGGTTGCATACCTTAGTATTGCCGGCGAAGACCCACGCGCGTTTTTTGACGAAAGTGTTGAAGAGGTAGTCGAATGGCCTGACGGAGAAGTTAAATGCCGAAAGGCAAAGATTCCAAGAATTATTTTTACCAGGAACAATTTATGACCGAAAAGCAAATTGAAGGCGCAGATAAACTCCCGTTGCTGCTGGTTTCACTGCTGAAGGGTATCGTTTACCGAGACTCAGAACCGGTTCTCTGGCAGTCGCTCATTGAACTTCAGATAAGGGCCAGAGACTATCTCGGCGTGATTGGCCTGGAATTGCTTATTGACGAAAACGAAGGTTATGCATGGCTTAAACAGTGCGATGTGGTTGACGGAGAAGAAATCGTGCCCCGGCTGGTAGGCCGTCGGCAGCTGTCATACCCGGTCAGTCTTCTTATTGCCCTTTTTCGGAAAAGGCTTGCGGAGCACGACGCATCTGACGGTGAAACAAGGCTGATAATGTCTAATGATGAGGTGGTAGAGATGTGCCGGGCCTTTTTTCCGGCAGGCAGCAATGATGCCAGGTTTTTCGACCAGATAACTTCTCATATCAATAAGGTCGTCGAGCTTGGTTTTGTAAGAAAATTGAAGGGAGAGGAACAGAAGATCGAAGTCTGCAGAATTATCAAGGCATTTGTCACAGCTCAGTGGCTTAACGAGTTCGATCAGCGCCTGGAAGAATATTACAAGAATCTGGCTGAAAGCGGACAGGAAGCTAACTCATGACTGGACAGCAGACGCTCGAATTTCTGGCAACAGATGAAAGTGCAGGTTTCAGGCTCAAAACTCTGGAGCTTTACAACTGGGGCACATTTCACGATCGTGTCTGGTCATTGGAGCCAGAAGGCCGAAATATTCTGGTTACCGGTGATATTGGCTCGGGCAAATCGACATTAATTGACGCAATAACCACTTTGCTGGTTCCTCCAAACCGGATTGTTTTTAACAAGGCCGCAGGTGCAGATAAAAGCGAGCGCAGTCTGCGCACTTATGTGCTTGGATATTATAAGTCAGAGCGAAGTGAAAGCGGTTTGCACGCGAAGCCGGTAAGCTTGCGTGGCCTGAATGATTTTTCGGTCATTCTCGGGGTTTTTGCCAATAAGGGTTTCAGTCAGACTGTTACTCTGGCACAGGTTTTTTTCTCAAACGAGCATGGGGGGCAGCCTGAAAGGTTTTATGTGGTTGCTGCCGGGCGGCAACTCAGTGTAACGCATGATTTTTCCAGATTCAAAGAAAAAAGTGCCCTGAAAAAAAGCCTTAAAGCGAGCGAAGCAATTGTTTTCGACAGTTTTACCCCTTATTGTGCTGAATTCAAGAGGCTTTTTGGTATTGAGACCAACCAGGCCCTCGAACTTTTCAATCAGACCGTTTCGATGAAGTCAGTCGGGAATCTTACCAGCTTTGTGCGCGAACATATGCTTCAGGATTCTGACGTTAAATCCAGAATAGAAAATCTTCTTGGGCATTATGACAATCTGAATAGAGCTCATGAAATGGTCTTGAAGGCTCGCGAACAGATAAGAAAGCTCGGAATTATCGTTGAACATTGTGATCGCCACGATGAAACCAGCAGAAATATTTCTAAATTGTGTGAATGTCGCGAAGGCTTGAGATTTTTTATCGCCGGCGAAAAACTTTTGCTTCTCGATGGTGAAGATGCCAGGCTGAAAGAAAAATTCGAGGAAACTGAAGCGGTCATTTTAAATCAAAAATGTGAATTAAAAAGGCTGCGTGAAGAAAGAGACAGTTTAAAGCACAGTATTGTCGCAAATGGTGGCGACCGTCTTGAAAAAATCAGAAGCACGGTGCTTCGCCTTGAAGAAGAAAAAAAACGTGCTGACCGAAATTTTAATAATTATCGAGTTTACGCAGAGCAGTTGCATATATCTATGCCAGATTCGCCAGAGCAATTTGCCGGTAATCGTGCCAGACTGACAGAAATGCTGCCTCAGCTGCGCAATTTTGAAGAAAAAGCATTTGGGCAGATCAAGGAAAAGGCTGTTGAACTGAAGAAACACAAAGATTGCTCAGAATTGTTAAACAGCGAGTTAAGGTCTCTCAGGCAGAGAAAAAGCAATGTTCCTATGGCTCAGATAGCAATTCGAGAGCGTGTCTGCAGGGACCTGGCAATTGAAGAAGATCAGATTCCTTTTGTCGGTGAACTTTTGCGGCTTGCTGATTCTGAGGCTGCATGGGAAGGGGCTGTAGAAAGACTTCTGCATAATTTTGCCCTCTCGATGATCGTGCCTGATGAGCTTTATGCTAAAGTTGCCGCCTGGGTCGACAAAACCAGCCTACACAGCAGGCTTGTCTATTACCGGGTAAAAAATGAAAAAAGAAAAAAGCAGGTTGTCAGTGCCAATTCTCTGGTAAAGAAACTGTTGATCAAAGATGATGCGACATTTTATGAATGGCTCGAAAGCGAGCTTGCGGCGCGTTTTGATTATGCCTGTTGCGAAAATATAGATAGCTTCAGGCGCGAGACTCAGGCGATAACACGTAATGGTCAGATAAAAAGTGGTGGACAACGACACGAAAAGGACGATCGCCATGATCTTACCGACCGATCACGCTACGTGCTTGGCTGGACCAATGAAGCAAAGATCAGGGCTCTCCAGAGCGAGCTTGGTAAAATTGAGGAACAGATAGGTGATTTGAGCCGCGAAATCAAGACTCTGGAGGATGAAAAAGCCCGGTATGCAGACAGGCAGCGTTTTGTTGACAGGCTGCTGGTTTATGAAGATTTTGTGGAAATTGACTGGCAGAGAATCAGCCGCGATATTGACGATCAGAAGAAAGAGCAGGCCAAGCTGGAAAGTGCTTCTGACATTCTTGGAGAGCTTGAGAAAAAACTGCGAACAGTTGATGAAGAAAGCAAAAAAGCCGAAAAACAACTTGAGAAACTGCAGGAAGAAAAGGGCTCAGTAAATACAACAATTAATAAGGTTCGCATTGAGCGTGAAGAAACTGAAAAGTTGCTTAAAGACAATGACATGCCTGAATTTGAAGAGGTCAGGGCGCGTATCCGGCAGTTTATCAACGAAATCAATCTGAACGAAGAATTATCATTGCAGAACCTGAACCGAATTGAAAGCTCTGTTCGCGGTCGTTTGCAGGCAAGAATAGATTCTGCTGACAGCAGTTTGAGAGAAACCGACGAGAAGATTGTCGGCGCCATGCAGAATTACAAAAACGACTATAAGGTTGAAACAAGCGAATTCGATGCCCGGGTTGAAGCGTCTGAAGAGTATCGCAACTGCCTGAAAAGGCTTGTTGAAGACGATCTGCCAAGTTTTGAGAAAAATTTCAAAAAACTGCTTAACGAAAATACCATAAACGAGATTGCCAACTTCAATTCGCAACTCGACAGTTCTGCACAAAAGATAAAAGAGAGAATCTCCAGCATCAACAGGTCGTTGGCAGAAATCCCCTATAACCCCGGGCGTTATATCAGGCTCGAAGAGCAGTCTTCTTCTGACGTCGAAATCAGAGATTTCAGGCAGGAATTGCGGTCATGCACTGAGAATACCCTCGACGGGCGTGAAGACGACCTTTATGCAGAGAGCAGATTTTTGAAGGTCAGGCAGATCATTGAACGTTTCAAAGGCCGCGAAGGCCGGGCAGAGGCAGATCAGAAATGGATGGACAAGGTGACAGATGTTCGCAACTGGTTTGTTTTTGCCGCTTCTGAACGTTACAAAGAAGATGATACTGAGTATGAGCATTATACTGATTCTGGCGGAAAATCAGGCGGGCAAAAGGAAAAACTGGCATATACCGTTCTTGCCGCCAGTCTTGCTTATCAGTTCGGTCTTGAACGCGGCAGTGTTCGGTCGAGAAGTTTCAGATTCGTGGTTATTGACGAGGCCTTTGGCAGAGGCTCAGAAGAATCGACAAGATATGCTCTTGAGCTGTTCAAAAAGTTAAATCTGCAATTGCTTGTGGTTACGCCTTTGCAGAAGATTCACGTTATTGAGCCTTACGTTGAGAGTGTTGGTTTTGTGCACTCCCGCAATGGCATGGAATCGTTGCTGAGAAATCTTTCAATCGAAGACTATCGAAAAGAACTGGATGCACGCAACTTATGACGGGCTGGACAACAATGAAAGATATCAGAGCTTCTCTGATGAAGGACTGGGAGAGAGGCATTTTTTTACGTGCCGCCATCACCGGTGAAAAATTGTTTCCCTTGAGACGCAGGCTCAAAGGCCCTAGAAGCGGCGAAATCGCCGAAAAATTTACAGAGGTCAAAAGCTGGAGCAGCGACTGGAGCCGGACCCTGGAAAACAATGGTCTTCAAGGATTAAACCTTGAATATAGAGAAGTCAGTCCGCGTAATTTAGGTAAAAATCGCTTGCCTGACACATTGGTTTTTGAAGACCAGAAGTCTTTACTTGCTTTTTTACATCTTGAGAACAGATTTCGACAGTTCCAGAGAATATCTGAGTTCGTTATGGAAAAGTTCGATGTTTTACGTGACTGGATTGCAAAAAGCCCATTCAAAATACTCGAATATGCAGAAGACTGGCCAAGGATTATTGCAATATGTCTCTGGTTGCAGAAAAATCCGCGCCCGGGCATTTATCTTCGGCAGATTGATATAGATGGCGTGGATACAAAGTTTATTGAGACGAGAAAAGCCCTGCTGGCAGAAATTTTTGATTTAATTCTTCCTGAAAGTGCCTTTGCGAAAGAGTTTAAGGGCTTGGGCGGTTTTGAACAGCGCTATGGTTTTAAAACCAAACCATCACAGGTTCGATTTAAAATTCTGGATATGTCTCTCAGCGTCGGTGGTTTAACAGATCTGCAGATAAGATGCGAAGAATTTGCCAGCTTAAGGCTACCCATTAAAAAGGTTTTTATTACCGAGAATGAAATTAATGGCCTTGCTTTCCCCGAGATGGCCGATTCCATAGTCATTTTTGGTCTTGGCTATGGTCTTGAGCGTCTCGCCGATGTTGCATGGCTTAAAAACCTGGAGATTTACTACTGGGGGGATATAGATACACACGGATTCGCGATGCTTGATCAGCTGCGCAGCTATTTTCCACAGGTGCGCTCGTTTTTGATGGATCGGCAGACTTTGTTGAGTAACAGACAATTCTGGGTTACAGAGCCGAAGCAGACGGGCAGAAACCTTGAACGGCTTACTACGGAAGAGCGCGAGGTTTATCGCGACCTGACTGATAATTGTCTGGCCATGTCAGTCAGGCTTGAACAGGAAAGGATTCCGTTCAGCAGTCTGATCGCATTTCTTGAAATGCTCAAGAACCGCGAGAATGTACCAGGCTGCAACGAGGTGTGATTAAAATTCGATCGCGAGACCGTTTTAGTCTACGCGGCGGGCGGGTAGTCGATGTTGTAGTGCAGGCCGATGCTTTGTTTGCGGCGCATGGCGCAGTCGACGATCAGTTCGGCGACCACGATCAGATGGCGCAGTTCGATGAAATTGCGGTTGACCCGGTGTCTGGCGTAGTAATCGTTGATTTCGACCTTCAGCAGGTCAATGCGGGCTTTGGCGCGCCGCAGGCGTTCGTCGCTGCGCACAATGCCAACGTAGTTCCACATCAGACGTCTGATTTCTTCCCAGTTGTGCAGCAGCAGAACTTCTTCGCGGGCGCGATTGACGCGGCTGTCATCCCATTCCGGCACTGCTTCGACTTTGGCGTTTTTTTCCAGCAGGGCGGTGATGTGCCTGGCAGATGAGGCGCCAAAAACGAGACATTCGAGCAGTGAATTGCTGGCGAGGCGGTTGGCACCATGCAGGCCGGTGCAGCTGGCTTCGCCGATCGCGTAAAGCCTTGCTACATCGGTGCAGCCGTTGAGGTCGACCTTGAGGCCGCCACAGGTGTAATGTGCCGCCGGTACAACCGGAATCGGTTCTCTGGTAATATCGATGCCAAATTCGAGGCACTTCTGGTAGATGCCGGGAAAATGCGAACGCACAAATTCAGAAGGCTTGTGCGAAATATCGAGAAAGACATTTCTGATGCCGAGGCGCTTCATTTCGTAGTCGATGGCCCGGGCCACTATGTCGCGGGGCGCCAGTTCAGCGCGCTCGTCGTGAGCGGGCATGAAGCGGGTCCCATCCGGCAGCAGCAGTTTAGCGCCTTCGCCGCGCATAGCTTCGGTGATCAGAAAAGAACCGGCCTGCGGGTGGTACAGACAGGTCGGGTGAAACTGGTTGAATTCGAGATTCTCGACCCGGCAGCCGGCCCGGTAGCCCATGGCGATACCATCGCCACTTGAAACCGACGGGTTGCTCGAATAAAGGTAGACGCGGCTGGCGCCGCCGGTGGCGATGACCGTCGCCCTGGCTGAGAAAGAATCGACACGGTCGGCATCGATGTTGTAAATATAGGCACCACAACACTGCCCATGTTTTTTATAAAGATCGACCGCAATGTGGTTTTCGAATATTTTGACGTTTTGGCGCTTCTTAACCGCGCCAACCAGCGTTTCTTCGAGGTCTTTGCCCGTAGAATCAGCCGAATGTACGATGCGGCGATGCGAATGCCCGCCTTCGCGCGTCAGGTGATACGGGTAACCGCCTTCTTCGTGCGCGGGCGTAAACCTGATGCCGAGGTCTATCAGCCATCTGATGCACTCCGGCGCGTTTTCGACGGTAAATTTTACCGCTTCCGTGTCGCAGATACCGGCTCCGGCGATCATCGTGTCCTGTATATGCCCGGCAAAGCTGTCATCAGATTCAAGAACGGCAGCAATACCACCTTGAGCGTAGTTGGTCGAGTTTTCGTGCAGTTCATCCTTGCAGATGACGGCGATCGAAAGTCCCGGGTCGAGCCTGAGTGCCAGACTGAGGCCGGCGGCGCCGCTTCCGAGAATCAGAACGTCAAAGCTGTGCAGCATGGCTGCCCCCTTATCTGATGCGCATATCGAAGCGCATCGACAGGTTGATTGCCTTGATATGCTTGGTGAGAGAACCTACTGAAACGAAATCGACGCCGGTTGCTCCGATGTTGGCAATGTTGTCAAGGTTAACGTCGCCGGAAACCTCGAGTTTGACGCGACCGGCATTGATTTCAACCGCTTCTCTTATGCGCTCGAGCGGAAAATTGTCGAGCATGACGATGTCGGCCTTTGCCGCAATCGCTTCTTTCAGGCCTTCGATGTTTTCGACTTCGATTTCAACGCTGCGATCAGGTGCAATTTCACGGGCGGCATGCACCGCTTCGGTAATCGAGCCGCAGGCGGCGATATGGTTTTCCTTGATCAGAAAGGCATCGTAGAGCCCCATGCGATGATTGCAGCCACCGCCGCATTTAACCGCATATTTTTCGGCCAGTCTGAGGCCCGGAATCGTTTTACGCGTATCGAGCAGCCGGGTCGGCGTGCCGGCGAGCTTTCTGGCAAAGATGCCGGTGATAGTGGCGACGCCCGACAGGGTCTGCAGAAAATTCAGGGCGGTTCTTTCGCCGGTCAACAGACTGCGTGCTTTCCCTTCCAGTGTGTAGAGAACACAGTCGGCTTCGACACTGTCGCCGTCTTTGTAGTTCCAGGTGACCAGAACTTCCGGGTCGAGCTGGCGAAAAACCTCATCGACCCAGGCGGTGCCGCAGAGAATCATATCTTCGCGGGTAATTACCCGGGCGCTGGCAGCGCGTTTTTCGGGTATCAGCCGGGCGGTCAGGTCTTTCTGACCCTGCAGGTCTTCGAACAGAGCTGTTTTAACGGTTTCAACAATGTTTTTTTCGAGGTTCATGGCTTTCTCAACTATGTTTCTTTCTGAATTCGAGCATGCGGGAAAGGGGCCGCAGGGCTTTTTCGATTATCCCGGGTGCGAGTCTGATCTCGCCGCTGTGGTTTTTCAGGGCATCACGCAGGTTCTGCAGGCTGTTCATTTTCATCCAGGGGCAGTTGCCATCACATTGATATAGCTCACTCTGCGTCTTTGTCGGCGCCATGATGAAGGTTTTGTCGGGGCAGGCCTGCTGCATTTTGTAAAAAATACCGGATTCGGTGGCGACGATAAATTTCTTTGCCGGCCGATTCTTACTGGCCTGCAACAATTGTGAAGTCGAGCCGGTTACGTCGGCAAGAGCAATGACTTCGGGTTGCGACTCGGGGTGGACCAGCAGTTCTGCATCTGGGTTGGCGGTTTTCAGAGCTCTGATTTTTTCAGCGTCGAATTCGACGTGTACGATGCAGCAGGCGTTCCAGAGCAGCATGTCGGCACCGGTAAGGCGCTGAATATAATTGCCGAGGTAGCGGTCGGGGGCCCAGATAACTTTTTTGCCTTCACCTGCCAGGTATTTCACCACATCAACGGCAATACTGGAAGTTACGGTCCAGTCGGCAAGGGCCTTGATTTCTGCTGAGGTATTGGCGTAGACAACCACGACCCGCTCGGGGTGGGCGGCACAGAATTTTTTGAACTCTTCAGGCTCGCAGCCAAGATCGAGCGAACATTCTGCCGCCAGATCCGGCATGAGAACGGTTTTTACTGGGCTGAGGATTTTCGCTGATTCACCCATAAAGCGTACACCGGCAACCAGCAGTGTTTTTGCCGCATGTTCGGCGCCAAATCTCGCCATTTCAAGAGAATCGCCGATAAAGCCACCGGTTTCTTCGGCAAGTTTCTGAATCAGCGGATCAGTGTAATAATGGGCAATTACGACAGCATTCTTCTGTTTGAGCAGTTCTTTTATTTCATCGGCAAGCAACTGGTTTTCTCTATCTGAAACTTTGGCTGGGGCCTTTGCCGGCAGGTGTCTGCTGATCTTCCGGTTGAATTCCTGGTTTTCCATACAACCCTCTTGTTTCAAGTTTTACATATATTATCACAATTCAACAACTGCCTGCTGCTAATAAGAAGCAGTACTTCAGACAAAAATTCACGAAAGCCGTCTGCCTGATTTTCTTTGCTGGTAAGGAATCCGGAAGTTTCTGCTCTTTATCCTGCCGGCGCAGACTGAAAGAATGGTCGTCGCAGACCGGCTGCCGCAAATCTGATTCATGGCGCTTTTCTGCGGCGTTTCAGCCAGATTGTGACGACCAGGCCAAGGGATAAGACTGTTAAGCCGGGCCAGAGCCACAGTGAGGAACCCCGGGCTTTTATGATGCGGTTGCCGAAAGTGCGGTAATAGTCAGTGATGAGCGGCAAGCCGGTACTGTCGGTGGCAAACGACGCGACGTAATCAATGGCAGCCTGCCAGAGCTTGTATTCTCGGCCATTTTTTCTGATTATTGTCTGATCCAGCTCGACCGGCCTGCCATTTTTGTCTTTCAGTACAATTTTGAGCTTCGGCAGCTTTTTTCCTGTCATTGGCAGATAAGAGGCCATGTAATGAGTCATGGCAACATGGTATAGCCTCTGAGAATCAGCTGTTATCGGTTCATATTGCGTTTCGTTCTGCAGTCCGCCGCCGGTAAACCTTTCGGCTGTAAGGATCGAACGATAGGCGGGTAATGGCTTGTTCAGCCATGGAATAGTAAACCAGACGGCCCGGCTCGGGTCGACCCGGTAACGCAGGCCTGAAAACTGAAGAAAATAGATGTCGTTCCAGATAATTGGCAGAAGGGTTGCAACTTCGAGCATATTAAGTATTTCAGCACCGGTAAGGTAGAACGAAACCAGCGGGTAGCCAGGCTGCATGTCCTGGCCGACGCCGAGACCACAGGTGGTGAGCAGATCGAAAAGGGTGACCGTACCTTCTTTCCCCTGCAAAGATGAGGGGAGCAGATCGCCTCTGATGATGCCGTTGGCATGCATGGCAAAATCCACGTGTTCCCCGGTCGTTCTGGCTGCAGAAAGCCTTATGGCATCGGTTACGAAATTGCCAATCGATGTCTCGCAGAGGCGCTCGTGTTTGATGATAGGGTAGGGGATTCTGGCGATTGGCAGAGAAAGATCGCTGCTTTTTCCGTCAGTGAACGAAGCGACCATTTGATTGAGAGCGGCGAAATGCCTGACAATTTTTTCCGATACAATCGGGTTTTCAGGAATTGAACTGTCGATTTTCTGCAGAAAAGGGGTGCCGGTCAGGCGGTTTCTCAGGCTCAGGCTGCTGTCAGATCTATTGAAGGACAGTTCGAGGCAACCTGCTGTCCGCAGGTAGGAGCCGCTGTGCATTAATATGGTGTTGCCGATTCGTTGCGGTTCATCGAGCGCTGCATGATCGTGCCCGCCGAGAATCAGGTGAATACCCGGCACCGTTTTTGCCAGTTCGATGTCTTCGTGATAGCCGGCGTGAGTCATGGCGATGATTACTTCAGCACCGGCAGCTTTCAGATCGGCAATTTCGCTGGCTGCGGCGGCATGCTGATCGGAAAAGTCGAGTGGTTTTGCCAGCGGCGACAGGCGGTGCGCGCCCTTTCCGAAAATTGCCATGATGCCGATTTTGAGGCCATTGTCGAGTTTCATGAATCGGTTGGGTTTTATGCCAGCGAGTTTGATCGGATGTGACGCTGGGATGATAAGGTTCGAGCAGATGACGGCTGGCCCGGAGGGCGAATTGAGGCTGGTTTCCAGCAGACTGGCAAGTATTTCGGGGCCATAGTCGAATTCATGGTTGCCGAGTGTTGTTGCATCGTAGCCAATCTGCTTCATTAGATCGAGTTCCGGTGAATAACCGTTCAGGCTTAGCCAGGCAAAGGGATTGCCGCCGGTAAAGTCGCCAGATGAGAGCAGCAGAACCGGTTCGCTGGCTTTAGTATTTTTGAAGCGTTCGACAAAAGTTGCCAGGCGGGCAAAACCGCCGGATGCCGGGCTGTTCTGGCCGGGTAGATAGTTGCTGAGAGGTGTCGGCAGCAGGCTTGAATGTTCGTCGCTGGTGTGCAGGATACTGAAATGAAGTTCTTCGGTGTTGCCGGCGGCATTGATCGAAAAGAAGAGAAAAATCGCAAACAGCAGCCGGAGATGGAATCTGGTCATTTCTGGGCTCTCTGTAACTTTCTTCGTGGTTTCGCGATTATACTATTTTCGAGCGTTAAAGCACAGAAGATCGACTTTTCTTGTTAATTTGCGGCGGCAAAAATTCAGGCATGAATGGGGGTTCGGAATTTGACTGGGCATAATGTCAGAATAAGAGTCAAGCGCGGTGGTTTTTCGCTCTTCGCTCTGGTATATTTGCAGCTTCGGTACACCGGGGTACTGAATTTATCAATTATTCTGCCCGGTTGTGAAAGGTGGCCTGTTTCTGAATGGAAAGTTTTCACGCCCTGGTCAATGATATAAATGCAGTTCTCTGGTCGTATGTTCTGGTTTATCTGTTACTGTCGGCCGGCATTTTCTTTTCTATCCGCCTGCGCTTCATGCAGTTTCGCAACTTGCGGCGGGCCTGCCAGGTTGCTTTTGCCAAGGCAGAGCCGGGGCAGATTTCGTCGTTTCAGGCTTTTGCAACCGGCCTTGCCAGCAGGGTGGGTACCGGCAATATTGCCGGAGTCGCTACCGCGATAAGTGTCGGAGGGCCTGGGGCGGTTTTCTGGATGTGGGTGACGGCACTGGTCGGCATGGCCTCAGCATTTGTCGAGGCGACACTGGCTCAGATCTTCAAAGTGCGCAACGAAGACGGAACTTTTCGCGGCGGTCCGGCTTACTACATTGAGCAGGGGCTGGGTTCAAGATTCTGGGGTGTCGTTTTTGCCCTGAGTCTGCTGCTGGTTTTTGGCCTGGCTTTCAATGCGGTACAGAGTAATTCGATCAGCGATGCCTTTGCCAATGCTTTCGGCATCGACAGGTTTTTAACCGGAATTCTTGTGGTTGCTGGCTCTGGCCTGATAATTTTCGGTGGAGCCCGGCGTATCGGTCGTGCGGCAGAGATTCTGGTGCCATTCATGGCTCTGATATATCTTTTTGTGGCATTTTATGCTGTTCTCATGAATCTGGGAAGGGTTCCTGAAGTTTTCTGGCTGATTTTTTCTGCGGCTTTTACGCCAGAGGCGGTGCTTGGTGGCGGAGTTGGTGCCACTCTGAGATCAGCCATGGAAATGGGTATCAAACGTGGGCTTTTCTCAAACGAGGCGGGCATGGGCTCGGCTCCGAATGCTGCCGCATCGGCGGCGACTGCACACCCGGTCAATCAGGGGCTGCTGCAGATGCTGGGAGTGTTCATCGATACGATTGTCATCTGCAGTTCTACGGCTTTTATCATTCTGCTTTCTGATCGTTATGTCCCGGGCGGGGTGGTAAAGGGTGCGGCTCTGACGCAATCGGCCGTTGAATATCATGTTGGCGCCTGGGGCTCTTCGTTTATGGCGGTGGCGATTTTTCTCTTTGCCTTTACGTCGATAATTGGCAATTATGCTTATGCCGAGAGCAATATTCATTACATCAAGCACGATAACAGATTTCAGCTGGTCTTCAGATTGATGGTTCTTGGCATGGTAATGTTCGGGTCGGTAGGAAACCTGCCATTGGTCTGGGATATGGCTGATGCGAGCATGGGCTTTATGGCTATTATCAACCTTTTTGCCATTCTTTTTCTTGCAAGATATGCTATCGCAGCCTGGCATGATTATCGATATCAGCTTGAGTCCGGAATAGATCCGGTTTTTAGCAGTCACTGCATTTCAGAGCTTGGACAAAAGCTTTCAAACGACTGCTGGAAGTCTAAAGCTATTTATAAATAAGCCGTTTCAGTCTTGACTGAGTTGTTAAATCTGATCTATAGGCAATTATTGCCAATCTGTCAGTTGCAATTGCCTGTTTGAAGGCGTGCATAATCTTTTATCATTTCTCAACGCCTTTCATGGCGGAGTTGGAGATCTGGCGCCGATGCCTGTCTTTCGAGATGGTTGGGCAATGTACACAATTTTTGGAAATAATTAAAAAAAATCACTTTGTATACCGAATATTTATGGTAAAATTTAATTATCTGACATTTCGAGAACATGGATGTTTATTTTGAGTAGTATTGTCAAACTCGCAAAATGTCGCCGTTCTTGTGGACCGGTCCAGGGAAGGAACCGGGAAGCGAAAAAAAGGATGGCGTCTATCCGGCATTTGAATACCGCCCATGGCATATTCTGTCATGGGTTTTTCTGCGTTCAGATGCGTGGTTCCGTCGAAGCTTCATGAGCAAAATAACACAGGTCTCTGCGAAGGTCGGTAAAAGTCTGTTCCGGTTGTTGTTAGTTTCTGGATTTAAGCGAAAAGAGGTTTCACCATGTCTATAGTAACGGGAATGTCTCCTGCTCAGATTGCCGCCCTGACTACTCAGCAGATACAGAATCTTGGTACCGCCGATTTTAAGGCGTTGACTACCACTCAGGTTGCCGCTCTGACATCTAATCAGATAAATGCGATTGAAACCCAGGATCTTGTCGTGCTTAGCACCGGCCAGGTTCAGGCTCTGACTCTTTATAACAACCAGGGGCTTCTCAGCACTCAGGTGCAGGCTATGACAACTTCTCAGATCAAGGCTTTGACCGGTGCGCAGATGGCAACCTTCGATACCGGTGATATGGCAGCCCTGTCGACAAATCAGTTGAGAGCCGTTGATGCGGCTGACCTTACCGGGCTTTCAACCGCCCAGATTGCCGCTCTTTCAACCAGCCAGATCGAGGCCATGATGACTTCGCAGGTTGCGGCACTGAATACTAACCAGACAAGCAAGCTTACTAATGCTCAGTTGCAGGCTCTGACTGTTTCACAGGCAAAAGCTCTTACCAGTTCACAGATTGCAAGTCTTACCACCTCTCAGGTTGCTGCTTTTACAACCGCCCAGATCGCCGGCATGAATACCAGTCAGATTGCCGCTTTTTCCACCAGTCAGATCAGCAATCTGACTACTTCGCAGATTCAGGCACTGACGACCGGTCAGACAAAATCTCTGACCTCGGCACAGATTGCCGGTATGACCACAACACAGGTCGCGGCAATGCAGACTGAAGATCTGGCGGCTTTGACTACCAGTCAGATTCAATCTATGACGAGCGCTCAGGTTGCCGGTCTGACCACATCCCAGATTTCAGCGTTTAGCCCGATTCAGATTCGTGCCATGACGACCGGTCAGCTGGCTGGCCTGACCACCGGTCAGGTTCAGGCTCTGACAACCAGTCAGATGGCCGGTCTGGTTTCTTCTCAGATGAGTGCGTTCAGTACAACCCAGCTGGCTGCAATACAGACCCAGGATCTGGCCGCCATCAGCACATCTGCACTTCAGGGGCTTTCTCAGACTCAGCTGGCCGGTTTTACCACTTCACAGATAAACAATATGACGTCTGCTCAGGTGGGCGCTCTGACTACTTCTCAGGTCGGTGGTCTGACCACTGCCCAGATCGTAGCTCTTACAACCAGTCAGGCGAAAGCGCTGACCGGTAATCAGATTTCCAAGCTGAGTACCACTCAGCTTGCCGCCGTTGCCACCGATGATTTCGCCGCTCTTCAGTCCTCGACTATCGCAGCGATAAGCACCAGCCAGATTTCTGCCCTTTCCACAAATCAGGTTGCCGCTCTTTCCACGGCCCAGGCCCGTGCTCTGACAACATCTCAGCTGTCTAATATGACGACCGCACAGATTGCTGCAATTGAGACGGCTGATCTTGCCTCTATGACGACTGCTCAGATTACCGGTTTCACTACTGCCCAGCTCAATGCAATGACGAGCACGCAGTTTGGCAATCTTTCCAACAGTCAGATCGGTGCTTTGACCACTTCTCAGATTGCGGGCCTGACAACATCTCAGATTGCCAATATGACTACGCTTCAGGCATCCGCTTTCAAGACTTCACAGCTGGCTGCCATGTCGACCGCTCAGATTGCCGCAATTGAGACGGCTGATCTTGCAGCCATGACCACTTCTCAGGTCGCCGGGTTTAAAACCACACAGGTTGGTGCCTTCACCACTTCTCAGATACAGGGTTTAACTTCAGCTCAGGCTGCCGGTTTAACCACCAGCCAGATTGCAAATCTTTCTTCGACTCAGATTGCGGCAATTCAGACTGCTGACCTTGCCGCCATGAAAACCACTCAGTTGCGTGCCATGGGGACCACCCAGCTGGCAGGCCTGACCACTGACCAGATCGTTGCCCTTTCGACGAGCCAGGTTTTTGGCCTTTCACCGGTTCAGCTGGGCAAGCTCACTACGACTCAGCTGAATGCGATGGAAAGCAATGACTTTGCGGCTCTTTCCGGCAGTCAGATATCCGGTTTGACAACTGCGCAGATTGCCGGTCTTACAACGACCAGATTTGCGGCAATGTCGACCAGTCAGATCGCGGCTCTTACCTCAAATCAGGTTGCCGGTATTACGACCAGCCAGATTGCCAACATTACTACTACACAGGCTAAAGCACTGACATCTAATCAGATTGCAAATCTCTCTGCCACTCAGATCGCCGCCCTCGGCACCGATGATCTTGCTGTGTTTTCAACTGCACAGATTCGTGCTTTTACAACCTCACAGGTAGGGAACCTTTCAACCAGCCAGGTTCTGGCTCTGACCACTTCTCAGGCTAACGCGCTGTCTACCGCCCAGCTTGCAAAATTCTCGACCGCTCAGATTGCCGCCATGGGCACCGATGATGTTGCTGCCCTGTCATCTGCACAGATTGCGTCTTTGGGCACTGCCCAGGCTGCTGCACTGACAACGGCTCAGATTGCCGCCATGACTACCGGTCAGGTCGGTGGATTGTCTACCGCGCAGATTTCTCAGATGTCTACAGCTCAGATTGCCGCGCTCAGTACGAACAGTCTCGCCAAATTTTCCACTTCACAGATCGCAGCTCTGACGACCGCACAGGTTGCCGGGCTTTCAACCAGTCAGGTTCTGGGGCTGACCTCAGCCCAGGCGAGATCACTGTCGACTTCTCAGATTGCCAGTCTTTCTACAACTCAGTTTGCCAGCCTCGGTACCGACGATCTGGCCTCTCTTTCCAGTAAACAGCTGGCAGGCGTTTCTACCGCTCAGATTGCTGGCCTGTCTTCATCACAGTTCGCGTCTTTCACTTCCAGTCAGATTGCCGCACTTTCTACAAGCCAGATTGCCAGCCTTTCTACCAGCCACGTTGCCGCTCTGACGACTGCACAGATACAGGGGCTCTCTTCTTCTCAGGTTGGCAGCATGACTACGGCGCAGGTTGCAGCCATCGAGACCGCTGATCTTGCCGCTCTGAAAAGTTCGAGCGTGACAGGCTTCACTACTGCCCAGATCGCCGGCATGACAACCAATCAGATCCAGGCCCTGACGAGTACTCAGGTCGCCTCTTTTGCCACCAGCCAGATGGGCGGTTTCACGACTGCTCAGGTTGCCGCTTTTACCACCAGTCAGGTTCAGACTCTTAAAAACACTCAGCTGGCAGCTCTCAGCACTACTCAGGTTGCCGCAATGGGTACCGATGACATTAATGCGTTGAAAGCGGCTCAGATTGTTGCTTTCAGCTCAACTCAGATTGCTGGTATGACAACGAACCAGATTCAGGCATTTACCACGGAGCAGGCAGCGGCTCTTACTACCTCTCAAATTCGTGGTCTTACCACCAGCCAGCTCACAAATATGCAGTCTGTCGACTTTGCCGCTCTTAAATCGTCACAGATTGCTGCCATGAGCACCGCTCAGATTGCAGCTCTTTCGACTACCCAGATCTCCAACCTTTCAAGCAGTCAGCTGCCCGGTCTGAATACTACCCAGATGGGTGCGTTGACTACTGCCCAGGTAGCTGCATTTACGACGGGCCAGATGCCTTATCTGACAGCGGCGCAGATTGCCAAAATGAATACAACTCAGGTTGCCGCCATTGAAACTGCTGACCTTGCTGCATTGACGACTTCTCAGATTTCAGCATTCACATCCAGTCAGGTGGCTGGTTTTACAACGGCTCAGATTGCCGGGCTGACATCGAATCAGGTTGGCGTTTTGACCACTAACCAGATTGCCAATCTTTCTTCAGCTCAGATTGCAGCAATTGAGACGGTTGACCTTGCTGCCATGAAAACCACTCAGTTGCGCGCCATGGGCAGCACCCAGCTGGCGGGTTTAACGACTGACCAGGTCGTCGGCCTTTCGACGAGCCAGATTCTTGGCCTTGCACCCATTCAGCTTGGCAAGCTCACAACGACCCAGCTGAATGCCATGGAAAGCACTGATTTCGCAGCTCTCACCGGCAGTCAGATATCTGGTTTGACAACTGCGCAGATTGCTGGTCTTACAACAACCAGGTTTGCAGCAATGTCGACCAGTCAGATAGCAGCCCTTACTTCAGGTCAGGTTGCCGGTATTACGACCAGCCAGATTGCCAACATCACTACGACCCAGGCAAAAGCGCTGACATCCAACCAGATTGCAAATCTCTCGGCAGCACAGATGGCTGCCCTCGGCACCGATGATCTTGCCGTCTTCTCGACTTCACAGATTCGTGCCTTCACAACCTCGCAGATCGGCAATCTGTCAACCAGTCAGGTTCTGGCGCTGACCACTTCGCAGGCTAATGCACTGGGCACCAGCCAGCTCGCAAAATTCTCGACCGCTCAGATTGCCGCGATGGGTATAGATGACGTTGCTGCCCTGTCAACTTCACAGATTAAGTCTTTGAACACCTCACAGGTTGCCGCGCTGACAACGGCTCAGGTTGCCGCCGTGACTTCAAATCAGGTTGGTGGTTTGACTACTGCGCAGATCGCCAAAATGTCTACTGCTCAGATTGCTGCGCTCAGCACAAACAGCCTCGCCAAGCTTTCCACTGCTCAGATCGCAGCTATGACAACCGCACAGGTCGCCGGCCTTTCTACCAGTCAGGTTCTCGCACTGAATACCAGTCAGGCAAGAGCACTGTCGACCTCACAGATTGCCAGTCTCTCCACGACACAGTTTGCCAGTCTCGGCACCGATGATCTGGCCTCTCTTACAAATATTCAGCTGGCGGGCGTCTCTACCGCCCAGATCGCTGGCCTGTCTTCAACGCAGTTCGCATCTTTCACTTCCAGCCAGATTGCTGCCCTTACCACCGGTCAGGTTGCCAGTCTTTCTACCAGCCACCTCGCTGCTCTGACGACTTTACAGGCGCAGGGCCTATCTTCTTCACAGATTGGCAGCATGTCTACGGCGCAGGTTGCGGCCATCGAGACCGCTGACCTCGCAGCTGTGAAAAGTTCGAGCATCGTAGGTTTTACCACTGCCCAGATTGCCGGCATGACAACCAACCAGATACAGGCTCTGACGACCGCTCAGATCGCTTCTTTTGGCACCAGCCAGATGGCCGGTTTCACGACCGCTCAGGTTGCCGCTTTTACTACCAGCCAGGCTCAGATGCTGAAGAGCATTCAGCTCGCAAATCTCAGCACCACTCAGGTTGCCGCTATTGAGACCGCTGATCTTGCTGCCCTGACGACTTCTCAGATCTCCGCATTCACTTCAAGCCAGGTGGCTGGTTTTACAACTGCTCAGATAGCCGGGCTTTCATCTGACCAGGTTGGCGCTCTAACCACCAATCAGATTGCCAAACTTTCTTCGGCTCAGGTCGCAGCAATTCAGACCGTTGACCTTGCTGCCATGAAAACCAGCCAGTTGCGCGCCATGGGCAGCACTCAGCTGGCAGGCTTAACAACCGACCAGGTTGCCGCGCTTTCATCGGCCCAGGTTGTTGGCCTTTCATCGACGCAGCTGGGGCAGCTCTCAACGACTCAGCTGAATGCCATGGAAAGCAGTGACTTTGCCTCCTTGTCGGCCTCCCAGATTCTTGGTCTGACAACTTCGCAGATCAACGCCTTTACGACCACCAGAGTTGCCGCTATGGCAACCAATCAGCTCGCAGCTCTTACTTCCAGCCAGCTTGCCGGTTTCTCGACGGCCCAGATAGCCGCCCTGACTTCCGGTCAGCTGCAGGCAATGACTGCCAGCCAGATATCGAAGCTTTCCACCACTCAGCTTGCGGCCATGGAAACAATTGACTTTGCCGCTTTGACAACCGCCCAGATAGCTGCCATCGGGACTTCGCAGATCGGCGCTTTGACCACCAATCAGGTTGTCGCTATGACCACCGGTCAGGCCCGGGCCTTTTCAACTCTTGCTGTCAGCAATCTTACCTCGACTCAGCTGGCCGCCATGCAGACAGATGATTTCGCCGCCATGACGTCTTCACAGATACGCGGTTTAACAACCTCGCAGATCGGTTATCTGACCACCGCCCAGATTGCTGCGCTGACTTCGAGCCAGGCTGCTGGTCTGACCACTGGTCAGATTCAGAAATTGAGCACGACACAGCTGGCAGCGATGGGTACTGACGAATTCTCTACTCTTTCCACTCTCCAGATAGCTTCTCTGACTACCGATCAGGTGGCAGGTCTTACAACTACTCAGGCAGCGTCGCTGACCTCTAACCAGGCCAAGTCACTTACTGCGGCTCAAATCGCTAAAATGAGCACCGCTCAGGTTGCTGCCCTGACTACGGGCAGTATCGCCGCCCTGACCACCTCGCAGATTGCCGCGATGACAACTGCCCAGGTTGCCGGTTTGAATACCAACCAGGTTGTGGCACTTACGACAGCTCAGGTTAAGGCCCTTAATTCCAGCCAGCTTTCTCAGATGACCACCACGCAGATTGCCAGTCTGCAGACCCAGGACCTGGCCGCTCTTACTCCGACTCAGATTCAGGCTCTGACTACGGCTCAGATCGCTTCCGGCCTGACAACTGGCCAGGTTGGCGTGATGACCACCTCACAGATTGCGGCTCTTACAACAAATCAGATCTCAAATATGAGTGTTGCCCAGATTCAGGCAATGACGACCTCGCAGGTGCGTGCGTTGACCAGTTCTCAGATCGGTTCTATGACGACTTCACAGGTCACTGGCATGGAACTCGCAGATTTCTCTTCTCTCACGACCTCTCAGATTGCGGCTTTTACTACCGGTCAGATTGCAAGTCTTACTACTGGCCAGGTTGCCGGCCTGACTACCTCGCAGGCAAAAGGCCTGACTACCTCGCAGATCAGCAGTATGACCACTACTCAGATCGGCAGTATCGAAACAGCAGATCTGGCCGCCCTTTCCACTACTCAGATCCGCTCGCTGCAGACCAGCCAGCTGAGCGGTGGCCTGACTACCAATCAGGTTCAGGCTCTGACAACTTCTCAGATTGCCTCTCTCACTACCGATCAGATTCGCAATGGCATGACTACAACTCTGCTCGCGGCTCTCACATCGTCGCAGATCGCCGCTTTGACATCTACTCAGGTCGCTTCCATGACCACCAGCCAGATTGCCTCACTGAATCTATAAGCGTTGATGCAAAAAGCCCCCGGCCAGAGCCGGGGGCTTTTTTATCGGGGGCAGATTTAATTTCTTTCAGCCGTTTCTGTTCGATAATTCCTGCCAGATTTCGGCATTGAGAATTTCCTGCGGGCGCGCAAGGAGTTGCTTTGCCGCCGCCGGCACCGGAAGATTTTTCCGGTTCGAGGCAAGTATAACTCTTCTGAAAACCTCATGGCCTGTAAAGCTGCCGTTTAAGTTTGCCTGCAGCTCCGGCAGGGGATCAGAAACGAAATAGGATGAAAAGCTTTTGCGGTATTCAAAAAATTCCCGCAGTGCAGAATGCAGCCAAAGTCCAGGGTTTTCTGCAACAGGTTTGTTTAAAAACATTGCAGATGGCGGCAAAAATGGCCATGCCGGAATAGTTGCCGGGGCGAACGAAGCCAGAATCTGTTGACACAGACCGACACACTGCAGGCGACGGTTTAACAGGTGAAGCTGGTGAACCTTCAACAGCCAGACAGAAAAGTGGGCGCCGGTCGGGTTGCTGAGAAACCGGTCGGTAGTGACCGACGCTTCTGCCAGAAAACCAGCCCGCATGTCTGCCGGCAACGATTTGTCGTAGGCTTTCATGGTCTGGCAGAGAGCGCGGAGATACCCATAGGGCGCATCGTTGATATTTTCGCGCCAGATTTTTTCGCAGCTCTGGGCGTAAGGAAAGTCTTTCAGCAGCTGCCACCAGTCGTCTGCCCCTGAAACAGGGCTTTGTGTGTCTGCTGAGGTTTTGTCTGAAAGCAGGCCGCGGGCCGCAAGTTTTTCGGCCATGTCGGTTTTGCAGGCAAACAGGTTCAAAACATCGTTCTGGAAAGAATCTTCATAGGGCACGAGGATATTGAGGTCGACCAGCAGCCGGAAAATTTTGTAGCATTTGTTCTGCAGCGCTTCGATTAGGCCATAATTTACCTCTGCTCCGTGTTTAAGCTCAAACATGACAAGTGGTGACTGACGCGAAAAGAATTCTTCACCACCTTTGATAATTTTCACTTCTTCGCCTTCAGCGTCAAGTTTGACAAATGAAATCGGGCAGTCAATGCCATTTGTTCTGATGAAATCATCGAGTTTTTCAAGTCTGATGGTCTCCCGGTCGCCGGAATTCCCGTAAAGCGAGTTCAACTCGCTGTTGTTGGAGACAGAAATTTCAACACTGCCATTATGATCGGAGAGCCCTGCGTGAATCCACGAAATACGGTCGCTGAAACCATTCAATTCGATGCTTTTTGCAAACATTTTCCCGGGGGTTATGGTCGGCTCAAAGCCCCAGACGTGACCATTATCGATGCGAGCGGCGATGCTCAGGGCATAAACCCCATGATTGGCGCCAATATCGAAGGCATTCATTTCAGGGGTGACGAATTCTCTGACAAATCTCATCTCATCTTCGAACCAGTCTTCCTGTTCGAGAAGAATGTAGCTGCTCATCTGATTTACGGTCGGCTGAACGCAAACCGTAACGTTATCAGCGATTTTTACGGGCCAGAACGGAACTTGATTTTTCATTGGTCATTCCTGATCTTCAATTGGTTTTTCGGCACAGCCCTTTCAGGCCTGGGAAACGGCGATATGGTCGGGTGCCTGGCCGGCCTGGTAACGCTGCCACATCTGCAGGTAGGCGGCCTCCAGATGCCTGCAGTAACGATCGGTTGAGAACGGCTGCAGCTGTTCAAGGTTCGCGGCAAGTCTGTTTTTGCAGCTGGTCAGCAGCTCCCGATCCGTGGCCAGTTTCAGAGTCAGTTTTTCATAGTCTTCATAATTTTCGGTGATCAGTTCTGGCAGCCCGACCAGTTCGAGAAGCCCGCCGGCAACTCTTGCGGCGAAGGCCCGGCCGCGGCAGGTGACCATTGGCAGGCCGGCTCGCAGTACATCGCTGGTCGTTGAATGGGCATTGCACGGGAAAGTATCGATAAAAAGATCGGCGAGCCGGTATCTGGCGAGATGGTCTTCAATGGCGGGAACCCTTGAAGCAAAGATTATGCGGTCTTCGGTGATTCCATGCTTCGCGGCTTCCTGGCGCAGATTTCTTTCGGCAGATTCGTTCAGCTTCATCAGCCATAGAACACTTGCAGGAACACTGTTCAGCAATCGCATCCAGATTGTGAACATTTCCTGACTGATTTTGTAATCATGATTGAAAGAGCAGAAGACAAAACTGTCTTCTGGCAGCCCGTGGTCTTTTCGGGTGGTTTTTACTGCCTGAAAATCGAGCTCAGAATCGGTTGGCAGGTAGGTTTCGGGAAGATAGACAACCTTTTCTGAGTAGGCATTGCGGAAACCTTCTGGAATAATGTGGCGGTCAGCGACGATGTAATCGAAATAATCAAGTCCGAGAGTGCTTGAATAACCAAGATAATTAACCTGTATCGGCGTAGGTCTGAAAGCAAATAAATCCGTGCGCGAATCCGCTGTATAACCAGCCATATCGACCAGAATATCGACTTCCATTTCGCGCAGTCGGCGGGCGATGTCGAACGACGGTATCTGGCGGGCGTCGATGAACAGATCGAATGCTTTTTCCATGCGTTGTCTTATTCTGCTATTATCGTCGATTCCGAGTGAAATGGCGATAGTTTCAAATTTTTCCCGGTCATGATGTTCGAAAAGGCCGGCAGTAAGATGGCCAACCGGATGTTCCCGCAGGTCGGGCGAGACATAGGCCACTTTGATTTTCTTATGTTTATAAATTTCTCCCTGCCAGACCTGTTCGCGGGCCGGGAAGAAATGTTGTGCAAAGATTTTTGCGCAGAGCAGGTGAACATACGGGTCGTCGGTAATTGCAGTCATGGCCAGTGTCTTTGTCGAGCGTTTGCCGGTGTGCACGCCATCGATGATTCTGCGGTTTATCACATCGAGGTTTTTCCAGTCACAGGCGTGCATTTTGGCGAAGGCCAGCAGGCCAAGAGCATAGTCATAATCAGGAGCGATCTGCACCAGTCTATCGAAGGTCTGAATTGCGAGATCATAAAGCTTGAAATCGGTAAGGATGATGCCGCGGTTGCACAATGCTTTATCGTTGTTCGGGTCGACTTTCAGCAGTTCTTCATAGTTCAGCAGAGCTTCTTTATGCTGTTTCATTTCGACCAGAAGGCCGCCGCGGTTGATTCTTACTTCTGAGAAGTCGGGTTGCAGCTGCAGAGCCCTGTCGTAGCTGGCAAGTGCGCGGTCGAACTGCTTAAGCGATTGCAGAACTATGCCAAGGTTATACCATATCTGGGCAAAATCAGGTTTGCATTTTGCGGCTCTTTCAAAGAACTCAAGCGCCTTTAACTGATTGCCGCGGTTGTGTTCGATGCCGCCAAGTGAGAACAGAGCCGGCACGTCGTTCGGCTCGGCAGCAAGAATTTCCTTAAAAATAGCTTCGGCCTGGTCGGTATTTCCCTGATTCTGCAGCATCAGCGCCTGATTTAACTTCTCAGAGTAGCCTGGAATGGTGTTTTTGGGCAGTATCTGCTGAGTCTGCGGCTGATCGGCCGCAATCCCGTTTCGCAAAGCGCGGGCTTCCGTGTATGAGGGGTCGAGCTGCAGGGCCATGTCAAGAAAACTGGTCGCTTCATCGATGCGGCCAAGTTTGCCGGTTACCAGGCCCAGATTATACCAGAGCGGCGGGAAATCGGTGCGGACAAGCCTTGCCCGTTCAAAACAATCGAGGGAGGCGGCAAGGTCGTTCTGCTGAAATTTTTCAACCCCGAGCGAAAACAGTGCGACAAAATCGTTGGCTGCGGCCTGTTTGTTCTGCGGCTCTTCGTTTTTTGCCAGAAGGCTTTGCAGGCTTTTCTGCCCGGTGATCAATTCAAGATAGAGTTTGGCAAATGAAGTCTGCTGGCGCTGGTCAAACTCCTGCAGGGCGGCGGCGGCGAGATCATAGGAAAGATAGATCTCATGCAGCATTACCGCCATTTTTAAAAGCTGCCGGGCATTGAGCTGCTGCCACTGCATGATATCTCTGACAAATATCACGTCTGACCAGAGATGCTGAACACCAGCATTGATATTGTTGCCCATGATTACCGGCTTGTAGCAGCGCGAACCAAAGCCCATGAATTTGTGCACCATGAATCCCTGGCTGCGCAAAAACAGTTCGAGCTCGGCAAAAAGCGGCTGATTTTTGTAAAGCGGCAGCCATTCCGCTTCGCTCTGGATTACAAGAACGTCTTTGAGAACCCGATTCCGGGCGCCCTGAAACGCTTGCAGTTCGGCGCCCTGAATATCGATTTTAATATAATCGATCGGGAAATCGAGCTCGGGAATATCGTCGAGGCGTCTGGTATCTACCATTTCTTCGTTAATCGGAACGACAAGCTCACCAAGATTCTGAAAGCGGTTCAACAGCTCTGAATTTGGCTCATACAGGGAAGCTGTCATCGAATTATTCGTCAGAAAGAATTTCTGGCGGGTGCCGTCGCCGATAAAATAAGGCAGAAAGCGCATGCCAGTGTTTTTGTAGGTCTGGTTCAGCCGGTTACATTCGTCAGAAACTGGTTCAAACCCGACGACAGTGGCGCAGCCTCTGTCGAAGACGGGGCTGTATTCTTTTTTTATCCCTTCAATCAGCATGGCGCCGATGTCAAGAATACCTATCCTTTCAAAAACTGCCTTGATTTCAGGCTGACTCTGTATCAGCTCTATCAGAGAAAACATAAACTCTCCTTAAGGTATTCCGGTTGTATTTTCTGATTTGGCTCGGTGCACCTGTGCCCCGGCAATAATATCATATTTTTTACTAGGTCAATATGGTTGGCAGAGTTAAAATTAATACAACGGAATAGAAATCAGATTCCGCAGGTTTTCGGTGCACAGGAGTTTTGCATGAATCACCGGTTGATACTTCTGACAGTTGTTTTGATAACTTTTTTTTCAGGCATGCAGGCACAGGCCTGGGTTGAATTATCAGAAAGTGCCATGCTGCAGCCGTCGCTCAGAGAGGCTACAATTCACATGCTATCTGACAAATTCGATGACTCTGATGATTTCTTCAGATTCATTGAGCTTTCGACCGATTCATACCTGGTCATTACCGAAGGCGGAATCTATTCTTTGACTAGCAGGCCGGCGCTGAATTTAAAAGAGCTCTATCGAACCAGCGATACGATCGAGTTTTTGCAGTTGCTTTATGACAACGAAAGGGAAATGGCGGTCGTTTTTGCCCATCAGAACATGCGTGCCGGCATTATCTCGGAAAACTATGTAATGCTGCAGGTTAACAAGAAAGCGGGCTTTTCTGCGGCCTGTTATCTTCTTTATACATTTCAGCATGATTCAGAGAATGGTGGCAATGGAATCGATTCGGGCGAAAAGGTTGCGTCGATTGATTTGATCGATGGACGATCCGATGAAGACCCAATGGTCGGGGTCAAGGTTGATTGCTGCAACTATGCCGATGGTCGCAAATGGAAAGAACTGGTCGTGTTTCGAAAAAATCAGAACGAATTTCAGCTTTTAACCCGGCGCAGGATTATTCGTTTAGCCTTATAAATGCATTGCTGCGGCCCAAGCATAAATTGTATCTGATCCTTATTGCTTAAAAGAATAGCAATGCTGTTTTCACTGTAAGAAATCGGTTGCAGGATTCAGTATTTAGCTTCATAATATTAACTAATACATGATATTCATTCCACAGGGAAGATTGGGTCAGAAAAATACCGGACTGGCCTGGGGCTACCTGACAGACTTAAAGTTTAAAGCCGACTGCCGGGGTATCGGCCTTCATATCTTCAGTTTCGGGGTTGAGGTTACCTGATGGGCTCTCTCGATAAAAAATTTCAAGACATTCTCGATGGGGTTGCTCCGGAGGATGAATTGCTGGCCGAGCAGGCCAATACACTATTGCGTCGGGTTGCTGAATTCAATTGCCGATTGTATGACGTTCTCAACAGCTTTTCGAATGGGAAAACTGAATTTCTGCAATACCATGGCCGTATTGCAGGCATGATCAAAGCTCTTCAATCCAATCTTAGTCATATGACATGGCAGGCAGAGCAGGTTGCCAGAGGAGATTATTCGCAACGGGTCGCTTTTTTCGGGGATTTTGCCGATGCGTTCAATCATATGATCGAGGGTCTCAGCCTCAATCAGCGTGAGATAGAGAGCCGCAACCGCGAGATTGTGAGAATCGACAATGAATTGAAGCAGGACCTGTATGTGGCGGCAGAGGTGCAGAATTCATTTGCCGGCAATGTGCTGAAGCCTGATTTTGCTGAAGTTGCAGTTCTTTATGAACCTTTTCGTAAGGTTTCTGGTGATTTTTTCAGCAGTTTCATCGAGCCGGAACGCTTCTTTTTCATGCTTGGGGATGCAAGCGGTCATGGAGCAGCGGCGGCAATGATCACTGTCATGGCGCGAACATTGTTAACAAGCATGCTGCATGCCGATGCCCCGGAAGAGATTCTGCGGCGTATGAATGCTTTTTTTGCGTCGACATTGCCTGATGGTCTATATCTGACAGGGGCTATCGGCACTCTGCAGGAATCGGGGCAGCTTAAGATCGCGATTGCCGGGCATCCACCCATGCTGATTCATCGTCGCTCAAGAGGCGAATTTGAAGAGGTGTCAGGTACCGGCATGGTTCTGGGGATGTTCGAAGAGGAAATCGAGCCCTATACCAGCTGCGGCCTCAACCTTTTACCTGGCGACAGAGTTTATGTTTTTTCTGACGGCCTGCTTGAAATGCGCGGAGAAAATGGCTTTCTCGGAACAGACGGCCTCAAGGCTCTTCTTGAAACAAAAGAAGCCTTGTCGATTCACGAAAATCTCGATTTTCTCAGGTCGGTTATTTTCGAGTCAGAAAAACTGTCGCCACGAGCTGACGATATTACCGTGGCGGCTATCGAATTTATTGGCCGGAACTGCCCGCGGTAAGAAGTTTTTTCATTCTGACGTGATTGCCGTTTTCGAGAAATTCGAATTCATCGAACTGCAGTCGCGCCAGCAGAATGCCGCGACCATGTTCGGCGAGAAGGTTTTCGGGGTCGAGAGGGTCGGGCAGATTTTTCCAGTCGAACCCGACTCCTTCATCACGGATGTGCCATTCACAGGCATTACCGTCGAGCGAGAAATCGACGATGGTTTTACGGTTACAGAACGGCGGGGTGGTCAGACGCTCATTGACCAGCTTTTGCCATACGGCTGAGCCGGCTTCGAGGGCTTTCGACTTTTCTTCATAAGTAATGCCAAGTGAGCCGTGTTCGATCGCATTAGCCAGGATTTCGATCAGACCAAGGCGAATACCCATCCGGTCGGATTTGGCGATCGTGTTGACCGTGTCATACATCAGGCGGTCGGCAATACGGTTTACCAGCTCGGGCTGATTGGGCAGTCTGAGCCGGTATGAGCGGGTTTCAAACATGCCCAGCACTTCATAATCTTTGGAGCGGCTTGCGAGAACCTGCTCATATTTCTGCAGAATGGTTTTTATGCCGTTCAGGGTCAGCGGCTTGACAAGATAATCGTTGGCATGCAGCTGCAGGGCTTTGATGGTGTATTCCGCGCCATCCATGGCGGTAGCCATGATAATTATCGCATCATCTGAACGCATTCGAAGTTTTTCAAGCATTTCCAGACCATTCATGTTTGGCATCTGGATATCGGAGAATACGATATCTGGTTCGAATTTGCCAAAAACATTGAGGCCGATGGCCCCGTCTTCGGCTTCCTGGACTTCATGGCCGAAGCTCTGAATTACTTTGACCAGAAATTTCCGGATTCCTGCATCGTCCTCTACAACAAGAATTTTCATAGTTTACCTTTCATTTTTGCTCAGAGACTGATTGCTTTAAAGCGCCCCGAGGTTGATTTTTCCGGCAGGTTTTTATCATATGGGTCGGTCAGTGAAGTGGGAAGTGAGACGACAATCGTGGTGGTGGATTCATCTGACTCCATGGTCATATCGCCGTGCATGATGCGTGCCATCAGTCTGGCTGAATAGGCGCCAAGCCCGGTGCCGCCCCTTTTGCCGGCAGTTGCGAATTTTTCAAAAAAGTGATTTCTGATTTCAGGCGGCACTGCTCCATGATTCTTGATCCGAATTTCCGCCCAGGGCGATAATTTAAGTGATACTGCCACCGGGAAACCAGCCGGGGTGGCTTCCCAGGCATTTTTGAGCAGATTGGTAAACATCGTGTAAAGAAGGCTTTCTTCGCCGTTTACAACAAAGTTGCTGCTGTCGCCATGATCGATGGTCAGTTCAAAAGAAGAGCTCTTGTGTTGCCACAGGCTTTTCTGCTCTCGCGTGATATTATCGAAGACATTCAGAAGATTGACTGGCTGCGGTTTGATCTTATAAGTGCCGGCTTCCATTTTATATAGATCGAGTGATTGATTGATCATCTGAAGGAGTCTGAGTCCGGCGCTTCTGATCATCGAAATATTGTCTTTTTGCTCGGCGTCGAGATTGTCGGCAAGCAGCAGCAATTCAGAAAATCCCAGAATCGGTGAAAGAGGCCCCTTGAGATCGTGACGGGTGATGCGTTCAACATCTTCGCGCAGCTGCAGAAACCCTCTGAGCTTCTCGTTCTGCTTTTCAACCTCTGCCAGAGCATTTCTCAGGGCGAGATGGGAAGAAATCCTTGCGCGTACCAGAGGCGGGCTGAATGGCTTGGTAATATAATCGACGGCGCCGAGGTTGAAGCCGCGCAGTTCGTCGCCTTCCTGATCATGGCTGGTGACGAAGATTATCGGGATGGAAGACAGACCGGGGTTGGATTTGATTCTTTTACAAACCTCGTAGCCATCGAGATCAGGCATGCCGATATCAAGAAGGACCAGGTCGATCTGGTTTTTGGCCATTGTTTCGAGGGCTTTGCTGCCGCTGGTGGCGACTTTGATGGTGGCACTGCTGGTAAGAATATTGCCAAGAATCTCGACGTTCTGAGGTTCATCGTCGACAATCAGAATAACAGATTTTCTGGTGCTACTTTCCATGCCCCGCCCTCCACTCTCTATTGTCTCTCATAATTATGTACGGCTGTTTTTATTTGCGCAAGGGTTTCAATTGCCTGAGTGAATTGAAATTTTGAAACTTCGGCTTCAAGTTTCTGCAGCAGCTCCTGCGGTACCTTGAGAAATGGTCTGATTTCATTGAATATTGCGGTCGAAGTAAAGTCGCTTTCGCGCAGCGCGTTCTCAAGCTCATACAGTTTGCTCAGCATCACCTCACGGGGCATTTCGGGGCCAGTGTTTTCGGTTTCATTTCTGCTGTCCGGTATGCCTCTGATAATCGCGAGAGTTTCAAGCATTGATGTTTTCAATTCATTGAGAATGACCGATTGTTTCTGAGTGTCGTTGCTGCGCAGAGCTTCGTGCAATTCAGACGCGTGCCCGGCCAGGGACGAGAGGCCGAGATTGGCGGCCACGCCCTTCAGGGCATGGGCTTTTTCACGGGCCGCATTCTTTTGCCCGGTGGCCAGCAGTTCGCCAATTTCTTCTGCTTTGCCTGACTGGCTGTCGGCAAATTTTTTCAGCATGCTGCACCATTTGTCGATGTCACCACCGGTTCGTTGCAGAGCACCGCGGGAGTCAAGCCCTTTAAGCCCGGCGGGCAGAGGTTTGTCTTCTGCCTCATCCGGCAGTTCGGTCAGATCAAAGAACTCGTTTGCGATTTGTGAGCCGCCCTGCCGGTTGGTCCAGCGGGCGATGGCGGCAAAAAGCAATTCAGGTTCGATTGGTTTGGTGACAAAGTCCTGCATGCCGGCTTTTTCTGCCTCCTGGCGCTCGCCGGTCGTTGCTCCCGCGGTCAGGGCGATGATCGGGAGTGTCTCAAAACCGGGCATTTCACGAATTCTTCTGGTTGCGGTGAAGCCATCCTGCTCCGGCATGTGAACGTCCATGAGCACAAGATCGAAACTGCCGTCTTTGACCATCTGCACGGCCTGAATCCCGTTTGCCGCAATTTGCGAATCCATGCCGGCCATATTCAGCAGGTCGCGGCAGAGTTCCTGATTGATTTGATTGTCTTCGGCAATGAGAATATGCAGCCCTTTGAGTTTAGCGGTCCATCTGTCAGTCATGCCTTCATGTTCAGCTGTTGTCGAAGATTTGATCACTTCGCGTCCCATAGCGGTCATGATGGCGTCATGCCAGTTGGAAGGGGTTGCCGGGTGGCATATCCGGCTGACTTTCAATACCGGATCATTTTCGTCTGGCTGGCTTTCAGACGTATCGAAGGACAGGAATATGAATGGCAGGTTGCCTGGCAGGTTGAATTTTTCCTTGACCCGCAGCAGCAGGCTCTTACCCTCGTCATTGCTGAAGCTGTCTGAAACAGTTACCAGACTGAAGGGAAAATCATCCGGTGCGGCCGGTTCAAGGAGTCGCCAGCATGATTGAATGCTGTTGCATGCCACACAGTTGAAGCCAAAGCCGGTGAGGCTTTTCTGGATTGTTTCACGGTATTCTGCTTCGGGTTCAACAATGAGAGCCGGCTTCTGGGTAAATTGAGCCGGCAAAGAACCTGTGGGCCGGCTCTTCTGGTGAACCTGAAATGCCAGATCGAAAATGAATTCTGAGCCCCGTCCCGGTTGTGATTTGACAACCAGTTCGCTGCCCATAAGTTTCAGCAGACTTTTGGAAATAACCAGCCCGAGCCCGGTACCGCCATATTTTCTGGTTATGCTTGGGTCAGCCTGAGTAAAAGGCATGAAGATTTTGTCGCGGTGTTCTTCGCTGATTCCGATACCGGTATCGCGAACCGAAAAGCGCAGAAGAATGTTGGTCTGTTCAGACATAAGTGAGTTTACTGTCAGGCGGACTTCGCCTCTCGGGGTGAACTTTATGGCATTGGAAATCAGGTTGATGAGAATCTGGGTCAGACGCAGAGAGTCGCCGACCAGCAGGGAGGGCAGATTGGTTTCGATGTCAAAGAAAAGTCTGAGGTTTTTGGCCCTGGCGCGGTGTTTGAACATTTCGGCAATGTCGGAAAATATCTGATTGGGTGAAAACTGCGCATGTTCGATCTCGATATAACCGCTCTCTATTTTCGAGATGTCGAGAATGTCGTTAATCAGCTGCAGCAGAAGTTGGCCCGAAGACTGGAGTTTGTGCAGCAGTATTTTCTGGCGGTTGGTGAGCTCGGTATTGAACAGCAGAAAAATCATGCCGAGAATGGCGTTCATCGGAGTTCGAATTTCATGGCTCATATTTGCCAGAAAAAGGCTTTTGGCTTTGTTGGCATTTTCTGCGGTTTCTTTTGCCTGCAGCAATTCATTCTGCGACTCTCGGCGCATGATCAGACTGCCGATCTGTGCGCAGTGACCGCAAAGTGAGGCGATCAGTTCTTCTTCTGGCTTTCTGATGCCGCGCCAGAGAAATGACATGACACCAATACAGTTTTTTTCAATTACTACCGGAATTGCCATGGCTGCCTGCATGCCAGCTTCGATTGCCAGTTTCGCTCTTTCGTTGTCGGCAAGTCGTTTCAAATCGTTGATCCATTCTGGCTGGCCGCTGTGCCAGGTTCGACCGATAATATACTGGCCGCGAACGAACTTCATGCTGGAAGATTTCTGTATCAGGGCTTCAAGCCCTGCATCGGTATTTGCCCATTGCATGTTGCAGCAGATCTGATCACTGCCCGGCGGGCAATACCAGAAGCTGCCGTAGTCCCAGCCCTGGTTCTGACAGATGATACTGATGATCTGCTGCAATGTTTCATCAAGATTCGACGATTCGGCGATCAGGCTGTTGATTTCGATCTGCAGGTCACGCAGCTGGTCGTGTTTTTTGCGCTCGGTGATGTCGCGTGTCAGAAGAATGGCGAATCTTGTCGGAGAAGGGATAATGTGAAGTGGCGCACAACGCCCTTCGATCCATTTGCCGTTGCCGCAAAGACTGACCTCGAATTCGGCAGTTAAATGCCTGCCTGCTTCTATGGTGTCATGAAAAAGTTCTTTGAGGGTAACCGCCGGCATGATCAGAAGCGGGCTCTGTTCGCCGCCGTTTTTGTCTGCGCTTACCCTGGAAAGATGCTCCACTACCTGCCCATAGCTGTTGATCAGGCAGACTTCGTCAGGCATGGCCTGTAGAATGGCCCGCAGTCGAGATTCATTCTTTGCCAGAGCTTCTGAACGCTCTTCTACCATTTCTTCGAGCGTTTTCTGATATTTTTCGAGCTCTTCGCCCATTTTGAGCCGGTTGGTTTCGCCTCTGATAAATGCCATGCCGACGAGTAACAGGGCGCCGAAAGACAGAATCGCTATCGACAGCGAAAATTTGCGCTTGTCTTTGTCGGCGGCGTCCACCGAATTTTTAACACGGGCGAGAAAAAGCTCTGCCTGCTGATTAAGCTGTGTGATGTCTCTATCTATGCAGTCAAGCGGATTGTTTCCATTCATGACCTTCAGCCTGTTATATATCTGATGGTGAGAAGCTCTGAGATTTTGAATTTCTGGCAGGTAGTTTTCGATAGGGTATGAATAGAGACTGCTTTTTTCTTTGTAGTGTTCGATCAGGAGACGTTGAGCCTGTATCAGACTGGTATCGGCCATCGAAAATTCGAAAATCCCTCTGGTATGGTGCTCATTATTGTGGCTGCCCGAATGCATTGCATCGAGGGTGAATTCTTTGGCACTGTTGGCCAGATAGTATCTGGAGCTGTTGATCTTTTCGATGATGCCAAAAATTTTGGCGTTTTCACCCTCATTTAGCTGTTTGAACCAGCCGCCAAAAAGTATGGCGCTGATCAGCAGCAGCGAGATGGGCCATAACAGAGAATATCTCGACTCCATGATCAGAATACCCCAGTGACAAAAAGCCTCATGGTAAATCCTGAGGCGAGAAACCGTATTTTTCAAGCATAACAAGGTAGTCAGGGCTTTTTATAACTTCCTGCAGAGCCTTGTTCCATTGTTCCAGAAGATTAAGCTGCCCCTTCGGAACGGCAAAACAGGCGAGAAGAGACTGGGGCAGGGCTGGGTGTAATTTTTCTGCCGGTATAATCAGATCGAGAGGGGTGGCAGATGTTTCCATGGTTGCCTTGCAAACCGGCGTACCGGCCATATATGCGTCGACTTCGTCTTTTTCGAGGGCCGAAACCGAATGTTCAAAGCTCAGACACTTGACAAGGCGGTTTGCATGAATATTTTCGCTTGCCCATTTTTCCTGAAACGAGCCCTTGAAAACCATCACTCTTGCATCTGATTTGATGATGTCGGCATAAGAATGAATAGCAAGCGGGTTACCTTTTTTGACGACTATCGATGTGTTTAGCCTGAGATAAGGTACTGAAAAATCTGCTTTTTCGGCTCTTTCAGATGTATAAAACATCATTTCGGCCATGACATCGAAATCGCCAAGATTCAGCCAGTCGAGCAGGCTGTCAAAGCTGCGTGTCTGAAATTCATGGTTTTTTATGCCCAGGCGTTCGGCAACCATGCGGGCCGTTTCGACAGAAATCCCGGTCGGAACTGAATCGGAGGCAAGATAGGAAAATGGTGAACGAAATGAGATTCCGAATCTGATGACCCCGGTTTTACGGATATTCTCGATGTTACAGGGGTGGCTGAACATTCTGCTGGAAATGAAGGTTACCATTACTACGCTGACAAAAGTAAAAATCCAGAAGATGAGGAGCCCATGTTTCTTCATCCTTAATTCCCCGCACGCATTGGTTGAAATGCCTGATCCGTTCTGTTCACCTTCATCGCAGTGCAACGTATTTTTGTTTAAGCTTTGCTGCGAAATTATTTTACCACAAACTATCTTTTATCGCCCTGAAAAATGTCACTTATTTGTTCATTCAGCCGGCAGGGTTTTCGCGGGGAGTGATTGTAATATTTTTCTCAGAGCTTCTATTTGAATCGGTTTGTAGAGACAGTCATCCATGCCGGCCTTCAGGCATCGGCTTCTGGTGCCTTCTAGATCATGCGATGTCAGTGCGACAATCAGAGCCCGGTGCTGTCGCCCGCTTTCAAACTCCCTGATCGCTTCAGCCGCAGCAAAGCCGTCCATTTCAGGCATGATGCAGTCCATGAGGATCAGATCATAATCTTTTTTACAGGCCATTTCCAGGGCGATTCTACCGTTTGAAGCGTATTCAGAAATGATGCCAAGACCTTTCAGAAGAACGCCGACGACTTTGCGGTTGATTTCGACGTCATCGACAACGAGAACTCTGGGGACGGGCATTTTTTCGGAAGAAGAGGGGGCATCGGCAATGGTTTTGCCGGTAATTATGCTTTGTTCATCGGCTTTATGGGTGTCTGGATGAAAATTTTTCAGCGGCAGGACAACCCAGAATTCGGAACCAATGCCAGGAGAGCTTTTTACGCCAATGAAGCCGCGCATTTTTTTGACAAGCATGCGGGTAATCAGCAGGCCGATCCCGGCGCTGACGCTCTTTTCTTCATTTCCCGGGCAGGAAGGCTGGCATTCGTTGAAAATTGAATCTATCTGTCTGGCGTTCAAGCCTCTACCGGAGTCAGTGACGGTAAATCTGATTCTGGTTTCTTCATGATCTTTCGAAAGCTGTTCGACATTCAGTGAAATCTGACCGGAATCAGAGTATTTTATGGCGTTGTCGATCAGATTGGTCATAATCTGATTGATTCTGGCCGGATCGGTAAGGTACGAATCGGGCAGCTCGTCGGGAATATTGATTTTCAGCGAAAGCCCCTTCTGGCGTGCTCTGAAGGAATGCTGGCTGAAAAGGCAGCTCAATTCAGCCCGCATCGACCATACCTCTGGTGCAAGGATTATGCCGTGCGGTTTCTGAAGAGAGAAAACCATCGCATTCTGAATCAGATTCATGATGGCAGAGGCAGAACATTGAATCTGCTGAAGAGCATCGACATGATGCGGGTTGCGCAGCTCTTCTTTGAGAAGGTTAAGGCTTTTGAAAATGGCCAACAGTTCGCTCTGGGCTGCCTGCCCGACATTTTTCTGGATGATGGAAATCAGCTGGCGTGAAGAGACGGCAGTCGACTCTGAGTTACAGGTGGAGCAAGAATCTTCGTTGCTGCCACCATGCGAATCAGTTGACGGGTTCTCAGCAGCCAGGCCAATCTGTACCTGCTGGTCGCCATTTTTGCTGATCGAGTCGTTTTCCATAAATCTTTGAAACAAACCCAACGGACTTAATGTTAATTTTTTTTGTATTACAATAGTATTATAATTAATTTGTGATTATTTGGAAAGTCTAAAAATCTGCTGTTTTTTTGTGACAAAAAGCAGAATTGCGGTTGTTTTTACTTGCTTTGCAGCCGGTGCTGATTGTAGTTTAGCAGAAAGTGCAATTTTTTAACTGCGGGGCGTCATGAAAAATCCACCGGAAAAACTGGGCGATGTTCTCAAAGCGATCAGAGAGGTTTATCAATACCCTGAAAAGGCCGGGATCATCGCGGATCTGGCGAAACACCTGGCAGCCTGGGACAGCATTGCCGACGCCGAACTGGAAGAATATTCCAGGCGGATATTCAGCGGGCTTCTTAGTCTGGTCACGTTTCTTGAGAGCAACGGTTTTCAGGAGCAGGCAGAAGACGTACTCGTCTGCGTCGTTTCGATTTTTCCCGAGTATTACTTTCCGCCACCGCCAAAAACACGCTTTGTCGCAGCCATCGACTTTTCACTTTTCGAAGAGGCCCGCCGAATTTTGCAGAAAGAAAAGGCAGGAGCCGAACAGCTGTCGGCGATTGCTGCATTTGAAGATCATTTTCGGGCGACCAGCCTGAATCTGCCACTTTTCTCTGCCGAGATAATGTCGGGAGTTTTTCATAAAACCGGTCGCGGTCGGGCGGGTGATTTTTTCAGATGTTTTGCCGAGCTTGCCCGGCAACTACAGGATTCAGAGGCAAGAGACATCATCTGGGGCTTGATGAATCAGCTGGCAATCAAACTGAACGATGTTTTTTCTGACTTCGAGCAGTCGGTCAGATTTTTGAAAGCTCTCGAGACGGTAAAGGCATCACGCCCCGAAGGCTGGCTCTATGACCAGATGCAGAAAAACCAGGCCTTCTTTTTGAGAAACCACTGCTGGCGAAACATCGATGAGGCTTTGCTGCACAAAGATTATTCAAAAATTCTCGTCTGGGTAGCCAAGGCACTCACTGTCGTCGACAGCCCTTATGAGAAGCTCTATTTAAATCAGCTGCAGGAACTGGCAACCGCGAAGATCAGAATGCGTATCCGCTCGATGCTGGCCATTGGTGTGGCGATGGTTCTTCTCAGTGTCACTCTGAGCTTTGTTGCCTGGGAACTCACGGGCGAAAAGAATGCAAAACCTGTGAGAGGCGGGGCTCTTTTTCGCAGCCCCAAGACCTCGGTAAAGGTCGATGAGCAGGAAACCTATTCTTCTCCGATCGAACTTGAGCCAATGCAGATAAAAAGCCGTTCGGGACTGGCCGAATACCGGCCGCCATTTCGGCCGCATGGGCGAAAGCTGATGTTGCCAGAGGTCAGACATGTGATTTTTCAGAAGATCAGGCTCGATCATCTGGCTGCAATGAATCTGAGCGAGAATGAAAAAAATCGCCTGGCAAGGCTGCGCCAGGACTGGAAAGACCGCTGTGAGTTCTACGAATGTGAGCCTGCCGATCGTGAGGCCGTTTTCTGGGATCTCAAGATACACGAATTGAACCTGAAACTGGATGCCGAGGACATTCTTAAATCCTGGCAGAAACCTGCCGGGCAAGGTCAGTTTGCCCAGGGTACCGTATTTGACCTCAAGAATCTGAAGCATGCTCAGACCGTTATGGGTCGACTTAAGCAGCTGGGTTATCTGAAAACTGCCGAGATCCCGACGCTCTGGAACGAAGAATGTAATCGGGCGCTGCTTGAATTCAAGGCAACCGAAATGCGGGTCATGGACTCCAGACTCGATCTGGAAACCCAGAAATTGCTTTTTCCGGAACTCTGGCGCTGAAGAAGCTATTGCTCGCGGTTGAGGGGTACAAGGCCTGCAAGTTCTTTTTGCAGAATACTCTTTGTTGTGCTCCATTCACTGACGAGTTTAGCAAAAATTTCGGTGAGGTCTGCCATCCCGTCTCTGGCGGCGTACTCGAGTTCTCTGGCAAGCTCTGCCATGATTGTTAGAGAAATGTTGGTTGCCGCCCCCTTGAGCGCATGGGCGAGGCTTTTGCAGCCGGGGTAATCTCTTGCTGCTACGAGGTGCCCGAGATTATTCATCATTGGCTCGGCGTCAGCCAGAAACCCATCTAAAAGGGCAGCCCAGACCTCTCGGTCTGAACCGACCCGTTCCTGAAATTCCTGGCGGTTGAAGCTTGCTTTGCCAGGGGTTGAATGAGAATTTTCGAATTTATCACCAGAGACGCCTTCAAGATGTTTGTCGAGAAAGCCGGCCAGATTTTGCATGGTGACCGGTTTAACCAGGCAGTCATCCATGCCGGCCAGAATGTCTTTTTCTAGTTCTTCACGGGTGGCATGGGCGGTAAAAGCAATTATCGGCACTTTTTTGCCTGACCCGGCCTCAATTTTCCTGATTTCAACTGTTGCACTGCGGCCATCGAGAACCGGCATGCTGATATCCATCAGTATCATGCTGATATCGGCGTGTTTTTTGAATATGTCGACCGCGCTCTTACCATTTTCGGCCTCAAAAAAAATCGCATTTGCCCTCAACCTCGAAATCATCAGTCTTGCCAGCAGGCGGTTATTGGGTATGTCGTCAGCGATAAGAATCTGAACCGGTTTCTGTTCAAGTTTACAACTGCGGATTTCTTTAGTCGTTTTTTCGTCGTCGATTATTTTCTGAAACTGGGCCAGGTTCTGGTCGTCGCTGAAAGTTTCAGCTGTAATAGAAAAGAAAAAGGTCGACCCCATGCCTTTCTGGCTGGTGAAGTTGATTCTGCCGCCCATCTTTTCGACCAGCAGTTTTGAGATTGCCAGACCAAGCCCGGTGCCCCCGAATCTGCGACTGATTGTTTCGTCGCCCTGTGAAAAAAGCTGAAAAAGTTTTTCCCGATGAGCCTCGGGAATTCCGATGCCCGTGTCGCTGACTGAGAAATGGTAAGCGCCTTTTGTGGGGCCTGATGCCTCATAGCTGAGAGAGATTTCAATATGCCCTTTTTCGGTAAACTTTATGGCATTGCCGAGCAGATTCAAAAGCACCTGTTTCAGGCGATCGGGGTCGATTATGGCAATTGGCGGGATATCACGGGCGCGCCTATCACGCAGTTCGAGCTGCTTGCGGTCAACAAGCGGCTTGATGATTTCCTTGACCTGATCGATTACTGAAAAAACGCTGGCTCTGGTCAGCAACAGGTCGAAATGGCCAGCTTCGATTTTGGAAAAATCGAGGATATTGTTGATGAGTGCCAGCAGACTTTGTGCACAGAGGTTTGTACTTTCTACGAGGCTTTTCTGTTCTGCGTTGAGTTCTGTCTGCTTTAACAGTTCGGTAAAGCCAACCAGCCCGTTCAGTGGAGTGCGCATTTCATGGCTCATGTTGGCGAGAAAGTGTGATTTTGCCTTGTTGGCCGATTCAGCCATCTCTTTTGCACGGGCAAGAATTCGTTCGACTGCTTTGAGTTCAGTTATATCGGAGTGTGAGCCTGCCATGCGCAAAGGTCGCCCGCTCTGATCGCGCACGGCAGCTCCTCTTGCTCTTATCCAGCGGATGGAACCATTTTTGTGGAACATTCTGAAATGCTGGTCGTAGGCTCCAAGCTCATTGCGGATGTATTTTTCGATGCAGCCGAGAGCCCGGGGTATGTCTTCGGGGTGAACCAGCTTTCTGAAAGTTTCGAATTCATTTGGCAGCTCAGAATCGTTGTAGCCGAGAAGCTCTTTCCAGCGTGGCGACAGGTAAAGTTCGTTGGTCGTGATTTTCCAGTCCCAGATACCGTCATTGCTGCCGGCCACCGCCAGCTCGAATTGCTCTTTGCTTTTTTTAAGGGCTTCTTCAGCATCTTTTTGTTCGGTGATGTCTACGATAACCGCAATCAGACAGCTGATACCCTCGGTGGAATTTTTCTTCAGCGGCGCGACTGAAAGATTGCTCCAGAAGCTGCAGCCGTTTTTTTTCACAAAACATTTTTCGAGACTGAATGAGCCGGTTTTGCCAAGAAATGCCTGGTGCAGGGCGTCTACAATCGTTTGCCTGTCGTGTTCGGCAACTGAATCCGCAAAACTCAGACTCTGAAGCTCTTCGCTGCCGTAGCCAAGCTGTTGTTGCCACCAGGGGTTGAACAACAGGTATCTGCCGTCGGGGGCGAGCATTATCACGCCGACATTCGCGGTTTCAAAGATGGCATTCAGCATCTGCTCGCGATCCTGCAGCGCCAGTTCAACCTGTTTTTTTTCAGATTCGAGGTGTTTGCGCTCAGTCAGATCGAGAAGCAGGCCAATTGCTTTAAGCGGGTTACCGGCATCATCACAGGCAATACGGACATGCTCGAAAACAAATCTGATCCCGGTGCTGGTAAGTAGTCTGTGTTCACTGACAAAGCCGGTATGGTTTTTCAGGCAGTTATCGAGAAGGGGCTGATAGTCGCTTATATCAGCAGGATGGATGAGTGAAAGAACGGTCTGAATGCCGGGGATGGCAATGCCGGGCGGAATTGCAAAGATTTCGTAAAGGTGATGCGACCAGAAGAATGTTTCAGTGGCATAATCGTATTCCCAGTGACCGGTTTGCCCCAGTTTATGTGCCTCTTCGAGCAGCTCATTGCTTTGTTTCAGAGCCTGAAACATCTGTTGCCGGTCGGATACATCCTGAAAAAATATTAAATAAAGATTTCTGCCAGGAAGCGATATCTGTGCAAGGTTAGCCTGAAGCGAGGCTTTTACCTGTCTGCCATGCAGCTCAAGGGTTGTAAAGAACTGTATGTCGTTTTGATTGATGCCGCTTTTTTTTATTTCCTGAATCGCCTTGTTTATCTGGCAATTGCAACAGTTCGGGCCGAAACCGCATCCTCCTGGGTCATTTTTGGCATTGACGCAGCCAAATGAACCGCAGGCCCGCGTTTCTCGAATCTCTTCGAACGAACGGCCGAGGTAATTGAGCAGCTGCTGATTGGCATAAACCGGTCGCTGGTCTTCATCGACAATGCATATCATCAGAGGCGAGCTGGCATATATGGTTTCAAGCTCAGCTTTTTTTGCAAAAAGCTCGCTCTGCAGCTGCTGGTCATTGATAGCGTGCATAAATATACATATCCGTCCGCCAGGCAGGGACTGAGCAAAGGTTCTGAAACATTGGCCGGTGGCTTTTGTGAAGTGAATGAACTCACTGGCGGAATGTGAGTGCATGACCTCTCTCAGCGTTTTTGCGAACATCGGATCAGTAGCGAGCCACTCTGAGACTCTCGCAGACAGCTCGGGCCCGGGCGGCAGCATGTCGATTCCGGCAGCAGCTGCAAAACTGTTGTTTATCTCAAGAACGGTAAAGTCTGCGGAGCCGCTTTCTTCGGAGATGTAAGGGCTGATGAGCAGAAACCCGAAGCTGGCGTCGCGAAAATCCTCAAATGGGTGTGATTCAGCCATGATCCAACCTTTGTCACATTACACACAACTCGTATTCTATTAAATTCATTCTAACAGATTGAGGAAAAATTGTGCAAACTCCAAAAAGCACATTTTTCGAAAGTTTGTTATACTCAATAATAAAATAACTGGTGGGGGTATTTCTGATGCAGGATCTGATCAACGAGTCTGGACTTTTGTCGAAGATTCCTCCTGCTGCTGCAAAGGCCTTTGACGCGAGAAAAGGGCTGCTGGTGGAGAGGGTCAATCAGGCTCTGGCCGGACGCAGTGATCTGAAAAAACTGATTGGCAATTTGAATGCGGTCGAAATGATGCATGACAATCACCGTAATCATGCAATGTTTTTAACGACCGTTCTTTGTTTAAATGCTTTCAGGCTCCTGGCGTCTGTAATTCCGTGGGTGTGTCGTACCTACAGAAATTACGGTTTTTCTTTCGACTATTTCCCGGCTGAACTGCATGCCTGGAAGGATGCTATAAAAATTGAACTCGATGCGGCTGACGCAGCAGCTGTTTTTCCGGTTTATGACTGGATGATCGAGCGCCATGAGCGTTTTGTCAGAGTTGCAGAGAACATTTCGGTTAACGGGCAGAGCGTTGTCTCAGATGATAATGTGCATAAATTTTATCAGGCCGTTATGCGTAAGGATATCAATGAGGCTCTCAAGATCGGGGAGTATGAGCTCGCACGAGATTCAAGGCCTGACAAGTTTTACCAGTTTACACTGCGGCCTGCAATGTACCGGGTCGGAACGGAGTGGGAACAGGGTAAGATATCTGTGGCTGAAGAGCATATCGCAACTTCGGTTGCGCAGACCGTAGTATCTACACTGCATTTAAAAAACCCCGGCACCGGAAGGGTTGTCGGCAAGGCCATGATTGCATCGGTAGCCGGAGAGCTGCATGACCTCGGTGCCCGTATGATTTCGCACAGCTTGGCAGTAAGTGGCTGGGAAGTTACATGCCTGGGTGCCAACATGCCAATCATGACAATTATCGAGACGGCAAGAAAAACAAAGCCCAATTTTGCTGGTTTTTCTTTAACAATGCCTTATTATCTGCACTATCTGAGGCGAATAGTCGAGGCCTTCAAAGCCGACCCGATACTCTGCAATATTCCGATCATTGCAGGGGGAGCAGTGTTCGATCTTTTTCCCGAGTCCAAAAGCTATTTTGCCGATCTAAACATAATCGATGATATATCTGCTGCAGTTCAAAAAGCCCGGGAGTGGCAGAATGCCTGATTCGGCCTTTTCTGTACCGGCATCACTTGAGCATCTCCTGAAATTTTCAGAGAGAGTGTTCTGGGTAGTTTTTGATTCTGATGGCCTGGTGCAGGATTGTTCGCAGAGTTTTAACCGCATTCTTTGTGAGTTTGACGAGATCAGGGAAAGGAAGATCGAAGAAATTTTTCTTCATTCTTACCCGACTGAGCTGCGTCTGCATCTGAAAGACCTGAAGGCGGCAGAAAACTCTGGGCCTGTGCTGTTGCGTCTGGCTATTTCAGGCCGACCCTGCCGTGTGCTTTCATGTCTTTATGGCAATGCCGTATTCTGTTGGGGTGAAGTCATCGGTGATAACTCCTCAACTGGTCTAAATGAACTGAGTCGACTATCCGGAAAAATACAGGAGCTCCTTGGAAATATCCGCCAGCAGAAGGAAGAGCTCGAAAGGGATATGCGTGCAGCCGGGTGGCTGCAGCGCCGCTTTCTGCCTCAGGAATCGACATTCCCAGGCTGGCAGCTGGCGTGGAAATTCAGACCCTACGGATGCGCGGGCGGCGATCTTTTTGGTGTTTTCTCTCTTCCTGACAGCAGAATCGTTGCATTTCTGATAGACGTTTCAGGCCACGGAATCACTTCGGCCATGATGGGTGTCGCAGTTGCCCAGAATCTTCACGAATTTGGCATCGATTCGGCACTGAGAGCGGCTGATACTTCTAAATTCCATATTTTGCTGCAAAGGCTTGAACAAGAGTTTCCGATCGAGCGGTTCAATCTTTATTTTACAATGATTTATCTTGAATACTGCCCAGAAACCAGAACTGTCGCATTTGTCAATGCCGGTCACCCGGCTCCGATTTTGCACAAATCCGGGGGGCTGCCGTGCGAATTAAAAGATGCGGGGCCATTCATTGGTCTCGATCAATCCGACCTGATACCGGTCACTGAATTTCAGGTTTTGCCAGGTGATCGGATTTTTATGTATTCAGATGGCATTACAGAAAGACGAAGCAAAGCGGGGAATTTTTTCGACAAGGGCCAAATTTTGAATTTTATTGAGAACAATTCTGGCGATGATCTTGGAGATCTAGTTGAGAAACTGGTAGCCGAGAATGATGCTTTTGCCGAAGAGGAGAAAGCTGATGACGACATCACTTTTGTTGCTCTTGAATTCAGCGGTTGATAGCCATATCCGTTCCGTAATTTTTGTCTGGCAGAGCTATGATTTTGCCAGGAAACTGCTGAGTCAAAATTATTTTGTTGCGGTGCTTACTTGTTTTGGCTATCATCAAAAGTGCTCGCTTTGAATGACACAGCATGGGGATTATGTGACAGGTTGCTAATTTTTGGTGCGGGCAGGGATTATGTACAAAGGTATAATCATCGCCGGGATATTCTGGGTTGCAGCCTGCTTTTTTTCATTGCACCACAATCTTTCAGTCAGCGAAGAGCACGATTTCATACTTGCCAGGTCTTCTGCGAGAGAGCTGGCAAGGCAGTTGTCTCTTATGCGCAAATGGAATCGTCTGCATAAAATGGTTTATGCTCCCGTAACTGATACCTTCAAGCCAAGTGAATATATCAAGCTGGCTGACCGAGATTTGACGACACCGGCAGGGGTCATTCTCACTAAGGTGAATTCGTCTGTGATGATTTCGCAGATGTCTGAGCTGGCCAGGGCTGAAACCGGTTCGCAATTCCGCTGTATCAGCCTGAGACCTCTCAATAAAGCCAATCTTGCCACAGACTGGGAGATCTCTGCTGTCGAGAGCTTGAAAAATAAAGGCGATGAATATTCTTCCTATATCATCGATGGAAAGGGCAAAAAAGAATTTGTTTATCTTTTAGCATCTTTTGGAGAAGCTGAATGCGTCAGGTGTCATATTTCATCTGGTTTCAAAGAGGGTGAGATCATCGGGGCTACAAAGATAAAATTGCCCATTCAGGACTACTGGAACAGAAATACCGGTTTGTGGTTTACGCACGCTTGTGCCATATTGGCGGGTCTTGCAGGTCTGTTTATTTTCAACAAGAGCCTTAAAGAGTCGGAAGGTAAGCTTATGCAAGCCTCCCTCGCTCTGGAAAAAGCAAATTCAAGGCTTTCAGAGCAGAACAGAGATATGCAAACCGATCTGGTCGTTGCAGAAAAACTTCAGAAACACTTGTTTTTAAGTCATTCGCCGCCCACATTTCTTGAGCTTCACGTCGTTTACAACCCCCTTTCGTATGTTTCCGGTGATCTTGTTAAAATGTCGCAGTCTCTGCTGAACGGTAATTACGAAATTTTCATAGGCGACGGGTCCGGGCATGGCATTGCGGCAGCTTTTACAACCATAATGGCAAAGATGAGTCTTGATCAAATAGTTCATGAGCCTTCGCTTGCCAGGCAACTCGAACATCTGAATGACGTTTTTGACGAGTTGCTGCCAGAAGATCGTTATTTGTCAGGCATTCTTGTTAATATCTCTGAGGATGGCCTGATGCGAGTCGTCAATGCGGGGCATCCGCCAGTGATTGTTCTTAAAAAGACCGGTGAACTGATTGTTGGTAAAGAAGCAGGCATTCCACTTGGCATGTTTTCAACTGATATGCTCAAACTTGCTGAAGAGCGCTTTAATATTCAGGATGGTGACAGATGTTTTCTTATTACCGACGGCATAACCGAGAGGGCTAACAGGTCCGGCGAAAGATACGGTTTGCAAAGGCTGTTAGAGGCAATCGGCAGTTGCAAAGACAAGAACTTCAATCAGCTGAATTCTGAAATTCATGAAAGCATAGAAAGCTTTGCTGGTGGCCTGATGCCTGATGACGATGTCACAATGATATCGTTTGAATTCAAAGTCAAGAAGCCGCAAAAACAAGCTTGATTCGAGCCAGGCCCCGGTATCTCTCCCAAGGTCGACGGCATGCCGAATTTTGCTTTGTACCCTTGTGGGTTTGGCGAAGGTCATTATAATTAAACAGAATATAGCTTTGTTTTATGTAATCTTTTAGAAAATACCTTTGACAAACTTCATGAAATCATAAAATTCTTCTCTAAAAGTATTGCGGAAAGCAAAACTATCAGTAGAATTAAATGAAAGCTCGCCGGTACCCCGGTGGGTTTGTCGGTTAAACAGATTTTGTGTCCGATGTTTCCAGAAGGAGAAAGAATATGAGAAAGAAAACGCTTAGAGTTCTCAGTAGTCTGATGTGTCTCTTCTTTCTGGCCAGCCTGTTTCAGGCACCTCTGATGGCGGCGGTTGAAACCATACCGGTCAGAGTCGGGAACCAGACGTTGAACGTCACCCCGGGCCAGTGGGTATCGGTGCGCTCAGGCACCCAGATTACCCATTACAATGTTCGTTTTGTCGATGGCAAACCAGTTGCCCTCGAAATGAGCCAGTACACCAAGCTTATTTTTGGTGATGCCGGCGTTGCCGGAAGTGCCGGTTCGGTAGCTGATGATGTCGCTCAGGCTGGTTCTTCCAAGCCTTCGACCAGCAATTCCTCAACCAGCAAGCCTTCTGGCAGTTCAAATCAGAGCTCAGGCTCAACCAGTTCAAATTCTCAGAGCAGCACCAATGCGGCTGCCGGCTCAACTGCAGATGACGTTGCTGCCGCCGGTTCTTTGGCGGACGACGTGGCTGCCGGCTCGACTCAGAGCTCAGGTTCAACCGTTTCTAACTCTCAGAGCAGTTCAAACGTATCAGCCGGTTCGGTAGCAGATGACGTTGCTCAGGCTGGTTCTACTTCTACCAGCGGCAATACGAATGCTCCGGTTTCGTCTTCACAGGGTAATGCCGTAAGTGCCGGCACCGTTGCTGATGACGTGGCCGCCGCCGGTCAGTCTTCAAATGTTTCAACCAGCAAGACTACCACTACCACCACTTCTGAAACTTCAACCACCAAAACAACCTGGGATGCCGCAAGACACCCCAGAGATCCGCAGACCGGCCGCTTCATTTCACACGAAGAAGCTATCAAGCGCGGTCTGATGGACCCGCCCGCCGGTGGTTCAGTTGCTGATGACGTTGCTCAGTCAGGTTCTTCTTCTCAGAGCTCACAGAGTTCTCAGGCCGCCGGTTCAACTGCTGACGACGTTGCAGCTGCCGGTTCTACCGCTGACGATGTTGCCGCCGCCGGCTCAACCGCTGACGATGTGGCTGCCGCTGGTTCAACAGCTGATGACGTTGCTCAGGCCGGTGCTGCCGGTGCCGGTTCGGTTGCTGATGACGCCGCTCAGGCTTCTGGCAACAAGGCGACTGTCGGTGACAAATTCAGAGCCGGTTACGAAACCGGTAAGGGTATGACCAACCAGGGTATTCAGAATGTTAAAGACAGCCTCAAGTCAGGCTTCAGTGCCAAGAACATTCTTATCACCGCTGGTATCACCGTTGGTGTTGACCTGGCTACCCAGATCATGCGCGGTGAAAAGCCCAGCATGAAGAAAGCTCTCAAGACCGTATGCAGCGCCGAATTCGCCGGTGGCGTCGGTGGTGCCGTTCTCGGTGCAGCTGCAGGTTCATTCTTTGTTCCGTTCCTGAGCGCAGTACCGGTTGTCGGTGGTGTTCTCAGCGCCCTTGCTCCTTCGTTCGGTTCAATCGTCGGTTCTTCAGTCGGTGCTTATGTCGCCGGCGACCTGAAGAATGGCAAATTCTCGATCCGCGAAGCTTTCAAGAGAATTGACTGGGTTGGCGTAACCGGTCAGGCTATTGGTTCTACCGCCGGTGCCGCTCTTGGTTCGTTCCTCGGCCCCGTGGGCACAATTGTCGGTGGTATGGTCGGTGGTTACCTCGGTAACTGGGCCGCTCAGAAAATCGCCGGTATGTTCCGCAAAGATGGCCCGGCCAATATGCCCGAAATCGCAATGCCCACCGGCGCTGGCGTACCGGTTGGCGGTGGTGTGATTACCATCGGTGGCGACGAATCTACTCCCGCCCCGACTGCCAGCCAGAACGATACTGTTACCATCAGTGGCGAAGTCGTTGGTGATTATGAATCAGAAGTTGCGCTTGCCTACAGCAAGTATCAGGAACTTTACAAACTCTATAACGAAATGCTGCGCCAGGGTCGCCAGGATGACGCTCTCAAGGTTGCCGAAGCGATGAACGCAGCCAAAAAGGAATACGATTCTCTCCGCACCAAGAAGTAATTTCCGTAAATCTCTAAGCGTTAAGTTGAAAATTGGGGCCCGGTTTTCCGGGCCCTTTTCTTATGCCTGATTCTTGATGATAAAGTTTTCAGCGGCCTGGTGAAGTTTGACAAGATGCCGGCCATGGCAGATTACCTGCATGCTGGATGGTCCTTGCCACATAATGTGGGGTAACAGGCAGGCGCCATTAAACGTCAGGGCAGACAAGATTTTCGTCTACACGCGAATGACGAGAAAACTACTGATTCAAATTAAAGAGGGTCAGAGTTTTCGAATGATTACCAGAGTGACGTCGTCGGGGTATGGGCCGGGGACTCTGAAAGTGTCGAGCTCACACATCATTTCGCGCAGAGCTTTGTCTGCCGGGGTTTTCGCACGCATCAGTCGTTCGAAACTGTCGCTGAAGCGATTGTAGCCGTACATGTCGCCGGTGGCGTCGCTGCATTCGATGATGCCGTCAGAATACAGTATCATGGCATCACCGGATCGCATTACACGGGTTTCGATTTTACTGCGGCGTTTTTTCATGGCGCCGAGCGGCATGGTTGGCAGCTCGATTTCTTCTGAGCAGTCTTCGGCGGCTTTGTAAAACCTCGGGTATGACTGGCCGGCGTTATCGACCTCGATTTTGCCGCTGGCAGGGTCGAGAACGATGGTAACCAGAGTCATGAATTTGTGCCGCGGTTTGAGCTCACGGTTAAACAGGGCGTTCAGCATATCCATAACTCCGACCGGGAACAATTTGCCGTCAGCGGCGGCGTAATTCACCGTGGCTTTGGCCATCGCCATCGCCAGTGCTGCTGATATGCCGTGGCCGGTGACGTCGCCGAGAACCATTGCCAGGCGGCCGTCGTTGAGTCTGACGCAGTCGTGGTAGTCACCGGCCAGGTCGGTTGCCGAAGTGTTGAAGAATGCGATGTCATAGCCTTCTGGAACGATTGCAGCACGTGGAAGCAGGCTTTCCTGGACGATGCGGCCGTATTCAAGCTCTTTAAGCTCGCCGATAACCTTGTTGAAAGCGTTTGCCAGCGCACCAAATTCGTCATCGCGGCGGAAAGGAATGCGAAAATCCTGGCGGCGCTCTCTGATCGCGGTTATACCAGAATTCAAGTCACCGACCGGCAGAATTATCAGCCTGGTAATCAGCATGGCGCCAAGCAGAGAGATGATCAGGGCAAAAATACCGCCGGCCAGCAGGCGCCATTTGAAAGGTTCCAGAGCCTGCAGTCGTGCCGGTTGCGAGATCAGGTGCATAAAAACGTGCGAGTTGATATTTTTTTCGGGTTTGCAGGTCAGCCACCATTTCTGCCCGGCGGCTTCAATTTCACGAAACAGCACCCGGTTGGTGCGAAAACTGGTTATGGCGGCCTTCAGCAGTTTATTTTCGGGAAGAAAGCTGTAGTTCGGAAAGATTCTAAAGCTGCTGAAATGGTAGTTCAATTCGGTTGCCAGCTGTAGGGTGTCGCTGCTGACACGGGCCTGGCCAAGGGTTTCTTCGACCTGTTTGAGGTAGATTTCGAGGAGCTGATTGGTCTGGCACATGAAGCCCGGCCCGCTGGCTATCTCAGGGTAAACATCCCAGAACCAGGTGGTGGGAAAGGTGCCCATGTGGAAGTGCCACTGGCGGCCGCGCAGGCGCATGATGGTCGCCATACCGATTTCGTCTGTCGACATGACCGATTCGCTGACGATTTCGGCGGGCGAAACCCTGGTGGCGGCAGCCGGGCTCATCCTGTGAGGCGAGTGCAGTTTGATTGTCATGCGGCTGAGAATATCCATGGCTTCGGCAACGCCATGCACCTGGCGGTCATCGGTCGAAAAGATTGTCTGGCCGTCACCGTCTCTGACCTCAAGACGGGCAAGAAATCTGGGCAGCGAATGCTTTTTAAGGTAGCGTTGGAACATTTCTTCGGAGGGTGGCTCTGTGAGGAGTGCCTGGCGGATGTCACGCCCGAGAGCCTCTGATTGAGCGATGCGGATGTTGTACATCTTTTCTAGCGGTTCTATGGCAGAGATTGATTCGGCAATCACGCTGTTTTCTATGACCTCGCGCCGGTCGGCGAGCGAAGTTGCACCGATCAGAACTGACAGCAGCACGGGAAAAACCGAGGCCATGGAGAAGAGACCCATGAGACGGTAACGAATCGACAGCGAATCAAGCCATGCAGCAACCGAGGCACCGGGTTTGAGACCGGCAATGGCGGTCAGATAGAAAACGACAGAAACGAGCAGCAGGGCTTCTGACAACAGTAAAAGCCAGTCGGCCCATACCGGGCGGCTGTGTGCTGCCTCAGACAATGACATGACGCGGCACCAGAAGCTGCCGGTTTCGTCTTCCTGGAACAGCCAGATGCGGTCGAAGGCTTCGGTATGATTCTGGCCATTGAGTTTGGCTTTGATATGGGCGGCCGCGGTCTGGTCTGCAGTAACGCCGGCCGGTGGAGAATAGCGGCCGTCTGAAGGGGTGCCGGCGCCGAAGATTCTGCGGTCGGTTTCGATTTTTGCGAATCGCTCAAGAAAATCGGGAAAGCCGGTGACGATTATAAAAACTCCGAGCCCGTCTGGCCAGCTGTTCCAATAGTAGAACTGATCTGCCTCGCGGAATTTATAACGTTTCTGTGTACCCCGGGAGGCGCTCATCAATTCTAACCGATGACCGGAACCGAAATTGTCGAGCAGTGACTGATGTACACGCCGCTGTGCTTCTTCAAAGGCTGTTTCGGTCTGGTTAAGGTCAGCCATAAGACTTTCAAACAACGGCAGTTCAGTCGATGAGGCGTTGAAAGATCTTTGCAGCTGCATGTTTCTGTAAAAAAAGGCTTTTACAGACACGCTGAAAGTATCGGAGGCTGTTTTGACGGCTTCAGCAAGTCCGGAGCCATCGATGCCGCCGCTTCTTGCGGCTTCTACGAGAGAAGTAATCCGGTTGAAAATGTACGATTCATCAGAGGTGGCGGCAATCAACGGATCAAGGCTGTATTCGAGGGTTTTCAGCAACTGTCTTTCATGTTCGCGCTGCAGCTTTTCGGCGGTCTGCGATGCGGTCAATGAGACGAACAGCAGAAGAATACCGGCAAAGATGAGGCCGAGCCGGCCAAAAGATGCAGAAAGGCGTCGTTTATCAGCTGACATGCTTATCTGCCTCCGCCTGGCGTTTCAGGGCAAAGATCGAAATGTCGTCGGACTGCCGGTTATCACACCAGGTTTTAAATCTGGTTTCAAGGGCCTGCACCCAGCCTCGGGCATCGTTGCCGGCGGTTGCGGCCGCCCATTCTTCGATGCCATCGAAACCTATGGTGCGCAGCTGGCGGTTGTAGGCTTCGAGAAAGCCATCGGTCATGCACAGCAGTCCATCGCCAGGATTCATGGTGAATCTGAACGAGGTGGCTGCAGTCTGGCGGGCAATGCCGAGTGGGTAGGCCGGCTGGCCTTTCCAGGCGCATTTGCCGTCAGCCGAAACTTTTAACGGGTAGATGTGCCCTTTGGTTACCAGTTCGATTTCGTGGCTTTCGGGGTTGAGCACGCCGCAGATGATGCCCATGAACATACGTTCGGTGCGGTTTTCGCGCAGCATGTTGTCGATCTGATCGACGAGGCTGGCGGGGGTGAGGTTGCCTTTCTGGCTCCAGTGAAAGGTGACGGCGCGGGCAAAAGCCATCATCAGGGCCGATCCGACACCATGACCGGTCAGATCGCCGACGAGGAACAGCAGATGGCCATTGGGAAGAAGAAAGCAGTCGAGGCAGTCGCCGCCGAGATCGGATGCTGACTGCAGCATGCCAAAAATGCTGTAGTCAGCGATTTCCGGGAATTCGCTGGGCACCAGGCCTTCCTGGACGCTGTGAGCGATCTGCATGTCGTAGCTTTCGGCCATCATGTCGTTAAAGGCGTGAAACAGTTGCGAGAGCTCATCTTTGCCGGGGGGGACACTGAGACGGGTTTCGAAATTGCGGGCAGCCAGAGCTTTGATACCGGATTCCAGGTCGCTGAGCGGGCTGATCAGCTGCCGGGAAATCCAGGTTGCCACAGAGATCAGGAGAATCAGGGCAATGACGGTGCCTGTCAGAATACGGATTTTCATGCGGGCAAGTGCTTCGTCGAGTGGCTGGGCTGAACTGAAGGCTACGAGGCAGTTTCCCGCCAGTTCGGAAGCGGGGATACATAAGGCAAAGCCGTCGACATCGCCGGTCAATCTTCTGAACTGAGCTTTGCCGGTTACATGGGCGGCTTCGGCAATCTGCAGGATTCTTTTCTGGTGCTGGGCAGATGGGGGCAGTGACCAGCGGAAGCCTTTGGGGTAGAAGGCTGAGATCGTCATGGCATTGTTGTCGACGGTGATCGGCTGGCGGCCGACGATTTTGAGGTAGCGTTTTACGGTGGCGCTGGTCGACAATTCGATCTGGGCAATGGCGGCGGGGCCTTTTGCAGCCGGCAGCAGCCGGTAAAACAGCAGCATTTCGGAATTGCCGGTTCTGACGAACTGCAGTCGATTCGGGTAGTTCAGCAGGGTACCGAAACCCATGTCATCTTTGCGAACCATGGAATCGGAAAACGGGTTGCCGTTGTATTTGTGTTCATCGAGTCTTTCGGGGATGTAGCGTTCGACCAGGCGGCGTGACAGTGATTTGAAAACCGTTTCGCGGCCTGATGAAAAATCGGGGCTGTTGGAAAAGATCAGATCGCCGGCGGAGTTGCGCAGGGTGACGCGCGCTTCTGGAAAAATGGCGGTGATTGCACGGTTCATCTGCAGAGTCGACGGGTCTTTGCCGCCGTTGCCCGGGTTTTCGGTGAGGCGAACCAGGGTTGCAGAACTTGAGGCCAGGTGTTTGTTGAAGTTTTGTACCATGTTGCTCAGAGTCTCTTCTTTGGCGGCTCTGGTTTTGTTGTTGTGAATCTGTGTGAAAACATCGAGGTTGTCGAGGGTCGTTGAGGCAATACCACTGAGCGGTATCAACGACGAGGCGAAAAACATGGTGATAACCAGTTTTTTCAGGCTGACAGCCATGCTGGTGCCGGCAATGGCAAAAAAGAGCATGATCGCGAGGGCGGCTGCGGCGATTACCAGTCTGATCAGGTGTAGAGCGCGGGTGAACGGGCATGGCAGTGTCCGGAAGGCGGCAAAAACCTTGCGGGCGCTGCGAGTGCTGACAAAAAACCATTGCTGGCCGGCATATTGTCCGGTATCGAGGCCGGCCCGAGCCAGAAAGGCGTGTGCCTGTCCGGCCAATGTGAGACCATTGTTGACGGTTGCCAGGATGCCGGTTTTGACAAGGGTCGAGTCTGATGAAGGAATCTCTGGCCGCAAGCGAAAGATGTCGCGGGCTTTGGGGGCTTCCTGGCAGGTGATGATCAGGCCACCGTTCGGGCGACTGGTCCAGGCGAGCATGCCCTCTTTGTCGCCAGAGGCCGTGTTGATTATGGTTTCGGGGTTTTCGCGAATCGAGTTGAGATCTTTGCCGAAGCCGAAAGCGAATTCGAGTTTTTTGTCGAGGCCTTTGCGGGCCTGCGAAACCTTGCGGATATCGGTTTCGCGCAGGCTGGTGAACAGGTTGCGCATCAACCACAGATTGGGAGCACGGGTCGGAGCGGTTCTGGTCAGTTCGCCTCGGGCATCGAACTGATACATGGTCATGTCGAGGTGGTTTTTCTGCAGGTGTTGTGACCGCAGCTTATCGAGGTCGATTTGCGGATTTTCGCTTACCTGGCGCAGCACCGGCAGGATACTGCGGGTGATGAAAAGTTCTGGTTCGGTGACAGCGGCAATACTTTCTGTCAGTTGCCGGCGCCGGGTCTGCAGGTCGTTTTGGTATGAATTAATGCGGGTTTCGAACCATGATTCGAGACCCCATAAAACTGTCGCAAATATGGCAGCGATCATGAAAAACAGCGTGAGTTTTTCGGTCAGGCTGCTGGTTGTCTGCTGACTCTGCATATAACCTCTCTGATCATTATCTCATGTCAGAGACTGTTTGCCAATCAGACTTTGAAAACTTCAGGTTAAACCGGTTTGCGGCGGATGGGCATGGTCATGCAGCGGCAGCCACCGCCGCCGCGCGCCAGCTCTGAACCGTCGATGGTGATGACGCAACGGCCGTAACGATTGAGATCGACCTTGTTTTCTACGACGTCGGTGGCATCGATAATAGCAAAGCCTTTGCGATCAAGTTCTTCGATCGTGTTGATATTCCGACGATAGCCGATGATGCGGCCGGGGCCCATGGCGAAGAAGTTGGCGCCGCTGTGCCACTGTTCGCGTTCCTGAATCCATGAGTCGGAGGTTCCGCCACAGAGAATCGGAATCATCGGCATGCCGAGCCGGTCCAGTGCAGTCAGCAGGTTGCGTTCTTCCGAGATTTTGACCTGGCCATTATCGATGCTGATCAATACTGTTTTATAGCGGTTCGGCTGCATGATGACCGGTTCGTAAATCATGCAGGTGTCATGATCGAGCAGAGTAAAGACCATGTCGAGATGAATAAAAGATTCAGGTATCAGAGGAAGTTCCTGAACGAGTATATGCTGAGGTTTTTTAAGAGCTTTGAAATGTTCGACCAGCAGATCGACGGCTTCAGGTGTGCTTCTGGCGCCGATACCGATAATCAGAATGTCATCTCTGGCTACGAGCACGTCTCCGCCTTCTATGTGAGCAGTTTCGACGGCCTGCATATTGAGGGTTTTAACCGAAAACATCGGATGGTAATCGAAAATTGCTTCCATGATCATGGCTTCGCGGCTTCTGACTTTGTTTGCCATGCGGGCAATCATTACCCAGTCATTGATGACGACTGAGAGGTCGCGGGTGAAGAAGAAGTTGTGCAGAGGTCGCAGCGAGTAGCGTTCGTTGCTGAGAAAGCGTGAAAGGTTGTCTTTTTTCATCAGAACGCCTTCGAGCAGGCAGCGGCAAAGTTCTTTTTCTTTCATGGCCTGCAGTTCGGGCATGATTTCGAGGGCGTTTTCGTTGCGGCAGATGCGTTCGATCAGACTGGCTCTGACCTTGGAATTGTGAAGAACCTGTTCAAGAAGCTTTCTGACCTGAAAAACATTTGTATGTTTTTCGAGAACTATACGCAGCTGGTCATATTCGAGTGACGCGACCGAGAGGTTGAGAACATCGCTGTAAAGTGCGCGCTCGGCATTGCCGGGGGTCATGTTTTCAATTTCGAGGCCGGGTGTGTGCAGAATAACACCTTCGAGTTCGCCGATTTCTGAATTGATCGATACGTCAAACTTATTCTGCTGTGATTTCATAGTCATCCTTTTTGGTTTCTCTAATCTGTGGGCAGACAGTGTACAACAAAAGCGGGGGTTGTGCAACCCCCGCTTCAGCTGTAAATCTGCCTGTGGATTATCTGGTAAAATCAGCCATGAATGATTTGATGAAGCTGATAATATTTTCGGCCATGATAAAGATGGTCGGAACGAACGTCAGGGTAATCATTGTCGAGACCAGCAGGCCGCCTGAAACGGATATTGCCAGCGGCTGGTAGAAGTCTGCACCAGCGCCAATGCCCATTGCCAGAGGAAACATCCCGAGAAGAGTCGTCATCATTGTCATCAGAATCGGTCTGAATCTCAGGCTGCCGGCGGCCATGGCGGCATCGAAATCGCTTTCGTTCAGCTCGCGCCGGCGCTGCAGAATGAACTCGATAAGGATGATGCCGTTGTTAACGGCGATCCCGGCGAGCATGATGATGCCGATCATTGCGGTGACGCTGAAGGCAAAACCCATGATCTGCAGACCAGCCACAACGCCGATATATGACAGTGGAATCGTGAACATGATCAGGAACGGGTAGAGCAGAGATTCAAACTGCGAAGCCATGATCATGTAAACGAGAAGAACCGAGGCGAGCAGGGCAACGGCAAGATATTTGAAGGCCTTGACCATTTCTTCGTTTTCGCCGCCGAAGTTGATAACGTAACCCGGAGGCATTTTGATATCTTTGATCTTTTCATTGATATCGTTGGTAATTGCACCGATAGGGCGTTCATCGGGGTTGGCCTGCACGATGAGACGGCGCGCAATATTTTTGCGCTCAATGACGCTGTAACCGGTGGCAGGCAGAAACTTCGCCACCTGACCGAGTTTGATGAATTTTCCCTTTTCGAGTGAGATTTCGAGGTCTTTGAGCTTGGCGATCTTATCTTTCGAAAGGTCGGCAGCTTCGACGCGAATGTCGAATTCGTCGTTGTTCTCGCGGTATTTGCCGGCGAGGGTGCCGTAAACATGGCTGCGGGCCATTTCGGCGATCTTAACGAGACTGAGGCCCATATCTCGGATCTTTTCGCGGTCAAAAACCAGTCTGAATTCGGGGCGCCCTGTTTTGATGCCGTTGTCGAGATCTTTAAGACCGGGAATGTCTTTTATTCGCTCGTAGACCTGCAGGCAGATCTCTTCGATAACTTCGAAGTCGTCGCCCATGACTTCGATCTGAATCGATTTGCCGCGCGAAGGTTTGCCCATTTTGGGCTCTTTGTAGTCGATGGTGCGGATGCCGGGGATAATGTCGACCTGCGGGCGAACCAGGTCGATAATATCTTTTGTCGCTTTGGTGCGCTCTTTTTTGGGGGTCAGTTTGACCGCCAGGGTGCCTTTACCGACGGCCGAGTTGGTGATGACTTTGCTGATTTCGGGTATCTGCAGAAGAGCCGACTCTATCTGTTTCGTGATTTCGTCGGTTTTTTCGACACTGGTGCCTTCAGGGGTTTCAAACTCGATGGTCATTTCGCCGCGGTCCATGTCAGGGAAAAAGCTCATCGCCGGCTGGTTGAAGATTGCCATGAGAAACAGGGCAAAGATTGCCGCGCAGTATGCCAGGCGCAGATACCAGTGTTTCAGCAGCGCTTTGAGAACCTGCAGATACAGGCCGCGAAGAACATTCATAATCAGGCCGTCAATGATCGGAAAAAGGATTTTCGCAGTGAGAAAGTTGAATGCCTTGAAAAGAGCGGCGATTACAAGAGGCAGCAGCAGAATGGTCAGAATAATTGCAGCTGAAGCGAAAAGACTGTCAAAGCCTGGACTGAAGGCGTGCCCGGCCAGTGGTGTTTTTTCGAGCAGACTGATAACTGCCGGATTTTTCAGACCAGAATAGAAGCCGATAGCCGGCAGGGAGAACAGACTGATAAAAGCGGTAATCGATTTGAGCGGATGCTTCTGCGCCCACTGAGCCAGAGCTTTGTACATTCTCACGATGATCGTTTCAATGAAAAGGCCATCGAGCACGAGAAATCTTGAGCAGAGCATTGGCAGAAAGGTGATTGCTACCAGAAGCGATGCCAGCAGCGAATAGATAATTGCCAGTGACATGTTGAAGAAGATCTCACCAACCACTGCCGGCACAAAGCCGATCGGAAGAAAAACCGCAACTGTGGTGGCGGTCGAAGCGAGAACCGGCATAAAAACTTCTTCTGAGGCTTTGGTTGCCAGTTCTATGCGATCGCCCTGCGGGTTTTCGGCATAGAAACGATAGATGTTTTCCATGACGACGATGGCGTTGTCGACCATCATGCCGATGCCCAGGGCGAGCCCCCCGAGAGTCATCAGGTTGAGCGAAATGTCTTCATGGAACGACAGGAAGCCGAAGGTTGAAATGATGGCCAGCGGGATACTGGTTCCGATGATGAAAGTCGATCGATAGTTCTGCAGAAAGATGAAGAGAACAATGATTGCCAGAAGCCCGCCCACCAGAGCATTATCTTTAACCATCTGAATGGTGTCTCTGATGAAGCCGGTCTGATCGTTACCGACGATGATGGTCAGGCGGCCCTTGTATTTTTCTTCAAGCTTTGGAATCAACGCCTGAGCAGCATCAGATATGAGAACCGGGTTGGCGTCGGCAGTTTTTTTGATTTCGAGGGTAACCGAAGGCTGCCCGTTGATGCGCGAAGTTGATTCTATTTCTTTGTATTGATCATCGATCGTGGCTATTTCTGACAGATAGATCGGCCGGCGGTTGATTTCTTTGATAATTATGTTGCCAAGCTGCTGCGGGTTTTAGACCTGCCCTTCCGAGCGCAGCAGGTATCTGAAAGAACCTTCGTTGATATTGCCAAGCGGCGTATTCTGATTGTCTTTGCTGACGGCAGTGATTACGTCATCGATGGTCAGTTCATAAGCGAGCATGCGTTCAGGGCTGATTTTGACCCTGATTTCGCGCTGCAGACCGCCCTTGACTTCGACGTTGGCGACGCCGCTGATCTGCTGAAAAGCCGGTTTTATTTCGCGGTCAGCGATGCGGCGCAGTTCGACGAGATCGTAGTTGCCGCCAAGCGCAATATTCAGAACCGGAAAGGCGTTGATGTCAACCTTCGAAACCGTTACCTGTTCCATGTCGCGGGGCAGGTTGCGCTTTGCCTGGTCAACTTTGGCGCGCAGGTCGACGGCGGCCAGATCGAGATCGGTGCCGAATTTAAAGTTGATTACCGTCTGCGAATAACCTTCGGCGGAGTAGGATTCGATTTTATCGATATTTTCGACCGAGTTGATTTCGTCTTCGATCTTTTTAGTGACGATGGTTTCAATTTCGGCAGGATCGACGCCGGGGTAGGGGGCCTGTACGAAAGCGACCGGAATATCGATATTGGGGAAAAGCGCGACGTTGAAGGTGAGAAAGGCACCGAAGCCGATCAGTGCCATGCCAAGCATCAGCATGGTAACCGAGATGGGGCGATTGATTGATGTTCTTGGTATGCTCATATTACTCTTTCAGGTTCACTTGTTTGCGGCATCGCCGTCGACTGGTTTCTGGTGACCATTGTCGTTGCCATTTCCATTGTTTCTGACAATGACTTCACTGCCGTTGTCGAGGCTGTCCTGACCAACGGTGATGATTTCGCTGTCGAGACCCATCGGGTCGGCATAGCTCGATTCGCCTTCCTGAGCGATCAGATTGATTTTGTTGCGCACTGCTTTGCCGTCTTTGACGGTAAAGACGTAGAGGTCGCCACGGAAATTACGAATGGCCTGTGACGGAAAGAGTGGTGCATTGTCGAACTGTTCGAGGGTAATGTGCCCTTTGACAAACATATTGCCCCGGAAAAACAGATCGGGGTTTTTCACTCTTATGCGCACTTTGAAGGAGCGTGAATTGTCGGCGTAGAGATCGATATGCTCGACGATACCTTCATATTTGTCTTCGATAAGACATTTCTGATCTTTTCTGATATTTCTGATTTCAGATTCAGGTATGCGGGCATCGACGTAGATATCATCGAGATCGATGACTTTACCCATGTTCTGGCCGCGGGCCATCGCCTGGCCGAGTTCGATCGAGCGGTCGACGAAATAGCCTGCGATTGGTGATCTGATGACACAGCGGTCGAGATCGAGTTTTGCCTTGTCATAATCGGCCTGCGCCTGCTTTGCCGTTGTTTTACCTTTGATGTAGTTGGTAAGGGCGGCGTCGAGGCTCTTCTGGGTGATCGCCTTGCTGTCGAACAGGGTTTTGTTGCGTTCGTAATCTTTTTCGTCATCCTGCAGCTGCTGTTTGGCACGTTCGAGCGCCGCTTCCATCTGGCGCAGGGTAATGGCGAAGCGAATCTCGTCGATTTTGCCGAGGGGTTGGTTAAGCGCGACTTTCTGCCCGTCTTCGACCATGATCTGCGAAACGGGGCCATTGACGTCGGCGGCGGCGTAGGCTTCGACGACGGGTCTTGTTTCACCGGTGAATTGCAGGAGTTTTCTGATTGTTCCTGACTGTGGTTTGACGGTTACAACACTGGTTTGTCCGAAAACAGCAACAGAAGACAGCAGCAGAGAGAAAAGGCAGGCGATGATTCGAGGCTTCATTTGTTTTCTCCAAGTTTCAGAGTTTGCATGAGAAAGTCGGTGTTGAGAACCGAGGCGTTCTGGTCGAGATTGAACAGTTCGTCAAACCGGTGCAGCAGCAGCAGAATTTCGGCAAGGCGCTCGCGTTCGTCATAAAAGGCTTTGATCGCGGTCTGCGACGAGTTGGTCAGCAGGCGCTGAGCATCGATGAGCTCGACGATCGACGAGGCCCCTTCCTGATAGCGGGTAAACACGATGCGCATGTTTTCAATACTCTGTTCAACCATTTTTTCGGCGAAGCTGATGCGGGAAAGGGCTTCGTTGTAGTCGGCGACTGCCTTTTCAAGCAGGGCTTTCTTGGTATTGGAAAGGTCTTCTATGCGCAGTTTCGCTATTTCTTCTGACTTCTGTGCCAGTCTGACGGCATTTTCAATGTCATTGCCATTATAGACGGGCGTGCTGAGAATGAAGGTGGTGGCAAAGTCACGGGTGCCTTCGATCGGGCCGAGTTTGCGGCCGTGGTTGTATGATGCATCGATGGTCAGGGTTGGCAGATTGGCGCTGCGGGCCGATCTTACCGTTTTGTTGAGAATCTGCAGATCGGTGCGGGCGAGATTGATGTCATTATCGATCTTGAAGAGGTCGGGAAGCAGGCTTTCGGTGGTATGGCTGGCCGGCGCGAATCTGAGGCCCTTTGCCAGGTCGAGCTTGATTTCTTCTGGGTTGTGAATGTCGAGAACGGCGGCGAGATCGTATTTCAGGTCGCCAAAACTGTTGCGGGCTTTGACCAGCTCTGAATTAGAATTCAACTGCTCAACTTCGATTCTGAGAATGTCGTTGTGCAGTACCAGCCCGAGTTCTTCATTGAGTTTGGCAACTTTCATCAGTTCGCCAATGAGAATCAGATCGGTTTCGTGAATTTTCATCAGTTCCTGGTCGCGTACCATCTTGAAGTAGATGCGGGTCAGATCGCGCAGCACCTTGATTTTCTGGTTTTCCTTGTAGGTTTTCTTAATATCTGATCTCAGGGCGGTGATTTCACGCTGAATCATCGGGATTCGGCCGAGGCCAGGATAGCTCTGAGTCAATTTGAGCGAGTAACTAAGCATGTTATCGATACTGGTCGGACTTTTTTTCTGATAATCGTCCTTAAAATCCTTGTGGGTTTTGCTGACGTTGAAATTAACGTCAGGAACCATTGCGTTGAATGCCTTTTTTTCTTCAATAGAACTTTGCTCGATTTCCAGATCGGAAATCTGCAGACTGAGGTTGCGCGAAAGCGCTGTCTGAGCCAGCTCTGAAAGGTTGGCTGACCAGCCAGTGGTCATGGGCAGACAGAAAAGCATGAGGGCGGGAATCAGTTTGCGGTGAATCATTGTGGCAGTACTCCCTTGAGAATGATTTCGACGGTTTCTTCGAGTTCCTGACTGGTGACAGGCAGGCCGAGTTTGTAGTCGCGGAAAAGATAGAAATGGGCGGCGCCAAAAAGGGTAGAAGTTATTGTTTCTGGCTTGAAAGGTTTGATTTTACCCTTTTCGATCTGTTGCTGCAGGTATTTGTGCAGGTATACGATGCTTGGAAGGTGTTTTGGGTGGCAATTTTCGGCGCGGTCGCCGGTCTGCTGGTCGCGGGCAAACTTAACCAGGCCGAGGCGCTGGTGTTGTTTGAAAATCCTGATCGTGATCTGCATGGCTGCCTGCATGAATTCAGCTGGGGGCATGGTGTAGGGGCAGCAGGTTTCGAGTTCGGTAAGAAGATAGTCGCGAAAACGGTTTTCGAGAGCGTCAAAAAGGGCTTCTTTGCTGGTAAAGTAACGATAAAATGTGCCTTTGCCGCAGTTGGCGCGACTGACGATATCGTCGATCGTGGCGCGGTCGAAGCCTTTTTCGTAGAAGATGTCGAGGCCGGCTTCGAGCAGCAGGTCTTGTTTGGTCGGTTTGCGTGCCATATGATAAATCTTTCAAAAAAATACGAGACTGACTAGTCAGTCCGTTTTAGCCGAAAAACATAGAAATGTCAACAGCGCCGAAAATAAACTACGGAGTTCGGGCTTCAGGTGAGGAATTCGTGAACCAGAATCTTTATTGCGCCATGGTTGAATTGTTGCTTTTTAATTATCTCGAAAATTCTGCCGAACGCTTTTTTTCAACGCATATGTCAAAATACCGGGTGAATATGTGGGTTTATTCATTGTATTGCCTCTGATGCGGGGTGATTAAAAACCTGTCTGAGTCATTGTTGCGTTGATCGCAGATACAAAAAGAAGAAAAATGTTGGTTAACAGAAGCTGCGCATTTATCATTACAGGGTAAAATTAAATACTTGAGTTCAGGGAGACTTCAATGGAACAGGGTAGGGGCAGAATGTCTTTTTCACGGGCCCTGGCGGTCATCATTTTTCTTATCATTTCGCTGGTTGGCGGCCTGATGTATTTGGGTGCTTCGCCGCATATTCCGATTCTTCTTACTGCGGCTTTCGCTGCGATTGTTGCCATCCGGTCAGGGTTTTCCTGGTCAGAAGTCGAAAAGGGCATTCTGACCACGATTGGCATGGGCATGCAGTCGATTCTGATTCTGATGATCATTGGCTGTATCATTGGCGTCTGGGTGCTGGCAGGCATTGTGCCGGCGATGATTTATTATGGCCTGAAGATCATTTCGCCAGGTATTTTTCTGGTGGCAACCTGTGTTATCTGCGCCATAGTTTCGCTCGCCACCGGCAGTTCATGGACCACTGCCGCCACCGTCGGCATCGCTCTGATCGGCGTTGGTTCCGGTCTTGGCATACCGGTTAACATGGTGGCGGGTGCCATCATTTCTGGCGCTTATTTCGGCGACAAGATGTCACCGCTGTCAGACACTACCAATCTGGCGCCGGCAATGGCCGGTGCGAAGCTTTTCGATCATGTCAGGCATATGGCCTGGACAACCGGCCCGAGCATGCTGATTGCATGTGTGATCTATGCGATCATGGGTATGAGCTTCGCGGGTAAGGAACTTGATGCTGCTGGCATCAACACGATTCTCGACACACTGTCTAAAAACTTCACGATCAATATCTGGCTGCTGATTCCACCAGTTCTGGTTATCGGAATGGTGGTAATGCGCACACCTGCTTTGCCGGGGTTGTTCGGCGGAGTGGTGCTCGGTGGCCTGTTCGCGGCTGTCTTTCAAAATGCCGGTATGGCGGCAATCATCAAGGCGGCACATTCCGGTTTCGTCTCAGAAACCGGGGTCGAGGCTGTTGACAAGCTGCTTACCCGCGGTGGGCTCGAAAGCATGATGGGCACGATTTCGCTGATCATGATCGCCCTTTCTCTTGGCGGGGTAATGGAAAGCTCTGGCATGCTGCACTCTATCGCCCTGAGAATTTTAACCTATGCCCGTTCTACCGGCTCAATGGTGGTCGCGACTTTTTTCACCTGTGTTTTCTGTAATCTGGCCGCCGGCGATCAGTATCTTTCGATTGTCATACCAGGGCGCATTTATAAAGATGCCTTTGCAGAAAAGGGACTGGCACCGAAGAACCTGTCGCGTTGCCTTGAAGATTTCGGGACTCTCACCTCACCGCTGGTTCCATGGAACACCTGCGGGGCATTCATGGCAACGGCACTTGGCATTCATCCGTTTGCTTATCTGCCCTATGCCTTTCTGAATCTGATAAATCCGATTGTTTCGATGATTTACGGTTTCACCGGTTTTACCATGGAGCCGGCTGTGCATGAGGATGCCCGTGACTGATAAGCTGCTGTAGCTGACAATGGAGGCTGAAAATGAAGCAGTTTGCAATGACCGTTGTGAGTTTTTCTGGCCAGGCGCCAGAGTTTGTGCAGGCAATGCAGATTCGCACAGCGGTTTTTGTCGAAGAGCAGAGGGTCCCGGTCGAGCTCGAGCGCGATGAATTTGACGCTGTTTCCACGCATGTACTGTTGCGGGTTGACGACAGGCCGGCAGGTACCGGGCGCATTTTCCATGACCCGCAGAGTCGTTCGACCATGCGGCTTGGCCGGGTTGCTGTTTTAAAGGAATTTCGCGGCCGCGGTCTTGGCAATCTGATCGTGGCTGAACTGCTGCGGCAGGCGGAGAATATCGCCGGCTGCCGGCAGGTACTTATTCATGCTCAGAAGCAGGTTGAATCATGGTATGCAGCAATGGGCTTCATTGCTTTTGGCGACGAATTTGTCGAGGCCGGTATTGTGCACCGCGAAATGGTTTATTCGCTAAAGCGCTAAAATAAAAAACCGCCCTGCCTTAAGGCGGGGCGGCCAGTTAAATCTGGATTAATAGCGATCTCTGCCGCCGCGATAGCCGCGGTCGCCCTTATCATCATAATCATCGCGATCGTTGTAACCGCCGCGACCACCTCTGTCGCCTCTATCGCCTCTGTCGCTGCGATATCCGCCGCGATCGCCACCGCGGGGTCTGCTGTCGCTGCGGGCTTCTTTGGGGCGAGCCTGGTTGATTTTGAGGTTGCGACCGTTCATGTCTGCTTCGTTCAGGGCCTGGATGGCTGCTTCGGCGGCTGAATTGTCAGGCATTTCAACAAACCCGAAACCTTTTGATCTGCCGGTGTCGCGATCTTTGATAATGCTTGCGCTCGTTACTTCACCGTACTGACCAAACATGTTTTTGAGCTGTTCTTCGGTTGCACTGTAGGGCAGGTTACCAACGTAAATGTTCATTCAGAAAAATCCTTAAAGGCGTGATGTCCGGGGTGATTTCGCGAACGGGCCGCAGACCGGAAAAACCACCAGAGAAACCGGTTTACAGCCACAAACCAGGCTGGTTTGCAGAACAAATGAATCATAACCGCGATTTTTTTTTTTGTCAAGTCATGCAGCAGCTTTTTAAGGGTTTAAACAACAGCCCCGGCGATTTTAAACTGTCGTTTCCTGGTTGTCTGTATTGGAGCATGTTTCGAGATGACGTGGTTGCCTGAATCAAGACAAATCGCGACTTGTGTGAGAATAAAGAGCGATGTTGAGTTAAAATCTGGTATAAACTCTTACATTTTTTCTATTTCCGTGGCAATATGAAGACGGTGGGAAAACAAAAAAATCAATGAGGAATTTAACGGGAGATGCGTTCAAAAACAGAAACTGTGGTGACCGACTGCTTATTCCTGTTTCTGTGGGAGCTAAAGTTTTTGACAGAAAAACAAGAGTGCGATAAATCTTAATTAGAGATGGGTAGAAATCCATCCTGAACTGAATGACGGATCTTTCGAGGGTGATCGCTCTTTACTCAGGCGAAAGTTGGTGTCGTTTCCAGCAGAGGAGACCGCTTCAATATGAATTTCGGGCGAGCATGCAAATATCATTCTGGATTCCTGGCAACCATTATGGTGATCTGGCTGTCTGCCATGCTGCCAGCTATCGCTGTGGCAGGTCAGCCCGCTCAACTCCGGGTCATTACCGACGACAATTTTCCCCCTTTTTTGTACCGCAACGATGAAGGCGCGGTCATCGGTTACCTCGTCGACTACTGGAAACTTTGGGAAAGCAAGACCGGCGTTCCGGTAATCCTGACCGCCACCCGGTGGGATGAGGCGCAAAAACAGGTGCTGGCCGGCGAGGCTGATGTCATCGACATGATTTTCAAGACACCGGCGCGTGAGCCTCTCTACGATTTCACTGACCCCTATGCTGACCTGCCTGTCAGCGTCTACACCCATAAGTCCATCAGCGGCATCACCGGAGTGGACACCCTGAAAGGGTTTCGCATCGGCGTCGAGGAAGGGGATGCCTGCCGTGAAATGCTTTATCAGCGCGGTATTACCCACCATGCTTCGTTTGCAAATTATGCCGAGCTTTTCGATGCCGCGCAGCGGGAAGAAATCAAAATTTTCTGTGTCGACGAAATTCCGGCCGGTTTCTATCTGAATAAGCTCGGGTTGCAGAGCGATTTTCGCCGGTCCTTTCGCCTTTATACCGGTCAATTCCGTCGCGGTGTTCCCAGGGGTCACCCGGAGACCCTCGAATTGGTGAAACGCGGTATGGCAGCTATCGACAAGGTCGAATTGAAGGGACTTGAGGAAAAATGGTTCGGCCTGCCCCTGCCAGATCTGGACAGTTATATACATGATTTTGCCACGATCTTAGCCGCCATGGCCGGAATCGGTCTGATCGCACTTTTCTGGATATTTATGCTGAGGCGTCAGGTTGCGGCCCGCACACGTGATCTACAACAGGCCTACGCCTCTCTTCTTGAACAGCGTGCAACGCTGCAGCGAAGTGAGGAGCGTTTTCGCCGCATCTTTACGAACGATATGGTTCCTATGGCAGTCTGGAATTTTGTCGGTGGCATTACTGAAGCCAACGATGCCTATCTGACACTTATCGGGTATTCCCGGGCTGACCTGGAGTCTGGAAATATCTGCTGGGGTGAGATCACGCCCCCGGAATACAGTGAACTCGACCTGGCGGCGATCGATGAGATTAAGCAGAATGGCTTCTGCATACCTTATGAGAAGGCATATCGCCATCGGGCCGGCCATCAAGTGCCTATTCTGATCGGGGGCGGCCGCCTCGACGACAGTGCTGGTTCAGTGGTGTTATTTGCACTCGATCTGACGAGCCGCAAACAGGCTGAAAAAGCTCTGCGCCATCGAGAGGCCGTGTTGAGTGCCATCTTCAGCCGGGCTGGTGACGCTATCGAAATGACGGATCTGAAAACTCTGCGGATTTTTGAGTTCAACGACGCTGCCTGCAGCCTTCTCGGCTACACCCGTGAGGAATACGCCCGGCTCAGGTTGCCTGATACTCATATTGATATGACAGAAGAGGACATCTACCAGAGGATTTATTCGACCCCTGAAAATCAGGGGAGAGTATTCGAAAGTCGACTTCGTCGCAAGGATGGCAGCATCGTAGACGTCGAAATTCGCGGGCGAACGATAGAAGTCGAAGGCCATCGGTATATTCTGGCTCTCTGGAGCGATATAAGTGAACGCAAAAAGACCCGGCAACGGCTGGAAGACAGTGAACAGCGTCTGCGGCTGGCGACGAGTGCCGCCAGAATGGGTGTCTGGGAATTTGAATTTTCAGGCAACCGCCTGTATTGGTCGCCCGAGATCTATTCGATATTTGGCCTGCCCTCGATCGAGCCGTCAATCGAATGGCTGGAGTCGATCAGGCACGAAGAAGACCGGGGGCTCAGCGATGCGGCCATTCAGAAGGCTCTGGCCACCAGGACTCCGTATTTCTGCCAGTACCGGATTGTTTTTCAGGGAAAAACAATCTGGATTGAAGATCATGGCACCATTCACTATACTGACGATGGGCAGCCGGAACGCATTATCGGCCTCGCTCAGGATATCACCAGGCGGAAAATCGCTGAAGCGGCTTTGCAGGAGAGTGAGGCCCGACTGCGCACCCTCCTGCTTACTCTCCCTGATCTGGTATGGCTGAAAGACGTCAACGGAGTTTTTCTGACCTGTAACCGACGTTTTGAACAGTTTCTTGGCGCAAGTGAGTCTGAGATCGTTGGGCGCACCGACTTTGACTTCGTTCCGGCTTCACTGGCCGAGTTTTTCAGGGCCAAAGATCAGGCGGCCATTGCCAATGGCGGTTTTACTATTAACGAAGAGGAAATCACCTTTGCCTCTGATGGCCATCGCGAACTTTTACAGACGATCAAGACCCCGATCTACAGCGGTGATGGCCGTCTTATCGGTGTTCTGGGGGTCGGGCGCGATATCACCAGGATGCGCAACGACGAGAAGGAACTGGAGGGGCATCGGCAGCGCCTTGAAGAGCTTGTGCGACAACGCACTTTCGACCTCGAGAATGCCAATCGGCGATTGTCTCTCAGCGACCAGCGTCTGTCGGCGATGCTCGCCATGAGTCAGAAATTGCACGAACTCGACGAGGAGCAGCTTCTGAAAATGGGTGTCGACGAGGCGGTCAGGTTGACCGGCAGCGAGATTGGTTGTCTGCATTTCATCGATGAAGATCAGGAAACGATTTCTCTGCGAGCCTGGTCATCGGAGACGCTGAAAAAATGTTCCGCCAGCGCCGATGGCCATTATGCGATGTCGGCCGCAGGTGTGTGGGGTGACGCAATTCTGCTTCGACGCCCGGTTATCCACAACGATTACCAGAATCTCGCCGACCGAAAGGGTGTTCCCGGTGAACATATTCCTCTTATCCGCCACATTGGAGCTCCGGTGATCGATGGCGGCAAGGTTCGCCTCGTGATTGGTGTGGGCAACAAGGCGACGCCTTATGATCAATCTGACGTCGAACAATTGCAGCTTATCGGCAACGATCTCTGGTCGATCGTTCTGCGGCAGCGGGTTGAAACGGCGCTGGCAGAAGCCAAAGACGCAGCCGAGGTCGCGACCAGGGCCAAGAGCATGTTTTTGGCCAGCATGAGTCACGAGATTCGCACCCCGATGAACGCTGTGCTTGGTATGATCTATCTGCTGGCCAACACCTCACTCAACGAGCGGCAGCGTTTACTCGTCGAAAGACTGCATTCCTCCGGCAAACTGCTTCTGGGGCTCATAAACGATATTCTTGATTTTTCCAGGATAGAAGAGGGGCGTCTGGAAATAGAGGTGGCCGAGTTTCACCCAGGTGAGATGCTCGATAATCTGGCAAGTCTGTTCAGACAGGTGGCCCGTGATAAAGGTATCAGTCTGTTTTTCGATATACATCCTGGTCTGCCTTATCCCCTGGTCGGCGATTCTCTGCGTCTGACGCAGGTTTTGACCAATCTGCTTTCGAATGCCATCAAATTCACTTCGGCCGGCCATGTCGTTCTCAGCGTTATTCTTCTCGGAGAGGAAAACGATCTGGTCCGGCTTGGTTTTGCTGTATCCGACACCGGCATCGGCATGACCCCCGACCAGCAGAAGCGACTGTTTCAGCCGTTTTCTCAGGCCGATTCGGGCACTACCCGACGATTCGGCGGCTCGGGGCTTGGTCTGGCCATCTCCCATAATCTTGTGCGCCTGATGGGAGGGGAGCTGGAGGTTTCGTCGCGGTTGTCGCACGGCACAGAGTTCACGTTTCAGCTTTGGTTCCCGGTCGGAAGCTGGCGCGAACGTGTTTTGCAGCTTCCAGAGAATCTGCCGCGCGGTCGTGCTCTGCTGCTTGCCAGTCGAGAAGTCGTTCTAAAATCAATGCGGGATACCTTCAAAGGGTTAGGTTTTCAGGTGGAGGAGGCGGTAGATGGTGCCCATGCCAGAGAGTTGCTGAGGCAAAGTTCTGAAAATGCCTCTTTTGATCTGCTGGTTCTCGCGGAGTTACTTGACGGTGACGGCCTCGGTTTTGCTGAGGCATTAATGGCGAGCGGGCAGCATCTTCCGCCAGTAATTTTTGTCAGCTCCACCGGTTGCGATTCTGAAGAAAAACGAATGCACGAGCTCGGGATTCGAGCGCGGGTTGTGCACCCGGTAACGGCATCTGACTGGTTTGACGCCATAATGAAAATATTCGGCCGGCCAGGTGTTCGCCGCAAGACGACGACCAGTCTGGTCAAGATCGCCGCAGAATGGCGGCCGAAGCTGCAGGGGCTGCAGGTGCTGCTGGCCGAGGATAACCCGATCAATCAGGAGCTGGCCCAGGATCTTCTTTCTGACGTGGGGGCGATTGTTACCGTTGTGGCAGACGGGGTTGCGGCTGTGGCTGCGGTCAATCAGGCCCGGTATGACATTGTACTGATGGACGTGCAGATGCCGGTCATGGATGGTTATGAGGCCACCCGGCGTATCATTGCTGAAGGAAAGCACCCGGAACTTCCCATCGTTGCGATGACTGCGGATGTGTCGGTGGATGATCGCACTCTGGCACAGGAAGCCGGTATGGTAGCCCACGTGGCGAAGCCGATCAATCCGACTGATCTCTACAGTTGTCTGGCTCACTGGAGCAGGCGGAGTTCCTCTGAACCTGCATCTGAAGTTGACGTGAAGTCGGCGATGCTTTCGACCGCCACTCCAGCCGATGAAGCAATCCCGGCGGAATGGCTGGAGCTTCCCGGCCTTGACGCTGTCGGTGGCGTGGCACGCTGTGGCGGCCGTTGCCGCCGCTGGCGCCATCTGCTGGAACAGTTTAAACATGACCACGATGGGGTGATAAAGCTTTTTGAACAGTGGCTGTCGGCAAGGAAGTGGACAGAAGCCCGGGCTCGGGCTCATGCCATGAAAGGGGTGGCCGGCAATCTCGGTCTTACCCTGTTGGCTGTTGCCGCGGCTGATCTTGAAATGTGCTGCCGCCGGGAGAGCTCTGAACAGGCAGACATCAGCCTGACCAGACTGCGCGACGCACTCGATACGACAGCACTTTCCCTGGAACGCTGCCTGGCTGTTGCTTTGCCGGAAGCCGCACCCGCCTTTCCATCTTCTGCATCTGTAGATCGGGAGGCACTGGCCGAGCTGCGGCAGGCTCTGCTGGAAAGCGACTTCAAGGCAACCACTCTGTTACAAACCATGGAACCGGCGTTGCTGGCCTTTTCCGGGCTGACTCATGAGCTGGAGCAGGTGATCGGTGCCTATCGGTTCGAAGAGGCTGTCGCCCTGCTCGACCGTATTATCGCGATGCTACCCCCGCCGACAACCCATATGAAGTGAGACAACAGGAGAGATCTTTTATGACAACAGCAGCCAAGAAGCCGGTCGTTCTGCTTGTCGACGACCAACCCCGCAACATCGATCTTCTGGGCAACATTCTCGATGGTCTGGCTACTTTGAAAGTGGCTACCAGCGGGGAGCGGGCTCTGGAAATGGCCAAGGCCGGTCCCATCGATCTTATTCTGCTCGACATCGAAATGCCTGACCTGAATGGTTATGAGGTTTGTCGTCGACTCAAGGCTGACCCGAGCCTGGCTTCGATCACCGTTATTTTCGCGACCGCCCGCGACCAGGAGGGTGACGAAATCAGAGGCTTCGATGTGGGTGCGGTCGACTATGTCACCAAACCTTTCAGCCCCGCTCTGGTGCGAGCCCGCGTGCAGGCCCATCTGGCCATGCGTCGTGCCCAGGCAGAACTTGAGGCGCAGAATGATCAGCTGCGTGACTATCTGCGGTTGCGCGAAGAAGTGGAACGAATCACCCGTCACGACCTGAAGGGGCCTCTGACGCCGATCATAGAATTTCCATGCCTTATGCTTTCGGCGACTAATCTGACCGAGGACCAGAAGGAATGCCTGCTTCTTATTCGAAGTTCCGGCTACCGGCTTCTGACCATGATCAATCAATCTCTCGACCTTCTCAAAATGGAGATGGGAACCTACCGCCTCAAGCCGGCCCAGGTCGATCTTCTCGCTATCGTTCGGACTTTGACTCGCGATATGGAGCCACTCGCGTCGACGCGGGCTTCGACTCTCGAGCTGAGCTGCGATGGAAATAGCCCGGAGGAGTCAGCCAATTTCATGGTGACAGGGGAAGAGGGGCTTATTTACACTCTGCTTGGGAACCTTCTGAAGAATGCCTGGGAAGCCACGCCTGCGGGAAAGCCGGTTCGGCTTGAACTGCGGGCCTGTTCATGGGCAGAAATTGTCATCGAGAATCACGGTGTGGTGCCAGAAAAAATCCGTGACAGCTTTTTCCAGAAATACGTTACCATGGGCAAGAAAGGCGGTACCGGGCTGGGCGCTTACTCTGCGTCTTTGATGACCCGGACTATGCACGGCACTCTTACTATGGAAACTCTTGGCGAAGAGAGAACCCGTCTGCTTCTTCGCTTGCCTGGCGCCGGCGGTCAGTTTCCTCCTGCACTTCCCGGGCAGGAGACGTGACGGTCGCCCCGATGCCAGAAACATGATAAGAATCATGGCACAATCTGGAAGATTTCTGCGGCCGGCGCCTTGGGGCATGGTAAAATCTTTCGTTGCTTGAGAGAATCCAAAATAAACAGGAAAAAACATGAGCAGTCAGAACCGTGAAGCGATCAAGGCAAGTCTTATTTATGGTCTGCACGACAGACCGCCGCTCGGGGAGGCCATTTTTGCCGCTCTGCAGCATCTGATGGCGATTGTCGTGTCGATAATGACGCCGGCACTGATTATCTGCAGCGTGCTTGGTATTAATGCTGCTGACACCAGTTACATTGTCAGCATGTCGCTGCTGGTTTCAGGGGTTGCGACCTTCATTCAGGTCAAAAAAATCGGTTTTGTCGGCTCAGGCCTGCTGAGCATTCAAGGTACAAGCTTCGCATTTATCGGCGTTCTCATCGCCGCCGGGAAAAGCCATATCGGTGCCGGCAATTCGCCAGAGTCGGCGTTGCCGCTGCTGTTTGGGTTGTGTTTCGTTGGCTCATTCATTGAAATGATCTGCAGCCGGTTTATCAAACCCCTGCGCCTTCTTATCACGCCTCTGGTTTGTGGTATTGTCGTGACACTTATCGGTATGACCCTGATCAGCTCGGCAGTAAAGAGTTGTGCCGGTGGTCAGCCAGTCATCGACGGCTTTCTGAACGGTAATGTTCCGGCTTCGGTGGTGCAGAACAATCTGTTGCTTGCTGTAATTGTCATCGTGACGATTCTGATTTTCAACAGCCTTAACAACCGCTGGATTCGCATGAGTTCGATTTTTGTCGGCCTGGTTTTCGGCTATGCCATCGCTGCCCTCGGGGGCGGTGTCAACTTTGGTGCCATGCCGGTTTCCAGCTGGGTAATGATTCCGGTTCCTTTTAAATATGGCTTCAATTTTGATATTTCGGTTTTTCTCGGCATTGCACTGCTGTATCTGGTGACTCTGGTCGAAACCATCGGTGATATTACGGCAACATCTCTTGTTTCTGGTGAACCGCTCGAAGGCGATGTTTATTTTGAGCGGGTTACCGGCGGAGTTTTTGCTGACGGCTTCAATTCGCTGCTGGCATCGGTGTTCAATACTTTTCCGAATACGACTTTCAGCCAGAACAACGGCATTATTCAGCTGACCGGGGTTGCCAGCCGCTATGTCGGTTATTTTGTCGCCGGCTTTCTTACGATTCTTGGCCTGATTCCTTATTTTTCAGGACTGGCCACTCTGATGCCGGCACCGGTTCTTGGCGGTGCTACTTTTCTCATGTTCGGCACCGTTGCTGCATCGGGTATCAGAATCATCGCCACGCAGCATATTGACCGGCGCGGCACGCTGATTCTGGCAGTGTCGATGGCTGCCGGCCTGGGCGTAAGCTTTGAACCGGCACTGATAAAAGCTCTGCCGCAGTCTTTGCATGGCATGCTGAGCTCTGGCATCATTTCTGGTGGCCTGACAGCAATAATTCTCAACTTTGCTCTGCCTGGCAGCCCCTCCGAATATCTTCAGGAAAAACCCGCTGACGTCAGCATGCGCCCCGAGATCGAATAGACGGCGTTACATAAAAAATGTAACCTTTGCCGGGAGCTGAATTTTTGTTGCCCGGCACTTACCATTGCCGGAGATATGCATTAAAAATACCTTTCTGGGGTGCAGCGGGCAGACGTAAACTTACATGGTAGTTTTTTATACAAGAGGGGGCTTTCAATGCGAAAAATTAATTTGTTGATCGCGGTTCTTTTCATGTCTCTGGTTGCTTTTGCAGCTCAGGCTCAGACCATCGAGCAGAACTTTTTTCACCAGCTGAAGGTTGGTGAAGTTGCCCAGAGCTGGGAACACCGCATTGACCTGCCGGAAACCGCCGCCATGCAGGGCAAGATTTTTGTCGCCCGCAACCTCGATCTGCGTATGGGCAAACTGGTTATCGAAAGCGAAATGCTGACTCCGACCTTCTATTACGTTAAGGTCAGACTGCCGAAACACCCCGAAGTGCCGATGGCCGGCAACCTCAAAGTTGAACTGAAGATCGCTGACGTGCCTTCTGCTCAGAAGCCAGAAGCTCCGACCGCTCTTGCCCTTGCTGAAGTCGGCGCCACTCTGAAGCCGATTTTCACCTGGAAAACCGACAGCCGCTATGCCGCCGTCACTCTTTTCGACCTCACCGAACAGAAAACCATCTGGGAAAGAGTTGCCACCATCAATGGCCATATCGGTTTCGATGAAGGCTACCTGAAAAAAGATCACCGCTATCGCTGGGCCGTTAAAGTCAGCGGCGAAAACGGCAAATACTCAGCCGAAACTGTTGCCGGTTTTAAAATCGTCGAACAGAACGGCATTGTTGTAGCGATTCCTGAATAAATCCTGAAGCGAACGCAATAAAAGAAAGCCCCCGGCCGGTTCGACCCGGTCGGGGGCTTTTATTTTACTTTTACAACAGGTCTATAATCCGCGGTTTGCCCGGTCTTTATTTAAAGGCGGGCCGCTTTTTATCAGTTACCGGCTGCTGGCGCGTCAGTGGCGGCCGGTGCCGGGGTTTCGGTCGTGGCGGAGGCGGTAGCGCCAGCGCCAGCGTCTTCAGATTGCGCGTCGGCCGGGGCATCGGTCGGAACCGGGATGATTTCGGAGCAGACGAATTCGTCGCCGGTCAGCTTGAAGAAGTAGAAGCCGGCGGTCGGGCCTGCGTCTTCATTGAAGATTTTGCCGAGGGCGCGAACCTGGTTTTCGGGCATGAAGACGATATCTTCGCCATTTTTCTGATACATGTCTGAAACCATGAAATCACGGCTCAGCTGTTCTTTTTCGTATTTAAAATTCATGCCGACGAACTTTTTGCCTGCGGCATCGTATTTGAATACGTAGAGAGCGCTGGTTTCGGGGCCGGTCATGGCCGCAGTGATGATTTCTGGCACGCCGTCACCGGTCAGGTCTTTGACAGTGAGCGGGCTGGCAGCGCCGTCGATGATGAACAGTTTTTCCTGTTCGCCGAGGGGCAGCGAGGCCCACATTTCTTTGCCGTCGACGCCGAGCACTTTCAGGGTGACGGTTCCCTGGTCGATGCGCTTGATCACGCTGAATTTGGCTTTGTTGAGAACGATCGAGTTTTCAGAAAGAACCGGGTTGGCTTCGCCAGGCACTTCAAGGTCGGCAAACACCGGTATGGTATACATCAGAGCTGCTGCGAACAGAGAAGAGAGAAGTATGCGTTTCATTGATTTACCTCGTTATTTAACGTCCCACTGGTAGAAGTTGTTGGCTTTCATGATGCTGATCAGTTTTGAAGCGTAGTTCGGGTCGGTTGCGTAGCCGGCTTTGTGGATTTCCTGGGCATAGCGGTCGGGGTTGTTCTTGTACTGCAGCGCGTAGCCATAGCGTGAGTTCTGCAGCAGCTTGGCGTGGTCGTCGAATGATTCCTGCCAGCTGTGATATTTGCGGAAATTGTCCTGAATGGTGATCATGCTGCCGTTAACGAATTCCTGGGTCGAAACTCTGATCGAGCCAGCAGGGCCGGTACCCTTGATGCCGAACATGTTTTTCGCGTCGCCGATGCTCGAAGAGCCCCAGCCGGTTTCGAGGGCTGCCTGAGCCAGGGTTACGGAAGCGGGCACGCCGGTTCTGCGCATATTTTCGCGGGCGACCGGGCCGAAGATTCTTGAGAATTCTTCGGGTGAAAGCTTGCCGCCCTTGTAGGTCGAGATGGCGCCAGTGTCATTGGCTGAGCTCGAGCTCGAAGAACTGCTTGAACTGGAGCTGGATTTATTCTTTTCACCTTCTTCAGAAGCAGTTTTGCCTTCTGTCATTGACAGGTGCCCGCCATTGCGGGTGTCGCCCGGGTAGTATGGTTCTTCCTGGGAGGCAGGGGCACCGGGGATCGAGATGTAGTTCTTGTGCATATAGCCCTTCTGCCCATTGATTTCGACCTGGTAAAATTCGCCCGAAACGCCGGTGACGGTTACCGAACTGCCGGGTTCGAAGAGGCCAAGAACGACGCCCCATGGCCATGAGCGCAGGCGCAGGCGACTGCCGGCTTCGATTGTACCGGCAACCGGAAATTTGTCATCAACTTTTGTGTTTTTGTCGCCGGTGGCGACATTGGTTGAATCATCTGGTTTTACAGCGTCTTCTGTGAACGGGGTGGCCGCCAGAAGAGAAAAGCAGGTGCCCAAAAACGCTATTAGAAACATTACTGCAAGTTTTTTCATGGAGTTTCTCCTTCTGAATATGCAAATTATACTGCAACTCTGCAAAAATAGTTTTTTTAATTTAATTCTTGAAAGACTACTAAAAGAGTGTCATAATAGTGAAGAGATTCACAACGGGGGGGAGAGAATGCAGATTAAACTTAATACCTTTGATGTGTTGATGGCGGCAGTCAAGCTCGAAATGCGCGGCGCCAGGTTCTATGCTGATGCTGCCAAACTGGCATCGGGCAGCGAAATGCATTTGTTGACGCAGCTGGCCGAAATGGAAGCAGGGCATGCGAAGCATTTCAGCGATATTCTTGCCGAATTCGAAAAGAGCTCTGATGAAAGGCAGCCAGAGTCTGATGAAGAGTCAGATGCCTATCTGCAGGCCTTGACCTCAGACCGCATCATTTCGACTGAATGCCAGATCGAAGATGGCGACACCTACCCGGAAATACTTGAAAAAGCGATGCTGATCGAGAAAAATTCGGTATTTTTCTACACATCGGTCAAATACAGTCTTCTCAGTGAAAAAGCGGTTCCTGATCTTGACCGCCTGATCGGTGAAGAAGTAGGCCATTTCAGAGCACTCAGCGATGCTATGGCCGCCTGGCGCGCCAGAAACCGTTAAGGGAGCAGCAGATGTCAGCATACGATTATTCGCGCGAAGAATTTGCCGCCGTTTTTGCCGAACTGCAGAAGACTTATCAGATTTATGGTCCGAAGAGATTCGTTGGCCGCGGGCGTTTCTCTGATACCGACCTGGTCAGATATGCGCCGCTGGCCTCGTTAGACGAGCTTGAACTGGCCGAAAAGAGCAGCTTGTCGCCAAAATCGCTGGTTTTCCCGGCTGATGAAACGATTTTTCATTTTAACGATCACGAATTCAGCCAGCCGCAGCTTAAAGAGAATGGCGAAATCATCGTATTGCTGCGGCCATGCGACATCAACGGCATTGCCCGTCTCGACAAAATGTTTCTCGAAAATGGCGGGCAGGCTGACCCATATTACCAGCGGCGGCGCCAGCGTCTGCATTTCTTTATGATCGAATGTCGTGAATCATTCGAAAACTGCTTCTGTGTCAGTATGAAATCGAATACTACCGACAATTACGAAGTGGCGCTGCGCTTTGCCGGCGACCGGGTCGCGGCGCAGATTAAAGATCAGCGCTACGAAGGTCTGTTCGGGCAGAAGGGCCGCGCCGGCAGCTTTTCCCCGGAGTTTGTCAGCGAGAATGACAAACAGGTCGAGTTGCCGACCGTCGAGACAATGCCGGCCGAAATGTTCAACCACAAGATGTGGGAAGAATACGACAGCCGCTGTATTGCCTGCGGGCGCTGCAACACCTCGTGCGTGACCTGCAGCTGCTTCAGCACCGTCGATCTTTTTTATGCCGACAGCCGGCAGTGTGGTGAACGGCGGCGCGTCTGGGATGGCTGCCACCTCGATGGTTTCTCTGACATGGCCGGCGGGCATTCGTTTCGCAAGAACAAGGGCGAACGCATGCGTTTCAAGGCTTTTCACAAGATTTATGATTTCAGAAAGCGCTTCGGGTTCGACATGTGCGTCGGCTGCGGTCGCTGCGACGACGTCTGCCCCGAATATATCTCGTTTTCGAGTTGCATCAACAAGCTCAGCCGAACTCTCAAAGGGGGCAGCGACAAATGAGCGGAAATCCATATCAGCCTTTTCCGGTGAAAATTACGAAGATCGTCAGTGAAAGCGACGTTGAATTCACAATGACGGTCGATGCGAGTCTCGACATGGTGCCCGGGCAGTTTTTTCAGATATCGCTGCCGAAGATTGGTGAAGCACCGATCTCAATCAGCAATTATGGCAAAAACTGGCTGCAGTTCACAATTCGCGCGGTCGGGCGTCTGACCGGGGCGATTCAGAGCCTCAGGGTCGGCGAGAATTTGTTTATTCGCGGGCCTTACGGGCATGGGTTTCCGGTCGAAAAGCTCGCTAACAGTAACCTGATCATCGTTGCAGGTGGCTCGGGCGCGGCACCGGTGCGGCCGCTGGTCAGCCAGATCGTTGCCGGCACGCTGCCGGTTAAATCGTTGAAGCTGATTACCGGCTTCAAATCTAAAGAAAGCATATTGTTTACCGAAGATATTCAGTCCTGGAAGCAGAAATGCGATATGACCCTGACGATCGACAAGCCCCAGGAAGGCTGGAACGGTGATACCGGCCTGGTAACCGAGCATATTCGCCGGTTGAAGCTCGACCTTCCTGATGACTATCAGGTTATCGTTGTCGGGCCACCGGTGATGATGAAGTTTGCGACTGCCGAATTCAGACTGCTGGGTGTACCGGTCGACAATGTCTGGGTTTCGTTCGAGCGCCTGATGTCATGCGGACTTGGTAAATGCGGGCATTGCAAGATCGATTCGACCTACATCTGCGTCGATGGTCCGGTAATGAATCTGTCGCACGCTTCGACACTTATCGACTGAGAGGTAAACCATGTCACTCGATCTGAACAGAAAAACCGTTACCAAAAACGCCTTCAGAATAACCAAGCGCCGCAATTATACGGCGATCAGAATCAGGGTGCCGGGTGGGCATCTCAATGCCTCACAGATTGCCCGGATTGCAAAAATCGCCGAGCAGTTCGGTGATGGCAATCTGCATATCACGACCCGCCAGGGCTTTGAGATTCCGAATATCCCGTTCGCGAAAATGGCCGAAGTTAACGCGGCTCTCAGGCCTCTGATCGAAGAGCTCGAACTCGAACATGGAGTTAAGATCGACAATCCGGCAGCAGGGTACCCGGCCGCCGGCATGCGCAACATTTCGGCCTGCATCGGCAACCGCACCTGTCCGTTTGCCAACACCGATACGACGGGGCTGGCGCAGCGCATCGAAGCGGTTGTCTACCCGCACGATTTTCATACCAAGATTGCAATTACCGGCTGCCCGAATGACTGTATCAAGGCGCACATGCAGGATTTCGGCATTATCGCCATCTGTATTCCGGAATACGATTATGACCAGTGCATTGGCTGCGAAGCATGTGTGAAAGCATGCCAGCGCAAGGTTACCGGTGCTCTCGACATGAACGGCAGCAAAGTGGTGCGCGATGAGCGGCGCTGTATCGGCTGCGGCGAGTGTGTGCTCGCATGCCCGATCTCAGCCTGGACCCGCAAACCCGGCAAATATTACCGGCTGCTGGTCATGGGACGCACCGGCAAGAAGAACCCGCGTCTGGCGATGCCGTTTCTCGACCGGGTAAACGAAGAAGTGGTGACGAAGGTCATCGCCAATACCATGGCCTATGTCGACCGCTACATTCTGCGCTGCCTGCCGAAGGAACACATCGGCTACATCGTTGATCGAACCGGTTTCAACGTTTTTCGCGATGAGGTGCTGCAGGGCGTGGTTCTGAACCCGGAAGCCCGCATGGCAAAGACGATTCAGTGGCCGGGCTACAACACGCTCAACGACGCAAATCTGAAAACGCCAAAATAGAACCGGATCGTAAAAAAAAATAAAAAATAATAAGGAGTCGCATGTACCAGGAAACCCTTCAGAAGATGGTAGCAATGGCCCTAGCCAAAGTTCAGCTGCTCAACGGCAGCCGACTCAGATATTTTATCGTTTCGATGCTGGCAGGTCTCTATGTCGGACTCGGTATCATTCTGATTCTTACCATTGGCGGGCAGATGGGCACTGATCCGCTGACGAAAACCCTGATGGGTGTCAGTTTCGGTATTGCCCTTAGCCTGGTAATCATGGCTGGTTCAGAATTGTTTACCGGCAATAACATGATCATGACCGCGGCCAGTCTCGACGGTAAAGTGCCCTGGAGCGACAGTCTGCGTATCTGGGTCTGGTCGTGGTTCGGCAACTGGGCTGGCGCCCTTCTCGTTTCGGTATTGTTTTATCTGGGCGGCCGTGCTGCCGGTTCGACCGGGGCTTTTGCCGGAACCGTTTCGGCGGCTAAAATGTCGGCGCCCTTTATGAATCTGTTTTTTCAGGGGTTTCTGTGTAATGTTCTCGTCTGTCTGGCGGTTCTCTGCAGCCTGAAACTCAAAGAAGAAACGGCGAAGCTGATCATGATCTGGTGGTGTCTGTTTGCTTTTATCACCAGCGGTTTTGAGCATAGTATCGCCAATATGACGGTGCTGACCATTGGTCTGCTGGCGGCTCCGGGCCCTGAAGTCACCATGGCCGGGTATTTTTATAATCTGGGTGTGGTTGGCCTGGGCAATCTGCTCGGCGGCGCTCTTGTGCTTGGCGGTGGCTACTATCTGGCCGGAAGGCAACAGGCAGAACCTGCCGCCGCATGAACCCCCGGCTGAGCGGACTGTCCGCCTCTGTGCTCACTGCGCTGCTGCTGGTGCCTGTGCAGGTTTTTCCGAGACTGCCACTGCTGCTGGCCGAACGCTTTTATCCAGGCGCCGGCTGGGTGCAGATTGTGGTCATGTCTATTTATGCAGGTCTGCTTGCCTGGCGGATGGCCGATCCAATGACAGCGCGGCGGCTCAGGCCCCGCATCTGGCTGCTGTTCTCGCTGGTCTTTTTTCTGCAGCTGTTTTTAGGGCTTGCCGGTATCGAGCGGTTGCTGATGACCGGCAAACTGCACCTGCCGGTGCCGGCGCTGATCGTTGCCGGGCCGATCTATCGCGGTAGCGACTTTTTCATGACGATTCTGTTTACGATAACGGCATTGCTGGTCGGTACGGCCTGGTGCAGTCATCTCTGCTATATCGGTGCCTGGGATGACTTCTGCAGCCGTGTTCAAAAAGAACCGGCCCAATTGCCCGGCCGCTGGTCGCTGGTGCGCCACGGCATTTTATTACTGGTTATCGCCTGTGCCGCTCTGCTGCGCTATTTTGCGGTTGGCTGGCAGGCGGCACTTCTTCTGGCAGCCGTATTCGGCCTGGCCGGGGTCGGGGTCATGCTGGCAGCTTCACGGCGGCTTGGTCTGATGGCACATTGTACGGCATTCTGCCCGGTGGGCCTGGTCGGCAACTGGCTGGGTCGCCTTTCACCCTGGCGCATGCGTATTGATGCCGGCTGTACAGCATGTATGCAGTGCCGGCGTGTCTGCCGTTATTCGGCTCTCGAACGCGATAATATTCTGAAACGGCAGGTCGGGTGGTCGTGTACACTCTGTGGCGACTGCGTTTCGGCTTGCCACAGCGGCCAGATCGGTTACCGTCTGCCGTTGCTCGATAAAGAAAAGGCGCGGGCCGTGTTCATCGTTTTGATAATCTCACTGCACGCTGTATTTCTTGCCGTCGCCCGCATCTGAAAAGAAAGCCTGGCCGGTTTTCCGGCCAGGCTGTTTTGCAGACTGTCGGCGATTGTCTGGTCAGCTTTTGCGCCAGTAAGCGCTGCAGTCGGGTTTGCGGTCCATAAAACCGTATTCGATCAGGTAGCGACGGATGGTCACGTAGTCGCTGTAGACTTCCTGAAGAATGGCGTTCACTTCTTTTTCGTTATAGATGCGGTTGTGCTCGAAGCGCTGTGCGATGTGGCGCAGCACGACGAGTTTGCATTTTTCTTTCAGCACGAAGGTTTTGAGGGGGCCGTTCAAACCATCGGGAAAATACTTTTTCAGCAGTTTTTCGCTTTCTTCTTCGGTCACTTTATAGCGGTCATCGACCATGGTCGCGGTTTCGTGCGGTTGAATGTAGCGGGGTTTTTCGTTTTCGCGCTCGCGCAGGAGCGTCATCAGGGTTAGAAACATTTTAGCCTGCCTTTCTTTTTCTTTTAGTGAAAAACGGTGGTTACGTATGGTTGAAATGCTGCCTATCTGCATTTCCTGTTGAATCTGCTGGTCGGAAAGACCTTTGTAGAAGCGGGTCAGCAGTTCTGTCTGATGCTCAGACAGGCCGGTGCTTTTTTTGTCGAGCCCCAGCAGAAATTCGAAGACCGAGCCATGTGAGCGGCTGATGTGCAGCTGCATGAAGCGGTGCGCTTCGTAGAGGGTTTCGCCATCGCGATAGATCAGCCCTTTTTCGATTTCACGACCGCAGGCCAGGCATTCGAGGTGGTTTGTGTGATCGTTGAAGCCCTGTTTGAGAATTTCGACCGGCAGGTCGAACAGGTCGTCGCGGGTTTTCATAATTATGGCTCCTTTTAGATTTATAATAATAATATCGGTTTATTTATAGATATATTAAACAAAAATCTATAAAAGCGCAAGTTTATTTTAATATTATCTATTTATTTCTGCAAAGTAGAATTGAAGCAAATGCGGTTGCCGGGTTTTCGGCGGCCGGCTTGTTAAATTTTTAACATAGTCGCGGGGTACAATCGAAAAAAGCTTTATCTGATGCGTGTTATGGGGTTGGCATGGCTTTTGCTTTACTGCGGTCACCAACTAAAAACATCAGGAGAAAGAAAATGAATAAAATTATGCGTCTCGTGCTTGTGGCTCTGCTCGTGGTCATGACTCTGCCGGTTTTTGCTCTGAATACCAGCAATTTGTCGAAGGCCATGGATAGTGCAGCTTATGCCGGTGAATATCTCAATCATCTGATGCACCCCGGTATGCCCAAGCCCTGGACCAACCCGATGTTTGGCGAAATGAACAAACGCCTTGGCGAAGCCTGGAAAACCATCACCACCGAAATCAGCAGCATCGAAACCGCCAAAGAAGTCGAAGCCGCCCGCGCCGTTGTTGAATCATACAAAGCCAGCCAGGGCACTTACAGAGACCTTGGTTATCAGGTAGAAATCTCTCTCAACGAAAGAGTCAAATTTCTGCAGGTTCATGGCAGCCTCTGATTCTTGCGATAAGATCTGAAGCAAAACAAAACCGCCCCGCACAATTGAGTTGCGGGGCGGTTTTTTGCTCTGTTACATTTTCAGATAAGTCTGGAAAATTCTGGTGAAGTGATGCGGATCGACTGGTTTGGTGATAAATTCATCCATGCCGGCGGCAATGCATTTCTCGTATTCACCTTTGACGGCGCTGGCTGTAAGGGCGACAATCGGAGTTCTCGCCGCTGCTGAAGTGTCTTCGATTCTTCTGATTTCGCAGCTCGCCGAATAACCATCGAGAACCGGCATCTGGATATCCATGAAAATCAGGTCGAATTTGTCATGCTGAAAGCGCTCTATGGCTTCGCGGCCATTTGTGGCTTCGATCACGACCGAGTCGGGGATGAGTTTTTTTACGAGCTCGCAGACCAGAATGCGGTTCATAGCCACATCTTCAACAACCAGAACATGTGGGGATTTTTTGACATTCGTCAAAGACTCCGGGCGAGTGACCACCTGCGATACCTCAATCGGCTTCTGAGAAATCTGACAGAGGCAGGCAAAAAGGTCATCGGCTCTGACCGGCTTGACCAGCTTAAGCTGGACATTTAGATTTTTGCATTCTTCTGAAACAAATGAATTGTCGATTGAACTGTAAAGAAGAATGAATGGTTGCCTGCTGCCGGTTCTGGCACATTTCTGCCGTATCTGCCTGATGGTTTCGATACCATTCATTTCAGGCATCATGTAATCGATGATGATTACATCGAAGGTTTCGCCGCTCGTAAGCTTATTGAGCGCCTCTTTACCGCTGGTGCAGGTTTGAGCATTTATTTGCCAGTGCTCCAGGGTTCGATGCAGTATTGTCAGATTATCTTTGCTGTCATCCACCAGCAGAATTTTTTTGATTCCTTCGATGTCTTTTGTTGCCAGAGGCTCGCCATTCTCAAAGCGGCATTTCAGCGAGAAAAAGAACATGCTTCCGACACCGGGTTCAGAGATGAAATCGATTTTTCCACCCATTTTTTCTATGAGTGTGCGGGAAATCGCCAGACCAAGGCCGGTGCCGCCGAACTTGCGGGTAGCCGAGCTGTCTGCCTGGGTAAATTCCTTGAAAATATTTTCGCGGTCGTGCTTTTCGATGCCGAGGCCGGTATCGCGCACAAAAAAGTTAAAATAGCCGGTGGTGGTGTTTTCTGGCTTGAATTCAACCCGCAGCTCAATTTCGCCTTTTTCGGTGAATTTGGCGGCGTTGCCCAGCAGATTGATGAGAACCTGCCCCAGTCGAACCGGGTCAGAAAAAATGAATCTGGGTGTTTCGGGGGGGATGTTGAGCAGGAGTTCGAGGCCTTTTTTTTCGGCTTGACATCTGACTATTGAAATTGTCTGTTCCATCAGCCTTATCAGGTCGGTTTTGATGGTTTCGAGGTCGATTCTGCCCGCCTCGATTTTCGAGAAGTCGAGAATGTTGTTGATGATACCAAGCAGAGCGTGGGCTGAAATGTTGGCGTTCTGAGCATATTGCCGCTGCACGGTGTCGAGCGGCGAACTGACGAGTAGTTCAGTGAAGCCAATAACGCCATTAAGTGGTGTACGCAGCTCATGGCTCATATTGGCAAGAAACTGCGACTTGGCACGGTTGGCGGCTTCGGCGTTCTCCTTGGCGATTGACAGCTGCTGGGTGCGTTTTTTGACCAGGTGCGACAGCGCGAAGTTGAAACCCAGAATCATTAAAACAAACAGGGTGATGGCGATATTGTATATTCGCCGCATATCGATGGTTGGGTCTGGATTGTAGAGAAAATCGCTGAGAGAATAGTCTTTGGGCATCATGCCGAGTGAGGCATAGGTATCGGCAATAAAGCGCCAGCGACCGGGATTCATGTAGCCGACTTCGACGATTTCGGCAAAAACCAGGCGCTGGGTTTCGCGGGCCTCAAAAAGCAGATGTTCACGACTGTGGCGTTTTGAATACTTTGCCAGAATCAGATCGATAATCTCTTCGGGGTGATGCAGAGCGTATTCCCAGCCGCGTTTAGAGGCTCTGATAAAGGCCTTTACCCGGTCAGGATTGTTATCTATCTGCTGTTGCGTTGTAAAAAGCAGGTCGCCATAAAAGTCGATACCTGCCGATCTTGGGCTCAGTGTTATATACTCACAGCCGGTCTCGCTGATCAGAAAAGGTTCGTCGCTGCTGTATGCCGAGATGGCGTCTACTCTTCCGGATATGAAATCATTGGGAGCGTGGGTGTGGGCGAGACGTGTGTATTTATCCGGGGTGAGGCGTTCAACCTGAAAATATGCCTCAAGTTCAGCCGATGCGTGCTCTATCATGACTTTTTTGCCGGCCAGGTCGTGAATACTGTTGATGCCCGACTCTTTGCGTGCGAGAAGAACCATCGGTGAATGCTGAAAAAAGACTGCCAGCGCGACGACCGGGTGCCCCTTGGCTCGCTGCAACAGTATGTCAGGGCCGGTTGTGCCGAATTCAGCCCGGCCGTTGATGACTTCCATGGCTGGTTCGCCTGTCTCTGGGGCCTCGATGAGGTTGACTTCGAAGCCTTCTTCTCGATAAAAACCCTTCTCGACCGCTGCGTAATAGCCGGCAAACTGAAATTGATGTTTCCATTTCAGCTGCATATTTATGACCGGCAGCCCGGAAGAGTCTGCAGCTGCTGAGGTTATAAGGCAGTTAAAGGCAAGCAACAGAAGAAAGAAGGTGCAAAAAGCCTTATGTCGGCACCGATGGCTGATTATAGCGGGGGAAAGCATCGTCCTTGATCCTGTGCTGATCTTTCAGAATATTATTTTTTTATATTTTAGCAGGACCTGTCCAACCGTTCAATCAAAATCTGTCGTGCAATTCTTCTTGGTTGGGAAAGTTTTATTTTTTCTGCTGTCGACGAAGATCGCCGATGAAGAAGATCAGGGTTCGATTTTTTATATCTGAAAATATGTTCATGCCCGCCACCAGCTCGAGCTCTGCCGGAGCCATCCGCGCATCATATTTTCCCTGCATGATGCAGTCGCGTATTTCCTTAAGGGGTTCCGGGTGTTGCTGCAGGTATTCGGTTCGTCTTGATTTTATGGCAGACCGGCGCCTTAGAAAGATTGCGATAAGGCGCCAGAAAAACAGGGTGACTGCACCGGCAAGAACCGGCATCAGCAGGCCGGCAGGGTGGATAGTCGCAGTCATATCTGCTGTGGCAACCGCTGATGAATCGGTGAGGTTTTTTTCAGTCGTTGTTGTTACAATGGCTGCAGGCTGTTATCATGCTGACAATATGCTCTGAATTGCGCTGTGATATTTCTCTACACACTGTCAGGGTTACAGAAAGAGGGAGGGCCGGATGAAGGTGCAAAGGCTGAGAATCGCTGCTTATGCTCTTTTGCATGACAACGGGCGGGTTCTGCTCTGCCGTTTGTCGAAGGAACTGCCGGAATGGGAAGGCTGCTGGACCCTTCCGGGTGGCGGGCTTGAATTTGGCGAAAGCCCTGAAGAAGCTGTAGTTCGAGAGGTCGAAGAAGAGACGGGCTTGAAAATCAAGGTGAAAAATGTTGCCGGTATAGATTCGATTGTGGTTAAACGTGACTACGAAGACTTTCAGGGGATCAGAATTATTTATCATGCCGACATAATAGGTGGAGAGCTGCGGCACGAACTTTCTGGCTCGACTGATCGCTGTGACTGGCATCGACTTGAGCCACTTCCTGATCTGAAGATGGTTGAGCTTACCGAAATCGGTATCCGTCTGCTGCGTGAATCTATGGTTTGATGACGCTCTGAGTGCATTTTATCGTCGGCTCCCCTGATTGTGCGTTGCATGGTTTCAGGGCTTGATGTAGACTGCCTGAATCAGATAAAAATTTTTGCAAAGTCGCAAGTCAGGAACAAAACCATATGCCGGACCAGAATGGCGAGAAAAACCTGATAAACAGGGTACACGCCTATTTAAACAGTATCAAAACCAAACTTGTCGTGAGCTTTCTCATCATCACACTGACGCCGTTGATTTATATCAGCTATGTGATGCTGCAGAATGCTTCAAATGGCCTTCTCAATGTAATTGTCAGCAATTCGCTGGCGCATGCACGAAAAACGGCGATCGATCTGAAGCGGTTCGTCAGCCATCAGCAGGAAATTGCGCAACTGCTCGTTAACAGTGAGCCGGCACTTGACCGTGATCTTGCAAAGCTCGCGATACTGGCGCAGGAGCACGACCGGCGTTACTTTGCCATAGAAAGGATCGGGGTTTACGATTCTGCAGGCAGGCTGCTGTGTGGTTCCGTCGCTTCGATTGCCGGCGAGCTGCCTCATGCAGAGAGAATTCTGGCAGAAACGAAAAGTCGTGAATACGTTCTGCTCGATTCTAAAATCGGCGGCGGTCCAGCGCTTGTTATGGCTCTCAGTGATCGCAGCAATGACACCTATGGCCTGCTGGTGATCGAGCTGAACCGTTTTCTGCTGACCAGTATCATCAGCGAAAATCTTGTGGGTAACAGTACCCGGGCTTTTCTCATCGATGCCGGTGGTGCTCCGGTCATGTCGGTGCCTGAGGCTTCTGATGACAATGATTTGCATCTGTTTGGCGAGCAGATCAGAAGTTTTTCGAACGGTGTTTTTTCTGCCACTGCAGAAAGTCTGAAAAAGCCGGTTCTTGCCTCGATGCTGCCGGTGGTTGGGCTGGGCTGGCGAGTGATACTGCTGCAGGATCAGCAGGAAGTCTATGCCCTGGTCGAAGCTTTTCAGCGTAATCTTTACTGGATTCTTCTTTTCACGATTCTGGTCGCGGTAGTGATTGCGCTGATGATTTCGCAGAACATTGCATTGCCGATTCTGCAGGTTACGAGAGGCACAAATGAACTGGCCGCCGGCCGTTATGATGTGCGCATCAGTGTTAACAACACCGATGAGGTCGGGCAGCTGGCGAACAATTTTAACTTCATGGCCGACAGCCTGGCAGATAAGATGCGCGAACTGAAAGCTGCCTACGAAGAACTGAAACTGCGCTCTGACACGATCGAACAGAAGAATATCGAGCTCGATCGCAAGGTTTTCGAAGTCGGGGTTCTTTACAAGATTGGCCGCACCATGGTCGAAGTCGGGCTCGATCTCGAAAAGCTGCTCGATGTAATTATCGACAAGGCTATCGAGGCTGCCTGCGCCACCCGTGGCTCATTGATGCTGATCGATGAAAATCAGGAAGTTCTCGAATTGCAGCGTGTGCGCATCTGGGATGCCGAAGCCGGCCAGACGGTTGCGGTGCATGATTTTGCCCGCAATATCAATATCAGAGTCGGTGAAGGGATTGCCGGCAAAGTGCTGCAGAGCGGCGAAATGGCGACCATCAACGACCCCGATTCGCATCAGGATTTTAAGCAGTATGCCAATGAGAAAAACCGTGTGAATCAGCTTGTGTGTGTGCCACTGAAGGTTAAGAACGTGACCTTTGGCGTTATCAACATTGTCAACCGCAAGGATGGGCAGGGCTTCAGTCGTGCCGATACCGACCTGCTGCAGACAATGGCGAATCAGGCGGCTCTGGTGCTCGATAATACCAAGCTTTTCAAGCTGGCGATCACTGATGGATTGACCGGACTCAATCTGGTAAGGCATTTCAAAAACCGCCTGAACGAAGAAATCAAGCGTGCCCGCCGTTACGGCAAGATATTTTCGATTCTGTTCTTCGATATCGACCATTTCAAAAAATTCAACGATACTTATGGGCACCAGATCGGCGATGAAGTGCTCAAACAGGTTGCAGCAATCTTTCGTGGCAATCTGCGCGAAGATATCGACATGGCGGCCCGCTATGGCGGCGAAGAAATGATCGCTCTGCTGCCCGAAACCGATGCCAGAGGCGGTCTGGTAGTTGCCGAACGCCTGCGGCAGGCAATCGAGTCGCACGAATTTACCGGCCATACCAGCCCGCTGAAGGTCACGATCAGTATCGGTCTCGCTGAATACCCGTTGCACGCGACCGAAGCGCTCGAGCTGATTCGCAAGGCCGATACAGCCCTTTATGAATGTAAGAAAAAGGGGCGCAACCAGTCATCGATTTATTCAGAGCAGATGGGAGTGGTATCAGAAAAATGAAAAGCAGAAACATCATCGTTGCAGTCTTTTTTATTCTGATCAGTATCTGCTGCGCCACCGCCGCTGAAAATGCCACGGTGCAGGTCAGCAGACTCGTCGACTTTCTCGCTCTTGGCACCGGTTCGATGACCGGCACCTATTTTCCGCTTGGTAACGCCTTTGCGAATGCCTGGACAACGCGGTCAGAAAAGCTGAGCGTGCAGGCACATTCGACACGTGGCTCGCTCGACAACATCAATCTGTTGCAGAACCTCGAGCTCGACCTGGCGATTGCCCAGAGCGATATGGTTCTTGCCGCAATCAACGGCACCGGACAGTTCACGGGTGCGCCCGTAAACGAACTACGGGTGCTGCTGGCTCTCTACCCTGAAGTCGTGCAGGTGCTGACCCCGGCTTCGGCCACGATTACCAGCGTCAGCCAGTTGCGTGGCAGACGTATTGTGGTCGGGGCCCGTGGCAGCGGTAATGCGATGACTTCGGTCGAACTGTTGTCAGCACTTGGGGTCAGAGAGGGGCATTACCAACCGCTTTATCTGGGTTACGACGAATCGATACAGGCCATGGAACGCGGCGAATGTGATGCCGCGATCATCATTGCGGGTATTCCGACAAAGATGGTTGACGAGCTGGCCAGACGCATGCCGGTGCGCATCATGAATTTTTCAGATGCTGATCTGGCAAGCATTTCGGAAACTCTGCCGTATCTTTCCGGTGTTAAGATTCCGGCGCTGACTTATGGTGGTGTCAACGAGGAAGTCAAAGTTCCAGCGTTGATGGCGATGCTCGTTACCACTACCAGGCTTTCAGAGGAGCTTGGCAACCGTCTCGTCGGCACGTTGTTCGCAGAGCTCGACTATTTGAAGACCATACACGAGCGGGCGCATGATATCAAACCTGAAACGATGTTGAATGGCATTCCGGAAGGTTTTCTACATGCCGGCACTGCCCGTTTCATAAGAGAATCAGGATTGAAGGCAGGTAAAAAGACAGATGAATGATCATGCAGATGAAACTGTGCCGGTAATAAGCTGGCGATTCCCTTTTCAGGCCCGGGTCGTCGGTATAATAATCGCGCTGTTTGCCTGTCTCGAATTTGCCCAGATCTCTTTTTTCTGGGTTCGCCTGACCGGGGTGCTGCTGGCATTGTTCTGGCTTCCGGTTGCCGTTCTCAATCTTGAAAAGGCAAAACAGCAACAGGCAGAATGGTTGCCGGCTGCTTATGTTCTCTGGGTTTTCGTTATGGTTCTCTCACTTTTGGTCCTCAGAATTACCCCGGGATTGATAAGAGATTATGTCGGAAACCTGCCTTTTCTTGGGCCATACTGGCTGCTGTTCGGGCTCTGGTTCTTATACTGGGCCAACAGAATTGTGGCAAAACCCTCTTCTGCAGAGGGTACGGAGTTAAGCCCCGGTCGAACCGCATTTTTGACAATTTTTGTCGGCATATTATTGACCGCCTCGTTGCCGTTCATTGCCGGAAGTTACATGGATGCGCTTATCAGGGCTGCAAAAAATGGCAGAACCGACCGCTTTGCACCTCTGCTTGAAGGTATAAGAGGAGAAATTACTGAAAATCCGCTCGAAACTGCCCTGTGCCGGGCCGTCGATGAGCATCAGGACGCTCTGGTAGAATGGCTGTTGACGCAGAAGCCAGATCTGAACAAACCTGCAGGAAATTACCGCTATCGCCCCCTGTGGTGGGCAATTCGAGGCTATGGCAGCCCGCAGATCACCGAAATGCTTCTTAAAGCCGGGGCCGACCCGAATCTCTGGCTGTCTGAGACCCCTGATCAAACAGCGCTTGGCCTGGCTGTCGGGTTGCACAGTAACGGCAAAAAATCACTTCCTTATGTGCACATGCTGGCAAGTTACGGCGCCGATCTCAACCAGCCGGTCAAGGCAGATGGAACATCTTTGATTGCCGCGGCATTGAGCAGCAGATTCGAGCCGGTCTCCGAACTGATACAGGAACTAATCAAACTTGGCGCCAGAGTCCCTGTAAACAATGGTGAAAACCTGTTTTATCTGTCTTTGTTTACCCGTGATCCGGCTGTGTTTAAAATTCTGCAGTCCAACGGCATTGAATGCACGGCTGTTGATAAAAATGGCAAAAGCTTTCTTCATCTGATGCTGGGTAGTTTTGTCAGCGAAAGTTCGGCGCGTTATTATAATTATGCCGAATTTATTCCCCTGGTAATCAATCAGCCAGACAACGATGGGAAGACACCTCTGCGTTACGCAGTCGAACTCAATGAGCCAGAGCTGGTTGAAACTCTTATGAAATGGCATGCCGATCCTGATATAAAAGACAAAACCGGCGATTCACCGCGCAGTTTTGCTGAAAAGATGCGTTACCTGCGTCTTTTGAAGATAATCGAAAATTCTGTTGCTGAAAAAACAGAGAGATGAGTTGATAAAATGAACAGGTCAAAGCTTTTTACGGTTTTATTGTGTTTTATTGTGATTCTTCTTCCTCTGACAGCAGAAGCTTCCAGGCGTGCAAAGACCGAATATCGGCGCTGTCAGGAAATTCTAGAGGAATTGACCAAATATACGGACGCTCTTAAAAGTGGCGGTAGCGGTTTTCCCCCGCCAGAGCTGCGCGCTGACCCGTCGACTGGCGAGATTCCGCTCGAGGCACTGATTGAGCAGGCACTGATCAAGGACATTGAATCTCATAAGCTTCTTTTGCCCGGGTGCAGGTATGCTGTCGTGCCGTGGGCTTTAGCTGGCGCTGCGCACCAGGATAGTCATAAATATGACATCTATTGTGTGAAGCATGGTTTTATTGAAGACGATGAGGACAAAGTAACAGCTGAATCGGTGCGGGCTTATTTTATTGATAAGTGCCAGAAGTCCGGCATCGATGAGAAACTCTGGCAGAAAACCATCGATGGTTTCAACCCCGATCCCTATAGCCTCGACAGAATGAACCCGGCTTTGCGGGCACTGGGACGCTTCACCATCGCATATGGGCAGATGCCGGTTTTAGTGATGCAAATGTTGATTGCGATGGCTGGCGCCGTGCTGTTTCTGAAGCGCAGCGGTAACTGGCAGACGAATTTCTGGGCCGGTGTGACAGCTGGAGCAGCTCTGTGGACCGGTCTGCAGACAATTTATCTGGCCGTGACACTCAGCATGGGTGTTCAGGCTATGATGAGTCACAGTATGTTCCGGGGAATTTTTGCCATACAGGAGCTTTTATGCTTTGTCCTGTTCATCTTTTTTATTGTCATGGTTTTTAAATTCCGCAAGTATCAGCGGCCGGTCGGGCCGGTGGTGGCCATGGTTTTTGCCACCATGCCGGGGATACTTTTCAGCAACATTTTTACTGGCCTTATCGGGCTTTTTGCCTTCTGGTTGCTGCTATTGCAGGCCGAAAAAGCAAAACAGCCCTGAACTGTCAGGGCTGTTTGCAGAAAATCCAGCTGTTGCCGCCTCTGTTCAGGGTAGCAGCTTGAGATAGCGCATCACCGCTTCGACAGGTGCAAATTCATCGTCGCTGGCGGCAAGAAAGGTCAGCGGACTGCCGGGCAGTTCGCCTGGTTTGATGCTGGTGAGGGCTTCCTGAAATTTTTCGCGCAGATTCGCTGCGCAGTCCTGACGGCAGACGATGACGTCAGAGGGTATTTCTTCGGTCTTTGCGAGAACGATGATTCTTTTATCGAGATCTTTGATTTTCGAGGCGGTAATGGTCTTTTCGAGACAGGCCCCGGCGTCGATTTTGCCTTTTAAAACCGCCAGCAGAACATTGTCGTGGTTTTTGAGAAAGGCGACGCGGGTCTTTTTGTTCAGTCTGATTTTCAGAGTTTTCAGAAGGTAGTTGGGGTAGATGTAGCCGCTTGCCGATTCGGGGTCGACGAAGCCGACGATGTTTCCGCTGAGATCTTCGAGGCCCTGCACTTTGCCTTTGGCCGGCGCGATAAAGACGCCGCGGTAGGCGGTTTCGTCGCCGAATTTTGCTTTGGCAACCGCCATCAGGTTCTCTTTGTCGCGGTGTTTGAGATAGGCGGTCGGGCCCACCCAGGCGAAATCGATTTTTCCGCGGGCCAGGGCGCTGATGATATCTGAATATGAGCCGCTCGAAACCAGCCTGACTTCTTTGGCGCCGGTGCGTTTCTGCAGATTGCGCAGCAGCGGTACCGCCTGGGCCATCAGCTGTTTAACGCTGAGGTAGGGGATACGCCCGACGCGAATGGTTTTTTCGGCGATATCGATCGGGGCGCCGGGCTTGAGCAGCTGGCGTGCCGGTGGCGGAGCGGACTCAGCAGCTTCGCTGACATCTGTGGTTTCGTCGTATTCGCCGGTGCCGGCAGATTCATAATTGGGCTCGTCATAATAATTTTCTGAGTCTTCACTGCCAGATTCGCCTTCACGATCGAGGTATTCGTAGACGCTGGTCGATTCATCGGCGCCCGGTTCAGGCTCGGTCATTTCAGGATAATCTGAATAACCAGAACTTTCATATTGCGGAAAGTCTGGATTGCTGGCGCGCTGAGCGGTGCAGACTGCCGGGGTCAGCAGGGTTGAGGCAACAAACGAAAAAAGCAGCAGACCGGTTTTGATTGAGCTGTTGATATGAAATCTCCTGAGTGGTTTTTCACAACAAATATACAGCAATCGCGGCGTTAACGGAAGCGCCCCTGCCGGGCCTGCGCGATCGGCTTTCTGCAGGGGCTCTGTTTCAGATGGCGCCCTGCCAGGCTTTGATGGCTTCGACCGGTCTTAAGAGCATTATGATGTTCAGCGTCAGATTGTCTCTGATCCAGAGCAGAAGCAGCAGTTCGATGATGACGAAGACCGCCAGGCTTTTTTTAAAACCGAGCCTGGCGGCGACAACAAAGCCGAGTGCACAGAAGAGAATATCTGACATCGAGTTGATGATACTGTCGCCGAAATAGCCGAGTGCGACGGTGGCTTCGCGGTAACGGTTGATTATTGTTTCTGAGTTTTCGGTTATTTCCCAGGCAGATTCGGCAGCGATAGTCAGGGTCAGCTGCCAGAGATACGGCAGGCTTTTTCCGACCAGCATTATCAGCCAGCAGAAAATAAACCCGTGCAGAAAATGCGTGAAACTGTATGGGTCGAGAAGGTGCTGTGAGGTGCCGGAGCCGTTTGCCAGCCCATACCAGAGACGCAGACTGCCATCAGGGGCAAGCCAGTTTCTGCCGCTGTATCTGAGCCAGAGGGCGGTGATCACCGGCAGCAGGGCAATCAGAAGAACCGGCACGGGTATTTTTTTCATGGTCGTCATACTCAGCTTATCGGGGTGAAGATTTTATCGTGGTATTTTACCCTGATTCTGTTAAATGCCACCAGGCAAATTGTTTATCATCTTTATCTTTGTCGTAACAGCAGTTTGTGAGAAAATCATGACAAAGAAAGGAAATTGGCATGTTTATACATCATATTTTGCGTCTTGTTAAGGATTTTGGGGCCTTTAAGTCAGAAGTTAACCCGGTTCTGTTCATCGACAATGACGAGCGGATTCTTTTTGATGCCGGTTACCCGGGGCAGGCCGAGGATATTGCCAGGGAACTGGCCAGACATGGCCTGGCGGTTAAAGACCTGACCATGATTGTCGTTTCGCACCACGACCATGATCATGTCGGTTCTCTGCTGGCTCTGAAAATGATGCACCCGGCGGTCAGAATCGTTGCCGGCCGTTCAGAAGCAGATTATATTGCCGGTAAAAAGGTTTCGCTGCGACTGCAGCAGGCTGAAGAACACAATAAGACGCTTGTTGGCAGTGAGCGGGATTTTGGTGAACGTTTTGCCGCTTATCTGAAGACCATCGACATCTGCCCGGTCGACCGGCTGGTTGATGACGGCGAGCGTCTCAGCGAGAGTGTCAGAGTCATTGCGACGCCCGGCCACACCCCGGGGCACATTTCACTCTACGTCGAAGATCGTGGAATCTTTGTTGCCGGTGATGCCACTGCTGTCGAGGACGGCCGGATGATATTGCCGAACCCGCAGTTCACGCTCGATATGAACGCTGCCCTCGCATCGATTCGAAAAATGCAAAGCCTCAAAATCAGCGAGATTATCAATTACCACGGCGGCGTTTACTCCGGCGACGTTGCCGACGCGCTTGCCGGCGTGCTTGCCGCAAATTCGACCAGATAAAACTGAGTTTTTATGGCATAAGCAGGTTGTTCGATAATTTCGAGAAACTGTTGCAAAGATTGCCATTGAAAATCTGCAGATGGGGCTTAGGTTTTTGCGGTTGTACAGGTATAATTGTGGCGGCTCATCAAGTTCGGTTGTCGGGATTTTCAATGCAGAATTCGCTATGGAAAAGGCCTGAGCTGGTTTTTACGGCGTCGTCGCTGCTCGAACTCACTGCGGCACTCGACGACGGTCAGACATTTTTCATCACCGATGATTCACAGCAGGAAAGACTGCAGAAGCTGCCGCTGCTGCGTGTCATCGACTCGAACTGCGCCCGCAACATCGAGGCCATAATTGCCGTAAGCGGCAAGGCCGTCAGATACGTCGGGGTGGGGGGCTGTGCCGCTCTCGATGTGGCAAGGGCCTGCGCTCATGTTGCCGACCGGCCGCTTTTGCTGATTCCGACATTTCTGTCGACTTCATGCATCAGTGTTGACCGCAGCGTGCTCAAATACGAGGGAAAATTCAGAGCCAGCAAAACCCGGGCCCCTGAAACGGTTTTTATTCTCGATGAATTTCTTGAAACCGCAGTTAACCCTACGGTTCTGCGGGCGGCACGCGCCGGTTTCGGTGACTTTTTTGCCGGCATCAGTGCTGCCATCGATTACAGCTTTCAAAGCGGCAGTTTCAGTCGCTCTGAAATTGAAGAACTCGCCGCTTTCTATTTCAATGCCATCGACTGGGTATTGAACCGCTTTAATGGCTTCAACCGCATGGCCATGCGCCGTCTTGCCCGCTACTCGCATGCCAGCTCGCTGATGGTGATCAAGCGCGGCAATACCGAGCTGAGCGCCGGCGGCGAGCACAAACTCTATTATGCGATAATGGAAAGCCATCTCTACAATGACGCATTAAAGCCATTTCATGGCGAACTGGTTGCCGCCGGGTCACTGATGAATGTCTGGGCATTTGCCGGGCAAACCGGCTCATACGACCTGTTGAAAAAGTTTCGTGCCATGTGTGTGCGTCTTGGACTTCCGGTAAATCTTGCCGGACTTGAACAGATTGGCTTAAGCTGTGCCGACATGGTCGCCGGTCTGAGGCATATCGAGGGTTCCGGCAGCCTGCTGGCGGTCACCGCCCGCGAAATTTCGCCTGAGTCTTTTGTCAGAAAGGTTTTTGATGAACAGTCAGAGTGAAGTCATACTCGTTTCGTTCCCCCTGAGCTGGGATACGCGCGCAATGGTCGATCTGAAGCCACCGGTCAACCTGATTTATCTTGCTTCATGGCTGAACTCTAAGGGAATCGGCACCAGAATTCTCGACGCCTCACAGCAGCAGCTCGACCTGCCACAAACGCTTGCAGAAATAAGGGCTGTCGCCCCGAAATGGGTTGGGATTCCCTTCTATCAGGGCACCGAGGCTACCGCAGCAAAGTTGTGCCGGGCTCTCAAGGTTGAAGTGCCCGAAATTCGAACAATTGGCGGCGGTCCCCTGCTGACGGCAATGCCGGGCCGGATAATCGATGCGCATCTTGTTGATTTTGCGATTGTCGGCGAAGGCGAAACGGCACTTGAAGACCTGATCAGATCAGATCGCCCGGCCGAAGAAGCAACAGTGACAATTAACGGCAATGAAATTGCCAATCTCGATATTCTGCCATTTCTTGATTATCAGCTCGTTTCGATGCCAGATTACTTTGCTCTGCAGGATCAGCTCAAAGTGCCGCGCTCGGTATTTATGACGACTTCGCGTGGCTGCGCCTGCCGCTGCACCTACTGTGCCTCGCCAAAACTCTGGCCGGGCAAAGTCAGGCGCTATTCGGTCGATCGCGTGCTGCGCGAAGTTGCGTTTCATGCCGGGCGCTATGGCCGCATCAATATCGGTTTTCTCGATGATTCGTTCTTCAGTGACCGCCGCTGGCTTGCCGATTTTTTCGCCGGTATTGCAAAGCTCGATGTAACTTACAGCTGCATCGGGCGTGCCGATCACATTACCGCTGAAATTGCCGATGACCTGGCCAGAACCGGCTGTAATTTCGTTTCGATGGGCGTTGAAACTGCAAGCCGCGAGCGCCAGAAGGCGCTGCAAAAGTTTCTCGACCTTGACCGGGTGCGCAGCACTGTGGGCTTTCTCGGGCAACGCCACATTTACTCGCGCGGTTTCTTCATGCTCGGGTTTCCTGATGAAACCCCTGAAGAAATGGCAGCGACCGTTAATTTTGCCATCGAACTGAAGCGCCTTGGCATGAGCGACTGCACTTTTTTTCCGGTGGTTCTCTATGCCGGAACCCAGCTTTCACAGCAGTTCGGCGCCGATCTGTGGCAGTCGCAGATTCATCAGGCGATCAGTGTTCCGTCAGAAGAACGCCTTGCCGATGCAAAGCTGGCACGGTATTCGAGTGTGCCAGCATCTGATGTGAATGTCTTTTTCAAGCATGATCAGATGGTGAAAATCGTCAGAGCGGCCTATTCGGCAGTAGAAAATATGAGTGAAACCAGTGCGGAGGCCTTGAAAACCGCTGCTGCCGGAGAAAACTGAACATGAAGTTTTTCAGACCGGAATTTTTTGGCAGCGCCATATTTGATTCACAGAATTTTTCTACGGTTTTTTCTGAAACCGCCGCCTGTCCATCTGGGGCAAAACCAGTTTCTGCTGTTATAAACGGGCGTAGAGATATAATATCGTCGCCGGTAGCTGTTTATTACGAGCTGACAAGGCGATGCAATCTTCATTGCCAGCAGTGTTTTGCCAGCTGTCGAACTGCTGATCCCTCAGAGCTGCCGTCAGAAACCGTTTTTGCGGTATTGCGCCAGCTGGCCGCTGCAGGCGTTATCAACGTCAGATTCACCGGTGGCGAACCTTCGCTTCGTTCAGACCTGCTTCAGATCCTCGAATATGCCCGCGGGCTCGGTCTTGTGGTCTCGCTGCAGACCAACGGGGTATATGACGACCCCGACGTTTTTGTCGCGAAGCTTGCCGCGCTTGCCTGCGATCAGGTGACCGTGAGCGTCGACGGCCCGCCCGATGTTCATGATGCCCTGCGTGGGGCGGGTGCTTTCGCCTCGGTGCATCGCTCTCTGCAGCTTTTCGCCGCCAACCGGGTGCCGGTGCGTATCAATCTGCTGGCGCACCGCCAGAATCTTGCCCGCCTCGAAGAGATTTTCGCCTGGGCAACCACCTGCAGCGCCGGTATGAATATCTTTCACATTCGCCTGATCGGCAGGGCGAGAAACATGCAGCATCTGCTGCTCGACGAAAATGCCCTTGAAGAACTTGCTGTCAGGGTTAAAGCACTGCAGCGGCAATACCCGGCATACCCGGTGGCCTGCTCTGCGATCGGCAGCCAGAGGCGGCCGGCGCCGGTCGAAATTCCGGTACCGGCGGGGTTTACTGCCCTTTGTCTCACAGCCGACGGGCGGGTCTGGCCACATCATTATGCGAGCTATCTGAACCCAGAACTCTGCCTGGGGCGACTGCCCGAGGATGATATCGTCGATATCTGGAGCAGAAGCCAGGTTCTCGATGATTTTCGCAAAACGGTTGTCAGTCATTTCAAGAACTGTGACCAGTGCAGCCGGCACGGCAAAAGCTGTTACGGTTTCGATTTCGAAGCATTGATAATCGAGCGGCAGCTTGGCATCAAAGGCATGCTCTGCAGTCGCTTCAGTAGGTGATCCGATGAAATTCAGATTCAGTCTTTATTATCAGACCGCCTTTCTGTTCGTCGCTATCAGCGTTGTGGCAATAATGGTTTCCGGCTGGCTCAGTTACCATGAGAGCCGCCGGGTGATTCTGGCGCAGGCATCGACAGCCATCGACAATGTGGCTGCGGCGATCGGGGCCGGTCTGAATCAGCGCGCCCGTGATGCCAGAGAGGCGATGCAGAGGCTTGCAGCCAATGAAATTCTTCATTCAGGCGATTCACAGGCGATTCAGAAATTTCTTGCGGCTGCTCTGTTTTCATCGAGCATGTTCAATAATATCTACTATTTTTCGCCGTCGGGGCCGCTGGTGGCGGTTGCTTATGCCGATAATCGAGATCTCAGCCAGTATGCCGGCGAGAATTTTATGAAATACGGTGAAAACCCGGCCACTGCCAATCTTTATCAGGATCTGCTGAAAGCCCGCGATCAGGGCAGTCTGGTTTTTTCGCGTTTTTTCAAATCCGATTCCGGAAGACTGATGAGTTCTTTCATTTTGCCGGTGCAGGCTGGCGGCCAGCTGCAAGGTATTCTCAGCTGCGGCATGGTTCTCGATCAGACCTCGCGACTCGGCGAAAGCATGGAAGCGATGAAACCGGCTCCCGATGCCTGCATTGCTTTACTCGATCATCAGGGCCGTGTACTGGTGCAGACCGGAACAATACCACCGACCTGCATCGATGCCGAAAATCATTTTCTGGCTGAATCGATGCGCACCGCCGGCTATCTTTTCTCGCTGCATCTGGTTCAGGAAGCTGGCCTTGAAGTCTGCGTCGGCATGCCTGAAACATCGGTTACCGGTCTATTGGATCATCTGCGCAACCGTGTTGTTTTTTATCTGCTGATAATTGCGGCCCTCGCAGTTTTTTTCGGGCTCAGGGCCGCCGCGGTCTTTATCAGGCCTCTGCAGCTTCTGATTGCCGGTCTCAAACAGTTGCGGCAGGGGCGGGCAGTTGACCGCATCGGGCACCAGGCTTCTGGAGAAGCCGGCGAAGCACTTGAGGCCTTCAATGAGTTGAACGACAAGATTCGCAGGGATGCCATGCTCAACCGCACCTGGACGGACCTCTGGAATGGCTGACAGTTTTGTCGACAAGCGCATTCTGCTGTTGAGCCTCTGTGGTTTTGTCTACAAACTCGGGGCGACCTTCGCTGTGCTGCTGAGCTTTTCATCATTTCTTAAAATCGCTGGTCGTGCGGCACTGCCCGAATACTACATCTGGCTTTCGGTTTTTTCGCTTATCGCAGGTCTGGTGATGGTGGGCAGTCGCAGGTGGCAAAAGACCAGCCTCAGAGCCAGTTATATCGTGGCGCCGATTTTTGCTCTGCTTATCAGTGCTGCCGGAAGCCAGTATGCGGTTCTCGGAAAACTCGAGTTAATGGCTGTATATGTGGCAGTTTCGTTGTATGACGTCTATTTTGGCATAATTTTCTGGAATACGGCCAACAGTCTGCTGACCGTTCGCGAGATGCGGCAGTGGGTCGGGGTGATTGCCGGGGTAATGTTTTCGGGTGGTATCGTGCTTGGTTATCTTATGCCGGCCTTATTTTCGCTGTTTTCATACGCGGCCTGTCATTATGCCTGTGCCGTGATTTTTCTGCTTCTGCCATTATGTGTAGCCCTTCTGCCACGAAAAGAGGGTGATGAGCCAGAGAAAAATGAAACACACACAGTAAGCTGGCAAAAAACGCTGAGCCTGGCCGCCGGGCATCCATTGAGCCTGCTGATTGTCGGTTCAATGGTGGTTCTTGCATTCAGCCGCTATTCTTCGTCTTATCTGTTTGCATCGGCTCTGAGTCGAAAATTCGTCGATGAACGTGACCTGGCTTCATTTTCGGGGGCCTTTGAAAGCTCGCTGCGCCTGATTTCTCTGTTTTCTCAGTCACTGCTGCTGCCATGGCTTCTGAAGCGCTTCCGGCCGACGGCTCTGCTGTTTCTGACGCCGGCGATTCTGATGGCCGGGGCGGCAACCATGCTTGTTTATCCAGGATTCGAGGGGCTGGTGGCTTTTCAGTTCATGCTGCTGCTCAGTATCAGAACTTTCGATCAGAATCTCGTCAATCTTTTTCTGAACCTCTATGAGAAGGCCCTGAGAAATCAGTTCAGATTTTTTTCTGACGGTATCATTTTCGCATCGACGGTTATTCTGACCGGGCTGCTGCTGAAAACTGTCGCCGGCTTGGCTGATGATGCGGTTTTTTATTGGCTGCTGCTGGGGGCCGGCAGCTTTTATCTGCTGCTGGCGCGTCGGGCCGCTAATGACTACCAGAAGGCTCTGCAGGCCAACCTTGCCGGCAGAGAGCGCGACATCGGATTCGCGGGCGGTGAGGGCTTCGAAGTTCTCGATTATGAAGCCGAAATGGCACGGGTTGCGGGGCAGCCGGTGAAGACCTGGCCGTATCTTTTTGGCAGAATGAGCCGGCGCAATCAGGAATTCGCTGCCGGTATCATCGCTGGCATGCTGAAAAGAGTGAACTCTGACGAAGAATTGTCGATGCTGATAAGAATTGCCGGGCGCAACGGTCATCACTCGCTCGAAGCCGATTTGAACGGTTTTTTATCCGGCCGGCATGCTCCGAGAGTCATTGCCGATGCGGTCGAATCTGCTTATCGATTGTCGGGCGGGCGGGCAATTCCGTGGCTGCAGCAGCTGCTGTCGCATTCAGACAATCGCGTCAGGGCAAATTCGGTTCTTGCTTTGATCAGACTGGCAGAAGACGAAGAGAGTCTGCGCCCGGCTCTTGCCGATCTTCTGGCCATGGCAAAATCAGACGAAGCCGGTTGTCGGGCCAGTGCCGCGGCAGTTCTGGGCGAGCTGCCGCACAGGTGTTTTTCAGACCTTCTCAGGCAGCTGTTGTTCGATAAAGAGGCCAGAGTAAGAGCCGCGGCGATGAAAAGCTGCGAAAAGTGGCGCTCGATCGAGCTGGCCGGCTGGCTGGAAGAATGTGGCCGGCGGTTTCCAGAAGACCGGGTTCGCGCTGAAGTGGCACTTGCCGCTCTGCAGGCCGATCTGATGACCCGGGTTGAACAGCTGGCCGGTGCCTGTGGTCTCAGGCAAGAAGTGAGCTCGTTGACAAGCGTCAGGCGTGACCGGATTTTTGTCGAGCTGTTACTGAAGCTGCTGCAGTTTTTGCCGGGGCTGCCGGCGATTGCCCTTCTCGAATTGCTTGCAATGCACGATCAATGCGATTGCCCGGCAAAGATTACGGCCTGTGTTGCTGGTGCACACGGTGTGGCGCTGAACTCTGCTGCGCTCAGCGCCTGGTTGAAAGCCGATGGCTGTGACCCGCACGCCGCCGAAATAATGCAGAGTCTGCTCAACTGCCTTGATTTGGCCGCGCTGAGTGAAGTCTGGCGAATACTGCAGGCTGAAAAGCCAGGAGTCGAAGCACGAAAAATGCTGTTCACAGCCGGTTGCCGTATCACCGGCATTCAGGAACCTGCTGCCCTCTGGGCCGGGCTGACCGGTGCAGATTCTGCTGAAAAGGATCTCGCCCTCGAACTTCTCGAAACCGCCAAAGGCGCCGCCACGCTGCTCAAATCTCTCGCTGCCGGTCAGTGCTGACTGCAGCTATTTGTTGCCGGGCAGAAAAACGCTGGAGTCTGCCGGGGTTCTGTTTTAAAATGGGCGTTAATGCAGAAAATCACCAGTCTGATTTATAAAATTATCGCCGGGCACCCGGGTGCGGTCATTGCGGTCATTATTGCCAGCTTTCTCATGAGTTTTGGCGCTTTTTCGCATGTCGAAGTCGATGAAGACTTCGAAGCGGGAATTTCTGACCCGCAGGCAATTGCGACCCGCGCCGAATACCGGCGGTATTTCGGGCATGAGCAGGCAATTCTGCTGGCTTTCGATATTGACGGCATCGATCGCAATTCCCTTTTAACCGCCTGGGAGCTTGTCGACCGCATTCACAGCTGGCCTGAAGTGCGGCAGGTGTTGTCGATTCTCGATGTGCTCAGGCCGTTTCGCCGGGTCGACGAGTTTGCGGCCTATCTCAAGGACTTTCGTATCCGCAATCTGGTTGAGCTGCTGCAGAACGACCGATTGTTTCGCGGTTATCTGGTTTCTGAAGACCTTAAATCGCTGCAGATATTGATTGTGCCAGATATTCGCGCACCAGATTACCGGCATACGCTCTACAACCACCTCAAAGAGCTGCAGGTCGATATGAGCGGGCGGGTCAAGCTGCATGTGTTCGGGTTTCCGTATATTCAGGAAAGGTTTTTCGAGTTCATCGTCGAAAACAATCGGCGCTTTCTGACGCTCGGCCTGATCTGTTGCACGGTTCTCGCCTGGTATCTGTTCCCCGATCCGCTGGTGTTGGGGCTGATTCTGCTGGCAATCGCCGCCCCGACATCGCTGACCTTCGCCGTCTATTTCATGAACGGCAATAAAATCAACCTGTTCACCTCGCCGATAATTCCGTTCGCTCTGATCATCTCGCTCAACGAGATTATCTACATTGTCAGTTTTTTCGTCAGAGAACGAAAAAACGCGCACCAGAATTACGCTGAGCTGCATCAGCAGAACTACCGGCGTCTGATCGGGCCCTGTCTGATCAATACACTGACAACGCTGATCGGCTTTCTGTCGCTGTCACAAAGCCCATCGCCAAGTATCAGACTGTTTTCGCTCTATACCTCGCTGGCCTGCTTTTTTGCCTATATAGTGACTTTCGGCCTGATTTTCGCCTGCTTTAAGCTTTATCAGCCAAAATTCAGCCTTAGAGGTTCAGACCCGGGCAGGTTGCGCTGGCTACAGCGTCTGGTTCGCAATATCGTCTTCAGGCACCCGGGGAAGGTGCTGGCGTTTGCGGCAGTTTCGCTGCTGCTGGTCGTGCCGGCGCTGCAAAAAATCGAGACGCGCAATGCGCTGACTGACAATTTTTCGGCCGCTGACCCGCTGCTGCAGGCGCATGCCTTTATCAGCAACCGGTTCTGTGGGCCGGGCCATTTTCAGGTGATGATTTCGGCGCCCGATCTGATGGAACCAGAAAGACTCGCCGGGATTGCCGAATTTCAGAAACGCGTCGAGGCGATACCCGGCATCAACCGGGTTTTTTCGATCGTCGACCTGATGCTGGCGTTCAATAAGCAGTTCACCGGTGCGGCGGTGTTGCCGGCGACCCCTGATCTCGGCCGTGCGGTGATCGACTTTTTCGGGCAGCGTGGCATTGCCGATCTGCTGATTGCACCAGATTTTTCGACGACGCTGCTGCGGATTCACACAAGCCTGACCGATGACTTCAGTATTGTGCCGTTGCGCGTCCAGATTCTGGCTGCGGCTGCTGCAACCCTGCCGGCTTCTCTGAGTGTCGATGTTACCGGTGATGTCTATTTGAACGCGCTGATGCAGAAAAGCATACTCGAAAACATCACCTGGTCGTTTGTGGCTGCGGTTCTGATGATTATCGCGGTTTTCTATCTCGTCTTCAGAAGCCTGTATCTGGCATTTGTGGCATTGCTGGTCAATTTTTACCCGATTCTGCTGGCTTATGCGGCGGCGGGTTATTTTGGTCTGCCGCTCAACCCTTCGACTGCCGTGGTCGGCTGCGTCATGAGCGGGCTGATCGTCGACGACACCCTGCATCTGCTGACCTTTCTTCAGGAAAACCGTCAACCGACGCAGGCCCGCAAAGTCATGGCCGCCATTCGCGATCTGGCGGTGCCGGTGAGCTCATCATCGCTGCTATTGATGCTGGGCAACGCCATCTTCATGCTCAGCACCTTCAAGCCATTCACTTACTTTGGCCTGATCGGCACTCTGGTTGTCGTCATCGGCCTGGCCGGCGACCTGCTGGTGCTGCCGGTGCTGATTCTGATGTTCGGCCGCAAAAAGAAAAACGCTGCGGCTCAGATTGAACCGCAGCGTTCTGATTGCTGAAACGATCAGCCCTTGAAGAGAGAATTGAAGCGGCGGTCCTGCATCATCAGGCTCATTATCAGAGAAGAGAACTGATACTGTTCTTCCTGGCTTGAGCCGAGTCTGATATTGAAAACGCAGGTCGAGCCGGTCGCGGCGACGCGATTGGCGCGCATCGAAACCAGATCTTCTTCTGAAAGCGATTTGGAAGAAGTGTAGGCGAGCCAGGTGAGCAGCATTTCCTTGAGTTCGGTGGCCTTTTCGGGGTTGGCGCAGCGGAAGATCATGCTGGCTTCATAGGCATAGCCTTCGCCCTCTTTGCGGGCGTTGATATCGTAAGAGAAGCGGGCGATGTCGGCGAGGGCGTTTTTGAGCTGCTGCTCGGCCTTTGCCATTGCTTCGCTGTTCTGATAGGCATCACGGTTGAAAATCTTTTTGAATTTTTTGCGGGTTTTTGCGGCAAAGCCATCGTAGCGGTTTTCGAAGTTGCGGATTTCGCTTCTTTCCTGGTCGATCGGCACGAATGTTGAAATAAAGCCGATTTTATCTGGCTGTGCCTTCGAAGCCGGGGTTTTGCCTTCGAGAACATTGATGGTTTCGCTGATCAGCGAATAATCGCCAGCCGGAACCGTTGAAATGACCGTATGACCGGGGAACCAGGTCACAACAGCTTCGGCATTTCTGAAAGCGAATGGGAAAACGCGGGCGTTTTTGCCGGCGATGGTTTTGTCTGCCGGTGCCGGAGTGTCTTTTACCAGTTTCTGGCTTTTGAGGGTTTCGAAATAGCGATCGTAGCGATTGCCGGCAAATTCAAGAAATTTTTCGGGCACGACATTGCCTTTGAGAATAAAGCAGATGTTCAGCTGCTCGGCAGGCATTTCACGGGCAACGATGGCGTAGCTGAGCTGAGATTTAACGGGGTCGGGAATACCGGCTTTGCGGAATTTGCGGTCGATAACCTGCTTACCGATCACTTCGGTTATGCCTTTTCCGAGATCGAGGTCTTCTTCAAGGAAGCTGGAGACTTCTTTGAGGTTGATCAGGCGCAGATCGCGCGGATCGTTTACCAGGGCAGAGGGTTCGGCCCAGAGGCCTGAAGTGCAGGAACAGACAGCCAGAGCGATCAGGGTGCGGAATTTCACAAATAGTACTCCTCAAAAAGATTTGCGAGCATGCACTTTTTTAAACTACAACAGATCGAGTCGTCAGTTCAACCTTGAATTTCCATTGTGGCAGGATTATACTTGAAAAAAAGATAGTTATCTCTGTTTGTGAGGCAGACCTGATTGAGAGGCAGTGTTCAGATGTACTCTGCTGGAGACCTGTTAAATGAAGATTTTGCTGGTTCTGCCGCATGGCCCGATTCATCGGGCGGTTTCCGGCTCATATAAGCGCTCGCTGCGCTATGCTCCGCTTACTCTGGCAACCCTTGTCGCACTGATTCCGCCTGAACTGCAGGCCGAAGTCAGGGTTGTCGATGAGGGTGCCGAAGTCTGGGACCCCCGCTCGCACCTCGACGTCGATCTGGTCGGTATCAGCTCAATGACCGGCACGGCGCGGCGCGGCTATGCGATTGCCGATTTTTTCAGGCAGAATCGCATTCCGGTCGTCATTGGCGGCATTCATGCCACACTCATGCCGCATGAAGCAAAACAGCACGCCGACTGTGTCATCACCGGCCTGGCCGAAGACACCTGGCCGCAGGCTCTGCGCGATTTCAGGGCCGGCAGACTGCAGCCTTTCTATCACATGCGCGCTGATTTTGACTGGGGTTCGTGCCGCCGGCCGGTTCCAGACCGTTCGATTTTCGACCGGAAAAAATACGTTACCGTTAATTCAATCGAGGCAACCCGTGGTTGCGCGCATCGCTGTTCGTTCTGTGCGGTGGCAACCGCCTGGAACAACCGCTATTTTACGCGGCCGGTTGCTGAGCTCATGGCTGAAATCGAAACCCTTGCCGGGCCGGAGCTTTGTTTTCTCGACCCGAGCATGACCTGTGACCGCGAATTTTCGCTGGAATTTTTCAAGGCTCTGAAGCCGTTGAAAAAATGGTGGGTTGGCTGTGCCACCATCGATGTGGCACATGATGCGAAATTTCTTGCGACCATGGCCGAGAGCGGTTGCCGCGGCCTGTTGATCGGCTTTGAGTCGGTTTCTCAGGATTCACTGCATGAGGTTCGCAAGCCTTTCAACAAGGTCGGGCAATATAAAGAGGCCGTCAAAAAGCTGCATGCCCACGGTATCGGGGTGCAGGCCTGCTTCGTTTTTGGCCTCGATACCGATGACCGCGATGTTTTCAAGCGCACTGTCGACTTCGTCTACGACTGCGAGATAGATCTGCCGCAGTTCTCTGTGCTGACGCCTTTCCCCGGCACTCAGGTATTTGCTGAACTTGAGAGTCAGGGGCGCATAATCGAGCGCAACTGGTCGCTTTATGACGCCGAGCATGTGGTGTTCAGGCCGAAGAATATGTCGCCGGAGTATCTGCAGCGTGGCCTGATCTATGCGTGGCAGCATGCCTATTCGCTGCGTTCGATTTTTAAAAGGCTTTCGGGGTCGCGGTGTCTGCCGGCTGTCGCGATTCCGGCGAATCTCGGCTATAACTTCTATGCCCGGAATCTGGCGAGATTCACGCATGAGATTATGGCGCATGAAGAGCAGATTTTTCCGGGTGCCGGGTAGGGTGGGCAGCTTTTCGCTGCACTCTCGGCTGGTTGGCATGGTCAGATATTTATAAAGCTGTATAATTCTGGAGGCGGTTGGTTATGACAGAGAGAGAAAATGCTGAAATAATGGTTGTTGACGACACCCCTGAGAGCCTGCGGCTTCTTCAGTTCATGCTCGAAGGTGCCGGTTACCGGGTGCTGCCATTTTCGAGCAGTCGACGTGCTCTTGCAGAGGCAGTGAGCAGCGCACCCGATCTTTTTATTCTCGATATCACTATGCCGGAAATGGATGGTTTCGAACTCTGCGAACAGTTAAAAGCCGAAAAATGTCTTGAAGCGACGCCGGTCATTTTTATCAGCGGGCTGAGCGAGGCAGAAGAGAAGGTTCGCGCTTTTTCCAGCGGCGGGGTTGACTATGTTACCAAGCCCTTCAGAGTAGAAGAGGTGCTCGCCAGAGTGAAAACCCATCTGCGGCTGCAGTCGATGCAGCGCCAGCTTATTCGTCATAATCTGCATCTTGAAGATCTGGTTCAGGAAAAAATTCAGGATATTTCTGACGCACAGCTTGCAACGATCACCGCTCTGGCAAATCTGGCAGAATCGCGCGACCATGCAACCGGCGGGCATATCGAGAGAACTCAGGATTTTTGCCGTGCCATTGCCGAGCAGCTGCGCAAAACCTCAAGGTATGCGGCACAGATCGATGACCGGTTTATCAACAATCTTTATTTTGCTGCCCCTCTGCATGATATTGGCAAGGTCGGTATTCAGGACCAGATTCTTCTCAAGCCCGGAAAACTTTCTGCTGAAGAGTTTGAAATAATGAAAACGCATGTGATGATCGGCGTCAAAACTCTTGAAAGTATCAGGGGCCGTTACCCTGATAACGATTTTTTGAATCTGAGTATCGCTCTTACCCGGTCGCATCACGAAAAATGGAACGGTGGTGGCTATCCCGACGGTCTGATTGGCTATGCGATACCTCTTTGCGCCAGAATTATGGCAATTTCTGATGTCTATGATGCGATTAGATCGCGTCGACCATATAAACCGCCATTTTCGCACGAAACTGCCTGTAATATTATTTTTGAAAGCTCCGGCTCACATTTTGACCCAGAAATTGTCGAGGCTTTCAGACAGATACATTTTGACCTGGCCTGCATTCGTGACCGGTTGCATCAGAACGATGAAATGATTCAGCAGGGCGCCTGAAATAAATAAAATGAATCTTTCACCCAATACAACTATTGAGAACCTGCAGCGGAGCGAAGATAAATTTCGCCGTCTGGTCGAAGGACTTTCACAGACGCACTGTGTTTTTTCACATACCCCGGAAGGTGTCTTCACCTATTTGAGCCCTGGTTTCAAAACCGTGTTTGGCTTTGAAGCAGAGGAATTCGTTGGCCGAAACTGGCGGGAACTCAAATTTTCACAGGAGTCGATGGATACCGGCAACGCTTCTGACGAACTGATCACCAGCACCGGTAGATTCCAGTGTGTTGAGCTGCTCTACCACCATCCTGCCGGCGAAGATCGAGTGATTAGAATAATTTACGGCCCGGTAAGCGAAAATGGCCAGCTGATCGCCATGGAAGGCGTCTGTGAAGATGTTACCCTGAGTCGTAGGGTGCAGGATGAACTGCAGAAATCCGAAGGGCGTTATCGTTCAATTATACAGATTCTGACAGCAGGAGTCTGGGAATACAACAGTCAGACCAACCTTATCTGGTGCAGCGAAGAGTATTTTTCGATGCTTGGCTATTCTGCTGAAGATCTCTATGAAAATGGCCGCCTCGACATTTTTTCGGGCTGGATCAATCTGCTGCACCCGGAAGACAAAGACGCGGCGACGAAGAAGTTTTTTGGCCACGTGGCTGCAAAAAAAACGGATCTTTACGACAGCCGCTTCAGGCTTCGTCGCAAAGATGGCAGTTATGTCGCAATCTGGGCCCGCGGCAAAATTATTGCCGATAGAAATGGTAGTCTGTCAGATATAATTGTTGGAATTCATGTCGATGTTTCAGAGCATATTCGTCAGGTTCAGAGGCTGCATGAGAGTGAGCAGCGGCACCGTGAAATATTCAATGCCACTTCAGAAGCGATTTTTATTCATGACCTGTCTTTTCGGCTTCTCGATGTTAACGATACCGCAGTTAAGATGTATGGCTACCCTGACAAGGAAACAATCCTGGACTGTTCCATGGAAGAATTGTCGGCAGGGTTTCAGCCATACACTAAGAATGAGGCCAGGATTCATGTCGAGGCGCTGATAAAGGGCGAAAAAAAACAGTTCGAATGGCTGTGCCGGCGCTTTTCCGGCGAACTGTTTCCAACCGAAGTGGCTCTGAGTCATTCGCGACTGGGCGGCGACGAGCGTATTATCGCCGTGGTGCGTGACGTTTCTGAGAGAAAAAAGTTTATTGAAAGCGCTCAACGGGCTGACAAGCTTGAATCACTCGGAGTCCTCGCCGGTGGTATTGCTCATGATTTTAACAATCTGCTCGGCGGTATCTACGGTTTTCTTGAGCTGGCACTTTGTACCGACCAGTCGTCTGAAACACGAAAATGTCTCGGTGCCTGTCTTACTACCATGGGACGCGCAAGAAACCTGACGCAACAGCTGCTTACTTTTGCCAGAGGCGGTGCCCCCGACTGTAAGGCACAGCATTTTATGCCGTTTATCGAAGATACTGTCAGGTTTGCTCTGAGCGGTTCAAACGTTTCGTGTTCCTTCGAGATCGAAGATGGCCTGGCGGCCGGGTATTTTGATCGCAATCAGCTTGGGCAGGTAGTTGAAAATATTGTCATCAATGCCGTGCAGGTGATGAAAGCTTCTGGTGGCAGTCTTAAAGTGATGCTGCGCAACCGCGGCTTTGTTGAAAACGAACACCCGGGGCTGATTTCCGGGCAGTATATTCAGATTTCCTTCAAAGACAGCGGGCCGGGGATTCCCGCCAGCATTCTCAAGCGGATTTTTGACCCGTTTTTTTCGACCCGGCCGGGTGGTCATGGGCTTGGGCTGGCTACCAGCTACTCGATTGTCAGAAACCACGGGGGCTGCATCGATGTCGATACTGAAGTGGGTGCCGGAGCAACCTTTCATGTGATATTGCCGGCTTCAGAAAAGTCTCTGCTGCTCGAAAAAACAGAAGACGGGGTGCAGCACCGGGGGCACGGAATTGTCATCGTAATGGATGACGAGGTGGTTATCAGAGAGGTTCTGATTAAAACTCTGGAATCATTTGGCTATACGGTCGTAACTGCTGCCAGTGGTGATGAGGTCTTGACTATGCTGAAAGATCGGATCATAGATCAGGAACGGATTGCGGCGATGCTTTTCGATCTTACCATACCTGGAGGAATGGGAGGAGTTGAAGCTTTGGCGGCGATAAGGCGTCTCGGGCTGCTGGCGCCGGCTTTTGTCATGAGCGGCTATTCAGAAAACCAGGCAATGGTCAGCCCGCATTCACACGGTTTTGCCGCCAGTCTTCACAAGCCTTTCAGCATGCAGGATCTGGCGAATCTTCTCAATAAGCATTTAAGCCGGCGAGGCTGACAAATATTGCCTGAATGCCCTTCACCAGATGAAATAAAAATGGAGGGGAAAATATGAGAGCTCTGGGTTTTGATTTTGGTTCTGTTTATGTCAAAGGTATACTGCTTGACTCCGATGGCAGGGTATCTTCGACCCTTTATAAAAAAAGGGGCGTTGATGATTTCTCTGCAATTTCGCAGTTTCTCGCCAATATTTTTGCCGAATTCCCCGGTGAAAAATTCAAGACAGGCATTACCGGATTTTCGAGAACCGGCGAATCCGGCAAAGATGCGGTAATTGTCAACCCTCTGCAGGCAACGGTTCTCGGTGCCAGACGGCTTGGTTTCGCCGGCAGTTCGATTCTGGAAGCTGGCGGTCAGCATGCGAGATTCATCAGCATCGATTCTGGGGAGCAATGCAGTATTCGGGAATTTGCCATAAACGACGTCTGCGCCTCAGGCAGCGGCATGTTTATAGAACAGCAGGCCGGCCGTTTGAAGATGAGCCTGGAAGAATTCTCTGAACTGGCGGCTTCAGCCCCGCGTGCGGTCGCGATTGCGGGCCGTTGCGCGGTTTTTGCCAAATCAGACATGATTCATATGCAGCAGAAAGGCGTTGAGATATCTGAACTGGCGCGTGGGCTCTGTGACGCTATCAGTCGTAATCTTCTGGCGATGCTGCTGAAGGGGCGTGAAATCGTGCCGCCGGTTTTTATTGCCGGTGGTTGCGCAGCCAATCGCGGAATTATCAAAGCTTTTAAAAGTAATCCGGCCTTGCAGGGTGACGGAAAACTCGTGGTTTCACCGCTTCCGGGTCTGGAGGCGGCGCTTGGAGCCGCAATCCTGGCAGAGAGAGCCAGGAGCGAAGGCGTATCGCTTGAGCTCGCCGGTAAATTTCTGAAACAGTTCGTTGAACGAAATTTTTGTGGTGGCGGAGCCCTGGCACCTCTGCAGAAAAAAGCCGGAGCAAAATGTATTGAACCGGTAGAGATTATATCGCAGCCGGTGAGTGGCTTTCTTGGGGTCGATGTCGGTTCTGTCAGCACCGATCTTGCGGTTCTCGGAACAGATGGGCAGCTGCTTTCGGCCGTATATCTGCCAACGCGGGGTCGACCGGTTGAAGTCCTCAGAGAAGGGCTCGAAATAATTCGCCAGCGTTTTCCAGCCGGATTGAAAATTGTTGGCTGCGGCACGACAGGCAGTGGCAGGCATCTGGCCGGTAAAATACTTGGCGCGGATATAATAAAAAACGAAATAACCTGCCAGTTTCTCGGAGTACAGAAGTTCATGCCCGAGGTCGACACTATTTTTGAAATCGGTGGGCAGGACTCAAAGTTCATTTCTTTGCAGAATGGTGTGGTGAACGATTTTTTGATGAACAAGGTTTGCGCTGCCGGCACCGGGTCTTTTCTCGAAGAACAGGCTGCCGCCATGGGCATCGATATTTTCACCGAATTTTCCCGGCTGGCGTTTCTGGGGCAAGAACCCGTCGATCTTGGTTCGCAGTGCACAGTTTTCATGGAAACGGAAATCGTCGGGGCCATGCAGCAGGGAAAAAATGTCGCAGACATCTGTGCCGGTCTTGCCTACGCCATTGTGCGCAATTATCTCGAAAAGGTAGTGGGTAACCGGCCAATCGGCAGAAAAATCGCATTTCAGGGCGGGGTGGCGTCGAACTCGGCTGTGGTAGCAGCTTTCGAGCAGATTCTGCAGCGTGAAATTACAGTGATGCCGTACAACAGAATTTCTGGCGCCATTGGCGCGGCAATTGCCGCCGAAAAAGCTACTGCCGGCCGCAGCTCAGGCTTCAGAGGTTTTGATTGCAGCGGTGATGCCGTCATATCGACTTTTCGCTGTCATCAGTGTACGAATAACTGTGAAGTCAGCATGATCGAGCAGAATGGCGTCAGAAGTTATTACGGTGACACCTGTGAACGGTATACCAGCAGCGGTGGACTTGCCGCTGCAGCCTGTGCAGTGCCAAATCTGGCTGCTGATTACCTTACCGGCTGTGAGTCGTTGTTTTCCAACGGTCAGGTGCCCGGAAAGAGGCGTATCGGCATTCCCCGGGCTTCAGCTTTCATGGGGCTGCTGCCATTCTGGGCGGTCTTTTTTTCGGAGCTTGGCTTTCTGCCGATATTGTCTGCAGCGACCAGTGCAGCGACTGTCGAACTCGGCATCAGGCATCTGCCTGCCAGTATCTGCCTGCCGGCGAGGCTGATGGCCGGTCACGTCGCTTCTCTGGCAGCAAGCGGGGTTGATTATATTTTTCTGCCTTCACTCATGCATCTTCCCGGAAAAGATCAGGAGCATTCATTTGCCTGTGGCTACGCGATGGCGCTTCCATTCATGATCAATCTGCCGCAGCAGGAGCGTGGCCGGTTAATCAGCCCGGTATTGTCGCTTACAGATGAAAATTCATTCGTTGAAGGCTTTGCCGGTTGTCTCGATGAACTCAGGGTGAGCGGTGAAGATGTCAGGCGGGCATACCGGCTGGCAACTGCCAGGAATGAAGAGTTCCATACGAAAATGCAGGCTCTCGCGGCTGATTATGTGAAGAGTGGCAATTTTCGCCATGTCTTCAGCATACTCGGCAAGCCATACAATCTGTTTGACCCCTATCTGAATCTGGGTCTTTTTGAGCGTCTGCGCCGCATGGGAATTCTGGCGGTGCCGATCAACATGCTGCCAGTCGAACACGAAGATACAGTCTGCTGTCTGCCGTGGGGTCTTTCAGCGGCAATTTTTCGGGCCGCCGGGGGGCAGAAAACTGCAGGGTTTTACCCACTGGTGACTTCAAATTTTGGTTGCGCGCTCGATGCCTTTACGGCGCGCCAGCTTGAATCACAGCTCGTTTCCAGGCCTCATCTCATGGTCGAATTCGATGAGCATCGGGCTGAAGCCGGCTTGATTACCCGCCTGGAAGCCTTTATCGATCAGCTTGAGAGCAGTGCCGCTCATCGGAGCCCCAGAGTCGCCAGACTGACAAAACCTGATTCTCCAGCTATCATTCCAGATTTGCAGGAAAGGGTTTTCATGCCTTACTGGAGTGATTATGTTTTTGCCTATGCCGGAATATGGGAGTTTCATGGCTACAAAGTAGAAATATTGCCGATGCCTGACCAGAAAGTGAGGATACTCGGCGAAAAATTTTCGATGGGTAAGGAATGCAGCCCTTATTCTATGATTGTTGGCGACCTTTTGCGTCTGCACGAAGAAAACTCTGATTTTCGGCGGGTTTACCATTTTCCCAGTGTCGCTTTTCCGTGCCTGTTGAATCAGTATGGAAACAGCATCATTGCGCTCATGGCGGATCTGCAGATAAAGAATTTGCGCTTGAGTTCTCTCAACGGGGTTGAGCTTGCGCAGGCTTTCGGTATGAGCTCGATGCAGCTGCTGTATGAAGGGCTGCTCGCTATCGATATTCTGGTCAAGGCGGCCTGCGAGATTCGCCCTTATGAGAAAGTGCCGGGAATGATCAGTGAACTGCACCGCCTGAATCTTCTGAAAATCAGAGAGGGGATCAAGCAGGGAAATGTGGTGCCGGCGCTCAATGCGGCTCTTGAATCTCTGGCTTCGGTGCCGGTCGACCGCAGTCAGAGCCGGCCTCTCATCGGTGTCGCCGGCGATCTTTATACCAAAGTGAATGAAGTGGCCAATAACAACCTCTTTCTCTGGCTTGAAAGTCAGGGATTTGAGGTATGGCCGTCTCCTTCGCAGATCGATCTTCTTGACTGCGGCATTACTTCGGCTTTTCTGCAGAGCCTTTCGACCTTTGAGCTCAGAAAGATAATTGCGGCCGGTACTGCCGCTTTTAGAGCCATGCTGGGCGCCTGGCGCATAAAGAATGCCGCCGGCAGCAGAGTGGCGCATCTGCAGGAACCCGGATACCGTGAAATGCTTGATCTGGCAAGGCCTTACATGCACAACGGCCAGTATGAACTGCTGCTGGTTAACATTGCAAAGATTGTCGATTACTGCAAAAACGGCGCTGCCGGAGTGATCAACGCGATCTGTCTAAACTGCATGGTGGGTAATGCTTCGGCGGCAATAATTGAAAAAATCCGCAGGGATCATCCGGAAGTGCCGATTGTTACCGCGGTTTTTTCGGGTAATGAGAATCCGGGCCGGCAGATGCTTCTCGATACCTTTGCCTGTCAGGTCAGAGAGGGCGCCGGCCGTCGCGAAAAGTTGCAGAAGAGTGCAAAAGCGGCCGGCATACAGCTGGAAAAAGGAGCTTAAAGCAAAATGATCAGACTTGGGCTATGCTGCATTTTTGTCGAACAGCCGATCAAGTTCAGAACGACCACTGCGACACATCTGCTGAAAAAAGACCGCCCGGCGCAGCTGGCAAAGCTTTCTGAACTTTGTCTGGAAAATGCCCGCAGTCTGCTCGCAGCTTTCAAATTCTGCGCCGCTGCCGGCATTGGCTGCTTTCGCATCAACAGCCAGATTCTACCGCTCAAAACCCATCCGGGCGTTGGTTACGCAGTTGGCGATCTGCCGGCCGGCGGGCAGATCATCGACACCTTTAACGAATGTGGCCGCTTTTTGAAAAAGAACAATCTGCGCGCTTCTCTGCACCCTGACCAGTTCGTTGTTCTGAATTCACCGCGTGCCGAAGTGGTCGCTTCGTCGATTGCCGAGATCGAGTATCAGGCCGAAGTCGCCGGCTGGGTCGGGGCTGATGTGATAAATATTCATGCCGGTGGCGGCTATGGCGACAAACCTGCAGCGCTTGAGCGCTTCAAAGAAGGCTTTCAGCGCTTGTCGGCCAGTGCCCGCCAACTTGTAACTCTCGAAAATGACGACAAGACCTTTACACCCGCTGATCTGTTGCCTATCTGCAATGAAATGCAAATCCCGCTGGTGTATGACGTGCACCACCATCGAGTCTTGCCTGATGGCATGAGCATTGCCATGGCCACGGCAGCAGCCCTGAAAACCTGGAATCGTGAACCGCTTTTCCATCTGTCTAGCCCGCTCAACGGCTGGGGTGGGGCACAGCCGCAGCAGCATCACGACTATATCGATCCGGCTGATTTTCCGGCTGAATGGCGGGATCTTGTGATAACCGTCGAAGTTGAGGCCAAGGCCAAAGAACTTGCGATATTGCGGCTGATGGCTGACCTGGGCCTGAAAAAAGGTTCAGTAGCGCTGAAAAATGCCAAACATGATCCAGGCGAGAGCGACGTTAAAAATCACCACCAGCGCCAGAAGAAACATGATACTGACCACGTTGAGCGCAATGCCAAAATTCATCAGAAAAATCAGAAAGTTGCCAAGCACAAGTAAAATCAGGTAGTCGCGGGTGCGATGCGAGGGCTTGTAGCCCTTCTTTTCGATCGGAACATACTGATGGTCTTCTACACTCAGGGGCAGTTCAAAAACCAGCGGTGTGTCAGCTACTTTCAGCCATTGCTCTGGCGTCGCGACATCAGCGATACGGCTTTCGAGATGCAGGTCACCACTGCGTGCCAGGCTGGTGAGTTCCTGCCATGAAAATGGCCCGAGAGAATCGTTGGTGGTTTTGTTGTGAATGCGAAACATGCGACCCTGAAAAGGGTTCGCCGGTGCGGCCGGTGTCTGATCGTGCCGTGAATTTATGCTCACTTCGAGGTGGCGCCCGAAAGATTTTTTATTTCGCTGAGAAGCCCGTTCATCATGGTGGTTGCCGGGCCCTGCAGAAAAATTTCGGTGATGCCGCTGGTGAAAGCCGATGGGCTGATATTGATTTCAATGATTCTGGCGCCATTCTCGCGGGCCAGACACGGAATCATGCAGGCGGGCATGACCTCGCCGGTGGTGCCGATCACGAGAAAAACGTCTGATTTTTCGGCCTCTTCGAACGAGTTTTTGCGTGCCGGTTCGGGTATGCCTTCGCCAAAGAAGATAAAATCGGGTTTGAGACGGCCGACTACGCAGTTCGGGCATTCGGGCGGTAACTTCTCGAAAGAGATCTGCTTAACGGTGAACGTCTGATGACAATCGAGACAGACAAGCCGGCTGGCGGTGCCGTGAAACTCATGCACGATTTTGCTGCCCGCATCCTGGTGCAGGTTATCGATATTCTGGGTGATTACCGATTTGACAATGCCCTGTTTTTCGAGGCTGGCAATGGCCCGGTGCGCGTCGTTCGGCACCGCCTTCCCGAAAAAATCATAAAAAATCTCTTTGATCAACTGCCATGACTGCTGCGGGTGCCGATGAAAATAGCCAATTTCTATGAATTCAGGGTTATACTGGTTCCAGAGGCCGCCTTTGCCTCTGAACGGCGGAATGCCGCTTTCAACCGAAATGCCGGCGCCGGTAAAGACGCAGACGCGCTTCGCTTCGAGCATTATGCGGGCTGCTGCTTTTATCATCATCTGGCTCCTGAAATCTGCAGTTTGAATGGCCGAAAACTTTTACATGCTGATAATATCATAACCTTCAGCCAGCCAGCCGGCAAACCCCGGGTGCCCGTTCATATCATCGAGCAGGCTGATACTTTGTTTTTTCGCTTCTTCAAGAGTGCCCATTTTGCTGGCGCAGGCTTTGCAGATGCCCGCCAGCAGCTTTTCAGAAATAACCTGCTGATATTGTCGGTGAAAAGGAGTTTCGGGAGCGGCCAGTTGCGCAATCAGCTTGGTAGCACTGCCCTCGATTACGAGCTTTGCATGGTGCCCTTTTGCATGCAGATCAAGCACGTTGAGCAGAGCGTGTGCGAAGCACATCAGTTCACCCTGAAAAGCAAAGATCACAATTTTTTTCATATCCTTGAGTTCTCCTTCACTGAAAGCTTTTCTTTATAGGCTTGATTTTAAAACTCATAAAACCATTTTGTAAAGGAAAGAAGACGAATCAATTTTTTGCATGGATGGCAATCTTATTAGCCAAAAACGCGGTTTTGGCCTGTAAAGTCAAAATTCAAGGCCGAGTGGTTTGCGACCTTCGGTCCAGTAGCCCTTTTCTTTCAGCCATTTTTCGTCGCGGAAATCAAACCAGGAAACGCCGTTCCAGCGACTTTTTTCGCAGGGTTGCAGCTTCGCGATTTCCTTTTCAGCGTTTATAGCTTTTTTAAAATCACTCTTTTCGCCGAAGGCCCCGGTCAGATCTGCGCCAGAAAGGTCGGTTCCGATGAAGTCGGCACCCTTCATATAACTGTCTTTGAAAACTGTGTTTTTTAGTATTGCGCCAGAAAAGTTTGAGTAGCCAAGATAGCAGTCTTCGAAAACCGTATCGGTCAGGTCGGTGCCGATAAAATCTACTGAATAAAAATAAAAGCCTTTAAAATGCCGTTTCGAAAGATCGGCCTCGGTGAACTCTATGCGGTGCATCGGCCCTTCGGTGATGTAGCGGTTCCAGGCGGCGCGGCCCTGATTCAGGTAAGAAAAATATTCCTGCTGTTCGACGCGCATCTGCCTTTTTTGCTCAAGCTTGGAAGCATACATTTCGAAATAGAAATAACCGACTCCGGCTGCAAACAGGCTGCCGACAAAGCCAAGCACGAGCATCAGCGACTTTACCGGTTTCAGATCATCGCCGCATTTATCGAAGTCGTTGCCGGTAACCAGAAGATAGAAAAGATCGAAACTGCGGTTCAGCGCCAGCAGAATGATCATCATTGCGGGAAGGCCGATGAACGCCCCGGTTAATCTGGTCAACAGATTGCCACGGTTTGAGTTTAAAAATGGCAGATAAGGCTCGAGCTTAGACACCAGAACAACGGCTGCCATGAAGCATGCCGCCGCTGCCAGGGCCAGCAGGAATTGCGTGAGAATGGCAAACGGCGCACCTGAACGACTTATTTTGCTCTTCCCGGTTCCGAACAGCATTGCCAGAGGCTGCAATTGCGGGAAAATCCGGGAAAGAAGCCCAAGCTCTGCTTCGTGTCCTGAATAATCCGGTCTCTTTGCTTTCATTTTCTAAAAAGCCCTTTTTTGTTGGATATTTTCTGATCCATATTAGCGCAAAAACGCTCAGCCGACAAAAAAAACGGTATTCTGGTTGCAGTTGGCGCTGACGCCTGCAGAAAACTGATGTATAATCAAAAAAAACGGGGGTTATTATGAAAGTAATTGGAATAAACGGAAGCCCGCGGCCGAACGGCAATACTGAACTGCTTCTCAAAACGGTTTTTGCAGAACTGAACAATGAGGGAATCGAAACTGAACTGATTCAACTGGGCGGAAACGCTGTGCGCGGTTGTCTCGCCTGTGGCCGCTGCTTTGAAATGAAAAACGGCCGCTGTGTCATCGAGACTGACATGATGAACAAGGTAATTACTAAGATGCTCGAGGCCGACGGCATTCTGATCGGCTCGCCGACCTATTTTGCCAATGTCAACGCCGAGATCAAGGCGCTGATCGACAGAGCCGGCTATGTTGCCATCGCCAACGGGCGAGCTCTCAGGCGCAAGGTCGGTGCGGCCGTTGTGGCAGTGCGGCGAGCCGGCTCTACCGATGCTTTTGACGCCATCAACAAGTTCTTTTTCATTCAGGAAATGATAGTGCCTGGTTCAGTTTACTGGAATCTTGGCATGGGGCGTGAGCCAGGTGCCGTTGCTGCTGACGAGGAAGGTATGAACACCATGCGCGTGCTCGGGCAGAACATGGCGTGGCTGATGAAGAAGCTGCAGGCTTGATTTGTGGTCTATTGGCCGGCGGTTAAGTTATTGACCGGGTCGGCAAAAATTGTTATTCTGAGTCAGCAACAATAAAGGCGGCAGGTGTGGATACTTCAAGGGAGCGAATACTCAAGGTTCTGTGCGAGCTGGTCGGGCGCAAGGACGCAACCGTTTTTCAGAGCCCCGATATCTTTGAACGCATGCTGCAGAAAGCCGGCGATCTGCCGCAGTCAGCCGAAACCGGTGCCTTGCGCGCCGGTCTGCAGGAACGCATCCCCTGGGAACTGCAGAAGGGCTATGCCGGGATTGTTTCGCGTTCGCTGATCAATTCGCTGGCTGCCGGAATCGGCCGGAAACACCCTGTTAACCCGGCCCTGGCCGCCTGGGCGGTCGAGGCCTGGGCAATTTCTCTCGGTCTCAAGGTCGAGGCCGAAGTCGCACGTGCTTCAACCGCAGAGGTATCGCAGCCTGCGACTCAGTCTGCTGCCATTCCGACTTTAAGTGCCGAAACCATGCGCTTGTTCGAAAAGAATCGTGCCGGTCTCATTTTTGGCACAGATGCCAGCGGTGTTATAAAGGTTTTCAGCGCCTGGTGGCGCCCGCTGCCCGAAACTGACTGTGCCGGCCTGGCAGCGACCCCCGTTAAATCAGAAAAACCCGGCGAATTGGCCTTTTTTGCCGCGGCGCCACGAAAGCGGCAGACGGCTGTTCTGTCTGCCGGCGCGGCATCTGCTCAGGCTGTTTCGGCTTCAGCCCCACAGTCTGCGCAAATACATCAGACTGCGGCACAACCGGGCAAAAACAGCGTGCCAAAAAGCACCGTTCAGGGTGGTTCGCCAAAAACGGCAACGAGTCAGCCAACTGCTCAGGCAAAATCGCCGGTATCTCAGCCCAGACCGGCTCAACCCGTTGCCAGAACAGTTGCTCCCACTGCTCCGCCGCCGCCCAAACCGGCGCTGCCGGTGGTTCTCACCGGCAGCGCCGAAGAGCTGGTCGCTCAGGCCAAAACGCTGCTGCCGGGTTATGGCACCCGCGTCGACGTGCCGCTGGCACTGCAGATGCTGCAGCAGGCAGCCAAACTCGGATCAATTGTTGCCCGCCGTATGATTGGCGAAATCTACCACAAGGGGCTGGGGGTAAAACAGGATTTTGCCACGGCGGCCAACTGGTTCAGACTCGCCGCCGATGCCGGCGACATGCACGCACAGTTTTATCTCGGCACCCTTTACCAGTGCGGTATGGGTGTTGAATTCAGTCTGGAAAAGGCCAACAGCTGGCTGCAGAAAGCGGCGGCTCAGGGGCACAAAGAAGCAAAAACCTTGCTGAACGAAATTCTGCAGGCCTAGACCTGCCCGGAGGGTAATCGATGCAGGAGCAGGAAAGAGTCATAAATCAGACACTGCTGATCTGGTGCGGGGTGGTCATTGTCGAATTTTTTGTTATTGCATATCTGATGCAGTTTCCGCTGCTGGCTTTTGCTGCCTTTATCATGTACTGGCCATGCCGTGCGGCACTCGACTGGCCGGCGCCGGCTGAAAAGCCTGCTGCTGATCCCAAAACCATCACCGAAGGCAGATAATTCATGGAAAAAATCGAATTTCTCGTCGAAACCGGAATTTCATTTTACGCCCCAGACAATGAGCTGCGTCTCTCTGACATGCTGCTTGGCAAGAAGTGGCATTTCAGGGTGTTGCAGTCACCAAGTTCGGCCATCAGTCTGCAGCTTGGCACCGAGCCGATTATTAATGCCGCTGCCGGGGGCACCGATCTCAAAGATATCGGCGGTCTGTCGGTGTGCTTTGGCGACGCTCTTGCCGCTGCTCTGGGCAAATGGCTGCCGCTGCCTTTCGGTCGCAAGACTGCCGATGGTTGCGGCAGTTCGCGCAGCGTCGACTGGGCGAGAATTTTTCTGCAGCGCCCGCCGCTGCAGCTCGACGACAACGTCATCAATTACGCGATTGCCGTAGATACTTCTGTCGGTGCAGATGCCGCCGCTGATGGCAAAGGCGGCACCGGCCTGCTGAGTGAAGATGTCGGCCAGACTTTCATCATCAATCCCGGCAATCTGCCATTCTGGCAGACACCGGCAATGCTGAACTGGGTTAAGAGCGCTCTACAGAACGTGCCGGCTGAAGGCAGCGAGAAAGTGCCACCCTATGCGGCTTCTCTGGCCGCTTTTATGACCCTGATGGATGGTCTGCAGCAGGCAGCCCTGTTGCCTGAGGTAACGATGCTTCGCCCCGAAGGGGAGGCGATCGACGTCAGTCTGGTTCTCGATCTTGGCAACAGCCGGGCCTGTGGTGTTCTTATCGAGCAGATTCCCGGGCGGCCGGTCAGTCTCGATGAATGCTGCAAACTGGAAATTCGTGATCTACAGGAACCCTGCACAGTTTACACCGAGCCTTTCGATACCAGTTTCAAATTTCAGCCGCCGCTTTTCAGTGGCAGCGATTATCAGATTCCGGCTGCCGGCAACCGGTTTGCCTGGCCCGGAATTCTGCGCCTCGGCCATGAAGCAGCCCGCCAGGAACCGTCTGATATCGGCGATACCGGCATGTCGAGCCCGAAACGCTACCTGTGGGATGAACAGCAGCGGCATTTTCCCTGGTATTTCAACCTGCCCGGTGACGGGCTGGGCAAAAAAATCGGGGCACCGTTTCTGAAATATCTCGACGAAAATGGCCTGTTCATGGGCGAAAAGGCAACCCCGCCATTTGAGCCCTGCTACCCACCGAGTTCACTGATGACCTTTCTGATGACCGAGATTCTCTGTCATGCTTATGCTCAGATCAATTCGTATGCATACCGGCGTTCGCGCGGGCATCGCCAGGCCGGTCGCCGGTTGAAGAACATCGTCATGACGACACCCTGCGGCATGTCGTTTCCAGAAAAGAATCTGTACCGGCAGCGGGTGACTTCGGCCCTCGACCTGTTTTTTCATGTGACGGGCAGAGACCCTGAAATCAGGCCCGATGTCGAACTTAACCTCGACGAGGCAACCGCTGTGCAGCTCACCTGGCTTTATGGCGAAGTTATGCACCGATTTCTCGGCAATGCCGGCGAAGCGGTCGAAACGCTGGGTCGCTTGCGGGCTGACGCTGCCGGTAAAATGGTCAGAGTTGCCAGCATCGATATAGGCGGTGGTACAAGTGACCTGATGATTGCCGAATACCATGCGGATGCCGCACAGCCAATGCTGATCAGGCAGAAAATGCTGTTCTCGGAAGGCTTTTCAATCGCCGGCGACGAAATTGCCAAACGGGTTATCGAGAAGTTGATTCTCAGGCGCATTTTCAGCTGGGCGCAGCAGAAAAACCCCAACATCTCATGGGAAGACTTTCAGATTTTCTTTGGGCCCGGCCGCGGTGGACGCGACAAGAGCTTCAATGATATGAAAGCTGAACTGTGCCGTCAGCTCTGGATTCCGATGGCACATCGCCACCTTGAATTTGCCGAGCTCGACAGTGAAGACCCTGATATCGAGCTCAGTTTCGACCGGTTTTTCCCGAATCGCATGCCGGGCGCCGGAGTGCTCGACTTTTTTGCCGAACACATGCGCCGCGATTTTGGCTGCGACATAACCCTTCCTGAGATTCCATGGCAGATCTCGCGCCCCAAGGTTAACGCCGTGATCGCCAATGTTCTCGAAAACGTCATGCGTATTTTTGCCGAGGTAATCGCGCAGTTTGACTGCGATACCTTGATTCTGGGCGGCAAGCCGTCTTCACTGCCGATCATCAGAGAAATGCTCGTGCGCCTGATGCCAGTGCAACCAGCCCGGATAATCGGGTTGAAGGGCTACCCGGTGGGCAGCTGGTATCCATTTTCGCAGCGGGGTGGCGGTATTGCCGACCCCAAGACCACCTGCGTCATGGGCGGTGCCGTCTGGCTGTTTGCCGAAAAGCTCAACTGCCTCGATGGTATGAGTCTGACCACTGATGGCAGCCTGATTCGCCAGCGTGAGTGCTTTATCGGCACCTTTGCGCGCGAGACGATGAATATCGAGCAGTGCCTGTTTCCGACGCCGGCTTCCGCTCCGGCACAGCTGCAGGTGAGCAAAAATGCGCTGCTCGGCATTCGCCGCATCGATTCAGAAGTCTGTATGGTTAACCCATTGTGGGAGCTGGTTCTTGACGCTGACTCGCTCAAGGGCAGCGGGCCATATCTGGTTAAGCTGAGCCAGGACAACAGCAACCGCGAGTGCCTTGCGGTCGCCGAACTTCTCGATGCGAAGGGGACAAAATGTAATCAGAAAAGTGCCCAGCTGCGTCTGCGCACCATGGTTTCAGACCAGTATTGGCTAGATACCGGCTGTTTCGATCTTTAAGAGGGGGAGTTAGAAAATGAGCGAGACGAACGAACTGTTTCCGTTCCCGACGGCATCCGAAGATGAAAAGAAAACAGCTGGCGGCGTCGAGCTGCCGGCTTTTCCGGGCACCGTCGAGCCTCCTCTTGCTGACGACGAACTGCGTGACCTGCGCAGTATGCTCAAGGCCTATCGTGCCGGCAGAAGTGGCGCCGCCGATGCGGGGCAGCCGGGTGGGGCCCTGGCAGAAGACCTGCCGACAATACCCGATGTTGCTGTTGCAGGTTCTGCTGTAACGACTGCAGCTGCGCCGATACCGGCTGCAATGGCAGGCGGCCTGCGCCCTGATTCTCTCTGGGCTCAGTTCAGACTGCCTGATCCGACTGAAGCTGAAGCGCTCGCTGCTTTCAAGGAAATTTACGGCGAGATAACCGGTTCAGATGATCAGGCACGGGTTATCTGGGCTATGGCCGGCGTTTTTCCAATTAAAAAGTTTCTGAGAATCGGCACGCCTGAACAGAAACTGTTTGTGCTCAATGTACTTGGTGACAGATTTCTGCAGAGCCTGGCAGGTTTTGCCCACCCGGTGCGAAAAAAGTTGCTGAAGGCGGTTTCGCGGTTTCTTTCGGGCATCTCTGAAGTTTACTCTTTTTTAAGCATGGAAGGCGAGCCCTTCAACCCGCAGTATCACGAACGCATTGCCGGTTCTTCGGCCTCTGGTCGGCAGATTCGCGAAATGCACGGTTTTATTGTGGTGCTGCGCGAGGGCAATCGCGTCGTTCGTCTCGGGCAGGTGCTGACATGAGCAGGACAATTAACGGAGGCTTGGCATGGGAATAATCGCCAGAACTTTAACCAAAGGCTTTCGCACCAGTTTTTTCCGCAATCAGCCGGTGCACCAGTTTTATGGGCATCTGCAGGCGGTTCTGCGCGAGATCGCCCCTGGCGGTGAGCTCGACAACTTTTTTGCCCGCCCCGAAAATGTGGTTGACGGCCAGGCTCAGCCTGGTGAAATAGAATGGTCAACCGCTCTTGAAGGCGAAAAGACCATGTTCAAGGATCTGCCGCCTGAACGGCAGCAGGCGGTTGCCGACCAGATCGGGCGCGCGCTTGACCGCATCAGAAAATATGCCGAAGATAAGCAGAGCCGCACCGGCAAAGAGAAAGATTATGCCGAATATCTCAAGTCGGTAGCCGTCTCTCCCGATATGAACCAGATTTTTATCGTTAAAAACCAGCCGGTGCTGGTGCACTGGGGCTTTATCAACGAAGATGGCAACCATCCGGGCAAGGGTATTTACGCCGGCTGGGATGACTTTATTACCGAAATCCAGCGCAAGGCAGGCAAAAAAACGGCAGAGCAGCCTCAGTCTCAGCCAGTGGTTCTGCCACCCGAACCGCCGCCTTACCCTGAGTCTCAGCCGGTAAAAGAACCGGAAAAAACAGCGGCCGCCGCTGCCGTGGCAACCGCGGCTGCACCGGCCAAAGCCGACGAACCTGCGAAACCGCCGGTGACAAAGAAACCGGAACCGCCACCTGCTGCGGAAGAAAAAGAAAAGCGTATGCTCGCCTGCGGGCTGGGCGCTTACCGCTGGGTTAAATGGCTGGCAATAATTCTTGCGATCATTATTCTGTTGCTTCTGCTGCTGCGCTTCGTGCCGCCGCCGCAGTCAGCCTTCCCGCAACTGCCGCCGGGCATCGGTGGTATGGGTGGAAGTGGCGGTCTTGGTGATCTCAGCGACCTGCTTGGTGGTGGAGGCGGCGGTGGAGGCGGTTTGCCAGGCCTCGGAAAAGGTAATGGCGCGCCCGGCGGCAACAAGGGCGGCCAGGCCCCCGCGCCCGGTTCTACCTGCCCGACCTGCGGTCATCAGATACCGGAGAGCGGTAGCCAGCCGAGCGGTCAGAACCAGGGTGGTGCACATTCAGGGCATAACAATGAGTCGGGCCAGACTTCGCCTGCTCCGGCCGGAACCCCGGCACCGGGCGGGCAGCCTGCCGCAGAAGCTGTCAAACCAGGAGATGCAAAATGAATCAGAGTAAAATGCGCCCCGAAGAGCAGCAGATTGTCAACATGTCAGATCAGCTGACCGAACTGCTTAACTGCAGCTCGGGCTGGGCTGCCGGTTATCTGAAAGATGCGGCCATCAGAAAATTCATGGATAAAATCCTGCATGAAAAGCAGGTGACAGTGCGCCGGATCAAAGAGTCGGCGCAGCGGCCGGTGGCCCTCGGCGTCTTTGGAGCCAGCCAGTGTGGAAAATCATACCTGACTTCTGAACTGGTGCGTGGCGGCGAAGCTTCCCTTTCGGTGCTTCTCAACGGCCTAAACCAGAACCCGGCCGGGCGCGATTACCTTGAAGAGATCAATCCGGCCGGTGGTCGCGAAAGCACGGCCCTGGTCACCCGCTTCACCACCAGACCATACCGCACGGTGCAGGGTTGTTCGGCATTTCTGCGACTGCTGACAATCACCGATCTGATCAAGATTTTTCTCAATGGGTTTCTGTTCGAATGTCAGTCCGATTTTGTGCCGACTGCCGATGAACTGCAGAAACTGCGCTATTCATTCAGAGGGGTTTCCGGGCGTTCTGGCGGGTCGGGTCTGCTGACCGAAGCTGATGTCTGGGACCTGCAGGATTATGCACGGCGCCATTTTCACAATCAGTTTCTGCGCATGCTCGAAGATATAAACTACTGGGGCATTCTCAATGACGAAATCAGGCTGCTGCCGGCAGATCAGCAGATCAGCTATTTAGAATGGCTATGGGGACGGTTTCCGAAGATAACCGAGTTGTTTCGCTTTTTGCAGAAGGAACTGGGAAATCTCGGTGGCGAAGTTGTCGGTATTTATGATGATTCACTGCTGCCGCGCACCAACAGTATAATCGATGTTCAGCGTCTGTCGCAGCTGATGAAGGTGGGTAACCGCAAGGTGGCCCTGGCGCTCAACAGCGGCGGGCAGGTGTCGATGGATTCGTCAACTCTCTGTGCCCTGACGGCTGAACTGATTCTGCAGACTGCTTCGGCTTCCGAAGAGTCGCTTCTTCGCCGGTTCGACGTTCTCGATTTTCCGGGTGCACGTGCCCGCGCTCAGGTTTTTGATCAACAACGCCTGACGAAAGACCATGAGGCGCTGGTTGAGGTATATCTGCGCGGCAAGGTCGCTTATCTTTTCGATCGCTATTCTGATGACCGCGATGTTACCGCTCTGCTGCTCTGTCAGGAGGGCGGTCCGCAGGAAGCCAAATCGCTGCCGTACATGGTTAACAAATGGGTTGAATGGAGCCAGGGCAAGGAGCCGGCGCAGCGCAAGGGCAAGGCGCCATTGCTGTTTCATGTGTTTACCAAATTCGATATGGATCTGGTGCGCAAACGCGGCGAAGACCCGTCGGTGCGCTGGGACAGCCGTCTGAAAACAAATTTTGCTGATTTTATGGGCCGGGCAGGCAGCTGGGTAACCGAGTGGGAAGAAGGGCGCGCTTTTCAAAACTGCTACTGGGTGCGCAACCCGGGTGTGCAGCAGACGGTCTTTGGCCGTGACAAAGACGGCAAAGAATTTGTCAGAGATGAAGAGCAGCTTGCCGAAATCATGGCGCAGTATTTAGGCAACGAGAACGTGCAGCGGCATTTTGCCGACGCAAAAGAAGCCTGGAACCGCGCTGCCGCGCCAGGACAGTCGGGTATTCAGTACCTGGTCGAGCGACTTAAAGCCGGTATAGAAACCGATGCCAAGGTTAAGCAGCTACAGGCGAATCTCAGACAGATTTTTGCCGAGCTGAAAACGCATCTGCAGCCCTGTTTTATTGGCGACGACATTTCGCATGCGCGAAAAATGGCCGAAGAACGGGCGAAGAAACTGCTGCTGACGCTGGGTAAAGGTATGGCAACCCGCTATTCATTGCCGCGCATTCTTGATCTCGACCGATTTTCCATATCTGACAAGACGGTCGGCATGATTTTTGACTCGGTTGTCAACCCGATGGAAAGCGAAGAGGGTGAAGCGGCCGAGCCTTCGCTGGTTGCTGCCGAAACCTCGGTTTTCGATGAATCGATTTTCTCGGTTGGTGAACCGGCGGCACCGGCTGCCGAAGCGGCCGCACCGAAAAAGGCCGTGGTGCGCAAAGGCGAAGTGTTTGCCCAGGCGGTGATGAACCGCTGGCAGGCGCAGCTGGCCTATTTGAGCCAGGATGCTGAATTTCAGGAACTGACCGGTTTGCCGGCCGAGTGGTTTGCTGAAACCACTCAGGAACTGATCAAGGGTGCTTCGCGCCTGAAGATCGAGTCTGCCATCGCCGGCGAGAGTGATCAGATTTTCAATGCCCCGAATCCGGGCCGCTTTCTGCGCAAGGCTTCTGCCAGAGCAGCAACGGCGCTGAACCGTTACATTACCTGTCTTGGTCAGGAAATGAAAGAGACACAGGTGCCTGCGGGCCCACCAAAGGCGACGCTCTCGGCGCGGGCTTACCCCGGCCTGGCGATCTACCAGCACTGGACCAACTCGCTGTTGCAGCTCTTCAAAGACAACGTCGCCGAAGCTTCGGCCGACGACGAAGCCAGCAACCGCGAACTGGAAAAAATCCTCAAAGCCCCCTTCGCCTGAAGCGTCAGGCTTCAGGCGAAGGCACGCTAATATAATTGTTCCCCCGTAATTCCCGCGAAGCGGGAATCGGTTGACAACGGCTTAGATCACCGCGTTCGCGGTGACGATCTGTGTGTTGTGGATTGTGGCGTGCACTGGTTGAATTCTGGCGCTGGGTGTATGAAAATCTGGCAAAATTTGACGTGCACCTGCCGGTGCCTCCGTTCGGATGGCCTGAAACAGCAGATTTTTGAGGGTATTGTGCATTGGCATGAATTTTGCTAAAATGCGGTGCGCATATACATGCAGAAATTTACCGGTTAAGGTTAGACGAACGAGGCAAATAAGATGTTGATGGCAAAGGTTAAACGGGGGATCGCAAAAATTCGCAGGATCGTATCAGTGCAGCGTTTTCTTTCGGCCTGCAGCAGTGCAGATGTTTCTGAAAACACGGTTCGTGATCTTGGCCCGTTTTTGCAATTTCCGCTGAATTCGGTTATGCTTAAGGCCAGACGAAGTTCCCTCAAAAACCGGGAGCATTGCAGCTGACCTCTGAGAGGCCCGATCGGCAGAGCGGCTTAATTTTAAAGCTGGTGAAACACATGAAGAAGCTTACCCTGATCATGCCGTCGATCGGGCGCAAACCCGGCCAGAAATATATTGCCACCTGGCAGATGGAGCCCCTGGTTCTTGCTGTTCTTGCATCTCTTACCCCTGACGACTGGCAGATCACTATTCAGGATGACCGCATCGAGCCGATCGATCCTGATGTGCCGGCCGATCTTGTCGGTATCACCGTCGAAACCTATACTGCCCGCCGCGCCTATCAGATCGCCGCTGCCTACCAGAAACGCGGCGTAAAAGTGGTCATGGGCGGTTACCATGCCAGTCTCTGCCCTGCCGAAGTCGAAAAACACGCTGATGCGGTCGTGGTTGGGCCAGCAGAGGGAGTCTGGGCCGGAGTGCTTGCCGATGCCGCCGCCGGTTGCCTGCAGAAACGCTATAATGGCTCGTTTGATTTTCCGTGGCGTGGTGTTTTTCCGAAGCGTGAAGTTTATGCCGACAAAAAATATCTGCCGCTGGCGCTTGTCGAGTTTTCACGCGGCTGCTCGCACCATTGCTCTTTCTGCTCGATCACGGTTTTTGCAAAAGGGCGGCATTATTTCAGGCCACCCGAAGAAGTCGCCGAAGAAATCAGGCGCACCGGCCAGAAAATCGTTTTTCTCATCGATGACAATATTGCTGCCAACCCGGAAGCGGTTCTTGCTCTGTGCCGGGCCTTGCAGCCCCTGAGTGTAAAATGGGTCACCCAGATCAGCGTCGAAGCTGCCGCCGACCCGGTTCTGGTCAAAGCAATGGCTGCCGCCGGCTGTGTCGGTGTTCTGATCGGGTTTGAATCGCTTCGTTCAGACCTTCTCAACACGCTGAACAAGAAGAGTAATGAATCGGTCGAGCTTTATGAGCGCTCGCTGGCACTGCTGAAGCAGAATCACATCTGCGTTTATGCGACCTTCCTTTTCGGGGTAGACGGCGACGACGTCAGTTCTTTCCCGCGCACCCTCGAGTTTGCCATGAAGCATCAGTTCTTTCTCGTGGCTTTCAATCATCTCGTGCCTTTCCCCGGCACGCCGCTCTATGCGAAGCTGGCAGGGCAGGGGCGCATGATCTCTGACGCCTGGTGGCTCGAAGAGAGTTTTCGTTTCGGCCAGGTGCCATACCGGCCGCAGATGCTGCCGCCAGAAGAACTTGCCGAAACCTGCCGCCATTACCGGCGCAAATTTTACTCGACGAAGTCGATCATCAGACGCGCTCTCGCGCCAATGACCAATATGCAGAGTCTTTCGACCCTGGCGCTGTTTCTGACTCAGAATTATTACGGCCGCCGCGAGGTCGACGAAAAATTCGGCATTCCGCTCGGATTGCCCGAAGAAAACCACCTGCTCGCTGATTTTAAAAGGTGATGCACAAGTCGCCCGGGCCGGTCGAAAAATTTACCTTCGCCTCTGACCGTGCAGATGCGGCGCTTTTGCACGAACTCGCCGATCTCGATACTCAAATTCGCGATCTTGGCCGTATCTGCCAGATGCCGGCCAGTTTCATCGGCCTCGATTACCAGACCGAACCATCTTTTTTCACTGCCCTCAGTGCATTCGGAAACCTGCATGACCTGGTTCTCATTCAACCGCGCGGCTTTACAAGGCTGGCCGGTCTCGGCATCAGGTCGGTGCGTCGGGCATATCTCGGCGGTCAGGCGACCGACATCGGCTATCTGCATCATCTGCGGTTTCACCCTGACATCAGAGGCGGTTCATTTTTGCTGCGGGGTTATCGGGCGTTCCGCGAAATATTTGCTGACCGACCTCTGCCGGTGACTCTTACTTCAATTCTCGAAGAAAATCATTATGCCCGCCAGTTGCTCGAAGCCGAAAGGGCCGGTGGTGGCATGCCGTTTTATCAGCCGGTTTCACGCTATCTGACGGCGCTTATCCCTTTGTCCGGCCCTGGCCGCCGCTGGCCGCAGAAATACCGTTCGCGGCAACCGGGTACGCTTGCGCACCGCATGCTGCAGAACAGCGATCTGCCAGCGCTGGTGGCTTTATTTGCGCGTGCCGGCCGCCGCAACGAAGGGGCTCCGTATCTTGACCGACTGGAAGCTGACGGCAGCCTGTGCGGTTTTTTCGGGTTGAAAATTGCGGACATGGTCGGTGTTTTTGCCGGTGACGAACTGGTCGGGGCGATCGGAGTCTGGAACCAGCAACATTACCGGCAGATCGTCGTGCATCACCTCTGTCGACCTCTTGCGCTGATGCAGAAGTTCTGGCAATCGATTGAAATGCTGGCGGGTCGCTGCCCGGTTCCAGGGCTCGGCGGGCAGGTAGATTTTGTGCTGCTCGACCCCTGGGCGGCCGAACCTGGCCTTGAAAGCATGGTGATGCCTGTTTTGATCAGGGCGGCCTGCGAAGAAGCGAAAAAGCGGGGTGCCATGTTCGCGGCACTTGGCATGGCAGAAAAATTTCCGGCGCTGGCGGCGTTAAATACTGTATTTTTTCTGCCGTACTGGAGTATCATATATCAGGTATTCTGGCCGGAAACCGGCAAATATGAGTTTGTCGGCCGACCTCAGCATCTTGCCAACCTTGGGGCCTTATGACCAGCGACAATTTACCAGGCAGAACCCTGTATGGCCGCACTCAGCCCGTTCAGCAGCTCGATGCTGCTGTCAAAGAAGCCATGTTCGCTCTGATGTCAGATTTTTATGAGGTCGAAAAGGCTTCTTTTTTAGCTGATCTGGCGCGCAAAAACACTGTCATACTGCTCGAAGACGGGCAAAATAAACTGCGTGGCTTCACTTCGGTCGCGATTTACGATCTGTGTGCCGACAAAGATGAACTCAGAGTGCTTTTCAGCGGCGACACGATCATTCACCCCGATTTCTGGGGCAGTCTTGAGCTGCCGCGGGTCTGGGGGCGCTTTATGTATGAGACGCTGCAGGCATCTGGCGACAAACCGCTCTACTGGTTTCTCATTTCGAGCGGCTACCGCACTTACCGGTTTTTGCCGGCCTATTTCAATGAGTTTTTTCCCTGTTTTGACCGCGAAACACCGGTGGCAATGCAGAACATTCTTGATCTGGCCGCCCGGCAGCTTTTTGCCGAAGATTACAACCCCGACACCGGTATTGTCAGGCTGAAGAATCCGACGCCACTGCGGGCCGGCATCAGTGAACCGGCACAGGAACGCCTGCAGAACCAGCACATCGCTTTTTTCCTGCAGAAGAATCCTGGACACGATGCCGGTGATGAGCTCGCCTGCATAACCCGCCTCAGCTGGGAAAACTTCAAGCCTTTTGTTAAAAGGCTTTTGAAGGGCTGATGGCCGGTTTTATGCTCGCCACAGGCCTGGTGCAAGGTGTCTGGATGGGCACCTGTCTTGGCGGCGCAATGGAATTCAGACGGGCTGCCAACAGCAATCTTGCCAGAGTTCAGAGCCGGGTTCTGCTTGAACTTTTGCAAAATGCCAGTCAGACCGATTTTGGTCGCCAGCATGATTTTGCCACGATCGGCAACGCAGACGAGTTCTGCGCCAGAGTCAAAGTGCACGACTATGAGGATCTCAAGTCATATATCGATCTTATCGCCGCCGGTAAGGAGTGTGTTCTGACCGGCGATCCGGTCAGAATGTTCGAAGAGACGAGCGGCACTTCGGGGCCTAATCGGCTGATTCCTTATACTGCTGGTCTGCAGAGGGCTTTCAACCGGGCTCTGCACCCCTGGCTCTTCGATTTGTTTTCGCATTTCGCCAGCCTCTGGGGCGGCCCGGCCTACTGGGTGGTTTCACCAAGATCAGCAGAGAAAAGAATGACCGCCGGCGGCGTGCCGATTGGCTTTGCGGCTGATTCGGATTATTTTGGTGCCTGGGCAAAGCCACTGATCGGCCTGGTGACTGTGGTTCCGGAAGAAGCTGCCGGTCTCAGCAACTCGAACGTCTGGAAATATGTGACTCTTCTCTGTCTGCTGCGCCAGCCGCAGATGCGCCTGATTTCTCTCTGGAACCCGACGCTTTTTACGGCGCTGCTGTCGCAGTGCGGCGAATGGCTTGCATCGCTCGCCGATGATCTTGAAAACGGCACCTGCCGCCCGGCTTTTTTATCTGCGTCTGAGTTGAATGACCCGGCATTGCAGCTTTATTCGGGCAAACCTTTGCCCGGTCGCGGCAAACACCTTATGGATACGTTCAGATTGCTTGAAAAGGGTGACCGTGCCGGTTTCGCCCGGCAGCTCTGGCCGAAACTGGCATTGATTTCGAGCTGGGCAGAGGCAGAAGCCAGCGCCGGAGCTGAATATCTGCGCAGCTTTTTTCCTGACGCGGCATTTCAGACCAAGGGGCTGCTGGCGACTGAGGGCCCGGTAACCATACCGATGGTTGGGGCGCCGGCACCGGTTCTCGCTGCAAGGTCGGCATTCTTTGAATTTGAAGAGGGTGAAACCGGCGTGGGCGCAATCAGGCTGGCGCATGAGCTGGTGACCGGGCAGCGTTACCGGGTGCTGATGACCACTGCCGGCGGTCTCTACCGTTATCGCCTGCATGATATCGTTGAAATGCGCGGCTGGTGGCGGAATCTGCCCTGTCTGGCCTTTGTTGGCAAAGAGGCCTTCGTTTCTGATCTGGTTGGCGAAAAGCTCAGTTCAGATCAGGTTAAAGAGGCTCTCGCCATTATTGCGGCAGACTTTGCCGGCAGCTGGCTGGCAGCAGAAAAGCCTGAACTGCCGGCACTGCCGTATTATTGTTGCTTTCTTGCCAGGGCGGCGGCGCGCGAGACTGCGGCTGATGACTGTCTGCAGCTTGCCGGGCGTCTTGACGCGGTTTTCTGTGAAAATATTCATTATCGCTGGGCCCGTGAAGCCGGTCAGCTCGCTCCTCTCAAAGTCATAACCCTAAAAGCAGACGGTGTGGCCGCTTCTGCCATCAGGCTGCAGCGTCAGGTCGAACTGGGGAGAACTCTCAGTACAGCAAAACCGGGGGTTCTTGATAAAACCCCCGGCTGGCTTGACTGGCTGCAGAATCGCGGTCTGCTTTAATCGTCGACGCGGTTACGGCGTTCTTCAAGCGTTCTGATATCGAGTTTGCGGCCCATGACCGCAATCGCGAGTTTGAATTCGCGCTGATTGCCTGACTGATCGGCGGCAGTGACCTTGAGCGAATATTCCGGGTTGATGGCGCCGCTGTCATCGACATTTTCGAACCTGAATACATATTCGATCGGGTCGAGCATTGCAGTTGGCGAAATCGAGGCGTTTTTCACGACGCCCGCTTTGTCGGTCAGCTCGTAGGCGAGTGACTGAATGCCGAACGATTTGTCGGGCTTGTAGCCGTTGATGTTGTCTAATGCCCTGATGTAGAAGACCAGGCGGTTGTTCTGCTGGCAGACAAAACCTTTCTGGCTGTCGTCGGTCAGGGTCGAAACCGCTTCGGGGCCCTGCAGATAGCGATCGAACAGCGCATTTATATCGCCAAGATCGGTCAGCCGATGGGCAGCGGTGATTTCGCTTTCTTTGCCGAGATAGGGCACATCACCGGTTGAATAATCTTCTTTGAGGCCGGCGGCACCGAATTCAGAGAAACCGGCCGCGACGTTCTTTTTTGTGCCATAGATATGGCAGCGGTTGGTGCGGGTATCGAAGACGATTACCTGAATTTCGGGGCCAATTTCGTCTTTGACCTTTAGCTGTTCGACATTGCCCCAGCGTGATTTATCGATACCGTCGGCACTGACCTGATCGGGCAGTTCGCCCGGGTTGAGTTTGGCGCCATCGGCCGGATTGAAGGCAAATTCGGTCGAGCCGGCATCAGGATTGGCCGTTTCGGCGATTTTGCTCTCACCGACAGCATTCTTAACCGCTTCGTGTTGCTCGATAGCGTTGCCGGCAGAATCTTTACTGATGGCGATAACCTTGAAAATTGGTTCGGGTGAGCTTTTGCCCGATCCTTCGTTGCATTCGTGCCAGGGACGGGGCTGTTTGATGGTCAGTTTGCCGCTGATTTCAGTGGTGGCACCGGCCTTTTTGCCGGTAGAACCGTTAATCTGATTTGCGGCACCGATACTGAGACCGGTAACTTCGGCTTTTTTCCAGGCCCAGCGGGTTTCGTGCCTGAAGCTTTTGAAGCTGGGCTTGCCCTCGGTGTTGTCGAGGTCAGCGAGGCCGACGTTTTCCGACTTCAGCTGGCTGATGTTCTGGCAGGCTGCGGCGCTGTATTCATACAGAGGGTAGGTGTAGTAAACCTGCAGATCGAGGCGGTCGGCACTCTGGGCAAGTGCGACATCGCCGATCTGTGTCGAAAATGCCTTGTCGATGAACGGGTTGGTATCGAGCAGTTTCATTTTAAAATCGAAAGTGGTCGGGCCGGTGGGCTGAAATAATTTATCGGCGGCAGTGATCTTGAAGTCTGAAGCGATCGGGCTTTTGTTATCGTAGACGATGAAGTCGGTAGAGCCGGCTTCGGTTGCCGGTTTTACCAGTTTGATCATCACTTCTTCGCTGCACATGCGATTGCCATCGGGCAACCAGACTTCGCGGATTTCGGCCTTTTCCGGCACGACGACGACGCCGCTGGCATTGCGAACTTCGGGCTGGGTGACGACACGTTTCGATGACTTTTTGTAAACCGCTTCTTTCCAGGCCCAGAACATGTTGCTGACTTCGTAACCGGCGCCCGGTGACCAGACTTTCAGCTGAATGCGCGATTCATCGGGGTTGCCGTTAAAACTCGGGGTATTGAAGGTGACCTGAAAGTCGGGCCCGGGGGTGCCGTCTTCGCCGGTTGCGCTCCAGACGATAGCAGGGTTTGACTGCACTTCGATGTCGGCGCCGGGGTTGCCGGTTCTGATAAATGCCTTGTAATCGGTGGGCTGCAGATCGGTTATTTTCATTTCGAGTTCTTCGATCAGCAGACCCTCGGCGCTGATGACGCAGGCTTCGTCACCCTTGCGGTAGACGGTAAGCGTTTCGGGTGGCGCGTCGGCAGTAATCGGTATCTGTTGCGTCATCCAGCCAATATTCGGAAAATTATTATCAATGGCGCTGGTTACGGGCGTATCAGACATGGAAACTATCTTTGCCACGCCGGTATCTGGGTATTCGTTCGAAGTGCCGCCGAGCGTGGTCAGCTTGCCCTGCTGCCCGGCTTTGACGAACCCTGAAAAAATCATATAAGCGCCGCCAATTGAGGGCAGAAAGCTGTTGCCGGTCGACATGCCGGTTTCGCGCGCGAATGCTTCCTGAATGCTGCCGCGGTTGCCCTGCACGGTGAAAAAGTCTGCCATCGCCTGAATCGGGAAATAGCCGTAGCCGTTTGGTGAATCGGTGCCGCTTTCGAAAGCGATGCCGGCTTTGGTGCACCACTCGTATTTGTCTTTTTCAAGGGCGCCGCCGGTATTGTGGGCGGCCGGGTCCCAGACGACCTTGAACTGTGCCGAGGTGCCCTGCGGAACCACATAAAAGAAGGTGTTGCCGTCTTGAACCAGTTTCATTCCATTTGCGGCAGCATTTATCGGCACGATTGCCGCGCATGGCTCGGCAGGCAGCGAGCAGGCCAGCAGGGCCGGCACCGTCATGGCAATCATAACGATCGCCGCAAAGATTTGTTTTCGCAACATATTTCCTCCCTGGTACATCAGTTTTCCCTGGTCAGTTTAACGGTCTTGGTCATTTCTTCCTTGCGGGTTTCCATTTTGCCACGATTGAGAGTGGCTTCGCCGAGAGCCTTTATCTGAGCCGAAATCACCAGTTGCCGTTCACCCGGGTTGGTGAACGCGCTGATGACCTTGAAATCGGTTACCGCAAATTTGCCGGTGCTCGAATCGACACTGGTGACTTTCCATGGAAACTTCGTCGTATTGCAGTCGGAAAAGAATTCTTTGAGGGCCTGTGGGTTGCCGCTGCCGGCGGCGGTGAGGTTGCTGCCGGCAATGATGCCGCGGAACGGGCAATAACCGAGTGACAGCACGCCGGCATCACACGCTTCCTGCGGAAAGGCGCTCAGTTTGAGCAGCATCATCTGAATTGCCGACTGGGCCATGAAGTTTGCCTGGAGAAAATGCAGGTTCGACAGGTTCTGCTGTTTCGATTCCTTGCGAAAATAAACCAGGGCCGAGGCAAAGACCATGATGCAGACGACGAAGGTCAACACCAGCGGCAGCGCCAGCCCGGTTCTGTTTTGTTTATTCCTTGTCAAGAAAGGCCCTCCTGGCCAGCAGTTGCAGCTGGCTGATATCATTGTATTCGCCGCTGGGCAGGCGCCAGCGCACGACGAGGCGGATGTCGGCGAGGCGGCATTTGTCGGCCGAGTCTGGGTAGACTTCTGCCAGCGTCATAGTTTTCGGAGCTTCGAGGGCACCGGCGGCGTTGGCTTCTATACCGTTGTTACAGCCCATCGGGTCATGAAATTTGAATGCCGGTATGGTGAATGCGAGTTCGGTGTTGTTGAACGGAAAAACCGTATATTCGCCGGTGAATTTGTTGCCCTTGACCTCATAATCGGCGCCAAAAGACCAGGCCTGCGCCGAACCGGCCCCTGAAAGAAGGTTGTCGCGGCTGATGACGAACATCAGGCGGTTCATCTCTTCTTTTGCGAGGTTGGCAGCGATGCCTTCGGCGTCCTGTTCGCGGGTACCACGGTTGGTATAATTCAGCAGCCCGAAAATCGGCAGAATGATGAAGCCGAGTATGGCCACGGCCAGCATGATTTCGGTGAGCGTGATGCCTTTGCGCTTTTGATCGGTCATAGTTCTCTCTTAACGGTTACTTCGACCTTGGCGCCGGTCTGAGCGGTTACGTGCGCATCAGGGTGGGCGTTGCTGTCGGGGTGCACGACTTTGATATTGAGCGAAACCAGGCTGCCGGCGGTGTTGTTGTCGGGGTCGAATGGCTCGAGTGCCAGTTTGATTTCGGAAACATTGTCGATGATTTTGTAGCCTGAGTAGAGCTTTTCTTTGCTTTTCGGATCGGAACCGTCTTCTAGCGTTTTTTTGTAGATCAGAGCGCCATCGGCGAGCGACAGTTCGCATCTGAAGGTGGCGCCAGGGCTGTCTGGATCGCTGGCGACGTAGGGCATGCAGATTGCCCATTTTGCAATTGTGGCATTGCCGGTCAAGGTGTCATTACTGTTGAGCAGGAATTCGTAGTTTGCTTCGGTAACGGTGGTGCCGCTCAGGCTTACAACTGTCATTGCCGTGGCCTTCTGCATTTCTTCGCGCACAAAGGTCAGGGCATTGCGCAGCTTGTTCTGGGTATTCAGGGCCCAGCTGCCTTTCTGAAATGAGTTTGAAAAGCCGGTGAAGACTTTGAAGCCGATCAGCAGCAGCAGGGCAAGAACGCCGGCGGCGACCATGATTTCGACCAGGGTAACCCCGGTCCTTGCAGTTTGTCGACAATTACAGACAGATAGGTGGCGGCAATTATGGTTTTGCATGATTATTGCATTCAGCTCTTGTTGATCAGAGATTCGATCTCTTCGCCGGTTATGGCGCTGAGGAGCTCAGCGATCGGTCTTTTATTCGAGCGTTGTGCCTCTTTGAGCATGGCGTCGAGAACGGTGACCGCCTCGTTGCCATAAGCTTTAACGGTATTTTCGATCAGCATACGGCGGGCCGGCATTTTTTCTTCGGCGTAGATCTTGAAAATGCGGGGCACTACCCGGTCGGCACTCATGGGCAGCCGGCCAAAAGCCTTGATCGTGCGGTAAACGACTCTGAAATCGTCGTTGCCGAGCAGCTTGTAAAGCTGCTGCAGGCACATTGTCGCGCCGGGCTGATCTATTTTTTCGAGGGCTTCGAGAGTGGCGAAGATGGTGTCGACGTTATCAGAGGCAAGAAACCCGTTGAAGCTGTTCATCACTTCAGGAATCGGCAGGCGCAGAAGGCCGATACTCCAGATCAGGCCGGCTTTTTTTTCTTCGTCAGTTTCATGCTCGTATTCTTCGAGCAGAGAGAGTGCTTTTTTGCGGGCATAAACAAGTGCCGGGTGTTCGCTATTGAGGTTTTGTTCAATGTTCTGCTGGTTCTGTTCCTGGGAAAAGTCTGGAATGATCTCAGGCTGTTTGTCTTTGCCGGGATTTTTGGCTGTTTCTGTAGCGAGCCTGGCCGTGGCTGAAGCTTTTTTGGCGTTTTCCATGGCTGTTTTTGCCTCGGCTTCAGCTCTGGTAGCGGCGAGATTTGCGGCAACCGCCTGCGCGATGATTTCGCGGCTTTCTTTGAGCAGGCGCTGAGCAATGTCCAGCTTGTCACTGGCATGGTATTTTTCGACAAACACTTTTAAAACCGCTTCAGATGAGGTGTACTGCCCGGCGTAGAAAAAGAAGGCCCCGAGATAAAACTGATTCTCGGGTTCGTCAGTGTTCTTTTTGAATGAAACGAGGCATTTTTCGATCAGGTCGATGTCTCTGGCAAGCAGGCTGCGGTCGATTTCGACAGCTTCGACAAACAGTCGGCCGGCTTCGAGAGTTCGGCCCTGGTCGAAGAGTTTGTGGGCCTGTGCCATCAGCCCGGCTGCCTTCTGGGCTGGCGTTTCAGGTTCTGGCTGTTTTGGCGCCTGGTTTTTTGTGAGTTCCTGCAGGCGGGTTATTTTGGCTTCGAGGCCATCGATGCCGGTTTTAAGTTCAGATGCCTGCATAAAGGCTGCCAGAGCTTTGTCGTATTCCTGGCTGGCTTCATAGACATAGCCAAGCGACATCCAGAGCTGCCATGAATCCTGGTTGCTTTTAAGACTCCTGGCAATCAGGGTTTTGGCGGTCTGGTAATCTTTCTGTTTAAGAAGTTCCTGGACTTTTTGAATGGTGCCGGCAACATTGGAGCCGCTTGCCATTATCGGTAAAGAAGCTGCTATCAGGGCAGCCGGCAGAAATTTTCTGATTCGTGACAAAAACTGGTTCAACATGGCAGATCCTTGATCGTTTAAGCTCGGTTTTTTTCTCTGCGTAAAAGTGTACCCCCTGATTTTATCAGGCATATGACATCTGTGCAAGTTGGCTCTCGGCTGAAATTAATTATATCGATGAATTCAGATCGTGATTGGCCAGCTTTTTGTCGCAGTGTTACATAAAAAAAGTGTGTGACTCCGCCTTGTCAGGCTGAGAAACTCTGGTTTAGAAAAGAGATCTGCCGGGCGACATTCGCAGGCGGTATTGTTGGTAACAAATGCAGCCTGAATGACTATTTGCTTTTCAGAATGTAGCGACCGTCCCAATTTTCGGGGGGCGGGTGCTGCTTGAATTCTTCGCAACGGTCGATGTAAACCTGCGCAGGCCCGTCTTCGGGCAGCAGCTGCAGCACGGTAGAAAAGGCGGCGATCGCTTTTTCCCAGTCGCGGGCGAGATAAAGGCTTATACCGTTTTTGTAGGCCGCCTCAGCCTGCAGCCACAGTTCGCTTTCATCACGGCGGTAGCCACGCACCTCGAAGACCTCGACCGGGCGATCTTTACCTTTTACCGCGAGAAAATCGAGAAATCTGGTGCTGATAAGCCCGCGGTCGATTCTATTGTGCACTGAATCGGCGATCATCATCAGGGTGCCGTAAGCTTTGTTCGCGCCTTCGAGGCGTGAGGCCAGATTTACCCCGTCGCCGAGGCAGGTAAAATTCATCTGAATTTCACTGCCGATGAAGCCAACCATGCAGACGGCGGTATTGATGCCGGCTCTGACTTCGACCCGCGGTAGCCCCTGCTGCAGCCACTTGCGGCGCAGTTCGGCGAGCTTCTTCTGCATGGCGATGGCACATTCAACGGCGCGCTGGGGATGATCGGGCTGCGGGGCAGGGTGGTTCCAGAAGCCCATGATCGCGTCACCGATGTATTTGTCGAGGGTGCCGCCGTATTGAAACAGAATGCGTGTCATCTCGTCGAGATATTCGTTCATCAGCTCGGTCAGCTGTTCGGGGGCGAGTTTTTCTGAAATTGTCGTGAACCCGGCCAGATCGGTGAAGATTACCGTGAGTTCTTTCTTTTCGCCACCCGGTTTGACAGCATCAGGATTTTTGAGGATATCGTCGACGACTGCCGATGATATGAAGCGGCCGAAGGTCTGGCGGGTTTCCTGTTCCTGACGGCGCGAGATTGCCCAGGCGAGATAGCCCCGTACCACCCCAAAGCTGCCGAGCAGCAGACCCGGAAAAAACATTGGCAGCAGTCTCAGATTGAGAAAAAGCAGGGTGCCGGCCGCAAACCAGGCAGTAAATACGGTGCCGGTGGCGAGGCCGCCCCAGATGGCTCCGTGGCGTATGAAGATCAGATTGATCAGCAGAAGCACCGGCAGGAGCAGCAGTGTCTGTGCCAGAGGCCATGTGGCAGGCAGACGGTCGTGATGAAAGAATACCGGGTATAAAAAGCGGTTTTCGGCCAGAGCGGCAAAGAGATTTGCGTGCAGGTTGACGCCGGGCAGTCTTGGCGAAGCTTTGTCCATGAAGTTGATGGGGGTGACGATAAAATCCTGGTCAGAAGGCAGGGCACTGCCAATGAATACGGTTTTTTGGTTAATAGCATTGTTTTTGAAGATGCCGCGGCCGCCGTTATGTTCATAAAGAAGCAGATATATCCCGGGAGCCACGATCACGGTCTGATCGCTCTCACAGGTGATCATGGTTCCGGATTCGCTGAGCAGCGTGAGATTGAAAGGTTGCAGGCCCGGGTAATCAAAACTGAGCGTTACACTGGTATTATCAAGCTGTGAGAGAGGTGGTAACGCTGCCAGATCAGCTTCGTTGCCAGGCAACAGCGTGAGATCGACAGTTTTTTGTGCAGTCGCTGAGGCGGTGACCGCAAAAACGGCAATTCTGGCATCGAGGGCGGTCGGCAGCAGAACTGCTCCACTTGTTGCTGTCGGCGGCCAGGAAATTTCAGTCAGAAATCTCAGAGTCCAGCTGTTTTCAGGGCTGAGAACGGCTACCGTCTGCTCAGGGGCTGGATTGCCGGCAGTGTCGCAGATGGTACCTGACGCAAAACTCAGGCTGTTTTCCTCGTCGAGAGCCGAAATACTGAATCCTTCGGGCAGGGCTTCAATCGGCAGGCGGCCTTTGCTGTCAGAGATAAGCATTGGCAAAGGTTCGCCAAATATGGCAATTTTTGTCGTGGCTGCCGGCAGCTTGCCGGAGTCAAGTTTGACAGGGGCTGTCGTGTCGGCAAGAACGAGAATCGGCAGGTTTGTATGCTCGCCGGTCGCGGCGGCTCTGATCGTGCCGCGCTGCCAGCCAGAGCTGTCGTGGGCTGTTATCTGAAGGGTGCAGCTCCCTGTCGGTATGCCGGTAAGACGGTAATGGCCGGCAGAATCGGTTTTACCAAGTTTCCAGAAGCCTGAATCAAAATCGAGCAGCAACACTTCAGCATTTGCCACCGGTTTGCCGGCAACCGACTGAACTTTACCGGCAAAGACCGAGCTGCCGGCGGCGGCTTCTGGTTGGCCAAGTCTGACTCTTCGTTGCAGCTCGGGGCCTTCGAGCTGCAGAAGATTGCGATGGTTCAACAGAGTTGATTCTCGGTCGGCATCGGTTTCGAGTAGCATGCCCATTGATATGGTTTCTATACAGTCGCCGGTAAAAGGGGGCACGGCTTTGCGAAAGGGTATGCGCAGGCAGGGCAGCTGGTCGTTGCCAATCAGCGGTAAAGGCTCGGCTGGCATCTTCAACCATGTGTGAGTATCCCCGGCCGGTAGCTGCATGGTTGCTGCGGCCTGCAACAGACTGTCTGACATTTCAGGGTGCAGCTGACTCGTCTGTCGTGCCAGCAGTTTGAGTTCCAGGCGGCGGATAGCGAGGTCGAGACCTGTGTGACCGGTTGAAGAGAAACTGAAAGGAGCCGAGGCCATGAGGCTGAGCAGAAGACGGTCGGGTTGCTGCTGGTTGAGCTGGTCTGGCGAGGTCTGCTGCAATCGGCTGTTAATTGCATGCTCTACTGTTTTACTGCTGGCGTCGAAAAGAGAGGCGACCCAGGCTGAAGCGCCCAGGCTGAGCAGAAATTCTTCGCTGTCGGCGGGGTGAAAGGCTAGTGGTGCGAAACGCACGGTGGCGTCGAGATCAGCAGCGACATTGATCAGGCCGGTTCCCGCCGCCTGGCGTGCAAGTGGTTGATATAGCGGCAAAGGCATTGGCGGCCGACTGGCGCCGGTATCGGTGAACTGCAGTTTTTCAAATGTGTGCGCGCCACGGCCGGTATAGTGTGAGGCCAGAAATGGCCAGGAGTATGAAGCCAGCGCGGCAGCGAGTTCACTGTCTTTTTCGGCAGTCGCGGGCTGGTCGTAGATAAAGTCGAGGCCGGCGACCCTGGTTTCTTCATCGGCAAGTAGACGCAGCAGGCTGGCAAAGTCAGCGCGATCGGGGTCGCGCCCGAAACGTTGAAAGAAGGTCTGATCCTTGTTGATTACGATAACCGGCGGTTGTGAATCAGAATTTATGCCAGTAAGCTGCTGCAACAGCGGTTGAGCAGAAAAGAGAAAATCGCTGATTTTCAGGTCGAACCAGACCAGAGTCTGGTTAAAAACCGGCAGCAGAGCAAACAGCCCGATAATGATCGGAACAAAAACGGCCCTTTTTCCGGTGCTGGTGCCCTTGCCTGCCTGGTTCTTGAATACTCCGGCCATCGATCAGAAGCGGAATTTTTTAAACAGGTTGCCCGGGTTTTTTATGACCTTTTTAACCGCGTCAACTTTCTTTTCAGTGGTTTTCTGGTCATGTTCACCTTTTTCATGCGCGATTTTTTCTTCAACTTTGAAAATGTGCCCCTTGAGCTCATCAGGGATAGCTCCGGCAGCGGCCTGCAGCCACTGGCCCTGACCGGTAGCGGTGTTGAAGGTATAAGACATTTCGCCTGCGGGAATTTTGAAATATTTGACATCGCCGGGGAGACGGCCATAAAGCTCGCCCTTAACCGGTTTGACCGTAGTGATCAGGTCATTGCCGTTCTGCTGATAGCTGGCGAGAAATTCAATAACCGGCGAAACGTTCTTGTATCTGCGTATTTTGAAAATGCCATTGCCATCGTTGAGCATCAGGCCCTCACGATTTGGTTCGACACGGGCGGAGCGGCTGCCGGCGGCAGCGCGGCAGGCTGCAAAAGTATTGCCACCAAGATAGATTTCGCGGAAATCACGGTCTGAAACGGTGAATGGCTGGTCTTCGGGGCTGTATTCAGAAAAATCAAAGTTGAATTTTTCGCCGACGAGGTCGCGGCCAAGCTGTTCAAGCTCTTTGATTGAATCGACAACTTCACCGGCTCCCCGCGAGTATTCTTTGGCTGCCTGCAGCTTTTCGATCAGAGGTTCGCTGAGACCGGAAAGCATTTCGGTAAAGCGGTTTTCGCCGAGATTGACCGGTACACCGCCAAAGCCGCCAAATTCGGTCAGACCGCTGAGGGTCGGATTGGTCGACAGAAGACCAAGCGCGCCAGACCCGAATTTTTCGCCGAGCAGGGTAGCGGGGTCGAATTTGCGCAGGGGAGTGAAGCCGTCTTCGAGAATTTTGTCAAAGTTGAGAAGCTTACTGCCAAGTGCCGCCAGACCTTCGCCTTCTTTGAGAGTTCGTTTTTTGCCGGTCTCGGCATGTGTGAGTTCTACTTCGCCCTTATAGACGTTGACAACTGTGCCGCCCGGGGCGAGAGTGCCGATCTGCAGGCCTGGTGTTTCGAGCAGGCAGTCGAAATTATCGATGATATCGAGTTCAAAAAGCGTGCCTTTGACGCCGGCGATGACGTCGGCGGTCTGCACCTGAAAATTGCTGCCGCTGATTACTTTGAACAGCAGCGCGCCCTGCTGGGCCTTGAGTTCAGCAACCGCTTCCTTGCCCAATGTTTTGGGAACTTCAAAAATACTCTGTTCTTTGACTGCAAGGACGCAGGTGTCTTTCAGGGCCATTTCGGCCGAACTTTCGGTATAGGTGCGCACTTTGTCGCCACCGTCAAGGCGTTTCATGGCGCCGGCAAGCTTCAGGTTGCTGTGCAGCTTTTTAAAGGCGACATCGGCACCTTTTCTGACTTCGACGCGGCCTTCAATGCTGGTTATTTCGGTGGCTGAGAGATCTACGGCAGAGCTGCTGGCGGGAAAAGCAAAAAACAGACCGGCGGCAAAAAGGCAGCCGGGCAGTATTCTTGAAACTTTCATAATGACTCCTGTTAAAGCCTCAGATGTTTTTAAATCTTCCGGCAGTCTATGCAAAACCGCCAGCCAAGTCAAATAAACCGTGCTTTTTGATTGCCGTGTAAACAAAGTTGAATCGGTTTGCCGACCCGGTCTATCAGTCGGATTGCCTGTTTTAGATTATCTGTAATCAATAAGCCGAAAAAAAAGGCCCGCGCAAGCGGGCCTTTTTCAGAGTAGTTTGTCTTACTTAATTTGTTTGCGGGGTTTTTCCATTACCGGTTCGCCGGTCAGAACCGGTGAATCGGCTGCTTCAGCGGCGAGCATCTGCCGCAGCATCGGTGTGCCGGCCGGAATCATGGTGATCTGCGCTTTGCTTTCTGCCAGTTTCTGCGCTTCGAGAATCTCGAAGAGAGCCGAAGAAATTTCGGGGTCTTTCGATATTTCGCGCAGGGCTTCGCCGACGATTTTCGGGCGCACGGCGGCAGCTTTGGCGAATTCGGCGGCAGCCTGATTCTCAGCGGTGCTGGTTATGATGCTGACCTGGTTGACGCCATCCTGTTTGATCGCTGAGGTGACCTGGCGCAGGCGGTTAACGACCTTTTCCTGAATCTGCCCGATCATCCTGGCGTCGCGGAAATGCACTTTGCGGATATAAACAGAGCCAACCTTGTAGCCCCATTCGGCGGCCTGAGCCGATACTTCCTGGCGCACTTTCTGACTCATTGAATGGCGGTCTTCAAGCATGTCAGCAAGCTTCATGTTGCTGAGACAGCGAACTGAGGCACTTCTGACGTTTGTCGAGAGCGAATTGCGCGGATCGGCGTTTTTGAAGCGATAAGCGACCGGGTTATTGACGACCATTTCATACCAGATGCCGATACCCATTGGCGCGCCTTCTTCTGAATTGACCGGCTGACTGCGCAGGTATTCCTGATCGAGGCGGGTGTCGATGACTTCGCATGAGCCGAGCATGTGAACGAATGGCGCTTTCAAACCGAGGTTCCAGGGCAGAAAGTAGAGGCCGGGTTCTTTGAGAACGCCGATGACCTGGCCAAACAGCATGTAAATATGGCACTGTCCTTCGCGGACGATGGAATAAAGGCCAAGAAAGCGGATAAAAGCAAGAATCAGCGGAATGAAAAAATACGAACCGATGAAGGCGAAAATGAAGCCAACAAAAAACTGATCCATTATTTTTCCACCTCCATGATTACCTGTTTGACCTTGTTGAACAGAGCTAGTTTAACGTTGCGCACATAGGCGCGCAGAACATCTGGCCCGTTCTTTTTAAGTTCGGCAAGCTGAATTGCAGTGCTCTTGAGGGGCTCTACTTCTGACTTGGCGCGCAGGGTTTCAATTTCGGTGGCGCGGCGTGACTGCACGATTTTCTGGTCGGCAGAAGCCTGAGCCAGGCTGATTTCTGAAGAGACTTCGTTGTGGGCAGTATTGATAGCAGCGAGAGCACTTTCGACTTCGTCGGGCGGGTCGATACTGGTAATCAGTGAGGCTTCGAGAGTTATGCCATAGCGGGCGGCCGACTGGGTGCATTCGCGCATCATGTGCTCGTTGATTGAGTGCAGATTTTTGCGCAGATCGTTGATCGAAACGCCGGCAGTAGCGCTGTTTTCTTCGGTTTTCTGAGCTTCAAAGTTGGCGATGCGCTCACGCAGAACCGAGATAAAGTAGGCCATAACGTGGATAATCGGATTCTTTACGCCGAAAAGGTAGGCGTAGAGGTTCTGGTCGGTAACGCGATAGCGGATCTGGCCGCTGAGCGCAGTGTTGAGCTGGTCTTTGGTGACGGCTTCGAGATACTGACCGGCGTGATTGGCGGTCGGGTCTTCGGGGTCGAGAGCCATGTTCAGCGTCTGGGTCGAGATGTTTACCTTGTGCACTTCTTCCCAGGGGAATTTGAAATAGGGGCCACCCGGCGGAATGACGACCACCTGCGGGTAGGCGTAGCGTTCACGCTCTTCATCGATCAGATTGATTGCGACCGGCAGCGACAGAATCGTCTTGCCTTCAACACGCTGAGCGCGGCCAAAAACCGTTTTAACCGCCAGTTCGTTCTGTTCGACGGTATAGATGCCCGACCAGAGGTAATTGTAGAGAAACCAGACGACAAAACCAATGACAAAGCCAGCAAAAAATGGCATGCAGACCTCCCATATCTAAATTTACTGCCCCGCCATTCTAAACCATTTCCGCCAACTTTTACAGTTTCTCGAACACTGCAACTTCAGATGGCGGTCAATTGTGCCACAGCCCGTGGCAAAATTTCACACGAAGATTTGCTGGCATTAACCGAGTAAAAAAATGCTGCCTCAGGGGAATGAGGCAGCATTTGCTGATTAGAGCAACTATTGATCAGTCTTCGTGAATCTGTTCGCGCATGTCGCCCATGATGGCGCGGGGAACCGGCAGGTCGAGCATGGTGTGCAGGCCAGGTTTGGCATTGATGACCTGGGGAATCATGTTGATGCACATGGCGATGGTGCCGATACCACCGGGAATTTCGGGTTTGTTGGCGAGGTTGACGTTCGGGGTGCCTTTGATTACCACGTAGTCACCGGTATCGGTGCCTTCGAGTTCGGGCTCGATCTGCTGCGGGTGAATCATTTCGACGGCCATTTTGCCGTTGACGTAGCCGAAGCCCTTCATGGTGCAGCCAGCGACGTTGCCAGGTTTAACTTCGGCGTATTTGGTCTTGCGCAGCACTTTTGAAACGATCGGGGCCATGGTCTGTTCGACCGGCTTGTCGAGTTTCCAGCCGATGGCGTCACAGATCATGTTTACCGATTCGTTGAAGCCTACGTGACCGGCGAGATGGCCGGCGGCAGACTGTTTATTGAATTCGTCGAGGGTAATGCCGACGCCCTGTTCTTCCATGACGGCGGGGCCGAACGGTGAGAGGCTGTTGACGCGTTCGGCTTTGATGAATTCGACGTCAGTGCAGGCGCCGCTCATGAGAACCACGAGCAGGTCCATGATCAGGCCGGGGTTGATGCCGGTGCCAAGAATGCTGACGCCGTTGGCTTTGGCAAGGCGGTCCATTTCGGCTGCCAGTTTCGGTTCTTTGGCTTTCGGATAGGCCATTTCTTCGGCGGTGGTAATACAGTTGATGCCCTGTTCGACGATCAGTTTGATCTTGTCGAAAGCTTTGGCAGTAAAACTGTCGGTGCAGAGAAGCACGACATCAGCCGATTTTTTGCTGATAACTTTGTTGATATCGCCAAGAATAGTGACGTCCTTGCGGTCGCCACGGGGGACGCCAAGCACTTCGAAGATGCTTTTGCCGACGCGGGCGGGGTGAATGTCGCAGACGCCGACGATGTCAACGCCTTTTTTGCGCAGCAGCACTTCAGCCATGCCGCTTCCCATGGCACCGAAACCCCAGATGGCGATTTTTACGTTTTCTTTCTTCACATCATTTCTCCTGATTATTAATTGCTGTTCGTTTGCTATGAAGCTTTTACAGAAGACTGACAGCCTGAAACCGGTCTTTTCAATACCGGGCTATCCGGCTTCATGGGCAAGTATACTATAAAAAAAAACTATGGCAAGCGCTGCGAAAAAATTCACAAGGCATGTCGGGTTCCTGATGGTTGGCGGGGCTTATGATGCTGTCTGATCGATGCTGGTAACCGCAACGATTGTCAGGTCCTGATCGGGGTCGACGGTCGAAGATTCGGCTCTGAGATGCCCGGCAAGATCGTTAACGATCGTTTCAGGGGAAAAATCACCGTTGCCGGCGAAGCAGTCGCTGGTCACTGCTGTTGCGTTACCGGTCAAACAGAGCAGGCTTTGTCGGCTGTCGAGCTTGAGGGTGGTGACTGTCGGCTTCTGATTGCCCGCTGCGCTCAGGGCGGCTGAGTCCGGCTCGACAGACTCGACGCGCCGGCTGGCGTGGTCGAGAAGCACAGGCGGTCGCATGCCGGCGTTAACGACTGTTATTTCGTTTTCTGATATTGGCAGAATCAGCAGCAGTGAGATCTCGTGATGACTGTCTCTGACACTGCCGCTTGTAAGAATTTCCTGCAGGCCGTGCATGAATTCTGCCGGCTGGTCAGCGAGATGGCGCAGCTGCATAGCTGCCGATCTGAGAAACGCGAGCAGCAGGCAGCGACTGATGCCGGTTCCGGCGACGGTGCCAAGCAGCACGGCCGGTTTCTGGCCGGGAGTTTCGAAGATTTCAAAATAATCGCCGCCGTTTCCTGAAATCGAAATGATTTTGCCATAAATACTCAGATTGCCGGTGTTAACCGGTTTTTCGAGGCGGGTCATGAGTTTTTCCTGAACGATCGAGGCAACGTGCATTTCTTCGAAGTCGACAAGAATCTCATTGAAGATGCGGGCGAGCGAGCCGAATTCATCGCGTCCGAGGTCGGGCAGGCGGTAGGCGAAATTGCGGCGCTGCAGCTCAACGATGCCGGACTGCAGTTCGGTAAGGGGCCGCAGAATCCCGGAAGCAACGCGCAGCCCCAGCGAAACCGAAATCAGCAGACTGACGAGCGCGAGCAGTATGATCGTGTTTTTTCTGCCGGCAATTTCGTTCTCGATTTTTTCGAGCGGAAATGTTGAAAAAAGCCTGATCGTCGGCATGTGTACACACTTATGACCGGCGAGAAGGTAGGCTTTGCCATCGATTCGGCAGAATTCCGGGCGGGTAGGGGCCTGGTCTCGCAGCTTGCGGATGAATTCTGCCAGTTCTGGTTTTTCGAGAGCCTCGGGCGGGAATACCCTGTTCATAAGCTCATTGGCAGCCATTATGGTGATGCCTTCAGCGCTGCTGCGGATATTGCCGAAGATGCGGTTGACGAATTCCAGTTCAAGGTTGCGGCTGTCCCAGACGTAGAGCATCAGGTAGTCGACGAGCTCTGGGTCGAACAGTGAAAGAGTTTCGATGAAGGTTGGGTGCCGCATCTGGCCTATGCCCCAATGCCAGAAGGTGCCGCTGGCGAAGAATCTACTGATAAGCTCGGTTGGTTTTTTCTGCATCAGGCCATCAGCGATGAATTCAACTTCTGTAGCGGTTTTGTCGGAAATCGGGGTCTTGTTTATGCACGCCATTACATAGACAGACAGTTTGAAAATAGCCTTCATGACGCTGACCTTGGTGTCTTCTTTTGCCAGTCGATGGTTAAAGACACTTTTAATCGCGCCATTCTGCATCAGGCCAACTTCGCTGACGATTATGCCGGTGCTGCTGGCGGTCAGCAGGAGCATATCAGGCCCCGGCCTCTGTCTGTCGAGAAAGTTGTAAATAACCTGGCGGTCGGTACGGTTTTGTTTCAGCGCTTTCTGCAGTTCCAGGCTGGCTGCTGTGAGACGACCTTTTTGCACGGTGAATTCATGGTTGAAAAGTTCATCGACATCCTGCAGTCTGGTCAGACTGCGGTTAAAGGCGCGGTTCAACAGGCCGACGCGAAGCTGTTGCAGATAATCGCTGCCCGAAACGAACAGAAGAAAACCTGGCAGAATGCCGGCCACGGCAAAAAGCAGCAGCAGCTGGCTGCGCAGCTTGAGAGATATTCGCGTCTGATAAACAGTCACCCGATAACTGATAAAAGCATAAAAAACCAGACAAAAATGCAGGAACAAAATTACCAGGCGTGTAAGAGTATCTGTTTCAACTCGATCTATCGAGTTTTTGCTGATGGCACAAAAGCCGGTCAGGTTTGAATTGATGGATCTGGTAAAAATGTAATGACCGGGTAGCACCTGTCTGTTTGTATACCTGTTTCTGAATTCGCCTGTTTTCTGAGCGATCTCGGCTGTGACCAGCGGATCATGGCAGAAAACCTCTTTGTCAGAAATCAGGCCGACACTCAGATTACCGCGAAAGTTATCAATCCAGAGCCTGAGGCCGGGCAGGCCGTTGAGAACGCTGTAATCAAAAAAGACTGCCAGTCCGAAGTTTTTGCCGGTTTTGAGCCAGGTCAGCGGGTATTTTCGCGTCGAATCTGGTCTTATCAGTCTTAATTCGCGGCCGGCATAACAATGTCTTGAATAGATGGGGAAAAAATGCGGTCCGAAAACATTGCGGATATTTGTGAGCATTTCGGGTGGAACATTATTATCGTTGTGCAGGTATTCCTCGTTGACAACCTTTCTTACCTCAAGATAGGCAGATTTCAGGTCGCCTGGGGATTTTTCATGCGGAAAATTGGCGTGTGAAACCTCTCCGTTGGCATTCCAGACAAGGAAACGAAGTTTAAATTCATGTTGTCGTGCATAAAGTCTGATTGCCTGCGCCATACTGGCTGGGCTGTTCTGGCGGTGGAAAAGAGCGGTCAGACTGGTGCACAGATATTTTTCGGTTTCAGCCAGCAGACGCATGGTTGCCAGAGTTTCGTCTGCCTCGACCTCGAAATTTTTGAAGCGCAGATCGCGGGCCAGTGACGCGAGATAGGCGCCGCCGACCCAGAAGATGATCAGCGGCAGAACTACTGTCGCTGCCATAAGTTTCAGCCAGGCCGAAAATCTGCCGTCAATCATGGCTTTTCCTCCCGCCGCAGCATCAGAAAGGTCAGATCATCGTCCTGGTTTTCGGCCCAGGCTCGGTAACCGGCATGAATCCCCTGCCAGTAAGTTTCGAGATCCTCGTTCCAGGCACTTTTGAGTAATTGCAGAAATCTCGGATAGCCAAACATTTCCCCCGATTTGCTGGTGGCTTCGATAATGCCGTCTGTATAAAGAATGAGGGTTTCACCGGGTTTCAGGGTAGCAGTTTTCTCTTCTGACCGGTTTTTTGCCGAGCTGCCCAGTGGAAAGCCCTTCAGCTCAAGAAGCTCGGCACTTTCACCCTGATGGCCGATAATGGCCGGATAGCAGTGCCCGGCATTGGCAATGATAAAACTGCCTGTCTGACAGTCGAAGTCCAGGCACTGGGCGGTCATCATCCGGCGCCACTCTCTTTTTTTGAGTTCCTGAAGAATCTGGCCGCCTCTGAACAGAACTTCGGCCGGGCCGGCGAATTCTTTTGAGGCCGCAGCAATCATGGCTTTCATCATGGCCATGATCATCGCCGCCGGAATTCCGTGCCCTGCCACATCGCCAAAAAATACCCCGAGACGATTACCAGGCAGATCGAAGTAGTCGTAGTAGTCACCGCCCATTTTGCTCATGAACAGAGACCGGGCAAAAAGCCTTGTCTGCTGGCGTCGGCAGGTTTCAGGCGGCAGCAGGCTTACCTGAACAGTGGTGCCGATTGCCAGCTCATGCAGGCCTTCTACGGTCTGGTTGAAGGCATCGACCAGCAGGCCGAGCTCGTCATCGCTGCCAGGGGCGACCCTGATCGTGTAATCACGTCGTTTGACTCTTTCGATACCATGCGCGAGATTTTCAACGGGTGCGAGAAGCCTGGCAGCGAACAGCATGATAATATGTCTGAGAATCACTATCGTCAGCAGCATGGCCAGCCCAATGACGATCTGCAGCCTGAAAATCTGCTTTTCGATAAGCTCGGCAGGATAGAGGGCGGCAAGAACGCCATGGGTGATTTCGTTGCCGGCAATCGAGGTGAAGAGCCAGGTTTTGCCGTCGACTTCAATATGGTCACTGGTAATGATTCTTCGACTGCGGGTCTGACGCATCAGCTTCTTTATCTGAGGAGTGTCGACAGCGGCAGTTGAGAAGATCCGGTCAGAAGAGGTTTCCATAACGGCCAGGATTCTAGGTTTGAGTTCATCCGCTGATTTTTGCAGTCTTTCGCCAATAAAATCCCGAATAAAGACCGATTTCTCCCATGATAGCAGAATCAAGCCCCAGTTCAGGCCCAGATCTGGGGCGCCGGTGAATTTAAGATAGGCCAGCCGCTCGCTGTCGCCGCTGCTCATGGTTGAAAAACGATTTAAAGCCGCGAGAAAGAAATACAAGGATTTCTCGATGCTTGAAACCTGTTCTAGAATCGTTTCTCGGTTTTTAAAGCGAGGTTTGTTTCTGGGCTGACTGAAAAAATCAAGCCCGCTCTGCATCAGCGCCAGACCCATTTTTGAGGCTTTGTTTGCGGTGTTGGCGACATAAAAACTGTAATTATCGCTATCTTCGAGCAGTCCACCTTCTTGCGGTCGTATTTTTTCTAGCAGTTCTTTCAACCGAGCAATTTCTGCATCTGGCCAGCGATTGCTGCCATAGCGGCGATTGCGTTTGTCGATAAAACTGTTTAGTCTGGCAGCGAGAGATGTTGCCGCTTCAGGAAAACGCACATCGAATTCCTTGAGAATGCTCAGTGATTCCTGGTGTGCGGAGTTCAGCAGTTCGCTTCTCTTTTCGTGAAAAAATTCATAGCCGGCCGAGAGCATCAGCAGCATGGGCAGACCATTAGAGAAGAGAAACAGCAGTAACATCTTGTGTTTGACCGACAGGCACCAGTTCGGATGCCGCAGCTGCAGGCAGTAGAAGAAAAAAGCGGCAAGAAAAACAGCCGACAGAAGGCGGCACATGGTTCGGGCGGTCTGCTTAGGTGCTGATGGCAACGTGTTTTTGCGCAGATAGCTGGTGAGAAGCAGATCGGGGCTGGCCAGGCGAACATTTACAAGAAAATTGCGACTTTCGCGCACGGCCATGCCGTCAGTTTCGAATTTTTTGATTTCGAGCATTATTTCAGCCTGTTCTTCAGCATTGTTTGGCAGCCCGTATGATTCATAAGAGAGGGTTTTAACCATTGCCGGGTGCTCCGGCACCCCTTGTGCTGCAGCCTGCCTGATAAAGGTTCTTGGGCCGAGAAACCTGCCGGTCAGCTCAGCGTCGAGAAAGCAGGCGAGCGAAAAATTTTGCCCAGGGTAATACCAGAGCAGGCGTTGCTGCCTATCGAGAGAAACGAAGAGACATCTACCGTGTTCCCCCGGTTTGAGAGGCTCAAAAAGCTGGTTTTCGAAGAGAAGCTGTCCAAAATAGCCGCGCAGCAGGTTTATTTTGTCGGTTATGGTCTGCAGGCCGGCGGGGTCAGAGGCCGGTTCGTTGCGATATGCTTCGGCCAGCAGGTGCATTATCTGATACATGGCTTTGAGAATGAACTGAAAACGTTTTTCGTCACTCAGCGCTGTATTTATCGAGCCGTCTGGCTTCCAGACGATAAAACGCACCCGATTTGCAAAAAAGTGCTTGAAAGATGTCACTTTGCTTTTCAGTTGTGTATCAGGATCGGCAGAGGCATCTGTGCTGGCGAAGTTCTGCTGCAGCAAGGCATGAAAGAAAGTTTCATCAGAATGAAAGGCTTCGAGTCGGTCGAGTTGCAGATTGAGACGGTCCTGGGCGTCAGAAACGGCCTGGCGGCCAACTGACCCGTAATAACCGGCAAGAACCGACCAGAGCAGAAAAGCCGGCAGCAGGGCCATCAGCAGCAGCTGCAGCATTCTGGTGATCAATTTTCCTGATTGTGCTAACAATATTGGTTTTTCCTGGTCTGATAAACTGAGGTTTCTGTTTTAGAATTCCGAGTCAAAAGCTTTGTCCGGATCGGTTTTTTCTGGCGCATAGAACGGAGACTCACCGACCACGGGGATATCCTCAGAGAATTTACGTGAAAAATGACCGGAAAGATAGATTTTTTCTGCCGCCGGAATCTGACTGTGCAGCAGCAGCATCGGACTTGCGGCTGCAATCTGGCTCGAACTGTTGACCTGCAGGCGATCACCGCTCTGATAAGTTATTTCAAGACGGTAGGCAATATTCAGCAAGCCCAGTTCTCGGCTGATAACAGAGGGTTTGAGGTCACCTTTCATTCTGGTTCTGGCAGTTTTATAAACGAAATCAGCGGTTTTGTCATTCTGCAGAGAAAGCATCTGGCATGCCCCCTGTTGGTGCCGATCAACGTTGATACCGAGATCGAACCGCGGTGGTTCAACCGCCCAGTCTTCGCAGATTCCGATTGCCATATCGGTGCCCGGCTTGTCTGAAATTATGGCGACCCGATTGCCTGAAACCGGGCTGATTCTGCCTGGAATGCCGGCTTCTTTGAAGAATGAATTGAGCATAAAAGCGGCTGAGGCCGCAGAAACATTTTTAAGCGGTGCAGAGAATACCGGCTTGCCGGGTTGCAACTTCATATCTGTGATAGCCCGGCGGTTCCCGACAAAGGTTATGCCGTCTTCTTCGTACAGGTCGCCGGCGGTCATGGCGATGGTTCTGAGAAACATTTCGCGATCGAGGGACTCGTCAAAACAGAACGCAGAAATGTTACCGGTAATGCTGCTGTCGCATATCAGTCTGATGTTCTGCTGCCTGGCAAGGTCGGCCAGTGTTGTCGGTATGTCTGCATTCTTGAGTATGAGAGGTTTTTCAAGAGGCTCGGCGGTTGAATGCGGGATTTCTGTGTAATGCCGCAGTGACTGGTCGTTTTCGCTCTGTTTTTCATCAGAAGGGGTGGTCGCGATACCGTTATTATGTCCTGCATTTTCCGGGGCCAGTCGTCCATAAAGCTGAGCCGGTGTCATCTGCCAGCCAATCAGCCATTCTGTGCCGGCCAGATTTATGCGATGTTCTGCCGGCTTCTGATATTGCAGAAAGATGCTGTCTGATTTCTGCAGTCTGGCTTCAGATGAAACAAATTTCTCGCTGAAGGCGAATCTGATTTTGCCGTCGTCGTTCAGTGATGGGGTTCCTGCGATCGAGATTCTCTCTTTGCCTGACTCAGAAACGAAGGTGAGCGAAAATGTCTGATTGCTTACGCCGTTGAATGTGCATGAAGCAATGGTTTCGCCAGAGATCTTCTTCAGATAGAATGCAATCTGAAGTGCGTGAACCGGTGTGTCGAGAGTTTCTTTGAGCTTTTTTATTTCGTCGAGACCGACTTTCGGGCCGACTGCAGCCATTAAACGGGAATGAGGCGGAAACCAGAGACTGACTTGCGGCATCTTCATCAGTTCCATCTGATTTCCCAACTCAGAAAGCTGTCTGAATGAGAGATCCCTGATTGTTACTGCCTGGCGATCGCTTTTCGGTTGAGCATCTTCTGGCGCGATGACCCAGATGTTGTCATTTCTGCGAACCTGCATTCGGTTGATGTTTGCCAGAAGGCTCATGGCTTCTTCGAAGTAGACTGTTTCGTTAAGCCTGAAATAACCGTTTTTCTGGTCAGGAAAAGCGCAGACGAGGTTGATGCCGGCCTTCATGGCCAGGTCGGCAAAGGCGTCGGACAATGACCAGCCGGAGTAATCAGCTCTGATTTCTTCGGCCGCCATGCCTGCCGGCAGCAGCTGAATAATAAACAGAAGGCAGATAAACAGGCAATACAGGCTGGTTGTTATGGCTTTCTTCGTCATTTTTTCAGTCCTCAGAATGAAGATTCGAAGGCATCGTCTGTCTCGCCGCCGCTCTCATCTTCTGCTTCATGCGAGAGATAACGGTGATCGGCAAACTGACTGTCTGATTTTGATCCCGAAATGAAAAGAGATACAGTCGAACTGCCATTGAATGCAATTACCGGCCTGGAATCAGATTCTGACAAGGCTGACCAGAACGCCAGTTTCAGCTTAAGACCCGATTCAAGTCTTATACTGGTTCGTATCTTGAGCCCTGGCTCTGCCATATGCCGCAGCCTGACCGGTAGAAGCTCAATTTCAGCAGTTGCATCTTTGAGAGCTATTTGTCTGCCACTTATCCGGCCTGTATTTATGCCGAATATTTCAGAAAAGTCACCCATATCAGACTGCAGCGAAAGCCGGCTGTCGAAAAGCACAGGCGGGTGGTCGAGTTCGGCAAGCAGTCGCATGAGGCCGTCGGTTATATCTGCCGAACCGGCGAGAATGATTGCGTTTATAACCCGGTCAGACGCCACCCGACAGTTCGCTGGTGCGTTAAAAGCGGCAAGGCCGGCCTTTAATATGGCGGCTGTGGCTTCTGCATCTGAATACTGCAGTCTTTTTGTGATATTGTAGCCAAAATCAAAGGCGTCGACAAATCTGTTTTCCGGTGCGACCATCCAGGTGTTCCCGATTTTTCTGATACCGCCGCCGACAGAGCGGGCGATGCGATTCAACTGTTCTTCAAAATAGAGGTCAGGCCCGAAAAAGAAAACTGACAGATTGCCGCTTATAGCTTTGTCTACAACCAGATTGCAGCTTTCAGAGGCTGCAATTCTGCCGAGAATTTCAGCAACTGGCTCATTAAGCAGCAACGTGTTCATCATGGTGGCCGGGTCTGGCTGAGGGGAGGTTGTCTTCAATCCGGCGCGGCCGGCAATAGCGTTTTTACTGTTCTTGTCGGTTTTTTCGGTAAATGGTCTGAGCAGCCTGGCGTTCCAGTTTATGGTTACAGCGTTGCCGTTGTTGTTAATGAGCAGCGGGCCTGGTTGCTGAGAAACCTGCTGTAATTGAGAATTCAGGCTTTTGTCTGCATCTGAGGCTTTCGCCTCGGCATTATCAATTGTCAGGCTGAAAGAGCCAGATGTGTCGCATGCAAGAGAAGCTGTCGCAACAATTGGCTCGAACCCGGGGGTTGTCAGTTCAAAAGAAAAGCTGGTATTGGTCAGGACTTGCAGTGAGAGCGATGCTGTCTGAGCTGAATTGTCGCCGGTAATATCAAGTTGCAGTTCGGCCGGAATTGCCGGCTTTTCGAGACTTTGCAGACGTTCTGCTGCCGCGGCGGTTCTTCTACTGTCTCCAGAAATGATGCAGGCGTTAACAGACGGCACCATAAAGGTTATGGTATCGGTGGCATGACTGTCTTTTTTACGAGTCATAAGGCTTTCTATCGGGCCATCAGATGGGTAGAAAAACTGCCAGCCTGAAGAATTCTGAAAAGTATGTCGCTCTCTGGCCGTAATCAGCCAGACCGAACCGGTGCAGTCGGCGGTACAGCTGGCAGCATCAGCGATTGCAAGCAGTTGTTCGATGTCGCTCTGCGACTCTGATGGCTTGAAGTCGCCAAGACTGCGGTCTGGCGCGTTGACGATCAGGTTGAGGCTGGCTCTGGCGGCGAGAGCGTTTAGACGGGCCAGCAGCCCATTTCCCGGAAAGCTTTTTGCCTGAGCGGTATTTACCAGCAGGCAGAAGACAGAAAGCAGCAGACAAAGCCTCGGACGGCTGAACAATAGCATGCAGGTTGCCCTCACAAAATTTTGCATCTGACCTGGGAATTATACAAAATTCAGGAAGTTTTGCGGGGCAAATTTATGAGATTGTTTTGGGCGCTTTCTAGTTGTCTCTGGGCGACGCAAGTGCCGTTCTGACAATTTCGGCGAGCTGTTCGACGATAAACGGCTTTTGCAGAAAGAAGGTGTCTTTTTCAAGAACGCCGTGCGGCGAAATTATATTGGCGGAATAGCCAGGCAAAATTCATTTCGGGCATAATGGCATCGGTTAGAAGAAGGTCGATGCTTATCTAACACTAAAACCGGAAAAATGGTGGATGCTCACAATCGCCATGGATTGGTAAACTTTTGCAGGCCATCGAGGGCGGCGGCGACCTGACTGGCTCTTTCTTCAACACTGCCGGTGACAACCCGGTATGGAATTCTTCGGCAGTGCAGGTCGGCGAGAATCTGCTTCTGCATTATCTCGCGGTTGCCTGCTCCTGAGCGGTCGATCGAATCTTCGTAAGGTATATCGGTGTCACAGACGAAGCAGAGGTCGTAGCGCGAAACGCAGCGCAGCGCCAGATCTTCAAGTTCTGGTTCGGCGGTGCCGTGATAATGATAAGAAAAGATTCTGGTGGTCAGCGCATTGGTGTCGGTGAACAGGTAGCGGTTTGCTTCGAGCAGCATCCGGTCTTCGCGTTCGAGATGCCCGCGCGCGATTTCGACGAGTTGACCGGTAGTCAGACGCCGGTCAACCTGATTGTTGTCCCAGTATTCCCGGCCGTATTCAGGCATCCAGACGGTTGAAAACTTTTGCGCCAGATATTCGGCCAGCGTTGTTTTGCCGGTCGACGGGCCACCAAGAAAAACCACATTGATGACATGGTCGCGATAGACGATATCGTGCACAAACGCTCTCGCCGAAAAGGGATCATTACGAACCTGAGTGCCGGAAACCGGTATGGCAAGGCGCTTGAGGTCAACAGTGCGATTTACCGCTTTGAGAGCTTTGCTGACGTGGTCGCCGTAGGGTTCGCTCGAATAAAAGTGGGTTATCCCCTTGTCATGAAATTTCGAGAGAATATAGGTGTCCTGAATTTTCATTATTTCAGGGGTGTAGCCGGCATCGGTGGGGCCATCCCAGGCTTCGACGATCTGAACCTGCGGGTAGAGCGTGCGTATCCAGCTGGCTCTGACCGTCAGCGGGATGGTCGTTGTCTCCGGGCTGTCGTAGATCATCAGATACAGCTTGTCCATCTCTTTCAGAGCGGTTTCGATAAGATACTGGTGCCCTTTGTGCAGCGGCGAAAATTTGCCGATCGTCAGCCCGATTTTCATACGGCCGGCTCCAGAGCAGATTCTTCAATTATTTCAGGGTTCTGCTGCATCGATTGTTTCCATTTCTGCAGGCCGATAATGGCCATGAGCAAAAAGGCTGTGTACAGCCCGGCGGTCAGATGCAGCCCCTTGACTGCATATATATAGATGGCAACGACATCGACCGCAATCCAGAAGTGCCAGGATTCAAGCTTTTTGCGTGACATCAGCCATTGTGCCGACAGACTGAAAGTGGTGGTGAAGGCATCGCCATAGGGAAACGCCGCATCGGTGCGGCTTGCCATCAGGTAGCCGAGCAGCAGCATCGCGATGGCCGAACCTGCAACCGTGCCGGCCAGCCATTTGTCTGCCAGCGCGGTAACTTTTGCTTCCTGCTTTTGCCGGCCGCCGTGCAGCCAGAAATACCAGCCGTAGATGTTCATGAAAATGTAGATTATGTGCAGAATTACGTCTGAATAAAGCTTTGCTTCGAAAAATACGAAGACATAAAGGCTCACCTGCACCAGACCGGTCGGCCAGCACCAGATATTTTCTCTGATCGTAAAAAACACACAGAGAAAGCCGCAGATAACGGCAACTAATTCTATCGTCGACATGACTGCAGATCCATTTCGTTGATTTCGCTCGAATATTTAACCTTTTTGGTCTCGGTCAGAAGCTCTTTTGCGAATTTTACCTGCATTTGAATATCTTTGCCAAATATTTCTGCAAGCGATTGGCGAAGACTTTCTTCGCTGACACCGGTGCCCCAGGCTGAAAAGTCGAGAGAAAGATCTTTTTGCTGGTGCAGAGTGAAGCCTGCTAGCGAAAAGCCGCTGAGGGCCCGTGAAATATCGACATGATTGACAAAACCACGCTCCTGATTCAGAAAAAGGGTGGGGGAGCGCCCTTCAAGGTCGATCAGGCAAGGCTGCCCGTTAATGAACTCTAATGACGCAAAATCGCCGGTTCGATAGCGGAGCAGCGGCAGAAACGGGTTGATCCCGCCGGTAACGGTGATTTCACCGCGGGCCCCGGGCAAAACCTTTTCGTCGCTGTCGGGGTGGAGAATCTCGACATAAAGTTCAGGTCTGATCAGCTGATAAATGCCGGGTTTTTCTGATACGGCGATCATGCGGCATTCGGTGAGCGAATAGAGGTCATAGACCGGGCAGCCGAACTGCTTCTGCAGCAGCTGTCGCAGGCCTTCCTGCAGTGTCATGGCTGAAGAGACCATGGCTTTGGGGCGAATCGACGGGTTCAACTGTGCGAGCGCCATAAAGGTAAACGGGTCGCCGGTAATGATCTCGGGGTTGTATTTTTCGAGGTAGGTCTGGCGGTCCTGCGGTTTTTTCCAGTCTTTCGGGTTGAGATTGATCTTGAGAACGCCGGCACCGTCGAGCCAGGTCGAAAGTGAGGCATAGGTGAGCGTTTCTTCCTGGTGGCAGACAAGGCAGATTGCCACTTTGTCGGGGCCGCGCTCGATTCTGATGTTTTTCTGCGCGAGAATCGATTCGAGCTGTGGAATCCATGTTGCCTGCGAAACCGGGTCGAACAGAACATCCATGGGCGCCCCGGTGGTGCCTGATGTGCAGTAGGCAAGCATTTCATCGATAATGGCATCGGTGGAAACGAATTTCCATGGTCGTTCGGCAATCTGTTCGCGGTGCAGCGTCTGATTCTCAGATAAAACGAGACTGCAGCCACGATAAGCTTCAACTGTGGTTTTACACCAGCCAAGATAGTCTGGCAGCCAGAATGGCTGCTCATTTTCATGCCAGAACTCTTTGGTGGCGAGGGTGCGGCTGTAAGCGGCCAGGCGTTGCAGAGCAGCCGCATCGAGGCGGTCACCCGAGCCAAAGTTGAAGAGCGGGCCGCATTCATCCTGGCGCAGCTTTTCGAGCAGCCGGCGATCTTTCAGCAGCGGAAATCTCTGTTCATCTGTCAGGCCTTGTACTGGTTTCATTATTCCCTCGAATAGACGTTTGCCGCTTCGCGTGCCGCTTTTTCAGCCATCTGTCGGCGAATTTCCTGGGCACGTTCCATGGCGGCCTTTGTTTCTTCAATCACTTTAAGACGTTTGACGGTGCTGACCGAATCGAAACGGTCGGCGGCTTCGGCTTCAGACTCGCCGCCTGGGCATTTGCCGCAGGCCGACAGGATCATTCTTGCAAGTTCTTCGGCGCGTTCTTCATCTTTAACCCACTGCTCGGGTTTCACGAGAGGAGCCACCTCGCTCAGGCCTTTGCAGAAAAACTGCCGCAGCCAGCCACTGTCAATCTGCCGGAAAAATGGATGCGACAAAGCCCAGCAGCATATCTGTTGCAGACTGAGTTCGGCGAGAGATCTTCTGGCGGCGGCGATGTCGATCAGGCGAGGTGCGGTAGCGTCACCGGTCAGCGCCCGCACCGTATCGTTTACCAGGGCTTCGGTATTTATTCCTGAGCGGCCATTGCGGTCTGGCTGCCCGAGAAATTCTGCCGGGCACTGCTTTATGTGATGAATCATCTCTGAGATATGCGGAACATTCTGAACTTTTTTCAAGGTTTTTTCCCTTTCCGGCGGTAAAAGCGGTCGGCAAAAGCCCGGGCAAAGTCGAGCATCTCACTCTCGGCGGTTACATAATGCACTACCCAGCCCATTTTCTGCAAACGTTCGACGTCTTCTTTGTGCCAGCCCGGGCGCGAGTGCAGGACGAAAGTTCCGCCGCCGCCAGCTCTTGCCAGTGCCTGTTCAGCGATTTCATAATTTTCACGGCCGTCAGAATCCTTGGCCTGCAGCATCGAAAATATATCATCGTCAGAAACGATCAGCAGATGGGTTTTACCCTTGATACTCTCAAGATAAGGGGATTTCAGGCGCGGGATACCGTAAGCATAGCCGGTGCCAAGATATGAGGTGAGCACAGTCAGCACCTCGTTTTCTGATTTGATAAACCCGGGAGTTTCAAGAAACAGGCCCGGTTCGCCCGAAAGGCAGCTCATCACACGTGCCCCGGCCCGCAGAGCCGACAGAGAAACAATGGTGCCGGCGCAGATCGGCCACGAAAAGTTGATTCTCGGGTTATTCATCGAACCCGAGCAGTCGATGCCAACATAGAGATTGAAAGGCTGCTCTTTTTCAGGCGTATCGTAGTCGACGCTGAAAACGCGACTGCGGGTGGTGATTCCGGGCACGATGATCGGGGAAACCAGAGCGGTCTCGAACCAGTCGAGTTCTTCGATGGGGTCGCCCGGCTCCCAGGGGTCGGTGCCCTCGGGCAGCAGCTCTGCCAGTGGCTCGGTCATGTCGCTCGGAAACGGCACCAGATAAGGCAGAGCTATGTCGCGATAATAACGGTTCACGAGCTTGTTTTCATCTGCCGACGGGTCAACCTGTTTCATCATGTCGATGTAGACCCCGGGCTGCTGGTAACGCTGTTGCGGGCCGGTGCCTCCAGTGGTCGAACGAAGTTTCGAAAGCTCGGGTTTATCTGATCTGTCTGGCTGGTCAGCTTCAGCCTCGCCTTTGCCTTCGTAACTGGCAATGGCTTCTGAACGCGGGTCGACGATTCCTTCGAGAATCTGATCGTCGATTTCGGCCATGCCGCCAGGTATATCGGAGCCATCGCTCGACTTTTCAGCATCGAGATAGCGTGCAAGTTCATTTCTGGCCTTCTGATGTTCGTTGTCTTCGATGAGGTAGGGATAAGCGAGCAAAGCAAAGCGCCCGGCTCCGTCGAGCCAGTTGCGGGCATAACTTCTGACGACAGAAGCGGCGAGCGAAGCATCGGCGTCGATCTGCGGCGATTGTTGCGGGCCTGAAAGTGAGCCGCGCGGCAGGCTCCAGAGGTATTCATAAGTTCGCATATACCAGACGTGCAGCTTTGATGTGACCGGGCAGGTTGCCTGCAGATGCCGGTAGACTGCTGCCATGTCAAGGTGCAGAGTTCGCTGCAGAGTATCGTTGATTATCAGATCGCTGTAAAGGTTCGAAACCAGCGGGGCCCGGTTTTCGATGCCGGCAAGGGCGATGCGGATTCTTTTGAAAAGGCCGGCGTTGTCGTAGTTGTTGGCCGGTATCAGAACGTGGTGCCCGATTTCGTGGGCGAGAACCTGCAGGGCGAAGTCTTCGACCCGGTAGTCCTTAACAGTTTCAATATCGATGACGATGCGGTGATCTGTCAGTCTGATCATCGCGAAACTGCCGGTCAGCCCTTCTTTTTCCGCCATTTTCTGCGACATGCACCATTCAGGCTCGCGCAGCGTGACGTAAGGGTTCCAGACCTTGACCGCTTCAGGCCAGGTTGCCGCCCACCTGTCGCGGATGGCTGGAATATCAGTCACTTTAACGGGCGTTTCCTTCAATCGTTTATCGCTCCGAAGATGAAAATTGCATGCGAGGAAGCGGTGGTCAGAAAAAGGGTTGTATCGTGATAGACCCACGAAGTCAGATCGGGGTAGCGGCTGAGAATTTTTGCCGCGGCGGGGGGCGCCATATCGGCAGATTTTAAGACATTCGGAATCGACTCTTCTGGAATTTCAGGGGCGTCATGCAGCAATGCCCCGTAGCGGTCGGCGAAGATAACGGCAGAATAGCGCCCATCAGCGGCAAATACAAGGTTGTTGTCGAGAAACACCCTGGGCGGGCGCACGAATTTACCCTGCAGACCTTTAAAGGCACCAAGTGCGAACGGTTTCGCGTCAGCCTCATTTTTCCAGCTTCTTCTCAGGTCATCCTCGCTGATTTTTTCTTCAGCAAAAATCAGGTCGCGCAGACGCGGTTCAAGAGTGCTGAGGGAACCGGTGAGGTGTCGCAGGTGTGCCATGCCGCAGCGCCAGGCCGCGAATCTCGCCGCCAGCAACAGCTGGTCGATACTGCCCGCTGCGGCAAAGATTTTCTGCATCAGCGCCAGCCATTTTTCGGCGGCAGCGATTGAATGGCGCGAAATTCGCAGGGTTGCCACACTGAGTGTTTTTATCAACCTGCCCGGATTGGCAGCGGTCAGCGCCGGGTTCTGCACCAGCAACAGTCGGCATGATCTGAGTTGCTGGGTTGCCTGATGCCCGGCGGCTGAAGACAGGGTCTGCAGCATGTCATTGTAGAGGGCGTCGAAGACGCGGCGGCTCAGAGCCGGGTTATGCTGGTGCACGGCAATAAAAACCGGTTCGATAACCTCTTTGAACCAGTCAGGGACTGCTTCGGTGTTGAGGCGTCCTGAGCCGTTGATAAAAGATTTGAGCAGCTGATTCAGGCTTTCGGCATTCTCGCGAAGAAGCTCGATCAGCGGCTGATATGTTATTTTTTCCATTTCAGCCACCGCCGATAATTCGTGTAGCGCTGGTGAAAATACTTGAGCTTCAGTATATCGTCAGCCATGTGCCCGTAGACTTTGCCTGACCTTGCCATCATACCGAGCTGTTTTTCGATATCGTTCATGCGTCTTTCGATTTCATCGACCGGCAGACCCTCGAGACCCATTTCGAATTCCTTTTCAAAATCGGCAACCGGGTCTGATTTTTGCAGACCGCGCCTGAAAAATTCTTCGTTTGACAGGTCGAACAGTTTGCGCAGCCAGCTGATACGGTCGATTCTATACGACTCGTGGCGGGGCTGATCAAAGAATGGCGATTCGAGATGCGGAGTCAGCGTGTCGTGCAGCACAAACGGAATAATCTGCCGCAGGTCTTCGATTTCGACTGCGGGCGAACCCCTGAAGTATGCGAGAGCCTTGGAGAATTGAATAATGGTCATCAGTTTTCGCACCGAGAGACCGTTTTTCGTCTGTGAGCCGAGGTCTCTGATCAGATCCTTGCCGGTTTCTTCTTTCGCGATCTGCGAGAATTCCTGCCCGGAAAGCTTCGCCGTATCTTTGGTCATGTATTCAAGCCTGGTCGAGGCGGGTTCGAAGAATTCAAAGTGGCGGCAGAAGAATTCGAGGGGGCGGCGCACCTTTTCGTCGATGCGGACTTTGCGGATTTCTTTGTTGATCTTCGTCAACTCATCTTCAGAGAAAATAATTTCGGGCGGAATAATCTCTTCGGGCCTGAATGAAAGCTCGATGCGCCGCTGCAGGTCAGCCAGAAACCTGGTGTTGAAGTGAAAGGCTCTGATCACGATATCGATACGGTCGCGCAGCGCTTCGATAACCTGATAGGTGCCGCCGCCTCCGTCATCGTTGGCGGTCAGATACCAGGCTGAATCTGGGCATTCAAAAACCTGATCGAGAATTTCGGCATAGTTGTCGGCAAGAACCGTCAGCAGTGCCGATTGGGTTCTGGTCGGAATGCGGTTGTATTCATCGATGATTTTTACCCGCATCGACAGCCATTTGCGCCATGAAATTCTGATGTCGCCGATGTTGTCGGCTTTAACCATGTCGGCCGGCAGAGGGTGCCCGAGCAGGTCGGCAATCGTCATCTGCGGCTGCCCGTGCTGAATGGCCCGTTTAATTTCAATCTGCGAATAACCGGCCAGCAGGCCCATAAGAATCGCCGTTGCGGTTTTGCCGCGCCCGGGGCCGCCGACAATCAGGCAGCGGCCGCGCACCGCCAGGTTCAGCAGTGGTATGAGCACGAAGCTTGAATAGCTCTGCCCGGTTGGCAGCGCCAGCTCAAATTTGCGGTCGCCGAATTGAAAGGTTCGCGGTGGTTCGTCGTTGTATTCGATATCGTAAAATGGACTGATGATGGCGGTATTGGTCACCCAGAAATAGGCCTGGCGCAGTTTCTCGTCAAGTCCGGAAACTTTGTCGGAATCCTGCTGCTCGGTTTCGAAGAGATCTTCGATTTTGAAATCCGGCCGTGCTACCGGTTTTTGCGGATTGGTCGGCGATGCCGGCACCTTTTGAAAAAAATTCTTTGCCTTTTCCAGTAAATTGGCCATAAATTCTCTCTTTTAAAAAGTTGAACGGTCGTTTCTGTCATTCCACCATTGTTCAAGACCTGGATTCAGTCTTTGCCAGAATATTCCGTGATAGTCAGGCTCGCGCGTTTCAAGGGCAATCAGTATCACCGCCACGAGAAAGTTCGCGATTATCAGAACCGCTGCCGAAAACATCTGATACGCAATGAACAGTGCTGAAGAGATCACGAAAATGGCAGCCCAGATCAGCTCTTTGCGCCTCTTGATGCGAAATACGTTGCAGAACAGGAAAAAATGCAGAACCGGCATGGCGACCAGAACCGCGGCGCCCGGGCTTTCTGCCGTCAGAGTCGCTGAGCCGGCAGTTCCTGCCATTAGAACGAGAGCATCGACAAGCGAAATTCTAAACCCAGGCAAAAATTGTTCTTTTACTGAAGTTTGCATGAGTGGTCCTTTTAAAAATCCTGCTGTGGTATATTTTATCATGTACCGTTTCGAAAACAACAGACCTGAAAAGCGGTATAGTGCAATTGTATTGCAGCCCATCTGAGAATACAGAAGAATCCACCGATGTATAGAGGAGAAATACCAATGATTCGCCCCGGCTTTTTGCAGAACGCTGCTCTCATAATTCTGACAATTGTAACTCTGTTTATCTGCCCGGCGGCCGACGCAGACGGGCAGATTTACCAATATGGCAGGTTCATTCCCGATGCGGTTGTCAGACTGTTTTCTGATCGGGTTAATCTGCGCTCCGAGCCGTCGACAAATGCCAATGTCGTCGCGATGCTTCCGATTGGTTCAGAGTTGACGGTGCTTGGTGAACCGGTCGGCAATTATACGGCATCGGGGTTTTCGGCCCCGTGGTATAAGGTTAAATCTGCGGCCCGGCCATCTGTTGAAGGGTATGTCTGGGGTGGCCTGCTTTCGATAGTTGCGATCGATTTTGAAGACTCGGGGAAAAAGCTGGCGCTGGTTGCAGGTATTACCGGGCTTGCTGATTTCAATTTTGCCGGTGAGTGCCGCGTGCTTTCTGAAGGGCAGATAGTTGCGAGGGCTCCATTCAAGTGGATTGCCACTCTGATGAACCAAGAAAATAATTACGGTTATAACGCAAAGATCGAAGAGCTCCCCTGGAAAGGAACTCAGGATATCAGGCGGGTTTTTCAGATTTTCTGCGGTTACGATGCCTGCGGCTACACGCGCGGCAACCTGCTGTTTTTCTGGAACGGCCGGGAAATTATAACAGGCCCCAGGGCTGAAGAGGTTTCTGAGGCCGGAGTTTTTCATGTCGAATCCGTGTTTGTGTTTCCGGGCGATGAAGGGCTGGGAGAAAAATCTCTGCTTTTGCGGACCACCACCAGTGAAGAAGCAGACAGTGAAAATGGCGTGGCAGCCTCTGCAAAAAAAGTCGAAACTCTTTATACCTGGAGCGGGAAAGCCTGGGAAGCCGGCAAGCCTGTCGAGACCGCTCTGCCGGTTGTACCCTCCGGCCAGGGAAATGACGAGGCTGGCAAATCAGGAAAAGATGGTGGCGGAGATGAAGAAAATGCTGATGGAGCGGCTGACAGCAAAAACTGAGCTCTTCAGTTTCAGCTGAACCAGCCACTGGCCACGGCATAACGCGCCAGCATGCCGAGGCACATCAGTACGACCAGAAGTCGCAGGTAGCGCGGATTGATGCGCAGCAGGCAATAAGAGCCGCCGGCCGCACCGATCAGCTGCCCGGCCATCATCGTCAGGCCGGCGAGCCAGACAACTTTTCCGGCAATGAGAAAAACCGCGAGGCTGGCGATATTAGTGGCAAAATTAAGAGTTTTGGCGATTATGGTGGCGTCGATCATGCCGTGCCCTCTGAGCGAAACGCCTGCCAGGGCAAAAAATGAGCCGGTTCCGGGGCCAAACATGCCGTCATACCAGCCGATTGCCGGCACCAGCAGCCGTTGATACAGCTGCGGCGACATGCGTGGCTGATTGTTTAGTTCTGATGGGGTCGGAGCCAGCAGAAAATAAGCAGCAATAATTACGAGAACCCCAGGGATAATGAACCCCAGTATTTTTGCATCGATAAACTGCACGGCGACGGTACCGGCAAGCGAGCCGACAAAAGCTGCCAGCATCAGAAATTTTACGTCTGCCCAGCTGACCTTTCGCTTTTTGAACATGATAAAGGTCGCAGTACCGCTGCCGATAGAGCTCTGCAGCTTGTTGGTACCGAGGGCGGCATGTGGCGGAATGCCGCTCAAAATAAGTGCCGGAATCGTAATCAGGCCGCCACCGCCAGCCAGGGTGTCGATAAAACCGGCGATACAGGCGGCGAGAAAGAGAAAGCCAAGCATTTCGAAAGCCATTCAATGCAACCTTTATGCAAAGTTAAACTCAGAACGGCTGATGATAACATAAATTTGAAGCACCCGGCAGCAGTAAGTGCTGCCGCCGGGTTTAAATCAATCGAGCCGGTGACCACTTTCGGTCAAAATCTTGGCTTTGATTTCAGCGGCATGAACGGCTTTCTGCTGAACGCTTTCGCTGGTGGACTGCAGGGCCAAATTGATTTCACCAATTTCGGAAGTCTGTTCCTGAGTACTTTTGAAAATATCCTGTGAAAATGACGAGGCTTTGTTTACAAGGCTGACGAGGGTTTCGAACATCTCTTTGGTTTCTACGGCAACCTGGTGACAGATATCACCATTTTTAATCATATCCAGAACGAGAATTTCGGTTTCTTTGGCGGCTTTTGCGCTTCTACCGGCAAGATTTCTTACTTCGTCAGCCACAACTGCAAAGCCTTTGCCATGGCGTCCGGCTCTGGCGGCTTCGACTGCCGCATTCAGAGCCAGCAGATTAGTCTGAAAAGCTATTCCATCGATGTCTTTTAAAATTTTACCCGTCTGATTGCTTGAAGACTGAATGTCGGTGATGGCATTCTGAATTTTATCGACTGCCCGCCGCCCGTTTTCAGAATTGGTCGCCATTGAAATAGCGTTCGAGCTTGCTGCATCTGCCAGTTCAGCTACAGACTTCGAGTGATTGTGAATCTGGGTAACCGTGGCGCTGATTTCTTCAAAGTTGGCTGCCAGGTCGCTGATACTCTGCTCGAATGATTCGGCAATTTCTTTAAGATGGTCCTGGGTGTAGTGGTAACACTGGGTTGGTCTGGCAAGATCGTGTTTCATGGCTGTTGCCATCTGCTCGCAGGTTGCATAACCGCAGGCTCCGCAATCATAGAAATCTTTTTCTGAAAATTTGTTGAGTTTTTTATACTGCTGCTGCAGTTCTTGATTCGATAGTTTCGAGACGCGGTTATTTTCATGCAGATCCTGATATTTTCTGTCATAAAGACCGGGTTTCCAGTATTTTTTCACCAGACTCTCGATTTTTCTGCGGCTCCTTGTCTCAGAAAAAGGTCCGGCTGCTTTGTATCTTTCGCGCATCTGCTTATTTCGCTGCTCTATGTTGTATTCAAGTTCATCGAGCGGTATTTCGTCACTGATCGAGCCGCCGACAGCGGTGCCGCCGTTGCAGCCGGCTTCACAATTGAGGCAGTCGACAAGCTTTGGTGCTACGCCCTTTTTTATCGAGTTTTTAAGATGGTCGAGGTAGTGATAGACAGTTTTTGGCCCTTCGATTTTTCGTGTGAAGTCTGCTGCTTCGGGGACCCAGCGTTTGACGGTCTGCAGCAGGCCACCGGGGGTTGAAAACAGCACCGCACGTTCTGCCGGCGGATTGCTGTAATCCACCTGCGGAAAAGCTGAAAGCCTGACATTTTTTTCCCTGAGATAATTTTGAATGGCTCCGATGGTGACGTTGTAATCGCCGAGCCCGGTTTCGTCAAATTCTCTGCGTTTGGCCATGCAGGGAGAAATTATGGCGATCGCTGCCGAGGCATAGTCTTTGTAATACTCTCTGATCATGCGCACGGTGTGCAGCATGGGGCTGTCAGCGGGCGCCAGGTGCGGAATAAGTTCGGGGTGATAGATCTGAATATAATTTACCACTGCCGGGCAGGGCTGGGCGATAACACATTCAGGCTTGTTGCTGGTTATGTGGTCAAGATAAGACTGCACTGTAAGTTCGGCGCCGAACGAGACGTCGAAAAAAGCCTCGACCCCGAGTGATTTCAGCCAGCCGTTCAGGTTGAGATATTCATTGGGAAAGCGGGCAGCTACGGCCGGGGCGACGACGGCGATAATCCTTTTCCTGTTTTTCAGATCCTGCATGAATCTGGAAAAATCGTCGATCGGCAGGCGAGCTGCATGCGTGCAGGCCTTGATGCATTCGCCGCAGCCAATGCACATTTCGTCATTGATTTTAACGTGATCACCGCTGCCATCGTTGCAGAAATGCACCGGGCAGGCTCTGATACAGGCGTGACAGTTTACGCATTTGTCTTTGTCAACTTCAACCACTCTTGCAAGCTTTTTAGCCATTGTCTTCAATACCCCTGAAATTATTTTTTTTGTAAGACATTTGTAATACGCAGATAAGTGAAAAAAGTAACATAGGTATGTGAAAAAATGCACATGCGGGGTTTGGGTCTTATTCAAGGCGGCTGGAAGAATACAGAAGCTTTAAAAGCTATTAAACAGCCCGAAAAAAATAACGGGATATCCAACGCCCGGCTTCTGAAGAGCGCTGATAATTTGTTCTGTTACAAAAAATATGGAAAGTGCTGGTTTGAAACTTATTTATTAAGGTGTTTCTGAAGAAAGTCGATCATTTCCAGATGGTTGCGCTTGCGTGCCAGGTGCAGGGGGCTGAGCCCTTTGTGCGTAAGCACATCCAGTTTCGCGCCGGCTTTGAACAGTATTTCGGCAAGGGCAACATTGCCCTGCGCTGCAACAGAATGAATCGGCAGCCAGTAGTTATTGTCAGGCATATTGACCTGGGCGCCATGACTGATCAGCAATTTGATTACTTCGCCGTTATCGGTCAGGCAGGCGAAATGCAGGGCGGTTCCGCCGTCATTGTCGCGCCAGTTGACGTTGGCGCCGTTTTCGAGCAGAAATCTGATGAAGCTGAGGTTTTTGTTGCCACATGCCATTATCAACGGGGTGGTGCCGCCGCTGGAGGCTTCATCGACTTTTGCGCCGCTTTTGAGCAGAAGTCTGGCGGCCTCCACCTGTTTCTGGCTGTCGTCGTAGCTGCCGAGAGCTACCATGTAAAGGGGAGTGTCGTCGTTCTTGTCGCGATCAGAAGATGAGAAGCCTTTTTTCAGAAGGTAATCCATAACCTCGACCTGTGACTCGACCGCCGCGGCATGCAGCAGGCCCCGGTTATTTTTGGGGTTGCGGAAAGCCAGATTTGCCCCTTTGCTTTCAAGAAATTTAAGGGTTTGCAGATGCCCGTTACGGGCGGCTTCAAACGCAGGGGGTTCGCCGTCGCGACTGGCAATATCAGGGGAAGCCCCGTAACTGAACATTACTTCGAGGCAATCATTGAAGCCGTAGCGGGCGGCAAAATGCATGGCCGAGTGCCCGGTTTCATCGAGATCGTCGATTTTTTCGCGGCCGGCTTTAAGTATTTCTGCCACTTTGGCCGCGTCAGGGGTTAGTATACATGCCGAATGAATCTCTCCTGCGTCGATTCCGGTTATTGAAACAGCTAATAACAGGCCGGTTAATAAGCAGGCAGATTTTTTCGTCATGTGTTTTCCCCTTAAGGTTGTTGTTGCGGATTTGTTGAAATAACGTATTCAGAAAGTCTGATGAGGGCAGGCAGGTTGTCTGGAGTCTGATAAACCGCCTGAAACAGGCATAAGGCCTGGGGATCATTTTTTTCTAGCCAGCTGAAGCTTTTTTTGGGGCCGCAATACCAGAGGTTTCTCAGTTGAAAATAGATCATGAGTATTTCGACTGCCAGCCAGCTGCGGCGGTAAAGAGCTTCGATATTGCTGCCAGAAGCACGCTGCAGCATTTTTTTGACCCACTCGATCGAATGTTTTCGTTCTTCTTCAGCGATCGGGGCCGGCCCCCTGGCAAACCTCTCGTTCAGCCTGTGCAGAAACGCGCGGCCGGTTCCGTCCATGTCCTGCAGGCAGCGCCCGTCGTGCAGGCGCAGAAATTCATCGTTGTCAGGGTTCATCGCTTCGGTTGGGTAAAACCAGGCATCGAGCGAAAGTCCATGAAAGCTTCTGGCTTCTTTTTTTAATTCAGGCTTCTGACAAAAGCAGGCGACATCGATATCACTGTTTATATCGGCGTCACCACGGGCACGGGAACCGTAGAGAATTATGATGTCGGGCTGGAAGCGCAGTTTTAATTCTGTGACAAGAAGTTCTTCGAGATTCTTCATTGGTATAATTCTGCCGTTCTTTCTCATGGTAGCTTGTAATGCAAGAGTTCCGCATTATTGTAATACTGTTTTTTGCCGGTTACAACCCTTTCTGTGGTTGCTGCAGGTTTGCGTGCGTCGAGTTTCCGGGCTGAGCTTCTGAATTCAACTGTTTTTCTGCTGCCGCGATAAACTGGCGCAGCTCGGTTTCGAGCTGAAACAGCATTGCGCGGGCAGACCCGGTCTGTTTCTCGACGATTGACGCCTCGATGGCCCGGGCAAGTTGCTCGATGACCTTTACCCCAAGATTACCTGCCACTCCTGCAAGGTTGTGAGCGAGAATTCTTGCCTCATCTATCTGCTCCGTTTCGAGGGCTTTTTGAATTTTACTGGTGGTATCAGCATGGTTGAGGCAGAATTTTTTCAGCACTTTAACCAGCATTGCAATATTGCCGCCGATTCTTTCGAGCCCTGCTTCCGTATCCATGCCGGGAATTTTTGGCATTTCCTGAATTCCCGGAATGACTGTTCGCGAAATCTCTGCTGTCATGGTGTCTCTATCTGTATGAGCCCATTGCAGGAGTTTGCGGAAAAGTTTCTGCGGGTCGATGGGTTTGGTGACATAATCGTTCATTCCGGTCTGCAGAGCTTTTTCACGGTCGCCAGACATGGCACCTGCCGTCATGGCAATGATGGGCAGCTGGCGGAACTTATCCTGAAGTCTGATGGCCCTGGTGGCGGCATAACCGTCCATTTCAGGCATCTGTACGTCCATCAGAACGCAGTCGAATTGATGCTTTTCGAGCATCTGCAGAGCAAGCAGGCCGTTACCTGCGATTTCAACGCTGATGCCGGCTCTGGTAAGAAGCTCTGAGGCAAAATCCTGATTTATTTCGTTATCTTCTACCAGCAGAATTTTCAGCCCCTTCAGGTCGGCCAGTGCTTCCTGACTGAGAGTTGCACGGGAGCTGCGTCTTGGAATCGAAACGTCTTTGTGGAAAACTTTGAGAACCGTATCAAGCAGTGTCGACAGGGTGAAAGGCTTGATCAGCAGCGCTTCGAGTTCGTTGCCGATGGTTTTTTCCGCAATGATTTCCTGACCAAATGGAACGACGCTGATGATCGGAATATGTCGGCTGTTTTCACCACCTGCCATCGAAGATTTTCTGATGGCTCTGATCGCTTCGGGGCCGCTGATGCCAGGAAATTTCCAGTCGAGGAGAATCAGATCGAACTGACGCACGGCAACGCGTGATGAAAGTCGTTCTGACGCTTCTTCTAATGATCTGGCGGTTGAAACGACGAACGAAAGTGACTGCAGTTGCGACCTGAATGCATTCAGCGCTGATTCGCTGTCATCGATTACCAGCACATTGAGACCTCTGAGATCAGATGTGGGGTGCAGCGGCTGGCGATCTGCAGCTACCGGCAGTTTCACGGTGAAGCGAAAAATGCTGCCATGGTTGGGAGCCGACTCAATTTTTATTTCGCCGTTCATTGCATCGATGAGTCGCTTGCAGATGGCCAATCCAAGGCCGGTGCCGCCAAAGCGGCGAGTGATCGAGCTGTCGGCCTGAGTGAATGGCTGAAAAAGCTTTTGCTGCTGCTCTGCCGTCATACCGATGCCGGTGTCACTGATAGTGAAGCGCAGCCAGGCAAAATCATTTTCGCGTCTGGCAACCTCTGATGAAATGACAATTTCGCCGGACGGGGTGTATTTTACGGCATTGTTGGCAAGGTTGATCAGGATCTGTTCAAGCCGCAGCGGGTCACCGATCAGTCTGGTCGGAACTTCGGGCGAGGTCAGAAAGACGACTTCGAGGCCCTTTTCCTGTGCCTTGCCGGTAATCAGGTCAGAAAGCTGATCAAGAATATCATCGAGGTCGAATTCGATGGTTTCAAGACTGATTTTGCCGGCTTCGGCCTTCGAAAAATCGAGAATTTCATTGATGATCCCGAGAAGGTTGTCGGCGGCAACCGTTATTTTCTTCAGATAGCCGCTCTGGCGTGGCGTCAGATCGGTTTGCTGACACAGATAAGCGAGCCCGACGATTGCATTCATCGGGGTTCTGATTTCGTGACTCATGTTGGCGAGAAACTGACCTTTGGCTTCAGTTGCCGCTTCAGCCGCTTCTTTCGCATCTTTGAGGGCTTTCTCCATTTCTTTGCGTGAGGTGATGTCCTGTTGAACGGCCATGAAGTGCGTGACTTTTTTATGATTGTCCAGGACCGGTGAAATTGCTGAATCGACCCAGAAAACCTCACCGTTCTTGCGACGGTTGCAGAATTCACCTTTCCAGGTTTTGCCAGAGGCGATAACTGCCCAGAGGTTGCTGGGTAAGGCCGGCGAGGGTTCAGGACCTCTGAGAAAACGCGGATTCCTGCCAATGGCCTCATCTCTCGAATAGCCGGTAATCTCAGAGAAGCTGGCGTTAACATATTCAATCTGACCATTGAGATCGGTTATGATAACCATGGTCGGGCTCTGTTCGACGACCTGTGACAGTTGCCTGATCTTCTCTCCGGCTTCTCTTTTGGCGGTGATGTTTTCGCAGACTCCCAGCATTCGAATGGGAGCGTTCTGTTCGTCGCGGTAAACCTGGCCTTTTGCCCTCAGGCACAGCACCCGGTCATCTTTTCGCCTGATTCTGAACTCAGCCTCAAATGGGGCACGGCCCTCCATTGCTGCCAGGGTTGCACTCTCGAACACCGGCAGGTCTTCGGTCAGAATTCGACCTCGAAAACTCTCGCGCGTGCCTTCAAAGGTGCCGGGCTGCATGCCAAAAATCTGGTACATGCCTTCATCCCATATCATTTTGCCGTCGGCCAGTGAAAGGTCCCATATTCCGATTCCTGAAGAGAGCAGTGCCAGTGCCAGTCGGTCCTGGTTTTCCTTGAGGTCGATTTCAGCTTTTTTCCGGCCTTCCATGGCATTGCGCAGTCGACAGTTGGCGCGATAAAAAATTACCAGAACGATCAGGTCGGCAACGATTATGAGAATGTAAAGACTGATCATGCCGTCCATTGATGTCACCAGCTTTCTCAGGAGATGTATGCGAGTCTTGTCGGTCCTTTGCCCTTCAAATCGACCTCACCCCGATCGACTACTCTGAACTGGCCGTGCAGCAGGCGCAGTGTGTTATCGGAAACGCACACCTGCATTGGCTCACTGGCCGTCTGAACTCTTGAAGCAAGATTAACGGTGTCACCAAAAATATCGTATTGAAACTTTGCAAACCCGACTATTCCTGCCACTACCGGGCCAGAATTGATACCGATACGAACCTGCCATTGATGAGCGCCATGACCGTTACGCTGCTGCAGAAATTTGATGAATTCGAGACCGCATCTGACGAGTCGGGCTGCATGATCATGTGAAGGTTCAGGCATGCCACAGACCCCGAGATAGGCATCGCCGATCGTTTTTATGCGCTGGGCACCGTTCTGCAGAAGAATGTCATCGAAGGCAGAAAAAATCTCGGTTAATTCATTCAACAGAATTCTTGGCGGAATAATGGCAGCCAGACTTGTAAAATTCACCATATCAGAAAAAATAACGCTGACATCGTCATAAAGCTGCGGAGTCGAGAACCCGCTGCTCTTGAGTTCGTCGATCACTTTCGGCGGCAGAATATTTGCGAGCAGGCTGTCGCTGCGCTGTCTTTCTCTGACCAGTTCGATGTGGGTTCTGACTCTGGCTTTAACCACTGCTGGCTTGAAGGGTTTGGTGATAAAATCGATAGCTCCCATGGCCAGGCCTTTTACTTCGTCTTCTGGCTGATTGAGAGATGTCAGAAAAATGACAGGGATCAGGTTGGTTTCAGGGTCGGTTTTAAGCCTCTGACAAACTTCGAAGCCGTCCATTCCGGGCATGCAGATATCGAGAAGAATGAGCTCAGGGCGGGGAAAATGCCGCGCGATTGCCAGAGCTTCTTCGCCGTTTCTCGCTGTCTGTACCGTATACTCACTTTCAAGCAGGCCGGAAATGAAGTCGAGATTTTCTTCTGAATCGTCAACTGTGAGAATAATCGGCCGCGAAGCAACAAAATGCATTGTAGGCCTCCCGTCTCGCGATCCATCATTGTTTTATCTATACTAATTATCCCAGATTTTTGCCCGTGTCTCAAGTGGGCTTCGGAATGTCTATCAACAGTAGAAAAACAATGAAATTCAGAATCGAATTCTTTTGAAAAAGGCCTGGCATACATATCAGTGCAAATTTCCGGCAGTGCATTGACGCTTTCCGGTTTCATCAGTACAATTAGTCATACTTTCCTTAAAAAGAGGTACAAGAGTGAGTAATAAAAAGCAGATGCTGGTTCTGGTGCTGTGTTTGTTGTTCCAGGCCGCGTTCATCGGGCAGGCACATGCTCTCAATCTCGGTGGTTTTCTCGATGAAGTGACCGGCACTCTAGACCGGGTCACCGCTACTCTCGACAGTACCTTTGGCGGCGCTGATGCCAATAACCAGAAGGTTGTCGAGCAGTCGCGCGAGCAGGCCCCGCAGACCAGCGCTTTCCTTGGAAAGTGGGAAGACAGCTGGGAAACCTCGATGGGTGCCAAGACCCACGAATCACTCAAAGCCGATCCGGGCTTTTCCAAAGACAAGAATCAGCTCAACCGGGTGGGCAATGTCGCCCGCCGCCTTATCAAGCAAGTCGAACGCAAAGACCTGACCTGGCATTTTGCGGTTCTGAATACCGACGAAGTCAATGCCTTTGCCGCTCCCGGCGGTTATATCTACGTTACCCGCGGGCTGCTGAACATGTGCAAGGATGACAACGAACTCGCCGGTGTCATCGCTCACGAAATGGGTCACATCGACAAAAAACACAGTGTCAGACAGGCCGAAAAAGCTGGTCTGATGACCGCCCTGGTTCTTGGCCTCGGTCTGAACAAGAAAACCAAAGATGCCGCACCGTTCGCCGCAATCGCTGCCTATTTTGCCAATCTCAAATTTTCGCGTGATGATGAATATCAGGCCGACGCCTGTGCAGTTAAATACAGCGCTGCTGCCGGCTACGACCCGAATGGCATCATCGGTTTCTTCAACAAGATCAACAACGACAGCAAAGCTTCAAAAGTTACCAAATATTTCTCGACTCACCCGCCGACGACCGACCGTATCAATGCAGTTAAGAAAGAAATCGCAAAACTGCCGGCCAGAAGCGGTTCAAACAGCGGTCAGGCACCGGCTGAAAGCAGTTCGACCGTTACGACCCGGCCGACCACGACCACTGCAACTCAGACTCAGACAAATACTCAGACTTCTTCCGGTGCAAAACCGACCACTAAAGATCTGCAGCTTGCCTACGAATCTTACCTGTATTACCAGCAGGTTTATCAGTATAAGGTGCAGCAGCAGGCTCCGGTGAACGAGATTATGGATGCCATGGACAAGTATCAGGCCGCCAAGAAAAAATACATGGAAATGCGCAAAGCCGCCGGAATGTAATCGACCTTTCGATAAAAACAAAAGGGCAGAAACCCGAACCGGGTTTCTGCCCTTTGCTTTTGTGTCTATCGCTTATTTGCGCAGTAAGAACACGTGGGCCGGGCTGCTGTGCGGGTCGAGTTCAACATAATTTTTTGAACCATACCAGAGATAGCGCCGGTCGGTGAGCAGGTCGTGCATCTGATAGCCCTGTTCAGGAGTCAGTCCGAATTTTTCGAGGGGTACATGAACGAACGATGAATGCCTGATGAACGGGTCGAGGTTGACGGCAACGAGAATGTGGTTGTCGCCAAGCGATTTGCCGTAGAAAAGGATTTTATCGTTTTCTGAATGGTAGAACTGCAGGTTGTCGTATTCCTGCATGGCGGGATTTTCGTGTCTGATCTGATTCAGGCGGGTGATCAGGTCAACGATGTTGCCCGGGGCTTTCCAGTCACGGGTTCTGATTTCGTATTTATCACTGTTGAGATACTCTTCTTTGCCCGGAACCGGTATCCCTTCGCAGAGTTCGAAGCCCTGGAAAATACCATATACACTCGAAAGTGTGGTTGCGAGAACAGCTCTGATTTTGTAGGCCGGCTGACCTCCACCCTGCAGAAAGGTCGGGAAAATGTCGGGGGTGTTGGTGAAGAGGTTGGCCCGGTAATAATCAGATTCTGGCGGGGTGGTCAGTTCGCTGAAGTATTCTGTCAGTTCGGCTTTTTCATTGCGCCAGGTGAAGTAGCTGTATGACTGGGTGAAGCCGAGTTTTGCCAGGGCTTTCATGACGCGCGGGCGGGTAAAGGCTTCAGACAGGAAAATGACATCGGGGTATTTCTGCTGCACTTCATAAATTACCCATTCCCAGAAGGCGAAGGGCTTGGTGTGCGGGTTGTCGACCCTGAAAATTTTGACGCCTTTGCGAGCCCAGAACAGGAAGATGCGGCGCATTTCCTTCCAGATTTCTTTGTAATCGTGGCTTTCAAAATTGATTGGGTAGATATCTTCGTATTTTTTCGGCGGGTTTTCAGCAAACTTGATGGTGCCGTCGGGCCGGCGGCTGAACCATTCAGGGTGCTGCTTCAGATATGGGTGGTCTGGCGAGCAGTTGATGGCGAAGTCGAGAGCAATTTCGATGCCATAGCGGGCGGCTTCTTCGACCAGAGCTTCAAAGTCTTCGAAGGTACCGAGCGCCGGTTCGATAGCGTCGTGCCCACCGTGCTGGTTGCCGATCGAATAGGGGCAGCCGGGGTCGCCGGGCTGGCAGGTAAGGCTGTTGTTCGGGCCTTTGCGTTTGCTGAAGCCGACCGGGTGAATTGGCGGAAAATAGAGCACGTCGAAACCCATCTCGGCAATGTGCGGCAGGCGTTTGATGACATCTCTGAAAGTGCCGTGTTTGCCGGGTTCAAAACCGCATGAGCGCGGAAAGCATTCATACCACGAGGCAAATCTCGCTTTTTTGCGGTCGACGCGCACCATGAAGGTTTTGCTTTCGACACGTGAAGCGGGGTCTGGGTGTTCGGCCAGCAGTTCGACAAGACGGTCGTGGCTGAGAATATGCCAGCGCTGCAGGTCGGAGCCAGCCTTTTCAGCTTTCTGCAGCATGTTCTTAAGATATTCGCGGTCTGCTTCATTCAGCCAGGCGCGGTAATTCTTGGCCATGGCCATGCCTTCGAGAATATCTGAACTGTAGTCGACGTTGGCATCGACCTTTTTACGGGTGTCGAATACCCAGGTGCCGTATTCTTCACAGTAAGCTACGATCATGTATTCATAAAAGCCGACCTGGTCAACTTTAAATTCGGTTTCCCAGAGGTCCATGCCGGGGTTGGTACAGGTCATCGGCACTTTGTGCCATTTCTTGCGGTCGACCGGGCGGTATTCGACCCAGGCAGCCACCTTCTGATGGCCATCTCTGAAGATGTCGGCGATTACTTTTACGCCGTCGCCCGGTTCGCGCTTCAAGGGGTAGGTGCCGGCATCGACGAGGGGTCTGACGTTTTCGATAAATGCGCGTTTGCGGTTTCTGGTCATGTTATTTTCCCTTGATCAACGATTTGTAAAGATCGACAGTCTGATGGGCGATCGATTTCCAGCTGAATACGTCTTCGACGCGCTTGCGCCCGGCGGCGGCCATTTTGTTGCGCAGTGCCGGGTCAGCCATCAGAGCATTGATTTCTCTGGCCAGATCATGGGCGAATTCATCGGGCTTGACCGCTTCAAACGGCGATTCGTTCATCTGTTCGAGCTTAACGAGTTTGCCGGTAACGCCGTCGACGACGACTTCAGGAATCCCGCCGACCGCGCTCGCGACAACCGGGGTTTCGCAGGCCATGGCTTCGAGATTGATGATACCGAATGGCTCGTAGATAGAGGGGCAGCAGAACACGGCGGCATGCGAATACAGTTCGATCAGCGTCTTGCGGTCGACCATTTCCCTGACCCAATGGATATTGGTGCGGTTTTTCAAAACCGATTTGACGCCTTCGGCCATTTCTTTTTCGATTTCGGGGGTATCGGGGGCGCCGGCGCAGAGCACGACCGGAATGTCGGGGTTCAGGTATCTGATGGCGTTCACCAGGTGAATGATGCCTTTCTGGCGGGTGATGCGGCCGACGAAAAGCAGATAGGGCTTGGCGGGGTCGAAGCCGAAGCGCTTGATATTCTCGGTTGAAGAGACTTTTTTGAATTCGTCGGTGTCGATACCGTTGTAGATGACCTTGAGGCGGTCTTCTCTAACGTTGAACAGGCTTTTTACATCGGCGCGGGTGCCGTGCGAAACGGCGATGACTGCGTCGGCCATTTCGATGGCGGTTTTTTCGACCCAGAGAGAGAAGTCGTAGCCACCGGCCAGCTGTTCGCGTTTCCAGGGGCGGAGCGGTTCGAGCGAGTGAGTGGTGACGACGAGCGGCACGCCAAAATTGAGCTTGGCCCAGATGCCGGCCATGTGCGTATACCAGGTATGGCAGTGCACGACGTCTGCGTCGACGCCTTCGCCGACAATCTGCAGATCGCGGTCGATGGTTTTAAAGACTGACTGCAGGCCGCGGTCGAGCTTGAGATAGCCTGCCGCCGATTCGTAGCCGGTAGTTTTTATTGTGCCATTGCCCGGCTTCTGGTCGCCGTAGCAGCGAACTTCGACGCCTGCCAGCTTTGCGACTTCTTTTGAGAGATACTCGATGTGCACGCCGGCGCCACCGTAAACATGCGGGGGATATTCATTGGTAATGTATAGAACCTTCATCATTCTCTCCTTGCTGATCGTTATGTGCAGAAATTATAGCACCAAAAAACTGCCTTGTCGCCAAATTTAAAGATGTCGTGGCCTCTTAAAAACCATGCACACTGCATTTAACCGAAATGCCGCTGCTGTCGCGTTCAAGGCGATAGATGCCGCCTTCCGGGCAGACTGGCTGCTTTTTAATGTATTTGCCATCTTCAAGGGCCTTGCTGTCAAGCGTCTGCATGGTTTTCGCAGTGTCGAGTTCATACATTTCAATAGCAGCCGTCAGCACCCGGCAGTTGGTGTGGCAGGCATTCTTCTGTGCGAGGTTACGGGCCTTTTCGATGCTGGGCAGCGCGATGGCTGCTGCAGCGCCGACGATTCCGGTCATGCCTGAAAGCATGGTTTTTTCGTCGAGGCCTTCAACCGCAACCCTGAGCTTGTTTTCTTCGTGACTGATCTTGATGGCATCGAGCATTTTCATGCCCTTCTGGCGTTCGCTTTCCGGAAGCTGGCCCATCTGGTTCTGTGCCATATTCTTGATCGTGAGCAGCTGCTGCTTGCCGATTGCTGACCATTGTTCGGCAAGATTTCTGTCGTTGAGTGCGAGCTCGGCGATTGCCTGATCATTTTTAACCAGCAGCCGGAAATTTTCGAACGGTCGATATGGTGCCGGAACTTCCGCTTCAGAAGCCTTGTCAGAATTGACTACCGCGGGTTGTCTGATGGTGCCGTGCGAACTGCAGCTGACTTCACCATCGGGCAGAAGGGAGTAACTGCCCTGATTCGGGCAGATCAGCTCACTGTTGAGATAGTGCTCGGCGATAAGCTGTTTTTGATCGAGGTTCTTTACCGGGGTTTCCTTGTCCATGCTGTGCATTTCGATAGCGGCGGTCAGCATGCGCAGGTTGGTGAAACAGACGCCATGTTGAGTATTGGCAGTCTTGCCTGCCACCATATGTTTAATGCCATTCAGATCTATTTCTACGGCAATAAGCGTGTTCTGATCTGCAATTCTGCCGCGAAAGTCAGCCCATTTTACGTTGCTTTGCGGGTCACTTTCGGCTGGCCCCCCTTCTGTATTCATGAACAGACCTTCTGGTCGAATAGACAGAAGAATCTGGTGGGCTGGCGTCGGCAGAACGAATTCAACGAGATTCTGTTCACGTTTCGTGGGGTGGGGAGTAATCTTGCCGGTAAAGCTTTCGATGAAGTCAAGAAACGCGAGTGGCTTGACTTTGGCCTTGAATGACAGGTTTGGCCGCAGTGAGCTGTCGATTGAAAAGCTGAGCTGGCCGTCGGGTAGAAACAGTTCTTTTCCGGCAAAATCGTCGATTTTTTTGAAAAAGTCAGAAAGCTTCGTATCGGTGCGGGCAAAGTCTTTGAACTGTTTTTCAAGTTCGGCAAGCTTGTCGGCGTTTTCTGGCTTAACCATTTCTCTTGCCTGTGCAGCATAGAAATTGAAAATTTTCGCAGCGTCGATATGAACGGCGGCAATGGTTTCAGAACGCAAAACCGGTTCTGTAGCAGTCAGAACAGCAGTTGTCAGTAACAGGGTAAAAAGCAGAACCAGTCTGAAAAATTTGTTCACGGCTTACCTCCACGTTTAACTGCAGATATTCTACTACAGGCGCGCCAATCATAGGAAAAGAAAATCATGGCTCGAAGGTACACCCCGGCAACCTCGACCTGTGGCAAACTATCAGGTTTTTTGCGGGTTCAGGCAAAAAAGGTTACAATAAAAGCGGGGGAGGGTAGATATGAACATTTTTAAAATGGTTCTGCCCTTTAAATGGCGCGACTTCGGCGTCTGGTTCTCCAGAAACAGCTCAGTCAAATCAGAAAACGAGCATGGAGCCCTGAATATTGATGATCTGTGTTTTGCCACTTCTCATCACAACCTGAGCGGTATCAGAATCGTGGCCGAACTCAAGCTGTTTCGCCCTGATTTTGAGAACATTTTTCTCTGTGCTTTTCTGGCTGATATGGGTCATATGCAGCTTTTTGAGCCCTTTGTCGGCAACCCCGACAGTGGCGAAGGCAACTTTTTCGCAGGCATGGAAGTTTCTCCGGAACCTGAAAAAAAAGGCCGTTATGAACTTTTTCTGCCCGAAGCCGGCTGGGTGCTGCCTTCTATCTGGCGGTTTCTGGTACAATCGCTTGGGCTGCGCCCCAAGGGGCACGAAAGAATGCCAGATGTCATTGTCTTTGCTTTTGACTCGGCGAGTATGCGGCCATTACTTTTTGCGGTAAAGCCGTTTGATTATTACGGCAATGCGCAGCGTCTCAAGGAAGAAGTGATGCTCGACGACTTTTTTCAGTTTCTTAATCTGACTCCAGATGCAACCGAAGCCGAGATTCAGAGAGCATACATTCTCAGCTGCCGCGATTTCAAAGCAGGCCTGTCCGAAAACGAAAACGGCGACGAGGCGAGAAGGCGTCTCAATCATTTTAACCGCATAAAACAGGGTTACCAGGTCTGGACAGAAAAACTCCAGCAGAAAAGGTTGTGCTAGACGTCAGCCGGTCAGCTTGCCGGCGGCTTCAGAAGCCCGCCAGAGATACCAGGCGGCAATTGATCTGTACGGCTGCCAGGCAAGCGCCTGGCGTGCCAGTTCTTTTGGTGCCGGCAGATTACCCGGCGTGCCTCTGATTACAGCGAGGCCTTTGCGCAGGCCATAATCGTCAGCGGCCATGACATCAACCCGGCCAAGCTTGAAGATCAGCAGCATTTCAACGGTCCAGCGACCGATGCCGCGAATTGCGGTCAGCCGCTCGATCAGTTCACTGTTCGACATTCTGTGCATCTGCTCAAGGTCTGGCAGTTTGCCTGAGACCGTGAATTCAGCCAGGTCGCGCGCGGCCGCTATTTTAGGCCCCGAAAGACCGGCAGAGCGCAGTTCTTCATCGGAAGCCCTGATAAGATCGAGGGGGTTGATGCTGTCGCCGCCCGAAAAAAGATGCAGCAGGCGCTTGAAAATTGTGGCGGCCGCTTTGCCGGTGAGCTGCTGATAAACGATCGTTTCGAGCAGTGCCATAAAGGGTGACGAGAATTCGTTGGCGACCAGGTTGAAGGTTGGCGCCTTTTTTATAAAATCACCCAGCTGCCGGTCGGCTTTTGCCAGGCAGGCAACTGCTGTTTTGATGTCGGTATTCGCAAATACCGCCGGAGGCAATACCCGCAGCGGCTCTGATGGCGAAAGATTCAGACCTTCGCGGCGCAGCATCCAGGCTTTGAGCTCGATACCGCCACCGGCTGAGAAACCGCCGAGACGCCCGTCAGAATTTATTACTCTATGACATGGGATCAGCAGTGGCAACGGGTTGCGGCCGACGGCCGTGCCGACGGCTCTTGAGGCGCCGGGTTTCTGACACATTGCTGCCAGCTGCCCGTATGAAACAGTGGAGCCCGGGCCAACCCTGATCAGTTCTTCATACACTCTGCGGGCAAAGGCCGCAGTATCTTCGAGATCGAGCTTAATACGCCTGAAGTCATATTCTTCGCCGGCAAAATATTTCTGTATCTGGTCGACACAGTTTTTTTGCCGACTGTTCAGAATAGCCGCCGTTGCCGCAGCAGAAAAAGCTTCTTTGCACCGTTTTTGCAGACTTTTGCTGCTTTTTTCTGGTAGAAATACCGCCTTAACCGCCTCATTGTTGAAGCAGACGGCGGCGTGCCCGGGTTCGGTTTCGAAAAAATAAAGTTGCAGCGGTTTTGGCATGTGAAAATTATGCCGCAAAAATCGCAATCTGGCAATGCCTGAAGCGAGCCGGCCGGGAAATTGCATCAAACTTCTGGATTTCTGACCTGCGCCCGAATTGTTATTTTGGTTCTTCAGGTTTTTCCGGGGGCGTCTGGCCGCATTTGCCACAGCCTTTCGACCGCAGGCAGACTTCGCATCTGGCGTCGCCACACCAGAGGCAGTTGAAACAGTCTTTGCACGGATGTTTTTTTAAAAGGCTTTCGGGTGGCCTGAAGGCGTTAAGTCTTTTGTAGACATCGACTTTTTCTTCTCTGATTTCGGGCGTGGCCTTCTGTTTTTTATCTTCATCGGCATCGGGTTTGTTTTCTTCTGTGGTCATGTCGGCCTCCATATATGAGATAAAGATGTTCGGTCTGCCTTATAAACTCAAGCGAAATTTTGTTGTCGTCTTTCAGTAATATCAGGCAGGGCGTTTTTGGTTGACTTGCGGCTGTTGGTCGCTTAAAATCAGGCACCATGATTAATTTAGCCAATGTAAAAGTCGCATATTCAAATCGCGTTCTCTTTCAAAATGCCAACTTTCTTGTTCGCCCCGGTGACAAGATCGGTCTGGTGGGCCCGAACGGTGCCGGTAAAACTACGGTTTTCCGGTTGATAATGGGGCAGGAAAAGCCGGATGAGGGCGAAGTGAACATCAATGCCGGTCTGGTTCTCGGCTATTTCTCGCAGGATGTCGGCGAAATGTCGGGCCGTTCAGCTCTGGCAGAAGTGCTTGCCGGTGCCGGCAAGGTTTACGAAATCGGCCGCAAACTGCACGACCTTGAACACCAGATGGCCGAGCCCGATTTCTGTGGCGATGACAATTTTATGGAACGCTACGGCAAACTGCAGGAAGAATTCATTCACCTGAACGGCTACGAAAAGGAAAGCGAAGCCCAGACCATTCTCAATGGCCTGGGTATTGGCCCCGATCGCTGGGATCACCCGGTCGAAACTTTTTCGGGCGGCTGGAAAATGCGCATCGCACTGGCGCGCATTCTGCTTCTAAACCCCGATGTGCTGCTCATCGACGAACCGACCAACCATCTCGATATCGAATCGATTCTCTGGCTCGAAACCTGGTTGAAGGAATTCAAGGGCTCGATTGTCATGACCAGTCACGACCGCGAATTCATGACACGAATCTGTTCGAGAACAATCGAGGTGGCCGCTGAAACCATAACCACCTACAGCGGCGATTATGAATTTTATCTGCGCGAAAGGGTAGTCAGGCGTGAACAGCTGCTTGCTGCCCAGCGCCGCCAGCAGGCGATGCTTGCCAAAGAAGAGGAGTTCATCGCCCGTTTTGCCGCCAGGGCATCGCATGCCGCTCAGGTGCAGTCGAGAGTTAAAACGATTGAAAAAATTGAACGCATAGTTGTACCACCCGATCCTAAGGTCATTAAATTTCGATTTCCGCCGGTCAAAAGAAGCGGCGATATCGTTGTCGAACTCAATGACCTGGCAAAGCAGTGGCCTCTGCACGATGGCCGGATGCTGCCGGTTTTTTCCGGGGTCACCGGCAAGGTGCTGCGCACCAACAAGATTGCAGTTACCGGGATCAATGGCGCCGGTAAATCAACGCTTCTAAAGATTATCACCGCTATGACCGAGCCGACTGCAGGCACATGTACCCTGGGGGCAAGCGTGCAGGTTGGCTATTTCAGTCAGTATTCATGCGATGTTCTTAGACCCGAGCGCACCATCTTCGAAGAACTGCAGGAAAGGCTGCCGATGGCCAATGCCGGCACCATCAAGAATCTGCTCGGTGCTTTTCTTTTCTCCGGTGATGACAGCGAGAAAAAAGTTTCGATTCTTTCAGGCGGCGAAAAGAGCCGGGTAATGCTTGCCTGTCTGCTGGCCCAGCCGGTAAACTTTTTGATTCTTGACGAACCGACGAACCATCTCGATATCACCAGCCGCGAAGTTCTGCTCGAAGCACTGCAGGAATTCGAGGGCACGGTAATGATCGTCAGTCACGACCGCTACTTCCTGAAGCATCTGGTTAATCGAGTTTTTGAAGTTGACCATGGTGCACTGAGAATTTATGACGGTGATTATGATTATTACGTGCAGAAATCGGCAGAGCTGCATGGCCGGCCGATAAACTGACATAAAGGCATAAATGCAGAAGGGGCAGAACCGAATGGCTCTGCCCCTTCGTGTTTGAGTCTGATTGTCAGGCTATGGTCAGGGCGTAGATGACACCAAATGTGCCGATTATGGCCAGAACCAGAACCGGCATTCTCGGCATTTCGCCGTTTTTTTCCATGGCGGCGCCAAAGATACCGAATACCAGCGGGTGCACCAGGAACGGCATTGCAAAGATAAACGGAATCAGGCTGGCGGCAGTTTCGCCGAACATGCCGCCCTGAGTCGCGGCAAACAGACCGAAGTGAGAAATGGCGGAAGATTTGGCCATCGCCGAGCTTGAAATGTCGAGGCCACCGAGATAAAGAATGAAAAAGCCGCCAAAGACGGCGACCAGCTGCCAGCCGAATGAGAACTGCATCAGGCCTTTGACCTCTTCGGCCTCTTTGCCTTCAGCTTTTCTCAGAGTTTTGAGTGACCAGGCAGTCAGCAACAGGCCGATTGTGGAGATAATCATGGCTGCCGGCACCATCAGTTTTCCCTGCTGCACGCTCATGGCCAGAATCGTGAAGACGAAGATATGTCCGAAGAACGGAACATTGATCATGATCGGGGCTCTGGCGGCGGCCTCAGTGCCAAGATCGCCGGCAGTGCAGGCACCTGTCAGGCCGGCGTGTGAAAGCGAGCCGGCCATGCCGGGTGCGAGGTTGCGGACATTATTGGCATTGCCAAGGAAAATCAGCAGTGCCAGGCCGCCGAACATCCAGAAAATCTGGCCGAAAAAACCATAGGCCATTACCGAAGTCATACCCTGAATCTTGAATGCTTCAACAATGCGCGAGCCGCCGATCATAAAGTTCGCGGCAAGAACTACCGGAATGCCGGCAAACAAAAGAGAGCGGCCGGTTGGCCCCATGACCCAGTTAGAAAATAACATGCCAAGGCCAGATGAGAGCAACATGGCGAAGAAAATCTGGGGCAGGGCGATAGTTGGTTTAACGACGCTGGCAATGAAACCGGAAAGAAGCAGTATGCCGACAATCAGAATAATCTCGAACAGGCCTTTGCGCAGATAAGCGCCTTTATTTTGTATCGTGGCCTTGTTGTCGATAAGAATAATCGCGCCGCAGATGCCCACATAGGCGATAAGGGGGTAAAAATGTCCGATCGGGTCAGAATCAGCACTGCCCGAAAAAAGCTTGAGAACGCCCTCGATGCCGATCAGGATGAAAAAAGCGCGGATGATGAAATAAAGCTGGGTTCTTTTGGTGCCCAGAAGAGTTTCTTCACTTGAATAGACAACGATGTCGTCAAGCTCGAGGTGTTCGCCCTTGATGATTTTTTTCAGTTCCTGCCCGCCGACAAAGAATGAAACCGCAAGGGCGACGAGAGTCACACGACTGATAAGAGCAACCAGTGGAAATTCTGGAAGGCCGGGAGTGCCGATTCCGCTCTTCACAAGAGCGTAACCCATCCCAAGACCGAATAAAACAATGATCAAAATTGGCGAATAGCGGCTGCCTGCCACTACGGTTCGCGAAATCAACACGATCGGAATAATCAGAAAAAGCGTCATCCAGAAATGGTTTAGAAACTGAAGCTTGGCAATTTGCTCTACTATCTGTTCCACCAGCAATACTCCCTGTACATTAAATTTGTTACCCGCAGCAAAAGCGCGCTGCGGGTACATAGTTCCAGACTCTTGCGTGAATCGTTCGTTAAGAAGTTTTTCGAGACTTTCTGCCGGGCTGACAAACGTGTCTTATGTTGAATTGGCTGTCAGACCAACTGGCTGCTAAACCTGATTAAAAACCTGTTTTTATGCCGGGCTGGAGAAGCTCTCGATGAAGACGGCCCGGAAAATCAGAGTAAGCAGTCAAAAGTATTTTAACGTATTCAGTAAAATCTTGCAACTGTTGGCGAAAAAAATCTAATAGCTCGAAAAATCTTCGATTTGCTTAGAATTGGTTGTGATGGTTAGTTGGCATTGGCCAGAAAGCTGCTCTTCAATCACCCATGATATCTGGTCGCAGAAGTGCTTCAAATCGTGCAAACCAGTCTTCGAGGTCATGATTTCTGGTTCTACCTTCTTTTACTGATTTGACATAGCAGAACCGCGCATAATCGATGGCGTTCAAAAAGTTTTCGGGGAAAGATTCATGATCGACGATATCTGCGACTGCGGGTATTTCGCGATTAAAATCAGGTGCCGCCGGTGATGGCGAATCATATGTATGCAGGTTTTTCTCTCCGGCAGCGATGTCGGCAGGTGGTAAAGTTTCTTGGTTATGCCTGGCAGGAACCGGGCTGCCGTGTTCATCGGTCTGCGATTCGGCGTTGCCGCCAATGAAATCAGCGGCCATGGCTGCCATTTCATCGCCAATATTGGTAGAGTCGACGATCGAGTAGACGGTTATCGGTTCATCGCGCCCCTTGACCTGTTTTGGCCCGAGGTTTTCAAGCGGCAGGCGCCCTTCGAGGCGCTGCATGGTCATTTCGGTGATGAAGATACGGCCGGGTTTTGCCAGCGATTCCATGCGGGCGGCCATATTGACCGCGTCACCGAACACGTCTTCATTTTTAACAAAGACTGTGCCGGTATTGATGCCGATTCTGATAAATATTTTTTCGTTGCTTTTGCCGTTGAATTCGAACAGCCGGCGCTGCATTTCCTGGGCGGCGCTACAGGCCTTGAACGGGTCGTCGAAACGCACCATCAGTGCATCACCGATTTTCTTGATCAGAATGCCGTCGTTTTCTTTGATAACCGGCATCAGCAGTTTATCGTGTACTGCCAGCAGCGTCATGGTGTCGAGCAGCATTTTTTGTGATGCCTGGCTCGAAAAGCCGACAATATCGGTAAACATTACGGTTTTTTCGAAAGTGAACTTTTTCAGCAGCTGCTCGTCGAAGCGGTCGCCCTTTGAGCCGTCAGAAAATCGCCGTGCCAGCAACAGCTCGATGTTTGCGTCCGAGAACTTTTCCAGTTCCATTTTCTGCAGCCGCGATTTGCGGAAAAGATATTCGCTGCTTTTGATGGCGTGGGCTTTGAACAGCATGTCGAGCTTTTTCATTTCCTTTTCGAAGTCGCGCTCGATGAATTCTTCTGAGGCTTCGATTGCTTCGACGCTTCGCTGACGCAGAAAGGTGTGGGCTTCGTTTGCGTCATCAGGCGCCAGCATTGGTATCTTGATGAAATCCTGGTGTGTTTCAATTTCGATGCTGGCAAGAATTCCGTCTTTAACGAGGTTGACGCCGGCAATGTTCTGAAGGTTGAAAACTCTGATACAGGCCTGCGAAGTGCCGATTTCGTCTCTCAGAAAGAGAATGCAGCGTTTGCCGGTAACGAGCGCAAGCATATAGGCCGGCCGGCTCAGCATACCGAACATGACGCCAAGCGACGGGTCTATCTGCGCGGGGTTCTGCAGCCGCGTCAGATTGACCACCATCGTTGCCGCATTGCTCTCGAGCGACCGCGCGCATTCCCTGAACGGCTGCAGTGTTTCGGTGTAGAGGCACAGCCAGCATTTTTCGATGCCTTCGCCAGGGTTGAGAAGCGATTGGATTATCTGCTGCGTATCTTCGCGCAGGGTGTTGAGAAGACTGACCGACTGGGGGAAAGGGCCATCCCATTCCTGCAGGTTTTCGAATTTTTTCTGCCGGCGCGACAGATTCTGCGCCATCTGCTGGCGTTCGGGCGGGTTTTCGATTTCGACGAGCTCGGGGCCATAGCCGATGTTCTGGCGCAGAAAATTCGCTATTCTGTCACTGGTCTGCGGGTCAGACTGTTTGCCGAAATCCTGAAACCAGCTCTGGGAAGAGAAGTTTGCATAAGCCATTTTGGCGGCCATGGCAACCTGAACGTCCTCGTTGAGCATTGCATGGAGGACCAGATAATAATCGACCTGGCTGGTGCTTTCGGTCTTTTTTATATTCATCAGCGCATTGATTTTATTCTGGCGCGTCATCGCGTCAAAGCTTGAAAACTTCGTGCTCACAGAGGCTCTCCTGATTGGTTGGCTCGACCGGCTTTCTGTATCATGTCTAAATTTTTTGGTTCCGGTCAGAGGCTATGTTACCATGGTAATGTACCCGTGAAAACGAAAACATAAACAAAAACTGTACATCTGGTGAGAACAATGAAGGTTTTTGCAACTTTTCTCGCTCTGCTGCTGAGTTTGTCTCTCGTTACTGGCGCCCCCGCCGCTTCTGCAAAAAAAACCGGCAGCGGCGCTGCCGCCCGAACGTCCGAAAATGCTGTCAGCAAATCTTCCGGCAAATCTGCTGCCGGTAAACCAGCCGACAAAAAGCCGGCCGTTAACGATTCGCTGTGGCTTGAGGCTTCGGCTGCCCACGCATCCGGAAATGCCTCTGAGGCGACCCGTCTTCTCAGGCTTTGCCGGTTGGCCAGAGTCAATCTCGATGAAGTCGAAAACCTGCTTAAAACCTATATTGGTAAAGAAATTTCGGTTATCGTCAATGGCCGCAGCTTTTCACAGCTGAGTGAGAAAGAACTGCTTGATTTTCTGGCACTGCAGAATGAGATCTGCTCGTTCAAATCATCATCTGCAGAAAACTGGCGGCAGTTGATTGAAGTTGCGCGTGCATTCAAGGGTAATCAGCAGTTCATCGTTGCCGGGGAGGCTCTGCTTGACCGTATCAACGCCGGAATGCCGATAAAGGCCGATGATCAGTGGGTTAAAGTTTTTAAAGATCTCGAAAAGCTGATGATTTCAAACACGCAGGTTCTCTACCGGCTGCAGCTGTTCAGAATTCTTGCGGGCATCGATGCGACCGCAGCCGAATACCGGCCGCAGGTCGAAAATATGACGATTCTTGCACGGGCGAATGCGGCCAGAATTATCGGCAAGGCCGATGTGGCAATGGCCCTGGGCGACCTCGAGGCCGCCGCCGGACTTCTCGAAAAGGTGCGGGAATTCGACGCGCAATACCCCGATCTCGAACGTGCCTTTCAGCGACTCAAGCGGGCTGGCGAGATTCAGCGCCTGACCGGACTGGTTGCAGCTGCAATGCGCGATCGTCTATATCTTGAAGCGAAGAGACTCTGCGGCGAAATTCAGAAGATCGACAAGAATAACGCTTTTGCCCGCAATACTATTCAGCAGATCGACGAGATTTCGAGCCGCGGCCCGGTAGCAAGACAGGAAAGCGCCGAAGACAGAATTCTGCTGGCCATCAGAAAGTTTGAAACCGAACTGCGCAAGGCCGAACAGGAACAGGATATTCTACAGGTGCGGGCTATTTTAAAGGAACTGCTGCTGTTGAAAAGCGATAACCCGGTCTGGGTCGAGCGCCTGGCGGCAGTAGAGAACGAGATTGCGGTTTCCGCTCTGAATGCTGACGAAAATTTCAAACAGGCCACCAGACTCTTTAATGAAGAGCGTTTTGCCGAGCTGGGGCTTTTTCTCAACCGCAATCCCGGTCTGATGAATTCAATCGATACCATGGTGCAGGTCTGGGAAATGCGCCTGATGGCCAATTACTATTCGGGCAGGTTTACGGCGGCGCAGCTGAAGGAATCTGCCGAGGCTATCATTGGTCGAGCCGGTCAGAGTTTTTTCGCCAGCTTTGTCCTGATGAAGCTCGAGCTTGCCGACAACCGCATCGCTGAAGCGCGGGTGCATTATCAGAATGCGGTCAAAATCAACCCGAAATACCCCGGTCTGCGTTGGCCCGGCTGGCTGCTGTGGGCGCACGGCGAAGGTCGCTGGGCGGTTGTGCTTTTGCTGATCGTGGTTCTGATAGTTCTGATTCAACTGCTGCGCCCGGCAATGGCTCTTTACGAATCTACTTACTGGCTGCGAGTCGGCCTGCTGGCGAAGATTTTTCCGTCGCTGGCCCTGCGGTCTCTCGAAAAATGCTTTGGCATCTACCGCGATGGCGGCGACCGGGTCAAACTGTTTCGCCTGCTGGTCAGGTGCTGTAATGCCACGGGTGACAAAAAGAAGGCAATGATGTATGCCGGCAACCTGCACGAACTGGTGCCGGGCGACCCGCTCGTCAGGGCCATGGGGTTTGCCGCCTCGCCGGCTGCTGATGAAAGCCAGTCAGGTGCTTCTGACGCCGCGCATGCTGGCCCGCACGCGCCCGATGTTTCGCATGGCAAACTTTTAAAAACGCGTTCTGAAGCAGAAGAGGCACCTCGACCGTCGGCAGTGCCGTCGGGAGCAATATCACTCGGTGCGATCAAAAGCCGCCGCAAAAGCGAAGAGCCGGCGGGCGGTTCTGATGAAACTGCAGATGCAGGTGCTGCTCCGGCAGAAGAACCTGCAGTTTATGACGAAAACGGTTTTGCTGAGGGTCAGCCGCAATATGCCGATTCTTATGATTACGAACAGGCTGCGCCCGGCTATGATGGCGCGGCAGCCCCCGAAGCCGGCGGGTTTTCGCAGGACCCCGTCAGTCAGGAGCAATGGCCTGAAAACGCTTATGACCAGACGGCTTATGAAAACGAGCAGTATCAGCAACCCCAGTATCATGAAGACGCTCAGCCGGCGGCACAAACCGGCGAAGACAGTTATCCCGGGCATGATGCCGGCTATGAGCAGCAGGGTTATGAGTCCTATTCTGAAGCACCGGCCGGTGAAACCTGGGCGCAGGGTGAGGAATATCCACAGCAGTCATCGGCTGAAGAAGCCGGTGGCGCGCCAGACGGCTTCTCTGAACAGCAGAATTACAACGGTGAATATGCGCAGCCGGAACAATATGACGATGCTTCTGAGGCATCAGGAGATGTTTCTTCAGAAGCACGAGAAGAACATGTGTCCGGAGGTGCTTTAAACGTCGAAGCTGAAGACAGCCCGGCCGTCGCTGCATTCGACCAGGCCGATTACGAAGATGAGCCTGCAGCGGCATCAGAGAATCTTTTTAATGATCTGTTCGTCAGCCCGCCGCGTCGCCGGGTTGAACCTGCTGAAACCCTCGATATTCCTTATTCAGAAGGGGTTGCCGAGCCGGCAGCATCGGGGGAAAGTGCCGAAGACTGGTCGCTGTCGTCTGCAGAAGAAAATTCCGGTTCTGAATATGTGCCAGAATCGGCTCCTCTGGCTTACGATTCTCCTGAACCGGAAGCGGCCGCCGGGAGTTCCAGCGAAGCAGTCTCTGAAGCAGCCTCTGAAGAACTGCAGCCAATTGCTTATACTGAAGAATATTCACATGAGGACTTCCCGGAAGAGGCTGTCGGCGAACAGGCCATGGCCGGCGAAGTTACTGAAACAACAGAATCGACAGATGCTGAACTGCAGCCGATCGCTTACACTGAAGAGTATTCGCGCACTGATTTTACCGAAACGGCCGAACCGCCAGCTGCCACCGTAAAAGACAAACTCGATTACGACGAGTTCGAGCCGGTGATTCCCAAATATTGCTGCAACAAAGACCTGCCGGCCAACGAAATCACCATCTCGCCCGATGAAGTTTCGCTTGACGAAGTCAGGGAACTTCTTGTCGAGAAGCCCGCTGAGACTGCCGTTATCGATCTCGATGCCGAGCCGGTTATACCGGTTCCGGCTGCCGAAGAAGAAGTTCTTGCGGTTGTCGAATCCGCGCCGGTTTTCAACATTGAAGACAGCATCAGAGAAACCCGCAAAAACCTTTTTGCCGAGCTCGACACCATAGTTCCGCCTGCCGAACCCTCGCAGAAATGGCGAGAAGCCCTGCGCCAGCCCATCGATGCAGACGATCTTTTCAAGGATCTGTAAGCAGGAATTATCTGCAATAAATTACGCTCTGGTCATTGAGCCGGTTCCGGCCGGTTGTGCTTCTGCCGGATAAATATGGATTGATCTGTATCTGCTTGCCCCTTCCTTAGTCCTTTACATGCGAATACCGGACGGGGTAAAATCAGACCTGAAAAATATCAGCGATTTGGGAATGATTGAATATGGGACGGCGCAGAGTGGCCAGAATGGTGGCATCGGGCGAGTATCAGATGACAAAGCATGCCTATGACCAGATGATTGCCCGCGACATCTTTATCAAGCAGGTTGAAGATGCGGTTATCAATGGTCGGGTGGTGCAGAAATGGCCGGAGCGTGACGGCGAAAAACTTGCCATTATTGGTGAGCGTTTCAATGGTGATTTTATCAAGATTGTTGTCAAAGATTGCGAGATTCCGAAAGTGATCACGGTCTGTTACCCTTATGAAGATATCGATTAGAGCAAGAATAGCGGGTCTGGTTCTGGTGCTGTTTCTGTTACCGGCTCTGGCTGGCGCCATCGAGCTGTCAGAGATCGAGACCCGTCTGATGAACGATATTTCACGTTATATCGACGTTAAACCCGAGGGGCAGGCGCTGAAGTTTTTCGAGCATGCAATTCGCAGCAACAGTGTGGCACTGCGCGGGCTGGCGGCGATTATCATGACCAGACACTACGGGCAGCGTTTTCAGGGGCTGCTGCTGCGCAGCTTTACCCTCAACCCTGAGAACGACAGCTTCGCCCAGGAAAAGAAAATACTGGTCAGGCTTGAAAATACCGCCAGACTTCTCAAAAGCTTTGCGCCTTTGCTGCAGAAGCTTGATGATGAGAGGGTGCAGCAGCTTTTTCTCTTTTTTCATTTCCGTCACAAAAATGTCTGGCTGCTCGGAAGAACCGGTGAAGAGCTTTCGCTGGCTTCTTTCTACCGTATCAGCGTTTTCAGCCGCTTTTTCGGTGATAAGACAGATGTAATGAAGCTTGCCGCGCTGGCGGATCTTAAAAAATAAAAAACGCAATCCGGTTTTGCCCGGCTGCGTTTCTGAAATTGTGCTGAGTAAACTCCATAACCGAGGGGAATATATGCAAAACCGTTTATTGCTTCTACTCGCTTTTCTGCTGCTGACTGTCACCGCATTGCAGGCTCAGATTCCGGTCATGAATCTGAAACGACCGGCTGAGCAGCCGATCAGTCTTGCCAGTCTCGACGCCAGGGTCAGAATTTTCGGGCATCTGGCTGAAACTACCATGACGATGCGTTTTTTTAACCCGAATTCACGAGTGCTTGAAGGGGAGCTTGAGTTTCCGCTGCCTGAGGGAGCTGTCGTTTCGGGTTATGCCCTCGATATCGACGGCGAACTCGTCGAAGGCGTTGCCATCGAAAAGCAGAAAGCCCGCGAAGTTCTCGAAACCGAGATTCGCCGCGGCGTTGACCCCGGTATTGTCGAAAAGGTCAAGGGTAACAACTTCAAGACCCGTGTTTACCCGCTTAATCCGAACAGTTCACGTACCGTTCAGGTCGTTTATATTACTGAACTGGCAGTAAATGACGGTGAAGCGCTTTATCGCGTGCCCCTGCAGCTGAGCGAAAAAACCGAAAATTTCAACCTCAGGGTAGAAGTGCTCAGCGCCGATCAGAAGCCTAAGATAGAAATAACCGGCAGAGAAACCGCTGATTTCAGCCAGATGAAATCAGGCTGGTTTACCGAAGTTGCCATTCAGCGCCAGAAAATCGATTCTGAGATCAGGGTAACCGTTCCGGTTCCCGAACCTGGTGCGGTTTTTGTCGAAGAAGCCAGCGACGGCAACTTTTATTTCAGCGTTCAGGGCCTTGCTGCTGACCCCGAGAAGAATCGTCCGTTCAAACCGGCCGAAAAGATCGTCGTGCTCTATGATGCTTCGGGCTCAGGCGCAAAACGCGATCTGGCACTCGAAAAGAAATTTATCGAAGCACTGTTCGCTTCTGAGCGTGTCGCCGCCGAAGTTCGTGTCGAGTTTGTCGAATTCCGCAACCGCCCGGGCAGCAGCCGATCGTGGCAGGTGAAGCGCGGTGATGCCGGTGCCTTGATCAAGCATATCGAAGAAATCAAATTCGATGGCGGCACCAATTTTACCGGTATCGGAAAAGACCTTGGCAAGCCAGACTGCTATCTGCTGATCACTGACGGCCTGACAACCTTCGGCAAAAGCGAAGTGCCCGATTTCGCGGCGCCGGTTTATGCGATAACTTCAGCCGATGGCGCCGATTACAGTTTTCTGCAGCATATCTGCCGCCGCAGCGGTGGCAGTCTGTTGAATCTCAAAGCTCTCGATCTCGATCGCGCCGTAAAAATGGTCGGTGCCGACTTTTTCGGAATTACCGGCCTGGTCAATGGCAAGGGTATCGAAGAGGTTTATCCTGCCGGCAGAGTTGCCGTCAACCCAAGATACATGTTTGCCGGTCTGCTGAGCGGCGATGAAGCCAAAATTACCCTCAGTTTCGGCACCAGCGCGCAGGGGCTTTTTGAGCGCAGTTACGATGTCAGCCGCAGCAAGGCTGTTAAAGGTGATTTTCTGCGCAAATTCTGGGCGGGCCGCAAGGTCGACGAGCTGCTGGCTGAAAAAGAAAAGAACCGACTCGACATCGTTACCCTCAGCAAAAAGCACGGGGTCGTGAATGAATTCACCTCGATGATCGTGCTCGAGCGCATCGACCAGTACATCGAACACAAAATCGTGCCCCCGGCTTCAAAACCGGCCTGGCGTGAGCAGTATTTTGCCGCAGTCGAGAAGGCAGAGGCAGAAGTTGCTCAGACCCGTGAACAGAAGCTCAACAGCATTATTCCTGAATGGGAAGAACGCCTGCGCTGGTGGGAAACCGACTTCTCGAAAGCCCAGATTCCGTCAGGAAAAGATAAAAAATCAGAAGGTGGCTCATGGTATGGCGGTCTGTTTGGCTCTGAAGAACGCGAAAGATCGGCGCCTTCAGAAGTGAGTGGCGCTGCCATGGATTCAGACAGTGCCATGCCACAGAGCGCTCCTGAAATGATGAGTGACGAACTGAGCGTATCTTCTGAAGAGAGCAAATCTGTAGGCGGTTCGTCTGCCCGTAATGTTGCTATCGCACGGGCGCCAGCACCTGGTCAGAGTGTGGCAGCCAAGGCAGATGCTTCGACTCCGACCGGTGCGCGGCCGGTTAACCCGGGTGTGGCGATCAAGGCCTGGCAGCCCGATGCCCGTTATGCGAAAGCCATCAAAGAAGCTCTCGATCCGTATGCCGAATATCTTAAACAGAAGGCCGAATACGGCAATGCGCCCTCATATTTCCTTGATTGCGCTGATGTCTTTATCGCGCTCGAAAAGAAAGACCTGGCTCTGCAGGTGCTTTCGAATATCGCCGAACTCGAACTGGAAAACCCTGCTCTGATGCGAATTCTGGCGCACCGCCTCGCCCAGCTCGAAGAACTGGCGATCAGTGCCACAATCTTTGAAGAAGTTCTTGAAATGCGTGGTGAAGAACCACAGTCCTACCGTGATCTGGCGCTGGTTCTTGGCCGCCTGGGTAAATACCAGCGCGCCGTCGAGCTGCTCTATGATGTTGTGTTGAAAAAGTGGGATGGCCGTTTCCCGGGTATCGAAGTAATTGCCCTTGAAGAGCTCAACAATCTCGTCGTTAAGGCCAAAAAAGCCGGCATTGAAGACTTCAAGGTCGATGCGCGTCTGCTCAAGCCGATCGATGTCGATCTGCGCATCGTCATGACCTGGGATGCCGACGCCACCGACATGGACCTCTGGGTCGTCGAGCCGTCGGGTGAAAAGGCCTATTACGGTTACCCGCGCACTGCCATCGGTGGCCTCGTTTCGCGCGACCTGACGCAGGGCTACGGCCCCGAAGAATATATGCTGCGCAAGGCGAGAACCGGCATGTATGAGATTCAGACGAACTTCTACGGCAGCACTTCACAGAGAGTGGCCGGCGCCGTTACCCTGCAGGTCGATATCTTCACCAACTACGGTCGTGATGACGAAAAGCGGCGCTCAGTGACCCTGCGCCTGACCGACCGCAAAGAAACCTTCAAGGTCGCCGACATCGAGTTCTGACGCCCGTATCTACTGATTACCAGACCGGCGCGCGCGCTCTGAGCCGCGCCGGTTTTTTCTTTGAGAAAGGTTGTTACGCCCATAGACCGGGCCGGTGAACCGATTCAGCCTGTTTATGCAGCAATTAATAATACTTTGTAAGAGTCGGAATATAGATGCTATAATTAAACTGCCGTCAGGGCGGCCTTCGTCTACGGAGGAGGGGGCACGGGAACGGGCGTTATGTATGGTCGCATGCCGGCCATTGGGCGGACGATACCGTAGCCAGGTCTAAATGACCAGCGCTTTGGCGGCACTTTTATTTTCTGCGGCGTTCCGGTTGCGACGCCTTGCTGATGGTTGCCATAATCGCCGGTTTCAGGTAGAATCACGCCATATTTTTAACAACGAAACGAGGGCTTATGGCTGACAAATATATTTTCACCATGCTTGGTCTCAACAAGTTCTACGGCACCAGACAGGTGTTGAAAGACATCAACCTCTGCTTTTTCCCGGGTGCCAAGATCGGTATCGTCGGGGCCAACGGCGCCGGTAAAAGTACCGTGCTGCGTATCATGGCCGGCATCGACAAAGAATTCCGCGGCCAGGCTGAGCTGACCAAGGGCTACAAGGTTGGTTTCGTGCCGCAGGAACCGAAGCTCGAAGAGGGCAAGACCGTGCGTCAGAACATCGAAGCCGCTTTTGCCGACACCCTGGCGATGATCAAAGAATACGAAGATATTTCGGCAGCGATGGGTGAAATGGACCCCGATGCCATGGACAAAGCCATGGAAAAAATGGCGCAGTTGCAGGACAAGATCGACGCCGCCGGCGGCTGGGAAATCGATACCCGCCTGAATGTGGCTGCCAACGCTCTGGTTCTGCCGCCCGACGACATGATCGTCGACAATCTCTCTGGCGGGGAAAAGCGCCGCGTCGCTCTCTGCCGCGCACTGCTCGAACAGCCAGACCTGCTGCTGCTCGACGAACCGACAAACCATCTCGATGCCCAGACGGTTGCCTGGCTCGAAAATTATCTTAAAGACTACCCGGGCACCGTTATCATCTCGACCCATGACCGCTATTTCCTCGATAACATCACCAAATGGATTCTTGAACTCGAAGACGGCCACGGTATTCCGTTCGAAGGCAACTACAGCTCCTGGCTGGCCCAGAAACTGCAGATTCTCGCAGCTTCTGAAAAGAAGGAATCAGCCCGCCGCCGCTCACTCGAGCGTGAATTGAAATGGATTCGCATGAACACTGGCGACCGCCACGAACTGCAGCGCGAGCGTCTGGCACATTTTGAAGACCTGGTTGCCCGCGAGAAGAGCGCCGACCGCGGTGATGAAACTGTCATTCAGATTGCTCCGGCCGAGCATCTCGGTGATCTGGTCGTTGAATTCAAAGGCGTCGGCAAAGCCTACGACGGCAACAAACTGATGGAAAACGTCAGTTTCTCGCTGCCGAAAGGCGCGGTTGTCGGTATCATCGGCCCGAACGGTGCCGGTAAAACTACGATGTTCCGCATGATTGGCGGCGTCGAAAAGCCCGACAGCGGCGAAGTCGTCGTCGGCCCGACCGTAAAAGCCGCCTGGGTCGATCAGCACCGCGAAATTCTCAGCGGTGACAAGACCGTATTCGACGAAATCAGCGATGGTCTCGACGACGTGCAGTTCGGCAAAATGAAAATCCCGTCGCGCGCCTACTGCGGCCGCTTCGGTTTCAAGGGCTCTGATCAACAGAAGAAGGTCGGCGAACTTTCGGGCGGTGAACGCAACCGCGTGCACCTTGCCAAGATCGTTAAATCGGGCGGCAACCTGCTGATGCTCGACGAACCGACCAACGATCTCGATGTCGGCACTCTCAGACTTCTCGAAGACGCCATTTCTGACTTTGCCGGCTGCGCGCTGGTAATCAGCCACGATCGCTTTTTCCTCAACCGCATCTGCACGCATCTGCTGGTATTTGAAGGCAACTCGAAGGTTTCATGGTTCGAAGGCAACTTCGAAGATTACGAAAGCATGTATCTCAAAAAGCTTGGAGCTGCGGCTAACGACAATCGCCGCGCCAAGTTCCGCCGCTTCGCTCTGTAAACTCAGGGTTCAGATTCTGTTCAGGAGTAAAATATGCGATTGACAAAGGCTTTAACAGTATTTTTGCTGGCTGCTTCGCTTGCCGGTTCAGTGCCGGTCGCGCTGCATGCCGATGCGTTCGGTCAGCTGATCGATGCGGCGGGTGGTTCGGTTCCAAACGTGCCCGATGTTCCAGACCCGACGCCGGTTGATGATGACAGCAGTTACTCTGATTCGTCAGACAGCGGCAGCACTTATACCGGCCCCTCGATCTGGGATCTTTTTCGTCCGGCGCCTCGTGATCCGGTGCTTGAAGCCAAACGCCGAGAAGAACGCCGCCAGGCCCGAGAGGAGCGTGCGAGAAAACGCAAGGAAGCCGCGAAAAGAAGACAGTCTGAACGTGAAGATCGAGAATGGGAAGAAAAGCAGCGCCGCCGAGAAGAGATGAAATATTCACGCGGCTTTGTACCGCCGCCGCGGCAGCCGCGCGGCACGCCGCCAAGTCTTAAATCGCCCACTGTCAATGTTCCGGCCGGCCAGGAAGGAAAAGCTCTGTCTGAAAATCAGTTCAGAATTGCGACCCTGCTGAAAAAGGGTAGCCTTACCGATCAGGAAAAGCAGGTGCTTGAGCAGCTGCAGCAGGCCTGCAGAATTCTTTACAACCGCGCGATCGGCAATGAGAATCTCAGCGCCGAAGAAAGAGGCCGCATCAAGCTCAGCGTGCCGGTTGCCGATTTTGCCGATCCACAGATCGCAACCAGCCTGGTTGAGCAGCTGACCCGCCTCAAGGCTGATGTTGCGGCCGCGGTCAACGCACCGGAGGTTGATCTGATCAAAAAATACAATAAAGAAAAACTTCAGACCCTTGCTGAGCAGATGAGCGGCGAAGTTGCCGAAAACGTTGTCGAAGGTGGCCAGGAGATATTTGACAACACGCTCGGCTTTGCCAAAGTGACTGCCGCGCTTCAGAAGGGCGATGTGCCGGCGGCCGGCAAGGAAGTTCTCGATTTCATGGTCGGCAAGATCGGTTCGCCGCAGGCCGGCTTTGCGGTCGAAGGCGGGCGCATGTATTCGAACGTCGCCTTCAAGGCCATGGACAATTTTATGAAAAAAGCTATGGGAGCAGTTGGTCAGGACTTCAACTCTCAGGAATTCTGGCAGAAGGTTCGCAGTGAAATGAATGTCGGCCAGAAAACGGTTCTCGAATTTATCGGAGGCCCCGATGGAAAGTAAAATTCGCTATTTTCTGCTGATTCTCGCTGTTGTTTTGTGGCTGCCCATGTCGGCCAGTGCTTCATTTGACCCGATGTCTGATTCAACCGTGGTGCTGCCGGCTGGCAGCGGCGTCAGCTATCGCTGGGTTGTGCCGCCGACGACCATGGAAAAGCCCATTCCAAAGCATACTCTCAACGAGATCAAATTTTCGGTCGATGCCTCCGGCAACCCCTGGATCGGCATCGATAACCGCAAACTGATGAATCCGGTGCGTGAGGTGGCGGCGGCCGTATCAGAACCTTTCCAGGGACTGGTGCATCTTGATAACGGGCAGATGCTGCTGACCACCGTGCGAACTCTCGGTTTCATCGCACCTTCGGCAAAAGTCGAATTCGACGCAGCCGGCCTGCCTCTTATGGTTTATCAGCCAATCTGCGATCTGCCGGCCTATTACAGCCGTATTTACCGTGCCACCGGCAACTGTGTCTATCTGGTGGCGGAAGATGCCCGCAGCAGAACCAGTGCAATTTATGTTCTCAGACCAGAACAAGCTTCAGATCAGGGTCTGAAAGAATTGCGCGGTTACAAAAAGATTTTTCAGAGCGGCGATACAATAAATGCGGTTGCCGGTGATGGCGATAATACTTTCATTGCTATCGGAAAAACTGTTTTCATGCACACTTCGGCAGACAATAAGATTACCGCTGTACCCGCTCAGCCTGCTGAGGAAGTTCGCGATCTGGTTTATCAGCCCGGGCTCGGCCTTTATTACACAACCGCTTCTGGTGTTGGCTTTCTTGGCGCCAAAAGGGCGTTCAGATTTATCGAAACTTCGCACCCGCGAATTGCGCTGCACGGGCAGAGTCTGCTGGTTCTGTTTCCGAGAAATCTTGGCGTCATGGCTTTTGATAATATCAAAAACCTCTGGAATTACGACTATAAGCTGGAAGCAGCAGGGGAGTAGCGGTACGGCCCGCTGGCGGTTAAAATTAAAGGATAATCAAGGAGTATAACCATGAGCCGAAAAAAGTTTAACCGCCTGGCCGTCTGGGTGCTTGCTTTTGTTTTGCTTGTCGAGCCAATGCTGATTCCGGTGGTTCGGGCAGCCGAACTGCCGAAGCCTTCCATAAATACTGAAGAGGTAAATGGCCTGGTCAGCCTCGAAAAAGTCGTTGCCCCGGCTGAATATCTCGAACAGATCATGCGCCTGCGTGGCAAAAGTCGACAGGAGGCTGAAGCGCGCGCCTGGGGCGAATGGATGTCGATGCTCAACGCCAGTCTGATGATGGCTGACGATGGCGCTACCGACGTTTTCGGCTTTTATGAATCGATGAAAATGCTGCGTGAAAACAGCACGGTTCTGGCTGACGTCGCCGAAGTTTTCAGGTCGATTGTCGGTTTTACGATGCGGGGTTTTGCCTTTGTCGGCAGATCGCGATTGTCGGCAAGAACCGCCAACCTGATGATCGGTTTTATGCGCCTGAACAACCTTGTTAACATCGCTGACACAACCATGTCGGCGGTTCAGGGCAGCAAATTTCTCGATTTCATGGAATTCACCGCTCCGCCCCCATGCTGGAACAACCCGGAAGTCGCCGGCCAGGGTTTCAAGTCTTACTGGCGCTGGGTTCAGAAAAAAGCCGGCAACAATACGATTCCTGACGAACTGACCAACGGTCAGGGCATTGCCCGCAGTATCGGTATCGGTCTGGTGGTGGTCGGTCTGGCTATCGACGCCTGGGGCATTGCCAGATCTGAAGACCGGCAGGTGGGCCGCACTTCTTATTCTCTGGCCAAGCACTACGTGGGTGCAGCCATTGGTGTTGCTTCGCTCGTTGCACTGTTCTGCACGCCTTTTATTGGCCAGATAATTCTTTTTGCCGGCCTGGTCTGGGGCATCTTCACCTTTGTCGGTGACGCGGTTGGCGAATACAACAAGCGCTGGAAAGATGCCTACAAGAACTCATACTGGTATCTTTACGAGAACGACCCCGAATTCCGTTCGTTTTATGACAACCGCGAAATTCTCAAGAACGAAGAAAAGGCTATTTCGCTGCAGATGGTGCATAACCGCTTCATGGAATTCAAAGTTAAGGAAGCGGTGGCCGGTGATTCACCCGAAGCCCGCAACGGCCGCGTTTTTATCGCTCTCGAAAAGCAGGGCGTTCTGATGAGCTATTACAGCCAGAAAGGCTTTTCCCTGCCGGATTTTGATATTGAACGTCTCAAGGAACTCTGGCAGCTGAAAGCCGATTTCATGTCATGGAAACCGACAGAAAAGGAATCGCGTGAAAACGGTTTCTGGGATAAAGTCGGTCGTGCCGTTAACCCGGTTACCTGGGCCGGTTGGATCGGTGACCCGATTAAATCGGCCGAATATCGCAAAACCATCGAGCAATACAACATTCAGAAGGTTTTCTTTAACCCTGATTACGTGCTGATCAAGAAATATCTCAATTATACCACCGCCAATAAGCTGCGCGGCGGCATTTATGACGCGGTCGGGTTGCGTATCGAGCAGTCGCCGTTCAACTACGCGCCTCTTATCGGGGTTGATACCCCCGAATTTAACGAAGCACTGCTGCGCGAATCGCTGGCGGCCGATGCCATGCAGGTTGGCCAGAAAGAACTGGCCTTTCTGCGCGATCAGGTCAAGGGTGCTGCCGAGCAGGCTGACAAGTTTATCGAAGGCATGGATGAAGCCATCGAAAAGATCGATGCCAAAGATCTGCCGCAGGCTGCCCGCATTCGCAAATATCTTGAAAAGCTCGCCGCCGCCTGTGCTGCCGACCCCGATCAGAAAAACGACAAGCTGTTCACTGAAGGTCGCCGCCTGTTCAACTGGCGCTGGACCAACTCAAAGAAAGAAAAGACGCCAAAGGCAATTGTAGAGGCTTTCAAAAAAGATGTTGAAAAGTCACTGCTCTATGAGCCTTTGTCGCTCTCACAGAAGGCTGCCGAAACTGTTGTGCTGCTGACCACTGTCAAACAGCAGCTCGACATGGCGACCCTGATGCACGCCTATCTGAAAGATCGCACCGATGCTCTGCAGAAGTTCGACGAGAGTTTCAAAACCCCGGCGGTGCGCGATTATCTGAAAACCGGCTCTTTCCTCGACGTTAAGGGCGGCACCATCAGCGACTGGTTCGGCCAGGTCTATTCAACTTACGACGAGACCGACAAACTGCTGCAGATGCTTGAAAAGGACGTCGAAAAATACACCGGTTTCGCCAACACTTCGAACAGCGACTCGCGCGATCGCCTGCTCTGGTTCGACAAAGATGTGACACATCCGTCTGAGTTGCTGAAAAAGCTCAATGAAGAGCTCGACGCCTGGAAATCGCTGATCGAAAGCTGGTCAGAGACTGCCGAAAAGGTTGACGTCAAATTGCCGCTGGCAGAAAACAGCGATTTCGCCGCCAAGGTCTTTAAAGAATTCAAGCTCGACTACGAAATCGAGCCCCTGAACCCCGACAACCCGCTCGCCGAAGCTGCCGAAAACTGATTTCTTAAAAAAAGCCATTTATTGGCGTCTGTGCTTCACAGAAATACAAGCGGTGCAACCTGGTTGCACCGCTTTTCTTAACCTGTAAATCAGAATGATTGAGCCCTGGGCGCGTTTGGGTGACGGGTCAATCGTCAGGGGTGGGGCTGGCGAGGCGCTCGAGGGCGTTTTCGAGACGTTCGCGGTCTTTGGGACTGACTGCATCTTCGAGTCTGATAAAAGCCTTATCTGAGGTCTCTTTAAGCTTATTGATCAGCAGCAGCAGCGTTTCTATCTGCAGTTCGCCCCAGATACGCCCCTTCTCGTAGTCGATGGCGATGGCGTTGTCGAGAATGAAAACGCCGATTTCGTGCACTTTGCCTGAGCCGAAGGCAAGTTCACGCACCATGAAATGAAAGGGCTGGGCCTTTTTCTGGCAGACGAGGGTGGCGGCGCATTCGACGGCGTTCAGTTCCATTTCCTGACCTGCTTCGAGATTGAAAAAACGCGGCCCGCCTACAATGAAGCGGGCCTTTTCTCTGATAAGACGATAACCGGCGATTACTTCCACTGCTGTTAATCCGCAGATGCAGATTTCGGGAAAGCTGCCGTCATCCTCGTCGAACATGTCATGTATGTTGTTCCAAAGCCAGCCCATAATTAAATTATCGGCACGGCGTCAGATGGCAATCACTGTTTTTTATTCAACGTGGGGGCTGACCTGCAGTTCGAGAAACATCGACTCTTTTCCTTCATAGATCGGCAACAGCACCCATTTATTGCGGCCAATGTCGAGAGTCGGTGCATACTCTTTTTTTATGTCGATGGTGCGGCCGTCTTCCTGAATGCTTCCGGTAACCCGCATGTGTCCGATCAGCCTTAGCTTATCAGGGTCGGCGGTTTCGTGAATTATGCACGACATAGAGTATGACATTGGGCGCCCGACGCTCTTTTCATCGTCATTTCGTCTTTCGCCAACTTCGATTTTGGCTTCTTTGCCGGTCAGAGTAACGAGAACCGGCGCCGAAAGTATGGTTGCCGCATCATTTTTCTTTGTGTCGTCCATGCCGGCGAATTCCTGCAGCGAAACGGTTTTTCCGGGGTTGGTTTTCCAGATTCTGAACGAAATTTTCTGGGCTTTGCCTTTTTTGTCGAGATTGCGCAGAAATGCCTCGAACTTGTCGAGAGCTGTCTGTTCGCCTTCCATGACGATCGAATCCTTTGTGGCTTTAAATGTGACATTGCGACGTTCGGCATCAGTTGGCCGGGAAGCCGCCTGCTCAGGTGTCAGATGTGCCGGAGCCGCGTCGCCCTTATCTGCTCCCAGTTCAGACGCAGCCATTTTAAGAGCTTCTTCGGGTGAGAGAAAGGCGAGTCTGATTTCGCGCTTTTCGTAATCTTCGCGGCGGCTGCCGCTCGGCAGAATGATGAAAATACCCTCATTGTTTTCGAAGCGCAGGTCAGCCATTCTGCAGATGGTTTCGATCGCCTGGATCACGGTGGCATCGGTCAGTTTCAGGCTGATTTTATCTGTTATTTTATTGTGCACGACAATGTTGGCGTTTGCCTGTTTGGCAATTATTGCGACGACATCTTTTATTCTTACGTCTTTCATGTCCAGTGAAATCTTGTCCTGAAACTGTTCAGGCACTTTTCCGGCTTTCTTCTGCAGAATTTCCTGCAGCAGTTTGACGGTTTCTTTTTCTGAAGCATTTCTGGCACTTTGTTCAAGTCTGGCAAGGCTTTCTTCAGCAGTTGTGCCGCCTTTAATAATTTGCAGGCAGGCAAGATGAAACCCGGCCCGTTCAGCGATGTTCTGCTCAGAACTGTCACTCAGGCGCTTCAGGGTCTCTTCGATCTGTGTGTCGGGGCCATGACTGTAAAGCTTAATTATGGCGTTGTCGAGTTCTGAATCTGCCGCCATGACCTGCCTGAACACCAGTAATAACGAGAGCGAAAACAGGGCGATAAGTAGTTTTTTCATAAGTTGCTCCTTGTGCATTCTGAATTTCTGCTGTCGTTATTATCAGCATTGGATATTGCGATCATTTGTCAGGAATGTAACAGTTGTGTAACAGAATTTATTCAGACTTTCAGTGTGTAGCCAAAACCTCTGACGGTCAGGAGCGTTTCGGGTTCAGTGGCCGGTTCGAGCTTTTTTCGCAGGCGGCCGATGTGCACATCGACGGCGCGGCTGTCTTCAAGATCGTCGATTCCCCAGATGCGATCGATTATCTGCTCGCGGCTGATTACCTGATTGCGGTTTTCCCAGAGATATTCGAGAATCTGCCATTCGGTAGTGGTCAGGGTGGTTCTGCCATCCGGGCAGTTCACAGAGCGGCTGATAAAATCGATGTCGAGACGGCCGATGCGGTGTGACCTGGTTTCCGGCTGGTGCCCTGCACGCCGCAGAACCGCTTTGATGCGGGCAATCAGTTCGCGGATCCTGAATGGCTTGGTCACATAGTCATCGGCGCCGGCGTCAAGAGCTTTTATAATGTCGATTTCACGGTCTCTGATCGTGCAGATGATAACCGGAATCGCCAGACCGTTCTGACGCCATTGTTTAAGCCGGTCGGCGCCATTGCCGTCAGGAAGATTGAGGTCAAGAAGCACCATATCTGGTTTTTCTGACTTCATGCTGGTTTCGGCATCGTTCAGACTGGCGGTCTGAATGGTGGTGAAACCTTCAAATTCGAGGTTATCGCCGAGCAGCTCACGAATTATCTGTTCGTCTTCGACAATGAGAATTCTGGTCATGATTTTACGGTTTTCCAGGTGGTTATCATCCAGACTCCTTTTTCGAATCGGGGTCGGGCGAAAAATTGCCCGGCGTGTGTCGTCATGATCTGTCGCACCAGAAACAGCCCGGTGCCGCTGCCGCCGCGTTCTGGTCGGTAGATAAGGCCATTGTTGAGAAGATTGAGATCGCCGCTCGTCAGTGAAACCGGAAAAGCATCGCCCGCATCGCCGATCATGACCGCGGCCTCGCCGTCTTTCAGGCCTGGCAGCATGCAGGTGCGCAGAAGCAGAGTTCTGCCTTCAGAGGCGTGGCGAAGCACATTCTCGATAAGGTTGATCATAACCCGCTCGAACATGTCGGGGTCGGCGAGAAGCAGTCCTTCGTATTCAAATTCTTCGACGGTTTTCCAGTCATGCAGGCGGGTGCGAAAGCGCGTAAGCAGACTCTTTAACGTGTCGGTTGCCGAAATGCTTTTTAACTCTGCGTTAACTGTTTTTCGCCGCAGTCTTACAGAGAGAAGCAGGCGGTCGAACAGCTCGGCGGCTTTGCTGGTTTCTGTCTGCAGTTGTGACAGATAGCGGTTCTGCTGCTCTTCGTTGCGGTAGCGCTTTAACGCAAGGGTTTCGGCAAGAAAGCTGACGTTGGTGATCGGGGTTTTCAGGTCGTGAGCGGTCTGTCTGAAGAAATTTTCTTCTTCTTCGAGCAGTCGGGCTTTTTGTATAAACTGCCATTCGTGCAGCGAAAACCAGAAAAGGCCGAGAATGCCGGCAGAAGTCAGAATCAGCAGCAGAACAAAGCCGCCCGGGAACGGGGCCGGCGGTTCTGTGACGTCGATGGTTACCCAGAGACCGCCTGAACCGGCAAGAAGATGAGAATTTCCCTGCAGGTTGTTGCTTCTGGTAACGACGACTTCTGAGAACCCTCTTTGTCTGAGCAGGCTGGTAAGGCCGGCCAGAACCGTTGACGCAGAAAAGGCGGCGGTGCCGTCGACATGCTTTATGACAAGTGTTTCTGTGGTCTGGTTCTGTTTCCAGCCTGGTTCAATGGGCTCGGCATAGGAAAGCTGGTAACAATGAATCAGAAAATCGAGCCAGGCCAGAAGCTGCGGTGGGAGATCGCCTTTCAGCATCTGCTCCGGACTTTGCGGAATCGCCACCGGCACGGGCAGGGTGCGCAGGCGCAGAAGCCATTGCCGGCATGATTCCGGATTATTTTCGGCAAGAAAAGCCTGGGCAACCTGCAGAGCCGCTTCAGTTTTTAAGGTTCGGCCGTTATCGAGAAGAAAATCGAAATTCGAATTCAGAATCTGAAAGGCGCAGCGGCGCATTTCGAAATGGTTGCCAGTAATGGCATATTCGTTCATCTGCAGATAACGCCAGAAATCCTGTTCATCTGGTGAAGAGTTCAGTTCGGCCTCGATGAGCAGGGCCTGTTTTGAACCGGCGCCCATGGCAATTTTCATGAAGATGTTGCGGGCGAGGGCACTGTCGGGAGCAGACAAAGCCGGCAAAGAAGGCTTGCTCATCGGCAGCGGAATTGTTTCGGCGGGTAATGGCGATGTTTCGAGCTGTCTGAAATATTCTTCGCTGATCTGATCGATGCGGCTCAACTTTTCGGCACGGTTCTGCCGGTTGAGCATCTGCTGCTGGAATCTGAGGCTGTTGAATGCAATGCCGACCAGCAGCACAAAAGAAACCAGAATTAATATCAGGCTCAAAATAAAACGTCGGCTGGTCTGGTGAGGTTGCATCGATCTCTGGCTGGCTGTTGGATTTAAGTATCTTCTTTGCTTGAAGAAGACTTATCTGCGGTCGCTTATTATTGATTACTGCAGAAACAAAGTTGAACCGGTTCGTCGGCCCGGTCTATCAGTCGGGTTGCTTTTTCTCCAGCGATTCGCTTCGCTCACAAGCTTACGAAAAAGCAATCCCGACTTCTCCCCGTGCCTACTATTACAAACGATTCTGCTTTTGATTTGCATTTATAAATAACTTAGCATTCAGCTTGAAGACTTACAAGTCACGCCAAAAAATTAAAAGTCGCGGGCATGTTATGACTGGAATCCGGCGAGAAATAGCGATATTATAGCTTTCAAGGAAAAACAGCATGGACCCCAAAAAACTGGGTGAAAAATACGATAAGATCGCGGTATGGTGGCATCAGCAGCACGTTGATTCGCAGTATGGCGTGCAGCAGATTTCGCGGGCTCTGCAATTCTGCCGGTCGGGTGGCGAGGCCCTCGATGTCGGCTGCGGCGCCGGTGGCCGCTTTATTCGTCTGTTGCATGGAAAGGGGCTTGCGGTAACCGGTCTCGATGTCTCAGCCGAAATGATACGACTGGCAAGGCAGAACCACCCGGATGCGGTTTTTCATCATGCCGATATCTGCGAGTGGCAGACATCTCAGACTTTCGACTTCATTTTTGCCTGGGACAGCATTTTTCATCTGCCGCTGAACCAGCAGAAGCCGGTAATAACCAGACTCTGTCAGCTGCTGGCACCGGGCGGCGTGCTTGCTTACACTTTCGGTGACGCGATCGGCGAACACACCGACCGCTGGCATGACGACACTTTTCACTACAGCTCGATCGGCATCAGCGCCAACCTGGCGGTAATCGCAGAGCAGGGCCTGACCTGCCGCCATCTCGAACTCGATCAATGGCCCCAGAAGCACGTCTTCCTCATCGCCTGCCGCGACTGAAAGGCATTTTAGAAAAATTTACAGTCGCAGCGGGTGCCATCGACTTTTTCTGCATCGTTATTGAACAGGCCGCCTGCAAGGAGTTCAAGCTCCATCCCGATGTCTGCTTCATGTCAGTAATAGCGGAAATTGCACCAATTCAAAGGTCAGATGGGTATGCATAAAATAGTGAAAAACGACCAGGTTAACTGTCAGCAGAAGGACTAAGCCGGTCGGCGAGCTGGTTCACTTTGTCCAGGAACATGCGGTTGAAGTCGGGGTGGGGGATCAGCGGGGCTTCGAGGGTCTGCTGCAGCTCGGCTGATATGTGGCCGGTTTCGGCGGTTTCGTGGCCGGCCTGTTTTACCAGATTCAGGTAGCGGTCAATGTGCTCTGCGAATTCAGGCACGATGCCGGCCAGCAGGCCGCCGGCGCCACGGTAGATTTCGCCGGCGAGTTCGAGGTGCATGTTGCGGCACAGGCGTCTGAAAAAGAGCCGAAGCACATCGAAATGACTCTGCTCGGGGTAGCCGCAGTTACTGAGCGCGACCAGCCGGGTGGGTTTTTCGTGTCGGCGGCAGTGGCGGCTTTCGCCATGCTCGTCGAATTCCCAGTGCGGATCGCCGGTTGTGATCAGGCGGTCGAGAAAGACTTTCAGCAGACCGGAAACATTGTCGGTGTAAATGGGCGAAGCCAGAATCACCAGATCTGAGCTGATGAACTTTTCGGTCAGAATGGTCATGTCATCCTGAATGACGCATTTCCCGGGCGTTTTCTGCCAGCAGGCCTTGCAGGCAAGACAGAGCTGAATTTTGTGGCCGGCGAGCCTTATATGTTCGGTTCTGGCGCCGGCCTCAGCTGCACCCTGCAGAAAAGCATCGACCATGATCGCGGTATTCGAGGGGCCGGTTTTGTGGGTACCGTTAAAGGCGGTGATTATCATAAAAACTCCTTTAAAAATGAATGTATGATTCACTAAAGAAAACTCGGGCAAAAAAAATCTGGCGAAAAAATCAGCAGAGGGCCGCCAGACCGGCCTGGTGGTATGTCAAAAGACCGATCAGAGACTGCCGGCAGTCTTTTCGACTGCTTTCAGAGCCTAAAATCGTTATGGTGACGTTTATGAGGTTTTCATAGATGCCGGCCAGCAGAACAGGGTCGGGTCGGGTCGTAGACCTGGTTTGTATGCCGGCAAAATAATCACCCGCCTTGTCTGTGATCATCTGCTGGGCCGCCGCCCTGAAATTCTGCCATCTGCTGCCTTTGCAGCCACGCAGAAGAATCAGAAGCTTCTGACGGTTGTCGAGAATGAATTTCAACAATGCCGCGTTGCTTTTGCGGAATTCATGAGAAGCGGCGATCTGTTTCGCGCTCATGCCCATGGCCAGATCGAACTTCAGGCGCAACATCTGCAGACAGCTTTCTACAAAGCTTTCAGATACGAGTGCATAGAGCAGTTCTTCTTTGTTGCTGTGATAACGATACAGATTGCCGGTCGATATGCCTGCCATGGCCGCAATTTCAGCCATGGTCGTGCAATCGAAACCACGGGCCGCGAAAAGCTGCAGGGCCGCCCGTTCTATCTGCACTCTTATATTGTTTTTCAGAATCTGCATAATAATGAATTAAATGTTCATTATTAAAGATACCGGTTTTTGCCCTTTGCGTCAAGTCCTGAAAAGTAATTAAACAATTGTAAGAGGTTTTTTTAACGCCAATAAAAAGCAAAACTGATTTATATCAAGGCTTTTGTACTGTGTTAAAATTCACGGCATGAGGGAAAAGGCGATCGGAAAAAAGCGAAGCAACTTCTGGTTGAGAATGCTGCCGTTTATCATGTGGCTTTTGCCGGTTCTGGCTCTGAACGTCGGGTTCAGATTTCTGGCCAGAATCGAACAGAGCTGGAAAGAACGTGAACTGGCTGAAACGGCGCAGCAGGAGCTGGAGGCCCTGACCCGCAGTTCAACGGCTGAGTATCGCCTGAATCGTTTCGGCGGCCAGATTATCGATAAACTGACGATTGCCGGGAACAGGCTTACTGACCAGGCTGGCTGGCAACAGCTGCAGAGCTCTCTGTTTGCCGACATTGGCCAGGTTTTTCCTGACTTCAAGCTGCATGTTTTTGGCAGAGGGGTGGCAAAGACTGAATTTGAAATGCTGCATGCGCACAGCGACAAAGTTGAAAGTCGCCGCGCCATGGGCATGCTGTTCAACCACCTCGTCGATCAGCATAAAGGGCGGGCTCTGCCTGACAGCCTGAAGCGGCAGCGCGACAAAATCGCCGAGAATTATTTTGGGGTCGGCATCAGTACCGACGCAGTTGCCGGCAGCATGAAAGGTCGCACCTGCAATATTCTGCACGGCCGGCGGCCGCACTGGTTTGTCTGGGATTATTACGAAAAGCCTGACGGCACTGGCTATGGTTACATGATGACCGCTGAGGTGCTTGAAGCTACGCGCATCTCTGCGCTGCAGGCTGCTGCCGAAGAATGCCGGGGACGGGGAAATGGTGTCGGTGCTTTCGTTCCGGTGCTGAAATTCAAAGATCCGGTGGTTGGCTCTGACAAGCTCATCAGGTCAGGCCTTTTCAGAAGCTGGCGGGAAAAGGAGGTCAGACACCTTTTTTACGATCGCATAAGCTGGATGGAGAACGGCCCGCCGGCCCCGGCAACTCTGGGGAGATACAGAATTTTCAGCCATCTGGGCCTTGGAATGAACCATCTTTCGGTGTTTGCGGCGAGACAGCCACCTGCCGCACCGCTGCCGTTCTGGCTTGAATTTCTCGACATGTGTACCGGTTTTATATGGGTATTACTGGTCTGTCGCGGCCTGATTCTGAATATATGGCCAGAAATGTCGCTGAACAGAAGGTTTTTGATGCTGTATTTTCTGGCAGCAACTTTTCCGCTGGGTTTTCTCGGTATTTCTGCGGTTGCCTACCATATGCAGACAGAGCGTTCGGCCCGCAACCAGATTGCCGACAATCTGGAAGGCTGCCTGCGTCTGGTTGAAAGCACCCGCATGCAGTTACAGGACGATTATCAGAAGGTTGCGCGCCGGTTGTTTTCTGACACAAAGCTTGCGCAGCTTATCAGTCAGCATGGTCATGCCTCAGAGGTTGTAAAAAAATACATTCTTGCTGAGTTCTCTTCGCATGATCCGGCATTGCCTCTCATTGGCTTCATGCTTCTCGACAATGCCGGCAAAGGGCTTGAATTTGCCAGCGATGCCGCTTCTAAAAGCCGACTGAAAAATATTTTTGGCGTGTATCGCTCCCCGATAATCGAGAACATGCGAAAACTGATTCTCAAGAAGAAGCCTGATGAAAAACTGCCGGCATTTGAGGTTTCAGACGAAGAAAAATTTGGTTCGCAGGCCTACAGTTCTCTTACAGGCAATAATTTCAGCCACGAAATAGAAAAGCGCCGCAACTTCTGTATCGGCCAGAAATCAGGCGAAATGACGGCGAAACTTATTTATGACCTGATCGAAATTGCCGATTTTCCGATCGCAATTCTCTTTCTTTTATGGGATGAAGGCCAGCTTTTCGAAAAATCGGTTTCGCTCGCCATCGAAGGCTTTCGTCGTGATTTTGCTGATTTTTCGTTTATCGCCTTCCGGAATACTCCCCAGGGTCTCAGAATCCTTTATCGACCGGAAAACGACGATCTTGCCGCCCAGGGCTTCTCGGTAGCCGCAAGACTTGCTGAAACTGCGGCAGCCAGAGGGGGCACTGTAAAAAATCATCTGAATGGCATGACGGTGGTTGCCATGCCTTATGGTCAGAATTCAGAATTAATCGTAGCCGGCATTGCCGGCCACCATCAGATTGAGCATGACAGTTCGATGCGTCGGCGAACTTTCGAAATATTGATAGTTATTTCACTGCTGATTGCAGGTTTGTGCGCCAGGTTTGTTGCAACATTGCTTCTGCAGCCGATAACTGCCCTGAAGACAGCTCTCGATAAGGTTTCGCAGGGAGATTACAACTTCAACCTGACCGTTGCGGGAAAAGATGAACTTGCCAGCCTGACCGGTGAATTCGGAAAAATGGTCGAGGGTTTGAAAGAGAGAGAACGACTGTCGGCTTTGCTGTCTGATCATGCGGTTGAGGCTCTGGCAAAAAATTCTGAGACGGCGGGTCAGATTCAGAGTCGTTCTTTTCGGGGTATTGCGCTGGTTTCTGACATCAGGGGGTTTACGACACTCTGTGAAACTCACCAGACCCACGAAATAACCGAAATGCTGAACCATCATTTCGCTGCCATGTCAGAGGTAATAAATGGCTCGGGTGGTCGGATATACAAATTTATCGGCGATGCGGTCGAGGCGATTTTTGAAGGACCAGACGGCAGGGTCGTTGCTTTGAATGCAATTTCTGCCGCGGTAAAAATGCAGAAGGCGATGCTGGAAATCAACCAGCATAGGCGCAATCGTGGGTTATTTTCCTATTCTTCAGGGGTCGGCCTTGCCTGCGGCGAATTTCATGCCGGGCATGTCGGCAGTGATGATACCCGCCTGGACTACAGCATTATCGGCGAGGCTTTCGCTGTGGCAGCCAACAATGAAGCGGCTACCAAAAAGTGCCGAGACCTTCCGATAGCCTTTTCCGGCGATGTTGCCGCTTTGATCGAACCCGGCATCAGGGTATGCAAAATTGATGAAGAGGGTGAAGTGTTTTCGCTGCAGCCAGACCAGCATCAGATAAGAAAAATAAATGAGGAATTTGCGGGCCTGGAAATGCTCAGAGTCATTGACAACAGTGCGTCTGCTGTTGATGTGCCAGAAACTGCTGTAATGCACAAGAAAACGGACTGGAACCGATTTTTTCTGGTGTTTGCCGTTGCCGTCTTTGCTATTTTTATGACGGTCGGCATTTTTTATGGCTTTGAATGGCGTCGGCAGCGAAAAAATGAGGTTGTCAGGCATCAGGCAGAACAGAAGATCGCACGGCTGGCCAGGCAGCTCAGGTCTGACAGTGCCGGTTATGTCGCTTTTGAGACAGTCATGAACAGTTGCCTCAAAAGAGCGCAGAGCAGGCTTGCCTTCGAACCATCAGAAAACGATGCCGAACTGATGAGGGGCGAGGTCGATCGAACATTTGCCGGTCTTTCGCGGGCTGGTTTCCGGCCGACGAGAGTGATTGGCATAAACCTTGAACCTGGTTTAAATGGCGCCGCCGGAATATTCTACAAACACGGTCTTACTGAAAATCAGGAAAAACAGTTTTTTTTGCTGGCCCGCTATCTGAGTCTGGTTTATCAAAAAATTGACGCGAAATTTTTGCGTGGCAGTATCGACCCGTTTCTTTCTGAACTTTTTGGTTCAAGTGAGTCGGCGGAATTTCTGACCAGCGAAAAAATTGGTTTTGCCGGTCTGACTCTCAATGGTCAGAAGCTGGAGGCGGTTTACTGGAATTACATGAAGGTTTTTCCGGCGCATCTCGCTGGTGCTGCTCTGCCAGAGAGGAATCCCGATCTGTTTTTTTACAAGCATGATCTGGCGAGGGTTGCGGGGGTTGTAATTGTAACAGTGCCGGTTGAACAGCTGCGTGATAACCCATCGATGCTGGCCGAGGCCTACAGCGACAGTGATATCAAAATTGCGGTAAAAACATCTGCCGGCATGGAATACAGCAATGAGCTGTTCAATGCTTCTTCCACGAATCAACTTCTGCACTCGGAAAAAATCGTGGTTGGCGGGCGACCTTGTGAGTTTCTTCTCGCCAGCTCGCTCGATGAAGATTACGGTTCGCAGAGGCGAAATCAGATTCTGGCTCTTTTTGCGGCAACCATTCTGATCATCTGGTTTGCAGTTAAAACCTTTCTGGGCGGCAGTTTTGTAAATCGCTCGATTCGCGCCCAGATTCTTTTGTCAATTCTTATGACCGCTCTGGTGCCGTTGACCACGGTTTTTTTCGTGGCGCAGATTTTTGTTTTTGAAAATCATCAGGCGCTTCTGCATCAACAGAGAACTGAATTGAAAAGGTTTTTAGACGAGTTTGAGCTGCGCCAGGGTTATTATCAGCAGGTAGTTATCTGGCAACTCGAGCGCTACAGTAAAAACAGGACAGCCGTCGAGCTTGCCGGCCGCTCTGACAAAGAGATGCGCAGCAGCGATTTTGTTGCCGATTTCAATCGTTATTTTGCCGAGGTTTTTAAGGCAATCAATCTGGTTGGTGACTGGAGTTCGAATGCCACGGTCAGAGATGTGATTCTCGTAAATCATACAGAGAATGAGATGGCCTACCGTGAAAACAAGAGCAAAGACGAGTTTTCCGGGTTGCTTGGGCAGTTGATCAGGTTTCTGCTGAAAAACCTTTCGGCGCAGGCCGGTGTTTCTGGTCTGCAGATGCAGAATGTCAAGGGTGAACTGTTTTTTGATGCGGCTATGAAGAACGTTAGATCAAACTTCGGCGATGAAGCCTATCTCAGATTAAATGCTGCCCATGGCATGCCGGTTGAGTTCGCGATCACAACCGGGGCGGCCGTGATGCTGTCTTTCGTATTGCCCTCGATTTTTCAGCCGGAATCGGCTCTTACCTGGATGGTGACTTTGAACGGTGGCGGTTACATGACCAGAATTGCCAAGCGCAACCAGTCACCCTGGGCTGTTTTTACCCTTGAATATCATTCGTATGGCTGCATCGAAGATCAGTTTGTGCCATGGCCCGGGTTGAGGCTTGACAAGGCAGCCGGCTGGATCAACGCCTCGAGCCTGCCCATATCTTTTGAACAAAAAGTGGGTGACGAAGTGGTTACCCTCGAAGGCCGGCCCGGTATCAGGCAATTTCACAATTTTATGGTGGGTGCGGCAATGCAGCGGCCGGTTGCTGAAGAAACTCGAAAAATAAGCCTTTTCAGTCATTATCTGCTGGCTATGGCTGTTCTGCTTTTTGTTCTGATCGGTCTGCAGACTGCCACCGACATTACTGTTCCGGTTCAGGCGCTGGCAGAGGGCATGCGCCAGATTGGTCTTGAAAACTATGCCTTTCGCATTGGTTTAGACCGCGAAGACGAGCTGGGGCAGCTTTGCCGTTCTTATGACCGGTTTGCCAGAAGCCTTGCTGAAAAAGAAACAATGGGGAAAATGCTGTCGCGAAGTGCCAGACAGGCAGTGTCGAGTGGTGATGGTCTCGCCGGTGCCTGGCGCGAATTTGTTTTTATTTTCTGCGGCAGTCTCGATTTTACCGCCCGTCTCAGTTCCGAAGGCACCGGGCATCTTTTTAAGATGCTGAAAGAGCAGGTTGCCATGATCTGCAGAATTATTCTTGAAGAAGGTGGCGATATTGATAAACTGATCGGCGACAAGGTGCTGGGCGTGTTTCCGATTGAAGATGGCCGGGCGGTAGAGGCGCGTCAGTCGGCTATCAGAGCCGCCGAACGTATTGTGGCCGCCGAAAATTCAGGCAGCCTGAATTTTTCAATGGCAACCGGCGTCAATGCCGGCAGAGTAATCAGCGGCATGCTGGGCTTTGGCTCAAAGCGTGATTTTACCGTCATTGGTGACGCCGTGAATGTATCGGCGAGAATTCAGAAAGAAGCAGAAAAATTGCCTGATTCGCGCTGCCTTTATTCTGAAAGATTTGTTAAAGGCCTGCCCGATGCTTCTGCTTTTGTGCTGCACGGCGAAACGGCACTTAAGGGCAAGGCAGAAAAAGCGCGTCTTTTCAGAAAGATCTGATCAATTCATATTCGGAAATGCCATAGGTGGCCACGAAGCGTTCAATCAGGGTTTCGCGTACGACAATCACCAGGTCGATATCGGCCCCGATCAGGGCTTCAAGCAGATGATGAAAGCCACTGCCCTGGAGTTCAAGATGACCGGCTTCGTCAAGATAGAAGCGTCTGACGTTGTTCAGTATCGCATTCTGGGTAATGTGCCGGGCGAAGAGAAAGCCGGCGTTGCTGAAACTGAAACGGTCGTTGAGGCGGGCCGCTTCATCCCAGCTGGGCGGAAGATGAGCGAGCGTGCGGATCAGAGGGCATGTCAGGCCGGTTTTGAGATGAAAAAGGTCGTAACCGGCGAGCTCTGTGCCGGCCCAGACCTTTTTGCTGGCAAACCCGTCGGCTTCCGGAAAATTCTGATAATCGCAGAGAATCCATGAAGTTTTGCCACAATTCACCGGCCCGGTCAGCAGGTAGATCATCGATTGAGCTCCTGCAGCCATTGTTCGGCCGCAATCGCGAAGCCGTGCTCATCATTGGCGGGAGCTGCAAGAAAGCGTTTTCGCAGGTCGTCAGGCCCGTTGGCGACGACAAAGCCCCGGTTGGTCCATTCAAGCATGGCGATGTCGTTGTAATCGTTGCCGATACTCATGGTGTGGCGCTGCTCGATACCGAGTTCCTCGCACAGCCATCTGGCGGCAAGCCCTTTTGAGGCGTGCGGATGAAAAACTTCGATCCAGACGTGTCGGCCATCGATTGGTGACGTGGTTCTGATGATGCTCAAATTCGGAAATCTCCTCTGCAGCTCTTCGATGATTGCCAGCCCGTCAGTAGAGATTGCAAGAAACTGGGTGGCGCGCGAAAGCTGCTGATAGGGCCCCTGAGTGGCGAATTCTTTCAGATAATGCAGTCGCGACAGCAGGTCAGAAGATGGCTCTGGTGCGGCAAACCAGTGGAACCGGTGGTTCTCCGGTATCGGGTGGTGAATCGAAAAATCGACCTCACATTCGAGAAAAAATTCTGAAAGGGCGTGAATATCGTGGCGGCCGAGTTCATGGGCGCAGATAACATGGTCGTCTTCGAATGAGCAGATGCCGGCACCGGTTGAGAAAACCAGGTAGTCAAAAGGCAGGTCGTGTTTTACCACCTCGCGCGATGAGTGCAGAGTGCGGCCGGTGGCGGCCACTCTGACGATGTCATTGTCGCCGAGTCGTTGCAGCATGGCAAGATTCTCGGTGCTGATCCGGCCCGAGCTGTTGAGAAAGGTGCCGTCGAGATCGGTTAAAACCATGCCGCGTGGCATTTTGCTATCACTCCTGTTCAAGAAGTTCGAAACAGCCTGGCCTGAACGGAGCGCTCAGGTTGGGCAGCACTTTTTCAAGAAAAATGCCGGCGCGTGGGTCATGAGTATGCCCGTAAGTCGCTCTGACTGCGACTGAAATAAACTGTACCGCGCGGTCGAGGGCGACCGGCAGGCTGTCGCCCTGCATCAGACAGCCGGTGACGACACTGGTGAAGGTGTCGCCGGTCCCTGGGTAATTGGCGGGAATATAATCGCACTGGACTTTCCAGGTGCGGCGGTCAGCGCGATTGTAGGCATAAACGAAGGTCTGTTTTTTGCGATCTGACTTGTTGACATTGGTGATGATGACAATCCCGGGGCCTTTTTCGCTGAGAGCTTTGAGCACCTTTTTCAGCTCGCTCTCGGGCATTTTCTCTGTGTATTTCATGTCGAGCAGGGCGCAGGCTTCAGTCAGATTCGGGGTTATCAGATCGGCCCGTGAGATCAGCGTTTTCATTTCGCTGACCATATCGGGGGTCATCGAATCGTAGAGTTTGCCGTCGTCTCCGAGAACCGGGTCGACGACAACCAGCTGATTCGGATTTTTAAAGTGATCGATGAACTCTTTGACGATTTCGATCTGCAGGTGTGAACCGAGAAAGCCGCTGTAGATCGCGTCAAAGGTCAGGTTCATCGATTTCCAGTGGTCGATCATGGCGCGCATGTTGGCAGTCAGGTCGACGAAACAGAAACCCGGGAACTCTGTATTTGATGAGAGAACTGCGGTTGGCAGAGGGCAGACCTGCAGCCCCATCGACGAAAGAATGGGGATGGCGACGGTCAGCGAAACACGGCCAAAGCCTGAAAGGTCATGAATTGCCGCGATACGCTTTATCGGGTGGCGAAACATTTCGGTTCAGCTGAGCGAAATAGCCGAGGTCGGGCACGAATCTGCCGCCTGTTTTGCTGCTGCTTCATTTTCTGGTGCAACCGGTTTCTGAATTACGGTCGATTTGCCATCGTTCAGCTTGAAAACCTCGGGGCAGATCATTTCGCACTGGCCGCAGCCGATGCAGATATCATGGTCAACAAATGCTTTCATGTTTTTGCTCCAGAAAAAGAATCAGGGCTCAATGCTTTAACTAAAGATAAAGCGTTGAGCCCTGACAGGCAAGTCAATTAATCAGTCGAGGGTGTGAATTACCATGCCTGATCTGAGTTTGGGTTCGAACCAGGTTGATTTTGGTGGCATGACTTCACCGCTGTCGGCAATTTTCATCAGCTGTTCTATCGAGGTCGGGAACATTGCAAAAGCGACGACGAATTTGCCGTTGTCAACGATTCTTTCGAGCTCTTTAATACCTCTGATGCCACCGATAAAGTCAATGCGCTTGTCGGTGCGGGGGTCGCCGATGCCGAGGATCGGGTTGAGCAGGTTATCCTGCATGATCGACACATCGAGGCTCTTGACCGGGTCTTTGGCGTCGAAAGAGCCTGGTTTGGCAGTCAGCTTGTACCAGGTGCCCTTGAGATACATGCCGAAGGTGTTGGCTGCGGTAGGCTTTTTGTATTCCTGCTTTTCGACGGTGAACTTTTCGCCGACCTTTTTGAGAAAATCGGCTTCGCTCAGACCGTTGAGGTCATGCACGGCGCGGTTGTAGTCCATGATCAGCAGATGATTGTGCGGGAAAATGACCGACATGAAGAAATTGTATTCTTCATTGCCGGTATGTTTCGGATTCTTTTCGGAGCGCACTTTAGCAACACGGGCGGCAGCCTGGGTGCGGTGGTGCCCGTCGGCAACATAAAGGGCCGGGATCTGGGCAAATTCGGCAGTTATCTTTTTGCCCCATTCAGCATCTTTAACGACCCAGAGAACATGCTGAATGCCGTCTTCCGAGGTAAAATCGACTTCGGGGGCATTCTTTGTGATCTGATCAACCATCGCATTGATCGAGGCGCGGGCGGGGTAGGTAAGAAAAACCGGGCCGGCGTTGCAGTTGGTCATGTCGACGTGTTTCAGACGATCTTCTTCTTTATCTTTGCGGGTGAATTCGTGGCGTTTGATTTTGCCGTCCCAGTATTCCTGGGCGCTGCAGCAGCACATCAGACCAGTCTGGGCGCGGCCGTTCATCACCTGACGGTAAATATAAAAACATTCGCCGGCGTCGCGAACCAGCCAGCCTTTCTGCTGAAACATTTTGAAGTTTTCGACCGCTTTGTCGTAGACGCGCTGGTCATAGAGATCGATTTTTGGATCGAGGTCAATCTCGGGTTTGTTGATGTGCAGGAATGACTGGGGGTTGCCTTTTGCCAGTTCACGGGCTTCATCAGAGTTGATGACGTCGTAGGGGAAAGCTGCCACTTTGGCGGCGATATCTTTCGGGGGGCGCAGACCTTTGAATGGGCGTACAATTGCCATTTTCCTTCTCCTTGAAGAGTGAATTCTGATGAGGGCATGCTAACAATACCCCGTTAAACTGTCAACTTTTGCTTAACCGCCATGAAAAGGGTAAAATCAGCAGACTGCATTGGGCACTGCTGCTGTGAGCTGAGAATTTTCGCCGGTTTTATCGTTATTGAGCAGCTGATCAGTGCTGAAGCAGGTAGAGATCCCGGTATGTCCCGCAGCTGGCCATAAGCTGGCTGTGCATGCCCCGTTCGACGATGCTGCCGTTTTTCAGCACGCATATCTGGTCTGCGTTTTTAATCGTGGTGAGGCGGTGCGCTATAATCAGCGCGGTTCTGCCGGTCAGCAGTTTCTGCAGGGCATCCTGAATCAGGGCTTCGGTAAGAGTATCGATGCTGGCTGTCGCTTCGTCCATGATCAGAATGCGCGGATTGGCGAGCACGGCCCTGGCGATGCTCAGCAGCTGCCTCTGGCCAATTGAGAGATTGACGCCGCCCTCGAGTATTCTGGTCGCATAGCCTGCCGGCAGAGAAACAATAAAATTATGGGCGTTGGCCATTTCGGCAGCTCTTATAATCTGACCGGCAGAGGCTTCAGGCCGCGAAAATCTGATGTTGTCAGCCACTGAACCACCAAACAAAAAAGGTTCCTGGGGAACCAGTGCCATCTGGCGGCGCAGTGACGACTGGGTGAACTGCCGCAGATCATGGCCATCTATGAGAATGGCACCCGCAGTCACGTCGTAAAGGCGCATTATCAGGTTGGCCATCGTGGTTTTGCCGGCTCCGGTCGGCCCGACAATCGCCATGGTTCGACCTGGTTCAAGCGTCAGGTCGATGTTTTTGAGCACCGGCGCTGCGGGAGTGTATGCGAAATCCACCTGTCTGAACTCAATTTTTCCGGTAACTGCACCAATGTCTGCTGCCGATCCACTATCCTGAATCGCGGGCACGGTGTCGAGCAGTTCGAACACCCTTTCGCCACCAGCCATGGCTGACTGCATGGTTGTGTAAAGCTGTGAGAGGTCTTGAATCGGCTGAAAGAATCTGGTTACGTAGGCGATAAAAGCGACTACGACACCGATAGTGATTTCGCCACGGGCAACCAGCAGACCGCCATACAGAAGCACGATTCCGGTGGCGAGCACGCCGAGAAAATCTACGGTTGGCAGAAACATGAATGACAGCGACATGGCTTTGATATTGGCGTCGCGGTTCGCCTGGTTGACTTCGTTGAAGCGTTCGGCCGAAACGCCTTCGCGCGCAAAGGCCTGAATGACTCTGATCCCCGAAATATCTTCGGCCAGACCGCCAACAACGGCCGCAATGCGTTGCCGTGTCTGTCTGAAAGCAATTCTGGCATTTTTGGAAAACAGCCAGGTTGCGGTCAGCATCAGCGGAATAACGGTAAAGGCGGCCAGGGCGAGCGGAACATGGAACGCGAGCATGACGCAGACAATTCCGGCCAGCAGAACCGTATCGCCGATCAACGTGGCAACCCCTTCAGAAAGCAGATCATTGACCACAGAAACATCACTGATTACCCGTGAAATCGTGACGCCGACTATATGCCTGTGATGCCATTCGAGGGGCAGGTTTTGCAGATGCCTGAACAGCCTCGATCTGAGGGTTGTCAGAACCTTGAGACCGGTTCTGGCCAGCAGATGCTGTTGCAGTGAAGCAGCCAGATAAATACCGATAAAAGCGGCAGCCATCATAAATGCTGTCTGTAAAAGCCCGTTACCGTGATTGGTGGCAATATCATCGTCAATGGCGACCTTGATCAGGTATGGAACCGTCAGGGCCAGTGCAGAATTCAATACCATCAGCAGCAGGGCTGCCAGCATCCGTCGGCGGTGCGGCCGCAGAAGCTTCAGCAGCCGACGAAAAATGTGTGGGTTGAAAGCCTGGCCCTCGCTTTCGCGACCAAAGCTGCTCATGGCGGTGCGCGGCCCCATTGCTGAACCTGAAGACCCGATTGAAAAACTCATAAACGGTTCACCTGCGCCTGTTGATTGTAGATGTCTGAATAGAGACCGCAGGTGGCCAGCAGCTGTTCATGAGAACCATGGGCGATTATCCGGCCGTGGTCCAGCACCAGAGTCAGGTCGGCCCGGCGCAGGGTGCTGAGGCGCTGGGCGATGATGAAGCAGGTGCGCCCCGACATTAGTGTGTCGAGAGCCTTTTGAATCAACTGTTCTGTCTCAGTGTCGACACTGGCGGTGGCATCGTCGAGAATGAGAATGCGCGGGTTGCGCAGCAGGGTGCGGGCAATCGCCAGTCTCTGCTTCTGTCCGCCCGAAAGGGTAACGCCCTTTTCGCCCACCGGCGTGTCATAACCTGATGGCATCTGAGTGATGAACTGGTGCGCCTGGGCGGCTCTGGCAGCTTCGATCATCTCGCTTTCACTGGCTTCGGGTTTCCCGAAAAGCAGGTTCTCGCGAATGGTGGCTGCAAAAAGAGTGGTTTCCTGCAGCACGATGCCGATCTGATCACGCAGCGAAGCCAGGGTGACATCTCTGATGTCGTGCCCATCGATACTGATTCTACCGGCAGTTGCTTCGTAAAATCTCGGCAGCAGATTGATGATCGTTGATTTTCCTGAACCGGTGCGGCCGACCAGGGCAATAATCTGGCCCGGCGCGGCCTCAAAAGAAACATCTTTGAGAATATTGTGCCCATGTGTGTAGGCAAAACTGACGTTTTCGAATCTGACCAGACCGCGAACCGCCGGCAGATGCACGGCGCCCGGCTGATCATGCACTTCAGAGACCAGGTCGAGAATTTCGAAAACCCGTTCACCGGAGGCAACCGCCTGTGCCAGGGCCGAAACGATGTTGCCGAGACGCCGCACCGGCACAGCGAGAAGGCCGATGCAGGTGGTAAAGGCGACCAGGTCGCCGGTTGTCAGGGTGCCACGGGTGACCAGCCAGCCGCCACCGGCTATGACAATAACTGTGCCCAGGTTGGCAATCAGGTCGATAAGGGGGGCATTGAAGGCCTGCAATCTGGCAGATCTGGCCGACAGCGATAACCAGCGGTTATTTTCGCGGTTGAATTTTGTGATTTCAGCGTTTTCCTGAGTAAATGCCTTGACGATGCGTATGCCGCGCAGGTTCTGTTCAAGTCGTGTCGTCAGTCTTGTCAACTGCTTCTGAATCAGCAATGCCAGCGGCCTTTGCCGGCTTCCGAGATAGATTGCCCGCCAGATGATCAGCGGCATGGTCGAAAGCGCCATTAGCCCGAGAATCGTGTTTATGTGTATGAGAAAAAGTCCGGTTCCGACGAGCAGAACAATGCCATCAGCGATCCTGACAAAGGCTCTGCCGGTGATAAAGCGGATTCTTTCGACATCCTGAACGGCTCTTGAGAGCAGCTGCCCGGTTTCGGCACGGTCATGGTATGAAAACGAGAGACTGGCCAGTTGTGCATGAATTTTCTGGCGCAGGTCGCAGGCGACGTTCTGTGAAGCAGTTTCGGTCCAGCGCCCCTGAAGGTAGGTGAGCAGACCGCGCAGCATGGCAAGGCAGATAAGGCCGAGCACGGCATTGATTACCAGCTGGCGGTTTCCCTGACTGATGCCATGATCGATTGTCCAGCGGATAAACTGCGGGATGGCCAGAGTAAGGGTGTTGATCGCAATCAGCGCAAGGTAGCCGCCGAGTGTCAGGTGCCAGTATGGCTTTAAAAAACCCAAGCAGCGGCTGAGAACCTTGATGGCGCTTTGAAATGATTGGGCAGAGGCAGACTTTTTCATTTTGGTCAGGTGCGGTTGTCTTAATGGTCGGCGCCATTCTAACACAAAAAGCTGTTATCTGCCGCCTGACCTGCCGTTTGCAGGCCAGGCTTGATTTTTCTGCTGCTACAGGGTCACATCGAATCAGCGGCCCCGGTTCAACGGAGGGTGCCCGGTCAGGTCGCCCTCGTTGCGGTGGTCAGACATGCGGTGACTGTTCAATTCCTTGTCGCTGGCGATTAACCAGCGTTGAAAAAACACGAGAATGCTGAGGTCCATCATAACACTCCTCCTTTCGTTAAGAATGCAAACCAGGTAAAGCATTTTGTGTGCCAGTTTGCGAAGAAGTTGCTGAAACCTGCATTGAAAGGACGCCATAACCATAATTCGGGCACAGCAGTGCTTAATAAGAGGGCAATTTCTGGTGTGCAAAAATTGAGCAGTTGGCAAAGTTGACCGGTAGCGTCGGAATTAGTATAGTCTTTAGGCAAACCAAACAGGAAAGGGATTGATATGACTCCACATCTGAAGCTTAGAGCCGGCCAGATTTCTCCTTATGTTCTCGTCTGCGGTGACCCGGCCCGCGCTGAAAAAATCGCAAAACTTTGTGAGAGCTGTGAAGAGCTGGCCTATAATCGCGAATATCGCACTTTTGCCGGTGTTTACAAGGGCGAACGCATTACCATCACCTCGCATGGCGTTGGTTCAGCCGGCGCATCGATCTGTTTTGAAGAACTGATCAAAATTGGCGCAAAAGTAATTGTCAGAGTCGGCACCTGCGGCAGTCTGCAGGATTACCTCGGCCAGGGCGACCACATCATTGCCACCGGCGCGGTCAGAGAAGACGGTGTTACGCCTTTACTGGTACCACTCGGTTACCCGGCAATTGCCGATGCAGAAGTCTGCCAGGCGATTGAAAAGGCATGTAAAGAAATTCAGGCGCCATATCGCCGTGGTATCATGGTTACCAGCGATCTTTTCTATCCAGGCGTATTGCCCTCTTCGCTTGAATTGTACAGCAAGGCCGGAGTTCCGGGCGTTGAAATGGAAGTTTCAGCTCTCTATGTAATCGCTTCTCTGCGCGGCGTAAAAGCCGGCGCCATTGCTACCGTCGATGGCAACCCCCTCAAGTGGGATGAAGGCAATTATGATCCCCATGGTGAACAGGTCACCAGAGGCAAAGAAAGAATGCTGCAGATCGGTCTTGAGGCAATGGCCGCCATGAGCCGTGCCGGGCTTTAAAATCTGAATTCAAGCCCCTGTCGCCATGGGCGGCAGGGGTTGTTTTATTTGGTGTGTCCCGATATAATGGGACCATACACACCCCAATGGTTTAATTCTTAAATTATAGAGAATTGAGAGATTTGAGTCATGCCAGAAAACTGGTTTTCAGGCCAGCTTGACTACATCTATTTCCTGTACGGCATTGCATTTTTCATGCTGTCGATTGTGGCATGGCGACTTTCTTATCTGCCCGAAGATAGACTGTTGCACTGGAAATCATTTTCACTGTTCGGTTTTCTGCACGGCATAAATAAATGGCTGGATCTCTGGGCTGTTTTTGTCGCAACTGGTTTCTGGCTAGACCTGGCGCGCATTGTGATGCTGATCTCTTCCTTTATTGCATTGATGGAATTTGGCCGTCGCAGTCTGTCAGCCATGCATGAGTTTGAGCTGCCACGCTGGCTTTGTCTCTTACTGCTGATGCTGGCGGGGCTTTGTGGTTTTTATGGTCTCGATGCGTTTATTAACGGCTGCCGCTACTTTCTGGCGCTGCCTGGCTCGCTTCTGGCGGCCTGGGTTCTTTTGCATGAAGCGCGGAACAACGGCAGCCGGCCACTGATTCTGTCTGCCGTTTTTATGGCTTTCTATGGAATTTTTGCCGGCTTTCTGGTCACACCTTCAGTTCTCTGGCCTTCAGAGAGCATTAATTCAGAAAGTTTTGCGGTTGCCACCGGAATGCCGGTAGTGGTTTTTCGAGCCATCTGTGCCATTTTAATCATGGCCGGGCTCTGGCTGCATTTTCGTCGAAAAATGCCGGCAAGTGAAGAATCTCTGTTTTTTCGCCGGCTGTTTCTGCCTTTGTTACTGCCAATGCTTCTTGCCGCCGGTTGGTGGGCCACCGACTGGCGCGGCAGGGCTTATGACAGCACGTTTCGCCATGAAACCCTGAGAAGCGGCATTGCTATCGCCCAGACGCTCAATCATGATCGCATTCGCGACCTGACTTTTACTGCTGAAGACGAGAAAAACCCGTCGTTTCTGCGCCTGAGAAGTCAGATGCAGGCATACAGCCGCTCCCATTCGGGTCTGCGCGGCATCTATACCATAGCCAGAAGAGGTTCTCAGCTGATTTTTGGGCCAGAAAACTACGCAACTGATGATCCTCAGGCTTCCCCGGTTGGTGCGGTATATGAAAAACCTGATCCGAGAGTCTGGAAAATTTTTGATGACGGTTTGCCGGTGGTGATCGGCCCATATACTGATGAATATGGTACTTTTATTTCGGCATTCGTGCCGGTGCCTGACCCAAAAACCAATGAAGTTCTGATTCTGCTCTGCATCGATATCCTGGCAGAAGACTGGAAAGGCCTGCTGATGCAGGCCCGCCTCGGGGCTATCAAGGGCACCATGCTGCTTTCATTTGTCGCTCTGATGAGCATTTTCCTGCTTCTCTGGCGCGACACAATCCCGGTGAAACAATCGTTGTGGTGGCTGGCCCATTCCGAAACCATCATTTCTCTCGTTTTTGGCCTGCTGGTAACGTTTTTTATCACTTCTCTCATTCACGAAACGGAAATTGCAAGAAGCCGGCAGGAGTTTCGCTGGATCGCCGATGCCAAAAACCAGCTGGTCAGCGCTTCTTTCAAACAGCTGCGCCGCGATCTCGAACAGCTCGGCAACCTTTTTGGCAACGATAACTTCAAGAAAACTTACGAAGAGTTTTCTTACTTTGTCAGGCCACTGGCGAAAAATTTGTCGGTGCAGGCATGGGCCTGGGTACCACGCATACCGGCTTCAGACAAGGCTGGCTTTATCGACGAAATTAAAGGCCAGGGTTTTGAAGACTTCACTATCTTTAACCTCGATCAGGGGGGCAGAAAAACCGCGGCTGCTTCTTCAGATATTTATTTTCCGATTGCTTATGTTTTTCCCTTTGAGGCCAACCCACGCTGGCAGGGCTGCAATTTATACGGCGGCCCTGAATTCAGAAAGCTTATCGACGAAGCTTCAAGAACCGGGCTCGTATGTTCCGCGTTTTTTAGTGGTCACAGCAGAGCTGACCGGGAAAACATCAATCGTTTAATCGTAATTCAGCCGGTTTTTCATGAAAAAAAGTCGACCGGTTTTGTCTGTGTCGCGTTTGAGGTTCAGGATATCATCAGCAGCATTATTCCCGGCAGTTATGTCGGAAACGAGGGAGTCAGCCTGACTGTTACCGATTGTGACGCCGATTCACTCAGAACTCTTGCGGTTTTTCCCGAAAAACCCGTTAATGATGCAGATAATAACTTTGTGCGCGATAAAGAGATGCATCTGCGCTATCCGATGTTCATTTTTGGCCGCTGCCTGATTCTGAATGTTCACCCGGGCTCAAGTTATCTTGCCGGCGACAGGCTTGAACAGGCGGTAAGAGCGACGAGTGCCGTCGGTATTGTCATTACCTTTTTATTGGCCCTTTTTGTCGGGGTTCTCAGAAGTCGGCAGTTCAATCTTGAACTGCTGGTCGCAGAGAGGTCCCGTGAATTGAGAGAGAGAGAAAATGACCTTTTTATCACGTTGAATTCAATTGGCGATGCGGTTATTGCCACCGATCTTGAAGGTATCATTACCAGAATCAATCCAATTGCGCTGAAACTTACCGGCTGGCCATTGAACGAAGCCCTGGGCACTCACCTTAACGATGTTTTCAAGGCTGTCTCCTATAAGTCCGGCAAACCAGTCGGTTGTCCGGTACGTGAGGTTCTCGAAACGGGCGAAATTATCGAGCTTGCCAGCGATACCACCCTGATTGCCAGAGATGCGACAGCAAGACAGATCGCTGACAGTGCTGCTCCAATTCGTGATGCCGATGGAGCGATCAGAGGTGTGGTTCTGGTTTTTCATGATGTAACAGACCAGTATAAGGTTAGAGAAGAACTGCGCCGCAGTGAGGAAAGGCTCAAGACTCTGGTGGCAAACCTTCCCGGCATTTCTTACCGCTGCTTGAACGACGAACACTGGACCATGGAATTCGTCAGCGATGAAGTGCAGAGATTGACCGGTTACCCTGCCGAAGACTTTATCGGCAACGCCGTTCGCTCATTTGCGAGCGTGATTCACGAAGATGACCTGCGCGCCAACGATCAGATTCTGCGCAACTGTATTCACAGTCGAAAACCCTATGAGATGCAATATCGTATTCGCCGCAGCGATGGCAGATTTATCTGGGTATTTGAACGCGGCCAGGGCGTCTACGATGAAAATGGGCGCCTGCTCTGGCTCGATGGCGTAATAATTGACGTAGACCGGCGCAAGCTTGCCGAAGAAAAGGTGGCCGAAACTCTTTCCGAACTTGGAAAGGCAAATGCCGAACTGCAGGAGATCAGCAGCCGGGCGCGTGAGCTGGCCGCCCAGGCTGACCAGGCCAATCAGGCAAAGAGCGAATTCCTTGCCAACATGAGTCATGAGATCAGAACCCCGATGAATGGCATCATTGGCATGAGCAGCCTGCTTCTCGACACAGAGCTTTCATCTGAGCAGAGGCAATATGCAGAGGTGGTGCGTTCAAGTGCCGAGAATCTGCTGGCGCTGATCAACGATATTCTCGATTTCTCAAAAATCGAGGCCGGAAAAATGAGTCTCGAAGAGATCGATTTTGATCTTCGCACGACTGTCGAAGATGCGATTGAAATGCTGGCGATAAAGGCACACGAAAAAAACCTTGAGCTGGCATGTCTGATTGCTCCAGAAGTTCCTTCGCTGCTGGTTGGCGATCCGGGCCGGTTGAGGCAGATAATTATCAATCTGGTCGGCAACGCGGTTAAATTCACCGAAAAGGGTGAAGTCGTCATAACAGTTGAGAATGAGCATGAAAGCGAACATGAGGTGGTGCTCAGGTTTAGCATCAAAGATACCGGAATCGGGATTCCAGAGGAAAGTCTTGGCCGGCTTTTCAATCTGTTTACCCAGGTAGATGGTTCGACAACCCGCAAATTTGGTGGCACCGGTCTTGGTCTGGCCATTTCGAAGCAGCTTGCCACTCTTCTTGGTGGTAAAATCGGCGTGGAAAGCAGGTTGCGCCAGGGTTCCCAATTCTGGTTTACTGCCTGTTTCCGCAAGCAGCCAGAGAAAAATCATGCCGAAGAACTGCCGGTTGCCGATATCACGGGCATTCGCATTCTCGTCGTCGACGACCACGCAGTTAACCGCCTGCTGGTTACCAGTCTGCTGGCTAACTGGGGTTGCCGTTATTCAGAAACTGAAGATGGCAAGGGAGCCCTGATTATGCTCAGACAGGCCATGGATGAAGGTGACCCCTATCGGGTTGCACTGCTCGATATGCTGATGCCGGAAATGGATGGCCGGGAACTGTCGATGCTGATAAAACAGGATGAAAAAATAAGTTCGACCCGGTTGATTCTTCTCACTTCTCTCGGGCATCGTGGTGATGCTGCCTGGATCCAGAAAGCCGGGTTCTCTGGTTATCTGACCAAACCGATCAGACAATCACAGCTGCACGATTGTCTCGCAATGGTGGCCGGGCTTGCCGCAGAGGCCGTTGCGCAGACCCTTATCACCAGACACCAGGTGGCCGAAGCCAACCGTCGTAATGTCAGAATTCTTCTCGTCGAAGATAATTACACCAACCAGGAAGTCGCTTTGGCAATTTTAAAAAAACTTGGTTACAGAGTCGATCTGGTTAATAACGGCATTGAAGCGATTGCGGCACTTGAACAGAAACAGTATCAGCTGGTGTTGATGGACTGCCAGATGCCGATGATGGATGGTTTCGAGGCAGCCAGAACCATTCGCAGCGGTGTAACTTCGGTGCTTAATCCGTCCGTTCCGATCATTGCGATGACCGCAAATGCCATGCAGGGTGACAAGGAAAGGTGTATTCAGTCCGGCATGGATGATTATATTGCCAAACCGGTTCAACCGAATGATCTCGTCGAAAAACTGTCTTTATGGCTTTCAAAAGAAAAAACGCAACCGGTGCAGGTCGCAGAAATAATTCAGGAGAAAGGTATGGTATATTCGGATCTGGAAGTGTTCGGTGAAAAAGAGCTGCAGAGCCGGCTGATGAATGATATGGCTCTGGTAAGACGTATTATAAAAGCTTTTTTCAGCGACACACCTTTGCATGTCAGTGAATTGAAGCTGGCTCTGATTCAGAAAGAATACGATGACGCAAGGCGGCTTGCCCACAATATCAAGGGCTCTGCTGCCAACATTTCGGCGAAAGCGCTCAATCAGGCTGCTCTTGATCTTGAGGATATGATCAAGGCCGGCAGGAGTGAAGAATATGACGCTGCTTTTCAGCGGCTCGAAACTCAGTTCGCGATATTAACTTCGGCGTTGCGCGAGGCCGGCTACTTCTGATTCAGCTGCAACAGGCAAGTCTGAAGAACTGGTCGTCAAGAGCCCTCTGGAACGGCATTACGTAATGCCGTTTTTTTATGCCCTTCATTTGTCTGATAATGTTGAAGCCGGCAGCCGAGAAAACCGAATTGGCCCTTGCAATGAGCCAGTCAGCCGGCCATAAATTGAAATGCAGCGCCGTTGCTGGGCATGAAGCAGGCCGGGAACCCGGGCTTATTACGACAAAACTGTTGTCAGAACCCTTGATTTCGCCGGTTTCTAACGCATAGCGGCAGAGTTCTTCGACTTCGTTGTCAGGGCCTGAATGAAGAATCAGAGAGAATTCTGCGGGTAATTGCCGGGCAATGTGCTCAACGACCCGGGCCGGCGGGTCAATCAGTTCGATTTTGCTGATTTTACTGCATAATTGCCGATTGAAGGCCTGGTGTTCAGGCCTGAGTTTTTCAAGCTCAACGATGCTGCTCAACTGGGGCAGCCTAAACTGTCCGGTTCGCTGCAGATATTTTTCGAGCTGTAGAATCCGGGCAAGGTAGATACATTCGACTGAAGCGAGTTCCGGCAGTTCACAAAGCTCGCCGAATATCCCGCCCGGAAATGCATCGATGATCAGCCTTGCTGGCCTGTGTTCAAGCACTGTATTTTTAAGCCATTCGCGAAGACCATCTCTGTTAATGACTGAGTTTTCAGGCATCAGGCATGTAACCCCGGCCGGCAGCAACCGGGTGTCGGTGGCGGCCGGGCAATTGGTCAGCAGCAGAGGCTTTTCACCGGTGGTATTACACCAGGCGACAAACCGGGTGAAGTGGCCGAGTCCACCGCCAAAGCAGTAATACAGAGTTTTCATCTGCCCCGGCGAAGAATTTCTGAAATGATGATGGCGCGATGGGCGAGGGGAATGTGTTTAAAAAGAATTACGCCGGGAGCGAGCGAAAACTGGCTGTCTTTGGTAACCAGTATTTCTGCACCGGCCGCGTCTTTTACTTTCAGCTTGCCGTTGTCACTGTAAAATCTGACATTGCCGATTTCATTCCCCGACTGGTCGCGAATCTCGCCCTTATCAGCCGATTTGATCTTGATTTCGCATGAATTGTTCCCGTCTTCATTGTCGCTGATCTTGATTTTGTCGTCGTTGAATTTAACTTTCCAGATCAGAGCTTCTTTTTCATCGACAAGCTTGATACTGTCGGGTTTTATCTTTACTTCAGCCACCAGCTGCTTTTCGCCTGCCTCGCCGGCAACTTCCTTGTATTTTACCCGGTCAGCGACTTCAGTTCTGCCTTTAAAAACCGAAGTAGTGCCTTCAAAATTCAGTTCGATTTTGTCATGGTCCTGGTAGCGCTTGATGCTCAGCGCTTCTGAACCGTCGCCTGCCTTGAATTTAAAACGTGCCAGGTAGTTTTCGCCAGTTTCGCCGGCAGGTCGGGCTGCTTCAGGCTGACTGGCCGCAGAGGGCTGTGTGCCGGGGGGCTGTGTGGCCGGCGCTTTTTGCCCGCCGCAACCGGTGATGAGCAAAGAAACGCAGATGCTGAACATCAGAACGACGAGACTGGTAATTTTTCTGGTTGTCATGGGTTCCTCTTTTAAATTGAATTTATCAGTTGAAGATAAGCCGAAGTTTCTCTGGCAACGGTAAAATTATTGGTGATTTTTGCCTGCAGGGCTTTTCCGGCCGCCTGGCGCCTGTCGACTGGCATGGCGCAGGCATTCAGAAGAGCCTGACGGCAGCCGTCGGCGTCACCAGGGTGAAAAGTCAGTGGCCGCATGTCGTCAGGCAATACTTCGCTGATGCCGCCGGTTCTGGCGGCAATCACCGGCAGACCAAGGGCGCCGGCTTCGAGCAGAACATTCGGCATGCCGTCGTAGTGCGAGGGCAGGGCGATAAAATCACAGGCAAGATAACGGCAGATCAGATCAAATCTGTCTGTAAACGGCATGATATTAACCTTGAGAGTCTGCTGTTTTTCTTTCAGCCAGTTCTGCAGGGCCGGTTCGATGTCACCGACAATGAGAAAGCGCATGGCGTTTTCGAGCCCGGCGGCAATGACATTTTGAAGAAAGAAGAGGCCGCCTTTCTTGTTCTTGAACTGGCCGATCAGACCTACAACCGGCTGTGCGTCATCAGCGTTTTCAGCCCGCCATTTTCTGGCGGTTTCAATGTCAAAGGTCTGCGGCTGCCACATATCGAGGTCGATGCCATTCGCGATCAGTCTGACATTTGCCTGCGGTCTCAGACTGGCAACGCGCTGCCGCATTTCATCACTGAGGACGCATACGGCATCCGAGGCCGCAATTGCGTCGTAAAGAGCGAGCCGGCGCTGTGGCAAAAAGACGCCGAGATCGAAATCATTGCCGCGAAAGAGTGTTATGGCGCGGCAACCAAGCCAGGCCTTGAAAATCGGCAGGGCGATAACCGGCAGATTGCCGCCAAAAGCGACTATGTGCGTATAATTTTGTCTGTTCGCCGGGCTGGTCAGCAGATTGTAAAGGCAGTTAAGGTCATGGGCATGACTTTCACCCATCGCTGCGACTATCTCGCGGCCGTTCTGCCTTTCGATAACTTTTGTTTCAGCTGTGGCACACGAAAAAAATACGAGATCGACCGGCAGCCCCGCTTTTCTCAAATTGTCGACAATGCGGTCACAGGCCTGCGCCATGCCGCCCCGGCGGGGCGGGTAATTCTCAGTGAGCCAGAGAATTCGCATCAACTGTCGAACCCGTCTGCTTCGGCGTTTGGATCATCATCAAAATCGTCATCCGATTCGCTGTCGAAAACTCTGACTTCCTGGCCGTCGAAACTGGTGTCGGCATGTGCCTGGCCAATGTACCACGGCCGATAATGCGAGCCCGAGTAGAAACTGCGACGATAGCCATAAGACCAGCCCGGATCGAAAAGGTCGTCTTCGTAATCACTGCCCCGGTTTGGCTTCTGCAGTTCTTTGCCCAGGCAGTCGAGGCAAACCGGTTCGTTTTTGCCGGGTCTGATGCGCAGATGCTCATCACAGAAGGGTTGTCCGCAGAGTGTGCACTGGCGGCGCGCCGGGTGGTCACAGGGGCGTAGAAAGAAAAACCCTCTTTTCATGCTGCAGTTTTCCATGTCAGGCTCCTTTCGCTTTTGCCGGTGCGGCGTTCATAAGAATCTTGCCAACCAGATTCAGACAGACTGCCGGCTCCATAACCGAGTCTTCGCTGGTTGAAATTTGATAAACCGTCATGCCAACAGCTTTGCGTCGGTTCTTGTCTTTAACTTTAAGTCTGTCACAGAGGTTGTTAAGCGAACCGGTATTGTCGAGATCATAGGTCTTGTTTTTCATGGCCAGCGAGGCACTTATTTTGCTTTTAATCTTGATTTTTGTCTTGAATTTGGTTTTGCCCGACTGGCTGGAATAGGTTCTTTTGCGTTGCCGAATCTTGTCATCGACGGTTATTTTAAGGGTCGAGCCATCGACAAGCGGTGCAACACAGCTGAACCAGTAGTCTTTGAAAATATAGGTGCTGAGTTTCGGGTATCTGAACCAGCCCGGGTTATCGTGTTTCTGACTGATCATTTTGCTCTTGCAGGTCTTGCCGCGCAGATCGAGCTTGAAAATCATGTTCCTGCCCGGTGCCATGTCCTGTTGCAGAGTGTTGAGCAGGGGCACGACGAACAGGCGCAGATTGTTGTGCATGTCCATGCTGCCAAGCAGCCAGCGGGCAATGAATGAGCCAAGACCAAGGGTCAGAACCAGAAACATGGCAATGCCGGCTGAAGATTCTGGAATTACCTCATTGCCAATCATTATGGCGACGACAAAAGACAGGATCAGTCCGCCACAACCAACCTTCAACAGCTGGTCTCGTCCTTTATCCAGATCTGAGTCGAAGGCTGCCAGAGGCTTGAGAAAATTGATAATCGCTGATGGCGGCTGATTACAGGCCCAGATGCCTTTTGAAATGAACTGCCGCTGAGCTGAAGTCAAGGCAAAATATTTGCGCAGGGCTGAAAACAATTTCATCACAGACTCCTCTCTACTGACTCCTGCAGTATAGCATAACACATATTTTCAGATCACAATTTTTCGGAAACAATGCCGGCGTCAGCCAGTCGTTCATATAGGGAGCGCAGTTCTGTTGCTGCTTTCTGCCACGAAAAGTCACGCACTGCCTTTGTGTAGGCGGCATTTTTGATTCTGTCGGCCTCAGACCGGTTTGCCAGCAGTATGCGTATGGCACGAGCCAGTTCAGAAGGGCGGTCGGGGCGCACCAGCCAGCCGGTCTGATTGTGCTCGACCAGTTCTCTTACTACCGGGATGTCTGAGGCAATGACCGGCACCTGCATGGCCATGGTCTCGAGAATTTTCAGCGGGCAGCAGCCCTGCTGCAGATTACGGCTGCATTCGGTGAGTGGCGCCACTGAAATGCGGGCATGTGCCAGCCATGGCAGCAGCTCGTTCTGGTTCAGGCGATACTGCCAGACGAGCCGGCCGCTTATCTGCATGCGCTCAGCCAGTTTGTTGAGAAATTTGAGGCGCTGCTTGCTGCCCGAAACGCAGAGAACCAGCTTTAAATGAGGCATGTCGGCAAGAAAGGTCATGGCTTTGAAGAGAACTTCGAGGCCCTGCCAGGATTGTACAGCGCCGACATAGACAAGGTAATCTTCTGGGGCAGCCTCTGGGCGCGGCAGACCGGTCGGGTCGACGATAACCGCGCCGTTTCTGATGACGCTGATTTTGCTGCCCGCGATGCCGCGCTCGATGAGAAAGTTACGAATGACATCAGAAGGGCAGATTATCGCGTCTGATCGCTGCAGGCACTCGTTTTCAATATTTCTGATTTTATCGAGCACTGTCGATGTTATGTTTCTGAACCTGACCGGCAGCTCGATCGACGGCAGGGCATTGACTTCAAATACGGTGCGGCACTGCGGTGCAACACTTCGCAGAATCGGCAGGCCGCCCCATGGGTCACGAAAATGGGCAATCCTGAGATCATTTTTGAGCAGCTCGGCGTGAAATTGCACAAACTGTGAAAACTCGCCCGCTTTTTTGAGAAAGTTGTTTTCGTCAGAGATCATTCGCCTGATTTCGCAGCTGCCTTCGAACTGCCAGGCCGGCAGTTCTGGGGAACCGAGCGCCAGCAGCAGCCCATTGCCAAAATGCTCGAACAGGGCTGCAGAAAATTCGCGAATGTGGATTGCCGCCCCTTTTGGTGCGGGGTAGGTGTCAAAAGCGGCATAAAGGCAGTCAGGCGGCCGATGCATCGGTTACTCTCCGTTGATTTATCTCTGCCAATTCTACCATCATGCTGCCAGCCCGGCCATTATTTAGATTTTTCTCGCCTGCCGGGGCGGTTTAGAGTATGCTGTCTGTCTGAAATTCTACGCTTTTCTGGAGATAATGAGCGAAATGGCACTTGTTTCACTGCAGAATGTCAGCCTTTCTTTCGGCGGTACGGTAATTCTCGAAAATCTCAATCTGCAGATCGAGAAAAACCAGCGCATCTGTCTGCTCGGCCGCAACGGGGCCGGAAAAACAACGCTGATGCGCACCCTGGCCGGCGAAGTCAAGCCTGATTCTGGCACTGTTCAGACCGGCACCGACGTGCGTGTTTCGTATTTCGCTCAGAATATTCCATTGGATCTTCAGGGCAGCGCGTTTGCCATTATCGCCAAGGCTCTCGGGGAAAGCGGCCGCCTGATCGTCAGTTACCATGAGGCAGAGAATGCTCTCAAAGCGGGCAGCCCCGATGCTGCCGAAGAACTCGAAGTTCTGCGTCAGCAGATGGATAAACTCGAAGCCTGGAAACTGCTCGACGATATCGGCCGCATTATTTCGCGCATGGATATCGATGCTGACTGGCGCTATGAAAGCCTTTCTGGTGGGCAGAAACGCCGGGTGCTACTGGCGGCGGCCCTGGTATCGCAGCCTGACGTGCTGCTGCTCGACGAACCGACCAACCATCTCGATATCGATACGATTGCCTGGCTCGAAGATTTTCTTCTGCGCACCGGCATCACGATTCTTTTTGTCACCCACGACCGTATGCTGCTGCGCCGGCTGGCGAACCGCATCATCGAGGTCGATCGCGGCCGCATCTACGACTGGGAATGCAATTACGATACCTTTCTCGCCCGCAAAGAAGAGGTGCTGGCCGCCGAAATGAAAGACTGGGAACGCTTCGACAAAAAACTCGCCCAGGAAGAAGTCTGGATCAGAAAAGGCGTTAAGGCGCGTGGCAGCCGCAATGAAGGCCGGGTCAAGGCGCTGAAAAAAATGCGCGAAGAAAGAAAGCAGCGCCGGCAGCATGTCGGCAAGGTCAACATGCAGATCAGCCAGGCGGCGAATTCGGGCCGCGACGTCATCGAAGCGAAAAATATCAGTTTTGCCTATGGCGATAAGCAGATCATCAGAGACTTTTCGCTGAAAATCTGCCGTGGCGACAAGATCGGCGTCGTCGGTGCCAACGGCTGCGGCAAAACGACACTGGTTAAGCTGCTGCTGGGGCAGCTGCCGCCAGCCACCGGCGAAGTCAGCTATGGCACCAGCCTCGAAACGGTTTATTTCGACCAGATGCGGGCCCAGCTCGACGAACAGAAAACCGTCTGGGAAAACGTGCAGCCCAGCGGCGATACGGTCGAGGTCAACGGGCGCAGCATTCATATCATTACCTACCTGCAGAATTTTCTGTTCAATTCAGAGCGGGCGAAGACCAAAGTCAGTATTCTTTCGGGCGGCGAGCGCAACCGCGTGCTGCTGGCGCGACTTTTTACCATGCCGGCCAATCTGCTGGTTCTCGACGAACCAACCAACGATCTCGACATCGAGACCCTCGAACTGCTCGAAGAACTGCTGGTCGAGTTCGGCGGCACGGTTCTGCTGATCTGCCACGACCGAACCTTTTTGAACAATGTGGTGTCGAGCACCGTCGCTTTTGCCGGTAATGGCGAAGTCAGAGAGATCATTGGCGGCTACGACGAATGGATGGCCGAACGCCGCGCGCTTGAAGACGCGCAGCAGAAAGCTCAGGAAGCAGAAAAAGCACGGCAGGCGCAGCAGGCTAAGGCCGCCGCTTCCGAAAACCGGCCGCAGAAGATGAGTTTTAAAGAAAAACAGGAGCTGCAGTCTTTGCCGGGAATGATTCAGGCTGCAGAAACCGAGATTTCAGAAATTCAGAAGCGTCTGGCTGATCCGACTTTTTATAAATCTGGCGAAAATTCAGGGCAGCTGCACAGTCGTCTGCTCGAACTCGAAGAAAATCTGATGGTCTGGCTCGAACGCTGGGAAGAGCTCGAAAAGAAACAGGGCTGATTCAACTATCGTAAAGAATTCGTGCGATTCTGCCGATGCAGCGCCTGACGCCCTTTGAACTATCTCATGACTGGCGGTGGAAATGCTATGCCCTTCGAAATCAAGGATAAGCTTGTTATAGCGGTTGCCTCGAGCGCCCTGTTCGATCTCAGCGAATCTGACAAGGTTTTTAAAGAACGCGGTTACGACAATTACCGCAAATACCAGCGCCAGAAGCAGAATGTGCCGTTGAAGCCCGGGGTCGCTTTCCCCTTCGTCAGGCGCCTGCTGTCGATCAACAAGCGTTTTCCGGGCCGGCAGCCGATCGAAGTGGTGCTGCTGTCGAAGAATGACCCCGATACCGGCCTGCGCGTCTTCAATTCGATGCACCATTACAATCTTGAAATTATCAGGGCCGGCTTTTTGAACGGCAAGTCGCCGATCAAGTATATTCCGGCTTTCAACGCCTCGCTGTTTCTGTCAGCCAGCGCCGAAGATGTCAAAGAGGCGATTCGGGCGGGCTACCCGGCTGGAACCGTTTTGGGCAGCGCTTTCGAGGATGATATGACCGATGACGAACTGCGCATTGCCTTTGACTTTGACGGCGTTCTCGTCGATGACGAGGCCGAAAAAGTGTTTCAGGAAAGCCACGATATCGACCAGTTCCATGAATCGGAGTCGCGGCAGGCCGACAAGCCGCTCGACCCGGGCCCGCTGTTCAAGCTTTTCAAACAGTTGTCGGTGTTCCAGAAGTTTGATCGTCTGCAGGAGCGCCGGATAAAGGGTTATAAAAGGTTCTTACGGATTGCCATCGTGACCGCCCGCAGTGCTCCGGCCCATGAACGCGCCATCAACACGCTGCGAAAATGGAAAATGCACATCGACGAGGCATTCTTTCTCGGTGGTATCGAGAAACGCAGAATTCTCGAGGTAATGCACCCGCATATTTTCTTTGACGACCAGATGGTGCATCTCAAATCGGCATCGGGCAAGAGTATTCCCTCGGTTCATATTCCGTTCGGCATTACCAACCTCGATAAGGTCTGAAAATGAGGTTTTGCCTCGAACTCAAAACTTCAATAACCGAGCATTCAGCCGGTGATACTCTTATTGAATCGGTTGCCAGGCGCTTTACCTACTGTGATCGCACTGTCTGGCTCGACCGCATTACCAGCGGTCAGTTGAAGGTTAATGGTCTGGTGGCTGAGCCGGAGCTGGTTCTTAAGCCAGGCGATGAACTGCAGTTCTGTATTCCTGATTTTTACGAACGCGACCTCGACACCCGTTATCACAAGATCTGGGAAAACGAGAATCTGATTCTGGTCAGTAAGCCGGCCGATCTGCCGGTTCACGGCAATCATCGTTTCATTTTTCAGACAATGACCGCAATTCTGCGCCGCGATGAGGGTCTGCCCGACCTTAACCCGCTGCACCGGCTCGATCGCGAAACCAGTGGTCTGATGCTGTTTATGAAAAAGAATTTCACCAACCGTCGGTTAAGGCGCGATCCTGGCCAGATTCTCAAAGAAAAGTTTTATCTGGCAGTTGTTGCCGGCAGTTTCCCGCAGTCGCACGTCATGATCGATCAACCTCTCAAAGAGGCCGGTGAACCGCCGGTGCGCTATAAGATGCTGCCGGCAGCTGAAGGTGAGGGAAAGGCGGCGCGCAGCGAAGTCTTTCGACTAGGTGTCAGCGGCAACGAGAGCCTGCTGCTGGTAAGGCTCGAAACCGGGCGCAAGCATCAGATCAGGGCGCATCTTGCGCATCTGGGTTTTCCGCTGGTGGGCGATAAGCTCTACGCCAATGATGGGTTGTATTTTATCAAGCGTTGCAACGATCAGCTCGGCCCTGAAGACATTGAAGAAATGGGGGCGCCGCATCATCTGCTGCACGCCTATGCCTTGTGGCTGCAGCTGCCGGTTGAGGGGCGGCAACTGTTCGTTTCTGAGTTTTTTCCTGACGAGCTGGCGCTGCGGCTGTCGCGTTTCGCTGACTGGCAGGCGGCCGCTCAGGCGATTATTTCGTCATATTGAGGGCGAGAATGTAGTCATCCATGACGAAGCCGCCGCCGATATCGGTTACGGTGGGGCCCTCACTGGTAAAACCAAGCTTTTCGTAGGCCTGTAAAGCCAGGCGGTTGTTTTTATTCACCGTCAGGCTGATGCGCTTAAGACAGTTGTCGGCCGCGACTGCCTTGACGAACTGCAGGGCTCTGGCAGCCAGGCCGTGGCCGCGCATGCGGGCCCTCACGTAAAGCTTGCTGAGAAATACTTCTGTCGGGCGCAGCTGAATGGCAAAATAACCTTCGGCATTGCCGACAAAATGAATGAGAAAATAGACGAGTTCGCCACTGTCGATCTGGCTGGTTATCGCTTCAGGGCTTTGAAACCGGCTGATCATGTATTGTACCTGACCGGCGCCGATAATCGGAGTGTAGTGTTCCTGCCAGATTTCGGCCGCCAGTAAGGCGGCTGTCTGAATCTGTTCGCGGGTGGCGACTCTGATAATCTCGATCATATCTGTTCTCCAGGCTCTGCCGGAACTGCCCGGCCTGAAATATTCGCAGGGTATGATAGCAATTTTCCCTGAAAAATACATTACAAAAATTGTGCATGGTAAAAAGTGGCAAAAATAGAATAAATGGTGCAGCAGGCTTTGCACCGTTTGAAAAAAATGGTGCAGATAATAAAAACCGATCTGGGCAAAGTCAATTTTCCGGTTCGCTCCGGGAATCCCAGATCAGGCCTGGAAAACTTTTTTCTGCCAGGTATTTTCTTGCATCGGCCTCGGATTCAAAAGTTTTGATAACGTCAAAAACCCTGAACTGTTTCTCGCCGGCAATTTCAATTTCGATGACCGGGCGTTGAACACGATCCTGATCGGGCGGGTCGATGTCGAGCAGGTGCCAGCGCAGAATATTTTTTTCGCGGCAGAGCCGGCAATTTTCGGGCCCTCGTTTGCAGTGCGGTATGCGCAGCAATTTTACAATATATCTGCAGCTGGTCATGGTCTGGCTGGCAACCGCATCGATTGAGCCGATTGTCTCGATTTCGCCGGCCTGAACGTTGTCGCTTCGGTTGTTTGCGACATACTCGAGAATGCCCCGCATGATGGCTCCGGCCATCAGTTCCTGGTTCTGCGGGTCTTTGATGAAGGCGGCATCGGAGGCGTTATTGAGGTAAACCATTTCGACAACGACGGCAGGAACCTGCGAGAAGATCGAACCGGTCAGCGCACCCTGTTTGGCGCCGACGAAGGTGACTGAATCGGTTTTGACCGGGTTTAAATGCAGATTCTGCCCAAGTATGGCGGCAAGGCCTTTCTGCATTGCTTCGGCGGCAGTGCGGCTTTTATCGATAACAGACTGTGACGGGCCGGTTACCCCATCGACCGTACCCTGACGATCGGGGTGGTAGACCGTGCAGCCGGTGCCTTTGCCTGAATCGCAGTGAAGTCTGACCATGATGGCAGCACCGGCAGCGTTGGCGATTTCGGCGCGCTGGCGGTTGGTTACCAGCAAATCGACGCGATCTTTGGTTTTGACAGCCTTCAGGCCGGCCTGCGAATTGATGAGTTTTTCCAGTTTCAGGGCGATATCCCAGCAGATCTGCAGTTCGGTCAGCCCATGATGTGCGCAACCATTGCTGGTTTCAGAAGGGTGACCCGGGTCGACTGCGATAATGACCGGCGTGGTCGGTTTTTTATTCATTTCAGCGTTTTCCTGTCCTGATAAAGTTCGTGTCTGCAGACTCATAACAGATAAAACCGCGATTAAAGCCACTGACAACCAGGAGTTTCTGCGTGATCCATTTTTCATAAAACACCTCTTCTTCATCAAATCTACCATGATTCTGGCGACCTCAACCACGAAAAACCACATAATGGGGTTTCTCTCGGTTTAATTAAATTTGTTTCTGGGTTAGAATGGCGTGACTTATTTTCTGTAAGGAGAGGGATATGGCAGCAGGCAACGGGGCGCATCGCTGGAAATTTTTTCGCTATGGCGGTCTTGATCAGGTAAGTCTTGAGACGGCAGAAGATTTAAAATCACTGGAACAGCTGGACCCGAAACTCTGGGCGGCAATGACCTGCCCGACGAACAATATCGAATTCGATCGAACGACTCTTGATTATATCGACTCAGACAAGGATCGTCGCATCAAGATACCAGAGCTGCTGGCTTCTTTGAAGTGGGTCTGCGCAATGTTGAAGAACCCAGAAGTGCTTATCAAGCCGTCTGAAGCCATGCCTCTCGAAATCATCAATCAGGAAACAGCCGAAGGTAAGGCGTTGTACGCTTCTGCCCGTCAGATTCTCAACAATCTTGGCAAGACGCAGGAAACGTCTATCTGCCTGGCTGACCTTGCCGATACGAAAAAGATTTTTGCCGCGAATGCCTTTAATGGTGATGGTATCGTGCCGGCTGAGATTTCTTCTGACGAAAAAATCCGTCAGGCGATTGCCGATATCATTGCATGCCTTGGCAGCGAAGCAGATCGCAGCGGTCTGCCGGGTATCTCGCAGGCGCTTCTCGACAGATTTCTGGCCGAGGCCTCCGCTTATGTGAACTGGCAGAAGCAGGCAGAAGACAAAGCTGCTGACATCATGTTTGCCGGTGCCGATACTCCGGCTCTTGCAGCAGTTTACCTCACTCTCAAGCCACGCATCGATGATTATTTTGTCAGATGCCGACTGGCAGCCTATGATAATAAATTTGCCGCCGCCAGTGCCAATATTGAAGGCGAATTTGTGGCGATTCTTAAGAGGAGTCTTTCGACCTCTACACCGGAGTTGAAAGAATTGCCACTGGCGGTTGTAAGCCCTGAAGGCACATTACCTCTGACCGAGAAGGTCAACCCGGCCTGGGCCCTTGAAATAAATGAATTTGCCGCCAGAATCGCAAAGCCTTATGCTGGCGCCGCTGATAAATTGTCTGAATCGGGCTGGCTGGTTATCAAAAACCGTTTTGCTGCCTACGAAGCCTGGCAGGCCCAGAAAGCCGGTGACGTAGTCGAAAAGCTTGGGCTGGCCAGAGTAAAAGAACTGCTTGCAGCTCCAAGCGGTAAGACTCTCAGCGATCTTATCGCCAGAGACAAAGCGGTCGAGGCCGAATTCAATGCGATCAGCAATGTTGACCGTCTGGTTCGTTATTATCGCTTTATCTATCAGCTGCTGAACAATTTTGTGGTGTTCAAAGACTTTTATGGCGGCAAAAATAAAGCTGTTTTTCAGGCCGGAACTCTGTTTATGGACAGCCGCAGCTGCGAGCTGGCCGTAAAAGTCGAAGATCCCGCCAGGCACAGCGCCATGGCAGCTGCCTGCAACACTTTTCTGGTTTACTGCGACTGTGTCAGACAGGGATCATCAGAAAAAATGACGATTGCTGCTGCTTTTACCGACGGTGATTCAGATCAGCTGACTACCGGGCGTAATGGTCTTTTTGTCGATCGGGCCGGCAATTACTGGGATGCCGCCATCGTCAGGATCATCGATCACCCGATCAGCATCAGACAGGCTTTCTGGTCGCCATACAAACGTCTGGGGCGCATGATTCACGAACAGATCGAAAAATTTGCCGCTTCCAAAGACAAGTCGATGACCGACTCTCTTTCGGCTTCGGTTAACGAAGCGGGGGCAAAAATTGAAGCTCCGAAACCTGATGCACCGCCTCCAACGCCTTTCGATGCCGGCAGGTTTGCAGGGATCTTCGCAGCCATCGGGTTGGCTCTGGCCGCCATTGGTTCGGCTGTCGCTTCAGTTGTTTCCGGTTTCATGAGTCTTGCCTGGTGGCAGATGCCGCTGGCAATTATCGGCATTCTGCTGCTCATTTCGGGCCCTGCAATGCTTATGGCCGCTCTTCGTCTGCGCCAGAGAAATCTGGGTGCGATTCTCGACGCCAATGGCTGGGCCGTGAATACCCGCGCTCAGATAAACATGGCGTTCGGCAAGACGCTGACGAAAATGGCCGAACTGCCTTCTGGGGCCATCAGATCGTTTGATGACCCATTTGCCGAAAAGAAAACCCCGTGGGCCACATATATTGCTCTGATTATATCCCTGTCTCTTTTGGCCGGTGCGGTTGCCAGCCCGAAGATGCGTAACAGCGTCAAAAAAGGTCTTAAGAGAATCGTTGGCCTGGCTCTGAAGAAGCCTGAAGACGCCAGAGGGCTGCCGGCAGGAAAAGCAGACTGCAAACCGGCCCCGGTGACTTCTGCCGGAGCCGCTGCTCCTGTGATACCGGCTACCGCATCAGCTGCCTCTGCCGCTCCAGCCGGAAACTGATTCTTCATCTTCCTTGCAGCAGGACGCGTACCGGAAACGCTTCGGTACGCGTTTTGTTTACAGGAGACAGGCAATTAAATGGCTTGCTTTTGCCGGGGGTTGCTGCTAAAAAAGGTCGATGTTTCGAAACTGGCGCATAATGTTGGTTCTTTTTTTGTTGATGCTGGTCTGCACCTATGCAAAGGCCGGCGAAGAACTGATATTCTGGAATTTCTGGGATCAGAAATTCATTCTGCCGGTAATTGAGCGCTTCGAGCAGGAAAACCCCGGGATAAAGATTCGCAGCGAACAGATGAACTGGGGCAATGGCTTTGACAAGGTCGTTATTGCCATGGCCAATGGCAGAGCGCCCGATATCTGTGAACTGGGCTCGACCTGGATGGGCCGCTTCATGTCTGAGGGTGCTTTGCTCGATATTTCAAGTCAGACTGCAGACCTGAAGCGGCAATACCTGATGTGGAATGCGGTTACCAGTGACGGCCGGGTGTTTGGTCTGCCATGGCTGGTCAGCACCAGGGTTCTTTTTTATAATCGGCGGCTGTTGCGGCAGGCAGGTCTGAACCCTGATGAACCACCGCGGACATGGGCTGAACTGCTCACTGCCGCCCGTCTGATTCACGACCCGAAGTCAGGTGTTTACGGTTTCGGCATGAACGCCGGTGAGGGGCACATTCTTTACAAAAAATTCATGCCTTTTGTCTGGGGTAATGGCGGCCGTATTCTCGATCCGGATGGAAGTTTTGTTTTCGGCAGCCCGGCAACCCGCGAGGCTCTCGATTTTTATCTGCAGCTGAAGGACTTCAGTTACTGCGAAAAGCAGGATCTGCTCGACGAAGCTTTTAAGCTGGGGCACCTCGGGTTGGCAATTTCAGGCTCATGGAATTTTGCCAGATACCCGATTGACGCTCCGCAACTTGATTTTGGCGTTGCCATGATCCCGCGTCCGGCAGAGGACAGGGGTGTTTCGACCTCTTTTCTTGGTGGTCAGGTTCTCACGCTTTTCAAGGGCTGTCGCAATCCCGAAGCCGCCGCACGCTTTATCCGTTTTCTTGCGACCGCGTCAAACACATTGCCGATCACCCGTGAGGCGATGGTCAGTTTTCCGGCTGACCAGAAAGCCTATTCCGACCCATTTTTTCACGCTGACCCGAGAATGCAGGTTTTTGTCGAACAGATGAAAACTGCCCGGCATCCACCGGTTGTTGCAGCCTGGGTAGAGATCGAGAAAATTATCAACGAAGCTGTCGAAAAAGCCATCTACGGCACGCCGGCCGACAAGGTTCTTTCTGAAGCCGTTGCCAGATATGCCGGGCTCGAGCAAAGACTGGTAAAAAAACAGGCTGGGTCTGGCAGACCAGCAGGGTCTGATGGTGAGCAGGGCGCCTCGGGGCAGCCAGGCTTGTGGCTGCTCGTTTTGCTCTCGCTTTTTGCCGTGGCGATTCTGCTTTTTTCTGTTTATCTGCTGTATGTCAGCCGGGTTACCGCGACTGGAAATTCTGTTTTTTCTGCCGGCAAAAATGCCAGCCCGATCGAAAGGGGCCAGAAAACCTTATTGTTTCTGTCGCCATGGCTGTTAACCTTTCTGATTTTCTGGTTGTACCCTCTGGTTTTTTCGTTCATTTTGAGCTTCTGCAGTTACAACGCCTTTCAGCCGGCATTGTTTAAATTCGCCGGTCTGCAGAATTATCTGAGACTGCTGACTGATCATGGCTTTGCCAGAGCTTTTCTCAATACACTCGTTTTTGTCGTGGCCACGACACCGGTAACTACGGCTCTGGCTCTTGCGCTGGCTCTGCTGGTTAATTCTCTGAAACGTGGCAGTCAGTTTTTCCGCTCGGTTTTTTTTCTGCCGTCGATCATTTCGATCGTGGTCACAGCCACAATTTTTAAGTCGGTTTATGCACCGGTAGGCATTCTTAACCGTCTGCTGGCAATTGTCGGGGTTTCTGCCCAGGCGTGGCTGGTCGACAGCGAGCTGGCACTGCCGGCGATTATCGTGATGAACATCTGGGTTTATACCGGCTATTATATGGTTCTCTATCTTGCCGCTCTGAAAGCCGTGCCAGTGGAACTTTACGAGGCCGCCGACGTTGATGGCGCTTCTGACTGGCAGCAGTTTTTCCATATCACTCTGCCGCAGATACGTTATATGACCATTTTTATTCTTACGGTTAATACAATTCGCAACTGGCAGGTTTTTGCCGAGATTTTTACGCTGACACGGGGTGGCCCGGTTGGCAGCACCGACACTCTTGTGCATCACTTGTATGAGACCGCTTTTCGCTATCATGAAATGGGTTATGCCTCAGCGATGGCTTTTGTGCTGCTGGTTGTCATACTCGTCTTTTCGTTGCTGCAGATGCGGGCGATGCGGGGGGGGCGCCAATGAAGACGCAATTCTGGAAACAATCCGGTATTCTGGCTCTGCTGACCGCTCTCGGGTTGAGTTATCTTTATCCGTGGCTGTACATGGTTGTTCGTTCGTTCATGCGCCATGAACCGGGTATGTCTGACGGCAGCGGCAGCTTTACGCTTGAATTTTACCGACTGATAATCGGCGATGCCGGGTTTCCGGCATTTCTGCTGAACAGTGTACTTGTTTTGACTGCCGTTCTGGTCGCCAATGTGGTTTTTTCGCTGCTGGTCGGGTATGCCTTTGCCCGTTACCGCTTTCCTTATAAAAAGGCGCTTTTCTGGCTGGTGCTGGCGACCCTGATGATACCAAGGCAGACTCTGATGGTGCCTCTGCTCGACCTTATGGTCAGACTCGGGCTCTATGATTCACTTTGGGCGTTGATTTTGCCGTTTTGCGTTGATGGCTTCAATCTTTTTCTCATGAAGCAGTTCATCGAAAACCTGCCTGCAGATCTCGAAGACGCCGCCAGAGCTGACGGGGCCGGTGAATTTGCGATTGTCTGGCATGTGGTCGCCCCTTTGAGCCGCCCCGCCATTGCCGTTCTGATCATCAACACCGCTATCATCAACTGGAACTCGTTTATTTTTCCACTGATTTTTGCCGACAGTGCAACAGTGAGAACCCTGCCGGTGGCACTGGCTTATTTGGCTCAGGGTCCGCATGCAACTGACTGGGGGGCTTTGATGGCAGGCGCTTCGATCAGTTCGTTGCCGCTTATCATTCTTTTCTGGCTGTTTCAAAAGCAGATAATCGAGGGAATAACCAGCGGGGCACTAAAAGACTGATTTCAGTTTCTGATAGCTTCAGCAACTGCCTTACTGAGTTCTGCTGCCGTAAAAGGCTTTCTGATAAACCATCTGGCTCCGGCCTCTTTCATGGCTTCAACGTCCTCGTCGCCGGAAAACCCTGAAGAGACAAGAATCTTAACTGCCGGATCAATTTTTTTAAGTTCGAAAAAGCACTCTTTCCCATTCATGCTGGGCATCACCATATCAAGAACGACCAGACTCAGCGATTTATGGTGTTGCCTGAAGACTTCGGTGGCCTGCAGACCATTTTCAGCCTCGATGGTTTGGTAGCCAAGCTCTGTAAGAATGTTTCCTGCCACAAATCTGATCATCGGTTCATCGTCGACAAGCATGACGGTGCCGCTGCCACTGATTAAGCCGTCTATGGCCCGTTTTTCAGCGGATTCGTTCTGCGTAATTATCGGAAAAAAGAGTCTGAAGCTGGCCCCGGCGCCAGGTTGACTGTAGACATCGATTGCCCCGGCATGCTGCTGTATCGTGCCAAAAACCGCAGCCAATCCAAGCCCGGTGCCCTTGCCGGGTGCTTTGGTCGTAAAAAATGGCTCAAAAATATGTGGCAGATGGCTTGCCGGAATACCACAGCCGGTGTCGTTTATTTCAACCCTTGCGTAATGACCGGTTGTGAGCTCAATCTGTGATGACGCACGAAATGGCTTATCCAGATATACTCTTTGGGCTGATATCGAAATGATTCCGCCTTCGGGCATCGCCTGCGAAGAGTTCAGCAGTAGATTGAGAAAAGCGCTTTGCAGCTGTGGGAAATCGCCGGTAATCGGCAGGTTTTCTTCTTCGATTTCAAATGCAATCTTGATACGCTTGTCGACTGTGCGTTGAAAAAGTTCTACGGCGTCACGCAGTGGGAACAACACATTCAGTGGGCTCAGATGAATCGGCTGTTTTCTGGCAAATGCCAGAAGCTTGGCAGTAAGGTATGAAGAACGGTTAGAAGCTTCGATAATGGTTTTGAGGTAGCCAGCCGCTTTTGGTTCCTGCTGAGCAAAAGGCTGTAACAATTCAGCGGCACCAATTATCCCGGCAAGCATATTGTTGAAGTCGTGGGCGATGCCTCCGGCGAGCTGCCCGATCGCATCCATCTTCTGAGACTGTCTGAGCTGCTCCTGCAGGGCTGCTTCTTCGGTAATGTCTCTGAAAACCAGAACCAGGCCGATAAGTTCATGGGCGTCGTTTTTAATTGGGGCACATGATGAGTTTATCAGATACTCCTGGTTGTCGGCTGCGAGCAGTAGAGCATTGCCTGCTGGCCCGGGATCTGCCTGGTTGCCTGTCAGGCGGGTTATGGGGTTTTCTATCGGCTGGCGACTGAGCGGATCGACAAGGTGATAGATCTCTGAAAGGGGCTTTCCGATCGCGGTGTTGGCTTTCCAGCCGGTAAGTTTTTCAGCCGCGGGGTTGATGCGCGAAACAATGCCATGCGTGTCTGTGGCAATGACCGCTTCGCCAAGCGCATTGAGCGTGACGCGCAGATTTTCTTCGTTCTGCCGCAGTGCCTGTTCTGCTTTTATTCTCTCAGTGATGTTGTAGAAAGATGCCAGCAGACGGTCACCAATAATGCTGGCACCGATCATTATTCTTTTCTTCTGCCCGTTTTTGCAGGTCACTTCATACTCTTCAGCTTTTACTCTACCGTTCTCACTGGCCGCGATTGCCCTGGCCCAGCGTTCCATGGCGTCCTGCCGGCAGGCTGGGTCTGGATACGCCTGTGGCCACCAGTCTTCGATGGTTGGAGAATCTTCTACCTTATAGCCAAAGGTTTCTTCAAAAGAGTGGTTGAGACTGAGAACACGATTGGTCGAATCGACTTCGACAAGCGGCAAAGGTGCCTGCATAAACAGCGATCTGAATCTCAACTCGTTGTTTGAAGCCTCTTTCTGTGCGGCCTGCAGCTTGATCATCTTGTCATTGAGATTTCGTTTCAGCAGTATGGAAATCAGCAGCAGACTTAAAATCAGAATAGTCAGGAATATTCCGGTTATTTTAAGAAGTTGAACAGTGTCAGAAGACATGCCACGTTCGACATGCAGGGTTATCCATTGCTTTCTGGCTCTGGCAAGCTCTTCGGGGGCAACCCTGGCAAGGCCTTTCTGAATGGCTGAAAACAGCAGTGGGTATTTTTTGCTGACAGCAATGCGGAAAACAAAGTTGAAATCGGTGGTTCCAACCACCTTAAGATTAGAGATTCCGTGGTGGCTGATGTAATGTGACGCGACCGCAAGATTTTCGACGTAGGCATCGACCTGGCCGAATGCCACTGCCTGCAGGCCTTCTGTTACATCAGGCACCGTCACGACTTCAAGTTTTGCTTCTTTGAAGCCCTTAAGATAACCTTCGGTCGCGTAACCTTCTACTGCTGCAACTTTTTTGCCGGCAAAGTCTTTGAGCGTTTTTTTCGAGCCTGAACCCGGTGTTGAAATTATAACCACCGGGACCTGCGCATAGGCGGCAGAAAAATAAGCATAGCGCGACCGCTCTTCATTCTCGACAATGGTGGGTGCAATTGCGCATTCGCCGGCTTGCAGAGCAGCCAGATGCCTGTTCCAGTCGTGGCAGAGAACCTGCGGGAAGGTGAAGCCGATTTCTTTTTCGATCAGTCTGATAATTTCTGCGCCCAGACCGGTGAAATTCTGGTTACTGTCTGCAAACTCGAGCGGTGGAAAACTGTCGTTGAACCAGAGCTGCAGATGTTGCGCATTCTTTCTCAGCCACGACCGCTCATCGTTCGACAGCAGCTGGGGCTCATCAGTGCCACCGGCAATTGCCGATAAACAAGACAGTAGCAGAAAAAGCAAAAGAAGCTGTGCAGCCACCTGCTGCAGAAATTTGTTTTTTGCCCTTTTATCGATCATTCCGCTGTTTCTCTTTTGTATCCCTTGATCCATTTTTTGCCGGTTGCTGATCTTTAACGTTGATTCTATCACAGGTTTGTCTGATCAGGTAAATTTCATTTTAGCCGCCAGGAAAGCCTGAAATCCCTGCTGATTAAGGATGCTCGTATTTCTTTCCGGTTGATTCCCAGAGCGATAATTACATGGAGGCTTTTCAGTTAAACTGTAGTTGAATTAAAGCATAATGGCTGCTAAGCATGGCATTCAGTGCGTTTGCGGGTATCTGATATTGAGAGCGAAGTGACTGCTGTGTGCTATACTGTTCGAAATTAATCATGTAATTAATATTTTCTGGAGGATAAAATGCCTGCAACCAAAGTAGCACAGGAAATCGAAGGCCTTTATAAGATTATTCCGCTGAAAGTTCTGCGCCGCACCCCTGGCGTAAATTTTGATTGTCTCGAAAAGAAAGAATTGCCACATGTCGATGCGTTCGACCGGGTAATTCATACCACCGGGGCCGTTTCGCCCGGGCCGGTTGGCGAAGTTAAGCGCCCCTGGTATATGCACCCTTATCAGGCCGACAATCTTATGGTTCTTCATGGTGAGCGCCATGTCGAGATCTATACGAAGAAATTCGGGCGTGTTCTCAAGGTTGATGTTACCCCGGATCGCATCGTCATCGATGGCGAACTTGCCTATGATGGCGCAGCCATGCTGGTCTGGCCGTGCTATGTGTTTCATCGCATCCGCAGTTGTGAAGTAAAGGGTTCGGCTTCGGTCAATTTTGCGGTTCATACCGAAGGTTTCGATATCAAAACCAACTTCAATATTTACGATCTCAATACCGAGACCGGTGAATATAAGGTTGTCAGAGCCGGTCACCTCGATCAGCCGATCGCCGGCGAATAATAACTGACGCTTCGTCGTTTTTCGAAGCCGCCCGCTGACAGTTAAAACCTGGCAGCGGGCGGTTTTATTACTTCATGGCGGCGGCCATTATCTGCTGCAGCGAGGTTTCGCCTTTAAGAACCTTCGTGATACCGTCCATTTTCAGGGTCCACATGCCTTCTTCGGTGGCTTTCTGGCGAATTTCGGCCACTCTGGCCTTATTGTGGATCAGGCGTTTGAGGTCGTCAGAATTGTGCAGGTATTCATAGATGCCAAGGCGGCCGCTGTAGCCGGTGTAATTGCACTTTTCGCAACCGTTGGCCTTGTACATTTTAAAGTGGTTTTCCCATTCGTTGAGCGGCACTTTGATGCGCTGGTTCCATAATTCGGGGCCGAATTCTTCGATAATGGTGCGCTTTTCTTCGGCAGTCGGCGCATGCGGGGTGCGGCAGGCCGGGCAGAATGACTTGACCAGGCGCTGCGCCATGATTCCGATCAGGGCTTCGGCGAAATAGATCGGTTCGAGGCCCATGTCGAGCAGGCGGTTGACCGTCTCGGGCGCCGAATTCGTGTGCAGCGTCGATAATACCAGGTGGCCGGTCAGCGAGGCTTCGATGGCGATACTGGCAGTCTCGATGTCGCGCATTTCACCGACCATGATGACGTCTGGGTTGGCGCGCAGAAATGAGCGCATGGCGGCCGCAAAGGTCAGGCCGGCCTTGTTGTTGATCTGAACCTGACGCAGCCCATACTGTGTGATTTCGACCGGGTCTTCAGCGGTCCAGATCTTTTTCTGCGGGTGGTTGAGGTAGCCGAGGCCGGCGTGCAGAGTCGTGGTTTTGCCTGAACCGGTGGGGCCGACGACGAGAATCATGCCGTATGGCTTTTCAAGCGCGGCTTTGAACTGATTCATCGTCGGTTTCATCAGGTTGAGTTTTTCGAGCGGCCAGGGTTCGGCGCTGGCGAGAATGCGCAGCACGACGTCTTCCTGGTCGTTGACGGTCGGCATGGTGGCGACGCGCAGTTCGACGATCCGGCCCTGCACATTGGTCCTGATTTTGCCGTCCTGCGGAATGCGCCGCTGCGAGATATCGATGTTTGCCATGATTTTGAAGCGCGAAATCAGCGGGGCGCCCTGATTGTAAGGCAGGGTTTTAGCAGTGTAGCAGGAGCCGTCTTTTCGGTATCTGACCAGGGTTTCCTTGTCGCGGCAGGGCTCGATGTGAATGTCTGAAACGCCATGCGTGTAAGCTTCTTCGATAATCTGATTGGCAAGTCTGACGATGGTACCGTCACCCTCAGCTTCATCGCCATCGATCATTGAATCGTAGGCGTCGACCTGGCGGACTGACTGAGTCTGCAAAGCTTTTGCGCCGGTCGCGCTTTTTCCGGAAACAGGCTTGCCCGGCTGAGAAGATGGGGCGCCTGCGGGTGCTGCGGTTCGGCCGGGCTGCTGGCTGGCGCCGCCCAGTTCCCAGTGGTCGATGAATCTGAGAATATCTTCGTGGGAGCTGATCAGCAGCGTGTAGCGGTTGCCGCGCATTACAGCCGCCACAGAATCCATGCGGTCTATTTCGTTCGGGTCGGTGACGAGAACCGCTGTCTCACCGTTTTCAAGAATGATCGGCACCCAGAAATGTTTGCGCAGATAATCGGGTTTGACGTCGGCGAGCAGGCCGGTTGCGATCTTGATATCAGTCTGGAAAGGAACAAAGCGTTTTTTATAGAAAAAACTCAGGGCGTTGTTGATTGTACCGCGGTCAATATTGAACTTTGTCTGCAGAATTTTTTCGAGGGGCTCACGCATGGTGCGGGCTGTCTGCATGGCCTGGGTGAGTTCCTGCTGGGTCAGGTTGTTATTGAGCACCAGATAATCGTATTTGCCCGGCATGCTTCTGGTCTGTGTCAGACGCTGAACGTTGAACATCGCCAGGGCGAGAGTGCGTGCGAACTTCTGGCAGGCCGAGCGGTCGAAAGTGGTGAAGGTTTCGTCTTCGAGCTTGTTGATCAGCTGCATGACCCCGAGAAGGTGCCCTTTGAAATCGAGCGGTGCGACGAGAACCGATTTGGTGCGGAATTTATTGGCCTTATCCCAGCGTTTGTCGAATTTGAGGCCGACGGTAATGGCGCGCAGCTCGTCGTCGTCGTAGGCATCATTTACCTGAATGACTTCGCGGGTCATGGCAACATAGCCGGCAAGACTCGCCGGTGAAACCGGAATGTGAATCTCTTCGAGATCATTGTTAGAGCCAAAACGGGCGCGCAGTTCGTCGGTTTCCTTGTCGAAGATGTATATCGAAAAAGCCTGCACGTTGAAAAGTTCGAGAAGTTCGGCCCTGATGCCCATCAGAAAAGCGGAAACATCATTGCATGAGAGTAGTTGAAAGGTGAGGTCGCGCAATTTTTCTTCGAATTTAAGTTTCTTCTCGATTTCTCTGGCCATGCTGGCCCTCCCGCGAAAGTCTATCTCTGCCCAACAGCTGATCTGGCAGGCGAAACGAGAATAGCACATCTTGCTTTGATTTTTACTAAAAACTTAAGAGCGGTTGACTTTTTGTCGATTGGTATATATAGTCCAATTGGACTATACCAAAATATTCCCGGGGCAAATAAATTGTATCTTCGCCTTAAAATCGACGAAAGCTCAGAAACGCCTATATACAGGCAGATCAGCGAGCAGATTGCTGCTCTTATAAGGTCTGGCCGCCTGCGCCGTGGCGAGCACCTGCCGCCCGAGCGCGAACTGGCGCTGCAGCTTAAGATTGCCCGTGGTACGGTCAAGAAGGCCTATGAGTCGCTGGTGCACCAGAGGTATATCGTGGCGGCCCGTGGTCGCGGCAGCACCGTCGCTCTCGACACTGAAGGCGAAGTCTATGACGGACCTCCCGATACCCACGCTGATTATAAAAGTGAAGACCTCGGCAGCGACACCCGCCGAAAAGCTGCCGGTTCATCGGGCGCGGGCAGTCGCGAGAATCGCCAGAACTGTTCAGCAAATGGTAAGAGCCATCTGGCAAAAACTCAGACTGAACGGACAAATGGTTCAGGCGATCCGGATGAAGTCAGTGCCAACCTGGCAAATGGTATAAGAAGTCGAAGTCTGGGTGACAATTTACGTGTTTTAAGAGGTCGAAATCAATTACGGCCGGATACTGAAGAATTTGAGCCGGTTATCGGGGCCTCGGGATCTGCTGTGGCTGAAAACGCTTCTGGCGCCTCTTCTTATCCAAGCCGGGCTGAACAGGCAGACCAGATATTGACCGATGCTATCATCGACCTCGAAGATCTTGGCTTCAATTACAAGCAGATCAATGACCTTTTTGGTCTGATGCTTGCCCGCCGCCGCGAACAGGTTTCGCACTTTGCCATCGCGTCGGTCGACTGCAACCCGGAAGCGCTTGGTATATACCAAAAGCAACTGGCGATGTTGACGCACATGAATACCGCCAGAATTCTACTGACCGACCTGCATGCCGCCGCATCGGCCGATGCGATGCTCGAACCTTTCGATCTTATTCTGACAACCTCGAATCATGTCGAAGAACTGCGCAAACTGGCGCCGAAAATGGCTGGCAAAGTTGTACCGGTAATTGTCGCCCCGACCCAGGCAACTCTGATCGCGCTTGCCAGACTCGAAAATGGCAGCAGGGCAGGGGTGCTGCACCAGAGCGGCAGATTTTTTTCCATAATCAGGGGCTGGCTGCAGAAATCTGGTTTTCAGGGCGATGTAAAAGGATTCAATACGGAGCTTGAAACTGCCGAAGAATTTGAGAGCTTTGTCTCAGACAGATCGGTGCTGGTTACGCCACCTGGTTTTGCTGCTCAGCTTTCTGGCGAGCATCTCAGGGTAATCAACCGTTTCAGATTGAATGGCGGTCAGCTGATTGATTTTGAATATCAGATTGAACGTGGTTCACTGCTGCATCTCGAAGAATTGATCAGAAGTTTAATCAACCAAACAAGGAAATAACTATGTCAGCAACCAATATTGTACTGGGCGTGATCGGGTTCGACTGCCATTCGGTCGGGAACAAGATTCTCGAAGCCTGGTTTACCGAATCCGGCTTCAAGGTTACCAACCTTGGCGTCATGGTCAGCCAGGAAGAATTCATCGCCGCCGCGATTGAGACCGACGCGAAGGCGATTCTCGTTTCGTCGCTGTATGGCCATGGCGAAATCGACTGCGCCGGTCTGCGTGAAAAATGTATCGAAAAAGGCCTCGAAGATCTTCTTCTTTACGTTGGCGGCAATCTCGTGGTTGGCAAAACGCCGTTTCCGCAGGTCGAAGAAAAGTTTCTCAAGATGGGCTATGATCGCGTTTTCGGGCCAGACTGCTCGCTCGAAAAGGTTTCTGAAATGCTCAAGGCAGATATTGCTGCAAAGGCCAGATAAATGACCAGTAACCGGGTAATCTGCGTCGATATCGGCTCGACCTACACCAAGGGCGCCATCTTCAGGCTCGCTGAAGACCGCTTTGTGGTTGAGGCCCGTGCCGTGACGCCGACGACCGTCGATTACCTGCCCGATGGCTTTTTTACCGTGGTGCAGCAGCTCAGCCCGGGTGCCGACTGGCATAACCTTACCGCTGCTGATGCGCCATGCCCGGTCTATTTTTCGTCATCAGCGAAGGGCGGCCTCAAAGTCGCCGTGGTTGGCCTGGTGCCCGAGATGTCGCTGCAGATCGCCCGCCTGGCGGCTTTTTCGGCCGGCGCCCGCATCTGCGCCTCATACCCGTATCGACTGACCCGCAGCTGTATCAGCAGAATCGAAAAGGCTCAGCCCGACATTCTGCTGCTCTGCGGCGGTACCGACGGTGGTAACGAGCGCTATGTGACCGAGAATGCTCAGGCACTCGCGGCTTCCGGTTTTAACGGCACCATCGTTTATGCCGGCAACAACGCCGCCGTCGACCGCGTCAGCGACCTGCTCGCCGACCGCGAACTGGTGATCTGCGAAAACCTGATGCCCGATTTTGGTCGCCTCAACATCGAGCCGGTGCGCGAAGCGATCCGCCGGGTGTTTCTCGATCGCATCGTCTCCGGAAAAGGCCTCGATCGTCTGGTGGCCGCTTTTGCCACTCAGCCCGTGCCGACGCCGCTCGCCGTTCTCAATCTCGTGCGCGTGGTCGGCGAAAACATCGAAGGCTGGCAGAATTTTGCCCTGATCGACATGGGCGGTGCCACCACCGACTTTTATTCGTTCGCCGATGCCTACAACCCAGATTCTGGCACGATCATGAAGGGCATCGTCGAGCCAAAGCTCAAGCGCACCGTCGAAGGTGACCTGGGCATGCGCGTCAGCGCCGAATCGACCTTCGAAACCGGCGAAGCCTATCTGGCGGCCGTTTCTGACTTTTCGACCGAACAGCTGGCGGCTCTGAAAAATTATGTTATGGGCCTGACCACCAATACCGGGCATCTGCCGGCCAATGCCATCGAAAAATATTACGACAGTCTGCTGGCCGGGGCCTGCATCTATCACTCGCTGATGCGCCACGCCGGCAGCATCGAAGAAGTTTTTACCGCCAAAGGCCGTGTATGGGCCCAGAGCGGCAAAGACCTGCGCCGTGTCAGCCGTATCGTCGGCACCGGCGGTTATCTGGCGGCCATGGCGCGCGAGGGCTCAGCGGTCGCGATTCCTGACCGGGCGGTGCTGCCGACCGAAAAGACGCCGCTGTTGCCCGAAAAGTTCGTTTATCTCACTGATAACGACTATATTCTTCCACTTTTAGGTAACCTGGCGGAAAAGTTCCCACGACAATGTGCTTTAACCGCTGTTTCATCACTTACTGTAACGCAACATTACGAAGTTAAGGAGCCTTGCCAACGTGAGTTCATCAAAGCTTAGCATCGAAAAATTCAACGAAATCCGCCAGGAAATACTGCAGACCTGGCCAACCGGCCATGGCCTGAGCCTCGAAGAGGGCATTGCCTACCAGAAAGCTATTCCCGAAGCCAAAAACTTCGCCGTCGCCATGCGCAAGGCTTCACAGGCAGGCAAGACCCTGCTGCAGCCCCGCGCCGGCGTCGCCCTGATTCAGGACCACATCAAACTGCTGCAGTATCTCGAAAATGAAGGCGAAGCCGATTTGCTGCCCACCACCATCGACGCCTACACCCGCCAGAACCGCTACCAGGAAGCCGCCGTCGGTATCGAAAAATCACTGCAGGCACGCACTTCACTGCTCAACGGTTTTCCGGCAGTCAACCACGGGCTCACCGGCTGCCGCCAGGTGACCGAAGCGGTCAAATCGCCGATTCAGGTGCGCCACGGCACCCCCGATGCCAGACTTCTCGCCGAAATTACCCTTGCCGGCGGCTTTACCAGCTATGAAGGCGGCGGGATTTCATACAATATTCCCTACACCAAGAAAGTGCCGCTGCAGAAGTCGATCGACGACTGGAAATACGTTGACCGCCTCGTCGGTATCTACGAAGAAAACGGCATTCACATCAACCGCGAACCGTTTGGTCCGCTGACCGGCACTCTGGTGCCGCCGTTCGTCAGTCACGTCGTCGCGATCATCGAAGGCATTCTGGCCCTGCGTCAGGGTGTTAAATCGATCACCCTCGGCTACGGTCAGGGTGGCAACCTGTTTCAGGATGTCGCAGCCCTGATTTCGCTGAAGAATCTGGCGCACGAATTCTTTGCCCGCGAGGGTTTCAAGGATTATGAACTGACAACCGTTTTCCATCAGTGGATGGGCGGGTTCCCCGAAGATGAAGCCAAAGCTTTCGGCGTTATCAGCTGGGGTGCTGCCGTCGCCGTTCTTGCCGGTGCCGACAAGGTCATCGTCAAGTCGCCGCACGAAGCGATGGGCATTCCGACCAAGGAAGCCAACGCGCAGGGCCTGCGCTGCACCCGCCAGGCGGTCAGCATGCTGCGCGACCAGAAATTCCCGATCGGCAGCGAACACCGCGTCGAAATCGAACAGATCGAAAAAGAAGTCAGAAGCATCATGGAAGCCGTCTACCGTCTCGGTAACGGCGATATCGAAGCCGGTATCGTCGCCGCTTTCGAAGCCGGCGTCATGGATGTTCCGTTCGCGCCTTCTGTTTACAATCACGGCAAGATTCTGCCGATGCGCGACAACAACGGTTTTATCAGAGTGTTCAACAAGGGCAATCTCGCCCTCAGTGACGATATCATGGCTTATCACCGCGAAAAACTGGAAGAACGGGCGAAGGCAGAAGGCCGCAACGTTTGTTTCCAGATGGTTACCGATGACATTTATGCCATCAGCAAAGGCGCATTAGTTGGGAGACCCAGATGAAAATTGTTAAAGCAACGTTCGCAAAAGGTATTTCTTCGTTTTTTTTCGACGACCAGCGTGCCATCAAAAAAGGCGCTGGCCATGATGGCTTCGTTTATGTCGGTGAACCGCTAACCCCCGGTTTCAAGAGCATCAGACAGGCCGGTCAGAGCATTTCGGTTCTGCTGCTGCTCGAAGATGGTCAGATCGCCTGCGGCGACTGTGCCGCCGTGCAGTATTCAGGCGCCGGTGGCCGCGACCCGCTGTTTCTGGCCGAAGAATACGTTCCGTATCTCGAAAAGCATATCAAACCGCTGCTCGAAGGCCGCGAAGTCGGCACTTTCAGAGACATGGCGAAACATTTTTCTGAACTGGTCATCGAAGGCAAACCGCTGCATTCGGCGATCCGTTACGGTCTGACTCAGGCACTGCTCGATGCCCGCGCCAAAGCTCTCAAGCTGATGCCCTGCGAAGTCGTCTGCCAGGAATACAAGCTGCCGGTCGTTGCCGAACGCGTGCCGATTTTTGGTCAGACCGGCGATAACCGATATGACAACGTCGACAAGATGATTCTCAAAGGCGTCGAAGTGCTGCCGCACGGCCTGATCAACAATGTCGAGGAAAAACTCGGCCGCAACGGTGAAAAACTGCGTGAGTATGTGCGCTGGCTTGCTGCCCGCGTCAAAAAACTGCGCACCCACGAGGGCTACCGGCCCGATCTGCACATCGACGTGTATGGCACCATCGGCCAGATTTTTGACAACAACATGGAAAAAGTCGCCGATTACATCGCCTCTCTTGAAAAAGACACCGATGGCCTGAACCTCTACATCGAAGGCCCGGTCGATATGGAAGAAAAACAGCTGCAGATTGCCAGCCTGAAGAAGATCACCGATCGCCTGCATGCCATCAGCTCGCCGGTTAAGATCGTTGCCGACGAATGGTGCAATACTTTCGAAGACGTCCGCGACTTTACCGATGCCAAATCGTGCCACATGGTTCAGATCAAGACCCCCGACCTGGGCGGTATTCACAATATCGTCGAAAGCGTTATCTACTGCCGCAAACACGGCATGGAAGCCTACCAGGGCGGCACCTGCAACGAAACTGACGTTTCGGCGAGAATCTGCGTGCATCTGGCAGTGGCCGCGCGTGCCGAACGCATGCTTGCCAAACCGGGCATGGGCTTCGACGAAGGCTTCAATATCGTCAACAATGAACTTGAACGCATTCTGGCGGTTCTGCGCCTGAGAAACGGGGTAAAATAAACATGTCAAACAATGAAGAATTCAGAGTTCTGTCGCCGACTGCGATTCTTGGTTATGGGTTTCCCGAAGCCTCGTTCAAACGTGGCATGGAAAGAAAACCCCATCTGATCGGCGTTGACGCCGGTTCGACCGACCCTGGCCCTTATTATCTCGGCGCCGGCAAATCGTTCACCGACCGCGCCTTTGTTAAGCGCGATCTGCGTTTTATGATCCGTGAAGGCGTTAAAAATGGTATTCCGGTTGTTGTCGGCACTGCCGGCGGCTCTGGTGCAGCGCCGCATCTTGAATGGTGCCGCCAGATCATCGTCGAAATCGCGAAAGAAGAAAAGCTGAGCTTCAAGATGGGCGTTATCGCCTCTGACGTCAGCAAAGATGCCGTAAAGAAAGCGCTGCGCGAAGGCCGCATCAGCCCGCTTGCCTGCGTGCCGGAAGTAACTGAGCAGATGATCGACGAAACCACCTATCTGGTCGCTCAGATCGGCATCGAGCCGATTATTGAAGCACTGAAAGACGGCTGTAACGTGGTTCTGGCCGGTCGCTGCTATGACCCGGCCTGTTTTGCCGCCTTGCCGGTCATGAAGGGTTATTCTGAAGGTCTCGCTCTGCACATGGGCAAGATTCTCGAATGTGCCGCGATTGCCGCAACTCCTGGTTCCGGCGCTGACTGCGCTCTTGGTATTCTCAAGAAAGATTCTTTCATTCTCGAAGCGCTGAGCCCGAAACGTAAATTCACCTGCGAATCAGCCGCTGCTCACACGCTTTACGAAAAGTCTGACCCGTATCATCTGCCCGGCCCGGGTGGTTCGATCAATCTCGAAGGTTGTTCGTTCACCGACGTTGGCGATGGCCGCGTCGAAGTGAAGGGCAGTGTTTTCGAACCAACCCCGAAATATCTGATCAAGCTTGAAGGCGCCCGGCCGATCGGCTATCGCAGCGTCAGCATTGCCGGCACCCGTGACCCGATCATGATCGCCGGTATCGAAAAAATTCTCGGCGAAGTCAAACAGCAGCTCAAAGAAATGTCGCCCGATGAAGACCGCGACAAACAGCTGTTTTTCCACGTTTATGGCAAAAACGGCGTCATGGGCGCGCTTGAACCGCTGCAGAACGCGACCTCGCATGAACTGTGCATCATCATCGAAGCTCTCTGCCCGACCCAGGAACAGGCTGACACACTCTGCAGCGTGGCCCGCTCGACCCTGCTGCACTACGGCTATGAAGGCCGCATTTCAACGGCCGGCAATCTGGCTTTTCCATTCTCACCGTCTGACATCAAGATGGGCCAGGTCTTCGAATTCTCTCTCTACCACCTGATGGACCCGAACGGTGAAAAGCTGTTCACCCATCGCATCGAGACCTTCAAAGACGGAGATCTGTTGAAATAGCTTGAAAAAAGAGTTTCCAATTTAACTATTGCGAGGCGAGAAGACGGGATTGCTTTTTCGGAAGCTTGTGAGCGAAGCGAATCGCTGGAGAAAAAGCAACCCGGCTGATAGGCCGAAGCATACCTTGAAATCTACACCATCCAATTAATATTGAATGGAAATCGGAGAAGATAATGAAAAGAAACATACTTGAAGCGGCCAAGGTCATCAGGTCAAAGAATGCCGGCCCGTATGAGCTGACTTTCGATATCATGTTCAAGAACAAAGAGTTCTACGAAATGTTCAAATCGCAGCAGATCATCAACCGCAAGCAGATGGCCGGCGTTCTGAAGATCGACGAAAGCGATATTCTCAATCTTGTCTGGTTTGCTCCGGCAAATGCGGTAAAGATCACGATCAAACGCCCGATTTCATCTGGTGCCCCCGGCGAAACCGACATTTACGGCGCGCAGCAGCACGCACCACTGCTCGGCATAGAATTCTGATATGCAGGGCTCATTTCTGAACTCCAACATGTCTCATTTCGAGACATTGATGTATTCGACCTACTACGCGCCACGCGGGCGGCCGAGACTGTATATGCTCGGCAGCCTTCTGGCCAGCCGCTATCTCGGGCCGACCGATCTGCTGATCGGCATCATCGGCGGTGAGGGTTCGGGCAAGTCGACCCTGATCAAGGGCCTTTTCCCGGGTCTGGAGCTGACCAACGATGACGATGGCGTCAACCTGAAAAGTACGCCGATCTACGATTTTCAGCCTGATAATTTCTTTGCGCCGCATACTTTCCATATAGATGTGCGCTACGAATTGGCCTTCAAACAGCCGTTCGAGATTATCGATGCGGTTAATCGTGTCGTTGAAAACGGCCGGCGTGTGGTTATCGAGCATTTCGATCTGATTTATAAGCAGCTTGGCTACAATGCGCAGATCATCTTTGCGATTGGTGAAGAGCTGCTCGTCTGCCGGCCGACGGTTTTCGGGCCGTTTCCGGCTGAGATCAAGGCGCACGCCGAAAAGACCGCGATCTACCGCCGCATGGCGCACTCGGCCGAAGACATCACCAGTTACATTCTGGCGGCAGACTACAACTACACGCGCAGGGTGCTGCATTCAGACGTCAAGCATGGTTTTGTCATCAAGTTCAGCGAGAAGCCCGACATCAACATTCACGATGTCGAGGAAAAAGTGAAGAAGGTGATTGCAGCCAACGTGCCGATTGGCGTTGCCTGCAAAGACAAGATCAGCATTGGCGACTGGCAGATGTTCTGCACCGGCACGCGCACGCACGTTAAGGCGTCGGGGCAGATCGAGAATTTCAGATTGTGGCAGGAATACGTTTACGACCCGATCTGGAAAGAATACATGCTTGTTGGCATGGTTGGCCCGAAAAAGGGCGTCGGTGTCGAGGGTATTACTTATTTCAGTGAATGAGGCGAAAGCCGGCAGTCAGGGTGGTCGGGTAAATCAAAAACATGCAGCCTGATCAAGGGAAGGAAAAAAGATATGACCGTGAAATGCAACTTTAGAAAGCTTACCGACAAAGGCATCAGACGCGAAAGCATCGGTGGGCGGCAGTTTCTGACTGTCGAGCCGGATGTGCTCAAGCTGCTGGCAGAAGAGGCTTTTCACGACCTGTCGTTTTATCTGCGCCCCGGCCACCTTGATGAGCTGGCATCCATCGCCGCCGACCCGAAAGCGGCCGATAACGAGCGTTTTGTCTGCAGTTCTCTGATAAAGAACGCCGTTATCGCTGCCGAAGGTTTTCTACCTCTCTGTCAGGACACTGGCACCGCCACGGTGTTTGCCTGGCGCGGCGAAAAGGTTCTGACCGGCGGTGAAGACGAAAAACTGCTCACCGAAGGTATTGCCGCTGCCTGGCGTAACAACAGCCTGCGCTATTCTCAGGTTGCGCCGAAGAGCATGTTCGATGAGGTGAATACCGGCAACAACCTGCCGGCGCAGATCGACATCGCCTTTGCGCCGGGCGATGAATACCATTTCATGTTTATGGCGAAGGGTGGGGGATCGGCGAACAAAACCGTGCTGCATCAGGGCAGCCGCGCCCTTCTCAACGAAAAGTCGCTGACCGCCTTTCTCAAGGAAAAAATCGGCGGTCTCGGCGTTGCGGCCTGCCCGCCATACACGATCGTCGTTGTTGTCGGCGGCACCTCGCCCGAAAACAATCTGAAGACGATGAAACTGGCTTCGACCGGCTGGCTCGACAGTCTGCCGACCACTGGTGACGGCAAAGGCGCACCATACCGCGATCTCGACTGGGAAGCGAAAGTCATGCAGATCGCTGCCGAAACAGGGTGGGGTGCCCAGTTCGGTGGTTCGCACCTGGCCATTGAAGCCCGCGTCGTGCGCCTGCCGCGGCATGCCGGTTCGTGCCCGGTATCGGTTGGCGTGTCGTGCAGTGCGCATCGCAATATGGCGGCAAAAATTACTGCCGATGGCGTTTTCCTTGAAGAACTCGACCGCAATCCGGCGCGTCTGCTGGCAAAATGCCAGACCGGCAGTCTGAAAGCCGCCAGCATCGATCTCGATCGCCCGATGCCCGAGATTTTGCTGCAGCTGTCGAAGCATGCAGCCGGTTCGCTGGTAATGCTCAACGGCACGCTGATCGTTGGCCGTGATATGGCGCATGCAAGGCTTTTCGATATGGTCAATGCCGGTCAGCCGCTGCCGGATTATTTTAGAAACCACCCGGTCTATTACGCCGGGCCGGCCAAGACCCCGGCTGGTCATGTGATTGGCAGTTTCGGCCCGACCACCGCGCAGCGCATGGACGAATACATGGATTTCTTCATGAGCCGTGGCGCGTCGATGGTGACCCTGGCGAAGGGTAACCGCGCCGAAAGTGTCGTGAAAGCCTGCGAAAAATACGGTGGCTTTTACCTCGGTACTATCGGTGGTGCGGCAGCGCTGATTGCCAAAGAGAATATTATTTCGTCAGAAGTGCTCGACTTCCCGGAATACGGTATGGAAGCAATTCACCGCATCAAAGTCAAAGACATGCCCGCCTTCATTCTTTACGACAACAAGGGCAATCGCCTGTATTGAAAAGCTTTTGCCAGACGACTATTGCAGTTTCGCAAGCGAGGCAGCTGGCCTGATTCGTAACTACTGCAAAAAAAATCGAGTTTTTGAGCTTACGGGGTGCAAGTGAAAATTCTTGTTGATGCCGATGCATTGCCGGGAGCGGCCCGCGATATTATCTTCCGGGCGGCCGAACGGGTTAAGGTGCCGGCAATTCTGGTCGCCAACAAACAGCTGCGGATTCCGGAGTCTGAATTTATCAGCTTCGAGATGATCGAACAGGGCTTTGACGTTGCCGATGCGAGAATTGTCGAATTGACCGAGCCCGGTGATCTTATTGTTACCGCCGATATTCCGCTGGCTGCCGAAGTGGTCGCCCGCGGCGGGCTGGCTGTTGACCCGCGTGGACAGCTTTACTCAGAAGAAAATATCAAAGAGCGCCTTTTCGTTCGTGACTTTATGGACACCCTGCGCAAATCAGGCGCCACTACCGGCGGCCCGGCCCCTTACGGCAAAAAAGAATGTCAGGCTTTCGCCAATCAGCTCGACCGCCTGCTCGCCCGCAGAAAGCCCTGAGCAGAAAAAATAGGCAGGCTGTTTTTATGATTTTTCTTTGCCGCCCAGGTTAATTAACAGGGGTAGATAGTAAATTCTTTTTTTCTCTCTCCAGCGTGAAATAATATTTAGATTCTGAATGTGGTGTGGCATTTCTTCAAATTTGGGGATTTTCTCAGAGCGGAGCCATGCACAATATAAATTTCTCAGCGACATTTACAAAATTTACAAAATTTGCCGGTGTACATTGCGGGGTGTTGGTTGTTTTCTTATACTTGAAAGAAATCTGAAAGCTTTTAATGGAGCTTTGTATGCTGTTGGCACAAAGACGCTATGCGAATATAAGTCTGCTTCTCGTTCTCTGCCTGCTTCTGGCACCATTTGTCGATGCGGCTGAGCTGTCGCTTTTCGATAAACTGAAACTGAAAACCCAGGAAAAGGTCGAGCAGGTGCAGCAGCGCGACTGGTGGATAACCAAAGCGGCCGGCAAAGTTGCCGGCTTCGTAGCCGGAAAAGCCGTCGGGGCCCTCGGCGCCGGCATCGGCTTTGTCATCGGCACGACGATTGGCGGACCGGTGGCAGCTGGTATGGGTGCGATGATTGGCTATCGCATTGGTGACATTGCAGCGAAAACTTTTGGCAAGGCGGTGGGCGAACTGCTGGCGCAATGGAAGCTGCATAATGGCCGTAAAGTCGATCTTGGTGCAGTGGTTGATGCCATTAAATCAGTTAATAAAGCTTCTTTGAGCGCCGAATCGATCGGCGCGGTCTTTGGCGATCTCGTTGGCGGCAGTCTCGGTGCTGCAGCCGGCATCGCACTGCTGGCCGGTGCAACGCCATTCGCGATTCCGTTGCTTGGCACGGTTTCTGCGGCTTATCTCGGCAGCAAGCTCGGCAAGGCCATCGGTCGCGGCATTGGTCGCTGGATCGGTCGCAAAACTCTCAAGAAGGGCTATGAAGCTTATGCCGCCAGCGGCATTTCTGAAGCCGAAGACAAAAAAGAAGAAGCCGAGCTCGAATCGACTCTGGTAAAAATCGAAGACCCGACTCCTGCTGTTGAAGAGGCAGACAATTCTGCAGATGAAACAAAAGCTGCGGTCGGCAGTGCGGCTTCTGCCGCCAGCCCGTCGGTTATGGCAGCCCGGGCAAACTATGAAAAGACTTATCGAGAATACACCGATGCGGTAACTTCACCAACCGCTTCTGCAGAAGAAAAGCAGGCTCGCCTGCAGCAGTACCGCCAGGCCTACGAAGCTTATCAGGCAGCAGTTAACGCCGCTTCTGGTATTCGCTGAGCCTCTTTGGCTTTTCTTAATAATTCAACTGGCTCGATTATTTCCTGACCAGGCTCTGTGCTGGTTTCAGTTCGCCAACAATTCCTGCAACAGCTGCTGAGTCATAACCAGCCCCATTTTGGTAATAGGTATAGATAAAGCCTGTAATAAGGATTTATCTGCTTGTATGAGAAGACGATTCGGGTGATTTAATAACTGAATCTGCATGGATTTTTGTTGCCCGGCCGTGAGGCCGGGTTTTTTCATGCCCGCAGGGCGGTCGAAAAATTTGAGGGTTGATGGCGGAGGCAGAAATGTCGATAACCTTAACAGGATTTTTTATAAGGAGGGTGTATCGAGTATGAGACCTTACGAAAATTCATTTGTGCCCTGGAATAACAAGAGTTCTGATTCTAAGAAAAAGGAAAAGGCTGCGCGGGTGTTTGTCGATGTCGACCAGTTCTCTGATGGCTCGGCCGACAGAGATCTGCTGCTGACAGCCATGTCTGCCTGAAAAAATGGAAGAAGCCCCTGTTAATGGCGTTTTAATGTATAACGCCAAGCTTCTCGAGCACGACCCCCTGACTGAAAATCAGGAAGGGGGCCGTCTCACGTCAATCATTGCGCAGCTGCAGAAAGACAATCTCTGGGAAGGTATCACCAGAGAAGCCGATATCGCCCCGATGAAGCGTCTGCGTGAAATTCACGACCCGGAATTTCTCAATGATCTGCACAAAAGAAGCTACAGCGGGCTTGAACAGCTTGACGAAAAGACACCGCTGATCAAGGAATCGTTTGAAATCGCGCGTTTCGGCGCCGGCGGTGTGCTCGATGCGGTTGATATGGTCATGGAAGGCCGCGCGGCGAATGCCTTCTGCCTGACCGCGATGCCAGGCCACCACGCCGGTATCGCCAGTTCCGGCTTCGGCAGTCTGGTTAATCCGATGGCAGCCGGCGCTCACTATCTGACCAAAAAATACGGCCTCAAGCGCGTCGTGATCATCGATCTTGACGCCGAGCACGGCAGCGGCACCCAGGAAATCTTTTACGCCCGCAAAGACGTGATGACGATTTCCCTGCATGAATACCCGGGGGTGACCGGCACCGGCCATTACGAAGAACTCGGGGCAAAAGGCGCACTCGGCCACAACCTCAATGTGCCGTTCGCTTCTGGCTATGGCGACCGCGAATACCGCGTCTGCATCAACGAAGTGGTCGACAAGATTCTCTGGCAGTATATGCCCGAGTTTTTTATCGTCGGTTTCGGCACCAATGTGCTCAATGACGACCCGGCATCGCATCTGCGCGTGACCGAAAACGGCCTGCTCGACATTTTCAGGCAGGTCATGGAACTGGCGCGGCGCATCTGCGGCGGCCGGCTGATATCGGTTCTCGAAGGCGGCACGCCGGGTAACCTGATGGCGCGGGCGACTTCACAACATTTTAGTTTATTGCTCAATAAAAACATATCTGCTGTCGATAAGGTGAACAAAGACGAACTTATCTCATACGCAGATTGGTACGGCTATGCAAAATTACTCAAGGCGCAATTCAAGAAATACTGGAAACTATGATTCATCCAAATCGGATAGACCTGGAGGTCAGAGATGAAAAGGTTTAATTCATTCAGGGCCAAAGATCCTGTCCTTGCAGCCATCATATCGATGGGGCTGGCCTTCGCAGCACCTGCAATGACAAGAGCTCAGTCAGCCATGGGCGACTGGGAAGAAGTTGGCCCAGCCGGGCAGTCGGCCCAGCAGCAGTTGATGTCGGCCCCGCCACGCGTTGCGGCGGCCCCATTGGGTCAGGCAAGTTACCGGCCACCGGTCGAGCCTCCGGTCAATGCTTCCAGGAACAGTGCCGCGCCACGTGTTGCGACTGCGAAAGCAGCTGCCCCGGCGCAGGTCGCTGCCGCACAGAACCCATACTACGTGGTTCAGGCCGGCGACACTCTGCCGAAAATTGCCATGAAGGTTTACGGTGACCCGAATCGCTGGCAGGACCTGATGGTTCTCAACAACATCGATAACGGTAACCGTATTGTTGTCGGTCAGAGACTGGTAACCATCTCCAACAACAGCCACATGGCGGCTCCGGCTGCTGTTGCGGCTGCAGCTCCTGCAGTCGCCAGAACGACAAACACTGTTGCTGCCGCTGCACTTAATAATGCACCGCCGGTTCGCATGGCTGCTGCAGCCAATACTTTCAGACAGCCGGTTCAGCAGTCGACTCCGGCTGATTTCGAAGTGGCTGATGAAGAAGTCGGCGAAATTCCGGCCCCCTCGGTCTCAGCCGATGCCGCTGAAGCCGATGCCAGCTACTATGGACAGACCGGCGGCAGCTACAAGGTGCAGCGCGGTGACACACTCGGCAAGATTGCCAAACGCCTGCTGGGCTCATCGCAGAAATGGCGCGAAATTGCCCGGGCCAACCCGAAAATCAATCCCAATAAGCTGATTGTGGGCGATACTATCGTAATCCCGGGTGCAGAACCCAGTGAATACGAAATGTCGGCTCCTTCTGTCGACGCCAGACCGCTGTCGTCACAGCCATGGCAGTCAGCTGCCGCTCCGATGGGGTTGAACCAGGAACCGCCGGCTGTAAGTAACCCGTCGTTCGACCCGCCGCCGCTTGTCGCTCCGCCCCAGGGTGCCTACGCCCCTTACAGCTCAGCTCCGGCTGCAATGGATGGTTATGCGCCCCCGGCAGCACCGCCCGTTTACGGTGGTGGTATGACGCCTCCGCCGCCTCCGGTTGGTATGCCCGGCCCGATGGAACCTCCCGCGTCACCTTATATGGGTGGCCCGGTTCCAGGCCCGTCGGCTGCTCCCAATACGCCGGTGGCAATCGGCACCCGTGAACTTTATCGCGAAGAGCGCTATCGCATTCCTGATGAGCTCAAACCGACCGATTTTACCCCGTATTTCACCAATGTCAACGGCTATCACGGCCTGTTTGGCGTTGAATCTGCCTATCTGCCATACATTTCCACCTGGAACTTCGGCCTGCATCTCAACTACGAAAAATACCAGTATCTGAACGGCAAGAAGAACGTTATCGAAGGTACCGAAATGCTTACCCCGATACACCTTAACTGGGCCGGCAAGAAGATGTTCGCCGGTGTTTCCGTGCCTTTCCAGTCATGGGATGTCAAACGCTCGGGCGGCGGCAACGAAGTCAGCCTCTCCGGCCTGCATGACCCCTCGATTAAGATTGGTTACCAGGTCTGGAAAAACCTCGAAGGCGATCACGCCGTGACCCTGCACGCCGAAGGCAAATTCCCCGGCGGCAATTACCATCAGCCTCTGGTCGACATGAGCGGCAAAAGCACCACTGGTGTTCGCGTCGGTCCGGCAGAAGCAACCCGCGGCGCCTGGGTAGAAGTCGGTGGTGCCTATTCCGGCCGCATGAACGAAAAATGGGCAAGTCACTTGAATCTGGCACTGGCCAATGATTCAGAAGACAGCATGAGCAAGTTCATTCTCAGAGCCGGCACTGACTATCGTGTTAATCGCAATTTCTCGATTGTCGGCGAAATCAACAGCACCTCATACGAAATGGATGCTGGCCCGGATTCTACCAACGTCGATCTCGTGCTTGGTTTCCTGCTGTTCAACGATTCATGGCAGGGAAGTATCGGTTTCCCGATGGCACTGCAGAAAGACTGGGGCTATTCGCACGACTTTGGTGTAACCTTCGGTCTCAATCACCGCTGGGATTGATCGAATAAGCTGAAAAAAGGCTCCGGAAAAGCTTCCGGGGCCTTTTTTATTTGGCTGCAAAACCGACTGGCATTTTGGTGTATAATTTCCTGACCGAAACCAACGGGAGGGAACATGGTGAAGAAACATTGTCTGCTGGTTATATTTGCAGCTGTTTTTCTGCTTACATGGTCAGCGGCCATGGCAGCGACCATCGCCGATTCTGAATCGGCTTCACACTCTGATGAGGCGGCCAGATACCAGATCGTCGCTTCTTACGAGGGAACCGGCCTGCGGGTCGTGCAGTTCAATCTGGGCGTTCTGTCGCATTACTCGTATCTGCTCATCAGCGATGGCAAGGTGCTTGCCATCGATCCAGGCCGCGATATCGACACCTATCTGGCTTACGCTGTCGATCAGAAGCTTGAATGGGTCGGCACTTTCCTCACCCATTCGCATGCCGATTTTGTCGCCGGTCACACCGAAATGGCGGCTGCCACCGGCAAGCCTGTTTTTGTCAGCCACAAGAGCGGTGCAGAATACCCCCACATGGAGGTTAAGGAAGACAGCACCATCGAAGTGGGCAAAGCTCTTTTAAAGATAATTGAAACTCCCGGGCACACGCCCGACAGCCTGTGTGGTGTTGTCAGCCCGGCAGCGACACCAGACAAACAGGAATTCCTTCTTTCAGGTGATACTCTGTTCGTTGGCAGTCTTGGCCGCCCTGATCTGATGGGCGGCAGCTATTCAGCTGCCGAACTTGCCGGTATGATGTTCGACACCTGGAACAAAAAGCTGACCGGCCTTCGTGACAATGTCGTGGTTCTGCCGGCACACGGCGCCGGTTCTCTGTGCGGGGCCAATCTCAGCGAGGCTCCATCTTCGACGATTGGCGAAGAAAAAGTCAGCAACCATTATCTGAAGTATGCCGGCAACCGCAGTGCCTTCATCGCCAATTTTATCAGCGACCTTGAACCCGCCCCGCAGTATTTTGCTGAAAATGCCCGCATCAACCGCACTGGCCCGGAAAAGATCGACTGGGAAAAACCGCTCGGAGCAAAAGTTGAAAAACCTGCCGAACTCATTGCCGACAATGGCGTTTATTTCGTTGACGTGCGTGATGCCTCTGCTTATGCTGCCGCTCATATGCCGCATTCGGTCAATATCGCCCTGCGCGGTCGCCTGGAAACCTGGACCGGCATAATCGTGCCTTTTAAAAGCAGACTGGTGCTGGTCGGCAGTATGCCTGAGCTGATAGAAGCTGCCAGGAGACTTAAACGGGTTGGTTATAATGCTGAATACGTTTTGTTTGACGGATACGTCGCTGCCGGTGGTCAGACAATCACAACCCGACTGGTTCAGGCGGTCGAACTGCATGAACAGATGCTCCGGGGTGAGGCTCCGGTTGTGGTAGATGTTCGACGTCCGAAAGAGTACCTTGGCATGAAAATTGGTGAGGTTCTCAATATTCCGCTCGATATTCTCGAAAAACAGGCCCCGATAAAACTTTCCAGGGAGCAGCCGGTTGTGGCTGTCTGTAACTCTGCTTTCAGATCAAATCTTGCGATCGGGTTGCTTGAACGGGCTGGTTTCAAGAATGCTACCAGCATGCAGGGCGGCTCTGAAGCCTGGCTCGAAGCCGGCCTGCCCGTTGTCAGAATCGATGCCGCTGCAGAAACAAAGTCTGCAGCTGTGCCCGCCGGTTCTTCGGCGTTTCGGAACCTCAATCTGCCAGACCGTATTTCGGCTGATCAATTGCAGAAGATGATAAAAGATCTGCCCGGTACCTTTGAAATTGTTGACATCAGACCTTTTGAACAGGTCGAAGATTATAACCCGATTGGGGCGAAGCAGGTCGACATCGCCGATCTGCTTGAAAATCTCACCTGGCAGGCTGGCGATGTTCCTCTGGTTATCGTTGACCGCGACGGCAGTCTGGCCATGGTCGCTGCCGGTATTCTTTCGCGCAAAACGCGCCGGCCGATCAAGGCTCTTCTCGGTGGTATCGAAGGTTACTGGCGCACTAGCGAAATGAAGTTCATGCGCGAACGCATGCTGGCACCGACTGGCAGTGCACCGGTGCTTCCGGTTCAGAACCGGCTTTTACCAGGTCAGACAATTGAGCCGCAGCCGGCTTCGCCTGCAAAATTGCCAGTCCCGGTGACCCCGCCGGCAAAACCCGTTAGAAAGGGGGCTGGTTGCTGATGAACGGCGAAAAACCTTATATGAATCCTTATCTTGCCGGGTTTCTGCTCGGCCTGACTCTGCTCGTGTCCTTCATCGTTCTTGGGGCCGGCCTCGGAGCATCGAACGCCATTGCCCGAGCTGCTGCCTGGTGTGGCCTCTGTGTCATTCCGGATCATGTGCTTGGTTCGAAGTATTTTGGCGCCTGGGGTGCGCAGCCAATGAACTATTATCTGGTTTATATGATGGTGGGGGTTCTGCTTGGCGGTTTTGTTTCGGCAGTGCTCAACCAGCGTGTAAAAGTCATGGTTGAGCGTGGTGCAGCCTTCCCGGCAGGCAAAAGACTGATTCTGGCATTGCTCGGCGGGATTTTGACCGGCTTTGCTTCTCGTCTGGCACGTGGCTGTACTTCTGGCCAGGCTCTTACCGGCACTGCTCTGCTTTCAACCGGTGGCGTCGCTTTTCTGCTCGCAACCTTTGCTGGCGGCTACCTGATGGCTTATTTTTTCAGGAGGCAATGGCATGATTGAAACCTTTTATGGCAGCATGTCACTTAATTCGCCCATGGCGTTTGTCTGCGCTCTCTTAATCGGTGTCGGCTTCGGCTGGTGCCTTGAACAGGCTGGTTTTGGCAGTTCAAAAAAACTTGCCGGAATATTTTATTTCGCTGACATGACGGTGCTCAAAGTTATGTTCAGCGCAGTTATAACTGCGATGCTCGGCGTCGGTTTCGTTCTGGCGACCGGCATTGTCAATGCCGAATCGATTTATGTTCCAGAGACCTTTCTTTATGCTCAGGTTGTCGGCGGTGTGATTTTTGGCATCGGTTTTGTTATCGGCGGCTGGTGCCCCGGAACAGCAGCAGTTGGTCTGGTCAGCGGCCGTTTCGATGCCCTGATTTTTCTTGTCGGTGCCATGGTTGGCAGTTTTCTGTTTAATGATTTTTTCGAAGTTCTTGAGCCACTGTATGTAATGGAAGACATGGGCAGAAGCTTCGTTTATGAACTGGCCGGCATGACTTTCGCGCAGTTCGGTCTGGCTCTGACAGTTTTTGCCGTTATTGCCTTCTGGTTCTCTGAATTGATTGAAGAAAAGTTCAAATTTACGCTGGTGGCCAGCCGAAGCAACGGGCTGTGGGTTTTCTCGGTAATAATTCTATTGGCAGCCTGCGGAAACCTGCTTCTTGATAAATTTCCCATCGATTCAGTGCGTTTTGCCACAGCTTCTTCACAAGAAATTATGCTTAAGGTCGAGACCGGTCAGGATCACCTGGAACCCGAAACTTTCGCTCGCGAAAAGCTGGCGGGGCAGAAAAAAATCGCTCTGGTCGACGTAAGAACCCGTGAGGAATTTGATGAATGGCACATACCCGGTGCCGTGCACCAGCCATTGTCATCTCTCGTCGCCGGCCTCGAACGATATCGTCGCTTTGACCGCATTGTGCTTTATTCTAATGGTCCGACGCACCCCGGGCAGGCATGGGTCGTGCTCAATGCTGCCGGCTTCAAAAATGTGTACATTATGGCGGATGGTTTGCAGGGCTTTTTTGAGCGGGTTCTTAAACCTGTCTCGTTGCGCTCTGGCTTCATGTCTGATCTGGACCGGGCCGAAATAAATACCTGGCGTGCGATGTTTCTTGGCTCCGGAATGGCTGCCGGTGCCGCCGAACCGGTGAGCAGCGGTGCCCTGACCGGTCCGTGAAAAACGGTGTACGAAAAAATAAAAAAAAGATTTGTAATTGCTATTGTCAGTTCTATATTTATGGGTTAAACTGTAAAAAGTATCGTATTGAGTAAGGCGACGATGGTTGCCACTTTAAGTATCTGGTTCGTTTTTGTAAGTATCTGTATCAAGTTTGTATTCTGTCTCGTAAAAGTATTGGGTATCTAGTAAGGAGCAGAAATGCGTAAGAGACTACTTTCCGTTATTTTCCTTGTTGCGGGTCTGTTAACCCCACTTCATGCACAGAATGCCGCCAGTGAGCGTCTGGGTGCTTTCCATGATCAGCTTGCCGCCATCGAAGATGCCGGCCTCAAACAGACCCTCGAAAACAGCATTGCTGCCGGCCTGATCGAGTCTGATCACGACTTCAAAGCAGCGGTCAGCAGAGCCGAAGCTATTGCCAACAATGGCAGCCCGATTCTTTTTTCTGCTTACGGTTCATCGCGCAACGTAACTGAGATCCGCAAACAGATTCTCGAACTCAGCGCTCCGATTACCGGCCTCGATCGCGATGCGATCAAGGTTGAAAAGAACGAAAAATCAAATAAAGGCCAGCTTTTCAAAGATTATGCCGGCGAAATCCCGGCTTCTTACAAAAATGCCCTGGCCCTCTGCGAAAAGTTCAATCCCAAAGCTGGTACCAACGATGCCAGCCGCCTCGATAAAGATATCGACGCTTTTCTTGCTACCCTCAAAAATGACCCGGTCATTATGCATGCCCTCAAAGTTACCAATACTACCATGGAAGACCTCAAGAAGAACTGGTTCGGTGCTGGTCTTGGTTTTGAACATGTAATCGCCGGCGAAGTCAAAGGCTCGAAAGTAAGTGGTTTTCACTGGTGGTACAGATTTTATGACGCAGAACGCCGCAATCGTGCCGACGTTCTCTCGGTTATGGCCGGTACTGGCAACCAGAAGATCTACACCGGCAGCTTCGTCTGGGATCCGGACGGAGACGGCCCCATTGCTGAAGCCAAAAAGCCCAAGGGAGGCTTCTCTAACGGTCATTCTGCGCAGGCTCTGCTTGCCCTTGGCCACATCGCCATCGAAACCGCCCGCAGCATGGGCAGCGTTCCCGGCGCTCTGACCTTCAACGCCAGCGTTAACGGTCAGGAATTCAACTGGCAGCTCTACACCATGGGTGGCACCATTCGCTCGCTTTACCCGATGACTGGCAAGGGCTCATCTGATGACGACGTATTTTACGATCATGAACGTGAGGTCATGACCGGCCGCTGACCTTAACTATCAGAATTCCGGAACGCAGGTGCGTATTTTATACGCACCTGCGTTTGTTTCGAGAACGTTTATTTTTGCGCCATAAATCTGCTGCAGCATTTCTGAATTGATGATTTCTTCTGAGCGGCCACAGGCGGCTACCCGGCCATTCTTGATAAAGATCGCCTGATCTGATGTCCAGAGGGCGTGTTCAGGGTAATGGGTCGTCTTGATGCAGGTTATGCCGCTGCCGGCAAGATTGCGCAGATGTTTAAGCAGCAGCAGCTGATTGCCATAGTCGAGCCCGGCTACCGGTTCGTCGAGAATCAGAATCCCGGCGCCCTGACTGAGCGCGCGCGCAACCAGAACCAGCTGCTGCTCACCACCGCTGATTTCGGTATATGGGCGGTCGGCCAGATGCTCGATGCCGAGGCGGGCCATGTTCTGCCGGGCAATCTCTAAATCAGTTTTTGTGAGACTGCAGAAAATGCCGGCGTGTGGTACCCGGCCCATTGCCACCACATCCAGGGCCTTATAAGAAAAAATCGGGCTGTGCTGTTGCGGCACATAGGCAAGCAATTTTGCTCTCTCTGCCAGCGGAATCTGGTCGAGAGGGCGACCGGCAATCGCAATGCTACCTGATACCGGCTTTTTGAGACCAAGCATAAGTTTCAGCAGCGTGGTTTTGCCGCTGCCGTTGGGGCCGAGAATCGAAGTGACGCTGCCTGTTTCGATTGTGAAAGACAGGTTGTCGAGTACCGGCTTGCGGTTGTCATAATGAAAGCACAGGTTTTCTACAACGATTGCCGACATCAGTTCCACCTGCCTGAGGTTCTGCTGAGAACGAAAATAAAGAACGGAACGCCCATCAGTGACGTCATGATACCGATTGGCAACTCGATGCTGAAGGCCGCCCGGCAGAAAATGTCGGTGACCAGAAGATAGAGAGCGCCGATCAAAGTGGCAGCAGGTAGAACCTGCCGGTTATCTGGCCCGGTGATCATGCGGGTAATGTGCGGAATCATCAGACCGACCCAGCCAACCATGCCGCCCAGAGCTACGGTTATCGAACAGATCATTGTCGTTACGGCAATCATAAGATTGCGCACCGTCGAGACTTTGATGCCGAGAGTGGCAGCCTCTTCTTCGCCCATACTGAGAATGTTGAGGTAGCTGCTCATGGCATTGAGCATGGCGATACCAATGATCAGAAAAGGGGCGGCGGCTGATACTGCCGGCATGGTGACTGATGAGAAGCCTCCCATCAACCAGTGGACAATGGCCGGCAGTTCGTTATGTGGATCGGCGACAAATTTAACTACCGATAACAGCGACGTAAAAAGAGACGAGCTGATAACGCCGCCCATAATCAGCATGATCAGACGATTACCCGGAAAAAGCCGGGCAAGAAAAACCGCAAAGCCGACTGCAGCAATACCGGCGATAAAGGCGAATAAATGGGCGGTCAGCAGGCTTTTACCAAAAAGCAGGCCAAGCGACGCACCAAAGGCCGACCCTGCAAGCACTCCGAGAAGATCGGGTGATACCAGCGGATTGAGAAACATGCTCTGGTAGGTTACGCCAGAAACGGCGAGGGCGGCGCCACAGAGAATTGCAGCCAGGAGCCGTGGCAGTCTGATCTGCATGACGACGGTTTTGAAGGTTTCGAGCTCTTGGCCGGAAAAACCGCCCTGAGCATCAGGTTGAAAACCTGAGATGGTCGCGGAAAATGGCACAGAAACAGTGCCAAGATGCAGCGAGACAAAACTGGTCAACGCCAGAACCGCTGACATCAACACCAATAGAAGGTAATAGCGACTTTTCTGCATTCAGAGCTGTGAATTAAAGATCGGTGTATTTGGTTGCCTTGCCATGGCATTTTTCTACCGGATATTTCTGGGCGTTTTTCAGCATTTTGCGTTCGATTGCCTCGTACATGTCGATTTCGAGGTCATCGGCGAGCAGCATCAGATAAACGACGGTGTCGGCGATCTCATCGGCGATTTTTTCCTTGTCGCGTTTGATTTTTGCGACAACTTCTTCCTCGTTTTTCCACAGAAATTCTTCCATAAGCTCGGCTGCTTCGATAGCCGCGGCCATGGCCAGGTCTTTCGGTTTGTGAAACTTCTCCCAGTTGCGTTCCTGTCTGAAGATTCTCAGCTTTTTTATCAGTTCATTATAAGTCTTCATCTGGTATGTCTCCGGGTTTCTGTGAAGATGGCCTGGTGCGAAAGTCGACGGGCAGTTCAGCCGGCACGGGTTTATCGGGGCCGGATTTATAATACTTTCTGGCGTTTTCCTCGACCAGTTCGATGGCGCTCTTATAATCTCCGGTTTTCTGCCATTGCGCGAGAAAAATCGAAATGTTGATATCGCGGCTGTTGCTGACGTGAATCGGCTCGGCACCGGCTCTGGCGAGGGCGGTAACCATTTCATACGAACCCTTTTTGATGGCGTAATCCAGCGCCGTGAACCCTTTGCTGTCTTTTTTATTAAGATCGAATTCTACCCGCAGACATGCAGGAAAAACATTGAGCATCTGGTTGTTGACGCACATATGCAGAGGCGTTTTGCCTTCGGCATCAGCGATATCGGCGCGCGCGCCCTTTTCAAGCAGCAGAAGCGCCGCTTTTTCGTCTTTGTTGATCATCGCCTGATGCAGAGCCGTTGTGCCACCAAACAGAGTAAAATCGAGGCTGGCGCCCGAGGCGATAAAACCGCTCATCATCTCGATGTCACCATTGATCGTCGCGTAGGCAAGAGGAGTAACATTGAAATAATCGCTGACATTAAGATCATCGGCTTCTGGTGCAAGCTTGGCAATTCTTGTCGGCTTGCCTTTCAGGGCTGCATTGTGAACCGGGTAGGTGATCATGTGCAAAAAATCGGCAAACGGGTAAACTTTGTCATCGACCAGAATGCTGTTTTTGCGCCAGAGATGATAACGCCTGAACTCGCGGTCGGTGGTCGTCAGGTGCCAGGCGGCCGGGTAAGAAAAAAGCATGATCCAGAACAGCACAAAAACCATTTTGCAGGTGTGCAGCAGAATTGATGGTTGACTGTTTCTGACCATTGGATAACTCCTGTGGCCGCAAGTATAACACACCGCCTGCCGAATAACTACCTCATTCGGGCTTTGTACCGATTGGGTAGATTTTTATGGCGCCAATTTTGTCTGGCATTGCCGGTGATGGAATAAAAGAAATTCCGAGGCCGGGAAAATGCAGACCGGGTATGGCAGTGAGCAGTGTCGGCGGGCCGAAGCGCGTGCGCAATAATTCGAGAGGGCTGCCAACGCCAATTTGCTGTGGCGTCTGGCAGGTAAAACCTTTGTTAATGGTTTTGCGGGTAATAACTATCTGCTTGACCACCTTGCCATGTTCGTCGGCAAGGATGGTAAAGCCATTATAAACCTTCTGAATTCCGTTTACGGTTTTCTGGGTGGCGAGCGGTCTGCCAAGGGTTGTTTCAAGATCGGTTTCGATCTCGCCAAGGTTGACCAGCGGGTGCAGACCGAAACCGGCAAGAATCGAGCATTCTCTTACCGGTGCGGCCGGCAGAGATTCAGATTGCTGCTGCACTGCCGTAGCAGAAGCAGGTATTGCGGCATAGGTGCTGGTTTTGCTGCCGTATGACTGGATTGCCGCTTCTGAAACGGCCGGAATTCTTACTGCCAGAGAGTCATTGACCGGAATGAGCCCGGATGTCATTTCTGCCGGTGCAACACGAGGGGCCGGGCGATTAAGAACAGGTTTTTCCGGTATTGGTCTGACAGGCTCGGTCGGTGGAGGCGAAAATCTGTTTGTCTCGGCAGCAACTGGCGTTGATACAGGAGCTTCCGGGCTTCCTGTCTGCGCTGCTGCTTCCGGGGTGACCTGACTGATTGCCGTTTCTGAAGTGCCCGAAGCAGATTCCGAAGAAGGGCTGACTTCTGAATCGGCAGCTGTTAACGATGGCTCAGATTGAACCGTATCGGATGCCTGATAAAGAACTGTTTCGACCGCAGCACTTGCTGAGGCCTGCTCAAAATCTGGCTGAGCTGTGACAGCAGAAATCGGTGCGGCTTCAGAAGCTGCAGGGAGAGGCAATCCCGCTGTTATGCTTGCTGCTGCAACCGGGGCAGTAACCGCAACGGTACCGGATGCCGGGCTGCCGGCGTCAGGCTGGGCCTGAATGGCAGTTTTATCGACCCTGGGGCCTGGTCGCAGAAACAGCTGGGTAACCGGCTGATGTGCAACCAGCAGATCGGTATCGAAAACGCTGGTAGAAATGCGGCTGATGGCGAGCATGGCGATACTGACAAGAGCGGCGGTGATCATCAGACCACAGAAGGCCTGCAGTGCCGGCAGAATCGTCGCATCTACCATTGCAGCTATTGAGTGTTTAACGGGTCTGGTATTGACATCACCGGTCAGAGCATCGGCCACCAGTTCGGTGTCGGGCTCACCTGTAATGAAACGGGCCGAGGGCATGTGGCGGGTGGCAAGTTCAGTGGCAAGCTCGTTAGCATCTTCAAGAGTCATATCATATTCGGTGATGTGAATCAGATGGTTGCGGTAGTTCATTATTACCAGCGCGTAGCGCTTCAGGGGGTCGGCAAACAGATGCCCGAGCAGGGTGGGGGGCCGTGAGCTGACACCGATGACTCTCACCTGCTCAAATGACGCCAGAACTATTACCTTGCGGAGAACGAACCGCTGCTGAATAACAGTTACCAGATTCTTGGCGTAATCGAGAACCGTATGGTCGCTGACACTCGACATTTGAATGCAGATGACTTCGATGATGCCCGCCATCAGCAGAGCAAACAGGAACTGAAAAAACATGCCGGGCGGCGTGATGCAGTAATGCTGCAGGTGTTCAAGAATGATGCTGAAAATGGAAAGGGCAATGAAGCTGTATGAGAAAGCTTTTACCCAGCGGGCGATCCGGCTTGCAAAGCTGTGCTGCGGAAAAGTCCGGTAGAAAGTATTCTCTGTATAATCAATCTGTTGGTTATCGACCATAAGGTTTTGCCGGCTTTTTTCCCTTGATCAGCTGCAGGCGGGCAGGTTGTCTGACTGTCTTGGCTTCGGGGCGGCGGGATATTACCAGCAGAAGTCCTCCCTCGTTGTAGGTGACTCTCGCATTTTCACTGATTATAACATTACTGAGTGTCAGAGTTGAACCAAATTTAATTTCGGCTTTTTTCAGATCATATTTGAAACCATCGAGTGTCAGCCCTTTAACGGCCGGTGTCAGCGGAATAAACGAAACACGGCAGCCACAACGGTCACTGATAGAGGTGCCAGACTCTATCAGGCTGGTTTCCTCATTTTTCGAAATGACGCGGCATTGCGGAAATTCAGCCAGCAGCTGCAGATTGAACAGAGTCTGGTCGATTCTGCCACCAATGGCGGCAAAAAGATGAATCTCGCTGTAGCCCTGCCCGATCAGATATTCTATGAGCAGTTGGCCGTCGCTTTTTTCTTTTTCAGCGGGGACAACAATAAACTTTGAGAGCTTTTCAAGTTTGCGGCGGTTCCCGGCCGTTATTGAATCCATGTCGCCAAGAACCAGTGCTGGAATTATACCGTATTTAAGCGCGATATTCGCGCCGCCGTCGGCGGCGAAGAAGTCGAAATCGGCATAAAACGTGCTTTTTCTGAAAAAATCAGGAGGAAGATCACATTCGCCGTTAAGAAAAACCACCGCCCGCTCATTACAGGACTGTGGCCCTGGAAAGGTTTCGCATCGATTCGAACTGGTCAGAATGTTCTCCCTGATAATTGAATAAAACGATGGAAAAATTGAAATTTAAGTAATAGAATAGCCACTGTTTATTGATTGTGCAAAATCTTTTTTTGGAAAATGAATATGGCAGCAGAAAGAAGACAGTCAGACGCCCGCCGTGATGGCGGCAACTCGGGGGATCGGCGGCAGAAATCAGACCGGCGCGCCGCTGCCGGCCGAAGAGACATCGATCAGTCAGGCAGCCCGGCCAGGGCTTCATCAGAAGGCAGCGCCGGTAGAGCAGCAAAGGCAAAACGGGGAGCTGCGAAAGTTTCTACCGTTCTTCGCAAACTGACCATTTTTTTTATTATTTGTGTGGCTCTGTTTTCGGCTGGCCTGATCTACTTTTTTGCCAATCTCGACTCTTTCATGGGCGAGGTCGGCAAGCGGGTCAAGGTGACTATTGACCGGGCTTTTCTCGATCCCGACAGTTTAACCGACAGAACCACCAGAGCCCGGCTTAATTTCAGAGTAAAAAATTCTCTGCCGCTGGGCGTGGTGCTGCAGAACATGAATTTCAGTCTCAATATCAGTGAATATCCGATTGCAAAAGGCATGCAGGCTTCGCCAAAACTGGCTATTGACGGCGGACACGAGGCCATCGTGCCGGTTGCCTGTAATGTCGATTCGATCATGACGCGCCGGGCTCTGCAGAAAACGATAGAGAAAAATGCCGGCCCGCTTCTGAAGGGCCTGTTGAATCGGGCGGCGGGTAAGGCCGACACCTTTGGCGACGATATCAAGGCGCTGGTGAAAATTACCGGAACCGCCGAATTTCGTCTGAAAGCCGGCGGTGTCGAGATACCTTTCACCCGCCAGCTTAACTTCTGATATTTGCTGTTCCTTTGTCACAACTGAATTATAGGATTCTTTGCCGTATCTGAAAGAGAATTGGCCAAAACTGAAAAGAAAACCGGGGGCTGTTTCACTGTTTGTGAGACAGCCCCCGGTGTTTTTCGAGAAGCTTAGTTTTGCCCTTCCCGGGCTCAGAAGAAGCTCATGATGTCCTTGTAGGTGACGAATACCAGCAGTGTCAGCAGGAAAAGCATGCCGGCAAAGTGAATGGTTTCTTCGACTTTCGGAGTGATGGCCAGTTTGAGGCCCGCCAGTCTGTTGATGAAGCCGAACAGAATTTCGAGAAGAACGAAGACGATGCGGCCGCCATCGAGAACCGGCAGAGGCATAAGATTGATCAGACCGATATTGACCGAAAGGATGGCGGTGAGATAGAGCAGGTCGAAAATACCTTTCGATGACTGGTCTTTGATCATTTTCATGATTTTGACCGGGCCGGCGACGTCTGCCTGAGTTTCGCGGGTGAACATTTTAAACAGACCACCAATGGTCTGAGCGATAACGTTCAGGCCGTCGTTAATGCCTTTGCTGCAGGCTTTGCTGAACGGCAGGGCCTGAAAGTCGAAATTGTTGGGAGCGAGGGCGATGCCGATTTTGGCAGAACCCATGACGCCTTCGGGTTTTACTTTGATCGAGAGGGTTTCCTGGTCGTGGATTTCGTAGGTGCCGTTATTGACCGCGAAATCTTCTTTAAGAACACCGCCGCCGGCCGCCGATTTGCGGATCGGGTGATTGCGGGCAACGCTGAGGGTGATCTCTTTGCCGGCAGAGTTGTTGATGATGGTGATGCCATCACTCCAGTCGCTGATCTTCTGCCCGTCGATAGCGGTAATGATATCGCCGCTTCTGATGCCGGCGATATAAGCCGGTTTGTCCTGCGGGGCTTCCATGACCGCGATGTTGGTCAGCGGGCCGCCGGCGACGGCGTAGATGGTGATGAACAGAACGATCGCCCATACCAGATTCATGATCGACCCTGCCGAAAGCACGAGAATTTTGGCCCAGGCCGGCCGGCTCAGGTAGCTTTTCGGGTGGTCGGCGGGCACGAGCGGCAGGTCTTCATCGATTTCGGGCTTTTCGCCTTCGGGCAGGTTTTTTTCGTCTTCTTCGACGTTATCCATCCCGGCAAGTCTGACAAAGCCGCCAAGGGGAAGGGGCCGCAGCGAGTAGAGAGTCTCGCCCCACTGTTTTTTGACGAGACGGTTGCCAAAACCGATCGCGAATTCCAGAACCCAGATGCCTGAGAGTTTGGCGGTGATGTAATGGCCAAGTTCATGCACCAGCGCTATACTGACGAGAACGAAGCTGATTGACAAGATTGTTTTTACGGCGATATAGAGAAAACCTAACATCCGACGACCTTTCCTGACAGTTTATAAAATGAAAACCATATAACACACCGGGCCGAGAAACAGGATACTGTCTATCCGGTCGAGTATGCCGCCATGGGCGCCGAGAAGCGCCCCTGAGTCTTTGATTTCAGACTCGCGTTTGAGTATCGATTCAAATAAATCGGCAAGTTGTCCGAGAATGGCAACCGAAAAAGCAAGAGCCAGCAGGTTCGGGGTGGCGAGCGTCAGCATCTGGTAATGACCAGCCATAACGATGAAAGCAATGCAGGAAAGGGCGCCACCGACAGCCCCGGAAATAGTCTTGTTCGGGCTGATTTTCGGGGCGAGGCGCGGGCCGCGAATGCTCATGCCAAAAGCATAGGCGCCAATGTCGAGAGCCCATATCGATGCGATCAGCACAAAAAGCGTCATGCCACCGTAAGTCCGGCCAAGCAGCAGAAAAAAGCTGAGGCAGAAAGGCAGATACAGCAGGCTGAACAGCCCGTGGCAGAAACGGCGGCAGCCATCACCGCGCAGCCCCCGCAATACCGTCGTTGCCATCAGAAGAACGGCTGCCAGACCTGATGCCAGCAGCAGGCCGCGTTCGCCACTGAGATGGGCGGCTGTCATGATCAGCACGGCGCCGGCCCATTCGGCGAGCGGCAGGCGTTTTTCTTCGCGTTCGAGCATGCGGGTCAGCTCAAACTGGCCCATGAGACAGACAATTGCAATGAAAATCAGGCGGACTATATCGCCGCCAGCCACCAGCAGCCCGTAGGCAGCAGGTATTCCGAGCAGCAGGACCGGTATTCTTGCCAGCATATCAGTTTTGCGCGAGCTGTTCGCTGATCATGCCAAAACGCCGTTCGCGGTTCTGGTAGGCAAGAAGTGCCTTCAGCAGCTCGACATCGTCAAAATCCGGCCAGAGAACGGGGGTGAAATAAAGCTCTGAGTAAGCTCCGCGCCAGAGGTGAAAATTGCTGGTACGCATTTCGCCGCTGGTTCTTACCATCAGGTCAACATCGGGAAGTTCTGGCCAGTATAAATTGGCGGCGATCAGCTCTTCAGTTATCTGATCAGCCTTGTAGCCTTTGTTGATAATCTTTTTGACCGCGTCGACGATTTCGGCACGGCCACCGTAATTTATGCAGAGGTTGAGTGACAGACCCGGGTTATTTTTCATCAGTTCGGTCGAAATATCGGCCTGGCGGATAATTTCGGGGGCCAGTTCTTCAAGACGGCCAAGCAGTCTGAATTTTACCCCTTCGGCGTGCAGATCGTTGCGCTCTCTGACAATATAGGCTCTGATCAGACGCATCAGCGCCGATACTTCAAAACTTGGGCGGGCCCAGTTTTCGACCGAAAAGGCGTAGAGACTGATATGTTTGACGCCGAGATCGTTGGCAAAGCGCACGACGGTCTTAACGCGGCGCGCGCCTTCCTGATGACCGTGAATGCGGCTTTTACCGCGGCTTTTTGCCCAGCGGCCATTGCCGTCCATGATTATGCCAATATGACCCGGAATCTTTGCCGGGTCAAGCTCTTTCAGCAGGCTGTCTCTGAGTGTTTCTCTGTTTTCGGTCATGCGGCCGCTTTTCAGTCTTCGCCTTTGACAATGGCATCGACCGGGCACACTTCGGCGCATTTGCCACAGCTGGTGCATTTACTGGTGATGACATAGGGAAAGCCGATTTTGATGGCCTTAACCGGGCATACGGGGTGGCAGGTACCACATGAAACACATTCTTCAGTGATTTTGTACATGGCTTATTTTCCGAGAATTTCGTTTTCCTTGGCGACAAAAACCTTCTGAATACCTTCGACGTATTCGTCGGTCAGCTTCTGAATGCGGTCAAGCGCCTTTTTACATTCGTCCTGAGTGATTTCGCTCTTCTTTTCCATGGCTTTGAGCACGTCGTTGGCGTCTCTTCTGACGTTGCGCAGGGCAACCTTGTAATCTTCAGCCTTTTTCTTGGCGTTTTTCACGAGGTCGTTGCGGCGTTCTTCAGTGAGCGGCGGAATCGGCAGGCGGATAAGGTTGCCGTCGTTCTGCGGGTTGAGGCCTAAATCTGACTTCTGAATGGCTTTTTCAATTTCGCTGAGCATGGTTTTGTCCCAGGGCTGAATGACGAGAGATTTCGGGTCTGGGGCAGAAACCGAAGCGACATGTTGCAGGGGAACTTCCTGACCGTATTGTAAAACCGTGATGCGGCTCAGCAGTGACGGGGTCGCCCGTGAGGTGCGCATGGTCGAATAATCTTTTTTAAGAACTTCAATAGACTGAAGCATTTTGTTTTTAGCATCGTTGATGATTGATTCGAGAGACATTGAAGAGTTCCTCCTGAAAAAATTAGCTTTCGATTACGTCAGTTCCGGTGTTTTCACCGAGGCAGGCGCGCAGCATGATGCCGGGTTCATTGAGATTGAGAACCTTCAGCGGCATGCGGTTATCACGGCAGAGTGTAATGGCGACGAGATCCATGACACCAAGGTTGCGGGCCAGGACTTCTTCGTAAGTGATCTGGTCAAATTTGCGGGCGTTCGGGTTTTTGGCCGGGTCGGAGTCGTAGACTCCGTCTACTTTTGTGCCTTTGATCAGCACATCGCAGCCGGTCTCGATGGCTCTGAGCGCTGAACCCGAGTCGGTACTGAAATAGGGGTTGCCGGTGCCACATGAATAAAGGCAGACAATGCCTTCGGCAAGATAGCGTCTGGCCAGGTCGATATCGTAGGCGAGGGCCATGCTGCCCATCGGAATTGCCGAAAAAACCGCGGTTTTTACCCCGGCGGCTTCAAGATGCTCGGCAAAGCAGATTGCATTCATGACCGTTGCCAGCATGCCGATCGCATCGGCCCGATGGCGTTTGAGAGCCGGCAGAGTCGTGCGGGCGCCCCTGAAAAAATTACCGCCGCCGATGACGATGCCGGGGGTGATTCCGACTTTGATCAGCGCTTTGACTTCTTCAGCGAATTTTTCGAGGGTGCTGCGGTCAAAGCCGTAACCGTCTTTGCCGCCGAACATTTCGCCGCTGAGCTTGAGCAACGGCCTGGTGAATCTGGGTCTGGGCGATGGCGAAACTTGATTCATGTTCTTTCCTGTTATAACCGGGTTTACAGGGTTAGAGACGCCTGCGGCGCAGGCGTCTCTAACATCATACGGACGGATACTTCGGAGAGAGTTTCACTTAACCTTAAGCAGAGGCTTCAGCAGATTTTTCATGCTGAGCGGTTTCAGTGGCTGCGGCTTCACCGCGGGCCCATCTGCGATAGGTAACCAGCTCTATTTTAGCGCCGATTGCTTTGGACACTTCATTGGTAAGGTCAGAGATTGATTTTTTGTCATCTTTAACATAAGCCTGGTCAAGGAGACAATTTTCTTTGAAGTATTTGTTCAATCTGCCTTCTGCGATTGAGCGAATCTTTTTATCGTCCTGAGCAGCGGCAGCCTCAGCAGAAACCGTATTAATGATTTTGCGAGCTTTGTCTACTGTTTCCTGGTCAATCCAGCCTTTTTCCATGTTGGACTTCATGTGGTCTTCGCTGTCAACATGGGCAGGATTGATTTTTTCTTTCTCAAGAGCTTTATTAACGGCTTTTGAAATCAGTTCAGCTTTTGTTTTTTCGACGGCAATATTAAGTTCTCTGGTTTTTACTTCCTGAGTGATGTTATCGGAAGACAAAGCCATTGGATTCATGGCGGCAACCTGAAGAGCTACTTCATGAGCGTAGTGAGCCACTTCTGATTTTTTCGCGGCGGCTTCATTTTCGGCTTTGACCTGAATGAGAACGCCAATGCTGCCTTCGCCGTGGATATAGGTATCAAAGATACCATTCTGGCCGGCGGCAAAAGTGAGGTGTTCAGCACGGCTTACCGAGATGTTTTCGCCGGTGGTGGCGATTTTTGACTTAACAAATTCTTCGAACGGCTGCCCGTCGACAGTAAGCTTGTTGAGGTCTTCTGCAGTTTTTACAGATGGGGTTTTGAGAACCAGATTCGCGATCTTGTTCGCAAAAGCTCCGAAATCTTCGTTTCTGGCGACAAAGTCAGTTTCACAGTTGACTTCGACCATGGCAGCGGTGCGTTTGTCAGCAGTGGTCAACGGAATTACCAGACCCTGTGAAGTAGTGCGACCGGAGCGTTTGTCGGCTGAGGCAAGGCCCTTCTTGCGGAGGTAGTCAACGGCGGCTTCAAAATCGCCATTACATTCTACCAGGGCTTCTTTGCATTTCAGCATGCCGGCATTAGTTTTTTCACGAAGCTCTTTTACCATCTGAGCACTTATCTGCATAGTTTCCACCTTTCGCTTCTGTAGCTTAATTAGTCAATAACGAGTTTTTCGTCTGCGTCGTCAGAACCCGCAACCATGCCGAGGGCTGAAGCCATATCGACATCTTCAGTCATGGCGGTTTCAATTTCTGCTGTATCGCGGACTTCACCGAAGGACTTGCCTTCGAGGGCTTCGAGAACTGAATCAGAGATCAGGCTGGTAACCAGCTTCACGGCTCTGATGGCGTCGTCGTTGCCGGGGATGACGAAGTCGATGTTGTCGGGGTCACAGTTGGTGTCTACGACAGAAACTATCGGGATACCGACTTTTCTGGCTTCTGCAACGGCGATAGCTTCTTTATGAGGATCGATAACGAAGATAGCGCCGGGCATGCCCTTCATATCTTTGATGCCGCCGAGAGCGCGATCAAGTTTTTCGCGTTCTTTGCGCATTTTAGAGGCTTCTTTTTTCGGGTAAGATTCGATTTTGCCGCTGTCAATGAGGTCATTGAGTTCTTTGAGGCGGTTGATGCGTTTTTCGATGGTGACGTGGTTAGTCAGCATGCCGCCGAGCCAGCGGTAATTGATAAAAAACATGCCGCAGCGGTCTGCTTCCTGCTTGATGATTTCCTGGGCCTGGCGCTTGGTGCTGACGAAAAGAATCGGTTTGCCTTCGCGCACGACGCTTTTGATGAAATCACATGCTTCGTCAAGCAGCTTGGTGGTCTTCTGCAGGTCGATAATGTAAATGCCGTTGCGGGCGGTGAAGATGTATTTGGCCATCTTCGGGTTCCATCTTCTGGTCTGATGACCAAAGTGTACACCTGCTTCGAGCAGGCTTTTCATAGATACCATTGACATTGAAACTGTACCTCCGAAATATTTCCGTAAAAAGTTAAGTTGGTTCGGTCATGTTAACCGAAAACTGTTTTATGGTCAAGCTCGCTGTCAGTAAAAAACTGCTTGCTGATCAGAGGCATAGCCGAAAAAACTTGTGCTTGCTGCTTTTGATCACGATTCTCGTCTATGGCCGGTGCGTCAGGCAACATCAGCAACGGTTTCGCGGAAATCGGGGTGACTAAGAAAGTGGGCTGCTGATGCGGGTTTCTGACGTATTGAAAAATATTGTAAAATATTGTAACATATTGACATGAGCAGCGAAAAACTTCTGACTCTCAATGAAATATCTGAAAAACTTCGCGTGTCACGCCACACGGTACAGGCCTGGGTGTCGCCCAGTTCACCCAATCACCGACCGGAATTTTCATCTCTGGCCAGACATGCCGGTCGAAAAACGGTTTTTCTCGAATCTGATGTCGATGCCTGGCTGGCACAACGGCGCGGTGCGGTATATTCCATCAGCTATGGCGAGCGTTCAGCCTACTGGCGCGAAAGGTTCGTTGCCGGTCGCGGCATTCTGAAAGGGTACGTAAAACCTCCCGAAGTCGTCAGGGCCGGGCGCATTATCTCATTTAACGAAGGTCTGCTGGCATTCGATGCCGAGCCACTTCTGGTGTGGCTGACCGATGGGCCGGGTGCGGCCGAAATTTTTTCGCTGGTCGGCAGAGCTGAAGGGCTGGTTCTCGCCGTTCCTCTGGCATTCTGGATTTTGCGCCGGGCCGGTCGTAGTCATGCTCAACTTAACCGGATTCATGAATTCATTCTTGGGCAGAATGTTTTTGAACTCGCACCATTCAATGAAGACGCTCTTAAACGCTCGCTTGAGCTGCCGCATTCGGCCGGTGAAATGTCTTTGCAGGCTTATTGCTGCTCTATTGCCGCCGGTGCCGCCATGTTTCTGACCGGAAACCGCCATCTGCTCAAATTACCCGGTCTGCCGGTGTGCAGTTTTTAAAAAAAATCCCCATCCATGGTGAATAACTGATATAATTCTCTGAGCTGTTTTGACTCACACATTAAAGAAGCCAAGGAACGCAGTTTATGATAGAGGAAATCCTGCTCAGTCTACAGGATAAACTGAGAAGCCACGACTTTCTTGATAACGAACATGCCCTGGATAAGCTCGCATCGCTGCTGCAGTCGCAGAATTCAGAAAAACAGAAAAAGGTTATCTCGACAACCCTGCCGATTGCTCTCGCCAGCAAGTTTGAAAGCATTCAGAAAAAAGCTGTTCAGATAGTCATAAACTACCCGACTATTCTTAAAGACGTTCTGCCGGCCCTGCGACTGTCTTCTGACATGACCGTCAGATTCTGGGCGTTCTTTATTCTTATCGAACTTGGCTTTATCCGCCAGGAAGAACTGCTCGATATTCTCAACAGCCGCGAAAACGACGAAATCCGCAAGATATCGCTTGAAGCTCTCTCAAAAAACCCTGATAAAAAGGTCATTCTCGCGTTTCTCGAAAAAATCAGCGACCCGAGCTGGATTGTCAGAAAACAGGCAAAAAGAGCTCTGATCGAGCAGGGCGATTCGATTTATCAGATCATTCAGGAATATTTTCAAAGCTGCTCGAGCCAGCAGAAATACGAATGTATCAAGCTGATTCCTCTCATTCTGCGCGAAAAAGCCTTTACTTTGTTCCAGCGCATGCTCGAATCCGACCGCAATGGTGTTTTCAAGCCATACATCTGCGCCGGCCTGGGTGAAGTTAAAAATGAGAACTCACTCAAGACGCTTCTTGGCCTTCTCGATGACGAATCCATGGTCGTCAGACAGGAATCGATCAAAGCGCTCAGTAACTGGGGCCGCGAAGTGGTACCGCACGTTCTTGCGATTTTTCCGACTGCCAGCAAAGACACCAGACTGAGCATGATGAATCTGCTCGGCAGAGTGCTGGGCCTTGAAGTCGTCAAGCTGGTTCACGAAAAATTCGGCCAGCCGACCCAGGATACCAAATATTATCTGTTGACCGCCCTCGGCGAAGTGCGCGACCCTTCGGTAATTACCGAGCTTTTGCCGTTTATCAAGGATGAATCGATCTTCATTCAGGATTACGCTCACCGTATTATCGTTCAGCTTGGGGTGCATGCGGTTGACCCGCTGCTCGCCTGTCTCGATACCGAAGATGAAGATCTGATCATTCAGGTTCTGAAGATTCTCGGGGTAATCGGCTCAAAAGAAGCACTGCGACCGCTGTTGTTTTTGATCGACAATTCCAAGAACACACTGGTGCGCACCTGTGCTATCGAAGCCATTTCAAAACTGCAGAAATTCGAGCTGATCGCCGGGCTGCTGCTGCTCAAGCTCGATGACAAAGACCTGTCGATCAGACATACTATTGTCGAAAATCTCGCGCGTCAGCCACGCAAGGCGTTTTTGAAAGAACTGGTTTCGGCCTGCTTCGATAACAGCGCTGATATTGCCTGGTGGTCGCGCGAAATCCTTAAACGCCGCGACTATTTCGGCGTCACATCGTTTCTGAATCTTTTCGATAATTCATCCGACGTCGACAAGGATCGCATGATCTCGCTCGTTTCAAAACTGTCCGAAGATCAGCTCGACGCGGTTCTCAAAAACGAAAAAATTACTCTCGATTCATTGCGGCCGGAGAACGTCGAAACCCGCGTGCTGCGCCGCAAATTTGCAAAAGAGAATATCACCGATCTTAAAGAGCTTCTTTATTACCTGCACGAAGAAAAGGGCTCCGACTTACATATCTCTATCGGTTTGCCACCAAGTATAAGGGTACACGGCGAACTCGTCAGAACCACATTCGAGACCATCACCCCTGAAAAAAGCCGTTTTTTGCTGTTTTCGATCATGAACGACGCGCAGAAGCGCGAATTCAACGAGCGCATGGAACTCGACTTTTCATACGAAATTTCTGACTGCGCCCGCTTCCGTGTTAACGTCTTCATGCAGAAAAACGGGATGGCCGGCGTTTTCCGTATTATTCCGAATACGGTTCCGACTTTCGAAGAACTCTCAATCGACAAGTCGATCATGGAAAAGATCTGTAACCACAAAGCCGGTCTGATTCTTGTCACCGGCGCTACCGGGTCTGGTAAGTCGACGACTCTTGCGGCCATGATCGACCATGTCAACCGCATGCGCTACGATCACATCATTACCATCGAAGACCCGATCGAATTTGTCCACCCGCATAAGCGCAGCGTCGTCAGTCAGCGCGAACTCGGTACCAATACTCTTTCGTTCTCGAACGCCCTGCGAAGTGCGCTGCGCGAAGATCCCGACGTTATTCTCGTCGGCGAAATGCGTGATCTTGAGACGATGAGTCTTGCCATTGCCGCCTCAGAAACCGGTCACCTGGTCTTTTCGACCCTGCATACGATCAATGCTTACGAGTCGATTCACCGTATCGTCGGTTCATTCCCCGGTGATGTCCAGCAGACAATCAGAATGCAGCTTGCCGGTACTCTCAGGGGTATCGTTTCCCAGCGCCTGGTTCCGGCTTATCTGTCGGCCGGCCGCGTTCTTGCCTATGAGGTTCTCATCGGCTCAACGCCGGTACGCCGCTGTATCAAAGAAGACAAGAGCGATCAATTGCTGTCGATTATGCAGACCAGCCGCGGCGATGGTATGATCACCATGGATCAATGTCTTGAAGATCTTGTGGTCAGCAAAAAGATCACTTATGAAGATGGTCTTAAACACGCCGAAGATAAAAAAGACTTTCAGAAGCGCCTCGAAGAAAGAATCGGCAAGGGCAGCGCCAAGGCTTATGGTCTGCCTGCCTCTGAAGCCAGCAAAACAGAAAAACCGGTACCGCAGCCGCCACGCCCGGCTGGCCCGACCGCAAAAAGCTGAGTCTGAGCCGAAACAGATAAAATAAAAAGCGGTCTGCTGCATGCTTTTGCAGCAGACCGCTTTTTATCAGCGCATCAGCGCCTTACCACTTGATTTTGAATGACTTGACCGGCTTTTCGATACCCTTCAGCTGGTGGGTACCATAAGGCTCGATTTCGAAGATCTGACGGTTGATGCGCTGCAGAGTATTTTCTGAAATGACTATTTCGAAAGCGTCTGCGACACCTTCGAGGCGTGAGGCAAGATTTACCGGGTCGCCGAGAACGTCGTTTTCAGTTCTGATGACTGAGCCACTGTTAACGGCGATACGGATTGCCAGCTGGCGCTCTTCGGGAACGGTCTGGTTGAAGGCGGCCAATTTGCGCTGAATTTCGATTGCAGCAAGTATGGCATTGTTATGGTTCTCGAATACCACCAGAAATGCGTCACCAATTTTTTTGAGAGCGTCGCCGCTGTATTTTTCGAAAACCGGTTTGAGAATTTCGTCATGCTGCTTGAGCATCGACATGACTTCTGAAAGCGATGCCTTGCTGCTGAATGCTGTATAGCCCTTGACGTCGGTGAACATGATCGACAGGTCGAGAGTATGGCTGACCTTGATGAGCTGGTCGTATTTTTCGAGCTCTTCGAGTGCCTGACGCCTCTTTTCGAGAACTTCGTCGAGATGGTTGTCTGAGAGAACGACCTTCGCTTCGCCTTTCGGGCGCAGCAGAGCCGGATCGACCGACCCGCCGACACTTTCGATCATGTCGACGAGAGCCTTGCGGTCGATTTCGTTTTCGAGTGTTTCGATATGCTCGCAGAGAGGCTCGGTAATCAGTTTGCCGAGGCTGAGAAAGAAATCGGTAACCGCGCCTTTGAGCCTGAAATCTTCATGAAAGAAATAGCGGGCCAGAGTTTTAACCGCCCGTTTCATGACATCGGGTTCTTCATTGGGCATCAGGGTTTCCATGATCGAGAAGGCGATGCGCCGGTCTTCAATCGAGTCGAGAGCGATGATGCAGCAGAAACGGTAGGCTTTGCTCGGCGAAGTGAGGCCCTGTACAAGGCCTTCGGGGTTGCTGTGATAGACATGTCCGAGAATTTTACCGACGCGGTCGACGTCAGCGAGGGTGATGACTTCTGATCTGCGGTTCAGCAGCTGGTCGAGCATGCGCAAAAATTCGGGGCGGCCATGGGCAGCAGTTTCGAGCATCAGGTCAAGCATCATGTCAGGCTGGCAGGTCTGCAGAAAATCTTCGACGGCTTTAACTGAAGCCGGAAATGGATTGCGGGCCAGACATGAAATAATCGACCGCAGGTTTTTCATGCTCTTTTCAACCTGCAGTTGTCTGGCAACGACTTTTATGTCGGCTTCGGCCAGAGATTTCCAGCTTGCAACGGCTTCAGAAACATAAAATCTGACCGTCTCGTTTGAATGGCTGAAACCCAGAAAAACCGTGCGGCGCAGGTTCGGGTTCTCAGCCTTTTTAAGCAGCTGTGAGAGCCAGCGCGCCACTTTTTCGTCGGGGTGGGTCAACAGATTGAGAATAGTATTGACCACATCTTTGGAAGAGATATCGGGGACCGAGGCAAACACCGATTGAATGCGAAATTCGTCACTGTTTTCAAGAAATTTGGTTACGGCCGGCACCGCATCGGGGTGGTTCATCGACAACAGAGCCGACACGATATGTGGCATCAGGCCGGGTTCAGTACCGTCTTCGAGAATATTTTTCAGCGTGATTACAGCTTTGGGGCCGATCATCAGCAGTGCTTTGCGCGACCAGAACTGAACGTCGTCAGACGGGTCATTCAAAGCTCTGACGATTGCCGAAACCGAAGCTTCGCCATAGTTTACCAGACAGTTGGCGGCAGCATTTCTGACCGGCCAGTTGCTGTCGCCGAGAAGTTTGATCAGCACATCGATGAGATTCTGGTCGGGCGAAATCTTCTGAAGAACGCCGAGCAGAAAAAGGCGTTCCTGTTTGTTGCCAGATTCAAGAATCCTGATGATCGGGTTCAGAGCCAGACCGCCGATCGAACCGATGATTTTGATTATCTGAAAACGCAGATTTTCGTCTTCGGTACCGAGGTTGCGCAGCAGCAGTTCAAGATTGAGGTTGGGCTTGACGGCCAGACAGTCTGAAGCGTAGTCAGACACGATGCGGTCGTGGTCTGAAAGGCAGCCGATCAGAGTCATGGTCGCCTCGTCGCTCTTTAATCGCGCAAGGTTTTCGATGGCGAGCATGCGGTGTTCCTGGTCGCTGGCCGAAAGCAGTCGTTGAATCAGCGGCATCGACTTTTCGCCGAGCAGGTTCACGAGAATGCGCACAATTTCGTATCTGATCAGTGAATCGGCTTTGCTGAAAGTGGCGGTCAGCCGGTCAAAAACCTTTGGCCCGAGCTTCTGCAGTTGTTCGGCCGTGAGTCGTCTGATAGCCCATGAGGGGTCAGCGAGACGGTGGATGAGAAAGTCTACCGCCAGCGTTGTTCCAAGTTCCCCAAGCGCTGATACGATCGCGAAACGCAGCGGAAAACCACCTTCGTCATAAAATTTCTGCAGTTCCGGTATTACCGTGTCCTGACCAATTTTGACGAACAGTGCAATGACGCTGTTGTTGGGAATCTTCGCCGGCGTTGAAATTATTTTACGCAGATCATCGAGAATTGTGGTGCCAAACCCGAGCAGCTGCTCGAAGCAGAGCTTGCGAACCGCCCAGTTCGGGTCGTTGAGCATCTGATAAAGGGCTCTGGCGTTTTCGATCTTTTTCTGGGCGGCAATGGCGCGCACCGCATAGCCACGCAGCTCTGAATCTTTACTGGTGAGAACATGCCTGATGCAGGCCAGCGATTTTTCGCTGCCGATATGACCGAGAATATTGAGAATCCAGTAGAACTGGTCAACATTGGCTTCTGACAGGGAGACTTCGAGAAGACTGCTGATGTCTTCGCCCCACTCACGCAGGGTTTTGGCGGCAGCTTCGCGTTTGTGCCACGCTTTGTCGCTCAAAAGGCTGATTATGGCGCGGGCGGCATCGGCTGAATGTTCAATCAGAAGCGCATTAAGCCCCTCACGCCAGAGAGCATCATCTGTGCTGTTGATAAGTTCGTAGGGCGACCGGCTCATCAGGTTTCCTCAGGCTGGTTTGATTGTTTTCAGGCATCTTGCTTGCAAACCTAAGATTAACATATAATCGACCTGTATGTGAATATATTTAGGGAGACTGGTATGCCTCTTTATGAATTTTGTTGCGCTGACTGCCGGAAAAAGTTCACGGTTTTGTGCTCGATCAGCAGTCGTGACGAAACTCACGCCTGCCAGAATTGCGGTTCACAGAAAACCTCACGACTGGTTTCGCGCGTCAAAACCCTTCGCAGCGAAGAACAGCTGATGGAATCACTTGCCGATCCGACAAAAATGTCGGGAATCGATGAAAATGATCCGCGCACCTTCGCGACCTGGGCCAAAAAAATGGCCCGTGAAATGGGTGAAAATATGGATGACGAGATCGAGGCCATGGCGGCCGAAGAGTTTACCGGCGATGGTATGGGCGAAAACCCGGCAGAGCCTGGTCCTCAGAGTTTTACCGCTCCAGACGGCGACGACCAGGAATAAATCTGTCTCAAAGCCTCATAAACTGAGGCGGCCGCCGCCGATGAAACATTGATGCAGCGGGTGTTCTGCAGCATCGGCAGGGTTATCAGGCTTTTTCTCGCCTTCGCGTGTTCAAAAACTCTTGTCGGCAGCCCGGTTGATTCTGAGCCAAAAACGAGAGTATCACCGGGCTGATAGGCCACTGCCGCGTAGTTTTGCTGGCCGTGCGCCGACAGGTAAAAGACGCGCCTGTTATCTGCCCATTCGAAAAATTCATCGAGGTCGTTGAGAATGACCGGGGCAAGCGATTTCCAGTAGTCCATGCCGGCCCTTTGCAAAGCCGCATCGGTAAGCCTGAAGCCGAGCGGTCTGACCAGTACCAGTTCGGCGCCGGTTGCGGCACAGAGTCTGGCGATGTTGCCGGTATTCTGCGGAATATCTGGCTCGATGAGCACCACACTCAATGGCTTCTGTGTCTGCGGTGGTATGAAAAACTGCTGATCAGACATTTTTCGTTTCCTTTATGGGTTTATTGATCAGTCGCGGGTGGCGGCGACCATATAGAAGCTGACTTTGTAAGAACCGTTTCTGTCAGTTCTTTCCATGCGGTCGATTTCGAGGTTCGCGAAGCCGTGCCGCTGCCACAGCTTTTTAATTTCTGCCCGGTCGAAGAAATGAATGGTGCCGAGACCGGCAACCGGGCCGCCTGCCACATTTCGCCAGCTGTGGGCGTCGATTTTTTCGCCGGTGCCGAACCCTGTGGTAGCGCGGCTAAACAGCACCGAAGCGAAAAACCTGCCACCTGGTTTCAGGGTTCTGCTTATCTCTGACAGAATTCTGTCGACTCCGGCAGAGCTGTTTGACGCGAGAGCACCGATTTCGACAACAGCGTCAAAACAGGCGTCTGCGAACGGCAGTTGCCCGGCATCGGCCTGCAGCAGCTGTGGCTGTGAGCTTTCATTGCGGCAGAGGTCGCGAGCCCTGGGCAGAGCGGCGAACGCTCCGTCAAAGGCAACGGTTTTGAAGCCTTCGCGGCAGAGATACCAGGTGTTGGCGCCTGTGCCACAGCCAAGATCGAGAACTCTGGTTTTTGGCCGCTGCGCCGCCGGAAAATTTCTGGCCATGAATCTGACGAGCTCTTCAGCAGGGTATCTGCCCCAGTTTCTCGTTTCGTGCACTTCATTCCATTGCTTGTCAAAGGTTTTCATCGTTGGCTCCGTAGTGATAATGCAGAAGAATCTGCGGTTGCAGCCCGGTAAGTTTCTGCCAGTGCTGAGAAAACTGCGCGTATTTCTGCTGGTCGTGAATGTGCCGGCCAATAAAAAAATCATGACGTTGTGCTGAAAAGCCAGCTTTGAAACGAAACAGGCTGTCGTCATCGGCAAGCGACAGACCGCCACCCAGATGCAGCAACTGCCGGCCAGAACCGCAGAGCAGGCGGGCAAATTCCAGCATCAGAAAAGCGTTTGCCTGGGTATGCAGCAGTTGCTGGTCTGAGGCGCCAAGATGGTAGTGCGCGCTGGTCTGGTCGAGCAGATAGATGGCGGCGGCAGCCAGGCGACCGTCGGCAGTGAAGGCGCCGGCATAAAAACAGCTTTCTTTCGGCAGTTCTGCGAGTGCCGCAAAATACTGCCGCGAGAAGTGGTAATAGGATCTGGCTGCGAGCCGCTGCATCGTTTGCGCATATAGTGGCACGAATTCGGTTGGGTCAGTCAGGCGGCGAATGCTCAGACCGAGTCGGCCGGCTTTTTTCCAGTTGCGTTGCCGTGCTTCTGAACAGCCATTCAAGACGGCTTCTGGCCCATCTGTAAGGTCGATGCTGACGGTAATGCGGTTGTGACTGACCTGACAGGCCGTGTCTACAAAGGTATGAAAAGGGGTGAGCGGGTTGAATCTGATAAATTCAGCAATGACGCGGTTTTTTGCGGCCCAGTCGGTCATCATTCGCTTGAATTCACCGATCTGTTCTGTGTTTAAATTGAAAAACACCGGGCCCCCGTAGCCATAGGCGGTTTCGAGATCGACTTCGCCGCTGCCGCCAACCGCTTCGGGGATCTGCTTTATCAGAAACGGGTAAAAGGCCTGGCCGCTGTCGCCGGCGGTAAAGAGCAGGGCCGCCGGCCGACCATCACCATTAGCCGCAGCTATGGCATGCCAGGCGTAGCTGTAATAAATTTTGCCGCTGAATTCTGGCAGTTGGGCAAAAACCTGCTGCCAGCGTTCTTTTTGCGTTATGAACTCAAGGTGCAAGATCGACGACCTCGCCAAGGTGCTGCCAGGTAAGGGGTTCATCGGCGGCAATGTCTTTGAGCAGGCGGCGATTCATCGCCTGCGGCAGCAGTTCTGGGTGAATGCCGGTCGCCGGTCGTTTTATGGCGACATTGCGGCCATCGATGATGTCGCCGGCCCGCAAAGCGCGGGCAGCTACCAGTCCGCGTCTGACAAGCGGCAGGTTCAGTTGTTCGCTGCGGGTTGGCATTTTTACGCCATCACCAAGCATCGTTGCCGTGCGTCTGACAGCTTTGACCAGCGCGGCAAATTCTTCTGGCTGCATCGAGGCAGCGTGGTCTGGCCCGGGCATGCCGCGGTCGAGGGTCAGGTGCTTTTCGATGATTACTGCCCCGAGCGCTGTCGCTGCGACTGCGGCCTCGCAGCCTTCGGTGTGGTCAGAAAAGCCAACCGGCAGGTCGAACGCCTGGCGCATCGTGTTAATGGCCTGCAGGTTGGTTTCTTCTGGCGGTGCCGGGTATTCGGTCGTGCAGTGCAGTAGAATGATTTCGGGGGCACCGGTGTCACGCAGACTGGTAATTGCCTTCTGCACTTCACCTAGTGTGCCCATGCCGGTCGAAAGAATTACCGGCACCTTTTTGCAGCCGATGCTCGCAAGAAATGGCAGATTGGTCAGTTCGCCGGAACCGATTTTTATCGCAGCCGAGCCGATACCGCAAAGCAGGTCAAGGCTCAGCTGCCCGTCTGGCGTCGAAAGAAACATCAGGCCGCAGCTTTCGGCATAATCTTTCAGATCGCCAAAATCGGCAAAATCGAGTTCGAGACTCTTCAGCAGCTGATACTGATCGGTTGCCGCCACCTTCTGCTGATATGGTGCAGTTGCAGCATACTGCCCGGTGCATTCAAAGGCCTTGAATGTCTGAAATTTGACGATATCGGCGCCGGCTTCGGCTGCCGCTTCGACCAGTCGGCGTGCCAGTTCGACGCTGCCGTTATGATTGACGCCGGCCTCGGCTATGATGATCGGCCGGGTTTTGAAACGATTCAGAAAATTACTGGACATGTTTAACTCTTGAAGCTGGCGGCGTCAGCGTAAGCCTGCAGGTTTTCCCGCACCCAGGCAATGGTTCTCTGCAGACCGCTTCTGAAGTCGACGGCAGGCTGCCAGCCAAGTTCGCGCCGGGCCTTTTCTGCATTGCCGAGCAGCCGCATTACTTCTGAATCGGCCGGCCGGTCGCGGCTGGTGTCGTGAATGATTTCAATGCCGGTGCCAAGCAGTTCGGCGATCAGATCGGCGGTTTCACCGATCGTTCTGGCACTGCCGGTCGCCAGATTATAAACTTCGGCACGCCCGGGGGCATGTTGGGCTGCCGCCAGAAAGCCGGCGGCCGTATCGCTGACAAAATTGAAATCTCTTACCGGGCGCGTATCACCGAGTTTGACACAGCGGCTCTGCAGGGCCTGGGCAATGATCGTCGGGATGACCGCCCGCAGTGACTGACGCGGGCCAAAGGTGTTGAATGGTCTGACGATGGTCACCGGCAGCCCGAAAGCGCAGTGATATGAGTTGCCAAGCATATCGGCCGAAATTTTGCTGGCAGAGTAGGGCGATTGCGCCTGCAACGGGTGCTCTTCATCGATCGGCACGCGCAGTGCAGTACCGTATACTTCGCTGGTCGAAGTAAGCAGCGTAAGTCTTGTTTTATGCCTTCTGGCCGCTTCGAGAATGTTGAGGGTGCCGTTGATATTGGTTTCGACGTAGCTCTGCGGCGCCGTATAAGAGAAGGGTATGCCGATCAGGGCCGCCAGGTGAAAGATCGTATCGCAGCCGTCGACCAGGCGGTCGACCATGAACGGGTCGCGAATGTCACCGGCAACGATGGTAAGGGCGGGGTGGGGGGCAGTTGCGGCCAGCCAGCCCGTATCTGACTTTGAATTGTAGCGGGTTAATGCTTTGACGCGGGCGCCGGCGGCCAGCAGCGCTTCAGTCAGATGACTGCCGATAAAGCCGGCCGCACCGGTTACGGCTACCGTTCTGTCTTTGAAAAAATCAGTATTCATATTGACCTGCCAGCGAGGCAAAGCTGTCGCGCGCTTTTGAATAATCGTGCGGGTTGCCGATGTCGAGCCAGAATTCAGAGACCGGGTAACAGCTGACACCGCCCAGACGGCTGATTGCCAGTTTGATGAGATCGGGCATATCGAGCTTTTCGCCCGGCCTGACGTGCTCGAGCATCGCCGGTTCGATAACATAGACGCCGGCGTTGATAAAGATACTGTGTGATGGCTTTTCTTCGATATCGATCAGTTCATCGCCACGCATCTGCAATACCCCGTATGGGATCTGAAAACTGAATTCGCGCGTGCAGACGGTCAGTGGTTTGGCGCCGGTCTGGTGAAATTCGAGCAGACTGCCGAAATTGATCGGCGAGAGAATATCACCGTTCATGAGAATGAACGGTTCGGTCGGGCTTTCGGGCAGCAGCGACAGCGAGCCGGCGGTGCCGAGAAATTTCTCTTCTTCGAGAAAATTCAGGTTGACGCCGGCAAGCGGGTGCTCGGCAAAGTAACCACGAATTTTTTCGGCCTTGTAGTTGATCGAAACAAAAACATTCTCGATGCCGTGCCGGCGAAGCTGTTCGATGATAATCGCCAGAATCGGCCGGCCACCCACCGGCAGCAGGGGCTTGGGAGTATCGCGCGTGATTTCGCCGAGGCGCGAACCAAGCCCGCCGGCCATGATCACCGCCATATTGGGCCGTGGTTTGCGCGAAATGAGGTCTTTGAGCTGTACCAGTCTGACGACGTGCATCTGGCGATCAACTACCGGCAGATGCTTGATCGAGCGGTTGGTCATCAGAAACAGCAGTTCGTCGTCGGGGGTGTTCTGCGCTGCGGTGATCGGGTGTCGGTTCATCAGACTTTCGATCGGGCTGGTGAGATCGGCGCCGCGAATGATGCCGCGACGGATATCACCGTCGGTTACCGTGCCGATCAGTTGCAGCTGTTCATCGACCACCAGGGCGATTTCGAACGCTGTATCGTCGATAACCCGCAGGGTATCGAGTATGCTGGTCTGTGGCCTGATGAGAATCTTTTCGAATGAACGGCTGATAAGTCACCTCGTGCGTTATCTTCAGACCCAGAAAACATAGCAGAATTGGCGCCGGCCGTAAACAGGTTTTGATTTTTGCTGCATTTTTATCAGCCGGAATATGTTAGAATTCGGCAAACGAGGTCTTCATGTGAGGTTTTAATGGTTGAGATGATTGAACAGCGCCGATGGAAGCTCATCTGCGGTATAATTGCCGGTTTGCTGCTGCTCGTATTCATTAAGAATGCCTGGGTATGCGATGATGCCTACATAATTTTCAGATCGATCGAGCAGCTCTACGCCGGCAATGGTCCGAACTGGAACCCGCACGAAAGGGTGCAGGCCTATACCAGCCCGTTGTGGTACTGGCTGCTGGCGATTCCGCGAGCGGTTTCGTCCGATCATTTTTTCAACTTCTTTTTTCTGTCGCTTGTTCTGTTTTTGATTCTCGGTCTGAGAATTCGAAGATACTTCGGCGATACTCGCAGCTGCGCGCTTCTGATGTGTCTGGCCGCCGGCTCCAATGCCTTTTTCGACTTCACCACCTCGGGGCTCGAAAATATTCTTGCTTATCTGCTTGCAACACTGGCTTTTCTTTACGGCCTCGAAGCCATGAACGCTGACTCAGGCTCGCCGCGGGCCGAAGTTTTTTTTCGGCGCAGTCTATGGGCGTTCGCTCTGCTGCCCGTATGTCGTCATGATCTTGTGCTGCTCGGGCTTTTGCCGGCACTGGTTCTGATCAGGCAGTTTCGCGGAAAAGGCCGGGCGGCGGCCGGCAGCCTGCTGACGCTGCTCGGGCCACTGCTTGCCTGGTCGGTGTTTTCGCTGATTTATTACGGAGCGCCGTTCCCGAACACGGCATACGCAAAGCTTTCAACCGGTATTTCCCGTTGGCTGCTGCTGCGTCAGGGACTTTATTATTTCTGGGAAACCTTTGTCGGCGACCCTCTTACCATGCTGGTCATTGCCGGTGGTCTCGCTGCAGCGGTCTGCGATAAAAGGGCTTTTATGCGTTCAGCTGCGGCTGCAACCGGTTTATATCTGCTTTACATCATCTGGGCCGGTGGTGACTTCATGCGCGGTCGTTTTTTCTCGTTACCCTTTCTGGTGGCTCTTATTCTGCTTGTGGAGTCTGGAGTGATTGAAAGATTGTTTGCTGCCAGAGCTTCGCTGGCCCGGGTGGTGCCGGTCGTTCTGCTGGCTTATCTTCTGGTTTTTCCCCATACTCCGGTTAATACCTGGCTCGGTTTTCAGGATTTTTCGGTCAACAACGGCATTGCCGATGAGCGGGGCTATTATTTCGACGTCTGCTCGCTCTATGCCTATCTGCACAGCGGCCCCGGCGAGATTTTTCCTGATTTTGAATGGAGTCAGATCGGCAGGCAGATCGCTGCAAATGGAGTGGGGTATCTTGAAAATGATTTTAACGGCATGCTCGGTTTCTGGGCCGGGGTTAAGCCGATCATCGTCGACCGGCTGGCGCTGACTGATCCGTTTCTGGCCAGGCAGCCGGTCAATCCGCAGGCGTCCTGGCGGGTTGGTCATTATAAGCGTGAAGTGCCGGCAGAATATCGTTCCAGCATCGAAAATGGCAGGAATTTATTTTCCGGTGCTGAAACTGCCGCTTTATACGATAAAATTCTGCTTGCTACCCGTGAACCACAAATTTTTTCTTTTAAAAGGTTGCTGGCAATTGTAAAATTAAATCTCGGCATAAACTGAAGTCAGAAGAAAATGCCGGCCGGGAGTGGGAACAATGAAACATCTCGAACAGATTGCCGAAGTTCTGCGAGGCCTTGCCGATCGTTATGGCATCACCATAACCGAGGTGCCTGACCGGCTGCGCGAAAAAATTCTGCATATTACCGGCCCGGAATGCGCTGCCGAGATAGACCTCGTGCTGCAGCCGCTGCGCGACAATCTGTTGCGTCAGATCAGAGTCAGAGCCGGGAACAAGGTTGAAGAGCGGGTCGTCAACAGCGCAAGAGAAGCAACTGCTGCTCTCGATGGTTTCTCACAGGAAACCGCCCGACAGATTGTCGATCTCTGGACCGGCATTTTCAAGGTTAAAACGGTTAAAAAGCTTATTGAAACCGAGGAGTTCGACGAATTTGACCGGCTCGAAGCCGAGTTCACGATTAAAGACGATATTAAACTGGTGACCGATGAAAGTGTCGAGAAGGTTTTCAATCCTTTCGATTCTGTTTCAAAAGTTGTTGAGCCGCAGGTGGCTGATTACGATGGTAAATTCGGTGACGGTGCTTCAGAACGGGTTACCGACTTTTCTATCAGCGATGCCGAAAATCAGATCAGCATCAATGTCGAGAGTTTTGATGCGCAGCCGGTACCGCTTGCCGACAGCCGACGGAGTCGCCAGGAAGCCAAGGAAAAGCAGAGTAAAAGCCGGCGTAAACATGGTGAAAGCAAGCCGGAGGTAGAATTTGAAATGGGGGTTGCCGCCCCGCCGCCCTCGCCGGCAGCTGTGAAATATACGATCGACGACGCTTTCAAACAGCTGCGCAACAACAATTTCGATCTGGCGACGAAAATCATGATGGAACTCGCGCGTGGTGGAAACAGCAAGGCCCAGTTTCATCTCGGCGAATTTTACCTGATGGGCACCGGCGTTGAAATCAGCGAGGAAAAAGCCAAATACTGGCTGCGCAAAGCCGCTGCTCAGGGCTCTTTTCCTGCCAAACAGAAACTTGAAGACCTTGAAAGCAATGATGGCACCAGTGGCTGCTTCGGCTGTTTTTTCACGATTGTGGTCGTCGGTGGCGCTCTGAAGCTGCTTTCAGTTCTGGCCGGGCTTTAAGCTTCGATCGATCTTTGTCTGGCCTGGCTGGCCGCCTTATCTGAGAAGCCAGGCCGAGAGCAGCAGGCTGAAAGACGCGAACAACAGCAGTGATGATGCGATAACATGATTCGTCGGATTTTTTAATGATCTGCTCGTTTGAAAAGGTCGCCCGGCAATCAGCACCGCGCCGGACTCTGCAACCGGCGACTGCATGAAAAAACCGAAAATTGCCGCAAAATAATAAATGCCGCCCAGAACCAGTCCGTAAAGACCACTCTTGAAGAGCAGCCCCATTCCGGCAATGACGGCGGCATATTTAATCAGAACTGAATACAATAGATTGCCGCCCTGCAGCAACAGCAGCAGGCCAAGAATGGCAAACGTGAGCTTGTTGTGATTCATTTCCACCAACCAGATTTAAGAATTAATTAATCCTAGCAGAGGCCGCTGAAAAAGTCACAAAATTTCTCTTGACGCGACGCAGCAAAAAATGTCATAATCGCAGCATAAAAATACAGGCAAGGGAGTACGGTTTTGAGTCACACTGCATTAGTCTGGTCCGCGTTGATTGTTTATGTTGTCATCACTTTCGCCCTGACAATCAGGGGTATGCGTCGCACGAAAGATCTGGCGAGTTTCGCCGTCGGCAATCGCGACATTGCTCCAGGCTGGGTTGGCCTGTCACTGACCGCACAGCTTACCAGCGTCGCCACTTTTGTGGTTAACCCCGGCCTGGTTTATCACTATGGTTTGTCAGCTCTGCTCGGGCTGGGTTTTGCTGCCGGTATGGGTATCATTGCCGGACTCTGTCTGCTTTCTGGCCCTTTCAGAACTGTCGGAGACAAAGTAAAGGCTCTGACGATTCCGCAATGGATCGGTTCACGTTATGAATCGAAAGGTTTGCGCCTGTTTTTTGCGGTAATTTCACTGTCGTTGATCAGCTTTATTGTTCTGATCGCTGTTGCGATCGCCCTGACGCTTTTCAGTCTGCTGCAGATGACCGATATCAACCAGACTACCTGGCTGGTCGTCGGTGTTATGGCATTCGTTTTTTCGTATACTTTGCTTGGTGGTGCCAACACCTCGACCTACACCAATGCAATTCAGGCTCTGGTAATGCTTGTTGTTGGTTTGATCCTCATTTTCAGTGGTTACGAGCATTTTGCCAGTGGGGAAGGTCTTTTTGCCAAGCTTGCTGCGATTGACCCGGGTCTGACTGCGATGACCAATGCCGGTTCGCCGTTTTTCCGCAATTTTCTTGAAGTTTTCTTCTGCAATTTCCTGGTCGGGCTGGCAATCGTCTGTCAGCCGCACATTCTCGGCAAATCTCTGCTGCTTAAAGATTCAAGCCAGATAAAGACCTATCTGGCCACGGCAATCATCGCCGGCACTGTTTTCGTATCGGTCATGCTGGTCGGTCTTTATGCCAGAGTAACCCTGCCGCAGCTTACCGCCGTCGATCGCGTTGTTCCGACCTATATCGCGATGAATTTCGGTTCGGCTACCCAGGTGCTCATCAGTATCGGTCTTCTCTGCGCCGGTATTTCGACGCTCGAAGGTCTGCTTCTGGCCCTGTCGGCAATTTTCTCAAGTGACATCTACCTGACTCTCAAGCCCCTGAGCGCTGAAAACCGTGATGCCGAACTGAAAAAAGCTCTGACTTTCGGTCGTGTCGCTTTGGTCATTGTCGGTTTCATCTGCATCGGCCTGTCGATCTGGCAGCTGAACAACCCGACCGGTGGCTCGGTGGCGATCTTCGCTCAGTATGGCGTTTATCTGCTCTTTACCGCAACTTTCCTGCCGATTGCCTGTGGCCTGTTTCTGCCGGCCGTCACCCGTGAACTGATCACCAAAGGCGTTATTGCCTCGACCGTCTTCTATTTCCTGCCGGCGCTTCTCTTCAAGTTCGCCCCAACCCTGCCGGTAATCAGCATGTCGAACAACCCGGCCATTCTCGCCACCTTCGGCATTCTCGCCGGCTGGCTGGTAGTCGGCGGCGGCCTCGTCCTGCAGCCAAAAGCAGCGAGAGAATAAAGCTCCGTTTCGCATTTTACAAAACCGGGCTGAAAGTGTTCAAATCTCTTTCAGCCCGGTTTTTTTATCCGGTCGGCCACTGTTCTTTTTCAGGACGTGATAGATATTCATATGGTTTTACAGGTTCTTTCGCTGAAAATATAAATAATCAATATTGACAGCTGTAACCAATCTGGCTAGCTTCTACTGGTAGTTTCGCCAGAACTGGCACCGGAGGGCTGCATGGCAGGGAAGATCGTTATTCAGACTGATCGGCTGTTGCTTCGCGAATTTGACGAAAGCGATGCCGCTGCATACTACACGCTGGGAAGTGACCCCGCCGTAACTCGCTTCACAGGCACCGGCATGCTTACTAGCCTCGAACACGCACTGCAGGTTCTCCGCACTAACCCGCTCACAGACTATAAACAGCATGGGTTTGGCCGTTGGGCCTGTGTGTTGCAGGAAACCGGCAAGGTTGTCGGGTTCGCCGGGCTGAAAAGGCTCGACGACCTTGGGGAGGTAGACATTGCATTCTGGCTGCTGCCCGCCTGCTGGGGCACAGGGCTTGCGACCGAGGCTGCTCGCGCGGTTCTGCAATATGGCTTCGAGCACCTGCTGCTTGAGCGCATCATCGGACTGGTCGATCCTCAGAACGCTGCTTCGATTCGTGTTCTGGAGAAGCTGGGGATGGTTCGCGAAGGGTTCATTATCTACCACGGTGAGGAAACTCTGAAATACATTCTTGGACGGTGAAGCCGTTCAGGGCTTTGGTTTTGACCGGTCCGTAATTGTTGGGCATTTTCAATTCAATGGACATAGAAAATTTTTTGCATTCTGCATCCGGATTGCTAAGACCAGATAAATCGGGTTTTCAGGGAATTGAACAGTTTGAATTTATGGGTCAGGAACTGGAAGCGGCCGACTACGATGCCGGGGGAGATTTCGAGTTCTTTGGCGATGGCGTGAACTTCGGCAACGGACTTTAATTTGCTGATTCTGGCGTTATATTTTTCGGGGATAAGCGTGTCGGCGGCGAACTTATCGGCTCTGGCCTCAATCGGGTCGGTTTTATCGCCAGAATTAATGAACAGATCTTTTTTGCTGTCGTTAAGAATGTGCCCGGCTTCATGAAAAAATGAGAACCAGAAGAGATCGTTGCTCTTTCCGCGCAGATTAAGCAGAATCATCGCTTTTTCCGGCGAAAGCCAGCGGCTGGCGCCTGACCATGGAACTTTGGGAAATTCTTTTACCAGAGACAAAGCAACGCCGGCTTCGGCGCACAGGGCCGTCATTTCTGGAATAAAAACTGCCGGCTCTTCTCTTGTCAGGTTTCTGATTTTGTTCAGAGCCTCTCTGAATCTGGTCTTGTCAAAGGCCCGGCAGCTGATTTTTGCTGCCTGCAGTTCACCAATTCTGATCCAGGTTGCTGCCGCGCCGGGGTTGGTGTCAAAGCAGCTTGAACGGCGCGGAGCTACCTCAGGGCTTTGCCAGATTTCATACCAGCCGCTTACATCGCTGACCCCAAAAAATTTGAGGCATTCTCTAACTCTGGAAAAGGTTTCTGTTGACGGTTGAACCAGCTTTCGCAGCGTCAATTCCTTGAATGGAATCATTTTCAACCACTCAGCCTCACCTTCAAGGCGTTCTTTTTCGCGCAATCTGGCCAGCTGTTCCTGATATTGCGACTCAAGGTTGTTCCAGAATCTGGCCGGAGTTCCGGTTACCAGTTCAAATCTGTTGGCTGTGTCAGGGGTTATTGGCTGTTCGCCCTTGATTATTCTGATGATTGATTGCTGAGTAAGCCCGGTTCTTAATGAAAATTCTTTCAGTGACATGCCTGAAAATTCTAAAAATTCTTTCAGGCTCTCGCCAGGAATTACAGCATAGTCAGGCGAAAATTCAACAAGCTTCTTTGCCATGATCGACTCCTAATGCGTATCTGCGATTTCAATAATCAGAACTTCGCAGATTTCTTTTAAATCAAGGCCGCCTGTCGTAAGCTCAGGCACCGGATCACCCAGAGGCTTGAAGATCAGTCGATACGGGTGCTGCAGATCAACAGAAAAAGAGCCTTTTCGGTCGCCGGTTAATTCATGGCACCTTGCCGGGGGAAACCTGGAAATATCGCTCAGATTATCTGCGGCACCAAGCTCGATCAATCTCTGGCGTAATTTCTTGGCACATTGATCACCAAGCTCTCTGATCCCTTGTTTTTGATCAGAGCATATTTTTTCCAGCTTCCTGTTATTAAAATAAATCTTCATGACTATTTTGTCAATTTAATTAACATGATATGTTAATTAAATAGTGTTTTGTTTGCTGCCGGAACTTTTGTCAGATTAATGAAACTTTGCCATTGCTTGATTCGGCTCGGCCGCTGGTGCAGAGATGGGTGAGCCCTTGCTGAATAGCGGCTGCGACGTTCTGGCCAACTCTGGCAAACCCGAAGTATTGGGCAGTGTGCCTGAGAAGTTCTTCTTCGCTCATGCTGATATTGGTTTTCAAGACGGCATGTGCGGCATTTGCCATTTCATCAGGGCAGATATCTTCGGGCCGTCGTTTCAATTCAGCCGTGTGTTTTCTGAAAATCGAAAAGTCTTTTATCTGATCGGCATTGCACCAGAAAAATATCTGATGATGTCGCTCATCGATGTGAACATTCGCTTTTTTCGCCAGATTCTGAACTCTTGTCAGCACACGCTGGGTTGCGCGACTGATGTTGAACTGGGTGCAGATTTTTCTCGCGACCTGTGCCAGGCTTACCGGGCTTTCGATTGCAGTTATCTCTTCTATCATTCTGACAATGATATGCTCGTAACTCATTTGGTCGAACGCTTCAGGCGGCATCGCCGGCATGTTGCTGCGCCATTCAGCAAAATGAGCGACCGTGTCATCAATATCTGAATCAAGAGACTCATAAGCTATCTCTTCTATATCAGATGGTTCGTCGATTACATCAATGTTTGTGGTAATTGAACCATTTTCAGAGTCGTCAACTTCGTTCAGACACTGCGCAATTCTCTGTTTAAGCCTATTGATCTCGATGTCGCGATTGTGCCACCATTCTGTCGACCAGATTCTATGCAACTTCCAGCCAAGGCTTTCGAGAACCGACTGTCTGAGCCTGTCACGTTCTCTTGCGCAGAAGGCGCTGTGATAAGCGGCCCCGTCGCATTCCACGCCCAGCAGATATCGACCTGGCTTTTCCGGGTGAACGATTGCCAGATCGATGCGGTAACCTGAACAGCCGACCTGTGTGTGCACTTCATAGCCGATTTCACGTAAGACCCTTGCTACAGCTTCTTCAAACGGTGATTCGAAATCATCGTCTGATTTTCTTGTAATAGCCTCTGCCAGTGCTTTAACGCCGCGCTCAGCGTAGTCTAAAAATAATTTCAGATCTTTTACGCCAACTGCCCGTGTCTTAGAAAGGCTGATCATATCGCCTTTGATGGAACTTATAACGATAAGTTCGCGTCGCGCCCTGGTTATCGCAACATTCAGACGGCGCTCGCCGCCAACTTTGTTGAGCGGCCCAAAGTTCATTGACACCCTTCCTTCAGAATCAGGGCCATAACAGATCGAGAAGATGATCACGTCGCGTTCATCACCCTGAACACTTTCAAGATTCTTTACGAACACAGGCTCACTGCATTTGTCGTTGAAAAATTCATCGAGCTCTGGTTTCTGTCGGCGGGTTTCGTCGAGAAGGTCTTCAATCAGGGTCTGTTGAGCAACACTGAAAGTTACAACGCCGAGTGAATATTTCGCCAGCTCTGGATTGCTGAGCCGCCTCAGTATCTCTGCGACAACCGTTTTTGCTTCGAGAATATTGGTGCGCGACCTTCCCTTATCGTAGACCGCACTCTTCAGATAATGGAATCTTACGCCAAGCCCGGAAAATCTGGCTGCAGGAAAAGTGTACAGGCCGTTATCATAATAGTTTGCATTGCTGAAAGTGATCAGGCTTTCGTGAAGACTTCGATAATGCCACTTCAGATAAAGGCTCGGCATACCGGAGGCCAGACAGTCGTCGAGAATGCTTTCCATATCTTCGGTCAATTCAGATTCTTCCCATTCCTGTGATTCTGAACGGCCGAAGAAGCTCGTCGGAGGCAACTGTTTCGGGTCGCCGACGACGATGAGATCTTTGCCTCTGGCTATCGCGCCAATTGCGTCCCAGACAGGCACCTGTGATGCTTCGTCGAAGATCACCAGATCGAAAGGTGGATGGTCCGGGGCAAGATACTGCGCCACCGAAATCGGGCTCATCAGGAAGCAGGGCTTGATTCGCGGCAGTAATCTGGAAATTTCTGTGAATAGAACGCGTAGTGGTTTGTGTCTTGATTTTTTCTGAATCTCGCGGCTTAGTATCCCAAGTTCAGAAGTTCCGGCAACTTTGGCACAGTCTGCGGGCGCCCGTTCGGCCAGCTTCTCAACAACTGCGCTGGCACTCATTTTGAGAAAATCCTCATCCAGTTTTCTGAATTTCGCGATTTTGTCGTTATGCAGAACCCCGGAAAAGCTGCGAAGTATTTCATTTCTTGAAGCCTGCTCTTCGACCCACCGTCTTAGATAAGCTTTTTTGAAGGCTACCCAGAGATTTTTACAATCGACTTTGCCGACTCTGAAATCTGCCATCAGTTCAACCAGTCCGGCTTTTTCTGCTTCTCCGATCGCCTTGTTCAGCTGACAGTGCTGTCTAAAACAGACAAAAGACGTCTGGAGAAGCTTTGCCTTGTCGATTAGCGATGAAATTGCTGAAAACTTTGCTGCAGATGGTGAAGTCTCAATCATCGAAGTTCTGAGTTCGCGGTTCAGCTGCCCGCAAAGTTGAACGAAGACATTAAGAAGCTGTGCAATTTCTGAAATATTTCTGAACAGTTCAGAATTTTGGGGTAGTGAGCGCAATTTTTTATAAAGGTCGATCAGGGCCTGTCTAACCGGTGTTATAGACTCTGATGTCAGATTGCAAAATCGTTCAATTGTAGCAACAAGCTTTTCGCAGTTCGAAACAAGGATTTCGACGGCTTGCCAGGCTGGTTTGCCATCATGCCACAGAGAATCAAGGAGTCTGAACGCCTGGTCGTCTGCAGAAGCAATCTGTTTCTGCAGGTTCTGAAATTCTGCGATTTTTGAGGTTATTGCAACGACTTCTTCGTCAGAAGGGATGTTTTTATCTCGGGCCAATCCTTGCAGATTGCTGAGAATCGAACGCTTGCGAAACCATGATAAAGGCCAGATGCTTCCGCATGCTTTTTCCCAGTTTGAGCTGATTTCAGAAACATTGAGCTGTAGAATTTTTTCATCAAATTTCGCCAGCAGGTCTGTACGAAGTCTGTCGCGAGCGTTGCCTGACTTGATAAGCTTGTTCAAAAAGCGAAAATCAGCTGAATGATTGTCGGAACTCAGTAATATAGCCGCTCCTGGTGGAAAATCAATTACAGCCTGCAGAATTTCGGCTGCGAGTTTTAATGCCTCGATAGAGCCGGCGAAGCCTTCAGAACCGAAAAAACCGACAATTTCACGGTAGCGGGCCTGCAGAGCGCTTCCGCTGTCAATGGCCTGACGAAGCATTTCGGCAATCGCTCGATTAAATTCAGGTGTCCAGTCTTCGGCCATGACATTTTTCCACGGGCTGTCATGAAGATTGCCGTAGTCATGCCCAAGAAGTTCGATTCTGCACAGCAGATCCTTTATCTGCTCAAGCTGCGAGGCATCGGCAGCTGCGAACGAATCCCATTTGATAGATGCCTCAGGAGTCGATTCCATGCCGGTCAGCAATGAAAGAGCTTTGTAGAATGAGTAGTTGTTCTGGTGCTTCAAATGAAGTGTTTCAGCGTAGTTGTTAAGTTCGCAGCGAAGAGCCTGGATACTGTGTGCTGTGCTTTGCCAGTTACCGCTGTCACGTTTAACCTGCTGATCAAGAGCTTTTTTAAGCTGGTTCAGCACTTCGGCTTTGCGGCTTTTGTTCGAGTGAAGTTCAAGACAGTAAGGGCCAAGACCGATTTTATCAAGGCGATTGTAAACAACATTTAGAGCGGCTGCCTTCTCAGAGACGAACAGCACCGATTTGCCGACTGCAATAGAGTGGGCGATAATGTTGGTGATAGTTTGTGATTTTCCTGTTCCGGGCGGGCCATGCAGAACAAAGCTGCGCCCGGCCGCTGCGGCGTGAACTGCGACCAGTTGTGAACTGTCGGCACTTAACGGGCAGAATGTGCGGTCGGCAGGATAATCCTGGTCGAGACGTCTGGCTTCGGGAAAGCCACCCTGATCAGGAAAACTTTTGTCGCTGCCGTTAACCAGATGGTTGACAACAGGGTTTTCAAGAAGCTTTGCCGAACGCAGTTCAAGATCTTTATACATCAGGAATTTGCGGAACTGAAAATTGCCTATTACTGCCTCTTCACGAACCTGCCAGTTTTCAAGATTCAGAATATGCTGACGAATGGTATTGAGGGTTTTGTCGAGGTCTATTCCATGATCGTCTGTTGGCAGCGGGTCAAGGCCCTGTATGTCGAGATTGAAGTCCTGTTTGAGAAGTTCGAGTAGAGTGACGTTAATTTGAGCTTCTTCGTCGCGTTTACAGATTGTGAAGCCTTCTTTAACCGAATTTCGCCTGATTTCCAGCGGTAGAAGTATTATTGGAGCAGCTCTGAGAGTGTCGGCCGATTTTGATTCCTGCCAATAAAGAAACCCGAGTGCCAGGTAAAGGGTGTTGGTTCCGCCTTCTTCAAGGCTGTTGCGCGAATCGCGAAAGACTTCGAGCAGATTCTTTTCAAGGGCGGTTTCGGTAAGCGATGAATACAGGCGATGCTGCAGAAATTCGCGTTGAATGAATTCCTGTTTGATATCACTTCCGGTATTTTCGAGATGTGTCTGGGCACTGCGCCCAGCTTCAAGGTCTGGCGGCAGAGCCCTGACCCGGAATTCTTTGCCGTCAGCCAGGCAGTCTTCAAGTCTTGCCAGCGAGCCACAGACGATCTGAATGGTTTTGGCAGTAACCCGATAGTTAAGGAGCTTATTGCGAAGCGAAAGGTCAAGGAGTTTGCGTTTCCATTGATCGATGCGGTTTTCGGCAGGTTTATCATTTTTGCCTGCCTGAACGAATTCCGGGGCTTGCAGATCGATTGGCGTGAAAACGCGATTTGAGGCAGTTGTAGTCGGCTGCTGTGTCTCGATTCTAAATTTCGTGCCATCGAAAGAGACTGGCAGAGGAAGAATATGAGTCGAACGGCAGCGCATGATATCGATGCAGCCAATAAAATCTTCTTCACGAAGCTTTTGCTCGCCGATTCTGGCAGCTCTGGAAAAATCGCTGTCAGGCCCGGTAACAGTGGTGGTTTCGAAAACCATGATTTCCTTAAGCTCTACCCTTTTTTGCACAGAAGTGGCATTGTCGAGGAAGCATAACGGAAAGCTCTCATCTTTCAGCCATACACCGGCAAAAGCGTGACCTCGGGTAAAAATGATCAGGCTGTTCAAGCCAGCCTGTTCAAGACAGGCACAAAAAAGCAGCGTAAGATCCAGGCAGGTTCCGAGTCTATTTTCCATAATGACTTCAGGAAACCTGATTTTCTGACCATCAGACTCAAAGCTGGCTGGCGGCATGCAATAATTGATCTGACAGGAAGAAATTGCCGCAAAAATTGCAGCGGCAATATTGCCGACAACGCCGGGATCTTTGGACTGATAACCGCTGATTGCTGAAGACTTGCCCGAGCTGGCCAGAATTGCGGCTGTGCCGGCAAGAATTTTCTCGATGGTGGGCGAATTTGGCTGAACGAACGCAGAAATAAGCTCTGGCAGATACATGTAACCATCGCATTCGTTGAAGGCAAGAAGGTTGACGTTGCTTTCGAATGCTGGCGCATCTGTTACAGCAGAAATTTTGATAGAAACTTTGGTTTTAATTCGCTCTTTAAGCAGTAAAAGAAAATCGGTGGAAATTTTAAGTTTCGGTTCCTTCAGTTCGAACGAACCGGCGGGTGGGATTTCAGGAACATCAATTTCGACTGGCTCAAAAAATTCGGGGTCTGCAGTTATGCTGAGCTTGATTTTGTCGGAAGGATAATTTCCTGAATTGGTAAGTCGTATCGCGCCGATAAGAGGCACAAAATTCTGCTGCATCGCGAGGTTATAGGCAGAACTGATTTCTGCTGAGATGCTGATGGCAGGTTTGGTTTCATTACATGTCTCTACGCCCGATTCTTCGTTTTCCGCAAAAGATCTTTCTGATTCTTTCATTGTAATACCCTTTTCGTGTTGGTATTTTTCGTCAATTATTCCCTGAGTGTATCATGCTTTCAGGTGTTTTTTGCCGATTATTGAGTTCATTGTCAGTTTGAGAATGGTCACAGAGTTGTATGAACTGTCGTTTTTGATGTTGCGCGCCATGATTGGGGCGGGGTCTTTTTCGAGGTGATTCAGCAAAATCTGCAGGCCGTGTTTCTTTTCGTTAAGGTCGCTGACGATGTGCATTTCGCCCCTGATGACCAGTGATTCGTAATCGTGATCGCAGTCGCCTTGCAGGTAGCCGTTATCTTTAATCACTGTCGCACAGGCCTTCGGGTTTTTTCTGATAAAATCGAGCTTGTCGCCCTGGTTGGCGCAGTGAAAATAAAGGCAGCTATTGTTCGTATCAAAACCGTAACTCATGGTCACAATATAAGGGATTTCGCCGTCGCATAGCGCAATTGTCGCATGATTGCAAAATTTCAGCAGTGCCGCTTTCTCGTTGGTATCGATTATTTCATTTCTCTTTCTGCGTGGGTGATACTGCTGCATAATTATTTTCCTTTCCTCACTTGATCTCTTTTGCAGAAACGTTTTTTTTCGCCACCGCCCGGATTAGCCTTATTGTCCGGTCAACTGAGCTCTGGCTGCATCGAGGTGCTCTGCGAGTCCTGTTTTCAGGGCAAAGACACCATATTTCAAGGGCGAGGCTGCATGGCGCTCGCAGGCATGATCAAACATTTTTGTCCAGATTCTGGCGCCGCACTTTTCATATTCTGATATGAGCTCTGTGAGGCTTTTTTCACCGAAGACCGCGAGATGCCCTGAAAAATCAATGGCCGGATCGCTTATCTGGGCTTCAGACCAGTCTATCAAACCGCTGATTTTTCCATGTTGGTTAGAAAGAATATGCCCGGCATACAGGTCGCCGTGTACAAAAACAGAGAAGTCTGGCCAATAAATATCTGTCTCTACCCATTTTCGCCACCTGTTTTCCAGCTCCGGCCGAATGCCGATTTCTCTTTTCACTTCGGTAATATTATCCAGAATTTCCTGGCGGGCCTGCTGGGCTGAAAGTAATTTTGCGCCAGCCGCAACTGCTTCTGAAACTGGAATTTTATGAAGTTGCGAGAGTATTTTTGCCAAAGAAGAAACTATCTGATTTTCGTTCTGGTCAATATGCCAGGAAACCTCAAAACTTTTTGCATCGAAGGTTATCACGGGCTGGTTTTTCAGTAGCGTGTAGGCTACCAGTCTCGGGCTTGCGATTTTCCAGTCTGGAACTTCGACAGATAGGTGCCTTTTTACCAGATTCAGTATTTTGCTTTCATGCCGAATCTGGTCTGCAAGATCTTCACGGCGGGGAATTCTTAACACCCATTTCTGGTCATGCAGATCACAGGCAAAGGCAACCCTGAAGTCGATTCCCATCTCATTCAAGCTTATTACATCGTCTTTTAAGCGAAGACCGTGCTCTAATGCCAAATTCAGTATTTCATCATTCTTCATTGTAAATCCTGGTGCGTTTTGTTCAGATATAGTCGAATTTCAGGGAGTTTTACCGATTATACTATCTCGAATCTGAAGGTGCAAAAATGGTCCGTGCTGCAGCAGATCCGTTTTCTGTTGCGAACATATTGCCAGTCTGGTTATATTGCAGACAGCGGCTTTTGACTTTTTTGAACAGAGATGCATGATTTTTTTGAGGAAACAGGGGTAAAAGCATGGCAGGAAAACATTCCCAGGGTTCGATGGTTGGTCTCATACTTGGTTTTATCGGCATTGCCGGCCTTATTCCACTCTTAACCGGAACAGACGCTGACTGGGCGATGGCTTCTGCTTTTATCGGCCTTGTTCTGGCTTTGACCGGTTTTATTTCGTTTTTCATGCTGAGGCAGAGCGAGCGCATCGCCGAAGAAAGCTTTGTTGAAGAGGAACTGATTGCCGACTGGCGCCTGCAGCCCGACGACGAACATCTGCAGATCTATTGCAAGGGTCTGGTTTACGAAGACGAAGTGTTTGTCAATGACGCCTCGCTTTCAACTCTTGAAGGAGCTGGCTTTCACCCGCTCGACGCCGGCAAATTCGTTTTTTTGTATCAGGTGCTGGGAAGAAGAGGCGGAAGCCGCCGCCGCACAATAATTATTGATATTCCTGCCGGTGAACAGGCGACCGCCGAGCGCATCGCCTCTGAATTCGGCCGACCGCTGCCGCAGAATTTCATCGAAAAACTGCGCTCAGATGCCGGTCTTGACGACCTCGACGTCGAAGAAGACAGCGACGAATAAAATTATTCTCTGACTGAATCGAGCCGGCATCTGGCTGTGGCGTTTTTTCGCGCTCAGTCGGCATCAGTTGCCGGAAAAATCTTTGCCGGCGAAAGTGCCATAAACTCGGAATTTTTTCACGCTTGACATTTTTTTCACAAACATTTATGCTGTGATTGTGAAAAATTTAACGAGAAAAATTTCTCGATTAAAGCAAAGAGCAGCTAAATAAGCGAAAAAGCAGGAGGTTTTATGCTGGAAAACAACGGCTTCACTTTCGAATCACTTCATACCGGCATGAGCGCCGAATTCTCTAAAACCATCACCGAAACCGACATCGTCAACTTTGCCGGAATCTCGGGCGACTTCAACCCGGTTCACATCAACGAAGAATTTGCCAGAAAAACCCGCTTCGAGGGCAGAATCGCGCACGGCATGCTTTCAGCCGCCTTCATTTCAACCGTTCTCGGAACCCGCCTGCCGGGTCCCGGCTGCATCTATGTTTCACAGACGCTTAAGTTCAAAGCCCCGGTGCGCATCGGCGATACCGTTACCGCCCATGTCGAAATCTCTGACATGAATACCGAAAAAAGCTTCGTCACCATGAAAACTATCTGCCTGGTCGGTGACAAAACCGTGATCGACGGCGAAGCGGTGCTCAAGGTGCCGCGCCGCGAAACAGCCGCAAAGGAGCATTGATATGGCTAAAGCGATGATCAGACTGAGAATGAGTCTTGCTGACGCCCATTACGGCGGCGAACTTGTCGACGGTGCCCGCATGCTGCAACTGTTCGGCGATGTTGCGACCGAACTGCTGATTCGCAGCGACGGCGACGAAGGTCTGTTTGCCGGCTACGATAAAATCGAATTTCTGGCGCCCGTTTACGCAGGTGATTACATCGAAGCGCTCGGCGAAATCACCCATTACGGCAATTCGTCGCGCAAAATGCGCTTCGAAGCACGCAAAGTCATCGTGCCCCGCAAAGATATCAGCGACTCGGCCGCCGACGTTCTCGAAGAATCGCAGATCGTCTGCCGGGCCACCGGCACCTGCGTCGTGCCGAAGGCTAAACAGCGCCATTCTACCCGTATCAACGATCTCGCCCTCGCCATCTGAAGCCAAGCCAAACACAAGGAGAGCACCATGGATTTTCAACTCAGCCGGGAACACCAGCTTCTCGCTACCACCCTCAAAGACTTCGCCGAAAACGAAGTGCGCCCCCTTGCCCGTGAAACCGACGAAAAAGAAGCTTTTCCGGTCAGCACCGTCGAAAAAATGGCCCGCTTCGGCATGATGGGCATTCCGTTCCCGAAAGACTTCGGCGGCGCCGGCGGCGATAACCTCGGCTACATCATGGCCGTCGAAGCCCTGTCGAAAGTCTGCGGCACTACCGGTGTAATTCTTTCTGCCCACACCTCACTCTGTGCCGCACCAATTTATGAATTCGGCACCGATGAACAGAAACGCAGATTGCTGCCCGACCTCGCTTCTGGCAAAAAAATCGGCGCCTTCGGCCTGACCGAGCCCAACGCCGGCACCGATGCCGCCGGTCAGCAGACCGCCGCCGTGCTCAGCGGCGACAAATACATTCTCACCGGCTCGAAAATCTTCATTACCAACGCCGGTTATGCCGACGTCTACATCGTTTTCGCGATGACCGACCGCAGCAAGGGCACCCGTGGCATTTCGGCCTTTATCGTCGAAAAGGGCATGCCCGGCTTCTCGATCGGCAAAAAAGAAGAGAAAATGGGCATTCGCGGCTCGTCTACCTGTGAACTGATCTTCGAAAACGTCGAAGTTCCGGTCAGCAATCTTCTTGGCCGCGAAGGCGGTGGCTTTGGTCTGGCAATGAAAACACTCGACGGCGGCCGCATCGGCATTGGTGCCCAGGCGCTCGGCCTGGCGCAGGGTGCAATCGACGAAACGGTTAAATACGTTAAAGAGCGCAAGCAGTTCGGCAAAACAATCGGCTCCTTCCAGAACACCCAGTTCCAGCTTGCTGACATGCAGGCGAGAACCGACGCTGCCAGACTGCTCGTCTACCGCGCCGCCTGCCTGAAAGACGCGAAACAACCTTACAGCACCGAAGCGGCGATGGCCAAGCTCTTTGCCTCAGAAACCGCAATGGCCGTGACCACAATGGCGGTGCAGCTGCACGGCGGCTATGGCTACACCCGTGAATACCCGGTCGAGCGCATGATGCGTGATGCCAAGATCACCGAAATCTATGAAGGCACCTCAGAAGTGCAGAAAATGGTCATTTCTGCGGCCGTGCTCAAATAAGCTGAAGGAGACAATATGAAAATCATCGTCTGCATCAAGCAGGTTCCAGATACCACCGAAGTAAAAATCAATCCGACCACCGGAACCCTCATCAGAGAAGGCGTTCCGAGCATCATCAACCCCGACGACAAAAGCGGCCTCGAAGCCGCCCTCGTTCTCAAAGAGCAGCAGGGCGCCCACGTCACCGTTCTTTCGATGGGCCCGCCACAGGCAGACCTCGCTCTCAGAGAAGCCCTGGCGATGGGTGCCGATCAGGCGATTCTTCTCTCTGACCGTGCGTTCGGCGGTGCCGACACCTGGGCTACCTCAAGCACTCTGGCTGCCGCGATCAGAAAGCTCGAATGGGATCTGATCATCTGCGGTCGCCAGGCAATCGACGGCGATACGGCACAGGTCGGGCCACAGATTGCTGAGCATCTGCAGGTTCCGCATGTCAGCTACGTTACCGAACTGCAGGTCGGGGAAAAGGCCATCGAGGTCAAACGCAAGTTCGAAGATGGCTGGCAGCGCCTGCGCGTGCAGTTTCCCTGCCTGATCACGACACTGAAAGACATGAACCAGGCCAGATACATGTCGATGGCCGGCATCTACGAGGCCTACAAGCGTGAAGTGAAAGTCTGGGGCCTCGCCGATATCGATGTCGATCAGGCCAATATCGGGCTGAAAGGCTCACCGACCAGGGTTAAGGCCTCGTATACCAAAGGCACCCGCTCGGCCGGAAAAGTTTATGAAGTTGACCCGCGCGACGGTGCCAGAATCATCGTCGAGAGCCTGAAAGAAAAGTTCATCATCTGAGCGGCAGGAGAAAAACAATGAATATATCTGAATATCGTGGTGTGATGGTTTTTGCCGAACAGCGGCGCGGTGAGATTCAGAAGGTTGCCTTCGAGCTGCTCGGTGCCGGTCGTGGCATCGCCGATACCCTGCAGGAGCCTCTGATCGCAGTTCTCGCCGGCACGTATCTGACCGATGCCCAGGCTGCAAGTCTGATTGCTCACGGCGCTGACCGTGTCATACTCGTTGATGACCCGCGCCTCGGCGTTTACATGACCGAGCCTTTCACCAAGGCTTTGACCGCGGTTATTACCGCCGAAAAACCCGGAATCGTGTTCTTTGGCGCCACCACCATAGGGCGCGATCTGGCACCGCGAGTTTCGGCAAGGCTCAAAACCGGGCTGACCGCCGATTGCACCGCCCTGGCAATCGATGACGCCAGCCGCAATCTGCTGATGACCCGCCCGGCTTTCGGCGGTAACATCATGGCGACGATCATCTGCCCCGAACACCGGCCGCAGATGTCGACGGTGCGCCCCGGCGTCATGCGCCGCCTCGAAGCCGATACGGCCAGAACCGGCGAAACGGTCAGGTTCGCATGCAGAATCGAGGCAGCCGACGTCAATGTCGAAATTCTCGAAGAAGTCGTGCAGAAGGAAGAGAAGAAGAATATCGAAGATGCTTCGGTGCTCGTCGCCGGTGGCCGCGGCCTCGGAAACCCCGAAAACTTTCAGTCACTGCAGAATCTTGCCGAAATGCTTGGCGGTCAGGTCGCTGCCTCACGCGCCGTCGTCGATGCCGGCTGGACAAGCCAGGACAAGCAGGTCGGTCAGACCGGCAAAACCGTGCGCCCCGATCTCTACCTCGCCTGCGGTATTTCAGGCATGATTCAGCACGTCGCCGGCATGGAAGAATCAGGCTTCATCGTCGCCGTTAACAAAAATAAAGATGCCCCGATCTTCGCTTATGCCGATATCGGCATCGTTACAGACGTGAACCGCCTGCTGCCGGCGCTGCAGGAAGAACTCAACCGCGCCCGTTCCGTTTGAATATTAAAATCAGCCGGGCCCTCGTAATCATCACGAGGGCCCAATTTTTATGCTGTTATTTTGACTGAAACCATTATTTTCTGTTAATTGATTGCTGCATGATGATATAATTTTATCCGGCTGGTCTGTAATTTTTGTGTGGCAGAGCTGATGCGACAAAGAATGCGCCGATTTTGCCGTGATGTCGATATTGGCAAAGGCATAAAAGAAGGGAAGCATGGAAAAGTCAACGAACAGTGTCCTGGTGTTATGGGTTTTTTTCATGGCATTCGTTGGTTCCATGGTTTTCAGAGCCTGTTCTCCTGATGAGCACAAGAGCTATGGTGGTTGGGCAGGCTTTTTGAGCACATTACTGCCTCTTGCCGGATATTTTTCTGCCGGGGTTGTTTTTTCTGAACCCTCTGCGCCTCTGGTAACGCTCGTTGTCATTCTGCTTGTGGGTATTATCTGCCTGTTCATCGCAGCCAGAGCACTCGACCCGGATGAAGAGGACAATCTGACAGGGCAGTGGATGAAAGCGCTTGGCATAACCTTTGTTCTTGGTGTTTTTTCAATACTGCCGCTTGGCTTTGCGCTGTCAGTTGCGGCTTTCAGTAATTGGGACCGTCCATAAATCACGTATCGCCGCCGATAATCAGCTCATGCGTTCAAAGCATATTGTCAGTGGATCTGGTTCAGTTAAAAAACGCCGGGACAGTGCATACTGACCCGGCGTATCTGTTTCGACTGGTTTAAAGCTTTTATATCTGCTTCAGGGCCTGGTCGAGCCATTTGAGGTCTTTTTTGACGTCGGCGGCGACGAAGGCACGGTCGATATCGCTCCATTTTGCCGGGTCGAGCTGTTTGGCGGCGTTTTTCAGGTAAGAGATGCGCAGTTTTTCCATGTCCTGGCGGTGACCCTTGACCTGGGCGAGGCGTTCGGGAATGACGATACTCTTGCCGTTGACGCCCTCTTCAGGGTTGCCGCGGCGCACTTCGATGCCCATTTTCTGGGCGAAAGACAGTTGCGAGTTGTGGTGTTTGCCGGCGCCGGTGTATTCGGTTTCCTGAACGACGATGATCTTGTCGGCATCCATTTCGCGGGCCAGGGAAACCGCGCCGGTCAGGCTGGTGTTGCCGGCCGGGCCGCGTTCGATGCCTTCGAGCTTGGCGAGCAGTTCAGTGACATAGAAAACTTCACCCTGATTGACGAGAATGTAGTCATCCATGTAGCGCATGCTGCGGGCGGCGTTGCGCGGCACATCGGTGCGGTCGGGCCAGGTTGCGAACGGCACGCCGAAGCCGGTATGGCCGGTCGTGAACGATTTGCGGTTAAAATCGCGGTCAGAGGCCATGTGCAGCCCTGAGAGATCGACGGAGCAGGCGATGACCTGGGCGTTGCAGCCGGCCGCAAGCATGCCGCGGGCGGTGCCGGTGAGGTTGCCGCCACCGGCGTGGGTGATCATGACCGCATCGGGGTCTTTACCGGTCATCGAGCGGATCTGATTGGTCAGTTCGTAGCCGAGGCTTTCGACACCCTTGATTCCGAACGGAGTGTAGAGCGAGGCATTGAAAAAACCGGTTTCTTCGAGGGTCAGCAGCAGGTAATAGAATAATTCGGGGCCGACCGAAAGTTTGATGACTTCGGCGCCGAAAGCTTCACATTTGCGGCCCTTTTCGACGATTTCTGGCTGGCCTATGCCTTTTGAGTCGAAGACTTCCTGCACGATAATGCATTTGAGACCGCGCTGTGCAGCCTGCGAGGCGACGGCGGCGCCGTAGTTGCCGGAAGTGGCGGCAATGACGCCCTTATAGCCCTTCTGGGCGGCGACGTAGGCAGAAATCGAAGCGCGGCGGGCCTTGAAACTGCCGGAAGCATTGGCGGCCTCGTCTTTGACGAAGATGCGGGCGCCTTTTCCCGGGGCACTGATTTTGCGAACGGCGGCGGTCAGGTTGTGCAGTTCGAACATCGGGGTATTGCCGACCTTGGTTTCGCTCTGAATTCTGATGATATCTTCGAGCGTGAAACCGCAGTCGTTCATCATGCGTTCATAGTCGAAGGCGAGTTCGCCCTGACGGTAGGTTTCGTAATCGAGGCCCATCGACGATTTCATGATCTCGTTTTTGCGGGCCATCACTGCCTGATAAGAATTGTCGCGGGTCATATTTCGCCTCCGATGCCGATAGTCAGCAGTTCTTCGACGGTATCGCCGAAGCTGTGGGTGTAGTGGGGGCGAACGACCTTCAGATTGCCGGTTACCATTCTGCCGCTGAGGGTTTTAATGGTAACTTCAGTGCCATAAAGCGCATCTGCCGTCAGAAAGCCGGCAACCCTCATAACATAGGGCGTGTGACGGGTATCTTCGGGCACCTGCGGCGCCCGCTGTTCGGGGGTGAGAAGAATTTTTTCGACTTCAACCCAGGTTCCTGCTTTGACTTCGTTCATTCCGGTAACCTCTTTCTATAACTTTGCAGCGCAAAACACCCTGATTATAGCACCCTGAAATTAAAGAGCAAGCCCCGTTAAACCGTCAGTAAAAAAGCCCGCCGGCCAGGCCAGAAAACTGGCGGCCGGCGGGCTCGAAGAACAGAATCAGCGATAGAGACCGGTCGGGTCGCAGACGGTTATTTTTTGCGAATCTTCTGAAAGATAGTCGCTCCTTGCGGGCAGGCCGCTGGAAGAGGCGCGAATTGAAAACAGGCCCGAAGACTGATTGGAAAATCGCATCTGGATTTTCCCCCAGTCGTTGTGATCCTGCAGAGTCGTTTTCCCTGGCGTGTCGGTCGGGTTCAGGTCGAGAGACAGGCCTGAGTCGGTTTTGTCGCCATCGCCATTGAAGTCGACACCGACGCTGCCGGAGCGACCAAGGCCGGTTGCTTCGTTGATGCTGCTTTCAACGATCTGGGCACCGGTTCCATCTGAAAAATCAAGCAGCATGTTTTCTGAATATGGGCTATTGTGCAGGCTGGTCCAGTCACCGCTGTCGAGATATCTGGTCTGGAAAGCGGACTCGCCAACATCGCTGTAGCGGTAATAGTAGTAACGGTCGCCTTCTTCGTATGAGCCATTACCGATTGTCGGAATGCCATAATTCGAATACATGTAGTTCATGATACTGAGATAGTTGGGCTTGTAATTTTCTTCACTGCCGCCGCCATGATAGAGCCCAAGGTTATGCCCGAGCTCATGCATGATCGTCGAGGCCTGTGAATTGATCAGATAATTCAGACCATTGGCTGTGGAAGTGGAAAAACCTGCATCGCCAAGCGTGACGATGAAGTCGTTGCCATCCATCTCACCGAGACCGCCAAATGAGCCATATGGCTCATAGCCAAGAAGACAGTAATGGAAAACCGGAACCTTTGCCAGCGGCATTGAAGCAGCCTTGTAAGTGAAGGCATCGGCAATACCCGAGACTGGTCGCAGATAAAGTCGCTCGGCGTAGGCAACTTTGTGACTGCGCCCGTCGAGGCAGTGCTTGTCAATTGTGGTTCCAAAAAGAGTTCCGACATCGAAATGGACCTTGAAGCCTTTTCTTTCAAAAGCCGTCTGAATTCTCTGAAGGGCTTCGGTTCTCGGAGTGACAGAAAGTGCGGCTGTTGGGTTTGTCTGTGGGTCCATGTAATCGATGTGAACAAAGATGTCCTTGGCGCCGGCACGCGCGCCCCAGTCATAATAGGGCAGGCCGCAGAAGGTTTTGCCAGGAGCCTCGTTCTCATCCGGAATTCCATCGCCATCGCCATCGGTGTCTGAAATGACGTCGTTATAGGCGGCCGGGGTGTGAAAGGCCCGCAAAACCCAGTTCGAGGCGGTGTTATTGTCATTTTCTTCGAGGTTTCGGGTTAGTGAGTAGCCGAGCTGGTCGGTCAGGGCGGTTGCATTCGAGCCTGACCATTCGCTTGCCGGTGATGGGGTGTAATCGTAATAGGCGCTCGGGCTGCCGAATCTTACAAAGTCGACAGTCTGTGCCGTGCTGGTTTTGCGCAGGTCGATGAAGCCCCAGGTTGTCCAATACGGCAGGTTACCTGAGGAATAGGATGCGTGAACGACGAGGGGGCCGGCAATATTGTCAGAGTCATTATTGAATCTGACAATCACGAATTTACCCGGTGCAAGAGTATAGGCCGGCAGCTGGAAAGTTGCGGCCTTTTCGATGCTTGAACCACCTGTTGTCGTATAAGGTGATCTTATTTCATAGTCAGAAAGCTGAATGTCAGCTGAAGATTTGTTGGTGAATTCGATCCAGAAAGCCACATTTGAATACTTGCGGCTGCCGATTTCGCTGATCATCAGGTCTGGGCCACTGCCTGAGTTAACGGCGTTGACGGTGATGGCGACGACGGTCGAATCGGTGCTGGCGTTGTTGTTGTCGTAAGCTTTCGCCTTCAGCGAATAACTGCCGGCGGCCGGCTGTGACCAGGTGACCGCATAGGGAGCCGAATTGTCGGTGCCGATCAGAGTGGTGCCGGCGTAGAACTCGACTTTGCTGATGGTGCCGTCGGTGTCGTTGGCATTGGCTGTGAGAGAGACCGACGAGCCAAAGGTGTAGGTCGAATTGGCGACCGGTGCGGTCAGGCTGACGGTGGGGGCCTGATTGACCGGGCCGGTGCCGGTGATGGTGATTTCAACCGGTGACGACAGACCCGAAAAGCCCTTGTTATCAAAGGCTCTGGCGACGAGTTTGTAAGTGCCGGCGGCCATGCCTGACCAGTTGTATGACCAGGGAGCGGCGGTTGCCTTGCCCAGTGAGGTGCCGTTGGCGAGAAACTCGACTTCGGCGATGCTGCCATCGCTGTCGGCAGGGTTGGCGGTAATGGTCACTGTCTGCGTGTTGGCAATCGATGCGCCTGCAGCCGGCGCGGTCAGCGAAACGGTTGGCGGTTGATTGGGGACCACTTCTGCCGGGTAATTGGCAGTAAGAGCGCCGTTTACCGGGTCGACGAGATATGAGCGGGTGACGCCGCTCTGCATTTTGACCAGCGCTGAAATGGTGCCGGCGCCGTCGATTACCAGATTCTGCACGATCAGCCCGCTGGTCGGATTGGCAGTGTAGGCCTCGGCGGTAAAGAATTTTTCCCATTCGAGGTTTTGCTGCGCTGCCGACAAGCCATCGGCGAAGGCATTCTTAGTGGTGTTCCAGCGCCAGACTGCCGGGGCTTTCTGCGAAACATTGAAGCCGCTGAGCAGATAATCAGTGCTCGACAGCTGCAGCGAGCCATCGAGAATGCCCTGGTTCATGAACATCGTCTGCAGAGCGCCTGTCTGGTTATTGTGACAGGTTACCAGGCTCAGCAGAGAAGTGTTGTCGCGCCATTCAACCAGAGAGTAGCTGTCAAAGCCCTGTCTGACAATGCGCACGACATTGAAAGCCGTCGGGGCGATTCCGGCGATGGAGTTTGTGCCGAGAATGGTGCCGTAAGACTGTTGCCAGGCCTGAGTACTGCCGTTGAAGCCGGTCAGGGTGCGGGCGCTGTTGTCGAATACCAGTTTGATCATGCCGGTCGGGGCAACCTGTTCGATCAGCTTGTCAGCAGCTTCAGAGTATGGGTTGCCGCTGTTTACGTCGATCAGTTTGATCGCATTCAGCAGATTGGTGGCGAGGTTGGCACCTGCCGCTGCCATCAGTGTATCGTTTTTGATTGCCTGCTGCAGGGTAGTTGCAAGAACGTCGGCCGGCAGCCGCGAGCCCGGGGGCGAAACGTCGACGGTTTTTGTGGTGCCGGCGGCCAGATCGCCGGCGCCGTGGAAGTCTTTCCAGCCTTCGACGCTGGCGTTTTCGAGCAGCAGCCTGACGATGATCAGCCCGGCCGGAAGACCGCTGATGCTGGTTTCAGCAGATCCTGAGACGACATCGACGATCTTGATGATCGAGAAGGCCTTGTTGTCGGCAGATCCTGGCTGACGAATCTGCAGGACGATCTTGACCCGGGCCCCGGTCGTCACTGCTCTGATCGTCGATGAGGGTTCGATGCCTTCAGCCTGAGGCGGCAGGGCAATGCGGATCGCCAGTGAGGCATCACCGGCCATTTCCCCGGTAGCTGCAACAGGCTGACTGCCGGTTGAAGCATCGAACATGCCACAGCCGGTTAAAAAAGCGGAAAAAACAATAAAAAAGGCCATAATCATGGCCTGGATTGAAAATTGACGGGTCATAAACTTCCTTTGATTACAACTCGACGCTGATAGTGCGGTCGGCGGTTTTGCGGGCGGTATAAAGAGCCATCTGGGCACGATGAATCAAGGCGTCGAGGTCGTCTTCGTTCTCGCGCAGCTGGGTAATGCCGCACGAAAAGGCGGCCGAAAGGTCAGAGCCGGTGAAAGTCATCTTCTTCAAACGCTCATTGTATTTGATGATAATTCTTTCGGCCTCGGCTGCAGTTGTGTCGGGCATGTATAAAATGAATTCATCGATGCCGAGCGAACCCAGAACGTCGCAGCCTTTGATGTGTCTTTTCAGCTCTTCGGCGGCCAGGCGCAGAACTTCGTGTATCGCTTCGATACCATGCAGATTGATGATCTGCTTGTAGTTGTCGAGGTCGAGAATGACGAGAGCCAGGTCTTTGTGACCACTGTGCAGGCTGTGCAGCTCTTTTTCAAGCTTCGAAATAAAGAACTGGTGCGTATAAATGCCGGTGTCGACATCGAACTGGCGCTGTTCTGAAATCAGGCGCAGCAGTTCTTCCTTTTCGAGGGCTGCCGAACAGGCACCGGCCATGGCGAGAAAGAAGTTTTTAAGAGTCAGGTCGATTTCGATCGGGTGCTCGAAATAAATCGCCATGAAGCCGAAAGTGCGGCCTTCCCAGCCGATGTGAATTGCCAGGCAGGTGTGGTAATCCTTATCGATTCTCATTTCGATGTAGTCGTCACTCTCGTCTGACTTTTGAATGACGTTGAACGCATCTTTGAAGAAAATACGACCGATGGTGTTACTGCCGATGCGCTTGTGAAAAGCCTGCAGATTTGAGCGCTGTACACCGAAAGAATGTGGAATGTCGAGATATGAGGTTTTGCGGTTCTGCAACGCGATGAAAGCGTAGGTGGCGTGCAGCTGGTTTTCGAGAGTTCTGAAGGCCTGCTGGATCAGGCGGGTGGCGTTAGGCTCGGTAAGATAGCCCCTGAGAGTATGACAGAGAGAGATCAAGAGTTTTTCCTGCATTAGAGTTCGTGGTCCTTTCGCGCGGCAGTTTCAGCTTGGACAGAACTGCTCGAAACATTCCTGCAGCAACCGGCTGCGGTGATAAATCTGTTCGAGCTCATTGTTCAGTGCATCGTTATCTGGTGTCAGCTCGGGATCTGCGAGAATTTCTTTTTTTCGCTTCTGCAGCAGATTGTAAAGCGCATGCAGCTGCTGACAAAGAACTGCCTGCGAGTAACCGGTCGGTTTGGGCATAAAAGATTCTCAACTTTCCGGTCAATTATAGCAGAAGGGGTACCACGCGCTCAAAGAAAAACATGGGTTTTCCATGAATTTTTTCAATGGGTTTTCAGCCAAAAAAAACGACCGGCAGGCTGATTATCTCAACCACACCGGTCATTTTTGCCTGGCATACGGTCAGAGCCAGACCAGAAAAATTACTGCAGATTCTTTTTGCTTTCTTCGATAATCTTTTTGTAGGCCTCTTCGGCTTTGGCGGTATCTTTCTTTTCTTTGTAGATATCGGCGATCAGCAGACGCAGGCGGGTCACTTCCTCGGGGGCTTCCTTTTCAAAAAAGGCGATGCCGTCGTTGAGGATCTTTTCGGCCTCGTCGTTGCGGCTGTTTTTCATGTACAGCTTCGAAATGTGGTGATAAACCGGCATTACCTTGCCCATGATGTTGTTCTTGAAAAACGGATTGTCGCGGTTCTTTTCGAGCTGACTTTTGGCCAGATCGATGATCTGTTTCAGTTCATTCGCCGCTTCGTCGATCTTTCCCTGTTCTTCATAAATCTGGGCGAGATTTTTGTGGGCTTCAGCCATGGCCATCAATGAGGCATTGCGCTTCATCTGCTCGGGATCTGGTCTGTTTTTTCCGCCCATCGGGCCTTGCCCCTCGGGGCCGCCCGGTCTGAATTCGGCATTCGGTCCACCTTGCCCCGGGGGGCCGTCCATCGGGCCGGCGGGCTGGGCATTAACTGCCGCGACCATGCTTACAAGAAGAGCGATTACCAGAATCAGCCTTGCTTTTCGTTCCATGTTTCTTCCTCCTCGTTGGTTTCGTAAAAACTCTGAATCTGCACTTTTGGCAGGAAACTCACAATTTTAGAGTCGCTGTTTTCATAAAAGGTTACATCGAATTCCGGGGTTTCGAAAAAATCCGGCAGAGCCGTGTCTGATGGCTCAATGAAGCTTACCAGCGCGACTTCCTGTGGCTTTGGCAGACTTTTTTCCGGCCCCTGAAGGTGTTCGAGGATGGCAAAGCCGGCGACAATCGACAGACCAAAGACCATACCGTATTTCAGGCCATTGAAAAAGAAGGTCCAGAACGTTTCCGGGGCTGGCTCGGCCGCTTTTACCGCCGGCACCTGCTCAGGGAAACAGCGGGCGGTAGCGTCGTGCCACTGCGCCGGCGTCAGGCCCTCTGGTGGCGTGGCAAGTTCTTTCTGCAGCCAGGCGTCGCAGGCCGGGCAGCTTTCGAGATGTTTTTCGAGTTCGCTTTCGTTTCCCTCGGAGGCCAGCATCAGCCGGCGGAATTCTTCACACTGCATGGTTTTCCCTGTCCTTTCTGTCGGCAGAAGCGGCCGACCACAGGCTGGCAAATCGACTGCGGGCCCGGAAAAGAATGATTTTTGCGTTGTTTTCGCTTACTTCGAGAATCCGGGCGGCTTCTTTCAGTGGCAGCTCATCCCAGTAGGTCAGCAGCAGAATCATGCGATCACGCTCACCGAGCTGGTCAAGCACTTTCCCCACATCACTGCGGGCATCGACAGCCTCGGTTTCTGACTGCTGACAGGCTTCGGGTGCGTTTGCCGGCGGCAGAGGCTGACGTTTGCCGGCAAGTCTGATCACGTTGCGATAGAGAATCTGATAAAGCCAGGTGCGCAGGCGCGCCTCGCCCCTGAAACTGGCTATCGAACGGAAGGCGGCGGCAAATGTTTCCTGAACCGCGTCTTCGGCCAGCTGGCGATCTTTGAGCAGGCGCAGCGCATGCGTGAACAGGAACGCGCTGTGACCGGCGAAGATGGCCGGGAAGCCGTCTTCTCGCCCCTGGATCGCAAGTTTAAGTGCTTCGGCGTCGTTCATCATAATATTAGATACCAAGAATATCATTCAGGTTACAGATGAACACGGATTATTTTTTTAGGACAGGCGCCACGGATGAACACGGATAGACACGGATAGGCACGAATGAATTAATGCTCATGCTGGCGCCGAACCGGTCTAACTTTGTTTACGCAACAGCTGCTGACAGAAAGGGCAGCGGATTTTTAATGTGAATTCGATGAGGGGGTGGGGGAGTGGTGGTATAATGGGGCCAATTTGCAATTGGCAGGGGATTTGTATGAAGAGAACCTTTATCGTGCTTTTTCTGATGGTTATGGCGACGGTTGCCGGCATGGGCAAAGACTTTTCGAGTGAAATTCTGCAGGTCAATTCGGCCGGCTTTCCGAAAATCGGGGTGATGCTGAAAGTGTTCAGCAAAGAGGCTGACGAGCTGAAGGCTGATAATTTCGTCATCAGCGAAGACGCAACCGGCATCAGCAGTTTCGCTCTGGCTTTTCAGAAGAATCAGCATTATATGGTTCTCGTCGTCGACCGGTCTTCGAGCATCGAGCCGGCCATGAACGAAGTTAAACGCGCCGCTGCCAGTTTTGCGCTGAGCATGGTTGGCGATGTCTCGATGTCGGTGCTGTCGTTCGCGAGCGATATCGATTTTACCCATTCGTTCTCGAACGACGGCAATTCGCTGGTCGAAGCGATTAAAAAGCTGCGGCCATGGGGCGGCACGGCACTCTACGATGCACTTTACTCGGCCTGCGATGAACTGCAGAACAAGGCCGGGCGCGCCGATCTCAAGACGATTGTCTGCCTGACCGACGGGCGCGACAGCACGCCGACCGGGCAGACGCCGATGTCGACCCACACGCCCGAACAGGTGAAAAAGTATGCGGTCGACAAGGGAATCAGGCTGATAACCGTCGGTCTTGGCAACGACATCGATGAGGCGATTCTCAAAGACTTTGCCGGTGCGACCGGTGGCTGGTATCTGCAGACGACGACACCCGAACAGCTGTCGAAACTTTATGAGGCGCTGAGCCGCCGAATGAAGCTTGAACGTTATTATCAGCTGAGTTACACGACCCCGAAACCTGAACGTGACGGAACCAGGCGCGAAATCGAAATCGCCAGCAGCCTGAAAGGCTTCAAAGATCAGGGAAAAGGCTATTACACCGCCCCGACCATGACCGTTCACAAACCTGAGCCGACAGAAGCCGGCACCCCTGGCAAGGGCGGTAAAATGACGGTTAGAACTGTTTTCAGCGATCTTGATATTGCCGGCCCCGATTCGGTTTTTCTGACCAGGCCGATCACGCCGCCGCCGGCATCGCCGGTGTTCGGTCTGAACCGGGCTTCACTGCTCGGGCTTGCTGATGCCGAGGCGCAGTCGGTGATCGAACAGGCGCGTGCCCGTGTCAGCAGCGAGCACCAGGCAAATTATGATATGCAGAAAAAGTATCTCGATGAATATAAGCAGGGCCTCGAAAGAATTGCGCAGGGAGTTGAAAAGAAAGCTGCCGAACCGGGCCTGAAAGGTTACGAAAAACCGAGAATCGAATACCGGCGCCAGTATCTGCAGCTACGCCAGGAAGAAGTCGCACTGCACCTGCAGCAGGCTTATGAAGAATACCGGATCAAACTTCAGGCCGCCATGGACGAAATGGACTTCTACCAGAAAACTCAGCTGTCAGGTGGCGACGACGATACGGGCTTTTTTGACCGCAATTCAGCAAGCGCAACTGCAGCCCTGAATGCTGCTGAGCAGAAATACGATACGCTTCTCAGCCAGCATCACGAAAAAATGTCGCAGCATTTTGGCGATTCGGTCAGCAGCCGTGGTGCCCATGTCGAACACAGCACTACCGTTGTCGATGAAGAGATCGACCTGCCGGGAACCGGCGGCGACAGCAGCGGTTTCAACCCTGGGCAGCTGAATGTGCCTTCGGTTTCTGATCTCAAAAACAGACTCAAGCGCAGTATTCCTTCATCTGATGATGAAGAAGCCGATTCAGATGCAGGCGAGGCAACCGGGTCAGATGATTCAGATTCTGACGCCGGCGATGTTTCTGAGCCGGAAATACCTGATCTTAAACTGATCGAACCCTGATCGAGAGCCGTTTATTTAATTTCGATCCATACCGGAGCGTGGTCTGATGGTTTTTCCATGCCGCGGATCAGGTAGTCGATGCCGCTGGCGGTACAGCGCTGCCTGACCGGTCTGGTGCCGAGCAGCAGGTCGATACGCAACCCGCGCTGCGGTTGATCTTCGAAACCGCCGGTGCGGTAGTCGAACCAGCTGTAGAGGCTGTTGTCGCCCGGGTGAAGTTCGCGGTACAGGTCGTGTGTTCCCCAGTCGAGCAGGCGCTGCAGCCATTCGCGTTCTTCGGGCAGAAAACAGCATTTGCCGGTTTTCAGCCAGCGCTGGGCGTTCTTTTCACCGATGCCGACGTCGAGATCGGTCGGGGCGACGTTCATGTCGCCGAGAATGATCAGGTTGTCGTCGGTGCGGAAATCTGACGCAAGGTAGTCGGCGAGTCCGGCATAGAATTTTTGCTTGGCCGGGAATTTTTCAGGGTGCTCGCGACTTTCGCCCTGCGGAAAATAGCCGTTGATAACGACGATTGGCCGCTTCTGCTCGTCGAGCCATGTGCCGACGATCAGGCGGCGCTGGGCCTCTTTCCCGTCACCGGGCAGGCCGCGGCGAATATCGACCGGCTTCTGTTTCGACAGAAACGCGACGCCATAATGGCCTTTCTGCCCGAAACTTTCGGCATGGTAGCCCATTGCGGTAATGTCATTGAGCGGAAAAGCGTCGTCGACGCACTTGATTTCCTGAATGCCGATGATATCGGGCTGGTGCACGTCGATCAACTGTTTGAGCTGGTGCAGGCGCGAGCGTATGCCGTTGACGTTGAAGGTGACTATTTTCATTGTCGACTCCCGTTTTTTTTGCAAGGTTATCATATTTACCCGGCAAATTGCAGAGCCCCCGGACAAAATCTGACGGACCCCTTTTGTTGCCGGTAAACATTGATTTTTTGTCTGGAATGCTGTTGATCGTTTTGTTATTATTGAGCTTCATAATTTGCATGCAGGGGGCCCTGAATGATAGCTGATCTCGATACGATCAGGCGCAATGCCTTTATTTACGAGCCGGTCGACGGGTTCGTCATTATCGCCGGGCGAACCAGTAAAGACAACGATTTTATCAGCGTCAAAGTTGCTGCTCCCGAAGATTACTGGTTTCATGTGCGCGGCATGCCGGGCAGTCATGTGCTGTTGCGTTCACTGAACGGTCAGGAACCCGACAAGCGCCTGCAGGAAACCGCTGCCGCCGTGGCCGCCTGGCACAGCAAGGCCCGCAATGGCGGCGTCACTGCCGTTTCGATGACGAAGGCCAAATTTGTTAGCAAGCCGGGTGGTGTTAAAGACGGTACAGTCTATATCAAGAACGAAAAGGTTCTCAAAGTCAGGCCGGCTCTGCCTGAAGGCACCCAGCCGGAAAAAGACAGCTGATATTTGCTCTTCGCCACCTTTTTGGGTTGCGGATGGGCACAGATAAAAAAATGCCACGGATGGACACGGATAAAAATACTCATGCAGTTTTTGAGTTGGCGGTGAGTAACTTTGCTTTGGCTTTTTGAGATTATCGTGAACATTTGTATTGCCTGTTCAGGCCCAAAGACTGCGAATTCATGGTGACTTTAACCGGTGACTTTAACCGGCGACTTGTTTTGTTATGGTTGGTTCGGCCGAATTCTGATAAAAAATGCTGAATTCGGGTGCGTCAGTCTTTGTCGTTCTGATTGCTCTTTTTTTCGATCAGCAGGCGGGCGATTTCTTCAGATTCGAGTATGTATGACTGACTGCAGAAATGGCAGGTCACTTCGGGGCGCTCTTTCTTTTCGATGATCTCTTCGAGTTCTGCTTCGGGCAGGCACGAAATTGAATAGATTACTTTCTCGCGGCTGCAGGTGCATCTGGCGACCAGGGCACGGCGTTCGATAATCGTCAGATCTTCGAGACCGAGCAGTTGACTCATGATCGAAATGTCAACGGCCTGGGTAAGCGCTTTCTGAATGGTGCGGTCGTTGAAGCGTTCGAGCAGCGGAATAAAATCTTCGGAATGCCCCTCGGGAGTGCGGCTCATTTTTATGCCGACCGCCCGGTGCAGATAGTGATCGCGGCTGGTCGCGCTTATTTCAATCGCGGTGGGCTGCTGCTTCACGTCGTTAAAGTAACGGGCAAGACCGTGCCTGAGATTCAGCGGGTTGCAGTTCAGCTGATACTGTGAAATAACGCTGCGGCTGTTTGAGTGAATCATGGTCAGAGCGCCGGCGTCACCAAAAACGTCTTTCAACGGGGTCGAGTCGGTACCGTCATAGTCATTGAGAATCTTGATAGTGGTGTAGCCCCTGAGATTGCCCTTGCGCGAGGCGTCGACGAGACAGCCGCCAATTGGCCCGCTGACCTGTGCCTGCAGGGAAATGCGCTCATCTTCGCCGCCGAGATCAGCCGACAGTATGGCTACGGCCACCAGTGCTTCAGCCAGGAAACGGCCGGCAGTCGGGCCGGAAAGGTGCTTCTTCTCAAGAATTTTGGCCGCTTCGGTGACATCTACATAGGTCAGCGAAATGCCCTTTTCTCTTGAAAATGCGTAGAATAACTGGTCCATGCTGAGCCCTGCCTGCGGTGAAGATTAAGAAATGATTATAACCCGATGACCAAGCAAATTCAATAATGAAAAAAAACTTCTGTTGGTGCATTCGAAGCAAAGCTGTAATTGAAACAGGTATGTACAGAACTGACTGGTTTTATTATCAGGTCTGTCTGCCTGGCGTCGTTCGCCGCCATAATTGCCGAAAATGACGATTGTGGCAGGAGGAATTTCATGTACTGTTGCTATCCGGAGTCGCGGGGTCGTACACTCTCTAAAGATATCTTTTCTTGAGCTCTTGCTTTTAATTAAAATAAACGCTGGTTAATAGACCCTTTTTGTGTTCTGAATCAGGGAGTTCGGTGCAGCGAGTTCTGCGTGCGTGTGCTCTCCGGGTCATCTTGTATGACTTTCTGGGGCTATGGTTGCTTTAAACAGGTCAAAGATGGCAGGCCTTGACGGTCGGGGGTAATTTTCTTATGCTTAGTCTCAGAGATCAATTGTGTGTGTGAAAAGCACACAATGTGCGAAAAGCGCACATAAAATGTAAAAAACCTTTGCTATTTTGGCACTTTTTCGATTTTTTGAGTTGGCACGGAACTTGCTCTATATAATTTTGTTGTTCTTTGATAACTATGGGTTTAATGAATTGCACCATCGCAAGGCGGTAGAATTCGGTTCTGCTCTTTCAAAATCAGCTCCGGTTCGCGGATGCAAAAATGTTAAACCTTTGAATTTACGCTTAGTCGCGTCCCCGCGCGACTTCACGTATCCTCTCAAAAGATCCTCTCACTTTGCCCCTGGCTTTTTGACCAGGGGCCCTTTTTTTTAGCTCGTTTCGCTGCATCAATTTCCGGCGAGTTTTCCAGTTCGCGTTAAAAGCAATTTTATCAATAATGCTGAAATCCCCGCTTGTCACTCTGGGCAACAGGCGGGGATGACGTGAAATCGTGGGTTGTGTTTTGTCAGCCGTGCAGGCGGGCGGCGACCTGTTCGGCGGCTTTGAGGCCGTCGACGGCTGAACTGACGATGCCACCGGCGTAACCGGCGCCTTCACCAGCCGGGTAGAGGCCTGCGATTGCCGGCGAAAAACCGTCATCGCTGCGCACGACGCGAACCGGGCTCGAACTTCGCGTTTCGGCAGCGTAAACGATTGCCGAACTCTGATTGACGCCGTTGAGCTCACGCAGCATTTTCGGGATCGCGGTGCGCAATGTGTTGAGAACGAAATCAGGCAGAATTTTGTCGAAGGAAGCCGGTTTCGAGAGGGGGCACGAACGGTCAGCCGGCAGTTTTGCCGATATTTTGCCGGTGATGAAATCAGGCAGCATCAGTGCCGGAACACTGAAATCGCCGCCGCCGGCCAGAAATGCCGCTTTTTCCATTGCCAGCTGAAAGTTCAGTCCGGCAAGTTCGGGGTGGGTTTCCGGCCCGGCAAAGCCGGCATAATCTGCAGGCTCGATCGGTACAATGAAGGCGGCATTGCCCCAGATACTGCCGCGTTGCGAATAACTCATGCCGTTAGTGGTAAGAGCACCATTTTCAGAGGCGCATGTGATTACCAGGCCGCCCGGGCACATGCAGAAAGAATAGCAGGCTCTGGCATTGCCTTCGGGGCGCCGGGTCAACTTGTAGCTTGCGGCTCCGAGTCTGGTGTGCCCGGCGAATTTGCCATACTGCGCCTGATTGATCTGCCGCTGCGGCAGTTCAAGGCGGATCCCCACTGCAAACGGCTTGGCCTGCAGGGTCGCCTGACGTTCGCCAAGCAGATGGTAAACATCTCTGGCACTGTGGCCGGTTGCAAGAATCAGATTGTCAGTGCGGAACTCGCGACCGCCAGCAACCAGCCCGGTCAGTCTGCCGTTTTCGACGAGCAGGTCAGTCATGGCTGTGTTGAAAATAGTTTCGCCGCCGGCAGCTTCGATGCGGCGCCGCATTTCCGGAACGATTTTCTGCAGCACATCACTGCCGATATGGGGCTCAGAATCAATAAGAATATCTGTCGGAGCGCCGCAGTCGACGAGGGTCTGAAAAAAGTGTCTGATACGCGGCCGATCCTTGCTGCGGGCGGTGAGCTTGCCGTCAGAGAAAAGCCCGGCACCGCCTTCGCCAAAAAGAACGTTATTTTCGGGGTTGAAGGTTCCCTGGCGCCAGAAGGCATCGACGACGGCACGGCGGTCTTCGGCACGGGCGCCTCTTTCGATGAGAATCGGGCGGGCGCCGACTGCGGCCAGGTGATAGGCGGCCATCAGACCGGCAGGGCCGGCTCCAACGATAACCGGGCGCTTGAATTCAGCTTTTGCCGGCAGTGGTGCCGAAATAAATGGCTGTTCGGCTTCGTTACTGATTGTTTCAACGTCTTTGGGAGCATGCTGCGGCAGGCTGAAGCCGTTGTGCATGACGACTTCGGCAGTCAGAACGAAAACCGGGGCACTGCGCATCGGGCGTGAATCGAGCGACCGGCGCGTCACTTCGCAGCTGCTGATCTGGTTGCTGCGGCAGTTCAGGCGACGGCTGACAGCTTTCAGGATATCGTCGGTGGTGTATTCGAGACTGACTTCAAGCTGTCTGACCAGCAGTTTCATTTTATTTTTCCTTTATATTCGGGTTCAATAGTCGCAAAACAGGCTTCAGCAGGTTCGACAGCCAGGCCTGTAAATTATTGCTGTTCTTTTTTAAGCGAGCTGGCCGCGAGCCAGCCGGTCGAGAAGGCTGCCTGCAGATTGTAGCCGCCGGTATCGGCGTCGATGTCGATTATTTCGCCGGCGAAGTAGAGGTTTTTGACGATTTTTGATTCCATGGTGGCCGGGTTGATCTGGCGCGTCGAAACGCCGCCGGCGGTAACGATTGCCTGTTCCCAGGGGGCGCTGCCGGTTATGGTGAATTTCAGCTCTTTTAGCCAGTTGCGCAGCAGTCGGCGCTGAACAGCGGTGACCTGGGCTATTTTCAGTGAAGGGCTCAGACCTAGCTGCTGCAGGCAGAACTGGCGCATGCCGGCCGGCAGCAGTTTGGCTATCACCTCATCGAGGCGCGCATTATGATTCTCTTCGAAGTCGCGCAGAATTCGGCGATCGAGCTTGGCGTGGTCGAGTGCCGGTTTGAGGTCGACGAATATTTCGCAGAGATGGCCGGCGTGCACCGCAGGCACTGCCTGGCGACTCAGGGTAATGATTATCGGCCCTGAGAGATTGCCGTCGAGAAAGGTCATTTCGCCGAATTCGGCGGCGACCTTTTTGCCGTTGACCCGCAGTTCAGCCGAGACGTTGCGCAGAGCGACGTCTTTAAGATATTCGGGCATGGGTTCAGGCGTTTTCAGGGCAACGAGCGAGGGCAGGGGGGTGACGATCTCGTGGCCGCATGCCTGGGCAAATTTAAGACCGTCGCCGGTCGAGCCGGTGGCCGGGTATGATAGGCCGCCGGTGGCGAGCAGAGTTGCCGAGGCCAGCCAGGGTTTGCCGCCGGCGATGGCGCCGAGACACTGACCTTTTTCGACGATCAGGCCGGTAACCGGGCGGTTGACCACCAGCTGCACCCGCCGGCGTTCAATGGCTTTGTGCAGGCAGGCCACCGCTTCGACGGCACGGCCGGAAGCGACAAAAACGCGGCCGCCGCGTTCTTCGACCGTCGGCAGGCCTTCTTTGTTGAAGAATTCGACCAGATCGGTGTTGAAAAAGGCTTTGAATGCCGATTTCAAAAACCGGCCCTCATTGTTGAAATGTTTTAAAAACGTATTGAACGGCTCGGTATTGGTCAGGTTGCCGCGGCCTTTGCCAGAAATGCCCAGCTTGCGGGCCGGTTTCGGCATCGATTCGAGAATCGTGACCTGCAGCCCGAGATCAGCCGCGCGAATTGCCGCCATCAGACCGGCCGGGCCGGCGCCAATTATCAGAAGATCGGTGCTTTTCAATTCTTTTTCACGCTGAAGCCGAAGTGGCCAAGCTGCCTGCCAAGCTGGTAGTAATGCCCATGGGCATAACCGACGATTGCCGCTTTTTCGGCGTTCAGAGTGCCCTTGTCGTCGATGAGGTCAGAAGAAATCTGAACATTGGTGATGCGTGCCAGAAACAGGCTGTGTGAGCCGAGCTCGATTTCGCGCTCAACTTTACATTCAATGTTGATTGGGCATTCAATGATGATCGGCGCCTTGATCGTTTCGCTGCGCCCTGCTGTCAGACCGGTTTCGTGAAACTTGTCGTGGTCGCGGCCCGAGATAACGCCGCAGTAATCGGTTTCGCGCACGATTTTGCGGTCAGGAATATTGACGACAAATTCGCCGGTTTCGCGCAGCAGCTTGAATGAGTGGCGTTCGGGGCGAACCGAGATCGAAAGCATCGGCGGCTCAGAGCAGACGGTGCCGGCCCAGCTGATGGTGATGATGTTAGGGCGGCCTTCATTGCCGACTGTGGTGACCATGACCGCCGGCACTGGTGAAAGAACGGTTCCGGGCTGCCAGGTGATTTTGCCGGGGTTGGCTGAATGGCGTTTATCTGCTTTTGCTTTCATGCTTCTTTTTTCTCTTCTTTTTTCTCGTAGCTGGTCATCAGGCCGAACATACTGCCATAGCGGGCCAGCAGTTCACGTTTTTCGGTTTCGGGTGCGAGGCGCGAATCATAATCAGGCGCAAATACGGGGAAGCAGCGTTCGCGGTCTTTGTGAATCAGGGCGATATACCATGAATCGACGCCGCGGTAGTCATAGTGCCGCAGGGCAATACCTTCGAATTTGCGCAGTTTTTCCTGCCATTCGTTTTTGCCCTTGTCGGTGGTTTCGCAGTAGGTAACGGTGCCATCGGCGATTTCGATGTTTTTGCTGAAGGCTCGTCTGGTTTTGAACAGGCGGTAGAAGCTGTACAGACTGGCGGCACTGACGGCGATGCAGAGGAACGCGATCGTCACATAATATGAGGGCAGGGTGGGGTCGGTGCGCGAGAACTGCAGCAGCTTGAGCGACAGAACGATGACCCAGACCATTGACAGCACAGCAACCAGGCCGGAAAACCAGAAGAAAAACGCGGTGCGCCCCTTGAAATCGAGGCCCTTTTCCGCAAGCTTCATCGGCAACCCGCCATTTTCGCCACACTGCCAGTTGATTTCGTTTTTCATTGCCTTCACCAGTATTGAGATTCTGCCGCATTATAAAGGCATTTGCCCGCAATGTCCATTTTTTGCTGACAAAATCGCCTCAGAGTATGGAAACAGGGGTGGGGTTGTGATAGAATCGCGGTGTTTTAAATGCCAAACCAGATAAATGGGGTATGTAGATGAGCGTTGAAGAAACCACCCGTGGTTCGAATTTTATTCGCGATATCATTGATGAAGACCTGAAATCAGGCAAACACACCGGGGTCGTTACCCGTTTCCCACCTGAACCGAACGGCTATCTGCATGTCGGGCACGCCAAGTCGATCTGTCTCAACTTCGGCCTGGCGCGCGATTACAAGGGCCGCTGTCACCTGCGTTTCGACGACACCAACCCGGTGAAAGAAGAGCAGGAATACATCGACTCGATCAAAGAAGACGTCAAATGGCTCGGTTTCGACTGGGGCAAACATGAATATTACGCTTCTGACTATTTCCAGCAGCTTTATGACTGGGCCGTGCTGCTCATCAAAGACGGCAAAGCCTATGTCGACGATCAGAACGCCGATGAAATCAGAAATACCCGCGGCACCCTGACCGAACCCGGCAAGCATTCTCCCTATCGTAACCGCAGCGTTGAAGAGAACCTCGACCTCTTCACCCGCATGAAAAACGGCGAATTCAAGAACGGCGAACGCGTGCTGCGCGCCAAAATCGACATGGCCTCGCCGAATATCAATATGCGTGACCCGGTTCTCTACCGCATTCTGCACGCGCATCACCCGCGCACCGGCAATCAGTGGTGCATCTACCCGATGTATGACTTTACACACGGGCAGTCTGACGCGCTCGAACATATCACGCACTCGATCTGCACCCTCGAATTCCAGGATCACCGGCCGCTCTACGACTGGTTCATCGAAAACCTGCCGGTGCCCGCAAAACCGCATCAGTATGAATTTGCCCGCCTCAACCTGACCTATACCGTCATGAGCAAGCGCAAACTGTTGCGCCTGGTTCAGGAAAAGAAGGTTCTGGGCTGGGATGACCCGCGCATGCCCACGATCTCAGGCATGCGCCGGCGCGGTTACCCCGCTTCGGCCCTGCGCGACTTCTGCGAACGCATCGGCGTTGCCAAAGCCAACAGCACCGTTGAATTCGGCCTGCTCGAAAACTGCGTGCGTGACGATCTGAACCGCAGCGCTCTGCGTTTCATGGCCGTTCTCAAGCCGCTGAAAGTGGTGATCACCAATTACCCCGAAGGCCAGAGCGAATATTTCGACGCCGAAAACAACCCCGAAGACCCGAACGCCGGCACCCGCAAAGTAAAATTTACCCGTGAAATCTACATCGAACAGGAAGATTTCATGGAAAATCCGCCGAAGAAATTCTTCCGACTGGCTCCTGGCGCCGAAATCCGCCTCAAGCATGCCTATTACATTACCTGCAAAGAAGTCATCAAAGACGCTCAGGGCAATGTCATCGAACTGCGCTGCGAGCTCGACCCTGAAAGCCGCGGTGGTTCAACCCCCGATGGCAGAAGAGTCAAGGGCACTCTGCACTGGGTATCGGCCAGCGAAGGTATTAAAGCCGAAGTCAGACTCTACGACCACCTGTTCAAACAGGAAAACCCCGACAAGGTCGAAGAGGGCACCGATTTCCTCGACAACATCAACCCCGACTCACTTGAAGTGCTGAAAGACTGCGTCGTCGAACCGGCGCTTGCCGAAGTCAAAGCCGGCGTGCCGATGCAGTTTCTGCGCATGGGCTACTTCTGTAAAGACAAGGATTCTACCCCCGGCAGACTGGTGTTCAACCGCACCATCTCTCTGAAAGACGGCTGGGCAAAAGAACAGAAAAAACAGGACTGATAGTTGCTGATAAAGTGGCGCCCGGGATCTTCTGATTCCGGGCGCCTTTTCATGAGAAGCTGAATTGGGAGGAAACCATGCAGAATTCTGAGATGCCTGCTTACATTATCATCGCTCTGTTCATACCGTTTTTTGCGATGGTCTGGATGTTTGTCAGCGCTATACTGGCCGAAATGTCCGGCTGGCGCCTGCTTTTGCGCAGGTTTGCCGCAAGTGAGCGGCAGATCGCTGCCGGCAGAAAATTCAGTTTTGTCAGTGCTCTGATATACCGGTTCTGGTGGGCGAAGGGCAGTTACAAAAGCTGTCTGACGGTGCATGTCAGTGAAGAGGGCTTTTCTCTGCAGGTTTTTCTGCTGCTGCGGTTTCGCAGTCCGGCACTGTTTATTCCCTGGGAATCGGTCGAAGACCTCGAAATTTCCAGTGTTGGCTTCAGGGGCCGGAGCACGACCGTCATCATTTTTGACTCACCTGTCAGGCTGACATTCTATGGCGCGGCCGGCGATGCCATTGAGAAGGCTTTTCAGGAGTTTCGCGGCAACGCCTCTCTTTGAACGATAAAAAAGCCCCGCGATAATAAAAGCCCCGGTGTGCAGCAAGGCAGACACCGGGGCTTTTTTATCGCTGTTAAAGGCTCATTCGAGGTAGGTGTAGCCGTAGAGGCCTGAGCGGTAGATGGCAAGAAATTCTTTGCCTTCGTTGACGGTGATGCGGCCTTCTTTGACTGATGCCGATACCCAGGTTTCCATGGTGCGCACCAGTTTCTTGGCGCTGAACTGCACGTAATCGAGCACGTCGGCAACGGTTTCGCCGTCGATAACCTTGTCGATGGTGAAGGTGCTGTCTTCGTTAACGGTAATGTGCACCGCATTGGTGTCGCCGAACAGGTTGTGCAGGTCGCCGAGGATTTCCTGGTAGGCGCCGACCATGAAAACGCCGAGATAGTAAGGCTCGTAGGTTTTCAGCTGATGCAGCGGCAGGCAGGGGTTGAAGTTGCGGTTGCCGATGAAACGGTCGATTTTGCCGTCTGAATCGCAGGTGATATCCTGCAGTGTCGCGCTCTGGGTCGGTTTTTCGCCGAGGCGGTGCAGCGGCATGATCGGAAACAGCTGATCGACGGCCCAGGCATCGGGCAGCGACTGGAACAGCGAGAAGTTACAGAAATATTTTTCGGCGAGAATCTTGTCGAGCTGTCTGATTTCATCAGAAGTGTGTTTGGCCTGCTGAGCGAGTTCGCGCACTTCGTGGGCGATGGCCCAGAAGAGCTTTTCAGCTTTGGCGCGGCTCTTGAGGTCGAGCATGCCGAGATTGAACAGGTCGAGCGATTCTTCGCGCAGCTGCTGGGCGTCATGCCAGGCTTCGATCATCGTCAGGTCGGTGAGCGAATCGAGAATGGTATGCATATCGACAACCAGTTCGTGGTCTTTTTTGTCGATCTTGAATTCTTCGTAAGGAGTTTTGGGCGGCAGAGTGGTTTCAAGAACGTTGAATACCAGCACGGAGTGGTGCGCGGTCAGGGCGCGGCCCGATTCGGTGATCAGGTGCGGGTGCGGGAAACCATTCTTATCGGCGGCATCCTGCAGGGCCGAAACCGCGTCGTTGGCGTATTCCTGAATTGAATAGTTGATGCTGCTGCTGATCGTAGTGCGGGTGCCGTCGTAGTCGACGCCGAGGCCGCCGCCGATATCGACGTATTCAAGGTTGCAGCCGAGTTTGCGCAGCTGCACGTAGAACTGCGAGGCTTCTTTGAGGCCGCGTTTGATCTTGCGGATATTGGTGATCTGGCTGCCGAGATGGCAATGAATCAGCTTGACACAGTCGATCATGTCTTCTGATTTCATGTATTCGACGGCTTCGATGAGTTCGGTCGGGGTCAGGCCGAATTTGCTCTTGTCGCCGCCAGAATCTTCCCATTTGCCGCTGCCGAAAGCCGCGAGCTTGATTCGCATGCCGATGTTTGGGTTGACCTTGTGAACTTTCGAAAGCTTGACGATCAGCTTCAGTTCGTTGAATTTCTCGGCAACGATGAAGATGCGTTTGCCCATTTTCTGGGCCAGCAGTGCGAGTTCGATAAATTCTTCGTCTTTGTAACCATTGCAGATCAGCAGTGCATCAGGGTTGTCCATGATTGCAAGCACGGCATGCAGCTCGGGCTTTGAGCCGGCTTCGAGGCCGATATTGAATTTCTGGCCATACTGCACGATTTCTTCGACGACCGGGCGCTGCTGATTAACCTTGATCGGGTAGACAGTGTAATAATTGCCGGTGAAGTTGTATTCTTCGGAGGCGTTTCTGAAGCAGCTGGAGATGGTTTCGATGCGGTTGTCGAGAATGTCGGGGAAACGCAGCAGCACCGGGCACGACACGTCTTTAAGACTCAGTTCGTCGAGAATGTCTTTGATGTCTACCGCGACTTTAGGGTTACGATGTGGCATGACCTTGACATTGCCGGCTTTATTAACGCCGAAATAGCCTATTCCCCAGCCTTCGATGTTATAGAGTTCAGCAGAATCTTCTACACGCCATTTTCGCATCATAAACCTCCAGGAAAAATATCGATTTGGAAGCGTACATATTAGATGGAAATCGCCGCGTTAGCAAGTTTTTTTGCGCTTGTTTTAGCGGGCGGGCGGGAGTATACTGAGCAGGCTTGTGACATGGATAAACAATAGAAAGCTGGAGTTGAAGATGGCTAGTGACGATGGCAGCGTTGGCCGCAATGATGACTGCCCCTGCGGCAGCGGCCTCAAGTTCAAGAGATGTTGCATGAATAAAGCACAACAGGGCGTCGACCCCGATGTGGCAGAGCTGTATCTGCGCAATTACCGCATAAAGCTCAAGACCGCCCAGGAAATCGCCGGCATGAAAGTCGCCGGTCGTCTCGTCATCGACACACTGCGCAAAGTCGAAGCATTCATCAAACCTGGCATTACCACCAACGATATCAACCGCCTCGTGCATGATTACACGATCAAAAACGGCGCGGTACCGGCGCCGCTCAATTACCGCGGTTTTCCGAAGAGCGTCTGCACCTCGATCAACGAGGTCATCTGCCACGGCATTCCGTCTGACCGCGTTCTCATCGAGGGCGATATCATCAACGTCGATGTCACCTCGATTCTCAACGGTTATTACGCTGATGCCAACATGACTTTCTTCGTCGGCAATTGCTCAGAAGAGGCGCACAAGATCGTCAACGTTGCCCGCGAGTCGCTCAAGCGCGGCCTGGCCATGGTCAAGCCCGATAACACGATCGGCGATATCGGCTGGGCGATTCAGGAATACGCTGAGGGAATGGGCTGTTCGGTCGTGCGCGAATTTATCGGGCATGGCATTGGCAAAAGTTTTCATGAGCCGCCCGATGTGCCGCATTTTGGCCGGCGCGGTTCGGGTGTGACGCTGGTGCCCGGCATGGTATTCACGGTTGAGCCGATGATCAATGTCGGCAAGCGCTTTCTGCGGGTTCTCGACGATGAATGGACCGCAGTCACCCGCGACGGGTCGCTTTCGGCCCAGTTTGAACAGACGATTGTCGTGACCGAAAATGGTTACGAAAGCATAACTCCCTACGAACTCTAGAAATCAGAACGAATCTGCAACCAATACAGGAGACCACATGGAAGAACTTCTGCAAAATTACCTGCGCTTTCTCGACGAGGAAATTTATGGCGACCAGGGCTTCGACCCTGATATTCCGATCGCACAGCAGTTTGGCGAAATTCTCGACGAGCTTGATTTCAGGCTCGCGACCGTAAAATTCGAAATGGATTCGCTGGTCGAAATTCCGAAAGGTGCCATCAACAGTTCAACCACCCTGCGCGAACTTGTCGAGCAGGTAGCGGCCATGCCCAAAATCAGCAAAGCTGAAGCGCCGGCCTTTCTCAAGAAGAAAAAGGGCGACCTCACCAAGATTGCCCGCCTGATGGCCGAAGATCTGCAGAGCATGCTCGGCTGATTCTGCCGGATGGGTAATGTAAGCGGCTGCCAGGCCGAAGCTGCAGAACCGAACATAATTTAAATCAAAGAAGCCGTCTGCTGCTGCAGACGGTTTTTTTAAGACGGTTTTGCCGGCGCTGGTGCAGGTGCAGGGAGCTGGTAATGGAAACATTTTTGTCGCTGTTCTGTGCTGCGGCCATGTTGTATGGCTTTTCGAGATACAGCAATGCTGACTGGCAGAAATACGCACGGGGCAAAGAAATCGCCGAAGCGACTCCGACAATGGTGTGGCTGGTTTTTGTCGCATTGATTTTTCTGGCTTTCGCTTTTGTCGGGCTCAATTTCCTTGCTTTGACCGAGCAGTTCGAGGCCATCGAAGAGCTGTTTCCCTATATGTTTACTGCAATCGCTCTTGCGGCGGCTGCAATAATAGTGGTTATCATTCTGCTGAGCAGGTATGTCGAATATCTGCTCGACCACAAGCTGATAAAAGACTTTCGCTATTCGCTGCTGCTGCCCCTCTGGGCTCTGATCATGGTCGGTTTTTTCGGGGTCGAGCTGCTGAAAGCCAACTGGGCCTGGGCTCAGGAATATCGTTTGACTCAGATGGCAGCACGTCGACAGCGGCCGGAAAGGTATTTCCCCGCAGAGAGGGTTACGCCTGCAGATCTGCAGCCGGCGTCTGAAAGCGAAATTTTGCCTGAAATTCTGCCGGAAAATGAAACCGGCCTGCAGGGAAATTAACGGAAATGCTGAGAAAACCTGCTGAACAGCCGGAGAAAAGATGAACCAGAGCGGTTGTGAAGAGCACGCGGAATTTTTCAGGTATCAATCTGAGCTGCAGAGCGAAGCACTGCTGGCGTATCTTGAAACGCTGCGCGAGCCGGTCTGGGAATGTGAGCTGATGCGCGTGGCTCTGCCAGCCGCCGATCTGGTCAGTGGCGCGGCTCTTGAAATGTACCGCTGGCATTTTGTGCTGTTTCATGCCCTTTATGGGTTGCAGCCGCATTTTGCCGGGCGCGGCCGTTATCTCTTCGTTCATTTTATGCGCACCTGTGTCAGAGAACTGCCGGCGGCCGGCAGGTGCCGGTATTTCGATGACGATTCGGCGGAATTCTGCGGGGCCGACTGTGATGCCGGCGCGCAGTTCTGTGCTTTCCACGGCCGTCGCGGCGATGAGCTGGCTGTCGATATGCTTTCAGAGCGTTATTTTTATCTCGACCCGGCCAACTTCTCGGCCCTGGCGGCTGAAAACGCCGAAAAATTCATCAACGGCGCCTGGAACCTTCTGCACCACCAGGAAGAATACCGCCGCTGCCTTGCGGTAATGGGTCTGCCCGAAGGGGTCAGTCTCGACCTGCTGCGCAAACGCTTCCGGCACCTGGCCCGCACTCTGCACCCCGATATCAACCCTGTAGATCACGCCGAATTCGCGCGCATCAATTCCGCCTACCGCACTCTCCTGAAGCTTCTGAACGTCTGATACAGACACAGGCAAAATTGTGCTGTTGATACTTTACAAGAGGTGGGTTTGTTCGTATGATTAATGTACGTCTCTGCGAGCGGAGGTTTTGTCATGAATAAACTTGTAGGCCTTCTTGTGGCTGGTGGTCTGGCATGTGGTGTTCAGGCCATGGCTTTTGACGAAGATAAATTCAGATCGGCACTTGAATCATTCAGCCGTGTTTCGTTACCGCCGGTTGCCGGTTCGGTCGAAAAGGGCATGCCCGCCAAAGGTTCAGGCGACAAGGGCGCTCCGGCGCAGAATGGCAAAGACTTTGTCTGGCTGAAGGCCGAAAAGGTCAACCAGCAGCTCGAACTGCTGATCCGCGGCATCGAAGGAGCCAAAGGTGTGGCCACCGCTCTCGCCGTGATCACCAACCTCTACAACAGCGACAAAATCTCTATTGATGTGGCTCTCACCGCCGTACAGCTGCTCAAACTGAGAGCTACTTTCCTGAAGGTTTTCGTCACCAACGGCGACACTGAACTTGAAATTATGATCAACGTTCTCAATGATCAGGAAGCCGAACTTTCCGGCAAAAAAGGCGCTCAAGCCGCCAACCCACGCGTCAGCATCGGCGCCCGCGGCAAAATCTCGAACCCGCCGCAGGGCCAGGTTCCGTCAGCCAAGGCTGACCCCGCCACCCAGGCTGATCCGGCTCCTCAGGCTGATCCGGTCGCCCCCGCTGATCCCGCTCTTCCCGACAAAAACTCCGACTTCTGATTTCTCGTTCGTAACAACAAACCGCCGGCTGCGCCATCAGGCTCTACCGGCGGTTTTTCTATTACCGGTTGGGCGGCAGGCAAAATGGGGCGAAGTTTTTGCGGGGTTGCGACAGACAGAGCGATTTTGTGATATTATCGTCGAAACAGCTGCATGCGGGAGATGAACATGGCCAGAGGTTCGCAGAAAAACGGAGCGCGCAGAATTTTTTGCTATCGCGACTATCTTGGCTGGCCAGGCCCTGACCGCTGGGAGATAATTGGCGGAGAGGCCTGGGCAATGGCGCCGGGACCGGATGCCGACCATCAGAGAATTTTGCGCGATCTGTGCACGCAGATCAATGTTTTTCTCAGGGGAAACAGGTGCGAGCTGTTTCAGGCGCCGTTCGATCTGCTTCTGCCGACCGCTGCCGAAGCTGATGAAGAGGTGCAGACCGTTCTGCAGCCCGATGCCTTTGTCGTCTGCGAACCTGAAAAAATTACGCAGCGCGGCTGCCGCGGTGCCCCGGACTGGGTAATCGAAGTTCTGTCGCCGTCAACTGCCGGCCGTGACCAGATTCTCAAACGGCGGTTATATGAAAAGGCGCAGGTTAAAGAATACTGGATCTTCAGCCCGGCCGAGCGCCTGGTTTTTGTTTATCACCTTCATAAAAACCGCCTGGCCCTTGATGATATTTATGACGACACCGCAAAAATCGCGGTAAAAACCCTGCCCGGCCTGACAATCGACTGCACCGCAGTTTTCCCGCCAGTGACACCAAAGACTCTTAAAGAACCACCCGCGCCGTACACCTGAGTTCTGGCTCGCTGAAAAGAGCTGCAGCCAATCGTTTCAGCCGCCCGTGTCTGGTTTTGCCAGCGGCTTATCGCATGAGAGCAGATGGAGGAATTTATGAAAATACTGATAATCGGCGGAACCAGGTTTGTCGGCAGGCATCTGGTTGAAGAACTGATCAGACGTGGTCACGACCTGACCATGCTTAACCGCGGCAACAACAATATTTTTCCGCAGTTGCAGACTATTACCGGCGACAGAAATGAGCAGAGCCGCATCGATCTGGCGGCGGGCCAGAAATGGGATGCCGTCATCGATACCTGCGCCTATTTCCCGCGGCAGGTTCGCATGCTGGCGGGCGTTCTGCGCTCGGCGGCCCATTATGTTCTGATTTCGAGCATCAGCGCCTATCAGAACCAGGAAGTCGCAAACCTCTGCGAGAACGATGCACTGGCTGATATTTCCGAAGATACCCCGGAGCAGATAACCGAGACGACCTACGGTGGCTTCAAGGTGCTCTGCGAGAAAGCCGCCGCCGAACTGAGTTCCGCGTCACTGATCATCAGACCCGGCCTGATTGTCGGTCCGCATGACCCGACCGACCGCTTCACTTACTGGCCGCATAAAATTCTGCATGGGGAAAGGGTTCTCGTGCCTGACTGCCCGCGCGCCCCTCTGCAGTTCATCGATGCCCGCGATCTGGCTGTTTTTATCGCCGATGCAATCGAAAAGCGCTGCACCGGGGCATATAACCTGGTCAATGCCCCTGGCGAATACTGCTTTGCCGATCTGCTGGAAACCTGCTCGCGGGTAACCGGCTCAAAGGCCGAAAAAATCCCGGTTTCTGAAGATTTCCTGCTGAAGAACGGGGTTGAACCCTGGGGCGATCTGCCTTTCTGGTCGCCCGGCCCATCTGGCAATTTCATGCTGACCTCGAACCGGAAAGCCGTCGCTGACGGCCTCAAAACCAGGTCGCTTACAGGGACTGTCCGCGATATCTGCAGCTGGCTTGCCTCCGAAAACAAAAACACACTGAAAACAGGCCTGAGCGCAGCCAGAGAAGCACAACTGCTGCATGAATGGGCCGCAGTTTCTTAAACAGTTTCTGGCAAAGAATGATCGTGCTGTTAGAGCCTGCAGGTATAAACAATCTGTGCGGCGCCAAAGCGTTCGAGACGATTTTTTTCTGTCATGCCCAGCCTGGTCAGCAGCTTGTTGGAGCGGTCGTTCATCGCCTGTGTTTCTGCTGTCAGTTCGGTTATGCCGACCGATCTGGCGAAATTCATGGCCTGCCTGACAGAGGCATATGCCACGCCCTTTCCCCAGAACTCGGGCAGAAATTGATAGGAAATTTCGTAATTATCATTGCCATGGCAGCGGTCGATCGAGATGATGCCGGCGTCAGCTCCTTCATATTCGGCAACAAAAAACCAGGCGCCGCTGCCGTCGGATTTCAGCATCTGTGGCAGCCGTTCTGCGGCATTTGTCACGCTGACAGGCCCGCCGAGGTATTGTCTGACAACGGGGTTGGTCCAGATTGAAGTAACCAGGTCGAGATCATTCGAGCTCAGGGAGCGTAGCGAGACCTTGTTTACCAGCGATGTCAGAACGTGGTCTTCCCATTTGCCGGCAATTTTTAAATAACGGCGGGCACAGCCTTCGCGCTCGAAGCCAAGTCGCTCGAGCAGCCTGCCGCTGCGCAGATTCGCCGGCATGTAATTTGCCATGATTCTGTTCAGCCCGGCTGTGTTAAAGATATGGTCTATTGCCGCCTGAAGGATCTCGAACATCATTCCCTGGCTTTCAAACCTGGCGGCAACCGAAAAGCCGAGAAAGCAGGCCTGAAAAACGCCCCTGGCAACGCCGGTAAAGTTGCAGATTCCCACGATTTCGGAACGGTCTGGCGTGAATGCGGCAAAACGAAACTCGCTTCCTTCTCTGCCGGCGTGTTCGGCCTTTTTCAGAAAAGTTTCCCAATAGGGGAGGGTCAGATATTCAGGCCCGCGAACGGGTTCCCATGGTGACAGATGCCGCTGATTTTCCTGATAGTAGCGCAGAACATGAGCAGCGTCATGCGCTGATAGAGACTCGATAATGGTTCTTCTGGTTTTTGTTATCAACATATATAATTTTTACACCAACGAGAGTATTTGCAATCCTCATGATGTACAGAAGCATAGCATTTTTCCAGGTCGACAAGGTGCGGTTATTGAACCGGTTTTGTTTTGACGACTTTTCAAAGGCACGGCAGAGTGATTATAATGCTGGATGTTAAATATCTGCCGGTATCTTAAGGAGAGCACCCATGATCCACTCAGGCCTTCGGTCGAAGATCTTTTCTTTCCGCCCGTTTCTTCTCATTCTTTGCCTGCTGGTCGCTGGCCTTGTGCCGGGAAGCGCTCTCCATGCCGAGTATGCCGAAACGCAGCTGAATTTTGAAATCCGTCTGCCCGATAACCTGCCGCCGTCGGCAAAGTTGTTCATCACCGGCAACCATCCCGCGCTCGGCGACTGGGACCCCGGTTTGATCGAATTGCAGCGGGTTGGCAACCGGGCCAACTGGTCGGTTGCTCTGCCACCGGATTACGTGCTGCAGTTCAAGTTCACCCTCGGCGACTGGGGTCATGTCGAAGCGGCCGTCGATGGTTCGGAAATCGAAAACCGGGTTTTGCCGGTTCCGCGTGGCCAGACGACGCTGCGGGTGGCGGTATCTGGCTTCAAGTCCGGGGCGTCAAAGGATCAGTATTCATCAACGATTGTCGGTGACGTGCGCGTCCACAAGGATTTCCCCAGTCGTGAGCTCGCGGCGAGAACCCTGTGGGTGTATCTGCCGCCGGGCTATGATCAGGAAACGGCGCGGCGCTACCCGGTTATCTACATGCACGATGGCAACAACTGTTTCGACGCGGCAACTTCTTTCAACGGCCAGGAATGGAAGGTCGATGAAACCTTTGAGGCAGGCATCGCCAGCGGAACCCTGCCGGCAGCGATTGTGGTCGGCATTGCCAACACCGCTGCCCGTGTCGATGAATACACCATGGTCAAAGCCCTGCGCGGCGACCGCCGAACCCGCACCGGCGGTAAAGCCGATCTTTACGCCTCTTTTCTGATCGATGAAGTGAAGCCTTTTATCGATTCGACCTACCGTACACTGGTCGATGCCTCGCACACGGCCGTTATCGGCTCGTCGCACGGCGGGCTTGTTTCCCTTTATCTCGGCATTCGTCACCCCGGTATCTTCGGGGCCGTCGGTGCCGTTTCGCCGTCGCTGTCATGGGGGAATCACTGGCTGACCAACTATGTGCGCCATCTGCATGGTCTGCCGAAGAATCTGCGGGTCTGGATCGACATGGGCACGGCGGAAGATGCCGTCGATCGTAACGGCAACGGCATTTCCGATCTGATCGACGATGTGCAGGAAATGCGTGATCTGATGCTGTCGCGCGGCTATGAACCTGAGCGCGTCGAGCTGATGATCGCCGAGGGCGCGGTTCACAACGAAGCCGCCTGGGCCAAACGTCTGCCGCAGATTCTCGAATTCATCTGCCGGCCCTGGCATGGCGCCGGCCGGTGACATTAAACAGCTGGCTGAATCAGATCTTACAACTCAACTGTGAATGGTTTGTAATAAAAAATCTCGAAAAATCTCATAAAAAAAGAGGTATGCCATGAGCCGCCCCGGGAAAAATTCATTTTCAAGCGGGCAAAACGGTTCTAAAACACCGCCAGAAGTTTTTTCCCTTGCCGGTCAGCGTGACGCCTGGTTTGAAGACCGCCGGCTCCTTTTCGAATACGATTCATACTTGAACCAGATTCTTCTTGGTTTCCTGATTTTTTCTCAAGCCCTTGTTTATGCAGCTCTGAATGTAATGCTTGAAAATCCTGAAGAAACGGGCCTGTTGCCCTATCTGTTTACTGGCGGGGTCACAGCGATTATTTCCCTGATTCTGAAGTTTTATAGCAGCAGCTTCTATGTCATAGACGTTGGTCAGGAAAAAATTCTTTATCATTTTGCGGGAATTGGCTTTGCCCGTGAGTTTTCGATCACGCCGTTCTCAGAGATCGCCGAAGTTTCACTCAATTCCCGCTGGGAGCCCACTGATTACTCACCGGGAAGCAATAAAATGGGCTGGAAGTATACGGTGATCGTTCTGCTGAAGAGCGGTTCTTTCATTGAATTGACCCGCAGCAGCCAGGATTTTGACCGGCAGAACGATATTGCCCGGGCCCTTGGCGAGTTTTTGAATATTCCTTTCACTGAAGGCCGGCAGGAGCATTATGCTGTAGTGCGTGAGAAAGAGCCCGGAAGGTTTTCAATTGAACAAGCCGCTCACCCATGGCATACGCAATACAGACATTTTTTTGTCACTGTTTTCTGCTTTGCAGCGGTCTTTGGAATCGTCTTTATCTATGCTCTGGCAACCGAGCCTGGCCTTCTGTAATTCACCGCACAATTTAATGCGAATAGAACGACTATTCACCGCACCGTTTCTGTAAATAATTCGATTCCGGATATTTTGCGGTTATTTCTTCGAGGGATTTGGAATTAAGCCCGCTTCAGCATGGAGTTTGAGTCCCAGTGCTTTGATAATTTTCAGAACGGTATCGAATCCGGGAATTCTATCACCAGACAATGATTTATAAAGACTTTCGCGGGAAAGGCCGGCATCGCGCGCAACTTGAGCCATGCCTTTAGCGCGGGCAATGTGTAAATGGCAAGTATTTTTCCCGGTTAACGCGGAAGTTGTTTTTCCCTGTTTTT
>CALEDQ010000007.1 GCA_937949615.1 uncultured bacterium | reverse complement strand
CCTCAGGCCAAAATGCATACGCGACATCCTGTCGCTAAGTCGGATCGCTGCCAGACTCAATACATTATCTGTGTCAATCCGTTTTCATCCGTGGCCAAAGTCGGTCGCCTTCGTTTTCAAAAAAAACAACTAATTAACGGGCAGGCCCGTAAACGGCCAGTTTCAATCCGTTAGAGCCTTCTCAATTGGCGTCGGATCGCTGCCAGAGCTTCAATCCATTATTTGTGTCAATCCGTGTTCATCTATGGCCAAAGTCAGTCGCCTTCGCATTTACAACAATGCACTACTTCGCACATCAACAGCAGTAGATCCAATCAACGGACAACGGCAGGCCTGTAAACGGCCAGTTTCAATCAGGTGGCGACCGTTCTTCAAGCGAACTGGTGCGAGGGGAGCAGAAGGTGATTCTTTTGCGTAAGCTTGTGAGGCGCAGCCGAATCGCTGGAGCAAAAGAACACCTTCTGCTAGACCGAAGCTGCCTCGATTTTAAAGATGGCTTCAAACTGTTGGATATTTCGACGGAGAAGTCGGTCGCCCTCGCTTTACAAAAATGCTCTAATTAGCAATTTTCTTCGATAAATCAAGCAACAATTAACAGCAGGCCTGTAAACGGCCAGTTTCAATCAGGGGCGACCGTTCTTCAAGCTAACTGGTGCGAGGGGAGCAAAAGAACACCTTCTGCTGGGTTGAAGCTGCCTCGATTTTAAAGATGGTTTCAAACTGCCTGATATTTTTCGACGGAGAAATGATCGCTTTAAAATAGGTAAGCAAAAAGGTGGTTTGCGGGGCACGGGTATGTTATTCTTAATCTGATACATAAATAAAATAAAACAGACTGGGGGCAGGATCTACGGAAAAGCTCAACGGAGAAATGATCAGTCAGAATAACCTCAGGCGAAAAGTTGTGCTGCTGGCCGCGCCGGTTGCAATTTTTTCCGGAATTGTTTTTGGCTTCGAGTGTGCAAGGATCGGCAAGCTTCCACTTGCGTTCATCGACTTTTCGATGGCGATTCTTTATCTGGTCGCCTGGTATGTGGCTTTTCATAAGCCAGAGAGCACATTTCCCAGTAACTTCTCGGCTGTTTCAACCTCGCTTTTCTTCTATTATCTCTTTATTTCAGGCGGAATCGATGGGCTGGGTATTCTCTGGAGCCTGGTAATCCCGCTGATAACGTTTTTCCTGACCGGTTTTCAGATCGGGGGGCGAATCGGCGGCGTGTATCTGCTGATGACCGTTCTCGCTATTCTCTATGACTGGTATGCGCCGGGCTTTTTCTATCATTACAGCTACCAGTTTCTCTTGCGCTTTTATGGCGTTTACCTGCTGATTTTGATTATTGCCGGAGTTTACGAGTATCACAAAGGCAAGATCGAACAGGCCCTGTTTGAACTGCTTTACGCTGCAGAAGAAGATAAAAACCGAATTGCCCGTTCCGAACTGCGCTATCGGGCCCTCTTCGAAGGCACCGGGCAGGGAATCATCGTCGCCAGCATCGAGAACCCGACGATCCTCGAAGCCAACCCGGCGGCGCATGAGCTTTTCGGCTATGAAATGGGCCATCTGAAAGGCGTTCCGATCAGAAACATTCACCCGCAGGAGCTCGTAGACAAAACTCTCGAACTGTTTCAAAAAAATGCATCGAGCCATAGAAGCATGGTCAGCCAGATTCCCTGCCTCAAGGCCGACGGTACCGTCTTTTATTCAGATCTCTTTACCACCGTGCTCAACATCGACAATTCACCCTGCGTCGTCGGCTTCTTTTCAGATGTTTCCGAAAAAGTTAAGGCTGAACGGGAGCTGATAAATGCCAGAAAAGCCGCTGATGCCGCCAATGAGGCGAAAAGCTTCTTCCTTGCCAACATGAGCCATGAGATTCGAACGCCACTCAACGGCATAATCGGCATGACCGAACTGCTCAACCTCACCAATCTTGACGATGAACAGAAAAAATATGCCGAAATCATCAGGCAGAGCGGCCAGAGCCTGCTGACGCTGCTCAGCGACGTTCTCGATTTTTCCAAAATCGAATCGGGGAAAATGGCCATCGAAAACCTGTCATTCGACCTGCTCGCTGCCGTCGAAGAAGTCTGCAGTCAGATGCGCTTCAAAGCCGTGAGCAAAGGACTCGAATTTAAAAACGATATTTTTGCCGGCTGCCCGACGCGGGTTTTCGGTGATTCGATCAGAGTGCGTCAGATTCTCATCAACCTGCTCGACAACGCGATCAAATTCACTGCCAGCGGTTCCATACGCCTGAAGATTTCTAATAATGGCGTGCTTCACGGAAAGAACAACCTGCTGTTTGAAGTTATCGATACGGGAATCGGCATTCCTGAAGAAAAGCTTCCGTTCCTGTTTCAGAGCTTTTCGCAACTCGATGCTTCCACGACAAGAGTTTACGGGGGCACTGGCCTGGGACTTTCTATCTGCAGCAAACTTGCACATCTGATGGGTGGCGATATTGGCGTCATCAGCACCTTTGGCAAAGGAACCAATTTCTGGTTCAGTATTCCGTTTGCCGTCGAAAAGGTTAAACCTGATTCTGCGGTCGAACAGCCCGTAGAAACTCCAGTCGACACCGGCACTGTCGAAATCAGACCCGAAATCAGACCCGAGATCAAGCTCGAACAGCCCGACGAAACCGAACCCCGGCGTGAGAACTGGCAGGTTCTGCTTGGCGACGACAACAGCACCAATTTTCTCGTGGTTCAGGCAATGCTGGCAAAAATCAGCGCCCGCGTCGATTTTGCCGAAAATGGCCACGAGATCATTCTTGCCCTGAAGCGCAAAAAATACGATCTCGTGCTGCTCGATCTGCACATGCCGATGCTCGACGGTTTCGAAACCTACAGCCTGATTCAACGCAATATCAGAGAAGGTTTCTGTTACTCGGTTCCGGTGGTGGTAATAACTGCCGATGCTTTTTCCAAGACAAGAGAAACCTGTTTCGAAATGGGTATGCAGGATTTCATCAGTAAACCATTCAACATGCCAGACTTTCTCGCAACCGTTAAAAAGTGGCTGCCTGAGAAATAGGGGCTACTTGATATCCTGGGTGACGATGTTTTCCCAGCCCGGGGGCGGGGGCACGATCATGAAGCCCTTAACCTTGCTGTGCAGTGCCTTTGCCGGGTGATCGCCAGGGTTCTCGGCCAGATATGCCTGAAGAATCTGCTCGGCAGCCGGGAAATTACGGTTCTGCAGCTCGACCGAAGCGGCGTGGTAAACGTCGCGGGCCCGCTCGGCATGCGCCAGAGCTGAACGATCAGGGTCGTTGCGGTCGGCGAGAACTTCATAAACATTGACCAGATTGGTTTTGCCGGCAACTTTCAATTTGGCGAGACAGCGTGAAATGATCACCGATTCGGCAAGCGTCGCAGTTTCCTCGCTGACGAGAATCTCGGTGCTGAACAGCTTGTTGCCGGTTTCCAGGCGGGCAGCGAGATTGACATTGTCGCCGATAACCGTATAATCGAAACGCATCGTCGAACCCATGTTGCCGACGACGACAATACCGGTGTTGATGCCAATTCTGGCTCTGATTTCTGGCTTGCCTTCCTGTCTCCACTTTTCACGCAGTTTTTTCAGCGCGCGCTGGTTCTCAAGAGCGCAGCGGCAGGCCCTGATTGCGTGATCCTTCTGGTCGACCGGTGCCCCGAAAACCGCCATGATCGCGTCACCTTCATACTTGTCGAGAAGCCCGTCGAACTTGAAGATGATATCGGTCATCGCTGTCAGATACTCGTTGAGCAGGCTGACCACATCGAGCGGTGACATGCCTTCAGAAAGGGCCGTAAAGCCTTCGATATCGGAAAAGAAAATCGTCAGATTGCGTTCTTCGCCGTGCAGATTGAGTTTGGCCGGGTTTTTGAGAATTTCATTGACGACCGAAGCGGTAACATAATGCTGAAAAGCGGTCTTGATGCGCATTTTTTCTGAAAGTTCAAGATAATAGCGATGGCCGATCGAGAACATGAACGAAGCTGCCGCGGCGAGAATGGCCGCTGACACGTCGGCGGGTTTCCCATAGAGGGTCAGCGAAATGAAGGAATAGCTCAACAGCACCGCGATGGTCGCCGAGGTCAGAAAGAGCGAGCCAAACAGCTGCAGATGGTTGAGCAGCAGAAACATCATGGCCAGAGCCAGCGCTGCCGCCAGCACCAGACCGGGCCAGGCGGGCGCCGGCACCAGCCAGCTGCGCCCGAGCAGATTGCGGATCGCCACCGCGTTCATGAACGGCGAGAACTCGTTGCCGCTGACCGGCGTGTAGAGCTTTTCTTCGGTCATCGAGCTGGCGGCGCCGATGAGGACAATTCTGTCTTTGAGGGCCTCGGCGGGGATATTGCCGTGATAGAGGTCATAAAAGGAAAAGGTGCGGAAACTGCGGCCGGGAATGTCGTAGTTGAGCAGCATATACTCGCCGTTCAGCAATGGAACGCGCAGTTCGCCTGTCGGCAGCTTGAAAATCAGCTCGTTGCCGGCGGTCTCGACCTGGTCGGGCTGCAGACCGTAAAACAGCCGCATGATTTCGCTCTGAAAGGAAAGAACCGTTTCTTCGCGTTCGTTGGTGAAGGCCACCGACACCGCCCGGATCGCTTCATCACGGAACTGCTTGAAATAGCTCGGTGCCGCGACCGTTGCGCGGGCCAGTGCCGGAAATGGCGGCGTCATGCGTCGATCATCGCGGCGAAAAGCTCTGACGACGACTTTTCCGGAAGCTTTGGCTGCCTCGACAAACTCTTCGTCAATTTCAGGCGTTTCATCGCTGGCAGCGGCGAAGAACACGTCGAGGCCGACCGCCTTCGGATTGTGCCGGTTAAGCTGATTCAGCGCTTCGGCATAGACTTCGCGATTGCCCTGGAAAAGGCCCTGAATTCCGAGAATCGAACGGTCGTCGATGAGGATTACTGTGATTTCAGGGTTAACCGGCTGTACCGGAGTGAAGCGGCGGAGAAAAGCCAGACTGCCGGCCGCTGAACTGTTGATTTTCAGACGGGCCGCCAGCCAGAAATCGGTCAGCCAGGTATCGAGGCTGGCAAAAAGGCCCTGAAAGAAAAAGAGACAGAGCAGCAACACTCCGGTAAAAACCAGATTTGCTGCGACTCTGCCTCGTTTTTTCAGATGTCTGGACAATTTTTAATTAATGCTTAGGGTGGTGGGGATAATGGCCACCGGTCGGCGGTTTGCTGGGAATGGTGCCACCGATATTTGAACCGGCTTTACCGGATGCTGCGTCTTCATCACCATCCTGGCGTGAACCATCGACTCCGGCACCGACGCCCACAGGCGACTGGCCGAGGCTGGCGGCGTCGATCGGATCAACCGACATCGGGGCGACCGGCAGGCTTTCTTTGATGGCGGCGCGAATAGTTTCGGGGCTGGCGCCTGATTCTACGAGTTTTTTTACTTTTTCTCTGGTTTTTTTGGCCGCTGTCGAAGCCCACTGGCGCTTGTAGCCCTTCTGTTTTTCATGCTTGCGGTTGTATCTGCCGGCTGGGTTTTTGGGTTTCTGCGGTTCATAAAGTTTATCTTCACGCATCATATCGAGAAAGCGGGCATAGGCTTCGCGATACTGCTTCATGTACTGCACCATTTTGCCGCGAACTTCGGGGTCGGTTGACTTGCGGGAAGACTGGTAAGCTTCGAAGGCGAGCATGTATTCCATGACTGCCTGCTCGATTTCGAGGGCTGGCCGCAGTTTGATTTCGTCGACGGCAACCGTGACCTCTTTTTCAAGATCCGGGTTTTCGTCGTCAGCAATGACCGGCTGGCTGGTCATTGGCAGAGACAGGGCGAGAATCAGAAACAGAAACAGTTTTTTCATACGCCTCTCCTTATCGATACGTTTAAAGACAGTTTACTCCGAAAGCTTTTCACTAACAAGGGTCGTCACTATCGAATCCCAGTCGGTCTGCAGGGCTGTCGGCAGACTCGACTTCTTGCCGCTCATCTCACTTTTATACTGTGGTTCAGTCGATTTGCGTTCAAAGGTGCGGGTCTCTTCCAGGCGCAGCAGTTCCATGCCGCGGTAGTTCTGCATGCTGAGCACGTCGGCCATCAGACTGATCTCGTAAGGCTCGACGGTGTTCCAGTAATCGCGCGAAATGACGAGAACCGGGGGCGCAGGCTCGGGCTTGAACTGCTCTGCTTCTGCCATCATGATGTAATTGTGGGTTTTGATTTTTGCTCTGGTCAACAGAAAATACAGGGTCTGACCAAAAAAGCCGGCCCCGGTCGGCCGCAGATTGAGAGAAAACTTGTCTTCGCCGGAAGTTTCGTCGGGCAGGTCCTGGTAGCCTCTGATGTTACCCTGCAGCCGTGACAACCCGGCATTGCTGCCCGAAAACGCCACGGTTTCGGCGACAAGATTTTCGTGATACTTGATCGCGAGCTGCGTCTGCGAACCGCCGATTCTTGACAGCATGAAAATGACCGGCATCATGATCGCAACCAGGCCGATCACCATGACCATCGCAACGCCTTTGCGCGGCGTCTCAGGCTGTCGCAGTTCTGTCGGCAAAATGTTTCTCCTGATTAATTGTAGCATTTTTTCAATGTTTCAGGCCTATTCATTCAAAAGATACACAGATTCAAGGCCAACCGTGCCATCTGACTCAAGGTAGATGCCGACCAGACGGTTGCCGATATCGTGGGCCGTGAAGGCGACCTTGTCGATACCGCTGCCAATCGGTTTTTTGTCGACCACCGGCGCGCCCGGTCCGTTCGGAATCAGACACCGCCTGATCTGGCCCGTTGCCGCATCATGAAAATAACAGACGATATCGCCGGCAAAATTCTTGAAAATGGTTTTGTTGTCGCTTCTGATCGATTTGTCAGCGTTCAGCCGCGGGTAGATAAGGTTTCTGGCGGTGCGCAGTTCCTGAATCATGTTCCAGGAAGCCTGTCTGATGTTCTGCTGTGCATCGCTGATTGCGAGTATGCGTTTCTGATACTGGCGCTGCATGACAAACCAGTGCGCCACCATGCCGCCGATGACGGCAAGAATAGTGGCACCGACCATGATTTCAATCATGGTGAAGGCGGCCCGTTTCCGGTTGTGCTTAAACAGACGAGACATAGACGTGGGTGCGGTAGATCATGTTTCTACCGGCCTCTTTCCAGGTAATCAGAATCGAAACGCTCTTGATTTCGTCGCCGGCGCCAAAACTGACATTGCTGACCGACAGCGCGTATTTGAAGTCATTCTGCACGAGAAAATCATAGAGAGCCGGCATGTCAGCGGCGGTAATCTTCTTGACGCCGCTCTGCGAGGTCGAAAAATTGACCAGCGGGTTGAAAAACACGTCATCGGCCGAATCATGCAGGGCCACCCCGGGCAACGGCACTTCAACGATGTTTTCGAACGGCATGGCCATCAGATGCTGGGAAATGCGGCGCGCCAGCCCGGCGGCGAAACTGAAGTTCCTGCTTTTCTGCACCTGCTGCCCCGACGTTGAAAACATGCTGGTGACCGGCACCATGACCATTACCGCAATGGCCAGGGCGATGATGATTTCTGTCAATGACAGACCGCGACGGATCATGGCTGGGCACCTCCACGTTCAGGTGCGGCTTCGCCGCCGGTCGGGGCGAGCACCAGCATTTTGCCGGGGTGCTTTTCCTGGAGTTCGGCAATCAGTTCCATAGCTTCGTTCTGTCTGCCGGCGCGGTTCAGGAAGTTCGCGAGTTCCATGCCTGAGGCCAGGTCGGCAGAAAGCTTGAACTCGGCGCGATAATGCTTTTCGGCAGCGGCATTGTCGTTGGCCGCCAGATGAATGCGGGCGAGGTAAAGATTGACGCTCGCAAGACCGGCGTCGGTGCTCAGGGCACGTTTAAATATTTCGGCCGCCTTCTTGTTGTCGCCAAGCTGCATGCGGCAGTAGCCGCTGCGCACCAGGGCCTGCAGGTGGGCCGGTTCGACTGCCAGGGCGTCTTCGAAGAGTTTGAGGGCTTCAGCGAATTTGTCGCGTGTGAGAAAAAGCTCACCCATGCGGAAATCCTTGTCGGCGGCGAGGTATTTGGCAGTCACCGGCCGCTGCGAAACGGCGTCGACCCATTGATTCGGGGCGCGGCCGGCCGTGCCGGGCGCGGTTGTAGTCATCACCTCAGGATTACTGAAATACCAGGTTGAATAAATGATGCCGAGGGTTAAAAACAGCATGGTCAGACCAACCGGCAGCAGCAGTCGGCGAATGTTTTCAGGAATATGCAGCGCGACGTCGAGACTGTCAGGCTTTGCTTTTGCCTGAGTCTGAATCTGGGCCGACCGATTGCTGCCTTCACTTTTTTCAGCCGGCACTTCGGTCGGCAGCGCTTCAGGAATCTGCTGAGAGAGGCCTGTTCTGGCGACCGTTTCTGCCGGAGCTGCCGAACCCGGTGTTGGAACTGCGGCTGGCGGCTGGCTTCTGGTTATCTGGGACTTTGGCGTGACCGGTGCCGGCTGTGGCGGTCGCATGGGCTCGCCGGGCCGGTTCGGGGCAGAGGGTGGGGGAGATGTTTCCCCGTCGGCAAGCTCTGGCAGCATCGGCTCGCGGGCGAGATGGTTCTGCACCGCATAGCGGAATTCATTGATATTGTCACGCAGCACTTTTGAATCGTTGGCAGGAACGAATTTTTCGAGGTGCGAGCAGAGTGCTGAGGCTTCTTCCGGCTTAACCAGAAGGCTGAGGTTCATCAGATCGGTCGGTGACCAGGCTCTGGCACTGAGGAAATACTGAAAAGCCTCGGTGGCAAGGGTGACTTTCAGGCGGGCGGCGACAAAACAGGCAATTGAGCCACGCGGGCCTGACTCGTAAACGAAAGGCAGCAGGTTGTCTTTCAGTTCGGCCTGCGTAAATTTGCTCATCAGCCTGATGAAACCGTCTGATGGCAGGCGGTTCATGGCGGCGCCGAACAGGCTTTTCAGCAGGCTGTCACGCTTTGCGCCGGTAAAAGCCGAGGCGAGCAGAAAGACCAGCGCAATTTCGGGTTCGAGCTGGGTAACGGCGTTTTCGGCAACCGGGGCCAGGCTGATGGCGCCGGCCTTGACGATCTGCCAGGCAGGGCGCTTTTCAAGAATGCCTGGTTCGTTGAGAAGGGCCGTGGCTCTTCTGGTGAATTCGTCGAACTGCGCCTTCATCTTTAAATGACCTGACTTTGCAAATTGGTTTCGTTTTTCTGGTTGCGGCCGTTTTTCATTTTAAAACAAATCCGGACGAATTTCCAGCCTGTTGATGCAGTTGCGGCACGCGGCAGGGGGCAATTTGTGCTATACTGAGCAAAATTGCACCGGAGGCGATTGCCATGTCGTGGGTCATTCTCTTTGTCGCAGGAATTTTCGAAGTGCTCTGGGCAACCGGTCTGAAATACTCTGAAGGTTTTACCAGGCTCTGGCCAACGATTTTTACGTTGATAACTCTGGTTTTAAGCTTTGTGCTGCTGTCGACGGCAATGAAAGATCTGCCGGTCAGCATCGCTTACCCGGTCTGGACAGGGGTTGGCGCCATCGGCACTGTCGTCACCGGCGTCATGATGTTGAACGAGCCTTTCGATGTTTACCGCCTGGCATGCATAACTATGATCATTACCGGCATCACCGGACTGCGCCTGTTGAACTGAACAGGCCCAGACCGGTCGGATGGCTCAGCAGACGGCGGTCGGCGGTTGCAGCAGGCTGCACACTTCGGCTTTGATGCCGGCTTCGTCGAATTCCTCGCCCTGCACGAACACGCCGGTTTCGGCGCTTTCGTAAATCAGTTCCGAGGGCAGCACGCGTTCGGCGCCGGCGCCTTCGATGAATGACCAGCGGCGGCCAATACGGCGGCAGAGCCAGATGCGCACGCCGTATTTCTTTGCCAGCCGTTCGAGATCAAATGTAGAGATCGCGTTCGCCATTGCTGATCCTTTCGTAGTAGCTCATGGTGAGGTCGTAAAGCTTCTTTGAGAAGATAGTCGGCGTTTTTTTGCGCACTTCTTCGATTTCTTTGCGGATAACCGCTTCGCCGAGCTTTTTCGTTTCTTCGCCGGCAAAGTCGTCGAGCCATTCGCGGTAGGTAAGAATGGCGTTGAGTTTGCAGAAATGCTTTTCGTGGCCCTTTTTCAGCAGGTCCATGATCTGGTCGCCGGTGCGGCCGCAGCGGTAGCCGGCAGTGCAGAAAGAGGTGATGACGCCGCGTTTCGCGAGATCGCGGATCAGTTCTTCGAGTGAGCGGGTGTCGCCGAGCATGAACTGCTGCTCATCGATGTCCTGTTTGCCGGTATTCTTCGCATAGCCGCCAATGCCGATATTGGTCGAGGCGTCGGTCTGGGTGCAGCCGCAGAACATGACGTCGTCGCGGACTTCCTGGCGTTCGCGGGCGGTGATGATCATGCCGGTGTATGGCACGGCAAGTCTGATCAGGGTAACGAGCTTTTTGAAATCTTCGTCAGAGACGAGGTATTTGTTGTAAGTCGGGTCGGTGGGCAGCGGTGAGCCGCTCGCCGGGTTGATGCGCGGGAAAGAAATCGTGTGCGGGCCGACGCCGAAGCGGGTTTCGAGTTCGATGGCGTGATAGAGCAGGCCCATGACTTCGAAGCGCCAGTCGTAGAGGCCGAACAGGCAGCCGATGGCGACGTCGTCGATACCGGCTTCATAGGCGCGATGGTGCACGTAGAGGCGCCATGGGTAGTTGCCCTTGATGGTGTCGGCCGGGTGCAGCTTTTTGTAGGTATCGTGATGGTAGGTTTCCTGGAAAACCTGATAGGTACCGATGCCGACTTCCTGAAGTTTGCGCAGATCGGCGACGCTGAAGGGGGCGGCGTTGATGTTGACGCGTCTGATTTCGCTGTGGCCTTTGCGGGTTTTGACGCTGACCGAATAAATGGTTTTGATGCTTTCGGCGATGAAATCGGCGTCGGTTTCGGGGTGTTCACCATAAACGGCGATGACGCGCTTGTGGCCGATGCGGCCGGCGATGGCTTCGGCTTCGTCGCGCACCTGGGCGAGGCTGAGTTTGGTGCGTTTTTCCTTGTCGTTGTCGGCACGGAAGCCGCAGTAGAGGCAGTTATTAACGCAGAAGTTTCCGCAGTAGATCGGGGCGAAAGTGATGATGCGGTTATCGTAGATTTTATGTTTAACTTTCGCGGCCATTTCGTACATTTCCTGCCAGAGTTCGGGGTCGCGCACTTTCATGAGGGTGGCGAGCTCGGTCGGGTCGAGGGTCTGCACGTTAAATGATTTGGCGAGAATTTCGCGCACGCGCTCGGGGGAAGGCTCGACGCTGTCGTTGATCTGCTGCCAGATTTTGTCGTCATCGATAAAATCTTTGCCGTTGTCGAGATACTTTTCGTATTCTTCGGGTTTGATGACGTTGTTGACCCAGGCCGAAGTCGAGAGTTTGTCGTTGACCATGTGCATTAGAGGCCCCCTTGATGCTATACGCGAGTCAGGACCGCCTTGACGCTGACATCAGGAAGCTGGCCGATACGGCCGGTCATGGCACCGATTTCGTCATTGGTTCCGTCAACGATGAGCGAGATTACCGAGACGCCGCGTTCTTTGTAGGGAATGCCCATGCGGCCGACCAGCAGGCTCGAAAACTGGTGAAGAATGTCATTGAACTCATGTACCGCCTTGTCGGGGCTTTTGAGAATGACCGCCACCACGCCGAGCCGGCGCTCGTTGTTGTTAGAACCAGACGAAGAAGCCACTAGCTTATCTCCTCGATGTCAGGCCTGCGCCCTTCAACTCAGAAATATTGTGAAAGCGAAAAGTTTCACAATGGTTGTTTATATTATACCTTTTTTGTGGCAAATTGCAACCCTGTTTTTTATGCAACCCCGGCAATTTTTATATTCAGTTTCCTGGCCTGGTTTAACCCGGGAAAGCATTAACAATTGTACCCCACCAGTAGGCGACGCCGGCGATGCAGAGCAGCCAGATCCCGACTATGAAAATTGCAGCAAAATAGCTTTTGGGCCGGGAAATGAGCGCATTTGCCTGCTCGCGTGAGTCGGAGATTACCTCGGGCGGAAGCATTCGAATTACCAGCAGCAGGCCAAGAGGAACAATCAGCAGGTCATCCAGATAGCCCAGTATCGGGATGAAGTCCGGGATAAGATCGATCGGGCTCAAAGCGTATGCAGCAACACCCAGTGCCAGGAATCTGGCAAGCATGGGTGTTCTCGGGTCACGCGCTGCGAAATACACGGCCACGGTATCGCGCTTGATCTGGCGGGCCCAATTTCTGGTTTGTTCGATGTATGACATGAAAAATACCGGGTTGTTTCCAATTTACAGGCTGGGCATTACGGCTGTCTGACAACTCTAAAACCAGTGACTCTGTCTCCGTTGCCAGGATCCCGGCGGACACGGTGAGCAGCGCGAAATGGCAGGGGCAGGGCGCAAAACCAGCTTCCTCCGCGGCTGAGCCGAGATGTTTCATTGTCTGGTCCTCTGGGGTCAGTTTTGGGACTTACGCTGTAATAATAGGGATCATAAAAATCCCAGCACCATTCGCTGACGTTGCCGGTCATGTCATAAAGCCCAAAAGCGTTTGGCTTTTTTGTTCCGACCGGCTGGGGCCCATTTTTTGTGTTGGAAGGATCAGAATTACAGCTCTTGTTAGTATTTTTACCAAACCAGATGTATTGCATCATTTCAGCTTCGTCAAAGCCGTCGGCCCAATAATACATGGAGGTAGTTCCGGCTCGACAGGCATATTCCCATTCAGCCTCGGTGGGGAGGCGAAAACCGGTTGCTGTCCAATCGCAAATCACGATATCAGAGTCTTCAATGGTTAAACTGCCGATCTGATTAGAGTAACAGGGTTGAAACCCCTGATTCAGACTCAAGGCATTGCAGAAGCGCACAGCATCATACCAGGTGACATTTTCCACCGGCTGTTTCGCTGTTTCAGGGGAAGCACCTCCATGCTTCATCCTGTCGGAAACAAATAAAGAAGGGTTCACACCCATGATTATCTGATACTGCTCCTGCGTGACCTCGCATTTTCCCATGTAGAAAGTCTTGCTGATCGTCACCTGATGCTGAGCTTCCGAAGGCTTGTGCCCGATTTCCGTGTCGGGGCTTCCCATGGTAAACGTGCCCGGCGGGATCTCGACTAAAGACATCGTCAGGCCGGTTGGAGCATCCAGCGTAATGACTGTGCTCTTTATTTCCATGGTTGTGGGAATGGACTGATCCCCCTGGCAGTTCCAGGAAAAGATCAGGATCAGAGCCAGTGATAACGGCAATACATAAAATTTTACTTTGAGCATGGTTTCCTCCACTATTACCCAACTATCAGCGAATCTGGGCTGCTTCCTGCTCTGGTTTCCAGAACGGCGGGAGTCCGGGTTTGTTCAGCCAGGCATCAAATACTTTACTGGCACCGGGAAGCGCCCCGGTCTCCTGTTTCAGAAAGCTCAGGAATTCGGTGAACGATATCGGTTCTTTATAGCCATATTTTTTCAGAAGCGAGCGCTCAAATTTCTTCATGGCATCGTCACCCACGCATTGTCTCAGCGTCAGAAGAAAAAGCGGCATCTTATAGTAGTAATATCTTGATAAATTTGGATTTTCTTTGCTGATACCTGCAATCGCCACATCCGTTGCTGCCGGTATTTTGCGTATAATCAGTGCCCACAGGTCGATTGCCTTGATAATAAGATTTTTATCAAGAATTGAACTTGCGCACAGGATCTCGCCATAGCAGGTCATCCCTTCGGTAAAAAGCTTCCGGTCAAAACCTGTTCCCCGAACCATATGGCATATATACTGGTGATAAATTTCGTGAGCAATAAGTGAAGCCGGTGCAGGAGCTACTTCCTCTGCCGATTTGGTGAAAACATCTTCGCCATTGATGAGAATAATACCGTGTGCTTCTGAATAGTTATTACCATTTGGAAGATATGGTCGCTGAATGATATCCAGCGCCGAGCATGGGAAAAAGCCGTATCGGTCGATATAAAACCGCAGGATTTTCTCGACATTTTCTTTTATTTCAGAGGCTCGTTTAAAATCCAGTCCTTTTCGCACATGGATCGAGAAATTAACCCCGGCACTTGTACCATGAATGGTTTTGTATTTCCCGGCATAGACTCCCAATTGGCCAGGAATAGCTTTTTCGGTTTTAAAATACGTTGTTACTCTGCCAGCCCGATGTTTTTCGTCGATTTTTTTCCCGGTACCGATGACTGTATAGCCTTCCGGGGCTGAAACCACAAGTTCAGCCATGTGGGGGGCTGGGAGCACGTATTTTCCATTGATGGACAAACAAAGCATTATCATGGGATACCAGGCATTGTTATCTTCCAGGTTCGTGAAATCTTCGCCCACGAAGAAATAAGGATCGGCAGAATCTGATGCGGGAAAAGAGTGCTGAAATTTGAATTGAATGGTGTTCATTCCAATCGGAAGTGGGGTGGTCAGGCAAATACCACCATCCTCGTAGTATTTGTAAGGGATGTTCTTGCCTGAGGCATCTTTTAGTTTCAGATTTGCCGGTGAAATTCCAAAGTGCAGGAATTCACTGTAGCTGGCAACCTTGTCGAAAACCAATTCTCCCTCTACGCTCATTGAGCGTTCTGTCGGGAAAAGCGAGCAAAGAACCAGAGATTTCTTGATGACCCAGGGATACTTCGAAACGGCCTGGCCTGCAAAAGAGGCTGAAGAAGGCGAGAAAATCGAAGAAAAAAGAATTCCAAGCATAAGGATGAGTCTGATAGCCGCTCTTGAGTTCGCTCTCATTGATTGATCTCCTGTGGTGGTCTGGCCGGGCTGTGAATAAAACCTGAAAAAAGGCGTGGTGTGAGCCTGGAACCATCATTGTACAGTTCGTCAGCTTAATCTGTCAACCAAAGAACAGGAGTCATATCAGGGTTGAAAGTCGTATATGCAATCAATATCTCTGCCCGGTGGGCCGGCCGAATTTATTTGAATCGATTTGTTTTTTGCAGATAACGCCTATTGTGACCGGTGCCCATTTTTCGCCTCGATGCAAATTAACCGATTAGGCAGAATTTTTTAATCTAATGTAAACTCTGTTCTGATTATTAATGGTTTTGCTTTCGAATTCAAAAATACCTCTGCTCTCATAAAATGTTTTGGCTTTTTCTAAGTCCATTTTTATTCCTAAAGGTATTTGGGGATTTTTTTTTCTACTTTCTTCTATAACTCTATTGAAATGTGAGGCAAAACTTTGAAATAGAGCCCAACCTTCCTTGTCTTTTTTTATTTTTTCAAATTGAAATATAAAAATTCCAGTTGAAAAAAATATTAGGTCATGAGTCATATTTTTTTTTGCTTTTGCCATTGCCGCCATTTGCGCTTTTAATATTTCTATAGTTTTTTGAGTCTTTTCGAACTGTGTTTCAATTCTTTTTAAGAGGCTCTCTTTGTCATCGCCGCTTATGCTAAAATCAATATAAGACTGATGAACTAGCCAGTTCCTTTCTTCAATCAAGCTTTTCATCAACTGTATCCATTCATTTCTTTGGTTATCATCTACTAACCAACTGATTTTCAAGCTAATAAAGAAACCATCTTCAGAATCAGGAAAAATTCCTTTATTTTCCAGAATTTTCAAAAACTCTGGAATTGATTGGCCAAGCGTTATTTTGCTGCCAATCATCTTGTTATTTTCGATCAATTCTTTATCAATTACTTCTAACTTATGCATTGATGAATCAACAAGTGCTTTTATATAATATTCAAGCAGTTGAAATGCCTTGAGATTCCGGCCAAGCAGGCTACTAAGTAATTTTTCAGTCTGATCGCTCATTATTTAAATCTTTGAATTCTTGAAACGACTATCGCAAATGAAAATGTTCGTTAATGCTGTTTCTCTCAGGCTCTCTTTGCCAGGCACCTCTATAAACCGGATTATTGGTTAATTTCTGTTTTTTTCTTCAATATTTGAAATAGTTTAAATGCCAGATAACAGTATGGCAAGCCACCTATAAAATAAAGCAGCGTTATCCAAATATTGTCAACAACGTTATTATATTCTGCTGGAACATTTCTAAATAGTTCATATACTAACAATGGGCTACAATTAATGAAAATGATAATGATTACTATTAACAGAATTTTCAATTCATCTTTATCTTTTATAATTTTATTCAACAAATCTCTTAAAAAAAGACTCCATCCACCAATGTGAACTGCGAAAATAGCATATGGTAATATTAATAAAACAGATCTTTTCATTTTTTATTTACTCTACGCGCTTGTTACGATTCTTTCTTTGCAATACAACCAGCACTGGCAGCGCAATATGAAGCCGCATGCGGTCGGCAGCATGCCATTTTTTTCAAGCGCAATCTTGCTTTTAGTCTGATTGTTCACATATCTTCTCTTATCTAGTCTCATTGCCCGATGGGCCGCCGAATTTATTTGAATCGATTATAGCAAACCTCTGCGGGTTTTTCTCGAAAAATTATTGCCAATTCGGCAGGACAAAATTGTTTGCCGGTTATCTGATCATTTTCTCTCAATTGTTCTTAGAAATTCTTCTGCATCCATAACTTTGAATTGATCGGTCTTAAAGTCTTTTTTGTTTCGTGTTATGAGAAAGTCCACATTGTTTTCTGCTGCAATCGAGCTGTGTATATCGTCTTCAAAGTCTTTAAATTTGTTGGCAACCGCTTCTTTAACATTTTTTAGAGAAATACCCGGAACAGAAAAAATCCGCAAACTATCGAGAATGAATTCATCGGCAATTTTTTTGTTTAATTCTTTTGAGATGACATAATAGGTGTTGGCCAATGTAAGAGGGGAAACCAGGCCAAGAATTTTCCTGGTTTCGATCAATTCAATGATTTTTGCGGAATAGGATGAAAAAGGCTCCCTGTCGAGGAGCCAATCGAGCAAAATGTTGCAATCGATGTATGCTTTGATCATGACAGGTGCTTATCTCTCAAGTAATTTAATTTCTGGGTTTCTTCATCAAAATCAGCGCTGTTGATTATGCCTTTATATTTTTTCGCGATTGGCGAACGAATTTCTGATTCAGAATTTCCGGGACTTTTCAGAAGAAACGACTTATACAACTCCTCGGTAAGCTCGCTGAGAGACTTTTGCTGCTTTGATGCGCAGATTTTTATTCGTTCAATTATTTCTTTATCGAGTCTTAGAGTCAGCTTGGTATCCATATTGCCCCTCCGCGTGACGTATCTAATTAAATTATACGTCAAAAAACTTAGTTGTCTAGTTAGATTTGTCTTTTACAGACAACGGCAGTTGTGATCAGACTCGGTTTTTCGGATCGACATAAATACATGCATGGGTTTTTAATTATTAAGTCGAGTTGCAGGCCTAAGCTTCATTTGAAATTATCTACTTCTTTGTTGGGCCAATTCTCGACAAGGTATTTTAAAATATCCTCAAGGTTTTTAACAGTTTCGTCTGACCAATGAAGCTTATATGCCATATCTTGTTTTAATTTCTTCGTGAGGAATTGTTCGCCCCTCATCAATATCTTTCAGACCCCGTAAAATGCCTTTTTTTTGTTGTTCAGGCAAATCATTCCAACAATCCTGGTTTTTTGCCCCAGCGTCTTTAATTTTTTTTAAATATTGAATAGTATCGCTGTCATTTAGTTTTGCCAGCCATTCAATAAGTTCCAGTTTTATCGCTTCTTGTTTCATAATTTTCCGTTTTCCAGTTTACGGTATCTTCTCAAGCCTAAAATTAATTCTATCATTGGGTTCTGGTAATTTCATTTTATCAATTGTTTTGGCTTTTATTATTATGTTGCTTGGGCCTGTCTCTCTAAACGCTCTGCAAGCCAAAGTTTGATAATTGACTGCCTGGTTACATTTAGTCGTTTGGCTTCTCTGTCTAATGCTTCAATCATCCATTTTGGAAAATCAACATTTACGCGTTTTTGATCACGAGATGATCTTTTGGCCTTGGTTAGATCAAGGTTTGCCAGAATACTTTCTCCATCATCAAACTTTTCATCAAAATTTTTCGCTTTCATATAAATCAACCTCTTCTTTTCTTGATCTTCGGACCGAAATTATCCTGATATTGCTTTGTCGGTAAGTTATTATTGCTGACCAATGCTTCTGTTTAATTCGTCCTATTAACAAAAATCTTGGCTCATCAGAAGTTTTTGCAGGAATTTCTAAAAGATCCGGATCATTCCATAAATTTTGTGCCTGAACAAAATCTATTCCGTGTTTTTCCAGATTTGATAAGCTTTTGGTTTGGTCAAATTCAAAATTATTCACATATAATAATTATACCTTTTTTATACCACAAGTCAACTTTCCGAGTTACATCTGCTTATTTCAGGAATATGGCTGATTTGCGATTGGTATTGTTCCTGATTTTTCGGTGTTAAGGTAGAACCGCTGGTTGCCCGAGCGGTCCCCTCACAGATCCCGGCGTGCA
>CALEDQ010000006.1 GCA_937949615.1 uncultured bacterium | reverse complement strand
CTTCACAGGGAATTTACCCTTCCGCGATCGCAGGGAATTTATATTACCATTTACAGCAATGTCGCCCAATGCTTTTGCGATAAAGGCGGCGTCACCATCGGCTTCTTCCAGACATGCTTCAAGATATGCGGCCATTTCTTCAGGGTTTCGAAGATGTTCGGCAACATCGTATCTGGTTGTGGCTGTTTTTTTCATTTAAATCTCCTACAGATTGCACAAGCGTATCCGCGAGGCTACGGTTTGTCAATTACGAGGAGGCAGAATAACCAGATGTTTTTCTATTCACCGCATAATTTAATGCGAATATAACGACTATTCACCGCATCGACTAAAGCCAGATGCGCTTCACCGAACAACTTATGCGGCTATCTGCTGACTGACATCCCAACCGGGAAGACCAGCACTGCCGGGTGGCATTTCAGCGCCCTGGCCAATACTTTGGCTCTTTCGACGCCAGGTTGATTTTATCGTGCTCAATTGCGGAAAGGGTTGATTGAGGTATTCCGGTCAGCAGAGACAATTCATTCTGGCTTAATTCCTGAAGCTCGCGAATAATTCTTACAGATTCGCCGACAGAGACCTCTGCTCTTTTTCTGGCCTCTATATAGTCTTTCATGTCATTTCCTTCGAGAAACATGGGTCGTTAACCTGATCAAGTATTCGCTCAAAAAATTCATGCCCTGCGCTTTTCTGTATTCATAATGGCTGAAAATCTTATAACGGGGGGAGAAAGAACAGTTATGTCGCTTTCTTTCCGCTTTCCTCAAGCTTTTCTGCAAGCAGGATTTTAATCAACGACTGATACGGAACGTCTTTTTTATTTGCCATCACCTTAATTTCGTTCAGCATGCTTTCAGGCAGTCGAATTGAAATTGTTTTCGAAGAGGGCTTTAAATTCGGAAAAACAGCTTTCTCCGCATCAGACCAGTCGACATAATCGCAAGAGTCGTGAGTGAGCCAGAATTCTCTTTCTTCTTGTTCGCTCTTAAATTTTGGAATTCTTTTCTTCATATTTGGCGAATACTTCATCCCCGGGTATGGCCTTTACCTTCCCTGACCGAAGTTCAGCCAGCCGGGCCTTTGCAACTTTTATCCAGGCTTTATCAATTTCTGGGGAAGGTCTGTTGAGCGTGCGCAGCAAAGAATCGATTACAGCGATTCTCTCTTCGGCAGGAAGAGATTCTGCATCCCGAATAATATCTTTAACACCATGCATGCCTGGGTCTCCTCGTTCGTTTCCTTCATTCTATCACATCGCAGTCCACCTGCCAATTGCCTTTAAAAGCCACGTTTCACGGTCGGCAGGTGTTTATAATCATGGAGAACCTGCTGTTGCAATTCCAGGTATTTCAGCTCGGCAACAAATGCGTTGCCGGTGTCATTTTTCGGTCGTTTATTGCTATAATGCAGAGATCGGAAATTGCAAAAGACGCTCTGAGATTTGCGCCAGCCGGAAAGCCGGCCAGGCCTGCCGTCAGTTTCCAGCAGGGGGAAGCCAATGAAAAAACAGCATCGAGCTTTGTTCCTGTCGCACGGCGGTGGCCCTTTGCCGCTCCTGGGCGACGAATCGCATCTGGAAATGGTGGCGCGCCTGCATGACCTCGCGGCTGCCATCGCGCGGCCGTCGGCAATCATCGTTGTGAGCGCCCACTGGGAAGCAGCCCGCCCGGCGGTAACTTCGGCTGCCAGTCCGGCGCTTATCTACGACTACTACGGGTTTCCAAAGGAATCCTACGCGATCACGTATCCCTGTCCGGGTGCCCCGCAGCTGGCGCAGGCGATTTTCCAGGCACTTGGCGATGCGGGCATCACCGCCGACCTCGAAGCAGCGCGCGGGTTCGATCATGGTCTGTTTGTTCCATTGAAAATCATGTATCCGGAAGCTGATATTCCGTGCGTGCAGTTGTCGCTGGTCAGGGGCCTCGATCCTGCCGCTCACATAGATCTGGGGAAAGCGCTGCGCAGCCTGGGTGACCAATCGCTGCTGCTCATTGGCTCAGGCTTTTCTTTCCATAATATGAATGCCTTTTTCGCGCCGGAAACCGATGAATCGCGGAACATGAATCATGCGTTCGACCGCTGGCTTCTGGAAACGTGCTCTGCCCGGGATATTTCCGAAGAAGAACGGAAACAGCGGCTGATAAACTGGGAATCGGCACCCTTCGCGCGCTACTGCCACCCACGCGAGGAACACCTGCTTCCCCTGCATGTCTGCTATGGTTTTGCGGCCGCCGCCTGTTCAAGTTCTTATGAACTCCAGATTCTCAATAAAAAATCGAGCATGTATCTCTGGGAAATCTGATACAATCGCATACAATATGAATGAGAAAAAAATCTTCCGTGCACCTGGCTTTCTGCTTCTTCTCGCCTTGCTGGCGGCTTCGCCGGTCTACGCCTCGGGAATGGATGGCATCGCCAATGCCGGATCAATTCTAGTCGGCCTGGCCGGGGCATTTCTGGTTTCGCTGGTCACCGGCCCGCTTCTCAGGCAATACATGGCCGCGAAATACCTCGGAATAGATTTGCTAAAACCCGCCCTGGCCTTCGGAATCACGGTTCTGGAATGGATACTCTGGATCGGCAGCATGGTTCATTTCGGCACCCGCATTTTCCCCGGCGGCCTCACTCTTCCGGTTCTGCTCGGAATGGCCCTATCAATCAGCCTTCTGCTAAATTTTTTCCTTCCGAACCCCGCCGCCGACAAGCAGCCCCCCGAAACCGCCGCCCGCCTGAAATACGCCGCAGCGGTTACCCTGGCCACTTTCGCCAATGTCTTTCTGGTAACCTATCTAATCGCCCGCAACTTGTAAAAGCCGGCGGAAAGTATTATATTCAGCCCGTTCTAGGATTTCGGTGCACTAAAATCTGACGCCAAAATCTTTATAGAGCCTAGCTTTCCGTATTTAAGACCTAGATGTCGGAATATGTTTTCCGTGATAGATAGTCATTCTGATTACTTGTTCAACGCACAGGGCACTGATCTGGCAATCGCTGTATTTCCGCTAAAACTGGGAATTTTAAACTTGTGATGTTACCATTAGTGTCGCTAAGATTTGTTTGAAAGTTTCTATCTTTTCAAATAAGAAAATTGAGTTTGTTAAGATAACTCCATTTTTTATATAAAGGGAACAAAATGAGTGACTCTGGTGCTAAAGCGGCTCTAAAGGGCTATAGATTGCAGGCACTATACACGCTTTTTGTTATTTTAAAAGAATCAGGAAATGGAATTATTTTTCAACCAGAGGGCAAAGAAGATCTCGCAATTTTAAAAGATAATGTCTTAGTTCAAACGATACAAGTAAAAGCTTACAAAGACAGTTTGCAGTTATCTTCATTTTCGCCAGATAAAAAAGATTCGTAACTGTTCACGTGGTTGAAGTTTAACTGGGTCTTGTACATTTTTGCCAGAA
>CALEDQ010000005.1 GCA_937949615.1 uncultured bacterium | reverse complement strand
TTTCGTCGATGTTGGCTTTGAACTGGAAGCGGATCTGGCTTTCAGTCAGAGCGTTATCGCTGTTACCAGCGCGACCGGCCCAGAGACCGTTGATAGCGTCATTGCGCCAGTCATTTTTGTGGTTGATGTTGGTGTGTCTAACCAGCATGTCGCCAGAAAGCTTAACTTTTTCCATGCCGCCCTTGGCCATGTAATCCTTGATGCCTTCTACGTCTTTTTTGAGCATAGATACATCTTCTTTTACAACCTGCATGTCGTCTTCGAGAGCGGTAACTTTAACACCCAGAAGGGCCAGTTCGTCTGCGAATTCAACAGTCAGTTTTTCGAGGGTCTGCAGGTCAGCTTTGGTTACCAGGTTGGTACCGATGCCTGATTCGAGCATCTGTTCAACGTTGGCCAGCATTTTGGCAGTAACCATGGCGAGAGCATAGCGGGTAACGGTCTGATTGCCTTTGAAGCGACCATCGGGATAGCCCTGAAGGATGCCTTTGGCAGCCAGTTTGTTCACTGCATCATATGACCAGTGTGAAAACGGAACATCAGAAAAAGGATTTGCAGAAGCAACTACGGCTGAAAGAACCATAACTGCTACAAGAAGTTTAGAAACGTGTTTCATAATTTTCCCCTGTAGGTTTTGAATTGAGATTTTCATGGGGCTTTTCTGGTTTCTGGATCTTCTCTGGCTTCTGATAACCGCTTTCATCAAGTGTCCTTGTTTCCTTCGATGTTTTCGGTTCTCTTATCCTTCGTCGATCCTTATCTACCGGTATTTCCCCCGGGTGATTAACACCCCTGAGATTTCAGCGCATCGGGCAGGCTACCTATTAAGAGTTACACCCCCTTCCTTTTGACACCTGTCAAACACTTATGCCAAAATCCTTAAACCGAGATAATAGTTTTGAGCTTAACGATTGTCAAGCAAAAATTTTTATTCTTTTTCAAAGAGCCCGGCCAAATTGTTGCCAAGCCCTTCTCGGCAAACCATTTCGATTTTTTTATGAAAGAATTTTCTTTTTTCAGATATTTGCCCTCAAAACCGGCCAAAAACTTCAGTCCAGACCATCTGATAATCATAATCACCCTTGAATCCTCGACCGGCAGCCACCGGCCTGGCACCGCCAACCCCTTTGAAGGCATCACCAGTGAAATTACATTTAACCGCACCGACGCGCAGTCTGGTATTTTTTGTCAGTTTATAACGATACTCAAAGGTAATCAGCCGCATCGCCGGGTCAGCGATACCAATATTGTTAAAATTGTCATAAGCAGAATTGGTCACCGAGAAGCCAACCGGAACGACACCGTTATAATTTTTTGCCTGATAGTGGCTGAGATCATTGCCAACCCGATCTTTCAGCTCACGCAGAAAATCAGCAGCCAGTCTGAAATAATGCTTCCCTTCGGGCTGATATTCTATCTGGGCCTTGAAATCACCCATATTGATCAGACCATTGCGAAACCAGTTATTGCCTCTTGCCAGATCTTCTATATTCGTCTCAGGAGAGTCAGAATATCTTCGATCAAGACTGAGAGAATAACCGCCGGCAAATTTGTCATCGCCCCAGTTATAGGCCAGTTTTGCGGAAATGGCCTTATTCGCTTTCCAGGCGAGCGCAGTGTGCCCGGCAATGCCTCTGAGATCAATATCTTTGTCACCGACAGCCGCTTTTCCGATAGTCGCGCGGTAATCTGTAAGGGCCACAGCGACATCGGCGGTCAGGCGCCGGTTTTTACCAAATTTGCCGTTATAACCGATTTCGAGGTCGCGGCGGCGGTCGTGGCTCATCTCTCTGGCGGCGGTACCATACTTAACAGTATTGGCAGTTCTTTTGTTAATAGTATCGGGGTTATCCTGGGCAAAAACGTTGGCGTAATAACTGCTGAACTGAAGCTTTCTGGAAAACCCAAGGTTGGCAACCCCACGAAAATCTACCCGACCGTCATCCTTATAAGAACCCTTATGCCTGTCAAAAATATATTGCGCCATATAGGTATCTTTATTATGAAGGCGATCATATCTGACTGCATCGAAGTCTGCATTCAACAAAAGACCATGCCCGGTCTGTAAAGTGCTTCGGCCAATAAGAAACCAGTCGTTCTCATGAAACACTTTTTTCACTTCGAGAAACGCGCAGTCAACCTGCATGTCACCGACAGTCTGCGCCCCGATACCGTTGCTGCCAAATGCGCCGCCACGGGCAGATGGAGCAGCAGTCACCACATCACTGCCACGGTTGAAAAGGCGGAATCTGGTATACATTGTAATATTTTCATCAATTTTTGCCACCATTCTCAGACGAATCTGCGATTCGGTAAGGCTGTTATTGCTGTTACCAGGCCTGGCGGTACCAAAAGCACTTCTGGCATGGTCTTCGCGGTGAGTTTTCCAGGTGTGGCGGGTCATCCATTCGCCCGTCATCTTAACTTTTTCACCGGTATTTTTGACCGCTTTTTCTGTTGCTCTGACATCGGTTCTCAGGCGATCGACTTCTTCACGCAAGAGCTCTTTGCGGTTCTGGGCCAGCTCGATTCTCAGCCCCAGCAGGCCCAGCTCATCGGCAAATTCATTCTTCAGATAGTCGATACGATCGAGGTCTTCAGCAGAAACGGCAGGAATATCAGCCGCAATCTGCTCTTCTAGCCTGGCCATAGTTCTGAAAACCGCCATGGCTACTTCGTAACGCGTAACACCACGGCCACCGGCAAAGGTCTTTTCATTCAAGCCTGTAATAATGCCTTTTTCGGCAAGGTTTTTTATTGCTGCAAGAGTCGGGTGCCCAGAAGGAATATCCGAAAAAACACCAGCATCTACTGACAAGACCGAAAAACAGAAAAGAAAAACCAGGATTGTCAGAAAATTTCGCATGATTCTTACGCCCTTGCCTTGTAAAGCTATATTTTCCGACAGGTTAAGGGGTACAATGCGAATTGTCAAGAAATCCCGGAGTTTACCAGGATTACCCTGCGGAGTTTACAGGTTCAGATCGCGGTGAATCTTTGAAGTGGAAATACGTTCGTTCGTAATTTCTTTGAACAGATATTCGGCGAAGGCAACCGAGCGATGCCGGCCACCGGTACAGCCGATGCCAATCTGCAACCGGGTCTTGGGTTCGCTGATAAAAAGCGGAATCTGAAATTCGATAAAATCTTTCAGTTTCTGAGCATATTGTCTGGCCGTATCAGAAGAGAAAACGTAATCGTATACTTCTTTATGCACCCCGGTTAAGGTCTTGAGACTGGCGATGTAAAAGGGATTCGGCAAAAATCTGACATCGAAAACCAGATCGCAGTCAAGCGGCACGCCATGTTTAAAGCCGAAGCTGACAAAAACCACCGACATGGCGCGTGGCCCGACAAACCCGTGCGAGAATTTGCGGATTTCTTCCTGGAGCTCACGACCGTTGATACTGGTGGTATCGATAATAAAATCAGCTTTTTCACGGGTAGTTTCAAGAAGCGAGCGTTCTTCGCGAATATCATCGATAACCCGACCGCCGCGATTGAGCGGATGTTTGCGCCGGGTTTCCGAGAACCGCCTTACCAGAGAATCTTCAGAAGATTCGAGATAGAGAATGCGCACTTCAACATTCATCTTTTTGACTTCATCGATGGCTTCGAAAAGCTTGCGGAAAAAGCTGCCACCTCTTGCGTCAATGACAACTGCAATCTTGGTCAATCTGCCATTCGATTCAAGACAGATCTGAATGAATTTTGGCAGCAGTGCCGGTGGCACGTTGTCCATGCAGAAATAACCCGAGTCTTCAAAAAAATGCGACGCGGTCGATTTGCCGGCCCCTGAGAGGCCGGTTATGATGATTAACTGAAGAGGTGTTGTCTGTTCCATTTTTTTTAACCTATCACGTCGAGAACCAGGCCACGAATATCGTCGAGACTGGCAAGAAGCTCGATGGCCTTGCCTTCGTTCAGAGCTTCGCGGGTTAGAGCAGCGACTTCACCTTCGGCCACACTGACAGTCTGATACACCTTCTGTTCGCCGTCTTTTTTGGTTCCGAACTCTTCTTTCAGCGAAAGAAACTCGTCTTTCAGCTTCTTAAGAAACAGCTTAACCGACTCTTTGTAAGAATTCAACAGGCCTTCTTCAGGGCTTTTGAGAAACCGCTCACCGCGCGATTTTACCTGATCGATGAGCTCGCGCATGCTGCCATTAAAGTTCTCCAGACGCGCTTCTTTGAGAACCCCTTTGAATTCACTGCCGGAAGTAGCCCCGGTAGTGACCGGGCGGCTGGCGCCAGCCCTGGTATCGATTTTATGGTTATCAATTTTTACCGGCATCAGTCAATACCACAGAGAACGACTTTATTGCGGCCGCTGCCCTTGGCTTTGTAAAGAGCACTGTCGGCCTTCTGAATCAGCTGGTCTTTGCTGTCAGCATTCAGAGGAAAGCCGGCCACACCGATCGATATTGAACACTTGACCGATGGCTGACCAGGAATGATCGACGGGAAATCGAAATGAGCCACGTCGCGGCGAATGCGCTCTGCGACAATCTTGGCATCGGCCTGAGTCGTCTCGGGAAGAATGATCGCAAATTCTTCACCGCCGTAGCGGGCAGCAATATCGGTATTACGCACATTTTTGCGCAGAATTTTGCTGACTTCCTTGAGGATAGCGTCGCCCTGCTGATGACCGTAGTTGTCGTTGATCGGTTTGAAATGATCGATATCACACATAAGCAACGAAATGGTCGAATTGTAACGACGACTTCTCGCAACTTCTTCATCGAGACGCATCTGGAAATACCGGTGCACGTAAAGCTTGGTAATTGAATCGGTGATTGCGAGCGAATACAGACGGGCATTTTCGAAGGCGATAACAGCCTGCGACGCCAGGGTGGCAAAAAATTCGAGGTCGTTTTCAGAGAAAGCCTGGCCATTGATTTTGGCACCGACTTTCACGACGCCATAAAGTTCACCCTCTTTAAGCATCGGCACATAAACAGCAAAGGGCAATTCCCGATTGACCGTCGTATAGGCCTGGTAACTGCGACCTGATATTTCCTGAGCAAAAATCGGCTTTTTCTCTTTTTCGATCGTGGTCATTGCCCAGGCTTCGGCCGGGTCTTTCTTGAGCGCGTCAACATCGGTCTTCGATATACCCTTGAAAGCCTTGACTTCAAGTTCTGGACGTTCCTCGGAGAAAAGCATCAGAACTCCCTTATTCGCCCAGACAGTTTCGAGAAACATATCGATGGAAATATTGATCAGTTCATTCAGATCGAGAGTAGAACTGAGAACCTTGCTCGACTGCTGCAGAGTCATCAAATTGAAAACCTTGTGATCAAGCTCATTTTTGGTGGTCTCAGAATTTTCGAACAGCATCGCATTGTTGATAGAGGTGCTTGCGAGACCAACAATAGCCTGAATCAACTGAAAATCACTACTGACAAACGGAGCACCATTTTTCTTGTCGGTTAAAAGAAGCAGACCAACGAAGTGATCTTTGATGCGCATCGGAAACATCAGTTTTATGCGGCGCATTTCGTCAGATTCGAATTCGGCAACCAGCAGGTTGAATTCCTGTTCGGTCGGGCGCCAGTAACCATCATCAGAGAAAATACGGGCAAGAATCTGATTGTCTGAATAGAATCTGAATTTAGCGAACAACTCAGGTGAAATGCCGATCAGATCTTTTACCGAAACAAGGTCTGTCTTTTCGTTATAAAGCATCACACCGGCGCCGTTCACTGTCAGACGATCAGTAAAAATGGTAATGAAATTGCGAACGAGAGTGTCGACATTGAGACTGCCACCCATGGCCTGACTGCCGTAATAAAGAGCCGAAAGCGAGTCGACCTTCTGCTCGAGCTCTTTGTTGATTTCGCTGATCGTCTGCATGTAGTCTTCAATCGCCACGCGCGACTCGATCATACTGCCGACAATCTTGGTAAAAGAGCCCTGCACCTCTTCGAGGTCACTGAGGCGAAGGTCTTCAAGACCCTCGTTAACATCGCCATCCGCGACTTTATCGGCAATTTCGATGAACTTCTGCAATGGCATCAGAACCTTGCGGGTAATGCTCAGATGAACGAAAAGAATGGTGCCAACACCTGTTACCGCAAATACCAGCGGGCTGACGGGCAGATCAAAAAACACGGCAGCAAGATATACCGCAGCCCAGAAACAGGCCAGCAGCAGATCAAGCTTGATCGCAATGCTCATTTTCATCTTGCCCATAAAAAAGCCAGCTACCTCACCCGGCGCTCCGGTTTCAACCACTTCGACATTTTCGCTGTACAACTCAACTCAGCTCCTCAAAACGCCTGCCTATCTCGACGGCAATTCGGTCAGCCATTTTTTCTGGCTCACCGTCGGCCTCTACCACCACAAATCTTTCTGGCTCTTCTGCTGCAACCAGATCGTAACCCGCCAGAACCCTTCGATGAAAATCGAGAGTTTCTGATTCCATGCGGTCAAGCTGTTTGGCGCCGCCATGGCGAGCACGCTCAAGACCGACTTCGGGTGCAATGCGCAAAAATACAGTAAGATCAGGCAGAAACCCTGGCAGAAAAGCTTCGTGGACTCTGCGCACTCTTTCGATCCCAAGCCCGCGGGCATAGCCCTGATAGGCCATGCTCGAATCGAAATAACGGTCACAAAGAACCGTTTTTCCGGCTTTCAAAGCCGGCAGAATCACCTTTTTTAAATGCTCGCTGCGCTGCGCCAGCATCAAAAAAAGCTCAGTCTCTGGTTCAAGACTGCCGCAGTCCTTATCAAGAAGAACCGATCTGATGCGGTCGCCGGCTGCGGTTCCGCCGGGTTCACGGGTTGTTACGACATCGTGGCCGCGCTCTGCCAGAAACTGGCGCAGCAGCTTGATCTGGGTCGACTTGCCGCTGCCTTCTGGGCCTTCAAATGTAATAAACAGACCTTTCATCCGCTTCAGATCCTGTCCTTTCAGGCTATTTCAAAAAATTCATCGAGCTTGGTAACCTTGAAAACATTAAGAACCTGCTCGCTGACATTGAGAATTCTCAATTTGCCATTATGGCGGGTAATTTCCTTTTTGATGTAAACAAGCAGACCAAGACCAGAACTGTCGAGGTAAGTAACCTTTTCCATATTGATTTCGTAGGTCCAGCCGTTGGATTCGATAGAATCCATGATTTCTGCCTTCAGGTTCTTGAGGTGGTGAATGTCCACTTCCCCTTCAACATGGAAGACCTTAATTTTCTTGTCTTTATCAATCTGGCTGTCAATCTTCACTCTGGCCTCCAATACTCTCTTTCGAATTCAATAACTTAACCATCTGCAGCCTGACGCGGCCACTACGGGAATCGGTAATATAGTTCACGTGATCCATGATGCTTCTGATGATGAAAACACCCAGGCCGCCCTCTTTAATTTCTTTGAGGTTGGGAACCGGAATCTTTTCTGGCACAAAATCAGGGTCTTCATAAAAAACTTCGACAACAAAAACTTCATCGCTGGTTTTAATTTCAAGATCGAACGACATTGCATCGTTGAATTTATAAGCATGCTTGATGACATTGGTACAGGCTTCAGTGGTAGCAAGCTTGATGTCGTTGAGAAGCGACGGCCCGAGATTCAGGTGCTGCACACATGCGACAATAACCCGGCGAATCAACGCCAGGGTCTCTGAGCTGCCTTTCACGTGCATTTTCATCTGCGTTGAATTGGCAGGCATCTGATTGATCAGTATCTGAATATCGTTATGCAAGCAAACCTTTCTCTCTGAAACAGCAAAATCAGAGCTGGAAAATACCATTCGCCAGCTCGGGTTCTAATAGTAGCATGTTATAACCAACTGAGTCTACTATAACAGATTTACCCAGTTCCTTAGCGGTTCTGGCAAGCAGCTCTCCGGTTTCAGAGTTATCTGGCCCGAGAAACCACGACCTTTCAAGAAAACCAAGTGCTTTATCGGTATTGGTCAGATCACCCATCGCCAGATAGCATCTAGCAATGGCCTGGTAAGCCATGGCACTGTCAGGCATCTCGCGCAGAATTTTTTCACAGGCCTTCAGATTCGTTGCCGCTGCCCGCTGCCGGTCTGGCCCCTTCAGATGCTTATACTGACAACGCTGCATTGCCCAGCGCATCCAGTGATTGGTCGACGAGTGATTGATCGCCTTGTGCCAGTTGAGCAGCGACCGCTTGACCCATTCCTCTTTCTGGGCGTTGAATTCGGCAACCAGTTCCTGGCCGATCGCCGATTCGTACAACAGCCAGATCTGGTCTGGTTTGGCCTGCAATGACTGATGATGCTCAGACAGAAGATTCATCAGCTCATTCTTGCTGCTGATTTTCGAGACCTCGGCAGTAACTTCGAGCATTTTGCGTCGATAATGCCCATTCTCAGGGAAAAGGCTGCGCAATGACGCGTAGCATTTCCTGGCCTCGCCAAACTGCTGAAAGTTCTCGTGCAATCGACCCAGTTCAAAGAGACGCTGAGGGTCTGACGAGAGTTTAACCAGAGAGCGGGTATACTCGACTGCTTTTTCGACATTACCGCGCGCCCTTTCACACAATGCCAGACCACGGATAGCGTTTTCATTCTCGCCAAAGCGCGCCAGAGTCTCGTTAAAAGTTTTTTCGGCCGAGGCGAGAGCCTCGGTCTGAAGTTTCGAACGCATACCAAACAGGAAATGGGCGTAGCCCTTAACCAGCAGAGGCACCGGAGAGTCGCGGCGGATATGAGCCAGTTCAAGTTCGAGATTACGCACCAGTGCTTCGAGCATTTCCGGCTCGACACGATTGCCCCTGATCTGACTGCGCTTGAGCCGCAGCAGCATCATATGAGCTTCAAGCTGGGTCGGGTGATCGCGGGTAAGGGTCGAAAGCAGTTCGATTGCCATCTGAATCTTGTTTTCGAATTCATAAACCCTTGCCAGATTGAAAGTTGTGAGATAATCAGAAGCATCGAAGGCTCTGGCCTTGAGCAGAAGTGACGAGGCCCGTTCAATTTCGGCAGTTTTAAGCGAAACCTCAGCCAGCATTCTTACCCATTCTGGCTGATTCGGCACCAGATCGAGGGCCTTTTCGAGTCGCTCAGCCGCGGTAAGAAAGAACTTTTTCTGCAGAGCTTCATTGCCCTGCATTGCCAGCTTCTCGCCTTCGGCCCTGGCCTTTTCGATTTTGATCAACTCTGGGGCCTGATAGGCCCTGACGCAGGTCGGATCGAGGCGCGAAGCAGCTTCGAAGGCATCCTGGGCCGCGTCAAACTGACCCAGCCTGATAAGGGTTTCCCCGTAATCGCACCAGTCTTCGGCTGATGATTTGCGAATCTGCAGCAGGCGCTTCTGAGACGCGGCCTTGAGCTCGAAATTTTTGCTTTCGTGCGCACTGACCACAATGCCTTCATGACCCCACTGGCATTCAGGGTAGGTCTCGATTGCATGCCGGAAAATCTTGAGAGCATCGGCGTGGCGCTTCTGACGGGCATAGGTCTGGCCAAGAATCTGCTGAATTTCAGGGTGATACGGGCTCAGTTCGTGCGCCATCTCAAGATATTTTGTCGCCCGGGCAAGATTGCTGCGTTCGATAAAATGCAGAGCGATGGCCAGATAACACTCACCGTTGGCGGGTTTCGCCTTTTCAATTTTTGCAAAAGTCAGGTCAGCCTGGTCTTCCATGCCCATCGAGTTCTGAAGTTTGCCAAGCTCGATGAGAATGTCGATATTATCGGGGCTTTTATTCAAAGCCTGCTCAAATTCAAGAAGTGCCTGCCCCTTCTCGTTCATGCCAAGATAGGCGCGGCCCAGCCCGAGACGCATCTGCGCATCGTTCGGAAAAGTTCTGATCGCCTCGCGGAAATTTTTGACAGCACCGTCATAAAACTTGCGGGTCAGCATCGTCTGACCGAGCAGCAGATACATTTCGCCGGTCGAACCGGCGACTTCCTTGTAACGAGCCAGATATTCCTGTGCCTCAGCGGCGTTACCGAGACTCAGATGAATCTGGGCAATACGTATCAGTATTTCCGGCTGATCGTCAGAGCGTTCAAACAGCTCCTGCAGCCATTCAAGGGCTTCTTCTTTTTTGCCACTGTCATAGAGAAGACCGGCAAGGCGAAAAATGGCATCACTGTCTTTGTTATTGCTTTTTATGGCTTTCTTGAGACAGTCTATGGCTTCTTCGCGCCGGTTCATCAGCTCAAAAACACGGGCACCGGTTTTGAGAACGCCGGCGTGTTCTGGTGCAATGGCTTTTGCGGCCCTGAAAGTCGAGTATGCCTGATCGAAACGCCCCATGCTCGCAAGAGCTTCGGCAAGGTTGATAAAATTAGTGATTTCGCCCGGGTTCTTCTTAAGCGCCTGTTCAAGGCCGGTGAGCTCATCTTTTGTCGGAAGCGCAGCCAATGGCTGAGCAACCGCGACTGTCGGGCCTTCGGCCGATCCGGCAGACAATACGACAGCGCCGCATTTACCGCAAAAGCGGCCGGCAACAGAAGCAAAAGAACATTTCGGGCAGATCGCCATCTTTACATCTCCCGTGGTGCTGCTATGCCCAGCAGATCCAGGCCAAGAGCCAGAACTCTGCGGGTATAGTTACAGACTGCCAGGCGCGAAGCTTTGAGGCTCTGATCTTCACAGCTCATCACCGGGCATTTGTCGTAAAAGGATGAAAAGCAGGTAGCAAGTTCATAGAGATAATTACAGAGAATATGCGGGCGCAGATCGGCTGCCACGGCCACGACAGTCTGGCCGAATTCCATGAGCTTTATCATCAGATCGCGTTCTTCGACCTGACTGATCCGCATTGGAGCGGCAAAAGAATCAGGATCAGTACCTGCCCGGCGGAAAATCGAACAGATACGCGCATGCGCATACTGCAGATACGGAGCGGTATTGCCATTCAAAGCCAGCATGCGGTCGAACGAGAAAACATAGTCGTTATTACGATTCTGCGCCAGATCGGCGTATTTGATCGCACCGACGCCGATCATGCGCGCCACTTCCTGTTTGCGCTCTTCTGACAGGCCGGGGTTCTTCTCTTTAACTACGGCATAAGCCTTGTCGATCGCTTCAGAAAGAAGTTCTGCCAGTTTGACGTTTTCGCCGCTGCGGGTTTTGAGCGGCTTGCCATCTTCGCCGAGAATGGCGCCAAAGGTTACATGCTCAAGCTTTACATCGGGATTGGCGAGAATGCCGGCGTGACGGGCGGCGGCGAAAAATTGCTTGAAATGCAGAGCCTGGCGGGCATCGGTAACGTAAACGATACGTTCAGCACCCAGTTTGGCGGTTCTGTATCTGACAGCAGCCAGATCGAAAGTAGCGTAATTGTAGCCGCCATCTGATTTCTGCACGATTACCGGCAGCGGATTGCCTTCTTTCGACTTGAATTCGTCGAGAAACAGGCACTGGGCGCCTTCAGACTCAACCAGCGAACCTGATTTGCGAATCGCCTCGACCGTTTCGGCGAGCATATCGCGATAAAAACTTTCGCCGCACTCGTGTTCTTCGGTCAGTTTCACGTTGAGCTGGCGGTAAATACGATAAACTTCGGCCATCGAAACGCGGGTGATCTTGTGCCAGAGATCGAGCAACCCCTTATCGCCCTGCTGCAGCTTCACCAGATACTGATGACAGGCTTCGGCAACTTCTGGTTTCTCTTTGCATTCAGCGGTAGCGGCTTTGTAGAGTTCTTCAAGCCGTGCCAGCGGCAGAGCTTTTTCGAGAGAAACGCCGGCCTTTTCGGCGGCAACGATTTCAGGCTCAGCTTTATAGATAACCATGGCCATCGGCAGACCCCAGTCACCGAGGTGGTTCTGCCTGACAACCGGGTTTCCGAGAGCTTCTATTACTCTGGCGAGCACATCGCCGATAATGGTCGAGCGCAGGTGCCCGACATGCATCTGCTTGGCAATATTGACGCTTGAATAATCGACAACGGTCTTTTCTGCCTTCAGAGCTTCATCGGCCAGAATCACACTGCCGGCGGCCTTGTCGTTGAAACATTTTTCGATCATACCGTCGGCAATATACATATTGATAAAGCCGGGGCCGGCAATATCGACACGGCTGAACCAGTCTTTTTCGGCTTCAAGAATTGCTTTGATTTCTTCGGCCAGCTGTCTGGGTGCGCATTTTGCGGCCTTCGACAGTTTCATCGCGGCATTCATAGAAAAATCGCCGTTGGTGCGGTCAGGCGGCACCTGTACGTCGATAAAGCTGTAATCTTCGATGCCATAGCGTCTGAACATACCGGCAAGCCTGTCGTGAATCAGGTTGATAAGCTGCTTTTTCATCTGGTTTGTGTGTCCTTTTGTTCTAAATCAGGCCTTTGACTTAACGATCAGCCAGGCGCCGATGGCGCCGATAATAAAATTCGGAAACCACACCCCGACAAAGGGCGGTAGATACGCACCTTTGGCGAAGGCTTTTCCGGCGGCAAACAGAATGTAATAGAGAAAAATAATCACCACCGACATGCCGATACCGATACCGGTACCTGAACGGGTAGTCTGTGAGCCGAGCGGCGCACCGATCAGCACAAAGATCAAGCCGGCGAACGGAATTGAGGTCTTCGACCAGAATTCGATCCAGTGCTGGGTGATAATACTCGCAGACATGCCCTTTGCTTCGGCATCCTGGATGAAAGCATAGAGTTCCTGCAGATTCATCGTGCGAGAATTCTTCGAATCCGGCACATGATCGGGGTTAACATAATGGGTGTCGATCGGGTATTCCATATTGTCAAAATAGGTGTAATTGCGGTCTTCACCGCTCATGTGAATGTCAGAAACGCGGCCTTTCCAGAAATAGCAGACGCCGCCCTCGATACGGGCCCGGTCTGCCTCGATGACGCGCGGGAAACCGTTCGGCTGCCCCTCATACATGACGACACCGAACATGTCCTTGGTCTTCTGGTCGAATTTGCGCACAAAAAATTTACGACCGGGGCCGGCCTCAAAAAAGCGGTTTTCGGCGATAATCGGCAGAGGTCGCTTTAACGTCACTTCGCGTCTGAACAGCCGGGTGAACTTCTCGTTGGCAACCGGCACCAGCTTTTCGTTAAACAGGAAAGTCAGGCCGGTAATGAAGATGCCGGCGATAACCGCCGGAGCAACAATGCGAGAAAAGCTGTAGCCGCCTGCCTTCAGGGCGGTGATTTCTGAGTCTGACGACATACGCCCGAAAGCGACGAGGTTAGACAGCAGCAGAGCCATCGGAAAGCTGATAACAAGAGTCGGCGGCAGGCTGTAGACGAAGAACAGCCCGACAACCGTCACCGGAACCCCTTTGGCGAAAATCAGGTTGATCAGTTCCATCATCAGGTCGATCAACCAGATGGCAACAAAAAAAGCCATGCCGAAAAGAAACGGTTCGAGCAGTTCTTTCAGTACATACCGGTCAACAGTTTTTATAGATATAGCCATAAATCAATCACACACTCTACCCCAGAGAGGATACATTTTTCAATATTTTTAACACAGACCGGTTGGCATTTGATCTTGCCAAATATGACGAAAAGCGGTTAAAATCTTCGCATCATAAATTCAAGTAAAACCAACTGAATCAAAGGCTCAGCATGCAAAATTTTTATCAGCTGTTCGGGGTTTCCAACTTCGCGTCTCTCGAAGAAATTGCCACTGCCTACAAGCAGAAACATGCCGAGCTTTTTTCATCAGATTCGCCGCTTGCCAATATTCCCAAATTGCGTGAGCTGAAAGACGCTTTCGACCTGCTTTCAGATGACGCACGCCGCGAAGAATACGACGAAAAACTCGCCGATTTTCTTGAAGAATTGAACGAAAAGTTTGAAGAAGCAGTCGGCCACCTTGAAAAGGGTGAGCTACAGCAGGCGATCGACAAAATCAACTGGTGCATCGGCAAAAATCCCGGGGAACCAGACTATTACGAAACCATCGGGCTTGCCTACCGACTGGGCGGTGATCTCGACAGCGCTCTGCGCATTTATCGCCAGGGCTTGAGTACCGGCCAGCGTAAGGCGTTCTTTCATCGTTATCTTGGCGACATTTACCGACTCAAACACGATGACGACAATTCCGACACGCATTATCTCGAAGCTGCCGAGGCTTTCAAAGCGGTAATGCAGGTCGACCCCCGCAATGTCGACGCAATGGAGCAGCTCGCCGATATCTACAGCCGCATGAAGTTTTACGACGAGGCGCTCGACCTTTATCGACAGCTGCTGAAGCGGTTTCCATACAACGCATCATATCATCGTGAAACCGGCGGCGTGATGTATGAGCTCGATATGGTTGAAGAAGCCGAGACACATTTGCTCGAAGCCCTGCGAATATCACCGGGCGATTCGGCAGCGCTGCTTTTTCTTGGGCTGGTCTACTTCAAACGCCGGCTTCTCGGCCTGGCAGTACAGACACTGCGCGACAGTCTGAAAAGCTCGCCCGATCAGCCCGAAGTCATTCAACTGATCGCCCAGATCGAGACCATTCGCGGCGAAATTGGGCGCACCGTCGAAGAGATTGTTTTCGACCCGGCGCCAGACGCCTTTGTTGAAGGGGTTGTCAAATGGTATAACGCCGAAACCGGCATGGGTGTTCTCAGTTGTGCCGAATACCCCGAAGTGCTTCTGCATTATTCAGCAGTGAAACCGGAACAGGAAGCCAACCTGAAAAAGGGTGACGCCGTCAGATTCGGAGTTGTTAAAGATGCGATGAGTCCGATTGCGGTTCAGGTCGAAAAGATCGGCGAATCAGAATCGTCAGACGCCTCACCCGGAAAAATCGAAAAATACGACATCGAGAAAAAGGTCGGAATGATCAGAACTCACGACGGTCGCGAAATTTTCTTTGCCTTTTCCGCTCTGACCGAAGAGACGCTCGAAAACCTCAAACCCGATCTCGACGTGCTGGTAGAAACCCGAACCATCACCGGTCTGGCTGACGACACTTTCGAGCAGGCTACCAGGGTCAGACTGCGCAAGCGCAAACCGCTTACGCCTCCGCCGACGCCTCAGTCAGACTGAAAAAAGCTTTTTCGAGACTGCCGTGCCTGGCAACCACGTTGCCGATGGTGTCGGACAGCTGCATTTTTCCGCGGCAGATGATGCCGACATGAGTCACCAGCTTTTCGACGACCTCAAGCACATGGCTTGAGAAAATCACCGTCGTGCCCGCTTTGACCATGCGTTCCAGAAGCGTGCGAAAATCACGGGTCGACTGCGGATCGAGGCCATTGAAAGGCTCATCGAGAATCAGCAACGACGGCGAATGAATGACAATGCCGGCCAGAGCGATCTTTTTTTTCATACCGTAGCTGTAATTGGCAGTGTAATCGCCGGCAGCATCGGCAAGGCCGAACACTTCGAGAAGCTCTTTTATTCTTGGTTCTCTGACTGAATCAGGCAATTTGTGAATGTCGGCAACGAACTCAAGAAACTGGTAACCGGTCAGATAATCATAAAGAAAAATCTCATCGGGAAGATAACCAACCCGCGCTCTGACTGCAACCGGGTCTACCGCTACCGTCAGGCCGTCAATTTCAACGGAACCGGCGGTCGGCTGCAGAAGCCCCATAAGCATCCTCAGGGTTGTGGTCTTGCCGGCACCGTTCGGGCCAAGAAAACCGTACATAGCCCCGGGCGGGATCTCAAGATTAAGGTTGTCGACCGCAGTGAACCCGTTGAATCTGCGCGTCAGACCACTGATTTTAATCATGCCGACCCGCCAGGCGGCGCTCACGATTACGGCGCAGATGTTCGGCATAGGTCGCCAGTTCCGGAAATTCGGCAAATGGTCTGAAAGTTGATTCATTGGCCCAGAAATCAGAGAGACTGGCAAACCCCGTCTTTTCATATTCAGCCGCGGTTATCAACATATCAAGTTTGTCAATCGCCTTGACGAAGCGGGCTTCGAGCGAACTGCCATCTTCAAATTCTTTGAACAATTCGAGGTTGGCGCTGCTAATTTTTTCGCCGAGCGGGCCGAGAATGTCTTCAACCGCTTCGGTCTCAATTTTGCTTTTATCAGGAAAGTATTTCAGGGCGGTGTAAGGTATGTCGCCGACCCGGCATTCGCCAAGTTCGTGAACGATCGCAATCGCCACGGCTCGATCACGATTGATGCCGGCCTGAACGACATCGGCGAGCATAAAAGTCAGCAGAGTGACGCCAAAACAATGGTCGGCCAGCGACTCGCAGTTTCGAATGCCACGCAGCTGCCAACCGGTTCTGCGAATCTTTTTGAGGGTGAGAAAATCGTGAAAAACCTTGTCGAGATTACTGCATTCAAGATTCATAGAACTTCAACTCCTGCTGTCGGATGCAGATATTTATAACTGAATAACACAATTCTGGCAAAAAAAAAGACCGGGGTTATTCCCGGCCCAAAAAATAAGGAGGCAAACAAATCCATGACCCATGTCGTCAACAGTTGAAGTTTCCTTAACGATATTTAACAATTTTCTGTATAATCTCCCGCATGTCAAAATTTCTGCTGCGCTTTATCGATTCTGGCCCCCGGTCGGCGGTCGAAAACATGGCCATCGACGAGGCACTCGCCTTGTCTACCGGTCAGAGCCGCGATTTTGCCTGTCTGAGATTTTATCGCTGGCTGCCGTATGCGCTCTCTTTCGGCTATAATCAGTCGCCGGAAAAGCTTGTCGATCTTAATGCAGTTGCAGAATCCGGCCTGGGAATCGTCAGACGCATGTCTGGCGGCAAAATGGTCTTTCATGCCGACGAACACACGTTTTCGCTGGTGTTCACTCTCGAATTCATCAAAGAAAAATGTCCAGAAGCCAGAACCTTTCTCGATATGTTCAGATTCGCCATCGAACCACTGGTTCAGGCACTGGTCGACGCTGGCGTGCCGGCCCGCTTTTCATCGGCCCGTGAAATGCACAGCGGGCGGGGTAATCACCTGCACTGCTATGCCGCCGCGGCCGGGCATTCGGTTTTTGCCGGCCAGCACAAACTGATTGGTGCCGCCGGAGTTTTCCGCAACGATTGCCTGATAATTCACGGTTCGATTCCGATAAGCATCGTCAATCTTCCAGAAGAAATCTTTCTCTCTGAAAATCGCCGTGACCTGGCGGTAAAAATGGCATACCTGAACGAATTTCTGGATGTCAATGCGATTCAAAGGTTGCCAGCAGCGGTTGTCAGGCATTATGCTACCATCCTGGACTGTAATCTGTCAGAATCAGAACTGAACGAATTTGAAAAACATCACGTAGAAGCTTTGACACCCAGATACTCCAGTCTCGATCGCCCCACCGGGCTTGAATAATATCAACCCTGATAAACCCAGCCAGATATCAAAAAACAACTGTTGCCCGTGCATGTTTTTAGTTGCTGAAATGCGGAAATGTGATATATTTTTAAGTTGGGTAATGAATTCAGGGAGTTAATGTGTTCAAGGCTCTTAAAATCCGGGTTTTGCTGATTATGTCGGCCGCCATGCTGCTGACAGGGGTTTGTTTTGCCCAGAGCGACGCCAGTCGCCTTATCAGCCTTAACCATAGTAAAGGGCTCAAACATTCAGGTACCCTGGCCGGCAATGAATTTCGTCTTTCACTTGGCAGTCAGATGCTCGGTGAAAACCCGTCCACTTTCGCTCAACCGCAGTCTGGAAGCCGGTTTTCCGAAGCAATTTCCTTTGCAAACTATCAGAGCAATCAAACGGGCACCTTTGCCGACCGGGCCGGTCTTCGCATCAAATCGTCCAGAAATGTTCAGAAAAAACTGTCGCCGGTCATTACTCTCAATAACTCCTACGAAAGCAATGCGATCGGCTTCGACGACTCAGCCTCTTCCGGTTTATCAATCGCCGGAACGAATGGCCGACTGCAGATTTACGGCGAATATGAGCAAAAGCACACGCCGCAGATAACTTTCTCACCGAACGAACCCAGAACTGGAATCCTTCGGGGTTCAGCCGTAGCTCCGGTTCCCGGCACACCCGATCAGCCAGAATCACGCGAAAAATCGGCAGCGCTCGCTTCGCGATATTATCTTGAAGCGATCTACAGTTTCAAACCCACGCTGAAGGGCAAAGTTTCGTTCAAACGCTCGATGATCGACACTTTTGAATCTGAAGAGAAACTGCAGGTCGAAGGTATTGTCGATGCAACCAGCAACGTTCAGATCAAAGCCGGTTTCGACAACGAAGTCCGCCCTGAAGTAACAGAGCCCAAGTCGAATAAAGATACCAAAGTCTGGACCGAATTTATTTTGAAATTCTGAACTCGCGGTTTTTCAAGACCATGAAAATTACCGATGTGCGAATTCAGATTCTCAAAGCCCCTAAAAGCAAACTTCTTGGCTTTGCCTCCGTCACCATCGACGAAACTCTGGTAATCAAGGATTTTCAGATTTTTTCTTCGGCGCGCGGCCACTTTGTTGGCATGCCCAGCCGGAAAATGCCCGACGGCACCTGGCGCGAACAGGTTTTTTCACTGAGCACGGAGTTTTCTGAATATCTGACCGGCACGATTCTGCGGGCTTTCGAAGACGAACTGAACGCTCCCGGCAATCAAAGCCCGCCTGATTGCCGATGAATTTGCCCGGTTGCGCCACGGGTTCAGTTATGATATCTTTTGGGAACCTGAGTTTGCAGGTATAGGGGTGTAGCCAAGTGGTAAGGCACCTGCCTTTGGAGCAGGCATTTCGTAGGTTCGAATCCTCCCACCCCTGTTTAAAATATTACCCCGCCCGCCGCGGGGTTTTTTCATTAAGGGTCTAGCAGCCATAAACTCTGCCGCCCGTAACCATGCTGATTTTCTCGCGGGTGTTACAAAAAGGCAAAACTGTGTATAATGACCGCTGAAAACTTGAACCGAGGTTTGCATATGTCGCAGAAACTACACGCTCTGATCCTCGCCGCCGGCAAAGGCACGCGCATGAAATCAGAGCTGCCCAAAGTCGTGCACCCCATTCTTGGCCGACCAATGGTTGCCTACGTCATCGATGCCGTCAAAGCGGTTGGTTGTGAAAAAACCATTCTGGTTACCGGCTACAAAAGCGATCTGGTCAGGCAGTCACTCCAGGCCGACAATCTGAATTTCGTCGAACAGACCGAGCAGCTCGGAACCGGCCACGCGGTTCAGTGCTATGCCAAAGCCTGCAGCGATCGCCCCGATAATCTGCTGGTCGTGTGCGGTGACACGCCGCTGATCTCGGTTGAAACACTTCAGAAGATGGTCGATATTCACCGGCAGCAGAAACCTGCGATCACGATGATGACCCTGATGATGAACGAGCCAGGTAATTATGGCCGGGTGCTGCGGCAGAACAACATGGTCACCGCCATTCGCGAAGCCAAAGACTGTTCACCAGAAGAACTCAAGGTTAAAGAAGTGAACCTCGCCGTCTACCTTTTCGATTCGGCTTTTCTTTTTGACAATATCTTCTCGCTGACCCCCAATAACCGGCAAAAGGAATACTACCTGACCGACCTTGTCGAAGCAGCCGTGAAAAAGGGTCTGCCGGTCGTGGCCTGCATCGAAAAGGATGAATCGTCAACCCTCGGCATCAACAGCCGCCAGCATCTGGCTGAAGTCAGCACCATTCTGCAGAAGCAGATTCTGACCCGCCTCATGGAAAGCGGCGTAACCATAACCAGCCCAGAAAACACCTTTATCGGCCCCGAAGTTAACATCGAACCAGACACCACGATCCACCCAGGCTGCATGCTCTCAGGAAAATGCCGGATCGGTCGTGACAGCGTCATCGGGCCAAACTGCCGCATCACCGATGCAGTAATCGGCAGAAACAACAGAATAGAACACTGCGTCATCAGCAACACCACTGTTGCTGACAGCACGAAAATCACCCCATTCTCGGTAATTGAAGGCGATAGCTGAATCCCAGACCGACACCCATCAGGAGGGTAAAATGCACAATTCAAGAGTCAAGGTTTTTTCGGGCGAAGGCAACTCTGCCCTGTTTTCTGAAGTCTGCCGCTATCTGAACATACCGGAAGGCAAGATCATGCACACCTCTTTTGCCGATGGCGAGCTTTATTGCCGCATCGAAGAATCGGTACGCGGCTGCGACACCTTCATCATTCAGCCAACCTGCCCGCCAGTTAATGAAAACCTGATGAAACTCCTGATCACCATGGATGCGTTGCGACGCGCCTCGGCATCGAGTGTAACTGCCGTAGTGCCATATTTCGGCTACTCACGCCAGGAAAAGAAAACCACCGGTCGTGAACCGGTAACGGCAAAGCTCGTCGCCAACATCATCACCATTTCCGGTGCCAACCGCATGATGACCATCGATATGCACGACCCCGCGCTGCAGGGTTTCTTCGACATTCCCGTCGATCATCTCTCAGCCAGTCGCCTGCTGGCAGAGCATTTTCTCAAACGTGATCTGACTGACCATGTCGTAGTGTCACCAGATACCGGCGGCGTGCTGCGCGCCCGTCAGTTCGGCAAAAAACTCAACCTGCCGATGGCGATCATCGACAAACGCCGCCCCGAAAGCAACAAAGCCGTCGTCATGAACGTCATCGGGGATGTGGCCGGCAAGCATGCGATCGTCATCGATGACATCATCGACACTGCCGGCACCCTGGTCAACGTTGCCGAAAGCCTTATGGAAAAAGGCGCAAAATCGGTTGTTGCCTGCTGCACCCACGCTCTGCTGTCAAACCCGGCCTCCGACCGGCTGCCAAATTCGCCGGTAAAAGAAATTGTCTGCACCAACTCAGTGCCGATAAGCCGCGAAAAAGTTGAAAAGTGCAACATCAATGTTCTTTCACTCGCCCCGCTGGTCGGCGAAGCCATCAGAAGAATCTTCGAGAAACGTTCTGTAAGCGAACTGTTTCTTTAATTGAGGAGTGTTAATTCGATGCAATACTATAAGAAAGCTTTGACACTGGCAGTTGCCGGTGCACTCGTTGCTACCGGCATGAGTGGCTGCGGTGGCAAAAAAAAGTCGAATCCGGTTGCCAGCAAGACTGAAACCGTTATTGAATCAGAAAAAGAAACCCAGTATTCGAACTGGAAAGAGAACACCAAAGTCAGAGCCGCGATCGACAGCAAGGATTTCGCCACGGCAATTTCACTCGCGTCATCACGCATCGACGACAACCCCGGCGACGCCAGAGCTCATTTTCTGCTTGGCAGAGCCCTGCTCGAAAAAGGCGACCTGGTCAAGGCAAAAAAAAGTCTCGAAGCAACCGTCAAACTCGACTCTGAAAACCGGGACTTTTCTGATGAACTGCACCGCTGCATGATGGCCATGGCTGATTCAGCCATCGAACTCGATATTCCCAGCGAAGCTATCGAACTGCTGAAGAAACTGCTGAAAGAAAACTATCAGCCCGCGGCCGTCGAGCAGAAGCTGGCCGATGTTTATGACAAAACCAGCATAAAGCTGATCGACAGCGGGAACCTCACCGAGGCTGAAACCATTCTCAGAGAAGCCATGAATATGCTTCCTGACAAACCGCAGATCAAAAGCAGACTTGCTGAAATGCTCATCAGCTCTGACCGTCTGATGGAAGCGGAACGACTGGTCAAAACAATTCAGGAAACCAGCCCGGACTTCATTCCCGGCATGATTGCACAGGCAAAACTGCTGCACCGAATGGGTGAGCCCGACAAAGCCAACCTGATTCTCGACCAGATTCTCAGCGATAACCCTGGTCACGCCGAAGCCGCAGCTCTGAAAACCTCGCTCAGCCAGGATGTTCCAGCTGTGACTGTTGCGAGAATGCCAGAAACCGATCTGAACCTTGAAACCTGGCTCGAAAAACTCAAACTGCATGAAAAAACCGGCAACCTGACCGAACAGAAAGCAATTTTGACTTCGATTTCACAGAGTTTCCCGGGCGAAACCTGGGCTCTTTACAAATTGAGTGTCGTCAATGAAAAGCTTGGCCAGGTCGACGAAGCTCTCTCGACCATCGAAAGCTTCTTAAAAGCCGAACCCTCATCAGCGAAAGGCCAGCTGCAGCACGCACGCTGTCTGTATCAGAAAGGCAGCCATGCCGAAGCGCTGGCGATACTCGACCAGCTTGAAACAACCTATCCTGACAAGCTTGAACTTCTAAGTGAACGCGGCCAGGTCATGGCACGCATGGGCAATTTTGCGCAGGCAAGAGTTTTCTGGAACCAGATTCTGGCAAAAAACCCTGATCATGCAGCGACCCTGTTCAATTTCGGGCAGCTCGAAATGGAATCGGGCAACCATGAGGAAGCCGCCGCCTTTTTCGAAAAGGCAATCCGCAAAGAGCCTTTCAACAACAAATTTCGCTATTTCGCCGGTTTGAACCTCATTCAAAGCGGCGCCCGCGACCGGGCCACCGCCCTATGGGAAGCCTCAAAAGCATCTCTCAACCCCCAGGACCCTTATGCAGCCAGAATTCTCAAGGCACTGGGGGAAGAAGCCACCGCCGCTCCGGCAACCGTTTCACTTGCAGCACCGCCGCCGCCACTCGGGACCACAACTGAACCGGCAGCAACCGGCCAGGCAGAAACCATAATCGTTCCAAACAATGTGATCAGCGAAAGTCCGACTGATCCTGATTATGATCGAGCCCTTGAATACGCCAGAGGCGGCTTCTACAATGAGGCAATACAGTCATTCAGAACTGTCCTGGCCCACAATCCGGCCAATTTCAACGCTCTGATGAATCTCGGCAAAGTTTATACCGCAACCGGTAAACATCAGTCAGCTGCAGTATGGTATCTTAAGGCCCTGAAACTAGACCCGCGCAACCTGCATGCCCTTAAAGCCCTTGCCAACAGTTATTCTGACATCGGCATGCACAGTCTGGCAGCGCAGATAACTGAACAGGTCAGCACCAGCAGTCCCGACCAGCTTGAAGGTTTCCCGCGCTACAGTCAGAAAGCCCTGAGAAATGATCCACGCGGCATCGAGCCGCTGGCCACCGCTTTGCTTGAAGAAGGTCTGACTTCTGAAGCTCTGGCCGTAGTACAGAACGGCCTGGCCCAGCAGAGCGACATGCCTGTTCTCTATCTGTTGCAGGGCGACGTGCTTAAGAAAATGGGGCAGCACCAGCAGGCTCTCGAAGCCTATAAAACCGCCTTGAATTATGATGCTCAGAGTCCCGCACCCTTCATCAGAATCGGCGATCTATTTATGGCTTCAGGGCAGGGCTCGGCCGCCGCTGAAGAATACCAGAAGGCTCTAAAAGCCAGTTTTATCGACCCAGACAGCATGTTCGTGATTTCTGACCGTTACCGCCAGATGGGCCGTGAAACTGATGCCAAAACCGTTTTGAGCCGCATCAAAGGTATGAATCTCAATAATGAACAGCTGAAGAAACTCGACGAACGCCTGGGCACCAGTCTGGCCGCCCCACAGAAGGAGGAAAATCAATGACCAGGGAAACTTCACTCGCCAGCCTTGACGAGGCAATCACCGAACTGCGCACCTCGATCAAAAACGTTACTGACGCCGAAGTCCGCAAGGAACTCGAAAAAACCCTGAAAAACCTGATGAAAGCCCGTGAAAAAATGAATCCTTCACGACCGTTTTCATCACTTTATGTCGTCATCGTTCCGTTTGTGGCAATCTTCGCCATGATCGGGGTTTACTATTTTCTGCACACCGGAAAATGCCCTGATAGAAAATGAGAACCTACATCTTCGGGCCGGTGCCTTCGCGCCGGCTTGGCATTTCGCTCGGGGTCGACCTGACACCGACAAAAACCTGCTCTTTCGACTGTCTTTACTGCCAGCTTTCGAAAACCACTTTTCATACCTCGGAAAGACGTGAATTCTGCAACCCGGACGAAGTGCTTGCAGAATTGCGTGAAACGCTCAAGGAAATCGCCAGGCCCGACTGGATAACCATTTCCGGCACCGGTGAGCCGACCCTGCATTCGGGGCTTGGTTACATTCTCGCTGAGATCAAAAAGCTTGGAAGTGCACCAACCTGCGTTATCACCAATTCATCGCTTCTGCACCTGCCCGAGGTCCGGAATGAACTGCTGCTGGCCGACCGACTGCTGCCAACTCTGACTTCGGTCAATACTGAAACCTTCAGAAAAATCCACCGACCAACCAGCGACCTGCTGCTGCCGGCGATTCTCGACGGGCTGCGCCTTTTTACGGCGGCTTTTTCGGGCAAAGTCGAGATAGAAGTCTTTGTCTGCCCCGGAATCAATGATTCAGAAACCGAAATCAGGGCATTGAGCGAATATCTCAACAGCATTGAAAAACTCGAATCTGTCTATCTGAACACTGCGGTTCGGGTGCCCCTTGCCAGCGAAATCAAAACCGCCGACCAGAGCCGTCTTAACCGTTTCAGAGATCTTCTGCAGCTGAAGGTTCCGGTTTCTACCGCGTTCGAACACAGCCTGGTACCACCCAAAGTAAGCAGCTGGAGCAGACCGGCTGCCTCGTCAGACGTGCTCAAACTGCTGCTGCGCCACCCCTGCAGCCAGGATCAGCTGGAAAAAGTTCTCGGCTCACCGCCCGAAAAAATCAGGGCTCTACTCTCAGAACTTGAAAAGCAGGGGCTGATAAGCAAAGAACCAAACGACTGCTGGGCGCTGACCGACTACAGCCAGAACCGCTGATAACCGGTCAAAACGCGACGCGTGCTTTCTCGGGCTTCAGGCGGAATACCACATTCGGACTCAATCTGAGGTCCTTTTTCATTTCACAGGGTCTAAAACCCTCTGCTGCCGCAAAAAGCGTTACATCAGAACGGCTGATTCCACCAAGATCGATAGAAAAGTTGCCGGTCTGATCGGCGACCACTGCCTTGTTACCGGCGGCGATACAGGCTCCCGACACCGGGTGGCCGGTAACGGCATGAATGACTTTTCCCGAAAGCTGAAAATTCAACTTGCCGGTCTCGCTCAGCAACGCAGCCATCAGCTCCTGAAAAACTTTTCGTGAAACGAATCCATCAGGTTCACCCAGTTCTGACGGAAAGGTGCCGGCCGGCAGGTTGTCTGAAAGAATACTCTCAGGCTGGCTCTGGTAGGCAAACAGGCGCATCAGCTGCCTGGTTTCATAAGCTTCAGGCTGGTTTTTTCTCAGGCATCTGGCCAGTTTCTGCAGATAGCATATGGTTTCCAGATTTCGCAGTTTTTCGTCGGGTCTGAAACTTCCGTCGGAGTAGCCTTCGATAAGCTTCAGCGAAAGGGTGCGAAAGACAGCCAGCAGGCGATCATCCTTGAGATCGAAAAAAGACGGAACGGATTGACCCTGAGCGGTTATTTCGCGTTTTTCAAGAATTCTCTCAAAAATCAGAGCCAGATCAAGGCGGGTAAGCAGATCATCATGCCTCTGAAAGCCAAAAGCCGAAAGAATTACCAGGCAGCTGAGCAGACAGACCAGTGTGAGAAATGATTTAAAGGTTTTAATCATAATTTCAGACTCCGGCCATAAACCAGACTTTACCTTCACGATAAAATCTGAGGTTGCAGACATCGGCAATTGCCTGTAGAGCTTCGACAGGGCTTGAAGCCTCGAATTCCAGGCTGAATGATTCGGGCAGTTTTCCTGAAAGCTTGAGTTCAATGCCGGCCTGCACTGCCAGTTCTTCAACTGCCGGTTGAAATGGCGCTTCCTGCAGACTGATGACTGCCGGGGAATTTTTGTCTTCATGGGGATTCAGAAGATTACGGCTGTCACTGCCAGCGTCCGGCTCGGCCTGAGTTCTTTCTGTCAGCCTGACAATGACATCCTGCCCCGTATATCTGACAGCAGCCAGACAGTGCGGCTGAATATACAGTCTGGCCCTGACAAGGTTTTCTTTCAGAGACGAGTTTGCCAGCCAGCCAAGCTTGAGATCTCTGCCGGCAAAAGCCTTATCAGACAATTGCGCAGCTATGGAGACATTTGCAAAATCAAGAGTAAGGCAGTTTGTCTGCCCCAAAAACTTTGTTGCCGGCCTGACCATTCGGTTGAATGAAAAAATCAGATCGGTTCCATAACGGTTTTCATCAAGTCGAACAGTCAAAAGTTCTGGTAATTGAGAACTGGCACTGGCAAGTCGCCATGAAACCGCCGTAAGCAGAACGCAGAAATAGAAAAGATAAATCAGCCGCTTCATTTTCTGCCTTTCGCGCCAAAGAATATCTGCTCAAGACAAAAGTATGCCTTGATACGTGAGGCGTCACTAACCCATTCGGGGTCACCATCGAGAATTTCTACCCGGCTTTTCAGCAGATCAACGGTTACTCTTGAATTTTCGGGCAGCATTGCTTCTGCGGGTGCAGTCATTTTCATGTGGGCGGCAGCAGAACTCAGGGCGTGGTTCCACTCAGCCGGCGAAATTGTTTCATGTGGAGCGAATTCAAGAATCTTTCTATAGCTGACAGCCTGTATTTCAAGAAGATTTCGGCATGTCCGGTAAACCGGGTGATCGACAGGAATGTCGGCAAACGGCATTGGCGAAACCTTGACACCGTCGGTTCTATTGAAAAGCTGGTAGCTCATGACCGCTGAAGCTGCAACCAGAACGCCGGCCAGAGCAAGAACCGCCCTGAAATACATGCGCCGTCTTGACCTTTTACGCCTGCCAATTACCGCAGGTGACATTTTAGCGCCACAACTGCCACAGAATTTTGCGGCAGAAATGTTGGCGGCGCCGCAGGCGCCACATTGACTTCTGGCAGTTGCTGTCTGCTGATCATCACTCATCGGTGCAGAAATTGTCTCCATATACCAGAAATCGGCAAAATTCCCCGGGCAGATAATATTTTTTTTCCTCTGGTCGATGATTAAGTCCGGTACAAAAAAGTCGACATTCTCATCCCGACGTGGTAAAATCTGCCTAAACTGACTGGTAACGGGTCTGGAAGGGGTACACTAATCGGCTATGACTCCAATTAGAAAGCTGATTTTTATTCTTGCAGATACAATCTGCATTTCATTTTCACTGATTGCAGCCATCTGGCTCAAATTTGACAAGCTCGAACCACAGCATATTCACTATCTGCTTTTTATCATACCAATGCTGGTTCCGGTCGGCCTCGCATGCTTCTGGGCTCTGGGGCTTTATAATCGAACGCTCAGGTTCACTTCTCTGCCTGATATGGTCGCAGTCTTCACAGCTGTAACCGGCTATTCGATGCTGAAATTCATTTCGATTTTTTTCATGGAAGCTTTTCCGAGCCTCAGCGCCGTGTTTGTCATCGACTGGATGCTGAACCTGATTCTGATCGGCTCTTCGCGTATCGCACCAAGAGTGCTTCTGAACATTGTCGAAATGAGCCCTTTCCGCTGCTGGCTTTTCAACCGCACAAACGAACGGGCGAAAAGAGTTTTGATCGTTGGTGCCGGGCAGGGTGGCGAAAGTATTCTGCGTGAGATCAAACGCAACATCAATCTGCCCATCGATGTGGTGGGCCTGATCGATGATGATCCGAAAAAGAAAGACCAGATCATTCATGGTGTAAAAGTTCTCGGCGCAACAGAAAGCCTTGCCGAAATCGCCAGAAAATTTTCGGCAGATGAAATAATCATTGCGATCCCTTCTGCTTCAGGTGCTGAGCTCAGAAGAATCGTGAAGCTCTGCCAGAACACCAATGTCAGATTCAAAACTCTGCCGGGTCTTCAGGATATCATCGGCGGCAAACTCGTCAGTCTGCAGCTGCGCGATATCGCAATCGAAGATCTGCTGCGCCGGCCGCCTTCCGAGATCAATCTTGCCGAAATCGCCGCCTATGTAACCAATAAAACGGTTCTGGTAACCGGTGCCGGCGGCAGTATCGGCAGCGAAATCTGCCGACAGATTCTGCCGTTTCAGCCAGAAAAACTTCTGCTGCTCGGTCATGGCGAAAACAGCATTTTTAAAACCCACCAGGAACTGCTTGGCAGCGCCAAACTTGGCAATACGGTTCTTATTCCGATCATTACCGACATTCAGGATCGCGAAAAGATCGGGCATCTGTTTCAGGCGCATCGCCCCGAGATCGTATTTCACGCGGCCGCCCACAAGCACGTGCCCTTAATGGAACTGAACCCGGAAGAAGCTGTTAAAAACAATGTTCTTGGCACCCGAAATCTGGTAGACGCCTCGCACAATGCCGGAGTCGAAAGATTCGTGATGATTTCGACCGACAAAGCCGTCAACCCGACTTCGGTCATGGGCGCCAGCAAACGCGTCGCCGAAATGATTCTGAAATGTTACGCCCGGCGCAGCCCGACCAGATTCGTCGCGGTCAGGTTCGGCAATGTTCTCGGCAGTCGCGGCAGCGTTATTCCGATGTTCAAGGAACAGATCGAGAGAGGTGGCCCGATCACTATCACCCACCCGAAGATGATCCGTTACTTCATGACGATCCCTGAAGCCAGCAAACTCGTCATTCAGGCCGGCGCTTACGGCAAAGGCGGCGAAGTATTCATTCTCGACATGGGTGAGCCGGTGCGCATCGTCGATCTGGCCGAAGACCTCATCAGACTCGCCGGCCTCGAGGTCGGGCGCGATATCGAAATCAAGTTTACCGGCATAAGACCGGGCGAAAAGCTTTATGAAGAGCTGCTCACCGCTTCTGAAGGCATTACCGCCACCCGCAACAGCAAAATATTCATTGCCAAACCTGAAGAGGTCGATGAACAGGCTTTAATGGCTCTGGTCGAAAAGCTTGAAGTGGCCGCCAGAGTCGGCAAACCGCGCAATATCATCAGAGGTTTCCAGGAAATCGTGCCTTCATTCGCACCCAACCGCGACATGATTCACAACGAGAAACCCCGCCACGAAACCCAGAAAAAGACCGAAGGAAAACCAAAACTGCGGGTTGTTGGCTGATCCCCCTCTTTCTACCTCGTCGATACAGAGAAGCCCCCGAAATTCACTTTTCGGGGGCTTCTGTTTTAAGCTTGATTATTCGGGTTTATCGCTGCCGGTAATCGGCGGGTAAGGCTGCGATGACGGCTTATCAGCCTGAATCTTGTCATCGGCCTTGACTTCGGCATGCGGTGGAATGACCGGCGGGTAAGGCTGGCTTTCGAGAGCCGGCTTTTCTGACGGGTTATGGTCTGAATTACCTGGCTTCTTTTCTTCTTTCATTTCGTGGGCAGCCATGGGCGGATACGGCTGGCTGTCAAGCTCGCCATGAATACCTTCGGCCGGGTCACGATTTTCGCTTTCGTCGTCGATGAGAACCATGTCATCAGAATCTTCGACCTTGGCAAAATACTGGAACAGTTTGCGGTCGAAAGCGCGCATGAATGCTTCGACACAGACCGGGTCAAACTGTTTGCCCGAGAATTTCTGCAGTTCGCCAACCGCGGTTTTAACGGTCAGTCCTTTGCGGTATGGGCGATTGGTGGTCATGGCATCAAAGGCGTCGGCAACGCAGATGATGCGGCCGGCGAGCGGAATATTTTCGCCGGTGAGATGTTCAGGGTAACCGCGGCCATCATAATATTCGTGGTGATGCAGTACCCCGGGGATCTTGTCGGCAAGAAAATCTACCGGCCGCAGAATCTTTGCACCAATTGCCGGGTGCTTTTTAATGATGGCGTATTCTTCATCGGTCAGGCGACCGGGTTTGCGAATGATGCTGTCTTTGATGCCGATTTTGCCGACATCGTGCAGCAGCCCGGCATAGCGAATGCTTTCGACTTCTTTTGGCGGCAGATTGAGTTCTTCGGCAATAGCAACCGAATACTGGGTAACCCGGCGTGAATGCCCCTGAGTATAAGGGTCTTTGGCATCGATCGCCGTGGCAAGAACTTCGATGGTAGAAAGATAAACCTTCTGAATATTTTCGTAGAGGCGGGCGTTCTCGATAGCCGAAACCGCCTGATTGGCGACGTTTTCGAGGGTTTCGAGATCGTGTTCATTGAAAGGAATATCGCCGGTGCGGTTGAGAACCTGCAGAACACCGACAACCCTGTCTTTGAGCCGCATCGGCACGCAGATCATCGATCTGGTGACAAAACCTGATTTTTTATCGGCGCCCTTGAAAAAGCGCGGGTCTTTTTCGGTGTCCGGAACGATGACCGGTTTATTATTCTGGGCGCACCAGCCGGCCAGGCCGGTACCCAGCGGCAGACGGATTTCCTGGAGCTTGGCGCCAACGTTCGGGTCGCCAGAAACAATGTGAAAATACAGTTCGTTGGTCTGCTCGTCGACGATATAAACCGTCGAGGTTTCGCAGCGCATAACCTTGGTTGCGGTGCTCATGATCTTGGTCAGCAGTTCACGCAGATCAAGAGTTGAGCTTACCACGCGGCCGACTTCGAGCAGGGCGCCCATCTCTTCCATGCGCAGCCTGACCAGTTCAACTTCGAGGAAAGTGCTGATCGAGGTGGTCGCCAGTTCGCGGAAGGCGGCCAGAGCGGCAGCCTCGCTGCTCGACATTTCCTGGAGGAGAAGAACCCCGAATGGGTCGTTATCCGGCCCAAGCGGAATCAGAACGTGCGTCTCACCGCTTTCATCGGCAACCGGGCCGGTCGGGAAAGGACGTCTTTCAAGCTTGCTGCGGGTAAATTCTTCGCAATGAAAGTTCAGCGACTTCAAACTGAAACCGTCGTTGAATCTTATTCGCGAGATCTGGGCCGAAGCATCGTAAAAAAGAACGCCAAAGCCCTTTTTACCAAAGAGGTCAACAGAAGTACGGCTGAGAATCTGAAGAATCACATCGGTATTCTTTCCGCTGGAAAGAATCTGCTTCTGGGCTTCGTAGAGAAGCTGCTGATGTAAAACCTTTAAACCTTCGGCCACCTTGCTGTGGTCTCCTTAAATTGACGTATCAGACATTCAGTCGAATCGCTGCAGTTACAACATGACAGTTTTCTGCAGATGCTTCTGCGGTTTTCCGTTGCCATCGAGCCAGACCACCGTATAATCACAGCGCAGCAACCCCCATTCAGAGGCGGGTGCCACCGGCAGTCTTTCTATCTGTCTCTGCCACCAGCACGCCGGCGTCAGCCCACCGATCGAACGATCGGTCACTACCGAACCGATATCATGCTGCAGAAAACAACCTTCAGATTCTCTGGAAGCAATAACAGTCTGAGAACCGGTACCACAGCCAAAGACAAGAACATTCGCTCTGCCAGACCCATATCGCCATGCGAGCGCCTGACGATAATCGAAGTCTGTGCCATTTACATTAATGATTACGGGCAAGTCGTCGGTTTTGTTTCTGAAAAATTTATCAAGAATAACGTGCGGCGGCTCAACCGGAATTTTTCCGGTACCATCGACCACACTCAGCATCCAGAATGATTTTTCGCCGCTGCCAAAAAGCAGCGAACCACGCCCGGGGCAGGTTTCAGCCAGGTTTACAGGTCTGATCAGAGGACGATCGGACTGCATAAGCGCAGAGCGACCGGCGTTTCTGGCAATAGCCTGTTCACCAAGGAAAACCACATCGATTCCACTGTCAAAGAGCACTTCAATCTGTGCTTCAAGTCTTGCAGCCGAAGCAAACAGACCATCTGCATTGCAGACAACAATGCAGCCTGTACCTGCCTCTGCCCGTACCGACGCTGTCAATCTGCGAAGCTGAGCCTGCTCGACTTCGTGCTGAATTACTCCGGTAAAGGCAATAGCTAGCATAGGCAATTAATTGTATCACATACCCATGATGTCCACAACAAAAACGCTGAATTTATAAAATACCGCTATTCCTTATCAGAAATGCGAAATCCAGCTGAGCCCGATCGATTTTTCTTCGAGATTATTCTGTGTATGCAGATCGTTCTTTTCGTTGTTTTCCTGATACGCAAGCTCAAGAGAATTTGAAGAGCTGAAGGATTTTTCCACACCCACCCGCCAGCCGTTGCGGCTGTGAGTCGAATACAGATAGTTTTCAAATTCAAGATAGTCGCGGTCGACGAACTCAGATTTCATACGAAACCTGAGGGTTTCAGTAATCAGGTAATCATAGCCAAGAATGGCTCTAAGCTCATCTTCATCGGGATACAAAACCCTTTTTTCATCATAGCGCCGCCGCAGTGCGCCAAGCACCAGGCTGGCCCGCGATTTTCCGTAAGTAAAAAAGCCTTCGTAGGTCAGGGCATTGATTCTGAAGTTTTCGCTGGCCGCCGTGACGAATTTATTGAGCTCGTCACTCAAAGTGATCGTCTGGGCCATATTGGCGCTGTAATAATAGTCGACCGCCAGCGCCAGATAGTTGCTGTGACCGTCATGCTGAAAATACAGAGGCAATTCACGGTCAAAATCGGTTTTGCGGTAAGTGTCGCGCAGCCGCAGAGTCAGGTCGCCCGCCGCGTCATAAGCGGTCTCGAAGCCGGCCGCCACTTCCCCCATCTTGTTGTCGAGCTTGACGTATTCACGGTTGATCAGTTCGCCAAAGGCACGCAGATAGAGCTCACCACGCCGGCGCTCACGCAGGTATCGGGCCTGAGGATCGTCGTCGCGCGGGTTCTTTGCATAGGTGGTGTAATAATCGACCGCATTTTTAGCCGACATCGCTCCCGGGAAATTCTCAAAATAGTCTCTGTCGCCTCTTGTTGATGCCGCCACCTGTACATAGCGGTCGTGACCAGGCAGGCGCGAGGCGATTTCGAAACCGGCGCGACCTTCTCTGAAGTTGCTGTCGATGTCGAAATCATATTCGCGTTCTTCAAAAGAGCCATAGAGACTGAAATCGGTGCGCATGTTGAACTCGTGTGTCAGCTGGGCCCGGCCACGGTGCGACTTGTAATTAAGACTTTCGAGATCTTTGACCTCGAGAATGTTGTTGAAATAGTCGAACTGAGCGTAATCATGATCGCCGGCGGCGATGCCCCAGGTAACATTCAGAAGATGATCGAGTTCGCGGTATCTGAACGAAGCGACGTCGCGACTGAGCGGCTCTGAATCATTATAGCTTCGGTAATACAGATTTTCTTTGATATCGAGATAATGTGTTTCGTTCAAGTCCGACTTGAGCGCCATATAAAGATCGCTGTAGCCGCCCATAAAATTCTTATCATACTGCTGCTTTTCGAAAGTCGGAGTGGTGGTGGCGGTATTGTAGACGTAAGCGGTCCAGTCACGGCGCATACTGTCGATAAATGATCGCGAATCATAGTCGAATTCGAACTTTATCGCATCGGCAAACAGGGGAACGACGGCCATCTGCAGCAGCAGGGCCGTCACCAGCAGTAATCTTTGCACAGCTTCAGGTCTGATCATTATGTTTTCCGACAGAACTTTTCAGATATGGCAATACGCGTCACTAATCGGCAGATGCCTGAAAATACCTGACGATATTTTTACAATTTGCCATATTCGCTGCAAAAACATGTGCTTTGTTGCAGGTCGCCAATTTTAATCGTGGCGGCGGGCAGCGGGTTGAAAAATAGCGGGCAAAATTGTAATATGCTTCAAAATATGATGAACACAGAAAGACACCCATTGCTGCTTCTGCCGCCCAGTCGCAATCTGACCGTAAAAATGGTCGATGGCAGATTCGTCATTCACGAAATTCCTGAATGGCTGGCCGGTTACCTTGGTCACACTTCTGCCGAACTGCAGGGCAAATCATTAGAAAAGGTTCTTGAACCGTTTTTGCCCGGCATAGTCGAACTCGTCGAGCAGACTCACGAAGCTACTGCCATGAGCGGCTTTCGCGTGGCTCTGAAAGACACACATGGCCAGACACACCAGCTGCTGCTTGATTCAGTGGTCAGACCGGGGCCGGGCAACGAAGAACTGACGAGCATTCTGTTGCAGGAAGTTTCGGCAACGCCGCCGGCAATGATCGAAGAAGCCAGTTTCTGCGGCCTGATCGGGGTCTCAGATGCCATGCAGCAGGTTTTCAACAAAGTAAGAATGTATGCGATGTCTGACGCCGCCGTGCTGGTTACCGGCGAAACCGGGGCCGGCAAAGAAGGCATTGCCGCCGCCGTTCACCAGATGAGCCGGCGCGCCAGGGGCCCGTTTGTCACCATGAACTGTTCGGCAATCACCGACACTCTTTTCGAAAGTGAGTTGTTCGGGCACGAAAAAGGCTCATTTACCGGCGCGATCAAGTCGCATCGCGGGCGTTTTGAACGCGCCAATGGCGGCACGCTGTTTCTCGACGAAATTGGCGATCTGCCGCAGCTGTCACAGGCCAAACTGCTGCGTGTTCTTGAAACTTCGCAGATCGAGCGGGTCGGTTCTGAAAACCCGATCAAGGTCGATGTCAGAATAATTGCCGCCACCAATCGCAATCTCGAAAAGGCCAGTCTCGAAAATGTTTTCAGGTCTGATCTCTTTTATCGCATCAACGCACTGCAGATACGAATTCCGCCGCTCAGACAGAGAAGTGAAGATCTTGAGCTGCTGATTCAGTATTTTATCAGACAGTTCAACCAGAAATACGGCCGCAATGTCGTCTGCCTGACACGTGAGGCGGTACAGCTGCTGAAACAGTATCAGTGGCCGGGTAACGTCAGAGAGCTGCGTAATCTGATGGAAAGGCTCTTCGCCGAAAACCAGACCGATGTCATCGGGCTGCGGGCTCTCAAGGAATGGTATGAAGAGCGCATGAACGCCGCACGTTATGCCGGCGGTTCAGGTTATACCGAAGTCGCCATCACTCCTGACCGGCAGCCGATTGCACTCGGCATGCCTGAAGACAGCGCGGTTGCAATCGGCAACGGCAATAGTAAAGTCGCTCAGCCGGTCAACGGCGAAAGAAAATTTTCTGCCGAAGAACTTCGCCAGGCCTATCGTCTTGCGGGTGGAAACATCACAAAAGCTTCAGAATTTCTTGGTATTCACAAGGCCACTTTTTACCGAACCCTTAAAAATCTGAATCTGCAGCGCGAAGACCTCGAAAAAGCCTGAATCAGGCAGGAGTCGGCCCCGTTACCTGATCAGGTGGCAATGCTGGCTCAGTCGGCGGATTTTCAGCCCTTTCGACCCGGTTGCGACCGTTGCGCTTGCAGACATAGAGTGCTTCGTCAGCCATTTTTATCATCTCGGTCGCACTCTCTGGCTGATTGATCGGCATCGAGCAGACCCCGACACTTATGGTTACCTTCAGATCACCGGTCGGACCGGCAAAAATCGCCGTTTCTACCCGCTGGCGCAGCCTTTCGGCAAGCAGCATGGCCCCTTCGGGTTCAGTTTCTGGCAGGATCACGGCAAATTCTTCGCCGCCGTAGCGGGCAGCAATGTCGGTATCACGAACCGTGTCGCGCACGATTTTGGCAACTTCGCGCAGTACCATGTCACCGGTCTGATGGCCGTAAGTGTCGTTGAATTTCTTGAAATGGTCGATGTCGGTCATCAGATATGACAAAGGTTTGCTGTAGCGGCGGGCACGGCGGTATTCCTCTTCAATCTTCGCCTGAAAGTGTCTTCTGACGACGAGACCAGTCAGGCCATCAATAGTGGCCAGATTGTAAAGGCGTGATTTTTCGATGACCACAGCCGCCTGGTTGGCCATAGTCAGGGCCGTCTGCAGATCTTCATCGTTAAAACGGCCTTCGCGGCGGTTAACGACATTCATGACCCCGATGGCGGTATCTTTGATCATCAACGGCACGCAGATAAGGGTTCTGATGCTGTCGCGCTCGGCATCGCGAAACGCGAAGCTTTTGTCTTTGCGAACATTCTGAATCAGGCGCGGTTTACCGGAATTGAAAACCTCGCCGGCAATGCCGATACCGCTCTTGAACTGCTGTTTAAGGTTTTCATCGATGCGGGCCTCGCCTTCGACGCCAAAAACCACTGATTTTTCGACAAGCTCTTCGTATTTGTCGTCAAGCAGAAACAGTGAACCGCGCTCGGCATTGAGAACCTGAACGCCGCGACTCAGAATCGCATCGAGGGTTTTTCCGAGATCGCCCATAAAACTGACGGCTTTGCTGACTTCATTGATGATCGCCAGCTCTCTGACTTTGCGGGCCAGATCGTAGTTTTTTTCTTTCAGTGATTCGAACTGCTGAATCAGCCTGGTAACCGCCCATTGAAACGGCACCATGACCAGAATCGGGGTCACTTCGAGAATAAAATCATAGTTGAACAGCAGTATGCCGGCAATCAGCCAGGCCACGGCCGAGCCCAGGCAGATGACATTGGCCGAAAAGCCCGGAGTTTTCCAGAGCAGGTAGGCTGCTCCGAAAGCGAAGACAAAAAGAAGAACGATCGTCGTCTCGACGGTACTGCGGTGCAGAAAGCGCCGGTTGAGAATATTGTGCAGCAGATTGGCGTGAATTTCGACGCCCGACAGGGCCCCATAGGGGCAGAATTTAAGGTCTTCAGAGATACCGGCGGCTCGCGTACCAACCAGTACCAGCCGGTTGGCAAAAAAGCCATGCGGGTATTTGCCGTTCAGCACTTCGGCATAACTGATTTCGTCAAAATGCCGATTACCGCCGGCGTAGTTAACCAGATAGGATTTTTCACGCTGGCCAGATTCTGGCTCATAGCAGTCAAAAAACGGCAGCAGCCGGTCACCGACGCGCATGCCAAAGCTTTCGACAACCGGTTTTACACCAAGATAGGCTTCGGCGGCCGCTATACCAAAAATATTACTGGTAATTTCGCCATTTTTTTTCTGCAGACGCAGCTTGCGGATGACACCGTCAGGGTTGAGAACCTTATGATCGATATCGATGAAGCCTTCGTGTGGCCTGGCTTCGAGTAGAATCGGAACCGGTCTTGCCCAGCCGGCTTTTTCGACGAATTCGAAAGTTTCGGGGTCAAGAAAGGTTGTTTTCGAAGCAATGCGCGGCAGAACGACGCGCCCGAATCTGAGAATCTGCTGCGCAAATTCTTTGTCATCTTCGGGGCCGGCAAGTGACGGGTCATTGAAAAGAATATCGAAGGCAACGACCTTGGCTCCTTCTTTTTTAAGCGTATTGAGCAACCGGCCATGCGTGGCACGTGGCCATGGCCAGGTGCCAATTTCGCCGATACATTCTTCGGTAATGCTTACCAGAACGATGTCGTGATTTTTCGCCATTTCGCCGCGCTGCTCGAAACGAAAATCAAGGGTGGCGTTCTCGATGCGGTTGAAATAGCCGAAATAAAACAGCAGCGTTGTTGCCAGAGCGACAATCAGCGCAAGAACGAATTCCCATAGAGGAATCAGGCCGGCCGGCTTTTCAGAGGTCAGCCTGATAATCTCGCTGGAATTGAGAAAATCTTCTGTCTGCGTTTTTGGACTCATTTAGGCCGGAACAGCCACCTGGGCCCGCAGTTTTTTCATTTCACGAAAAGCTTCGTGAAACATCTTATCTGAACGTGGCAGAAGCTTGAGAGCTTCCTTGTAGTTGCGAATGGCCTTTTCAACCTTTGCCTGATCTCTGAGGCGATCAGCGCGGGACTTGTAGAGTTTGCCAAGTTTGCGGCGTGATTCTACGAAGCGGTCTTCAAAGACATTTACCCCGGTATAAGCCGGTGCGAAGGGATCGGTGACCGAAAATGAAGAATAGAGATCGAGGGCTTCCTCGTAATCTTTAACAGCCTGTTCCCAGACTTCCGGGGCTTCAAATTCTTCGGTTTCGACGAATTCGTCTTCTTTGAGGTTCTGGTGGATCTTTTCCTTGAGCTGTTCAAGAAAGGCGTGATAAACATTATCACGGGTATCGAGCAGCAGCTGCGCGCGTTTGAGCATGGTTGCAGCATGAGCATACTTACCGGCGTGGCAGGCTTTATTGATCTTGGCAAGATAGGGCCTGATGATACAACGGCGACAATCAGTGAGCGCTTCTTTGATATAGCTGATGAAGCGGTGGCTTTCGGGCAGACCGCTGACCAGTTTCAGAGCCGCCTGGTATTCAAGAATGGCTTCGCCAAAGTTACCGGAACGGGTGAAATCATCGCCGCGTTCGACAAACGGAGTCATTTCAATATGCAGCAGGTGGTCGCGCTGTTTTTCGCGGGCTTTGTCGAGCAGAGCCTTAACTTCTTCGAGAAATTTGACATTTTCGTCACGGGCGAGCGAGGTAGCTTCTTCGAGTTCGTCGATGGCGACCTGCCAGGCTTTGTTGCGCAGAGCCGTTTCACCTTTTTCGCGGTGCACGCCGGCCAGATGTTCGTCGACTTCAGCAATACGGCCGGCGACGACGCGTTTGATGTCTTCCTCTTCTTTGGTTACCGGTGCCTTCGGGTCGATCTCGCGGATGCTCTGGTATTCTTCAGAAGCCTTCAGATAGCAAATTTTTGCCGCGCCCCATTCCGACACGGCCTTTTTGGCATCACCGTCTTTGATAAAAGACTGAATCACCTGAATGTTTTCGCTGTTCATCTGTAACTTCTCCTTCGTAACTTACTTTTTCTTTTCGGCCGTCTTTTTCATGCGTTCTGAAGCGTTTTTGGCATCAAAAAAATTTACCCCGCGGCCTTCGGGCTCACCGGCCTGATCATAAGCACTGGCGGCTTCTTCAAAGTTTTCGAGCCGGTAGTGAATATATCCTGATAAAGAATTGGCATCCTGATTGCCAGGATCGAGTTCAAGCATGCGGTTGATTGCGACCGCAGCCTTTTTAAAATCTTCAAGCTGAACGTTAACGAGCGCGCTGTCCCACCATATCTGAGGCGCATCGGGGTATTTCTTCGCCAGGCGGTTGAAGTCGACGAGCGCCAGAGTGTATTTGCCGTCTTTCATCTTGCGTGAAGCGGCAGCATACTGGGAATCAGCTGCGAGAGCCGCGTTTGCTGCCGAAGTATCTGCCCCGGCCGTGGTCTTTGCACCAGAGCCACCTTTTGCTGCGGCCGGTGCCGGTGAACCGCCGGCCGAAAGATCGAGCTGCCCGCCGGCCTGTGAATATTCAACGAGAGCACGCACCTGACTGCGGTATTCAGAAGCGGGAAAAGCGGCAAGAAAAGCCTTTGACCAGCCAATTACCGCTTCATGCACGCCGAGAACCGCGCGCAGGCGTATTGCCTGATAATATGCCTTTTCAACCAACGGTGATGCCGGGTGATGGGTAAGAATTTTATCGTAGGTTTTGCAGGCTTCGAGCAGTTCACCAAAGCCGGTGGTGGCTTCGGCGAGGTCCATCAGAACCTTGTCCATGCCGGCCTTTTCTGGGCCATCTTTAAGCGAATCCTGGAGACCGAGAATGCGGCTGACCAGTTCGTCTTTGGCACTGCCGGCAGCAGTTTCAACCTGCAGAATTGAACGCAGCAGAGTTGCGGTCTGAGGATCCGCTTTCTTCATGCCTTTGCCGGCGGCAGAAGGCGCGGGAACCACAGCTGTTAAAGGCTTTTCTGATGCTGCAACGACAGCAGTTCCGGATTTAGTCGTTTTAGTGGTTTTTGCCGGCTCAGGTCGAGCCACCGGTTTTTCTTCGGGGGGCGGTGGAGCCTCTTCCATTTCCGCGATTTCTTGGTCCGACTGCGGCCGTTCATCCGGAAGAATATCACTGTCGGGTTCAGCAACAGGCTCGGCTTTTGCCGGTTTCGTCGGCTTTACAGCCGGTTCTGATTGTGCAGCCGCTGGCGCTGATGGGGCTTCTGGTTCGGTTTTTGCAACAATCACCGGCTGAGAAGCCTCTTTTTTTTCAGATTCTGAAGAAGCGACCTCTTCTTTGAAACCCTGGGTTTTCATAAAAGACTTCGCCAGTTCGCAGTATGGGCTGCGGGCATGTTCACGCTTAAGCTGGGCAAAAATACTGTTTACGCGGCCCTGATTGCCAAGACCCGAGTTTGCCTGCAACAGACGGAAAAGAGCTTCGGCCTTTTCTTCGGTCGATTTCACCGACTCGCTCAGAGCTGTAAAAGTTCTGGCGGCATCAGCATAGCGACCTGCTTCCAGCTGACAGTCACCGAGCATGAACCGGGCAAGATTCTGCTGCACGCCCCTACCGGCCTGTTCAGCTGCGTATTCGAGACTGCTTATGGCTTCGCCAAGATTGCCGGCGGCTCTCTGCTTTAGAGCCTCAGACATCATGTCAGTTGCTTTACGCGAGGCATATACCGGAAAAGCGACACAGCTAAGGCTGCAGGCTACGGCAAACGCCATTCCCAAACGACGAAGGTCCGTCATTTTATCTTTCCTCAAAGGATGAATTGGTTATACGTACAACGCAACAGGATAAAACATACACACCAGTTGCAGCAAGCAGAATTACACACAGCAGAATCAGATAATCATCGATATAATTTTCATGCGTGAGATCGGTCTGGATAAAGATATACCAGTCGGGCAGATAGCGCAGGCCTGAATGTTTCAATGATGCGGCAGTCTGCAGAAGCACCCGATCATTTCGACGCGCAACGCCGCTGATCGGCTTCTCTTCTATTTCTGCGATGGGCAGCAGTGCAGCGCTCAGATTAACCTGCTGCGCAACTATCTGAGGGTCGTGATGACCAATAGCAACGCCGCTGCGTTCGGTAAAAACGAGGCTGTCTGGGCCAGAACTGGTTTTATCGGCCATTTCACTGAGATAACTGACGTCGACCATTGCCGAAAGACAGGCTACCGGCTGCCGGAATTCGTTACGCACCGGAACGGCAACCCACCACACCGGTCGTTTCTGCTGTTGATTATAAGTAACCGGGCCGCAGAAAAATGGAACTCCGCCTTTGATCGTTCGGCAGTCACGATCGTCAGGATCTGAAGCAAAGAGTTCAGCATCGCCGGCAACAGCAAGTATATTACCCGAAAGATTTTTCAGCGCCAGAGCACGGATCTGGCCATCATCGAGCATCAGGGCCAGAAGATTTTGCACCGGGGTGGCAGGCTGGTCACTGCTGGAATATAAGCCGGGCAGCATACCGGCAAATTTCAAGGTCTGTGAAAGCGGAACAAAAAAATGATCGAAACCGGCGGTAAGCCAACGCATGGTTTCTGGAACGATGCCTGCCATAAGCGAAATTCTTGCGTGTTCTTCTTCTGAAATTGAGACCAGACCGAAAGGGGGTTGATCTTCTTCATTTTCAAACTGCAGGCAGCCAAAGGTTCCAAGGCTCCAGAAACGCATCAGTGCGGCATCTGGGATACTCTGCCACCACTCAAGTCCACGGCCGGCATCGATAAATTCCTGCCACATGGAAGCCAGAGGTGCTTCAAATGATTCGAGCAGCAGAGTAAAATCACTGCGCCATTCGCCAATATCTTCTACCAGTCCCCTGCCAGTATTGAACTGGCGCAGCACCGGCAACCGGGCAAGAAGAGTCAGAGAGTTTTTAACATTGACAGCCGGGCGGGCCGCCGCTGCAACTGCAATCTGAATGATTGCCTGTGACCTGGCTTCAGCAACCAGTCTTGCCTGCCGCTGTGGAAAACGGTGCAGCCAGAAGGCGAGAACCAGCATGAGCAGCCCGGCGACCAGGCCGGCCAGATAGCGGGTCTGCGCTTTTCCCGAGCGTGAATTTTTTGATAAAAAAAAGACTGAATTTTTCATGGAATTATGCCGATATATTTATCAGGACAGGGAAAAATGTAATCAGATAATGGAGGCACCCTATGCTTTGCCCACAATGCAATGCTCCGATGATTCGCAGATCTCATACCGGTCGTCAGACCCCCTATTTTACGCTCAACTGCAGCCACTGCAAATTCGTCATATTTTACCGCGGCCAGTTCAATAACGAAGACTGACAAAAGGCGTTTGCCACTTTCAGGTCACGGGTTCATGCTAACTTAACCCCGTGGCAAAATCAAGCAGACAATCAGCTGCCGGGAATTGCCCCGGGATTGTTAGCCGTATTTTTCTGTGCTAGAATGCCCGCGATTTCCAAACCGATTAAACCGGAGATTGCATGGCAAAACCTTCTGATACTGTTCGGCCGCTCGATATTTTTTATCTGATTTCAGGTGCACTGCTGCTTGCATTCAGCATGACCGCCTTTACCGTGCCGAACCGGATCGCCCCGGGAGGCATCTCCGGCATTGCCACGATACTTTTTTTCGTCGTCAAAATGCCCGTGGGCTTTACCATTCTTATCTGCAACATCGTTCTGATTGCCATGCAGGCAAAAATTATCGGGCGCGGTTCTGCCTGGAAAACCCTCTTCTCGATCATCGTCAACTCGGCCGCCATTGAAGTCATGATGAACGTCATACCGGTGGCACCGATGACCACCAACCCGATTCTTGCCGGTCTTTATGGCGGCATTCTTTCGGGCATCGGGGTTGGCATCACCTTTAAAGCCGGTGGCACCAGCGGCGGCATGGATATCGTCAGCCAGATACTTCACTACAAATACCGCATTCCGATTGGCGATGTCACACTCGTCTCGAACATTATCGTCACCGGTCTGGCCGGTTTCACCTTCGGGGCCGAGCTTGCACTTTACGGCCTGATCACCGTCTTTTTCACCAGCAAGGTCATCGACGCCGTACTGGAAGGCATGTCGGTCTTCAGAACCGTGACGATCATTTCAAAACAGTCGGATGTCATCGGCTGGGCGATTATCGAAGAACTGCACCGCGGCGTTACCAGCCTCGAAGGGATCGGCATGTATTCAGGGAAACCGGTCGGGGTGCTTTTAACAGCCATTCGTCGTGGAGAACTACCGATATTGCGCCGCATCGTCTACGATAACGACCCGAAAGCCTTCGTAATTGTCGGTGATGCCCGCCAGGTCATCGGGCACGGTTTTACCAAGCTCGAAGACGAAGTCAGATTTCAGAAAGTCGCTGAAGAAGAATGACTTCGGTATTCATCATTGCCGATATCGAAGGTTCGACCGGCTGTCACAACCGCCAGGATTCACAGCTGTTCAACGATGGCTGGGTCAGAGCCTGCGTCGAAATGTCGCGCGATATTGACCAGATCGGACGGCAACTGCTCAACAGTGGTGTCAGCCGGGTCAGGGTCAAGGATTTTCACCGCACCGGCTATAACCTGTTCAGAGAATTGATCGACGAAGGCATCGAAATAGACCAGGGCTATCAGATTGGCCCGATTATCGGCATCGGCGAAGCCAGGGGCTTCAATTATCTCTTGATGACCGGCATGCATGCAGCCTCTGGCACAGACGGCTTTTTGCCTCACACCCTGACTTCAAAATTTGCCAGAATTCTCGTGAACGGCGAACCGCTGACCGAAGCCGAGTTGTTTGCGGCATCGGTAGCACCGGCCGGGCTGGTTCCGACGTTTTTTTCCGGCTGTGAAACCGCCTGTAATCAGGCCGTCAGAGCGATAAAGCACATTAAAACTTTTACGGTCAACAAGCCGCTTGCCGAAACACCACAGAACATCAGGCAGAACCTTGCCGATGCTGCCGTCAGCTCGCTGAGCGGGGCAGCCGAAAGGCTGTTTATACCAGACGGGCCATTCAAAGCAGTTGTAAAAATGCGGGACGGCGAAAAAGCCGCCGCCAGGCTGCGCAAAAGCTGGAATTTTCCGGGCGAAGATGATGAACTGCATTTTTCGAGTGACAATATTCACACTCTCTACTGGCAGCTCGTTCGTCTTGCCTATCTGACGCCTTTTTACGAGAAACATCTGGCGACAGCGCTCAATATTGCCAATATAAGCGGACGCCTGACCCAGATGTGGGCCAGGCGTCGTGCAAAAAAGCTTGGTCTGCTCTGAATCAGCTTTCGTGAAACATGAAGTCGATGCAGATCGTTGCTGCAAGACTTATCAGGTTCATTGAAGAGTCAGAGTGAATATCGACTTCGTAATCGTCGGCGGTTGTCAGCAGTTCGCGGGTGATACCACCGTAAAGATGCCTGATGGTGGCAATGCCATTACCGTTGTTATCTCTGAACTGGAACAGCCTGAATTTCCAGCAGCCTTCGATAGCGCCGAGAGACTGGCCGTTTCCATCTTCGACACTTACCACCGGGCGAAACAGAGAAACACAGTGCTTAAAAACACACAGCACCTTGCCGTCGGCATTATGAACCGTAAAAACCGATTTCAGCAGTGAAACCGGTTTGGTAATTTTCAGGACTTCGCCACCTTCGACATTTTTCATCACCAGGGTCACCGGCAGAAATGCCTTATCGAGAAATGCCCGGGCGACGACCTGCGACATCGGCGTCTGTTCTTCGACCATAGCCAGACCACGATCATTCTCGGGGTCGGCGATCAGGTAGTATTCGCCAACACTGGTTGCGCCAACCAGCTCTCTGACGAAATACTTTTTTTTCATCGGTATTGAAGCCATGGTTTGTCTCCTGGCTTACCAGATTTTAAGAGTAGTGCTGGCAGACCATTCCAGGGGGGCAACACCCATCTGGGTAGCGGCGTCGAGCATATCGCCATAGACATCTGTCGAAATGGCGGCTTTAATCTGATTGACTTCAGGAACTTCGCCGGCTTTAAGACCAAGAGCAGCAAAACCCTTGCGCCAGGCGTCTTTTTTGGCGGCATCGGCAGTACCCTGCCAGGCGGCGCGAATCAGATACCAGGTGAGCTGAAAGTCATCGAGAGCCTGGCGTTCTTCGTCTTTAAGAGCGGCAAAACCGGCCTTAACTCTTACCTTGATGGCATCGATAGCTTTTGCATCCGGCCAGATCGGCTTTTCTGGGTTTGCAATAAAAGCCAGGTATTCAGAGAGAGCTTCAACCGACTGATTGGTCACGTTGAATTCAGCCTGATCGACAACCAGCTTGAAACTGTCGTTTTTCAGCGCCATAAACTGTTTGGCGGCGGCGTCATCGGAAAGAGCGGCGGCACTTTCCAGAAAGTCCTTTTCGAGATCCTGGCGGATTTCTTCCCGATCTTCTTCGCCCAGCTGTGAGAGCGAATCGACCAGTTCGATCACCTGCACAAAATTGTCGCGGTCTTCTCTGTTCATAGTTGAGACTTCGGCGGTGATGGCGTTCAGAAAAGTTTCTTTCTGAGCGACGGTCATGCGTGTGCCAATTACGAATTCAAGAATGCGGTTGTGGCAGTCGATTACATAGCCTGTAACAGGCGGTTCTCCGGCAACGATAACGTCATCGTTGAGACCGGTGTTAACGTCGGCTGCACCTGCAAAAGCGGCAATAAACATGCAGAAAGTAACCAGAAACGCGATAGAAAGCCTCTTCATAACTTCCCCCTAATATGCAAGGTCATAACAGCGCCATGATATATACTAAACCCATTTTGGTCAACACCCAGCCAAAAACCGGCAGAGCCTCAAGCATTTGTGAAAAAGAGTTGGGTATGACGGGCTGATAATATGGTATTTTATCTTCCGGGCTGACTGCCTGATGCAATTTTCTTTCTATACAGAGAGGTTGAAAATGACGGTTAAATCGCAATTCAAAGTTGATACGCAGATTCAGAAAGAAATAGAAGATCTCGTAACCGATTTGAGGTCAACTCTTATTACCAAACGCCTCAAAGCAGTCAAAGCCCTCGGAAAACTGAAAACCCCGATTGCTGTAGAACCCCTCGCCACCGTGATGAATGACCGTTCGCGTGAAGTGCGCTGCGCCGCTATCGAAGCTCTTGGGCTCATCAATCCCGGGAATCTGCCAGACCTGCTTCTGCCGCTCGTGCGTGACAAATCAGCTGATGTTCGCCTGCGCGTCGCCCATGCTCTAGGTAGCTGCGACACCAGTGAAGCCACTGATGGTCTGATGACCCTGATGCGTGACCCGCGCGACGAAGTCGCCGGGATGGCAGCCCGCAGTCTGGCCCGCCACCCGCGTGCCAGTCTTGCTCTGTTGATAAGGCAGTTCGGCGACAAATCCTGGAAAATCCGCTCAAGATCTGCCATCGCCGTCGGCAAAATGGGCAAAGGTGCCGCTGAAGCCCTCAAATCAGCTGTTGAAGACAACGATTCCAACGTCAGATTCTGGGCAGCAATTTGTCTTGGGCATCTCCGTGACCGCACACATACGAAGATTCTTCTCGAAAAACTGCAGGACCGCGACATAGGTGTCAGAATCGCTGCCCTGCGCGCCCTCAGAGAAATCGGCGACCCCAATGTCGCAGCCAAACTTTTCGAAGCACTGTCGCAGCCATCTGAAATGATCAGAGACCTGATCTACGAAATTCTCAAAGATTTCGGTACCCATTCGATTCCGTATCTGATGGACTCGCTGTCAAGTGAATACTGGATGGGGAGAGCTCTTGCGGCCCAGGCGTTGACCGATATGGGCAGCGAGGCGGTTTTTCCGTTGGTTTCGGCTCTCGAAAGCCAGGACAAGGAAAGACGTTACTGGGCAATCAAGATTCTCGGCAAAATGCACGAGAAAAGCGCCTATCCTGAGATCCGCAAGTTTCTGGCTGACCCCGACCCCGAAATTCGCATGGCGGCTCTCGAAGCCATGAGCTTTTACAAAAACCCCGACGCCCTGCCAAACATCATCGAACGTTTCCTCGACCCGGCCTGGGTCGTGCGCAAGCATGCCTGCAAAGCTATCACCAGCTTCGGCGGCAAGGCGGTGCCGAGTCTTCTAAAAGCCCTGAATTCTGCCGAAGAAGACGTCAGATACTGGGCCCTGCGCTCGATCGGTGAAATCAAACCTGCCGGTTTCTATACGCACCTGGTAAGGCTTTTCAAAGACCGTTCCTGGACCATCAGAAAAACCACTTCAGATGTACTCGGCAGCTACGGCGAAGAAGCGTTAATGGAGCTCTCGGTGCTCGCCACCGACACCTCCGATTCCGAAACACGCTACTGGGTTCTGCGTTCGCTTGGCAAGATCAGATCGAGCATGTCGCTGCCATTGCTGTTCAAAGCTCTTGAAGATGCTTCCGAGTCGATCCGCGATGCGGCACAAAAAGCACTTGCCAATTATGGCGCTGAAATTATCGATGATCTGTTCGCATTATTTAAAAGCGAAAAACGCAGCCTGCTCGAAAGTGTCTGCAGTACCTTTCAGCGTATGCAGCCAGAATTGATCGTGCCGCGTCTGCTCAGAAACCTTGGCAAATTCGACGAGCACGTCAATTACTGGATCCGCCGCACCCTGCTCGGCTTTAAAAATGAGGCGCGCCCGCAGATAATTCAGCTGCTGCAGAGCAAATCTGAAGAAATCAGGCGACAGGCGATTCTCTGTCTTGGCCAGATCGGCTCTTCAGACGACAGCGCTGCCGTACAGCCACACCTTAAAGATGAATACTGGCCGGCCCGCATTGCTGCGGCCGAAACCCTCGGCATTCTTGGCGACAATTCAGCGGTAAGCGCCCTTACCGAAGCACTTGAAGACGACGACGAAGATCTCGCCATGGCCGCCATCGTTTCACTGGGCCGCATAGGTGATGATCGTGCGGTTCCGGGGCTGATTTCGACACTGCAGCGTGAGTCATGGTCGCTTAAATTTCAGGCGATCAGAATTCTCGGTGAAATGCGCGTCAATCGCGCTTTTATCGACCTGCTCAAGCTGCTCGACGAAGACAATCTCGATCTGAAGAATCACATTATCAAAGCCCTGGCGCGCACCAGCCACCCGCGCTGCTATGAAGAGCTCAAAAAACGCTTCGACCGCGAAAAGGAAAGCGACGCGCGCCTGGCTTATATCGAGGCGCTCGCCGAACTCGGCAACCCTGAAATCATCCCAGAATTCATCAAAATGGCCCAGCCGGAAACCAACTGGGATGAACGCCGGGTCGCGATCAGAGCTCTCGGCACTCTGCGCGCCGCCACGGCCAGAACCGTGCTGATTCAAGCCCTTAAAGACAAAGACCCGATTATCAGCCGCGACGCGCTTGCCGCCCTTGAATCGATACTGCCGCCGGAAGAATTCAGCAGAACCGAAAAAGCCATCGCCAACGCCCGCAAGCAGCAGGAGCTTTTCCAGAAGGCGTTTAACGAAGGTATGAAGCAGATGCGTCAGGGAGCGATGCGCGAAGCCGAAAAATTTCTCAAAGACGCGGTCAGGATCAATCCGCGGGCAGCCTATGTGTATTCGGCTCTCGGCAACCTCTATTACAAAACCGGCAAACTCATCGATGCCACCAAGGCCTACGTGATGGCAACCGGTATCAGCCCCGAAGATATCACGCTCAAACTCAATCTCGGCATGGTCTATTACCGGCGCCGCGCTTACCGCGAAGCGGCTCAGGTTTTCATGAAGGTCGCCAAGGCCGCCGGGCCCAAAAGCCAGCAGGGCATTTACGCTGCGAAAATGCTTAACCGCATCAAGGTCGAGGCCCAGCAGAATCCGCAGCTGCCGACTCAGGGAACATGAAAAAAATACTGTTTCTTATGGCGACCCTGCTTTTTGCAGGCCTGCTCCCGGCGGCGGCAATCAGTCGTTGCCCCGGCTGTTCGTTTCTCGTGAACAGCGACACGGCTGAGTGCCCTAAATGTCTCAAGCTGCTGCGCTGGCCATTTGTACCCGAGAGAAGCCGCCGCGGCCGCGTCGTTGTCAGAACCGGCATTGACGCCTTCATTCGCCACCCGCACGCCAACAATCGCTCATGGCGTGACAATCGCAATGCCGGCGGCGATTTTACCGGTGAAATCGGCGTCTGGGGCGGGCCAACCACTCTGCGCTATCTTGTCAGATTCGAAGTGGCAGAGGCGTTTGCCCTCGCCGGTGTCAGCCTCGCCGACTTCGAGCTCAAACGAGTTTATCTGAAGATCACGAGCGATAAAAATCAGGGCCCGGCAGAGATGCCGGTGGTGATCTACCCGCTGACCCGCCCCTTCCAGGAAGGTTCAGACAAATTCAGAACCAGAGACAAAAAACATCGTGCCTGCGACTGGTATTATTCAGCCCAGTTTCTGACCTGGCACAACGAGGGCGGCGATTATGACCATAAGGTCAGCTGCCGCGGCGTCATCAAAGGTGACGGCAATGTCTCGTACATCGAGATCAGCGATATTTTCAGGAGCTGCTGGCAGAACATGCAGCGCAGCAAAAACTGGCAGGACTTCGGCATGATCATCATGGCCGACCCGCAGAAAGAAATCGCCCCGGGCTTCGTCACCATCTTCAGCCTCGAAAGCCGCGCTCACGGCACAACTGTGCGCTCTCCCGAACTCTATTTCGAGTAGCAATGCAGGCTGATATCTGACAAGAGCATAGATATACCAGCAGTTTATGGGCTACTGCAGCTGGAGAATGCTGCTATCAATGGTGGTAATCGTTAAAAGGAACAGAGGGCTGGCTGGTGCCGACAGGCTTTACTGCCAATCTATCCGGATTTAAAGTCTGGCTGCATTTGCTTAGCAATGAGTTCACCGTTATCGGTTTCTGAAGAAAAACAGCATTCTGAACATTGCCGTTACCTTCAGTCAGAGCTGTAATCGGGTATCCGGACATGAACATCACCTTTGCCTCGGGGTGCTGCTGGCAGATTTTCTCACAGACCTGCGTCCCGCTCATTCCCGGCATTTTAAAATCCGAGATGATCAGGTTAATGGGTTCGGTGAAGCCCTTTGCCAGAATCAGAGCTTCGACAGGATCAGAGCTTTTGATAACCCGGTAGCCGGCGCGGGCCAGGATTTCGTCAATCATTTTCAAAACGGTCTTGTCATCTTCGATTACCATAATTGTGGCATCACCGGCTTCAGCATGCCCTGTGTCAGCCTCAACTGCCGAGTCAACCTCTTTGTTGAGCGGCAGATAAATTTTAAAAGTCGTTCCTGTTCCTGCTTCGCTGTAAACCCAGATCGAGCCGCCATGCTGCTTGATTATGCCATATGAGGTAGCCAGACCCAGGCCGGTCCCGGCCTTGCCCTTGGTCGTGAAAAACGGTTCAAAAATACGCGAAACATGTTCACTGCTTATGCCGCAGCCGGTATCACTGACAGCAATCATGGCGTAGGCGCCAGGCGACAATTCCGCGATCTGGCAGGAGCTCAAATCGTCGAATTCAGCCCGGGCAACTTCTATCGCCAGAGTGCCACCGTCAGGCATGGCGTCGCGGGCGTTTACCGCCAGATTCATCAGTACCTGTTCAAGCTGGCCAACATCGGCGATTACCGGCAGATGAAGATTCGACAGCTGCAGCCGCAGTTTAACCTCTTCACCGATCATTCTCGAAAGCAGCTTTTGAAAGCCACTGACAACATTGCAGACATCGACACTGCTCTTTTCAAGCCGCTGTTTGCGGCTGAAGGCCAGCAGCTGCACTGTCAGCCCCTTGGCCCGCAGACCAGCCTGATGTATCTCATCGACGTATTCATAATGTTTGTCGTCTTTGGCAAAATAGGACTGCATTATTTCTGAATAACCAAGAATAACCGACAGCAGATTGTTGAAATCATGTGCGACCCCGCCGGCCAGCAGCCCCAGCGATTCCATTTTCTGCGCCTGCTGCAGCTGCAGCTCAAGGTCTTTTCTGGCTTTATCAGCGTTGATTCTCTCGGTGACGTCTCTTATCATGCACACGTAGCCGGTCAGCTGATCGTCGTCGTCGTGCAGACAGAAAAGATTTGTTTCGCCGATGAACACAGTTCCATCATGGCGACGAAAACTGATTGTCCGAATAAAATTGTTCGTCTCATTCAGAGCTTTCATGATTTCGCTGACCTCTGCGAAATCCTCTTCACGCTGGTAAATCAGACTGATTGATTGGCCGGCGGCATCTTCCGAACTGTAACCAAAAAGGCTCTCAAATGCAGGATTGCAATCGAGAATTATGCGATCGGAACTGACGACAACCAGCGCATCACGAATGCTGTCGTAAAGTGAACGGTATTTTCTTTCGCTGGCAAGAAGAACTTTTTCTGCTTCTTTTCTTGCGGCAACCTCTGCCTCAAGTTCCAGCATTTTCTGTTCCAGTTTTCTTACCAGCCGCTCGCTGTAAAGCTTCAAAACTTCTTCTTCATTGACAATCAAAGGAACAGCCGGGCTGGCAGTCAGCTTCGCTTCTCTCAGCACGTCATCGACAATCCGCATCATTTCTTCTGGCTCGCACGGTTTGACAACAAATCTGCTGGCACCGACTTTCATTGACAATTCTTCGTCCTGAGAGCCGGTGTAGGTCGCTGTGTAAAAAATTACCGGAATATCAGCAAATTTTGCGTCGGCCTTCAGCGTGCGGCACAGTTGAAAGCCATCCATAACCGGCATGAGTATATCGCTGATAACAAGGGCGACCTGCTGCCTGCTCAAAAGTTCAAGAGCTTCTGCGCCGTTAACTGCCTGATGTACGGTATGACCGTTACCTTTCAGCAATAAAGAAAGGAAATAAAGATTTTCTTCATGATCATCGACTATCAGTATGTCCATGCGCTACTCCGATTTTGGCTTTTTATCTTGAACAAATCTGGAAATTTCATCTACGAAAGTGTCTGGATTTATGGGCTTTTCGATATAACCGGTGGCTCCGGCAGCCATAATATTCTCACGGTCGCCGACCATGGCATATGAAGTGACGGCGACAATCGGAACATCATCGATTTCAGCATGCTTTTTCAGCTCGGCAGCGACTGCATAACCATCCATTTCAGGCAGCTGAATGTCGAGCAGAATGGCATCGGGTTTTTCGCTCAAAGCCTTTTCAACACCAAGTCTGCCGTTTTCGGCACCAATGACCTTGAATCCCTTTTTTTCGAGCAGAAATCTCATCATATAGTAATTCTGCTCGTTATCTTCGATGATCAGAAGTTTTATGGACACAATCAAACTCCCTTGCTTACAGGAAAAGAAACGAAGAAACTACTGCCGACGCCAGGCTGACTGGTTACATCAATAGTTCCTCCCATCATTTCAAGCAATTTCTTACAGATAGAAAGCCCCAGGCCGGTGCCTTCGTGTTTTCTCGCCAGCCCTGAATCAAGCTGGTGAAATGGCAGAAATATTTCCCGCAGTTTGTCTGCCTGCATTCCGATGCCCGTATCAGAGACTTCTATGAGACAGAAGCCATTTTCTACCCGACAATTGAGGCTGACACAACCCTTTTCCGTGAACTTCAGCGCGTTATTGAGCAGATTGAGAACTATCTGCTCGATCCGACGCTGGTCAGAGACAACTTCTCCGATGTCTTCTGCAATCTGACAGCGCAGTTCAATTCTCTTTTCCGCCGCCATTGGTGCCAGCATCATCATAATTTTTTCGAGCGAGGGCCTGAGATTGAATCTGGCGGTAGAAAGCTGCAGCTGGCCGGCTTCAATTTTGGAAATATCGAGAACATCGTTTATCAAAGCCAGAAGATGCCGGGCGCTTTTCTGAACCATGCCCAGCTGCTTGTTCTGCTCGTCGTTCATCGGCCCGGCAAGCCCCTGCAGCAGTATGCCGGTAAAACCGATGATAGAGTTGAGCGGAGTGCGCAATTCGTGCGACATGCTTGCAAGAAAAGCCGATTTAATCATGTCTGATTCCTCAGCGCGCTTCATGGCCGCGGCCAGTTCTGCGGTTCGCTCGGCAACCCTGGTCTCAAGTTCACGATGACTCTGCTGCAGTTCTTTTGTTCTGGCGTTCACCTGCCGTTTTAGAATGAGACTGCCGGCGACACTTAAAAGTAGAGACACCAGAACAACCAGCGCAACTGCTTTCAACTCATCCGGCAGCCTGTAACTGACACTTTCCTGCGTCCATCGTTTGAGTGACTGATAATACACCGAGTTTAAATCGCTTTTGAGCAGGCGCATATGCTCGTCGATTCTGTCGAGCAGATAGCGATTGTGGTTCAGTGGAGAGGCAAAATGCAGAGCCGAAGGATTGAAGATAATAGCCGTGTCTTCAAGACCAAGCTTTTTTGCATTCATGTTGCCGTAGAACTGGTTGGCAATTGCGGCGTCAGCCTCACCCCTGACAACTGCCGTAAAAACAGACTCATAATCAGGAGCTGCCACAAGAGTTACTTCAAGCCCGAAGCTCTTTACCATGGGCGCAAAAGTATCCTGCTGCACAGACCCCTGCAAAACCGCGATCTTTTTGCCGGCGAGGTCCAGAATCGATTGAATTCTGCTGCCTCTGTGCGCATAAACCTGGAACCAGGATGAAAGGACCGGCACCGAATGAAAAGAAAAATTACGGGCCCGCTCGGCGGTGTAAGCCACATCCGGCATCAGGTCAAGCTGGCCGCTGGCAAGTCGTTCCAACCCTTCCGCCCATGAACCTTCGACAAATTGCAGTTCCCAGTCTTCAGCTGCAGCGATGTGCCGGAGAACATCGATAAAAATACCGGCCGGGACCCCGGATTCGTCGACAAAAACCTTGGGAGGGTTCTGATAAATGCCAACCCGCACGGACCGGCGTGCAAACAGCACAGTCGGGCAGAGCAATACGCTCAGAAGCAAGGCTGTAATCAGAACTCTAAAATTTCCGGGATTCTTTGTCAGCGGTTCCTCCCAACCACCCATAGTTTATCTATATTCATGGTGGTCCATCTCATCTACCTGTCTGTTTTAATTTTACTCCAGCCGCTCTGTCATAATCAATGATAAAAAAGTGCAGTCAGAATTATTGTTTGAATAACTCTGACTGCACTTTCGATTGTTTTGAAAGTTAATTGGCCAGCAAAACAGACGAGACAGGCATAACTGCCTCTCTGATAATTATGAAGTCATCATTGCCGACCTGGTGGCCGGTATCAGCAAGATCGCCGTCGGTGGACAGACCGTGGCCGCTGAGCAGATAACCGCCATCTTCGGTAATCACGAAACCTGACAGGTAGTCATCGGCTGTACCACCGAAACATTTCTGCCACTCGAGATTTACGGCACTCTGGCTGACTTTGCCGAACCAGAAATCGCCGGTGGCGCCATGGTTGCCCGAGACATCACCATCAATTGAATTTGTCTGACCCGCAAACAGCAGACCGCCATCAGCAGCCAGCTGCCCGCGCAGGCCGGTATCGACGCCGGAACCACCCAGACACAAAGGTATCGATGTGCCGGTAAAATCAGCGCTCACACTGAAAATCATCACGTCTTCTGTGCCACGATTGGCAGGGAGAGGGCAGAAACCATCTGACGAGCCTGTGGTGCCGATTACGTAGAAGTCACCATTGGGCATGGGAACAACTCCGGTGCAGGAATCGGTACCGCTCCCACCAAAACAGCGACTATTAACGATTTGCCCGATAGTCGAAATCTCGGCGACGAAACCTTCATTAAAAAACGGATTCGACTGAGCAGACGCGCCAAAAGAACCATATGGGAAGCTGGTAAAACCGCACAGCAGGTAGTTGCCATCGGCTTTTTGCGCAACATCGAAAGCGAGGGTATCTGGCCCGTTGCCCGTGATGCGAACGTCCCACATCTGTTCAAGATTGGGGGTGAATTTGACGGCCCAGGCGTATTTATAAGATCCGTCTGTACATACGCCAGCCATTATACAACCACCATCAGCTGTGTTTTTAATGCCGCCGCGCGCATCGTTTGCCCCGCTTGGCAGCATGGATGGAACCGGGCAGACTCCTGGAGTCGTGGTATCAGGAACACCGTTGCCATCTAATTTCATGAGCATGGCGCGCTGAACACTGTCCTGATTAAAAGCCATATCGCCATCCGTCGACGTGGTGTCGCCGGCCAGTATGTAGCCGTTTCCGAGGGCTATCAGTCCGCTGCAGTGATCGGTGCCGCTGCCGCCAATGCGGCGCGACCAGAGTAATTCGCCGGCATCGTCGAGGCGGGCGATCCAGATATCGCTGCCGGCAAGCGTGCCTGGCGTCGTTGATGGTATCTGGTCGAGATAAGAATTCGTCGTACCAGCGATAACGACACCATTTCCTTCAACAGCGTTTACGCAGTAGACTTCTGCTTCGTTCGCCAGCCCGCCCAGGCTCTTTCTCCAGGTTTTAGACTGAACCGTAAACATACCTGTAACAGATGCCAGTTCTACATCACTATAGGCGAGAGATAAATCCCATACGCCAACAGCCGTGTCTGTCAGGTTGAAATTGCATGAAAGCGAAGTTGAATCGTTGACGACCACATCAGTACCAGTTACAGTCGTCTGCCCGGCACGAACCAGACTGGGAACAATACCGGAAACAAACCCGCTGCCGGTTATTTGAACCTCATACAGAATTCCGTTATTAAAACCGATCGTCGGCTGTAATTCAGCAAGAGTAACCTGCAGAACGGTCAGGGAAATGGGGGCCGCTTTTTGCCCGACATTCGCAGCATCGTCAACCTGCCAGGCCGTGCAGGTAGCGGTGACGCCCGGCGCTATCGTTACCGGCCCGCTGTAGAGAGTGCTCGTGAGGCCGTCATCGAGTGAATAATACAGAGTGCCACCCGGTTCTGCGGCAGTAACCGTGAAGGCCTGATCGGCAGCGAATATGCCGGAAGTGATACCGGTGATTGTTGGCGCCTGAGGCCCGGTTTTGTCAATAGTCACCGTAACTGCTGCAGCTTTTGCACCAGTATTGCCGGCCGCATCGATCTGCCAGGCAGTGCAGGTTGCTGTACCTTCCGCAGATATTGTCACAGGACCGGAATAAGCGACATTCGTGAGTCCGTTGTCGAGTGAGTAATACAGGGTGCCGCCGGCCTCGGCTGCGGTGACGGTGAACGTCTGATCGCCAGCATAGGTGCCGGTGGCAATACCAGAGATTGTCGGGGCCTGAGGTGCGGCAGTATCAATGGTTACAGTTACAGCCGCAGCCTTCTGGCCGATTTTTCCGGCGCTGTCAACCTGCCAGGCCGTGCAGGTCGCGGTTCCTTCAAGAGTTATCGTTACCGGCTCTGTATAAATGAAGCTCGTAAGACCGTTGTCGAAAGAATAATACAGAGTGCCACCAGGTTCGGCACCGGTTATCGTGAATGTCTGGGTCGAAGCAAAGATACCGGAAGTGATGCCCGTGATCGTTGGCGCCTGAGGTGCGCTGCTGTCGATAGTTACGACAATGGGCGTGGCTCTGGCACCAACATTCTCTGCGGCATCGATCTGCCAGGCTGTGCAGGTTGCGGTGCCTTCAGCACTTATCGTCACCGGTTCTGTATAGATCGAACTCGTAAGGCCGTCATCGAGAGAATAATATAGAACGCCACCAGGCTCAGCCCCGGTAACCGTAAATGTCTGGCCCGGCGCAAAGATGCCTGAAGTGATGCCAGTAATAGCTGGCGCCTGAGGCGCGGTTTTGTCGACAGTCAGGGTAACAGCAGAAGCTCTGGCACTGCTGTTTCCAGCTGCATCTATCTGCCAGGCTGTGCAGGTAGCGGTTCCTTCAGCGGATATGGTTACAGGCTCCGTGTAAACCGATTCAGTAAGGCCATTGTCGAGCGAATAATACAAAGAACCGCCTGGTTCTGAACCGGTTACGGTGAAGGTCTGGCTGGTCTTGAAAGTGCCGGTAGCAATGCCGGTAATCGTCGGCGCCTGCGGGGCCGTAGAATCGATCGTCACGGTAACTGGTGCGGTCTTTGCCCCGATATTACCGGATGCATCTATCTGCCATGCAGTGCAGGTTGCGGTGCCTTCAGCACTTATCGTCACCGGCTCTGTGTAAATCTGGCTTGTGACTTCGTTATCGATAGAATAATAGATGGTGGCACCAGACTCCGATCCGGTTATCGTAAATGTCTGGCTGTCAGCATAAATTCCGCTGCTGATACCCGTAATCGTCGGAACTCCGGGAGCGGCAGTATCAATGGCCAGAGTAACAGGGGTCGAAGTGAAATTATTTGCTTTATCCCGTGCAATGACCTGAAACGATCCATCGCTTGAAAGAGTCACCGGGCCAGAATAGTCATTCCAGGTCGTTCCGTTGTCGAGAGAATATTCATACAGTCTTGTACCCACAACCTGAATTGAAAATGTTTTTGCCGTGTTGAAAGCCCCGGAGGTAATGCCGGTAACCATCGGCGCGGCATAAATGGGCAGAGAAAAAGCATAACGGGGTTCTTCAGAATATCCGTTCATATCAAGAGTGATCTCAGGAGACGCCGGCGCTGCAATCTCTCTGAACACCTGCGGAGTAAATTCATCCAGGCTGGTGTTGTAAACATAGGTACCGACCGGGTAAAACCAGGTCTTGAACATGGCTGGAACAGATATGCTTCTGCCGTCACCTGAAAGCTCCACAGAGAGTGTAGCAGCGCGGGCACCGTTCCATCCTGCGGTCTCCAGTTCATCCAATGGACGGGTCTCAGAGGCAAATTCGGTCATGAGAACCGCTCTGGCCTGCTCTGCAACGTCCTGCGCCGCAGGCGGAATTATATAGCAGGCAAGAGTTGCAACCTGACCGGCCGGAACTGAAAAATCGGCAGTGGCAGCAACCCCCTGTTCGGCAGTAAAGGTTGCGATTTGCTTATTGTCTGCCACAACGATACAAAGAAGTTTCGTTGCCGGAGTTACGAAACTGAAAGATTCGCCGGCAAATTTCTGCGGCCCCGCCCGGTTGAGGTAGGCAAGCGGCCCCACTAACAAATCTTTCGAAGACTCACAGCTGTCTTTATCCCATACATCGCGATAAGTAAATGCCAGCACCAGCTTTTCAGATTCAGCTGTGACTGTCTGTGCAACCCCGCGATCGCCGGAATACGTGAAAACGAGTTTCTGGCCGTCACCTGATTGTGAGATTGCCAGCTGCGCTGAGGCAATACCAGAAATTACTGCCGGCGGAGAAGCGGGATTTATAACGACCGAACCAGTGGCACCGATCGGAGCGAGTGAAACAAGATAATCGCGGGTGATATTATGCTCGGTATCGGTCTTGTGCAGACGGAATGACGGCCGGGGCTGTGAAACGGCGGGAACATTGCTTGTGAACAGGCTGTAATTGGCAAGACCCACAACGGTCATCGAGGCATACATGGTATGCAGGTCTTCATTCAGAAACAATGTCGTCAAAGTAGTTACCGGGAGATCAGAAAAATCGGGTTTAAGATCGAGATCGACGGCCGGCGAGGCAATTGCTACCGGCGCAAAATCTGCCGGTGCCGGCAAGGGCAGGCTACCGACCAGATCATTGACTGCCTGCATGACCAGAGTGGTCGAGCCGATATTCTGACTCGAATTCAAAAGAAATTCGGTATCAGAAAACTGGGCGGCAATGGCGTTGATAACCGACCCGATGCGATCTTTTGCAAGACCGTCGGAAAAAGCGAAAAAGTCGAAAGAATAGCCAGCCCTGGCTTTCATGGCCTCGAATATCAGTACCCGGGCCGTCGTTTCAATGCCATAGGGCGCCGAACCAACTGCCTGGTCGTAACTGAGAATGGTCGAGCCGCGATGACCGCCGGCAACATTTGAATAATCGAACCGGTAAAAACTGTAAGCTGGTACTGAGAGAGAAACGGGTAAAACAGCCTTATCATTTTTGATGTCATCAACGATCTGCTGAATCTGCGCCGGCGTAAAACCGGCAATAACAGCTGCCACACCGGTATCATCAGAATCGTCATAAAGACCAAGGGGGTCAAACCTGCACGCAACCAGCGAAAGAAGACAGCAAAGCAGTACGCAGTCAATCAGAATTTTCCACTTTTTCATACAATCTCCCAGGACAGTTCAAGGCTGAGTAGCAGGCGTAATTAAAAGTAAAGAGCTCAGACGCCGAGTTTGACGGAGGGGGGGATACTCTCTGACTCTAAACAAAATATTTAACCTGAGCCGGCATTTTAGCTCTCTGAGACGGCTCATGTAAAGGGGAAAAGTATTTTTTGAGAAATCGAAACAGAATGAGATATAATTTCAGCTCTGTTTGAAAGCCTTTATAGTGATGGGACACAAGCGAAATGCAGCATCAGTCTGAACCTCTGGCGATTGTTGGCATCGGCCTCCGGCTGCCCGGCGACATCAACAGCCCCGAGTCATTCTGGCAGGCCCTGATTGAAGGCAGAAATCTGCTCAGCGAAGTCCCACCCGACAGATGGAACATCAGATCATTTTTCGATCAGGACAGAACCAGGATCGGAAAAGTTTACACCCGCAAGGGCGGTTTTTTAAAAGACATTGCAGGTTTCGACCCGGAGTTTTTCGGTATTACGCCATACGAAGCCGGGTTCATGGACCCACAGCAGAGAATAATGCTCGAAGTCGCCTGGGAAGCCATTGAAGATGGCGGCATCGCCCCAGAAAAGCTTGCGGGAACAAAAACCGGAGTGTTCATCGGCGCTTCTTTACATGAATACGAAAATCTTAATTTTGACCGCAACGATCACCACCTCTATGGCACCTACTCGGCAACCGGCATGGGTATTTCGATTCTTGCAAACCGGATTTCTTATTTATTTGACTTCAAAGGTCCGAGCGTTGCTGTTGACACGGCATGTTCATCATCTCTGGTTGCGGTTCACCTCGCCTGTCAAAGCATTCTGAGTGGCGAAACCGATGTCGGCATTGCTGGTGGCATTCAGATTCTCATCAGACCAGACTCCACCATGACCCTGTGCAAGGGCGGCTTTATTTCACCTGATGGCTGCTGCCGAAGTTTTGACGCTGGCGCAAACGGCTATGTCAGATCTGAGGGCGCCGGTGCTGTGGTGATAAAAAGACTCTCGAACGCCCTTAAAGACAATGATCCGATTTATGCCCTGATCTGCGGCAGTGCGGTGAATCAGGATGGCAGAAGCGCCGGGCTGACGGTTCCTGACGAAAACGCCCAGAAGCGCGTGATTGTCGAGGCTCTCGAAAAGGCCGGAATTCAGCCGCATGACGTGCAGTATGTCGAGGCACACGGCACCGGCACCCCGGTTGGTGACCCGATCGAAGCCCGATCAATCGGAACCGTGCTTTCGCAGAGCCGCGCAAAAAGTGACCGACTCATCATCGGCTCGGCAAAGAGCAATCTCGGGCATACCGAGTCGACCGCCGGCGTGGTCGGCCTGGTAAAAGCCGCTCTGATGCTGAAAAACGCAAAGATTCCTGCGAATCTTCACTTTGTCGAACCCAGCCCGCACATTCCGTTCGAAGAGCTGAACATCAGGGTTCCGACATTTACCGAGGCCTGGCCTGACACCGGTACAAAGCCAAAGGTTGCCGGGGTTAATTCGTTTGGCTTCGGCGGCACCAATGCCCACGTCGTTCTGCGCGAACACCGGCAGAATTCTGCCCATGAAGACAACCCTGCTAATGAGCGGCCTCTACCAATTGTAATTCCTCTTTCAGCACGCAGCGAAGAAGCTCTGAAAGCCATGGCAGCCGACATGCACGGGTTTCTCGAAGATGATCCGCATGGCAAAGACGCAGAGCTTGCCGATATCGCCGCTTCAGCCGCGTTTCACAAGGGGCAGCATCATTTCCGGGCCGCTTTCGTCGCCGCGACGAAGAGCGAACTGGCCTGCCTGCTGCAGACCTATACTTCGGCAGAGGCAAAGCCGGATGTGCTACATGGGCGGATACTGCCAAAGACACCGTTACAGATCGCCTTTATTTTTTCAGGAATGGGCCAGCAATGGCGAGGCATGGGCCGGGGTCTTTATCAGCATGAGCCGGTCTGCAGAAATATCATAGACCGCTGCAGTCAGCTGTTTCAAGAACACACGCAAGCCTGGAATCTTGTTGAAGAGCTGTTTGCCGATGAACAGACCTCACGCATCGACGAAACACAGATTTCGCAGCCCTGTATTTTTGCGGTTCAGGCTGCTTTGAGCACGCTATGGCAGGCATGGGGAATAAAACCGGCCGCCATTGTCGGCCACAGCGTCGGAGAAGTGGCCGGCTATTTTGCCGCCGGGGTTTTGAGCCTCGAAGATGCGGTAAAAGTATGCTTTCACCGCAGCCGTCTGCAGCAGACAAAAGCCGGTTCAGGCGGCATGCTGGCCGCCGGGTTGTCAGAAAAAGACGCCGACCGTTTCCTGCAGCAATTTGCAGATAAGGTATCGGTTGCAGCGGTTAATGCAGCAGAAGCGATAACGTTCTCGGGTGACATCGAGTCTCTTCATGAAATTGCCCGAATGTGCGAAAACGAGAATATTTTTCACCGTTTTCTCAAGGTCGAAGTGCCTTATCACAGCGCCGGCATGGACTCAATATGTGGCGAACTCAGAGAGAGTCTGAGCGACATCAGACCGGGCGCAGGAAATGTTCAGGTAATTTCAACCGTTACCGGTGCCGGTATCGCCGGAAACCTGATAAATGGTGATTACTGGGCAGAAAATATCAGAAAGCCAGTGCTTTTCAAAACGGCGCTTGACGAGCTGATCAATGGCGATACGGATATTTTTGTCGAGATCAGCGCCCACCCGGTCTTATCGGCATACATGCTCGAAAGCCTTGTAACGGCCGAAAAAAAGGGCGCCATCGTTCATTCGCTCAAACGCGGTGAAGACGATGAAAAAGCCATTCTGCGCGAAGTCGCGAAAATTTATGCGGCCGGTGGCCCGGTTGCCTGGCAATCTCTGTATCCATCGCCTGCCAGGCGGGTAAAACTGCCGGCATACCCCTGGCAAAACAAGCCCTGCTGGCTGGAATCAGAGGAATCGAGAAAATACCGCCTCGGAATCAGAGACGGGCACCCACTGCTCGGCGGCATGATGCATGCCGGCAGAAGAGTCTGGAACTCGGTCATTGATTTAAGTCTGTTTCATTATCTGAAAGATCATGTGGTGCAGGGCGGAACGGTATTTCCGGCGGCAGCCTACATTGAAATGGCATTTGCGGCTTTTAAAGAGACTTATGGCGCAAACGGCGCCGTTCTTGAAGATATTGAAATGCTTAAACCGCTGCTTTTCAACCCAGAAGTTGAAACGTGCCTGCAGATGACAGTAGAAGATGGCGATAAATTCTCGGTATTCAGCAGATCGAAAGAGGATGACACCGACTGGACCCTGCACGCCCGCGGCCGCTTTGGCAGTGCCGACATGCTGCAGCCACTTCCCAAAGGTGAATTTGCAGAGTTGCGCGGCTGCTGCGACCGAAAAATAGAGCCTGAGGCGCTGTATGACGAATTCAACAAACGGGGGCTCGTCTACGGCCGAATGTTTCGCGGCATAGAAGAGCTGTGGGTCGGTGATAATGAAGCATTTGGTCGAATCAATCTGGCAAATCTTGAGGATGCGGATCTGAGCGGCTACAATATTCATCCTTCGGCTCTTGACGCCTGTTTTCAGATTATCGGAGCATTCGGGGGCGAAGGAACATACCTGCCCCTGAGGTTCGCGAGAGCATCGCTGCACGCCAAGCCTGGTAGAGTGCTGTTTTGCCATGCTTTGCTGACAGAGCGAAGCAGCAGGTGGCTGACCGGAGACCTGGCAATTTATGGGCCAGACGCTGACCTGCTGCTCAAAATCGATGGCTTTACATGTCAGAGAATGCTCGATCAGCAGGATATTGCGCATAAGAATCTCAATGAACTGCTCTATCAGTTCACCTGGAAAATCGATGAAGAGTGCCTCATCGAAGGGGCGCCCAGCAATCATTATCAGCCGGATGTCGGGCAATTAAAGAATGAGCTGCAGGCAGGGCTGCTTAAACTCATTGCAGTCAGTAACAGTGAAACACGCTGTGATCCGGCATTTCAAAGGTTGAACCGGCTTTGCCTGCTTTACATACTTGACGCATTTAAGCAGCCTGGGTTGAATCTCAGAGAAATCAGGTCTTTTTCTTCACCAGAGCTGAACGAAAGATTTGCAGCAGACCCGGAAAAACAGAAACTGCTCGAACACTTTCTGCGTCTGCTCGTCGAACAGCAGGTTTTGATAAAAACCGGCAAAGAGAACGAATATGCACTGGTAGAAGCCACAACCGGTGAGCGCGCTGTCGAATGCTGGCGAAAATCGCTCGACCAGTACCCCGGCTGGCGTTGTGAGTTATCGATGCTTGAAAAATACGGTTCACATCTGGCACAGCGCCTGAGCGGTCAGATCGAGCCGGCGATGCTGCATTTCGCGAACAATTCTCAGACATACGACCATTTTTTTAAAGATTCACCGACTTTCAGGCTGGGTAACAAGTCGGTGCAGCTTGCGATAAAGGCAATTCTGAAGAACCTGCCGGAAGGGCACATGGTCAGAGTTCTCGAAGCAGGCGCAGGAACGGGGGCTTTGACGTCGGCCATACTGCCTCTGCTGCCCGCAAACAGAACCCGCTACTGTTATACCGATGTTTCTGAAGAGATTTTGAGCCAGGCGAGAAGCAGGTTTTCCGCGAAAGATTTTATTGAATACCGGATTTTCAATCTGAAGAAGAAACCCGAAGAACAGGAATTGCCTCTGAATGCCTTTGATCTCGTTATTTCAAGCATGGTATTCGACAATGTTTCAGATGTGCACATGGCAATTGACAGCCTTTTCCGGGTGACTGCGGCAGGTGGAATGTTCATTCTTCTCGAACCGGCCGGCGAATTCAGCTGGTACAACTTCATAAACGAAAAAACCGAAAAGATCGACTGGGTCGATGTTCTTAAAAGCAACGGCTTCGCTGAAGCCGAAACTGTTTTCCCACCGGATACCGTTAATCCATGCGGACTGCAACTGGTAATTGCCCGAAAGGCGCCGGCCGCACCGGCAGAAAACTCTGATCTGCTGGAACTGCCAGTTCGCGGGCATGCTGGCGCAGCGACCGAAGACCCTTACTGCTGCGTAATTCTGGCCGATTCGACCGGTATAGCCGAAAAGCTTGCGGATCTGCTCAGAAAGAGTGGCATTGAAGATCTGCGACTGGTTTACCAGGCAGAGAATTTCGACACGTCGAACCCGGCAAAACTCGCGATAAACCCGCAACAGCCCGGCCATTACGACGAAGTGCTGAAATTTGTCGGGCATGGTCAGGCAAAGGCGATAAGAATCATCAACCTGTGGAACATTGCCAGAAACGGGCTGGAGTCTGATTCGAACTGCCTGCATGACATCTATCTCCTGCAAAGCCTGGCGCAGCAGGAAACTTTTAAAGCCGTTTCCCTGTGGATGATTACTGGCGGCGTGCAACCGCTCGCAGGAGTTCGGGAACTGGCTCTGCAGCAGGCGCCAATCTGGGGGCTGACCAGGGTAATGGCTACTGAAAACCCTGAGATCAGATTCAGAACCGTCGATATCAGCCCGAAACCTTCACTTATCGAATTGAAGAATCTGGCCAGGTTCATCGTAAATCCCGATAATGAAGATGAATTCGTTTTAAGAGATGCCTGCCGCTTCGTGCATCGGCTGGCACTCAAGGGCAGCAGGGCGCATGAAGAAGAAGAGCCGGGCGATAAGGTTTCGTTCTGCCTTGAAAAAGGCCGGCAGGGCACTATCGACAGTCTGACCTTTGTCGAGAAGTCAAGACAAGCGCCAGGCGTGGGCGAGATTGAGATAAAGATCCATGCCACCGGCGTCAACGTCAAAGATGTTCTGAAAACGACCGGTGCCTTTGAGCAGCTTGCCGCTTACGACAGCAGTCTCATTGCGAAGCTCGGCATCGAATGTGCGGGCGTTGTCGTTGCCAAAGGCACAGGTGTCGACGAATTTGAGATTGGCGACGAGGTCATGGGCCTGGTTTACAACAGTTTCGCCAGCCATACGACAGTCAGAAAAGAAAACCTGATTCATAAACCCCGGCATCTGACCTTCGAAGAAGCAGCGGCCATGCCAGTTTCTTACCTGACCGCCCACTATGCCCTGGTAATGCTGGCGAAAATCAAAGCGGGCGAACGGATTCTGATTCATACCGCGACCGGCGGGGTTGGGCTGGCGGCGATAAACATTGCCCGAAAAGCCGGAGCAGAGGTTTTTGCCACCGCCGGCAGCGCCGAAAAGAGAGACTTCCTCAAGGCTCTCGGCATCGGCTATGTCGGTGACTCGCGTTCACTGAGGTTTGCCGATGAAATAAACCATCTGACGAACGGTGCGGGTGTCGATATCGTTCTGAATACGCTGCCCGGTAAGGCTATCCGCAAAAGCATGTCGATTCTGAAGTCTGTTACCGGGCGGTTCATCGATATCAGCAACATTTATAACGAATCTCTGAAAGTGTATTTTCCGGAAAAGGGTATCGCGCTGCATGCCTTCGACCTCGAGCGCATGAGCGAAGCGACGCTCTGCGATCTCTGGAAAGAGCTTAGAGAATGTGTGCAGAATGGGTCTTATCCTCCGTTTCCTTTCAGGGCTTACCCGATGGCAGATATCGGTCAGGCTTTTAAAAATGTGAGCAAGGGCCTGCACATTGGCAAGTGCGTCATTTCCTTTGCCGGCTCAGAGGTGACCATCGCCGCGAACAACGGCAAGATATCGCTGACCAGAGATGGTTCATATCTGGTCACCGGTGGATTACGGGGTTTTGGTCTGGCTACCGCAAAGTGGCTGGCAGCATGCGGAGCAGAAAACCTCGTGCTTGTCAGCAGAAGCGGAGCGGCGAGTGATGAAGCCAGAGCCGCGCTTGCCGAATTCAGAAATCAGGGAATCAGAGTTACGGCTGAATGCGTCGACGTATCAAACGCAGAGCAGGTTGCCGGCCTGATGAAAAAGTTCGGGCAGTCTCTGCCACCGCTGAAGGGAATCGTTCACGCCGCCATGGTGCTCGACGACGCTACACTTATGAATATGGATGCGCAACGACTGAAAAAGGTGTGCGACCCGAAAATCAGCGGGGCCTGGAATCTGCACACCCTTTCTCTGGGCATGAATCTGGATTTTTTCATCTGCTATTCCTCGATTTCGACGGCGATTGGCAATGCCGGCCAGGGCAATTACGCGGCCGCCAACTTTTTTCTCGAATCTCTGGCTGAGTATCGCCGGCTGCATGGCCTGCCGGCACTCACAATCAGCTGGGGCCCCATGGGAGAAACCGGGTATGTCGCCCGCAATTCAGAAGTCAGAAACCATCTGCTGCGTCTGGGCATGAGCGAAATAAGTCTTGAAACGGCGTGGCAGGTCATCTGCTGCGGGTTGAGGGAGAAGATTCCGGTGTCTGGCGTTTATGATGCTGACTGGGTCAGAGTAGCAAAGTTCAACCGGCAGATTGCCGATTCGCCGAAGTTTGCGAAACTTGGCGGCAACAGCGCCGACAGGCAGAGTGCCGGCGATTCTGATCTGGAAAAACTTCTGGCAATGCCGCCGGCAGAAAGACATCTCGAACTGGCAAGAATTCTTGCACGTGAGATTGCAAGATTTCTCGGTCTCGATCTTGTTAAGATTTCTGTCGATGAGCCGATTTCCGGTCTTGGCATCGACTCATTTACCGTTGTTGAACTGATTCTAAGAATAGAGAAGGTTTTTTCAATAAGACTGCAAAAGATGGTATTCTTCAAACCGGGGCTTACGATCAAAGGTCTCGCAGAAATTGTGGAGAAGGAAATGATCAAAGCTTCTCAAAACCGCGAAGGGTAAGGTCAGAAACCCATGTTTGCACAGTATATTTACCGCATCGGCCTTTACAACATATTGCAGGCATCAGCTTTTACCTTTGCCATTTTGCTCGGCATATACAATGCCCCGAAATGTGGCATTTCAAGAGCGCGCGCCTTGAACGGATCAGTCTGGATTCTTATTTCGGCACTTACGGGCACCAGACTGCTTTTTGTTCTTCTTTACCCTGAGCGGTTCCCAACCGTGACGAGCTGGTTCGACTTCAAAAATACCGGTCAGGTTTTCTTTGGCGGCCTGCTTGCGACCATATTTGTGGCGATTTTCTATACGCGTTACCACCGCATGGAAATGCGCAATGTGGTCGATGTGGTCGCCCCTTCCCTGGGGCTCGGCCATTTTCTCGGGCGCCTCGGCTGCTTTGCCGGCGGCTGTTGTTATGGCGCAGTAACCACTCTTCCGTGGGGTGTGGTTTTCAAAAATCGCGGCGAGTATGTTGCCCGGCACCCGACGCAGCTCTACGAAGCCGGTTTTCTTTTTCTCCTCTTTCTCTGGTCGCTGCACAGCCTCAATAAGCGGGCCAGCTTAGAAAAAACTACTACCGATGGAACAAAAGAAGCTTCCGCCATCTCAATGCCGGTTCCGGGCCGGATTGGCGGCATATACCTTCTCTCATACAGCTGTTTTCGCTTCATGGTTGAATTTGTGCGGGCTGACGACCGCGGCGGCTTTTTTACGCCTCTGCATCTGTCGCCCTCGCAGGTAATCGCGCTGGGCACCGCCGTTGCTGCAATCGCCTGGTTGCGCTATTGTTACCGGCGGGCCGCGCACGATACGAACAGCAAAAGCTGACAAATTTTCTTTTTGCAAAGCGGTTTTTAATAAAACATTACCAACGACAAATCAAATATTTTACAGTAATAACATTTTTGCATAATATATCTTGACGATTTTTCTATGTTTTGCTAAATTTACAGTAACGACATTTTTGAAAAATCAGGATTGAGGCATGAAGGTTAAATTAAAAAACCTGGCGACAGTTCAGACCGGCTACTCTTTCCGGTCCAGACTCGATGCCGACGAAGCCGGTGAGCTTTCGGTCATTCAAATGAAAGACCTGCTCGCAGACAATACCGTCTCGTTTGATGATCTGCTCAAAATTTCAATGTCTGAAGTTAAATCGCACCACTTCGTTCGCCGGGGCGATCTCATATTCAGGTCACGAGGTCTGATAACCTCTTCCGCCATATTGAGCGGCGATCCCGGCCCGGCTGTGGTAGCTGCGCCTCTTCTCAGAATCAGAGTCAAAGACACCGACAAGGTTTTACCTGAGTATCTCAACTGGTTTTTGTCGCAGAGAGATGCGCAGGCCTTCTTCGCCAGCCAGGCTACGGGCACCGCCCAGAAAATGGTGGGCAAAGAAGCAATCGAAGACCTTGAAATTTTTCTTCCGCCATTATCGACGCAAAGGGCAATTATCGAGCTGGCAGCCCTTTCAGAACGTGAAACAAGCCTGCTCAGAAGTATCGCAGAAAAAAAAGCGCAATACGTTTCCAACCTGCTTATGCAGGCAGCAAAAGGAGAATGAAAATGAACAGCAGAATCGACCAGAAAGATGTCAACAACGCCGCCTGGGCTGCCTGCGACACTTTCCGCGGGGTTGTCGACCCGGCACAGTATAAAGACTATATTCTCGTGATGCTTTTTCTGAAATATATTTCAGATGTCTGGCAGGATCATTACGATACCTACAAGAAGCAATACAGCGACGACGACGTCAGAATCCGGCGAAAACTCGAGCGTGAGCGCTTTGTGCTGCCCTGGGTCAAACTGACCGAGAAAAATGAAAAGACCGGCAAAGAAACCGTCATCGATGAGTTTCCCGCAACTTACTACAGCCTTTATGACCGCCGTGCCGAAAGCAATATTGGCGAGCTGATCAATATAGTTCTCGACCACATTGAAGAAGCCAACAAAAGCAAGCTCGATGGCGTTTTCAGAAACATCGATTTTAACAGCGAAGGCAATCTTGGCAAGACCAAAGATCGCAACCGGCGCCTGAAAGACCTGCTCGAAGACTTTCACAAGCCTCAGCTCAACATGAGCCCGGGTCTGGTTGCCGAAGATGTAATCGGCAATACCTATATCTACCTTATCGAGAGATTTGCCTCAGATTCCGGGAAAAAAGCCGGCGAATTCTTTACGCCGCTCAAGGTTACCGAGCTCGTGGCGATGCTTGCTGCGCCGAAGGCCGGCGATAGAATCTGTGACCCGGCCTGTGGTTCTGGCGGTCTTTTAATTCAGGCGGCCAGGCAGGTTAACGATCGCAACTTCGCTCTTTTCGGGCAGGAATCCAATGGCAGCACCTGGGCGCTCTGCCGCATGAATATGTTTCTGCACAGTTTTGACAGTGCGCGCATTGAGTGGTGCGACACATTGAACAGCCCGCTGCTCGTAGAGAATGACCGCCTGATGAAGTTCAACTGTGTCGTTGCCAATCCGCCATTTTCTCTTGACAAATGGGGCGCGGAAAACGCGGAAAATGACCAGTTCAACCGTTTCTGGCGTGGCGTTCCACCCAAAAGCAAGGGCGACTGGGCGTTCATAAGCCACATGATCGAGATCGCCATAGAAAAGGCCGGGCGCGTCGCCGTGGTAGTTCCGCACGGTGTTCTTTTCAGGGGCGCTGCCGAAGGCCGTATCCGCCGCAAATTGGTCGAAGAAAATCTGCTCGATGCGGTCATCGGCCTGCCGGGGAATCTGTTTCCGACCACCAATATTCCGGTAGCCATACTGGTTTTTGACCGGGCGCGCGAAAAAGGCGGTGCACGGGAATCCTGCAAAGATGTGGTTTTCATAGATGCCAGCCGCGAATACACTTCCGGCAAAAATCAGAACACCCTTTCTGACGAGCATCTCGACAAGATCATGAATACCTTCAAAGCCCGCCGGGAAGTCGAAAAGTATGCGCATTTGGCGACATTCGAAGAGATTAAAGAAAACGATTTCAATCTCAATATTCCGCGCTACGTCGACACTTTCGAAGAAGAAGAAGAAATCGATATCGACGCGGTTCAGGTCGAGATCGACAGACTTGAAAAAGAGCTTGTCGAGGTGCGCCGCCAGATGGCCGAAAAAATTGCGCAGATTCAGAGGTAAATGATTATGCACTTTTGCAATCAACTTATGGGAGGTGCGCAGTGAACAAGAATCTCGAACATATTCACCATCAGACATTTGAGGACATCCGACAGACCAATAATGCGGGTGAAGAATTCTGGCTGGCCCGTCAACTGGGAAAAATTCTGGATTATGCGGAATATCGAAACTTTTTACCGGTCATCGAAAAGGCTAAGAAGGCTTGCGCAAACAGCGGTCAGCCGGTGTCAAATCATTTCGTGGAGATGCACGAGATGATCGAAATCGGCAAGGGCGGCCAAAGAGAAATGCCCTCCAGATGGCCGAAAAAATTTTGCAAATCCAGAGGGAATCAAAATGAGCAGTGATTTTCAGGTCTGCAATAAAACCATTTCGGTGAAATCAACGAAATGGTCTGGTGCGCCTTTAGAAGACCATTTCGATAATATCCTGGATATGGACAACTTTAAAAATTCACCAACAAACATGGCAATCAGAACCAGAGAGGGGCGGCAATGAATACTGAATCTATCGTTAAATTGAAAAGCTCTTTTGATGCGATTGCTCAGCGACTTCCAGACGTGGAATTCGAATTCTGGTATGCCAGAGATCTGATGTCTGCGCTTGGTTATGATCGATGGGAAAATTTTATCAAAGTCATAAGCAAAGCGACCGATGCTTGCAAAGGCGCTGGTGGAGATGTTTTCAACCATTTTCGTGACGTCACGAAAATGGTCAAGATCGGCCTGGGATCAGAGCGAACGATAGATGATGTCATGCTGACCCGCTACGCATGTTACCTGATCGCCCAGAATGGTGATCCGCGTAAAGAAGAAATCGCTTTTGCACAAACCTATTTTGCCTTACAGACACGCAAACAGGAGATTATTGAAGAGCGCATCCGTCTTCAGGAGCGCCTTCTTGCCAGGCAAAAGCTCACTGAGTCTGAAACAGAGCTTTCAAAAAATATTTTTGAACGCGGGGTTGATGAATCTGGATTCGGGCGCATCCGCTCTAAAGGCGATTCCGCGCTTTTTGGTGGCAACACTACCGCACAAATGAAGAAAAAACTTGGAACTCCAGACAGCAGGCCTCTGGCTGACTTTCTGCCGACAGTTACCATTGCAGCCAAGAATCTTGCAACAGAAATCACCAATCATAACGTGAAACAGAACGATCTGAAGGGTGAACCCTCTATCACCACGGAGCATGTTCAAAATAATAAAAGCGTGCGGAATATGCTCGTGGAACGCGGTATCAAACCCGAAGAACTGCCCCCCGAAGAAGATCTCAAAAAGCTTGAAAGACGAGTTAAATCCGCTGAAAAAAAGATGATCAAAACCAGCGAACTCCCCCAAAAGCCGGAGGACAAAGAATGAAATTACCAGACGGCTGGAATCTTGAACGTCTTGAAGAGTTAGCAAAATTTAGTTCTGGTGGCACTCCAAATAAAAATCGAGCAGATTTCTGGGGCGGAGAATTCCCATGGGTTACTGCCAAAGATTTGAAATCTTTGATTATCAAAGAATCACTAGACCATCTAACCAACGAAGGCTTTAAGAACGCCAAAATTACACCAGAAAACTCAATCCTCATATTAGTTCGTGGCATGACTTTACACAAAGATGTTCCCGTATGCCTGACAAGTCAATCCGTCGCTTTTAATCAAGACATTAAAGCTCTTGTCTGCTCAAAAACAATCCTACCGATATACCTTGTGTTGTATCTTCGCTTTCAGAAGTCAATGCTCCTTGATCTGGTTGATTCTGCCGGGCACGGTACAGGCCGAATTGACACTGACCTTCTAAAAAATTTCCAGATAAAATTCCCCCCTTTGCAATCACAAAAAGCCATTGCCGATCTTCTTGCCACCTGGGATGAAGCCATCGAAAAAACCGAGCGCCTGATTCAGGCGAAAGAGAAAAAATTCAAACACTTACTTAACACGTTAATTTGCTTGCCCACGGACAATGGAAAATGGAAGGAAACGAGGCTTAAAAACCTTTTCGAAGAGCGCAGAGAAACTAATAGAGAAGATCTGCCACTGCTTTCTATTACTAACAACGAAGGGGTTATTTACAGAGAAGACACCAACCGCAAAGACACCTCAAACGATGACAAATCCAAGTATCTCAGGATTTGTCCTGGTGATATTGGTTACAATACCATGAGGATGTGGCAGGGGGTTTCAGCCTTGTCATCACTGGAGGGAGTTGTTAGTCCGGCATACACCATTTGTATTCCAGGAGAAAAAGTCGATCCAAAGTTTATCGCTTTTCTTTTTAAGGTTCCATTTATGATTCATCGGTTCTATCGATATTCTCAGGGCTTAACCTCCGATACATGGAATCTGAAATTCCATCATTTTGGCGAAGTTAAGATGCCCTTACCACCGCTTGCAGAACAGCAAAAAATCGCAGAGTTACTGGAAGCCAGTCAGAAAGAAATGAGTTTTCTAAAATTGCTGGCAGAAAAATACAAATCCCAGAAGCGCGGCCTGATGCAGAAACTGTTAACCGGCCAATGGCGAATAAATAAATACAATTAAGGAGGATTATGAGTATTACACACGATCCATCAGAATATATCAAAGGCTTATTACAGATTCTTTCATCTGACAAGAAGAAAATCGGGTTTCTTTTTGGAGCTGGAACCTCACTTTCAAATTCGCACATTGGTGTAACCATTCCTGCTATTAAACAATTAACAGATCAAATTGTAACTGAATTAAATAAGGATGCGACATATAAAGCGGCCTTATCCGAAATTAAAACAGAATTAGGTGACGATAGGTTTAATATTGAGCAAATCCTATCAAACCTGGAGTCAAAAAAAATATTGGTTTCATCAGGCCAATTTAACGGACTCGGGCGAACTCAATTTGAAAATCTGATTGAGCAGGTCAAAGAGAAAATTTTGAAGAAGGTTTCTATCCATGGTCAATTTTCTGGAAGCACTCCCCAATTAATAGGAAAGACCACCCACCATCGATTTGCTCAATGGATCGGAAGAGTCAATCGGAGGCATCCTATTGAAATTTTTACGACAAACTACGATTTCTTATTTGAACTTGGCCTAGAAGAGGCCCAAGTTCCTTTCTATGATGGATTTTCAGGAAGCTTTGAACCTTTTTTCTGTCCAGAGGCAGTTGATGATATTCAGGCCTATCCTAAACTAGTCAAACTTTGGAAACTGCATGGATCGCTTGGATGGGATTACAACGAAACAAAAGGACGAGTAGTTAAGAAACATCACTCTGAAGGGAAAATGTTGATTTATCCCTCCCATCTTAAATACCACGACTCCAAGAAACAGCCTTATGTATGCCTGATTGATCGCATATTCTCGTTTTTGCAGCAACCCGATTCCATTCTAATCACCTGTGGATATTCTTTTGGGGATGAGCATATTAATGAGCGGATCGTCTCTTCACTTAAACGAAGCGACAAATCTCATGTATTTGCTTTACACTTCGATAAAAACGCAAACGGAAAGGCATCGCTTGTAGATCCAAACAATGAGCTTAGAAAGCTTGCAGAAAGTTGCAGCCGAATTTCGGCCTATGGAACTTCTTCGGCCGTTATTGGTTGCAAGTATGGCACATGGAAACTTAAAAGCGAGCCATCTAAAGAGGACACCCCGCAAGTCAATACATACTTTGACGAAGACTTTTTAGCAACTGCTGATGTTGGCGCTAAAGGGAAAGGTGATGAAGTCTGGACAGGAACAGGCACTTTCGTTCTACCAGATTTTTTTAAGACAGTTTCATTTCTTGAGAACATGATGGTTTCGGGTTCTTCCGAGGGAGAAAAATAATGGCGTCGACCGAAATAGGAACCGTAGAAAGCGTAATTGGGAACTCTATTTCAATCCGCATGAAAGACCTATACCAATCTAACATGCCGGTCATTGATGGCGTGGTTTATCGCATTGGTCAAATTGGCTCGTTTGTGAAAATACCTCTTGGATACGCTCAGCTATATGGCATTGTAACTGAGGTCGGCGCCTCTGCGATTCCAGAAGCCATATTAGAACTAGCAAAAACCGATCCTTCAGTTATTCAGGGGAACCGATGGCTAAAAGCAGTTCTTGTTGGTGAACAAGTTGGAAATCGTTTTGAGCGGGGGGTTCTGCAATCTCCCACGACGGGAGACACTGTTCACTTGGTATCTATTGAGGACTTGAAAATTGTTTATGGTGTAGAACGAAATTCAGTTGACGAAAGCTCCATTATTATTGGAAATATTAGCGCATCAGAAAGTTTAGATGCTCGAATTGATCTGAACAAACTGCTTTCCAGACATTGTGCTCTTCTTGGGTCAACAGGCAGCGGGAAATCAAATGCTGTCACCGTATTATTGCGCTCAATAGCTCAACGGAATTTTCCGAGTGCAAGAATTCTGATTATTGATCCTCACGGGGAATATGGGGATACTTTGTCTGACATAGCAAACGTATTCAAGATCGGTGCAACAAACAATGAAACAGAGCTAGAAATTCCTTACTGGGCTTTGCCATTTGACGAATTGATTTCTATTTTTCCAGGCAGTCTGAACGATGGACAAAAAGATTATATACGAGAAAAAATCTACAGCATGAAGCTAACAAACCTTCAAAACCACCAAGGCGTAAGAACCCAAAGCATCTCGGTCGATAGTCCTATTCCGTTTTCTATTAAGCAGCTTTGGTTTGAATTAGATGATTTTGAAAGATTAACTTTTGAAAACAACCGAATTACACCAACAAAGTTGGTTAAAGCAGGTAGTGCTGATCAACTAATCCCTAATGAATATCCTCTGTGTGGTCTTGGATCTTCTGCTCCATTTGCAAATAATTCTCGAAAGGGTATTTTATCGTTTCTTGACGGAATGAAGTCAAGAATTCTAGATCCTAGATTTTCATTTCTATTTAATGGCAAGCAATATTCGCCCCAAATATCTGGAGCCATTTCAAATGACATTGACCAATTGTTCAAAAGTTGGCTTTGTCACGATAAAATCGCGTCCATCATAGACCTATCTGGGGTACCACCTCAAATTATGCAATCTATTTCGGGGGTCTTACTGAAAGCCATCTACGATGCGCTTTTTTGGGCTCAAAAAACAAGCGTTGGCGGAAAATCACAACCTCTTTTTGTTGTTCTAGAGGAAGCTCATAACTACTTAAAGTCTGGTGAAGACTCTTCATCATCTCGAATTGTTCAAGCCATTGCAAAAGAAGGCAGAAAATATGGCGTGGGTCTACTATTGGTAACACAGAGACCATCTGAATTGAATGAAACTGTGCTTAGCCAATGCGGTACCATGATTGCCTTGCGAATGAACAATGCCAAAGATCGAAGTCATATTTCTGGGGCCATGCAAGATGACTTACAAACAATGGCTGATGTTCTATCAAGCTTACGTACTGGTGAAGCTATTGTTACAGGAGAAGCTGTGAAAATTCCCTCTCGGATCAAGATTTTTCGAGCTCCCTATTCCCTCAAAAGTTCTGACCCCATTGTTTCAAAACAGTGGGTAAAACCAAAACCAGATGGAAAAGATTACACACAAGCGATCCTTAACTGGAGAAATCAAAGTTTTAACTAAGGAGAAACAGTATGTCTATGCCCGAAATGGTTCCTGTATCCTCGTCCAGCATTGCGTCAATTGGATATGATGAATCGTCTCAAGACGCATATGTCAGATTCAACAATAGTAGTTTGTATGTTTACCGTGGAGTACCTGCTTTTCTTTTTGAAGAGTTTAAAACATCGCCTTCACTCGGTTCATTTCTTCACAGGAATTTTAAGAATGTTTACCCTTATGAACGATTAGAGTGATTATGAACTACCAAAGTTGCTGTCATACTTTTGGGTTCAACGACGAAAAATATTGGAAAAAGCAGTCCAAGGACATTCTCAATTTGGACCAACGAGACTAGGTGTTTTTTGCCCAGAATTCGGCCGTGGTTATAGGTAGTCACTTTTTTTTAAATTTAAAAGCATCATAATTTGCAGCAGGAAAGCAATATGTGTAACCGCTCAAATGTAGCCACTGGGCAGCAGAAGGATTGTTAATATTATGATTGATTACCAGAAATTGGATGTTTTGAAGCAAAAGTTGGATTCATACAGGCCTTTGCCCGCTGAAATCGTGAGCAATCTTCATGAAGATCTTGTATTGCGCTGGACATACAACTCGAATGCAATCGAAGGCAATACCCTTACCCTGAAAGAAACCAAGGTAGCTCTCGAAGGCATTACGGTCGGCGGCAAGACGATGCGGGAGCATTTTGAAGCCATTAACCACCGCGATGCCATCCATTTTGTCGAAGAACTGCTGCAGCAGAACGCACCCCTTTCGGCCTGGCAGATCAAATCACTGCATCAGCTGATTTTGAAAAATATCGATGATAAAAACGCCGGAATCTATCGCAAAATCAACGTGACCATATCCGGCGCCGAGCATGTTCCACCTGATGCTCTGCATGTGGAAAGCGAAATGAACAGGTTTATCGACTGGTATCAAAATCAGGCCCCGGCATTGCATCCGGTAGAGAGAGCAGCCAGAGTGCATGCCGATTTCGTTAAAATTCACCCGTTTGTCGACGGAAACGGCAGAACTGCAAGACTTCTGATGAACCTGGAACTTATGAAAAGCGGCTTCCCACCGGCTGTTCTGCCTGTAGAAAAACGCCTGGAATACTACGAAGCGCTGGATTGTGCCCATACAAAAAACGATTACAGGCCGTTTCTGGTTCTGATGGCAGATGTGGTTGAATCAGCCTTCAAGCCATACTGGCATGCCCTCGGAATAAAGCCATGACTCATTTTGAAATTAACGAAAAATATCTGTCGCAGGTTCCGGCGGTGCAGCTGCTGATCAATCTGGGGTTTGAGTTTATATCGCCGGCAGAGGCGCTCAAAGAAAGGCAGGGCCGGGCTTCCAATGTTCTGCTTGAGAATATTCTGCGCAGGCAGCTCAAAGAAATCAACCGGATCAGATACAGGGGCGGCGAATACCTGTTCAGCGAAGAGAATATACAGACTGCCATTCAGAAACTTAAAAACATCAAATATGACGGCCTGTTAAAGACCAACGAGGCGGTTTATGACCTGCTTACCCTTGGCACCGCCCTTGAACAGACAATCGAAGGCGATTCGAAAAGCTTTAACCTTAATTACATAGACTGGCGCAATACCGGGCGCAATAAATTTCATGCCGCCGTCGAGTTCAGCGTTGAAAAATCAAGAAGCACAGAAACTGTCAGGCCCGATATCGTTCTTTTCGTTAACGGAATTCCATTCTGCGTAATTGAATGCAAGGCCCCGCAGATTGGCCTTGAACAGGCAATTTCACAGGCGATTCGCAACCAGAACGATGACCATATTCCCAGGCTTTTTGTTTATGTTCAGGCAATTCTTGCGGTTAATAAAAACGCCGCAATGTATGCCACAGCCGGAACAGCGGCCAAATTCTGGGCCATCTGGAAAGAAGCGAATCTCGAAGACGGCAGCCGCGAACATGCGGCTCTGCAAAAGACCGTTAACGAGGCATTGCCAAAAGACACGGCCGAAAAATTAAAAGAGATTTTCGGTCTGCCCGACGGATTCTTTAACAACGACAGACTTGTTACCGAACAGGATAAGGCTCTATATTCACTTTGCCGCCCGGAAAGACTGCTCGAACTGGCCTGGAAATTCACCCTGTTCGACGGCGGCATAAAAAAAATCGCCAGATACCAGCAGTATTTTGTCATCAAATCAACGCTGCAGCGGGTTAAACAGTTTGAAAATCAGAACGCCCGCAAAGGCGGCATTATCTGGCAAACCCAGGGCTCAGGCAAATCTCTGACCATGGTGCTGCTGGCAAGAAACCTTGCACTCGACCCCGATCTGCTGAACCCGAGAATCGTGCTGGTTACCGACCGCGATGACCTCGACCGGCAGCTGGGCAACACCTTTGCCGCATGCGGTCTCGATGCCAGGCGGGCCACTTCCGGCAGGAATCTGCTTGAGCTTGTTGCCGAAAAAAAAGCCGGCATCATTACCACCCTGATTCACAAATTCGACAAAGCCTATACCGCCAGAAAATACCAGGATGAATCATCAGACATCTTCGTTCTGGTCGACGAGGGGCACCGCACGCAATTCGGTTCGTTCTCTGCGCGCATGCGCCAGATGTTTCCGAATGCCTGCTATCTGGGCTTTACCGGCACGCCGCTCCTGAAGAAAGAGAAAAACAACTTTACAAAGTTCGGGGAACTGCTCGAACCGCATTATTCAATTACTCAGGCCGTTGCCGACGGCGCTGTCGTGCCCCTGCTTTATGAGGGCCGGCATGTGGAAATGACCCAGAACCAGGCGGCGGTTGATCTCTGGTTTGAGCGCCACACCCAGGGCCTCAGCAAAGAGCAGCAGGCGGATCTCAAAAGAAAGTATGCCAGAGCGGAAATGCTGAATAAAGCCGAGCAGGTGATCTACATGCGAGCCTTCGATATCAGCGAACATTACCGTGCGAACTGGCAGAGAACCGGCTTTAAAGCGCAGCTGGTTGCGCCGAACAAAGCGGCGGCGCTTAAATACCATGAATTTCTCAATGAAATCGGACATGTTTCGTCAGAAGTGATGATTTCGCCGCCTGACATGCGCGAAGGCTTTGAAGAAACCGATGAAGAGACGAATGATGCTGTCGTTAAATTCTGGGCAAAGATGATGAAGCGTTACGGCAGCGAAGAAGAATACAACAAGCAATTGATCAATCAATTCAAATACGGCGATGATCTCGAAATAATCATTGTTGTAGACAAGCTTCTTACCGGGTTCGATGCCCCGCGCAATGTGGTTCTGTATTTATGCCGGGTTCTGCGTGAACATACCCTTCTGCAGGCTATCGCAAGAGTTAACCGTCTTTACGACAGCAAGGAATACGGCTTTATTGTTGATTACGCCAGCGTTCTCGGCGAACTCGACCGGGCACTTACCATGTATAGTGCTTTTGAAGGATTTGATGAAGGTGAAATTTCCGGCACTCTCACTTCGATTAAATCTGAAATCAAGCAGCTGCCTGACCGCTACAGCGCATTATGGGACATTTTTAAAACCGTCAGACATTCTTATGACGAAGAAGAGTATGAAAAGCTGCTGGCTGACGATGAATTAAGAGCTGATTTTTATGAGCGCCTTTCTGATTATGCCAAAAACCTCGGTCTGGCTCTTTCTTCTGAATATTTCCTTTCAGAGGTTGATGATCAGACATTGCAGCACTACAAAAAGGATCTGCGCAAATTCCAGCTGCTGCGGGCCGCAGTCAAGCTGCGCTACGCTGAAGCCGTCGACTATCGCGAATATGAGCCCAGAATAAAAAAGCTTCTCGATACTCACATTATGGCCAGTGAAGTGGTTCAATTGAACGAGCCGGTCAATATCTTCGACGACAAAATGTTCAATCAGATCAAAGACGAACAGGGGGTCGGTAAAAATGCCAGGTCAACGGCTTCAAAAGCTGACATTATTGCGCATGCAACCAAAAAGGTTATCTGTGAAAAAATGGAAGAGGACCCGGCTTTCTACAACAAATTCTCTAAGCTTATTCAGCAGGCGATAGATGATTTCAGGGCAAAGCGCATTTCTGACCTCGATTATCTGAAAAAGGTTGCAGAGATACGAACAAAAGTTGTTGGCAGGGTTCACGACGATGTGCCTGAAAAACTCGCCGGCAATGATGACGCTCTGGCTTATTTCGGGGTTTTAAAAACCTTTTTCGGGCAAAAGGACTTCCCTGAAAATGAACTTGAACAGATAGCCGCAGACACCGCAGCCGCAATTCACGAAATTTTGTCGGCTCACAGAAAAGTTCACTTCTGGGATGACGAAGATGCGCAGAAGCAGGTGATTAACGCAATTGACGACTATCTTTTCGATGAAGTGAAAAGCCGCAGAGGGCTCGATCTTTCAATCGATCAGATGGATGAGATTATTGAAAAGGTTCTGCAGGTAGCCAGACACAGGAGCTTTAAATGATCCAGACAGAAAGAAATGACCTGCGGTCTTTCAAATTCGGCGGCAGAGTCATTGATTATGACCTGCTGTTTTCTAACCGTAAAACTCTGGAAATAGCCGTTCATCCCGATCGAACTGTTGTTGTAAAAGCGCCGGCCAGCGCAGAAATTTCTGCTGTCGAAAAAAAGCTGCAGAAAAGAGCCAGCTGGATCTGCAGACAGCTTGAATATTTCAGGCAGTTTGAGCCGCGGCAACAACCCAAAAGCTTTATCGGCGGCGAAACCCATTTATATCTCGGCAGACAGTATCGCCTGAAAACATTCCGTGGCGACGAAGACAGCGTTAAGCTGATCAGAGGCAGGTTTCTGGTTTCCTGTCGTGAAGACATTGAATCAGAAAATGTCAGAAAACTGTTGAAAAAGTGGTACGTCGCAAAAGCAGCGGTTCAGTTTAATTGCAGTCTGGACCGATGCTGGCAGAAGTTTCGCTTTTCGGGCCTGAAAAAGCCGGCCATTAATATCAGGCAAATGCAGAAAAGGTGGGGCAGCCTGTCGACAAAGGGAATAATCAGCCTGAACCCTGAATTGATAAAGGCCTCCAAAGAGTGCATCGATTACGTGTTAATGCATGAGCTGTGTCATCTGAAGCACCACGACCACAGCCCGGCATTTTACAGACTTCTGACTTCACTGGTGCCCGGCTGGCAGAAGATAAAAGCAAAACTCGAAATCGGCCATATTTATTGATTCCTGTAAAATCAAAATCTGGCTGACCGGTTCAGCGGCCCGGACCAGTCATTTGCGCTCCATGGCGCGCGCAAGTGTCCCTACAGCTCTAAAAGCAGCATCATCCATGCGAAATTGCGGCAAACCCTGATCCAGACAAGAAGTTGACACGTCACACGGTCGGTGCTAGGGTTGCCCTATCGGCTTATGTCAAACTTGAATCTCACAGGAGGACTTTTTGTGAAAAAACTCGTGCTTTGTGTTTCTCTGTTTCTTGGTATCGCAGGCATGACCATCGCCCAGGACCAGACCGCTCCCGCTGAACCCGCCAAAGAAACTGCCGTTCAGACCGAAGAATTGAAGATCGGAACTACGGTAGAAAATCTGCAGGCTGCCCTCACCGGCGAATTAAGTGCTAAAGAACGCTACCTTGCCTTCTCGGCCAAAGCGGACGAAGAAGGATATCTGCAGGTCGGCCGCCTTTTCCGAGCCACTGCCCGTTCCGAAGAAGTCCACGCCGGAAGACTGGCTAAATCCATTGAAAAAATGGGCGGCACTCCGGTTATGGATGCCCAGAAACCAGAAGTAGCAACCACCCGCGAAAATCTTGAAGCTGCTGTAAAAGGTGAAAGTTACGAAAATACCACCATGTATCCGGCCTTCATCAAAAAAGCTGAAGAAGAAAAGGCCGAAGCTGCTTTATATCCATTCAAAGGCGCCATGGCCGCTGAAGAAGGGCATGCCAGGTTTTATTCTGAAGCCCTCAAGGACCTTGAAGCAACCAAGCAGCTCGGTGTCGAATATCTCGTCTGCCTGACCTGTGGTTACACCACTGACGATGCCGCAATACAGAAATGCCCGGTGTGCGAAGCACCCCGCGAAAAATTTGAAACGGTAAAATAAGGCAGATCATGGCCCGCTGGACATTTGCCGCGCTTTATGCAGCAAGTCTGGTCGTTCCTGCGGCCATCTGGAACCACAATCATGCCGCCCTGACAGGCCTGGACAGCGCCGGACTAAAGCTGGCCTGGTGTCGTCTTGCCGGTCTCTGGGCGGTGATTGTTGTTCTCTGGCAACTGCTGTTCGTCAGCCGTGCCAGAACGATGGAGCAGACTTTCGGCTTTGACAGGCTGACCCGTTTTCATCATTACAACGGTTTTTTTGCCGTTCTACTGCTGCTGTTCCATGGTTCGCTGGCAATCATGGGACACGCAGCCAAAGCTGATCTGACCAACATGGAACAGATTACCGATTTCTGGAAAATCTGGAAATATATGCAGGCAGCCATATCGGGTCAGGTGCTTTTTCTTACGGTAACGCTTTTCTCCATCGGCATTATCAGACGGCGGCTTTCTTATGAGGCCTGGCATTGGAGTCATCTTGCCGGTTATCTGGCTTTGGCACTGGCTTTCTGGCATCAGATATTCCACGGCCGCGATCTGGTAGACAATGCCGGGCAGCGCTATGCCTGGATTGCCATTCAGCTTGCGGCAGTTGCAGTTCTCATCTGGGGTAGAGCTGTTCTGCCGGTTCTGCGAAGCTTCCGCTATCGTTTCAGAGTTGAAAAACTGGTGAAAGAGGCGGATGATATAAACTCTGTCTATATTACAGCTGAAGGACTTGACAGTCTGGCGCCAAGAGGCGGTCAGTTCGTGATGGTTCGCTTTCTGGCCAAGGGTTTCTGGAGCCAGTCACACCCATTTTCGCTGTCTATGCCGCCACGCAATAATACTTTGCGGCTGACAATAAAGAGCATCGGCGACTTTACGGCAAAAATACCGGGTCTGGTTCCCGGTACCCGGGTAATGATAGACGGCCCGCACGGAATTTTTACGGCCCGGCGTGCAACCGGGAAAAAAGTTCTTTTAATTGCCGGCGGAATCGGAATTACCCCGTTGCGCGCCATTGTCGAGGAACTGCTGGCTGACAAACGCCAGGTCACTCTTCTTTACAACGCCCGCAATGAAAAAAGTCTCGCTCTTCGCCAGGAACTGGAAAGTCTGGCCGCCAACCCTGATTTCAGACTAGTCCTGATTCTAAGTCATGACGAAACCTGGGCGGGAGAAAAAGGCAAACTGGACGAGGAAAAAATTGCCCGCCTGGTCAGCGATGTGGCCGAGCATGAAGTTTTTCTCTGTGGCCCGCCACCCATGATGGCCGCCACCCGCAAAACGCTTGAAAAGCTCGGAGTAAAGCCCGAAAAAATCTTTACCGAAGAATTTGCGCTGTAAATTACCCGAACAAAAGGCCTGAAGAAAAGGTTTTCTTCAGGCCTTTTGTTTTATTTCATTTTAGTTACTGAAAAAAATCAGCAACAGGCTTTTCGATAAGATTACGCCAGCATTTCCTGGAATGACTTTAAAAAAATTATTTCTGGTTAACCCGGCTTTTTCAGGAACCTTTATTTTCCGCGGCTTTGCAGCAATTGAGCTGCTTCAGGCCCAGATAATTCCGAGTAAAAATCTTCTATCAGACTGGCAAATGCCTTGCTTTCAGAAGTTGCCTGCTTCATTTTCATCTGCATGATAATCTTCATCTGGTCCAGATTTGCAAGCATTTTGGCAAGCACCTGGCTGTTGGCAATGGTCTGATTTTGAGTCTGAATTACCTTCAGACCTGCGATAACCGAATCCATTACCGGAAGAAGGCTGACAAGCTGATTTGCGCTTTCTACCTTCTGAAATTCTTTTACAAAAGTTCGAATGCGGCCCTGATAAAGAACCTGTGTAACTGCCACTCCCGTAGGTGACCTGGCAATTCCGGTAATCGCTCCATCCTCGAGGCCAGACTCAAGCTGAATTTCAAGATCACAGAGAATTCTGGAAACCAGCATTTTTTCAAGTTTCTGTTTCAGCCAGTTCAGGTTTACTCCTTCAAGGTCTCTGCGGCTTCTGCTAAAAGCATCCAGGGCAAGAATCATTTTTTCCAGCAGAAACTTCTGCTGAAGTCGTTCGAAATAGCCTTCAATCTTTGCTTCAAATTCTTTTACCGGTTTTATAAAAAACGGGATGCGCCGATAAAAATCTTCGGTAGCGGCAATTTCAGCCGAATATTCTGCAAGAACTGCCGGTTTTTTCAGGGCCTCAATCGCAATACCGGCATTTTCACAATGCTTTTTCAATCCATACAGCGAAGGGTCAAAACTTTTAAAGGCCCACATAAAAGCAGCCTGGTCAAATTTTGAAGGAAGCTTCGAAAAGTATTTCGCCAGTCTACGGCAAAAATACTCCGGATCAGCTTTGATCGATTTGCCTAGACCGCAGCTTTCAATTATCCAGCAGCGATTGAGGGCTTTCTGCAGATATCCGTTCAATACCGGGTCACGCTTACTGTTCAGATTATTTTCAGCCCGGCACATTTCACGGAACATGAAAAGGACTTTGTCTTCCGGGCGGTACATTTCAGAAGTTTTTCGGTCGTACATATCCGGGAAAACAGGCTCCATCTGCGCAAAAAAAGAGGAAAGCTCCCCGGCGCTGCAGACAAGGGCCGGCGCAAGAAACGCCAGAAGCAACACTATATATGTAATCTTTTTCATACCGCCCTCCGAAAATCTTTCTAAATAAATATTATACAGATTACCGGCAAAATTGTAACAGCATAAGACAGCAGATATTTATTATCTCTGCAGTAGCAGCTCACTGTTTTGATTTCATTTGCTGAAGCGCCCACGGTAACGATCTACTCTTGATTAACAGGCCAGGCAACCCAGCGCAGAAGACAGGAGCCTTACCTTACCTTAACGAACTGCGACGGGTTGCGACGTGGCGGCAACGCAGCAGGCGACGGGGCATTTTCCCTGCCTGAGATGGCAAAAGCGGCATCAATTCACGTTTTCAAAAGTTGGCACGGTGGTTGCAATATATGTTGGCGTAATGCAATTTCAAGCAACACGCTTACAGGAGGAAAAAATATGAGTATCTGGAATTTCTTGAAGGAAATGGATCAGCTGCAGTCACAGCTCGGCGAGCTTGCCAGACTTAATTCGATCAGCGGCTGGCCGCGCATGGCTTTTCTGCCAGGCGTTTCTGCAAGACACTTCCCGATGATGAACATTTCTTCTGATGATCAGAACATTGTCGTCGAAGCTCTTGCACCCGGTCTCGCCACCGAATCGCTCAAGGTTACCGCCCTGCGTGACAAGCTCACCATCAGCGGTGAGAAAGCAAGAATCAATGTCGACAGCGAAAAATATCATCGCAGCGAACGCTCGGCCGGCAAGTTTACCCGCACCATCGAACTGCCGATTCCGATCGACCCTGACCGGGTTCAGGCCGAATACAACAACGGCATTCTCAAGATCAGCATGCCGAAGGCCGAAGAAGCAAAACCCCGCCAGATCGAAATCAAACTTGACTGACCAGCAGAGAAAGATGAAAGGAGCGATTACCATGGCTGAAAAAACTGTTCCCACTACCCAGAACAACGAAACCCAGATTGTTAAACGCGAAGTTACCCGCCACCCCGAGGCTTTTGTAACGCCGCTTACCGATATTTATGAAGAAGAAAACGGGCTGCACGTCGTTGTTGACCTGCCAGGCGTCGAAAAATCAGGTCTGAAGCTCTCGGTTGAAAACGACATTCTCACGATCGAAGGTCACGTTAACGCTGTCAACAGCGACACCAGCTACCTGATCAGAGAATTTGAACCGTCGAACTACTTCAGACAGTTCGAACTCAGCGAAAGCGTCGACAGCGAAAATATCAAAGCCGAGCTGAAAAGCGGCGTGCTCTCGATCTTCCTGCCCCGCGCCGAAGCTCTCAAACCGAGAACCATCGACGTAAAAATCAACTGACTCTGACATCAGCAGTCCCCTCACATACCCCTCGAACAGGCCCCCCGCATTTCTTACTGCGGGGGGCCGCTCATATAGACCAGTTAAGAAAGAGGCAAAAAAATGATTCCGATAAGCGACAATCTGCAACCCACAAGCATACCTGTGGGTTGCTTTGTCTCAGAAAAGTATTTTTGACCTGCAGCGATCGCCAGACTATGAGTCGAGAAAATGCAGAACAAAAAAAGAGTTGCTTCCATGTTTCGAAGCAACTCCTTCTGTTTAAGACAAATAATGGGCAATCAGTTGATTTTTATGCTGCGGCCGGCATCTTCTGGTGCCGGGGCAGTCTTGTCGATTGCTGCGGTCACGGTCAGAACGCCGTTTTCGTAATTGGCCTCGATTTTATCTTCGACAACCTGGCGCGGCAGTTCGATTACCCGCGAAAATGAACCATAACTGACTTCGTTGCGATAAACTTTGCCTTTATCATCGCTTGAACTGCTCTGCTGCTTTCTCTCAGAAGAGATGATCAAACGGTTATTTTTAACTTTGAGATCGATCGATTCCTTTTCTACTCCTGGCAGATCGATTTTAACCAGAAGCTTGTCGTCAATTTCTCTGATATCGGTTTTTGCATCTTCTACCGATGCCAGACTATTGAACAAAGGCGCATTCAGGCCCTGAATGCCAGGCGCACCGAGACTTTTGAACATTTTGTCGAAGTGTTCGTTGAGGTTGCGGTCGAACAGATCGAAGCCCTTGAGATTATCGAGGCTCGGGTCCTGAAAGAACGGCTGGCTGAACATGCTTTCAAAGCGTTTCTGAAAGTTTTCGAACGGATCGGGAGCGGCGTTCTGATTTTTCGGGGTCAGAAAGTCATCTTTTGTTCCAGAAGCCACTTCTGCATTCAAACCTGCATGAACAAACAGGGCAGCAATTGCTGCGATCCCAAGACCGGCAACAAATTTTTTTGTTTTCTGCATAATTTTACCTCCAGAATTTAGTTGGTGGCGGAATAAAAGCATACCGGCAAAGCCGGTGCTATTAACCGCTTTTTTGCAATCTGGTTAAGCGCTTTACCATTTCTATTTATTAAGACAGTTTTCGAAATTTCAAGGTTCCAGTTTTTTTTGCCGGGAAGTCGCGACGGGTTGCGACGTGGCGGCGACGCAGCAGGCGACGGGGCATTTTCCCTGCCTGAGATGGCAAAAGCCGCATCAATTCACATTTTTAAAAGTTGGCACGGTGGTTGCAATATATGTTGGCGTAATGAAATTTCAAGCAACACGCTTACAGGAGGAAAAAATATGAGTATCTGGAATTTCTTGAAGGAAATGGATCAGCTGCAGTCACAGCTCGGCGAGCTTGCCAGACTTAATTCGATCAGCGGCTGGCCGCGCATGGCTTTTCTGCCAGGCGTTTCTGCAAGACACTTCCCGATGATGAACATTTCTTCTGATGATCAGAACATTGTCGTCGAAGCTCTTGCACCCGGTCTCGCCACCGAATCGCTCAAGGTTACCGCCCTGCGTGACAAGCTCACCATCAGCGGTGAGAAAGCAAGAATCAATGTCGACAGCGAAAAATATCATCGCAGCGAACGCTCGGCCGGCAAGTTTACCCGCACCATCGAACTGCCGATTCCGATCGACCCTGACCGGGTTCAGGCCGAATACAACAACGGCATTCTCAAGATCAGCATGCCGAAGGCCGAAGAAGCAAAACCCCGCCAGATCGAAATCAAACTTGACTGACCAGCAGAGAAAGATGAAAGGAGCGATTACCATGGCTGAAAAAACTGTTCCCACTACCCAGAACAACGAAACCCAGATTGTTAAACGCGAAGTTACCCGCCACCCCGAGGCTTTTGTAACGCCGCTTACCGATATTTATGAAGAAGAAAACGGGCTGCACGTCGTTGTTGACCTGCCAGGCGTCGAAAAATCAGGTCTGAAGCTCTCGGTTGAAAACGACATTCTCACGATCGAAGGTCACGTTAACGCTGTCAACAGCGACACCAGCTACCTGATCAGAGAATTTGAACCGTCGAACTACTTCAGACAGTTCGAACTCAGCGAAAGCGTCGACAGCGAAAATATCAAAGCCGAGCTGAAAAGCGGCGTGCTCTCGATCTTCCTGCCCCGCGCCGAAGCTCTCAAACCGAGAACCATCGACGTAAAAATCAACTGACTCTGACATCAGCAGTCCCCTCACATACCCCTCGAACAGGCCCCCCGCATTTCTTACTGCGGGGGGCCGCTCATTTCAAGCGGCCGGCAAAAATAATCTAATATAGGCTTGATGCATGAATCTTTTCGCGTTTATCAGTGTTCATCTGTGGCCGAAATACGTGCAGGCATTGGTGCCCCCCTGTCGCTTTTTCCGCAGGGGTATTTTTTATCCGGGAATTATTTTTTGGCGAAATAAAATGTCCTTGACAAAGAATATCGCTTTGAACACATTCTCGGGCTGTTAAATCTACCTGCGTGTTACGGAGGGCATTATGCGCTTAACGATGAAGAATCTCGCCAAGGGACTGGCTGCAGCAGCCTTCTGCACTCTGATGGCCGGGATGCCGGAACCGGCGTTCGCCATTCTTGAAGGCTCGAATCGTGATCAGATGGAATTTCTCGACTTTTCTGAACACATGATTCGCAACGGGCTGTATGCAAAGACCGGCCGGGCTGTATTCAACCGTGATAAAAAAGGCTACGTGCGTGGCATCAAGGAGCACAATGCCCCGCATATCTACGAACCCGACGTCTACACCTGGGAACTGGCGATGGCCGAGCACCGTAAAAAACTTGCGGCGATGGCCCCACCCGAACAGCCGCCAACCGGCCTGGTCACCCCGTCACCAATGACACCGGGTGGCGTTCTTCCCTCTGATCCGATGCCGCTGACGCTGACGCCGGTAGGCCCGCAGGCAGTCATTGAAGGCACCATGCCGCTGCCGGCCGACGCTCAGGCGAGAATGAACAATATGGTTTACCGCGCCCGAGCCAGGGGTCTGCACTCCGGCAGTGATCTGCGGGCTGAAGAAATCAAACAGCGTCTGGTCAACCACATGAATTCACTTGGCAGCCCCGAAAGCGGCCAGCCGGGCGTCCCGTCGATACCGGCTCTGATGCCGGCCATGCCCGATTTGCCCAGTGGCACCCGCGGCGATTCGTGCGACACTGATTTTTAAACGTTCATAAACAGATCCGCCTGTTCAGGGCTTTACGCCTTGCTCGGGCGGATCTGTTTTTTAGCTCGACTCAGACGCGCATAGCGACGGCACACTGGTTATAGCCGACGCCTGAGCCCATGAAGACAACGAGGTTGCCTTCCTTGATCAGACCGCGGCGACGGGCGACGTCGTAGGCGACCGGAATACAGGCCGAACCCATGTAACCGTATTCATGCATGATCTTGATCGCTTTGTTTTCCGGCAGGCCGAGGTCTTCCATAACCTGGGTGATCGTTTTGCTGCGCACCTGAGTAAAAACGATGTGGTCGATATCGGAAACTTCGAAGTTACCGTTCTTTGCCGCTTCTCTGACGCGCTTCGGCCAGCCTTCGCGGTTAACCGACGACGGGAAAGGCGTTACGAATTTTACTTTGCTTCGACCGGCTTTCAGTGATTCTTCGCTGACCGGTTCTTTGGTGCCGCTTGAATAGATGCCCCAGCATTCGTAATACGAGCCATCGGCGAAAATTGCCGAAGACACAAAACCGGGTTTGTCAGAAGCTTCGAGAACAACGGCACCGGCGCCGTCGCCATAATAGAAGCTCATCGGGTCATTTTCGAGATCGGCGAGACGCTGCATCATATAGACGCCGATAACCAGAGCCCGACGAATGTTCGGCTGGTTCGACATCATGCCGGAAGCGATTGCCAGACCGGTCGGAAATGAGGCACAAGCACAGCCAACGTCGAAAGTGCCGGCGTTTTTTGCACCGAGCTTATGCTGCACGACAACAGAAGTGGCCGGGGTAATGTAATCGGGCGTATCGGTGCCAAGAACTATCAGATCTATATCTTCCGGGTTGAGTCGGGCATCAGCAAGCGCAGCCTTGCATGCTGCAACTGCCAGATCAGAGGCCGCCCAGTCGGCAGGGGCGCGAAAACGGGTAAGAATGCCGGTTGCTTCTTCGTTTTTATTGATGACTTCGGCGCCGAATTTTTTGCGGAATTCGTCATTATTATGTTCCTCGGCGGGAATATAAGCCCCGCTGCCAATTATTTTTGCGTATCGGTTCATTTTGCTGCTCCTGAATTTTGCGATGCAGCATTTTTTAGCAACACCGCAGCAAAAAGTCAACCCTTTTATTACCGGTCGGTCAAAATTTTAAAAGTTTTTTTGAACCGGCGGGTGAAAAAACTGTATTAACATTTGAACGACAATGAAAAGAACAGATGAACAACTTCTACTCGACGTTGCCAGAGGCGATAAAAGCGCCTTCAGAGAGATTTATCAGAATTACTCTGCAGCGCTTTACCGACTGGTAAAACGTCTGGTTGTTGTAAAAACCTCTGACTACGACGAGGTTTTTCAGGAAATCATGCTGCGCATCTGGAAAAATGCGCCGCTCTTCGACCCGGGCAAGGGCCGGGCAAAAAGCTGGATATACCTGGTTGCCACCAGACATTGTCTTAACTGGCTCGAAACGAAGCGCAACCGCGGTATAGCCCGCGAAACCGAACTGCACGAAACTTTTCCCGATTCTGACAAGCCGGGCCCGGAAGAAGCCGTTTTCAGAAGCGAGGAAGCGGAATCGGCAGTCAGGCTTCTCGACTGTCTGCCGGAAGATCTGAAACTGGCGGTCAGCCTGCGGCATCTCGATGATCTCAGCATCGAAGAAATTGCCGGAATAACCCAGGTTCCGGAAGGAACCGTTAAAAGCCGAATATTTTATGGATTGAAAAAGCTAAGAAGCTTCTTCTTCAAGGAGAATTCTCATGAATAAAAGACCTGAATGCGTTGAACTGCAGTCGCGCATGGTCGAATTTTTCAGCGACCCGCCCGGCCAGGCGGTACCCGCTGAAATCAGCGCACATCTCGAACGGTGCCCTGAATGCCGCGCCGAGTTTGACCAGCTCTGTCAGACGCTCGAAATGCTGCAGCGGTCTGAAACAACCGTAGCAGCCGTTCCTGAGCATCTGCTGGCAGCTGTCGAAAGCCGGCTCGATGCGACGCCGCAGCTGCGACCGATGGTCAGAAACAACGAGATAAGAAATCTGCTGATCGTGCAGTATTCTTATCTGGCTTTCATGTCGGTTGTGATCTGGGTCACGCTTCTCTTTGCCCAGCCGTTTCTGACGGGGTGGCTGATTGCAAACGGCATGGAATCGGCAATGCCGCTGCTCAATGAATACGGTCTCTTTCTGGCTTTCTTTGCCGCCGGCGGCATTTTCGCGCTGATCAGTTCGCCGTTGATTATCAGAACCATTGCCCAGACCTCGAACCGGGAAAAGAAGACTGGGTTCCTTTATCGCCTGTTTTCCGGCAGCCTGCGGATGTTTGCCTGCTGAGCCTGCCATTAATCTGATCTGGAGGAAAAAATATGAAATTTCCTGATAAAAAAGATATGACTGCGAAAGACATTCTCTTTTACGTCTGCGTGGTGCTGCTAGGCCTGCTTGCACTCAACATCGTGCTCAGACTGCTGCCACCCGCCATATTCCTGTTTCTGATTCTGGCGCCGCCGATTTTCGTGCTTGCCGACGCGCAGGAGCGCAAGGTGAACCGACCGGTACTCTGGGCGACATTTGCCCTGTTCACCAACGTTTTCGGTCTGGTTGTCTACTTGCTGGTGCGTCCTGAACAGCCCACCGTTCACACCTGCCGCAACTGCGGCGGTGTAATCGAAGACAAATTCTGCAACTGCCCATGGTGTGGCGAAAAGGTCGAGCGTCCTCTCGAAAAATGCCCGTCCTGCCACGAAGAAGTCAAAAAAGGCTGGAAATTCTGCCCCAGCTGCAACTACAATCTGCAGCAGACGATGGCCGGTTCTGAAAGCACCGCCAAAACAGTCTAAAGTATTGTCAGAAGCGCTGGAGTCGGCTGAAAAGATCGGTTCTTTTCAGCCGACTCTGCATTTAGAATGCAGGCATACAGCCAACTCAGAACTGATTTTGCCGGTAAAACCAATTGCCGGTTTCACAGGTATTGCCGGAATAGAAACTTCTGCGGCGCGGCGGCTTTTATTGCGGCGGCGAATGTGGTAGACTGTGGCAGTTTTCAGGTTATCTAACAATATTTTTCTGGAGGCTTTCATGTCTATTATTGATGCTATTCAGGCCCGTGAAATCATTGACAGCCGTGGTAATCCCACTATCGAAGTCGAAGTAATTACCGAAAGCGGCGCTTACGGTTGTGCCGCCGTTCCTTCCGGCGCTTCTACCGGCGAACACGAAGCAGTTGAACTGCGCGACGGTGACAAGAAACGCTACAACGGCAAAGGCGTCCTGAAAGCAGTAGAAAACGTTAACGAAATCATTTCCGGCGAACTCGAAGGTATGGATGCTACCGAACAGCGCATGATCGATGCCACCATGATCGCCATGGACGGCACCAAGAACAAAGGCAAGCTCGGCGCCAACGCCATTCTCGGCGTATCACTCGCCGTTGCCAAAGCAGCCGCTGAATTCGCCGGCCTGCCCCTTTACCGCTATATCGGCGGCGCCAATGCCTGCACTCTGCCGGTTCCGATGATGAACATCCTCAACGGCGGTTCACACGCTGACAACAACGTTGATTTCCAGGAATTCATGGTCATGCCCGCCGGCGCCAAATCATTCAGCCAGGCACTGCAGATGGGCGTCGAAACTTTCCATGCTCTCAAAGGCGTTCTCAAAGCCAAGGGCTACAACACTGCCGTCGGCGATGAAGGCGGTTTCGCTCCGAACCTTAAATCAAACGAAGAAGCAGTTGAACTGATTCTCGAAGCCATCGCCAAAGCTGGCTACAAAGCCGGCAAAGACATTTTCCTCGCTCTTGACCCCGCTGCCAGCGAATTCTACGAAAAGGGTCACTATGTTTTCAAGAAGTCTGACAAATCGAAAAAGACCTCTGAAGAAATGGCCGACTACTGGATGGCATGGGCCAAGAAATACCCGATCATCTCGATCGAAGACGGCATGGCCGAAGACGACTGGAAAGGCTGGGAATACCTCACCAAGAAGAACGCCGGCAAAATTCAGCTCGTCGGCGACGATCTGTTCGTCACCAACGTTGAACGCCTGAAAATGGGCATCGACAAAGGCGTTGCCAACTCGATCCTCATCAAGCTCAACCAGATCGGTACTCTCACCGAAACTCTTGAAGCCATCGAAATGGCCAAACGCGCCGGTTACACTGCCGTTGTATCACATCGCTCAGGCGAAACTGAAGATACAACCCTTGCTGACCTTGCCGTTGCCACCAACGCCGGCCAGATCAAAACCGGTTCAGCTTCAAGAACCGACCGCATCTGCAAATACAACCGCCTGCTCAAGATCGAAGAAGAACTCGGCGCCGATGCCAAATTCATGGGCCTGGGCAGCTTCTACAACATCAAAAAAGGCAAATAATCAGTATTTGAACTGACAGCGAGACCGGTCGAAGCAAATCGGCCGGTCTCTTTTTATGACCTGCAAAGGAAAAAACATGGATCTGACAACAATGATACTGTTGATGCTGGTTCCAGAAATGATTTTCATTCTCTTTCTGGCCTGGTATCTGCGCCTGCACCTGATTTTCAAAGGCATCGAAGTCAAACTGGCAGTTACGCCGATGGCGCTGATCGGCATGCGCCTGCGCCGGGTTAACCCGGACCTGATTGTGCTCAACGCGGTTAAGCTTCTCAAAGCAGGAGTGAATCTGCAGCTTGAAAACCAGGAAGATCTGCTGCCAACCCTCGAAGCGCATCATCTGGCTGGCGGCAACGTCGCCAGAGTTACGGCAGCACTGCTTGAAGCGAAAAACCGTGCAGCCATTCTGAATCTGAAAGAAGCCTGCGCCATCGATCTGAAATTGTCATTCGAAGAGAAACAGTAAATACAGCCTGATACGGGGGGGGGTGCCGGGCAGATATCCAGGCGCGCGGGCAGGCAAAAAGTTAATTTTAGTGAAAATTTTCACAACAATTCAGTTTTTGCTGTTTTTTATGATGAACTGTTTCCGGTAAAGCAAAAGGGGCTGTTTCACGATTTTGTGAAACAGCCCCTCAATTATTGTTGCAGAACTTGAATTATCAGTTGTTGCCGGCGGCGGGGGCGGCGGGAGCTTCACCAGCGACGGGGGCTGGAGCAGCAACCGGAGCCGGAGCGGTGACCGGGGCGGCAACCGGTTCGGCGGTTGCAGCAGCCGGAGCAACCGGAGCGGCAGTCTGAGCAGCGCCGGTTTCAGGAACCTGAATCGGCAGGCCGGGCATGGCAGCCGGAGCCATCGGAGCAGCAGCAGGAACTGAATAATGAGCTGAAGGAGAGGCTTCTTCCCATCTCGGCACATAAACTGCGATGACGAGAGAGGTGATCATGAAAATAACGGCCATGGTGGTGGTCAGCTTCGACATGAAACCGCCGCTGCCGCGTTCGCCAAATACGGTAGAAGAGGCACCGCCGCCAAAGGCGCCAGCAAGACCTTCACCCTTATCTGCCTGCAGCAGTACGATAACGATCAGACCAACACATACGAGAATATGGATTAACTGAATAAAGCCAGCGAGCATAGCCTGAAAACTCCTTTAGTTCTGTACATAAACTTTGGGTTCCTGAGTTTAGCAACAGGTGCCAGAATTGTCAATAATTTAATACATGCGCCCGACCAGCCACTGCTGATAGGCATCGAGAAGCGACAGCAGCGGATCGAGCCCGAAGAAAAACACTACCAGAAAGGCAAAACACAGATACGGCCCGAACGGAATCATCTGTGTCAGGGGCTTGTATTGCCGGCCTGAACGGATTCGATGATAAATGATGGTGCTGATACCACCGGCGGCACCGAAGAAACTGGCAATGACCACAGTGGCGATAACTGTCTGCCAGCCGGCCCAGGCGCCAAATGCCGCCAGCAGCTTCACATCGCCGCCACCCATGCCTTCCTTTTTGAGAATCACGATAGCGAGCCAGGCCAGCAGCCAGAGAAAGCCGCCGCCGGCGACAAAACCGATCAGCGAATCGACGAAATCGACATGGTAGCTGGGCGGCGCATAGCCCATCTTTACCCAGGCCCAGCAGCCGGCCGAATAGAGCAGACCGGTCCAGCAGCCGGTTATCGACAGGGTATCTGGAATAATCAGATACCTGACATCGACAATCGTTATAATCAGGCAGCTGACCGAAAAAACCCAGGAAATCAGCGCTTTTATCGACGGCCCGAAGAGATAGACCGACAAACCAGCTGCCAGTGCCGAAAACGCGATATAGAGGCGGTCCTGGAGGCGGCCGGCGTTGTAACAGCCGCGGCGGGCGCCACCGGCACAGTCGGCACAGTAAAGATAATCGCAGTGAAATTCTTCATGGCCCGGCCAGGCACGAATCGCCCAGGCAATGCGTGGCCCCGCCAGAGCACCAAGAACGGCCGCAATCAAGGCAAAATGAATGGTCAACAAATCATTCTTCTCCGGTTATCCAGCCGTTCTTTTTAAAGATGCGGCCGAGCATCTTGAAGACGAGTTTCGCCGCCATGAAATCAGAGGCGATATTGCCCGGAAGCGGGCAAAGCTCGACGACATCGAAGCCAACGACGTTGCGCTCATCGATTACCCGGTTGAGCAGGTGCAGTGTCTGGTACCACAGCATGCCACCCGGTTCTGGCGTGCCGACGGCCGGCATGATCGACGGATCGAAAGCATCGAGATCGATAGTGATGTAAACATTCTTGTCGAGGCGCTGCATCACCCGGTCAACCCAGGCCATGTTGCCGTCGGCCATTTCGTGGGCCCAGATGATACCATCGTGCCCGACTTTTTTAATGAATTCGATTTCATCGCGGCAGGTATTGCGAATGCCGACCTGAGTCAGCTTTGCCAGATCATAGACGCGCCGCATCACCGAAGCGTGGTTGAACGGGGTATTTTCGTATGAATCGCGCAGGTCTGAGTGCGCATCGAGCTGCAGCACCGACAGGGATTCGCCGTATTTTTCCTTGATGGCCTTGACCGGCGCGGTGGTGATGCTGTGTTCGCCGCCAAGCATGACGGGAAACTTGCCATCGGCGAGCACTGCCCTGAACGCGTTTTCGATGTTGGCCAGGGTCGCTGCCGGGCCCTGCATGTCGGGTTCAAGCTCTGGCAGGGTATGAACACCTGCGAGCAATGGTTCGCACTGCAGATCGAGGTCGTAGAGTTCGACCTGTCTCGAAGCGGTGATGATGGCAGCCGGACCTTCGCGGGTGCCGGCGCGGTATGAGGTGGTGCTGTCATAGGGCACCGGAATGATTACCGCTCTGGCATCTTCGTAATTGCTGTCTTCTTCTGAAAGGCCGAGAAAGCTGTAGCTGGCCTTGAAATGCACTGAATCGAGACCCATGTGGTTTCCCCCGTGAGAAATTGATTGGTGAGCTGCATGATAACACAAACCCGGCAACTTTCCGCAGCAAATCTGATACAATTCAAGCATTGGATAATATATAGATCGACTCAAGCTGATTTGCGGGTGTTGTTATATTTTCAGCCATGGATGAACACGGTAAAACATGGCAGGCCACGGATGAGCGGGGGAGAATTTTAGAGCCACGGATGAACACGGATGGACTCGGATAAGTCAGGTCAAAGAGCGGGTTTGCCTGGATAAAACATCAGGGGTAATCATTGACCCTGACCTGCCGAAAACAGCATCTTGTATATAATCAACAGCCGTCTGCCATTTGATATAATTCGGGGTAAACCGTTACGGAGATCGAATGATGAGTGAACTGAAGATCGAAAACGTGAGTCGGCAGGCAGAAGAGGCGCTGCAAAGGCTGTGCACCTTTTTCAGGCAGCAGAAAAGTCTGATGATAGCTTATTCTGGCGGCATGGACAGCAGTTTTATGGCTTTGATCGCCAGCCGGGTCATAGCGGATTCGTATCGCTGCCTGCTCGTCAGTTCGCCGTTCATGTCGTCCGAAGAAATGCGGATCGCCAGAAACACCGCGGCCCGTTACGGGTTCAGAATTGTCGAAATCGCGGCCGATCCGCTGCGCTCAGCCGAAGTCACCTGCAACGATCCGTTGCGCTGTTACCACTGCAAGAAGCTGATTTTTTCCGGGCTGCTCAAGGCGGCGCAGCCGGGTGAAATCATCTGCGAAGGTTCGGTCACCGACGACGACGATGATTACCGGCCCGGCAAACAGGCGATAAAAGAACTGGCAGTCGCAAGCCCGTTGCAGGCATGCGGTTTCAGCAAAGCGATGATTGCCGAAGTATTGCAGGCCATGAATGCCGGCGAAATCGTCAGGGCCGGGCAAAGTTGTCTGGCGACACGCATCGCGACCGGCAGCCCGATTACATCAGAAAAGCTGCGACAGATTGCCGAAGGCGAGGTAATATTGCGGGAAGCCGGTCTTGGTTTCTGCCGGCTGCGGCATCACGGAGATCTGGCCAGAATCGAAACCAGGCCTGAAGACCGGCACCGCGCCATGGACACCCTGGTGAATTTTGTCGACCGCCTGAAAAAACTCGGCTTCAAGCATGTGTGCATCGACATCGCCGGTTACCGCAAAGGCTCGATGAACGCCTGAAAATCCTCGGTCAGCGCAGGAAATGCGTTGAGAAAATCAGCAGCAGAAGCAGAATAAAAGTCAGCAATCCAAAGCTGATCACCTGTTCGTAAGCACCGGCGACCCGTGTCACTCTGATGCTGCGCCTGATCAGCTCTCTTTCCAGAACATTCAGATCGGCCGCCAGCCAGTTAACGCAGTAACTGCGAAATCCGGTATCGAATTCAAGCGAAGTCAGGGTCTGGCCGCCACCTTTCGTTTTAAAAAAAGTGGCAGTCACGGCTTTCAGATCGCTGAACAGAATCAGTTCGGGCTTGCCGGCATTCAGACTGCCCGGCAGACTGATACGGTCGGCTTCGAGCACGATTTCGCCGGGGTCGGGATAGCGCCGGTTCAACAGCCACAGACGCAGGGCGACGTAGCCAATAAAGCCGAAGAGTGCGAGCCAGCCCTCGCCGAGGAATGTCTGCTGCAATCTGATCTGCAGCAATACGGCAAGAACGATCACCATAAAACAGACCAGGTTGTCGTGGCGGTTCAACGGCAGGCCGAGCAGTTTAACCGCAAAAACATTTCTTAGCGGCGGCCTGGGCGCTTCAACGGCAGGATTTATCACAAACTACCTCACAACCCACAAAAAATGCCAAATCAGTAAGAAACGCACCGGGACATCGTATCTGTCTTCTCATCAGTCCAGCCTCGCAACAATCAGCTCGGCAACTGCATTCAAGCAATGCCCGATACTGATTTCGGGTTGAGTTGCAAACTGCCGATAAATAATTAGAATTAGCAACAGGAGAAAAAAATGGCACCGGCATTAACCAAGTCCGAAAAAATTCTCGACCAGCTGGCTGACGGCAGCAATTTTTCAGAGCTTGCCGAGAAGCACGGCTACACCCGCAAAGACTTTCTGACCGCGGCCCTGTATGGCGTTGCCGAGCTGCAGGCAGAATACCTCGAGCTGCTGAAAAAGCACGGGCGTTTCAAAGAATATACCGGCATAAAATAACCCGGCCAGAAATTCGCTTCTGACCGGGTTATTTCAGGCAAAATTATTCGGAAAGATAGCCGTAGACGTAGCCGGCAAAAGCACAGATACTGATAATTACCGCCCACCAGATAAAACGGAAAATTGACATGCTTTCCTCCACTAGGTTTAGTTTCGAATTGATGATAACATAGTCGTCAATCTTGAGTCAAAACCAAGGCGCGAAGACAAGGACCCTGCTCATGAACAACCAGAACTGGCTGAAAACCATATTTTTGTCCGCATTGCTGACAGCGGCGGGCAACCCCGGTCTGCTGGCTTTCGACAATACCAATATTCTCGTCGAAGAAGCGGTTAACCACATCTACCAGCAGCGCTACAAACAGGCCCACCAGACCCTCAAAGAGGCCTATGAGCAGTCGCCGCGCCACCCGGGCGTACATTTCAACCTCGGGCGTCTGTTCGAGCTGACCGGCAATTTTGAAGAAGCTTTAAAGGAATATCGTCTCGCGGCTTCTCTCGACACTTCGATGGTCGCTGCCCGCCGCGGTATCGCGCGCTGCACCGTCGAGATGAAGAGAGCGCAGGCCACGGCTCAGCCCGAAACCATGCCGTTACCGGCCCCGGTCGTGCAGTCAGAAGCGCGGCTGCCGGCTCAGGTCGTAACCCAGTCTTCGCAGCCGGTTTATTACGAGCCCGAAGTGATGCCGACCGAAAGACCGGCTGCCCCGGCCAGGGTCATCACCCAGGCCCCGGTGCAGCGGCCGGCCGCGGTGAGAACGCCTGCGATCAGCAGGGCGCCAGCTCAGGCTCTGCCGGCTTTGCCTCCGATCAATACGCAGCCGGCGCCGGCCTATTCCGGCAGTGATCTCAGACTGCCGCCGCTGCCGACCAGAGTAACCGCCCAGGCGGCGAAACCGGCCGGTGAAGCCAAAGCCGAAGCTCTGCTTGAAAGCGGCAAAAAGACCGAAGCGGTCAATCTGCTGCAGAGCATTCTCGAAACCAACCCAGACAGCCCGCGCGCCCATTTTCTCATGGGCAAGGCGCTGAGCCTCGAAGGCGATCTTTTTGCCTCGATCAAGCATCTTGAAGAGGCGATCAGGGTCGATGACAAGTTTTACGATGCCTATTTTCTGCTTGGCCGCAATTATGCGCGCGTCAACCTGCTCGAAGACGCTCTGCGCAATTACCAGATCTATTACGGGGTGAAGCCGCAGGCGACCGTTGCCATCGAGATTGCCCGCATCTATGAAACGATGGGCAAACCCGAGCAGGCAAAAGACTACTACAGCCGCGCCAATGCCATGAACCCGGGCAACCCAAATCTGCAGATGCGCATGACCGAGGCAGCAGGCAACCTGGCCAACGATCTGTATCTGCGCGGTAACCACGCTTTTACCATGAACAATTTCGACGAAGCGGCCAACCTCTTCAGTCAGGCCCTCGAAACCGGCAACCTGCAGGAAGGCTCACGCCGTGACGCAATGCGCAAACTCGAAGTCGCCCGTTTCAAAATCAGAGAAACTGAGGAACTGGCGCGCCCGGCCCGCGAAGGACTCGCCCAGATCAGAAAAAATTACGCGATCAGCGACCTGAAGTTCTATCAGCTCACCGATGTCAGCTTCAGAACCAGCTTTACCGGCCCGATTACCGTTGAATGGCGCGGCTATATTGCCAAAAAAATCAGCCGCCAGGGCCGCGATTTTCTGCTGATGATCAAAGAGCTCAGCCGCGATGAACTCGATGCGATGAACCGCGACCGCAACGATTTCCGCCTCAATAAGCACTACAACAATCAGCCGCTGTTTCTGCTGTCGACCCGCAAAAACGGGTTTCCGTCGTTCATCCGCGAAGGAAAAATCATCACTTTCAACGGTACGACCGAATGGAAAGACTATGAAATCATCAATGAGCTTGGCCAGACTGTGAAGCTGCCGACCCTTGAGTTCGTTTCTGCCACCCCGGACTAAACCATATGCCAATGTCAGTAAAATCCTGGCTGGCGTTTCTTTTGCTGCTTCTGGCATGTTTTGCCCCGCAGCCGGCTTTGGCGCAGAAACTTGTCAGCCAGGCAGCCCACCTGAGAAATTTTCCCGAGTGTTTCGCAGTTGGCGTGGCAACCGACACGACTGAAGCCGAAAATATCATCGCCGACCCGCCCTGTTTCAGACTGTGCTGGATAACCAATACCCAGAGTTATTTCCGCATGCTTTTCTTTCCTGACCATTTTTACCGCGAACTGCGCAGCTGCTATTTTTCTCAGACTTCGATCAGAGGGGCCATGCTGATGTATAACGCCGAGCACACAGTACCGCTGCGACGCATCAGCGACCGCATGGTCAGCAACCCTGATTCGCCGCTGATGCCTGACTATCTCAAGCATCCGTTTCCGCGGCCAACCGAGCGCTGCTGCTATGAAAGCGCCGGCGACCTGCTGCATGGCACCCTTGTCATTTACTGCAAGTTTCATGGCGCACCGATTAAAGGCTGCAAAAGCCAGACAGAAGAAAAAAGTCGGCCGTGAACCGTAAATCGGGCATTCTATCAGCTTTTAACCGCCAGACAAGGTGGCTTTTGCTATTTTTTCTGGTCATCGGCTCTATTTTACCGGTTGCCGCCGACGAAGGCATTACACTGCGCGTCTGGATCATGGGCGGCGAGGGCGAACTGATATCACAGCTCACCGACCGTTTTGAAAAAGAAAACCCCGGAATAAAGGTCAGAATTCAGGCATTTTCGTGGGGCGGCTGTTACGAAAAGCTGGTGACTGCCTTTCTTGGTGGCGCGCCGCCTGATGTCTGTCAGCTCGGCACCACGATGATGCATGATTTTTATGCGATGGGCGCCCTCGAAAGCCTCGAACCGCTTTTTTCTGACGGCCGCTTGAGCTCTGATGACTTTTTTCCGGCATCGATAGAAACCTGCCGTTATGACAACCAGCATTATGGCGTTCCGTGGTATGTCGATACGCGGCTGGTTTACTACCGCCGCGAGTATCCTGACCGTTATGGCATGCGGTCTTTTCCGGACACCTGGCAGGAATTCCTCGACTTCGGTCGCAGAGTGGTCGCCGATAAACGCGCCGCCGGGCTGCAAAACAGCAATTTTGCCAGCATGCACGGCTTCACTTTCGAAATGTTCTACTGGCAGGCCGGCGGCCTGTTTTCGCCACTGAGCTCTGGTCGACCGGCATTCGAAGAAGCACCCATGCTCGCCGCCCTCGAATACGACCGCACGATGCGCCGTGAGGGTTTTCTGGGCAAGCCAAACGATTCCGGCCTCGACTACATAACTGAATTCGACAACGGGGTTTATGAGGTCGTTGTCTCTGGCCCCTGGATGGCTTCAGACCTGAAAAAAAATGCCGGACGCCTCAAAAATGCCTGGGATCTGGCGCCTCTGCCGGCCGGCAAAACCCGAACTTCGTTCATCGGCGGCTCAAACCTGGTGCAATTCAAGGATTCACGACACAAGGAAGCCGGGCAGAGGCTGATTCTGTTTCTCAGCCGACCTGATATTCAGGCTGAGTGGTACAGAATTTCGAGCGACCTGCCGGCCAGCCGGCAGGCGATGGCCCGCCCAGAACTGGCTGAAGACCGGGTCATGCAGGTTTTCCGGCAGCAGCTCGAAGATACCCGGCTGCCACCGCCGGAAAAGGAATGGAGCATCTTCTGGGACAGATTCTATAGGCAGTATGATGCCTTTCTCGAAAGCAATGATGATGCAAAGACCTTCGTCAGGCTGATGAACGACACGATGGCCGCGATTGTCAAAGAGAAGGAAGCGGCACAGGCGCCGGCGACCGGCAATTTTTACTGGCTGGTTCTGTCGGTGTTTCCGCTGCTGCTCGTCTCGATCTATGTTGTCAACGGCTTCAAATCGCACTCGTTGCAAACGGTCCGGCAGGCCGTTGCAGCGACACCGCTGCGCAAAGCCGCCTGGTTTCTCGGCCCGGCTCTGCTGATTCTGCTGATTTTCAGACTATTGCCGCTTTGTGTCGCTTTCGCCGCCAGTCTCACCGATCTGGGGGCCGCGAGCATCACCGACCCGGCGCGGGCGAAGTTTATTGCGCTGAGTAATTTTCATCAGCTGTATCAAGACCAGATTTTCTGGAAAAGCGTCAGGAACACGCTGGTATATCTCTGTGTCGGGGTGCCGGCCAATCTTTTGATCGCGCTGACACTGGCACTGGTCGTCAACCGCTTTACCGGCTGGAAACGCAACCTGCTGGCGATGGGGTTCTTTCTGCCCTCGGTCGTTACCACGGTGGCATCGGCGGTTACCTGGCGCTGGCTTTACTGTCAGCAGAGCCCATTGAACGATCTGGTCAACTGGCTGGGGTTCGGCCCGATCAACTGGCTCAACGATGCCGACCTCGCATTGCCGGCCCTGATCGTTTTTTCGATCTGGCGCAGTTACGGGCTCAGTATGATAATTATGCTCGCCGGTCTTGAACTGATCAACCGTGACCTCTATGAAGCGGTTCGTATCGACGGCGGCAGTTACTGGCACGAACTGCGCCACGTCACTCTGCCCGGGCTCAGACGCACGCTTTTCGCGCTCGTGGTTGGCTCGATTGTCGCCAACATTCAGTTTTTTCTCGAACCATACGTGCTGACCGGTGGCGGACCGAAAGACGAAACCATTTCACTGCTGCTGTTTTCATACCAGCGGGCTTTTGGCTCCTTTCAGCTGGGCTACGCCTCATCGGTGATCGTGGTGCTGTTCGCCTTCTTTCTGCTTTTCAACCTCTGGCAGCAGTCAATACGCCGCAAACTCAGCTGAGAACTTACAACCCCTTTCGACAAGCAAAAAGAGGCGACCAGTTTTTGCAGGGTAAACGTAAACTTTTTTCTTTCCAACAGCGTGTTACGGCATGTCAGTCGTTGCAACGCTCTGCGATCTTCGCACCCTCATAGTTCCATCTGCTCCCTCTGCTCGCACGACCGGAACACGGGCTCTAAGCCGCATCCTGCGGCAATCGCCCGCGTTTTGCCCTCCAGGCAAAACGTCCGGTCTTAGCGGCATCGTTCGCAGGGAACTATGGGGTGCTTGACAAGCTCGCTTATGCAATCGCCTGACCTGCCGAAAGCAGCGTTTAGAGTTAATTAAGTTTGCGTTTACCCCAACCGAATTTGAACCTTCTTGTTTTTTTGCTGTATTAAAGGTTATGGTGAATTAACAGTTGTATTTTGAGGAGGAACCCATGACCAGAAAAATTATGCTCGCCTGCGTTCTTTTTGCCCTCGTTTCGGTTTTCCCGGCTTTGGCGCTCGAACTTGAGCCGATTCCGGCCGGCGCCAATATCGTCGCTTTCGTTAACAACCATGCCGGGCTGCCGCTTGGCGATCTGCTGACTTCTGCCCCGCTTCCGGAAATGGCGAAGCAGAAAATCGACGAATTCATTGCTGCGACCTCTTTCAACCCGCTGAAAGACATTGCAAAAATTCAGGCCATGGTTAAAAAGGGCGCCACCAAGAGAGAAGACAATGCTGTGATCGTTCTTTCCGGCTCATTCAACAAAGATAAAATCATGGGCTTCATCAAAGAAAAGATCGGCAAAGAAATCAGCGAAGAAAAGCTCGGTGAATACAGCGTTATAAAATCCCCTGACGGCAAGGCCGGCCTGTGCTTTATCGATTCAGGCAAGGTCGCCTTCGGTACAGTCGCGGCTCTGAGCGTTTACCTCGAAGCCAGAGGCGGCAAAGAGATCAGCAAAGATTTCGATGAGCTCGTGAAAAACTTCGATGACAAGGCCTATGCCGGCCTGATGGTCGGTGGCGCAGAATATCTCAAAGGCGAAATGGAAAAGAGAAACGAACGCCGCCAGGCGAGAATGGAAAAACTCGGCCGCGGCCCGAACCCGGTAGCCGCCTGGCTTGAAAACTATCTCAGCGAAGGCGTCGAACCGCAGGGCGTTTTTGCCCAGGTGCAGAACAACAGAGTTGAAGGCAAAATTTTCTACAACCGTGCCGACAGCAAAGGCCTGTTCGTGCATGCCGCAGTTGAACTCAACGACCCGAAACTGACAATCGAAAAAGCCTTCGGCGAATTCATCAAGGCGCTCGGCACCATGCCGGCCCCCGAACCCAGAGAAAAAGCTCCGCCGAAAAACCCCAACACCCGCTGGTAACAGAAGTTTAAAAACCCGCATGCCCTGGCCAATCGACCGATTCGGCCAGGGCGTTGCTTTATAAATAACTTGGGGCATTTTTGCTGCAACCATATGTGGTAATATTTCGACGATGCAGAACAATCGATTAAATAGCGGAATGATCGGAAGCAGGCTGCTGCGGGAAGGGCTGTTTTTCGCCTTTCTGGTGTTTACACTGGCGATCAGCATGCTGCCGTTCATTTTCATGTCGGCCGAGGCGATCGCACCGGCGACCGATGCGGCGCAGAGCAGCGGTCTGGGGCGGTATCTGCCGGGGCAGTGGTCGCTGCAGTCATTCAGGCAGCTGTTTGAAATCGGTGATGTGCCGCGCTTTGCGCTCAACAGCCTCGTACATTCTTTTGGCTACACATTCTTGTCGCTGCTGATCAACTCGCTGGCCGCCTTCGCGTTTGCCAGAATGGTGTTTCCGGGGCGCGACCGGCTGTTTATGATGCTGATTCTCGCGATGATGATTCCGAGTCAGGTGATCATGATTCCGGTGTTCGTCATCGTTAAATCGCTGGGAATGCTGAACTCTTATCTCGGACTGATCGTTCCGGGCTGTGCGCACGCTTTCGGCATCTTCGCAATCAGGCAGTTCATGCTCGACCTGCCCGACGAAGTCTTCGATGCGGCACGCACCGACGGCTGCAGCGACACCAGTCTGTTCATTCATATCGCTTTACCGCTCTGCCGGCCGATTCTTGCGAGCATGGCGGTAACCAGCTTTATCTACACCTGGGATCAGTTTTTATACCCGCTGGTGATCATGCAGGACGAGCCGATGTTCACGCTGCCGGTGGCTCTGGTTTCGATGACCTCGAAACATTTCGGGCGCTGGGGCGTGCTGCTGGCAGGCGGCGTCGTCACCGCGATTCCCTCGCTGATCGTCTTCATGCTGGCGCAGCGCGCCTACGTTTCGGGCGTCACTGCCGGCGCCGTAAAGAATTAAATTAAAAGTCGCGCTGGGTCGTGATCAGATCGGAAATATTGAAGCAGACATTGCTGCCGACTTCGGCCTTCAGGTTTGAATCGTAGTTGATGACCACGCGCTTGGGCATGATCAGCGGGCCGTCTTCGCCCTTCTGGCGATTGAGAGAATCGACGACGAGGTTGCCGAAAATATTGACCTCTTCGCCGCCGAGCAGGCTTTCTTTGGCGTAGAGTGCCGATTCGATCTTGGCATTGTTGAGACCTTTGGCGAGGCGCACCGTGCCCTTGAGCGATACGAGCGACAGAAACGATGCGGCACTGTCGTGCACGACGTTCTCGGTGATAAAGATGTCACCTTCGGTGACGATCATGCCCTGCCCGGAAATACGGCCACCAATGTGCAGGTCGCCCTGAACATAGATCAGGCCCCATACCGATGCCGGCTTCGAATAAGTACCCTGCAGCGTCAGGTCGCGCTCGATAAATTCATGGCAGTAGTCTTTCGCATCTTTTTTGATGCGGTCGAGCTGCATCGGTTCGAGCTTGTCGGGGTGGCGCGAAACGAAGTCGAACTTGGTATTCATCGTGTAAGGGTCTGAGCTCGGGTATGGCGTCTCGGTGATGCCGAGAACATAGGGTTTCAGCTTCTGATAATACCTGATTATTTCGCCTTCATAATAGGTATATTTGCTCAGATACGGGTCATGCAGCTGATTACTGCAGAACAGATAGCCGATTTCGGGGCGCTGATGCGAGAAGATCGAGTTGTCTTCGAAATAGTTGATGATATCGTCGGCGGCAAAAAACGGCAGATAGACGTGCAGACGACCATTGGTGCGGATCTTGCCCCAGAGGTAAGGGTGCAGTTTCTGAATCGAAATGTCGACGAAATCCTTGATTTTGATGTCAGAAACCGACATTACCAGCTTGCGGATAACCTTGAGGGTGCGAATCTTCATGTCGCCCTCGAAGCCGACGTTGCTGGCCATGTTCGGTTCCCAGAAGAAGTCGCCGGCGGTGTTGCCAAGGGTTTCCTGGAAAGCATCGCGGGTCTTTTTAGCCAGATCGTCGATCAGCGACTTGAGCTCGCGCACGACGCTCCAGTTGCGGCATCTGAACTCGCCGTGGCGCAGATACTCGTCTTTGCGGTTCGAAACGAAGAGCGTGTAGTTCTCGGCCGGCGGCGTCAGGTCGGTGACCTTCAGTTCGCGAATGACCTCGATTTTCTTTTCGGCGTTGCGGTAACGCCCGATCGCTTCGAAGCGCAGCAGGCCTTCCCAGCCGCCAAGCGCCTTGTCGGCATAGGTGTCGCGGTTTTCCTTGCGGTAGACTTTGAGAGCCGCTGGCACTTCTTCGTATTCATCGATGTAGGTCTTGAAAGGGGTCAGACGCAGGTTGTTTACTTCGATCAGCACCTCGGCAGTGCCACCGGTGATCAGTTCGCCGTCGCCGATCTTGATGCGCAGCGAAAAGTTCTCGGCCCTGTCGATATCGAGCAGGGCGAGAATCTTGTCGTTGATTTCACCACCATCGCTGAGCAGTTTCTGGGAAAAAAGCTCGCGCATCTTGATCATGCCCTTCTCAACCGCTGATTCAGCAAGGTAGAAGGCTTGCATGCTTTCGCCGAGCCGGGCCGTCTGCGCCCGTTCCTGCGTCATGTAGTTGATAAGCATCGTGCCGAATATGTAAAGAACACCGACAATCGTCAGCAGCATGAAGATAGCACTGCCACGGCGGCAGCGTTTCGGCAGGTTCCTTACATCAGGCATCGGTTTTCACCTCATCATTCAGCGTCGGCCACATTCAACGGTTTTTCACCGTTGGCATGCCAGTTCAGATAGGCCTTGATAAAGGGCTCGAGGTCACCATCCATGACTTTGCGGACATCGGAAGTCGACTGACCGGTGCGCAGGTCTTTGACCAGTGTGTAGGGGCAGAAAACATAGGATCTGATCTGATTACCCCAGGAAATATTCTTCATATCGCCTGAAATGTTCTTCAGTTCCTTCTTTTTTTCCTGCTGCTGCAGTTCGTAGAGCTTGGCTTTCAGCATGCCGAGAGCGACTTCGCGGTTCTGGTGCTGGCTGCGCTCGATCTGGCAGGCAACGACGATACCGGTCGGCAGATGCGTGATGCGCACGGCGCTGCTCGTTTTGTTGACGTGCTGGCCACCGGCCCCCGAGCTTCTGAAGAAGTCGAGTTTGAGGTCGTCTTCTTTGATCTCGACATCGACATCGTCAGGCAGAATCGGCATGACGTCGACCGCGGTAAAGCTGGTATGGCGGCGGGCGTTCGAGTCGAACGGCGAAATGCGCACCAGGCGGTGCACTCCCTTTTCGCCCTTCAGATAGCCGTAGGCATACTGGCCTTTGATGCGCAGCGTTGCAGACTTGATGCCGGTTTCCTCTTCCTGGAGGTCGAGAATCTCGTATTTGAGATCGGAAGCATCGAGATAGCGCTGATACATGCGAAACAGCATCGAAGCCCAGTCTGACGACTCGGTGCCACCGGCACCGGGTTTGATCGAAAGATAGGCATCGGAAACATCGTAAGGCTCTGAGAGAAAGGTTGTCAGCTCAAGGTTGTCGATCGTTCTGTTAATCGGGTCAAGCTGATTCAGCAGCTGAGAAAACATGCCGTCGTCGTTTTCGGCTTCGGCAAGCTCCAGCAGGTCTACTGTGTCGGTGAATTCTTTATTGACAGCCTCATAGGCATCACACGCCTTTTTGAGTTCGGCGATCTTCTGGCTGGTGGCCAGGGCCTTGTTGCGGTCATTCCAGAAATTGGGGTTTAATGTCGCTGATTCAAGCTCTTCAATCTGCCGCCTTTTATTGGGCAGGTCAAAGATGGCTCCCGATACCGGAGAGCCGGGTTTTCATCGTTCGAATTTTTTCGACGACTTCGTATTCCACGGTTATGCCTCCTGAAATGTTCAGACTATCGACTTATGCGAATCAGTCTGCTGATACTGTTCTTCTGCCCGCCGAAGCTGCCTTCAACTCCGACCTGCAAAGTGAGCTTGGACTCTTCATGATCGATCGACTCGACCTTGAATTCATTTACCCGATATTCATACTTTTCGCCAGTGTAATTATCATCGGGTGGTACAATTATATCCTCAATAAAGACAGAATAAAGAAGTTTTTTTTCGTCATCGTTGGCATTTTCGATCGCCTGCATGGCCTCGATGCAATGACGCTGCATGGTTTTGAGCTTCAGGAAAAGGTGCTGCATGCCTGAGCGGGCCATAAAGTAAGCTTTGCGGGCCTTCAATACCTGCTGATAGCGCGCCCGGCTGTTGGTCATCGTCCAGGAGAGTGAAGCCACCCAGATCGCCAGACAAAGAACCAGCCCGAAGATAATCGGCATCGCGATACCACGACGGCTGTTTATGCTGAGAATTTCTGTCATCATAGGTTGGCCTTGTAAGCGATGAGGCTGATGTTGTGCTTCTTCTTGTCGCCCCATTCAGCGGTAATCTCAATGCGCTTCATGCCGTCTTCGACGCGGGCGCGCTGCAACTGACCGGAAGTAGCGTCTTTCATCGCCGCGAACTCGACCGTTACCATCTCGGCGCGCATTCTGAATTTGACGATCTCGTGCCCGACCTGAGCCGGGCGCAGATCGAGCGACCGCGAATTTTCGGCCTCGATCAGCTTACCATCGGTCTCACCAGTCGGAACATCGACGAAATTCAGCGCCAGGGCGGTATCGAGCTTTTCTTCGACGATGTTGAGAATCTGGTAATAATCGCCGAGCTGCGAACTGCCGCGCGAATATTCGACAAGCAACATCAGCATCGGCAGAGCAAGCATCGAAAGAATGGCAAGGGCAATCAGCACCTCAACAAGCGAAACCGCAGCCTGTCTGTTTCTGATTGCCAACATAATTTCTCCGGCTTGAAAAAGCTGATCAGGAAAAGCCCGGTTTAAGGCAGCTGCCGCAGGAATTAAGCCCGGTCAGCTGGTTCGACCGCAGCACTTCTTGTATTTCTTGCCACTGCCGCACGGGCATGGCTCGTTGCGGTTGGTGGTATCTTCGGCATGGGCAGGCTGTTTCGGGGGAGCATCGCCGTCGCCGCGGTTGTAATAGACTTCCTCTTCCTGTTCTTTCTGCGCTTCCTGTTCTTCATTGCGCGAGTAAGAAACACGGTAGAGATAGTACAGCAGGTCTTCCTTGATGCTTTCGATCATGTTCTGAAACATCTGGAAACCTTCGATCTTGTATTCAACCAGCGGATCGCGCTGACCCCAGCTGCGCAGGTGAATGCCGTCCTGCAGGTTGTCCATGTTATGCAGGTGGTCTTTCCATTTGGCATCGACGATCTGCAGCAGCAGGAATTTCTGCATCGAGAAGAAGTCGTCATCGCCGAGTTCGGCGCGTTTGGCGTTCAGTTTTTCCATGGCACGGCGCTTCAGTTCTTCAACCAGTTCGTCGCGCGAATAGGTGCAGAGCTGGCCCGGCTTGCCGTTTTTCTGGTCGCCGCCTTCGCATTCGATCGGAAAAACCTTCTTGATCTGGTCGGCCAGAGCATCGAAATCGATGTCGTCCGGATCGATTTCGGGGGCAAGACTGGCGCCGACGGCACCTTCGATAACTTCGCTGATCATCGACAGCAGGTCATCATAGACCCTTTCCTGTTCAAGGGCTTTGCGGCGTTCATTGTAAACCACGGTGCGCTGCTGGTTCATGACATCGTCATATTTAAGAATGTGTTTGCGCACGTCGAAATGATAAGCTTCGACCTTGCGCTGGGCGCTTTCAATCGAGCGTGAGATCCAGGGGTGTTCGATCGGCTCGCCGCGTTCCCAGCCGAGTTTTTCCATCCAGCCGGCGATGTTGACCGAGCCGAACAGGCGCATCAGATCATCTTCAAGCGACAGATAGAACTGGCTGGCGCCCGGGTCACCCTGACGACCGGCGCGACCGCGCAGCTGGTTGTCGATACGGCGTGATTCATGGCGTTCGGTGCCGAGAATGAACAAACCGCCGGCTTCAAGCACACGTTTTTTCTCATCTTCGCACTGGTTGCGGTATTTGGCAAGCGTTTCCTTGTATTCGACGCTCTCCACATCGTCAACTTCGCGTTTAGCAAGCATTTCGGGGTTACCACCGAGAAGAATGTCGGTACCACGGCCGGCCATGTTGGTGGCGATGGTGATGGCACCTTCTCTACCGGCCTGGGCGACGATTTCGGCTTCTTTTTCGTGGTATTTGGCGTTGAGCACCTGGCAGGTAATGCCGCGTTTGCGAAGCATGGCCGCGATCAGCTCACTTTTTTCGATCGAGATGGTGCCGACGAGAACCGGCTGTTTGCGGTTATGAATCTCGATGATGTTCTCGACGATCGCTTCAAATTTTTCCTGGACGGTCTTGTAGATGACGTCGGCCTGGTCAACTCTGATGCAGGGTTTGTTGGGCGGAATGACCACGACTTCGCACTTGTAGATCTCTTTGAATTCTTTCGCTTCGGTCTCGGCAGTACCGGTCATGCCAGCGAGCTTGCGATAAAGTCTGAAATAATTCTGAAAGGTGATCGAAGCGAGGGTCTGGTTTTCCTGCTGTATCGGCACGCCTTCTTTTGCTTCGATGGCCTGGTGCAGACCGTCAGAATAGCGGCGGCCAAACATCAGGCGGCCGGTGAATTCGTCGACGATGACGACTTCCTGGCCTTTGCCGTCTTCGCGCGGCCGGACGATGTATTCTTTGTCGCGATGGAAGAAGTGCTTCGCTTTCAGAGCGTTCTGCAGCTGATGCACGTGATCCATGTTGCTGTTGTCATAAAGGTTTTCGATGCCAAGAGCCTTTTCGACTCTGGAAATACCGGCTTCAGTAACCGAAACGCCGTGATGCTTCTCATCGACGATATAGTCTTCGTCTGGTTTGAGAATTTCGCGGGCCACTTTGGCATAGATAAAATACAGCTGTGTGGCTTTTTCGGCCGGGCCTGAAATGATCAGCGGCGTTCGTGCTTCGTCGATAAGAATCGAGTCGACTTCGTCGACGATGGCGTAGTTGTATTCGGGTCTCTGCACGCAGTCAGCGAGGGTCAGCGCCATGTTGTCGCGCAGATAGTCGAAACCGAATTCGTTGTTGGTGCCGTAGGTGATGTCTGAGGCGTAGGCGGCGCGCTTCTGTTCGGCGTTCAGTCCATGAATGTTCAGGCCGACACTGAGGCCGAGAAAGCGATATACTTTGCCCATCCATTCAGAGTCGCGGCGGGCCAGATAGTCGTTGACGGTGACGAGCAGAGCGCCACGGCCGACCGGCACCGGAATATCGTTGGCATCGACGATTGGTTCAAAAGTTTTCTGACCCTTCTTTTTGGCAAGATCGAGCCAGACCGGGTTCAGTTCAAGGGCGTTGAGATAAAGCGGCAGAGTGGCAACGAGGGTTTTACCTTCGCCGGTTTTCATTTCGACGATGCGGCCTTCGTTGAGCGCCAGACCACCGAGGATCTGCACGTCGTAGTGGCGCATATTGAGCACACGGCGGGCGGCTTCCCTGACCGTGGCAAAGGCTTCGGCCTTGATATTGTCGACCGATTCGCCATCATAAAGGCGCTGGCGAAACTTCAGGGTCATACCGGCAAGTTCTTCGTTCGAAAGCTTTTTAAATGAGTCCTCGAGAACGTTGACTTCTTCGAGGGTTTCCTGTAGCCGGGCCAATTCCCGTGCGTTGAAATCTGGAATGAAGAATCTGACCAGCTTATAAAGCCATCCAAACATGCCTGAGACCCCTTTCAAAATAGAAGGCGCGGCCCTGTTAAAGGCTCGCGCCTGACGCATTCATTAGATTTGTGAGCCCGGTTTTCGCCGGTTATAAGGACAATGGTTAAGGCCTTATTTTTCTTCGGCAGAGATAATTTTGATTACCTCTTCGACAGTTCCGGCTTCCATCAGCTCATTTCGGAATTCCTGATAGCGCAGCAGTCTTGAAAGGCGGGCGAGAGCCTTGAGGTAAAGCCCGCCTGACTCGATCGGAGCGGCAATCAGGAAAATCAGATGCACAGGCCGGTTATCGAGCGCTTCGAATTCAATTCCGGCGCTGGATCGACCGATTGCGACAACGACTTCTCTGACGGTGGCAGTTCTTGAGTGCGGAATGGCAATACCTTTGCCGATACCGGTTGAACCGACTTTCTCGCGTTCAAGAACAGACTTCAGAAAGGCGTCGGCATCGGTAAGATAGCCGGCCGTATCGAGCATATCGATAAGCTCTTTAATGGCATCAAGCTTCGTGGTGGAACTCAATTCCAACTTTGTCAGCTGGGGTGATATAAATTCGCTTAGTTCCAAAACTCCTCCTGCATCCCGGTCAGGGGTTCAAGTCTTTGTTGATCAATATTCAGGTTCGATGAGACCGAAGTTGCCGTCGCCCCTGCGATAGATAACGTTGATCTTGTTGGTTTCTGCGTTAGAGAATACGAAGAAGTCCTGGTTGAAGAGTTCAAGCTGTTCAGCGGCTTCGTCTGAATACATCGGGCGCATCGGGAAAGTGCCGCTGCGAACGATTTTGGGTTTGATTTCGGTTGGTGCTTCCTGTTCGCTTCTGACGGCGAAGTCTTCACCGAATGACAGAACGCTGTGAGTGGCCTGTTTGTCAGCGCCTTTGTTGTTTCTGCGGCGACCGGTGATTTTTTCTTTGAATTTTTTGACCTGGCGTTCGATTTTTTCGACAACCATGTCGATCGAAGCATAGAGGTCTTCTGAAGCTGATTTGCCATGAATCGGGTTGCCGACTGATTTGGCCCAGACGGTAACTTCACAGACTCTGCTGCGGCTGGTGTCTTTAGAATCTTTAACAGAAAGAGTTACATCGACTTCAACAATGTGGTCGAAGTATTTTTTGATGATCGACAGCTTCTTTTCGGCGTAGTCTTTGAGAGCGTCGGTGAGCTGAAGATTTTTTCCCTTGATGACAAACTGCATAAAAGCCTCCGGATAATGAGGAATAGCGCGTATCCCGTATTGTTTGGGGAGCCCATACTAGCACACCCCCCCAACGCTGTCAATATACACCATAACCGCCGCAAAACTCAAACGATTTAAAAATTGCCGCAAAAAAGATATGAAACCTTTTTAGCCACCCGCTCGTAAATTAATTGAAAGAGCTGACACCCCGCTGTCAGTTCAACAATATGTACACCGTAAGACAGGAACCCGATCATGCTGCGTAAAATTCTGCTGCTGTTTATGACAATGGCTCTGCCGCTGCTGGTTATTGCCGACGAGGCGAAGCTGCCGGCCTACGCCACGACGATTCGCAGTCTCGCAATCGAAGGGAATGGGCGGCTCTGGGTCGCTGCCTTCGGCAGAGGTCTGTGGCAGATCGACGCTGCCGGCCCGCGCCGGTTCGAAAAAGACGGACTGCCTTTTCCCATGATCAATAATCTGATGATGAGCGGCGGGAAACTTTATATTGCCACCGCCGGCGGCGGTTGTCTGCGCCTCGACACAGAATCTCTCGAATTCGAACCGTTGCAGCAGGCAGCTGGCTTTGAAAAACTGCATGCGTTGATGCAGACATCTGACGGCCGGGTATTTATCGGCTCAGTTGGCAGCGGCACCGCAGTCCTGCAAGGCAATGTCTGGCAGCCGATGAAGAGCAACGAATCTTCGCAGCTCGCCTGGGTCAATAGCATCGTCGAATGGCAGAACCAGCTCTGGCTCGGCACTGCAACCGGTCTTTACCGCAATGTCGCGAGCGGCACCTGGCGGCCACAGGCGGCCGAGCTGCGGCGGGCCGTCAACTGTCTGCTGGTTCACAACGGCATTCTCTATGCCGGCACCACCGATCGCGGCGTGTTTGCCATCGAGACTGACGGTTACCCGCAACAGGTAAACGGCACCCTGGGCCCGGTGCATTTTCTGCTGGCTTATGGCGACGAACTGCTGGCCGGTGGCGATCTGGGCTTCTGGCGTATAAAAAATATCGACGCAACCGAGATTGCCGTGCCATTTAACGATGCCAAATGCGCCGTCGTCGACGCAAAAAAAATTCTCTATATCGGTACAGCGAATGGTAAAATATACAAATCCGATGACGCGAAAAACTTTATTCACACCATGTCATTCACAGAGAATGGTCTTGAGGAGCAAAAGCAATGAAGGTGCGTAATCTTCTGATAACAGCTTTCGTCTGCGCCGGTCTTACCACGGGCGCACTGGCCGCCATCAATCTTGAAACCGAAATTGAAAACGGCAAAAAGTTGATGAAAAGTGGCGACTTCAAAAAGTCGGCTGAACTTTTCAATCAGGTTCTCACTCAGAACAAAGACGAAATCAAGAGTCACCCGAAACACCCCGAAGCCTGGTATCTATTCAGCGTTTCACTGCGCAAAATCGGCCGGAACGACCTGGCCGACAAGGCTCTTGAACGGGCTAAAACACTCAAAAAGCTGCTCGAAAGCAACAAAGGCAACCCCGCCGAAGATTCACAGAAAACCCCTGGCAATGAGAGCCAGACGGCTTCAGCTTCAGCAGCCACCGAAGAAACCGCTGCTGCTGACTCCGGCAACCAGAATGCAACACCGGCTGCAGCAGATACTGTAAGCGCTGCCGCTGAACCACCGGCTGCCAGTGAAACTGCAGCTGTCGAACCGACCAGCATCAAGAATGACAAGGCCCGCGAAAATTACACAAAAGGCAACTCGCTGTTTGACAGCGGTCAGTTTCAGGATGCCGCCGACGCCTATCTGCTTGCAGTAGAAGCAGAACCGACAAATATCGAACTGCTCGAAAAGGCCATCATCTGCCTCAGTAACGTCGGCAGCGGTTATTACCAGAAAGCGATGACCGTTTTCGCCGCGCTCGAAAAGGCTGACCCGGCACGCATGACACCGGCGCACAAGGCATCTTACGCCCGCGCCTGCATCTTCGCCAACAAACCCGACTATAAAAAGGCCGAAACCATACTCGCCGACATTCTCAAAGGCACACCCGACAACGTCGAAGCCGTAATTCTCTCAGGCCAGCTCGACAGCGAAAACAAGCTGTACAAACAGGCGATCGAAAAGTTCGAAAAGGCAATCAAGCTCGACAAAAATGCCATGCAGGCCTATCTCGGCCTCGGCGAAGCTTACCAGAAAATGCAGCAGTTTCCCAAAGCCATCGAAGTGCTGCAGAAAGCCCGCGACCTCTGGCCAGACAGCTTCATGCCACTCGTTGGCCTTGGCAAGGCTTACCTCAAGAACAACAATTACGGCCTCGCTCTGGTAATGTTCAACCTCGCCTACGACATGAACCCTGATAATTTCGACGTCAACGTCGGTCTGCTCGAAATTTTCGCACGCAAGGGTGACTACCGCGCCAACAATCATCTTGCCCGCTGCGAAAAATTCTTCAAGGGCGACCCGCGCGTTGAATACTGGAAAGCCGTTTTTCTTGAACTCGACGAACGCCTCGAAGAGGCCAAACGCATTTACAGCCTGCTCGCCATGTATGAAGACGACATCGCCTACCGCGCCAAACTCAGACTAGGCCAGCTTTATGGCGGCATCGGCCACGAAACTTTCCCCGGCAATCTGCTGGTCGCCGACCGGCCGAACTATATCAGAACCTACAGTTCGATGAATGACCAGGAACTCGCATACGCGCATTTCTCAGCTTTCGTCGCCAAACGGCCTGATGCGCCTGAAGCCCAGGGCGCCAGACACTGGCTCGACGAAAACGAAGAAACCCTGCGCAATGCCCGTGAATTTGACGCTTTCGTTCAGAGTCAGTTCAAAACCGAGTAAAAATCCCCAGTTTTATCAGGAGGAATTATGCGTTTGAAGAATCTCAAAAAACCGCTCTGCGTTGCTTCGCTGCTGCTGTTTGGCTTCGCCACTCAGCTGTCGGCTGTCGAGGTCGAACCAGGCCGAGAATCAAGCTATTTCCCGAAATCAAAAATCAGATTTTTTGATTCGAAGCTTGAAGAAGGCGGCGTGCTCGCCGACGGCATGAACGTCGAACGCGTCTCTGGCCACACCGATAAACCCGAAGCTCAGATCGCTGTCTGGATGCCTTTCTTCGAACCGGCACCGATCGAAAAGAACGGCGCCAACATGATCACCGATGCCGCCCAGATCTACCGCAACACCGGTGCCGGCAAAGACAAGTTCCCGTTCATCGTTAAAGAAAAGGCCACCGGCAAATTCTACGTTTACCGCAACGTAAAATATCACTGGTTCTTCGAACAGCCCGGCGATAACAAAAAAGCTCTCGCAGAGGGCAACAAGAACGGCGTCTCAGGCGGCGAAGTCTGGTCACCATTCATGAATCTCAAAGACGCAGACCTTAAGTATTTTGAAGATGTCGTCAGCGGCAGCAAAAGCGAATCTGACGTCTGGGACAAAAAACTCTACGTCAACCGCCATACCACCGCTTTCGATTCTGGTATCCGCGGTCGTGAAGACGTTGCCGGCTCGAAGTTCCTGCAACAGGTCGGCATGATCATGACCTATGAACGCGCCGAAGTTCCAGCTCCGACCGTTTCAGGCAATGGCTACCCCGAAACTGCTCTGCAGACCGCTGATCCGGCAGGAGAAATCCCTGGCACCGCTAATTTAACAGCTGCCCCGGCTGATTCTTCTTTCGAAAAATTCGGCCCCGAAAAGACCGCCAAGCCGATTCCGGAAAATCTCAAACCCTCCTGGAACCTCAAAGCCGAGATCGACGGCAAAACCTACAGCGAATTCACCGATTACAACATGGTTTACGTCGAAGATTATTCTTACCCTGAAATCTCTAAAGACTTTTTGAATCCGCAGGGTTCGGTTTATGAAGCCGTGGTCGGCAAATACCTCGGCTACAATGGTGGAAAAGACGGCATGAGCGTCAGCTACACCAACGAAAATCCTGATCTCTCACCGACTTCACCAGCAATCACCAATGCTTTTGAATACCAGTTCAGCTCTGATGAACTCTATCAGCTGCCCAATCCGTTTTTTGACGGCGCTTCTGACAACAAACAGGTTCTTTTCTTCTATTTCCTGAAGTCGAACGACACCTACGGCCCCTATGTTGGCAAATCGGTCAGTTCACGCGAACAAACATATTTTGAAGGTCATCACCCATACTGGAAATCTCAGCCGAAAGAAAAACTCGACAAGTTCCTTGCCGATCGCCGCACCAACAGCTGGGAAGGCAAATTTCTGAAACCCTGGGAAAAAGGCGTAGTTTATTACTGCCTCTATCTCGATGGCGACCCGGTCACCCGCACCAATGAACTCAACGAAGCCTGGAAAAAGAAAGATGCCGGTCAGCTCTCAGTGTTCAATGACATCATGGCTGATCTGAACGGCAAAACCACTCAGGCTGCCGTCGAAGCCCGCACCTGCATGCAGGAACTTCAGCAGTTCATCACCTCTTCTGGTGAAGGCACCCGCGAAGCCACCCGTTTTGCCCCGATCGGTTTCGAACCGCACCTCGGCCGCTGCATCGTCGGGCCAATCACTCTTGAAAACATCCCGACCCAGCACACCGAAAAAACCGTTTCGCAGCTCGACCCCGCAACCGGCAAGAATGTCGACGTGAAGAGCGGCTCCTGGACCGTCGCCGGCAAACGCATCATCATGCCGCGCCACTTCGCCATGAACTCGATCGAATGGAACGATCATTCAGTCCCACCGGCACCGAGCGCCAAAGACCCGAAGGCCATGAAGGCCTACTACAGCGAAATCATGAAGACTCCGCCTGACTGCCTGATGACACAGCAGGTCTCGAACTGCTGCGGTAACTCAGCACCGGCCGGCTCTCTCGTCAAAGTCGACGACGTTGCCGAATTCAGCAAACCTCTGATCAAGGCTGAAGTCGAAGACATGAACAATGGTGTCACCCACAAAATCGGCGTACCGCCGGTTGAATCTCTCGAAGCCGGTTCGCAACTCGTCTGCAAAGACCTCAAAACCGGTGAAGTGAAGAATCACGGCGAAGAAGGCTGCAAAGAAGACTTCGACATGGCCGGCAAGGAATGGACAATCGTCAAGGCTGACGGCACCGAAGAAAAGCTGTCACGCATTCCGACCGACCCGGAAGGCCCTGAAAAGAATGGGATCCCGGTAGAAGACCAGCGCATGCGTTTCAGCATCGCCCCCTTCGACAATATCGACAATCTGACTCCGTTCAGAGGCGTTCTCAAGACCGAAGTCGAAATCGAAGCCCTCGATGCCAACCAGCAGCCGACTGGTAAACTCGAAGAAATCGAACACGAAGCTGATGGCAAGATCGTAACTGCCACGAAGATCGTCAAAGATGGCAGCAGCCTCAACAAGTTCGACCTCAATGACTTCGACCCCAAAGTCAGCTTCTATCATATCTTCAGAGCCGCCGGCTGGTATCAGTTCAGAGTCAAAGCCTATGACCGCGCCAAAGATGGCAACATCGGTCAGGCCCGTGAAATGAAGTTCAACATCAACGTTCTGCCCGCAAGCTTCAGAACAAGATCTATTGACAGCAAATAACCCCTGATGTCATGATAGCCTCTGTAGCGATACCCGCTGCAGAGGCTTTATTTTTACGCCCGCAGGAGAGATTTCATGCACCGGAAAATTCTTGCCCTGATTTATCTCATGTTGATCACATGCTGGCCGGCACAGGCTGAAAAGCCAGACAATATAATTATCGTGCCGGTAAAACTTCCTGTGGCAGCGGCGGAAAATCAGGTCTACGCCGTTGCCGGCAATAACGGAATGCAAGCCTGGGGGTTTCAGCACCGACTGTTCATTCAAAAAGCCAATGATGAAATACTGGAATTCTCGCCGGCTAATTCACCTCTGGCAGAAGAAGGAACCATATCCGACATCGGTATAGTAAATGAAGATGTCTGGGTCGCACAGACAGCGCCGTCAAAAGACCTCGGTATTTTAAAATTCGATGGCAGCAGCTGGACAAAATTTCGTGAACCGGATGCAGTTGGGCTGTTAAACAATGAAGTTGTCGATATTCACATAGACCCTGACGAAAACATCTGGTTCGGTCATAGATATCATGGCCTTTCACGACTTGTGTATCTGGTAAATCCGACTTTCAAATCATACAACAAGGTGCTGCATCTCTTCGAAAACGCCCTGCAAAGTTCATTCATGCAGAAAACCCACCTGTGGATCGGCACCGCCAATGGCATTGTGAGACTTCGCACTGAAATGAAATCAAATTTCGAGCTCAACGTCGATACCTGGCTGTATCCAGAATTTCCGGCCCGTGAAGCCTTCAGTGTCTGCGATTATACCGACGACCTTATCGTTGCCGGCACCAGTCGCGGCATCGCTCTGTTCGACGGCAAAAAATGGTCGCTGCGCGGCCGGGCTGAAGGCATCAAGGCAATGCCGGTCAGGTTCCTGCAGCGTCAGGGTGACAAAATCTGGCTGGGCAGCCCGGTTGGTCTGCAGCTCTGGAGTATCGACAAACCTGGAGAACTGATTAATGAAGCCGATGGACTGCCAGGCAGCAACATCACAGCGCTGGCCCTCGATGAAAACGGCAACCTGCTGGTCGGCACCGAAAAAGGCCCGGCCCTGATCAGAAATAAGTAAAATACGGACAATTACCGGATTTAGCTGACATACAATATCAGGGTTCACCCTGGGTAAGAGTGTAATATTTAAGGTCGCCGTCACGGGTGAGAATGGCGCTGGCCTCTTTTAGCAGTTTCAGCGTTTCGACATATTTGTTTTCTTCGTCAAAAAGACGCCGGCTGAGCGGTTTGCCGTAGGCATGCAGAATATGGTCATAATATGGCGTTTCGCTGAGACGGGCCAGCGATTTCGGCACAAGTTTTTCCCAGAATTCGCGGTCAAGATCAGTGGCTGCGGGGGCCAGGCTCTGATCGGCGGCGGCTGGCTGGGCCACAGGCGGGGTCATGCTTTTGTCATCGACCTTTTTGCTGCCGGTTTCAGGCCCGGGAGCCGGAACGGCGGTCGGCAGAGCTGAAGAACCGGGGGCAGCGGCTGCAGAGAAATGAGTTTCGATCCATTTCGGCATGACGCGAGCAGCGGCCGGCGAAAGAAAGAACCGCGCGATCTTGCCGGTAATCCTGAAACCGCTGCGCATCGTATGTTCACGGTTGATCAGCAGAAGTTCTTCGGCAAGTTTACCGCGGTTGATCATGTAGTCAGCCTCTTTCATTTTTCTGATCTTCCAGGCATGTTTGACCAGGCGGCGGCGCAGGTCTTCGCGGGTATCTTCGGTCATTTTACCGGCGTCCTGCTCGATTACCTTGAGAATATGGTCGAGATAAGCCTGACCATGCTTTTTCCACATTTCTTCAGAGGTGTTTCTGATCAGTTCACAGGCCGGCATCAGGCGACTGCTTGCGGCAGCCTGACCGGTTCTTACCGGGTTTTCAAAATCGACTTCAGGAACAATGCAGGGCACAAAGCTCCAGAAGATGTTCTGCTGACCATGGCTGAGCATCGTCTTGATTTCATCTTCCATCAAAGCAATTTTGTGCAGAACTTCACCGGTAATCTTGTGGGCTTTATTATCGAGTTCGACAACCTTCGTGCGCACCGCCGGTGGATTCTCTGCGAGGGCAGTATAAAGTTCATCGCGCAATTGTGAAAAAACCGGCAGAGCTGCGAGTTTTTCGACTTCAGCGCGGGCGTCGTTGCGGAGCTTCTCGGCTTCTAAAGCCAGTTCTGCGATACGGCGCGCCTGCTGTTCATTGAGATAAATACCGCGCAATATGTTGAGCAGCGAGATTTCTTCGACGAGATCACCCATCTTATCGATGTAATTGTCTGCCGCCAGAAGCGTTGACATCGGCAGCAAAAGTGCCAGCGCCAGTATTATAAACAGCTTTTTCATACTTTCCTCCTGCCTCAAGCTTTTCCAGATCGATCTTACATAAACAAATTTGAGCCGGTTCGCCGGCCTGGTCAGATATTGCCGTTCGGCAGGTCGTCGAGCCAGACACCAGGCATCTGATAGTTGCAGTCAGGGCATTTGCCACGGGTCAGATGACTGCGCATGACCTTGAAACCTAGACGCTCGACGACTTTTTTGCCACAACCGGGGCAGTAGGTGTGGTTGCCTTCCTGGCCCGGATTGTTACCGGTGTAGACGAATTTAATACCGGCCTGCATCGCCATTTTTCTGGCATTTTCAAGCACAGTATTCGGCGTCGGTGGCAGATTTTTCAGCATGAATTCTGGTACAAACCGCGAAAAATGCCAGGGAACATCGGGCCCGAGGTTGTTGGCAAACCAGTCGATCCCGGCCTTGAGCTGTTCTTCGCTGTCGTTTTTGCCCGGAATCAGTAATGACACGACTTCGAGATGCCGACCCGAATTTTTGATCAGCTTGAGCGTATTCTTGACCGGTTCGAGACTGCCACCGATGACTTCTTTATAGAAATCTTCGGTAAAGCCTTTGTAACCGACAACAAACATATCAATCAACTCGAAAAGATCGTGCAACGGCTCAGGGTGAATATAGCCGGCCGTTACCATGATAGTTTTGCGATTGCTCTTACGGGCCAGTCGGGCGATATCCTTCATGAATTCGATGTAGATTATTGGTTCGGTATAGAAAAAGCCGATGCTCTGCACCTGAAAATCAAGGGCCCTGACAATTATATCTTCTGGTTTGAAAGCAAAATTCGAGGTCTCATCCGGGGTTTTCTGCGAGAACTGCCAGTTCTGGCAATATTGGCAGGTGAGATTGCAACCGGCAGTCGAAATCGACATCGCCGGGCTGTTAACGTGATAGTGAAACAGGGGCATCTTTTCGACCGGGTCGATGGCGAGAACACATGGCAGGCCGTAGACCAGGCTGACATACTTGCCATCGCGCAGGCCCCTGGCCCGACAGACGCCATTCTGACCCTCACCGGGCACACAGGCATTCGGGCAGAGACCGCACTGCAGACTGCCGTTATCGAGTTTCCTGATGTATTCGGCAGGAAAACTGCTTTCACCGCCAGCGGCCAGAATTTCTGCCGGGTTGCCGAGCAGACAGCCAGCGGCAGCAGCTGCCGAACATTGCAGAAACCGGCGCCGGTTCAAGGACCAGATGCTGTTTTTATTCATTACTTTATTACCTGCTACCGCGTATATTTTTGGGGGCGTGAGTTTCATTAAATATACGGCCGAAAAGCCTGTCTGGTTACACAATTGTTGCCACTCGTGGCGTTTTTCTGTTAACTTGTCTTTAATAATATGCCCGGGAAAAAAATAAAGCAATCATCTGCAGCTTTTACGCTGATTGAAGTCATTCTTGCCATGGCAATACTTGCCGCGACCATGGTACCGATCTTCTATTTCATGAGTAAAGGTGCCACAGATACCGATTTCAATGTTTCGCGCATGTTCGCGATCAGCCGTGCCTCTGAAATTCTCAATGCCATGCTCGACAATGTGCCTTTTCAGGCGCTGCGAGCCGGAGTGCCGGCCTACATCAAGGTCGAAGACCTGAAAACCGTCGATGGTTACGAACGCTTTGACGATGCCTGGGCCGCCAAGTTCATTCATACGGTTTTTCCCGGCAGCGAAAAAACTTCGGCCGGCTACCCCTGCCAGAACATCATCAACGATCCGCGCGGCCAGTTTTATAAAATTACTCTGCGCGTCGAAGACATCACTTCGCCAACCGCTTCAAAAGACGAAAAACCTCCTGTAAAGCAGATCGGCAGTGACTACCCGGGCAAAGCCCCCAAAGACTTTTCACCCATCGGAACAGGTGAACCGACCTTTTCCTATCTGAAAAACCCGGCGAAGCTGCTGAGTCAGAGCTGGCACCAGCGTGTCTACCTGCCCAACCCGGTCGGCATGCTTCCCAAGGCTGGCGAATTCAGATTCGAAACCGAACTGCCCGGCAAAGTCTCTGAAAATCACGAAAATTTCTATCTCGACCAGGGCTATGACAAGTATCAGACCGATGCCTTCAGGTTCGTGAACCCGACGGCAACCCGCATGACCCAGCGCATGGCCAAGACCAAAGTCGGTTACACCAGTAACGACGATTTTCAGTATTGCGGCCTGAAGCGCCTGATCATCGAAGTGCAGTGGAATATCGACAAACCCAACCTTAAAGACCCCGAAAAGACCGGCTCAGGCATGCGCCGCATTCATCTGATGACCATCAAGGCTGATATCGATGTTTAAACGAAGACAAAAATGCCGTGCAGGCATGGCGATCATCATCGTGCTGATTTTCTCTGTTCTGCTGCTGGTGCTTTTTGCGTCAATGTCTTTTCAGCACCGCAGTGTCGCCGGGCGCAACAAGCTGAACCTGCGCGACCAGCAGGCCTACTTTGCAGCACGCGCCGCCATGCAGCATTTTCTGCTCAAAGCCCGGCTTTTTCCGACCGAGCTTTACGATGCGGTCGAATTCATGCAGGGCAAGAACCCCTATTTCGATTTTTCCGAATTTCCGTTCAGAACTGATGATAATAAACCGGCCTTTCAGGAACTACCATCTTATTCGGGGGTTTATAAACGTATAATACCGGCAGAATCGGATGCCAGCGGCCGTGTAAAATTCTTCTACATTCCGCTCAAGATGAATGGCAGCGAACCTGAAGCCATGCTGCGCCTCGCCAGCCATTACAACCCGAACTACCGCTATCTGGCACCTGGTCTGGCCCCGAGCGGGATGCCGGAAAAGTATATTTCGCCCGACAACAGCAAAAACAAAGCCTATTCACCCGGCAAGTTTCTCTCGTATTTTATTCGTGACTGCAGCAACGATCTGGTTGACGGCCAGATTCTGCAGCCAATGTTGAAAACCGAGAAGGTAGCAGGCATGGAAACCGAGCAAAGCTGGGGCATCAACGATGAGGGCTACCCATACACGATGAACTACTCGATCAAAGCGATCGAAATCAAGGCTATTCAGGGCTTACGCCGCTACAACGAAGAAGCGATCGAGATCCAATGCCGCGGCAGCATCATCGACTTCCAGGATCAGCCGGCCAGCAAAGAACTGCAGCAGATCCGCAGGATCACCAGAACCGGCCGCCACCTCACCGACTGAGATGCTGCATCATCTTCATAAACTTTCTCTAATTGCGGCGTTTACCGGCTTTACCGCCAACATCGCCCAGGTCGCCCTGTTCAGATTTTTCATGGGTCAGTTTTATGGCACCGAAATTCATCTTGGGCTGTTTTTGAGCATCTGGCTGCTCGGTATTGCCATCGGCGGCTTTGTCGGCGGTAAAATCAGCATCAGCCCGCGACTGCTTCTCGCCACCCTGTTCGTTCTGCCTCTGATATCTGTTGGCACGCTGTATTATGGCGTCGACCTGGTTCCGGCACCCGAGGGCGGTTTTCTGCCATTTGCACCGGTCGCTTTGTTCATGCTTGCCGCCGTAACCCCCGTTTCTCTGCTGATCGGCATGTTGATTCCGTGTCTGATCAGGCTGTCACACAAAAGTCTCGGCTTTTTTTACAGTCTCGAGGCTGTCGGCGGTTTCGCCGGCGGCGTCTTTTTCTCGCTGCTGCTCGGTGGCACCGCCGACTCGGTGCTTTGTCTGCTTGTTCTGCCACTACTGCCCATCGCGGCAGAAACACTGATCAGTCGGAAAAAACTGCTGCCGGCAATGCTGACCCTGATACTGGCACCGCTGGTCTGGCATTTTGGCCCGGCGGTGTCTCATAAGATTGAAAATTCATGGTGGCAGCGCATGCAGGGGCTGCTGACCCTTGAACAGACTGTCGAAACGCCCTATCAGAGGTTGCAGATTGCCGGCTACTACGAACAGAAAAGCCTGTTTTCGAACGGCATGTTCGCGGATTCATGGCCAAACCCTGAAAGCAGCGAAGCCAGAGTACATACCTTCGCTACGGTTCTTTCAGAAACCGGCAGTATTCTGCTTATCGGCGCACCAGCGGCGGAAACCGCCCGCGAATTTCTCAAATATCCGAACCTGAAGCTTACTGTGGTAGAGCCTGATGGCAGACTCTTCGACCTGCTTGGCTACGACCGTCAGCTGCGCCAGGCAGTCAGAATAATCATCACCGATCCACGCCAGTATCTTAACCACCAGAATGAGACTTTCGACGGTATCATGATTTACCCGGTCTCGCCGGTAACGCTCGTCGGCAACCGGCTTTTTACCGTTGAAGCGTTCAAGGCGATGCACAGCCGGCTGAAACCAGCGGGCGTTCTATGTCTTCAGGTCGAAGGCAGCGAAAATTACCTCGGTAACGTCAAAGAAAAAATCATGTTGTCGACCTGGCAGGCGCTGAAAGCACAATTTGCCCACTGCGCCGCTTTTCCGGGCAGCAATATCACCTTTTTTGCCTCGCCGGCACCGCTTGTCTCAGACGCAAAAACTCTTGCCGCCAGGTTTGCCGGGCGCGCTATTCAAACGACGACCTTTATGCCGATGAGCTTCTACAATCTGCTGATGCCATTCAGGGTCAAAGAGATCGAGCAATGGCTGGCAAAGGATATAAAAGTCGATCTCAACACCGACGCTCACCCCAGCACCTTCATGCAGCAGCTCGAACTCTGGAACATCTACAGCGGCACTTCACTGAACCGACTGTTGCAGCTTCTGCAGCAGACCTCCCGCATGCACCTTTTTGCGATCTGCACAGGCATCGGATTGCTGCTGATGTTACTGCCGCTGATTGTCAGCCCGGCTCTCGCATCGCGCAGTATCATTGCCGCCGGGGTCGCAGTCAGCGGCGCTACCGGCCTGCTGTCAGAAATAATTCTCATTCTGCTCTACCAGAACCGCCATGGCGCGGCCTATCAGATGACCGCACTGTTTTTCGGCCTCTATATGCTTGGCCTGGCAACCGGCTCGATGACCTTCGGCCGGCTGCAGCACCGACCTGAAGCGATCAGAAGACTCAAGCACGTCAAGCTGCTGCAGATTGTTTTTACCGCTCTTTGCATACTGTTCGTCGAACTTTACAACCTGCATTCGGCAGCAACGGTCGGCACCATGATTTTTCTCATCGCCTTTCTCGATGGCATCGAGTTTCCGGTTGCCGACAGCATACTGCGTGGCAGCGGGCGGCAGGCTCATGACTCAGCCGGGTTGCTGCTGTTTTCTGACAGTGCCGGCGCCATGCTGGTCGGAACCCTCAGCGGCCTCTGGCTGCTGCCGGCCTTTGGCATGCAGAACTGTTTTGCCCTTCTGTGTCTGGTTCTGTCGCTGAACTTTATCGGCCTGCTGCTCTATTCGCGCAAAATTCACGAGGGCTGAGACCGGTCGACCGGCTGAGCAAACACCTTGGCATGCAGTGCTTTTATGCGCCGCAGGCGGTGGTTAACCGCTGATTTCGTTAAAGGTGGTTCAAATCTTTTTCCGAGGCTTTCGATACTGTCGTGTGGGTATTTCAGGCGCATCTGCGCCATCTGGTGCAGGCTTTCCGTCCAGATTTCCTGGTCTTCCCAGGCCAGCAGCTCACGAATATGAGAGATCGAAGACTCGGCAGCATTGATCAGGCGGTTGATATTGGCGGTTTCTGAATTCACCTGCCGGTTAACCTGCGAGAGCAGGTTGCGCGTCGCCAGTAGATCGGTAAATTCGAGCCCACGATCGAACAGCCCAAGTATATTCAGCAATCTGGCGATACGCCGGCCGCTTTTAAGATAAAAACTTTTATACTGCTCATGCTGATAAAAACAGAATTTAAGGCGCAGCCCGGCGGCAACTTTTCTAAAAGCCGCGGCGAGCCAGTTACCCTGCAGGCGAAATTCAAGATGGTAACCGCGATTCGGGCTCTGAATATAACCATGTGTGACAAAGAGCCCCTGAAGAAAAGCCACATGACAATGGTTTACCCGGCCGGCTCCTGATACGATGCGCATCCGGTCGACGAATTTTTCACGCAGAAACAGCTGATCGAGGCCAGGCAACCAGATTTTTGAGCCGCGACAGACAATCTTCTGACTCTCTGGCAAAAGTGCCTGCAGACAGTTCGCCAGACGCCGGCGCAGATTTTTGCGGGCTCTGACAAAGGGTGTCAGGCGTGATCCCTGCAACAGGCCAACGAGAAAAGACTGCTGACAGCAGAAAAGCCGGTTGCTGCGGATAAGACCGACCAGTTCACGCCTGGTGGCGGCGGTATAATCAAATCTGCTCATTTATTCGCATCCATCAATCGTCGAAAAAGCTTTCGCTTTCTTCTTCGTCTTCGGCATTTTCATCTGCTTTGGGCTGGACGGCAGTGTTTTCGTTGATCAGCCCGATGAGAATTGCGGCAAGCAGATTCGGATTGTGGCGCAGCATATCTGATTCCAGCAGCATATCGGCGGCAACCACCCTTATACCCATATCTTCGATTTTCTTGACGGTTGGTGGCACCCAGAACTGGCTGCGATTTTCGTATTTCGCCATCAATGGCTTGGCAGCACGTCGCGAATTGACGACCACGATGTCGATGCGCTGCAGCGACGTTTTTTCGAGAATAGCGCGCACATGGTCGGCGGCATTGAAAGAATCGGTTTCGCCGGGCTGGGTCATGACGTTGCAGATATAAACGACACGGGCGCGACTGTTGTTGATTCTCTCAGCCACCCCGGGAACCAGCAGATTCGGAATAACACTGGTGAACAGGCTGCCCGGGCCGAGAACGATCATATTGGCGTCATCGATGGAACTCAGAGCCTCCTGATTCGGAGTCGGGGCAGCAGGGTTGAGGCTGATGCTTAAGATGCGCCGCCGCGCCTCGCTGATCGCGGTTTCGCCGGTAATTTCGCTGCCGTCTTCAAACCTGGCAACCAGCTGCACGTTCTCGTTGGTAACCGGAATAACATGCCCCTTGATCGCCAGAATGCTGCTGGCTTCGCGCACAGCGCTGCTGAAATCGCCAATGACGCCGGTCATGGCGGCGATAAAAAGATTGCCGAAACTATGCCCCTCGATTTCGCCGCCTTCACCGAAACGATACTGAAAAAGCCGCGACAACAGACTTTCAGAACGAGACAATGCCACCAGACAGTTACGGATATCGCCAGGCGGCAGAATCTGCAACTCTTTGCGCAGGCGCCCGGATGAACCGCCATCATCAGTAACGGTAACGATTGCGGTCAAATCTACCGGCAGCTCTTTAAGACCTTTGAGAAGAGAGCTCAGGCCAGTGCCGCCGCCAAGCGCCACCATCGACAGTAATTTTTCAGTCGGCTGACTGCGTTGAAAAACAAATTCGCGCAGGCGCGTCGACAGACCGTGATCTTTGCTGTCAAGCAGCCTGAATGCGGTTCTGAAACCACGATACAGCCAGAACGAGCTGATCAGAAATGCTGAAAGTGCAGAAAAAGCGAGCGCCAGCGGGTGAAAACTGCGCACCGTCTCGATACTGGCTGGCGCCAGCACGATTGTCGACAGCGAGGCGAAAACAAAGCCGAAACACATCATCAGCAGGCCAAGCAGCAGAAAAGCCACCCAGCGCCTGGCCCTGACTTCATGGCTGACTTTGCGCCGCAACGACAGCAGCATCAGAATTCACCGCTCATCTTTGCACGCAGCTGTTTTGAGAATTTTTCGGCACTGAGAATGCCCATGCGGCGCAGGTAAAAGTTCATCGCCGCCGTTTCAATAACTACCGCCAGATTGCGACCTTCACGCACCGGAATCGTCGTCGAAGGCACTTCGACCTTCAAAAATCTGGTGGTGCGCTGAAAAATGCCAAGGCGATCGTATTCCTTGTGGTCATCCCACTTTTCGAGGGTAATAACCATATCAACGGTCTTTTCATCAGCAGTTGCCGCAATACCGAACAGCGATCTGATATCGATAATGCCGAGACCGCGGATTTCCATGTGGTGCCTGATCATTTCGTCGGGCGAACCAACGACCTTGGTGTCGCTGATCTTCATCAACTGCACCGCATCATCAGCCACCAGACGATGACCACGCTTGATCAGTTCGAGCGCACACTCGCTCTTGCCGATTCCTGACGGGCCCATGATGAGAATACCGACGCCGTAAACTTCGACAAAAACACCATGTACACTCTTGCGCGGCGCAAAGCGATTGTGCAGATAACGCGATAACTGGTAAATGAATTCACCGGTCCGCGCTGAAGTTCGCAGCAGCGGGATCTTCTTCTGATTGCAGAGTTCGAGAAGCTCGTCGAGCACCAGCAGATCATCGGTGATGATTATGCAGGGGATATTGAAAAACAGCAGTTGACGCAGCCTGACCTTGCGGATTTCGGCGCTCTGCTCACCAAGATATGCCAGCTCGGTGCGGCCAAGAACAATGATGCGTTCGTAACCGAAATGTTCAAAAAAACCGGCAAGTTCGAGGCCGGGTCGATGCACTTCTGACGATATTACTTTGCGGTCGAGGCCTTCTTTGCCGGCCACGACCAGGAGTCCCTGGTCCTGCACGATTTCTCTGACCAGAATCAGAGCCATAATCTTTGAACCTTTCGCATATTATTTTCTGCCAGCATAACGCAATCGTCAACGCTTTTCAATCTTCTGAGGGAACGGCGGCCGGCGCCGGCGCGGCATCAATTCTCGCCAGTCGGGCCGAAGAGGTGGCGGCAATGATAATTCCGCACAGAATGAAAAGCAGCGAAAGCACCTGACTCGACGACATTCCCCAGTAGACAAATGGATTCAATCTGATGAATTCGACGAAAAAGCGTGAAACACCGAACCAGATCATGAAAAAGGCAAAGCGCCGGCCGCCGCCGATACGCCAGTTTACCAGCAGAAGAATTGCCAGCAGAATGAACGTCGACATCGACTCATAAAGCGGCGTTGGGTGCACATAAATGTCTACCGGCACTGGTTTGCCCGGAAACAGCTGCGCATATAAAGCGGCCAGCGACGGATTCTCGGCACTGAGTGTCGATACCAGCCCCTTCGGAAAACTCATCGCCCAGGGCAACTCACACGGCAGGCCATAGCAGCCATCACCGGCCACGATACAGCCAAGACGGCCGATGGCATAGCCGAGCGCCATTCCCGGAACATAGATGTCGGCGATTTTAAAAAACGGCTCGCCAGACATGCGCACCCGGACAATACATAAAATCAGGGCCAGCACGTAACCGCCCAGCGCCGAAAAGCCGGTGGTCGAAAAAATCATCGAAACCGGGTCTGCGAGAAAAGCCCTTAAGTTTTCGAAGATAAAAAGCAGGCGTGCTCCGATCATGCCGCCGAAAATCGCAAAAAAATGCAGATCCCATGCAAGATCGACATCGCAGTTATTTTTTCTGAACTGCCGGTTGATCAGCAGAAAAGCGCTGATAAAAGCGATTGCGAGTGTGACACCGTAAGAACCGATGCGGATCGGCCCATATTCAAATAGTATTGGATGCATGCCCATACAGTAACACAATGCCAGCGATAATTCACTATTTCCTATACCCGACTTGAAGATTTCTGTACACTTTTTTTTGCAGCTTAAAACTTTCTGATTTTTTTGGGGTATAGTTAAAGTAGAAGTAAAACACTCGGAGGTCAATATGAACAGATACTCGCGTAAACTTGTCGCATTGCTCGTTCTGTTTACGTTTTTTGTGCAGCTGATGTCGCCGGCAATCGTTGCCGCCCAGGAAGCCAAAAACCAGAAAGCACAGATTGAAAAGGCAGTAGCTGATTATCAGAAGACCTACGACGAAATCATGTCGATCAAGCCGATCGAGCTCGGCAAAGTTTCAGAATGGACGCTGAACCGCATCAATGACATTAAAAACGCCTGGGCCAACCGCCCGACCTGGCTTGGCGGCAAAGACCGCAGCGAAGAAGAAGAAAAAGCCCTGAAAGAAAAACAGGAACTCGAGCGCTACGTTCCGAAGATCGAAAAAGCCAACGCCGATATCAAAAAGATTCAGGACGACGCCAAAAAAACCATGGAACTGCTGAAGCAGGGTTCATTCAAAGAGGCGGCCAGCACCGACCCGACCAAGGTCTATGAAAGCCTCGACGAAAACGCCAGCGCCCTCGGCATCTACCAGAAAGCCCTCAAAGAGGCCGGCAAAGCTCTGCTCGATGCAGCCAGCGCCCTGTCGACGGCATCGATGATTCTGGGCAGCGTCGGCCTTCTCTGCACCGCCATTTGCGCTTTCCCGCCCGCCGCCCCGATTGCCGGCCCGATCGCCGCAATCACCGGCAAAGCGGCTACCGCAACCGGTATTGCCGCCGCCATTCTCAAAGCCGCTGGCAACACCCTCAATACCGCAGCCGACAAAGCAATCACGGATGACAAGCAGTTTCTCGCTGTCGCCGGCAAAGAAGCAACGAAAGCCGCCGCTCAGGAAGCCCTCAATCGAGTGGTCTCAAAAGGTCTCGGCAACATTGCCGGCGGCATGGCAGACAACCTGGTTGGCGCCGCTGACGATATGGTCGTAGACAGTGCCGGCAAGCTGGTTTCGAATTCAGCTAACAATGCTGCCGCCAAAGCCATCATCAAAAGAGGCGTCAGTGAAATTTTCAAACCGGTCAAATCAGAAGCTGCCAATACAACCAACGAAATAATTGACAGCGCCCCGCTGCCGGCTGCCAAATCAGAACCCGGTCTCAACTGGGACTAACCCTCTTTAAGAACCAACATTTCGCCCCGTGGCAACATCATTTTGCGTGTTTCTGCCGCAGATATGCTGTTGCACGGGGCGAAGCCTTTCAGAGACAATGACATTGGCGCCGGTTTAATGTTATCTTAATTGATAACCGCAAAAAAGTCGGGTTCATAAAAACCCGGGCCCGGGGTTGTGGAACCGGTTAAAATTTTACTGGAATCAAAGACTGAAAATGGATACACCGCAGAAAGAGAAAACGGGGCAGAGGCCAGCCCGGATCGCTGTTTTAAAGCAGCGACGTGGTTTCGTTCTCTTTCTCGTCATCACTTTCGCGCTGGTCATGCTGATCATGATCATCGGCCTCAGTCGCCACAAGAGCGGCGCAGTATTGCAGTTGAACCGCACGATCGACCAGGAACGCGTGGTTCTGCTTGCCCAGGCCGGCATCAACGAAATGCTCGCCATCGTCAAGGCACAGGTGAATGACCCTGACAGTTCAATTGGTGCGCGGATCCGCAGCTTCTGGCAATCGAAGCCGGGCGGCGGCGCAAAGTCGGTTTACAAGGCCGATTTTGCGGCAGCGCAACTCGCTCAGGCCAACAAGCTTGTCGACGAATATCTCGGCAAAAATGGTGAAGTAACCGGCCAGGTCAATATCGTCGTCACAGAGCGGATTAACGGCCCACGGCCATCTTATGTCGGCCACATCGAACTGACCGGCCGGGCGAAATACAAGGATAACCCGGCTGAAATCAGGGTAAAAGAACGGCGGGAGCTTAAAATCGTCGACCTTGCAGACCCGTTCGTCGATAAATACGCGCTCTTTGTTAAAAGCTACTGCAAAACGCTCAACAGTCCGCAGAAACGCATCATCGTGCAGGGCATAACGCCAGACGACCCAACCCGCTATTCGTTCGCCTACTTTGGCAACCGCTCATACCCGACCTGCCCTGAGTTTCCGCAGGGGGCAAGAAGCGCTCAAACCCCGCCGGTGCTCCTCGACCTCGATTTCAAAGAAGACAAACGCCTGCTCGGCGGCTTCTACCAACCCGGCTCTTTTCAGACAGTCAGCAGCCAGCACGCCGCCGCCAGTGCCAACAATCTGTTTTTCGTCAACCCGCCTTTTCCGTTTTCGGCTATTTCAGGGTCTTTCAACCCGGCCTCTGATTTTCACAAAACCCCTGAACTGGTTTCGATCTACAAAGCGATAGTAAATTCACACAAGGGCGACCTCAACGAAGGTTCTCTGCCTTACATGATCGCCAAAGATTACCAGAAATCTGGCGGTAACCCGGCCGCCTCAGATGTTTTCAGATCGCTGGTGCGCTCGCTGATGGCCAACTGGAAATACCACTACGGTTACTCAGACTACACCAGCATTTTTGGCAGCGGTGGCAAGTCATTCACCGATGAACACCCATATTCTGGCATAATCGAATATTTCGACAAAATGAAAACCTTCAACCCGCAACGGGTCAGGGGCGGAAAAATGCCGCTGCTGTTCGGTGAAAACCGCGATATTCCGCTCTATATCGAAGGACCGGTGCACCTGCGCTTCTTTAAAATCGCCTTTGTCGATCAGGTCGAGGTTACTTTCAATCTGCACGGTGGCTATTCTCTCGACGTGCCTTTTCCGGTCGTGCCGATGCACTACGAGAACCCGGTCGAAACCTTTTCGGGCAAACAGCTGAACCCGCCGGTCGACAAGCGCACCGACCGCCTGATGTCGATGCCGATCGAGCATTTCTCGATCAACAACTTCTTTTTCGGCGCCGGCACAACCCCGGCCAAAACTCCGACCGCTGTAAAGAGCGGCATCGAGGGGCACGACGTGTTTCCGGCTTTTGACGAAAGCCTGCAGACCGTTTCACATTCGTATCAGAACCCCGATCAATTCATCAATGACCGGGTCAAAACCATCGACGGCAAAAAGGTTCTCGATCTTGACGGAGTCATGCTGATCATCAATTCAGGCGGCAAAATCCTGAATCTCAGCAGTGTCAACCACTACCGCGGCAAAGGCCGGATCGTGCTCGCCGACGGGCACTGCCACATCGGCAGTCTGGCACCGCTCGATCCCAAAAAAGACCGCCTCAACATCTATCTGATGAGCGGCCGTTTCTACATCAAAACCTCTGAAAGCGCCGCGAAAATCTACGCTTCACTTGCCGCCACCACCTGTTTCAGCGACAATTCATCTGTCTCGTCGTCGGCAGAAGGCGGCATCGAGTTCGAAGACAAAAGTGTCGACATTTACGGCAATCTGATCGTCGACAGCCTTTTCGACCTGCGCAAAATGCCGGACGGCGGCCACCTCAAGATTTCGCATGATGCAAACCTGTATTTTCCCGATTACCCGGTCAGGGTCAGTATCGGCGAGAACAAATCACTGCTGGCGGTCGATTATCATGCTGAATAACCGACAACTGCGCGCGCTGTTTCTCAAGGTGATGGGCATTTCATTCTTCATCACGCTGGTTATCGCTGCCCCCTGGATCTCTCGCCGGGCGCCCGAAATTCTCCGATCGCTGACCACCGACGAGGGAACCGGCGACCGTGACCGGGTCAATACCTCCGGGCCTGTCAGCGCCATCTCTGACAATGAGCTCGATCGCCTCATGGACACCCGTAAAGCCTCTGGCAAGCAGGTCAAGCCATCGTTCGACAGCCTGCCGGTCGAATTTTTCTCTGCCAATCAGCCTTTCGCCCTCGATTTTCACAAACTGCCGGTCGATTTTCTCGTACCGCAGGCGCCTGAGGTAACCCGAGCCGCCGCTGCCCGAATACGCGAGCTGCGGGAAGCCGAAGAGCGGGCTGCGAAAGAACCGGCAGGAACCACCGCCGAGCCTTCTCCTGAACCGGAATTGCCACCGCGACACGGATTTCCCGGCACCGGCAATGGGGGTGGCTGATGATTAATATACAGCGCCGTGCTTTTTCGTTCGTCGAGATCATTGTCGCACTTTCAGTCAGCATCGTCTTCTTTGGCGGTCTGATCTATTTTGCCTCGTCAACCCGCGTCGAAACCAGCAAGGCCGGCAATTACCTGCGCGCCCTGCAGATCGCCCAGGAAACCATCGAGCTGATTCAGTCAACGCCGCAGTCTGAGCTGACACCGGCGACCCTGCAGATGTTCGAGGGCTCGCTGATCCATGCGGCCACCGGCAATTCGGTTAAAATACCTATGCACGCCAGTTCAGTCTGGCAGCCGGCCACGAAAAACTACCCCGAGCAGTACAACAATGCCTGGTTTTATCGTAAAATCAGATTCGAGCCGGTCAGCAGCGGCCCCGGCGCAAGATTTCTGCGCAAAGTGGCGGTCGACGTCTACTGGAACGAAGGCAAAGCGCCTGACAAGATCGATTCAATTGGCGCCGAGCCCGACCGCATGCGCAAACTATCACTGGCGACCCTGCTTTTCGACGAAAGTGAGCCATATTGATGAAAAATAAGGCGCAGAAACGGCGATGTTCAGGATTCACACTCGTAGAAGCCATGATCGGCATGATGCTGGTTTCGGCACTGCTGACCATGTCTTACAAGGTTTTCAGCTACATCACCCTGCAACGCAGCCGCGGTTCGGTCGACCTGCAGGAACTGCAGGGTGCAAGACATGCGATCAACTACCTGCGCCGCGATTTCAGGTGCGCCGCGCCGGTCATCGCGAAAGATGCAACGCTCGCCCAGAAGATAAACGCAATTCGCAACCCGGTGATTCAGAAAAAAGCGTTCAATAAAGACGCCAATTCAGTGCCGGTTCTCATTTCTGACGGCGAAATTCACTTTTTCCGACATCTTTACGATACTCCTGAAACCTCCGGGGTTCCGAAAGTCGGCGAAGTCAACTACACCATGAATACCACAGACCCGAAACGACCATGTCTGGTGCGCACCGAAGCCGGCAACGAAAAGATTTTCAGCGATATCCGCGGCGCCCGCTTCGAACTTTACGGGCACCCGCTCAAACCCGAGATTCCGATGCTGCTCGTCACCCTGACCATCGACGCTGACCCCAAAGACAGCGGCGGCGGCCGCAACTATTTCGAGCTGACCACCACAATTTCGAGCGCCATTGCCAACCAGAACCTCAACAACCCTTACTGGCACAGCATCGACTACTGAATTGCCAGCAGGCTCTGATTTCTGGTCAGATACACTGCAGAAACTGACTGAATTGCCGCTGCTTTATTGATAACAGCAAACAAAGCGGATTTTGATGACCAGATCCGTTTCTATCCGCGTTCATCCGTGTTCATCCGTGGCCCAGGTGAGGCGTTCGATAATAGGCGCGTGCTGCGGGAAAAGCGCCAGCATGGCTCTGCGATCGGGCATCTCGAAATCGGCAAAATCGAAACCGGGCGCGACGGCGCAGCCGACCAGGGCTTCTTCATCACCGTTCAACGTTGCACCGAACCAGACTCCGGCCGGCACAACCACCTGCAGTTTCTCACCGGCCACAAGATTGCGCCCGAGCCGGGCAATCGAATAATTGCCGTCCGCGTCGATCTGATGAATATTCAGGCTGCCGCCGGCGTGGTGATACCATATTTCATCTGATTTCAGCCGGTGAAACCGCGACACAGCGCCCGGAACCAGCATAAAATAAATCGAGGTCAGAAATGGCCGCGCCCCGGCATGCCACGGCAGCGCCGGAGCAGCTATCGTGCCCGCCGCCCTGAAAACCTCGGCAAACCAGCCGCCTTCGGGGTGCGGCTGCATCTTCAACTCATCTATCCAGTTCTGCGCCTGCGGCGAAACTTTTGTCATAAAACCTCACTGCTGCATTTTTCAAGATTCTAACCACAATTCACAGCACTTTTCAAATCAGGCCCGCAATATTTAGAACCTGTGAGCAGACAAAAGGGTTGTCGAAAACTATTTGAGTTTAGGCTATAATGAACGATGAAAAGCCGAATTCTGTGAGGGAAAAATGACTACCAGACTGTTTATAATACTGCTTCTGCAGTTTTTTTTAACTGTTACCACATTCGCCGGGCAGACGCCCGAACTGATGCAGCAGATTCATGCGTTCAACGCTGATGCGGCAAGTTCAACGCCACAGCTTTATCAGAACAAACTCGAAGCCATGGCTGAAGATCTGTTTTCGTTTCTGCGCGGCACTGCGCATGTCATGAACAACGATCTGCAGACGAACCCTGAACTGGCTCTCGTCAAAACCTCGCCGGCCGGCATGATTGCCGGTGACCTGCACATGCACAATTTTTCGGTACTCAACGCCGAGGGCAAAAAACCTGATTACGCCATCGATGATCTTGACGAAGCTTTTGACGGCGCACCGCTCGCCTTCGACATCTTCAGACTCGGCGTCAGCGTGCTGACCGGTTATTCAGATAAACTGACACCGGCAGAGCAACAGACCGTGCTGCAGAAGCTTTTTGCCGGTTACCTGGCCAGGGCCGCGAACGACAAAGCTTCTGACTGGCCGGCGACGCCGTTTCCTGAATTCATGCAGAGTTTTATCGACGACAGCATCGATGTTAAATACAAAAAATTCATCGGCAAACGCAGCACGAAAACCAACCCGAACTGGCTGAACATCGAACGCTTCGACACGGTCGAACCGGCTGAAGCGGCATCAGTGAGCCTGAGCCTCAGCGCTTATCTGGGTAATCTAAGCGGCTTTCAGAAAGAGGCGATCGAGATTCTCGATATAGCCCAGCGTTATGATAAAGGCCTCGCCAGTATCGGCCTGAAACGCTATTATGCCCTGCTGCAGGGCCCGACCGCCGACTGGCAGGACGACATCCTGCTCGAATTCAAGGTCATGCGCACCAGCAGCGTTGCACCCGCAGACATCGCCACACAGCGGCAGACGACCATTGCCGCCATGAAACGTGCCCACCACATTACCGACCCGTTTCTTGGCACCATGGAACACGCTGGCAAAGCCTTTCTTGTAAAACAGGTTTTTGCCTGGGATGAAACGCTCGAAAATTCGCAGGCGCTGAGCCCGGCGCAGATCGGCGAACTGGCTGAGGTTCTCGGCTATATAACCGCCGATTTTCATGCCGGGGCGGGTAAAGGCGGCGAAATGAAAGCCTGGCTAGAAAAATCGGCCGATGGGCTCATACCGCTGATTATCAGCTACCAGGCAAAACTGCAGAAAGATTTCCAGATATTTACCGCCGAGGTGAAAAAATGACCAGACTCGCAGACATTGGCCTGATCGGCATGGCCGTCATGGGCGAAAACCTGATGCTGAATATGGAAAGCCGTGGCTTTACCGTCGCCTGCTACAACCGCACGACCGACAAAGTCGACCGTTTTATGAGCGGCCGCGGCCAGGGGCGCAATTTTATCGGCTGCCACAGCCTTGAAGAGATGGTCGACTGCCTGAAGAAGCCTCGGCGCATCATGATGATGGTGCGGGCCGGCCAGCCGGTCGATGAACTGATGCAGTCACTGATGCCACTGCTCGAACCGGGCGATATTCTTATCGATGGCGGCAACAGCCATTATCCCGACAGCATGCGCCGCAGCCGTGAAGCCGAAGAAGCCGGCATGCTGTTCGTCGGCGCCGGCGTTTCGGGCGGCGAAGAAGGCGCCCTGACCGGCCCTTCGATCATGCCGGGCGGCAACAGTCGGGCCTGGCCGGCCATCAAACCGATTTTTCAGGCGATTGCCGCGAAGGTCGACGGCGACATACCTTGTTGCGAATGGGTTGGCCCCGACGGCTCAGGGCATTTCGTCAAAATGGTTCATAACGGCATCGAATATGGCGATATGCAGCTGATCTGTGAAGCCTACCACATCATGTCACAGGCACTTGGCATGACGCCCGCCGAAATGAGCAGCGTTTTCTCAGACTGGAACAAAGGCGAACTCGATTCTTACCTGATCGAAATCACCGCCGAAATTCTTGCCAGAAAAGACGAAGAAACCGGCAAGCCCATGGTTGACGTCATTCTCGACACCGCCGGCCAGAAAGGCACCGGTAAATGGACATCACAGGCCGGCCTCGACCTTGGTGTCGCAATTCCGCAGATTGCCGAAGCGGTCTTTGCCCGCAGCCTTTCGGCGATCAAAGAAGAGCGCCTCGCGGCCGCCAAACACCTGCAGGGGCCACAGTTCCGTTTCAGCGGCGACCGGCAGGTAATGCTGCAGCATCTGCAGACAGCGGTCTACGCAGCCAAGATCTGTTCGTATGCTCAGGGCTTCCAGCTGCTGCGGGCCGCAGCCAATGAATTCAACTGGCAACTCGACTACGGCCAGATCGCACTGCTCTGGCGCGGTGGCTGCATTATCAGAGCTCGCTTTCTCGGTCATATCAACGCGGCCTTCAAAGCTGACCCGACTCTGGCCAACCTGTTGCTGGCACCATATTTCAGCGAGGTCGTCACCCGTGCTCAGACCAGCTGGCGCGAGACCGTCAAGCTCGCCATCGACTGCGGCATACCGGTACCCGCTCTCAGCACCGCCCTGAACTACTACGATGCTTACCGCTGCGGGCGCCTGCCGGCCAACCTGCTGCAGGCTCAGCGCGACTACTTCGGCGCTCACACCTACGAACGGCTCGACCGACCGCGCGGGCAGTTTTTCCACACCAACTGGACCGGCCGCGGCGGTGACACCGCCTCAACCGTCTACTGACAGCGACTTAAAAACCGATCTGGCTCTACAGAGTTTTTAAATATTCCTCGTAGCTTATGCCGTAATCGACCAGGCCGTTTGAGGTTAATTCAATGACTCTGGTAGCAATAGTTTCGTTGAACTGCAGATCCTGCGAGGTGAATAAAATGGTGCCGGTGAACTTCATCAGCCCGTTATTCAGGGCTGTAATAGATTCGAGATCGAGATGATTGGTCGGCCCGTCGAGCAGCAACACGTTGGCACTGCTCAGCATCATTCTGGCGAGCATACAGCGAACTCTTTCCCCGCCAGACAGAACGTTCGTCATCTTCAGGCCTTCTTCGCCTGAAAAAAGCATACGGCCAAGAAAGCCGCGAACAAAGCTGTCGTTTTTATCTTTGGAATACTGCCGCAGCCATTCAACCAGGTTCAGAGTGCTGTCGCTGAAAAAGGCCGAGTTGTCTTTGGGAAAATACGACTGGGAAGTGGTAACGCCCCAGTTGAACGATCCAGCATCAGGCTCCATTTCGCCGGCCAGTATCTTGAAAAGAGTCGTGGCAGCCAGTTCATTGCTGCCGACAAAGACGATCCGGTCATTTTTATGGACCGTAAAAGTCACATTATTGAGAACCCTGTTGCCATCGATGGTTTTTGTCAGTCCCTGAACGCGAAGAAGCTGGTCGCCGGCTTCTCGTTCAGGTTTGAAAGCGATAAAGGGGTATCGGCGCGAAGATGGCTTGATATCTTCAAGGTTCAGCTTTTCAAGCTGTTTGCGCCGCGAAGTTGCCTGCGATGATTTTGATTTATTGGCGCTGAATCTGGCAATAAAGGCTTTCAGCTCTTCGGCCTTTTCGGCAAGCTTCTTGTTCTGATCCTGCTGCAGCTTCAGTGCCAGCTGGCTTGATTCGCTCCAGAAATCATAATTGCCGGTGTAAAGAGTGATGTTGCCGTAATCGATATCAGCCATGTGCGAGCAGACGTGGTTAAGAAAGTGGCGATCGTGCGAAACCACGATGACCGTTTTATCGCAATTTACCAGGAAATTTTCGACCCAGCGGATTGCGGCGGCATCGAGGTGGTTGGTTGGCTCGTCGAGCAGCAGAATGTCAGGATCGCCGAACAAAGCCTGTGCCAGCAGCACCTTAACCTTTTCTGAGCCGGTCAGTTCACGCATCAGCAGGTTATGAAACTCGGTTTTAATGCCCAGGCCGGCCAGCAGAACAGCAGCGTTCGATTCTGCTTCCCAGCCGTTCATTTCGGCACACAGGCTTTCAAGCTCGCTCGCACGCACACCATCAGCTTCAGAAAAATCGGCTTTCTCATAAAGCTTTTCTTTTTCCTGCATCACCGCATACAGTTCCGGGTAGCCCATGAGAACGACCTGCAGAACCTGGGTATCTTCATAGGCAAAGTGATTCTGCTTGAGAGTGGCTATGCGCTCACCGGGGGTTATATTCACGTTTCCGGAATAATTGGTGATCTCGCCGGAGAGTATTTTCAAGAATGTTGATTTGCCCGAGCCGTTGGCGCCAATCAAGCCATAGCAGTTTCCGGGAAGAAACTTGATGTTTACCCCTGCAAAAAGCTTGTTACTGCCAAAACTGAGGCCCAGGTTTTCGGTGCTGATCATTATTTTCTCCGGTGCTGCAATTAAAAAAAATGGCTTTCAATAGTGCAGCGCCAAGGGTAACAGGAAATCTTCAATAAAGAAAGACTCGTCAGTCAGGCAAACTTTTTGCTCCTGTATTTTCTGCTCGATTTTTACCATGAGAAACCATTGGCATGACCATACATAGACTGATCACAGTCTGATGTTATCAAGGCAAGGCACATAACCACACACCCGTTAAAACAGTATAAAAGCTATAGTTACTTCATTTATTCTGCAGGCTCTGTAATTTATTGCAGGTTCTCTGGCTGCATGGTACTATCGCCCTGAAAAAATCAAGAGGACAAGAGGCGAACCCATGCTCAAATCATTGCGTTATATCATTCCCGTTATCTTCGTCATTGTATCTGCAGTCACGCTGCAGGCTGATAACAGCGGTTTTATCTGGCAGGGCGCGGCCGACAAAAAACCGGTAACCGTGACGTTCAAACATGATGGTAAACAGTTCACGACACTGCAGGTAAGGTTCGGCGAAGCTGCTGACCGCCTCAGCCTCAGAATTACGGCAAAACAGGAGTATGGCAAAGCGATCTACGAAACAAAGTTCTCTGCCAACCTCGACGGCAAGAACGGCCTCGAACAGACAATCGATAGATTGTGCCAGATGCCGGGGGACTACGACATACAGATTTCAGGAAAAACCGCCTCGTGCACAATTTTAACCGAACGGCACGCCCCACTCGACCAGTTTACCGCCGGCGAGCAACCAGGGGAACTGGTCGTAACCAGCACTGGCGGTACAGCCGTATCGGTCGAGCCTGATATGTTCTCAGTCAAGCACCCTGACTTCAAAAAAGGCATGAACAAAGGTATCGCCAGCCCCAACGGTGACATCTTTTTCAGACTGCCGGCTGGTTACTGGGTATTGCAGCGCAGTGGCAGCGGCAACGGCACCGGTTACGCCAGACTTATACCGGTAAGCAGCGGTGGCAGAACAACGGTGCGCTGGGCTGCCAGCCCCGAAATAAGTCTTGAAAGTCAGACTGCCACTTCTGCCAGACGCCTAGAAATTCGCGCGGTGACGTCTGAAGCTGGTTCAGAAAATGCTCTGTGCCGGTTTGCCGTTCCGGCCGGCTTATCCAGCCACACGCCTGCCATCGACCAGCTGCAAAGCTTCGAACGCTCACTGCCGGCTGAAATTATCGATATAAAACAATCAGAAACACCGCTGCACCTGGTTATGCTGCTCGACAGTTCAGGCTCAATGAAAAAATCAATGAAAGCGGCCATCGACGCCACGGTTAAATTTGTCGAAGCGCTGCCAAACGAGGCCAGAGTTGAAGTAATCGACTTCGATACCAAAGCAAAACCGGTTAAGGCCACAAGTAGCACCGATCTGATCAAATCGATCAAAGCCATCAAAGCCGATGGAGCGACAGCACTCAGAGACAGCATTCTGCTCGGGCTCTCACAGTTGAAAAGTTCACCGCGCCCGGCACTGGTGGTTTTCACCGACGGTTTCGACGCGAACCATAACGATACGGCACCTGGCAGCAAAGCCGGCGAAAAAGAGGTATTCGAAGCACTTGTAAAAGCACGCATTCCGGTTTTTACCATCGGTTTTGGCGAGGGTGCCGACCGCGAAACCCTGGCGCGCCTCGCCGATCTTTCGGGCGGCCTGTTTCAGACAGCCGACGAAAGCAATATCAACGAAGTTTTCGCCAGACTTGAAGCCACCGTCGCCCGCGAATACCTTCTCACTTACCGCCGGCCCCAGAAACCCGGGCTCGGTATTCGGCCAGTAATCAGCATCTGTGTCGACACCAGCGGCTCGATGGCCAGCAGCCTTGAAAGCGGCGTTCCGGGCAGCCGGCGTGACGTTGCCAGAAATGCGCTGCACGGCATGCTCAGGCAGCTGCCGGAAAATGCTCTGGTACAGATTCTCGATTTTGATGCCAATACCCGCATTACGCAGACCGCTACCGCCAACCGGGCAAGAAACCACGCCGGCCTGGCCGCTTTTGACGACGGCGGCGGCACCGACGTTCTCAAAGCAGTTTCGGTGGCCATGCAGGGGCTGCTCGCAGTGCCTTCAAACCGTCGTTACATGCTGTTTCTGACCGATGAAGCCATAAAAACCAACAGTAAAAAAGATGAAGAAATGTTCAACCGGCTGCTGGCACGCATGAAGGATGAGGGTATCTTTTCGATGTGGATCGGTATGGTTAAAGAAAATGAAAATGGCGAATTTCATAAAACTGCGGCAAAAGCCGGCGGCGAAGCAATTATCGCCGACAACTTTGCTGAAATGAACCAGATTATCGAGCGACTGCTCGCCAGAGTGGCTGAACCGGCTGATGAAAGCACGGTGCCATTTGAGCTGGTCTGGAACATGCCGCAGAATGACAATTCTCCGGTTGCCGTTTCAGGCAACGGCATCTTCAATCTGCCGCCACTCAAGCAGACTGCATCAGGAACAGAAGAGGCAGTAGACACTCTGCAGATAACCTGCGCCAACCTTCCTGCAGGCTCTGCAACGACTGTTTCGAATGAAGCGGCTGGCAACCAGGCAGGTGCCAATCAGCAGCTGACAAAAACCGGCGATAACGGTTCCGCACCAGGTAATGCAAGCGTCAGTCAGACCGCAGGCAGCGCCAGAATGGCGATAGACATGGATCTTAAAGGCCAGAACAGCGCCTGCGCATTTCACATCCGAAGAATGGCTCTGTATGACAGTCTCAATGGCGTACAGGCTCCCGCAAAAAAACTGTTCGCCGCATTTGACATCGAGCTGAGCAACATTCTGCCGGAACAGGACGTCGCAGTTTACCCTGACGGCGGCAACCACCCGGCGCAATGGGTCGGCCGCAGCAACGACAAGGTAAAAATCATCAAGGCGATACCGCCATATCAGATCGGTGACCTGGCACGGCATTTCTATCTGCGCTGGAACAACGACCCGGCGGTGCCATGTTCGCCGGCCAGCTGGCTGTTCGATGATTCGCTTTCGCCTTTTGGCAGCCGATCGGTTACAGTAAACCCGAATAAACCGGTGCGCGGGCAGATCGTCTTTATCGTTTCAGACGATCAGGGGCTCAGCAACGGCGCCATTGACTTCTTCGACCGCAGCTACGGGCATGTTTCGCTGACAATTGCGGGCAAAATGGAACCGGCTGATCTTAAAGCCGCAGGGCTGCCGGAAGCGCCGACAGGCAAACTCGGTTCTGCTTTCAGCATGACTGTTAAAAATCTTGCCGATGTCGCTTCGCCTCTGGCGGGAGCAACTGCTGGCGGGCACCTGCTCTGGCGGGTTATCGACGGCGAAATCGAGTCGCAGGTGCAGGCTCTGCTCGATATCGACCCGAAAGCCCGCATGCATCTTGCCATACCGACAACAGCCGGACCGGTGCGCCGGCCGCTATCGGCAGTGACCGGCCTGCTGCCCTTCGGCTTTTATGACCGGGTAAAACTCTCGCCCGGCTCGAACAATTACTTCACACAGGCGTATCTGCTGCCGGCTGAGCTGGCGGCAACCGCTTCGGGCAGCCTCTGTATCGACATGAAAAACGACGATGTCTGCATCGCCCTGAACTCGGCCGAAAATTTTATCGACAAGCCGGCAGAGCGCAGCTGGTCTGCCGAAGGCAATGGCATGAAGCTGGTCATCAATACTCAGGGTCGCATGGCGGTATTTAACAAGCGCAAGGGCGACTGGCTGGTCGTCGATGCCACCGTTGCCGATCTTCCCGATGGCAGTGCCACCCGCGTCGACAAATTGCTGTTTCTCGGCCGGGCCGATCTGAAAGACCAGGGTTTCGCTCTCAAGCCCGGCGAACGCATGGTAAAAACCGCCGGCAACCAGGCCGGACACAAGGGCATGGGCAATTTTGCCGGAAAAAGCGAGGCTGACGGCAACCAGACAAGAATTTACCCTGATTCCGTATGTCGCCAGATGCTCTTTGCCGCCAACGAAAATTCGATTGTGCCCGATGGCAAAGAGCTGAGATTTGTCGCAGTTTTCAGAATGCCGACGAAGGGTGACTATCTGCTGGCAGCTGACAGCATGCCATTTGCCATGACCCCGGCTGCGGTAGAACCGCAAAATCTGCCTGCCTGGCTGCTTGCCGAAAATGACGAAGCGGTTCCGGTTCTGGCGGCCGATTTCGAAAAGAAGCTCGCAGAGCGTCTTAAACAGCTGGCAAACGAAAGACGGCGACAAAATGCCGCTGCCATCGCCGAGGCAGCAGATAAAACCACCGATGCCGACGGCAATATGGTTGAAGCGGCTTTCAGGCTGAGTCCGCCGGTTATCGCACCCTGGGCCGGGCCGGTCGACAACCAGTTCAGAATCGAAGTGGCAATCGATGTGGAACCGGCCGCAGAAGGAGCCGCAGCCCAGACCAGCGCTGCCGCATCGGCGCTCAGCGGCGGCAGCAGTAAAACACGCTCCTTCAAGGTAATCGGTCACAACCTGCCGTCTGAAAGCATAGCTAAGAGCCCATTCGAAATAATCTACGCCGAAGAAAGCGGCAAAAACGGCGAAAAGCTTCTCAAGACGAGCCTGATCGGCATCTGGGGTTCTTCTGAATGCCGCGAAAGCATCGATCTGAATGTCTGGAAACCGGTTAGAGAAAGAATCACGCTCAGCGGCAAAGGCGTAAAATGGCCGGTGATTGAGCGTGATCTGCCCGATAATTCACTGCAGAACCGCATTCACAGTATTGCGCTCGCGCTGCCCGACATTTTGCCAGAACAGACCGAAGATCTGCAGAAAAGATGGCAGGCAGCCCGGGTCGACAAAACCCCTGACCATCTGTCACTGTGGCAGTGGTATGCGCACGCCCGGCTGGCAGCATTCATCAGCGCCCAGACTACTTTTGAAAAACAGCTCTGCGAAAATGCCAGCATCAGCCTGAGCCGCGAAAAGCAGCCGCGCCTGATGCTTCTCACCGGCGCCGCCGACGATAAAGGCGCATTTGAAGCCAGACTCGATCTGGTTGCGGTACAGCCTGAAGTAAAAGCCGAAGCTGAGGCAGCAGCAGCCTTTCGCATCGCCGCCGGGCTTTTTGTCAGCGATCTTGAAGCAAAAATCATGAAGGGAAAAGGCGTCTTTCAGTTCTGGGGCAGAAATCGCCTGCAGATTATCGCCGACAGCGGCAAACAGAAAAATGCCTGGCTGAAGTTCGCAGAACGCCGCGGGGTCAGCGAACGGGTTATCAAAGCCATAAAGAATACCAGATCAGTGGTTCTTTTTCCTGAAAATCCGGCGATGATAAACGACCGGCCGTTCTGGGCCTGGCTCGAAATCAACCCGAAAACCTATGAAACCATCAGCGTTCTCGAGACTGGCGAACGCGGCACAATTGCCGGCGAGGCCATTATTCAGGCCCTGATTCCAGATGGCGCCGGCATTGCTCTCGGCTTCTGGAAAGGAACTGAAACTGCAGTATGGGGCATGTCTGCCTTCATTCTTGAGGGGCAATCAGCACTTGAAGCTGCTGCCAGCACCGAAAAGTTTATTGGTGAGCTGTCTGAACAACTTGGCAAGATCAGCGATTCGGTCTCGATTGAAGTCGGCGGCGCCAGCATCGACCTGCTCAGCGGCAAGGTAACTCTGGCCGGTTTCTCTTCTGAGGGCGATTATTCGCCATGGGATGGTTACAAAGGCTTCGTTACCGGTTTCAACACAGGCGCTTCATGGTATCTCAACAAAGTCAAAGCTGCCGCATCAGGCAAATAAAATAAGGAAACAGCATGTTCAAAGTAAAAATCGACAAAACACTTTCGTTCCGTCTCACAGGGCTTGCAAAAAAGGCTCTTCTGGCAATGTTCGCACTTCTGCTCTCAGTCGCAACGTTATTCGCGGCCGCGCCTGCCAGCTTCAGCGGTCTTCCAGCCATCGACCGCGCAAAGGTTGAACTGTTCGCCCGCACCATGACGATCGCACAGGGCAAAGCCACCGCCGCCACTCTTGAACTGCGCAATGACGCCAACTCGCCCGAAAAAGCCGCCAGCAAAGACGAAGCGGTCAAAGATATCAAAACCGTTCTGCAGCTTGGCAGCAATATCATCGATGCCGAAAAAAAGGCCTGCACAGAAACCGGCATGAGTGACACCGACTTTCACGAAGTCAAAATCAGACTACTGCAGGTTCTCATGCTGCAGAACATGGATAAGATGAAGACGGCCATGGTCGGCAAAAGAAGCGGTACAGACATGGCCGCCGAGGGAATGGCCGGAGTTGACCAGAAGCTCGCCGCTCTCGAAGCCCGCCTGGCAAAAAGCCATGAAGCTCTCACAAAAGCACAGAGTGAAGAAGCTGAGTATTTTGCAAAACAGGACAAAAAAATCGCCGAGCAGCAAAGCAAAATCACAAAACTGCAAAGTGACGTCGCCTCAGAAACTGTCGCCAAAAAACGCGAAGCAAAGGCAAAACAGCTCGAAAGCGCCAGAGAAAAGCTGGTTAAAATGCAGGCCGACCGCCAAAAACCGTATAGCAAACTCGCAAGCGCCCGCGAACGCGTTGAGAAAGACGAGAAGTCGGTTGCCGTTTTCCGCGAAAACATGGCTGCGGCAAAAGATCAGATAGCCAGCATGGGCAGAGAGATTCAGGATTTTCAGAACAAAATGGCAACCGGCTTCTCCCAGACTCAGGACTCAGACGTCATGAAGCAGGCCGCCCTCGACATGCCCGTCTTTCAGCAGTTCCCTGAGCTCAAGCCTTTTCTGATCGAACCGAAAAAGTGATTGCTTGTCAAAGCCTATTCACCCATTAGGTGAATAGGCTTTGACAAGCATAAGACAATTGCCTATAATTATCTCAGGAGCAATTTTTTGCAGTTTATTTTCATTTCCAGGGCATCGAAAAAGCTTTACGAAGAAGAAAAGGGAGCAAAACAATACCCGCCTGGTATTGTTGACGCCTTTTTTGATGTGATCAACCTGATTGGTGAAATAAAGGATGAAAAAGAACTGCTGAAGTTCAACAGCCTGAATTTTGAACCGCTGCGCGGAAAACTTAGGGAATACCATTCTTTGCGACTGAACAGGCAGTTCAGACTTCTGGTAAAACTGTTAACTGACGAGAACGGCAATAAATACTTTGAGATCGGTGATATCACCGATTACCACTGAAAGGGAAAATCAATGCCCGATAACCCAAGACCTGCAAGGGTAAACCCACCCGGCAACCTCGTCGCAAGAGAGCTTGAAGCACGCGGCTGGTCGCAAAAAGACCTGGCCGACATCATGGGGCGCCCGGTTCAGGCTATAAATGAAATAATCAGAGGCACCAAACAGATTACAGCAGCAACGGCAATTGAGCTTGCCGGTGCTTTTGAAACGACTCCCGAAATATGGCTCAACCTCGAAACAAAATATCGCCTGTTTATGGCCGAAAAATCGAATAAAAACTCGGCTATTACTCAAAAAAGCAGGCTATACAGCAAAGTGCCGGTTGCCGAAATTATCAGGCGAAAGTGGATTCCGGCCGAAAAAAACCTCACGCAGCTCGAAAAAGAAGTGTGCAGATTTCTGGGCATAAACAGCATTGATGATGAACCAGACCTGATCCTGAGCATGCGCCACAGCCGCGACAAACAACCTCATGATACCGCTCTCACTGCCTGGATGGCCCGCGCAAGAAATCTTGCCGTAAGTCAGTCATTAACAGCGGGTTTCCGTCGCTCAGAAATTCCTGCCCTCGTCAAGGATTTATCTCTTATGATGAGGTTTCCAGAGGATGTCACAAAAGTTAAGGCCGCTCTGCAGGCGCACGGAATTCGCTTCGTTCTGGTGCCGCATTTGCCAAAAACCTATCTCGATGGGGCGGCTTTTTTTCTTGATCCGAAGACTGAAGCACAGCCTGTAGTAGCCCTGACCATGCGCTATGACCGCATAGACTGGTTCTGGTTCACGCTGTTGCACGAACTTGCACATTTATACAAAAATCACTGCACTAAAAACGGTTTTGTGCTCGATGGCGAAAATATTGCAGACAATAACAGCGGTTTTGAAGATGAAGCCAATGGCGCGGCCGGTGAATGGCTGATACCGACCTCTGAGTATGCCCGCTGCCGCGAAAAATTTTTCAGCGGCACGGCCGATATAAAAGCAGTCGCTCTTCGGGTTGGCCGCCATCCCGGCATTGTTCTGGGCCGCCTGCAGCGTGACGGCATAATTCCATACTCCCGACACCGTTCCCTGCTGGTTCGTATCAAACAACATCTCGACGCCATGATCGACCGCCCCTGAGTTTGATAATGTTGGTTTTTTCTGCAGATTGGTCTATCATCATCTGAGAAAAACAACCCATCACTGCCAACAGGATTGCTGCAATGGACTATTCAGAATTCACCCGACAGGAACTGATCGAACTGCTAAAACGCCGGGACGGCCAGACGCCCCTCGGCCTGGTCTGGGAGCGTAACGAAATCGAACACGACCGGGCGCTCAACGATGATTTTATCGCCGTGAACGTTCATTCTGAACTCTCTTCGGGTGAGGCTCCATGGTCTAACCTGCTGATTGAAGGCGACAATTTCGACGCCCTGCGCTACCTGCGCATGACATTCAAGGGCAGGGTCAAGGTTATCTGCATCGACCCGCCATATAATACCGGCAACAGAGATTTTATCTACAACGACAGATATGTGGCCAAAGATGACCGCTTCAGACATTCGACCTGGCTCGAATTCATGTATCGACGTCTGCTGCTGGCAAAAGAGCTGTTGCGCAACGACGGCGTCATTTTTGTCAACATCGGCGAAGATGAATTCGGGCACCTGTCATTGCTCATGGATAAGGTTTTTCCGGGCATGAAGGTCGGCACATTCGTCTGGAAAAGAAGAAGCGGTGCCAATGACGCAAAAGGGGCTTTTCTGAGTGTCGATCACGAATATGTGCTCTGCTACGCCAACCCCGATTTTTCTTTCGGCGGAAATAATAAAAATTCTGATTCCTATTCTAATCCCGACAATGACCCGCGCGGAGACTGGAGTAATGACAACTTAGTGCAAGGCAAAACAAGGAGTCAAAGACCTGATGCTTTTTACCCGGTCTACAATCCCGAAGCCAACATCTGGTATCCATGCGACCCGGGTAATGTCTGGCGTTTTGCTTCAGAAACAAGGCTGAAGCCCGGTCAGAAAATCCGTACCAAAACCATGGAACAGCTTATAGAAGAAAAGCGCATTCTCTGGCCGGCAAACGAAAAAACCGTAATCTACAAAAGTCTGGCAAAATTGCGTGCGGCTGTTGAAAACGGTTCTGCCCCGCACAATCTCAAGGCAGACACACCTGATCTGGAGTTCTGGGTCGGTAAAACCATTGGCTATGGCAAACCACGCTACAAGCGATTCTGGAACGACCTGAAAAACAAGGCAAAACCTCTCTCGACCTGGGTGATGCCGGCAGCGAGCAAAAAGTCTGAATTGAAGGGATTTGAAACCGACAGTTCTGAATTTGTCATATCAGGATACACAAGCGAAGGCACTGCCATATTGCAAAAGATTATGAACAACAAGGATTTCAGCTACCCGAAACCGCTGAGTCTCATAAAAGCATTGATCGAACAGTCGACCGCGAATGCGGGCGGTGACATCATCGTCGATTTTTTCGGCGGCAGCGCAACCACCGGACACGCGGTGCTTGAATTGAATGCCGAAGACGAGGGCGATCGCCGCTTTATCATCGTTTCAAGCACCGAGGCCACCGCAACCGAACCAGACAGAAACGTCTGCCGCGATATCGCAAGAACCAGACTGACCAATGTAATCAAAGGTTATTCTTACCGGCAGGGCGGCAAGGTTTTCAAGGTTGCACCATTGAGCGGCGACTTTGCCTACCTGACCATGACCAAAATGCCTTCAGAATCGGTCGGTCTGAAGGTAAGCCATGAACAGGTCTGGCTGGCTCTGCAGATGATCAGCACCGAAAGGCTTTTTCCATACAATCAGGCAGCGACCTGGCAAATGGCCGAAGTTGAAAACCAGGCGATCATCTATCTCGCCGAAGCCTCGGCCAGTGCTATCGAAGCAATAGCAAAAGCGGCAGCACATTTTTCGTCTGTCGTGATTTATTCGTGGGAACCCGGTCTGATCCGCCGGCGACTCGACCACCCGGGCGTAACGGTAAACAAAATACCCGACAGCCTGATTCAGCGTTTTGGAGCCTGAGAATGCCCATTGCAATCAAAGTCTTTCAGGACACCGCCATAACCAACGCCGTTGAATTTCTCGATGCGGCTTTTCAGCAGCTGGCTGCTGTCAGCGATTCAGCCGGCAGACGTAAAATCATCAGCCATAATGGCTGCCTGCTCATCGAGGCGCCAACCGGCGCCGGCAAGACTCTCATCGCCGGTCATACCGCCGAACGGTTTTCGCACGGCAAAAAAATCGTCTGGTTCTGGTTCGCCCCATTTGCAGGCCTCGTCGAACAATCGATAAGAACCATCAAAACCGAATTCCCGGGTCTGACCGTCAAGGACCCGCGCAAAGAACGCAGCGTCGACAGCGTAAAGAGTGGCGACGTTTTCGTCACCACCTGGGGCACAGTCGCCGCCAATAATTCTGAGAGCCGCAAAGCGCGCACCAGGTCTGACACTGCCCTTTCTCTCGACGAGCTGGTTCCGGCCCTGAAAAGCCTTGGCTTTCAGCTCGGGGTTATTGTCGACGAAGCGCATCACGGATTCAAAAAGGCTCCCGAAGCGCTCTCATTCTACACAAATGTACTGGCTCCCGAATACACACTGATGGTTACCGCGACCCCCAAAGATCGGGACATCGAAATTTTCAAAGAAAACACCGGCTTTGCTGAAGTTCATAAAATTGGAATAAGCCGCCAGGAGTGCATCGACGCCGACCTGATAAAAGCCGGTGTTAAAGCCATCGCTTTCCTGGTCGACGACGAGGCGAAGAATGTCACTGATTTTGAAAAGACCGCAATCAGGCATGGTCTTGAAAAACATCTGGCGATTGAAGACGAACTTGAAAAAGCCGGTATCAACCTCAAACCGTTGATGCTGGTACAGGTAGACAATCAGACCGGTCGCGACACCGTTGCCGAAGCCAGACAAAAACTGCTTGAACTCGGGGTGAAACCGACCCAGATTGCCACGCACACGGCCCAGGACCCCGACCCCGACCTTCTGGCCATGGCCAAAGACGACAATATCAGGGTTCTCATTTTTAAAGTGGCCGTGGCTCTTGGCTTCGATTGCCCAAGGGCCTTTACGCTGGTTTCAATGAGGAAAAGCAGAGACGCGGATTTCGGCGTTCAGGTCGTTGGCCGTATTCTCAGAGTTCATCGCCTGCTTCAGGGAAAACAGAGAAGCGAACTGCTCAGCTACGGTTATGTGGTTCTGGCCGACTACTCGGCACAGGAAGGCCTCACACAGGCTGCTGAACGCCTGAAATCTATTGAAACCCAGCTTACAGAAGTCAGCAGCAACATTGCCGTTATCGGCGTCGGAAACGAAGAGCTTCAGGTCAGAACGGTGATAAATGGACAACCTTCATTCTGGGAAAAAGAAAGCCATGAGCCTGCCACGCTCCAGAAACCGGCAGACTCATACGGCCAGACTGCAGACGCAGAAGACACAGAAGGCATGCCGCAGCAACCTCATCAGCCGCTGCTGATTAAAGACGGCAGAACAACTCAGACGCCATCCAGACCGCTTGCTGTTTCCAGACCTATAAATGCAGCAAAATTCTACGATCTGCGAACTGATATCGAATTTCCGAGAGTGTTTAAAAAAGAGGTCTGCAACGCAGAAATGGTCGCAGACATGGCCGTCGGCATTGCAGGTCAGATCAGGCTCGATGGCGAAATTATGACCGTCGTTGATCGACGTTTTTCGCAGGCAGTCAAAAGAACCACTGAAATTTTCGACAAGCAGATCGATACAGAGCAGGCAACTGCCGATATCTCGATGAAAGAAATCGCGCTAAAAGCACAGAAATTACTTTTCGAAGACGAGAATATTTCTGGCCGGCCACTGCATGATCTTCTGATCAAACGCTTGAAGGATGAATTCTTCAGAAAAGGCTGGGCAAAAGATTCGCCGCAGGAAATTGAAGAAGCCCTGAACCTGATACTGGCAACTTACCCGGAAACTTTGCGCGAGGCCAGGCGCCACTGTTATTCAAAATTTATCGAAGCAGCAACAGCGGCACCCATTCCTGATTTTATCAGTTCAGAAAAACCTCTTGAGCCGTCGAAACTCAATCTTTACAAGGTATTTCCGGAAGGTCTCACGACAGACGAACGCAGCTTTGCCCTTCTGCTCGATTCTGACACAACCGGCACAGTGCTCTGGTGGCACCGAAACCCGCAGAATAAACCGTATACCGTTTCTCTTGTCATGCCAGACCTCAAGTATGATTACCACCCGGATTTTGTGATTGGCGTGCGTAACCGGAAAACAGAAAACAATATTCTGTTGGTAGAAATCAAGGGCGGACCTTTCGTAGAAATGCAACAGTCAGTGGCCAAAGCCAGGGCCGTTCACAAAACCTACCAGCGGGTCATGATGCTGCACTGGCATAATCAGAAGCAGTGGCAAACAGTTGTAAACGACAGCAAAGGCCAGCATAACATTCTCGACCAGGTCTTCAGAATCGAGCTCATGCCCGCCTATTGATTTCAGAAGACTCATTATTTAAGTTAACGAGTTTTCTGTCTGTTCGATCAGCTTATTTGAGTTAAACATCTATTAATAAATGCATATAAATATGCCAAAGTTTTTCAATTCTATTGGCTACCTCGACATGGCGATCAGCACGAAGCTGATCGCCATTACCAGCAGCCAGCCCAGAAGCAGATACAACTGTTCCCGCCGGCTTTCGGCAAGCAGAGTTTCTTCGGTCTTGAGCGACAGAAAAGCGGTGGCCTTGTTATCGACCGAAGCGCTTATAAATGGCCCCTGCGGGGTATAGAACAGTTCACCGATCACGTAGACCGGGTGTTTTTCGGGCAGTATCTTTTCTTCCTTGATTACGGCAACGCAGTAAGTGCCGTAATCAGGCTGAAAAATACCCAACAGCCCGCTGCCGGGGTTGTTGTCGGTCGGCCGCTCTTTATTCATTACCGTTTTCGCTTCAATTTCAAAACCCTGAGGATCAATAGCAATGCGGCCAGTATGATCTTCAACGTAAAACAGTTCTGAACTGCGAATATCTTCGGTGATGTTGCGGTTGATTCGCGAGCGTTTCTGACCCTTGTGGTTCTTGTACACTTCCTTGAGCTTGTCACTGGTAACCGAATGATAAAAAACGCAATCACGCCCGGTGTAGGGAGCGCGCAACAGGGTATTGCCGGCAATCAGCCGTCCCTTGATCTCGACAATACGACCCTGGGAAGGCTGGCTTTTCAAAAGAGTGCCGACTGGCGAAGTCAGGGTATTGACCATATTGCTGATTTTTCGCCGCACTTTGAACCACTGATAGACAAGAAAGCCGCCGAGTATAATAAATACAAGCCCAAGCAGCAGATATTCCGGATATCTCATAATTTGACCGCCATTTTCCTGGTGTTGTTTTCTTAATTTTTCTTTATTTTAACCAGTTTCGGCGACTTCAACCAGAAATATTGCAGAGACATGGAAAAGACATACCCTTGCTGGATATAGTGGCCGGCAATTCCTTAGAAGGGTAATTTCGCCCCAAAAATTGCCATTCATAAGAGAAAAAAAAGGCATATTTCCGACCATTTTTCCTTTGTTTATCATTACTTTCGCTGGTCCGACCCCAGAAAAACAACATGCTTGACCTGTACCCGGCGCGTGGTGTAGACTATTTGCTCTTCTTACACGGGAGCGTATTAATCTTTACTACGCGAATCGCAGTTCTACCGGTTCTGGTCGGCAGAGTTATGAGGCTCCTCGCGGATTATATAAAGGACACACCTGGATATGCAGCAACTCGAAAACATGCGACGAGTCAGAAACATCGGAATTATCGCCCACATCGACGCTGGTAAGACCACCACTACCGAGCGCATTCTCTACTTCACCGGCAAAAACTACAAGATCGGTGAAACTCACGACGGTACCGCCACCATGGACTGGATGATCCAGGAACAGGAGCGCGGCATCACCATCACCAGCGCCGCCACCAAGTGTCTCTGGCAGAACTGCGCGATCAACATCATCGACACACCAGGCCACGTCGACTTCACTGCTGAAGTCGAACGTTCGCTGCGCGTTCTCGACGGCTGCGTCGTATTGCTCTGCGCCGTTGCCGGCGTACAGCCGCAGTCAGAAACCGTCTGGCGCCAGGCCGACAAGTATCGCGTGCCGAGAATGGTTTTCGTCAACAAGATGGACCGCACCGGCGCCAACTTCGAGCGCGTTGTCGTCCAGATCAAAGAAAGACTCAAAGCACTGCCGGTTGTTCTTACAATGCCGATCGGCAGCGAAGAAAACTATCAGGGGCACATCGATCTCGTTAATATGAGAGCCCGCATCTGGACCCCCTCAGAAAAAGACCCGGCCGGTCAGATGGTCGAATCAGAAATTCCGGCAAGCCTGCAGACCGCCGCGGCTGAAGCTCATCATCAGCTGGTCGACACTCTCGCCACCTGCAACGACGAAATTCTTGAACGCTACATGGCCGAAGAGCCGATCGAAGTAGAGCTGATTACCAGGGCCCTGCGCTCAGCCACGATTGATGGAAAAGTGGTGCCGGTTCTCTGCGGTTCCGCCTTCCGCAACAAGGGTGTTCAGGCACTTCTCGACGCAATTGTTGCCTATCTGCCGTCACCGCTCGATATTCCGGCTTCTATCGCGTTCAACCAGACTACCGACGAAGAACTGACCATTGCCGCCGACCCAAACCTGCCGCTGGCCGCTATGGCTTTCAAGGTCGCATCGATGCCGCATATCGGCAAACTCGTTTACACTCGCATCTATGCCGGCACCCTCAACGTCGGTGACCAGATTTATAACGTCACCCGCGGCACCAAAGAGCGCGTCGGCAGAATTCTGCAGATGCACGCCAACCAGCGCCAGGATCTAGAAACCGCTCAGGCTGGCGATATCGTGGCTATCGTTGGTATGAAGCGCATCGGCACCGGCGACACCCTGGCGCATGATAAAGATGCGCCGGTTCTCGAAAAGATCACTTTCCCAGAAACTGTCATTTCGGTTGCCATCGAGCCGAAAACCAAAGCCGACCTCACCAAGCTCAGCACCGTTCTTCACACCCTGATGGACGAAGACCCGACTTTCAAAGCCTCAATGGATGAAGAAACCGGCGAGACCATCATCGCCGGCATGGGCGAACTGCACCTCGAAATCATCGTCGACCGCATTCTGCGTGAATTCAACGTACAGGCAACCGTAGGCGCTCCGCAGGTTGCTTACCGCGAAGGCATCAAAAAAGGCGTGCCGACTGAAGGCAAATGCGCCAAGCAGACCGGTGGGCGCGGCCAGTATGGCCATGTCATCATGGAAATCGAACCACTGCCACGTGGCGGCGGCTTCATTTTCGAAACCAACGTCAAGGGCGGCACCGTGCCTTCGACTTTCTTTCCGGCAGTTGAACAGGGTGTTCGTGCTGCACTCAGCGAAGGCCCGCTCGCAAAGAAACCGGTTACCGACGTTAAAGTCACTCTGCTCGACGGTTCATACCACGAAGTCGACAGCAGCATCATCGCCTTCAGAACCGCAGCCATCGAAGCCATGAAAATCGGTCTGGCCAAGGCTTCACCGATGATGCTCGAACCCTATACCCGCGTCGAAATCGAAACTCCCGAGCAGTATCTCGGCGATATCATCGGCAATATCAATTCACGCCGCGGCAAGGTCGTCAACATGGAAATGCGTGCCGACATGCGCACGATTGAATGCCACGTGCCGCTCGCCGAAATGTTCAACTACTCGACACACCTGCGCTCGCTCTCACAGGGCCGCGCCAGCTTCAGCATGGAAGTAATGCACTATGTCGAAGTACCAGAAAGCGTCGCCACCAAAATTCTGCGCCCAACCAAAGACAAATAAGTTTTAATTGTGAAAATGCCGGTCTGCAGCTGCAGACCGGCATTTTGCATTTAGCATATCATGGTCTTACTTACTAAGAGGTGCAGTTGAAGATGCAGTGCTGCACGAACCGTCGCGTTTCTGCAATCTCTGACCATTTCCCTGGCCGGCACCATTCCCTCTGCCATTACCTTTTTTCTGGCAGCCGGAGCTGCAGCTGCCTTTGCACTGACCCTGGCCGAGACCATTCTTCAGCCCTTTTCCCTTACCCTGACCCAGAGCGTCATTGCGCTTCTGGCGGCTACCAGATTTAGCTCCAAAGCCGGTTCCGTCTTTCGGCTGCGGTTTGCTGCCATCGCCGTAGCCGCGACCCTCGCCGGTGCAGGTGGCAGGGCGACTCTGCACGGCCGTCGAAGAAGCAGAGTCTGAATTTGAAGTTATAACAGTCTGGCTCTGTGTAGAGCTGTCTGAAGTCTGAGCCATAACGACACCGAGACCAAGCAACACAGTTACGATCATTACAATGCTGAGCTTTTTCATAGACCTACCTCCGTTTAATTTTATCGATACAAGTTAATTCACTTGTTGCGTCCGTAGCGATAGCGCTTCTGCTGCCCCTGCCGGTCAGTAAATTCCAGATCGCCATCACTTGTCCAGCGGCCCTGATAAACTTCTGAAGTGTCTCTGACGATCGTCAGACTGCCATCATCAAGTTCAGTTATTACCAACTGCATACCAGACCTGGTATTGCGCAGAGTTGCCAACGGTGCCCCTTCCTCATTACCAAAGGTGATCTGCCATTCAACACCGTCAACGGTCATGGTTGCCGGCAGGCCATCGACAGCAGGAGCCGGAGTGGTAATTACCGTGCCATTACCGCGGGTGATCTGCAGGGAACCATCAGCCTGCTTCACAACACTGCACTGCTCGGTACCAACCGCCACCCCGTCGGCGCTGACAACCGCATTACAGCTGCCATCACCTCTACGCAGACCCATGCCACCGCTGACTCCCTGCACCTGATAATTGCGGCCGCGATAACGCTTAGAACCAGTCAGGCCATCGGTTACAGCTCTCAGACTAACGCTTTCGTCGGCGCTGATTACCGAAGCGGCGAGAGTGCGATCGACCAGAAGACTGGCTTCAATTGCAGCAATCTCTTCATCAGGAGGAGTGTAGGCCAGATCGGATGTTCCGGAGCCAGTACTTGCACAGCCGGTAAAAAGAGCCATCAACGACATCATTGCAACGAACAGAATCAGTTTTTTCAATTTAATAACCTCCGGTGATTTTGCGAACAAACATGTCATTGCAATGGCCATGCCAGGATTTTTCAACACCGATAAAATCGTCTATTCAAGCAGGTTTAAGAAAAACGTCCGCAAAAAGTATGGGCACCTGGCAGCAAAATGAGTGCAAGATTTTGCACCCGAAAAGTGCAAAGCATTGCACGCCCGGGCAAAAAAGCAATTTCAGATTCTATTCCATAGTTCAGCTCTATAAGCCTATTTTTGTAATATTTCAGCTCCAGTTCTGCTGACAACCATGTTTTTCCGATCTGCCTGCGATTGCAGGCGGCACGGCCTGAACAGAAGGTTTTTAATACATATCTGGAACAGAATTTGCTGATTGATAAGCACAGGGATTACAATCTTGAAAACAGAACGAAGGTCAGCATGATCAACACGAACACAAATTCGCACAAACAAAAAACCGAACAAAACACCGGTGCAGCGCCGCAAAAATTGATGCTGGCGTTCACTCCGGTTCTGATAATTGCATCAGGCATTCTGGCTTTTATTCTCTCAGGCTGGAACGCCAGTCGCATTGCGCCACTGCGTCAGTGGGCTGCCGAACGTGATGGCAAAGAACTTTACACAGAAATAATTCACGAGGGCCCGATGTCGCCAGGCCAACTTCTGCAGCAACCAGAAGAGCTTGCAGACCTGGTCGCCTCGTTTCCTCAGGTTACAGCGGCCTTTATGATGCAGGGTTCAGAAATCGTTGCCAGTTATTCCAGACTTCCCGGGTTCGAACTGCAGACCGCACAATTACCGAGCGAAACCGGCGCCACTGTGCTGAACGAGCGGTTTTTGCTTTATCGCCGCTTTTTCGGGCCGGGGGCAACCGGTGAAAACGGTAGACGAAGGTCGCATGATGGCAATGGCGGGGGAAGTGGCAAAGGACCTCGCTGGATGCGCTCAGACAGTGAACCGAATGATCAGACTGCGGCATCGATCGCCGGCCAGATGCCAAGAATGAGCATTATCTTCGTATTCCAGAACTCAGACAGACAGCTGATCATGCCTCTCGTTTACCAGACCTGGCTCTGGCCCGCCGTATGGCTTGCCCTGACCCTGCTCTGGGCTCTGGTTTTGCTGTCTCATAGAAGAACAGCCAGCCTGCTGGCGCAAATTCAAAAAGAATCACATCTTGCAACAATAGGTCAGATGTCGGCAAGACTGGCTCACGAAATTCGCAACCCACTCGGAGCAATTCGCGGCATGGCTCAGATTTTGCAGAAAAAGCTCAATGACGAAAACCAGCTTGCCATGGTCAGAACCATCGAGCAGGAAACTTTTCGCCTCGACAGCCTGACCGGCGGCATTCTCGACTTTTCTCGCCCACCCGTAATCAATCCTGCCCGGATTGACATCAGCAGCGTAGTTAGCGATACACTCAAACTCTTTCAGCAGCAGAACCCCGAAGTGAAGCTTAATTTCAGGGCACTCGAAGGGCCGGTTTTAGGAGTTGGTGATGAAAACGCCATCAGACAGATATTTCTGAATCTTCTGAAAAATGCTGCCGATGCAGCAGACGCAGAAAAGCTGCCAATCAGCGTAGAAATAGCTCTATCAGAGCAGAATGTGAGTATAAGGGTCATAAACGTCGGTGAACCCATTTCAGAAAAAAGACTCGAAGAAATTTTTGAACCATTTGTTTCTTCCAAAGCCCATGGTTATGGCCTCGGGCTGCCGATCAGCCGCAAACTGGCCAATTCGATGGGGGGAAGCCTTCGCCTTTTCAATGGCGAAAACCATTCGATTGTCGCTGAATTCAGACTACCACAGGTAAATAAAGCATGAAAAAAGATACTCGCGATACGATTCTGGTAGTTGATGACGAGTCGTCATTCAGAAGTATGCTGAGCACCGTTCTCGCCGATGCCGGTTTCGAGGTTCTGACAGCCGGTTCAGGTCGCGAAGCTCTCGAAATTACTCTCAGACGGGCAATAGACATGGCTGTTCTCGACCTGGTAATGCCCGGCATCGACGGACGCGAGCTGATGCACCGGCTGCACGATAAGATTCCGGGCCTGCCGGTAATTTTCCTGACCGCACATGGCTCGATTCCGTCGGCAGTAGAAGCCATCAAAGAAGGAGCTTCCGATTATCTCACCAAGCCGCTGCCACACATTGACGACCTGGTTATTACCGTTAACCGGGTTCTCGACCTGCATCGCCTTAAAAATCAGCAACGCCAGAAAATAGCTCTCAAAAAGAACGTCGACCCGTTTCCCTGCGCTTCGCCAAAAATGAAAAAGCTGCTGGAAACGGCGGCGAAAGTTGCCGGCACCGACGTTACCGTGCTGATAACCGGCGAATCAGGCACTGGCAAAGAGCGCATGGCCGATTTCATTCACATGCACAGTCAGAGAGCTGCGGCTGAAATGGTCTCGGTCAACTGTGCCGCCATTGTCGAAACTCTTCTCGAAAGCGAATTGTTCGGCCATGAGAAAGGCGCTTTTACCGGTGCCTCGGAAAGAAAAACAGGGCAGTTCGAACTTGCCGACAATTCAACCCTGTTTCTCGACGAGATCGGCGAAATGTCGATCAATCTGCAGCCAAAACTGCTGCGTGCCCTTCAGGAAAAGGAATTCCGCCGCGTCGGCGGTGCCCAGACGATCAGGTTCAATGCCCGCCTGATTGCGGCAACCAATCGCGACCTGAAGGCACATTGCCAGACCGGTGCCTTCAGAGAAGACCTTTATTACCGCATTTCCGTATTCAGCATTCACATTCCGCCGCTCAGAGAAAGGCCCGAAGACGTGATTTTTCTCGCAGAAAAATTTGCCACCGAGGCCGCGCAACGCTTTGGCAAAAAAGTGCCACATCTCAGCCAGGAAACAAAAGACGCCCTGCTGAGCTACGAATGGCCCGGCAATATCAGAGAACTCGGCAATATCATCGAGGCCTCGATACTGCTTTGTGAAGACGAAGTTCTCAAACCCGAAAACCTGCACGGTCTCGGAAAGCAGTCACAAAGTATAGCAAAGACAGGCACCCTTGAAGAAGCTGAAAAAAAAGTTCTTGTCGAAGCTCTCGCCAGGTTCGACGGCAACCGGGTTCAGACCGCTGAATATCTTGGCATGAGCCGCCGCAATCTTATTTATAAACTTAAAAAACACGGCATGCTCAGCCGTTAACAGAGAGCTTGGCCGCTGATATTTATAACAAACTTTTTTCAGCAGAAAGAGTCGGTGGCAGCCTGCATGAATTTGGCTTCGGCACTGGCGAGCAAAGACTCGTTACAGCGCAGCTCAGCCTTGAGCATATAGAGAGGCTGAAAGGCTTTTTCCACCCAGGCTTTGAGCTGCAGACTGGCACGGCAGGGAACCGGGCGCACAAATTTTACCTTGAGCTCGCCCGTAACCGCTTCGATCGAGCGGTTGAACAGGCAGTGGGTCATTGCCGCGTCGAGCAGAGCACAGGTGACCCCGCCGTGAATGATGCCCTGGTAGCCCTGCAGCATATCGTGCGCCTGAAAATCGGCATACACTACATGATTATCATCGGCCATAAAGTGCAGATGCATCGACAGCGGATTTTTTGCGCCACAAAGAAGGCAGCCGGCATGCGAACCGGCTGCCAGAACCGGCTGCAGCCGGCCCTGAGGGGGTAATCTGTCGACAGAGGTTTCAGCCGGCATTGGCACAGCCTGCTGCTTTTTCTGTTTTAGCCGTGTTTCCGTCATAAGCTTCGCGAATGTGGGCCACGACCTGTGTAAATGCTTTGGCAACCGGAGTTTTTGAGTGCGTATATACGAATGGCGAACCGCTGTCGCAGGCAACACCAATTGCCGGATCTATCGGAATTCTACCCAGGAAACGTACGCCAAATTCACGGGCGGTCTTTTCACCGCCACCGCTGCTGAAAATGTGGGTTTCACATTCGCATTTCGGGCAGACAAAACCGCTCATGTTTTCGAGCACGCCGACAACTTCTACACCAAGCTGATTACAGAAGTTGATCGACTTGCGGACATCGGCAGCGGCGACTTCCTGCGGGGTGGTGACGATCAGGGCCGAGAAACTGCCCTTGATCTGCTGACAGACCGAAAGCGGCTCATCACCGGTGCCTGGCGGCGAATCGATTACCAGGTAATCGAGTTCGCCCCAGTTGACTTCGGTGAGAAACTGGCCGATAACTCCGGCCTTCATCGGCCCGCGCCAGATTACCGCATCGTCAGACTTATCGAGCAAAAGCCCTATCGACATGACCTTAAGGTCGCCGACTTCAGCCGGCAGCAGCATTTTTCCGTCAGACAGGGCGCGCACATTCTGCAATTTGAGCATGGTCGGAATGCTCGGCCCGTGAATATCAACGTCGAGCAAACCGGTTTTGTAACCTTCAGAAGCGAGGGCCACGGCAATATTTACTGCCACGGTGCTCTTGCCAACTCCGCCTTTTCCTGACATGACAACGATCGTGTGTTTGATGCGGTTTGGTGATTCATCCGCGGTAACGCGTTCGCTGCATGAAGTGCTCGAACAACCACTGCACGCACTGCCTTTGCTGCTGCAACCTGAAGAACTGCTGCTGGTCTGACTCATATTCTGGTTCCTTTACTTTTCTTTCTTTTCAGTGATTTTTTCAGTGGCTTTTGCGGTAAGAAGGTCTTTGATCTCGTTGAGCTGCACCTTAAGCGAATCGATCTGATTCTGCATTTCGATTCTGCCATCTTCACGCCCTTCGATATCGACCGACTCAACCTGCTCGTAGCCGGCTTCAATATTGCGATAGCGGCCTCGACCGGCAGCCGGGCCGAATCCCTTGAGACCCCTGCCACCGCGACGGCCAAAACCGCAGCCACCACGTCGACCCACTGGCATACGACCGGTCTGATCGACAGCCTGACAACAACCCATTCCACGGCCGGTCATCGGCCCCTGGCCATTCGGACCTGTTCTGTCAAAACCTGGCATATTCTACTCCTTGTTTGTGAATTTTTGAACCCACTTTAATAAGATAAAATAACACCGACAAAAAAGCAAGAATATTTTTGGCATTTGCCAATTTAAAATATTTCAAATCCGCCGTAAAAAAGACTTTTACAATTAAGACATACAAATTATTTTAAGCAAATGCTAAAAAAAACAATCGGCCTGAAAAAAATCTACTCAGGCAACCCACTCATATAACAGGCAGACGAATTACCTGAAACCGCAACCATGCAAATAGTTTCATCTTTTTGCGTATATAAGCTCTTGCAGCAGACCGACATGCCATCCACCACGCCTGTGGCCCGCGATGCCTGAAGATTTCCCGCAAAAGACGAAAACTATGTCAAAAGCTTAGACAATGGACAGCGTAGAAAATTCTGCGCAAAAAAAAAGTCTCGAACTGCCCTGAGGGCGATTCGAGACCGGGGCGGGATTGCTGTGTCGGCAATCTGGCGTAAGTGCCGCCCAAACCAGTTACCAGAGGAGATTCTGGTCGATCTTGGACTCAGTTAAGAAATGCAATAAACTTATGCTGCTGTGCAGCCACCGTATTTCCCATGACTTCAGCAACGGTGCCACCGAACATTTTTCCGAGCAGACCGGCGTTCATGCTGCCCACATAGACTTTTCCGTCTGATTTCCTGTAAACGCTTATCGTACAGGGCATAAAGACAGAAATTTTCTTGTTCGCATCTTCATTGAGTATTTTAAATGCATGGTCAGCCTGGCACATATTGACCAGCTTAACGTCAGAAAGATCGTGATTTCCGTGCTTCTTTACAGAAGCACTCAGGTCAGAAATTCCTGAAATGACCCAGCCTTCATTCTCTGCGGCCGTCTTTATTTTCTCGACCGTCTCTTCAAACCCGAACGGGCTTGCCTGCTCACGAATCATCATGCCGGGCATCAGCAGAACCATGACAATCGCCGCGATAATGGCACCCGCAAAACCGGCGGCAATAAAATAAACAGATTTTTTCATAACTACCTCCTGCTTGTATTATAAAATAATACTAAAATTTATGCAAGCGCTTTTTTGGCTTATGCCATTTTGCTTGACCCGAAAACATGTTTGTGGCATGCTGCAGCGCATGAGAATCTTCACCAGAAAACTGAAGCTTTTCTGTGCGATCTTTATTCTGGGCATTCTTTTAGCCTGGCTGGTCGCTTTTCCCCTGCATCTTGCCCTGCAGAAACTCTCGCATACCGACCGGCTCAGTGACCGAAAGGCAGACTGCCATTCCTGCTGCAGCCATCATTTCGATAACCACAATACCAACCTTCCGGTAATAAAAAATACCGGACACGACACCAGTTTCTGCAGCCTCTGCGACCTCGCATCTCAGTTTTTTACCGGCGGGCTTGCCAGAATTTTTGTTGCTGCTTCCTCAGACAGTTCCTCAAACGTTGTCGGGTTGTTGATAAGCGTTTATTCAAAAGAATTCATCTCAACAGGTCTTCCCCGGGCTCCTCCGAATCTTTTCAGCTGATTTCAATTTTCAGAACACTTCTCTCTACTGGCGTTGCTTGTTAATTCAGCAGAAAAGCCCAATCAAGCCACGGTAATCGCATTGAACTCCTGAATTCCGCTTCTATGACCGGAATGACGCGATCCATATCCGCCATTCCCGTGCCTAAGAACCGGTATTGTTGCCATTGAGAATGGCGAGCTACAGACAGAACTTCAAAGCAGCAAGCCGTTTTTCTTCTGACATCGACAGCGCCTATTAAATCAGTATGTCATGAGGTTTAGCCATGAATCAATTTCGCAACAGATTTTTGCCTTTAATCTTTCTCTTCAACTTTTCACTTCTTCTGACTCAAACCTGTCAGGCCCGAAACGTGACTGAAGAGCGCCTGAATGCTCTTGAAAACAGAATCCAGCAGATGCAACAGCAGTATGAACTGCAGATCGCTTCTCTGACTGCCCAAGTCAAGGAATTGACAGCACAAAACGGTGCAAAACCAATAGGCTCAGAAGATGCCGAGCTCACAGCTCTCAGACAGAGTGCCATAGCGGCAGCTGCAGGCTCTGCCGAACCCACCACAGGTTCCGACACCAAAGATTCAGACAGAAAATTCATTGCCGGCGAACTGAGTCGCCAGGCGGAAAATCCTGAACTGAGTGTAGTGGGTGATTTTCTTTATCGCCTGCAAAGTATCGACGGCACCAGAAATCACTCAGACGCCGCGCTGCGCAATCTTGGAGTTCACTACGAAACCTACCTCGACCCGACTACCAGGTTCAAAGGTGCAGTGCCGGTCAAAGAAGACAGCTCGAATCTCGGCGAGGCTTACATCACCAGATACGGCATTACCAGGAATCTCAACCTTACGATAGGCAAATTCAGACAGCAGTTCGGCATCGTTCATCGCTGGCACCAGGCTGGTCTCGACCAGACCGAGTTTCCGCTGGCAATGCGCCGGATTCTCGGCGACGGCGGCCTTGTACAGAACGGCCTCTCATTTGAATGGCAGCTGGGCGGCGCCGGAAAAACAACCAATGAGCTTACCATGCAGCTGACAGAGGCAACCAATGGTCGGCTGTTCGCCGGCAATACCAAGGGTATGCCGTCAATGCTTCTGCATCTTAAGTCATTCCGCGACATCAGCAAAGATACCTATCAGGAAATCGGACTCACCGCACTGGCCGGTGTCAATGACCTCTGGACAATCAAAAAGGGCGCCGGCAATATGACCATTGATTCAACCAGGCCGGTTGTCGGGTTTGGCCTCGATTTTACACATCTTTGGGAACCGGCCGACAACATGAAATACCGCAATTTCATGTGGAGAACCGAATTCTACGGTGTCAAAAAGGATATTCTGACGCCGGATACCGGCAACAAAGACAGCATCTTTGCCTGGGGCGGCTATACCAACCTGCAGTGGAAACTCGACCGCCAGCTTGAATCAGGGGTGAGAATAGATTACTACGAGCCTGACAGCCAGAAATATGCCGGCGTTCCAGGCTTTTCTCTGTCGCCTCTGGCAGTTGTCAGTAACAGCCCGCATGAATGGCAGGTCTGCCCGTATATGACCTGGCAACAGAGCCCATGGGTCAAATATCGCCTTGAATTCAATTATAAATCCGGGCACAACATGGGACCCGATGAAAAACGCCTGATGCTGCAGTGTATCTGGGCTGCCGGGCCGCACAAGCATGACCGTTACTGATAATCAGGAGAAAAAAATGAAAAAATTCATCATAGCCGTATTGATTCTATTTGTTCAGCTGCTTGCCGCCCCGCTCATTCAGGCTGCCCCTCTCAAAATCGTTACAACACTGCCTGACTACGCTTATCTGGCACGTGTAATCGGGCAGGATGCCGTTGAAGTCAGGGCAATCGTCGAAGGCACTCAGGATGCCCATTTCGTCAGACCAAAGCCATCGTTTGTCGAGATTCTCAGAAACGCCGATCTACTGATTGCTACAGGTCTCGATCTTGAAATGTGGCTGCCATCGGCCGTCGACAAATCAGGCAATCGTCGCATAAGAAGCGGTGAAATCGGCTACGTGGCGGCAGCAACCGGCATGAACCTCAAAGACAAGCCGGTCGCCTATTCCCATATAGAAGGCGGGCTGCACCTTTATGGAAACCCGCATGTGACTGTCAGCCCGCTCAATATAATACAGGCCGCCGACAACATCAGAATCGGCCTTGACCGCAACCTGCCACAGCAGAAAGATCGGTTTGACCGCAATGCTGCCGCTTTTGTCGCAAGCCTCTGCCAGAAGCTTTACGGCGAAGAACTGATAAGCATTCTCGGGCAACAGACTCTGCTCGACATGCACAAGAACGGCAAACTGCTCAATTTTCTTGCAGAAAAACAATATAAGGGAAAACCTCTATCAGCCTATGCGGGCGGCTGGCTTGGCAGTCTCTGGCCGCTGCGCGGTACCAGAATCGTTTCTTACCATAAAAACTGGCTGTATCTGTTCGATGATTTCGGTCTCATGGAAGGTGGATTCATCGAGCCCAAACCAGGCATTCCGCCTTCGCCAAGACATCTTGCCTCACTCAGAGAAGCCATGAAGCAGAACAATATCAAACTGGTTATTTCAGCCGATTACTTCGATGAAAAAACGGTCAGCCGTGTTGCCGCAGATACAGACGCCCAGGCAGTAATGCTGCCCTATTACGTTGGCGGCCGACCCGGGCTCGACACCTGGGAAAAACTCATGGATTTCTGGGTCGAACAGCTTTGCGCGGGCGCACGACGGGCCGGGCTTCTGGAGGCTGATGATGCAGCCAGATGATGACAGTCTGATAATCTGCAGAAACCTGGCGATCGGCTACGACAATGAAGCCGTAGTCGAGAAAATCAGCCTTAAGATCAGAAAAGGCGAGTTTCTTCCTTTCATCGGGCCAAACGGCTCAGGCAAAACAACGCTTCTGCGAACGATTCTCGGCCTGCTGCCGCCTTTAAGTGGCGAGCTTATTCACCCGTTCTCGCAGCAGCCGCCAGGCTATGTGCCGCAGGTTTCGACTCTCGACCGTCTGTATCCGGTTACTGCAAGAGAGGTTATTACAATGGGCCTTTACCCAAGGCTGGGCCTCTGGCAGAAACCTGACCGGCAGATGCGGGAGCAGATCGATGACTATCTGCAGCGTTTCAAGCTGCTGCAGCATGCAGAACGCACCCTCAATGAACTCTCGGGCGGCATGCGACAGAAAGTCATGATTGCCAGGGCTCTGGTCAGCGGCGCCGAAGTTCTGATAATGGATGAGCCAGCAGCCGGGCTCGATGAACAGTCAGAATTCGACCTGATCGAACTGCTTTACCGCCTTGCAAGGGAAGAACAGAAAACCGTTCTGTTCGCGCAGCACAGTCTCGACCCGATTATCGGTCTCGCCGACGAGGTTTTTCGTCTGTATCAGGGTCAGTCAGGCCGCGTGCCTCTGTATGCCCTGCTGTCAGCCAGAAATCTCAGGCATATCGACAAGGAAAGCAAAAATGTTCAATCTCACCACTCTTGAAGGTATTGTCAGCATATACGGCGGTGCTTTGCCGGCGGCATTTCTCATGGCAGCCACCTTCTCGGTATTCGGTGTCTTCGTCGTTCTGAAACGCATGGTATTCATAGGGGTAACGCTGTCAGAAGTCGCAGCTTTCGGGGTTGCCTTCGCCCTCGTTCACGGACTGCCGCCCTTTGCCGGGGCGGCCCTGTTCTGTCTTCTCGTCGTGGCAATTCTCGCTTACCCCTACGAATTTACCAGACTGCCGCGCGATACGATCCTCGGTGCGATTTTCATTTTCGCATCGGGCATGAGTATTCTTCTGGTGGCACGCAGTGGCTTCGGCCTTGAAAAGGTCAAGGCGATTCTTTACGGCAACCTGCTGTTTGCTTCGAACACCGACCTGCTGACAATCTGCGCGGTAATGCTGCCGGCCCTGCTTGCCATATGGCTGTTCTACCGACCGATTCTTTATTCATTTCTCGACCGCGAATCGGCCATCACCCTCGGAATCAGCGCCTGGCGTTATGAACTGCTGTTTTTCGTCTTTCTTGGCCTGACAGTGGCCGCTGCTTCAAGAATAGCCGGTGTGATGCTGGTATTCTGCTATCTGGTTGTACCTGCCGCCACGGCACTTCTGCTGGCCAGGCATCTGCTGCAGGGAATGCTACTGGCGGTGCTGGCTGCATCATTCGCCACCGTCATGGGCATCGCGACTTCCTATCAGGCCGATCTGCCACCAAATCAGCTGATTGCAGTAATCTCGTGTGCATTCCTGCTGCTGGCGCTTCTCTACCGCCAGTGTCGCAACCGACTCAGCCGCAGCCTGTCGGCAGGCATAATCATGCTTGCCTTCGGCTGCCTGGCATGGTTTCTCGACAACCTCGCAGTGCCAGAGATATCAGCGGCGCCAACGACGGCAGGCAGCGAAATCGTCACAGATTCAGCAACAAAACCGGTAGATGCAAGCCTTGTGCACCCGGACAGCAGCAATGACACTCCTGACTGGGCAACAATCACTGAAAAATTCGAAGCCAGAATGGCAGGCGAGCCAGAAAAAACATGGCAGGATGCGGCCGGCCTGCTGCAGAAAAATCCGCCGCCATTCTTCGGAGAAAGCATCATCGCAGCCCTTGAAAAGCATCTGAAAAAGAAGATTTTCTGGGATTTCAGTCAGCCGGCAACGGCTCCGCAAAATCAGAAAACTATCGAGTGGCTTCAGAAAAACCCTTGAAAATTCGACTTCAGTTTAACTGCCGACGGAAGGGCCGTCAGTCAGTCCGCCGGTAGTAGCTGAATTCACCGCTGCAGATACTGCAACAGGCTGCGCCGTTTTTCTCAAGGAAAGATTCGCCGCACTGCGGGCAACGACTGGCGCCCGGCTTGTCATGTTTACCAAAACGTTCAACCTGGACGTTCTGCAGGCCGACTACCTTGTCGCGCACTGTCAGAAACTCTCTGATCACCTGTTCGCCTGATTTAAGACGTGCCTCGCCGCCAGCCTTGACTTCGGCCGAACGGGTTCGATAAAAGAACCTGTAAAGTTCTGGTGTTTCGTCTGGCGAGATGCGGTCAATGTCGATGAACGCTCTGACGCCGCGGCCATCGGCACGGTCAAACAGGGTCAGGGCAAAACGCCCGATATCACCGTGGATTGTCAGATAGCGATTGCCGATCGTACAGCCAGTCATCAACATGATTACGTCAGCAAGGCAGGAAACCGACTCGCAGACAGCGTTAAGACGATCTTTGACCGCGCCAAGCCGTGAACTGCAGCTGTCAATCATTGCAGCAGCGATCAACAAACCCGGTGCGCGTTTTTTATGAAAATCGGCCGCCTTTTCATACCATTCAAGCAGTTCGTGGTCATTCATTCTTTATTCCTGATTTCTTGCCGTTAATTAAGTTATTGGCCGCGTTTTTTTCTATCGTATAGTAGATTTCGCCATTCTGTAGAACCGAAATGATTTTGCCTGACCGCAGTAGCATGCCGGTGAATTTTGCCACTTCGTTGAGATGCATGCCGAAAACATCGGCAATCTGTTTTGCAGTACATGGCCGGCGCTGCAGCATTTCAAAAATTGCATTTTCATCAGCTTTAACCTTAGGGTTCGCGGCAAAATTGAAGTCGGCGATAACTTCGGCGCGGCTACCAAATAAATGGCACAGTTCACTTAGCTTATCGCTGACAACAGCTTTGACATAGCTTTCGGCCGGAGGGCGAACCGCCGTGTTGAGCTGAATACGGTCTGGAGCGATGGTTTTTGCCGTTTCAGCAACCCGTTGCATCTGCTCAGGCGATGAATTAATACCATCGAGAACGAAGACTTCCATCCACAACTGCCCGGAAAATTCCTGCCTGAACAGGCGTTCGCCAGCAACCAGGCTCGAAAAATCAAGACTCGCCGCCGGGCGGTTGATAGTCTGCAGAGACGCATCGTTCCAGGCACTCAAAGACACTTTTACGATATCTGCCAAAGCTATGCTTTTGCGGGTTTCGGGCAGATGCAGTAAAGAACCATTAGTGAGAACGGCGACCGGAATCTGCGTCTGCTTTTTCAGGTGCGTAATTATCTCGCCAATACCTGAATGCAGGGTTGGCTCGCCTGAACCGGCAAAAGTTATGATATCAGCCTGCCCGTCGTTTTTCAGCCAGGCATCAAGCTCGTCAATAACGGCTGCGACCGGCACATATTCTGCCCGATCAGTGGTCAGGCAGGTAGTTCTGCCAAGCTGGCAGAAAATACAATCGAAGCTGCAGGTTTTGAAAGGGGTCAGGTCGATCCCGAGAGACCGCCCGAGGCGCCTCGATGGCACCGGCCCGAACAGATATTTATTTTTTGCCGGCATCGATGAGCCTTCTGCTGCTTTCTTTTACAACCGTTATTACCGGCAGTTCATCCTGGTCTTTGAGCAGAGAGACAAGTCGTTTTTTCAAAACCGGAGCCGCAAACGCCAGCAGAACCCCGGCAATGAGCCGCCAGTGTGCTATTACCAGCCTGACGACAACAATTGACAGATCGCTATAGCCTGATTCCAGACACAAACCATTTCGCCGGCCGCTGCCGGCACCATTCCCGCATGGGCCTGTTCCATCACCGCGTGGCATGACTTCCCTCCTGATAAAATTTCTGCTTTTAAACAAGAATCAGGTCTGTATTATAAAATATTAACGGCCTTCGCTCAATCTTTTTAGCATAAGCCAATAACCTGGGCTTGAAAAACCACAAAAAGATATTTGTCATCAGTAAAGAGTTACTTTATATTACCCTCATAACAATCGTGTTTAAGCGATGCCGGGTTGTTACTCTGAAGTCCAGAAGCAGTTGAACTGCAAACTCGTATTGAATCAGAACGTTTTGCCAGCAAAGAAAGGAACCAGAATGAAAAAGATTATCGTAATCGGTGGGTCGGCAGCAGGCCCAAAAGCAGCGGCCAGAGCCAGACGCCTCGACGAGCATGCAGAAGTCACCATTATTCAGAAGTCCCCTGAACTTTCAATGGCTTCATGCGGCTACCCATACTATGTCGGTGGCTTTTTCGATGACCGCAACCAGCTTCTCTGCACTCCAGCAGGTGTTGTCCGCGACCCGAAATTCTTCATGGCCGCCAAGAATATCATTGCCAGAACTTCTACCGAAGCCATTTCCATCGATCGCAAAAAGAAAGTCGTCGTAGTTGAAGATCTCAATAGTCGAAAAACCGAAGAATTACCTTATGACAAGGTCATTCTTGCCACCGGTGCGCGCCCACGCATGCCCAAAGTGCCCGGTATCGAACTTGAAGGCATCACTACTCTGCAGTCTATGCAGGATGCCGACTTTTTGCGCAAAATTGCCGATGAAAAGAAAATCAAAAAAGCCGTCGTTATCGGTGGCGGCCTGATCGGCATCGAAACCTGCGAAGCTCTGCATCTGGCAGGTATCGAAATCACCGTTGTCGAAATGCTGCCGCAGCTGCTTTCATTTCTTGACATGGAAATCGCAAAACTCGTCGAAAATCACGTGCGCAGCAAAGGCGCCAACGTTATGTCGAACAACGGTCTTGAAGCTTTTCTGGGTAAAGACGGCAAACTGACCGGTATAAAACTGCAGAATGGCGCCGAACTTGAATGCCAGCTGGCGATTATCGCGATCGGTGTAATACCGAACAGCGATCTGGCTGGCCGAATCGGACTCGAAGTCGGCCCAACCGGCGGCATCATTGTCGATAAGCATATGCAGACTTCAGACCCCGACATTTATGCAGTCGGCGACTGCGTCGAAACTTATCAGCGCCTGACCGGCAAAAAAGTTCTGGCACCATATGGTGACCTGGCAAACCTGCAGGGCAGGGTTGCCGGCGAAAACGCGATTGTCGGCAACGTCAAAGAATTCCCAGGAACGATTCAGACCGGTATCTGCAAGGTTTTCGATTTTGCTGCCGGCTCGACCGGCCTCTCAGAAAGGGCTGCCAGAGCGAACGGTTTCGATTTTGAGACCGTAATCAATGCCAGCCCTGACAAACCTGGTTTTATGAAAGGTCAGCTGCTGGTTACCAAGCTTGTTGCCGACCGCAAAAACCGCAAAATTCTTGGCGCCCAGTGTGTCGGGCCGGGCGATGTTGCAAAACAGATTGCTCAATGGGCCATGGCCATTCAGGGCGGCCTCACAGTTGACGACATGGTTAATGCCGATCTGCCGTATGCGCCGCCATTTTCGCTCGCAATCGATCACGGCATCGCTACGGCCCATCTGATGCAGAACAAGCTCGATGGCCTCATGCAGGGCATTTCGACCACCGAATTGAAGCAGCTCATCGATTCGGGCAACAGCCCGTTCATTCTCGACACCCGCGGCCCCGATGAATACGAAATGATGCGTCTGGGCATCGGCGAGCACCTGATTCCGCTCGGTGCGGTGCGCAAACGCCTTAACGAACTGCCGCAGGACAAAAATGCCCCGATCGTCTGCTACTGCAAAATTTCCTTGCGTGGCTACGAAGCAGCCAGATTGCTTGTGCAGCATGACTACACCAACGTCAAAGTAATGGAAGGCGGCATCATGGCCTGGCCTTTCCCACGCGAAAAATAAAAGTTTTGAAAATACCCTGGCTTTATGATTAAGCCAGGGCATTTTTTTTAAATTATTTGCCACCGAATTAGTATTACTTTATAATATCCTAAAAAGATCTTTTCAAATCTGTTCTAGTCCATAAAACCTCTGCCGTATCGAGGTATAAAATGTTCAGAAACATGAAGCTGACCTTCAAACTCCCGACAATAATGATTGCTATTGTCATTTTTGCCTGTCTAACTCTGGTAATGGCGCAAATTTTCATTACCAGAGCGATAATCGGCGATGAAACGGCTGAAAAGATCGATGAGATGGCGTTTCGCAACGCGCATCATCTCGAGCAGTTTTTTGACCGGGCGATCATCACAGGCCGGGCCATCGCTGCCAGCCTTGGCAATGCTGCCGGGCCGCAGCAGCCCATTTCCCGAAAAATGGCCGGGGAGATTCTTTATAAGGCGCTTGAAGGAAATCAGAACCTTACCGGCATCTGGATGAGCTGGGTATCTGGAGCCTTTGACGGAAAAGAGCCGGGCAGCCATTTTGCCGCAGGCTGGAAACGAAACGATAAGTCTATCGACGAGCTGACGACGCAGAACGCCGAAAAATCAGAAAACTGCTTCACTGTGAAGGTTTCAGAGATTAAAGCCGAAAAAGTACTGGAGCCGGTTTTGCACGAATCAGGTGGGCAGAAACATACTACCGCTCTGGTAATGGTGCCTGTAATCAAAGATGGAAATACCGCCGGCGTTATTGGCATCGAGCTTGACCTGCGGGCATTCAATCAGGTTCTCGAAAAGATAAAGCCATACAATGCCCGGTGGTCGGTCATGCTGTCGAATGGCGGCATCATTACCAATTCTCTTAAGAGCCCGGAGCGTGTTGGCACCAGCTTTACGCAGTATGGTAACAAGGAATTGAGGATGAAAGCCCTGAAAGCAATCGAAGCTGGCGAAGTCTACCGCGAAACCGAGTTCGATAAAGAAAGACAGGCAAATATTCTCAAAGAATTTGCGCCGGTCAGGATCGGCACAACCCAGACTCCATGGGCAATAATGGTCAATATTTATGAGAACCAGATTTACGGCAAGCTCGCGGCTCTGATTTTTCCGGCGGTTATTGTGCTGCTGATCACCGCTCTGATAGCGGTAATCATTGCCAGAGGCATTACCCTCCCGGTCAAAGCCGGGGTCGATCTGCTCGAAGTGGTAGCAATGAAGGGCATCATCAACCGCAATGCGCCTGACGAGTATTTGTCACGCACCGACGAAATCGGTCAGCTGGCAAAATCGGTTCAGGGCCTTATCGATTCACAAAGGGCACAGACAGCAATTGTCGAGCAGGTTGCTGCTGGTGACTGGAGTCTTGATGTTCCGGTTCGTTCAGATGAAGATAAATTCAGCATCACCCTGAAAAAAATGATGGCAAGTATGAACAATATGCTGGTAAGCGTCAACAGTGCCGCCATACAGGTTGGCGCCAACTCGGAGCAGATATCTGACGTTTCGCAGTCGCTTGCCCAGGGCACTACCGAATCAGCCGCCTGTCTCGAAGAAATCAGCGCATCTCTTTCAGAAATAGACCAGCAGGCACGCGCTAATGCGAATGACGCCAGCAAGGCGAATCAATTGGCTACCGAAGCCAGTTCCGCCGCCAGCCGGGGCTCAGAAAGAATGTCAGAAATGTCGGCAGCCATGCACGAAATCAAGTCATCAAGCCACGAAATCACCAAAATCCTCAAAGTAATCGACGATATTGCATTTCAGACGAATCTGCTGTCTTTGAACGCAGCAGTTGAAGCTGCCAGAGCTGGTCGCCACGGCAAAGGGTTCTCGGTAGTTGCCGATGAAGTTCGCAATCTTGCGGTGCGCAGCGCCAAAGCAGCCAACGAAACCGCTCTGCTGATTGAAGCCTCGGTTCAGAAAATTTCACGCGGGTCTGAGCTTGCCGAGCATACTGCCAAAGCTCTCAGTGAGATTGTAACAACGGCTACAAACCTGGCAAAACTTGTCGGCCAGATTGCCACTGCCAGCAATGATCAGGCTTCTGGGGTTTCACAGGTCAGCACCGGTCTGAATCAGATCGAAAGCGTAACCCACAAAAATTCAGCCGGCTCGGAAGAGTTGGCCGCCACCGCCGAAGAACTCAACAGGCAGGCGGTTGAGCTGCAGCAGATGCTCAAGCAGTTCAAGCTGAAAGGCTGAATTAACCGGCAAAAATGACTCTGCGGCCTGAAAAAACGGGTTCGCAGGGCATTTCTGCATGCAGAAGCTGAATGACAGAAGCATCGACACAGTGGCATGGCATAAGAAGTTTGATGTTTCTGCTTTTCAGGTAAGACATGGTCGGTTCGATCGCCAGGCTGCCCTCTTTAAGGTGAAAGCCGCCAATGACTGCGGCAATATCATTACAGCCGGTCACAGCACAGGCGTAGTCAACGATATTGCAGATACCAGAATGCGAACAGCCTGCGATGACCACCAGCCCTTTTGCAGTTTCGACAGCAATTGCCGAATCATCAGGCACAAAATCAGGCTGGCCGGCTTCGTCATAAAACGGCGTCTGCTTTGCCTCAAAATCGTTCAACCGCGGGATCTGGCCGAGAAAAGTTATTGAATCCGAGAGTTTCATCGGCCTGGCGCTCAACTGCAGGTCAAACCAGGTTTCGGCCTGTTGTCGATCATAGCTCAGCCCGATATAGGTGCCATTTTTCTCGCGATAGCGACGAATGAAAATTTCCGGGTGGCATACCAGTCGCCGGCCGGCAAAGTATTCAAAGCCATTGCCATGATCGTAGTGCCCATGGCTCAAGACTGCGAGCTCGATGCGATCCAGCTCGATGCCGAGGCTCATGGCATTGCTTTTAAAAAGAGAACTCTGGCCTGAATCGAAAAGAATGCACGCATCGTCAGTTTCAACAATTATCGACAGACCATGTTCAGCACCACAGCCTGGCCCGGCGTTGTTATCGACGAGAAAAGTCAGATCGAGTCTCTCAGTATTTTTCATTGGCTTACCTTCGTGTTTTCAGGCGAGCTTTTCGGCCTGGTCGTTAAGACAATAGCGGTCGTGCAGGTCGATGATTCGGCTTTCTACAACCCCGTTGCCAAGCGTTTCGACATACCGGCAGACGGCGAAGCCGCGTGCAGCGTTGTCATATTCATGTTCCCAGTTTTTATAAGCCTGTTCCTGGCCTTCGGGAACCGGGCAGCGATACTTTATGCAGTCAATGTGCATGCGATATGGTTTCGGCGTCAGCCTGGCGCGGTAACAGCGCTGTTGCACACAAAGCCATGAATACAGGCCGTCAGCGTTCGATTTTTCGCAGAAAGTCTTGAACTGTTTAGAGCCGGGCTCGATGAATCTGCCGAGTATCATTACTCTGATGCCTTTGCAGGTTTCGTAGATTCGCCAGGTGGTGCCGGGAATTATCTGCTCAGCATGCAGCCGGCGCAAAAGACCGATAATACCCTGCTTGTTATCGATTTTTTTGAAGGTCAGCCTTTCCCAGAAGGCTTTCTGGTAGGTATCTATGTCAAAAATATTAACTGAAGAGGTATTGAGAATCAGGGCTCCGTAATAATTGCGGGTAATGATGTTTTCAGAGTCGATCTCTTCGATGATATGCTCACGCGTCGGCTTCTCGTATGAGCTCTGGCGCTGAATCTTCTTATCAACAATGAGCTGTACCCTTTCGGCTTTTTGCCGACAAAGTTCCTCAGCCGCGCGCTTCGATTCATTCGAGCCGGCCCGGCAGCGGATTTTTCTGCGCTCTCCGTCGATAACGACTTCAAACTCTTTTTCAGCCCAGAATCTGAACAGGCGCAGCCTGTTCAGCAGATTGTCGCTTTCATGGTTTGCAAAGCCCATTTTAAATTCTCACTTCAATTCTGGCAGTAAATTAAAAATTGCGCCTGAGCCAGCATTAAAAGTATTTTGCCTGCTGACTCCGGCGCAATCAGGGTTTATCAGTGTTTATCTGTGTTCATCCGTGGCCGCTTATTATGGCCCTGTTCATTGTGGCCGTTAATCAGAGGTGCCGGATGACTGGTTCTGCAGATCCTGCATCGTTTCGTTGATGATCTGGTTGCTGAGATCCTGGCCGCTCTGCAGACCTTCTTCGAGAGCCTGATTCATCGTCTGATTGGCGTCCTGCAGTGCCTGTTCGGTCAGCTGCCGGCCCATTTCGAGGCCCTGGGCAGTAGCTTCGTTGGCAGTTTTAAGACTCTGCTCGACAACTTTGTTGGTGAATTCGTTGGTCTGCTGCAGAAAGGTGTCTACCTGACCATTGATAGTTTCGAGCAACTTGCCAATCATCTCGCCGTTTTCACCGAGTGATTTCTGCAACAGGCTCTCGACCTGGGTATTGATGCCTTCGATTGTCGCTTTAACCTTTTCATCGTTGGCTCCGAGAGATTTACCCATGATGCCGTCGAGGTTGAGTTTCATGCCGTCGATGGCCTTCTTGAGATCGAGATCGGTTGAGCCAGCAGTCATTTCGGTGAGTTTACCGACGTTATCGAGAATCGGCCCGACAATCGCGTCGGCGGTTTCTGCATTCTGAGCGAATGCCGGCACCACGAGCATACCAAGACCGAAAGCGGCACAGAACATTTTTTTCAAACCGGGTTTCATTATTTCAGATCCATCCTTACCGACTGAATTTTAAAGCTTTATGACAGATATAAATCATAGTCAGAAAAACGTCATTGCGCAACTGTGGCAGATTCAGCTTCAGAAAGCCCTCTTCATGGCATAGTGTTCTGCAGAAAAGAAATCTCCGCCTCTGCCGGCTTTGAGGCAGAAGCGGAGACAAGGACTTATCAGATATCAGCCACGGCTGACAAAATTATTTGAGGTCTTTGTAAACAAACCACCAGTCGTAACTGTTCTTTTCGCCTTTGCGTTTGGCAGCGGTTTCAACGTCTTTGGCCGGCGGCACAATAACCTTGTCTTTGAGAAGCTCATTGTTCGGCCAGTTTTCGGGAAGGGCGACCTTGTTGGCATCGGCGACCTGCAAAGCTTTGAGAGCCCGCAGAACTTCGTCGACCTGGCGACCGATTTCCTGGGGGTAGTAGATCATCAGGCGGGTAATGCCGTTCGGATCGATGAGAAACACTGCTCTGACAGTATTTGAGCCTTTACCGGGGTGAAGCATGCCAAGTTTTTTAGCGACATTGCCCATGTCATCAGCAATGATCGGGAACGGAATCTTGACCTGCAGCTTTTCTTCGATCCATTCGACCCATTTGATGTGAGAGAAAACCTGATCGATCGACAGGCCAACCAGCTCGGCATTCAGCTTTTTGAATTCGGCTTCACGTTTTGCAAAAGCAACGAATTCGGTAGTGCAGACCGGTGTAAAATCGCCCGGATGGCTGAATAGAACGATCCATTTTCCGGCATAATCATTCGGAAAGCTTTTCATTCCGTGAGTGGTCAGAACGGTGAATTCCGGCATTCTGTCGCCAAGCAGGGGCATACTGCAATTTTGCACGTTTTCCATTTTAAATTCCTCCAGAGTTTAATTTATCAACGCCGAAGGAATCGCAACCGCCATGCCATGACATTACAATCAGCTTCAAAAGCGGGTTTAAGTGATTTTAGCGAGGTCACAACACCGAAATATCGTTGAATTTTACAACGATATTTCGGTATAAACCGGATTTCGGTGGCGGTTAAGCTTTTTATGTCATCGATCTCGACTGACCGGAAAAAATACCGGCGCGATGTTTGCCCATCCGATCAAATCAATCAGGCTTTTTATCGAGACCAAGTTTTTTTATTTTACTTTGCAGAGTGGTTGGCTTGAGATTCAGCAGGGCCGCCGCGCCGTCTTTACCGTAAATGCGGCCGCCGCATTGCTGCAGAGCCCGGGCGATGATACGGCCAACTTCGGTTTCGAAGTCTGAAACCCCGGCATCTGATGCAGACGATACGGGCTTTTCCAGCTTTGGCGACTTTGCCTGCGACTCGAAAAATATGTGCTCGGCCTCTATCTGGCCGCCACGGCAATTGATAAGAGCCCTTTCGATGGTATTCTGAAGTTCTCTGACATTGCCCGGCCAGTTGTTTTCGAGCAGCTTTCTGATCGTCAGCCCGGAAAGCATGACTTTTTCATAACCAAAGCGCACCCGCATTGTCTCGACAAAATGATGTGCGAGCAGAACGACATCGCTCTGCCGCTCTCGCAGAGGCGGCACGATTATCGGAAAAACATTGAGGCGGTAATAAAGGTCTTCTCTGAATTTGCCATGCCTGACCTTCTCTTCTAGCCTGACATTGGTGGCGCTGATGATGCGCACGTCGGCCTTCAGAGTTTTTTCGCCGCCGAGCCGTTCAAAAGTTCCCTGCTGAATGGCGCGCAACAGCTTTGGCTGAGTTTCGAGCGGCAGGTCGCCAAGCTCATCGAGAAAAAGCGTACCGCTGTCTGCGAGTTCGAAGCGGCCTTTACGCGCCGCAACCGCACCGGTAAACGCGCCTTTTTCGTGGCCAAAAAGCTCGCTTTCGGCAAGATTGTGATTCAGAGCCGAACAATTCAGTGTTATAAACGGCTGCTTCGAGCGGCCTGAAAGAGCATGCACCGCCTTGGCAACCTGTTCTTTGCCGGTACCGGTCTCACCGAGAATCATCACATGCGAATCGGTGGGGGCTACCAGTCTTATTTTTTCAAGAACCTGCTTCCAGGCTGGCGAATTGCCGACAAGACCGCCGGCAACTCTCGCAAGATCGGCAACAAAAGAATTTCTTTCATAAAGCAGGGCGGTCTTTTCGCTCAGCAGGTTTTCGGTCTGCAGAGACTGCGCCAGCGCAATTGCCAGCAATTGCGAAAGAATGCCGGCGAATTTAACTCTTTCAGGCGTGAACAGGCCGCACTGACGATGATCGAGGGTCATCAGGCCGATCACCTCACCGCCGGCCCTGAGAGGGGTCAGCATACAGGAATGACCTGCCGGAATATCGACGAGACCATCGTAGGTATCTTTGTGCTGCGGATCTGCAGTCTCTTTAACGAGAGTAACTTCGCCGCGCCTCAAGGCCAGTTTTATATCTGGCCGGTCATCGATAGTCAAAGTCTGGTTAGCCAGCTTCTCGCAACAGAGAACGCCGCTGCAGTAACGAACCTGCAGGGTATTGTTCTTCTCAAGACTTAAAATGACAGCCAGTTCGAACGGAATAATCTCTTGAATGGCATCGAGAACGATGCCCATAGCCCGTTCAGGACTGAGAGTCAGAGACATTTCACTGGCCAGCATGCTTTTTCCCCGATGATGAATTACGAATATTTTACACCATGACGTTGCTGAAGCGCAGGTGCTTCTTCAGAAGTCTGGTTCCGCCGCCTTCAGAAACAATCGTCTGAATTCGCGCCTTATCGAGCACGTAAGAACCGCTCAGCTGGGTAATGCGCGTGCCGGCAAAAGCCTCGGGGCACATCGGCGTCGACGGCCCAAGCATTACCGCGGCGCGATTGCGCTTGAGGGCCTGCAACAGACCGTCGCAGGTGCCGTTGATAATGCTGGTCGAGGTGATAATCGCCACGTCGCACTCGGCGAGAGCCTTGAACCCCTGTTCGGGAGTTATGACTCCCGGCTTGTCGGCATTCAGTTCGACGATTTCGAAACGACAGCCGGTGGCCTTGATATCGGGTATAACCGGGCCAAAAAAGCCGATCATGACGACATGGTCGTTTTTGTCGATTTTAAGAAGCGAAATTGCTTCGCCTTCGACAAAATTTCGACTGTGGCTGGCATTCAGGGCGTTGAAAACGGCCAGGCCGGCGGCTCTTTCGAGAGCGTTATCATGTTTCAGCCAGCCAAGAATCTCTGATGCCAGGCTGCCGGCGATCTGACCGGCAGCAGGTACATGTGTGCAGCTGCCGGAATTTTCGAAGAGCAGTGTGCAGGCAATGCCGCTGCGCCCGTCATCGAGTTCAGCGCAGCTGTAACCGAGACCAAAACGCAGGTCTTTAACCGTTCTGCCTTCTGACCAGGGTGTAGCAATCTCAATCAACCGTTCGTGCAACTTCATTTTTTACTCTCCCGACTCGACTCTGTTATATGATCGATTTTAAGCCGGTTTCGCGGTCAGCTTGACCCGGCCGGATAAAAAGCTATATTAGTAATATTAAATACTACCAAAGAATACCAAAAACAAGGAGTAAGTATGAGCCAGAAAAAAGAACGCGTCGTAGTGCTTGGTGCCAGCCCAAACCCCGAACGCTACTCGTATAAGGCCGTCTGCATGCTGCTCGAACACGGGCACGAAGTTGTGCCGGTTCACCCGGTCGCCGACAAGATCGAGGGCCTGCCGGTAGTTGCAAAACTGAATCAGGTTACCGGTCATGTCGACACCCTTACCCTTTACCTTTCTGCCGATGCATTGACCGCCCTTGAAAACGACATTATCAGCCTCAAGCCCGGCCGCGTCATTTTCAACCCCGGCACCGAAAACCAGACCCTGATGGAAAACCTGCGTAAAAAAGGTCTCAACGTCGTTCAGGCCTGTACACTGGTTCTGCTGCGCACCGGTCAATACTGAGCCCGATTCAAGAACAGTGCTGAAGGCGGCGGTCGCCAGCGGACAACCGCCGCCTGACCTGCCTGATTGATGACCAGTAGCCCCAGAACTGATCTGTTCGAAAACCATAAAGCAAACAATCTGGATTCTCTGCAACTACCGACTGCTTCAAAAATACTGGCCGCTTGCATAAGCGTAGAAAAGCCTGTTATCTGTAATAACAAGAGGTAAAACAATGATTGTTTTTTATTTTTCGGCCACAGGTAATTCTCTGTCGGTAGCAAAGCGTATCGGCGGAGATTTGATCTCTATTCCGCAGGTTGTCGACGCGCAGAAACTTGCCTACAAAGACGATGTGATTGGCCTGGTTTTTCCGATTTATTCGTTCAGGCCACCAAAAATGGTGCGCAGATTTCTCGACAAAGTAAAATTCACAGCCGAATACACATTCGCAATCGGCACTTACGGAAATACCCCCGGCGCAGCGATGCTGAACGTTCAGAAAATGGCAGAAGAACGCGGTAACCGGTTTGATTACGCCGAGCATCTGCTGATGGTCGATAATTACCTTCCGATGTTCGATATCGACAAAGAAATCAAAAAGCTGCCACAGAAGCACACCGAAGAAGCAATTTCACGCATTGTCGACGACATCAATAATCGCAGACCGAAGCAGGCAACGGCAGCATCAGGCTGGAAAATTCTCACTTCCGCTCTCGGAGCTATCGACAACTTCCTGTCAAATGGCAGGCAGGCCAGAAATTTTATCGTCAGTGACAGTTGCACCAGATGCGACATCTGCAGCCAGGTGTGTCCGGCCAAAAATATTACGGTTACTGATAAAGTCAGTTTTGCTGACCAGTGTGAAGAATGCCTGGCCTGTGCTCATCTCTGCCCGCAGAACTCGATTCACCTGAAAAAAGAAAGAAGCTCAAAACGATGGCTTAACCCGGCTGTTTCTCTGAACGAGATCATTGCCGCCAATAATCGGTGGTAGCTGCTTTAAGTTCGCGCAATCAGAGCTTTATCAGCTCGTAATTTCTGGTTCCGAGGCCGATTTTTTCGGCGTGCTCAAGGCATGAGCGCCATTCTGACTCGGGTCTTGAGTTGGTAAAATGGTCTTTGTGGTCTACAAAGCCCGGCTTGGCCAGGTTATTGGCCAGCTGACTGCCAGGAAGCGGCTCCGCCTTCAGACAGGCATCGACACATGCTTGATCAAGAGCCAGAGGGTCAAAAGAGGCGAACATACCCAGATTCGGCAAAATGGGAACATCGTTTTCACCGTGGCAGTCACAGTTTGGTGAAACATCCACGACCAGAGAAATGTGAAAGCATGGGCGGCCGTCGACTACAGCCTTTGTGTATTCTGCCATGCGCCGATTCAACATTTCGACCGCGGCGCTGAAATCAAAAGCGATGGCGTCGAAGTTGCACGCCCCGAGACAGCGACCGCAACCGACGCAGTTTTCCAGATTCACTCGCATTTTTCTGGCGGCCGGGTCAAACTCAAGACCGTTGTTGGCGCATGCTTTAAGACAGACAAGACAGCCCCGGCACAAATTTTCATCGATCTTCGGAATGCCACTGCTGTGCTGTTCGGCTTTTCCGGCGCGTGAGCCACAGCCCATGCCGATGTTTTTTATGGCGCCGCCGAAACCGGTTGCTTCATGCCCCTTGAAGTGAGTCAGGCTGATAAACACGTCTGCGTCCATAACTGCACGGCCGATTTTCGCTTCTTTCACATATTCGCCGCCCGCCACAGGCACCAGAACGTCGTCGGTTCCCCTGAGACCATCACCGATCAGAATTGGGCAGCCGGCGCTGAGCGGGGTGAATCCGTTTTCCCAGGCGCACTGCAGATGTTCGAGAGCGTTTTTGCGGTAACCCGGGTACATGGTGTTGCAATCGGTCAAAAAGGGCTTGCCGCCAAGCTCTTTAACCACATCGACCACGGCTTTTGCATAGTTGGGGCGCAGATAGCTCACGTTTCCAAGTTCGCCGAAATGCAGCTTGATGGCAACGAACCGGCCATCCATGTCGATCTGCCCGATTCCGGCATGTTTAGCAAGCTTTTTGAGTTTGGTCGGCAGCCCGTCTCCGAAAGCCTCTGTGTGGAAGTCGGTGAAATATACTTTTGCTTTTTCCATCTTTGCATTCTCCCGGGTCATCGAATTCATATTGCCCTGTATCTCGAATTACACAGCCTATTGTAACGATTTGCATGCTTCGATGCCAGAAGAAAAATTATCTCTAATTGCCGTTCTCGATGAACAATTTAAGGTACAGACAAGTTTTGTTCCGCACAAAAGAATTGTCTTCTGCACAAAACAAGGCCAAAATTATGCAGGAAACAGCGTGTCGTGAGTCGCAAATCTGCCAGGCCTGCAAAAAAACGATATGGCCTGTGAGAAGAAACAAACGATCAAAAGATAAAACTTTTGTGCTACGCGTCTGGCAAGAGGCTTTTCCGTTCGAAGCGACGATAGAGCAGAAACCCTGCCAGCCCGAAAAGCAGCGGACCGCCGGCGATCTCGAGCTCATAGATTGTTATCGCCTGCGCAGTCGTGAGTTCTTTTCCCGGTACAAACGGCAAAAAGATGCCGAGCATCACCGAGAAAAGACCGATACCAGCCACCAGCCAGACACCGGGGTTGCCGCCGGGCACCCGATAAGGTCTTGGCGTATCCGGGTGCGATTTTCTCAATTTAATAAAGGCCCCGAACAAAAGAATATAGGGAATAAAATAGGTTATGGTCGTCATCAGAATGAGAACTTCATACATGCTTTCAACCGACGGCATAAATGAGGTGCAAAGCGTAATCAGCGTGATGAGAAAAGCCTGCACGATCATGGCATTACGCGGCATACCGTCATCATTCAGCCTGACGAAAAATTCTGGAAACACACCCTGCCTGGTGCTTTCAAAAAGCATTTTGATCGGGCCAATGATCCAGACGCCAACTCCGCCGAAGTTGCCAAGCGTAATCATGATGGCCATGCCGGTCAGCAGGAAGGGAAAATTCAGTTCAGTCGACAACAGCTTCATTGCAGCCATAATTCCGGAGGCACTGCCGATTTTGTCGGGTGAAAGAATCATGGTCATCGCCACAGTACCAATGATATAGATAATCGCGATGATGACCGCCGAAATTAAAGTAGCCCGCGGGAAAGTTTTTTCTGGGTTTTCCGTATCGCCAGCGAGAATCGGCGTCAATTCGATGCCAGCCATTGCAAACATCAGGGTGGAGAGAAACGAGATATCAGAAAAACTGGACAACGACGGAATGAGCTTCTCAAAAGAGTAATCAGTGGGAATCGGCCTTTTCAGAAGAAAAACCGATGCCGCGCCAAGAACAATGATCGTCAGGCCTGGCATGATAGTGCCGAAAAGCCCGCTGAGGTTCGCAAGCCACTTCCCGATCCTGACACCTTTGCAATTGATGAAAGTCAACAGCCAGAAAAGCACCAGCGTCAGCCCGCAGACATAGAGCTTGCTGTCGGCAAGCGTTGCGTTGCCGGCCAGCAGTCCGTGCTGCACCAGCAGCGGGTCGATGAGAAATGCCAGGGTTACCGCGATGAATGCCAGCAGCGCAGGGTAATAGAAAAGGTTGTTGATCCAGTAAAACCATGAAGTGATGAATGCCGGCTTATCTCCGAAAGCTTCTCTTACCCAGACATATAAACCACCCTGTCTGGGCCAGCCGGTCGCCAGTTCAGAAGACACAAGCCCCAGCGGCACAAAAAACATGAAAGCAGCAAAAATCCACATAAAAACCGACGAGGCCCCGCCGGCGGCGGCGATGGTTATCCATCTCAGCCCGATGATGGCTGTGACGTTCATCAGAACGATATCGTAAAGTCCGAGAGATTTTTTCATCAGGGCACCTGTTCTGCGATTGCCTTCGTTGATTTTCAGAGGCAGACAAATCTTTGGAAAATGGCAGTTCTTCTTTTACGGCTGATTATAATTCATCACTGCTGAAAATACTATTTTTGCCCTGAAACCGAGAAATAGCGCTTCTATTTATCGGAATACGCGGCATGTTGCCTTTTTTCCGAAATCAGATTATGACTGAGTAAACGATCATTTAAATGGATGGTCCATGGCCGGATTGAGCGAAACGGCCAGCGTTTTTTATAAATCAAGTTCGGAATACCTTTTCACAGGAGAAAACGATGGCTACCGTCTATTTTCACCCGCTTGCAAAAGATCACTCTGCCGCCGAAACCAGCGCTGCCGCGCAAAAAGTTTTTGAAACTCTCGTTGCAACCGAGAAATTTGAACTGGTGAAAAAGGTTCCTCTCAAGGTCCATTTCGGGGAGATGGGAAACCATACGTTTGTCGGCTCTGAAAATTATCTCGGGATCATCGATTCGCTCAAAAAAAGAAATATTGAATCCTGTTACATCGAGACGAATGTGCTTTACGGCGGCAAACGAAACAACCGGACGAATCATTTGAAAACGGCGGCCGAACATGGCTTTACCCAGCTGCCGATCGAGATCGCCGATGGAGAAGTGGGTCAGGAATATTATGAAGTCAAAGTTGACGGTCATCAGTTTAAATCCTGCCTCATTGCCTCAGGATTCAAGCCGTATCAGCAGATGGTCGTTCTGGCTCATTTCAAAGGGCACATGCTTGCCGGGTTCGGCGGGGCAATCAAGCAACTTGCGATGGGCTGTGCCTCGCGGGGCGGAAAAATGGCTCAGCACCAGTCAGCGAAACCATTTATCATTCCCTTTCTGTGTCGGCAATGCGGGGCATGCAAAAAAGTCTGTGCGGTTGACGCCATCGAACTCGGTCGCTGGTCTCGAATCAACCGCGACAAATGCGTCGGGTGTGCCGCCTGCATCGGGGTGTGCCGTTTTTATGCCATTCACACGAATTATCTGCGTTTTTTCATGCTGGGAAGTTTTACGGAGAAAATCGCGGAATATGCCTATGCCGCCCAGATCGGCAAAAAGAACATTTACGTGAATTTCGTCATGAATATCACGAGCGGCTGTGATTGCGAAGGCCGGAAAATGACGCCATTCATGCGTGATGTCGGAATTCTCGCCTCGACCGACCCGGTCGCGGTCGATCAGGCCTGTATGGATAAAATCGACGAAGCCGAAGGCAAGAAGGTGTTCACCCGGGGCCGCGAAACTCTCGATTTTGCAGAAAAACTCGGAATGGGAAAAAGAGCCTACAATCTGGTTCAGGTATAACTCTGAGAGGCATGAGGTAAAAAATGACCGAAAAATTCTGGATCCTTGCTTTTACAGCCGCAAACCTTGGTTTTTTTCATACATTATTTGGGCCAGATCATTACCTTCCGTTTATTGTAATGGCAAAAGCTGGCGACTGGTCAAGAAAAAAGACCCTTTTGATCACCTTTCTATGTGGTCTGGGCCATGTTTTAAGCTCAATAGTTCTTGGCTTTGTCGGAATCGGCTTTGGAATAATGGTTGCAAAACTTGAATTGATTGAAGAATATCGTGGCAGTATCGCTGCCTGGCTTTTGATCGCTTTCGGATTTTTTTACATGATCTGGGGAATAAAAAAAGCAGTCAGGGGCAAAAAACATACGCATTTTCATTCTCATGCGCATGATCACTCACATAACCATGAACATTCTCATAATATAGAACATGCTCATGTTCATAACGAAAACAATAAGAATATGACCCCGTGGATTCTTTTTACCATCTTTGTTTTCGGGCCCTGTGAACCACTGATACCGATTCTTATGTATCCCGCCGCAGAAGGTCATATTTCTGAAGTATTTCTGGTCGCCGGAATATTTGGAGCGGTCACAATATCAACAATGCTGACCATAGTTTTATTAACTATTACCGGAATTTCATCACTCAAACTCAATTTTCTCGAAAAATACACGCATGCTCTTGCCGGCGCTGCAATATGTGCCAGCGGCCTTGCTATCAAGTTCCTCGGTCTTTAATCAGTTACACAGAATTCAAAATCGGAAAATGCCCGCTCGATTCTACATAGTCTGAACTTGCTTAAACCTAAATAGAAATGCAGTCATTGAGCCACGACTCAACGGCTCAATGACTGCATTTTCATGTTCTGTCAGAGGCCTGTCATCTGTTCAAGCTTTTCTGGGTAGCGACCGCCATGAACATCAATTTTTGCCATGGCAGCTTCGATTTCTTTCAGGTCGGCACTGGTGAGTTCAACTTCAGCTGAACCAATGTTTTCTTCAAGACGCGAAAGCTTTTTAGTGCCGGGAATCGGCACGATCCAGGGTTTCTGCGCCAGAAGCCAGGCGAGCGCAATCTGAGCCGGCGTCGCTTGTTTTTTCGCGGCAATCTGTTTAAGCAGATCTATCAATGCCTGATTTGCCTTTATTGCTTCTGGTGTAAATCTGGGCAGAGAATTGCGGAAATCGCCATCGACAAATTTTGTATCAGCGTCGATCTTGCCGGTCAGAAACCTCTGCCCAGCGGGCTGAAGGGAACCAGACCGATTCCAAGTTCTTCAAGGGTCGGAATGACCTCTTTTTCCTGGATGCGCCACCAGATCGAATATTCGCTCTGCACAGCGGTAACCGGTTGAACGGCATGGGCACGGCGAATCGTTTTTGCGCCGGCTTCTGACAGGCCAAAGTGCTTTACCTTGCCTTCCTGAATCAGTTCTTTAACGGTTCCGGCAACGTCTTCAATCGGAACATCAGGATCGACGCGATGCTGGTAAAATAGGTCGATTGCATCGACTCTGAGCCTTTTAAGCGATGCTTCGGCAACTTTTCTGATATTTTCGGGTCGGCTGTTGAGAGACGACCCAACTCGCGGATCATTGCCAGGGCTGGTGTTAAAGCCGAACTTGGTAGCGATAACCACTTTTCCCTTGAATGGTTCGAGGGCCTCACCAACAAGCTCTTCGTTAGTAAACGGCCCATAAACTTCAGCGGTGTCAAAGAAAGTGACGCCTTTTTCGACTGCAGACCTGACAAGGGCAATCATCTCATTTCTGTCGCCTGGCACTCCAAGTGAAAAGTTTAAACCCATACAGCCAAAGCCGATGGCAGATATTTCAAGACCACTTTTTCCCAGAATTCTTTTTTTCATCGTTTGTTCCTTTCTGCAATTTTAACTCCTTTGGTCGAACAGCTCAAACAATATAAAGTCCGGACAAATAACAGTATGGCAATGATTTACAGAATGGGTGAAGAGCAATGTTTCATCCGAAATTTACCCGGAACCTTTTTCTATTATTAAAGAAAATTGCCCGATCCTCCATTTTGACATACCTTGAGCTGCATGCTATGTTGCGGGCTGAGAGAAAATTTCTGACAGGGATTGCACGGATGAAACCGTTCTGGCTGGCTTATCATCATTTTCGTTCGCAAACCCTGATGGCTTTGCATGAGATGAAAAATTTCCTGAAATTTGTATTTCATGGAAATATGGTCGGCTCAACCTGGAAAATCCCTGCGGCAGAAGTTAATTCTGGAACATCACTGATCGGAAAAATCCAGGAGAATATTTTACGATTTTATCTCGAAACATCTGATGTTATTGGGCTAAAAAGCCTGCTTCGGCACGGAATATCAGTCAATACGGAAATCAATGGGAATTCCCTGCTTGTCTGGGCAATCGAAAAGCAGGATTCTGCTCTGGCCAGCTTCTTGATTGAGCTCGGCGCGTATGTGGATGCGAGAGATATGCAGAATCAGCCGGTTCTTTTAAAAGCCTGCAGAAGAACAGAAACCGCTGCCGACAGTTCATTCGACTCAATAAAAATGGCGGCGATACTGCTGAAAAACGGCGCTGAAGTTAACGTGACTGATCGGAACGGCGACCCTGCAGCGCTGACAGCTCTAGAAAGCAGGAATATGCCACTGTTTCGCCTGTTGATCGAGAGCGGAGCAGATGTGAATCAGAAAGGAAAATGCGAATCTCTGCTGGCCACTGCAGTCAGAATGCAAATGCCGGAGGCTGTCCAGCTTTTACTGGAGAAAGGCGCAGAAATAACCCGGGATTCCGACGGTCGGCCGTTGCTGCATCTGGCAGTGCTGATGAACAGCCCGAAAATAGTGGGCCTACTGCTGCAGCATGGCGCAGACGTGAAAGAACGCAATGAACTCGGAGAGACCCCATTTCTCTTGAATGCTGGCGGCTATTGCAGCGAAAGTATTGCAGAAGCTCTTCTCGATGCTGGTGCCGACGTTAACGAGAGAACTCCCGACGGCAGCGGAGTTTTTCATACAGGCCTTTACGAATTCGATGCAGAAAAAGACGCCCGCTGGTTTGATTTTCTTCTCAGTCGCGGCGCAGACATCAAAATGAAGGACAATGAAGGCATAACCCCGTTCGAATTTGCGATGCAGCTGGAAAAGCTTCCGTTGATGGATTTTCTCCTGTCACGTGGAACCGACCCGAATGGCGATGATAAAGACGCCATGTCGCCTCTGATGAAAGCAGTTTTGAAAAACCGGCTGTCGACTGCTGAACTTCTTCTAAAACATCATGCCGACCCCACGGTCAGGTGTGGTAACAAATCGCCGCTGGAATATGTTGCAAAGCATGGAAGCAAGGAGATGAAAAAGCTCTTCGAGCCGTTCTCTGCTTCCTTACACTGACGCACCAGCTGCGGTATCAGTCGCAGCTTCGAGCACTGACTGCCGCATTTTGCCAAATCTGCGCCTGAACAGGTTTATTCAAGCCGAAAAAGCAAAATGATGCATTTTAAAGTTTCTGCACGGTGAATTCTTCGACCCAGCCGTTGGCGCCTTCGTCAATCCAGTGATTGTCGCCGTTTCTGACGAGTCGGACCTTTGCGGGAACCATCAGTTCTGGGTATTTGTCAGCAACCCTAAGATTGCGGGGCTCGCCGCGCTGACCAGGCACACAGAGCCAGTCGGTAAATACTTTTTTCGTCTGCAGCCTGTCGAGAACGTTTGCAAGCCAGGTGCCGTGTGTGTAGCCGCCAGCCCAGTTTTTCGACCAGATTGTCGAAACTTTGATATCGTTGGCCAACAGTAGCTTTGCCACCATGAATTCGTTTTCGCAAAGGCAGTAAATGAGAGTGCGAATCTTTTCTGATCCCCACAGCCTCAACTTGTATTCAAAAACCTGCCCCGAAAATTCGTAATTGTCGTATATCTGGTTCGGATTGCTGATTTTTGGCAATTCGCGAAACGCCAACACTTCGAATGAACCGTACATACCGCAGTCTTCGGGTTCAAGATCTTTGCCGGCAGCGAATTCCTGATAAAAGTTGATATCGCTGTGCAAAAAGAGATCGACATCTTCAGAATCGCACACGGGGTCAGGGCTGCTGGTATTTCCTGATTCGGCGCAGATGATTCTTTCTTCGCGCGGTTTTCTACCCGAAGCGAAATAATCGATACTGCTCAGATCATTACCCGAAGAGGGATAAAAACAAATATTGCGGTATTTTTTCAGTTCATTCACCAGATACTCTGCACCAGTCATAGTTTGCGCTTTCTCCTTTATCAGAACCCGCAGAATACAGGTCTAAAGCGATAATAACAGACCAGCCCCGGCAAGTAAAACCCCACCGACAAATCAGGTTAAAAATTGCGGGTTGACAAATAATCGCCAGATCCATAATATAGTTTTTAGCTTATGCCAAAAAAGGAAAATTTACAACTATGGTCAGACCTAGATTGCACCGTCGTGTAAGCGGCGAATTCAGCGCAACCTACTTCAAGCCGGCCGGCATACCGGTTCGTGAGCTTGAAACCGTCAGCCTGACTTTTGATGAACTGGAAGCAGTTCGCCTGACAGACCTCGAAGAACTGTATCAGGCCGATGCCGCGACCCAGATGAAAGTTTCGCGCCAGACCCTCGGCAATATCGTCAAAGCGGCACACAAAAAGATTGCCGAAGCCCTGATCAAGGGCAAAGCCATCAAAATCGAAGGCGGCACCGTCGAGTATATGCGCAAGCTTTACTATTGCCCGGCCTGCGAGAGCACTTTCCAGACCGAGCCAGATAAAGATAACTGCCCTTCGTGTAAAAGCGACAAAATTGAACCGGCCGACAAGCCTTGAACGGGCCTGCTGCCCTGACAGCCTGCCGCAGCCTCATTAAAGGAGAACAGCAATGAAATACGTTATTTCGGTAAGAGAACAGAACCTTGACGCCAACGTCGACCCGCGGTTCGGCAGGGCACAGATGTTTGCGCTCTACGACAGCAAAACCGGCAGCTGTTCCTGGCATTCGAACACACAGAATCTTCAGGCAGCACAGGGAGCCGGTATTCAGAGCGCCCAGAATGTCGTCAATCTTGGCGCTGAAGCCGTAATTACTGGTCATTGCGGCCCGAAAGCCTTTCGGGTTCTCACCACCGCCGGTATCAAAATTTATAATGTTACCAGTGGCCTGACGATCAAAGAAGCTGTAAAACAGATCGAGAACGGCAGCATCAAACCAGCTGAAAATGCAGACGTCGAAGGGCACTGGGTATAAGCCATGAAAGTCGCTATTTGCAGCGGAAAAGGCGGTACCGGCAAGACAACGGTCACTCTCAGTCTTGCCTGGACTCTCGGGCAGGCCGAAGAATTCAAAATGCCGGTGCGCGTGCTTGACTGCGACGTCGAAGAACCGAACTGTCACCTGTTTCTGCGCGGCAATTACGACAACCCACAACCGGTTCATGCCGAAAAACCCGAATTCGATCTCAAAGAATGCATCGGCTGCGGCCGCTGCGCCAACAAATGCCGCTACAACGCCATTGCCATGGTCAAGGGCACCCCGCTGGTATTCAACGACATGTGCCACTCATGCGGGGTCTGCGCCGCCGTCTGCCCGCACGATGCCATCAAAATGAAACCTTTAGCCATCGGCGAAATTCTTTCTGATCTAAATATGAAGCCCTTCAGCTTCGCCTGGGGTCGCCTCAAAGTCGGCGAATCACAAAGCCCGATGGTGATTTCACAACTGCAGAAACTGGCACAGCCAGAAGCCATAACTCTTCTCGACGGTCCGCCCGGCACTGCCTGCAGTGCCGTCAAGACAATTGCGGCGGCCGATCGCGTAATTCTGGTCACTGAACCGACCCCGTTCGGCGCCCATGACCTGAAACTGGCCCTGAATCTCTGCAATGAGCTGAAAAAGCCATGTGCCGTTTTTATCAACCGTTCTGACGAAAATGACAACATTATCGAGCAGCTTGCCGCCACACATTCAGTGCCAGTGGTCGGCAGAATACCCTTCAGCCGCGAATACGCGCGTGCCTGCTGTGAAGGGCTGATTCTCGCGACCGAGTTTCCGACGCTGCGTGGCGAAATTATCAACAGTTTTTTGCGCATGGTCAATGAGGCAAAAGTGCCTCTGCGCCACGAAGAGACTGAAGAGGCTGAATCCGGAACCACGGTTCCATCGGCAAATGGCAGCACTAAAAACGGCAACTACCAGGAAATAACCATTCTCAGCGGCAAAGGGGGCACCGGCAAAACTTCGGTTGCCGGGGCATTCTCCGATCTCGCCGAAAGCCGCGTTTTTGCTGACTGTGATGTCGATGCCGCCAATCTCAAACTGCTGCTGCAAGGCAACACTCTCTACCGCGACCGGGTCAGTCTCGGCAGTCTGGCCAAAATTGATCCTTTCCGCTGTATGAAATGCGGCAAATGCCTTGAACAGTGCCGTTTTAGTGCTATCAGTCGCAACCCAGCAACCGGTGCATATCAGGTTGAAGAAATGCACTGTGAAGGCTGCGGACTCTGTGTCGAAATCTGCCCCGCCCGCGCCATCAGCGAAAAACGCGCCGAAACCGGCAGTTTGATGATGTCAGAGGCACATGGTGCCACTTTGATTCATGCCGATCTCAATACCGCTGCTGAAAATTCTGGCAAACTCGTCTCGATGGTGCGTGATCTGGCATTTGCCGTCGTCGAACAGCAACAGAAAAACTGGTTGATCAGCGATGGCCCGCCCGGCACTGCCTGCCCGGCAATTGCTGCAGTAACCGGTTCCGATCGGGTGGTTCTGGTAACCGAACCTTCAGTAGCCGCGCTGCACGATCTTGAACGGGTAATCAAGCTGGTCAGGCATTTCGGCCTGACACCCGAAATTATTATCAACAAGGCCGATATCAACAGCACCGGCAGTCGTCGGATTCACGAAATGGCCAACGCCAGAGGTTATCGCGTCATTGGCGAAATACCCTTTGACGAAGCCATCAAGCAGGCAATCAGGGCGGGCATGCCCGTCACCCGTCACAACCCCGAAAGTCAGGCCGCAAAGGCCATAGTCGACATCTGGAACAAAATCAAGGAGACCCGTAATGAAAATCGCAATCCCGGTAACTGAAGGAACCCTCTGCACCCATTTTGGCCATTGCCAGCAGTTCTGCTTTTTTACTGTCAACGACAAAAAGCAGATCACCAACAAAGAAGTGCTGACGCCGCCGCCACACGAACCCGGCGTTCTGCCCCGCTGGATCGCCGAACAGAAAGCAACCCTGATTCTTGCCGGCGGTATGGGCCAGCGTGCCCAGGAACTTTTTGTTCAGAACGGCATCAAGGTCATCACCGGTGTGCAGGGCGGCCAGACACCAGAAACTGCCGTTGAAGCCTACCTGAATGGCACTCTGCAGACCGGTGCCAACGCCTGCTCACACTGATTTTTACGCAGGTTGAACCGCGCCAGAAAATTGTTATAAAATAGCCATAGCACTTAAACATACCGGTCTGCCAGAATTAAAGATGACAGACCGGTATGCTGTGCCGGAACAACAAAATATAGACCCGTTGCCATCCTGACTAAAAGGAACTTTTGCCATGAGCGAATTACTTTCTGCAGAGGAAATAACCAAGGCAATCGGCTGGTGGAAAAAGGAAACGATCGTTGACCGGGTTTCCCTGAATCTGCATGCCGGCGAGATCATCGGACTGCTCGGCCCGAACGGTGCAGGCAAAACCACTACCATGAAGATGATTCTTGGTCTGACCAGTATAACCTCCGGTAAAGCGAGAATGTTCGGCAAACCCGTGCCGACACCTGCATCAAGAGTCGGTGCCGGGTTTCTGCCCGAAGCAATTCAACACCCCGACCATCTTTCGGTCGAGGAATATCTTAAATTTCATGCCAGACTCAGCGACGTCAGCGACAGTGAGGCAAGTATCGAAGAGCAGCTGCGTCAGGTTGAAATGTTCGAACACCGCCACCGGCTTTTAAAGGACTGTTCGAAAGGCATGCGACAGCGTGCCGACATCGCCAGGCTGCTGCTGCGCAAAGCCCGCCTGATCTTTCTTGACGAGCCGTTCAGCGGCCTCGACCCCTGTGGCCAGGTAATGCTGAAAAAACTGCTGCTGCTGTTGAAGGAGCAGCAGATCGGCATTCTCGTCAATTCGCACGCAGCCGGCATTCTTGCCGATGTCTGCGATCGGGTCTGCATCATGAATAAAGGGAAGGTCGTTGTCAGCGATTCACTCGAAGCCCTTACCCGCACCCCTGAAACGCTCGTAGCCGCACAATTTCCGGGTCGCGAAGCGGCAGTAAAATTTGTCGAAGAAACCAGAACCGGTAATGGCAGAGTAGTTGAGCCAGACAGAATAGAGTTCGATTTTGCCGATTCAACCGACCTGAATGAATTTGTGCAGAGAGTTATCAGTTCGGGTGGCCAGCTCATTGAAGTCACGCCGGTGCGACTGACTCTTGACCAGCTGTTCGTCAAGGTGCTTGCCGGGCAGAAAAGCGCCGTCACAGGAGGTCTTGCCTGATGTTTTCACGTATCAGACTGATCATGTGGGATACTTTTCTCGACGTGGCCAGACACAAAATGCTGGCTGTACACCTTGTTTTCGTATGTATAGCAATCGGCCTCTTCAATCTTTTCGGGCATTTTTCGACAACTCCCAGCCTCGAATACCGCATGATTCAGGATGTCGGCCTATCGATCATCTCACTGTTCGGCTTTCTCATAGCATTGTTCATCGGCTCGACAACTCTGCGCGACGATATACAGCGCAAAACCATCTATGCGGTTTTGACTCTGCCCATGGGCCGCTGGGAACTCTACACCGGCAAATTTCTTGGAACCCTTCTGGCCGCGGTCGTTAACGTGCTGATCATGCTCGGCATTCTCACCGGCCTGCTTTATATCAAATTTGGCATCATCTGGACCGGTTTTCAATGGGTGGCCCTGTTCATGCTGCTTGAATTCGCGATCATGACCGGCATGGTTCTGCTGTTTTCGCTCACGAATTCTCTGATAGTGTGCTTCTCACTGTCAATTTTCTGCGTTTTACTCGGCAATATGGCTGAACACGTCAAGCATCTCGCCTTCGAAGCCGACATTCCGCTGCTTTCGTTCGCCACTGACGTGGTTTACTGGCTGGTGCCGAATTTTGGCTATTTCAACATCAAGTATAAGATCCTCAAAGATCTGGCAGTTTCGCCTTCGTTTGCCATGTGGGCAGTCGGTTACGCAGCCTGTTACCTGTTTTTCCTGCTGGTTGCAGGTTCATGGGCACTTAACAAAAAGGATCTGTGAAATGAAACCGGACAAACATCTGCTGCTGCTGTTTGCAGCATTGATTCTTTCTGCCGTTTCGCAGCACTTTTACGCCAGTCAGTATCGCAGGGAAATGCGTATCGACCAGACTGCCAGTCGCGAACTGGCCCAGAAACAGGCAGGAGCCTATCTGCAGCAGAATCTGGAGGAGGCTGCGCCACTTCACGAAGAACATGAAGATGATCACTCAGAGGGCCACGTGAGTTCTGCCGGCCAAGAGCATGAGCATGAACATCCGGCATCAGAAGCGACAAAAACAGTAAAATCCGTTGCCCTTGACGTTTCCGATGTTCCGGGCAATCAGCTGGAAATCGGCAAAAAGGCTACTGCCAGCACACCATTTTCTCTCTGCACCGACCCCAACTGCAAAAGTCACGGACACGAACACATGCAGACCGAGCATGCCGATCACGACCATGAGAGCGGCCACGATGCACATGAGCATGCACACGGCACAAGTCAGGATCCATCGGTTACCCCTGGTTTTGCTTTGCTGCTGAGGGAACTCGGCTTTGCCGAACTGGCTGCCAATCTGCTCTGGATCCAGATGGACTCTGACTCGCACCGCGGTCTCTGGCACCGGGTCGAAGTTGCGCTTGAACTGATTCCGGCGCTCGATCCGACCTTTATCGACGCTTACCTGCTGCGCTCTTTTCTGCTCGACGAATATATGAAAAAACACGATGAAGCTCTGCAGATTCTTGAGAATGCCGTCAAACAGGTGCCGAACCGAATCGAACTCTGGCAGCAGATCGGCATTTTCTGCCTCAACCATTCGGGCCGGCACGGGCCAAAACGGCGACTAGATAGGGCTCTCGAAGCTTTCAACATGATGTTCAGATTTTATGACCCGCCGCCACAGACAACACGTCTGATCGCCGTAACTCTTGCCGCCATGGAACGCCGGGAAGAAGCCATTGCCGTATTGCAGAAATCAGCAGATGCAGCTGACCGCCCACCTGACCAGCAGCAGATCGACCGCGAAATGATCGGCCGCATCAGATCCGGCGAAAAGTTCTGACTTTTCACCAATCCCTGTTCAGAAAATTTTCAGCTTTATGCAGTGATCAACAATCATAAACTGGCAAACTGTGGTACATTTTTGTAACATTTGCTGATAAACTGACGTAATAACTTTATAGAGGGAAACCCTGATTCTGATTGCAGAAATGCAGGTTAAGCGCATGAACTGATGCAGAACGGCGAAAATCGCGACTGTAATGCCCTGATCGAGCTGGCCAAGAAGGGGCAGAAAAGCGCCTTCACCCAGCTGGTGAAGATGTATTACGGCACCGTGATGTATTATCTTCTCGGTATGAACATCAAGCATGCCGACGCCGAAGATGTCGCCCAGGAAGCGTTTATCAATGCTTTCCGCAAGATCGATCAGGTAAATACCTCGGGCAGTTTCACCGGCTGGCTGCTGAGAATTGCCCGTAACCAGTTCATTGACAAACTCAGACGCGAAAAGAAGCTCGACACTTCGGGCAGTCAGTTCGAAATCGCCGAAATCCCAGACGATAGAACTCCCGAGACTCACGCAGTTTCGACGGCCGGTGTAGAAAGCATCTTTGCCGACCTCAAACCACGCGAGCGTGTGATTCTTGAGCTGAGAGTCTTTCAGGGCATGCCGTTCTGTGAGCTCGCCGAAATCATGAGCATGACCGAAGGCAATGTGCGTCTGGTGTTCCATCGTCTGATCGCCAAACTGCGCGCCCGGTTCGAAGAGAAAGCTGGCTGATATGGCAGAAAAAGAATGCGAAAAAATTATCGATCAGGTCACAGACCCGAGAAATCTGAATGACCAGTGCCGGCAGCACATCAAAGTCTGCAGTGAATGTGCTGCAGTAATCGCCTGCATGGTCTGGGCCAGAACCAAAGGCTCGCCCACTGCCGACCTCAAACCGTCGCAGGCGTTTCTCGACCGCATCGATCAGTCACTCAACAATCTTCCGACTGCCGGTACTCCCGGCATTTCAGGCGGGGGAAGCAGCCTGCTGACCTGGGTGCTCGGCATTGCCGTCGCCGTCACTGTCACCTTCGGCGTCGTCACGAGCTTAAACCATGAATCAGCCTCGGCGCCCGCAGTTTCGCCCGGGAAAGCCATACCAGCCGCCTCAGATGCAGCAAATACGGCCATTGAAGCCGAAAACCAGCTGCTCGATGCACAGCCGGCCGCCCCGACTCTGAAGTTTCCGTCTCCTGCCGATGATGCCGACTAGGAGAAACAACGGCTCAGCCCTGCTGATTGTCATGGTCGTGGCCATCTCTCTGAGTGTTCTGGCGCTCAGTTATTTTCGGGTGGCCCGCGAAAACCGACACAGCGAAAAATGGTATGAGTTGCGCAATGCCGCAATCGAAGCCGCCAGAACCATTCATGAAGAAGCTTACGCGACACTTCACAGAGACCTCAAAAACCCGAAATCGCAGGCATTCTGGTTCATGCTCGGTGCCGTCAGCGGCGCCAGAAACGAACTGAAACTGCCGTTTGCCCGCCAGAACCTCAACCGCATTATTCCCGACGGCTTTTCATGCCGGCACAGCTGCGAGCTGAAAATTGTCAGCTTCAAAGCTGCATCGCCCGACGGGCGCCCGTATTTCGGCCGCAACGAAGGGCATGGCATCGTCGCCATCCAGACAAAGGTTGAAATTTTCGGCAACAGAGACCGGCAGCGACTCCCGGTTGCCCAATACTACCTCGAAATGCAGCATGATTATCTGGTAGCTTCGATGCTCAGCCCCGACAGTAATGGCTCACCGTTCAAAAATGCTCTGCTACTTCGCCGACAGCGGGAATATGATGGAAAAAATGCCATTTCAGGTGACAACCTGCAGCTTCTTACTTATCAGACTGACGCCCCACCGCTGCCAGAAAAGATCGAAACGATGCAGGTCTTCGACCGCTATGCCCTCTGGGCCAGAAAAGACCTGAGTTTTGAAGACCTGATCAGACTGCGGATTATCGACCCCCGCACCCGAACCTTGAATCTGAGTGGTATCAATCACTGCCGCGGCACTATCAGTCTCGACGGGCAGTGGCAGATTCGCGGACAGGGCGTTTTGATCGCCGATGGTTTTGAAATCAATGATTCAATCAAAAAAAGCGAAGGCAGCGATCTCGCCATTCTTTACGCCCGCCGCGGAAAAATAAGAGTTAACACCGGCAACGAGATTCACGCCGCACTGATTGCCATCAATCACAGCGGCACCGGCACGGTTGAAGCAGCCAGAGCTCTCAATCTCAACGGCATGATACTGGCCGACCGGCTGTTTTTTCAAAACTGGAGCCCCGATGAGCATGTCATCGTTTATGATCGTGCCCTAAACGAACCCGAAAAGGCTTATCAGATCAGTATTTCACGTTGGGTAACCTTTCGCCGCAGCGGAGAAACCTCATGAAAAATTTTAAGACATGGGTTTCAAAGGGATTTATGCTGGCTGAGGTTCTTCTGGCCGTTTTTATTCTTGGTCTGACGAGCGTTTCGGCTTTTTATATGATTTCCGTTTCAGGGCGGGAGACGGCCAATGCATACCATCAGCTGATCTGCGAACAGGCAGGCCAGGAAATAATCGAGGTTTTCAGAACCATTGGCTTCAATCGTCTTTCAGAGTGTCACGACCAGCAGATTGCGGGCTACCGGCTCAATGAATGGCAGGCCATGTCAGATGCCAGTCAGACTCCGCCTATTACACGACCCGCAATCTGCGCGGCCTTCGAACGCAAAATCACCATGCAGCTGCTTGAAAAGGACGGCATCAACGCGATTCTGCTCAATGTTGCCGTCAGACCACAACGAGACGGAGCGGCCAGTGTAGCAGAATCGAATTATTCGGCAATTCTGGTGGAACAGCCATGAGCATAAAAAACAACCCCAGAAAAGCTCTGACACTGATAGAAATCGCCATTGCCGTTGCTCTGTCGGCAATTGTCGGTCTCGCAGTTTTCACTCTCTACAGCGGCGGCGTAAAATCTTCGGTCAGCGGCGTCGTGAATCTTGAGATGCTTGGTGAGGGTCGAAAAATCATCGCCCAGATTCGTGACGATCTTAAAAACAGCTGTATTCCATATCATGGCGCATTTTCACTGTCATTCAACGATCTTTTGCAGATCGACTTTTCGCGCGAACGTGGCCTCGAAGGTGCTGAATTTTCGCTGCTGCGCTTTCGCTACGAACCAGAATTCGCAAAGGCCGGGTTGCCAGGGCCAGATTACCTGCTGCGACCACTGCTCAGTGTCAGATACCGGCTTGAAGCCGTTACCGGCTCAAATCTGCTTAGACTGGTCAGAGAAACCGACCATGGCACCGATAAGGCCCGCCAGAAAATTCTCAGCGAAAGAATCAGTTTTTTGAACATTTCGCCGGTCAGCATCTCAGGCCCTGCCAGCGCTGAGAACTGGTTCTGGAACATTTCTCTCAGCCTGAGCCTGCGCACAGACAAAACCGGAGATGACAAAAGCGGTAACGGCAGCCAGGCCCGCGGGGCCGCTTCCCTCGAATTTTACGATCTGGTCGCTTCAGAATTTTTCAACGCGATCAACAACTTCCGCCACTCGCCGCGCAACTGGCACACCGGTCTGAGATACGCACCGGATTAACGGGACGCGGCTCTCAAAAAAACATCTTTACACTTCTTAACGCTCATTAAGACTACTTAATGCGATAAATCGGGCATTTCTGTCGAAATTTAGATAAGGGAGGTTAAATTGCCGGCAAAAACGGCAATGCTTCGAGGAATCAATTTCGGCGAAAAGTGAATGCTCAGGAGGCATTTATGAGTGTTAGCAGTATTTCAGGGAACTCAGTCTGGACACAGATACAGCAGTTCAAGGCCGGCAAGGTCAATCTGCAGAAGTCTGATCTCGAAAAGATTCAGCAACAGGCCGCTCAGGAACAGAGCCAAACCCAGTCAAGCCAGGCAGCGAACCCATTCGACGCCCTGCTGGCGGCCTTCGATGAAATCGATCAGGATCAGAATGGCATCAGCATTGACGAGCTGAAAAGCTACGCCAGCGAAAACGGCATGACAGCAGGTGGCCCGGGGCAGGGCGGCAGACCGGAAGGACCGCCCCCGGGCCCGCCTCCAGGCCCCCCACCGTCGATGATGAGCGAACTTGGGCAGGCTAATGGTGCCGGCCGACCTCCGGAAAACGTAAGTAAGGATGAACTGCTTGAGATCCAGTCGCAGATGGAAGCTGAAGGCATGGAGGTTCCGGAGCAGCTTAGTCAGATGATTTCGAACTTCGATTCGCTCGATACTAACCAGGATGGCAAAGTGTCGATCGATGAGATGATGGCTTCACAGGAAAGCGAAGGCACTTCAGAAACAGATGCTGCTGATGGCAAAAAACTCGATCTGCTGAAACTGATCGAGCAGTATGCTCAGGAATATTCGGCAGAGACTTCTTCCGACAGCTCCTCCGATGTGAGTCAGGACATGGCGATACGCTTCATGCGGGCCATGAACGAGTATTCACGCTTTACTGCCAACTCGGCTCAGAACATGAATTCATCACTGTTCGAAATTGATGCCTGATTAACTTTTCCGATTTTTCACACATTCTGATTGCCCCGCTTTCACCTGAAAGCGGGGACTTTTTTTATGGAGCAAAACCCGCTCTGAGTGATATAAAAGCAACCCGGCTGCTCTAACAAAGTCTGTTACAAAATTTGTCAAAAGCAGAAAAAAATGGGTCGGCGGCACAAAACTGTGACGCAGACCCTGACTGAGGTTGGTTGTTGGTAGATCATACCTGAGGTAGCAGGCTCAGGTGCGATCTGGATTCGTTGCTTTATCTCCTGTTTTTCATGCCCGGGCGCGGGCCACCTTTGCCCATGCCTTTACCCATACCTCTTTCACCTTTCTGCGGCCTGGCGCTTTCCATTGCGGATTTTTCAGTGTCGCTCAGGATGCCATCGCCGTCAGTGTCGAATTTTTTCAACATCTGGCTCTGCATTTCAGTCTTTCTGGCTTCGTGCATCGCCTGCTTTTCGGTATCGCTGAGAGTGCCGTCGCCATCGCTATCGTATTTGGCTTCCATCGCAGTTCTTTTTGCTTCCATTTCAGCTTTTCTGGCTTCGTGCATGGCTTTTTTCTCGGTTTCACTGAGTTTGCCATCGCCATCGGTGTCATATTTGGTCAGCATTTCGGCCTTTTTAGCTTCCATTTCGGCTTTCATGGCAGTTTCCATTTCTTTCTTCTCGGTATCGCTGAGTTTACCGTCATTGTCGGTATCGTATTTTTTCAGCAGTTCTTCGGGAAGTGGGCCCCTGCCACCCCGACGGCCTTTGCCGTCTGCCGGGCGGTTCTTTTCCATTTCGGCTTTTTCCGTGTCGCTCAGGGTTCCGTCGCCGTCAGCATCGAATTTTTCAAGAAGCTTTGCTTCCATTTCGGCTTTTCTGGCTTCATGCATGGCTTTCATCTCAGTATCACTGAGCTTGCCATCACCATCGCTGTCGTATTTAGCCAGCATTTCGGCCTTTTTCGTTTCCATTTCCGCTTTGATTGCGGTCTGCATTGCTTCTTTTTCAGAATCGCTGAGAGTGCCGTCACCGTCGGTGTCATATTCTGCAGCGCGGCTTATATCGAAATGGCCGCCGTCAAACGGTCGCTTTGGAGGTGGCCCATCAAAGCCTTGGCCACCACTTGAATCTTCGGGGGCGCCCCAGCTGCCGATAAAGCTTACCGGCTCGGCAGAACTGTCAGAGGTTTCTTCGGCGTAAATACCAGGCGCAAAAGCCAGCAGCAGAGCGACAAGAATCAAAGTCTTTTTCATATATTTCTCCTGTTTTAATTAAGTCATGCAAAACCAGATTGAGCAGGTTAAAACCCGCCGCATCAGTCGAAAAGTCAGATTTTATCTGCAGATCGACTGCTTATCTGCGACAGTCGCCAAAACCATCTTCTGAACCTTCCGGCATTCCGTGACCGCCACGCCACGGCATCGGCGGCATCGGTGGCCGGCGGCGGGCATGCAGCTTTTTGTATTGTTCGGGAGAAAGAATTTTGCGCAGATCCTGCTGCATCTGGAAACGGGCCATGATTGCCTCTTCGACGGCCTTGCCCTGTTCTGCCGCAATTTTTTTCGCGTCAGCTTCAGTAAGATCAGGATCGGAAAGCTTTTTGTAAAGTTTGCGATGCTGCTGCCCCGAGCGCATTTTTTCGTCGTTCTTTTGAAACAGGGCGCGAAGCTGAAGAAGCTGTGGATCTGATATCTCCAGCTCATCGGCCAGTCTGAAGAAACCGAAAGTTCCGATCATGTGCGAATTATCGAAGCCGGCGTCATTAAGATGACGGGGGCCGCGATGCATCCCAGGAAAACCCGGCTCAGCAGAGTAAAGAACCAGCGATACCGCTGCCAGTGACAGTGAAACCAGCGCCAGAACAAGATGTTTTTTCATTCTGCACCTCCGTGGATCATGTACAATCAGAATCTAACGATTCTTTCCTTCAGATGGGGTTAAGACAATGCAAAGAATTGTTAAGAGCTTTAAAAATCGAATCAGGGAAAAAGGGCTGAATTACCCGGACAAAAACCCTGCCGGGCAAGCATCTCTACGGTTTCAGTTCTAAGTTTGCCACCAAGCATTTCGATACGTCTTATCACTGCAGGTGACAGACCGAATTTTTCAGCAAGTTGTTCCTGCGAAATGGCAATCAGTTCGCGCCATTCCTTTACCAGAGCCCGACCATTCACAACCGGAAGAACGCCTGGCTTTTTTTCTGCGGCAAAGCGAAAGTATTCAGCTTTGAAAGAGCTCTCTGAAATGGTTTCCTGATAGTCAGATGCAATATTTACGGCTATTTTAGAGAGAGATTTCGCACGGTTCTGTGTTTTCATTTTTTAACTCCCCTTTCGCTGCCTCAAGCATAAATAAAAACAGCTTAAGATGCGGTTAAGGCAATGCTAAGAAGCGTAAAGTTACAGCTGGGCGGCCTTTACATTTCTTAATCATCAGAACTGCCTCAGATGGTTGCAAAATCAGCGTTTATTGCAGAGAATATTAATAGAGACCATTGCGAGGTAATGCCAATGAAACACATTCTGATCATCGATGACGACACCGAACTCTGCGAACTCCTGCAGGAATACCTGGCCTCTGAAAAATTCGCGACCACGACTGCCCATGGTGGCGCAACCGGGCTCGAAATGGCGAAAACCGGCAGCTTCGACCTCGTGATTCTCGATATCATGCTTCCCGAAATGAATGGTCTCGAAGTTCTCAAAAACATCAGAAGCTTTTCAAAAATACCGGTAATCATGCTTACCGCCAAAGGTGACGAGGTCGATCGCATTCTCGGCCTTGAACTCGGTTCTGACGACTATCTGCCCAAACCATTCAGCCCCCGGGAACTGGTGGCGCGCATCAAAGCGGTTTTTCGCCGCCTTGGCAATGCCGAGGAACAAAGCGTCAAACCCGATTCGCTCAAAGTCGAAATTGCCGATATCTTTATCGAAAGCTCAACCCGCACCGCCACAAAAAATGGCAGTGATCTTGCCCTTACCGAGGTTGAATTCAGCATTCTCGAAAACCTGATGCGCGCTGCCGGCACGGTAGTCGAACGCCAGGAGCTGGCGCTGAAAGTTCTCGGGCGCCGGCTTTCTTATGATGACCGCAGTCTCGACGTGCACATGAGCAACCTGCGCCGCAAACTCGGCATGATCGCCGACGACAAAGAGCGCATCAAAACGATCAGAGGGGTTGGTTATCTCTATGTCAGATCCTGAAAAACCGGTAAAGACAACGGGCGAGATCACGTCGACCTTTTATGGGTCGCGGCTTTTTCTCAAATTTTTCTTATGGGTCTGGCTCACGCTCGTTTTGACTGGTATCACCGTAGCAGTTTACGGCTACTTTTACCACTTTGAGCCTGAAAAACAGCGGTTTTTCAACATCAGTCGCGAAATAATCGGCGAAAACGGCCAGACACTGGTCAATGCCTACGAAAAGCTCGGCAGCGACAGCATAAAGCATTTTCGGCTGCCAGGCAGTTTCTGGCTTTATGATGCTGAACTCAACCTGATTTTTGCGGGCAAACCTGCCCGACATGGCATGCCACCCGGCCATGAAGGCGAGGCGCCGGAAAAGCCAGGCGAACGCATGCGCCCACCCGGCGACATGCCGCCTCCACCCGATCAAATGCACCCGGAACCACCACCCGGACCAGATTCACCTCCGCCGGATAAACCTGAGTGGGACGACGGCAAAAAGCCATGGTTCAAAGATGACTTTAACAAATTCGAGCGCCTGTTCAGCGACAATGCGACTGAAATACGTGCTTACGCTGCGAAACTGCTGAATGAGCAGGAACCCGGCAGCGAAAACGTAGCCGGTGAAATGCTTATAGGTGCGACAACAAGCTCCGATTCTGGCAAAAAATACGTGATCATCTGCCATATTCCCAATAAAATGCCAATGCCGGGCAAGTTTCTCATTTACCGGCTGCTCGAAAACCTGCCGATTTTTCTGCTCGCAACCGGTCTTCTCTGCTTCTGGTTGTCGCGATATATGGTTAAACCTGTCATCGAAATGCGGGCTGCCAGCCGCAACTTTGCGCACGGCGACCTTAAAACCCGCGTCACCGGTGATGCTATCAGACGCTACGACGAACTTGGCGACCTGGCAGCTGATTTTAACGAAATGGCCGAAAAAATCGAAAAAATGATCACTGGCCAGCGGCGCCTTTTCGGTGATATCTCGCATGAGCTGCGTTCGCCGCTCGCCAGACTGCAGGTAAGCCTCGAACTTCTGCAGAATCGCGCCGGCGAAGCCGAACAACCGATGCTGGGTCGCATTGGCCGTGAAATTTCGCGCATGAATGCTCTTATCGAAGAACTTCTGCAGTTCAACAAGCTTGAAAGCGGCGAAATCAATGGCAAAAAACAAACTGTCGGGCTTCAGGCCGCTCTGAAACATATCTGTAATGACGCCGGCTTCGAAGGCAGGGCACGTAACCTTGCCGTCAGCCTGTCAGCTGCTGAAGAAGTTAAAGTGACGGGCAATCAGCAACTTATCGAACGCGCCATCGAAAATATTCTTCGCAATGCCCTTAAATACTCTCCTGATGGCGGCACTATCAGCGTCGAGCTCAAACGCGCCGGCGACCGCGCCACGATCGGCATTTCCGACCAGGGTCCGGGTATTCCCGAAGACGAGCTGAAAAAGGTATTTTCACCGTTCTATTGTCTGTCAGAAGACCGTAACCCGCAAAAGGGCGGCATAGGGCTGGGACTGGCGATTGCCGAACGCGCCATCAGGCTGCATAACGGTCAAATAACTCTCTGCAATCGCCCAGAAGGTGGGTTGACCGCCACAATCAGCCTGCCGGCCGACAGCTGATTCACACCCCGCAAAATCAAGATGAAAAGCAAACGCTCTTGCGTAAGGGGCGCGGTTGCGCTACACTTGCCAGGTAAAATTCACCCCAAAGGAATACACCCTCATGAACAAATACCGAACTCACACCTGTGGCGAACTTCGTGGCAGTGACTGCGGCAAGCAGGTTCGGCTTTCCGGCTGGATTCACCGCAAACGCGACCTCGGCGGCGTGCTGTTTGTCACCCTGCGCGACAACTATGGCATCACCCAGGTTCTGGCCGCGCCCGGCACCCAGGCTTATACCGATTTCAACAATCTGAGGGTTGAATCTGTCGTTACCATCGAAGGCAAAGTCATCAGCCGCGGCGCCAACATCAACAAAGACATGCCGACCGGTGAGGTCGAAGTCGAAGTCAGTTCGGTAACCCTGCAGAGTGCCTCCGATATACTGCCATTCCAGGTTGCCGACGAAGACAACGCTCCCGAAACGACACGCCTGACCTACCGCTTTCTCGATCTGCGCCGCGAAAAGCTGCACAAGAACATTCTGCTGCGCTCAAAGGTCATCGCCAGTATCCGCCGCCGCATGATCGAAATGGGATTCACCGAATTCCAGACCCCGATTCTGACCAGCAGTTCTCCGGAAGGGGCCCGCGATTATCTCGTGCCCAGCCGCCTCTATCCGGGCAAATTCTACGCGCTGCCGCAGGCACCGCAGCAGTTCAAACAGCTGCTGATGGTTTCAGGCTTCGATCGCTATTTCCAGATCGCTCCCTGTTTCAGAGATGAAGACGCCCGCGCCGACCGCTCACCCGGCGAATTTTATCAGCTCGACGTCGAAATGTCGTTCGTTACTCAGGACGATGTGTTCGCTTATCTCGAAAAGATGTTCTATGGCCTGTTCACTGAATTTTCAGACTGGAAAGTCACTGAACCGGCTTTCCCGCGTATTACCTATGAAGATGCCATGATGCGCTACGGCTGTGACAAGCCCGATCTGCGCTACGGTCTCGAAATTTCAGACGTTTCCGATATCTTCGCCGCTTCTGATTTCAACGCCTTCAAAGCGGTCGTAGAAGCCGGCGGCTGCGTCAGAGCCATCTGCGTCGACAATATCGCCGACAAATCACGCAAATTCTTCAAAGATCTCGAAGACTTCGCGAAAGAAATCGGCGCCAAAGGCCTTGCTTCGCTTGTTTACACCGACAGCGAAATCAAGGGCAGCCTCGCCAAACCCCTTTCTGGCGCCAGCAAAAATGCCCTGCGCGAACGCATGGGCGCCAAAAACGGTTCAGGCCTGCTGATCGTCGCCGATGACAAAAACAAAGCCTCGATCATTCTCGGCAAGGTCAGAATCAGACTCGCCGACGAACTCGATCTGCGCGAAAAGAACAGCTACCGCTTCTGCTGGATCGTCGATTTCCCGATGTTCGAAAAAGACGAAGAAACCGGCCAGACCATTTTCAGCCACAACCCGTTCTCGATGCCGCAGGGCGGCATGGAAGCCCTGCTGACCAAAGACCCGCTGACCATCAAAGCCTATCAGTATGACATCGTCTGCAACGGCATCGAACTCAGCTCAGGTGCCATCAGAAACCACCTGCCGGAAATCATGTACAAAGCCTTTGAAATTGCCGGTTACGATAACAGCGTCGTTGACGGCAAATTCGGTGGCATGATCAAGGCCTTCAAATTCGGCGCCCCGCCGCACGGCGGCATCGCACCCGGCGTTGACCGCATAGTCATGCTGCTCGCCAACGAACCGAACATTCGAGAAGTCATCGCTTTCCCGATGAACCAGAACGCCCAGGACCTGCTGATGCAGGCCCCGAACGAAGCCACCGAAAAACAGCTCAAAGAACTGCACCTCAAGATCGTCGACTGATCTTAAGCAAGCTGCATTAAACCGGGGTCGGCCTCACAATTCTGTGAAGCCGACCCTTTTTCTTTTGCCTGAAAATTTACTGGTAATTGCTATGATTGCTGCAAAATTTAAGTCTATTCTACGGACTTTGTCTGTGTTAATCCGTGTTTATCCCTGGCTGAAAAAACGTTTGAACAGCGCAATTACGCGCCGCTTGCCGGGCTGCGGGTGAGCAGTTATACTGTCTTATAGATTTCGCAATTCTGGAGAACACATGAGAACTTCGGCAAAAAAGAAGGTTTCAGAGCACTTTACCTGGGCAGATTATCTGCAGTGGCCTGATGAACAGCGCTGCGAAATAATCGACGGGCAGATATACGATATGACACCGGCACCGGGAACGGCGCATCAGGAAGTATCAGCAAATCTGATGTACGAATTTTGCGGTTTCTTCAAGGGCAAACCATGCAAAGTCTTTGCAGCGCCATTCGATGTCAGGCTTGCAGATAAGAAAGAAACCCGCAATAACTGCTCAAATGTCGTTCAGCCAGATATTTCGATAATCTGCGACCCCAAAAAAATTGACGAAAAGGGCTGTGTGGGTGCACCGGATCTGGTTGTCGAAATCCTGTCATCATCAACGGCCTCGAAGGATCAGGTCAAAAAGCGCCGTCTGTATGAGCGGCACGGAGTCAAAGAATACTGGCTTATTCACCCAATCGAGCGTTACGCCCACATATATACCCTCAAAGACGGCGCATATGAACTCATCGGGGCTTTCGACGACGAAGCCACCCTCGAATCGCAGATCTTTACCGGCCTCACCATAAAAATGGCAGAGATTCTGCCGGTTCTTAAAGTGGTAAAAGAAAAAGCCGCACCCTACAAAGCCCGAAAATAAGCCGCACGATCAGACATTAAAATTTGCGCGACGATGGGCGCAAAACTGTTATTATATCGCTGCAGCAGATGAACAAAACAAAAACAACCGGTGTGCTTTTTACGGTCGGCATTTTTGCCGGTTCATTCATGCTGTTTCTCATACAGCCCATGGTTGGCAAGATTCTGCTGCCGCTGCTCGGCGGCGCACCCGCAGTCTGGACCACCTGCATGCTGTTTTTTCAGGCAGCATTGCTCGCCGGTTACCTCTATGCCGACAAGAGTATCGCGCTGCTCGGCTGTAACCGGCAATCGGTTCTACACCTGATGCTGATGATCGGCAGCTGGCTGCTGCTGCCTGTCAGTATCGACACAGCCGGTCTCGAAACGGCACACGCCAACCCGGCAAGCTGGCTGTTGAGCCGCCTCACCGCATCGATCGGCCTGCTGTTTTTTCTGCTGGCGGCGAACGCCCCGTTACTGCAGCGCTATTATTCGCAAAGTGGCCAACCTGACGCCGACAACCCCTATTTTCTCTATGCCGCCAGTAACGCCGGCAGCCTTCTGGCGCTGCTGGCATTTCCGTTCATACTCGAACCATTCATGGGATCGGGCGACATCCGTCGACTCTGGTCGGTCGGGTACATACTGCTGACACTCATTCTTGGCGCCTGCAGTTTTATGATCTGGAAACAGACAGAAAAAGACAGCCCTTCGACTCCTTCGACCGGCCAGGGCCGGCTCAGGAACCGAGGCTCAGTGGCCGATATCACTGTGCCGGGCTGGGTCGACAATCTCAGATGGGCGTTTTACGGGTTTCTGCCCTGCAGCGCCATGCTCGCGGTAACAACGCATATCACCGCCGATATCGCTTCGGCACCGCTTCTCTGGATATTGCCGCTCGCTGGCTATCTTCTTTCGTTTATTCTGGCGTTTGCCAGATCGTCATACTGGCGGCAAATACGCTGGCAGCGGTATCTTTTTCCGGTAACCCTGCTGTGCCTGCTGATGTATTACTACGTGCTAACCGAACGTGCCTGGCTTTCGATCGGCATGCACCTGCTGTTCATGCTGCTGACCGGCATGTTTTTTCATGCCAGACTGGCCAGCAGTGCTCCGGCTGCCAGATTTCTCAACCGCTTCTACGTCTGGATATCGGCCGGCGGTGTTGCGGCCGGCCTGTTCAACGGCATTCTTGCCCCAATACTGTTCAAAACCCAGTTTGAATATTTTCTCACCATGCTGGCAGCTGCGCTGACCGTGGCTTTTCTTGCCGATGGACGACTACGCGAGAATTTGTCATTGAAGCGTGAAACACTTGTTTCAATGGCTTTCGCTCTGGTTTTCTGCCTGCTGACCTATTACAGCCGCAATGGTACCGACGACCTTTTCTCGATCGACACGGCCAAACAGCTGTTTTTCTCGATTTTTCTCATTCATCTGTATTTCAGAATGCCATTTACCGCCGGCTGTTCTCTGCTGCTTATCTTTGTCATGCTGCAGGCCACCGGAACTCCCTCGGAAACCAGGGTGCTGCACCGCGAGCGCAGTTTCTTCGGCATTCTTAAAGTCTCGCGGCTGGCCACCGATGGCGAAACCCGCGACTCTGACCTGAAAATCGCCGGCGTCGTCGACATCTTTCATCGTCTGCATCATGGCAACACCCTGCACGGCGTCGAGCGCCGGGTAAAGGTCAGAGAGAGGTTTCCGCTCTCGTATTATTCGCGCGAAGGCCCGATCGGCGCCCTGTTCAGAACTGGTCTGATCAACCGTAACTGCAAGAATATCGGCGTTGTCGGCCTTGGTGCCGGCACCCTTGCCTGGTATGGCCGCAGCTGGCAGAGCATGGACTTTTTCGAAATCGATCCGGCCATGATCAGAATTGCCCGTAACCCTGAATTTTTCAGTTTTCTGACCGACAGCCAGGCAGCATGGCGCATCATCGACGGCGACGCCCGCGTCAAACTGCATGAAATACCCGACAGCAGCTACGATCTGTTGATCATCGATGCCTATTCCTCAGGCTCGGTGCCGATGCATCTGCTGACTCTGCAGGCTTTCGAGCTCTACCGCAGCAAAATAAGGCCTGACGGGCTGATCGTCTTTCATGTCTCAAACCGCTACCTGAAGCTCGAACCAATAATCAGGCGTATCTGCGATCAGCTCGGCATGAACTGCCTCGAAGCCTTTTATGAACCCGAACATGACTCGATCCGCTACGACTGGTATGATCAGGACCAGATGGCCAGCTCACACTGGGTTGCCGCCTCGCCCCGCCGCGAAAAGCTCGATCTTCTGAAAAACACCGGCCTCTGGAAACCGATGCCGGAATATGCAAACTACAAACTCTGGACCGACGACTATGCAAGCCTCTTACAAGTCTACAACTGGCGCTGAACCGCGACGTTTTCCGGTAGAAGACAGTCTGCCTGCAATAAAAAATGCTCTGCAGGCCGGCAAAGATGTCATTCTCACCGCCGAACCCGGCGCCGGCAAATCGACCATCGTGCCTCTGGCATTAAAAAACGAACCCTGGCTCGGGAAATCGCGCATTCTGATGCTGCAACCACGCCGGGTCGCTGCCGTCGCCATTGCCAGGCGCATGGCAAACTTAGAAGGATCGGCGCCGGGGCGGGTAATCGGTCATAACGTGCGTTTCAGTTCGAATATCGGCCGAGATACACGCATCGAAGTGCTCACCGAAGGCATTTTGACCAGAAGGCTGCAGAAAGACCCACTGCTTGAAGACGTCGGGCTCGTCATTTTCGATGAATTTCACGAACGCAGTGTTCACGCCGATCTCTGCCTGGCCCTGTGCCGCGAAATAAAACGCGAGGTGCGCCCTGATCTGCGCATCATGGTCATGTCGGCAACCATCGATACCGCCATGGTCGAAAGCTATCTCGACGATGCCGTCACCGTTGCCGGCAAAGGCTTTTTATACCCGGTCGATGTGCAGTGGCGGCAGATATCGGGCGGCCGCGACCAGTTCACGGCCGCCGCCGAAACAATCGCCGAAATCGTTTCGAGCTCTGATGCAAAAGAAGAATACCTGGTCTTTTTGCCTGGTGCCGGCGAAATAAAAACCGTTCAGCAGGCCCTTGAAGGCAAATCGGCGACAGCCAGGCACCGGGTTCTCGCGCTACATGGCTCGCTGAGCATCGAAGATCAGGAAGCCGCGCTGCAGCCTTCCGATGTGCCACGCATCATTCTCAGCACCAACATCGCTGAAACCTCCCTCACCATCGATGGCATAACCACCGTCATCGACACCGGCTGGTGCCGCCGCCAGAATTTCGACGCCCAGACCGGTCTCGAAAAACTCGAAATGCAGCGCATCAGCAAGGCCTCGGCAAAACAGCGGACCGGCCGTGCCGGGCGCCTGCGGCCAGGGCGTGCCATAAGATTCTGGAGCAAAGCAGAACACGAGCAGCTTGCTGAAAACGAAGAACCTGAAGTTCTCAGAACCGACCCGACACCGACGATTCTCGAACTCTTCAGCTGGGGCTGCCCCGACCCGCATACATTCAAATGGCTGCAAAGCCCGGGTGAAGAAAAAATCAGCCGGGCCATCGAACTGCTGCAGATGCTGCACGCCGTCGATACCGGGCTGCACGTTACCACGCTCGGCCGCCAGATCTGCGAACTGCCGGTCGAACCAAGACTGGCACGCATGCTGCTGACTGCGGCAGAAACCGGAGTTGCCCGAACAGCAGCGCTGGCTGCGGCATTGATCGCTGAAAAAGATATAATTTTGAGTGATTTTTCCGGTGGTGACGGTTATACGGGCGGCAATGCCACAGACCCCGACCTCGACCTGCGCCTCGAACTGCTCGAACCGGGCAATCGCAATGGCAGTTACCGGCTCGACCGCAATGCCATCTGGCGTATCGAAAAGGCACAAAAACAGCTTCTCGACCTGCTGAAACCCGAACAGCTGCGGGTTGCACCGCCAGCAAAAACCAGCCCCCGTGACCTGCTGCACCGGGCCCTGCTCAGTGCTTTTCCTGATCGGGTATGCATGCGCCGTGGCAGCCAGGGGTCGACTGCTTATACCATCTGCAGCGGGCAGGGCCTGAGCCTGAGTTCGAACGGGCTGCTGAAAAGTCACGAATTCATTCTCGCTCTCAGAGTTGACGCACGGCTGCGGGCCGCCACCAACGACGGACGCATCTTTCTCGGCTGCGCCATCAACCCCGAATGGCTGAAAAACGGCGATGGCGCGCCCTGCCAGCCGGCCCGCGAAATCTTTTTCAACCCGCAGAATCAGAAAGTCGCTGCCCGCGAGCGTCTCTGGTACGGCAAGCTGCTGCTTGCCGACCGCGAAAGCCAGATCAGGGAAAGCGACGCCGCCGAGGCCGGCAGGACTCTTCTGCAGGCAGCTGCCAACGATCTCAACCGGGCAATGAATCTCGAAGACCCCGACAACGCAGAATTCATGGGCCGTATCGCTCTGCTCAAGCGCAGTGCCGCCGGCCGCGATTTCCCGGCTCTCGACCGTGACTGGCTGCTGCAACAGATTGAAGCAATGGCCCAGCATTGCCGAAGTTTCGCTGATCTGCAGAAACAATCGCTGGCACAGCTCTATCTGCAGCAGCTGCCCTGGAACCGCCGTGAACAGCTCGAAAAGCTGGTTCCCGAAAGATACGAGGTGCCTTCCGGCAGCAGCGTCAGAATTCAGTATCAGCCCGATGGCCAGCCAGTTCTCGCAGTAAAGATTCAGGAACTTTTCGGGCTCGCTACGACTCCAGCCGTCTGCAACGGCGAGCAACCAATGCTGGTACACCTGCTCTCGCCTGCCTGCCGGCCGGTGCAGATCACCGCCGACCTCGCCTCATTCTGGAAAACCGGCTACAAGCAGGTCGTCGGCGAACTCAAAGGCCGCTACCCCAGACACCCCTGGCCCGATGAGCCCGACAAAGCCACCCCTTTCAAAGGCACCAAAAAACAGCTCGAACGCCATCTGAAGCAATAAAAGAAAAGGTCAGCCTTTGATGACACCGAGGGGGCGCAGTTTTACCAGTGGCTCGACGAGGTCTTTCTGACTGCGCATGACAGTATCGATGTCTTTGTAGGCCTGCGGCGCTTCGCCGAAATCGAAGGTCTCGCCCTTCTTTTTGCCGTGGCCACCGGCCCTTTGCCAGCGGTCGAAGACGATGCCTTCCATGGCGCGGTTACATTCGTCAAGCGTCAGATTGCGGCTGGCTTCCTTGCGACCCATGCGGCGCCCGGCACCATGCGAACATGAAGTGAACGACTCGGGGTTGCCCAGCCCGCGCACGATATAAGAGAAGGCGCCCATGCTTCCGGGGATTATGCCCAGCTCATCACGACGGGCTGAGGTCGCGCCCTTGCGATGCACCCAGACATTGCGGCCGAAGTGGTTTTCGCGCGCCGCGTAGTTGTGATGAATATTGATTTCTTCAATGAAGACAACTTCAGGAAAATGCTCGAGCAGCACTGATTTGAACGCGGCCATCATGCGCGCCCGGTTTTCTAGAGCGTAACGCAGTGCAAAGTTCATGTCTCTGATATAAGCATCACCTTCGTCAGCATCAGCCGGAAGAAAAGCCAGATCCTTGCCGGGAACTTTCGCATGCCATTTCTCATTCAACTGCTGCGCCAGCTTGTTGTAATAAGCCGCAATGCGATAGCCTAGATTGCGTGAGCCTGAATGCAGCATCATCCAGATACGGCCCTCTTCACTCACCTGCAGTTCGATAAAGTGGTTGCCGCCGCCAAGCGTGCCGAGATTCTTGCGGTCATGCCCGAACCCGTCTTTTTCGAACCAGCCCGGCATCTTGCCCTCGATTTCGGCCTCGTAAGCTTCAAAACCTTCCCATGACTGGGCCTGACGATGGCTGTTGCCCTCGCCGACCGGAACCAGCTTCTTGACCCCGTCGAGAATTGCCCTGATCTGGCGCATATCGCCGAGCTGGTCGAACATGATGCTGGTTTTTATGGCGCCCATGCCGCAGCCGATATCGACGCCGACCGCATTTGGAATCACCGCCGAACCGCAGGCAATGACCCCGCCGATCGGCATGCCGTAACCGACATGGCAATCAGGCATCAATGCAACATGCATATCGACAGAAGGGTGTGAAGCAAGATCAGCAGCCTGTTTAAATGCGTCAGGCTCGAGTTCTGAACACCATGATTTTATCGCCACATGCGCGTCAGGCGCGATGCTTTTTTTATCTTTTATCCATTCCATTTTCGTTCCTCCTGTTTCACAGGGAAATGATTTCAATCTTCCAGAGGTTGTCGCTTATCTGGCTGATAGATGATTTGACCGGCAGAAATTTTTCAATTACCTGCAGATTGGTGGTTGTGTGCAACGAAGGCCCGGTCGTCGTGAAACTGCCACCGCCGGCAAGCGCCATCGGAATCAGAATCTGATCGGCGAGATGCTCGTCAACCGCAGCTTCTGAGGCAAAGAAAAGATTGGCGGCAGTATATGCCAGTGCCGCAACCTTGCGGCGCGACACACCAAGCTCACCAAAGCCGGTGAACATTGCCGAACCATGGTCAAAATCAAGCCTGATCATGGCGACATTGCCCGGGCCAGGCGATTCGACCACAATCGCCTTCTTCTCTGTTACCAGAAACCGCGCCGCTTTCACCATTGCCTTGCTTTCGTCGTCGGCGATTTCCCAGGGGATCTTTGAGACCACCGCCAGAACCGAAGCCGTCTGCAGACTGCCGGTGCGGCTGAGATGCAGCTGCGCCGGCTTCAACACCGGGTTGATGGTCAGTTCAACCTTGCCGCCACCGGCCGGAAAGAACCCCCAGTTGAGCAATTCAATCTTACAATCGCAGCCAAAACGCCTGATCATCGGCAGAAAAACTTCACTGACATAGTGAAAGGTTGGCGAAAGCAGGTTGTGGGTGCCGCCGTCGATAACCACCTTCGACGGGTGCGAAGCCAGCAGCAGGGGCGGCAGAATCGTCTGCAATACCAGCATCGCGCTGCCGGCGCTGCCCACCGCAAAGTGGTAGTCATCGGCGAGTACGAAACCAGGCTTGAAGACCAGCTGCTGCGAAGAGATCGCGTCGCCGCTGATTTCGGCCGAGCAGATTTCCTGTGCCGCATGCACGCAGGTCAGATGCTGGCGCATCAGACCCGGCTTTTTGCGCTTCGCTCGAATCTTTTCGATCGTAAACGCCTTGCCGGTGCAGGCCGACAACGCCAGTGCAGTGCGCAGAACCTGGCCGCCGCCTTCACCCATCGAGCCATCGATTGTTATCATTTTTGTTTCCATATTTTTCTCTTTCAATTCTAAACCAGAACGGGCCGCGCCGTCGTCAATCCACACACAATTGACGGCTGGCCAGTCGCTGCGGAGCGAGTCGATCTCAAAGCAGGTTCAGCAACTTTTCGCTCAGGCCTTTTTCGCCAAGAACCAGTTTGAGTGTCGACTTTTCGGCGACCTTTTCGATCAGCTCGAGTTCGCGCAGGCGCATCAGAGTCGGGTTCGCTTCGAGCATCTTGGCGGTATTGCACTGGCTTCTGGTAGCGGCAGTTTCTTCTCGTCTGATGATCTGATTCGCTTCTGCCTCTTTCTGCGCCGCCACGACCCGGTTCATGATTTCTCGCATCCTGCCCGGCAAAATAATATCTTTGATCCCAAAACCGCAGATTTCGATACCATAAGCTTCGGCTTTGCCCTTCAGCGCTGCAGAAATCTCTTCGGCGAGCTGATCTTTGGCGGCAAGCATTTCGTCGATTTTGCGTGAACCGACAACGGCGCGCATGATCAGCTGACATTCGCGATAAAGGGCCGTTTCTGCCGATTCGCTGACCGAAACCGATTTCAGAGCATCTCTGATTTTGAAGCTGGCAAACGCATTGAGCCGCAGGCTGACTTTATCAGCGGTGATGATTTCCTGGCCAGAAAGGTCGAGAACTTTTTCCTTGCGGCTGACCATGATGAATTTCAGGGCCGAAATGTTTTTCCAGAAGGCGTAAAAGCCAGGCTCGAGCTCGGTAACGAATTTGCCGTCACGAAAATAAACGCAGGTTTCGCCCTGTTCAACCTGAACCGCTTCAAGCAGTTCCTTCGCGATCGGCGCTTTGCCGATCTTGAACAACTGGCGGTGTTCGAATCGCGGATCTTCAATCGTGAATTCTTCGACTCTGATGTTTTTCTGAGTTTTCCAGATCAGCTGCCGGCCGGCGCCCATAACCGTATAGAAGCGTTCATCGACCCAGAGAAGCGCACGCTGATTATCTTTGAGATCGACTGTCACAACCCGGTCACCGAGTACACCGGTTTTAGCGATCTGGTCGATTTCTTCATGCCAGACAAACAGGTCCTTTTCCCGCAGCACATCGACAGTTTCGCCCAGAATGGTTCTGGCAAGATACCAGCCCGGCTGCAGCGCCTCAACCAGGCGACCGTTTCTGAACCGCAGACCCACTTCCGCATTTTTGACTCTTACCAGTCTGATCATAATTTTCTCCCTTCTGAGCTTTATCTACAGCGGCTTTTTACAAGCCGGAATCTGGCAGTGCCATCGGAACAACCGGTTCATCAGCCAGCCACCCGGCGATGGAAACAGCTTGAGCCGGCCTGCGAATATTTCGCCGGTTTTTCGGGCCTGCCTGGTCGGCAGTCGCCGGAAAAACCACCTCGATACCCGTCGCGGCGGGCGGTATCTGCTGTCTGCATGACCCCCGGGCCGGCTACCTTCACCGCACTGACCGCAGCCTCGCTCCTGGCAGAAGGCCCGAAGGCTTTCTGACTCAGAACCTTGGCAGAACGTCGATCAGGCAGATCTGGCCCGGCAGAATCCCCGGTTACTCCTCAGGCGATAGGCTGCTTTTGTTAAAGCAGTAAGCTGGAACAGGATTCGAACCTGCTACCGATGGCTTATGAGGCCATTGCTCTACCCGATGAGCTATCCAGATGTCTGCGTCATCTTCAAACCAGGGCCGACATACCCTTATCCACAGGGCGGGCATCGGTGTGGTCGAATCAACAGACAAACTTATAAATGCAACCGCCGTGCCAGAATTTAATTTTTCACCATTTCCATCATCAACAGCAGATTTCCACGAATTTTCACTCAAATAATCCCCCAAAAAATTATATATTTATATATATTTTTTAGAATTTTTTATATACAATTTTATAGCCACAGCAAAAAAGCAAATACACAAAATTCAAGCGATTTGCCGCATTCGAGTTAATGATTGATCTGCCATTCCTGCGTTTATGCCCGGAAAGGGTGCAGGCGGGAATACCAGTTGAAAAACTATGGAAGTGAAAATGAAAAAAGTTGTAATCGGGTTTCTCGGAACCGTTCTTGACCGGCGCGGCAAAGAAAAACGCTGGGAAAACTGGCGCCCATCGGTTGCCGTCTGTCAGCATGAAGACCTGCTGGTCGACCGCTTTCACCTGCTCTGCAGCCGCCGCGACGCCGCCCTTGCCGAAGTCGTAAAAGCCGATATCAGCACCGTTTCGCCGGAAACTTCGGTGATTATTGATTACGTTGAATTCAAAAACCCCTGGGATTTCGAAGAAGTCTTCGCCGGCCTTCTCGATTATTCAAAGCATTTCAGCTGCAGCGAAGACGAAGAATACCTGTTGCACATTACCACCGGCACCCATGTTACGCAGATTTGTCTGTTTCTGCTTACCGAAGCGGGCTTTTTTCGTGGCAAACTACTGCAGACTGGCCCCGGGCGACAGAATTCACCACCCGGCAGTTACGAAATTATCGACCTGGATCTGTCACGTTACGACAGCATCGCAAAACGTTTTGCCACGCAGACAAAAGACGATATCTCGTTTCTCAAATCAGGCATCAAGACCAGAAACCGGCATTTCAACGAGCTGATCGCCGAAGTCGAGAAGGTAACCCTGCGCAGCGATATGCCAATCATGCTTTCCGGCCCGACCGGAGCCGGAAAATCGCGCCTGGCACGCCAGATATACGAGCTGCGCCGACAGCGCAGCATGATCAAAGGCCGCTTTGTCGAAGTAAACTGCGCGACTCTGCGTGGCGACATGGCCATGTCGGTGCTGTTCGGCCATAAAAAAGGCGCCTACACCGGTGCCACCGAAAACCGCGAAGGTTTGCTAAAAGCCGCTGACGGCGGCATTCTCTTTCTCGATGAAATAGGTGAACTCGGCCTCGATGAGCAGGCAATGCTGCTGCGGGCAATCGAAGAAAAGGTTTATCTGCCGGTCGGCTCTGACAAAGAGGTGCGCAGCGATTTTCAGCTGATCACCGGCACCAACCGTAATCTGCGGCACGAATGTCATGCCGGTCGCTTCAGACAGGATCTGCTCGCCCGTATCAAATTCTGGGAATTCGCAATCCCCGGCCTGCGCGAGCGCCCCGAAGACATCGACCCAAATATCGACTACGAGCTGCAGCAGCATTCGAAAAAACTCGGTAAACCCGTCAGTTTCAGCAGTGAAGCGCGCCAGGAATTCATCAGATTTGCAGTATCGAATGAAGCAATCTGGACAGCCAACTTTCGCGATCTCAACAGCTCGCTTGCCCGCATGATTACTTTATCAGAAGGCAACCGTATCAGTCGCGAAAATGCTAAGACCGAAATGGCGAGACTGCGCAAAGAATGGTCGACAGAAAGCCGGTCTGCAACGAACGACGAAAAGCTCTGCCGGCAGCTGCTGACCACAGAACAACTGTCAGAAATAGACCTGTTCGACCGACTGCAGCTCGAAAAAGTGCTCGAAATCTGCCGCAGATGTGACAGCATGGCCGAGACCGGCCGGCAGCTGTTCAGCAATTCGGCGCAAAAAAAGCGCTCAACCAACGACTCTGACCGTCTGCGCAAATATCTGCAGCGCTTCGGCATTTCCTGGAAAATGATCGGCACAGGCGACTAGCCGCTGAAGAGTTCAATTTTTCAGGGGTTGTGCCAACTGAAAAAAACATTATAATTACGGTACAATCCTTTAAATGAGGCGAATCTTTGCACAGCAAACGCATAACACTAACGGCGCTGGTAGTAATGGCTCAGATTTTGATATCTGTTCAAACCGTACGCGCCTGGGATTGTGTTGAAGCGCATCCAACCATAAACCTTCTCGCCTTCGAGCATTTCATCGCTAAATTTAAAGCCGGCCAGTATGGCGACAAATTCGTCAATACCACCATCGACAACGAAGTAAATTTTCAGGGGCTGACCTTCGGCAAGGCCCCTAAATTTGAAAGCGGCGCCAATGCCAAACTGGTTAACGCTGCGCATAATTTTTCGGGCTGGCTGGCCCGCGGCGGCTACGATGCCGACATGCCCGAAATAAACATGGGGTTCCGTCACTTCTTCGACCCGGTGTATGAGCCTCACTATCTTACCTGGCAGAATCGTTCATTTGTCCCCAAAAAGAAAAGCAGCTTCGCCTCTGAGGAAGCTTTCTTCGCATCTCTGCAATACCGCGCCGACGACTGGAACCCGAACTTCGAATTCGGCTTGAAAGACCGCAAAATCAAGCTCCAGCCCAAGATTTTCCGACCACAGATCGACGCGGTAACCTGGGCGTTCGAACACGAAGAAAATGACCATAACTGGCTGCAGGCAAAACTCGCCTATAAAGCCGCCATGGAAAACAACACCGCCGCATTCGGCAAACTGAGCCGCAGCCAGATGTTCGGCAAAGCATTCCGGGCTGTGGGTGAAACCATGCATCTGATGGCAGACATGGCCCAGCCGGCTCACACCAGAGCCGACAGCCACTCACTTTTTGAGCCGATCGAAATGAATGTAAAAGAAAAAATGATCCGCAAAATCATGGGCGACAGGCATAAAAATCCTGATTTCAAACCTGTTCCAGAATTTGAAATTGCATCTGACATCGAATTGCCCGAGCTGATGAAAAACCTCGCCGCTTTCACCAACCAGCATTTTTTCAGTAACGATACAATTTTTGATTATGAGAAATGGCATTTTCCGCGCAACAAAAAGCGCCCATACCCCTCGCCACAGCTCTCAAAACTCAAACATGAGGCCGGTATATTTTATGCATGGTTTGAAACGGTTGGCTGGGTTCCCATGGCCAAAGAAACGGGCTCGCCCTTTGCCAAAGTCATCAATGACAACGACAAATACGGTCGTAAAAACCCGCACTTCAACGTCATGCCTAATATGGCCGAAAGTCAGGCAAAAGTTCTTATTCCTCTGGCAGTATTCAACTGCGCCGAGGTTATCAAAGCCTTCTTTCCATCACTGAGTATCAAGTTCGATCTGGCGCCGGCCGCCAACGGCAAATACCTGGCTTCTGGCGAATTGCTGCACAACGCCGACTATGACAATGAATGGCGTGACATTGGCGCCATCCGCTTTAATGGCCCGGGCTTTATCCAGATCAACAAAAATTACGTGAAATGCGAATTTCGCGATGGGCAGCTCCTGCCCATCGAAGTCGAGCTCAAGTCAGGCGACAGGGTCGCACTGGTCGTCAGAGCCGGCGGCCTTATAACTGCCAGCCGCAAGATTTCAATTCCCTGACAAAGCCTTTTGTAAATCCGGTGTCAGCCTTTTATGCGACTGACGCCAGATTAAAAGCACAATCAGCCATATTTTTTTAGAAAAGCTGGTCCCCATATTGTCTCCCATTGCCTGACAAAACCTTGTGTTTCTATCCTTGCGCAGAGCCCTGCGCACAATTGCACATCCTGGCAAAGCAGGCCTTATTCTCATTATTTACAGGCAGAGCATGCCGTGCGCTCAGGCGGGCAGCGAAAGTCTATCCAAAAAAAGGCTTAAAACAGTGTGTTCGCGGAGAAGATGAAGACATAAACAAAACCCGCTGCAGAGACATGGGGTCCAGCAGCGGGCCGTTTCGAACTTTTCAGAAGAGCAAAAGATTACTCGAAGGTTTTTCCGATCATGATCACTGTTTTAACAAATTCATAGCGCTCGTTGTTGATCTGCTTCAGATAGGCGGGGGCCGAGTAATAGAGCACGGCAGCCTGGGTCATGTCGACGTAGGCATCGAAAGTGCTCATGTTCTTATCGAATTTTTCTTTCCATTTGGCGGTCACTTCGGGGTGGAAATAGAGAAAGCGCAGCGTCATTTCGCGCAACAGAATCTGTTTGAAGCGCTTATTGCGGGCTGCGTCGTCGAGTTCGACGAACGAAGGCATGAACCACGAATTCTGCGTGATAAACACGAAACCCTCAGAAGAAAAGGCGGTTTCGGTGTCGGTAGTCGGCACATAAGCAATCGCTTCGGTGCAGGTCGAGAAAAACTTCGGCAGTTCGGCAAAGAGCTCGGCAATGGCGCTGCGCAGAAGCTCTGGCGCTTCTTTGTGTTCGGCCGGCAGTGAAGCTGCGGCAGTACCAACATCAACCTGTGTTACAACCGGCATATAATCGCCATCTGGAATAGCAGGGGGCGGGCGGGTGCCGGGGGTTTCGACCGTGCCACTGGCATTGTTGTTGCCACCGTTGTTATTGCCGCCACCGTCATTGATCGGCTTGTCGTTCCAGCCACTGATGCTCTGCCCGTTCATCAGGCTGGTTTTAATAAAATCGAAGCGGCTGGCAAATCTGCTCTGCAGAGTAGCTGGATCGGTGCAATACATCGACACGGCGAAGGCCAGGTCTATCCAGGCGGCAATCTTGCCTGGCGCGGTTACCATATTGGTTTCAGCCGCCGGGCTGAAAACCTTCGTCGGAAAAGTCGAACCGGCGGCAATGGCAGCATACCTCTTGCCGATCTCGGGGTTCTGCTGAAGAAAGCTGTAGGTCATGCCGCGCACAAGAATGGTCTTGAAGCGGGCCAACAGTTGCGCTTCGGTCGGAGCACTGCCGTAAACTTCTTTAAATCGGCGGTAATACATCACCGAAGGGGTCATGACGCCGGCGCCGGCCCAGATTATGCCATGCTGGTCGTTGAAACCGACGTATTTAACCTCATACTGCACTGGCGACGGGTCGAGAAACACCATGCGGGTATACATGCTGAAGCTCGCCGGGACCGCTTCAAATACCTCTTTGATTGCCTGAACGTAACTAAGACTCCAGGTATTCTGGTTTTCGCCTTCATCTTCGGCAATCACCACATTGAATTTTTCGTTTATCGAATCTTTGAGAGCCGTCAGAGCATCGGTGCCGGTAGCAACTTCGAGCGTCTGATAAACTGAATCGAGGTAACTGGCATTTTGAGCCGAAACCGGCGACACCAGCAGCAATAAAGTCAGAGAGAACAGCACAATCAGCTTTTTCATGGTTATCCCGGTCCTTTACTGCAGGTATTCCTTGCCGTCCATAACATACTGTTTGATGAAATTATAGCGGTTCAGGTCCATGGTGGCGCCGCTGCGCGACACAAACATGCCGTTTCTGATCGAACCACCGGTGTAATAGGTGGCAACCGATTCAGCCATGTCTTCGGCAGGCTGAGTACGTCCATAACCGGTCGGGCAGGTGCCGGTAAGCTGTCCACCGGGCCAGAAGGTTCTTGACCAGGTCTGGTAAACCTGCGGATAGGTGTTCTGGAAACAATGAGTCATTTCATGCACCAGGGTGCGTTTGAAATTGTATTTGAGATAAGCCATCTGTTCTTCGGTGGTCGGCGCGCGACCATAGGCAGCAGTGAGCGAATTATAGGCCCCCTGAGTCATTTTTACGCTCAGGTCGAGCATGTGAACCTTGCGCTCAGGAACAATGACGTAAGCTGCGGCACTTGGCGGAATGAACGAGGCATTGGGCTCGCCATCACGATAAACCAGGTCAGTACATTTGCGGAAGAAGGCGGGAAGTTCACCAAAGGCTTCATCTGCAGCCTTAAGCTGATTAAGACTCCATTCTCGGCCATTAGTACCGTTGGCAAGACTTATATTATATTTGGCCTTAACTGAAGCGCGAATTGATTCGGCATCAGTTGCAGTCTGTGTCTGCGTTTGGGTCTGAGTGGGCGTTTGAGTCTGAGTCTGAGTCTGAGTCTGAGTCTGAGTTTGAGTTTGTGTCTGAGTCTGAGTTTGAGTTTGAGTCTGAGTTTGTGTCTGAGTCTGGGTCTGGGTGGCGGTTGAGGTCGAGGTCGAAGTGGCGGTGGAAGTAGGCGGTTTCGGCACAATGCGCTGGCAGGGTATTACAACAACCACAATACGGGTGCCGCAAATTTTGCCGGCAATGATGCGCATCAGACTGTTGATAATGTTCTGCAGCTTTTCGATCGCCTTCTGCTGCGCCGGATCACCTACCGGGTCCGGAACATCAACCACTTCGGGAGGCTGGTCGGTGTTTTCGACATACTGCGGCACGCCTTCATCGCTGACGGCAGAAGTACCCGAATCGCCGGCGCGATAAATCGTGTCAAGGTAGCTGCCATCCTGGCCTGCCACCGAAAAAACACTGGCAAACATAAAACAAAGCGCGAACAGCGCCAATGTCAGTCTTCTGTTCATAATAGCCTCCCGCCGTACATATGTTCCATCTAATTATACGAGTTTTTTTGACAATTCGTTGCAAAAAAATAGCTGCACGAATTCAGGGAAAAATTCAGGGATTGTTGAGCTGCCGGTTCAACCGCGCCGGAAACAGCGAAGTTTTTATAGCGAAAGGCTTTTCCTTGCCCGAAGAGGTCTTCAGCTGCAGATCGATGCCCAGACTGATGCGAAATGTTCCTGAGCCGCCAGCAGCAAAATGCTCAAGCTGCATCTGCCATGCCAGAGACGCCACATGTTCCTTTATCAGCACCTTTTCAGCCTCATCAGCCTCACGCCTGGTCAGACTTCCGCCGTCTTTCCCGCGTGTATAACTGTAGACTACCGGCAAAATACGACCTTGCCGGCTACTGTAAATGTTAAAAGTCAGATGGTCGGGAAAAGCCTGCAGCTGCTGCTCAATACTTCCGCCGCCCGGGCCGCTGAGCACGGCGTTATTCAAATCAGTGCGCAATCTGGCGATGAACAGTGCGCTTTCCTGCATCAATACCGCGACATTTTCGCTGCGTGAATACCCCTGTCGGAAATTAGTGAACAGCATGATGGCAGTGCCAAGAAAAATGGCTGAAACCCCGCAGACCACCAGGATCTCGGTAAGGGTGAAACCACGCCGCTTTTTATTATCGACTTTCATTGGCCACCAGTGTTTTTAAAGTGAATTCACGGGTCTTGTCAGCCGCCCGGGCCGACGGGAACCCTATTTTTACCGTAATTTTCTTGAAAACCACCTTGTTATCGCGCTTGATCTCTTCAATTTTCAGAGACGGCTTCAGATCATCGGCTGGAGTAATTTTGAAGAGCACCGGGCTGTTGGCGAACTGTGCCCCGTCAACTACCTGCGCAGAATCATAGCTTCCGGGTTTTATGAGGTCGAAGGGCAGAGAAACAATCTGTTCCATCAGCTCAAGGGCCGCAGTATGAGCTCTGAACTCAGATTCGGTGACCTGAATATTGACGTTGCCGGAAGAAAAAGTCATAAAGACGGGCAGCATGATCAGCGACAGAATGCCCATCGACAGAACGATTTCAATCAGCGACAGCCCGCTGCGGCCTTCTTTTCTATTCATTCCAGTATGAGTCCTTCGGGTCGACGAATACCCGGTAATAGCGATCGTAGCCAGCCGTAGTCGGGTCCTGCCCGGGTCTGAAACGCGCAATTCCGCCTTGAAACCGGTGGTCAGCATAGATAGAGCCGACACAGAGAGTGCCGAACAGGTCGAACTTCGAACCATAAGCCAGCTCGGCACCAGGAGCGATCAGATTAACATGGTTCGGCTGGGTTGACGCAAAAGATACCGAGCCGCTGCCACCAAGCACAATCGTCAGCATCTGATCAGCATCGGCACAGGTCACCCCGCGCAGCACCAGATTGCCTGAATCAAGGATTATCATGCCACCACCGCGCACAATCATCGGCTGCGGGCGCCCGGCGGCCGGAATCTGCATATCGAGACCGCGCGGGTTTCTGATTCTGACTATCGCATTCAACTCGAGTTCGCCCTGCTCGTTAAGAAATCTTTCCCAGAATTCGCTGAGCGTATCGACCTCTATCTGAACTCTTCCGGCAAGGAGCTGAGCAACAGATTCTGCAGACGGCTGGCCCTTATAGAACACATGGCCATTGCGCTGCAAAGTGACCTGACTATCAGTTGCGCCGGCAAAAACGCCAGCCGACGACGGAAAAGTGCGCCCGACCCTGGCGTCATAAACATCCTGCATGCTGTTGTATGATTCCATGTAGGGCATTTCGACGACCCGACTCATCAGCTGAGCGTATTCGTTATAAGATTTAAAGAGCATGCCGGCCTTGAGAAGCGGGCCACCGACACTGCGCCGGCCAACTTCAAAAATATCGACCGAACTGCTGTAAGCGTCTTCAGATACCGACTTCAGCAGATATAGAGGCGGCGGATTCGCAGCGGCAAACAAAGCTGCCGCGTCAGATTCTTCGGGCTTCACCTCAAGGTTGGCAAACCTGATGAAGGCAGCATTGACCTGCCCGAAGACGCGCGTACGCGACTGAAAACCTTTGCGGGCATCGCCAAACAGGTGCAGAATCGAAGACTTCGAGCTGTAATGGTTCTTTTCGCCCGAAGACAGAATGTTGCCTTCGTACATTGCTTCGGTTTCGCGGCGGCTGCTGCGGTCATGAAAGCCATCGAGCACAAAACTGTGCCCAAAACTGTAGCTCACCTGGCGGATCGATTCGTTGCTTTTATCCCAGGGCAGACTCAAAGGGCCGGAGAAAGCTGGTGGCAGTGAAGACTGCGGCGTTGCAAATTTTATCGGCGAAAAAACATTCGGGTTGCTGACGTCATAAAAATGAAAAATTTCGCCCAGGTCACCGGCACCCGAACAGAGATTCAGCCTGACACGCCGGCCGCCAAGCCAGACCCAGCCGCGCCGCTGCCAGCAGTCGGGCATTTTTTCTTCTTTAAGAATGTCAGCAATATTGCCCGGTTCAAGCGGGGCATCGGTGGTGGCGTGATTGTAAACGATCAGTGGCCGCGGCCCGTCAGTGATCATGCCGCGATAATCATTGCGGATCAGGTTGAAAGCGTCTTCGTTACGGCGGGCCGCGTCACCGACATAAAGTGAAAACTTGCCCAGCGGCCCGGGAGCGATACTCGCCACCTTGACCTGGCGCTTAACGGCAATGCGCCGCTGTGAACTTTTGTAACTGCCGACCGCTTCGATTACCAGGAAGCCCTGCCGCGCAACCGGATCGGCCCAGGTCGAAGCCTCGGTTTCGGTCGGGGCAAAATCACGCAGCCAGACATCGACGCGAATCGAAGCATCCTTGTCTACCTCGCGGGCAAACGCTTCAAGGTCACGGTTCCAGACCGGATCGAGCAGATCATTGATGCAGATATCGCTGAACTCACCCGGTTTAAGCAGCAGCTCCGAGAGCTTTTTCCCGGCACCGCCTTCGAGATTGCGGGCAATGGCGGCGCGCACCGAGCCGATACTGCTGTTGATACCCGCCTCAGCAAGAAAATGCGCGACTTCGCCATTGACGATTGTCTGCATGCCACTGTGCTGGTGCCCGACAAATGAGTACAGCGACACTGCGAGAATGAGCAGCACGGTGCCGATGATCAGGGCGATCATTATGGCAAAACCGCGTGGGCGGCGAAGTATAGGTAAAATAATCTGACTGGCGGGCATAATAAAATAATCTCAACCCGGGCTCAGCTTGTCAACGTGTTTGCAAAACTTTACCGACCGGCAGAAAAACTGCTACAATTTATCTGTGACAATTTGCGGGCGACGGAGGAGAAAAATGAAAAGAGCGATTATTACTCTGCTGATGCTGCTGCTAACCATTGGAGGACACGCCATGATCGAAACCCTGACCCTGGAAGACCTGGCACAGGGTGCTGATCTGATTGTCAAAGGCACGATCAAAGGCATCAAATCTGCCGGAAAGATCCCAGAAGGCCCCGAAGTTCTCGCCTGCCTGCTTGAAGCAGGTGAAGTATTCAAGGGCGAAGGCAAAAGCGGCGACAGTCTCAAAATCAAAAATTACCGTGGTATCGAAGACGCGCCCGAGTTCAAAGAAGGCAGTCAGTATCTGCTGTTTCTCAAAAAAGTCGAAAGTCACTTCGAAGTCGTTAACGGCGTTCAGGGCAGCTGGCCGGTCGACGAAAACGGCAAGTTTCTCGGCATGGGCACCGACATAACCGTCGAACGGCTCAAAACTGCCATTGCTGCACCGCCGGCGCCCAAAACTCTGGTTGACCCGGTTGAGTTCTGAAAAACTGATCGAAAATCATTTTCAATAATGCGTGTGATTTTATTCACAACCATTATTGCGCAGATTTATTGACACTGGCGGGCGATTTGCCCCGTACTGAAAGAGTTGCAAAAGACAGGGGGCGTTAAGATTACCCTGAAAAGCAATGCCTTATGACTGATGCACACGGCCGGCGGCAATAAAAAAAGGGCTGTTTCATATTTCTATGAGACAGCCCCTTTTGTATTGGCTATTTTGCTGCTGCCGTCACGTATCTCTCGCGTCTCTCAATGGTATCTCTGTTACTCGCCAAGCAGATTGAGAATATTCAGACGGTTTTCATCCTGAATTTTAAAAGTCTGCAGAGCAAACTTCGACTGCAGTTCGTTAAGACTCATATTGATGATTTCGGCGGCCACATCGACATCTTCTATTCTTGACTGGGCGGCGGTCACGTTGACAAGCTCATTCTGCAGGCCGGCAACCTGACTTTCGATACCGTTAACGGCGGCGCCAAGCGAGCCACGCTGAGTGTTCAACGTTGCCAGAGCCTGAGCCGACTGACCGATCGCCTGGCCGGCGCTCTGAAGAGAATTGACGGAAACACCGTTCAGCCCCAGAGATTCGGTGGTAACCGCTGGCTGAGTGAAGGTTTCGCCACTCTGCAAAGTAACCTGAAGCGAACCATCGAGCAGCTTTTTGTCGTTATAGGTGGTGCCATTGGCAGTCTGATTGATCTGAGAGGTCAGCTGATTGATTTCGAGCTGAATGTTACCACGATCGGCATCGGTCAATGTGCCATTCGAAGCCTGAACCGCGAGTTCATTGATGCGCTGGATCATTTCGTTCATTGAGCTGAGCGCACCGTCAGCAGTCTGCAGCATCGAAATTTCATCCTGACGACTGCCGATCTGCTGAATCAGACCACGGGTCTGTGACTCGAAAGCCATGACCATAGCAAGGCCCGCTGGATCATCGCTGGCCCGGTTGATTCTTTTCCCCCCTGCGACACGCTCAAGCGTCTTCTGACGAGTTTCTTCAGTGCGCAGCAGGTCTCTGTGTACCCTGTCTGGATTCGTTCTGCTAACCACGGCTATAGACCTCCTTGTCTATCTTCTTTTTTACCGCACTATAAATATATCTTATTTATCCAAGTTAGTCCAGTGTTTATCGGTACAGGCCTCAGGTGCCCAAAGCCTCGATCGCCTGCTGCTCAGATGGGTAGGCGTTGCCCATCTGCAACAGACCGACCATTTTAAAAACCCCGCCGGCAAGCTCGCTGAGACCGGTAAAAGCCAGTTCACCATTCTTTTCGTCGACAATGATCTCAGCCAGCTCGATAATCTGCGCGATACCCTGCGAATTGATTACCGGCGAGCCTGCCAGGTTGAGAATAAATTTCTGGTGTCCTTCGGGCAAGGCCTTCTGCACAGTGGCAAAAATCGCCGCGCCGCCGTGTTCATCAACATAGCCGCAGGGCCTGATAATGAACACACCATTGATATTTGCTGTGGTAATTGTGAAATTGCTCATGCCCTGATGTTAATGTTTCTCAACTTCGATGTCAATTGTTAAAAAGCGGTCAGTAACTCGCCAGTCACGATTCCGCCACGCTCGCCGGTAATTTTCAGCTGCCCGTGAAAGCCGTTGCCAATCGCCGGCAAAGCACCCGTTTTTTCTGGAAAAAGCACACGATAGGTCTTCTGCTCGGCCGGGTCTGCAATATCAACCTGTCTGTGCGCCGTATCAACACCTGAAACAATGCCTTTAACCGTACGGGTTGTGCTGCGCGGCTGAGTCGCAGCCTTTTTGACCGGTTTTGTCGTTTTCGACGGCGCAGAAGATGGCGCCATAAAAAGAAACCAGATCAAAGCAGTCAGTAAAGCACCGGTTGCATAAGCTACCAAAGCAAATCTGATCAGACCCGGGTCAGATTCACTTTTTTTCTGGCTTTCCTGACGGATTTTCTGAATTTTTTCAAGCTGATAGGCCGACCGCTGGTTCTGGCTGCGCTTTTCGTCTTCGAGCCTTTCTTCAGCAGCAGCAAACAACCCGGCTTCAGTCTTTGCCGGATCGACAGCGATAATTTTCGCCACCAGACCGGCATATAATCTGGCATAAAGTTCCACTCTCGTCGAGCGACCGCTTCTGGCTTCGACATAAACCTGAAAAAAGGTCTCTTCGTCGGCATTCGAAAGCAGTATCGAAAAAATCTGCTGCTGATTCTCTTCGTCACCCTCGTTTTTAAGAGCCGCAAGAAGAATCTGACTCACAGACGCATAATCGAAATGAGCCAGACAGAAAATGGCATTACGCCGCTGCACCGGTCTGATTGAATGCAGCATCTGCTCAACCAGTGAAATTGCCTGTTTTTTATCGAAAAGAGCAAATACCTTGATTGCCGCAACCTTGACCTCATCGAAACGATGTTTGATCAACTGTGGCAGCAGCGGATGCAGCGCTTCGGGGTTTACCACACTCAGAGCATCGATGGCGGCCGTCAGCAGATCGGCATTGTCACTTTCGAGGCAGCGCAGCATCAGTTCAGTTTCCTTGCGGGTGCCGGCCCGCTCTATGACCCCGAGAACGGCTATCTGCTCCTCTACCGGCAGTTGTGCAAAAAAACCAACGATACCGGCCATCTGCTGACCGTAGTTTTCACGGTTGATCGTATTATAAATCTTGTGACGCTGTTCGGGCAGAATATCGATGAATGCCTTCTGCTGAACCGGCTGTTCCGTTCTGCGGGCAGCCTCGGATTCAGGCTTGCCGGCGCTTTCAGGCTCAAGACGGCCCGACTCAAGAAACTGCCTGACCCTGACAGCAATTTTTTCATCGGTTTCCTTTTTGAGAAAATCACCAATCAGGGCGCGCGGCTCCTCGACACCGTGCCTTATCAGTTCACACAATTTTAACGCTGATTTCAGGCGGGTTTCGGCATCGCCAGACTTCAACCCGAGACTGAAACGCTCGATATACAGACGAATTCGCTTTTCCCGGAAGTGGCTTTCGAGCACTTCTAGCATCTGTGCCGGCTCAGCATTGACCAGACCGGCCTGAAAAAGTGACTGTAAGACCCCTTTGAGAATTGTATCGATGAGCTGGTATTTCTCGCCGACGCAGGCCTGCCGGGCCTCAAGCAGCCGCAGAGGAATCTGCCGGTCGGGGTTGGCCATAAAAACCAGCCCGGCCTTTTTGATCAGCTCAGAATCGGTTTCGACGCTTATATAGCGCAACATCAGCGACTCGATCTGCTTGAACGGGAAAAAAAACGAATGAAATAAAGCCGCCTGCTTTTCTTCGTCGCTGTTCGAAAACAGCATCGATTCAAAATGGCGCAACGCTTCGCTCGGGTCGAATCTGTAAAGAATTCTGACCGCCCGCGACCTGATGCCTGAATTGGCATTGAGAAGCAATGGCACAATGTGCTCGCGCAGGCGTTCCGGGCTGAGTTTTTCGAGAGCTTCGACCGCCGCGCTCAGGACTCTGGGGTCATTATGACTGCACAGAGCGGCAACCGCATCGACATCTTCAGAAGTGCCGAATTTTTTCAGAAATTTTAGAACCGAAGGCAACAACTGTGCCGAAAAATTAACCCAGCCGGCTTTTCTCAGTTCATCGGCAACGGTCTGTGCATCTCCTCTTTTAACCGATTCGAGATACAAAGCCAGCGAAATTTCGTCTCTGGCAGGCTGGCGCAGCAGTTCAGAAATCCCGCTGCGATCAGGACGCGCCAGCTCACCAGGCTCGAAGCGGGCGAGCACCTTCTGCATGTGAAATCTGATGCCGGGCTCACATTCGCTCGCCAACAGGCCTCTGAATTCAGCTATCTGACCAGCTGTCAGCGGTATTTCCTCGATGCGCGACAACACAGAAAAGCGGATCGAAGGATCCGGAGAACTGAGTTCCGCAAATAATTCTTTTACCGGATCCATCAGCCCTTCTTGTCAGTTTTTCTTAAGCAGTTCGGTTTCTTTTACCAGCAGCGTAAAACCATGTTTGAACGGCAGAGCCAGATTGAACATCTGCAAAGCCGTTGCGCGATCACCGTTTGCCAGCATCAACAGACCGATGTTGCGCAGAACGTAACGCTGCAGGCTGTGTTTGCGGTTTGTATAAAAAGCTTTTTTCAAAGCCTCTTCGGCAACACGCTTCTGCCCCTGGCTCCAGAAAACCAGCCCCTTGAGGTTGAGGGTCGCAATTTTCAAGTTTTCGAACCCGGCCGGCTTCTGAGCGTCGAGCTGCTTTTCGAGCTGTTCGATAAAGCCGGCGGCATCGGCGTGGTTTTTGCTCTGCCAGGCTTTAACTGCGAGCACATAAAGACCGTTGAGCTGATCGAGCCGTTTTTTTTCAATATCGATACCAGATTCGGCAAGTTTGCCGGCAAAGCCAGGGTCTGAATTGAGATACCCCTGAAGCTTGTCGAACATTTCAACGTCGGTCTGCGCCTGGTGCGCTGAAATAAGCGTGTCTTCAAAAAAGACCGGCCCCCGGTAACCGCCTGTCGGAGCCAGACTGTCATCATAAGAAAGCCACATGTCACCGCTGAGAGGATAGAAAGATTCATCGGCAAACAGGGCAAAAGCGACATCGGCATAGAGTTTTGTTTCTGTCGGCCAGGCATTGACGGCGGCGGCCATTTCTACAGCGTTGTCAGCAAAATCGCGCTGAATTTTTGCAATCAGATCGGCTTTGGGCGCTGCCAATACCACTTCAGCCACGATCGAACCCTGGTTCAGGTAGCTGTTCGGTGTCACAGTAAAAGCGGCTTCACCAGAAGCACCCTCTTTAACCTCGTTGATAGTAGCGGTTTCTGGTTCGCCCTTCCAGCTCTCAGGTAGAATAAGACGGACTTTTGCGCCATTGAGACTACCGATCAGAGAGTGAAGAGTCACTTTCAAGGCAACCGGCCGGCCCAGTTCCGGCGGAGCGGCCAGAGATGCCGCCAGACTGCACCATTCAGGGATCTGCACGGTTGCAGCCTGAACCTGTAACGAAGATACAAGAACCAGCATCAGAATCAGATAGAGTTTAAACCAGGGTTTGATCATAGAGGTCTCCTTTGCCGGTTCAATTTAACTTGCGAACGATTTCGTCATCGTTCACCGGAGCAAATTCGTCACTTTCTTCGGCATCTTCGGGCTCGGCGTCGGGCGCAGCCTTTTCTTCAGCAGGTTCGGCAGCAGGCACACCGGCCTCAGGCTGACTGTAAACCAGTTTCATGAACTGCGGGAAAGTATCGTCGACCATATGCACCAGCACCATCATTGCCAGATCGAACTGTCGGCGCGTCATGGTGCCGTCTTCGAGAATATGTTGACAGCAGGCCGACAGCGATTTGCCGTCCTTGCCGATTTCAAACCTGATGTCGAGAATTTCACCGGTAACCTGCATGATGAACATAAGAATTTCGAGGCGCCGCAACTCGACGTTGCGAATAAAATTCGGCACCCGGAAAATCAGATGACTGTTGTGCAGGTAAATAACCAGATGCATGGTTAGGTTGTTACCCTGCATGTAGAGCTCGACGGCATCTTCACCGAGCTGGTTGAAACGCATGTTATCCGAAGAAAGATAACCCATTATATCTTTGATCACCGGCAAAGTTTCGAACCGTTTGTTTTCGGGTCTGTCGTTTTCTGCGCTCATCTTGGCACCTCGGCAATAATTCGTCTGAACTCTTCTGATGATATATCAAATGCTTTACAGGCAAAACCGAGAATTTTCTTTTCGGATTCTTCAATGACGCCATCTCTGAATGCCGCCTGACAAAGATTGCGAAACAGCCTCTGGTGGCTGAACCTCTCACGCAGACCGCCGGTAACTTCGATACCGGCCAGCTGGCGACGCACATTGTTGAACATGGTGATATACGCGTCTTCGGAAATATTCAGCGCAGTTCGCAGTCGCTGCAGCAGATCGCGTTCGGCCGGCTCAATCTGCCCGTCACGCATCACTTCAAGCAGCACCAGCGAAAAGAACTCGGCGACGCTCAGAGGTGATTTTCTGATTTCTTCAGGGGTTGAAGCAACCACCCCGGCCGGAGCAAAGAAACCTTTCAGCATTGCCACAAAAGCAGCATTATCGAGTTTGCCCTGCAGGCGGGAAAGAATACGCCCGGCTCTGACCCGACACCATGAAGCAACTGCCTTCTCGGCCTGCGTCTGTGGTGTCATGCCCGCCAGCAGCTGCATATTGCCGGCCGCGGCACCCCAGGCACCGTTGAGCACCTGAGCTTCGATCAATCGCTGCAGTTTCTGAATCTTTGAATTGGCCATCGCACCGTTCTCGTTGTGCAGCTTTTCTGAATATTCCTCGATCGCCATGTCGAAACGACTGGCCGAAGCAAACAGATGCCGCTGCACCGCGCCAATTTCTGAAAAGTGCATCAACAGGCGCAGGTTGACTTCTGAAAATTCCGGGTTGTTTATCTGCCCGCCTTCAAGCAGCCATTCTGCACGCCGCAGCAGCGCATTGAAATAAAAATTATCGCGGTCGAGAGCCTGAGAAAACAGCGCCTGGGCTTCATTTTCACGCCCTGACTTCTGCAGCAGAATACCAAGATTGCAGAAAGCTTCCGGCACATCATCAGCAAGTTCAATAGCTTTATGGTAGCACTTCTCGGCCACCTCGATTTCGCCATTCAGTCGCTGGCAGAGACCTAACAGGTTCCAGGCACGTGCCAGCGAAGGATCTGCTGAAACGACGCCCTGATAAAAAGCGGTTGCGGCAGCGATATCGCCACCAGCCTGGCATCTGATGCCGGCCGCGAAAGAACCGGTCGCATCAAAATTTTCGCATTTAAAAATGGCACTCTCTTCGAATGAAGAACCTTCTGCTGAATCTTCGCGGCAGAAGGCCCGCAAAGGCAAAGAATTCAGCCGGGCAATCGTCTCGGCAGACGGCATGCCAGCTTTCAACAGTTCAGCACCGGTGGCAAAAGAAAAAATGCTGAGACCACCGGTATCGGCAAGCAACGACAGATTGTCAGCCAGCAGTTCGTTCCATACCGCCGAAGGTGCAGAGAAAACAAGACAGCCGAATTTTGCATTTTCGACCAGTCTGGCAGAAATATTCATGCTCGCTCCTGTAATCTGTATAAAACTTTACAGCTCTGGCGGGAAAGCGGAACCTTTGTCGGAAACACCGTAAGCACCAAATTCAATCAAACTCCAGGTCGGTACTTTTTCCATTACAAAACTGATGTTTTGCGAAATAACAGGTTTTTCGACACCCGCGACGTCAGTATAAACGACTGTCAGCAATCCACGCCCCTCGGCAAGAGTTTCAGACAGCATGTTCACGCCAACGCCGGAAAAAGTGAAATCTTTAACCACCGCTCCGGCAAAAAAACTCTGCAACCTGGACCTGACAGTTGCCACGTCCCAGGTTACGTTGCCAGTACGGTACCATTTTAAATTTGAGTCGAGATATTTGTCTGCGGCAGCGAAATCTTCAGCCCTTATCGCCGCTGCAAAAGAATCAACTGCGGTGGCGACCTCCAGCTGGTCAGGGTCCAGGGTGGATCCGGAATCACCACCACCGCCGCAACCGGTGAATAACGCCAGAACGGCCACTGCCAGAATTAACAGCAGAACAAGTCTGTTTTTTGCCGAAGTCAAAGCTGCCGACCTCCCAAAATCGGTCCTGATAAATTCCGGCCCCACAATCACGCGTGGGGCCGGAAAATCGGTTAACTTAAATCAGGCTTTGCCTGAGCAGCCCATGATGCGCATTTTGCGCTGCACGACTTCTTTGATGGCCTGGCGGGCCGGAGCCATGTATTTGCGCGGATCGAATTCTTCGGGGTGTTCAAAGAACACCTTGCGGATCATGCCGGTCATGGCGATGCGCAGGTCGGTATCGACGTTGATCTTGCAGACGCCGGTTTTGGCGGCCTGGGCGATCATATCTTCGGGAACACCGCGTGAGCCAGGAATTTTAGCGCCGTATTTATTGCAGATGTCGGTCAGATCCTGGGGAACTGAACTGGCGCCGTGCAATACGAGCGGAAAGCCCGGGAGCTTTTTCTCGATCTGGGCGAGACGGTCGAAAGCGAGTTTGGGTTCGCCTTTGAACTTGTAAGCGCCGTGGCTGGTGCCGATGGCGATAGCAAGAGAATCGCAGCCGCTCTTGCTTACGAATTCATAAGCTTCGTCGGGGTCAGTATAGGTTGCATCTTTTGCCGAAACCTTAACATCGTCTTCAACGCCGGCAAGCTTGCCAAGTTCGGCTTCAACCGTAACACCGCGGGCGTGGGCATAAGCGACCACCTCTTTGGTGATTCTGATATTTTCAGCGAGAGGATGCTTGGAAGCGTCGATCATGACTGAAGTGAAACCGCCATCGATACACTTTTTGCAGATTTCGAAATCATCACCATGGTCGAGATGCAGAACGACCGGAATAGAAACGCCAGAAGCTTCTGCCATTTCCATAGAAGCCTGAATGAGATGAATCAGGTATTCATGGCGGGCATATTTGCGGGCGCCGGCCGAAACCTGAATGATCAACGGGGCCTTTTCTTCGATTGCTGCTTCGAAGATACCCTGAATGATTTCCATGTTATTGACGTTGAAAGCGCCGATTGCGTAACCGCCTTTGTAGGCCTTTTCAAAAAGTTCCTTCGAGGTGACCAGTGGCATTAAGTGTCCTCCTGTGCCTGACTTTGCTGATGCGTCGCCAAAAAATCACCGGCGACGTCATTACTGTGTGCAGGAGAATTCTAGCAATATAAACTTTAAAAGTCAAAAAAACCCGACATTCTGACGTATAGGGTACATACTCTCAGACGGGTATGTTATAATTTAAAGTGGGGTCAGAAAGAGTGGCAACCGAAAAAAAACAATTGAATCTTGGCCTGCTGCTCGCAGCGATTTTTGCTGCTGTTTTTTTGACCTCGGTTTCAGCTATCAGCCCCCAGGGCAAGGAATACCTGCGCAAAGCAAAGGTATTTTTTGTCGATGGCGATTTGCGCATGGCCCGTGACTATCTGCAGCGGGCCGGCAAACTCGACCCTGCCGATCCTGACATTGCTGCCATGTCTGTCGATCTTCAGAAAAAAATCGATGAATATGTAAAAAGCCTGCGCCAGAGAGCTGACTTTTTTGTCAGCGCCAAAAATCTGCCAGAAGCCGAAAAGCTGTACAGCGAGGTGTTGACTTTTGCCAGCGATGATGAACATGCCATTGCGAAGCTGAAGGAAATCAAGGGTACTTACGAGCAGATTGAAGAATACCGTAATCAGGGCATCGATGTTAATGTCACCACCGGTCGAAGCCACGATCTCGACATGTATTCAGCTGTTTCGCTGATCAATCGCGCCCGCGGTTTTTTTGCCCAGGGCGAGAGAACCAAAGCCCTTGAACTGGTCGAGCAGGTACTTAAGCGCGAATCCGGTTACAAGCCGGCACTCGAACTTAAAGAAAAAATTCTTCACATAAATCAGCTTGAAGCATTTGTCGAGAAGGCCGAAACTGCTTTTCTCGAAGGCCGCATGCGCGAAACGGTCGAATCGCTCGATTCACTCATAAGAGATATGCCTGACCGCCACGAATTTTTGCTGATGCGTGCCAAAGCCAATCTGCGCCTTAAAAACCACCAGGCGGCGGTCAAAGATCTCTGGAAATATTACCATTTCAAACCCGAGAAACAGATTGTCTTCCCGCTGCTTTCAGAAGCATATTACGGTTCTGAAGATTACCTGCTGGCCTATGCGCTCGCAACTGACCCGCAGACCGGCGAACCATACAAACCGTTCGGCTTTCGCCTGCGCTGCCATGTCTATTCATTCCCACAGCATTACGCTGTTCTCTCGGTTATTCTGGCGCTGCTGCCATTTGCGCTGTATTTCGTCTGGACCTCAGCCGAGGCTCTTTTTGTCGAGAAGTTTTCGATTGGTTCACTAAGGCTGGCGATTTCGTGTATATTCACCATTACTTTCAAATCCCCTGAAGAGTGCCTCGGCGATCTTATCGTCGTCGCCCGTGACCTCAACAATGCCTGGGTTAACTACCTGACCGGTATTACTCTGCTAAAAGTCGGCCAGATAGAGGGAGCCCAGCGTTTTCTCGCTTACAGCTTCACCAGTGAAGCAATCAGGCCCAGGGCCTATTATTTTTTTGGCATGACGCGCAAATTGCTCAAACACAATCTCTACGAACATGATTTCGAAGAATCTGTGCTTTCAGGCCTGGCCCAGAAAAGAACCGGCTGGCACCCTGAATTTATCAGGCGAATTGAGCGTGACCTGTTAATAAGTTATAGTAAGGATAAATCCGACGAAACTTTTGAGGGAATGGCCTTCAAACTTGTCGAGGATGCTACAGGGGGCTGAAGATGACTACAAAAAAGAATGTCTTTTTGCTGGTTTTATCGCTGTTGTTATGCGTTACAACAGGCTATGCAGATGATGCCTTTTCGATCAAGATGATCAAGCTGGCCGACCTGCGCAGCAAATTCGGAACTTCACCACTGAACACCTATGAAGACGTTGAAGATATAACAGATATAAAGCCATACGTGACCGGTGTCGGCCCGATAATCTGGCCTGGCTACCTCGAAAGCAGGTACAACAAGGTAATTAAAGAAGAGGAAGGGCGTAACCTTCTCGCGATGATCAGTTCATTCGGTGGCATGGTCTACCATGAAAAAAGTTTCATCGGCTTTCTCTATGAAAATTTCTATCTTGATGCCGGCAGCTATGACAAAGAAAGAATCTGGCACGACAACAAGGTGACATCGTTCCCGTTCACCTATAAACCAGGAGACAAGCCGCATCGACGCAAATATTATCTTTGCATCAAAGGCGGCTGGCAATACATTCCGCCGGGGAATTTCGACCCCGATGCCAAATCCTGTGACAAAAACAAAGCTTTCTGTGATTATCCGCCCTGTATTAAAGAAGAAAAAGAAGACAAAAATGAAGATGGCGACTTTGACGACCCCGAAGACAAAAACCAGGGCGAAGAGCACCACCAGCCAACCAACAACGTCTACACCAAACTGGGATCAGATCTTAAAAGCAGTCTGATCACCGCAACCGGTGCCGAGACAGACACCAGCGGTGAAAAATACGAAATGAACTTCGCCGACCGCACTCCGCCACTTATCGACGGCTGCGTCGACGGAAAATTTCCCGAGCTTGGCAAGAACAAACCGGCCACAACCGGCGACTGGTATAAGGTCGAGGGGCTCAAAATCACCGACAACTACTCAAAAAAAATCGGCACCTGCCTCGTACTCGGTAAAATCGACAAATTCCCCTCAGGCGAATGGGAAAAGGAAGAAAACTGGTTTCCTGAACCACCGCGCGAAATTGATTCTGGCTCAGAAACCGACCACGTCATCATGCCGAATGCCTGCCACGGCGTCATGCGCTACAGCGTCTTCGCCTGGGATAAATCTGGCAACGTCAATCCTGGTGAACCTTATCTGAGAGAAAATGACCCCGAAAGCTGCTACGGCCTGCGCAATTCGCCAGAACCCAATCTTGGGCGCGACCCGAAAGAAGCCAAACCCTGGCCAATCGTCGCCAGTCTGACCGACAACATTCTCACCAGCATCGATATGACCACCATCGACCCTGGCGAAAGGCGCGGCGAAGGCGTGGTTCACATCCGCGACAATGACCTTCCAAATATTGTTGTCAAGATTGAATCAGTAAAAGACGGCAGAACTATATTTTTCCCACCAGTTGTTAAACCTGGCGCCCTGCCAATCTACAATTCGACAGAATTTGAAAAGTCACTTGCAGACCCTGAGGGCAATGCCAAAGCCTACCGCGACTTTGTCGGTGCCACACCCGATCCCAAATTCGATACAGCCAAACTCGCCGACCCGGACCTCGGCCTGCCTCTTTATTTCGATATCTTCGATGTCAAACCCAGAACCACGCTCCCCGGCGACCCAGGTATGACCCCAGGCGAAATCGCAAAGCTTGAAGACTTTAAAGACCCTTCAAAACACGAATTCATCAGAAAAAATTTCAGGCTCGAAGATTACAATCAGTCTGATAACAAGGTCGACGGCTCACCGGATACCGACCCGGAAACTTACGGTGCCAGAAATGGCATCGGTGGAGAGGTCATGGCACTTCTCAGTCTGCCCGGAGGTGGTCTGCAGGAGGACGTAGAATACAAAATCAGTGTCTGGACTGATGATAACGTTAAATGGGCAACCATGGAAGCCGGAAAAATACTCGACAAAGTCATCGCAATTCCTACAGGAGTTGCTGCCGGCGAAATATTGGTTGAAATTCCCAATCAGTATCCAGCGGCAACCTATCGCAAGCCACTCGACAAAGACAAAGCCGTAACTGAACCGCTGATCGTGGTTTTCCGTGAGCCAACCCCGCCCTTGTCGGGTAAACCCAGCGAAAAAAGCCTGAAGAGCGCCAGATACCCGTTCATTGAAGTCAAGGCAACCGATTTTGCCGGTCTGACCCGAAAAATCCGCCTTTACGTCACAGTTTCAGACGATAACCCGGAAATTCGCGTTCTTGAACGCAGCCATGAAAAAAATAACTGAACAGGACGATATGGTTAATTAATGCCTGTATCTCCGAGAGAGAATATTTCTCCGTCATACTGCCCGTCGAGACGGGCAGGGCTTTCGCTTGTCGAAATTCTCATGGCCCTGCTGATTCTCACAATCGCGGTTTTGCCCGCAATTGGCGCCTTTTCCGGCTACTACGGCGTTGCAACCCGTCAGATGGAACAGGAAATGGCTCTGAAACTTGGTGAAGCCGTTGTCAACGTTCTCATGACCGCCAATTACTCAGAATTGAAGGATGGCGCAATTCCGGCACTGCCCTTGAACATTCAAACTCCGTCAGGCAGTTTTGCCGGAACCATGACTTTCGCGGGCGGCTATGCCAGCGGCACTCCCGTGACAATAGGCAAAACAAAGTATGTTATCGGGGCTGAAGTAAAAAAGATCTTTCTAGCCCAGAATATTACCGCCCCGCATAACAATGCCCTCGAGTTTTCCTGGATTTCTTCAGACGCCCCGCCGGCACCACCAGGACCACCGGGTCCACCGCCACCGCCGCCCATTGCAACCTATTCATGCTTCAACGACTTGATCTGTCTTAAAGTGACAGTCGACTTCGGAGGCGCCAAACCAGTAGAACTGGCGACCTTCAGAGCGGACATGGCAAGATGAAAAACATGCAGAACACCAGAAAAGGCGTAGCGCTGGCAGTAGTTATGGTTTTTTGCATTGCGATACTTGGGCTGGTAACGGTTCTTGTTTTCAACACCCGCTCGCATAAAGGTTCAAACGCCTATCAGTATGATGCCTCTCGGGCTTTGATGGCCGCCACAGCTGCCATGCAGCTGGCTATCTACAAATACCGCGTGCTGCCCTCTGAATATTACAAAATCCACGCGCTCGAAATTCAGAAAAACAAAGGAACAGCAGATGCAATGGCGGTCAGCGTATTGAATGCCAGAAAAGCTGCCTGGATGGCAGATTTTCAATCTGACAATGCCGGCTCACCGGCAGCGAAAATAAAGGCCGAAATCGACCAGAGCACCCGCGGCAATCACTCATTTGGAGTTGAAGAATTCAGTCTGGTATCAAAAGCCGCTCAGGGTTACACCAGAGATTACCTCAAAATCAGAGCCTGGGGCACATCAGGCGACACCCGCAAGGTGCTGGAGGAACTGATTGAAGTTCGCATATCAGACTAAACATGGCGCGGGCTACACCATGGCAGAAACTCTGGTGGCGATTGTGATATTGTCAGGGTTCGTTCTGACACTGATGTTCATGTATCGCCGCAGCACTGAGACTTTTAAAATAACCGTCTGGAAGCAGGAACGAACTGCCCAGGCCGAAATTTTCTGGTCATTCATGCGCAAGCATCTTGAAGAAGCCACAAATTTTCTCGATCTGACAAGTGAGGTCGGCAAAGAAAACCCGGTGATTCCTTTTGTCCCCAGACCTTTCAAATTTCATCCGACGCCAGGCAGCGCAGCGGATGGCAATATTCTGGCCTGGAACGTATCAAACACAAAGTTCGCCTTTTCCCCGCCATACGCACATTCAAGCCAGCATACCAATTTTTTCCTCGTCAAAAGAAAAAAACGTATTGAGCTGGTCAGTTCTGCGTCAGCCAAGCCTATTGCAGCCCTCGATGATGTCGAAGACATAGCCTTCACAGTTTCTTCAATTCTCAAAGATGCCAACAAAGAAGAAAGAGTGGTCCCCGTGGCTGACCCAAACGCGGTTGGCACCATGTTTGAAATTTCGCTCACCATTAAACCACCACAGGGATACATGGCTTCCGACATCAAAATTCCCCATAACCATAAATTCCGGATCAATGTGCCGCCACATCCTGATTCGGCCCCTTCCTATTGATGCCCAGACCCGTCAGCAAATACCGGTTGATCGCCCTTCTCGCTGCCATTTTTTCAGGCAGCAGCATTGTGTATGCTCAGACCGAACCAATAACTATCGTTACGGCGCCGGCACCACTTGCCTGGGGAGTCGCCGGGGTGCTCGCTCTGTTGCTTATTCTGATGACCGGTGCGCTCCTGACTGTTCTTAAAAAGTCGATCGGCGAAGAGGCCAGGCTGCAGCAGGCAATTAAAAAGTCTGTCGAAGATTCCTATGCCCGCAAGATCCGCAACGAATATCAGGCCAAGCAGGCCTTGCTCGACAAAAAGCTCGATCAGGTCAGGCAGCGCTTTTCCATGGTCATGATGAAGGTCAAGACTCTCCTCGACACTCTTGACCCGGAGCAATTGTTCAAAGCGATCTCTGATCTGGTCGAAAACGAAATTGGCGCCAACCGCTATATTCTCTTTCTTGTCGACCCGAATAAAAACGAGCTTTATCCTTTCAGATGGCTTGGTTATGCAAAAGAAATCGAAAAAATTCTATTCATGCCGGTAGAGCACGCGCACATCATCACTTATTCTCTCAAACGCCGACAAACCATCTTTAGAGGAAGCGCCATCAGCGATATCGAAGTACGTAAACTGCTCGACCGCAAGCCGCAATCAAATACGCTCGTGGCCATACCACTGTTTTCGCGCGACAAAGCCTATGGAGTCATTCACATCGAGTCATTCACCGACGGACACACAGAGATCGACGAGAGCGAAACCAGGTTTCTCGCAGCTCTGCCGACCTTTCTCGGTGGCGCTCTCGCCAACGCCGACATCTTCGTGCAGACCCGCGAAGAACTTACTTCGACTAAAAAAATAACCGAGCAGGAAATCGCTGAAAAACGCCGACTGCACGAAATCTTCTCGCGTTACACCTCAGCTGAACTTGTTGAAAACCTGATAAAAAATCCTGATCAGATAGATCTGGGCGGTGTAAGCAAAACAGCCGCCATTCTCTTTTCTGACATTGCCGGCTTTACGGCCTTCAGCTCCAGATTCAGCCCGAAAGAAGTTGTATCGCTGATGAACGAATATCTGTCGCGCATGACCGAAGTCGTTCTCAATCATCAGGGCGAAATCGATAAATTTATCGGTGACGCGGTTATGGCCCGCTTCGGCGTTCTCAGCGAACTGCCTTACCCTTCGCGCAATGCCGTCGAAGCTGCCTGCGCCATGCTCGAAGAGCTCGATCAGCTGAGAAGCGAATGGGCCGCCCGCGGTCTCGAAAACTTCAACATCAGAATCGGTATCGCCACCGGCCCGGTTCTCGCCGGTAACATCGGTTCGACCCGCCGGCAGGAGTTCACTGTCATGGGCACGACAGTTAACCTCGCCTCACGCCTTGAAGCCCTTAACAAAGAACTCGGCAGTCGTATTCTCGTCGACGAAGAAACATTCAGGCACCTGCCAAAGGGCCTCAAATTCGTCAAACGTGAGAATCAGCGCATTCGCGGCCTCGAAGAGGCCATGACCGTCTATGAGATCCAGGAACTGGCAAAGGGCCCGAAAGTAATTTCATTGCAGGCCAAGCTCGACCAGAATCAGCAGAGCCGACCGGCAAACGCGCCACATGAGCCGGTCGAACAACCAGAAGCTTCTGAAAAACCCCGCTCCTGAGCACACAGTTCTTGCTTACCTGTTTCAAAATAAGACAAATTCATGAGGAGGTTATATGCAACTGCCAATGCATCAACAGTTTCTGGCAATCATGTTTTCTGCATCGCTGTTTTTGACCGGTTGTAAATCCGACATCCACGATGCCCCGGTGAAGGAATACTTCAAAAAGGATTTCCAGAAAAATAATTACTCAGGATCTCTGAGTCTGGAAGAGATTGACCTGGTGCTCGCCTACCGCATGAAAGCCGTCAGTGATCCAAGAATACTTGAAGATTCGACCCCGTTACGTGAAATAATCGAAAAGATGCAGCAGGAAATGAAAAACGCCGCAGGCAGATAAACCGGCCGCGGCGTCTGAGCAGGCAATTTATTCAGGTATTGCGCGCAAGATAAAGCAGCAGAGTGCCTGATTTGTGAGCCTTGAGCATCGCCATCGGCGAGATTTCCGGTTTGTTTTTTGTCTCTTTAAGAATATTGATCAACAGAAGATTGCCGGTATGTGCCGGGTTAAAATCACGTTTAAAAGCGGCATTACGCAGCAGATTCGGCTCTCTGGACGCCCAAAAAGTCGCAGCAGTGCTGTCGAGACGATCGATACTGGTTATGCGAATTTCGCTGGTGGCAAGGCGATCGAGCATCGGTTCGAGTGCCCGAACCGTCGATGGATAGATATCATGCAGCAGAATCGCGCCACCACGTCGTTCACCGGCCGAAATTCCCATCTGACGGTCGATATTGCGCAGAACCGCTAATTCATTCTTGCTCTGCCAGTCTTTCGGATCGATGGTCCAGAGAACGATCGACATGCCTTCACTGCTGGCCACCCGCAGAACGTTGCGGTTCATCGCCCCATAAGGCGGGCGCAGGTATTCAGGCCGCTGACCGGTGATTTTTTCGATAATTTCACTTGTCCGGCCAAGCTCTTCACGCATCTTTGCCTCACCGATCTGAGCGAGGTTCTTGTGGCTGAATGAGTGATTGCCGATTATATGGCCTTCTTCATGTATCTTTCGCACAATCTCCGGGTATTTCATCGCCTGAATCCCGAGCACGAAGAAAATTGCCTTGATATTGCGCTTTCTGAGAGCTTCGAGAATCAGCGGCGTCGTCTTCGGGTGCGGGCCGTCATCAAAAGTCAGAATGGCACGCCGACTGCCACCAAGCAGCTTAAGCAGCTTCGGACGGCTGAAATAGCCGCCAACCTGCGCCAGGTTATCATTGAGAATCATATCTTCGGTATCAGTGTATTTCGTAACCTCAGACTTCTGAGCCGAATACTGCTCGCCGGCAGCAACGGTATTCATTTCGAGCGACGCGGCAGCCATACCCGCTACAGGCATGGCAAGAGCCAGAAACAGACCTGCGATAAGAGCCTTGAAACAATGAAGTTTATGCATAATACTCTCTCTATCGGCAGACGCTTCGCAGACTTTTAACCGCAAAATTTTGCCGGCAGTTAAATCTTGCAGGGCAACTGTGTTATTCTGTCGGCATGTTAAATTCAGGCAAAGGGAAAAAGCATCGCGGCCACGGCATGAATCAAATGATTCTGCTGCTGATCAGCCTGGTCATCACTCTTTGCCCGGGGCTGCTGCATGGCGCTTCTGACGGCAGCGTCGGGCTGCTTTCGCGCATTGACTTTGCCCCGGCTCTCCTCGAAATGATCAGCCGTGAGCTCGAAAGAACCACCGGCCGCCACTTTTCATTGATATTTCAACCGGTTGAAGCCTCCGGCAGCGTCAATTTCAGCGATTCACTGCCATTGATGCTTGTCGAAAAGGGAATTCCGGAAACAATGATCCCTGAAGGCCTCGAAAAAACCGAGCTGTCAATAAGTCTCGTCTGGGTTCTTGCAGCCGGCAAAGACGTCACGCAGGTTCTCGGTTCACAAACCCTCACCCTTGACAGGTTTGCCGCTCTGCTCGCTGAACTGCGCCAGAATGACCCGCAGCGCTTCCCCTGGTTCGAACCGCTTCTTTCAAAAAACACCATGCGCAATTTCTGCCTGCTCTATGGCGAAAAGTCGCAGAAAGCTTCGACAAGAAGACATCGCGCCGCCATGTTTCATCAACAGCCGCATGCTGCCGCCATGCTTTACCGCGCCATCGAAGCGGAACTGCTGAATCCGCTTTCGGTTGAAGCCGATCTCGGCCTGGCCATGGAAGTATTCGCCGCCGGTGACGCTGATTTTGTCTCTTACTGGATACCGCAAAGCTACCTGACCAACAGCACGCTCTGGCCAGTCAGCCTGGCTGGCGCTTCCTTCATGCCGTTTCCGCTCTCTGGCAATCAAACTATGCTGCCAAGACTGACCCTGAATCTCTGGAAAGCCAAAGATCAGAAAATTGAGTCTGTCATCCCCGCTGATGACCAGGCTCTGATCAACAGTTCGATTATCGAGCTCGATTTTTCATCCGAAACTGCCTGGATCAATTCTTCATACGCCGTTAACTATGACGCCCTGATTGTAGGTGACCTGTGAGAAATATCTATATTTCGCTGCGCTTCAAGGTAATCGTTCTTCTCTTCATTCTTATTGCCAGTCTGACTCTGATCATCAACGAAAGTTCGACGGCACTGATTCACGAAAAAACCCGCGAAATCTTTCAGCAGCGCCTCGATCTGCTGCGTGAATCGATAAAATCTTACTGGGAATCAGAAAAAAACCTGCTGCTGAACAATGCCATGCTCTACGCCGAGTCAGAAAAACTGACAAATTATTCAAGTTATGGTCTGTATAACCTGCTGCAGAAAGAAGTCGAGCGCCTGATCTCCAAAACCGGCTTTCATGACCTCAAAATCACTCTGAACAACGGCATGACCGTATCGAGCAATCAGTCACTCATCACCCGTGGTCAGCCGCTTGACATGCGTGATACCAGACAGAATCTTTCACTCGTTGAGGTGCAGAACCACGAAGACGGGCTGTATCTCGCAGCTGAAGTGCCGCTGCACAAACTTGGCGAATTCATCGGCCGCCTGACACTGCGCCGCAAGCTCGACGACAGCCGCATGAAAAGAACCGCCCGCAATCTGCAGGCCGAAACCGCAGTCGCTGTCAAAGAAACGATTACAGCATCGTCACTGGCCGAATCATACCGCCAGGAACTGGCAAAAGAGCATCTGCTCAACAGTGTCCGCAAAGAAGATGTCTTCAACATCAGATTCGGCAACGCTACCTGGTCGGTTGGCCGCGTAAACATCGCAAAAACCGCCGACGGTGAACAGGTAACCATTTATCTGGCCATCTCGCAGGAAAAAATGCTGTCACTCGTCGAAGATGCCCGCATGCGCAACCTAAGTGTCACCGGCTGGGTTCTGGTAATCGCTCTGATCATTTCAGTCGTGTTTTCTGAAAAAGTTCTGCTGTCGCGCATTCGCGAACTGCGTGACGGTGCCAACATCATTGCCGGCGGCGATCTTGGTTTTCAGATCACCTCAGTTCACGGCGACGAACTCGGCAACCTCGCCCGCTCATTCAACCGCATGGCCGCCAGCCTCAAACTCAACCGTGATCATCTGCAGCATTATGTCGAACACATCGAAAAACTTGCCAACTACATTCAGAACATTCTCGGCAGTCTCAAGACCTGTGTCATCACCTGGAACATCGCCGGGCACATCGAAACCGCCAATCAGGCAGCTCTGCACGAGTTCAGTGACCTGTTTCCGACACTCGAAGGCCTGTCGCTCAAGCAGTTTCTCAGCAAACTGCCGAAAAACTCACGAAAAGAAATCATCAAAGGCTGGCGCACCGTCAGAGAACCTGGCGACCGCCAGTTCGAAATCGAAATCAATCCCGGCAGTCATGCCAGCCGCAAGGTTCTGCAGGGCGGCTTCTCGCTGCTGCTCGACAATGAGCGCACCCCATACGGCCTGATTCTGACCCTCAGCAACATTACCCAACGCAAAATCATCGAACAGCAGCTTTATCATGCCGATAAACTGAGCTCGATCGGCCAGCTCGCCGCCAGCGTCGCGCACGAGATCAAGAACCCGCTCGCCTCGATCAAAACCCTCGGGCAGCTGCTGCAGGAAGAAACTCAGCCCGAAGACAGCCGGCGCGAATATATCGACGTCATCGTCAGCGAAGTAAACCGTCTGAATATGGTCGTCGAACAGTTGCTCAAATATGCAAAACCTGAAGACTCAAGCTTCCGCGAAATCCCCTTCGCCGAAATCATCAAACCGGTAATGTCACTGGTACATCACGAATCAGAACGGCACCGCGTTGCTCTACAGGCTGATTACCCGGCCGACCTCAAAGTATTCGTTGACTCTGAAAAGCTCAAACAGGTATTCTTGAACCTGATCTTCAACGGTATTCAGGCAATGAACAACGGTGGCCAGATCAGCATCCGGGCGCATAAAGAAAGCGAAAGCCCCTGGGTGACCCTCGAAGTTCAGGATACCGGCGCCGGCATGTCGTCAGAAACGGTTGCGCGTGTGTTCGAACCTTTCTTCACTACCCGCCAGCGCGGCACCGGTCTGGGGCTTGCCATCGTTAAAAAAATTATCGATCTGCATGGCGGAAAAATCGAAGTCAACAGCGAACCTGGCAAAGGAACCCGTTTTACCATCTATCTGCCGCAAAAACAGGAAGGATGATGCAAGATGCTCTTCAAAACTCACAATATTCTGGTTGTCGATGACGAAAAATCTATCCTGTTCAGCCTGAAGGCCGCCCTGACCAAAGAGGGCTACACGGTCAGAACCGCCGAAAACCCTGCTGAAGCCCTGAAAATGGTAGAGCCCGGCGCCTTTCAGGTCATCATCTCTGATTACAACATGCCCGGCATGACCGGCATGGAATTTCTCGCGCACGTCAAGCAGATCGACCCCGAAGCGGTTTTTATTCTGATGACCGCCTACGGCTCTGAAAAACTGGCTATCGAAGCCATGAAGCAGGGCGCTTACGACTACTTCTCAAAACCTTTCGATATCGAAGAGATGCGCGTCATTGTCGCCAAAGCCTGCGAACGCTTCTCACTCGCTTACGAAAAGAAAAGTCTCGAAGAACGCTTTCTCGTAGAGCCCGAAGCTGACCGTTTCATCGGTGATTCCGCCGCCACCCGCATGGTTAAGGAAAAAATCGAACAGGTCGCCAAAAGCGACATCACCGTGCTCATTCAGGGGGAATCCGGCACCGGCAAAGAACTTGTCGCCCAGGCGATTCAACGCCAGAGCAGCCGTGCCAGCGGCCCGTTTGTAACTCTCAACTGTGCCGCCCTGCCAGAAAATCTTATCGAAAGCGAACTTTTCGGCTACGAAAAAGGCGCTTTCACCGGTGCTGCCGCCCGCAAACGCGGCAAATTCGAAATCGCCAACGGTGGCACCATTTTTCTCGACGAAATCGGCGACATGGCCCTGAACACCCAGGCCAAAGTGCTGCGCGTCATTCAGGAACGTGAAGTCGAACGCCTCGGCGGCGTCAAGCCGCTCAAGGTCGACGTGCGCATCATCGCCGCCACCCACAAGGACCTCAAAGAACTGATCGACCAAAAACAGTTCAGAGAAGATCTTTTCTACCGCATCAACGTCGTTAACATTCAGCTGGCGCCATTGCGCGAGCGCACCGAAGACATTCCGCCGCTCGTCGAGCATTTTGTCAAAATCGCGGCCACCAAAGCCAACCGCGAAATCAAGGGTGTCACCCCGAAAGCGATGACCGCCCTGAAAAATTTCAAGTGGCCGGGTAACGTCAGACAGTTGCAGAACATCATCGAAGGCGCCGCCGTCTTTATCAGAAACAACATGATCGATATCGACAATCTGCCCGAAGAAATCAGACTTGGCTTCGCACCCGAATCGACCACCGACATGTTCGACTGGATCGCCGAACAGATTCAGCAGGGCCGCACTCTCGACGACATGGTCGCCCAGATCGAAAAGGAAATGATCAGCCGCACCCTGCGTGAAGTCGAAGGCAATCAGTCGAAAGCCGCCCAGATACTCGGCATCAAGCGCGGCACGCTGCAATATAAGATCAAGGCCTACAACCTCGGGTAAGATAGACACTGATAATTGGCAGGCCAGAGCCACTGATGAACACAGATAGACACTGATTGATTTTTAGAATTGGCAGACCAGAGCCACCGATGAACACTGATAAACACAGATGTTTTTATCCGAGTTGATCTGTGTCGATCCGTGGCCTGATTTAATTTATCCGAGTTGATCCGCGTCAATCCGTGGCCCGACCTTGTTTATCAGTGTTAATCTCAGGTGCCGCTGGCGATCTGCTCAGCCGAATAATAAATAACCCAGGTTTTGAAGTTGCCTTCGGCGGGTGGCGAGCCGATCGTGACTTCGAGATCACCCCAGTTGCCCTGAACATAACTCATCAGGCGGCAGCCATAGCCTTTGAGCGACAAAATACGCACCGGAGCCGGCGACTCACTGAGGCCGGAGCCACGCAGACCGCTGATGCCTGAATGTTTGCCGCGCAGCTGAATGCCGCTGAACTGATGTCGGGTCGGCACATAGCCGCTGAAGCCCGACGGCAGATTCAGATCATCGCAGAACAATGCAAGACAGAAGTCGTTGAAAAATTCATTCAGGCCGGCAGTGACCGGGGAAGCCTGCGGCAGCAGGGTCTGCTCGATATCGGCCAGGCCCTTTTTGAGATTGGCACCGCGTTCGAGAGCTTTGATCGCATTATAACCACCGCAGCGATCGAATAAATACTGGGTGAAGAGAAACTGCATGCCGTGGTGATAATCAGAAGGAGTGTCAGGCCAATGATTCAATGAGACCTCTTCTGGGTATTGCAGATACTGGCTGACGCGGGTAATGTCGATAGTCTTACCCTGATTGAAGCCAAGGCCGACGGTCTGACGGGCAAAGGCCGAAAGCCCGGCGTTCTGCCATGGAGTGCTGTAGTCGATGGTGTTGGCGCGCTTCTGGTTGAAATAGAACATGCGCTGCAGGCTGTCGACCAGCCCGGCATAGAATTCATCGGCAGCCGACTGGAAACCGGCCGGATTGGCAAAGATCACTTCGGTGCCGGCCGAGTTCGATGCCGTGGCATCTTTGTCGCGCGGGTCGAAATAGGCCATGCGTTTCGGGTTGGTCTGGGCCTCTTCTAGCAGTGGCGACAGAAACAGAACAACACGTGACTGAGTATCGATGTTGCCTTCAGGTGGATCGAGAACGCCAAAAGCAGTAGCGATCGTAGCGTAATAGTTATCGAAATTTTTTGCGATATTCAGAGCATCTGAATCACCGAGGGCGGTCGAGTTGATATCGAGGTAAACGAGACTTCTGGTAGAGGAAGCTTTTATGGTAGCCGTCGCCATGATGTCATTTGTGTAATTCCAGGGGTCAGCAGCCTTGAAATCTCTGACATAAAATTCAAGAGTGTTCGAAGCCGGCTCAGACAGGGCCGGCCGCAGATTCGCCAGTCGGTTTTTAATAACCGGCGGTTCTGCATCACCGGCAGAAGATGGCAGTGAGCGACGTTGAACCGGCATTTCATCGAGGCGCAGATTGCCGGGCAAAGGCGGAATTTGAGAATAATTTCCGCCCATATAGCCGGCAAAACTGTAGTAATAGGTGTCGGGAAGGTCCTGGCTGCTGTTGTTGCCGGCCTGAACGCTCAAAAAGGCGATACGCTCGTCAGGCCTGAACTTTGCAATTTTAAGCGTGCCATTCGGGGCAATTGTCGCAAAATCATAGATACCGTAACCCGGCATATTTTCGTCGAGGGGATTGAATGCAGTGTAGGTCATGCCGTTACTCTGTGCCTCGTTGACCTGCACTTTGATTTCGGTGCTTCTACCTGGGGCAAGAACGCTTGAAGACGGAACTTTGAATGAAATACGGTTATCAGAATAAGTTATGAAACTGGTATGCGGAATCACGTAACTGCCGAAAAGCACTTTTACGATAGTCTTGTCTGAGCCGAAATTGTAACCATACAATGTCAGTGGCACATCTGGCAGTGAGCGCTTAGGCGACATGTGCACCAGTTCCGGTGCAATAGTGACGACCACATCAGAGATGCCTTCGAGAGTGTATTCGTCGCTTTCGAGGGTTACGGTCAGCAGACCGGTTTTGGCGTTCAGCGGCAGGGTGACGAGAAGAGTCGATGAATTCGGCGAATCGACGGTCGAACAGGGTTCGCCCTTGAGTCGCACGCGGTTGAAGCGGTAGATCGGGTTGAAATTGCGCCCATAGACTCTGATAGTCTGGCCGCCGACGGCGGTTGCCGGCTCGGCCCGCAGAACCACCGGTTTGGCGATGAACTGCAGCGGCTGGGTTTCTTTAGAGGTTTCGTTGTTGATTATCACCCGCACCGGGCCGGTCTCGACTTCGGCCGGCACACGCACAACAATGCGATCGTCGCGCATGCTGTTCCAGTTGATGATCGTGGCATCTTTGCCGCTGAAGGTTACCCGACCGGCGGCGGTGCCGCAGCCACGGCAGTAAACCGTAATCTCGTCACCGTCGGTTCCGAGAAAGGGCACCAGGGCGAGCACGGCGAAATCAGGTGAATAAGAAGCCGTCTGTGAAGTCAGCTGAAAGTTGATGTTTTCGGTGATGCGACCTGCAAGAACCCTCACACCCTCTTTTACAACCGGGCTGTAACCGGTGGCGCGCGAAATGACCTGATAGTCGCCGGCAGCCATCGGGCCGAGAATAAAACGCCCATCTTCACCGGCAATTGCCTGATGCTGAAAGGTTTCTACCACTGCACCCTTGATCACTGTGCCGGTATCGAGCGAAGTGACGGTGCCCTGTATGCGGCCGGCTTCAAGATCATCGCCGATCGGAGCTGGACCATCACTGAGCTTTTTCGACGACGACGTGCCCCCGCAGCCAACAGAAAAAATAACCATCAAACAAAGAATGATTGCAATAAAAAAACGCGGTCGGCGCACTATAAAAAGAGCACTGCAGATTTTATTTTTATGGTGCAGGGTATTCATAAAATACTCTTGTATCTTTTCTTTTGTAAGACTTTGGTCTACACTGTCGGCTGACTTGTTATCAAATAGAAACATGATTTATATACTTCATTTGTGATTAATGGAACAGGGTGCACAGAGAAAAATACTCAAAATTTTTTCCAAACGCTTTTTTTCGTGTCAAGTTTATCAACTAATCTGCCGAAATGAAAGATGAGAAATATTAGAAAGTTCGTGCCCTCTTTGCAGAAATGAACAGGAGACAAATATGAGGCAGACAAATGCTGAATCTCGACGCTGTAAATCTATGAACATGCGGATTTTACTCTGCATGCTTCTACTGCTTTTTGGCAGTCTGACAGCAGTCATGGCTGACGTAACCAACGTCACGCTCTCAGCTACAGTTCCCGCTGGTGGTATAATCAACTCCGGCGGCAGTGTATCGTTGAGCGCCAGCTGGCAGGGTGATTCCCCGCCCTATACCGCTAAATTCAAAAAAGGCGGCACCACCATTGTTTCCGAACCTGCTATCACCGGAACCTCATCTAATGTCTCCATTCCGGCGAGCCAGATCGGTGACACCGGCGGCACCTCAGAAAAACTCACGGTAGAAATCGTTGACAGCGCCGGCAAAACGGGCACTGCCGTAGCTGACAACGGTGTAATCGTCGATTTCATTCCTCCGACTCTTACCGCTCAGATTACCAATGGCTCGGTATTTGCCAACACTCAGAGCGTCAGAATTCAGATTACCAGTAACGAAACCATCAAGGCCCCCAGCGTTACCTCCAATGGCGTTGCCGCCACTATGGAAGGTTCTCTGACTCAGGGCACCAGCTTCGTTTACAATCTGCAACTCACCGCTGCCTTTACCAATGGTAATTACAGCGTCGCCATTTCCGGCAAAGATCTTTCACAGCCTGAAGGTAGCGCCAACACCGGCAACACTGCCGTAACCTTCACCGTCGGCGCCGCTGCCACCGGCAATACCACAATTGACAGTTCAACCCCGACCGGTCCGACCAATGCGACCACCGTGTCACTGACCGGCACCTGCCCTTCCGGGGCAACTACCATTCAGCTGCTTGACGCCGGCAACCCGGTTTCGACAGTGGCCGTCTCCGGCACCAGCTGGACCATCGGTCTCAGCCCCGCTGAAGGCACCCGCAGCTACGTTGCAGTCAGCAAAGATACCAATGGCACCGAAATTTCTCGGTCAGCAGCATTCTCTATGGTAATTGACCGGGCTGCACCGGCAAAACCGGCTCCCGATACCTCTTCAGTTCCCAGCAATACCAATCAGAGCAGCGTTTCCATTCCGGTTGCCGTTACCGGCATCGACACCGAAGTGGCTAAACCGGTTCAGATTCAGCCCCTGGTTAACGGCACCCCGAAGGGTTCACCGCAGACTGTCAGCGCCAGCCCGGTTAATGTGTCAGTTCCTCTCGAAACCGGTCTTAACCGCATCACCTTCCGGCTTACCGATGCCGCCGGCAACACTTCAGAAGTATCTGACCCGGTCAATGTTACCCGCGACAGTTCTTCAACCTCAACCAACACAATTGTAACTTTTGATGCTCCGTTCACCATGCCGATTCCGGTTGCCAGTTCATACCAGGTTGGCGGCGGCAGCTACAAGCTGAAAATGATCTTCAGCAAAGATATGGACTCAGCCACCAATCCGGTAATCAATATCACCACAGCCGGCGGGATTAAAATTACCAGTTCAGCCGGCACCTGGACCGCCTCTACTACCTACGTCGGCGACTTCAATGTTCCGAGCAATGGTGGCAGTTCTTATGATGGTGCAGCAACTCTGAGCATCACCGGCGCCAAAGATACCTTTGGCAACGTTCTCGACCCAATCAGTGTTCCCTCAGGTGGCGGCTCGGCCTTCTTTATCGACTCGACTCCGGCAGTTGCCACTTTCAATGAAACCACCACCATCTATGTATCGAGCTCAACCCCGAATGTTTCGCTTTCCGGTCAGGTCAGCGACAACAGTTCAGGCGTCGGCTACATCGATCTTGTCTGGCAGCCTTTCAGCGGTGGAGCAGTTGCTTCACAGTCAGTTCCGATAATGGCCGCCAGTCCTTCGCCCTGGAGCTACACCTGGAACGCTTCTTCTCTCAATGCCGGCCAGTATAAGCTCTGGGTCGTCGCTGCCGACCAGGCCAAACCAAACCCGAATATCGAAAATTACCTCAGCAAAACTTACCGCATTGTAATCGTCGACCGCGACCAGCCCTCGGTTTCCCGCATCAGCATCGGAAACATGGCTGTCGATATCAATGCAATGCCACAGCCGGTCGTTATTGCCAGTGCAGTGACCAGACTTACCGCTGTTGTTAATGATGGCGGCGACTCAGGTCTTGCCTTCGACAACCCCGGTTTTGTCTTCACACTCGTGCATGATGGCTCGAATGCCAGCATTCTCGGCAACAAGTCGAACAATGGTGTCAACACTATATTCTTCGACTTCCCCGAGCTGACTCTGCCCGGCACTTACACAGTCACCGTCACCCCGATCGACGTTGGCGGCAACACCGGCGTGACTGCGACCCGCAGCTTCGCCCTCGAAAAAGATGCCCCCAACGCCGTGACTTTCCAGCCGGCCGACCAGAGAGTAGCCAACAAAACTCAGGCAGCGCTCGCAGCCAATCAGGTCTGGGCAACGATCAATCACGCCCGGCCCGACTATGTGAACTCGACCATCTCGGTTCGTTACAATGGCGCGGTTGCCGGCACCCAGCTGTCGAACGCCTCAACGACCGCACTGGTATGGCAGCTGCATTCCGGCGCCCTGGCAACCGACCAGAGCCACGACGGTCGCTACGACATGTCGGTCATTCCGAAAACCACACTGGGTAACACCGGTGCAGCTGTAAACGGCTTCTTCACCTACGACAGCAAACCCCCGGTTGTAACCGGCACTGTGCCGGCGATCGATCTCAGCGACACCAACAGCAAGGTCTGGTTCGGTCTGACTCAGTCAGAACTCAGCGTTACCGTTTCTGACGCACCGAAAGACATTGTGACCTACGGGCCGAAAATGCCCGCCTCAGCTGGTCTGGCCGGCGTGCAGGTTCCTGGTGACCCGAACTGGTATAACAGCGCCGGTTCAGGCGTAGATCTCACCAACAGCTCATTCACCTGGGCAATTGGCGCAACCGTTTCACAGTCTGCGACTCCCTCTGGCAGCAAACTGATGCAGACTATCCCGCCGGTGCCTGCCGATACAGCTGCCGGTATGGCCAATGTTGAATGCGTTGTCAGACTTCTTGACCGGGCCAACGACGGCCAGGTCATTCCGAACCTGCTTACCGCTTCTTACACTCTCAAATATGACTACATGGCTCCCGACATCACCTCGGTCAACAAGCCGAAAGGCGAAAAATACTGTAAAAATACAGTTACCTTCGAAGGCATAGTTGCAGATAAGGGCACTTCTGACGAACTGCGCGTCACTGCCGTTGAATGGGCTGAAGGCACCAATGCCTGGGCAGCCATCTCCGCCAACAACCTTCCCGCCAAAAGCGCGACCGTAACCGCAACTCTCGACATCAGCAGCAAAACTGACGGGACCTACACCATCAAGCTGCGCGCCATCGACCTTGGTAAAAACACCTCGGCCGAAAAAACCGCCAACTTCACCGTTGACCGCACGCCGCCCGTGGCACCGACCCCGGTCCTGCCGCTGCCGGATCAGATCAGCAACAAGCGCAGCTTTGCCTTCAAATGGAGCGCCAGCACCGATGCAGATCGCTATCTGCTGCAGGTTGCCGATGATTCATCATTCAACAATATTCTGAACACTCAGCTCAATACCGGCTACAGTGATCTCAAGGGCCAGGTGGTCGTTATGACCGAAGGCGCCTTCACCATGCCGAAAGATGGCACCTACTACTGGCGTGTCGCCGCTATCGAAACCTGCTCTGATGGTTATAACATCAGCGCTTTCTCGACCACCAGAAGATTCACCGTCGATACGGTCAAACCGATCGTGGTCGAAGTGCAGCCGGCCCCGAGCTCTGCCAACAAGATCTCTACCGGCATGGTCACCTTTACCATCAGATTCAATGAACTTATCGACGCCACCATCAACCCCACAGTAAAAATCACTACTGCCGGTGGTCAGCTGATGATGATCGAAAAGACCTCATACAAAGAAGACACCTGGATCGGCACCACCGTTATTCCGAAGAACAGCAGTGCTCTTTATGACGGCACCGCCATCATCTCGATCGAAAATGCCACCGACCTGGCCGGCAACATCATGGCTGCCGACAGCACCAACAGTGTTGTCATCAACACCGGCCCGTCGTTCACCACAAAAATCTTCTCGAATCCGGCCAATGAATTTGAACTGATGATCGTGACCAAGGCCTCTGAAGCCCTGCAGTCACCTCCGTCATGCTCGGTTCAGCAGAGTTCGGCAAGAACTCCGGTAATCATGAACTTCCTCAAAGAACGCTTCTATGCCGGTTCTTACAAAATCGACGTCACCAGTCCGGGCAAAGCCTACATTGACATCTCAGGCACTGACCTCTACGGCATGGTGGGCAACGATTCGTTCCAGTTCACGGTTGCCGACCTCAACGCCTCACAGCGCCTGAATATCGTCTCAGGTTCGGGTCGGGCAACTCTGAAGGGTGCCGAAAATTCAGCCTTCACACCGACAACGATTTATATGCTCGACCGCGAACAGCTCGAATCACCCTTTATCGCTTCGAACTTCAGAGCCAGTGCTCTGCCCGGTGTCAAAGCCTCGACCAGACCGGCAGAACTTACCAGTCTCGCTGCTCTCGAAGAAATCGGGCCAGCTGACCTCAGACTGAAAAAGCGCCTGCTCTACACAGCAGATGTCAGTAATGAAAGAATCAATGTTCCCGCCGAAAAAGTGCATATCTACCGTCAGGATAGCAATGGCAACTGGGTTTTCCAGGGTGGCTCGCTTAAAGACGGGATGATTTCCGCTGAACTCACCGGGCTGGGTCGTATTGCACTGATGGCTGACATGACCGAACCTTCGGTATCAGAACTGAGCCCTGCCAATCTTGAAAAGCTCGATACACCGATGCCGGAAATCAAAGGTTTGATCGCCGATGGCGGCTCAGGCCTCAAGAAAGACAGTTTCAAACTGTTCATCAATGAGCTTGAAGTTCCTGGCGTGGTTCTCGATGAAAATGGAAATTTCAGCTACAAACTGAAGCAGGCTCTGCCGAAAGGTAAACATGAGATCAGTTTCGAAGTAGCCGACCAGGCCGGCAACGTTCTCAAGAAGTCGTTCCAGGTTGAAGCTGCCGGGCCGTTCTCTCTCGATGAATTCATGCCATACCCGAACCCGGCCACCGGAAACGCCATGTATTTCAACTATAACTTCGGTCAGCAGCCTGACCAGGTGCGGTTGAAAATCTATGACACCGCCGGCCACAAGGTTGCTGAATTCGATACCTTCGACTTCTCGAACGCCGCAAAGGGCAGAGTAAGATGGGATATGCGCAACGACAGCGGCAAATCGGTCGCCAACGGCGTCTACTTCTATCGCCTCGACATCAGCCGCGGCGGTCAGACTCTGAAGAAACGCGGCAAGTTCGCAGTAATGCGCTGATTGCAGCAAAGGAGATCATAAAATGAAAAGAAAGCTAATCACAGCCCTGTTGCTGGTTACGCCCCTGATGATCGGCCTGACCGGCTGCACCGGCGGCGTTAACGGCGAAGGAACCGGAAGCTATTCACAGACAGTCGGAACTCCGATCGTCAGAGGCAACGCTTTCAACGATCTCGGCTGGGAAAATATCCGCAAGGGTCAGTATGACAGCGCGATTGCCCAGTTCAACAAGGTTCTCGGCGACAACCCGACCGATGATGAAAAGGCCGAAGCCAACAACGGTATCGGCTGGGCCAAAGCCTACCTTGGTCAGCTTAAAGACGGTATGCCCTGGTTCGAAAAAGCCAAAGACCTGTCTAACGATGCCAAGATCGGCCTGGCTGCTGCCTACATCCAGAAAGCTTCACGCTCAGATATGGAAATGGTTGTCGATCTGATCTACAAACAGCTCGGCAACGAAAACCCGCACTTCGCCTATGCCGCACGCCGCAACACCGGCGTATCAGATTCCGAAGCCCATGCGATGCTGGCCTATGCTTTTGCCTCGATCGGTGAAAATGACAAAGCCAGAGAACAGCTTGATTACGCCAAAGAACTGAACCCGGCCTTTGCCGGCACCTCGATCGAGCAGCTCGTTAACGTCACCGAGTTTCTCCTCAACTGAGTATCATCTGAATTGAAACGGTGCAGCCGGTGGCTGCACCGTTTTTTATTTAAGAGCCGTTTGTGATAATGCCGATAGCTTTTCCATAGCTATAAATTTCCTCGGAGGCATTATGAAGAACACGCGAAAAATCGTCGCCCTGCTGCTGGCGATGGTTGTTCTGGTCGGCATTACCGGCTGTCTGAAAAGCTCGAGCTCGGTCAAAGGTAATGTTACCGGTAAGGTTTTCGATTCAAACGGCAAAGCCCTTCATAAAGCGAGAGTCGAAGTTTACGGCGCCAACCAGTCGGTTCTCACCGATGAGCTCGGCCGCTACAGTATCATGAATGTCGAGCCGGGCCAGAAAAAGCTGGTTGCAACCTACGACAACAAATCAGTTGTAAAAATCGTCGAGATCGTTCGCGGCGAAACCGTTGAAAATGCCGACCTGACCTTCTCGGTCATCGACGGCCTGCCCCCGGTTATCACAGAAGTGGCAGTGACCAGTCTTACCGAAAACTCGGCGCTGATCGCCTGGAAAACCAACGAATCCTCTGACTCGACTGTCGATTACGCCACCGGCCCGGTCGGCCTGACCCCTTACACGATGCTCGCTTCCGACCCGTCGATGGTCACTGATCACAAGGTTACCCTGAGCGGCCTGCTGCCCGGGCAGACCTACCACTTCAGGGTCAGATCGCTTGATTTCGAACGCAACGAAGGTGTTTCGTCAGATTACCAGTTTGCAACCCCAAGCGGCGCTGCACCCAACACCCCGACTACTTTCGCCATTGCCGCCCCGACTGAAATGGAAAGAGTCGTGCTGACCTGGAACAACAATACCGAAAATGATCTGCGCGGCTACAATCTCTATCGTTCAGAAGCGGCGGCCGGCACCTTCACCAGGGTTAATGCCGATCCGATTCCGTCAGGGGTCGGCAGCACCACCTATCAGGATGAAGGCCTGAAAATCGCCAGCAAATACTATTATCGCCTAAAAGCCATCGATGTGGCCGGGAATGAAAGCCTTCCCACCAATACTCTCGCAGTCGTCACTCCTGGCACGCTCGCCGAAAACCGCACCTGGAAAGCCTCTGAAAGCCCGTATATCGTTCAAGGCGATATCAGAATACGCGGCGGCGCAGTTCTTACCGTTGAACCCGGCACCGAAATCAGATTCACCCAGAAAGATTCTCTGCCTGACTCTCAGGGCACCAGCATGGCCGATCTCATCGTGCAGGGCGGTCTGATGGCAGTTGGCTCAGAAAACAGCCGCATACTGTTCACTTCCGCCGAGAGCTTCCCGCGCAAATCAGTCTGGGGAGGTATCGCCTTTCTCGGCACCAATCAGCCCGAAAACATGCTGAGATATGCCACCGTCATGTTTGCTGATACCGGTATCAAGAGCGAGGGCTCGACGCCGTCTATCGAAAACTGCGAATTCGGCCTGTGCGGCATGGGGCTCAATATCGGCCTGTCGACCGCGCTCAACGTCAGATACAATACGATCAGAGACTGCGACGTCGGCATGGTTTCGGCGAACTCGAACGTTCGCAATAACCTGTTCATCGACAACCAGACCGGTATTGCCATTCTCGGCAACGATTTCTTCGAAAACAATACCGTCGACTGCCTGATCGGCGTGCAGGTCGATTTCGGCAATCCGACGATCAAAAACAACATCATCGCCTATACCGGCAGCACCAGAGCTATCTACGCCATCAATCAGACGCAGAGCAACGCCACTCCGAGCGTCACTTTCAACAACATCTTCAATTACACGATTCCGTTCAATGGCACCAATGGCACCGGCACCGCCAACATCGAAGTCGATCCGCTGTTCGTCGCCGGGATTCCCTATGATTATCACCTGAGAAAAATTGCCGACGGCTACGCCAGTGATTCGCCCAGTCTCGCTGCCGGTGAAGCCGGAGCCCAGCAGGGTCGCTACGGCCCGTAACAGAATAGCGCAAAATACGCGTAAATACGTAGGGGCTCAGCACGCTGAGCCCCTACGTATTTTATACGATAAGCAGAATAAAAAAGGCGTCAGCCCTGGGCGTCTGGGTCTGGCTCTGAATCGCCTTCGGGTTCACCATTCTCGGTGAGTTCACCCTTTTCGTAGGCTCTGATCCACCAGTTGATCAATTCGCCATTTTCTTTGAGAAAGTCTTTAAAGCTCTGATGGTGGCCGTCTTCGCAGTCCTGTTTAAACTGATCGGTAACAAACTGGGTAAGCGGCTCGCGCACCGACGGGTCGAGAAAAACGCCGGCGCCAACGAGAAATCTGGCTTCGCCGAGGCGCAGCACCCGAGTAAACAGAATGCTGTCGTCAGGAACGCTGTCTGAACCGACAGACTCGGCAACCTGAAACTCTTCGCCGAGAAATACGTCTTTAAGTTTCATCGAAGTGCCGGGCACGATCTCTTTTACCTGCAGAAGGGTGAGATGAGTTTCTTTGAGGGCCTGGCAGACCTGCATTTCCTGGAGGTTAAGTTCGTCGGCATGGCGGCGGATAAATTCATCCATCAGGCAGTTGCCGGCCGCATCGCTGTCGTCAAGCAGAAACCAGCTGAGAAACAGAAATTCTTCAGTCGGGTCGAATTCGTATTCTTCGCCTTCCTGGAGGTTATAGAAAATTTCGAGCGATTCGCCGAGATCCTGCAGAAATTCTTCTTCAAGAGTGAAGGCCATCAGCTTGGCAAAAAGTTCGCTGAACAGGTTTTTAATAATTTCAATCTGTGGTGACATACTGGCCCGACTCCTTTGTTAATCAGCTAAATGTAACGCTTTTCTCCAACAAAAGCAAGTATCTGTTAGCATTTTAAATGCTGGTTTCGGCAGGTCAGGCGATTGTGTAAGCGACGCCTGTTGTTCTCTTGATGACATTCTGCCGCACGACGAGAATGGAGAATGCGGCGGCAGCGACTGACATGCCAGGACGTGTTGCTGGAAAAAAGGGTTCTGTTTGTCCTGAGCAACTTGAATATGAGTTGATTTTAGGCGGGGTTTGCAATAATCTGTCTGAAGGCTGAACCCATTCGGTGCCAGTAAAGAATCAGCTACCCGTCAGCCACCGGAAAACCAGAAACGTTCAGCGGTTAAAGACATGAATAAAATAGTCGAAAAGCAGAGATTATCAGAACTCGTCTTCAAATTTGTGGTAGAAGCCCCGATGATCGCCAAATCGCGCAAACCGGGCAACTTCGTCATTCTCAGAGTCGGAACCAAGGGCGAAAGAATTCCTCTTACCATCGTCGATTCCGATCTCGAAAAGGGAACCATTACCCTGATCGTTCAGAACGTCGGGGCCAGCTCAGGCAAACTTTGCGCCCTTGAAGCCGGAGATTGTATCACCGACCTGGTCGGCCCGCTCGGCAAAGCCACCCACATTCACAAACCGGGCACCATTCTGGCGATGGGCGGCGGGGTTGGCATTGCACCACTCTACCCGATCGTCGAAGCGTTCAAAAAAGCCGGCAACCGGGTAATTACCGTTCTGGCAGCCCGCAACAAAGACCTGCTGATTCTCGAAAAAGAAATGCGCGAATATTCAGATGAAGTCATCATCATGACTGACGACGGTTCTTACGGCAGAAAAGGCCTGATCACCGACGGTGCTGAAGAAGTCATCAAACGGGAAAAGGTCGACGAATGCATCGCGATTGGCCCGGCCATCATGATGAAATTCGCTGCCCTGCTGACAAAAAAATACAATATTCCCACTCAGGTCAGCCTCAACACCATCATGGTCGATGGAACAGGCATGTGCGGCGCCTGCCGCGTCACCGTCAACGGCGAAACGAAGTTTACCTGCGTCGACGGCCCTGAATTCAACGCCCACCAGATCGACTTCGATGAAATGCTGCAGCGCCTGCGTGCCTACAAGAACGAAGAAGATCAGGCCCGCAAGAAATAACCGCGAGGAACCAGAAATGACTGATTACAGCGAAATTCTCAAACAGGAAAGAAACGCCGCCTGGCGGGCTGAACTGCGCAATGCAGTGCCAAACAAAGACCGTATCAATATCGAGCGCGTTCACATGACCGAAGCCGAACCGCACGAACGTATCAAATCGCAGACCTGCGAAGTCAATAAAGGCCTCACTCCCGATCAGGCGAGGCGAGAAGCCAGCCGCTGCATGGATTGCGTTAACCCGACCTGCATTGAAGGCTGCCCCGTCAGCATCAATATTCCCAAATTCGTTAAATATATCGAAGCCGGCCATTTTCTCGATGCCGCTGCTACTCTGAAAGAATTCAGCGCTCTGCCGGCCGTCTGCGGCCGCGTCTGCCCCCAGGAAAAGCAGTGCGAAGCGAAATGCTTCTACACCCAGAAAATGAAAAAAGACCCGGTGGCCATCGGCTATCTCGAAAGATTTGCCGCCGATTACGAACGTGAATCGGGAAAAATTCAGGTTCCGAAAGTCGAAAAACGCAACGGCGTCAAAGTCGCCGCCATTGGCTCAGGCCCGGCCTCTCTTTCGTTTGCCGGCGATATGATCAAGTTTGGCTACGATGTAACCGTTTTCGAAGCGCTGCACGAAATCGGCGGCGTTCTCAAATATGGCATTCCCGAATTCCGTCTGCCGAATTCAATCGTTGATGTCGAACTCGATAATCTGCGTCAGATGGGCGTCAACTTCGAAAAGAACTTTGTGGTCGGCAGAACCGCTTCGTTCGAAGATCTTAAAGAACTTGGCTACAAAGCCTTTTTCATCGGCAGCGGCGCCGGTCTGCCCAATTTCATGAATATTCCGGGTGAGAACCTCAATGGCGTCATGTCGTCAAACGAGTATCTGACCCGCGTCAATCTCATGTATGCCAATCAGAGTGATTCTGATACTCCGGTTCTGCGCGGCAAATGCGTCGCGGTTGTCGGTGGCGGCAACACTGCCATGGATGCCGTTCGCACCTCAAAACGCCTCGGCGCCGAGCGCTCGATCATCATTTATCGCCGTTCCCGCGACGAAATGCCGGCACGCCTGGAAGAAATCAAGCATGCCGAAGAAGAAAGCATCGAATTCATGAATCTGGCGAATCCGATCGAATACCTGCCCAACGCCGAAGGCCGGGTCGCCAAAGTTCGTCTGCAGCGCATGAAACTCGGTGAACCAGATGCTTCTGGCCGCCGCAAACCGGTGCCGATTGAAGGCGATATCGTCGAAATCGATATCGACCTGGCAATTGTTGCAATCGGTGTTTCGCCAAATCCACTGATTCCGGCCTGCCTGGCTGGCCTGAAAATGTCAAAATGGGGAACCATCGAAGTAAATGAACAGACCATGCAGTCGTCGATTCCCGAAGTTTTTGCCGGCGGCGATATCGTCAGAGGCGGCGCCACGGTCATTCTGGCAATGGGCGACGGCCGCAGAGCTGCCGCTTCGATGCACGACTATCTGAAAAACAGACACAATCTGTGAACGGGGAAAAACCATGATCAACCTGAAAACCAGATTCTTCGGTTTCGAACTCAAAAATCCGCTGATCGTCGCCAGCAGCAGTCTGACTGCCGATGCCGATAAAATCAAAGCCTTCGCCGATAACGGCGCCGGGGCCATCGTTCTTAAATCGGTCTTCGAAGAAGAAATCATCAATGAATACAACCAGATCGGCGAAAGCAAATCAGCTTCGCATTTTGATGAATTCATGGATTATTTCGACTACAAAATCCGCGATCAGGTTCTTGCCAGCTACGGCCGCCTGATCAAGGCAGCCAAAGAAGTCAGCAAAACTCCGATCGTTGCCAGCATCAACTGTGTTTCGGCCGGGGACTGGCTGCAGTTCGCCTCGCAGGTTCAGGATGCCGGCGCCGACGCCATCGAACTTAACCTTTTCGTCATGCCCTTCGACCCGACACGCAAAGCCGAAGACACCCGCCGTTTCTACATCGACACGGTTAAAGAGATTACCCGCCGGGTTAAAATACCGGTTGCTGTAAAAATCAGCAATTATTTTTCTGACCTCGCGGCAATCTGCCATGAACTTGACGGCGAAAAACTCGCCGGGATCACCATGTTCAACCGCTTTACCAGCCCAGACATCGACATCGAAAAGGAAAAAGTCATCGAAGCCGGCACCCTGAGCAGCGAAAGTGAATATCTACTGCCACTGCGCTGGGTCGGCATTCTCAGCCCACGTCTCAAATGCCCGATTGCCGCCTCAACCGGCGTTCATGAAGCAAGGCATGTAATCAAGATGCTGCTTGCCGGTGCCAGTGCTGTGCAGATGGCTTCAGTCTTCTACAAAAAAGGCCCCGCCTACATGGGAGAAATTCTCAAAGGCCTCGAAAACTGGATGGACAAAAAAGGATACGAAAGCATCGGTGACTTCAGAGGCCGCCTCAGCCTGACCAAAGCCGCCAATCCGGCCCTCTACGAACGCGCCCAGTATCTCAGCAGCTTTGGCGGTTACGCCGGCTCATAAACACAACGCAGATACGCACAAACTCCCGCAATGCTCAAAAGCACTGCGGGAGTTTTTATTTACGGCTGCTAAATAATGCCGAAATATTGATCAGGCATCAGGCAAAACACAGTAAGCGATATCAGACTGAGGGCTGAGATTTTCGGCGATTCAGGCGGCGCAGAACCATTTCGGCGGCCTTGTCGGCCTCTTCGATTTTAAGCAGGCGTGACACGATATAAAGAACTGCCAGGCCTGCAATTACGGCCACGAACAGCGCGGTCAGAGCGTTAAAAAAGCCACCGGCAGGCAGCATGCCGACGTTTGCCCCAAGCAGTGGCGATGTGAAGCGATAAACCAGTGCCGACACAATGCCAGAAACGGCAGTAGCAGCAAAAATGCGGGCCATTGCCGGCATCAGGGCGAAGCGACTGAAACTGCCGATGCGCTTTTCCAGCACGAAATAAAGAATGCCGGCGTTGAACATGGCGCCAATGCCGGTACTGAGAGCCAGACCCCAGTAACCGAAAGGATGCACAAGAATCAGGTTGAGAACGATATTGACGACTACGGCGGTAATACTGGCCATAACCGGCACTTTTGTCTCATCGAGAGTATAAAACGCCGGGCCAAGAATTTTGATCAGCGAGTAGAACAGCAGGCCGACTGCGTAAGCCTGCAGAGCGATGGCGGTAGCAGTCGTGTCGGCAGCGGTGAAACGCCCGTGCTGAAAAATTATTCTGACCACCGGCTCGGCCAGAGCCATGATCGCAAAACAGGCATAAAGATTGATGAATGAAGAAAGCCTGATCGAACCTGCGAGCGTCTGGCCCATGCCGTCGCGATCACCGGCAGCAATCTGCCGTGAAATAACCGGCAGAGTCGCCTGCGCGACTGCGACACCAAACAACCCGAGCGGCAGCTGCATGACTCTGAAGGCATAGCCAAGCCAGCTGACCGCACCTTCGCCCTGCGACGTGGCAAGAATGGTGCTGATTGCAATATTGATCTGGGTGGCGGCAAGCCCGACGGTGCCCGGAATGATCAGCTTGATGATTCTCTGAATGCCCGGATCTTTAAAATTCAACTGCCACCTGAAACGGTAGCCGTAGCGAAAAAGCGCCGGCAGCTGCACGGCGAACTGCAGCAGACCGCCAAGCATGGCGCCAATAGCCATGCCGGTAATGGCAGGCATGTCGAATTCTTTGGCGAACGGGCAGATCAGCCAGCCAGACAGAATCATCGACAGATTGAGAAAAACCGGGGCAATTGCCGGAATGAAGAATTCACCAAGTGAGTTGAGAATGCCCATCGAAATTGCCGCCCAGGATATCGCCAGCAGAAACGGAAACATGATGCGGGTCATGGTCACGGTAACTTCAAATTTTTCGGGGTTCGAAGTGAATTCTGGCGCCAGAGTACTTACCAATAAAGGGCTGGCGATGATACCGACGAGCGTCAGGGCGCCAACCACAACAAGAATGGCACAGAAAGTGAGATTCGTCAGTCTGAAAGCTTTCTGCTGACCTTCTTTTTCGAGAATACCATTGAAAGTCGGAACGAAGGCCGCGCTCATCGCTCCTTCGGCAAAAAGGTCGCGCAGCAGATTCGGAATACGAAAAGCGACATTGAAAGCGTCGGTCCAGATGCCGGCACCGAAAAGATAAGCAAAGGTCTGCTCACGCACCAGACCGGCGATGCGGCTGAAGAAGGTGGCAACACCCATCACCGCCGCTGAGCGGGCAATTGAAGGCTTTTTCGTTTCCTGGCTCATGGTCAGTCGGTAACCGGATTGATCACAAGAATTTCATCGGTACTGCATATTTTATGGTTGCGGGGATTAACAACAACCGGTTGTCCACTTGGTTTAATGCCAACAAGAGTAAAACCAAGCTCGCGATTAAGAACACCGATAGCTTCTTCGCTTCTTAAGCCAACGATTTCAGCGGGCGGATCGATAAAAGTAAGTGTATTACCAGACTCTCTGGTCAGCAGATCTTTAAAAAAGGCCAGCAACCCCTCGTGCATTGCCACGCGCGCCAGCAGTTTACCTGAAAATTCACCCTGAATGACCACGTCTTCGACACCGCCCATTTTCAGATGCGAGGCGTATTCTTCATTGTAGATTTCGGCCGAAGTATGAATCTTCGGGTTCAGCTTTTCGATAGTCAGAGCCGCGAGAATCGTGCGGGCGTCGATATCCTGGGTACTGCGGTTATCGCCGTCTTCAGAGAGAATGACAGCGGCAACCGCTCTTTGTACGCCGGCTTTTTTCAGGGTTTCCATGCGGGTAAAATCTTCTTTGAGGATGCTGACCCGGTGAGTTCTGATATTTCGGGCCTGCAGTTCTTCAAGATTGGCTTTCTCTGAAACGATAAGAATTTCAGAATGTTTAAAAGCCGGATCAAGCAGGAATTCAGTGGCAAGAATGGCGGCCTTGGCGCTGAAACCGCAGATAATTATGTGCTTATTAAGTTCGTCAGGGTTTGCGGGTTTGTGCATGGCGCTCTCCTTGAGTTTATCATACATGATTGCCGAAAAAGTACCGGTCAACATTGCAAATACGCCCATTTCGAAAATCAGCAATACCAGAAACACGATTTTGCCGCCAAACGAAACCGGGTAATCGGCGTATTCACCTGCCATCATCGAAAAAAGCGATTTCCAGAATGCGTCTACCGGGGTCTGAATGCTCGTGCTGAACCCGGTTTCAAACTGAGAAAAACCAACTGCACCGAAGATTACGGCAAAAACGGCAAAACTCGAAATTATGCAGTATTCGAGAAGGCGACCGGCAAAAATTTTCTGAAAAAAAACAAAGCGTCTCTGAATATTGGTTCCAAGAGAGAAAATACGAAACAGACGCAGCAGGCGCAAAACTCTGCCAAGCCTGAAAATTCTCAGCATCGGCATAACCGCCAGAATATCTATCCAGAACTCACGCAGAAATGCTCCGGTTGTCACGCTGATCAGCCAGCGCAGGCTGAGCTCAATAATAAAAACCAGCGTCAGAATATCGTTGACTGTCTGAACGAGCTCAAGCTCATGAGCTGGCAGGGCTGCAAATGTTTCAATGAGAATAAAAACAACCGAAACCAGAATCAGAAAAATCAGAAGCAGGTTGAAACGAGCCGATTCGAACAGCCAGCGCAGCCACGGAAAAGACTTCGAGGCTGTTTCGATCTCGTATTTAAACCTGATATGCTTCTTCATAGCCCGATTGTAGAGTATCAGCCCGGCAAAATCAACCTGCCTGCTAACTTTAGCTTTCTTGTTCGTACACTCTGAGAAGGGTATGGTATAATTCAGATGTTATGAGGCTCCAGCTGCACCCGAAAAAGGGAAATATCACGATCATTCTGCTCGGCCTGATCAGCGTCATGCTGCTGATGGTAATGGCGCTGTCAAAGCGCATGACCGGGCATACCCAGCTGCTGACGCTTAGTGACTACACGCAGATTACCCGCTATTTTCTCGAATCCTATGCCGGTGACGTGCTGCAACAGATCAACATGAACGTCAACGAACCCGACTCTGAGCTGTACAACGCTTTTCGAGGGCCGCCAGGCCGCCAGAAACTGAAAACCGGCTTTTACCAGCCGGCTGCCATGCTGAAAAAACTCGCCGATGAGCTTAAAATCGAACTGCAGTTGCCGCCGGAGATTGTTTTTTCACAGAGCGAAGAGCTTGGTTACCCGCCAGGTTTCGACTGTCCAAACGAACTCAAAGGCAGCGAAAAGAAAGGCCTGCTCGAAATCGTCTGCAAGGCAAAATTTCACGGCCGCCAGTATTCGCTGCGTGTGCAGTACCCGTTTACGGTGGTAATGCGCCTGACTCCGGTTCTTAAAGATTTCATGCTGTTCGTCGACAAAATCGCGGCCGAACAGGGCCGCGACAAGATCGGGCCGAACGATCACCTCAACATCATGTTCACCAAAGAGGGCAAACACCCGGAAGAAGCCGACAGCCAGGCACTCAGCTATGCCGGTAATATCCGGATTAAATCCGGTTTCAAATACCGGCCGATGATTCTATTGCCGCCGCTCGACGAGACTGAATACAACAGCCCCGAACTCTCGGGAAAAGTCTTTCTCGGGCCTTCTGACGAGGCTGTCTACCTGAATCTGGCCGGTGATACGCGCGAAGCCGTCGCCGACGCACCTGGCAGTGACAGCGACGCAGAATTCACCGCCAGCGTTGGCGAAATGTTTCTCGTATCACCAGAAACTCTCAAAGTTGCCGACGTGACCAAAGACTTTGATTTCGTTCCGGTTTTCATGAACAAAAACGGTGAATTCATAAGAATGATGGGCCAGGACGTCGAACTGAAGCACAAACATACCGCTAAAATGGGCATTCTGGGCTTTTCCAGCGAGATTGTTCCTGAAATCGGTGAGATTTTCAAAGATACCGCCTACTCGCCCGAAGACTTCTTCAACAAAGGCTCGGGCGCCAGCGAATTCTGGCAGAAACTTGAAGGCTATGGTCATGGCTACATGGCTTTTTCCAGTGGTCTGAAACTTATGGGTATCAGACCTGACGTCGGCGGGCATGCGCGCCGGCAGATTTTCGGCAACGTGCTCGGCCGCTTCTTTGTCATGACTTTCTGGTGGCCGCCTTCCGGCGGCGGCGAACCGCTCAAATATGACGAGAACCGCAGCCCGACGGATTTTCCCGAGCGCGAGGTTTACGGTTCGGTTAAATACAGTTTCCAGCCGCTCTTAGAGAGCCAGAAATACCAGGATTTCATGTCACGCATGGTCTCTGGCAAAAACTGGAACCCGCGCAGCGGCAGCGCCGACAACCTTCCTGACGGTTTCATGCCGATGAACGCCGACTTTGACAAGCAGTCAAAAAAGATTTTCATGCACGGGCAGTTCAAGGCTAACGATGGCTTTGCCGCCCGCGATCGGCTTGAAGAGCTGGGCCGCAGCTGGTTTGCCGTCGAAGAGGCGAAAGATAAAACGTCTAAAGGCGCCGAAAGCCGTGTCGGGCGCACTTACATGAGTGGCGAAGAATTTCTTGAAGCGGCCGGCGTCAAACAGGGCAAGTTCAAGGTCAACGGCGTCGTTTATGTCAAGGGGCCTTTGAAGGTGCCACCGCTGAAGATGAAAAACGAGGAGATTGGTGGCGGGGTCGTGCTTGTCGACGGGCCAATTTCGCTCGAAAACATCACGCGCGGCTACGATATCGATACCGGCCAGTTCAAACTCGGGCCGCCGGGCAACATGCTCGGGCGCGGGCCGGCCTACGATTTTTACAAGAAGATCAAGACCGAAATAACCCAGGAAAGCTTTTTGACCTTCGTCAGCCTGCGTGGCGACCCGATCACGATCAAAGGCGAGGCGCTGATCGGGGTGCAGCTGATCTGTCTCAACGACCAGAACAACACCCCCTACGATCAGATCATGTGGTCATCGGGCATTCGCAAAGAAATCGTCTTTGTCGGCGGCATTGCCTGCAACTATTTGAACCTGCCGAAGCGTCTCGAAGAATTCGGGCAGATCAAAAGCTCGTGCAGCCTGCTTAAAGCGCCGTTTTTCATGTATCATTCGGCGATGGCGGCGCAAAAACCGGCACTGGCCGTGCAAATGATGGAAAACATGCGCGGTTATCTGCTGACCGCCGGCAAGGTGGGCAAGGATGACGACGATGAATAGCAGAAACCCTCGCCGGCAAGGCATGTCAATGATCGAGCTGCTGGTCGGTGTCACCATTTTCGGGCTGGCGATGCTGCCCCTGATGTGGATGGGCACAACGCAGACCCGCGGGGCATATTCGGTCGGCAAACACATGATGGCCGGGCAGATTGCGGCCAGTTTCCTCGACAGCCTGCTGGGACTGCCATATAAAGAATGTCTCGAAAGAATAAAAAAGCTTTCGGGCAGGGGCAAAATGAAGGTTCTCGATGACGAAGACCTTAAAACGACGCTGAATTCGCTTCATGAAGACGGCATCAAAAAAGACATGGAAACCTCGTTTCGCTATTTCAGATATCAGTTCAGCTATTCGCAGGATGAACCAGCGCGCATTCTCAGACTCGACCTCGAGGTTTTTTACCGGGTCGACGAGTCAGACGAGAAGAGCGAGCAATCGGTCAAGCTGTCGGTGCTGAAGTTCGGAGAGCGCAATGGCTGAAAGACCAGATAACAGCCGCCGCGGGGTCACGATGATGGAAATCGTCATCGTCGTGGCCATTTCGAGCATGGTGCTGACAATGGCGATGCTGATCATGAATCGCACCACCAGACATTTCAAGAAGGGCACCGACATGCTCAACATTCAACGTCTGATGGATAATATCGTCGAACGCATCAGAACCGATGTTCGTTCGCTCAAGCGAACCATACCGGCCGAATGTAACGAGAATTCGTTTTCGTTCTACGCCATTCGCGATGGTGACGAAAAGAAGATCAGATATACCTACGATAAAGACAAGGCAACGCTGTTTCGCAACGAGCAGGGCAAAGAATCGAATTTTCATGGGGCGCGCCAGGTCAAGTCATTCATGTTCAAGCCCCAGATCGACGAGGCCGGCCGCTTCAGCTTTCTCAACGTCGTCATGCAGCTGATTTCAGATGAAAAGGGTGGTGGCAAGGCTTCGACCCTGTCGATCGCCTGTCAGTTTTACTCGACTTGTGTCGAATCCGAGCTTAAAATAGGCAATCTAAGAAAAAAGGCAAAGTAACCAGGAGGTTCTGTCATGTATAAATTCAGGTTTCTGGCATTGATTCTGGCGGCGGTTCTACTCATGAACGCGCCGCTCGCCGCTTCTGAAGAAATTGTGAAAAAGGGCCGCGCCCTGCAGAGCGCCAAGAAGTTCGACGAAGCGCTGCAGCTCTATAAAACCGCTCTCAAAGAAACACCGAGCGAAGATCTCTACGTTGAATCGGCCTCACTGCTCGGCAAGCTGCAGAAATACGACAATGCCGAAACGGTTCTCAACAAGGGTTTAGAAACCTACCCAGACAGCCTGTCGATCAAAAACCTCATGGGTCTGATCAAGTTCAGAAAGGGCGACAAAGAAGGCGCGAAGAAGGTTTTCGAAGAAGTTCTCGCGAAAGATGCGAAAAACGCCTTTGCACTGAAATGGCTCGAAAGCGTCAACAAAGGTGAAGATGGCGGTAACGAAGCGGTTACAGTCGCTTCTGAAACCGAAACTCTGCCGTCGACCAGCGACGATTCGGCGCAGGCCTACAATCCATCAGCCGATGGCGCCTACAATGCATCGAGCCCCTTGAGCCTCGAAGAGCAGAAAGAACTGGCGGTCAAGCTGTATACCGAGATGACCGGCCTCGAAAAATGGGAACTCGACACCTTCAAGGAACTGCACAAGCAGGTCATCGAACGCTGCCCGCAGACTGACCAGGCCCAGGAATCCTGCTGGCGCCTGTCTAATCTATATCTGCTCGGCGAAGATCCGCCCGATTACAACAACGTCATCGCCGTGCTCGAACATCTGCTGAAGCAGTATCCCGACACACCGCTGATGCCCGATGCGAAAAACCGCCTGATGGTCGCCTGCCAGAAATCAGGCCAGAACGACAAACTCGTGGCACTTTACGAAGAACTGTTCACCCGCGACCCCGAACCGGCCGACGACAAGGTCTACATGGTCAGAGCCCTCGAATTTGCTGACGCTCTGCAGGCCATCGGCCGCACCGCTGACGCCCAGCTCTGGTATCAGAAAGTCATCGAAAAAGACAACGGCCGCGACCAGATCGAAGCCCGCGCCGCCAAAGCCCGCCTCGCCGGCGGCCAGTAAGCTCAGGAAAGAATTCTGATGCGTGGCAAAAAGAATTCACCAGAACGGCGCTATTCATACGCCGATTACCTGAAATGGGATGACCAGAAACGTTACGAGATAATCGACGGCCTGGTTTACAACATGAATGCGCCACTGCGGGTGCATCAGGAAGTTCTGCTGGCGGCGGTTCGCCGCCTTGCCGACTTTTTTGATAACCGGCCATGCTCAGTATTCATCGCCCCTTTTGATGTCAGGCTGGCATCGGGCAAGTGTTCTGAAGATCAGATTTTCAACGTGGTTCAGCCCGACATTTCGGTAGTATGCGACGAGACGAAACTCGACGAGAAGGGCTGTATCGGCGCTCCAGATCTGGTCGTCGAAGTAATTTCACCCGCCACCGCCAGCCGTGATCACATTCAGAAAAGGCGTCTCTACGAAAGCGCCGGCGTGCGCGAATACTGGCTAATCGACCCGACCAACCGCATCGTAACTATCTATTGTGCTGGGCCAGACGGCAATTTCAGGTCACCTGTGACTCTTGGCGAAACCGACCTTCTCGTTTCAGAAACTTTCGCCGGCCTGAAAATCGACCTCTCTGCCATTTTCCCGGCCCGGCCCCAGACCCTCAGCGAACCCGCACCACCGGCATTCGAATAAAAAACCGTTTCAGTAAAAGAAACTTAGCGGGGCAATTTTAATCATAAAATTGCCCCGCTAAGTTTCTAAATGACTCTATTTAACGCACTTCCGCGATCGATCTCACGGGCAAGCTCAGAACTCAAATCATGGGTGGTAGAAATAATTGGCAGTAGTATTGGTATTTGACATCTGGTAATAACTTGCTCCATATCCGGCGTTCCAGATACCAGAGTTGCCAGTTGCCGCGTTACTTACAAAGGTTGACCATTTGTTACCAGTTTTTGCAACAGCAATAGCGGAAATACTTGAAATACCAGGTATCTTAACCGGACTGGCCTGATTGGTAACATTATTTAAGCCAAAAATGCCATAGGTTGCATTATTGCCCCAGGCAAAGACTTCGCCGCGTGAATTAACAGCAAAGCTGCAACCCTGGCTGTTTGCGCTCTGACCGGCAAAAATTTTCTGAATATCTACCAACAGCGGTGAAATAACTTCAACCGGCACGTTACCTGCAGCTGTGTTCACGCCATCATTACCGCAATAGAAAATTTTCCCATTTTCAAGAAGAAAGAGCGAATGGTTTGCACCGGCAGCTATTGCTTTGACGCCCGTTAAGCCTGGAATTTTTGCCGGCAAATTACGGCTTGCGGTATCGCCATGGCCAAGCTGCCCCTGGCCGTTGTAACCCCATGAATAGACTTCACCGGCATTAGTTAATGCCAGGCTGAACCCGACTGTTGAATAGCCACCAGCCGCAATAGCCTTAACGTTACTCAGACCACCAAGCACCGTGACAGGAGATGAACGATTTGTAAAAGTGCCATCTCCTAATGCGCCATAACTAGTGTTATAACCAAACGCTCTGACAGTTCCATCTTCATGCAAAGCCAAGGTGTGAGCATAAGAACATGAGATAGCCTTGATCTGACCATCAAGGCCAGTTGGTTTGATATTACTTGCAGGACTGTAGTTTGCACCAGTAGTACCATTACCAAATTCGCCGTAAGAACTATAACCAACGCAACGAATTGTCTGGTCATTGCCAAGAACAAGCAATCCCTGGCCAGTGCATGCAACATCGATTATTGGCGGCCAGTTCCCGCCAGTAATAAGCGTCGGAACAGAGTGGGCAGTTGAATCGCCCACATAATATCCAGTTGCAGCCATTTGCCCCCACACATAAACAAATCCGTCAGAGCTTAAAGCTGCGTTAGTGTAGTTTCCGGAAGAATCAACGTCGATAAATTGTCGAATTATATCGGGCTTATGAACATTGTTAAGCGTAAACAAGCCACCTGGAACAAGAACTTCAGAGCTCACAAGATCGCCATCACTGCATTTAAGTCTCAATCTGGTTTGAGCACTGCTGTTAACGAAGTCTCTATATGATTCCCAGATTATTTCATTTGCTCCGGCCGGCAAATTTGTCAGAGGCACATTTGAAGTAATCGGAGCCCAGGATACACCGTTGTTAATGGTATATTCTATCGTCATTGAAAAGCTGTTTGACAGGTCTGCATCAGTAATGGTGAACCCGATCTTCTGGTTGCCTCTGTAGTTTCCGGCAACAGGGTCTTCTGAAACAAGAGTAGCACCAGAAAGAACCGGAGCACTGGTATTGTTTACCGGGAATGCCACAGACTGGCTTGCTACACCAATTATTGAACTATCAAGAGGCCTCAGCTCAAGTTTTGCAGTGTAGTAGGTTGGTCCTGGCAAATCTGTCGTTGCGGACCAGATCAGACTTTTATCATTGCCAGCCACGACAGCTGTCGCCGATGCAGAGTGGGTCCAGGTGGTGCCGTCGTCGGTTGTGTAATAAACACCAACATCACAGCCTGGCTCTGCAGAGGGGTAGGCCAGGTCGTAAAGGACGTCGTAATCGTTGTCACCACGCCTGGTTGCTCTGACATTGCTTATTACCGGGGGTGAATTGTCGATAACGAAGGTGCTGGTGATACCGGCGTTGCCGTTGGCTTTGGTATCGTTGGGGAGCAGGCGCACTTTTACGTTGCTCTGCAGGGTATCGATGTCGGGGTAATTACGCCAGGTGACACGGCGGCCGGTGCCGGGCAGAACACTGGCAAGATCACCGACAACATTGTTGGCAGTCTGCCAGGTGGAGCCATTATCAAGCGAATAGGCGACGGCAACGCTGCACTGGTCGTTGTTGGCGTCGGCGAGGTCGAAGGTGAAGGTCGCGACTTTGCCGGCCTGGGTGATCGAGATATTGCTGATCGTCGGCAGTTCATTGACGTTATTGACAGTGAAAACGGCCGAATCGACGGCGGTGCCTGCCACAATACCATCGTTTGGCGTCAGGCGCAGCCTGACGTTCGATGAGAAGGTAATCGCATCAGCAACACTGTTCCAGACCAAATTGATGCCGTTTCCGGGCGAAACTGAACTGACACTGCCTGAGACATTGGCAGTCACATTGAACGGCCCGCCATTAACCGACTGGGCAACGGTTACACCGCAGGCGTTATTATCGAGATCGGCAAGAGAATAGCTGACGGAAATATTGCCTGAAGTTCCTGACACAACAATATTGCTGATCGAGGGTGCCCGGTTATTGTTAACCGCAAACGCAGAAGTTGGAACCGCCACACCGGTTTCGTACGGGTCGCTCGGGGTAATGCGCAGGCGCACATTGGCCTGGTTGTTAACGAATGTCCCACGTGAAGCCCAGACAAGGGTGCGGCCGGTACCCGGGGTAACTCCAACGAGAGTTCCAGTAATGCCGGTTGCAGAAGCCCAGGTGGTACCACCGTCGAGAGAATAATCAACTGACAGGTCACAAGTATGGCTGTTTGCATCAGCCAGGTTGAAGCTGAGCGTAATATCACCTGAGCTGCCAGTCGTAACGAGGCTGCTGATGACCGGAACAGAGTTGTTGTTGACAGTAAACGGCCCGCTGACGCCAGGAGTGCCATTGCCAAAACCATCGTTGGCAACAACTCTCACATAAACAGCCGTTGACTTGCCGGTAAAGTTATCACCTGAGTTCCAGGTAATCGACCGGCCGGTAGCCGGGGCCAGATTACTGGTAAGGCCAGTCAGATTCGTCGTGCGCGTATAGGTAATACCACCGTTGGTCGAATAATAGACTTCGATCGAGCAGGCATTCTGCTCGGCATCGGCCAGATCGTAACCGATGGTTATCGCACCGGCTGAACCGCCAACCGCCAGGTTGGTGACCACCGGCATCGTGTTGTTGGAAAGGGCAAACGTGCTCGAAATACCCGGAACACCAGCGACCTTGCCATCGTTGGGTTCAATCTTCACCCTGATGTTGCCGGAATTGCTCTTGAAATCATTGGCCGAATTCCAGTCGATGGTACGGGCACCTGGAGCAATACCGGTGGTCGTACCGGTAAGAAATGTGGTGCTCGCATAGGTGGTGCCGCCGTCGGTCGAGTAGTAAACCACAATCGAGCATGCGTCAGAGTTGGCATCAGCCAGAGTATAGTTGATCGTAACCGTCGAACCGACAACCGAGGTCGTTACAGCGGATACTGCCGGAGCGCTGTTGTTTGAAACCGTGAAGGCGCTGGTTTCGCCGGGCGTGCCGTTACCGGTTCCGTCATTCGGCAGAACCTTGATTTTTACCTGACTTGAAGAGCCAGGGACTTCAGTTGCAGAGCTCCAGACAATGCCTTTGCTGGTTCCCGGGGCGACCCCGGAAACATCACCAGACAGATTGGCCGGATTAACCTGAGCATAGGTTACGCCATTGTCTAATGAATAATAGACCGTCATCGAGCAATTATTAAGGTTTGTGTCTTCAAGATCGTATTGGATGCTGATATTTCCAGACGTTCCGGCTACCCAGGCCACATTTTTGGCAATGGGAAGATTGTTATTGGTAACCGCAAAGCCGGCAGTTTCAGCTGCCGCACTGTTTGTCAGGCCATCGTTGGCAATCAGTCTGACCCTTACCGAAGCCGCATTGCCGGTAATATTGGCCGCAGAATTCCAGGTAACTGTGCGATTGCTTCCGGGAGTGATGCCTGAAGTAAGACCGGTGATATTACCGGCAGCGATGGCAGTATAGGTGGTGCCATTGTCGATGGTATATGCCAGACTCAGCGAACTGGGGTTGCTGTTGGCATCTTCAAGGTCGTAAGTAATGGTTATATCGCCGGTCGTGCCAGAATTGCGAACATTGCTGACAATCGGGGCCCGGTTATTGAGAATGCTTATGGTGGCCGAATCTGCCGGAGTGCCGCTGACAACGCCGTCATTGGCAACCAGTCTGACTTTGACCGTGGCATTGTCAGTATTGATGTCAGCCGTTGAGTTCCAGGTCAGAACTTTGCCACTACCGGGACTCAGCGCAGAAGTCTGGCCCGTGACATTGGTAGAAAGAGTATAGGTCGTGCCATTATTGGTCGAATAATAGAAGAGAACCGAGCAGGGGTTGTCGTTGGCGTCAGCCAGAGTATAGGTGATAACGACATTTCCGGTTGTTCCTGTCGGTGTGATCGCGCTGATAACCGGAGCCTGGTTGTTCAGAACATTGAATGAAGCCGAGTTGCCGCCAGTTCCTGCACCATAGGGATCACTCGGAACCACACGCACTCTGACGCCGGTCTGGTTGCGATTGATGGCCAGGGCGGAATTCCAGACAATTGTTTTACCGGTGCCAGTGGCGATATTGGTGGTAGTACCACTCAGATCATCGGTCGGCAGATAAGTTACACCGCCATCGATCGAATAGAACACCTGAATCGAACTGGTATGGCCATTTTCATCATTGAGATTGTAGGTAATCGTAATGTTGCCACTGGTTCCACTGGTGGTTACCGAACTCACAACCGGCAGCTTGTTGTTGTTAACAGTAAAAGAAACGGTTTCGCCGCTTGTACCAGCGCCAAACGGGTCACTGGCAGAGATGCGAATTCGCACGCCGGTCTGATTTCCATTGATGTCGGCAGCAGAATTCCAGGTCAGTGAACGGTTGCTTCCCGGAGCAACACCGGTCACGGTGCCGCTGATATTCGAAGTCGGATTGAAAGTAAGTCCACCATCGATCGAATAAGAAACAGTGACATTACACGGGTCGGTATTGCTGTCGGCAAGGGTATAAGAAACCGAAATCGGCCCGCTGTCGCCGGTAACAGAAACGCTTGAAACCACCGGCAGAGTATTGTTGGTTACATTAAAGGCAGCCGAAGTCATGCTTGTGCCCTCGGCACGGGCATCCTGAGGTACAAGTTTAACCAGAACGCCGTTGACGGTTGAATTAACATCGGCGACAGAGTTCCAGACCAGATTACGGCCTGAACCAGGCAGTACTCCGGTTGTGGCGCCGCTGATACTGCTCGACTGATAGTAAGTTGTGCCTGAATCAGTAGAATAATAAAGCTTGATCGAGCAGGCGTCGCCATTGGCATCAGCGAGCGTATAGGTGAAAGTGATATTGCCGGTAGTGCCTGTGCGGCTCAAAGCCGTAATGGCCGGCGCCGCGTTGGTATCGTTGTTCAGTGAAAATGCCGACGAAACGCCAGCGGTGCCGTTACCGGTGCCATCGTTCGGCACCAGACGTACCCTCACGTCGGCAACGTTGGTGGTCACATTGTTGCTTGATTCCCAGACGATGACGTTACCAGCGCCCGGCAGAACGTTGCTGGTCTGGCCGCTGATAAATGTCGACTGGCTGTAGCTGACACCGCCGTTGAGAGAATAATGCAGAGCTACTGAACAGGGGTTATTTTCAGCATCGGCAAGGTCAAAGTTGACGGTGATTGCGCCAGCAGTGCCACTAGTGGTCACGTTGGTAATCGAAGGCAGACTGTTGTTGGCGACAGCAAAGGCGGTGGTCATGCCCGGGGTGCCGTTAGCGACTCCGTCGTTGGGCGTCAGGCGCAGTCTGACCTGCGAATAGGTGCTGAGAAAGTCATCGGCCGAGCGCCAGGTAAAAGTTTTCCCGGCACCTGGGGTCACATTGGTTAGGCTGCCGGTAATACTGAAGGTCGGAAACCAGTTGATGCCATTATCGGTGGAATATTCCGGCGTAATGCTGCAGGCATCGCTGTCGGCATCAGCAAGAGTATAGGTAACACTGATATCACCGCTGTTACCACTTGTAGAAACTGAAGATATCGCCGGCAGACGATTATTACGCAGAACAAACAAAGGCGATTCAGCCGGAATACCGGCACCCAGCGGGTCGCTCGCGATGATCTTGATGCGCGCATTCGGATAATAGCCAAGAATATCTAGATTAGAATTCCAGGTGATGGTTTTGCCGGTACCCGGAACGATCTGCGTCTGCAGGCCACTCATCAGATTTGTGGTTTTGGCGTAGTTCAACCCACCGTCAACGGAGTAAAAAACTTCGATAGAACACAGGTCGTTGTTTGGATCCTGGAGGTCGTATGTAAGCGCTATTTGCCCTGAAGTGCCGGAATTTACGATACGCAGAACGGTTGGCAGGCCATCGTTACTGAGGGAAAAGGCACTCGAAGTGCCCGGCGTTCCGATGCCGGTACCATCACTCATGAGAATGCGAATCTTCACCTGAGAATAGCTGCCGCTCACTTCGGCGGCCGAGTTCCAGGTTATTGTCTTGCCAGCGCCGGCAGTAATCGCTGTCAGCTGGCCGGTCAGAGAGCTGCTCCTGATGAAGTTGATACCATTATCGAGCGAATACCAGACCTGCAAAGCACCGGCATCACTGTTCGGGTCGCTGTAATCATAGGTGATTGCGATGTTGCCGCGTGCACCTGAGGTTGTTACGTTGCTGATAACGGGTCGACCAATGTTGTCGACAGAAATGATTCCGGATTCAGCACCGGTACCGGCGCCACCGCGGTCGGTCGGAATGACCTTAACCCTGACGTTACCAATACTGCCGTTGATATCAGGCGGAGAGTTCCAGAGAATGCTGCGGGTGCCCGGCGCAACTTCAGTCGTCTGACCGGTAATATTCTGAGTCGGAGCGTAGTTCGCGCCGCCATTGGTCGAATAAAATACCGCAATACTGCACGGGTCAGAATTCGGATCGGCCAGCGTGTAATTAACTGTGATCGCACCGGTGGTGCCGGTTGTGGTTACACTGCTGATCGTCGGCGGCTGATTTGAGTTGGTAACGGCGAATGACGCCGAATCGGCCGGAGCGCTGGTTGCATTGCCGTCGTTGGCGGTAACTCTTACTCTAACCGCAGCCTGGTCGGTCGAAAAATCGAGAGCAGACTTCCAGACCAGGGTGCGTGTGCCAGGTGCAACACCGGTTATTGTGCCGGTTATATTGGTCGTAGCAGTATAACTGGTTCCACCATTAATCGAATATGCAAGAGCGATCGAGCAGGGGTCGCTTTCATTGTCGGCAAGCGTATAGGTGACGGTGATATCACCATAGGTGCCGCTGGCAAGCACATTACTGACTACCGGCGCGCTGTTGTTGTTGACGGCAAAAGCCGCAGAGTCAGCAGCAGCACCGGTGCCGGTGGTGTCGCGCGGCACGATTCTCACCTTAACCTGCGCCACGTTGCCTGTTACATCCTGAGTTGAATCCCAGGTGATGGTTTTGCCGTTGCCTGGCGGTATGTTGGTGGTAGTTCCGCTGATATTGGTCGTCTGAGTAAAGGTAGTGCCGTTATCCTTGCTGATGAAAACGCTGATGGCACAGTTGTCGCCATTGGCATCAGCAAGGTTGTAGGTAACCGTTATGCTTCCAGAGTTTCCTGAGGTGGTAACATTGCTGGCCACCGGCAGGTTGTTGTTGTTGACCGAGAAAACTGCCGACTGCCCTTCAGCACCATTAACACTTCCGTCGTTCGGCTGAATTTTGACGCGAACATTGCTCTGACTGCCGGGAATATCGGTCGATGAGTTCCAGACGATACTGCGACTGGCGCCGGGCAGAATGCCGGTGGTATCGCCGGTTACATTGCCGGTCTGGAAATAATTGCTACCGCCGTCGATCGAATAATAGAAAACGATCGAACAGGGGTCATTGTTGCTGTCTGCGAGTGTGTAGGTGACGGTAATATCGCCAACCGAGCCCGAAGGAACAACATTGGTAACAGCCGGCGGCTGATTGTTGCTGATGGCAAAGGCCGGTGAGATCCCGGCCGTGCCGCTGCCCACGCTGTCAGCCGGTTGCACCCTGACTCTGACGTTCGCCTGACTGCTGGTCACATCGGCGGTCGAATTCCAGCTCAGGCTTCGACCGGTTCCAGGGGTAATGCCGGTTGTATTGCCAATTACGTTGACAGTCGGAATATAAGTCGTACCGCCGTCTGTGGAATAAGCCAGCGCCACTTTGCAGCTGTCATTATTGCCGTCGGCAAGGTCGAAGGTTATCGCGATGTTGCCTGAATTGCCTGAAGTGACGACGTTGGTCACGACCGGCAGCTGGTTATTGTTGACGGCGAAGGTCGCTGATTCAGCACCGGTGCCGGTGCCGACCTTGTCAGTGGGAACCAGTCTGATTTTAACGGTTGCCACATTGCGGTTCACGTCCTGAACTGATTTCCAGATCAGGGTCTTGCCGGTACCCGGCAGCACATTGGTTGCCGAGCCGGTGAAATTCGTGGTCTGCGTATAAGTCGAACCGTCGTTGGTTGAATAAAAGACGGCGATATTGCAGGCATCGTTATTGCCATCGGCAAGAGTATAGGAAATGGTAATATCGCCGCTGTTGCCCGATGTGGTGACAGCAGAAACGACCGGCAGCTGGTTGTTGTTGACGGCAAAAACCGGTGATTCGGCCGGCGTGCCGTTTCCGATATTGTCGCTGGCGGCAATCTTGATCTTAACGTTCGAAGAGTTGGTATTAACGTCAGCGACTGAGTTCCAGGTCAGGGTTTTGCCGCTGCCGGGGGTTACATTGGTCAGAGTGCCGCTGATACTGGTAGTCTGAGTATAGTTGGCACCGTTGTCGGTTGAATAATAGACGGTAATGTTACAAGGATCATTATTCGGGTCAGAGAGATTGTAGGTAATGGTTATGTTGCCAGAACTACCGGTAGTCGTAACATTTGCAACCGTCGGCAGGTTGTTGTTGGTAACCGCAAAAGCGGCGGAATCGCCGGCTGTGCCTTCGGCAATGCCGTCATTCGGCACAATTCGGATTTTAACATTGTTCTGATTGCCGTTGATATCAGCGGCTGAGTTCCAGGTTATGCTGGCGACACCTGGATTGATGCCTGAAGTTTTACCCGTGATATTGGCAGTCGCGGTATAGTTTGCGCCACCGTCGATAGAATAGAACACACCAATCGAGCAGGGGTGGCTGTTGGCATCGACCAGATTGAAGGTAACGACGATATTGCCGACATTACCTGAGGCTGACACCGCACTCACTACCGGCGGCGTGTTGTTTGAAATGGCAAATGTCGCTGATTCACCGGGCGTACCGTCGCCATTACCATCGCTGGCGCTGATTTTTATGCGAACCACATCTGAATTGCCGTTAATATCTGCCGCTGAATTCCAGGTCAGGCTTTTACCGCTGCCTGGAGTTACCCCGGTTAAAGTGCCGGTCAGATTCGTGGTTGCAATGTAGTTCGAACCGCCGTCAGTTGAATAATAGACGGTAATATTGCAGGCATCGTTATTCGGATCGGCAAGGGTGTAGGTGATCGTGACATTGCCCGAAGCACCGCTGGTCGTGACGGCAGAAACCACCGGCAGGTTATTGTTGCTGACCGCAAACACCGGCGAAAGGCCGGCAGTGCCGCTGCCAACCGCGTCTGACGGAGTAATGCGAATCTTGACGTTACCCTCGTTACCATTGATATCGGCGGCCGAGTTCCAGGTCAGGCTGGCAACGCCAGGCGCGATACCAGCGGTTTTACCGGTCAGGTTAGTGGTCTGTTTAAAGGTGGTGCCGCCATCAGTCGAATAGGCGACGGTAACATTACAGGGGTCGTTGTTGGCATCGACGAGTTCGAAAGTGAGAACGAAGTTGCCGGTCGTGCCGCTGGCGACAACATTCGAAATTTCGGGAAGGGTGTTATTACTGATGGCAAACGCAGCTGAGTCGCCCGGCGAACCCGAGCCTGAACCATCGTTGGCAACGATCCTGATCTTAACCTGGCTCTGATTGCCCGGAACATCCGTTTTTGAATCCCAGGTAAGAGTTTTACCGATGCCGGGAGTTACCCCGGTCAGAGTGCCGGTAATATTGGCGGTGGCATTGAAAGTCGTGCCATTATCGATAGAATAGAAAACACTGAGATTGCAGGGGTCGTTATTAGGGTCTGCGAGCGAATAGGTAATCGTGATATCACCGGCAGAACCGCTGGTGGTAACCGCCGAGATCACCGGCAGGTTATTGTTGGTGACGACAAAGGCCGAAGAAATACCGGCAGTGCCGGTGTCAACTGCATCAGAAGGAGTCAGGCGCACCTTGACATTGTTCTGGTTACCCGAAATGTCGGCGGCTGAATTCCAGGTCAGAGTTTTGCCTGAACCCGGAGTGACACCGGTTACCGTTCCGGTAACATTGCTGGAATCGCTGAAAGTTACACCATCATCGATCGAATAGGCAAAAACAATGCTGCAGGCGTCGTTATTGGCGTCGGCAAGCTGATAAGTAATGCTGATATTACCGTTATTGCCGCTGGTGACAACGTTGGAAACAACGGGCAGAGTATTGTTACTGACCGCAAAGGCCGGCGATTCGCCCGGAGCACTGCTGGCCGAACCATTATTGGCAATGATGCGAATCTTAACTGCCGACTGGTTACCAGGAATGTCTGCTGACGAATTCCAGGTCAGGGTTTTGCCCGAGCCCGGTGCTACCCCGGTTACAGTACCGGTAATATTTGTGGTTGCAGTATAGTTTGTGCCATTATCGGTAGAATACAGCACCGAAATGCCGCAGGGGGTGTTGTTGGTTTCTGCAAGATTATAGGTTACGGTTATATTGCCTGAAGAGCCGCTGGTGGAAACAGCCGAAACTACCGGCACGCTGAGACTGCCATTGTTGACGGCAAAGGCACTCGAAATGCCGGAAGTGCCGGTAACGGCAGCATCACTTGGCGTCACCCTCACTTTGACATTAGACTGATTGCCGCTGATATCGGCCGCCGAATTCCAGGTCAGACTGGCAACGCCGGGAAGAACGCCGGTGGTAGCACCGGTAATATTGGTGGTCGGAACATAGGTACTGCCACCGTCGGTAGAATAGGCAACAACGACACTGCAGGCGTCATTGTTGGCGTCGGCAAGCGAAAAGCTGATTCTGATATCGCCAGAGGTGCCGGTAGTTACGACATTGGTTACGACCGGCGGCTGGTTATCGGCAGCATTGTTGACGGCAAAGACGGCTGAGTCGGCGCTGGTTCCGGTGCCGGCGGCGTCTGAAGGGGTAATGCGAATGACAACCTGAGAATATGCGCCGACCACATCGAGGGCCGAACGCCAGGTAATCGAACGGTCACTGCCCGGCAGAACCTGCGTGGTACTGCCAGTCAGACTGGTGGTCTGGGTAAAATTCTGCCCGCCGTCGAGACTGTATGAAACCTTGATGGAAAGGGGATCATTGTTGGCATCGGCAAGGTTATAAAGAATCTGCAGATTGCCGGAACTGCCACTGACGCGAACATTTGAGGCGACCGGCTTCTGGTTTGGCTGGGCGCCCGATCCCACTTTAAGCCCCAGTCTGGTAACGGTTCTGAGTTCGGTCGAATCGGTTACGGTGACAGTAATGGTGGCAATCGTCGATGCTGAGGGAGCTGTCCAGAGTTTTACGAACTTATTGGTGCTGGAGGCAATTGAGCCGGCAGTTGCTTCCCAGTCGACTTTGAGGTTCTCACGGTTAGTTTCGTCAGGGTCGGTAACCTCGGCATTGATCTGAACCTGCTGATTCGGTGAAATCAGGGTCTGGCCGGCGGTCAGAGCCACAAACGGCGCAACACGGCTGGCGCCGGTCGGTGTCAGAACCAGATCGATGTCAGGGGTTACATCGCTCTGAAAAGGAACATTTATGGTTCTTGGCTGCACGCCAATCGCCTGAACAACGACGATATCAGCGGTATTTACACCCGGAGGCAGAGGAGGGGTGATGAAGCGCCCTTCAAGATCGGTCTTGAACGACTCGCCCCACAGAGTCAGCTGTGCATCTTTGATCAGGTTGCCGGCTGTATCTTTAAGATAGCCCTGAACCCGATTGGTTGCTTCTTCAACACCGAGCTGGCCGGCATTTACCACGGTTGCAGTTTCTGAAACCGTCAGCGGATTACTGCGGATCTTGTAGGTTTTCTGGGTAAGCTGATTGAAAAACTTGGCAACAACGCGTCGGTTGCTGCCAAAAGGAACGCCTTCAAGCGAAAAGGCGCCATTGAGACCAGAAGTTGTTCTCAGCGATGGGTTGTCTTCAAGCCATATTTCGGCCTGCGGCACGCCGGCTGCTCTAATGCCGGCCTGCATATCGGCAAGATTGGCGATGATATCACCGCTCGACGTCACCGACCCGGTTATTGTGCCGTTAGTCGAGTAGGGTGGCAAAACGATCGAGCCGCCCCCACCGCCTCCACCACCACCGCAACCATAAGAGAGCACAAGAAAAAGGCCAAGGACACACAGAGCGGGAAACAGCCACTGCCTGGCGTTTCTCGGTACGAGTGTAACTATCGGCATAGATTTATTTACCCCTGAACAACATCTTTATACGCCAGATCAGCGTCTGACGGGATTCTGCACAACTATATTCTGAACCTGCTGCTTTTTATCGCCAGCGCCAAGGGGCACCGACGTGTCAAAAGCCTCTTCAATTATAAATCAATCGCATTACAAAAATAAAGACCTAATTCAAGCCGACGCGAAAGAAGAAAGGCCGCACCGTTTCGGGTGCGGCCTTTCTGGCTGATAGGCTTAAATAGTCAGTTTGTCGTGGTGGTCAGCTGTTTTTCGAGCTGGGCGATCAGGCGTTTTTTCTGTTCCTGTTTGAAGCGCATGTTTTCAAAAGCCAGCTGGTCATGCTCAGTGATCTGCTTAAAGTATGGCACTTCTTCAGAATCGGTTTTCTTTTTAAGTTCGGCCTGAACCCGGGCATCGGCGTGTCTGGTGGCGAGAATGCTGACGGTTCCTTCGGTTTCGGCAAGCTTTGGGGCTTCAGTGCGCAGCAGCGCATGTTTTCCTGAAGGCAGGCACACTTCATAGAGATGTGGTCTGATTCTGGCTATTACCGATACTTCCAGGGGAACAACACCGGAAAGTTCCATCTGTTCAGAGAGTGACTTGAATTCGTGGCGCGCCTGATCGAGCTGCATCTGCACCTTTTCGCCACGTTCAAGTTCGGCAAGAGCGCGGCGAACCTTGACAAATTCAGGGCTGGCGGCGTTTGCCTTCACAAGAAGCTTTCTTGCCGTATCGACATGCCCGGTTTTGATATAAGCATCAGAAAGACCGATGATGGCTTCTTCGTGCGAGTTGCGTTTCTGCAGCGCCATACGGTAACTCTTGATGGCATTTTTGTAATCTTTGCTGACCATGAAGGCATTGCCGAGTTTTACATAAGGTTCGGGGTTTTCCGGTTCGCAATGAACGGCGCGGGTGTATTCGACCACCGCTTCCTGAGTTTTGCCGCCGGCAACCAGGGCTTCGCCTTTTCCGAGCATTGCCCAGACCAGCACCGGCATGCGATCTATGAGCCGCTGATAAGTCTCGACAGCCAGTTCCCATTGCTTGAGCTGCAGATAGAGGACGCCAAGCTGGCGATGAGCTTCGATATAAGCAGTGTCTATGGCACCTCTGTGTCTTGCAATCGCCTGCTCAAAGGTAACGAGCGCATTGTCAGGCTGTTTAACTTCGAGAAAAGCCATACCAAGCATGAACAGGTCATTGAACTCGACTGCATGATGATCTGACCAGGGATGGAGCAGTCTGATCACTTCAGACCAGTTTTTACTGGAAAAAGCGACGACGGCTTCCTGGCGGGCAGTGACGAGTGCGCCGCGAAAGACCGCTTTCTGCGGCAGCGGGGTGCCGACCTGACATTCGACCCGGGAATTGTGAATATAACCGGTTCGACCATCATGGCTGGCCCTGAACCAGGATCCGTTAACATCGGCCATCAGTTCAACTTCAGTGCCTCGCGGCAGAGTTTTGATCAGACGGCTTTTCATGTCTGGTGCCATTCTAAAGTTGGCTCCACCAGACAGAACCACAGCCATACCAAGCGATGAGCTGGTTGCCCGCCCGGTATAGGCAACTGCCAGAAGCGACGCCAGGAGAACAGTTAACAGTGTTTTTCGTGTCATAACAATTGTTTAATCGGCAGGTTGTTGCATTTTTTTAAGCCCAGCTGAAACGAATGCAGAAAAATTTCAAAAATGGTTAAAGAATTTTTTCGTGCTGTCGATATTGGTGATTGAACAGATTTTAATCTTTTTTTGTCGAAAGAAGGGCTGAATGAAGAAAAAAGGCGCATTCAGGAGCACCATTGCCCTGCTTCTGAGCCTCGGAATGATTTCCGGGCCGGGAGCCAGCTTTGCTGCGCCAGCTAACTGCGGTCCAGAAAAAATTTCAACCGACAGCGAAGTCAGCTTTTCCGGCTATTATACGGTTAAGAAGGGCGACACCCTCGCTAAAATCGCCGCAAAATATCTAGGATCTTCAGAACGCTGGAAAGAAATCACCGCAGCCAACCCAGGAATCAAGCCAAACCGCCTTGAAATCGGCAGCAGATTGAGAATGCCCGTCGATGCAAGACTCGACGACCTTGAAACCCCGGGGCCGAAATCGGTATTCTCGAATGCCGGTATCTCGAAAAATTTGGCTTCTGACCCGATTGCGAAGCCGGTCGAAAAAGTTGACCTGTCATTTCTTGATTCGGCTGGCAGCAAAAGTGTTTTTGACAGCATTCTGCCAGAAGACGATGAAGACCCTATTAGAGAAATTGCCGGAGCCGGTGCTGACCCTGAAACCCCCGCCGATGAGATGCCAGCACCCAGATTTGTCAACACCGACCTCAAGCTGCCGGAAGACATCAAAACCGGCAAAATCAGTCAGTATTTTGCGAATGCAAAAGGCTTTCATGGGCTTTTCAACACAGAAAGTGCCTGGTATCCTGAGGAACGGGCGTTAATCGTCGGCATTCAGCCCCGTTATGACAGCTACAAAAAGTTCGATTTCAATGGTTTCGAAATGTCGGGCAGCCAGTGGGTAATGCCGATGAATGTTCTGTTTCTGCGGCACAAGCTGATGGCAGGTCTGACCATACCGGTTCAGTCATGGGAAGTCAGCCGCACCGGGCTCGAAAATAACGTTTCATTCAACGGCATGCACGACCCGGCACTGCGCGTCGGCTATCAGATCTGGCGTGACTACGCCGGATTTCAGGCCATCAGCCTGCATTTCGAAGGCCGCTTTGCTTCAGGCAATTACCATCAGCCAATGCTGAACATGACCGACAAAACCCGCGCCGGCGTGCAGATCGGGCCGGCCGAAGCGACCCGCGGTGCCTGGTTCCAGATCGGTGGCGCCTACTCGCGGCAACTGACCAGCCGCTGGAACAGTCACCTCAATCTGACTCTTGCCAACGATCCGCGCGACGGTATTTCAAAAATCAATCCGCGGGCCAGCCTCGAATATCTGCTCGATCCGAACTGCGTCGCCCTGGCCGAAATCGATGCGCCAGCATGGACAATGGAAAAAGGCCCGGATGGCAGCAACGTCGATATGCTGCTCGGTCTGGCCTGGTTCAACGAAAACTGGCAGTTTTCGGTCGGCGTGCCGTTTGCCGTTCAGTCTGAATGGGGTTACAAACGCGATTACGGCTTGATACTGGGCCTGAATTACCGCCAGGATTAAAAATATAGAACGAGTTAAACAGAACCGCCCGGTCAAAGAAACCGGGCGGTTTTTTATTTATCAGTGAAAAAAGCTTAGAGCATCATTTTCGCAGAGAAAAAGGGCACTCTAAGGCAAAAAAATGGCCAATTTTGTCACCTTTTTCGGCTTTTTTAAAGCTTCTCGGCTGGTCCGACCAAAAGCTAAATCGCCTAAAAGAAACAACCCCCGTTTAACGGGGGGCTGTCTGTTGAACTTGCAGATTAGAATCGGTGTTCCTTCTTGAAGACTTATCGATGTATGGTTCATCAGTCACGTCACCGTTACTGATTCCCCCTTCGTGTCGTTACATATCCTTTAGAGTTTTAACGTGGCTGCACTATGACGCGCATTGGTTACGCCAAGCCTCAGACGTTCATCGCCCTCGAGGCCTTCGATACAACCACCAGACTGGAAGTTAATCAAGTCTTTCTATTCTCTTGTGAACTTCTGCCGACTGCAAGGTACTACACACATCTTCATTGGCTGGATAACGCCAACGCCTCCTGAGGTTTCTGCCCTCTTAGCGCCGTCACCGTCAGACGTGACAAACAGGATTCCGGCCCTGTCGCATTCCGCTCCCAGGTTTTCTCAACCTCTCAGCAGAACTTGCGTCTTAACAGCTTGCGGGTTTGTTCCACCCCGCTGGCACTCCCAGGGTATTGATCTTCAGAGTCTTACCTCGAACCGATCGACAACTGTTTTCAGTTGCCCTGCTTCTACGCTGTCACCGTCTCTACATGGTTTTCTTCCAGAAATTGCTGGCAGTTCCCACTGCCTGGCCGCCGAACTTACGTTCAACCCGACCCTGGCTTTCTCTGGCCCCGTACTGCAAGCAGCCGGTTTCCATCTTGAGATTCGGTCATACCTTGAAGCTTTGCTCCCGGTTTGAAGCGCCTCCTACGTCGTCGGATTTCACTCCTTCGTCGCGATGGCAACTCTCATGACCTTTTGTCCTTCGGGGTATCAGGCTTCACCGCCCTGGATGTTATCCTTCCTCTTTCAGGGTTTGTGGCCCTCGTAGAGTTTTTCTGCGGTTGAAGTTGGTTTCTCCGTCGATGCGGAGCCCTCCCCCCATGGAGTTTGTGCCTTATGACACCTGCTTCTTCTTCGGTTACGCGCAACCCGAGATTATTGATTCTCTTCAGGGTCGTTTTGCCTGTCACCAGACATCTGCACCCATCTTTGGATTGCTGCCCGGAACCTGCCGGAGCTCAGAAGCAACTGCCTTGCGGCTACCGATTCTATTGTCAATGATCTGTTCGTTCAACTAGATCAATATATATTGTTTGTTTTTGTTTGTCAATACTTTTTTAAATTTATTTTTATCCGGCCTTGAAAGCCGGCCAGACAAAGGGTTTAAAAAGTTATGACCATTTTGGCGTTAAAAACGGTGGCGTCGTAGCCCTGGCCGACGAGACCTTTCGACGAATGCACCCGCTTGAGTTCGCCGTCAATGATCGTGTCGGTACCGATGAACTGTGAAAAATTAACGCCACCCTCATAATGTTCACTGCTGATTCTGGCGCTGATATCTTTGTGGGTGGCAAAGAAGCGGTAGCGCTGGCTGCGGGAAACGGGCGTCAGCACGACGGCGAGACGCTTTTCCCACTCAAGGCTCGGCTCGGCGGCTTTGATGTCGTTATGCTGCAGACCAAGTTCGAGACTGGCCCAGTGGCTGAACTGGCGCTGCAGACCCATGATTTTGCTCTTGGTGAAAGTATCGTTGGCATCGATGTAAACATCGTTTTCGAGCTTCTCTTCATAGGTGGCATCGAGAATGTAGCCGGCAGTAAACTCGTGGCGCAGCTGCAGTGATTTGATGTTGTCGCGCAGCTCGCTCTGCGGCTCGTGATTACGGTTGAAGCCCTCTTCATATTCGGTCGTCACCAGCATTTTTTCGAAAGGTGTATAGCGCAGTTCGTAAGTGCGCCGGTCGTTGCTGGCAACCTTGATATCGGTTTTCTGGTCCTGCAGGTCGCGGCGGCGCCAGTCGAAATAGGCCTGCAGATAGTGATTGATGCGATAATCGGTAATAAAATTGGCAGTCGTCTTCTGAACCGGGTTCTCGAAGCGGTTGAGAATTTCGGCTTCTTTCTGGGTCGTATTTGGCAGACTGGGCGGCAAAATATACTTGGCCGGGTCAAGATCGGGGTCGCGGATAATTTTGGAAGTGTTTTCGATCTTGTATTTCAGCTGGGTGCGCAGGTCGCGCGTCGGCTCATAGCGCAGCTGTGAGTCAGCGATTTCGGTATCGGCACGCGAATTGGCGAGAAAATCATCTTCGCGCCGCCACTGGAAAAGCCCGCGGGCATTGAAAACCCGGTTCGGTTCATAGTTAAGATCGAGATTGTAGTTTCTTGTTTCTGATCTGAGACCAGCCTTAACCAGTTCGTCTTCAACCGCAATGCGCGAAACACCGGCGTTCCATGACATGGTCTCGTCGGCCTGGGCCCCCATGGTGAAGTTCATTTCGAGAACTTCAGAATCAGACGCCAGGTTTACCGCGTCATCATAGCCGGTCTTGTTAACTTTGGCCTGAGTATTCAATTTGCCGATTTTGCGGTCATAAACGACGGCGGCAGTATCACGCGTCAGGTCTGAACTGGTTGCCGGTCCGTTTTCGCGGTCGAACTGCCGGCCGCCACGCACTTCAAGACGCGTATCAGGGTTGGCGGTCCAGATGAAGCCGCTGTTATAGTTGCGATAGTCAACGGCAGAAAGAGTCTGATCATGATCAAGGTTGGTCTCTGACTGTTCGCCATCAGCAAAAGCGCTGACCGCACCGGTGAATTTATAGTTCAGGCGGGCCCGGCCGCTCATGATGTCGTTGACCAGGCCGCGTTCGCCCAGTTCGAGCACGCCGCCCTCACGTCCGACAACTTTAAAATCCTTATCAATCCGACGCCAGGATATTTCGCCTTCAGCGCGATCATTTTTACCGGTCAGACCAAATCTGGTTGCATTGCCGACAAAGGCACGATCAGCCTTCGTCGCTTCTGAATTGCGGTTCGGGTCGACTCGCGAAACCGCTGTTTCAGCTTTAACCGACAGATTGTGCGACACCGCCCAGTCAGCATCGGCCGAGAACAGGTCGTGCTGCATTGGCGTCACAGTCGAAGAAGCCGTAACCCCAGCCTTTGGCGTCGTGCTGTCAATTTCAGTCAGCCAGGTCATGGCAAGACTGCGCCCTTCGCTGTGGGTGTAAATCTGGCGGGTGCCGAACAGATTGCGGCTGAACGCCATGTTTTCATCGGCAACTTCGTATTCGACGACGATCCAGCGCGTAACTTCAATTGGCAGAATATGTGGCAGGAATTTGATCAGACCATCTTCATAATCGACGAGGTAGTCGCTGCCGCGCGTCAACTGTTTGCCATCGAGGCTGACTTTTTCGGAATTCTGCACGATCGGGCTTGCCTGCATGCGGAATTCCTGCTGCTGACCGGCGCCTCTGAACTGCTCACGCCGGGCCAGACCTTTTGACTGTGAGAAGAGAAAGATCGACTTGAAGCGCTCATGAAAAGAGCCCTGTGCCAGAATACCGCGCACTTCTTTGCGGAACAGCGAAAATTCGGTGCCTTCAAGAGCAAGCGGGAAATCACCCATGACGAATTTCCAGACCGGGCCATCGATATTCACTGTAAATCGACGATCTTCGTCTTCCTTATCGTCGAGAACCGCATGCACTGTCGAGTTTTCGGTAATATTGCCGTCAATCTCGAGGTGCAGGCTCTGGTCGAGTTTAAAACCCGGGTATGAATCATAATTTTCGGTCGAAAAGTGACCGATATCGCCGGAAACCTCAGACTGCTTCATTTCAAAGCTTTTGGTACCAGAAATGCTGATATTGCGCTTTTCGATCTGGTGATCGGCTTCGTCCCAGAAGTTTTTTGCATACTGCAGCACTTGGGCTGGCGGCGTTTTGATACGCGTTGGCTCGCTGAAGGTCAAGGGTTTTGGTGCCAGCGGCCCCAGAGCAACACTGTCGGCAGAGATTTCCTGATCTTCGAATTCGACCGCTTCAGAATCTTCGCAGAGAAAATTTTCCCATTCATCTTCAGCATCTGAAGAGGCTGCTATTGCGGCAGATGCCGTCTCCGACTGAACAGATAATTCGACATTGGCGGCAGCCTTTACCGGTTTGGCGGGAGCTGCAGCTGTTGTGGCAGAAGCGGCGGCAGTAACGATTTTGACCGGCAGCTTGTCTGGCACCGGTGCCTTTTTGGGCAACGTGGATTTTGCCGGCTGTTTTGCCTGAGATGTTTTTGCTGACTTCGTTGCCACTGCAGACTTAAGCGGCCCGGCAATCACTGCGGTCTTAGAAGCAGGTGCAGCTGCATTCGAGGTTGAGGCTGCAGCGGCGGCCTTAACCTGAGCCGCCCCTGTCGAGACAGCAGTCTTGATTTTTTTCAGCAGAACCGGGTCGAGAGCGGCGGGTTTTGCACCCTGCAGCATCTCAAGACCCGCAACCGGCTGGGGCATAAGAATATTGAAAACCAGGCAGAACAGCACCAGGCGCATCATGACGATGCGCCAGCGACCGTATTCTGCTGTAAACGGTTTCATTTGCCTCTTGGGTGTGCCTTTCGATGTATATTCTGCAGATCTTTGCTGGTGAGATGGGTATAAATCTGGGTCGTTGAAACATCGACGTGACCGAGCATCTCCTGAACCGCCATGATGCTGGCCCCGCCTTCAAGCATGTGGGTTGCGCACGAATGTCTGAATACATGCGGTGATACGTCGCGATTGATTCCGGCCTGCAGGGCGTATTTCCTGATGATTTTCCACAGACCCATGCGTGACATGGCCTTGCCGTATGGATTAAGAAACAGGGTTCTTTCAGTGATATCCTTGCACAACTGCGGCCGGCCCTTGATTATATATTCATTAACGGCATTGATCGCATAAAGGCCGACCGGCACGATACGCTCGCGACCGCCTTTACCGATTACGGTCAGAAACTCGGCCGCAGCATTGAGATTGCCGATTTTCAGGTCGATCAGTTCTGATTCGCGAATGCCGGTTGCATAGAGAATTTCTAAAATAGCGCGGTCACGCAGCCCGAAAGCGGTCGAAAGATCGGGTTGCTGGAGAATCTGCTCGATTTCCTGCTGGCTCATCACCTTTGGCAGAGGTCGACCAATCTTCGGTCGTTCGAGAAGCGCGGTCGGATCACTTGTTATATGGCCTTCGCGCTGCAGAAATTTATAAAAGCCCTTGAGAGCCGAAGATTTTCGCGCCATCGAACGCGGCGACAGGCCCCGATCATGCATATGCACGAGAAAAAGGCTGAGCACGCTGTCAATTGAACCACTGGTTACCGCCCTCTCACGTTCGGCCGCAAAGTCGAGCCAGTCCTGAAGGTCACGGCGGTATGCTTCCAGAGATTTGGGGCGCAGGCCCTTCTCAATGGCAAGATAGTTCAGAAACTGCTCGAGCAGATCTGTCGACATGTTCGCTCCTGTTTATCGGTAAATCTTATCTTCTCAATTTATCGGTATCCCGCGAATTTTTATTGAGCAGAAAAGGAAAACCCGCCCGGGAGTTGGCCGGACGGGCCTTTGGTTTACCGGTTAACGGCGCGGGGTCAGTCGTGCTTGCGGCTGATTACGGTCGCCAGACCTTCAGCGTGAATGCCGGCTTCGAGGTTCTGAACCAGCGGGCAATCGGCGGCGATAGCACCATTTCTTACCGGCTGATATTCTTTGCCGTCGACCTTAACGGTCAGCGTCAGATTCGGGTCGCATTCGATCGGCTTGATGCCGTCGAGATCGAGTCTGAACGGTTCAATCAGTTCATTGCGACGGGAAATAAGCTTTTCGATAGCGAGATGCTGTACAAAGGTCGGCCAGCCACTTTCGGCGAAGCATCTTTCGAGGTCGACACGGGTGATCTTTGCAATACGCAGGGCCATCCAGCGGGCGTCTGACCAGGTGCAGGCTTTCCAGGAAGCGGGAACATAAAGCGGTTTCATCGAGAAACCGATGCTGTTGATCATTTTTACGACGAACGAACTTTCGAATGAGTTTATTTCGCCGGAAGGACGCATATGCCCGAGAGTGCAGCCCAGGTCGCTCTGAAATTCAACCGTACGGTCGAATTCGCCGGTCTTGGGGTTGTAAAGAAGGGCGGCGCGCGAGTTGTCGTCTTTCATGTCTTTATTTTTGATCCAGCAGTTGAAAACGATAGAAGAGCGGGCAACGCGGTCTTCAACGGCACCGACATTGCTGAGGGCGATGCCGCCGAAGCGTTTGACGGCCGGGTTGAAGAATGACAGCTGGCATTCTTTGAAAAGCACATAAGGGGCGCCGAGGTATTTTTTATCGATCGATTCGCGTTCGAGCATTGCTTCGTCGACAATACCGTGGCCGAGAATCTGGCCGCCGGCGTCTTTAACCAGTTCACGGCCGGGCAACAGATAACGCTCGGCATGAAACTGAAATTTGGAATTCAACAGATTGGTGGCAAGCTGGGCAAAAGAGGTTACCGCACCTTCTTTGCTCTTTTTCGGCGAATCGAGCACGAGAATTGTTTCGCCCGGGCCAGAATAGAACTTCGGGTCGACATAGGTGCCGCCGAGGTCTATGAAAAGGCGGGTAAGAGCAACGTCAGTATGCACTTCGTCGCCCCATTTGAGGCCCCAGTTGATACCATAGCGGTCTTTAACACGGATTTTCGGCGAAGTGGCATCTTCTTTGAGTTCGTCATAGAAAACGACGCGGCGGGCGTAGTCGAAATTGAAGCTGGCAAGCTTTTTCGGCTCACAGGCTTTGATCAGGCTGGTAAGTTCAGCAAGGAAGTCAGCATAGTGATTACCGGGTTCTTTACCGCTGAGGGCCGGGTGATCGGCGGCCGGCTGCAGACGTGAAATTTCGAGGGCCGACATGTGGGCGAGTTCGGCCGCTTTTACCGGCGCTTTTTCGCCGGGCCGGAAAAGTCTCTTAGCTTCTAGTTCGGCAGCTCTTTCGCCGATCGGTGTTTCCGGCTCACGCATTTTCGGAACATTGAGAACCATCGACTTGCCGACCATGTTTTTCAGCATCTTGAAACCGCGCTTAAGTTTGGGCTCGATCGAGCCATTGCCGCGATCAGCAAGAAGCGTGTAGTGCAGGCGCTGCAGTCTTACAAAGCTGTGAGAGAGGTCTTCAGATGAACCTTCTGATTTACCGATGCGGCTAAGTAATTCATCAGTGCCGGAAATAATGCGGGCGTAACCGATGAACGCAGCATTTTTCGCAACTTTCTCGGGTTTGTCGGCGTATTTTTTGTTCAGTTCAACTGCCACTTCATTCTGTTCAGCCGCGACCATGGCGCGAAAAGCCCTGACGTTCGCTTCTGAGAAACTCAGGGTCTGATAGCCATAAATGGCATCCTGAGCGGCCTGAACCGGCGTCGAAAGATTGACCGGAGACAGCAGCGTGGCTGAAGCCAGCAGAGCTGCGAACGCGCTTCCCTTCAATACTGCCCTGGTAACGTGTTGAGTCATTTTTTTCCTCCGGGTATATAGTCTAATGTTTCGCCGTCTGAAAGAAACTGAATATCACCGAGCTCGTCAGTAAGAAGAACCCTGGTGCCAAATTCTTTGAGAATACGTATTACAGAACCTTCTGGCGGGTCTCCAGCCTTCTCGTCACTGGTGATTATTGCAAAGTCAGGCTTGTCTGCAGCAAAGAAATCGCGCGGCGAAAATCCTTTATAGCGGCCATGATGCGGCACTTTCAACAGATCGGCCCGCAGTGCTTTTTTATCTTTGAGCTTCAGCATATCTGCCATGGCCTCTTCGACCGAATCAGCAGCGAACAGAACGGCAATGCGGCCAAATTCAAGCCGGGTAACCAGTGAAGCGTCGTTTTCATCTTCATGATTTCGCGCCGGACCAATTGCTTTGAGCGTCAGATTGAGGTCATGCAGCAGCGTGGTGCCGGGCGCAACGAGATTTTTGTCTTTCTGGCGCGGGTCGTATGACTGAACCACCTTTGTGACCGAAAAAGCCTCGAGCAGGTATGGATAGCCGCCGGCATGGTCTTTATCATGGTGAGTTATGATAAGAAGGTCGATTTTGCTTACCCCGAGGCGCTTCAGTTTTTTGATCAGGCCAGGCGCGGTTTCGGCGTAACCGGTATCGATCATGGCAAAACGGCCATCTGGCAGGTGCAGCAAAATCGCGTCGCCCTTTCCGACGTTAAAAAAGCGAATTTCGAGCATGCCCGACTGCCAGGAATCACTTACTGCAGTTTCCTGATCAGGGTTTTTGATTTTGGCAGCAAAGCTGGCGACCGGCAGCGACACAACTGTCAGGCATATAAAAACACAGCATATAAGCCATAAAGAACGATATGCCGTTTTCATCAGATTCCACCTCACTTTAAGAGTAAGATAATAATTATACCATGTACATAAAAACCCGCCAGACCATAAAGTATTGACTTCACAGCTGGCGGTTACAATTTTGGAAAGCCGGTTTACACAACGCTGATTCACAATTAAGCTGATGATATGAAGATAGCGGTTGCAGAAAAACTCGCGCAGATTCTCGATGGCTCAAACGACTACCTGTCGTTTGAAACGGCAATATTTTTGCACGGGCTTGCTCCGGAGCCGCCGCGCATAATCAGGATAGTTACCAATGGCCGGCGCCGCGCCCGAGAAATCTGCGATCATCGTCTAGAATTTGTCTACCATAAAGCAGACCGACCGGCCAGAACCTCTATTGTCCAATACAGCGGAAGTTCGCTACGAACTGCGACTCTGTGTCAGGCTCTTGTCGATGTTCTTGCCGACATGCATCTTCAGCTGCCTGGTCAGGCTGCCGCAAACTGGTTCTGGAGTCTTCCATTCGATGTATTTGAACTCGTAAAACTGGCTGAAGGAACCTCGGTCGCCGCACATAAGCGCGCTCTATTCTGGAGTTTGTGGTCGGGCAGAGCTGGCGTTCAGCAGATTGTACCGGCTACGATCAGCAGAACTCCGGTTTATATTTTTCCTGATGAAAAGACAGAACAGCAGTGGGAAGGACTTCTGCAGGTGTTTTATCCGGCGTGGCTGCATGACTTTGCCGCTGCTGAGTGCGAGAAGAGTTTTTTTGTTAAAGCATCAGATTCTGACTGGCTGGAAATCAGAAAATACCGCCCGCTTATCGATTTCATGAAAGCTGAAAAATGGCTGGCTTTCAATGGCGATCAAAGACAACAGGCGAAAAAAAAGCTGCAAAGTTTTCTTAACGATGAGCTTGAACGCCAACTGCGAACTGGCCCAGGCCCATGTCTGAGAAGATTTTTTAATGTCAGTCATGGCGATGCTGAAAAGGCAATTCCAGAATATTTTATGCTCTGGCTGCGTCAGGATGCCGATTTTCCGGCATCCAGAGCCGCAATTCTGAAAAACTGGTGTATGGGTATTCTTGAAAGCGGCAATGATAGCGATCTAAATGCAGCCTTTCATCTTGCGCCTCTGATCGGGCTTACCCGTGCAGCTGTCGAAATTCTTGCCGGAATTACAGCAAAAGTATTTGCTCTTGGTTTTTCAAACTGCATAATCGATCTTTGTTCTAAAGCTGAAAAAGAACGAATACCGCTGCCATTTCAGGTCAGAATACTGCTGGCGCGTATTCACGCCCGTAACAGCTGCTTCGCTGCCTCTGAAAACGAATTGCAGGCGGCCAGAAAAATTGCCGATCTGAGTGAAAAAGAGCTGCTCGACCTTGAATTCGCTTCTGGAGTTATTCTGAGGCAGGCAGGCAAAATCGACGAGGCCATAGATCGCTTCAGACAGGCTCTCAATAAGGCACTGGCCACCGAACAGGCCGCGCGGGTTGCCGCCATCGAAAGCGCAATTGGCAATGCTTACTTTGTGACCGGCAATCTTGAAGCAGCAAGAATAGCTTATTTAAATGCCTTCAGACTGTGCAGAGGTTCTACTGTAAGTCAACAAACCGCCAATCTTCGCACTAATCTCGGACTTGTCGAATTTAAATCAGGCAATCTTGCCAAAGCTGACCGTTTTTTCCAGCAGTCGGCAGAAGATCAAAAGATTATCGGCAATCTACAGGGCCAGTGCATTTCTTTGCTCACTCTTGCAAAGACAAGGCTCGCAACCGGAAAAATTTCTGCAGCGAGAAATCTTCTTATCAGAGTCGAAAAAATGTCACGCGACTTTCAGGCAGCCGATCTTGAATGCCGGGCCATAATGGCTCTCTGCGACGATCTGTTAGGGCGGCCAGTAAATTACAACCCTGTGCCTGTTGACGATTTTTCGCAGAAAAACCATCTGAGTGCCGCTTCAATTTATCTTATACGCTATTTCAATGCCCTCCGACTTTTGTTCAGGTGCAGATTTTCCGATGCGGCGCATGAGCTCGAACTTCTCGAGGAATTTGGCCTGCAACATCAGATACCGGCTGACGAAATCGCTTTTGTCATTTTTTATCGCGCTCTGGCGCTGTATATGCGAAATTCAAGCGCTGCGTGCCAGGTTTTAAAAAAATCCCTGCAGATGCTCTCGCAAAAACCGGAGCACCCATTCAACCTTCTGTGTCTGATTTTTGCAGCAGGTGCTTTTCCGGTGCAGTTTCGGGACATCGATGTCGAAGCGGGCTGTAGAAAAATTGTTCAGACCGGATACTTTGAGCCGTTATGGCCGCTCATGGCTTCTGACATCAAAAATCTGCCAGGCCGTCAGCCACAAAAACTGCTCGAGGAAATGTCAGCCAAAAGCCCGGCTGCGCTTCTGAAGAACTTTGTATCGCTGGTTCCGGCTTTTAAGAAATTTCTGGTAAAACCGGTGGCAAAAAAAGCGGCACAAAGGTTTCTGCTGCTGTCAAACTATGGTGAAGAAACAATTTCTTACGAGATGTATCAAAGCTGGCATAATGCAAAGCCTTCACTGGTTCTCCGTTTTGACACATGCAGCGGCCGCCTCAGCTACGGCCATAATTCGACAATTCTGAAACCCGCCAATGCCGGTTTTCGTATTTTAATTCAGCTGCTGAGCTGTTATCCCGGGAAAGTTTCGATTGCCGACCTGTTCGAGCAGGTCTGGGGCAGTCGATTCGACAATGAAACTGACCGGCCGGCCGTAAAAACTTCACTCTCGCGTTTGCGGTCAGTGCTGCGCAAGGTCTGCAGCAGCATACGAATCGTAAAGTCGAGAACCGACGATTCAGTACAATTAACCACCAACAGCCACTTTGAAATGATTACACCTATCGACGCTACATAAAAAAAGCAAAATACAGGTTAAAAATTCACGGCGGCGGCCTTAGACAATAAAAACCACCGAGATCAGGCCAGTTCAGGTAACAAACCCGATGAATCCGCTGTTTAAGAATGTTTTGAACGTATACTGTTCATAGATTCTTAAAGATTGGGGTTTACCATGAAAAAGCATGGATTATCGAGTATTCTGGCGGCGTTTCTGTTATTTATCTGTTCAATGGCAATGGCGATTACCTCCCCACTCGGTGAGGTGAAAAATGCAAAAGCGGAGAGGAAAGGCAAAGCTTATTCTGAAAAGCTCGAACTGCTTGCAGGTAACGAAAACCTGCTCAAACAAACAGAACAGGTCATTTTCAATAAAAATGGCGAAACTGTATTGTCAATCTGCGGTAATTTTGCAGCAGAGCGCGGTGACTCAAACGGAGAACGGGTAAGAAATTTTCTGCTGCAGCATAGTTCGGTTTTCAACATTGCAAGAAGCGGCAGCAATCTGAGTTTTGTTAAAGAAACCAGTGGTGGTGGAACCAGGCATTTTCACTACCGGATGCAGGCCGGCGAACTGCCGGTCGAAAACTCTGAAATTACGGTTCGGCTCGGCAAAAATGGTCAGATCAGGCAGATAGACGGGTCGTTTCCGGAAATTGATAATTTCAGCAACGAAGTTCGCCTCAGCAGCGCAGAAGCGGTGGCCATGGCAGAATCCTGCCTGAAGCTTAAAAAAAAACGCTCAGATACAGGTTTTGAGAAATTCATTCGCGTCAGAAACCGCTCGGCCAGTGTTTGCTATCGCGTTCTGATACCTGCGAGAAAGCCCCTCGGTGACTGGGAAATTATCATCGATGCCGGATCAGGCGAAGAAGTCAGCAGAAAAAACCTGTTGATATTCTATGAAGGAAAAGGCTCGACCTATGTCAGTCATCCATTGAAATGTGATGTCTCGGTTGAAGCGCTGCCGCATCTGATCGACGGAACGTTGAAAGGGAAATTCGCCGACATTCATAACGACGAAACAGCCAATGCTTCAAGTTCTGACGGCGTTTTTGTCTACCCGACCCACAACCTGCATTTTAACGAGGGTATGATGTATTATCTGGTCAACCGGGTGCATGATTTTTATGCCGGGCTCGGGTATGACCGGCTCGATTTTCCGATTAAAGCGGTTGTGCGATTCGACGTGCTCTACGACAACGCTTTTTTCAGCGTTCTGGAGAATGCCATGTATTTTGGTGACGGTTATCGCTTCAATGACATGGCCCGGGAAGAAAGCGTCTGCTTTCATGAGTATGCGCACGCCGCCAGGCATCAGATCGTCAAGCTCAAATATGAGGGCGAGGCTGGCGCCATTGATGAAGGGCAGGCAGATTACTTCGCCGCCAGTCTCTCGAATGACCCGGTAATAGGCGAATACATCGTCAATAAAATGGGTAAGCCCTGGCTGCGCAACCTTACCGACCAGAACCGTTACCCTGAAGATATCAGCGGCAATGTTCACGAAGACGGCAAAATCTGGGGCGGCGCCCTTTGGGATCTTCGGCTGGCTCTTGGCAGGCAGATATGTGACCAGCTTGTTCTTGCCAGCCTTTACTACCTTGTTCCGGAATCGAATTTTCAGCATGGTTTGAATGCCATTCTGCTGGCTGATGAGAACAACTATGGCGGCAGGAACCGAGACAAAATTCTTGAGGTTTTCGGAAAACGCGGCATCACAACTGAAAATAGTGGCAGGTTATCATTTAATCAGGAAGATCTCAGGCAGATGCGCAGATTTAATGAGCTGCAGAATCCGATCAGTCGCTGAGGCGGTTACTAATGTTCACTGATGCCGGCCAGGCGTGGCGAAAAAACTCGATGATTGAACAGTGTATGCGGTTATTTCTTGATTATCTCGATGGTGAGCAGTTAGAATTATTGTCGAGACTAATTCAGAATGTGGGAAGGCAAATGAGTAACAACCCGCTCGCTGCCCTGGCCGGCAGCATGGATCTTTTAAAGAAAATTCTCGAAACCACTCAGGATGTCTACTGGGTAATCGACAAAACCGGGCGTTTCGTCTACGTCAGCCCTTCGGTAGTGCAGCAACGGGGTTATACCCCCGAAGAGGTGATGAACATGCCGGCCCTCGATGCAATACATCAGTCAGATAGGCAGACCGCACAACAGACCTTTACTCTTGGGCTTGAAATGATCGACAAGGGGCTTACCAGGCTGCCGGCCGGCAGGGTACGCCTGAGACAGACACACAAAAATGGCAGTTTTGTCTGGACAGAGGTTGTCAGCGAATTCTTCTTCAATGAAGAACGCGAGTTCATGTTCGTTCTTGGCGTCAGTCGCAACATCAATGAACTGGTGGCTGCTGAACAGAGACTCAAGGCTTAAACCAGGGTTGCAGAATTAATTGTTGTTACTAATACGGGCCCTCGATCGTTTATAAAATGAAAAAGGGTACATTTTAAAGGAACATTCAGGAGGGAAGTATGAACATACTGAAAAAGTTCTCTGTAATAATGCTGCTCTTGGGCGCAATTTTCATGACCGGTTGTGATGCGAGCCAGATCATCGACGTCATTTCAAAAGTTGCCGAAGGGGTTCAGAAAGCAATCCCCGCCATAAAAGAAGTCATCAACACGGTCAGCAGCGCTGTAAGCAGCACCAATAAAGATACCGCCAACAATACGGCCACACAGAATACCACCAATACCGCCCAGGAAACCGATAAAAAAGAAAACGATGCATCGGTCATCGTGGTCAACCCGACTGATGCTGAAGAAGTTTCTGGCCAGACAACTGCAACTTCAACCTCTACTGTTGCCACCAGCACCCAGACATCCACAACAACTGCGACTGCGACAGAGACTGTAACTGCAACGCAGACCAGCACGGTAGCTTCCAGCTCTGCTGCGACTCAGACCCAGACCAGCAACGGCGCACCGGCTATTTCTGAAAAAGGCCAGCAGCAGATGGCAGATGTTGTTGACTATGCATTACGCAACAACCGTGGCGCCTCAAATGGCGAGTGCTTCAATGCAGTATGGGGATATCTTACCAGCTCAGGTTACGGCAATCTCAAGGCTTGGGGCGACCTGCCAAACATGGGCAGTGATGAAGCCAGAGAATTTGCAGAATTCATGAACAAAAGCGGAACAAACCTCGACGAAGCAGGTCTGCAGCGCCTCGATACCGCTTTCAATCCTCCGATCACCAGTCCGCACGACCCGAGAATCCCGGCAGGCGCTGTTATCGTCGTTGCTGCAGGGAGTTACGGAACAGCTCACCCGACTGCAGGAGACATCGTTATTAAAGCCGGCGAAGGCCGCTTCGTTAATGACGGCCCGAATATGGACTATGGCACTGCATCGAACTGGACCGGCAAGCTTCTCGGCGTTTATATTCCGAAATGAGGTTTTACAACAGCCTTGTTTGCTAATTAGTCTGACAAGAGGCAGCTGGCCTAAACCGGCTGCCTTTTGTTATAAAAAAAATAGCCAGCCTCTGGAGGCCCAATGCAGTTGAATAACAAAAAAGCAGCAGCCACAAAAGTGATGACTCTGTTTTTTCTATTTTTCATTCAGTTGCCGTTGCTTCTGGCTGAAACCCCGGCAAAAATTTCTGACAGGGCTTTTGAAAGACTTGGCCTGACCATCGCCTGTCTGTTCGAGCGCTTTGGCGATGCGGCAATCAATGCCGGCCGCGGCAATTTTGTGGCAAGCTTCGAACGGCCAAAATTTTCGCGCGACTACCGCAAAATGCGCCTGAAGATCACCGGCATGCAGAAAATGCCGGTTGAAGCGGTCAAACACAAAGTTACCAGATTCTTTTTTGCTGAAACTCCATTACCGCCAAGAAAAGAATGCGTCGGTTTCTTCAGGGTTTTCCCGCCTGAAAACCTCGAAGAACTTGCGGCAGGCTCCCCGATCAGCCTCGTTTACCGACTCGATCTCGAAATCGACCTGCAGGAATGTGTCATGATTGCCGCAAAAGCCGGAATAAGCTTTGCCATCGAAGAATCAGGCATTCTTGAATCTGAAAAGCTCCTCATACCGGTTCGCAAAATCAGCAACGATAACCTCAGGCTTCTGCTCGAACGCTTCTTTCCCAAAATTGTCCAGATTATCGTCAACAAAGGCACCGACAACATTCTCAGCAACTTTCTCTCTGCCGGCAGCACCAGAGAAAACATTATGAGATCTGCCGGCATCGATCAGCTGGCACCTTTCGCTGTTTTTACCGCAATTGAAATGACCAAATACATCGCTGCCCAGCAGGTTAAGAACCTGGCGCTTGGCGCCACTGGTGCCGCTTTGTCGACAATAGTCATTCCGCTGCCGGTAATCGGACAGGTGGCAATTGGCGCAGTGCTGGTGAATCTGGCAATTACCAACGCCCCCGGCCTTATCAACTGGAGTATCGAAGAATTTCAGAAGGGAGTTTTCCGCGATCGGCTCGGCAAGGCAACCATGAACCTGATGGGCAAATACCCGCCGGGAAACAGCCAGGTTCGCTGGTTTGAAGACCAGGTCAAGACCGAAGCCGCCAAAGACGATTATTCAACCCTGCATCGCATCCTCTTTTTTCTGCGCCTGCAGCCCATGAGTGTCAGAAAACCCTGGCAACCGGCACTGAAATATTACGTTGCGCCGGTTACCCGACAGGCCGAAAAAAATGCCTCTTTTAAAGCCGAGCGTTATCTAACTATAATTAACTATCTGCTGAATGAATAAAAAGGTTTTTTGCTTTTTTTATGAAACAGTGAAAATTGAGTTTCGCGTTGAAACGATATTGCAAAGGTTACTCGCAACTACAACGCCCTGCAATTAAACTTAAGTATCAGGAGTTCTGGTGATGGGAAAAAATATTTTCAGGTTCACAGCCCTTTTCAGCCTGCTGCTGCTGTTCGCCTCGGCAGGCTTTCTGGCCGCAGGCCCCCAGTGGGACCCAAATCTCCGCCCCGTAAGGCTTGTCAGTCGAAGCGCCAATGAAGTGGTTCTCGATGATTTCCGCTGGGGTTCAACTTTCGATGGCCAGAAATTTCATGCGATCTATGGCCGCGCCCGCATCAGATATTCAGAAGTCGATCGCGTCTATCTGTGCAGCGAAGATTTCCCGCCCAAGGCAGTAGCTGCGCACATTTCACTGGCGTTCACCTTTAAATCGATGAATGGCGTCACCAGCGAAGATGGCAAAAAAAGCGATTTCGGGCTGGTAATTTCAGTCACCAACCGCCTGCGTGAAGGCGAGACGCCATCGTCTTTCATGAAAGCCTTCTTTCCGGCATTCTCAAAAGACCCATGGCCACTGGTTTTCGAAGTCGGCACCCTGACAGACAGGGTTCAGAACAGCCTCACCATCTTCCGGCAGACCGTTAAAATGTTTCCGCTGCGGCTCAAGAAAGAACAGGTAGAAAGCGTTCTAAAGGCCGGGATCGAGCAGTCACTGATCGACCGCAGCCGTGACTATTATCATGTTCTCGGTAACAACTGCGTAGTCGGAGCCTATCGCATTCTCATGCAGGGGCTTGGTAAACAGTTTTTCAAAGATTTCTGGGCTCTGCCCGACAAAATCGTCAGCCACAATGTCTCGTTGCCGAAATTTTCGCCTGGTTACCTCTCAAAGAAAGGCCTCAATGCCGGCGAGCGGGTAGTTCTCAATGCCGACCACCGGGTGGTGAAAATTCCGACAAGCATGGGCGCTCAGACAATCGATCTGACGAAGCTTCCGGGTTACGGCCGCGCGCCATCAGATCTGATTCCGCTGGTAGTTCAGCTCGAGAATTTTATCAGACTGAGAACCGCCGAAATTGACCTGGCAAGACTCAACGAACTGCTCAGCCCGGCCAACGAAGATTTCTTCAGGGTTCTCAAGGCCAGACAGAAAGTTTCTGACGAAATTGCCGACGCGATCGAAACTATCGTACAGCTGGTCAGAAAATCACCCGAAAGCTGTCTGAATTTTTACATCGAAGGCATCAGACAACACAAACTGAATCGCGATGAGCGTTACGCGCCACTGAACAAGGCGCTTTTCCTGATTGTGCAGTTCGAACTCAACCACACCCGCCAGGAACAGAAACCGGAATATGTAGCTTCACTCAAGCTTTTCGATACTTTCCCGAGAAAATAAAAGTATGGAGACTGTTATGCGGAATAGACTGTCAGCCCTGATTGTATTTTTATTACTGATCAGCTCATCGCTGCATGCCGGGCTTTTCGAGCAGATGAACGCCCAGAATCCGGCCGATTTTGCGGCATATTACAAATCAATCGGGGAATGGGGCGGCCAGATCGTTCTGCCACCGCTGGCAAAACGCCTGCCGGGCGGTTCGGTTCCAATGCTGGTTTTTTCAAGTCCGAACCGCGAGCTGATCGGCCGTTTCGTCAAACTTGCCTGGAACCGCTCAGATAAAGACGAAAACTGGTTCGACGAGCTTTCTGTCGATGTCAGCTTCGACCCGGCGACCCAGGCTTTCGGCGAGCGCGCCGGTTGCCGTTTCCCGACCATTCTCGATGGCTGGAAAAAGGTAAGCCCGCTCGAATCACTCGCCGCCAACCGAAGCGAAGGCACGATAGAAGTAGTTCTGAAAAATGCGACCTATCGTGATGGTACTTTGTATATTTCTCAAGAACCGGTTCAGGTTAATGGCTCGCACGTCTGTCTTGCCCGCTTTAAAGGCAAGGCAGAAGGCAATTTGAGAACCATCGTTCATTACAACCCGGCGACCAGAAGATTTGACGGCCCCGAAGAAGTGGTCACGATAATGCCGCGCAAACCACGGCCCAACGAAGATGCTCCCAACACTTCTGTAGAACAGATAGAAACCACCGGCCTGAATAACGGCGGCTGGTATCTTTACGGCAAGAAAATGAAAAAGAGCTTTCTGGTAAAATCGATCGAGCCGAGATTGCCACTGCTGTTGAACCCGACCACCTGCCTCGATCAACCGCAGGATATTAAGGACTTCGCAAAAAACGGTGTTTTTGCAGGACTTAAACCGGGCTTATTCCGCAACACATACTCTGCGACAAATCAGACTGCCGGCATTGCCAGAGACTGGCCGGTTGGCGGCCGCCACCTGTTCATTCACCTGTTTGGCTGGCGCAAAGCCGCCAACCAGAAAGCCGGCGTCATGGACCTGCTGAACCTGGTTACCGGCCATTTCGCTTTCGGGTTTGCCGAGGTGATCAAAGATCATTTTACCGGCGAGCCACGCTGGGATATCGAATATAAACAGGTTTACGGGCACAACCGTGAAGAAGTCGTTTCAGGCTCGATAAAGTGGCATGCCTACATGGGCAATCTTCGCCGCGGCTGGATGTATTCGATACCGGTCGCCGACACCGTTTTAAAAATTCCTGAACTCGAACCCTACAACATCAACGGCCAGACAATCAGGCCGATGCGCGGCCTTGAACGCGAGCTTGAAAAAATGATGGCAAAATACCGCACCGGCTCCGGCTCAGGCTGTTCGATGGTCAGACCCGATGTTTCATGTGTTCAGGACTCACATTGCGCTCTTTACGGCGCTCTTGACCAGTTGATAAATGGCCTCGGCAAAAGGCCCGAAATCATTGCCTGGCAAAAGTCGGGCTCAGCTGACGCCAAAAGATTTGCCAGTCTCATAAGCCTCGGCAGAGAAGTTGAAAAGACCATTACCAGTTTTGGCAATGCCCAGGGCAACTGGAAAGATTTTGTGCAGACCCCATTCGGAACCAGAAACCCGGGTAAGGTCAAAGCGTTGGTAAACGCCCTTCTCGCGATCAAGACCGTTTTCCCGCGCGCTGCCCATGACCACCTGCTCCAATTATTCGCCAGCCGAGAGTACCCAATGTGGACAATCCTGACCTGTCAGATCGGCGGCGTAATTCCCGGTCTGATACCACAGAAACCCACCTCGCTGATCATGCACAAGTAAATGTAAATCCAATATTCCAGAACTATCTGATTCATAAAAAAAGCAACGCATAACGTTGCCCCTTTAGCAAAGCCGCATTAGCTGCGGCTTTTTTTTCTGCGCAATTATTAAGCGGCAACCGGTTACAAAAGCCTGTTTTACAAGCCCGTGACGGCTATGAAAAGTATAATGTTCTACAAGTCTGACTCACATGCAAACTACAGGTCAGACGCCATGGAGGAAAAATGAAAAATCTGACCGCTTCGCTCAAGGTACTGTTTGTTTCGCTTCTGCTTATAGCATCAGCCTTGCCCTGTCTGGCAGACGATTATTACACACAGAACCCGGCGGTTCCTTTCCATTCTACAACCCTTCAGGAAACATCACCGGTACAAACTACCGCAGCTGGCTTTCCCAACAATCAGACCTGGTCGATAAAAGAAGTGCCAAGTATAATGACCTACAAGGTAGCGTTTGCCGGCAAGCCTGGCAATAAGGCTTCTCATGAAGGCATGGATTTTGTTCACACCAATCAGGCTGTTCCGCATGTGCCCGTAATTGCTGCAGCTGACGGCACTGTGGCTTATGTAAGAACCGGCTGCCCGCAGAGTGCCATGTTCGGCAAAAATGCCAGTCTGCGTGAAGCTGGGGCCGGCTGGGGTAATCACGTGGTTCTTTATCATGGCAATGGCATCTACACCCGCTATGCTCATCTGGCTCCGAATTCGATCAAGGCAAAAGTCGGCGATCGTATGACCACCGGCGATGTCGTCGGTGAAATGGGCAATAGCGGCCGCAGCGAAACCCGGCATCTGCATTTCGAAGTCGGCTACAAGGCCAGTTATTTTGTTGCCAGCAAACCAAGTCAGAGCTTTGACCTTGTTTTGAACCCCGAGAAATATTTTCCCAAAAAGCAGCAGCCGACTACCGGCACCTTTGTTTCTGAAAAGAACAATGTAAGATCCGGCCCGTCAACTTCTGACGACATCATTGCCGTCGCACCGAAAGGCAAAGCTTTCAAAATCGTCGAGCGGCGTGGCGAATGGCTGAAAGTTGTCTTCAGCCACGAAAACAACGAAGTTACCGGCTGGACCCATCAAAGCAACACCTGAATCAGGACCCAATCAACCATGGCGGGAGTCGGCATTTTTAAAATTCGACTCCCGCCTTTTTTATTTTTTCTCGCAAAATGCAGGTAGCTTTTTTCAATAAAAACCATATCATTGAAATTGAGGGGAAACATGAGAAAATACCTGCTTTTCGTTATGGTATTTTTTTGCCTGATCAGCTGTGTAGTTCTGGCAGACAAAGACTCACAGGTTTTCAGGGTTGGTGTGTTTCCGCTCGAACCTTTGAACTTCGTTGACAGCAGCGGTGAAGCGACCGGTTTTAACACTGATCTTATCAGGGAAGCATTCAAAAACTCGGCCCGCCACCCGGTTTTTGTGCCCGGCAGCTGGAACGAGTGCTACGAGAGGCTGCAGAACCGCGAGATCGACCTGATGACCACGGTCGCCATTTCCCCGGAACGCCAGGAAATCATGGATTTCAGCCACGAACCGGTGGCACTGATCTGGGGCCAGGTTTTTACCCGCCCTGACAGCGGCATAAACAACATTCTCGACCTCCGCGACAAAAATGTCGCCATAATGCAAAAGGATATCAACGGCCAGAATTTTATCAACACACTGACCGGTTTTGGCGGCAGATGCAATATCATCGAACTGGCGACTCATCATGAGGTTTTCGACGCGGTGGCCACTGGAAAAGCCGTCGCTGGCGTTGCACCGCAGCACTTCGGCCTGAGATTCTGTCATGAACATGGGCTGGTATCGACATCGATTCAGTTTTCGCCATTCAATGTTTTTTTTGCGACAAAGAAAGGTTGCAACGCAGACCTGCTGACGCGTCTCGACGAAAAAGTCAAAAAATGGAAATCGGCGGAGGGCTCTTTTTATCATGAAAAGCTGGATTTATGGCTGGGGACGGCAAAGCCTGGAAAGAGCTTTATTCCGAAATGGGTCAGTGTCATTTTATCGATTCTGGTTTTAATTACGGGATTTACCCTTTATGGCATGCGCCTGATGAAGCATCTGGTGCAGCAGAAAACTAAAGAACTGGCCGACCAGGAAAAGGATTTTCGTAACCTTGTAGAGCAGGCCAACTCTGTAATTCTGCGTCTCGATGCAGAAAAGCGAATATGCTTTATCAATCAGTTCGGGCAGAAACTGCTTAAATTCAGTTCTGAGCAACTGCTCGGCAAGTCGATTTACGAGACAATTCTGCCACATGCCCAGAGTGATGGAACGGAAATTAAAACCATTATCGAGCCTGTGTTTTCAGACCCATCGAGTCATATCATCGTTGAGAATGAAAATCTTTGTGGTGATGGTTCAAGAGTTTATATCCGCTGGTCTAACCGGGCAATTTATGATGAAAGCGGCAATTTCAAAGAAATGTTGTGTATTGGCAACGACATTACCGAGCAGAAAAAGCTTGAAAGAGAGCTTCTGCAGACCCAGAAAATGGAAGCGGTCGGCAGGCTGGCCGGTGGCATCGCCCATGATTTCAACAACATTCTTTTCGTGATCATCGGCAATCTCGGCATGGCAAGAAATCGACTGCGCGACCAGAATGCAATGCTCAAAAATCTCGACAACATTGAAATGGCAGCAGAAAGGGCCAAAAATCTCGTCAAACAGATTCTTGCCTTCAGCCGCAAAAATGTATCCGAAAAGAAAGTCATCTGTCTGGCAGATGAAGCCAGAGAAGCGGTTAAAATGCTGCGCCCAACCCTGCCGTCAACCATGAAGATCGAAGAATTATGGCTTTCGCAGGGCAAAATTCTGGCTGACAGCAACCAGATCAACCAGATAATGATGAATCTGTGCACCAATGCCATGCACGCCTTGAAAGGTGAACCAGGCAGTCTCAAAATAGAAGTTTCAGAATCGCAACTTCCGGCAGAGATACTCAGTGAGAGACCTGATAAGCACACAGTGTTTCTCAAATTGTCAGTTTCAGATACAGGCCACGGTATAGCCGCTGAGAATCTGACAAAAATCTTCGAGCCTTTCTTTACCACCAAAGAAAAATTCAAAGGCTCTGGAATGGGTCTTGCAGTAGTACATGGCATAGTCAAGGAACACAACGGCGAAATACGTGTATTTTCAGAAGTCGGGCGCGGAACGACTTTTGAAATATATTTTCCAGCCGTCGAATGTGCTCAAATAGAGCATTCTTCGGTTAAAACAATCAACGAAGAACTTTCAGGAAAAGAAAGCGTCATGCTTGTAGATGACGAACCGATGATACTCAACGTAAATTCAGAAATGCTCGAAGGCTTCGGATATCATGTAACAGCTTTTTCCAGTTCTGTAGAGGCGTTACACGCATTTGAGAAATCACCTGAGGCTTTCGACATTATTGTTTCAGACATGACTATGCCCGAAATGACGGGGGCGGCCATGGCCAGAAAGATTCTGCAGCTGAAACCAGAAACTCCGGTAATCATTGTCACCGGGCACTCAGACCAGATAGACCGCAAAAAAGCCGCTCAGGAAGGCATCGCCGGCTTCGCCTACAAACCACTGTCATCAGCAGAACTGCTGCACAAAATCAGGTGCGTTTTGCAGAACCGCGGCAAAAGAGCACCGTGACGATTTTACGACCAAAGTGTCTATTTGCTGGTTCGATGGCCATATCTGTCTGCAGGGTTGCCCAATTATACCTGCAGTAACCAAATAAACAGGTAAACAAAAACGGTTATCGCAGCCTGCGCTTTGATAACCGTCTGATTGAGCTTTGAGGAATCAGAGCTGGGCGAACAGAATCGTGCGGATGCGCGAAGCTTCGGCGGGGCTGGTGTGCCCTTCTTCGACCCAGGCTCGGATTTTCGCTTCAAGGGTGGTGCCGTGCAGGGCTTCGAGCGCCAGGGTAATCTGATTGCTGTCGCCTTTGATGATTGCCTCTTTGAGAATCTTGGTCGGCACTGTAACTTCATAGAACGGGTGCATTCCACGGTAACCAGAATGCCGGCAGTTTACGCAACCCTTGCTGTCGCTGTAACGGCCGGGTTTCAGATCAGCCAGACTGAGTCTGAAGAGATCCTGGGCCGAGAATTCGATCTCGCGGCGGCAATCAGGGCAGACATTGCGCACCAGCATCTGGAAAACCACGGCGCCAATTCCGTCATAGAGCTGAAACGGCGGCACTTTCAGATTCAAAAGCTGCCTGAATACTTCAGAAGTATTGCGGGCATGCATCTGGGTCAGCACGAGAATGCCGTCGTTGGCGGCCTTGAAACATTCGAGGGCAGTATCTTCATCGTTGATTTCTTCGACGACGATCACGTGGGCCTCGGCGCGCACGGCGGCTCTGATGGCAGCCGGCATCGTCATGCCGATATGCGGTCTGACCTGAATGCAGCCGATTCCGTCGATGGCCTTGTAAATACGCCCGACTTCAAAAATTACCCTGGTGCCGTCGTTCAGTATCGATACCGCCGTATCGCGGCTGGTGGTCTTGCCAGAACCGTGCGGGCCGGCAAAGATGACCAGACCCCGGTTGAGGTTCTGCAGCAGGCCGACAATCTGCTTTCTCTGCGCTTCATCAGGAAAAACGGCTGAAACCGGCGGCGCGACTTCGTCGGGTCGGCTGAAAAACAGCAGAATCTGTTCGCCAAAAACCGTCGGAACCAGCTGCACGCGGATATCGACGAGTTCATTTTCGACCTTGACCAGCATGCGGCCGTCCTGCGGCAGGCGGGTTTCGCTGATATCTAGCGCTGACATCATTTTGATGCGGGCAATGATACGGTCGTAGGTCGGGTGGTCGAAGTTTTCGCGGGCTTCGAGGCTGTTCTGCCTGGCGACATTGAGTTTAACGTGGTCGCGCTCGGGCTTGAAAACGACGCGCGCGAGTTTTTCTTTTACGGCGTCTGAAATAACACGGTTAACGAGCTTGATCACCTGCAGATTGGCGTCTTCGGTGGCACCGGCAGCCTCGTTGATTTCACCGCCACCCTGACCGGCTTCCAGTGTGCCGTCAGCAAGGCTGTCGGCAATTTCGACCATGCCCTGATCGAGGCGCCCCTGATTCTCGGCAGCTTTGACCATGGCGACGAATACTTCAGTGAACACGCCAGAAAAAAGGCTCAGACAGCTGGAAAAGGTATAGCCTTCTCTGACCCGACTGCAGATCTGGGCGATAATGGCACCCAGCGGCGCATCGCCCTCTTCGCGCTGCAGCAGTTCGAGAGCCTTCAGCAGCGGAATACCTGAACCGAGCATTTTGCCGAACTTGCGGCTGAACAATTCGAGATTGCGGGTTGTAACTACTGACATGGGCAGTCTCCCTTCAGGCGGCGCGGCCGCCAACGACTTTTAAACGCTGCCGGGGCTGATCTGGCGCCTTATCCTCAGCCTCAGACCGGCGATTGAACAGATGATTTTCGAGCAGCCGGCGGTTGAATCTGATCTGGCCGGCAACGATGAAATGCGGCAGCTGATGCAGCATGCCGGCAAGAGCGTGCGAACTCACCTTGAGCCATTCGGCGACCTCTTCGAGAGTCATGATTTCGTCGCGGCTGGTGGCCTGCTGCTGCCGGCCGATGAGCTTGAGTGCTTCGACAACGGCCCGGTGACCGCCATCTGGCACCGGCAGGTCGATTTCAGCAAGTTCACTGCATACACTGGCGAAAGCATGCTGACAGGCCGGGCATTCTCTGATGTGCTCTCTGCATGCGGCAGCTTCGGCATCGGCTTCGTCATAATAGAGACTGATCAGCTGCTCTTCATCAAGGCATCGGCTGTTCATCGGTCACCTCTTTTAAAGTATTCGCGTAACTTTTTCAGGGCAAAAAGAACGCGCGATTTGGCGGTCGGCAGGGGCACCTGCTGCAGGTCGGCGATTTCCTGAAAGCTCATGCTCTGGAAATGCCGAAGCACAAAGGCCTCGCGTGTCGGCTCAGACAGTTCATCAAGGCAGTTTCTCAGGTCGGTGGCGAAATGCACGTCGCTGCTGAAACAGCTCTGCTCAGACTGCACCGCCCCGGCCAGCTGCGGCAACAGGCGGGTCACGCGGCTCTGGCTGCGTTTGAATTCAAGAAACTTGTTGCGGGCGATCGCCCAGGCCCAGGGCATGAACTCACAGTCGCGATTGAAGGTTTCGATGCGGCTGTGCAGAGTCAGCAGGGTTTCCTGCAGCAGGTCTTCGGCCACACAGCGGTCACCGCCGACCCGATAAAAATACGCGAACAACGGGCGGCGCAGCTGTTCGAACAGCATCGCGGCGGCCTTCATGTCGCCCGCCGCAAAATTTTCCACGAGTTGTCGGCTGATTTTTATCATATTGCAGAAAGTAATATGCCAGAAAAACCCGAAAAGATTGATACGATTTTTCTCCAATACGAAATTCTTTCATTTCATGGTATTTGTTTGTCGCACGTTCTTTTTTTATAAACCGGTTGTCGATTTGAATTGCTTGAGATGAAGGCGACCGTTATAATTTTATTTTGCCGACCATAATTCCCATAAACAGGCTGAAACGGAGACGCCATGAACTTTGTCGCGATAGATTTTGAGACCGCCACTGGTAAGCGTGAGAGCGCCTGTGCATTGGGGATTGTAACCGTTGCGGGTGGCGAAATTACCGAGGCATGGCATACGCTGATCAGGCCGCCTGACAATCAATACTGGCGCATGAACATTGAAGTGCATGGCATCACGCCGGCAAAAACCCGAAATTCGCCTGATTTTGCGGCAGTTTACCCGGAAATCAGAAAACGCCTGCAGGGAAAAACCATTGTCGCCCACAATGAAAGCTTTGACCGCGGCGTGCTGAAAAGCTGCATGGAATTCTACGGCCTCGATTACTCTGAATTGATGCTGCCGGCAAGATGGGAATGCACGGTAAAAATCTACCGGGCCCTCGGTTTCAACCCCTGCCGTCTCAGCAACTGCTGCGAACGCATGAGTATTCAACTAAACCATCACGAGGCGCTCTCAGACGCGATGGCCTGTGCGCAGCTTTATCTGCGCCGCAAAACCGCCACCCCTTAGGAACGCACACATTGGCAAAAGAAATCGAGCGTAAATTTCTCGTTACGGGTGATGAATGGCGCAAGGGCGCCACTGGTTCAGTTTACCGCCAGGGCTATCTCTGCCGCACACCCGAAAGAACGGTTCGTGTCAGACTGGCGGCCGGCCGGGGTTTTGTTACCATCAAGGGCATAACCACGGGTGCGGTGCGCGATGAATTCGAGTATGAGGTTCCGGCGGCTGATGCCGAAGCTATGCTGACCGACCTTTGCGAAAAACCGCTGATCGAAAAGACCAGATACCGGATAAATCATGCCGGCCTGACATGGGAAATAGACGAATTCCACGGCGACAACGCCGGTCTGATCGTCGCCGAAGTCGAACTGCAAGCAGCCGATCAGCAGATTATAAAACCAGCCTGGATCGGTCGCGAAGTCACCGACGATCCGCGCTACTACAACGCCAGCCTGGTAACAAAGCCATTTAAGGTCTGGTAAAATTCCCGGAGCCGATCATTCTGCTCAGAATTATGCGTTTTTTTACGACGCATTAGTGTTATGGCCTGGTGCATAAACACGGCACAACCGCTTCGCCGGCTAATGTTTTATAAGAAGGCTGTTTGACTGCATCGGCTTAATCCGCGTTTATCCGTGTTAATCCGCGGCCTAAAGCTCTTCTGTGTCAATCATTGCTCAGCTTCTGATCGTTTCGGTGAAGCGGGTCAGCGCCTTTTCGTAGAAATCGGTCGACATGCGGCCGCCACGGGCTTCTTTGAGCAATGGCAGCATGGCACGCAGGTCACCCTGTTCAGCGAGAGCTTCGACGGCGTTGCGATAAACCATATCTTCGCTGTCAGCGAGCATTTTCAGCAGAATCGGCGTGCCTTCACGGTCTTTGATGCGCCCGAGGGCGAATACGGCCGAAGCGCGCACCCAGCGGCTCTTGTCGCGTGCCATTTTTTCGAGCTCGGCAAAAACTTCTTCGTGGCCGCTTTTCCAGAGGGCGATAGCGGCGTTGACGCGCACCCGGTCGTTGCGATCGTGCAGCAGGCGATGACAGGCTTCAGGCAATTCTGACCATTTGAGTTCAGACAGGGCTTCGATAGAGTTGGCGCGCACGCGGGCGTCTTCGTGTTTCAGCTGACTGGCAATAACTTCAGAATAGTCGGTGTTGAAAGTGCGGCCGAGGGCTGAAACAGCAGTCGCGCGCACCCAGATATCGGTTTCTTTCGCCTGCAGAATGCGCACCAGTTCGGCATTCAGTTCGGGGTCGTTCATGCGGGCGGCGGCATCGACGGCGTTGATGCGTAACCAGCGCTCTTTGGCCGCCAATGATTCTCTGATCGTGCGGGTGACCTTGTCACCGCCGATCTGGCCAAGCACGAGAATCATCTGCTCTCTGACCACGAGCGGCATGCGGTCGAAATCGATGAGAATGCGGTCGACAATACGTTCACCCATGGCGGCAATCGCTTCGATTGCGGCAGTCTGCAGGCTTTCGTCAGCCACCTGCAGCAGTTTATAGAGTTCGTCATACAGCAGTGCCGATTTTTCTACCTCAGCTTTTTTGATCAGCTGCAGTTTGATTTTCGCGTCAGTTTCAGCTGCCAGCCAGTTGCGCAGCACACTGATACGCTCATCGGCCCCGAACAGTGCCAGACCATCGATTGCTATTTCCCTGATGCGGTGGCGCGAATCTTCGAAGAGAGACGAAAAGATGTTGCGGTCTTCGATCAAGGGGCGACTGACAAGAGCTTCGGCGATAATCTGGCGAACTTCGGCATTCGACGATTTAACCAGACGGCGCACATGCGCGTAGGCGCCTTCGTCTTTAAGGCGTGACAGGGCAATGTTGGCGGCTAGAGAAACACCCCAGTTGCTGTTGCCGGCGAGCATTTTGAGAGAAGTGTGCCGCTCGGCCGACGGGTGTTTGATGAAATAGTTAATGGCAGCGGTCAGCAGCTCAGGGTCACGGGTCTGCCCCATGATTTCGTTCATCAGCGAGGCAACCCGCACATCTTCGTAGGAAATCAGCAGATCGAGCAGTTTTTTGCGCAGCTGCGGCGGTTTATCAGAGCTGCAGGCACGAATTACCACGTCGAGAGCCGGCTGAAAATTGAAGCTGCGCAGGGCGAGCATTGCCGTATCGGCCAGTTTTCCGTCATCGTTGACTACGTATTCGATGATATGCTTGACCGAACCCGGATTGCCAATATGGCCAAGCGCTTTAACCACCTGCTCGACGACTTCGCGGTCAGGCGAAGAAAGCAGGTCGACAAGGGCGTCGGCATGCTGACGCACGCGCAGAATACCCAGGGCCGCCACCGAAAGCAGTTTTTCCTCCCGGTTGGTGCTCTTTAAACCGTCGATAAGATGCTGAAAGCGGCTTTTTCCGGATTCGGTCATGCTGATGCTCCTCTTTTATTTCTGTGCTTTCGGTTCTTCAACACGCTGTATGCTGGCGCCAAGCTTGAGAATGCGACCGACGAGGTCTTCGTAACCCCGGTCGATGTGGTAGACCTGGCTGATTTCGGTACGGCCTTCGGCAACCAGACCGGCAAGAACCATTGCGGCGCCGGCGCGCAGGTCAGTTGCTGAAACCGGGGCGCCCTGCAGCGTTTTAACCCCGTGAACTACGGCAGTGCGATCGTGAATCGTGATGCTGGCACCCATGCGGGCCAGTTCAGATACATGCATAAAGCGGTTTTCGAAGATGGTTTCGGTCACCGAAGAGCTGCCTTCAGCCAGACACATGGCCGCCATCAGCTGCGACTGCAGATCGGTGGCAAAACCGGGGTAAGGCAGAGTCTTGACTTCGACGGCGCGCAGGCGACGATCAGCTTTAACGATGATCGCGTCGGCTTCGGTGGTGATTTCAGCGCCCATTTCGCGCAGTTTGTTGATCAGCGCCAGCAGATGATCGGGGTCGCAGTTTTCAACTCTGATCGGGCCGCCGGTCATGGCACCCATAACGGCGAAAGTTCCGGCTTCGATGCGATCGGGCATGACACGATATTCGCCACCGCCAAGGCGTTCAACGCCGTCGATGGTAATACTCGGACTGCCGGCACCCTCGATCTTCGCGCCGATAGCATTCAAAAACTTGGCCAGATCGACAATTTCAGGTTCCTGGGCGGCATTGTCGATAACAGTGCGCCCCTCAGCGAGAGTGGCGGCCATCATCAGATTTTCGGTGGCGCCAACTGACGGGAAATCAAGAATAATTCTGGCACCGCGCAGATTTTCGGCAACGGCGACAGCGCAGCCACCTTCGATAGAAACCTGTGCCCCGAGAGCCTCAAAGCCCTTGAGATGAATATTTACCGGCCTGACGCCGATGGCACAGCCACCGGGCAATGGCACCCTGGCTTTTTTAAGCCTTGCAAGAAGCGGACCCATGACAAAAAAGCTGGCCCGCATGGTTTTTACCAGTTCATAAGGCGCTTCATCACTGACAGAGCCAGAGGCATCGAACTGATAAACATTGCCGCCGAGGCAGCTGCTTTTGATACCAATCGCCTGTAGAACCTTCGCCATCGTCTCAACATCGTTCAGTGCCGGCACATTAGTCAGCCGCACGGGTTCTGTGCTGAGAATCACCCCGGCCATGATCGGCAACGCCGCATTTTTTGCACCGCTGACCTTGATACTGCCACTCAGGGGTTTTCCGCCCTCAATCAGAATTTTAGCCATGACTCAGTCTGTTTCTATCCTTTCGAGCGTGATCTTACCTTCTTTAAGCATTTCGAGCGAGAGTTCATCGGGGTAATCGCCAAGAAAAATGATTCTTTTGATACCCGCATTCATAAGCATCTTAGCACAGGTTACACAGGGCTGGTGAGTGCAGTAGCAATCACTGTTTTTCAGGGAAACGCCGAACGCAGCCGCCTGCAGAATCGCGTTCTGTTCAGCGTGCAGACCACGGCAGAGTTCCTGACGCTGACCGGAAGGAATTTTCTGGGCTTCACGCAGACAGCCGCCGGGAAGCTGAAAACAGTGAGCCAGACCGACCGGAGCGCCGTTGTAGCCGGTTGCCAGCATGCGGTTTTCGCGCACAATTACCGCACCAACCTGGCGTCTGAGACAGGTCGAGCGCTGCGCCACGATTTTGGCGATGCGCATAAAATAAACATCCCAGCTCGGGCGCTCTGAAATATGGTCGAAAACTGGAAGTTCGGGGTTATTTGGTTCCATACAGTCGATCTCCGGCGTCGCCAAGACCTGGCAGAATGTAGCCTTTTTCGTTCAGGCATTTGTCAAGGACACAGGTATAGATATCGACGTCGGGGTGAGCTTTCTGAACAACTTCGACACCTTCGGGGCAGGAAACGACGCACAAAAACCTGATTTTTTTAGCGCCGGCCTTTTTGATGATTTCGATCGACTTTGCCACGGTGCCACCGGTGGCAAGCATCGGGTCGATAACGAAAACTTCCATGTCGGCGATGCCCTGCGGCAGTTTGCAGTAATATTCCACCGGTTTCAGTGTGTCGTGGTCACGATAAAGCCCAATGTGACCAACGCGGGCCATCGGCATAAAACTCAAAAGACCATCGACCATACCCAGACCGGCCCGCAGAATCGGTATGACAGCAAGGGTGCCGGGAGTGATCAGATGCGCTTCGGCCTGCATCAGCGGCGTTTCGCAGGTGGTGTTTTCGACCGGAATACTGCGCGTTGCTTCGTAGGCCAGCAACATCGAGAGCTCCTGCATCAGTTGCCGGAAAACCTGAACATCAGTGTGTTTTGATCTTAAAAGCGTGATTTTGTGTTTGACCAGCGGGTGATCGACGATGACCAGTTTTCCCATGTTACTGTCGTCCTTCCTGAGTTATTTCGATTTTGGCAATGCGGTTACTGTGGCGGCCACCTTCAAAATCGGTGACGAGAAATTTTTCGAGCATATCGATGGCCAGGGCTTCGCCGACGATGCGGCCACCCATAACCAGTATGTTGGCGTCATTATGTTTGCGTGAAAGCTCGGCTTCGAGACTGCAGCGACAGAGAGCGGCCCTGATGCCATGATGGCGGTTGGCAGCTATCGAAATGCCGATTCCTGAGCCACAGATCAGCAGTCCGAAAGAGCCGGGGTCGGCAATGACGCTGGCGGCAACCGCGTGCGCGTAATCAGGGTAGTCACAGGAAGCCAGCGAGTGGGTACCAAGGTCTTCGACCTGGTGACCGAGTTCGTGAAGCCGCTTTATCAGAGACTTCTTCAATTCAAAGCCGCCATGATCCGAACCTGCGTATATCTTCATCAACTGTTCCTCCACCATGTGCGATGGGTTCATAATACACAGGGAGAAGTGCAGATTTCAACAACTATCCTGACCAGGTTGGGTGGGGTCAGCGGGTCATGCCTTCGTAGCGTTGCGTCATCTGGTCGTAGGCGGCGAGTTTGGCTTCGAGCTTGTTGTCTTCCATACCGTAGCGGAAGCGACCGGTGTCATCGGGGTAGGCTTTCAGGTAGAACTCGATCCAGAATTCCTTGCGTTCGTGGCTGTATTCGGCGCGGGCTTCCCAGCAGTGCAGGTCGCGAACCAGACCAATGGTAAGCGGGCTGAATTTTTCGGTGATGTGATTGTAGTTGCCCGAGGTCGAAACGGCCCAGAGCGGCCTGATGGTAGCCTGGTAGTTGAACGAGGTATTGGTGATTTTGTCTTCGCCATAGGGCATGGTCACGCTGGTATCAAACGACCAGAGATTTGAGGCCAGGCGGTAACGGGCATTAAGGTTGCCAGGTTCCAGTCTGGTCAGGTCCATTTTGGCCATGCCAAGGTTGGGCACCACGTAATCGCGGCGGATAAAGAATTCCCAGTTGCGGTAGGCATCGGGACGCGAACGGCGTGAATAATCCCAGTAAACCTGCTCGAAGCGGCTCATTACACGGTTATAGTTGAAGTTAATCGGGTTAAGTGACCATGAATTCTGGGCAAACCGCAACCGGGTCGAGAAAATGTCGGTGCCAGTGAAAGAATCGAACTGAAATGGCGATTTACCCTTGCTAGTTGAAACATTGTAGTTGAATTCGAGGTTGGTGACGTTCGAAAAGCGATGCTGTGCCCTGACCATCGTCGAGCCGTTCTCTCGCTCGACACCGCCGGAATAATAGCTCTTCTGCAGGTTGTATGAAGGGGTCAGATCGAAGCGCTCATGAACGTAGATAGTCGGCACCGTGACACTGACTCTGGCGTCTTTCTTTTCTGATTGATTAACATTGCTGAGCGTGCCGTCTTCATAGCGGCCATACATACCCGAGAGGTTGAAACTGAGCGGAACGCCAGGGGTTGTATAACCTGGCAGCGTAAAATTGATTTCTGGCAGGCGGTTAAGCAGTTGATAATTATTATCAGCCGTGTATTTATCGCCATCGAGGTCATAGAATTTGTTGGCGACCACATTCATTGTCATAAAACTGAGCACCGGGCGGTAGTTGATCTGCACAGTCAGATCCTGGTTTTCGGCCTGGCCGGTATACTGGTCACCGCTATAGATAAAGCTGGTCGCCAGACTTTCGCCGCCAGCAAAGCTGTAATTATGCGACAGATTCATCTGCGTATTGGTGTGATTACGCTTGGTTTCGTTGAGCTGGTAGAAATAAATCGAGCCATTGCCTTTATCACCACCGTTGTAATTGCCATTGAAGCCGAAGCCATTGCCACGTTTTTCGAAAGCATCAGCGGTAAAGCGCCCGGAAATATTCTCATTCACCATAAGATCAGTAGTGAACTTGAAATAAATACCGTCGATCTGCGACATCCCCTGGCGGGTATGAAAAAACTTCTCGCGGTTCTTGAATTCTGAATAATCGCGGGCACGATGGTAAAGGGTTTTGCCTTTCCATTTAAGGCGCAGATCTTCGAGGGTCATCGACTTGCCCGGGTAGGTTTCGATTTTTTTGCCGGTCATGCGATAATGCGGGTGATCGGTATTATCACAGGTAGTCTGCATGATATCGTGGGCAACGCTGTATTTAGGGCTGACATATACATCTTTGGCGCTGAAAAAATTGCGGTTTTTGCGAATTTCGGCATCACGCATCCAGCCTTCGCCTGATTTCATATTGTAGACAAGAAAGTCGCCGGTGGTCTGGTCGTAGCCTTTCCAGAAATCGACCTTGCCCTGGGCGAAAATATCTTCGGTTTTGGTGTTGGCCTGAATGTTTTCAGCGCTGATCTTCATATCCTGATACGATATGTAGGCCTTGCCCTTGGTGACGATCTGTTCGGCTTTGGTGCGGTATTCGAGATAATCACCGTAGATCTCAACCGGAAACTTCTGGGTATCGATCGACGGCACATCGAAAGCATGCGCGGGCGTGATTCCAGATATAAAAACTGAAATCATCGTAAAAATCAGCAAAAGTCTGCGGATTCGTCTGCCTGTTTTCATCTGCCGGTGCAAGTTTTTTCCTGTAAACCAGTAGTTGCAGAAACCTGAACCACCTGTTTCTGCATCTTATGTATCGACACCTGACCGGCAAATCTGAAGAAAAATCATTCACCGTCGCTGTGCTTATTGCACGGGGAAGTGTTGAATTTTGTGGCGGTTTGGAGTAGGGAAATATGTTCTTTTTTTTAAATAAATAATTTCAGGGAGATACTTAAAATGGGTGACAGCAAAGTTGGGACCGTTGTGGTCAAAAGAGGCATGGCAGAAATGCAGAAGGGCGGCGTCATCATGGATGTCGTCAACGCCGAGCAGGCGAAAATCGCTGAAGCGGCTGGTGCAGTCGCCGTAATGGCGCTTGAAAGGGTGCCGTCTGATATTCGCAAGGCCGGTGGCGTGGCCCGCATGGCTGACCCGACGATCATTGAAGAAGTGATGAAGGCGGTAAGTATTCCGGTCATGGCCAAGGCGCGCATCGGCCACATTACCGAAGCACGCATTCTCGAAGCGATGGGCGTCGATTACATTGACGAGAGTGAAGTTCTGACGCCGGCCGATGAAGAATTCCATCTGCTGAAATCTTCTTACACCGTGCCGTTTGTCTGCGGCTGCCGCGATCTTGGTGAAGCCGCCCGGCGCATCGGCGAAGGCGCTTCAATGCTGCGCACCAAAGGCGAGCCCGGCACCGGCAACATTGTCGAAGCGGTGCGGCACATGCGCAAGGTTAATGCTCAGGTGCGCCGGGTCGTTAACATGAGCGAAGACGAGCTGATGACTGAAGCAAAACTGCTTGGCGCACCCTATGAAGTTCTTCTCGAAATCAAAAAACTTGGCCGGCTGCCGGTCGTGAATTTTGCAGCCGGCGGTGTTGCAACTCCAGCCGATGCGGCTCTGATGATGGAACTCGGAGCCGACGGTGTTTTCGTCGGTTCTGGCATTTTCAAATCAGAGAATCCGGCGCTGTTTGCCAAAGCCATTGTCGAAGCAACCACCAATTTCCGTGATTACAAGCTGCTGGCAGAAATATCTAAGGGTCTGGGTACTCCGATGACCGGCCTTGAAATTGCCTCGCTCGCGCCTGCAGATCGCATGCAGGACCGCGGCTGGTAAAGGAAAAACTATATGCTGAAAGTAGGAATTCTCGCCCTGCAGGGCGCGGTGCGCGAACATGCCGCTTCATTGAAGCGTTGCGGAGTCGAAGCGGTCGAAGTTAAGGCCGCAGACGACCTCAAAGGTCTCGACGGCCTGATTCTGCCGGGCGGCGAAAGCACGACCATGCGTCGGCTCATTGATACCTACGACCTGATGAAGCCGCTCAAACAGTTCGTGTCTCTCGACCGGCCGGTTTTCGGAACCTGTGCCGGTCTGATTCTGCTGGCTGAACGCATAGCTGGTTCAGATGCCTGCCATATAGGAATGATGAACATCACCGTCGAACGCAATTCTTTTGGTCGACAGGTTAACAGCTTTGAAGCGCCGCTGAACATCAAAGACGTCGGCAGAAGTTTTCCCGGCGTCTTTATCAGAGCACCACATATCAGTGAAGCCGGTGCTGGTGTCGAGGTCATGTGCGAATACGAAGGTCGTATCGTCATGGCCAGGCAGAACAATCTGCTCGGCTGCGCTTTTCACCCTGAATTGACCGGCGACCAGCGCGTCATGTCGTATTTTGTCAAGATGGTGCGCGAAGCGTTCTCCGCCCGCCCGAAAAACTGAAACAGTATCAGAATCAATATTTCCGGCGCCTGAACTTTGCCTGTTCTGGCGCCGGTTTGTTTCAGCAATGTTTGCGCCGCCGGTAAGGCTGTGTTATTTTTTACGCCTACATTAATAAGAGGAGAGAATATGAGTCAGAAAGACAGATTGTCGCCAAAGGCCTATGAAGTGGTTGACGGCAAAGAATACCCCAGCTTCATACCGGCCGGCGAAAGCCCGCTCGAGTTCACGTTAAAAGCCGTGGTGATCGGCATAGTTATCGGCTGCGTCTTTGGTGCCGCCAATGCTTATCTTGGTCTCAAGGTCGGTTTGACGGTTTCAGCATCGATACCGGCAGCAGTTATGGCCGTCGCCATTTTTCGCATATTCTTCAAACAGGGCACCATTCTCGAAACCAATATCGTGCAGACGGTTGGTTCAGCCGGCGAATCACTGGCGGCCGGCGTAATTTTCACGATTCCGGCTTTTTTTATCTGGGGTCTTGAACCTTCTAAGCTTGAAATTGCTGTAATTGCCATTGTCGGCGGTGCTATCGGCGTTCTGTTCATGATTCCGCTGCGTCGCTACCTGATCGTGCAGGAACACGGCAGACTGCCATACCCGGAAGGAACCGCCTGTGCCGAAGTACTCGTTGCCGGCCAGGGCGACATTTCGAAAGCCAAAACCCTGTTTCAGGGAATGGGCATCGGAGCTCTCTATCAGGCACTGATGCACAACCGTCTTTTCGGTCTGTGGAGTAAAGAACCGGCAGCCCACATTCCGGGCTTCAAGGGTGCCGAAATCGGCGCCGAAGTCACCCCTGAACTTCTCGGCGTCGGTTATATCATTGGTCCACAGATTGCAGCAATCATGCTCAGCGGTGGCATTTTCGGCTGGCTGGTACTGATTCCGCTGATCACGCTTTTTGGTGAGCACTGCACTTCTCCCATCTACCCTGAAATGACGAATCTGATCAGCGACATGGGCCCGGGCAGCATCTGGTCTCGCTACATTCGTTACATTGGCGCCGGCGGCGTCGCTTTTGCCGGTATTTTCTCTTTGATCAAGTCGATTCCGGTCATTCTTTCGAGCTTCAAGGCTGGCTTTTCACAGCTCGGCAAAAATTCTGCAGAAGCATCTGTAAGAACCGACCTCGATCTGCCGATGAGCGTAATTCTCGGTGGCTCACTGTCGCTTGCCGCCATCGCCACAATTTTTCTCAATGCCACCATTTTTCATTCGTTCAGCATTTCGGCAATCGCCGGCATTCTGATCGTTGTTTTCGGTTTCTTCTTCGTCACCGTATCTTCGCGCATCGTCGGTCTGCTCGGTTCTTCATCGAACCCGATTTCGGGCATGACCATCGCAACTCTGCTGCTGACCTGCATCATTTTCATTCTGGCCGGCATGGCTGGCATGCCAAATGTTAAAATAGCAGTTCTTACCGTTGGCGCCTTTGTCTGTATTGCTGCCGCCATCGCCGGTGACACTTCACAGGATCTGAAAACCGGCTTTCTCATCGGTGCCACGCCAAAATACCAGCAGATCGGCGAATTTATCGGCGTTCTCTCTTCTGGTCTGACCATGGGCTTCGTCATGTATCTGCTCAAAGATGCAATCACCACCGGCGAACTGCCGGCACCACAGGCTAATTTGATGAAACTGGTCGTTGACGGGGTTATCGGTGGAAATCTGCCCTGGAACCTGGTAATCAGCGGCATGTTCATCGCCCTCGGCGTCGAACTGCTTGGTATCAACTCACTGGCTTTCGCGGTCGGCCTCTACCTGCCGTTGTCACTGTCGGTGCCGATCATGGCCGGTGGTATTATCCGCTGGGTTCTTGAAATGCGCACTAAAGACCCCGATCTCGAAGAAAAACGCGAAACCGGCGTTCTTTATTCATCGGGTCTGATTGCCGGTGCCGCTTTAACCGGTGTCTTCATCATGGTTCTCATGGGTATCGCCGAAAAGAGCCCGGGCCTGCTCGAAGGCATCAACAAACCCGGTATTCACCTGGCATCGGCTCAGCTCAGCAACGTCGAAATCAACGGTCAACAGTTGATCGGCAGCTATCATAAGGTTTCACCGGCCGTTTATCCTGCGACCGACGACCTCGTCGAAAAGATTTCGGCTGCCAAAATTGCCATGCGCGAACTCAAAGCGACTGCAACCCCTGATGCAACTGCAATAACTGCCAAAGAAGCTGAAATCACGGCTCTCAACGAACAGATGCAGAAGGCCAAAGTTCAGACCTTTGCTGTCAAAGCCATGCTGAATGGCGCAGCGGTTGAAACCAGCGTCGATCTCGGCAAATGGGAACAGGCCTACCTGGTCGCCGCCGACGGCAAAATCGAAGTTGCCGGTGAAGCTCCTGGCAGCCAGTCACGGGCTGTCATCGCCTTCCTGTTTCTCTGTGCCACGCTGGCATACTTCGCCATGCGCAAACCGGTAAAAACAGAATAAACTCATAAAATCAGTCAAATAAAAACCCCGGGCAGTTAATTCTGCCCGGGGTTTTTATTCTGGTAACTTCTTCTTTTGTCAGGGCTGCACAAATCTGAGAAAGTCTGAAAATATTCGGTTGATGTATTCCATGGCGGCCGCCACCAGATCACGAATCTTTTCGATCACCGCTTCAGAGGTTGCAGCTGATGAGGCGTTTGAAGAATCAGAAACTTCCGTACCGGCATTTTCGCTGGCGGTATCGCTTTCTTCGCTTTCTTCGACAACTGTCTGACTGTCTGACTCTTCGTAGGTCTCATCTTCTTCGGCTGACAGATCTTCAGCGTCTTCTTCATCCTGATCAGCGATCAGACCATCATCGATCACACTTTCACCTTCATCGCCCGGATCGACAAAAATCTGACCGGAAGAGGTTGCTGTCTCAGGCTGTTTCTGGTCATTGCTTTCTGAATCAGCCGGCGTCGTATCTTTTGGCTCGTTTTTCGGATCGTTTTCAGGCTTTTCCTGCGATTCTTTTTTGACTTTATGCTTAAAGATGCGATCGTGCTTTTTAGCATATTTGCCGGTTTTGCCGTTGAAGGTGCGAACCACGGCCTTTTCAGGCGACAGTTTTATAATGCGCATCCAGGCAGAACTATCCTGGATTGCCGGCACATGAATATTGGTAATGTGATCGACTTTATTAACTTTCGCCGAAAAGTTGCTTGAGGATGGGCCCATGTGAATATGCCCGGAAACCCAGAGAAATGCCTGCGGGTTTTTTTTGAGAATTTTGCGAATTTTTGCGGCCGGCTGTGCGGTTGCCTGCAATGGCGTCAGCCCGCCCTTTCTGACGTAACTGCCAAGCAACGGGCCATGACAAAAAATTATGGTTGGAGTATCTGGGTTTTCTTTAAGGGTCTTCTGCAGAAATTCAAGGGTTGCATCAGAAAGTCTGACAAGGCATTTGGCGTCGAGGGCATCGTTTGGCAGAAATACCAGCAGGTGGCCACCCATCTTCTTTGTATATCTGATCGCCTTCTGTTTCAGAAGTTTGCGGAAACGTTCGAGCTTGGCTTTGCGCTCTTTGGGGGTATTGCGCAATTTCGGGTTTTTGGCATTTCTGTCAGGATTGTAATAATCCTTATAGATGATGTCATGGTTGCCGGTCACGGCCAATACAGGTTTTTTCAGGGTATTCAGAGTTTTCAGCAGATAAGAATACTCAGAGGGCGAACCGATTTTTTCGACCGAGTCACCGGTAAGAACGAGAGCTGAAACGTCTTTTAGGTCGTTGATTGCTTTAAAAGCAGAAATCAGGCTGGCATGGTTCCAGTCTCTGGCATGCAGATCGCTCATGACTGCAATAGAAGTGCTTTTGAGCGAGTCGTCAGCGGCATTTTTGTCGAGCTGTGGCTTGCTGAAAAGAACTTCACCGCTGTCGGGTGAACTGCCCTGCTGAATGGTTACCTTTTCATCTGCAGCAAAAGGATTAAGCGCCGCGGCCGGCAGACAACCAATAACGACCAGAAACAGAAAAACCAGTAATGACCATCGCAACTGTTTGCCAGGCTTCATAAAAAACTCCTGAAGTTTTCAGAAAATTGTACACAACAAGTATACTCCACAAAACTCAGGAAGTTTTATTGAAACGACCATGGCACGGGCCGGCAGGTCTTCTACCTGCGCCCCGCCTCAGAAATAATAATAAATGCTGCGATAGTCAGAAGCCTTTTCACCGAGAGCTTCGAGCTTTTTGAGGTAGTCGAGAATCGGTATGTCGCGATGCAGATAGGACTCAGTGTTGGCGATAAATTTTTCCCAGGGATGAAACTCGTAAACCCGCCGGCCATCAGGCAAAATCGTCAGCAGCAGATGGTTCTGCTCGGCCCTCAGGTAATTCTTGCCGAGACCCGGCACGTTATACACCGGTTCATCGGTGCGCGACAGACCTGGCAACAGGCGGGCCTCCTCTTTCGCTTCCTGCTGCAGGCGGGCAAGCGGCACCCGGTAAAAATCGGTTTCTTCTTTGCCCTTGGCATTGAAGGTGTAGTAAGGTTCGACCCCGATCAGACGAAGCAAGCGTCGCAGAGCACTCACCTCAAAACGGCGGCAGTTCTGAATCGTGAACACAGTCTGATTGTAACAGCTCATGCCGTAACGCCTGAACTTCTGAATCGCCTGCATTGCCTCGGGGGTAATTTCGCAGCTATGTTCAAAATGCGTTACAATAGCAATCTCCCGCTTTCCTGGCTCATGGAAACCGGCTATCATGGTGGCCAGTTCATCGGTAATTCTCTGCGGCAAAGCCACCGGAGTGCGCGTGCCAATGCGTATGCGCACAATACTGCTGATTGCCGAAAGTTTTTCGAGCACGTATCTGATATTGATATCGCTCATCACCAGTGGATCGCCGCCGGTCAAAAGCACCTCGTTAACAGCCGGATTCGCAGCTATCCAGGCAATAGCCGCATCGACCTTTTCGCGCGGCGCCAGAGCGCCGGGCGCCAAGGCGTCGTCGATTTCCCAGTTGCGCTGACAGTAAACGCATATCTGACTGCAGGTATTGTATGGCTTGAAAACAACAATCCGCGGGTAACGGCGAGTGATCAGATCGATCGGTGAAGTATCACCTTCAAGCATAAAGTCAAGATTGGTCGCGCAGTTCCCCTGACTTTTCTGAACCGCTTCGACGTAGCTTGCCGGCGGAATTACCTGTGTGCGCACCGGCATGTCATATTGGCTTGAAGCGGAATAATCGAACAAAGAAACATAATACGGGGTGATGCCAAACGGGATGCCACTTTTTCTGGCCATGTCGATCGACCGACGCTCTACTTCAGAAAGTTCAACCAGGCCGCCGAGCGTTTCTGTGTCACGCACAATATGGCGCAGCTGCCATTGATAGTCGGCGAATTCCTTGTCCGTGCAGTTGAAAAATCTCATGATGCGCCGGCGATTGTCTTCTCTCTGCTTTATAATCTCAGGTTCAAGACCACAGCGGTATTTTGCGATCATGATGTCTGAAAGCGAACACAATTCATTTAGCGATTCTGAACGGGCTATTGCCGCTTCTCTGCCCTTCTTTTTCGATTTTTTCAGCGGTTCATAAATCCCGGATCGACCGGAAATACCTCGGAAAATTCGATAAAGATCTTCAAGAAAAGCGTCAGAAAGGTCGTGCGGCAAATCACGTTTATTGTTATTGGCAAGGTCAAAAAGAACTTTGACCAGATCAAAGTCGGCTACTTTAGATGACCTCAGACTCAAAAACTGCCTGAAGACCCGCACGCAGTTAAGGCGCAATGAAAACTGCAACCCGCTGATCAACAAAAATTCATCGTCATCGTTTTCTTCGATCATGCGGCGGGTTTCGGCCAGCAAACGCTTACGAGCGACCTGGAAATCAGATGAAGAAACGAGAATTTCGGTAAAAGCCGGCACCGTCGCCAGAAGCTTTTCTACACGTTTTTGACTATACATTCTTCCCCCTGGTGGTGAATTTAAGTCAAAAGATCCGATTTTATATGTTTTATATTAATATTATTCATTTTTTAAGCTTTTTCAATGTTTTTCTTCACCAATCTTCATTTATTGCCAAAAATCATAATTATAACTATTTTTACCTCTAGTACTTTTACACAATCGCAGCTGTATAGTCACAAATTCTTTGCTGACACTGATTTAGAGGGCAGCTGCGCGTGCCGCTCGCCGGACAAAATAATCACGTCTTCTCTTCGCATCGGTTTTCGATCGTTTAATCGATATCTGGTCTAAAAGCGCATAACATGCCTGTTTTCAAATATACTGCCAACACAGACATTGCCATCAGCACCTGAATTGTATAAATTCACTAATATGGGAAAATAAAAAACATGCGATAGAAAAATTCTGTTTTTCGTTCTTTAAATTCAGATGTTTCGCAAAATTTTATATTAAAGAGGCCTCAAAAAGGAGAACAACCATGAAGCATTTTGCAATCAAGCTGATTTGCCTTTTTTTAATTTTCTGCCAGCTCACCGAAGTTTTCGCCGCAACTCCGCTGGTGGTACCGGCTGGCACACTGGTGCGTCTGAATCTTGAAGAAAACCTGTCGACGCGCAGCAGCAAAACTGGTGAAATGGTCAAATTTACCGTTGTTGAAGAAATAAAAATCGGCAGACGCACAATCGTCAAAAAAGGTGCAATAGCCAGAGCCCAGCTCGAAAGAGTGAGAAGGCCCGGCAATTTTGGGCGTAACGGCAGTCTTAAACTGCGTTATCTGACGGTTACCGCGGCCAACGGCAAAGAGCTGCCGATTACTCTCGGCGAAAAATCCGTCAAAACCAATGAACAGATGGGTCTGGCAGCCGGTGCTTCGCTTGGCGGCTACATGTTGCTTGGTCCCATCGGTCTGATCGGTGGCACCTTCGTCAAGGGCAAACACATAGACATACCGAAAGACACACAGTTGATCGTCGAAATTGCCAAAGACACTGCATTCTAAAAAATCTGCCGGCACACGGTCTCATGTGCGCAGCTTCTCCGAAACCAGCCAGATTATTACCTGCTGATCAGGCCTGTTTCTGGAGACTCTTCTCTTGTGTCTTCTTTTGAAGAAGCAGAGGCGGCGGCATCAAGGCGCCGCCGTTCCAGGTCGAGATCGAGCAATTCGTCATAAATTGGCTTGTTGTGGGCAAATTCAGGCACAGCGTAAGCCATGATCGAAACGATCATCAAAGGCAGCAGCAGCATGAATTCATTGGTCATTTCCATGATCAGCACCGTGCCTGTCAGCGGACCACGCACAACCGCCGAAAACATTCCGGCCATGCCGAGTACCAGAAAAATCATCGGGTCGAAACGGCCGGGGTCGACCCAGTTGATCAGATGCTGAAAAATAGCGCCACAGAGAGCTCCCAGCAGCAAAATCGGCGCAAAAATACCACCCGGAGCTCCGGTGTTGTAACTGAGCAGCGTCAGAAGAAAGCGCGCCAGCAGAAATATTACAAGCAACTTGAGCGGATAGCGCCAGAGAAAAACATTTTCGGTCAGACGGTGACCAGTGCCGAGCAGGTCGGGAAAATAGTAACCGGTAAAGCCGAACAACACCCCGAGAAGAATACCAAGCAGCAGTTTGAATGGTCCGAAAACCTTTAGAGAATTTATCAGCAGTCGATTGAATGCCAGCCCGACAAAGCCAATAGCCACACCAAAAAGAATTGACCATAAAACCAGGCGCAGATCAGGGTAACCAACCAGGCGCAGCTGAAAAATCGGGCTCTGCCCGAGAGCCAGCCGGCAGACAAGATTGGCAGAAATGGTTGCCGAAAAGGCAACCACCAGGCTGAAGCGATCTAACTTCTGCTGCAGTTCTTCAATAACGAACAGCAGACCGGCAAGTGGCGCATTGAATGCCGAGGCCAGCCCGGCACCGGCACCGGCGCAAAGCATCAGTATCCGTTCCTGACGGCTGGATTTGAAAATTCTGGCGCAGATATCGCCAACGGCGCTGCCCATCTGCACAGTCGGGCCTTCGCGACCAAGCGCCAGCCCGGCACCTATACCTATGATACCGCCAAAAAATTTGACCAGCAGCACAGGGATGGAGCGGAATTCGAAACCTTCTTTAAGAACGCCCTTCAAATGTGGAATCCCACTGCCGGATGCCTCCGGCGCCCATTTTTTCAGAGCTATCAGAATCGCTGCCATAGCGACAGCAAAAACGAGAGAGGGCATCAGTGCATGCTGCATTCGCAAAAGACCCAGTAGAATCACTCTTATGCGTTCTGCCTGTTCGAGGCCGATTCTGAACATAACCGCGACCAGTCCCGAAAGAACGCCAAGCAGAATTGATTTGGCAGCCAGTCGACGCCGGGTAAGAAAACATTTTAAATGTTGCTCGTTTTCCATGACACTTTCTATGACATTACTGATTCTTAATAAAGTAAATCTAAAACCGGTTTAACGGTCTGGTATTCTGTCACATTAGAATCAATAAATTCCCGTCACTCCTGTATAATCGGGCATGACGCACAGGCTTTGTTGATCAATTACGTCGTGACATCGGCACAGTCTCATATGCAAATTTTCGTTTGATCTGCAGTAGTAAATATACTCTCATCTTCGCATTTTGCAACCCATTCAGCAAAACTTTGACAAAATTCAAATAATCATTTAAATTAAATATTTGATTGAGTTTTTTCTTACCGGGAGACGAAAAAATGCACGGCAGAAAAGCTGAAAAAGCCAGCCAGCCCAGACAAACCGCGAAAACTGGGCGGCTATCAGCCCAGTTGGTTACCGATAAAAAAGTTGCCAGAAACAGCAGAAATCAGACAAACAAGTGCGATTTCGACGCTGACGTTGGCAAAAAAAAGTCTACAGGCGAACTCCTGTTAAACTGTGCCGGGCAGTTATTTTCTGAACACGGTTACAGCGGCACCAGTATCAAGATGATCGCTGATGCTTCCAGACAGAATATTGCCGCTGTCAACTATCACTTCGGAAGCAAGCAGAACCTCTTTATCTGCGCCATGAAACATGTTCTGAGTCATATTATGCAACCGGTTAAAACCAAAGCAGAAGGTTCAAAAGAAACTCTGACTGCTCTATTGCGCGTTTTCATCCATAATCGCTGCATGTTTCTATTGAGCGGCGAAGCCCCGGCCTGGTATGGCAAACTCATTGTCAGAGCGGGTTTTGAAATTACATTTGCCGAAGATCAGAAAAGTATCGAAGTTTTCAAACCAGATTTTGAATTTCTCGAAAATCTGGCTGGCAAAATCAAAAATGGTGTTGACCCGCTCAGGGCCAGATGGTGGGCATATTCAGTGGTCGGCCAGATTTTCTTTTATGTTTTCGGGCGTGACATGATCAAAATCGCCAACCCCGACACCAGTTTCGATATGCGCACTGTTAATGCCATTTCTGACCATATATATGAAATGTCTCTTGCGTGGTTGATACACGGGCAACCTGCAAAGCCTATGCCAAAGCCATTTAACCGTAAAAAAACGGCTGACCGGCGTTAACCACTGCCAAAAACAATTCCGGCCGGCAGATTCTAAAAAGCCAGCGGTGCTTACCTGAAATTCCAGCTTAAATCGCGAATTGCGAGGACAATAATATGAAAACCAACAGACCAACAAATTTCCTTCTGACTGCAGCCCTCTTCTTTATCATTTTTACCGTCGGCACCCAGAGTATCGAAGCACAGTCACTCGCGGTCAGCACAACCCCGGTCACTGTCCGCACTTTTTCAGAAACCCTGCGGGTGCAGGGTAATGTCGATTCTGCCAGTATTGCCCGTGTTTCACCGCGGATTCCCGGGCCGATCGATGCTATTTTTGTGGGCGAAGGCGATGCGGTCGAAGCCAACAAAACCCGCCTGTTTGTCATCGACCCGGTCAAGCTCGAAAAGAATCTTGAAATCAGGCGCCAGGAACTGACAATCGCCAGGCTCGCCATCAAAGAAAAAGAAGCGCGGCTCAAACAGGCCGAAGCCGACCTCGAAAAATCGAAGCAGGATGCGAACCGCTCGCGCCTGCTCTGGGAAGACAACTCAACCAGCCAGGACAACTACGAAAAAGCGATGCTGAAGCTAAAAGTCAGCGACGCCACCATCGAACACATCAAAACCCTGATTGCACTCGATCAGGAACAGCTGAAAAAAGCAGAACTGGCACTGGTTATCGCCGAAAAAGACTTTGCCGACTCAACGGTGCTCGCACCGATTTCGGGCCGGATTTCGCAGAAACTCCAGGAGCCGGGTGAAATGGCCGCGCCGGGCAAACCGATTCTGCTGATCAAAGATCCTGATAATATCGAGATTTCGGCTTATCTGCCGGCAGAATATTATCACCGGGTCGAAAAGGGGCAGACAAAAGTCAGCATAAAATCATACTCGGGAGCAGAAATAAAAACTGCCGTATCTTTCAAAAGCCCGGAAATCAGCCCCGAGTTACGGACTTTTCAGATAAAATGCCAGGTTTCAGACCCGAACAAACTGCTGGTACCCGGAGCGCTCGCCGAAGTCACCATACTGCTTGCAGAAAAAAGCGGGCTGGCGGTGCCGGCCGCCACGATTCTCAACCGCGACAACGGCAAAGCCATTTTTCGGGTCGAAGAGAATCTGGCCCGCATGATCATGGTGACTACCGGCCTTGAAAATAACGGTTTTTATGAAGTCACGGCAGTTAATCAGGCTAACAGTCTCAAGCAGGGCGACCAGATCATAAGTGGCGGCCAGCACCTGATAAACGATGGTCAGCAGGTTCAGGTGCAGAAAAATGACAGTGAGGCAGCAAAATGAACCTGATCAGCCTGTCAGTAAGACGCTGGGTTGCGGTAATCTGCCTGATGCTGGCCATCACCGGCCTCGGAATCAACTCATACCGCAAACTGCCGCTTGAAGAACTTCCCAAAACCGATATGCCGTTTATAACGGTCGTCACCGTCTACCCGGGCGCCTCGCCGGAAGAGATAGAAACCGACGTGGCCAAGCGCATAGAAGATGCGGTCGGCAGTATTGACGGCCTGAAAAACCTGACTTCGTCATGCATGGAAAATGCCTGCCAGACTTTTCTCGAATTTCATGTCGGTACCAGTGTCGACCTGGCGGCCAATGACGTGCGCGACAAGCTCGACCTGATTCTGCGCGATTTTCCCGAGGGGGTCGAAAAACCACGGGTTCTTAAATACGATATCAATGCGCAGCCGATCATCAATCTCGCAATTACCGGAAACCGGCCTATCGATGAGATTTTCGACTACGCCGACAATGAATTCAGAGATTATCTCGCAACTTTACCCGGAGTTGCCGAAATCAAGCTCACCGGCGGTGCCCGGCGTGAACTGCAGGTGTTGCTCGACCGCGAAAAGCTCGCTGCCAGAGGTCTGACAAGTCTGGATGTTGCCGGAGCAATCCGCAAAGAAGTTAAACTGATACCGGCCGGCCGTATCAGACATGATGGCTCTGAATACGCGGTCAAATTCGATGCGGATTTTCGCAACTTCAAAGATCTGGCCGATCTCGAAATCGCCAACCGGAACGGGCAGAGATGTTATCTGCGCGACGTCGGTGAAATCAGCATGGCAAGCGAAGAGCGTCGCCAGGCTGCCAGCATTGACGGCCGACAGTGCATTGCCGCTCAGATAATCAAAAGAGCCGACGCCAATGCTGTCGAGGTTGTCAATCAGGTAAGAAAAAGCATCGAGAGTCTTAAAAATCGGCTGCCCGGCGGCATAGAGGTTGTCTGGGTCGCTGATTCAGGCGCCTATGTTCAGGCATCAGCCGACAACGCAGTCGACAATATCTGGCAGGGCATTCTGCTGACCGCGATTCTGATGTTTTTCTTTCTCTACAATTTCAGCTCGACGATCACAGTAGCCATAACCATGCCACTGACAGTCATTGCCGGTATCTGCTTCATCGCATTGATGGGTTACAGCCTGAATACGGTGACCCTGATGTCACTTGGCCTTTCGGTCGGCATACTCGTTACCAACGCCATTGTCGTTCTCGAAAGTATCGTTGCCAGAATTTCGGCAGGCCAGCACAGTGAAACCGCGGCCATTGAAGGCAGCAGTGAGATTGTGGCGGCCGTAATCGCAAGCGCCGGCACCAACATTGTCGTTCTTTTTCCGATCAGTCTTATGAAAGGGCAGATCGGACAGTTTTTCATTCCGTTTGCCCTTACCATGGTCGGGGTTACCGCTATTTCGTTGTTTCTGTCGTTCACTCTGACACCGGCGCTCGCCGCCAGAATTATCAAACCAGCCAGCGATAAGGATTCGCCACTCAAAAGACTTGAAAAATTCTGGAATCGCAACTTCGCCCGTTTTACCGCTTTCGTTGTCGATATAGTCAGAACACTTGCCGCAAAACGCTGGCGGGCCGCCACTTTCATTCTGCTGACCATGCTGCTGCTCGGGCACGCCATGTATCTTGTGCCGGCCGTCGGCTTCGCTTTTCTGCCAGTGTCTGACCGCGGCGAAATCATTATTAAGCTTGAGTTTCCGACAACTTTTTCGCTGCCGGCAACTATTGAAAATACGCAAAGAATCGAGCAGACACTCGCAGATTTACCTGAGCTGAAACACCGGCTGACAACGGTCGGAAAAATCGACGGCACGGTCGGCCAGACCTCTGAAGGCGTGTATCTGGCTCAGATATTCTGCAAATTCAGCGAAAAGACTCAGCGCAAGCTCGATATTCACAGCCTTCGCAGCATGATCACCGACCGGCTCGGCAAAACCTCTGATGTCATGGTCAGCACCACTCTGCCGGATCAGACCGGTGCAGGCGCCGAGCTCAAGCTGGTAATCAACGGCAATGACTTTGCAGTGCTGAACGGTATTGTCACTGACCTTGCAGCCAGAGCCGGCAAAACCGGCTGGCTTGAAGAAATCGACACTTCTGTGCGCGCCGGCAAGAATGAACTGCGGGTTAAGCCACAGCGGGCCGTTCTTGGCGACCTCAAAGTTCCGGCAACGCAGCTGGGGATGGCTTTAAGAACCAATCTTGAAGGGGCAAAAGCCGGCATTTTCAAAAGCGAGGCTAGATCTTACGACATTCGTGTCAAACTCAGCGAAAAAGAAGGTTTGAACCAGATCAACGAGCTGGAAATGCCAGGCCCGCTTGGGCACCCGGTAATTCTGCGCAACTTTGCCAGCATCGAGCAAAAACAGGCACCGGTTCTGATCACCAGACGCAACAAAAGCCGCGTTGTGATGTTTTACGCCAATCCGGCCCGTGGCACCCCATTAGGTCGGGCTGCCGATCAACTGGTCAGCTTGATTACCGCCGAAAAACCACTGCCGGCCGGTTATTCGCACGCATTTTTCGGAAAAGTCGAAGCCATGCACGAAGGTATGGCCGATTTTGTCGAAGTCGGTATCATCGCTTTCTTTCTCACCTACCTGCTGCTGGCCGCCATTCTGAACTCGTTCACCCGGCCGCTGATCATTCTGGGAACCATTCCGCTCGGTCTGATCGGCTGTATCTGGGCTCTTTATCTTTCGGGCGAACCGATTTCGATGATGGTGCTGCTCGGCGGCGTCATGCTGATCGGTATTGTCGTCAACAATGCCATTCTCATCATGGACCGGGTTCAGCTCAATCTTGAAGCCGGGCAAAGCCCGCATCAGGCAATGTTTGCAGCCATAGAAAACGAAATGCGCGCAGTTACCATGATCACTCTGGCAGCAGTAGCCGGCATGCTGCCGATGGCACTTGACAACAGCCTGGGCAGTGAGTTGCGCAGCGGTATCGGTATGGCTTCAATTGGCGGTATAGCTATTTCTGCGGTGCTGACGATACTGGTGATTCCGGTTTTTTACTGCCTGACCAACCCTGATAAAAAAGCTTAAAGCTTGAATCAGGTGCTCTGCATGGTGGTAATAGCACGATGCAGGGCTTCCATGGCCGGTTTAACCTCGGTTTTGTCGACGGCATAGCTGAGTCTGATACGGTCATGCTGCTCGACAGTCGGCACGATATTTTCGAGAGTGCGGTCAAAAGCGGCAGCCAGCTGATTGTTGCCAGCGAGACCGCAGCCAACCAGGGTTATTGTGGTAAGGTTGGCAAAACATTCAACTTCATCGGCATTTAACCTGGCAGCGTGTTCCCAGCAGAAAGGGATTGCCGCAAAAGCGTCGCTGCGCCTGAAACCAAGGCGAAAGCTTCCCTTCAGCCCATTATAAAGCTTGAACTGCTGAACCGAAGGTTTGAAAGGCTGATTCGCCAGGTCTTCAAGCAGAAGCGCGTCTGGTTGAGCGACCCCGTGCATGCGCATGTAAACGAGTTTATTATCGCAGGTGATGCTCTTGACCGCAATCTGATCATCACCGTCGGGGCCAACAACACTGCCTTCTGCGTTTGAAAAACTCGAACGCACATGAATACGGATCTGGCAGTCACGGGCGCTCGAAATAGCACGCGGGTGCAGAATGCCGTTGCCAAACCCGGCCAGCATCAGCATTTCATCATAACTGAGATGCCAGACTTTGCGGGCATCTGGAATGATGCGCGGGTCGGCCGTATAAATACCATCTTCATCGGTATATTTTTCGCAGACTTTCTGGCCCAGCTCACGCGCCAGAATGACGGCGGTAAGGTCAGAACCGCCGCGCCCCAGGGTCGTAAGATCGCCGTCACCGGTAATACCCTGAAAACCAGCTACCACAGCAACAGTACCCGGTTCGAGAAACTCAGCCAGCTGCCTGGCCCGGCCGATTCTGATAATATTGTAGTCTTCGCCCTGCATTTCTGAGAAAAGCTGCAGATTAAAGGCATTGAAAGAGCGTGAACGCACGCCAAGGTCTTTGAGAGCCGCTGCTGCCAGCGATGCGCTGACCATTTCGCCGGTCGCCATTATATGATCGAGCTCGCGCCGTTCGGGCACTGGTGTAACCTTGTTCATCAATGCAATCAGGTCATCGGTGGTGTCGCCCATTGCCGAAACTACAACGACCATGCGATGGCCGCGCCGGGCCTTTTCGGCAATACGCTCGGCAACCTTTTTTATGCGTTCGACCGAGCCCATCGATGAACCGCCAAATTTCTGTACAAGAACTTCGCCGTTGGCAAACATTGATTTCAGGCCTGCCTTATGTAACGGAAACAGGCCTTCAGGCCTGCCAGCTTAACCTGACCGGCGATTTGCCCGAGCGCTCTTTCAAGATTATCGCGGGTAGTGCGACTGGTGATGAGAATTATCGCGTACCCCGCAGTATCAGAAGTTTCCCGTGAAACGGCAACGGCAGTCTGATGAATTTTTTCGATCTCGATGCCATTGCGGTTAAGCATCTGCAGCAATTGTGCCATGGTGTCGGTCAGATTAACGATGTTGAAACGCAGATAAAAATGGTCGGCAAAGGGTTCGATCCGGTCAGGAACCGTCAGATCGGCCGCTCTGGTTCGACACTCATCATAAAGGTCAGAAAGAATGCCATACACCTGAATTTCGGGTGAGGTGCCGGGGCATGAATAAAACTGAGTCATGCCATCGGTGGTGCGAACGTAGATCATTTCTGAGCCGCCACGGGCCTGAGCCAGCAGATACCTGGATGGAATCATGCACGGCTCGACGATAGCTTTAATCGCGCCTTCCTGGTATCTGGCAATGCCAAGCAGCCTGATTGAAAAACCCAGTTCGGCAGCAATTCTGACATCATCGACAGATAAGGCATTTATCCCGGCGGTAAAAATATCTTCGGGCCGCAGCATGCGTCCGAAAATCTGAGCAATCTGCAATACCAGCCGGTTTCTGCTGACCATGCCATGCAGATTCTGACTGGGATTGCCGCCGGCCAGCTTTTCCCACTGGGCTTCGTGAATCGCCTGTTCGAGAGTTTTGCCTTCTTTTTCCATGCGTGACAGCACAAAGCTGGTAACAGAATCATTCTGCACCATTATCTTTTCAGGCCTGGCAACCGCATATTCAGAGCAGATCATGCGCTGAAACGGAAAAGTCCCGCCGATGGCGGCACTGAAAAAGGTCTGGCGGTGCTTACCTTCAAGCAGACGCTTGATAGCCAATTCTGTATCGGTGGTAATTACGTTTTCGGGCAATTTTTTTACGTTGTTGCCGCCGGCAAAATGAATGCCCGTCTGCACTGCAGCAAAAAAGTCGCCAGAATCAAGAGCCATCCAGGGTTTTTCAGCATTTTCACGGCCGAGCACCGGAAACTTAAGCGCATCTTCGCGCCCGAGACTGCTGAGAATTTCCTGTAGACGGCGTTTCCATTCAGGCAGGTTGATGAACCCGGCGCTTTGCATTTCAGCCGTGAACTCCTTCGCCACTTGCATTTTCAACCGCTTCCATGAAAGCTTCGGAGAGAGTCGGGTGCGGGTGAATCATGCGGCCGAAAGCGTGGTGATCAATACCGAACTGAGACATCATCGTGGCTTCGTTGATGATATTGCTGGCTTCCGGGCCCCAGATAACCGCGCCGAGAAGTTTGCCATCGTTGCCAATGAGTGTCTTGATCTGCCCGTCGCCTTCGCCGGCGGTAAGTGCTTTGCCGTTCGCCGAAAACAGACTGCGACCGGTTTTGTATTCGATACCCTTCTCTTTCAGGGCATCTTCGCTCTGGCCGACCCATGCTATTTCGGGATGGGTATAAACACATGACGGAACGAGTGAATAATCGGCCGCCACTTTTTCACCCTGCCACTGAGCAGCGAGAATCATGGCATCATAAGAAGCTTTGTGAGCAAGCATCGGGCCTTTAATCGCATCGCCGATCGCAAATACACCAGGCTCACTGGTCTGGTAATCGTCGCCGGTTTTGAGCAGACCGCGTTCGGTTTCGATCTGCACGTCAGTTTCATGCATAAAACTCATATTAACGCGACGGCCGACAGCGATGAGAACCTTGTCGAATTCACGCTCGGTGCCATCGATTACTGCCAGTGCCCGACCGTTCTTTTCAGTCAGCGAATCGACCTTTTTGCCGGTCATGATTTCCATGCCTGATTTTTTAAAAACCGGCAGCAGGCGCTTGGCAGTGGCATTATCGAGACCTGGCAGAATCTGCGGCATCATCTCGACAACGCAGACTTTGCTGCCAAATTCAGCAAACACCTGGCCAAGTTCGATACCGATAACACCGCCACCGACCACCAGAAGGCTCTGCGGAACTTCAGCAGTATTGAGTGCTTCGTTGCTTGTCCAGAAAATGCTGCGGTTGGCCGGAAAAACCGCCGGAGCGGCCGGAACTGAACCAACTGCCAGACAGATTCTGTTGCCCTGAATCGCTTCTTCGTAACCGGCAATCTTTACTACCCGGTCTTTATAAAGCTTTCCGAGGCCTTTGAACAAAGTAACGCCGCTTTTTTCAAGCATCTTGATGATGCCCTGGCGCAATTGTGCCGTGATTTTATTTTTGCGTTCGAGAACTTTTGACCAGTCAAAACCAGGATTTTCGCAGCTAAGACCAAAATCAGCCGCGCTCTTCAGCAGATGATATGTACGGGAAGAGGCCAGCAGAGCTTTGGTCGGGATACAGCCCCAGTTGAGGCAGGTGCCGCCGAATTCGCTTTCACTGTCGACAATGGCCACTTTCCAGCCTTTGCGCGCCATGCGTGCTGCCAGAGGGTAACCACCGGGGCCGCCACCAATAATGATCAGATCAAAAGTCTGCATGATTATTCTCCGACACTGATGAGAGCAGCGCCCTTTTCAACGGGTTTGCCGTTCTCGATGAGAATTTTTACTACTTTCCCGGCTTTGTCAGACTTGATTTCGTTCATCATCTTCATCGCTTCGACGATGCAGATTGTCTGGCCGGCCTTGATTACGTCGCCTTCCTTGATGAATGGCTGTGAATCAGGTGATGGAGCTCTATAAAAAGTTCCGGTCATCGGTGAAACAACGGTTTTAAAATTATCGGCAGCAGCTGGTTTTTCGGCTGCCGGTGTTTTTTCCGGCTGTTTTTTGATTGCCGGTGCCTCGATATGCATCATTGGCATGGGCATGACAGCAGCCTGGGGCTGAACGACATGATGTGCTGCAACTGAGTGCTTTTTAAGACTGAGTTTAAGCTCGGAAGTTTCGAGTTCAATCTCGGCCAGGCGGTTTTCGCCCATAAATTTGATTATATCAACGACCTGATCGATGACCTGGCCCTGTTTATCTGTGGTAACCCTGATGGTTTTTTCCTTCGCAACTGCTTTTGGCATTTTTTTCTCCATGGTGATGAGAGTGAGGCGAGTATACCAGATAGCCAAAACATGGGCAATAAGGTATATTTGTGTTAGTTCGGTTTTGTTTTTCGATGTTTGTTTTTGCACATTGGCTATAATTATGTTGTACATAATTAATTAAAAGACATAGTCTTATTATTCTTTAGGTTCGGTGGAAATTGTGGAAAACCCGTGTACAACTTTTCAAACCTTTATTTGCTTATGTGGAAAAAGTTGTTGAAAGCCTTTGAAGTTTTTCACTGTTTATTAACATTTTTTTATGTCCAGAGTTTTCCACGATTTTTCCACAGAATTTCCACATTGTTTTCCAGACTATTATCAGAACATTGATGTTAAAAAACCTTGCGGATAAGGCTTTTGTCTGCTATTATTCAACCATCCCAACAAACGCAGAATAACCCGTTTCACGTGGCTATTGCTTTCTCCGGTTATTTAAGTTGTTGTACACAAAGCTGTGAGGTCATTGTACATGATATCGTCGCTCGATACGCTCTGGAATAAAATCACCACAGAAATCCAGGCTGATGGAAGCAGTAAAAACAAGGCAAGTTCAAAGATTTTCCTCAGTTCCATCACGCCGGCAGCTATTGAAGGCGACCATCTGATCATGGAAGCCGCGAACGATTTCTGCCGCGACCTCGCAGAAAAGCGTTATGCCGATGTAATTACCCGCATTCTCAGCGGCGAAAAACCCGCTCTCAAATATCGTCTGGTTACCAAATCCGGTCGCCCGGCCGCTATAAAACCTCAGCAACCGGCAATTCCGTCGATCAGAACCGATGATGAACCACTTAAAGCTGCTAAAACAGTTCCGGCCAGGTATGATGGCATGTTTAACAGTAAGTATTCCTTCGATTCTTTCGTTGTCGGCAAAAGCAATCAGTTTGCCTACGCGGTCTGCCAGGCAGTAGCCAAAAACCCGGGCAGCCTTCATAACCCGGTATTCATTTACAGCGGTGTCGGGCTTGGCAAAACCCATCTGATTCAGGCGATCGGCCAGGAGTTGCTTAAAAACAACCCAAAGGCCAAGATTGCCTATCTTTCTTCAGAAGTTTTCACCAATGAATTCATCGATTCACTGAAAGATAAAAAAGCCGAAGCGTTTCGCTCTAAATATCGCAAAATCGATCTGCTGCTGATCGATGATGTGCAGTTTTTTGCCGGCAAAGAACAGACCCAGGAAGAATTTTTCCACACGTTCAACGAACTTTTTCAGCAGAAAAAACAGATCGTTCTCACCTCTGATTCGGCTCCAAGCAAGATTCAGCGTGGTGGTGAATCACTCGAAGAGCGTCTGGCTTCGAGATTTGGCATGGGTGTGGTTGTTGATATTCAGCCACCAGACCTCGAAATGCGTGCCGCCATTTTTAAAAAATTCGCCAGCCAGTCGATGGTCGAAGTTTCAGACGAGATCATCATGTATATGGCTCAGAACGTTGTATCACACATTCGCGATCTCGAGGGCGCCTTCAACAGCGTTCTTGCCTTTGCGGGCATTATGAGAAAACCGGTCAGCAAGGACATGGTCGATCAGGTGCTCAAAGACGTGCTGCGCGAAAACGCCGGCGGCAAGATCAGCATCCCCTGGATTCAAAAGCGCGTTGCCGAGTTTTACGATATCTCTGAAGACGAATTGACCGGGAAAAGGCGTTCGCAGAATCTCGTGCTTCCCAGGCAGGTTGCCATGCGCCTGTGTCAGATTTTTACTGATGCTTCGCTCAATCAGATCGGCGATAAATTTGGCGGTCGTGACCATACGACGGTCATGCATGCCTGCGATAAAGTTAACCGCAAGCTCAAACAGGAAAAGGCATTTGCCGAAGAATTCGAGCGCGTCAGACGCTTTGTCGACCCCGATAAGCAATAAATGTTGCCGGCTCGTTTAAAAACGCTATTAAGGGCGTTTTTAAGCTAATTTCCGACTGTTGTTATTACTTGAAAAAAAAGTCATTTTAGAGTAGTATATTACACCCTCTCTTCTTCACTGAGAGGGAATTGACTGACAACAGCCAGAGGGCCAATGCAAACCTTCAAGCAGACAGCAGTGAACCGGAGAGTCGGCGGCACGAAACCCGCAAGTTTCTCTCTGGTTAAAGCGTTATCGGGTATGCGTGAAGCCACTTTCCGTGCTTCTGAAAGCCGCCAGCGCTTTGTGCTGACGGCAAAAGAATTGGTAACCCTTGGCAAACTCATCAATGCCTGGAAAGATGTGGTCGGTCTGCAGTTGGCCGCCAAAACCTGTCCGACCCGTCTGATCAAGGGCCGTCTCTACCTCGCGGTAGCTGACAGTCAATGGATGCAGACACTGCTGTTTCTCAAAGCCAGAATTATTGAGAAGCTCAATGGCCTTTTCCCTGAGATGAAAATCAGTGAAGTGATTGGCAAGCCTGGCGTGATACCGCCAGAAGTCGAAAAGATGGTTAAAGAAGCCGCCTGGCCAGACTGGCAGAGTGAAGATGAAGTGCCAATGGCGGAGTTAAAGGATCAGGAATTGTCAGAACAGATGCGTCGCTGCCAGCAGAAGCTTAACGCCAGACTCAAGGGGCTTGAAGAGCGCGGTTATCAACTATGTGTGTTGTGCCGTGCGGCAGTAACCCGCTCTAAAAAAGGTGTCTGTGCAATGTGTGTTTATAAAACACGCGAAGATAACCTGTTAAAAACCAGGGTGCTGGTTTCAGAAATGCCCTGGTTAACATTTGAAGAAATCTGTGAATTCGAAAGCGGCCTGACCGGAGTTGAATTTGAAGCGATTCGTGCTGAATTGCTCGATGAAAGCCTGAATCTGATTCAGGAACTGGCGGCCGACCTTTCATTGAATTATGACGAAGAAACCGCAGCCCGCATGCGCAAGGAAATGGTGCGCAGCATGATGCTTTTCAGCGGCTGCATGCCAGATGAGGTCGACTTTGACCATCTGCAAAACCAGGAGCTGCCTGATGAACGCTGGCACGCCTACCTGGCAATCAAACCCGGAGAACCAGAATGCTGATTCATATCGGTCAGAATGAATTTGTTGATTTTCAGACCTGTGAATTGATAATCAATCTGCAGACCGTCGATGAAAGCACGCGCCGGCGTGTTATCGAGGCTTTGCCGAAGCTTGAAGATGAGGGTGAATACCGGGCGGCCATCAAAACCATCGATGGTCGCTGGATCGGTTCGACCCTTTCCCCCGAAGCACTTGCACAACGCGGAATTTGTCACCCGTTTCAGCAGGCAGAATACCTGAAGGCTGAATGGAAGATGAGTTCCCAGTATCGATATTAAAGGAGCGACGCAATGACTGATCAGGAAAATCCTGTTGTAATGCAGCAGGAACCACCCGAAAACTTTGAGCAGCCTGCCGAACACAGCCATGAGGGCGGCAATGCTGAGTATTCGGCGCGAAATATCAAGGTTCTTGAAGGGCTGGAAGCGGTTCGCAAGAGACCGGGCATGTATATCGGCGGCACCGGCCTCGATGGTCTGCACCACCTCGTCTGGGAAATCGTTGACAACAGTATTGACGAAGCTCTTGCCGGGCATGCCAGCACTGTGCATGTGACCATGCACGAAGATGGCTCGATTTCGGTTCTCGATGACGGCCGCGGTATTCCGGTCGACATTCATGAACAGACCGGCAAATCAGCTCTCGAAGTCATTCTTACCGTTCTGCACTCAGGCGGTAAATTCGACAAAAACAGCTATAAATACAGCGGCGGTCTGCACGGCGTCGGCATTTCGGTCGTTAACGCCCTGTCAGAATGGCTCGAAGTAACGGTATGGCGTGATGGTGGTATCTTTCAGCAGACTTTCCGCCGCGGCGCTGTTGCCGGCCAGATGATTACCAGCGAAGGCGCCAATCGTACCGGCACCAAGATTCGCTTTAAACCTGATGCCGAAATTTTCGAAAGCACTGAGTTCAGTTTTGATATTCTTTCGAAACGCCTGCGCGAACTGGCGTTTCTCAATCGCGGCGTCAAGATCGTTCTGCGCCAGAAATCGACGCTCAAGTGCCATCTGTTCGAGTATGTTGGCGGCATCGCCAGTTTCGTCGAATTTCTCAACGAAACCAAAAATCCGCTTTTCCGTGATGTAATCAGCTTTTCCAAAGAAAAGGACGGTATCGAAATCGATGTGGCCATGTCGTATAACGACGGTTACGCCGAGCAGTTCTTTGCCTTTGTTAACAACATCAACACGATTGATGGCGGCACCCATGTCGTCGGCTACAGAAACGCCCTGACCAAGGTTTTTAACCGCTATCTTAAAGAAAACCCCGACCTGCTTGGCAAAGAGAAGGGCAAGGGCAATGAGATCAAGCTCACTACCGAAGATACCCGTGAAGGTCTGATTGGCGTTCTTTCTATTCGCGTGCCTGAGCCGCAGTTCGAAGGCCAGACGAAGGGCAAGCTTGGTAACCCTGAAGCCAGGGCGGTTGTTGACCAGGTTGTCAGCGATGTTCTTTATGACTATTTCGAACAGAACCCCGGTGTTGCCCGCCCGGTCATGGACAAAATTCTGACTTCGATGCGCGCCAGACTGGCTGCCCAGAAAGCCAGAGAGTTGACCCGGCGCAAAACCGCTCTCGAAGGCGGTTCTCTGCCAGGCAAACTCGCTGACTGCTCAGAACGTGACCCGGCCAAATGTGAACTGTTCATCGTCGAAGGTAACTCAGCAGGTGGTTCGGCGAAGCAGGGCCGTGACCGGCGCACCCAGGCGATTCTGCCACTGCGCGGCAAAATTCTCAATGTCGAAAAGACCCGTCTCGAAAGGGTTATCGGCAGCGAAACGATTCAGGACCTGATCAACGCCATCGGTACCAACGTTGGAGCCGAAGACTTCGATATCAGCAAGACCCGCTACCACAAACTGGTAATCATGACAGATGCCGACGTCGACGGCGCACATATCAGAACTCTGCTGTTGACCTTCTTTTTCAGATATATGCCCGAGCTGATTCATAAAGGCTATCTCTACATCGCCCAGCCGCCTCTTTATAAGCTGAAAAAGGGCAAGGTCGAGAAATATGCCTTCAGCGATGACGAAAAAGACAAGATCGTTGAGGAAGAGTTCGGTGGCATGGACAAAGTCGTTCTGCAGCGCTACAAAGGTCTTGGTGAAATGAACCCCGAACAGCTCTGGGAAACCACCATGAACCCCGAAACCCGCCTTCTCAAGAAGGTTCGCGCCGATGACGAAACCGAAGCCGACCGCATTTTCTCGGTACTGATGGGCGACAAGGTCGAACCGCGTCGCGACTTCATTACCGTATACGCCAAACAGGTTAAGAACCTGGATATATGATTAAGGGGCTTTCATAATGGATAACATCAACGAAAATATTCCTGTCGAGGAAAATGGCGGCATCGAGACTCCTCCTCCGCCGCCACCACCACCGCCGACAGGCATCAGACATATCAATATCGAAGACGATATGAAGGCTTCATATATCGATTACGCGATGAGCGTAATCGTCGGCCGCGCTCTGCCAGACGTCAGAGATGGCCTGAAGCCGGTTCACCGCCGCGTGCTCTACGCAATGTTCGATCAGGGCATCACCAGCAAGAAACCTTTCGTCAAATCAGCCCGCACCGTCGGGGAAGTTCTTGGTAAGTATCACCCGCACGGCGACTCAGCTGTTTACGACACCCTCGTTCGCATGGCCCAGGATTTCAGCCTGCGCTACCCGCTGATCAACGGCCACGGCAACTTCGGTTCGGTCGACGGCGATGAAGCAGCGGCAATGCGTTACACTGAAGCCCGCCTCGAAGCTCTGGCAGAAGAAATGCTCAAAGACATCGAGATGGAAACGGTCGAATGGATGCCGAACTTCGACGGCTCTTTGAATGAGCCGATCGTGCTGCCCAGCAAGTTTCCGAATCTGCTGGTCAACGGTTCATCAGGTATCGCGGTTGGTATGGCGACCAATATGCCGTCGCACAACCTCTCTGAAGTCATTGACGGCCTGGTTCAGCTGATCAATAACCCAGAAGTCACTATCGATGAGCTGATGCAATATATTCCCGGCCCGGATTTCCCGACCGGTGGTATCATCATGGGTACTGACGGCATTGAATCAGCTTTTAAAACCGGCCGCGGCAGTATCGTCGTTCGCTCGGTCGTCGAAATTGAAGAATTCAACAAGGGCCGTGACCGCATCGTCGTTACTGAGCTGCCTTATCAGGTCAATAAAGCCCGCCTGGTCAAATCAATCGCCGATCTGATCAAGGAAAAGAAGATCGATGGCATTACCGATCTGCGCGACGAGTCGAGCCGCGAAGGTATGCGCGTCTGTATCGAACTGCGCAAGGGTGTTAATACCGACGTCATTCTCAATCAGCTGTACAAGCACACTCAGATGCAGACCAGTTTCGGCGTAATCAATCTGGTTCTCGTCGACAACCGCCCGCTGGTTCTCAATCTCAAGCAGATGATGGAACACTATGTCAATCACTGCCGCGAAGTCATTCGCCGCAGAACCGTGTTCCAGCTGCGCAAAGCCGAAGAAAAGGCCCACATTCTCGAAGGTTTGACGATCGCTCTCGACAATCTCGACGCGGTTATCGAGCTGATTAAATCAGCCAAAGATCCGAATGAAGCCAAACAGGGCCTCATGGACACCTTCATGCTCTCTGAAAAACAGTCGCAGGCGATTCTCGAAATGCGCCTGCAGAGACTGACCGGCCTCGAACGCGACAAGATCATCGCCGAGTATCACGATACTTTGGCTCTGATCCAGAAGCTCAAAGGTATTCTCGAATCAGACGAGAAGGTCAGAGAAATCATAAAAGAAGAACTGCTCGATATCAAAGCCCGCTTTGGCGATGCCCGCCGCAGCCAGATCACCAGATCTTCAGCCGAAAAACTGAATGTCGAAGACCTGATGCAGGAAGAAGACATCATCATCACCCTGACCAAGAACGGCTATGTCAAGCGCATGTCACCAAGCGTTTTCAGACAGATCAGCCGTGGCAGCAAGGGCAGCAACGTCATGGGCGTCAAAGACGAAGATGTCGTCGAACACATGTTCCTGGCTACGACCCATTCATATCTGCTGGTCTTCACCTCGATCGGCAAAGTGCACTGGATCAAGGGCTACCAGATACCCGAAGGTGGTCGCCAGGCAAGTGGCCGCGCCATGGTCAACCTGCTGCAGTTCGAAGAGAACGAAACTCTCACTGCCATTCTGCCAATCAAGAAGTTCGACGATGTGCGCCGCCTGTTCATGGTAACCCGCAAGGGTGTCTCGAAAATGGTCATGTTGTCGGCGTTTGCCCGACCGATGGCTCGCGGCATCATTGCGCTCAAGCTCGATGATGGCGATGAACTGATTGGCGTCAAACCGATCAACGGTGGCGAGCAGGTGGTCATTGCGACCCGCAATGGCTATGCCATACGTTTCCCTGAGGGTGAAGTGCGCGTCATGGGCAGAACTGCCCGCGGCGTCAAGGCTATCACTTTCAGAGACAAGAACGATGAAGTTATCGGCATGGAAGTCTTCAGCCGCAAGAAAGACGACGACGGCGAACTGCATGTTGCCGTGGTTCCGTCTGTTGATGGCGATATCACCGTGGCTGCCGAAGCAGAAGCGCCGATCGATGAGGAAATTGATGAAGTTGTCGACGAAGTTATCGAAGATGACATCATCGATGATGCCCCTGACGGCGAAGCCGCGCCGCCAGTCGAAGATGACGGCCGCTACGAAGGCAGACTGCTGACCGTTTCGGCGCTTGGCTTCGGCAAAAAGACCGACGTCAACAACTATCGCGTTACCCACCGCGGCGGCAAAGGCGTTATCAATCTCAAGATCATGGAAAAGACCGGCGAAGTTCTCGCGATCAAACGCATGTTCGAAGGCGATGAGCTGATGGTCGTTACCACGAACGGTAAAGTCGTGCGCCTGAGCGCCGATTCAATCAGAAACACCGGTCGGGCCGCCTCCGGTGTCAAGCTGATAACTCTCGATGGCGATGACAGGCTGATTTCTGTCGTCAGAATTCCGTCGAAAGAAGAAACTGCCGACTGACAAAACCTGGCTGCCCCCTGAATCAGGGGGGCAGCCGTTTCATTTCAATTTCTGGCAAGGGTAACAAGGGTCATGAGTGAAGAAAAAGTGCCGGTCAAACGTAAGCGTGTGCGGTTTTCGACGGAAATCATGTTCATTCTGTCGGTGGTATTCTGTGTGGCTCTGTCAATAACTTATCTGGTTCGCTATAACAATATCCGCACACTGCTGCAGCGCGAAGCTGAACTGCGTGAGCGTATCGAAGCACTTGAACGTGAGAACCGGCATCTCAAACAGAACCTCGAAATGCTTTCGACCCCTGAAGGCATCGAAAGACTGGCGCGTGAACGACTTGGTCTCGTTAAACCTGAAGAACTCGTGATTTATACAATCAACGAAAAGAACGAACAGGGCGGTCAGGCTGCGCCGCCCCCTCAGATGAAGCCTCAAACCCAGGCTTCGCCCGCAGCTGAAGTTCCCTGAAATTCCAGCTTTTACTTTTTTATTCCCGCGATCCGCGAATACGGATCGCGGGAATTTTAATTTTCCGGGTTTCAGAGGTTTTTCCAGACCATCTGAACCGGTTCACCGTTCCACCGGGAAAAATTCTACTCCTGATGTGCAGTTATCAATAACACAGTGGCGCTGCAAAAAGCGGATTGTACAATGTCGAGATTCGTCAGACAAAACCGCTGAAAAAGTGTTGATTTTGATCGGTACCTGTGCTATCTTTATAAGGCACTGGAGGAATGGCCGAGTGGTCTAAGGCGGCGGTCTTGAAAACCGCAGGGTGAAAGCTCCGTGGGTTCGAATCCTACTTCCTCCGATTGCATCTCTGGAGAGATGGGTGAGTGGCTTAAACCAACAGTTTGCTAAACTGTCGTACTGGGTAACTGGTACCGGGGGTTCAAATCCCCCTCTCTCCGAAGCGAATTTGCGCCCGTAGCTCAGTTTGGATAGAGCACCAGATTGCGGATCTGGTGGCCAGAGGTTCGAGTCCTCTCGGGCGCGTTGCTTTTTCCTGAGGGTTTTAATTTTCCCTCAACCGGAAAGGTGGCTGAGTTGGTCTAAGGCACACGCCTGGAAAGCGTGAGTGGGGGCAACTCCACCGCGGGTTCGAATCCCGCCCTTTCCGTTGTCGTGCTAGATGGGGGGCTCGGGGTCCCTTATCCACCGCAAATCCCCGCCAGGCGGATCGAATCCCTGTCAGAGGGCATTGTTGGTGGCAACGGCCAGTTCTAGAAGCATCGAAGGACGGGTTCCACACGGCGAAAGTCCGTGAACTCCGCCAGGATCGGAAGGTAGCAACGGTAAACGATCGCTTTCGGGTGATGTGGCAGCGCCTGTCCGGAGCCTATAGTTCAGGATACGTACCATTGACGTATGTTCGAAGGCAGGTGCACGACTTCTCTCCCATTCCAGACATGGGGCTTTTTTTTTAGCTGTTAATCTGTTAACCTGTTGCAGGTGAGCAAGATTGCCCGTGAACGGAGAACCAGATGACCGCACCAGCCCGTCAGAACCTGTATCGCAAATATCGCCCCCAGCGTTTTTCTGAACTGTCGGGCCAGGAACACATCTCACGCACGATTCAGTCTGCGGTCGCTTCTGATCGTATTTCTCACGCGTATATGTTTTCGGGGCCGCGTGGCACCGGCAAAACTTCGGCCGCCCGCCTGCTTGCCAAGATTCTCAACTGCACTGATCTGCAGAAAGATGAACGCGGTCTGCCCGACTGCTGCCGCGTCTGCCATAACTGCCGGCGCATCGAAGAGATGAATTTCATGGATATCATCGAAATCGATGCGGCCAGTAACAACAGCGTCGAAGATATCAGACAGATGCGCGAGAAGGTTAAATACCGCCCGGCCGAGGGAAAATACAAAATTTATATCATCGACGAAGTGCACATGCTTTCGGGCTCGGCATTCAACGCCTTTCTCAAGACACTTGAGGAGCCGCCACCGAATGTGCTTTTCGTTCTGGCAACCACCGATCCGCAGAAGGTGCCGGCCACCATTATTTCGCGCTGTCAGTGCTTCGATTTTCATTCGGTCTCGCGGCGCACGATTCAGGCTCGCCTTGAAGAGATCGTCAAATTAGAAAACGCCGATGGCGGCTTTCCGGCCTTCGAGCCTGAAGCGCTTTCGATGATCGCTGAATGCGCCGAAGGCGGCTTTCGCGACGCGCTCAGTCTGCTCGACCAGATTTCGGCCTCGACTTCGACTGAGCTGATAACTCTCGATCAGGTTCTCGAAATGACGCGGCGTCTGAGTTATTCGACGCTCAAGACCATTGCCGGCGCCATTTTCGCGCATGATCTCGCCGCCCTGGTGAAGCAGCTGAATGACCTGTATTTTCGCGGCTATGAACCGCAGACTATTGGCCGCGACCTGCTTGAATACCTGCGACGCTGCATGATACTGCGTATCGACCCTGAGGCGAATCAGATTCTCGATCTTCCGGCCGAGCAGGCCACTGAGCTCAGAAGCCAGATCGGCCAGCTGTCGGCCCGTTACCTGATTGGCGCGGTTACCCGGGTTGAAAGGGCTCTGATGACAATCAGAAGCTCGCTTCAGGCCAGAGTGCTGCTCGAATCCGAATTGATCCGTCTCGGCCTCGGCGATGAGATTTTTGCGGCCGAAGCACTTGAAAAAAGGGTTGAACAGCTTGAACAAAAACTGGCCGCAGTTAAAAGACTGGCGGGTCAGCCGGGTGCCGCCGGTATAGCCCGTGGCGGCCGGCCGTTGCCTGCGACCGCAATGCCATCGTCTCAACCATTTGCAAATCCGCCGGCGCGCCCGACTCTGGTGTCGTCGCAGCCGTCTCCGGCTGCCAGGCCGACCCATCTGCCGGACAATGTGGTGCCGATGACTACGGTAACTTCGAAAAACGTCGACCCGTTCATGGAATTTCGCAACGCGGTTGGCAGTAGATCCAATGTCTGCCAGGCTCTGCTGGTCAATGCCCGTTTTAAAAAGCCAGAAAACGGGGTATTTGAAATTCTTCTGGAGCAGACATTTGCGGCCGGCAAGCTTAAGGAAGAGAAAAATCATGCGATTCTTCTCGAAGCCGCGAAAACAGTGTACGGCAACATCAACACTGTAAGAATCGGCATGGCAGGTGCCCAGGGGCCGTCTGGTGAAGAAACCCCGCCTGTACGGCTGAATCATGTCGAGCAGATCGCAAAAATAGACGAACAGGCCAGGCAGAAAATGCTGCAGAAACCCTCGGTTGCCGATGCTGTCGAGGTTTTTGGCGGTGAAATAATCAACATTGATGATTAGTTGTCAGAAAACTGATAAATTGTTTGCAAAAATCTGTGGGAAACCGCAGATTTTTTTTATCTGGTAAATTATGCACCCTCCAAAAGCCGCATTTTAAGCCAGGAGCACCGGTAAAAAAGCTGGCGCTCGACTGTACCCTGTTTTGGCGTGGAAAATGTGGAAAACTTTGGGGAAAAGCATTGCAAGCGATGTTAATGCTGTGGAAAAATAAAAAAGCTACCCTCTTGACAACAACTATTTATGGGCTTTTCAGGGGATTGTTCAGAAAAGTATTGCAAAAATAAAAATAGGTTTTGTCAAGACGGTGTACATAAAAATTTTGCCCCACTGTACGGTTTACATAACTATGTACCCCGCCTTGCGGTCTGCAAAATGAAAAACTTTTTCTGCCGGTTCGAAGTATAGATTAATTGAGAAAGAATACCAGGGCAGTGCGGCTTTCATATAACTGGCAAAAGTTCTGTTGCTCAATATTATTGCGAACTGATCTTCTGATTTGCGTTGACCTGTCTGGTGTTTTTTGTTTCTGGCTGTATAATTAAAAGACCTTTCGCTTGTATTTGTAGTTTTAAAATGTGCCATATTCCGGGCCCGGCCCGTTAAATTCAGGAGCCAACCTTGAAAAAAATTAAAATGTTGCTGCTGGTGCTTTTTGTAGCGGCTGTTTTTTGTCTGCAGCCGAATTCTGCCGTCGCCAAAGACTGCGAATTTGACTTTTATTACCAGTGCATCGAAAAGGTGGTTCAGATAAACGATCCTGAACCCGAGGGCTGGTGGGGGCACACTAAAAGCTTTCTCAAGAGTGGGGTTAACCTCGTTAAGAAAACCTGGGAAAAGGCGGTAACCCGCAATTATGCCCTGGGTGAAGGCACTAAACGCTGGTATTCAGACAACAAAAACATCGCCTACGACGTAAAACGCGTCAAGGTGACCAGTGAAGAACAGCTGCTGCAGCTGATGGGCGCCAAAAGCGAGTCTGAACTTTCAGATGGCCAGAAGGCTCTGCTGGCTGTCTACCGCCATTCGAAATCGCAGAACGTCAAAGATCGCATGAAATACAATTTCCGGTCATCGATCAACGTTATTCTCTCTGATACAACCGGCTTTGATGATCCTGCCAAATATCCGGAAATTAAAGATGATTTCTGGCCCTACTCGAGCGGTCCGACCATACAGATGTCGAGCAATCGCTACAGCTGGCCCGGTTCAGATGTCAGTGCCAAATCTACCTTTGTGCATGAATTTGCCCATTCATTTGACCGCACGATCAAAGAATTCATCAACCCTTACGGTAAAGACGGCTCTCACTACGCCAATGAACTTTCAAAACCCCGCAGTGCCTTTGTCGAAGGCTGGGCCGAGTTCAACGAGATGCTCGACTCTGAAGAAAAAGCCACCCAGATGCGCAACAATACCGATCTGATCAAGGTCGAAAGCAAAGAAAAAGCCGGCGATTACACCAACGTTGAACCAGAAACACTTACCGGTGAACAGCTTATGTGTGTTGAGGCCATCAACGCCGTAATCATGTACCGCATGGCCACCGAAATCGATGGCGGCAAAGACAAGGTTTTCGATGCCTTTTTGAATACCCGCTGGAAACTGTTTCGCAGCATCAAGTCGCTGACACTTGAATTTGCCAAAAAGAACCCCGGTGATCTCGAAAAAATGGCGAAGATCATTGATGAACAGACTCTTGGCAAGCTTTCAGACAAAGAAATGATGGAATACATCGGCAAATCAGACGCTGCCAAAGCCTGGCTCAAAGCCCGCGCTGAAGCCAAAGCCTCCGAAGAAAGCGGTGCTGCCGCTTCGGGCACCGAAGCCACCAATACTGGCCGACCCGCCGACATCAAGGTTAATACCGAAACTACCAATCCTTTCAGTGTCAAATAGTTAAAATACACAGGGTGGTTCAGTCGCTGCCCGCATGATACGCAAAACAAAGAGCCCGCTGCCGGCAAAACCGGTGGCGGGTTTTTTACTCAGAAGGCCTTTTTGTTTTTTTGCTTTAACAGAACTTTGTGATAAAATTCCCTTGTTAAATCTGTATGATTGAGAGGTTCTTCATGCGCAGTTCTTTTGCCAGGCTGATTACAGCGGCAACGCTGATTTATACGGCCCTGTGTGCCCCGGCTGGTGCATTTGAAAGCTATCTGTATCTGAGCTACAAAGATACCGGCAAGGTGTATCGCCTTTCAACCGGCGACCAGAATCAGCTGCCAACCGGCTTTGTTTTTGCCTGCGATCCCGGTGCAGAGGGTTTTGTGGTCGATAAATTGCGCAATTATCGATTTGTAAGTCTTGTGCGTGAGGGTGAATTTGTCAGAACGCCAGGTTACATTTATCGGCAGGTCTTTGACGGACTGGCTGTCGACGCCGACTGCGGCAGATATGGGCATTCTCAGCACCAGGACCAGAGAAGCACTCTGATTCCCGGTGCAGATGGTCAGCCGGTTTTCCGGCCGGCCGGGGCTCCCTTCAGTGCCGGGCCGGGGCACCCGGTAAGTGATGGTATAGCTCGAACCGGTTTATCTGAAGGTGAATATGCACCTGTCGAGGGTCGTAACTGGTATAAAATACCAAACGGCAGCTGGTATCAGACCTGGTTTCCCGTTGAACAGCCGGCCTCTGAGTCATACAAAATTTTTTATGACTGCTGGCAGGAACAGAATTTCTTCTGCCAGGAATCAATCTGGCGCGGTTTTGTTCCGGGCAGAGTATTTGAAAGAAGAGTCGGCAGCGGAACCAGTCGGCGCTTTATCAGAGTCGCCACCGATGGAGCCATGGAAATTCTTGCCGATGCCGGCGACCTGTCTAAAATGGAAAGCAGGCCCGGGTTTGCCTGTTACCACGATCGCTCGGGCACAATTGGTGAGGGAAGTCTGCTGGTTCACACCTGGACGGGCACGGATGCTGGCGCATTTTTCATTAATGGTGAATCGAGCAGTTTTCAGCCGGCTGTAACATCGAAATCGCCTTTGGCGCGCTTTGTCGGCATGAATGTTTCTGGCGCTTCGCGGCGCATTTATGTCATCGGAACCGACGTCCTGCATGAATGGCTGCGCGAAAACAATATGGAACAGGCTGGTGCTGAATGCTCGCTGGCAGTTTTCTGCAATTTCGAAGAAGGCCGTCAGACCAGAGTCTTCGTTTATTCGGCTCCGGAAAAGAAAATTTATTGCTTTGGCCTTAACGAAAACGGTGTTTTAAAGGCAAGTTACTTAAAAACCATCGTTCCTGGGCTCGCGGTTCAGGCTATGCATGCCGACAGCTACGGAAATCTTTACCTTGCCGGTGTCGAACTGTCTCCATCGGAGCTTGTTACCACGGCTGACTTTGCTGCCGGGTTTGAGAGTCTGCAGATCAATGAAGAAGCCGCCATTATGGGTGAAACTCTCAGTGAAGATGAGTTTCAGAAAAAGTTGAATGTCAAATCCGATTTGACCGGCCGTATCGTTTTTTCTCAGACGGGCAATGCCGTTTTGATGATGGTTTACGAAGGTGATAGTGTGCCTGTCACTATTGGTCGCGCGTTTCTCAATAAAATATATATGTCGCGTGAATTCTGTTTTAAAAACCAGACACTCAAAGGCCTGCATCTACCTCCGGACGAACTGCTGCGTCTCACAGAAAAACCCGGAAACACCCTCGCAGAATTGCAGGGGAATGTTCCGGGTTTTCCTGATGAATTCGTTCAGCCTGAAAAAATGCTGATTTCAGTGCATGAAGGATGAGCACTGCTGATCTGGCAAATGACAGATCAGATCTGCATGTCGCTCAGGCGAGACTTTTCAGCATTTCTTCGAGTTCCGGGTCGTCGAACGGCTCGTCCTGTGATTCTTTGATCATGAATACGAGCTTTTTCAGTTCGAGATCGGTCATTTTGCCGCGATCTTTGGCCGGTATGCGCTCGGCCTCTTCCTGCAGCATCTTTTTGATGAACTTTTCGCGCGTTGGTTTGTCGGCGATTACCTGATAGATTTTCTCGGCAAGCACCGCCGGGTCGACCATCTTATAGGTGCCGTCCTGAACCTGCTTCGCTATTTCCTGCAGGCGCTGCATATGCAAAAGCTGCTGCTGCTGCTGCATAATTTTCAGGTTATTCTGCGCCGGACTCCCTATCGGAGCGTGCCCGGCCCGTGAAGTGGTCTCTGATTTATCTTTCAGAGCTTCGTCAAACGAACTTTTTTTGTCGACAGACTCTTTGGCCTTGGGTTTGGTGGTTATAATTATTCTCTTACCAGGCCCCTGAATGGAATCAACCATATTAAACTCCCTTGTAACTTCCTTGTTAAAAAGGCATATTTTTCCCTTATCTCAATTTAATTATCGTCACTTTTGCTTAAAAGTTTATAGATGATTTTTCCGGGGCACCCTTTTTTTTTTGCCGCTATCTGCCGATAGTCCTTGCAGATTATATTTTCGGAGGCACATACCATGCAGAAAGGCATGATCAAAAGCGCTTTTCTCTCATCTCTGTTAATACTCGGCTCGTGCATGCCGGGTCAGGCGGCCGCCGATTTTAACAGCCATTTTTCAGCCGGGGAAACCGCCTTCGCGGCCCACAATTTTACCGCCGCTGCCGAGAATTTTGCGCAGGCTCTCAAATATGTGCCTGAAGATCTGCGTTCAAGATTTCGCTATGGTCAGGCATTGTTCTCATTGAACCGCTATTCTGAAAGTCACAACCAGTTTCAGGCGGTTTTACAGAACTCACCGAGCAATATCATTGCCAGGGTATATCTTGCCGAAAATCTGGTGCGTCTTAACCGGCCGGCAGAAGCAAGAACCCACCTGGAATGGATACTCAGAGTGCAGCCGGGGCACGAACGTGCTCAACAGCTGCTGCAGGAAATCGGTGCGACGCCGGTTAACAATGCCGCAGTAACTGCAGTGCCTCAAAATAAGCAGACAGCCACTGCACCGGTAAAGGCAAAAACTCAGAAACAGCCAGTTTCTCCGGCCAGAACTGCTCAGGTCCAGGCTCAGAATTTCCAGTCAGGAAAAGCAGTTCAAAAATCTCAGACTGCTGCTGTAAAAGCGGTTGTGCCGGTCGAAAAGACGACAGTCGCCGCACAGGACAAAGTTGCCGAACCTCAGATTCAACAGTTTGCGCCGCAGGCTTTTGTCGATGGCCGCATGGTGAATGTGCAAAAACCGGCCGCCGTTGTCCGCCAGGTGCCATTGCCCGCTAAAGCAGATGTTGCCGCGTTCGATCTCGAGTCATACCTGGCTCTGGCAAAGGATTCACTGCTTGTTAATCTCGAACAGGCAAGATACTACCTCGAAAGCGACGATACTCGCGCGGCCGCAGTCAGTCTGATGAAAGCCGAAGAATTGGCGAGGGCCGCCAAAGACTCGCGCCGGTTTCTTGAAGTTCAGATTCTTAACAGCCTTGTTATTGTCTACAACCGAGACTTTACCGGTTTCGGCCAGCATCTGATGCAGCTTAAATCGGTGCTTTCACCAGAATCATACAAATCTTTTCTCGATATCTACAATCAGGGCGCTGCTCTGAAAGACCCGGTCGATCAGGCAAGACTGGTGGCAGGCATTGCCATGGGTGCCGGGCATCATGCGGTAGCTACCCGCCTGTTGAACGAAGCCTTCAGCAAATTTCCCAATGATGCCCTGATCGGCAGTATGCTTGCTGACGCACAGATGCAGAACCTCGATTACAAAGGTGCTGAAGCCACGCTTTCACAGCTTGCCAGAAGCGATGCCAACAATGGCGAAGTCTGGTTCAATCTCGCCAGATTCTATCTGACCGCTGATTATCGTCCCGAACAGGTGCGCACCTATGCCAACCATGCGGCGAAACTTCGCCCTGATGATTCCAGAAACGGAATTCTGCTGGCTTTGCTCGATTATTCCGAGGGCCGCATCAAAGAGGGTGTTGCCCGCATCAGAAGTCTGCTGCCTGCGGTTAATGACCCGGCACTCAAGGGTATCTGCGAAAGAATTATTACCGATGGTGAAACGGCCGGTCACGAAAAAATCAATTTTGTCAGCATTCTTGCCCTGCCCGGTGCCAGACACGCACACCAGAGCAGTTTCAGAATGCTCGGTGAAGATTATCTGAAACAGGGTTCGTTTTTCACTGCGATGAAGCTCTTTAATAAAGCGGGTGACAATGCCGAAATTGGTAGAACCTGGCTCGGCCTGTCTTCTGCTCTGCATGCAGCCGGTGAATCGGCCATGGCCGCCACTACCGCCGGTTATGGTCTCAAGGCTCTGCACCATGAACTGGCCGCCAACCCTGGCAACGGCCGTGCCAACCTCTATCTAGCTCTTTATCATTACGAGAGAGGCGATAAAGTGGCGGCCCGCCAGGCCATCGAACGCGGTCTTGCCTCACAGAACTGCGAGCGCTCGACCCGCACCCGCCTGACTGCGATTCTCAACGCCATTTCTTCCTGATTATCTGATTTTGACTTAAACAGGAGGCTGTTTCATAAAACTGGTGAAACAGCCTCTTTTTGTTGCTGCACAACCTTTCGCCAGCTGTGCATTTGAACGGTTACAAAATTTTTGAAAAATTCGGGAATAAATCCGCGCCAGCCTTGTTTTTATTTTTGAAAGCAGAATTGCATGATCGATTACCGGCAACACAACCAGAAATTCGAAGCCCTGATACGGCAGTATCAGGGGCTGGCCTTTACCGTTGCCTACAGCGTTCTTCTCGATGCCCAGGAAAGCCTGGATCTGGTGCAGAACGCTTTTGTGAAGGCTTTGCATGAACCACGCTTTCTCGAAGAAGACTTCAATCAGAAAGGCTGGCTGGTGAAGGTTGTAAGAAACGATGCCCTTAACCTGCGAAAAAGCTGGTGGCGAAAACTCAAACTGCTGGCCGATTTTCGCGAATGTGACCGGCCTGATGCTTCGCCTGAGCTTTGTGAGCTGTTTGCCCGCGAACAGAGTATCGCCAGGCTGAGAGAAGCCTTGCAGGATCTTTCTGATGATGAGCGCGAAATTGTCGCCCTGCGCTTTGCCGCCGGTTGCTCATACGAACAGATTGCCGAGCAGCTTGGCATAAAAATCGGAACCGTAATGTCGCGGCTTGCACGCGTGAAGGAAAAAATTGCCGGAATTATGGGAGATGACTACTGTGACTGAAAAAAATACCCTGGTCGAAGATCTGGCGACAGTTGAGCGACTGGCAGGTTCACCGCCGGTCTGCGAAGCTGTGATCGAGTCGGTTCGCACTCAGGCAATGGCCGGGCTGGCCTGGCAACAGCTGGTTGGTTTTCTGGCGAGCATGGCAGCGGCTCTGGTGATTCTTCTGCTCGCATTTGCTTTTGGTGGTCAGCTGTCTGGCTTTGTCAGCTTTTTTGTATCAGACCAGTCGGTTTTTGCGGCGTATGGCGTTGTTTCCAGCCCGACCGCAAAATTTTTCTCATGGCAGGAATTCGCTCAGATCATTGTCATGGCCTCGCCGCTTGTTGCCCTGTATCTGTTGCCGTTGATTGGAGCCATGGCCTTTGCCTGTTGCGAAGTTCATATAGAAAATAAAGCTGTTAGCAGGGAGTCGCAAAAATGAAAGCTGTTTTAAAAAAATGTTTTGGCCTCATGGTCAGATTTTTTATGTGGTTTTTTACTCTGCCGGGTGCTTTCCTCAGGTGGTATTTTTCATGCCGTATGGCTGTCAGGGTCGTGGTTACCGTAGTGATAATGCTTTTACTGACGGCAGCGATCTCGGCCGGCAGTGTTTATCTGATGTTTCGCCGTCATGTCACGGTGCCGTTTGAGGCGATGGGGCTTTCTGACGATTACCGGCCGGGCTTCGCGCTCAATGCAAAGCACACCAGATCGGTCAGAAGATTCGTTTATGGGCAGAAGCCCGAAGATGACCCATGGGAAAAGGATTACCCGCTGTTTCCCGAAAAAGAGCTGGTGCTCGATGCTGAGGTTGCTTCTGAAACAGCTCCGAATTTGCCCGCACTCAAGAAATATGTGGATTTTTGTGAGCTGTTCAAAAATTTTGAGACTATTAATGATTATCACAGCAGCAACAGCGAATTTTTCTACGATTTCGCGGCAATGCCTGAAGATATGAGAAACGATCTTGATCAAAGGGTCATGGGTCTGCTCGATCTCAGATACGAAGATTTTCTCGACCTGGCAAGTCTGACTGATACTGAAAAGAAGCGATGGCTCTACAATTTTGAGAGGGATTTTTATAAGTTTCCGGATGCGCAGACTGTAAGCATGTATCTGGCCTGGAAAAGAACGCAGAACCCTGAATTCGATGCCGGAAGAGCGTTCTCTGCACTTTTCAGATATCAGATACTCGAAAAGACACTGATAACCGAATACATCGCATCGCCGGAATACATTGCCGGACACATAAGCTATTCTGCGCATCTACTCTGCAGAGACGGTCATCTTAAACCAGAAGAAGCCGTGCAGATAATCAGAGCTCTCGACGAAGTCACCAGCAGAACCTTGAATGTGACTTCTGACGAGACCCTGGCGCAGATGCTCAACCAGGCAAAAACCCGTTTGCTCTATCTTTACCGGCTTTCACCGTTTGGCACCTGGCTGCTGACCAGCATTTACCCTGACCCGCTTGCAGTCTGCCGCAAAAGATTCAGGCTTTTTACCATTGTTCCGACGGTTGCGGCTGAAAAAGAGTTTCACGAACTTCCCTGGGATTTTCTTGAAATTTTTGATTTCAGAAATTCAGACCAGGTAAAAATCATGATCGAATCGGCCCGCAACCTGTTCAATTATAAGGTATTCAGAGCCATTCTGCAGCAGGAACTGGCGCAGATTGCCGGGCTCGACAGCCTGTTTCCCGACCCATATACTGGCAGCCCTCTTTGCCGAGGTGAAAGAAACGGCCGGCCGGTATTCTACAGCTGTGGCCCGAACCAGAAAGACGATGGCATGACCGGCGACGATATCTTTTACGAAAAATAAAACTCCCTCCAGAGATTATAAGTAAGAGTTGCATTTTGTACGAATTTCTCATTATAATCTGCTTTTAAGATTCCAGTACTCCGGAGGATTCCCGATAATGGCCAAAACAATACTTGTGGCTGAAGACTCCTTGATGTTGCGCAAGGTAGCTTGTTTCCCCCTTGAAAAAGCGGGTTACAAGGTGCTTGAAGCCAACAATGGTATCGAAGCCATTGAAGCAATGTCAAAGAACGAAGTCGACATCATCATTACCGACCTGAACATGCCGGGCATGGACGGCTTCGAGCTGATCACCCAGGTCAAGGAAAACGAAAAATTCAAACACATCCCCATAATCATTCTGACTACCGAAGGTAAAAAAGAAATGGTTATGAAGGGGCTGACTCTCGGAGCCAATTCGTTTCTGCAGAAGCCGATCAAGCCCGATCTGATGCTGCAGGAAGTCGAGCGCCTGCTCAGTAAATCAACAAAGGGGGCCTGAAATAATGGCGAGTTCAGCAGTATTACTTGAACAGTTGAAGAATTCAGACCCCGGTCTGCGCCGCAAGGCAGTTCGCGAACTGGTTAAGTTTCCAGAACAGAAAGAAGTTGTAGAGGCTCTTTGCGAGGCCCTGGGCGACCCCAACAAGGGTGTTCAGAACATTACCATCGAAGCTCTGTCTTCGATGATGCACGAAAACACCGTGCATGGGCTCATCAATGTGGTAAAAAGCTCAGATTTAAATACCCGCAACGCCGGTATGACCATTCTGCGCAACCTCGGCCCGATGGCGATCCCGCCGCTGGTCAAGGCCATCGAAGTGTCAGAAGATGTTGACGAAATCATTCAGATTCTCGTCATTCTCGGCGACATTCATTCGCCGCTGGCCACCGATACCGTTCTCAAATACATCGGCCATGCCGACGACAACGTTAAAACCACTGCCGTAGAGTCTCTGGGCAAGATCCAGGATCCGAAAGCCGTTGACGTTCTCATCGAAACCTATAAAAATTCCGACATTCTCAAATACTCGATCGTCGAAGCCCTGGGCAACATCTCTGTTGACAAGGCGCTGCCGGTTCTTCTCGGCTCGCTCGACTCAGGCGATATTCTCGAGTATTTCACCGCTATCGGTGCCATGGGCTCCATGGAATCACCGGCCGGCGTCGAACATCTCTTTAAAAAACTGGTCAAAGAAGAAGACAGTGGCACCCGCCGCCTGATTTTCAAATCTCTGGCCATGATCGAAGAAGCCAACCACGGCGCAGTAAAGAAGCTGGATCAGGCAACCATCAAGCCGATTCTGCTTGGTCTGCTCGAAAACCAGGATGCTGCTGAATACCGCTTCCTGGTCAGAGTTGCCGCTTCGCTCAATGACGAAGCCTATGCCGGCGCTCTTCTCAACGCTCTGCAGTGTTCAGAAAGCGAAATCGCTGATATCGCCTTCGAAGGTATCGTCAATATTGGCAAAAAAGCTGTAAAACCGGCTCTCGAAAAGATCGGCCGTGTCGAACCGCCGGTTGCCGTTCGCATTCTGCAGTTCCTTGAAAAATTTCCGACCCCCGAAACTCCGGCTGCCATCTCATTGTTCGTCAACAACCCCGACGATGCTCTGAGACAGTCTCTAGCCAGAACTCTCGGTGCCAATCCATCTGATGCTTCGTTTGCCAGCCTCAAAGAGATGCTCAATGACGTCGACGAAACGGTGCGCCGCAATGCCGTCGCCGGTATCGCCCGCATGCTCAGCTATGATGGCGCTCTGACCGCCCTGATCAACAAGTTCAAGGACATTAACGGTCACGTTCGCCGCGAAGCCTGTCTGGCCATGGCCCACTCAAATTCAGCCCAGCTGGTTGAGCCACTGTTTGGCGTTGTGACCACCGAACCTTACGGCGATGTCAGAGAAGCGGCTGCCACCGTTCTGGCAATGCGCAAAGATCCGGCGATCACCAAGCGTCTGCTCGAAATGCTTGACAGCGACAACTCACGCATCCGCGAAACCATTTCGCGCACCATCTGGCAGTGCGGTTCGACCCTTGCCGTCGACTCTCTGATTCAGAAGCTCAACGACAAGGAATGGCGCGTCGTCGTCAATTCCTGCTATTCGCTTGAGAACATGAAAGATCTCAAATCGATCTTCCCGCTCAAGGAACTGCTCAAGAACGCTGACTGGCAGATCAGAATCGCAGCTCTGTCTGCTTTGAGATCGTTCCGCAGCAAAGAATTGAAACAGTTCTTCGTGCCGTTGCTCGCCGATGAAAATCCGCAGGTTGCCAAACTCGCCGTTGTCGCTCTCAGCGAACTCGGTGACAAGTCTCTCGATATCGACCTGCAGAAGCACATCAAGCACAGCCGCTGGGAAGTCAGATACCAGATCGTCAAGGCCCTTGGCACCATCAAAAGCCAGAGCAGCGTCAGCACTCTTGCCCAGATGGTCGAGAAAGACGAAAGCAACGCGGTTCGCGCCCGTGCCATTCTTGCCCTCTCGAAGATCGGTGACAAGAAAGCCGGCGAAACTGTGTTCAAAGTGCTTGAAAGCAATGACCAGAATCTGGTCATCGCTGCCATCAAATACTTCAAAGACAACGGCGAATCGAACGTCAACGGTCTTGAAGCCAAAATCAGAGAAATTTTCCTGCGTGACAACTGGGTGAAAAACTATTTCATCAATACTTTTGCGCAGAACCAGTCAGAATTCCTCGAAAAGATCCTCAAATCTGTCGTTGCACCGCGCCAGGCCAGACTTATCGACCGCCTCAAGGCGCTGCCGGCTGATGAAAAAGGCATGAACACAGAAGAAGCTCTGATTCTGCGCGAAATCATCGCCAGCAAGTGCGGCGTCGAAGTCAATGACAAAAAGGCCCTCGAACAGAAACTGGCCCGCAATCTCGGCCGTTTCTTCATCACTTCGTGGATCGAATATTATCATTGCCTCAGATACGGTGCCGAAGAAGGCAGCGACCTGGTTACCAGCCTCTACGATTCGATCACCAACCCGACAACCGAATTCTTCGGTGAAGCCAAACAGAGCAGTGTCATGGTTTCAACCATTCTGCCCGAACTGATCGAAAATCGTGTCAGAGAAGGCGCCAGTGAAATCAAGGTTCTCTGCGTCGGTTCTTCATTCGGCCCCGAAGCCTATTCGGTCGCAATGAGCGTGCTCGAAGACCTGCATTCTGACAAAGCCAAGGTGCGCGTTGTCGGCACCGATATTTCGCACATCTGTCTTAATACTGCCAAACGCGGTATCTACAAACGCGAAATGTTCAGGGCTGTCGACCAGAAATACACCGATCTGTATTTCGAAGACGATCGTGGCGATCTGCGCGTTAAAGATCAGGTGAAGAACCTGGTCGAATTCAAGTTCGCCAACGCCGTGAATGCTGAAGCCATGGAAGAACTCGGTGAATTTGACGTGGTGATCTGCCGCAACCTGTTCTCTGACTTCTCACAGAAGGCAAAAGAACGCATGGCCGAAAATATCTACAATATTCTCGTGCCGGGCGGCGTGCTGCTGATTGGCGGCAAAGAAACCCTCTACAACGTTACCAAAGCTTTCAGACTGCAGACTTTCGACAAGGTCGTAGCCTATCGCAAGCTGTAAACGTCACTGACAGAAGCCTGTCGACCGGTTACCGGTCGGCAGGCTTTTTTCTTTTCGGCGGTTGTACTTTGGGCGGGGTTTCTGGTACAGTGCTCTAAGAAAACTACTGTACGAGGTTTTAAAACATGAAAAATTGCAGATTGAGCCTGCTATGGCTGTTTCTGGCAGCATCACTGCTGCTGACCGGGTGTTTCGGCAGCAAAAGCAGTACCGGTACGACTCTGCCGGCTTCCTACGTTAGCCTGAAAGGATCGGTTACTTTACCTGAGACCGTCGAGTCGACCTTACTGGCCGCAATTGTTAATAATACCGACAGCCAGGTCAGAAATGCTTTTTCTGCCGCCACGGTCTATGTTAACGGTAATCAGGTTGCCAGCTTCACGCTTAATTCGGCAGCCGGTACCAGCTGGCCGCTGCAGGTATTCAATGTGCCTCAGGATTCAACCGGGCAGTATAAAATTCAGGTGATTGTCGGAAAAATTGCCCTTAAAAGCAATATTGTCGACGTCGAAAAAGAAAATTTTTCGATCAATATTGAAACGACCGCCGCAGCTTTGCTTGCTGAAGCTTTGAATAAACCACAAAGCCAGATGTTGGCCAGTTTCCCGGCAATTGTCAGCGGTCTGAAAGCAGATCTGCAGAACGCCATGCAGAAAAACGCCACAGAACTGGGTGCCAGTCTGCTGGTGTCAAATATTGTTAGAGAAAGACTGGCGTCACACACCGCTTATCTCAAAGCGATCGGCGATCTGAACAGTAATGGCAAGATCGTGTATCTGCAGCCGAAAAACGATCTCAACGGCGACGGTGTGGTCGATCTGCAGATTGTGCAACTTGGTGGCGGTCAGCGTGTAAGGTTTTATACCACCCTTGCAACTGCGACTTCGTTGTTTGAAAATGCTGTCAGCCTTGATTCATACACCGATGCAAAACTGCTGCAGGATTTTGTCGGTGGTCTGACCAGCGAGAACAATACTTTTGCCGCCACTGACAAAGACTTCGCTCTGGGCCTGTTTTTAAAGAGGTCAGCGGCTGCCGATCAGTATGTAAAGCTGCTTGTAAGGCGTATAGATCTGAGTGCTGAAGGTATTTTCAGTGGTGTGGTAGCTGAATACAGCTATATTGCAACCACCACCACGGCGATAACCACAGGCAGTAAAATTTTTATGCTTACCGGTGGTTCAGCGGTCGAGGGTGGGGTTCTGGCCTCGGATTTTTTGACAGACGGGATTCCGACTGAGAATAATCTGTCATATATAAGTGTTCAGTCAGGCCTTGGCAGCTATAACGGCAGCCAGATGCTGGTCGCCTACATGGATGGCAAACCAGAACTGGCCGCTCTTTCAAGTGCGCCGAAAAATACTACCGGCATGTATTTTGCCGATACCGGGGCAGCTCTCAATGACCTCAGTGCCGGGCGCACCCTTCAGGTTGGCGATGTCTTCGCGGCCTGGTTCCCGGTCAGAAAAAATTACGCTCTCTTTAAAATCAAGCAGATCGATGCCAACAGTGTCACCGTCGATTACAAAGTGAACTCGACACCTAACGAGCCCCGCTTCTGATGCTGGATTGTTTAATGCCGCGGCAATTATCGGCCACGGATAAATTCGGATAAACACAGATGCGGTGCTTAAATCTGTTTTAATTTTGCGGTTATCAATAGGTCTGACCGGAGCTGGTATCTTATGAGTATGCATGAAGCGCGCTACTATAAGAAGGAAAAGGACAAAGTTGCCTGTCAGCTTTGCCCGAATCATTGTCTGATTGCCGAGGGTGGCGTTGGCAGCTGCCTCAGTCGCGGTGTTACCTATGGCAGGCTTATAGCTCTCACTTATGGCCGAGTGGTTTCGGCAAGTGTCGACCCGGTCGAAAAGAAACCGCTCTACCATCTTTGCCCGGGCCGACCAATCTTTTCAATTGGCACTTACGGCTGCAATCTGCACTGCCGGTTCTGCCAGAATTCTGATATTTCCCAGAAGAAGCAGCCAACGGCAGAACTGTTGCCGCAGCAACTGGTAGCTGAAGCTGCGGCAATTGCCGGTAATATCGGTGTGGCTTTCACCTACAACGAACCGGGTATCTGGTATGAATACATTCTCGACTGTGCGCCCTTGTTGCAGCAGGCTGGTCTGATGACCGTCATGGTCACCAATGGCTACCTTAACCCTGAGCCATGGCTCGATCTCTGTCAGGTCGTCGATGCAATGAACATTGACCTGAAAGCTTTTAATGCTGATTTTTACCAGAAAATCTGTGGCGGCCGGCTCGATACGGTTAAAGACAACATCAGAGCCGCGGTCGAGAGCGGCGTGCATGTCGAGTTGACTAATCTGGTCGTTACCGGTCTCAATGATGATCCGGCAGAGTTTGCCGCACTCGTCGACTGGGTGGCGGCACTTTCTGACACTCTGCCTCTGCATATTTCGCGGTATTTTCCGCGCTATCACGAAACAGCGCCGGCGACCGCACCTTCTACAATCGAACGTTTTGTCGAAATTGCCCGCAAAAAGCTCAAATACGTTTACCCTGGCAATCTGCCTGGTGATCAGAACACCCACTGCCCGCAGTGCGGAGCGACCTGGGTAAGTCGCAACAATTATCAGGTTGTGGTAACCTGCAGATCAGAGATCTGTGCCTGTGGGCATAAACTGCCGTTTATGCAGACAAGCCGTTTTCAGTCGACAATGAAAGGATAAATCATGTCAGAAGCAAATCAACGCCAGTTTGACTGGGGCCCGCCTGCTAACGCTGGTGATGGGATCAAAGAATGGCTTATCTATTTCGTAATTATCATTCTTCTTGGTGCCGGCGTCTGGGTATTGCTCGATATCAATGGTGACAGATCAGCACCATCTACTTCAGCGACTGAAAAAGCTGTTCCTGCCGCACCTTCAATGAATGTTAATGCTTCGGTCGGAACGACAGGGGTTTCACAGCCGATGACTGCGAAAATTCAGGTTGCAGCACCTCCGAAATTTTTCGTGCAGCTCGGTGCCTTTGCCGACGAAGCTTCGGCGAAAGAAGTTTTCAATCAGCTCACTACCGATGGCTTTGCCCCAACGCTGGCGCCGCCTGACGACCAGTATGAAATTCACCGCGTGCTGGTTGGCCCATTCAATACCGAAAAAGAAGCTGAAGAAAAAGCTGAAGCTCTCAATGCTCTCGGTCTGCATTGCTTCGTTTCCGAAGGCCCCTGAAGCTTGCTGTAGTTTTTAATAATGGTTTCGGCGCAAAGTGTGATAGAATCTCTTTGAAAAATTGGTTTCGATACCTACCAACAGGGAGGGCTGCACTTTGGCTATCAGGACTTCACAGGATACCGCAGTTGCTGCAGGGTTTCTCTCGCCCTTTATGCTGCTTTTCGGGACTTTTCTGATTTTCCCGATCTTTTATTCGTTTTACCTGAGCTTCTTTGGCTCACCAACCGACTACAGCCTGAGTAATCTCGAATTCGTCGGTCTTGCCAACTACAAGCGCATAATCACCGATTTTCAGTTCTGGTGGTCGCTTGGCGTAACGGCCCTTTACGGGGTTATCAGTATTCCGCTCGGAATCTGCGCTTCACTGGCTCTGGCGCTGCTGCTCGACAATAAGCTGTTCGGCAAGAGCTTTTTCAGAAGCGCCTTCTTTCTGCCCAACGTGCTCGACATGCTGGTCGTCGGCGTCATCTGGACCCTGATCTACGCCCCGAAATTCGGCGCTCTGGCCCAGATCACCACCTGGCTGATGGGCGAAAACAATTTTTTCAATACCACTGGTCTGCTCGGCAGCCCTTATACAGCTCTTCTCGCCGTCGTTATCGCGATGGTGCTCAAGGGGGCCGGTTTTGGTATGGTGCTGTTTCTCGCCGCTCTGCAGAATATCCCTGAAGCGGTTTATGAAGCCGCCGATATCGACGGCGCATCAGAATGGCAGAAGTTTACCAAAATTACTGTGCCATTGCTGCGCCCGATCATTATTTTTATGGTGATCACAGGTGTTATCGGTTCACTGAACGCTTTTACTGAAATCTATGCCATGACCTCAGGTGGCCCGCAGGTGGTAATGGGCGGTGAAACCGTCGGTTCGACCTCGGTTGCCGGCTACTATCTCTTCAAGCAGTTTGATTCCGGTAATTATGGTTACGCCGCCGCGATTTCTTATATGCTGCTGATCATCACTCTGGGCATTACCTGGCTGCAGCAGCGTATTGCGAGCCGCAACGACGCAATGGAGGCGAAAAAATGAGCAAAGATATGCACCCCACAAGAGTTTTCGCTTTCATGATTCTGCTGGCCATAATGATTACCATGTCTTATGTCATTTCTGGTCAGTTGTTCAAGTTTGGTGCCATGGTATTTTCTGCCTTCACCACCGGTGAAGGAGCCGAAAGTGCCATGCAGGCCGGCGAACTTATGCTGAAGCTGACACCGGTTCATAACGGCCTTGCGGTAATCGTCTCGATAATTCTCACCATCTGTGTGGTGCAGCGCTTTCTTAGAACGAAAAATGAGATGCGTGTCGCCTTTCTCAAACGCATGTTTCTTTACGAAGCTCTGGCGGTCGGCGTTGTCGTGGTGCTGTTTCCATTTTTCTGGATGCTCTGCACCTCGTTCAAACCCTCTGGCCAGGAACTGGTGATCAGCAAAACCAACCCGTTCGATATCGTGCCGTCTGAACCGACACTCGACAATTTCAGACGCGTGCTCAAAACCGACGCTGCTTCAGTGGCGGCCGGTGCTCTTGACCCGATCGAAAACAAGAAGAATTTCGGCACCTACTTTCTCAACAGCCTGCTGGTGGCCACAACCGCCGCTTTTCTCGTCACTCTGTTCGCTTCTATGGGTGCTTATGTGTTCTCGAAAAAAGAACTGCCCTATAAACAGCAGATGTTTATGCTGCTGCTCGCTACGATGATGATTCCGGGCATGATGTTCATGGTGCCGCAGTTTTTCATGGTCTGTAAAATGGGCCTGTTCGGAACCAAATGGGCCATGTTTCTGCCACATCTCGCCTCAGTATTCGGCATTTTCATGCTGAAGCAGTTCATGGACACGATTCCCGATTCGCTTATCGAAGCCGCACAGATTGACGGCGCTTCTGAATGGCAGGTCTTCAGGGTCGTTATCGTGCCACTGGCACTGCCGATTATTCTCACCCTGTTTCTGCTGACTTTCCTGTTCCACTGGTCGAATTTCCTGTGGCAGCTGATCGTCACCAACTTCGAAAACCCGCTCAGCATAACCCTTCCGGTTGGCCTGGCACTTTTCAGGGGCCAGTATACCTCTGAACTTGGTCTGATCATGTCGGCTTCATGCTTCTCGATCGTGCCGATTGCAGTGCTGTTCCTGTTTGCACAGCGCTACTTCATCGAAGGCATGACTCAGGGCGCGGTCAAAGAATAAGGGGAGCAGCCATGAAAGAAAGAAACCTGATCATAATTGCGGTAATCGCTTATCTGGCCCTGGTTTTCGTCGGCTGGGACGACTCAATAGCCACCAGCCCCGATGGTAGAACCATTCTCACCTTCTGGCACACCTATAACGACCAGGAAGAAGTGATTTTGCGGGAAATCATCAAGAAATGGGAAACCGGCAACCCGAAGTTCACCATCCGCCCGGTTCGCATTCCATTCGATGGTCACAAGCCGAAGCTGCGCACCGCACTGACGGTTGGCCAGGGCCCCGACATGGCCCGCGTCGACTGGTCGTTCGTCTGTGAACTGGCCCGCAAAAATGCGGTAGTCGATCTCGGCACCCTCGGCTTCGAAACTATCAGAGCCCAGTATCTGCCGGCCGCCATCGGTTCATGTAATGTCGGCGGCAAGTTCTACGGCCTGCCCGACCAGAGCAACTGCGTCGCGATGTTTTACAACCGCCAGATGTTCAGAGATGCCGGGCTGCTGCCACCTCAGGCGGAGACTGACAGTGCTGCTGCTGCTGCGCCAGCCAACGAATTTGCCAGTGTTATGCCGAAAACCTGGGAAGAATTCATCGAATTCGGCAAGAAGCTGACCGACGAATCGAAGGGCCAGTATGCCTTTGCGATGCTCAACACCCTGTGGTGGAACCTGACTTTTCTCAATACCTATGGCGCCAGAATCGTTTCTGAAGACGGCACCAAATGTCTGATCGATTCAGAAGCGGCGGTTGGAGCCGTAGAAATGATGGCCAGCCTGTTTGCAAAGCATAAGATCGAAGCCGGTGCCTGGCGCCCAGGTGCAATTACCCCTGAACAGGGCTTTGTTAATGGCAAATACGCGATGATCATGATGGGGCCCTGGAACCTCGCCAAATTCAAGAATGCCAAGATGGATTTCGGCGTTGGTCTGATTCCGGCCGGCCCGGCTGGCACTTCGACCAATGTTGGCGGCACCGACGTGGTGATTTTCAAGGGTTCGAAGTATGCCGAAGCCTGCTACAGCTTTCTGACCTTCTTCACCAGCGCCGAAAATCAGGTGCGCTGGTGCACAGAGCTCAATCAGCTGCCGATCAATCTGGGTGCCTACGATCTGGTCAAATTCGAAGACCCGCATCTGATGACCTTCATGGAACAGATGAAACACGCCGGCCCGAACCCGGTCGTTAAAGACTTTGGCTTGCTCGAAGACCTGGTGAACCCCGAAATCGAAGCGGTTCTCTCTGGCCAGAAAAACGCGAAAGACGCGCTCGGCAGTGCTGCGAAGAAAGTTCAGGAGCGCCTGCTCGACAGCTGAGTTTAAAAGGCTGATCTGCCTCATTTATTGCGGGACTGCTGCAATTCCTGGAGACTGATGAAGCCTGTTAATCAAAGAAAAGACTTCAAATTAAAAAACCGGTCGAAAGGCCGGTTTTTCTGTTGTTGGCAATCTGAATTCTGCTTTTACCAGCTGTGCTTTACCAGAAATAGGTATCGTCAGGGCTTTCAGTGATCGGCCAGGTTGACAGTGGAATTGGTTCAATCTGTGGAGTATAGGTTCCAACCTGACTTCCTCCAGAATTGAGAATTGGCCACTTTTCGGTGCCACTTACCGGGTAATTGCCGCCGGCGTGATTGCCATCCGTCCAGACAATGCTAAAACTTCCTGCCGCTGTGCCATTCTGATAATTTGCAGAAATAGTTGGGCCCCCATTTTCAACCCATGTCCAGACACCGCTTCGCAGATCATTATCAAAGCTTCCCTGGGTTGTGTGACGAAGGTCAGTGAGATTTTCAAACTTTTTAATTACCCATGAACCGCTTCTTAAATCATTGAGATATTCACCTTTATACTGCTCTATCGATGAATTGTATGTCTGATAAAGCGAATGGGTTGCTTCGCCGTTGCGTTGCCCGCCACTGAAGGTTTCAATGTGGTGGGTAATTGTTGCAACCGGCATTCCAAGAGTTCTTATGCCGGCCGTGAATGAACACACACTGGAAGTGTAAAACTCTGGCCTGATATAACCAGTGTCGGTAATTTTGATGGCAAAGTCTGCCGAGCCTCCAGAAGGAGGCTCGATGCCGGCAAAACGATCGTCTGAACCATCGATATAGTCGGTAGATTCATACCATCTGACCGGTTTGCCGCTGCTGTCAAATTCAATCTGAGCGAATGAGCCGGCGATGCTTGAGCTGGTTGTGTCGTCTCTGTGTCTTTTCCAGATTCCGGTTCGGATATTGTCTGTAAAAGAGCCTTCAAGCATAATGTTTCCATCTTGGTCATAATGCTTTATCGGGCCATCTTTGATCGGGGAAAGGTCGAGACCGCCTGCCAGCGGTTCAATGTTCCTGGCCCTTTCCGGCAGATTGCCCCTTTCGTAGTCCTTTATGCCGATTTCCCAGGAAATACTGCCAACGTCGGTTTTAAAGGCAAAAATTTCCGGTTCAGCCGCGATCCAGATTGCTTTGGTGGCGATAGAAAAGTCGCCACATCTGTCATAAACCTTGAACCCGAGCTCGTGCGGGCCGGGAGGCAGGCGAAATGGTGTATACCATTTGTTGCTGGCTTCGTCGCTGCTGGGAGTGGTCATATGGGAGTCGAGATCGAACGGAAATGGCAGAGTCAGGGTCGCGTATGGCGTCAGTGTCACGCCGGTTTCACTGTGGGTTGAGGCGTCAAGATTGAAGGTTGTAAAGGCCGGGTTTCCGTCGACAGAGATTTCAACTTTGGCTATGCCCCGGTAGAGGCCCTTTGAGTCATCTATGGTCAGCACAAAGCTGTCGGTGCCGGTAGAAGTGAATACATGCGGGTAGTAGCCACTGTTGTATAAACGATTGTAAACGACTGAAAGTTTGTTCTCGAGGTTATACGGGCCTGTCAGAGTAAGAGTTGGAGTGGCGTTGGCGGTCACGGTTTTCTGGGCGATTACCCAGGGGCCGAGAACCGGAAATTCGCTGCCCCACTCGCCAATGTTGTAGCTCCAGGCCTGTACTACGGCTTTTAAAGCGCCCTCTACGCCCATGGTCAATGCGGCATCGACCTGACAGGGTTTTTCAGTCGAAACCGTCGCTTCCGATTTGATATAAGGCTTGAGAGTCAGTTCCGGGCCGGCGAGACCACCGACTTTGAGGGCATTTTTCATTTCGATGGCCGCTTCGTTGCTGAAGGTGCCTTGCAGCTTGGCTTCAAGGATCGGGGTGTTCTGAACCCGCCAGAGAAGTTGCCCGCCCCAGCCGGTTTCGCGGTAATAGTTGGCGCCTGACCTGAAGTCGATACGCATTTTCGTGCCGGCTTTGACTTCAACCTCCGCGTTCAGGCTCATTTTCCATGATGCTGTTACTTCACGGGCCCAGGTGCCGGGAACCGGGCCGACAAAGAATGGAATCTCATCATGTGGCAGCAGAGTTCCTTCGAGAACCGGCAGCTCAACTCCCGCAGAGGCAAGCAGTTTGGCATAGATGTCACACTGGGCATAGCCATCGACGCGGACTTCGAACTGACTGATACTGCCCCAGCTGGTTTCGAAATTGACCACGACGTCGGGGTCGAGTTCGAAGTTTTCCATTTCAAGTGAAATGGCGCCGTAAGATGGTGAGGCAGTAATCGGGCTGGTAAAACCAGCGCGTAGAGCCGGGCGCATATTGCGGCGCAGATAGTTCATTTTTAAAGAGTAGGCCGGGTCTGAAGTGTTGATGAGTTTTTCAGAAAGGGCTGGCAGTTGCGACATCTTGCCTCTGAAGACGTATTTGCACTCTTCAAAAACTTCTTCCATGGAGGCTTTGGTTACGACGACGTTATAAACAGCTGGAGCAGTGGTTCCACCGGGCGGTATGGGGCCTGGCGGCTGCATTCCCAGAAATGGCAATTTGACGCAGACTGGCTGGTTATTGAAAACGCCGGTAATTATAGAACCCGGTGTAAATGGTGAAGTTCCTGTAATTTCCAGGCTCATCATGCCACTCTGTAGATCGTAAGAGGTTATTTTAACATTGGCCATCGCAGCCGTGCCGATTTCGAAGGTGTTGGTGGCCAGTTTCCAGTTGGCATAGATGATCGGGTCAGCAGCGCCAAGCGGGGTGGCTTTGATTACCGTTGACCAGGCAAGTGCCTTGCCCTGTGAATCGAACGCAGCTACCTGGAAGGTATAGACCTGGCTGTTCACCAGATTTTCAAGCAGAAGTACCTCGCTGTTTTCTTCGATGAAAGGCGCGGTTGTGGTTGCGAGTGTGGTGCCAGTGGCATAGAAGATCTGGTATTTTGTTGCCGCTTCGATCGGGTCCCAGCCGAGGGTGATCGAACCACTGCCGACCTGGGCCCAGAGGCCGAAATTATTGACCGAGACCTGCTCGACTGCGGCACCGGTTGCCGGGTCGACCGAAAACTGGCGATGCCCGGCAGACGGGTCTTTTATCGAACAGAGAAGCTTGCCGGTGCCTGTCAGATCATATTCCAGATACGAAATAGTCGCGGTCATCGTACCGACCGGCGCAATTTCGAAGACCTGTTTCCAGGTCAGAGCGGTGCCGGTGAGGCCGGTGCTCAGGTCGAGATTTTCTTTGCCGTTCCAGCGGATCAGGGTCGGCCGACTGTTGTAGCTGCCGGCGATGACCATCGAACCATCTGTCATGACGATCTGACTGCCGCCCGGAGTAAACCCGTTGGCAGTAGCCGTTTTAAGATAATGGCGCAGGGTGCCGCTGGCAGTGCCGAGACTGGTAAAAGCGAAGTCGCTTTTGCCGGCATTTTCCCAGGCGATGATGGCGTAATCGCCGATGCCGTTGCGGGGCAGACTGACTGGCACAAGACCGGTGCCGGCGAGCACTGTATCTTTGAAAAACTGGTCGTAGGTCACAGCCCAGCTGTTGAGGCTGGTGCCGCGAATTGTGCTGTCCGGGCTGAAGATGCTGATTTGTGTGATGCTGCTCTGGTTGAGGGTCAGTGAGCTTTGTGTGACTGTTTCAAAGACCTTTGCATAGACGTTTTCATCGGGGCTGGCAATCAGCGATGCCGCCGCGTTGGCGACGTTGGTGACCAGGTTGGGTTTGGCAATCTTTATCAATTCAGGGTCAGCGGCAATCGTGAGCATGGTGTTGGCGAGAATGTCTGACTGGTGCAGTGAGCCCTTGGGGCTGACGGTGATAGTGTTGTCACCCGGGAAAAGATCGGAGGCGCCGTGAAACAGCGATTTGCCACCGATATTGCCGCCGTCGATCGTTATTTCGCCGATGGCCGAACCTTCAGGCAGGCCGGTAAAGCTTGTGGTGACCGAACCGTCAGATTGAACGGCCGCGGTTTTAAGAAAGGTGATCGTCGGTTTTTTTGTATCGCCGGGTTGCAGCAGAGTAATGCGGAATGTGACTTTTGCCCCGGTATCGGCGGCTCTGATAACCGGGCTCAGGCTGGCGCGCCCCGGTATGACGATGTTGAACGCCACATTGGCAGATCCGCTTTCAGGACCGTTGATCAGGTTTTCACCATCACTCTGCAGATCGTGCAGGTCGAAAAACGAACAGCCGCACAAAATACCGGTCAGAAGAAGAGCGAGCAAAACAGACCATCTGACATACTGATTGGAAAATTTAACCATACCCCTGTAACCCCTGCGCCCATGTTTATTGACAGCTGTAAAAAGGGCCGGTGCTAAAAATGGTCAGCCAGGCTGACTGCCAGATTTTAAAGCCGGGTTGGTTTGTCTTGCGGGTGTGTCTAGTCTCTCTCAACAGTTATCAGCGGTATTATAACCCGTCTGGGAAATAACATGTTATAAAAAACATTTCATGGCTGCGATATATCGAAGTGGCAACAGAGTTGGAGCACATAAATCAGATCAAGGCCAAAGCCGAAATCAGAATGCTTTGAGTTTGTTTGTGAAAAATTACACAATAATTTGTCAGGTATTTTGCAGAAATTTGAAAAAAATGAAAAAAAATTCTGGTTTGCCGGTACGTACACCTGCTGCTGGCGGGTGAGTTTTGTTTGCCGATGTTTGCGGTTGTTTGCCAAAGCCGCATAAATAAAGCTAAACAAAACATCATCTTTGTTCGAAAAGGTTTATGGATTTGTTTGCCTCCTTATTTTTCAGTCCGGGACCAGCTCCCGGATTCTTTTTTTTAGCCGAAAACCACATATGCCGGGAGTCGTGTCGCGCATACAGCATTAACCGGCAGAAAAAAAGGCTGCTTCACCTTACAGGCGAAACAGCCGGGTGTTTCAGAATCAGGCAATCAATCGCGGAAAAAAGCCTTTACTGCATCTTCAAAGCCTGACTGGTAGCTGAGATTAAAACCAAGTGAGGGTTTGGTCATCAGTTTGAACTGTCCGGGGGTAAATTCTCCGAACCCAACTTTCAAACTGGCGGGGCCGGCCGAAAGTTCGGCTTCATGCACCGTATAAGAGTCGGGGATAAACTCGTTCAAAGGTTTGCCGACATTTTCGAGCTGAGCGGCAATATCGAGACAGAGTTTTCTGGCAGCCTTTACGACGGTGCGCATATCGGCATATTTCAGCTTATAGGCGCTGACCGCCCATACCGATGCATTTACCCCGACCCAGAAGCCGATTGAATATTTCGAAGCATCCTGAATGATTTCGTTGATCGGTCTTTCGACAAGCGAGCCATGGGCGCCATTGTCGAGCAGCGAAATCATTTCGTAAGTCAACGGATCGAAAGTGAACCAGGCCGGCATGGCCCGTTCGGCGATTATCGGCGCATTCAGGGCCATGATGATACCCTTACCCTCGTCTGCAGCTTTCTGAAGCAGACTAATGGTGTATTCAGAAACAAGCTTTTCGTCGAGCCCATCGATCAGGGTGCCGATTTGTTCGGGGCCGGCGATGACGACTTTCGGGTCTTTCGCCATTTTCCAGCGGCTCAGCAGGCCACCACCGCCCATTACCTGTTCTTCAAGCATGGCATTGCTGATGCCCATGAAGAAGTTGAAGGCTCTTACCGCCTTTTCTTCGCCCTGAACCACCGGGTTGATCTGGCGCAGATCGAAAAGAGCCCTGATACTGTTCTTTTCACCGGTAAGAGTGAGTATAATGGCACGCATGCGTTTCGCCGGCCGTGCTGCCCTGACGCCGGTCATGGCAGCGGCTTCAGCTTCGGCAGCGCTGTGCAGAGCGAGAAACTGGAAAATGCGGCTGTGAGTGAACCAGCGAATCGCCGAGCGAGTGCCCGGCGCTGTCTCGCTTTTTTTCGCGGAAAATTTCCGGGCCAGCTCTTCTGATGCACTGGCGGTAATATCGGGCTGACACAGGGCGATACTTCTGAAAGTATCGACAATACTGGCTTCGCTGGCGACAGGACGCCTGAAGGTCAGGATTTCGTCGTCATATCTGATTTCGACGATTTCTTCGACGACTTCATTTTCGGCCAACGAAACCGGTTGCGCCTGATTTTCAAGCTTTTCGGTCGGGGTTTCAGCTGAAACGTAAAGGGTCTGACCATTATCCGGAGAATAATAGAAGACATCGATCGGCCCGGCTGAACAGTCTGCCGGCTTAATACCAGCGCAGTCGAACAGAGTTACAAGACTTTCACCTTCATCATCGCTTTCGCCGCCGAGTGCAGAGCCCATAGCTCCCATCATGCCTGTCTGGCCGGCATTGCGCGGCTTTACTTTCAAATTGATGGTCAGACTGATACTGAGCGTGTTTTCAGAAGCCTCTTCGTTACGGATTTCTTCGATTTCGTCTTTCAGTTCGGCAGCGTCTTTGAAGAAGGGTATCACCAGACGTTTCTGGCCAACCGGCAAAACCGGCAGAGCTTCAACTTCTGATTGCCAGCCGGTTAATTTGTGAAGTGCGGCTTTGCCGGCGTCGGTAAGTACGGCTGCCATGGGTTTATCGTCGATAATAGCGCCGTTGGCTTTGTAATACAGTCTGGCGATTTCAAGCAGGTCGGCTGGGACGCCCCAGTTCTGCATGAGAACAGCTTCTGGCGCATAAACCGGGCGGCTGAGACTGGTGTCGGTCGGAACACAGCCGAACTGCCGCATTCTGGTGATAAACTCGGTTTCGCTCATCTTAAGAAGGGTCTGCAGATTGTCATTCATGGCGGTTTTGAAGTCAGGAACCGGCAATACCGGCCCGTCGATTTCTGCTGCACTGCCTGTTTTTACTGCATCGCCTGTGTCATTTGCGTTTTTTGCATCGGTTTCAATCTGCTGGCGTTCAGATACCGCACCGGCTTTCTTTTTCCAGCCGCGGGCAACCCTTTCTGCGTGCACTTTTTCAGTGAGAGCTGTGATTTCGTTACGGCGCTGCGGATCGATCTGAAAGATATCGTTGCCGGCAAGCAGATAATCGTCGATTTTGCCTTCACCGGTGAGTTTTGCCTGGTAATCGAGCTTGAAAACCCCTGATTTTAGAAGCGGCTGCGCTTCTCCTTCGCCATCGTCGGCGTAATTGATACGATAAATCAGGCGGCGTGAGCGGCCGTCGGCAACGATTATCTGATCGTCAGGCCCGAACAGGTATTCTTTATTGTCGGCTTCATAACGGCAGACGGTTTCACCAAAATGCAGCTGTAGAAGCTCTTCGGCAGAAATTTCCGTGCCACTGCCGTCTTTTTCGTCATTCAGGGTGATGTCGAAAAGAGCCACGCCGTTGCTGATGCTGTAGGCATTGATAGCGAGACTGATTTTATCACCGGCGGCGGTGTGCACCGGTTTTTCGCGGCTGACAGGCTTGTCACCGGCGGCAAGCAGCTGTTCATTGCCGGCCAGGTCAAGTCGCAGACTGCCTTTTACCTGTTTTGCCAGAGCGGTTGGTAGAACGTAAGCCTGCTTCAGATAGTTGTTTGAACCCGGCAGGAAAAGAACCGGTTTGTGCCAGCCGTGCGGAACCACGGTGGTGCGTGGCGACGGCGCGAGAACCAGTTCACCGAAACGCGTTGGCAGTATTAAAGACAGGCGTTCGACCGGGTTCAGATCGAGCAGAGACTGTGACTGAGATGTCATCTGCAGCGAAAATGCGCGCAGAGTCAGGTGATTGCAGGGTTCTGGCAGGGCGGAGTCGTCAAAACCGTTCAGGGTAAGCCTGTAGGTGTCGGCAATGGTGGCGGCCGGTTTCTGCGTCAGCCCGGCGTTTTGTGTCTCTGAAGCCACCGTGGCGAAAGTGCCGATTACCGACAGATGAATGTGACCAAAGGTTGTGTCGTAATAGCTGATAGCAGCTTTTTTAAGGGTTTCAATCGTGTCGAATTCGAAGATCAGGTAGCCTTCGACCGGCTCATCCGGGTTAATCTGCAGACTTTCGTCGTCAGGAAGCACCAGTGGGTCTTCACTCAGCCACGAAAGATCAGATATCGGAGCAGCGGGCAGATCGTTGAGGCGGGCGAAAAAGTGGCTGCGCACATCCGGAATCACATATGGCGTGCGGGTTTTGACGGTTTTCCCGGTTGCTGGAGCCTGCCCGACAAAATTGGCCGGATGAGCCTGTGAGTCTGAACTGACGGTGGTTTCCTGTTCAGGCAGAATGTTCTCGAGTCTGATTCTGAAGGCGGCGCACGGCACGCTGACGCCTCTGAATTTTGACATCAGCAGCAATTCGACGACCTTGAGACGCATCGCCTGATTCTGGCTTTCGGCATCGATTGGCAGGCGGCTGGTGATGATGGTTTCGTCGCGGGTCTTACTGCTGCCATACAGATTTTGACTGAGATCGAGATTGTAACGCTGCAGAGATGACGGCAGTTCAGCAAAACTGATTTTAAGGCCGTTGACCGCAGCTTTTGAAGTTACCGGTGGCAATGGCAGGGTGAACTTGTCGCTGCCGCTCATCAACAGGGTCTGGCCATTACTTTCACGGCGGCTGAAAACCAGCTGCACCGGCAGGCGCGGGTCGGCGGTTGCAGAAGCGATGTCGATGCGTTTCCCGAATGCTTCGATAGCTGTTTTTACTGCGTTCAGATCGGTAGAAACTGCTGCCTGACCATTGCACATGCTGGCTGCGGTTTCGAAAGGTTCTTTGTCGCGCTCATCAACCATGCCGATCAGGGTCGTATTGATACCGGCATCTTTGGTGCTGCCGAGCAGAGCCTGGTATTCAACTTCGTTGCCGCCGAGATCGAGGCCAGCGTCGGTTATCAGCAGCAGATATTTCCGGTCGGTCGGGATCTCTTTAAGCATTTTGAAAGCGGTCTGCAGGGTTTCGAGGGTTGCGGTGCCGCCACCGGCTTCAATTCGCGCAAGACTGGCGAGCAGCTGTGCCCGGTCGCCGGTGAATACCTGAACTACGTTCTGATACAGGCTGTAGGTGGTTATCTGGGCGATGGCATCTTCGGGCAGCTGCCTGATCAGATCGCGCAGAATGGCTTTGGCTTTTTCGAGGCGGTAGTCGCAGCCCTCTTCTTCGGGTGGCATATTCATCGAACCGCTGACGTCGAGAACGATGCTGATGACCGGAGCGTCGGCATTGCCTCTGACTCCCGGGCGTCTGTAGACCATTTCATGTTCACGACCGAGAATCGAGGCTACCTGCGCAAAAACTTTGCCGATATTTTCTTTGTCAGCCTTGTGATAGAAACCGCCCGAAAGTGTCGCAAGTCTTTTCAGGGTTGCGTCGTCGGGTTTGGCGCCAAAACCGATGGTAAACACCGGTATTTCGGCTTCTTTAACCGCAGCGAACATTTCTTCAGGCCTGGTTTTGCTGCCGGGGCCGGTATCATTGTGGTTGGCATCGAACCCGTCGGTAAAAAGCAGCACGGCCGGGCGGCTGCGGTCTTTGCATCTGCTCAGACCAAGCATTACGCTGTCATTCAGACAGGTGGCGCCATCGGCCTTGATCGATTTGAGGGCTTTGAGCAGTGCAGCCCGGTCTTTTGCGGCGATTTCCTTTGCTTTTGTGTCGAAATCTACGAGAGTGATTTCGCTGTCGGGCGGCAGCAGCCTGATGAACTGGTCGACCGAATCGAGTGCCAGCTTCATGTCTTTCTTCATCGAGCCTGATGAATCAAGCAGTATCGTCAGGTTCAAAGGTGTAGCAACTGTGCCGGCCGAAATTACTTCAGCTTTGACACCGCTTTCAGATGCTTCGAGATCTTCTTTGCGCACCTGGCCCTGCCATTGCGGGGTGGCAAAGCGTATCTGCACCTGATCATTATTGAGCAGGCGCGCAGATCTGATGCGCATTTCCCTGTGCAGAATGCTGGAAGGGGTGGCGGTGCCGGCTGCTGTTTCATCGTCTGCGGCCGCTTCATAGACTGGCGCCTGTGGCCAGTTTTCGACAATGGTGATTTTGCCGGGCTGCACCGGAATCATGTGGGCCTGCAGTGAGCTGACGGTGTCGGCCGGGTGCTGCAGTCGGTAGAAACCTGGCGGTACCGGGATCATAACGTCGCCATCAGCGGTTACCGAGCCGGAAAATTCATTGTCAGAACCGAAAAAATCAGGGTGATCAACTTCGGCGCAGGCAATCAGGTTCTGGTTGCCGGGTTTTCTGATCTGAATGGCGCCGGTTTGTTCACTGTATTGAATCGATGGGATTTCGCCCAGATCTATCAGTCTCAACTGGCCGCTTACCGGGGTTTCGGTGCCGGTCAACTGCAGCTGCCATTTGCCCGGCAGTGGATTAAGACCGTCAACGACGCTGGTGGCGCCGTCGTGTGCAAACAGTTGTCGATCGATGGCAGCTTTCCATTCAGCCTGGCCGGCTGTAAGCGTTGCTTCACCAGTTATTTTGACCGAACCTGAAGCGGTCTGCCCGCCGTTAAAATCAACCGCAATGGCAAGCTGGCGATTGCCGGGGTGGTCGAAAGTGAAACTGATGATTTCATTGTCTTTGTCTATTTTGAAAGACATCGGTTGATCTGATGTCAGAGTAGCTGCAGCAAGGCTTGCGACAAAGGCAAGAATGAAAAAAATGACTGAAACAGTGATTTTGCGCATGGTTTTCCTTCCTTGTGGTCACTTATCCTCAGTTTGTTTGTGTTCGTTCTTTATACTCCTTTGCTTTGGCGAAGGCAAACAAACAATGCCGACTCGAAAAAATTTAAAAAAAAATCAGGTCTGTCGGTACGTACAGTCGATTTTTCATGTCTGTCGATGTCTGTTTTTGTTTATTGATGTCTGTTAAAGCCGCATAAATAAAGCTAAACAAAACATCACTTTTGCTCGAAAGGGTTTATGGATTTGTTTGCCTCCTTATTTTTCAGTCCGGGACCAGCTCCCGGATTCTTTTTTTTAGCGCCATGGATGGCGCTACACATGCGGAGGCCAGGATGGCCGAGAGTCGTGTCGCGCATACAGAGATGGCGCTACACACGCGGAGGCCAGGATGGCCGGGAGTCGTGT
>CALEDQ010000004.1 GCA_937949615.1 uncultured bacterium | reverse complement strand
GAATTTTACTGCTTCATCACTTATCGGCTTGACCAATTTTCTCAGACCACCGCTTATTCTCTTATTTCTGTTATCTTCAATCTCACAGGAGCTTTGCCAGGAAAAGAACAGAACCTCTGAAAAATGGTGCAGCCATTTTTCAGAAGTTTTTTTTGCTGAGGTCAGAACTCTCTCTCGAACTTTTTTCTTATCTTGCCCATATTATAATCCGCGTTTTCGGTTTCCGGAATAGGCAACAAAATCGGCTTTTGACGATGATTTTACTGGCCCGATGTTCTAAAAGATACTCAGATTGCCTGAAAAAAAAAGAAAAAAAAGATTGAACCGTTGTAGTTGTCGTTTAATCAATAATCAGTATAATTTAAGAGTTATTTAACACGAATGGGGAATTAGCCAATGAAACAGTTGACCGCCTTCAACAGACGAATATTCGTTCTGCTGTCTCTGGCAGCCATGTTTTTGTTCTTCGTCAGCAGCGTTTATGCCGATTTTACCCTTTCAAACGGGCAGACGGCATATATCGGTGATACATACACGATCTCGCTGCTTGGTACCCGCAAGGCTTCACACGACGAAATCCGCTCGTTGAGCAAGCAGATCGAGGCTTTCAGAAAAGCTGAAAAACTGATGCGCTCATGGGGCATCAACATGGATGCCCGCGTTCACATCAGATTCTATACCGACACCGAATTTCCGGCGCGCGATATGTGGCTGTCAGCCGGTATGAAGCCTGACAAGACAGCCCTCGATGCTTACGAGGAAAACAGCGGCCTGGTTTTCTGCAGCACCTCGGGTTACGAGTTCGCGCATATGGCCGACAAACTCGATGACGACTACTTCTTTCTCAACCCCTTTCCCGATTACATCAAACGCAAATATTTCGTGAACCCCACAGAAATCAAAGGCGAAGTCCTGCAGGAAGTCCTCGACATCATCAAAACCGAAAAGAACGAAATCGAGCAGGGCCTCGACAAACCGGTCGGCGGCCAGCTTAACAATTACATGATCTTCAAAAGTGCCGCTTATTCGCCTGATAAAGCGGTGCTGTGGGTGCCGGTAACCAAACCTGGCTCGCTGCATCGCTATCTCGATACTACCGTGCATGAATATGGTCATCATGTTTTTCATCAGATCACCAAAGAGATCCTGAATAAAAACAACCCGAAGAAAAAATGGACCAATATTCAGATTTTCTTCATCAGTTCGAATATTCTGGCAGTGAATGAATTTTTTGCCGATTACGTTTCGATCGCCAATGGCTACACCAAATGCATCAATCTGCACAAATACAATGATGTTCCGCAGGATATGAAACGCGTGTTCAGCCAGGATAGAACTCTCGCAGGTTATCTCGAAGAGATCAGAAAAAGCGACAAGCGGGCCAGGCAGATGCTTTCAGAAGGGCATAACTCGCTCAATCCGATGCGCTCGTTCGTCTGGCAGCTGCGGCTGGCTCTGAATGCCGAAGCGGTTGATAAGCTCGTGATAACCGCAGTGCGTCAGGCCATCAGAAACTTTTTTGCAGTCGACATGCTCAAATACCCGCGTGTCAGACTCACCGAAAAGGGCTGGGGCTGCTTCACCATCAAAGGTTACCCGGTCGATGTCATTACCGAGAATCTGCGATTTCTGCGCTGTCTGCAGGAAGCAGCCAACAAGCAGCTGAACGCCGAACAGAAGAAAAAATTCGCCGAGATCGCCGGCAAGATCTTCGCTGGTTATTACCCACTGAAATAACTTTAAACAGACGCTTGATAATAAAAAAGCCCTGGCTTAGTGCCAGGGCTTTTTTATTTAGAGCAGAAAAACCTTGATTATAATAATAAAGACAACTGCCACAACGAAGAAAAGAAGTTTGGCTTTGATCTCACTCACGACATCGTCAGTGCCTGAATTGGGAGAATTCTGCTGGGTGTTTTCGGGTTCGCGTTCATACTCTGACTGGTTGTATTCTGACATTGGTCGGCTCCCTTGCATGATTGAACAACTAGAAGGCATGCATTGCACACCATTCCGCATTCGTTGAGTGGAACAGACTTTTCGTGGTAACCAGTACATAAGAAAAGCCGTCACCCGCGTATGCGAATGGCGGCCCGACCATTCATTACAACCTTCGGAAAAACTCCGAACCCTTGTCTAAAGAATAACAGATTGGCTCGACACTGACAAGTAATGAATTGCCACAGCTTTGATGACAATTGATTGCATTATCGCCGACCCGGTAATAGACTTGTGCTTGTGTCGACAAATAATTCTGCCTTAAGGATAAGTCTGCTTATGTTTAAAATGATAAAAACAGAATTGCGCCTGCTGCTGGCAGTATCACTGTTGATTTTCTCTGCTCTGACTGCTAATGCCGAACCGGTACCGCCCGGGGAGGGCTGGCGCGTCGACGGTGACTATGGTTTCAGTGTCGGTATTCTTCCGTCAGCTGCCGCCACTGATGTGGCAAAGCCTGTCGAAGTCGTCGAGCCATTAAGCTTTGTGGCCACTTATGCCGCTGATATCACCAATATTCCATATAACGGCTTCAAAGGCATGGGGTTCAGTATTCCTGACGTCGCTGAGCCGGCCGAAATGAACTATTTCATCAAACTCTACCGGTTCCCCGAAAAAATCAGACATCTGCCGATCGTTGCACCACTGCCCGCTGACTTCGCCATCAATAAAATCATCGGTGGCTCGGAGATCTCGACGTTCATGGCCGATCGGCGCAATCTCGTTGTAAAAATGGGTCTTATCGACTCTTCGAAACGTCAGTTCACAGCGCCGACGCCGTTTCCGCCACTGCTGGTTAAAAATGCCGGCCAGGCTGAGCAGAAAAGCTTTCTTGCTTCGGTTGTGTTTTATTCAATTTATCTCAAACCGAAATCCATGCCCGGCATAACTGCTGAAGCCAGCCCCGGCAGTGTCGAACACAGCATGCTCGGTGTGACTGCTTTTCATCAGGCTCTGTTGCAGGCCTGTGAAAAGAATTTTCAGACTCTGAAAAGCGATGACGAAGCTTATCACTGTTTTCTTCGCCATTACGCACCCGGCCGGGCCCAGGTTCTCAGAGTCATGAAAAACCCTCTGCAGTTCAAAGACAACTGGAAAACGCTGCCGATGCCGCAGGGCCCGACAAAGTTTCTGAGCAGTCTGCTGCTGCTCATCAGCGACGAATACACTTCGAAAACTGCGAAAAGCGCCCCCGAAGAACTTACCACCCAGTTTTTCAAAGCCAACTGGCAGCCTGCCCGCCGCACCATCTTCGAAGTCGGCTCGATCTTCGATTCGGCTAATCAGACAGAAAAGAACTGATTCGGCAATAAGCCCCGGGTTGTTGAAGAATCCAGGTTTGAAAAAATTCGATCCTGGATTCATTTTTCGTTCTTTTCCAGGCTTCTCAGATCAACTGTTGGCAGAACTATTCGCCGAAAAGGGCCTTGCCCGGTAATTCCGGCGAGATAATCTCTTACAGATGAAAACAGTATTGACGCGCCATTTATTACCGCGACTTTTTCTCTATTTTCCTGGCAGCTTTCCCCAAGCACGAAAATTCCTACTGAGGAAATATCGAAACAATAGGGGATATTGCATTTTTTAAGATTTTCGCTTTTTACTGCGACTCTCAGTTCAACTTTGAAAATTTCTTCTCTGGTGTCGGGGTGAGCAAGAGTATTTGAGCTGATCTCCAGGCTTAAGTCCCCAACATTCAGACTTGATGGTTCATCAAGTCTGAATTCCTGGTTCAGTTCAACAGATGTTTTAGTTATAAAGTAGTCTCTAAGCTGCAGGACTGATTCTTTCATAGCCTTCATCCTCGCTGGTTTTCCAGTGACTGGTATTGAGGTGGTGAATGTTTGTATAAATTACTTTTTCTTCAGATGTGGGAGCTTGTTTTTCAAAAATATAATCGAGCTTTTTCGAGGCTGTTTTTGTGGCTTCAACCCCAACCTCGATATCAGCACTGAGGCATTTTGCCAGTTTAACCATGGTTGCAAGAGTAAGATTGCCTTTTCTTGAAAAGATTCGCGAGATATACGACTCCTTCAGGCCGGCTCTTTCTGCAAGCTGTTTCTGGGTTATTTCTTTTTCCCGCATCAGCTTCCAGACCTTAACCAGAAAAGACATGGAAGCCTTTTCCACCAGGTATGCTTCGCTTTCTTTTGCTTCATTTATGAGCTTTCTGAAGTCAATTTTTCCCATTTCTTTCACCTTTTCCTTCTACCGCTCTGAGGTAGGCCTCAACATTCTTTTCTGCCTTTTTTATTTCTTTTTCCGGAGTCTTTTGAGATTTTTTGTAGTACCCGTGCGAACAGATGACGACTTTATTACCTTCTCCGTAAAACCAGGCGATTCTTAATCTGCCTTTTTCAAATCTGTAAATTTTATATTTTGCGCTTCCCATTTCGTGAGACAGTGAATCCATCAGCCTCGGCCCTTCAGGTGCTGCCGCCATTGTTTCCATAATTGCCAGCAAACCGCTCCAGGCCTCCTTATCTTTTACAGACAATGAATTCAGGAAGTCGTGTAATTCGCAATCTTCCTCAGATCTGGCCAATACATAAAACTTCCATATATATTCATCGTCAGTAAGAAGATCTAATAAAAGCATAATTAACTTTAAAGTTAAGTCAACTTTATCCTCTTTTTCACAAAATTTCCACTTTTTTCAATTCTTTGCCGGGCGGTCGGCAGATTTCAGGCCGTTTAATCGCTGGATACGGGCGAAGAGGGTTTCGACGCGGTCGCCGAACAGGCCCTCGGGGCCGTCGTGATACATGTCGCTGAATGGCGGTTCATAGAGAATGTCATCCCTGACAAAGCCGTCTTCGGCGAAGTAGTCGATGATCTTGCTCACAAAGGCCAGTTGTAATGAGGTAAGGTTCGATTTCTCGATAAAATCCGCAAATTCTTTTTCGACCGCTTTTCGATCCAGGCCGACGATAGACCTGATCAGCAGCTCAAGACTGGAGTTGTCTGTGCCGGTCTTTGCCCGGAAACCGCTCTGATAAGCTTCCCTGAACAACTCTTTGTCTTCTGATGTGCTGAGTTCGAGAATTTTTTCGAGCTGTTTCAGGTCGGCAGCAGTCAGAGGTCGATTACATCTGACCTTCCAGATCACCTCTTTATCGAGGTTTTGATCGATTACAGCGTTCATTTTCTGTCGGTAGGCTGCCAGTTCGTCGTTCTTGAATGCCTCGGTGCCTGGCTCGAATACTGCAGGCGCAGTCAGGGTGTCGCTGAAGTTCGAATAAACGATCTGCTTCTCGCCCGGATCGATGTATTTGATCAGCAGTCTGAGACGCTTTCTGATCTCTTCGAGAGCTTTAAGGTTCATGCCTTCCCAGAATTCATCGGTCTTGATCGCCTGAATGAATTCCAGCTGTTTTTTGACGTCTGGTATCGTCGTCTTGTCTTCGAGCTTGTCGGCAATCTTTCTGATCTTCTTCATCAGGGAAACGTATTCGCCAGACTTCTCAAGCAGCGCCAGCTCTGTTTTCAGCAGCAGATGATCCCATCGTTTGGCATATTCATCATCCTGTTCCAGCTGGCTGGGTAAGCCTGAGATAGTTTTCGCCACCGCCGCCTTCAGCTCAGAATCGAGCTTTTCCCAGGTTTCCCGGTTTTTCAGCTTCGTGACGCTTTGCAGATGCGGCCGCACCAGAAAGTTCGCATCGCACATGCCCGACACATATTCATGCAGGTTATCCAGAAACTCTTTTCTGATTGCCACCGAATCTTCGCTGCTGTCATCCTGCAGCAGGTCGGCCAGTAGCAGACGATTTCTGAAGATCCGCTGGCTCAACGGTATCACCGCGTTACTCTCAACGCCATCGGGGTTGGTCTCGAAGAATTCGAAATTTTCGCAGTAATCGAAGACGTAGAAGCACTTCTTGTCATCACCGGGGCCGAACAGATTCTCGCATTTTCTCGTGCCGCGGCCGATCATCTGCCAGAACTTCACCTTCGAATAAACGGGTTTGGCAAACACGAGATTAACAACCTCAGGAACATCGATTCCGGTATCGAGCATGTCTACCGAAACCGCTATCTGTGGCATGCCGTCGGCTTTCTTGAAATTGTCGATCATGCCTTCGGCGTCTTTGCCAAGCGTGTAATCGATCTGAGCGCAGAAATGCCCTTTATATTGCGGATAATTGGCGTCGAATCTTTCGACTATAAACTTTGCATGGTCGCTGTTACGCGCGAAAATGATGGTTTTGCCAAGCCGGTCGCCGCCTGCGATTTTGATGCCCTTTTCCATGAGATCTTTTAAAAAGCTGTCGACGGTCGGAATATTGAACAGCCATTTGTTGATCGCCTCTTTACCGACTTTTTCGGGCCTTTCGCCGGTGACTTCGTCGATAAAGTGCCGGTCGTATTCTTCTTTGTCTTCGTCGCTGAGTTTCGAGTAGGTAAGGCCTTCGCGGCTGAGTTTCGTCGACACTGCCGCCTTGTAATAATTCAGCAGGTAGCCCTGATCTATGGCTTCGCCGAGGTCATAGCCGAACACCGGGCCGGCTTCTTTGGTCAGGTTGAACATCTGGTAGGTGTTCTTGTCGACTTCATCTCTGGGCGTCGCGGTCAGGCCGACCAGGAACGAATCAAAGTAATCGAAGATCGCTCCGAACTTCTGATAGATGCTGCGGTGAGCCTCGTCGATGACCAGCAGATCGAAATGGCCTGGCGAAAACAGTCTCTCACCGTCTTTGAACTCATCGATCAGGTTCATCATCGTGTGATAGGTTGACAGGCAGACCCTGGAAAGATTGTCAGACTTCGCATCTCTCAAATCAGCCGCCGGGCAGTTCGGCAAGAACTTCGTGAACGCGCCTTTTGCCTGCTTAACCAGCGAATCACGGTCGCAGAGGAACAGCACGCGCTTGGCCCAGTTGGCTTTCTGCAGCACTTCGACCAGAGCGATGGTAAGTCTGGTTTTGCCTGAGCCGGTAGCCATAACCAGCAGGGCTCTTCTTTGATTGCCCGTCTCAAAATGTTCGGAAACTGCCCGAATGGCGAGATGCTGATATGGGCGTTCGACCGTTTTGCGGTTGATAGCCGGGTTGAGAATCGACTTTCGTGTTTTTCTGCGTTCGATGGCAAGCTGCAGCTCGTCTTTTTTGTAGAAGCCCTGAATCTTGCGTTCGGGGTAGAAGTGGTCGTCCCAGATGTAGATTTCGTAACCGTTGGTATAAAAGATGACCGGGCGCTGCTTGAACTTCTTTTCGAGGGCGTTGGCGTAATCGAGTGCCTGGTATTTGCCGATCTTCGCATCTTTGGTGGTTTTCTTGGCTTCGATGACCGCGAGCGGCAGGCCGTTGTCGTCGAAGAGAACGTAGTCGGCAAAACCGGTGCCGGTGTAATTCTTGTTGCGGTCTACGCCATCGAGTTCGTATTCTTCTTTCAGGCCGGGGGAGCCCTTATGCCAGCCTGCTTCCTTCAGCAATACATCGATAAGCAGTTTTCTGGTTTCGGCTTCAGAGTAATCATGTGTATCAGGAACAGCCTCTGCTTCAGCCTTTTTGGCTGCGATCTGAGCTTTCAGCTGCGCAATTTCTGCTTCCTGGGTTGCCAGCTTTGCCTTATAGGCTTCTTTATCTGCTTTTTCTGCCTCAAGGGCTTCTTTGAGCTTTTTCTCTTCGTCTTCGTGTTTTTGTTCGAGCTCAAGAATCTTGTTTCTGCTGGTTTTGGCAATATCACCGGCATCGGGAATGAGTTTTTCGTCGAAGTCTGACTGCAGGTTCACATCGAAATAGGTGCGGTGCAGCCAGAATAGAAAGCTGTGCAGCTGCTTAATGACCAGAACGGCATCCTGGGCCATTATTGCATGTTCGCTGTGCGCGGCCAGGTTGCCGTATTTCTGAATGATGGTGAGACTGCGTTTGGCCTGAATCGGGGCAATCTTCTGGAAACCCGCATCATTGATCAGATTGCTGAGCATTGTGTTATACGGCAGAGACAGCTCGGGATCAGCTTTGAAAATCCATTTAAGAGCAGTTTCTGCCGTCAGCCTGGCCTGAAAGCACGCATACCTGGCATCGAGCCGGCCGCGCAGTTCGGCTTTCTGCGCAAACTCTCTGATCTGCTTCAGTTTATTATCGATAAAACTGAAGTTACTCTGTCTCTGATTCTGCTGTTTATCGCTCTGTGTATTATCGTTGTTCATCACGCTGCTCTCAATGCTTTATTCTATCTGTTTACAACATTTTATCAACACCTATTTCGCCCCGCCAGTTATCTCAGTTCCAGCTCCCCCTTGAACGCCCGCTGCATGAGGGAGTTGAAGAGACTAGAAATCCTAGAACTCCCGTTTTCCAACTTACTGGCTTTTAACGTAATACTATTGCAAACTTCGCCAAACCTTTTCTGCCTATCAGCGGGCGGAATAAAGATATCAAAGTTTTTAATATGATTCATATTTAGAAAGGCTTGAACAGCTGTTGAAGCAATTTCCAACATTCTGGGGCGATAATGGTATAGATAATGAAGCAAAAAGAGCGGTTCCAACGCATCTTTGTTGGGCCTGATCCTACAACTACCTGTTGTTGACAACACTGCTTCTTCAAAAACAGATGGAAATAGACATAAGTTACCAATTGTCCCAACTTTTGTAAGAACTATATCGCCCGGTAGAACTTGGCTTCTCTTGACCGTTTCATACTTTTCGCGAGTCATGAATTTCAGGTCTTCTGGCTTAAAACAAAGAAGTCCAACATTTTTTGTTCTGATAACTGGTATCTCACCATTTTCAATATAGTCTGTTTGGGTATTTACAGAAGAGCCAAATGGGCCGTCCACAAGGTCTTTTTTATCCTTTAATAAATCCTGAAGTTTTTTCACGGGCCAGCCCTTCGGGTTGGTGACGGGGTCGCCGAACATGTCGAGGAAGGTTGCCTGCAGCAGGTCGTCGAGGCGCTTTATCTGTTCTTCACGCTTGAGTCGCAACTCATCGGCCTTCTCCAGCACCGCCGCAATCTTTTTCTGCACTTCCAGTGGCGGCAGTGGGATTTGGACTTCCTTTAAATCAGACATTGTTATTGCTGAAAAAATTGCACCGTTCCCTGATGCTGATAAAATAGGCTCAAAATAACGAAAGTAATACAGTAAATACTTCTGGACAACTTTTTCTGAAGGTTTTATGGCAGCCAAACCGCGACCAATACAGGCAGTAACATTACAGATATTCGTTGCTCCTACTGGTGCTCTCACTGAGATCAGAATGTCATTCGGTTCGGCTACTTTGTTTGGCTTTGAGCACCATGTTCTGACGGTTGGAAATAGTTCTCCAAAATCTGCTTTTCCCTGAAAAAAAGGCATGCCATCCCGATTTTTGTTGTAAGTTTCTGATGGCGGCGACTGGCCTGCTACTATTCCGCAAATTTGCCCTAATGGCTTTACAGGCCAACTCATACGCAGCCCTTCCTTTCATACTTGTTGACAAATTTACACGCATTGCGTATATTCTGAACAGCGACTGCCAGTGAATCGTCAATTGACGGTTCCATCGAAAGAGGCGGCCGCTTTTTTATCTCCAATTTTCTTCTGCCCATTTTAACAACTCATTAAATTCGGCTGGTACTTTTGTTCCCATCTGTGCAATTCCTTCTAGCGCAGAAAAGCAGTCTTGGTCAGTTTTGCTTACTGTTTTCCCAAACTTATGTTCCTCATATTTTCTGATATAGTAAGCAAGCAGGTCTGTTAATTGAATTGGAATGCTTTTTTTTGAATCAACAAAGAAGCCTTTTTCAATAAGCTTATTGTTCGACAGCATGAATCTAAGATCAAGTCGAAGAGACCGAATGGCTTTTTCTACGTCTGATAAATAATGTTTGTTGTCATCAAAGATCAGCATACCAAAATCTTCTTGGGCGTTAAGATATTTGTTAATTTCAAACCAAAGCATCGAAAGCGCCATGAGATATGGGCTCAGCCTAACAATACCGAAACGCTTTTCGCAAAACTTTTGAAACTGTTTTTTTATTATTCTTCGGTAAAAAATCTTTACTCCCAGCCCGGAAATAAATTCAAGGACTCTGTCTCTAAACTTTGCACCAAGTTCTTTGTCGAAATTTTTATAATGGTTTTTTCTAGCCTTCATGTCTGTAACATGAAGCTCAAAATCTTCCGGTATTCCATCAGGAAAAAATTCATTGATTGCATACCTGTATTCGCTTTCAAGATGTGGCCACATTAAATCTGGTATTACTAAGGCTGTTAAAACAAATATAGGCTGTTGCTGGTCATTCAGATTAAAACCTGTGTCCCCTGATTCATCGATGTAAATTAGCTTCATCCCAGCATACCGTCGAGTTCTTCGAGGCCTTTTTGGATTTCTTTTTCGATCTGCATGATTTCGGCCAGGATTTCTTTGGGCTTGTCATACTTGACTTCGTCGTAGACGATCTGTTTGTAGCGGTTGATCGACAGGTCGTATTTTTCTTTTCTGATGTCATCGACGGGCACCAGGAAAGATTTGTCGGTGCGCTTGCGGCTGTTTTCGGCCGCGAGATTATGCCAGCGCCTGATAACATCCGGAATATCGTTGTCGGCAATCTCGGTGCGCTTGTCGTCAAGACTGAAACCATCGGTCTGCATGTCGTAGAACCAGACATTGTCAGTGCCACCGGTGCCGGTTTTGGTGAAAACCATGATGCCGGTACTGACGCCGGCGTAAGGCTTGAAAACCCCGGCAGGCAGCGAAATGACCGCTTCAAGGCGATGATTGTCGATGATCTCTTTCCGAATGTCGAGATGGGCTTTTGATGAGCCGAAAAGCACCCCGTCAGGAACGATGACGGCACAGCGGCCGCCGGCCTTCAGCAGGCGCAGCATCAGGGCCAGAAACAGCAGCTCGGTTTTCTTGGTTTTTACGGTTTCGAGCAGCTTCTTCGAAACTTCGTTTTCGGCGAGACTGCCCTTGAACGGCGGATTGGCAAGAATCAGGGTGTATTGCTCAGACTCTTTGTTGCTGTCTGCCAGCGAGTCTTTATACATGATATGCGGGTTCTCGACGCCATGCATCATCATGTTCATACTGCCGATGCGCAGCATGGTCGTGTCGAAGTCGAAACCGTTGAACAGGCGGCCGTTCACATGCTCGCGGTTTTCGGCCGCGTGATAGTCGATTTCGTGGTGGGTTCTGATGTATTCACCCGCCGCAACCAGAAAGCCGGCGGTGCCGCAGGCCGGGTCACAGATGAAATCTTTGATTTTCGGCTGCATCAGCTCGACCATCATTTTGATGATGTGGCGCGGCGTTCTGAACTGGCCGTTCTGGCCGGCAGTAGAAAGCTTGCTGAGCATGTATTCGTAAACATCGCCCTTGGTATCACGGTCTTTCATCGGAATATCCTCGATGAGTTCGACCGCCTGTGCCAGCAGACTGGCTTTCGGTATAATAAAGGTGGCATCGGCCATGGCTCTGGCAAATGTGGTGTCAGAGGCGCTCGCCATGTTCTTGATGAACGGAAAAACTTCTGTCTGAAATAGCCCGAGCATTTCGCCCGGTTCAAGGTGCTTGAACTTCGACCAGCGCAGATGCTGTTGTTTATCGTTGAATATCGGGTCTTTGACCGGCTTGCCGGTTCGGTTGGCCTGCAGTTCTTTCAGCGTGTGAATATCATCGAGACGCTTGATGAACAGCAGGTATGAAATCTGTTCGATAACGGTCAGCGGATTGGCGATGCCGCCGGTCCAGAATGCGGTCCACAGTGCATCGACTTTGTTGCGTATTTCCCCGGTCAGCATTGGCTACCTCTGCAATTTTTATGGTGTCGTGCCACCATATTACTCTCTGCCCGCGCCCTTGTCAGCAATTTTATCCAAAATTGCGCCCTGGAGTGACTTTTTCGTTATGTTACTTTTCGCCCCGAAAGTAACATAACGAAAAACTTATTTTACTTTATGACAATTTAGCGACACCTGCGCCTGTAACAAAATAGTCTCGCCACCAGTGAGACATTTGCATGGCATTCCCGGATAGTTTGGCGCAAACATGTTGCGAATATGTCGCAAACTTTGTGGTTAAATGTCTTAAAACCAGCTCAATTAATTGCAGAATTTTGTCATAGTAGCTGTCACAGTAATGTCACAGTAAATTTCACAGCTTGTCATAGCTGTAGGCAAAAGGTATTGCCGTGGTGAAACAGCCTGATTCTTTTTGAGAAATTGCATTACTTCGTTCACGCAGGTATAAACATGCGAGAAGGTTTCTGAGTCTGAAAATCGAAGAACTGATTTACCCGACTTTGCAGACAAGGTTCTTGCACAGCTGGCTCAATCGTGGTTAAATTATCCCGAACAGATGCCGTGCAGGGAAGCTCAGCCCACACGGAATTGAGCAGAAAGCGTATGCGGTGTTTCCCAAAAAATGCCAGAAAAAGCTCGTCGCGCTTGATGGGTTGAAAAAAAACGCTGCTGCACCTGGCATTTTCAGGGGAACTTTAAGATGAAAAAACAACTGCAGATTCGTAACAGCACTGCCGAGTTTCTGATATTTACCGGCCAGGCCGGTGAAAATAGTATTGAAGTTCGGGTGGAAGGTGAAACCGTCTGGTTGACTCAGCGACTGATAGCCGAGTTGTTCGCAGTTACCATACCAACAATCAATGAACACATGACGAAACTCTTTGAAAGCGGCGAAATAAGCCGGGAAGCAACTATTAGGAATTTCCTAATAGTTCAACAGGAAGGCAATAGAAAGGTTTCCCGCAAAATCGATCACTACAATCTCGATGCCATCATTGCCATCGGTTTTCGTGTTAATTCCGAACGTGCTATCCAGTTCAGACAATGGGCTACCAATGTTCTCAGGCAATTTTCAATAAAGGGCTATGTGATCGATAAAAAGCGCATGGAAAACGGCGCTTTTCTTGGCGAAGATTACTTTGAACACTTGCTCGAAGAAATCAGGGAAATCAGGCTCAGCGAACGCCGGTTTTATCAGAAAATCACTGATATTTACTCCACCAGCGTCGACTATAACCGCGATGCACCAACAACCAGAGAGTTTTTTGCCAAAGTTCAGAACAAGCTGCATTTCGCCATTCATGGTCATACGGCCGCAGAACTGATCATGGAACGCGCTGACAGCAAGAAGCCCAAAATGGGCTTGACCTCCTGGGAAAAAGCCCCCGATGGCAAAATCGTAAAAACCGATGTGGTGGTTGCCAAAAACTATCTCAGTAAAGAAGAGCTTGAATCGCTGGGCCGTATAGTGAACGCCTATCTCGATCTGGCTGAAGAACGGGCCCGTCGCAAAATACCCATGACCATGGAAGACTGGGCAAAGCGACTCGATATGTTTCTCGAATTCGATGATCGTGAAATTCTGCAGAACCCCGGCAAAGTTACGGCAAAAATAGCAAAAGATCATGCCGAAAGTGAATTTGAAAAATACCGCATCGTTCAGGATCGCCTGTTTGAATCAGACTTTGACCGCCACATAAAAAAGCTTCTGCAGGAAGACAAAAGCGACGAGGACAAAGAATGAACGAAGCTTTTCCTGAGGGAAGATAAGGGGCATTTATCACTTGTGGTAAGCCCATTTACAGAGCATTCCCAGATAGCTTGGCGTAAATTTGTCGCAAACTTTCAAATCAGCCTGTATTTCTGGTGATGGGTCGAACTTTTCAGTAGGATTCCGAGATAGTGCCGACAGTGTGCGCATAATCTGCGGATAAACTTTATAAAACCTGAGATAGTTATAAGGCTGGCGACGATTGCAATTGCCTACATCGCCTGGTTTCCAAGATGCCATTCTGACACCTTGAAAGCCGCCGAAAAATACAAAAGCCCGCTTTGCAGCGGGCTTGCGGCTGGGGTGCAGGGAGTCAAAGTTTGGCTTGTTTTGCTTTCTGGGTGCTGGTGTTAAAAATTATAAAAAAATATTACCACCAATCATTACCACCTGTGTGGCTGGCCAAGCTTAAATTCTTGATTTCATAAAATCATATCAAAAATAATCTTATCACATATTGAAGCACTTCTGTTTCTTTACCGGCTCACAACGGTATTTATAATTTATATCACTGAATTCACGCTCTTGCCATGGCGCTGGCTGCAGTTTTGATTTCCCCTGGTTTGGTCTCACACTCGCGCCAACCAGGCAGCCACAGGTCAAAGAGGCAATCGTCCATCAACTCTGAGCTGGGCCAGCACGAAACAAGAACAAGCTTTGGGAATTTCTCTGCGAGAGCCAGAACCTTTCTGATAAAGCTGTCATCGCATCCTTTGGCTTCGAGGGTGGTTCGGATAGTCTTTGAGCCTGCGAACTTCTTCCCTATCTGTGTAAAATGAACGCCGGCAGCGAGGGAAATGGCGGCAATTTTGCATATATCCGACACACCTCCGTTAAAGTTGGCCTGAAGGTTCGCCTGAATCCGTCTAAGCCGCTTTTTTCCTGATCCATTGGATTTTGCTGTCACGAAACCATCGTTGAAAGGCGGAAGTTGCTCGTATCGCATTATGAAACTCAGCTCGACAAGGGTCTTGCGTTCAGATTTTGTTAAATTTTTACTCATAAACTGGCTCCTGATAAAGATTTTAAAAAATTGTTATCGAATCTATAGGAATGCAAAGCCGATTAGTCAAGGATTTTCCTGTGAAATTTCAAAATATTTTTTGAGAAGCTCTTCTCTGGAAAAGGTTTTGAGTCGTAAAAAAAATAATTATTTCGCGTTATAAGCCCTGTAGAAGCGATGACCTCGCTTTAAATCCTATTTTTCAAAGGAGAAAAAGGCTTATGACCATGATTCAGACGCTCAAAGATATCATCACAATTGCGACCACGCTCGTAGAAACCGTAGACAGGCTCAAAAAACGTGAAGAGAAAGTCCCGACAAGCTCAGAACCGCGCTCAGAAGACTGAAACTCAGCAGAAAATGGATCTATTGAACAATTTCTCACAGCAGAAAATTTAGCTGTAAAAATTCGCGCACGTGCGAAAAGCTCGCCACTGGCTGTTCAGTGACTCCCGGCACAGATCTGTGCCAATTACCAGACGCAAATATCGCGTCACCCAGGCATTTTTACGCCTACCCAATCACAACTGCGCCAGATGGCGCTATTTAACCATTTCCAAGGAGAATATTCTTATGTTACTCACTTTCAACACATTGAAAGACAACAGACCTATGACCCTGCAGACCCTTGCAGACCATATCGGCACCGTGGAATCACACGACATACCCGATATAATCACGAATCTCTCAGATCTTAAAATGAACGACGATCTCAACATCGTTGTTCCCAGTGAAGGCAACTACGCCCTCACCCCCTGGAGCCGCAGACAGATAGCAAATCTTCTCGGCTGCCGCTTCGACCGCTGGTTCGAAAATGCCAGCAATGACGAAAAAGCATACGAACTTAACAGGCGCTTCAGCCGCGCCACCGGTCAGATCAAACTCAGACTGACCGACCTTACACAAGCCAATGCTGACGGAACCCTCAAAGCATTCGTCAGCCCTACCTACAGTCCGGTATCAGACGCTATGCTCAGCAGCCTGATACTTCATTCGCTTCAACAGAGCGAATCTCAGATCCCAGTGATCAGAGCAAACTTCACCGACAAAACCGTATCCTACTCAATCAGGATCGGCGACCCCATCGATAACCACGGCAGCTCTGCCGTTGGCACTATCTGGGGTGGTATTTTCATTCAGAACTCAGGGGTTGGTTATGCCAGCCTCAGTATTAGCCTTTGTCTTGCAAGGCTGATTTGTTCAAACGGGCTAACAGCGCCGATTGCAGGCGCTACTCTTCTCAGACGTCGCCATAGTGGCCGCCCAGAAGCAGATCTCTGGAATCAGATTTCCCATGTCCTGCAGCATGTGCCCGAAAGGCTCAGCATTGCAGTGAACAACCTCAGGCAGTCGCAGGAAAAGCGTATCGCCAATCCCCAGCTTGCCATCGAAGCAATTATTAAGCGGGCTCACATGCCTGCCAAACTTGTAGAGCCTTTCATGCTCGCCTACAACAAGGAACCGCATGACACCATGTTCGGCGTTGCCCAGGCAATTACAGATTTTGAAACACACGAACAGCTCGGTCTCATACCAGAAGACCGTAAACAGCTCGAAGACGCAGCAGCGGAATATATCGCTCATGCTGCATGAAACTTACCGTAACCCGGGGAGTGGCCATCAAAAGCTGCTCCCCTTCTTACTTTCAGGAGGAAAATAATATGGAACGAAGTGAAACAATCGGAAAACTTTCAGAAGCCCTTGCTAAAGCCCAGGGAGAAATGAAACCCGCGTCATTCGACGCCCAGAACCCGCACTTCAGAAGCAAATATGCCACACTTGCCAGTATCATGGAAGCGTGCCGCACCGCTCTTTCCCAGAATCAGATCGCCGTAATTCAGGGAACTTCAGTAATCGAAGACCGCGTGATAGTGACCACCATGCTCGTTCACGCATCAGGCGAATTCATCAGTGATCAGCTGTCTATGAACATCATAAAAGACAGCCCTCAGGCTATTGGTAGCGCCATTACCTATGCCAGACGCTATTCCCTCGCCAGTCTGGTTGGCGTTGTCTCCGACGAAGACGATGACGCAGAGGCAGCAATGCCCAAGAACCAGGTAAAAGAAAATACCCAGAAACCTGCAAAACCCTCGCAGGTAACCAATCTTGACGAACACAAGAAAACCCGCGTCAGCAGCACCCCGAAATCGGAATCAGCTGACAAAGCAGAAAAGGCCCCTCAGAAACCCGATAACAAGGGTGAACAAGCTCAGAAGAGAGTGCAGAAGATCAGACTCCTGTTCAATCTCTCTGCCAAACTCGGTCAGACACCTGATGACATGAAAGCTGTCATCGGTAATCTTATCGGCCTCGACCGGCCCATCAAAGAATCCGCAGAGATCAAAGACTCAGATCTCGATACCGTCATCAACGCTTTCAGCAAAGAACTCGAACTCAAGGAGGCCGCATAATATGCAGATCACCAACAAGTTCAATCTTCCGGAATCTATCGTCAACGCGATCAGAAATGATCCCTATACTTCCGGCCCATGCGACATCAGCGTAACCAGGCTTATCAGCCCGCCACGCAAAATTGCACTTGAACGTCAACACTTCAAAGACCTTGAATTAGAGGCCGCTGACATGTGGTGGTGCCTTTGGGGACAAGCCATCCATGCCGTGCTCGAACGTGCAGAACACGTTGCAGACACAGAAACCCGGCTCACAATAGAACGCCAGGGCTGGAATATCTCCGGCCAGTTCGACAGGTTCGACCCTGTTTCCGGCGTTCTCACAGACTACAAAGTCACATCGTGCTATTCCGTTAAGAATGGCTCACGCTCAGAGTGGATTGCCCAGATGAATATTCTGGCAACACTGCTCAGAGAAAACGGTTATGCCGTCAACCAACTGCAGATCGTTGTGATACTGCGCGACTGGAGTAAAAGCCAGGCTCAGCGCAGCACAGACTACCCGACTCAGCCCGTGGTAACTATCGAAATCCCGCTTTGGAGCGAGGAAAAATGCGAAGAGTATATCGACGAACGCATCCGCCTCCACCAGGCAGCCCGGGATAAATTACCCGAATGCTCAGCAGAAGAACGCTGGCAGACTGCCAATGTCTTCGCCCTCATGAAAGAAGGCCGCAAGACTGCAGTTAAACTGTTCGAAGACGAAACCGAAGCAGAGGCAGCATGCAAAGCCGCCGGTGACAAGCACCACCTTGTCTTCCGCCCAGGCAAAAGCATACGTTGCGAAAACTACTGCCCTGCCGCGCCATTCTGCGAACAGTATCAGCGCGAAAAGGCTTCAGTTGTTGAAGAATAACTGACGCCGAAGCTCGGCGGGTCCGTGCAGACCCGCTTTTTTAGTGATGTTACAAAGAGAGGTGAAAAATTGATTGAAACGACGCGGCATTACATACAAATTATTCGTCTGACAATTCAATCCCCCGCTCCATCATAGATGATTATGCGGACTGTAATTTTTATTCGGATGTGGTAACTGCACCTCATGGGTGCGGAAATTTTCCTAGCCCGCAAAATATTTCTAACGCGAAACTAGAGAATCCTTCCCTTTAAGAACTGATTTTGATTGCATTTCCTTTTATAATCAGTGAAGTTTTTTAGTTGGCATATAGCTTGCTAGTTTGCTGATGCGAGTCAAAAGACGACGGGGGAGGATATATGAATAACAAGTCTTTTCTTTCTGTGTTTATCTGCTTAGTGTTCCTTTGTTTCTTTTCCGGTCAGGTTTTTGCACAGAATTTTGAGGGGTTTACCTCAGACAATCGGCCAATTTACAGCAGCTCTGATAATAATGGAAATTACTCTGTACAAGTTGGTGATGGCGGGGATGGAAAAGGCATAATGATCCTTGGAGGCCTAACGCTTGCTGGCATGTTGTCAGCGATCGCCAACCTAAAAAAATAACATTGCTTGACGACACACGAAAAGAGGAAACCATAAGAAATCATACCAATGTTTAGTTGGGTATTCTTCAGGCATCAGAATTGCAAAAACAGCGGGCCTTATCTGGCCCGTTATTTTTTTATTATAAATTACGGCACGAGGGCTTCGTTCAGATACTGAGCGAGTTTTTCTGAATCCAGATCTGAGTTGGTCAGCTGCGGGTGTCGGGTGACCAGTTCCGGGCAGAATCGTCGCAACCATTCGGCTTCGATGCTACTGATGATGGCGCATCTGGCAGAACTGACGCCATGATCTTCAACGATTTCACCTACCAGATAATCTTTTGCCCGCTTCAGCACTCTCATTTCTACAGAGAAATCGCTTACGCCTTCTTCGTAAGTCGCGTTTAAAAATTCAATCCTGAAAAGCCCTTTCCCGCTTTTGTGGGCTTTAAAATCTGTAACGAATATGGGTGAAAAATACGGAATGCAATGTTCACCGGTATAACCTGGCAACATCTGCCAGCCATACCAGTTGTCTTTTTCAATGTTTATAAGCTTCATTGCTGCAGTTCAGTCTCTCTGAATATTCGGTCTGTGAATTATATAATACCAGAACAAAGCACGGCGAACAAAGGCCACGAAAGATATATGCCGCAGATTCAACGCTGGGTCCGGGGAAACAAAACTTGCAGCCTTGAATATGTGCTGGTACAATGCAGATATAAAAAATCGTACACGGGGTTGGCACGGGAGATGCCATGCTGAGGGTGTCTTCGTGCTCACAGAACAGGAATGGTCATGGCAAAAAAACAGGCAAAAGCAGCAAACGGGGAATCTACGGCAAATATCGGTTTTGAGGCCAAGCTCTGGCTGGCTGCAGACAAACTGCGCAACAACATGGATGCGGCTGAATACAAGCACGTCGTGCTCGGTCTGATATTTTTGAAGTATATCTCAGACTCATTCGAGGAAATGCGCGCGAAGCTGCTTGCCGGCGAAGGCGATTATGCTGGTGCCGATCCGGAAGATGCCGACGAATATCGCGCCGAAAATGTTTTCTGGGTGCCGAAAGAAGCCCGCTGGTCACACCTGCAGGCCAACGCCAAACAGCCAACAATCGGAAAAACTGTCGATGATGCCATGGTAGCCATCGAGCGTGACAACCCGAGATTGAAAGGCGTGCTGCCAAAAGATTATGCCCGTCCTGCCCTCGACAAACACCGGCTCGGCGAGCTGATCGATCTTATTGGCACTATCGGCCTCGGTGATGCTGCGAATCGTGCAAAAGACGTGCTCGGGCGCGTATATGAATATTTTATTACCCAGTTTGCCAGTGCCGAAGGCAAGAACGGCGGCCAGTTCTATACCCCGTCATGTATTGTCAGGCTGCTCGTAGAAATGCTCGGGCCTTACAAGGGCCGCGTATATGACCCCTGCTGTGGTTCAGGCGGCATGTTTGTGCAGTCGGAAAAGTTCGTCGTCGAACACGGTGGTCGCATTGGCGATATCAGCATCTACGGTCAGGAAAGCAACGCTACCACCCGGCGCCTGGCGATCATGAACCTGGCAATTCGTGGTATCGAAGCCGATTTTGGCCCGGAACACGCCGATACTTTCAGGCGCGATCTGCATAAAGATCTCAAGGCGCAGTTCGTGCTGGCAAATCCGCCTTTCAATGATTCAGACTGGCACCGCGTCGATGACGATGTGCGCTGGAAATATGGCACACCGCCGAAAGGCAACGCCAACTATGCCTGGGTGCAGCATTTTATTCATCACCTGGCTCCTGATGGAATGGCAGGCTTCGTTCTGGCTAATGGCAGCATGTCATCGAATCAGTCTGGCGAAGGCGATATCAGGAAAGCTATTGTCGAAGCAGATCTCGTCGACTGCATGGTAGCGTTACCCGGCCAGCTGTTTTACAGCACGCAGATTCCGGTATGTCTGTGGTTTTTGACAAAAAATAAAAATAACGGCCATTATCGCAGCAGAAATCGTGAAACTCTGTTTATCGATGCCCGCAAGATGGGTATGCTGGTCGACCGCGTTCATCGCGAACTTACCGACGAAGATATTAAGAAAATCGTATTGACCTACCAGGCCTGGAGAGGCGAAAAAGCTGCCAGCAAATATGAAGACATCGCCGGATTCTGCAAGTCGTCCAAAACAGACGAAATAGCCGGTCATGGCTACGTGCTGACACCGGGCCGCTACGTCGGTGCCGAAGAAGTCGAAGCCGACGACGAACCCTTCGAAGAAAAGATGACCCGCCTCGTCACCGAACTGAACACCCAGTTCTCAGAGTCTGCAAAGCTCGAAGCCGAAATTCGCAAAAATCTGAAAGGCCTTGGTTATGGCGGCTGAATGGGAAACTGCTCGAATTGGTGATATCTTTGACTTGGTAGGGGGGTATGCATTTAAGAGCGGTGAATTCCTTGAGAACGGAATTCCCGTCATCAAAATCAAGAACGTAAAAGCCAACCGGATGCTCTTGGATGACTTGAGCTATGTTTCTGCTGATTTCCTAAAAACCCGCAGCGATAAGATAGTTCAAAAGGGCGACTTGTTAATCACAATGTCGGGTAATCGCTTCGACGGTTCTCCCGACACTTGGGTTGGTAAGGTTGCACAATTTAATGAGGACGGACCATTTCTGCTTAATCAACGTGTTGGAATTCTACGTCCGAAGAGGGGAGCTGAGATTTATTCGAGATTCTTCGCGTTTTCACTAAGTTCTCAGTTCTACCAGAACGAATTCATCGCGATTGCTACAAGCTCAGGAGGTCAAGCAAATCTCTCGCCTTCTCAGATTCTCGGTGCCCCAATTGAGTTGCCAACTTTTACAGAGCAGAAGGCGATTGCGCATGTGCTGGGGACGCTGGATGATAAGATCGAGCTTAACCGGAAGATGAATGTGACGCTTGAAGCGATGGCGCGGGCGTTGTTCAAGAGCTGGTTTGTCGATTTCGACCCGGTCAGGGCCAAACTCGACGGTCGCCAGCCCGCGGGCATGGACGCCGCCACTGCCGCCCTCTTCCCCGAGCACTTGGAAGACTCACCGCTCGGACACATTCCGAAGGGATGGAAGGTCATTGGATTGCCCGAAGCCATAGACTTCCTAGAGGGGCCCGGGTTGAGGAATTGGCAATACCGCGACGAAGGAATGAAGTTCCTCAATATCCGTTGTATCGTAGACGGCGACTTGGACATTGCGAAAGCGAACTGCATCAGCCTTGAGGAGTTCGAAAAGACATACAGACACTTTGCGCTGCAAACGGATGACATAGTGATTTCCACCTCCGGGACACTCGGGCGCCTTGCCATCGTTCGTGCTGACCATCTGCCCGTCATGCTCAACACGTCGATTATTCGGATGCGCGGGTTTGGCGCTGTTGGCCTTGGGTATGTCTGGGGCTTCCTTCAGTCGGAATACTTCCTTGCTGAAATGTTCGCGTTGGCGGCGGGTAGCGTGCAATTGAACTTCGGCCCTATGCACCTTCGCCAAATTTCGATTTTGCAGCCGCCGGATGGAATCCTTGAAGGCTTTGAGCGCGTAGTCCAGCCGCTTCTGAGGGAGTGTCTCCAACTCCGCAAAGAATCCTGCACCCTCGCCAACCTGCGCGATACGCTGTTGCCGAAGTTGCTGAGTGGTGAGTTGAGCGTGCCCGAGGCCATGAAAGAGGTGGCTGGCGTATGAAAAGACCGTATTCAATCAAGATATTTCTGCCAGGTGGTGATCCTGACGGATTGCGCACTATCGAGAAATCGAACTGGAGCGGGGCGGGAATTGTTATTCCCAGGGCCCTGATGGTGGAAGCCCGGCAGCGCCGTGAAGTTTCGCGCACCGGGGTTTATATTCTGGTCGGCCCGGCCGAAGAGTCCAGTTTACAGCGCATTTACGTCGGCGAAGGCGACCCGATAAAGCCCAGACTTGAACAGCACGCGGCCAAAAAAGACTTCTGGACCAGCTGCATCGCCTTTACCAGTAAAGACGAAAATCTCAACAAGGCCCATGTTCAGTTTCTGGAGTCACGCCTGGTTGAACTGGCAACCAAAGCAAAAAGATGCCTGCTCGATAACGGCAATGTTCCGACTTTGCCTTCACTGTCAGAAGCTGACGCTGCTGATGCCGAGGGTTTTCTGTCTGAGATTCTGCTGTGCTGTCCGTTGTTGGGTCTGAGTGTGTTTTCCGCAGCCGCAAGCTCACCTCAAAGCGGTAAAACTCTTTATCTGTCAGGAAAGGGCATAAAGGCCGAGGGCCAGGAAACTTCAGATGGTTTCGTAGTAAAGTCTGACAGCGGATCTTCGAAAGCTGAATCACCGTCTTGCGGTCATTATATAAAGCTTTTGCGGGCAGTTTTAGTTGAAAATGGTGTGTTGAAAGCTGCTGGCGATGATTACGTCTTCACTCAGGATTATCTGTTCAACTCACCATCAACCGCTGCCGGAGTAGTTCTGGGCCGTTCTGCCAATGGGCGCACTGCATGGAAAACCAAGAACGGTAAAACGCTCAAAGAAATTCAGGAAGCCCAGGCCCAGGAATGAATGTTATGACGACAACATCAAAATATTACGAACAGAGCTCTGAACATTTGTTCTCGAACTCCGCACATTTAGCTTCGAGCTCTGTACATTTGTCGTCGAGCTCCGAACATTTGCCGGAAAAAACCTGTTATTACTGCGCTTTGGAAGCATAACATGACATTTAACGAATCAACAGTTGAACAGGCAGCAATGACCTGGCTCTCAGAGCTTGGTTATCCGACAGCATACGGCCCGGAATGCGCTCCCGGCGAACCGGGGGCCGAAAGAGACTCTTACAAAGATGTCATTCTTTATGATCGGCTGCGGAATGCAATAGAACGGCTGAATCCTAGGATTCCGGCGGCGGCGCGAGAAGATGCCTTCAGCAAAGTCTGCCACCAGGTCAGCCCGTCGTTACTGCAGAATAACAGACGTTTTCACGGCATGCTGCGCAATGGTGTCGAAGTCGAGTATAAACGACCTGACGGCAGTATCGCCGGGGATCGTGTCAGGCTTGTCTCTTTCGATAAACCAGATGCCAATGACTGGCTGGCAATGAACCAGTTCACAGTGACTGAAGGGCAACATAACCGGCGACCTGACATAGTTATTTTCCTGAATGGCCTGCCTTTGGGTGTTATCGAACTCAAGAACGCCGCTGACGAGAACGCTACGATCTGGTCTGCGTATCAACAGCTGCAGACTTATAAGGCGCAGATCAGCTCACTGATGAATTATAACGAAGTGCTTGTGGTTTCTGATGGCCTGCAGGCGCGTATCGGTTCACTGTCTGCGTCGCAGGAATGGTTTAAAGTCTGGCGGTCGGTCGGAGAAGATGTCGAAGCGCAGCAAATTTCGCTCGAACTTGAAACGATGATCAGAGAAGTCTTTGAAAAACAGCGTTTCCTGGACCTGCTGCAGCATTTTATCGTTTTCGAAGAAGATACTGACAGTGACCGGTTGAATAAGATCATTGCCGGGTATCATCAGTTTCATGCCGTTAACATGGCGGTGCAGGAAACGATCAGGGCCAGCAATATGATTGATAACACCTTCAGGGAGGATTCCGGTACTTACTGGGCCGGGCCGATGCAGAGCGGCAAAAAGGGCGACCGACGGGCCGGGGTTGTCTGGCATACCCAGGGCTCAGGAAAAAGCTTTTCCATGCTGTTCTATGCCGCCAGAATCGTAAGACACCCTGCGATGCAGAACCCTACTATCGTAGTGCTGACTGATCGAAACGACCTCGATGACCAGCTGTTCGGGCAGTTTCAGCGCTGCCATGAAATATTGCATCAGATGCCGGTTCAGGCCGAGTCGGTCGAGCATTTGAGAACTTTATTAAAAGTCGCCAGCGGCGGGGTAATTTTTACAACGATCCAGAAATTCATGCCGGAAGAACGCGGCAGCAGAGTAAATTTGCTTTCAGATCGGCAGAATATCGTTGTTATTGCTGATGAAGCGCACAGAAGTCAGTATGACCTGATAGACGGCCTGGCTCGCAACATGCGCGACGCCCTTCCCAACGCTTCTTTTATCGGATTCACCGGCACGCCGATCGAGCAGACCGATGCCAATACCCGGGCGATATTTGGTGATTACATAAGTATCTACGATATTCAACGCGCAGTCGCCGATGGCGCGACCGTGCCGATCTATTATGAAAGCCGTATTGCAAAGCTTTCACTGAACGCTGCCGAGCTGCCGCATATCGACGAAGAGTTCGAAGAGATCACCGAAGGCGAAGAAGACGAGAAAAAGCAGCAGCTTAAATCGAAGTGGGCAGCGCTTGAAGCTCTGGTTGGCGACCCGAAGCGCATTGCTCTGATTGCCCGCGATATCGTCGATCATTTTGAGCGCCGGCTCGAAGCCATGGACGGGAAAGCCATGATTGTCTGCATGAGCCGCCGTATCTGCGTCGATCTTTTTGCTGCCATAATTAAATTGCGACCGGGCTGGGCCGGTGATGCGGAAGATGATGTTGAGGCCGAAAGAAAGAAATCCTGCGTCGTTAAAATCGTCATGACCGGAAGTGCCGATGATGGCCCCGAATGGCAGAAGCATATACGTAATAAATTGCGTCGCCGGGCTCTGGCTAATCGTTTCAAAGACAGCAAAGACCCGTTCAGAATTGTCATTGTGCGTGATATGTGGCTGACCGGCTTTGATGCGCCATGCCTGCACACCATGTATGCCGATAAACCCATGCGCGGCCATGGCCTTATGCAGGCAATCGCCAGAGTGAACCGCGTGTTTCGCGATAAACCGGGTGGACTTATCGTTGATTATCTGGGTCTTGCCGATCAGCTCAAACATGCGCTGGCGACCTATACTCAGAGCGGCGGTAAGGGCTCGCCCAGTATTGACACCAAAAAAGCAATCGCCGTCATGCTGGAAAAATATAATATTGCCTGCGATATGCTGCATGGTTTCGACTGGGATGCCTGGGTCAGCGGAACCCCGGCCCAGAAACTTGCACTGCTTCCGGCTGGTCAGGAACACATTCTGCAGCAGGAAAACGGCAAGCAGCGCTTTGTTAAGACAATAACCGAGCTTTCGAGGGCCTTCGCTCTCTGTGCTGCCTCGGATGAAGCTCTGAAAATTCGCGACGATGTGGCATTTTTCCAGGCTATAAAAGCACAGTTTGCCAAAAACACTGCCTCACAGAAGACCCCGGAAGAACTCGATCATGCAGTGCGGCAGCTGGTGTCGCAGGCGATCATGACTGACGAAGGCGTCATCGATGTCTTTGCCGCCGCTGGCCTTAAAAAGCCCGATATTTCGATTCTGTCGGATCAGTTTCTCAACGAAGTGCGCGGCCTCAAGCATAAAAACGTCGCAGCGGAACTGCTGGCGAAGTTATTGAAAGATGAAATCAAGGCCAGGTCAACGCGGAATCTGGTATTGAGCCGGCAGTTCAGTGAGATGCTGCAGAAGACGCTCAATGCCTATCATAACCGGGCTATCGCAACCCAGGAAATAATCGAAGAACTGATAAACCTGGCAAGAGATATGAGCGCGGCAACGAAGCGCGGAGAAGACCTTGGCCTTAACGATGATGAAATCGCCTTTTATGACGCTCTGGCTGCCAACGAAAGTGCAGTCAAAGCCATGGGGAATGATGAGCTGAAAGTCATCGCCGCTGAACTGGTTACCCAGGTGCGTAAAAACGTATCGATCGACTGGACCGTTCGTGAAAGTGCCAGAGCCAGGATCAAAGTCATGGTGAAGCGCATCCTGAAAAAGCACGGTTACCCACCGGATCTCCAGGAAGAGGCGACCAGAACCGTTTTAACACAGGCAGAAATGCTCTGCGCCGAGTGGGCTGCGTAGTTAAACAAAAAGAAAAATACAGTTTTATGGAGGATTGGAGGTTTTTGATCATTTCCCGATATAAACCCCTAGAAATAAATACTGGGAAGTATACCGGAATTTGAAAAAAATCCTCCAAACCTCCAGGTGGTTAGTGTTTCGTCTGTTCGGGTTCCTTCTTCGACTCAGGTATAATGGCTTCTTCCACGTCCCCGGTTTTAACGCCCACACAGACTCTTTCTGCGAGGATTTTTTCATATTCCGGGTCTGGTAAAGAGGTTTGTATTTCAATTTTCAACCCAATGCCTCTATAATAAGTTACGCCACTGACCTCTTTCTCGAAACTTCTTTCTGCCAGGGCTCGACTGAAGGCATTATTGGTTTTCGTTTGTTCGTGATTGGCTTCGCACCATTTGGTGTAGGCTTCATAAAGGTCACTCAGCTTGGTTCTCACGCTCGAATGTAAGTAACATTCTTCCGAGATGAATTTTGCCAGAAGGTCTTGGTCACCGCGGTATTCTGTGGTCGCGTTCATAATTTCGGTTGGGGGATTTAAACCACTACGTTGCCATTCCAAACACCCTTCCAAGGCCCAGTTTAATATTCCAGGCCATTCTTTCTTCAGTTTTTCAGGCAGGTCTTTGTCTCTTTCGGTCGCAGGAATAACGATTTCAAAAGGAATCAAGCGTATTCGTCGCCATGTGCTCTCAGTTGTGTCTTTGATAATGGGCCTGTGATTGGTTGCAAGCCAGAGTTTATGAGTTGGCAAAAATTCAAAAAAATCCTGTCGCATTAATCGGGCCTTGATTGCGTCTCCACCTGTCATTTGCTTGACCAACACCTCGGATAGTCGTCGACCTTCCTCGGTTTCCTGACAGACAACCAATCTTTTTCCTCTTAAATCAGCCAACTCAGTCGGGTGTCGATCGCTACCGCTTCGAGATGCCATCAGTAATTCTGGTGCGGCCGGCCCAGAGTAGTCGCCGATCATTTCCTTCAAGCAATTGATGGTCAGGCTTTTGCCGTTGGCACCTGCGCCATGAAGTATAAACCAGCATTGTTCATTGATCAGACCTGTCAGAGAATAACCAAATGCGCGCTTAAAAAAACCGATCATATCTTGGTTGTTGGAGAAAATTCTGTCCAAAACTCGTTTCCATGTAGGGGTTTGTGCTTCAGGATCAAAGACAACTGGTGCGAGTTTGGTAATTAGGTCGTCCGGATCATGTTCGCGTAACTCTCCCGTTCGTAAATTGATGGTCCCATTCTCGACGTTCAAAAGCATTTGGTCGGCATCCAGCATTTCCGATTTGACAAAAAAATCTGGCATACTTGCAGCAGAATTCAAGGCTGAAATAACGTTCTTGTCAGACTCACTCCGTTTAGCCCAGCTAACAAGGTCTTTTACGCCTTGTGTGTCGTGTTCTTTACCCCTGCTAGAGACTTCTTCATACAGTTTCTTGATCACAAGGCTTTTGTAGAGCTCTTTTACGCCCATTGGATTGGACACGTATCGCCTGCCGTCCCACATGAACCAGCCCATGTTCTCAACAAAAATAGCCTTTTTGTTTGCTAGGCGCTGGAAACGCTCAGCATTACCCATGTCCGTGTTCTTGTGCGGGTTGTAAAGAGCCCGAGAGCACAAATTACCCGCTTGGTCCAGTGACTCGCGGTTCAAAAGATATTTTTTCCCGCCGTGCGCGAACGAGTAAATAGAAGGTCTCGGCCCTGAAGCATTGATGATAGCAACTGGACGACCGTTGTCGTATTCTTGATCGATAGGGTCGAGAACCCTCATTTTGTCATAATGTTTCCTGTCGCCAAAAATGTCAGCAACACAAAAACTCTTAGTCGTGCCATCGGAACTGGGGCATGCAAGCACGTGATCGCCGTATAAAACGCCCTCATCATTGAGCATAGCCGTTAACCGTTTTCTGACCGTGTCCTTCTGATCGTCAGGCGTTTTGTCCACTTCAGTATCGATATATTTATTTTTAATTTTTTCCGATTCTGGCTTCAATGCTAGCTTTGCTTCATTAACCAGTACGTTATAACGATGTTTTTGAGCAATGGAAAGATTTTTAACAGATGAACTTATTAACATATGTGGCGTCTCCCTTTAATTGCGTGCCTGGATTAAAATGGGCTCACCGCGACGTTGTTCCAGTGGTGGTTCACAGTATGCGCCACCAACAAAGTCGAGGCGACATGGTTGATAGACGGAATCATCGATGAGCGTGCGTTTCAGCAGTGCTCCCTTTTTCCCGATCTTTATCCAGCCGTAACCCATCAGCCATAGGGCTTGGAACAAAGTTTCACCGATCCGCCCTATTTCGCGGCCGTCGTCGATAACAAAATAAAAACGTTGTCCTCGAATTCCGCGTAACTCAGACCCAGTCTCGGTGTTGTAAATGCAGCTGCCAGTGCTCGGAACCCAAAGCATCTCGGTATACGCCAGCTCGGGAATGGCCTTGATAAAGATTTCAGCAAGTTCGTCGCGAGGATAATAGCACCCATCGGGTGGAGAATCACAGTCGATCATAACAATGCTGGGACCGTGATACCATTCAAAAAACTCGTTGTTTCTGGCGATAGCATTGGTCACGAAAGGAAGTTGGTTTGTGGTTACGATTTTTTTGATTTCTCCTGGCTGCAAAGGAGGGATTCCGTAACAAAAAGCATGATTTGGCGTGGCATTTGTCAGTTCCTGAGCGAACTCTGCCAGAGAAGTTACCTGGCGAACTTCGACAAAACCCTCGGTCATTTGACCTCGCACCTTTTGCAAGAGCTCTCCGTCTGGTCCGAGGTGAAAAGATTTTGATAAAATGCTATCTGAGCAGATGGCAGAAAATTTAATGATCATGCAGTTTCTCCTTATTGTAGGCGGCTTTTTTGTGTAGAGTAGCGTGCGGATTACCTACTCCTTTACTTTCCGCACGCTACTTTTGGGTTTGTTGAGGTGTGGAGATGCTTTTATTCAGCGATTGTTTGAAGAAGCAGATTCACCTCGTCCTCATCGTAAAAGACGCAACGACCATTCTTGATTGGTGTGAGCTCGAAGCGACCAGATTTAATGCCTGTGAGAAGCGTGGTTCGGCAGACTGGGATCCGCTGTAAAACGTCTTTCAGGCGCAAATATCGTTTAGGGACGGGTGTATCGATCATAGAAAAAACCTCCTGATGAAACTTAATGGCTTTAAACAGCCTATAGCCTCATTAAATCAGGATTTCGGGGAAAACAGGCGCAAGAAAAAACGCAAAAATTTGCGCACTTTGATCTGATGCAGACTGACAGCTAAAAAATTATATTCCTGTTTCTTTTAGGAGCTCGTGCAATTCAAATAATTTTTCGGCCAGTAAATATAGCTTTTTCGCCTCTCGATTTTTTTCTACCATATCCAGGATTGTTTTAATCTTTCCCCGGCCACAGGTCATATTATGTTTACGTTTCATCTCCTGGGAAATATGATCATATGTTTGTTTAACATCTCTCCCCCGAGGTATTCCATGTTTGGATAGTTTGATCTCAGGGTTTTTTTTGGCTTCCACCAAAATGGTGAATATTTTGAATGCGGTTCCGTTGGCCAACCGAATTTCTGTTGAATTTCTTTTTGGCAATTCCCCGAAACTCTCTTTTGAACTAAAAGACGGCTTCTTATGAAGTCTCAGCGGTAACAATTTTTTTTCAAACCAGTCAACGATTTTTTCAGGCAGCAGGAGTTTGCTTTTCAAGGCAGATAAAATCGTGTTCAGGACAGTGAGGCTGTCCAGCTGATCCAAGTTTGCTTCGATCAACTTTAGTATTTCAGCGTGACATACCTGCGATGCGGGGTCGTTAAACTGGCTAAAGTTATATTTAGCCAATTCTGGAGCTTCAGTAATATTGTTTTCCTTAGCCCATTCCAAGGCTTCTCTTCGTCTGGAAATCAACTCTTTTTCGATTTTGATTTCGTAGGTATCAGCGTCGAAAGGATCGAACGGTAATCTGGGCAAAGAGTCCATTTTTTTGATAAGACTATCGTATTCTTCGCACAGGTTGAGGTATTTTTCAGAGTGCGGGAATATAAACTGTTCGTCTAGTTCTTCTATCTGCTTCAAGACCAGCTTCGCTTTTTCTTTGGTGGCTACAGCTTTCTCTAAATCACGGAAATATAACTGGCGATCTTGCTCTTTCATACTTCAGTTGCCCGATATGTGTGTTTTTTTCTCAGTTTTGTGATGTCTCTTTCTACATCAGATCTTAATTCATCCATATAATCCGCCCAGGCCTGCATCATTTGATGGCGTTGCTGGCGATATTCGGTTCGGTTATATGCCCTGCCATGACTTTCCTTCGGGGCGTGAGCCAGCATTTTTTCAAGCCAGGCAAGCGGATAACCAAGTTCGAGGAGTTCTGTCTTTGCTGTGGTTCTGAATCCGTGTGCCGTCATCTCTTCGCCCGAAAACCCAAGGCCGCGTAAGGCGTAGACGAGCGTGTTTTCGCTCATGACCCTGCCTTTGCGATCCAGCTGGGGGAAAAGATATGATTCGTCGTTTTCATAAGTGATTTTCTTCAAATCGTTAAGAAATTCTATTGCCTGCCTGGGTAACGGGGCAATGTGGTCGACCTTGGTTTTTTCTGCCTGGAACGTCCATTCTCGGGTATTGAAGTTGATATCCTTCCATTTTGCAAACCTCAGTTCGCCTGGTCTTACTGCGAGCAGTGGGGCCAGCTTTAAGGCAGTTTTGACTATCGCAGTGCCGCGATAACCGTCGATTGCCCGCAAAAGCTCTGCAAATCTCGCCATATCGGTTATCGCTGCCCGATGTTTCTTTGTTGTGGGCTTCAATGCGTCGACGAGGTCTCTGCACGGGTCCGAACTGCATCGTTCGGTGGCAACGCCGTATCTGAATATCATCGAACATTGACTTCTGGTGCGGTGAGCAGTTTGCCCAGCACCGCGGGCTTCGATTTTTCTCAACATTGCCAGTATCATCGGCGGTGTTATCTCAGAAATACTCATGCTGCCGATTGCTGGCAGAATATCGTTTTCAAGATTTGCCATGTCACGAGTCCTGGTTGACTCTGATAGATGCAGTCGCTTGGTGTTGAACCATTCCCTGGCCACGACTTCAAAACTGTTCGTGAGCTTGCTTTTCTCGGCAACCTTCTTTGCCCTGCGGTGCTCGACCGGGTCAATACCACGCTCTTTGTTGATTCTGGCTTCATCAGCTCGTTTTCGAGCTTCCTCAAGTGACACCAACGGGTAGGTGCCGAGTAAAAGATCTTTGCGGGTGCCTGCCTTATTTGTGTAGCGGAAGAACCAGCGCTTGTAATTATCGGTGTCATTGACCCAGAGGTAAAGTCCTTCTCCGTCATGATACTTTGTGATCTTTTTGCCCGGTCTGGTTTTCAGACTTTTAACCTGACTGGCAGTCAGTAAATATTTTGCCATAAGCCGCCTCCGGTGAATGTTTGCAAAAAGGTGGTAATCTTGAAAATGGTGGATTATTACCATCGGATATTACCACCGGAGGGGGTGGTCAATCAAATAAGACCAAAGAGGTCAAATAAGTGTCGCTAAAATGAAAAATCCCGCTATTGATGCGGGATTTTGAACCTTTTTGGATCTCTTCGGATCCGTTTGCGGCTGGGGTGCAGGGACTCGAACCCCAATAAGCAGTTCCAGAGACTGCTGTCCTGCCATTAGACGACACCCCATCGTCGATGGGGTTGATTATAGCACTGTCGGGGTGGCGAGTCAAATATTTTTTGAAAAATTGCTTTTTGGGCCGATGTTGGGGTGTCTGTCTGGGCGACATACCTTAAGCAAAGCTGTTTTCGAACTCAGTAAAGAGAGTTGCCTTAATTGAGCGTCATGCAATTGCATTTCGGATTCTTCTTGAATTTTGAATGGGAATTTTATGCCGTGATGAGCCTGTATTCTATAAGACAACGGAAAAATAAAAATCGAAAAAAAGACCGCAACTTTTTGAATTTTTTTGCATTTAATCTGCAGGTTCACAAAAATCAGGAGGAATCGAAATGAAAATTTCAGAAAGTGCAAAATCCGGTACAAAACTTTTCGTTCGTGCAGCCTTGATTGTTGTCATGGCTGTCTCTGGATTAACCAGCCCTGTAATGGCACAGGAAGAGTCTGATGTTTCAGTGGATGAAGGCTTGATTGAAAAAGGCAACCGTGCCAACGAAGAAGCCAAAGGCAATGAAAAGTCCTGGCAGGGTAGGAAAAACGAAGACCTCTCTTTTGAAAATGATACTGGAAACGGACAGGGCCACGAAGATGGTAAATCCGGGGTCAGAACCGGACACAGTGATGAAATGCCCGGTCAGAGACAGGGGCACCGCAAGGGTGAAAATACCGACTCTGATGGTAAAGAAAATGTTTTAGGTAACGATAATGACAATAACTCTCGGGGTAACCCAGGCAGGATTCATGACCAGGCACGTGGCAAAAGACATGCCCGCCGCCATGATAATGACAACAATCCTCCAGGTGCAAAGGGCGGGCCTGGCACCAACTGGGAAAACAGACCCGGTCCTCAGGGCGGACCTGGCAAAAGTCCTGATAAAATAGGTGGCAAAAGACATGCCCGCCGCCATGATAATGACAACAATCCCCCAGGCGCAAAGGGCGGGCCTGGCACCAACTGGGAAAACAAACCCGGTCCTCAGGGTGGACCTGGCAAAAGCCCGGACAGGATCGGCCGCAGAAGAGTCAGAGGCGCTGAAAAAATCACCGGTGATTGTTTTCGGGGTAACGGTAAATCTGGGCAGGAAGTTTTTTCTGGGAAAAGAAAAGGCAGAAAGATAGAAGCGCCAGTTAATTCTTCTAACGAAGACTCAGGTTTAAAAGGTGCGAAATCTGGCAAAGGCTCGAATGGTCTGCATATTGGCAATCGAAAAAATGATGCAGGCAAGGGCATAAAAAATTACTCTGGAACAAATCCTGGAAAAGGTAGAAAATGATCCGGGCATTGGCGCCGGTCGGCATCTTTGGTGCCGGCCGGGCTTGCATAATGTGGTTTGCGTTATCGTATTCAGATATCACAGATTAGCTTTGCAGAGGGATAATTTGGCCAGAGAAGTCGACAATAGAACAGACGAAGAACTTATGCTTCAATTTAAAGGCGGGGATGAAGCATGTTTCAGGGTTCTCGTAGATCGGCATAAACAGAGAATTTTCAATCTGACCTTCAGATTCCTCGATGGTAATCAGGATGCTGAAGATATTGCCCAGGAAGTATTTGTGAAGGTTTATTTTGCCAGAAATACTTACCAGCCCACAGCCAGATTTACCACCTGGCTGTATGTAATTGCCAGAAATGCCTGTCTGCAGGCTCTGAGAAAGAGAGGATCCAGTCTTTCTCTCGATGAAAACTCTGCTGAAAAGCCCGAGGGAATCCGTTCCGGCCTGCCGGATGAAAAGAGTCCGGAGCCCTGTGAAGCCGCAATGTCAGCAGAAAAGCAAAGAATGATCGGTGAAGCGTTGAAGCGCCTGCCAGAATCTCAGAGACTGGTAATTCTTCTGAAAAGATATGATGATCTGAGTTATGAAGAAATTGCCGAGATAATGAGTTGTTCGATTCAGGCCGTGAAGTCGCTTCTCTTCCGTGGAAGGCAGGCAATGAAAGAGTTCTTGAAGGAATATCTGCGGGAAAGTGTCTAGCTTAGTTGAGGAAACTATGGACTGCAAAAAAGCAAAAAATCTGATGCCGGAATATCTTGACCAGGGTCTTTCATCTGAAGACCAGAAACTTCTTGATAAGCACCTTGCCGGTTGCCATGAGTGCCGACGTGAGCTCGAAATGCTCAGATCGAGCTGGGAACTGTTGTCTGAATACAATGCTCCTGTTGTTGATGATAATTTTACCTCGAAGGTTATTTTCCGTATTCAGCAGAAGAAAGACGAAGTGTCGAAGCAGACTTTATGGCAGAAGCTGATTGCCGAAATAACATTCAACCGGGCAGTGGCTATACCTGCATTTGCATCATTGCTGATTTTGCTTGGTGCCGGGGTAATTTATCTGAAAACGACTCCGGCAGCCATTGACGCTACCGGAATAAGCACCAGCGAAAAAATTGAACTCGTAAGAAACGTCAAAGATGAAGAGATAATCCGGGATCTGGAAATTTATGAGAATGCCGATGTGCTTGAGAATCTCGACCTGCTGATGGATCTGGAAGCAGTTGAAACTCTGGAAGAAGAAAAATGAAAAGATTTTATGGAATTATTATTCTTTCGTTGATCTGCCTTCTCTTGTGTGGATTGAAGGCGGAAGTTCTTGCTGAAAATTCTTCAGAAACCGCCAGATTACAGGCGATGAGTTTTGAAGAGAAGCTGAAGCTCTGGAACAGTTTTTCGGACGAAAAGAAAGAGGCAATAAGAAACAGGGCCAGGCAGATGTCCGAAGAGAAGTTCAGGCAGCTGAAAGATAATTTCCAGAAGATCGAAAAACTGGAACCTGAAGAAAAACAGAGAGTTGAAAATAATTTTAAGCGGTTGCGCGGCCTGGAACCAGGGCGTCAGAAGCAGATATTTGAAAAGTTCCGGCAGTTTGAAAGACTGCCGGTAGAAAAAAAGCGCTTCTACAGAGAAAAATCAGGATTTCGTGGCGGCAGAAAGGCCGATGACGGCTATTCTAAAGAAAACCGGCCTGGCAGTATTTCTGATAATAATGGCAGAGAAAAACTTGCTGACAAAGATGATTCCAGATTCAAACGCCATGAAGAAAGGCGGGGTGAAAAAAACAGGAACCGGGAATCAGATGAAAATAGAGACGGCATTGGCAGGAGAGTTCCGCGTAATGAAAAGCAGAAAGAAGAAAAGAACAGGATGAGAAGGCCGGAAAGGCCGAATAACCTGCGAAAACCGGCCCGTAGTCAATTGAGGGAAAAAGAAAACGCAAATGGCAAAGACCGCGAAGATCCGGAAAGAATCAAAAGGCGAGAAAATCGTGAAGAACGCGAAAGCCGGGAAAAGATTGAAAGGCGCGAAAGGCGCGAAGAACGCAGAGAAAAAGAAGTTGGTGAATACCGTGAGCGAATGCAGCGGAATTCTGAAAATAATACAGGAAAAACTGATGAAGAGCGCTGGGAGAAGGTAAGAGAATTCAGAAAATCATTTTCCCCGGAAAATTCAGCCGGGAAAAGAAATCGCGAAAGACCTTCCGAAAAAGACAGGCCAGATAAAAATAATAACAGGCGAAAGAAAGTGAATTAGAGTCAGATCTTTATTTAAAGACGCTCTTTTGCGGGTTATTTGTGCAGATGCGGTGAAGCTAAGGATTGCCGCGCGCGTGGCGGGCGTGGCCGATGTGGTTTTCCCACCAGCCGTCGAGAACGCCACGTTTTTCGAGATCGCGCAGGTGCTTTTTGACCTTCTCGTTGATCGGTGACTGCAGCTTGTTTTCCCAGGGTGTCGAGGGCAGGGGCACGAAAGTGTGCATGTGAATGCGTATCGCGTAGTCGCGCAGCATCTGCTCCATGAAGTCGATCAGTTCGAACTGGTCTTCTTCGGTCTCGTCGGGGTTGCCGACGATAAAATCGACGTGCGGCTGAAAGCCGAATTCGCGGATAAGAGAGATTGCATTGATCGACTGCTCGCGGCTGTGCCCGCGGTTCATGCGTTTCAGCATACTGTCAGAGCCGGTCTGCACGCCCATGACGATTGTTTTGTTCGACAGATAGGGGGTCACCAGTTCCATGACTTCGCGCGTGACGAAGTCAGGACGCACTTCTGACGGAAAACTGCCGAGATTGATCTCGGGCACGCCGACTCTCTTGAGCATTTCGAGCAGACCGTGAAGGGCATTCAGGTCGGGCTTAAGACCGTCTGAGCCGTAGGCAAAGGCATTGGGCGCCAGAAATTTGATACGCTTGCGGCTCGGTTTGAGCCTGAAATATTCTTTGATGACCGCTTCAATGCCGGCCAGGCTGCGGTGGCGCAGTGTCGCCGCGTTCAGGCGGGGCACACCGCAGAACATACAGCCGAAGCGGCAGCCGCGGCTGATTTCGATCGGGGGCAGGTATTCGGTGATCGACGAAAAGCCGGGGTAGAGGTCAAGATTGACCTTGCCGCGCGGTGTTTGGTGAATGCCCTTCTCAACGCATCCGGCGAGCCACTTTTCAAGAAATTCCGGGAAGAAATCTTCAGCTTCACCGGCGACCACGTAGTCAAAGCCCATGTCGACGGCGGCTTCCGGGGCCGAGGTTGGCTGAGCACCACCGCAGATCGCTTCCAGATGCGGAAACTGCTGCTTTACTGCGCGCAACTCAGCTTCGACCGGTTTCTCGTGCGGCTGCATGTATGAACAGACGAGCAGCGAGGGTTTCAGTTCGAGCTCGGCTGGTGGCGGGGCGTCGCTGACCCAGGTGAGAATGTTGAAATGCTGCAGCAGGGCAGGGCGACAGGCGCCCAGGATAGCGCCGAGGCTGACCCTGTTGTAATTGTGAATTCGAATAATCAGATTTGGCTTGTTCATGTAATTTCTCAGCAACCGGCTGCTGATAATTTAGCACTTTTGCCCGCGATAAGAAAGTAATTCTGTATTTATCGCTGCTGGCAGCCCTTCGAGAAATGGTACGCAATTTGCAACAAGATAATTGCAAATCTTCTAACCGAGGCTGATATGAAAGTTAACAAGCTTACATGGCTGGTCCTTTTATTCACACTATTCACCGTATCTGCCGCCTGGTGTGACGTTGTCGCCGATCTGATAACCAACGACAAGGCAATGAGCGCTCAGGAAGCATCGCGTGATGTTTCCCTGCAGCTGCGCGAGTCTGAACTTTTTACGGCGCTGCTGGCCTCGAAAACTGACATTCAGCGCTTCGTCGAAACTGTCGAAGCCACAGAATCAGATATTCTCAGCCGCTTTTTCGAAAGAGTGAACTTTGAAGTCGTGCATGAAAGACGTTCAGATCTCGCTTATCTGCTCGAAGAATGGCATGGCGAAGGCAAAGTGCCGAATTTTCCGCGCAGCAAGAAGAAGGTTGCGATGATCTACGGCAACGAAGTCAACCTGCTCGACGGTGAATGGCGCCAGGCACCCGATGGCAGACGCTTCTGGGTCAGTAATGAATACCCCGAAATCGTTCTCTCGGCCGCCGAATACAAGAAATACCTCAACAACGCTACGACCGTCGAAGATTAACCGAACGCTCAGGCGTTCTTCACAGAACTTTCGCAAACAGCCCCGCTGGCAGTCGCCGGCGGGGTTATTTCCAGTTGCGGAAAGGTATTTTTGAGCTGACGATGTCGACGGTCGGCAGTTTGTTGGCGGCGAGAAAGGTTGACAGGCTGTTGCGTGCCAGTTCCATGTGCGGTGACGGCCCGACGACGATTGATCTGATGCTCAGTCGGCCATGCTCGTCTTCGATCTGGAAATTATAATACGGAATCAGCGAGAACTCGCCTTCTCTGAAGGCGAATTGCGGCGATTTGCTCGAAACTACCGACGAAACCAGGCGCCATTCTTTTTCTTCTGAAAAGCTTTCGTCTTTGATGATCGGTGCAAGCTGGCAGACGCTGGTATTGATGATCGCCAGCATTTTTTCGTGTTGAACGGTTTTATGGCCGCCGAACTCGCGGCACCAGTTGTCGATCAGGTAAGTCACCAGTTCCATCTGCAGGGCGGTGTTGTAAACGCAGGGCCAGAGAACAAAATGCTGGCGTTTGGCAATATGGGTCAGTTCCTTGAGGTTGAAGCCGATGGCGTAGCCTTTGCCCTGATTGCCATAACCGCGCCACTGACTCAGCAGGTCGCTTTCTTCACAGAAGGAAGCGATGCAGATATGCCCCTGATCGATGCGGGGCAGATTGTGTCTGATGTTGTTCAGTATCGATTTGATGGCCGGGGTCTGGGCGCGGCTGGCCTGCTTTTTCAGTTCACGTTCGAGCAGCTTGAAGGTCAGGAATACTTCATTTTTGTCATTGAGAAAATGCACCTGAGTCGCCCACATCTCGCGGCGGGTGACGATTCCCAGAATGCCTTTCTGAGTCGTGTAGTGGTAGATGTTTTCCGGCGGCTGCATCGGAAAAACTGTCTGATACAGGTATTTTTCAAAACTGTCGAGCATGGTCGACTTTCCTTGTTGTGTCATTTGATTTTCATTGCTGATTCTGCCATTACTGGCTGCTTTTGTCCAGATACCCGACATTTATTTTCGCTTCGGGGGTTGTCAGAAACAGTTTAATTTATTGTGAAAAAAAACACAAAACAAAAACTTTTAATTTTTTGTTGACTGTAAATTCAGGTTGCGCTATAATCACCCTCACGTCCCCCGCCGGGGTGGTGGAACTGGTAGACACGCACGTTTGAGGGGCGTGTGGCGAGAGCCATACGGGTTCAAGTCCCGTCCCCGGCACCGAAAGAGTCCTCGTGAAAACGAGGATTTTTTCATTTTAGCCGAATCAATTTTTGGGCTTGCTAAAGTCAGATCAGCAATTTGAAATTGAGCTTGGAACAGGTATTGCATATGAAATGGCGCATTTGCTAGGGCCTTTTGGTCATAATGAGCCAAACAGCCTTACCAATGAATATCGTTTCAAAGAAGACGCGAGATAGCTACAAGAGGTCGAATGCTTGAAAGAGATATTTGTTTAACATTTCGGGGAAAAGTATTGCGAATATCCAAATTTGCCAGTTTGGGCAGAAGTTGAGATTTTTTCTTTCGGATGTTTGTCGACCATGTTTGCAGGTTTAGTTCCTTCTTTGCAGAATAAAATTGCCAAGCGATTTTGTTTGCCCGGCCCGGTGTTTAAATCCTGGTTGCATGTCCTGGTATATGTATGAAATCTTTGTGCGCGCCATGGCAGACTCTGGAGCCTGGAATTGCAGATTTGTCCGCAGTAGCCAAAGATTATTGAAGGTTTCGAGCATTTTCAAACTTCTGAAAAGCGTATCTGGGCAGTCATATCAATAGTTCGCTACTTCTTTTTTGTGGGAGGCGTAGGGAATTCAATTGTCAAAACATGGAAGGACAAATTTGAGTCTGTAATTGATGATGCGCATGCCAATATAGAGGGGCTTGAAATAGAGGTTGGTATGGGTATGCCCGAAAATTGGAAAGAAAGTAAGTTTGGAAAAGTGTTTAGGCTTCAGGTTCTGGATTTAATGACATCGAGAATATCCCGCTCACAAAGCAGCAAATCGCCCAAAATCTCAGAGCCGGAGAATCTTAGGACTATGTAGCTTATTTCTATTGTTAACAATTTCCTCTCCGAATGTATTTACTGCTTCCCAGTAATGGCTTTTTCTTTGAAACTTATGGTTGCGCTTATATTTCATCAAGATTCTCATGACGTTCTATCTTAATAATCCGCTGTTAATAATGCTTTTGCTGTTCTCAAAATATAAAACAATTGTTTGGAAGTCGCAACGATCAACCCCTTAATGGATCAATTGCCAAGTTTGGTTGATGAAGCGGGAAAATGGTCTGGTGTGTGTTTTCGGTGGCGTATGGATCATCGTAGGGATTGTGAATGCTAATTCACTATTTGCTTGACAAAATATAATAGTGAATATATATTCACAATATGAGAGCCGCAAAAGTTGTAACGGAAATACGCCAGGAACAGATCGCTCAGGCAGCATTGGAGCTTGTAGCGGTTCACGGCGTTAAAGGGCTTACTACGGAGAGAATAGCTACAGCGGTAGGCGTGGTTCCGTCGGCGCTATATAAGCATTTTAAAAACAAAAAACAGATTTTCAAAGCTATTGTTCAACTGCTCCTTCATCAATCGGAAGAAATTCTAAGGCTGGCGTCCAAGGGTGACGGCAACTTCGTCAAGCGGATTCATGATGTTTATATTGCTGAAATCACCAGAGCAATGAACTCGCCTGGCGTTCCGTTCATCGTGTTTTCAGACGAGATGCTGAATTCAGACAGTGAACTGAAATCTATTTTCTGTAAAATTCATGAACGGCGTCTAAATTTAGTTTCCGGTCTTTTTAAAGCGGCTCAGGAAGCCGGGCAGATTCGCAAAGATCTTTCCCCGGAAGCCCTTACCACATATCAATTTGCTATGGTTGCGCAAATTGGCTTTCTTACGCTTCACAAACATTCGAAATCTGAATTGTTAAAGCATGCCGAACTAGCATGGAAAGTCTTTGAAGAGGTGTTAAAGGCAAATTAGTTTTTTTTAGATTGATAGTGAATGCACTTTCACTATTGATGATTTAACCAAAACGGATTTATTGGTTTCGACCTAAAATGGCGGAACCGGTTTTGTTATGAAACTTTTTTGACTAGATAGTGAAAGCTATTTCACTATTTTATGGCTCCGATTGAATCAATTCGGAGTCGGAGATGATAAGGAGTTTATATGCAGATGCAACGTATCCAGAAATGTTCTGTAAAAACCTTGATTCTTACTGTTCTTGTTTTGATGGCAGTCATGGTGAACTCTTCAGTATTTGCCCAGATAATGAGAAGCTCTGATGTATTTCAAAAAGGCTTTGAACGTCGAAAAATAGCGCAAAAAGCATACATCAATCGCAAAGTTTCCATAAATGAAGCTACCTACGACAATATGGTGGTAGGTGAGGCAGTTGAATTGAGCGGCAAACTTTGTTTTTCAGATAAAAAGCAGGGCAAAATCAGATTTTTTGCCAACACCAGAGATTCAGTAAATCCAAACTACAACATGGATTATGTGTTCGGAATTGAATTTCCCGGGAGCGTGCCAGATGACCCAAGAATTAACGATAACTCATCAGAAATTAGGGTCAAAGGTAGGATCATTGGCTTTGAAAGAGTTTTTAATTCAAAAGCGTCGGTTTTCAGTTCACACAAGTTGCCCATTGTCGAAATAGCAGAGGTTGAATTTAGTCGAGAGCCTTACGAAACTCCCCTGAGAATTCAATTTTTCTAATCATCCTTTAAGGGAGTCCGCTCAAATGAGTTCGAGAATCAAATTTTATTTACGCTATACTCTTTTTTGGGTTGGATTTGCGGTAATAACTCGTCTACTATTTCTCGGTTACAGACACGATCTTCTCGTAGAGATGCAAGCAAATCTGTTCTCTGAAATGCTGCTAAAAGGCCTAAAGATGGATCTTGCAATGGCAAGTTACATTCTAGTATTTCCTTTTTTACTTTCTCTCTGTTTCGAAGATCTGTCAAACCGGTATTTTCGCAAGCTTACTTTTTATTACAGTATTTTCACGGCAACAATCCTGTCTCTGATTTCTGTTTCTGACATGGAAATTTTTTCAATATGGGGATTCCGCATTGATGCTTCAGCTTTGCATTATCTTTGCAGCCCAAAAGAAGCATTCGCGTCATCTTGTTCTTCACCCATTTTAATGCTGGGATGGATTCTAATTCTGCTTGTCATCTTCTCTCTGCTTGCCTACAAAAAGATTGTTCATTTGTTTCTTACAAAAATAGGGAAGTCACATTCGTCGAACCTGGAAAAATGGATTTCTTCGACAGCTATATTGGCGCTAATGGTGATAGCTGGAAGAGGTGGTTTTTGCAATATCCCTCTCAATCCAAGTTATGCCTGTTTTTCCGATAATGATTTTGCCAATCAGGCAGCGATCAACATTCACTGGAGTTTCTTTCGCACTCTTCTTGAAGGAGTCCAGGATAAAGGGAATCCATACAAATATTTTTCTTCTGATGAAGCGGAGCAAAACGTAAAAGCAGCTTATCAGCCAAATCCTCCAAAAAAAGTAGATAATTCAATTAATTCAAACTTGCCAAATGTAATTCTAATTATATGGGAAAGCTTTTCTGCTAGCGCTGTAGAGGTCGTTGGTGGTGAGGCTGGCGTTACTTCCGGCTTCAATCGCCTCGCGAAAGAAGGTCTGCTGTTCTCAAATATTTACGCGACCGGTGACAGAACCGGAAAAGGGCTGGTCGGAGTATTAAGCGGTTATCCAGCTCAACCAAGATCAGAGATTATTTCTTCGACTCGAAAAGCTTTTTTTCTGCCGAATCTGGGGAAAAGTCTAAAAAATGCCGGGTACCAGACTTCTTTCTACTATGGTGGAGACATCAACTTCGACAATATGAAAAACTATCTTTTTCATGGAGGATTCGACAGAATTTTCGATGAGAAATCTTTTTCTGCCAAAATTCCAAGATCAAAATGGGGGGTTCATGATCATAATGTGTTGGACCTTGCCCTGGAACATATTGAAAGAAGCGATCAGCAATTCTTTTCGGTAATATTGACTCTCAGCAGTCATGAGCCATTTGAAGTTCCGGATACGTCAGTATTTTCAGGCAACGATAAAGTCTCAAAATATAAAAATGCTCTCGCTTATACAGATCGAGCCATTACAGGTTTTATTGAAAAAATTGAGCAACTTCCGTGCTACCAAAACTCTCTGATAATTGTTGTCGCTGATCATGGAACATCGTATATTGGCCACCCTCAGCGCTATGAACCTGAAAAATATCATATTCCGTTGCTGTTCATGGGGGGGGCTTTGGACCGTGGATCGGGTGTGATAACGAAAATTGGCTCTCAGCAGGACATTGCCAAAACATTGCTCGAAATACTTCAGTTGAACTCGGATGAATTTGTTTTTTCTCGCAATCTATTTTTGAATACGAGTAGTGAATTCGCATGCTGTTTTTTCAACGACGGTTTTTCAATGGTAACCAAATCTGGCTATATGGCTTTCGACAATTCTTCAAATCGGCTTTTGCACAGGGATAAAACGATATCTGATGACTTTATAAAGCTTGGCAAAATGATTATGCAGACTTCTTATCAGGATTATCTTGATAAAGGCGAGAGGCTGCAAAAGAGCGTTCATAAATGAATTTCGCGCCGAAAAAAATGCTTTTAGCCCAGATATCTATATAAAAATTTGATTGAAAAGTCAGATTTTGCTGATCATTTTTGTTTGCAACAAACCGGGCTGTCTATCAGTTTTTGCGGATCGTGATCGAAAAAATGTTTTGGCGTTAGAGAAAAGGGTAGTGGTTTGCGATGCCTGGCGCTGGCGTTTTGACTGCTTTACCGGTTCGGCGTAATAGCCTACTCGCCCATGAAGTCTTCGATTTCTTCAATCTGACCGTTTTTCAGAATTGCTTTGGGCAGGCCGAGAAGTTTTTGCGCAGAGTCGAGATATTCTCTGGCTTTTTCTATTTCAGAGAAACCGAAGCAGGCGAGCGAAACCGAGAATTTTGCCGGATTTTCGGGGTGGTAGAGCATGATATGCAGCAGGCGCGCTTCAATTCGGCCGTATTTGCCTTTTCTGATCAGAGTCAGCCGGTCAGGGCGAAAGTGCAGCAGTTCCGGCCCATCAAGAGATGGCTGTGTTTCTTCGATGACAATGTATTTGAAGCTGGAGAAGGGTTCCTGCCATCTGATTGCGAGAAATGGCCAGCGTTCCGATTCCCATCTGACCATTTTTTTCGTGATCGACATTTCTATTTTACGGTAGAAAATGCCGAGAAAAGGCACGATCATCATAAGAGCGAGAATGGTTATGACCACAAAATGTTTGCCCGGCCAGCGGAACATCAACCCCATGCCCCAGGTGCCGGCCAGAACCATGGCGACGCAGAAAAGCGCGAAATTAATGCTTATCGGGCTGCCGATTTTAACGATCACCGGCATCTGCTTCATCGGCAGGTCAGGGCAGGTTCGCATTTTTCTCTGTTCCGTTTCTCGTTTCTGCGGAGTTCACAATAAAGACAATCAAGAAAAAATGGCAAAAAAAAAGCGGAGAGGGCGAGATTTGAACTCGCGGAAGGCAAAGCCCTCAACGGTTTTCGAGACCGCCCCGTTCGACCGCTCCGGCACCTCTCCAGGTAAGTTCCTTTTTAGACCATAAATGGCAACTTTGCAAGTGTTTAGTAATGCTTTTTTTACAAATCCGGCCGAAATCTGTTGGCTTATAGTCAAACCATCTGTCTGGTCACAGGCAGTGGTGGTTCAATTTCGGGGAGCTTCTTCAGATGGCGGGAAAGGCGTGATGTCTGTTGTCTGAGCCGGTTCTGGCGGCTGCGCCTGAGCTGGCTGCTGTTGAGCCGGACTTTGCTGACGCATTCCCTGTTCGATGGCGCTGTGAATTTTCTGCCAGTCGATGTTTTCGGAGATTTTTCCGAGTTCGGGGTCGGTGAGCATGGCTCTGATTTTTGGGTGCTTAACAAATGCGACGAAATTCTTCTGTACTGCCAGCTCTTTCAGTTCTGTGTCCTGGAGCAGGTTTTGCACTTTGGGGTGCTGGCCAATGGTCGCCAGTTCAGTTTCAACGCTGTGCCAGTTCATTTTGGGGGCGTTTTCGATGAATTTTTTATCGGCCAGCAGTGGCAGAAGAGTGGCGGGGCCGGTGGCAACCGACGACAGCATCGGCTGAATGAAGGCCTGTTCAGCAGCCCTGCCGAGTTCGGCTGTCAGAGAGCTTTCCATTTTGAAATTGCCGGTCGGAATATAGCTGAGGGCAAAACCGGTTAGCGCAATCACCGCCCCGGCTTCGGCAACGCCGACAAACAAACCAAGAATCTGGCCTGGAGCGGTCGGTATCTTTGGCTTGAGAATCTGCTGCCGGAAGACGCGGCCGACGATAAAATATGACAGCATGAAAATCAGCGGGCTGCCAATACTGAGGCCGATAAAATTTGGCATGCCGAGAAAACTGCCGGCTTCACTTCCGAACTGCCAGGCGAGAAAGGCGGGCACTGCGAGGCGTGCGAGCAAAACTATTTCGTTGAACAGGCCGTGTCTGAAGCCGGTGAACCCCCAGAGCGCGGCAAAGCCGACCGCACCCCATGTCAGAGCCTGATCGAGGTCTCTGGTTTCAATCGAGATGTTGATCAGATACGACAGGCCGATGCCGGCGAAAATATAGGCAATGACGTCGGGCCATACGGCAAGAACCTTTTCCTGCTCGACCGGTTGGCTGGTGTTTACGTTCAGGGTCGGAACAGCTGGGTTGTTATAGAGTTCCTGCATTTTTTCTGGTGGCCCGCCTTTTGCACAGATTTGAATTTGCTGCGCCAATTATAGCGATACGGTGCGGGCGACGCAAGCGATCTGCAGAGTTACTGATTCGCCAGTTCGTGTACCCAGTTGCGGAACCTTTGCTCGAACTCGTTGACCGTGAGAGTGCAGACCTGTTGCAGGGCATTTTCGAAAGATTCTCGGTTTTTAAGTTCGTTGAGAATCAGCCGCGGCGCGGTCATTGTGTGATTCTGAATCAGAAATCGTGCATAAAGTCCGGCCAGATTGTAAGCGGCATGCACCCGCGGCCCGCCATCGAGCAGTCTGATGTCGGCAAATTCCTTTTCGAGCTGTTCGAGAGTCATCAGGCTGTCTGGTGAAGGGATCTGCGGCTTGAACTCGGTGAAACTGTCGTCTTTGTTCTCGGCAAAAACCGCCAGGCCCTCGTTGAGCCAGGTCGGGCAACGACCATCGGCGGCAATCGCGACAAGGTTGTGGGTGAATTCGTGCAGCAGAATTTTTCTGGCCGGCAGTCGTGATTCCGGGTCGGTCTGCGGGAAACTCTCGGTTTTGAGAGTCATCGATCTGCCACCCTGCGCAAAGCCGCCGGCCCACGAGGTTGGCTTCACTTCGTTGAATTTGATCGGGTCGAGAACGATGATCGAGGTTCTGAAAGCCGGAAAACACTCAAGATCGCCGGTTATCTGCGCAAAAACCTCTTCGAGCCGCTCGTCAGTCAGTTCCTTGTCGACATGAAAGTAATCGCTGCTGACCGGCGTGTAAATGATGAAACGGTGCCCCTGGCGCATGACCATCTCGTTTTCGGCCGCCATGCGGCCGAGGTTGAGGGTGACCCGTTCACGCAGTTCGCGGGTTGCTTCTGAATCGTCATTTTCGATGAGGTGGCGAATGGTTTCCCAGCAGGATACTTCTTCGGCGGTCTCTTTCAGTTCTTTACAGCAGGTTGCGAGAAGTTCGAGGGTGGCAAGATCTTTGGGTCTGATTTCGAGAGCCTTTTTCAGTCTGGGTATCGCTTCGGTGAAGCTGCGCTTTTCGAGCGCAAGGTATTCGGCGTGGCGATAGAAAAGCTCGAAAGATTCCGGGAAAAGCCCTTCGGCGAGAAACAGCTGTGCCCGATCTTCTTCTGGTATGTCGGTGACAGGCTTGCCCTCCAGGACGGGTTCGACTTTCTGTTTTATTTCTTCGATCCGTTCAGGGCTCAGACCCATTGTTGCCTGTTCTGCCATGACAGCCGGCATGGTGAAAAGCAGAAGGACTATTGATAGCAGCAGTCGCAGGCCGGTGCCTGTAAAACGTGATTCTGGCATTTTAGCCTCCCTGATAAGGCAATTGAATATTTCTGGGGTGCGCGGTTGCATTCATGGTCAGTCGCAGCTTTGCCTGCAGCAGGCTGCCATCGTTTTTGCGGTGCCTGGCATCATGGTCTTCATCTTTAATTTAAGCATGATTATCCGATATTGCCAAGTCCTGGATATTTCGCGTCATCCCGGTCGCCGAACGCGAATCTGAAAGAATTTCATTGCTCCGGATATTTTCCCGCTGGTTTGACAAGAAGCCTGAGACGGGCTAATATAAGTGCATCCCGGCAGATGTATATCATTTTTTTCTGCCTGCGCGCGGCTGTTGGTATGCTTAAGTCACTTAAATTCAATCGGGGGAGTTATGGCATTGCCAGATCGAATTCACATTCCTTTCCGGGTTGCGGCCTCGATGATCTGGAATTACGCCAAAGTGCGGATTTATGAGCAGATCAAATCGGTCGCTTTCATCATTCTCTATCTGGTTGCCTTCAAAATCGTCGTGCTCAATACGCCGCCGACCAACGCACTGCAGATTTCCGCCGGCGTCGGAATGGTGGTGCTGGGTCTGGCCTTTTTTCTGGAAGGGCTGTTTCTTGGCCTGATGCCGCTCGGGGAAAGAGTGGGGCTGCAGTTGCCGCAGCGATGCAATATTGCAGTGATTATGGGGTTCGGTCTACTGCTCGGAGTCAGCGCCACGCTGGCCGAGCCTGCCATTGCGGCTCTCAGGCTTGCCGGCATAACCGTTACGCCCTGGGAAACGCCGCTGCTTTACCGTCTGCTTGAAGTCGAAACCGACAAGCTGGTCATGTCTGTCGGTGCCGGAGTTGGCTTTGCGGTCGCTTTCGGTATGGTTCGCTTCTATTGGGGTGTTTCGATCAAGCCCTTCATATATTTTCTGGTGCCGGTGCTGCTTGCGATGACCGCCGTCTTTTCACGCGATGAGAACCTGCGGCACATTCTCAATCTTGCCTGGGACACCGGTGGCGTCACGACCGGCCCGGTAACCGTTCCTCTGGTTCTTGCCATGGGCATCGGGGTCAGTCGCTCGGCAGGCAAACATGAAGGCACGGCATCCGGCTTCGGCATCGTTGCTCTCGCTTCGCTTTTCCCGGTCATTGGCGTTCTATGCATGGGTGCCTGGTTGAACTCGACCACGCCCAAACCTGTTTCTGCCGCCGAGTTCTTTTCACCGGGCAATCGTGTCAATGCTATGAAGCTGGTGAAAAGCGAAAAGGACCTTGAAGCCATCGCCTTTCAACGCGGTGACGAAACAGCCCGGCGGTCGTTTTATGGCAATCAGCTTGCCTACGAGACTTCGCTGCGGGTGCTTGCCGACAAGCAACGACGTGTTTCTCTGCTGGGCGCGCTTGCGCTGAACGACTGGCTTGCCAGACGCGCTTCAGATAGTGAAAAAGCCATAGTCGCTCTTGAACTGTCTGGTCGCCCGACGGTTGCGAATGTTGTCGCCCTCGACAGTGTCGAGGTGGTTAAAAATGAGGCGAAACTGGCATTCAGAGCCGTAGTGCCACTGGTCATTCTGCTGGTGTTCGTTCTTGTAGTTATTTTGCGTGATAAGCCGCGGCGCACCGACGAAGTTTTACTGGGCATTCTGTTTGCACTGGCCGGCATGGGCATTCTTACCAGCGGGATCAGACTCGGGCTCGGCCCGCTCGGCGATCAGGTCGGTCGCCCGCTGCCGCAGGTTTTCAGAAGTGAAACACATGAGGAAGGGCGCATCATCCTTGAGCCATTCGACATGAGCTCGGTGTTGACCTCATTTTCTCAGCATGGCACTGTAAGCCGGTTCTTTTATCTGCAGGACCGCAAGGGCATCCCGCATCCCGTGCCTTTTGATACGACCAGATACGATCAAAAATCCCGTCGTTACGAGCATATCGTCGAGCGCCCGCCTTTGTTTGGGCCAGAACTGACAATGATTGGCATCGCGCTCGTCTTTATTTTTGCCTTCGGCATGGGTTATGGCTCGACGGTTGCAGAACCGGCATTGAGCGCTCTTGGCGCGACGATTGAAGATCTGACGGTCGGGACCGTTAAAAAAAGCGGAGTTATACGCACTGTTTCGCTCGGAGTTGGCGTCGGGCTTGTGGTTGGGGTTGCCAGAATTCTCTATTCGATTCCAGTGGTCTGGCTGCTGCTGCCCGTATACCTGATCGTGACGATCCTGACCTATTTCAGCGAAGACGATTTTGCCGGTATCGCCTGGGATTCAGGCGGTGTCACGACCGGTCCGATTACTGTGCCACTGGTGCTTGCGATGGGCCTGGGAATCGGCGGTGAGCTGAATGTCGTCGATGGCTTTGGCATCGTGGCAATGGCATCAGTGTTTCCGATTCTGACGATGCTGATCTACGGTATTTCCGTGCAGATGCGCCAGCGTCAGCTTCTTCAGGCGCAGGCGGAGGTGAACAGCGATGAATGATCTGACGGCTATTTCGCGAGAAGTTTCGCGAATCACTCTTATCGCGCATCAGGGGCTGAGCGGAAAAATCATCGAGATATTCGCCGGGCTCGGTGTCAGAACTCTTTTTGCCGAGAATTCCCGCTGTGTCAGGCAGAAGGTCAATACCAGCTTTCTCGGAATTCCGGGCCTGGGTCTGGAATTCAGTAACGTGGCAACCGAGATTTTTCGGGTTACCGTTCCGGTTGCGGCGACTGATACGGTGCTCTGCCGGCTGATAAAAGAACTCGATCTGCATATTCCTGGTCGCGGGGCGGTTTTTGCGCAGGACCTCACCGAAATTACCCGCCTGGATAGTTCAGAAATAAGATGCGAAGATGTTGAAGACCTTCGATTGCTCAAGGATCTGTCGCTTATAACCGGTATTCAGTCGAAGTCTGGCAGTGGTGCCAATCTTTTCAGAGTTGCTCTGAAACTTGGCGTCGGTGTACCTGTCGTCAGTCTCGGCATCGGAACCGGGATTCGCGACCGGCTTGGGCTTTTGCGCATAACTATTTCGCCGGAAAAAGAACTGGTCTGTCTGATGGTGCCATCGCATGATGCCGATGGCCTGCAGCGACTGCTGATCGAAGAGGGACATCTTGACCGGCCGGGTGGCGGTTTTCTCTATCAGACCCCGGTCCGGGCTGGTATTGTTGACCCGCTGATCAGAATTGGCCGCCAGGAACATGCGGCGAGTATCGAGCAGATCATCGCTGCAATTGATGATCTCAAGAAAGGTACGGCCTGGCGCAAACGCTTTTTCGGCATGGAATCAAACTACGACAACTCAGGTCAGCCGGTATATACGCACCGTGAAATCGGTTTCCTCTGCCATGAGGGAGAGGGCGATGCTTTTGTGCATGCCGCAATGAAGTCGGGGGCCGAGGGAGCGACTATCGCGCGTCTCAGAGCCATTCACCTTGCCGGCGACAAAAAAGGCCGCAGTGTTCCGTGTGAATACGGCATACTCTGCGTTGCCTCTCCTCTTGAGCAGCAGATACTTGCAGCTCTTTCAGAAGTCGCCAGCAAGCGCGAAGACAATGAATGGGTTCTGCAGTCACAGAAAGCCTGCTCCGTTTTTTCACACAAGCGCAGCTGAATTCAGGGCTTTGTTCCTGTCTCTGTTGGACCGCTCGAACTTTTCGTGCCGCCACTGAGTGAACGGTCAATGGCTGCTGAAAGCAATTGGAACGATACCAAGCTTCCGGGCTTCGTCGATGTCGATGATCTGGTAGTCTGGATCGTCGTCGGCAATGAATTTCTTTTCGTGTTTCTGAAAATCCTGCATGGTTTCCTGAAGGGTTTCGACGAAGAAATCTTCGCCTTTGCCGGCTGAAAGCATCGTGGTTTCAAGACAACAGTAAGATTCTGCCTTGTCATCAAGGTAAAAACCCAGATACATGTGCCCGGGAACGATGACCAGGAATGGATTAATGCCGATTTTGTAAAGCACTGAAGCGATAAGAACGCTGCCATCAACGCAATTCGCCTGAATATTGTTAAGAGATTCTTCAATGAATCGAACATTCTGCGAAAACACCACTTCAGAATGTGCTGACGGTGTGGTGATGGAACTGTATTTTATGCCACGCTTCTGAAGTGCTTTCCAGATTGCATATACCTGCTTGATAACTTCATCACCATCGCCGGATTGATAGCCGGTGAAGCTGTCGACAACCTTTGTTTTCAACGCTTCCTTGAGAATTACGTCGATCATCGGGTGGCTTTCATTGACATAGGCAGCGAACAGAAAGCTGATGTCGGCCCAGGATTCGTCGGCAAGGCTGGTATAGAAAGTCGGGCAATCGTTTATCGATCTGATGAGAGCTGTTTTAACCCTGGTGGCAGGTTCTTTGCCATCCACTGAAAGTGTGAAATCGATGCTCAGCGGGAGAGGCTGTCTCTGTTTTAATAGAACATCATATTTAAAGCTGATCTGCGGGCAGAGAAAGTAGATCTCGTCGGCTTTTTCCAGAGTGGCTTCGATTGTGGCAGCTTTCATTATGAGATTTTCGCTGATTGTCAGGCGGACATGGGTGCCTTGTGCGGGGTTTCTTATGCCAATACCGACCAGACCGTTCTGATCGCCATGGATTGTTGGATCGGGCGTTTCAGGCGCATCGAGTTTAATGATGGACGTGGAAATCAGAAATGATGGAAAAAAGTTGTCGTCCATTTCTATAAAAGGTTCCCAGTCGCCCGGAGCGGCGAGGTTCATTGCCGGCTTCTGCACAGTCGACTCTTCTGATTCAGGTTCACTTTCTTCTTCGACAGCCTCTTTGCTTTCTTCTGATTCTTCTGTCTCTTCTGTAATCGCACTTTCATCTGAGCTGTTTTCGTCTGAATCCGACAGGGCAGAATCGTCTGCATCGGTATTTTCGGGAGTATCTGAAACACCCTGGTCAATCAGCTTCTTTGTCCAGCCAGAGGCTTTTTGGCCGGGTTCAGCCGGGCGAAGCTGAGTTTTGCCCGAGAGGCCGGCTGCTTTTGCAGTCAGAGAGGCGGCAGCCTTTTCTGATTTAGCGTTCAGTCCGTCCTGAGAAAAACCTGCCTCAATTGAGCAGAAGATAAAGATAATGGTGAGAATGGCTAAAAGATGCTTGCTGATATTGATTCTCCTGTGATTGATAAAAAAGGTGTCTGCCCGTGGGCAGACACCTGCATTAACATCTTGAAAAAATACTCAATTATTCTTCGTCGCCGGCAGCTTCTTCTTCATCTTCAGTCTCTTCGGTGGCGGCCGGAGCGGCGGCTGGAGCTGTGGCCGGGGCAGCGGTTTCAGGAACGGCGGGTTTGATGCCCTTGATTACTTCGGCGATGCCGGCGGCATGCTTTTCTTCAGCTGCTTTAGCGGCGAAATAATATACACAGAGGGCGTTTTCGGCCGGAGTAACGATTACCGAAACCATTACTTCAAGGCCTTTTTCGGCACAGGTGCCTTGAAAGGTGAGGGCTGACATTTCGTTGATTTTTTCTTCAACTGGTTCACCAAAAGTGGTGGCGCCGATGGCTTTATCGATTTCGGTTTTGGCTTTTTCAAGGCCAGCTTCAAGATCTTTAACATCGAGAACTTCGAAAACAAACTGTACGGCGTCATCGGGTGAAGCCATGCGGATGGCTTCGTCAGTCATTTCATGTTTCCAGCCATCCGGGCATACGAGATCAACTTTTCCATCGGGAAAAGTGAATTCTTCAACGGCAGCAAAGGCATAGCCAGTGAAAAGCACGCAAAAAAGAGCGAGGGCAGCAAGAATTTTCTTCATATATGATCCTTATCAACATCCTGACTTTCCCTTGAAAAGGGTACACAAAGCTAGCATTGTCTGATTATGAAGTCAATCTGCTGTATGTCTCTTGAACAGAGGCTTGAAGAGGAATTCTTACCCGAAATAGAATGGCTTTTCAGGCCGATTCTGGTGTGAAAGACTTCATGGTTTCGGTAAAGAAGGCGAGAAGTTCCATTCTTGCCTCGTTATCAGAGATATTTGGCGTAACCGAGAATTCTTTGGCCAGCGGTGAGAAATCAAGGCCCGGCAGCTTGTCGATCGCCGTATTGAGAAAGGCATTGGCGCAGATAACCGGCCGAACGATTTTGTCGAAAGGCCCTGAGGCGATGCTGTGGTGATCTGAAGCACAGGTTTTAACGTAGTCAGGTAGTTTCCATTCGGTAGCCAGGCGGGCGCCGACGTCACAGTGGGTTGTACCGAATATCTCTTTTTCTGTGACAAGAATATTCAGTTTCTCAGAAACGGCTTTTGTAACAGCCTTTGCGTATTCGTCAAGATAGCAGAACTGTAGTGCCAGAGAACCGACATCGTGCAGCAGAGCTGCGACTCTTATTTTTCCGAGAGTCATGAGATCTTTGGTTTTTCTTTCGGCCATTTTGACGGCAAGATGCGCGCAGCATTCGCCATGAATCAGTTTGTCTTTCTGGTGCGCAAAATATTTGGTCGCCAGACTCTGAAAAATCAGCTGCACGAGAACCTGTCTGATACCTTCAAGGCCGAGATATGCCAGCGCATTCTCGATGTTGTCGACCGGGTTGCGGCGCATGTAGAATGCTGAATTAGCGACCTGTAGAATACGGGCGATCAGCAGCGGCTCATCAATGATGCCTTTCTGAATTTTATCGAACGATATATCAGGCTGCTTGAGCATGTCGAGAATGTTCAGCGCCGAGGTTCTGAAAGGCGTAACATCAGCGAAATCCTTGATTACCTTTTCGATGACGATGGCACTTTTGATGCTGCAGACCGCATCGTCAGGGGCAGCGAACGCTTCGGCGAAGTCGTGGGCGAACGGCACCTGCCCTTCGTTCTGGTAGGCCATTTTAAGAATCGTTTTTTCAGAGATCAGCTTCAACTGAGGGCCAACGTCTGGTGTCAGTCGGCATTGTGGTTGCAGCGTGAAAACCACGCCCTTGAATTTGCGCGCCAGAATGTTGAGCGCGCCGATCGACCTGTGTGAACCGTCGATCAGGGGGTCGGTGTTGATGAATTCCATTACCCCGAAACCGCAGTCTTTGACGATGAACGGGTGTGCTGCTGTCGGTGCTTCCATGTCGGCCTCGCTGTTGTATATTGACCTGATTTTAACCTGTCACGAAAAAAAATTAAAGCTCCTCGGGATTGTCTCTGCTTTTTGTAATGCTGGTCTGTATAATTGGCCGACGGGGTAGTGAAAAAGGTTATTACTGCCGGTCTGAGTGCCCGAAAGCAAAATTTTTTAAAAAAGTTGAAACCTTTTTAATTCTTTCGGGTCAAGAGATTTTCAGAAAGAATGTAAGGAGGTTTTGCCATGATTGCGGTACAGTCATTGACCCGGCATTTTGGCTCGATAAAGGCCGTAGACAACATATCATTCACGGTCGACAAGGGCGAAATCCTTGGCTTTCTCGGGCCAAACGGCGCGGGCAAATCGACAACCATGAAAATGATTACCACGTTTCTGCCACCCACATCGGGTACGGCAACCGTCGGTGGCTTCGATGTGATCAACCAGCCGCTCGAAGCGCGCGCGAAAATTGGCTATCTGCCGGAATCTTCGCCATCTTATCGCGACATGAACGTTTTCGACTTTCTCATGTTCGCGGCCGAAGTGCGGGGCTATGACGGCGACGAACGCCTGAGCCGGGTCAAGAAGATCATGGAAACATGCAACCTCAAGGAGGTTGCCTATCAGCAGATCGACACCCTGTCGAAGGGTTTCAGGCAGCGTGTTGGGTTCGCCCAGGCCTTTCTGCATGACCCAGAATACCTGATTCTCGACGAACCCACCGATGGCCTCGACCCCAATCAGAAACAGGAAGTGCGCAATCTTATCAAGCAGATGGGCCGCGAAAAGTGCATCATTCTCTCGACCCATATTCTCGAAGAAGTCGAAGCGGTCTGCAGCCGTGCCATCATCATCGGTGAGGGAAAAATCGTCGCCGACGGCAGCCCTGAAGAATTGCGCAGCCGTTCGAAACTGCACGGCGCCATCACTCTCGAGCTGATCGGCGTCGATGCCAGAGATGCCCTGGCTGGCCTCGAAAAGGTGCAGTTCGTCGATCGCGTAACTGACCTGACACCTTCCGAAGAGGGCGGTTCAGAAAAGAACGGCAAAAAGGTCATTAAAATGCGCCTTTTCCCGATGAGCGGCAAATCGATTGCCCACGAAACCGCAAGCTTCATACATCAGAAAAACTGGCAGGTCGACGGCTTCACCGTCGAAAAGGGCGATCTGAACGAAGTTTTCTATAACCTGACGAAAGGGGGCGTTGCCAGATGAGAAACTTCAAAGCTGTGCTGAAACGCGAACTCAAAAGTTATTTCGAGTCGCCGGTCGCTTATGTTTTTATCGTAATTTTCCTGCTGGCAACCTCTGGCTGCACTTTCTTCATTTCAAGATTTTTCGAAAACCGCATTGCCACCCTTGAACCGTTTTTTATCTGGCACCCCTGGCTGTATCTGTTTCTGGTGCCGGCGGTCGGTATGCGTCTCTGGTCTGAAGAACGCAAAAGCGGCACAATTGAACTGCTGTTCACTCTGCCAATCACCCTGTGGGAAGCCCTGGCCGGCAAATTTGTCGCTGCCTGGCTGTTTATCGGCATCGCGCTGGTTCTGACTTTCCCGATGGTGCTTACGGTCGCTTACCTTGGCAGCCCTGATTACGGCATCATTTTCAGTTCATATCTCGGGTCATTTATGCTGTCAGGCGCTTTTCTTGCAGTAACCTGCCTGTTTTCGGCGATGACCAAAAATCAGGTTATCAGCTTCGTAATTTCGGTCGTTGCCTGCTTTTCAATGCTGATGCTCGGCGTTGGTGTCTTTACCGACTTTTTGAACCGCTATCTGCCGGTCTGGCTTTCTGACGCAATCTCGGCCTTCAGTTTCTTTACGCATTATCAGGGCTTTCAGCGTGGCCTGATCGACAGTCGTGACCTGGTATATTTTGTTTCGGTGATCGTGTTCATGCTGGCGGCCAATGCCCTGGTGCTTGAACGCAAGAAAGCCGAGTAAGGAGGCAGACAATGACGAGCAATACTAATAATACAAAAATTGGCGGCATTGCGGCTTCACTGGCTTCAGTGCTGCTGTTCGGCGTAATTCTCATCGCGGTGAATTTTATTGCTGGCTTTGCGGTTCTGCGTGCCGACCTGACCGCCGAAAAGCTGTTCACCCTTTCTGAAGGCACCCGGGCGGTGCTCGGTAAACTCAATGACAAAACCCGTCTCAAATTTTATTTTTCACGCTCGATGGCCAATGTGCCTTTTCTCTATAAACAGTATGGGAAAAGGGTAGAGGAATTTCTCGGCGAATACGTGTCTGCCAGCGGTGGCCGGCTCGAGCTCGAAGTTCTCGACCCGCAGCCTGATACCGATGTCGAAGAATGGGCGGTCAAATACGGTCTTGCCGCTGCCGGTCTGCCGACCGGTGAAAAATTCTATCTTGGCATGGTGGCCATGGCCGCTGATAAGGAAGAGGTGATTCCGTTCTTTGCAGTCGACCGCGAAGAATTTCTTGAATACGATATCACCCGTGCTATCGTGCAGGTTTCGGCGGCGAAAAAGCCGGTGATCGGCATTCTTTCGTCGCTGCCGGTTCTCAGAGCCGACAGTATGCCGTTTATGGCGCCGCAGCCGGGGCAGCCCGACGACTGGCTCTTTGTCAAAGAGCTGCGCAAGAATTTTGACATCCGCAAAGTCGAAGAGAACAGCGACACGATCAGCCCCGAAATCAATCTGCTGATGGTCATTCACCCGAAAAATCTGCCGGAATCAACGGTTTATGCAATCGACCAGTTTGTCGTCAAGGGCGGGCGGGCGATTGTCATGGTCGACCCGGCAGCGATGGCCGACAATCAGCAGGCCGCCGCCAATCCGTTCATGGGCATGATGAACCGTTCGTCTGACGTTCCGGCGCTGTTCAAAGCCTGGGGCGTCGATTACAACCCGCAGAAACTTGCCGCCGACGTCAACTCTGCCACTCAGGTCAACATGGGCCCGCAGGGTCTTGGCAATCACCCGCTGTGGCTGAGTATCAGAGGTGAATCGTTCAATCGTGAAGCTGCTGTCAGCGGCAAACTGAATGCCATGCTGCTCGTCAACTCCGGTTTTATAAGCAAGGCTCAGGGTTCGACTTATGAATTCACCAACATTCTGCAGACCACAGCCGCCGGTAACGAAACCGATATCATGAAGGCGATGACGGTTCCTGACGAGATCGTGCGCAGCCTGCCGGCAACCGGCAGTCAGAAAACGCTTGCCGCGATGATCAGAGGGCAGTTCGCCTCGGCTTTTACAGAACCGCCGGCTGTTACTGCTCCCGAGGGTGAGACAGAAGATGCGAAAAAAGCCAGAGAAGCGCGCCATGCCGATCTTAAGACAAAGCATGTTGCCAAAGCTTCTTCACCTGTTTCGGTCATGGTCGTCGCCGATACCGACCTGCTGCAGAACGATTATTCGGTCAGAGCGGTCAACTTTTTCGGCAGTCTGCTGCTGCAGCCGCTCAACGACAACCTGGCTTTCGTCGCCAACTCGGTCGATCTGCTCGCCGGTTCATCTGACCTGATCGCGGTGCGCTCGCGCAACCGCTCGAACCGCTCGTTCACCAGAGTCGAAGAGATCGAGCGCGAAGCCCAGAAAAAGTGGCAGGAAGAGGAAATCACCCTGACCCGCAAGCTCGAAGAGATTCAGAACCGTATCAACCAGCTGCAGTCTCAGAAAAAAGATGGCGAACGCCTGATTCTGAGCGCCGAACAGCGCGGTGAAGTCGAGCGGGCCCGTGCCGAGCAGTCTGAAACCATGCGCCGGCGCCGTGAAATACGCAAACTGCTGCGCCAGGATATCGAAAGCCTCGGTGCCCGGGTTACTTTCGTTAATCTTCTGCTGATGCCAGTTCTCGTGATGCTTCTCGGCAGTTTCATCTATTTCAGACAGAATACCAGGAGGTCAATGCTGTGAAAAACCTGAAATTATTGCTGATTGCCATTGTGCTTGTGGCTGTGGCGTTTGCGCTGCAGCATGGCAGCAAGCCTGGCGTGGCTCCTGACCCGTTTATCGGCAAAAGCCTGGTTGAAGCTGCCGATATCGATGGCATGTCTGGTATGGTATTCAAGACGGACCAGGGGCAGATTGAACTGAAAAAAGTCAATGGCGTCTGGCGTCTGCCGGCTTTGCACAACATGCGTGTCGATGCAAACCGTCTGGAAGAATTTTTTCAACGGGTTAACGCTGCAAAAGTTGTTGAAAGCGTCAGCGGCAATCCGCAGCGCCATGCCGATCTCGGCGTCGCTTCACTGGCGGCCGATGCGCCTGTTGTCGGTAACGACAGTGCTCTGATCACTCTCAAAGATAGTGCCGATGCGACTATCAGAGAATTATATCTGGGCAAGGGCCGTCAGGCAAAATCAGTTGACGGCAGCCAGGGTTTTGGCAACGATGGTCAGTATTTTCGCTTTGGTGGCTCAGACTATGTTTATCTGCTGTCGAGCTTTATCTGGCTCGATAAAGACCAGAAAAACTGGTTGAGCAAAGAACTGGTAAAAATCAGTGCTGACAAACTGAAGCGGCTCGCCTGGAAATACTCAGGCAGTAATGAAGAATTCAGTCTGTCACGTGCTGTTGCCACTGACAGTCTGGTTTTGAGCGGCCTTGCCGAAGATATGCAGACAAAACAGTCGGCTCTGCCTGCGCTGCAGAACTTCTTTGCCAATCTGACTTTCGATGATGTCATCGCAACCGACAGCCCCGAAATGCATAAAGATCTCGCAGACCGCCTGGCGTTAACTGTCGAAAGCTTCGACGGTCTGAAACTTCAGATGCTGATCAGTTCAGGTTCAGTCGAAATACCGGGCAAAGGCAAAATGCATTTGCTGTGGCTCGGTGCTGAATACGCAGGTTCAGATGCCGCAGTTCGTTCTCTTGCTGATGAACTGTCTGCCAATGCGAAAAAAATGCTTTATACTCTGCAGGAACACAGGGTTAAGCCGCTGATGCTCAGGGCTGCTGACCTCAGCGAAGCGAAACCGAAACCGGCACCGCCTGCCAATGCTTCGGGCACTGCCGAAGTGGCCAGCGTGGCTGCCGCGATCAGCGACAAGGTTTCCGCCAGCCACATTCTTCTTGCTTACAAGGGCGCTGAGCGCAGCGAGGCGACGAGAAGCGACGAAGAGGCGAAAAAGCTGGCTGAAGAACTGCTTGCCCGCATCAAAAAGGGCGAGGAATTCGGCAAAATTGCCGCTGAAAACTCCGATTGCCCGAGCGGTAAGTCGGCCGCCGGTTCCCTTGGCGAATTTGGCCGGGGTATGATGGCAAAAGAGTTCGAAGATGCCGCTTATGCGCTGAAGGTGGGCGAAATTTCAGGTGTGGTAAAAAGTCCGTTCGGTTATCACATTATCCGTCGCGATAAATAATCGCCCTGATTCTGAGGTTAAATCCACTTTAAGCAGTCTAAAAGCAAAAGCCGGTCAGCAATCTGCTGACCGGCTTTTGCTTTTAGGCTTATTTCTGCTGATGCAGGTTGTCGAATTTCTGCATCTGGCGATATTTTTCGAGGTATTCGCCAACGGTTTTGACGCGCAGATCGTCTTTCTGAAGCAGTCTTGCTTTGTCGCCGACCAGCTTTCTGCTTTCCACAGCGCTGATGAAATCGTTGATTCTGTTGATTCTGCCTTTGTCGAAAGTGAAGCCGGCAAACGGATCGGAAGCTTCGGAAACTGCTGTCGCATTGCGACGATAGTGACCGGAGCTGCTGCCTGACATTGAGAGAATCTGTGTTTTATTGAACGAATTGGTGCAGGCATCGGCGAGAATGAGAAGTTCGTGGCGCGAATAGCCGTTCTTCTGGGCAGCGGTTACCAGCAGCTGGTCATGGATATAGGCGTTTTTACAGGTATTGGCCAGATCAGCCACCGTTCTGGCATTCATGAATTTGAAGGCGGTACTGCCGGTAACGGCGTCAAACAGCTGCTGGCGCATTGCGTCATTGTTCATGGCTGCCGAGAACTCGACGAAGTCGTAGTTGCTGACGTAGTCGCGTCTGGCGAAGTCGCCGGCCAGGTTAACGAGAAACTGATCTTTCAGGTAGCTGTTATTGATAAAACCTGCAAGTTCGACCATGCTGGCCGCGGTGAAGCGCTGGTAATTCTTGTTGGCACGAACCTTGTCGAAAATCTGACTGCGGGTGAAGTCATTGCTTATCGCTTTTGCGATGGCGACAAAATCATCACCGGTGCGGGCCTGGTCGGCACCTTCAAGCAGCATCTGGTCGCGGGTATATGAGTTACTGATGGTTTCGGCAGTTTTCAGCAGCTGGCGGATTTCTCTGGAAATACCAGAAGCGCTGCCGGGGTGCCCATGGTCGTTGTCATGCCCGTGGCCAGGTTCTGGATCGTAGCCGCCCGGCTGACCATCGTCGAATGGGTCGGTATTGCTGCCGCCACCGAGTTCTTTCAGGCGGTCCTTTGATTTACGGGCGAAGGAATTGCCTGGGTAGTTTTTGGCACAGCGCTGATAAACTTTTATTGCATTGCGCTGGTCGCTGGTTTCTTCATAGACCCTGCCGAGCACGTAAAGAGCATCAGGAATCAGTTCTGAAGAAATGCCGTCGTCATATTTTTCGAGAAAGCGTTCGAACACTCTTACGGCCTGCCAGGGGTCGTTGTTTTTAACATGACAGTAGCCGGCAAAATACAGGGCTTCTTTTCTGATGCGCCCGGAATTGTATTCAGAACGGGCAATATCTTCGAATTTTTCGATGGCATAGGCATAATCGCCTTTTTCCATAAGGCTTTTAGCCCAACGGAGATCTTTTTCACCACTGTCCTGAGCATTAACAGCTGACAAAACAAAAAACATGAAAAGAACGCCAAGGAAAATTCTGAATTGTTTCACCTGCATACCTCGTTTAAGGATATTTTTATCATTGTATCCGTAAAAAATGCTTTTTTACAAGTGGTGACCGATGGTTGTGGCTGGAGCATTTAATGTGTTGTGGTGCATGAGACTTTCGGCATGCTATACTTAAATAGTAAAAATTGGTGTCTGAAGTGTACAAGTCGTCCGGCGATCTGACTGCATGGCAGACCTGAGCTTTGGAAGACTGGCGAAGAGGTGAGAAATGGATCAGAAGCCATCGACTGGCGATGCTTCGGCGCTCAAAAGGCATGGCGCGGGGCAAAAAACCGCAGGCTGGTTAATCCCATGGCTGGTTCTGATCGTGTCGTTCGTTGCTTCCGTATGGGTCTGGCGGGAAGTGACGACCCATGATTCCGATCGTGACAGGCTTCAGTTCAACTCATCAGTGCGTGAGTTTCAGAACCGACTGGCTGCCGTTTCAAATGGGCACGATGCACTGCTGCGCGGTTGTGCCGCTTTGTTTGGGGCATCGACAGAAGTGACCAGTCAGGAATGGGATTCTTTTATCGACTCTCTGCAGGTGCAGCGATTTTACCCCGGGGTTTACGCGATCGGCTTCGCTCCGTTTATAACCGGTGACGACTTGCTTCAGACCGGCACAGAAACAATGATTCTCGCATCGTCATCTTTGAAAATAATGCCGGCCGGCAAAAGAGAGAAGTATCTGCCGGTGGCTATGGTTTCACCACAAAACACTCAGATCGACAAGGTTCTTGGTTATGATCTTTTGTCTGATCCGGTTCGGCGGCAGGCAGTCGAGGAAGCTTTAAAAACCGGTAACTCAGCAATTTCAGGTCGGATAAATCTGATAGAGAGTACCGCGATGGCTGAGACTAAAACCGGCTTTCTCAGAGTTTTTCCGGTTTTCAGAAGGTTGAATCCAGAAGACCAGGCGTCGGCGACCCGGCAGTTGTTTGGCATGGTTATCAGTCCGGTTTGTCTTGTTGAATACGTCAGCTCAGTTCTTGGCACTTACAAAGACGAGATCGGCGTTCAGCTGTATGACAACGCCTCAGAAACTGCCGAAACGCTGGTGTGTGATTCAACCAGCCTTGGTATTGGCAGTTGTCGCCGATCACGCTTTGTCGCAACTTCTACGGTCGATATCTGCGGCCGGTTTCTGCATGCCAGATTTTTCTCGCTGCCGGCTTACGAAGAATCGATGCAGCGTTTTGATTCGGCCTTCGTGCTGGTCAGCAGTTTTGTTCTCAGCGTTGTGCTTTCGATATTCGCTTTTGCTCTCTACGGCCGCCAGCAGACCCTGAATGAGCTCGCCGACTCGATGCACGGCATGAAACTGCTGTCGCGCGCTATCGAAAACAGTGCCAATATGGTGGTCATAACCGATGCCGATGGCGTGATCGAGTATGTTAACAGTTCATTCTGCAAAAGCAGTGGCTACAGCCGTGATGAGGCGATCGGTCAGACGCCGCGCATCGTCAATTCACGGGTCCATTCGTCAGAGTATTATCACGACATGTGGCAGACGATTCTCAGCGGAAAAAGCTGGACCGGTCGCTTCTGTAACCGGCGCAAGACGGGCGAGCTGTACTGGGAATCGGCCAACATCTCGCCGGTTATCGATGCTGAAGGCCGGATTGCCCATTTTATCGCCGTCAAAGAAGATATCACCGAGAGCCTGAATACCCAGAAGGCGCTCGAAGAGGCAAAAAAAGCCGCCGAAACCGCCAGTATTGCCAAAAGTCAGTTCCTTGCCAATATGAGTCATGAGATCAGAACCCCGATGAATGCGGTAATCGGGTATTCGCATCTGGCGCTGAAATCTGGCATGCCCGACAAAATGCATGAATATCTCAACAAAATTCTCGTTTCGGGCAACAAGGTTCTTGAGCTGATCAACGACATTCTCGATTTTTCAAAGATCGAAGCCGGCAAACTCAGCATCGAAAATACCAGCTTTATTCTCGACGAAGTGATGAGCGATCTTGCTAACGTCGTTTCGACAGGTGGTAATGGCAAGGAAATCTATTTTTTCTTCATGATTCCGCCAGATGTTCCAGAAAATTTAATCGGTGACCCGCATCGTCTGGGTCAGATTCTGACCAATCTCGTTTCGAACGCTTTCAAATTCACCGAACGCGGCGAGATCGAGGTTAGAGTCTCTCTGCTTGAAAAAATTGAGTCACAGGTCAAACTTGAATTTTCGGTGCGCGATACCGGCATTGGCCTTTCGACAGAACAGCAGAAGCGTATTTTCGAAGATTTTTCGCAGGCTGATGGCTCGACAACGCGTAAATATGGCGGCACCGGGCTTGGCCTGAGCATTTCGCGCAAGCTGGCAAACGCCATGGGTGGTCAGCTCGAAGTCGAATCAGAGTCTGGCTGCGGCAGCCGTTTCTTTTTCTCGGCCTGGTTCGGGGTTGAAATTACGAAAGCCCAGCCGGTATCGGAGGTTCTCAGTGGTCGCCGATTCATCATTACCGACAGCCGGGTATTGCCGTGGCGCGGTCTCATGGCACATCTCGAAATGTCTTCCGCTTCGGTCAGGCTTGTGCCTTCGGGGCGTGAGCTGTTGGCAATGCTTAAAACTCAGCCTGAAGAACAGATCTGCGACCTGGTTTTCATATATGTCAAACTGCCTGATATGGATGGTGTCGAACTGGCGCGCAGCATTCGCAACGACCCCGCTCTGAAAAAACGCCCGGCGGTGGTGCTGGTTGCCCACCGTGATGAATTTTCGGCGCTCTGCAATGATAAAACCATTCGCAGCACGGTTGCCGACGACGTGATCATGGCTCCGATAACCCCGTCTGATATGATGAACACGGTAATCGGCATTTTTGCCCCACTGCTGCGCCGCCAGGGGATCAAGCATTTCGAAGAGCACGACTGGAAAAACCAGCTCTACGGCGTCAGGGTTCTGCTCGCCGAAGACAACCTGATCAACCAGGAAATCGCGCTCGAGCTTCTGCAGCAGGCCGGCTGTTCGGTGCGCATTGCCAACGATGGCTGTCAGGCAGTCGAAGAGATCATGGCCGCTGATGTTTCGTGGGATATTGTTCTGATGGACGTGCAGATGCCTCACATGGACGGTCTTGATGCGACCCGCATGATCAGAGCCGATGCGAGGTTTGCCGATCTGCCGATTGTCGCAATGACCGCTCACGCGATGAGCGATGCGCGCGATCGCTGTCTGCAGTCGGGCATGAATGCGCACATCGTCAAGCCGATCAACCCTGAGGATCTTTTTCAGACAATCAGACGCTTCTGTCGTCCTGATCAGCATATTCCGAAGACGCAGTCGATAGATGTGCTGACCGCAGCGGGCAGCCCTGAAAACTTCAGAATCGATGGACTCGACGTCGTTTCGGGCATGCGCCGGGTGATGGGCAATTTTTCGCTCTATATCAAACTGCTGCGGCGGTTTGTCGAAGAGCAGGCGAATGTTTCCACCAGAATCGCCCAGTTGCTCGAACAGGGTGACACAACCAGAGCGGCTCAGCTTGTGCATGCCATCAAGGGCGTTTCTGGCAATCTTGGAGCGACCGAAGTCTTTACTCAGGCCCAGACTCTCGAACGCTGCATCAAGGAAGCACGGCCTGCGCCTCAGATTGAAAATGAAATGAAGAACTTCGCGGCGCGACTCAGCTCGGTCATATCGGCTATCAGAGTGTCTTTGCCGGCAGAACAACCGGCTGCCGGCGAGTTTGACGGGCAGTCTGCGCCGCAGATTTCCCAGAAACTGAATAAAGAGTTGCCGATTTTGATAAAACTTCTTAAACAAAGCAGCATTGAGCTGATAGAATATTATAAGAATCTCACTGAAGAATTACGATCTGTCTGTAGTCAGGAAGAATTCTCGCTTCTGGAAAAGGCCATCAGAATTGGCGAGTTCGATCAGGCTGTTGAGCCTTTGACAAAGCTGGCCGCCCGGCTGCAGATCGATATCGAGGCCGATGAATAATCATGGAAAGAGAAACATGGAAAATCAGACAAAGCCAAGAATACTCGTTGTAGACGACATCATCGATAATATCGAGATTCTTGGCAGCATTCTGCGGCCTGAATACGATGTAATCATGGCCATGACCGGCCTGAAAGCATTGCAGCTTGCAGGCGGGCCCAACCCACCTGATCTGATTCTGCTCGATATTGTCATGCCAGAAATGGACGGCAGCGAAGTCTGTCGTCGCCTCAAAGGCAGCCCGCATACCGCCAGAATTCCGGTTATATTTGTTTCGGCCCGTGACGAGGAAATCGACGAAGTGAACGGTTTTGCTCTCGGGGCGGTCGATTATATCGTTAAACCGGTCAGCCCGCCTATTGTCAGAGCCCGTGTCAGAACCCATCTGAGCCTGACATCGGCGATGCGGCAGCTCGAAAAGCAGAACAGTATTCTTCAGGAAAACATCAGACTGCGCGAAGATATCGAACGCATTGCCCGTCACGATCTCAAAGGGCCGATGACCGTTTTCATGAATGCGCCTGAGATGTTGGTGGCAGCCGGGCCACTCAATCAGGCGCAGCAGAATATTCTTGCCCTGCAGACCAGAACTACCCGGCGGTTGATGGAAATGATCCACCATTCGCTCGATCTTTACAAAATGGAACAGGGCAATTACGAACTTAAGCCTGCGACTGTGGATGTTCTCAGAGTTCTGCGCGAAGTTTTGCGTGAATGTTCAGGGCTGGCCGCAAGCCGTGCTGTCATCTGCAGGATTCTCGTCGATGAACGCGAGCCGCATGACAGCGATGTATTCGAGATGAATGGCGAAGAGCTGCTGTTTTCTTCAATCTTCTCGAATCTGGTTAAGAACGCCATCGAAGCTTCGCCTGACGGTGGCCATGTTAAAGTCAGCCTCAGCCACGGCCCTGAAATGATGGTGAAAATTCATAACAGCGGTTGTATTCCGGATAAGATCCGCGACCGATTTTTCGAACGCTACGTAACTTTCGGAAAAGACCGCGGTTCAGGCCTCGGTACCTATTCTGCCAGAATCATGGCATTGACTCTCGGCGGCAATCTATCGTTCATTTCGAATGAAAAAGACGGAACCACGCTGATTTTTACTCTCGGTTCTGCAGGAGACACCCATGAAAATTCTTGTGGTTGAAGATGAAGAAGTCACCAGAGAATTCATGGTTATGGCCATTGAAGGCCTTGGCCACGAAACTCAGGCTGCCGCTGACGGCAAGGCCGGTCTGCAGGCATTCAATACATTCAAGCCCGATATTGTTTTTGCCGACATTCAGATGCCGGTCATGAACGGTCTCGAAATGCTCGAAAAGCTGCGTAAGATAGATAACGAAGCTCTCGTCATCATCAATACCACTCTCGATACGCCTGAATATACCCTGAAGGCCCTGCGCTTGAAAGCCAATGATTATCTGATCAAGCCGGCGCTCATGAAAGACCTGCAGGAAATCATCAGCAAATACGCCGATATTTTGAAACATCGAACTCTGCACCGCGAGGTGCTTGGCTGTATTTCAAGGTGTGAGCTGAGCATGGAAATATCGAACCGCCTTGAACTGCTGAGCAAGATTGTCGATCGCCTGCTTCTCGAAACCGAATCGGCACTTGAGCCAAAAGACCGCCTCGGCATCAGGCTTGGGCTGATGGAAATTCTCATAAATGCCATCGAACACGGTAATCTTGGCATTGGTTATAACGAGAAGAGTCTGGCGATCGAGCGGGGCCCGAATGGCCTCGAACAGGTAATCGAAGAACGCATGCATGCCGAGCCCTACTGCGACCGCAAGGTGCAGATCGAGTTCAAGCTGAACCGTGAACGCTGTGAGTGGCTGGTTACCGATCAGGGCGAGGGCTTCGACTTCAACAATCTGCCTGATCCGAACGACCCCGAAAACCTGATCAAATGCCATGGGCGCGGTATCATGCTCGCCCGCCTGCAGTTCGATGAATGTACTTTTCTTGGCTCTGGCAACCAGGTGCGCATGGTAAAACGCCTGCTTTAATCTGTTTGCTTGCGGTCTTTGGGTTGTTTATTGCCGGCAGCTTTGCCGGGCTTGTGGTCGAATTTTCTGAACAGTTTCACAACCGTGCGGCCCAGCTCGTCGAGGCGGGTGAAGTTTTCCATCAGCGGTTCGAGAAATGACGGGCTGACCATGTCGAATTCGCGGTTTTCATCAGCGCCGATCTGCATCGGGTAAACCAGAATGAAATTGTTACCGGTGAAATAGCGGTTTAGATAATAAGGGATCTTTTCCATGCCGGGGTTGTGTGAGAGACCTCTGCGGCGGCTCATGACGATGATGAGGTTGTCGTCGGCTTTTATGTCGCGAGCCAGAATGAGAAAATCGTTCCAGTCTTCGAAAATATTGAATTCAGCCTCGATCGGAAACTTGCGGTTGATTTCGCGCAGGTAATCACAGGTGCGTTCTGAACCGTGAAAAACCAGTTTCGAACCGGTATTGCGGCCGATATTCCAGATTTTCGACACCCAGAACGGAAAGCCGACTTCGCGTTCTGCCTGGTATGGTACAATGACGATATCGCGTTTGATCGTCGAAAGCGGCTGTCGTGGCCGGTAAATCATTGTTGTGACATTGCAGCTGTTGAGGACGCCTTCCGTAAGGTGCCCGAGAAAGGTGTCGCTCAGACTTTTCTGGTGGTGCAGGCCGAGAATCAGATCGGTGATGCGGTAATGTCTGGCTATGCCGTTGATGGCGTTGATCACGCTGTGATCATAGCGCAGCAGACGCTTGAGTTTGCTGTCGGTGGCACTCGCCGCCTTTTTGGCCGTGTCGAGAATCGCCTGCGCTTCCTTTTCATCGAGTTCTTCAGAACTCGCCTGGTTGATGACGGTCAGCGCGTAGAGACTGCTTTGACTCTGCCGTGACTTGACGGTCACGCTGAGATTAACCAGTTCGGCGGCATTCTCGCTGTTGCCGATCGGAATGAGAATTCGCTCTTCATGAGCACCTTCATGATGCTCGCTGTCGAGCTGGCGCTTCAAAGCCAGGCTCTCTGCACCTTTCTGGGCTGCCAGCGATGCAATCGTGCAGGTCACCAGAATCATCAGAATCGTACCGTTGAGAATGCTGTCGTCGAGAAGTCTGATTGGCAGGCCTTCGGAGGTATAGCCGGTGACGACATTGTAGCCGACCAGAACGGCAGCGAGGGTGGCGGCCGCCTGCGCGTTGCTGAGCCCAAAGATCAGGCGGCGCTGGTCGTCTGAATAACGAAAGGTTTTCTGGGTCAGCCAGGCGGCGAGGTATTTGGCGATGGTGGCGACAACTGTCATGGTGACCGCGACATTCAGAGTGTGAAAATCTATGAAAAAGGCGCGATAGTCGATCAGCATGCCGACTCCGATCAGAAAAAACGGTATGAAAAGCGCGTTGCCGACAAATTCGATGCGGTTCATCAATGCCGAAACTCTCGGAATGAGGCGATTTAACGCCAGACCGGCGAGAAAAGCGCCGATGATCGGTTCAACCCCGGCAAGCTCGACGAGAAAAGAAGCCATAAAAACCATCGCGAGAACAAAATTGAACTGCGCGACACTCTGGTCGAAGCGCTTGAAAAACCAGCGACCAATTATCGGAAAAACAAAAAGAATCACGGTGCCGACCGCAGCCAGTGACAGGCCCATGCGCAGCCAGAAACCTTCGGTGATGGTGCCGCTGGTGGCGCCGACAATCGCGGCCAGCACCAGCAGAGCAAGAGTGTCAGTGATCATCGTGCCGCCGATGGTGGTCACGACCGCCTGGTTGCGGATGACGCCAAAGCTGCTGACGATCGGGTAGGCGATCAGTGTGTGCGAAGCGAACATGCTCGCCAGCAGAATCGATGACAAAAGTGGCATCTGCAGCCAGTAATAACCTGCCATGATGCCGAGACACATCGGGATTGAAAAGGTGTAAAGGCCAAAAATAATGCTGCGTCGGCTGTTTTTCTTGAAGTCGGCAATTTCGATTTCAAGCCCGGCGAGAAACATGATATACAGAAGCCCGACCGTGCCGAACAATACGATTGCACTGTCACGGTGCAGCAGATTGAATCCATGCGGGCCGACCGCGGCGCCGGCAATGATCATGCCGATCAGGTGCGGAATGCGCAGACGGTTGAGCAGCAGCGGCGTCAGAAGAATAATGAACAGAAGAATGGCAAAAATCAGCACCGGATCAGTGATTGGTAGTGCCAGTTCTTTCAAGTTGCTTCCTCTTTTATCTGGTTGATAACGCTTGTCGCTCGGGGCTCCTGCAATAATATCCCGATTTTGCCGCCGCTTTGTCAAGCAGTTTTGCGGCAGATTTGCCGCTGCTCTGCGGATTTGTTATACTGCCCGCAGCCTTGAGCCCCCCTGAAAAATCTGTCTGAAAGTATGGTAATCAGCCTGACCAGTCATAACCTGAAGACACTGCTGTTTGTGTTCCTGTCCCTGCTGCTGGCCCTGTCCGTCAACAATCTGACCGTAATCAGGCAGCTCGATCTGCATTATATCGATGGTCTGGTGCCGGCATTGGCTCGCGGCCTCGCAGCCGATACCGCCATTATTGCCCTGTGCTGGCTGCTGCTGCCATTATCGGCCGGCCGGCGCTTTGGCCCGCCTCTCTTTGCCGTGACCCTGACGACGGCATTGTTTCTGCTGGTCGCCGACTCGATCTGCTTTTTCTTTTCGCTGGCCCGCCTCAATACCGGAGTGCTGCACGATATCAATATTTATGCCATCAAGGCGGTTCTGACTGCCGGCGATGTCGTGGTTCTGCTGCTGCTGATCTGCCTGCTGGTCGTTTTTGCGCTGAGTGCGTATAAACTGGCCGTCGGTTTTGCGGGTGACAGCGCAGAACAGCGTCGCCGCCAGCTCAGGCTCATTCTGGTCGTCGTGCTGGGCGGCGCCGCCGCTCAGCTGATTCCGCTGCGGCTCGACGAACCAACGGCCGCACCACTCTGGACCGGTGAACTGGCGCAGCTGAACAAAAATTCGTTTTTGCAGAATCTCGGCAGCGGCATTTTTGTTAACATCTGGAACGCCAGGCCAGGCACGCAGTCTGTCGTCTGGCAGCCATTCTCAGAGAAAGAAACTGCTGAACTGCTCGGTATGGGCCTCATGCGCCTGTCGCCGACCGAGGCGCCGCCAGCGGAAAAGCCGTTTAAAAGGGTTGTCGTTCTGGTGCACGAATCGCTGGCTCTCGATTATTTTCATTCGATCAACGCCGCGGTTCCTGCCGCCGCTTCAGACTTTCTCGACGGGTTGCTGCAGAAATATCCCTCAGCAAAAGATTTTCGCAATTCTTCCTACCCGACTCTGCAGGGCCTGATCACACTTCTCTGCTCGAAAGTGCCGCCGGAATACCATCTGATTCAGAAAACCGGCTCGCAAAGCCTTTTTCAGCTGATGCACCAGCAGCATGGCACGCGCGGCATTTTGATAACCGGCAACAGCCGCTTCTACGGCGGCGAGAACGTTATTTTCAAAAATATTCTCGGCGTCGACGAATACATTTCTTATGAGGATCTCGCGCATGAATACCCGGAGCCGCCGGTCAACGACTGGGGTTTTCATGATGACGTCGTTTACGACAAGACTCTGAAGGTCATGCAGCAGCAGCGCGACCGCAGCTATCTGCTGCTCGCCAAAACCATCGATATGCACCAGCCGCCTTCTTACTGCGGTCTGCCATCTGACCGGCTGCCGCCTGCAGTTGCCTCGCACCCGAGCCAGGTGGTGCGTTCCATCTACTGGACCAACCACTGTCTCAGGCAGTTTTTTACCGCGGTTGCCGAAAAGGGGCTGCTTGACGACGAAACGTTGGTGATTGTGACTGCCGACCATTATCCGATGCCGAACTATGGGCACAGCGATCTGATCGGTGGTGAATACTACCTCTACAGCCGGCTGCCCCTGATTTTTGTGTCGGGCCGCCCAGGTCTGGGGGCAGGGAAAACGCTCGACCAGCTCTGCTGCCAGCTCGACTTTGCGCCGGCGCTCTGCCGCTTGACCGATACCAGACCGGCCGTTTCCTTCATGGGTTATGATCTTTTCACCCCGGCGCCGGTGCCGCGGGCGCTCGGTTTTTACAACAATGTTTTCAATCTCGAAACCGCTTCGGGGGCGGTAAATTTTCCGATCAATCTCGCGCCCGGCGAATACCCGGCAATTGCGCGCTGGATCAACAACACGCTGGCGCCGCTGCCTTAATAGGCTTCGTCTCTGCGTTGGCAGGAATCTCTGTCTATTTGAGGCGCTTTTTGTCGTTTTTGTAAATATCGGTGAAGGTTTCGATGATTTTGCGCCGGCCGGTCAGAACAACGCCCAATGCCGCCGGAAAAGCGATGTTCATGACCAGAGCCGCGGTCATACCGACGATCAGAGTCTCTGAAACCAGGGCGCCGATGCTCATGAAACCGGCGAACAGGTAGATGAGAAACGCGACGGTTGGCGCCATGCCTTCGTTCATCTCTTCTTTGAACAGCAGACAGACTCGATAATAGGTCGAGGCGAGAGTTATGGCGATGATGGTCCAGAAAAAGCTCATGCTGGGGCCGACCGCGATCATACTCGTGAGGAAATACAGCGTCAGAATGACCCGGATAGGGCCGCCGAGCATCGGTATTTCGCGAAACCAGCCGGTCTGCAGATCGCTGGTTGCTTCGCGTTTTCTTCTGGCTGGCAGCCCATTTGGCGTAAATACCTGAACCGGGCTGGCAGATTCGCTGTCGATGTTCCATTCAAGCATTGGCAGCAGTCTGATATGGTTGTGTCTTTCGACAACCGGTATCTTGCTCAGCATCTGGCCGAAGGCTTTGCGGCAGTCTTCGGGGATTTCTTTGCCCCAGGCTTTTTCGAGCAGGTATTCCCAGAACGCCATGAAAAACTGTTTGATCGGCAGCTGGCTGTGGCCAAGATGTTCGAACACCAGGGCGGGAATTTTCGTGAATGAACTGCTCAGTTCTTCTTTAAGGGTTTCGGCTTTTCTCGTGTCCTGTTGAATTTCGAGCTTCAACAGCACTTTTTCGACCATTTTTATCTGCAGAATGACAATGGCATCGCCGACCGAAAGCTGAACGCATTCTGGGTTGCAGGCGAAGAACATGCCCATCGACAGCAGGCGCAGGTCTCTGGGTTCGAGTCTGGTTTCGAGCTGCATGCCATCATAGGTTTCGCCGAGATTGCACCGTGCTTCGAGCACTTTCGCGTCGTCGTTGAACAGGCGGCCGAGCTCGAACAGGTTGCTGAGCAGGCTGCCCTGCTCGGTGATAGCCAGACCGGCAGCAAAAGCGAGTGCCAGTTTCGCCACCAGATACGAATCGACTGCGCCCATCGTGACCATTTCGCGCAGCAGACTGATGCAGGCATCGAGCCCTTTTCTGACTTCAAGAAAATCGGGCGATTCGATCAGGGTGTTGATCTGATTGCCGGCGTCGCAGAGCTTTTTCAGCTGTGCGCTGCTGAGAGATGTTTCAGACACCGGTTGCGCCTGCTTCCGGTACTGGCGACGGGTTGGTTGAAGTTACCCAGGCCGCCGCCTTTTCCTTGATCTCGACAAAGTTGCCGCTGAGGGTGGTCAGGCGTGAATCCCAGTCGAGGTTGACCGGCTGGTTTTCGGCAGCGACATGGAACTTGATCATGACCATAATGAGAAACAGCGGTTCGAGAAAAGCGCTGCGGGCGTTGGCGGCGCAGAGAACGGCTGCGAGAATCGCGGCGCCGCTGAGCACCGGAAACGGTGAAATCCAGACGAAAAGGAGCGCCGGTATCATAAACACGGCCCAGAGCAGGAAAGTGCAGACTTTGTCGAGAATAACTGCCCAGAGGGCGGTTTTAAGAATTTCTTTGACGTTGTTGCAGTAATAGAGCAGGCCGTCCTGGCCGCCGCGCCACGGGTTGGTTTCGCCGCGGGCGAGCGAATACGAGAAGATGGTTTCGTCGATGTAGGTCGAAGCCATGAAGAGAATGCTGTTTACGAGTTTCATCAGACTGTCGAGCCCCGGAATAGGCAGCAGACTGCCGATCCAGTCGAGGGTGTTGTTGAATGCCTTGACGACGCCGTCGATCAGCAGGTCGAGTGCAAACAGCGCGTTGACCTGGGTGAATTTTTCCTGAATGATGCGGCGGCCGTAGGCGAACATGTTTTCATCGCCGTTACTGATCTGGCCATGGGTGATCAGTTCGGTGAGGACGGCGATGTGGCCGCATTTGATCAGGTAGAGACCGTAGCGTACGATGGTATACCAGATGTAGCCGTAGATGCCGCCGAGGCCTGCCAGCCAGCCAAAGCCGAAGATGCCGTGAATTTTGTCGCTGAGAAATATCGCGCCGCCGAAGGTGACAATGGCCCAGACCAGGGTGACCAGGCTGACCACCAGAAGAATTCCGAATCTGATCAGGGCGTAGGGCAGCGTTTGCAGCAGCAGCCCAAAAGCGGTTTTGATTGAATCGTCGCGAATGGCGATCGGGTAGCTGTGGCGCACGTTATTGGCAGTATTCTGGCTGTTATTCAAGTTTCTCTCTCCGGTCTGTCTGTGGAATACACAAAAGCTCCGGCAAACGTTCTGCCGGCCCGCAGACAGTATAAATTCCCGCTCCTGCCAAGTCAAATTCAATCGATTGTAACAATTTGCAATATTTTCTGCATTCCGGACCGGGTTGTTGTATCATCAGCCCGGCATTATGAAAGCAATTGACTGGCTGTGGATGATAATACTGTCGGTAATCTGGGGGAGCTCGTTCATGTTCCTCAAGATTGCGCTGCGCGAATTGACGCCATTCTGGCTGATTTTTTTCCGGCTGGCGTTTGCGGTGCCGTTTATGGTTCTGGTTTGCCGGTTCATGCGCCTGTCTTTTCCGCGCGATCTGCGTTCCTGGCTGTCGATCGGCTTTCTGGGTGTCATCAATACCGGCCTGCCTTTCTACATGATCAGCTGGGCACAGCAGTTCGTCGACAGCAGCACCGCCTCGATTCTCAATGCCACTTCGCCGGTTTTCGTGATGATTCTGGCGCACTTTCTCACCGATGACGAGAAGCTTACCTGGCGCAAGGTAACCGGTGTCCTGACCGGCATCGCCGGCATCGTCGCAATGGTCTGGTCGTCGTTGGCGAGTGGCATCGTTCTGGCAGGCATGGCACAGCTGGCCATTCTCGGCGGCACTTTCAACTATGCTCTGGCCGGCATCTACGCCCGGCGTTTCCGACACCTGCCATCGGTGATGGTTACTGCCGTCAGCCTTGTCGGTGCTCTGGTTTTTCTGCTGCCCGGCCTGCTTATAGCCACCCCCCCGGCCTTCGCGGCTCTCAAACCTCTCACCTGGGTCGCCCTGACCATGCTTGGCGTTTTCTGCACCGGCATTGCCTATATCATCTATTTCCGTATCATTGCCACTGCCGGCGCCACCAATGGGCTTCTCGTCACCCTGATGATTCCGGTCAGCGCCATGCTTCTCGCCAGCACCGTCCTCGGCGAAACCCTCAAAGCCAACGACATCCTCGGCATGCTTCTGATCTTTTCCGGCCTCCTGATCATCGACGGCCGCCTCGTCGACTTGATTACCGCTGCAATAAAAAGAGCCTGATATACATGCTCGCGCATTTTGCGCTGGCACTCTGATTCTCATTCATTGCTCTTATCCTTGCCCCAACATGCGTTCTGATCAGAGTAATTTTTTTAAGCATTTGGGGGTTAAAATCCTCTGAATATTGTGCTAAAGTTTTGCCATATAGATAATTATTCTTTTGGTTGATAACGGTAGAAAATGAGCGTAGATGACTGTAATAGTCTTGTTGCACATTTAAAGTGCGATAAAAACGGGGGATGGGCACCGCCACATCTTTTGCTCGACCATGTTCAGAAGACAGCTGAATTGGCCGCGAAATTTGCTTCCGTCTTCAATTCAGCCGATTGGGCCTACGCCGCTGGCATTCTTCATGACGCCGGAAAAAGCACTTCTGCCTGGCAGGAATATATCCGCGCCAAAAGCGGTTACGGGCAGGAAGCCCACCTGGAAGGTAAAGTTGGTCGACTCGATCACTCAACTCCAGGCAGCAAGCTGGCTGAAGAATTGTTTGGTTCGTGTATTGGCAGGGTTATCGCCTATTGCATAGCAGGTCACCATGGCGGTCTTCCTGATTATTTCCCATCCGAAGATCATGGCGCCAGTGCTCTGAAATTCAGATTGAATCAAGCCAATGTTTCAGAAATTCGTTCTGAAATCAAGGGTTTGTCAAATGACAAAAAGCCCGGTAGGCTTCCTTTTAAATTTGGCGATGACATTGGCATGTCTTTATGGATTCGCATGCTTTTTTCATGCCTTGTAGATGCCGACTTTCTTGATACGGAATCGTATATGGATTTTGAGAAAGGCTCTCAGCGAGGAAAGTTTGAGAGCCTTCCGGCAATCCGTGAGAAATTTTGGAATTACATGGCCAAAAAAGTTGAAGGCGCCAGAAAATCCATGGTTAATGATGTCAGGCAGCATATTCTCAGGGATTGTAAAGTTGCTGGCAACTCAGATCAGGGGATATTTTCTCTGACTGTTCCAACCGGCGGCGGCAAAACTCTTTCGAGCCTTGCTTTTGCCATGGAACACGCGCAAAAACATAATTTACAGCGAATTATCTATGTGATTCCTTACACCAGTATTATCGAGCAGAATGCTGATGTCTTTCGTGATGCCATCGGCGCGGAAAACGTTGTCGAACATCACTCCAGCATCGGCGAAGAAGACAGCACGTCGCAGATGCGTCTGGCATCAGAAAACTGGGATGCTCCTCTGATCGTAACTACAACGGTTCAATTTTATGAATCGCTGTTTTCGAATAAGCCTTCCCGGTGTCGAAAACTTCATAATATCGCCAACTCTGTTGTTATTCTTGACGAGGCTCAGTTGCTACCCACAGATTATTTAAATCCAATTCTGCAGGCGCTTCAGATACTTGTGGATTCTTATTCGGTTTCCCTTGTTGTTTCGACTGCTACACAACCGGCTCTGGAAAGCCGTAGCGATGGGCAATATCACTTTAATGGTTTGCGACAGGGTTCGATAAAAGAAATTATTAAAGACGTTGATGGTATTTATGAGCAATTAAAACGGGTTGAGGTTGAATTGCCGCCAGACCTTGGCGTCAGCATGACCTGGCAGGAAGTTGCCGACGAGTGCTCCCAGTATGACCAGGTTCTGGTTGTTGTTTCCGATCGTAAGAGCTGTAAAGAGCTTTATAAGCTGATGCCGGAAGGCACGATTCATCTTTCTGCGCTGATGTGTGGACAACATCGTAGTAATATAATCGCTGAAGTTAAGGAGCGATTGAAAACTGGCGCAATCACCAGAGTAATAAGCACTCAGCTGGTCGAAGCCGGTGTTGATCTAGATTTTCCGGTTGTTTGCCGGGCACTGGCTGGTCTTGATTCAATAGCTCAGGCAGCCGGGCGTTGCAACCGCGAAGGATCGCTTGAAAAAGGCCTTGTAAAAATTTTTGTTGCCGAGAAAAAGTCTCCACCTGGCATTTTGCGTAAAGCTGCTGAAACCACAAAGAATATTCTGCACGGCTGTAATGATGATCCGCTTGAAAGGGCCAATTTCTCGCGTTTTTTCAGCGACCTTTACTGGAAGGTTAATTCTCTTGATGTGAAGGATATTATTCCTGCTCTAACGCCTGATCGTAGCACTTTGGGCATTCAATTCAGAACGGTGGCAGAAAAATTCAAACTGATCGATGATTCTATGCAGAGAACTGTTATTGTTCGTTATCAGCAAGGTGAAGAGCTGATCGATCAGCTTAAGCACATGGGCCCTGAGCCCTGGCTGATGCGCAAACTGCAGCGATATTCAGTAAATATTTATTTGAACGATTTTAATTCCATGCTGCAAAGGAAATCGCTTGAAGAGGTTCACCCGGGTATTTTTGCTTTGACTACCAGCATGGAATATTCAGAAGAAACGGGGCTCTGTGTTGAAGATAACTCAATTGCCCCTGAGAACTTTGTTCTGTAAGGAGGAAAGATGCACAACTGGTGTCTTGAAGTCTGGGGGGAATATGCCTGTTTTACTCGCCCCGAAATGAAGGTAGAGCGCGTAAGTTACGATGTTATAACACCATCATCTGCACGTGCCATTTTTGAAGCGATACTCTGGAAACCGGCCATCAGATGGCACATTACCAAAGTTGAAGTGTTAAACCCGATCAAATGGGTTTCTGTGCGACGCAATGAGGTTGGAAAGGTGTTTTCCGGCCCATCAGCAGATATGTTGAAAGGCGTTCCCGGCAAACCAATTGGAATCAACATTGAAGATGAACGCCAGCAAAGGGCCGGGCTGTTCCTTAATGACGTAAAATACAGGATTCATGGTTATTTTGAGTTTGTTTCGCCTGAAAAACGTCAAAAATCTCTTCGCACTGGCGCTGAAGTCTGGGCTGACAGTGAAGAAACCAGAGAATTTGCCGTTTCTGACGAAACCGAAGCCAAGTATGCAGCCATGTTCGAACGTCGGGCAAAGAAGGGCCAGTGTTTTAACCGGCCCTATCTGGGCTGCCGTGAATTTTCCTGTCACTTTCGTCTGGTAAAGCCGGAAACAGAACCATGTAATCCGATTGACGAAACCAGAGAGCTTGGCTGGATGCTCTATGATATGGACTTCTCCAACCCGGCAGAACCGATGCCGGCCTTCTTTAAAGCCAGAATCGAAAAAGGCGTCATCAACACCGACCGTCGCCATATCGAGGTGCGCCAATGATTTTGCAGGCATTGAAAGAATATTACGACCGTGTTGCGGCCGATCCGAATTCAGAAATTGCGCCCGAGGGCTTTGAAAGAAAGCCCCTCGAATTTCTGATAGTAATTTCTGAGAACGGCGATTTTGTTGGAATCGAGGATACGCGTGAAATTGTCGGAAAAAAGCCGATAGCCAAAGTCTTCTTACTGCCGAGATCAAAAGGTCGCAGCGGAGCAAAGGCTTATGCAACGACTTTTCTGCTATGGGATCATATTGGTTATTTGCTTGGACAGCCAATTAGTGATGAAAAGAGTCAAAAACAGCATTCAACCTGGTTGAAGGCCCTTGAAGACATGCCTGACGAATTGGCAGATGATATCGGTGTTAAAGCCATGCGAAGATTTTATTCTTCAGGAGGTGTGTATAAAGCCATAGCTTGTGATGAATTCAAAGATTGTCTCAAGGCCACTTCATGTAACATGGCATTTCGGTTACAAACCGATTCTTACCCGGTTCCTTGCCGTCCATCTGTTCAAAATTACGTGAGCAAATCTCTTTCAGAAGACAAAGAAGCCTCTGATGATGTGGCGACCAAAAACGGTGTGTGTATTGTTACTGGTGAAAGTGGTGAGATTGCAAGAACGCATGGCCGAACACCAATAAACAAAGACACGAAATGCTTGATCGGGTTTCAGAAAAACAGTGGCTATGATTCTTATGGTAAAGAACAGGGCTTTAACGCACCCATAATAAAGTCAACCGAATTTGCTTACGTAACAGGGCTGAACACCCTTCTTAAAAGCAAATCTCAGAGACTGAATGTTGGAGATGTGGCAACGGTTTTCTGGGCTGCAAAAAGAACAAAATTTGAATCGGAGTTTTCATTTTTTTTCTCGGGGCCGCCAACAGATAATCCAGCCGAAGGAACGCAGAAAATAAGAGAACTGTTTGCCTCGTTCAAGAACGGTGTCTATGTTGAAGATGACAAAGATACTGATTTTTACATTCTAGGTCTTTCTCCAAATGCAGCAAGGATTTCTGTGAGGTTCTGGCATCACGGAAAGATTGCTGAGTTTGCCAGTCATATCAGGCAGCACTTTGAAGATTTGGAAATTGTTAAGCCTGCTTATGAACCAGCATTTTATTCCCTCTTCAAGTTGCTTGCCAATGTGTGTTTGCAAGATAAGATTGATAATCTCCCACCAAAACTTGCTGGCGATTTCATTCAAACGATTTTGAATGGCTCTCCATATCCGTCTACTTTATTGCAAGCCGCTTTGAGACGTATTCGCTGCAATGGTAAAGATAATAAAGGAAATTCTAAGGAGCGAGTTAATGGGGCTAGGGCAGCATTAATTAAATCATACCTGAATCGTTATCAACGAATTTATGACAAGAAACAAAAGGAGTTAAGTATGGCATTGGATATCGATCAACCTTCAATTGGTTACCAGCTTGGCAGGTTGTTTGCAACTCTGGCGAAAATTCAGGATGAGGCTCAACCTGGAATTAATGCCACAATCCGTGAAAGATTCTATGGAGCTGCCTGCGCTTCTCCTGTAACGGTCTTTGCCAATCTCTTGAAACTGATGAAACACCATCTGGCTAAATTGCCCAAAGGTAGAGCCATAACCTTCGAAAAACTTGTTGGCGAAATCATGAGTCATCTTTCAGATTTCCCGGCACACCTTGATTTACATGAGCAGGGCAGATTTGCAATCGGTTACTACCACCAGTGGCAGGATTTTTTCACTAAGGCTGACACAAAAGAGACTTCAGAAAAAACTTTAGAGGCAGGAGCAAACTAAAATGACTATCAATAAACGCTATGATTTCGTTCTTTTCTTCGACGTTCAGGATGGCAATCCCAATGGCGATCCCGATGCGGGCAATCTGCCTCGCGTCGATGCCGAAACCGGGCACGGTCTGGTTACCGATGTCTGTCTTAAGCGAAAAGTTAGAAATTTTGTTGGATTGAGCAAGGGTAATCAGCCGCCCAACGCAATTTTTGTTAAAGAAAAGGCCGTGCTAAATGATAATATTGATCAAGCATACATCGCTCTTAAAATTGATTTGCAAAAACCGCCGACAGATCCAACTGATGGAAAAAAACGCAACAAACCAGGACAAGGGCAGGGAAAAGAAATCGATCAAGCACGAGTCTTTCTTTGCGAAAATTTTTTTGATATTCGAACCTTTGGGGCTGTTTTAACAACTGGTGCAAATGCAGGCCAGGTTCGCGGTCCGGTACAAATGACCTTTGCTAGATCAGTTGATCCCGTAGTCTCTCTGGAACACTGCATCACCAGAATGGCTGTTACAACCCAAGAAGAAGCCGAAAAACAGGGCGGCGATAACCGCACTATGGGCCGCAAATTTTCTGTTCCTTATGGTCTTTACCGTGCTCATGGTTTTATTTCAGCCCCATTGGCAGAGCAGACCGGTTTTTCTGAAGATGACCTCACTCTTTTCTGGGAATCGCTGAAAAATATGTTTGAACACGACCGCTCAGCTGCCCGCGGCATGATGGCGACCAGAGCTTTAATCGCTTTTGAACATACTTCTAAGATGGGTAATGCCTCTGCCCATGAACTTTTTGACCGTGTTACTGTAAACCGCTCCAATCCAGAAAATGGTGCTGCAAGGAAATTCGGTGATTATGTGATTAATGTAAAAGCTGACAATCTGCCAGCCGGCGTCAGCATTAAACGTCTGGTCTGAAAAAAAAACGTGGGGGCGAATGGAACCGCCCCCACGTTTTATAAGGAAAAGTTGATGTTCAATATCGAAGATTGCTTGCCAATCTCTGGTCTTCAGCATCTGGCCTTCTGCAAAAGGCAATGGGGTCTGATTCATCTTGATCAGGAATGGGAAGAGAATCAGTTTACCGCAGAAGGCCGAAACCTGCACGAGCGGGTGGATGAGGGATATCAGGAATTTCGTCGCGGTTTGCGGCAATATTCCGGTCTTTATGTCAGAAGTCTGGCACTCGGAATTTATGGGCGAACCGATCTGGTAGAAGCGATTCAAACTTCTGGCCCAGCTTTCCAGATCGGTTTGCTCGGTCTTGAAGGTAATTGGGTTTTATACCCGGTTGAATTCAAGCGTGGCAAGCCAAAAGATCATAGTTCTGATCTTATTCAGCTCTGTGCTCAGGCTCTTTGCCTTGAGGAAATGACCGGCACAAAAATACCGGAAGGCGCCATATTTTACGGTCAGATTCGCAAGCGCCTGGAAGTATCGTTCGATGCTAATCTTAGAAAGATAACTCATGATTTTATCTCTCTTGCTCACGCAATGATTGCCAGCGGGAAATTGCCAGAGCCAGAATACGGCAAGCACTGCAGGGTTTGTTCATTATTCGAAGTCTGTATGCCCAAAAGTTGCGAAAACAGAAGAATTGAGGGCTACAGAAAGGAATTGCTCGGATGAAACACTTTCGTAACACTCTTTACATCACCATTGAGGATGCCTGGGTTCACAAAGATGGTGAAACCATAACCGTTCATAAGGATAAAAAAAAGATCGGTCAGTTTCCCGTGCATCAGATTGGCGAATTGGTTTGTATGGGCTTTGGAATAGGTGTTTCCCCTCAGCTGGTAGAATTTTGTGCGCAGGAAAAAATAACAGTTTCTTATCTAGATGGCCGGGGAAAGTTCCTGGCAAGGCTTCAGGGGCCGGTTCAGGGAAATGTGCTTCTGCGCCGCGCTCAATATCGTGATGCAGACAATCAGGAACGGGCTCTCATGCTTGCTAAATGCTGTGTGGTGGCCAAAATACAGAATCAACGCACTGTCTTATTGAGGCATTTGCGCAATCATCCAGATACCACAGGCGAAAGCGAGATTAAGACCGCTCTTGCCGCGATGGAAATCTCACTCGGTTCCGCGCGAAATTGCAACGATCTTGGCGTTTTAAGAGGAATTGAAGGCGCCGCTGCAGAAGAATATTTTGCTGTTTTCGATTATATGGTTTTGTCGCCAGGTCCTGATTTCAGGTTTCATAACCGAAGCAGAAGGCCACCCATGGACCGTATTAATGCTTTGCTTTCCTACGCCTATTCTATTCTGGCTCTCGATATGCGTTCTGCGCTTGAAGCCGTCGGACTTGACCCTTATGTTGGCTATCTTCACGCTGAACGACCCGGGAGACCAAGTCTTGCACTTGACCTGATGGAAGAATTCCGTGCCCCGATTGCTGATCGTCTGGTTTTAAGCCTGGTAAATATGCGTCAGGTTTCTGCTTCCGGTTTCAAGGTAAAGCCGAGTGGCGAGGTTGAAATGGATGATGACATAAGGAAAACCTTGCTTGCCGCATGGCAGAAAAGAAAACGCGAAGAGATTTACCATCCTTTCTTTGAAGAAAACATGGAAACCGGGATAGTCTATATTTCCCAGGCACGCTTGCTGGCTCGCTATTTTCGCGGTGAGCTCGATTTTTACCCTGCTTTTATCTGGAGGTAACATGCTGGTTCTTGTTACTTATGATGTTTCGACTGTTACTCCTGCTGGTAGAAAGCGTTTGAATAGAGTTGCCAAAGCCTGCAAGGATTATGGCGTCAGAGCCCAGAAATCTATTTTTGAATGCGAGATTGATCCGGCCCAATGGGCTCATTTAAAGAACAAACTTCTTGGAATTATCGATGAAACCGAAGACAGCCTGCGTTTTTATTATCTGGGCTCAAACTGGGAAAGAAAAGTTGAGCACCACGGCGCCAATCAGCCTCCTGATATGAATGGCCTTTTATTGCTTTGATTCTCCTTCGTTTAACACCGTCATGATGGCATTTGAGCGGAGTCGGCGGTTTATTTGACCTGACAGTTTATTTCGTGTATCATTATTGTAGATACATAGGAGGCTCACATGAAGGGTAAAGTTCAGATGTGGGGCAACAGCCTTGCTATTCGAATTCCAAGGGCTTTTGCTAATGAGATTCATTTGGCCAACAACTCAGAAGTGGAAATTTCACTGAAAAATGGAGTGCTTCAAGTTGAGCCGGTCTCAGAAGAAGTTGATTTCGATAAGCTTCTGGAAAAGGTTCATGAAGATAATCTTCATGAACTGGTAGATTTCGGCTCGCCGCGTGGCAAAGAGGTCTGGTGAAAATGTCCGGAAATGTTCCAGATCGCGGAGATGTAGTCTGGATTGATTTTGATCCGTCATTGGGCCATGAACAGGCAGGCCGAAGGCCTGGCCTGGTTCTTTCTTCCAGCAGGTATAATCAAAAAGTTGGTTTAGCTGTTGTTTGCCCGATAACATCGAGAGTTAAGGGCTACCCTTTTGAAGTTCCTATTCCAGAAGGTTTCAAGATAAAGGGTGTTATTCTTGCGGATCAGTTGAAGTCTATTGACCTGGCCATGCGCAATGTGGAGTTGATTTTTAAAGCTCCCGCCACAGTAGTTGAGACTGTACAGAGCCTGGCAATTTCAATTTTGACCAAATAATCACGATCATTTTTTCGCTGACTTTGAGCTCCATTTTTTTCTCCCTAAAGGTTAGCGACGAAGATGTAGACCGCAAAAGAAGAAATTCTCTCAGGCAATTTTTTTCCAAATATGTGTTATCCTTCAAAGTAGCGAAATAAGTGTCTGGAACAGTTTTGTTTCCAGACTCTCAGAGTAGTGGAGTCGCACCCCGCGCGGGCGCGTGGATTGAAACGTAAGCGTATTCCGAGCCGATTAACATCATCAGTCGCACCCCGCGCGGGCGCGTGGATTGAAACGTATGAGTGAAAAGCTCACTGATGAAGTATTGGTCGCACCCCGCGCGGGCGCGTGGATTGAAACTGATAAATCCAGCCTCTTTTCTTTTTCAGATTTGTCGCACCCCGCGCGGGCGCGTGGATTGAAACGATTATAATCCTGGCCTGGCGGGTGCCGAACAGTCGCACCCCGCGCGGGCGCGTGGATTGAAACCTTGTCCATCTTGGTCGGGTCGTGCTTGCCGGGTCGCACCCCGCGCGGGCGCGTGGATTGAAACTGGCCAGGGCAATATTCGTTTCGACCGTGTGGGGTCGCACCCCGCGCGGGCGCGTGGATTGAAACTGCTGATACTGCGCCGAAAACTTGTAGCTTCCGTCGCACCCCGCGCGGGCGCGTGGATTGAAACGCGAATAGTGCGCGAGGCGCGGGCTGAGATCGAGTCGCACCCCGCGCGGGCGCGTGGATTGAAACGCAGAGCAAAGGATAACGCGGTGTCGCTATCGGTCGCACCCCGCGCGGGCGCGTGGATTGAAACCCGAAAGGCGGCACCGATGACGAGGTAGACGCGTCGCACCCCGCGCGGGCGCGTGGATTGAAACAGTGAATAGTGCGCGAGGCGCGGGCTGAGATCGTCGCACCCCGCGCGGGCGCGTGGATTGAAACCAGGGTTACAACCCGCCAGATATACCGGATTCGTCGCACCCCGCGCGGGCGCGTGGATTGAAACAATGCCTATTCTCGGCCCGAAAGACACGCAACGTCGCACCCCGCGCGGGCGCGTGGATTGAAACAACATTCATTCCCGATTTCGTAACTATGATCTGGTCGCACCCCGCGCGGGCGCGTGGATTGAAACACGATTTTATCGAGGAATGCGCGTCTTTCCCCGTCGCACCCCGCGCGGGCGCGTGGATTGAAACATCGAGGCCGTATTTATCGACCGGAACAAAAAGTCGCACCCCGCGCGGGCGCGTGGATTGAAACGATCGGCGTCGGTTCTTTGCCGGCAGGCTGAGTCGCACCCCGCGCGGGCGCGTGGATTGAAACTGTCGGCATATCGACCGACAGCCCAGGGCATGGTCGCACCCCGCGCGGGCGCGTGGATTGAAACCCCAAGGGTGGCACTGATGACGAAGTAGACGCGTCGCACCCCGCGCGGGCGCGTGGATTGAAACTACAGGAACTTTCCCGGCTTGCCCTGCTCGACCGTCGCACCCCGCGCGGGCGCGTGGATTGAAACGGGGGTATCGGGCTTTGTTTTCCGGTTTAATCGTCGCACCCCGCGCGGGCGCGTGGATTGAAACCCGAAAATTCCGGATTTCAACGCGTCAAATATGTCGCACCCCGCGCGGGCGCGTGGATTGAAACTTTAAATCTGGCAGCCCTGTGTCAGCGGTGCCAGTCGCACCCCGCGCGGGCGCGTGGATTGAAACATCTAGTCATGATACCATACACCATCCAGGCAGTCGCACCCCGCGCGGGCGCGTGGATTGAAACGGTATCATGGCCCACCTGGAGCTGGATTCACAAGTCGCACCCCGCGCGGGCGCGTGGATTGAAACTGGATTGATGCGGGTTTGCGGGGTTTGTGAAAAGTCGCACCCCGCGCGGGCGCGTGGATTGAAACATTCAGAAACACGAACTCACCGGCCCCAACGGGTCGCACCCCGCGCGGGCGCGTGGATTGAAACATGCTATCGACATCGATCGGCGCGTCGGTGGTGTCGCACCCCGCGCGGGCGCGTGGATTGAAACGAATGATTGCGTAAAATTATGTAAAAAGTAATGTCGCACCCCGCGCGGGCGCGTGGATTGAAACATCTGTTAAGATGCGGGTTAATCCAAGACTTTTGTCGCACCCCGCGCGGGCGCGTGGATTGAAACGAGCCCCTGCTAACTCGAAATCTGTATCTTCTGTCGCACCCCGCGCGGGCGCGTGGATTGAAACTGACGTATTGGCAATAGCCGATACTTTGGAGCGTCGCACCCCGCGCGGGCGCGTGGATTGAAACATCAATATGATCTTTTAAAAGAATATGACGTAGTCGCACCCCGCGCGGGCGCGTGGATTGAAACGATGGAAAAGTAATTTTTCGAGGTGATAAATGGTCGCACCCCGCGCGGGCGCGTGGATTGAAACCAGAGACTTCAGTATCTCAGCATCCTCTGCCAGTCGCACCCCGCGCGGGCGCGTGGATTGAAACGTGCAGATGTTGATATACTTCATCTCAGACCGGTCGCACCCCGCGCGGGCGCGTGGATTGAAACATCGCCTGCTGCTCTGCCAAAAACATGTCTAGGTCGCACCCCGCGCGGGCGCGTGGATTGAAACACAATGTCTTATTATCAGTTTTTTGATAGTTAGCGTCGCACCCCGCGCGGGCGCGTGGATTGAAACCATATACTACCTCTTTCACATAAACTTAAAAAGTCGCACCCCGCGCGGGCGCGTGGATTGAAACTGGATCTGCCCGGACGACTTTTAATTTTTTGTGTCGCACCCCGCGCGGGCGCGTGGATTGAAACTGCAAAATTAAAATGATTGGGGATTGAATATGAGTCGCACCCCGCGCGGGCGCGTGGATTGAAACTGAGCGGGCTGCAAATGAAATACTGACCGAAGGTCGCACCCCGCGCGGGCGCGTGGATTGAAACCGGCACCAACGCGATGAAGCATTACGTAGCCTGTCGCACCCCGCGCGGGCGCGTGGATTGAAACCATTACCCTGGGATTGCTCGTGTCTCGGCAGTGTCGCACCCCGCGCGGGCGCGTGGATTGAAACAAGTAAGATTTGCAGGCTTGTAACTGCTATTGTCGCACCCCGCGCGGGCGCGTGGATTGAAACTAGCATTTATGATCTTGCCGATTGTTATCAGCGTCGCACCCCGCGCGGGCGCGTGGATTGAAACTTAAAACGCTGCTCTGATTGTCACCGGAGCGGGTCGCACCCCGCGCGGGCGCGTGGATTGAAACTAGACAATCTGCTGCGCCAATTCCCGGCATATGTCGCACCCCGCGCGGGCGCGTGGATTGAAACTGCCGGTTGTTATCAGCTGGCTGTGGTGCAAAGTCGCACCCCGCGCGGGCGCGTGGATTGAAACATCTTCATAGCAGCGATAAATGCGGTAGTATTGTCGCACCCCGCGCGGGCGCGTGGATTGAAACCGATATTTTAACAGTATCACTGTCGATCAGTTGTCGCACCCCGCGCGGGCGCGTGGATTGAAACAGCGCTAAAAACAAAAAAGACCCGCATTGTAGGTCGCACCCCGCGCGGGCGCGTGGATTGAAACAAGTCATGGAACGCGAACGAAATTAAAAAACGAGTCGCACCCCGCGCGGGCGCGTGGATTGAAACGCGCGCGACAATGGGTATGAGCTGATAACCGAGTCGCACCCCGCGCGGGCGCGTGGATTGAAACATTAAGCGTGCGCTCAAAAGAATCAATGGCCTGTCGCACCCCGCGCGGGCGCGTGGATTGAAACAAGAAGGTTATGCTGCAGCCGATGGTTACGGCCGTCGCACCCCGCGCGGGCGCGTGGATTGAAACTTTGCTTTTAAGCGAGTTTTGCTTTTTCGCATGTCGCACCCCGCGCGGGCGCGTGGATTGAAACAAGAAGGTTACGCGGCCGCCGATGGTTACGGCCGTCGCACCCCGCGCGGGCGCGTGGATTGAAACAGGTGACATCTTGACTTACAAACTGATCGACAGGTCGCACCCCGCGCGGGCGCGTGGATTGAAACTGAAAATTCTTTTTTCACTGCTTGTCACGATTGTCGCACCCCGCGCGGGCGCGTGGATTGAAACTATTTCAGAAAGGCGAAGTCATGAGCAAAATAGTCGCACCCCGCGCGGGCGCGTGGATTGAAACTTTGGGGCGCAGTCGACCAGCCACGACGTCGCGTCGCACCCCGCGCGGGCGCGTGGATTGAAACTATGCGTGTAAAATATTTTGTTGACAATAATAGGTCGCACCCCGCGCGGGCGCGTGGATTGAAACATCGACACCGCACCCAACCTTTACCCCAACCCGTCGCACCCCGCGCGGGCGCGTGGATTGAAACAAGTTATGGAACGCGAACGAAATTAAAAAACGGTCGCACCCCGCGCGGGCGCGTGGATTGAAACGTGCGCGACAATGGGTATGAGCTGATAACCGACGTCGCACCCCGCGCGGGCGCGTGGATTGAAACGTCGAATGAAAAACAATCATCCATTTCAAAAAGTCGCACCCCGCGCGGGCGCGTGGATTGAAACAGGCGCAAGTATTATAGTTGTCTTGCGCGATGGGTCGCACCCCGCGCGGGCGCGTGGATTGAAACATGCGGGTTTGCGAGATTGTGAAAAATTATCAGTCGCACCCCGCGCGGGCGCGTGGATTGAAACAAGAAGGTTACGCGGCCGCCGATGGTTACGGCCGTCGCACCCCGCGCGGGCGCGTGGATTGAAACGAGATACTTACGCGACACAAACAGTTTTCGCCGTCGCACCCCGCGCGGGCGCGTGGATTGAAACTGATGTGGATGTTGATGTTAATTTGGATGGTAAGTCGCACCCCGCGCGGGCGCGTGGATTGAAACATAAGTCAGAATATCGCCTGATTCGTTGTATTGTCGCACCCCGCGCGGGCGCGTGGATTGAAACATGCGCGACAATGGGTATGAGCTGATAACCGAGTCGCACCCCGCGCGGGCGCGTGGATTGAAACGCACAGAGATACCCAGAAAATGTATCGCCTGAGTCGCACCCCGCGCGGGCGCGTGGATTGAAACTACTGCAACAGATGCGGGGGAATGTTTGAAGTGTCGCACCCCGCGCGGGCGCGTGGATTGAAACTCAACGCTGCCGACTTTGGAGTGCCGCAAAACGTCGCACCCCGCGCGGGCGCGTGGATTGAAACAAAAGATTTTTCAGGAGCTCAGCGACAGACTCGTCGCACCCCGCGCGGGCGCGTGGATTGAAACCCGGACCACAAAACACTCGACTGGGTAATCTGGTCGCACCCCGCGCGGGCGCGTGGATTGAAACAGCAATATCTCGAAACAATGATCGAACGGACAAGTCGCACCCCGCGCGGGCGCGTGGATTGAAACACGAGGTGAGACATGAGCATTGAATCAGTTTTGGTCGCACCCCGCGCGGGCGCGTGGATTGAAACATCCATGCACCTCTCCAATCGGTTCTATTTTGGTCGCACCCCGCGCGGGCGCGTGGATTGAAACAGCGCCATCCTGACCGGCCTGATAAACTTCACGTCGCACCCCGCGCGGGCGCGTGGATTGAAACATTCAGAACCCCTTTCAGATAATCTTTTCGACGTCGCACCCCGCGCGGGCGCGTGGATTGAAACTATCTGGCAGGCACCAGAAAGCAGGGGGCGGGGTCGCACCCCGCGCGGGCGCGTGGATTGAAACTTTTTGGCAATCCACGCATCAGGTATAACCTGGTCGCACCCCGCGCGGGCGCGTGGATTGAAACAAGCCTGGCGGAGCCTTGGGACCCGAAGGAGCGTCGCACCCCGCGCGGGCGCGTGGATTGAAACTGCGAAATCTGCCGATCTTGCGGCTCTCAAGGGTCGCACCCCGCGCGGGCGCGTGGATTGAAACCCAACATGATAAATACGGGCCGAAAGCAATTAGTCGCACCCCGCGCGGGCGCGTGGATTGAAACGGAAGAATACCGGGGCGAACAACAACAGAAGGGGTCGCACCCCGCGCGGGCGCGTGGATTGAAACATAATAGCTGTTCTGCTTACGGCTGGAAGGAAGTCGCACCCCGCGCGGGCGCGTGGATTGAAACGATAAAACCAATCCGCGGGAAACTGCTTACTTGTCGCACCCCGCGCGGGCGCGTGGATTGAAACCAGATATTCAGCGTTCATGGTGCTTATCTCCCGTCGCACCCCGCGCGGGCGCGTGGATTGAAACTGGGCACGTGGTGTCAACGGCGTTGGCGGACCGTCGCACCCCGCGCGGGCGCGTGGATTGAAACTCGACCCGGGTATCATCATTCCCCGGTCGATAGTCGCACCCCGCGCGGGCGCGTGGATTGAAACATCTGATCACGCCTCCGTTGATCGTGAAATATGTCGCACCCCGCGCGGGCGCGTGGATTGAAACGCCGCCGGGAGTCGATGGGCTCGGCTCCCAGCGTCGCACCCCGCGCGGGCGCGTGGATTGAAACTACGGATACGAAACAGCATCAAAAGACTGCGGGTCGCACCCCGCGCGGGCGCGTGGATTGAAACAGGAATGAAAACATCAAACTTAATCATCAACTCGTCGCACCCCGCGCGGGCGCGTGGATTGAAACAAAGAAACCGAGTGAATACGTTGCTTGTAAAAGTCGCACCCCGCGCGGGCGCGTGGATTGAAACTATCTGTGCTGATGCGACTCAAACGCTCGGCAAGTCGCACCCCGCGCGGGCGCGTGGATTGAAACATCTGCATATGTATTTTAGATCGGTTAGAAAGGTCGCACCCCGTGCGGGCGCGTGGATTGAAACACTTAAGAATCCTGCTGTTAAAGATGCAATTTGTCGCACCCCGCGCGGGCGCGTGGATTGAAACGCGCCGGTTTGGTCACGCCATGCAAGAGCGATGTCGCACCCCGCGCGGGCGCGTGGATTGAAACCATAGCTCATCGAGAAGCCGCGTGCGCCTTTGGTCGCACCCCGCGCGGGCGCGTGGATTGAAACATCCATACAAGCTGCAATTGATCGAACCTGAACGTCGCACCCCGCGCGGGCGCGTGGATTGAAACAACTATGAATATTATCAAGCACGCACAAGAAAGTCGCACCCCGCGCGGGCGCGTGGATTGAAACTTACCAGCATCGAGCAGTTAGCCATCAGAGCAGGTCGCACCCCGCGCGGGCGCGTGGATTGAAACAGTTTCAAGCTCAAGCACGCGCTCTCGCAGGCGTCGCACCCCGCGCGGGCGCGTGGATTGAAACACAGAACGAATTTAAGGTGCTTTTTGCCATAAGTCGCACCCCGCGCGGGCGCGTGGATTGAAACAGAGTTATCAGAAGTCTTGTCGCCGGGCCTTTTGTCGCACCCCGCGCGGGCGCGTGGATTGAAACTCTACGAATACATGCTTAATCCTCTCGGATTTGTCGCACCCCGCGCGGGCGCGTGGATTGAAACCCCGGTCGTTATTCAACGGCGGCAACGCCTTAGTCGCACCCCGCGCGGGCGCGTGGATTGAAACTGCGGTCGTTTATCCGGCATGGGAGGCAAAACGTCGCACCCCGCGCGGGCGCGTGGATTGAAACATCTCGCGAGCGAGGTTCTGGACTATTTGCGAGTCGCACCCCGCGCGGGCGCGTGGATTGAAACATAACCACCCCTTCTATTGAAAGCAGCCTGATGTCGCACCCCGCGCGGGCGCGTGGATTGAAACTTGGCTATAACTCATCGTGATCAGATGAATTATGTCGCACCCCGCGCGGGCGCGTGGATTGAAACTTAAAATGCGCGACAACCGCAAACAGGGCGAGGGTCGCACCCCGCGCGGGCGCGTGGATTGAAACAATCATACGGCCATCGCTGAAAGATCGACCGCGTCGCACCCCGCGCGGGCGCGTGGATTGAAACATCTCGATTGGTTTGAAATAGGCGTCTGGTCTGTCGCACCCCGCGCGGGCGCGTGGATTGAAACATGCGCAGGAAAACAAAACCAAGCTGCCCGGCGTCGCACCCCGCGCGGGCGCGTGGATTGAAACTTCGCATGATTGAAGAAAAAAATAAACAGTTGCGTCGCACCCCGCGCGGGCGCGTGGATTGAAACTATATGCTCGCTCGCTTATAGTTCCGTCCTTGGTCGCGCCCCGCGCGGGCGCGTGGATTGAAACCATGACTTAATCATAATTGATATATCGGCGCGTGTCGCGCCCCGCGCGGGCGCGTGGATTGAAACTCCTGTATTTTGTCCAGTCTTGCCTCGCTCGCGTCGCGCCCCGCGCGGGCGCGTGGATTGAAACGAGCTGCCTGCATTTTGGGCTCCGTATCTTATGTCGCGCCCCGCGCGGGCGCGTGGATTGAAACTCATAAATTCCACCTTTATTTTAAAATAGTTTGTCGCGCCCCGCGCGGGCGCGTGGATTGAAACGCTGCAGCTAGTCTGCTCTTGCGCGAATGCCCGTCGCGCCCCGCGCGGGCGCGTGGATTGAAACAAAAATGATCAAGAAGGTTAACGCTCGCGATGGTCGCGCCCCGCGCGGGCGCGTGGATTGAAACAGTTTCTTGGCTCTGGCTCTGGCTCTGGCTCAAGTCGCGCCCCGCGCGGGCGCGTGGATTGAAACTTCGAGCTGAACGCTCTACCAGTAGACGACTCGTCGCGCCCCGCGCGGGCGCGTGGATTGAAACAGTTGTCTGGAAATATTTCTTCAAAACCTCATCGTCGCGCCCCGCGCGGGCGCGTGGATTGAAACTGGCCAGCGGGGTGGTTGGCACTGAACCGACCGTCGCGCCCCGCGCGGGCGCGTGGATTGAAACGTATTCGCATACGTCAACGTGTTCACCCGTGAGTCGCGCCCCGCGCGGGCGCGTGGATTGAAACGGGGTCAGAACTTCGTGCAGGTTATACTGCACGTCGCGCCCCGCGCGGGCGCGTGGATTGAAACATGCAGAAATGGAAGGCAATCATATAATCTTATGTCGCGCCCCGCGCGGGCGCGTGGATTGAAACCGTTTTCCGTTTTGTAGTGTATAGTAGTGCAAGTCGCGCCCCGCGCGGGCGCGTGGATTGAAACGAAAGAACAAAATATTTGCCCAGCCAATCCCAGTCGCGCCCCGCGCGGGCGCGTGGATTGAAACAAAGCCTTTCGGACAAGTAAGGCGATAGCTATGTCGCGCCCCGCGCGGGCGCGTGGATTGAAACCGAACAGCACTTGGACGGAATATTCAGTATTGGTCGCGCCCCGCGCGGGCGCGTGGATTGAAACGGCTGGTAATCAAAACGCAATAGCACCCGCCAAGTCGCGCCCCGCGCGGGCGCGTGGATTGAAACATGCAAATTTCCTTTCTTGGCAGGCCCGCCGAGTCGCGCCCCGCGCGGGCGCGTGGATTGAAACGAAAAAGCGCAACCGGAAGCGGAAAAGCCGAAGTCGCGCCCTGCGCGGGCGCGTGGATTGAAATATGAACTCGGGCTCGTTATCGTCGAGCGGATTGTCGCGCCCCACGCGGGCGCGTGGATTGAAACTGGATCAGGTAACCCAGGCGGTCAGAAGTAACGTCGCGTCCCGCGCGACTGAATTGCACGTGTAGAAGAACTCAGGATTTTTTCTTTTTGGGTTTTGCTGCCGGAAGCTCTTTGGCGGTTATGCGAAGAAGTTCGGTAAACCATTCGCGGTCTTCGAGGCGGCCGTCGATGAGAAATGCCGGTTTGGCACCGGGGTAGGGGAAACCTTCGGTAACTTCGCCGATAAAAACTCTGCCGCCAGCGGTCGGTTTGACGAAACATTGATTGTCACAAATCAGGGCCACAACCTTTTCGTCAAAGTAGAGAGCATATTCGCCGAACATTTTGCGATATCTTGCCCTGTCGCGACATTCGACCTGATCCATGACAAATTCTATAAAACCTGCATCGGTAGACATATTTTCTCCTTGTCTTCAACTTGATTCACATATGAGAAAAGACGACCTGAATTCTCGGAATTTTCAGAGCACCCGTGGCGATCAGCGCGGAGGTTCGCTGGGCTGATACCCGTAAGTTAACCATCCGTGCAGGCCGGCGGGGTATTCGATGATGCTCTGGTAGCCAAGGTTTCTCAGCTCGGTGACAAAAGAAGCGATTTGACTGCCTTCTATGCCTGGGTAGACAATTATCAGGCTGCCGGAAGCGGGAAGAGCGGCAGCGAAGCTTGCAGGCGGTGTGTCATCGTAGATGATGGCAGCACCGGGAATACTGATTTCGCGGGTCTGCCGCCGGGCGCGGTATTCAACCAGCTGCAGCGGCGCGCCTGATTTCAGGAGCCCGGCAAGAGTGTCGGCACTGATACTTGAATCGGAAACGGCGAAAGTTACCGAGGCGGCAGCTGTGCAGCCATTGCCCGGGCAACCGCCGGTGCAGGCAAAAGCGGGCATAAGAGCGGCCAGCGCCAGGCCAGCGGTCAGTATTAATTCACGGCTTTTCCGGTGCGGCATAGCGTTTTATCATGTTGACCAGCAGGGCGTTACTGGCACTTGCCGCCAGCTCGACCGGCAGGCGGCCGTCGTTTCTTGCCAGAGTCGGGTTTGCGCCCCCGACGAGAAGAACCTGAGCGGTAAGATGCGGCAGAGTGCCGCCGCAGAGATGCAGAGGCGTTTCACCCGCCGAATTTCGACAGTCAGGGTTGGCGCCGCATTGAAGCAGGGTGGCGACGACACCTACCAGACCGTTGCGGGCCGCAATGTGCAATGCCGTTTCGCCGGCAGCATCGGTCGCGTTGATATCGATGCCGGCCGATGCCAGAAGTTGCGGAACGGTCAGCGGGCAGATCGTAACTTCGCCAGCCTGCGGCTGCGGATTGAAACAGAGGGCCTGAATGTTTACCGTGTGGTGCAGCGCATTTCGACCGTCGTTGCTGCGCAGATTGATGTCGGCGCCATGTGCCAGCAGTGAGGCTACCATTTCGACGGCACCCAGAGCGCAGGCGTGGTGCAGGGGCGTCATGCCGGCAGAGTCGGTCGCATTGATCGCCGGGTTTTCCTGCATTGTCTGCTGGAACAGCTTTAAATCAAGACTGCGCACCGCGATATGAAGCGGGTCGGCCGCGACCAGAGATGCTGAGATAACAACGAGCGAAAGCGCCAGAAAAAGGCAGGCAAACTTGTTCATCAATGTTCTCCACAGGTAGGGCAGTCGATAATTGCCGAAGAGGAACCGTTCAGAACGGGCGGCACGGCAAAGGGCTGATGGAATGCGTCGTTGAAGCGCAGAACATGCTCGCCGCCGTCGGTAACCGGGCCGAAATCCATGACGAGAGGCCGCGAAGAATTTTTTTCGAGCCTGATCAGATAGCCACCGAGCGGTGAAATGATCGGGTCGACGAGTATGGTCGGTGAGACCGCAAACTCATCGATAAAAACAGGGTTGCCGGCTGCATCGCTGACCCGCGTCAGAATCCTGACCTCTTCGCGCAAAACCATGCGATACAGCTGGTAAAGCTTGAAATTCAGATCGTTGAGAACGATCGTGTCATGACCGGAAGCTGAAATTTCGAGCTGCAACCGGTAACCGGCTGATGCCAGACCGCCGGTCAGCTCTGATTCGGGCAGCTGCAGCTGTGAAAAAGCTTCGGACGAAGCATCTGACCAGACAATGTCGAGGGCCGCAAGCAGATTGTCATAATCGCCCTGAGAAAGGGGAACAGAATCGGCACGAACGGCGCGGAAAATTCTGATCGGGCCGGTTGCCAGCCCACAGTTGCGCATTTCCTTTTCGAACTTGTCGCGAAACTGCAGCAGCGCATCGGCAAGCGCATAAACTCCGGCATCGCCAGGCCCGCCGGTTTTTTCGATCTGTTTCCAGATGCTGGGTGCCATGGTGCAGGCTATCAGAGGCTGTAGAACCGGCAGCAGCATAAACAGCAGAATGAATTTGACAAGCTTACGCATGCACTTTCCTCAATTAATGGGCCAGGAACCCGCGGGTGCGGTTTTGACTTCGGCGATGGTGCGGTCATGCACCCTGGCGGTAATGCTTTCACTGAGCACTACTGTCGTTTTCGAACGCGGCTTCTGCAGCATTACCTCAACGGTTATGAAAACTTCGGGGCGGCCGAGATCGACGGCGTCGGTAGCCTGCTGCACGTAAACGCCAATGCTGTTGACGTCTTCGAGACTGATCGAAAAATCGCCGGTCTCGTTACCGAAGGCAAATTTGCCAAGATCGGGCGACCCTACAACAGCCGGGGTTACAGCCGGCATCTGATTCCAGTCACCGGTCTGATAACAGCGCAGAATATTTTTTCGGCATTCAAGGCCGCAGCCTTTCCAGCTGCCAGTTTTCTGGGTCTGTCCGAGTTCCGGAACCGCCGGTACAAACGGCGTGGTGATCGAAAAGAACAGTACCGCATGATCGCTGGCCGAGGCCAGTTTATCGCGCCAGGTGCCGTTGACAAGAATATCGCGGCTGCCGCCGAACCGATTGGTTTTGCCGTCAGGTCTGATTTCGTAAGCATGATTGGCTTTTTCGAGAATTTCTTTAAGGCGCAGCAGAAAAATCTGTGCCTGTTTTTGCCGATGCAGGCGCCATGAGCCGGTATCGAAGCCTGTCTGGCTTGAGCTGAAAACGCCGAACGCCGAGATCATGAACATCGAAAATACGGCGGTGGCGATGAGAATCTCAGTCAGTGTTATGCCGCGTCTGGTCTGTTGGCTGGCCATAATTTTTTCACTCATGCTACAACCTCGCTGTCTGGCTGGCGTCGAGACTCATGCGGTAGGTGCCGACCACTTTTTTGCCTTCGAGCTGCAGGTTAACGACGATTTCGATGAAGCCGCGCTTGAAATCATCGGCAGAAAGCAGCGAGAACTGGGTCGAGTAAGTGGCGATTTTCAGTGGTTCGGTAAATTTGTCCTGATTGTCGGTGGCATCGGGAATATGATTGAGGATGTCGCGGGTGTTGCCCGGGTAGGCACCCATGAACTTGACGAACGGCAGCGGGTTTGGCGCCGGCACGATCGGTGCGCCGAGGCCGATTTCGCCGGCATTGAGCCGTCGATGGTAGACCATGTGCCGGTAGGCTCTGAGAAAGAAATCGGGGTAGCGTTTGATCTTGAACAGCGCAATGTTCTGAATGCCTCTGGCGAAAAAATCGGCCTGAATCTGGTCGAGCTGCAGTTTGCTGGTGGCAGTCGACTGCGAGAATGATTTCAGGTAGGTAATGCCCAGCAGCAGTAAAATCGAGGCGATCGACAACACCACCATGATTGCCATGCCGGCGCGTTTTGAGAACAACATCGAAATTCTGTTTCTACCGGAGATTGCCATATTTATGACTCCAGGTCGGCTACGAAAGTGATTGCCGTCACTTCACGCTCATCGGTCATGGCTCCGACCGGCTTGACCGAAACGGTAACCTTGATCACTGCGTAGGGGGCGCTGCTGCCGTCGAAGGTCTCAGCCGGGCGGTCCTTGAATATCCAGGTCGAGGGTGATGCCGGGTTATAGGCCGGGTTCGGAAAGCTGAGCTCCATCAACGAGTTGAACGTGATTTTCTGTCGCTTGAGAGTAGCGCGGACTCTGTAGGTGTGCTTGTCGATTTTCACTTCATCGCCGAGTTCGATGCCTTCGAGCGGGTTGTTGAACGTATACTCGTCTGAGCCGGCTGAGGCCAGAAAAGAATCCAGCCGCGCAAATGGCAGGGCCGAAAGCTTGTTGAGTCTGTCGACGAGAATCTGCAGAGCCTCACCCTGCCGGAAATCTGCTGTCGTGCCGCGGTGCCCGAAGCTGATGACGCCGGCGGCCGAGAATGCCGCAGTGCAGAGAATGAGAAAAGCCAGCATGATTTCGACCAGGCTGATACCTGATCGAAATCTGCGGGCGGTTGTTGTCATTGCTCTGCCTTTCTTCACTGACCGATGCGGTTGCGTTCGATTACCCTGAAATCGAGGCGGGTGGGCACGACATCGAAGACGGCTTCAACCTTGCGTTTGTTAACCTGCGGGCTGACGCCGGGCGAGGTGCCAGGTATGGCATCAGAGGCATAGGCGGCCGGGTTGCTCGGCCAGGAGGTCGCGTTATCACTGATTTCTAGAATAACCTTGTAGCGCCCGGGCTGTCTGAACACATACTGCAGTGGCAGACTGGCGCCGAAGGTGCCGTCGGCGAGAGTTGCTCCGGCTGCGTTAACGATTTTGTAGGTCAGAGTCGCGACCGTACCGGCGTTGTCGGCGGTAAGAGATTCAAAGCGCACCGGAACATCGACTTCGAGTTCCTGCCCTGCCGGGAAAAGCACGTTGGTGACCTGGCCGGCGCTGACTCTGAAAGCCGGCGCGAAGGCCGCGGTATTGTCGTCACGGTTCCAGTTTTCGGGGCCGTTGTTGAGCGCTTCATTCATGCCCGGGGTCGAGAAGCGCACCCAGGCCGGCGGAATCGCACCGGTACCGGTTTCGATATTGTTCGGAACCATGAAGTTCTGGTCGAGGTATTTGTCCTGACTGGCGCGAATAAAGGCATTCGGGCGGTCGTTGTCGCGAACTACAATCTGGCCGCTTTTCTGGGCAATGACGCTGAGGTCGTTACCCGGGCTGTAGCAGGCTTCACGCCAGGCAAGACCGAATTCGAGGTTTTTGTAGCCGCTGCTGTTGTTGGCATGCTGCGGGTGCATGCGCGGTGACCACGAACCGTTGTAGCCCCAGCGCTGATTGCTGTCTTTGGCCAGTTCACGGCTGAAATGGGCAATATCACTGAGATTGATCGTGTAGACCCGGTAAGAAAAGCTTTTGTTGTAAAGGCCGCTGGTGCGGGTTACAGCGTCAAACTCAGCCTGACTGTTGATCGTAGAGGCCGCCAGTTTGAATGAGGCGTTCGGACCGCTTGAATACCATCGACGTTGCTCTGCCTGTTCAGAACTCATGGTTGTGCCAGGTGCCACATCCGGCGGCATGACTCCCTGCACGGTATCGTAGGTGAACGTGCCGATCTGGTTGGCGGTGTTGTGGTTGACGCGCAGTCTGATACCAATTCCGGGAACCGTCGAGTGATAGGGATCGCGGCCAGGATTGCCGATGGCGCTGTTTGCCATCGGATTGTTGTCGCCGACGACAAAAACCAGCTGCGTCGGATTGGCGGCCGGTGGTGACTCTGTTTCGTTTAAAGCCTCCCCGGTAGTGCCGTAAAGCGTATTGTTGTTGATAAAATAAGCCTGAGCAACCGGGTTTGTCGAACTGTTCGAAATATCGGCATAGGGGTTGAGATAGAAGCGGTTCGGCGGCGTATTGTCGGTGACGAGAACTTCGGCATCCGACCAGATACGCATGTTGATAACCCTCGGAACCGGCTTGGTTTCGCGAACCAGCGTGCCACCGACTCTGCGCCAGACTTCCTGGTAGATTTCGTAGCGGTAGGTTCTTCTGAAATCAACGCTGAGCGTGTAACTGGCCGGTTCAGATGGCACGGGAAACAGCTGGCGCAGCTGCGTCAGTGGCAGTGCGGCCTGGGTCGTGTTGATCTGTTTGTCGATGATAATTTCTGAACCACGCTTCAGCTCTGATTTCCAGGTTACCGACAGACCACCGACCCACTTGACACTGCCCGGAATCAGGTTCGGGTCGGTGGGTGTCGGCGGGTCTTCACTGGTCATCGAGGCAACGCGGTTGACGCCCCTTGCCAGGTTATAGTTCGACTCACGCAGTCTGAGGCTCCAGTAAGACGGCGGGTCGGCGTATTCAAGTTTCCAGCTGCTGTCGGCGTTCTGAACAGCCTTGTTCGGAACGAGGCTGTAGCCGTCGAGAATGAAAGCCGTCGGAGTCAGGCTGGTATTGGCGGGGTTGCAATAAGTGTGTCGGCATCTTTCATTGCCCCACAGGCTGTTGGCACAGCCATAGCCAAGAGCCGCGGGGCCGGGTTTGTAGTTCGACAGCATCGGGTCGTTCGGATTGGCTGAACTGCCAATACCACTCATGATAACGCCACGGTCCTGTGGTGAAATGACCGGCGGAACCTGTTTGATGCTGATGTCGGCCCATGAATAGTTGTTCGCATCCTGGCCCGGTGCCACGAGCGGCGCTTCAGAAAGCGGCGGTTTGAGAACGTCACCCTTGCGGCTCGACAGGGCGCCGACCGGAAGATCGCGGTAATCGTAGTAGCGGTAGGTGACCTTGACACCGACTCTGAATTTGCCTGCGCCCGGCGGGAAAAGAAACAGGTAGTCACCGCTGACGCCGTCGGTTTCCATATCGAGAATCGTGGCCGGTGCGGTCATCAGAGCGCCAAAGCGGTCGTGTGTCTGAATGACTTTCCAGTAGTAGCGGATGCTCGACTTCTGAATAGTGTTGGGAAACTGGCCGATACGGCCGTTGCCATTGGCATCTTCACCGACGTTACCGATGTTGACTTCATTGGCGTCGAAATATGGCGCGTTTTCGACCATGAACCAGTAATCTTTATCGTCAGGATAATCACCGTTGCCGTCAGGAACAGCCTTTTCAAAACCAGTGGTTGCCGAGACCATCGGCCCGACACAGTCGGTTCTCGCTTCGAGGCTTGACGGGCGTGGCGGTGATGGTGAGTTGATGACAGCCAGTTCGGTTCTGATGCTGGCATTGATGATCGGTGCCAGCTGTGTAAAGCCGGAAATCCAGATTTTGGTAGAGTTTATATTGTTGTCGGCAGTGATATAGTCTCTGACAAAGGTATTGGTGCCGAGTTTGACGCGGTTGTTGAGTTTTTCGATACGGCCGCCCTGGTCATAGAGACGTCTGTAAACAGTTTTGTAGACATTCTGTTTATATTCAGCCCTGAATTTGGGAAGCCCGCCGGCTATGGTGCCGTTGGCAAACTTGCGGCTTTCGTTACCGTCAAGGAAAAAGGTCGTATTGACCGGATCATACTCGGTGCGCAGCATATACAGCGAGCCGTGTCCGTCGGCACCGATCTTGTCGGGCAGAACCCCGTCGGCGCTGACATTGATTTCGCTGGGGATACCGTTGGTACCGTTTTCGTTGCGGACAAAGCAGTAAACGCTGCCTTTGGTGGCGTCGTAGGCGTAAATCATGCCGCCGGTCTGCCACCACTGATCGGAAACGGCCACGTCAGTGAGCTGGCTCAACTTCATGCTCGCCGGAGCGTTGGCGTCAGTCAGCCACTGGTTGATCTGGTTCAGACCAAGCAGGTAGACATAGTTGCCGGTTTCGCTTTTCGAGCTGATGCCGAGAAATTTGCAGGTGAGGTCGCCGCCATTGCCGACCATCTGGTCGTTGATATTTGAGCCGGTCAGGGTGAAGCTGGTCGAATCCTGATCGCGACGATACAGGTAGGTGCGGTTGACGATCGATGAATAGATGCACGACAGATACGGGCTCGGAACCCCGGGCATGGCGGCGCCGTCGACCCTGGCGATACAGCCGTCGCAGCATTCGCCGTTCATGTCCATGGTGCCGGTGACGCGGGCGAGAACGTTCGCCACATCACGGTCGAGGGTCGGCGCGCTGGCGCCTGAATCGATGCGGTATTTGAACAGCTTGAGATTGCGGTAGGCACCGAAAAGGTTTTCGCGGATCATGCGGCGAACCCAGCCACCACGGATCCAGCCATTTCCTGGCTGGTTGCCGGCGCAGCAGGCTGCCCACGGGCCTCTGGTCGGGGGTGAACCATCGGTTCGCTGATTGTATCGTTCGCCCACGGGCGGCGGGTTAGAGGTGGTGCGCCGGTTGGCAGCGGCGGTGCCGTAGGTCCAGTTGCTCCAGACCACGACGTCGGCAGAGTGGTAAAAGCCTTTGCCCATAGGATACCAGTAGTAGCCAGGCATGGTGGCAACCGCTGCCGGAACGGTATTGCACGGGTAATCGACACCGCCAAAAAGTGAATTGATGGTGCCGGAGGGGTGGTTGCCGCGGCCGGTCGGGCTGGCATTCGGCGCGCCATGAAACCGATGTACGGTATAGGGCGGCACCTCGCTGAAGGCATAAACATTAGTGGTGGCGTTCATGACGATGCGCCTGGGGGCCAGTTGCCCGGTCAGGCTGGTGAGGGCGCTTTCGGTGCCGGCGAAGGTGAACAGGTCCTTGTCTGACTTCAGCAGCACAGTGTTCCATTTCTGGGCTGCGGTGATGCCGTAAGCGTCGCCAGGATCATACAAGGGCACTGACGAAGCTCCTTCTACAAGGTTATTAAGAGCCCATACGGCTCTGGCGTTGCCTTCGCCCACCAGGACATAGCAGTCACCGTTCTGTTCATAAAACGGGTGCAGTCTTTCCTGGGCGGTTGCCGGAAAACAGGCCATGGCAAAGCAGATGACTGCCAGAACCAGTTTCTGAAACATTTTTCTCATAAGCTCCCTCCTTATCGAGAAGCCTGGTCAGAGCGGAGGTCAGTAATTACGTTCACGGACAGCGGGGTCACGATCGAAATTGAGATAATTTCTCAGGGTTACCATGAAGGCATTTTTTATCGAGTCAGGAACCTTGTAACGGTCGAAAAGCTGGCGGGCTACCCAGGGGGTAAGATCGGTGCCGCCCATGATGAACAGACGTCCGTGTGAAAAATCGGCGACTCTTTCGGGCAGATAATTGCGAAATTCGAGATACTGGGTAAGATTGCTCTGCATGCCGAGTGAACGCCCGACGATCAGATGTTCTGGCGGCAGGGGACTGCCTTCTGGGCCCGGAACGGTCGCAGCAAATGCCGGGTCGATCGTGAGATTGTTGAAAGAGTGAAACAGCGATGAAGAAACGACGTCAGGGGCCTCATCGGTTGCCGGTATCATTTTCAGTTTTTCTTTACGCGTTGGAGTACGCATGGCGAAAGAATTGTCGATGACCGTGGCGATTTTGCTTTCTTCGGCTGCCTTTTTTATCAGGGTATCGATCTCGTCTCTGATTTTTGTCAGGCGTGTGGCAGTTTCTTCGCTGGTCAGGTAGATCGCCTGCACTGATTTCTCTTCGTTGGCGCGTATCTGATCGGCGAGTTTGCCCAGTTTATCATCGACTTTTTTGATTTTTTCGTCGAGCTGATCAGCGTTCTTAGTGGTTTCTTCGGGGTTGGCTGCTCCAGCCAGACGGCTGTTGATAACTTCGAGGCGGGTCTGCAGGTCGACGCGGCGGGCGGCAAAAAGTCTTTCTGCATCACGATTCGCAGGTTTCTGCCGCTTGACTTCTTCGAGTGAGCTTTCAAGAACTGCCTTTTCTTTGCGGAATTTTTCGATGTCGCCGGGGGCCGGTGCGCCATCTGCACGACTTTTCTGTTGAACCAGACTGAATCTTTCCTGGAAAAGCTTCGTCTGGCGCTCTCTGAGCGGCGCGTTTTCTTTGCTGGCCTGTTCCTGAGCAGTTTTCAATTCGCCGATGGTTTTTTCGATGTTTCTTTCACCCTTTTCACGAAAAAAACGGCCATTGCTGTAATCGAAGCCGTTCATTTCGGGGTGCAGCATCAGAAGTATGCGGGTGTCGACCGTGCCCCAGCCGCCTTCAGCAGCCAACAGACAATTCAGGCCGGCCATGGCATTGAATATCAGAATCGTGCAAAACAAAACTATTCTGGCTGAAGTTCTCATTTTTTGAGCCCCTTTGTGCGTTCTTCGATGAGCTTTATCGCTTCAAGTCTGGCATCAGTGGCACCAACCGGAACGACGCTGGCATCGAGACCAAGCTTTCCGGCCCACCAGCTGTCAGCTTCGGCAAGCCAGACGGCAAATTCAGTGCTGGAGGCGATGTCTGGGTCTTTCCAGAGCTTTGCGTGCAGGTTGGCTGCGAGGGTTGGCTGGGTTGCCCGTGGTTTTGCAACAATTGGCAGCAGTTCTGCGGTATCGATGATGATATCTGTTTTGTGTGTCTCTTTAAGCTGTCTGAGAACAGCCCTGATGTCGGCGGTAATTTCGTTGATCTGCGGCATTGTCGAAGCTTCGGGGGTCACGCCAGGCCGACCCGGCACAAGGCGTGCATTGTAGGCACGGATCTGCAGCATCGCCAGCTGTGCTTCAACTTCGCGCTTCTCGGTCAGAAAAGCCCTTTCGGCTGCCGCCCGGTCAGGCAGAGGTACATTCTTGAGCTTTTCCTGCAGATGCTTTGGGGAAGCGAGCAGCCAGGCATCGAGACGGCGAATCTCGGCGATCAGCCTGTCGACGCCTTCCTGGCCGCCATCGACGAATTCTGAGGAAGTGCCGCGAAACCTGGCGGTTTCGGGGTCGAACTTAGCAAACAGGGGGTGAGCAAGCAGCATCAGACGGGTATCGACCATTATGGGCTCTGCCTGCACAATCGGCAGAGCAATCATAACTGCTGCAAAAATCAACAGAAGTTTTTTAAGCACCTGATAATGTACCTCCCATCTATTCTCTCTTTCATCCTAACAATATGGGACGCAATGCGGCAATGAAAAAGTTTTTTACGGTGTATTGAAGAACTGGCGATTGAGAAGCGCCTGCTTGAAACTGATGAAATGGTTCTGCAGACTCTGAAATGTCGCGAGCTCTGAAGCCGTGAGCTGATTTTCGCCGGTGCCCAGGGTGGTGCAGAAATTGGCGAACATTGCGTCGAACCGGTCGAGTTCTGCCGATTCTGAAGCCGTAATGAACGGCCGGAATTCGCTACCGGCTTTATGCAGATAATCTTCACCGGCCAGTTTCTGCAATTCTGCCCGGTCGTTAAAAAATGGCCGCAGCGAAAAAATTGCCAGCTCGATATCGAGAAATTTCTGCATCTTCCGGTGGCCATTCATTATGGCACTGACGAGCGAAATTCGTGTGATCGTTGCTTCGAGCGTTTCATGGATCAGGGTCATGTCGTCTTCGTCGAGCTGACGGCGCACTTTGCCCAGATCACGTGAAATGTTCATCAGCAGCCCGGAAACAGGAGCGAAACCTGGATCTGTGTTCTGCGTCGAAAGGGTGGTCAGCTCTGTGGCTGTCTGCAGCCAGTTCTCCATGACCTCGCGGTGAAGTTTGCGGGCGGCAGCAATATTGAAACTGTTGAGGTAATCACCGGTCTGCTGAATTTTCTGGCAGATTGCCAGGGTTTTTGCGGTTATTTCCTTTTGCAGGCTCGAACCTGTAAGAATCGCCAGCATTGAGCTGTCGCAGGCCGGTGCCGGCAAGGTTGCAGACAACAGCAGAAACAGCAGAGGCAGAATGGCGGCTTTTCTGAAAATTTCACTCATTGTGCTGTCAGCCCCGGGATTGGAATTCTCGGAGTCTGGATTCTGGCCGGCCGCTTTTCGACAGTGGCGAGGCGCTCGATGGCAGCGCGTGCTTCGGCAGAAAAGCCACTGCCGGGGTGTTCACCAAGCAGTTTTTCATAGGCAGCGGCGGCTTCTTCAGGGGGCGCTGAGGTTTCGAGAAACCGGGCATACTCGAGCATGGCACGTGGCGATCTGCCTGAAAGCTCGACAAATTTTTCGTAATGCTGTCTGGCGCGGTCACGCTCGCCCTGACTGACGGCGGTCGTGGCCTGCAGAAGACTTATTTCGGGGCGTTCCCCGCTTTTGGCGGCCTGATCGAGAATTCTGCCGGCCCCTGACAGGTCGCCGCTGACAATGAGCCCTTCGGCTTCGGCAAGCATGGCATCGATATTTTCAGGGTGCTTTTGCAGAATGCTTCTGGCTTCTTCGAGGCCCTGTGGAACCTGAAAGTTTCTGATCAGTGCCAGGGCAAGGATAGCACGGTATTCTGGGTTTCCTGCGCTGGCCTGCACCGCTATTTTTGCCTCTTCGGCCGCCTCGGCATACATGCGGTCCTCCATGAGCAGGCGGGCTTTGAGCACTCTGGCTCGGGCATTTTCCTGTTTTGTCGAGAGAATCTGATTGACCGCTTCGGTGGCTGAGGCGTTGAATCCGCGGGCATACTGAATTTCGGCCAGGCCGGCCGCTGCGTCCTGAATTTCCGGGTGGTCTTTTGCCAGGGCCTTGAAGGCAGTTTCGGCTTCAGAATATTTTTTTCGGCGCAGATAGATTTCGGCAAGATTCAATCGGCAAAAAATATCATTCTGCAGGCTGAGAGCTTTTTTAAAGTGTTTCTCGGCCATATCATACTGTTGTAAAGACATGCAGCTCGATCCGGCGAGAAAACTGGTTTCGAATTCGCGGCTGCCGTTATCGGTTGCTCTGGTAAAGTATTTGACTGCCTGCTGGTAATCACGCTGGTTGAAAGCGACGACCCCAAACAGGTGCCAGCCGCGCGCATTGCGTGGTTCTCGGTCGGTAATTTTTTTCAGAAGCACCGATGCCGAAGCATAATTTTCTTCGTCGATCAATGACTGTGCCTGGTCGAGCTCGGTTGCTTTTTTCTCTTTTCGCGGTGGGGGGGCGGGTCTGGGATTTGATACCGGCTCAGCTGGCTCTTGAAGTGTTTCGCCGGTTTCTGTTTTCGCCGATAGCGGGCGAGTGAGCGAGAACTGCTGCTGTTCAAGCTGTTGCACGATAGTCTGATATTGTGGCTGGCCAGGAAAACGTTCTGCAAGAATCCGCGCATGCTGCAGCGCTTTTTTACTTCTGCCGCTGTTGCTCAGGCTGAATACCAGATAATATCTTGCCAGATCGTTTGCAGGTTCCATCAGCACTACCTGTTCGAGGTATTCAGACGCACCGGCAAAATCACCGGTTGCATAAAGCTGCATACCCTGTGAGTAAATGCCCGATGACAGGTTTTGTGCCGCTGCCACGAATGTCAGAAACATCAACCAGAATGTTATTAAAGTTTTTCTCATTTTCAAACCGCTGCCATGAATTCTAACAGAGTTTGCCGACCCCGGCCAGTTTTCTAAAAGCAGACGGGCCCCCGGTTTTTCGGGGGCCCGTCTGTATATTGCAGGTTTGCTTAAATCAGGCTTTTTTGCCTTTGCTTACTTTGCGGAAGTGACCGTTGGTAAGGGTTTTGTTGCCTTTTTTATAGTGGCCCTTCACGAAGGTCTTTTCGGCTTTTTTGCCGGTGATGGCTGATTTTGCTTTTACGGCTGAGTCGACAACGGCATTCTGAGCGGCAGCGCCGGTCTTGATGATGGCTTTTTTGGTTTTCTTAACAGCTTTCTTAACATTCTTTTTAACGGTTTTGGCCATTTTCTTGAAGCATGAGGTTTCTTTTTTGGCGGCCATTACAGAAGAAACTTCAGCGGAGCCGGCGAACAGGCCAAAGGTTACCAGTGCTACCGAAAGGGCTTTAAACAGGTTTTTCATACTTATACCTCCGTGGGTTTCTTATTGATTGCGGGTTTCAAGCTTTAATGATTTGAATTATAAGAATAAAAACAGAAACCCGTAACCCCCTGTACAAAATTTTTTTTAACATGCCTGGGTGGTCTTTAAATCAGGATTGTGCGGCGCAATTCCGGCTGAATTCTGAAAAAAGTTTACTGATTTTTGCCGCTGTTTCTGCTTTAATATGTACATTGTAGAATACATTGTCCGTCGTTTTAAAGTTGGCTTTAAGGATTGGCAATAAAAGAAACGTTAAGAATGAATCGACAGGCTCTTTTTATATAGTTTGACTGTTCTGGGTGGCGTGGGTTTTTCGATTGAATTTTATATAACAGACAGGGAAGGGACCTGGGTGGGTATCAATATGAGGGGCAAATATCTGCCTTTAATTCTGCTTTTGCTGGCAGCCTTTCTGACAGCTCAGACTGCTTCTGCCGGGCCGCAGCTTTTGCGGGTCGTCAGCGACGATAACTACCCGCCTTACATATTTCGCGATAAATCAGGAGCTCTCGTCGGCATCATCGTCGACCAGTGGCGCCTCTGGGAAAAAACGACCGGCATCAGAGTCGAGCTGCAAGCCTGCGACTGGACAGAAGCCCTGCATCGTATGCATGACCACAAAGCTGATGTCATAGATACCCTTTTTTTCAGCGAGGAAAGGGCCGAAAAGTATGATTTTCTCGACCCTTATGCCGATATCGACGTGCCGCTTTTCTTTCATAAAGACCTTTCGGCTATCAGAAATGCCGAAGACGCGGTCGGTTTTGCGGTTGGCGCCAAAGCCGGCGATAACGTAATTTCGATCCTGAAGAAGGCCGGCGTCAATACTATTGTCGAATACCCGAGTTACGAGGCTTTGATTCGAGCTGCCGCCGATGGCGCCTGTAAAGTTTTCAGCGTCGATCGTCCCCCGGCTTTCTATTATTTGAACCGTATGGGCGTCTCTGATCAGTTTCGTGAAACCGCACCGCTGTACCGTGGGCAGTTTCATCGGGCTGTTCATAAGGGCGATATCGAAATTGCCGGCCTGGTGCAGATGGGTTTCAACGCAATTCCTAAGGCCGATCTCGATGCCATCAATGATTCCTGGCTCGGGAAAATGCTGCAACAGAATTCTTCTCAGCATTTCTGGCGGCTTTTTTTCTATGGCGGCTTTGTCGCTGCCATCGTAATTCTTTTTCTGGCCGTGTGGCTTGGCATGCTGCGCCGCATGGTCAGTCTGAGAACTTCAGAACTGCTCGCTGCCAACGAATCTCTGAAAAAGGAAATCTGCGAGCGCCAGAAAGCTGAAGAAGAGAAGGAATTGCTGCAAAATCAGCTGCAGCAGGCCATGAAAATGGAAGCGGTCGGCAGACTTGCCGGTGGCGTCGCTCATGATTTTAATAATCTTTTGACGGCTGTCATCGGTAATGTTTCGCTGGCATCGATCGATCTTCCGGCTGGAAGCAGAGTTCTGGGAAATCTGCAGGAAATCGAAAAGGCCGCCCGTAGCGCCGCATTGCTGACTCAGCAACTGCTCGCTTTTTCCCGTCGTCAGAATATCGAGCCAAAAGTGCTTAACATCAATGAAATTATCAGCAATCTTTATAAAATGCTCTGCAGCATGGCGGGTGAGCGTATCGAAATTCAGCTGCTTACGGCCCGCGATCTTGGTAATGTTATGCTCGACCCCGGGCAGTTTGAAAGAATTCTGATCAATCTTGTTCTTAACTCGCGTGATGCGATGCCAGAGGGTGGCGTTATCCGCGTGGTTACAAGTAATATCTCGCTCTCGGAAGCTGAATGCAGTCGTTGGCCTGATGTCAAGCCGGGTGATTATGTGCGTCTGACTTTCAGTGATAATGGTCTTGGCATGTCAGACGAGGTTATCGATCATCTTTTTGAACCATTTTTTACCACCAAACCGCGCGGTCGCGGTACCGGTCTGGGTTTATCGGCAATTTACGGTATAATCAGGCAGGCTGGCGGTTTTATCAATGTCGATTCAACCCCGGGCAAGGGCACGATTTTCGAGATCTGTGTGCCGATGACCATGCGTCCGATCGATCATGAAGAGTCCTTGTCTGAAAAAGTTGAAGGCGGCAGCGAAACGATTCTTCTCGTCGAAGACGAGGATATTGTCAGATTTATCGGGGCAGAGATATTGAAAAAGCTGGGTTATAACCTGCTTGAGGCGCCCAATGGCCGTGCTGCTCTCGAAATTTTCAAAAATGAGGGTGGCAAAATAGATCTGATGCTGACCGACCTGATGATGCCTGGCATGACTGGCCGGGAACTGGCTGAAAAGGTCAGGGAACTCAGCCCCCGAACCCGCATTCTTTTCACTTCGGCCTGTACTGATGATGTTATCGACGGCCAGGAAATAGCCGACCAGGGCCTGAATTTTATTGCCAAGCCTTTTTCGCTGGAGTCTCTGGCAGCCAAAGTTCGCAGTGTGCTGGCGCGGTCCTGAAAGCAGAACTTGCCGGAAATAAACCGGCATTATGCATCACAGCCACAGACAGTGGCGGTTGTATCAGCGGGTGTTTTTGCTTTTAAGGCCGCCGGCCCAGGTGCATGACTCGGCGAATTCACTCTCGTCGGCGAATACCGCAGTTTTCTTTGCCGGCAGACCCTTGATGAAGGCGATGAAATCGAGCTGTCGGTCTGATCTGCCGCGGCGGTCGGCAAAGTCTTTGACGATCGAGTCGGCCGGAATACCATAATTGCCGAGGCTTTTGACCATCGGAAAGCGGAGCCCGTGCCCGTCGACCTGACTGCTGTATGCTTTGGTAACCAGTTCGGTACAGACGAGCGACTGTTCGGTATTGAAGCTGAACTGAAAGTCATATTCGCGGCCAAAATACGAAAGTGCCAGCATGATTGCATGGGCTTTCGCGACTTTGCTCAGCCGTGGTCTGACGGCGGCAACGTAGTCGCAATGCAGGGCGCCTGGCAGCGAATTGATAACAATCCCCTCGCTGATTGCTTCCATGATACAGCGGGGTTTGCCGTCTGCCGGGTTCATGGTTTTCCAGGTGCTGAAGGCTTTGTTATAGCGTTTTTCGAGCAATCCGGTAAAATTTTTGGCATCATATCTCTTACACCAGCGAAGCATTTCGGGGTCGTTGTCGAAAGTGGCGCTGATTTCGGCAGGAGTCCCGACATAGAGCAGGGCATGCGGCCAAAAACCCGGCAGAAAGATATTCGACAGATAATAGTCCTGACGCCCGACAAGAATATCACCTGGCTGCAGCATGCTGCCGAATTTTGCGAGCTGCGCGGCCGAAATCAGCCGTGAGTGCTGGTTCTTGACGCGGGTATCGCCAACCCAGGTGAAGAGCTCTCGCTGCGCCGGTAATACCAGCTCAAGCGAAGCATTGATGAGGCTGCGACTGAGAAATTTCCAGGTGGGGTCACTGGCAACCTTGCGTGACAGGGTGTTGAGAAAATCGCCGTGAGCGAGCAGGTAGCCTGAGACTGTCGGCGGCAGGGCGTTATCATTCGTCATGCCGATTTCTTCGAAGTGTGAAATTCTGAAGCGATAGAGCTGAGCCAGATTTTCGGTGCTCAAAGATCTTTTAATCGCCTTGCTGAAAGAGCCGGTCGGAATGCCATATTCTTCGTTGCCTTCATTAAGCAGATCTTCGAGGCCGCCGCGGCGGGCCAGAAAATTCATCATTTCAGAGACCATGATTACCTGAGCGAGTCTGGCTGACATGCCAAGAGCATAACCGGCAAAAAAGTTTTTCACTTTTTCCTTGTGCCCGAAGATAAGTGGCACTTCATATTTCCGGCTGATAAAATTCAGATCATCGAGAAAAGACCGGAAAAGGTTCCAGAAACGGTAAATCGGGCGCATGGTTTCGTGATTTTTCAGGGTATCTTTGCGTGAGAGACGGTCGAGATATGAATTGTCACGGAATGAACCTTCGCAAAGCCGTTGCAGCTTACCGGCACGGTCGGTGAAAAGCTTGAGGTCGTCAGCAAGGTGGCGACGATAAAGACTTTCTGCCGAGCGGCTGCCTTCGACTATCGCCTGCTCGAAAGAAAATGGCCCGAGTTCAGCGGCTGGCGCCCATGAACTGCAACAAAAAACCAGAACAATTATGAGAAGCATTCGCTGCGAAAGTTTCATTTTTAATCTCCGAAAGGCTCTCGAAAATTTATAAGTGTACGTTTCATTATACCCACCCGATGATTGCACGGCAATACCCCGATAAAAAATGCCGCATCAGAAGAGTTCTGATGCGGCATGGTCGAACGATTTACACTTGTTTCAGGCAAAAACACCCTGTATGAAAACAATACCGATTGCGATCGGGGCGATCCACTTGATTAAAAATACCCAGATCGGAGCAAGAGCAAAATTGATCTTTCCGTCGTTGGTGACTTCTTTAATTGCATCAGTGTAAGCAAGTTCCCAGGTGATGACGGTTTTACCATCATCTGTTTTATGGATGCGCTGTTCGCGGTAAAGACCCCAGACCCAGCCAACGAAGATGCTCAGAAAAATACCACCGAGTGGCAGCAGTACGTTGGTCGCCAGAAAATCTACCGAGTCGAGAATGTTTTTCCCTTTGATCAGTGTGATGTGCGACCACGGGCCCTGGCTGAGTGAACATGGAACACCGAGAAGAAAAATCAGGCCGGAAATCAGATAGGTTGCTTTCTTTCGGGTCCACTTCCATTCATCGACTGCGTATGAAACACAGACTTCAAGCAGAGAAATCGATGAGGTCACGGCAGCGAACAATGCCAGAACGAAAAAGGCAACACCAACGAGCGAACCCATTGGCATTTTTGAAAAAACCGCCGGCAGGGTGATGAAGAGCAGGCCCGGACCAGCGCTGGGAGAGAAACCAAACGCGAACACGGCCGGCAGAATGGCCAGGCCGGCAAGCAGGGCCACGCCGGTATCGATCAGAGGTATGATCATCGAGCTCTGCGGAATGTTTTCGTCTTTACTGAGGTAACTGCCGTAGGTGATCATGCAGCCCATACCCAGGCTGAGAGAAAAGAAGACCTGGCCGAGCGCCGAAAGAATTACGCCGCCGTTGATTTTTGAAAAATCAGGAGTCAGAAAGAATCTGATACCCTCCATGGCGCCGTCGAGAGTGACGGAACGCAGCATAACCAGCACCAGAATAACGAAGAGCGAGGGCATCATGATTTTTGAGTATTTTTCGATACCATTCTGAATGCCGCCAATTACGATTCCGAGGGTCATCAGCATGAAAATTGCATGATAGAAGATTGGCATGCCGGCCGACGAAATAAATTCACTGAACATACCACCAAGCACTGTTACGTCAGCGGTGTTGAAACTGCCGGAAGCGGCTTTTACCAGATAGCTGATGATCCAGCCGCCGACAACGCTGTAAAACGACAGTATAAGAAAGCCGGCAAGCACGCCCAGACTGCCGACCCAGCCCCAGTTCGCCTTGATCTTGCGGTAAGCGCCGATCGCATTCAGCTGAGCATATCGGCCTACTGCAATTTCCGCCATCATCAGCGTAAAGCCGACAATAAACAGAATTACCAGATAGACGAGAACGAAGGCGCCACCGCCATTCTGCCCGGCCAGGAAGGGAAACTTCCAGAGGTTGCCAAGACCGACGGCCGAACCTGCCGCTGCCATTATAAACCCAAGCCTGGAACCCCATTGATCTCTTTGTGTTTCTGAACTTTGCATGCAATCTCTCTACAACTCTGAATTTACTCCTGACTGACCGCAGCCGGAGCGCCTGCAAGGATACAGAAAAAAGCCTCTGAATTCCAGAAAAAAATGTCGAAAAAAAATAAGCCGCAGACAGGTTTAAATCTGTCTGTGGCTTTTACGCCTGTTAGAACAGTTCTGCTGCAGTGTCAGAGTTTAAGGTCGAAAACATCGGCGATGGTTTTTGTTGCTTCAAGCAGTCTTACAACTTTTCCCCCGATGGTAACGAGAATTGTGCCTTCCGGCTGTGGCGGCAACTCATAGAGAATGTAGGGCGGCAGCGGGATTGCCTGCTGATAAAGATTGCCAGGAAAGGTTCTGCCTCTGGCAAGTTTTTTCTGCCAGCCCGGTGGCAGGCGTTTACCGCGTGCAACATTTTTTGCCAGACCGGGAGGAAGTCTCTGATCGGTTGGTGGCGGTGCCGGCGGCAGGGCGATGATTTGATCGGCGTGGCGCAGAAGAATGCCCTTTTCGGGTATCGAAAGCTGAACCTTCAGCCATGGTTCCTTTTCACTGCCGGGTTCCCGGTAGTATTGAGGGTTCTGCTGCCGGTAGGCTGAGTTGCCGGCCTGTTTTTTTCCGGGTTTTGCCGTGGCGGCGTCTGCTGAACAAAAGATTACCAGAAGGGCGAGAACAACACTCAAAGATCTTTTCATATCTTTACTCCTTATATCTATTTAATCTTGAATTCTAGAATGGAAATTCGTTTTCGGCTTTGGGAGCCAGCTTCTTCTGCTCCGGCAGAGTGATTGTCGTCTGCTCAGCCACAGCTTTGACGATAATGGCTTTGGCGGGCCGCACCGGGCAGATGTGTTCACAGCTGCCGCAGCCGATGCAGATCGAAGGGTCGGTCTGCGGAATCATAAGATTGTTGCGATATGGCACCATGCGCACCGCCTGAGTCGGGCAGTGCTCGGCGCAGGCGCCGCAATCCGTGCCGTTGGTTTCGACGACGCAGAGATTCTGCTTATAAACCACTTCACCAATTTTGAGAAATTTTTTATGTTCGGCCATTATCGGTTTGATGGCCATTACCGGGCAGATCTGTGAGCAGAGATTGCAGTTCTGCTCGCACATGCCGAGATCGAAAACCAGTGATGGCTGCTGCAGACTGCGCAGGCCAGTGCCCGGCGAAGATGGCCTGATAACCGATGAGGGGCAGGCGGCGACACAAAGGTGGCACGAAATGCAGCGGCTGCTGAAATCTTTGTGGTTGCCGGCGCCCGGCGGCAGAATCGTGTCTGCGGACGGCGCTGACTGGAGTTTGCCCGGCAGAAAATAGCCGGTCGCTGCAGCGGCAAGGCCGCCAATAAAGGCCCGGCGCCCGTTTGGCGCTGATAGTAAGGGCTTTGTCTCTGTTCCTGAATTGCTGGAGCTGGCGGCATGTCGATCACTGCCGCTTTTCAGAATGATGCCGTTGAGCCGGCAGGTGTCGAGGCAGTTGAAACAGGCTATGCAGCGTGAATTATCGATTGTTCTGGCGGCAGCGTCGATACAGCCGGTCTTGCAGGTTTTCGCGCAGACACCGCAGCTGACGCATTTTTCGGTGTCGATGACAATTTTGACCAGTGAATGGCCGGCGACCAGACGCAGTATCGCTCCGACCGGGCAGAGCGAATTGCAGTAGACCCGCCCCCAGCGCAGGCACAGAAAGAACAGCAGCAGCGTCATACCCACTAAGATAGCGGTGCCGGCCATGTCGAACGGTTTGAAAGAAGCCATGCCGAGCCAGTTGACGCTGTCACCGAAAAAAGAACTTTTATATTTGAAAAGAAACGCTGCCAGTGGCTGAAAAATCCCGGCAAAAATGCGCCCGCCGGCGGCAAAAGGCTCAAACATGGCGGTCGGCAGCATGTAGCCTGCCAGCCATGTGCCGCCAACCAGAGCTGCAATGACGGCATGCAGCCAGGCGAGTGCTGGCAGACTGTGATAACCGGCTTTGCTGAACAGTCGGCGCAGACGCAGCATAAGGTCCTGTATCAGACCGAGCGGGCAGATGAACGAACAGTAAACTCTGCCGAACACCGCTGTCAGCAGCAGAATCCCGACAATTACAGCGACAGACGACCACATAAAGGGCCCGGTAAGTGCGGGCGCGAACTGTACCAGCCCGGTCGCCGCCAGCAGACTGCCGAAACTGTCGAATCTGACAAAAATCAGAACGAAAGCAGTAAACATCGCCAGCGCCAGCAACTGACGGATTCTTTTTAAATAAGGCATGTCACTTAACCCATGTTTACATGGTCAGGCGTTCGATACGCAGCTTGTCGAGGGCATTGCTGCCGGTGCCGTGCTCGGCGGCTTTGCCTATATAAGCCACTTCCTGCGGGAATACTTCGAGAATTTTGGCGGCCGCCGTATCTATGGCAACCATGTCGGTCGACAGCAGCAGCATTTTGCGGTTAACCAGATCGTCGGTCGAAACGCCGCGCGGCCCGTTGCGCATCATGACATTGTAGGCATCAACGACATTAAGGGTCGGTTTTTTCGCGATCGTCGTAAAATCGGCGATGCACTGATGCAGGTCGTTGCTGTGATAGTAGCGTCGATCGAAGATAACGCCCATGAGATTCTTCATGGCAGCAGTCATTCTCGCACCACCGTGATGCTTCAGAATCGGAACATTGATGATCACATCACTGTCGAGCCAGGCCTGATGCACCGCCGTCTTTTTGAGAACCTTGCCGGCCGGTACATCGACCGGAGTGTAATAGCTTTCTTCGTGCGCCATAAGCATTTTGCCGCCGGCTTCTTTGACCGCTGTTTCGATGCCGCTGTTGCCATAACAGGCCTGCCAGTGGTTGCAGGTGTTGTCAAAAACCCTGACTTCAGCCGCGCCGGCTTTTAAACAAAGCTCGATAATGCGCTTTACCAGCTCTGGCGATGTATTGGCACCTTCCTCGGGTTTTTTGTCCCAGCCGATGTTTGGCTTGACAAGAACCTTCTGCCCCTGCTTAACGAAGCGTTCGATGCCGCCGGCTGCCGCGATGGCCCGGTCAAACATTGCCGCCGGAGTGCCGCCGGCGACGCCAACCAGATCAGGAAACCCGGTGCCGGCAGGAGCGACTGCCGCTGATGCCGTTTCTTCAGCCGCAAGTGTCAGAGGAAACTTCAGATTGTATGAAGCCGCTATCGTCGATAAGAGCGCGATAAATTTTCTTCTGTCCATGGTGCCTCCCCGTAATAGTCATTGTGCCGGCAGAAGGGAAAAAAGGCGCAGCAAAAGATCTTATACAATAAATGATATATTCCGTCAGAGCCGTTAGTCAAACGAAAGATGTTTTTGATTCACCCCCTCTCTGTTATCATCGTGGTATATAACTCGGTCAGGTGTTATTGATGCTGCAGGGTGAACATAAAGACGGCTCGTTCGTCGAGCATCTCGAAGAGCTGCGCTGGGCGATCATCAGGTCGCTGATCAGCGTCGTGGTGCTTTTTCCGCTGGCCTTTTATTTTTCTGGCGATCTGACGGCCATGCTGGTCAGCAGATTCTGCCCGCCTGGCCTCAAATTGCGCTATTTCTCGCCGGTCGAGCCACTGCTGGTGCAGCTGAAAATGGCGATGTACCTGGCGATTATCGTTGCGGCGCCCTATATTCTCAAACAGGTATGGGGTTTTGTCGCTCCCGGCCTTTATCTCAGGGAAAGGCGTCTCGCTGGCGGGTTGCTGCTGGCCAGCTGCCTGCTGTTCATGGTCGGCGGCGCCTTCGCGCTGATTCTGATTCTGCCGGTGGTTATGAGCTTTTCTGCCGGTTTTCAGAGCGCCTGGCTCGAACCTTCGATCGGTTTCGAGCAGTTTGTCAATCTCACCGGCCTTCTCGCCATCAGCTTCGGGGCCATGTTTCAATGCCCGGCCGCAGTTTTCATTCTGATTCGAACCGGTATCGTCAGTTACGAAAAGCTGGCATCGCTGCGCCCGGTCATTATCGTTGTCATTTTTATTCTTTCTGCCATTCTTACGCCACCAGACGCAGTCAGCCAGCTGCTGATGGGTATTCCGACCTGGCTGCTTTTCGAACTCGGTCTGCTGCTCGCCCGCTTTGCCGCACCCCGCGGCAGTTGAGTTTTGCGCCGGGCGGCGAAATTGTGTATTATTAACGAATAAATCGCTCTGATGGAGATGGATAATGCTTGAAGTCATGCTCAACGAGCTGCCGCGCAAACTTTCACCGTTCGACGCCGTCGAACAGTGCTATCAGGACCAGCTGCGCTTCGTCTGCGCCCGCCTGAAAGAAGATGTTTCGGTGCTGATCCGCTGCGAAAAGCAGATTATTCCGTATCTGCAGACGATTCTTAAACGCCGGCTGGCAGCTGACGGCAAGAGTATCGGCATTATCGACGGCCGCGAAACCGCCGAAAACCAGCAGGGCCCCGGCACCCGCCTCAGCCGCATCGTCTCACAGCTGCGCGATCTGGTGAATAATACCGAACCAAATAAGGTTTTCTTTCTGCCATATCTCGATATCATCACTTCGATGCTACCCGGCGGTCTGACCATGGAAGCCCGCGAAATCATGACCACCATTCACGAAAACCCGATGCTGAATCTGGTGGCTTTCGAAGACCCTGACTTTACATTGCCTGAGCTTATTTCGCAGGCGTTTCCGGCCCGCTGTGAAATGCTCGGTATTGCCCGTAACCGCATTTCGAGCCTGATTACCGAGATTGAGGCGCGCAAATTTGCTGTCGACAAAATCAACCTGATGGGTATGTTTAAATTCGTATCAGGTCTGAATCCGGTTAAATTTCGCGAAATCATGGGTATCTTCTCGCGCAAGGCTGATTATGACCCGACCGTCAAAGACATGCTGCCGAACTATATGCGTGAACTTCGCGATTATACAGCCTGCGGCGGCGTATCTCTCTCTGAAATCGAGTTGAATCGAGATATTGCCGGCTACGACAAAGTAAAAAAACAGATCCGCGAGAATGTGCTCAATCTGCTGCAGGCTACCGCCGCGATGACCGACGAAAACGCCATTCGCAAAATCGAGTCGATCATTCCGCGCGGCCTGATTTTTCATGGCCCGCCCGGCACCGGTAAAACCCTCTTCGCCAAAGGCATTGCCGAAGCACTGAATGCGGCAATCTATATCGTCAGCGGCCCCGAATTGAAGTCGAAATGGGTAGGCGAGGGCGAAGCCAACATTCGCCGCCTGTTTGCCAGAGCCAGGGCCACCGCGCCCTCGGTCATCGTTTTTGACGAACTCGATTCGATTGCGCAGGCCCGCACCGCCAACGCTTCTGACGGTGGTTCGCAGGCGGCGCATTCGATGGTTAACCAGCTTCTCACTGAAATGGACGGTTTTCGCAAGGAACAGATGGTGCTGATCATCGGTACCACAAACTTCGTCGAAAGCCTTGACCCGGCGTTTCTGCGCCCGGGCCGTTTCGAATACCAGATCGAGATCCCATACCCGGAATGGGAAGACCGTCGCGCCATTCTTGCTCTTTACAACAAAAAGTTCGAAACCGGCATGACTGACGCTCAGGTCGATCGTCTCGCCGGCTGGACCGGCCGCTCGACTGATCTTGGCACCCCGCATACCGGCGACCATCTCAGTGCCTTGATCAAGGGGTTGAAGCGCTATCTGATCAACCATCAGAAAGACATGACCGATGAAGAAACGATGCAGGCCTGGCTGAACAGTCTGGTAGAAAAAGCACAGCTCTCAGACAACGAAGAAAAGGTCGTTGCCACACATGAGGCCGGGCATGCCCTGATGTTCTTTCTTTACGGGCGTCAGAGCGAGATTACCCGCATCACCCTCGAAACGGGCGGCAGCGATGCCCTCGGCTTCGTCGAATCGGTTACCCGGCGGCCATACTTCTATACTGAAGGGCGCCTGCGCAGCGAGATCGGCATTTCGCTCGGCGGTTATGCCGCCGAACGCCTGATATTCGGCGAAGTTTCGACCGGTGCCTCACAGGATCTGCGCAAGGCAACCGCCATTGCCACCGACATGGCGACCGTCTACGGCATGGCCGGAACGCCGCGCGAATTCACTTTTCAAAATAACCGGCCAGATCCGTATTATCTGCCGCAACTGTCACCGCAGATCAACCGGATCATCGACGAGGTCTACAAAGACGTCTGCACATTCATTGAAAAGAATCGTGGCAGACTCACCGAACTGGTAGTAAAATTGCAACAGCAGCGAACGCTGCAGCGCGAAGAAGTCGAAGCAATCTTTTCACCTGAGAGCCTGCAGAAATGAGCAAAACTGAACGCTATCTGAAAATGCGCACGCCGGCAGATCTGCTGACGGTGCGGTATTTTTCGAGCAGCGGTCAGCTGAAAGGCCAGTTCGTGCAGGAACAGGACCCGCCCTGGACAATCTGGTGGCAGGTTCCGGGTGATCAGGGGCTGATCGGGCGCCTCGGCAACATGATCAGCGGTTCGATCGAAGCCCCCGAAAAAGTCTGGGAAGAAGGCAAGCCCGGCAGCAAACTGCGCGAGATATCGTGGCTCGACCTGTTTCGCAAAGCCGTCATCAGGCAAGAACCAACCCGACAGGTAACCGATGAGGTCATTCTGCTGACTTCTGACCGCGAAACCTTTTTTGCCGCCGTTAAAAAACATTTCGTTCTGCAGCAGGGCCAGTATGAATTTGCGGTGCTCGAAACCGGCGGCCGCGAATATTTTCTTTTAAAAATCAACAATCCGTCGCTGTGGGTGTTTAATACTCTCGATCAGAGTGGCTTTACCTGGTTTAACCTGCTGCCCGGCCATTCTGGCATCTATATGGAAGCCGGCTGGCGCATTCATGATATTTCCGGCGCTGAATGTTTCAACCAGTTCAAGATTGTCGACGGCGGCATTCTCGTCATTCAGAAAGACGGGCGGCTGCTCAGCCTTAAACCCGCCTGGAAAAAGGGCGAAAGCATTATCAAAATCGAAACCGGCCGTATCGATATTCCTCAGAAGAATACCGAAGCTGAGATCGTTATCAAGCCGGGCCTGCGCAAAACCGACCGCCATCAGCTGCCGGTTTTCTGGAAAATAGATGATCTGAACCGGCTCAAGGCGATTCTGGCCAATGAGTCGCTCGAACAGTTTCGCAATTATCGCAGCTGGAACTGTGCCGACGGGCGCATGTTCATCATGGCCCGCGACCAGCGCGCTGACCGTGCGATTGCCAGTATTCTCTCAGATGCTTTCCCGGCCTTTGCCGAGGTCGAAGAGCGGGTGATGGTGCCGCTCGGCCACCTGCTGACGCCGCGCCTTTCCTCTGAACGTCTGCATACTTTTTTCGGGGCGCCGTTGCATGATTACCTCTGTTTTGAGAAAGATGCGGGTGTCATCGAGAGCACGCTGCTGGCAGAAAAGGACATGCTGACCGTCGAAGATTTTGTCGCGCTAGAAATAGAGCGGGCCGCAGGGCGGGCCGAGACAATTCAACCGGGCTGGAAATTCGAGTTCAGAGAACTCAAAAAAAAAAAGCAGCTGATTGAGATCGAGGTAAATTCGCAGCCTTTCGAGCGTCTCAAAGCTCAGAAAGAGGGTGGCGAAGTTCTCGAAGGCGTTACCGGCGCCGCCGGTCCGAGTCGCAATCACACCAGGCTGAATCTTGAAAATGTGCCGCAGCTTGGTGATTCAGAGATATCGGCTCTGAAGTTGCAACTGCTCGATGTTGACCGGCTGCTCAATTCGAACCCGACCCGTGCCGACCTCTGGGAACAGCGTTCCGACCTGGCCAGACGCATGCGCATGCGCGCTTCGGCTCTGGCGTCAATGATGAATTCAGCCGTTCTCAAGGGCAATGTCGAACTGCTTGTCGACTGCCTCTTCGAGTTCTGTCGCGAGCGCCCGGAGCTGGCAGCGCTGCTCAAGCCTTCGATCAGCGAAGTCGAAAAGGGGCGCCTGCTTTCGGTTATCAGAGATGAACAAATATACAGCGAGTTTCATTATGGGCTGCTGCTGGTGTTTGGCGCGCGTTTCAACGACCCGGATATTTTTTCGCAGGCGATCGCCGGTATGAAAATCGGCTTTTCAGGCGAAAAGCGTTGCTTTTTTAACTTCACTGAGACCCGGGTTGCTTCGGGCGGCGGCATGAACGTTGAAAACCGGGTTGAATTGCTCACTGAAAAAGATTCCCCGCGCATCAGAATGAATGTAACTAAATTTCTGCAGCACGTCGACTGTTGCAGAAGCTATAGCGCAACTTCCGCGGTCAGATCGCAGCTGTATAAAATATTATCTGTGCATCTCAGCCCGCAGTCGGCCTGGAATCTGCTTGGTAATACCGGCACTGCGCCTTCTGGGGGGTGCCAGGAACAGGACCCGGCTTATGCTGCTCACCGTCGGCAGATGCGGGCCATGGCTATTGGAGAATATTTTGTCGACCTGATCAGAGACTGGCCGGATTCTTTGAATGACGGTAAGCTCGACCCGGAAGTGGCGCGCTGGCTCAAGCTTTTCACGATGGAGAAAATACGTGAGACGCCACTGCGCGATTTCTTTACCGGCGAGCTTTACCGACCGCCTTTCATGTTGAACAGAAAAGACGAGGAAACTCTGGAAAACGGCATGATTAAACGCTGCCAATGGCTGAAAAGTCTTAGCCAGAGTGAATTCCCTGAGCTGTCAGATGGCAAACCACTGGCACGGGCGTTTTTTAAAAGATTTGGCGATGGGTTTAAGGACTGGTCAGATTTCTTCAGAGCCGCTTTAAAAAGCGATGATTTTGTCATGAAGGCGAAAGCGCAGCGCCTGCTGCTGCTGATGGTTTCTGAATATGGTCCACACCCGAATTTTGCCGATTTTATCGAAACGCCGCAGATTACTGCCCGTAGAGACGAGGTCTGGAACATCTATCGTCTGACCATGTACTGCGACATGTTCAGGCTTTGTCTGGCCTATCGCCGGCCGATCGACGAGCAGCGCCTTTTCGATATGCTGCTGAATCGCATTCCGAGGCCGCCAAAGGGCTGGGAAGACTTCATCGGTTCGGCTGAATGGATCATCATGTGTCTGCTGCTGACCAACTCGCCAAAACGGCGTTTTCAGCTCGATGATCTGCTCAACCGTTCGATGCGCTGGCTCGAACAGGCCGGCGAAACGCATGATTATGATGTTTTTGCCCAGGTCATGACCGTGATGAGCTTTCTCAGCATCGGTGTACTTGCCGATCTGGTACCCGAAAAGCTCGAAATGCACCAGTTGCTTGAGAAGCGCCGCGTTTTCTGGATACAACACGCTTTCAACCTTGCCGCGCAGGGTGAGAAGGCCTTTATCGCCTGGCAGAAGGCCTGCGGAATTTAGGAAAATTGACAGGAGAAGAGCATGAATTATCAAACTCAGGATACAGATCAGATCAATGCCGCAAGGGGTCGCATCGTCGACTATTACACCAGGCTCAACGATTTTTTTCTCAAACGTTCTGAACTGCTGAAGCTGATGATGGTGGCCGCTGCCGCCCAGGAACCGATGCTGTTTATCGGTCGACCCGGCACGGCCAAGTCTCTGCTGGTTTCGGTTTTCTGTCAGGGTATGGGCATGAAACAGGATGAATACTTCGAATACATGCTTACCAAATTCACCGAGCCCAGCGAAATCATGGGGCCGGTCGATATTCAGGAACTGAAGTCAGGGCGCTATCTGCGCAAGGTCGAGGGGCATCTGCCGACCTCTAAGATTGCCTTTCTCGACGAAATTTTCAAGGCCAATTCGGCGATTCTCAACGTGCTGCTCACTGTTATCAACGAACGCAAATACTACCAGGAAGGCCGGCCGCTGCCGGTACCGCTCGTCTGTATGTTTGCCGCCAGCAACGAAATTCCTGATTTTGGCGAGTTCGACGCTCTTAAAGACCGTTTTATCATCAAAGCCGAAACTCTGCCGGTGCGTGATACCTGCTTTTATGAACTGATCCGTTCGGGGGTTGCCTTTGAAAGCCGTACCCACAACCGCGAAAAACCCTGGAAATCTGACTGCACCCTTGACGATTTCATCATGATTCATGATTACGTCGTCAGCACGGTTCTGCCACGGGCCATCGAGCGCGAAGACAAGGTTCTGCTCGGTGATGAACGCATCACGACGGCTTTCAAGGCTCTCATTTCGGTGCTGGCCGACGAACTCAAGGTCGAAATAACTGACCGCAAGCTGATCAAACTCTATAAGCTCATTCTGACGCAGGCTTTCATCTTCAATGGCGGCAATGTGACGCGCGAAGAGCTCAAGATTCTATGTTACTGCGGCAACAATTTCTCCGACGTTCGCAAAATCAAGGATTATATCGAAGAACGTCTTGCCAATCTCGACTGACAGGGGCCAATATGCGATTTTTACTTCCTGATCAGATTGCCTTCTGGTATCGCCAGTCGCTGCACAAGTCAGGTTACAAAGAAGTTTTTGCCTTCGTGCGCGACTTCTGGAAAGACCTGGTGCGACGCGGCAATCATGCGGTGCCGCCCGGTTTCGTTGCCAGGCTGATGGGCAGGTTTCTTTCGGTTCCGGTTGGTGAACGCCTTGCCGGGCATGTCGGCTTTGCCTCTGAAAATGAGTATCTCGATGCGATCTGCCATGCCGAAGGGGCTGACCGGCTCGAAGGCATCTTTCTGCTGACCGGTGCCGACCGTGATACGGCGCTGGCACAGGGCATTTTTCAGCAGATCATCGAGCGGCTGCCGCCGTTTCAGCATTCTGAAATCGCTTTTGCCGACAGCGAACTCGAAAAATCGTTTTCGATCGAGCACGCTGTTTCGGCCGGGTTTGACGTCGATCAGGCTTTAAATGACATTTATACCAACGCTGCCGGTCAGTTCAAACGCAGCGATTTCAAATTCTATGCCGACGATATTTTCGAAATCGGTCACCCGGGCCTGTTTATCAGGGCGGCCGACCGCCTGTTCTTCAGGCGCATGACGCGGGCGATGAAAGGCATGGCCTTCTGGACCCGCAGTGTCTTCACGCTGAAGGAAGAAAGCTCCTGGGTCGTGGCCAAATACGGTGAACCCCAGACTCTGCCGCTTGGCGGTTATGACGAGCTTACCAACAAGGGCACCCTGTCTTCGATTGTGCCATCTGAACTCGCCTACATCGACGACAGCATGCAGTTCGATCTTTTTGATTACAAGTTCATCGAAAACCAGCTGATGTATTTTAAACGCGACTCGGGTGCGGTTTTTCGCATTCGCCGCGATATTGTCGTCAGGGTTGCCCTGACCGAATTTTTCGAGCACGAACGGCATCTCGGCCTGCTGTTCGGCTGGGTGTTCAACTTTGCCGAAAAGCTGATCGAAACTTTTGTTAAAGACATGGTCAACGTCATCATCGTTCTCGATGGTTACGAGCCTTCATCGTTAAAGGATGCCGGCGAATTTTTCACGCACTTTCTGCGCGAAAAGATGCTCGACAAGCGCATTATGCTGCTTGCTGGCCGCAAAGCGGCGGCTTCTCTGCCCGAGAAGCTGCGTGCCAACGCCCAGACCTGGTATTTTGCGGCAAAGGATGAGCCAGGGCAGAAATCGGTGCGTTTCGTGTTTCCGCAGACCGACGAGTTTGCTGCAGGCAAGGGTGATGAGCAGGAAAAAATTCTTGGTGAACTGATCAACGAAGCGATCGACAGGATGGTTAAAGGTGCAGATAGCCAGATTTGAAGCAAAAACAGCGGTTGAAGGCCCGGGCGAACGCTCTGCCCTGTGGCTTCAGGGGTGTTCGCTTAAATGCCCCGACTGTTGCAACCCCGAAATGCAGCAGTTCGGCAGCGGCCAGAATCTCTCAGTCGAAGAAGTCGCCGGCCAGATTCTTGCGGCCCGGGCTGAAGGGTTGACGCTGCTCGGTGGTGAACCACTCGATCAGGCCAGAGAACTGCTGCAGTTGCTGCAGTTGCTTCGTCAGAGCGGTTATTGCGGTATCATCATGTTTTCGGGCTACACCTGGGCCGAAATTGAAGCTGATGCCGACAGAAAAAGCGTCGCCGGCCTCTGCGATCTGGTAATTGCCGGGCGCTTCGAGCGGCAGTTTTCCCCGGGCGGTCGGCGTTGGATCGGCAGTGATAATCAGACACTGCACTTTATCAGTGATTACTATGCCGAGTTGCGTGAACACTGGCCTGAAAATGTTCGCGAAATCGAGATTTTCATCAGAGATGGTGTCATAATGGTCAATGGCAGCCCCCTCGACGCTGACCACGAAATCAGCCGCATGCTCGGTGGGCATGCAATATTGCCTTGAGCGGAGGAAACAGATGCGAAAATTCATTCTCGACTTCGAATTCAACGAAAAAAACGGGGCAACCCGCATCGTCGTCGATTTCAACGACCCCTCGATGTCGAATATCGAGATCAACGAAGCGATTCGCAGCGGCGAACTGCTCGAAGCGGTTCTGAAAGAGGCAGCCAGCATCTTTGGTGAAAATATCGCCAACCGTGTCAGAAACGGTGAAATTGCCGCTGTCTGTCTCGATCATCACCCTGAGTTGCGCAGCAGTGACGGGGCGATTCAGATCAATCAGCAGGTCGAGACGAAGAAGGAGATCAAGCAGTGAAGGTCGAGCTCTGCCCTGAAGACATGCTGCTAGAATACGTCGAAAACCGCCTGAGCGGCAAATTCGACGCGGTCATCAGGCATGAGCAGTATCTCAAGCATCTGCCGCATGACTTCGAGCCCTCGGAAGAATTCGCTGCCCGCTGGCAGGTAATGGTTTCTGCGGCTGTTAAGCGCTTTATCTCGTCGACTTTCGGGCTGCGCGGCTTTCTTTTTGATGTGAATGGCTATACTAAACGCTTTTCGCCGGCCGATGCCGATTTCTGGCAGAACCTCGAGTTCAGATTCTCGCATCGTGGCGCCGAAAGGCTGTATGAGCAGATGCTGCGGCGGGTTACCAGTGAAGAGCCGCTTTTTCCGGTCGCTTTGCCGGCAGACGCTTTGCTGATAAGCATCTGCCATAACGATTTTTCATTGTATTCGTTTCCGTGGCTGGCCAAAAATTCGGCAAACTGGCTGATCAAGGCCTGTCATATCACCTGGCAGCGGGTAACGCCGACTCAGGTCGACTGGCAGTGCTTTTTTAACGAGCCGGCCAATGTCGAACTGCCGCTGCGTGAGTTTCTGATCGAAAGGGCCGCAGATTATCTGGCGGCGGTCAATACCCTGATCAGGGCGCAGTTTCCGGCGGCTTTGTTCGGGCACACGCCCAGACCCTGTCGCTGCATCGAGGTAACACTCGATCAGCGTCAGATGAATCTTCCAAATACTCTTGCCTATGTCGTTAACTTTGTCGCTTCGGTGCGCAAAGCGGTCGCTTACTGGTCTGGCGAAGGCTGTGTCTGTATCGATGACGAAAAATTCATCGCCGGGGCGCCAAAAGCCTATGGTCTTGATCTTGAATTCGAGGCTTTCAATAAAGGGGTCGCCGGCATTGTCGAAAATATGAACGAACAGGAGCAGATTTATGAGTCGCTCATACGCAATTAGAATACCGATCGAGGTTCTTCTTTCAGAGAATCTGCGCAACCGTCTTGCTGATTTTCGCCTCAATTTCCCGCTGCTCGACATTCTTCCGCCCGAACGCATGCAGGAAATGCTGAAAAAGCGCCTGATCGAAGCCGGCTTTCAGGAAACCGAAGCCGGCCTGGTCATGCCGACACCATCGGGGCAAACCGCAATTTTTGACCCTGCTACAATGGAAATGCGGCTCAGCATTGCTGTTCCGGAGGCTCATAATACCCGTATGTATGAGGAATCGATCAACTGGATGGAAGAGCGGATAAAAAAAGCTCTTGCCGCCGGTACGGTGCTTGAGAAAGCACCAGGTTCTGAACTGGCTTCCCGATTGGCCGAGCAGATGGCTGAGCTGGCGGTAAAAGCCAGAGCCGCAATAAATGCCGTGCTGAAAGACGTTTACCGCGAAGCGATCAAGGAAAAAGCCGGCCAGCTCGGGTCAGTCAGCAATGTCAGCGAGTCTAGCGACGGCTCGACATTCAGAATCAGAATCGAGATCGACGCCTGATTATTTGAAATTACCGAGCATTTCGATGCGGTTCTGCAGATCGTCGTCAGAGAAAACGCTGCTCTGCTGATTGCGGAAAAACAGCAGCATACCCGAAATGTCACGGGCAAAAGGCGCCAGATTCTGATTGCCGGCGGCTGATTCGATGAATGAATCGACGGTGGTCAGCGACCCCATTTCGATATCACGTTTCACGGTTCTGATCAGCAGATTGGCATAATGTTCGCGCATTCTGATATTGGCGACCGAGTAATCGCTGGCGGCGCTGTTGACCGCTTCGATGAAGGCGTTCATGTCGAGATTGTGGGTGCCGCGGCTGGCATTGGCGATTGCCTCGACAACTTCGAAATTGAGATCGTAAATAAAGCCCGAAGCCGGCATGTAAGTGGCGTCGTCGATCTCTTCGGGGGCAAGGGCCATGATGACGATGTTGAGAGCATCATAGCTGCCGTCACAGTTCACCTCGATCGAACCGATCAACCGGTTTTTGTCGGCCGGGTTGACGTCGAGATTGAAAAAGGTGATTTTCGGCGGCTGAATGCCGGTCGAATCCTGCAGGATGGCGGCAAGTCTGAAATATGGCTGAGTTGAGCCGATCGAACGACGATAACCGCTGAAAGAGATTTTCAGGCGGCTGGCCACGTTCGAAATGTCGGCGAATATCGAGTCTGAGCCCCATACGTAGACTGAATCACTGACTTTCTGCGGAAAAGTCTTAACATGCTTGGTCGGCGGCAGTCTGAACTTCTTGAGTGCGCTCTGAGTATAGGCGTAGCGACCTTTGGCGAGCCGCGGGTCATTGATGCGGTTAGCTATCGAAAAGTCGGTAAATGTATCGGAGAAACTGCGGTTGATGCCATTGAGAGCATTGATATAACCGCCGATGCTTTTCTTTTTGCTGGCAACGAGAGTCTTGAAAAAGCCTGATCGACTGGCGGCATCGGGCAGGCAGTGATCGACGATGAACTGGTTCCAGAGGTAGACCTGACCGTAATCCGGCATCGGGTTCCATTTTGCCCAGTTGTTCAGGCTGCGGTCGGGATCGTCTTTCAGAAGCTTGTAGTGGCCGGGCGGGCGAAAACCGCAGAATACCGGGGCAATCTGTGAGCAACCCTCATTAACCCAGGTGACTTCGTCGCGGTCAAGGTTGTTGTGAATCATGTGCTGAAATTCGTGGGCGACGATTTCGAGATAATCAGAGGCCTTCGGGTCGCAGGGGTAGGTATCGAGGTAGAGAATTTCGCGTTCGTTGCTTTTGACCTTGCTGTGACTTTCGAATTCAGACTGCAGCATCTGGTCGCCGGCAAAGAAATAGCCGGCAACGTAACCGTCGTTGGGGTTGGCGTAGCCATCCTGGATGTCGAGCATCAGCAGAGTGATGCGCGGGTCGCCATCGAGACCGGGTTTGTTTTCGCTGCCGAAATGACCGGTATTGACCGGGTAAATCTGCTCGTCGAACTGTTTCTGAACCCGGGTAATCGCTGACTGGTCGACTGTCTGAGTGTCTTGAACGAACACATGGCAATGCGTGCCGATGGCGCGCAGAGTAGCGGTTATCTGTTCGAACTTGCCGCTGGCGATGTTGTTGGTCCAGAAGGTTTCTTTCTGACCGAGCTGCTTCGGGGTTGCCGTGCGGCGCACTCTTCTTATATCGGTCTGCCCGTCGGCATAAGCGACTCCCACAGCGGCACCAACGCCTTGTTTTGGCAGTTCGTATTCGCGTGCGAGTATGTGGGTGGCGTCGATGCGGTTCGTCAGGTCGGCAAAAGCCGGTCGGGCAACCGTAAGGCCTGCACAGGTAAGACCTGCGAGCAAAGACAGACCGAAAAGTTTTCTAGTGTACATTTTATTTTTCTCCGCTACCCGATAATTATACTCCAAAAACTGACATCCCGAAACCATATCCGGGCAGCAACAATAAGCAGATTTACCGGAAAAACGGCAGACTTTCGAGGCCGGGCAGTTTTTCGCCGGTGCCTGATATACATCGGTTAATAAAGGTTGCAGATGAGTCGATAAAGAAGGCGGGTAACCTTATTTATCAATGTTGTAGGCAGAAAATGTTTAAAACGATGCGAACTTTGTTGTTTTGCGCGATTTTGTGCGGTCTGGCAGCTTTCTGGATTTTTCAGTCAGAAGTATCAGCCCAGGAAGCAAGGGAAGATACCCAGACCGGCTTTGTCGACCCGGCTCTGCTCGAAATCATCACGGTCGAATTTGCCGCCGACCCATATTCAAAGGCAAATTATGACCCTTTTATCAAAATACGGGTCTTCAATAATTCGCCCGAAGTGATTACCCGCGCCTTCATCGATGTCGAATTCACCGCCGACGAAGGCAAGCACAAGCTTTTCCGCGAGCGCTTCATTCAGATCGTCAACGGCGGCATGCGCCCTTATACGACGGCGGTCTGGCTGTTTTACCCGCGCGGTTCGAGTGCCATGGCGCTCAAGGGGTTGCCACGCGACACCATGATTTCGGCAAGCGTTCACAAGGTTTTCTGCCCGAAAAAGAATTCGCCCTGGCAGTATGAACATAAATTCAATTACCCTAAACGCCACGACTTCGCCTGGTAAATCAACTAAAGCAAAAAGCGCACTGTCGACTGACAGTGCGCTTTTTGCTTTAGCAAAGATTACTTGAGTTCGTGATAGTCTTCGTGAATCGCGGCGTCGGCTTTGAGGCCGAGGAAGCTGAGCAGTGAAGAAACGAGCTTGGTTTTCTGCTCGGCGTCGATGCGGCTCCAGGTCTTGCTCTTGATTTCGACGAATTTGCCGATTTCGGGCTGGTTCATCGTGTCGACGTTGATGAAGAACTTGATGCCCTTGAACAGAACATGGAATCTCTGACGGTCTTTCTGCACTTCAAATACTGAATCAGGTCTGAAATATTCGCGATAGAAGCGCAGTGAGTTGCCAGCGGCAGCAAGATAGCGACTGCGTGAGAGCAGAATCTTGCTTTCGGGGTTGACGCCGTGCTTGGTTTCGCCGATCAGGGTCAGGCGTGAGCGCACGTTCTTGACCGCGCCCTTCTCGTCGATCAGTTCGTCTTCGCGGTAGCGGATCATCTGATCGGTATTGTTGAAGCGGAAATAGGTGTCGAACTGTTTGTAGTGCTTCTTCTGTTCGATAACGATTTCGGGCATATTGATCTTTTCGAGAACGGCGGCGATATCGTCGACTCTGACCTTGGTCTGAATTTCGAAGCTTTCTTCCTGGGTGGCGCCACCGATGGTGACGAGCTTCGAAAGCAGCGACTGCTCTCTTTCCATCAGAAACTTGTCAACCTTGGCAGCAAAAGCCTTAGCTTCGGTAAGCAGTGAAGACTCATCGATAGTCAGCAGCTGGCGCTCTTTCATCAGCCAGCTGCCGTTGACCATGACGTGAGTTACGTCGGTAGATTTGGCGGCATAGACGATCTGGGCATAGAGGCCATCCGGGTCACGCATGAAGCGGGGGGCGTTGTGAACCGGGTCGATATCGACAAGAATCATGTCGGCACGTTTGCCGGGCTCGATAGAACCGGTGAGCTTGTCAAGGTGCAGGGCTTTGGCGCCGCCACGGGTGGCCATGTAGATGACGGTCTTAGCCGGCAGGGAAGTGGGGTCGCCGGTCTGCAGCTTGCCCAGGAACGAGGCGAGGCGCATTTCTTCGAACATATCGAGGTCGTTGTTCGAAGCGGGGCCGTCGGTGCCGATACCGACGTTCATGTTCAGTTCGACCATCTTGGTGACCGGTGCGGTGCCTGAGGCGAGTTTCATGTTTGAAGAGGGGTTATGAACGCCGCCGCAGTTGTATTTGGCCAGATCGCGGATTTCGCCTTCGTCTATGTGAACGAGGTGGGCACCGATCAGTTTGGTGTCGAGCAGGTGATGGCGCTTGATATACGGAATGACCGGAACGCCGTGTTCAGCACGCAGAGCGTCGACTTCCCACGCGGTTTCGGCAAGGTGGATCATCAGCGGCACGTCGAATTCGCGGGCAATCGAGGCACAGGCCTGCAGGATCTCGGGGGTGCAGGTGTAGGGAGCGTGCGGCGCAATGGCCGGAACGATCAGCGGGTGTTTGCTGTACTGCTCGATGAACGTGCGGGTGCGGGTCAGCGATTCTTCGTAAAACTGTGCATCGGGTGAGGGGAACTTGAGAACACTTTCGGCGCAGATGGCGCGCATGCCGGCTTCGGCAGTGGCTTTGGCGATATGTTCTTCAAAATAATACATGTCGGCGAAAGTGGTGGTGCCGCAGCGGATCATTTCGGCGCAGGCAATCTTGGTGCCGAGAATTACCATTTCGGGCGAAACGAATTCGCGTTCGACCGGCATGATGTAACCCATCAGCCAGACATCGAGGCGCAGATCGTCTGACAAACCGCGCAGCAGTGTCATCGGAACGTGAGTATGGCCGTTAACCAGGCCGGGCATGAGAATCTTGCCATGGCAGTCAAGCACTTCGGCGGCTTCGTATTGTTTGCAGATTTCTTCCTGGGGGCCAACTGCCACAATTGCGTCGCCAGAGACTGCGACGGCGCCATTCGGAAACTGGTTGAATTTTTCATCGACGGTGAGAACCGTTGCGTTCTTAAAAAGTTTATCAACTTTTTTCATTTTTTAACCTTTCCTGTTATCTGAGTTATTTGAAAGGATATCAGCATATTTAACTAAAATCCAGCGGCGTCGACTTCATCGTCTGCAGGTTCCCGAAACTTTTTCTCGTTGGACTTTCAGGCTGCTGAAATGGTATTATCAAATCAGCGCCGGTTGAAACACAGACAAATAAACATTCAAGGCTACAGATATTCAGCCTGCAATTTGAAAGATCTGCTGAAGAGGGTTCTGGCATATGTTTGACAAGATCGTGGTATTCTCGGTCGGCGATTCTCATTGTGCCTTGCCGCTTGCCTGTGTTGAAAAGGTTATCAGGGCGGTACAGATTTCTCCGCTCCCCGAAGCCCCGGAAATTGTTGCCGGCGCCATCAATCTTGCCGGGCGAATTGTGCCCGTGATAAATCTGCGCCGGCGTTTTTGCTTTGCCGATCGTAATCTCATGGTAGATGATCGTTTTATCATTGCCAAAACACAGAAGAGAACCGTTGCCCTGATCGCGGATTCCGTAGAGGGGCTCAGAGAAGTTTCCTCTGAACAGCTCGTTCGCCTGGAAGATCCGCTCGCTTTTGCTCCTCAGCTGCGTGGAGCTGCAAAAATTTCCGGTGAACTCATTCTTATTTTCGATCTCGACCTCTTTCTTTCCGACAACGAGGAAAGGTCACTTGAAAACGCTTTAAAGGCCTGACCGCATGCCAAAAAACACCGTTGATAATTCAGACTGTACCCAGCCTGACGGCCAGAAAAAATCTGAAAACATTTCACGGTTTATGCTGGATGAGTTTCTCGATTACGTAGAAACTTCCACTGGTCTTCATTTTTCTCTCGAACGCCATTCAGATGTCAAACAAAAGCTGCTGGCCGCCGTAAACGAGTTTGGTTTTTCCCGGGCCGACGAATTTCTTGACTGGCTCAAAGGCAGGTCTCTTTCTGCTGCGCAGATGGAATTTCTTGCCGGGCTGCTGACCGTCGGCGAAACTTACTTCTGGCGTGAGCCCGCCATATTCAGAGCACTTGAAGAGAAAATCCTGCCTGACCTGATCAGGCGCAAAGAAAACCTTGGGCGGACTTTGCGTATCTGGAGCGCCGGCTGTTCCAGTGGTGAAGAAGCTTATTCTCTGGCCATCGCAGTAAAAAGATCGTTGTTTCACCGGCCTGACTGGAACGTCACCATTCTGGCCACCGATTTGAACGCCAGTTCGCTGCGTAAAGCAACCGGCGGTATTTATACCGACTGGTCATTTCGTAATGCTCCCAAATGGCTGAAAGAAGGCTATTTTCGTTCGCTTGCCCGCGGGCGGTATGCAATTTCTCCGGCGATCCACAAAATGGTTAACTTTGCACCCTTAAATCTGGCGACCGATAAGTTCCCGGACCATGAAAACAACACCGCTTCAATGGACATTATTTTCTGCCGCAATGTGCTTATGTATTTTTCGCCGGACGCTGTCAGACAAATCACCGAAAAATTCTGTCACTGTATGCTGCAGGAAAGTATTTTCGTGGTCAGCGCCTCTGAACTTTCGATCGATGTCGCTCGCGAACTTAGGCCATGGCATATTGGCGAAGCCATCGTTTTTCGCAAAGTGGCCCAGGGAGAGAATCTGATTCAGGAAACTCCGACGTCTGCAGGCATGATGCCTGGCAAAACCGAAACGGCTGATTCCTCGCCGGCATCATGGCCGCCCGGCCCGACAGAAACTCCACTCTGCCCGGTTTTGCAGCCGACTTTGCCATGCGCAGCAATACCCGAGATAAAAACCGTTGAGATTCCGGCCGCAAATGACCAGGCCGGGCAGATCGAGGCGCTGGCCGATCAGGGCAGACTTTTAGAGGCTTTGACTTTGTGCGATTCCGCGCTGGAGAGTCACAAACTCGATGCGCGTCTGCATTATCTCAAGGCTACAATTCTTCAGGAGTTTGGAAAACTTCCTGAGGCGACAGAGGAATTGAAGAAAGCTCTTTATCTACATCCAGACTACTTCATGGGTCATTTTGCCATGGGCAATCTGATGTTGCGGCTTGGCAAAAACAAAGCTGCGGCCAGAAGTTTCACCAATGTTATCGATCTGATTGCGGGCTTTGCTCATGACGCCGTCCTGCCTGAATCCGGTGGGCTTACAGCTGGCCGGCTGCGTGAAATTATACAGATAACGATGCGTTCAGGAGGTATCGATTGACCGAAAAAAGCAAATTAGCTTCGGCAGGCGACAGCAGTGCAGTTCTCAAGGCCCGCGCGGCTTTACTCGCACGGGAATCGGAACAGTCTGCCTTTAAAAGTGCAGGCTTCGACACGGTTGTTTTCGCTCTTGGTGGCGAAACTTACGCATTTGCGTCTGAATTTGTCAGAGAAGTCTATCCGCTGAAAGATTACACGGTAATCCCCGGGTTGCCGGCCTTCATCCTGGGTATTGTAAACGTTCGCGGGCAGATTGTTTCTGTCGTTGATCTGAGAAAATTTTTCGGTCTGCCTGAGAAGGGGCTGGGTGAGCTCAACAAGGTGATCATTCTGCGCAACAACAGAATGGAGTTCGGTATTATGGCTGACTGGATTCTTGGCAGCAGGAGAATATACGACGAAGAACTGCAGTCCTCGCTGCTGACGATAAACGGGCTGCGCGCAGATTTTCTCAAAGGAGTGACTTCAGATTCTCTGATAGTTCTCGATGCTGACAGGATTCTAAATGACCCGGGAATGCTGATTCATCAAGAATCTGCGGCGCGGCCGGATTGATCTTTTGGGCGGTTTTTTCAATTAAAGTTTGAAAAAAGAACAGAATACGGAAAGGTGTTGCATGCTATGAAAGTCGGTTATCGTCTGGGGTTGAGTTTTATTCTGATAATGCTGTTTATGGCTGCTCTGATCGTGGTGGGCATGAATGCAATGGCAAAAGTTCAGGAGTCGCTTGACGAAATAGTCAAGGTCGAAATGGCCTGTTTTGGGTTTGCGACAAAAATGATCGATCATGGGCGTGAGATGTCGATTCAGGTGAGAAACGTGCTGTTACGCAAATCCCGCAACGCTGCTGAAGACGAAATCAACCAGCTGACCGCAGATTATTCGCAGGCCCGTAAAGCGTTTGATGCTGAACTCGTGCAGCTCAAGGAATTACTTCCCGCAAGTGATAAAAAGACCTTGGACTTATTGCAGAACATCGAGAAAATGAAGGGCGAAGTCTGGAAAACCCACGATCAGACTTTCAAGCTGGTTCAAGACGGAAAGATCGAAGAGGCGAACGATATAATTTTCGCTGACGATTATACCGGCATCAGCGGACTGGTGGAGATCACCGAAAAGCTGGCTGAATCATCGAATCTTCATACTCTTGAAAGATATGGCGAAGCCCAGAAAAGTCATGGCGAAACACGCAGCAGTATGCTGATGCTCGGGGTGTTTGCCCTGATTGTCGCCTTGATTATCGCCGTCGTTCTCACTTACGGCATTACCCAGCCTCTCAATCTCTGTATCCAGGCGGCCAGGAGCATTTCGGCCCGCGATCTTTCGATTGATCTCTCGTCACAGCAGGCACGAAACGATGAGCTTGGCGTCATGACCAGATCGTTTGCCCAGATGATTGAAGCGCTGCGCGAACAGATTCAGGAAATTTCCGATGGTATCAACGTTCTGGCGACGTCATCGAACGAAATTCTCGTTTCGACCTCACAGGTGGCCGCCGGTGCAATTGAATCAGCCACTGCCATCAACGAAACCATGACCACGGTTGAGGAGGTCAGGCAGGCTGCCAGATTATCGGCAGACAAGGCAAAAAATGTCGCCGACAGTGCCCAGAGAGTCGTTCAGGTTTCCCAGACAGGAAAAGCAGCGGTCGAGCAGACAAATTACACGATGCAGCATATCAAAGAGCAGATGTCTGCTATCGCTCAGACCATATTGCGCCTGAGTGAGCAGAGTCAGGCGATCGGCGGCATCATTGCCACGGTAACCGATCTTGCCGACCAGTCGAATCTTCTGGCGGTAAATGCCGGTATCGAAGCTGCCCGCGCTGGCGAACACGGCAAAGGCTTCTCGGTCGTGGCACAGGAAATCAAGAGTCTGGCTGAGCAGTCTAAACAGGCTACAGCAGAAGTTCGCGCCATTCTTACCGATGTTCAGAAGGCGACGAACGTGGCAGTCATGGCTACCGAGCAGGGTTCAAAAGCTGTTGAAGCCGGGGTTAAACAATCGGCACAGACCGGCGAAGCGGTTAAAGTGTTGACCGATACGTCGCTGGAAGCGGCTCAGGTTGCAACTCAGATTCTGGCATCGAGCCAGCAGCAGGTGGTTGGCATGGATCAGATCGGGGTGGCGATGGAAAACATCAATCAGGCCGGTTCTCAGAATGCTTCAGCAATGAAACAGTCAGAGACGGCAGCGAAAAACCTCAATGATCTGGGGCAGAAACTGCGAAAACTGGTGGACCAGTTCAAGATAAAAGGGGCCTGAAATAAATGGACCAACGGGACGCGGATTTTAATCGACGGATGCTGCAAACCTTCAGAATTGAAGCTGAAGAGCATGTGCGCCTGTTTACCGCCGGGCTTCTCGAACTCGAGAAAAGTTCAGCCGGAACCGATGCCGGTCTGATCGAAAAGCTGTTTCGCGAAGTGCACAGCCTGAAAGGGGCAGCCCGTTCTGTTAACCTGCGCGACATCGAAGCCCTCTGTCAACCGGCCGAAACCATTTTTTCACACTTGAAGAGCGGCCGCTGCCGAATTGAAAAAGAGCTGTGCAGTCTGCTGCATGCAACCATGGATTTCGTTGCCGATCAGATCGTTGATCTTGCAGCCGGTCGCACGGCCGAAGCCAGAAAACGGCAGAAAGAGCTGATTCGACAATTGAAGGAGGCGGCAGAAAAACTGGTTCAGGAGCAGGAAGCAAACAGTTCTGCTCCTGAAAACTCCGCCACCGGCGAACCGCATTCTGCAGTTAATCAGCAGCCCGGAGATACGGAACTACCTGAAGAGCCTGAAATAAACCAGGATCTTCAGTCGCCGATCGACACATACCGTGTTTTTACGGGTCAGACAGTAAGAATTCCGGTAGAAAAGCTTGACCCGCTTCTCTTTCAGGCAGAAGAAATGGTGCAGATGAAAGTCTCATTACAGCAGCGTCTGCTCGAAATCCGCGAGGTCCGCAAGCTTGTCGAGGAGTGCCGGGTTAACTGTCTGACTCAGCGCAGCGGTTCGTTAAAAGCCGAAGAAATGAGGGAAATCGCCGAAAAGCTGGAAATGCGTCTCGATGATCTCAGCAGACGCATAACAGCCGTTTCACAAACCTCAGATCAGGATCTGCGATCGATGCGCCGCATGGTGGATGAGCATCTTGAGACAATGAAAAGTGTGCTGATGCTGCCGGCAACTTCTCTGACAGAAGCGTTTCCGAAACTGATTCGTGACTTGTGCCTTTACCAGGGTAAAGATGCAGAGATACATATATCTGGTGCCGAAATTGAGATCGACAAGAGAATTCTTGAAGAGCTGAAAGATCCTCTGGTGCATTTACTGCGTAACTGCGTGGATCATGGTATTGAAAAACCTGATTGCAGAAAGCTCAATAAAAAGGCAGAAAAGGGAAAGATCTGCCTTGAACTTACTACCAACGAGAGTCGTCAGTTTGTCATCGCTCTGAGTGACGACGGCTGCGGTATCGATGCAGCTGCGTTAATCGGTAAAGCGTTAAAGAAGGGTTTAATCTCGCAGGGAGAAGCTGAAAAACTCGACAGAGAATCGGCACTTGCTCTGATTTTTAAATCCGGGCTTTCCACCAGTCCGATTATTACCGATATCTCTGGGCGTGGTCTGGGCCTGGCAATTGTGCAGGAAAAGGTCGAAAAGCTCGGTGGTACGATCAAGGTGGAATCCAGAAAAGATTCAGGCACCACCTTTCGCATTACGTTGCCGATGTCGCTGGCAACTTTTCGCGGGGTACTGATCGAAGTGAATGAGGCAATGTTCGTCATTCCCACTTCTTATGTCGAAAAGACCGTCCGGATTAAACAAAATGCCATAAAAACCGTCGAGGGTCGGGAAACGGTTATGCTCGATGGCAATGTGATGTCTCTGACACATCTCGACCAGATTCTCGATGTGCGTTCGGCGACGCGCGAAAGGTTGCTGCTGAAAAAAACCGATTCCAGGCAGGTTTTTGCCAATCTGGTAATTCTGGCCGCCGCCGGTTCTCGTCTGGCTCTCAGGGTCGACAGAGTTGTCGATGAATTACAGGTGCTGGTAAAAACGCTGGGGCGCCAGCTCAGCCGGGTACGTAATATCGCTGGTGCCACCATTCTTGGTAACGGCCGGCTGGTTCCGGTAATTCATGTTCCGGATCTGGTTATTTCTGCAGCAATGGTGCAGACCAGGCAAAAATCAGGTGAAATGGAAACCGCAGTTGACGGCCGCCGGATTCTGGTTGCAGAAGATTCAATTACCTCCAGAACACTGCTCAAAACGATTCTCGAAAATGCAGGCTTTGTCGTCACCACTGCGGTTGATGGCGCCGACGCTTTCTCGCAGGCAAGAACCGGAGAATTCGATCTGCTCGTTTCAGACGTTGACATGCCAAGAATGAGCGGCTTTGAATTAACCGCCAGAGTGCGGGCCGACAAGAAGCTCTGCGAAATGCCGGTGGTTCTGGTTACGGCTCTTGAATCGCGCGAAGACCGCGAACGTGGCATCGACGCCGGAGCTGACGCATACATTGTAAAAAGCAGTTTTGATCAGAGTAATCTCATCGAGGTGATAAATAAACTTATCTGATGGAAAAGAAAATAAAAGTTCTGATAGTCGATGATTCGGTGGCTGCAAGAGAATTGCTCGCGCACATTCTTGTCACAGACCCGGGCATCAGTATTGCCGGTTTTGCTGCCGATGGCGGTGAAGCGCTCGCCGCTGTCAAAAAGCTGCAACCGGATATCGTCACCATGGATATAAACATGCCAAAACTTGACGGTTTGTCGGCAACCCGGCAGATAATGGCAACATACCCGGTGCCGATTGTTATTGTAAGTGGCAATATGTCTTCTGATCAGGTGTCGCATGCTTTCGACGCAATCGAGGCCGGTGCTCTCGCAGTTCTATGTCGACCGCCGGGTGTAACCAGCCCTGAACATGCCAAGGCGGCGGCAGAGCTGATACAAACCGTCAAGCTGATGTCGGAAATCAGGGTTGTAACCAGACTGCGTCGTAATCTCAGCAGTGTGAACCATGATGTGGCCGCTGGCACCAGGCAGTGTCAGGCTTCAAAGATGCGGGTCGTGGCAATCGGGGCCTCTACCGGCGGGCCAATTGCACTGCAGAAAATTCTGTCAGGGCTTCCTGAAGATTTCTCTGTTCCGGTTCTGGTTGTGCAGCATATTGCGGCCGGTTTCATTGAAGGCTTCGTCAGCTGGCTGGGCAGTTTTTGTCGATTGCCGGTAAAAGTTGCGGCTCAGGGGCTGCCGGCACTGCCAGGGCATGTTTATGTGGCACCGGAAAAGAAACATATGGGTATAGACAGAAATCTGCGCCTGATTCTTTCCGACAATTCTCCGGAAAACGGGGTCCGCCCCTCGGTTTCTTTTCTTTTCCGTTCTATTGCCGAAGAGATCGGCGGCGATGCCGCCGCAGTTCTTTTGACCGGTATGGGCCGTGATGGAGCTCATGAATTAAAGATTTTGCGTGAAAAGGGGGCTATTACGATCGCCCAGAGCGAAGAAAGCTCGGTCGTTTTCGGAATGCCCGGGGAGGCTGTTAAGCTTGAGGCTGCAGCAAATATTCTGTCGCCCTCGGAAATTGCTTCTCTTCTGGAAAAATTACACAGATCGATGACAGGGGGATCCGAATGGACGCCAAAAAAACATCCACAATAGATATCTTACTGGTTGAAGATAGCGCGACACAGGCACAGACACTGCAGAATCTACTCGAAAACGACGGTTTCGAGGTCAGAGTTGCCGAGAATGGCCGGGTAGCCATCGAGCTGATCAAGGCAAGAAAGCCTGATCTCATTCTTACCGATATTGTCATGCCTGAGATGAATGGTTTTGAACTGTGCAGTGAGATCAAGGGGCGCGAAGAAACCCTCGATATTCCGGTAATTCTGCTCACCTCTCTGACAAACCCGGAAGACATTATCGAGGGCCTGGCGTGCGGCGCCGACAATTTCATTACCAAGCCTTTTCAGCAGGATTATCTTCTGAATCATATTCAGCAGATTCTTGCCAACCGTCGGCTTTTCGGCTCAGACCGGGTACGTATCGGAGTCGAAGTTATTTTTGCCGGAAAAAAGCGTTTTATCACCGCCAATCAGCAGCAGATGCTTTCTCTGCTGCTTTCGAGCTACGAAGCCGCATCCCGCCGCAATAATGAACTGATAGAAGCCCAGGATGAACTGAGAAGCCTTAATGACCGTCTCGAAGATCTTGTAGAAGAGAGAACGGCTGAGCTGATTGCTGAAAGAGATTTTGCCGAGGTTATTCTCGAGACCGCCCAGGCGATCATTCTGGTTCTCGACAAGAATGGGCGAATCATCAGATTTAACCCTTATTTCGCCGCGCTTTCCGGTTATAAACTCGACGAAATAAAAGGCCGCGACTTTTTTGACATTTTCTTCCGCGGCAATGATCTGATGAGAAAAGATGAATTGCTGTATCAGTGCCTGAATGGCTCTCCCATAACCGGTTCGGTAAATACAATTGCCGCCAAAAACGGTGAGAAAAGGCACATTGAATGGTTCGCCAATGCCATACGTAACGGTAATGGCGAAACCGCCGGGCTGCTCGCAGTTGGTCAGGATATTACCGAGCGGCTCAAAGTGGATCAGAGAATTCGCCATCTCAACCGTGTGCTGCGCGCCATAAGACATATTCATCAGCAGATTCTCATGGAAAAGGATTCGGACAAACTTATCGACAGAATCTGTCACCTGCTGGTAGAGCATCGCGGTTACTGGGGAGCCTGGGTTTTGCTTGTCGACAGGACCGGCAGGTATTGTGGCAGCAGTTATGCGGGTTTTGGTGGTGAGCAGATATGCCTGAAAGAAAAATTTGATAAAAAACTGCTGCCGGCCTGTGCTAACTGTCTTTCTGATAAGTCGGCAGCTGAATTTGACAAGATTGAAAACGAAGAAGATCGATGCTGGCTGAGCGGCCTCAAGGGAAAATACGAATTTCTCTGCAACAATCTTGAACATGAAGGCCGCTTCTTCGGCCGGATCGGGGTTCTGGTCGAGCGCCACATCGGTATTGAAGACGAAGAGCTGGAATTGTTGTCTGAAACGGCTGATGACGTAGCTTTCGCGCTGTTTTCCATTGAACAGGCAAAAGCAATGACCATCGGAGAAGAGCGGCGGTCATTGCTTGAGGCGCAGCTGCATCAGTCTCAGAAAATAGAAGCTATCGGGCAGCTTGCCGGTGGAGTTGCCCATGATTTTAACAACATGCTGCAGATCATCAATGCCAACGCCGAAATGGCCATGCTGCGCCTTGATCCGACTTCAGATATTTACAACAATATCAGAGAGATAGTCGCGGCCGGTGAGCGCTCTGCCAAACTGACGCGCCAGCTGCTGGCATTTGCCCGCAAGCAGGCGATTGCGCCCCGGATGCTCGATCTGAGTGAAACCGTGGGCAACATTCTTAAGCTTCTGAAAAGACTGGTCGGAGAAAATATAGCTCTTGCTTTAAAGCCCTGCGCACAGAGATGCCAGGTCAACATGGACCCAGCTCAGGTCGATCAGATTCTTGCCAATCTCGTGGTAAACGCGAGAGATGCAGTAGCCGGAAATGGCAACATTTTTGTCGAAGTCAGCAATGTCGAGTTCATGGCAGACGATGCACCTTTCTGTTCAGGCTGGCAACCAGGCAGTTATGTGCTGCTCAAAGTTGAGGACAACGGTTGCGGCATGAGTCGGGAAATACTCGCCCGCATTTTCGAGCCTTTTTTTACCACTAAGGAGTCGGGAAAAGGAACCGGGCTCGGGTTGCCGACCGTTTATGGCATTGTCAGCCAGAACAAGGGGTTTATCAACGTCGAAAGCGAGCCAGGCAAAGGCACGATTTTTTCTATCTATCTGCCGGCGGTCGTGGGCGACGCGGATCTGAAGAAAAAAGTGGATGTCGCAGACTCACTGCCGCATGGCAGCGAGTTCATTCTGGTAGTTGAAGATGAGCCGGCGCTGTTGAATATCTGCACCAATCATCTTGAATCGCTCGGGTATCGCGTTCTGGGAGCCAACCGACCCGAAACCGCTCTTCAGCTCGTTAAAGAATACGGAGATAAAATCAATCTGCTGCTGACCGACGTGTTGATGCCGCAAATGAACGGTCGCGAACTTTTTCTCAAAATCAGCAGCAGCAGGCCTGGTATGCGCGTTGTTTTCATGTCTGGCTACACCTCTGATACCGAACTCCTTTGTGAAAAGGTCGAGAGTGGTTTTAACTTTCTGCAGAAGCCTTTTTCAAAGAAGATTCTGGCGAAAAAAATAAGAGATGTGCTTGACTCTTGATAGATACGGTTCCCGGCTGCCCGACAAAGCCTGCCAGGCTTTGTCGGGCGACAGCTTGAACATGAGGTCGCTACAGGTTAAAATATTCGGGCATCCTCAAATCAGCGATAAAACAGATGGACAACAGCGCCGGGATAATTCACCGTATACTCACAGAAAAGCTCGATGACCACCAGATCAAACAGCTTGTCGGCAGTGTAAAAACTGCTGAAAGCGGTGATTATGCCAGAGTGCTCACTGATATTCTCGAGCAGGTCGCTGACCTGCTCAATGTCAGTGAAAGGCTTCTCGATAACCTGCTGCAGCTTCTTGTCGAAATAACTTCTGATATTGCCGGTGCCGAACGCGGCACGCTGTTTCTTTTCGATGCCGACTCGGGCGAACTGTTTTCGCGGGTTTTTGTCGGAGAAAACATCGAAGAAATAAGGTTTCCGGCTGACAAGGGCATTGCCGGCGCGGTTTTTGAAACCGGCGAACCGATAATTTCTTCGAATGCTTATACCAACCCCTTATTCAACTCAGAAATTGATAAACAGACGGGTTTTCAGACGAATAACCTGATCTGTCTGCCGGTCAAGATTGCCAGAACCGGCCAGATCATCGGCGTTCTTGAGTTGATGAACCTCAAGCAAATGCCCCCGTCGCCGCAGATCATGGCTGTGCTTGAAAAGGTGACCGACAATTCGGCCCGAGTGCTTCATAATGCCCATCAATTCGAGCAGACAAAGCAGGCGCGTGAGAATGAGTCGCATCTGCTCGAAATCACTTCGGTCATTTCTTCTGAACTGCAGTTGAAACCGCTGCTTGAAAAGCTCATGGAAGCGGTTACCATGATTCTCAACTGTGAGCGCGCCACTATTTTTCTGCATGATACCAAGGGTAACGAACTCTGGTCGCAGGTTGCGCTCGGCATGCACGATCAGGAAATCCGCATCCCGGCAAACCGCGGCATTGCTGGCGAAGTTTTCACTACCGGCCAGACGGTCAATATTCCAGATGCCTATAAAGACCCGAGGTTCAACCCCGAAGTCGATCGCAGAACCGGGTACCGCACCCGCAATATTCTCTGTATGCCGCTGATCAACAAGACCGGCACTATCATCGGTGTGACTCAGGTCCTTAATAAAAAGGGCGGGGCGTTCAACCGCCTTGACGAGAAAAAGCTGCGCAGCTTCTCGGCCCAGGCCTCGATCGCCATCGAAAATGCCAAGCTGTTCAACGAAGTGCTCAACGCCAACAACTACAGTGAAAGCATTCTCAGAAGCCTCAGCAACGGCGTCATCAGCGTTAACAACATGCGCCGCATCGAGAAGGCCAATACGGTGGCGCTGCGCATCCTCGGTGCTGAAGATCATCAGGTCATCGGAAAATATGCCGACATCTTTTTTACCGGCGACAATCACTGGGTCGTCGACAGTCTGCGCCGCGTCATTGCCCGCAATGACAGCGATACCTTCTTTGATACCGAGCTGACGAACATGCAGGGGCGCAAAGCTTCGATCAATATGGCGGTGGTGCCCCTGAGAGATGTTTATGATCAGCCGATGGGTGGTCTGATGATCATCGAAGACCTGTCGGTCGAAAAGCGCCTCAAAGGTACTCTGGCCCGCTACATGACCAAGGAAATTGCCGATCAGCTCATGGATGGCGATGCCCAGCTCGGTGGCCAGATCAAGGAACTCAGCATTCTGTTTTCCGATATCCGCAATTTTACGACCATTTCTGAGCGCCTCGGCCCGCAGGAAACGGTCGTCATGCTCAACGAGTATTTTTCGACCATGGTCGACACCCTTTTTCACCACGGCGGCATTCTCGACAAGTTCATCGGTGACGCGATGCTGGCCATTTTTGGAGCCCCGTTCAGCACCGGCGAAGATGCTGATCGTGCTGTTACTACGGCGGTCGAGATGATGCGGGCGCTCAAACAGTTCAATACTGCCAGGATGCTGAAAAACCAGGAAACCATCGCGATCGGCATCGGTATTGCGACCGACAATGTTCTGGTCGGTAACATCGGTTCGATGAAGCGCATGGATTACACGGTCATCGGTGACGGGGTCAATCTGGCATCGAGGCTCGAAGGCGCTACCAAGTTCTATCATTCTGATATTCTCATCAGTGAAAAAACTTATGAACAGCTGAAGTATCGCTATCAGGTGCGTGAAGTCGACCTGATAAGGGTTAAAGGCAAACTGCAGCCGGTCAAGGTGCTGCAGGTTCTCGATCACCATGATATCCAGTCTTTTCCGAATATGGATGAAGTCATCGGCTATACCCACCGTGGTATCGATTTTTACCGCCAGCAGCGCTGGGAAGAAGCCATCGCCGATTTTGAATCAGCCATCAAACTGCACCGCCGTGATGAACTGGCGAGAATGTATGTCAGCCGCTGCCATCATTTCATGAAGAATCCGCCCGGTGAAACATGGGACGGTGTCTGGACCATGACCAGCAAGTCCTGATTTAATTGTAAACTGCTTCAGATTCTAATATCATATTATCCGTGTCCAACAATAACGAACAAAAGAATCTGATAGATGATCTGAAGGCCCCAATCAAGTCGTTCAGAATTTTTGCACTTGAAGAAGTCATCAGAAGCGGTTCTTCGCCTGAACTGCTGCAGGTTCTTGAAGAAATCAGCCGTTTTGAAGATGATGCTGAATGTTCGATGCTGATCAGTCACGCAATCAGCGCTGTCAAGGGGCGGCTTGCCGGTACCGGCTCAGCGCCGGCTGCTGCCTTGAGCGGTCAGTCAGAATTCACCGGCGCCTGGCAGAAGGCCGATGACAATGAAAAAATGCGCATTCTCTCTGATCTGCCGACCCGACTGCCAAAAGAGCTGCGCGAGCTTGGCCCCGACCTGATCGTTAATGAAACCAGCCCGGTAATTGTCGCCAGAATCATCAGGGTTTTCTGCCGTAACTGGCCCGAAGACCGTTTTGACCGTATCGCTGCCTATCTCGATTCGCAGAGTCTGACGCTTAAGCTGGCGGCACTGAGAACCATAGTGCACATGAAGCCGGAACTTCTCGTCAACGATCTGCCGGCGCTGCTGTCGTCGAAGGACCCGCAAATCAAGGCTCTGGCGATCAGAGGTCTGGTTAAGATCGACAAAGAAGAAGCATTGAATCATCTGCAGGCACTGCTGCTCTCTGCCGATCTCTCGGATCGTCTTGCCGGCATTCAGAACTGCCCGTTTCTGCCCTTCGACATGGTCAAACCGATCCTGCTGAAATATTTCGCTGCCGAAAATCACCCGGAGCTGTTGATCAGAGCCGGCTGGATTCTCGAAATGAACCCCGACGTTCAGGTTCCCTTCAAACTTTTTGAAATTGCCGAACGTTCCCCGGCCCGCAAAGCCGAGCTGGTGCGGGGTATTCTCAACGAGGCAGTCAAACTGCTCGAAAAATCAGGTATTCTTGGCAATCAGTTTGCTGCCTATACGCGCAAGCTGCAGACCTGGGTTTCGCGCCGTAATGCCCTGAGATTCGCCCGTCAGGCAGTTGCACGCCTCGATGCCGAAAAGATCGACCCTGAACTCGATCAGACACTGCGCAACAGTTTAAAACAGCAGGTTGTTGTCGATGCCTTCAATGAAGCCCTTGATTGGCCGGTTTCAGAGACGGTAAAGGGTCGCCTGCGGGCATATATAAAAAGCGTGGCGGCTGAAGGTCAGAAAAAATCTGATTCTGCAACGCCTGCGATTGCCGCGGCGCCAGAAAAAATTGCACCAGACAGAGTCACAGCCGATAACGATCAGCTGTGCAAAATTTTTGCCGGCAGTGATGAGGCTGGCAAGCTCGCGGCCCTGACGACCCTTGATAAAGATCAGGCGGCCCGCACGCTTGCGCTGCTGCAAAAACTTTTCAGCGGTCGAGAAACTTCTGGCGAAATCCGGGTCGCCATTCTGCACAGTCTTGGCCGTCTGCGCCTGCGCGGGCTTGAAGATGCTGCCGTGAAACTGATTGCCAACCCCAATGTCGGTCTGGCAACCGCTGCCGTTGAATATCTCGGCGAAGTCGATCCTGACGCGATTTTTCCTTATCTCGGGCAATGTCTGAAAATTGCCGATGTGCGTATGAAATCGGCAGCTCTCGGTATTCTCAAGAATTTCGATTTCAATCAGGCCCTGTCGTCGCTCAATGCCATGCTGCGCTCTGCCGACCCAGAACAGCAGAAAATGGCGATTCAATGCATGGAACAGTTCGATTTCGCTCTGATCCGCGAGCAGCTGACCGACTACCTCTGCCGCTGCGAAAGCGAAAGCCTGGCCGAGGCCGGTCTCTGCCATTTTGCCGCCAACCCCGGGCCTGACAATGTTTACAGTCTTTATAAAATCGAAAAGGCACATGCCGGCCGTATCGCTGACCAGGCCCGTCAGCTGCGCGAAGCCTGCCGCTCCGGCTCCGCTGAAGAGCCACAGGCATCGCCTCAGGCGGCTGATCAGGCAGTAGAAGAAGGCGAAGACCGTCTGCAGGAACGCTGGAAAGCCGAGCAGGAAAAGAAAAAGAGCCGCAGACCTGCTTATGCCTACCGGTCGCCGGCTGAAGAAGAAAAGCTGACGCCACGTCAGACCGTCGAAGCGCTTGCCAATAGTGCCAGAGAGTTTGTGACCGCGCGCAGTTCATGGATAGCGCTTGCGATTCTGCTGCTGTTCGGCGGCGCATTTTACATTCTTTTCGTGCCGCGTGGTTCTGAAGCCGGCCCTGGCACTGGCGGCGCCATTGTCGTCGATCAGCTGGTCAGAGAGGGAACCGTTAAGATGGTGGTGAATGCCGCCGTCGAATTCGAAAGCACGCAGGGTGAAAAATTCGTTCTGACCCCGGCAAGAGAAGGTTACAGAGTGCCGGCGGTCGGCACTAAACTGCGGGTTTCACTGGTTCCGTTCCGCAAGGGGCCTGACAACAATTATCTGGCCAGAATCAGGGCGATGCGCGAAATCGAAAGCTTTTCGCCGGCCGGGGGAGGCGCAGAATGAGCAATGGTGAGCGCCCGGATGCCGCAGCCTGCCGTCAGGCTGAAGATCTCGTTCTCGTCAGAAAGATAAGGGCAGGCGACAGTGCTGCCATGAGTCGGCTGGTCGATCGCTATCTGCCGCAGCTGATGGCGTTTTTCAGATATCTGAGGGTGCCGGAAGCCAGTCTTGAGGATATGGTTCAGGCAACTTTCGAACGGCTGCTGCTCAAACTTGATTCATTCGAAGAAGACCACAAATTTTCGGCCTGGCTGATGACCGTGGGCCGCAACCTTTATTTTGACGAATGCCGGCGTGAAAACCGTCGCCGCGATTTTCAGCCCGAAAGCAGCCATGAACATGTGGCAACTCCCGAAGAAGAGGTTATTGTCAGGCATTCTGCCGGCGAACTGCTGTCTGCTCTTACTCCGGCTGAGCGCTTTCTGATTGAAATGAGGGTTTTTCAGGCGATGCCGTTTGCCGAAATTGCAGAATTGACCGGCGAAGTCGAAGCAACCCTGCGTTCGCGGTTTTTCCGGCTCATGGGCAAACTGCGGCTCGAGGTAGAAAAAAACAGCTCCCGCGCTTAGGGCAGGAGCTGCTTTTTGCCTTAAACAATATAGTTAACTACTCACTGTCGACAGCCGGTATCGTTTCTGTTTCAGAAGAAATACCGGGCTGATACATCTCTGTTTTTTCACCGGCGTTGAGAATCGTTTCTGTGTGGTTGTCGCCGGCAACTTTGACCCGGCCTGAAATTACCTCAACGAGCGTGCGCCGTTGATCGGTGACAACCGTGAAGACGGTGCCGAGAACCGTTATCTGGCCATGCGGTGTCGTTGCAATGAATTCGCCTTTGCCTGCAACTACCTCGGCTTTCAGCTGTCCCTGCAGCAGGTGAAAGCCACGCGGGCAGACGTTCAGTCTTGCGGGGCCGGTCACATGCAGAGTCGAGCCATCAGGAACGTTGATAACTGCGCTGTCACCATTGAAGAGTGATACCGGGCTGTCGAGCGAGACCTGCACCGGCGTGCCCGAGTTGAGAGCGATCATGAAAGAGGTGGGGGCAGTGCTGATAACCGGTTGTTGTGCAGATGCGGGCCCATGTTCAACCGGAGCGGGGTTCTGGTAGATGAGAACTATGCCAAGAGCCACGATACAGAAAAGCGAAGCGAGCTTCAAAACCCAGCTGCCGGTAATGACTGGCGAGCGTGCCGGCTCTGCGGCAGTATTTCGCCGCTGCTGCAGAGCCGGTTCGAGGCGTTGCATGATTCTGATCTTGAGCTCGGGGTATGACTCGCCGGCAAAGGCCGAACCCTGCTGCCGCAGATGCCCGATGGTATTGAGCAGGCGCGCGCATTCAGGGCAGGCTGCCAGGTGCTGCTGCAGATCGGGGTCGCGCAGCAGATCTGCGTCGCTGCCACTGATGGCTTCGCGGCATTTCTGGCATATTGAGCTGTCTTGCGGGCTGGTCATATTCTTACCTTCCTTGCGGATGGGGAATTACTTGTTGAAAACCGACGAGAAAGAGTCTTTGATGCTGTTGAAGCTGTTTTCGAGACCGCTGACGGTGCTCTTGACCGATTCGATAGTGCCCTTGGCCAGGTCAGCGTATTTTTTAGCTGTGGTGGCGAGGCCATCGACATCTGCTTTGGCGGCCTTGAGCTGGGCCTGAGCTTCTTTTGAAGTCGGGTCTTTGAGAACTGCTTTCAGGCTGTCGCGCAGTTTGCTGATCTTCTCTTCGGTTGCCTTGCGTTCTGCGTCAGAGACCTTGAGCTGTTTGAGGTTTTTCGAAAGATTGTCGACAGCGGCGCTGATCTGGTTAACATTGGTGGTTACCGATTTTGTGACCGCTTCGCGTTCGGCCGGGGTCATGAGAGAATTGACGGCAGCAGAAGCGGTAGCATTGGTGCCGACGTTGGCTGATGCGGTGGCATTGCCTTCGGGACGAATGGTAATAACCGCATCTTCATCGTCGGGTGCAGCTACGACTTCATTGGTGGCCGCGTTCTGGTCGATTTTGTTGCCGACGGCGTCATTGCCGCCTTCTTTCATCTGTTTGCCAAAGTCAGAAATGGCATTGCCGGCATCCTGAACCTGGTTAACGACATTCTGAACCTTGTCAAAGCCATCTTTTACCTTGTCGGCTATCGGCTTAACCTTATCGTAGATCTCTTTACCCTTTTCGAGAATCGGGGTGACGAATTCTTTGGCTTTGCCGACAAAGTCTTTGGCCATACCGACACCCTTCTCGATGAAACTGCCCAGACCAGAGCTGATGTTGCCGACGACATTCTTCAGACCGCTGAAAATCGCGCCAAAATCGACGCTGCAGCCCGAAAGTGTCACGGAAACCATGAGCAGCAGAGAAATGAACAGCGAATTTCGCAAAACTGACATTAACATAAATTGACCTCCTGAACAGACAGTTGAATCTACATGACTTACGAAGTGAAAGTTTTATTCGTTGCAGAAATTTTTAAAAAAAATCAGGGCGCCTCAGGACTGCGAATCTGAGTGTGCCAGTTGGGGTTTACCCGGGTCTGGTTCCAGGCGGCATGAAAGAATTCCGGGTACACCACGTCGAAAAAGTCGGCGAGGATGACGTCTTTCTGCAACTCGCCGAGTTTGGTGCCGGCGGTTCTGCCCTTCATGTCGCTGGCGTGTACCGCATCGATCAGCTGCAGAGTCACGAGAAAATAAAACTGGTTCTTGCCGTAGGGCTGCAGCATGATGGGCTTGATTTCAAAAAAATTGATCCGCTCGGTCAATACTCTGGTGTTAACCTTGCCACCGAAGGACTCAGTCCTGATCAGCCGCATGAACGGGTTGTCGGGATTTTTACTCTCTTCGACCCGATAGGTAACCTCAGAGACATTGCGAAAGTTGACGCCGCTGATCTGGCTGGCAAAAATGTCGTTGAGCCGCTGATGAACAGGAAAAGTGTTGAACCGGTATGAATTCAGTGGCGGGGTGCCACTTACCTGCATGACATCGGAAAAATTATAGATCGAATTATACGGCAGCGGAAAACAGGCCATCTTCAGATCGGCATAAACCTGTTTGATGACCCTTCGCGCTTCGAGGGTCGTATCGATGCGCAGCATGCCCTTCAACGAGGTTTTCGTGCTCGAACGCAGCACGAGAAAAATCGGCCCCATCAGCAGCGCGGTACAGATCAGCACAATCATGATCTCGACAAGGGTGAACGCCTGGCGCCGTCGGTTTTTATTCATTTTGGGCGCTCCATGACGAGAGATTCGAGGGAAACGGCCTTGCGACTCATCCAGACTTCGACGCGACTCTGCCCCTTCACGGCCACTGTAACTTTGATGCGCATGCCTTTCAACTTGCCGGCAGTCACCGGGGTTAACTCGATCAGACGCTGAAAAAGCCTGGCTTCAGCCGGGTACTGCATGTCTGACATCAGGTCGAATTCGATATCTTTCATGGCGCCGACCGGGTACCAGGAAGGCGGTGAGACATTGCCGTCGGCAATCATTTTCAGGTAGTCATAGCCAAAACCGCGAAAAACCTCGATCGGTTCGCGGGCGAGTGAAAAAGCGAGAAATTCGTAATAGGCATCCATGGAGCCCTGATTCGAGGCCCGGTTCATCCAGAACATCGAAAGGATGGCCACCGACAGAAATGCCATGGCGATGATCACTTCGAGCAGTGAAAAACCCCGTTTTTTCATTCGTCCTGTTCAACCATCCGTTCAAAGGTTACCCAGCGGGCAATATTTACCTGATAGAGATCGTTGTTGCGTTTAAAAGCCGGATCGTAAACGATTTTGTGGTCGACGCCCTCGGCCCATCTGGCAAGATTGAGATTGTCTGCCGCCAGACAGCCGAGCAGATCGAGTTTTTTGCCGGCAATGACCTGGCCGTTGCGGTCGTTGCGGCCGAGACTGACCAGGGCCGCTTCGATTCTGCTTTCGGTATTGACCTGAATCGCCTGACCGCGGGTCAGCAGAACGCAGACCGAGTCTGTGCCTGCCTTGCGTTTGAGGCCGCCCTGCAAAGTTATGCCGGGGGCGATGATAACGCCGCAGCCCTCATATTCGATGTCGCCGCCTTCACCGAGAGTGAGGGCTTCTGAGAGTTCAATCACGCCGCGCAGGTTGAGTTTTTTCTGGTCGGGCCGGTAAATGTTGAATTCTTCAAGCTGCTTGCGGGTGACCAGCCGGCGGGCCCAGAGGTTTATGTGAGCAAACGGAACGGAAGACAGGGTCGGGTCATCGACCGAGCCGGTGTTTCTGAAGTGAAACATGGCCGGGTGCGCCAGGGTGGTGTTGCTGCCTTTAAGATAGCGGTTGGCGGAGTCGATTCGGCAGAGCACATCGGGGTTGGTATTGGCGATGTTGTTATTGAGATAAACCAGATCGATTGAATTGTCAGTGGCCGAATTTATCGATCCGTCGGTGATGGCGGCAATGTGTTCGGAGTTGATGCATGGAATCAGGCGGTTTTTGAACTGGCTGATCAGGGCCGGGTCGGTGATTTCGATAGTTTCTTCTTTGGTTTTACCGCTTTTTTTAGCTTTAACCCAGATTTTGCAGCCGCTCATGTCGACATAAAAATAACCGTGGTGAAAATAACGCTGTCTGATATCACCTTCGAGGATATCGACAAGGGAATCTTCAGGCAGAAGTCTGATGCCCGGAAAGAGCTCGGTCACTTCTTTTTTGTTCTGATACTTCAATTCGGCAACCTGCACCAGCGTTCTCGTGTCTTTTAAATCACCCTTTGGTGCCAGGGCTTCATCGGTGACCGGCAGGCGCTGATATTCAAAATACGCCTTATGCCCGTTCATTGAAAAGCCTTTCATACTGGCTCCCTTGTCGTTAACCACTTTCTGTGCCTGTGCTTTAACCTGGTCGAAAAACTTGGGCAAAAGTTTAAAGACGGTCTGGTCGTCGACTTCGATCATTTTTTCCTTTTTGCGGGGCTCGGGAATGAAGTCGGCGTTGGCTGAACCAATGTTCAGATAAACATTGCTGCTGCGCCGGTTGCCGAGATAGATTTTGCCGAATTGTGACGGTGAAAGACCGGTCTGGTCGACAGAGAGTTTCTGTTTTGCCGGATTCAGGCTCAGCCCGCCGGAGCTTTCGAACTCTTCCTGGCCGTTGCGCACGAAAAGTGCGTAGTCGAGAATGAAACCGTTGGCGTAAGAGTTGCGCTGGGTTGAGTTGTCACGGCGCGAAACAATGGTTATGACCTTGTAGTCATGATGTCTGGTGATCGTGCAGGCTCCCTGCAGCTGCTTCTTGAATTCTGACTTTGGTTCGACAGTAACCCGCAGTTCGAGAGTTCCGACCCCTTCGTTCTCGTAATAGCGGGCTCCTTTTGAGTCGGTATTGCGGAAATCGACGATCCTGGCAGTCGCTTCGATTTTCAGGCGTGCGCCAATCGGCATGGCGGCAGCCTGAGCCAGAGTCAAGGCTACCGGAACCGGCGTGCCCTTGCTGTTTTTGTTGTCGAGGCTGGTGGTCGATGCGTCTATCTCTGACGAACGACTGACGAGTTTGTTGAAGAAAGCGCCAGACTGATTTTCGGTTTCGTTGTGAACATACATGAACGCTTCTTCCATGGCTGAGGCGGCCAGTTGTCTCGCGAGTTCAGAAGTCTGAAACCGGAATGCCGTCGACTGGGCCTGCCGCGTCATGTAGTGAAACTGCATCGCCAGCAGCCCGACAATGATCATGACAAAGATTGCCGAAAACATGGCAACCCCGGCGCGTCTGCTTTGTCCTGTCACTTCTGGCATTATCTCCTCCGGTTTCTCTATTAAGTTTACACGCAGGGAAGCGCAAAGGCAAGAATTGCCGCCCTGACATCAGAAAGATCACAAAACTTTGTGCAGTTTTCTGGAATTTGCCGCATGACCATGGTAAATTGACTGCAATAACTCTCAAGCTGGAGCTTTTATGACAGAGGAAAAAAAATATCGACTGGTAACCCGCAGCGATTTCGACGGTCTGGTCTGTGCCGTGCTGCTTAAAGATCTCGGCATGATCGACGATATCAAATTCGTGCACCCGAAAGACATGCAGGATGGCAAAATTGAGATCACCGACCGCGATATAACCACGAATCTGCCCTATGTTAACGGCGCATATATGGTTTTTGACCATCACCTCAGCGAAACGATCCGCAACGAAGGCCAGCGCGCGAATCATATCATCGAAGCCAGCGCCAAATCGGCTGCCCGGGTTGTCTATAACTATTATGGCGGCAAAGAGCGCTTTCCGCAGATTTCCGAAGAGATGATGGAAGCGGTTGACAAGGCCGATGCCGCCCAGTTCAGCGTCGATGAAATTCTGCGCCCGCAGGGCTGGGTGCTGCTCAACTACCTGATGGATCCGCGTACCGGCCTCGGTCGCTTCAGAAATTTCCGCATTTCGAACTATCAGCTGATGATGGACCTGATCGACTGCTGCAAAGATCTGACCATCGACGAGATCATGGAACTGCCAGATGTAAAAGCGCGTGTCGATCTCTATTTCGAACAGGAAGAAAAGTTCAGAGAACAGCTGCGCCGCTGCTCAAAGATTTATCACAACCTGATCGTGCTCGATCTGCGCGACGAAGAAGTGATTCACGCCGGCAACCGCTTTATGATCTATGCGCTGAACCCCGAATGCAACATTTCGATTCACATTCTCTGGGGTTTCCAGAAGCAGAATACCGTTTATGCCGTCGGCAAGTCGATTGTCAACCGCTCATCGAAGACCAATGTCGGCGAACTGATGCTCAAATACGGCGGCGGTGGCCATCATGCCGCCGGCACCTGTCAGATCGACCATGACAAGGCTCCGACTGTTTTAAAAGAGCTGATCGAAAAAATCACCCGCGACGGCTGAAAATAACCGCTTAAAAAATAACGCCAGGCAGAAGAGCTTTCTGTCTGGCGTTATTTTTTTTTTTTGTTTTGCCGTTTATTTTGCTGGTTTCCAGGCCGAGATGCGCTTTTTCAAGGCGGTGACCTGGTCTTTGCTGAGCTTGAGTTCGAGCTCGCGGCGCAGGCGCTGGGCATCTTTGTCGTTCTGCTTTTCGGCCAGCGAATACCAGAAATAGGCCTCTTCAAGACTGCGTTCGACCCCTTCGCCATTTTCATACATGGTGCCCAGACTGAACTGGGCGTTGGCATGATTCTGGTCAGCGGCCAGGCGGTAAAGCTCAGCGGCTTTTTTATGATCTTTGGGCACATGCATGCCGCAGTAATACATAAAAGCCATATTGACCTGAGCTTCGGGGTCGCCCTTTTCGGCGGCCGGGGCAAAAATCGAAGCCGCTTTGGCGAAATCGCCGCTCTGATAAGCCTTGCCGGCTTCTTCCAGAGATGCTTTGCGGCTGCAGCAACCGGTAAAAAACAGTACCGGCAGGGCGAGCAACATTAAAGCACAATAGCGGTATGGCAATTTCATTTATGGTTCCTTATTCAATTGTTACTTCGAATTTAAATGTTTTTGCCCGGTTTGTAAAGTTGCTTAACCGTCAAAACTTCTGTCTGGCTGGTGGATAATCAGGTCTGAATAAGGTAAGATATCTGGCAGATCGAGAGGCTACAGAATGAACCGACGACTGAAGATGGCATTACCTCTGGTATTTGCATTCTTTTTGACACTTCTGCCATTCGGGTTGCTTGAATACAATCAGCATCAACGCGCCCTTATTCAGCATGAGCGCGAAATTCTGCAATGGGAGCATCGCGCCGGCAACTATCTGCAGCTTTTCAAGTCGCTCTGGTCGATCGAGCAGCAGATTCGTCACCGGCAGTTCCTTTTCAAGAAAGCCAGACAGAAAGCCGGTTTTACCAGTAAATTCTCCGGTGCCAGATTCATGGCTGACATGCAGACCGTTTTTTCGCAGAAAATGCAGCCACGGGTAACCTACGCCGGCATATTCCAACCTGGTTCAGGCATGCGGATGCTTGCCGGCCCCGGGTTCACCGTGCAGAAACAGAGATTTTTCAAACGTATTCTTGAGGGACTGGTGAACAAGGAACTCGGCCGCCCGGTAGAGAACGCAACCCTCGACAGTCTGGTGCGCGGTGCATTTGGCGACGTTCTTGATTTTCAGGTGCTGGCAAGTCATCGCAAGGGCAAGGTCTCGCGGGTAATGTTCGAAAACGAGCTGCAGCTGATCTTCTGGGATCTCTGCAGCGGCAGCGATGGCTCTCTTCTGGTTTATCTGCAGCTGTTTTCAGTTGGCGAAACCGATCGGTTGCCCCTGATGCGCCGTGTCGCCGACACTCTCAGCGACAAGAACGTTTCGATCTGCTCAGTGCTGATGCCGCTTGAATTCGTCGACCCTTCTATCAGGCCGGTTTTCGACGCGACGGTGCCGGTCGAACAGAAGCAGAGAATCATGGCTCTTTATGAAACCATCGCCGGCAAGCCTCTCGAAAGAGACCGACTGGTGCCGGCCGGCAAGTTTGTCGACTATCAGGGCGTCAGAGTTCTGCGCGATTTTATCGATTTCGCCGTTCCTTACGAGATATGGGTTCTCAGCCGCGATAACCCCGAAATGAAACTGCAGGAGCCAATGATAAGCTTTCTTCTGCGCCTGTTCTTTTTTTCGAGCTGGATTCTCGTTTTCTGCAAGGTTCTGATCAGTGGCCGCCCGGTCGGGATCAGTCTGAAACACTGGCTGACTCTGACTTTCGCTGTCGTCGGCATTTTGCCGTTGCTGGTCTTTTTTGTCGCCGGCATTTTTCATATCGATGCCGCCGCTTTCCGTCGTGAACAGGAAGCGGTAAAGGATGCTCTGCAGCAGCTCGAAGAGGCAGACGCTTCGGGCGAAGTCATCATGGCCGAATTCCGTGATGCCTGCCGCCGCTGGACCATCAAAAACGACTGGATGCAGGAAATTGCCGCCTGGAACCCTGATCTATGGAAAAAAGCGGTTGGGCGCATGATCGATCATTTTTCTGAAGCCGGGCTTAAAAAGGGGGCTGTCTATATTTATCCGCCCGATAAATCTGGTCTTGCCAATCAATGCTACCCTCTGCCCGGTTCGTTTGATAAAAAGGTCGAAGAAGAGCAGGCTTGCGAGTTCTACTCAACCTGGGTAAAAAAGGCCTACCACAAGGTTGCCCCTGATCTGATGATCGGCCCTGAGCCCGAAATGAGCATGTTCCATGGGCGCACCGGCCAGGAAATTCTGCGCATTTTTCTCAGTAACCGCAGCGATATCGAATTCGTCGATCTCGGCGAAGAAAAACAGCTTCTCTATCAGAATTATGTTCTCGTCGGTGGCAAACCGATGAACTGGTATTTCTTCCGCTTCGATATCACCGAAATTTTCGAAGACTATCTGCGCGAAACCATTACCAGCATGCAGAAGATCTATCGCGAGAATTTCTATGCAATAACCGTGGTCGACCGGGCTGAGACGAAAATGCTTTTTCCGCCGCCGCACAGCCGGGAAGCGGGAATTATCAATAACTCGGCCGGTCGGTTGATCGATCTTGCAACCGTTACCCGCAGCCAGCTCATCGAGCAGTCGGATGACAAACTGGTGATCGCTTACCCATGCGTCAAGTCGGGGTCGTCGGTTGTGGTTAACGTGGTTTTTTTCAGAGCTTTTCGCGAGGCGGCCTACCGCCAGGAACTGCTGCTGTCGGTCATCGTTCTGCTGATGGCGGTGCCGGTATTTCTTATCTCACGGCTGACCGCCGATTATCTGGTAAGCCCGCTGCTCGGTGTCGAAAACGGTCTGAAGCGTATCGCCGAAGAGGATTATTCGACCAGACTGCATTTGAACCGCGAAGACGAGCTCGGCAGGTTGACCAGGGCCTTCGATCAGATGGTAGAAGGTCTCAAGGAAAGGCGCAATCTCGGGCGCTTCGTTTCTGCCGCCCTCGATCATCAGGTTTCGCAAGCCGCTGAAACTGGCGAAGAAGGGCTGGTTAAACGCGAAGGGGCGGTTCTTTGCTCTGATATCAGGTCTTTTACATCGATCGGTGAAAAGCATGGGGTGCGCGAAGTCGTCGAAATGCTGAACGAACATCTGGCCGCGATGTCTGAATGTATCAGAGAAAACGGCGGGCTGGTCGAGCAGTTCATCGGTGATGCGGTTCTTGCGGTTTTTCACGGTAATTCTCTGCCTGAGGCATGTCAGAAGGCAGTGAGAGCCGGTGCCGCCATGATGCGGCGTCACCAGGAGAATTGCCTGAGCCGCCGGCAGCAGGGCAAATTTCTTTATGACATCGGGGTCGGAATCGAAGGCGGCGAACTGCTGTCTGGAACCGTTACAGCCGGGCAGCGCAGTGATTACACGGTCGTCGGCACGGCCAGAAATGCGGCTGAAGATCTCGAATCTGTGTCGAGATACGGCCGCTATACCAGAATCATGGTGTCGCCACTGGTCTATCAGTCGGTGAATGACTTCAGCTTCGTCGAGCACGAAAATCAGGAAGCTTACGAGCTCGCCAGCCTGGAGGCTGCAGAATGAGACTGCCGGCCGCGCTGTTCTATGCCATGCTGTTCGTTGCGGTGCTTTTCTGCCTGTTCAAAATCGAGGGCAACCTGGCCGGTTCGATCGATTTTGAGCAGAAGCGACTTCAGGATGCCTATCTGATGACCGAAAAGATGCGCGGTGAAGCCAATCTCGATTACCAGCTGCAGGCGGCTTTCAATATTTTCCGTGAGCGGCTGGTCGACGATCTGCCTCTGTTGCTCGATATGAGAGAAGAGCCGGCTTTTCTCAGGCTTCTTCCGTCTCATACGCTTTCTCTTGCGGTAATTGACGCTTCCGGCAGCCTTAAAACCTTTAGCAATCTTGCCGGCGAAATGAATGAAGAATTCGCCAGGCAGTTCATCAGAATTGATCAGCAGGTTTCGGTCGAGCAGAAAGAAGTTTTTCTCGAACCTGAATATACTGCTCAGATAGAAGCTGCTGACCGCCTGCTGAATGAATTTCTCGGTATCAGTACCGATCGTACGGCATATATGCAGCTGCGCGCGTCGCGTCTGACTCTGTTCGACGCCAGAGGGCATCTGCTTGGTCTTTACTGGGACAGCCAGCTTCTGCCGGATGGCGGCAAGGCCTACTTTTTCAGTCGTTTCGATTTTTCGGCTTTGTCGGATCTTTACCCGGCGCGGATGTATCTTAAATCCAGCCCGCATAAGAAGGCGGGCTGTGCTTTTTACGATCTGCAGCGCGGCCTTTTTGTCGGCAATCAGGCTTTCGCATCTCTGCCAGGTAAAATGATCGCCGGCATCCGGGATGCATGCGAAGAAATCGGCCGTGGCGGTGATGGCAATGTCGGCATTATTCCGGCCGGCGACCTGCTCGGGGTTGCCGGGCGTCGAATGATGAATCCGGGTATGGTGCCGGTAGTTCTGCTTGGCTCAGATTATGCCAGAACCGCCTCGACCGGCGTTATGGCAAACCTGACCTTCTTTGCGGCAGTCTGTCTCGCCCTGTTTTTCTTTGTTCAGTCGATCTGCTTTGCCCGCGGTTTCAGAATGACGGTCGGTCGGGCACTTCTGCTCGCCAGTCTGGCAGCGATCAGCATGCCGTTCATGATGGGCAACTCGATTTTCCGGCTGATTCTGAACGAGGCATCAGAAAGCGGTCGCCTCAAACTTGAAAGGAATCTGCACGGGCAGATCAGAGGTATAGATGTCGGCGCCAGGCTTTTTCACGCCAATATTCTGCAGAATTTCAAACGCCTGATCAATAACCCGGAAACGGTCCGGCAGCTTCGTGAAGAGGAACGGCACGAGGAGGCTCTCAACATCGCTGCCGGCGATCTGATACAAAAGCTGGCGGTCGAGATATTCGCGCCATTCATGGAAAGCCTTGATCTGGTCGAAGACATGCATCGCAAGGCCAACGCCATCATTATTATGGGCCCTGATAACTTTACCCGGTATTTTGACCGCTTCAAGAGTTATACCTATCTGACCCGCAGTCTGCCCGAGACTGACCCGATCTTTCTGATTCTCAATCTCTACCGGCGCACCGTCGAAAAATTTTTCAGATCTGATCAGCTGGTAAAAGGTCTGGCTCTGAAGCCAAAGCATGGGCGGGCCGGTGAGATCGAGCTGTTCAAGTTCGAAGAAATCAAAAAACACGTTGCCGCCTCAGTTGGTAACGAAAAGGTTTATTCGATGCTGACCAATTTTGAGGGCTTGAACAGTTTCAGAACCTCGATCGGCCTGGTTAATTTTGCCATTTTTCCGGTCTGGATCAATAACGTCATCAACTATTTTTGCGGTGTATCGTGGGATGAATTCGTGATCAGCCGGATCTATCTCGGCAGAGTTTTTGCCAGTTACAAACGAGGCGTGCTCGATTCTCACAAAAAGCTTGCCTCGGTTTTTGACCTGCTCGATCCGGTGAATTATGTGGTTGAGCCGCCATTGAAGCTGCAGGCATATGGTAATGTCAGGGGTGATATGCTGTTTTCTGGAGAGAAGGCTTCTTCTCGGCTTGGAATGCTTCTTAAGACCGGTCAGAGAACCCGTAAAATGATCAAGCTGCAGACTTCCGACAGTGGTGCAGCTCTTTATTATGTTCTGCCCGGGCGTTTTTTCAATCTCTATATCCTGGGCGGACTGCAGTCGACGGCGCATTTAAAGCAGATCGAAGACTGGCGGGCGCTGATTCTTCTGCTTGGAACAGTCGTGTTTATCGTCTGTGCTTCTCTCGCCGCCATAAATATCAGCAGATCGGTCAGCAGCCCGCTGGAACATCTTCTCTGGGGTATCAGCCGCATCGAGAGAAGCGACTTCAGCGTCAGGCTGCGCGCCAGCCGCGAAGACGAATTCGGTTCGATCTCGCGCGCCTTCAATGTCATGGCCCGGCGCCTGCGCGAGCGCGACACGCTGGGCAAGTTCGTTTCACCGGCGGTGCGCCGTCTGGCCGGCAACCCGGAGCTCTTTCAACAGGCCCGCGCCGGCAATGAAATCTCGGCAACCATTCTTTTTGCCGCGCTGGAAGGCTTTGACCAGTTCGCCGCTACGGCTCCGGTTCAGCAGGTGCAGTCGCTGCTTGAATCGGTTCTTGAACAGTTCTATCAGCAGGCCGCCCTGTCTGGCGGCGAAGTCGACAAGCTGATCGGCGGCAAGCTGCTGATCGTTTTTCCGCACCAGAATGCCGGGGCACAGGGAGCGGCGGTAAATGCTGCGGCTTTTGTCGAGGGCATTCTCAGATCGTTTCGTGATCATCAGCTGATCCGGCCGGTTTTTGGCCTGAACTCGGGTCGCGTCATTTCGGGAATTATCGGAACCCCTTCTGTCAGAATGGACAACACCGTAATTGGTGACCCGGTTAACGTGGCGGCCCGCCTCTGTTCTCTGGCCCGTTCGGGCGACCGGCCGGTGATGGTCTCTGAAGCGGTTGCCGCCTCTCTTAAAAATCTCTATCCGGTTGAAAAGGTCGATATCAGAAGTATCAGAGGCAAATCGCAGGAAGTCGAAGTTTTTGCGGTTAAAGTCAGGGCCGCGGGCTGAAAATTACTTCAGCCAGAACGGCCTGGTGATCAGAAAACCTTTTTACCCATTCGACCCGGCTGCCGAATACCTTTATTTCGTCAGGGTTCTGCCGGTCAGCTGCCAGAACATAATCGAGCTTTTTTTGAACTTTGCGGCCCGCTGTCGGCAGGTTGCAGTCGTCACGCAGAATATTTTCCGGCAGGTAAGATTCAAGCTCTTCGGGTTCGAGATTCATGTCGCCCCCGGCAATGACCAGGTCTGGCGCTGCCTGCATCCGTTGCAGCAGGTGTCTGAACTGCCCGGGATTTGGCCGGAAATGCGCCTTTCCCGGCGATGAATAAAGATGGGTGGTCGCCAGCCACACCTGGCGGCTGCTGCAGCTGATTTCAGCCCAGAGAATGCCTTTGCGCGCGATCAGTTCTTCAGGGTTATGGTGCAGTGTCAGTGGGAATGATTCTGCCGTCGCCCTGATCGGCGCCATTCGCGAAAAAATCATCAGCCCGCCGAGATTGAACAGCGGATTCGGCATAATCACCGCATGATAGTCAGGGAACCTGGCCAGAAGCAGTCGCAGGCTGTTGTTGTCCCACACTTCCTGCAGGAAGATGATATCTGGTGAGACCGAACGGGCAAGCTTCGCGAATTCTTCGATTCTTTCAGCCTGATCACTGTAAAATGGCCAGGGAAAAAGCAGGGTGTTGGCGGTAAGAATGCGCAGATGCCCAGGCTTTGTCGGTGTTGTGACCGGTCTGGCGGCTGAAATTATCATTGTTTCGGGTTTGCCGGCAGTATACAGCAGGTTGATCAGTTGGGTGAAGCCGGTCAATGAATCAAGAAGCCCGGCCAGACCTGACTGGGTGGCGCCAATGATCAGGGTCCGAAAATATTCAAGAGCCAATGGCCGCTCAGGTTTGCCGGGGTAATCGCCCTGGGCGCTCCAGGCCACCGGCAACAGCAGCTGCATGGCAAGGCAGAATACCACCAGCCGTCTTTTTTTAGAAAAAACTTTCATTTCTTTAAATTAGTGTCATGTCGATAAAAATGCAAGAAAAACGAAGAAAACAGGTGAAATGTAGCAGCCATTGTCTGAAAACACCGTTAAATTTGTCCGGTGCCGAAGTCGATTAATAAATTAGAGACTAAGACGAATGGGAAACGCCACCTCCCGGCCTGAAAAATAAGGAGTCCGAAAAATGAACAGCAGAAAAAACGTTAAGGGCAGCAAATTGTTCGACGTTCTCACGGTGTTTGCCTTCGTGCCTCTGATTAAATCGGTACACTGGGCGGCTTCGACTTCGGTTGCAGTGAATGAGCGTTAAATTCCAGGGGGCAATATGAGCATAAGCAAAATTCAGACAAATTCTGTTCCGAACTATGAAAGCAGTCGGCCGGCCGATAGCTCTTCCGGCAAGGCGTTTGCCAGCGTGATCAACCAGGAGGTCGACAAACAGCAGACCTGCCGGCCGTGCATCAGAGTGACTCAGCCTGTTCCGGTCGAAGAAACTGTGCCGGCGGAAGTCGATAATTCAGCAGCTGCAACTGCTGCCGAAGCAGAAGATACCGTTGCGGCAACCTCCGTTGACGACACTTCTGTCGAAAATGCCGAAAATACCGAAGCTGAAAAAACCGGGGCCGTAGATCAGGCAGTCAGTGGTCGGTCAGCCATGTATCGTTTCACGATGTATATCAGAATCAGCGGTGATATGGGCGGCATGCAGCAGAGTCTCGTCGATGAATTCAGACAGGCGACCCGCGGTTTTGTCAGTGCTCTGCGCTCAGAGAGCGGTTATGGGCTCAATGCCCTCGACCAGTATCTCGGCAAAGCTGAAGAGGCATCCGCTTCCGGACTTGCTTCTTCGAAATCGTTTATCGACAATATTCTGGCCGCGGCTGATAACGGTTTGAAAGCTGTCACTGCTTCGATCGCCAGTTCCGCCTGGATGTCGGGTCTGAATCTCACCGGCTCGTCGATGAATTCTTCTGGTATGAACGGTTCGACAATGGATATTGCAAAGCTGCAACTGCAGGAAGCTCTGCTGAAGACCAATCAGCTGACTTCTTCGAGCTCTTCGGCTGCGCCGATGGTTGATTACGGCTCGGGCTTTTCTCTGTCGATGCTCAAGAACCGCACTGACCTTAAAAAGGTTGATGCTGCGGGCAATTCGTCAGATGAGAGCGGTAAAGTGACAGAACCGTCTGTCGCGACTGAAGCACCTGTGCAGCTGGCTTCTTCGAATCAGGAAGTTTCTCTGAACATGCGCAACTCAGTTCTTGATAAGTTTCTTGAACTCATCGACAGCCTGTCATCATCTCTGGGTGGTGGGGCAACGGTCGTCAGGGCCGGGTTCTCGTTCGCTGTCGGAAATGGATTCCAGGGGAGTCACATGGAAGTTGACAATTCCCGCAGCCAGGGCGAGTCAGACAGAGACGATACTGAGACTGTCGGTGAACCGGAAACCGTGACAGCATAAAAAACAATCGCAGACACATCGAAAGGGAATTCAGGGAAGATTGCAAACCTTATTGAACTGCCTTTTTTCAAGGGCAGTTCTCTGTTGTACATTTATCTCGAAGACAGCAGCCGGTGTTCATCGTTGACAAACCGGTGCAAGCCAGTTTATGCAGTAAACAATAATCTTTACAATTCTGGTATGTTCTCAGGTTGCCGGTTGGCAGACGCTGTTTTATAATTACAGAAAACGGAGATGGATATGTCACAGAATTATGACAGCTTTAGAGAGTTATACGAGCAGCACTGGGCACTTAACAGCGGTGACGGCCCCGAAAAGGAAACCCCCGCCTTCTGGGATGAAAAAGCCACTGATTTTGCCGCCCGGGCGCATGCGCCTGAGGCCCGGGCTGAGGCCGAAGCTTTTCTGAGCCGCTTTGTCTGGAGCCAGAGCGAAACGGTTCTCGATGTGGCGGCCGGCCCCGGTACTTTTGCGATTCCTCTTTCGCGGCTGGTAAAAAGAATTACCGTGACCGACTTTTCGACCGGTATGCTCGACCAGTTGCTCAGATTTGCTGTTGCCGAGTGTGTTCATAATCTTGATCTGATCAGAGGGCGCTGGCTCGACATCGACGCTCCGGGTGTGTTCGACACGGTTCTCTGTCTAAACAGTCTTGGAGTTATTTCAACCGATGGGAACCATCAACCGAAACTGGCCGCGGCGCTGAAAAAACTGCGTGATGCCTGCAGTCGCCGTCTTATAGTTCTGATTCCGCATGCTGATTCACCGCTCGATGAAACGATGCGGCAGATTCTTGGTCTTGAGGAAATCTGCATTGAGCGCCGGCGTGTTGCCATTCTCTATTTTGCCATGGTCGATTGTGGCATGCTGCCGAATCTTGAAATTATCAGCCGCCCATTTCGCTGGACATTTGCCAGTCGTGAAGAAGCATGCGAAACACTGCTGCGCAAGGCTGGCGTGAACCCGGCATGCTGCAGTCTGCCAAGGTTTGCTGATTATCTTGCCACCCGGCTGATTAAAGACTCTGACGGTCGTTATAACCTGGTTTATAACGTTTCACAGGCGCTTTTTACCTGGAGCCGCCAGCTCTGAAGGCTATTTGTGCAGAACTCTGAAAACGCCATCCCAGTCAGGGCCGGGTGGCCGATCGTGCAGTTCGCGGCAGCGGGTGAGATACATTTCAGCGGCGGCATCTTCGGGCAGAATCTCGAGTATCTGCTGAAACTGCTCGTAAGATTCGCGCCATTGCCGATTCAGGTAACTTTCGAGTGCCTTTTCCGCCATCTGTGTCAGCCGGTTGAACTGTTCTGCCTTCTGGTCGTCGGCCCGGCCGAGCAGCTGGAAAATTTTGACGCTTTTTTTGCGGCCCTTGACCGCGACCAGATCGAGCGGGCGGAAAATGAAGCCTTTGCCGGCAACAGCGACTGTCGATTCACTGACAATTACTTCTGAGCCGTAAAGCTTGTTGAGGCCTTCAAGCCGGCTGGCGAGGTTGACGCTGTCACCAACCGCAGTGTAATTGAAGCGGTCTGATGAGCCAAAGTTGCCAATTAATGAAATGCCTGTGTTTATGCCGATTCTGGTTTTGAACTGAGCGCTGTTTTCGGTCTGCCAGCGGGCGTTGAGCTTTTTAACTGCGGCTTCAATTTCGAGAGCGGCGGCGCAGGCGTGTTCTGCCTGCCGCGAGTCGCGGGCCGGCGCACCCCAGAAGGCCATGACCGAGTCGCCGATGTACTTGTCGATGGTGCCGCCATGGCGGTGTATGACTGCCGCAATGCAGTCGAAATATTCAGACAGTTGTTGCATCAGTTCTGCCGGCGCGACCCGTTCGGTGATTGCCGAAAAATCGCTGATGTCAGTGAACATCAGGGTAATCTCTTCGGCCTGGGCCTGCAGTCTTGCCTCGTCGCGGTTGTGGACCAGACCCTGAACAATCTCTGATGGAACATATTTTTTGAAGGCGCCCAGTGCTTTTTTCATTGAATCCATGGTTTCAGCCATCTGCTGAATTTCGGTGATCGGTGAACGCAGATCGATCGAGCCGTCGAAGTCGAGATTCTGAATGCGGCTGGCCTCTGCTGTCAGGTGTTTGATCGGTTCGGTAAGTTCGCGGGCGATGGCTGAGGTGAGAAAGCCGGCAATGATCAGCAGCCAGAATGAAAAAAGCAGGGTGGTTTCGTGGATGCGGGCGATTGGCCCGATAAAATCGTCTTCTGGAACAATGATGCCGAGAACCCAGTCGCGGCCAAAGTTTTCCGGAAACGGGCGAAACGATGAAACGTAACGGTTGCCTTCGTGATCTATAGTGAACTTGAACTGGTGGTTGTTGAGATAGTTTTCAATTGCCGCCTTAATCGGGCCAGATTTGAAACTCTCGCGGGTCGGCGAGCGGGGAGCTTTGATATTTTCCGGGCTGATGCCTGATTTTTCAGGATAGGCGAGGACATTGCCTTCGCTGTCGGCGATGAAAGCAATACCGGATTCGCCGATTTTGAGGCTTTTGAGAAATTCGGCGAGTTCGTAAAGCCTGAAGTCGATGCCGACCGCGCCGACAAAGTTTCCTTCATGATCGAATACCGGGTGGGCGCAGGTGATGCCAGGCACCTGATCGGTGAACAAACGATATTCGCGACTCCATACCGTTGTTCCTTCAGATTTTGCCAGGACATACCATGGCCTTTCGCGCGGGTCATAATTAAGCAGTGAACTGCTGCGGGTGGCGATAATCTGCCAGTGCTGATCACGGTCGATTTCAATCATGCCTGAAGGGTCGCTGGTGCGTGCGATGATTCTCGTTGAAAAATTGCCGTCGTCGAGACGGCGTGACATGATGAAATTACCGTTTTCGTCACCCATGTAAACTGCCGAAAACTGCGGGTAGATTTCGAGAGTTTCGAGACTGATCGTCTCTACCAGTTCAGGTGATTTCGAGAATGAGTTGCCGCGTTCAATCATTTTACGCAGCAGAGTGCCGGTTTTGCGGGCCGGGTCAAGATGGTTGCTCGTCTGTCTGATGACCGTTTCCGAGATCTGATAAAGCAGTTCGTCTGAAGACTGCAGCATGATCTCTGAATTGCTGCGATAACCATAGACGACGATTCCGGCCACTATCAGTGAAAAGAGTGCCAGAAACGAAAAAAAGACCACGACCTGCAGTCGGTATGTTCGAAAACCGGTATTGTTCATCAGTCGATCCTGGTGAAAATTCTAGCATCTTTAACTGTTTTTCGCAGCAATAATAAACCGGCGCCCGTATCTTTGCCTGTTGCTCAAAACCGGGTGAAAGGGTATATTATCTGTCGAAAAAAGACAGCCCGGAGGTCGCAAGGAATGTTGGACAACAAGACAATTGCCGCTGCCATGACCATCAAGCTCGATGCCGAACTGCCGTCTTACCCGGCTTTTGAACCAGGCATAAGAAGAGCCCCGGATCGTGGTTTTACCCTCAATCAGAGCGAAACCGAAACAGCTCTCAAGAATGCTTTACGCTATGTTCCTGAAGAGCTGCACGAAGCCCTGATTCCTGAATTTCTCGATGAGCTGAAAACCCGCGGTCGCATCTATGGCTACCGCTTTCGCCCGGCCGGTAACCTCAAGGGCCGGCCGATCGATCAATACAAAGGTAACTGCATCGAAGGCAAAGCTTTTCAGGTAATGATCGATAATAACCTCGATTTTGCCATTGCACTTTACCCATACGAACTTGTTACCTATGGCGAAACCGGCCAGGTCTGCCAGAACTGGATGCAGTACCGTCTGATCAAAAAGTATCTCGAAATCATGACTCAGGATCAGACACTGGTAGTGATGTCAGGGCACCCGCTCGGTCTGTTCAGGTCGCACCCCTCGGCACCGCGCGTCATCATGAGCCATGGTCTGATGATCGGCATGTTCGACAATCAGGAAGAATGGCATCGCGGCATGCAGCTGGGCGTTACCAACTATGGCCAGATGACCGCCGGCGGTTGGATGTACATCGGGCCGCAGGGCATCGTGCACGGAACTTTCAACACCATTTTGAATGCCGGCCGCATGAAACTCGGCATCGGTGCCGACGAAGATCTCACCGGTCATCTGTTTGTTTCTTCTGGTCTTGGCGGTATGAGCGGCGCTCAGCCGAAGGCCATCGAAATCGCCAATGGTGTTGGTATCGTTGCCGAAGTCGACGAATCGCGTATCAAGACCCGCCATGAGCAGGGCTGGGTTGCCAAAATCGCCAGAACGCCGGCAGAAGCCTTCGATATGGCGCATGAACACATGCGCGCCCGCAAAAGCACCTCGATCGCTTTTCATGGCAATATTGTCGACCTGCTTGAATATGCGGTCAATAAACGGGTTCCGATTGAACTGCTTTCAGACCAGACCTCATGCCATGCGGTTTATGATGGCGGTTACTGCCCGAAAGGTCTGACCTTCGCTGAACGCACCGAGATGATCGCAAAGGACCCGGTTAAGTTCAGAGAGCTGGTCGATGCCTCGCTGAAAGCCCACTTTAAAGCGATTAAAAGCCTTTGTCAGCGTGGTACATACTTCTTCGATTACGGTAATGCCTTTATGCGCTCGGTTTTCGATGCCGGTGTTAAAGAAATCTGCGCCAATGGCGAAAACCCGCGCGATGGTTTTATCTGGCCCTCTTACGTCGAAGATATCATGGGCCCGATGCTGTTCGATTATGGTTACGGGCCTTTCAGATGGGTCTGTCTCAGCGGTCGCAAAGAAGATCTGGCAAAGACCGATCAGGCTGCCATGGCCTGCATCGATCCGAACCGCCGCGCCCAGGACCGCGACAACTACGTCTGGATCAGAGACGCCGAAAAGAACGCGCTGGTAGTCGGAACCCAGGCAAGAATTCTCTATCAGGATACCGAAGGCCGGGTTAAAATTGCGCTTAAATTCAATGAAATGGTGCGCAATGGTGAAATCGGGCCGGTAATGCTCGGTCGCGATCACCACGACACCGGCGGTACCGATTCGCCTTACCGCGAAACCGCCAATATCAGAGACGGCAGCAATATCATGGCCGAAATGGCTACGCACTGCTACGCCGGTAATGCCGCCCGCGGCATGAGCCTGATTTCGCTGCATAATGGCGGCGGTGTCGGCATCGGCAAGTCGATCAACGGTGGCTTTGGGCTGGTTCTCGATGGCAGCGAAAGAGTCGACGAAATCATCAGGCAGGCCATGACCTGGGATGTCATGTGCGGCGTTTCGCGCCGTGCCTGGGGTCGCTGCGAAAACGCCATCGAAGTGACCGCCGCCTTCAACCGCAATGGTGCCGGTAATCACGTAACACTGCCGTTCATTCCGCAGGAAGACGCAGTCCAAAAGGCTGTCGCCGATCTGTTCAAAAAGTAAATCTTCTCAAAAAAACAGGCCCGCGTGTCAGCTGTCTGCCGACCGCGGGCCTGTTTTTTCAGTTCGTTTTTAAAGCAGTTCGATCAGGGTTTCTTCGGGCCGATCTGAGTTGATCTGCTGGCGTTGCCAGGTTGCGGGCAGATCCAGGCTGGTTGCGGCATCAATCATTACCCGGCTGGCGGTGCCGGCTTTGCTTCTGCTTTCTAGCTGGGCGGCCTGGCCGACCAGACTGCCAATTACGGTGGCGTCGAGCATGCCCTGTTCTGAGCCGACCCGGCCGCTGATGACACTGCCGGTGCAGATGCCGACGCCGTTTTCTATCATGAACAGGCCGTTTTGCCGCCGGGCAAAATTGAAATCGCGCAGGGCGGTCCGCATCGCCATGCCGGCTTTGACAGCACTTTCTGCACAGTTTTCATTTTCGTGGGCGTAAAATACCGCTTGAATGGCGTCGCCAATCAGCTTGTCGATCAGGCCGCCATTGCTTTCGATGCAGTCGGCCATGCGGCTGAAATAATCATTGAGCATGGCGACAACCTCTTCGGGTGGGTAGTTCTCAGAAATCGTCGTAAAACCACGGATATCAGAAAACAGTACACTGGCCCGGACACGACTGCCACCAGGCTTCAGCAGATGTTCGTCATTCTGCGAAATCGCGTCGAGCACGTTTCGCGAAACCAGCTGACTCAGCTGCTGCTTTTCGAAAAGTTTGCGCGAGGCTTGATTGAAGGCTGCTGCCAGCCGGTCGAATTCATCGCCGTTGTTTATCTGCAGGCGAAAGCCGAAGTCCTGACGGCCCAGATGGGCAACCGCCTCTTCAAGTGCCGGAATCGGTCGCAGCAGCACGCGACTCAGTCCTCTGGCAAGAACCAGGCCGCAGAGAATGGCCAGAGCTGCCAGCAACATCAGGCCTGTCGAACTCGCTACGCTTTTCCCATCGCCTTCTGGCCTCGCATAACCCATTATCCAGACGTCGCCGTTGGCTGCCGGAGAGGTAAAAATCAGGTGTGGCTCAGGTGAGTCGAGGTTGTTGATGCGGACCGAATCGCCAAAAGAATAGAGGGCTTCTGCCAGAGGCCAGAGCTGCCGCCAGGCCATATTGTTGTGAACGCTGGTTTTAACCGACTGATCGATAAGACTTCGCTGATTGTAAGATTGCCTGAGATAAAGATTGAGAAAGATGCGGTAGCCATTGTGCGAAAAAACCTGTGTGATCAGGCCTCTCTCTATTAATTCGCTGAAATCATAAAACCAGCACCCGGAATCGGTCTGAAGAATCGAAATGCCTTTGACTCTGTTGTCGGTGTTTCGCCATAGCGATGTGGTCAGCTGCTCACGTCTGGTGCTCATGCTGTTTGGAACTGGAGCTTTTTCTTCGGCAAAGGTTTTTGCAATCAGGCGATTGTCGATGACGTTGTCGAGGAATCCCACCATATACTGGGACTTATTAAGAATCTGACGAACCTTTTCCGGCGGCAGGTGATTCATGGCGCCCAGCTGATACAGCATGTTGCGCGCATGAACTCCTACGAAAAGATATGGTGTTTCGGTAATTTTCTGCCTGCTGCTCCCCATTCCTACGATATCGTCGAGTTCCGGGTGATAAAAAATGTAGGAATCGATCATGTCTGTCAGACGCAGATGTTTCTTTTGGGATTCTTTAGAATTGCTGTCTTCGGTGAAAAAACCGGTTAAATCATTGATTTTTTTCAGCCGGTCAGGCTGCCATTCCGAAAGAATTGTGGTGAAAAGATTGCGAAACAGAACATTGCGCGCAATCTGGGTTTTTATGGCCTGATCGGTGATAAAAGCGGCATTGCGCATGCGGTCGAGCACGTCTTCTGCTTCAAGATGCCTGCTGGTGTTCAGGTAGCAGATGCCGAACCAGACCGAACCGCTGAGCGGCAGAAGCATGCCGGCAAAAAGACCGGTCGCGACTATTTTTTTAATGCTCTGCAGACCTTTGATGCGGCCGGAACTGATGGCTGCCATTACCAGAGTCATTGCGAGAGCATAGGCGAGAAGAATGAGGTTGAAGAATGTCTTTCGTGCTTCAGAACTCGCCGGCCTGGCGTCGGAAATGCTTATAGCCAGTGGATTTTCGCCATTTTCAAGATGCTTCCATGCCAGTTTTCTGAAAGACTCAGGGGTTGAGCCTATCAGAGTGAGCCTGCCTGTCGTTTCAAAGAATCTGGGCAGACTGCTTAGCGATGTGGTGCCGAAACTGTGCTTTGAGAAAGAGTTACTGAATCTATGGCAGGTTGTTTTCAACATGAATTTCGGGTTCAGGTGCGCGGCTGAGACGGCTGAAATAACGAATCTGTGGTCGAGTCTGCCGTTTGCATCCGGAAGTGGCAGCATGCTGATAAATAATTCATTGTTGTTAACGGTCGAAAAATGCAGCTTGGCGAGACTCAGGTTGCTGGAAACAAAGTCAAAAATTCCGAAGATACGGCTGAGCTCTTTTTCGCTGCTGAGGTGACGAAACTGGTCAGGAAGCTGTTCCATGAGTTTTTTCTGCCGTTCCGACATTCTTTTCCAGCCTTGTGAAAGAATCTGCCGGAATTGCTGATCGTTCCGGGGCTGCAGAAATGGAGCACTGATCTGCCAGCCGCATTGTGCCGGTTCGGATGCGATAATGATGACAATATCAGGGGTGGTGCCGGTAAAGCGTCTGAATTGTCCTGCAAAAACTTCAAGGCCATGTTGCGCGTCATTGCCAACATAACCAATCGATGCCACAAAAGGATGGCGGATATATTCCCTGATTCCGGCCTCTTTTTTGTAAATTTTGTTCATGATCAGGTCAAAATCGTCAGCCCGCAGGGCTTGCCTGATCCATTGCCGCGGTTCGAGTGCCGTATCGTATTTTTTCAGTTCGATGCTGAATTTCTGCCGCATTCTTGAATCTGCAAGCTGCTTTTCCATGTTAATTGCTGCAGCAAAAATAAATCTGGCGGCAACAACCGGAATCAGAATAAGCAGAAGCCAGAGAAGAACAGAGGTGAATCTGCTGGCTGGCTGTTGCATTTTGCTGAGAGTGGTTTCAGTTGTTTTCATTTGAGGGTTCCCTTGAGTTCAAAAACTGCAACCGGCTGACTTTTGCCTTTTATAGACAGATTCCCATGTAATCGGGTTTTGAAAACGGTTTTAACCGACTTTGCGGTTTCATTGTCAAGCAAGATTTGTGACTGTCTGTCGAAATGCGAATTTGCTTCGAGTCTGGCGGCAAGATTGACCGGGTCGCCGATCAGGGTGAAGTCTTTGCGGCTCTGCCTTGCCCCGATTTTGCCTCTGATTACATTGCCGGCGGCGATACCGATGCCGATCTTTATTTGCGGTAGACCAGCGGCTGATAATTGATGATTCAGTCCCGGCAGAGCTGCAAGGCATGACATGGTTGCGGCGCACGCGGTGATTGCGGGGGTGTTGCTGCAGTTTTCCGGCGAAAAGCTGACCATGATTGCATCACCGATGTATTTTTCAATCTGCCCGCCGCCTTGTTTGAGGCAGGGTTCGAAAACCGAAAAATAACGATTGAGCAGCGAAATTGCCGATTCTGGTTCGATTTTTTCACACATGCCGGCAAAATTGCGGATGTGTATAAAGGCAATGGCGCGATATACCAGCCGGCCCGCAGATTCCTGCATCGTCATCGCCTCACGGCGTATTGAATCTGAGACCTCTTCTGAGACGAATCGCTGCAGTCTTTGCCTCTGCTTCATTCCTTCTGACATGGTGTTGAAGTGTTCTACCAGGGTGCCGAGCTCGTTTTCTGACCTGAAGTCAATTGTCGGAAAGCGGCCCTGTTCGAGTTCATAGCTGCCATCGATCAGCAGATTGATCGGTTTAAGAAAAATCTCTGCCAGCAAAGAGCTCAATACCGCCAGAAGCAGCATGGCGTAGGGAATAAGCAGCAGTCCGGCCACTCTGAACAGCTGTTCGTTTATTGCCAGAGTGCTTATCAGGCACTTCGAGACGATAACGAAAGGCAGTTCAGCCATGGCTCTGACGGCAAAAATGCTGATGATACCGTTGTGGTCTTTTGCCACCCAGCTGGCTTCTTTCTCGTTCTTCTCCAGTTTTCGTGTTGCCTCGATCAGGTCTTTTTCACGCAGGGCTGATGGAGGCCACGCAACTGACTGATCGATCTCAGTTGAATTTTCCTGGCAGCGAAAAACAGCTGATTGAAAAAGCATCTGATCGCGGCTGTAGAAAAATATTCCGTGTTGATTCTGGTTGGCAAGGAAGTTTTCGACGGTGCTGCGCGCATTTTTTACGAATGTAGCGCCAGCCCATAGTTCAGCTTTGTTTCTGTCAGGGAAAAGCTGGTGAAATGACAGTCGAAAATAGTTTTTGTCGGCATTGCGCGACATAAAATACAGACCGTCAGAACAACAGAAAGAGTCGCGGTCAACCTCGTTCATGTGAACACTGTATGCTTTCCATTTTGCCAGGTCGGTTTTGTTTTCGACTCTTTCGGAAAATTCAGGATGCAGGACTCCGGCAAAGTCGAAGATGTTGTAGAGCTGTCCAAAGCTGATTTCCTGAGCCATGCGAAACTTGTTGACATCATCGACCGAAATGCCGCTCGTATCAGGGATCTGTTCAAGAAAAAGACCATCGCTGCGCAGAAAACCATAACCTTCGTAAAGCTTGCCAATTTTGCTTTGGAGCATCTGCTCGATGAATTCGCGGCTTTGCATGCGATGCTCATGAAGATCTTTCACGAATTGTGATGTGGCACGGCGCTCCTGCAGATCATGATTGAGAATGTTGAATTCAAACATCTGAAGGTCACTGATCAGATTCTGGGTCTGTGCTGAAATGGTGACCCGGTTGAAGTGCTCGATAAATTCAAGCGAAGTCAGAATGAAAGCCACGAATGGCAGTAAAGTTGCAGTCAGAATGGCAATTTTGAAACGTTGATACAGAGGCGAGGGCGGCAGTTTGCCGGTAAGATACTGTCTGACCAGCGCCAGTCCCAAAAAAGCGAACAGAAGGAGTACAAGGCTTATTTTTGGCAGATAGATTCTTACACTGGAGCCTCTGAAATCTTTGCTGACCAGAAGGTATGGCAGTCGTGATGGTTTTTGTGCTGCCATGCCGGAACGAATACTGCGGTCATACCAGCTTTGCCCTTTATGGGAGCCGATGCGAAGGGCTGCGGGGTCGATCGGTGCGACGCAGGCCAGCCTGCCATCAGCCATCATAAAAAAGTCTCTTTCGGGGGCAACCCTGAGAAAGGCATAGCCGCGTTTGAAATTTTCTCTGGCGCGTTTGCGGGCAAAATTAAACAGCTGCTCAGGATCGATCGAGTTCTCTGAAAACACCAGCATAAAGGCATAATTCATGCCATCTGACCGGTTTTGCAGGCGGTTATGGAAAATCAGCATGCGGTCAGTTTCATTTTTGCAGAAAAAGCCACCGGCAAAAACGCCAGCCCTGTTTGCAGGGGTGAGGTAGTTGCCGAAAACCGTCTTTGTAATTGCCGGGAAAAGCTTGCCTGAATCCTTATCAGGTCTGACAGTATCTGGAAAGAGGTGCTGCATGATAATTTCAAGAGATTTGCGCCCCGGGTTGACCGGAGAAGAGATGGTGGCCGAGCTGCCGGTTTTTCGATCAGAGAGGCGCATGATGCCGCAGAATATTGGCTGAACCCCACAGACTTCGGCAATTGAGGCAGAAAGATGCCGACTGATAGACTCGGGCGAATCATTGACCGTGCCCGGCAGATCTGTTGTTCTGAAACTGCCGATCGCCTTTTCTATGCCAATATTGAGAAGTGTTTCGAGGCTGAGATCTTGTCTGAAACTTTCGATTTCTTCACGCAGTGCGTGTGAGGCGGTCAATATTGTTTTTTTTGAATCGGCTTCGATGTAAACATTCAGAAAAAAGCGGCAGCAGAGTGTCGGCAATAGAAAGACGAACAGCCAGAAGACCAGAAGATCGGTCGTTTTCGGCCGTGCCGGGCTGATCTTTTTCAGCGGTGACCCGTCAGACATCGAGTAATTCCTGTAGTTCGTGGATTGACATTTTCTGTGACATTTCAGGTATGTCCAATGATATCACTCTGGCGCGATTTTGCAGCAGAATTTCTGTTGCCGGGTCAATGATTATGCAGGTATTGCCTGCGAACTTGCTGTATGACTCAAGGGCAGCAGCCATTTGCAAAGGTTCGCCGATAATGGCAGCTTCCAGTTTGCCTGTGTTTGAGCCGGTAACTCCGGTGGTGACCTGGCCAGTTGCAATGCCAATGCCGTTATTTATGGTGAACTGCCCGGTTGCCGATCTTTCTGCATTGAATTCAGCAAGCCGGCGCCGCATTGCGAGCGCAGCCCTGGCTGCCGATATTGCGCGCTTTTCTTCGTCTTCGGAGAGAAAAACGGCCTGAATGGCATCACCGATCAGCTTGTCGATATGACCGCCATTCGCTTCGATTATCGGGCACATCAGTGTGAAATAATCGTTGAGCATGGCGACGACCTCTTCGGCACTGTGGTTTTCGCTGATGGTTGTAAAGCCTCTGATGTCTGAAAAAAGAATGGTTGCCGAGCGCCGCCGTGGCATTTCGTGTGTGTTTCCGGTTTTAACGGCTTCAGCTGCTGTTTGCGAGACCAGCTGCAGCATTTTTCGTCTTTCGAGCAGTTTCAGGTTCATTTCGTTCATGGAAGTGGCAAGAAGGTCGAATTCGTCGCCGGTGTTGAGGTCAAGCAGCCAGTCATGCCGATTTTCTTCAATTGCCATGATAGCCTCAAGGAAAGGCGGAACCGGCATCAGAATCAGGCGTGAAATGCCGGTGGCAAGCGTCAGGCAGCTCAGCAACGCCAGAAAAGCGAGTATTCCGACTCCGGTATATCCACGACTTTCGGCATACAGTGGCTTGACTCTGGCGACACCAAAAATTGAACGTTCCAGCATGGTTTCGGTAACCAGCAGATATGGATCTTCGAGATGAAGATTGTCGACCACGCTGGCGTCAGAATTGCTGTAAAGTGCGTCGGCGGCCTCTGTTGTCATGATTGGCGGGTTATCCTTGGCATAAGCCAGCCAGCGCCCTTTCAAATTACGTTCATAGAATTCACTGATTGCGTAAAAGTCCATTTCCACGCGATAACCATCGAGAGTGAATTTGTTTTTAAAACTGCCGCGGGCATTGATTTCATCGATAATCTGCATCGGCAAAAGGTCGTTGGTCACCAGACAGAGAATGCCCGTCATCCGTCGTGGCCCTTTGAGAAAGAATGTCGCCAGCAGGTCGCGCCTGGCGAGCAGAGTGGCGTTGTTCAGTTCGCCGGGACTGCCGAGAAGACTGCTGAAAAACTTGTCGTCAACGAGTTCCTCCATGACGCCGCTCGAAAAATCGGCCATCTGGGAAACTTTTCGCCGGCCAGCCTCTGACATGTGATCGAAGGCGTCGGTAAACATCAGAGCCCGGCGAAAGGCTCCTGAAAGAACATTTGGCAGTTCATTCTTACGAAAGCGTTCTTCTGGCTTCTGGCCGCGAAAATAGTCCCTGTCGTTCGCGGCTGAATAGAGATAGAAGTTTTCGATGTGGGACTTGAAGCGCGAATATTTGTCATTGAAGAAAAAGCGGTCGACGTAATCACCCCATTTCTCTGGTGAAAGACCGGCAATTATGCGACTGATATGAAACATCAGCAGTTGCTGGCGATAGCGCTGCAGGCGAAAGGCCGTTTCACTCTGGCGCAGCAGTTGTCTGACCTGTCTGGTTATTTTGCGGGCTTCTGCATCGCGCGCGTTGCGTGAATTAGCGGCGGCAAGCCATGCCAGACCGGTCAACGGCAGAAACATGCTGACAAAAAAGGCTACGGTAATCAGCCTGGCCAGGCTGGTGCGCAGCTTCATCTGGCCAAGACTGGTGCCAGCTCCAAACAGAAAGCTGATCGACAGAAAAATCAGCAGGCCAAGATCGATATGGGCCGCATGCTCGCGCAGATAATTCTGTCTGTTTTTTGCGGAAATGGTAAGCCTGATCGCCGTATGGCCGAGTCGGTCGGCTGAGCCGGGCCGGTTGAAAGCCGCCCTGAACTGCTCAGAAAGCCTTGTTATCATCGAGATATCACCGTTCTCTTCGATGAATTGCGGCAGTTCGGTCGGGTCTGCCTGACCCCAGGTAATTGAAATTTCATCGTCTGACATATCGCGACAGGCCCGGGTTATTACCACCGCCGGGTCGAGATTGCTGATCAGTATACCGGTGATGATGTTGTTTCCCTGCCCCGGTGCAAAGGGCGGGCGCATGCTGACTATATACAGGCGCTCACGGTAGCGGGCTGAAAAAGAACCATGCAGAATCCAGAAATGAGTGCTGAAGTGGTCGAATATTTCGAGAAAGCGGCTGAAGAAATCGAATGGCGCATAGGTTCTCAGTTCAAAAGGCTCGTCTTCGCGAAAATTTGCTCTTGAATTGAGAAAGATACACATTTCGGCGAATTCACGCCGGATGGCCTGCATTTTTTCGGGCTCTGGTTCTGCCTCGTTCTGCATAAACAGACCGCATTTTGCCGGGTCAGGGTGCAACCCGGCGATGAAGACCGGTCTGACGCCCGTCTCAAGTTCGAGAACCCGGCTGAAAGAAGCGAGCTGGCCGGCGATATTGCCCGAAAAGTCGGGCAGAGCACGGCCGATTGGCGAAGAAGCCAGAACGGAAGGGTTATTCTGGAGAACCGCCTTGTCATAGGCGCGTGCGTAAAAATCAAGATTCAGCTGTTTTTTGAGAAGCTGTTCGGGGTGAATGCGGGCGTCGAATTCCCTGGCCCTGGTCATCAGCTGATGCTGCCCCATAGCGGTGAGCTGCTCCTGCTGTTCTTTGAAAGTGGCAAAATAAAGATTGCGGCCGACCATAACCGGAATGAAGACCGCCACCAGCCAGAGCAGCACCGGTGCGACTTTCATGAAAGTGCTGCGCTCTATGCTGAGCAGAATCTGATCAGTAGATGACTTCATAGGTTTTCACCGGCAGCGCCTTTCCCTTGATTTTTATTTCGCCATGAAACCTGGTGGCAATCGCTTCGCCGACAGCTTCAATAGTTTCAGCATCGGTCAGAATATGGCAGGCGTGATCGAAGTGTGATGATGCTTCGAGGCGGGCCGCGAGGTTAACCCGATCTCCGATGACCGTATAGTCGAGCCGGCCCTGGTATGAACCGATACGGCCAGAAATGACTTCGCCGGTCGAAATGCCGGCTCCTATCAAGATTTCTGGCAGTCCGTGCCGCCTGATAGTCTGGTTGAATTCTGGCAGTCGGCTCATAACGCTCATCATGGCGGCGCATGCTCTTCTGGCGGCCGGCACTTCCTTTTCGTCAGAAAAAACGGCCATGATGGCATCGCCGATATATTTGTCGATCTGCCCGCCGGCAGCAGTTATTTCGGCCTCGACAAACGGAAAATACAGGCTCAGCATCTGAAAAAGCTGTTCGGGGCTCAGCGCTGCATTAAGCTCACTGAAATGGCGTATGTGCATGAAAACTATGCTGCGCCTGACTTTTTTTGATAAAATTTCACTGTGGGTGCGGCTTTCTGAAATGATTGTCCGGGTCGCTTCGGGCGAAATGAATCTCTCCAGACGCTCCCGCTCACGGATATGCTGACTCATGCGGGTGAACTCGTTTGTCAGCTGCGAAAGTTCATTACTGAAACTGTTATTGATTTTGACCAGCATGCCTTCCCCGGTAAGTCTGGCAGCGGTCAGCAGTCGGTCGATCGGCGGGTTGAACAGCTCTGAAAGGATGCTTACCAGCATGCTCAGAAGCAGAAGAATGTAGACAAGATTGGCCCCGATAATTAAGAACACGAGCGAGCCCTGCTGAGAGATTCTGCTCATACGGCATGTCGCAACTGCAATCAACGGGTAACCAGCAATTTTTCTGCCGCTGATGAGAATCGGAGTGCCGTCTTTATCTTCGAGTCTGATTTCGGTCTCGGCCCGGCCATCAGTGAGAAATTCTGCAACCTGCAGCTGCTCTCTGCCGGGTTTTTGCCCTGCCGGCCAGACGTTGTTCAGGTCGAGGCTCGAGCTGTTGAGGTCAAAAGAACTGATGATCTGACTCTCAATAAGCCCTTCTTCGGTTTTCTGCCTGAATACCTGCCAGCGCTCGCTCAGCTGCCGCACAATCAGATGGGCAAGTTCACGAATGTCCTGGATCAGCAGCAGAACCGCGCCTTTTCTCGTTTCGCCCGGCGAGGCCGGTGGCAGAATCTTGTAGCTCATCATTCTGAAATTACCGAAGTCCTGCTTTGATGTCTGGGCTGTGCCTTCATAACTGCAGAAATTGTCGATATCGATTGGCGGGAAAATCTCGGCCATGGCCAGCAGTTTCTTGCCGCGCGATGTGCTTTGCAGCCGCTTGTGCAGGCTTTCCGGCATCAGATTGGTCAGCTGAAAAAATCTGATGATCGAGGCATACATGAATTCACGCGTCAGGTTCAGCTTTTTTTCGAGCTTGATGACATATACTTTCTGATAATCAAGAAACTCTAAAATAAGACCGTCATTGCGCAGCAGCCCCGCTCCCGAGAAAGTCTGGTCGAGTTCGCTGTGAATAAACTTTCTCAGGTAGTCTTCATCGGCTGTGCAGGCAAATTCGCGCATGCGGTCGATAAAACCGCTGAACTTCGCGAAATGGCTCTGGTCGCCGGCTTTGATCGCCAGTTCCAGCTGTCGCAGATGACTTTTCAGCTTCAGACCCATCTGGCTCTGCCTTCTCTGCAGCTCGAGGCTAAAATGTCGGTGCGTATAGAAAACGAAGATGGCAACCGGCAGCACCGTAGCCAGCAGAACCGAGAGAAAAAGACGGGTGCGGATATTGCCCCTCAGATTGCCGTGTTGATGAAAACTTCTGATTGCCAGCAGCGTCAGACAGAGAAAAAGAAAGATAACGAACCCGGGTTTGACCGCCGCGCCCTGATGATCATACTGGCCTGGCGCTTCTATAACCTCAAAATGCGGGTAGAGTGCCGGCCGGTGCTCCATGATGCCGCGATTCAACAGGTCGGTGACCTGATCTTTCTGCCTGAAGATGCCGGAAGTGAGAAGACTGAAATTGAGCGGCCCCACCAGCTTCAGGCGGTTGTCTGCCAATGCCTGAATGAACGGAAATGGTCGCGCCGGTTTCAGCACCATTCTTGCCAGCAGGCCTGCTGAAGCCAGTTTTCTTCTGGCCAGGGCGAAACTCTGAGACAGACAACTGCCGGTTTCGCGAAAAAGCGCAATATAACTGAAAACCACTTTGCCATGCGCGTCTTTAATCAGTCGCCTGGCAGTTCGCAGGCGGTTTGCGCCGTTCTTTTCACTGAAGCCACTGGTGAAATCTTCATTGGCGTCAACCGGATCGAGATAGGTGCCGAAGATTGACGTGATGAAGCTTTTCAGAATTTTTCGGCGGCCTTTGCTGCCAGCCGTTTGTGGTCTGCCGCCGTGCTGATTCATCAGTTCGCCCAGTATTTCGCGGGCTGCCCTGAGACCAGGACGCGGAAAATCTGGAGCTGTAACCGGATCGGTGAAAACTTCGAGATTCTGCAGGTCTGCACCGGCGGTCATCAGAAGCAGCATTTCATGACTTCTGATGCGCGAAAACAGTCGGTTAAGATGCTTGCCGGCTGATTCTGTCAGATTGGCGGCCGGCAGCAGCTTCGAGTTTCTTGCCGGCAGGCCGGCGATTTCTTCGGCCATTTCAATCTGGCTGATGAACCAGGCGTTTGCCCTGCAGTTTCTGTTCAATGAGTCATAGGCATCGAGAAGCCGATCGGCAAGATCTGCTCTGGCGGTTTCCCGCTGCTGCTGCACAGAAAAATTGAGCAACCCGAAAATTGCCAGCGCCGGAAGAAAAAGAGCGAGAAACCAGAACAGCAGCAGGCGTTCGAGACTGAACCGGCGTGGGCACAGTCTGCGCAATTGGCCGGCCTGAGATGTCTGCTGCTGCATTTTGCGTCAGTTGGAGGCCTGCGGCAGAATATTGACTTCGGCGGGGAGCTGTTTATCGGCCGGATTCTGTCCTTCGATCTCGAAACGGTTGCTGAGCAGTTCGCGTGCTGCCTGAGATTTTGCCAGTTGCAGAGCGGTTTTGCCACGGTTGTTGATGACCGCGAAATCAGCGCCGTTTTTCAGCAGAGCAGAGATCATCGGGATATTGTCGTTCTTTACGGCCAGATGCAGGGGAGTGTTGCCGCCGACATCTTCCTGGTTAACATCACAGCCATTGCTGATCAGCACTTCAAACATCAGCGAGTTCGAATTTTCGCTGGCGATATGAATCATGCCGCGCGAAAAATTGTTCTCGGCAAAAATATTGGCGCCACGGTTGATCAACTCGACTGCGAGAGCGTTTTGACTGCTGGCGAGAGCGTAATGCAGGGCGGTATTGCCCGACTCGTCGGCGTGTGCAAGGTCGGGCTTTTTCTGCAGAATCTGGCGTGCGAAGTCTTCGTTGCGGTATTCGATCGCGTAAAGCAGGGCATTTTTACCGTTTGCATCGGTTGAGTTCAGATCGGGTGCCTTTTTTAAGAGATAGTCGGCCGCCTGCATTTTGCGGTTGGCGATTGCCAGGCAGAGAGGTGGGGTGCCGGCCGGGCTTTTCTGCTTCAAGTCAGCGCTATGGCTTTCGAGTTCTGCCAACTGTTCAGGTGAATCGGCTTCGATGGCCCGAAAAAGCGGAGAACTGGTAAAAGGGATGGCAAGGATCTCTTTCTGACTGAAGAATGGCCAGCCATTTACCAGCTTGAACTCATTGATGATCGTTCCCTTCGAGAAGCTGGCGCCCTTGCTCTGCAGGTAGTTCGTGATCGATTCGCTTTTGCTGAAGGCCAGATCGCCCGGGGTCCAGCCGTAGCTGATGCGGGCGTTCATATCGGCCCCGTTCTCGACGAGCAGAACCGCGATGCGCAGATGGTTCTCGCGGGCGGCGTAGTGCAGCGGGGTGAAACCGCCGTATGCTTCGATCGATGGATTCACGCCGGCTTTGAGCGCTGCTTTGGCTGCATCGTAGAAGCCGTAGCGGGCCGCATGATGCAGAATACTGTAACCGTTGCGGGTGACCGCCGTAACGTCGGCGCCTGCCTGCATCAGTATCTGCACCGATTCTGACGCCTGACTTTCGAGCGCCAGGTGCAGCGGTGTAACCTGATTTTTGTCGCGCGCACTGACATTTTCTTTACTGTCGATCAACATTCTGAGAACCTGTGGGCGATTCAGCATTGCCGCCACATGCAGGGCGGTGCGGTTCTTCTGTGGGTCGATAACGCCTGAAAGGCGGCCGTTTCGGTGCAATCCGACCAGTTCTTCGTCTGAATGATATTTGACCAGCGCAATCGAAGGTTCTACCTGCCGCCCGTCAGCTTCACGACGAGGTTCTTCGCTCTTGTCCGAGAACGCCTGGGCGATCATGACAATAACGAAAAGCAGGTAAAAGCCGCAGCCGGGTGCGTCGTTCGCTTTGCGTGTTCTGGCCATAGAATCCGCTCCTGTCTCAGGTTTTATTGAATTGTAACATAAAGCCTGTTAGTATGTGTGTAAAAATGGCTTTCAGGAAAGGAACCCGCCATGACCCTGTTCAGAACTGATCTGCTCAAGGCCGGCCCGCCGGCTGATATTTCCGTTCCCCGCAAAAAGAACATGATGTGCCTGAACGAAAGCGTTCTCGACCCCTATCAGACGATCGACGAAGCTTTTCATCAGAATATGCAGCAGGTGCACCTCAACCGCTATTTCAGCGGCGTTACCTCTGAACTCAAAAAGCTGCTCGTCGACTACGTCGGGCATGGCATTACCGGTGAGAATCTTCTCTGGGGCAACGGCGCCGACGATATGCTGTTCGCCGCTTTCCTGGCCGTGCGCGAGAACAATGACGCGTTCGCCCTTTCCCTTGCCCCATCTTATTTCGACTACTCGACCTATTCGCAGGCCGCCGGTCTCGGAATCAGGTTCATGGACTTTCTGCCCGGTTTCGACTTTGACGAAAAGGAATACGTCAAGGTTCTCAACTCGGATAACTGCCGGCTCGGCATTCTCTGCAACCCGAACAACCCGACCGGGCACCTGCTCAGCGACGAAAAGATTCTCTATGTGCTCAACAACACCCGCAAACCGGTGCTGCTCGACGAAACCTATTTCGAATTCAGCGGCATCACCTGGGTCGATCGTATCAAAGACTTCAGTCATCTGCTGATTGTCAGATCGTTTTCGAAGTCGTTCTCGGCTGCCGGCCTGCGCTTTGGCTATATTGTCAGTCAGCCGCAGAATATCGTCGAACTGCGCAAGGTGCAGACGATTTTCAACACCAGCATCATGGTGCAGACCTTCGTCATGACGATGCTGATGAATAAAGAGCTGTTTCTGCGCCATACCCGCGAAGCGGTTGCCCTCAAAAAGAGCCTCTATGAGGAAATGCTGGCAATCGATGCCCTGAAGTCCTACCCGTCGCATACCAACTTCGTGACCTTCAGTGCCGGCGAGCGTTCGGCCGCTCTCTTCGAGCATCTGAAGAACAACGAAATCGCCATTCGTGACGTCGGCGCGCACCGGCTTCTGAAAAACTGCCTGCGCGTCAGCGTCGGCAGCCTCGAACAGAACCGTTATTTTATCGATCAGGTCAAGGCATTCTTCGCCGCCTGAGGCTTTTATCGCTCAAAAAAACCGGGGCTGCTTCACATTATCGTGGAGCAGCCCCGGTTGCTTTAGCTATTGAGCTTTGCAGCAGGTTTTTATTTGAGCAGGTTGCGCTTCGGGCACTGGGCGACCGGGCGGGTAATCAGGTCGAGCGGGGTGCCGCCGCCATTGGTGTTATGATTCAGGCGGCTGTGGCTTGATTTTTCCTGGCCAAGCTTGAATTTGAGGGCTTCGGAAGTTTCGTCTTCCTTGCGGCGTTTAGGGCTGTGGCCGGGATGGCCGACGGTTTCGACCTTGATCATGTTGGTGCCGCCACTGCGGCCGACCGGAATACCGGCGACGAGAATGATCGTATCGCCCTCTTTGATCATGCCGGTTTCGAGACTGAGCCGTACCGAATCACGATAAAGTTCTTCGATGGTCTTGAAATGGCTGCCCATTACCGGTGTAATGCCCCAGTTGATGCTGAGCTGGTGAAAAAGTCTCGGGTTGGCAACTACCGCGATGATCGGAATGCTTGGCCGCAGGCGTGACAGCGCCTGGGCGGTGCGGCCCGATTCGGTCACCGTGATGATTGCAGTTGCCGAAAGGCTGTAGGCGGTGGCAATCGCGGCGTTGGTAACGGCGCTGGTGCGGTCGGAAAATTCCTCGTTGGTGGCAAAGGCATTGTAAATGCGTTTGTAATCGATGGCATCTTCAGTGTTGCGCGATACGCGGTCCATGAGCTTGACGCATTCAACCGGGTATTTGCCGATCGAAGTTTCGCCCGAAAGCATGATCGCTGAGGTGAAATCGTAGATGGCGTTGGCGACGTCCGAGACTTCAGCACGGGTCGGACGCGGTGCTTCGATCATCGTATGCAGCATCTGAGTTGCGGTGATGACCGGTTTGCCGGCCATATAGCAGCGTCTGATGATTTCTTTCTGCACAATCGGCACTTCTTCGGGCAGCAGTTCGACGCCGAGGTCGCCGCGGGCGACCATGATGCCGTCGGCAACTTCGAGAATGTCGTCGAAGTTGTTGAGGCCGGCGTGGTTCTCGATTTTGGCAATTACCTTGATATCGGGCTTGCCTTCGATGTCTAGAATGGCCTTGACGCGCCTGATGGTGTCTTCTGACTCGGTGAACGAAACGGCGATGAAGTCGAAATCGTTGCGGGCGGCAAAAATGATGTCATCGCGGTCTTTTTCGGTCGGGTTAGACATGTTCAGATGCAGCTTCGGCACGTTGACGCCGCGCCGTGACTTGATGCTGCCGCTGTTGAGAATTTTGCAGACAATGGTTTTGTCATTGGGGATATGTTCGACTGCAAGCTGAATCAGGCCGTCGTCGAGCAGAATCGTCGAACCGGTTTCGAGCATCGAGGGCAGGCGATCGAACGATATGCTCAGAAGATCGGCAGTGCCGGTTACGGTTGTGGTGGTAAGAGTGATGGTTTTGCCGGCTTCGAGATGGATTTTGTCACCTTCGATCATGCCGGTTCTGATTTCGGGGCCCTTGGTGTCGAGCATCAGAGCCACCGGTTTTTTCATCTCATCGCGCAGCTTCTTGACGGTGGCGACTCGCGCGCCGTGTTCCTCGTAATCGCCGTGAGAAAAGTTCAGCCGGGCTACGTTCATGCCCGCATTGATCAGTTCACGCAATACCGGTTCCTGTTCGGCTGAAGGTCCAAGTGTGACAAGTATTTTGGTTTTTCGCATATAGTCGGTGCTTTGATTTCCTTTCGCTGCGCAAAAAGTGCCCAGTTCTTGATGGGTCACCAGCTGATAGCAAAAAGCATGCCATAGTTAGTGGTTAAAAAGTGAACAGTTGCTGTGGATGAATTTGCTGCCATTGTTGCCATGATTTCGCAGTTCTTGCTGAAGAATCGTCGGAATAATTTCTTCCGGCCATTAATGATTTCTGTTGCGCCGGGGCCGCCGCAAATTTCTCTAAAAAACGAAGGGGCCGCCAGAATTTTTCTGGCGGCCCCTGGTTAGTGAGCGTTTATTTCAGTTCATTCGCAAGAAAGGCGAGAATGTTTTCCTGCGGTATGAATTCGGCGTTGCCGCCGGCACGTCTCTTGACTTCATACTGTTTGTTTTCGAGGTTCTTGCTGCTGACGGTAATGCGGATCGGGCAGCCGATGAGGTCAGAATCGGCAAATTTGGCGCCCGGGTTGACGTTTGGCCGGTCATCCCAGAGGGTTTCGACGTTGTTGGCGCAGAGCAGATTGTAGAGCTTTTCCGATTCGGCGGCGATGGTATCTTCTTTGCCGAGAGAGATGATATGGACGTGGTAGGGGGCGATGTTCTTCGGCCAGATGATGCCTTTTTCGTCGTTGCAGGTTTCGACGATGGTGCCCATGGTGCGGGCCGGCCCGATGCCGTAGCTGCCCATGACGACCGGGAATCTTTCGCCGTTCTCGGCGACGTAGTGCAGGCCGAGGGCGTCAGAAAACTTGGTGCCGAGCTTGAAGATATTGCCGACTTCGATCGATTTCTTTTCGACGAAGTCTTCGCGCTTCAGGCCGAATTCACTGATGATGTCATCGGTGAAGATTTCGCGGTTGATGGCGATTTTCTTTTCTTCGTTGATGTAGATCAGGTCTTCGCCGTATTCGCACAGGGTCTGGAATTCATGGCTGAATTTGCAGAAAGTGCCGCCCGAGGCAAAGGTTACGTAGGTGATTTTGCCGAGGCCGAGGCGGTCGAAGATTTTTACGTAGGCGGCTTTGGCCCTTTCGTAATATTCGTCGAGGTCCTGCTGATTGCGGCCGAACGAATACAGATCTTTCATGATGAATTCGCGGGTGCGCAGAATGCCCGATTTTGCTCTGGTTTCATTGCGGAACTTCGTCTGGAACTGATAAGCGAAAACCGGCAGGTCTTTATAAGAATTGATGAACTTTTTCATCAGTTTGGTCAGAGGTTCTTCGTGGGTCGGGGCGAGGCCGAGCTGGTTGCCGTTTTTCAGTTCGGTCTTGAACCAGACGTCCATTTTTTCGTCGTCCCAGCGGTCGGTCGGTTCCCAGGTGGCGGGTGCCTGCAGTGAGGTGAGCATGATTTCCTGGCCGTCGATCGCGTTCATTTCTTCACGGATGATGTTGATGATCTTGTTGAGCACGCGATGGCCGAGCGGCAGGAACGAATAAGCGCCGGCGATTTCCTTGTCGATAAAGCCGCTCTTGAGAAGCAGCTGTGAATTGAGGCTGACTTCGTCTTTGGGAAGGGTCTTCGAGGTTTTGGTAAACAGTTTTGATTGTTTCATTTTATGCCACACCGAGTTGTTTGAATTGGGGATGCACCTTTGGTAATTGGTTCTGCAAATTTATCACAATTCCGGTCGAAATTGTCCGGCAATTTTGAAATTCTGTAAAGTCTGATTATCATCGCCATTTCGCGGTCGGCGATGCGGTTGATTTTCAGTCGGAGCGAATCGCCTCTAACCTTCACAGCATGTGGCGGCATGCCTGCATGGCTAATGACTCATTCTTCGATCAGTTTCGCAGTAACCACCATTATGCTCCTGGTTCTTTTTTTTCGGTTTAATCAGGCAGCTATCAAATCCCATCCCCCGCCGGCCCAGGTGTCGCGGCAGTTCTGGTGTTAAGCCCTCGGGCGGCTCCGGTCTGGCTGCTGAACAAAATTTGATTGTTTTTCCTGGAATGCGTATAATAGAAACAGGAGAAATGTCATGACAAAAACCAGAATAAATATTAGCCTGGATCAGGATTTGGCCGATTTTGTAAAGCTTTTTGCTGTTGAAAACCGCACCTCTGTCGCAGATATGATAACTCAATATCTGTTAGCGCTTAAGCGCCGCTCTGAAGGTGAAAAAACAGAACAGATTCTTTCACATCCCGCATTCCAAAAAGCAATGAAGGATGCTCAGGTGAAACTCAGAGATGGCAAAGCAAGTTGGCATTCTTATGACGAGGTCTTTGGGGATTGATGAATGTAAAATTTGAATCTGCCTTTGTTAAGGCCTTAAAAAAGCATGCTTCAATTAAAAAGCTGGTACAGAAAAAAGTAGATATGATCATTGAAAGCCCTCTGACCATCGGGGAGCCTCTTAAAGGCAATTTCCAGGGATTTTATTCCTGTCCGGTAAAAAGAAATTTCATTATCATTTACCTGTTTTGTGAAGTCTGCCGCAAAAAGAATGACGATGTAATCGTAAACTGTTCAGACTGCAAAGAAATGCCGGATAACACTCTGAAATTTGTGTTGCTTGGTCCTCACGACGATGCGTATGGAATCTGAGTCAGCATAGTTGTAACCTATTGAGTGGTAAAATGAAACATCACATTTTGAGAGCTCTGATAATATTGGTATTTTTATTTTCTGCATCGTATTCGTACGCCGCAATCAGCTACGATCTGAAAATCTCTGTCTACGATGCCGTAAAGTCACAAATTCTGCAAAGCCTGGCAGATGACCCGTCATACTCATTTCTTGAAGACCAGCATTTTCAGGCAATTTCTCATATCTGTAACGACATCCCTGGAAGGCGTGATTCTGAAACTACGAACCAGTATTTCAACCGTAACCGGTATTACTCACTTGCACTCGGAAGATTCACCTCAAAAGACCCGATTGGCTTCAACGGGGGATATAACCTCTACAGATATGTAAATAACAATCCTTTGATATATACCGATCCTTATGGCTTTATTGGCGCAAATCAAATTCATGCTATGAGTTTCGGATCAATAAATAACTTTTTCAAGTCAATTGATGAAAGTCCGTCTAATCCGAAAAGCGCAACTCTGTATCCTGTCTCCAAATCAAATATGAGCGGTGCTGTTGTGCCTATTGATGAAGTTTGTGATTGTGGCCCATTTATGGTTCAACGTGTAAGCGCAAAACTTTATGACACTGTCTGGGACCCAAAATATTCTTCGAAGAATCCGGTCACAAAAACACCTTTCACTGGCGCAAATGTTTGGAAAAGCTTCGAGAGCGTGAATCCTAGCGATTTTTATGTTCTAGGCAACAATATTTATTTCCCATCACACATGTGGGACTTTATTACCCTTAGAATCATTCTTCGCTGTGTTCCTCCAAGCTGATTATGCTGATGATATGCTTTTTAAGCGCAGCATATAATCTTTTTATTGTTGCGCCTTATTTCTTTCTTTTCCCAATTGGGGCAACTTTCCCGTATTCTCTTGATTTTAACCCTGCCTCTATCGTAAGGACAATTGAGCCCTTAAGAACATCTCTAGAATTAAAGGAAAGCTTAAGTCGGGAAGAAGAATCTAAGGATGTGCAAATATTCTGGACCATGAGGAGTTGGCGAAGTCCGTCTAAGTTACAAACCAACCGAATTAGATTCATTTTATATTCAAATCCCAAAAACTGGCCGATTCTTTCCAGAGAACGAATAGCAAAGGCTTTAAAATGGCCTTTAAAGTTTTATTTTCATAAACTTATTCAATGTCCTGCCAATTGCTGGGCAATGGACTTTGATATAAACATGGTTGATATTTTCAACATTGCGATGCGAAAGGAATTTCATCTGAAGGCTTTGAGACTTGAAATACGTTCTGTAACTTTGAATGTTGGGTCTAGCTTACCAGAAGGAATTAGAGCAGAATTCCCTTAACTACCAGTTTTATTAATCACCACGCTAAATTTTTTCTGGCAATTAACAAAAATCCCCCCCCGCCGGGGGACGTTAATGGCAATCATTACACCAACAATTTTCTGCCGGGCGTTCAGAAGCGGCTAAAATAGGAACTTTCTGTGTTTTTCTTTTCTTCGGCTGCGCTGGCTCGACCAACCCGCGCATAGCACCCAGCCAGCCCGGCGGTTCCGCTGCATCTTTGATCAGCGGAGGCAAAGCCCAAGAGTGAGGGGCAGGCGCGGGGCGGTTTCCGGCTAATGCGGCTATTAGCCGGGAAGCGAAGGCGCAAAGGGCATGACAAAGAGCGCCAGGGATGGCGCTTCTTTGGCGTGAGCTTTGCTTTTTCCTGAGCGTTCCGCCCCGCAGTTTTGCCTGCCCCTCACTCGCAGCCGCCGGGCGGTGTCGGTGGCAGAGACTTTCTAGCACCACTTTCCGGCTGTTTTTTCTTCTCGATGACAATAAATGACAAACCGCCGCAACGCGCCATATATACTGCTGTTGCGGCGGCTTTTATCAGAGTCAGCTTCCGGTTTTCAGGAGCTTTTTATTATGTTGGGCAATCATTTCTCGAACCTGAGAAACCAGCTTTCTAGGGATTTCCATCATGGTGTCTTTGTCATCAACGAAGGGAGCTTCGTCTTCTGCCAAAGCTTCATCTTCCGTTTGCTTCTCATAATGGTCTATAAGCCCTTTTACGCGTTTTTCGTCCCAACCTTTGGGAAATTTGTTTTTATTTTTCATTTTCGTCGCCTCATTCGGCGAAAAGCCATCAGTGGCTTTCCTTGAAGTTCCATTGTAATTCTTGATTCATCACGGCCTTTTCGGTCTTCTCCCGGGTCGGCAAGAACCTCTATTCTGAAGACTCTATTTATCTGAGTTTTCGTGAGCTTCAGCGGTCTTGTGCTTTTCAGTCCAGGCCAGCCATGACTGAAACCGACGATTCATCAACTGGACACCACTGGAGCTCGGCAAGCCTTCATTGCAGCAGGAAATTCTGAATGGCCCACTGGCCGATGCCGACGATGACGCCGAGCACGCCGCCGAGTCTGATGATCATCGCCATTTCGCGGTCGGCGATGCGGTTGAAGAGGCTTTCGAGTTTGATCAGGTTCATGTTGCAGACTTTTTCGATGACGATTTCCTGAACCGAGATTTTTTCTGAGGCTTTTTCGGCAGCGCGGTCGAGCATCAGCGGAATCTGCTTTTTCAAAACGGCGCAGAGTTCTTTTTCGATGCGGTCCATTACCGACTTGACCAGAGTGTCGGCGCTTAAATTGAAGAACGGAATCTTTTTGGCAAACGAGGCGATGTAGTCTTTTATCTGCTGTTCAATCTGGTCGCGGTTTTTCTTCATCATCTCTTCGATGATCGGCTCGACATCGGCTGGCTCGACCTTTTTGATCAGTTCTTCGACGCTGATCAGTTCGCCTTCGACGATTTTTCCGAGATTGCAGGCGAGCTCTTTCTGGCGTTTCGGCAGCAGACCCTGAAATTCGAAGAAGAGAAATTTCCAGGGCTGTTGCGGGTGAAAAAGGGCTTTGATCGCCAGCCAGTTGGTGACCCAGCCGATCAGGCCGCCCATGAAGGCAGACAGAATGAAGCTATGAAGAAGAGGGTGGAGAAAAAAATGTTCCGGATTCATACTGCGCTCTCTAGGAAGTGTGCTGTCAGTCGGTTCGGGCCACCCGGCAACGGCTGGCAGTAACGATCGCCGGCAGGTTTCCCCGCCTGCGGATGGTTGGCGCAAGTATATCACAGTAATGTGAATTATCGTTCAACAAATTTGCATTGCTGCCGATAGACCCGGTGACTGTGACAGGGAGGTGGGGTTCATGAGAGTCATAGCTCTGATCCTGGTCCTTATCACCAGCGTTATCGGCTTCGTTATGAGCTACGGTTTCGCTTATCGTAAGGTTACAGGTGTCCTCTATTCTTCATCCGCCACGATGCAGTCATCTGCCGAGGTTACAACCGAAAGGTAGAAGTTCGTTACGGGGAACAGGCCGTTCAGCCAGTCTTCTGGCCGGACGGTCTGTTTTATTTACGGCCGTCGAAAGTTTTTGCCGGGTAGCGCAAAAATCTTCTCCATTCGCTTGACTGAGCCCGGGGCGGTTGTTATAATCACGCCACTTAATGAAAGGCTTACGGAGGGCTCGATGAATAAAAATTTCTTTTTCACCTCTGAATCGGTTTGTGAAGGCCACCCTGATAAGGTTGCCGACCAGATTTCCGATGCAGTACTTGATGCAATTCTTGCTGGTGACCCCAAAGGTCGCGTAGCCTGTGAAACTGCCGTAACAACCGGTCTTGCCATTGTTATGGGCGAAATCACCACCAAATGCTATGTTGACGTGCAGGCCATCGCCCGCAAGGTCATTACCGAAATCGGTTATACCAACGCTGATTACGGTATCGACGGCAAAAGCTGCGGCGTTCTGGTAGCTCTCGATGAACAGTCACCCGACATCGCCCAGGGCGTTAACCACGCTCAGGACGGCTCTGATAAAGATGAAGACCTCAACGTTGGCGCCGGCGACCAGGGTATGATGGTAGGCTTCGCCTGCAACGAAACCCCTGATCTGATGCCCGCCCCGATTTATTATGCCCACAAAATGTGCCGCAAGCTCGCTGAAGTGCGCAAAGCTAAGGTTGTCGACTATCTCAGACCAGACGGCAAGGGCCAGGTAACCGTTGAATATCGCAATGGCAAAGTGGCCAGAGTCGATGCGGTCGTTCTTTCGACCCAGCACGATCCTTCTGTCAGCCATGCCAAAATTACCGAAGACATGATCGAAAAGGTCATCAAACAGGTAATTCCGGCTGAACTGATCGATGCCAACACCAAATTCTACGTCAACCCCACCGGCCGCTTCGTCGTTGGCGGACCACAGGGCGACTGTGGCCTCACCGGCCGCAAGATCATCGTTGACACCTACGGCGGCATGGCCGCTCACGGCGGCGGCGCTTTCTCAGGCAAAGACCCGACCAAGGTCGACCGCTCAGGCGCCTACATGGGCCGCTATATCGCCAAGAATATCGTCGCTTCAGGTCTGGCTGATCGTGTTGAACTGCAGATTGCCTACGCCATCGGCGTTGCCAAGCCCCTGTCAGTGCATGTAAACACCTTCGGCACCAGCAAGATCGGCCCCGAAAAGATCGAAGAAATCATCCGCAAAGTATTCGACCTCAGACCGGGTGCAATCATCAAAAATCTGGGTCTGCGCCGCCCGATCTATCGCCAGACTGCTGCTTACGGTCACTTTGGCCGCAGCGATGTCGATCTCCCCTGGGAAAAACTCGACAAAGTCGCCGAGATCAAAAAGCTCGCCGGGCTCTGATCGCTCTGAATTGAAAACAACCGCCCGGTTCAGCCGGGCGGTTTGTTTTTCGGGAGGCTGTTTTGCTCCTTCGTTATACCCTGAGACTGTCAGCCGGTCTGCTGATTCTGGCAATAGCCGTTCTCGCCGCCTTGCATATCGAGGCGGCTCAGGCCAATGTATTACCGGTTCTTGTCTATCACCACATTCAGGAAAAGGTCAGTTCAGACGTTTCCTGCACTCCTGAGCAGTTTGAATCGCACATCCATGCCCTGAAAAATGCCGGCTATGCGCCGTTGACGCTGACTCAGGCCCGCCTTTTCATGGCCGGGGCCCTCAATGATGTCGAAAAGCCGGTTCTGATAACCTTTGATGACGGTTATGAGAGCCTTTATCATTTTGCTTTACCGATAGCGGCCAAATATCAGGTTCCGATGTCGGTTTTTGTCGTGACGGCACGTATCGGCCGCAAACCGCAGTTTGCCCGCTATCTCGAAGAGAGCCAGATCAGGGAAATGGCCGCCTCGGGTTTCTTCTTTTTCGGTTCGCATACTCACGATCTGCATACCGAGTCGACAAAAATATTTGAAGCTTTCGGCCCGGCTGTCGATAACCCGTTTCTGCGCCTTCTCAGCCGGGATCTGCGTCAGTCTTCGGCGCGCCTCGAAGCCATTACCGGCCATCGCCCCGAAGCGATTGCCTGGCCTTACGGCAAATTCAATTCTGATTTTACGACAATCGCCCGACAGAGCGGTTATAAGCTGCATTTTACCAGCGCCTCTGGTTACAATGAGCCCGGAACCAACCCCTTTGCCATCAAACGCATTCCGATAACCTCACGCGACACGGCCATCAGCGTTCTGCGCAAGGCCGGCGGCGGTTATTGAGAGAAATCTTTATTCTCTCTATCTGGTAAAAAAACATAGCCGGTCTTTGTGACCGGCTATGTTTTTGAGAAATACTTGTTTTTATAATCAGGCTTCGGCGGTTTCGGTGCTCTCTTCGCTGTCGGGTTTCTGTTCGCGGCGTTCTTTTTCGAGAGTGAACGAATGCAGTGATTCTTCCATGCTTTCGAGGTTTTTCAGAACTTCGTCGAGTTTGCTGACATTACCTGTGCTTTTGGCGAGCGTGACGCCGTCGCGCATACTGGAAACATTCTCTTTGAAGCTGATAATCTTGTTACGCAGCCCCATCGTCATTTCGTTCATCGCATCGGCAAGGTCTTTGAGTTCATCTTTCGGGCGCAGCTTGATGAAATGAGTCAGATCGCCTTCGCCGATGTTACGCACTACTTTCTCCATGCGGTACACCGGCCCCGCTATCGTATGCGTCACGAATATACAGATGAACGCCACCACAAAAATGCTGATCAGCTCTGCAATTATGACCCCTGGCAGCAAGGCCTGCCCCAGCTGTTTGCTGTCAACGGGAAGTTTGGCTTCTTCCACCAGATTGCTTTCGAGTTTTTCTACTGAAAAACCGTAAACCAGAGCGCCAACGATATTAGCGACGATAATAACTATCAGAATGAAAATCGCGGTCAACCTGCTCTGAAAGCCGGGCTTGATAAAATACTTTTTGCGGCGCCGGATTTGGGACATGCAGTCACCCTCCTGAAAAACTTTTCTTCAGATTATCACAGCTTAAATTCTGTTTCAACGGAATCAGTAGAATTTGCGTCAGTTTTTGCCGCATCATCCTCTTCGGTTTTTTCGATCTCTTCAGTTTCATTAACCAGATCGAGATACTGTTCTTCGGTCATGCTCTCGTCGGCAGGCTGATCTTCAGCGTCGATCCAGCCGAGGTCGGCCAGGGTCGCGTCTGACTGAAAATCTTCTTCTAGAAATCCTGAATAATCAACCTTTTTCTCTTCAGGAATTCTGGTGCGCCGGGTATCGAGTGGCTCAACCACGCCGGTTGGGGCGCCGACAAGCAGGTCGATCTCGTTTCCCTGCAGCAGAAGATCGTAATCTGCAGCGGAAGCCGAAGCCAGAATCGGAAGCAGAAAAATAAGGGCGGTCAGGAAACTGAAGCGCAGCATCATTTGCGGTCACCGTTGGTTATAATGAATTGTCAGCCCCTGCCTTATCGGCAGAGTTAAAACATTGTTTAACGATTCTGAAACCTGGGCGCTTTGGGGTGGCGATTTTTAAAAATTTCCTGTAAACTTCGCCCATGAGCAAATACTTATTCAGATATGGTTTCTCAACCGGTAAAGAGATGCATTATCGCATCACTATCAATGGTGCTGTCGATATTTCAACGCCCGGTGGCGATATGAACAACCCTGTTAAGATCGATATGTATATCAGTCAGAAAATTGTCAGCTGTGATGAAGAGCAGGCGGTGGTCAAGGTTCGTATCGAAAACGTGCATGCCGACCCGCGCATGTCGAAAGAACATCTGCCGAAGGCTGGCGTTGATTCGGTCATGCAGATCGATGCGCTCGGCAATGTGCGCTGGCTAGATGGTGCTGCCGCCTGGCAGGGCGCCGAACATTCAATGATGCGGTTTCCTGACCATGCTCTCGAACCGGGTGATTCATGGGTACAGCAGGTCGAAGATGCCTCGGGCTCGGCAACGCCTTTCCATACCCGCTATCGCTTCAATGGTTCTGACCGTAAAAACCGTCGTTTGATGGTGTTTATGACTGAAATGTTTTCGGGGCACCCCGACGATAGAGACAGTCAGAGCATCGGCAGAGGGACTTTTACCTTCGACAGTGAAGAAAAATGGATTCACGACAGCAGTAACCGTATCGTTTACGAATATCAGATTCCGGTGCCTGATAACCCGGCAATGAAAATCGTAACCCGCACAACTTTGAATATCGACATGGAGCGTCTGCAGAAATGAGCCTCAGAAAGATTCTCACCGCCTTTGTCTTTTTTGCCGCCAGCTGCAGCCCCGCAGTCTGTGAAGATGTTGCATCCGACACTTCGGATACAGGGACCGCGATCGAGCCTCTCAAAAAGTTCGCCAGTCAGGTTGTTTCTGGCAACCGCAGTCTGCTTGCCGCGGCCCATGATCTCGAAAGCTCGATGTTTGCCAGAGAGAGGTCGCTCGAAGTCTTTTCGCCGCAGTTCTATTACAGCAGTGATGCCAGCAAGGCGGCGAACCGCAGCTATAACCCGATTACCGGGCTCGAAGAAGACTACAGCACCCGCCGCCATGGCTCAGGGGCGGGCATTTCACAGCGCACTCCACTTGGCAAAATCAGTTATGACTACACTAACAGCAAAACCGAATACAGTTCTTCGCAGACCAGCTATTTTCAATCGCTGTATCTCGGTATTCAGAGCGGCTTGCTGCGTAACGACGCCCGGGTCAATGCCCTCGAACGCCGTATGGCCCATGCCGAATACGAGGTAAGCGAGGCGCAGAATGATTCGGTGCTTCTCGATGTTCTGCATGGCTCTTTTCAAAGCCTTTTCAACCGTATGGTGGTTGCCAGAAGCCAGCTGGTCAAACAGCAGAACCTGAGTTTTTATGGCTCGCTGGTCGAAGAAGCTGAAGTGAAACTGAAAAATGGTATTGGCAGTGAGCTCGACCTGAAACAGGCGAGCATGCGCCGGCAGCAGGCCGAAACCGGTAATTCTGAAACCGAACTGTCACTGCAGGAAACCGACCGGCGCCTCGCAGCCCAGCTGGGAAATCTTACCTGGGATCGCGAAATTGCCAGCTTTTCATTCGATCCGGTTATAAAATGTATTCCGGCATCGTTCTCACCAGAAATTCTTGAAGAAACAGCGATGAAAAACCGCCCCGATTATCGGGTTTTTCTCAGCCAGTATAAACTGCAGAAAGCCGCCTTCGAGCGTGCCAGGCAGATGAGTCGACCCGATCTGACAGCCCAGGCCCGCTGGGGCAAGCAGGGCAGGGGCAGCTCAGAAGACCTGGCCGCTGAAATGCCAGACAAAAGCTGGGATGTCTCGTTGACTTATTCGGTGAGTTTCGGGCCTGACGGCAATAAGCTCGATTTTGCGGGGCAGCGCGAGCGGCTGCGCTCTTTCGAAGCGAGGCTGCAGCAGAAACGTGACGATATCAGGCTGGCGCTCGCTGATGCTCTCGAAAGACTTGAATTTCACCGCAGCAATCTGGCTCTGCTGAAAGACTCTGAAAAGCTGGCGGCAGAAGTGCTCGAAGGCCAGCAGCTGAACTTTCAGCTCGGCAAAATCTCGCTGCTCGACCTTACCCGCTATCAGCAGGAATTCGATAACGCCAGTCTGGCGGTAATTCAGGGTGAAGCCAGATTGATTCTCGAATGGCTGCGGCTGCATTATGAAACCGGTACTCTTGCCGGTTTCGCCGGTGTCGTCAGAAGCCGCAGTCTTAAAGAAAAAATCGTGCCGCTGACCGCTTCTCTAGAGAACACTGCGAAGAATGCTTCAGAAACAGTCGCAGAGACTGCAACAGAAAATTCTGACGCAGCAACCATGGTGACTGATGAACAATAAATTGCTGGCTCTGATCGTTGTCTGCTGCAATCTGGCGATTTTTGCCGCCGGGTGCCTGAGTTCTTCCGGCAAGCCCGCTGCCGGCGGAAATCTGCCGGAATACCATTTCCGCGAAGAAGCCAGAGAGCACTGCATCGATCTGCGGGCAACGCTCAAAGCAAGCGACATCAGTGAAGTCGGTCTGAAGCTCGGGCGCGGTAAAATTGAGTGGATGGCCGAAGAGGGGGCCCGGGTCGCATCCGGCGAAGTAGTGGTCAGAATCGACATGGAAACGACCCGCGAACGCATACGTTCGCGCGAATTCAGACTCGCGGGTGAGCTTGACCGTCTCGAAAACGTCAGCCGGGCCGGACCGGCTGAGGTTGTTGGGCTTCAGAAAAACCTCAGTGAAAAGAAACTCAATCTGCTGCAGGCCGAAAAAGATGAATGGTGGCTGAAAAACCCGAAAACGGCCGATGAAATCTGGAAAATCCATTCAGACATGCAGGTCGCCTCGATCAGTTTTGCGCATGCGGCCAGAATTTTTGCTTTAAAGAAAAACGTCACTGACAGGGGCTTCGACAGCCCGTTTGCATTGCGAACCAGTGAGATCGACCTGCGTTCGCGCGAAATAGAACATGATTACGCCGTTCGCGCCGTCAGGCATCTCAGCGAACCGCCGCTCTCAGAAGAAATTGCCCGGGTTGCCTATCAGAAGCAGGTCGCTTCCGGCGAAATCTGGCTTGCCGGCAACGAGCTTCTTGCCGCTTCTTTGTCTTCGCAGATCCGCCAGAATAACCTGGAGGTGATCGTCGAACGGGTGCGTTCGCAGATTCGTGAAGAAAAAGCGACGCTGAACGAGTCGGAACTGCGCGCTCCCCGTGGCGGGGTGGTTCTGCACCCGATATTGTGGGGCCATTTCCGTTTTGTGCCTGGTCAGGATGCCTGGCAGGGCGTCAGTATCGTTCAGGTAATGGGCGAAAGCGGCTACTACCTCGAATCACTGGCAGACGAGGCCGATGCCAACATGCTGCAGGAAAAGGCCTCGGCAACCATAACTTTTGACAATGTTCCAGACAAGACCTTTTCTGGCGAAGTGACCACTATAAGCAAGGCCCCCAGACAAATTCGCGGCAAGCAGAACAGCGCCGTCAGATTTTTCCCGGTCAGTATCAGTGTTAATGCTTCTGACAGCCTTCTGGTTGGTTCTAAAGCGACTGTCAGAGTTGTGCTTTCAGGAAAGAAGGGCGTTTTTGTGCCGCGTGATGCCGTTAAAAGGGTGGGGGAAAAAAACGAGATAATCGTCAGCTCAGTATTTGGCAAATCAACTGTGGCAGCTGAAGTCGAAGATTTCAACCACGACTGGCTTATCTGGAAAAATCCCCCTGGCCCGGAAGGAACCATAGTTTACCCATGAGGCATTTTTTGATTTTGCTGATGCTCGTCTTAACTGCCATGGCGGCCATTACCGGCTGTGGGCAGAAACAGGCCGAAGTTCTGCCGGTAGAATTCAGAGCTGCCATGCAGGCGCCGGCGGTTCGTGGCGAATTTGTTTCGCTGCGCGAAACTCAGCTGATGGCGCCGTTTGTGACCGAAGTGATCGAACTGATCCCTGAAGGAACGGCAGTTGCCGCCGGCCAGGAAATTGCGAAGCTTTCAGCCGGCGATCGCCAGCAGACGCTTAAGAAAGAACAGTCAGAGCTCGAAAAGAGTGTTATTACTCTTGAAGGCGACAAAGTAATTCTTGTTCTTGCCGGCCGTATCGAACAGAAAAATCTCGATCTGGCAGCCATCGAGCTCGATCGACGGCAGATCGAATATGATCGGGCGGTCGATAGCCGCGACTGGTTAAGGCTGGTCGAGCAGGAAGAGGCGGCCCGGGCTGGCAAAATCAGAGGCATGATGTTGCGCAAGCAGTTCGAAGCTTCTGAAAAAATGTCAGAGCGCGGTTTTTCTGCCCGCCAGGAACTCGCTGATCACGAAAAAGATCTCAAAATTCATATTCTGACAGCTTCGCTGACGCACCGGCTTATCGATTATATCGACCGTTTTGCCGACGAAAAAAAAGTTTTCGAAGCCTCAGCTGCACTTGAGAGGGCGAAGCTGGGCTGCGAACTTGCCAGTTTTACGGCGCCCCGCAATCTTTCTGATTATCAGATGGCTCTGAATCAGTCTACCAGAACTCACAAGCAGGTTTCAGACACGGTTGCCAAAGTCAATAACGAGCTTGCTTCGCTGACGATCCGGGCGCCGGTGTCTGGAATCCTGCTCTATGGTGAAACCTACGATGGTTCGCAGTTGCTCAAGCTGCGCCGGGGCGCCCAGGTTTACCCGGGGTTGACGTTTCTGAAGCTTGTTGATGACAAGCTCAATGGCGTAAACTTTCCGCTCGATCAGCGTGATGCGCGACTGGTAAGCTCGACCACCCCGCTTTTCTATCGACCTGATGCATTGCCTGAGATGGTTTTTCCCTGCACCTTTGCGAGCCGGGTGCCGGTCGCTCTCGAAATTCCACAGGCGAAGCCGGATGGGCGCACTCAGGTCACTCTGAAAGCAAACATTGCCTCTTACCCGGCAAGCCTGATGCTGGGTTTTTCAGGCACTGTCTATTGTTATGATTTCGTTTCAGACATGTGCAGGCGATTTTCGGGCAGTCGCAGAGTCAGAGTCGGCCGCCGAAGCATGAAGCGGCTGATGAGTACTTCCGGCGACGTCAAACCGGCCAGCGCCTCTTTTATCGTTGCCAATCTCGATGGCAAGCTCAGTGAAGTTTCAGAAGAAGGCAAAACCGTTAAAGCCGGCGACCCGCTGGCGGTGATCGACTGCGAGGAACTGATTCAGAGCGCCCGTGACAGCGAAATAGAATTGAAGAAAAAAAATGAAGAATATCAGCTGCAACTGCAGAAGAACACGATCGAATGCGAAAAGACCGCGCGAGGTATAGAGGTCAGAAAAGGCGCCTGGGAAGTCGCCAGGCTCAAGCACGCCGCTTTGCTCAAGAGACGCGAAGAAGACAAAATAATCGATCTGAAGCGCTCGCTTGAAGTGCTGCAGGCAAGAATTTCTCTGGCGCAGGAAAAAATCACGCACCTTGCCGAACTGCGCAAAAAGGGCCTTGGCTCTGAACTGGAATCATTGCAGGCTGAGGCTGAACTCGCTGAAATAAGAAAAGACGAAAAAATCACTGCCTATAAACTGCGTCTTGAAGAATCAGGGCCGACCGAACGCTCGGTGAAACTTTCTGAGCTCGATGTCAGAAAGGCTGAAGTCGAACTGGAAAAGGCGCAGCTGGAAGGCGAACTGACCACTCTTCGCAATGACCGCACCGCCCGCCTGCTCGAAGCGGACATAAAAGGGCTGGAGATCTCGCTCGCACAGACCAGAGAAGAGATCGAGTCGGCAAGCATCAAGGCTCCCACTGATGGGGTGGTCATTCTCAATGAATTCAACAAAGCCGGTGGTGGTCTCGGTAAAGCGAAGGTGGGCGACAGTATCTACGCCCGCATCCCGTTCATGCAGGTCGCCGATGTCGGCAATCTGCAGATTCACTGCACGGTTTCCGAGATGGATGCCCGCTTTATCAAGCGGGGCGATGAGGTCAAAATTCTGCTTAAGGGCAATTCGAATCGCAGCCTGCGCGGCTGGGTCGATTCGGTCGGCATTGTTGCCGTTACCGAATTTCGCAAGCGCCAGGATGCGACCGTCAGCGTCATTATTGCACTTGCCGACCCTGCAACCGGCAAGATCGAGACCGATCCTTCGATTCGACCAGGCACCAGCTGCGAAGTCGAATTCAAGCTGTATGATCTTGCCGACAGCCTGTTTGTGCCTTTCGATGCTCTTCTGCCAACCGCGACCGCCAGCTGTATCGTGACGTCTGACCGCAAAATACAGCCGGTGCAGCTGCTTTTTGCCGATGGACTGCACGGTTGTGCGGTTGCCTCGGGTCTGCAGGAAGGCGACGAGATTCTTCTCATGGAGCCCGTCAATGATTAAAACAGAACAGCTGCAGCGCCATTTCAAGGCCGGTGATGTCTGCGTCAAAGCCGTCGACAGCCTCGATATCAATATCGGCAAAGGCGAGTTCGTCGCGGTCATGGGTCCGTCGGGCTCTGGCAAATCGACGCTCCTCTATGTGCTTGGCGCCATGGACCGCCCTACCGGCGGCCAGATAAGCATCAATGGCCGCCGCCTCGATCAGATGGACGACCAGCAGTGCTCAGACTTTCGCAATCGCGAGCTGGGCTTCGTTTTTCAGTCGTTTCATCTGCTGCCGCGCATGAATCTTGTGCGCAATGTCGAACTGCCGATGCTGTATGCGCAGATTCCGGCAGAACGGCGGCGGGCGCGTGCCGAAATGATGCTGCGGGCCGTCGGCCTCGGAGAAAGATTTGTGCATTTTCCTGCCGAGCTCTCGGGTGGGCAGTGTCAGCGTGCGGCAATTGCCCGGGCGCTGGTCAACTCGCCGGCTCTGCTGCTGGCTGACGAGCCGACCGGTAACCTCGATTCCCGCACCGGCCTCGAAATTATCGGCATTTTTCAGGCGCTGAACCGTCAGGGCATGACGATAATCATGGTTACCCACGACGAAAACATGGCGCGCCATGCCGGCCGCATCATCAGAATGCGCGACGGGCAGATCGAGAAGAATGAGACTGTCAGCCGCCCGCTGCTTTCAGCTCTGCCTGAAGAAATCGAAAAATCGCTGCAGGAGGTCTTTCATGCGGCTGGTTGAACAGGTTCAGACAGGCCTTACCGGGTTACTCGATCACCCGTTCAGAACATTTCTGACGATGCTTGGCATCATTTTCGGGGTCGGCGCGGTTATCGCGATGGTCTCGATCGGAGCCGGCGCCGAACGTGAAGCTCTTGAAGAGCTTAAAAAATTCGGCGACAGCAGCATTCGCATCAGCTCTGTCGAAATCCAGGGCGAGCGGCTGGCCGAGGCTTTAAAAAAGCAGGCGCGCGGTCTGCGCATGACCGATGTCGCTTTTCTGGCGTCGGCATGCCCGTTTATCGAGCTGGCGGTGCCCGAAAAAATCGACGAATACGGTTTCTATGTTGCGAATACCAAGCCGCTGGTCAAGATTGTCGGGGTTGGCGACGGTTTTCTCGCCGCTTCCCGGTTCGAAGTTGAGCGTGGCCGCTTCTTTACTGATGAGGAACAGGCTAACGCTGCCATGGTAACCGTTCTCGGTGCCGGCGTGGCGAGCGAGGTCTTCGGCCCGGTCGAGCCGGTCGGGCAGGTCGTTCAGATCGAGCGGGTACGCTTCAAGGTTATTGGTGTCATGAAACCACAGGGCGCCGGCAGTGGCAAACTGGCGATCAAGCGCCGCGACCATGACCGCGACGTTTACATACCGGTAAAAAGCAGCCTGCAGCGTCTCGAACGCTGGCCGGTCGAAGACAAAGATCTGTATCATGAGATCAACAGTGTCTGGGTCGAAGTCAGGCCGGGGTATGATCTGCTGGCCGCCCGCGATCGAATTGCGGCGATGTTGAAGCGGCGGCATTCAGAGGTCGATGATTTCGAAATTCAGGTGCCGCTCGAAATTCTGCAGCAGAGCCAGAAAACCCAGAACCTGTTCAATCTGGTCATGGCTCTGATCGCCGGTATTTCGCTGCTGGTCGGCGGCATCGGCATCATGAACATCATGCTTGCCTCAGTCAACGAAAGAACCCGCGAAATCGGGGTAAGACGGGCTCTTGGCGCCTCAAAACGCGATATCGTCGTGCAGTTTCTCGTCGAAGCCACCCTGATCAGCGTGCTTGGCGGTCTGATCGGCATTTTTGCCGGCGTTGCCATCTCGTGGCTGATTGCCCTTTACACCGGCTGGACCACCGCGATTCCGCTCTCATCGGTTCTGATCGCCTTCTTCGTTTCGATCAGCGTTGGTATCATTTTTGGCAGTTTCCCGGCCGCCAAAGCTTCGACGCTCGATCCGGTCAAAGCCCTGCGCTACGAATGACGAGACGGTTTTTATTGCTATGTTTGCCTGATTCGCTGCTTCTGTAAAGGATCTGCTGCGATCGTAAATGTGCATCAGGCCTGAATTCGGCCAGAAACCTCACGTCTTACTTTTTACTGCGGAATATGCTACAAATGCCCTGAGCAAAGGTTGGTTTTTTCAGGGAGGTTCGTATGGCTGATGTTAATATTCTCGAAGTTCGGGTTTCACGCAAACTGCTGCTGGTTCTTACGGCTGTCGGTCTGCTTTTTCTTTTGGCCGGGCTTGAGATTGGCTATTTTCAGAAAATCGTGGGCCCCGACTTTACCGGTGACAAGGTAGTCGTGAAGTGGCTGTTTCTGTTTTTCTCCGTCATCTGCGGCGGGGCGATATTCATCAACTGCCTGATATATTTGTTTGTGCCGCCGCTGCTGCTGAAGGTTACTCCCGAAAAAATAACCTTCGGCACGGGTTTGCGCTACAACCCTTTTGAGATTTCCGCCCGCCTCGTAGAAAAGGCCGAATCGTTCACAAAGCAATCCGATCTTGAAGTGAATGGCAAACGGGAAACCGTCGACGGTGGCGCTTTTCTGTATTTGAAGAACGACCCTTCAATTCCTGCGCAGTTGACGACATCGATGGGAATCAAATACAGCAATTTCAGACTCGATATCGAGTCGAGATACGCAGATCTCAGCGGCCCCGAAATCGCCCAGAAGACCAAGGCAATTCTCGGACTGAAGAATTAATCTTTTTGCGTGTTTTTTTGCAAAAAAGTGTTGCAAAAGACGGGCAAACCTGCTAATATAAGCCTACCACGCTCGGGTGGTGAAATTGGCAGACACGTAAGATTCAGGTTCTTATGCCCGCAAGGGTGTGGGGGTTCAAGTCCCCCCTCGAGCATGACGAAAGCCCGCTTAAACAGCGGGCTTTCGTGTTTCAGGAACTTGACTTTGCGGCCGTTTGGTGGTATGTTCGCCACGTCAGTTTTTAAGAGTTGAGGTTCAATTGCAGCAGCTTTTACGAAAACTTGAATTTTTAATCAGGCTCAGACTCAAGTCCGAGCCCGAGCCCGAGCCCGAGCTGAGAATAGCCCTCCCCCAGGAAGAAACCACTTCGTCCCGGGGGAGTTTTATTTTTCCGACCTTCTGCTGTTACGTTTCCGCTGTTCTTTTGCTGTTTGTGACGATGAAAGGAATCACAAAATGCACGGCGACCAGGTTTCTGCATCATTTCGTTCTCTTGTCGAAAAGTGTCTGAAACGGGCCATGGCTCAGAATATAGCCGGTTCTGAGGCAGTTTTAAGCGGCGAAAATGGCTTTGCTCAAGGTGTGACTGCCGAATCAGCGACACCTGAAATAAGAACCGAGATAAACCTCAAAGTTCTGCAGGAATTTCTGAAAAACTGAAAAAAGGTCGGTTTTCCTCTGAAATATTCTGTGATATGCTTGCCATATCTTAATTTCCGGGAAAACAACATGAGCGAAGAAGAACTCGAAGATATTCAGCCAAAACCAAAAAAGACTGGTGTCAAACGCAAAAAGGTGGTCACACCTGAAATAGTCGAACCACCGCCCGTGTATGATAAAGAAGCCATGCATCGCAAGGTCATGGCCGTTATGATCGGTATTTTTCTGCTGATTCTGGGTGTAATGCTTCTGATGCAGCACCAGGTCGAATTTGCCGCTTCGGGTGGCATGTAACGACAGTATTGTTTTGTGTGTGGCAGCGGCCGGGGTACACTCCGGCCGCTTTGTTTTCGGGCTTTTTCACTGGCTTGTTGGCTTGCCGGGTTTGTGATATAATTAATCGTTCTGAAATATCTCCCTAAAAAATAAAAGGGGAACAGATCTTGATGAGGAACTCAAAAACACGCGTTCTTTGTTGCACGCTTGCGAAAAAGCTCTCAGTGTACATAATTTCAGCAATGCCCATGGCGACTGCCTGATGTTTTCAAGAAACGAACTTGATGAGCTTCTGCAATGCTTTCTGGCTGAATCTGTCGAACATCTCGAAGGCATAGAACCTCTTCTTCTGCAGCTCGAGGGCGCTTCGCCCGAAGAGCAGAAAAAGTTGACCAATCATGTCTTCAGAGCGGCCCACTCGATAAAAGGCTCGAGCGGTATGTTCGGCTTTACCCACATTCACGAACTGTCTCACAAGGCTGAGTCATTGCTCGATCTCATAAGGTCCGGCCGGGCAATGCCGGATGGCGAGCTTGTCGATCTGCTCCTGAGAAGCTTCGACTGCCTGCGCAACCTTGTAGACAACGCGATTCAAAGCAATACTATCGATATTTCCGAGATTCTTAAAGATCTCGACCGGGCCCTCGACCAGCTGACAAAAAAATCCGGCACTCAGCTGCCGGCTGTATCGGCCCCGGAAAATCGTGACCGGCTGCCTGCCTGGCCGGCGCCTTCCCTTTTTACTTTGCCGGTTGAAGAGATCAAGGCAGCTCAGAAAGAGCTCTTGCAGGTCTATTTTGCCAGACTCGACCTGATAAGAGATATCGATGGGCGCAATAAATCGTTTGCCGACTTCATGAAACTTCTGAGTGGGCTTGGCTCAATAATGGCGATCGAGTTCGATTTCGATGCCTTCACGATCTCGAAGAGCCCGCCAGAAGTGGTTCTGCCGCTCGAAATTCTTTATAATTCAGTTATCGGGCAGAATGAAATAGATGAAATTTTTGAGGCCCCGGCGGGGACCTTTAAATTGCTCGATGCTGCCGGCGATGTCGCTAAACAGCCGATCGCAGCTCTCGCCGGCGCTCTTACCGGCCTGACCCCTGATTCAGCCGCTGCTGAGCAAAATAAGCAGTCGGTTGCCGCAGCTAACCCGGCAGAGCCGGTCAATGCCGCCCCGGCGCCCGGTATCGAAACCCTGCAGGTGCAGGAAAAGGCTGAACCAACCCTCAGAGTCAAGGTCAGCCTACTCGAAGACCTGATGAATCTCGCCGGTGAACTCGTTTTGAGTCGCAATCAGCTTCGCGAAGGCCTGAACCGCAATGACATGCGGGCGATCAGAATCAGCGGGCAGCGCATGGGGCAGGTCACCAGCGAACTCCAGGAAACGATAATGATGACCCGTCTGCAGCCTCTCGATCGGGTGTTCTCCAAGTTTCCGCGCATGATTCGCGATCTGTCGAAACAGCTGCACAAAGATATCCATCTGACCATGGAAGGCAAAGAGGTCGAACTCGACAAGACCCTTATTGAAGGCCTCGGCGACCCGCTGACTCACATGGTGCGCAACGCCGTCGACCACGGTGTCGAAACCATCGACGAGAGAGCCAGGCTTGGCAAGCCGAACCCGGCCAGGGTTAAACTGCAGGCTTTTTATGAAGCCAGCCGCGTGGTTATCGAAATTTCTGACGACGGGCGCGGCATCGATGGCGACAAAGTCTGCAGCAAGGCGGTCGAAAAGGGCCTGATCTCGCCGGAAAAAGCTCGCAACATGCCGTTGCGTGAAAAGCAGAACCTGATTTTTCTGCCAGGATTGTCAACTGCTGAGAAAGTTTCTGAACTTTCTGGCCGTGGCGTCGGTATGGATGTCGTCAAGGCCAATATCGACAGGCTTGGCGGTAAAGTCGAGATCAATTCAGAGCTGGGACGGGGCACCTCTTTTAAAATAAAACTGCCGCTCACGCTTGCCATTATTCCGTCACTGATTCTCGAAAGCAGTCGCGAAATGTTCGCCATTCCACAGGTTAATGTGCTCGAAATGCTGCTGATTCCGGCCGAAATGATCAAACGCAAGATCGAAGTGATCGGCTCCCAGGAAGTCCTGATTCTGCGCGGCAAGCTCCTGCCTCTTATTTCGCTGAATACTTTCCTTGGTGACTGCGACCGCTATGTTGATGAAGCCACCGGCGAAACCTTGCCCGAACGCCGGCAGCGGTTGGCTGATCGACGTTCGCCAAGGCATAACCTGCCGGTTGCCGGTCTGTCGCTAACCAGTGCCGGCCATGAAGAAAACCCGCGCGGCAAAGACCGCCGCTTTCATGCCGCCAGTGGCATCAATGTCATTGTCGTGACCACCGGCAATTTTTCTTACGGCATCGTTGTCGACAAGCCTCTTTACACTGAAGAGATAGTGGTCAAGCAGCTGGGCAGCGACCTTAAAGGCCTGGCCGAATACTCGGGCGCAACCATTCTCGGCGACGGCAGAATTGCTCTGATTATCGATGTGCTTGGCCTGGCTGGCCGTGCCGCGATTCTTAACCAGCAGAACTCGCTGGCTGCCGGTATGTCTGAGCATGCTGTCGAATCGCGACAGGATGGCGACACGGTGCCTTTTCTGGTTTTCCGTTACGGTGGGCCAGAGGTTCTTGCGCTGCCATTATTTCTGGTTTCGCGCCTCGAAAAGGTCAGCATGCACGACCTGGTTTCGGTTGGCGGCTGGAAAGCCATTAAACACGGCGACCGCCTGCTGCCGGTTTTCTTTTTGAGCGATCTTGGCCGCATCGAGCCGTTGAAAGCCGATCAGGAATACGGCGTTATTGTCATCCGCGTCAGAAACCGTGAAATCGGTCTGATTGCAGCTTTACCGATTCAGGTCGTTGAAATGCGGCCGGATTTCGACCCGACCGTGTTAAAGCAGCCGGGAATCGGCGGCTCGAAGGTCTGGAATCTTAAATCGATGCTCTTGGTAGACATCTGGGAGATTCTGTCGCTGGCCAGACCTGAATTGCTTGAGTTTGATTACGAATCTGCCTTTAAAACCGGCCAGGCAAACCAGATCATGCTGCTCGAACCGGTTTCTTATTACCGCAATCAGCTGCGCCTGCAGCTTGAGAACCATGGTTTCAGCGTTGTCGAAGCCGAATCCTGGAGAGAGGCGGAAAATCTTCTGCTCCGGCCACCAGAAAGGCTGCGGGCAATTTTTTCCGATCTGAACCTGTTGAAGCAGGAAGGCCTGGAAAGCCTGCGAAGACTGAGGCAGAAAAAGAATCTCAGCCATCTGCACATTGTCGCTACGCGAACAAATAGTCATGAAGAACACAAACACCTCGAAAACGAGGGAGTAGCTCATGTTTTTCAGAAAATGGAAAATCAACATCTTCCTGCCTGGCTGGAAGAGCTGAAGACCGGGGCCTGGAATTAATCATCGGGGGATTTAAATGTTGCGACCTTTACCAAAAGTAGTTGAAGTTGTGAAGGATAATTGTGTTAACTGCCACGCCTGTATTGCAGCCTGTCCGGTCAAATTCTGCAATGACGCATCCGGCGACACGGTCGGAATCAATTCTGATCTGTGCATCGGTTGTGGTCAGTGTCTGACCGCCTGTAAACATGATGCAAGGCGAGCTCTCGATGATACCGCCAGTTTTCTTGAAGCTTTAAACCGGCGCGAACCGATAATTGCGGTAGTTGCACCAGCTGTGGCCGTGTCGTTTCCGCAGGAATATCTGCGTCTTAATGGCTGGCTGAAGGCTGTCGGCGTTTCAGGCGTTTTTGATGTCAGTTTCGGCGCTGAATTGACAATCAAATCCTATCTTGAGCACATAAAGCACAACAACCCCGATCTGGTTATTTCCCAGCCCTGTCCGGCTCTGGTGAACTATGCCGAAATTTACCGGCCCGAGCTGCTGCCTTCATTTGCGCCGGCTGACAGCCCGATGCTGCACACAATCAAGATGATCCGCGAATTCTGGCCAAAGTTTGCCGGCCATAAGGTCGCGGTTCTCTCGCCCTGTATCGCGAAAAAGCGTGAATTTTTCCAGACCGGGCTTGGCGATTTCAATATCACCATGAGCAATCTGAAGAAATATTTCGACGAAAAGAACATCAGACTTTCGACTTTTCCCGAAGCCGATTACGACAATCCACCGGCCGAACGGGCAGTTCTTTTCTCGACTCCCGGCGGTCTGCTGCGCACTGCCGAACGCTGGAACCCGGCGGTAAAAGACCTTACCCGAAAAATCGAGGGTCCGCATATCATTTATGATTATCTCAACCGACTCGACCGCCTGCGCCAGGAAAAAAAGGCGCCGCTGATGGTCGATTGTCTGAACTGTGATCTCGGTTGCAATGGCGGCACCGGTACCGATTACAAGCATTATTCACCCGATGAAGTTGAACGCCTCGTTGAAGAAAGAAACCGCAACATGCAGGCCCGCCATCGCAAATGGGGCCCGATGTCTGAATACCGCACCAGAAAAGGTATCGAGAAGCTCGTGCACCGTTTCTGGAAACCGCGCCTCTATAATCGCAGCTACGAAAACCGTTCTCAGAGTAATTTTATCAAAACTCCACCCGATGCCGAACTGCAGAAAATTTACCTGCAGATGGGCAAAACCAGTGAAAAAGATCTGCTGAACTGCAACTCGTGCGGCTATGGCAAATGCGAATCGATGGCCGTCGCTATTTATAACAACCTGAACCGCCCCGAAAACTGCCATCATTACCTGCTACGCAAGGCAGAAGACGGGCGCCGTGAGGTAGAAGCCCTTACTGTCAGCGCTAACCAGGTGTTCCAGTATCAGAATCAGGAACTGACAAAGCTGGCACAATGTCTGCAGCTTCTCTCCGAAGGCCAGATCAACTGGAACTGGGAACTCGCTGAGCCAGATCAGGCGGTCAAACCGGTTCACGAAATGTTTCTCAAGATTTTTCACAACCTCGAACATGTGCGCGAAACTCTGCAGAATCTGATCGACGACAGCAATACCCTTACCAGAGCCGCAGTCGAAGGAAATCTGTCGGCCAGGTGCGACCACAGCCGCAACCGTGGTGAATTCGCCAGTCTGGTTAAAGGCATGAACAACATTCTCGAAGCCATCAGTCGGCCGGTGGTAATGGTTTCAAGTTACATTCAGAAACTGAGCTGCGGTGAAATACCGGCAAAGGTTGTTGAAGAGCATCGTGGCGAATTCAATACCCTCAAAGAAAGCATCAATCAGCTGATTGATTCGCTGCAGGGCGTTTCAAATGTTGCCCAGAAGGTCGCCGAAGGCGATCTGCTCGTCGACGTTAAAGAGCGCTCTGCCCAGGATCAGCAGATGCTGGCCATTGCCACCATGGTCAAACAGCTGACTCAGATTTTCCGCAAAGTTAATGACAGCGTGCATACCATCGCCTCATCCTCAACTCAGCTTTCGGCAATTTCAGAACAGCTGGCCCAGAATTCGAAAGACTCTTCTGACCGCTCGGCCGTTGTCGCAGCCGCCGTCGAACAGATGAGCTCAAATACCGTATCGGTTGCTTCGAGCATGGAGCAGACAACGATGAATCTCACCACCGTCGCTGCTGCCACCGAAGAAATGAGCGTTACCATCAGCGAGATTGCCGCCAATTCTGAAAAAGCCCGCCGAATCGCCACCAACGCCAGTCAGCAGGCGAGCGGCGTTTCTGAAATCATCAGGGCCATGGAAAAATCGGCCCAGGAAATCGGTCAGGTTACCGAAACCATCACCAGCATATCGTCACAGACCAACCTTCTCGCATTGAACGCGACGATAGAAGCGGCCAGAGCCGGCGCTGCCGGCAAAGGCTTTGCGGTTGTAGCCAACGAAGTTAAAGAACTGGCGCAGCAGACCGCAACCGCGACCATCGATATTCGCAAGAAAATTGCCGGTATTCAGGATGTCACCGTCAATGCCATTGGCGACATCGAGAACATCGGCAAGATTATTAAAGAAGTCAGCGACATCATCTCGGCGATTGCCTGCAGTATCGAACAGCAGGCGAGTGTGACGAGAAGTATCTCGAACAGCATCGCCGACGCCTCGCATGGCATTCGCAACGTGAATACCCGTATGTCTGAGATCGCGACCGGCACTCAGGATATGGCGAAAGATGTTTCGAAGGTCAACGGCGCTTCACGCGGTATCACCTCTTCGAGCCAGCAGGTTCTCGACAGCGCCCGCGAACTTTCGCAGCTGGCAGAGTCGCTGCGCACCATACTTGTGAGGTTCAAGCTCTGATGTCTTCACTGATGAATCTTACCGGCAGCCTGCTCGAAGACGAGGGGCGCCTGGTGGTGGTCTGTAATATCAGCGGTAATATTCTCGGGCTGCCGACAGCCCCGATTCAGGAAGTCCTGGCTATCCCCGAGATCAGGCCAGTGCATCACGCTCCGCCTTATGTCAAAGGGGTTTTCAATCTGAGAGGCCGGGTTATCGTTCTTATCGATCCGGCTGTCAGGCTTGAGCTCCAGCCTCAGGAGCTCTGCAGTGAATCAAGAATTCTCGTGGTTCAGGCTGGCAGCGAACTGCTTGGTGTGCTCGTCGACTCACTTCTGGGAATTTTCCCCTTCTCGGCTGAGCAGTTGACCGCAAGTCCCGAGAGCCTGACCAGGTCTCTTAAAAAAGCGGTAGAAGGCTTCTTTTTTCTCAACAACAAAATGGTCGGTCTGTTGAAAATCGATGAATTGCTCGAAAGAAACACTGAAGTGAACCTTGAAACCGGGGAGATCTGATGGCAGCAACGCCTGTAAGAACAATGGTTGTCGATGACTCGATGGTATTTCGCAAGATCCTTAGCGATCTGCTGAAAGAAATACCCGGTATCGAGATTGTCGGCCACGCTCCCAACGGGCGGATCGCGGTTCAGAAGCTTTCTACCCAGAAACCGGATCTGCTGCTGCTTGCCTGCAACCTGCCAGAAATGTCTGGGTTTGAAGTTCTTGCCGAAATCCGTGAAAAGCAGATTGACTGCGGCGCCATCATGGTAAGTGGTTCTAACGCCGATCTTCAGAAAACCGGGGTCGCGGCCCTCACCGCCGGTGCTTTCGAATTTCTCACCAGACCCGATGGCGAAACGATCGAAGAGACCAGCCGACTGCTGCGGCCGCAGCTGAAACTGGCTGTCGAAGCCTTTCAGGAAAGACTGCGCATCAGACGAATGATGGGCCTGGGAATCCGAAAAACGTCTTTAACAGCTGGGATTCCCAAAAATACCGCCGTCAATCAGAAAAATTCCGATTCTACTGCCGCTGCGGTCAGAAACCGGCAGAATACCGGTTTCGCCGATCTCATCGTTATCGGTATTTCTACCGGTGGGCCGCCGGCTCTTGCCGAGGTGCTCACCAGTATCAAACAACCGCTGGGTATCCCTGTGATAATCGTACAGCACATTCCGCAATACTTTTCCGGGCCGCTGGCTGCCGGTCTGCGCGAAAAATCAGGTCAGCAGGTATATGAGGTTGACGACGGCATGAATCTCGAACCGGGCAAGTTTTTTCTTTCGCCTGGAGGGGCGCACGTCAAGCTCGTCAAGGAGTCCGGCAACGGCGGCTACCAGCTGCGACTGTCTGACGACCCACCCGAAAACAGCTGCCGGCCATCGATTGATTACCTGCTGAAATCGGCAGTAAATTCCTTTGTCGGCAATATTGCCGTGCTGATCATGACCGGTATGGGCTCTGACGGCCTGAGCGGCGCCCGGCTGGTTAAAAAGGCCGGCGGCTATGTGATGGCTCAGAATGGTGAGTCATGCGTTGTTTACGGCATGCCCAAGGCGATTGTCGAGGCTGGTCTTGCCGATGAAGTTCTTTCTCTCAACGAGATTCCTGCCGGAATTCAGAGAATCGCCCGTCGCGAAGCCATCGGCAGTTCATTCTCACGCCCTTCAGATTCTGATGTATGTAGGAGATGAAGACATGAGTATAAAGCTTGACCGCAATGAGCTCTCATTATGGATTCAGCTGATTTTTGATCTGACCGGTATCTCTCTCAGCCACGAAAAGGAATACCTGATCCGCGAGCGACTGCATTGCCTGCTCGAAAAATATCGCTGCAGCTCGTTAAGTCAGCTGTATTTCATGGGGCGTGAAGAAAAAAACTTCGAACTGCGCGAAGATATCATCGATCAGATTACCACCAAAGAAACCTCGTTTTTTCGTGATGTGGCGCCATTTGAAGCTCTGCGTCTGAATATTCTGCCTGAATTGCTGCGCCGCTGCCGCTCTTCGGTCGAGAAAAGACAGCTGAAAATCTGGAGCGCCGCCTGCTCGACCGGCCAGGAAGTCTACAGCATTGCCATGCTTCTGCACGAAATCGGGGCGCAGCCGTCAGATTACCGTATAACCGCCACCGATATTTCACGCTACGCCATCGATGTGGCTAAAAAGGGCTGTTACAGTCATTTCGAAGTCGAGCGCGGCGTGCCGCCGCATCTGCTCGAGCGCTTCTTTTCGCCCGGAAAAGGCAGCTGGCAGGTCAGAGACCAGCTGAAAGAATCGCTGACTTTTCAGCGTCTGAGTCTGCACCGCCCCTTCGTTCTGCCCGAAAAATACGATCTGATCATCTGCCGTAATGTGGCAATCTACTTTTCAAGCAAAGACAGAGAGAATCTTTTCTTTCAGCTCAGCCGGCATCTGCAGCCCGATGGCTACCTGCTGATCGGCTCGACCGAGACGGCCCGCGATCTTGGCTATCTGTTCATGGAAACCTGTCTGGAGCCGCGCGTGACTTTTCTGCAGCCCTCGCTGCAGCAATTGAAAAAGACCGCCTGATTGTGTTATTCAGAGACGCAGCACAATCTTCGATGAAACGGAAACCTTCATAAAATGATCAGAACCCTGCGTCTTTTTCTGGCTTTATCAATATGCCTTTTGACAGCCGGCGTAGCTCTGGCCGATGATTCTGTCGGCTCGCAGCTTGATTGGCTCGTTAAAAATGTCGTGTTGCCACAGGATCAGCTGTCATCGCTGGCTCTTGACATGCACCTGCGCCTGCCTGAATCGCCGGTGCATCTTCTCTGCCGGCTGCGCTTCGTCGCTTCAGACGGCTATTCTCTGCAGATTTTCGATGCCCGCGACGAAACCCCGGTGATGGTCATTGCCGATCAGATGACGATGATCAACGACCCGTTCGCAGACAAACTTACAATCATCGCGTCTTCTGGGGTCGTTTTCGAGCTGCTGCAGCAGGGCGAGCAGGTGACCGCCAACTTTTCTTTCAATCAGCCGGTCGACGGTGTCATTAAAAACCGCATCGACCTTGATTTTAAAAAGCTCTTCGCTCAGGTCGACAAAGACCTGCAGCTGCACACGGCAGAAAATGGGCAGCTGAATTTCTCAGGCCAGACCATCAGGGGAAACCGCTGCCTGGCTTTCTTCAACGCTTCTGCGCCGCTGCCTTTGCAGTCTCTGCAGCTGTTCATCACTGAAACCGCCGAGCCGGTTCTCGAATTCAGCCTGCTGCAGGCCGGTTCTGCTGATTATCCGGTGGCAAAATTTCCGCTTGCCGGGCTGCAACAGTCTGGCCTCGCTGCCGCACCAGCGCAGCTCAGTGGCTTTTTAGACACTATGGGGGTAATGACTTCGGTCCTCAAGGCGGTTTTCGCCCGCGCCGCAATTCATGAACCGGCAATCCGCGAAAAAGTCGGTGACATGCTCAAACTGGTCAGCCCCGACTGGGAAAAAATGCAGCAAAACGACATTCAGCGCCGCGAAAAACTGCGCGAACTGTTCCCGCTGCGCTGAATCTTATTGGCAGTTCCCGGATTTTTCAGAAATCCCTGTATTTATTCGGTTTTATCTGCGTTAATCGTTAATCCGTGTTTATCCGCGGCCAAAATCTGAGGCCAAAATCCGTGGCTTGATTTGTGTTTATCCGCGGCTCAGGTCTTGTGGGCACCAATTCTCTGATTGAGCCGCTCGATGCGGCGGGCCAGCAGTCGCGACAGAAACAGCGCGTAATGCGGCTTTTCTTTGATGCCTTCGACAAATTCTTTTTTTGACACTCTTATCAGTTTGGCCGCGGTAACGGCGCGCACCGTGGCGCTGCGCCGATTGCTCAGCAGAAACGACATTTCGCCGAGAAAAATATCTTCGGGGCGCAGCGTCGAGACCCTTTCGCCATGCACCAGCACCTCAAAACTGCCGGCGGCGATGTAATAGAGATAGTTGCTCGGCTCACCTTCGTTAAAAACCGTTTCGCCCGGCTTGAATTCAACGGTTTCCAGGTCCTGGAACAGGGCCGGGCTGACATTGCTGACCCCGATTTTGTGATTGAATTCAAAGCTGACCTGGTTGCCGCGGTCGTTGTATTTGAGATTCGTGGTCATTTCGCGCGAAAGTGCCACACCCCGGCCATGCAGGCTCAGCAGCTGCTCTTCGATCGACGGGGTTTTCAGGGCCCGCCAGTCGAAACCGGCACCCTCATCGGTGATCGTGAACCGCGATACCGCCGGTTCGATCGCATACTGCAGAAATACCTTCCTCGCCGCAATTGCCGGGTCGTCGCACTTGCGGTCGATCAGCTCGCAGATATCGTTGTTCTTTTCGAGCCAGGCGCTCTTTTCTGCATAAGAAATGCCGCAGTTGCCGTGCTCGATGGCATTGATCAGCAGCTCGACGAGAACGAAGTTGAGCTGTTCGCGCAGCCCGGCATCGATGCAGTTCATATTGAACAGATAGTTGCAGATCAGATTGGTGAATACACCGGCTTCGAGAGGGTCATTGCGCAGCTCGAAGCTCGACGAAATCTCGGCTCCGAAATCGTTGCCGATCACCCGGTGAAACAGCATGTGGCGGTTGTTGCAGATAATGTTGATTACCTGCGGAAACTGACGGCTGATGCGGCCCTTGTCGAGAAGGGCGACGGAGTTCACACCTTTGACAATGCCTGATTCGCGCAATTTGACCGGGGAGTCGCACAAACCGATAAGACCGGTACTGAGAAGCCAGGAATCACCTCTGACCGTAGCGAGCAGTCTGGCACTGTCGATGCCGGGGTCGGCAAAGTCGATGACCGCCAGTTCCGGCATTTCAATGCGCAGAAACTCTTCAGCTTCGCCGGTTTCGGCAAGCTGAAGAGTTTCGCAGTTTTCGCCGTTCTGCTGCAGCAGCGCGACGATATTGGCAAAACACTCGCGGTCAGAGGTAATTACCGGTATAAGAAGCAAGGGTATTCCTTTATTACAGGCAGAGTTCGAGAATCTGTCTGGCAACGTCAGGGGTAACATCGCCATTCTCACCGAGTTTGATCATCTGGTGCGATTTAAGCTGTGCTACCACTTTTTCGATGCCGGCGGCATCGATCTTGTAATCGCTGAGTCTGGTCTTAACGCCGAGCGATTCGAAAAATTCGCGGGTCATTCTGATGCCTTCGGCGATCTGGTGATCTTCATTGCCTGATTTGACGCCCCAGACGCGCTGGGCAAACTGCAGGAGTTTCTGGCGTTTGACTTCTTTGCGCAGCGTCAGGTTGCCGGGCAGAACGATGGCGAGCGTAACCGCGTGATCGAGCCCGTAGAGAGCCGTCAGTTCGTGCCCGATCATGTGAGTCGACCAGTCCTGAACGACGCCGGCACCGATCAGACCATTGAGCGCCATGGTCGCTGCCCACATGATGTTGGCTCTGACATCGTAATTCTCTGGATCTTTGACCGCGAGCGGGCCTTCTTCGATCAGTGTCAGCAGCAGGCCTTCAGCAAAGCGGTCCTGGACCTTGGCGTGCGCCGGGGTCGTCAGATACTGTTCGACGATGTGAATGAACGCGTCGATAATGCCGTTGGCAACCTGATTGTGCGGCAAGGTATAGGTCTTGAGCGGGTCGAGCACCGAAAACATCGGAAAAACCAGCTTGCTGTTGAACGGCAGCTTCGCTTTCATCGAGGCCCGCGTGATTACTGAACCGCTGTTCATTTCTGAACCGGTTGCCGGCAGAGTTAAAACCGAGGCGAAGGGCAGGGCGGCCTTGACGCATGAGCCGTAAGTCTGCAGGATTTTCCAGGGGTCGCCGTCAAAAAGCGCGGCCGCCGCCACAAACTTGGTGCCGTCAATTACCGAGCCACCACCGGCTGCAAGCAGAAAATCGGCGCCGTTCTTTTTGACCTCTTCAACACACTTCATCAGTGTTTCGTAAGTCGGGTTCGGTTCGACACCGCCGAATTCAAAAACTTCGCGGCCTTCGAGCGCGGCCATGATCTCGTCATAGGTGCCATTGCGCTTGATGCTGCCGCCACCGTAAATCAGCATTATCTTTTTGCCGGCCGGTATCTCGCGCTTCAGCGCCCCGATTGTACCTTTGCCGAAAATGATTTTGGTCGGATTGTGAAAAGTGAAATTCTGCATTCTACGCCTCCTCTGTTTTTCTCTATTAACTCAGCCTAAAAATATCCATGTACAGAGCATTGTCAAATTCATTTGTTGCGCTTTGCCTGCGCAATCGCCGTCTTTGCTTCCTGATACAGGTTACGGCGCTCGCGACTGACAAGCATGTCGATATCTGCCGGCAGCATACCGATTCTCTGACCCAGCCGCTGCAGCATTGCAGTTTCTTCGGCCGACAGCCGGCCGTCAGAAAGCGCCACCCTGGCAAGCTGTGTGAGCAGCTCGTTACTCGTAGCCAGGGTGCTCGTGCGCATGACAAAATCAACCGGGTCAGCTGCCGACTTCAATTCGGTTACGATGTTCTGCAGTTTCTGGCTGGAAACATCGCGCTGTCTGGCAATGCTGTCGAGCATTTCGAGCTCTTTCGGGTCGATCTGCCCGTCGGCAAGCATCATGGCCGCTGCCCATTTAACTAGCTCCAGCCCTGGCAGACCATACTGGGAAAAGGGCGCTGCCACCCCCGCAGTATCCGAACCCGGCTGCGCCTGAGCCTGCCGCTGCTTTGCCGTGCTCTGCCTCAGCTGGTTCATTTTCGTGAGCACTGCGCTTACCTGCGGGTCGGTTTTATCGACAACGGCCTCGAGCACCCAGTCACTGCTGCCATCATTCATTACGGTTCCGCAGTATGGACATTCGTTCGCGGTGCCGGTCTGTTCAGGTGCGCCACAAGAAGGGCACTGAGTGCTCGCCAGCGACGAAGTGACTTTGGTCTTTGCCCCGTGTTTACGCCCAAGCACGAAGACATGTCTGAAGTTGATTGACTTCGGCGCCGTTTCGATGCTTTTGTTCGGTGTCAGAATCGAAGGCAGACCGCTCCAGATCACCTCGACATAACCCTGGTCATCGGGTTCCTTCAGCTCGATACCGAGCAGATCTATGGCACCGACTGCACACGAAGTATAGAAACGCCTGGCACCGCTGTTGTCGGGTTTATACCACTGCAGCTGCGCATCACACAACTCATTGCGCGCGATTTTGCGCAGTGGTGCCGCATTGCCCTTGCGCTCAGCTTCGAGCTTTCGCCAGAACATCACCGCAACCCGGTCTTTTAGATGCTGCATGTTGAAACCAGGGTCGGCTTCGACCATGTCGGCAAGGCCCGGAACAATACGATCAGGTCTGGCAGACCATTCGCAGGCCTGGGTTATGCCGGCGAGCACCCAGTCGTGCTCACCCGAGCGCAGCAGCGAATTGCAGACTTCACATTTCGTCAGACGCCCGACTTTGATAGGGTTGCCGCAGTTGGGGCATTGGCCTTCGATGAGGCCAGGCTTTTTCAGGGTGCGCACGCCAGGCTTGCGCAGAAATGACCAGACCTCGGCAAAATTTTCCGGAGAACGTGAACCGTTGAGCATTCTACCCGTCTTTTCATCTTTGCGGTAATTGACCGCCTGTGCGTCGATGCGCAGATGGATAACGTCGAAATTCTTGTCAGACTGAAACTTGACCGGCTTCGAGCTCAGAATTTTCAAGCCTTCCATGTGATCGATGATGCCTTTTTCCTTCATCTCATCGAGCTGAATGCTGAATTGCTCGAATACGCCATCAGAAAGAAAATACTGGGCATCGGTCAGATTACGGTCTGACCAGGCTTTCTGAATTATTTCGAAAGCTTTTTCGGCGCGTTTTCTGAACAGGCTGTCGTCAAAGTCGGGGTCGCGCTTTTTCAGCTCGGTCAGCGCAACCGCCGCCTGACTTTCAGGTGCGACACGCATGCCTCTGACGATGGTATGGTCGACCCAGGCGTCGTTACCCTTGTTGTAGCCTTTGACCACCACAAAAACCACCACGATTGTCACAGGTATGCCAACCGCCGGGTAGTGAATGATCAGCCTGATGAGCAGAAAGATGAGGTCGAGTTCGCCGCCACCGCCGCCGCCACTGCTGCGCCGCCCGCTGCCAGAACCGCCGCCACCCGAATAATTGTGGCCGCCGCCGGCCCGCGCGTCTGCCGTTTCGCTGATCAGCAGAAAAAAACCGATCAGCAGCAGAAGAAAAAGAGAAAAGAAGGTGACTTCCCGTAATCTTTTTTTGTCGGGCATGCTTGCTCCTCATTCATATCTGTCTGATAGTTTATTACAAGAATCTTAAGTTGTCATACTTTTGTGCAGAGATTTGCGGTGCATTGAAATGTGTTTGCTGCAGGGGCTTCGGAAAATATCGAAAAGCACCGATAAATAAACGTTAAGAGTTTGATGAAAACTCATAAATTTGACATGGCAGGTTTGTCTTTGCTACGATAACGGTTTACCAGAAATCAGAATAGAGGGAACAGGAATGTTTGCACGTCGACCCTATTTAGTTGTTGTTATTTTGGCGCTCGTATTATTGAGCTTCAGACTTGTGATTGGTGCAGAGTCAGTTGCGTCAGGCACTGCATCTGCAGCGTATCAGCTGCAGGCGCTCGCTCAGGAATTTCACCCGGCCCGCGCCCGCATCGAAATCGAGTCTGGCAACAATCAGTCGGTTCTCGCCGGCGGCACCGCCAAGCCGGTGCAGCTTAAGCTTTTTGACGCAAGCGGCACACCTGTTATCGGGGCAAAAATTATTTTTATCGTTGCCTCAAAACCTTCTTCTGCCAAAGAATTCGAGCTCAGTGAAAAGAAAGTCATAACCAATCCGGTCGGGATTGCCAATTTTCAACCCGGAAAAATAAATGATGCCGGCAATTATTCGATTCTGGCAATGCTTGAAGGCGACCAGTCGGTTTATTCATACATCAATTTCAATGTCAACGATGAATCCTGGATCATGTATCTTATTTTCGGCTTGTTTGGCGGTCTGGGGATGTTCCTGTTCGGCATGAATCTGGGTGCCGACGGTCTGCAGAAAATTGCCGGCAAGAAAATGAAAGAGATTCTCGGCACCTTCACCAATAACCGCTTTATGGGGGTGCTTACCGGCATTCTGGTAACCGCCGTTACTCAGAGCAGTTCTGCGACCACAGTCATGCTGGTTGGTTTCGTTAATGCCTCTCTTATGACCATCAGCCAGACTCTGTCGGTTATTTTTGGCGCCAATATCGGCACTACTATCACCGTTCAGCTGATCGCTTTCGAGATTTCGCACTTCGCGCTGCTTATGGTTGGTGTTGGGTTTCTTCTTAAATATTCAAAAAACAAGACAGTGGTTTACGCCGGCGATATCATTCTCGGCTTCGGCTTTATCTTCTATGGCATGAAGGTCATGAGCGTGGCAATGTCGCCGCTGCGCAGTTTCCCTGCCTTCAGAGACATGCTGATCGCCATGAGCGATTACCCGCTGACCGCTATTTTTGGTTCGATGCTGTTTACGGCCCTGATTCAGAGCAGTGGCGCCACAATTGGTCTGATTGTTGTCTTCGCCAGCCAGAACCTTATTACCCTGCACGCTTCCATTCCGCTTATTCTTGGCGCCCATACCGGCACCTGTATCACAGGCTGGATAGCTGCTATTGGCGCTTCGCCCGCAGCGAAAAAGACCGCGCTTTTGAATATCCTCTACAACCTCATCGGAACTGTGGTCTTTCTGCCATTCCTCTATGAACGCTTCAGTTTCAGCAGCTTTGTGCACTGGCTCACAGTTCCGTTCTCGACTTCGGTTGCCCGTGAAGTTGCCAATGCCCACATGGTGTCTGCTATCATTAAAATGCTGGTCATGTTTCCTTTCTATGACCGCATTGTCTGGCTGACCCACCTCATTATTCCCGAAGAGAAGCCCGAAGAAAGCGGTCGCTCGGTTCATACCAAGTATCTTTCAGAAAGCCTGCTCAAATCACCCGAACTGGCTCTCGGCAATGTCGCCCGCGAAATCTCGCGCATGGCCGGCCATGTCGAATACATGATGGAAAAGGTTCCCGAGATGATCTCCTATGGCCGTGAAGAAGTCATAAAAGAGGTCGGTGTGCGTGAAGAGAAGGTAGATACCGCCCAGTATGAAATCACCAAGTATCTCTCAAGCCTTTCTGAAGAGTCGCTGACCGAAAATCAGACCTCGACGATGATGAAATACATGGCGATTATCAACGATCTCGAAGGGCAGGGCGACCTGATTCACAAGATTATCGTGCCATTTGCCAGAGCCAAAGCCCGCGAAGAAATCAGATTTTCAGAAGAAGGTTTCCGCGAGCTGCTCAGCATGTTCGACCGCGTTAACGAGAACTTCATGCTGATCATCAACGCTTTCGCCACCAACAATCTGGAAACGGCCGAACGGGTTCTCAAATCTGAACGAACCTTCGAGGTGCTGATCAAGCGCCTGCGCACCGCTCACATGCGCCGCGTTTTCCAGCACAAGGTTCAGTCGATCGAAACCTCGACTCTGCACATGGACCTTCTGCAGTGCTTTAAACGCATAAATCTGCATTCGATAGAAATCGCCAAGGCGATCGGCGGTGAATGGCTGGTGCAGAAAATGGCTGCCGAAGAAGAGGGTGAACGCCAGGTTAAAGCCGAACAGGAAGCCGAAGAAACCATGAAAAGAGTCGCTGCGCAAGTCGCTGCCGCCGAAGAGAAAGCTGCCAATGGCGGTAAAAAGCCTGAGAACCCCTCAGAACCAAAATCGGAAAGTTGACCAGGAATATGAATGAGCGCAGGTTTAATGGTGTAATAGCAAAACTTCGCAACCCCGAGCGCCTCGAACGTCTGCAGATAGAGCGGGTCATGGCCTACAGTCTGGCCGGTATCGAAGTGACCAACGCCGTCGATGTCGGTACCGGCACCGGTGTTTTCGCCGAAGCCCTGGTTGAGCGCGGTATCAATGTCCGCGCCGTTGACTGTAACCCCGAATTTCTGAAGGTTGCCCGTGAGCTGGTACCTGACGCCGAGTTTATTGAAGCGCCGGCCGAGCAGCTGCCCTTTGCCGATAAAAGCTGCGATCTGGTGTTTATGGGCCATGTTCTGCACGAAACCGACGATGCCGAAAAAGCCCTGAGTGAAGCCTTCAGAATTACGGCAAAACGGCTTGCAATCCTTGAATGGCCATGTGTCGAGCAGCCGGTGGGCCCGCCATTCGACCATCGCATGCCGCTCGAAAAAATCAAAGAGCTGGGCTTTGCCGCCGGGTTTTCACTTTGCGATTCAATTCAGCTGAAAATGATGCAGCTCGTTATTTTCGACCGCTGAAAATTTTTCGCCTTACAGCCACGCAGAGTTGCCGGTCACTGCTTCCTGTTTTCTGCTTTAATTCGCTGTTTTAGAGGCTTTGCGCATACTGCCGTGCTTGTGTTATAAAAAGCCCTGATAAAAAAGCAGGAGACGTGGCAGATGAATTCATCCGATATCGCCAGGGCGATAGATATTCATGGTTTTCTCGACAGACTCGAAAAAGACAGTTGCATTCAAAATTACTACCGAATCAATCATCTTTCGCGGCAGCAGATCGATGCCCTTGCCGAACGCATGGCTGAATCGCTGGTCAGCGAACTTAAAGCAATGGGGTTGAGCATCGATTCTCATTAAAAAAAATGACCGGTCCGGCAATTCCGACTGCCGGCCCGAAAGAAAAAGTAAAAAATTTTTTCGCGGAAAAAATAGACGGAAACCAGCATCAATACTGAGAAGTTTTTGGGGAGATTGCGGGTCGGTTTCGCAAAATATGAATTTTAGTAGTTGACCCACTTGTGCATCTTTGGAGTTATATGTATAATCACCTTTGACCAAATTTACCAGGAGGGTTTCCGTGAATAAATCAGAACTCGTAAAAGCTATCGCCAAAAAAGCAGACGTAACCAACGCCAACGCTCAGTCAGTACTCGAAGCATTTGTTGACGCCGTAAAGGCCGGCCTGAAAAAGGGCGACAAAGTACAGCTCATCGGCTTTGGTTCATTTGCTACCGTTAAGCGCGAAGCTCGCAAGGGTGTCAATCCCCAGACCAAAAAGCCCATCAAGATCGCAGCCAAAAAAGTTGCCAAGTTCATCCCCGGCAAAGAACTGAAAGATCTGGTTAACGGCACCGTTGCTAAAAAGAAAAAATAATCTATTTTTTCTTTAAAAAATGACCCGGTTCTGCCGGGTCTTTTTTTTCGCCTGTTTACTATAGCGCTTGACAATCTTTTGTCTTAAAATATATTTTCGGCTTGTTCTTAAATTAGAGGTAAGTAGAGAGCCCTTGTTAATATCGAGCTTAACGCATACCGGTATGGTCAGGCATAATAACGAAGATTCATGCCTGGTTATTCCGCCATGGAGCAGCCTGGCCATCAGGAAAGGCGCATGCCTTCTCGCAGTTGCTGACGGCATGGGCGGTCAGAACGCCGGCGAGGTGGCCTCGGGCCTTGCCGTCAAAGCCATTGCCGAATGGTTCGAAAACAACAACTTCGAAAATTTTGCGCCGCAGTTGATCGAAGAGATGTTCGCCACCGTCAATGCCGCCGTCTGGAACCACGCCCAGGAAAACCCCGACACCAAAGGCATGGGTACCACCATGACCATGGTGGTGATAAAAGGTTCGCGTGCTATTATCGGCCATATCGGCGATTCAAGGCTCTACCGGCTGCGCGGCGGAAAGCTTGCACAGCTGACGAACGATCATTCCCTGGTCGGCGAGCAGGTCAGAATGGGTAAACTTACCCCTGAGGCAGCGCGGGTGCATCCGACCAGACATATTCTCAGTCGCGTAATGGGCACCAGGCAGTTTGTCGTGCCCGATATTTTTGAAACAGAACTTCAGTCTTCAGACGTATTATTGTTGTGCTCAGACGGCCTGAGCGGAATGGTCGAAGATTTTCAGATCGAAGAACTGTTGCAGAATACCGTGCCTTCGCGGGCGACAAAGAAGCTTATCGATGCCGCCAATCGGGCCGGTGGCAAAGATAATTCAACCGTTGTGGTCGCGCAGATCGAAGAATTGCCGGTGGCATTTCCTGGCCTGTTTTCGTTTGCCCGGCTTGCAAAATTGCTGTTGAGTTATGGAAACGCGGGTTCTGTGTAGAAAACTGTGGTAATTATTCTGATTTTAAAGTATATATAGTTAGTGAAATCTGGAGGTCAACTTTCAAATGGACGGAACGCTACTCTTAATCGGTATCGCCATCGTAGTATTGATCGCAATAATTGTTTTTGTGCTCAGCGGCAAGGAAAAGCCGGTGGAGCCGCCCAAAAAGTCTCAACCAGAAGAAGAAAAGAAAGATCTTACCCACAAGAGATTCAAACAGGTTCTTTCTGGCGACGACCTGCAGAACAACATGAAGGCCGAAGAGGCTGAACTGCTGACCAAATACACTGCCGGCACCGGCGAAGGCATCAACGAAGTTGAAAAGCTTCTCGAAGGTGACCCGAACAATGTTGACCTGCTCGACTGGCTTGCGTTCATGTATTACAGCAACAACGAAATCGACAAGGCGATTGCCACCTACAAACGCGCTCTGTCGATCAAGCCTGACAACGAAAATCAGCACTATTACCTTGCCAATAGTTATTTTAAGAAGCAGATGATGGCTGAAGCCAAAAAAGCATGGAGCGAAGTCATCAGAATCAAGCCCAATTCGAAGATCGCCAAAAACGCACAGGAACGCATCGACTTCCTCGCTTCTCAGGGCAAATAAATCCATAACTGAAAGGTCTCTATGCCCATCGTTAATCCTCCAGAATTAACGAACTATCACCTGCTTGACCTTATCGGCTGCGGTGGTATGGGTTCCGTTTATATCGGCTTCCAGCTTGACACCGACAGGATGGTAGCCATTAAACTTCTCGACCCTGAAGTTGCCAAAATTCCCCAGGTTCTGATCCAGTTCAAGCAGGAAGGCGACATCCTCAAAAATCTCAGCCACCCCAATATCGTCAAATTCGTCGATCAGGGCTGCCAGAACGAATTTCATTACCTGATCATGGATTACGTCAAGGGGCTGTCGCTCGACAGTTTTCCGCTCGGCAATTCGATGACCACCATCGGAGTCAAGCAGACCCTCCCATCCATGGAAGAATACCTGACGGTCTTCATCGGCTGCATGGACGCCCTCAACTACGTGCACAAAAAGGGGCTGGTACATCGCGATATCAAGCCCCACAACATTATTCTGCGCGGCAGCGAATATCAGCCTTGTCTGATCGACTTCGGCATCGCCAAGTTCACCAGTCGTGACGATGACCTGAACATGAGCGCCGACGGCATGTTCACCGTTGCTTATGCCAGCCCTGAACAGTTGACCAACAAGCCCGTCGATCATCTCTCCGACCTGTTTTCATACGGCGTCGTGATGTATGAAAAACTTACCGGTCATCTGCCATTCAAAGGCAAGCGGGCGATGCAGGTTTTTATCGAACAGACGAAATGGAACTTTCCGCCACCCCGCCAGCTGAATCCGGCAATTCCGCAGAAACTTGAGCAGATAGTTCTCAAGCTGCTCTCGCGCGACCCGCAGCAGCGTTACCCGACGGCTGAAATGGTTCAGGGTGAACTTGAAAGACTGCTTGAAGTCACCAAACAGGGGCGTGCCGGTCTTGGCATGAGCTCCATTGCCGGAGAAATCCGCGGTGTTCAGATTGCCCGCCGCGGGTTCAAGAAGCGCACCCTCAGCGAAGAACAGGCCCTTCTCAAAAGGCAGCGCGCCGAACTGGTCGAAACCCGCCAGCGTCTGAAAATAGAAACCACCAAGGTGCGGCCCGATACCGAAAAAGTCGAGAGCCTGCAGATGCTTTGCCAGGCCCTCCAGGATGACTACGAAAGACTCGAAAGTCAGATCAAGATGGCTCTTGGTTTCAAGAGCCAGCCGCTCGTCATCGATAAGTTCAACGTCATTTTCAAACTCGAAACCATCGCTTTTGAAAAGCGCGGCATCCCTTTCACCATCAATACGATCGAGCAGAAGCTTGCCACAACCGATGGCGCCGATATCATCGTCGGTAATATGAATTTTACCGAGAGAGCCAAACGCTCGTTCTCGATTAACCGCAAAGACTCTTTCCTCGCCTGGGATCACGCCAACTGGTTCTATGGCGCTTATGAAGAAAAAGATTTTCCAATTTTTCTGATGATTGGCGACAAGACAATGCCGCGCAGCCCCAATGGCTTTAAGGGCTTTTTCTGGCCGATCGAGTTCCTGATCGCGGTGCAGAAACTTGGCTGGACCGGCGTCTCGATCGTCGAAACCTTCCGTGGCGTCGACCGTGGCGGTAATGCCGTGTTTGCCGAACACAAAGAAACTATCCTTTTCTCTCAGTCTCTGTTTGACGAACTCGACAAAATTCTCGGCAAAATTCCAACCGCAGAAAAGAAGTGACCGAAGAAATGACCATACAGATCAGCGAAAGACTGAAAGCCATTGCTCAGGCATACCGGGCGCTCGCAGATGCCAACAATGCCTTTAATTTTCAGGTTTCCGGCATCGAAGGGTTCCGTAACCTGATCGAGCAGCGCAATCTTGTCGTCGAAGACCTCGATGTCCTCGGCGCCGACCTTATCACGACGCTGAATCAGAATTTCCAGGAGCATGGCTTTCCCTGTGGTAACCTGGCAGAGGCGGTTCTGGCGGTTTCCATTCTTATGCCAGAACTGGGGCCCGATTGTGATGCAGTCAAAGATGCCCTGCGCGCTCTGGTTGAATCTGATGCCCGCGTCGAAACCGATCTGTCGAAGCTGCGCGAAGACCTCAAGCTTGAAATCGGGCGGGTCAGACAGGGCGCCCGTGGCCTGCGCGGCTACCGCCAGACCGAAACTTTCGGCAGCTGCTTTATCAACAAGGTTAAATAACATAGCCCGGGCTCCAGTTCCCGCTGCCCGCTTAAACGGCTCGCTGCCAGGCTCCAGATGTACGAAAAAAAGGCTGTTTCATATTGCTATGAAACAGCCCTCTGGTTTTTAAACTGCTGAAAGTATCAGAACATCCCCGGAATATTCATGCCGCCGGTAATCTCGCCCATTTCACTCTGGACCATTTCTTTCGACTTGGTAAGACCGGCATTGACGGCTGAAAGCACCAGATCCTGAAGGGTTTCGACATCGTCAGGGTCAACGGCTTCTTTGTTGATCTCAATTTTCACCATTTCCTGGGCGCCATTGAAAACGACCTTGATAATGCCGCCACCGACGGTTGCCTCGATGGTTTTATCCTTGAGCTCATCCTGAGCCTTCTGGATTTTTTCCTGCATTTTCTGAGCCTGGCGCATCAGGCCCTGCATATTGAATCCACCCTTCATATCGGTCTCCTTAAATGTTGAATTGTCTGAAAAGATAATAGCAGAATCATCGCAAAACCGCAAACTTGCCGCGTCCCTTGCGTTTACCGGCCGGCGTCTGCGGGTCTTTGTCAATTTCCATGCGATAAAAGTAGACGCCATTGGCCAGGTGCGAAGGCAGCCGCCAGCGAAAGTCGTTGTCGCCCTCTCTTGCCCTGATGACGACCCCGTTGATCTTGTCGCCGGCGGTGTCGTAGATTTCGAGGTGTACATCGGTGGTAAAATTCAGATAAAATCTGAAAGTGACCGTATCACCGCGCGCCGGGTTCGGGTAAACCGCGATATTTTTGATGCTGTTTTCGGGAATATACCTGATGGTGCCCTGTACTGAGCCGTCTGCCAGTGAAACAACCTGAATGCGCTGCCCGGGCGCGACTTTCAGATTGCCGGTTGCCGGATCGCTGCGCAGGCTGTTCAATCTGATCGAGCCTCGGAAAAGGCGTGAATGTGCCGCAGTTTCAACCAGGTCGAGGTTGAAGCCGACCGGGTCTGCGTCAGAAGTGATCTTAACCCCGGTTTTATCGATGGTGAACCAGTTCTGGTCTTCGGCATCGATCTCGATAAACAGGGCCGGACTTTCAAGTTTGTCGTAGATTCTGCGCGCGTATGAGCGGTCGGCAAAGAATCTCAGGTCGTTGATCTGTGCCGGCGCCGCGCTGCCCGAATTTCGGTAATAAAGCAGCTTTCTGTCAGAGGTTAATTCTGGCGATGTTATTTCAAGCCACTCGCCGGGAAACAGCTGCAGGCTGTGTTCAGGAACAGCGCGGCTTTCTGAGATGGCCAGACTGCAGCGATAAAGACCGCTGGTCGTCGATGCCGGTTCGACCGGAAGGATGAGAGTTTCGGTCGCTCTGGTTCCGCGCCTGGCTTCGAGAAAGAAGCTGCGTCCGGCCAGATTGAGAGTTCCGGAAGCGGCGATTTCGCAGAAAATCAGCGGCAGATTTATTGTTTCTGTGGCCAGCAGCTGGGCAAAGCTGCTTTCGCTGTAGAGATTGATGCCCTGACGGCCACCGGTCGAGAAAACGTGCTGATAGAAAGCCAGTGACTGCCCGAGGTAGTCGAACAGACCGTTGAGTTTAAAAGAGCAGCTGGCTTCAACCGGCAGAGGTGCGGTCAGACGCCAGGTTAAAACGGTTGAATCGGTTGCCGGGCCGGTCTGCAGAGTTTCGATTGCCCCGGCCGCGCTTTCGATAATCAGAGCTTCTTCGCCACTGCTGTAGGCCATTTTGCGTGAAAATGTCACTGATGGCTGCATGACTTCAGCGATGCCGCTGCTGCCTGAAGCGGGGGTGACCGCAACTATTTCCGGTGCCGATGCAAGTGCAAAGCTGACTGCGGGATTGCCGGCAAAGAGCAGGCTGCCCTGCAATGCCGGCCCGGAAAAGGCTGCCAGGTCAGCACGGCCCGCAAAACTGCCGGGCGCGGTTTCCTGAAGCACGACGTCAAGAACCCGGCTGCCGTCAGACAACCTGAAGACTCTTGTATCAGAAGCATTGGCAAACATTTCGGTGGTGCTGGCGAGAATGCTGATTTCGCCTCTGACTGCTTCGCCGGTCAGTGAAACCTTCTGGCCGGCAAGGGGCGCCAGGCCGGTCAGTAGTTCAAAACTGGCGGAAGCTTCACTTCTGGTGCTGAACAGAGCCATTTCTGGCAGCAGAAAAAGACCGTGGGCGTCACGTAAATTCGTGTTGAGGCTGATCTGGTGGCTGCTCCCTGCGGTAAAGGCTGACTGCGGCGAGAAAATTACGGTTCGGCCGGCATCGGAAGTCGAAAAATTCACCGGAATCTGCTGCCCGCCGGCAGAGAAAATCTGAATGCCACCGGCAAGTGTGCTGCTGGTGATAGCTTCGCTGAAATTTAAAGTGAATGGCTGGTCGAGATAGAGGCCGGCACTGCCTGAAGCCGGAGAAATGCCGAGCAGCCTGGTTCGCAGATAGGCAGTCAGATTGATAATCATGTCAGGGCTTGCCTGCGATTGAATTTTGATCGTCGTGCCTGGCGGCAGATCGATCGGGAGCGCCAGGCGGTATACGCCGGAAGGCGGCGCGATTTCGACAAGGGTCAGTTCCAGCCCGTCGAGGCTGCTGTCAGAAGATTCAACTCTGACACGGGCAGTTTCGTAAGTCGAAAAAGACGTGTCTTTGGCGACCATTTCGAGATAGAGACTGTCGGTGTTGGCAACTGCCAGGGTCGGGGTCGCATAGGCAGAACTTTCATAATTGCGCAGACTGACGATCTCGGTCGGCGGCGGCGGTGGCGGCTGAGTTGAGAACCTGGTGGCAAGAGATGTGCCAAGGGTATTACCTGATGTATCATGTACCGCTCCATTCAGGCGCATCTCAAACACGGTCAGCAGCGGCAGAACCCCCGCCGGTTCGAGTCTGACCTGCAGGCCACTGAGACTGCGGCGAATGGTCACCGGCACAGTTGAATTATCGCTGGTTCTGATGAGACTGAAGTTAGCCGCCGACAAATCGGCGGGGTCTACCGGCCGGGTGAAGTTCCAGCTCGGCCAGACGTCGGCCGGGACGTTGACTGCGCCACTGGCTGGCGAGAAAGATTCGATGGTGAAGCCGCGCATTATTCTGAGAACCCTGGCCAGGTCGGGACGCGACTCAGGCGCGATCGTCAACAGCCGGTCGGGTGAAGCCGGTATCTGAAACGAGCCATTGAATTCGCCAGGCGATGCTTCCGCCAGAGTCAGAGAGAAAGTGGCGGTTTCGTCTGACCAGGTTGCACTTGCCGTTTCTGGTTCGTTCAGGTAGGCGTTCGAGGCAATGATACTGATGTAAACGGTTTTTCCCGCTTCCACTTCGGCCAGATTGGCCAGTGACTGCGTCATGGCGGCGTCGGCAAACAGCCTGAGCTCTCTGATGGTCGGAGTGAGAGTCGAATAGCTGGCGATGAGTTCAGGAAACACCAGCCCGTCAGTGTCTTTGACCGACGAAGTAAGTCTGAGGAAAAGCTTTTCGGAAGGTTTGAGCGAGGTCTTGAGTGAAAGCTGGTTGGCGGCCGGCTGGGTAATCGAGAATGATGCTGGGCCGGAGTTGCCGGTCAAAGTGATGTTGATTTTGTTGATGGTTGCTGCATCGAATGGCTTGCTGCCCTCGATCGAAAAAACGCTGTCGAGAAAAAGATTCACTGTGCCTGATGCCGGGGTAAGACTGGTGAATTTGGGCATCTTGAAGGTCTTCAGCGTCGTTCTGACCGCCGGGGTGGTGGTTGAGTAAAAGGTCAGGGTCGCGTCTTCATCAGCAAAAACTGTGATCATGCCCTGAAAAACGCCCGAATTAACGGCGGTTTCCAGAAGCGTTGCAGTTCGTGAATTGGCTGAAATATCTGTAGTCAGCGAAACTTCGGTTGTGTCGACCGTCGTTGCCGAGAGGTCGGCGGCGGTAATCTCGATGAATACATCTGCTGAGGGAGCAATCAGAGAACCGGCCGCCAGCTGGTTCTGATAGGCACTGTCTGAAAAGGTTTTGATGGTACTGATAGTCGTTGGCGGCACCGAAGTTGTCTGTACCGTAAAACTCATGACAAACGGGTTCTGTACCGGGTTGCCGGCCAGGTCTCTGATATTGCTGATGCTGAGCACATGGGTTTTGCTGAACTCAAGATTTTGAGCCGGCGTGAATTCTATCAGGCGCTGGGTGGCAAGGTATGATACTGTTCCTGCAACCTGAGTGCCGTTGTGCGAAAGCCTGACATTGGTGCTGTTTACGGTTGTGCTGTCGAGTTCCTCGCTGGCCTGCACCCTGACTGGCGTTGCAAATGAAACCCCGGTTGCTCCAGAAGCCGGCAGAGATGGAGCCAGCTGCGGAAACGACAGGGTAAGACTCTGACTTGCAGCGGGCGAAACCAGTGAAGTGGCCTTCATGACGAAACCGTCTGCAAGGTTGCCGTATGCCAGCGAACCTTTAAAAATGCCTGAATTGGCAGCTGTTTCAGTGAGAACGACCGTATTGCCGGTCGACACGCTTACCGAGGTTGCGTCGACGGTATTTTCGGCGCCATCTATCCCAATTGCTTCAATATAAAGGGTTCCGGTGGCATTGAAGTCCTGGCCGCCTGTGTAGATGTTCAAAGGTGACATGTCGGCGGTGGGGTAAAGATTCATGCTGCCGACACTTGTTGGCTGAGTCTGTGCCGCCTGAGTCGTAAATTTGAGTGCGAAAGGTCTGAACAGCGGGTTGCCGACTGTAGATTTCAGGCCGGTGTCTGAATAAACTGCCGAAACGAGGAACTCTGAACCGAAAGGCAGTGCTGCTGACGGGGTCAGCGTGATGCGTTTGCCGTCGGCCGCCAGATTTCTCGCAAGCGCAACCGGTACGCCGCCTGAGGTGATATTCAATGCCGCACTGCTGCCCGCGCTGGCAAGAGGCTCTGAAAAAGTCAGGCTGACAGCCGAGTCGACGCGGACATTGGTGGCTCCGGACGCGGTTGTTGTTCCGGAAGTTGTGGTGACAGTCGTTTCAGAGACGTAAAGTTCAGGGAAAACGACAGACAGAGTCGCAACTGTCGCCGGCTTCTGCGTTGCCTGAAAAATAAGATTTCCGCTGCTGGCAGGTGGCAACGGCGCCGGAACGCCGTAGAGCGGAATCGAATTGAAAGAAAAACTGCCGATGTATATGCCGCTTGAATTTGATGCCGATTCCTGCAATGCGAATTCATAACTGCTGCCCCAGCCGGTCTGCAGGGTTACTGAAGCGAGGTCGCGGGTCTGCGTTGCGCCGTCGGTTCCCGTCATCTTGATATGAACGGTCGCCGAAGCTGGTATCTTCTCTGCCTCGCCCCAGCTGGTAATCAGCAGCGGGTCTTTGTAAAGACTTATGTTTGTCAGATCTGCCGGCGGAGTCAGCGAAGCCTGCGTTGAAAAGCTCATCTGGAAAGGCTCCGGCACATTGGCCAGGCTGTTTCCTGCCAGATCCTTGATGCCGTTGTTGATTTCGATGCTGTAAACGGTCGCGGTTCTCAGCCACCCGTCGGGAGAATCTCCAGGATCGATGGTGATGCGGTTGCCGCTGACTGCAAGCGTGTAGCTGGCGGGAACCCCGCTGCGGGTCAGTTTGACCGAAGTCATATTGACCGAGGCCGCAAGAATATTTTCTGAAAATATGAAAAACGGCTGCTGGTCGATGGTGACTCCGGCGGCAGCGTTCGCGGGGTAGAAGCTGGTGAGCGTCGGTGGCGTTTTGTCTTCGGTGGTGAACGAATAGAGCAGGGGCGCTCTTTGTGGGTTGCCAAAAAGATCTGTCTGATTCAGCACTTCGACGGTATAGGTTTTTTCGCTTTCAAGCAATGCGGTCGGTACGATGCTGATTTCTTTGAGAACGCCGTTGTAACTGACATTGGTTCCGACAATGCTGCCATTCTGCCTGGTAATTATATTGCCGCCATTTACCAGCACGCTGTTCAGTATCTCGTCAGCCTGAATGCGCAGGGCCGAATTCAGTGCGACGTTGACCGCACCCGATGCCGGCACCAACGGAGTCAGGCCCGGCCAGGTGATTTTTAGTGATGCACTTGCCGACGGCGTTATTATCGAGGCGACTTTAAGCTGAAAATTGTGCGAAAGCCCTGCATAGCTGCTTTGTCCCACAAAAATGCCGGTGCTTGAGGCGGTTTCCGTAAGTAACGCAGTCTGGCCTGTCGAAAGCGACGCGATCGTGCTGTCGCGGGTTAGCGATTGCCCATCAGAAGCGATGAATTTGATATAGACTGTGCCGGTTCCATAGTAGTCTGCGTCTGGCGATAACTGGCTGGTTAAGCCGGCGTCAGAGTAAAGAAAGACGTTGTTTACCGAAATCGGCTGAGTCTGTGATGCCTGGGTGGTGAATGTGCTGGTGAAAGTAGCGGGAACATTGACGAACGGGTTGCCCGCCAGATCGGTGATGCCGTAGCCGACGGCGATTTCGTACTGTGTTCCGGTGCGCAGCAGCCCCTCGATTGTATCGTCGGGGTCTATGGTGACGGTATTTCCTGAACTGGTAAGGTTGAAACCGGCCAGATTCCCGGATCTTGTCAGTTTGATGCCGTTGGCATTGACCGTGCTGGTCAGGATGTTTTCAGAAAAAACGATCTGTGGCTGATTGTTGATGAGTATTCCAATTGCTGAAGCGGCAGGAGAAACCGAACTGATGGTTGGAAAGCCGCAGCTCAGGTCGAGATAGACATCGCTTTTGACGCTTTGAAAACGAAATGCGTGGTTGCCGCCGGTCGGTGTCGCAACCGTGTAACTGCCGCGGAATATCTTTGAATTCGCGGCGGTTTCTGTGAGAGTTACCGTGCCCTGAGGTGTAGCAGAGCCATTCAGATAGATGCTGGCCGTTGTCGTGTCGATTGTGTTGAAAGCCGGATCGACAGCCGTTTCTACCGAAATGTAGATGGTGGCGCTGGCATTGATCTCATTGCCGCTGTTCAAGCGACTGGCGGCATCATAAGCCGGGCTGGCGTAAAGCGAGATGCTGGCAACTTCATCTGCAGCCACCTGACTCGAGGTGGTCTGTGTAACAAAGCTGATCTGCCGGTCTTCATAAATCTGCGAGCCATTGGCATCGATGACATCGCTGGCGATCGTTATGGTGTAGGTTGCATCAAACGCAAGATCGGCAGCCGGTTTGAAGTATATTTCATTGCTGGTGCCGCCGTCGTAGATTATGTTCACCGCCTGATTCGCCGCATCCAGAAGTCTGATCGGAGTGTTGGTGCCAATTATTCCGGTATAGCTCGCGACCCGCATATTTTTGTCGAAATAAATGCTGAACCTGTTGCCTGCGTCGGCAATTACCCGGTAGTTGCTGTTTAAAGGCCGCAAGCCCCCGGCAACCAGGCCGGAATTGACCGCCGCCGCCTTTGAGCTCGATGGGATCACTTCGGCAAAATCGACCCTGATACCGATTTCTGAAGCGCTTAAAGGTGGCCCTTCCAGGTGCAGCACCCTGGTGTCGGAAGCCCAGTAACATTCGTCAGGAAAGCTTAACTTGCGACTGAAAAATTCAAAGTTTTTAAACCCGGAAATTACTACTTGCCCGGCATAAAGATCGTTATTTTTTTCATAGGCAAACTGACTGGCAAAGCCGGCTGAAACAGCCGGGGGAAAAGTTCCGCTGGTGTTGCTGTTGAGTGGATGATAGTGCTTCATTCCAGCTGCAATAGAAACAACAACGCTTTGATCAAAATTCAGGCCGCCAAATCCGCTTAAACCAAGGTTTGTGAATGACTGGCCGGCATCGAGAGCGTTGGTCGCAGCCTCAAACGTAAAGCGTGGTGTCGATGCGGGGTCGAATGTTCCTCTTTTGTATTTTATCTGGGTGTTATCAAGCCAGGCAATGAAAACCTCTTCTGTTCTGGGGTTCTGAAAAATTGAGACCACAGAGCCCGAAATATTGCCCAGCCCTGAGATGTCGGTAGTGTTAAAGCCCGGGAATTCAGAGTCCTGGCAGGTCAGGATTCTTATGGTTCCCGCTGTTGTTGATGGATATGCAATTGATATGTATTCACTGTTTCCGTCTTTTAACAATGTTCCGGTGGGTCCAAAATTTGTGTTTATAGAATTTCCAACTATTTCGCCATGATCAGTCCATGTTTGACAGTCGACTGAAGAGGCAGATCTTAAGATGTTACCCAGGCTAAGCCAGAAAAAAAATGTTCTGTTTGCATTGACGACCATTGAGTGAGGTTTTGGAGAGTTTGTGGTTGTGCTCACCTTTGTCTTTGATGCTGGAATAGCTTGAAAAACTTCATTGTCTTCGTTGAAGACGGAAATGAAAATTTCTCTGGTTGCAGATAAATTCATTGTTGATATCAGGAATTTTTTCCGAAGCCCGGCGAGAGCGTAATTTGCGGGCACCTGAGCCGCGTTGACGCAGTTTTCGTAGAATGTCCCGTCGGTATAGGGTCTGGTTGTCAGCACGCTTTGCCAGTTTGCAGCAGGGTAATTCGACTGCCATGCCGGAAAATTGATGGGTGCCGACGCCGGTCTGTAGGTCTGTATGCTGCCGGAGGCATTGAAAAATACCAGATCCGGCACAATGTAGTTCCGGCCGGCGAATTCAGGCGGAGAGAAGGTAAAACTGGCGGCGAGCGGATTTATGCCCATTGTGGCCGAAGCCGTCAATGGCTGCACCCCATGGAGAATAGCAGGGTAAAAAATCCCCAGAAGAAAAAACAATAGTAGGGAAAAATTCCCTCGCGGACTTTGGCGATTATGGCCCTTCCTGGATGATTGTGCTCTCGGCTGACCGGTTGTCTCGCCTGATTTCACATGCTTTCCGTTATGTTTATGAAAAGTCGGGTACAAAATTTGCTTGCCTTTACTGTAGCGCCGTTTTATTTTTTTGACCTGACAGGAGGAATTTTATGAACCGGAAAATCATACTGGCCTTAACCATAGGTCTGCTAATACCCCTGCTTACCGGCTGTTTCTTCATGTCCGGATCGAAAAACCCTGTGGGCGATACTTCTATTGCTAACTCTCAGCAGACGGCGCAGGCTTTGAGTTCAGTGAAACCCATGATCATGGCCAGTTCTTACACCAAACCGGCTGAACGCAAGTATACTTTCGCCAAGTGTTCGCATTCGGTTGGCCATAACTTCAAGGACGGAATCAGAAAAGCGGCGTCTCGCCTGCGCATTTCGCTGATGTCTGCCGATGTGACAGACAATATACTTATAACCTTTGAAAAGATGATGGTCAAGTCTGTAGTTGGCACTAAAACCAATATTTCCGTGCCGACCCGAAAAGTTCCCCTGCTTTCGGCAGCCACCCTCTCAGAAATCCTCGCTGAACAGGAGTTGGCCCAGGGCAAGTATAACTACATGGAATTCGCGGTTAAGAATGCTGAAATCGTTATCGATGGCACCTCTTACCCTGTTCTTATCCCCTCGAAAAAGATCCGCTTTGTCGGTAAGTTCGAACTGAAAGATGGTTATTCAACCAATCTCAAGGTTAAATTCCTGCACCGCATGGTTAAATGGCAGATTGGTAAGAAACCCTTCTTTATGATGATCCCGGTGGTAAAAATCAGTTCTGAGCTTATCCCCGTTCCTGTGACAGAAGTTACTGACGGTGACATTGCAGGCAGTGTCGAAAGCTTTGTAAATGCCGCTAAACTTGCCGGTGTAAATATCTCTCTTGACGGAACTGACTTCTCGGCTTCGACCGATGCTAATGGCGCCTTCTCTTTCACTGGTGTGCCGGCCGGTTCTTATAACCTCAGAGCCTCACACTCAGACTATCTCGATTACTCATTCCCCGTTGAAGTAGGCGCCGGTCAGATTGCTTCGGTGGTTGTGCAGCTCAACCCTGCGGTGATTCATAGTTCTGTCGGTAATACCGGCTGGTTCTCTCAATACTATCCTCTCGCTGATGCCAGCGGTGAATTTGCCGAAGTCGGTCTTGAAACCCCTGTAAACATCGACTTTGTCAGTTTGGCGTTTGTTAAGGCAGAAATCAAGTTTACCGCAGGTTACCATGCTTACGCTGGGTCGGCCAGATGTCAGAATTTTCTGGGTTCGACACAGCAGGTTAGCGCCGTGACCGATATGGGCGGCTGGTGGGTCGGTAATACCGCAAACAGTGGCAGCTTTCTGGGTGACTTTAACGCCACACCGGAACCAGGCACTCTCTATACGATTGACGTTACTGAACTTGTCAGAAGCAACCCCAGCAGCATCTATTTCCTGGCCAGCCGTAACCTTGATATCGTTGACATTCGCATGACCGACATTCAGCTTTCAATTTACTATCGCTGATTAGTTGTTTTGTTCATAACATCCCAATTGCTTCGCCCCGGCTCCTTAAGCCGGGGAGCTTTTTTTTATGCCGGTTTTTCAGACAGCGACGAGACGGGCGGCAAAGAGGGTCAGACCAACCATGGCCAGCATGATTCCCATGATCCAGAACCTGATTACGACTTTTTCTTCAGGCCAGCCACACAGCTCGAAGTGATGATGAATCGGGCTCATTTTGAAAATGCGCTTGCCTTTCGTCAGTTTGAAATAACTGACCTGAAGAATTACCGACAGCGCTTCGATGACAAAAATACCGCCGACAATGGCGAGGAAGACTTCGGTCTTGCTGCAGAGGGCGATGGCGCCAAGTGCCCCACCGAGAGCCAGTGAGCCGGTGTCGCCCATGAATACCGCTGCCGGGTGGGCATTATGCCAGAGAAAGCCGAAACTGCCGCCAATCAGAGCAGCGCAGATAACGGCGAGTTCGCCGACTCCGGCTATATAGGCTACGCCAAGATGCCGGGCAAAAATCAGGTGCCCGCAGACATACGCGAAAATCAAAAATGGTGTGGTGGCGACGATCATGGTGCCGGCAGCGAGGCCGTCAAGCCCATCGGTCAGGTTTACGGCGTTCGAAGCCCCGACAATTACTGCTACTGCAAACGGAATGTAGAGCCAGCCAAGGTCGAGAGCTCCAAAAATCGGCATCTGCGTTGCCGTCGGCGACATTTCGATACTGCCCGAAGCGGCATTGGCCAGCTCAAATCTCAGTCCCGGATAATAGTTGATTGCAAGAGCGGCGGCAAGCCCGGTAAAAATCTGTCCGGCAAGTTTCTGTCGCGGTGTCAGGCCAAGAGATCTGGCTCTAACGACCTTGGTAATGTCGTCGAAAAAGCCGATCAGGCCCATGCCGGCGGTAACCAGAAGCGAAATGACGACAAAGGCGTTGATTTTGGTCCAGAGGAGGCTGGTTATCATGAATGGGATCAGGATAATGATGCCACCCATAGTCGGAACGCCGGTTTTTTTGAGGTGTTCCTTGACCCCTTCTTCGCGAACCGTCTGGCCAATCTGTCGGTTCTTCAGGTTGAAGATGACTCGCGGGCCGATGATCATAGCCAGCAGAAAAGAAGTTACGATTGAAAAAATGATACGGATCGACAAAGGCTCAAAAACCGAGCTGAACAATTAGGGGCCTCCTGAAATAGAGGTTCAGTGCAGATCTTTGCCCAGCTGTGGCCAGAGCTTCTGCACGATTTTTTCGAAGTGCATGCCCCGGCTGGCCTTGAAAAGAACTGTTGAACCCTTCTGCAGTCTTTCTCTCAGTAATTCGGCAGCAGTATCGCCAGAACTTAGCGATATTACACGCGTTTCAGCCAGCCCTTTTTCACGGGCAGCAGCAGCAATATGTGCCGCATCACTGCCGACGCAGACAAGCAGGTCAGGGGCTGCATCTGCCGCCTGAATTCCGAGCTGCCGGTGCAGCGACTCAGAAAGCTCACCAAGTTCGCGCATGTCGCCGAGAACCGCGATTCGCGGCGAAGAACAGATTGCCAGGTAACGCAGTGCTTCCTGCATCGAGCCCGGATTGGCGTTATAGCAGTCGAGCAATACAGTGAGTCCGTCGATCTGTACACGTTCCATGCGGGCACCAACCGGTGTAAATGTCGCGATTCTGGCAATTGCGCGGTCGAGATCGCAGCCAAGCTGATGGCAGAGGGTCAGAGCTGCGGCAGCATTGAAAGCATTATGGCGGCCGGCAAGATTCAGGTGGCATTTTCTGGTTCCGGCAGGAGTTTGCAGCGAGAAATCAACAGAATCTGCCTGCATATGCAGATCTTTGATGCGGTAATCATTTTCGGGTTTTTCGCCAAAGGTGACGAGTTTACCCCGCCCGGCTGCCCGGAAAATTTCGGTGAATTCAGTATCACCCGGCACTACCGCGGTTTTTCCCGCGTCGAGCTGTTCAAGAATTTCGGCCTTGGCGCGGGCGATGTTCTCAAGACTGCCGAGAATACCGATGTGAGCCGGGCCAATGTTGCTGATCAACGCTGCGTCGGGGCGGGCGATCCGGCAGAGGTCGCGGATCTCACCGCTGTGGTTCATGCCCATTTCAAGAACGCTGTATTGAGCGTCTTCAGCAATTGCCATTATCGTAAGCGGCAGACCGATATGATTGTTGAGGTTGCCGGCAGTTGTGCTGCAGATGTGCTTCTCAGACAGTAGGTGGTGTACCATCGATCTGGTTGTGGTTTTGCCATTACTGCCGGTTACTCCGACGAAGAAGGAGTTCAATTCATTGCGTCTGGCGGCAGCAATTGCCTGCAGCGCTGCCAGAGTGTCTGAAACCAGAATAATACCGGTGCTGGCGGAAATATCATTTTCGGGAAGACTTGAAACGAGAATTGCAGCGGCACCAGCTTTTACAGCAGCGCCGACAAAGGCATGGCCGTCGTGGGTTTCGCCTTTCAGTGCAACATAGAGATTGCCTGGTTTGAGGGTGCGGGTATCGATGCTGATACCGTTAACATCGTTGGCAGAGGGTCTGACTACTTTGCCGTTGCATTTTGCGGCGAGCAGGCTCAATTCAGTTTTCATCTTCGTTTTTCCTGAAAAAGCTTCTGGCAACCTCGCGATCATCGAAGGGAATGGTGCGGTCGGCGAAATATTGCCCGGTTTCGTGACCTTTCCCGGCAATTACAACCGTATCGCCAGCTTCGGCCATTTTCAGCGCCTTAAAGATGGCGGCCCGGCGGTCAAGTTCCTGTAAAACGGTTTTGCCGCTATCAGGAACTTCAGTCTTGATGCCAGCCATAATTTCTTCGATTATGGCTTCCGGTTCTTCTTTTCTTGGGTTATCGCTCGTTACGATCACGACATCGGAATGGCGCAGCGCCACTTTGCCCATGACCGGGCGCTTCTCATGCGAGCGGTTGCCACCACAGCCAAATACGGTGATGACCTTTTTGCGGGTCAGGGGCCTGACGGTTTTGAGAACATTTTCAAGAGCATCGGGGCTGTGGGCGTAGTCGACAATCACATTGACGCCTTGCTCGTTCGCGATAGATTCAAGGCGGCCAGGCACATTCTTTACTGAATGCAGCCCGGCGCAGACTGAGTTCCAGTCTGCTCCGACCGCCCGGGTCATTGCTGCAGCCATGAGAGCGTTGAATACATTGTATTCGCCGGGCAGATGAGTGCTGCAGGGGTGCTTCTCACTGCCGTTGCAGATGAAAAAGTCGCTGCTGGTGCCCGTCATTTTAAGATTTTCACAGAAAAAATCAGCACTGTGATCATGAACCGAAACAGTCTGCACATCGAGCCCAACTGCACGGCATTCGAGTGCCATGCGCTGCCCGTATTCATTGTCGATGCCGATTAAGCAGGTTTTGCCGCTGCTGGCAATCTCGGTGAAAAAGCGTTTTTTGGCGCTGAAATAATCGTTCATATCCGGGTGAAATTCTGTGTGCTCGAGCGAAAGGTTGGTAAAACCGGCGACGGCAAAATTCAGATGCTCAACCCGCCAGGTTTTGAGGGCATGCGAACTGACTTCAAGAACGCCGTGCTTGATGCCGTTGCGCAACGCCTGATCGATCAGCGACTGCAGAATCTGCGATTCTGGAGTCGTATTGCTTGCCGGAATCTTCTCGTATTCCATGTCGTATTCAACTGTGCCGATTCTGAATGCATGCCCGAAAGCCTTCTTGAGAATGCTCTGAATCAGGTAGGTGATCGTGGTTTTGCCTTTGGTGCCGGTGATGCCGAGCAGTTTGAGCTTTTCAGAAGGATTGTCGTAATATTTTGCCGAGACCTCAGAAAGAGCCTGGCGTGCGTTGCTGACCTTGACGACCGGAACCTCGATATTTTTTCTTGTGCCTTCAATCATGATCGCAGCAGCCCCGCGCTCGAGAGCGTCGAAGATAAAGGCGCAGCCGTCAATATGCTGCCCGGGCAGGGCAACAAAGAGGTTGCCTTTGCTTACTCTCCTTGAATCGAAGGCGATCCCGGTGATTTCGATGTCGAGAACACCTGTGGTGGAGACAATATTGGTCGGCAAGATGCTGCGTAATGTTTTCATGTTTCTGGGCTCCGGAGAGTCTTGATTTTTTTTCAGAGCATTGGATTTTATCAGGTTTTTCTGCTGATTTAAACAGGTTATTCAATAAAGTCTGGCGATAATTTAACCCTGAGAATTCTGCTGTTGGGAAGCGGGCGGCCTGGCGGCGGCTGTTGAGCGATGACCACTCCATTTCCCTCGAAAATGGCCTTCAGTTCACGACGATTGATAGTTTGAATCGCTGCCTTCAGTGATTGACCACGCAGATCAGGAACCAGTTCACAGGTGTCTGAAGCCAGAATCGACGAAGACGCGACGCTGACCTGCATCTGGGAAATCAGGTTCGGCAGCTTGATGATTTCCTGCTTGACGGTAATTTTATTGTTTTTCAGCAGTTGTTCTTCGCGTTCTTCCAGAGTGAGTGACCGGTCCGGCGGGACTTTAAGATGCTTGAGGACACGGTCGGCGATTCTGGCAAAGGCCGGAGCAGTGACTTTACCCCCGAAAAGGGTTCTTTCATCACCTTTGGGTTCGTTAGCTGCCACCAGCAGCACGATTCGCGGATTCATGGCCGGAATCATGCCGATAAAGGATACTACTACCTTCTCGTTGAAGTAGCCACCACGTGGGTTGGCTTTCTGAGCCGTACTGGTTTTGCCGCCGGCAGTGTAGTCTTCAAGCATTGCCATTTTACCGGTGCCGCCCTCAACGACCCCCATCAGCATGCGGCGCAGGCTTCTGGCAATCTCAGGCGAAATGACACGCCTGACGGTTTCCGGGCCGAAATCTTCGCGTATTTCGCTGTCTTGCGAGGTAATTCGCTTGATAAGTCTTGGTTTGATCAGAGTCCCGCCATTGGCTATGGCCGAATAAGCCTGAACCAGCTGCAGACCGGTAACGGTCATTTCCTGACCAATGCTGAGCGAGGACGGCGAGAAAGCAGACCACCTCGATGGTGCCCTGAGAATGCCGTTGCTTTCGGCAACAACCTCGGCCCCGGTTGGTTCGCCGAAGCCAAACTTTTTGTAGGTCCGATAAAGCATCGAGGGTTCAAGCATCTGCGAAATCTGCATCATGGCAGCGTTGCATGATTCTGCTATTGCTTTGTCGGTATCGACCAGGCCGTGAGCTCCATGACAGCGCACGCGACGCCCAGGCATTTCGCCATAACCGCGGCAGTAAAAGCGGCTGCTCGAATCGGCCTTGCCGTTTTCAAGAGCACTCGCTACCGCCAGAATTTTTATACACGAGCCAGGTTCGAAGAAGTCGGTTGCCGGCCGATTACGCCTGGTGTCGGGTTTGGCCTCGCCGAAATTGTTCAGATCATAGTTCGGCAGACAGCCCATGCCAAGAATCTCGCCGGTGTGGGGGTCCATGACGATGGCAGTGGCATCGATGGGGTCATACTGTTCAACCAGTTTTGCCAGTTCAGACTCGATAACGTGCTGAATGAAAGAGTCGATGGTGAGATTGATGTTACTGCCACCCATTGGTGGAGTTATTACACGCATTTGCGCCGGGCCGCTTTCGCGGAGGCTTATGTCTTCCTGAACTGCCAGCCCCGGATAGCCACGCAGGGTTTTGTCGAAAAGTTTTTCGAGACCTTCGAGGCCCTGCTGTTCTGCCCCGGTAAAGCCAATCAGATTGGATGCGAGCGATTTCTGCGGATAATAACGGCGATAATGGCTCTCAAGATTGACTCCGGGAATATTGAGCTTCTGCAGTTTCATTGCCAGATTAGGCTCGAGTTCTTTGTAAATCTGAATGTAGCCAGAGCGGTCGCCGACCTTGGCAATGATTTCTTCTCGACTCATGGGCAGAACCGTTGCCAGGGCATTGGCAGCTTCAGACAGCGATTTGACCTCGCGTGTATAGAGAAAAACCGTGTAGGTGTCGACTGAGATTGCCAGTTCATCGCCACGCCGATCGTAAATGTTGCCGCGTTTCATGTCGAGAACGCGCTTGCTGACATGGTTTTTGGTGGACCTCTGCGCCCACTGATTATACTGCAAAACCTGAAGCTGAACGAGTCGCATGATGAAGACGCTTATCATCAATGCTGACAGTGCCAGAAGAGCTAACGCCCGCATGGTCCTTGGCTGCATGGCTCTGACGCTCATTTTTCATTATCTCCGGTGCTGATTTTCATTGCGGCTCTTAATCTTGCAGAGCGAGCCCTCGGATTGGCAGCAGTTTCCTCTTCGTCGGCAAAGATCGCTTTACTGGTCAGCAGCTTCAGCTGGGGTTTTTTGCCACAGACGCAGACGGGAAATCTGGGCGGACATTCGCAGCCCTTCTGGTGTTTCTGTATAAACGTCTTGACCAGACGATCTTCGAGTGAATGAAATGAAATAATTGTCAGATGTCCGCCCGGATTGAGACAGTTCAGAACGATGCTTAAAAACCTTTCGATTTCTTCGAGCTCGTGATTTACTGCGATACGCAGAGCCTGAAATACACGGGTTGCCGGGTGAATCTGACTCTGATGTCGACTTGCCGCCGGTATGGCTTCGGTTATGGTCTTTGCCAGCTGGTCGGTAGTGGTGAAGGGTGTTGTGTCTCTCTGTCTGACAATCGCGTCGGCAATTCTGCGGCTGAATTTTTCTTCGCCGTATTGAAAAAAAATTCTGGTCAGTTCATCACGTTCAAGCTGATTGACAAGGTCGGCGGCGGTAGCGCCCTCAGCATTGTTCATTCGCATGTCGAGTGGGCCGGGGCGTGTAAAGGAAAAGCCGCGGGCCGCATTGTCGAGCTGCCATGAAGAAACCCCCAGGTCGAGCAGGATGCCATCGGCACCTTCGAGATTACATCTGGCAAGTATTTCCGGCAGGTCAGAAGCGCTGGCCTGAAAGCGGCTGATGCGCTGGTCGTCAAGAGTTTTGCATGAGTGTTCGAGAATTTCGGCGTCACGGTCGATGCCGATAACTCTGGTAATTGCCGGGTAGCCGGCAAGGATTGCGCGTGTGTGGCCGCCAAGGCCGAAGGTGCCGTCGACAAAGATTTTGCCGTCTTCGGGCATGGCATATTTGACGACTGCGTCTACGAGAACAGACTGATGAAATGGGGTCTGACTACTCATTCTTTTTCAACCACTTTTCCGGCATGGTAATATAGATGATGCGTCGGGGAACTACCATTCCGAGCTCATTTTTAGCGACGGTTTCGATGCGGGTCAGAGACTGCAGCTTGGAAATCTCGGCGCGCTGGTCGGCATTCGCATTTTCAAGATTGTTGATGTCTTTTTCAATGTTTTTGATGCGCAGCTTGACTTCGACCATTTTAGTCGACTGCCAGATGTAAACCGTCAGCATGGCGCTGAGCAGAAGGATTGCCGTGATGTAAAGCCTGATGATCTGCCGGCGCCGCGACACAGTTTCCGGAGAATCGTCTTCTCTGGCGGTTGTTCGTGTGACGGGCTCAAGCGGGCCCTGTGTAAGAAGAATTTTGGCGTTATTCACTGATTAAACCTGTGACCGCAAAAGTACATAACAAAGGGAGAAACCCGGTTGAGATTTCTCCCTTTAGGAATGGGCTGCGGTTATCTCTGGTTCAGAGTACCATGCTGTGCGTCAAATTCCAAGAGTGATTGCACATTTTTTTCAAGATTCTGCACTGCCTTGCGCTGGCCGGCCGGCAGACGCTGAATTTCGTCGAGCAGGCGGGTGCGGGTCTGCGGATTCTTGTTGAACTCTTCTTTGATCTGCTTGATCAGTCTGGCTTCAACGCTCGAAAGCAGGTCGGCTCTTTCAAGGACAACCCGCTCAGAAGTCGACTGCGGGTTAACGCGCCGGGTGGCGGCTCTGGCAAAGTTTCTGACTTCGGCTTCAGCCGCGGGCTGCATGAAATCAGCGATCTGCCGCATCATCTCGTTGCGCTGGCTGGCATTGTTGATCGCTTCGATGCCGAAGGTGAACAGTATCAGGCGATAACCATCGGTTACTTTGATGCCGGCTGCGCCGGAAGAAGTTATACCGCGGGTCAGCGAGCCCGGTTTGTGATCTGGACCGTTCATTTCGCGGTCATCGGCCTTGTCGCGGGCGCCTTCTTCATACTTGATGATTACATCGGCACCCGAGAGGGCGTCGATTTCGTCAGGCCATTTCTGGTTATTGGCACCGTCGCCACCAAAGATCTGGACGCTGCGGTTGCCGAGAAAGCCGTTGGCGCCCGAAACGACATGCACGTTGACGTCGTCCTGGACGAATTTGGCTTTGCAGCGGGTGCGCAGAAAGTCGTTGTCGCGCAGAGAGAAGGCCAGATCCTGGCCGTTGAGAACCAGGCGGCCGCCAGCTTTGAGGAACTGGTCGAGCGAATCGATTTCTTCTTCAGTCAGTGACTGCTCGGGCGTTGAATCCTGAGCTGCGATGAATACCCAGCCTTCAAGGTAGCGCTTCATGACTTCGGGGCGCAGGGCTCCGTCGAGCATACGATCCCAGGTGTCGAATTTGACGCCGGCATTCTGCATCATCTGCTGCAGAACCGGACTGGCCGGTGAGAAGTTGTCGGTGAGCACCAGCAGGGCGTGACCGGTCGAAGAGAAAGGCTCTTTGATGTAAAAAGTCGATTTGATCGTGGAAACCGGGAGTTTGTCGCCGACGAGGCTGAGTTTAAGACTGATTTCGGAATGAACCGGCGCGTCTTCATTGACTGTGAGAGTGAAGGCGTGGATCAGTTCTGTTTTGCCCGGCCCCGGCAGTTTGGTGAGTTCGGCAGAATATTTGTCGCTGTCGAGCAGTTTGCTGTCGGTAACGCAGCTTATGCTGGCCTGATCAAGAGCTTTGCGACCGAGGTTGCGCAGCGAAACGAAGACCTTTACCTCTTCGCCGGCGGCGATGCGGCCGTCTTTGTTCTTGTCTTCAAGTACCACGTCTTCGAGCTTGAGATAGGGCATATTGGGATTGGCAACTTCACTGAGAAAGTTGAACCATTCGGTGTCCTGCGCGATTGCGTGTTCGCGGTAGCGTGCTTTGTAAGTTTTGAAGCCCTGGCGGGTCGGGAAAAATATGGAAATACCTCTGGTATCCTTGAATTTTTCGCCGTTGGCAGCTGTTTTGGCGACATAACCGCCGCTCTTTTTCTCGCCGACGATGGTTTCGAGAAGTCTCGATGCGGCAGTTCTGGTTTCTGATTTGATGCTCGATTTGATCAGCAGGCTCAGAAAGTGCCCGAAGTCGATGTAGTCGCCGTATGAATATTTGAGGGCTCCGTCTCTGGCGACTTCGTATTTGTCGATATCATAAATGTTCTGGCGTGCAATATTGCAGAAATGGTTCAGATCTTCTCTGAACTTTTCAGATTTTGCCAGGTCAATGACTGAGAGAACGACGGCGGTGTTGCCCTGAGTGCCGCTCATGTATGACTTGTTATACACCTGGGCAATGTGTTTGCCGAGAAGCAGCGCATCCATTTCCGGTTTCTTTACGAGCTCCGAGGCGATCATGTCGTATGGCCAGCCTCTTTCGGGTTCCATGTCGGGGGAGCCGACCTGGCAGAGGACGTAGGGAGCGGCGGTCCAGGATACTTCGACCATCTGCATCAGACAGGCGTCAAAACCAAGCAGGTCGAGGGGCTTGCCCAGTATGCCCTTGATGCGGGCGAGAGTTTCGCCGAGCACCGGTATGCTCATTGAGGTTTTGGAGGTATCGTCATAGGAGATGTTGTAGGAAATGTTTTCGATGGCATTCTGCATGCCGGCAGACAGGCCGATTTCGCCGGCGTCGGCTTCCATTATGCTCGGCTGAATTTCTTTCCAGCCGGTGCCGTGATTCCAGAGGATGAGTGCATAGCGTTTAGCCGGGTAATTTTCGTGGGCCCAGGCGACGAAATCTGTCAGGGCAAGCGGGTCGGCCATGTCGACATCGCCAAGATCCTCGATGGCCGGTGAGCTCATTTTGTCGGGTTTTTTGTCGCGAACGATATAAAAACGGCGGGCGCCCGACCACTTTAATTCGGAGTTGTTGGAAAAACCACCGTTGCGGTCGATCTGGGCGACAAAATTCACGCGATCGGAGGAACCAAAATTTTCGATTTCGTTGATATCTATCGAGGTGGCCCCTTCAAGATTGTTGTCGGCAGCCATGAATATCATGAAAGTCCAGTCTTTTTCGACCGGTTCGGAATTTGCGGCAGAAGCTGAAACAGCTGTAAAAAACAGCAGCAGGAAAAAAGCGATTGGCGTTGTTATACTCTTATAATACACACTTTTCCTCCAATGCCTGGATGAAGCATTTCTAATTATACGGGCGTGTACCGGATGTGTCAAATTTCGCCCGGCCTGATTTTTGCAATGCGATAATTTGACAATTATTGCCACATTATGATATATTATACTTCCAACTTCCTGGAAGGGAGGACAACGAATGGCACGTGCAAAAACAATTAAAAAGGCTGGCGCTGTCGCTGAAGAACCTGCAGTCACCAGCAAGAAGAAGGGCAAACCAGCATCTGGTGAGGCTAGAGAATATTCAGTTACTGAGAGCTTTGCCAAAGGTGAAATGGTTTACCACAAGGTCTGGGATGACACCGGCGAAGTAATTGAAACCGGTACCACCGAAGACGGCATCAACAAGATGAAGGTTGCTTTCGAAAAGGTTGGAGTTAAGAACCTGAGAATGGGTTGAGAAACTTTCCAGCTTAGAAGAAGACCCGGGTAAACCGGGTCTTTTTTTAAGAAATAATTACTGGAGGATGAGAGCTCTTGGCAGGAGAACACAGCTTCAGGCAGAATGGCTTCTGGCTGCTGAAACCATGCACCCGACGACTGATCGGGTTTTTGTCGCATCAGGACGCACGTCTGCGCGGCGAGGGCGCCAAAGCTCTTGGCCGCATCGGTGACCCCGAAGCGGTTGAGCCACTGATCGCAGCGCTTCTCAAAGAAAAGCAGGACGAGCAGATGCCTCTTGCTCTCGCCGAAATTGGTGACCCATCGGCTCTGGCGCCGCTTCTTGCCGCTTTCAAAGAAGCCGAGCGTGAAGTCAGGCCCAACATTGCTCTTGCTCTCGGCGCTTTTAATGACCGCCAGGCGGTTACCGCCCTGATCGAAGCTCTCGGTGACCTTGACCCTAATGTCAGGTTCAACAGCATCAGCGCACTCGGGAGACTTAAAGATTCTTCGGCGGTTTCCAACCTGCTTGGCTGCCTTGGCGAAAGCAACGAATGGATATTTCTCAATGTCGTCGACGCTCTCGCAAAAATGGGAGCCCACCGTGCCACCAACCCTTTGGTCGCTTTTTACCTGAAGGAACGCAACGAGCGCAAACGCTCGGCATTGATTACCGCACTCGGCAGCATTGGTGACCTGACTGCGGTTCCGACTCTGACCAAAGCTCTGCGTGATACCGATGATCGCGTCAAAGCCAATGCGATCGAGAGTCTGGCAAGGCTGGGTCTGCCCTCTGAAAAAGCTCTGGCGCTTATTCAGCCTTTTCTCAAGCATCCGAACAATCGCGTGCGCGGTAACGCCATGATTGCCGTTGCCAATCTCGGTAATTCAGACCTGACGCCAACGATGCGCGCCATGCTCGATGACCCCGACAAATGGATCAGAGCCACTCTTGGCTATGTTCTTTCGGTGGTCGAACATTCGCAGGCGCTCGAAATGATCATCGAACTGCTGAAAGATGAAGACGCCGATGTCCGCAAAAACGCCGCTCTGGCATTGTCAAACCGGGCCCGCGAAGCTCAGACGGAACTGCTTATCAGAATGCTGGCCGATCCGGTTCCGTTTGTCAGATTGCAGGCGGTTATTACACTCGGGCGGCTTAAAATAGTTTCTGCTGTTCCGTGGCTGATCAAGATGCTCAAAACTGATCGCAATTTCAAGATCAGATCTGCTGTCATCACCAGCCTTGGCCATATTAGCGACCGTTCAGGGGTGCCGACTCTGCAGAACGCTCTGCGTGATCGTGATTCACGCGTGCGCGCCAATGCGGTCGAAGCAATAGAAGAAGTGCTTGGCGAAGCCGGGATTAACATTATCAGGCCGCTGCTGAAAGACTCTGACAATCGCACGCGTTCGAATGCGGCCAAAGCTCTTTTTCGTCTTGGCGATGTCGAAGTTCTGCAGGAACTCGAAAAAATGCTGGGCAGCAAGGATATCGCGACGAGAGTTTCGGCTGCTTATGCGCTGATGCAGATCGGTGTAGCCCTGCGTGAAGTGGACGTTTCACCTCTGCCTGGCCCTTTGAAGAGCAGTCTTGAAAAAATGAAAGTCCCGGAAACCGCGGCAAATAAACCACTTGTTGCAAATGAAGCTGTGTCGGTCGAGCCTGCTTCCGGCACCGATAATCGCGAAGAGATGAAGAATGCTTTTCTCGAACATTTTAAAGCTGGCCGGCTGAAAGAATCACTCGAACATGTTTCCCGTTATCTGCAGAAATACCCGCATGATCTGATGGCTGTCTTTTTTGGCGCCAATCTTAATCTGCAGTTGAGCAGATTCGACGAGGCGATCGAGGGCTTTAAAAAGGCGGTTGAACTCGATCCTTTCAATATTCAGGCCCATAGCAACCTGGGTGCGGCATATTATCGCAGCGGCCGCCTGGTTGAAGCCATCGAACACTTTAAAACAGCTCTGAAGCTCAAACCTGAATTGACGACCGTGCGTTTCAACCTGGCAGGGCTTTTTCTCAAGACCAGTTGCTGGGATGACGCGATCAGGCACTTCGAAGAGGGTATGAAATACCAGGCGCCAACCGCCAGGGTATTGTCAAATCTTGGGTTTGCCTACCAGAAAACCGGTAATTTCGAGAAAGCCGCCGAAAGTTACAAAAAGGCTATCGGTATCGACAACAAAGACGCCGGCGCTTTCTACAATCTGGCCCTGATTCTTGCAAAAGCCGGAAAGCGTTCTGAAGCCATGCAGGTCTTGCAGAAAGCTTTCAACGAGGTTCCTGAGGGAGCACCGGGTCTGCCGAATCTTCGTGAGTTGTTTGAACGGCTGAAAAGCTGACAGGGGTTTTTATTATGGAAAGCCGGCTTCTGACAATCGTTTTTATCGACATGCAGGGTTATACCCGCAGAAGTGCCGGCCAGACCATCGAAGAAATGAAGCTTTTCCATGATCAGATGTATACTTTCGTTTCTGAGATCATGCAGAAATGGAACGGCATTATGGTCAAAAGCCTTGGCGACGGTTTTATGGTGCGTTTTGATTCGCCTACAAGCGCTGTGCAGGCCGGTATCGAGATCCAACGTCGTCTCGATGCCAGAAATGCCCAGATGATGAATCCTGAAAGTATTGTCAGGTTCAGAGTCGGTATCAACACTGGCGAAGTCGGTGTCGATGAAAATGGCGATCTCTTTGGTGACCCGGTCAATATTGCTTCGAGAATTCAGACTTTTGCTGATCCGAACGATGTGTTTATTTCCGAATCGACCTATCTCGCCATGAACCGCAACGAATTTGGAGCCGTTGATCTTGGCGCCCAGGAACTGAAAAACGCTACCCGCGAAATCAAAATCTATAAAATTCTCAAAAATGGCGCTCCGGGGTTGACCCTGCCAGGAAATCGGCAGGCAAAACCAGCAGATAAGGCGACAGATGCAGCAGCTCCTACTTCTGGTAGCCATTTAAAGCTTGTTATTGCCGGCGTTTTGCTTGGAATCCTGTTGATGAGTGCTGCTGGTTTAGTTTTGAAAAGAATCCGGCGTTCAGAAAATCGGCCTGTCGAGAAAAACGCTGCTCAGAAACAGTTTGAAATGACCACAAAGCCTGCAAATCGTGCAGAACCACGAACGCCAGATTCTGAACTACCCGCCCGGGAACCGCATGAAAAGGTACCGCCCGGGCCGATGCGGCCCCAGACACTGCTGGAAATCGACCCCGGTTTTCCGAAGCTGCCTTTGAATGAGGCGGGTCGTAAGGCTCTCATCGAAATTCAGGCTCTTGATAAAACTGGTCGCCCTGAAGAAGCGGTGCGGGTTGCCCGCTCGATGCTCGAAGATGCCGGCCAGGATAAAAAAATAGTCTGGGCCCTGTTGATCGGTGAACTGCTCTGGCGAAACGGCCAGAAAGAAAAGGCCCAGGAACTTTTCGCCGACATACAGAACCGCAGTGGCAACATGCCTGAACCGGCAAAAAAGCAGTTGTATAACCAGATAGAGCTGATCAGAAGCCGTTAAGCATCACAAAAAAAGCCCCGCTGTAACCACAGCGGGGCTTTTTACAGAACTGTTATTTTCAGGCGAGGTTCCAGCCGGTTGTGAATGCCTTCAGGTTGAGCTCCTGAAGTTTCGGCGGCAGCATTTTTTTGATCATTTCAGGCCAGATTTCAGGTTTGACTTCCTTGATCCGGCGGGCGAGAACCCCCAGCAGGACCACGTTCAGACACTTCTGATTGCCAAGTTCGCGGGCTTTGCCGATGGCATCGACTGCGATCGTCTGAACCGACATGCCGGCAAGAATCTGGGTGATATTTTTCGGGTAAACCGCATTGCCGGCCGAAACCGACATCGGCAGAATATTCTGGGCATTGGTGATCACCAGGCCACCCGGTTTCAGATACTCGGTCCAGCGAAGGGCTTCGAGTTCTTCAAAGGCCAGCAGAATATCACATTCGCCCTTTCTGATAATCGGTGAGCAGATGCGCTCGCCAAATCTGACGTGGCTGACAACACTGCCACCACGCTGCGCCATGCCGTGAATTTCAGACTTTTTAACATCGAACCCGGCTTCCATGGCACATTCTGCCAGAAGATTGCTGGCGAGAAGAGTTCCCTGACCGCCGACGCCGCAAAGCAGAATATTGGTAGTCATAATCATGCCTCCTCTTTGGCCTGGGTAATAGCACCCGGGCGACAAACCGCGGCGCACAGACCGCAATGAACGCAAAGCGCGCTGTTGATTACGGTTTTGCCATCTTCAGGGCTGACTTCAATGGCCGGGCAGCCGAGTTTCCAGCACATACCGCATTTAACGCACTTGGCACGGTTGATCGAAACCAGGCGTACACGGGGTTTGTAATTTTTAAGCAGGAAACATGGGCGTCTGGTAATGATGACCGAAGGTTCTGAATCGTTGAGCGCTTCTTTGAGAGTGCTTTCAAGCAGTTTGAGATCGAATGGATCTACGGTATGAACGTTGCTGATGCCACAGGCGCGGCACATGGCGGCAAAATCGAGAACCTTGGTCGGCTCACCCTTGAGGGTTTTGCCGCTGGCCGGGTTTTCCTGGTGGCCGGTCATGGCGGTGATCGAGTTGTCGAGAATCATGGTCACATGGCGGCCTTTGTTGTAAACCGTATCAATCAGGCCGGTAATGCCGGAGTGCATGAAAGTCGATTCGCCGAGCACGGCTACCAGCTTGCCGTGAATTTTTTCCTTCATGGCTTTTTCGATGCCGAGAGCGTTGGTGATCGAAGCACCCATGCAGACAATGGTGTGCATCGCATTGTGAGGCGCAAAAGCCCCGAGGCTGTAGCAGCCGATGTCACCGGTTACCGTGCAGTTGAGCTTGCGCAGAGTGTAGAAAACTCCGCGGTGCGGGCAGCCGGGGCAGAGAACCGGCGGCCGGACCGGTATGTCTACAGTGGCTTTTGGGGTAGTTGCCGGCATTGGCAGGTTAACCAGTTCTTTCAGCGATTCGTGGATGATGTCGGGGTTGAGCTCACCGCAGATGGGCAGGCGGTCTTTGCCGATGCAGCTGATGCCGAGAGCGCGTACTTCGGTTTCGAGGAACGGGTCGTTTTCTTCAATGACGATCAGTTTTTCGACGCTGGCGGCAAACTTTTTGATGAGTTCGGCCGGGAATGGGTAGGTCAGCCCGAGTTTCAGATACGAGGCATTCGGAAAAACTTCGCGGGCATGACAATAGCTGATGCCGGAAGCAATGATACCGATACTTTTGTCGCCTTCTTCAATGCGGTTGAACGGGCTTTTGCAGCCAAGTTCGGCGATTTTTTTCTGGCGTTCTTCGACTTTGCCGTGAAGTCTGCGGGCATTGTGCGGCAGCACGCAGTATTTGGCCATGTCTTTGACAAATTCGCGTTCCGGGGCTTTTTCGCGTTCGCCGAGGCTGACAATGCCCTCTGAATGTGAAATTCTCGTGGTGGTGCGCACCATTACCGGAGTATCGAATTCTTCGGAAAGTTTGACGGCGGCGATGGTCATATCTTTGGCTTCCTGGCTGTTCGAGGGCTCGAACATCGGAATCTTGGCCATCATTGAATAAAAGCGATTGTCCTGTTCATTCTGAGAACTGTGCATGCCGGGATCATCGGCTGAAACAATCACCAGAGCGGCATTGACACCAGTGTAGGCAACGGTAAAAAACGGGTCGGCAGCCACGTTCAGGCCGACATGCTTCTGGGCGCAGATCGATCTGGCGCCGCCGTAGCAGGCTCCGATGACCGTTTCCATAGCTGTCTTCTCGTTGACTGCCCACTGGGCGTCGATTTCGGCGTAAGTGCCGCAGAATTCAAGGATTTCGGTTGATGGAGTTCCGGGGTAGGCGGCGGCAAAGCGCACACCGGCTTCCCAGGCACCCCGGGCAATAGCAGCGTTTCCAGAGAGAAACGCCCGGTTTCCTGAATGCTTCATTCCTTTCTCCTTTGCTGTCTGATATGTTGCGATGGATTATAACATATCAGAAAGCCGGGCTGAAAAGGCAAAATGTTCTGACCGCCCGTGACCGGCAATGCCTGCTGGAAAAGCGGGGTTTCAGCCGTGTTTCTGGTCGGCTTTCAGCAGTTTGGCGATTTCGAAAGCGAGCTCGACACCCTGCTCGGCATTCAGACGCGGGTCACAGGCGCTCTGAAAACCGGTAGCCTGTTCAAAGTCGCCGGCGAAAATGCCGCCGGTGCATTCTGCAACCTGAGTGCCCGACAGTTCCAGGTGAATGCCACCCGGGTGGGTGCCACTCGTCTGATGTATCTGAAAAAAAGCTCGGGTTTCGGCGAGAATGTCTTCGAAAGCCCTGGTTTTTCTGCCACCGGCATCTGTTTTTGTGTTGCCGTGCATCGGGTCACAGATCCAGACTACATGCATGCCTTCGCGTCTGATCGCCTCGATCAGATCGGGCAGATAATCAGTGATCTTCTGATTGCCGAATCTGGTGATCAGAGACAGGCGGCCAGGCTCATTGTCAGGGTTCAGGGTTTCAATGAGGGGTTTGAGCTCGTCGAGGCCGAATTCCGGCCCGATCTTGATGCCGATCGGGTTTTTTATGCCACGCATGAACTCGACGTGGGCGCCGTCGGTCTGTCTGGTTCTGTAGCCAATCCAGAGCATGTGCGCACTGGTGTCGTAGTGTTCACCGGTGGTTGTGTCGATTCTGGTCATGGCCTCTTCGTAATCGAGCAGCAGCGCCTCATGCGAGGTATACATGTATGAATCCTGAATACTGGTGAGGCTGCTGTTGCCGAGCGCATGAAAAAAATTCACCGCTTTGCGGATATCGCAGCAGAGTTTTTCGTAGTCAGGGTTCTGATGAAATTTGCCAAAGCTTGTCAGATTCCAGGAATTGATATTGTCGAGTGAGGCAAAACCGCCGTTGGTAAAGGCCCGCACCAGATTCAAGGTTGCGGCGGAGCAGAAATAGCCTTCGACCATGCGGGCGGGGTCGGGGGTTCTTGCCTCTAAAGTCGCTTCCAGGCTGTTGATCATGTCGCCACGATAGACGGGCAGACTGATGTCGCCGATTTTTTCATGGCTGTTAGAGCGTGGTTTGGCATACTGTCCGGCCATTCTGCCGATATTGATGAGTCTCTTTTCGCCGGCGTAAGTTAAAATAACGGCAATCTGCAGAATCACCTTGAGCAGATCACGAATATATGGGCCGTGGCACCTGGAGAAAAGCTCGGCGCAATCGCCGGCCTGTAATACAAAAGCTTTTCCGAGGCAGGCTTCATGCAGCAGACTTTTCAACCGGCGCGCTTCACCGGCAAAGACCAGCGGTGGAAGCTTGCACAGCCTCTCGTAAACCGCTGTGAACTTCTGGCTGTCAGGCCAATCCGGCATCTGATCACCAAAAAAATTTCGCCAGCCTGTTTTTTCCCAATTTCTGGTGCTGTTTGTCGGCATTTCGCTCAAGCCCGCCTGGTTGAAAATAAATTCTGAAATAAACTTATCATGGGTCTGCCCCGATCTCAAGAAATTATCAGCCATTAACACATTGTCTGCAGCTTCGAATTGAGGTTTTGCCATATCCCTGGATCGACTGCGAAAACAGTTCCTGGCAGTTCTCAAGATTAAGTTTGGTTCCTGCCGGCTCAGGACTTGCTTAGTTTTAAAAATAATGTAATTATGTAGCGCGTCTTAAAATTATCAGATTGCCAGTGAGAGGTCCTGCTGATGAAACTTTCAGTTGTAATGCCGGTTTATAATGAACTTAACACGCTGGCAGAAATCATTGCCCGGGTTAAGAAAGTTTCGATCGTGAAGGAAATAATCGTAGTTGACGATTACTCAACGGACGGTACACGTGAGCTTCTCAAAACCGAACTTTTCAAAGAGGTTGACAAGGTTTTATACCATGAGAAAAACCAGGGCAAAGGAGCAGCGCTCAGAACTGGCATCAGAGAGGCTACCGGGGATTGTGTAATAATACAGGATGCCGATATGGAATATGATCCTGAAGAATACCCAATCCTTCTTGAACCGATGTTGAAGGGAAAAGCCGATGTGGTTTATGGCTCAAGATTTACTGGCAACGGGCCACATCGGGTTTTGTATTTCTGGCACTCCATCGGCAACAGATTTTTAACCACTCTTTCGAATATGTTTACCGATCTTAACCTCACAGACATGGAAACCTGCTATAAACTTTTTCGCCGCGAGGTAATTCAAGCAATCGAAATTCAAGAAAATAGATTCGGTTTCGAGCCTGAAGTAACTGCAAAGATAGCCAGAATGGGCGTTCGAATTTTCGAGGTGGGTATTTCATACTACGGCCGGACTTACCAGGAAGGCAAAAAAATTGGTTGGAAAGACGGATTCAGGGCAATTTTTGTTATTTTAAAATACGGTTTGCTGACGCGTTTACCTCAAAAAAAGAAAACTCGCTGAATCATCCAGAATCAGAATGCTCTCATAATTTCATCTGGATCTGGAAGAGTTTAATCTTTTTTGTTCGTTGCATTGTCTCTCTTAGTATGAAAGTAATCGAGAAAAGGATAAAAATTCCTTTCGAGAAAAATCTTCTTTTGCTTGCGCGCAAGAAAAGTTAGAATTATCTGATTTTTGTGGTTTATGTTTTTATATCACTGTTAATTTCAGCCGAAACTTATTGGAGTAGCGATGAAAATATTGGTTACTGGCGCGGCGGGGTTTATTGGCTTTCACCTTACAATTTATCTTCTCAAGCGTGGCGATGAGGTTGTTGGTTTTGACAATCTCAATAATTATTATGAAGTGAAGCTGAAGCATGACCGTCTCGCTATTCTCAGCAATCATCAGAGTTTTACCTTTGTTCAGGCTGACCTGAGCGATCGCGCCGCCGTTGAAAAGGTTTTTGCCGAACACCGATTTGACCGCGTAATCAATCTTGCCGCTCAGGCCGGCGTGCGCTACAGCCTTGAAAATCCGCACGCCTACATCGATGCCAACATCGTTGGCTTCATGAACATACTCGAAGCCTGCCGCCACAACAAAATCGAGCATCTTACCTATGCTTCATCGAGCTCGGTTTACGGTTCGAACACCGAGATGCCTTTCTCGGTGCATCACAACGTCGATCACCCGGTTTCTCTGTATGCAGCCACTAAAAAAGCTAACGAACTGATGGCGCACACCTATTCACATCTTTATGGTCTGCCGACTACAGGTTTGCGCTTCTTTACCGTCTATGGCCCGTGGGGACGACCGGATATGGCGCTTTTCCTGTTCACCCGCGCCATTCTCGAAGGCCAGCCGATCAAGGTTTTCAACAACGGCCTGATGCGCCGCGACTTCACCTACATCGATGATATCGTCGAAGGTGTTGTCAGAGTCAGCGACCGCATCGCTCCTGCCAACCCCGACTGGGATGGCATGAAACCCGATCCGGCAACCAGCCGCGCGCCTTATCGAATTTACAATATCGGCAACAACAGGCCGGTTGAGCTGCTGCGCTTTATCGAGATCATCGAAAAGAAGCTCGGCAAAACCGCAGTCAAGGAAATGCTGCCGATGCAGCCCGGTGATGTGCCGGCCACCTACGCCGATGTCGACGACCTGATGCGCGATACCGGTTTCGCTCCGGCTACCCCCCTTGAAACCGGCATCAGTCGTTTTATCGACTGGTATCGTGATTATTACAAGGTCTGATACTCAACCTCTGATCCGGCAGTAAAAAACCCGAACCGCAGTTAACGGTTCGGTTTTTTTTTTACGCCTGATTGTCAGGTGTCGAAAAATAAAGCAGGGAACGGTTTGCACCGTCCCCTGCTGGTTTCAGAGTCTGTTATCAGACGTTTCTGCGGCCGTGATAGTGAGTGTGCAGCAGTTTGTGAGACATTTCGCTGCCCGGTTTGCCGAGGAATTCAGCGTAAAGCTTCTGAATCGACGGGTTCTGGTGTGATTTTCTGATTTTGGCGTTCTTGTCATCGCGATAGAGGGCTTCCATGCGTTTGGCAAGGATTTCTTCGCAATGGCCGTTGGTGTATGGCTGACCGCCACCATTGAGACAACCGCCCGGGCAGGCCATGATCTCGATGATGTGATACTGAGCTTCGCCTTTTCTGATCTTTTCGAGCAGTTTGCGGGCATTGCCCAGACCAGAAGAGATTGCGGCTTTGACTTCGATATCGCCAACTTTAACGGTGGCTTCTTTGATGCCATTGAGACCGCGAACGGCGGTAAAGTCGATTTCCTGAAGGTCTTTGCCGGTTACCCAGTCGGCGGCAGTGCGTAGAGCGGCTTCAAGAACGCCGCCGGTGGCGCCGAAGATGACGCCGGCGCCGGTTGATTCGCCGAGCGGATCATCATATTCAGATTCTTCGAGGTGGTCGAAGGCAATACCGGCTTCTTTGATCATTGCAGCCAGTTCGCGGGTCGAGATGACGATATCGACGTCGCGAGTGCCGCTGGCATTGAATTCTTCGCGGGCTGATTCATATTTCTTGGCCAGGCAGGGCATTACCGAGACAACGATCATATCTTCGGATTTGACGCCGATCTTCTTGGCATAATAGGTCTTGGCGATGGCACCGAACATCTGCTGCGGTGATTTGCAGGTCGACGGAATATGCATCAGATCCTGGAACTGGTGTTCGAAGAACTTGACCCAGCCCGGGCAGCAGGAGGTGAGAATCGGCAGGTTCTTGCCGCTTTTCAGGCGTTCGATGAATTCGGTGGTTTCTTCCATGATGGTCAGGTCGGCTGAGAAGTCGGTATCGAATACCTTGGCAAAGCCCATCATGCGCAGAGCGGTAACCATCTTGCCAGTGGTGATCGAACCCGGTTCCATGCCGAAAGCTTCGCCGAGGGCGACGCGTACAGCCGGAGCGGTCTGAACGACAACGGTTTTACCACTGTTGATCGCATTCCAGCATTTGTAGGTATGGTCGACTTCGGTAAGAGCACCGGTCGGGCAGGCGGCAACGCACTGACCGCAGAAGGTGCACTTGGTTTCTGAGAGCGGGCGCAGGTCAGCCGGGCCAACTACGGCTTCGAAGCCGCGGCCGACGCCAGAGAGAACGCCGACGGTCTGTACGACGTTGCAGGCGGTTTCGCAGCGGCGGCACATAATGCACTTGTTCGGGTCACGAACGATCGATTCGCTCGAAACGTCGATATCGTGTTTCGACATTTCGCCTTTGTATTTGATGCGATGCAGACCCATTTTGGCTGCGAGATCCTGCAGCTGACAGTCGCCGCTCTTTTCGCAGGTCAGACAATCTTTCGGGTGGTCTGACAGCAGCAGGTCGAGCATGGTGCGGCGGGCGTTGATGACGCGCAGGCTTGAGGTGACGACCTTCATGCCTTCGGTAGCAGGAGTGCAGCAGGAGGGGGCGAGATTGGGGCGGCCGTCGATTTCGACGACGCAGACGCGGCATGAACCGGTTTTTGATTCAACGTTGCAGCCGCCGGTGCTTTTGAGGTGGCAGAGGGTCGGGATGTCGATGCCGAGCTTGTGAGCTGCATCGAGAACGGTCTGGCCCTCGGTAACCTGTACTGGAAGATTATTGATGGTGAGATTAATCATGTTATGTGGTTCTCCTGTTGGCTTACTTGCGGTCTACAGCGTGGAATTTGCATACGTCCATGCAGACGCCGCACTTGATACATCTGCTCTGATCGATGCTGTGTTTCTGTTTAACTGAACCGGCAATGCAGTTGGCCGGGCAGTTTCTGGCGCAGAGAGTGCAACCGACGCAGCTGTTGTTGATTTCATACTTCAGCAGCTTTTTGCAGACTCCGGCTTCGCAGCGCTTTTCATCGATGTGGGCGAGGTATTCGTGTTCGAACTGTGCAAGAGTTGAGAGAACAGGATTCGGAGATGTCTGACCAAGACCGCAGAGGGCGGTATCTTTGATGGAATTGCTCAGATCCTTGAGATTCTGGATGGTTTCGCGAGTGCCGCGGCCGTCGCAGATTTTGTGCAGCATTTCATAGAGGCGTTTGTTGCCGATACGGCAGGGGGTGCACTTTCCGCATGATTCATCGAGGGTGAATTCGAGGAAGAACTTGGCAACATTGACCATGCAGTCGTCTTCGTCCATGACGATCATGCCGCCCGAACCCATCATCGAGCCGAGGCGCTTGAGCGATTCATAGTCGATTTCGGTATCGAGCTGGTCGAACTTGATGCAGCCGCCTGACGGGCCGCCGGTCTGTACGGCTTTGAATTTGCGGTCGTTCATGATGCCGCCGCCGACGTTGAAAATGATCTGGCGAAGGGTGGTGCCCATCGGAACTTCGACGAGGCCGACTTTTTTAACTTTGCCGGCGAGGGCGAAAACCTTGGTGCCGGGTGAGCCGGCGGTACCGATTTTTTTGAACCAGGCGGCGCCGTTTCTGATGATGGCACAGACGTTGGCGAAGGTTTCGACGTTGTTAACGACGGTCGGTTTTTTCCAGAGACCTTCGATGGCCGGGAACGGGGGTTTTACGGTCGGTTCACCGCGCTTGCCTTCTACTGAGTGAATCAGAGCGGTTTCTTCGCCGCAGACAAAGGCGCCGGCGCCGTATTTGATCATGATGTCGAAGCTGAATTTGCTGCCAAGAATGTTCTTGCCGAGCAGACCCTGTTTTTTGGCCTGGTCGATAGCGATTTCCAGACGTTTTACTGCGAGCGGATATTCGGCGCGGATGTAGATGACGCCGGTGTCAGAACCGATAGCATAACCGGTGATGGCCATGGCTTCGAGAACTGAGTGCGGGTCGCCTTCGAGAACGGCGCGATCCATGAATGCGCCCGGATCGCCTTCGTCAGCGTTGCAGAGAACGTATTTCTGATCGGCTTTCTGAGCAGCGGCAAAGGCCCATTTTTTGCCGGTGGGGAAACCGCCGCCGCCGCGACCGCGCAGACCTGAATCGATGACGGTATCGAGAACCTGCTGCGGTGTCATGTCGAAGAGTACTTTGCTGAGAGCCTGATAGCCCTTGTTGGCGATATAATGGTCGAGAATTTCCGGGTTGATTTTGCCGGTATTCTTGAGAACGATGCGTGCCTGAATCTTTTCAGAGGTGGCAGTTTCGTTTTCTTCGGGGTAGAACCAGGAGCGGTTGATGACGGTGCAGCTGGCAGCTTCGATGCCCTTGCTGGCGGTTTCGATAATTGCCGGAACCTGTTCGACTTTGACTTTGCCATATATGATCGATTTGCCGGTAGCGTTGTTAACGACTTCGATTGAAGGTTCGCTGTGGCAAAGACCCATGCAGCCAACTTCGACGATTTCGATGTCAGCTTTGCGGCTGGCGGCTTCGGACTTGAGCAGATCGTTGATCGGGCGTGTTCCGGCGGCGATACCGCAGGTGCCGAGAGATACCAGAATGGTGGTGGCGGGTTTGCTGTTTTTGCTTAAATTTTCTGTGTAAGATTTGAGTTTTGCGGGTGAGTCAATCATCTCAATTTCCTTTACTTGCAATCGCTGATGATTTCGGGAACCATCTTGGTGGTAACGTTGCCGTATACTCTGTCGTTAACCATCACTACCGGAGCCATCGAGCAGGCGCCGACGCATCTGAGGCCGGTCAGAGAAAATTTGCCGTCAGTGCCGGTTTCGCCAAGTTTGATGCCAAGATAGCGCTGAAATTCTTCAACCAGTTTGTCGGCGCCTTTAACGAAGCAGGCTGTACCGGTGCAGATATTGATTTTGTATCTGCCTACCGGTTTATCAGTAAAATACGAATAAAAACTGATAACGCCGTATACTTCGGCAAGGTGCAGACCCAGGCGGTTGGCGACGTGAATCTGTACAACGCTGGGCAGGTAGGTGAAAATTTCCTGTGCTTTGTGCAACGACTGAATCAGGAAACCGCGGTTTCTTTCCCGGTCTTCGGTCAGAGGAAGACTGGTCAGATACGCATCCAGCTCTTCTGCCTTTTCGGGAGAAAGCTTAGCCAGTTCGGCTTTTGATTTGATTGGACAGGACATCTTGAATCTCCTTGGTTCCGCCAGTTCTGCTGGCAGTTTTTAGACATTCAGTGACTAAACTGAAGGCCATTTTATCGCTGCAGGCAGTCTATTAGATTGTGAGAAAATTATCAAGTAAAAAGTACAATTTTTCACAAAACCCTGTCTGGAGGCCTGGAAAGCGGAAACAGATAATGATTGTCGTTCTGAAAAAAAGCGGTTGAAATCGGAGAACTGAGCATAGTAAACTGATTGTGGCGTAAGTAAGGGATAAGATACATACAGTCAAGCCAAAGTACAAAAGCAGGCCGCCGTAGAGAGATTCAGTTTCGCCTGTTCGCGTTTCGGTGCAGAGAGACAGGGCCGTTGCATCGACCCGGATTCCGGGCATATCACAGAAAATTTATTGAACAGATTTTTCTGCGCTTTCTGATGTACAGAATGCCAGGAAATGAGTGAATAACACGCCGGTTGCAGAATTCGAAGTTTTAATCTACACCGGAGGTTATTATGACCAAAGTTTGCGGCTGTGAAAGCCATGTCGATGAACAACAGCTGTTTTTAGAGCTGGAAAAAGTTCTCGACGAATACAAAAACAAAGAAGGCGGGTTGATACCAGCACTGCAGATTGCTCAGGGGATGTTCGGGCACCTTTCTCAGGCCGTTCTGCAAAGAATCAGCCAGGCTTTCGACAAATCCTACAGCGAAGTGGCCGGGGTCGTCAGTTTTTATTCATTTTTTTCGACCCAGCCACGGGGAAAACATGTGATCAGAGTATGCCTGGGTACCGCATGCTATGTCAGAGGCGGCAAGCAGGTGCTTGAAGCTCTGAAAAAAGAACTGAACGTCGACGTGGGATCAACCACCGGAGATCGTAATTTCACTCTTGAAGTGGCCAGATGTTTTGGCGCCTGCGGCCTCGCACCCGCAATCATGATCGATGAAGATGTGCATCAGCGGGTTAAGCCAACCAAAATCAGAGCGATCCTTTCCCAATATGCGGCTGATACTGCGGAGGTTGAAAAGGCATGATCAAACGAATCAAATCAGTTCAGGAATTATCTGACCTTCAGAAAGAGCAGGCACATCTGCTTGAAATGCGCAACTCGAAGGGCAATGCACCCCAGGGGCAGCGTGAAATTCTTGTGTGCATGGGTGGCGGCTGCCTGGCCTCGGGAGCGCTTGAAATCAGCAAAGCCCTGAAACAGGCAGTGAACGACCTGCAGCTCGGCAAAACTGTAAAAGTCGTTGAAACCGGCTGTATGGGCCCCTGTGCCGCTGGTCCGGTTGCCAGGGTTATGCCTGATAACGTTTTTTATCAGGGAATCAATGCTGAAGATGCCCGCGAAATCGTCGAAAAACATCTGAAACAAGGGGCTATCGTTACCAGATTGCTTCATAAAGATTCTTCCACCGGCAAGCCCGTCGCAGAAGTCGGTAATATCGGCTACTTTCAAAAGCAGACGAAGATTGCTCTCGAAAGATGTGGCCTGATCGACCCGTTGAACATAAACGAATACATTGCCGTTGAAGGTTACCAGGCGCTTGCCAGGGCAATTACCGAAATGAAGCAGGAACAGGTTGTTGAAACCGTGATCGCTTCTGGGTTGCGTGGCCGCGGCGGCGGCGGCTTTCCGACCGGCATCAAGTGGAAATTTACGCTGGCCGCGAAAGAAACCCCGAAAAATGTCGTTTGTAACGCTGATGAAGGAGATCCGGGCGCGTTCATGGACCGCAGCATGCTTGAAGGTGATCCGCACAGCGTTATCGAAGGCATGGCGATTGCCGCCTATGCCATTGGCGCCCAGCAGGGCTACGTGTATTGCCGGGCTGAATACCCGATTGCCATCGAACGCCTGCAGAAGGCTATCGATCAGGCCAAAGAAGCGGGTATTCTCGGCAAAAATATTCTGGGTACCAATTTCTGCTTTGATCTTGAAATCAGAAAGGGCTCCGGCGCTTTTGTCTGCGGCGAAGAAACCGCTCTGCTCAATTCAATCGAGGGGCAGCGTGGCGAACCCAGGCCGCGCCCGCCATTTCCTGCTCAGAAGGGGCTCTGGGGCAAACCCACTCTGCTGAACAACGTTGAGACCTTCGCCAATATCGCGTCTATCGTCAGGCGCGGTGCCGAGTGGTATGCAAAACTCGGAACCCAGAAAAGCAAAGGTACCAAAGTCTTCGCTCTTGCAGGCGCTGTCAACAATACCGGCCTCGTCGAGGTACCGATCGGTATTTCTCTCGGCGAACTGATTTACGACATCGGCGGCGGCATCGTTGATAACAAGCCATTCAAGGCGGCTCAGCTCGGAGGCCCCTCCGGTGGTTGTATCCCCAGAGAACATCTGAATGTGCCGCTCGATTACGAGTCTTTGCAGGAACTCGGGGCCATCATGGGCTCTGGCGGCCTGATCGTCATGGACGAAGACAGCTGCATGGTCGACGTTGCCAGATTTTTTCTTGAATTTGTTCAGGAAGAAAGCTGCGGGAAATGTACCCCGTGCCGCGTCGGAACCAAGCGCCTGCTTGAAATTCTTGAGCGCATCTGCGACGGAGATGGCCGCGAAGAAGATATAAACGACCTGATCGTTCTCGGCACCCAGATTTCTCAGACCGCCCTGTGCGGCCTCGGAAAAACGGCGGCAAACCCGGTTCTTTCAACAATCCGCCATTTCAGACATGAATACGAAGAGCATATCCGTGAAAAGAAGTGCCGGGCCGGTGTCTGCGCCGGGCTGGTCAGAGCTCCATGTCAGAGTGGTTGCCCGGCTTCGGTCGATATTCCGGGCTTTGTTGCACTCGTTGGCGAAAAGCGCTATGCCGAAGCTCTCAAGCGGCATCGCGAAAGAAACCCGTTCGCGGCTGCCTGCGCCAGAATCTGCTTCCATCCATGTGAACACATGTGTCGGCGCTCGACGGTTGATTCGTCGGTTTCGATCAGAAGCGTCAAGCGCTTTATGGTCGATCAGGAACTGGTAATTCAGGTTCCGGAAGTGCTCGAAAACAGCCGCAATGCCGCGAGAAAAATCGCGATCGTCGGGGCCGGGCCGGCCGGGCTTTCGTGTGCCTATTTCCTTGCCCGTCTCGGCTATAAGCCGAAAATCTTCGAAGCTGCTCCGAGACCTGGTGGAATGATGGTTCAGACGATTCCTGAATACCGCCTGCCCCGCGAAATTCTCGCCCGTGAAATCCGCATGATCGAAAGACTAGGGGTCGATATCGAATGCGGCAAAACTCTCGGTCGCGATTTTACCGTACAGCAGCTGAAAGATCAGGGTTATGAAGCAGTATTCGTTGCCGTGGGTGCCCCCGAAGGCGTTAAAATCGGCCTCGCCGGTGAAGACGCCGAAGGCGTTGTCGAGGCGATAAGCTTTCTCAGAGAATACAACATTCGCGGCTCGGTTCCGATCGGCAAAAACGTTGCAATTATCGGCGGCGGCAATGCCGCTATCGATGCGGCCCGCACTGCAGTTCGACTCGGTGCGGAATCGGTAACCGTTCTGTATCGGCGTACCCGCGAGCAGATGCCGGCTTACGAAGAAGAAATTGAAGAAGCCGAAGCCGAAGGCGTAATACTCAAGCTTCTGGCGGCGCCCGAAGAGATACTGGTCGAGAATGGTCACGTTGTTGGTGTCAGGTGCCGACAGATGACCCTCGGTTCGTTCGACAAGAGCGGCCGTCGTCGCCCGGTCGCCGGTAAAGAGGGCGATTTCATGGTGAAGTGCGATCAGCTCATTGCTGCTATCGGTCAGACGGTAAACGTGTATTCGCTCACCGGTAACATCAAACCGGATCTCGGGGCGAATGGCTACATTATTGCTAACCCTCTCAGCAAGCAGACTACAGTTCCATGGCTGTTTGCCGGCGGTGATATCGTGACCGGCCCGGCTTCGGTTGTCGATGCGGTTGCTGATGGTGAAAAGGCTGCAGTTGGCATCGATGAATTCCTTACTGGCGAGAAACACGCTTTCTGGCGCGAAGATAAAAAGGTTGACACATTCTTCGATCCTGATGCAGAACCAAGCCCGACCTTGCGCGAAAGGCAGCCGGTTCTGAACGTTTCACGGCGCAGTCAGAACTTTAACGAAGTTGAACAGGCTTATGACGAAGCTACCGCCGTAAGGCAGGCAAAACGCTGCCTGCGTTGCGACTTCCGCGATTGATCGGGTTTACCGGCACGAATTCAAGGAGAAAAAATGCTTAACATTATAGTTGATAATGAAAAGTTTCAGGTTGAAGAAGGCACCTCGGTATTGGAGGCCTGTCGCAAGGCTGGTAAGACCATTCCGACTCTTTGCTATCTCAAGGATATTCAGGCTATCGGTGCCTGCCGCGTCTGCCTTGTCGAAGTAAAGGGGCAGAAAGATCTGGTCGCTTCCTGTACCATGCCTGTCAGCGAAGGCATGGATATCACCACCACCAGCCAGCGGGTCAGACAGGCCAGGCGGCTTGTGGTTGAACTGCTGCTCTCTGAACACGATGGTGATTGCCAGACCTGCGATCGTAATGATGATTGCGAGCTGCAGAAAGTGGCCCGCGATCTCGGAATCAGGCATATCAAGTTTTCGGGGGCCCGCGCGACCCGCAAAGAAGACCGCAGCACTCCGGCTCTGGTCCGCAACGGTTCCAAATGCATTTCATGCCGCAGATGCGTAACCGTCTGCAGTCAGATACAGCAGGTTTCGGCGCTGGTGCCGCAGTATCGTGGGTTCAAAACAATTGTCGGGCCGGCTTTCAGCAGTCAGCTCGATTCGGTTACCTGTGTACAGTGTGGTCAGTGTGCGGCAGTCTGCCCGGTTGGTGCAATTTCTGAACGCGAACAGATCGATGAGGTCTGGGAAGCGCTTGAAAATCCGAACAAGGCAGTGGTAGTGCAGACAGCCCCGGCCATCAGAGCGGCGCTTGGTGAATGTTTCGACATGGAACCCGGCACTCTGGTGACCGGCAAAATGACTACCGCTCTGCGAAAGCTCGGCTTTGACGCTGTTTTCGATACCAACTTTTCGGCTGACCTGACGATCATGGAAGAGGGCAGCGAACTGCTTTCACGCCTGAAGAAAGCCCTGGTCGAGAAAAAGGATGTGGCGCTGCCGATGTTTACCAGCTGTTCGCCTGGCTGGATCTCTTTTATGGAATACTATTACCCGGATATGCTCGACCATCTTTCGACGTGCAAATCACCACAGCAGATGATGGGGGCCCTCGTAAAGACCTATTATGCGAAAAAGATCGGCAGGAAGCCAGAAGACGTCTTTATGGTTTCGGTAATGCCATGCACTGCCAAGAAGTTTGAAGCGCAGCGTGCCGAAATGAATGCCAGCGGCGTTCAGGACGTCGATGTGGTATTGACCACCCGCGAACTGGGCAAGATGATCCGGCAGGCCGGCATTGACTTCGCTTCTCTCGAAGACAGCGAAATGGATGCGCCACTTGGCCTGTCGAGCGGTGCAGCCGATATTTTTGCCAACACCGGCGGTGTAATGGAAGCAGCTTTGCGAACTGTCTACGAGCTGGTTACCGGTAGAGAGCTGCCGTTCAAGAATCTGCATGTCACCCCGGTAGTTGGGCTCGAAGGTATAAAAGAAGCCAGTCTCAAGTTCGAGGATGTGCTGCCTGACTACAGCTTTCTGGAAGGGGTCACTGCAAAAATCGCCGTGGCTCATACCCTCAAGAATGCTCGTCAGCTCGTTGAAAAGGTGCGCAAAGGCGAGGCCAGTTACCATTTTGTTGAAGTGATGACCTGCCCTGGCGGCTGCATTGGCGGCGGTGGCCAGCCGAGAACGACGACCGACGATATCAGGAGGGCCAGAATTGCGGCAATCTACAAGGAAGACGAAGGCAAAAAACTGCGAAAGTCGCATGATAACAAAGATATCAAGCAGATTTACGCAGAGTTTCTCGGTCATCCGCTTGGCAAGCTCTCGCATGACCTGCTGCATACGCACTATCACAAACGAACCCGCGTTTAATTTCTGATAAAAAAACGGCTCCACAACCAGATAACTGGCGGTGGAGCCGGCTTTTTTTTAGGGTCAGGCCGAAAGGGTTTCGCGGTAGAAGCTTTCCCAGATTTCGCGCTCTTCGTTCATGACATAGAGAGCGAAGTGGTCGCGCAGCAGCTTGACACAAAAATCGAGTATGGTTTCTTCCGGAATGCCGGTCTCGTGACTGTAATAAACGAAGATGGCTCCGAGCAGGCGCGAATTGTGCAGCAGCGGGAACGTGATGCAGCCGCCTTCATCTTCACCAAGATCGATCGTTATCTTGTTGCGCGGGTTGGCTTTGAGAACCGTCAGAACTTCAGTTTCGGCGGTGTTGATCACCAGCTGGCGCGAGCGGTCGATACGGCTGCAGACTTCGATGCTGTCGTCGTTGCCGATTCGCACCAGCATTGCATCTTTCACCGGCGCCAGACGCCCAAACTCATTAAGCAGACTGGCAAATGGTCTTTCTTCATCTTCCGGTTTGCTGTAAACCATCGCTTTAACGCTGTCGAGCTGGGTGTAAAGCCGGGTGATCGACTGATGCAGTTTTTCATTCTTGCTGCGGGCATCACGGTTGGTGATGGCATTGCGAATAGCAGCGGCAGAATGTTTGAGGTAATAGCTGAGCATGTTGATGACCAGTTCCGGGTTGTCTTCGTGCCCGTATTTTTCGAGCATCATCATGCCAAGAATCTTGTTCTGATGTCTGACCGGAATATAAGCCACCAGCCGCTGCATCTGACCATTGCTGATGGCCAGCGATGCTGATTTCTCGGGGGTGATCTGGGCGTTGATAATTACCGGTCGGCCTTCATTCAAAGCGGGGTTGAGAATTTCCGGGTTGTTGCGCGGAATATCGAGCAGGCGGGGCGAAGCCTTGCGGATGTCGAGGATTTCGCCACGCTGGTGATCGCTGTCTTCAGCCTTGAAAATATGCAGGCAGGTGTGATCGAGGTTGAAAAGATCGCGGGTGCGTTTTTCGATGAGAGCCACCAGTTCTTCAATCTCGCCACAGGCGTTCATCAGTTCAGAAACTTCGTCGAGAAGAAGCTGTTTATAATCGAGTTCGGCAGAGAGCTGATCATTAGAAGATTTGATGGTGGCCAGTTCGGTCATCAGGCCAGTGATCTGATTATTCTGATTGGAGTTCTCAGACTTGTAGTCTTTCAGCTTCTGGTTGAGAAGTTCGATTTCCATGCTCTTTTCAAGAGCCGACTTCTGCATTTCTTCGAAAGATCTGAAATTTTCGCGGTTCTCGAGCGATACCTTTTCAAAGTTCGAATTGGTTTCGCCGAGTTCCCGTGTCAGGTTTTCAACTTTGTTTTTCAGGAAAATTTCTTCGGTGCGTTCTTCAAAAATGGCGAGAATTTTCTGCTTGTCGTCGCAATCGCGGAAACATGAGATTCTGGCATTGAACAGATGCTCAGTTCCTTCATTCGAGGCGATCTTGATCTTTTCGAGCACTCGTCGGCTGCCGCTGGTAAGAACCGCCTGAATGACATAGCCCATACCATACTGCTCAAGTTCAGGAAACGCAGCGAACAGATTTTTACCGCCCAGATCAGAGGGGAAAAAACCGTTGCGGTCGACCTTGATTTTTTCAACGTTGCCGGCCGCATCGGTGATCAGCCAGGCATGCGCTCCCTGTTCGGCGGCAAAGGTCGAGGCAATGGCGCGCGAGTTGCTTTTATAGAGCAGATCGTTGAGAAAGAAAATGCGCTCTTTAAATACGGTAGTGAGCTTGTGGGCCAGAAAAGCGGTGGCAAACAGACCGGTTGCCATGACGGCCGAGTTTGAATAAAGCCAGCCGCTGCACTGACTGAGATCACCGTAAACCGGCGGGTAAAACTTGATGTGCGGCAGAAACTGAAACTTGACCAGCATGCCGGTAATGAACCAGGCTGAGGCGGCAACCACAGAATACGTTGCGCCTGAGCCAAGGCCCATGACGGCGCCGGCCACCGTTATCGGAATGACGTTGAGTAAGAATACCGGGCTTTCGATCGAACCGGTATATCTGGTCAGCAGCATGATTACTACCAGGTCACTGATCACCTGCGTGTGCATGACATTGCTCAGTGAAAACGGGTTGAACGAGAGGTCCTTGAGGGTTTCGAGCAGCATCAGATAGATTATGGCTGCAACCTTCGAAATCGCCAGTGGCAGGCTGGTAATGCCACTCAGGCCACGCGTCCTGATTCCCGAAAACAGCTGCGAAACGACCCGCAGCAACAGCCTTTTGAGGGTGCCGATGCCGTGAGTTACCGCCATCTGCCTTGAAAGCAATGAAAAATGCAGGGTGAAGTAGACGTTCAATACCGCAAGAATGCAGCAGAGAATGTAGATTGGCTCGATTTTGAAGCTCATTCCGAGCCCGTGCAGGCTGAAAAGGCTGAAGCCGAAGATTAACGGAATGCTTGCCCAGCGCAAAGTGATCAGGCCGCGGGCAATCTGCAGTTCTCTTATACCGGAGCGGTTGGCAGTCATAATATCTCCTGAACTAACAACGGATAAACATAGTTCAGGCCAGATATCGGCAGGATCGGAGAATTATTTAATGAAAAGTAGAAAAGGCGACTTTGTCGACTACCTTCTCAGGGTTTTAAGGGCTATATCGCGGGCTGCCAGCAGCGAAAGAATTTCGGCGCAGCCTCTGCCGGTGGCGGTGGCGATTGCCCAGCGCCGGTTAAAGGCCTGGTGATCATTGGCCGGTAATTGCACGGCCCTGGCGACGCTGCTGTCATTGCCGGTTTGCCATTCGTGATTCTGGGTCTGCGGTGGCCAGCCCTGCTGCAGCAGGCCACGCAGCTCAAATGGAGTGATGTTGCAGCTGGCGGCAATGCCGATCTGCATGCTGCCGGAAATATCACCTTTCAGGCCTTTTTCAAAGAGAATGCCGGTAATGCGTGAGCGCAGTCGTGCGACGCAGCCGCTTACCTGATTGACGTGGCAGTGAAAGCTGATTGTCAGTCTGTCAGCCTCTGAATGATCGATACTTATCGGGAAGGAAGTTGCCGACTCGGTGTCGATGCCTTCTGTTATCAGATTCAGCGTGCCTCTGCTGGCGGCAAAAGTGAGCGCGACATCGGCCGTATCGCTGCCAGAGCTCAGACTGCAGGCCGCAAATCTTGGAAAAGTATTGTTGGAATAACTCAGCTCATGCTGCCGGCTTTCGGGTAATGATACTCCTGAAAAAATGCTGTCAGGGTTGAGAAATGCAATTTCTGACTGCTCGAAGTCTGAAAAAATCCCGTTCCAGTGCTGAACCCAGGCCTGAAAAAGGCTGCGCTTGGTCAGATCTCTCTGATCGTCGGAAAAAATGCGGATAATTCTTGCGGCAAAGCTTTTCCAGAGGGGGGAGCCCTCGTCGCCATGATTTTTATATGCGAATTGCCGCAGTTTTTCCTGGCTGCCGGCCAGCGTTTCTTCGTTGCCGCTGATTGTCAGAGTCAGGTAGAGAGAATTGCCGCAGTTGATAAGCTCATAGCTGGCAGAACCGACGTTGGTTTCGCTGATGAATTTTTCGCCGATGAACTTGGCCGAAATGAAAGAGCGGGTCGAAAATTCATTCCAGCTGAGAGCGGCATAGAGAGTGATCGGAACTGCCGGAATAACCAGGGGGCCAGCATCGGTCGGCGGCAATGAACGATCGTAAAGTGAGGCAAACAGTTCGGTATCTGGGCCAAGCATTTCTTTAACCCGGCTGCTGCCACTTGAAGTGAAGAGCGAGACCGGTGCAGTGCCCGAAGCCTGATCGCTGCTGCCGGCCTGGTGTCGCCAGAGAATGCTGTGCAGATAATTGGGCAGGCTTTGTCTGCTGTTGTCTGCCTGAATGCCCGAAATTTTGCCGGCAAGACCGGTCAGCATTGTGCGACAGAGGCTGATTGCCGAGTCTTCGCCACCTGGATACAGCAGCGAAAACTGCACGCCATTGAGATTGTAGCTGGCAGACCAGACGGCGCCGACCGAATTTATGCGATCAGCCAGATTTGCCGGTTTATCCTGCATTGTCTGCAGTATGGCCTGAAAAAGGCTTTCTGAGCGGTTCAGCTGCCCGGAAAATGGCGGCGAGAAAGTAATGACGATAACGTTCATCTGCCCGGCGCCCGGAACCATCTGGGCGTCGGCCGGGATGGGCAGCAGTGCCAGAAGCAGCAGCAGGTTGAAAATGTACGCAAAAAATCTCATGGCTGCATTATAGCACATTGCCCAGTTTGCAGCTAAAAAATGCATTGTGGTCTGACGAACGCATCTGAATGGCGCGACGATCATCAAATAAAAGCTAAAGCTTGCTTTTATGGTGGTCGGAAATTAGAATCAGTGGCATAGCATATCTTTTGAAGGCGGTAGCAGATGGTTTCCTGGGATGCAGAAGTCGGCTCGGCATTGATTGTAGCGGCTCTGTTTCTGGTTCTCGTCGGCTGCGGTGAAATTCTTCGCGGTCTGAACGCCTGTTCTCAGGAAGCCACGCGCAAGTTCGTTCACCTGACCGGCGGTATCGTGTCGCTGTGTTTCGCCTACGTCTTCAAATCACACTGGACAATCCTGGCTCTCTGCGTGGCATTCGTCACACTGATGGCGACTACCCGCAAAATGGGCCTGCTGCAGTCAGTGCATGGCGTTAAACGCAAATCGAGCGGCGATATTCTGCACCCGGTCGCTATTTATCTGACTTTTGCGGCCACCAGTTATTTCGAAAAACCTGATTTTTACCTGATATCGGTTATGGTACTTTCGGTCTCAGATGCTCTGGCCGCAATAATCGGCGTTTCATACGGTTTCAAAGTCTACAGTGTCGAAGAAGAGCGCAAAAGCCTCGAAGGCTCGGTAATTTTTCTGCTGTCGACCTTTCTGATCGTTCACCTCGGGTTGCTGCTGCTGACCTCGGTCGGACGCATGGAATGCGTTTTGTCGGCCCTTTTGATAGCGGTTCTGGTGACCTGCTTCGAAGCGATTTCGCTGGGTGGCGCCGATAATATCATCATTCCATTCGGTACGCTGTTTATCATCATGAAGATCACCACGAAGCCGATACCCGAAATCATCGGTCAGCTCTGCTCGGTCGGCATTATCTTCATGACGACTTATCTTTTCGGCAATCTGTCAGGGCGCCTCGGCACTTCTGGAATAGTCGGTGTCGGCCTGATGGGCTACGCCGCCTGGAGTCTGATCGGGGCCGAGTGGTATATTCCGGTCTTCGTCTGCACGGTTTTGATTTCGCTCGTCGATCTTTTTCTCGAAATGCCCGGCAACCAGGATGAACTGCTGCGCGTCAGGCCGATTTTTTACATGTTTGCCGTTTCGGCCTGCTGGATCATCGGGGCCAATCTGAGCCTGATCAACAGATTTATCGATACTTCGATGTTTTTTGTTCCATACGTTGTCAGCTTCGCTGCAATTTTGAGCATTCGCTGGAAATGGTCGCAGCGCGCGGGCAATCTCGCCTCCGCCAGTCGCCGGCGCCTGATTCCACGTTTTATCGCCGAAGGTAATTTTCTCGTGCGCTCTGCCTGCCTGTCACTGGCTTTTCTGCCGATAAATCATTTGCTTGGGCTCGAACTGCTGAACCCGGTTTTTTCAGCGGCAACCTGCCTGGCCGGTATCGTGGTTTCCGATGCCATTTACTGGGGTATAGGAAAACGCTATCACGGCCAGTGGAGCCGGATAGCGTTTCTGCGACTTGGTATGGTTGCGGTTTTTCTGTCTTCGAGCCTGGTCTTTGCGGCCAACCTGCTGTTTTACCGCTGATTAGTCAGCTCTGCATTTTAAACGGCAGTTCGCGATAGTCGGGCAGGGTGCCAAGCTTCTTCAGCAGACCCTCGGCGGCGTCGCGCATGAAAACACCTGAATCTTCAATTTTCTGAGGATCGGTGAACAGCTTGTCACCGGCAATATTGCCGTTTGCCATGAACGACGAGGTTGAAACCCGGTAAGCTTTTGTGGGCGAAAGCGGTTCGCCGCCGACCATGACGTTTTCGGCCCGGCCGGTTTTGCGGTTGAAAACGCCGGTAACGCCGGCAAACTGGTAGCCATCGGGGTCGCCAAAGTTGGCGGCGACGAAGTCGAGCATTTTCTGAACGGCAGCGCCGGTCATTGTGAAGGTAACGACAGTGTTGTCGTAAGGAACCGCTTCGTAGATCTCGCCACGGGTGAGTTCGCCGGCCTTCAGATCGGTGCGGATCGCGCCGGAATTGACGATGCAGATGTCTGAACCGGCGGCATCACGCATCCCGGCGGCAATGAACGACCCCATTGGCAGCAGGGCCTTTTTGCGTTCATCTTTCGGAAAATCGAGATCGGCCGGGGCCTGCCCGAGCACTTCGTTCATGATTTTCTGCAGCTTCTGGTCATATTCAGAGACCATCTGTACCAGACTGGCCGGAGCCAGATGCTCAAATTCGGGGGTAACTTTGATCAGGCTGCCAGACCAGCTGGCAATGCGGCCATCGTCTTCGACCAGCAGATCGATGCGCCCGACAAAATGGCCCCATTCGCCGGCCTGAGCGACCAGAGTGCCATTCAGGCCATTGTTGCAGGCGCCGGCTTCAGCAGTATTGGCCACCAGTTTCGGCTGTGCCAGTTCAACATGCGTATGCCCGCCGATCAGCAGATCGATTTCGGCGACGGCGGCCGCGGTCTGTTCGTCGAATTCAAGCCCGGCATGTGAAAGAAGCACTACCAGATCGACATGAGGTCTGATGCGTCTGGCGGTGGCTCTGACGGCTTCTATCTGATCCTGATGGGTCATCGGCGCTCTGATTTTGCGGTCGATGCTTTCCCAGGCCTCGTTGCCGACGCTGCCGATCACCCCGATCTTCAGACCATTTCTGATGAAAACATGATACGGGGCGAAGACCGGCCGTCTGGTGCCGGCGAAAAAGACATTGCAGCAGAGCAGGCGCATGCCGGTCTCGGCCAGGCGCGTCTGCAGATTGTTGAGATCGTTGTCGAGCTCGTGATTGCCAAGCGTGGTCGCATCGTAACCACAGGCTTTCGCCGTTCGGTAACATGCTTCACCCTTGAAGATGCTGTAAAACGGCGTTCCCTGCAGAATGTCGCCGGCATCGAGCAGCAGAATTTCGCCGGCCTGACTGCGAATATGCTCGATCAGACCGGCGCGGCGCACGATACCGCCGCAGTCGGGGCCGTGCTGCTTGCTTTCGAAAGGCAGCATGCGCGAATGCGTGTCGTTGGTGTGCAGAATCGTCAGACGCGTGGCAGCATCGACCGGGCCGAAAAACAGGGTAACCAGTATCAGCAGCAGAACTGCTGCTTTAAAATTGTTTTTCATGGCAGCCCTCAGAGTTCTGCGAGAATGTTTTTCAGCAGTGAATAAACCTTCGGCAGCGATGGCAGAAACATTTTTTCTTCAGGAGAATGCGGGTTTCTGATGGTCGGGCCAAGAGATATCATCTGCATACCGGGGTGCAGATTGCCGATCAGCCCACATTCGAGACCGGCATGAATGGCTTCTACTCTAGGTTTTTCGTTGAAGAGCCCTTCATAAATTTCGCAGCATTTCTTCAGCAGGGCTGAATTGAAATCAGGCCGCCATGACGGGTAACCATTACCGCTGTGATAACGCGCGCCACCAAGGCGGGCGACCGCTTCAATGCGGGCGGTGATCGCATCGCGCCGGCTCATTACCGAACTGCGCTGACTCGTGAGAATAAACAGGCAACCTTCGTTGATCCAGACCTTGGCAAGATTCGACGAAGTTTCGACGAGATGCGGCATTTCGGTCGATCTCGCGGCGACACCGTGCGGAATCGCGATGATCAGATCGAGAACTCTGAGGCTGATGTAACTGAGCATGGCGCGGCGGTCTGGAGTCTGATGCAGGGTTTTCAGGCTGATGCTCAGACCCGGATCGGTGACCGCAAATTCAGATCTGATGGTTTCGTGATTGCCCGAAACAATTTCGGCAACCTTGTCTGAATCGCTGACCGGAACATAAAAAGTCGCTTCGGCATCGCGCGGAATCGCGTTGTGAGCAGTGCCACCAAGAACGCCGATCAGGCGCACGTCGGTATGTTCGCGAATGCGATGCAGAACCCGGGCCAGAACTCTGATGGCGTTAGCTCTTTCGTTGATGATGTTTTCGCCTGAATGGCCACCGGTGCAGCCACCAACCATAACGTGCATGGCGACATAGTCGTTCGGAACTTCTTCGTAATCGAGGTCGAGCTCGATATGAGTGTCTTTGCCGCCAGCACAGCCGACGGTAAAGATATTGTCGTTTTCTGAATCAATGTTGATCAGGTATTTGCCTTTGAGAGTGCCGGGCTTGAGGCCGGTGGCACCGGTCAGGCCGGTTTCTTCCTCGACGGTGAAGAGCAATTCGATAGCGGGGTGTTTGACGCTGCTGTCGGTCACCAGGCACTGGGCAATGGCGATGGCGATGCCGTTGTCGGCACCGAGTGTCGTATGATCGGCCTTGAGCCATTCACCGTCATGAATCAGCCTGATCGGATCATGGAAAAAATCATGGTTGGAATCGGGAGTCTTTTCGCAGACCATGTCGAGGTGACCCTGCAGCACGATGCCCTGGCGCTTTTCCATGCCTTTGCTGGCCGGAATTCTGATGATCAGATTGCCAACGTGGTCGACTTCAGCGGCAAATTTATGTTCTTCTGCCCATTTTACGAGAAAAGCGCGAATCTGCGCTTCATTGCCCGACTTGCGCGGAATGGCGCTGATTGCGGCAAAATGGTCGAGAATAGTCTGCGTGGCTGCATCTGACTTGAAGTCGTTTGCGGCGGCCGCGGCCTTTTTCTTTGTAGTTGTAGAATCCTTTCCCATGATGGTTCTCCTTTATTTCTGATTCTGTTAAAAATACTCCACAAGCGGTAACTTTTCAAGATTCAGGGAAATTTCGTGCGCCGGGTTGTCATTCGTGGTATTTTGCTGACATATTCGGAGTTATCGATGCCCATAGAACAGAAACCGGTTATTGCAATTTCACTGCTGAGCGAGATTGCCCAGGCAATTTCGCATCTGAACCCTGATCGCGCCCTGCTGTTTCTTACCGAAAGCGCCGTGTCGGTCACCGAATCTTCGGGGGCTCTGCTCCTCACGCCGCACGAAAAAATCAACATCATGGTTCCGTTCGTCAAAAGCTTTCTTGAAAGCCTGCCTGAGCCGCAGATCAACGATGATTTTCTCAAGGAATGCTTTAGAACCTTCATCAGGGTGCGTGATTCGCTGCAGGTGCCCGGCACCTCTGAATATGAGATTTCGCCGCGCCACCCGATCCGGAAAATGTCTGCCTGGCCGGTGATGCTGGCCGGCAAGCCGGTTGCTCTGCTGGTAATCTTCAAACCCGAAGACCGCTCTGATTTTTCGCAGGAACAGCGCAGCTTTCTCGAAATTCTCACCCCGTTCATGGGTTCGTTGTTCGAAAACTTCAGACTCAACAACGAAATGATCCATAAGAATTCGCGTCTGTCGGCTCTCTATGAGATTTCGCAGCAGGCCGAATCACTGATCGACTTTCGCAATATTTACGATGCCCTCGGCAAAGTCGCCCGCAGCTTTATCAACTTCGATTCTTACCTGCTTTATTTTTTGTCACCAGACGGAAAAACGCTCGAAGTAAAAGCTGACGATACGGTCACGGGGCCTTTTCCCCGGGTTATCAGAATTGGCGAGGGGCCGGTCGGTCTGGCGGCAAAAGAAATGAAGCCGTATCTGACCTATTCACAGGAATACAATTCGGTGCTGATTCTGCCGATTGAAGTTTCGGGCCGACTGATCGGGGTTCTTGCGATTGGCAGCCGCAAGCCATACGCCTATCGCGATGAAGACATCATCGGTCTGCAGATTATCGCTACGCAGATCGCCTCGATCGACCACATGTTCAAAGATCTGATCAATCTCAAGGGTTTTACTGAGCGTATTCTTGAGAGCATGACCTCTGGCGTTCTCATCTTCGACCCGGCTGGCCGCGTGACTTATGCCAACCCCGAGATCAGGCTGATCATGGGTCGGCAGTTTTCTGAAGGCTGGAGTCCGTTCAACCCGGCTGAAAAACTGCCTGGCCGTCTTAACGAGCTGATGATCGATGTGCTCGAAACCAATATCACTCTCGAAAATGAAAAAGTCCGGCTGAAAGCGCCCGGAACGACGCGCATCGTCGAGGTTAACGCCTTTCCGTTCAGAAACGAGGGCGGCAGTATGCTTGGCACGGCATTCTTCATCAAGGATGTCACCCAGATCAGTGCGCTTGAAGAGCAGCTGAAACGCGCCGACAAACTTTCGGCCATCGGCGTGCTCGCCGCTGGCGTCGCTCACGAGATCCGCAACCCGCTTACCGGTATGAAAATGATCGTACAGCTGCTCGAAGCCGAATTCGCCGCCGACGATAACCGTCGCGAACCTCTCGGTATAATTCAGCGCGAGATCGACCGCCTCGAAAGCATCGTTGGCAACCTTCTCGACTTTGCCAAGCCGAGCAAACCGAAGGCGATCGACGTCGTGCCGGCCAAAGTGGTTGAAGATTGCTATCAGCTGATCAAGAACCAGCTTGGCAAGCAGAGTATTCAGTTCGAAACCCATATTAACGGTGTTTGCCCGGTGATTGTCGGTGACCCTGATCAGCTTAAGCAGGTGTTTATCAACATTCTGACGAACGCTATTCATGCAGTCGGCCGCAATGGCCGGCTTACAGTCAATATCGACAGCCGTGACGACCACGTTGTGGTCGCGTTCGAAGATACCGGCATCGGGATTCCGCCCGAAAGACTGCCCGATATTTTCAACCCGTTCATGACCACCAAAGAAGACGGCACCGGCCTGGGGCTGTCGATGGCCCAGAGAATTGTCGAAGAACATGGCGGCCGTATTGAAGTCCAGAGCGTTTCTGGCGAAGGTTCCACCTTTACGGTCTTTCTGCCGAGAAAGAGTACATAAGATGCTGATAATTGGAATTTCGGGCCAGACCGGCGCCGGCAAATCGACTTTTGCCAATATGCTGTCGCAGCGTGGTCTTGGCGAAAATCTCGAAGTCGATGCGGTCGGGCATGAACTGCTGGCTGTCCCTCAGGTGCGGCTGTCTCTGGTAAAGGCTTTTGGTGAAGACATTCTTGATGCCGAAGGTAATGTCTGCCGCCGCTCTCTTGGCCGCCGCGCTTTTGTGAACAGCGACGCGATCAACACTCTCAATGGCATCATGCACCCGGCGATGAAAACAATGGTCGCTGCCCGCATCGAAGCTGCCCGAAAAAGCGGCCGGCCGGCGATTATCATTAACGCCGCTCTGCTTTTTTCGATGGGTCTCGATAGCCTGTGTAACCGGTTGATCTATGTGCAGGCTGACCCTGAAGCAAGACTGAAGCGTCTTGTGAATTACCGCAACTGGACGGAAGAAAGTGCGCGTGAGCGCCTGTTCGCCCAGGACAAACTGCCGGCAGGCCGTAAGGTCATTCTCGTCAATAACGATGGTGACGAAGTAGAACTGGCGTCGGTTGCCGACCGGGTTGCTGCAGAGCTTTGCAAGGAGATGGCCGCATGAAGTCGAAGACCACCAAAGATCTGCCGGGTATCGCGAATTGTTCGGGCCAGGCTGACTGTCGCTGCGAAAACCGCAGCCTCGACCGGAAAATCTGTGAATATGCCCGACTGGGCGCTATTCCGCACTGCTGTTTTGCCGAACTGCTCGATGAAGCGGTTATTGCACCCATGCAGCCGGATGATGACGGCCTAATCGACTTTTTTGCCACCATGACCGCCTTTCACGCAGTCAAACCTGAAGCCGTCGGCCATTGCCACGGCAAACTTGCCTGGCTGGCCGAGCTGTTCATAAAAGACAATGCGGTCAGATTCAACGCCGAAGGGGGCCTTTCAGTCATGCTTTCTGCCCCTGAAGCGGCCAAACTGCTGATTCAGGCGCGTAATTTTCTTGCCGAAAAATCTCTCTGTCACAGCGAAGAAATCGAGATCAACGCCGGCGAACAGATGCTTTTTTCGACACCCGACCCCGAGCTGCCGGCCGCTTTTATCGAATATCTTGAAACGGTTTTTTCGCCACTGGCCGAAGTCGCCGCCGTTTATGTCTTTATGGCGTCGACCGCCGTTTCAAACAGCGGCACTCTGACCATCGGTATCGAACCCGCCGGCAAAATCAGCCCGACCGAGGCTGATCTTCTGTCTCTGCAGATTGTCGAAGGGGTCGAACGCTTTCTTGAAGAGCACGAGCAGCTTGATTTCATTCTTCTCGACGACCCTGAACTGGTCGAGATTGCCCGTTCTGTCAGCCCGCCGGTGCGTCTGCAGCGCTCGCCCGGAAAACGCCACTGAGGTAAAATATGGGACACCGGGAACACGAAAAAATGGCTGTTGCCAGCCTCAGAATCGGGGTCATGACCTTTTCTGACACCCGCTCGCCGGCCGATGACAAATCAGGCGGGCTTCTGCAGGAAATCTTCAAGGCGGCTGGCCATACGATAGCGGCCTATGAAGTCGTCAAAGAAGATCCGGATCTGATGCTTACCGCTCTGCAGACGTGGCTGCAGCGGGCTGATTTCGATGCGGTCGTAACTACCGGCGGCACCGGCCTCACTGCCCGCGATGGCACGGTCGAAGTTGCCCGCCGTCTTTTCAGCAAAGAACTCGATGGGTTTGGTGAGCTGTTCAGGCTGATTTCATATCAGCAGATCGGCACCGCCGCCATGTTGAGCCGGGCCACTGCCGGTCTGGCCTCCGGCAAAATGCTTATCTGCCTGCCTGGCAGCAGCAAGGCGGTCAAGCTTGCCGCCACCCGGCTGATATTGCCACAGTTGCCCCACATGCTCTGGGAAATCAGACGCCAGAATTCATAAAAAAAAGAATGCATAAAAAAATGCGCCCGTTCAGCGGGGCGCATTTTTTTATGCGTTAAGTAAAGATCAGCCGAACAGCTTTTTGATTGACCCGAGCAGACCGACTTTGGCGGCATCTTCGAGTTTTTCACCGGTGAGACCCGAGATCAGAGTTACGAGGTCAGACCGGTAGGTCGACTGAGTGTCGCCGTCGAAGATGGTTTTCTGGTCGTTGATCATTTCTGAAGCGCTTTTCCAGTCGTCGTGCAGAGTAAAGTCGAACTTGCGCTTCAGGGCCGTTTCGATGTCGGTGCGCGGCTTGGCATAGACACAGTCTTCGCGGCTGAGAATCAGACGAATTTTTTCCGGCGGGTATTTGAGAGTTTCCATGACCTTGATGCAGACATGCATGCTCTTGATATGGTTCATTTCAGGGGCCATGACCAGGCAGATCAGGTCAGAAACATCGAGAGCATTGATCGTCAGATCCTGGAACAGGGAATGCGTATCGATAACTATGTAGTCAAAAGCTTTCTGGGCAATTTTAACGAGCTTGCGCAGATGGTTCGAGTTGACCATTTCTGACTGCTCGGGCTTGAGCGGTGATGGCAGAACGCTGAAACCAAGCTGGTGCTCCGAGAGGAATTTTTTAAGATCTTCAGGGTTCGACGGATCGGCTTCAACCACGTCGGCGATCGTCTTTTTGCCTTTGAGCCCGAGCATGAACGCCAGATCGCCGAACTGCAGGTCGAGGTCGATCAGCAGCACCGATTTTTTCGTCAGCTTGGCAATACCGGCAACGATATTGGCAGCAATGACGCTTTTACCGGCTCCACCTTTGGGGGCGAAGAAAGTGACGATTTTGCCGCACTTTTCTTCGGTTTTCGGCGGGGCGGCTTCTTTGCGCAGGCGCCGGCTGAGAGCCGTCATGATGCGCAGGGCGATAAAGGAGTTGAGCCGCAGCAGCATGTCGAAATTAACCTTGTCGATTTCGAGAACCTTGCATTCTGAGGCAGTTTTGATCGTGGCGTTACGGGCTACCCCTTCAATAAGGGCCATTTCACCGAAAAAATTGCTTTCGTCGCTGTGAGAAATTTTGGTAACCAGCTTTTCGGCGCCGTTGTCGTTTTTGTAGACTTCGACAGTGCCTTCTTTGAGCAGATAAAAAGCATCACCGTGGTCGCCTTCCTTGAACAGGCAGGTGCCGGCTGGCAGCGCACGCTGCTTGACAACCTCAGAAATCTTCTTCAGGTCGATTTCTTCAAGACCCTGAAACAACGGAATCTGTTTAAGAATTTCGATAATAGTAACCACTCCCTCTCTGAGAGAATTCAATCAAATTTGAAGCGATCAGGACTTCTCGCCCTCTGTGGTCGAAACCGGCGCCGCATCCTGGGCGTCAGCGATTCCCATCAGTTTGTTGTATATCTTTTCGCCGACTTCTGGTTTGAGAATCTTTTCCCAGATCGTCTCTTTTTCTTTCAGCGAAATCAGTTTGACTTCCTTTTCGTTGATGGCGATAAAGGCAACCGGTTCGATGGTGGCACCACCGCCTGACCCGCCGCCAAAGGCCGCGCTGTCGTTTTTCCCGTTGCCGCCGCCGACGCCAAAGCCGAACGAAACACGGGTGACCGGAATCACCGTCCAGTTCTTGAAGGTGGTAGGTTCACCAATAACCGTTTTGGAGTTAATTGCAACTTTCAGTTCGGAAAGAACAGTCTTGATCAATGCATCAATAGCCATTGGTGTTAGAACCTCCTGAGTTTCGTGACTATGTTACCAGAAACCATCAGCGAAAAAAACATTTTTTTCATGCCTGCTGCCGGCGGGCGCGGTACCACCGGAATGCCTGCCAGGCTTCGCGATAAAGATCGCGCTCAAGCAGCAAGCCCAGCATGGCGGCAAGAAAGCGCCAGGGCCTGATGACAGCCGTGACATGGCCGCGGGCGTAGATGCAGGGCTCGCCGAACATCGGCACCGGAATGAAATTAAGGCCGAACTGCGCTGCCAGCCCCGAAAAAATCGAAATGCTGCCATGGAACATGCCGGTAATGTAGGGCTCGTGCAGTGCATAGCGCACTTTGAGAGTCGGCTCGACGAGACTGAAACCCTTCCTGCCGCGCCCCCAGAAACGCTGCAGAATCGGCCAGACAATCTGCCATTTGCGCATGAACAGTCTGATGTAACGTTTCAGCTGCTGGTAACGGTTGTTCAGATCTCTGCGGAAACGGCGGGCGCGGGCCCGCCAGTCGCTGCCGCCTGCCGCGGCCTGACCTGCCTGGTCATCGCTTCTGACCCCCGCGGCCGCTTCGGATTTTTCGGCTGTTTTTTGCTCCCGGGCCACTTCTGCAACTGGTTTCAGCGGCGTAACATCTACCGGCGTGACATCGACAGGCTGCGCCCGGGTAACGGGCGCGGGTTCTGACAGCGGAGTCTTCGCCTGTGCTGCTGCCTTTTCGGAATCCTTTTTAGAGTCGGTGTCGGTCTTTATGTCGTATTCAGTGCTGTCTTCGCTCTTGACCACGGTATCGAGTCCGGTTGCGTCGGGAAGCTCGGCGGCAGTTTTTACCTCAGTTTTAACCGCGGTTTCCACTTCAGATGTTTTCGCAGTCTCGTGCTTTTTTTCCAGTTCACTAACGGTTTCAGACACGGGTTTCTTTTCTGTCTCTTTTTCAGAGTCGGTTTGAGCAGTCGGTTTGCTGTCAGACTTCGCCTGGGCGGCACTTTCTGCTTTGCCTGTTTCTGCCGACTTTTCTTCTTTGCTGATGGCAGCGGGTGATGATTCTGCCTGCTCAATCGAAGCTGCCGCAGCTTCAGTCGCGGGCTGTGGCTTCACACTGTCTGCCTTTTTTGGTGCGGTTACAGATGCAGAATCGGTGGCGGGCTGCCCCGGAGTCGCCGGCGGCGGTTGCGGCCGGGTCGGTTTCTGCCGCCGGTTGCGCTGCAGAAATCTCTGCCAGAAAAGAATCTTCAGCGCGACATCCTGATTGTGCGGGGTGGCGATGACGCCGATTTTCAGAATCCCGAACAGATAACTGCCCCAGACTTCACCGCGCTGACCCAGCTGCGAGGCTCTGAGTTTAAGATTGACCGTGATCGGATGAAACAGCCCGATAATCAGACAGATCGCTCCGGCTGCCGCTGTAAAAATCAGCAGCAGCTGAATTATTGTCCAGATCAGGGTCAGGTAGTCCATCAGCTGGTAATGAGACGGGCCTGGTGTTCTGCCAGACCGATCGTGAATTCTGAAGTGGCGGCGAAAACCTCGCCGTCAAGCTGATAAGGGGTCGGCTGCGAGGCTCTGACATGAAATTTGCGCCCGGTCAGCATTCTGACACCCTGTGGTGGCTGCCGGCCGTTGCGTCTGGCAAAATTCAGCAGCCGCAGCATGGTGCGCATGCTGAAGTCTTCAACGAGAACCATATTCAGAATTCCGTCGTCGTAACGGGCCTCGGGCGCGAAAAAAAGATCACCGCCATAGCGGCGCATATTGGCGAAAATGGCGAAATGCCCGGTAAATTCTTCGGTGCGGTCGTCGACTCTGACGCTCAAAACTGGCGGGCGGTAGAAACAGAACTGCTGCAGCCCGGCAATATGATAGGCATAGCGGCCGAACAGCTTCTTAAGAGTCGGCGAAACGGCACCGGCGACCACGGCGTCAAAACCGATCCCGGCGACAAAAACGAACTTGCGGCCGTTGCAGGTGCCGAGGTCGCACTTTTGTGCCGCCCCGGTCAACAGCAGTTTGCCGGCTTCGCGCATCTGCACCGGAATCCCGAGTTCACGGGCAATGACGTTGGCGGTTCCGGCAGGGATGATGCCGGTTATCGCTTCAGGCACGACGCTGTTGATAACTGTATGAATCGTGCCATCGCCGCCACAGGCCGCCACCAGACAGGCTGGGTCGGCAGAGAGGCGACAGGCGGTTTCACAGGCATTTTCGATGCTGGTGGTAAAAACTGTTTCGCACGGCAGAAAACGGTTGATATGCCCGGCCGTCGCCGCAAGTTCGGCGCGGTTGAGAGTGCGTGAGGCAGCGTTCGCAAGAATGACGATTTTTTCAGTTTTCATGACACAGCAGGGCTTCAAAGCCATTCTGTTTCTGCTCTATCCGATAAAATCCGGCTTCGGCCGCATGCGAAAAAACAACGCGGGTATCGGCACGGCTGCTGCGTTTGAGCAGCATTTTCCGGGCGGCAATGGTGTCGGCCGGAAAAAGATCGAAGGCCTCGCGGCGGTCTGGCGGCAGGTGAAAAGGGGTGGGGCAGATATCACCGGGAAAAATGACCCGCAGTTCGCGATCCATGATTCTGACAATCTGATGGCCGGCCGTATGCCCGCTGCTGACTTCGAGATAAACACCCGCGGCGATTTCGAGGTCGCCGTTGAGAAGCTTCAGACGACCGCTTTCCTGCAGAGGCAGAAAATCGTGAACGCAGTAGCTGCTTCGCGAAATCTCGTTCGGGTTGATTGCCGCATCCCACTCTTCTCTTTGTACGAAATACATCGCATTTTTGAAGGCCGGCACTATTTCATCACCTTCAACTTCAGTCGCGCCGCCGCAGTGGTCGTAATGCAGGTGCGTGAACACCACATGCGTGATATCGCCAGGCTTGAGACCAAGACGGGCGAGGTTTTCATACAGCGCCGAAGGCGAACCGAGACCCATTATTTCGCGTTTGCGCGGTCGCATTTTGTTGCCCATGCCGGTATCGATGAGCAGGTTGATGCCTTCGCCGCGCACGAGCAGCTGGTTCAGGCCGAAGCGCACTCGGTTGCGCTCGTCAGGCGGCGCAAAAGTTTCCCAGTCGCTGCGCGGAATGCCGGAAAAGGCGATGCCGCCATCGACGAGCATCTGCCCTTCGTGGAGAATGTCGACGTCAAATCTTCCGGTTTTCAATGCAAGCCCCCTGATGGTTTACCGACAAGAATAATCTGCCCGGGCTCCGGGCGCAACCATTATTGACCGCTCTCGGGCTGATCGTCGTTTTCGCCAGGTTCTTCGAATCTGAACGAGACGTCGAGCGGCCCGATGGCATAGGTGTCTTCGGGAACAACTGCTATCAGCACTATTTTGCGGTTCAGTTCGCTGATGCGGTTGACCATGTCGTAGAAAGAGATCATCGACTCCGACGAAATGTCACCAAAGCGGCCCGTGAGCGGGTTGGCGATCATGCCGAGGTTGACGACCTCCTGATTGATTTCATCCATGAAGTTTTTCAGATTGAGGGCAATGTCGCCGCGTTTGGCCCGGCCATCGATCTCGACCGAAGCAATTTCCTGATTTTTCGTGAAGATCAGGTTGTTTGGCAATACGAGAAACCTGACATTGCCGAGTTCTTCGCCGGCATTGATGTTCTCGGCCGCCACCGCGCCGACCACCAGATCCTGCGTTGAACTCGCGATATGATTCGCCATCTGCCCGAGCTGTTCCTTGTTTTCGGTGAAAAATTCGATTTCGTCTTTAACCTTGACGCCGCGGCGGCGCACTTTGTCGGTAAGACTGATGATCAGGGTCGTGAGCTCTTTCATCACTTCTTCGGGGCGGCGGCCGGCGGTGATAACACAGACTGCCAGCGGTTCGTCCTTTCTGAAAACGACGCTCTCCGTCTCTTTGATGCGCACCTGTGAAGTCAATCGGGCAACGTCATCGCTGAGAACTTTCTTTTCCTGTTCGAGGCGGTCGCGCGATTCGACCAGGCCGCGGGTTTCGGCCTGCAGCTTGTCGATTTCCTGACGGATGGTGTCCATTGAAAAGAGTGCGGTGCGCACATCTTCAGACAGGGCGGCCGCGACTCCCAGGGTCAGCAGAGTTATGAGAATACCGGTTGAAATAGCGACGACAAGGGCGGTGATGCGCGGGCGCAGACCGAAGATTGTCAGACGTTTTTTGCCGACCAGAGTGCCGAGCCAGTCACCGACATAGGCGATGATGCCGCTGATTATGACCAGAACGAAGATGTAGGTCATTGGCTGAACTTCTCAATCTGGTCGAGCTGGAACCGGTCTCCGAGATAGAATTTGCGGGCCGTTTCATCCTGGGCGACATACTGGGCGGTGCCCGAGACGAGAATCTTGCCGAGACTGAGAATATAGGCCCGGTCGACAATCGCGAGGGTTTCGCGGACATTGTGGTCGGTTATCAGCAACCCGAGACCCTTCTTCTGCAGTTCGAGCACGATGCTCTGAATATCCTGAACCGCGATCGGGTCGACGCCGGCGAACGGTTCGTCGAGCAGAATGAAGCTGGGTTCGGCCGCCAGGGCTCTCGCGATCTCGACGCGGCGGCGTTCGCCACCCGAGAGAGCATAGCCGAGGCTGTCTGAAATGCGGCCGATATTGAGTTCGGTCAGCAGCTTGTCAAGGCGCTGTTTGCGTTCCTTGTCACTGATGTTGATCCCTTCGAGAATCAGCCAGATGTTTTCGCGCACCGTCAGTTTGCGAAAGACGCTGGCTTCCTGGGGCAGATAGCCGATGCCCATGCGCGCCCGCTGATACATCGCCTTGTGCGTGATATCGCGGTCGTTGAAGGTGACTTTGCCGCTGTCTGGCTTTACCAGGCCTACTACCATGTAGAAGGTGGTGGTTTTGCCGGCACCGTTGGGGCCGAGCAAACCGACGATTTCGCCTTTTTTTATGTTCAGCGACACGTTGTCGACGACCTTGCGCCCTTTGTAGGTTTTGCAGACCGAATGAACGACAATCTCGTCAAGCGGTGCGGTGATCGGTATGACTGCTGATTGAATCTGGCTGGTTTCCTGAGTATTCATGGTTAGTCTTCTTCGTCGGCTGTGGCTTCGATGACACCGTTTTCATCAGCAAGTTTCGTATAGTCGCCGGGTGGCATGCCGGGCGGAACTGCAGCTGCGTCTTCGTCCAGCTTGTTGTCGGCGGCGACTTCCGCGGCGTCATCGGCGGCAGCGTCACTTTTCTTTTTCTTTTTCTTCTTTTTTTCTTTGTTTTTATCTTTGTCTTTGCTTTTCATGCCGCCGCTGCCGGGGTAAACGGTGGCGTGCACGTTGCCGACCGCGATGGTGCGCTCTTCATTCGGATAATAGATGATTTTGTTGGCATAAAGCTCAGAAACCTGCTCGGCGTTGCTGCCGGCTTCCTTCGAAGTCTGAAAAGCATGCGCATGCCCGACGATGATCATGCGGTTTTCCTTGTTCAGATAAATCGCCTTGTCGCCGGTGGCACGCAGGGTTTCGGTGATGATTTCGACATTGTTGCGGGCGATCGCCTTGTCTTCGTCAGAGAAGAGTTCGAGCGTTTCGCAGATAAGGTCAGAAACCGGTTCTTTTTCGTTTTCGGCGGCTTCTTCTTCGGTTTCGCCATCGCGGTAGGCAACCTCGATAACCCGCACATTGCCCTTGGCGATGAAGCGTTTTTCTTTCTGAAAGGCTTCGACTTCATTGCAGGTGAGAATTACCCGCGTCTTTTTCGTTTTCTGCTCGCTGTTCGGGTCCTGGCTGGCGCGTTCGACGATGCGCACCAGTTTCGGGTTGCCGCGGGCGAGAATGCGGTCTTCTTTAACATAGGCTTCGAGATAATCTGAGGAAAGGGTTGAGCCAGGCTGCTCGACCTTGACATTGTCGATTGCCTTGACGATTTCGAGGTCGCGGTCGTAGATGCCGCGGTCTGCCGTCAGGGTCGAGTCTTTCTGTTCGGCTTTCAGGCCGCCGCGGGCGACATAGATATTGTTGTGAAAGGTCATCAGTTTGCTGGTGATGACCATGTCGCCTGCCTTTACCGTGGTGATGGCCGGGGCTGTCGTTGCCAGAAGGCAGAAAAACAGGCCGGCTGCCAGTGTTTTAAAACGGTTGAAGTTCATTGTTGCTTGTTCCCGGGTTGATTAATGATTGTCTCGGTTGAAATGCTTTCTGAGGCGGGCACGGCTGCGGACGCAACCGTGGCAGTTGTGGCAATTGCAGAGGCTGAAGCGGTCGGTGTGGTATTGAGGTTGCGAATCGGCAGCAGCAGATTTTCGATCGGTGGCGCTGCCGGAACTCCGTTAATCATAGTGCCCTCCGAGGCGTTTACAGTCTGCGAAGCATTTTTATCCCAGATTCTGATAACTACCTGCTGGTTGATGGTCGCTTCTTTCGTCTGGGTATTATAACTCATTCCGAGGCCGGTGATAACTGCGTCGTCTTTCCAGATGGTGACCGGTTTCTGGCTGTGCAGTTCTTTGCGGTTCAGATAATAACGCATCTCTTCGGTTCTGATTCTTTCGCGGTCGGTGTTCCAGGCACGCACGTCGCCCCAGAACTTCGCTTCGAACGGGTTTTTCAGGCCCTTTTCGGCCAGCAGCCAGCCGGACCAGGTCGCGACGTTCTGTTTGTAAAAAATGGTGCGAATGTTGGTCGCGTCGATATTGTTCTGGTTGTCATCCATTTCGCAGAGGTCGGCAAACATGCGGGCATGCTCGAAGCCGCCTTCGACCTGGCTGAAGTTGACATCCTTGAGCATCATGCGATGTTTCACATAGGCGGCTTTGACGCCTTCTTCGATTTTGTCGTCCCAGAGGATGATGGCAATAAAACTGGCCAGCAGCAGACCCCAGAACCAGAAACTCATCAGTATGTTCTTGACCATAAGCTTCAGTCTGTCCTTCCGAGGGCGGCATGTTCGTAGCGTTCATGGAACCAGCACCAGTGGTCGGGCCTGCGTCTGAAAGCCTCTTCGTAACGCCTGACGTATTTCTGCACGCGCTGTCGCATGCTTTCGCCCTTTTCCCAGATGATCGGGGCTTCGAAGCGTAACAGCAGACTGCCGTCGCGCTGCCGTTCTGTGAACGACGGAATCAGCGGCGCGCCGCTGCGCACCGAGAGAATGACCGGTGAACTGTAAAAAGAGGCGTTGCGCCCGAAAAATTCGACCTGGTAGCCCCATTCGCGGGCATTGAGGTCAGAAAGCATGCCGACCGTCTTGCCCTGATGCAGCAGTTTCAGCGATTCGGTGATGCTTTTTTCCATGATCACCTTGACGCCGCGCCGCTCTCTGAAGCTGTTCATGAATTCAGTCATCTGGTTGACCGCCTGCGGTCGGGCAAGCACGTGCAGCGGCAGACCCATTTTACGCAGCTCATAGCCCATGACTTCCCAGTTGCCGAAGTGGGCTGAGAGAATGATGATGCCTTTGCCTTTTCTGGTGGCCTCTTCAAGATGTTCGCGCCCGACGACTTTGATGAAGCCGGGGTTGTGGTCGACGAGCTTTTCGTAGAAGAATACTTCGAGAATTGTCTGCGCCTGGTTTTCGATCATGCGGCGCAGAATTTCGTCTTTGCACCCTGCGAATTCGGCCGGCAGCAGCTCGTCAGCCCGACGCAGCTGCTGTGCGAACACCAGCGGGAACACCTTCATCAGCAGGCGCCGCAGTTTCGGCACGGCGGTGGCCGGCAGGCGGGTCATCATTTCGACCAGCGTGCTCAGCAGGTGATAGCGCACCGTGCGCTTCAGAGTTTTCAGTTGATCGCGCAGCATCAGGATTCTATGTATTTTCTGATCAGGTTTTCCATCAGGCCCTTGTGGTCGAGAATGATGTCGACGACCTCGCGAATGACCCCGTGGCCGCCGTCGGCATCGAGAATGTAGTCGGTATAAGGGCGGATCGACGGGTGGTGGTTGGCCGGGGCAAAGAACAGGCCGACGCGGGTGCCGACCGGCAGGTCGTTGATATCATCGCCGATATAGGCGACTTCTTCTGATTTAAGGTTGCGGCGTTCGAGAATTTCGGCGAGCACTTTACCTTTCAGGGCAATGCCCTGATGCAGTTCTTCGAATTTAAGTTCGGCGGCGCGTTTTTCGAGCGCTTCTGAGCTGCGGCCGGTAATGCTGCCCGCCATCAGCCCGGCGTCGTGCCAGAGCTTGATTCCGAGGCCGTCGACGGTTGAGAAGAATTTCATTTCGGAGCCGTTGCTGCCAAGCACGATGCGCCCGTCGGTAAGAACGCCGTCGCAGTCGAAAAGCAGCATTTTTATCTTTTTACAGGCTTCTTTGAATGCCTGTGGCGACTTCAGGGAAGTGGTCATGCAGTTGCCCTTTCTGCGGCGCCGGGGTCGCCGGCTGGCCATGAGTGCCGATAAAATACCATACAATCCCCCCCGACGCAAATTGCCCTGACCGTGACATTTCAGCTGCGGGGCTTTCGGCTGCAGACCTCCGTGTTTTAAAATATCGCTGAAGGTTTCAATTTCTGCGGTTTAAAATCAAAGGTCCTGAAAGAACCATTTGCCGTTAATTTTCACGATTGGCAGCGCATAAGATTTTGATCCGACATCGACCGTTATCTGCCCCACACGTTCGTTATAACTGTCGTAACTAGCAGCAAGATGTGTTAAGCGGGCAGTCTTGAGAGACTCTGCCATTTGAGGCAAATTGTCTTTGTTTTCCTCGAACTTTTCCCTGTAACCCTCCTGGTCATTGCAAAGTTCAACGATTTTATCGATGTCTCTGGTTAATAAAGCCTGTAAAAGCTCGTTAACTCTGGCCAGCACCTCAGACGCTTCCTGCTCCATGGTTTCGGGGGTCGCTGGCGGTGAATATTTAGCAGTCTCCAGCTCAGCATAGACTTTTCCGGAATAATCAGAAATTTTGCCGTTCCCTGTAATAACTGTCAGCAGGACAACTGCGATGATAATGCTGTTTTTTGCCGGTAAGATGTTTCGCAAGGTTCAATATCCTCATCACTGTTTTTTTGGATTTTAATTATCTTATATCAATTGCAGCAACAGGCATCAATTTATATTATCTGAAATCGCAGGCAAAATTGCAGTACACTGTTCAGACGCAGTATTTTGTATAGCTTCAGATTTATTTTTTATGCTCGCCAGCTTTTTGATATTTCCAAAGGTTTAACTGCGGGTGTATAAAAGCCCATAATTATTATCTGGCGGTCATATTGGAAGGGGGGATTATGCTCAGAATTATTTTCATTTCATCGGTTCTGATATTTTTCAGTATTTTTCGTCTGCCATTTGAACCGGAACGTTTTGATTATGACGATTTCTCTGATTTTTGCGCAATGTTCAGAGCTGCCGCTTATCAGCCACCAAAGTTTCCGGAAAGCATAGCAGAGGAGCAGGTGGCTGTTCAGGCAAGACTTGATGCTTTAGTTCAAGCATTAATGAACGAAGATGTCGACGCGGCGGTAGAATTATGTTCAAAAAGAAAGTTGTATAGAAAAGTCTTTTCCAGCAATCGGGAAAAGCTGCCTGAGCTGGGAGCAGTTTTGAAAAAAGCCAGATTGACTTCAGTTTCTCCATACGGGAGCACCAAATCACGTATTGGAGAACTTTCAGTCGATGTTGGAAGTTGCACTTTCGCTATCGGCGTTGCCAAATATTACGGGCTATGGTTTTTTGAGGGTCTCTGACGTTTTTGCAGTATCTGTTGATTCTGCATATGTCGCAGCTAAAGGCGCAGATGGAAAACGGGGCTGTTTCACTGGTGTGTGAAGCAGCCCCGTTTTTTTGAGCTTTTTAAAGGCTAGAAGGCGATGGTGCCGCCGAAGACGAAGTTGTTGTTGCGTTTGTGGGCGATGGCGCCCGGCAGGTTTTCGTAGTCGCCGTCGGAAATATAGGAGGCGTTCAGATACAGGGCGTTCTGGTAGTTGAACCTGAAGCCGAGACTGAAGCGGTCGCCGTTGAAGTCGTAGACGAAGCGCAGGTTGTCGTTGACCGGCACGAGGCCGCCGATCATGAAGAAGAACGGGTCGGCTTCGCCGGTGGCGCGGCTGTAATCATAGCTGTAACCGCCGAAACGGGCTCTTTTGAACTTGTCGAAGCCGGTATTGACGTTGTGGTAGCGGAACTTGTATTCAGACTGACCGAAGTTACCGCCGACCCCGACCCAGGCGACCGGTACACCGGCCGATACCCAGGCTGAATGGTAACCGCCACTGGTATTCATGCTGCCACCGAGGGTGACATTGCCGGGTACCTGATACTTGAAGTTGAAAAACAGTGGTTCTTCGATGTCGTAGCGGTCCTGATTGGCGAAGGTCTTGTCAAAACCGACTTCAAGGCCGTTTTCGACACCCCAGGCGGCACTGACGGTCGAATCGAAATAATCCTGATCGTCGTGTTTGACATCCTGAATGTTGAGCAGGTCGAAGGTCTGGATGTGAACGCCGACCGCCGCCTTGCCAGGTTCGAGCACGCCTGGTGACGGAACCAGGGTGGCCCCGGTGCCGCCGTTCAGCGACAGCCCCTGACGCGGTGTCAGGCGTTCGGTGAGAAGCGGGCGCAGTTCGCCGGGAATTCTCGTGTCGGCCGGCAGCAGATAGCGCTCACCGTCTTTCTGAGCGTTGTTCCCGAGAGTGGTCATCTGGCCCTGGTTGCTTTGAACGTAGTAAGCATCGGCATTCAGGCTGCGATAATTCTGAGATGGATCGGCGGGAAGCATCTCGGTAAAAGTCTGAGCTGGTGCGGGAGCCTTTCTTCGATCGCCTGAAAGAAACCCCTGAAACTGCTTGAGGTCAAGGGCAAAGCCGCTGCTGGCAACAGATAGCAGAATGGCCGTGGCAGTTGAAATAAATTTTTTGCGACTTTTCATGCTGCCACTATCGACAGTGATAAAGCTTTTTTAAACGAATTTTTCATCACTCATAAATTTTTCTTTAAAAATTGATCTAAATTTCACAAGCTTTTCTGAAAAGGCTGCTGTGATGAATTTTCTGCATTGTAAAAACTGATTGGCAGGTCGGGCGTTTGCATAAGCGACACTTTTCTTGACTTTGACTGGGGGCATACCTATAATGAACGCTGATTAACCGAAATAAAGAAAGACCCGGTGTACATGACGCAACTCGCATTTGAGAACGTTCTGCTGCAGAATGGCGTGGTTTCGCTGTCGAAAGCAGCGGTACTTTGCAGCATGATCGATAACGATCTCGATGATGATCTTATCGATTACCTTGGTAAACACGGCATAAGTGCGGTTATTACCAGGGCCGGCGGCAGCGGCGACAACCTCAAAAGCAAGATTCTGCGCAACACTTTCGGTGCCGCTGAAAACAGCGGGCTGATCGCGGTGAACATGAAGAACCGCCACGTGGTCTCGCAGCTGGTCGACGAAGTTCTCAGATCGATCGATGGCCCGATGATGAGTATTGCCGGGGGCGGCCTGAAAATAGGTCTGGCGGTTCGTCAGAGCGACATCGCTATCGGCATCTTTGGCAGCATCGGGTTGCCCGGTCTCGATGTCGATCACGAAATTTCGGCCAGCCGCATTCTCTACCATTGCCTGGAGGACTGACAGATGATCGGAGTCGTAGTAATCACCCACGGAACCCTTTCTGAGCAGCTGCTAGCCACTGCGGCCCTGATTATGGGCGATCAGAAAGATGTTTATGCCGTTTCATTCACTGCCAGAGAGTCGCTCGATAACCTCAGACAGAAGGCCAATACCGCCATTGAACCCTTCAAGACTGACGGTTGCCTGATACTCACCGATATCATGGGTGGCAGCGCCACCAATGTCTGTGTTGAACTGATGAAAAATGAAAAAGTCGAAGTTCTGACCGGCGCCAATCTGCCGATGCTTCTCGAAGCGATCAGCTACCGCGACGGCGCCGACCTCAAGGCGCTCGCTGCCCGCGTGCAGGCCAGCGGCGTCAAGAGCATAATCAATCTTAAAGAGTTTTTTGAAAAAAGAGCAGCAAAGAAAGCATGACAACCGCTACCGCATTTTTAAGAATCGATGACCGCCTGATTCATGGCCAGGTGATTGTGGGCTGGCTGCCCGAAGTCAGACCTGACAAACTGGTGGTCGTCAACGACAAAATCAGCGAAGACTTCATGCGCCAGGAACTGATGGCGCTGAGCGTGCCGCCCGAAGTCGATCTGCAGTTCTACGCAACTGCCGATATCACCGTTGATGCCGTTTCCGACAAGTCTTTCATTCTCGTGGCCTCACCGCGTGACGCCTGGGAATGCCTGCAGAAAGGTATCGTGCCGCGACGCTTCAACGTCGGCGGTATGCATTCGCGCGACGACAAACAGGAAATCTTCGAGGCCCTGCACGTCGACGCCAACGACCGTAAGTATTTCGAGTTGATTCTCAAATCTGGAGTCAACCCGGTTTTCCAACCTACACCACAGAATGAACCTATGCCATTGGGTGACATCTTGTAAAGCGAGGGCAGAATATGGCTTCAATCAATTTCTCAAAAGTAGTGAAAACTTATGAAGGTGCCAAGGAATCTACCGTTAAAGGTATTGACCTGCACATCGAAGACCGCGAATTTGTCGTGCTGGTCGGGCCTTCTGGCTGCGGCAAAAGCACCAGCCTTCGCATGGTGGCCGGCCTTGAAGACATCACTTCCGGCGAAATCAGAATTGGCGACGTTGTCGTCAATAACCTGCCGCCGAAAGACCGCGATATCGCCATGGTTTTTCAGAACTATGCCCTTTATCCGCACATGAACGTCAGAGAAAACCTCTCTTTCGGCCTCAAGCTGCGCAAAATTCCCGAAAACGAAATCAATCACCGTGTTCAGGAAGCCGCCAACATTCTTGGTCTGACTGATTATCTCGAACGTCTGCCGAAGCAGCTTTCTGGTGGTCAGCGCCAGCGTGTCGCCCTCGGCCGCGCCATCGTGCGTGAACCGAAGGTCTTTCTGATGGATGAACCGCTTTCGAACCTTGACGCCAAACTGCGCGTGCAGATGCGTGCCGAAATCAAGAAACTGCATCAGCGCCTGCGCACCACCTTCGTCTATGTAACTCACGACCAGGTCGAAGCCATGACCATGGCCGACCGCATCGTTCTGCTGCACGAAGGTATCATTCAGCAGTATGACGTGCCCGGCGTCATCTATGATCGCCCGGCCAACGTCTTTGTCGCCACTTTCATCGGCTCACCGCCGATGAACATCCTTAAAGTCAAGCGCGACGACAAGGGCATGGTTCTGCAGCCCGGTAAAAGCAGCGACCGTACCCACAACTGGCAGATTACCCTCGGCGACCATTTTGCCAATGAATTCGAAAACGACATGTTCCTCGGCATCAGACCCGAACACATTCTCATCAATGCCGACAAGTCTATCCCCAGTCTCGAACTGCCCTGCAATGTCGAACTGATCGAACCGATGGGCGCCGAAACCTATCTCTACCTCGAATGCAACGGCCACAGCATCAACGCCCGCGTTGAGCCTTCGGTCAAAGTCGAAGTCGGCCAGAAGGTCACCGCGCACATTCCGGTCAGTCGTTTCCATCTTTTCAAACAGTCAGACACCACCAGAATCAAACGCAAAGCTGATTGAGTCTGGTGCTGAGCGTCTGCTGAGCTTGCGCACCAAAGTCGAAGGAGGGGCAAAAACCCTCCTTCTCTGACATAAAGAGGCCTGAAGCCATTGATGAAAAGTTCTGCAACAGTCAATACCTCAGGAACCCGGTGGCGGTGGTTTTCTACCCTGCTGGCCACTGTGCTGCTGCCAGGTCTGCTGCTGCTGACCGCCTGTTCCGGCGGCAGCGGTGATGCGGGCGGCTCAGGCCCGATCAAGCTCGAATTCTGGAACACCATGGAAGGCGCCGAAGCGAAGGCGATGCCAGAAATCATCAAGGAATTCTGCGCCGCCAACCCCGGCGTCGAGGTCAACCAGGTGTCCGTCGAGTTCTACAAGGCCCGCGAAAAGTTCAAAGAGGCGATCAAGGCCGGCGCCGGCCCTGATCTGCTGCGCGCCGACCGCTTCTGGGTCAACGATTTCGTCAAAAACAACTGTGTTGCCGAAATCGCCGAGAAAGAAATCAAAGAAGAACTCGAAGACATGGTGCCGATCGCCCGCGGCGTCATCACCGTCGATGATAAATACTGGGCAATTCCGCTTTCGGTCGACTGCCTGGCACTGTTCTACAATCGCGCCCATCTCAAGGAAAAGAACATCAAAGTGCCCGAAAATTTCGACGAATTTTCGGCCGCCGCTGAAGCCCTCACTGATGCCAACCTCGGCCGCTACGGCTATTTTATCTACCCGAACGGCTGGTATTTCGAGCCGTTCTTCTTCGGCTTCGGCGGGCAGTATTTTTCGCCCGAAGGCGAACTGGCCATCAACTCCGACCCGGCCCGCAAGGCGATGGAATTCCTGCTGCATCTGAAAGACCGCCTCAAGGCAGTGCCGCCGGTAAATCTGCGCTCTAACGTCTACCAGACAATGATGGGCAGCTTTGGCAGCGGCCAGGTCAGCATGATTTTCTCGGGGCCATGGGCGATTCGCACCGTCATTGCCGGTTCAGCCTTCAAGGATGACAACAGCAATCTCGGTATTGCCCCTCTGCCGCAGGGGCCGCACGGCAGTTTCTCGCCAACCGGCTGCCAGACCGTCGTCATTGCGCGCACGACCAAACATCGCGCCGCCGCGCTTAAATTCGCCAGATACATGTTCAGCCCCGAAGTGCAGAAACGCCTGACCATGGTCAATTTCGGTCTGCCGGCCCGTCGCACTGTGTTCAGCGCTCCCGAACTCAAACAGGACCCATATCTGCAGACCTTCATCAGGCAGCTGCAGACCAGTCGAAAAGTCATCAACAGCCCTTTGCGCGGCGAAGTTTACGCTCCGCTCGGCGAGAAGCTCAAACAGGTTCTTAACGGCGATCTCAGCCCTGAATATGCCCTGAATGATCTCGCCAACGAGTGGAAGAACAATCACCGCTGAGCGGATCATGGAGACCAAATGCCGGAACATCTGTTAGCCTCACTCCTGATCGCTCTGATTGGCGGAATTGTCGATCTCGATTCAACTGCCACCTGGCAGTTCATGATCTCACAGCCGATCGTTGCCGCTCCGTTGACCGGCCTTTTTCTCGGCAATCTCTACGGTGAAGCGGCCGCCGGGTTGAAGCTCGGGCTGATGGTCGGCGTAATTCTGCAACTGGTCTGGATCGAACAATTGCCACTCGGCATGAATGTGCCACCCGACGCGGCGCTGGCCTCGGTTCTTTCGGTCGCGCTCGGCTTTATTTCGGGGCATTCATACGAATCATATTCAGAACGTGAAGTCTGTTACACGGTGGCCCTGCTGCTTGCCGTTGCCCTGGGCCTGCTTGGCCGCAGTCTCGACATGTTCGTCAGGCGCCTTAATACAAGTCTCGATACCTGGGTCAGTCAGAAGGTCGAAGATAACAACCTGTGGGCAATCGCGGTCGGGCACACTCTCGGCGGTTTTTTTACCTTTACCAAAGCCTTTATCTTCTGCTTTCTCGTTGTCTGGCTCGGCATCGAGCCGCTTAAATACTTTACTCAGACGCTCAGCTTCAAACATGGCAGCGGTTTTATCGTGGTCCAGGGCCTGCTGCCCGCCGTCGGTTTTGCGGTGCTCGCCAGCATGGTTCTGAAAGACCGCGAAGAAACCAGATATTTCATCGGCGCCATCGTCATTTTCACGCTGCTGCCGGCAAAGATTTTTCTGGCCTTTATCGCCGCCGGCATCGTCATGTATCGAAATCATAAAGGGGCAAAAAAATGAGAACGCTGCCCCGCACCCTCCTTGCCCGCATTGCCTTTCGCAGTTTCTTTCTGCAGGCCTCCTGGAACTACCGCGGTATGATGAGTATGGGCTTTCTTTACGCGATCAGGCCCGGTATCGATCAGCTGCACAGCCCTGGCCCGGCCCGTGAGGCCGCCTATCTCCGCCATCTTGAGTATTTCAATACCAATCCGTATTTTTCTTCGGTGGTAATGGGCGTGACTCTCGCTCTCGAAGAACGTCTGAGCCGTGGCGAAATTGGTGAAGATGTCATTCATGACACCAAAGAAGGTCTGATGACCGCCTGTGCCGCGATTGGTGACGGCCTCTTCTGGGACAGCTGGCGCCCCTTCGTCGCCACCGTCGCCCTGGTGTTCGCACTTGGCAACTATCTGCTGACTCCCCTGATTTTTCTCGCTATCTACAACCTGCCGCATCTGTATTTCAGATTCGCCGGCATTTTCTGGGGCTACCGCGAGGGAACCCATGTAATCAGGTCGCTGCGCCAGTTCCAGTTTCCGCAGATCCGGCAGACTCTGCGCCTCGGAACCATGGTGCTGCTCGCCTACCTGATTCCGAACCATGTCAACGTGCATACTCCCTTTCTGTTGACCAATCTGCCGCTTGAATATTTTTATTTCGGTGAAAAGGTAGTTCAGGGATTCGGCGCCCTGCTGCTGGTGACGCTCGGCACTTATGCCTATCGCGCCAGAGTCGATGTGCTGCTGATTTCCTTTCTGCTGATGATTTTTGCTCTGGTGCTCTATCACTGGGGAATACTGATATAAGGACACAGCATGAAAAGAAAAGAAGTCGAGATCAGAAACAAGCTTGGGCTGCACGCGCGCCCGGCGTCACTCGTGGTCAAGCTGGCCGGTAAATTCGAATCGGAAATCCAGCTGATCAAGGAAGACACCGAAATCAATGCCAAAAGCATTCTCGGTGTCATGATGCTCGCTGCCGGGCCGGGTCAGAAAGTTACGATCACCGCCGATGGCAGTGATGAAGTCGAAGCTGTCGACGCGATTGCCTCTCTCATCGACAGCGGGTTCGGTGAGGAAATGGCCTGAAATGCCCGAAAAAGCGCAGAAACAGTCGGTGGTTCTAACCGGTATCATTGGTTCGAGCGGCACCTGCCTTGCCCGCAGCTATGTGTTCCGTAAACGCATAGAAGTTAAACGCGAACCGGTTGCCGAAGACCAGATCGATCACGAGCTCGAACGCCTGGAAGCGGCTATTCGTATGACAGCCGCTGATATCCATGAATTCAGGCGGCGGGCCGAAGAACGTCACGGCGAAAAATATGCCGCGATCTTCGATTCACACCTGCTGATGCTTGAAGACCCTCAGTTCAAGCCGCAGATCGTTGCCCGCCTGAAAAAGGAAAAGGTCAACGTTGAAAGTATCGTCAGAAATACCGTCGATCAACTGCAAAGCATTTTCGGAGCCATTGAAGACCCTTATCTGCGTGAACGTGCCATCGATATCAAAGACGTTGGCGACCGCCTGCTGCGGCATCTCATGGGCCTCGAAGGCCCGGCTGCCGAAATCGGCAACGAACCCTATGTCCTTGTCGCCCAGGAAGTCACCCCGAGCGAGATTCTCGATTTTGCCCGCGGCGAACTCATGGGTGTCTGCCTCGACACCGGTGGAGCTACCTCGCATGTGGCGATTCTTGCCGGCGCTCTCGGAATTCCGTCGGTCTTCGGGCTGGCGAATCTTTCTCTCGTAGCGCGCACCGGCGATACGATTCTCATCGATACCCGTCGTGAGTGTCGCGTTCTTCTCAACCCCGAAGAGGCCGAAATAAAGACTTTCAAGGCCAGTCTGAAACAGAAAAGCACTGCTGTGTCCCTTTCTGATACGACGGCTGACGGCTTCAAGGTGCATATTGGCGCCAATGTGGCGCGAACCGAAGAGCTTGCCCTGCTGAAAAAACACGATATCAAACGTATCGGCCTGTTCAGAAGCGAATTCGTTTTCATGGAAAGCATGGATCTGCCTTCTGAAAAATTTCAGTGCGATGTTTACAGTAAAGTGGTGAAAGCCGCCCCAGAAATGGCGGTGCTGCGCAGTATCGACATCGGTTCAGACAAGCCACTGCGCTACGTGCCGCTCGCCCGCGAAGAAAACCCGGCCATGGGCTTCAGATCAGTCAGATTCTCGCTGGCCCGCCCCGATATTCTCGTGCCGCAGTTGCGCGCAATGATCAAAGCGGCGCAGCACGGCAACTGCCGTATAATTTTTCCGATGGTCTCGGTGCCGGCTGAACTGGCCGCGCTCGCCGATATCTATAAAAAAGTCGTCGATGAACTCAAACCCGAAAAGATACCCGAATGGGGCATAATGCTCGAAGTGCCTTCAGCGGTGTTCATGCTCGATGAAATCAGTCGTTATACCCGCTATATCAGCCTTGGTACCAACGATCTGCTGCAGTTTTTCTATGCCATCGACCGCACCAACGAGAAACTCGCCGGTCTTGCCGACCACATGTGCCCGGCTTTTCTGCGCTTTCTCAACACCTGTGTCAAAGATGCCCAGAAGCTGGGTATCAAAGTCGGCGTCTGCGGCGAAATGGCTGCTGATCCGGCCGGCTTTCTCGCTCTGCTGGCCATGGGCGTCGAAGAGTTCAGCATGCGCCCCGCCGCCGTCGAGGCCATCAAAGCCATTCTGCCCAAAGTCAGACGCGGCGACCTGATCGCTCAGATCGACAGTCTGCTGCAGCAGGGCACCGTCGCCCAGACCTTCAAAACCCTGATTTCATGATCGAATAATTTCTGTTCCGACTTGAATCAATAAGCTTGAATTTATTAGCACTGGTCAGGAATTGCGAGGCGAGAAGACGGGATTGTTACGCCAGGATGGCGGTTATGCTATGGCGCAACAGGAATGTGCGCGCCATGGCCTTTTTCGTAAGCTTGTTTTGCACAGGATGTGCTTATGCAGAACCGCGCAGGATAGAGCGGTTCTGCTGAGCGAGAGCTTAAGAACAGAATCCGCCTGGAGCACCCGGCAGCATCTATCCTGATGCTGCCGAGTATCGCTGACCTCCTGTCAGCAAAAAAGCAACCCGGCTGATAGGCCGAAGCTGCAGAATATAAATAAATACCTGCTTCTATTATATTCAGGCCCGCTTCAAGGCGGCGGCGAAGAAGCCCTGAAACAGCGGGTGCGGGCGCATCGGCCGTGATTTGAATTCGGGGTGGAACTGGCAGGCGATATAGAACGGGTGGTCTTTGATCTCGACGATTTCGACTACCTGTTCGTCGGGGCTGGTGCCGCTGACGACGAGACCCTTACGGGCAATGCGGGCTTTGTATTCGCTGTTGACCGCATAGCGGTGGCGGTGCCGTTCATAAATCAATGTCGAGCCATAGAGCTTCGCGGCCAGGGTGTGTTCTGCAATGCGGCAGGGCAGGGCGCCCAGGCGCATCCCGGCGCCGGTGGCAATATTGCCAGGCTGGCCACCGGTTCCGAGCATAGTGATTACCGGGCTGACGGCGTTGAATTCTGAAGAACCGGCGTCAGCGATGCCGGCGACATTGCGGGCGAACTCGATAACAGCGCACTGCATGCCAAGACAGAGGCCGAAAAACGGCATTTTCTTTTCGCGGCAGTATCTGATCGCTTCGATTTTGCCTTCGATGCCGCGTTCGCCAAAACCGCCCGGAACGATAACGCCATGCAGATCCTTGAGCAGAGCTTCGGCGCCGTCTTTTTCGACCTGCTCGGAAGAGACCCAGACAAGATCGAGAGCGGCATCGAAGTGGGCCGCCGCATGCTGTAACGACTCGATAACGCTCAGATAGGCGTCGGCAAGCTTCATGTATTTGCCGACCAGCCCGATGCGTATTTTCGCAGCCTGTGGGTTTTTGACTTTTCTGATCAACTCTCTGATATGGTCGAGATTCGGCTCGGCGGCGCCAAGTTTGAAACGCTTCAGCACCAGTTCTGAAAAATTCTGTTTTTCCATTTCGAGCGGCACTTCATAGAGACAGTCAACGTCTTTGGCTTCAAGAACGTTATCGGCGTCGATATCGCAGAACAGCGAAATTTTGGCACGGACATCGCGCGTCAGCGAACGACCGGTGCGGCAGACGATCAGATCGGGTGCCAGACCTATGGCACGCATTTCCTTGACCGAATGCTGCGTCGGCTTCGACTTCATTTCGCCGATAGCCTTTGAATACGGAATATAGGTGACGTGAATATAGCAGACGTTGTCGCGACCGACGTCGCTGCGCATCTGCCTGATGGCTTCGAGGTAGGGCTGACTTTCGATATCGCCGACGGTGCCGCCGACTTCGACGATGGTGACATCGGCGTCATTGATGGTTGCCGCTCTGATGATACTTTCCTTGATGCAGTTGGTGATATGCGGAATCACCTGCACGGTGGCGCCGAGATAATCACCGCGCCGTTCTTTGGCGATGACCGTCGAATAGACCTGCCCGGTGGTGATGCTGTTGCTGCGGCTCAGGTTGATGTCGATGAAGCGCTCGTAGTGGCCGAGGTCGAGGTCGGTTTCGGCGCCGTCTTCGGTGACGAAAACTTCGCCGTGCTGATGCGGGCTCATCGTGCCCGGGTCGACGTTGAGATAGGGGTCGCATTTCATGATGGTGACGTTGAGGCCGCGGGCCTTCAGCAGCATGCCGAGCGACGCGGCGGTAATGCCCTTGCCAAGCGAAGAAAGAACACCACCGGTAATAAATACATAATGCGACATTTTCGTTCTCCTGAATTCGGCAGATCTTGTAAAAGCCCTCATATCCGGCTGTCAGACTCTCTCTGGAACGCCGGAAAGTTTAAATGGGCTTTCAATTGCAGTGCCGCACCTGAAAAAGCATGCGGCGGTTAAGGTTGTAAAAGATCAGGCGGCAGTGCCGCTTCTGGCCAGTTCGTTTCTGACCCGGTCGAGATCGGCCTGGGTATCGACGCCGATCGAATCACGGGCAGCAGGTAAAACCCTGATTTTGATGCCATGATACAGTGCCCGCAGCTGTTCAAGACTTTCGATCTTTTCGAGGTCGCAGGCCGGAAGTTCGAGCAGCTGCAGCAGTGTGGCACGGCGATAGCCGTAGACGCCGATGTGCTTGCGCGGCGCAAAACCGTCACGACTGCGCGGAAACGGCAGCAGACTGCGCGAGAAGTAGAGAGCATCACCTCTGGCGTCGGTCACCAGCTTGACGGCGTTCGGGTTGTTCTCATCTTCTGCGCGCAGCGGAAAACTGAGAGTCGCCATATTGACCGCCGGGTCAGCGAAGGCGTCGGCGACGCGCCGCAGCCCTTCACCGTCGATGAGGGGCTCATCACCCTGAATGTTTACATAAACATCGGCATCGGTAAGTTTCGCAACTTCACCGATACGGCAGGTGCCTGAAGGCAGCGCCGGGTCGGTGAGAAAAGCCTTGAAACCGGCCTGTTCGACGACGTCGACGATCCGCTGTGAATCGGTGGCTACCATGACCGCGTCAAAAGCGCCGCTCGCCATTGCCGAGCGGGCAGTCATGACCACGAGCGGGGTGCCGCCGAGATCGGCGAGCATTTTTTCAGGCAGCCGGGTCGAGGCAAAGCGGGCCGGAACGACACCGATAACTGAATAGCCGCGTTTATTTACCGTTGCCATTGGTGAGAATTCCTGTGGTTGAATGACCTTCGAGCAGTGGTACGACTTTGACACAGCCGCCATGGCTGGTTACCCAGTCGGCTCCGACGATGGTTGCAGGGGTGTAATCGCCGCCCTTGACGAGAATTTTGGGAGTCAGTGTTTTGATCAGATTTTCTGGTGTGTCTTCATCGAAACCGACGACGTAATCGACACATTCGAGAGCCGCCAGCACCATGGCCCGGTCAGCAAAGCAGTGATAGGGGCGGGTCGGCCCCTTGAGCCGCTTGATCGAGGCATCGGTATTCAGGCCGACAATCAGCAGTTCACCAAATTTGCGCGATTCGTTCAGCACATAAACATGGCCCGGGTGCAGAATGTCGAAACAGCCGTTGGTGAAAACCGACTGATAATCTTTGAGGGCGGCAGCAAGAACTGGCAGATCGCTGCCGCTGACGATTTTGCCGGCCGGCAGAGCCGGTGCCGGCGCTTTGCCCGGAAAAATTTCTTCTTCGATCGCCCGGCACATGCTGTGCAGCAGCAGACCGTGAATTTCCTGAATGCGCGGCGTGCGGGCCGACGGGGCGCGAACCGTCAGATCGGCAATCTGTGACAGCTTTGAGTCTCGGCTGCCGGTCATGGCGATCGTCGCAATTTTCAGCTCTTTTGCGGCTTTGAAGGCTTCGACGATGTTCGGCGAATTGCCGCTGGTCGAGAGACCGACGAGCACGTCGCCGGCGCTGCCGAGGCCCTGCACCTGGCGTTTGAAAACCTGCTCATAGCCATAATCATTGGCGATGGCGGTAAAAGTGGCCGATGGCGTGCAGAGCGAAACGCAGGGCAGCGATGCGCGGTCGTAGCCGAAACGCCCGACCAGTTCGCCGGCCATGTGTTCGGCATCAGAGGCAGAACCGCCGTTGCCACAGACGAGAATGCGGCGGCCGGCTTTGAGAGCCTTGACCATAATCTCTACCGCTCCGGCAAAGTGATCGATGAGTTCGGTTCTGGCGGCCGACCAGGCGGTGAGCCGCAGCGCGTTCAGATCTTCGAGAAAATATTTTTTCATTGTCTGTTCTTTCACTTCAGTTCAGAACGGCTCAGCAGAGCTGAACCGGATTTACTGTGCGCGGTTGCGGCTGGCAAAATTACTGCGGTCATAATGTTCGAGCACCTGTTCGCGACTGGCGGCTGCGGTGCCGACAATGCCGACAACGACCCCGGCGGCCAGATTGGCCACTTCCGCGGCAACCGGCATGCTGCAGCCCGATGCCAGGCCAAGGCTGAAGGTGCTGATCACCGTGTCACCGGCGCCGGTAACATCGAATACCTGCAGGGCGCGGGTTGGAATCGTGACCGGCTCTCTGCCCTTTTCGAACAGACTCATGCCATGCTCACTGCGGGTGATCAGTATCGAATCGGCACCGGTATTCTTCATCAGATCGATGCCACCCTTCATGACGTCGGCTTCGCTCTCGAATACACGGCCCAGAGCCGATTCGGCTTCTTTGGTGTTCGGAGTGATGATCGTCGGCTTTTTGTAAATCGGAAAATTCTTCAGCTTCGGGTCGACGGCGATGAATTTGCCAAGCTTTCTGAAGCGGGTCACGACTTCCTTGAACAGGTCTTCGACGATGACGCCTTTGGCATAATCTGAGACGATGACACCGTCGAGTTCATCGGCCATGTCGAGCAGCACTCCGAGAATGTCTTTCTGGCGCTGATAATCGATCGCTTCAGTATTTTCACGGTCGACACGGATCATCTGCTGATTCTGCCCAAGAATACGGGTTTTTACCGAGGTGCGGCGGCCGGAATCGATAATCAGGCCGGCAGTGCCGATTTTGTCTTTCTGCAGTTCCTCGGTCAGGCGGCGGCCGGCGCCGTCATCACCGATAATACCGAAAATATGGGCTTTGGCGCCGAGAGTGACCAGGTTCGATGCGACGTTGGCAGCGCCACCCGGGCGCCAGGTTTCGGTCTTGACCTGAACGATCGGAACCGGGGCTTCGGGTGAAATGCGGTCAACCTTGCCCCAGCAGAATTCATCGAGCATCACATCGCCCAGCACTGCCAGGCTGCATCTGGAAAACCCTTCCAGAATCTTTTCAAGTTCGCTTCGCTGCATGTTTAAAGTGCCTTTCCTGTGAAGCAGTTAAAGCCGAAGTCTATCATCGGCCCCCTGATCAGTCAAGACGGCAGCGGGCCGGTTCTGATCACCGTCGCCAGGCCAAGCAGCAGCCCAAGCAGGGCGCCTGCAAGTGCGAACAGAGGGCGGCACGGATATGAGGCTTTTTCGGGCACAATGGCCCGGTCGATGGTCATGAAAGAAACGCCCTCCCGCTCTTCCTGAATGCGGGCGGCAGTATACTGGCTCTGAAGGTGCAGACAGGTCTGCTCCGCAAGCGAGACTTCGCGGCGCAGCTTCTGATGCTCAAGTCTCAGTCTGGGAGCGTCATTGAGCCCTGGCGACAGACCGGGCCGGCCGGCGGTGTCTGGATTGCCGGCAGCGAATATCATGTTTTCCTGCTCACCTTTAAGCTCTGCAAGAGTGTCTTTCAGCGCGGCAATTTCATTGGCCCTTTTTCTGGCAACCGGGTTCTCTGGCGTGCTCTGCAGCGCCTGCAGCTCGACTTCCTTTTTCACCAGCCGGGCTTCTATCTGAGCGACCAGACCGACCGTAGCCGCTGTCTGGCTGTCGAGCAGTATGATGCCGTGCTCTTCCTGGAACTTGCGCAGAGCATCTTCAGCCTCGCGCAGACTGTTCGAGTAATAATCGAACTGCTCTTTGATGAAGCGGGTATTGCGCTGCGCCAGATCGTATTCGGGCGAATTGACGAACGAAGCGACGAGGGTCATGTAGGTATTGGCTACCTGCGCCGCCATGGTGGCATTGGCGAGTTCGACTTCAAAAGCGAATGGCTGCTCTGATCGGGTCGGGCGGCTGATATTCACCGCCTTGCTCAACTCGATGGCGTAGTTCGGCAGTGTCGGATTCTTTACCTGCAGAAGGTTTTTCACTTCCGGCAGTTCGTTCAGCACCAGTTTCGCCGCAGCCCGGCTCTTGAGAAACACCGAAAGCTGCTTCGAACCCACCGGCAGAAACGTAACGCCGGCAGTATAAAGCGGGGTTACGAACAGACTGCCGATCAGAGCCAGAACTGCCCCGGCCGCCATGAATGCGCACAGCCGCCGCCGCATCTGCCATAGGTGCAGAAGCAGCATGTCGAGATCGAGACGCAGCAGTCGCCCGCCTGCGGGTTTGTTGTCGTTTTCAATGTTCATTGGCCAACTCAAGATACAGCTTCTCGTACTGTTTAACAACCCCGTCAATGCCGAATAATGTCGCGATTCTCCGGCGCGCTTTCAACCCAAGCGTCTGCAGCTGTTCAGCATTATAGTGCAGCATTTCGCTTATCGCTGCTGCCAGTTTCTGCACATCACCAACCGGCACCAGCAGCCCGCAATCGCCGACAAGCAAAGCCGAGTCGCCGGCTGCGGTCGCAACTACAGGAACTCCGGCTGCCATCGCTTCGCCGATGACATTCGGAAAAGCCTCTGCCCGCGACGCCGACACCACAAAGCTCAAACCGCGCATGATAACCGGCAGATCACTGCGCTGCCCGAGCCGGATAAAACCGGCGCCGACACCTGCCGCTTCAATCATGGCGCTCAATTCGGCATTTTCTGCTTCGGTGCCGGCTCCGCACAGCACAAATCTGGCGTTCGGAAACTCCCTGCCGACAATTGCGGCAGCTTTAACCAGCGTTTGATGGTCCTTCTCCGGGGTGAAACGCCCGATGACGCCAATCAGCGGGAAATTGCCGGCGATGCCGAGCATGCGGGCCAGATTCTCTGCATCTGTCCTGCTCGCAGGTTTTTCCGGCAGCATAAAACCATTCGGTATGACGTGAATACACTCAGGAAACCCGACTTTGACGTGATTCTGCACAGTCGTCGCCGAGCAGGCAACTACTCTGACTGCATTGAACCGGCTGGCAAAAGCGGCGGCGCCTGCCATCAACCTGATCTGGCAGCTGTCTGCCTGGCTCAACCCATGTCTGATACTCGTTATAACCGGTATTTTGCCGGCCAGCCATGCTGACAGCGGCGCCAGCATATCGGCGTTGTACATCCAGGCGTGCACCAGGTCGGGTTTTTTCGCCGCCATCAGTGCTGCCAGTCTGACAACCGCCTGAAACGTCGTCGTTATCGCCAGTTTTCGCGGCATCTGCAGACTGAAAACTCTGATGCCGGCTTTTTCAAGATCATTGGCAAGCGGCCCGGGCTGCAGCAGCGTGACAACCTGGTGCTCGAAGCGGTTCCGGTCAGAGTTGAGCAGCAGCCGGCACAGCATCTTTTCGCTGCCACCCTGGCTGAGATCGCCTATCACATGCAGACAGCGGATTTTTCCGTTTCGGCTTTGCACAGCATTTTCTGACTCTGACCGACAGACCGGGCCGCCGAACCGGTTTAAAGTTACAAATGTCTTTTTATCTGTAAAAATGCGGCTGACTCTTGCCTGCCAGGTATAGCCGGCGATGAGGTCGTTTTGTGCCTGCCGGCTCAGTCTGCCGGCGAACTTGCGATCGTCGAGCAGCCTTTCAATGGCGTTAACCCAGGCTGCAATCTTGTCTGGTTCAACCAGAAGTGCATTTCGCCCGTCGGTAAGAATTTCTTCGATCGCCGGCAGTCGCGCTGCCACAATGGGCCGGCCAACCGCCATGTATTCAAAAATTTTCAGCGGCGACATCCAGGCAGAAATGTCGCCGACACCCGATGGCTCGCTCGAAACTTTTCTCTGATACGGGGCGATCAGCAGATCGCAGTCGGCAAGAAAGCCCTGAATCGCGGCATGCGGCCGATGCCCGACGAACTCGATGTTGCCGGCCCGGCAGTAGTTGCGCCATTGGCTGATTTCGCCAGCAGAACCGCCGGCAATTTTAAAAACGCAACCCGGCAGACGCTCTGCCAGTTGCGCGATGATCTCGATGCCCTTGCCTGGGTAGAGCCCGCCGGCATAGCCGATTACCGGCTTTTTGCCGGGTTTTATGACCATTTCAGCGTCTGAGAAAATTCCTTCAGGCGCTGCGGCTCCGTCGTGAGCGACAATTGTGGAGGTTCTGCCAGATCTGGTCAGTGCCGGAAAAGCCTCAAAATAGAACTCGCGCAGTTTCTGATTGATGACGATCAACTTTTTGAAGTTCGGCAAGGCAAACAGAAGTCTTTCGAGCAGTCGGCGGCCCGGGTTGGTTGGCGCCGCATGCGATTCGTAATAAAGGTCGGCGCCGCCGGCCGGCGCCGCCAGCAGGGCATAAAGGTTACGGCCGTAGATGATGTCGGGCCGCCATTTATCGCGAAACATGGCGGCTGCCGCCCGACTGCCATAGAGTATGCCGCCGATGAACCAGGCTTGTGGGGCTGCGATCAGCTGCAGAGAAAATATCGGTGCGATGCCATAATAACTGAAAATCCCGTCGCTGCTCATGGCCGGTGTGCCTTTGCGGGCGAACAGCCGCACTTCATGGCCGGCCCTGGCCATGGCTTCGCACATGCGCAGCACCTGAACGCTGTTGGCCTTGCACGACGGCAGACTCGAACTGGCGAAATACGCTATTTTCATGCCGGTCGCCGCAGAGTCACGAGAATCTGATGCCCGGTCGCCGGCTCAGCCTGCCGCAGCCTTTGCCAGACATACCGCCATACCAGCGTCTCGACAGAACCGCAGCCGATAAACCACCAGCGGTTACAGGTCAGTCGACTGTAAAGACGAAAAAGCCGGTCGCTGCCATTGAAAACGTGCCTGACCTTTTCGACGGTCAGACCGCGCGTTTCTGCTGCCAGCTGAGCGAGAAGCGTCGACTCGCTATAATGGCGGTAATGCTTGCTTGAGAAGGGCCGGTTAACAGACGGAACCCCGACGATCAATCGGCCGCCCGGCTGCACGAGGTCGCAGATCCGGTCGATAAACCCGGCAGTCTCGCCGTCGGCGATGTGTTCGAGCACATCGAGACAACTGACACAGGCAGATTTTTCATTAAACCCGTCAAGGCCGCCAGCGATGAAATTCCGGCCGGGATTGAGGGCCCGCGCCAGCGCAATCGCCTTTTCACTGTTGTCGATGCCGGTGAGAGCCGCGTCTGTGCGGCCGGCAAGCAGCGAAAGCAGGCGCCCGTCGCCACAGCCGACGTCGAGAATGCTTGCCGGTGCCGCCGCGAGAATTTCTTCCGCTGCGTTGAGCAGGCAGCAGAGGTAGCCAAACCCCCAGCTCAGCGCCATGAATCTGCTGAATCCACCGCTTTCGTCAAGCTGCGGCAGATAGTGATACGGAAACCGGTAGAGCGATTCCTGCTGCTGACGCCGATCAGTCATTGCCACCCATCTCTTTTCTCAGGCGAATATACATAAGTGTATCCCAGATGACAAAATATAGCACATAAGCACCGGCGGCACCTTCGATTCCGAATTTGCCCGCCAGAGGCAGCAGAGCCGCCAGATAAACCGTGGTGGCCAGCAGGTTGATTCTGAAAGAAGCTTCTGGCTGCCCGAGCGCCAGCATTGCCGGCTGCAGTGGAATCCCGCCCAGTCCGAGGATCATTGCCACCATGAAGATCATCGCCGTCAGCCAGGCGCCGGCAAAGCTTTCGCCAAAAGCCATGACGATTACCGGTCGACCGAAAAGCCAGAAAAAGAGCAGGCCGGCAATACCGCTCAGCATGGCCGTGACCGCCGATCTGTGCACCAGCTGTGCGAATTCACGCCTGCGCCCCTGCGCCTGCAACTCGCTCAGTTCTGAAAAAAGCGTCTGATACAGCGGATCGCCGAAGATCGGCAGAATTCTGGCAAACTGTCGGGCGACCTTCAGCAGGGCAATGCCGGCTGGCCCTATGACAACGGCAGTCAGCAGCTGATCTGCCTCGCGACTCAGCATTTTCAGCGTCGAATGCAGGTTCGTGGTCCAGACGAACGCTCTGAATTGAGAAAATTCCTGCCAGAAACCGCGAACCGGCCGGCTGAAGAAAGCGAAAACCCTCTGCCGGCCGATACTGCTGACCGTCATGCTGAAGAGCGCCAGCTGGCCAGCCAGGGTGGCGGCAAGGTTGACAATGACGAAACCGTAAAGACCGCAACCGTAGAACATTGCCGCGAAAGTGCCCAGCAGCCGGAACAGGGGCGCGATCGCCAGCGCGGCTGCCAGAATTCCGAAATGTCTGAAGAGCCGCAGCGAGCCGATCGTTGCCCCGGTGCCGCTGAAAATAACAGCCGGACTGTAGACCATGAGCATCGAGGCCGCTTCTGCCGGCCAGCCGGCCATTCTGACCAGCATGCCCCCGGCGGCGAACAGCGTCAGCCAGGCGACGAAGCCGCCGGCCAGGTCAAGGCAGAAAGCCATCTTTACGATTTTCCCGAGTCTGTCTTCGTCGTTCTGCTGCACTGCCTGACTGCCGAAAGTCACCACCGCCTGCCAGGCGTTGAAACTGAAAATCTGGCCGACAACCAGAGCCAGAGCCTGAACGAAGACGAGAACCCCGAAATCGTGCGTTCCGAGAGTTCTGGCACTGACGGCGGCGGTCAGCAGCAGCATGATTGCGCTCAGGCCGCTGCCACACAGCAGTTTGCCGGCATTCAGCCAGAGTTTAGCCGGCATGCGCAGCCTCGGCGGTCTTTTCGCCGGCTCCGGCAATTTTGAAACAGAGCAGCGTCAGGATCAGCACCTGCACCGACCACTGGTTGCGGGTCAGCAGGGCGAGCTCTTTGGTGTTGAGCAGCAGCGCTGAAAGAAAAACGCAGAAACCGGCAAAGCCGGCATAGAGGTCGGTTTTTGCGACGAGCAGGGCCGCGCGCATGCCGAGAAGAAAGGGAACCAGCATCAGGACCGTTCCGATCAGGCCAATCGCAAACAGGGTTTTGACCCAGCCGACATCGGAAGGAATGTATTCGAGACTGCCGCGGCCAAGATTCGAAGAGCCAAAGATAAACTCGGGCAAGCTGTCGGGCAGAAAAAACATCGGGGAAAGCACCTCGACGCCCGGCCCCTTGAGTTCAAGGGCAAGAAAAATTTCGCCGGCCTGATACAGAGAATACGAAAAACGCTCGGGAAAATAGTTGATCATTGCAAACAGCAGCATTGCCACCAGACCGGCAGCACCGGCAATTCTGGCGAAATTGACGAGACTCCGGGTTGGTGAAGTCGTTACGGCGCTTTTGAGCAGGGCCGCCAGAATGAATGGCGCAAACAGCAGAGTCAGCAACAGGCCGGAACGGCCGCAGATTATCATTGAAATCAGCAGGATCGGCACCCCGGCGAGATAAAAAAGGCGGGCGCTATTGCCTGCCGCATTGCGAATCACCATCGGGGCGAGCAGCAAACCCAGCATCTGCAGCACAGAGGTTTGTGACAGACCGTAAGTCAGCCCGGCAATGCGATAACCATCGAGAAACGGAGTCACAAGATTGACGTAAGAAGTCGCATCGGTTATTTCATAGACCGTTTCCCGCAGGTGATGACTGAAATACATGCCGATCATCAGCACCGCATGCGCGACCAGCGAAAGATAGATGTCGCGGTTGAGCCTTTCAGAATAGGTCTGCGGGCCCCAGAAATAATAGAGATTCACCAGACAGATGCCGCCCAGAAGATTCAGCAGCGCCCGTATCGACCGCAGCGCAATCTGGGTGTCGAAAAGCCCGTTGACCAGACAGATGGCGAGCGTGTAGATGCAGAGCAGCCCCAGGGCGGCAACCGCCTGGCCGATGATCCGGTGGGTCAGCAGAGTGCCGCGCCAGAAGCCGAGAAAAATCAGAAGCAGCGACGCAATGAGTATCAGGTCGGCTACAGAACTGATTTTCCAGCCGAAAATAAAAATGAAAGTGGTCATGCCCGCCAGCAGCGAACGAAACATGTCGATATTTCTTCCTGTCAGAATCAGGCTATGTTAATTTATCTGCGGCAATAAAACAACCGCCGGCACCCCGAAGCATATATGAAGAGCAAAAAAAATGGCTTTGGCTATAATGAACGCCTGTTTTCAGGTGGTTTGCGGCGCCGTCTGCATCTGGCGCGGTTTGTCTGGGTTGCCGATGCCGTTGTGCGCCTGCACATTCCGCTCACTTCAGTGTTCGAGCTTGGCTGCTTTGACGGCAAACTGCTCGATTTTCTGCCGCAATCACCGGGCAGCTACCTCGGCGTCGATGCAGGCTGGGAACAGGGCCTCGCGGCCGCGCAGCAGCGCTGGGCCGGGCAGCCTTCGCTCAGGTTTGCCAGAGTGACCGTACCTGCCGCGATTCCGGTTGCTGACCACGAAAAATTCACGCTCGCGGTGGCAATGGAAACCCTCGAACATCTTTCCCCGGAACTGTGCGATGCTTATCTCGAAAAAATCGCCCGGCACCTCGATGGCTATCTGCTGGTTACGGTTCCTAACGAGATCGGGCCGGTTTTTCTCACAAAATGGCTGATAAAAAAACTTTTCAGCCGCGACAATTATAATTATTCTCTGACCGAGCTTGTCGATGCCACTTTTGGCCATACCGGCAGAATCAAACGCCATCAGCACAAGGGTTTCGATTATCGCGAACTTGTCAGAACGATCGGCCGGCATTTCGAGATCGTCGAAGTCAGCGGCCACCCGGCCGGCTTTCTGCCGGTCTGCCTGTGTTTTGGCGTCGGCATCATCGCCCGCACCCGCCCCCAAAATAAAATCGTCTGACTTATAACAATTTTGCGTCGGTCGGCAAGATATGGTATACATTCTCAAATCCTTTTTTATCTGCAGGAGAACTCAATGCAAAAGAATCTGATTGCCCGCCAGAGGGTCTTGTTTTCAGTGCTGGCATGCGTTTTTTCGATATTTCTCGGTGCCACTCTGTATTCTGATGCGTCGGTCGTTGAATTTACCGCCATTGGCAAGGTCGAATCGATCTACCGCGACCGCGTCAGCATGAAGATTCTTGATTTCGTTGGCTCTGATACCACGGATCTGGCGCTGGCCACCGGCAGCTGGGTCAGTTTCGACCTGCCGCGCGAATACCGCGACCGCCGCAACAAGCGTGACCGTGGTCAGATAAACTACGGAACCGTTATCGAAGCCGACCTGATCGGCAATATCGCTACCGAATACGAACTGAAAACCGGCGAAGAAAAAAGCGAAACCGTTAAAAAGAGCGTGCCGACCGTTCTTCTCTGGACCGCCCAGGCCGTCAGAAAAGTGAAGAACCCCAATAATTATCTGCCCGAAGAAGAACGCAAGCAGAAAAAGGGTCGCCGCAACAAAAAAGAAAAGAAACCGGCCGAACCGGCAAAAGTCTGGACCCAGGAAGAAACCGTGCGCGGCAGCATCCTGCTGCATAAAGACAAGGTCTATATTAAAGAAGACCGCCTCGGCAAAAAAGACCGCGGCCTCGAAGTTCTTTCTGAAGCCTGGAGCGAAAAGCTCAAAACCATGCCCGGCACCCGCGTCGTTCTGCATGGCACCACCCATCGCACCAGCGTTGCATCAGGCACCATGGAAATTCGCAACCTGATGAAAATCTACCAGAAATAAACCCGGGAGCAAGCCATGAACGCCAGAAATCTGCTGCTGTCAGCCATCGTCTGCTCTCTGCTGCTTTTCGTAACCGGCTGCGGCGCGCCCAAGGCTCCGGCAAAACCTGCTAAACTTGAAATCGAGCATTTTACCCGCAGCAAGGGGCTGCCCGAAGAGGCAATTACCTCATTGGCTGCGTTTGCCAACAAGATCTGGGCCGGCTCACAGAAGGGCCTGTTTACCTTCGACAGCGTTAACTGGCAGATTCATCAGCGCAAGAATACCAATGTTCTCGGCTCTGACATCATCGAAGACCTCAAAGTCAGCGACAATGTTCTCTGGATCGCTACCGACAACGGTGCCTGCCGTTTTGACGGCAATAACTGGTCGTCTGTCTATACCGGTGGCCGCGCCCGCTCGGTAATCGGCAAAGGCAGCGAACTCGCCGTCGCCACCGCTTACGGGGTCGTCTATTCGAACGGTGGCGGCCTGACCCCGATGGGCAAAGACAATGCCGGCCTGGTCATGGACGAAGTGACCCAGGTTATGTTCGACGGCCAGGGCCAGCTCTGGGTCGGCACCCGCGCCGGTATGGCCCGCATGGCTTCCGGTCTGTTCCAGAATTATACCGGCCCGGCCAAATCGGTCATGGGCTCATCGCTGATTGACGTGCCCGCGAGCCCGTCGAACTGCCGCCTGCCCGGAAACAACATCAAGGTCATCATGCCTTACCAGGGTATGCTGGCGGTCGGCACCACCAGCGGGCTCACCGTCACCGACATGGCCAATACCTGGAATATCTACACCGCGCAGCATCGCGAGTGGGTGCAACGCGCCGGCCAGATTGTCGAAGACCTCGTTTCCGGTAACAGTCCGCTGCCCGGCAACGTCGTCAACGCTCTCGCCGCCAGCGATAACCAGGAAATCCTGTTCGTCGGCACCGACAAAGGCCTCGCCGCCCTGCGCGGGGCTGAATGGCTCGATATCGCGACTCTGATGCCCGGCCTGCCCAAAGCGGCCGTTACCGGCCTTGCCTGGCTTAACGGTGACCTCTGGGTCGCCACCGGCGAGGGTATCTATCAGATCAAGAAGGTTTCAGACCTGCTGACTGCCCCTGACACCAATAAACCCTGATCTGACAACAGCTCTTTAACTGCTCATTCATGTTGACACCAAAGAAAAACCTGGTTTCCGGCCTGCTGCTGACTGGCCTGCTGCTCATGCTTCCCGAGCTTCTGGAAGCGCAGTCGCTGGCTTCCGGCCCGGCCACGCCCGGTGCTGAAGCAATGTCCGGCGGGCTGCCGCCAGACGTGAAATTTCTGCTCGGCACCCTTGGCGGTGGCGGAATTGCGGGCTGGGCTGTCGGTTTCACCCTCAAAAAGTTCGCCAAAATGCTTGCTCTGATTGTGGGTGTCGCTTTTATCTCGCTGCAGTGGCTTGCATTCAACAGCTTCATCACCATCGACTGGAACAAAATCAAGAGCGCCGTGCCCGACGAAAGCATCGAGCGCTCGGCTACCGGCCTGATGTCAGTGATAACCTACAACCTGCCCTTTGCCGGCTCGTTCATTGTCGGCTTCTGGCTTGGTTTCCGCAAAGGCTGATAAATTGTCAGTTACAGGCAGAGCCTCTGACGGACACTGGCGGGCCGAAGCACAGCGCATTGCCGGCTGGTTCAACTGTAACCGCCATCTGCTTTCCGGTAATGGCGTCTGGTTCAGCGGCGGCGAGCCCAATACCATACCGGCCACCAGTTTCTTCGACGCGGAAGTGCGGGTTCTGATCGTCAGACTGTCGGAATACAGCGAAGTTGCCGCCGGCATCACTCATTCCTATCTCTACCAGATGGCTGCCGCCGTCGAAGGTTGTTACGTCGATATGGCCTTTCTGCCGCCAGATCGCGACGAAAAACTGCTGCGTGATGCGGCGATTCCTCTGATGACCGGCACCACCAGCAAAATGCCGGCTGGTGCCTTCGATATCATCGCCATCAGTAACTCCGTGCTGCAGGAACTGATCAACCTGCCGGCCATGCTTGAATTTTCGGGGCTGCCGCTGACGATTGCCAGCCGTACCCGCCAGGGCTCACCGCTTGTCATTCTTGGTGGCAGCAATTCTTTTGTGCACTCAATTCTGCATGGCTGCCCGGGCAGCGAAGCCGATGGGGTCGGCCTCGTCGATGGCGTCGTCATGGGCGACGGTGAGCAGGTGTTCCGCCGACTGCTCGAAATAGTGCGCGACCAGCGTTCGCTGGAACGCCAGCCACTGCTGGAAATGCTTGCGGAGCAGGTGGCGGGGTTCTACAACCCGGCCGCTTTCAGGCAGGTTTTTGCGGCCACCGGTTCGTTGTCTTCGATCGAAGCGGTTGACGGCGTTTTTAAGCCGGTGCCCAGCAGCAAGAGCGCCTGCCGTAACGAATCAGAAACTTTTACCGGCGGGCCGTTACTCTACGAAGGTGCTCAGACATCACATGTCATCGTTTCAGCCGGCTGCCCGTCTTTTTGTTCCTTCTGCAAGGAATCCTGGGAACAGAAACCCTACCGCGAAAACAGTTACGACAGGGTTCTCGCCGCCGCCCGCTCTCTGAAGGCGAATATGGGCCTGCGCGAAATTTCTTTGATGACCTTCAATGCCAATACCTGTTCCGATATTTTTCAGCTGGTCGAGCGCCTTTCGACGATGTTCGACCGGGTTGCGATCAAAAGCCAGCGTTTCGATGCGGTGGTGAATTCGCCCGAACTTCTCGACATGCAGTTCGAAGCCGGCAAACGCACCTATACCTGTGCGATGGAAGGCATCAGTGAACGTCTGCGCACCATATTGCAGAAGAATCTCGACGAAAAAACCATTCTTGCCGGCATCGATCTGCTGCTGGCGCGCAATATGCGACAGATGAAGGTTTTTCTCATCGCCACCGGCTACGAAACTGAGGCTGATATCGAAGAATTCAGACTGTTTCTCGAAAAGGTGAAGGGGCGCTGTCAGAACTCCGGTTGCCGGCCCCGCCTGACCTTTTCGTTCGCGACCCTTTTCCGGGCGCCACAGACGCCAATGCAGTTCGCGCCTGTGCGACCCGCCGAAAATGTTCTCGCGCAGCTGCTGAAAAAACTGGCCGCGGTTGTCGAAACAGCCGGTTTCGAAGCCCGTATCAGCAGCGGGCCTGAAGATGCACTGGTTTCTGAATTCATCGCTTTCGCCGATCGCCGCCACACGCCGCTGCTCGTCGAAGCCTCGATTGCGCAAAACTTTCGCTACCGCGGCGAAATCAGCCGCCGGGTTCTCGAATTCTGGCGGGCGGCGCTGAAAAAACGCGGCCTGCGCTCTCTGGCTGAAAGCGAAAGAACCGCTGAAACGGTTATGCCGTGGGATGATATCGCCACCGGCGTCGAAAAAAGCTTTCTGTTCAGAACCTGGCATAATTTGCAGAACGGCCGCGAAATCAGGGCCTGTATCGCGGCACCGTGGGGTGGGGGAACCTGCTCCGGCTGTGGTGCCTGCCCCTCGGCCGCCGAAATTGCGCGTCTGACCGTCATGGGCCCCGATGCCAGCCGCAAGCTCAAAATCAGCCCGCCAGTAGTCAGACAGACGGTCTGGCTGCTGTTCAATATTCCCGAAAAATGGGCCTTCTGCAGTCGCGAATTCATCAGAGCCGCGCTTGCCCGTCGTCTTATGCTCGACTTCCCAGAACTCGTCGACGCTTTTCTCGCGGTCGACCTCGTCGAACCCGATTTTTTCGCCTGGGGCCAGGCAATCGCCCGCGTCAATTTCTCGGCCGCCGTCAAACTGGCGCCTCGGCCGCCCGCGTCTCTGTCGCCAGACGATATCTGCCTGGTTAAAGTCATTAGCCCCGCGAAAAAAGTCGAAGAAACCGCTTTTCCGGTGCAGCTCGAAGCTGCCGGCACTGATACTGCGCCGGCCGCCGCGGTTGCCCGCGAAATCGACGCCCTGCTGACCCGCTATGCGCTGAAAAACCAGAAACAGCGCGCCAACGGCTGGCTTAACTGGCAGATCAACCCCGGCCAGGCCCGCAAGGCCGGTCTCGAAAAAATCAGCCTCGAAGAAACTACCGGCCGTCTGCGACTGACCCTGATCAGATGGCCCGAACTCTTTCTGCTCAACAAACTCGCCGCCGCCCGCCCCCTGCACACAACTCTCCCGGCCCTGAACAACTGACCGGCAAGCAAATGCTGCTGATTATTGTAATTCTAGTTTCAGGCAGGTCAGGCGCTTGCATAAGCGACGCTTGTCGAGCATCCCATAGTTCCCTGCAAGCGATGCCGCTAAGACCGGACGTTTTGCCTGGAGGGCAAAACGCGGGCGATTGCCGCAGGATGCGGCTTTTTCGACAGGAGTCGTTATGTCGCGTGAGCCAGGATGGCGGAAGCGACAGAGCCCGAGTTCCGGTCGTGCGAGCAGAGTGAGCAGATGGAACTATGAGGGTGCGAAGATCGCAGAGCGTTGCAACGACTGACCGGCCTTAAAAGGTATAGTTTTCGCTTGTCCTGATGGCTGGCAAAATAACTTGATATCGGCGGGGAATAAGGCTTATAATCTTCTGATTGTAGTTAAAAGAAAACAGGCCATGGCCAGAACAAAGCAAGGAAGGAAAGGTTATGAGAATTGCTGTTCATCCACTGTCTGAAAACGAGCTCAAGCCCCTGATGCTTGATACGAGCAAGCTGGGCTTCTGCAAGTATTTCACCGATCTCATGTTTACCATGGATTTTACTGAGGAAGACGGCTGGAATAACCCCCAGATCAAGAAATTTCAACCTTTTTCTATCGATCCCTCAACCCTGGTGCTGCACTACGCCCAGGAAATCTTCGAGGGCCTGAAGGCTTTCAAGGGTAAAGACGGCGTTATCCGTTTTTTCCGCCCGGAAATGAATGCAAAGCGCTTCAACCGCTCGGCTGACCGCCTCTGCATGCCGCATTTCCTCGAAAACGATTTTCTTGAGAGTATCAACGCTCTCGTATCGATCGAACAGCGCTGGGTACCTGAAAGTAAAGGCGCCGCTCTTTACATCAGACCTTTCATGTTCGCAACTGACAATGCTCTCGGCGTACGCGCCTCTTCGAACTACGTCTATTGCGTGATTCTCAGCCCGGTTGGCCCCTATTACCAGGAAGGCTTCAACCCGGTCAGCCTCTATGTCTCTGACGAATTCACCCGTGCCGCCAAAGGTGGCCTTGGTGAAGCCAAGACCGGCGCCAACTACGCCGCCAGCCTTCTCGCCGGCCGCAATGCCCGCAAGAAAGGCTGTGCTCAGGTTCTCTGGCTCGATGGCGCAGAACATCGCTACATCGAAGAAGTCGGTGCCATGAATATTTTCTTCGTATTCAACGGCAATACTCTGGTTACCCCGAAGCTCAACGGCAGTATTCTCGCCGGCGTCACCCGTGACAGCGTGCTCAAGCTAGCTCCGATGCTTGGTCTTAAAGCTGAAGAGCGCACGATTTCGATCGACGAAGTCATTGGTGGTATCGCTACCGGCTCGATCACCGAAGTATTCGGAACCGGCACCGCTGCCAGCATCTCACCGGTCGGCAATCTGCAGTATCGTGGTGCAGACTACGTGGTTAACAGCCGCAAGGTCGGCCCGATCGCCCAGCAGCTCTATGATACGCTGCTCGGTATTCAGTATGGCGAAATCGAAGACACCTTCGGCTGGACTGTGCCGCTGCAGGCTCCTGAACAAAAAGTTCTCACCGTGTGAAACTGCTCAACGATCTTCCACTCAGGCACCCCGATGCCGCTCACGTCATCGGGGTGGCTTTGTCTGCGGCTGAAATCATTGAAAACATCTATGCTGGTGACTTCGAGACTGAATTCAAGGCTGGTGAAGAGCCGGTAACCATCGCTGACCGCCAGTCAGACCGCCATATCATCGACCACCTGCGACAGCGACATCCGCATGACCGTATTCTCAGCGAAGAGCACGGTTTGAATACGCCACCGGCCCATAACGATCGCGTGTGGTTCATTGACCCGATTGACGGCACGCGCGAATTTATCCGAAAATCCGGCGAATTCTCCATTCAGATTGGGCTGGCAGTCGCAGGTCACCTGCAGTTCGGGCTCGTTTATCAGCCGGTCGGCAAAAACCTCTACGTGGCCGCTGCCGGCGAAGGCTGCTGGTGGCATAGCCCGGCACAGGGCTGGCAGCGTCTGCAGATCGGCCGTCGCGGCTCAGAGCTGCGCCTCGCCGTCAGCCGCTCACACCCATGCCGGCTTGGGCAAAACATTCACGACCGCCTCTCCGGCACTGCGGTGTTTTCCTGCGGCGGCGTCGGTCTGAAGCTGATGGCGATCGCCCGCGGCTTCGCCGATTATTACGTTAACAGCTCGAACCAGACCAAGGCCTGGGACATCGCCGCCCCCGAAATTCTTTTCTGCGAAGCGGGTGGGGTAGTGAGCGATCTGACCGGCGGTTCATTCAGTTACGATCCGGCCGACTACCGGCATCGACACGGGCTTCTTGCCACCTGTGACGCTGAACTGCACCAGCGGGTGCTGGCAATTTCCGGCTGCTGAAAATTCATCATTAACAACCCCGTGCCACCTTCCGATGAACAGGATGTGAATCCTTGAAACGGAAGGTGATTTTATCATGATCGATATGAAGGTCTGGCTGGAACGCAATTTCGCCAGTCGCAACTACGACGACCCCGATGTCGACCCGGATCTGGTCGCCGGTCGTCATAAAAAGGCTTTGGCCAACGCCAGGTCGCTGCTCAGAGAACAGCTGAAACAGCGCCTAAGTGAAGCTCTGAACCAGGGTTATGCTGAAGAAATCGCCGCGCGGAAAAAACTTTTCAGCTAAAAACCGCTGCCAATGAGTTTTATGCCGCAGCTTTTTGTGCACGGTGCAAAGGGCACCAAAAAAAGTTGCAGGTTGTAAACTGATCGGCCCCGAGGCGGAATTTTTTCCACCAGTCTGGCTTCAGACGGCGCTTGTGAATAAAACAGAAGATTTGCAATCGGAACATTTTAACTTTTATAATTGCCCCACCCAAGCAGACCATAAAATTTTGAGGTAGTAATGAGTAATTCAGTAGCAGTGCCAACCCTGACCCCAATTATCGAAGAAAACCACAGCAGTGCCGCCGCACCGGCAACCGAGACCACCGTGCAGAAACCGGTTCTCAAAGTGGTGCCCCCGCAGCCGACTGAACCCCCTACACTCGAAACCCTCACCCGCATGTATGCTGATCAGCACCGCGAATGCTGGTTGTGCGAAGGAATTTCAAAAAAGATCGCCAGTGGTAAGGAAATTTCCGAAGACGACAACTGGCACTTTACCTCGTGCGTTCTCAGCTGGGAATACCTCCACCGCCAGAACAGCTGACCCTTAACTTAAACCAGCACATACGAATTCTGATTTGCAAAAATCAGAATTCGTTGCTTTTAGAAAAATTTCCTGGCAGGTGATGAAGAATTATTGAATCTGCTATAATGAATTCACTGCTGTTTGTCGATTCTGGTAGGAGAACTCGATAGAAAGGCCACCGGAATTATCGGTGCGGCTTTTCTGACATAAACTTTTTATCGCCTTCAGGAGGGCCTGGTTGAAACGTGCACTGTGGTTTGCCGGAATAATGACTCTTGGGCTGGCCGTGCAGGCCGGCGCTGCCATTTATTCATACCGCGACGAGCACGGCAGGCTGTTTCTGACTGACAGCCCACCGAACCGCAATTATAAAATCGTCGTTACCAGCAAAAAGGAACGCGAGGGCCCCGATTCACCGGCCCCGGCAAGCTTTGCCGTCAGCTCGATGGCTCCGGCACAGAAATTCCTGCTGCCCAACGATGAAACTTTCAGCAAATATATCAACGAAGCGGCGCAGACACACGGCATCGATCCCTATCTGATCAAATCAGTCATCAAGGTCGAATCTGATTTTGACCCGCAGGTGATGTCTTCGAAAGGCGCTCAGGGCCTGATGCAGCTGATCCCATCGACTGCCCGCCTGGTCGGCTGCTCCGATTCCTTCAACCCGCGTCAGAACATTCTTGGCGGCGCAAATTACCTGAAAATGATGCTCAAGCGCTTCAATGGCAAGGTCGATCTGGCACTCGCCGCTTATAACGCCGGCCCGGGCAATGTCGACAAGTATGGTGGCGTGCCGCCTTTCCGCGAAACACAGAACTACGTACGCAAAGTGCGCCATTATTACCGGCAGTATGCTTCAAATCTGCCGGTCGCCGAAAAAACGGCGTCGACCAAGGCTAAAAAAGCCCGCGTCATGCCGGTGCTGCACTCCGATCTGTCGCGCCGCCTGACCGAAGCTTACGAAAAATTTCGCAAATCCGATGTTGATGGCGCCATGGACGCCTATCGCGATATTCTCAACATTTACCCCCGCAATACCCAGGCTCTGTATAACCTTGCCTGCCTGCTCGACATGGAACGCTGCTACGAAGAGGCGATCGATGTTTACCTCGCCGCCCTCAAACAGGACCCGTTCCTCGACAAGGCGCTCTACAATCTCGCTGTTATCTATGAGCGGCTGGGTATGAACAACGAAGCCATCGATACCTGGAAAAGCTACGTTCAGGTTGCCAAGGACGAGGAAAAGATCGTCATGGCCGAGAAATTCATGAAGGAACTGCGCGAGTATTCAGCCCTGAACTGATTTAACCGGGCTGTATTCTCTGAAATAACCGGCTAGAGGAACAAAATGTCAGACTCAGCGCCCCGATCGATGTTTGAGAAGCTGCTCTATGTCGGCATTGCCACATTTTTTCTCTGGCCGTTCGTGCAGCTCTGGTCGATCAAAGCCATCCCGGTTTTTGAATCGGATGCACATCTGCGGGCTTCAGTCGCCCTCGAAAACCTCATGGAAGGGGCGTTGAGCCGCCCCTTCGAGCGCAGTTACAGCAGCCCCTTCGAGCCGGTGCCCGGTTGCGAAGATCTCGATCTGGTTGGCCGCGTCGAGATTCTGCCACATCCCGAGTTTCCCGCCAATGTGCTGGTGCGTGCCCAGGTCAGATGGGGCATGTTTCCGCTGACCAAGAATCTCAGCCTTGAATATCTGCGCGCGAGAACGAGACCATGAAAACCAGTCGCAACGGCATCACGCTCTGGGAAATCGCCCTGTTCACCGTTTTTCTTGCGGTGGCCGGCGGCGCTTCGGTCTTTTTCTTTTTTCTCAATTCCGACGACATGAAGCGCGCCCAGCAGAAATTCGCCTGGGTGCAGAATATCAACGACATGCTCGACGAAGTAAGCAACGAAATCGCCAACTCGGTGCAGTTCGAGCATCCTTTCAACGGCACTTCCCGTGAATGTTTTTTCAGAACCGCCGCCGACACCGGCGCTCTGGTTCCGGCAGCATTGGAAGAGGGCTTTGTCTTCGCCGACGGTTCGCTTACCTATGTGACGCGCAACGCTGCCGCCACCACCGGCATGAAAAGACTCGGACGCTTTGCCAACCCACTCGTTACCAACTGCCATGACGGAAAATTTACCCGGGTTTCCCCGGGCCGCCTCGAAATAACCTTCAAGGCCGATTCTCCCGATGGCAGTGTCACTTCCCGTGAATTTACACGGATAATTCAGCTGAGAAATCAATGACCCGCATACCTGACGAAAAACAATCTCTATTGCCGATCCTTGTAATGATCGGCTTTACCGTCATTCTCGTCGTGGCGCTGATGGTCAGAGTCTACCGCGCCGACCGCGATCTCGGCATGATGCGTATCGCCAGCCGTCAGGCCCGCCTCGCCGCCGAGTCGGGCATCAATCATGCCATCGAAAAAATGCGGGTGGCGATTGTTGCCTCTGACCGGGCCGCCAACCCGGGCGCTCTTACCGCCGTGTTCTTTGCCGACCGCCTCGAAACCGACACCTGGGTGCAGTTTGGCCAGAAAGTCGAAGCCTGGTTCAGAATCATTTCGGTGCGCAAGGTTTTCGCCGAAGACAACCCGGCCACGCCTTTGCTCGATGAAAGCCTGCAATACCAGATTCTCAGCGAAGGCCGCTGCGGTCGCTACCGCTATTCAACCTCGGCGATCGTGCAGCTCTATGATCTTGTAAAAAATTTCGGAGTTTTCAGCAGCCTCGACGAATACTACTACGGCACTCCGATTCAGTCTTGGGTCGAAGCCGCCGGTTCGCTCGACAGCTTTGTTAACGCCAATGCTGCCGTTTTCAATGCCGGCTTGATCAACCGCCAGGGCGTCTGTCACGACCCGGTTCTGCTGTTCAAAATTTTCGCCCCTGAAGGCGGCGATCCATTTGTCGCAGCCAGCGGCGCTCTGCCACTGCCCTACAACTACGGTCGCCGTTATGCCCGCGCCGGCGAATCACCCAGCCGCGGTCCCCTTTATTGCGAAACCCCGGTGGTCGTTGACTCACACACCTTTGCCGGGCCGGTGCAGACCGCCATGTATTTTTACCGTCGCGGCACCAGCCAGCCGCGCATCGAACAGGGAAACACCGCCGTTGCCATGAACTCGAGCCTGCGCATGCAGCAGGCCGTCGACAGTCTCGAAGGCAAAAACCCGACTGACGTCTTTGTTGACCGCGATTCTCAGGGTTACAACTCGTTTATTCCTCCGTGGCGGCCTGATTTTGATCATCTTCGTTCTCTGAGCCAAAGCCGCGGTATCTACATTGACGCTGCCGGCAAGGGCTCTCTCAATGGCAAACCCCACGAAATCGACTACCACCCTGGCGAGGCGCACCTGTTTTCCGACAGCTACCGCGGCCCGAATTCGACCCGCTACGAACAGGATGAACTCGACGAAAAATACATAGTTCTCTCTACCGACATGCGTTTCAATGGCTTCAACAACATCAGCGCCGCGAGCCTGCAGGGCGCCCGCCTGATTTTCTCTGAACGCTCGGTCTATTTGCGTGGTGATATCGGCTCTGACCTGGTAATCGTCACCCCCGGCCACATATTCATCACCGGCCCGACCAACATCGACTCGAACCTCAATCTGCTGCTGATCGCCGGCGAAGGCACCGCCCTCTCGACCGTCGATCTCGAAAACTACATCAGAGAATCGAACCCGGGCCCTGAATTCATCAGCGCCGCCAGCGAGTGGCTGATCCGCGCGGTCATCTACAAGCCTGGCGCTGGCGTCTATTCCGCCGAATCAAGACCGCAAAAGGGCACGCCCATTACCTTCCGGCGCCTTTTCGGCGGCGAAAGCCTGAAGATCAGAATTCACGGCGCCTGCATCGGCGGCAATCTGCAGCGCTGGGTCGACAATACCGAACCGGGCTCACTGCAGATCACCCATGTCCCGACCGTTGCCGACCGTCTCAGCGTCAGACCCGTTTCGCTCAATGTGCTGCGCATGCGCACCCGCCCCGAAAAATGACAGGAAAAGCCATGCCCCTTGCCGCCAATCTTGCGAAAGTTCAGTCTGCCATCGCTGCCGCCGCTGCCACTGCCGGTCGTGATCAGGCTCAGGTCAGGCTGGTCGCCGTTTCCAAAACCGTCGACAGTGCTACAATCAGAGCCATGCACGCCCTCGGTCAGCGCGATTTTGCCGAAAACCGCCCGCAGATGCTGCGTGACAAGGCCCGCGAACTTGCCGACCTGCCGATCGACTGGCATTTTATCGGCCCGCTGCAGACCAACAAAATCAAGTATGTTTACCCGGTCGCCGGTCTGGTACACTCACTCGACCGCCGCGAACTGCTCGACGAATTCGCTGCCTGGGCCCGCAAAACCGGCCGGCTCTGCCCGGCTCTGCTGCAGGTGCATATTTCACGCGAAAGCGCCAAACAGGGCTTTGCCTGCGCCGAAGTTCTCGATATCATCAGAGAATGCCGCGACAGTGAATACCTTGATCTGCGCGGTATGATGGGCATGGCGCCGCTTGACGCCGATGAAGCAACCACCAGCGCCTGCTTCCATGAACTGGCTGAACTGTTCGCCGCCAGCCGCAGTCTGCAGGGGCGTGCCTGGCACCCGCAGCACCTGTCGATGGGCATGTCGGGCGATTTCCACCTTGCGATTGCTGAAGGTGCCACCCTGGTTCGTATCGGCACCGCACTTTTCACCGGAGAAACATGATGCTGCGCCTGCTTATCGAACTGTTGCGCATTCTTCAACTCGTGGTTTTTATCAGAGTCATTCTGACCTGGGTCATGCCCGGCCGCCTGCCGCCGGCAATCAAACCGGTCACCGACCGCATCGATCTGGTGCTGCGGCGCTTTCAGGTGCTGATTCCGATGGGGCCCGGCTACATCGATCTTGGCCCGATGCTTTTTCTGCTGCTCATCGAAGTGATCATGCGGGTTCTCTATGCCATGATGTGGCGCGGCATGCTCGGCGCCCCGATGTTTCTGCCCTGATTCAGCTCTCTGTGCCGAGACAGAGTTTTTCGAGCTCGTGGTAGTCGAGAGCGAGAATTTCCAGACTCGAACGCTCCAGGCTGCTGCCGGTTGCCAGGCTGTTGAGCAGTTCGAAAACCCTCTGCCAGCCAAATTCTTCGACAAGCCGCGCGGTTGCAATCAGGGAGGTGCGGTACAGGGCTGCCGCCTGCTGACGGTCAGGGCTGCTTCTGAAAGCGGCGTCGATTACCTGCAGTGAATCGACCGCATTGTCTGGGTTCTGAGTGGCATATTTCTGCTGACTGCCGGCGTCATGTTCGAAAAGCTGTGCCAGCCCCTCGTTCAGCCAGATCGGGCAATTACCCGACGCCATGAGAAAAAGCACGTGGTGGACATACTCATGCCGCACTGCGCCCATAAGTGCTTCGGGCTGCACGTTACTGCCCGGCACCGGCAGCCGGATACGGCCGTCATAGACACCACCGGCCCAGTCGGGCAGATCGTGAACCATTCTGAAGGCGTCGGTCTGCATGATGAGAACCTGCGAACGCTGCGCCGGAAAAAAGTTCAGCCGCTCACCGACAGTCTGGTAGGCGTCTTCGAGCAGTTCGAGAATGTTTTCGCCCCATTCTTCCGGGTAGGAAGCCGGGCAGGCCAGACTGAAATGCACGCTGGTATAATGCTGCAGATCTTTTTCGACCGCTGACTCGCGTTCGAGCCGTTCAAGAAATTTCAGTGTCTCGGCATCGTTGGGGTCGATCTCGCTGCTGCGCCGCAGATGATATTCACCTTCACGCAGTTCGCCGTTACGATAGAGCATGCGCCCGAGCATGCCATGTACTTTGGCATTGCCCGGCTGCCGTTCGGCGAATTCCTGCAGCGTCGCGATCGCTGCCCCTGAATTCTCGGTCTTCTGATAGGCCGCCGCGATTTTCAGAATCAGTTCGGCATCGTTGGGTCGCAGTTTCAGCAGTTCGCGGGCCTCGCGTTCGACCGCGGCCGCATTTTTGACAGTCACCAGAGTCGACAGCAGGTTGAGTCTGATCGACACGTCTTCTGGCTTCTGGGCGCGGGCGGCTTCGAACTGCCTGATCGCTTCGGCAAACTGCTTGCGGGCGGCCAGTGTGACCCCAAGGTTGTTGCGGGCGCAGGCGAGATTTGCAAGTGCCGTGTCATTGAACGGGTTCAGCCGGCATGCCTCTTCGAAATCTCTGATTGCCGCTTCGTGCTCACCCTGCGAAATCTTGTACATGCCCTGGCGGTTGAACAGCCACGAATCTTCTTCGTGCCCGGCGTGCAGAATGCCGGTCGGCAAAGCAAAAGCCGCTGTCAGAAGCATCAAACAAAAGGGTTTTGCGAAACGCGGTTTTACCGCTGGCCTTCTCATGTCAGGCCTTTAGATCGATTTTCAGGCCGCGGGTCTCATCTTTTGCCGCGGGCAGTTTTTTTTCTTCTTCCTCTTCGGGTTTATGGGTGGGGGTACCCTTGCCTTTTTTCTGCTGTCCCCTCTTTTCCGATTCCTCGTCTTCTTTTCTGATGACCGCCCCTTCGCCGGCTTCGGTTTTCTGTACCGTTTCAGTTTTCTGGTTGGCGGCATTGCGATTCTGGGCAACCTGCTCGGCCTGACCGGCCTCGTGCGCCTTCTGCGCTTCACGCAGCCTGCTGGCGTCTTCGGTTACCAGAAGATTGGTCTTGATATCGATCGGGCGTACAGACATACTTCCTGCTCCTCTACTATAAGTATCGGCAAAATCGCCCCCAAAATCAAGCCCGCCGGCCAGCGCTGCAAAACAGGCAAAAAAAGGCAGACGCCGCAGCGTCTGCCGGTTGTGATTGAGAATCAGGCGCCCTTGACGAACGCTTCGCCTTCGGCGCAGAGCTTTTTGAGAGTGGCTTCGTCACGGGCTTCGGCGTAAAAACGCACTACCGGTTCGGTACCCGAGAAGCGCACCAGTACCCAGGCTTCGTTTTCGAGCACACATTTGGTGCCATCGACTCTGATGACTTTGCTGACTTTATAGCCGGCAACTGTCTTCGGATCATTCTTCATGTTGGCAATGGCGCGGGCCTTTTCTTCTTCAGTCAGCTTGAAATTCAGACGGCGGGTCAGATAAGTGCCGACCTTGGCGTAGAGATCAGAGAGAATCTGAGCGATCGGTTTTTTCTGCATCGCGACCATTTCAGCGACCAGCAGACAGGCGATGATGCCGTCTTTTTCTGGAACATGCCCACGGATGCTCATACCCGCCGATTCTTCGCCACCCATGACGATTTTGTCGTGAGCGATCAGGTCGCCGATAAATTTGAAACCGACGGCGGTTTCGATAAGCTCGATATTGTGATACTTCGCCACCGCGTCGACGAGATGCGTGGTCGCTACCGAGCGGGCGGCGGCGCCTTTCCAGTCGCGGGTATTCTTGAGATGGTCGAGAACCATGCCGAGAACCTGATTGGGTTCATAAAAAGCGCCCTTGGGCCCGAGCACGCCAAAGCGGTCGGCATCGCCGTCGGTGGCGAGCCCGAGGTCGTAGTGACCGTGCTTCATCTTTTCGATCATGTCGGGAATATGCGATTCAGAAGGTTCGGGCGGCTGGTTGCCGAAATAGGGGTCGAGATGGTCGTTCATCACCGTCACTTCGCAGCCGGCTTCCTTGAGCAGGCGGTCGAGATAGCCGCGGGCCGTGCCGTAAAGCGGGTTGACGAGAATCTTGAGCTTCGCGGCCCTGATCGCTTCGAAATTGATTTTCTTGCGCAGGTCGTCGAGATAGGTTTCCATCGGGTTGATGCGCTCGATCAGGCCGGCTTTCTCGGCTTCGGCAAGCTTCATCAGTTTGACTTCGCCTTTTTTCTGCATGATCGCATTGGCGCGGTTTTCGATGTCTTTGGTCGTCTCGGGCAGCGCCGGGCCGCCCCAGGCGGGCGAAAACTTCAGCCCCTGATATTCGGGCGGGTTGTGGCTGGCAGTGAAATTGATACCACCGGCCAGTTTGCGGCGCAGAATTTCAAAACTGATGACCGGGGTGGGGGTGTCGCGCACGCACAGCAGCGCCTTGATGCCGTTGCCGGCAAAGACTTCGGCGGCGACTTCCATGAAGCGCGGCGACATGAAACGTGCGTCAGAACCGATCACGACGCCCTGGGTGGTGTTGATGCTCTTGAGATGGTCAGCGATCGCCTGCGAGCAGATGCGGACGTTTTCAAAAGTAAAATCGTCAGCGATGATCGCACGCCAGCCAGATGTCCCAAATTTGATTTCCATATTCCCTCCGTATAGATTGTTTCTTCGCCTAGTCTACCGCCACCCGCGCCACCTTGCAACAAAATCATGCCGAACCTGTTTGTTGCGGTGGGGCGGAGTTGTGATAAAATAGGCGCATGGGAATTATGAGATTTGTCTGTCTCGTTTTCGGGCTGGTTTACTGTTATTACGCCGGCCTGGCGTTCAAAACCGAAGAACGGCAGGGCTGGCTGTTTCGCCACGTCGACAGCACGCGGCCGCTGCATTTTTTCCCGCTGGTGCTGCATGATGCTTTCGCCGGTCTGGCGTTTGTCTGGCTGGCAGTCTTCACCCAGAGCTATTTTTATGGCCGCAGCATCACGCTGTGGGCCGCGCACATCACAGTCACCGCCGCGGTAATCACCAGATTCACCGACGAAGAGGGCCGCAGCTGGAAATGGCTGGGCACCCCGTTTTTACTGCTGATCGGCTGGTATCTTTATTATCTGGCGCTGATTACCGGTGTCGCAATCAGCGAAGTCTGGGATTTCGTGGAAGCGTTTCTCGATGCCTGAGTGAGCCGTCAGGGCAGCGCGGCCAGCAGTATGCGGCAGGCTTCCTCGGTCATGTCACCCGTAAAAATCAGCGGTGGCGTCAACCTGATGATGTTCTGTCTGACACTGCCGGTGCCGGTGATCAGACCAAGTTCGCTGGCGCGGTGGTGCAGATCGGTGGCGGCCTCGACGCTGTTAAACTCGATTTCGATCATCATGCCCAGCCCGCGGATCTGCCTGATCAGCCCGTGATTGCCGAGAAGCCGGTGCAGAGTGTCTTTGAAAACTTCGCCGAGCTGCTCAGAGCGCCGCAGCAGGTCGAGTCTTTCAATTGTCCGCAGGGTGGCAAGCGCTGCCGCACACGACGAACAGGCGGTTGCGCTGACCGGCTCGACAAGGCCGCCAAAATGATCTTCATAAACGGCGATGCCGATCGGATAGCCATTGGCAAGACTCGGGCCAATGCAAACAATGTCGGGGTGAATGTTCAGCAGCTGAAAGCCGAACATGCGGCTGCCGGTGCGCCCGATACCGCACTGAGTTTCATTGGCGATCAGATCGATGCCGTTTGCCCGGCAGAATTCTTCAAGCTTGCCAAAAAAATTGCGGCATGGCTCGATTGAACCACCGACGCCGATCGAAGGCTCGATGACAATTGCAGCCGTCTGGTCGGCAAGATCGGCAAAGAAGGTTTCGAGCGAACACAGGCAGGCACCGCGGCACGACTTGCCGAGTTCCGAAAGCCTCTTCTGGCCGGTGACCGGCGGGTGACTGAAGTTGTGGCTGACCAGCTCAAAATGCGTGTCGATCGAAAACAACGGCGTAAAATTTTCCTCGTCTGACGAAGAAACGACCAGAAACGAGTTCTGTACTATGTCTTCCGATATGCCAATCACGTATGGTTTGTTGCGGAAACGCCGCGACAGCGAGCAGGCGGCTCTTATCGCTGCAACTCCTGACTGAAACAGCTGGAAATGCTCAAGATACCCCGGCAGCATGCGCGATATCTCACGCACCAGCTGCTGCCCGGCATCGGCTGCCGGTGACCGGTAAGAGTCCTGGATTTCAAGTGAAGCATGCCCGGCCACGACGTTGCCATTGGCCGCAAAGGTATCGAGGTAGCTTTTACCGCTTTCATCGAACAGGTGACAGCCCTCAGCTCTTACGAAACTGAGCCGCCGCGAACACGGAAGAACCGACATTGGTCGCATGATAAACTCGCGCATGTTTGCCTCTTCCTTTCAATCATTCCTGCTTTAAACATATTGCTAACCGCCCTCGCAGGCAACAAATTTCTTGCCGGCCATATTTTTTCCGCGGACAACCCTGTGTCTGTTCTGTGGATAACCGCATCCGATGCCGGTTCTGTCGTTGCGGATCTGCTCATTTTATCTTTCAGACAGGTATTTTCAGTTCATTAAATCAAACTCAAAAAAGATTAGTTTACATAATAAATTAAATCTTGACTATGGAAATTTTCTTCTGTTTCACATGAAACAAAATTTATTTTCACCACCAACCAGGTAAAAAATCTCCAGTCGAAATAAAAACCGGCCGGGTATTTATACCCCGGCCGGTTTGATGGTTTCTGTAAAACTCAGTTGAGTTTGTGGGCTTTGAAGATTTCCTGCAGGGCCATGGTGGCAGCCAGACGCACTTCGCGACTCTGGTCGCGGGTGGCGTTCTTCAGGGCGACGAGACAGCGAATATCGCGCAGGTTGCCAAGGGCTTCGGCTGCGGTTTTGCGCACGGCACTGCTGCGGTCGGCGAGCATCTGCATCAGTGTTTCGACGACACTGCTGTTGCCGATACGGCCAAGAATGCGCGCGACGTTCTCACGCAGGAAGTTATTGCGGTCCTGCGAAATGCGCAGCAGCCGACCGATCAGATTGTTCTCGCCGATGCGCACCAGCAGATCGCAGGCGTGACGTCTGATGCGTTCTTCGGCGTGCTTGAGCGCTTCGATAAGCACTTCGTATGAGTTTTCGCCAAAGCTGACGATCGCTTCGCTGCAGGCAAGCGGTACAATCGGGGAGGGGTCGTCGAGGCGGGCGAGCATCGGCATGATCGAATGCGGGTCACCGATGCGGGCGAGGGCTTCGGCCGCCGCTTCCCGTACTTTTTCGGAGGCGTCTTCGAGCGACTTGACCAGATGCGGCAGCGCGACGCGGTCACGGCGTTCGCCCAGCACGACTACGGCCATGCAGCGAACCGCTTCGGCCTTGTCGGTCAGGGCGGCGATGATGATGTCGGGAACCCGTGCATCGGCCATCTGGGAGAGCGACTTGATCGACAGGCGTCTGACCATTTCCGAGGCATCTTTACTTGCCTTTTCGAGGAATTCGACGGCGGCGGTGTCTTTGAGTTCACCGAGAACCTGAGCGGCTTTGGCGCGCACCGTTTCGATCGAGTCGCGTAGAGCTTCGATCGCCGGCTGTACGGCAGCGGTGGTGCCGATTTTGCCAATCGCTTCGATGGCAGCCGAACGAACTTTTTCGGTGGTGTCTTTCACCAGGTTCGACAGAGTTCTGATGGCGCGCGGGTCACGGGTATCGCCGAGCACGGTCGCGATCGAGACACGCACCGCTTCGGCCGGATGCGAGGCACCCATGATCAGCTTTTCGACGAGCTTGCGGCTCTGGTTCGAAATCAGCTGCCGTGACAGCAGTTCGAGCGGAATATTGTATTCAGGTTTCTTGAGAATATCGATGAGAGCATCGAGCGCGCCTTCTGTCTTGATGCCGCCGAGGGCTTCGACGCACCACTGCCGCTGCAGCTGGTCGCCGCTGGCAAAATAGCTCATGATCACCGGAATCGCCTTGTCGTTGCCGACCTTGGCGAACAGATGAGCGACGTTGAGTCTGATCAGGTGCAGAATTTCGCTGCTGCATTCGAGAATGCGCTTGTCAGGAATACCGGCAAGCTTTTTCATGTCCTTGTCGGTGATGGTTTCCCGGGCAATTTTAATCAGCAGCCCGAAAGCTCTTTCGTCCTGCAGGGTGGCAAGGGCCTGCGCCACCGAAAACTGCGCCCAGGCATAGCCTTCTTTGAGAATTACCGAGATCGGGTTGGCTGAAGTCAGATATTCATCGATCGCGAGCAGACTGTCGGCGATGCAGGTGCTGAGTTTGCGGTCGTCGGTAGTGTCGAGAACTTTCAGGAGCGGGAAAATCGCTCTGATGCTGCCGATCCGGCCCAGAACTCTGACGAGTGACGGCAGAATGTTGTCATTGTTGCCACTTTGAATTGCCTTGGTAATCTGCTCGACGGCCATTTCGCCCATTTCACAGATGGCCCATTCGGCCTTTTCGACGATCTGGGTATCCTGTTCGGCGAGAGACTTGATCAGCGGTTCGATGGCGCGTGCACCCTTGATGAGGCCAAGAGCCTCGATGGCGGCGAGACGGACATCGCGTTCTGAATCGGTGAGCCTCTGAACCAGCGGTTCGATGGCGATCGGATTGCCGATTTTGCCGATTGCTTTCGCTGCCGAAATTTTATGCTCGGGTTCGGCGGCTTCGAGAAATTTAACAAGATTGCCGGCCGTTGCCTTTTCGCCGATTTCGCCGAGGGCGTCGATAGCCTTCAGGCACAGCATCGGGTCTTCCTTTTCAAGAACCGAAAGCACGTAGCGGCTGGCTTTGCTTGACTTGATTTTCGCAAAAGCTTCGAGGGAAAGCATGGTCAGCCGGGTATTGAAAGCGTTCGAAAGTTTGAGCAGCGGCTCGACGGCTTTGGCATCACCGATTTCGCCGAGAGCCCAGATGATTTTTTCCTTGAGCTGCGGGTTGCTGACCTGATAAATATCGATGAGCGGATCGACGGCATTGGAGTTGCGGATCTGGCCCAGCGCCTGAATGGTCGCGGTTCTGATGCGTTCGTTGTCTTCGCCGAGCACGACGAGCAGTTGGTCGCAGGCCGCGGTTGAAGCCATTTTGCCGAGCGCTTCGATAGCCTTCAGGCGAACTTCGAATTCGGGGTCTTTAAGCATCGGCAGCACGATCGACACCGACTTCGGGTCGGCGATATTACCGATCGCTTCGCAGGCGATATAGCGCAGGTCATTGTTGCGGCTCTTCAGGAAAGCGCTGACCGCTTTCAGGGCCGAAGCCGAACCGATCTTGCCGAGCGCTTCGAGAGTCACGTAGCGCAGATCTTCATTGTCTTCTTCGAGAAGTTTGACGAGAGGTACAACCGCGTCTTCAGAACCGATGCGGCCGAGCGAGCGGGCGGCCAGGAACTTGAGCTGCGGATGTTCGGAGGTCAGGCAGAGAACCAGCGGTCTGACCGCTTCCTTTGCGGCGATATCACCGAGGAAACCGGCTGCAACTTCTCTGATGTCTTTCAGTTCATCGCCGAGCAGTTTGATAAAATCGCCGGCTGCTTCCGGAAGTGCCAGCTCGCGCATGCGCAGAACCAGCGAGTAGCGTTCATCGGGGTCGTTGGTGTCGGCGAGCTGCTGTCTGATTTCAGAAAGCTGTTCGAGCGGGGTGAGGGGCGGGGCCTCTTCAAGTATGGCAGCGGGCATGGCTGCCGGCGAATAGGCTGCCTGACTTTCGGCTGCCGGTGCCGGGGCTTCGAGTTCGCCGCCCAGGCTGCCAAGCGAAGCAATATCAAAATCGGCTTCGTTTTCGGTTTCTGCATCACCACCGGGCAGGGCCGAGAAATCTTCTTCATATTCAACTTCGGCCTTAACCGGCACCGGGGCGGCGGGCTTTGCCGGAGCTTTGCCTTCGATCCCTAGAATCAGGCCGTTGAGCTCGTCATCGGCTTCAACTTCAGTTTCTGCTGCCTGAACTGCTGGTTTTGCCACCTGAGCTGCAGGCCTGGCCGGTTGGGCGGCGGGCTTGGCTGCCTGAGCCTGAGCCGGCTTAACAGTTGCCGCCGGTTTGGCGGGCTGCACGGTTTCGACGACGAGGGAATCGAGAAAGCTGTCGTCATCGTCATTATCGGTGGTAACACTGACCGCTGCGTCGTCATCGTCAAAGTTGACGCTGACTTCCGTGGTGGTCGAAAAATCATCGGTGCTGCTGACGATCAGACCGCTGAGGTCGTCGTCACTTTCTTCTACGGCCGCCGCCGGTGCTTTCGTATTGTCCGCCGCTGCGGCCGGCGTTGAATCGAGGTCGCCAAAATCAAAACTTTCGGTTTCGACCGCAAGCGTTTCGGCGTCGACTTCGCGTGCCGCCGGTTCGGGCGCGGCTTCGGCCACGTCAAAGCTGAATTCATCAGCCGCTGCCGGTTCACTGGCAGTCACCGCCGGTTCATCGAATGAAACGGTTTCGGCAGACTGATCTGCCGCCGCGTCGTCAAGTGAAATGTCAAACCCGGCCGGGGCGGCAAACGGATCGTCATCGACGCCTGCCTGTTCGGTCGGGGTATTGTCGAGCAGGTCGAAATTCAGGCCCGAATCGCCCTGATCCATTGTGATGTCGAGGTCGACGGCCGGGGCGGCGGCACTGTTATCGATAGCATCAAAACTGAAATCATCGCTGCCGGTATTGAGGTCCAGGCTTATCTCGGATTTTTCCTGGGCTTCGGGCATGTCGAGCTGCAGATCGCCGGCATCGTCAGCCGAACCGGCCGACAGATCAAAATTACCACCCGCCGGTGTTCCTAAATCGAATGAAAGGCCACCGGTCGCATCAGCCGCTTCGCTGACATCGAGATCGAGTGAAAGGTCGAGATCGAGTGGTTCACGCTCTGCAGGTGCGTCAGGAGTTTCGCCTGTACCGGGCAGACCCATTCCGCACATGTTGCAGAATTTGTTGCCCTTTTCATTTTCAAAACCGCATCCTGGACACTGCATGGGAGACCTCCGAGATTTTCTGACTGTAGCTGAGTTATTAACTTAGCAGATTATCAGAACCAACGGCATTTGTCTTGAATTTTTTGATAAAATCAGCAAAAAAAATCGTCATACCGGCTAAAATCGCCGCAAAAAATCCGTTTTTATCAGCTGGTTTACATAATACCGCGCGAATTGTTTTTATCTCACCCGTTGATTTTTATATGATTGTGTGAAAAATCACAAAGCCGTGGGCCTGCCCATGCTTATCCGTGCCGCCTGCGGCTCGTTTCTAAATTCTATCTGTGTTAATCCGTGTCCATCCGCGTCCATCCGCGGCTGGCTTTTAATTCTATCTGCGTTAATCCGCGTTCATCCGTGGCTGATTTTAACTCTATCTGTGTTAATCCGCGTCCATCCGCGGCCGGCTTCTAATTCTATCCGCGTGCATCAGTGGTGCGGGTTGGCCTGCACCAGCCGATACGCCTTCAAGACTGCCTCTTCCGCCAGCCGTACATTCATGACGTCCTCGGTAAAACTCTCCGGCGGCGAAAAGGCATCGTAGCTGCCGAGAATCCAGTAGCGGCTCGGCAGACTGTTGAGCGCCAGCGCACAGGTGTCGAGCACGCAGTCATGACAGTTGCACATCTCGTTGCGCTCGATCATGTCGGCAATGACCTCGAGAACCAGCGTTTCCCACATATTCACCATGCGCGAAAAATCATAGCGATTCAACGGCGACCGCTCACGTACGTTCATATTACCTCCAGCTGCGCCACCCGACTCACTTGAACCCCCGTATCCGGCAGTCAAGCACCATCAGCTGCGCTGATCTGACTCCATTGTAATCGTTCGGCTCCACCTGAAACACGAGATCGCAGGTGCCATCGCGGATCGTTTCCGGCGCCATTATATCACCGAGATTGAACCCGATGCCGAAAATGCTGCGCCCGTTCGCCCGCCTGAACTTGAAACGCAGATGGTTCCTGCCCTCGCCGACCTTGCGGATTTCCTGAAACACCGCGCCCTGTGCCATGAACACCGGCGCCGGGTTGTCGATCCCGAACGGCGCAAAATTGAGAATGTCCTGCAGAAACTGCTCGTCGACCTTTTCGATCGGCAGTTCAGAATCGATCAGCCACTCGGGCTGCAGATCCTCGAGACTGATATGCTGCCCGGCAAATTCCCGCAGCTTCTTGCGGAAAAGCGTCTCGTTGCCCGGCTGCATCGTCAGCCCTGCGGCTCCGACATGCCCGCCAAATTTTTCGAGACACTCAGAACAGTGGTTAAGGGCCTCGATAATGTTGATATCCTTGAAACTGCGCGCCGAGCCCAGAAACTTGCCCTGGTCTTCGAGCAATACGATCACCGGCCGGCAGTAATCGAGCATCAGTCGGGTAGCGACGATGCCGGTGACGCCCTGATTCTTCATCGGTGCCGCGACCATCAGAATGCGATCGTTATCAATATCGTTCTGTTCGAGCAGGTAGCGCTTGACGCCGTTGTAACATTCTTCGCCCAGCCGCTTGCGCTCGTTGTTGAGTTCATAAAGCTGCTTCGCCAGCTCCTCGGCCCGCGCCGCCTGTGTGGTGCCAAGCAGCTCGATCGCCAGTTCCGCGGTGCGCAGCCGCCCCGAAGCATTGAGAATCGGCGCGATGCTGAAACTGATGTCGCGTTCGGTAACCTGCCGGTTTTTCCAGCCCAGGGCACTGAACAGACTCGCCAGGCCCAGACGCTTGCTCTTGCCGACAAACTTCAGCCCCATCTGCGCGAAAGTGCGGTTTTCGCCATGCAGCGGCACCATGTCAGCAATCGTGCCGATCGTCAGTATATCGAGACCGCGGTGCCACAGCGCCTTTACTGCCGGCAGTTTCGCTTCGATGCACTTGAGATACATCAGGGTCAGCGCCCGCCCGCCGTCCATGCCGTCGAGGTTCAGCGAATGCCGGAAAGCCGCCTTCGTCTGCGAAGCCGCATCGGGCAAACACTCGGCAATTACCTTGTCGACGTATACCGGCCGCAGGTTCGGGTCGTTGCTGGCATTGTTCAAGACCGTCGGCAGCAGTTCGCCGATCGTTTTTCGTTCTTCTTCACTGAAAAACACCGGAACACACCCATGCATCGCGGCCCGGTCGATATGCTTGACCGGCGTGAAACCCTCACGCACCGAAAAGCGTACGACTTCGATATCATGCTCGCTGAGATCGAAAACCATCAGAGGCTTCGACAGCCGGTTTGCCCGCGCCATTTCGAGCGCCATCGCCAGCTTGAAAGCAACACCGACACCGGCGATATTTTTCTGCGGGCAGCATGAATCGTGCAGTTTCGGGTCGACGATCGCGACCGCGTTCGGCAGCTGACTCGGCGGCTCGTGGTGGTCGGTGATGATCACCTCGATACCCTTGCTGCGGGCATATTCGACCTCGGCGAGGTTGCTGATGCCACAGTCTACAGTCACGATCAACCTGATGCCGTCTCTGGCGGCAACGTCGATGTAATCAGGGTTGAGCCCGTAGCCGTCTTCGATGACCGGCACCGTGTAATCGACGAGCTTGTGAAAGCTGCGCAGCGTTTCGGTCAGCATTACCGTCGAAGTGATGCCGTCGACGTCGCGGTCGCCATAAACTCTGATGCTCTCATCGCGCTCGAAAGCCTTGAAAATGCGGTCGACTGCCGTACACAGCCCGTCGATGACGAACGGTGAAAACAGGTAGCGGCTGCGCGGCGAAAAATATTTCTCGATACCGGCGTCGTCGGTTATGCCACGATTGATCAGGATCTTCAGCAGAATGTCAGGAAACCCGGTAGAGCGCATTCTACCGAGCAGTTCCGCGTCGACTTCCCTGATTTTCCAGATTTTTTCCATTATTTACCCAGGTTTTCTATCGTTTCGATTTTCTTTTCGTCGGCGAGCACTTCTAAAAAGGCATTGACCACCCGTGGGTCGAACTGGGTGCCGGAACACCTGATCAGTTCCTTGCGGGCTTCTTCTAGCGGCATCGTGTCGCGGTAGGCGCGTTTGCTCGTCATCGCGTCGAAAGAATCGGCGCAGCAGACAATGCGTGCCATCAACGGGATCTCTTCGCCTTTGAGGCCGTCGGGGTAGCCCTTGCCGTCGAAACGCTCGTGGTGATACTTGATCAGCGGCACCTTCTCTTTCAAAAACTTGGCCGGCTCGATGATCGAGGCACCTCGTGACGGATGCGTCTTGATTTCCTGATATTCTTCGTCGGTCAGTCGCGAATTCTTGTTGATGATCGCCTCGGCGATGCCGATTTTGCCGATATCGTGCAGCAGAGCGCCGATATGCAGATTTTTGATTTCGTCACTGGTCAGGCCCATGACCCGGCCGATTTCCATGGAATAGCGGGCGACCCGCTCGCTGTGACCGCGGGTGTAGGCATCCTTGGCGTCGATCGAGTTGGCGAGCGCGCGCACTGCCGACAGGTAGCTCGCTTCAAGATCTTCGTAGAGCTGGGCATTGTACAGTGATACCGAAATCTGCGAGGCGAGGGTGACGAGCATGTCGAGATCGCTGCTGTCGAACGGGTCGCCAGTGAGCTTGTCGGAAACCGACAGAACCCCGATGGTCTTTTCCTTGACCTTGAGCGGTACGCAGATCGAACTGCGGCCGGTCACCCCGGTTCCCTGTTCGGTCGAGCTGAAGTCGTTGATGATTATCGGTTCGCCGCGCTCGAAAACCTTGCCGGCAATGCCTTCACCCGCCTTGATCGGCTGCAGTGATGCGATGCTGCGGCTGCCCTTGTAGAGCATTACCTGCAGACAGTCGGTTTCTTCGTCGTGCAGAATGATCGAGCTGGTTTTGACGCCGCCGAGAACCCTGGCAGTCAGATCGATGACCAGTTCGAGCAGTTTGTTGATATCGAGCACCAGACTGAGGTTTTTGCCGACTTCGTGCAGGGTGTTGAGTTCAAGCACCTTGCGTTTGAGGTCCTGCCACATGCGGGCGTTCTTGATGGCGAGCGCCGCTTCGATGGCCACCCCTTCGACCAGCCGCAGGTCGGCTTCGGTGAACGCCACTCCTGAAATTTTGTTGCTCAAAGACAGCACGCCGACCACCTGGCCGCCGATCATGATCGGGGCACAGATCGAGCTGCGCACGACTTTGCCGCCTTCGAGGCGTCTGGTGTCGTCGGCTTCGTCGAGGTCATTGAGCAGCACCGCTTCACCGGTATGAAAAACCTTCGCGGCGATGCCCGTATCGATAGGCAGGCGACCGCTTTCGGGCACGACTTCAGGGTCGAGGCCTTTGGTGACCCTGAAGATGAATTCGTTGCGTTTTTCGTCGACGAGCAGCAGTGAGCAGCGCTTGACGCCGCTGAGCACGTTGATGACGTTGTCGACGATAGTTTCGTAGACCATTTCCTGGTCGAGGATACTCGACAGCGATCGGCCGACCTGCTGCAGCGTCGACAGTTCGAAATTGCGGCCTTCGAGCTGCAGGTTTTTCTGGCGCAGCTCGGAAAGATGCACGTTGACGCGTTGACTCATCAGGTTGAAAGCTTCGACCAGCACGCCGATCTCGTTGCCGGTATCGAGTTCGAGCTGAACATCGGCTTCACCGCCGGCCATTTTCGTGGCCGCCTCGGCGAGAATGGTCACCGGGTTTTGTATCATGCGCCCGATCAGCCAGGTAATCAGCGCTGCCAGAAGTGTGCCGAGCAGCAGCACGAAAACTGTCGTCTGAATGACCGCCCGACTGCGGTCTTCGAAGTAGCGGTTTGAAAAGACCATACGCAGAATGCCGATCTGCTGCTTCGTCTGCGGGCTGGTTACCGGATTGGCGACGACGACGGTGGCGGGCAGATGCAGGTAGCCGGTCTGGCTCTGACTCATGTGCGGCGTTGCTTCCGCGAGCTTGTTCATGTCGGTGTCGAGAATCTGCACCGAAATCAGATCATTGTTCGGAATCGTTTCAGAAGTCATCGCTCTGACCATGTTTTCGAGGCCGGCGTGGTCGTTTTCGGCAATATATCTGACCACATGCGGTTCGACAGCCTTGACCAGCGTCATGCCCCGGGCGCTGACGTGTATCTCGCTGAGTTCGCGCCAGCGGGCCAGGTCACTGCCGGCCATCAGGAACACGACAATCGCCAGCATCAGCACCTGCATGCTGAAAAGCTTGATTTTGAAGACCGGACGTCTGTTCGCGGACACAGTCGCCGGTATTTCTTTCTGATTCATGGTTTGACTCCGGTTTCAGAAGTGCCGGACGTCTCTGACGCCTGGCCCATATGGGCAGCGGCTGCCGGGTCGTTACCGCGGTTCGCCGCCGCCGCCTTGCGGCGTTCGGCCGTTTCGCTTTCGAGAAAGCGCAGAATGTTTTTGACGGTCTCTTCGAGTTTCTGCCAGGCATTTTCGTTCAGGGAAATGAAGCTGTCGTCGATTTTTGCCCGGTGCAGCTTCAACATCTCTGCTTTTTGCAGGCTGCGTTCGACGAGTTTATAGCTGATACCGGTCGGAAATTTCGCCTGCCCCGAACCAAAATCAGTGGTGATGACTGTCTTGTCGGCACTGAAAGAAATCAGTGAGCGGTAGGGACCTTTTTTTACTTCTGTATCGAGCAGCAGCCCGAGAGTTTTGCCGTCTTCGCTGAGCATTGCCACGCCCCAGGCCTGGAACAGCGGCAGTTCGATCAGCGGCATTCGCAGATTGCCGTGAAAGGCGAAGCCTGCTTCGACAAACGATTGTTTCAGTTCGTCATTGAAGATGCCGCCCCCCGGAATTGCCTGCAGCTGTTCGTCAGAAAGCAGCTCGACCCGGAAAAAAGCCTGCTTCGAAGCCGGCTTGCCGGGTTTCATCAGTGAAAATCTGGTCGGCAGCGGGTGCATCAGCGCCGTTGTCAAAAAATACATGATGCCGCTGCCGAATATCGCCATTTTGCTGGCCGGCCCGCTTGTCGTAAAGAACCACCAGTACCAGCCCCCGAAAATTGCGGCGGTAATGGCAACCCGTTTCAGCAGAGTCGCGCCGCCGTAAGCCGGCAGCCGCGGAGCGATATATTTCTGCAGCAGATACGAAGCCCGCACCAGGTTGATGACCCAGGCGCAGAGGAATGCGAGTTTGAGACCCTGCACTGCTGCGAAATTACCGCTGTGTGAGTAGACAAAGGCGGCGGCCAGCAGATAGGCCGGCAGAATCGAAATCAGCCGGTAAAACTGGTAGAAGCGTGCAACCTTTTCCCGGCCTTTGACCGAAATCTGCACGTCGTCCCAGCCCTTGGAAAACTCCAGCCTGATGCGGCCGAGAGTGTAATTGTTGATCGCATCGCCCATGAAAATCGGGGCGAAAGCAAGCACTGCCAGAGCCGTTTCTATGATACCTTCGGCCCATTCATTGCGGGCCAGTGCCACCCATACCGCGGTGCAGCCGACGAAGGTCGTTAAGTTACAGGTCAGGCCAAGAAAAAAAACCGTTTTGAGTTTGTCAAAACTCGTGGAACTGGAAGTGACTTGATTCATCTGCTTCATGATAACATCCCGAACAGTGTTTTGCACCCCATAAAATTATTGTTGCTTTTTTTTACCGCATCTGCTACAATCACCTTCACGTCACGGGGCGTAGCGCAGTTGGTAGCGCGCATGGTTCGGGACCATGAAGTCGCTGGTTCGAGTCCAGTCGCCCCGACCCCCAGAAGCCGTCTCACATGAGACGGCTTCTTTCGTTATCCCCGTTTAATTATTAAGGCATGTCAGCCGTTGCATAAGCGTCGCTTGGCGAGCACTCCATAATCCCCTGCAAACGATGCCGCTAAGACCGGACGTTTTGCCTGGAGGGCAAAACGCGGGCGATTGCCGCAGGATGCGGCTTTTTCGACAGGAGTCGTTATGTCGCGTGAGCCAGGATGGCGGAAGCGACAGAGCCCGTGTTCCGGTCGTGCGAGCAGAGTGAGCAGCTGGGATTATGAGAGGGCGAAGATCGCAGAGCGTTTTTGCCAGGACGGCATTATGCCGCGTGAGCCAGGATGGCGTAAGCGGCGGCAACGGCTGACATGCCACAATTATGTATAAGGATTTCTCACTATTGATTGTTTATGGTTAATTTTAGTAGTAAAATTGCCGGAAAACTAACCCGGGGGAATCTATGACTGCGACTCTGAAATGCTTTAAAGCCTATGATGTCCGCGGCCGCCTGCCCGATGATCTCAATGAAGATATCGCCTATCGCATCGGCCGCGCCTACGCCGAATTCCTCAAACCCGAAAAAGTCGTGGTCGGCCGTGACATCAGACACAGCAGCCAGAAACTCTGCCACGCACTCAGCGACGGCCTGATGGCCGGCGGCGTCGATGTCCTCGATATCGGCCTCTGCGGCACCGAAGAAATCTATTTTGCCACCTTCAGCGAAGGCTTCGACGGCGGCATCATGGTCACCGCCAGCCATAATCCAATCGACTACAATGGCATGAAATTCGTGCGTAAGAGCTCACGCCCGATCAGCGGCGACGACGGCCTCAATAATATCCGCGATCTTGCCGCCGCCGGCGACTTTGCCGATGTCGAATTCCATGGCACGACGATGCGTATCGACCTGAAACAAAAATACCTCGAACATCTTCTCGGCTACGTCGATGTAAAGAAACTCAAACCGCTTAAAATCGTCGCTAACTCCGGTAACGGCTGCGCCGGCCCGATCATCGACCGGCTCGAAAAATACCTGCCCTGCCAGTTTATCAAAGTGCATCATCAGCCCGACGGAGGTTTCCCGAACGGCATTCCAAACCCGCTGCTGCCCGAAAACCGCTCAGCGACCGCCGAGGCCGTGATCGCCCATGGTGCCGACTTCGGCATCGCCTGGGACGGCGATTTCGACCGCTGCTTCCTGTTCGACGAAAAGGGCGGCTTCATCGAAGGTTATTACATCGTCGGTTTGCTCGCTGAGAGCTTTCTCAAGCAGAAACCCGGCGCCCGCATTATTCACGACCCGCGCCTGACCTGGAACACCATCGACATCGTGCGGCAGGGTGGGGGAACCCCGGTGCTGAGCAAGACTGGCCACGCCTTCATCAAGGCCCGCATGCGCCAGGAAGACGCCGTCTACGGCGGCGAAATGAGTGCTCACCATTATTTTAAAGATTTCGCCTACTGCGACAGTGGTATGATTCCGTGGCTGCTCGTCTACGGCCTGATCAGCGCCACCGGCAAAAGCCTTGGCCAGCTCGTCGCCGAACGGCAGGCAAAATTTCCGGCCAGCGGCGAAATCAACCGCCGCGTCGATAACCCGAAAGCCCTGTTCGCCACCGTGCGCAGCCGCTACGCCGCCGGCGCCGTCAGCATCGACGAAACCGACGGCATCAGCATCGAACACCCCGACTGGCGCTTCAATCTGCGCGCTTCGAACACCGAACCGGTCATCCGCCTCAACGTCGAATCCCGCGCCGACGAGAACCTGATGCGCACCCGCACCGAAGAACTCCTGACCCTGATCGCCGGCACCCCCGCCTGATCGTTAAAGCTACTTAGTATAGATTCTAATGAAAAGATAACTTGCAAATTAAGAATTGCGAAGGCGAGAAGACGGGATTACTTTTTCGTAAGCTTGTTTTGCACAGGATGTGCTTATGCAGAACCGCGCAGGATAGAGCGGTTCTGCTGAGCGAAAATTTAAAAATAAAAGTTGCTGAAGCACCCGGCAGCATCTATCCTGATGCTGCCGAGTATAGCTGACCTCCTGTCAGCAAAAAAGTAACCCGGCTGATAGGCCGAAGCTGCACCTTGAAAACTACTTTGGAGAATATACATGAATAAAATTATACCCGTTATCCTGTCTGGTGGGGCAGGGACACGGCTGTGGCCGCTGTCGCGCGAGCTGTATCCGAAGCAGTTTCTGCCGCTCGCGGGTTCGCATACGATGATCCAGGAAACCCTGCTGCGGCTTTCTGGTCTGACTGATCTCGGGGCTCCGGTTATCATCTGCAATGAAGACCACCGTTTTCTTGTCGCCGAACAGATGCGCCAGATCGGCTGCAACCCGGCAGCCATCGTTCTCGAACCGGTCGGGCGCAACACCGCCCCGGCCGTCGCCGTCGCCGCTCTGCACAATGAAAAGAGCGATGAAGTGCTGCTGGTGCTGCCGGCCGACCACGTCATCAAAAACCAGGCCGCTTTCCATGCCGCCATCAAAAAAGGCCTGCAGGCCGCCCTCGCCGGCAAACTCGTGACCTTCGGCATCGTGCCGACCACTCCCGAAACCGGTTACGGTTATATCAGAGCCGGTAAGGCCGACAAAAAGGCCGAAGCTCTGCCGATTGACGCCTTTGTCGAAAAACCCGACCTGGCGACCGCGCAGAAATATCTGAAAGCCGGCAACTATTTCTGGAACAGCGGCATGTTCATGTTTAAACCTTCGGTGCTGCTCGCCGAAATGAAAAAGCACAACCCGAAAATCGGCCCGGCCTGCAGCAAGGCCCTCAAGGCCGGTAGTCGCGACGCCGATTTCCTGCGCCTCGAAAAGGAAGCTTTCGCCTCCAGCCCGTCGATCTCGATCGACTACGCGGTCATGGAAAAAACCGCCCTCGGCGCCATGATTCCGCTCGATGCCGGCTGGAACGACGTCGGTTCCTGGTCTGCCCTCGCTGATGTCAACCCGGCCGATGCCGCCGGCAACGTCGTCAACGGCGACGTGCTCACCGCTGGTGTGAAAAATTCGTGTATTCTCGCTTCGAATCGCCTGGTCGCCGCTGTTGGCATCGAGGATCACGTTATCGTCGAAACGGCCGATGCTGTGCTGGTCGCGCACAAAAACAAAGTTCAGGATGTCAAGAGCATCGTCGACCAGTTGCGCGCTGCCAAACGCTGCGAAGCGATCAACCATCGCCGCGTCAACCGCCCCTGGGGCACCTATGAGACGATCGACCTGTCTGAGCGCTTTCAGGTCAAGCGGATCACCGTCAACCCCGGCGCCACTCTGTCAATGCAGATGCACTATCACCGTGCCGAGCATTGGGTTGTCGTCAAAGGCACTGCGAAAATTACCAAAGGCAACGAGGTTATCATCCTCAGCGAGAACCAGTCGACCTATATTCCGCTCGGGCAGTCGCACCGTCTCGAAAACCCCGGCCGCATTCCGCTTGAACTGATCGAAGTGCAGAGCGGCAGCTACCTCGGCGAAGACGATATCATCCGCTTCGAAGACACCTACGGCCGCACCTGATCATCGGCGCATAAAAAATGCGGTGCCAGTCTCAACGACTGGCACCGCATTTTTTATGCGGCTTACTTCACTTCGACCGGTTTTTTGTCGACGAGGTTGAACATGCCGTCGGCATATTTCCAGGTGTAGAGACCTTCGATCGGGCTCTGACCGGCTTCTGACGGGTAGATCAGGCCGAGAGCGACGAGGCTGCCGTCTTCTTTGACGAGCATGTCGTCACCGCTTTCGTGTCTGATGTCAGAAACGAGGTTTTCAGTAGAGAGTTCGGCATCGACCGGGTTGAGAAACTTCACGGCGGCGAATTTGCCGGCGGCGGCATCATATCTGAAAACATACAGGCCGCTGGCTTTCGGGCCGTAGAAGGCTGAAACGAGAATTTCCGGGTTGCCGTCGGCATCGAAGTCGTGGCTGGCGAGACCGACTGCCTTGTCGCCCATCATGAACAGCTTGTCTTCTGAGCCGAGATTTTCTGATTTGAAGATTTCCTTGCCGTCGGCGCCGAGAACTTTCAGAACGACGCCATTTTCATCGAGGTGCTTTTCGACGGTCAGTGCGCCTTCGATGGCTTTCAGCTGCAGCTTTTCGCTGGCGGTCACGGCAGCGTTGGCGCTGCTGACATTGAACAATGAAACACAGAGTGCAAATGCGATGATAAGCTTTTTCATTTTATGCTCCTGATGAGGCCCTTGTCAGTTATTGTACTGGTAGAGGTTGTTCGATTTCATGATGCTGATCAGCTTGCTGGCGTATTCCGGGTCGGTGGCGTAGCCGGCTTTCTGCAGCTCACGGGCGAACTGGTCGGGGTCGTTTTTCACAGCCATGGCTTTCGCATAGCGCGAATTCTGCAGCAGGCGGCCATGATCTTCGATCGATTCCTGCCAGCTGTTGTATTTTCTGAAATTGTCGTTGATGGTTACGCGGCGGCCGTTGATGACTTCCTGGGTCGGAACTCTGACCGAACCGGCGGGGCCGGTGCCCTTGATACCGAAAAGATTCTTGGCGTCGCCGATGGTCGATCCGCCCCAGCCGGTTTCGAGAGCGGCCTGCGCCAGAATGATCGAGGCCGGCACCCCTGATTTCTTGCTTGCTTCACGGGCAACCGGGCCGAACAGTCTTGCGAATTCAGAGGGTGACAGGCGCCCGCCTCTGTAGTTGGCGAGAGCGGCTTCGGCGGCGCTGGTGTTTGTGTTGGTGCTGGTCGCAGTGTTCGTTGCAGTGCTGGTCGAAGTGCTGGTTCCGACCTCTTCGTCGTCGGTCGGGTTGGTCACGGTTACCGAAGCGTTGTTGGCATTCGTTTCGGGGATAGTTGTGGTGGTACTCGCCGTGTTATTGACGGCTGTGTCGGTATTGGTCGAGTTCACCGTGTTTGAAACTGTATCGATGACCTGCTTGATCGCCGGAATCGCCTTCTGAACACCTTCAGCGACCTTCTGGATGACGTCGAGAATCTTGCTGGCGTCGCAGCCGGTCATGAAAAACGACGAGATAACCATCAGCAGAACTGCGAATCTTTTGCATTGCCTCATAAAATTAACCTTTCAAAAAAGATTTTATAATTTCAAAATTTACACCAATTATACGCTAGCCGTTAACCGATGGTAACAAATTTTCTTTTTGTTGCCCGCCACCCCCAAATCTGCTAAAAGTACCGCCATTCAAAAATTCAAACCGGGGGAATGACCATGAAGATTATCGTTACCGGCGGCGCCGGCTTTATTGGCTCGGCAGTCATCAGACATCTGATCAAGAACACCGATCACCAGGTGCTCAACCTCGATAAACTGACCTACGCCGGCAACCTCGCTTCCCTCAAAGAGGTCGAAAGTTCTGACCGCTACCGCTTCCTGCAGGCCGACATCTGCGATCGCAACGCCGTCGACCAGGCTTTTGCCTCGTTCAAGCCCGATGCAATCATGCATCTGGCGGCAGAATCGCACGTCGACCGCAGTATCGACGGGCCGGCCGCCTTCATTCAGACGAATATCATCGGTACTTATACCCTGCTCGAAGCCGCCCGCAGCTACGCCAAAGACCACCCGAACTTCCGCTTCCACCATATCAGCACCGACGAAGTCTACGGCGATCTCGAACTCGATGACAGTCTGTTCACCGAAGAGACCCCCTACGACCCGAGTTCCCCATACTCGGCGAGCAAGGCGAGCTCCGACCATCTGGTGCGTTCATGGCAGCGAACCTTCGGCCTGCAGGCGCTGATCACCAACTGCTCGAACAACTACGGGCCATACCATTTTCCTGAGAAGTTGATTCCGCTCGTCATTCTCAACGCTCTCGAAGGCAAGCCGCTGCCGATCTACGGAAAAGGCGATCAGATCCGCGACTGGCTCTATGTCGAAGACCACGCCCGGGCTTTGTGCACTGTCTGCCTGCAGGGCAAACCCGGTGAAACCTACAATATCGGCGGCCACAACGAAAAGCAGAACATCGAAGTCGTTAAAACCATCTGCGCGATTCTCGACGACCTCAAACCCCGCGCTGATGGTACCAAATACGCCGAACAGATCACCTTCGTCGCCGACCGCCCCGGTCACGACATGCGCTACGCCATCGACGCCGGCAAAATCGAACGCGAACTCGGCTGGAAACCGGTTGAAACCTTCGAAACCGGCCTGCGTAAAACCGTGCAGTGGTATCTCGACAACAAATGGTGGTGGGAACCCCTGCGCGAAAAATACCAGCGCGAACGCCTCGGCCTGAAAAAATAATCCGATCTCCTGTTGCCTCAGCTCGTGATCTGGAATAATATAGGCTGAAACTTGAAACAGGGAGATCGTGAATATGAGTAAAGTGGCTTTGATTACCGGGGTTACCGGGCAGGACGGCGCCTACCTGGCCGAATTTCTGCTGAAAAAGGGTTACGAGGTCCACGGTATCAAGCGGCGGTCATCGCTGTTCAACACTGACCGCATCGATCATCTCTATCAGGATCCGCACGTCGACAACCGGCGTTTCACGCTGCACTACGGCGACATGACCGACTCGACGAACCTGATCCGCATCATTCAGCAGGTTCGCCCGCACGAAATCTACAACCTCGCCGCCCAGAGCCACGTGGCCGTTTCCTTCGAATCGCCAGAATATACGGCCAACGCCGACGGTATCGGCACGCTGCGCCTGCTCGAAGCGATCAGAATTCTCGGGCTCGAAAAGCACACGCGCTTTTACCAGGCCTCGACTTCCGAACTCTACGGCCTCGTCCAGGAAACCCCGCAGAAAGAAACGACGCCGTTCTACCCACGCTCGCCCTATGCCGTCGCCAAGCTCTACGCCTACTGGATCACCGTCAACTACCGTGAAGCCTACGGTATTTTCGGCTGCAACGGCATTCTTTTCAATCACGAATCGCCGCAGCGCGGCGAAACTTTCGTCACCCGCAAAATCACCCGCGCCATCGCCCGCATCGCGCTCGGGCTGCAGGACTGCCTGTATCTCGGCAATCTGAACGCGCTGCGTGACTGGGGTCATGCCCGCGACTACGTCGAAATGCAGTGGCTGATGCTGCAGCAGGAAAAACCCGACGACTTCGTCATTGCTACCGGTCGCCAGAAATCGGTGCGCGACTTCGTCGATGCCGCCGCCAACGAACTCGGCATCAAAATCGCGTGGCAGGGTGAGGGAGTCGGCGAAACCGGTACCGTCAGCGAAGTCGTCACCAGCGACAAGGATATCAAACTGAAGCCCGGCCAGACGATCGTTAAAGTCGACCCGCGCTATTTCAGGCCCACCGAAGTCGAAACCCTGCTCGGCGATCCGACCAAGGCTTTCAATAAGCTCGGCTGGCGCCCGAAAACCACTCTCGAAGAACTCGTCGCCGAAATGGTCAGAAGTGACCTCGAAATCGCCCGACGCGATGAGCTCTGCCAGCAGCACGGCTTCCAGACCTTCGCTTACAATGAATAAAACCGCCAAAATATACATCGCCGGCCACACCGGTCTGGTTGGCTCAGCCCTGCTGCGCGCTTTGACCGCCGCCGGTCATACCAACCTCGTCTACCGCACCTCGAAAGAGCTCGACCTTAGCCGCCAGGCCGATGTAGAAGCTTTCTTCGCCGCCGAAAAGCCGGAATATGTCTTTCTGGCAGCCGCCAGGGTCGGTGGCATCCACGCCAACAACACCTATCCGGCCGAGTTTGCTTACAGCAACCTCTGTATTCAGAACAACGTCATTCATTCTGCCTGGAAACACGGCGTGAAGCGGCTTCTGTTTCTCGGGTCTTCATGTATTTACCCGCGCGAATGTCCGCAGCCGATGTGCGAGGAACACCTGCTCAGCGGCCCGCTCGAACCGACGAACGAACCCTACGCCATTGCCAAGATCGCCGGTCTGAAAATGTGTGAAGCCTACAATCGCCAGTATGGCACACAGTTCGTCGCTGTCATGCCGACGAACCTCTACGGCCCCGGCGACAACTTCGATCTGCAGACCTCGCACGTATTGCCGGCCCTGCTGCGCAAATTCGTCGAAGCCGCCGCCGCCGATCTGCCCGAAGTGACCATCTGGGGCACCGGCACCCCCCGGCGCGAATTTCTCTATGTCGACGACATGGCCGCCGGCTGCCTGCATGTGATGAACCTTGATGACGTTGTGCTCAGGCGCGAGCTTTTGAGCTACCCGCGCCCCTGTTTCGTCAATCTCGGCTGCGGCGAAGACATCAGTATCGCCGAGCTCGCGGCGCTGATTGCCGAAGTCACCGGCTTCAAAGGCCGCCTGACCTTCGACACAACGAAGCCCGACGGCACCCCGCGCAAGCTGCTCGACATCAGCCGCCTGCGCGCCCTCGGCTGGTCACCGCAGACCCCCCTCGCCGAAGGCCTGCGCCAGACTCTCGCCTTCTTCCTCAAGAAAGTTTCCTGAGCCCGCCGAAGGCCCCCCTTAGACAATATGGCGTTTGCGGTTATATTATTGGTATGGTATGATTTTGACAGCGGGAAAAGTGGAGTGAATATGGATATTACCAGTATAAAAAAAATGACCCTGGTAGAGCGTCTCCAGGCCATGGAACTGCTGTGGGATTCGCTTTCTCAAGATGAGAATGAACTTGAGTCGCCAGACTGGCATCATAAGGTTCTTGCAGACCGCAGGAAAACCCTTGCCCCTGAAAAAATGGTCCCACTGTCAGAAGTTAAGAAAAATCTGGCAAGATGAAGTGTCGCGAAGTTTTCCTTTCTGTCGATGCAAATGCTGATTTTAAAGCGGGCCGTGAATTTTACGATTTGAATTCAAAAAAGCTGGGGATTATTTTGTCTCCAGCATTCTGGCAGATCTTGAATCTTTAAGTTTTTACGCAGGCATCCATCCTCTGTTTTCTGGTTTTCATCGCATGCTTGCCCGTCGCTTTCCCTTTGCCATCTATTACGAAATTCATGAACAGCAGGTTTGGGTAGTTGCTATCCTCGATATGCGCAAAAAACCTGATGGCATAGTCGAGAAACTGAAATCGGTTGTAACTCGAAACAGAGCCTCCGAAGAAAGTGCAGACTATAGACCGGCTTCTACAACTCCCAAAGCAAAGCCCCGCCGATCCAGAAAGTAATTCCATCGCTCTGGCCTTCTCCTCGGTTCCTGAGCCCGCCGAAGGACCTCAGTATTTTTCTTGCGTCTTCGGCTGTTAAAACCATGCCCCTCAGTTCATCTGTGTTATCAGTGTTCATCCGTGGCCCGTTTTTTCTTCGGTCTGCAAAAAAACAGACACGGCATTTATCCGTGTCTATCTGTGTTAATCTGCGTTCATCCGTGGCCATTTTTCTTCGGCCTGCTAAGACCAGGCTCGGCTGTCTATCTGTGTTAATCCGTGTTCATCCGTGGCCTGTCTTACTTTTCAGTGTTCATCTTCATCACAGGCGCCAGTATCTTATCCCTTGCTTCGTCGCCATCTGTGGCTCGAAGACACCCTGGCCGCTTCGCCAACCTTGATTTTTTTGATTATATTAGTTTGCATTTCATCTTTACTTATTTATAATTGTAGAGACTATGCAAAAACAAATGAAAATCAATCGAACCGGGCAGATACTTGCCATTGCCAGAAAATCAGGCATTATTCAGGCGCGGGATCTTGAGAAGAAAGGCATAGCAAGAAATTATCTTTATAGCCTTCATAAAGATGGCTTGCTGATAAAGGTGGGCCGGGGACTATATATGCTTCCGGACGGAATCGATGAGCAAATCAATCTCATCGAAGTTGCCAAAAGAGTTCCAAATTCAGTCGTTTGCCTGATTTCAGCGCTTTCATTCTACCGGCTGACAACGCAGTTGCCGAATGAAGTCTGGCTTGCCTTGCCCCGAGGTGCCTGGCGTCCTCAAATTGAGTATCCAAAGTTGAACCTCACTTTTGTCAGTGAGCCAGCCTGGTCGTCTTCGGTGCTTGTAAACAATATCAATGGTGTGAGAGTCAGGATTTACAGTCCGGCCAAAACGGTCGCAGACTGTTTCAAATTCAGGAGCAAGGTTGGGCTGGATGTCGCAATAGAGTCATTGAGAGCAGTCTGGCGCACCCGTCAGGCGACAATGGAAGAACTTGTCGAAGCGGCAAAAATCGACAGAGTTTTCCGCATCATGCGACCCTATCTTGAGGCAATTGTATGAAACCGGCAAATAACATTGCGCATTCCGTCTTTCAGCGACTTCTAAATCTTTCAAAAGAAAGGCGGGAAGACTTTAATCTCTTGCTTTCGCGTTACGGGGTCGAGCGGTTTCTCTATCGACTGGGTATTTCATCTTATGCTGACAGCTTTATTCTCAAGGGCGCCAGTCTTTTTCTGGTCTGGACTGGGCAAAACTACCGCGTAACAAGAGATCTGGACCTGCTTGGTTCGGGCAAATCTGATGAAGAGAATCTTGTAAAAGTTTTCAGAAGTATTGTAACCCTCAGGCCAGACAAGGATGATGGGATCGTTTTTATGGCCGATAGTCTCAAGATCGAAAGAATACGCGAAGAGGAAGTTTATGAAGGTGCCCGGATAACCTTGACTGGACTGCTGTGCCGGGCGCGAATTCCTGTGCAGATTGATATCGGGTTTGGAGATACCATTACGCCAGGTCCGGAACCGGTTGATTACCCAACTTTACTGTCGGGGGATGTGCCAAAAATACGGGCTTACCCCCGCTGCACGCTGGTGGCAGAAAAGCTTGAGGCCATTGTCAAACTGGGCTTTGCCAATAGCAGAATGAAAGATTTTTATGATATCTGGCTGCTTGCGAGATTATATGAATTCGATGGTAAAATTCTTGGGCAGGCCATAGCAAATACGTTTGCCCGGAGAGAAACTTCTGTTCCAGCAGGTATTCCGGTTGCGTTCACCCCTTCTTTTTTTGCGGACAGTCAGAAAATGGTGCAATGGAATGCCTTTATTCGCAAGTCTAGACCGGAGCCGTCCCCTGATGATTTTGCCTCTGCAGTATCGGGTGTTGCAGACTTATTATTACCTGTTCTCTCAGCTATCATCGGTAAAGCTTCGTTCGAGAAAACCTGGCTGCCAGATAAGGGCTGGGTTCCATGATTGCAGGCAAAACCACTGTTCGATTACGATTACCCCGTGTAATTTTTCCCACGTCTTCGGCCGCTAAAAAATAAACACGGCATTAATCCGTGTCTATCCGTGTTCATCCGTGGCCTGTCTGGCCTTTCTGTGTCCATCTTCATCACAGGCGCCAGTATCTTATCCCCTGTTTCGTCGCCGTCTGTGGCTCGAAGACGCCCTTTTCGAGGCCGTATTCATGGCGCCCTTGACCGCCTTGCCGACCCTGATCAGCTTTTTAACGGTATTTTCAGCGACGAACTTGCCCATATTATCGTTGATGCGGCGCCCGGAAAGAATGACTTCCGGGTGGTAGCCGACCTTTTCGGCCTTGTAGGTGAGGTAGTATGGGTCGACGCCGATGCAGTGCCCGCCGACCAGGCCGGGGAAAAACTTGAGTTTTATGATGTCTGAGGGAAAAGGCCTGCGGGGCTGCCATGTTGCTCAAAGCTTGTGCCAGGGAGTCTGCTGTTGCTATTATGCTATTGATTTAAATTTAAATTGCGGGTTATCATAATGTTACTGCCGCTAACAAGGATAATAATATGGCAAAACGCACAGATTACGATTCCCCATGGAAAGATCTGGTGGAAAAATATTTCCAGCAGTTCATGGAATTTTTCTTTCCTGTGATAGCGACCAGGATCGATTGGCAGAAAAAATACGAATTTCTCGACAAGGAGTTTCAGAAAATTGCTGTTCAGGGAGCCACCGGCCGTCGTTATGCCGATAAACTTGTTAAAGTCAGCGAACTGACTGGTCAAGAAGCCTGGGTGCTCGTTCATCTTGAAATTCAGGGCCAGGAAGACAGCGACCTTGCGAAAAGGATGCTGGTTTACCACTACAGAATTTTTGACAGGTATCAGAAGAGGATTGCCAGCCTGGCATTACTTGCTGATAAAAATAAGGAATGGCGTCCACAGGAATACTGCCATGAATTATGGGATTGCGAGTTGAATTTTCGGTTCCCGATGGTGAAACTTCTTGATTTCGCCAGCAGGGTCGAAAATCTCGAAAACAGTCAGAATCCCTTTGCAATAGCTGCATTTGCGCATCTGAAAACAATGGAAACAGTTGGCGACGACGCAAAGCGTCTTGAGTTCAAGACCTATGCCGCGCGGGCACTGTATAAGGCAAAATTTGATCGTCAAACCATCATGGAACTTTTCCGGTTTCTTGACTGGATAATGACCTTGCCGGCCGAATATGAAAACGCTTATACTGAGACCTTGAACGAACTGGAGGAAAATATGCGTTACGTTACTACTTTTGAAAGACGTGGCATCGCCAAAGGCATTGAGAAAGGCATCGAGAAAGGTCTGGAAGAAGGCGCAGCGTCTCATAAAGCCTCTTTGAGCACCATTCTTCAATTGCGTTTCGGGCGAATACCTTCTGGTATTAATTCAGCAATAGAGAACATAAACGAACTCGAAACGCTGAAAAACCTTGTGATCAACGCAGCGGTTACCGAGAGTCTTGAAGGGTTTCAAGAATATCTCAATTCAATCGTCGTTCCGGCCAACAAAGTCTCAGAGCCCGCCGCCGTTTACACTTCCACGCGCAAACCCCGCACCCGAAAGCAACCCTGAATTCTCCTCCTGAGCCTGTCGAAGGGCCAACGCCTTTTTCCCGCGTCTTCGGCCCGCTAAAAAAATAGACACGGCATTTATCCGCGTCTATCTGTGTTAATCTGCGTTCATCCGTGGCCATTTTTCTTCGGCCTGCTAAGACCAGGCTCGGCCGTTCATCTGTGTCTATCCGTGTTCATCCGTGGCCTGTCTTGCCTTTCAGTGTTTATCCTCATCACAGGCGCCAGTATCTTATCCCCTGTTTCGTTGCCGTCTGTGGCTCGAAGACGCCCTTGATATCGATGATCACCGGTGGTGAATCCTTCCCGCAAAAACCGGCGAGCTTGTCGAGGGTCAGTTCTTTGATGAATTTTTCATGCGGCACGGCGAGAATCACCGCGTCGACCGGCGGCAGCGCTGCGAGTGACGGCAGTATTTCGAGGCCGTATTCATGGCGCACTTCAGCGGCGCTGGCGAACGGGTCGTAGATCATGGTTTCGACCATGTATTCGTTGAGTTCGCTGATGATATCGACGACTTTGGTATTACGAATATCGCCGACGTTTTCTTTGAAAGTCAGGCCGAGCACGAGCACTTTCGCGCCCTTGACCGCCTTGCCGACTCTGATCAGCTTTTTAACGGTATTTTCGGCGACGAACTTGCCCATATTATCGTTGATACGGCGCCCGGAAAGAATGACTTCGGGGTGGTAACCTACCTCTTCGGCCTTGTAGGTGAGGTAGTAGGGGTCGACGCCGATGCAGTGCCCGCCGACCAGGCCGGGGAAAAACTTCAGGAAATTCCACTTGGTGCCGGCGGCGCGCAGCACTTCGAGCGTATCGATACCGAGGCGATGGAAAATGATCGACAGTTCGTTCATCAACGCGATATTGACGTCGCGCTGGGTGTTTTCGATAACCTTGGCCGCTTCGGCGACCTTGATCGACGAGGCCTTATGCACTCCGGCTTCGAGAATGCTGTCATAAACGGCCGCCACCAGGTCGAGAGTCTCGGCATCGCAGCCCGAAACGATTTTGGTGATCGTCTGCAGCCGGTGAACGTGATCACCGGGGTTGATGCGCTCGGGGCTGTAGCCGACCTTGAAATCGCGCAGATACTGCATGCCCGAATGTTTTTCGAGCAGCGGCACACATTCGTCTTCGGTCACTCCCGGGTAGACGGTCGATTCATAAACGACGACCGCTCCCTTCGGCATATACTTGCCCACCGTGGTCGAACTCATCACCAGCGGCGTCAGATCAGGCCGTTTATTGCGGTCGACCGGCGTCGGCACCGCCACCACGATGAATTTACATTCCCCCAGCTTCGCCGCATCAGTCGTAAACTCAATATTACAACCCTTCAACCCACCCTCCGGCACTTCCCCCGTCGGGTCGATCCCGCTCTTCATCAGATTAACTTTTTCCTGATTAACATCAAATCCAACCACATCATATTTCAGGGAAAAAGCATGCGCCAGCGGCAGGCCAACATACCCGAGGCCAACCACCGCGAGCTTTGTTTTTCTGTTTTTCAGCTTTTCGAAAAGGTTTGTCATAGACCCCTCCCGGTATTTTTTCAATCTCGAATCTTACTTCACTACTTTTCCTCAAGCAAGCTTTTTCGGCATTGGGGTATAGTTCCAAAAAAACTTGCATAGCAAAATTTTGAGTGTTAATATGCATTTTGCTCAGGGCTTTCCCCACACGTTTTTGCACCTGTCTTTCAGTTTTTATCAAAATTGAAGATGTTGTGAAGATTGTTGTTCAGAATTTTACGTCCAAAAGAAAGATCAACAAATTCTTCGAAGTTTTGTTGAGAGACGTAAAAACGTAACGTCGTTTGTTTGTGGATTTAAAATAATTTTTATATATTTGGTGAAATAGGAATTTTTTTAGACTGAAAGCTTTTTTAAAAACCTTAAGTGGGCATCTGGCCTTTTAATCTAGGTCGAAAGGTTATTAAGAGAGAATTTTGATCTCGCTCTATTTTTTTACAGCACAAAACGAACAAATCGCAAACTATGTTGTATTCAATACGAGGTCTTAAGCCTTAATAAGGACAAAGGTTTTTAAATTTTGACATACGATGCTTTTTGCTACGTAAGTGCTTCAAGCAGCATATGTGTGGTTCAAGGTCGGGGTTTTCGGCATATACTCTCGTTGTTTCAAAACGGTGAAAATTCTTTTCTATTTGGCTCCGGCGAGCAATGTCTTTAATTAATTTGAGAGAATTAGCTAAAGTGACTTTTGGGAATAACAATGACTTCTAGTAACAGTAAACGAATCGCCAAGAATACAATACTACTCTATTTTAGAATGATGCTCACGATGCTTGTTTCGCTATATACCTCCAGGATAGTTTTGCAAGCGTTAGGCGTAGAGGACTTTGGAATTTACAATGTTGTTGGTGGTGCTGTAACTATGTTTTCCTTTTTTAATGGAGCCATGGCTGCGGGCACTCAACGCTTTCTTTCTTTCGAACTTGGAAAAACTGACTCAAGTAACTACCAAAAGGTCTTTAGTTTGGCGCTAGTTACTCATGCTGGTATTGCTGTTCTGATATTGATTCTAGCAGAAACTGTTGGTTTATGGTTCTTAAATACAAAAATGAATATCCCAGTAGAAAGAATGGACGCAGCAAGGTGGATTTTTCATTTCAGTGCAATTTCATTATTTGTAAATGTATTACAAGTACCATATAGCGCATCTATTATTGCTCATGAAATGATGTCATTTTTTGCTTACATAAGCATTTTGGAGGTCTCGCTTAAGCTGTTAATGGTTTTTCTTTTAGCTTGGGTCGAATTTGATAAGCTGAAATTATTTGCAGTCCTAACTTTTTTAGTAACTATTGTAATCTCTGTAATTTATCGTAATTTTTGCAAAAAGAAGTTCAGCGTTTGTCAGTTTAAGCTAGTTTGGGACAAGCCAATGCTACTGAGCTTGGTAAGCTTTGCTGGTTGGAATTTATTCGGCAATCTCGCGTGGATGGCTATGGGGCAAGGAGTAAATATTTTACTGAATATTTTTTTTGGACCTGCGGTAAATGCTGCACGCGGAATCGCGTTTCAGGTAAATAGTTCTGTCATGACATTTGTAAGTAATTTCCGAGTAGCCGTGAATCCACAGATTGTAAAATCTTGTGCGGCCGGAGAAAAAGATTATATGAATGAGTTGGTCTTTGAAAGCGCAAAATATTCTTATTATTTACTTTTGCTTTTTTCTTTGCCTTTAATATTAGAAACAAAAATAATTTTGGAGCTATGGCTAACAACAGTACCTGACCATGCAATTCTTTTTTGCAGGCTGGCATTGATAAATTCATTAGTTGTGAGCTTTGATGGATCATTTCTTACTGTTTTTCAAGCTTACGATAGGGTTAAAGAAAATCAAATTTTGTCCGGTGTTACATATCTCATGATTCTTCCTGCTTCATACTTCTGTTTGCAAAAATTTCCGTTGCCTGAAATAGTGTTTTATTTACAAATTTTGTCCTCTTTTTTTGTGGCATTTGTGATAAAGCTGGGATTGATGATTAAAATTGTTGGTATAACAGTTCCTTATTATTTAAAAAATTTGATAATCCCTACTTTCAAAGTGACAGTCATTTCTTTGTTAATGCCATTAGGTGTATATTACTATTGTGAGGCCGGTTTTTGGAGATTTGTTTTAATTTGTTTGATTTCTTTGATCTCCGTGTTTTATGCAATTTTTTACTTTGGAATTAAAGATAGTCTCAGGGAAAGAATTTTTTCGTATATTGAAAGATCGCTTTTTCAGATACTTGAAAATAAAAGGAACTAAAACCAAATGCACAACATTTTGCTTAATAACGGATTGGAAATACCAGCCTTTGGGTTAGGTACGTTTCCAATGAAACGTTTTGAATTGTTTTGGGCTGTTTATTATGCTTTGAAAAGTGGTTATACAAGCTTTGATACCGCATCTGCATATTCAAATGAAGCCTGGCTAGGTTTTTCTTTAAAATTTTGGCGTTTATTTGGTCTTGGAAAAAGCGTTTTTCTAACAACAAAGCTTAGTAATATCGAGCAACGCACAATGGAAGTTGAGGATGCCTTAATTGGTAGCATGCAACGATTAGGGATAAAGGTTCTTGACTTATATTTGATGCATTGGCCTAACCCGAATACTTTTGTGGAATCTTGGAAAAAAATGGAAAAGCTTTATTCTAAGGGTTTGGTAAAAGCAATCGGCGTGTGTAATTTTCATCAACATCATTTAGAAACTCTTTTGAAGTCTGCCAACGTTATTCCTGTTATTAACCAGATCGAACTGCATCCGCTGCTCTCTCAGGAAATGCTGAGAACGTTTTGCACGGAAAAAGGGATCGCAGTAGAAGCTTATTCTCCTGTTGCTAGGATGAATCCTAGGCTAATTGAAAATAAGATTTTGGTAAAAATTGCACAGAAATACCGAAAAACTGTTCCTCAAATAATTTTTCGTTGGGATATACAGCATGGATTGATTACAATTCCTAAATCTTCAAGCCAAACAAGAATCAAAGAGAATATTGATATCTTTGATTTTGAGCTTTCTCAGCCTGAAATGTGTGAAATTGATTCTTTAAATGAAGATTTTAGGGTAAGATATAACCCGGACACTGCGGACTTAACAAAACTGTAAAATGGCTTCAGAGCTTTACGAATGATCAATATTACTATTAAAGAAAATTGTTGTGGATGTAATGCTTGTTCGAATGTTTGTCCAAAGAGCTGTATTGAGATGGTTGCGGACAATGAAGGGTTTCTCTATCCGAATGTGGATAAAGAACGATGCATTGCATGTGGGATGTGTGAAAAGGTTTGTCCTATTTTAACCCGTCCTGCAATCTTGCAAGAACGCCTTATTGAACCTGATGTTTTTGCTGCATACAATAACGATGATTTTGTTCGTTTGGATAGCACTTCTGGGGGGATTTTTTCAGCACTAGCAAATAATGTTTTCTTGCAAAATGGATTTGTTGGTGGTGCTGTTTACAATAAAGATTTTTCTGTCTCTCAAATTTTATCAGACGATCCAAATTCCTTACCAGAGCTCAGAAGTTCAAAGTATTTGCAAAGTAATGCCGGTTTATTTTATTCGAAAGTAAGGCAGGCGCTTATTTCTGGGGAGTTGGTTTTTTTGTGCGGTACTCCATGTCAAATTTCAGCTCTGTTCAATTTTCTTGGTAAGGATTATCCAAACCTAATTACATGCGATTTTATTTGTAGGGGAGTTAATTCCCCTAAAGTCTTTAAGAAATACATCGAATCACTTGAGATAAAATATGGATCAAAGGCAACAAAAGTAAAGTTTAAAAATAAAACATATGGTTGGCATAGGTTTTCCATAAAAGTGGATTTTGAAAATGGCGAAACATATTGCAAAGATCGTTACAATGATCCATTCTTTGTTGGCTACCTTCAGATAGGCAACTTTGCTCGGCCTTCTTGCTATTTATGCAAATTCAAAGGGTTTCCTCGGGCCTCTGATATTTCGTTGGCTGATTTTTGGGGGATTGAGAAAATTGATCCGACTATGGATCAAGACAAGGGAACTTCGTTGGTTTTGGTTAATTCCTTAAAAGGTAGAAAGTATTTTGAGGAATTGGGGGATTCTGTAGTCAAAAAGCAGTTTTCGCTTGCGCAAGCGGTTGAAGCCAATCCCGCTATCTATTCATCAATTAGGCCAGCATCGCTTGATCGCAAAGAATTTTTTTTAGCATTGGATAAATTTCAGTTCGATCAAGTTATTAACATGTTTACTCCTTCCCCAAATTGGAGAAAAAGATTGACTAATCAACTCCCAGTTTTGAAACGGATAGTTAAATTCTTTTTGGCATCAGGCTTTTCCATTAATAGCTGGTTTAAATATTTATTTTATAATCTTTTCTGTGGCAAGATTAAATGCCATAATTTTTTTGGACTTAATCCATTGCCAGATTCTATTATTGAGATAAAAAGCGGGTCTAAAGTGGAAATAGATGGCTTGTTATCTATTGGATACAAGCAAATTCGAGGTTCTAGGAAGGAAACCAGATTGCTACTTGAGCGAAATTCAAGATTTCAAGTAAATGGCCACTTTACGATGTTTTCAGATTCTTTTATAAGAATTATAGAGGGTGGGACGTTAATTGTGAATTCCGGATTTATAAATGAGGGCACTCAAATTACGTGTGCATCAAAAATAACTATTGGAAACGACTGTGCTATTGCTCGCGATGTTGTGATAAGAGATTACGATGGCCACACAATTGATTACCCGGGTTACCAAATCGCGAAGGAAATTTGTATTGGTGATCATGTGTGGATTGGCAACAGGGCGATGATTCAAAAAGGCGTAACAATAGGTGATGGGGCAATAATCGCGGCCGGCGCAATTGTAACAAAGAACGTCCCGGCTCGGTGTGTCGCAGCAGGGTGCCCGGCAAAAATAATTAAAACAAACGTAACTTGGCATTAATAATGAAACTGGGAATACTAACGCTGCCTCTTAATACGAATTATGGTGGAGTGCTTCAGGCTTATGCTTTGCAAACAGTTCTTAACAGATTGGGGCATCAAGTCTTAATAATTGATTTTCGACCGAAAGTCGTTGAATTATCATTTTTTTTTAAGTTAGGCAGCTTTTTTAAGCGAGCTTTTTTAAAATGGATTTTGAGGCAACCCGGTATCATGAATCCCTTTATTTCGCATCCAAATCTTAAACAAAGAAAATACATCGCAAAAAACATTAACTCCTTTATTGAGGCGAAGTTGAATAGAACTCGACAAATTCACTCCCCGCAGGAACTAGAACTTTTGAGACGATATAATTTTGATGGCTATGTTGTTGGTAGCGATCAAGTTTGGCGAAGTTTATATTCGCCTGACATAACATCGTATTTTTTAGCATTTGTTCCAGATCAAGCAAATGTAAAGCGCATTGCATATGCAGCGTCTTTCGGAGTTGGAGACTGGGAAATGACTCCAAAAGAGACTAAATTATGTTCAGAGCTTGCAAAAAAATTTGATGCGGTTTCTGTCAGAGAAAATACGGCCATTGACCTTTGTCAAAGATATTTGTCAATTGATGCAATGCAGGTTTTGGATCCAACTCTTTTGTTGAGTCATGAGGATTATTTAGAAATTGTTGCGGAAAAAAATCAAGGAACTGAGTTTCCAAAAGGTTTGTTTGTGTACATCTTGGATGATTCTCAAGATAAACGAAGAATTGTTGACCGGGTTTCATTATTTCTAAAACTACCTGTTTTAAGAGGCTTACCAGAATTCAAGTTTTCTGAAGTTGGAGCAAAAAGGATTGATGAGTGCGTTATACCGCCTGTTGAAAGTTGGTTGCAGGGATTTATTAACGCAAAATATATTATCACAGATTCATTTCATGGTTGTGTCTTTTCAATTATCTTCAACAAGCCTTTTTTGGCAATTGGCAATAAAAGTCGTGGAATGACTCGGTTTGAATCTTTATTAAGTTTATTTTGTCTCAATGAAAGACTTATTCACTCAAGCGATGAGATTTGTAGCCAATTAATTGAATCAAAAATTGATTTTGAAAATGTTAATCTAATATGGAATCAAGAACTAAAAAAATCCTTCTCATTTTTGTCGGCGGCATTTAAGGATAATTATAATTCATGAAGAACCCCAAGATTTCAATAGTTGTTCCAATATACAAAGCGGAAGAATACTTGGAAAAATGCATCGAGAGCATACTCGACCAATCCTATTCAGATTTTGAGGTTTTGTTGGTTGATGATGGAAGTCCAGATGCTTCGGGAATGATTTGTGAGAAATATGCCTTAAAGGATTTCAGGATTCGTGTGTTTCACTTGAAAAATGGTGGTGTTAGCCGGGCCAGAAATTTTGGGATAGACAAAGCCAATGGTGATTTCGTCGCATTTATAGATTCTGACGACTATATTGAAAGTGATTATTTAGGCGGTTTTTTCTTGGATGGTTTAGATTCAGATTTATTTATGCAGGGTTATCGTCAGATTAACTTGATTCATAATGACTTTGCATATTTTGCTTTTGACAAGTGCGGTTTGTTCGAAGATATTGCTGAGCCTTATCTTCTAGCAGAAAAGAACGGTGTTATTTGCTCCCCATATGTAAAATTATTTAAGCGTCAAATTCTAAATGACAATAACATAAGATTCGATGTCAATTTATCTAACGGAGAAGATTTGTTGTTTGTGCTCGATTATTTGCTATGCATAAAAAGCATCTGTTTATCTCAAAAGCATTCATACAACTACCTTATACGTTCAGAACCGTCCTTAAGTAAAAAATTTATCTCCTGTGACGCGGCTCAGATTTTTTTGTTTCGGGCTACAGAATTGCGAAATCGCGTTGTCCAAACTCACAAGATAGAGGATACTGAGTGTAAAGACTATCTAGATTTTCTTTTTTCTAACGCCTATTTATTATCAATTCTAGCTCTTTATAACCCTAGGGGAAAATTGTCTAGTGAAGAAAGGCAAATAAAACTAGCGAAGTGTTTAGAATTTATCAATGTTACGCCTGTAATAAAAAACACGAGACAGAGAACTTTTTTCATGAAGCTCTGGCGGCTTTTAGTTGTAAACAGCATTCCCTTTAAAGATGCTTTTTTGTGGTTTGTGGCATCATTGCGATTCCTCAAAAAGTAAGTTTTTCAAGGTTTGTAATGGAAATAATTTGTCCTCGAAGATATTAGAATTAATAGGAAATCAAAATGTGTGGCATAGCTGGTTTTGTCGATTTTTCATTCAGTTCCACTCAAGATACTCTGGTTAAAATGACAGATGCGTTGATAAAGCGAGGCCCGGATGAAAGTGGTTATTGGGTTAAGCAACTTTCCTCAGCTGTAGTTGGCTTTGGGCATCGTCGTCTTTCAATAATAGATTTAAGCCAAAATGCGAATCAACCCATGCTTTTCGAGAATTTATGTATCGTTTTTAATGGGGAAGTTTATAACTACAGAGAAATAAGGGTTGAGCTTGAGAAGCATGGCTATAAATTTTCAACTAAAAGCGATACGGAGGTTGTAGTTAAGGCCTTTCACAGATGGGGAGTAGAATGTGTTAAAAAATTCATCGGAATGTTTGCTATCGCGATTTTTGATTGCAATAATGAAGAAGTAACTCTAATTCGAGACAGGGCAGGCGTTAAACCATTGTATTGGTATTTTGAAGATGAAGTCTTTATGTTTGCTAGCGAGTTAAAGAGTTTTCACAAGCATCCCAAATTTAAAACTGATATTGATTACGACGGCTTAGGTTTGTATTTCCAATACGGTTTCATACCTGAACCATTTTCGATTTTCAAGGGCACGAAAAAATTATCAGCTGGGCATTATTTGACAATAAATCTGCGGTCGCGGCAACTTCGTTATTTTTTGTATTGGGATGTTCTAGAGTTTTATCGAAAGCCAAAAATAAAAATCGATGAGGCAACGGCACTTTTAGAAATCGAGGAAATTCTCAAGTCTGCGTTCAACTATCGCATGGTTTCTGATGTTCCTGTTGGAATTTTTTTAAGTGGTGGATACGACAGTTCTTTGGTAACTGCTATGTTGCAGACTGGTAGAACAGAACGCCTAAAGACATTTACAATTGGTTTCCATGAAACCGGTTTTGACGAGGCAAAACATGCCAAAAAAATTGCTGAATTTCTTGGAACGGACCATACTGAACATTATTGTTCCGTAAAAGATGCAGGCGAAATTCTTCCGAAATTACCAGAGGCTTATGACGAACCATTTGGCGACAGCTCGGCAATCCCAACTATGCTAGTGAGCAAGATTGCTCGAGAAAAAGTTACTGTAAGTCTTAGCGCGGATGGAGGAGATGAAATTTTTGCTGGTTATGAAAGATATGTGAGTATAAAAAACCGACTTTTCTTACTCTCTTGCCTGCCAAATTTTTTCAGACCTATTCTTAAAAGTTTGTTGGGTTTGGATTGTTTTCAAAAGGCTGCAACTGGACTCGGAATGCAAGGAGTTCCAGACAGATTTGAAAATTACAAATTTATGCTTTTAAATGGTGATGAAAAAATTTTATCAACAGTCAGCAGTGAATTTGTCCCATCAAAAATTATGACTTTTATCAGGCAGCCAATTAAATCTTTGAGCACCAACTATGATAAGATTATAGATGCAGATTGGTTGTCAAATTCACTTGCGATTGACTATAGAACTTATTTGGTTGATGATATTTTGACAAAGGTTGATCGTGCAACCATGTCAGTTAGTCTGGAAGGGCGCGAGCCTTTTTTGGATCACAGGCTTATTGAATATGTTGCACAGCTACCAAATGGCTTTAAGATGCATAAATCAAACAAAAAAATAATTCTAAAAAAAATAGCTCATAAATATATTCCTCAAGAGTTGCTTGATAGACCCAAGAAGGGGTTTGCAGCTCCAATTTTCCATTGGTTTAAAGAGGAATTGAAGGACTACTTTACCTATTTTCTTGATAATCGAAGACTTGAATCTGCAGGGATTTTTGATGCAGATTTAGTTGTAAAAATGAGAGATAGTTATTTTGCTGGGCAAATGGTTAATGTTCAAAAATTATGGTACGTTCTAATGTTTGAGATGTGGTATGAGAAGTGGATAAAGTAAGTTTCAATTATTCTCGATGCCTGATATATCCATTAACTGTTTAAGTGGTTGAAGTTTAACTGGGCCTTGTAAATTTTGCCCGAAAATTATAGTGGAGTTGTGAATACAAATTGCGAAAACTGCAACCGACTGGAAGAACGAGTGGCCGAGCTGGAGCAGTGCTGTCAGAAGTTGGAAAAGCGCAACTAGGAGTTCGAACTTTTTGTGCGGGAACTCTTATCCAGTTTGAATTTCAACTCCAGCAACAGTCTCAAGCCGCCATCTTTAGGCCCTCCCAAATCAAACTCTGGTGGGTCACCCCGTGCCAAGCGCAAGGGGCGGAAACATCGGCAGGGCGCAGCACAGCAAATGCTTCCCCCGGAGAAAATCCCTTAGTTCGTTACGCTTCAGCCAGAAACATACTGCTGCTGCGGTTTCGATATAAGCAAGATAGTAGCCACTGGAGATCTGGGCAGCCAAACCACTTCGCGCATTTAACTGTCGAAAAATCTAAAATCTTCGAACAGTCAACTGCTTATGCAAAAATCTGGTCATGTGGGAGTGCTGCCACGTGAACGCTTACAATTTTTTATGCTTCAATGTATAAGTTCTAAAAGATTAAATCCGAGCCACAAATTGGGCGCGCCGATTATTCAAATAATCAAATCTGTGGCTTTTTATTCTTTGATCGTAGCGATTATTTTTACTTATATTTATACTTTAAATTTTTATGCAATACCTATTAACTCGGTTTTTATACTTAGCACAATAGTATATTTATTGTTTTTTATTTTTTGTTCGTGGAAAGGTGTTAATTCTGTAGTGTATGAAGGGATTCCCTTTTTTATTCCTTCAGTTATTAACTTAGGATATTGCTCAATAAGTTTTTTAGTGCAGAATTCCTTAGATGTAACCTTGATTAACAATACCATTTTTGTCTTTTATTGTGGTCTTTCAATTTGGTTTTTAATGATCTTTTTGAGAAATTACAACATTAATAGGGAAAAAATATTATTTTTAATTGCGTTAACTATTTTTTTTCAGGGAATTTTTATTACACTAAATCATAGTTTTCCTATTTTTAGATGGGCCATTGATTCTTTATTGCCCATTGGCGGAAACTTTGAACATGATCCATCTGCACTTTTACTTCGCTCTAGAGGTCTTTCAAACTCTCCAGGGGCCCATTTGTCTGTTGTTCAGGCAATAGGACTTTTGATTTCTTGCTTCTTTTTCTCTCGAGCGAACAATTTTAAGAGAGTTGCATTTTGGATTTTTGTAATCAGTATTCTTGTCGTTTCTATCTTTTTATCTGGTAGAACGGGTATTTTGGTCATGCCTCTGTGTGTTGTTTTTTTAAGTTTATTGAATTTCTCTAGTTTTAAAAGGTTTATAAGTTTGTTGTCCAAGCTATCTCTTCTTGTTTTTGCGCTAGTTGTAATTGTTGCTATTACTATATTTGCATATTTGAGCTTTGAAAGTTTTGATACTTTGAGTCTTACACTAGATTGGATCGCCAGACCGTTTATTTCAGATTCTTCGCTGCCAGACAATGCCAACATTTGGCATATTTTAGGGCGGTTTGTAATTTTTCCTGTTCACGAATCTCAATTTGTTTGGGGAAATGTTGATTTATATGGAAGTATTAATAAATTAACTGATCTTGGTTATATTAGAAATCTTTTTGGGTTGGGCTTGGTAGGGGCTAGCGTATTTTATTTGGGGTATTTGTTTTTGTTTTTTGCTTTAATTTATAAGTCTCAGCACCTCGATGAAAAAATTTTTTTCATATTTTTATCTTTTTGGATAATCATCGTTGAGGTAAAAGAACCGTTTTTGCGTGGATTGGGTTTGAACTCCATCATTTTTTTCTTGATTTTTTCTCGAAAATAGGCAAGTATTTTTTTAAAATTCAGTCAACATGGGTTGTCCAATGGTAGATTTAAAAAATCTAGATCTCACCTTAGATACAATTGATTTGTTTGTAGATTGCTTCAGGGCAAATGGAATTTCTTTAGACCCTGAATCTGTTAAATGGCTGTATATTTGTAACGATACCTCACGATGTGTTGTAAACATTGCTTATGATTTTACTAAAAGCAGAGTAGCTGGCATTTATGCCCTAACCTGTCTTAGGTTTAAAGTATTTGATTCGCAAGTTTTGGGAGCCACTTCAATTGACACCATTACTGACAAAAACTACAGAAGGCAGGGACTTTTCTACCGCTTGGCGCTAGATGTTTACGATAGAGCCTTGGCTCAAGGGATTTCAATAGTGCATGGCTTTCCGAATAAAAACTCTGTTCAGGGTTATCGAAACAAAATAAATTATCGGATGCAAGATCCTATCCCTTTTTTGATTCGCCCATTGAAAGCTCGACTAAGTAAATATGCGCAGTGGCTTCCTGATATTAATTTCCCTGTTCGCAAACATAAATCGCCATTTGTCTTTATAGAAGATGGTTCCGGCTTCCCCTTAGATGTGAATGAAATCTGGCGTAAGTTTTCCGAGGATATAGGGGTGGCCGTGATAAGAGACAAATCTTTCCTAGAATGGAGATTTTGTAGAAAACCAAACGGTGGCTACCGCATTCTGCATTGCCGGAATACCGAGGGAGAATATCTGGGATTTATAGTTTTCCTTATAAGACCCAATTCTTCTGGCGGTTATAATTCTTACATTATGGATCTGATGTACCCTCCTAGCCTGCCTTTGGTTGGGAAAGCACTCTTGGATTACGCCGTTTCGGAGATTTCTCGCGAGAAAGTTGATTTTGTGATGTGCCTGTGTTATCCGCACTCGCCGAATTTTAATATTTTTAGATCAAGGCTATTTTTTCGAATGCCAAGGTTTTTAGCTCCATCCGACAATCACTTTGGTTATAAAGTCTTGGATAGTAGTCTTGAGAGACGCATTAAAAGGCAAGACTGGTATTTAAGCTATGCTGATTCTGACACGGTATAGGTGGTTGCCTCCAAACTCAATAATTTTTAGGGGTGCGATGTGAAAATTCTTTGCTTGATTGATTCTTTGACGTTTGGTGGGGCCCAAACACAGATGGCCAATATTGCTTGCGACTTGAAAGATTATGGACATCAAGTTACATTGGTAACATATTACAAGGGGGGCGACTATGACAGTAGGTTTAATAAAAGAGATCTTCGTGTAATTTGTCTCGAAAAACGTTCCCGGTTTTCAATTTTGCCTATACTGAAATTGAGATCTTTGATTAAAGCGTATGATTTTGATATAGCCCTTGCCTTTCTTTACACTCCATCGCTTTACTTAGAATTAGCTTGTATTGGCTTGAAGAAGCCAAAACTTGTTGTTTCTGAGCGTAGTGTTATTTCAAATGGTCGAAAAACTCTTTTGTTGAGCTTTTTTGCTGCGATGCATTGTTTTGCTGATGCTGTTACGACGAACAATAATACGCATTATCGGTGGCTACTAACAAATTTCTCTTGGTTGAAGGCAAAGCTGCACTTAATAAGAAATAGTGTAAGTTTGGAGTATTTTTCGCCATTAGTAAAGGAGGAAAAGCATAAACCATTGGACGAGCTCTGTTTTTTATCCGTGGCAAGAGTTCAGCCGGAAAAAAATGCAATAACACTTGTCAAAGCTCTTGAGACTTGTATCAAAAAATTTAATATGCGCGTTACAATAATGTGGGCTGGGGAAGTTGTAGACAAAGATTATTATTCAAAGTGTTGTAATCTGCTTAAGGATTTGGGTATTGAAAAATATTGGCACTGGCTTGGCGTTAGGAATGATGTTAGCCATTTGATGAAACATAGTGACGCCTTAATCGCTCCCTCTTTATTTGAAGGACATCCCAATGCTATTTGCGAAGCCTTAGCTTCAGGGTTGCCTATTTTGGCTAGTAATGTCTGTGACATCCCTCAATTAGTAAGACCAGGTTTAACTGGTTTTCTTTTTGCCCCAGAGTCGTCGGCGGATATTGCTTCGAAAATAGTTGAATTTGCTAATCTTACGAATGATCAAAGAAGGTCGCTTGCAAATAATTGCCGAGATTATGCGCTTGAAAACCTAAGCAGTGAAAAGTGCTCCCTAGCTTATCAAAATCTTTTTAGGAAATTAATCTCAAGTCAGTAAATTTGTGAAAAGCTTAGATTTTAAAATAAAAAAAAACAAATTTTACAAAAAATTAAAAAAAGTTTTTTGTAAATTGGTTGTTTTTTTGCAAATACCCAAAATATTTGAATATTTTTCTTCAAATTATGTAACAATTATAAATTATCATGACCCTAATGTATTTGCATTTTCTGCTCATATCGAGTTTCTTGTTAAAGAATATAATCTTATTTCTATGAGCACGCTTGTATCGGCGATTAAAGATGGAAATGTTGATAAATTGCCAAAAAAATCTTTGGTATTGACTTTTGATGATGGTCATATCGGAAACAAAGAGCTTTTTCCGACCATAGCAAGACATAAGATACCTTGTCTGATTTATATCGTGTCAGGGATTTTTGATACAAATAAAAAGTTTTGGTGGAAGGCCCCTGGCTTGACTTCTCTGGAAGTTGCATGCTTAAAAAAAATGTCTGAGCAAGAAAAAAATGCGTGGCTGCTTAAGCAAAAGGAATTTAATGTCGATCAAGAATTCGAAACGAATAGTTCGCTTTCTCTAGATGATGTTAGGGCTTTCATTGAGCTCGGCGGAGAAATTGGGTCGCACACAGTCAGTCATCCGATTCTTACAAGTTGCAAACCCGATGTTGTACATAGAGAAATCTTTTATTCTAAGTTCATGCTTGAGGAAAAGCTTGGCTTTGAAGTAAAGCATTTTTGCTTTCCAAATGGGAGTTATGAAGAATCTAATTTAGAAATGGTAAAAGATGCTGGTTATATCTCTGCAAGAACCACTAATCCAGGTTGGGTCGGGCCACATACATCAACATTTTGTCTTCCCACTATGGGTATATCTGATGATGCAAGTCTGGACAAATTAATTCTTCAGGTTACTGGGGTTTGGGGCTATTTGATTGTTTTATCTGAAGGTATAAAGAGTTTGATTCAAAAGGTTAGTCTATTGATAAAATTTTTTTTGACAACTAGGACTCCTCCGAATGGATGATTTTTTTGTCATAGTTGGAAAGCTTCCTCCTCCTATCGGAGGGGTTAGAGTTCATGTTGCAAGGTTGGTCGAGTGGCTAAGTTTCAATAAAATAAACCATAAGTTCATTCTATTATCTCCTTGGAAAATATTGATGTCTCTGAAGGTAATTTACGACTCGCGTTTTATGCATTTGCATTCTTCAAACGTCTGGGCTCGATTTTTTTTTGCCGTTTTGTGTTTTTTCCTCGGGAAGAAGCTGATAATAACTTACCACGGAAATTTAGGTAGATTCGGTTTTATAAAAAACTGTCTTGATTATGCTTCCATATTCTTATGCGGTGTGCCTGTCGTCTTGAATAGAAAAAGCCTGGGAATCGCCAAAAAATTGAATTCAAATGCCAAATTTGCTTCAGCTTTTATACCCCCAATTGCCGACAAAAGTGATGTGATTCCAAACTCATTTTATTTGTTCAAGGAAAAAAAATTTGAGGCGTATTTCTGTACTAATGCATGGCACAGAACCTATGATAAAGATTCTAACGAAATTTACGGCATTTCCTCGTTAGTTGAAATTTTTCGCGATTTGCCAAAATTGGGCTTGATAATTTCCGATCCATCTGGTTCTTACGCTGATTATTTCAAAACAAAGCAGATTGAACTTCCAGAAAATATCTTGATAATTCCTACCCCTCATTCTTTTGTTGAGATTATAAAATCTACTGATTGCATGATTCGTGCAACAACAACGGACGGCGATTCCATTTCTATACGAGAGGCATTGTATTTTGATAAGCCGGTTATTGCTAGCAACTGCGTTGAAAGGCCTGAAGGATGCGTATTATATGATAGTTGTGATTTTGCTAGCTTGAAAAAAATTATTACGTCAATTGATTTTAAATGCTACCAACCTCAAATTAGCTGCGAGCTTTCTGGGGTGGAAAGCTTAGTTGAACTTTATCGAACTTGTTTGGAAAATTAGCTCATTTTCAAAGGCGACTCATAATGAAGCAAATATTGCAAAATCTAAAAAGCGGGTTAACAGAATCCGTTGAGGTTCCTTCTCCACGTGTGAAAGCCGGGCACTTGCTTATTCAAACTACGGCCTCATTATTGTCTGCCGGGACAGAACGTATGCTTGTTGAGTTTGGGCAGGCCAATCTGCTGCAAAAAGCCAGGTCACAACCTGAAAAGGTTCGGCAGGTTTTGGATAAAATCAGAACCGATGGCATTCTACCGACCTTGGAAACTGTTTTTAACCGCCTTGATGAGCCGCTTCCTCTTGGTTATTGCAATGTTGGTAAAGTCATTGAGGTTGGGGCCGGGGTGACCGGATTTGCTGTTGGTGATCGTGTCGCTTCGAACGGCAATCACGCTGAGTTTGTTTGTGTGCCCAAAAACCTTTGCGTAAAAGTCCCTGAAAATGTCTCTGATGAAGAAGCAGCTTTTACAGTTCTTGGGTCCATTGGTCTGCAGGGAGTGCGCCTAGTCAAACCTGAGTTGGGACAGAAGGCAGTTGTTTTCGGGGCTGGCCTGATTGGGCTCGTTGTAATTCAGCTTCTGCGTGCCAGTGGTTGCCAGGTTTTAGCTGTCGACCTGGATAAAGACCGCCTGGAGCTGGCCAAAAAATTTGGTGCCGAAATCTGTCAGATTGGCTGTGGCGACCCGGTTAATCTTGCGCATGCTTTTTCTCAGAATATTGGCGTTGACGCTGTTATAATTACTGCCAGCGCCAAAACTGATGAAATTATGCATCAGGCTGCACAGATGTGTCGAAAACGTGGCAAAATCGTTCTGGTGGGGGTTGTTGGTTTAAACCTGCAACGTAGCGATTTTTACGAAAAGGAACTGACTTTTCAGGTCTCATGCTCTTATGGCCCGGGCCGATATGATTCTGAATATGAGTTGAGTGGTCACGATTACCCTGTTGGCTTCGTTCGCTGGACCGAACAACGCAATTTTGAAGCAGTGCTCGGGGCTATTGCCGGCGGTCAGATCGACGTTGCGAGTCTCATAACCCATAGATATGATTTTGCTCAGGCGGCCGAAGCTTACAAAACCGTTACCGGTGACAGAAATTCTCTCGGGATAATCCTCAAATACCCAACTCAGTCTGTTCGAAGTTCGACCATTTGCTTTGGCAAAGCTGTTGCTAAAGGCTCTGGAAAATGTGTGGCCGCTCTTATCGGCTCTGGTAATTTTGCCAAAATGACCATGGCACCTGCTCTGGCAAAAACTCCGGCTGGCCTTAAATATGTCGCTGCCCGTACTAATGGTGCAGCTGCTGCCCATATCGCTAAAAAATTTGGCTTTACCAGTGCCACCACTGACCTAGAAGAAGTATGGGCAGACAAAGAAGTAAATACTGTTTTTATCGCTACTAACCACAACAGTCACGCTGCCATGGTGGAAAAGGCTCTAAAAAGTGGTCGCAACGTCTTTGTCGAAAAGCCGTTGTGTCTGACCGATGAAGAATTGTCACGCATTGAGACTCTTGTACGCGAAGCAGAAGCCGGGGGCCGTTCGACTCAGATCATGGTTGGATTTAATCGTCGGTTCAGTCCGCACATTAAGAAGATGAAAGAACTGCTTGTCGGCCGCAGCGAGCCTCTGGCAATGAATATGGTGGTGAATGCAGGGATTATTCCGGCCAGCCATTGGGTGCATGATCCGCAGATTGGTGGCGGCCGTATTATTGGTGAAGCCTGCCATTTCATTGACCTGATGGCGTTTATTGCTGGTTCATCGATTGTTAGCGTTAATTGTGAATTTTTACAGAAAAATGCCAATACTTTCGATACCGCTGTCATTACCCTCAGTTTTGCCGATGGTTCGGTCGGTGTTGTTAACTATTTTGCCAACGGTAACAAGGCATTTCCGAAAGAGACCATGCAAGTATTTTCTGAAGGCAGGGTTTTGGCTCTTGATAACTTTATTCGTCTTGAAGGCCATGGTTTCAAAGGTTTTAGCAATTACAAAACCTGGAGTCAGGACAAAGGCCACGTTAGCCAGTTTGCCGAATTCGTCAGCCTGGTTGAAAACGGTGGCAAGTCTTTGATACCTTTTTCAGACATTGTTAATACTACTCTAGCCAGCTTTGCGGCAGTAAAAAGTGGTAATGAACATCACACAATTTTTCTTGCTGAGGAATATGCAAAGCTGCAGCCTCAGAAAAGTCAGGTGAAGCAATGAGAAAAATAGATATTATCGCCGGAGCTCGGCCTAATTTCATGAAGATTGCCCCGATCATACATGCCCTCGAAGCTGCAAAGGCACGAGGCTCTGACCTTTGCTATCGTCTGATTCACACTGGTCAGCACTATGACAAGAATATGTCAGGAAGCTTTTTTGAGCAGCTTGGTATTCCTGATCCGCACTTCAACCTCGAAGTCGGTTCTGGAACTCAGGCCGAACAGACGGCCGGTATAATGACCGGCTATGAAAAGCTTCTTCTGGCTGAAAAAACGAAACTTTGTCTGGTGGTGGGCGATGTGACTTCGACCATGGCCTGCTCGATTACTGCCCAGAAACTGCATGTGCCGGTGGCCCATGTTGAGGGCGGTATCAGATCTGGCGACTGGGCCATGCCTGAAGAAATCAACCGCATGGTTACTGACGCCATTACCAACTGGTTTTTCACTACCAGTGAAGTTGCGAACAATTACCTCAAACAGACCGGTGTGCCTGGGAGCCGCATTTTCTTTGTCGGCAATACCATGATCGACACCCTTTTGCGGCAGATGCCGAACTTCAGACAGCCGTCAATCTGGAATGAAGCAGAATTGCAGCAGGGAAAATATCTGGTGATAACCCTGCATCGTCCTAATAACGTCGATGGTGAGATGCACCTGAAAGACATGCTTACAAAAATTCTTCAGCATTCTCGTGGCTTGCCGGTTATTTTTCCTGTTCACCCGAGAACGGCGAAGAATCTGGCTGGCCTGGGTCTTGTTGCCGAAAATCTCTACCTGACTGAACCTTTGGGCTATCTCGAATTCAATTACCTGGTCAAGAATGCTTTCGCGGTCGTGACCGATTCAGGCGGAATAACCGAAGAAACAACAGTTATGGGTGTTCCGTGCCTGACTGCCCGTGACAATACCGAACGGCCCGAAACCATTACAATTGGAACAAATGAGCTGGTCGGCACTGACCCTGCAAAATTTGCGCCATATTTTGACAAACTGTTTGCCGGACAATGGAAAAAAGGCAACATTCCACCTTTGTGGGACGGCAAAACCGCCGAACGTATCGTCGCTCAGCTCGAAAAGTTGATTTGACCGGGTGAATATCAAGAACTTTTTTTACCTTCTGAAATACCTGGGGCCACGCTGGCTGATATACAGGTGTTACTATGCTATCGCTCACAAGCTGAGACTGTTTGAACGACGATTGCCTGCTGGCAGTTGGCCTGGTATTCCTGTACATTCTGAACTTTCGCCGGCTCTGACATTTATACCATCTGGCTTCGATTCTGCATTGGCAAATAAATTGAATTCTTTAGATAAGGATTCAAACTATTCAAGGAGTGTTATTGTCGAAGCAGAAGCCGTCTTGCGCGGTGAGTTCCTGCTTTTCAGCCATCATCGAAAACAGCTCGGCTTTCCGCCTGCCTGGCACAAAAATGCCATGAGTGGCGCTGTTTATGAACAATCAGGTCACTGGTCCAGGATCTCTGATTTTGGTCTGGGTGACATAAAATGTGTCTGGGAAATCAACCGCTTTCCTTGGGCTTTCTCTCTTGTCAGAGCCTATGCCAGAACCGGCAATGAAAATTTTGCCGAAGGGTTCTGGAAATTATTTGAAAACTGGCTCGATGAAAACCCGCCAAATTGTGGTGTAAACTGGAAATGTGGTCAGGAAGCAACCTTTCGACTTATTGCAACCTGCTTTGCTATCAGGGTTTTTTCCGAGGCTAAAGCCACCACTGCCGCAAGACTGGCGAAATGGCGGCAATTTGTCGCTTTTACCGCTATAAGAATTGCCGGTAATATTAACTACGCCCTGAGTCAAAACAACAATCACGGTATCAGCGAATGCGTTGGCCTATTCACTGCGGCAGCGATTTTGCCTGATTTGCCTGGTTCTGCCTGGTTCATTGCTCTTGCCGAAAAAGAACTGATAAGACAGGTCGAGACTCTAATTTACGAAGACGGGGCTTTCTCGCAGCATTCGACCGTGTATCATCGAGTAGTGCTGCACGATCTTGCCTGGTATCTGGCAATGAAGAAGTCGTTGGGCAGTTTTGCCGATAATCGACTGATTGATGCAGCAAGTCGGGCTTTGCGTTTCATGGTTGGGATTACAGATCTTGAGACCGGCTTGGCGCCATTGCATGGGCCAAATGACGGCGCCAGTATTCTACCGTTGACCAATTGTGATTACCTTGATTTCAGGCCGGCAATAAGTTTGCTGGCAGGGCTGCTTGGTTATCAAGTGCCCGTATCATCTGGTGCGCAAGAAGAGGTATTGCATTGGTTCTCACTTGCCAACAAGCAGGCAGTAAAAAAACTGCCTGAAAATTCTCTGCCAGAGACGGTGAAAAGCGGTTGGTTCATATTTGCCGGTAGAGATTCCAGACTTTTCTGCTATGCCCCGGAAAGATTCATACATAGACCGGCTCAGGCGGATCTGCTGCATGTTGACCTATGGTGGAAAGGACTGCCAATAACTTTGGATCCCGGTTCGTTTTCTTATAACTCACCTTGCCAGTTTGCCGGTATGTTCTGCGAAACCCGGGTGCATAACACAGTCTGTGTGGGCGATTCTGACCAGTTGAAGAAGGTAAGTCGATTTCTATATCTGCCCTGGCCATGCGTAAAAACTGACTGGTGCGCAGAGAGAAAAATTTTTACGGCAACCCATAACGCTTACAAGGAAAATGGGGTTTTACATACCCGAAAAATCCAGCAGGATGGCCCTGATCGATGGTCGATTGAGGACACCGTTGCGAAAACAGGAATTGAAAAAAATTCACAGACCATAAGTCTTCACTGGTTATTGGCTGATTACGAATACGAATTCAACGAAAAAGCTCACAACCTGCTTTTGCGCACTCCTGCCGGTTTTTTTAGGCTGGCAGTTACAGCCGATGCACCGATTGAAATAATGAAACTTGTAAGGGCCGACAAGGCTTCTGAGGTCGGATGGTGGTCGCCTTATTATTATTGGGCAGAACCTGCCATATCTATTGAAATACGTGTAAAAAGTAGAAACAGCGTGAAATTTATTTCATATTTTGAACCGGTATGATAAGAAATTATAAAATACTTTTTTGAAAGCTGTTTTTTATGCACGTTCTATACTTTCATCAATATTTCAACACTCCGCGCTCAGCTGGCGGTACCAGATCCTATGAGATGGCTCAACGACTTCTTAAACGTGGGCATCGCGTTACCATGGTTTGTGTTTCGCAGGGCCAGAATAAAGACCTTGAACTTTCTGGCTCCCAGAATGACCTTTTTCGCAGGGGCGTGGTCGATGGTATTGATGTAATTCAGTTCAATCTTGAATACAGCAATCACCAGAGCCTGTTGCAGAGGGCGTGGCTTTTTGCTTGTTATGCCATTGTCAGCATATACTTTGCCTTAACCCTTGAATATGATCTGGTTTTTGCAACAAGTACGCCGCTTACAGCAGGTATTCCAGGAATTTTTGCAAGATATTTACGCAGAAAGCCGTTCGTTTTCGAAGTTCGTGATCTGTGGCCGGAGCTTCCAAAGGCTATGGGAGTTGTCACCAACCCGGTTGTTCTTGCAGGCATGTCATTTCTTGAATTGATGACCTATCGCGCGGCTTCCGCCTGTATTGGCCTCTCGCCAGGGATCAAAGCTGGTATTGAAAAACGCAGTGCTCCTGGTAAAACCGTAACCATGATTCCCAATGGTTGCGATCTTGATATTTTTGTTCCGGGAGACAGGTCTGATCTGAAATTACCGGGTGTCACAGACAATGATTGTGTTGCGGTTTTTACCGGAGCTCATGGCATTGCCAACGGTCTGCATGCTGTTTTGGATGCGGCTGCTATTCTGAAACAAAAGGCTCGCAATGATATAAAGATTTTCTTTATCGGCGACGGCAAGCTTAAACCGGCTTTAATTGCCCGAGCCGAAAAGGAAGGGTTGAAAAACTGTTTTTTCATCGATCCAATGCCAAAGACGAAGCTTGGTAAAATTGTCAGCTGTGCTGACGTTGGTCTGATGATACTCGATAATGTTCCTGCCTTTTACTATGGCACGTCACCGAACAAGTTTTTTGATTACATTGCCTCTGGCCTGCCGGTTCTGAATAATTACCCTGGCTGGCTCGCCGACATGATCCGGGAATATGATTGCGGTGTCGCAGTTGAACCTGACAATCCCCAGGCCTTCGCAGAGGCTTTGTGTTACCTTGCCGATAACAAGGCCAGGCGTCCGCAACTGAGTCAGAATGCCAGGAAACTTGCCGAATCAAAATTCGACCGTGACATTCTTGCTTCAGAATTCGCCGATTTTCTCGAAGGCGTATTTGAAGAATGCAGGAGGGGCACAGCTTGAAAAGAGCTATAGACATTGTGGTGGCATGTTCGTGCCTTGTGTTTCTGGGGCCTATGATGTTGTTCGTTGCAGTATTGATCCGGCGTAAACTGGGGCGGCCTGTTCTGTTCAGGCAGACCAGGCCTGGTCTTGATGGCAGGCCTTTTGAAATGCTGAAATTTAGAACCATGCTCGATGCCAGAGATGCAAAAGGCCATTTGTTACCTGACGAGCAGAGAGTTACACCATTCGGTCAGTTTTTGCGCTCGACCAGTATCGATGAATTGCCAGAATTGCTAAATGTTTTAAGGGGTGACATGTCGTTGGTTGGCCCCCGGCCGCTGTTGATGGAATATCTGCCTTTATACAGCGAAGAGCAGAAAAGGCGCCATAATGTCAGACCTGGTATTACCGGCTGGGCACAGATAAACGGGCGAAACGCCATTTCGTGGCAGAAAAAATTCGAACTTGACGTGTGGTATGTTGATAACCAGTCATTTTGGCTCGATCTGAAAATACTTTTTCTGACAGTATGGAAAGTGTTAAAAAGAAGTGATATTAATCAGGCTGGTCAGGCAACGGCTGAGAAGTTTAATGGTATGAATTGAGGCTATATGAAGGATAAAAGCAAAAAGTTGATAATTGTGGGAGCCAGTGGCTTTGCATTGGAGGTCTTCTGGCTTGCCAAACGGGCGGGTTATGAGGTTGAAGGATTTTTGGATGATTCTGAAGAATGTCAGAAAAAGGAAATTTTTGGCAGAAAGGTTCTTGGAAAAATTGATTCCTGGCCGGAATTTAACGCCAGTAGTTTCGTTGTGGCTGTTGGTTCCCCGAGAGTCAGGCAAGCAATTGTCACAAGAATGACGTCCGGCAGTGAGCAACCGGATTTTGCCACTCTTTTTGATCCTTCGGCCATAATTGGTGAAAATGTCAAATTTGGAAAAGGCAGCATAATTTGTGCCGGGGTTGTTGCAACAGTAGAGATTTCTGCGGGAGAACATGTGATTGTTAATTTGAACAGCACAATCGGTCATGAAACTATTATTGGCGATTTTGTTACTATAGCTCCACTTGTTGCGGTGTCAGGCAAAGTAGAACTTGGCGATCTAGTGGAAATTGGAACTGGCGCAGCTATTCGACAGGGAGTTGTTGTGGGACATGGCTCTATGTTAGGCATGGGGGGGATTTTAACTAAAAATATGGCGGAATACTGCATGCATTTTGGAAACCCAGCCAAGTTTTTTAAGGAGATGCCCCAATAAAATGAAAGTTTGTATTGTTGGCGCGGGCTTGATGGGTAAAGGACTGGCTCAGATTTTTGCGCAGTCTTCAGAAGTAGATGAAGTTTTGTGGTTTGCGAGATCAACATGCCGATTGGATGAAGCCGTTTGTTCGGTTAATTCTCAGTGGGATAAGCAGATTGCAAAGAATAAATTGACCGCCGAGGAAAAAAATCTGTTTGCAAGCAAATTTCATCTCATAGATTCTTTTGCAAAAGTTGAACCATCTGTAGGTCTTATAATAGAAGCTATAAAAGAATGTTTACCATCCAAGCTCGAAATTTTTGCTGAAATGAGCAGATTTATTGATGATAAAACTATGGTTGCTTCTAACAGTTCTTCTCTTTCAATCACCGAAATTGCTTCTGTATTCCATACTCCCGGGAACGTTGTTGGAATGCATTTCTTTAATCCTCCTGCAATAATGAAGCTCGTTGAGATTGTCGTGGGAATAAAAACTTCGGTTGCTACAATTGAAAGAGCCAAAGATATTGCAAGAATGCTCGGAAAGGAGCCAATTGAAGTTAAAGAAGCTCCAGGATTTATTGTTAATCGCATGCTTATACCGATGATAAATGAAGCTATCGGTCTTCTGGCTGAAGGTATTGCGCCGGCAGAAGACATAGATAAAGCGATGATGATGGGGGCAAATCATCCCATTGGTCCACTTGCCCTCGCTGATCTGATTGGCAATGATGTTGTACTTGCCATAATGGATACCTTGAGGACGGAAACTGGAGACCCTAAATACAGGCCTCATCCTTTGCTTCGTAAAATGGTCAGAGCCAATTTGCTTGGCCGGAAAGTAAAAAGTGGCTTTTTTTCCTATTAGATGGCTTCTAAAAATTTCTTTTAATTCAATATTGTTTGTTTTATACTTTGGAAAATTTCCAGTTAGTCCACGATGCAAAGGATGTTGCTGATTTCAGGTCAGACACATTTAAACAAATGATTCATGAATTTGCTCCTTGGCCTTATTTTGCAGAAGATGAAAAGCAGGCGGTCAGTGAACTGCTTGTCAGTGGTAAGGTAAATTACTGGACTGGTGAAGTTTGTCGTCAGTTCGAAACTGAATATGCTGCCTATACCAATAGAAGATTTGCTGTGGCTGTTTTCAATGGTACTGTTGCGCTAGAATTGGCTTTGCTGGCTTATGATATTGGCCATGGCGACGAGGTGATCGTTACCAGCCGTACTTTTATTGCTTCGGCCAGTTGCGCCGTCATGCGTGGCGCGGTTCCGGTGATTGCCGATGTCGACCCTGACAGTCAGAACGTAACGGCTGCGACTGTCGAGAAGAAAATAACGAAGCGGACCCGGGCGATTGTCTGCGTGCATCTCGCCGGCTGGCCCTGCGATATGGACCCGATAATGGAACTCGCCGAAAAACATGGCCTGATTGTCATCGAAGACTGTGCCCAGGCACATGGTGCCCGCTATAAAGGTCGGCCGGTCGGTGGTATCGGCCATATCGCCGCCTTTTCGTTCTGCCAGGACAAAATTATCTCGACCGGCGGCGAAGGCGGTATGCTCGTTACCGATAACGAAGACATTTTCAAAAAATGCTGGGCCTTTAAAGACCACGGCAAAAGCTACGATGCGGTTTATAACCGCGAACATGCGCCCGGGTTCCGCTGGCTGCACGAATCGTTCGGCACCAACTGGCGCATGACCGAGATGCAGGCTGCCATCGGTCGACTGCAGCTGCAGAAACTCGATGGCTGGGTTGAAAGCCGCCGGGCCAATGCGCAGCACTTCAACGCCGCCTTCGCTGACCTCAAAGCCCTGCGTCTGACAGTTCCGCAGGCAGAAATATACCATTCCTATTATAAATACTACATGTTCGTGCGCCCCGAAATGCTCAAGCCAGACTGGTCGCGTGACCGCATCATGGAAGAGGTGAATGCCGCCGGAATCCCATGTTACAGCGGCAGTTGCAGTGAAATTTATCTCGAAAAGGCGTTTGATGCGTTTAGGGATGCGAACGGTCCTTCGACCCTTCGACAAGCTCAGGGGCCGTCAGAGGCCGAAGTGCCGGGGCCGGAGAATCGGCTGCCGGTAGCGAAAGAACTCGGTGAGACCAGTCTGATGCTGCTCGTTCACCCGACTTTGACCGCAGAAAACATTGACGATACTGCCAGAGTTGTCAGAGAGGTCGTCATTAGGGCGACGAAGTAATTGCTATTTGCCCTTCGATCCTTCGACCGGCCAGGGCTGGCTCAGGAACTGTAGGAATCAATTGTTGTCCGGCCCTTCGACGGGCTCAGGGACCGATTAATTCTTTTAGCATTTGGCGCAGGTTTGCTCGCCAGTGGTCGGGTTGACGGCCGATCGATCGGCAGGTTGCTGTTTTGTCTAAAACGCTGAAGCCTGGGCGGGTTGCCGGCAGCGGGTAATCTGCGGTGGCGATTGCTTTGATCGGGATTTGTTTTTGCAGCAGCCCGAGAGCATGTGCTTCTTCCTGGATGGCCACGGCAAAATCGTACCAGCTGGCCACACCGGCGTCTGACCAATGAAAAAGGCCACAGACGTTGTGGTCGAGCAGCTGCCAGATCACCCGGGCGAGCGAATTGGCCCAGGTCGGGGTGCCGATCTGATCTGTAACCACACCGATGCCTTCACGCTCTTTCATCAAGCGCAGCATGGTTTTGACAAAATTGTTGCCGTGCGCACTGTAAAGCCATGCGGTTCTCACGACCAAAGCTTCGGCGCCTGAATTCATGACTTCATTTTCGCCGGCCAGCTTGCTTTTGCCATAAACACTGAGCGGGTTCGGCCGGTCTGCAATGCCGTAAGGCCTGCCCTGGCTGCCGTCGAAAATAAAATCAGTCGAAATGTGAGCCAGTAACGCATTGTGCTGCCTGGCAGCCTCAGCCAGATACCTGGGGCCGGTCTGGTTGACCGCATAGGCTTTTTCTATTTCGCTTTCGGCTTTGTCTACAGCCGTATAGGCCGCGCAATTGATTATAACTGCCGGCTTTTCTTTTTCAATACAGGCAAAGACAGAATCACGGCTGGTTATGTCGAGGTCGGCCTCGGTCGGCGCGAACAAAACGATGTTTGCAGGGGCGGTGCGTTTGAGCTCGAAGCCGAGCTGCCCACCCATGCCGGCGATCATGACTTTTTTCACGGAAACACCTCGGCAGCGGCAAAAGCACGGCCGGCTTTGTCTTTCTCTGACAAAATCAGCTGCATGGCGGGTTCCAGCGGCCAGGCGATGTTCAGCTGTGGGTCGTTCCAGATGATGCACTTCTCGTGGGCCGGATTGTAAAAATCAGTGCATTTATACTGAAATTCAGCAATGTCGCTCAATACCAGAAACCCGTGTGCGAAACCCGGCGGTACCCAGAGCATTTTCCGGTTGTCGGCCGAAAGAATGTCGCCAATCCACTTACCGAAGGTTGGGGAACTGCGTCTGATATCGACGGCAACATCGAAAACTTTGCCGGCCGTTACCCTTACCAGCTTGCCCTGAGCGTTGACTGTCTGGTAATGCAGGCCGCGCAGAGTGCCCTTCACCGAACTGCTGTGGTTGTCCTGCACAAAATCGAAATGCAGGCCGGCTTCCTCGAATTTTTTCCGGTTCCAGGTTTCCATGAAAAAACCACGTGGATCGCCGAAAACCTGCGGCTCGATGATCAGCGCATCAGGAATCGCGGTCTGAATGACTTTCATATTTTTTCCCCGGCAATGCGGTAGAGATACTTGCCATAATCATTTTTGGCGAGCGGCTTCGCCAGCTCGAGCAGTCTGGCTTTGTCGATGAAACCCATGCGCCAGGCGATTTCCTCGACACAGGCGATTTTGAGGCCCTGCCGGTCTTCGACGACTTTGACGAAATGCGAAGCATCGAGCAGTGAAGCGAAGGTGCCGGTATCTAGCCAGGCGGTGCCGCGGGTCAGCAGTTCAACTTCGAGCTGACCCTTTTCGAGATAAATGCGATTGAGATCGGTTATTTCAAGCTCACCGCGCGCTGACGGCCTGAGATTTTTTGCGTATTCGACCACCTGGTTGTCATAAAAATAGAGACCGGTCACTGCATAGTTTGACTTCGGATTTGCCGGCTTTTCTTCAAGGCTGTTGGCCCTGCCGTTCTCGTCGAAACCGACGACGCCATAGCGCTCGGGGTCATTGACCAGATAGCCGAAAACGGTCGCTCCGGCATTTTTTTTCGCGGTCTGCTGCAGCTTGTTCGACAACCCCTGAGCAAAGAAGATGTTGTCGCCAAGAATCAGGCAGACGGTATCTTTGCCGATGAACTTTTCACCGATGATGAAGGCCTGGGCCAGACCATCCGGGCTGGGCTGCACTTCGTAGCTGAGGCTGATGCCCCACTGTGAGCCGTCTCTGAGCAGGTTTTTGAAGGCGGCCTGGTCTTCGGGGGTGGTGATTATCAGAATGTCTTTGATGCCCGCCAGCATCAGGGTAGACAGGGGGTAGAAAATCATCGGTTTGTCGTATACCGGCACCAGCTGCTTGCTGACCGCTTTGGTGATCGGGTAGAGTCTGGTTCCTGAACCGCCCGCGAGAATGATTCCCTTCATGATCGAAGACCTTTCTGAAGCCGTATTTATTGCAATGTCCTAATTGTCTGCCACAATCCGGCGGTGTGGTCAAGTAAGATTTCGCCCGGCTTTATTTTTTTGTCTTCGTGATATTGCTGCTTGGGGGGAGATATGGGAGCTTACTTATCTCTTGCCTGGTGTCCACTTTTATTTTACCAGCTCCCGGTTCAGGTGGGCACTGATCTTTTATGCTTCTTCAGGTGGGATGGCGGGCGTTTGAGCTTTTTACCGGTTTTGTAGGGAACGGCAGGTTCTTTTACGCTGTTTTCGTCTTTGCGCAAAGCTTCGATCCGCTCAGGGGTAAGGCCGGTGACTTCTGATATTACTTCGAGATTGAGGCCTTTGTTGAGCATTTTCAGAGCGGTGTGCTCGAGGGTTTCCTGTTTGCCTTCTTCACGGCCTTCTTCGCGACCTTCTTCACGGCCTTCTTGACGACCCTCTTCGCGGGCGGTGTCGATTGAATTTTTCAGATCGCGATAGACTTTCAGACTGTCTTCGTAGGCTCTGGCTTCTTCTGGAGTGAATTTTGCAATCTCGGCGGCGGCAAAAAGCTTTCTGAAGATGCGGTCCTTGAGCTTTTCGGGGATATCGTGCAGGCGCTCGAGGTTTTTCAAAACATAGAGCCATTTGTCAAAGCGGGTCTCGAGTTCTTCGAGGGTTTTCTCGAATTTGGGCATTTCCAGGTAAATAAAGGTGAGCTTGTCGTAGAAAACCTTGTAAGTTTCAATATCGGTGAGTTTGACGTCGTAACGATATTTTTCTTTATCGTTTCTGTCTTCGTCGAAGACAAAGTCGAGAATCGCAACAGTATAGACCGCTTTCAGCTCGAAATCCCAGTCGCCGGCTTTCCCCTGCTCGGCAATCGGAAAGGTCGAATAATAAAGCGCCCGGTCTTTGAAAAACTTCTGCTTCGACTTCTGAATTTCAACTATAAATTTTTCACCATTCTCATTTTCGCAGTAGAGATCATAAACGGCGCGGCGGTCGGCTTCGGAACGGCCGAGGTGCTCGTTCTTAAGGTAAGTCAGAGTTTTGATGCGGCCCTGCTCTTTCTTCAGGAGCTGGTTGAGAAAGTCGATCAGCAGGTCTTTGTTATACTCTTCGCCAAACAGCTTCTTGAAGCCAAAGTCGGTAAACGGATTGAGATAGGTTGCCATCTGCATTGAAATACCTCGCTATAGTTTTCCATTATATCATTTTTTGTCTTCGTGATATTGCGTGTCGGGTTGCCGGTCGGTAAAATTTTACCGGGTGGCAGAGCTGGGACGAAACTGCTAAACTGGTTCGCATGAACAACGACAACAGCATCATCATTTTGGGTGCCGGCGGGCATGCGCCGGTGGTCAGCGAAATTGCCCGGGCCTGTGGCTTTTCTGTGAGTGCCATTTACGACGACAACCCGGCCTCGATCGGGAAAAGCGTCGCGGGTGTCGCAGTCGCGGGCCGCATCGCCGACCTGCCTGACAGCCTGACCGGCAACGCCTTCATTGCCATCGGCAACAACAGCGTGCGCCGCAGCCTGTTTGAACGCTTCGGCAGCCTGACCTGGCCGTTGCTGATTCACCCGCAGGCCTGCGTGTCTTCGCTGGCCAGTCTCGGCGCCGGTTCGATCGTCTGCGCCGGCGCCGTGGTTCAGCCAAACGCCGTCATCGGCCGCCAGGTGATCGTCAATATCGGCGCCTGCGTCGACCACGACAGCCGGGTCGGCGACTTTTGCCACATCGGCGCCATGGCCTACGTGCCGGTTAACTCTGAAATCGGTGCCGGCAGCCACCTGCAACCCGGCAGCCGGCCAGCCTTCGCCGCCAGAATGCCGCCCGGCTCGGTCATCGCTTGACCGGCCGCGCCGTCAATCAGGTATAACCTTAAAACGAGGGGGAGCTGGGGATATTGATCAGCGAATCTTCGAGTGCATGTGACATGCTGAGATCGGCAGCCGGGCAGCTCTGATACATTGGCAGCCGGTTCATCAGGTCCCAGATCGGGCGCACCATGATGCCGTCGGTGTTGAGTTTGTCGAGCAGCTGGTTGCGCTTTTCCCGGTCGGGCTCTTTCAGCATCACGGCATTCAGCCAGTAATTGCTCTTGACGCTCTTCGTTTCTGTGAAAAAGTCGAGGTCGCCGACCTGTCTGAATTCATGCTGATAACGGCTCGCCAGCACCCGCTTTTTCATGATGATGTCGCCGAGCTGTTCGAGCTGGGCGCAGCCAAGCGCCGCGTTGATGTTCGGCAGCCGGTAATTGTAAGCAATGCAGTCGTGATAGTATTCCCAGATGTGGGTGACCTTGCCGGTCGTCGTCAGGTGCCGGGCGCGCTGCGCCAGTTCGTCATCGTTCGTCAGCACCGCGCCACCGCCACCGGTGGTGATCGTTTTGTTGCCGTTGAAACTGAGCGCCGACAGCAGGCCGATATTGCCGACATGCCGGCCGTTATATTCCGAACCGATCGCCTCGGCCGCATCTTCGACGAGCTTGAGCCTGAATTCATCGCAGATCTGCTTTAGCTCATCAAGCTGTGACGGGTGCCCGAACGTGTGCATGACCATCAGAACCCTGATCGGTCGCCCGGTTGAGCGATTGTGCAGCACGCCATCTCTGATTTCGCAGGCGGCTTTCAGATGCTCACGCAGTTTTTCAGGGCAGATGCCCATCGAGGCGCGGTTGACATCGACGAAATGCGGGGTTGCATTACAGTAAGCGACCGCATTGGCCGAGGCCACGAAGGTCAGCGCCTGCATCAGAACCTCGTCGCCGGGCTGCACACCGGCGAGCAGCAGACAAATGTGCAGTGCTGCCGTGCCATTGATCGTCGCGATCGCATGCTTTGCGCCGGTTGTGCGGCTGATCAGCTGCTCGAAAAGGTTGACATACTTGCCGACCGTCGAAACCCAGTTCGTGTCTATGCAGTCGGTCACATACTGCCGTTCATTGCCGTTGAAAAACGGCTCATGCAGCACCACCGGTCCGTGGGCGATGCCCGAAACTTTCCTGACAATCTGCTCTATTTTGCGTGCAAGCTGCTCTGCCATAACAAACCTCATATTTCTATTTCGCCGCCCATTATACCACAGTTTCCCCCGTCCACCGCTTTTTGACTTAATTTATCTGTGTCTATCCGTGTTCATCCGTGGCTTATTCTTTTTTTCTTAATCCTTGCCTATCTGTGGTTGCGATATTGGTGGATTATGTTAAAATCACAAAAAATAAATGCGCACCGAACCCGGAAAGGAGTTTCCCTCTTTTATGTCGAAAGAATTTTCCAGAATCAGCATCGAGCACCTCGCTTCATGGATACTGCGCGAATATGACGAAACTTCACAGATCTTTGGTATTCACAAAGATCTGTTCTTCGTGCCGAAAACCGATGACCCGTTCACCCTGACCAGATACGGCCAGCACCTCGAAAGCCCGCTCGGTGTCGCTGCCGGCCCGCACACCCAGATGGCCCAGAACCTGATCGCCGCCTGGCTTTGTGGCTCACGCTATCTCGAACTGAAAACCGTGCAGACCCTCGACGAACTCAATGTCAGCAAACCCTGCATCGACATTCAGGACGAAGGCTACAACTGCGAATGGTCACAGGAACTCAAGCTCGACGCCAGCTTCGACGAGTATCTCAACGCCTGGATCATGCTGCATGTGCTGCGCCACAAATTCGGCTGGAACAACGCCAAAGGCCGCGGTTTCATTTTCAACATGAGCGTCGGCTACAATCTGGAAGGCATTCTCAAGCCAAACGTCCAGAAATTCCTTGAACGCATGGCCGACTGCGGCGACCTGCTGAAAGAAAAACTCGCCGTCATGCGCAAAATCTACCCGAAAATTGACGAAATCGATATTCCGGCGATGCTCTCCGACAACATCACTCTTTCGACCATGCATGGCTGCCCGCCCGACGAAATCGAAAAGATCGCGATGTATCTCGTTAAAGAACGTGGTTACAACACCACGATCAAGATGAACCCGACGCTGCTCGGCGCCGACCACCTGCGCCATATCCTCAACGAAAAGCTCGGCTTCATCACCGAAGTGCCAGACGAGGCTTTTGGCCACGACCTCAAATACCCTGATGGCGTGCAGATCATCAAAAACATGCTCGCCGCCGCCGAAGCGAAGGGTGTCACCTTCAACCTGAAGCTCACCAATACGCTCGAATCGGTCAATCATAAAAATATTTTCCCGCCGAACGAAAAAATGATGTATATGAGCGGCCGCGCCCTGCACCCGATCAGCATCAACGTCGCCGCCAAACTGCAGAACGAATTCGATGGTAAACTGGATATCAGTTTCAGCGCCGGTGCTGACTGCTTCAATCTGCCGAAGATCATTGCCTGCGGCATCAAGCCGGTTACCGTCTGTTCCGATCTGCTGAAACCGGGTGGCTACGGGCGCCAGCTGCAGTATCTCGATGAGCTTGCCGCTGCGATCAGAGCCGAAAAAGCCGATAATATCGACAGCTTCATCGTTAAGTTCGCCGAATGCAGCTGCAATAAAGTGGAAAAGGCCGCACTGCTTAATCTGCGCCGCTATGCCGGGGCTGTATCTGCCAACCCGGCTTACCATAAAGAAAGCAAGACCGGCGAGTCGATCAAGACCAGTCGCGCCCTGCCCGAATTTGACTGCGTGCGCGCTCCCTGTATCAGCACCTGTCCGGCCGGCCAGGATATCCCTTCTTATATGTATTACACCGCCAAAGGCGACTATAAAAAGGCTTACGAAGTCATTATGCGCCAGAACCCGCTGCCTTCGGTACTGGGTATGGTCTGCGACCACCAGTGTCAGCACAAATGCACGCGCGCTAATTACGACAGCTCACTGCTGATACGCGAAATCAAGCGTTTCATTGCCAACCGCAACGCTGACCGCCCGAACCTGCAGCCCGAAAAGGCGAACGGCAAAAAGGTCGCGATTGTCGGCGCCGGCCCGAGTGGTCTGTCGGCCGCTTACTTTCTCGCCCTCGAAGGTTTCACTGTCGAGATTTTCGAAACGAAAGCCTTCGCCGGCGGCATGGTTTCCGACGCGATCCCGAGTTTCAGGCTGACAGCCGATGCGATCAACCGCGATGTCGAATACATCAAAAACCTCGGCGTGAAGATCAGCTACGCCCAGAAAATCGACCGCCAGCGCTTTGAAGAACTGCGCAGAGATTACGATTATGTTTATGTCGCCATCGGGGCTCAAGGCGCGAAAAAGATGGGTATCCCGGGTGAAGACGCCGCCGGTGTAATCGATCAGCTGGTTTTCCTGTCTGACGTGCGCCAGGAACGCAACCCGAAAATCGGCCCAAACGTCGCGATCATTGGCGGCGGCAACTCGGCCATGGATGCGGCCCGCACCGCTCTGCGCCTCGTCGGCGACAGCGGCCGCGTGCGTGTTGTCTACCGCCGTACCCGCGCTGAAATGCCTGCCGATCTGGAAGAAGTCAAGGCACTGCTCGACGAGGGTATTGAAGTGCTCGAACTGCACCAGCCGCTCGAAATCGTCGTGGCTGGCGGCAAAGTCGCCGGTATGAAATGTCAGCGGATGCAGCTCGGCGAGAAGGGCCCCGATGGCCGCCGCAAGCCGGTTCCGATTAAGGGCGCGATCGTCGATGTGCCCTGCGAAACCGTGATCGAGGCAATCGGTCAGGATGTCGTGCTCGACTTTATCGCTGCCTCTGACCTCGAAACCGACCCGGTTACCGGCATGACCCGCATCAGAAACGTTTTTGCCGGTGGCGATGCGGTGCGCGGTGCTTCGACGATCGTCAAGGCAGTTGGTGACGGCCAGCGTGTCGCTCTCAATATCATCGCCCAGGCCGGCAAAGAGCTCGATATCGGCCCGGCCGCGATCAAAAAAGGTATGAACGCCGCCCAGTTCATGGTAAAAAGCGCCCGCCGCGTCAAGGGTATCAAATTGCCCGAAATCGACGTGAAGCTGCGCAAGGGCTTTGCCACCGTCATTCGCGACCTGAACGAAGAAGAGGCCCGCAAAGAGGCTGAACGCTGTCTCTACTGCAACGATGTCTGCAACGTTTGCGTCAGCGTCTGCCCGAACCGCGCCAACTTCACCTATTATGTGCGCCCCGGCGACTATCTCGTGCAGAAAGCCGTTAACAAAAAGGGCAAGTTTAAAATCGAAACCGAAAGAACCATGCGCCTGAACCAGGACGTGCAGGTGCTCAATGTCGGCGATTTCTGCAACGAGTGCGGCAACTGCACGACCTTCTGCCCGACTGCCGGTGACCCGTACAAGAACAAACCGAAATTCTACCTGACCGACCACAGCTTCAAGGAAGAGGCGAACGCTTTCAGAATTTCGGGCAAAGTGCTCAAGGCGCGCGTTGACGGCCATGAATACATGCTCGAAGAGAAAGACGACGCCCTGCATTATCACGATGGCGCTATGCATGCCCGTCTGCACCGCGACAGCTTCGAAGTGGTCGCCGTCGAACCGCGCGGCGAGAAGCCCGCGACCTACTCGTTCGAACTCGCCCTGAGGATGGCGATTCTTTACACTTCTCTCAAAAACGCTGCCTTCAACCACTGAAGGCTTCAAGAGTTTTCTCCCCTAAGGTAGCATGTGGGCTGATGGCGGTCTGAGGCCATCGGTCCACATGTGTTTTTCGCCCGTATGACTGCACGTGTCGGTTGTGGTATAATGCGCGAAAATCATTGAACAAGGAACAAAGTTGATGAAAGTGCTTTTAACCGGCGGGGCCGGCTATATAGGCAGTCATACCTGCGTGCAGCTGCTGCAGGCCGGGCATGATGTCGTCATTGTCGATAATCTTCACAACAGTAAAATTGCAGTTCTCGATCGAATCGAAAAAATAGCCGGGCGCCGCCCGGTTTTTTTTGATGTCGACATCTGTGATTTCGAAGCACTGGTGAACGTGTTTTCGGGGCAGAAATTCGAGGCGGTGATTCACTTTGCCGGCCTCAAGGCGGTCGGCGAATCGGTCGAGAAGCCTCTGTTCTACTACCAGAACAACGTTGGCGGCACTCTCAAACTCTGTGGTGTCATGCAGGCCGCCGGTGTGCGCAACCTCGTCTTCAGTTCATCGGCAACCGTTTATGGTGACCCGCACACAGTGCCAATCAAGGAAGACTTTCCGGTTGGTGGCGCCACCAATCCCTACGGACGTTCAAAATGCATGGTCGAGCAGATTCTCATCGACTGGCAGAAAGCGCATCCGCACCTGAACATCGCACTGCTGCGTTACTTCAACCCGGTCGGGGCACACGCCAGCGGTCTGATCGGCGAAGACCCGAACGGCATTCCAAATAATCTGATGCCCTATATCACCCAGGTGGCGGTCGGTCGGCGGCCGCATCTGAACGTCTTCGGCAGTGACTACCCGACCCACGACGGCAGCGGCGTGCGTGATTATATTCACGTCGTCGACCTGGCCGCCGGTCATCTGAAAGCCCTCGAAAAGCTCAATGAAAACCCCGGCCTCGGCATCTGGAACCTCGGCACCGGCCAGGGTTACAGTGTTCTCGATGTGGTCAAAGCTTTCGAAACGGCTACTGGCAAAAAAGTGCCATACGAAGTCGTAGGCCGCCGTGCCGGTGATATCGCCGCCTGCTACGCTGACCCGGCGAAGGCGAACCGCGAACTGAAATGGCAGGCGAAATTTGGTATCGAGCAGATGTGCGCCGATTCCTGGAACTGGCAGTCGAAAAACCCCAACGGTTACGACTGACCTCGGAGACAGCCAATGACCTTTTCAATCAAACAATTTGCTGCTGAAGCGCCGTTTTTTCTGATTGCCGGCCCCTGTGTAATCGAATCTGAGGGCCTGTGTCTCTATATTGCCCAGACGCTGAAGGCGGTTGGCGAAGAGCTTAAACTGCCGGTCGTGTTCAAAGCCAGTTTCGACAAGGCCAATCGAACATCAGGCGATTCTTTTCGCGGCCCGGGTCTCGACAAGGGTCTCGAAATTCTCGCATCGGTGAAGGCGAAAACCGGCCTGCCGGTGTTGACTGACGTGCATGAAGTGGCGCAGGTTGCGCCGGTTGCCGAAGTCTGCAATATTCTGCAGATTCCCGCCTTTCTCTGCCGCCAGACCGACCTGACCGAAGCCGCCGCCCGCACCGGTCGCGTCGTCAACATCAAAAAGGGCCAGTTTCTCTCGCCCTGGGCGACGAAACACCTCGCCGACAAGGTGCGCAATACCGCCGGTGCCGGCGAAGTATTGCTGACCGAGCGTGGTGCCTCGTTCGGTTACGGCAGTCTTGTCGTCGATATGCGGTCTTTCCCGATTATGAAGCCGTTTTGCGACGGCGTCGTTTATGACGCCACCCACTCATTGCAGCTGCCAAGTTCTGGCGGTGCAAAAACCGGGGGCCAGCGCGAATTCATCGCGACGCTGGCGCAGGCTGCCATGGCCACCGGCGACGTTGACGGCCTGTTTCTCGAAGTGCACCCCGAACCCGAAAAATCCCCGTCCGACGCCGATAACATTCTGCCCCTCGACGACATGAAGGCTCTTCTCACCCGCCTGATCGCCATCAAATCCGCCCTTATTACCTAATGAAAAGGCTCCAATTATCATATTGCGAGGCGAGAAGACGGGATTGCTTTTTCGGAAGCTTGTGAGCGAAGCGAATCGCTGGAGAAAAAGCAACCCGGCTGATAGGCCGAAGCACATCGATTTGGGACTGACTTGTTAATTACCCGATTCCAATTGAAGTTTAACAATATGAAGTTTAACAATATTATGAACAGCAGAGGCGGGAGTTTTGCTCTTCTCTGTCTCTTACTGATGCTTGCTGCCAGCCTGCAGGCGGCCGGCCTGACTCTTTATTCCTATCAGGACGACCAGGGGCAGACGATTGTCGTCGACAGTCTCGAACGCGTGCCTGAGCAATACCGAGACAGCGCCCGGCAGAATTTTATTCCGTCCTTTAAAACCGGCAAAAGCCCCGTGCGTCCATCATCACCGGAAACCCCGGCTGCCGAAGACAACCGGGTAATCGTCATCACGGCTCCTGCCAATGCCGAGGCCGGCGATAAACGCCCGGTCGTCGTCGAGCCGATCGAGGAAATCCTGCCGCCCGACCCGGCCATTGCCTCGGCCGCTGCCATTCTTGCAAAAATCAAACAGGTGGTCGACAATAACGAACTGCTTTATGGCCTGACCATCAGATTTACCATCAGACATCCGGCAGTACACCACCAGCATCTGACCAATCTGATCGAGCTGCGCAATATGCCAGACCCGAAAAAACTCGTCTGGATCGAGCCAAACGACTGGGCAGTCGAAGCTGATATGCTGATCGAGCGCCTGCGTGCGATCCAGTATACGGTTTCGTCCTGGTTCGAAACCGGTTCAGGCGCCCTGCTGACCACCCTGCCAACCCTGGTCGAAGCCGCAAAGCGCCACACCGCCCTGATCGAACGCCGGTTAAAGGAAATCGAAGCTGCCGACCTCGCCCGCCGCGAAAAAGAACTCGCCGACCGCAAACAAAAGCGCCGCCTCAAAAACAGCAAATAATAACCAAATTTGGAATTGCGAGGCGAGAAGACGGGATTGCTTTTTCGTAAGCTTGTGAGCGAAGCGAATCGCTGGAGAAAAAGCAACCCGGCTGATAGGCCGAGCTGCCCTTTGACTATATTACCTTGTCATATTTAAAGTTCAGATTGGTCGTGGTATTCTTCTGGTATGCAACAGGAAATCGACAGGCATTATCATTACGAAAATCTCGCGCGGAGTGAAGGCTATCAACTGATCGCCGGCGGTGACGAGGCGGGTCGTGGTCCATGGGCCGGGCCGGTCTGTGCCGCCATGGTCATTCTGCCGGCCGACTGCCGCATTGCCGGGCTCGATGATTCGAAGAAACTCAGCCGCCAGAAGCGGCGGGCCCTTTTTGACGAAATCAGGGCCCGGGCGACCGCTTACGGTATCGGCTGGGCGAGCGCCGAAGAAATCGACCGCCATAACATTCTCGAAGCGACCAGACTTGCATTTAACCGTGCCTTTGACCAGCTGCGGCCACTGCCGGACTATATTCTGCTCGATTTTATCAAGCTGCCGTGGCTGCGCCTGCCACACCAGGCTTTCGTCAAGGGCGAGTCAGTCAGCGCTTCGGTCGCGGCGGCCTCGATTCTGGCCAAGGAAGCCCGCGATCTGCACATGGAAACCCTGGCGCAGAGTTTTCCTGATTATGGTTTTGACAAGCACATGGGCTACGGCACGGCCGCCCATCAGCAGGCCCTGCGCCAATTCGGGCCCTGCGCCGAACACCGCCGGTCATTCAAGCCGATTAAAGCGCTGCTGAGCCAGCCGGTGCACGATGAAACTCTCTTTACCCTCAAATAACGCCGATCCGGCAAATCCCCGCCCGGTCAAGGCTGAGGTCGTCGCGAGCGAAGGCGGCCGCTCGCTTTTGCTCGTCAACGGTCGACCGGTGCCGGTTGCCGGTGAATTTGCCGCCGGCCAGCAGCTGAATGGCCGTCTGGCGGCTACCGCCGGTGGTTTCAGCATCATTGCCGCCGACAATTCCGAAGGGGTTTCTGCCGAAAAACTTCTGCAGAACGCCGGCCTGCACGAAAACGGGCCACAGCTGGCCGCCGCCATGAAAAGCTATGGCGTGCCGGTTAACGCCGAAAATCTTCGCCTGGCGGCTGAACTGCTGAAACAGCTGCCCCGCAGTGCCGCAAATCCCGAGTTGGTCGCCCTGCTGCTTGCGAGAAAACTCCCCGCCGCCGCCGCACCGCTGCTGCAGGCCTATCTGGCCGGACGTCTGCAGGCCGCCGGTCTGTTTGCGGCCCTCGACCGCGCCGGTCAGGCTGCTCTGCAGAATGCCTGGGGGCGCGGCCGACTCGCCGAGACTCTGCTGCAGATGTTCACCGCCGGCAAAGCCGGCGATGCGGCGACGCTGCGCCGGCTTGCCACCGGCGGCGAAGAGTGGGTTGCCGGCCTGCAGCTGCAGGAGATGCTGTCGATCCTGCCCGAACGCGGTCAGGAAGGCAGAATCTACTTTCAGTGGCCAATGTTCTGGCACGATCAGGATGTTCCCGACACGCTCGAAGGCGAGGCCTTCGTGCCCGACAGTTCGGATCAGGAACAGGGCTTCAGCCTGCGCCTGCTCGTCAACCCGCCGGCCTTCGGTCAGGTCGAGGTCGCCCTGCATCTGCAGCAGAAAACTCTGTGGGTGCATTTCGGCGTCGCCGAAGAACACATCGACCTGTTCAAAAGCATTTTCGCCGAAATCCGCACCCGTGTTCTCGCCAGCGGCGATTTCGAACAGGTGCGTCTGACCATCGGCAAAGTCCGCCTTCTGAACAACTTCTTCAGCACCAGCACCGAACCCCCGCCCATCCCCCCCCGCCCAAAACTGGACCTCAAAGCCTGACTCTGTATTTTTCGAAAGATATTATTCAATAGAATTAATAATCTGCTTTTAAAAATTGCGAGGCGAGAAGACGGGATTGTTACGCCAGGATGGCGGTTATGGCATGGCGCAACAGGAATGTGTGCGCCATGGCCTTTTTCGCAAATTAGACTGGAGCACCCGGCAGCATCTATCCTGATGCTGCCGAGTATCGCTGACCTCCTGTCAGCAAAAAAGCAACCCGGCTGATAGGCCGAAGCTGCACAAATAGCCTGATTCGCTTCTG
>CALEDQ010000003.1 GCA_937949615.1 uncultured bacterium | reverse complement strand
TTCTGGCCGCTTTCGCGGTACCCTCGCTTGAGGGTTTGGCTAATTTACCAGATTTGCATCGTAAGGTCAACTAAAAAGTGTACACAAATTTCAAAAAATTTTATGTACCACTACAATCGCGATTAAACCAGTTATTTTCGGCCAATCAGAACCACTCGCCATCATTGTGTTGTTTTTCACAAAGCTTAATCAACTTTTGCGGGCTATTTTGAGAAGTAAGCAAATAAGATTTATGCCATACAAAACAGGTTTATTGTCATTGTATGCCAATCAGGTCATTTGTCTGTTAACTGAGCATTTTCATAATTACACTTTAGATGCGCCATGCCTGTCGAAGGAAAAGCCAACAACCTGTTTATTTGCGCATGATTATCAAAGCCAGTTGGAAATTTCCATTACCGCACAGAAAGTAACAAGGGCTATTGTTCCATATTGTCTTTATGGTATGACACAGCGGCAAACTCTCACTTATAAAAAGTCTTTTCGCAATCAACTCACCGGCCAAATTTCGACACAGACCTGTCTGACCTGCCCTGTTGTTATGCCCGCAAAAAACAGCCATGCATTTATGCCGCCAAAAATCTTGATAAATCCCAGACCAGGCTGTCTGACAGCCTGAACAACTGATCAGAAGATTTTTTTCGTCTGAATATAATCTATACCGGAAAAAATAGAAAAAAATTAAGTGCAGAGGCAGAGTTTAATATTGTAAAATGTCACGATTTGAATTTTCCAAGGAGATTTGAATGAAGACCTTTATTAAAAACGCAAGATTTTTCTGGGCCGGCGGCGATGCCGAAGTTCAGGAAAACGTGTCAATATTGGTTGACGGCTCGCAGATCGTTGCCGTCGGTGATGCCGGCAAACTGGCAGCACAGGCCCAGGGCGCCAAAACGATCGATGCCTCTGAACTGATCATCATCCCAGGCCTGGTAAACACACACCATCATTTTTACCAGACCATGACCCGAAACTTCCCTAAGGTGCAGGACGCCAAACTTTTCACCTGGCTGGTCAGACTGTATCCCCTCTGGGCGAGAATAACCCCTGATGACTTTGGCCGGGCCACCGAAATCGCTACCCTCGAACTGCTTATGAGTGGCTGCACCACCGCTGTCGACCATTCATATCTTGTTCCGGACGGACAGTCTGATCTTTACTTCAAACAGGTCGAAGCAGCACGCAGAACCGGCATGCGCTTCCACCTCTGCCGCGGCAGCATGTCACGCTCGAAGAAAGATGGCGGTCTGCCACCAGATTCAGTCGTTCAGACCGAAGACGTCATTATGAAGCAGACCGATGATCTGGTCAGCAAAGTGCACGAAGCGCAGCGCGGCGGCATGACCCGCATTATCGTCGCCCCCTGTTCACCGTTCTCGGTAACCAAGGAACTGATGGTCGAAGCCAAGAAGTATGCCAACAAAAAGGGCCTGAAGGTTCACACCCACCTGGCAGAAACCAAAGACGAAGAAGAATTCTGCATCAAGGAATTCGGCGTCAGACCGTTCAAACTCATGGAAGACCTCGGCTGGATGGACGGTAACTCTTTCTACGCCCATTGTGTACACATGTCACCTGAAGAAGTCGTCGAAATGGGGAAAGCGCAGGGCGGCGTCGCTCACTGCCCGACCAGCAATATGCGCCTGGCCTCGGGGATTGCGCCGATCGTTGAAATGCTCCAGGCGAACGTACCGGTCAGCCTTGCCGTTGACGGCAGCGCCAGCAACGACTGCTCGAACATGATGCTTGAAGTGCGCAACTGCATGCTGCTGCAGCGTGTTCTTAAAACCGCCGACTGCATGACCGCCCGTGACGCCCTTAAAGTCGCGACTATTGGTGGTGCCAAAGTTCTTGGCCGCGATGACATCGGGCTGCTGCAGCCATCTTTTGAAGCCGATATCGTCGGTTTCAGACTCGACAGCCTCAGACAGGCCGGCAGTGCGACTGATCCGCTCGCGGCCCTGGTATTCTGTGCCGTTGATACTGTAGACTTCTCGATGGTTCATGGCGAAACCCTTATCGAAAAGGGCAAATTCACCAGATTTTCGAAAGAACAGCTCAACGAAATCATCACGAAACACAACGAACGCAGCCGCGAGATTTACTTCAAGGCGTAAAACCACTGCCGGCCCCGGCAGATAACGTCTGGGCCGGCAAATTCAATAAAAGCGCAGCAGACAGCAGCAGAAATCAGCCCTAAATGAAACAGTCAGAAATACAGGTCTCCCAGAACAACAGCGGTCCCGAGCTTTATTTTTCAGCTCTCAGAGAAGAAGAGAAGCTGCTGTGCTCGCTGCAGCTGGTTTATGCAGCGCCTTTTGACTCATATCTGGCTGGCTGGCTGGTCAATAAACTGAGTCGTGAAGATGTAATTTCGAACGGTCTTTCGCGGCAGAGCCTTGAAGTGACGCTGACCCAGATGGTCGAACGCGGCCTCATGGTTCCGGCGCGCGCCGGTTGTGAACTGAACCAGAGATTTATCGACCAGGCCTTTGCCTGGCCACTACAGAATAACAAACACCGGCAGATCATCGATGCGGTCAGACAGCTGGTTACCGCCTCGGAATTTTCGGGACAGTCGCGTTACACTTCTGAAAGTGAACGCGCTCTGATTGCCTCATACTATCTCGGCAACCCCGACTTTGAAGAGCGCCCGGACTTCAGCTATCTCGAAGAAGAACGCGAAGCTGTCTACACTCTCACCACCCGACTGGTATTTCCGTTTGAGGAGCAGCTTTTTTCGCTGCTGCCAGAAGCTTCGCAGGTTCACATTCTTGCCGAAGTGCACGCACAGAGCCTGCTGACTTTCGACGGCGTTTTCAGCGATTCTGAAAGCGGCTTTTTTAAATACTTTCTGCAGCCACGCTGGCTGAAATCACCGATTTTTCTGCAGCACGGCGCCCATGTCATGGCCGAGCGCCTGATCTTGCAGGGCGACTTTCAGCGGGCCAAAACCTATCTTGAATTCTCGACCTCGCCAGAAGCACCGGGCCTGCAGGCGCTGATTCTCTTTCTTTTTCACGGGCACGAAGCGGCACTGCCGGCTTTCCGCAACGCTCTGCGAGAAATCCGCAAATCGGCCCGCAAAAAGACTTCGAGCTTTCGCACCCTGGCCGACCCGTTCTATTTCATCGCCCTGATTCAGAACGGCAGTCCGGAATGCCTGCAGGAAGCAAAGCAGCACTTCGACAAACTGCTCAGGTCTTCGCTGCTCTACCCGCCATTTTACCTGCATCTGCGCAAGCTTTACGACGCCAGAATCAGCGGCCGTTTCGAAGCCGAACAGATTTTCGGGCAACTCGAACGTTCGGGCTGCCTGCTGAACAACTTTTTTGGCCTGCTGGTGCTCAGGTGGCTCGGCGTCAGCGACAGTTCACTTTACGAAAAGCCGCTCAACCAGGTAATCATGAAAGCCCGGGGAGCCGGCTTCCAGCTGCCGGCCTGCGAAAGTCTGCGCCTGAAGAGTAATCTCAACCTGCCGCTCAGCAAAGAAGAAGAAACACTGATCGAGACCTGGAACGACCAGATGATGATGCCGCTCGCTGAAGTCGTCGAACGACGCGCGCCATGGGAAATGGTTCTCGAAGCGCTCAGTTCAACCCTCAATCTGGCAGGCAGCCGTGGAGACGCATCAGAACGCCTGATCTGGGAAATCAGACTCAACCTGCCACGCAGCTTTGAAATCAGCGCCCGCGAGCAGACCCGCCTCAAGTCAGGCAAATGGTCGGCAGGCAAGCAGATCGACAATCACCGATATTTTAACGGCATGAAGCCGTTCCCTGATTATTACACGCTGCATGACCAGAACATCTTCAAGGCCCTGCAGAATGTCAGGCCCTGGCTGCGCTGCTACGACGAAGACGACGAATGGGAAGTCTTTGCCGCCATGATCGGCCACCCCAACGTCTTTTTTTCGCACAACGACCAGCAGACCGTCGAAATTCTGCGCGGCGAACCGGTATTGTTGCTCAACAGAAACAATGAGGGCTTTCAGCTCATTTTTCAGCCTGAATTCAATGGCCGAAGAGTTGTGGTCAATCAGGAAGCCGACTACCGCCTGCGGGTTTATGAATTTACCGAAGTACAGATCAAGGCCGCCAAGGTTCTCGAAAACAATCAGCTTTTCCCGCCGGTGGCGCTGAACCGCCTCAAACAGACGATTTCCGGGCTCAGCCCGCTGATGCCGGTTCATACCGGCATTGAAGGCACCGAGAATCTTACCCCGATTGCTTCAGTAGCAGCCAACAATCAGATATACGCCCAGCTGGCCCCAGTCGGTGACGGTCTTAAAGTCAAGCTCTGCGTCAGACCGTTCGGTGACAAGGGCCCGGGGTTTGTTCCGGGGCGCGGCATGCACGATGTCTTTACCGAAATCGCCGGACAGAAGCTGCACACCCAGAGAAACCTGGCCACCGAGGTCACCAGTGCCGAAAACCTGATTGCGCGCTGCCCGTCACTCGATGGCATCGAAAAAGCAGATTTTGCCGGCGAACTGGCCACAGCCGAAGATGCTTTGCAGCTGCTGCTCGAACTGCAACAGATCGACAATCTGCAGATCGAATGGCCCGCCAATCATCGCCCGACCAGGGTCAGCCGCGCCAGTTTCGGCAATTTCAAATTCAAGATCAATGGCAGAAGCGACTGGTTCGAACTCAATGGGGAGCTGAAAGTTGACGACGGACAGGTGCTCGAACTGCAGGAACTGCTAAAACTCTACGACGGTCACAGTCGTTTTATCAGGCTTGGCGAAGACAGGGTTCTGGCAATCACCGAAGATTTCAGACGGCGCATCAATGACCTGCGCGGCTTCACCGATCAGAAAGGCGGTGTCAGCAGTTTCCATATCTCGGCGATTGCGGCCGTTGAATCACTGTTCGAAGACGTGCAGGAAATCGCCTTCGACCGCACCTGGAAAGAGGCTCAGACCCGCCTGAAAAACGCGGCCGAAAAGAAGTTCGAGATACCCTCGACCTTGACGGCCGAACTGCGCGAATATCAGCGCGAGGCCTATTACTGGCTCAGCCGCATGGCCTATCTCGGTATGGGTGCTTGTCTGGCCGACGACATGGGTCTCGGTAAAACGGTCGAAGCGCTTGCTTTACTGCTGAGTCGCGCTGCCGATGGGCCGGCCTTCGTTCTGGCACCGACTTCGGTCTGTATGAACTGGTATAACGAAACACGCCGTTTTGCGCCGACGCTGAACCCGGTGCTGTTCGCGCAGAGCGACCGGCGCGAAACCATTCGCAATCTGGCGCCTTACGACCTGGTCATCTGCAGCTATGGCGTGCTGCAGAATGAAATCGAGGCGATTGCCGCGGTCAACTGGTCGACGATCGTTCTCGACGAGGCGCAGGCAATCAAGAACATGGCGACCAACCGCTCGCAGGCAGTCATGCTGCTGCAGGGCCGCTTCAAGATGCTGATGACCGGCACGCCGATCGAAAATCATCTCGGCGAGCTCTGGAACCTGTTCAGGTTTTTGAACCCTGGTCTGCTTGGCTCTGTCGAGCGCTTCAACGAAACTTTTGCCACCCCGATTCAGAGTTCGGGCGACAAACTGGCACAAATGCGCCTGAAAAAACTCGTGCAGCCTTTCATTCTGCGCCGCACCAAGAGCCAGGTGCTGCAGGACCTGCCGCCGCGCACAGAAATCACGCTGCAGGTCGATCTCAGTCGAGAAGAAACCGCGCTTTACGAAAGCATGCGCCGCAACGCCATCGAAAAGATTTCGACGAGCGAAGGCGAAAGTGGCAAACCGATGCTGGTTCTCGCCGAAATCATGCGACTGCGACGCCTCTGTTGCAACCCGGCGCTGGTTGCGCCTGAATCGGGCATTGCCAGCTCAAAAATGCAGCTTCTCGAACGCATTGTCGAAGAACTTATCGAAAACCGGCACAAAGCTCTCATTTTCAGCCAGTTTGTCGATCATCTGACGCTGGTGCGGCAGCTTTTCGACCGCAAGGGCCTGTCGTATCAGTATCTCGATGGCTCGACGCCGGTCAAGGCGCGCAACAAGGCAATTTCAGCCTTCCAGGAAGGTAATGGCGACTTTTTCCTGATCAGCCTCAAGGCTGGCGGGCTTGGCCTGAATCTCACAGCCGCCGACTATGTCATACATCTCGACCCGTGGTGGAACCCGGCGGTCGAAGATCAGGCCTCTGACCGTGCGCACCGCATCGGCCAGACCCGCCCGGTCACCATTTACCGCCTGATTACCACGAATACCATTGAAGAGAAGATTCTGCAGCTGCACGGCCGCAAACGCGATCTCGCCGACGGGCTGCTCGACGGCAGCGACATCGCCGGGCGCATTTCTACCGCCGAACTGGTTGCTCTGATCAGCAGCTCGATCATTTCTTCAGGCTGAGCGGCGGCGCGACGCCTTTCCCTGAGACGGGGCATATTGCAGTTGCCATTTGCGATGGCATTGTGCTATTTTTTAATGGCTTACGAGAGGCTATTACACATACCAGGAAACGAGGTTGATTGATGAAAATTATCGGTCACGCTACTGTAGTTACCCTTGGCGAGAATCATCAGGTCATCAATGATGGCGCGGTCGCTTATGACGACCACAAAATACACGCAGTCGGAAGCACCGAAGATCTGAAACAGCGGTTTCCGAAAGCCAAGGTGAGAAATGTCAAGGGCAGACTGGTCATGCCCGGCATCGTCAATACCCACATGCACCTTTATTCGACCTTTGCGCGCGGCATCTCGCTGAAAGACGCGCCGCCGACCAATTTCGTGCAGATTCTCGAACGCCTCTGGTGGCGCCTGGACAAGGCACTGACCAAAGAAGATCTGTATCTGACCGCGATGATTCCGCTGCTCGACGCTGTTCGGAATGGCGTAACGACGCTGATCGATCACCACGCCAGCCCCAACTGCATCGGTGGCTCGCTGTCGGTTCTGCGCGACGCCTTCAGAAAATGCGGTCTGCGCGGCAATCTCTGCTATGAAATCACCGACCGCGACGGTATCGAGCGCTGCGACGCCGGCTTCGAAGAAAACGCCAATTTTATCAGAGGCCTCAAACTTGACTCTGAATCAGACATTACTGCCATGATCGGTATGCATGCAAGCTTCACTCTCAGCGATACCAGCCTCGAACGTGCGGCTGAGCTGTCAAAGGCCCTGCAGACCGGCATTCATATTCATGTCGCTGAAGACAAGGCCGACAATGAAGACGCCGTCAAACGCGGTTTCCGCTCGGTTGTCGACCGCCTGCACCGCTTCAAACTCACCGGCCCCGAACATATCTTCGTTCATGGCGTGAATTGCGATGCTCACGATATTTCGACACTGGCGCTCACCAAAACCAACGTCATTCACAACCCGCGCTCGAATATGAACAACGCGGTCGGCTGCTCACCGCTCGAAAAAATGATGGAAGAAAAAATCAACGTCAGCTTCGGCACCGACGGCATGTCGGCTTCACCGCTCGAAGATCTGATGGTTGCCAATATTCTGCACAAGCACCAGGCCGGCGACCCGAGAAAAATCTACGGCGAAGCCTGGAAAATGTTCGCAGTCAACGGCCCGCGCCTCGCGAGCCGCCTGTTCAAGAACAAGATCGGCAGTATTGAAGAGGGCGCCGCACCAGACCTGGTTGTCTGGGATTACATTCCCCCCACCCCGGTCACTGCCGGCAACACCTTCGGGCATCTGACTTTTGGCCTGCCGTTCAGCCGCGTGCAGACTACGATCTGCCAGGGCAAAACAATCATGGAAGACGGCAAACTGATGTTCCTTGAAGAGGGCGAAGAAGAAGAGATGATGGCTAAGTCACGCGAGCTTGCCCAATCGCTCTGGGAAAGGTTCTAAGCTCCCGCAGCCTGATTTTTAGTAACGCTTGTTTCTGCCGCCTCACCTGTGCTAGTCTGGGTGAGGCGGTTTTTTAGAAAAAAGTTCTGCTGTATAAAGGCGTTTAATGGTTGGGAATAAAAAAACAGGCAAGTCAGAGAAATCTGCTCTGGTGAAAGTCAGCAAAACTCCGGCAAAAATCGCTGAAGATTTTCTTGCAGATTTTTTCGAGGCCTACTTTAAGCGACGCGACCTGGCGGCCGTCAAAAAGATGCTTGGCAAGGCCTTTACCGGAATCGGCTCTGCTTTTCATGAAATGTCGCATAATCCGACCGAAGCAGCGAAAGTATTAAAAGCAGATTTTGATCAGATCAAAGACCCGATTCTGGTTAAGCAAAGCGAAATTAACTGGCAACAGATCGGCAACAGCCATTTTCTTGCCTGGGGCTGCCTCACTTTACAAGGAAAATTTGAAAGAGTAGATTTCGAAATCCCGACTGCGAGATTTTCGGCCCTGATATCGGTTGCAGAAGACAAAGCCAGGTTCGAGCACACACATATTTCCTTTCCCCAGGAGACCCCCGGCGATCCAGAGAGCTTTCCGATCCGCCGCCTTACAGAAGAACTTAAAGCAACGGAAAAGAAATATCAGCTGATTTACGAGAATTCTCCGATCGGAATTCTTTATTTTGATACGCATGGCGTAATCCTCGACTGCAACGATAAATTTCTGCAGATCATTGATTCTACGCGTGAGAAGCTCAGAAAAGTCAATATGCTGCGTCTTTCTGACGACAAAGCCCAGAAAGCCGTATGTGACGCTCTTGCCGGCCGCACCGGTTATTATAACAGTTACTACAGTTCCATAACTTCAAAAAAAATTACACCGCTGCGGGCGATGGCAACTCCGATTTATGACCATTCAGGCAGAATCATCGGCGGCATTGCCATCTATGAAGACATGAGCGAATACAAAGACACCGAAAACCGTCTGCAGCATCACTTCAGGTTCGAGCGCCTGATATCGAACATTTCAACCAGATTTGTGAACTGCACGGTTGGCGAAATCGATCAGGTTATCGAAAATTCGCTGCGCCTGACCTGCGATTTTTTCGAGATCGGCCGCGGTTATATCTTTACCTACGACAGGTATCGAAAGACCATTACCAACACCCATGAATGGTGCGCGCCCGGAGTTAAAAGTCTCAAGGAAAAATATCAATCCTTTCCGCTCTTTGAATGCGGCTTTATTGAAAGGTTTCAGAATCAGACTCTGGATCATTACCAGATCAACAATCTTGATGAGATGCCACCGGAGGACAATTACTTCAGAACCATCCTCGAACAAGATGAAACGCAGGGAATTCTGCTTCTGCCACTTTTTCGCGAGGGTCAGGCTATCGGCATGTTTGGCTACGACAGCCTGACAACCAGCCGAACCTGGACCAATGAAGAAGTCTCGCTGCTGAAAGTTGTCGGCGAAATTTTTTCGAATGCCATTACCCGTAAAGAGGCCGAGCATCAGAAAATTCTCGTCGAGTCATACCGCCGCCAGACAGAAAATTCAGACAGTCTGTCGAAGCTTACCGAGGCAGTGGCACAACAATTCAATAATCAGCTGCAACTGGTCATCGGCAATCTTGAGCTGCTCAAATTAGACAGCAGTGATCCCCGCAAAAAAAAGAAGCATGATGCCATGAAAGCAGCGATTAAAGCTGCAGAACTCAGTTCAATGCTGATGTCATATCTCGGCGAAACCCATGGCAAAACGCCCGAAGAAAAAATGCAGCTTCAGGACCGTCAGGCGCAAACTCTGCCAATGCAGCTCGAAGGTGGGCATATCCTTGTAATTGAGGGTGATCAGATGCTGCGTTTTATTACGACCAGCATGCTGCAGCATTTCAATTTCAAAGTTCTCGAAGCAAGAGACGGAACTGAGGCCATTCAGGTATTTCTTGCCAACCAGGAAACCGTACGTCTGGTAATCTGCGACCTTCTCATGCCTGGCATCGACGGCTGGCAGACACTGTCGGCGCTGCGAAAAAAAGCACCGGGTCTGCCATTCATTCTCGCCAGCGGCTATGATGACGCCATGGCGGTCAAGGGCAGTCACACTGAGTTGCCGCAGGCGTTTCTGCGCAAACCTTTCAATTCCGGCAGCCTGCAGGAAGCCATCCGCCTCGCCCTCAGCAGCTGATAAATACTTTGTAAGGCAAAAAAAAGCTTCAGGCTCACGCCTGAAGCTTTTTTTTGTTGATCAGATCAGAATTTGATGCGTTTGCGGCCTTTTTCGACCAGGGCTTCGAGCATGGCAGGAGCTTCTTTGAAACGGCTGGTGAGAATCATGGCAGCGATCATGTAGGGCTTGTAGCCGGCTTCTTTGTAGGTTTCGATGCGATAGCGATCGAAAACGCTGGCGGCAACTTCGCCGGCTTTGCATGATACGTCGGTGATGTCGGCGGGCAGGCAGTGCATGTAGAGAGCTTTACCTTTTTTGGTGAGCTTCATCATGTCTTCAGTGCATTCCCAGTTCTTGAATTTGGCGTTGTTGGCCAGGCATTCTTTTTCGAGAGCCTTGAGACCGTCGTGATCGTTCTTGCGCAGCAGTTCGGTGCGTTTGCCCATAACGGCATACGGGGCCCAGCTCTTCGGGTAAACGATATCGGCGCCCTTGAAGGCTGCTTCCATGCTGTTGCTGACTTCGAACTTGCCGCCGCTTTCCTTGGCGTTCTTTTTGGCAACTTCCATGACATCGGGAATCAGGTTGTAGCCTTCGGGGTGAGCGAGCGATACTTCCATGCCGAAGCGGGTCATCAGGCCGATAATGCCCTGAGGTACGGAAAGGGGCTTGCCGTAGCTCGGTGAATATGCCCAGGTCATTGCGATCTTCTTGCCTTTGAGCTTGTCGAGGCCGCCGAAATGTTCTTTCAGCCAGCCGAGGTCGGCCATTGCCTGGGTCGGGTGGTCAACGTCGCACTGCAGGTTGACAACTGCCGGTCTCTGGGGCAGAACGCCCTGTTTGACGCCGTCATCAAGGGCTTCGCCGACTTCGCGCATATAGGTGTTGCCGGCGCCGAGATACATATCGTCGCGGATACCGATAACTTCAGACAGGAAAGAGATCATATTGGCGGTTTCGCGAACGGTTTCGCCGTGGGCAATCTGTGATTTGCCTTCGTCGAGATCCTGAACGGCAAGGCCGAGCAAATTACAGGCTGAAGCAAAAGAAAATCTGGTGCGGGTTGAGTTATCGCGGAAAAGCGATACGGCCAGGCCGCTGTCGAATACTTTGGCGGAAATATTTTTGTCGCGCATCATTTTGAGCAGGTCGGCGATGGCGAGAATCTGTTTCAGTTCGTCGGTGGTTTTTTCCCAGGTGAGCAGGAAGTCTTTACCGTGCAGTTTGGTTTTGTAACCCTTGATTTCTTTCAGCAGAGCATTCAATTCTTTCATTTCTTGTTTCCTTTTTTGAATTATTGCAAAACCTTGCAGACAAAAGAGAACCGTTGAACAGCGTTTTTATCAAACGCTGCTCAACGGGTTATTACGTTAGATATTGTAGGCGAACTGTGCGTAGAAAGCGGCGGCTTTTACGAGATCGTCAACCGGAATCTTTTCGTTCGGGGCGTGAGCATAAACTTCATTGCCCGGGCCGAAACCGATCATCGGAATCTTGTAGTAACCGTTGATGGTGACGCCGTTGGTTGAGAATGTCCATTTGTCGACCTTCGGGTCTTTGTTGAACAGTTCTTTGAATGATTTGACGCCGGTCTGAACGACGTGTTCGGTTTCGGGGATCTTCCAGGTCGGGAAGTATTTTTCCATGCCGTATTTGAGACCGGTATAAGCGACTTCTTCATAGTGCAGAACTTCGACCTTGGCTTCGTCGCCAAGTTTGAAACCGAGGTTCTTCAGCACGTCTTCAACTTCTTTCACGGCTGAATCTTTGGTTTCGCCCCAGGTGAGACGACGATCGAGGTGAATATGCACAGAGTCGGCGACGGCGCACAGAGACGGGCTGCCAGACTTGAATTCAGAAATTGTAACAGTGCCTTTGCCGAGGAAATCATCGTGTTTCAGGCGCTCATTGAGCTTTTCGACTTCGAGGGCGAATTTGGCTGCCATGTAAACGGCGTTTTTGCCGCGTTCGGGAGCTGAGCCGTGGCATGAAATACCGCGGAAATCGACGCCGATTTCCATGCGGCCGCGGTGACCGCGGTAGATGTTGAGGTTGGTCGGTTCGGTGCTGATGACGAAGTGAGGTTTGATTTTTTCTTCTTCGACGATGTATTTCCAGCAGAGACCGTCGCAATCTTCTTCCATGACCGAGCTGACAACATAAAAGGTGATGTCGCGGTCAAAAGCCATGTCTTTGAGAATGCGGCCGGCGGTGATGGCAGAGGCGATGCCGCCTTCCTGATCGATGGTGCCGCGGCCGTGAACATAACCGTCTTTGACTTCGCCCGAGAACGGGTCAAATTCCCAGTTGGCGCGGTTGCCGACACCGACCGTATCGACATGACCGTCGATGGCGATGATGGTTTTACCGTTGCCGATGCGGCCGATAACGTTGCCGAGACCGTCGGTGCGAACTTCATCGAAACCGGCTTCTTTCATCTGACGTGCGACTTCAGCCTGCACGTCTTTTTCCTTCATGCTTTCAGAAGGGATCTTAACCATTTTGCCAAGGTTTTTGGCGGTATAATCGCGATACTTCTCAGCCAGTTCCATGATTTTCTTTGCGTTGCTCATTCCAATCTCCAGTTTTCTATAGTGGTGCAGACCGAAGTAATATATCGACCGTCCGCGTCGCCAAATTATACCCGACTGTTAACTTTTTAACAATATGCCGGATGCTTTTCTTGCCCAGCCGTTTCCCATGAGCGAAGGAATTTTTTCTAAAATCATTGTTTCACAGATGCTTTTCGGCAAATTTTCATACGATCACTGTAATTTTTATAAAAATCAGTGTGCTTTATCTGGGTATGCTAAATTTTCACTTTTTAAGCAGGAAAAATGAATAATTAAAGCTCACAGGCCGCGAAAAATCAGATGCGCCATTCAAAGACTGGCGCAAGAAGCCCTTTTAAACCTTTGTTAATTGCCGGCTTTGATGATGGCTAGCAGCGATTTGCCGCGGTAGTCGCCGTTGATGGCTTTGAGGGTCAGGCAGACGCGATTCAGCGTTTCTTCGTCGGTTTCGAGCCCGTAGAGCCGGCGCAGCGCCGTAATCAGGCTGCGGGCGTATTCGTTGTCGAAGAACCAGATCTCTTTCGCGATTTTATCGCCATTGGCGTAGGGGCTCGAAAAATAATTATCTTCGATCGAGATAAAAATCTGGTCTCTGACGCTCTCAAGTTCGGTGTAGAGCAGGCGACCGGCGGCGTCGGTCTTCATCGATTCACCGAGTTTCGTGGCCAGTTCCTCGCTGAGAATTTCGCTCCAGTAGCCCATGACCTTGCCAAGACTCCAGGCCGGCGCGGTTTTCATGGCGGTGGTTTTCATGAGGCTGATGACCGGATACTCGGGTCTGGTCATGACCGCATCGTTCCAGGCCTGCAGCGGTGTTGCCCCGCGACGGAAACCCTGGATCCGGCTGATTTTCGTATCACCGGGCTTCGAATATGGCCCGCAGTAATTCGGCCCCGGCACCCATTCGCCCGGGTCAGCATGAAAAACTTCAAGCCGGTTCGGCATGCGAAAGTAATATTCCTTGTGCAGATCTTTCTTGTGGAACACCCGATCGCCGCCGAGGTAAACGGCCGCATGATCGGAAGAGTTATAGAGCAGCACATCGCCCGGCACCGGGTTTTCAGATGAAACTTCGTGATAAAGCAGCCCCATACGGGCCTTGAATTCATTAAGGGAAACATGCCGCGTTTCCTGGCGGTCGATACCGTCTGTGGCGGCGAGAGCGGTGTTGAAGCAGTTCGGCCCGCCGAAATCGAGTTTGCGGTTGAAGCGTTCCTGCACGGCCGGCGGCAGGAAAGCATTGATCGCCAGCAGCTGCAGCTCAGGAAACATTGCGATCAGATCTTCTTCATATTTGTTCTGTGCCACGACCGGTTCAGGTTTCAATCTGGCGTTCTTTTTGCAGCCAAACAGGTCGCGCAGGCAGCTGGCGACAGCTTCGGCGCCGGCGTCTTTCTCGATGGCAACCATTATCTGACGGCCTTTTCCCGCTTCGGGCATGATTACCTGCAACTCACCGAAACTGGTGACGAAAAATCCGCGCAGCTTCGTTTCGGGTGCGATGGTATGAGTAAGCCCCCGCGCCAGCAGAGAGCCGGCGACAAACAGCATGCCGACGAGCAGAATCAGCCCTGGCAGATACTTACGCTTAATATTAAAACCGGTCATTTTAAGATTCATCATCGGTGTTTCCCCGGAATCAATTGAAATTATATTACTATTTTAACACAAAATGTCTACACGCCTGCAAATGAACATATATTGGCGGCAAATGTTTCCCAGGCCATGGAAGAGGTGTCTATTTCAATGTATGGCAGGCGCGTTCTGCCGAGGCATTCGAGGCGTCGCTGCTGTGAGGCCCTGAAAGCTTCAATGACGCCTGATTCACTGCCGTAGAGTTCGATCATGCCGGAGGCCCACTGGTTCGGGTCGCGATCTTGCCTGTAGAGTGACCGCCCTCCCAGTTCCTGCTCCGGAAGCCTGAGTAGAACCAGCCCGAACCCCAGTTCGGCCAGACGGGCATCGATCTGGTCATAGAGCTGCCATTCCGGCAGCAGCGCATAATATGTCGGATGAAACCGCTCTATCACCCATAAGGGCTGGTGCTCGCTGCCGGCCTCTTCGATTTTCTGCATTACGGCATCCAGGCGCCAGCATTTTTCTTTGTCTGTCAGGTCGTTGCGGGGCAGTTCCTCGCCCATGAATTCTCCGAGGGTTTCTTCCTCGTATATGAAGTTTCCAGGTAAAACAGGCTCTAACATTGCCTTCAATGCGGCAAGGGTACGGCTCTTACCGGCACCCGAAACCCCATCGATAATCAGACGACGCGGCGCATTCATATCTTGAGCTTCTCCGTTTTTTACAGAGCATAACACAATTACGGGCGATAGAAGAGAGATGCCCGAATTTTAAGACATGCAGCCATTTTTCAAACCGGGTGCGGCAACTTCTCGGCTTGTAAATACTTGATAAACTTTTCTGGCACGTTCCGGGTATAATGATAAAGAATGCCGGAGGTGGCAGTATGTTCAGAAAATTTTCATTTCTGCTGATGACCGCTTTGTTTCTTTGCGCCTTTTCAATCGCGCATGCGAATCCGTTTACTGTAGATAATGTAACCATCCCGGCGAAAAGCGAGAGCACGCCTGCTGAGACAACATCAACGTCAACGCCTGATGAAACTGTTGCCACAAACTCAGCAACAGTAGAGCCTTCGCTGATAAAAGACCTGAGTCGCATCTACCGCACCCTCGGACCCTGGAAAGGCCAGCGCAGCGTCACCAGAACCGAGAATGCCAGAGAACACCATCTTAATGGCTACGACAGTCTTGATATCAATATTGACGGCGACAACTACTGCGGTCAATTTGCGATGAGCACGCTTCTGAAAGGCATGGGCATCGAAGCTGACCCGCAGAAGGTTTACCAGGAATCCAACCCGAGAGGCATTTTCACGGCACCTCCGACGATTGCTGAATATCTGCGCGCGAATGGCATCGATGCGCGCATGAAGAACCGCGCCGGCATTAAAGACATTACAAAAAGAATAGATGAAGGGAAACCGGTGATCGTTCTTGTCGAATCGAGCGGCGGCGTGCCCCATTGGGTCTGTATTACGGGCTATGACACAGACGCAAATGGCAATGTCGTTTCGATGCGCATGCGCGATTCATACTGGGGCGACGAAGGCCCGCACACCATGCCGATCGACAAATTCATGACTTCCTGGAGCAAACCCTTTGGGAAAAGCGTTCTCGGCGGCCTGGTGAGCTATTCAAACGTTCTTATCGACAACAATGGCACCTGTGAACCGACCTCGAGCCCCTACCCCGGAACCTTTGAAACCGCAACTGAAGACAACATGGCATCCGGCATCAATGATGTCGTAAACGGCTGGAACAACCACTCGGTCAGTCAGACTATCGGTGGCGCCACCAAGTTGATTCTTGGTCTGCCCGGCGCGATTGTTGGCGTCGCTTCGAACTTTGCGAAGAATTCAGGCAATAATATGAGCAACTGGGGTCAGGAACGTTGGAATCAGGGCGGCTTATGGAACCGTATCAGTGGCGGTGCGGCGATTGTCGGCGGCAAAATCACCAGCAGTGCCGGCTCGGCAGGCAAAGTGGTCGCAGACATCTGGTCAAGCGGTGCATCACTGATCGGTCAGGGCACCAAACGCCTGCGCTCGCTTTTTTCCTGAGATCCGATTTTAATCGCATTTACGAGAGCCCGCCCGCACAATTGTTGCCGGCGGGCTTTTTAAATTCATCGACGATGTTTTCGGCGATGATGGTCTTGATTAGTGTCGGAAGAAGAGTCTTTGCAGTTCGTCGGGGGTAAAACCGGTGAAATCGCTGATTTCCTGGTCAGACAGGCCGGCAGCGTGCATTCTCAGTGCTACCTCAGTCTTGCCTTCGATCTTGCCTTCGATCTTGCCTTCGATCTTGCCTTCGATTTTGCCTTTTTTGTGGCCTCTTTTGTGGCCGCGGGTGAAGGAATCGCCTTTAATGATTTTCAGGGCGTCGCGGTTTTTCTCGCGTGCTTCCATCAACTGGCGCTTTTCGGCGTCGGCGTTGATTTTCTTTAGTTCACTGACCATATCAGAGACTCCTTCTTCGGCTTGCAGCTCTTCATCAAGTTCGGTTCCATTTTACCATACAGATGCCCGAATTGCTGGCCGGCAGCGTTATTTTGCGGCGGCTTCTTCTTCGGCGGCGAGGGCTTCGAGTTCGCGCAGTTTTTTCAGGCTGGCGGGCTGGGTGGCGATGCGCAGCGAATTGATGATTTCCTTGTAGGCTTCGAGGTTTTCGCGGGCTGTCGGGCCCGGGGCTTCGGGGTCGCCGAGGCCTCTGACGAGCCTGGTGCTGAGATTATTCGGCAGGTCGCGCACTTTCAGCAGGTCTTTGAGATTCTGCATGGCTTCGAGCAGCAGAATTGATTTGCCTGATTCAAGAATTGCGAGGGTTCGGTAGGCAATTGCGACGTTATCTTTGCGGTTTTCGGTTTCGTCGATGATGGTCTGCCATTTTTCTTTCCGGGAAAGGGCTTCCCAGCGGGCGATCTCATCGGCCGGGTCGATTTCAGCATTGCCCGGCAGAGCGTCCGCATCGCGGCTGATCGAGGGTGTGCCCATGAAAGAATCGATAAATCGCGAAACCTGGCCGGTATGCCACTCGACCAGGAATATGCTTCCCCCGATTATTAGGCCATAGAGATAGAGATATTTCAGGAAATTTTTCAATTGCAACCTTCTTTACCAGAAATTATATAACTGCTGGCCAGAATTCATTATTTAACCGGAAGAAATATTTCTTTCCCTCAGAAACGATAAACCCATTCAGATGAATTCGGGCCATTTCCGTCTTCTAAAACCAGAATCACGGCAAGTGCTTTATGGCGTATTTTTAGCCGGCCATCAAGCCTGTAGCAAGGCGAATATCATCATGGTATATACCTTGAAAATTTTCCCGAAGCAGAATTTCAACAACCTGCTCGAATAAATTGCTGTCAGAAGCAAGCTTTTTAAAAATGTCTTCCTTAAAACCGCCTTGAATACCTTTTTCGATTAATTCACGCCTGGATGGGTCTCCTGAAACATTTACATGAATAAGTTTTTTATCTGGAATCTCCCAGAGTTGATCAGATGTAAGTCGCCAGAACGGCTGCTCTGACTTGATCGACTTCCGATATTTACCGAAGCAGATCAAAAGACCCTTTAGTTCATCCTCTATTTCAGAGTATTTCAACAGTCGCTGGCCTTTGTTCTTGCATTTTCCCAAAGCGAGCAAAAGAAGAAGAGGTTTATGCGGAGCTTTTTCCAGCCCACTCTTCCAAGTTTTCAATCCCGAAAAAAGTTTTAGTATTTCTGAGTTTGTCAAATTATTGGACATTTTCATTTTTTGAAATCAAACCTGGACTAAACAAGATGAGCATCGCCTCAAATTTTTATCCCATCAATTTCAGCTCTTTTAATGAGATCCAGCAGGATTAAAGCCTGTTTTTCGCTGGGGATCTTCTGAGGTATTTCTGAAGCAATTGCAAGAATACTCAATTCCTTTATACTGACAGTTCCCTTTATCTGACATGCCAGCTGAAATCTTCGCCATGACGCTCCAGAATACTTGAGAACTTCTTTCTGGGCATTTATACCGTCATCAATTTTTTGTGTTTTTCTTGCCGATCGCTTTTCTTCGTGAATGAAATTTTTGTCAACCAGACATTTTTCCAGACTATCTTTAAGAATAGACTCAAGCTGATCTGCTTTCTCCCTTATTCTCTGCCAGCAGGCATCTTTTTTACACCATTCGGTGACGTTTGATATGCCTTCCGGTGGTCTGGTTATGTCATCATAAACAATTCTTGCGATAACTTCCAAAGCGCGTTCAATTTCGGCCGGTACAGATTGCGTGTTCCAGATTTCCAGAAAATTAATGGACTTCCCCTGACGGGAAACAAAACAGCCCATCAGACCCAGAGTATAGGCTACAATATTAGCTCTGTAGCCGCCGCTGTACCATGGCTGATTAGAAACAAGTTTCTCGGTGCGCTTGAAAAGAATCGCTCTGGCAATTACTTTCCTATAATACAATTCATTAAATGCTTCGGAATCTTTTTCCCATTCTGAACCAATGCGCCTGGCATACTGGGAAAAGTTCTTTTGAGCCCCGAGGTTAACAAATGTCGGCTTTTCATCCCAGACATTTTCAAACTTAGCCAGATCGGTTTTATTAAAAATCTGAAATTTAGGATTCTCTGCTTCAAATTTTTTCTTTTCGCTTGAGCTGAAACGGTTCTGGGCGTCGGCATACTGACCTCTGGCCCGTTCATAAAACCATTTTGTTTCTCTCTGGGCACCTCCCTGCGGCGGAGCCCAAAGTCTTCGGGAAAAATCTTCCATCCTGATATGGAAAGGATGATTGGAAAAAAAATCGGCTGCATTAACACGATTTTGTGTGTTTGCGTATTCCGAAATTTTGGGAACAACCCTCTCGCTATCTTCACTCTTGATCACCGAAAGTTTCATCTGTACAAATATTGCATCCAGAGATGCTTTATCCTGACGCCTTGTGTGAAATAACGAAGCAGTGGTCTGACCACCATTTACAATTTGTAGGTCCTTTATCCTTACTATTTCTAGACCGTTGTCCGTCAATCTGGTTTCAACTTCTTCGGCAGTGGCAGTAATGCCGTTATTGTAGGCAAAAAACATATGCGGCTCATTAATAATCGTACTGCGAATCCCTTTATTTACGTTTCCCCGTGCCTGCAGAAAGCATCTTACATTCTGTTCCAGAAGACGTGCCCCATGCTTTTCATAAAGCGAGGAGAGAACCTGCCCTGAAATTACAACCAGATAGGATTGATAAGCATTTGACTGAAGATGAGCAGGGAGACATGGAATTCCGGCTCCGAAACGCTCTTGAAAATTTATTTCCAGTGCTTCTTTCTGCCCTTTTGCGCTGCGTTGCCGCATCAATCTCGAAATATCCCATACATGATATGCTGCTGGGATATTCAAGACCATATTGTCATCAAGCGTTTTCAGTCTGTCGCTGAGAGTTCTTTCAGAAAAGAGGAAAAAATTGACCTTGTGGATCAGGTGTCCGCGTTCTCTTATCTGTCTTGAAAGGCCATACTCCGGTGAAGTTTCTTCAAGATGGCGAAAAAAATCTTTCCCAACACTGGTTTCGAAAAAGCTAACAACTCTTTTAAAGAGGGCATCTATTTCTGTTTTTGTTATGGAAACCAATTCTGTTCTGCATTCAAAATCAGCAATGAACAGATCCAGTGCTCCCTCATCGTTAAACCAGTAACCATCTACACGCATGCCGCGCATGGCCCTGTAATGACAAAATTCAAAACCATCTATAAATCCGGTATCAATGAGTTCATCTGCAACTGCATTTACAAACTCAGACAACTGGAAACTTTCATTAGCCTCTGCCCCGGCCATCAGTTCCTGACGAAAATCATGAAAGAATTCCTCTGCACTCATTAACATTTTCTACCCCCAGATCTCTTCCGAATTACATTTGAATTTTTCAATTGCCTCAAGCTTGATTTCGAAACCAACTCTGATTATTCCCTCCGGAAGTCTTGATCTAATCAACCGCGGAAATTCCCCGAAAACGCGGTAGGTTCTTTCTTCCACCAGGCTGAACTTTGGCTTGTCATATTCCTGAAGCTCTATATAACCAGCCTCGGAAAGTTTTTTAAAAAAGCTTTCCCTTCCATCAGAATTTGTTAAAAAATCTTCTATTTTCTTTACCAATGTGTTCAGAGAAAGTGCTTTATCCGAATCTGACTTTTCAACAAGTCTGTATATACGCAGAAAAAGGTTATCGCATAATCCTTCAAGCTGATCTTCTGAAGAAATATGCACAGTATTCCTTTCTTTACCGGATAAAGTTTTTATTTCTACAGAAGTATTCGAGAAAATAAAATCCTGGTGGGAGTCTTCCGGGCCACACCAGGAGCCAACCGAATCAATTTCTGTAAAGCCTTTTTCGAGCATGCTTTGCAAAAAAAGCAGTTCTCCAAATAAACCCCGAACTTCTTCCGGGCCAAGAAGTTTTGAATTTCTCCCGGCCAGAAAGCTTTTCCAGCGTTTGATCTGATTAAGAGCCACGGAAAGACCGACAGCAGAATCTATTACTTTTTCCAATGACAAAATCAATGTATGACAAAAACTACTGAAAAGATCCTGGTCAACATTCTTTTCAAGGGTTATAACCAGACCTTGATTGTCGTCAGCACCGATTTTTCTCAGATCAGTTCTTATTCCTCTAACTGATACAACGTTTTTTAGATAAGATTCAGAGTGATCGCCTTCAAGCTCCATTACAAAAATACAGTGACCAAATGGGTCTTTTCCCCAGTAAAGCGGTAGACTATGACTACCTTTAACAGCACGCACCGCTAAATCTTTGTCAGGAAGTTTCATTTCATCCCATGGCAGCCTCTTATTCATCAGAATCCTCTTCACACTCTGATTCTTCGCCGGTAAAACCAGTCATTCGCTTTATCCAGACAGTATTTGCAACGATTTCAATTCCCTCAGAATAATCACCATAAGGAAAACTTATTCCGAAAGCAGGAACATTTTTCTGAGGAGATTTATCTCCAAGATCAAGCATATGAATCATCAATAGAGGCTTTTTCCGAATCTCCCTATAATGCTTGTCTGAAGGTTTGTCAGAAACTTTATTGTTCTCTATTGCTTCCTGTTTTGCAAGAGTTTCAGCATATTTCTGCTGTTCTTCCGACAAGCCAAATTTTTCATCACCCCTGCTGGCAACTCGATTTTTGCTGAGTTGCCAGAAGTCATCTTTGGCCGTCGCACTTTTTCGAAGCTGTGAACCAAGTGTATACTGACCCGGGGCTTCACCGTTTTCCTTGATGGAAATTAACAGGACATCGGAAAGGGGATATGCCTGACTGATTGACCTGAGGTAGTTTACAGCAGAAGTTCGCATCTCTGCAAAATCATCATACATCCTGAAAGAAAGCAAAAAACTTTCAAGCTGATCCGTAGCTGCGTCTGCAATAAACCAGCCTTTATCTTCAGACAGTTTTTTGACTGATTCCAGTCCTTTGCCAAAGCCCGTTTTCCAGTATTCTTTAATTAATTCTTTATTTGCAGAATTAATCCCGTCGTCTTTCGGCAAAATATAGCTCTCCAAAAGCTTTCCACTGAAATTCTGTTTAATTGAAATTTTCTCTCCAGTCCGCATTTTATTAGCTGCTGTAATCATGAGAGAATCAGGATGAGATCTTACATAGAGACCGAATCGTTTCGGGCTTAAACCATCGCGGCGCATCTGCTTTATCTGCTCTCTCAATTCATCAGCAGACTCGGCAATATGCGAATACCAGGCAATTGAATCTTCAGATAGATAAACGCGGCAAAGATCTTCGTATCCATGGCGATAACCAAACCATCTGCCCATCTGCATAAGCGTGTCATACATCCTTGTGTTTCTGTACATGTAACTTATGCACAGTCCTTCAATAGTCAAGCCTCGAGATAAGCTCAAGCCACCAACAGCAAGAGCGGTCAAACCCGTTCCGTCTTTTTCGTATTTTTTATAATCCAGGGCATCATCTGTTTCATTGTTGATTGCAAATATTCTTATACTTTCCACGGCCTCACATAAAGCCCCTTTAACCTCTTCCCAGCCATGACCGCAATTAGAAAATTCAGACGAGTAAACTTCAAAAAGCTTTGCCATATAAGCATTTTTTGAAGAAACTGATTCCGGCATGGCGTAATTTGCTCTCACAGCATCCAAAATCCGCTTTTTATAATCACTGAAAATGTCTTTGATCTGCTTTTGAATACTTACAAACCGCGAAACATTAACCATCATCGAACAGTGTTTGTTTTTCTGGCCGCGAAGATTCCTGATTGCTCGGACAACAATAAACTGAAGAAAAGCCCAGCATAAAGATTTGGGCAGTTCTTTTATTTCTTCATCCTTCTTATGGGCCAATGCAATGCATGGTTCAGCGTCCAAAATCACTCTTAGAATTCTCTGGCTGCTGCCTTCATCCAGAAAGACCTTATCCGGACCGAAATAAATGTTGGGAGCATCCAGGCAATAAATAAAATCGCGCGGGAAAAGCTCTTCTCTGACTTCATCATCATATGCGTCAGGATTGATAAAAATATTGGCAAAAGGTGTAGCGGTATAGCCGACATAACAGGATTTTTCAAAAAGACTCAAAATTTCTCTGATTATCCTGTTAGTTCTGGTTGGATCCAGATCTTCTTTGTTTGTGTTGATTGATGCATTATCGGCTTCGTCATCAATCATAAGCATCGGTACATCCGCAATTTTTCCATTGCCATGAGCATTCAATTCTTTCAGCCATCTGTGAAGCGATGTAAGTGTCGATACGTTTTTCTTAACAACCATTACAATGGGCTTGCTGAAATCATTGATCCGCCAGCCGCTCTGGCTGGCCGTCTGTTTGTTGAAATCATTGTAAATATTGGTCAGCGTTGCGGGGTGAGGGTATCCAGGGTGCCCGACACCAATTATTTTTCGGTTCTCCGGATCGCTTGAGCGACCGACAAACCCCTCATCAATTCTTTCCTGCGTCTGTTTTCTGAGATTGTTGTGTATTCCGGCAATAACGATAATAAATTTGTAGCCTGCATCGGCGGCTTTTGCAACCAATCCGATATAGTTGGCAGTTTTTCCGGATTGAACGTGACCAATTACCAGACCCCGCCTGTCCCAGGAACCTTCGGTTGTAGGATCCTGAAGGTGCCCCAGAATTCTGGTTCCCACATCACTCAAGGATCTGACAACGGCCGGCGGCCACTTTTCGCTTTTCAGAAATTTTTCGTAAGCTTCGGAATACAGCCACTCAATACCTGTCTTATTGTAAACCCAGTCATCATCGTGCTTTGCTTCCACGTCTACAAGAGAAACACCGAGCCCCATTCTCTGATCAATAGAATACAGGGCTTCTTTTACCGGTCCTTCCAGATCGCCTTTGTAGCCAAAAACCACACCTAACTGAGCTGCTTTTTCTTCAATTTCCTGCCTGGTTAGAGGAGTTTTAAGAATGCTCAGAGCTGTTATAAGAGAACTGGTAAAGTTTTTTTCTTCTTCTATTTTTGATTTGGTATCACTCATAGTTCATCCTCAATAAATTTATCCAGAATATCCTGGTATTTTTCAAACATGCGTGTTGATACTGCCAGAGCTCTGAAAACTTTCTTGTCTGCAGCAATATTATCAAACATCATTTCTTTCAGACTTTGCAGGCGCTCAATTACTTCGCTTTTGTCCATACTGCTCTGCTCAAATTCTCTCGGGGCAGTTGAATAGTCAGAATATATCATCTCCACAGGAAGCGCAGAAACAACCGAATGCAGATAACTTTCAAGATCAGCAGCCTGTTTTTCTGAAAGACTGTTTTTGAGAACAACAAGCATCGGATGTTCCTGGTTCAGCTCAAAACGCACTTTTCCATGGTCAGCATATCTTTCCCATACGGGTGCAGTAATTTCTTCAAACAGTTTCTGACCACGACCGCGGTGAACTCTTATGCTGTTTTCTGCAATTCTGGCAATTATCTGCTTAAAGCGTTCTCTGACTGCATGCGGAGGATGAGCTCTGGATTTTTTGATATCAATAGTCCAGTTTTCATCAAGTGAATTGGGAAAATCTATCTGTACACGGGCAAGTTTTGTTGCCTCACCCTTTGGAACAAGACGAAACCAATCACCCCATGCCATCAACCGGCAGTTTCTGTATATATATGCTCCCTGAAAGGAAACAAAGCTGCTGCGGTTTTCATAAAAATCATACTCTGCCGCGGTAAGCCGGCTGTGGTGTGGAAGAATGTATGGCTGAATGATCACGTCTTTGCCATCAACTCTTACAATTTCTTCAGGAAGCAGCCTGGTTGCCTTGTTTTTTCTGCAGAAGGGATCAAATGCTGCAACCGGATGACAGTTTATACGAATTATAATTTTCTGCCGTCCCTTTACCTCACCAGATAAAAACCTGTGAAAAACAAGTGAAAGATGCTTCTCAACAAGATCCAGTTTTTCATTTACAATTTCATCGCGTTTTTGCCCGGAATGGTCCTCAAAAAGCCTGTCAAGTTTCCTCCAGACTACGATGGTTCCTGTTTTAGAAAGCTTATCAAAATATGGCAATTCCATAACTTCGTTTTTGTCAAGAACAGACAGAACCCATTCATCTTTATGGCTGACAACGTCAAGATCCCATTCTGCACCGCACAGTAACCCTTCTTTTGAACTGGCGACAGTCAGTTGGCGACACTGAGAAAAAGATGCCGTTTTCAAGCCAAGTCCAAAGCGGCCAAGGTCATTGGGCGATCGCTCCTGCTTCGGGTTGGCTGCACCATGCCGCATCGCTTCCAGAAGCTCTTTTTGCCTCATTCCATGTCCGTTGTCCACAATAGCAAGAGTCGGACTTTCCTGTGTAAGATCGCAGAACACATCAATTTCAGAAGCATCTGCTGTTATACTGTTGTCAATGATGTCTGCTACTGCTGTAGCAAGAGAATAACCGATATCGCGCATTGACTCTGAAAGAGATGAGGCTCTTGGCGGTAATTTTAAAGACTTTGACATTATGCTTTTTCCTCCAGAGCCTCCAGATAAGAAATCAATTTTTCTGCAACAACTGCCGAGTTTTTCTTCAGTTCGCATTCCCATACAGTCGTAACATGCCAGCCCTCTGCAATCAGCAGCTGCTTTTTATTTTCATCGCGCAGAACTGTAGCTTTAAATTTTTCCAGCCAGAATTCCTGCCTTGATTTGGGAAAATATGCAAATCTGCAGTTTTCGTGGCGGTGCCAGAAGCAACCATTCACAAAAACCACTGTCTTGTAACGCGGCAGAACAATATCCGGCTTTCCTGGAAGGTTTTCAGGATGCAGCCTGAAGCGAAAGCCTGCATTATGAAGCAATGATCTAAGCAGCAGCTCCGGCCTGGTATTTTTACCTTTTATTCTTGACATGTTCCAGCTGCGTTTTTCGGCTGTCAATGAATCAATCATTTCAATCATCCATCCCCGCGAGTATCTTCTCAACAACTCTCGCTATTTTTGCTGCAAGATAAGGCGGTACAGCATTCCCGACCTGATGATACTGAGCTGTGCGCGGCCCTTCAAAATGATAATTATCCGGAAATGTCTGCAGCCGCGCAGCTTCTCTTACTGTCAGACTCCGGCACTGCACCGGATCATAATGAATAAAATAATGGCCATCTTTTGAAATATGAGAAGTAACAGTTGTTGAAAAGCGATTGCGCAGCTGTACGCGAAAGCGGTCTGAAAACATTTTTCCCGTTCGGCCCTCTTCAACATTTTTATGATGCGGCAGTATCGCTCTGGGAAAATCAGAGAGTTTTGGTGAAACTCCTCTTGCATAAGCAAAAGTTGCAGCAAACAGGTAACGCCCGATGTCAGATTCCATATGAGATCTTGACTCATGACCGGTTAGGACCGGTAATCGCTCATCAAAAAACCAATCCAGCATTGTAACAGGCTTCTTGTAAAAACCAGAAATGCGGCTTGTCGGAAAAATCACGCTGTCATTGAACAGTTTTTTCACAACAGAGTCGAAATCTTCGTCTGCTGCTGCAGAATTCTTAAACCATTGATCTGCAACAATCTTTCTTATCAGCTTTTCCCATCTTTCCTGCGTATCAGGACCACCAGAAATACCGCTTCTTACGCGCGGCAGACTACCAATAACATCTTCAACAGTCGGGGCAGTCTGCTTTTCGAGAATCTCTGGTTCAACTTTCAGATCAGAGCGTATTCCCAGAATAAACATTCTGTGGCGGGCCTGGGGAACCCCGTACTCTTCAGCTCTTACAATGAAAGATGAGGGATCAGTATCTTCAGCGTATGCGCCTTCCTGCGACAAAGAGTAAAGCCTGTATTTAAGACCGTTATCTTTCTTTTCCAAAGCTATTTCCGGCCTGGCAAGATCCCGCAGAATTTTCTGAAGGATAGATTCACCTTTCAATTTTGCCGAAAGCAGCCCTTTTACATTTTCCATGACGAAAACCGGCGGCTGGTGATCAGCAATTATTTTCAGGTACTCTCTGTAAAGCAGCTGCTTTTCATCCTGCTCAAAATCAGGATCCTGGGCTCGGCGGGATCTGCCGACAAGCGAATAAGCCTGACATGGCGGCCCTCCGACCAGAACCCACTTTCTCTGCCCCTTCAACCTGTCGTTAATAAGCTTCTTCACAGCCTCATGTGTTTCTTCTTTTCCGAGGGTGGCCCTGCATGCCGATAAATTGGCCTCTTCCCATTGAAAGGGGTAAGCTCCGGCCAGTTCTGCCAGCGTAATCTTTCCTGCAAGGTATTGATAATATTCAAGCGGCGTATTCAGATCAAAAAGCCTAAAAAAATGCCGGAGTCGGAGAGTTTGATGTGCATACTGATCACATTCAAAAGAAGCAACAGGCAAAAAAACAGGCGTTTTCGCCCGGCTCCTGATTACAGAAAAACCTTCTCCAAGCCCTCCAGGACCCGCAAATAAATCAATAACAGGATATATTTTTTTTCCCATGTTTTTTGGCAGCACTTTATTTGTCTTATATTTCAATAATTGCCACGAAACTCATTCAACAATATCTCTTATAAGGCATGCATAAGCAATTTCTTCAGCAGTAGTATTATTTGTATTTTTAAGTAAAGGAAAACATTGAATCTAAAAACTTGTAATTCCAATCCTTGAAACATGATTTGCATAACGGTTCCCAATCAAATCCACCATTTCTTTTTTAAAAGAAAATAATGTATTATTGAGCTTTTCAATAATTAAATCAAGAGAAGATACATAGTTCAGATTCAAACAGATCTTATATTTTTTATTTTGGATATAATAATAACCATCTAATTCTAGTAAATTTTGGGGAGCTTTTTTTTCATCTAAATTATTAAAGCTTGATTCCTCAAGCAAGACTCCTAACATATATTTATGGATTCGAGGCTTTTTCTGAGCAAAATCGCAAGACGAACTTATTTCAACAGCAATCAACTTACTAGCTTTGCGATCATCAGTTGTTAGCCCAGGAAGAAACCTGCTAAACCAGTCTTGGAAAGCAATATTGAAGCTTTTTCTAAAGTCTTCATCCTGCAAAGTTAGTAATATTGCAGCACCCCGGCTGTTTTTGGGAATGCTTTTACTTTCATCAATATGAAAAATAGAATTTAGTTTACTTTGATCAAACTCTTCTGGATAAGATAAATCAATTGCTTTTTTTGCAGACTTTAAAGGCCCCAGATTGTCCTTCCAAGCGTCAGAAGTTTCTAAACTAAAAAAGTCATGAAACAAGATGGGTAAAAGAGCCTCGTAAACTGCTCTGCTGGTATTTTCTTTGGCACTTTCAAAACCTAATGTTTGAGAGGCTATCTTTGAAAACACTTTAACAAAGTTGCCACAAAAAGAACCACTTTCAGACCACAAATCGTCAGAAGGTATTATTTTAAAAATTCTATCGACTGTTTTTGATGCGGCAATTTGTGCCTTGGTTTCGAAATCAAATAGTAGCTTTATACTCGGCTCATTGAAAATTCTTTGCAATTTCTCTGTCAGTATTGAAGGCTCTTTTATTTCTGCCTTATCTATACAATCTATAAAAAATGGCGAAGGCAAATCAATTTTTCTTTCTAGAATGAATTTTTTAAAGCCAAGAATCAAATTTTTGTTTGTAGTCCAAAAAACAAGAGCAAAAGGAGGATTATTTGGACTTATGTATAATTTGATCGCATCTACAAGATTAGAAAATGTCTGCTCTTCACTTTCACCACCACCTGGGTTTAATTTGATATCGAAAAACGCAATCCTGACATCTTCTAATGGGGGGCTGAAAAATTGATCGTATTCAAAAGTTTTGCACGCTAATCCAATCTCCAAAAAAGCCTTTCCAAGTTCAATCAATTCTGTTGGTTCGTTGTCAATTATAACTATCTTATTATTGGATTGTAGCATAGTTACTGCCTCCTAGGAAAAACAAGAGCAACAATTGCACCACTTAATTCTTCAGAGAGATTGATTTCATCTCTGTCAGGAAATTCAATTTTTCCGCCAATCATTTCAAAAACCAAATTTGCAAAATATAACCCAAGCCCCATTCCCCCGGGTTTGGTAGTTCTGAATGGTAAAACTAAATCTTCCGGTTCCAAGTTAAAACCATCCCCATTGTCTGCAATAATTATCGCTGGACCACTAAAATTTTCCAAATCAGCATCGACATAAATTTGAGATACGAATTTTTGCCCCGATAGATCTCTTTTTGCTCCCGTCCAATAAATAGCGTTGTCAATAATATTAGAAATTGAACTAACAATTAAATTCCCAGGCCCTTGAATTAAAAAGTCTTTAGATGAATCTGAAGTTAATGAACTTGAAAATTTAATTTTATGAAATTCAAGTCTGAAATGGTTAATAATTTCAGCTTTTTCAACAAGAGATTTGGCAGAAAAGGAGTTTACCTTGTTCTGCTTCAAAAGAGGCGAAAAATTCTCAAGCAAAGCCAATAAATTTTGGACTCTTTCTCGAATCCCATCTGTTTTTTTATTGGTTTCTAAATCCTTGCCAATATATTTAATTTCTCGATCAACTTCGTGAAAAACAATGCTGATATTCAAGCCTGCCATGCCTGAATTAAGCATAACATCTCTCATGTTATTATAATCCCGCTCAATTCTTTTAATTAGAGGTGCAAACTCTTGGTCCATTTTTTTTTCTTTTAACTTCTCCTTTAATTGAAGAACTGTTTCTGACAAACCAATTTTTTTCACGGGTTTTATATCGTCCAAATAGTCTTTTAAAGCATCTCTATTTGGTTGAGCTATTTTTTCAAAAAATTCAAATGCTGTTTGACAAATGTATTTAAAACGATTGAAATAATTATTTTCGTCAAAACCCTCTCTGTTTGTTTTTTCTTTCAAACCAGAATGGCTTGCTTCAAGACCAATATCAATTGCACCAATAACAACGTTCTTACTAAAATGATTGCCGAGCCTTTGTACTCTGGACAAGTCCAAGCCCAACCAATCATCATTTGGCTCACCATAGTTATAAACTCTGATTCCATCTCGAAAAACTTTTATACCACAATTTTCCTTAACATAGGTTTTAATGGCGTTGGTCTGCCCAAAAGACTTTAAGATTACACCTAGCAAATTGTAAACATAAAACCGACCGCAAATAGCACCAATGCCTTCCAAATCTTTGTTTAAAAGATGCATTGTTTTTTTTTCGAAAGGATTATTTTCGTCTTTTATATTAAGTGCTAGAACAGTTTTGTTTGCCAGATTGTTTTTAATAGTCGAAGCTTTTTTTTCTGGTTTTAGTTTGAAATTTTTGGGTGGAAAAAAATTGTAATTCCAAGAAAATTTTGCAAAATTACTTTTTTTATTTCGTTCAATCTTGAAATCAAAATAATAAATTGAACTTTTAAGGATTTCTTCAACGTCCTTTACATCTTCAAACCATTTTTGATGATGATCATTAGCTATAATTTTTACGGAGAAATTATCAATTCTTTTAAATGGACTTTTTATCGAATAAACTTTTCTTGCGAGCTCTCTAAGATCACGCTTTGTCCATGATTCTTTTTTTAGTTTGGAAATGCTAATTCTTGTTCCATGTTTCTTTTCAAACAAATTTTCCAGAACTGACTCGATTTCAACTTTTGTATCTTCGATATAATCTGATTCATCAATCATTTTTTTCCAGTTTATAAAAAATCTGTTTGACAATTTGCTATCTTCTTTTTTGGTCTCAAGTAAAATGCATTTTCCAAGCTTGTGGGCTGCTAAACGGCCTACTCCTTTCTCACCTAGTGGAATTCTATTAAAACGCGCCTCCTTTTTCTTGCCTCTCTTAAAATCTGTCCCGATATTAAGCCATGATCTCTTTAAGTCTTCCAGAGACATTCCGCATCCATCATCCTCTACAACGATTTGTTGGTTGGAAGTATTCAAATCCTTAAGCAAGATAGTTACTTCTTCTGCCCCAGCATCATATGAATTTTTTACTAATTCGAAAATAGCAAGGATATCACTCCCAATTAATTCATCCCCTAGAAGACTCAAAACATGACTTTTTGCTTTAAAAGAGAACGTAGGCATTTATATCTCCAATTCATTTCAACCAGACCGGCATAAAATTAAATCATTTATGATTTAAAATCCACACAAAATGAACCAGAAACAATAAAAAAATTAGGTTCATTCGAATAAGGCATATATTGTTTGGTAAAGCATTTAGATTTTTAGTTTAAGGATTTCTATGTTTAGAAAGCAGATATCAAATCTTCGTCTTTATTTTGCTTTCACCTACCCAATCCTCTCCTTTCTCGGTCATTGTATTGAGATGACCATAGTAATAGTTCTGTAGCCTTTTCGACAAGATAAAATCAATGCCTGCGCTTTTCTAAAACTGGCTTTGGGGAAACGGTATTCAATTCCATGATCACGGTTGGGATGCCGGCGGGGTTTGGGCCGCCGTCTTTGAGGTCGGTGAAGCCGGATTCGAGATACAGGCGCCGGGCGGCTGTTCCTTCTGGAACCGACTGGTCGAAAGTCTGCACGAATATGCTTTTTTGCGGGTTCAGCCGGCTGATGGCGAATTCAAGCAGTTGCCTGCCGAAGCCCATGCCGCGACAGCGCTCTGCGACAGCCAGCCAGATAATTTCATTTGCCTCTTCGGCGATAACCACGCCACCGCTCAGACTGGCATCTTTTTCATCAGCGCTCGCGCGTATGCAAAAGGCTCTTTTTTCTGCAATAGCTTCTTTTATAGCTTCCTGGAAGAGGGGTTCATCGGCCATCGGCCCGAACAGAGGTTCGACTTCTCTCGCGAGAGAAGTCCATGCTGTAAAATCACTTAAATTCGAATAATCTACATTCATGTTTTATACCCTCATATCAACGAGGCCAGGCGACGCGCAATCAAGCTCAAATTCTGCTGATTCAGCCGGTGGCGAGCAGCTTTTTGATTTCTTCGGGGCTGAGGCCGGTCATGGTGGCGATATCTTCAATAGACCGGCCGCCCTTATGAAGCCGGGCAATGATTTCTGCCATACCCTCGGTCTTGCCCTCGATCTTGCCTTTTTTGTGACCGCGAAAGTAGGAGTCGTTCTTGATCGACTTTAAAACCGTGCGGGTCTTTTCGCGGGTTTCCATCAGCTGGCGCTTTT
>CALEDQ010000002.1 GCA_937949615.1 uncultured bacterium | reverse complement strand
TTTTTTCGTCCGCCCCGCCGTGGCAGGAAGTTCAGTTTATCAAATTAGTTTTAAAGTGTCAACTAGATTTTAAAATTTATTTTTTTTCAGATTCCGGCCCGTTGAATTTCAATTGTCGCGGGAGAACCTGACGACTTTACCATTGCGGAAAGCGACAATCTGGGCCAGAATTTCGACGGCGATTTCTTCTGGTGTCGTGCTGCCGAGATTTATACCAATCGGCGCAAAGAGGTCATCAACCCGCCGGGTATCATAACCGTCTTTTTTAAAGGCCTGTTTCATTTCGACCATTTTTTTCGCAGAGCTTATCAGGCCCACATAAGCCGCATCAAAGCGCAAAACCTTTTCGAGCACTTCCCTGTCTTTGACATGACCGGGAGTAGCGACGACAACATGGCAACGCTTATCGATCATCGCCTTTTCTGCAGCCTCTACATAAGGCAGACAGACCACTTCGACATCTGCCGGGAACCTCTTCGGATCTGCATATTCTGGCCGCTCATCGATCAGAGTTACCTGAAAGCGAGCCAAAGAAGCCATGCGGGCCAGAGTTCGGCCGATATGTCCAGCACCGAAAATAACCATGCGTGGTTCGTGCGCCTGCAGTTCGATGAAGACTCTTGCTTCGCCGCCACATACCGGCTCGCTGCCTTCGAGAGGATTTGCCAGATTGAAGGTGAGTATGCGTGAAGTGCCGTTTTTGAACAAATCGACGGCGGCGGCGCGCACCCGTTCCTCGTTGACGCCGCCACCAACTGTTCCGACGGTTGAACCGTCACGGTATACGATCATTTTCTGCCCGACAGTGCCAGGGCTGCTGCCGGTGGTCTCGATCACGGTACACAATACGAAGGGCTGATCTTTATTGAATGCGTCTTTCAGTTCCTGAAAAAATTCGGTTGCCATAATTTCCTCGATTGAAAATTTCTGCTTCATTATCTGAATGATTGTATATTTTTTCAACCTATTTAGTTGCGGGCAGCTGATGACAGAAATTGTCTGGCTTTTCTTCAGGCTTTTCAAAAGCAGGCTATATGTGTATGCTTATCGGATTGCAATTTTACCCGGAGAATTCAAATGCTCAGTGAATCAGAAATTATTTTCCGTTTAGTCTTTTCAGCTTTTCTTGGCGGGCTGGTTGGTTTTGAGCGCGAAATGCACAGCCAACCGGCGGGTTTGAGAACCCACGTTATTCTGGCAATCGGATCGACGATTGCCATGGTTCTATCGACAAATCTGGCCGTCAGATTTCATACAATAACCACCAATGGCGACCCCGAAAGGATTGCCGCCCAGGTAATCTCAGGAATAGGCTTTCTCGGTGCCGGCGCAATTTTTCGCTATGGCTCGGGCGTCAAAGGCCTGACAACCGCCGCCAGCCTCTGGACAACCGCTATAATCGGGCTGGCAATCGGTGCCGGCGATATGTCGCTCGGCATTGCCGCGACAGGTCTCGTTCTTTTTGTTCTTGTCGGTCTCGACATCTTTGAGAAAAAGTTTTTACAGGGCAGCAGCACCAGAATCGTTTACATCAAAGGGCATGACCGCCCCTGGTTCATAAGGGAAATAAAGGATCTGCTTACCAGATTCGGCATCTCTATCAAATCAGTAAGTTTTTCCAAGGATATACAAAACAATCTCATCGAGATCGAAAGCATCTCAAAAATTCTGCTTGAACAGGATATGGACAAAATGATTGCCGAATTCTCAAAAGTAGAAGGAATAACCAGTTTCAAAATAAACTGAGGCACATGATTAAGAGAAAAATCCCCGACCCCTTCGTCGGGGATTTTTATTTTTCTGGTTAAAGTTTGGCCGCCGGGCGCCGATAGTTTTCCTGTAATAAAGAAAATCGAACCGGAGGCAACATGAGCGCCCTAGCCCTACTGCAAAACATTTCGAACGAAGCTGATTACCTGATGACCCCGCAGGGTCCGGTGCCAAAGCATTGCAACGAATTCTGGACCGCAAAACAGCGCCAGATGCATTCGCTGCACTATGCCAACTCATACAGGGCCTCATTCAAACCAGAACTGCCCGAATTCTTTATTAACAAATACACGAAACCCGGTGACACGATTGGCGACCCATTCGGCGGCCGCGGCACAACCGTTCTGCAGGCTGCACTCATGAACCGCAAGGGTCTGAGCAACGACGTTAACCCGCTTTCAGAAAGACTTGCCTTCCCGAAGATCAATCCGGTGAGCATTGAAGAGATCAGCGACCGGCTCGACAAAATCGACCTCAACGCCCCAATCGCTCTCGACCGCGAAGAAGACATGTCGATGTTTTATCACCCCGACACCTATCGCGAGATCATCAATCTGAGAAATTATCTGCGCACCCATCGCGACAATGTCGACCGATTCATTGAAATGACCGCACTTTCAAGGCTGCATGGCCATTCAAATGGCTTCTTTTCGGCCTATTCTTTCCCGCAGATTTCGATTCCGAAAGTAAATCAGGCGAAGATCAACCAGACTCGCGGCGTTGAACCGGACTATCGTGAAATCAAGTCGCGCATACTGAAAAAGGCAAAAACGACTCTGAAAAGCGGCGGTCTGAAAGATCTGCAGCGGCTGGCCCGCTTCCACAGGCTGACCACCGGCGATTCACGCGATCTCAAAGGCTGGGAAAGCGAAAGCGTCAATCTGGTAGTCACCTCGCCGCCGTTTCTGAATCAGGTCGATTACGTTCAGGACACCTGGATCGAAACCTGGTTCTGTGATATTCCGCGCGAAAGTGTCGAAGACAAGATCGTACAGACTCCCGATCTGCAGAAATGGACCGACTTCATCTCGGCAACACTCTCTGAACTGCATCGCGTGCTTGCCAAAGGCGGCCTGGTAGCGATGGAAGTCGGCGAAGTGCGCTATCAGGGCGTAATTCTCAATCTCGATGAAATTCTCGTGAATCTGACCTGCCAGCGCCAGTACAATATGCACCAGTTCAAAGTCAGGGAAGTTTACGTGCAGAGTCAGCAGTTTACCAAGCTCGCGAACTGCTTCAAAGTTGAAAATAACAAGCTGGGCACGAATACCAACCGTATCGTGCTCATGGAAAAAATTTAAGGGCCAACAGGAGGCAACTTATGCGAATCACGCCATTAGACATCTATCAGAGAGAATTCTCGCGAAAGAACATCGGCGGTCTCGACGAAAACGAAGTATACGGCTTCCTCAAAAAGGTCGGCCGTGAATACGAAGCTGTCTACGCTGAAAACAAGTCGCTCAAGGATCAGGCCCAGCGCCTTACCGGCCAGATGGAAGACTATCTGGAACTTGAAAAAACCCTTAAGCAGACCCTGATTTCGGCCCAGAAAACCTCTGGCGAAATGAAGGACAATGCCGAAAAACAGGCCGAACTGATTGTAAAAGAAGCTGAACTGCAGGCTGAACGCATTCTCGATGAAGCCCGCAGCGAATCAGAAATGATTGCCAAAGAGATTCGCGAACTCAAAAAGCAGAAACGCATGCTCAAAGTTGAGCTGCGCACGGTTCTTGAATCGTATCTTTCGATGGTCAACGAGGATTCACCGGTTTTCGGTCGCATCGCAGAACCGGTAGCCAAAGCTGCCTGAAGAGATGAAAGCGGCTGACTGCATCAGAGAAAGCGCAGACGGCGCACTGATAATGGTTCTCGCGATCCCGCGGTCGTCACGAACAGAAATCGTTGACATACAACAGGAACGATGTAGAATAAGAGTGAAGGCCCCTCCGGTTGACGGAGAGGCCAATGCCGCTTTAGTGGAAGCTCTGGCAAAAATATTCGGTCTGCCGAAAAAAATGGTCGTTCAGACCCGCGGGCAGACAGGTAAGCAGAAGACCTTTCTGCTGAGCGGCCTGAGCAAAGATGATGCGTGTAACGTCATCGACAGAATTATCTCGGAAAAAGGCAGTGGCAAATGAGAATTAACAGATGGCTCTGGGGTCTCTGGCTGGCGATGATTCTTTCGATGCTGATGCGTCAAAAAGCCGACACCTATATGGTGGTAGCCCTGATCATTCTGCCGATTCTCATCGTTCTGCTCGATCTGCACGAGGAAATCGCCACCCTTAAAGAAGAAAACAAGCACCAGCGCAAGTTCGTCATGGACCGCTACAATGTCATGCAGGAAAGACTCGCTGACGTTTCAAACCAGATCGAGAAGAGGCTGGTCGTCGATTTTGCCGAATTTGCCAGAAACAATCCTTCAGCTGATGAAACCGGAGCCCAGCAGTTACCCAGACATTCAGAGCGGCATCACCCGGTCCGCAAACTCAAAAAGCGCCGCCGCCCGGTCGAAGCCACAACCATCGACCTGACCCAGGCTCCACCGGCATCAGAACCGGCCAAAAACCCTGAAAACAAAACCTCCTGATTTTTTTCATTTTATCTGGCGGACTGTACCGATTTTTCTTATAATTCCTTTATAAGTCTACAGAAGGAAACCAGAAAAATGAAAAGCGCCAAACGAGTATTGATTATAGCTGTTGCTTTAATTCTGGCTGGTTCAGCAAATGTATATGCGTGGGGCAGCAAGGTTCACACCAAGATCGTTTCTGACGCCTACCACATCATGCCCCAGGCTTTTCGCGAATTTCTTGGCGAGACCGGCAAACCCAATGTAACCAAACCTGGTCTGCAGCCTCTGATGGATGCCAGTCTTGAACCCGACCGGGTTCTCAAAGACTTCGGCAACCATGTGTTTCACATTCAGGGCGGTGCCATGGGGAAAGGCCCGTTTCATGTCGAAACTCTGGTGAATGAAGTTGCCGAACTGATTGCTGCCGGCCGCAAAGAAGACAAACCGCTGATTATCCAGAAACTTGGCTGGATCGGCCATTATGCCGCTGATCTGGTGCAGCCGTTGCACACCGGCTCAAGTGTTAATGACACAATCGAAGAAAAGAGCTATCACTCAGCCACCGAACGTGATGCCGACAAGCACGTTCTTAATTATGGCGTAAACTTTGATGGCTGCCAGAGCATCAAAAGAATCAGTGCCCGCATGATTTATGAAGCACTGTGGTCCAATCAGCATTATGATGCCCTTGAACAGGCCTATACCCGCGGCCAGAAATACCCTGAAGTCAGGAATATCATCGTTGCCTGCTACTCGAGAGCGGTCAACAACATTGTCGATCTCTGGTATTCCGCCTGGGTGAAAGCCGGTGGCAAGGTACTGCCGAGCGACACCAAGCCAAAGTTTTTTCCGCCGGTCAAAAAGTTCAATTTTCCGGCAGAAGAATAAGTAGAATTTAAAATTGCCTGAAGCATAAAAACCGGGTGTTTACCCGGTTTTTACGTTTTAGATCAGACCAGAAGTTTTAAATTGCTCAAGCCGGCGGGCGCGACAGACCAAGCAGCAGACTGGTTGCCATTTCGGCCATTTCGGTACCCGAGCGGCTCTGGGCTATGAGTTTTTCGATCGCCTGCGAATCATCGGCCAGGCCAAAGGCAAAGGCAGAAACAATCTGCTGATCTGAGTTGCCAAAATCCATCAGATTGCGCAAAACCGATTTGCCGCTGTCACCGAAAGCGAGCAGCGAGATGGCTGCCATTTTCCTGACCATCCAGGAGGGATCGGAGGTAAGCGCTTCGAGATGCCTGGTAAGCTGAAAAAGCTTGAGTTTTCCGCACAGATAGGCACCGGCCGAACGGCTGAACTCGCCTGGAGAAGCCAGCATCTTTTCGATATCACCGACGTTGTCGGTAAAGCCCATGACCCAGAGGGTCTGGATACTGTCAGCCTGAACTCTGTGGTCGGAGTCATTCTTAAGAGCCGCAATTCTATCGACGGTTTCAGAAGGCAGAACCCCAAGAATTTCGAACTTTTTCTTCAGTGCCATCACAGCGTTGGCGCGCACACGGGAATCTGGAGCGCTGAGGCATTCATGCAGAAATGGAACAGTTTCGTCGCCGCCCAGTTCGCCGAGTGCTGACACAACCGTGGCGCGGATGCGGTGACTGTCTGATTCTTCGAAAAGCCGGCGCATTTCGGGCAGAGCATCGGTTGCTCCCAGCTCAACGAGAGCATTTACGGCCGTCAGAACTATTGTTTCAGAATTACTCTGCAGCAGACGCCTGACCGGATCAAGCGCTGCCATGACATTGGCCCGTTTGAGAGCCAGAATGGCGACTCTGACGACTTCAGGATCGCTGTCTTCAAGAGCTTTGAGAAATACCGGCACAAACTTTTCGTCCCAGCGCTTTTTCAGCAGCACCAGGGTTATCCAGCGCATTTCAGAAGTGAAGTGTTCAAAACCCAGTGCCAGCTTGTTTACGGCTTCTGGAAAATTGAAACAGCACAAAGTTGCGAGCGCCAGAGGTCGATATGGGTGGTTCTCGCGTTCCATGATACGCAGCAGCGGCAGGTAAACGGTCTGCCGGGTGCTTTCGTTACCGACGAAACTGATCATTTCCATCAGGGTGTTGTGAAAAGTTCTCAGATTCTCGACAACCTGGTCGCGAATGCTGTCTGGCGGCATTTTGCGAATATACTCGCAGATGCGCTCGGCAGAGACCGGGAACATTTTTCCCTTGATGAAATCGACCACCTTGCGTTCGACTTTCGAATTGCTCTCATCGAGATTGCGCAGCACAGAAACGGCGACGTCGATCTGAAAGCTGTCATAAGTTTCCAGCATTCCGGTCATTACAGTCTTATCAATCATGCAGAATCCCTTTCACAAACTATTTTCCTTCTATGCGCAGCAGGGCCTCGCGCACCTGAGTCTGCAGGCTTGAGTTCGGGTACAGCTGCAGTATCTTTTCGTAATTCTGACGGGCATTGGTGTAGTCACGGCGGTAGGTCTCGTAGGTGAAAGCGATGGCATACTGGGCCTTGTCGGCAAACTGGTTGTTGTAGAATTTGTCGATAACCGCCTGCCAGGTTCTGATCGCCTCGTCATAGTTGGCAAAACCCTCACGCAGAACGAAACCGAGACGATAGTAAGCTTCGTGCACCACCGGATCATTCTGCTGAGTATCGATTATTCTCTGATAACCGCGGCGGGCTTCGTCGAAGTTACGTATCAGCAGCTCGTTGGCGAGCGCCAGCTTCAGCTCGATATCGAGGGTTTCGATCGAAATCGGGTGTTCGCGCGTATAAGCTTCGAGCAGACGCAGGGCTCTCTGACCATCCCGCAGGGTATCCATGAAATGGTCGTAAAGTTTGAGTGTATACTCCTTGTAAAGCGGGTCTGACGGGTTCTCTTCCAGCCAGCGCTCCATGTAATCGGCCGCTTTCTGCGGGTCGCGCAGCTCTTTATTGTTGAGCTCAAACAGGGTTTTCATGATATCGAGAGTAGCCAGCGATTCGGGGTTGGCGTTCCAGAGGTCTTCGAGCTGGCGTTCAGCCTGTTTGAAGTCCTGCAGATCCTGAACCTGCCGTTCGACGATGGCTTCCATCTCTTCGAGCACGGCTTCGTCATCTTCACTGTAGACGCGCTTAACGACCTTGCGACCACGGGGTTTAGCGACCTTTTCACGCTTCTTTTCCTCAAGACGACGCAGCTTTGCTTCAGCAAATTCTCTGACTTTGCGAACTTTGCTATATTCAGCGACGATCGAACTGAAAAACAGCTCGGTCAATTCAGGGTTGTCGAGTTTATCTTCAACCAGTGAGCCGATGCGTATGATCAGATCGAAATTGTTGAGATGCGGTTCATAGGTATTCAAAAGCAGATCGAGGTAACTGACGGTCTTGACGTAGTCGCCCTTCTTTTCGTAGAGATCGGCAATTTTGCGCAGAATCTCGCGGCTGCGCCTGACCGGCGGGTTGGTTTTAAGAAAATCTTCATATTGCAGAATTGCGCGGTCGTAATCTCTCAGGCTGTTTTCGAGCACCTTGCCGATGAAATACGGCAGGTCAGAGCCACCGGTTCTGGAATAGGCCTTCAGTTTCTCGAGTTCTTCAACATTCAGCTTCGCTTCGATTTCGCGCTGCTTTGCAATGACAGCTTCGCGATGCAGCGGGTTAAGCGACCTGAAACTGAGAAGCGTTTCGAGATGGTTATGGGCCTGAGCCAGATTTTTACCGGCAAGAGCGTGCTTGCTCAGCCAGTAGTAAGCCGATCGACTCAGCATACTGCGCGGGTATCTGGTAATAAGCGCCAGATACCATCTGGCCGCCTCTTTTTCGTTCTTCTGAGCGGCATGCATGCGAGCAAGGCGGTAAAGGATCATATCTTTGCGGCAGCCGGGGTGATAAAGGCTGCGCAGAGCGCGTTCATATTCGGTGGCTGCTTTAGTGTAGTTACCGGCTTCTTCGAAAATTCTCGCGGCATAGTAACGCATGCGCGCCACGTCTGGCCGGTTTTCGAGACGGGCAATGGCATTCTCAAGCAGGCCAAGTGCCTGAACCCGGTTCTTTTCGACTTTCCAGACCCTGAAAACTTCTTTCAGCCCTTTTTCGCGCTCGATCTGATCTTCAGAAAGCAGAACCCGCTGCCGGAAAAGCTTTAGGCGATTGATACGAACAGTCAGTTCTTCGCGCATAAATGGGTCGCGGCTGGCGGCAAGCCCCTGCTCCCAATATTTGAAGGCTTTTTCACTGTCGCCATTTTCGGCGAGAGCGATTTCTCCGAGATTAAGATAGACCTCATCGAGACGTGGTGAAGCCGGAAAAAGTCTGATGAAGCTTTCATAATTTTCGGCGGCGGCATTGAGGTCCTGCAGGTTTTCTTTGAGCAGGCGGGCACGCTCGATGATGACTTCTTCACCTTCGGCGCCTTTAACACCTTTTTTCAACATATCGCCAAGCTCCGAGAGGGCCTTGATGGCACGGGTATTCTCGGCTCTGATCTTACTTTCGCGGAAAAATTCAGATTCCGGGTAGATCAGGGTGATTTCGTAAAAAAGGTCTTCAGATCGATATCTGGTATTTTCGGCACCCTCGATCATGCGGGCCAGTTTGAACATGCGCCCGGCGGTTTCGGGTTCTTCAGGATACTGGTCGATAAGATCTTCAATCTCTTCGATAGCGCCACGTTTTCCGAGTTCTTCGACTTTTTTCTCGATAAAAACCTGAGATTCAGGCAGCTTGAAAGTTTCGGAAAAATCGCGCAGCAGGGCTGCTGCTGCCAGATAGTCGCGATCTTCTTCTGCCTTTTTAACCAGTCGGGTAAGGGCTTTGAGTCTGAATTCTTCTTCGCCTTCAGCTTCGAGAGCCCTTCTGACATAGGTGAAATCTTCGGTCAGCTTTTCGAGGCGCAGACAGATTTCGGGGTGCTTCGGCGATTTGAAAGCCAGAGCAGCTTCGAGGGTTCTGATCGCTTCTTTCTTTTTGCCATCGGTTATCTGCAGCTTTGCCATCTGCATCGAAGCATCGACGCGCAGTTCATCTGCCAGATTTCTATCATTGATCAGCTTTTCGAAAAAACGATAAGCATTTTTCACGTCATCGGCAAGTGCGTAAACAGCAGGGATCCTGCATCTGACCTCTTCGGCACGCCGACCGTTCGGAAAGAACGACAGATATTCGAAATAGGATTTATTTGCTTCGACATAGTCTTTCGCAAAATGATCCTGGGTCTGGGCAAGCCTGAACAGAAGCTCTGACTGCCAGTCAGCGTAGTTATGCCGCTGCAGCAGCTTTTTCGCTTCCTCGATAAATTGTTCGGCATTGCGGAAACGGAAAAATCTTGTGGAAACGAGCTGCCGCAGAGCCCGCTGCCGTAAATCGCCATCGACCTTTTCGCGCATCAGAGCTTCGACAAGAAACATCGCCAGACGGTCGCCGTCCGGGGTTTTCTTCTGGTTCTCACGCAGAAACAGACCGTAAAGAGCAGCAACCGACAGTTTTTCAAGGTCTTCGGCTGACAGCTGATCGGCATTTTTAACTTCGCCGGCGGCGGCCGACATGCCTGAATCAGCCGGCTCTTCATCTTCCGGCAGCTCTTCTTCGCTGCGACCTTTCAGCTGAGCGGCTCTTTTTCGCAGCCATTGCTGCGAAGTCATCTGACCATCGAGCTCTTTCAGTTTTTTACTGATATCCTCAGCCATTTTCGGTGCAATGCGGGCCGCCCGCCGGTAATATCTCTCTGCCTTTTCGGGGCTGAAAAGAGCATTACAGGCATCGCCCATCGCGACATAAGCCCTGGCGAGGTAACGGCTGCGCGGAAAACGAACCGTAAACAGGCGCAGCTTTTCGAGCCCTTTAAGGCCATGCCCCTGTACCAGATAGAGCCTTCCCAGACGGTAGGCAGGGATTTCGGCACGCGCATCAGTTAGTGGCAGCAGTTTTTCAGCTCGTTCATACCATTTAGCAGCCGCCTCAATGTCTTTGTCGACCCGCCAGGCAATATTGCCAAGCGTCATCAGACAGGCCAGCTGAGGAGTTCCAGTGGCATTTTGCGCAAGTTCTTCAAAAATACCGAGCGCTTTACCCGGGTAATTCTGATAGAACCTGGTTCCGGCCTCATAAACCAGCGTCCATCTGGCTTCTTCGCTGAGATTGAGAGTTTTGATCTCTTCGACGAGCGATTCAAGAGGCGCAGAAGAAGATGCCAGGCAGACAACATCGATAAGATTCTGATAAACTGTGACCCGGTCGAGAGGCCCGATGACCTTGAGCGTGCGGCGCAGGCTTTCTTCTCTGATTTTGTAGGCCAGATCGCGCCACTGCTGCTTGAGCGAAAAGTAATCTTTCTCGGAAGGCAGTGCGTGGTCAAGGTAATCCCGCAGTATCTGCAGAGCCTTGATCTGCTCATCTTTGGCAAGAAGGATCTTATAAAGCTTCAGGCGGTAATCGGCAGAGTCTTTCGCTTCGGGATAGCGTCTGATGAACTCTTCCATGAGGCTGTTGGCCTTGTCCGGGTCTGAAAGATCGTCATTATAAATTCTGATGCTGTCTTTGAGGCCCTGCATCGCCCAGTAACTGTCGGGGTAGATCGAACCGAGCTGCTCGAAAATTTCGAGCGCTTCGACAGGCTTTTTAAGGTGAAGAGCCAGCAGATTGCCGATACGGTAGCGCACCTCGTCAATGCGCCCCCAGTCATAGAGCACATCGAGGTTCCAGGTTGATTTGACCGGTGCAAACCTGATGAGATAGCGCTGATAAAGTTTCAGGGCCTCTTCATAATTGCGCAGGTCGTCGTCAGTAATGACCGCAACCCTGAAAATCGCCTCTCTAAATAGATTACTGTCAGGATAGCTGGCAATGAACTGCTCATAAAGCTGCAAAGCTTCATTCATTTTGTGGCTGCGATATTTTTCGAAAGCCATATCGAACAGCAGATCGCCTGGCGATACTTCTGGAGCCGTTCTCTGCAGAGCCGCCACATTAATCGGGTCTTCGACCGGAGTACTGCGCTCTTTGTTGAGCTCTTCTATTTTTTTGTAAAAGTAGCGCGCCCGTTCAAGGTTTTTGAGCCGGAATTCACAGATATAGCCAGCCATGCGACAGGCCAGCATTGCCCAGTCGATCTCTTCATCACGCAGCTCGCGGCGGCGCAGCAGCGAAAAAGATTCAGATGCGACCAGATGCGGCGGAGTTTCGAGAAGAGTCTGAAGAGTATTTACCGCAGCATCGTGATCGGCAAGCTGTTCGGTTAACAGCTGCCCCTGCAGAATACCAGCAATCCTATAACCTTCAAGACTTTCGGTCTTTTTCCGAAACAGGCTGTAATCATCGATAGCCACTTTGTATTCGTCGTTTTTCAGATAAAAATGTCTGATGACGCCCATCAAAAAAGCCGCATCGGCTGTTACTGACTCACCTTCGGCAATTTTCTGAAGATATGGAACCGCGCGCGCCGGGTTGTTGAGGTCGAAGGCGTGCAGCATGGCAATATGCAACAGGGCCAGATTACTGGCCTCGACTTCAGGGAATTTTGCTATTTCTTCCCAGGCGGTGAGAGCTTTCATGGCAATCTCAAGGTCATATCCCCTCTCAAAACCCATCAGATACTGAATTGCTTCAACGTCCGGCTTTTCGGGGAACCCCTGATAATAGCGATAAAATGCCGCCCAAAGCTCTTTTATGTCGGTAAGACTGCGCCCAAGCAACTCAGCTCGGGCAATTTTGGCACGCACCAGGTAAATTCTGGCCGGCACCATGGCAATCAGCTGATCGAGGTCTTTCAGCGCCGCCGCGAATTCTTTTTGTTCCTTGAGAATTTCGGCGTTCAGCAGAATGGCCTCCCAGACAAGGCGCGGGTTGATATGCTCAGCGCGGCGCAGAGTCCTGAGATACATCAAAGACCGCTCGGGTTCTTTGAGCTCGCGATAATGATGCGCCAGATAAAGCCAGCCTTCGCCGGCCTGCCGATCGGCATTTTCCTTAACAAAGCCCATCACTTCAGCGCGCAGCAGTTCATCCTGTTCAAGCAGTTCTTCTTGAGTCAGCTCCAGCCCTTTTTTCTCGGAAACGGTCGCGCCGCTATCAGCCACATCAGACTCTTTACCAGAAACTGTTCTGGCTGCTTCTTCTGATGTTTTATCGGGGGAAATCTCTATTGCTTTCTTCTGCTGTCCGTTTTTTTCAAGCCCGGGGCTGTTTTCGGCCGGGGCAGCCTGCAGGCCAGTCCAGCAGATTACAGCGGCGGTCAGCAGAAAGAACAGAATTCTGTCGAGGCGTATTTGCTTCATAAATTTACTCTTGCTTCAATGGCTTTTGCGCATAACTATATCAGATTCAACCGCCGTCAGACAATAAAAAGGCATAATAAAAGGGCTGCACCGGCAGGCCTTGCAAACCCGGGGGCAGCCCCTCAGTTCAAAAAATACAATACTCAGTCTTTCCAGCCAAGCAGGAAAAACGCTTCGTCAAGACGGTCAACCGTGGTGCCGACCATCATCGAATCTAAAGCAGCGGCCTTGTTCATATAGATTTTCGCCTGTTCCATATCGCCGGCAAGGGCATAAGAAAGAGCTGCCAGACCATGAACCTTGGCAGAGCTCAGAGCCAGGCCGGAATGCTGCTGAGCAAACTTTTCCGGCGGCATGTTGCCGAGGATTTCTGCGGCTCTGACATAATCGACAGCAGTCTGATGACGGTAAATAAGAGCTCCTGCCAGGCCGACCTTGGCTTCGTTATCTTTTTCGGCTGCGATTTCAAAATAGGGAATCGCTTCAAGAATTTTTCCTTCTTTTGACAGAGCCCAGCCCATGCCACTGTGGGCAGCAATGCGCTGACCCTCAGTCAGATTTTCTGAGAAAGCCTGCTGAAAGCTGGCTCTGGCAGTCGAATAGTTGCCGAGTTTTATTGAGTCCCAGCCTTCGTTGACAAGTTTGTCGGCGATCAGCAGACTGCTGCTGCCGCCGCCATTACTGGCACCACCGCAGTTCTGAATCATCGGAAAGGTCATCAGGACCACAAACAGCAGGAAGAATTTGGCTTTTTTCATTTGAGGCTCCGTTATCAGCGCAAAACCGCGATTTTGCGGCGTTCTTTGGCAGACTGACCGGCAACACCGGCATTGAATTCAACGTAGTAGACACCGTTGGCAACCGCTTTACCTTTGTCATTAAGCAGATCCCAGCGGGTTTCGTATACCCCGGCACCGCGATGAGCAAGTTCGAGCGTGGCGACCTTGTGACCGCTCACATCTGAAACCTTCGCAGAAACTGCCGCACCAGCATTTGCCGGCCCGCTGAAGGTTGCCCGCAGATTTACAAAACGATTGGCGGGGTTTGGATAAGTCACCACCTGAGTCAAGGCATTCGGGGCGGTAATAGCGGCTCTGACATTTGCTGTCACCTGATTGCCGGCATTGTCGGCGATTTCGACCGACAGATCGTAAGAGCCGTCACGCAGAGACGACACATCGACCAGGATGCGGCCTTCTTCGCCAGTCTTAACCGGCAGACTGCGGCCACCGTATGTAACCCTGACGCTCGAACCGTCGATGCCACTGCCAAGATCATCGGCACTGATGGCGATCAGGTTGTTGCCGGCAGGTTCTGCTTCAGAAACGACAGTCGGAACTGTATCGTCAATGGCGACGAAAACGCTGCCGGAAAAGTCGATCGCACCTTTAGCCCTGCCATCGGCAACCGCGACCGGCCCGACCCATTTATGGCCGCTGCCGGAAACACGATAGAGACCGGCGTGAGCATTACTGCCGCTGAGCGGATTGAGCGGAATCGAAATTTCAAGTGCCTTATCGGTTTTTTCGACCGGCAGAGTGACATCGATATTTCTGCTGATGCGATTAATACCGGCATAGGAAACCGGATTTTCGGGAGCAGCCATAACTACAGTGCCACCGGCGCGCAGAGAACCGGCAGGAATATTCAGACTTGCGAAAGACGCAGACAGCAGGCCCTGACTGTTGGGCGGGTAATATACGGCTGAGAACTGCAGCTGGTTCGAGAGAATTACCCCGTCGGCATTGGTGCCGTTGGCCACGATTACCCCTTCCCCTGACTTGGTGAGACTGTAGTTGGTCATATAGGTTGAGTCGTTAATCGCGGTCATTACCAGGTAACCCTGTTCCCCTTCGTAGGTCATCTGCAGTCTCGGCTCAGTGGCAAACTTTTTGTCGGTCTTGACAATGATGTGCAGATGATTTTCGAAGGTCGGATTCGGGAAAATCGCAACTTTGAGGTCATCGAAACTGGCCGAATAAACATAACTGAGTTTGGTGTAATTGTTGTTCTGCACAACCATTGGCACCAGCACCAGGTTTTCGTAGGCATTGTTGTAGCCATAATTCTGAATTATGGTATTACCGGCCTGACGATCGTCAAGATAGATAAAATCTACGGCCGGGTCGATCTGCGAGCCTCTTTTGATGACGGCAGCTCTGAACTGACCGCTGTTGTCACCGTCAAAGGCCAGATTGAGATTGCCGGTATTACCTGAAATCTCGACATAATCGGCAGCCCAGGGGTTAACGTTCGATGAACGGGCAGTGACCTGCTCGGTCAGAATTACCTTTTCAGAAAATTTAACCGGCAGTCTTTCATATTTGCCAATATTGTTGGCTTCATTAAAGTCGTTGTCGACGAGATAGCCCCACTTACCACTATTCAGCAGCTGGCCATCGCGCTTCCTCGTTTTATCGAGATAGTTGGCAATAACCCAGTCCTCGAAAACCTTTTTCGAATCGATATTATAGGTCTGCAGGACGGCGTCGATGCTTCCCATGCCGCCATCACGGTTTCTGACAATCGCCTTGAGAAAGCCGGGCAGATTTGATCCGCCGTATTTTTCGACCAGATAATATATCCAGAGGAAAGAAGCGCCATAGTTGGCATAGGGGCTTGAGCCCAGCCAGACATCGATAATTCTGTCTTCAGCCAGAATCGTATCAGGCTTTTTGATGAATTCATCAAGATTTGAGGTGAATTTACCATCATAGAGATGCTGGGCATACTGGGTGAGCCCCTCTTCAAGCCAGCGCTGCATGCCGAGCAGCTGGCCGTTTTCGACCCGGTAATTCTCGTTGAAGATTACCATGTGGGTGAATTCATGGGCCAGAGTGCCATAGGTATCGGTCTGAGCAAGCACGAAGCTCGGAAAGAGGTCGATGTTGACCATTTCCTTCTCGTTGCTGAGAGCCTGAGATGTTCTGGGAAACTGGTTGCCGGCCCAGAAGTAACCGCGGAAACTGCCACTGCCATCGCGAATGTCGTCGAGAAGAATGTAAATTTTGGGGTCGCCGTCGATGTCGGCTTCAGAACCAAAATGCTCGCGAATCTTCGGGTAAATGACCGCATCGAACTGGTCAGCCATTTCTTTCAGTTTCAGACGGGCGTAATTCTTATCGGCACCGAGAACATAACGAGGCTCAAGAACGGTACCATTGGCGTCGGGTGCAAAATAATACGGGCCGTTCTGCATTGCGATGCTGTCAGGCCAGTACATGCCCCACGCTGCCTGAGCGGCAGGAGTGACGTCTTCAGATGACGAAAGAGGTCGGGGCAGGGTCGGAAAAAACATTACCGGCACAAAAATATAACAATGGGTACCGATATAGCGCAGAACTGCCTTCGGGTAATGGCCATTGCCATCAACATCATAGATTTCGGCGGCCTGATCTGAACCAAAGCTTGCGGCACCGTCATCGGTATTGGTAACTCCACCGGTACCCGGCCATTCGCCGCCGTCATGATAGAGATTGCTTAAACCATAGCCGTTTGAGGTCGAGAACGGGATCATGGCAAAATCGACATCGGCCGCCGAAAAATTACGACCGCCGACAACAGCGCGAATTGAGCCCTTGAGACCAAACTGGCTGGCGTTGATCTCGATGGTGCGCTGCATCAGGGGCGCATTCATGAACGGGCCAAGATCTGCCTCAAGACCTGCTTTTCTGGCATTCTGACCCTGCTGAACTGCGATTTCACGCATTTCAGGCGGAATGATGCTGTCGCCGGCGTAAGCCGCCTGAGCCATCAATACCAGCCCAGGTAACAGTATCGAGAAGATCTTTTTAATAATTCTGTTCGCCTTTTTCATACCAGCCCCTGCTTTTATCGGGTTGAGAGAATATTATTCATCAACATCATCGGCAGCTTTCACAACTTTTCTGAGTGATTTTTCGTACCTTGTGGGAGAGGTTAAATATAGTTATAATTTTAAGAAATATCCTCTCTCAATCCCCGGTTCTATAGTATTGGAGGTCGCAGATGAAAAAGTTCAGGTCGGTGAAACTAACTATCTTGTTGATCCTTGCTGTTTTCTGCAGCAGCATTGTCACCGCCTCGGGGTCATTTGTAGCGACTAAAGAGGGGATTCGCTACGTGGTAAAAGACTCTACCGGCCAGGTCCAGGAAGTCTACAACCCTGATTTCGACCCGACCACCGGCAAATATTTTGTCAAAGACAATCAGGACCGCGTCATTGCCGTACAGTCTCTACCGGCAGAAGCCGCGATGGCGCAGTTCAAGATTGTGACTCCGATCACCGATGCAGCGGCCACCACCGTATCTACCAAAGATTTTATGGGCAACACGGTACCGGTTCTAAAGTCGCTTTCTACCAGCGACCCTCGCTATCAGCAGCTTAAAACTTACATCGAGAGCAACCCTGGCCTGCGCCAGACTGTCGGAATGCAGGTTGAAGCCCGCAACTTCAAAATCAACGAAATCCAAAAAGACCTGGCCGCCGGCACCAAAGACCCGGCCTTCGCCCAATGGCTGGTCAACGATCTCAAAAAACCTGTATACCTTGAAGTCGGTAATTCAGGAGGGATTCACCATGACGCCGCTGGATTCGCCATGGCTGAAGCCTCTGACAATGGCCAGATCAGTTACCGCGACAACTCACATGTAAACCGCATCGTCGTGCCGCCCAACAGTGAAGTATTCAGCGGTGGCATGCAGGACCCGTCAGCGGGCTCGGTAATGGCCCACGAAGTCGGGCACATGATCATGGACCAGCTCTACGAGCGCCCAAACTACCCGCAGACGAATTATTATGGTGCTCATTCAAAAAATACCGTTGCAGATGAAGGCTTTGCCCTCTCCGAAGGATGGGCAGAAGCTCTCGAAGCCCTTTCCACCAGAGATCAGCACAATTCAGCTTCCTCATGGCGCATCCAGACCCACAAAAATATCGCCGAAAACAAATACATCTTTGAGAATCAGGGCGTGACCACAGGTCCTAATGACGGCGTTCTCAAATCCGGCATCGATATGTTGTCAACCGAAGGAGTCAACGCCTCACTGTTCTACGATGTTCTCAACGGTGGCCGCATTCAGGCCCCATTCTCCAAGGTCTGCCAGGTTTTTGAAAACTCGAAACCCCAGACCTACCGCGAATTTGTCGACGCATACATCCAGAAGTTCCCCGAAGATCGCAGTCAGATGATCAAGCAGTTTCTCGACAACACCAAGTATGCCACGGTCGACAGCAGCGCCACTGCCCGTTACAAAGATCTGCACGATGCACAGCAGGCCTGGCAGAACGCAACTGATCCGAGTGCCAGAGCACAGTTGAAGGCTGATTATGACGCCAAGTTGAGCAGCTACAATGAATGGAGCGAAGCTCTCTACAAACAGGCAGTCGTTGACGGGCGCGTCGACGGCGCCATCGACGGCTCACGTGCCTATTCAGACGAAACTCAGTCACAGTATCGATCGATACGGCTGAGCGAAAATCTTATCAAGGGTCAGAAAGCTCTCGGCGTCGGCATCAAAAATGCTGCCAATTCAATAAAGCAGTCGTTCAGCGTTAAAAATCTTGCCATGACAGCAGGCACTTCGATTGCCATCAATCTTGCCAGTCAGATTATGAATGGCGAAAAAGTCAGTATGAAAGCAGCGGTGCAGTCGGTTGCCTCGATGCAGTTCGTGGGCAACGTCGTTGGTTCATCGCTGGGCGCCGCAGCCGGTCAGGTTTTCGTTCCTCTCATTCAGACATTTGTGCCGATCCCAATTGTCGGAACTATCGCCGGCGCTCTTCTGCCAACTCTGACCTCGCTGGTCGGCGGCTCTCTCGGCGGCAATCTCGGAGCCGGCATGAGCTTCAAAGCCGCCCTGAAAGCACTCGATCCGGTCGCTATCGCCGGCCAGGCTGCCGGTTCTACCATCGGCGCAATGCTTGGTTCGATGATTCCGATACCGGTGGTTGGCACAATGCTCGGCAGCATCGTCGGCGGTATAGTTGGCGAAAAGCTTTTTACCGGCATCGCCAAGCTGCTTGGCTACAAAAAAGGTCAGCAGCAGCAGGAAGCAACCAAAGCCTCCTTCCAGGCTTATTCTTACGACAACAGCGCCGCCAAAGCCAATCTGCAGGTGCAAAAATCTTCGTCAGAAGCGAGCAAGCTCAGATTGCCGCCAGAAGACGAAAAAATTCCATATAAAAACATGGATTCCAGCCTGAGAATTGCGAAAGACAACTACGAAATCGCTTACAAGGCCTATGTTAAAGCGGTTACAGGTGGCAACCAGAAAGCCGCCCAGGCAAAGCTGAAAGAATTTCAGGCAGCCAAAGACAGGTATCAGAAAGCCATCAAGGCCGCCGCCCGTTGAGACGCCGGCTTATCTGAGTACCGCAAGTCTGCCGTTGCTTCGTAAAGTGCGGCCGTCTGCTTCGATTCGTGCTCTGAAAAAATAAACACCGTTTGCAACCTGGCTGCCATTGCGATTGGTCAGGTTCCAGTCAGTAACCAGATGCCCTGCAGATTCATCGAGCTGCAGGGTATTTATTTTCTTTCCCGACACGTCGTAAAGATTAACAACAGCTGCGCCAAGAACTGGCCTGCCAGAAAGAGCAAAACTGAAACGGGCAAATCGCTGACATGGGTTTGGGTAGACCCTGACAGCTGCAATCCCTGAAACAGCAGCTATTTGAGCATTGATCGAAGCCCGTGCCTCGTTACCCGCCCGATCGGTAATCGCAACGACAATACTGCCGGTACCCGAAAAATCTTCAGGAAGCCGGTAACAGACCTTGCCATCTGCACCGATTCTGGCGTCAGACAATTGCCGCTCATCAATCGTTACTTTCAGACTTTCCGGGTTCACCCCAGAAAGATCGTCTTCAGAACTCCACAGAACAACATTCTGACCATACGGCGTTTTTTCAAGATGCAGACCGCTGATCGAAGGAGGACGGTCGTCATAAAATAGATAAAACCTTCCCGGGCTGGCCAGCTCAGCCATCATCCGGCCATCTTCAAGCTTTTTCAAAGGTGCCCAGGCTTTTTCTGAACCGGGATTTTCACTGCGCAAACCAGATCTGGCGCTATAGTAATCGGGCACTTCGACAACCAGGCTGACTTTCGTCTTTTCCGCAACAAAAACATCGAAAGGACCAGCAACGGCGCTAGTTGGCCTGACCGGCGCCGGAGAATCCGGAGCAGCGAACATTACCAGCTCTTCATCAGCGACGCTGCCATCATTAACCAGACGAGCGCCGGCAATCTGCATTTCGGTGCGCACCGAGGGTTTCAATCTGGCAGCCGAAAAACTGAAGGAAAATACCTCGTCATTGAGGGTGCAGACAGCTTGTCCGCGGCCAACGCCAGGTAGTTTATACTGAGCGACGAATAGCGACTTTTCTTCATTGACAGGCGAAAACGAAGGGTACTCGACCAGATTGTTAAAAAGAACTCTGAGTTCGGGGGTAACATTCAACGCCCCGTTGAAGGACCTGAAAAAGATCAGATACTGCTCGGCAAAAGCCGGGTGCGGAACGGGATAGAGAAGATATTGATTGAACGTTGTTCTGAAAGAATAACTGAACCTCTCATCACCGGTTATCTGAGGATCAATGACCAGAGGCAGAAAAAAGAAGCGCCTGAGATTGTTGAAATCGAGAGAAATGCTTCCGCGCCCGGCAGAGTCGATTACCAAGGGCCTGATCGAAGTTGTGCCGTCGGAATGAACCGTAGCCGCCCATGGCAAAAGATGGCTCTGGCAGGTAAGAGACAGAGTCGTCTGACCGCGACCGTTAATCTCCTCAATATTCAGGCAGTTGGCAACGACTGAGTTTTCGGCACCGGCAAAAGAATTTTCGCTGCCGGCGATAAAATGCCGACTGGTCTTTATCGGCAGCAGATTTGCGTCATCCCCAAAAGCCGCGACCTTGTCGGCAAAGCCCCAGAGACCATTTGCCAGACCTGGCTCGTCAACTGCCAGAGCCAGATTGAAATTGACAAATACCTCTGCAAAGCTGGTATTCGCGTATCTAAGCAGTTCGTTCAGTCCTTTTACACCTTTTGCGGCGGTACGCACCAGTTCGCGGGTGAACTGCTGCTGCATGCCGGAAGTTTCGCCGCCAAATTTTTCGACCAGATAAGCGACAAACAGAAAAGAGGCGCCATACTGTCTGAAAAGCCGATCTTCATAAAACCAGCTTTCTTTCGAGTTACTGAGCAAATTGACCGTTGGATTCTGAAGAAATCTGGCAAAGTGTGGAGCCGGTGGCACTCTGAGACTGTTCTGGCCTGTTTCTCCAGAAAATACATATTCGGAAAACATTGAAAAACCCTCGTCCAGCCAGCGTTCCTGCTCAGGGTTACCGTTTGCCTGCTGAATCGAAAAATTGACCATGTGCTGAAATTCATGCGCCAGAGTTCGGTAGAAGGCATTGCTTTTATCATCAGGGTCTCCAGGCTCCCCTGGGTTGGTATCCATAAAAAATACCGGCTTCTGATTACCAGACCAGCCTTCAAGGTCGCGATGATCGAAATAGCCGGCAACGTAACCTTCGGCAAACCTGTCGCGAATATCGACGAGAAAGATGTAGATCCTTTCGTCAGGCAGATTGAAGGCTGCCGGAACTGCGGGTTTTCCGAACCATCGGCAGACTGACGGGAATACCTTGTCGTCAAAACACTTGACGATGCTGGCATAGACGTCGGCAGAGCCCTGACCATATTGGTTCTCCTGGCCGCGTTCGACAAAAAGAAGACATTCTTTGCCGGCTGCTACAAGCTTTCCGGGCCGATATTCATAAAACCCGGAAGCGAAGTTGAAGACCTGGAAACTCTCTTCAGAGATACCGGGAACCAGCTTACGGGTTGCATCATAATGATTTGGGCCGGCAACGGCGTGAACTGCAGCCCGCCTGGCAGATAGCTGGCCGTCGAGCTGATCTTTGAGCGCTCGCAGGCGAAAAGTTCCGTCAACCGGTAATGGCGCTGCAGAAAGCGATTGCGCTGCGAACAGCAGAAGCAAAATAAACGATCTGATCGTTTTTATGGCTGCTTTTCAACCTTTCTTTTCCGGTCTATTGAGAAAACTGCCACGGTGATATCGTCCTTGACCGCAGCAGGTGAATTCTCGACCAGTGCAGCGATTTCCTTAACAATTTCATCAGCACTTTTATCGACCCGGTCAAAAAAGAAACTGCGCAAATAGATATACCCATCTTCGCAACCAGCCCAGGCCTCAAAGAAATCGACCAGGCCATCTGAATAAAACATCAGCTTGTCGCCATCGGCTATATCTTCTGAACGGCTTTCATAGATGCTTTCGTTGAATATTCCAAGAAGAGTTCCGGTTGACTTCAGCTCATTGATTGAATTATCGGCGGCCCGGTAATGCAGCGGAAAATCGTGGCCGGCACTGCAATAACTGAATTTCATCGCCTGAAGATCAAAAACACCCCAGAGTGCCGTTGAATTGAAACGAGAACCGGCACCGAGAAATTCTTTCAGAGAGACGTTAACCCGACTCATCAGTTCTGCCGGATTATTGGCAAGCGCCGAGCGGTCGTTGAACAGGCAGACAACCACTGCCATAACCAGAGCAGCCGGAACTCCCTTACCGCAAACATCACCGATAAGAACACCAATGTTCGATCTTGAAGCATCTTCAACAAACCTGAGAAAATCGCCTCCGATAAATCTGGCAGGCTTTAGAAATGAAGCGACTTCGATTCCATCAACATCTGGAACCTGCCTTGGCATCGCCCCATCCTGAACTATACGTGCCATGTCGAGTTCGCGCTGAATCTGTGCCTGCCGTTTTGCAAGCTCATCAGCGTGGAACGCCAGTTCTTTGTGCAGACGATAATTATGCAGACAGACAGAAACCTGGTCTGAAAGAATGTCGAGCCTGAAACTGTCTTCTGAAGTCAGTTCGGCATCAGGGCGGTGTCTGCCGACCAGCAGACAGCCATAGAAGATCTTGTTGCGCTCGAGGGCTGAACCGGCAAGAGCTCCACGAAATTCATGGGTTTTAAAGGCATGCTCCAGCAGTTTCATCGACAATTTCATACTGTCTGATGTATGTTCGGTGGCAATATCGTCAAAGCTCACATTTTTGAAGCGATCAAGGCTGACTCCTGCAGACTCAACCGCAACAAAACAGTCTTTTTCGAAATCCATGAGAAAAAGAACCGCCCAGTCGAATTTTCCAAGTTCGAGAACCGTTTGAAGAATGCGACTGTATGGGCGATCTCCGAGAAGAAGCTGCAAGTCATCGAGAGAATGCGCCTGTTCATAGAAATTGCAGACATCCTGAAGAGTATTTCTCTGTTCCAGATGTCTTTTGATGTTTATAAAGAAGAGAACGAGCAGAAAAAGAGCGGCGAGAAGAGCCAGATCATAGTCTCTTCCAAGTACAGCCAGAACTGCAATGCCGATCAGCCAGAGAAGATAGTAGCGAACTGCGTTTATACTGGCGGCTGTCCTACCTGAACCTGACAAAGTTTCTCTCCAGTTTTTATTTTTTTATTAAGAGTCTCACCGTCGATTCTGATTCAGTAACAGCAGAGATCGTCTGCTCAAGATTCCTCGTCGTCAAAATCGACCGAAGCACCCCACTCTGCCAGGGCAACGAAAAGTTTTTTCGGGCTTCTGGCATCGAGATAGAACCTGGGATCCTTTTCAAGATAATTCTTCAGTCTCTGCCTGATTTTAAACAGCAGATCCTTGGTAAATACATTCTTCAGTTCGAAACTGGCGGTAAGAGGCGCTGAAAACCGCCGCCAGATCTCAGAGAGGCTTTGCGGCTTTCCCCGCTTCTTTAAATTTTTATAGGTGCGGTCAAGCATGGCCTCAAAGAGCTCTGCACCATTGTAAGCATAGAAAAAAGCTACCGGCGGCAGAAAGCCGAACTGGCCAATGATGTTGCGTGCCTTTCTGACCAGTCTTTCGCCCTCGCCCTGCAGGCCGACCACTTCTGAGCGAAGGATCCGCAGCAGCATCAGATCGATGTCTTTACGGGTCAGAGTATCTATCAGAGTTTTGTCATTCGGAAAAAACTTCTGCAGTATCGGTCTCACCGTTTCGATAGTCTCGACACTCAAAAACTGCAGATTGCGACCATAAGTCTCGGGGTTTTTGCTTTTCATATCCCCGAGAATCTTCTCGAACTGCAGAATAAATTCAAACTTGGTATCGAACGGCAAGAAAAAACCTGTCCAAAATAAATTTTTATTTATTTTAGACAGGTTGCTGTAACTAAATCAAGTTAATTCTGAAAAAGTGTCGGTATCGCTATTTTCATCAGAGCAGTTAAGGTCAATCGAAGGCAGGCAGTTTTCTCCCGACATCTGGAGAAACCCCCTTCTGATATAGACCAGGAAGCCAATAAGAGCTACTGAATACCACCCGGCAATCATCGAACATACAGCCTTCATATAACGCTCCCCTTTCTGGCATAAAATCTTTTTCGGCAGAAATAAGGAGTTTTATGATAAAAACCGTATTTTTTTCATTTTAACGGCATGGTTGTCGATAGTTTATCTGAGCTATGAAAAACCTTTTCCAGATATTTGTATTGATAACTGTCATGCTGTTTTTTGCAAACTCAGCAATGGCAGAAGATTGCCCGTTCTGTGGGGCAAAAGATCTGTCAGGTCTGACACTGCTATGCCCTGAATGCAACGCCGATCTGCACGACCAGACAACCCGCAACGCCAGAATCGAAAAATCTTCATTGCGGGTAAGGCTTCTTTATACCGGAGACAAACCAGATCGCCTGCCGGCTTACGGTAAACTCTACATCAATGATGAATACCAAGGCAACATCGATCTGGTTGAGAAAGAAGAGCGCAGCAGCGAATTTGCCGCCAACTGGAACGATGGGCTTGGCCGTGAATATACTGCCGTGTATGAAAAAAACGTCGAAAACGTCATACCCGGAATTCTAAAGATTGAGGTCGAAATGAAGTTCGACCGTTTTTATGGCTTCGGAAGAAGTTATAAAAAAGTTGTGTTTCCCTATGTTGGCTTTAAAGAAGGCGAAAAAACGACGGTCGATCACTATTTCAACTCCGCCGCCACCTTCAGTCAATATAAGCCGGGAAAACGCAAACCGGTTCCTGTGCTCTCAGAAACCAAGCTGCAGGGAGCAAGCGGTACAGTGGCGATCAATATAGGGCTTTTTGAATAATCAATTGTCAAGGCATGCCGAAACCGGCCAAAGAATTACCGCTGCCGGTTAATGAAGGCTTTGTTTTTTTGTTACAATTAATATAAGTGAGGTCAGGATCTGGAAAAATAAATTCCTCACTGCCTTTCGAAGATTCAGCTGTGAAAAATCTGGTCTGTGAGGCAGAAATATGTGTGACGAAAAAGAAATGACCATTCTGGTGGCAGAAGATGACCCTGGCCATGCGGAACTGATTGTAGACGAACTGAAGGACTCAGGGATTCGCAACCAGATCAGGCGGTTCTGTGACGGCCAGGAAGTATGGGAATTCCTTAATGAAAAGGTTGCAAGTGCGACTGCGGTTCTGAACTATCTGCTGCTTCTCGATATAAAAATGCCAAAGATGGACGGAATCGAGGTATTGAGAAGAATCAAGAGCCATGAGACTCTCAAAAAAATTCCGGTAATAATGGTTTCAACCACTGATGATCAGCCTGAAATAGAGAAATGTTATGAGCTTGGGTGCAACATGTATATAACAAAACCTGTCGACTACCGTATTTTTGCCGAATCGCTCAAACGACTGGGGCTATTCATACAGATTGTAAGGATATAGCTTTTGCCACATCAGCAGACAAAATCAGAGCCTGTACGCGACCGGCGCGGCAGAATATGCAGCAGAAAAACACGTTCTACCGAGGGTTGCCTGAAAGACAACTGTTGTCATCTGTTGCAGAATCACCCATTATCAGGCATTTTCACTAATCTCAAAGAAATAGTGGCGGTTCATGAAATGATCTTCAATGAAACCGGTGAGGCGATTGATTATCGAATCATAGACGGCAACAACGCTTTTCTGAATCTTCTCGGAAAAAAAGCAGAAGAGATTAGAAACCGTCTTGCCACCGATCTTTATTCCGTGATGCCGGCGCCCTATATCAGAGAATACGAAAGCGTTGTAAAACATGGGCAGCCAAAGGAAATGATAACCTTCTACCCGCCGCTCGACCGATTTTTCTCGATAACTGCCATTTCCCTCGGCTGCCATCTCTTTGCCACTATCACGAACGATATAACTGCCAGCCGCCAGATGCATGAACTGATGTCAGCACGCAGCAAAGAACTTGAAAACTACCTGTATATCACCTCACACGACCTTAGAACGCCCCTGGTCAACATTCAGGGTTTCAGTCAGCGTCTTAACAAGCAGACTGCAAAGGTCATGGATCTGGCAAAAGAGCACCTCGAGAACACCGGAAATGAAGAACTGAAAAAACTGCTCGGTGAGGGAATACCAAAAACCCTGCACTTTATCCTTGCCGGCGTCAATAAAATGGACGCGCTCCTGAATGGCCTGCTGCAGCTTTCAAGGACAGGCCGCGCAACGATGGCCATCAAACCCGTCGACATGAATCAGCTGCTGGAAAAAATTGTCGAGACCAGCACTTTTCAGCTTTCTGAAATCGGAGCAAGCATAAAAATCGGTCAATTACCCGACTGTTATGGCGACGAAAACCTTTTGAACCAGATGTTCTCGAATTTGATCAGCAATGCGGTCAAATACCGCGACCCATCAAGAAATCTGATCATCGAGATAAGTGCGATTTCGGGGCTGCGTAAAGCCATTTATTCGGTAAAAGACAATGGAACCGGAATTGAAAAGAAACACCTTGACCAGGTCTGGAATCTTTTTTACCGTATTGATGGTGCAAGCCCGGAATCTGGTGACGGAATCGGACTTTCGCTGGTTAAAAAGATTGCCGAAAAGCACCGCGGCAAGGTAAAAGTTGAGAGTGAGCCAGGTGTCGGCAGTGTTTTTTCAGTAGTGCTGCAGACTACAGAATTCCAGGAATATTGAGCCTGAGCATGATTGATAAAAAGATAGAAACAATTCTGATTGTTGAGGATGATCCCGGCCTTGCCGACCTGATTGGCGAAAAGGTCGAGGAATGTGGTTTTTTACCGGCCTGTGTACATTCAGGAAAAAAAGCTATTGCATGGCTGAAAAGCAATGAGGCACCAAGGCTGATCATTCTTGACTTCAGCCTGCCCGATATGAATGCCCGTGATTTTATCAGTGATTTTGCCGCAACCGGGCGTGAGCTGCCGCCATTCATTGTTTCAACCGGGCAGGGTGACGAAAGAATTGCAGTTGAAATGATGAAAATGGGAGCCCTTGATTACATAGTCAAGGGAACACATTTTCTCGATCTTCTGCCCGGGGCTCTGCAAAAAGTTAACCGCGAGCTTGAAAGAGAAGAACAAAGACTTCTCGCAGAAAAGAAGCTGCGCGAAAGTGAAGAATCATACCGCAGCCAGTTCGAAAACAACTCGACGGTGATGCTTATGATAGACCCTGACAGCACTCTGATTGTCGATGCCAATAATGCAGCCGTCAGTTTTTATGGTTACCCGCGCGACAAACTTCTGGCCATGCGCATTACTGACATAAACATCAATCCTGAAAGCACGGTCAGAAAGGCAATGCAGACAGTTGTTCTGCAGGGCTGTCTACAATTCGAATTTATTCACAAAATCGCCGACGGTTCTCAGCATAATGTTATGGTTTCGGCAAGTTCCATCCGCTTCAAGGGCAGAAACGTCATTCACTCGATCATTACTGATGTCACCGCCCGAAAGCAGGCAGAAAAAGCGCTTCTTGAAACAAATCGCAGACTTGAAGAAGCAACCATCACCGCCAACGAAATGACCATACAGGCTAAAATGGCAAATCGCGCCAAAAGCGAATTCCTTGCGAATATGAGCCATGAGATTCGCACACCGTTGAACGGTATTATCGGAATCACCGATCTTCTGCTTGAAACAGTCCTGAGCGCAGAACAAAAGCACTTCGTCGAGATCATTCATGCCAGCGGCGAATCTCTTTTGACACTGGTAGAGGACATTCTCGACTTTTCGAAACTCGAAGCCGGCAAACTGGTTCTTGAAAACATCGGTTTTGACCTTGCCGCATTGATAAATGAAGTCACAGAAATCATGAAGCTGAAAGCAAGCATAAAAGGGCTTGATTTTCTGGTCAACTTGCCTGCAGAAATGCCTTCGCACATTTCAGGTGACCCGGCCAGACTCAGGCAGATACTTACCAACCTTACCGGCAATGCCATCAAATTCACAAAAACCGGCAGAGTGACATTGACCGTTTCCGTGGTAAAAGATTCTGGCAGCAATGTGCTGATGAAATTTCAGATTTTTGACACCGGTATTGGTATACCTGCAAACAAGTTTGATGTCCTTTTCAAGAAATTCAGCCAGGTCGATCCGTCAACAACGAGAAAGCATGGCGGATCGGGTCTCGGCCTGGCAATTTCAAAGCAGCTTGCCGAAATGATGGGTGGCGAAATAGGCGTATACAGCGAAGAAGGCAAAGGTTCTGAATTCTGGTTCACAGCCACTTTCGAGCGGCAGAAACAGGCCGGCAGAGATTCAGAAACCGCTCCAGGAAATACCGGAAAAAGAGTGAGCCTGGATAGACCGCTTCCGGCGAATGGCGTGTTTGATCAGACCGATCTGCTCGATCGTCTGATGAATGACGAAGAACTTGCAATAAAACTCGTTAAAAGCTTTCTCGCCGATATGCCCGACCAGCTCGAAATTCTTGAAGACGCGCTAAATCGGCAGCAGCATAAAATTGTCGAAAGGCAGACTCATCGAATTGCCGGGGCTGCTGCCAACGCCGGTGGCAAATCAATAAGCGATATCGCCGGCGTCATGAAGAATGACGCCCGGCAAGGCAATCTGAAAAAGGTAAGCGAGCGACTGCCCGAGCTTAATAAAGCATTTGAAGAATTCAGGAATGAAGTAAATGATGCCCTTGGAAAGGGATCAAACAGGGAGGCCAGAATGAAAACTCTGATTGTTGAAGACGATTTTACCAGTCGACTGCTGCTTCAGGAAATCCTGAAAAGCTTTGGACCGCTTCATATTGCCGTAAACGGCCAGGAAGCGGTCGACGCCGTCAAAATTGCCCTCGAGGCCAAAGAGCATTACGACCTCATCTGCCTCGACATCATGATGCCGGAAATGGATGGGCACGAAGCCTTGAAACAGATTCGCGACATGGAGATGGCGAATGGCATTTACTCCAAAGATGGTGCAAAAATCATGATGGTCACCGCCCTTGGCGATATGAAAAACGCAACAACTGCCTTTTACAACCTTTGTGATGCTTTTCTTCCGAAGCCGATTCAGAAGGCAAAATTGCTTGATGAAATACGCAAACTTGGCCTGATAGACTGAATAAAGTCCGTCTGCCTCAGGTATAAACAAACCGACACATTATTCCGATAACAGAAGTAATAAAATCAGAATTCTGTGAGGCAGACAATTTATGGAACATACTAATTCGCGCTGGTTCTTTATTTTTGTGGTGATGAGCCTGATCAGCATTTTTCTGTTCCCGCCAAGAGCACATGCAGACTCGAACTGGCTCAAGTATTTTCGCAAAGATTCGCTGCTTAATACCTATAAAACCAGTTACGCCGTGCTCGATGACTCGATCTGGACCGGCACCTTCGGTGATGGTCTGCAGGTTTATGACGGCAGCCGCACCCAGAATTTCACCAATCGTAGTACCCGCACCAGCCCCTCGATTGACGACGGCCTGATATCTGACTACATCACCTGCATCAGCATTGACGAAAAACGTGGCCGGGTCTGGCTTGGCACCAATGCCGGTCTTTCGAGTTGCGATCTCGAAGGTAAAGAGTGGCAGCGTTTCACAGAAAAAGAAGGCCTGCCCAACGATGTCATCAGAGATCTGGCCATTGACAGCTATGGTAATCTCTGGGTTGGCACTCCTTCAGGCCTCGCTTTCTTCGATGGCGAAACCTGGAAAACCTACAATGAAAGCAATGGCCTGCCACAGGCCAGTATTCATTCAATCAAAGTCAAGGGTGATACCATCTGGGTCGGCAGCGTCGGTGGCACAGTTGCAAGATTCAAAGATGGCGAATGGAAAGCGGTAATAACTTTCTGAAATGCTTCAGCCTTCGCATCGCGGCATTTATGAGTTTCTCTGGTCTGAGCACAAATACCCGGTCATGGCCGTATCGCTCAAGGCCTTTCAGGGAATGGCCAGCCGGCTTGGTCGCCGCCCGCAACTTCTCGCGCTACTGCGCAAAATAGCCGAATACACCTTTTCTGAACGCAGCGAAAACTACAATGCGCTGCTGAACGCCTACCTGCATGTTAAAAACAGGGCAACCCGCCAGGAAAGACACGAAATAATCGAAACCCTGCTGCAGAATGAAGAACTTGCTGCAGCGATGATTTACAGTCTTGCTAACAAATATGACGAAATCAGCCTTGCCGGCTGTCGTCTGTTCTTTGCTCCCGAACATGCCATTTTTAAATTCTGGGATGCCCAGGAAAAACCAGGTCTATGGCTCTGTTTTGGGCCAATGCAGCTGCACCTGTCACCTCAGGAAGTTTTTAACCGGGTCTCAATTGAAACAGGTCTGCCAGCCGATCAGCTGCTGCTTCTGCTGAAAAGTCTGCGACATGGGCTTGCCCCCGAAGAATTTATGGCTCTGCCGGCACAGACAGCAAAGATTCTGCAACAGAACAACATGATCGCTTTTCCGGGCAGAAAAAAGGCGTGGCTGCACCCGCGCCTGCCCATGCATCTGATTGACGCAACCCAACCCGTACAGCCCCGAAAAACCGATTTTCTCTCAGCAGCGGCCCTGACCCTGGAAAAGATCTGGGATGCGGCAGAATACCTGCCCGAACACATTGCCAGTCTGCCGGAGTTTTCACATTTCTGTGAATTCTATCAATCTGAACTGCACCCTGCCGTTGAATGGAACCAGGATTTCAGCGCTGAAGAAGCGTGGGAATTTCTAGCTCACCTGTTCTGGAACCGGTGGCAGACAGATAACGGGCAGACCGATGCTGCAGCAGAAGAAGAGGATTCAGGAGCCGGCGTAGGAGTGGAGACTGCTGATGAGGAAATTGACCCCGAAGAGGGTGAACATGGTGACGATGAAACCTGCGACTGAAAGGCAGGCTGTCCAGGTTCCGCTCCAGCCACGGGCAAGCCTTACATGCAGGTAGATTGAATAGACAAGAAACGTTATCAGAGCCCAGGTTTCTTTGGGATCCCAGCCCCAGTAGCGGCCCCAGGCTTTGTTTGCCCAGATCATACCGAAAATCAGTCCACCAACGGTAAACAACGGGTAACCAAGGGCAATCGCCCGATAAATCAGGTTGTCGAGTATGACGTTATCGGGCAGCCAGCGCTCAGCGCCACGACCCAGGGCTCCACGAAAAAGCCAGGCCATGATTGCAACCGCGACTGTAGCCAGTATTGATGGAATAATTACCCAGAAAACAATATTGTGCCAGCGGTCTGCATACATGGGATGTTTGCTGAGATAACTGGCCAGAAGAATCATTCCACCGATAAAAGCAACCGGCAGCCCGGCAACCACCGAATAACAGGCCAGCTTTTCACGACTGTCAGAAAAGTCGGTATGGCCGGCTGCATCGCCGAGGATCCGGCGCAGACAGAACAGATAGCTGAGAATGAAGGCAACGGCAAAACAGGCTTCGCCAACAAATGCCAGAGAAACATGCAGATGCAGCCAGTATGACTGGAGAGCCGGGATCAGAGGCTGAATATCCGAAGAAAAAACCGAAGCGACGCCGATCATCAGAACGGCACCGACGCTTGCTCCAGCCTCGAGAACCGGCAGTGGCTGTGATGCCGTAAAAATCTGGCCAACCAGAACGATGAGCGTCGACAGGGTAACCAGTGACTCGTACATATTTGAAAGCGGCGGGTGCCCGGCGCTGTGCCAGCGCATTCCAAGAGCGACAAGCGCTGCAGTTATACCCACCCAGTTAAAGGCACGGCCATAGGCGTGCAGTTTCTGCCGTTCAAGACTCAAAGAGGCGCTGTTCAAGGCAAAAGCGGCAAGATAGCAAAACATTGACAGTGTAAAAATACTGATTTCATTCATTGGTGACGGTTTCCTGTGGTGTGTGGGTCAGTTGCCGCTGAATTCGGTCGAGGTCACCAACCAGCATGTGAGCGGGCCGGTTGCCGGCAATGGCTATTCTTACCGTGCCGTCAGGGAACACGAGAATCCAGTCTTCACGATAGGCAACATAGAAGCTCATTATCATGCCAAGGGTGAAAAGCAGACAGCCAAGCCAGACAACCGGCTTACCGGGATCGTGGGCCATCTGCAGCGTGCTCTCGAACTCTGCTTCAGCAGAAGCAAAAGTGAAAAGGAACGGCAGGCTCGACACATGGCTGGCCAGCATCGCTCGGTCTGCCGGAAAAGCCCAGGCACGCCCGACGACTTTTTCTGATTCGTCAAATGCGACAATCATTGCCGCCGGGTTGTTCAATTCGCTTGAAACAGAAATAAATCTGCCGTCCATAACTCTGAAATCGGGCATGAAGTCCTGCATGACGAAAGTAAAAGACGCCCATTCAGGCTTAAACGGCTGGTTCAAAGTCAGTTCGAGCGTCTGCGGGAAACTTGCGGTGGGTTGATAATCCTGCCAGCCGCTGATTCCGGGCAGATGCTCCACGGTCAGACGGACTTTTGCATAATATTTGTTCCAGCTGGCCTGAAAGAATGTAAATTCTTTAAAGCTGACAGGTTGATTCACCTTGATGACCATCGCATCTGACTGACTGTCGTGACCGATGAAGCGAACCCGTGAGTTCCAGCTTTTGACGCCCTTCTGATGCCCTTCATCATTCTCGTAGTATTCGACCCAGAGCTCATCGAAGGCAACGGAAAATGCCGGGCTCGCCATACCTTCGGCATACATTTTGTGCAGACTCTCGACCTGCTGACGCATCTGGTCAAGCCTGGGATCATTTGGAGAAAAAGTCCTGATATTGCGGGCCACACGACTGATGCGGTCGGCATCACGGCCGGCTCTGAGTGCCTCAAGCGGCGGAACAACGACATTTTCGCCTTTGCGGCCGTGCAGAGAGGTTTCGACGCCGAGAAAAACCCCGATCAGACCGCCGGCAAGAACCGCAAGAAGCCCGATGTGAATGAACATACCGCCAAACAGCGACATGCGCCCGGACGCACGCAGACCGATAAGAACCCCGTCATCGTCGGTTTTGAACTCGGCATACTGATTCTGCCAGTCGGCACCGAGATCACCGGAAAAGGTGCGCCCGGCCGCAAAAGCCATTATTTCGGCTTTTTCAACATTTTCGAGTCTTTTAAAAAGCCGCTTCGAGGTGCTTTTCCAGCGAGTGAGAATGCAGACAAGCGTCGACAGTGAGAGCAGCCACAGGCAGGCCTGATAAATGATGCTGCGAAACATGTCGTCGAAGCCAAGCGCGAGAATCCAGTGACCATATGTGGGGTAACGCTGCAGATAGACCGCCGCCTCGAGATTCTGGGGCACGAAGGTGCCCAGCATCGAGAGCAGAGTCAAAAAGGTGATCAGAGCAACAGCAGATTTAAGTGAAACAAGAAGTTTGAGTATTGTTCTCATGACATGCGGATTATAGGTTAAAACTTCTCAGAAAAGCAATACCCTGCAGCCAACCTGCTCAAATGGGCTTCTGATAATCGAGAAGAGCGACGGTAACGTCATCGCCCCAGGGCACCGGGCCGGAAAATTCTTTAACAGCGCCGTAAATGCCGGCAAAAAACTCTTCGCGGCTGCAGCTCAGACCCAGCTTTTTAACCAGGGCTTCAAGACGGTCGTAACCGAACTGTTCGCCATGCTCGTTCATCGCTTCGACAACCCCATCGCTGAACATCACCAGGCGGCAGCGTGCCGGCAGGCTTATCTTTTCGGCCTTGTAAGTCTTTCTTCTGGCTACCCCAAGCGGGTAACCAATCAATCTGATAAATTCGACACTGCCATCGTCTCTGATGAGAAGCGGAAAAGCCTGGCCGGCATTGCTGCAGGTAAGAACGCCATTTTTATCGATGTGGCCGGCGAAACAGGTCATCATTTTAACCCGTCGCAGGTGTTCGAGCATCAGCTGGTTAAATCTGACAAACAGCTCATCAGGCATTCTGACGCCGCTGTCGAACAATGCGGCAAAACCGGCCCGCGCCATCGAAACTACCAGAGCTGCCGAGATTGAATGACCAGAGACATCACCGGCAATAAAAGTTATTTCACCGCTTTCGCTGGTAAAGGCATCGTAATAATCGCCGCCGACGTCATCGGCAGGCACCGTACGACCGGCAAATACCGCACCGGCAGCGGTAATTTCACTGCCCGGAAGAATGCAGGTCTGAACGAAATGAGCTACTTCAAGCTCTTTCAAGCTTTCAAGAGAGCTGTTAAAAGTCTCGCCAAGCTGCTCCCATTCGTCATTTGTCGTTATCGAAATCCTGTATGAATGATTGCGACTGGCAAAAGCTCTGACTCCCTTCATTACTTCACCCGCCGGCACCATGATGCCGTAGTAAATACGGATGATGACAAACACAAAGGTTGCAGCAACCAGAAGACCGGCGAACAGCATTTTGTCACGCAACGCCACGAGCTTTTTCTCTATTTCAGACAATGGCAGAGCTGCCGCCAGAACGTAACCGTCAAAATGCCTGGCAACGTAAGCAGCCAGAAGGTGCGGCCGACCATTGATCATCACTTCTTCAACATGAGTTTTTCTCGGTGGCTGCATCAACGCGAGAAGTCGACCAGCCCTCTTCCACATATCAAGCCAGGGGTAATTGACATTGAAAAGCCGATCGGTGATTGCCAGATAACTCACACCGGCAGGCCATCTGTCAGAGTCGGTAAAAAGGCGATCAAAGAACCTGCCGGAAAAATTATACTGCCCGGAAAACAATATCAGACAATGGGTTGCCCGGCCGGCTCTGTCTTTAATCAGATCGACAAAATTGATCGACTGGTTGGCACCAAAACCAAAATCAAAAAAATCACCAAGGCTCTGGTAAATTCTGGCAACCGGGTTTTCGCCGTTGCCTTCGATCAACGAAGACATGACCATGCTCGAAACTCCGTCTTTAACTGCCGCCGAATCACCATCGATTTTGCTGTTATGCATCTTTATAAGGTCTTTAGCGGTGAAACCGGCAAAGCCGGTGTAGGCTGATTTGCCCTGAGATGGCATCAGCGATACGAACTCGTTGACATCGAGCCCCTCGGTGGGCGTTTCGAGAGCATAAGAAGCTTCAAGATCAAAAGGCACCCAGCCCCAGGCAAAAAACTGCTCAAGAGCCTTTTCACGGTAAGCCCGTGGGTAAAAGGCCATACGCCTGACAGCGTAGGTCGAAGCGGCATATGGTCTGACGAATTGCCCTGCATCATTGATAAGCATGCATGCATCGAACATGCCGTCGATTTCAAGTTTAACTGATTTGTCGATAAACTCCTGCAGGTTTTCCGGATGTTTGTCGAGAATACGCACCAGATCGCGGAAAATTTTGCGGTTTTGTCTAAAAGTCTGCTGAAAACTGGAGTCAATCTGAATCAGATGCTGCTGCAGGCGGTCTGAGGCCTCAATTTTCAGTGACTGACGACGTGACGAGATAAAGGCATTCCAGTAAAATCCGATTGCAATTGCCGGCAGAGCCATACTGATAATGACCACAAAAGCGAGCAGCGTATAAAGAGACAGCCTGAATTCAGGCTCTGACTTCAGCATTGAATTCAACATGACCGGCAGCCAGAAGAAAAGCAGAGCAATCGCCCAGAATGGCATCGGAACTGCAACAACAGTATCAGTGGCATAAAAGACGTTGCCATCCGGGCTTAACCTGACCAGCAGATTTCTGCCATTGCAGATCATTTGCACCAGACCGCTGGCTCCGGCCCGTCCTCTGACTTCAGCCATCAGCGCGGCAGAATCGATACCAGGCAGCGGACACGAGCGCTTCACATCATTCAGACAGAGGTAACCGAAACGGCTTCTATCGGTATTAAGCCTTTTAAAGAGGGTTTCTGCAAGCATACGGTCATTAATGAAAGCATTGTGAAAAAGAACAAGCATACCGTCAGCCTTTATATCTGGCGATTCCTTGCGGGCAAACCAGACAGCATAGCTTCGATGATTACTTATGTTGATGCGCCGCAGCTGCCCCGGCTTTGCCTCAAGCCTCTCGAAGCCGACACCACCGTTCAGCATCTTCACCAGACGGTTCTTGTCCTGCCCCTCGGTTCTGTATTTGCGAAACTTATCGCAGGCGATCCTGGAAAATAAAAATCTGAATTCATCGCGCTCGCCATCACTGCAGTTGAGAGGTTCATGCCCCTTGTAAAAAACCACTTCGCATGAATCTGCCGGCAAACTATAGTCAGATTTCCAGTCGGAAATAAGCTCTTCGAAAGACTTTGCCGGTTCATTGCCGGAACGCTGAAAAAGGTCGTAAAAAATCCCGACAAAAACTTTTTCAAACGAAAAGAAAGAATGAAAGCGATCGAGTTGCCGGCGGATCTGCAATCCGTCTGCCTGACCCGCATCCTGCAGATCCCGGTTCCAGAAAATGTATACGACAGAAGCGTTGGCTATAAAAGCCAGAACCAGAAGCAACAGGTAAACATGGCGTGAACTGGCACTTTTCATTGTTTTTCACCTGCCTCTGGCTGGCGGCATAAAACTATAACACTCTGATCATCATTTTTTGGGCCCCAGTCGGCGGCGCGCGCCAGAATTTCTTCTACAGCTGCCGCAGCCGGCATTCCGGCAATTCCGGCACAGATTGCCGCAAAACCATCGAAGCCCAGCATCTGATTTTTAGAGTCAGTCGTTTCAACGATTCCGTCAGTATAAAGAACCAGACTGCTGCCCTTTTCAAGAAAACGGCTGTCACCGGAAACCGTGGCTTTCTGTCTGATGCCGAGCGGCATACCGGCAAGTTTCAGAATTTCGGTGTTTCCGTCTTTTCTGACAATGATCGGGTAAGGGTGCCCGGCCGAAGCGTATTCGAGATGCCCGGTTGCCGGGTCAAAAAAGCCAAGCCAGCAGGTCATGTACAGTCTTTTGGCTCCATAGTTGAAGTGAAGACGGCTGATCTCGGCAAGCAGACTGACGGCACTCTGAGCCTTTTCGGCATTCAGGGCCAGCCAGACCTTGATCGAAGCCTGAACCATTGCCGGAGCTATGCCATGCCCGGTGGCATCGCCGATCACGAGCAGAATGCGCCCATCAGGCAATTTCAACCAGTCATAGTGATCGCCACCCAGTTCGGTGGCAGTGTCACACCGGCCAAACAGATGCCAGTCGTCACCACTGAGAGTTTCTTCCGGCCACAGGGTTTCCTGAACGCTTCTCGCAACCTGGAGTTCCTGCAGATTATTCATGGTGCGGTTCAGACTGCCAAGCATCGCATCAAACTCAGACACGGTTGCCCCAGAAAACTGCAGGCGGAAATTTCCTTCAGCCATCGAAGCCAGAGCTTCGCGCAGTCGACTCACCGGCTGCAGAAGCAGCGAAGAAGTAACCCGGGCCGAAAAAAGGGCCAGAAAAATTACCAGAACCGCAAGAATCTGCAGATTCCGCTGCAATACGTCGATTTTTCGGGCAATAACCTCGTATGGCTGCGCCATGACAAGAATGTAGCCATCGAGGTTACTGCCGCGCATGGCTGTCAGCAGATATTTCTTCGATTTGACTTCGGTAATAACATGTGCCGGAACACCACTTTTGAGAACCTGGTCGGCAAGTTTTTTCAATTCAGGTTCATGAGCGGTAGCCCGCCTGGGAAAAGCCGGCCAGAATGGCGACGCCGAAACCGGCAACGCGGCAAAGCGGGCCTGCAGAGGCGACATGGCTGCTTCTCTTTTTTTGCTGGTTGTAAACAGATAATTTCTCTGCATGGCGCTCTGCGGCATAAAGGCAAAAACCATTGCCCGGGCGTAATTATCGGCGTCGACAAAGAAATCGGCATAGGTGGGCATAACGCTGCCAAGCAGATTCATGACGCCAACCCGCCCGGAACTGAGAATCAAAGCCCTTGCCATCCAGCCACCCATATTGTTGATAACAGAAGACAGATCGGTGCTTGTCTTGCGGGTAGCTTCGTCATAGGTTGCATTGATGATTTCGAGCAGCATCTGACCGTAGATCATCATCGAGTCGCGCTCGCCACTCTTTTTGCCTTTCGGATGTTCACTGCTGTAAGAAACCCCTGAATCAGGCCTGACCACAAGAATCTGGTAGATATTCTTCAGGTCAAAAAGCTGGCCGGTGGCGGCAAGCTGCTTTGAGAACTCTGGCTCGGGCAATCGGGCAGTTCTGGCAATATGGCTTTTAAAACGGCGCTCGATCTGACGGAAATTGCCAATCATGCCTTCGTCAATCAGAGTCAGTTCTTCGAGGCCACGCTTTTGCCAGCTGTCGACCAGGACCTTCTCCTGATCGCTGCGATCAGCCAGCCCGGTAAAAATGAGCAGAGCCAGCGGAATACCTGCCCCGAGAAGAAAAAGGCAGGCGATTCTAATTTTCAGACCAGGATAAAGTCTGGTGACACCCATCATCAGAGGCGTAAGAATCAAAAAGACAACTAACAGCAATGCTTTCAGAATAAAAGTTGCCCGGTCAAAAAGCTGATTCCTCTCAAAGGGCCGATTTGTCTGAGCTACAATAATCAGCCCGTCGTCGGTGAACATTTTGATGCCATGAAAACCATCGATTTCAAAAGTCCGCTCGCCCCACGGCAATTCTGCCAGCACTCTGGCAGTGCCTGAGGCAAAACCGGAGGCATCCGGCAACAACTTTTCCGAATTTACTGAATCCTGCCAGGCAAAATAATAGTTGCGCCCGAACTTGTATCTGGCCTGCATAACAGCACTGTTCAGCAGCTCATCCCCTCTGATGCCGCTTTTTTTGACAAAGACGATCAGATGCCCCATGTCCGCTTTGTCTTTTCCTGATAATTTGAACCAGCCTCCCCACTGTCGGTCATGTGAAGAGCCTATTCTGATAATGGCTTCCGGGCTCTGATTCAAATGCTTATGGGCCAGACGATAACCAGAGAACTGTTCGACAAATCTTGCATATTTCGCTTCAAGTTTCGGGTTTATGACACATTCAAGAAATCGTCTGGCAACCGCCCTTGGTGGCACCGGAAGAAAAGGCAGAACAACGCAATCACCGCCGCGGTCGAAAAGATAGACATCGAGAGTCTGCGAATAAGCCGAAACAATCTGCTGCAAACGCCTGTTGAAAGCCTCTGAAGGGTAAGGAAGTGCCACCAGACTTTTAAATTCGGCATCGAACCTGTGCCCGGGCTCCGACTGCGAAGATATCATCGACAACAAAGCTGTCATTTCTTCATTCGCACCGGCAAGTCGTTCAAGATGCGCTTCAGAAGCAAAAAAGCCACTGATACCGGTCAAAAGAAACCATGGCAGCAGCACGACAACGAGAGCTTTTATCGCTGCCCGCAAAAAAGAAGCCAGAGGCCGCTTTCGTACGGCCTCCGGCAGTCTTGAAACCCATTTCATCTTGAGAAAAAAACCTGCACCGGCATTCTTCTTTCTTAAAAGAACTGCAGAACCAGCGGCTGATCGTAATTCACCCGGCTAAATCTGATTTCACTCGCTTCGAGAACCGGCTGGCGTCTTGAGCTGAAGGCGCCAGACTTCTCATTGCGCAATTTTTCGACCCTGACAATGCGGCCCTTGACGATAACAGAGGCTTTAGAGGCCACTCTCGGGTCTGAAGGCAGGTCCTTGGGGAACTCCACTTCAAACGCATAGTCCATGTTTGAATCAGAATTTATAGAAGGCTGACTGTTAACAAAGATATATTTACGCCCCTTGCGGGTCGAAACGAACTCAACTTCGCCCTCCCATTCGACGGCGCGACCGATATAAGGCACTGAATTCACACTGACTTCGTGCACATCGACGCTTCGCGAAATATTGGCTTCGTTGCTTGTCTGACGCCGCTCAGAGGCAACCTTTTCCTGGGCAACTTTTTTATTTATCCAGAAACGGCTGGTGTTGATCATTTCATCAGCCTGCCTTATCTGATCGCTGGTCAGACTGCCATAATTTCTTGCCATCGACAGCAGAGGCTCGGCTTTTTCGTATTCACCACGCTGATAGAAATACGAACCACGGCTGAAATAGTTGTAACTCTGGCGGCCAGCCAGATAAGAAAGCTTGTTTTTTGCTTCTTTGAGGTTCGGGTTGATTTCAAGGCACTTTTTGAACTGAAAAACCGCGTCTTCGATACGGTCCTGGGCTTCGTATGCCTCGCCGAGAGCGAACTGCGCCTTCATCATATCGCCCTGAATTCTAATGGCCTGATTAAAAAAGCTTTCCGCCTTCTGCGGCATCTGCGTTTTCATGTAAATCAGCCCGATTGCATAAGGAATCTCGGCATCGGCCGGTGAACTTTTCTGAGCTCTCTGGTAGCGAGTCAAAGCGTCATTAAAAAGGTTCTGCTTAAAATACAGAAAGCCGGTGAGTTTGTTGAGATTGGCATCATCAGGCCGGTCGCGTAAAGCCAGATCGAAATATTTCAGCGCTTCTTCAGAGCGCCCCTGAGTCAAAAGCTGCCTGGCACGTTTTTCGGCTTCATCACCGCTCATGCTGCTGAATTCAGTTTGTTGAACGGTTTCTTTTCCTTTGAGTTTGAGCTGAGCAGCAACATCAGCCTCCAGGTTTTGCTTAAGAGCATCGAGTTCACGCCGGGCTGCCTGATAGTCAGGCTTCAACTGCACCGCAATCTGAAACTCGATCAGGGCCTCTTTTATGAATCCCTGAGCTTTGTAAACCCTGCCGAGATTGTAATGGGCTTCGGCATAACGTGGATCGATGTCGAGAGCGGCTTTGAATTCGCGATATGCCTCAAGATAACGGTTTTTGTAAAAATGATTCAGGCCAACATCCACGTGAAACTTTGGCGTAGAGGCCTCGATCAAAGATTGAAAAAAGAGAATACCGATAATTACCAGCATCATAGCCGGCATATATTGCTTTCTGAACATTAATCTACCCCTTCGCATCGTATTGAAACCTGCCCCGTTAAATCAGGTCCGGTAGTTCTGCGATCAAGTTTAACAGAGATGCCGAACAATTAAAAGCTTATGAATCAGCTCTCTTACCTGATATTGTTAAGGTCTTCGAGCCTTTTTGCATCTTCCTGCTGAGCATCGATGACCTTATGCAGGTTTTCTTTAATAGCTTTGCCGTCATAGCCAACCAGACTGGCAGCCTCTGTGAGGTCAGCCTTTCGCCTGAGCTCTTCAACGCTGTTCGCTGGAGCCGTCTTGACAGCAGCGGCAGGAGCGTCGGTTTTCTGAGGCTCCGGGGTGCTGCCCCAGCATCCGCAAAGAATGACACAACCGGCGATAATAACCAGAGCAACAAATTTTCTCATAAGCAACCTCGTTTTTATCAGTATCCAACCTTTTCAAGGTAATACTTTTCCCTCACTCAGACAAGCAGAGATTGACTTACGCGTCAGGCTGAACTACATTTGCCTTCGCCATATATCAAACCTGAACAAGTGTTAAAACCCACTAATTACAGCAGATCGCAGACAGAACAATCGCACTGCAAATCGAAAGGATTGCCAATGAGCACCAATAAAGGCGGCCTGGTTTATTCAAGCGAATGGGGGCGCATGTGCCCCGGGTGTGAGCAACCAGCCGACAGCTGTCGATGTCGCAAGTCTTCTGGGAAGGGCAATTCTCAACCTGGCGACGGCATAGTCAGGGTTGGCCGCGAAACCAAGGGACGCAAAGGCAGCGGCGTCACGATAATTACCGGGCTGACCGGCAATGAAGATGACCTTAAAAAAATGGCCGCCGAACTTAAAAAGAAATGCGGAGCCGGTGGTGCTCTGAAAGACGGAGCGATCGAAATTCAGGGCGATCACCGCGATCGTCTGGTTGAAGAACTGCAGAAGCTCGGCTATAAAGTCAAACGCTGTGGCGGCTGAAAAAGTTGCTGTAACACACAGACAGCGATCTAATGATCAGCCGCCGGTCTTTTTCTGCGCTGAAATCATTGCTGCTGTGATCTGCGGATGGTGATAACGCCGTCGACCTTTTGTCCACCAGCAGAACTGAATGGCCTCGACCGGGCAGAACTGCAGACAGGCCATGCACTGTTCACAGTGATGCTGCCAGACTGGTCGGCGGGCTGAGCTGAGCCTGATGTTTTTGACCGGGCATACCTGTTCGCAGATACCGCAACCGGTACAGACTGACAGAGCCCTGAAATGCCGGTCTGAGCGACCAACCCAGCCGGTGAAGCCTTTCCAGACAAACCAGAACAGCCATGAAAAAGGCGCTGGCGAAGTTTCAAGAGCCGCAACCGTTCTCGAAGCAATCATAGGGGTCAACTGCTGCAGACGTTCTGAAGCAGAAGCAAGCATGGCATTATGTACCTGATCAGAAAAAGCTCCGTAAAGCGGCGTATAATTGCTGGGCATTACCAGAGACCAGCCAGCCGAGAGTCTTATCTTCAGCGACTTCTGAAGTTCAGAAGCAAAAATTCCGACAGCAGCACCGGGCGAGCTGCCGCAGGTAGCGATAGCGCAGACGTATGGAGCACCTGAGAACCTGATACGCTTCAGCGACTCCCTGACAATGACCGGAATGCCGGAAGCATAAACCGGAAAAACAAAAATTACCGTATCGCTGTCGATTTGGAGCAGATTGTCTGCGGTCAATCCGGTCAACTCAGCCAGAGATACGGCAATGGCGTCAGAAAGCTGCCGTTTAAGGGTTTGCGCAACCGACAGCGAATTGCCGGTGCCCGAAAAATAAAAAATGGTGGTGCTCATCAGATTTACCTCCAGCCGCAACTTAATGCCAGCATATTCTAACCTGTGATTTTTTTTCTGTCAGCCGTTAACTCTTCATGCCTTGCGACTGTAAGAAAGTTTTTCGTGAAAGGGGTATTTATCTCTGCTATCATTGTCACAGAATTAATCATCAGAACATCGAGCATCAGGAGCCCCAGGTGCGAATTGCACTGATCAAGCCATCGTTGGGCGAAAAATCCGGGCGGCCGTATCGAACTCCGGCTGTTCTTGAACCAACGGTTATCGCTCTGCTCGCCGGGCACACACCCGATGACGTTCAGCTGGTTTTTATCGATGAACGACTCGAAAGCATCGACTTTTCACAGAGCTATGATCTGGTTGCAATCACCACCGAGACCTTCACCGCTCTGCGGGCCTATCAGATCGCGTCAGAATTCAGACGCCGCAATGTACCGGTAATTCTTGGCGGTTTTCATCCGACTCTTCTGCCCCGTGAAGCCGCCAGATACGCAGATTCACTGGCACTTGGCGAAGTCGAGAGTATCTGGCCCGATATCATCTCCGATCTCAGATCAGGCAAACTGCAGACCATTTATCGCGGCCAGAGATCGGGGCTGCAAAATTTCAAGTGCGACCGGTCAATATACGGCAAACACCGCTATCTGCCCGTAAGTCTCATCGAAACGAGCCGAGGATGCTGTTTCAACTGTAATTTCTGCTCTGTCAGAAGTTTTTATGGACCAGAGGTCTGTCATCGGCCGGTAGAAGAAGTAGTCGAAGAAATAACCAGACTCGGAAGCCGGCTGGTATTTTTTGCTGACGACAACATCGCCTCCAGCCCCGAACATGCCCGCAAGCTGTTCAACGCTATCAAACCGGCCCGAATCAGGTGGGCCAGCCAGGCCAGTCTGACCTCGGCCACTGACGAAAGCTTTCTTGACGCCATGGCGGCAAGTGGCTGTATCGCCGTCGTAATCGGGCTTGAATCTATCAACCCGGCGAACCTGAAGTTGATGAACAAAGACTGGAGCAACCGGCTGGGGCAGCTGGAAAAGCTTCTGAACGGCTTCAGGCAACGCGGCATCATGGTTTATGCCACCTTCGTTTTTGGCTACCCTAACGACAGAGTCAGCAACATCAGCGAAACCGTCGATTTTGCGCTGGCGCAGAAGCTGTTCATGGCCAATTTCAACATGCTGCTGCCTTTTCCAGGTACCCCGATTTATGACAATCTTCTGCAGCAGGGACGCCTACTTTTTCCGCAGTGGTGGCTGAATCCTGATTACCGTTGGGAAATGCCTGCCTTCATACCCGAACAGATGACCCCGGAAGCAATGGCTCAGGCAATCAGCGAAGGCCGCCGCCGCTTCAACAGTTATGCCGGTATCCTGAAGCGGGCCAGTGACTTTTCGGCCAATTTTTCCAGCCCGTTCAAAGCCATGTTGTTTCTGGCCGCCAATCTGGTTTCACGCCGCGACATCCACAAAAAAACCGGCATTCACCCGGGCTTCAGTAATTGCGAACTTTTCGAGAACCAATCCGGAGAAATATGAAAGTCACCTTCATCAAACCCAACATGGGCCTGGTCAACGGCCGCCCCTACCACGACCGCGGGCGTATGGAACCGCTGACCTTTGCGGTTCTTGCCGGGCTTTTGCCCGGAGATTGCCAATTTGCCCTCTTCGATGACCGCTATGAAAGAATACCCTACAGTGAGCCCACAGACCTTGTCTGCATCAATGTCGAAATCTACACTGCCAGGCGTTCTTACGAAATTGCGGCCAGGTTCCGTCAGCGGGGCATCAAAGTCGCTCTCGGCGGTTTTCATGTCTCGATGATCCCGGAAGAAGCGGCGCAGCATGCTGATGCAATCATGATTGGTGACGCCGAAGAAGTCTTCCCGCAGCTGGTTGCCGATCTTGCTGCCAACCGGCTGCAACCGGTTTATCGGGGTCATTTTCCGCCAAGGCTCGGCGGTCTGCGCACCCACTGGGAAATCTTCAACGGCAAAAGCTATCTGCCGCTGCGCCTTACGCAATTCAGCCGTGGCTGCCCGAATCACTGCCGTTTCTGCGCTACCGGCTCGCTTTATCAGAGAACGCATTGTTACCGCCCGCCGGCCGAAGTCGCGGCAGAACTGGCTGAGCAGCCGCAGAATTTTGTCTTTTTCGTCGATGACAACATCGTGGCGCAGGCAGATGCGGCAAAAGAGCTGTTTCGCCTGCTTATTCCCCAGAAAAAGCGCTGGATAGGCCAGGCAAGCCTGAGTTTTACCGAAGACCCGGAACTGATGGATCTCATGAAACGCAGCGGCTGCGCTGGTCTGGTGGTCGGATTCGAATCGACAAACCCGGAAAACCTGCAACAGATGGGCAAAAACTGCAATATGCACCTCGACAGCTATGCGCCGGTGATCGAGAAAATCAGAAACATCGGCTTTCAGCTCTGGGCTGCCTTTCTGATCGGCTATGATGCCGACGATGCGGCGTCGATAAGAAAAACCGTGCAGTGGGCCATCGATCAGAAGTTCTGTTTCTCTGCCTTCAATATTCTCAGCCCCTACCCTGGCACGCCTCTGTATGAAGAGATGCAGAGTCAGGGCAGGCTGCTGTATGACCGCTGGTGGCTCGATGAGCGCTATCACTTTGGTGACTGTGTGTTCAAACCGGCGCGCATGACCCCCGACGAGCTGACTGAGATATGTTTCTGGGCCCGGCGGCGGTTCAACCACCCGGTCAGCATTCTCAAGCGTGCCTTTGATTTTAAAACCAACGCCAAGGATCTATGGAGCCTTGCCACCTATTTTGCCTATAACCCGCTGTTTCGCCGTGAATTGTTCAAGAAGCACGGCATGGTTCTCGGGTATCACCACAAATAAAATGCGCCCGGTCAGGAAACCCCTGCTACCGGGCGCACAGAATCAACAATCAGATGCGTTAATGAAATATCAGCGGGCGACTTTGCCCCTGCCGCTGAAAACATAGACCATACGGCCTTCAGCGTCTCTGTCCATATTGATGTTCTCAAGAACCGGGGTAAAGGGCAGGCCTTTGCGAATGTTATCGGAGCCGCGTTTAAGAAACCAGTTGATGCCCTGTCCGCCGATATAGCTGGTAATTTCAGAAGCAATGGCATCATCGACGATCAGAAGAACCTCTCTGAAAGTTACCTGGCCTTCTTTCGGCGTCAGAACGCCAACCGCCTTGACTGATACCAGTCCGGTAACATCCGTACCCTGCAGGTAAATCAAATTGCGGCTGCCGGTATTTTTAAATTCGATGGCCTGGTCATTGACGGCATTTTTGGCGTTAACTACCGCAACTTCAGTGTTGCCATCGAGCTCTTTGATTATGTCTGAAATACCACCGGTCTTTTTGAAAGGCATTTTCCAGATCTGGCCGGGGGCAAAAGAACCCATTTCATAAGCGGCTTCACCGACCTGCGGCATAACATTGAGCTGTTCTTCATCCTGAACGATACGATAGCGGTTAAAGTGCGCATCGCCAAGCACATCGTCGACTTCGGTGGCGTTACTGTTGTCGAGCGCGCTCAGACTGATTTCTGAAAAGCCGAGTTCAGCTTCGATAACCGACAGACCATTCGGAGCGACGAAGTTCTGCACGAATATCTCCATGTCGAAGCGGTTTTCTGGCAGAAGTTTCACTTTAACACCGAGCTTGCCGGGCTCTGGAATTACCGTCGCCAGCTTGGCGAGCAAATTGGCTTCGCGGGCCGGCGAAATTTTGCCGGGAGCGCCATCTTCATTCATCACTTCAACACTGATGCGCTTGTCTTCCGGCACTTTCAGAAAGCCCTTCTGAGCTTTTCTGATTTTGGCTTCGAGTCGTTTGCGCTTCTGTTCAAGACTGTTGCGGTCAACCGTATCGAGATCAGGCAGGCTCGGGTCAAGATAACGTTCAACCGTGGTGATCAGAGTATCTATCTCTTCGGTCAAATCTTTGTCTGGTGTTACTTCAGGCTGAATTTTCGCAAACTGCAGCCGTTTGAACGCCTTTTCGAGAGGCACTTCAAACATGGTGCGCGCCGATTTTCTTGCCTTGAGCTGCTCGGCAGCGGTGATCAGTTCTACAAAAGGTGCCAGGTCGAAATCGCGTTCAAGAGACAAGCGCAGCTGTTCATCTATTTCGCCGACCTTGGCTACGAAATCGGGTGAATGAATACCTTCACTTCCAGTAGAAAATGCCGAGGTCATTTCCTTGATCAGATTCTCCATTTCGCTGCCGGCCATGGCAGCACCCGGTATGAAAAGCGCCATTATCAAAACAAGAACGAAAAAATGGTTCTTCATTGTTTCCTCCAGAAAAACTTTGTCTCGACGCAGATTAGCATAATAAACAACCCGCCGCAAACTCTGCCGGTCTGGACTTTAAGTCGAGTCGGCCGGGGTACATGAAAAAAGCTGCCTCGAGAAACAACGAGGCAGCCTGCTAAAGACATATGGGCAAAAAAAAATGGAGCATGGCGGATTTGAACCGACGACCCACTGATTAAGAGTCAGTTGCTCTACCAGCTGAGCTAATGCTCCATGGGTCTGCACAAGCAGACCCGTTTAAGTGAGCCGCGTTGGATTTGAACCAACGACCCCCTGATTAAAAGTCAGATGCTCTACCCCTGAGCTAGCGGCCCGAAAAGAACGAAAACAAAACGCGCCTGGAAGGATTCGAACCCTCAACCTACGGATCCGAAGTCCGTTGCTCTATCCAATTGAGCTACAGGCGCTCAAAAGGGACGAAGACGGGGCTCGAACCCGCAACCACAAGATCCACAATCTTGTGCACTACCATTGTGCTACTTCGTCCATAAAGCCTAGACGAGATCAGCCTTCACCGCGCCAGAGAGGACTCGAACCCCTGGCCCGCAGCTTAGAAGGCTGCTGCTCTATCCACCTGAGCTACTGGCGCAACCAAGATAAAAAGAAAGCGGGAAACGGGACTTGAACCCGCGACATCCACCTTGGCAAGGTGGCGCTCTACCA
>CALEDQ010000001.1 GCA_937949615.1 uncultured bacterium | reverse complement strand
GAAGAATTTTTAAAGCCTTTCGATCTTTATTCATAAATTTAACAGGGCTGAGTTCCAAAAGAACTCGGCCCTGTTTGCTTTTAGCCTGAGGCCAGATTCATCATGAAATCGCCCAGGCAGAACTAACAGGCAGTTTTGCTCAGAATTTTTGCTCGTCTGATGCGAATTTTATGTAGAATTATATAGGTCTGGTCTAAAAAATATTTTCGGTAAAACAATTTTATTGAGAAAGATTACAGCATGAGCAAAAGAAAAATTTTTATTGTTTTAATTTCGCTGGTGGGTTTCGTTGCCTGCGTGTGGCTTTATTGCGGGACCTTTCAATTAATGAATCCGTCTTATCTGCTTTGGATATATTCTGACAATGAGTGCCCGGCGGATTATTATGAAAAGTATGTTTTTGCAGATCCCTTCAAGTCGAGGATAATCGACGGTCTTTCGCTTGCTGAAATTAAGAAGCGCTTTCCAGCTGTCGTTGATGGTGATGATTTCCCTAAAGATTCCTATCGCGGAACTCTTCTACAGAATTGGCGAAATCACAATGATTACAAATACAAAAACTTGAAGATATTCTGGTTTGATAATGCCCCGGATAAAATGGGCTGGGCAATAACCATCTTAAATGACAAGGGCTTCCAGATTTACCCAATGAAGGGATAAGAGGAGACAACTACATTCACTAATTTGAAGCCGGCGAGAAAAATGTCGGTTTCTTTCACTGCGTGCACTGGCAGAACGGCTCTCTGGTCAGAGGACTGAAGTTATAACGACGACCATTTCTGGCAGCTTTCAAAGGATTTTTGAGTAATTTAGCACAGATAAGAATTGATTTTGCAGAAAAGAATATTTTCTCAATCAGGCTTTTGGGGCAAGGAAGCCTGAATTGCCAGTATCCGGTCACCGAGAATCTGGCTTGAAGGTCTCACTTTCGGCAATTCACAAACCTTTACCACAATGTCGTCTGCCTGTCCTTCAGGAATGCTTCCATGCGATTTGCCGGTATTGGTTTCAAGATTGATTGAAAAATCAAATTTTTTGTCGTCCCCGGCCGACCAGAGATAGATTGCCTTGTTCCAGCATAAATAAATGATCGGGTTGCCATAGCCGTCAAGAAAATAATCACTGGTAGATGTGTCTAAATATGGCCCTTTCCATTTTTTTGAATATTTTTCTTCACTGAGACCCATTCTGTGAAAAAAATCATATTTGTTTGTCATAAGGCAGTTGGTGGCATCTTCAAAGCCAAGACCTGCCTCTTTTGACGTAAAATAAGCCTCCGGGTCATTTTCATCTGTGCCTGCAAATGGCAAAAATCCCAGATCGTTTTTAAAACAGATCAGGGAAGTCTTAATAAAGTTCATTTTTAGACGATCAGCGTCGCATATGTAATTTATATTGACTGATTCAATCATTGGTGAGCCAAGGTTTATTATTACGGCTGCCAGAGCAAAGTAAAACAGCAGCCTCAGAACGAAATTTCTAGTCGCCTGGTTCATCAGGTTTCTCCCGATTGTCTTTTGTAATATGGCTTTCTTATTTTTGCAAAATCACGGAACTCTTAACCAGAGTCCCGTGATTTTACAAATCTGCAGAATGCAGGCTGTCGTGAATCAGACCAGGCCGGCTTTCTTCAGTTCTTCCCGGAGAACGCCGTATTCGACTTTCGAGCGATGGCGCAGGTCCATCGGGATGTCGGGGTGGAAAATAACCTGATCGACAGGTATTTCATTCTTGGTCATGACCCGGCGAATTTCGGCTTCGCGTTCGGCGCAGAGCTTTTTATCGTTGATTTCAGCGTTGTTTTTCGGGGCAATGACGCAGACGGTCTTTTCGCCGAGCTTGCTGTCAGGAACGCCGAGATAGGCTGCGAGGCGGGTATATGGCTGACGCTTCAGCACAACTTCGGCCTGCACGGGGAAAAGATAGTTGCCGTCGCGCTCGATGACGTTGTGAATACGGCCAACGATCCAGACGTTGCCTTTTTTGTCGAGGCGGCCAAGGTCACCGGTTCGGTGCCAGACGATGTCATTGTGGTCGCGGATTTTCGAAGTCTTGAAGGCTTCGGGGTTGTTGTAATAGGTGCGACAGACATGCTCGCCTGCTACCAGCAGTTCACCAACACTGCCATGCGGAACTTCGAGGTCTGCCCACTGCTTGTCTGAAGAGATTTCGATCGGGCCGCGCACGATTTTGATGAACTTGTACTGCAGGCCATGGGCGAAATGCCCGACGTTAACGCCGGCGTCGACGAGTTCCGGGTCGTCTTCGGTGACGCTGCGTTGAGCGAGCATTTCCTGGCCGGTGATATGTGTCATCGGTTCGGCTTCAGTTGAGCCATACATAACGACAAGCTCGGAGTTCGGCGCAATTTTTTTGAATTCTTCGACGACATCGCGTGAGACGGCGGCACCACCGGCAGCGACCCGGCGCAGACCCGGCAGGGTTTTTCCCTTTTCGAGGCAGTATTTGTTCAAGCCGTTGAGCAGCGAGGGGTTCAGCGTCAGAGTGGTGATATTTTCGCCGGTAATCTGCGTGTAAAGCACATAAGCGTCATTGTCGGCCGGTTCGGCGACGTTGATGGCCGGCAGAATGGTGGTAACGCCCGCAGCCAGGTTATTCAGAGAGAAGATCGGGAAAACCGGCAGGTCGAGGTCGCTGTTTTCGTATGGCAGACAGCCGTCGATGGCGTAGTGCTGAGCCGCAAGGAAGCGATGCGAGCGGTCGGCGCCTTTGGGAGTGCCGGAAGAACCGGTGGTGAAGGTAATGAGCGCGGTGTGCTCCTGGGCAACCGGAACCGGTTCCGCGGCTTCGGGTGTTTCGAGAAGCTCTTCGAAACGGGCGGTCCATTTTTTCGTGCAGGGGCCCATGTTGATCTTTATCGGAATTGCTTCGAGGGCTGGCTGGCCGTTACCCATGGCGAAACCACGCTCGCCTGAGAGCCAGACCTTGGGTTTGCAGAGGTCGGCGACGTAACCGAGCTGGTCGGCGCGGGCGAATGAATCGAGGAAAATGCATCTGACCCCGAGCATCTGGAACGCGAACATGCCGGCGTAGAGCCACGGAATCATCGGCACATAAACCAGAGCGCAGTCGCCTTTCTGGAGCCCGAGCTTTTTGTAGCCGGCGGCCACATGCACAACCATGTCGTAGATATTTTTGTAGGTGAAAGTGTCGTGTGTCAGGGTTCTGGCAAACGGGTTGTAGTCGAACCAGATTTTATTTTTCGTATTGACCCACTTCATGCAGATTCTGTCGGGGTGCTTGTCCAGGTGGTCCTGCAGGAAGCAGAAACAGTTGTTGCGCAGGCTTTCTTTGCCGATGTCATAACCAATTTTGGGAAGCGTCATTACCGACTCCTTAAAGATCTATGAATACCTTGATCGCCCGATCGGGCTTCAATGTGGTTCTGCAACAGGGCCTGGCCTCTGTCATCAATCCCCACGGCTGTCTGGTTCCGGCCTATGTTTCAGAGACTCTGCATTTGCTTTTTGAACTGCCACGGATAAGAATTTATTTTTGCAGACCAAGGATAACACTCTTCTTTTCTTCGTGCAAAGCAAGCTTTTTCTTTCACCGGTAATTTAATTATTACGACGACAAAGCCTGGTGACGATTCTTGCCGGATTTGTCTGGACTTGTGTTTCTGATGGCGTATATAATTTTGTTTTCAGACATATGATGTGGTCGTTTGAAGCAGGCAGACAATAAAATTTCCGCGCTGGAGTTGCCAATGACAGAAAAAATTGAACTCAGAACCCTGTCTCATGATAATTTTGCCGATTTTGAAAAGCTTACGGTTGGGGGAAAGCACGGCGGCTGTTACTGTGCTTTCTGGCATCAGAAGTTCAATTCGATTGAAGAATGGCAGCGGCGTGAGCGCGAAGCCCCTGAAAAGAACCGCGAATGTATTTGGCAAAGGGTAGATTCAGGTTTTCATGTCGGAGTTCTTGCCTATGAATCGGGCAAACTGGCCGGCTGGGTTTCGGTCAGTCCGGTCTCCGAAGTTTACTGGGCCTGGCGCCGTGTGCCGACTCTGGCAGACAAAGCCAGAACCACGGCCTGCATTACCTGCATCGCTCTTTCCCCGGAATTCAGAGGCAAAGGCTATCAGAAGCGCATACTCAAAAGCCTGTGCGAGTATGGCAAAAAACTCGGCTGGGAAGCCATCGAAGGCTATCCATTCGACAGCGAAGCGGTAGAAAAGCTGGGGACCGACGTTCACTGGCCGGGCCTGATAAAAGGGTTTTCTGAAGCCGGCTTTGCCAGAGTGGCTCCGCACTGGTTGAGCAACGACCAGGCTCCGCGTTCAATATATTCCATCAAGCTGTAGTTACTGGCTGGGCAGCTGAACCGTCAGAGTTCGATTTCATCTTTTGCCGGCGGGTAAAGAATTACGGCTTTTTTCTTGTCGACGACCTGGCCGGCATTTTTGTTGTCGCTCCACTGCAGTTTTATTTTTTTACCCTGCTGTAAAGCGGTCAGGTAGATTGTGACTTTTTTAGGCGTCGGTTTTACAACGTTGAACCAGACTTCTTCGCCTTCTTCTTCGTCATAGTAGTGGTCATAAATCGGTAAGGCCGGATCGAGCTTTTCGAGGGCTTTGATCATGTCGGCAACGGTAAATTCTTTTCTGGGAGCCATGACTGGGTTCCTTTCATATCTGCTGATCGTGAATATTCTTTCATTTGCTGCAATGGCGATCGAGTGCATCGTTTAAACAGTTTCGTTCAGGCATTTTTGATTTTATCACACACTGATTTAACATTGGCGAAAATTACGGAAAGCTGCTTTATGGCCTGACGGTGAAAGTGGTAAAATCGCTTGCGTCACTTCAAAGAAGCAAAGGATATATCGAAAATGAAACTGTTGAAAACAGCGGTCGCCGTTTTTCTCTATTTACTGGCAGCCATGACCGGGCTCGAAGCTCAAAACATGGCTTTTTTAAGAGATGATGTGGTCATGACTTGCGGGTTGAACGGAGAAAAGCCACAGAAGGTCTGCGAAAGCTACGATTTCGATATCAGCCCTGACGGCAGATTCCTCGCATACGTTGCTGATAACCGACTGGCATATATAGATATCGCCGAAAAAAAAGTGCATCGATTCAATTCTATTCCGAATAATGGACTGCATACAATTCGCTGGTCGCCTGACGGCAGAAAAATCGCTTTCAATTTTTTCTGGGAATCCGGGCGTTCTGTCTGGCAGATTGCGGTTGTCAATGCTGACGATACCGGCTTCAAAATTCTGACCGAAAAGGCATGGCACAGCGATCTTTTCAGCCCAACCTGGGATCCATCCGGCAACACAATTTTTTGTCACAATCTCACAAACATATACGCCGTTGACGCAAATGGAAATAACAACATGCTTGCAACAGCGACTTTTAGCGATCAGGTCGCTTTTTATGCCAGGAGTTCGGCAGATGCCGTCGAACTTTCTTCAGACGGCAGGTTTGTGCTGTTTTCCGGGGCGGTCGACGAGGTCATACCCGATCTCAACGATGCTGTTTCTGCAGTATTTGTGTATGAAATCGCAGCTGACAAAACCACACGCCTGACACCGCCAGGAATCTGCGCCATAAATCCCCGCTGGATTTCTGCAGAGGAAATAGCTTTCGAGGGATTCGGTGCAAAAGATATTAAAATTGTAAAACACAAAGGGCTCGACGATGAATCGGTTATATTGCGCAGAATTTATCGCATAAAGGTTGATGGCACCGGCATGCAGACTCTGATAGAAAATGCCGGTCGGCCGGCAGTCTCAGGTGCCGTGTCTTCTCTGTCATCGTCAGCGGCATCAGATGGCAACGATGAACTGTTCGTGCAGGTTAAAAACATCGAAGCTCGTTTAAAAGCCAGGGCAGGGGTGGCGGTTTATGACACAACAACGGGAAAGAGCTGGAATTATAAGTCAGATGAGCGTTTTCCCATGTGCAGCACTTTCAAAACACTTGCATGTGCCGCGCTGCTTTACAGTGTTGACAACAGCAAAGACCGTCTGGACAGAGTTCTGCCGATTACCCGGCAGGACATTGCCAGTTATTCACCGGTTACTGAACTGCATGTTGGCGGTAATATGAGTCTTTCAGACCTCTGTGCCGCGACAATGAAATTGAGTGACAATACCGCCGCCAATCTCATTCTCGATGCAATTGGCGGCCCGGCGTCGCTGACAGCATTCATTCGCATGACCGGCGATACAACCACCCGTCTTGACCGCCGTGAAACAGATCTCAATGAGGGTGCTCCCGGAGACGCCCGTGATACTACAACTCCGGCAGCAATGGCTAAAACTGTCGAAAGACTGGTGCTCGGAGAAATATTATCGCCAGAATCGCGTCAGCAACTCAAAGACTGGATGATTGCCAATGAAGTTGCCGGCAGTCTTGTCAGGGCCGGAGTTCCAGCAGACTGGGTCGTTGCAGATAGAAGCGGGGCTGGCGGTCACGGTTCACGTGCTGTCGTTGCAGTCATGTGGCCCCCACAGTCAGACCCGATTATTGCAGCCATTTATATTACTGAAACTGAGGCGTCGTTTGATGAACGTAATGCCGCTATTGCTGAAATCGGCAGAGCGATAAGCCAGGCAATCGCCAAAAAATAAGTTTCCAGATAGGTGTTGTAAGAGCAGAATGTTTAAATCATGAAAATAGTATTGTTAAACCCGTTTCACAGTGCTATCGGCAGCAGAATTCCCGGGGAACATCTGCCGCCGCTAGGCTTGTTGAGCATCGGAGGGCCTTTGCTCGATGCCGGCTTTCAGGTCAGGCTGTTTGACGCAGACCTGAAAGAAGCTGATACCGGCGAAATACTTGCCGACCTGCGCGCAGATCTTCCCGAAATCCTTATGATTGGTCATTCTGGCTCAAGTTCGGTGAATGAAACGGTTCTCGAAATCTGTCGTGAAATCAAAAGAGAATTTGCAGAGATTGTAATTATTTATGGTGGCGTGCACCCTACTTATCACTATGAAGAGATTCTTTCAGATTGCCCGGAAATAGATTTTATCGTCAGAGGAGAAGGAGAGCTTACGGCTTTGCGACTTGTAAGGGCTCTGGCTGCCAATACGTCGCCGCTTGATGTCGCCGGTCTGGCTTTTTTTGATAACGGTGCAATTGTTTCTACCTCGCCTGCAGAGGTAATCGAAGATCTCGACTCCTTCAGAACCGGATGGGAACTTATTGATCACCGCAATTATTCTTACTGGGGCGGAAAACGGGCAGTGGTGGCACAGTTTTCCCGTGGTTGCCCTTACTCATGCAGTTATTGCGGCCAGCGCGGATTCTGGACAAAGTGGCGGCATCGCGACCCGGTCAAGTTTGCAAAAGAACTGGCGCGACTTTATCGAGAGCAGGGTGTCGAGTTAATAAACTTTGCTGATGAGCTGCCCACCGGCTCACGTGCGGCCTGGCAGGCATTTCTTGAAGCCCTTATTGCCGAAAATGTGCCGCTGATACTTGTCGGGTCGACGCGGGCCGGCGATATTGTCAGAGATCGGGACATCCTGCATCTTTACAGGAAAGCCGGAGTGATCAGATTTCTGCTTGGCATCGAAAGTTACGATGACACAACCATTTCGGCAATACGCAAAGGGGCACGAAGCGCCGACGATCGCTTGGCCATCAAGCTTTTGCGGGAGCACGGAATCATTTCGATGGCGACCTGCGTCATCGGATTCAGCGAAGAGACTGATCGCGACTACTGGCATTCGCTGCGACATCTTATCAGCTATGATCCTGACCAGATTCAGCTGTTGTATGCAACGCCACACAAATGGACACCTTTTTACCAGACAGTCGAGCATCGACGGGTAATTCAAACCGACTTCAGGCTCTGGGATTATAAACATCAGATACTTGCGGCGGGAAAAGTGCCAGCCTGGCGGGTTTTCTTCTGGTTTAAATTAATTGAGGCTGTGGTTCAGCTGCGTCCCAAAGTGATGCTGCGCATGCTTTTTCACCCTGATGCAGGCTACAGGCATGCAATGCGCTGGTATACCCGCATCGGGCGACGCGTCTGGTTTCATGAAATTTTTGAATTTCTCTTCAAAACAAGAATTTTACGGCATGGCCCGATACTTTCAGATTATTCCGGCCGGTCGTGTGAAGATAAAGAGTATGCAATGCGTCATAGGTTTTTACCAGATGCTGGTAATGGACAAATAAGTGAAAAATGAATTCCGGCATCCAGAAAGGGAAAAATATGGAATCAATCAGCTTTTTGCGACTCGATAAGGCTAATGCCGAGGTTGCGGCGGCGTTCACGCGTTGGGAAAGTGATCTGGAGCTGATTCCGTTGTCGCGCCCAAATCGAAGCCAGGAAGATATAGAAAAAGTTGAGTCTGTAACGGTTGAAACGCTTGCGCATCGTCTTGAACGCAATACCATTTTTATTATTTATCTTGGCGACCGAATCGTTGGAGAAATTAACTTTCAGATCGATCCGCCACAGCTTTTTAAAAAAGTTAAAGGAACCGCCTGGATCGGCATAACAATTGGAGAAAAAGATGCAAGAGGAAGAGGAATTGGTATTCAGGCGATGCAGTTTCTTGAAAAACAGATTCTGGATGCTGGTTTAAAACGTATCGAGCTGGGTGTTTTCGAGTTCAATAAGCCAGCACTCCGTCTTTATCGTAAAATGGGATATGTAGAAATAGGAAAAATCGCTGATTTTACTTTCTGGAATGGGCGAATGTGGCAGGATATCCGCATGGAAAAGTTTCCGGGAACTTATTGAGTATATTGAATAAGAAAGCAACCAGACTGATAGACCGGGGCGTCGAACCTGATAAACCTGTTTTAATTTTACAGCCGGCAATAATGTAAATGCCTGTGATTTTTATGATGTTTTTTATTGAGGTGTTGAATGAGACATTTTGAAACCCTGCTGTTGATTGCCCGAAGAAAAATGGTTATTGATTCTGCCAGCAAATGGTCAGAAGGAGCTAAAACCTATCTGGGCGAAATGAAAAATGAAGTTAACGAGGTCTGCGAAGAGCTTTTATCCGGGCGGCAGTGCTACCTTGAAGATGAGCTGGGAGACGTTCTATGGGATTACCTCAATGCTCTGACAGCGCTTGAAAGTAGTCATCAGATCAGTGTTGAAAAAGTCTTACAGAGGGCCTGCAGAAAATATGAAGAGCGAATTTCCGGTATCGAGAGGGGCGAATTATGGAAAGACATCAAGGCTCGTCAGAAGCTGGCTCTTGAAAGAGAACAAAAAGACGTTTCCACCGGTAAAAAAAGAGTTTAAACTAACCTGTGAGACAAAATGAAAAGGAACAGAAATCATGAATCGATTTAGAAGCATTTTCGGCATACGCCTGGTTTTAACTGTTTTGCTTCTCATTATCGGCACCGCCTGTCTGGCGACCAGCTCAAGAGCGGTTGAAGCCGAGTGCCCGGTTTGTGCCAGCCAGTTTTCGGCATCGAAGCTGATGTCGACTAACAATTTTGGCGGCTACGATTCTGATCTCTGTCCGAACGCGCGTGGCTATTCGCCGCTGATGACAAGAATCTGGGGCTGCCCTGTGTGCAATTTTTGCGGCTACAGCAGCGAATTCGAAGAAAAGCTCACTGACGCCAGAAAGGCCGAGTTGAAAAGCTGGCTTGCAGATAACATTAAAGTTGAAAAAAAAGGGCCGGAAAATCGCTATGATGCGATTCCGGCACAGACCCGCTATGAAGTCGCTGCCCGGATTGCCGAAATGAGCAAAAAACCGGCGCTCGAAATCGGCCAGCTTTATCTGAATGCAGCCTGGACCTGTCGTAATCTTGGCCTGATCGATGTCGCTTCCGCTGCTGAACCGCTGGTCGAAGTTTCACCAGAAACCTGCAAAACGCTTTTTCAGGCTCTTGACGCATATTCACGTAAAATCAAACCTTCAGAAAACCGTGCTGGTGATATGTATAAAATTCTGGCAGCCACGGCTGACGCTTTTGATGAATTGAAAATTCCTGAAGCTGAGCTGGTTTCGACTTATCTGATGCTGGCAAAATTGTTTCGTTCGACAGGTGAAAACCGGCAGGCTGAAGATTTTATCGCCAGAGCACTTGCCGCCGATAAATCTGGAAAAATAGCCCGTGAAGCCGAAGCAATCAGATTCTCGATGAAAGAAGAGGCCAGATTTCAGGTTAAGTCCGCAGAGTGGCTTGCAAAAGCCCTGTCTCAGGCTGACCTGAAAGATGATGAAAAGATTCAGATGACTCTGACGCTGGCTGAAACCTATCGGCGCACTGGAAATAATGACCAGGCCGAAAAATATTACCTACAGCTTTTCGAGATCGAAAAGCTGCCCGAATTCTTCGTCGAGATCGCCCGCAATGGTTTTATTGCTATTGGCCGGCCACAGCTCTTTCCAGAAGAAAAGGCAAAAGTGTTTGCCGCACAGCGGGTTCAGGAAGCACTTGCCATGCTGAAAGACCCCAGTGAAGGGCGATACGTTACCAGGTTTCTACGCGAATGCACTGATCGTGCGACCGTTTTTCCGGAGTTGGTAAAATTAATCCGTGGCAGCGACGAAAACGCAGCAGAAAATGCCATTCGGAGCATGTCTGACACTGCTTCAGAGGCATTGAAACTGCAGCTTGAACTTTTGGACCAGGGGCGTTTCGTTGACATTGTTCTCGAAAACCTGCGTGAATTTGGTGAACAGTTGCCGGCCGAGTATTTTATAAGTGCTTTCGCTAAAGAACCGGCATCAGAAAAAGCAGGCAAGCTTCTCGAACTGATCGTGTCGATCGGCGGGAAGACTGTCGCAGACGCGCTGCTTGCCCGGGCAGATAAGGAATTTTCCCCGGATGGCGTTCAGAAGCTTTGTCAAAACAAACCCGACGACTACAATAAGGAAGCTTTCTACCGTAATCTGATCAACAGCCTGATTACCTGCGACGATCTGCGGGCTCTCGACGTGTTGCAGCGGATAATCGAGAACGCTCACGTTGATGGCATCAACAGTTTCGGCTATTCACTGGTGGTTGAAGCCGGCACTGCCATCGAGTTCATAATCAATCACTATCTCGGATTTTCCGTTGTCATAAAAAGAGAGCGCGAGCCGCAATTTGAGCAGCCTGACGACACCCTTTTCGATAAACCTTTTGCGATTGCCAGAAACAATCTTAAGGAATGGCTGACTGCAAATAAGGCGAAATCTCGCGAGCAGATGGTTGCCGATGGCTTTGTGGCCGCCGGTTACAGCATCACACCTGCTTCTGACACACAATGCCTGAAAGAATTGATCGTCGGGTTGTCAGATCGTTTTTATCCGATTCGCTATCACAGCTATAATGCGCTTGTAAGACTGACCGGAGTGAGTTTCAAGCCGTTCGTCGGTCGCGATCCGAAGGCATACCCGAAGGATTACCGCGAAATAATCTGGTATTACACCGACTGGCTCGAAAAAAATCTGCCGAACCTGACTTTTAATGAAAGTAGCGGTCGCTTTGAAAGCCGCGCACAGAAGTAGGGCATCTATGAATATCAATATCAGACCCGAACGCGAAAGCGATTATCGCTGTGTTGAGGAGCTCACCCGCAAGGCTTTCTGGAATCTGCATTCCCCGGGCTGTGACGAGCATTATCTCGCCCACATCATGCGTTCGCACCCGGATTTCTGCCCCGACCTCGATTTGGTTGCCGAATATGAGGGCCGGGTTATCGCCAACATCATGTATACCAGGTCGTATCTGGTTAACGAAAATGGCGAAAGACTGGAAACCCTGACTTTTGGCCCGGTCAGCGTGCTGCCGGAATATCAGCGCAAAGGCGTTGGCAGCCAGTTGATACGGCATACGGTCGAACTGGCGTCAGCGAAGGGTGTGCGGGCAATCGTAATTTTTGGCAACCCCTCGAATTATGTTAAGCATGGTTTCAAGGGCTGCAGAGATTTCAGGGTTGCGGTTTCTGAAGGAAGATATCCGACCTGCATGCTGGTTCTCCCTCTGCAGAAACAATCATGGCCAGACGGAAACTGGATTTATCACGGCAGCGAAGTTTACAATTATGATAAAAAAGCCGCTGAAGATTTTGACAGGGGCTTTCCGCCCTTTGTAAAAAAGCATACGCCTTCACAGGACGAATTCGCGATTCTCTGCCGCTCGATAGTTGTTTAAAGGACGGTTTCACGGCCGACGATGGCCGTGAATGCGTGGCCGGGGGCTGGTGTTGGTCTGATGTTTTCTGCGCGGCTCATTTTGCATATGGCTCCGGGCATTATCTGGCTTACGAACCCGGGTTCTGGTTATCCTGGCTGAAGTTCCAATGTGGGCGCGCCGCCGGGCACGCAGATAGCGTCTGCGATCATAGTCGTGCCGCGGATTGTTGATTTCACTGAAGATAACCACTCTGGTCGGATTCTGCTGCAGTGCTGAAAAGGCCAGCGGCTTCGAAGGCGGCGCATGAAAAATTGCCGGGTCAGGGCGCCAGTTGGTTCGGCGTTCAAGATCATAAAGGGTAACCCAGCCAACCAGAGGATTAGAAGAGTTGCTTTCGCCCATGTGCATTATTCTGGCGAAGTTGCTGACGACTTCGATGACCCAGATCGGCTCACCACGTGGCAAACGCCGTTCGCCGACGACAAGATAGCCGGCAGTAACCCGGTTGTTCTGTGTGCTCTCGCGCATGCGTCGCTCGATCGCCTCGACCTGTCTGAAAGAGTTCTGGCTGCCGTTGCCAGTCACCAGCTCGTCGATGGCGAGGTTGATCTGCGCGACCGCAAAAGCGGCCCGCTGTTTTTCGGCAATCGCTCTGGCCCGATCGCGGCCTTCGGTTTCCTGGCGCCAGGCTTCCAGATAATTGTTGAGCAGGTCGAATTTTCTGGCATGCAGGTCATGCATTTTACGCTGATACTGGTTCAATTGCGGTCTGGCCGAAGTCACTCTGGCCACCTGAATATCGTTGAGACGCCAGTAATCACGGACTTCATTCATAACCGCTGGCAGGTTGTTTCTCCTGAGGAGCTCCTCGAACTGACCGACATAAAGATAGTCAGCCGGGGAAATGCCTGCCGTCAGCCGGGCGGTATCGCGGGTGCGGAGTGCCGTTTCCATGGCTGCAGTCGGAGTAGAGGCGCCATTTGCTGCTGAAGTGCCACACCAGGGGCAGAACCTTGCGCGGTCGGGAAGCGATTGGCCGCATTCGCTACAGTAAAGACCATATAAGGGCGTGATGACCACAAAAAGCAGCAGAACCAAAACCATTGATATCTTTTTCATGGTTTTTCTCCACTGTCTGATTTGTCTGTCCTTACTCAGAATATGTTTAAAAAATGAAAATTTTAAAGTCCCTGGACGGTTCTCCTGGGTGGTTATGACTGTCTGATCCGCATGCAATGTGGGAATTCAGGTCGCTTTAAACGCAAAAGATTTTTGTGTACATTTTTGTTGACATGTTTGAGCAGATTTGATAAACTGAACTTCCTGCCACGGCGGGGGTGACCAAAAGTCACAAAGATCCTTGAAAATAATATCCGATGAACACATCCAATTAAAGGTCTTTTTAAATGGATTTG